>CAVYXK010000001.1:0-1058693 GCA_963772445.1 uncultured Pseudomonadota bacterium
GGACACCGAGATAATCAAACTCGCGCTTGGTACCAGCGCAGTCACCAAAAGCGGGGTGGCTGCCCCGACGGCGAAGCTGGCACCTATTGATTGTATCTGCCGCAGGAGTGGGCTGACGACCCGGTGCGGCGGACCACCGCTGGAGTGCCGGCGGAGGTTACGTTCCAGACCTGATCAACATGACATCACCACCCGCGGCTGCCGCCAAGCTGTAAATCTTACGAAACGCGGGCGGACGGAGTCCATCACCTGCTTGCCGAACTGATAGAGAACCAGGGTGTGCTGGATCGCGTGACGCTTATCACGGGACGGTGTCGCCCTCAGCTTCAGCCGGGTGGCACGGCGGCTCAGCCACGACCAGTTGGCATTCGGTGCCAAAGCATTGGCCGCCGAGGTCAAGCCATTCATGTAGGCGCCGACGCTGACCGAGGAGACGTGGCTTTTCAGTGTGGCGATAGAACCGGTGACCCGCTCCGGCGACAGCCGTTCAACAACCGTCTCACCCTCGATCAGCAACCCGTTCTTGCGTAGCCAAGCGAGATACCGGCCATAGGCCTGCTCCGTGCGCTTCACGGTCCGTGGGCTCCAGATGAAGGCCGGGTTGTCACGCCACTCGGGACCGGTGCCCTTGCGAGCGCGGATCCAGATCTCGCGGTCAGCCGCGGGCCATTGCTCCAGCGGCAGGATAAGCCGCGGTTCGGGCTCCATCTGTCGGGCCTTGATGATCAGCTTCATTGCCGGGCTCCCACGCGACCAGAGAAGCTCCGCCGACGACCCGGCCGCAAGACCTCGTTGCGCATGTTCAGGATGTGCTCATCGAACAGGCGGAAGGCGTCCGACTGCTCGATGAAGGCGTAGAAGCGCATCGTCGTCGTGGCGTCCCTGTGGCCGAGGACACGGCGCATCACATCGATCTGGCCGGGATGGCTGCGCAGATAGAAAAAGCAGCCGATATGGCGGAAGAGATGGATGTTGAGCGGGATGCCGAGCTCACGCTGCATCACCCGGCAGATGCAGTCCGCGAACACGCGCGGGACCTTCTGGGTGCCATCGGGCTTGGGGAACAGGAACTTGGGACCCTTGCCGCGACATTCGGGCCGGATCAGCTCGTTGCGGTATTTGGCCATGTAGGTGTCGATCAGATCCACGGTGACCCGGGGCAGCTCCAGCTCGATGTCCTCGCCGTTCTTGGTCCGGCTGCCGGGGATGAAGAGGTGGGCTGCGCACGAAATCAGTGTCCATATTGAGCTCGCTCAGGTTCTGCAGACGGATCGGGCACATGAGCTCGAGCTCGATCGCGACCGCCGCCCGGACGAGCTTGGCAGCCACTTTGAGAGGCAAGGAGCCGGACTCGGCCCGCTTGAACAACTTCAAGGGCAGCAACAGCAGGTCACGCACCTGCTGCTGATCGCGGAACACCGCGATCCTGCGGCGGTTCTTCTCGGTCATGCCGAACCGGCGGAGCCGTCCGCCTGACAGGCGCCTGATCCGGCGACGGATGAAGTCTGCCAGCTCTCTCTGCTTCAGCTGGTGCAGTGCGACCGGGCGGAGAACGCTAAGCAGACCAACGAGCTGCACAAGCTGGGGACGGTCGCTTCGGTCCAAGAAGAACTCGCAGATCGGGTCCACGTTCTCCCGCTCTGCCAGCACGCCTATCGAGGTGATGGCCTCGATGGGGACACCGCGGTGCACCAAGGCGGAGGCCATCTGGCGGAACTGGAATTCCCGCAGCCTCAGCGTCGCCGGCCGTAATGCCTTCGGGGGAGCATCGTCATCGTCGTCCGGGGGATCAGCGAGATACGACAGGTAGTCAGAGAGCGACTTCTGAAAGCCGGGGGAGAACTGCTCGGCGGGGAGCACATAGCCCGTGCGCTGGGGACGCTCATAGGTGAGTCGCTGCTGGGGCCATCCGGGAACGGTATCAACGGCGATGTTCCAGATACGGATGGCGTTGCGAACGATCGCGGAGGGGCGACCACGCAGGCTGGTGGTGGTGAGTTCGTCCCGGAACCGCTCTATGTGTCCGTCGCAAACCTCGTTCGGGGGAACACCGCGATCGGAGAGATAGCCGATCAGCCGGCCAAGAGCGGCTTGTGATCCATTCCGGGGAAGCGCCCGATACAGAACCAGCCATTCGCCGGACAGGGGCTTCGTTCTCCGGGCCGCCATTGTGTTGACCTGGGCACGCTGCAGGGCTTTGAGGATGCGGCTGCGGACTGAAGACTGGCTCCCTCTGGTGAGGCCCGCCATGGCGCAGGAGATGGATGCCAGGTGCTCCCTCAGACGTGCGGGATCCGAGGGGAGATCCTCGGGGGCACATCCCGAAGCTCGGGCAACGGTGTTGATGGCGCTGATCTGCAGCTTGGTCTCCGGGCTGTCATGGTCGGGCAGCTTCGAGAGCGCGTCCCGGACATCCGCAAGGGTCTGCACTACCCGATGCGGCTCATCTATACTTGTGGTGTGCGGTCGTTTGAGTGTCAGTAGCATGGCGTTTCCCCTTTCAAAGTGGAGTGGCTCAGGAGGTATCTTTTGCAAGAACACCTAGAGTGTTTTCCTTGCGAATTGTCGGACTATGTATTGGAAACGCCGGTGCAACTCGGATCATTATCAATGGGTTGAAGGTCAGTATTCGGGATCAGGATGTCCCTCGTCACGTAGGCTTCGAGGGAGCTGGCAGGGATCTTTCTCCGAGCGCCGATCCTGACGGGGATAAGCTCGCCTTTGGCGAGCAGACGCTTGACCGAAGAGAGCGAGACGCAGCGCCACTCGGCGGCTTCCCGCAGCGACAGGAAGGGTGGAGTGAAAGGAGCGTCGTCCTGCGCAGGGCTACCCGATGCCGGCGCTGCGGACGTGTTTGCTGGTTCCGTGTCCGGAAGACGCCCCGCAATCTCTTCGAGACGGGACGCTTTGGTCATGCGGTTTAGTCGGATCGGCATCGTCAGCCTCGCGGCGTTGGTGCGAGATATGCCTCATTCCGACTCGGTTTCGACGTCCTCAAATTCGAGCCGGCACAAATCTGGCCAGCCCCTCCGGCGACCTACGCCAAATCGCTTCACGCTACTCGCTGCGAGAGCAGCCTCGGGACCGCCACCACCGGTGATGTGCCGGGATGTGTATACCTTCTCCGACCGGAAGCGCAGCCGCGCTTACCGTTTCGGCGCATGCCAAACCTTCTCCGCCACCGATGTGCGCTGCGGCCCGGGAACGCGCATTCCGCCGATGGCTGGCGCGATGTGCTGGAGCCGGTGGTGACGCGATACCGGCACCGGATGAAGCGCCGCCACTTCCGGGGCGACGCCGCCTTCGCCAACCCCGAGGTCTACGAGTGCCTGGAAGCTGAGGGCTACAAATACACCATCCGGCTGCCCGCCAATTCGGTGTTGCAGGAACGCATCGGTTGGCTGCTGACACGCCCGGTCGGTCGCCCCGCGAATGAAGTGCGGCGATACCACACCAGCTTCAGTTACGAGGCCGGTTCATGGAACAAAGCTCGCCGTGTCGTGGCGAGGGTGGAGTGGCATCCCGGCGAACTGTATCCGCGCGTCGGCTTTATCGTGACCAACGTGACCAACATGACGCGTCCGTCCGAGCGAGTGGTGATGTTCTACAACCAGCGCGGCACCGCAGAACAGTGGATCAAGGAAGGCAAGAACGCCGTCACCTGGACGCACTTGTCCTGCCAAAGCTTCAAGGCGAATGCCGTGCGGCTGCAATTGCACGCGCTCGCCTACAACCTGGCCAACTTCCTGCGCACCCTGGCGCTGCCGCGGGCAGATTGCGCAGTGGTCGATGAGCACGCTGCGCCAGCGGCTGGTGAAGATCGGCGCGAAGATCGTCCGGCATGGTCGGTCGATCACCTTCCAGATGGCCGAAGTCATGGTGCCGCGCGCGTTGTTCGAGAAAATCCTGGCCGCCATAGCCGCGCTCCGTCCCTTGCCGCCCGCCAGATGTTGAGGATCAGCGCCAGACTTGGCCTATCTGGTGTCGGGGGGCGTGCGTCCCGATGCAGGCTTGTGGGCTCAGATTCTCGCTCTCAGAGCGATCGTCGGCCAGTCGCCAGGGCTTCAGCCGCCTTCTCGGTGATTTCACCGTTGCTGAAGGCCCGGTTCGGTGGATATTCTGCCGTCGTGGCGGGCGAATTGGCCGTTCATCCGGGGAATGCCGGTTAAGGACCTGTCCAGTTTTCGGGGACCACCTCATCCCACGATGAGCAGCGCGTCTCGTCAGCACGTCACGGATTTGGGAGGTTAAGATGAGTAGTACAGATGAAAGAGCTGCTGAAAGAGCTGCCAGGGATGCCGAGAGAACGCGGTTAGATGAAAAAAGGCTTCGCCGTGAAGCGACGGTCAGAAGGATAAAGGACATCGTTTGGTCCGCTTTGATCGCGAGTGTGATTACAATAATCGTCCTAACCTCGCTCGGCTGGCTGACGACCCAAGCGGTTGTCGAGAAGGCACGAGAGCAGGGTGCACAAGGGCTCGTTGCATTACGGGCAAGCATATGCACAATAAGGTTTCAGCAGAGACCAGATGCGAGCGCCAAGATCGCGGAGTTTAAGGCCCTGTCATATGGCGACAAAGACACTGCCATTAAAAAGTTTGTCACGGACGAAAAATTGGCGACCATGCCAGGAGAAGCCGCTCCTGCACCAGGCGCGATCGATAAATGCGCCGAGGCGATAGGCGACTTATCCTGATGATGGCGATCGCTTGGTAAGGATGAGCCCCACTCTGTGCATCGATGCTGGGTCGGTGCCCAACGCGGAGGTGGTGCTCGTCATTCCCTGATTGCCGCTGATTTTTGGGGTCCAGCCGCACTGGAGGGCCACAATCATAGATTGCCGCCGGCGGTTATCACCAGACCCGGTCGCTTGGTGGAAACGTTTGCACGGGCTTTCCCTCACCAGGCGCTCTTGGGCCAAACCGGCCATCGCATAGTAAGGAAGAAAGCCTAACCACAGAGACACCGAGGCACGGAGCCTGACCCTTCTCGGTGTCTCTGTGCCGCTGTGGTTAAGCTTTTTCTTACCTCCGTCACGAAATCAGGGGGCCGTGTCTGAGACACCGATGAGGTCATCCTCAGGGGCATGTCATGACGCCTGAAACAAACTCGCAGAACTTCCCGACCGCATCGTCTCCCTCGCCAGGCGCCCCTGGGTCAAACCAGTCATCGAACAGGGCGGCTGGAGTCCGCTTGGCCTAGATTCTAATACCTTTATTTCAAGGCAAACTGAAATGGGCGGGAACATAGCTAGTGACCTAGCTAACAAGCTCATCGACAGCGCGCTCGACGTATCTGCCATAATTGTGGGGGGTGACCTAACTGGCGTTCATATATACGTTGTTAACGATCCTGGTAATGTGTTTTGTTGCGACGCGATAGGCTTCGCAGCGATCGGCTCGGGGCGCCGACATGCTGAGTTGCAGTTTATGCTTGCGGGCTATTCACAGCACTTTCCGATAGAAAGGGCTTTGTCATTGGTTTACCGGGCAAAAAAGAGGGCCGAAGTATCTCCGGGCGTAGGCTCAAATACCGATATGTTTATAGTCGGAGATTGGATGTCTACTGTTCATGACCGCCTGCACCAACAAGTGCAAAAGATACATGAGGAAACAGAACAAAAGATCAAGGAAGTTACTGATGCCGCCGACGCCAATGTTAAGACATTCCTATACGAATTCTTAGAGGAGGTGCGTAGACAGCAACCGCCCGCTTCCCAGCAGACGCCACCGCTGTCGTTACCAGAATTGGACAACCCAAATGTGGCTTGATCTGAACGCGCTAAAGGCTGAATATAGGGCGTGTGTGACATTGAAAGGGGTAATGAGAATGCCAAAAGGTCCCCGTGGAGAGGATCGTCCTGCCGATGTGATTGGGGCCGCTATCAAAGTCGCCAGGGTGTCAGTGGGAGACATCGAGGAAAATCTACGCTCATCTTCGGGCCGGACCAGAAGCCAAATCGCCGGAGCCAAGGCTAGAATGGAGGCCTTGTCCAAAACAAGACGGCAAGAAATTGCGAAAAAAGCAGCGAGACGCGCGTTAGCAGAATCGGTAGCGTAGTGAAAATGATAAGATGAGAATTTTCAAACTGAGACGCTGCCGAAGAGCACACAATCGTCGGCGGCCGGGATCGCCAACGCCTTGATCTCATCCAGCGGCATCGTCGGATATTCCGCTACGAAAACGCGATTGGGTCAAGCTCGGCTGATCCCTTGTGCAACGTCACCGAAGCGTCAGCCCGCGCCATAGCAGCGCACATGCGCGGCCCTCGCCGCTTCCACCACCGGCCTGATCGCGTCCTGATGCCGGCGCAGCCACGCGATGCGGCGCTGGTCTACTTCGTGCCAACCGCCCTCGATGTCCGCGTCGAGCAACTGCTTGATCCGCGACCAGGCCCACCAGCTTGCATGCTGGCGATGGCATCGCAGCAACTCGGGCAGCCAGTTGGGATCGGCCTGGCGGGCCATCGCTTCGTGGCTTTGCGGAAACTGCTCATCCCAGGCCGCCGCTGCACGGGCAAGCTCGGCCGCATCGGGCTGCCAGATGGCGTCGCGCCACAACACCTTCCACAACCATTCGAGCGTGACCTTGCCAGCCGGCGGCATGCTTCGCGGCGGCTCGAACGGCGGCTGCCAATCGGCACGCACCCACTGCCATACGTCGACCTCGGCGTCCGGCTCCTCCGCCTCTGGCCCAGGCGGAGCCGTGTTCAGCTGCTGGATCAATTCCCGCAGCGTCGGCATCAGACCACCTCCCGGAGCGGCGTGCCCCTGGCCGGCGGCAGTTGCGGCAGCAGCCGCCCACCCATCGGCACCAGGCCGAACCGATCGCACCAGCGCAGATACAGCGACGCAGTGTCGCAGAACGTCGTCCAACAGGGATTCTGCTTGATGCCCTCTTTCGTCTTCACCATTGGACTGCTCTTGCTGGCGAGCGTGTAGGCTCGCTCGCAAAGAGCCGCGACCTTTGCCAATGTAACCATCGCCCGCAGGTTGGTGGCCGAGATGGTGCCGGCCTGCACCAGCAGGTCCATGTGCACATCCCATTCCCGCTTGGCGTCTTCATCCAGTTCGGCGGGTGCTGGCACCGGCGCGACCAGCCGGGTGCGTCCATGATGCAGCATCGCATCGCCGCGCGATGGCGCGAACGTGCCGCGCATTCGCTTTTCCTGATCAGTCAGCCGCGGCCGTCCCATATGGAACCATTATCGCCGGGGTTTCTGAGCAGAGTATTGCATGGGGACAAAATCGAGGATGACGCGATCTACACCGCAACGAGTTTTTAGTTTCAGACACCGTTATGGGGTGCAGGTTGCCGCTGCAGTTCATTGCTTGCATGCAACCGTGTGAAGCGTCTGCCGACGCCGTTGCGCGATCAGTGCCCTACGATAGCCATCCGGCATCGCATCACGCTCTGCGCGTGTGAAGGCCATCTGGTCGAACATGGCCCAAACCTTGAACATTGTTCTCACCATGGCGATCGCCTTTCTGGCTGATCGCTTTCCACATGCGAGGGCACGCATGGCCTTGCGGGCGGACACCTCATCGAGAGCGACGATCTTGCGCAACAGTTTGGCATCACGGTCCTCGAAGATGGGCAGCAGCGGCGTATCGGGTGGCAGCCCGAGGGCGGCGTGAAGATCGCCAGGTATATCGAGCAGCGTCCGCGCGTCGGTCCATAGAAACAGATCAGCCTTCGACGTGGCCGCGATCATTGCTTGATGCCGGGGCTGGGCACGGCCGGCGCGGTGCCGGGACCGCTCGGGCGATGCTGGCCAGTGTTGGGCGATACCGACTGGTTCGGGTTCGGCTGCGGCACCGGGCTGGGCGGCGGCACCGTCTGCCCGCCGGTGGTCTGCTGGCCAGCGGCAATCAGCCCCTGGTGATCTACCGCAGCGACCGGCCTGGTGCTCGCCGGTGGTGTCGGCGTTGCCGGCCGCGGCCTGGTCACGACCGGCTGCGGCTGCGACGCGCTGTGCAGCCTGGTCGCCATCTGGCCACGGACATTCACCGAAGCCCGGCCGGTGTTGCCTCTGCCGCCTTGCATGGGTAGTTTCTCCCGTTACTGGCCTGGTCGTGGTCCGTGAAAGTATTGCAGCGTCCGCAGTGTGCGCAGCTGCTCGCGGGGCGAGGCAAGCGCGAACCAGCCATGGTGCAACACGGTTGTGGGCACGCGTTGGCGCACTGGCGCCGGTGTTGCGGTGGGCGCCGTCGCTTGGGCGATCAGCAAGGCGCGGCGGCGGCGCTGTTTGGCGGCGGCGACCGCTTGCCGCTTGGACGGCGGCGCTGCCGCCTTGGTGACGTGGCGGGGTTCGCGCATCGGCCGGAAACCGCCGCGCACGCCGGCATAAGCGCTGCCGGTCAGGCTCATCCAGTCGCTGTTGTTCATGCCGCGGTCTCCCTCTCGGCCACCGGTTCAGACACTGTCGGTGGTGGCTCGCCATCGCAGTATTCGGCTGCCCCAGCATAAACCAGCGCCCAGGCGGTGCGTGGCGGCGCCCACATTTCATCCCCCGCCTTTACTCTTAGTTGGCTGGGCCACACGCCATCCGTTCTGCAGCCGTGCAATATCCGGACCTGTCGCGGTGGGCCGATTGCACTGATTTGCTCCATCAAAACGGTCGGAACCGCGCGTGGCCAGAAGGTTGTCGGCGGTTCTGCCGGCAACCAGTTGGCTGCCGGATCGACCGGGGTCGCTAGCCGCTGCGGCTGCGCTACTGCCTGCCCTTCCCGCCGCGCCTGATGCAGGCGGACAATGCGATGGAATTCGCCCGCGGCATACGGGTGCAGCGCCTCGACAGGCGGCGGGACGCAGGCTTGCTGCACCTCGTACCCAAAGCTCGCTCCAGTCGCCTTGGCGCGCAGCTGAGAGAGTTCTTTGAGAGAAGCCTTGTAGCCGTCGAGATGATCGCAGGCGGCGATCTCGGTAGCGAGGAGCTGCTGCCGCCACCTCGCCCAGTTCTGCCGGCGCTCCTCGGCGGCGAGGAGCGCCCGCCGGGCGGTCAGATTTACACGTTCATGTTCGAGCGCGGCGAGACGCTGGCGGAGTTCCCCATCATTGTCTTCGGGCGGACTGCCGCCGTCACGCAGCCAGGCTTCACGGTCGCTCCGGTGCTGTTCGAGCGTTGCCGCGATCGCTGCCCGCTCGTTGTCCAGGGCGGTCAGCATCGCCTCGACCTGGGCGAGCTCGCTGACGGGCTCGGCTGGTGCCGGCTCCGGTACAGTCTCGGCGGGTGCCTGACCGGCGCGGACGAAACGGCCGAGGCGATCCTTAACTGCCATGCTCTCCCCGGCACGTCACGCGGTCGCAGCCGGTGCCCGTTTGGCGCGGGGCCGCATCACTCCTGCCCGGACACCGGCCGCCGCCGCGCGGTTGCGGCCTCCCCGCCAGGACCAACCAGCGGGGGTGGCATGCTGCACCCGGCAAGGTCGACGCACCAGCCCCAATTCTGTCGAGAGCGCGAGTGCGCCAGGGCCGGGGTCCACCCAGGGGGTCCCTTCCTACGCAACCTCCTCCTCGACGCGGTCCTGGGAACGCCCCGCCTCGGCGGAGCGAGGCTTAAAAGGTCTGAAGACCGGCCCATGGTGGTCGTTCTCCTCGACCGTCAATCCGGCCAGCCGATGCAAGCTCGGGCCGAACATGTCGCGCTTGCCGGGGCGACCGGCTTCCCAGGGAAGATCAGGACAGCCGGCTTCTACCAGCAGGCGCGCCAGTGCCATCGTGGCGCCGTGCCGGCTTACGGCCTCGAAGCGCCGACCCCACCATTCGCAGGTGGCGCAGTCCCGTCGCCCGCCTTGGCTGGTGTAACGAGCGGTGAGCTCCATGCGGATGACGGTCGCGGCGTGCTCGCATGCGGTATCCGCGACCGGGACGGCATCGGCCAGGTCATGCATTGTCACGGAATCGACCTCCGTTATGGCTCCCGGCCGTCCCAGCGGATGCGGTAGGGCACGCCCATCGCTTCGAACACGGCATTGGTCAGCCGGGCGTTCTCCCGCCCGTCCGGACCGGACAGCAACCAGAGCATCCGTTCGGCGAGGTAGCGGAGCCTGGCCGCCGCTGGATCGGCCGCGCCTTCGATCGCCGCCTCCATTTCTTCATTCAGTTCTGCTTCGAGCTCGCGCAAGCGGTCGGCGTCGGTCTTGCGGATCATTGGTTTACTCTCCGGCACTGGGGAGATCAGTCCCGCTCCATCTCGGACCAATAGGTGGCCCAATAAGTTTCCTTCTCGTTGGGGTCGGCCCAGAAATCCCCATTGATGTCGAGATGTTCCGCAAGATGGCAGTCCCGGCATAGCGCCAACAGCACCGCTGGCGTCTCGTGGCCAAAGATCAGGTCGCCGAAATCGCGATGATAATTCGTCACCTCGATCAGATCGTAAGTCGTGTGATGCATCTCCAGCGGACGGATGCATCCACAACACTCGCAGCGGCCCTTGGCTCGGGCCAACACGGCATTACGCACCTCCACCGGGATGGGGTGCATGGCCCGCTCTTCTGCGTAGGGGCTCGGATGCTTCGTCATTGGTATGCTCCCTGTAGCGCGCGGTTCTTTTCTTCGACGAGTTGGCGGAACAGCACGACATCGCCGCCATCGTGATCGGGGTGCAGATCGTGTGCGCGCTGTCGGAACGCGTGCAGCACATCACGGCGAGTGAAGCCGGGACGCAATGCCAGCAACGGAAATTGTCCGGCGTGCTGCGCCTCCGTGCGCTGTGCCGCTGCGGCTTCCGCCCGCGCCTTGCCGGTTTCGGTGTAGAAGAACGACGAGCCGGTGCCGTTGTTCCAGAACACGCGGCCGTCGCGTTCCAGCTTTGCGCGATCAAACGAACGCTGGCTTTCATCCCCCCGCCGCACAAAGACCCGCTTCGCGGTAATCTTGGTGATGGGATATGGCCGCCAGCCGCTATCCCGCATGCAGTCCCTCTCATAGAGGTAGCCAAGCGCGCCTTCCGGTCGTGTGTCCGTAGTGGCCGAAGGCTTTGGCCGGCGCGCATGCAGGCGACGATAGCGGCGGCGAATCTCGTTGTTGCCGCCACCATCGGGATAGTCGAGCGGCTCGACGAAACCTGGTGCGGCGCGTGCTGCGGCTTCGGCCGCTGCGTTCGCCTCTGCGGCGGACCCGGTGAAGCCTTCGTCGATAATTTGCGCGTCGAGGTTGATCTCACCGTCGATCAGACGCGAGCGATATGGATAACGGGCGAGCCAATACCAGCGAGACGCACCCACACGAAGCGTGCTCCAGGTCTTGCAATTCCGTTGAAGGTCAAGCCGACGGAGCGTCGCGAGCACTGCGTCGATCTCCGGGGACCTCTTGCCGTAGCGCGACGGTCCCGCCCGGTGCTCGGCGACCGCAGCCGCGGCCGCGCGCCACTCGGCATCGATCCCACTGGTGATGCGCTCATCGTGCTCAGCAACGCAATCGGCGTAGTCGCGCAATGCGACCGCACGGGTGCAGATGAAGACACGGGGGTGCGTGGTGTGCCGCCAGACACCCAATTCATCGAGGATGTACTTCGACACCCACCACACACACCGCGGCTCGATCGGGTCGCGCACCAGCGGGTTGCCCTGGGCATCACGTCGCTCGGGACGCACCCAGGAGAAATGCGCGTCGCCGAAGTCGTCGCGGTAGAGCAGGAGCCGCTCATCGTCGCTCACTGAGGATGCCGGCTGCGAGGACTGGTCGCGGGCGAAGTTGAACAGATCGCCACACGCTTCGCGCTTATGATCGAGCATGGTTACCTTCCTCCGCCGGGGTTGCGTTCACAGCGCCAGCCGGAATTGCCGCTCGCACCTGGCGGGCGGGCGCGGGTAGCGGTGGCGAGACCGGCGCAGGAGGTGCGGGCGCAACGCGATGGTGACGGTGACGAATTGAACCTCACGGACGATCCTGGGCGGTGACGGTGCTGGGCTAGACAGCGGCGGCCAGGGCGTTTTGTCCGGCACGCGGGCAAGGGCGCGGAGCCGGCCGACGATCTCCGATTTTTGCTCGTGAAACTGTTCAGGCCTCTGCCACGACGGCGATAACTGGCGCACCGCCCGGGCGATCGCGGCGAGCTCGACGGCATGATCGAGAACGGGGCGGACCATGTTCATCGGGGCGCCTGCCTCGATCTCAAGCCCGGCCGCGCCGTGGCTCGCGCTCCAACAGGAGCGCAGCAAGCGCCTGTGCGCCGTGCGCGGCCACGCACCGCCGGCAATAGGCGGCACCGTCCACCATGTTGTCATCCGGCCGAGCCATGAGGCAGATCAACGCCACCTCGCGATGCGAGCGCAGCCGGCGCCGGCACTGATTGCAGCGGCTCAGGCCGGTGTCGGCGGTCTCCAGCAGCAGCACGTCGAACGGCTCATCCCACCCGTCGTCCACCGCCGCCCGCATCGCGTCGAGGTTCCACCCCGTCACGGGGCGGCGGTGGTAGCTCACCGGATCGCCCTGGTCCAACCACAGCTCCATGCTGCTCTCTCCTTCAAAATTGCTACCGCGTGACAGCTTCAGACAGTTTCAGACGGGTTCTTTTTTTGGGGCTCGAATGTGGGATATGGCGGATTTGCGGGATGGGTTCAGTCGGTTCCCAGGGTGAAGTAGATTGTTACGTAATGTTCCTACGCGCGTCACGTAGCGACGAGAGGTAACCCGCGAATCCCTCCTATCCCGCAAGCTCCTGTTCCTCGATTGGGGGCGGGTCATGGCGCGGTCAGCTTCCAGCGAGGCCGCGTCGGATCGCCGCGATCGACCATCAGCTTGTGCCCGTTCGCGATGGTGCCGAGGTTGCGGCGGAGCCAATGCCCAAGCCGCCTGGGATCGATCTGCTGGCCGCTGCCGTGGGCTCCGCCGACCGCGAACAGCGCCACAAACAGCTCCGGGCGGGTCCGCTGGCTTTGCGCCCACTCTTCCGCTGCCGCGATCAGCTCCGAGGTGCGGTAACCGACATTCACGATCAGTTCGGTTGCCCAGGCCGCGAACACGGCGGCGCGCTGCTGCCGAATTGGATCTTCGGTGCGGATCGCGGCAATCGTCTCGACCGGATCTGGCCAGCCAAGCCAGACCAGGGCGGAGCGCACCAGGCCAGACCAGGCTTCATACGAAGCCCGTGGCAGCAGGCGTCCGGGGCAGCCGGCGGCGAGATAGGCCCGCGCGATGATCAGGCAGGCGCGGATGTAGCGGCCGCGGTCCGCAAGGACGAGCTTCACCGGATCGGCGCTGAAGGTGCGTTCCTCCGGCGTTTCCATGTCGGCGTCGAGCGCGCACTGGATGCAGCGGCGCACCGCGTCGGCGCCGATCACCAGGTTGTTGCCGTTAGCGAAGCAGGTGAAGGTATTGGCGATGCGCACGAGCCCACTGGTGCCCAGCGGCCGGATCTGCAGCTGCGCCCGCTCGGTCGCCTGACACAAGAAATCGCCCCACAGCAGCGTGGACACGTTGTCCAGCGCGATGATCGGAAACTGCGCCAGCGCCGCGCCGACCAGGCGCTTCTCGGTTTCCTCCGGCTTGTCCGATACCGCCATCACGGCGCAGCGGTCGCCTACCGCGATCGCCGAGGCGATGTCCGCCAGATACGACTTGCCGGTGCCGGCCTCTGGCGCGGTGACGACGTGCATCGGCGCCACCGCCATCGCGGCGCGCAGCACCGGCGTCATCAGCATCGAGGCGGCGACGCTGCGGGCGGTGTTATCGATGAACGGGAATTCCGCGAGCAGATGGTCGTTGAGCAGCGTCAACGCGGCCTCTGCATCGTGCCAAGTTGGCTGCTCCGGGATCGGCTGCATCGGCGGCGGGTTGCAGAGGTAATAGCCGGTCGCCGGATCATATCCCGGCTGCTGCAACAGCGAGCCGTCGGGCCGCAGTGTCGGCGTGTCAATCAGGCCGCGCAGCGGCAGGAAGGGCCATTCATCCGTCATTGCTGCGATCTGCTCGACCACTTCCTTCGGCGGGTCGATGGCGATGATCTCGCCATCTGCCTTGATCCTTTCCCACCGCGTCGCCTGCCCCAGCGCGCGAGCGAGCATGGCAGTGTTCACCGGCACCACCGATGGCACGATGACGGCGGTGCCGTCGGATGCCTTCGCCTTGATGCGCGCGATGCGCACCAGGCCCTTGTCCCGCTGGAAGAACTGCACCCCGGCGAGTTGCAGTGCCACCAGCCCGGCGTCGGCAGCCTCATGGCGCTTGCCGCCGAGGACCAGAATTGTCGGCGCCTTGCCGCCGGCTGGCGCTGCACGGTTCATGGCGCTTCTCTCGTGCGGTTGCAGTGCTCGAGGATGTTGCGAGCGCCGTGTGGCCCGACGCCGAGCTGATCGGCGAACGCGCGCACGTCCGGCCACATGTCTGCCGGAGTGTGGCCGAGCGCGAGCGCGCGATACGCAACCCGCGCGATCGCCCGGGCCTCTTCCGCCGTGACCGGCGCCTCGGGTGGCTCAACCGGGGCTTCGCGCCCGCGGGCCAAGGCCCACAGCGCCGTGCGCCTGGCGTTCTCCCAATCCCGCACGCTGGCCGGCAGTGCCGCCAACAGCCACTCGGCCGCAGCTTCATCGCTGAAACCGCCGCAGTGAGCGACGCCGCCCAGGAGCCGGGCGGCAGCGCGCAGGATGTGATGCTTCTGGCCGTCCGGTGCCCGGCGCACGGTATCGAGCGTGCGGGCGACGAAGGCCCGCACGGCGCGCTCTGTCGCCGTTGCCGCCGATGCAGCAAGACAACCGACTGAAGACGACACCGGCCGCGGCTTGGCGTCCGCCAGCGCCTGGCCCGGTACCAACAGCCATGGGGGCCAGGCTGCCACCGGCGCATCCGAGAGCACGGTGCAGCCGTGCGCCGGCCACCAGATCACGTAACCGCCGGCGCCGCGCACATCGACACCGGGCGCGATGCGGCCTTCCGAGTTCACCACGCCGTTCGCGTGCGTCAGCAAGCGGTGCCGGCCACCGGATCGCGTCGCGTGGATGCGGGTCTCTGGCAGTCGAGCGCGGTTCTCGGCTTCCCACAGATGGCCGCCGTGGCGCGGATCGATGTCGAGCACATCGATGCCGGAGCGAGCGCCAGTGGGCACGCCGATCAGCCGGGCGGCGGAATGCGCGAACAGTCGAATCACTTCATGCGGTTCGGTGGTCGCGTCGTGGAAGCCGCGCCCACCCTCATGCCTGGCGATGCACGGTTGCTTGCTGGCGGCGCACGGGAACACCGGCAATCCGCGCCGGGCCAAAGCGAGCGCCCGGTCAGTCAGAACCGGCACGGTATGCTGTCTCCGCTGATCAACGCGGCGGTAAAGTTCTCCTGCTCATCCTTGGTGCACGCGTTGAAGGCGAGGATCAGGTTGCGATATTGCCTACCGATCGGCGCATCGGTGACGTCGGGCGGGTCAAAGGCGACATCGTCGGGCATGGGATGCCCCGTCTCGCGGGCCGTCATCTCCAACTCGACTGCCGCAAGGCGGCGGCTGAAGTGGCGGATGGATTCGCGCAGCTCGCGGATCTGCCGATCGAGTTCATCGATTGGGTGGTTCATGCGATGCTCCTGCTTCGTATGCCGTGCACGTCCTCGTGGCATTCGCGACACGTCGCCACGAGATCGGTCAGCTTTTCGCGGGCAATCCAGTCAGCCGTTCCAGGCCACGCGTCCGGGTAGCGCAGATGGTGCACTTCGCTGGCCGAGCGGATGCCGCAGTGCTCACAGATGAAACTGGCGCGTTGCAGCTTGAGCCGACGCTTGCCTGCCCATGCGCCGCTCGCCAGATATTGCGCATAGGCGACACGCCACTCCGCCCGCAGCTGTTCACGTTCAGCCTGTTCGGCGCTCCACTGCGCCTCGCGTTCGCACCGCCGCACCGCGGCTTCGCGCGAGTTCAAGCAGCCCTTGCAAGTGATCGCGTCCGGCCCGGCAGTGATGCGATTGCCCGGCACTTGTTCGCGCGTCTTGCCGCATAGCGTCGCGCGCTTCTCGGGATCGATCTGATGCACCTTGCCGGGCTGGCGGCCTTTCCATGGCGTCCAGTACGGCGCGGCCTGCCACAGGATCAGGCCGTCGATTGCCAGTGCGGCGTCGCCAGTCATGCGAACCATGGCGGCTCGCGCTGGCCGAGATCGACGATCGCCACCAGGCAGTCGGGACCGCGGGCGCGCAGCTTGGCGCGGTGCGTTTCGGCGGCGGCTCGGTCGCCAAAGTCGAGATGCTGAGCTTTCGGCGGCGGCTGGCCTGGCCGGTGGCCGCTCCAATCCTGCCAGCGGACGCGAAAGCGCTGCTCCGGTTTGGCGCCGGGTGGCACCGGGCGGCGGGACGTGCTAGGCTGGGATCGAAACATATTCCTCCCTTCGCCCCGGTCCTCGCGTCCGGGGCGTTTTTTGTCCGGTGAAGGGGTCAGCGATCAGGCGGATGGGCGTATTCGACGCGACGCCCGGCGCTGGGCTCAGCTTGCGATCGTTTCAGGCGCCTGCTTTTTGCGTCTGCGCTCCGCCACCGCCTGACGCGGTGACATGCGCAGCAATTCGCGGGCGCGGATGATCTCGCTGCGCACCCACCTCGCGCTTCGCGGCCGCGGATAAAACGGTAGCGGGATTCTGTGGTCGCGCACGCCGCGCCATACACTGGACTCGCTCACGTCCAACAACCGCATCACTTCGGTGATGTCGATGCCGTCGTCGGAGGCGTCGCGACCGTCAACGATCAGCCGGTCGGCATCGTCACCAAGCCCGCATGAGTGTTGAGACACCTTCGGCATCACCGTTGCTGCCGGCGTATTCAGCAGCACAGCAAACGGACAGATCAAGCGGACAGATCGGACAAAACAACGGACACACCGGACACATTTTGTCCGCCCGATGTGTCCGCTCAGCGGCGCCAGTGACGGGTTAGCATCTTGCCGATCGCGTCCTGGCTTGGCGCGGGTGCGCCGTGTAGTTGCGGGCGCAGCCAGTCCAGCATCTGATTGGGCGTCGGGCGCGTGTCGCGCTTCTCGGCTTCCTCCCAGATCCGCCGCATCACCGGATCACGCGGGCCACGGTGTCGCGGGGAGGTTGCTTCATTCGGTTGTTTGGGGGTGCCGGCGGATCGGATGTTTCAGTCGGCGCCGCCGCGGCGGTGGCCGGCACCACGCGCAGATCGCACAGATAGGTCTCCGTGCCGATCAGCCGGGCAAAGTCGGTCGCCGGATCGAGTAGCCAACCGGGCAGCTCCTCCGCCGTGATCGACTGCACAACCGGCGTGGGCGAGAGTGGCCAGCGTAGACCGGTCAGGGTGATTTCACTGCGATACAGTTGTGAATGCAGCACGCGGTACAGGTGGGTCAGCCAGTCCGCACCCAGCGTGCCCCTGATTGTCCGCCTGTCGTTTTGATCGCGCAGGGCATGCGCGGTTGGTGTCATCAGCAACAGGAAATCGCTCAGCAGCGTGCCCGGTCGCGCCGACAGCCGATGTGGTGTGCCGACGCCCAGCAGGCGCCGGGGTGCAGCCGGCTCCGCCGGCCGTTGTGCTTCGCCCACCCGGTAAGGTTCCAGCAGGTCCCGCGCGGCGTCCGGCATGGTCAGCCAGCGCTCGATGGTGGTCAGCCCGCGCAGAACCAGATCAGGGACGGGGGTGAATTCCAGGCCGGAACGCGTGCGCAGGCAGAGCCACGGCCGCTCCAGCAGCTCATCGCCCAGCGCATGCACGATGCGCCCGGCAAACGGCCATGCTAAGTCGACGCCGGATTGCGACACCGATGCTCTCCATCGCTGCGCGGTTCAGATGCGGCCGGGCATGCAACGCCCGGCCGTGTCGCATCAGAGGCTAGATCAGGCGGTGACGCGCGCGAAGGGCACCACGTTCTCGCCCAAGAGTGCGGCGATGTGGTTCTGCCACGCGGTCAGCGCGGCGAGGATCTCTTCGAAATACTCGAACCGATCGTAGACACCGCGCAGCCCGGACAGGACGGTGACGTGATTGACCGCGAGCTCGGCGACGGTTTCGTTGACGCCAAGCCGGGACAGGCCGGTGCGCACGGTGCGCCTGAGATCGTGCCAGCGCCACGGCGCGAGGTGATGCCCGGCCGCAGCGAGATCGCGATCGACGCGCCGCTTCAACCCGGAGAAGCCGGCAAAGCCGCCGCCATCGATGCCACCCAACAGCCGGTAAGCCTCGCCGGCGCCATCGTCGGGCCAGATCGCCGCAAATTCCGCCAGCGCAAGCGGCGAGAGCGGCACGGTAATTTCCCGCGCGTTCTTCGTGCGCTCCTGCGGAATCGTCCAGCGGCCGGCCGCGCGATCGATCTCGCCCTTGGCGATGTTGGCCGCTTCATCCTGGCGGGCGCCGGTAAGCAACAACAACCGAATGAAGCAACGCGTCTTCGGCGAGCGCTGGGCAGAAACACGCCAGAGTGCCGCCACCTCGGCATCACTCAGGGCGCGGTCGCGGGCCGCGACGCGAGGTGCCACCGTCACCAGGCCCTTGCGCGGCAGCGGATGCTCCCCGATCCATCCCATGGCTTCGCCGTGCGACAGGAAGCTGGATGCCGTGCTGTAGAGCCAGGCGGCCGTGCCCGGCGCCGGCCTGCGCTTTGGTGCTTTCTTGCGGGTGTCGGCCGGCTTGCTGCGCGGCGTGCCCTTGGTGCGCACGTCGGCGATCAGCTGCATCCAGTCCGCGCGCAGCACGCCGGCGAGCGCCCGGTCACCCAGCACAGGCCCGATGATCCTGTCTGCCACGCGCCGCACCT
This sequence comes from uncultured Pseudomonadota bacterium, assembly GCA_963772445.1. Lineage (GTDB taxonomy): Bacteria > Pseudomonadota > Alphaproteobacteria > Acetobacterales > Acetobacteraceae > CAVYXK01. Next base: position 18,680 of record CAVYXK010000001.1, read on the forward strand.
CGGCGGCATAGCGCGGCTTCCATTCGCCCGCCTTGGCGGCCTGCCATTCGGTCAGCCGCTGCGCCACGGTTGGCCGCGCCCCGATCGCCGCGTGCGCTTGGCGTGCGGCCTCTTTCTCGGCGGTCGGATCGGCGCCTGTGCGAATCGCCGCCAGCAGGTCTCTGGCCTGCTTGCGCGCCTGGGCCAGCGGCAGCGTGGGCCACTGGCCCAGGGTCGGCCGCACCTGCCGGCCGTCGCGGGTGCGGGTGACGATGGAGAACGTCAGCGCGCCTGTGCTGGTGAGCCGCGCCCATAGCTGCGGCACCAGCGTGTCCTGCAACTCGATCCGCCCCTTGGTGGGCGGCTTCAGCGCGCGCAGTGCGGCATCCGAGAGTTGCGTGCGAAGCGTCGGCATATGGTGCAGGGATCCTTTGCGGTTCAGCTTGCATTCGGTTGGGAGGCAAACCGAATGAAAACCGGTGGCCGGGGTAACACTGGGGTAACGCGATTGGCTGCAAGGCCCAGACGCCTTATGATACCCCAGGACACTTCCTGCAAGCCTAAACCCGTGAGAATTCGGCGACAGGCCGTCAGGAATGCGCGGCCGATCTGGCCAGGAACGTCAGGCTCATAACCTGAAGGTCCCAGGTTCAAATCCTGGCCCCGCAACCAACGATCCCATCATTCAACCGTGCCGATATGAGAGGCGCCTGTAGGCTGAATATCCGCCCTCGCGTGCTTGGGTTCCAAACTCCGCGCCGCGGCGAGGCCCTGGCCAATGGCACAGATCGCCAGGGAGCCGCTGTGCAACACGCCAAGGGTGGCATCGCACAGCGAGCTGATACGTTTCGCGTGAAGGTCCTCCTCCAGCAAGGCGCCCAGCACGTCGCGAATTCCTTGGTAGGAGAAGCGCTCCCTGATGACCATAGTACCTCCCGAATCGGCATCGGGAGGCAGACTCGCTGGTCTGCAGGGAGTGGGGAATCACTTCCGCGACTTCGCAAGGATCCACCCTCTCCAGCGGCCCACGATTCTTTTCGAAATCGCCCCTGTGGTTGCCCGATTCCTTTATGTCGTGTGAAAAATGAGGGGAGGGCTGAGGAAGCAGACCCATCCAAGGGGCAGCACGACACCCCGGTCACACTGATTGTTCCGGCACCGCCAGCGGGTCAGCCGCGCCTGGATGTTCACCGGCGTCCCCTGAGCGGAAAGATCCCGAAGCGCACGTAGATAGGAGCTGTGACGGGAGCTCGATTGTGTACCGCAGGTAAGGACAGGAGGCGTGCTCCCGGTTATCGACCGAGACGATCCAGTCCGACTCGCCTCGCTTGACGGCTATGACGCTCAGATTCGGCGCGGGCGCCCGAGACGCGAATGTTTCCATCGCGTTTGATGCCGGCCCATTGAAGCACAATGCAAGCCAAGTCAGCTTGCACCGAGATTGAAGCAGACCCATCCAATCGGCAATGCGACACAGAGAAATCCAGCTCAGCTAGATGCTCGAGGCGGAAATCCGCGGAAGCAAGAAGATGACACGGGATGGTCGGAAGCGCTATGCTGTTGATATGAAGCTGTGGCGATTGGTGGCTTCGTTTGTGGCGTTGATTTTGCCAGCTGCTTGTGCAAGCCGGCCGGCCCCCGATCAGCTGTTCTCTCCTACGCAGCTAAGCAACTTGGTTACAGACCGAACTCTCTACGTACCTTTTTCCTCCGACACGCCCAACGGAGTGCTGCTCTACTTGGCAAGGGATGGGACAGGCTGGCTCGATAGCCAATTAGTGTCCGGGCTTCCCCCCCAGCCGAGTGGCATGTCCACGGTCTTCGATTGGCGTGCAGTCGATGGATCGCAGGTTTGCCTGTGGGCTTCCCCGCGGACTGGTGACATGCCGAGTTTTACGCCCCCTTTCACATATGCCTTCAAGTGCTTCGTTCTCGCATGCCACCCGACAGCCTTGAGGCCAAGGTCACGCAAGATGGCAAAATCCGAGCGGGCCCGCTTGAGCTGTATCCGTTCAACGCATTTTCACCGCCGGTGATCGACCAGTATTTAACCCAAGTGCGCGTCCTCTATGGTGGCCGAATCCCCACGTGGACGCTACCCTAACCAGAGAACGTTTTCCGATGACGGCACTTGCAGATGGAGCCCTTCGCCAGCAGCACCAGGGACCCCGTCATCGCATGCCCGACGCAGCGCTGCCCTACAGCCCCGAACTGCGCGTGCCGTACGGTCCAAGCGATCAATCCTGCCAAGGGCATGGAGCGCGGCTACCAGGATCAGCAGCCCGCCGGCGAACGCAGCCGGACTCCGACCAGTTGGCGTTCATCAAAAGCTACTACCGCCAGATATCCCAGGTGCTCGTGTTGACGAGACGTTCGATTGGTCACTTGTGTAGTGAATGTCCACACCTGACACCACCCCGGCACCGGCTCGTCATCAATCATCCCCCTGGATCCTCGCTCGCCACCTCCAGCTTTGCCCCCGAAATGGGATGAGCTCCTATCCGCCGTTCCTGGACGGCGTGGCGGCGCGGTAGGCGAACACCGTGAAGCTGGCATCAACCGGCGGCCCATCTCCCTCGCGCCGCGCCGGCAGGCCATGAATCTGCAGATCATCGACCAGCATGCGCGGCATCGCCCGATCGATCGACTGAAGGAGACGCACGATAGTCGACCAGTGCGGCGCGTAAACCGAAACCCGCAGGGCGACACGACGGTACGCGCCCACCTGGCCCGCGGGCAGCATTTCGATACTGGTGACGGACACGCCCGACTTGTCGGCCATGTCCTGCACCAGGCCCTGCAAAGTGGCACCGGCGATTGGATCGGCAGCGCCGTCGAGGAGCGCGAGCGCCGGTGGACGTTCGGCCGTGGCCGCGGCCTCCCGCTGCAGATCGGCGAGGCTTGCGACCACCGCGGCCATATGCCGCGCCAAGTCATGGCGCTCGGCAATGAGATCGGCGCGACGCGAATGCCACCCGATCAGCGGACTTGCGACGCCGAACCACAACCCCACCACTACGGAGCCCGTCAGGGCAACCGCGAGCACCTGTCCCCGCCGTCCACCGGGAAGAGTCGTGTTCATGCGATCAGCGGATCCTGCCGGCGCGACCCCATGATAGTACGGCGCCTCAGCAATGAAAGCAAACCTGTCAGGAACGCTACGCGCCATACCGGAAGCCGTTTCATTGCAGAGTGGTATCCTCGTGGTTGGCCGCTTCACCCTCGCCGCCCCTGCGGCTAGAGTGCTGCGGTTCGGACCAAAGGGGAAACGGTGCGGCGTGCCGCGAAGCTACATCACGGAAAGCCCTGACGACGACAACAGGGCGGGTTTCACCCTGCTCGAGCTCCTGGTCGTCATTGTCATACTCGGCCTGCTGATAGGCTTGGTCGCGCCGGCGGCTTTGCGTCAGCTTGGCGGCGCCCGAATCTCGCTCGCGCACCAGTCGATCGAGCGGCTCGGCTCGGTACTCGACCTCTACAAGCTCGATGTCGGCAGCTACCCGACGACCGAGGAGGGATTGCAGGCGCTGGTCGTGAAACCTTCCGACGTGACAAACTGGAATGGCCCCTATCTCAAGGGGGACCAAATTCCGCTCGATCCCTGGAGCCACTCCTACCTCTACCGCAATCCCTCGAACCGTATAGGCCGCGAGTACCGATCTCTGTTCCCCTGGTCCATCAGCGCAATCCGCCGCCAGCCAGGACTCGCTCATCTGCAATCCGTGAGTAGCCAAGTCAATGCAGGCCGAGGCTGCGCCTGAGCTGCTCGTTCGGATCCGGTGAGCCGTCGGCCTTCAGGTTCTGCAACTGCTGTGGCACCACGGCGGCATTGCGCATCTGGTCGCGCAGATCCTCGGTCAGCGCCCGCGCGTCGCGCTGATCGTGGATGACATGTGGCGTGATCAGTACCAGCAGCTCGCTTCGGGAGCGGTTGTTGTTCTGCTGCCCGAACAGTGTGCCGATCAGCGGAATATCTTTGATCCAAGGGAACCCCTGGTTGGTCTGCGTCGCGCTGTCCTGAATGAGGCCTGCCAGCCCGACTGTCTGCTCGTCCTGCACAACGACGCGCGACTGCACGGTGCGCTCGAGGAAGGCCGGGGAGTTAACCTGGGTGGTGATTGAGGTGTCGACGTTACTTACGACCTGCACGATGTCAAGCGTCACCAGACCGCCGCTGTTCGCGATCACGCCGCCCTGGGGCTTTGCCAGATGAATCGCTACGTCCGTCAACATTCTATACAGGTTGGGGTGTCCGTAGAGGCTGCGCGCGAACTTGCGCCCCATTTCGGCGGTCTTTTTGACCTTGCCGAAGGCCGGGTTGCCCATGACTAGGTCGAACCTGCCCTTCGCCCTCTCGAAAGCCTTGAGGCTATCCTTGCATTCCACCACGACGGGCAGCCGCCTGCCGGAGCCGATGACCTTGTCTAGGAGCACCGCCTCGGCCAGCAGGCGAACGGGTCGATATCCCAGCCGAGCAAGCGTGTGCCGACCGCGGCGACGACGATCGCCGGATTCGTATCTCCTAGGGCCGCCACCATCCGTTCGGCCGCTTCAATGAGGAACGCGCCGCCGCCGCTCGATGGGTCGATCGCTCTGCCAGTCAGCCAGTCGTGCCCCGCACGCTCTGATTTATCGAGAAGCCGCCGAACGAGGGCAGGCGGCGTATAGAAGATACCGTCGCGGCTTCGGTGATCGCCCGGGAGCGAATGCGTATAGAGGCGGCCCAGTTCCGCAACTGCGTCGACGGCGGGGAGCGCAATCAGGTCGCGGCCGAATGCCACCGCTTCAGCCGAAAGACCTGACGGTAACTCAACCATAGAGCACGGAACTGGCGCGGCGGCGATGCGCCTGGGCTCGCCCGCGACAGCGCGGACCCTGGCGGCCCACCACCCCATCGCCCCCGCGTAGGCCACCGAACGGGCGGCGTCCACGGTGAGAGCGCTCGCGGCGAGGGTCAAGTTCTCGGCTCGCTGGGCCAATACCGACGGCTCGGCGGGGACGATAGCGATCTCAAGTCGAGGTTGTCTCTGCGCCGTGCGTGCCATTCCCGAGTCTCCAATTTCGGGATCATGGCTGTTCGATGCCCGGCCCGCCAGCGATGTTTTGGCAACTATGTCTGGCCAGCGCCCACCGTGTCGAGCAGAGTTTGTATAGCATGCAATAGTAATCATCTGGTTACGGCGTAACGACGGAAGCCAGTCACCTGTCGCGGGAGAGCACACCCCGATGTGCGAGCAGTGGTCAGACCGGACGACGCACATCCACCGGCACGCGGGTCAAAGCGAGTGGGCTCTTGCTGGGTATTTCCTGAGATGCATGTCACTGCATGAACCAGCCGTGGCTCACCACGAGCGACTGTCCAGTCAGCGCGTTCGATTCGAACGCGGCGAAGAACAGCGCCGCTTCGGCGACATCCTGAACCGTGGTAAACTCGCCATCGACAGTCTCCTTGAGCATGACGTTCTTGACCACGTCTTCTTCGGAAATGCCGAGCGTTCGCGCCTGCTCGGGGATCTGCTTGTCGACGAGCGGCGTACGCACGAAACCCGGGCAGATCACATTGGCCCGCACGCCGTGTTCGGCGCCCTCCTTGGCGACGACTTTCGCCAGGCCAATGAGGCCGTGCTTCGCCGTGACGTACGGGCCTTTGAGTAGCGAGGCTTCCTTGGAATGGACCGAGCCCATGTAGATGATGCTGCCGCCGCTGCCCTGCTGATACATCTGGCGCAGCGCCGCGCGCGTGGTCAGGAACGCACCGTCGAGATGAATGGCCAGCATCTGCTTCCACTTCGCGAAGTCGAACTGATCGAGCGGTGCGACGATCTGGATGCCGGCGTTGCTCACGAGCACATCGAGGCGGCCGAAGGTCTTGATCGCCTTCGCCATACCGGCTTCGACCTGCTCCTCGCTGGTGACGTCCATGGCGATGCCGATGGCGCGCCGCTCTGGCCCACCGAGCGCCGCCGCTGCGGCATCGGCGCCGGCCTGGTTCAGATCAGCAATCGCGACCTTCGCGCCTTCGCGCACGAAGCTGCGGGCGATCTCCTTGCCGATGCCGCTCGCGGCCCCGGTGACGACGGCGACGCGGTTCTTGAGACGCATGGGTGTTGCTCCTTTTCAGCGTAGGTAATCGTGCACGACTTTGCCCAGACCGAGGGTCAAATCGGCGAGAATGTGGACGCCGGATAGGACCTCAAGGACCGGAAGCTCCGCCACGGGCGCCAGCGCGTGCGCGTGGAGGTCTAGCGCGGCCGGCCCGCTCCAAGCGCCCTTAACCGTGATGTCCTCGAGATAATACTCGACGAGCTCGCAGATTCGCGGCGTACCGTCCACATGCGGTATGATTTTCAGCAGGAAGTTCGGCGCGGCGAGCGCTGTCTTTACCGCCGTCACATCCGCCTGCTTGTGCTTGTAGCCCATCGACCCGGTTGCCACCCGCACAGGGCCGTAGTCGAGCACGCCGACGAGCGTGTCGATTTCGACGCGAAGCGAGGGATTGGCGAGTTTCTTCGGGAAGCCCCAGAGCTCGCGACCGCCGGCGATTGGCGGATCGTCGTTGAGGAACATGCAGTGCGAATAGCCGCCATGGCGTCCGCGGAACGACACCGGGATGACCTGGCCGGTCTCGGTGTAATCGCCGAAGCCGGTCGAATCGGGCATGCGAATGAACTCGTATTTGACGGTGTCACCGTCCGGCACGAGCGGCTCCGGCACGACCTCGCGCAACTTCTCCGGGTCGGTGCGGTAGGTGATGATGAGATACTCGCGGTTGACGAAGCGATAGGGGCCCGGCGGATAGGCCGGGCTCGTCAACGGCATCGCAAAGGCCCGTTCGCGCACCTCATGCTCTCTCATCATCTCTCTCCATGGCTGAATCGGAAGCGCCCCATCATTCGCGGCCGTCCTGGGCGAGGTCGAAGGTGAAGACGCCCTCATGGTTCCGGGGACGCGTGAGCACCTCCGGATGGCGCAGTGTGCGAACCGTGTCGTGGTAGCCGGAGCGCCAGTGGTCCTCCATGCTTGGCCGCGAGAAGTCGTAGTCCTTCGAATCGCCCTCGTATCGCTGGGACCGATATATCAACTGCACAAGGTTATAGACCTTATGATCGGCAATCGGGCTCAGCATGCCGAATTCCGGACTGTGCTTCAGCTCCTCGGGCAGCTTCTCGAGAAGGTCCGACAAGGCGTTGCGTATCCTCTGCATATACTTGAAGTGGTCGGAGCTGGCGCGGGTGCGGCTCGAAAACTGAATCTCCTTCTGACGGGTCATCACCTCGGCCATGTTGCGCGGGAACGCGCCACGCGCGCTCCAAAGATCTACCTGGAAGGCCAGCGTGTCATGGCGCGGCTCGTTCTCGAGCACCCATTGCATGGGCGTGTTCGACACCAGTCCGCCATCCCAGTAATACTCGCCCTCGATCTCGATCGCAGGGAGGCCGGGGGGCAACGCGCCGCTGGCCATGACGTGTTCGGGTCCGATGGTGTGCGTCGTGTTGTCGAAATAGACGAAATTGCCGGTGTCTACGTTGACGGTGCCGACGCTGAAGCGTGTTTCGCCGGCGTTGATACGGTCGAAGTCGACAAGGTGCTCGAGCGTCGTCTTGAGCCGACCGCTGTCGTAGTAGCTGGTCGCTTCGCAGGAGCCGGTCGGCTGCAGCCATGGCATGGGCAGGCGCGGCGCGAAAAGGCCCGGTACGCCGCGCGCCAGGGCGACAGCGGCGCTTACCTGGTTCGCCAGCCCACGCGCGAGGTCGCCGCGCGCTGTGAGGAAGGCAAGCTCAGCCGGCCAGAGCGAAAGACCATTCGTCGCGACGTTGCCCGCCGCGGTCGCTTGGTCCATGAGTTCGCCCATCGGCCATGCGCCACCCCAGAGCGGGGTCGTGGTGACGAGCTCCCAGAACTCGCGGAGTTTCTCGACGCGCACCTCCGGCGGGTTGCCAGCGATAAGGGCCGAATTGATGGCTCCGATCGAGATGCCCGCGACCCAATCGGGGTGGAGGCCGGCCTCGGACAGCGCTTGGTAGACGCCCGCCTGGTAGGCGCCGAGGGCGCCTCCGCCTTGCAGCAGCAGCGCAATACATTCGAAGCGAGGGCGATCCTGAAGCCGATGCGTCTTCCCTAACGCAGCATGTGGCCTGTTGGCATATGTCGACATGGTCGTGCCTTCTCAATGTTCGCGCGCGATCGAGGTGTAAACAGGCCTTGATCTTCCCGTCAGTGCGTGCCCGCCCCGCTCGCCACGCGCTTCCTCAGCAGCGCGACTGCCAGCGCCGCGGTGAGCAGCACTGTGCCGAGCAGAGAGAAGCAGTCCACAGAGCCTATATAGGTTGCCTGCGCGAGAAGGCATGTGCCCTGTTGGCATATGTCGCCATAGTCGTGCCTTCTCAAGGCACGCGCGCGATCGCCGTGTTAACAGGCCTTGACCTTCGCGTCAGTGCGCGCCCGCCCCGCTCGCCGCGCCCTTCTTCAACATGACGACCGTGAGCAGCGCGCAAAGCAGTACAGCACCGAGCAGACCGAAGCAGTCGGCGTAGCCCATGTATGTGGCCTGGGCGCGGATAATGCTGCCGACCGCAATCATGGCCCGATGCATGGCGCCAGCCGCATTAGGGGTGCCGTGCGCCATGAAATAGTCCTGCAGCGAGGCGAGCCGTGCCCGGGTTGCGGGCTGCAGCAAGGACACATGCGCGTTGATGATGAATGAGTGGTACTGCTCTCGATGGGTGAAGAAGGTTTCCACCGCCGCGGTGCCGATGGCGCCGCCGAGATTGCGCAGCATGTTGAACAGGCCCGAGGCGCTGCCTGCCTCGGCCCGCGTGATGCCGACCATGGCGATGGCAGACAGTGGTGTCATCACCAGCGCCTGGCCGAAGGCACGGGTTACATCGGGGATGAAGAGTTGCGGTGCCGCGTAGTCGGCGCTGAGGCGTAGGTTCATGAAACAGCTCGCGGCGAACACGCACAGGCCGACCCCGACCAGCAGCCGCGAGTCGATCCACTTCATCATCAACGGCACAAAGGGAATGATGACGAGCTGCGGCAGGCCGGTCCAGGCCATGACTTCACCACTCTGCTGCGAGTCAAAACCCTGCGCGACGGCGAGGTATTGCGGCAGCAGGTAAGCCGAGCCGTAAAGGGCAAAACCGAGCAGAAAGTTGCCGAGCGTACCGAAACCGAAATTGCGGCGCGTGAGGAGTCGAAGCTGGATCAGGGGTTCCTTGCGGACCAGCTCGACGACCACGAAGGCCGTCAGCATCACCGCGGAGATCAGGCTCAGTTTCACGATAAAGGGTGAATCGAACCAGTTGTACACGTTGCCGTCGTCCAACACCGTCTGAAACGCCGCGAGTCCAACCGCCATCAGCGAAATGCCGAGCCAGTCTCCCCGACGGAGCAGGCCAAGCTGCATGGAAGAACGCGGCAGCGCGTAAATCAGCGCGGCCAGCATCAGCACACCGGGAGCCAGGTTGACATAGAAAATCGTCGGCCAGCCGTAATTGTCGGTGAGCCAGCCGCCGATCGTGGGTCCGATGGCCGGGGCGAAAGTTGCGGTGATTGCGAAGCCGGCAAGCCCCAGCGGTCGCTTCGACGGCGGCAGCATGGCAACGATGATGGTGAAAGAGAGCGGGATCAGCACCCCGCCGGAAAAGCCTTGCAGGCCGCGCAACACAATCATCTCGGGCAGGGTGTGCGCCTGGCCGCAGGCGGCGGAAAACAGCAGGAACAGAGCCGTGTTGGTGATCAGGTAGCGGCGCAGCGAAAACACCCGGCTCATGAAGTCGGTCATCGGGATGACGATGATCTCGCCGATCAGATAGGCGGTGATCACCCAATCGCCGTTGACGCCGCCCGTGCCGATGCCGCCCTCGACATAAGGCAACGAGGCGTTGGTGATCTGGATGTTTAGCACGGCCATAAAGGCGCCGAGCATGGAGCCGATGACGGCGATCCAGGTCTTCAACGAAACAGTCTGCTCTTCGTTCGCAGCCATGACGCATCACCCGCCCGGCTTGGTGTTGATGGTCGGCTCGACCGACATGCCGGGACGCAGGCGCCCAAGCAGAGGATCATGCGGGTCGATGGCGATCTTCACCGGGATGCGCTGGACGATCTTTACGAAGTTGCCGGTGGCGTTGTCCGGCGGCAGCAGGGCGAATTCCTCGCCGCTTGCCGGTGCCAGGCTGTTCACCACACCGTGCACCGTCTCACCGGGAAACGTATCGACATCGATGCTGACCGGCTGACCGGGGTGCACATCGGTCAGTTGGGTCTCCTCGTAATTGGCGGTGACATACACTGCCTGGAGCGGCACAACCGCCATGAGCTGGGTGCCGGCCTGGACGTATTGCCCGACCCGCACGGTGCGGTCGGCAATGGTGCCATCGACGGGCGCCGTGATCGTGGTGTAGCCCATATTGAGCTCGGCCTGATGCAGCGCCGCCTGCTGCTCTTGAAGTGTCGCCTTTGCCTTGGCGAGCGCGGTGTCGAGCACGTCGATCTGCTTCTCCGCCACACCGACGGCTGCGGTGTCGCGCACGACGTCGGCCCGTCGCTGCAGGATGGCCGACTGCCATTGCTGCGAATCCTGCATGGCACCGGCGCCTATGCGCGCCAGGCTCGCGTAGCGGCTGTTCTGCTGCCCGGCGAAGGTCAGCGCTGCCTGGTCGGCAGCGACGGCGGCGTGCGCCTCCTGCACCGCAAGCCCTTGCTCGGCGATCTGCTGCTGCAGGTTGTCGATGCTTGCCTGGGCGGCGGCGACGTTGGCGCGGGCAGCCTCAAGCGCCGTCTGATAGTCGCGTGGGTCGACACGCGCCAGCACCTCCCCAGCATGCACGTGTGCGTTGTCGTCCACCGGGACGGCGACGATGTAGCCAGACACTTGCGGGCTGATGATGACGGAGTGGGCCTGCACGTACGCGTCGTCCGTGCTGACCAGGAACCGCCCCACGGTCCAGTAGGTACTGGCCGTAAAGAGCGATGCCAGCCAAGGCCAGTGCGCCGGCGGCACCGATCAGGAGGTGCCGCAGCCAGTGCCGGCGCCGGCGGAGTGCCCCGGAAACCTTGATGCCCGGCTCGACAAAGCCGGCAACCTGCGATCCGTCCATGCGCGTGTTCCGTCGTTAGCGCGGCCGGCCGGTCGCGTTCTGGGCTTCAAGATAAACCCTGAGTTTTCAGCGACAATCGCACGCACGGGCACAGCATCTGTGCGAAAACAGCGCAGGTGCGAGGCTAGACGAATTCCCAACACCTCTCCCGCGCTGCGGGAGAGGTCGCCGCGCGACAGCGCGGCGGGTGAGGGTGCCGGGCCGGGGCCGTGATCCCTGCCGAAACCAGTCGCCCTACGAGATGTGCTCTAGCAGGAAGACACGGCTGCCCCACCGGGGCCGAACACCTCGTCCCAAGCCGCCCGGAGCGCCGCATCGGCTTGCGCCAACGTGACCTGGACCCCGAGAGCGGCAAGGCTGGTCACGCCATGCTGAGTGACCCCGCAGGGCACGATCCCGGCAAAATGCCCAAGGTCCGGGGCGACGTTCAGCGCCACGCCGTGCCAGCTTACCCAACGGGTGATGCGCATGCCGATGGCGGCGATCTTGGCCTCGGTTCCCGCGGCACGGTCGGCGACCCAGATGCCGATGCGGTTGTCGCGGCGCTCGCCGGGGACGCCGAGGCGGGCGAGGGCGCGGATCAGCCATTCCTCCAGCCCGTGCACGAAGCAGCGCACGTCGCGGGCGGGGACTGAGCCGTGCGGGCGGGTGAGGTCCAGCATCACATAGGCGATGCGCTGGCCAGGGCCGTGGTAGGTCCATTGGCCGCCTCGCTCGGCCTGATAGACGGGGAAGCGGTCGGGGTCGTTGAGATCGGCGGGCCTCGCGGAGGTGCCGGCGGTGTAGAGCGGGGGGTGTTGTAGCAGCCAGATCAGCTCGGGGGCGGTGCCGGCGCGGATCGCCGCCGCCCGCTCGCGCATCGCGGCGAGCGCGTCGGGGTAGGGGGTGAGGCCGTCGGTCGTGCGCCAATCCGGACTGATTGAAGGGGCGTGGTTCATCCGCTATACCGCGCGCCCGCGCCCCACGATGCGGTCGTGGCGGAATGGTAGACGCGCAAGCTTGAGGTGCTTGTGGGGGAAACCCCGTGGAAGTTCGAGTCTTCTCGACCGCATGGCCGCCTGGGTAGTTGGGCTTCACACATAGAGGGTGATCGCGGGAGCGCCAGGGAGTGGTCCCTACTGGCGGTTTGGCGCAGAGGAATGTTGCGTTCACGTTCTGTCATTGGTCGGCGGGTGGCCGGGCTGGCGCCTCCTCAGCGGCTCTGCACTGATCCTCATCGCAAGGACCCGGCGCTCGGCGCGTTGCCCGTCCCCAGGCTGGGGAGAGGACCAACCTCGTCGTGCTAGACCGTCTTCCCCTGGCACGTCTGCAAGCCCAGAAGCTGCCGGCTTCGCCGTCATCCCCGACCTACCGACCCTGCCTACTCCCCCGGACCGCACTTTGCTCGCGAGCCGCTGTCCTCATTCTTGGTGAAACTTTCGCCAGAACCCAACCAACATTGTAACGAAGCTCTGAAACAGGTCCGGCGTGAGCGCAGCATATCAGATCAGGGGTAAGTTGCATTCCGGGCTGCCATCCCCACAACAGGTCGCGGTGGTCACGTGCGATGGTCTCAAGGTGGCGGCTGGGGTGCTTCATCACGTTCGCGATCAGCCTGAGTCGATCAAGCTCCCGCTCAAATCGAGGGTGCCAAGGAACCTCGCCCTGACGCAGAATATCTTTCAAGTCCTCAAAATGCGCCTGTTTCGATTTGAACCGATTTCCGAAAACGGCTCCCCTATGCCGATGATCCCGCCAAAAAGCACGGTCGCCAGTTGGCGCTCAAACAGGTGGTATATCGCGACAAACACAAACCCTAGCGCGTGATACCGAACAAGCGCCAACTCCATCCGAGCATACCAGCCAACATCAAGTAGAGTGCAATCAAACTCAGATCCGAAAGGGGCGTCCGTGTCAAACTCAGGGTCGCAAGGGGTGTCCATGTAGAACGCGGAAGAGATATCAACGTCAGGCGAGGACCCCTCCTGGTTCGCCATATCCGATAGTTGATCGCTGCCGAGTCGCAGCGCTGGAAGCATTTGGGTCACCACCGCATTGCCGTACATTTCCAGTGACCGCGCAAGCAGTTCGCGCTCTTGCGTGGCAGCGATCGATCGGAGCGGGGGGATGCCGGACATCGAGGGAGATTACTTGAACGGAGCCGCCTCGCGCGAGTGCGGCGGGTCTGGCTTCTGCCACACTGACGCCCTACCCCGTTCGATGTTCGGGCCAGGAGCCGCGGCCATGTCCGGTCTGGCTGAACCGGCTTCAGGTTCCGCTCTTCGGTCCCCGGCTACGCTCAGTCATCCACCCGTGGCACTGTTGAAGTTTCGTCGGCGGTTCGGTCGGCTGCCATGTCTGCGGCGATCCACGCCTCGGCCTCGGCCAACGTCGGAAAGCCCAACATCCTGTGGCGGCTGCCATTTTCTGCCACGACCACGATATCGTACCCGCCGCCGTCCGCCCGGGGGACCACGGTGTGGGTTCCCATCAGTACCCGCGCCACTTCCGCCCGGGATGCGGCCTCCAAGGGTCGGCCGCATCCCGCAGCCGCTTGTCCTGAATGATCCAGGCAGTCGCCTCTTGTTCGCTGCCGAAGCCGGCGGCCGTCTGCGGAAGAACGCCCGGCCTGCTCACCTCGACGCCGAAGCTGTCGTTCGCCTGCCGAATGATCCGATAGGTTGTCTCTGTCATGCGCTCAATATGGTGCTCCGCCACCGAATTGCGCGTCAGGATCACCGCTGCGCCACGCCTAGCCGCAAATATCCAACCCCAGGTGCGCCGGCCGCGGCGTATTCGCCTGCCGCTCCGGCGAACTAAGCACCCTCGTCGCTCCGCTCCTCGTCAGGCTCGATATCCGCGTCAGTATCGTCGTCGGCGTCTTCGGCGTCTTCGACCTCGGCGGTCTCCGCCGGCTCCAGCTCCTCATCGGGGGCGACCGGCTCCACGACAGCGAGCGCTGGTCGCGGACTGAACCTCCGCGGCGCGCTGCCATACGCCGCCGACCTGAGCGCAACCGGCGGCCGCACTGGCTGTTGACCGCCGCATTTCGGGCATATCGCGGGTACCCGGTTCAAGTCGTAGAAGCGCTCAGCACAGCTCGCGCACACGAGCTTGTTGCCGAGTTCTGGCCTGCCCATCGCATTCTCCTGAACAGAGTCCGCGCTGCGCAGACCTGTGGCATAACGTAGGCAGTCCACCTTGGCATTACATCGCCTGGCCTGGAATAAAGCAGCGCCGCACCTAAAGCGCATGCATACGCTGGAATCTGCTTAATATCATCTTTGCTAAAACGAATATTTGTGCGCTTGCTCAGCGCTGTCGGTTGCCGACCCCATTCATCCTACTTCGGCCGATTGGCTATGCAGCGCCGTCTCGATCTTCTCGACCAGATCCTGCGGTCGAGCCGGCTTGCGCACCAGATAAACCAGCCCGCCGCTGCCCGATAGCGCGTCCGGATCCGAATAGCCGGAGATGAACACCACCGCCAGGTGCGGAAACTTCTGGCGGGCCCGGCGCGCCAGCTCCGGCCCGGTCATGCCCGGCATCACCACGTCGGTCAGCAGCAAGTGGATCGGCTGTTCTTCCTCCAGCACCTCCATGGCCTCGCCGCCATCGCCGGCCTCCAGCACGTGATAGCCGATCTCGGCGAGCAGGGCCGCCGTGGTCGCCCGCACCGCATGATCATCATCGACGACCAGCACGCAGGCGGCGGTGACCGCATCGCCCGGTGTCCGTGCCGGAAGCTCCGGCAAGCGGACCGCATCGGTCGTCGCACGCGGCAGATAGACATGGAGGGCAGTGCCCTGGCCGGGCACGCTATCGATCCGAGCGCCGCCGCCAAGCTGGTTGGCCACCCCGTGCACCTGGCTCAGTCCAAGACCCGAGCCACGTCCGATCTCCTTGGTGGTGAAGAACGGCTCGAACGCCTTCCCCGCGATCTCCGGCGCCATCCCGGTCCCGGTATCGCGCACCGTCAGCGCGACCCATGGTCCCGGTGTCAGCCCATCCCTGGTGGCCGTGCCCGGCAGCTCGACCAGGCTAGTTTCGATCGACAGCACGCCACCCTGTGGCATGGCATCGCGCGCGTTGATGACCAGGTTCAGTATCACCAGCTCGATCTGTGCCGGATCGATCAGCACCGCACTGAGATCAGGCTGCAAGCGAAGCTGCAGCCTGACGCGGCTGCCGACCGCGCTCTGGACCAGATCGCGCAAACCGGTGACCAGCGCATTGAGATCGGCCGCACGCGGCAGCAGCGGCTGACGGCGGGAGAAGGCAAGAAGCTGCCCGGTTAGCGTGGCGCCGCGCTCGGCCGCGGCACGCATCGTGGCAAGTCGGCCCAGCGTCTTCTCGTCGGATGGCAGCGACCGCTCCAGCAGATCGACATTGCCCATCACGATCGACAGCAGGTTGTTGAAATCATGCGCCACGCCGCGCGTAAGTTGGCCGACCGCTTCGGAGCGCTGCGCCTGGCGCAATGCGCCCTCCATCCGCTCCCGCTCTTCTGCTTCTGCCGCCATTCGAGCCGTAGCGGCTTCCGCGGCCTCTTTCGCGTGGCGCAGCCGCTGCATCAGACGTTCCTTCTCGCGTGAGCGTCTCGACAGCGTCAGCAGCAGCCCCACCGTTACCGCCGCGACGACCGCGGCAATCACACCGAACACCATGGCCTGCCGCCGCCAAAGCGCAAGTACCTGATTTTCGCCCACCGAGACATTCACTGCGACCGGGAACATCTTCAGCGCGCGGATCGCCAACACCCGGCGGTTGCCGTCGAGCGGACTATCCATCAGCAACGTGCCGGCCATGCCGTGCGCGAGCACCTCCTTGAACGGTGGGAGGTCGGCATAGCTCTGTCCGATTGCACCCTCGTTATGCGGGAACCGGGCGAGAATCAGCCCGTCGCGCCGATGCAGAAGTATGGCGCCGTTCTCGCTCAGCTCGACCGCGCGGTAGAAATCCTCGAAATAGCTCAGGTTCAGAAAAGCGACAGCAGCGAAATGATCCTTTGCGCCCGCGTCCGGTACTGGACGGACCATCAGCGCCGTCCAGCTTCCATCCGGCCGGCGGAACGGGCCGCTGATATAAGGCATCGGTGTTGGATCATCGATCGCCCGGATGATTGTCGCCTGTGCCTCGAGCGGCAGCACAATGCGTAACAACGCCGGATCGGAAGCAAAGACCAGCCGTCCGCTGCGATCCGCAATGGCGATTCCGGAGCTCTGCCGCACAGACGAGATGCGACGCGCCATGATCGCATTGAAGGCGTCGTTAACCGGTACGGGCGCGCCCGCCCCCGGCGTTGCCGTGTGCCCCAGCAACTCGCCGCGCCGGAAGTCATCCGCGACGCTTTGCAGGATCAGATCGACCGTTTCCAGCGCCCGCCCTGTCTGCTCGGCGAACACCATGTCCAGCCGCGCCATCTGCTGCTCGCTCTGCGCCAGCACCACCGAGCGCATGCGCACCATCTGCAATGCCGCAAGCGTCAGGATGCCGAGCACCGCGATTATCGCGACGACCTGCAATTGGCGGCCAAGCCCGCTCGGGGTCAGGCGCTGCAGCAAGGCGGCAACTCGCATTCGGGTCGATGTCCCCGATCGTGAAGGTGGGTTCGGCACATATCCGTTGCGTGCGGTAATCACAATGCCACCATCGCGCCCGTCCGTCATCCGCATGTGATGCTAGCGTGAATTCCGGCCCGAAGCACCCGGTTTCACCTTGCACGGGCCCCGGTATCCTACCAACGAAATGGTCCGCGCCTGGCGCCTTACTGCCCTGGTCGGCCTGGTCTCCGCCGTGACCGGCGGCGCCGCGATCGCCCTCCCCTTGCGGGAGGGGGCCGCGAAGCTCGAAGATCCATCGGCGCATCGGCTGCCCACGCAGCATTTCCTATCATTCTATACGATCTTCGCTTCAAACGGCGGAAGCAGGTCGGGCGCTTCGAATTCCACGACCCAGATGTCCGGATCATAGCGAACCTGCCGCGCGACATACGCATCAACCGCCGCCTGATCGACCGGTTCCGCCCCGGTCGCAAGCATCCACGCCGCCTCGCCGTCGGCGGCGCGCACTTGCGAGAGCACCGCCATCCCGTGCCCGGCATGCAGCACCACCAGCACGCCGCCGGCATCCGGGTCGCCCTTGCGCACCACCGTGCCCGGCCGCCCGTCCGCATCGCCCATGCGCAACGCCATCTGCACCCAAATTCCGGCCTTGACGCGTGGGGCGCTCATGGCGCCGCC
Source organism: uncultured Pseudomonadota bacterium (assembly GCA_963772445.1). Taxonomy (GTDB): domain Bacteria; phylum Pseudomonadota; class Alphaproteobacteria; order Acetobacterales; family Acetobacteraceae; genus CAVYXK01. The sequence continues at coordinate 35,985 of CAVYXK010000001.1, forward strand.
AGCCCGCCGCCGTCCACCGGCAGCGCGTGGCCGGTGATGCTCGCGGCTTCCGCGCTCAGCACGAACGCGACGGCCGCCGCGACTTCCTGAGGCGAAACGATACGGCCAGTGGGCAGTGTGGCCGCAGCCTGCTCGCGTGTGATGCCCAATTCAACGAAGCGGCGAGCCGCCATCACGGTATCGACCCAGCCCGGACAGACCGCGTTCACCGTGATCCCTCGCGGCGCGACCGCGAGCGCCAGCGCGCGCACCAGACCAATCACGCCGTGCTTGGCTGCGCAATACGCGGTCTGGTCCGCTGCCCCGCGCAGGCCCAGCACCGAGGCAACGACAACGATCCGTCCGCCGCCGTCGGGCAGCAACGGCAGCGCTGTCTTGCAGCAGTAATAAGCGCCGTGGAGGTTCGTCGCGACAATCTCGTGCCAGACCAAATCATCCTCGGTGTCCAGCCGGTTCGCCCCCGCCGTGCCGGCGCAGCAGACCAGCGCATCGACCCGCTCTAGCGGCGCGAACAATGCCTGCACGGATGCGGGATCGGCCACGTCGCAACTTCTGTAGAGGATCCCAAACAGCGGCTCTGGCGGGGGCTGCCGTGCCGCCGCTATCACCTCGAACCCGTCGGTCGCCAGCCGTGCCGCCACCGCAGCCCCAATGCCTCGCGTGCCCCCCGTCACCACCGCCGTCCTCCCGGTCATTGCGCGGTCGTTCCGCCATCGACCGGCAGCACGACGCCGGTGATGAACGAGGCGGCGTCGGAGGCCAGAAACGCCACCACCGCGGCAATCTCCGCCGGCCGCGCGAACCGCCCGAGCGGCACGCCCTCACGATAGGCGTCAGCCGCGGACGCAAGAAACCGGTCCGGATACCGCGTCGCCAGCTCATCGATGACGCGCGCAAGCATGGGAGTGTCCGTGCTCCCCGGCGCGATACAGTTGACCCGGATGCCGTGGCGCGCCCAATCCAGCGCGGCGCTTCGCGAAAGCTGCGCGAGTGCCGCCTTGCTCGCACCATAGGCGGCGCTGACCGGTTTGCCGATCAGTGCCTGATCGGAGGCAACATTGACGATCGAACCCCTGCCGCGAGCGATCATGCCCGGCAAGACGGCGCGCATCAGGGCATAAGGGGCGAGGAAATTGACGCGGAACACCATCTCCACCTGACCGAGCGGCGTCTCCAGCACGCTGCCTAGCACCGTCACACCGGCATTGTTCACCAGAATGTCGATCGGTCCGTGGCGTTCGACCAGCGCTGTCGCCCGTTGTTCCAGATTTCCCGTCTCTGCCAGGTCGAAATCCGGCAGATCGAGCCCGATCACCTCCACCCCATCGGCGGCCAGGGTGGCCGCGATGGCGGCGCCGATCCCCTGCCGGTGACCGGTCACGACCGCCCGCTTTCCCGCCAGGCCATAGCTCACCTCATTCATCGATCGCCGCTGCTTGATTGCCGTGCCCCGCCATCGCCGCTATTCCCGCCACTCCGCGCCCCCCGCAGGATAGGGCGCCCGCCCGGCCTGCCAACCCAAGGACCGTCGCCCACGTGCTCCGCCTGGTTTCGATCGGCCGACGCTTTGCCGGCGGGCTGGAGGCGCTGCGCGACGTGTCGCTGGACATCGGTCGCGGCGATTTTGTCGCGTTGCTGGGTCCTTCCGGCTGCGGCAAATCGACGCTGCTGCGGCTGATCGCCGGGCTCGACCAGCCGGATGTCGGGAAACTTGAATGGGAGTCAGCCCGCCCGCCGGGACCGGGGGAGATCGGCTTCGTATTCCAGGATCCCACCCTGCTGCCCTGGGCGAGTGCCGAAGACAACGTGTTTCTCCCGCTGCGCCTGCGTGGCTTCGCCCGAGCCCGTGCCATGCCGGAGGTGCGCGCCGCGCTGGCCCGGGTCGGGCTGTCGGGATTCGAACGGGCGCGGCCGCGCCAGCTCTCGGGCGGCATGCGCATGCGTGTCTCGATCGCCCGCGCGCTGGTCACCCGCCCCGCTTTGCTGCTGATGGACGAGCCCTTTGCCGCGCTCGACGAATTCACCCGCCACCGGCTGCAGGCGGACCTGCTGGCGCTGTGGCAATCGCTCGGCTGCACGGTGGTGTTCGTCACGCACTCGATCTACGAGGCGGCGTTCCTGGCCCGCCGAATCGAACTGATGACGCCGAGGCCAGGGCGAATCGCGCAACAGATCGCCTCGCGCCTGCAACCGGGTCCGGCGACGCGGCTCGACCCCGCTTATGCGATGTTGGTGGCGCAGGTGTCGCGTGCCCTCCAACCGGTCGAGGCGCCGCAGTGACCCCTGTGCAGCAACAGGCCGCCCCTGCGGTGCTCGACGTGCTGGTGCTTGGCGCGTGGGAGGCGGCGGTGCGGGGTTTCGGGGTTCCGCCCTACCTGCTGCCCGGCCCGGTGGCGATCTTCCAGGCCTTCGCAGCCGATCCGCTAGGGCTGGTGCTCGCGTTGTTCTCAACATTGGCGGTGACCTTCGCCGCGCTGCTCGTCGCTGCGGCAATCGGCGCGCTGATGGCGCTGGCGATGGAGTTAAGCCCGCTCGCCCGCGCCGCGATCCAGCCCTGGGCTGTGGTGCTGCAAGTCACGCCGATCGTGGCGATCGCACCGCTGATCATCGTGCTGGTGGGCGAGCCGTTCCCGTCGTTGGTTGCGTGTGCCACGATCGTCGCGTTCTTTCCGGTCTTCGCCAACACGGTGGCGGGGCTCGCCTCGCCCTCGCCCGAGCTTGCCGACCTGTTCCGGCTCTACGGCGCCGGGCGGTGGCGGACGCTAGGGCTGCTGCGCGTGCCTTCGGCCCTGCCTTATTTCCTGGCCGGACTGCGCATCTCCGGCGGGCTCGCGCTGGTGGGTGCCGTGGTGGCGGAATTCGTGGCGGGATCGGGCGGGTTTGCTTCGGGGCTGGCGTACCGGATCCTGGAGGCCGGCTACAGACTGGAGATTCCGCGCATGTTCGCCGCCCTGGTGCTGCTGGCGATCGCCGGGATCGCAATCAATACGGGACTCGGCGCGTTCGCTGGACTGGTTCTGCGTCGGCACGGCGATCTCTGAGCTGCGGCGTTCAGTCGGGCCAGAACGCCTCGTCGATCGCCTGCCCAAACGACCAGGGGCACGCCCAGGGAAACATGTCGCGCGGCAGGTCGGTCTCGCGCTCGGCACGCAGGACGGCGTGGCCATAGGCGTCGCGCATTGCCTCGTCGAGACTGCCGGCCAGGCTGGGATTGTCGCGCATGTGGCGGGCGAGCCGCCGGCGTTGCTCTTCGATCGTCAGCCGCCGGCTCTTGCCACGCCGCTCCGGCTGGTGGACCCATTTCAACAGATGCAGCAGCAGCGCGGCGAGCCGGCTCACCAGCTCGCGCTTCTCGCCGCGCCCCATACTTTCGATCTTCTCGGCGATATGCTCGACATCCGCTTCGGAGAGACGTCCGGCACGCAGCAGTGCCGCCTGCTCGTTTGCCCAGGCGTAGAAGTCGGTGTCGTATTTGCTGGCGTTGCTCATGGTCTCGCGCGAAGTGCTTGCGGGAAGGCCGCCGACCCGTCAAGCCCGCGCCGCCGCAACGGCAGATGGCGCCTCTTGTAGCCTCACCACCAACTGCTTCAGCTCGTCCGGCGGCAGACCGTCGATGTCGGGCGGGGCGACCATGGTGAGCTTGGATCGAACCGCCCCGCGTCGGGGCAAGAAAAAAATCGACCCCGCCCGGAAAATTGCCCCTCTTACCGCTTTTTCGCCCAAGCCATTGAAACGACTCGATACTTGCAGATTTCGTAGCCAGTCACTGGCTCCGAAATGCCTTGACAACGAGTTGCAGGGCGACTCGAATGGTGCCGTACCCACTACCTGAGCGCGTACTGACACTTGTAGGAGAGTCGCACCAGTTGAGCTTGGCAGCGCTGTAGGGCCTCAGTGGTGGTGTTGCCAGTAGTGGCGGGGAAACCCTCCATGAAATCAAGCATCTAGCCCAAAATGTGGGTAAAGTTCGGTCAGATATCGCTAAAGGTGAGAAACGATCCTGAGGCGGTTTACCCACATGCTCGCATCAGCATTTTATGCCTTTACGCCATGAAGCCATTTTTACACGCCTGAACAGAACATCTGCTTATGTCGACTGCTTCATCAGAGTCCGGGCCTCCCGCAAGTCGGCGCAGTCGAAACCCTCCGTGAAGCGGCGATAGGTGTCGTGCAGCAGGCTGTTCGCGTCCTCGGCGCGGCCGCCATCGAGCCACAGGCGCGCCATACTCAAGGCCGCGCGCAGTTCCCAAGCCAGCGCCTGCTGCTTCCGGGCCAACTCGAGCGACCGCAAGAACCAGCCCTCGGCGAGATGCGCGGCGCCGGGGGATCTGGTCAGCAACTCCCCTTTGATCCGCATGAGTTCGGGCAGGCACCACAGCGACTCCGACCGTTCCGCGTAACGGATCGCCGCGTCGACCTCGGCCAGACCCTCGTCGATGCCGCCGGAGGATCCCAGCACCGCCCCCAGTTCGCCCTGATAATGCGCTTCGAATAGCTTGTAGGCGACCTCCCGTGAGCGCTGCAGGCCGAGATGCAGCAACCGCTCAGCTTCGGCCGCATCGCCTCGCGCCGCCATCAGGCTACCCTTCGCACAGAGACCGTGTGCATGGTACGGTGTCAACGAGTGCTCCTCGGAATGATCGATGAGTTCGTCGATGCAGCGCTCGGCCTCCTCTAGGTACCCCATCTTCAGCAGCATGACGCTGCTGTGCGCGAGAAGCGCAATGCAGAGCGCCACCGGATTGTCGGCCCCGCGCGCCTCCCTGATGGCGTCCCGCCCGGCCCGATAGCCCTTTTCCGCGAACCCCAGCGACCACGAGGTCACCGCCTGGTAGCAATAGTCGTTGGAAAGTATATCCGTCCCGTAGCGGATCGGTTCATGGTTCCGCCTCTCCACCGCATAGGCGGCGATGGCTCGCTTGAGATTGGCGGCGGCGGCGGCATGCTCAGCGAGGAAATATCGGGTATTGCCGAACATGTGGTCCGCGATTTCGGGTCGCTTCCGGATCTCCGGTGCTCCGCGCGAGCTGTTCGCATCTCTCGCACATCAAGAGGCTTTGCCGGAAGGCCACGACGCGCACGTCAAACAGCCACAGCCCATACATGGCGCGGACCTGATAGCCGACATCCGCCGACGCTTCGGCCAGGGTCAATGCCCGCGTAAATGCGCTACGCGCATCGACGTGCATGCCTCTCGTGTAGGTGAGTGCCAGCCCGAGGCCGGATTGCAGCATCATCTCGTCCCGAGTTCCCTCGGCGGCGCCCAGGTTCATAACCGCCTTCAATCCCCAGTCGCAGCATTCTCTCAGGAGCGAAAGTGCGATCCAGAAATCGGTCGCGGCGGCGGCAAGTGCAACGCCGAGCGCCGCGTCGCCGGCGGGGGAGAATGCCCAGCCCAAGGCCACGCGGAGGTTGCCGATCTGCCGGCCAAAACCCGATCTCCATTCGTCCTTCGACAGAGCTGGCTTTGTGTCCGAGGTACGGGCGAACAGGCCACGATAATATGCCGCGTGTGCGCGTATGATGGCATCCCACTCGCCGCTTTGCCGCAGCCTATCCAGCGCATACGCCCGCGTCATTTCCAGCAGGTGGTAATGGGTCACCTCGCCGCCGATGTCGGCCGTGACCAGCGATTTGTCGACTAGGTTAGCGACCGCATTGACAACGCGGCCAGCCGAAAGCTCCGTGTCCGCGGCAATGCTGCTCGCGTCGTCCATGGTGAATTCACCTTGGAAGACGGCGAGGCGGCGCAGGACGATCTGCTCGGTCTCCTCCAGCAGCCCATAGCTCCAATCCAGCGTCGCCTGCAGCGTTTGGTGGCGTGGTAGTGCGGTGCGGTGCCCCCGGAGCAGCAGCGCGAAACGGTCGTTGAGCCGCGCCGCAAGGCCCTTGAGGCCGAGCACACCGACATACGCGGCCGCCAGCTCCAATCCTAGCGGCACGCCATTCAGCCGGCGGCAGATCTCGACGATGGTGGGGATATCGCTGTCCTCGATGACGAAATCGTGGGCGGTCGCCGATGCGCGCTCGCTGAACAGCTGCACCGCCGAATATTGCAGCGCATGGTTGCCGCGACCTCGGACGACGCTGACGGAAAATCCAGTGGCGCCAGACGATGCCGCCATTCGCCCTCGATCCGCAGCGATTCGCGGCTGGTGGCAAGGATCGAGACCCGCGACGCCGACTTTATGATTTCCTCGGTAAGACTCGCGACCGCTCCGACAACGTGTTCGCAGTTGTCGAGAACGATCAGTGCGTGTTTGTCGCGGAGAAATGCGGCCAGCCCGCCCTCCGGGTCGACGGCAGGGAGTTTGATGCCCAGCACGCCGCCCAACGCGCTCGGCACCAGATGGGGCGCTGGCAGCGAACTGAGGCCAACAAACCAGACGCCATCGGCGTACGAAGCCCGCACGGCATCGGCCACCGCCACAGCGACGGTCGTCTTGCCGATCCCGCCTGGGCCGACGATGGTGACCAGGCGGCGCCGGTTGAGCTGCTCCGCCAATGCCGCGACGATCGCCGCGCGGCCGACGACGCTAGAGAGCAGGACCGGGATGTCGTTGCCACGCCCGCGTGCGACCGGCGGCGCTTCGGGTTGCCGATCATCGCCCACGCGGATGGCCGGTGCGACGAAGGCATAGCCCCGTCCCGGAATGGTGACAACGTAGCGATGGCCGCCTTGGCCGTCGCCGAGGGCTCGGCGCAAAGCGTGGACCTGAATGTTCAGATTCGATTCTTCGACGAACGTTTCCCGCCAGACTTGGGCTATCAGTTCCTTCTTGCCGACCACCTCGCCGGCGCGTCCGACGAGAGCGGCCAGGATGTCAAAGGCGCGGCTGCCGAGCCGCACCGGCTTGTCGCCCTCGAGCAGGAGCCGCTGCGCTGCAAGGAGCTGGAACGGGCCAAATGAGATCGCGCGTCCGTCCACGGGGCAGCCTTCGGATTCACCTCCTTTTACCTATTGTTACTTGATTCGGCCAGGCCAGTGCCTCGCCGCTGTCCAAATCGATGCTGGTCAGCCGGCGTTCGCCGGCGTTCTCCTGCTCGCGAGCGGCTCGCTCGGACAATCCCTTCAGGGCGGTTAAGCTTCCCGGTCACCTGCTCCAGCGGCACCTCGACGCGTGGCGCATCCTTCGCGCGCACGAATACGAGTGCCTTGGTGTTGGTCTGCATGTTGGTGCGGGGCGCATGGATTTAGTAGGTGGCGCCCGTAGGTGTCAACGTAGGTGGTTTTGACGCTCATACCGACGCTGTAGCCCTACTGAAAGCTCACTTTCTTCCTAGCGCTATGCACCACCGGGAAGCAGCACATGAAGATATCGGCATCGTGGTTGAGCACGAACTGGCGGATCGGATAGGTGCACGGTGCGGTGCGCCTAAAGCCGCCGGCATCGTGCACCACCCCCGCCCACCCATGCCCGACGACGGCGAAATTCTGCGAGCCCGCGGTCACATGCAATCGGCCAAGCGTGACCGAAAAACTAAGGGCCTGCCGAGAAATAACCGCGTCAAGGAGGTTGTTGATTAGGTGATATGGAATAGTTCCATTCACCGTGAAAATCGTCGCGGGAGATGTTGATCGCCAGCATCTCCCGCTCGCTGACCTTGATGCCGCGGGGGTAGAGATTGGCGTCGATCTCGCAGCACACCTGAAGGCCGGTCTCGGTCGTCGTGGCTCCGATGAGCTGCACAATCACCAGGTGGCTGACCAGTGGCTTGCCGCGCCAGTTCTGGGTGATGAAGGCGAACAGACGGTGCTCGATCTTGTTCCACTTGCTGGTGCCGGGCGGCAGGTGGGTCACTGTTATTCTCAGGCCGGTCTCGTTGGCGAAGCGTTGCAGCTCGCGTTTCCAGAGCTTCACCCGCGAGCCGTTGCTGCCACCGCAGTCCGCCGTGATCACCAGACGGCTGGCGTTGGGATAGCGCGCCTGACCCAGCTTCTGCCACCAGCGCCGGATGCTCTCGACAGCGAAGGCCCCGGTATCGGCGTCGATGCCGACGCTGACCCAACCATGGTTGGCGGCGATATCGTAGACGCCATAGGGGGCGACCTTGCCGAGTTCCGGCAGTTCGAAGTCGTGCACGCGAACCGTCTCGGGTTCCCCCTGGCGACGCAACTCCCGGCCGGCGTTCTTGAAATCGCCGACCAGTTCCTTCTTCTTCGTGTCGACGGAGATCGCCGGCTCACCGGCCGCGAGCGCTGCCGTCACCGTCGCATTGATGTGCGCGAACTGCGCGTCGCGGTCCGCATGGCTGGCCCCCTCGCGGGTCTTGCGGTTGGCCTGACAGCTATATTTCAACTCACGTAGCAGGTTCGCCACCACCCGCTGACTGGCCTCGAACCCTTGCTCGGCCAACGCCTTGACGAGGTGACGCAGGCTCCGGCTGACCCAGCGCAGCGGCGAAGAGGGGTCCCCCGGATGGCGTCTTCGATCAACGCCTCCAGCGCCGTCGGCAAGCCTGGCTGATGCGCCACCGCGCTCTTGCGACCGCCGCCAGGACGGCGCACCCGGTTGCCGATATCGTTGCTTGCCGATTGCAGCTCGCGGATGCCGCGATTGATCGTGCTGCGCGCCAAGCCAGTCGCCGCCGCCGTTGCCGTGACCCCGCCGTAGCCTTGCGCCATGGCCTCGTTGGCGGCGAACAGCCGTCGGCGACGTTCGTCGAGAAATTTCGCCGCCTGCCGCCAGCGTTGCCGGATGTCGTCAACGTCGATCACTCGCTCAGGATTGTCTCGGGGCGCCGCGTCGTGCCTAGCGAAATTGCGATTTTATTCCTGCGTTCTTGCGGGCAGCCCGATTCGTTTATTGCTCGGCGCGCCCTAAGGTGATCGGCGTTTCGCCTGTCGCAGCGATCCGCTGCTCGAAACGTTGGCGGGTTTCCGGGTCAATCCGCCTGTCGAGCACCGCGGTGGTGGCGACCTCCCACGCCGCGTCCGGCCAATTGTGGCGGAGCAACAGGTCGATCGTATCTGCCGGAGTTTTGATCTTGGACATGCGCTCAATGACGGCGAGGGGAGGCTAACAAACGATGAGCGGCGGCGACCCGGTGTTGTATTTGCCGGTGTTGCTCATGGCTGCGCTCCAGGTGCTTGCGGGACCCGCACGGCACGCGAAGCGGCGCGCAGACGCGGCACTTGAACGGCCGCGCCTCCCCTGCCAAAACCGCCGTATGGCGAACAGCAAACGACCCCTGACCGAAGGGCAGCGCGCCTATGAGGCCAAGCGCGCCGCCAAGGCCGGCATGAGCCTGGACAAGTGGCTCGATTCCAAGCAGCGCCAGCAGCAGGAGGAGAAGCGAACGCGCGAGAAGGCGGAGGTGGCAAAACCGGCAAGGAAGCCGGGTTTCTTCTCTCGGCTGCTGGAGCGCGCACACAAGCCGCTATAGTGCGACCGGCAAACGAGCCGTCTCGGCGCAAGCTGGCGGAATGCGCTTCGCTTTTCCGGCCGGCGGGCGTAGTGTAGCCGCAAGGCCGATTGGTATCAGCCATCCGTAACCAGCAGATGGCGCGGCGCCCGGCTGATCGGCTCGCAGCCGGTTTCGGTGATGATCGCGGTTTCTCCGAGCGACATGCTCAGCCCGGTGTCGCTGTTGAGCAAAATCATGTGCAGGAAGAATACCATATTCGGCGCCAGCACCTGGGGCTCTGCCGCGTAGACCATTGGCCAGTCCATCCAGGTCGGAGGGTAGGTCGCCCCCATCGTATAACCGCAGGCATTGAGGAAATGCCCGGCGTGCCCAGCTTTTGTCAGCACCCGGGCATGGGCCGCGAACACTTGGCCGACCGTATTCCCGGGCCGCAACTCCGCCTCGCAGGCGTCGAGCGCCTCCGCACAGGCGTCGAACATGCGACGGTAGCGCGGGTCGGGTTCGCCCGTCAGGATCACGTACATCAGCGCCGCATGATAGTGGCGGTACGCAGCGGCGATCTCGAACTGCACCTGGTCGCGTGGCGCCACTGTGCCGTGGCCGGTGTGGTAGCGGACCAGAAGTGCGTCCTCGCCGGCCCCTAGGGGCCAGCGACTGGCGCTCGGGTCACCATCGCCGCGCATAATCGTGTTCATCATCTCGCCGTAAATGGCGCCGACGAAGGCCCCTGGACGCGTCATGCGCTGCGACACTGCGCACGCCTCCTCGACCAGTCGGCCTGCCTGGCGCATGTAGACCAATTCTGCGGGGCTTTTGACGAGGCGGAGCAACCGGACGAGGTCGGAAGCGTCGATCAACTCGCAGAAACCGGCAAACGCGGCATCGACCATTCTGCCGCGCTGCGCGGTGAGGCCGTAGGCGTGATATTCGACACCGATTCGCTTACCGCGACCACCGTAAGCCGCCACCATATCCCGCAGTTCGGCCGCGGGATTCGCCCCCTCGCGATCGGTCCAGATGCGAATGTCTTCGACCACTGAGGTGAGGCGCGCCTGTTGCTGGTCAGCCGAGCGTGTCAGCAATGCCAGAGCACCGTCGGCTCCCAGATACATGCCCTGGAACATGCTGTAGCCGCCCGTGTCATAGCCGGTCAGGTAATACATGCTCTCCTGGCGAAAGATCAGGAGACCGTCGAAGCCACTCTTGGCCATCTCCTCGCGGGCGCGCCTCTGGCGGGCAGCGAATTCATCTCGGCTAAAGTGGAGCGCCATTGATCGCCTCCTTCCAATGGGAACGAACCGCCTGATTCGCCGGCCTCTGAATTGCGGAACAGGATCCGAGAGGCTGCTGCACCCCGCGCCCCCTGAGCATCGCATTTGAGCGTACATCTCGTCGAGCACTCACGAGGAACGTCGGAAGCCGCCGACGTAGCGGGGGTCGGCCGATACAATGCAGCAACGGTGTGATCCAGCTCACAGCCTGGGCGTGGCGAAAATCATAGTTTCGGTGTGACGCACCTCGCTGAAATCGCCTGATTTTTTAGGGATCATCTGCGTCGTCGGAAAGCGACCGGCGCGACGATGGGCAGGAGGCGGCGATGAGGAAAATTCTGTTGGCAGTGGTCGGGGCCGTGAGCATCGCAGTCGCAGCAGCGCCTTTCGCGACCGGGACCCGTGTTGGCGGGACCGCCCCGAGCGCGAGCGCGGCCACGATCGACGCAGCCGGCGCCTATCATTACGCCCGCGTTCTTGAGCCCGGCTCGCGCGGCAGCGTAGTCGAAATCTAACGGTCACACAGCAGAGGGAGTTGTTCCCATGATCGCAGTCTTGCTGATCGGCGGGGTGGCGCTGTTCATCGCGGTCGGCTTCAGGGCCTTGCTGGTGCCCTTTACCGACACGTTCATGGCAAATCCACATGACTGTCAATGGCCCTGCCTGGCCAACTGATCCGCGACCAGATTCCATGAGGCGGCTCATCCGGCCCGAGCCGGAGGCGAACGAGCTTTAGGATGCCCTGGAGCAGGAGGCTCGCGGAGGCGGTGGCTCTGGCGGACGCGACCCTGGAGCAGGTGGGACTCACCAATAGGCGGACTCAGTGCGCGGCGGATTCCAGCGCCTGGTCGAGGTCGCGGATCAGATCCTCGGTGGTTTCCAAGCCGATCGACAGGCGGATCACGTCGGGGCCGGCCCCGGCGGCAAGCCGCTGCTCATCGCTGAGCTGGCGATGCGTGGTGGAGGCGGGGTGCAGGATCAGGCTGCGGGTATCGCCGATGTTCGCCAGGTGTGAGAACAGGCGGACATTCTCAACCAGCCGGATGCCGGCCTCGTAGCCGCCGCGAACGCCAAACGTGAATACGGCGCCCGCGCCGCCGCGCAGATATTTGCGAGCCAGTGCGTGATACGGACTGGACTCGAGCCCAGCATAAGACACCCAGGCAACGGCGGGATGCGCTTCGAGAAATTCCGCCACTCGCTGCGCGTTGGCGCAGTGCCGGTCCATGCGCACGTGCAGGGTCTCGATGCCGGTGATGGTGAGGAACGCGTTCATCGGCGCCATGGTAGGGCCGAAGTCACGCAGCGCCACCGCACGCGCTTTCGTGGTGAAGGCAAAATCGCCGAAATTCTCGTAGAAACGCAGCCCGTGATAGGCGGGTTCCGGCTCGGTCAGCGAGGGGAACCGGTCGCCCTGCGTCCAGTCGAACCGGCCGGACTCGACGATGATGCCGCCCAGCGAGTTGCCGTGGCCGTCGAGGAATTTGGTCGTCGAGTGGACGATGATGTCGGCGCCCCATTCGATCGGTCGGCACAGATAGGGCGTGGCGAGCGTGTTATCGACGATCAGCGGGATACCAGCTTCATGCGCGATATGCGCCACCGCCTCCAAATCGACGATGATGCCGCCTGGATTGGCGAGGCTTTCGACGAAGATCGCCTTGCAGCGCGGGGTAAGGGCGCGGCGGAAACTCTCCGGATCCTTCGGATCGACGAAATGGCAGGTCCAGCCTAGCTTCTTGAACGACAGACCGAATTGGGTGAGTGACCCGCCATAGAGATTGCGCGAGGCAAGGAACTCGTCGCCGGCTTCCATCATGGTGGCGAACACCAGGAATTGCGCGGCGTGGCCCGAGGCGGCGGCCAGGGCGGCGCGTCCGCCTTCGAGGCTGGCCACACGTTCTTCGAGTACCGAAACGGTGGGATTGGTCAGCCGCGAATAGATGTAACCGAACGTGTGCAGGTTGAAGAGCGAGGCGGCGTGATCCACGTCGTCGAACACATAGGACGTGGTCTGGAAGATCGGCGTAGTGCGTGCGCCGGTGGTGGGGTCAGGCTGGGCTCCCGCGTGAACGGCGCGGGTCTCGAACCCGTAGGTGACGTTCTGGGAGGGCAGGGTTTCGGGCTTGGCTCGCCGGTCGGTGGGTGCCTCGGCGGCGCGGTTGCGAATGATACCGGAATTGACGCCGCTCCAGGACAGCTCGCCGCCCAACCGTCCGTATTCGATCTTGGCGCAGCGGTCCATGACCACTTCGATGCCGGCGGCTTCCGCCTTGGCGGCGGCTTCGTCGTTGCGGATCCCGAGCTGCATCCAGATGACCGGCGCGCCGATCGCGATCGCATCGTCGACGACGGGTCCGACGTGCTCCGAGGGGCGGAAGATATCGACCATGTCTATCTTGTCGGGGATTTCGCGCAGGCTGGGATAGACGCGTTCGCCCAGTAGCTCCTTGCCGGCGTGGCCAGGATTCACCGGGATCACGCGGTAGCCTTTGCGTTGCAGGTATTTCATCACAAAATAGCTGGGGCGATTCCAGTTGGTGGAGGCACCGACCAGCGCGATTGTCCGCACGGTGGAGAGGATGCGCCGCAGCTTGGCGTCGGCGTAGGGGAGGGGGTCGAGAGCGGTCATGGGGATATCCCGAGTGTGGGCGGCCTAAGCCGTCAGGCGAGCCTTATTGCGGGAAACTCACGACTGCAAGTTGGCGGACGCCAAGCGTTAGTCACTTATCACTGAACTCTTTGCACTTCCTGCGTCAAATCCCATCAAATCACGGCCGGAACGATGATCGCCTCGGTGAGCCATTCCGCCGCCGCGGTCGCGGCGCGTCCGGCCTTCGTCAGGTAGTAACGGTAGGTGCCGGTGACCCGCTTGATCACCCCGATGTCGAGCAGCCGGCGCAACTGCCTCGATGGCCGGGTCGGCGAGAACATCTCGAGCACCGGGAGCAGATCGCCCCGACGAATGCCAGCGATATTGACCCGTGGGTCCTGCAGGGCGTGCAGCAGGGCACTGTCCCCTGGCTCGAAGAAATTGACCCCCTTGACCGTCCGGCCAGCTGTAGATCGACTTCTTGACGGGTGCGAGGGCACGAGTCGGCGGGCCCTTGCGGTGTTCCACCTTGCGGTGGTGCTTGAAGAAGGACACGTCGTTGGTGGTGGTCTCGATGCGCAGCACGATGCCGTGCTTGTCGTACATCTTGATCGAGCACTTGCCGAAGCGGTGCTTGATGCAGGTGCCTTCGATGCGGGTGGAGAACTGCGAGCCGATCTCCTGCGCCAGCAGCGGCGTGATCAGGCGGCCGCGGAAGCTGGCGACCTGCTCGGCTTTGACGCTCAGCACTGACTGCCGGACCAGCTGCTCATAGAGCGGCCCGAGGGTGGTGCTGGAGCGAAACACCAGGTCGGTGGCGTATTCCACCTGCATCAGGCTCCAGTGGTAGGACTGCCCGAACACTTCGGACACCGGGCAGCACCGTTCGGCATAGCGGTCGAGCGTGCGGTGCAAGCGGTCAGGCGAAAGGCTGTCGGCCAGTTCCTGAGCTCACCCCCAATCGTCAATGCGGATAAAGGCGTTGTCGGCCATGGTGTAGCCGATGCCTTCCGCACTCAGACGCCGAGCCAGCCAGCTATGGCCGTTGCAGTAGAATTACAGGCGGAACGGCGCCCAGGTCGGGACCCGCAGGTAGATCAGCCCGAACCAGGCATCCATGAAGTAGAAATATATAGTGCAGGCACTTGCCGCTGTCCGGCCGCACGAAGGTCTAGTGGGTCTGCTTGTCGTGCCAGGGCTGATAAGCATCGCAGGTTTCCATCGCCGAGATGATGTGCACCAGCCCCGGATGATCGCCGCGCTGTGCCAGCACCCGCGCGACTATGGGCCTTGCCGATGTGCTCGATTGTCACCCCAGCCTTGGTAGCCAGCGATGCCGCGCCGTCGCGCACCCGATCTCGCAGCGTCTTCGCGAACTCGGGATAGTCGAAGATGCGGATGCCCTTGGCATTGAGATACCGGGCCATCCCGTCCGCATAGCAAATCCCGGGCAGCGTTCCGCTGATCACCAGCCGGTCGTAGCACGACAGCACCCCGGCGATCCGCTCGTCGTAGCGCTCCGTCAGCGATTGGCTCATGCCGCCACCCACCAGATGACACTCGTCAGCGGAGAGGCTACATCAAACCTATTGGTTCCGGCTTCGCCGGCTTAGGTTGCGCTCGCTGGTGATGGTCAATGGTTAGGCTCTGTGGACAAACCCACGAACAGCAGCACCGCTCCCGGCGGCGATGTTGCCGCATCGGCAGCACTTTGCGGCGATGGACCTTTGACTGTGGAGCCATCGTACCTCAGACGCGGTCTAAGAAGCGTGATAGTTTGTTCTGCCTGCTTTACAGTAATGTGTCTGATGACGATCGGAGCAAGCCACCAAACGCTATTGGGTATCATTTCCCCTACGGCCTCATTTTGTTTATTCCAATGCTGTTGCACAGTGGCTGAGTTGGTGTGACCGACCGTAGCGTCATGTTCTGACCATGAAACGACAACCTCTGAACCCCTTTGATGCCGCTGCAACTCGGGCCGTAGAGCAACCAATTGCTCTGCCAGCGTATCCCGCTCCTCGCGAAGTCGATCCCGCTGATAGAACGGGCGTCGGATCAGCGGGATACGGCGATGAAGCTGGAACGGAATCATGTCTTTCTCGGGAACGGTTGGCCTGATGGCGTTTTTTCTCTTAGTGGGCATGAACTGGCACTGCCAAGGGGTGCTGGTGGCCTCGTGCTGCGGACCCCTGCGCGTGGCGGCTGGCGGGGCGGTCGGCGCCCGGCAGGCGCTTCGCCAAGTCGAGGCGCTCGAGACACTGGTGAGAATGGTCGCGGCGATCGAGGCCTATCGGTGGGAGGGAGGCCGCAGCCCGAACCCCTCCCTTTATGGCCGGCCTTGATAGTGAGAGCCGTCCGGAACATCCTCACCCGGTTCGCTACGCAAACCAACTCGCGGGTCGGAGCCGGAGTGCCAGAACTCTCCCGCAGGGAGGCTGTGAATTTTTCATCCTCCCGCCCGGATCTCTGACGATCGGGGGTTGCGCGACAGGACTCGTTGCGATTCGCTGCGATCTCGCACGATTCGGAGATCGGCAATGTCGGCGACTGAGGGTCTGTTCGAGGACGTGGCGGAGCCGAGCAAGGCATCTGCGCCGGCGAGCGAGGCACCGGTTCGGTTGCGACTGGCCCAGCGTGACCAGCCCGAGTTCCAAGTGGTTGACCTGGACAGCCTGTTGCCGACAGAGCATCCGGCACGAGCGGTCTGGGCCTTCGTCGAGACGCTGGAGCTGAGCGATCTGCTGGCGGGCATCAAGGCCCGGGTCGGCGAGCCAGGCCGTCCGCCGGCGGACCCGAAGATCCTGATGGCGCTGTGGCTTTACGCCACGATCGAGGGGGTCGGCAGCGCCCGCGAGCTGGCGCGCCTATGCGAGGCCCATGTTGCCTATCGCTGGATCTGCGGCGGGGTGTCGATGAACTACCATACGCTGGCGGATTTCCGGGTCAGCCAGGTGGCGCTGCTCGACCGCTTGCTGGCGCAGGGCGTGACGGCGCTGGTTTCGGAAGGACTGGTGAAACTGCAACGGCTGGCGCAGGACGGGGTCCGCATCCGTGCCTCGGCGGGATCGAGCTCATATCGGCGGCGTTCCCGGCTGGAAGAGCTGCTGGCGGAGGCCGAGAAGCGGGTGGAGCAGTTGAAGACGGAACTGGAGGCGGACCCGGCGGCGAGCACGGCGCGACAGCGCGCGGCGCGCGAACGGGTGGCGCGGGAACAGGTCGAGCGGACCAAGGCAGCGCTGGAACGGATGCAACAACTGGAAGCGGAACGGGCGCGCCGCGAGAAGACCCATCGGAAACACACCGCGAAGCAGAAGCCGCCACGGGCCTCGACCACCGATGCCGAGGCGAGAGTCATGAAAATGGCCGATGGCGGCTATCGGCCGGCCTATAATGGGCAGTTCGTCAGCGACCCGCAGACCCAGCTGATCGTCGCGGTCGATCTCGACACCACCGGCTCGGACGGCGGGCTGATGGCGCCGATGCAGCAGCGCATCGTCGAGACCTATAGGCAGACGCCGCAGCAGTATCTGGTGGATGGCGGCTTCAGCAAGCTGGACGATATCGAACGCGCCCATGCCGCCGGCATCGAAGTGTTCGCCCCGCCGTCGGACAACAAGCACAAGACCGATCCCACGGCGCCGCGCAAGAGCGACGGTCCGGGGACGGCGAAATGGCGCGAGCGGATGGCGAGCGAGGCGGGCAAGACGGTATACCGCGAGCGCGCCAAGCACGAGTGCATCAATGCCCATCTGCGCAATTGTGGGGTTGGGCGTTTGCTGGTGCGGGGCTGCCAGAAGGTCCGAGCCGTCTTGTTGTGGTTCGCTGTCGCGCACAATCTGCTGCGCGCCTTGGTGCTGCGCGACGCCGCGGCGCAGCCGATCGCGGCGCCCGCGGGGTGAAATGGGTCCGCGGCACGGCGAAGTACAACCTGGGCGGGCGGCCGGCGCGGGAGGTACTCGGCAGACGGGTGGAGCGGTCCTTCTGGCCGCGTTTCAACCGCTGTCCCGGCCCACCTCCGCCCTGCGCCCGCTGTGTCGACCCGCGCTTCGGTCACCGGCAAGTCGATTGCTTCACAGCCTCAGGCCGGGAGGGTGGTTTATCCGCTCCGCGTCACCCCTCGCTCCGCTTCGGCACGGATCACCACGCAGGGCGTGCCATGCCGGGAAAGCGCGGTGCAGGCGTCATGTGCCTCCGCCACGGTCAGCCCGATCACCTGTGCCCGCCAACTCGCCCTTCCGCGCTGCCGTGCCTGGTCAATGCGTGCCGCGCCGCCATCAGCCGTCTGCTGCGCCTTGACCGCAGCCAGCCGTGCGGCCTGCTCGCTACGAAACAGGCCGACCTGAATGGCCCACACTGAGTTGTCCGTCTGCAAATGCGCTACCTCGCGTAGCCGCGCCGGCCGGCCTCCGGAATGCGGCAGCTCCTCGGCATGCGCCGCGGGGATCAGTGAAGGCAACCGGCTGGCGACCATCACCGGGCGACCCACAGGCACGCCGAGCTGCCGATACCCGTCGTCGAGCAGCGCCGTCATGCGAACGTCGCGCGTCCCGTTGGACGGCGCGCCCAGCACGACGCCGATCAGACGCGTCCCGTCGCGCATGGCGCTGGTGACCAGATTGTGCCCGGAGGCAATCGTGTAGCCAGTCTTCAACCCGTCCGCACCTGGATAGGACTTCAACTCGGTGTCGTGGTTGAAGATCACCCGCCCATGAAAAACGAAGCTAGGCGCGCTGAAATAATGGTACTCGTCGGGAAAGTCGGTAATCAGCCGGCGCGCGAGCGTGCCCATGTCACGCGCGGTCGTCCACTGGTCGTCGGCCGGCAGGCCGGAGGCATTGGCAAATACGGTGTTGCTCATGCCAAGCGCGCGTGCGCGCAAGGTCATCATCTGGGCGAACCGATCCTCGCTGCCGCCCAACAGCTCCCCCATCGCTGATGCCGCGTCGTTGGCGGACAGGGTCACCATGGCCAGGATCGCCTGCTCGACGGTGAGCGACATACCCGGCACCAGGCCGAGTTTGGTCGGCTCCATCGACGCCGCGTGGTCCGAGACGGGAACTTGTTCGTCGAGCGAGATGCGCCGGTCGCGCAACGCCTCGAACGTCATGTAGAGCGTCATCAGCTTGGCCAGGCTGGCCGGGCGGCGCGGGGCGTCGGCGTTGTCCTCCTCCAGCACCTTGCCGCCGGCCGCGTCCAGCACGATCGAGGCATACCGGTCAGTGTTGGGTTGAGCGCGGGCGGTGCCGATGAGACCACAGCCGAGGCCGAACAGGATCAGTGCAAGCCGAAGCGACCGCACAAATCCGCATCCATGGCGCCGCCAAGCTGCCATTTTCCGTCTTTCTCCCACCTGCCATTGAAACTCTTGGCAGGGTTTGTCGCGTCTGTCCAGCCCGAAACGAGCGGATTCGGAAGCCAATTGAGCGGGTTAACCGCCAATTCTGCAACTCCTGCCTAAGCCGGGGCGGTCTCGTCATTGTGCATTGCACAAAAATTCGCTTGAAGGTCGCGCCGGTTCCCCTTATGTCGTGCGTGTTGCAGTGCAGCAAAACTTGCCCCCGGAGGCCGAAACGCCGTCGGGGCGGCCGATACAGGAGAATCACGATGGCTATCAAAACGAAGGCAGACGAGGCGGGAGGCGCCGTTCAGGACGCTCCCGCTGCCGCCGTCAACGCCGGCTACCAAGCGGTGGAAAGCGGCATTCAGCAGGGCGCGAGGGGCATCGAGCACACCGTCTCCGCGCTAAAGGAAGGTATGTCACAAGCAACCGCCGGGTTCGAGAAGACCCAGGCCCGTATGAAGGAAGGAATGGAGAAGGCTATGAAGACCGCCGAGGAATTTGTCGCGTTCGGCCAGGGCAACCTGGAAGCAATCATGAAGTCGGGCCAGATCTGGGCTGCCGGCGTCCAGGACCTGTCGAAGCAGGTCGCCGCGACCGCCCAGTCCTCGTTCGAGGAGACGCTGTCCGCCTTCAAGGCAATGACCAGTGCGAAGTCGCTTAAGGATGCGTTCGACGTGCAGGCGAGCCTCGCCCGTACGACCATGGAGAAGGCGATCTCCGAGTCGGGGCGGCTGACCGATGCCTCGTTCAAGCTGACCGAGCATACGCTCGCCCCGCTGACCGCGCGGGTGACGCTGGCGGTCGAGACGTTCGCGAAGCCGGTCTAAGCCGCGTTTCGCGTCGGCCGGCCGACCGCCTCGCGCGGTTGGCCGGTGGAAGGCCCAGGCAATTCCTCCCCGCCTGGGCCTTTTTATTGCCTGTCGGAGAGGCCGAAGCGCATGGACTGCACGCCGACGCAATCTTGCCGCAGGTCAGCCCTTTTATCCCCCCGGCAGGTTCCGATATGCTCGCCGCTTGACGGCGACCCCAGGCGGAGTTGCGGGCGGGGCGGAAGCAGACGAGATGAGCGACAACGACAAGCGTGGCGGCAGCGAGGGACCGAGCACCGGCGTCGTGGTCAAGGCCCGGCCGAAGACCCGTAAGCCGGCCATGTACAAGGTCCTGATGCTGAACGACGATTATACCCCGATGGAGTTCGTCGTTCACGTGCTGGAACGGTTCTTCCAGAAAAACCGCGAGGAAGCGACTCGCATCATGCTGCACGTCCATCGCCGCGGCGTCGGCGTGTGCGGCGTCTATACCTATGAAGTCGCCGAGACCAAGGTGACCCAGGTCATGGACCTGGCGCGCCAGCACCAGCATCCATTGCAGTGCACGATCGAGAAGGAGTGAAGGCGATGAGCACCGTGGTCGGCAGAGGTCTGCGAGAGGCATGGGTGCGACGGCTTCCCTCCCCGGCTTGGAACGCCCACCTTCACGATCAGACTGACTACCAGCGCGTTTAGGAGCGTCGGCATGCTTTCACGGAACCTCGAACAGACGCTGCATCGCGCACTCTCCCTGGCCAGCGAGCGGCGACACGAATACGCCACGCTGGAGCACCTGCTGCTCGGCCTGGCCGACGATACCGATGCCGCCACCGTGCTACGCGCCTGCGGAGTCGATCTCGACAAGTTGCGCAGCGATCTTGCAGAATTCCTCGACAAGGACCTTGCCGGGCTCGCCACCGACCGTGCCGGTGATCCCAAGCCGACCGCCGGCTTTCAACGCGTCGTGCAGCGAGCGGCCATCCATGTGCAGTCCTCGGGCCGTGACGAGGTAACCGGCGCCAATGTGCTCGTCGCACTGTTCTCCGAGCGCGAGAGCCACGCCGTCTATTTCCTGCAGCTTCAGGACATGACCCGGCTCGATGCCGTCAACTTCATCAGCCATGGGATCGCTAAGGCGCCCGGCCGGTCGGCACAGCGGCCAGTGCAGGGCACCAGTCAGAACGAGGCCCATCACGAGCAGGAACGCGAAGAGAAACCCGGACGGCGCAATCAGGACGCGCTGTCGAACTACTGCGTCAACCTCAACAAGAAAGCCGTCGCCGGCAAGATCGACCCTCTGATCGGCCGCGAGCTGGAGATCGAGCGAACCATCCAGATCCTCTGCCGGCGAACCAAGAACAACCCGCTCTACGTGGGCGAGCCGGGCGTCGGCAAGACGGCCATCGCCGAGGGGCTGGCCAAGCGCATCGTCGAAGGCGACGTGCCGGAGGTGCTGGCCAAATCGACCATCTTCGCTCTCGACATGGGCGCCCTGCTGGCCGGCACCCGCTATCGCGGCGATTTCGAGGAGCGGCTGAAGGCGGTGGTCACCGAGCTTGAGAACATGACCGGCGCCATCCTGTTCATCGACGAGATCCACACCGTGATCGGTGCGGGTGCGACATCCGGCGGGGCGATGGACGCGTCGAACCTGCTGAAGCCGGCTCTGGCATCGGGCACACTGCGCTGCATCGGCAGCACCACCTATAAGGAGTTTCGCAACTATTTCGAGAAGGACCGCGCGCTGGTGCGCCGGTTCCAGAAGATCGACGTGAACGAGCCGACGCTCGAGGATTCGATCAAGATCCTGCGCGGGCTCAAGGCAAATTACGAGAAGCACCACAAGGTGCGGTACACCGAAGAGGCGATCCGCGCCGCGGTCGAGCTGTCCGCGAAATACATCAACGACCGCAAGCTGCCGGACAAGGCGATCGATGTGATCGACGAGGTCGGCGCATCGCGCATGCTGCTGCCGGAGAACAAGCGGCGTAAGATGGTCACGCTGAAGGACGTGGAGGAGATCGTCGCCAAGATCGCTCGCATCCCGCCCAAAAGCGTCTCGGCCGACGATAAGGAGACACTGCGCAACCTCGAACGCGACCTCAAGTCCATGGTATTCGGCCAGGACAGGGCGATCGAGGCGCTGGCCGCGGCGATCAAGCTGGCCCGCGCCGGGCTGCGCGAGCCGGAGAAGCCGATCGGCAACTACCTGTTCTGCGGGCCGACCGGCGTCGGCAAGACCGAGGTGGCGCGCCAACTCGCGGCCACGATGGGGATCGAGCTGATCCGCTTCGACATGTCAGAGTACATGGAGCGGCACTCGGTCTCGCGGCTGATCGGCGCGCCGCCCGGCTATGTCGGGTTCGACCAGGGCGGACTGCTGACCGACGCGATCGACCAGCATCCCCACGCGGTGCTACTGCTGGACGAGATCGAGAAGGCGCATCCCGACCTGTTCAACATCCTGTTGCAGGTGATGGATCACGGGAAGCTGACCGATCACAACGGCAAGACGGTCGATTTCCGCAACGTTGTGCTGATCATGACCACCAATGCCGGCGCGTCGGACTTGGCGAAAGAGGCGATCGGCTTCGGCCGCGATTCGCGCGTGGGCGAGGACGACGAGGCGATCAAGCGGCTGTTCACGCCGGAGTTCCGCAACCGGCTGGATGCGACGATCGCGTTCTCCGGCCTGTCGCCGGAGATCGTCGGGCGGGTGGTCGAGAAATTCGTCATGCAACTCGAGGCCCAGCTTGCCGATCGCAATGTGACGATCGAGCTGTCGTCGGCGGCCAAGGAATGGCTGGCCGAACGTGGCTACGACAAGCTGTACGGCGCGCGGCCGCTGGCGCGGGTGATCCAGGAGCACATCAAGAAGGCGCTGGCCGAGGAGCTGCTATTCGGCAAGCTGGTCCGCGGCGGTGCGGTGAAGGTGACGCTGAAGGACGGGAAGCTGGATTTCGAGATCGTGGAGGCGGCACTGCCGGCCTTGCCGAAACCCGACGAGGGCGATGGGGACGGAGGGGCGGACCGCGAGCAGGAGGTTGCGGAGTAGCGGGCGTACGCGGATCCGTCCGGCGATCCGATCAGAGTCGTCCGATCAGAATGTAGAGCAATCACCGTCCAATCGGCGGCTCACGCTCGAATGGTGGGCTGAAAGACGAAGGCGGCCGCCGCATCGCGACAGCCGCTCGGAGACGCGGACGGTCAGGCGCGTCGACGGCGGCGCACCATCCCAAGTCCAGCCAAACCAGCGCCGAGAATTGCGAACGACGCGGGTTCGGGCACGACGCTCGCAAGCTCGACGTTGCCGCCGTAGAATCCGTGCTCAACCGAGGAGGGAGGAGACTGATTGCTTGGGAAGGCCAAACCAGCGCAGCACGCCCAGGCATTGTGCAAGTCCAGAATCTGCGGCGCGATAGTGACCGGGTTCACGTCGTAAGCGATGTACGGTGCCAAGCTCCCCACGTAGTAGGTATCGCCGGGCGTCAGGGCCACCGGCGAGATGGAACTGAACACCCGGGGCGCGCTGCCGACTGGGGTCTGCGTACCATTCACGGTCGTCGAAGCCAACAGCACGCCGGAGCTGTTCCACAGCCCGACGGAGACTGTGCCGGAAATTCCGTAGTCCCAAGACCCGAGCGCGACCACCGAGGTGGAAGTGACATCCTGAAATGCGTAGCCATTCGTCTCGGCGCCACTGGTGACCCCGACAGCCCCTATATTGCCCGGACTGAAGTCCAGGCCCACCGTCCCGGCGCTCGCCACGCTCGGCGCCCCGGCCGCAACCGCTAAGCCGAGCGCGCCAGCCCCAATGCCCTTTTGAAGCGCGTCCATCCTCATGCCCCCGTACGGCTAATCCTAAGTTAACCTATCGTTTATTCTTTCGGAACGCAAGAACTCGCAAGTCCAGAGTTCCGGAGGAATTTCGGCTCAGGAGGCTAGGCGGAAGGCCTCCATTTTATTGGTGTCCTGTCGTTCGATGACGAATTTCGCGAAGGTGTTGCTCGGGGTGGCATTCAAGAGAAATTCCGGCAGGCTCTGGCGCAGGGCATTGGCCACGACCAGCTCCGAGGGCGGGATGCCGGGCCGAATGGTTCGCAGCCAGGAGCCGAAGGAATTCCAGACGAGCTGAGGGAAGGCGACGGCCAGATACTGAAGTAGTCCCTGGCAGACGACACCCGCCTGGATGAAGACGTGGTAGGCGTGGAGCTTGCGTTTGACGGCGTTGCGGTATTCCGGCAACTCACGATGGAGATGTTGATTGCCACTGCGGCGGCGGAGCGGCTTCATGTCGGACATCCAGAAATGGTAGGTAAACGAACCGATCAGCCGCACCGCCTGCTTGAACGTGTGCTCGATCTTGAAGCGCAGACCGTACAGGCGAATGATCTCGATAGCCTCCAAAGAGGTGTCGGTGCACATCAGGAGGCACGAGCCTCTTACTGGATAAATCACCGCCACGAAGCGCACGAGTCGACCGGCCGGGCGCCATAGCAGGTCGCGGACCCGATACTGGATGATCACCTGGTGCTCGCCGTAGACGGGACTTTCGGCCTGTTGGAAGCCCTTGGGGTCCTCCAGCAGGGATTTGAGCTTGACCTTCCTGCCATAGACCCTGGGCCGACCTCTCTTCCGCGGGCCGCACTGCTGGTGAGCAGTGTAGGCGACGGCGTTGGACTTCACCCGCGTGACCAGGTGGTTGTTCTCCTCGAGCAGGCCGGTGACGATCTTGCGCGCGGCATAGTAGGCGTCGGCGACGAAGTAGAAGGGTTCTGGGATGGCGACGATCCCGAGGAGCGCAAGCATCTTGTCGAGCAGGGTGCGGCGATCGCGATTGGACCACACCAACCCTTCGTGGATTCGTATGGCGAGCGGCACGGCGAAGACGCTGGCTGCGGCCTGAACGAGCACGCTCACAGCCTGGAGGGAATGTCCCATGATGAATTCGGGCTTGGTGTTCAACTCGGACTGCTGATGCAGGAGTTTGACCGCCGGCATCTTGCGCCCGCGCTTGGGGATCTTGATGCCGTCGCCGACCACGACACACCTTCCCTTGATGCGCAGCGGCTGCGGGAATAGCCGGAGCACCACCTGGGTCCACAGCGCCGCGAGCCGATCGAGCTTCACGGCGGGGCTGTGAAAGTGATCGACGAGCTTGTTGTAGAAGCGAGCCTCGAGCTTCAGCGCCCGCACGAGGCTGGTTACGCCCAGCAGTTCCGTCCGCACCGTGAAGCCTGCCACGGCGGTGGCGAACCACAGGAAGGTGCGCAGACGCGAGAACGCCGGACGCAGCAGCCAAATCGCGTTCCACCAGGGCATCCACAGCGGCATCGGACCCTCTCGATTCTGTTGCCAGCATAGTATAGCACTGGTATGCTAAACCTATGACAAACAAACGCCTGGCAGTGATCAGAAAGCGCGTTGGAAGCATCAAGGCGCAGCTGGCCGGCATTGAAGACATGCGGCCCGGATCGCTCACCCGCCAGTACAAGGATCCAGAGAACCGGAGGGGACCCTACTACCAGCTCAGCTACACGCGGCAGATGAGGAGCCGGACCGAATATGTTCCGCGCGACTATCTGCCCGAGGTGCGGCGTGAGATCCGCAACTATAAGCGCTTCAAGGCGCTCACCGCCCAGTGGATCGCCTTGAGCATCGAGCAGAGCCGCTTGATGATGAAGCGAGCCTTGCGACGGCAATGACCCGCGGTGCTATCCTCATCCGATGGGCAAGCGACGCGCAAAACACCCCTTCGAGAACAACCCGTTCACTGACGCCTTCCTCGAATGGATGGGCTCGTCCGAGGGGGAACGCTCGGTCTACGCGCTCGATCTGGTCTTCGCCGCACTGGATAATGCCAACGTCGACCCCAAACGGCGCAAGATCGTCTGGGACGACGGGAAACGGCTGTCGATCGAGCAGTCGGCAGAATGCATCCATGCCGAGCATCCGGACGTGCCGCGCGACTTGATCGAAACTCACGTGGTCGGGTGGCTCGAGGGCTTTGCGCCGGAATCCTACTCCGAACGCCAGCTCGAGGAGCTCGACCGGCTCACTGAGCAGTGGCTTGACGACTACGAGCGCAAGTCACAGGCCGCCAGGAAGTAACCCAGAACTCGGCACTCTCGAGGCAAGAAGAGACACGACAAAAAGATAGATCCGAAAGATAGATCCGGCCCCGCCGTGCACCTCAGGGGGCTTCCAGCGCCTCCAGCAGTGGCCGAATCAGGGCTCGATCGGGTCGCCATCGTCCCACTGAGCTGGCGTAGATCGGCTGGCGGACCTGGGTCATGCTCGCCGTGTGGACCGGTCGCCGGGTCTCGTAGAACTTCAGGCACGTCTCCTCCCATGGCAACCCGCAATAAGCAACGATACGGCGCACTTCCGCGGCAAAATCCTGCACCAGCGCCTCGTAGGAAACCTCCAGCATTGCGCCTTCCGGCAGCGTCGCTCGCCAGTGCGCCATCAGGCGCTGATACGCGCGATAAACCCGGCCCAACTCCGCGAGGTCGTAAGTGAACGATTGCTCGCCTGAGAACAGTTTGGAAAAGCAGGAAAGGCACGTATCCACCGGGTCTCTGGAAACGTGGATGATCCGCGCATTCGGCAGGATCAGGCGAATCAGACCGACGAAACGGAAATTGCTCGGCATTTTATCGGTAATGCGGGCGGCGCTCGGGGCAAGCGAGCGCAACGCGGCGACGTACTCTGAGCCCAATCGACGCAACTCATCAGCGCTCATGGTCCACGCCGCTTCCGGGAACGGCACCCCGCCAAGGCGTCCTGCCCCCAGGCGCTCGATCGCGTGCAGCAGCTCAAGCCGCTCCCCGGCGCCGAATACGGCCGGGTGGCTTGCCAGCATCTGCTCCACGAGCGTGGTGCCGGAGCGAGGCATACCAACTATGAACACCGGCACGTCGGATGGGTCGCCCACCCCCCGACGCGCGGTCATCAGCTCGATGCTGAAGACGTGGCGGATACGCTCCATCGCCGCAAGCGCGCTCATCTCATTGGTACTCTATCTGGGCTCGCTTGATCGCGTTGCCGCGCAGAACATGGGCAAAACCGCGATCGCGCTCACCGATATCGTCGAGCGCCTTGGCCAGGGCGAAATGCAGCCAGCACTGCTCGCGCGCAGAGAAAGACGTAGCCCGCGGAAGCATCGCCTCCAGCGTATCAAGCACAGCATCGCCAGGCTGGATCTTGGTCAGCAGCACCAGGTTGAAGCAGAACTCCGGCCCATCAGGCGAAAGCGTGACAGCACGCCGAGACAATGTCAGTGCTTCACCCATCTCACCCATTTCTGCCAACGCTAATCCGAGCGTGCTGGCTGCCGGCGCGAAGTCCGGCCGCAACGCAACGGCCCGGCGGCCGATCGCAATCGCCTCGGCGTGCCGCCCGGCGATCGTCATGGCGCTGACCATGCCCGCCATCGCATCCAGGTTGTCGGGGGTGCGCTCGAGCGCGACGCGGAAATGGTCGATCGCCTCGGCGTGGCGCCGTTTACGACCGAGCACGGTGGCGAGCCCATGATGAGCGTGGGGGTGATCAGGCTCGGTTGCGATCACCGCGCGAAAGGCCGCCATCGCCTCGTCATCTCGCTCGAGTTCGCAATAGAGCAGTCCCGAGTGCCAGACGGGCCTCGATGTATTCGGGATCGACGTCGAGCGCCTGCCGGAGATGGCCGACCGCTTCCTCCAGCGCACCGTGGCTCACGAGTAGCACACCCAGCCCATAGCTCGCTTCGGCGAAGTCCGGATCCGCCGCAAGCGCCGCGTGGAATTTCGCCGCTGCCTCCTCTGTCCGGCCGAGCTCGACAAGCAGCGTGGCGAGCCCGTAATTCGCCTCGGCGTGCGTCGGATCGGCGGCAAGAATTCGCTCATAGCTGGCGATAGCCGCCTCATGGCGCCCCAACGCCTGCAGACAGGCCGCCAGACCGAAGCGGGTCTCCGTCATTTCGGGTTGCAGCTCCAGCGCCCGCTCGTAATGGGCGAGAGCACCCTCACGCCGGCCGGAGGCCTGCATTACCGTCACCAGATTGGCGTGCGCTGCGGGTGAATCCGGCGCGCGGGCCAGGGCGCGGCGGAGCAGCGCCTCAGCCTCCGTGGCTCGGTTCTGACCAAGCCGGAGCACGCCCAGGTGGATCAGCGCTTCAGGGTGTGCAGGGTCCGTCGCGAGCAGAGACTCATACAATCGAGCAGCTTCGTCGATCTTTCCCTGGCGATGCAAAGCGACCGCCTGCTGGAACTGCATCATGCTGATTTCGGTTGCCATCAAGCGGTCTTTCATACAGCCGGCCCAGCTGGAATGAAACATGATGGGCACCTGTATCGAGGTAAGCGCCTCTGGGGTGCGGCGCACGGGTTGCGATCCCGCCGACCTGCCAGTAAGACCTTTGCCGTAGAGGTAAGCGCAATGAACGACGTTCGATCCGGCCCTGTCGGAATCCTTCGAGGTGACCAATCGCAACCGCGTGCGCCGTACGCCGGAACGCGCTCGCTATGACAAGAAGACGGTGCACGCGATCCTTGACGCAGCGATGGTCTGCCACATAGCCTATGTGATCGACGGCCAGCCCTACTGCACACCAACCTCGTTCTGGCGCGAGGGCAACCATCTCTACTGGCACGGTTCCTCGGCCAGCCGGATGCTCCGCGCCGAGGCCCAGGGCATCCCGGTCTGCCTGACGGTCACGCACATGGACGCGATCGTGCTGGCGCGCTCCGGCTTTCACCACTCGATCAACTACCGCGCCGTCATGGCGTTCGGCCGTGCGCACATGATCGAAGGGATCGACCAGAAGCTGCGGGCGATGGATGCCTTCATCAACCGCTTCTTCCCGGGCCGCGCCTCCGCCCTGCGGCCGCCCAACAAGCAGGAGATCAAGGCCACCACGCTGCTCGGCATGGAGATCGAGCATGCCTCGGGAAAAATTCGCGACAAGCACGTCGCCGACGAGGAAGAGGATTATGCGGTGCCCGTGTGGACCGCCCTCATTCCGGTCAAGACAGTGATCGAGCCGGCGGAGATGTGCCCGCGCTCACTACCGGGACTGTCGCCGGAGGCAGGAGGGATGGCGGCCTACCAGTCCGGCCGCCGGCTCGACGAAGTGGTGCTGGAGATGCACCGCGCAACGTACCCCGATTGAAAGGCACACCATGCAGATCTCCGCCGTCCGTCTGCTTCGCCTTCGCGGCACGATGCCGACCGAAGGCCCATTCTGGGAAGAGCGGCTGGTCCGCCCGATCGACATCTATCCCGAATACCGCATGCGCAACGACTTCGAGGGCGGCGCGCAGACCGATCCAAACAACTTTCGTCTAGAACAGTATTCTCTTCGCATCGAGACCGATAGCGGTCCGATCGGCATCGCCGGCCCGATAACAGAGATGGTGGCGATCTTCGTCGCCCGCCGCCTGCGCCCGATCATCCTGCACCAGGACCCAATCGCGCACGAGAAGCTGTGGGACCAGATGCACCGGATCATGGTGCACGGCCGGCAGGGTGACGCGATGCTGGCAATCAGCGCAGTCGATTGCGCGTTGTGGGACCTGAAGGGGCGCTGGCTCGGCCAACCGGTGTTCCGCCTGCTTGGCGGCCCGACGCGCGATGCGGTGCCGGCCTATGCCAGCATGCTCGGCTTCAGCGTCACCGACATGGGCCGGGTGCGGTCACGCGCCGCTGAATATCGCGACCTCGGCTACGCGGGGCAGAAGTGGTTCTTCCGTCACGGACCGATGAGCGGGCCGGACGGACTGCACAAGAATGTCGAGCTGGTCCGCACGCTTCGCGAAACGCTCGGCGAAGACTACGACATCATGCTGGATTGCTGGCAGTCGTTCGACCCGATCTATGCGATCGAGCTGGCTGGCCGGATCGCCGAGTACCGACCGCGCTGGCTTGAGGAAGCGGTGATGCCTGACCGTATCGACAGCTATGTGCGGGTGAAGGAGCGCACCGACATTCCGCTATCCGGCGCCGAGCACGAATACACGCGCTGGGGATTCAAGCGCTTCATCGATGCCGGCGCGCTGGACATCCTGCAGCCGGATATCTATTGGGCCGGCGGTCTGTCGGAGGTGCTGAAGATCGCCGCCCATGCCAGCGCGCATGACCTGATCGTGATCCCGCACGGCCATTCGACGCCGGCCGGCATTCATTTCTCCCTAGCCCAGTCCCCGCTGTTGACGCCCTGGCAGGAATTCCTGGTGAAATGGAACGCGATCAACCAGCATTTCCTCGCCCATCCTGTTACGCCCCGCAACGGCATGATTGCGCCGCCCGAGCAACCAGGGCTCGGCATGGATCTCGACCCGGCAAAGATCGAGGATGAGGCTGAAGTGTTCGCGTGATACTTAAGCGGCTCTGCGCCCTCTGCGCCTCTGCGGTTAGGCTGCCTTAGAACAGACCGCGAAGAGGCAGAATGACACTTATGACTACGGAAGCCCGACCGAGGCACCCCTCAAGCCGACGTGCGCTTGCCTGAAGCGGAAGTGCCCTCAACTGGATTTGGTGCCGACCCCGCCGCTGCGAGACCGATTTGCGTGTCGATAACGTCGAGAAGCTTGGCGATCGAGAAGGGCTTCAGGATGTACGGTCGCGGACCGCCGGTCACCTCCGGGATCTGGCCTGGATCCCCGGTCATCAGCACCACCGGGACTCCGATCCGGTCGGCTTCGAGCATCACCTGCCACATGGAGCCACCCGGCAGCACGCAGTCGAGCAGCACGAGGTCGATATCGCCGGGTAGCAACTGCTCCACGGCTGCCTCGACGTTCTCGGCACAGATCGTCTGATAGCTGTCGCTGAGCGCATCGGCGATCAAGCCGGCGACCGCCGCCTGGTCTTCGACCACTAGAATCCGGCGTGTCTTAGCCATCTATCCTGACCATCTTTCGAATATCCCTGAACGTATCAGGTTTCGCCCACCTATGACGGTCCCGATCGCGTGACCCGGGATGCGGCCGTCGGGTGTGCGAACCCCTACCGGGCCTCCCCGGCAAACCCGTGCTGCAGTTCCGCCACGCGGCGCAGGATGGCGGCCGGTAGTGGTCCTTTCTCCACCGCGGCGATCGCTTGGTCCAACTGCTCGACCGTGGCGATCCCAATCAGCACCGTGCTGATTGCGGGATGGGCGATGACGTAGCGCAATGCCGCTTCGGGCAGGGTGGCGGCGTGGCCCTCGGCCACCAGCGGCAGCAGCCGCCGGGCACGCGCGAGGTCGGCATCGTAGCTGCCAGCGGACCCGATCGGCTGCGGCGGTGGGCTGGCGATCGGATGACGCGCCGCTTCGGCCGAAAGCGCACCTCCGGCCAGCACGCGGATGCCGATCGCACCCATCCCGGCAGCCTGCAGTGCGGCCAGCAGGTTGCGGTAATCCTGGGCGGGGTAGTTCGGCGGGGCGGTTGCGCCGACACTGGGGTTCAGCAGGTTGTAGGGCACCTGAGCGGTGTGCAGCACGCCGGGGCCGACCACCAGGTGCAGCGCATCGGTCTCGCCAGTTGCGGTAATCCCGAAGAAGCGGATCTTGCCCTGCTCGCGCAGCCGCTCGAAGGCCGGGACGACCTGTTCCAGCACGGCCAGCGCGGTGACCGCGCCTGGCGCATCGACTTCGGTAATCGCGTTGTGCAATTGCAACAAATCAATGTGATCAAGCCCGAGTCGGCGCAGGCTGGCCTCCAGCGAGGCGACGACGGCGGAGGCGATCGATGTCTTCTCGGCGTCGTCGAGCCGGACCTTGGTGCCGACGCGCACATCCGGCTTCAACTCGGCGAGCACGCGCCCGAGATTGCGTTCCGACGCCCCGTCGCCATACGACGGAGCAGTATCGAAATAGGTGATCCCGGCTTCGATCGCACGCGCGACCGCGCGCGCCTGGTCCGCTGCCGCGCCCAGCACCATCAGCCCGCCGACTGCGCCACAACCAAAGCCGAGCAGGGAAACGGTCAGGCCGGTGCGGCCTAGCGGGCGTGTTTGCATGGCGTGCCTCCCGACGGGGTAAACGTTCGCGGCAATTCTAGATCGCCTTCGCTCGAAGTAAAATTGTGGCCTGCAACAGACGCGACTGTAGTGTGGGCCATCCCTGTTGACCGGGGAACGCGCTCCATCGATGGTATTCGCCGGCAGACATGCCGGGGAGGCGATAATGGCAGGTGCGACAGGACGGGCGGTGCTGGGATTCATTGCCGGCGCCCTCGCGGTGATGACGTTTCACCAGGGGATAGTCGGCGCGCTCCACGCCGCCGGGATCATTTCCTTCGCACCGTTTCCGACCGAGGCGGTGGGCCCGCTCGGCATCCCACGGATCGTCGATCTCTGCTTCTGGGGCGGCGTGTGGGGCGTGCTGTTCGGGTTGCTGCTGCCCTGGTTGCCCGGCCCCGACTGGCTGCGAGGCATTGGGTTGGGCATTGTCGCCGGGCTGACTGGACTGTTCGTGGTAGCGCCGCTGAAGGGTGCGCCGATTGCCAGTAACCTGGCGGTCGATCCGATCGTGCGGTCGCTCGTGATCAATGGGTTCTGGGGCCTGGGCGTCGGATGGATCCTGCCCGGCCTGCTCTATGGCCGCCGGCTGGCGCGCGCCTGATCGGCTCCGTCGGGCGAGTCACTTCCGACGCCCGGTCAGGCTGGCGGCGAAAAACTTCAACGCCGCGTCGCCGATCATTCGATGGATCTGGGCGCGGTCGAGCGCCGCAACGATGTAGCCGTGCGAGGCCAGGACCTCGGCGAACCAGGCGTGTAAAGCCCGTTGCTGCCTCGGCCGTGCGAGAACATGACCAGCGCATGCCTGGTTTCGCCGAATGCCGCCGGGGCATCCTTGTAAAGTTGCAGGTTGGTGAACAACGGCATGACGAACAACGTCGCGCCCGCGGAAACGACTGCAGGGTAGAAGACCCCCAGCGCCAGATGGCGAACACTGCCGTGTTGCGCGTCGATGTATTCGACCTGCCTGAGGCCCACCGCCAGATAGGCGCGCGCGCTGCGTCCTGCGCCCGGAGGAGGCCCGGACATGCCGTAAGCAGTGCGGCAGAGAGGGCGGCGATGTGAAGCAGGTGCCGGCTCATTGGGCGATGGGACGGCGGGTGAATGTGCCCTGGTGGTCGATATCCAGGTTTTCCACTGTGACGGACGCTGCCCTCCCGTCGGGGCCTAGGGTGAAGGTGACCGCACTCGGGCCGGCTGCATTCTCGCCAACCGGCTGATAAGCGAACACGTCGCGATTGAAATGCCGCATGGAAAATGCGCTCTGCCGCGGCCCCTGCCTCAGCACCAACCCGTTGTCCGTCGAGGCGATCTCGATCGGACCCAACAGGTCGTTCTCGTATGTACCGATATAAGCCGCATCGGGCAGTGCTTGCGATGCGTTTGGCGGCGGTTTGTCGTAGTCCGTGCCGGTACCGTAATTAGGGGCGAGTGCCGCTGCCATCAACTGTCCATACAGTGTGACCCAGTCCTTCTCGACAGCGCCGAGCAGCACGAGATCGAAGAAGCTCCGGCAGACTGCTTCGGGCAGACCGATCGGCTGGGCGTTTGTCAGCACCACGATCCCCAACTGCTCTGCCGGCAGCAGGCTGACGCTGGTCGCCGCGCCGAGATCGAATGCCCCGGAATGGCCCCAACGGATGCGGCCCTGGTCATCATAATCGACGTTCCAGCCGAGCCCGTAGAATGCAGCACGGTCCACCACCGGATCCTTGGGCGACGGCGTGCGGATGACCTGCGGGCGATGAGTCTCGTCCAGCGCCGCGGCATCGACAACTCTGGTTCCGTCCAACATCCCCCGGCCGAGCTGAAGGCGCAGCCAGATCGCCATGTCCCGCACCGACGACGTAACGCCGCCCGCCGGCGACTGTGCATCTGGCTGTCGTGTGTATTTCGCGACCCATGGGCCATCGATCTTGACATGGCCATGCGCACGGTTGCTGGTCGCAGCGAAGTCGGCGAAGCGGGAGCTCGTGCGTGCCATGCCGACGCGGCGATAGAGCCGCTCGGCGCTGACGTCCTCCCAGGAGTTCCCGCTTGCCCTGGCCGCCGCTACCGCAGCCGCGGTCAGCCCGAAATTGGTATAGGCGTAGTGGGAACGAAAACTGCTGTCCGGCCTTTGGTAATGGAGGCGATCGGCTTTGATAGTGAAGCAAGAGCAAACACTGTGTCCGCATCGACCTGGTCCGGGCTACCGACTCGCCGCACACCGAACCCTTTGAGGTAGATTGCTTGATCGCGATACACGACAGCGATTGCCATGCCGGGAACGCCCGTGCGTTGCATCGCCTGCTGCGCGACCCGGTCCAGCTCGGGAAGAGTGTCCACGACGTTGCGCACCGGAGGTGCCGGAGCCGTCTGCGCAACGAGCGTTCGCGGCGCCAGCAAGCCGAACGCCGCAGCGGGCAGAGCGGAGCGTCTCGTCAAGCTGCCGGCGTGTGCTGGTTGGTCCATGAATGACTCCTCGCCGCCGGCAGCGGATATCTTGGGGTTGAACTAGCTTCACGCCGGCTGGCCGTCATACCGACAGATTCAGTCGGAAGCCTGCTCCCGCCGCAGCACGCGACCAGACCGAGCACCCGTGCTGTACCCGTCCTGCCAGGCAATCGTCCCGTTCACCATGACCATCTCGATTCCGAGCGCTTGGCGGGCAGGATCGACGAAATCGCCTGTATCCCTGACACGATCGGGATCAAACACGACGACATCCGCATAGGCGCCTTCTCGCAGCACGCCGCGATCGCGAAAGCCGAACCATTTTGCCGGCAGGCTGGTCATCCTTCTGACCGCTTCCTCCAGCGGGAACAACCCGAGCTCACGCGAATAATGCCCAAGAACGCGTGGAAAGCTGCCCCAAAGGCGCGGATGCGGATGTTTGTCATGCGGCAGCCCGTCGGATCCGATCATCGTATGCTCATAAGCAAGGATTGCCCGCACATCGTTCTCATCAAGCTGAAAGTAGATAGCTCCGGCCGGTAACAACCGTTCAGCAGCCTCCATGTTGCTGCACTGCCACTCCGCGGCGATCTCATCCAGCATCTTTCCGGCGAACTGCGGATAATTGGTGGACCATGTCACCATGATTTTGACACCCGGCTTCGCGCGACCGGGATCGAGGGTCTTGGAACTCGCATTATAGGGATAGGCGTCAAGACCGATGGACTGTGACTGTCGCGCCTTGTCGATGACCTCGAGGGTCTTCAGCGCTTTGCCGAAATTGTCCTGGCCAGTGCACTGATGATGCGAGATAGTCAAAGGCACCGCCGTCGTGCGCCCGATCATAAGCGCCTCATCGATCGCTTCTTCAAGCCGCTCGAAATAGTTTCTATGATGCGAACAGTAAAGTCCTCCATGCGGTTTGACGGCTTCGACAAGCGGCAAAATCTCTTCTGTCGGGGCTGCAACGGCGCTCGGATAGTCAAGGCCGGTACTGAAGCCGATGGCCCCCTCCTTCATCGCCTCGTCGACCTGGCGCCGCATTTCGGTCAACTCCGTAGCGGTGGCCGCACGGTCGAAGCGATCCATGACCCGATGTCGCAAGGTGATGTGGCCAACCAGCAGCCCGCAATTGACCGCCGGCGGGCTTTCCTCCAGCGCGCCGATGAAGTCCCGAAAGTGGTTGAACCGGTACCATCCGGGCTCGCTCCCCAGCAGGTCGAGCGGCGGTGGCGGAACGCCGTCCAGAACCAGTGGCGCAAGACTGACGCCGCAATTGCCAGCAACAACGGTGGCGACACCCTGGCTGATCTTCGGTGTCATATCAGGCATCGACAAGAGGGCTCGGTCGTCGTGGGTATGGGCATCGATAAATGCCGGAGCCACAACCATTCCCCGCGCGTCAATCTCTCTCGCACGCCCGATATGCATCGACGGGCCGCCAATAGCGACAATGCGATCGCCGGCGATCGCGACATCGGCACGAAACCGCGGTCTGCCAGTGCCGTCGATGACCACTCCATTGCGGATGACCAGCTCGCTTTCCTGGCTGTCGCTCATGTCGGTCCTCGTTCGATCGGTGGATGATGCTCGCGCCAATGCCGGGCGATGTCGAGCCGGCGACAGATCCATACCCGGTCATGCGACAGAACATAGTCGATGATTCTCGCGAAAGCCGCGGCGCGTCCCGGCTTGCCGGCAAGGCGGCAGTGCACCGCCACGGTCATCATGCGCGGCGCCTCATCGCCGGTCGCATAGAGCGCATCGAAACTGTCCTTCAGCGAAACGAAGAAGTCGCCCGCCTGTCCCCAACCCAGCCCGCGCGCAAGTCGGGTGTCGTTGTCATCGAGGGTATGAGGGATAATGAGGTGCGGCCGCCCGTACTCGTAGTTCCAATACGGCAATTCGTCATTATAGGCGTCGCTGTCGTAGAGAAATCCTCCTTCCTCCACGATGAGGCGACGATTCGCCGGACTCGGAGTGCCGACATACCAACCGAGCGGCCGGCTTCCCGTCCGGCGGCTGATGACCTCGACCGAACGCCGGATATGCTCCCGCTCGGTTTCCTCATCGACGCCGTGATAATCGATCCAGCGCCATCCGTGGTCGACGAAGTCGCAGCCTGTGGCCGCCATTGCCTCGGCGACTCTCGGGCTCCGTTCAAACGCCATGCCGACCGCGTACACCGTGAACGGTACCCGGCGATCAGTCAGGACCTTGAGCAGACGCCAGACGCCGACGCGGGCTCCGTATTCATAGGCTGACTCCATATTGAGGTCCCGCCCATGCCTGATGGGCTGCGCCGTCGCGAGATCACTGAGTCGGGTTTCCGAGGTTTCGTCGCCATGCAAGACCGACCGTTCGCCCCCCTCCTCATAGTTCAGCACGAAATTAACTGCAATCCGCGCGCGGTCGGGCCATTGCGGATCCGGTGGACAGTCGGCATAGCCGAGCAGATCGCGGGGATAGCTATTCATGACAGCGTGCTTTCGAACATGGCTCCCGTCCGTGCAAGCTCGTCGGCGGGGATGTGACCCGCCGAGACCTCTCCTGGTTCACGCCTCGGCTCACCAGAAAGCGGAGATCCTCGATCGGCCCAGATGGACAAGTTCTTTAGTTGCAGGGAAGGGGTTTGCGCTCCACGAATATGGTATAGGAGCGTGATGGCTCGGACCACAAGGCCTTTCGCCCCGTCGCGGGCTGCTCGGCATTCCCCCTGCCCCGCGGAGGAATGGCTATGAGCCGGGTCGTGTTCCCCGATTGCACGCAATATATGGCATCCTTCTATGACAGTGAGCTGCAGGCGCTCGTGCCGCAACTCGAGATCGACATCGCCCAGCCGTCGGCGGAAGCCTTCGTGACGCGCCTCGCCGACACCGACGCAGTAATGCATTTCGGGACGCAGATCACTGCCCGCATGCTCGAGCGCTGCCCCAGACTCAGAATCATCGTGTTCCTGGGAACTGGGGTCGGAAGCTGGGTAGATCTCGCAGCCGCTGCCGCACGCGGCATCCGCGTGCGGCGGGTTCTCGGCTACGCCGACCGAACGGTGGCCGAGCACGCGCTCGCGCTGATACTCGGCGTCGGGCGCAATCTTGCCTATATGGATCGTGAAATTCGTGCCGGGCATTGGCGCACCCAGGCGCGGTTCGAGACCGCGGGAAAGCGCCTCGGAATCATCGGCTTGGGCGGTATCGGGCGCGCACTGGCGACACTCGCCGCGCCGCTCGGGCTCGATGTGGTGGGCTGGAATCGCAGCCCTGTCCCGCCAGGCATCCCCTGCCGGATCCTGCCGCTCAATGAGGTGATCGCAAGAGCCGACATCGTATCGTTGCACCTGGCACTGAACGACGAAACACGCGGCATCATCAATCGCCGGCGAATTGGACTGCTGAAGCCGGGAGCGGTGCTGATCAACACCGCGCGCGGCGGGCTCGTCGATCAGGAGGCGCTGCTCGAACGGCTCCGGCAAGGAGACATCCTGGCGGGCCTGGACGTCTTCGCCGACGAACCGCTGGCACCCGGGCATCCGCTCGTGCAGCTCGACAACGTGATCTTGACCGCGCATGCCGGCTGGATGAGCCCTGAGGCCGGCCGCCGGCTTTTCCGTCTCGGGCTGGAGGCCATGCGCGAGGAACTCGGACGACTCGACTGATGTGGGAGGAAACCATGACCAACACTGAACAGCCGAACGGATTGCTCCAGCGGCTCGACGCCGGGCCGGTGATCTGTGCCGAAGGCTATGTCTTCGAGCTCGAGCGACGCGGCTATCTCCAGGCCGGTGCCTATGTGCCGGAGATCGTGCTCGAGCACCCTGAGGTCGTCGAGGAGCTGCATCGTAAGCTTGTTCACGCCGGCTCGGACGTGGTCGAGGCACTCACCTACTATGCCCATCGCGAGAAGCTCAAGATCGTCGGTCGGGAGCAGGACCTCGAGCGGATAAACCGCTAGGCGCTCGCCATCGCCAAGCGGGTTGCATCCGAAACCGGAGCGCTCGCAGCCGGCAATATCTGCAACACAAATGCATACGATCCCAACGATCCCAACTCAATTAATGCCGTGCGTGCCATGTTCGACGAGCAACTCGGCTGGGTGGTCGAGGCCGGGGTCGATTATGTCATCGGCGAGACCTACTCTTTCGCCGCCGAGGCGGTTCTGGCCGCGGAGTGCATCAAGAAAGCAGGCTTGCCGGCAGTGATCACACTCGCCCTGCACCGCGAGGACGTAACGCGCGAGGGTTGGAGCGTCGGCGAGGCGGCCAGGCGCATCGAGGCCGCCGGGGCAGATGTCGTCGGCCTCAACTGCATCCGTGGACCGCGTACGATGATGCCGCTGCTCGAACAGATGCGTGCCGCAGTCAAGTGCCACATAGCGGCATTGCCGGTACCCTATCGCACGACTGCACAAGAGCCTACCTTCCAGTCATTAACCGATCCCCATTACCACGATATTCCGAACGGCAGGCCCTTCCCGACGGCACTCGATCCCTTCGTCTGCAACCGTTATGAGATTGCTGACTTCGCGCACGGCGCCTTTGCGCTCGGGGTGCGCTATCTGGGAGTTTGCTGCGGCGCCGGCCCCCATCACATCCGCGCCATGGCCGAGGCGTTGGGACGCCGCCCGCCGGCAAGCCGGTTCTCGCCCGACATGTCGAAACACGCATTTCTCGGCAGCGACCAGCGGCTTCGCTCGGTGAACCTGGGCTACAAGGAGAAGCTTTGACGACCGACCCTTGTGGCCGACGCAGCATTCACGCGCCCCGCAGGATCATCTCGGCGCCCTTCTCGGCGATCATGATCGTCGCGGCATTCGTATTGCCCGAAATCACCGTCGGCATCACCGAGGCATCGACCACGCGCAGTCGCTCGATGCCATGCACGCGGAGCTGCGGATCCACCACCGCCATCGGATGCGCTCCCATCGTGCAGGTGCTGGTCTGGTGATAGGTGGTACCGCCGGTGCGGCGTACATGCTCGACCAGTTCCTCGTCGCTCTGCACAGCGGGACCGGGCACGTATTCCTCAGTTACCAGATGCTGCATCGCCTGCGTCTGGAACACGCGGCGGAGGATACGCAATCCGGCGACCATCGTATCCCAGTCACCCTGCGTCGCCAGGTAATTGGGCTGAATCGCTGGATGCTCCATCGGGTTCGGCGAGCGGATGCGCAGCCAACCGCGGCTCTCGGGCCGGCACGGAATGGTAATCGCCATGCAGCCCGGAAATGCGTGCATGGGCTCGCCCGCCCGATCCAGGCTGCCAGCAAGGAACTGATACTGAATGTCCGGCGAAGCGAGCTCCGGCCGCGTCTTCACGAACAGGCCGATCGGCCCGGCGCCGGTCATCAGCGGACCACCGCGCGCCAACACATACTGAATGCCGGCCTGTGCCTGCAGCAGCCAGTTGCGCGAGATCTCGTTATAGGTGTTCCGCCGGCGCGCCTTATAGATCACCCGCCCGCCGATATGGTCCTGCAAATTCTCCCCCACGCCAGGCAGGTCATGCACCACCTCGATGCCGAGCGACTGCAACAGCGCCCCAGGCCCGACGCCGGAAAGTTGCAGAAGCTGCGGCGAGTTGATCGATCCGCCGGCCAGGATCACCTCCCGCCGCGCACGCAGGCGCCGGATGCCGCCATGCTGCGAGAACTCGACACCGACCGCGCGCTTCCCCTCGAACAGCACGTGATGCGCCAGTGCCTTGATCTCCACTTTCAGGTTCGGCCGTTTCATTGCCGGGCGGAGATAGCCGCGCGCCGCGCTGCACCGACGCATCCCGCGCACCGTGAGCTGCAACGGTCCGACGCCCTCCTGTTCCTCGCCGTTGAAATCGGCATTGTAGGGAAAGCCTAGTTCCTGCCCGGCGGCCATGAAGGCATCGTTCAGCTCGTGCTTCGAGCGCAGGTCGGACACCGCCAGCGGCCCGCCGACGCCATGATATTCGTTGGCGCCGTGCTGCTGGTCCTCGGACTTGCGGAAATACGGCAGCACGTCATCGTACGACCAACCGGTACAGCCGAGCTGGCGCCACAGGTCGAAATCCTCCTTCTGACCACGGATATAGATCAGGCCGTTGATCGAGCTCGACCCGCCCAGCACCTTGCCGCGTGGGATCGGCACACAGCGATTATTGAGCGTGGGGATCGGCTCCGTCTCGAACTGCCAAGTGATCTTCGGGTGGAAGATATTGCGGAAGAAGCCGGCGGGAATGTGGATCCACAGGTTAGTATCGTTCCCGCCTGCCTCCAGCAGCACGACCCGGTTCACCGGATCCGCGGAGAGCCGGTTGGCCAGCACGCAGCCGGCCGAGCCGGCACCGACGATAATGAAGTCGAATTCGGCCGATTCCGGCATACGACGACGTTTCCCTTGATGCCTGCGGCCGATGATAGCCGTGTCGCCGCCGGGCGCTAGCCGGGCTTCGCCCCACTTGCCGGGGTCATTTCGCCGCCGCTGGCGCCTGGGCGTTCCGCGACAGCAGGAATTTGACGGTATACTCCTCTGGAAACTCTCGATCCGCAAAGTGTGGTGCGTGCGCAGCAAGCAGCTCATCGACAAGCTGATAGCTGCTATCGAAGACCCACGGCCGGCGGGCCAGCCGCCGATCGTTCAACCAGTATTTGCTCCAGCCATCCGATGTTTCGATGATCTCGCGGGCGAAGTCCGGACCGTACTCCATGCCACCTTAAATCACGACGTCGATGTATGATTGCAGAAGCGGATACTCGGCATCGGGCGGTGGCGACTCGACCTCGGGCGGTTTGCCCGCACGGTCGGGGATATAGACCCAGATTCTCCCCTGGGGCGGCACAGCCTGCCGGGACACCGCCTCAATGTCCTGTTGTGGGACCTCAACGCGGACATATCCCTTCTCCCGGGCATCAAAGGCAGATATGTCATCACCTTCTACGGGGTATATGACGCCGTTATCGTCATCCCGCTTTCGCCCTGCCCGGCTCGCCGCAAGCCAAGCGCCGTGAAACCCGATGGCGAGCGGTCATTCCAGGACCGGATATAGCCGAAGGCCGCGGAGACCCGTACAGGAATTGCGGGTATCGGCTTGAGGGAGGTCGAATTCCGTGACGTGCTGTCGATTAGCGAGCCATAGCCGAAGATGAACTGGGTGGGCTGATCCGCCAGCTTGCGTCCCCAAAAATCTTCAGCCGCCGCCGGTCTGCCGGTCCCGACAAGTAATGTAATGGCAATAAGCAACCGTACGAGCATCGTCGCGTCCTCCAACTTGCTGCGCCAACAGGCCCTATAGTCTCAGCTTCATACTCTCAGCTTCGCCGGGCGTGCGGATCGAGCCAGTCGCGCAAGCCGTCACCAACGAAGTTGGAGCCCATCACCACCGATAGGATGGCCAGGCCCGGAAAGGTCGCCACCCACCATTGCTGCACCAGTTCGCGCCCGTCTGATACCATCGAGCCCCACTCCGGTGTCGGTGGCGTCACGCCAAGCCCCAGAAACGACAGCCCGGCAAATACCAGTATGGCAGCGCCAAGATCGAGCGAAAGCAGCACGATCAAAGGTCCCACAGCATTGGGGACAATCTGGCGGAACAAGATGTGCGCCGCGCCGAAGCCGACAGCTCTGGCCGCCGCGACATATTCCTGCGACCGCTGGGTAATCACCAGGCTGCGGGCGAGACGCGAGTATTTCGGCCACCACACGACAAGCATGGCGATGATCGTGTTGCGTGTGCCAATGCCCAGTGCCGCTGCGATCGCCATCGCCAGGATGATCGGCGGAAAGCAGAACACCAGATCGGTCAGGCGCATGAGCGCCTCCTCGGCCCAGCCGCGCGCATAGGCAGCAACCGCGCCGAACACCGTGCCGAACCCGCCGGCGACCAGCACCACGACAAACCCCACGAGCAGCGACACACGCGCGCCATAGACAATGCGTGTCAGCACGTCGCGCCCCAGCGTATCGGTGCCGAGCCAGTGCACCGCCGAGGGAGGCTGCAGGCGGTTGGCAACGGCGACGAGGTTGGGATCCTCGTGCATAACCCAGGGCGCAAACAGCGCCAAGAGCAGCCAAGTGCCCAGCACCACGCCGCCCGCTGCCGCCAGCCCGTATCGGCGCAGCCACCGCCGCCGCACCGACAGCGCCGCCGGCAACGCGACCTGCAGCGCTTGGCTCATGTGTCGAGCACGCGCGGGTCGAGTAGCGCGTAGGACAGATCGACCACGAAATTGACCAACACGAACACCGCGGCGACCAGCACGGTCATGCCCATGATTGCCGGGAAGTCGAGAGCGACGGCGCTTTGGAACGTGTAGCGGCCGAGGCCGGGCCAGGAGAAGATCGTTTCAGTCAGAACCGCTCCGGTCAGCAGGTTGGCATAGGCGAGGCCTCCCAGCGTGACGACCGGCAGCATCGCATTGGGCAGCGCATGACCTAGCACCACGCGTGGCCGCCGCAGCCCCTTGGCCCGGGCCACCTGCACGTAATCCTGCGACAGCGATTCCAGCATCGCCGCGCGGGTCGTGCGGGTGATCAGCCCGAGCGTCGAGCTCGCCAGCACGATCGACGGCAGCACGAGATGTGCCGCCGCATCGCGGAACGTGTCCCAATCGCCGATCAGCGCGGTATCGACCAGCATCAGTCCGGTAACGCGTGGCGGCGGAAAGGACGCGGGATTGAGCCGGCCCGGTCCCGGCGCCCAGTCGAGCGCACCGTAGAACACGGCGAGCATGGTGAAGGCGAGCCAGAACGAGGGCGCGGACACACCAATCAGAGACACGCCGCGCGCCAGATGATCGATCCAACTGTCTCGCTTAACCGCCGCCAGCATGCCGAGCGGCAGACCGACCAGCAGTGAAAGCAGAAACGCCACCGACGCGAGCTCGATAGTGGCCGGCGCATAATCGATGATGTCGTCCAGCACCGGCCGGCGGGAGGCAATGGAATTTCCGAGATCGCCGTGGAACAGCCCGTCGAGGAAAATCCAGTAGCGTTCCCACAGCGGCAGATCGAGACCCCATTTGTGGCGGAAGGCCGCGACCATGACCGGGTTGGATGCGCCGAGATCGCCGAGCTGGATCAGGACGGGATCGCCAGGGACGGCATTGGCGATGAGGAAGATCGCCAATGACGCCAGCAGCACCATCACCACGGCCAAGCCGAGGCGCGAGACGATGAACCGAATCATGCCGGCGGATCAGGCCGGATGGACCGTATCGAGCTCGGTCAACCAGCCGGCAGCCGTCAACTTCAGCCCGGCGACGCTGCGGCGTACCGCCACTTGGTAGATCGGCTGGATCAGCACGAACAGATGTGCGAATCCAACCATCCGGCGCTGATATTCCCGCCACATCACCGCTGCCTTCGCCAGATCGCGCTCCGCCGCTGCATCGTGCACAAGCTGGGTGAAGTCGGGCGGCACGTTCCAATGCAGGCGCCGGGCGACGCGTACCACGGTGGCGGAGGCCCAGAGCTGGTTCTCGACGGCCGGCGGATTCCAGAATCCCAGTACCGCCGGTAGCCGCGCGGCATTGTACGCCGCGTACATGCTCACCATGTCCATCGGCGCCAGCTCCACCTTGATGCCGACGCGCGCGAGATCGGATTGCAGTTTCACCGCGACATCGCGATAGGCGACGCCCGCCATCACCTGATTGGCGAAATTCAGACGGAAGGTGAAGCCGTCGGGTAGGCCGGCTTGTTTCAGCAGCGCACGGGCACGATCGAGATCCTGATGATAGCCGATCTCTTTCGTCAGCTCCGCCGTCGAGCCATTCACACCGACAGGTAGGAAGGCGCACGGACGCACGGCATTGCCGCCCATCAAGTTGTTGATGATGCCGCCGTAGTCGATGGCATAGCCGATCGCCTGCCGCGCCTCCTGCTTCTGAAGCGCGGGATTGT
The DNA here is from genome assembly GCA_963772445.1 of uncultured Pseudomonadota bacterium. GTDB lineage: Bacteria > Pseudomonadota > Alphaproteobacteria > Acetobacterales > Acetobacteraceae > CAVYXK01. The sequence continues at coordinate 79,660 of CAVYXK010000001.1, forward strand.
CGGGATCCTCGCTTACCGCGAGATAGAGGTAATCGAGGCTGGTGACGCGAACGATGTTGATATCCGGATTGTCCTTCAGTCCGGCAACCTGCTCGGGGATCAGGTTGAAGGCTACGTCGACATCGCCGTGCTGCAAGGCCAGGTACTGCGCGGCGCTTTCGCTCATCTGCTGGATCAGCACGCGCTCGTAGCCGGGTTTAGGCCCCCAGTGGCCGGGGTTGCGCACCATCCGGATCCGCTGGCTGCGGTCCCATCCCACCAGCCGATAGGCGCCGCTGCCCGCCGAGTTCTGGTCGAGCCACGCGGTGGCGGTGTCCTTGTTGGCGGTATCGACGTCGGTGCCGCCGTGCTGCTCCACCATCAGCTTGTCGGTAACGCCGAATTCAGGTGCCGCGATGATGGTAACCAGCGGCTGCGTCGGATCGCGCAGCACGAAATCGACGGTATGGTCATCGACCACGGCGACATGGTCAAGATAGGCGAGATACTGGCTCGCTTGGTATTTCATATTGATCAAACGCGTGAAGGAGAACCGCACGTCCTCTGCCGTCAGCTTGCGACCCGAGAGGAAGGTGATGTCATCGCGCAGCTTGAAGCGGATGGTCCGGCCGTCCGGCAGATAGGCCCATTCGGTGGCGACGCAGGGTCGCACGGTGACATAGTCGCCGGGCGCCATGGTCACCAGCGGATCATAGGCCGCGCGTGTTGGCAGCGGATTCGTGTAGCCGGCGACGCGACCGGGATCAAGCGTCGTGGTGTCGCTGAAATCGAGCGCGATCACCAGCGTCTCCCGTCGCGCGGCGCTTTGTGCCAGCGACGGTCGCGCGCGGGCGAGCAGCGTGCCAAGCAGGCTGGCAGCACCGCCGATCAGCGACCGCCGGCCGAAGCCGGTCTCGTTATTATTGTGCATGACCCGTTCCCTCCGTCCCGTCGTTGCGAATAGTTATGGTTCTGTCGGCAGCACCGACCAACCCGCGCTCGCGCGCACTGCGTCGATCACCTCCTGGTGGCGCCAACCGTCGGCCAGCGTGAAATAGCGCCCGTGAGGCCTGCCGGCGATGTCGGCAACAAAATCGCGGGCTAGCGCGCTCCAGGCTCGCTGCGGCACAACCCAACCCGGTGGCCAGTGCGGCTGCGCTTCTACCCGTGGCAATGTCGTCAGCACATCGTCCCCGACCGGCACGACGCGGAACGCGTCGTCGCCCTCGCGCCAGAGATGAAGATCGCCTTGGCAATAGGCCTGTTCGACATGAATCGTGCCGCCTGAGCCATAGAACGCGACGTAATCGCGCAGCATGCCCTTGCGCAGGCAGGAATGGCGGAAAGTGACGCTGACGGCGGCCTTCGGATCGCTGCCCGGTGCACCGATGCGCGCCAGCACGGTGTACGACCAGTCGCTATCGACTACCCCCCATTCGCCACGCGCCGCCTGCTCCGCTGGCACGGGGCTTCGTGTCCAGTCGCGGAAATCGTGTGGAAATGGTGCGATCGGCGCGCGCCCGAGATCGTTGCGAGTTTCGCCGGCAACCGCCAGCGTGACGCCGTCGCAGACGCTCTCGGCAATCGCGAGCTTATGGGTGAAATTGTTGTTCAACCGCCCACCGCCCTGCGCGAGCAGATGCGGCCAACCATGCGGCAGCCGCTCATGCCAGTGATAATGGGACACGAACTCCGCCTCGAACAGCGTACCGATCGCGCCGTCAGCGATCAGCTTGCGCGCCAGCAGTGCCGCCGGTTGGTAATTCGAGGTGGCGGCATATGCGGTGCGCACACCGGCATCGCGAGCAGCGCGCCAAAGGAGTCGCGCATCGGCCGCGGTGGGTGCGAACGGCTTATCGACGAACAGGTGGCAGCTCTGCGCCAGCGCGGCCTCGATGATCGCGGCATGGCTGTCGCCGGGCGTCGCGACGGCGACGATGTCTGGCCGCAGCTCGAGCAGAGTCGCGCGCCAGTCGGTGCTGGCGATGGCGACGCCGAGTCGTGCCGCCACGCTCTGCACCACGGCTTCGGTCCGGCTGGCGATGGCAACGACCTCCACGCCCGCCTGCTGCAACGCAAGGCTGTGCCCTTCGCCGGCTGAGCCGGCTCCTACCACCAGTGCCCGCAATGCCAAGACTGTCCTCCTTCCGCCGCGAGCTTACCCGGCCAGTGATGGATCATCAGTCTGCCGGTTGCCCTCCCTGCATTAGTGGGCTCAACACGCCCTCCACCCCGGTGATCAGAATCTGCACGCCAATGCACAGCAGCAAAAACGCGAACAACCGCGTCACCGTTCGCGTGCCGGTCGGGCCAAGCATGTGAGCGATGCGATCACCGAACCGGTACGCCAGCCAGATCACCGCAGCATTGGCCGCCGCCGCAGCGCTCAGGCCGACGAAGAAATGCAGTGAGCCGGAGAACGCCAGTGGATGCTCGGCACCGAGCGCCACCGATACGGCGATTGTTCCCGGCCCCGTGGTGAACGGAATGGTTAGCGGAAACAGCGCGATGTCCTCCGCCCCCTCGACTGGCGCCGCCTGCTCCTGCTTTTGCGCCTCCCGCTGTTCCGGCGCGTTCAGCAAGTGCCAGGCGGCTGCCGCCACCACGGCGCCGCCGCCGATGCGCAGCGCCTCAACGCTGATGCCGAAGAACGCGAGGATGAACGAGCCGGCCCACAGCGCGACCAGCATCACCAGCAGGGAATATAGCGCTACCTGTCTGGCCAGGCGCTCGCGCTCGCGCTCCGCCCGGCTTTCGGTCACTTCGAAGAAGATGAAGGCGCCAGTCAACGGGTTGATGATCGAAAACAGCGCCGGAAAGCCGAGCAGAAATGCTTGCACCGCCGTGACAGACATGGAAGCTCAGAACCTGACCCGAAATGCCGCTACCTTCATCCACCTTGCCTTGTGCGCCGCGTGCTGCAAAGGCTGGTGCAATCGCCCATGAACCCTCCGGCCAAATGAGGTGACCGAGAGCCAGCCGGTTATCCAGTGGCTGCTCCTGCTGGGATGGCAGAGCGTACTCCAATTTTGGCTCGATTACTGTACCCGAGGCGATCCTGTCGCGGGAGGAGTAGCTGGCGCTGGCGGCGTTCCATGCGATGATCGAAGGCATGGTTCAGAGGGCCGCCGCCTCCATTCCGCAACCTGAGAGGTGACTTGAGGTCGATGGACAGGTCAGTCAGTTCGGGATCGCTTCTGTGCATCGATTTCGGCATCGGTGGCGACGATACGTTCTACTTGGGAGCTGGTTGGTCAGGTGACGAACCATGCTTCCGTTGGGCCATTGGCACGGAGAGCGAACTGTGGATCCGCAACCCTGGAAGCGAAGGAGATTGCCTCCTGGAGTTCGATGTCGCGCCACTTGTCCAGCAGCCTATTCTGTCCTGTCAACACCTTAGCGTGTTTGTGCGCGGAACCCTGATCGGCTGGACGGCGTTAGCGGCACGATCGAATCTTGGGTTGCGCATTCCGGCCAGCGTGTTTGAGGGACCTGGTCCGGTAAAGCTGCTGTTCGCGCACCCCGATGCTGCACGGCCCTCCGACCTGGGGCAGGGTCAGGACGACAGACGGTTGGCTTTGAGCTTCCGCCGCCTTTGTCTCTCGCGAATTGTGGGGGACCTGGCGCCGGGCCGCCTCATAGATTGGAAAGGAGTGGCACTGGGAGAAGTGGAGCAACGCACGGGTCTCTTAGCGGCCGAACTCATGCTAAAGTTCGAGAGCATAGGTGACAACTGTGAGTTCGGATTGGTGCAGCGCCGATGCGGAGCGGAACCACTTGGTTTATTGCGATTCTCTAACTTAGAGCTGCACCGCCTGATTTGGGGCCTGCGGCGTGGCTTCGAAGGATTGGGTGGTGTGCATAATCTAGACTTCTGGCTTACGGAGGGAATGAGGCGAGAATACGTAATTCGCGATCGCCAGTATGGGTTAGTGTTCCACACCTTTCTCTATGAGAATGAAGTGGCTCAGAACAAGCTGCTGCCGCAGCAAGCGGAACGGTTGAATTTCCTGCGCAGAAAGTTTCTCGAGGATCTGCGGAACGGTGAAAAGATTCTTGTTTGCAAGCGTAATGCTACACTTTCCGGGTCAGACATGCTCGCGCTGCATGCGGAGCTCAATCGCTATGGAACCAACACACTCCTCTGGGTGACAGCAAGCGACGGGGATCACACGCCAGGCACCGTGGATCGGGTAATGCCCGGGCTTTTGCGTGGATATATCGACCGGTTTGCGCCCTATGAAAACGCCCACGACCTTTCGCTGGAGGTCTGGCTTAGCATCTGCGTAAACGCTTTTCTCCTCAATCGAACCGCCAGTGCCGCTGACGATAGCCTCGGGATCACGACATGAATCACAGACCAACAAACCTGCGGACAGTGGAGCTCAGCACCGGCGTGGCAACGGCATGAAATTGGTCATCTTGGCGTCCATAACAAAATCGCCAAAATCCATTGTCAGGTCGTCGGCGACGCCGTTGTCCCAATAGCGCATCGCCACCTCGTAATCCGGTGTCATGCTGTCCGAATCCATGCCGAAGAACGCGATGTGAACGCGTGTGCTGGGCAACGCGGCCAAAGTCGGCCACCTGGATGCCTGCGGCTTCTTCCAGTCGATGACGACGATCGAGCTGTCCTCGGCGCCGGTGTCGTCGGTGCCGTCGAACAGCGGCAGATTGAGATGCTTGCGGCTGGCTTCGGCCGCGGCGATCACCGCAGCGGTATGGGCCATCGGGAATAGCGTGCCGGCTGGCAGCTTCTTGGTCATCGTCTCGGGCGTGGTGTAGTGCGCCACCCCCGGCCCACCTGGCCGGTCCAGTTTGGCGTCGCCGTCTGTCTGACTGGTCACCGCGCCATCAGTGGTCTGCTTGACATGAAAGCGGAACCGCAGCCCGTCCTTGGACTCCCAAGTGGCGTAGTCGGAGATCATCCGGATGTTCTGGCCATCGGTATTGGTAATTGTCATGTCGAGTTGCTGGCGCACCGCCCAGCCGTCGCAGGCGTCGATCACCTCGTAGCCCATGGTGCCGGTCGCACCGACCACGTCGCCGCTGCGCGCCTGGTTGAGGGTCATTTTGTACAGGGCACGGTGCGCCGCCAGATGGATCGCCGCCTCGGTCGGGATCGGCGGAGCCGGAATTGTTGGGGCAGCCGCCGTCGGGACGGCGAGCAGCAGCAGGACCGCCAGGGCGGCAGGTAGACGCATGGACTGGGTTCTCCGTATCGAGCGCTTTAGGAAGCGTAGAGCGTATCGCACGCCTCTGGAATTCAGCGAAATCTGCAAGGCCGGCAGCCGTCAGTCCCGCTTCGGCGGAAGATCGAGCTTCAGCGATAGCTCCTTGAGCCGCTCCGGCGGGACCGGTGCTGGCGCGCCCATCATCAGGTCTTCGCCTTGCTGGTTCAGCGGGAACAGGATCACCTCCCGCAGGTTCGGCTCTTCCGCCAACAGCATGACGATGCGGTCGATACCCGGCGCCGAGCCGCCATGCGGGGGCGCACCGTAGCGGAACGCGTTCAGCATGCCGCCGAACCGCGCCTCCACCTCGGCCGCTTTGTACCCGGCGATTTCGAACGCGCGCAGCATAATATCAGGGCGATGGTTGCGGATCGCCCCGGAAGACAGCTCCACGCCGTTGCACACGATGTCGTACTGGAACGCCTTGATCGAGAGTGGGTCCTGCGTGTTCAGCGCCTCGAGCCCGCCCTGCGGCATGCTGAACGGGTTGTGGCTGAAATCGATCTGCTCAGTTTCCTCGTTCAGCTCGTACATAGGGAAATCGGTGATCCAGCAGAAGCGGAACGCGCCGGTCTCGTTCAAGCCGAGCTCCTCACCCAGCCGCGTGCGTACCAGGCCGGCAAATTTTGCTGCCGCGTCCGGCTGGCCGGCGGCGAAGAACACCGCGTCGCCGGGCTGAAGGCCACAGGCTGAGCGGATCGCGGCCGCGCTCTCCGGCTCCAGGTTGCGGGCGATGGGCCCCTTCGGACCGTCCGTCTCGAAGACGATATAGCCGAGCCCACCTGCACCTTCCTCCTTGGCCCAGTCGTTCAGCTTGTCGAAGAAGCTGCGTGGCTGGCCGGCGGCACCCGGTGCGGGAATGGCGCGTACCACTCCGCCGGATGCCGCGATCCGGGCGAACAGGCCAAATTTCGATCCGGCGAAATGCGCGGTCACGTCGCTGATACGCAACGGATTGCGCAAGTCCGGCTTGTCGGTACCATAACGGAATAGCGCGGTGTCATAGGGAATGCGTTCGAACGGCGGCGGCGAGACGCTTCGTCTCTGTGCAAACTCCTCGAACACGCCGGCGAGCACCGGCTCGATCGCCGCGAACACATCTTCCTGCGTCACGTAGCTCATCTCGAAATCGAGCTGATAGAATTCCCCCGGAGACCGGTCAGCACGCGATGCCTCGTCGCGAAAGCAGGGCGCGATCTGAAAGTATCGATCGAAACCGGCAACCATAATTAGCTGCTTGAACTGCTGCGGCGCCTGCGGCAGTGCGTAGAACTTGCCGGGATGCAGCCGCGACGGCACCAGGAAGTCGCGGGCCCCTTCCGGGCTGGAAGCGGTCAGGATCGGCGTGGCGAACTCGGTGAAACCGGCTGCGATCATCCGCCGGCGGATCGAGGCTATCACCTGCGCCCGCAGCATCATATTCCGGTGCAGCTTGTCGCGACGGAGGTCGATGAAGCGATATGTCAGGCGGATCTCTTCGGGATATTTCTCGTCGCCCGCCACCTGCATTGGCAGCACGTCGGCGGCCGATTGCACGAGCAGCTCGTTCACCCGCAGCTCGATCTCGCCGGTCGGCAGTCGCGGGTTCACCGTGCCAGGTTCGCGCGGTACCACCTCGCCGGTCACTGTGATCACGCTCTCCGGCCGCACCCGGTCGGCCGCCTCGAAGGCGGGGCTGCCGGCAGCGAACACGCACTGGGTGATGCCGTAATGGTCGCGCAGGTCAAAGAACAGGAGGCCACCGTGGTCGCGTTTGCTGTGCACCCAGCCGGACAGCCGGGCCGTCTGCCCGGCATCGGCAAGGCGCAGCGCGCCGGCTGTGTGGGTGCGATAGGCGTGCATCTGCGGCCGTGTTCCGGTCAATGAGGGGCGGCAGACAAGGCCGCGACCCTGGGTAAGTCAAGCCGACCTTGCCGGAGGCCACGCAAGCGAACGCCCCACGCCGACACGCCATCGATGTTGCATATGTGCCACCGGCCCTGGTAACTTACACGGGCATTTCAACGGAACCAACCCATGCAATCGTCCCTCTTCGAGGCGCGCGCCCGTAAACGGACGGTCAGCCTGACCATCAACAGCGACCTGTACGCCCAGATCAGGGCAGCCAGGATCAATGCATCCCAGGTGACGGAAGAGGCACTGGCGCAGGCCCTGCGAGACAAGCAGATCGAAATCCTGCGCCAGGAGATTTGCCGGGACCGGAACGCGCTGGCGAAATACGTCTCAGAGCATGGCGATCCGGCAGCGGAGCTGCGGGAGATGTTCGAGCAATCGCCCGATGCAGCATGATGTCGTCGCCAATCCCGCACGCAATACGCGCGCGCATTTCCATTGATCGCAGTTCTCCAGGCGGATCTGGCAGGCGACGGACCAGGGGGCGTCGTGGCGCCGCTCGCACCGCGGGCTGCTTTGCCTGATGCCGTTGGTCGCCTGATGCCGATCGTGAGGCATGGCGATGGCGAGTACCTGCTCGCGGTCGAGCTGATGACCTCTATCCCGCAAACCGAACTGCGACGGCCACTCGGATCGATTGCCACCCACCGCGATGATATCACGCGTGCTCTGGATTGGCTCTTCACGGGTATCTGATCCGATGACCGATCGCCGTTGCCGCCCTGCCGCGGGGAGGGCCGGTAGACAAGGCTCGGCCCCAAACCAAGTCAAACCGCCCCCGCCACTCCCCGGAGCGGAGTTTCTTCGCAAGACGCCACGGCATCGCCGGGCTGGTTCGACAGGGCGGTACAACTACCCCGGAGGCGCCATCGAAACCGCCCGACTTGGGAGAGCTCACCTGAGCCGGGTTGACGGACTGCTTCCGCCCTACGCTTCCATCAGCCGATAAATACAACCGCAGGTTAGTTGCGGGAGGGGGATTCTGTGTAACCGTCTGCAACGTTTAACGATCGACGGCGCCCCGGAGCGCTCCGCCGTGCCGCCCGAACGTGATCATTTGTTCTACGGGGGTTGCAATGGTGTCACGCGCGACACTTCTTGTCACGGTTCTATCCGCGACCTTGGGACTCACATCGCCTGCGGCAAAGGCTAATCTGATCGTCAATCCGACCTTTGCTGGCATAGACGTGTTGCAGGGAGGGCCGCCCCCTGGAACAACGGCAGGAGGATGGACATTTGTAAATGGTTCGGGAGCGTACCTTTCCAGCGGCGCTCAAGGCGGGTATCTCAATGGCTTGTGTTGCGCCGCTCTCGGCAGCATACAGCAGTCCGTCGGCACGGTTCCTGGAGCACTTTACCACATTGACTTCTTTCTCACTCAGAATGGCAATTTCAGAGGCTCAATAGACGTGGAGTTCGGAGGCACCATTGGGTACTCCGCAACCAATCCGCCAATTCCGGCTGGTACTTATGAGGAGTTCAGTTTTGATGCGACGGCGACGAGTTCAAGCACACTGTTCTCCTTTAACGGATCCAATCTCGCTGGCACAGTTTGGATTGACAACGTGTCGGCAGTAGGGGCTACGCCGGTCGTTCCCGAACCCGGTTCGCTCATCCTCCTTGCAGGCGGCCTATTGGGGCTTGGCGATCCATCGTCGCAAGTACGGCTGAGCCAGCTGGAGCCCCGCTGAAAGCGGGACCGACGCTGGGCGGGATCCGGCACGCGGGTTTTGCGTGCCGCCAGAGGGCTTCTCGGAGGAGCGAGGACGAGCTTGCCCAGCGCACGGAGGTCGTAGCCCGCGACCGCACCCACCGGCGGCCGTGACATGGGTCGGCGAGTCGGTGACACGCCGCCTCGGCCCAACGACACAACCCTGTCCTGAAACCGGTTTACTGTCCCCATCCCGGCGGCGCCGACAAATCCCGCCAGCGGCGCCGAGTCCAACCGGCAGGGCGCGATGCCGCGGGTCGCCTGCTGCCCCTCAACCCGTGCCCAGCACCCCGATATCGAGCATCCGCGCCGCGCCACGCAGATCGCGATCCAGAGTGGCGAGCGGCAGACTGCGCCGCCGCGCTAGTTCCAGATAGGCGGCATCGTAAAGGGTAAGCGAAAACCGTTCCGCCAACCGCAGCGTGGTTGACCAGGCATAGCTATTGGTGTCGCCGTCGATAGTGATCGGCATCACCGCAAGTTCGGCCAACGAATCATCGCGATACACCGTATCGATCCGCTGTCGTCGGATTGCCATCTGAAGGGCGTTCGCCAGTTCCAGACGCCAATGCGCCGGGACCACGGCACCCGTATCCGACACGCGATCCAGCAACTCCTCGGTTTCGCGTGTGCTCTCGTCCTCGAAATACCAAGCCAGCGCGAGCGAGGCGTCGATCACGATGGTCAAGGGCGGCCCTCATTGATGAGGTCCTTGAGGTTCAGACCCCCCAGCGTCACGCCCTTGCGGCGCGCGCGGATACGTGCGGCCGCGCCCCGGGCACGCTCACGATCGAACGCGGCGTCGGGCGCTGCCAGCCGAGCTACGGCCTTGCCACGACGGGTGATGATGACCTCTTCGCCGGATTCGACCCAATCGAGTAGCTGGCCGAGCCTGCTCTTCGCCTCGAAGGCTCCGATCTCTTTCATGTCGCAACGGTCCAGTCTGTTGTCCAGACCAATCTCGACATGCGCAACGGATTTGTCAACACACGGATGGGCTGGCGATGGCCCCAGACCGAAGGGCAGTGACAAATCGCACTACCGGACGCCGGAGCCGATCCTCGGGGACGCTCGGCGCCGCGATCCTCAGGAGCAGGGAGTGGCCCTTGCCACCGTGGTGGCGCCGCCGCTGTTGCCGCCGGCCGTGTCACCCAATCGCGGCAGCCCTCCGGTGTTCGCACCGCCGGCCTCGGCGAGGCGCGGGACCTGCCCGGCATTGTCACCCCCAGCTTCGGCAAGCTGCGGCGTCCGTCCGCCACTGCCGCCGCTGGCCTCGGCGAACTGAGGCGCCCTTGCACCATTGCCACCGCCAGCTTCGGCGAGTTGCGGCGCCGTTGCACCATTGCCACCGCCGGCTTCAGTGAACTGAGTGGCGCTCGTGTCGTGCTTTTGCGCAGGACGCATGAGCAGGGTGATGCGGCTTCCTTGAGCGTCATTGTAAACGAGCATGCAGGCCGGCCCTTGCCCGGTGGCAACGACCTGTCCGCCAACCAGTCGATAGCCAGACTTCGACAGGTCCGGCGGCGTCACCGGACCTCCGAGCCGCAGCCCTTCCCGGCTCTCCAGTTGCGCCGGCTGGCCGGCGGCAAGCTGCACAGGATGTGCCCCGGACATAGGCTGTACCGCCGCTACCTCCCTGCCGCCCGAGGCCACACCGGTGGACTTGCTCGGCCCCCGCGCCACCCAGCCCGATCCCGCCCCCACCGCCAGCGCGATCACGACGCTGGCGGCGATTCGCCAGGGTCCCCAACGGCTGGCGATGCGCGCCTCAGCCAGACGAGCGATATTCAGCTCGGCCGGCACCGGTTCCTGAAATTTCCACGCCGCCGCGTTGCGCAGGGCGTCCCCCACCGCCTGCCAGCCGGCGATCCGCGCCGCGGCCTCGGGGTGGTCGGCGAGATAGCGCTCGACAGCCGACTGCCGCTCGGGCTCCAGGAAACCGTCCACATAGGCGTGCAGCTCGTCCTCGCCGATCGGGCGCTCTCTGACCGTCATTTCACCCTCCGCAGCAAGGGCCGCTCTCGCCCTTCAACAATCTCCCTCAGGCGGTCGCGGGCCCGGCTCAGGCGCGACATCACGGTTCCGACCGGAATGCCAAGCATGGCCGCCACCTCGCCGTACTGGAAGCCTTCGACGGCAACCAGCAGAACGATCTGCCGCTGCTCCTCCGGGAGCGAAGTAAGCCCTCGCAACACATCCTGGATTTCTACACTCGCCTGTTGCGAAGGCGGCACGGCGAGATCGGGCTCCACATTTTCCGCTGCGATTCGGGTGCGCAGTTTCATGCGCCGCCAGCGGTTGACGTAGAGATTGTGCATGATCGTGAACAGCCATGACCGAAGGTCGCTCTCGGTGCGTAGCGTGTCGATCCGATCAAGAGCCTTCAGCAAACAATCCTGCACGAGGTCATCCGCGTCGCTTGAGTTCCGGAGCAGCGTCCAGGCGTAGCGGCGGAGCGATGGGATGTTCTCCTCCAGCTTCGACAGCACCGACATCCCCATTCGCCCACCACCGGTCGATTACCGTCCCGCCGATGCGCAACGTTATGACGCGGACGCCCTGAACTTATTCCGAGTTTTGTGCACCGTCACCGGGTCACACCCCGGATTGCGGCACCGCAGTAGTAGCGCATGGGGACGGCCGGCCGAGCCCGGCCGTGGGGCGACCGCCGGAAAACCCGCCTCGGCAGCCGCCGGGCCTCAGAGCCGCTGCAACGCGCGGGTGATCCACTGTGCGGTCAGTTTCTCCTGCGCGCCGTTCTGCATCAGGCGTTCGTGCAGCGCTGAGAAATCCACCCGATCCAGGGCCTGGTCCTGGTTGAAGCAGGAGAACACAACGTTCCGCTCGCCCGTGGCCGGGTCGGTGTGCACTTGCAAGCATTGCGCGCACACTTCCTTCATCATGCACTGCATCGGGCTGTTGATCGAACCGATCGCGGTGTGGCCCGGCTTCAGATAGTGCGCCAGCACGCCGTCGCGGGCCGCGCCCACCGCCTCCATCATCCTGTCGGAGCCGATGGCGATCAGCCGGTCGGCCGCCTGTAGCGGAATGGCCGACGGCCCGAGCCGGCCGGCGGCGTAGGCCGCCATGCCCTGCACGATATTGCCGACGAAACTGCGGTCCTGCGGCCGAGACGGGCTCCGCTGGAAGCCGGGCGCCTCGTCGCAGCACCAGACGATCACATCGGCGGCACGTTCGATCTCGGCGACCTTGTAACGGTCCTCGATTCGCTTGTACCCGGCGAAATACAGCACCTTCGACCCGGCCGCTCGCAAGGCCGCCCCGATCGAGAACAGCACGGCATTCCCCAGCCCTCCCCCAACCAGCGCCACGGTCGCGCCGGCCACGATCTCCGTCGGCGTCCCGGTCGGACCCATCAGCACGACCGGTTCACCGGGCTTCAGCCGAGCGCACAGATCGGAGCTGCCGCCCATCTCCAGCACGATGACCGAGACCAAGCCCCGATCCGGGTCGGTCCAGGCGCCGGTCATGGCCAGCCCCTCCATCGCCAGCAAGGTGCTGCCGATGCCCGGCTCGCTCAGCCGCCCGGCAAACCTCTCGTAGTTCTGTAGCCGGTAGAACTGGCCGGGGCGGAATGCGCGGGCCGCCGCCGGCGCTCGCACCACGATTTCCACGATGCTCGGCGTCAAGCGGTTCACCGCGTTCACCGTCGCCGCGAGCGCGTCCCGGCACCGCGCGATCACCTCAGGGCCGGAGACCGGTGGCTCGTCGCGCACCGCCAGCGCGCGTGAAACCACGGGATAGCCCCGTTTGGCGCTGCCCATAGCCTTGACGACGTTGCCGTAGAAGCTCGGATGCAGGTCGCCGAAGAAGCTGATTGCCCGCCCGTCAGGGGCGAGGTGCATCAGCACCTGCGCGACCTCCGGCTTCGGGAAGGCCGGCGGCGGGATGACCGGCGCACCCGTCTCGTCGATCGCGCGGAAATACTTGCCGTCGATGACGACGCGCCGATCCTCGCGCGCCAGCACGGTGTTCGGCTGCGTGCCGGCCGCCACAAGCACCGCGCGGGCAGGCAGCACCACTTCCGACCCGTCCACCCGCACGAGGCATAGTGCGGCGGCATGGCCAAACCGATCGAGCTCGACCGCGCGCGGGGTCAGGCCCTCGGCGAAGCGCACGGCTTCCTCGAACGCCTTGCCGACTTCCTCGTGGTTCAGCGTGTAGGACGGCGACTGCACCAGCTTGCGCCGATAGGCGATGGTAGCGCCGCCCCAGCTATCCAGCAGCATTGCCAGGCGCGGCGGCCGCCCCTCCTGCGCCACCAGCTCGCGCTCGGCGCGGATGGCCGTCGCATGTGCCAGGAACTCGTCGGCGATGCCTGACTCTTCCTCGGTCCAGCCGGCCCGCACCGCCTCCGCGCCCTGTTCGGCCGCAAGCGTGTGGTAGCGCAGCGCGAATTTTTCCACCTGGCGCACGTAATAGGCGAGACTCTCCGTCGCGGTGTCGATCGCCGTCAGCCCGCCGCCGACTACCACCACCGGCATGCGGATCTGCAGGTTGGCGACAGACGACATCTTGGCCGCGCCGGTGAGCTGCAACGCCATCAGGAAGTCCGACGCCGCCCGCACGCCGCGCGCCAGCCCGTTCGGAATGTCGAGCACCGTCGGCTTGCCGGCGCCCATGCAGAGCGCGATGTGGTCGAACCCCATAGCCCAGGCGTCATCGATGCCGAGCGTCGCACCACCGCCGAACCGCACGCCGCCGAAATATGCGAATTGCGGTCGTCGCTCGAGCAGCACGCGGATCAGTTTCAAATAGTTCTTGTTCCACCGTACCGTGATGCCGTACTCGGCCACACCGCCGAAGCCAGCCATCACCCTGTCGTCCAGGTTTTCGGACAGCGCCGCCGCATCGCGGATCGGCGCGGCCGGATCGAATCCAAGCGGCTCGATCTTCAGTCCATCGACAGCGACGACGGTGTGCCCGTCGTTCATCAGGTGATGCGCCAGCGTGAAACCGGCCGGGCCCAGCCCGACCACCAGCACGGCGCGCCCGCTGTCCGGACGCGGCAGCGGGCGGCGGATGTCGAGCGGGTTCCACCGTGTCAACAGGCTATAGATCTCGATGCCCCAGGGTAGCGACAGCACATCTTTCAGCACCGATGTCTCGGCCTGCGGGATATCGACGGGTTCCTGCTTCTGATAGATGCAGGCCTTCATGCAGTCGTTGCAGATGCGATGGCCGGTTGCCGCCATCATCGGGTTGTCCACCGCAATCGCCGCAAACGCACCGAGGACATGTCCCTGCGCCCGCAGCGCGTGCATCTCGCTGATCTTCTCGTCGAGCGGACAGCCGGTCAGCGCCGCGCCGAACGGTGATCGCTGGTAGTGGTCGGTCTTCCGGTCCTTCAGTCCCTTGCTGCAGGAATCCTTCTCCTGAGCGTGGCACCAGATGCAGTAGTTCATCTGGTCCAGCGCCTGTTGCTCGGTCATGCCCGCATCTGTCAGCGAGAAGCCGTCGCGGTGGCGCCAGTGGTCCGGTGGCAGCCGCAGCATCGTCACGCCGTCGCGCTCGATCGTCTCGAGCGGGATCAGGTGCAGCGGGTCAAGCTTGTGCGGAACGTGGAACAACGTGTTGCCGGGATGCGCGGCGCGCCCGGCTTCGGTCAGCGTCGCCCAGGCCGCGTAGCGCATCGCCAGATCGAGAGCATCGGCGTCGTCCGCCTTCTCCCATTCGCCGATGTGCAGGGCAAAGGAACGCTCGGTCAGCGGTTCGCCGAACCGCGCCTCCAGTTCCGCGCGCAGGCCGGGGCCGTCAAAACCGGACGGGTCGGGGTATTTCTTCACCGCCTGGCGCTGCACGAACAGCCGCTTGCAGCTATGGGTCGGGTCGAGCGCCAACGTCCGCCGCTGGAGGGCCTCAACCTCGGCTTCGATGCCGAACAGCGTGGCGACAAAGCCATCGAGGTGCGGGCCGAGGGCGACCAGCAACTCGCTGTGCTCCTTGGCGTGCAGCGTCTCGGGCGCGGCGCGGACCGCCAGCAGGCGCGCGTGCAGGTGCGCGTCCGCCTCGGCCAGGGCGTCCAGGAAGCGCCGGTCCAGCCGGATCAGCCCGCCGCGGATGGCCAGGGCAGCGTGATCGGCGCCGAACCCCAGGGATGGGAAGCCGCTGGTCGGGGCGACGGCAGGAGCGACTGCGTCCATCAAGGGGCGGATCATCTTCCCATGGAAGCCACGCGCCGGCGCACCGGCGCGATCGGGTGCAAGCGTGAGATGGCCGTCCGCTTCCCCCCGCGTCAAGCGGATCGGGCGTGTTGCTCCCGGATGGCTGGCCTGTCAGGTTCGGGGACCGGCTCCCGTGTCTCGTTCGGGGCTCGGTTAGGCGGGGCGGCGAAGGGCTTGTGGTTGCAGCAGTTCGTGGGCCAACAGAATGCGGCAAAAGTCGTTCTGGCTCATAGGGATGTTCCGCGTTTATGATGTGCTGAGTGAAGCCCGGGAGTGTCACGGAAACGAGGCCAATTTTGTGGCCGATTGTGCCCAGTGGCTACTCGGAGAGGGGAATCCGCATCATCGGATTGGTCACACGGCTGCAAATCCGCTTGGCACGCCGTTAAACGAGGGTAGGTCCACGACCCGGGATGCACAGTTCCAGTGGGCCGAGGCGGGTGCCCCATCCTGGCACAGCGGCAACGGGTGAAATCACACTGTGTCGCCAGCACCGCCCCACGCGAATGACCTTGATTATGGTCAAGGCGGGTCAAGGCGATCAGAACGAACGGTAGACGTTGGGCATGGTACTGCATGCTTGACGCCTCCTTAACGCCGGCTGGGGACCATTCCCGGCCGGCTTTTCGATTCTTGCCCGCAATCGGTTAATCGGAACGCAACGTCTCTAGCGCCTCGATCACCGCGCGCAGGCCGCGATCCACTACGTTCTCGCGACGCAGCACGTAACCCAGATCGCGTGCCACCGCCGGCTGAAGCTGCCGCGTCACTGTTCCCGGTATTGGATCGGCGAGTGCAAGACGCGGCCAAGACCGACGCACCGAGCCCTCCGGCTATCACCTCCTTGAATCGCCTCGACGCTGCCGAGCTCCATCATCGGGCTGGGCGACACTCCGGCCCGACGGAACCAGGCATCGACGACGGCGCGGGTGTTGCTGCCGGGCTCATGAGGACGAGAGGCAACCGCGCGAGCTGTGGCGGTCCCAGCCTGGCTGCAGCGGGCACTATCACCGCCACCAGAGGATCGGAAAAGAGTCGGGCAACAGCCAGCGAACGGCTCAATCGTGCGGCCAGGGTCACCAGACCTATATCGAGATTTCCAGCCTCGAGCCTGCGCAGGATGTCGGGCGTGTTGCCGGTCGCGATGGTGACGGCCAGCCGTGGCATGCGGCGGCGTAGCGTCGCCAGCAGCGAGGGGAGCAGGTAGATGCATGCCGTCGCGCCCGTCCCCAGTCGCACCTGCCCTGCCTCGCCGGTACGGTGCGCCTCGGCTGCGGCGATCACGTCGGCGGCCGCGGCCTGGGCCACTGGCTCGCTCCAGCAGGCGCACGCCGAAGGTCCGCTCGAGCTGACGGAGTTGCTGGCTGGCGGCGGGCTGGGTCAGGTTGAACCGGCGCGCTGCGCCTGAGAAAGGTGCCGAGCTGGCGTAGGGCCGGGTCGCTCATAAACCAAACTTATTCGAATACCCCGCAATTGAAGATTTTTCTTTCCTCCAGGACGGTCGCGCGTTGGAGTTGTTACACAACGATGACGCGCCATGACAGGGAAGGGCTGAGCGTGATGCAATTGAACGCCCGAGGCGTGCACGAGCGCGACAGCGCCGATTTAGACACGGCATCGATCGCGGCGATCTATGCACACCATGTCCTGCATGGCACCGCCTCGTTCGAGACCGAAGCGCCTTCGGTGGCGGAGACGGCGCAACGTCGCGCCGACATACTAACCAAGCGGATTCTCTCGCATTGCGCCCGCCAGGAGTGGCCTACCGGCGGCCGACGAGTTCTCACGGAATTGTGTAGTCTGTTGCTTTGCCGGCGGCCCAGTTAGCCGAAGCTTCTATGCAATCTTAAAACCCTGAAAATCCTTAAGGAGGTCGGGTGCCGTGTCGGCAGACGGCGACATCATCGAGTTTGGCCGGTTCCGATTGCGCCGACGCGACCGGGCGCTGCTGGCTGATGGTGTGAAACTGGACCTCGGGGCACGGGCCGTCGACGTGCTGCTGGCGCTGATCGATGCCGGCGGGGCGATGCTGAGCAAGGACGACCTGCTAAGCCGGGTCTGGCCCGACGCCATTGTCGAGGAAAACAACCTGCACGTGCAGATTTTCGCGTTGCGTCGTGCACTCGGTGCCGATCGCGACCTGATCAGGACGGTGCCCCGCCACGGCTATCGCTTCACCGGCGCGCTCACTGTGGCCTCCAGATCAGCTTCAGCATTCCAGACCAATTTACCCGCAACGGCGCTCGGCCTGATCGGACGAACCGCTGCAGCGCAACAACTGCAGGATCTCCTGTCGGCGTATCGGCTAGTTACGCTGACCGGACCCGGTGGCATCGGAAAATCGGTGCTGGCGCAGGAGGTCGCCCACAACCTGTTCCCCCGTATCGAGGCCGATGCGTGGTTTGTCGGGTTGGTTTCGCTGTCGGACCCTGATCTGGTGCCGTCCGCAGTAGCGGGCGTCCTCGGGTTGAAACTAGGAGGCGGCGAGATTTCCGCCGAGTTCGTTGCGCGGGCAATCGGGGCGAGAAGACTCCTCCTTGTTCTCGATAATTGCGAGCACGTGATTGGCTCAGCGGCCGAGCTGGCGGAAACTGTTATCCGCCTGTGTCCGCGTACGACCGTGCTTACAACGAGCCGAGAAATTCTGCGGATTGAAGGGGAGTATGTTTATCGGGTTCCTCCGCTGGATGTGCCGCCACCGGATCAGAACGAACCAGACGCTATCCTTGAACACAGCGCCGTGGAACTGTTCGTCGCCAGGACACAGGCGTTAGATTCGGATTTTTCCCTGCATGGCGATGATCTTTTTTCGATTGCCTCGATCTGTCGACACCTTGATGGCATTCCGCTCGCCATTGAATTCGCTGCCGCCCGCACCGCCACGCTTGGGCTTCCCGAGGTTGCGTCGCGCCTGGGAGATCGCTTTGGCCTGCTGAGCGGCGGGCGACGAACGGCATTGCCGCGACACCAAACCCTCCATGCAACGCTTGACTGGAGCTACGAACTGTTGCCTGACGCAGAGCAACTGCTGCTGCGTCGTTTAGGTATCTTCTCCGCTGGCTTCACGCTGGAGGCCGCAATTGCCGTGGGTGGCGATAACGACAGGGCCGGCTCGGCTGTTGCGGAAGGCATTGCAAACCTCGTTGCGAAATCCCTTGTCACACGGGATGGATCAGTAGCTACCGGACGCTGGCGACTGCTCGAGACCATAAGGGCGTATGCCCTCGAGAAGCTGGCGGAAAGCGGTGAAGCCGCACAGATCGCGCGACGTCATGCGCAGTTCTTCCGAGATCTTCTGGCAATCGTCTCACCCACTTTGCAGTCACAGGTCACCGACGAGAATGTAGGGCGCTATGGCCGAGAGATTGACAACGTGCGCGCGGCTCTCGACTGGTGTTTCTCCCCGGCCGGAGACACTGCGATCGGCGCCGACTTGACGGCTGCATACGTACCGTTGTGGATGCAGCTATCTCTCCTTGGTGAGTGCCGCACAAGGGTCGAGACGGCTCTGCGATCGCTCGATCGTGGTTCCGAGAATGGATCCGAGACCGAGATGATGCTTCGGGCCGCGGTTGGCATGTCCCTCACCTATACGCGGGGACCGGTCGAGGAAGCAGAGTTGGCCTGGGAACGAGTGCTCAAACTTGCAGTGGATTTGCACGATACCGAGTACCAATTGCGAGCGCTTTACGGGCTGTGGCTGTACAAGATACTGGTGTGTGAGTATCGCGCGGCGCTGAAGCGGGCTCGGCAATTCCGGCACGTAGCTGAGGGTACTGTCGTCGCGACGGACATCCAGACGGCCGATCGCATGATGGCGATGGTGTTGCATTATCTCGGTGACCAGGAGGGTACGCGCGTGTGCGCAGCCCGGAGCCTCGGTGGCCCAGTCCCGACGAATCGGCACGTTTACATCACTCGCTATGGCGTCGATCAGCGCGTGGGGGCGCTTGTGCAGTTGTCCCGAGCGCTTTGGCTGCAGGGGCTTCCGGAGCAAGCGGTAGAAGCGGCACAGGGCAGTGTCGACGAGGCAGCCGCTGTGGACCACGCTAACTCTACGTGCCTCGCGCTGGCCGATGGCGCCAGTATCATCGCCATCATGGTCGGCAATCTTGATAGTGCTGAACATTTCGCGGCGATGCTGACAGAGCATGCGGATAAGCACGATCTAGGCGTCTGGCGCATCTATGGACGTGCTCTGCGAGGGCGACTTCTCCTGCGAGACGGTGCTGCTTCGGACGGTGCCGCTCTGCTGAGATCAGCATTGGCCGACTTGCAGGAGACGCCGTTCGACATACGCTTTCAACTCTATTTGGCGTGGCTGGGGGAAGTGCTGGGCGCAGCGGGTCAAGTGGTCGCGGCTCTTGCGGCTATCGATGAGGCACTGCTGCGTGCGGAGCGCACGGAAGAACTTTGGTACCTCCCCGAGCTTCTTCGGATCCGTGGCGAATTGCTGCTTCAGAAGGGTGCTATGGCCTGCCTCACAGAGGCACGCGAGTGTTTCTCCCAATCCCTCCATTTGGCACAAAGCCAGAATACGCTGTCATGGGAGCTGCGCTCGGCAATGAGCCTCGCGCGATTCTCGGCGCGACCGGGATCGGGCCGCCGAGGCGCACGAGCTTCTGGACGGGGTTTACCGCATGTTCACCGAAGGCTTCGACACGGCTGATCTGAGAGCGGCAAAGGGGCTGTTGGAGCAGTTGTCATAGCGGGTCTGGGACCGGGGGGTGCGACGGTGCCTACGCGGGACCGACCGATATATGTGTGTGGCGAATGGGAGGTCGATCTCGCTCGGCGCGCGAACACCACGTGGGCGGGCGTTTTGTCCCCATCGGGAACCATGCGTTCGAAATCATCGAGGTTCTGGTTCGGTCGGCTGGTGCGCTAGTCATCAAGGATGACCTTATGGATCGGGTATGGCCGGGCGCGATCGTCGAGGACAATACGCTCCAGGTTCACATCTCCGCGGTCCGCAAGGCGCTCGGTCCGGACCGAGGAATGCTGAAGACAGCGTCCCGTCAAGGCTATCGCTTGCTGGGAGGCTGGACGGTTTGCCAGGAGAGCACTGCAGCAGCGTCTGTTGCTCTTGAACCGTTGCGGAGTCCCGTCCAGCCATTTCTGACCAATCTCCCGCGGCGGGATCCGGCCTGATCGGCCGAGCTAGCCCGAGGCCTGCCCTATCTCGTTGCGGACGGCACGATACTGGGCTATGCCTATGCCGGCCCGTATCGTCCGCGCGCCGCCTGTCACCATACGGTGGAGGACTCGATCTATCTACGCGCTGATGCGCTCGGGCGGGGCGTCGGGCGTCGGCTGCTGCATGAGTTGCTGCGCCGTTGCGAGGCGCTCGGCCTGCGGCAGATGATCGCGGTGGTCGGCGACAGCGCGAGTGTTGCCTCGATCAGATTGCACGAGAGCCTTGGCTTCCGCATCATCGGCATTCTGTGTTCGGTCGGCCACAAGCATGGGCGGTGGCTCGACAGCGTGCTGCTGCAACGCGCGCTGGGGGCGGGCGACGCGATGCCGCCCGGATGACACTCGGACGCCGGCTGGCGCTTGTGCTGGGGTTCACCCAGACGCTCGCCTGGGCGACGACGTACTATATGCCCACCGTCGTTGCGGGTCCGGCGGCGCGGTGGATGCATGAGTCCCCGACAGCGCTGCTCGGTGGGTTTTCCTGGTCGCTGCTGATCGCCGGGCTTGCCTCGCCGCGGGTCGGCCGGCGGATCGAGCGCGACGGCGGCCGCGGTGTGCTGGCACTCGGCACGGCGGTAATGCCGGCGGGCTTGGTGCTGATGGCGGTCTTTCCGACGATGGTCGGATGGTGGATCGCCTGGACCGTCATCGGCGGCGGGATGGCGTTGGGGCTGTACGACGCAACCTTCGCGACCGTCGGGCGGCTGCTCGGGACCGATGCGCGTCCGGCGATTGTCGGCGTGACCCTGATGGCGGGATTCGCCTCGACGGTGGGATGGCCGATGGGTGTGGCGCTCGTTGGCGTACTGGGATGGCGCGGCACGCTGATCGTCTATGCCGCGATCCAGCTTGTGGTGAACCTGCCGCTGATCCTGCTGCTGGTCCCGCGGGCGGGCGGCCAGTTGGCAGAAGCTGCGGTCGAAGCGTCGGCATTGGGGCCGCCGCCGCGTGCCGGACTCACCGGGTTGATCCTGCTGGGCGCGTTTTTCAGCATCCGTGCGGCGATCAGTGCGGTGGTGTCGGTGCACGCGCTGCGGCTGCTGCAAGGCGTCGGACTGACCGCCGGGGCGGCGGTGGGGGTCGCGGCGCTGTTCGGGCCATCGCAGGTGTTCGGTCGCATGCTGGAATGGGCCTTTGCCCGCCGTCTCGATCCGTTCTCGGCATCGTTGCTCGGCGCGCTGCTGCTGCCGGCCGGCGTCGCGGCGCTGCTGGCGGGTGCGCCGGCAGCGGCCTTTGCGGTCGGCTATGGCATGAGCAATGGCATTCTCACGATCAGCCGCGGCACGTTGCCGATGTATCTGTTCGGGCCAGCCGGGTATGCCATGAGGCTCGGGCGGCTGGCGTTGCCCCAGCTTCTGGCCTACCGGAGTCCCACAAGTGCGGAACGATTAGCCAGCATCCAGCCCTGCACCATGGCATCGAGGCGCTTGAGACCGCGGGCCATGGTCTTGGGACCGGGCGGCCGATATCCCTTGGAGGTGTAGCCGGACCAGCCTCCGAGGCGTGCGGCGATCCAGGCGTAATAAGCCAGCAAGGCAGGATCGAACGGGTTCTTCAACTTGTCGGTCGGCCCTTCGAGGGAGGCGCTGATCGCCCGTAGCGCCGGCAGTTCGGCGGGGTCGGCAACGTCCTCTATGGACTGCCCCGTACTGCCGTCGCGACCGATCACCAGTTGCATGACCCGCACGGCGGCAATCAGCGCCACCGTCACCAGCTTCGCCAGGCTGAGCGGCGTCGTGATCTGCGAGGTCTCCACATCGACACCGTCCGTCTTCATCGTACGGAACAGCTGTTCGATGATCCAACGCAGCCGGTACCAGGCGACAATCTGCAGCGCCTCCGCCGCACCGCCCACCGCATGCGTGGTCAGCAGACACCAGTGTAAGGGTTGCTGCGCCGACGGTGGGGCGATCTCGCGCACATCCACCACCCGCAGGGTCAAGGTCGGCGCCAGGCCTGGCTCGGCGCGCAGTGGCCGCTTGATCGTGACCTCGCCGGAGCGCACCGCCACGACGGCGGTCCGCTCGGCCCGCGCCGGCTTGCCATGCCGGGCCGGCACCTGGATGGTGTGCTGTGTTACTGCTGACCAGGCGGCGCATCGCGCGAACAGTTTCTCATCGCCCTCGAGCGAGCGGTTCTGCGCGGCCCGCACCAACAGATGCACGTTGTCCGGCCGACGCGCGAACTGGTCATAGATGTCGCCCTCGCGGTCCTCGACCACAGTGATCATCGCCGCCTCCGCCAGCACCTCGCCGGCGGTCTCGGCGGCCGCCAGCCAGCGGCGAGACTCCTTCTCGTCGGCCGGGCGTGTCTTATGGTCCGTCACCGGGCCGTCGGTGCGGTTGATCACCGTGGCACCGACCAGCCCGATCAGCCCGCCCTGCTCGGCATCCACCGCAATCACCGGGTGCAGCAGCACGCCGATGTCGGTCCCGTTGCCGACCGTGCCAAAGCCGCGCTTGGCGCCGCTGTGGGGAGCGTAATTCAGCTCCGTGGTATCGGTGATCGCCAGGACGTGCCGCCCGACGGCGCGCCGGGCGGTCTGCCGGGCGGCATGCACCAGCATCTCGTGCATGCTGACCGCCTCGTTGTCGAGGAAACGCTGAAACTGGCGGGCTTGGCCGCGGCTGTCGGCCAATGCCGAGAGGCACATGGTGCGCTGCTTCTGCATCGCCCCCAGCAGGCTGTCGCCGACCGCGGCCAGGCGGCGATTGCCAAAGTGACCAAGCTGCGGCTGGTCGTTCATGCGAATCGGCTCCGGTGGGTTGTTGGTCGGGAGCGAATTTGATTTCGCAGGGGGCTGCAAAGGGGCCTGCCGGAGGGGCGGCGCCAGCCGGCTGCCGCCGCCCGTTCGGCGGGAGCCTCGAAAGATCGCTGATGCAGACTCGACCCGCCTCAAATCCGCTGCTCAGCACTCAGGAAAGTCGATTCGGGGTTGTGGGACAACGGTAGGCTTCTGGCCCAGGCGATCGCGCCGACGGCGCTCACGCCGCTCGTTATGGCCTGGCCGGCGGGGCGCATCTTCGCGGCGCTCGGTATCGGGGCATTGGTTGCGTTCGTCTGTCTGCTGGCGATGTGGGATCGACGGGAGAGGTAGCAGACTGAAGCAAGCGGCGTGGGGGCCCCTTGCTGCATGCTCTCCTGAGTTCTGCTATCTAACAGGCATGAATCGCAGGGAAGCCATAGCCAAGCTCAAGCTGCACGAGACCGAGTTGAAGCAACTCGGCGTTGAGCATCTTTATTTGTTCGGCTCGACGGCGCGCGACGTGGCGCGCCCGGATTCCAATGTTGATCTGTTTTTCGATCACCAGCCGGGCTCGATCGGATTGTACGAGTTGATGGACGTGAAGGACGCCGCCGCCCGCATCCTTGGATGCCAAGCCGACATCATGACGCGGCGTAGCCTGCATCCGGTCTTGGGGGAAGGCATCGAGGCATCAGCGCTGCAAGTGTTCTGAATGCCTGAACCCTCCGCAACTGCCCGTCTCACCGTCATCATCGAATCCATCGAGCTGATCCAAAGCGAGATGATCGAGGTGACGCTCGCCGCTTTCGAGGCCGATAAGCGCAAGCGCTGGTTGGTCGAACGCGGCAGTGAAATCATCTCGGAAGCCAGCCGCCGCCTGCCTGACGAGATGAGGGTCAGGCACCCGAAGATTCTGGCCAAAGGTGGCCGGCATCGGCAACATATTGCGACACGAGTGCGAGAATGTGGCACATGATGTGCTGTGGCACGTCCGGGATAACCTGCCGCCATTAGAGAAAGTCTGCCGCGACGAGCTGGCGCGGGAGCAAGCACGCGAACGCAGCGAAAGCGGTCGGGAATAGTTAGAGGATGGGCAAACTCTACGTCCGTCTAGCATTTTGAGACAACATCCCGCGGCCGGTGGCACAGTGGATCTGGATGTCGCTCAACAAGATGGTTGACAGTCAAGCACCCTGTTGATAATGGTAGTCCATGCCCGTCGTCGCCCTGCAGCCCAAGGACGCGCCTGAAGACCCCGAGTCGGTGCGGCTCGATCGTGTCTTCTTCGCGCTGTCGGACCCGATCCGGCGTGCCATCCTGGAACGCTTGGACGAGCAGCCGCTGCTGGTGTCAGAACTCGCGGCACCGTTCGCGGTCTCGCTGCAGGCGGTGTCGCGGCACATCCAGGTGCTGGTCCAGGCTGGCCTGGTGCGGCAGGAACGGACCGGGCGCATCAGTCGCTGCCGTCTGGACGCGGAGCCGATCTTTGCCGCCGCGGTCTGGATCAACCGCTACACCAAGTACTGGCAGGCGCAGTTCGACCTGCTCGCCGCCGCGCTTGGCGATATCAGTCCCATCCGGCGCGCGAGCAAAAAGCGCAAACGGAAACCAACACGCAAGAAGGAGGCAAGCCGATGATCGAAAACCATGTTGCCGTGTCTCGCGAGGAGTGGACCGAGGCGCGAAAGCAGCTTTTGGCGAGGGAGAAGACCTTCACCCGCCAGCGCGATGAGTTGAGTGCCGAGCGTCGTGCGTTGCCCTGGGTGCGGATGGACAAGGAGTACCTGTTTCACACCCCAAACGGCGTCCGGACATTGGCGCAACTGTTCAATGGGTGTTCACAACTCGTGATCTACCATTTTATGCTGGGCCCCGATTGGCAGGAAGGGTGCAAGGGGTGCTCCTTCTGGGCCGACAATTTCAATGGCATTGACGTGCATCTGCGGCACCGTGACGTGATGTTGATGGCGGTGTCATCGGCGCCGCTGGATAAGATAGAAGCGTTCAAGCGTCGCATGGGGTGGAGCTTCACCTGGGTGTCCTCGGCCGGCAGCGACTTCAACCACGACTATCATGTAACTTTCTCGCCGGACGAGGTGGAACGCGGCGAGGTTGAGTACAACTACGTTATGACCCGGATATCGGGAACCGAACGGCCGGGGATCAGCGTTTTCTGCAAGGATCCTTCGGGTGCGGTGTTCCACACGTACTCGTGCTACGCGCGTGGCCTCGACATGATGAATGGCGCATACCACTACCTGGACCTTGTGCCCAAAGGCCGCGATGAAGGCCAGAGCCATATGCATGGGTGGCTGCAGTTGCACGATAGCTACGAGGACTGACATGCCGTACAAGGATGATATGGCGCGGCTCGCCGGCTTCCGTGAGCAGATTACCGGGATTCGCAGCAAGATGCGCGAGATCCAGGCGACGGTTCAGCCGGAACCGGTGGCGGACTATGAGTTCTCGACTCCCGAGGGACCGCGTTCGCTATCGGCGCTATTCGGCGACAAGCGCAATCTGTTCGCGATCCATAACATGGGGGCGTCTTGCCTGTACTGCACGCTGTGGGCCGATGGGTTCAATGGCATCTATCCGCACATTGCCGACCGGGCGGCGTTTGTTGTTGCCTCGCCCGATCCGCCGGAGACGCAGTGGCGATTTGCCGGTGGGCGGGGCTGGCGGTTCCCGATGGTGAGCCATCAGGGCACCAGCTTCGCGGCCGATATGGGATATCGGTCGCAGAATGGCGGCTGGCTGCCTGGCGTGTCGGTATTTCGGCTCGACGGGAACCGTATCCTGCGCGTGTCGGATACCAGCTTCCATCCGAAGGATGATTTCTGCACGCTGTGGCAGTTCCTGGAGCTGCTGCCCGACGGTGTGGCCGATTGGGAGCCGCGATTTAGTTACGCATAAGAGGCGGCACCGTCGTCTTGTCGCGATGGAAGCTGAAAGGACGTAGATGACTGCCCTTCGCCCGCCATGACGATTTGGGCGAGGCGACGAGGAGCGACCACCCTGGCCTGCCATTCGGCAGGATTCGCGCGGTCGGCTTGACTGCCTTAGGCTTGGTCCCCGAGCAAGTCAGCGCGGCCATAACAGCCGCCGATCGGGAGGGGGGACGCACATGCCGGACCACGTCTATAAGGTCGTTGAACTCGTCGGCTCATCTGACGAGAGCATCAGCAAGGCGATCGACCGCGCCATTGCGAAGGCTGCCCTCACGCTTCGACATCTCGGCTGGTTCGAGGTGGTGCAGGTCCGCGGCCACATCGAGAACGGCAAGGTGTCACACTATCAGGTGACGATCAAAGCAGGATTCAGACTGGAGGATGTATAGCCTCACGACACTTGTCCCGGTCGATCGGCTCGAAGTGCTGGTGCTGGTGGACAACGTCACCGA
Source organism: uncultured Pseudomonadota bacterium (assembly GCA_963772445.1). GTDB lineage: Bacteria > Pseudomonadota > Alphaproteobacteria > Acetobacterales > Acetobacteraceae > CAVYXK01. Next base: position 106,007 of record CAVYXK010000001.1, read on the forward strand.
CTTCCTTTCGTCCACGCCCACGTTCGTGACGCGCGAGCTGGTGCGATTGCAGCGCCAGGGCATGCGGCTGATGGCTGGCGGATCGATCTGTTGCGCGAGCCATGGGTTGTCGCTGGTGATCACGGCGCATGGACCACGCGGCGCGCGGACAATGCTGTTCGATGGCGGGCCAGTGGACTTCGCGGTGGAGCGCAACGGGGTCCGGCTCGGCGTCGATTTCGGGGCGATCGAGGCGGCGATGCTCTCGCACGGGCATTGGGACCATGCTGGTGGTATTCCGCGCGCGCTGGCGATGATCGGCACGGCGAACGGAGGGCGTGCGGTGCCGCTGTTCCTGCACCCCGGCATGTTTCACGAGCGTGGCCAACGCCAGTCAGATGGTGGGGTGCTTGCGATGGAGACCATCCCCACCCCGAAGCAATGGGCGGCGTTCGGCGCCGAGCCGGTCGTGACGGACACACCACAGACCGCATTAGACGATATGTTCTTCGTCAGCGGCGAGAGTCCGCGCGTGACATTCTATGAAAAGGGATTGACGTGGCAGGTGCGGCGCGTGGCCGATGATGTGCCGTGGGAACCGGATCCATTAGTGATGGATGAGCGGTTCCTGGCGGTGCACGTGCGCGGTAAGGGGCTGGTGGTGTTCAGCTCCTGCTCCCACGCCGGCATCGTCAATGTGCTGCGCCATGCGCGCGCCAGCTTCCTTGACGTAAGGCTGCACGCGGTGATGGGCGGGCTTCATCTGTCGGGTGGGACCGAAGAGGCGATCATTCCAGAGACCGTGGCCGATTTGCGCGGCTTCGGGCTGGATGTGATTGTTCCGGCGCATTGCACCGGCTGGCGCGCGGTGAACGCACTGGAACGCGAGTTCGGCGAGGCGGTGGTGGCGCCCGCCGCGGTGGGCAAGCAGTTCAGTTTTTAGAGAAAGAGTCCGTGCAGCTCCTACTGTCCGGGGGCGGTGATGAGGATGGGTTGGAGCGAAGAGAGCCGGCGAGCGGGCGCACTGGCCACGATGGTCTGAGCACCAACTTCGCGTCGCGCTTCTCCTTCACGTTGGCAATTTCGTCGAGCATACACCTCAGATCGCGGATCGCACTCGCTTCGTGTGTCGACAGGTCTGTCAGGTTGATATGGTTGAGCAGCACGATCAGCGCGTCCTCTATCCGACCGAGTTGCTTCCCGTAGCTGGCTACGCAAATCGCCTCTTTTTCGATGTCCGGGTTGGATGACTCCCCGACATTGATGTTGAAGGTCTGGGTGACGTCACCGGATAGCGGAAGTCTGATAGCCGTCATAGGAGCTTCCTTCGTTGTCATATACGGAGGCCAGAATTCTGGACCGGCGCCGAATTGTAGCTCTGTGAACTAGGTCACAGCATTTTGTCGCTGCTCGAGCGATCGAGGGCTAGTGCCGCTGGGTGGCCGGGGCAGTTGCGCCTGCACCGCCCGTCCATCAAGGCAGCCATGTTGTCTCCGATGAAGGTCGGTAGGCCGACTGTCATCTCCAGCTTGCCGCGCCCGGCCGCCTTGGCGCGACCACGTGCGCACCAGGTCGCGCCGCAGGCGACGCGTTCGGTGGACCATAGGAATGACATGACGCCATCGGCCAGTTCACCGGCAAGTTCGACAGTCGAGAAGGTCAACGCACCGAGGTAGAGCGGCACGGGATGGGCGGCGGGCTGCTGCGGCAGGTGGGTGGCAAGACCTTTCACCGCGGAGAGCCAGACCGGCGCACCAGGATCAATCGCTTACCACGCCGATCGGCGTCCAACGCCCGCACCGGTTTACCAAACTCTGTCGATTTCCTGAGCTCGGACGCCGATTTCTATCGAATTTATATGCCGACCTCGCGATATTTGGCGCCGAGGGTGCGCTCCCGCAGTCAGCCGACGCGGTCGCGCGCCCAAACCATTTCGAGACACCGAACACAGGGAAGGTTCCCATGGCCGATCTCGTTGACCTTGCCATACCTGCCGGGGCCCAAGCGACCGCGGAGGCACTCGGGCTCAGAGTTCAACGCAGCGTGACCAGCGGGGCGCGCGTTCGTCAAATTCCGCGCGACGAGGCCGAACTGGCAATCGAGTATCTTCGCGAGTGGGGCTTTTCCGCGCGCATCGTAGAGCACGCACCCGGAAACGAGCCCGGCGCCGCGCGCGCGGCGTAGCAAGGTGGAAGACGCACTACTCCGATGAGCAAGAAGAAGGATCGGGCCTGGTTCGTTTGTCCGGAGTGGGCCGCGCTAGTTTCCGCCCATTACGCGAGCGATGTCGAGGCAGGCCGGGCGCTGAAGACGGACCCGAAGGTACTGGCGAGACTGCGATCGCGCGCGCCCGTCGCGCGATCGACATTGCTCCGGGCTCTGCGAGCCTTGGCCAGGCGGCACGATGTCGGCTCACCGGTCGCCGACCTTGTGATTGATACGAGGTCACGCTGACGGCCGACCTCGGTCTCGCCGTAATCTGCCTGCGTGGGGCGGAGTTACGGCGTTCTGACCCGCTTTAAGGGGAACGGCCGAAAGGGGCGCCTCGGAAACGCTCGGGGCGCCCTGTCTCGTATCCCCGGCGAAACACAAGGACCCGGTCAGATCCGCAGCGCGCCACCGGTAGCAAAAAGAACGACGCCAACGCTTCCCTCGGCGGTGGCCAGCGAGCCGACCCTCTGCCTCGACTTGCATGCTATCCTGCAATGGCGGCGGCTACCTGAGACGACAACCGGCACCGGCAGAGCCGTATCGACTGATCCGAGGGAAATTCTCGACGATGGCTCGAAAGCTGCCTCTGCTGCCTGCTGGGGCATTATATGCCCTCAGGGGCGGGTTTCTTCTCAGACCCTTGCTCATTGCGCTCACGCTCGGTGCCGCCGGCGCGGGTCTCTCGGCATTGGAAGAGCAGTTTCCTGCGATCCGCTCCGTCGTTCCGGAGGTGCTGTTTCCATCGCACGCAGATCCCCAGATTGCCCAGGCCGTCCTCACCAGCATTGCCACATCGGTCATGACGGTCGTGTCGATCGTCTTCGCGATCCTGTTGATGACCCTGACCCTGGCATCGACGCAGTTTTCCTCCCAAATCCTGGTCAGCTTCGTCAGGGACCGGGTGACACAATGGACGCTCGGCGTATTCCTCGGCACGTTTTCTTATTGCATAGCAGCCCTACCCGCCACCCGGTCGCTGCCCCAACCGTTCGTTCCGGTTGCGACCGTGACGGGAGCGATGCTGCTCGCACCGGTCTCCGTCGGGTGGCTGATCTATTTCATCCACCACATTTCGAACGCCATCAGCGTCAACCACATCGTTGATCGCGTCAGGCGAGAGACGGAGTTGGTGATCGACGAGCTGATGCCTGATCGACGCCGTCCGTTGCAGCCCGACGCGGCAGAAGTAGCGTTTCCCGAGAGGGTGGAGGTCCTGATCAGGAGCCGCCAATCCGGCTATATACGCGTCATCCACATCGAGCGCCTTCGGTCGCTTGCCATTGCTTACCGGGTCTGCCTGCGCGTGGAGCGGCGCGTCGGTCACTTCGTTCCCGAAGGTGTTGCCTTGATGAGGGTCTCACACGGCGAGCAAATCTCCGAGGAGCGCGAGCTTCAGCTGCTCGCTGCGCTTGAGATCGGCCCTACCCGAACGATGCAGCAGGATGTCGAATTCGGCATTGTCCAGATCGTCGACATCGGGTTGAGAGCGATTTCCCCAGCGGTCAATGATCCGACCACGGCGATCAGCTGCGTCGATCAGCTCAGTTGCATCCTGATCCGATGGGTCAGCCGCGTGCCGCCGTCCAGCCGTTACTATCATCCGCCTCATACGCTGCGCGTGGTCATCCCCTGGGTCGATTTCAACGGCTTGCTTGACCTGGCGTTCGAGCAGATCCGTCATTACTCGGTCGCCGATGCCGCGGTGAGTCTCCGTCTGATGCGGGCCCTCGGCGATATCGCGAGCACTGTTGACGAGCCCGCTATCCGGGGCGCGTTGCTCGACCGCGGCAACCTATTGATGGCCGGCTGTGCTGAACGCCTTCAAGTAGCCGATCTTGAAAGGCTCCGGCAGCGCTTGTCGCGGCTTGAGTCCGGTCTGGCCGTGGCGGACCCAGCCTGAGAACGACAGGAATTCAGGGGGCGCTCTGTCGATGATTGGGAGGCTCAGGCCGCATGCGCTCCAGGCCGCGACCCGGCCTGGCCTGCCCAGCCATGCCAGCCGCCCTGTTGTCGCCGGCGCGTCCCGCCCGATATCGTTCGCCAAGCGCATCCCGGACTCATTCCCATGCCCGAGACCCACCGCACCCGCGTGCTGATCATCGGCGCGGGTCCCGCCGGCTACACCGCGGCGATCTACGCCGCACGCGCCAGCTTGGCGCCAACCCTGGTCGCCGGCCTGCAGCCCGGCGGTCAGCTCATGATTACCACCGATGTGGAGAACTACCCCGGCTTCGCCGACGTGATCCAAGGTCCGTGGCTGATGGAGCAGATGGCCGCACAGGCCGAACATGTCGGCACACGCATCGTGCAGGACCTGATCGTCGAGGCCGACTTCTCCACCCGCCCCTTCCGCTGCCGCAGCAACTCCGGCGATCTCTTCCTTGCCGATTCGGTCATCATCGCCACCGGGGCCCAGGCGCGCTGGCTCGGCCTTCCGTCAGAGCAGCGGTTGCAGGGCCGCGGCGTGTCCGCCTGCGCCACCTGTGACGGGTTCTTCTTCCGCGGCAAGTCCGTCGTCGTGGTGGGCGGCGGCAACACCGCGGTGGAAGAGGCGCTGTTTCTCACCCACTTCGCCGAGCGGGTCACGCTGATCCACCGCCGCGACGCTCTGCGGGCGGAAAAAATCCTGCAGGCGCGGCTGTTCGCCCATCCAAAGGTCAGCGTCGTGTGGGACAGCATCGTCGAGGAGATTCTCGGTTCCGGCCAGCCGGAAAGTGTGACCGGCGTGCGGCTGAAGAACGTGCGGACCGGTGTCGTGTCTGAGCTGGCCACCGACGGCGTGTTCATCGCCATCGGCCACGTGCCGAACACCGCGATCTTTGCCGGCCAGGTGGCGATGGACGCGGAGGGGTACATCCGGACGGAGTCGGGCCGCACCCGAACGTCGGTACCCGGCGTCTTCGCCGCCGGCGACGTGCAGGACAAGGTCTTCCGCCAGGCCGTCACCGCCGCCGGAACCGGCTGCATGGCGGCGCTGGAGGCCGAGAAATTCCTCACCGGCGTGGCGGAAACGCCTGCCCTTGCGGCCGATTGAACAACCCATTCGCGCAACTCGGCAGGTTAGGGGTTACATCTGAGCCGTATGCGCGCTACGCATAGGTAGGTTGTTCGGCAAAGCAGGCTGAGGGCGTCACCGGGAACCCGGGGGCGACGGCCGGGGGGTGCTGTGTGATGGACTGGGACAAGCTGCGCGTCTTCCACGCCGTAGCGGAGGCCGGCAGCTTCACGCATGCGGGGGACACGCTGAACCTCAGCCAGTCCGCGGTCTCCCGCCAGATTTCGGCGCTCGAGGAAGCGCTCCAAGTGCCGCTGTTCCATCGGCACGCGCGGGGCCTGATCCTGACCGAGCAGGGCGAAGCACTGAACCGCACCGTCCGCGAAGTCTTCGCCAAGTTGGCGATGACTGAGGCGTTGCTGACCGAAAGCAAGGAGAAGCCGGCGGGCCGGCTGAAGGTGACCACGACCGTCGGCTTCGGCGCGACTTGGCTGGCGCCGCGGCTCGCCCAGTTCTTCGAGACCTATCCGGACGTCTCGATCTCCTTGCTGCTCGACGATCTGGAGCTCGACCTGGCGATGCGCGAAGCGGATGTGGCGATCCGTATGCATGCACCAAAGCAGCCCGATCTGGTGCAGCGGCACCTGATGTCGATGCACTGGGCGGTCTGCGCCTCGCCCGATTACTTGAAGCGCTACGGCGTGCCGCAGCGCGCCGAGGACCTGGACGCGCACAAGCTGCTCCTGTTCGGCGAGTACCATCTGCCGGTTCCCGACATCAACTGGCTGGCCGAAGCCGGGCGGCGCGACGGCAATCCCCGGCGCGCATTGCTGGAGGTCAACAGCACGCAGGCGATGTTGCTGGCGATCCGCTCGGGGATCGGGATCGGCGCGCTGCCGGATTTCATGGTCGGCGAGAATCCCGACCTTGTCCGGGTGCTGGAGGACCTCAAGGCACCGGTTGTGGATGTGTATTTCGTGTATCCGGAGGAGCTGCGCAATTCCAAGCGCGTGGCGGTGTTTCGCGACTTTTTGCTGGCCCGGCTGGCGGAAATCCACTGAGTTTTGCCAGGTCTGCTCGTTCGATATCGAATGGATTGCGGCATGCGCGAAGAGCATGGCCGCGTCCGGGTTTTTGGCGGTGGAAATGGCGTGGCGAGGCAGTTAATGTATTGCCATCAGTTACGGCGGCCCTGCCGCCAGTCTTCCGGCCCATGGTGGTCGGAAAGGGGTCTTTGACCCCTGCGTCTCCCAGACGTGAAGCCTCCCTGTTTACTTGCCCCCGGTCTTGTGCCGGGGGCATTTTCTTTTGTCACGCCATATTAACGTACTGATAACGACGTCTTTTATCTACAAACCCGGCTCAAAACCGGGATTGCGATTTGCCAAGCCCTAGGGTGTCGAGCACGCCAGGGTCCAGGACGGGCAGCGGGGGAGGCGGGCGCGTGACACCGAACCCCATCGTGTCGTCATAGCCCCACAGGGCCCAACCTATTCCGCGCCTTTCGCATGCGCTGCGGACCGCCTGGAGCCAGGCGAGCCGTGACGGCCGAATCAGCCGCGCCGTGGCGCCGAATTCGCCGGCCAGCAGTGCCGCATGCGCGCGGTCTGCCCAGGCGGCAGCCTCGCCGATCCGTTTGTCTATGGAGGTGACGCTCCACTGCAGGCTGCAGTAGAACCGAGCCACATCGCGGGTTGCCGGGTCGGTTCGACCAACCGCTGTTTCGCAATCCGACGGGTCGGTTACGGGAAACGGCAACCGCGCCAGCGCCGCGGTGCCGAGACCGGGGCGCCATGCGGCGAGCGATGTCAACTCGGTGGGGTCGTAGAAGTGAAAGCTGTAGATCACGTTCGAGTCCGCTGACGGGTGCAGGGTCAGCAGCCCGGCAATGCTGCCCCAGTCGTTGCCTGTCAGGACGACCGTGTTTGCCGGCAGGGCCGCCCGAATTGCGGCCAGCACGCTTGCCTGGAGTTGCTCCCAACTGCCGGGATCGCCGGCAAACACCGGCTCGTTCAGCGGTTCGGGGAAGGTGAGGCGGGGATCGAGAGTACGCAGTGCCGGTGCAAGCGCATGCCAAAAAGTGAGCAACGCGGCGCGGTCCGCCTCGCTGGTTTCGAGATGCCAGGTGGTTGGGTGCAACGCGATCACCACGCCGAGTCCGTGCCGTTCAAGTCGCGCAACCTGTGCGATGAGCAGGGCGCGACGATTCGGATCGGCTTGGAGATACTCCGGCTGCACCGCGAGCCGGACAAACGTGAAGCCGGCTTGGCGGAGTTCGTCGATCGCCGCGTCACTGAGATAGGCACGCATCGAGGCGGGATCGGCGCGGGCCGGGAAGCGGAACCAGTTCGTCAGGTTGACGCCACGGGCCAGCACCGCGAGGCGGTCTGCTGGCGGCATAGCTGATGCTGTTTTGACGGGGGCAATCAGCAGACTGGCGGCGAGAATTGCCGTCGCGGCCCGGGTGAAGCGGAATTTCAATCTTCGACTCGCATGCTGGCCTGCATGCGATCTGAGGCAGCACTCGGTTGACGGCGGGTAAATCAGGTGCCGAGCTCGTTGGAGCCGGCGTTTGGCGGCGGCCGGTTTCGTTGACCTTGCCCGGCCCCCTCCCCCCGACCCCCTCCCGCAAGGGGCTACCGGAGTCCCACAAGTGCGGAACGATTAGCCAGCATCCAGCCCTGCACCATGGCATCGAGGCGCTTGAGACCGCGGGCCATGGTCTTGGGACCGGGCGGCCGATATCCCTTGGAGGTGTAGCCGGACCAGCCTCCGAGGCGTGCGGCGATCCAGGCGTAATAAGCCAGCAAGGCAGGATCGAACGGGTTCTTCAACTTGTCGGTCGGCCCTTCGAGGGAGGCGCTGATCGCCCGTAGCGCCGGCAGTTCGGCGGGGTCGGCAACGTCCTCTATGGACTGCCCCGTACTGCCGTCGCGACCGATCACCAGTTGCATGACCCGCACGGCGGCAATCAGCGCCACCGTCACCAGCTTCGCCAGGCTGAGCGGCGTCGTGATCTGCGAGGTCTCCACATCGACACCGTCCGTCTTCATCGTACGGAACAGCTGTTCGATGATCCAACGCAGCCGGTACCAGGCGACAATCTGCAGCGCCTCCGCCGCACCGCCCACCGCATGCGTGGTCAGCAGACACCAGTGTAAGGGTTGCTGCGCCGACGGTGGGGCGATCTCGCGCACATCCACCACCCGCAGGGTCAAGGTCGGCGCCAGGCCTGGCTCGGCGCGCAGTGGCCGCTCGATCGTGACCTCGCCGGAGCGCACCGCCACGACGGCGGTCCGCTCGGCCCGCGCCGGCTTGCCATGCCGGGCCGGCACCTGGATGGTGTGCTGTGTTACTGCTGACCAGGCGGCGCATCGCGCGAACAGTTTCTCATCGCCCTCGAGCGAGCGGTTCTGCGCGGCCCGCACCAACAGATGCACGTTGTCCGGCCGACGCGCGAACTGGTCATAGATGTCGCCCTCGCGGTCCTCGACCACAGTGATCATCGCCGCCTCCGCCAGCACCTCGCCGGCGGTCTCGGCGGCCGCCAGCCAGCGGCGAGACTCCTTCTCGTCGGCCGGGCGTGTCTTATGGTCCGTCACCGGGCCGTCGGTGCGGTTGATCACCGCGGCACCGACCAGCCCGATCAGCCCGCCCTGCTCGGCATCCACCGCAATCACCGGGTGCAGCAGCACGCCGATGTCGGTCCCGTTGCCGACCGTGCCAAAGCCGCGCTTGGCGCCGCTGTGGGGAGCGTAATTCAGCTCCGTGGTATCGGTGATCGCCAGGACGTGCCGCCCGACGGCGCGCCGGGCGGTCTGCCGGGCGGCATGCACCAGCATCTCGTGCATGCTGACCGCCTCGTTGTCGAGGAAACGCTGAAACTGGCGGGCTTGGCCGCGGCTGTCGGCCAATGCCGAGAGGCACATGGTGCGCTGCTTCTGCATCGCCCCCAGCAGGCTGTCGCCGACCGCGGCCAGGCGGCGATTGCCAAAGTGACCAAGCTGCGGCTGGTCGTTCATGCGAATCGGCTCCGGTGGGTTGTTGGTCGGGAGCGAATTTGATTCGCAGGGGGCTGCAAAGGGGCCTGCCGGAGGGGCGGCGCCAGCCGGCTGCCGCCGCCCGTTCGGCGGGAGCCTCGAAAGATCGCTGATGCAGACTCGACCCGCCTCAAATCCGCTGCTCAGCACTCAGGAAAGTCGATTCGGGGTTGTGGGACAACGGTAGCCGCAAGGGGAGGGGGAGTGTTGCTCGGCGCACCGTCGCTCTTACGGGCTTGATGCTTGCGGTTGCCGTCCTCGTGCTGAGCGCTGCAGCGGTGCTGCGCAGCTTCGAGTACGACGAGGGCTACAGCATCTTCGTCACGTCCGGCGTACCACGGCCGGCTTGGCCGACGACGCCGTTCAGCGCGGGCTCGGTGCGTGGCGCATATGTCGGGCAGGCGTCGCTGCGCCAGGTGGCGCGGGAGTTGCGACAGACGGACGTGCATCCGCCGCTTTATTTCTGGATGTTGACGCTCTGGCAGTCGATTGCCGGCAACAGCTTGTTCGCGGCACGGATGCTCTCTGTGCTGTTCGCCGTCGGTGCGCTGGCTGCGGTGGCGGGTATCGCTGTACTCGCCGGCGTTCCGGCTCCGACCGCGATGCTGTTTACGCTCGGTTGCTACGGTTTTGCGTACACCGGTGCGATCGCTCGCGGTTTTGCACTGGCGCAGATGCTGACGCTCTGCGGCGTGCTGCTGGCGCTTGCCGCCGCGCGGGGAGGCCGGTTGCGGACTGCTTTTGCGGGCGGACTGGCGCTTGGGGCAGCCAGTTTTGCGAATTATCTCGCGGTCTTCGTCGGCGCCGCCACGCTGCTGGGGCTGACCGTCGTCAGGCTGCGTACGCCGCGTCTGTGGCTGGCGGCAGCGGCTGCCTTCGTCCTTTTTCTGCTGGCCGATTGCTGGTTCTTCGTCGCGCAACGCGACAGCCGCTCGGGACAGTTTCCGCCTTTCGAGTGGCTACCGGGGCTGATGCGGCTGGCACGTTACGCAGCTGGGGCGGTGTTTGGCGGGCTGCCCCTATACGTGGCTGACGGAGTGCCTCGGATGGCGGTTGGCGGCCTGCTCGGCGTAGGCTTGGCGGCGCTGGTCGGGCTGGTGGCATGGCGCTGGCGGGCGATCGGCAGGCCGGAGGCACGCCTGCTCCTGGCATTCGCGGCAGCCGCACCCGCGCTCGGGTTGATCCTCCTTGGCCTCGCCTTCAACACCACCCCGATCGAGCTCCGCTATCTCGCCTTCTCCACGCCCTTCATCGGCTTGCTGGTAGCCGGCGCAGTGGCGAGCCTGTCAGGTCGTGCTGGACTGCCGCTCGGCGCGGCGCTGGCTTTCACGCAGGCGCTCGCTCTGGTTGGGCTGCTGACCCGCCCGGAGACGATGCAGCCAGCCCGTGCCACCGCCTCAACCGCCGCGGCACTGGCCGGGCGGCATGGCCTCGTGCTGCTGCCTCGCGGCAATGACGGGGTCGGCGTGGTAGGGCCGTTCCTCGCTGAGTCACCGGACTGGCTTCAGGTGCTGGTGGTCGGGCGCGATGCGAGGCCGCGCCAGATCGTCGCGGCGGTGAGTGCGTATCCGCGGGTCGTGGTGGCGCTGATCGGAGCGGACGACGACAGCCGCGCTGTCCTGCCGGTGATGCGGGCTGCCTTCACCAACCCATGCTGGCGCCCTGCTGGTGCCGGCTTCAACGTGGTCGCCTTCGACCGGATCTGCACGCCGGACTGACTCCCCCTCCCCTTGCGGGCCTTGCGGGAGGGGGTCGGAGGGAGGGGGCCGTGACGCAGGTCAACTCGTTCGAGTTGCAACCAACAGCACCGCACGCATTGCTGGCGGAAATTCCTCTTGTGGCGACGGCTTGGCACAGTGCAAGCTCCCGCTTCAACTATAATCAATGGGGAGAGAGCTCGTGCAGACGACGCAGGTGGCGGAGCGCCGTGGGTGGTTGGCCAGCTTCACCCGCTATCAAGGGCTGGTCTTCCTGGTGTGCTGGCTCGGGTGGACGCTGGACATCATCAACTTCACCCTGTTCGCCCTTGTGTTGCGCCCGGCACTGACCGATCTGCTCGGCGGCCATGCCGGGATCGCGGAGATCGGCCGCATCGGCGGCTGGCTCAGCACTGTCGGATTGCTCGGCTGGGCGTTCGGCGGGTTCCTGTTCGGTATCATCAGCGACTATATCGGCCGTGTCCGCACATTGGCGATCAGCATTGCGATCTACAGCGTGTTCACCGCGATGCAGGGGTTCGCGCAGACGCCGCTGCAGCTTGGGGTCTATCGCTTCCCGGCGGGCTCGGCACAAGGGCAGAAATCGTCGTCGGCATCCCCCTGGTAGCCGAGGCCTTCGCCGGGACGTCGCGGGCGCGTGTGCTGGGTCTGATGATGACCGGCGCTGCGTTCGGCAATCTTATCGCCGCGCAGGTGTATCATCTGCTTGGTGGCTACGGCTGGCGCGCCGTGTTCTTTGCCGGCATCGTGCCGGCATTGCTGTTGCTGCTGATCCGCCGCGGTATGGTCGAGCCGGAGCATTTCGCCGCAGTACGGGCCCGCCGCGAGGCGCTGGCCGCCGCCGCATCGCATAGCGACGATGACAGGGAGTTCCTGTGCTTCGTGCCGGTGCAGCTCTTCGGTCCCCGGCTGCGTCACAATACGCTGGTCGGGCTGCTGTTCGCGCTGGGTTCGCTGTTGGCGATCTGGACCAGCCAGATATGGTTGCCGACGATCCAGAGTATCATGCTACAGAAGCAGGGGATCGCCGGCAATGCTGCCATCCCTTACATCAGCATGGGAATGTCGCTGTGGGGCATCGGCGGTATCTTCGGTTATGCCTGCTTCGGGTTCCTGGCAGATGCAATCGGGCGGCGGCTGACGATCGTGCTGTACAGCGTGGGCACGCTGGTTTTCGGACTTGCGCTCTATCTTGGTGCCGGCACCTGGGCACCGTATCCTTATCTGCTGCCGCTATTCGGTTTCTTCGTATTCGGCGTGTTCTCGGGTCATGCGGTCTATCTGCCGGAGCTCTTCCCGACGCATGTGCGGGCAACGGCGGTCTCGTTCTGCAACGGGTCGGGGCGCGTCATCACCAGTTTCGGACCGCTGGTGGCAGGGCTGTTGGTGGCGCCCTTCGGCGGCAATTTCAATAAAGCCGCGGCGCTGATGACCTGCTTCGCGGTGCTCAGCATCATCGCGATGGCGATGGGGCGCGAAACTCGCGACGAGCTGCTGCCGCGGTGACGCGTTCCGCTTACCCCGGCGCGGCGCCCTGCACGTTGACCCGCACCATGTAGATCGACTGGCTCGCGGCCATGAACAGATAGTCGCGCTTCGGCCCGGCAAAGCAGACATTGGCGCAGACTTCCGGCAGGCGGATGCGGCCGATCAGCTTGCCGGCCGGATTCCAAACCGTGACGCCGCAATAGCCGAGTGGTGCGTTGGAGCCGACCCAGAGATTGCCGGCCCGATCGGCGCGCATGCCGTCGGGCCCGCAGTGCACGCCATCCACCATGCAGTCGGTAAACAGGCGCATGTTGGAGAGTTGCGGACCCTGCGCGTCGAAGGCGTAGATCACGCCCTTGCCGCCCTGACCGTTGTCGCCGGGCCCTGGGCCGGTGCTGATCAGATAGAACGTCTTATAGTCGGGCGAGAAGCAGAGGCCGTTCGGGTCCGGCACCTGGCTGCCGGGCACCACCACGGACAGACTGCCGCTGGGGTCCCAGCGATACGTGTTGGTCGGCAGTGCACGGCGCCCGCCGCCCAACACCAGCCCGACGCCGCCATTGCCGACAGTGGGGTCGTAGAGTCCGTTCGGGTTGGCGGCGCCGCCAGCAAGGTCGGGGTGACCTTCGGAGAGCTGGTCGCCGTACGGCGGATCGGTGAACCACACGCTGCCGTCCGGATGCGGCACAATGTCATTCGGCGAGTTGAGCGGTTTGCCCTGGAACGCATCCGCCAGCACCGTGAGCGAGCCGTCCAGCTCCCAGCGCACCACTCGGCGGAAGAAGTCCTGGCAGGAAAGCTCGCGTCCCTGATAGTCGAACGAGTTGCCATTGCTGTTGTATGACGGTTTGCGGAACGGCGAGACGCGGCCGGTTTCCCAGACATAGCGGTATTGTGTGTCGCCCTTTACGTCGCTGAACACGACGTATTGCCCTTCGCCGGACCAGGCTGGGCCTTCCGCCCACTGAAAGCCGGTTGCCAGCCGGTGAATAGCGACGAGGCCCACCAGGTACTGCTTGAAGCTGTTGTCGATTACCAGGATGTCGGGGTCGGGATAGATCTCCGGCGGAGCGAAGCGGCCCCACAACCGGGGCGGCTGGCTAATGACACTGGGCGGTGTGCCGAACTGCGGCTTGGCTTCCTGGCCGAAGGCGAGCGTGGGCGGCAAAGCAGCAGCGATCGCCAGCACTCTGCGACGCGATAATACGTTCATTGAGTTTCCTCCCGAGGACCGGAGGAATATCGGTGTCCGGTCTGTTGCGCTCGTCAACCCGCGTTTGCGTGATCGGCTTTGCCGGCGAGTTCCTGCACTACCCGGCGCGCAGAACTATGCAATGGCGTCAGGCGGTCGATGGCTGATGCCGCTGGTCAGGAGACTCGTCGCACGTGGCTATGGCCGGGACATGCCGTATAGGGCTGTGCCGGCCCGTCCGAAGCGCTCGGATCACGACAAAATCTGGTCCGATGTCAGCCCGAGGATGTCGCGGAGCTGAATTAACCGGCCGCGAAGCGGTTCGCTTATCCCGTGCTCCCATTGGGCGATGGCGCCGCGCGTGATACCCAGCCTTTTGGCTACATCCCACTGCGTCATCCCAAGGGACTGACGAGCGGATCGGATGACAAAGCCGAAGGCTGTCTTGGTATATGGTTTGGTCATTCGAGTTGTCCTTAGTTTCTAAGGCTTTGTTAGCACAGATAACCTGATAGGTCAAGCAAAATTTTCTGCGGCGCAGTCTGACGTTGTCTCAAAAATAAGAAGCCGGAGATGCGACGCGCTTCGTCAACCCGCGTTCGCGTGATCGGCTTTGCCGCCAGCAAGTTCCTGCACCGCCTGCGCGACTAAGTCCGGCGCCTCGCGCGGAAGAAAATGGCCGACACGGGGAATCACGCGGCGCTGGTAAGTGCCGGTGAAGTGCTTCACGTCCGGATCGGGTTCGTCGGGTGGGTCTACCCCATCTGCCGCGCCGTGCAGATTAATGGTGGGGACTGCGATCGGCGGCCCGTGCGTGAGGCGTTGCTCGATCAGCTCCAGCGCCGGATCGCCCGGCGCATTGCCGTAGCGGTGGCGGTAGGACTGGATCACCACATCGACAAAATCCGGATTGTCGAAGCTCTTCGCCGTCAGCTCGTAGGTCGCATCATCGAAGCAGTAGTTCGGCGACCAGAGGTGCCAAAGCAGGCTGCATATGTCGCGCCGGTTCTGCTGAAGCCCCGCGCGGCCGCGCGGCGTGTGGAAATACCACTGATACCAGAAGCGGTACTCCTGGGTGGCTGTCTGCGGCCGGTTGGCTGTGGCGATGTTCTGGATGTTGTAGCCGGTGATCGAAACCAGGCCCTGCACGCGGTCCGGCCACAGCGCAGCGACGATGCAAGCGGCACGGCCGCCCCAGTCATAACCGGCCAGCGTTGCCTGACGAATATCGAGCGCATCCATGAAATCGCGCAGGTCGGCACCGAGCGCGGCCTGTTGGCCGGAGCGTGGCGTCGCCGCATCGAGAAACCGGGTCGGCCCGTAGCCGCGCACCCAGGGAACCAGGACCCGGAACCCCGTCGCCGCCAGCTTCGGGGCAACCTCATCGTAACAATGCGGGTCGTCGGGAAAGCCGTGCAACAGGATCGCGGCCGGTCCGCGATCCGGCCCGGACTCCAGATACGCGATCTCCAGCGTCGGAGTGCGGACCGTCCGCTGCATCATGGATCAATGCGCGGGGGCGCCGGCGAAGCGACTCTGCACCGCTTCGGGACGCATGAGCTTTGTGTATTCCTCGATCATGTCCGCGGGCGCGACTTCGATCATCAGCCGGTTCTCTACCCAGAATTCGATAACGTGGAAGAACGGCTTCTGACCCCGCGGGCCCCGGCCGAAGAGCTTCGTGCGCCAGCCCTCACGGGCCCCGATCCGTTCCACTTCCTCGCGGGTTGCCGGCACAGACAGAAGGAAATGAAATGGGCATGTGGGCGGTGGGGTCTGGCCGCGCAGCCCACTCACCTGGGCCTCGCCCTGGCCGGGCAACAGGGTGGTATCTTCCGGATAGACCTCGACCATGGTGCCGTGCTCGTCGCCACTGACCGCCATGAACGAGTCGCCGATCTGGCCCGGGAATGGGTGGCAAGTCCCGTGCATGATCTCGGCAAGTACCTCCGCGACGTGCTGCGGCTGTCGGGCCGAAATGGAGACATGGTGGATCATCTGTTTTCTCCCCTACGTGGGCTGGAACCGAGGCGGCATCAACCGCCCGCCTCCAGGCTCTTGATCTGCTCCTCCCCCCAGCTTACTGCATCTGCGACCGAGACACTATCGATCAGGATCTTTGGTAGTGCGTCAGTTTGAATTTCCAAGGCAGACCTCGCAGTCTTTGGCATTAGCGTAACCAGTGGCTTTTACATATTCGTAGGGCCTCTCCCCGCGTCTCGTATGGACCATGGAAATCGGCCCCAGGTTCCCTAGTGGCAACTTCATGGCCCACGTCTTCCCGGCAGTGAATGCACTCCCCGCGGTGGATTCGCGCGTACGCTTTGCCGGGATTGTCATAAACCCAAAACGACATGCCTATCGCTCCCCGCTGCAGGTTCCTATATGCTTACCGCCAAGCAATCACGGAGTCGAGAATGACCGACGGAGACAAGCTCGCGATAGCGACTTTAGCGGCCGCCCGATGCGCGGCGCTAGGCCAGTATAAGCCGGCCACCTACGTCATGGCGTACGCCGAAATTGAGCGACTTTTCCGGGAATACCGAGAGGCCGAGGCGTCCGGACAGACGGAAGCCATTCTTGCGACGTGGCGGTAGGTGGCCGGTGCCTAAAAGGACCCCAAGGCCAGCGCCGGCCGTCCGACGTGATCGGCGCAGCCGTTAAGGTGATGCGAATCGCGACCGGAGAGGAACCGGACGACCGAGAGGACGTGCCAGCGCCTTCGCCGGCTGCCCAGCTCGGGCGCTTGGGCGGGGCCGCTCGGGCGCGGAAGCTGACGGCGGAGCAGCGGGCGGAGATCGCCCGGAAGGGCGCGGCCAAGCGGTGGGGCAAGCCCGATTGAAAACTTTCCTTGCGCAGCCAATATATGTGGTAGTGACTACCTACCTAACTTTAAGTTGCGGGCGATGCACGTGTGGCGTGCATTGCCAGTGCGAAGCATGGTAGCGTAGAAATTCAGCAGTGGTTAACGCGATATTGAGCGGATCACAGCGGGAGAAGCCGATGGGCCACGAGAGCAAGGAGGCCAGCCAGCTAATCCGCGTGCAGATCATGCGCCACAAAACCACTGGCTTGATGGTTGGTGTGAGCGACGATCTCAAGGGGCTGATGGTGGCGGGCGACACCGAAGAGGAGATCGAGGGGCGGCTGGCAGGCGCAGTCAGAGAAATGCTGGAGGAGAGGGGGGAGCGCGTTATCTCGGTGACCGTCGAACCCGACCGAGCCGGGGTGCCGGAAGGATTTTCAAACGCCACTTTGATCGCAAACGCGCGGTTCACGGTCCAGTGATCGGCTAATGGGTGGTCACACCCATACGGAGCTTGAGCAGTTCAATTAGCGCCAGCCTCCGCTCCGGGGAGAACCGGTCCGGGTCTTCCACTCGCCAAACCTCTCCCTCGCGGTCACGGTGCAGAGTCGCGCCATCGTGCGAGCCTTGTCTTTTTGCTTGGATGCGACGCCGAAGCCAACGAACGCATGCTCAAGCGCGGCGGGACGCGGGGGAAGCTGCTTATTTCTGAATTCGTCATAGACGCGCCGGTAGAGGGGCACACGCAAAAAAGCATCGGCCTTTGCTGTCCGCTGCCGGGCAGGGTCCCGGTCCACCACAGCGAAGCCAAGATCAGTTAGCTGGTACCTACCCCCGACGGTCTCGATCAGTCCGAAGATCTTCGCGGCAGCGATCTTCAACCGAAAGCTCCCGCTCGTCGGCTCCTGTCCCATCGCTCCAGCGACTTGATCCGGTGTGGATGGAACGCCACCACATTTCATTATTCCTGCGGCAACCGAGACCGCATCGTTCAAGTCATCGTATGGGAATTGGATGGTGGATTGCTCCCGCGTACGTTTCTCCGAGGCGCTGTCGTTGGCGTCGGGCGCCTTTTCGCCTTCTGGGCCGGTCGAAGTGTCTACCATGTGAGTGTCTCATGCCCTTTCGAGGGACGGTTAATGCCCCCCAGGGGGGCATGGACGCCAACATGGCCTTCGACACGCGCCTTGGGCAAGGGGGAACCATATGCGCCTTATGGTCTTCGGTTCAGGTCGCCCATTGCGCCACGCTTTTTCTAAGATTATCTATGATCTTCAGTCTAAATAGGAAATGCCGCGACTGCGCCGCCTAGCATTTCTCGCATTACTCGCTTGATGCTAAGCATGGAGTTTCATATAGTGCTGGGCATGAACAAGCTCCCATCTGCCAAGCGCGCTCAAATCCTCTCCATGCTCTGCGAGGGGTCTTCGATGCAGTCGACAGCGCGGGTCTGCGATGTGGCCTTCAACAGCATCGTCAAGCTGCTCGCGGACGCTGGCCGGGCCTGTGAAGCCTTTCACGACAAGACTGTGCGCGGAGTCGTTTCGAGACGAGTACAATATGACGAAATCTGGACATTTTGTTATGCGAAGCAAAAGAACGTCGCGACCGCGAAGGCCGCACCGGAACAGGCGGGCGATCTTTGGACCTGGACCGCGTTGGACGCCGAGAACAAGCTGATTATCAGCTATCTGGTGGGCGATCGGGCTGCGGGCTGCGCCAACAGCTTTATGCAGGACGTGGCCGGGCGCCTCGCCAATCGCGTTCAACTGACCACTGACGGGCACAAGGCATATCTGGACGCAGTAGAGGGCGCGTTCGGCGCTGATATCGACTATGCCATGCTGGTGAAAATCTACGGCGAGACGGCGCACGCGCCGGGCCGTTACAGCCCACCCGAGTGCATCGGAGCAAAAAAAGCACGGGTGGAGGGTCGCCCCGATCCCGAGCATATCAGCACTTCATACGCCGAGCGGCAAAACCTGAATTTCCGCATGGGCATGCGGCGTTTCACCCGGCTGACAAATGCGTTCTCCAAGAAGGCCGAAGCTCATTACCACATGGTTTGCCTCTACACTGTCTTTCACAACTTCGTCCGCATCCACAAGACGCTGAAATGCTCCCCGGCCATGGCAGCGGGGCTGTCCAAGACCCTTTGGAGCATGGACGATATCGTGAAGCTGATCGACGCGGCGGCCGAGCCGTCGAAGCCGCGCGGGCCATACAAGATGAAGGCTCGGCTGGCAGCGGCCGGTCAGGAAATTTCAAACTGATGCACTACCGGATCTTTGGTAGTGACTTAGTCAAAGTGAGTCACTACCGGATCTTTTGCAGCACATTGGCGCCCCAGATGCGATGCCCGGTTCGCCGCGCGTCTCAAACCTTCTCGAAATCGATCCGCTCGGTCACCGGCAAGCCGAGCAGGAATCGCCGCAAACAATCCAGTCCCAGCTCGACTGCACCAAGCCGTACCCAGTCGCGTCCGCCGAGTATTCGCGAGCGGCGGAATGCAGACCCTGCGGCGGTCGCGATCGCCAGATAGATGGTGCCGCCGAAATCAATGCGGTCGGCGCCCTCGTCCAGTTCGATCAGCACCGCCAGCGCGTGCGTGGCGCCCGGCTGCCGGCGCGCTGCGTCGGCGACGGCTTCTGCTATCTCCTGGTTCAGCTCGCCGGAGATATGGTACTCGAGGCCGACGGCGGCTGGGAGCGTCGTCAAATCGCGCACGATCGTGCCGCGGCGAAACACGCGTTCGGCGTCCGGCAGGTGCGCCAGCCGCGCGGCGATCTGTCCCGCCGTGAAGGTCTCCACCAGCGCGAGCGAGCCTTCTGCCCGGATCAGCTCGGCCAGCACCACGCCTTCCAGCGTCTGATCGTCTTCGGCAATGATGAAATTGCCGAGGCGCCGGCGCACCTCCGCCTCGATCGGCGCAACTTTCCGGCGCGCATCTTCGGGATCGGCGCCGCGTACTGTCAGCTTGGTCTCAATCTGCGGGTAATGCGCGCGGAAGCCGAGCTTCACGCTGCCATCGGGCACCAGCGTCTCGACCCCGGCCAGCAGCGCATCTACATGCGACTTGCCGAGACCATAAGAGTGAAACCGCTTCAACATGATCGTCGTCGGTGCGCCGCTGCGGGCGAGCAGGCGGGGAATGATCTGCTCCTCCAGCATTCGCCGCAGCTCGCGCGGGACGCCGGGGGTGAAGAAAAACCGCGCGCCGCCGATATCCATCGCGAAGCCACATGCGGTGCCCACCGGATTGTCGAGAATCTCCGACCCGACCGGCAGCATTGCCTGCTTGCGGTTGTTCGGCGGCATGACACGGCTGCGGCGGGTGAAGAACTGCTCCATGCGGGCGAGCCAGTCCTCGTTCAGCACCAACTCCACGCCGGCTGCCTGGGCGGCGACTTCCTGCGACAAGTCATCGACCGTGGGACCGAGACCGCCGTTGACGATTGCCGCATCGGCCCGGCCGGCTGCGAGCCGGAACGCCTGCAGCAGGCGCGCTCGATCGTCGCCGACCGTCGTGCCCCAGATCACCGACAGCCCGACATCTTCCAGCTTCTGGCTGATGTAGCCGAAGTTAGTGTTGACGATCTTGCCAGTCAGCACCTCGTCGCCGGTACAGATGATTTCGATGCGCATCGATCAATAGGCCAGGAATCCGCCATCGACCGGCAGCGTCACGCCGGTAATATAGCGCGCCAAGTCGGACGCCAGGAACACCGCCGGGCCGGCGATATCGGCGGGCTCGCCGATCCGGCCGAGCGGGATGCGGTTCTGGAAGTTGCGCATGTAATCGGGGTTCTGCCGGGCCGCGGCATTGAGCGGTGTGGCGATCAATCCCGGCCCGATTGCGTTCACGCGTACTCCCAGCGGCGACAGCTCGATTGCCAACGCCTTGGTCAGGGCGCGCACGCCGCCTTTCGATGTCGTGTACGCCGCCTGCTCCGGTGCGGCGACGAACGACTGGATGGAGCCGATGTTAATGACCGCGCCCTTCGTCTCGATGAGCTGCGAGAGGAACGCCGTGGTCATGTTGTAGGGTCCGTCCAGGTTCACTGCCATCGTCGCGTCCCAGTCGGCGCGCGTGCCGGCGTCGCTTATCTTGCCGCGGCGGATGATCCCGGCGTTGTTCACCAGCACGGAGACCGCGCCGACATCGCGGCGGATGGTCGCGGCCAACGCATCGCATGCATCGCGGTCGGTGACATCCAGCGCGTAGGCCACGGCATCGCCGCCGAGCGCGACGACAACACGTTCAACGGCAGGGCTGTTCACGTCGCCGATCAGCACGCGCGCGCCGGCTTTGGCCATGCCGTGCGCGATGTCCTCGCCGATGCCGGACCCGCCGCCGGTGATCAGCGCGATCCTGCCGTCCAGCAGTCCCTGCATCGTGCCTACCGCGCCATCACGCCAGTCACGGCGCCGGGAGTTGCGGTGCGCCCGCCATCCACGACGTACTGTGCGCCGGTGATGTTGGAAGCAAGGTCGGAGCAGAGGAACATCACGACATTGGCGATCTCCTCCGGCGTGCCGTAACGGCCGAGCGGAATGGCGGACTGATATCGCTCGCCGACAGCGGCCGGATCGTCCGGATTCACCATCGAATGCAACGAGTGGATCATGCGCGTATCGATCGGACCGGGGCAGACCGCATTTACGCGCACGCCGGCACGCGCCACTTCGCCTGCCGCGACCTTGGTCAGCCCGATCACCGCGTGTTTGGAAGCGACATAGGCGGACATGCCCGGCGAGCCCATCAGCCCGGCGACTGACGCGGTATTGACGATCGCGCCGCGCTTCTGGCGCAGCATCACCGGCAGCACATGGCGCAGACCGAGGAACACGCCTTTAACGTTCACACCCATGACAGCGTCGAACGTGTCTTCATCGGTACTCGGCGGTGGGGGCGACTTTGCCTTCGATGCCGGCGTTGTTGTGGAAGCAGTCGATCGAGCCGAACGCGTCCAGGGCGGCCTTCACATAGGCCTGCACATCGGCCGATCTGGTCACATCGGCGGTGACGAAGATGGCCTGGCCGCCTTGCTGGCGGATGATGCCGGCGGTGCTCTCGCCGCCGTCCTTGTCACGATCGACAACCACGACCTTGGCGCCGTTGGCGGCAAAGCCGACAGATGTGGCGCGCCCGATGCCGTTGCCGCCGCCGGTGATCAGCGCGACCTTGCCTTTGAAATCCATCGTCTCCTCCTTCGCCGGGTTGATGCAAGCCTAGGCGGGGGGTGGGAAGTCCGTAAAGGGGGCTCAGGTTGCCGCGCCGATGTGCATTGATGCTGGTGAGCATGCGATAGAGACAAACCGACGACAGCATCATCACAATGCGATTCGAAGTAAACTGGTCCTCAGCCGCCTACCGCGACCTCACGCGGATCACTGAATATTTGGCCGAGCGGAATCCAGCGGCCGCGCTGCGGCTGGCCGAAAGCCTCATCACGGCTGCCGATCGCCTCGCCACCTTTCCTTATCGGGGTCGGCGTGGACAAGCAAAGGACACGCGCGAGCTTGTGACCGTTCGACCCTATGTCCTGGTTTACCAGGTTGAGGGGCAGCACGTGACCATTCTCCGCGTCTGGCACGTCGCGCAGAGTCGGCGCTCATAGCTCCTATGCCTTCCGGAGTGCCGCGATTTTCTCCCGCATCCGGGCCACAAATTGCTGCAGCTCTTGCCGAACTTGCGCATGGGGGACCAACGGCCGGCCGGCCCGTGTCTCGGCGCGCGATTGCTCCACTGCTGCCTCCAAGGCGAGCCGCTCCAACTCGCGGAGATCGATTTGCGGGATGTGAGTGTCGGGCGCCATAGGCCCTTTATAAGCGACAAGAGGAGAATATGCTACCGGTTCGGTGGTCGAAAGCTCGGCCATCACCTCGGACTACATCTAGTTGACGAACTCGCGCGCTGCCTCCTGCAAACAGGCCCGCACGTATGGCGTGAACGATCGAGCCACTTCGACCCGGAACGTCTCCGCCGCCGTGCGCCAGAGCACGATCTCCGCCTTGCCGAACACGGCGCGGGTGCACATTCCGATCGGGAATGCATGCGGATCGAGGTCCAGTGCGCAGAACGCATTCAGCGTGTCGGCGGCATGCGTACCACGCACCTCGATCGCCACTGTGCGGTGAGAGACATCGACAATGCTCGCGGGTTGGTTGCCAAGCTCCTGGGCCGCGGCGGCTGCAAGCGCCGGCGCATCGCCGTCGGGCGCGAGCAGCAGCCACTCGTCAGGGCCCAGCCACAACGCGGCGCGGTCGCCGGCGACGGTGGCGCGGCATGGTGCATCACCTAGCGTTACGCCAAGCGCGTCCCCAATCGCCACGGCGGCTTCTGGACCGGCGCGCAGCGCAAGCCGCGTGCAGCACGCCAACGTGAGGAAGGATACCTCAGCCATGCAGTCGTGCTCCGTCGCGGTCGTAGAACACCGGGTCCGTCACCATCACCGGCACTGTCACATGCTGCATCGGCACATATAGCGTCTCGCCCAGACGTGTGCGGCCGCCGGATACCAATGCGAGCGCGATCGAGCGGCCGAGCGCTTCGCTCCGATACGCAGAAGTGATATGGCCAAGTGAAACCGTGCCATGGTCAGTGGTGATCTGCGCCCCCTCCTCCAGCACTTCGTCTGGATCGCCGGTCAGCAGGCCGACGAGCTGCTTGCGGTCAGGGCGCAGCACGTCGGCGCGCGAGAGCGAGCGCTTGCCGACGAAATCATCCTTTGTGCGGCCGATCGTCCAGCTCAGACCCAGATCGTCCGGAGTCATCGTGCCGTCGGTCTCCTGGCCCACCACGATATAGCCCTTCTCTGCGCGCAGCACATGCATCGCCTCGGTGCCGTAAGGCGTGATGCCATATGCCGCGCCCGCGGCAAGAACCGCCTCCCAGATGGCAAGGCCGTGATCGGCGGGCACGTTGATTTCGAAGCCAAGCTCACCAGTGAAGCTGACCCGGAACAGCCGTACCGGCACATTCCCAACGACAGCATCGCGCACGCTCATGTGGGGCATGGCATCGCCGGCCAGATCAACCCCAGAGATGAGGGGAGCCACCACCTCCCGCGCACGCGGCCCCTGCATCGCGATGACGGCCCATTGCTCGGTGATGGACGTCAGCCAGACGCAAAGTTCCGGGAACTCGGTCTGTAGGTAGTCCTCCATGTGATGCAGCACCGAAGTCGCGCCTCCCGTCGTGGTGGTCACATGGAATCGGTCCGGTGCCAGCCGCGCCACCACGCCATCATCCAGCACGAAGCCTGCTTCATTCAGCAACAGCCCATAGCGGCAGCGGCCCACAGGCAGACGCGCGAAGTTGCCGGTGTAGATCCGATCGAGAAACGCGCCGGCATCCGGCCCGACGACCTCGATCTTGCCGAGCGTGCTGGCGTCGAACAGGCCGACGGCGGTGCGGACCGCGCGGCACTCGCGGGCGACGGAGGCGTGCATGTCCTCGGCATCATGCGGGAAGAAGCGTGCACGCTTCCAGTTGCCGACGTCTTCGAAGACCGCGCCTTGCGCGCTGGCCCAGTCGTGGATCGGCGTGCAGCGCACCGGATCGAGCAGCTCACCGCGCGCGCTGCCGGCAAACGCCCCGAACGTCACCGGCGTGTAGGGCATGCGGAAGGTCGTGTGGCCCACAGCCGGAATCGGACGGCGCAGCGTTCGGGCGACCAGCGTCAGTGCGTTCAGGTTCGATGTCTTGCCCTGGTCGGTTGCCATGCCGGTCGTGGTGTAGCGCTTCACATGCTCGATCGAGTGGAAGCCTTCGGACGCAGCCGATACCAGGTCTTTCGCGGTGACGTCATTCTGGAAGTCGACAAACGCCTTGCCACGCAGTACGCCCACGGGCTCAACGCGAGGCCTCGAGGACGCCGAGCCGATCGAGCCTCTTAAGCCGCTCGCTGCCTGTTCGCCGGCAGCGTAGCCCTGCTCGACGCCGGCAGCGGGATCATACACACCCATGCAGCCGCCGACGCTGCGCTCGTGCGCGGCGGAGACGTCCGGAACAAATGCGTCCAATCCCGAATCGTATCGCAGCTTTCCGCGCGACTGGGAGAACAGATGCACCGACGGTGTCCAGCCGCCCGACATCAGCAGCACGTCGCAATTCACCGTCTGCGTCCTGTCGGCGTCGTGCAGCCGCACTCTATGGATGTGCCGCCGCCCGGCCGTGCCAGCCACAACTGTGCCGGTCCGCACCTCGAGCCCGATGCTGCGCGCCTCCGCAACCGCCTCGCTATCCGGGGCGGGGCGCACATCGGCAATTGCGGCGATTTGCACGCCGGCCCGATGCAGCTCGATTGCCGTACCGTAGGCGCCGTCGTCGGTAGTCGCGATCAGCGCGCGCTCGCCGACCTTCACGCCGTAGCGGTGCAGGTAGCAGCGCGCCGCGTCGGCCAGCATGATGCCGGGCCGGTCATTGTCGGGGAATACCAGAGGCCGTTCGATGGCGCCGGCGGCGATCACGACCTCTCGTGCACGCACGTGCCACAGCCGTTCGCGGGGCAGGCGTGGATCTGGCTTGGCGAGGTGATCGGTGACGCGCTCGGCGAGGCCAATCAGATTGTCGGGGAACCAGCCGAACGCGGTGGTGCGAGGCAACAGCACAACACCGCGCGACGCGAGGCGTGCTATCGATTCCGACACCCAGGCCGTTGCGGCGCTGCCCTCGATCTCGCCGGTCTCGTGCAGCAGCGCACCGCCGAACTCCGCCTGCTCGTCGCACAGGATTACCCGCATCCCGGCTGCCGAGGCAGCGAGCGCTGCCGCCAAACCGGCTGCGCCGGCGCCGATCACCAGCACGTCGCAATGGGAGTAGCGATGAAGATAGCGGTCCGGATCGGAGGAGCGCGGGGCACGACCGAGTCCGGCGGCGCGACGGATGGCGGGCTCGTAGAGACGCCGCCAGAACGACGCCGGCCACATGAAGGTCTTATAGTAGAATCCGGCCCCCAGCAGCGGTGAAGCGACATCCGCCACCGCGCCCATATCGAAGCCGAGACTGGGCCAGCCGTTCTGGCTGTGCGCGACAAGGCCCG
Source organism: uncultured Pseudomonadota bacterium (assembly GCA_963772445.1). Taxonomy (GTDB): domain Bacteria; phylum Pseudomonadota; class Alphaproteobacteria; order Acetobacterales; family Acetobacteraceae; genus CAVYXK01. The sequence goes on from CAVYXK010000001.1 coordinate 131,483, forward strand.
GGTAGAGCTCGACCTGCGTCGCGCGCAGATTGGGCGTGGTGCGCCCGGAATCGCGTGCAACCGTCACCAGTGCGTTCGGCTCTTCGGCGCCGGCGGATAGAATGCCCCGCGGGCGATGATACTTGAACGAGCGTCCGACCAGATGCACACCGTTGGCCAGCAGCGCGGAGGCCAGCGTGTCACCGGCGCATCCGGTCATGCGCCGCCCATCGAAGCTGAACGCGACCGGGTTGCGGCGGTCGATGCGTCCGCCATCCGGCACGCGGAACGCGCCGCTCATGGCATGGCCGTGGGCGATTCGCCGGGTTTGTACGCGGCGAGGATCTTGTCCGACACCGTATCGCGCAGGCAGTTGAAGAACCGGCCGCAACCGTGGATGTGACGCCAGCGCTCGGCGTGCGTGCCCTTGGGATTGGTGCGGAAATACAGGAACTCTGCCCAGGCGTTGTCGTCCAGCTCCGCCGGATGCGCCGGGCGCGCGACATGCGCCTCGCCGCCGTAGCGGAACTCGTTCTCCGGCCGGGCGCCGCACCAGGGGCAGGGGATCAGCAGCATCAGTGCGCCACCGCCGCGGCAGCCGCTTCGTCGATCATATGCCCGGCGGCGAAGCGGTCCAGGGCGAAGGGAGCAGCGATCGGGTGTGGTGCACCGCGCGCAATGGTGGCGGCGAAGACATGGCCTGAGCCGGGCGTTGCCTTGAACCCGCCGGTGCCCCAGCCGCAATTCACGAAGAGCCCCGGCACTGGCGTCAATCCGATGATCGGCGAGCGGTCGGGCGTGACATCGACGATGCCGCCCCAGTTGCGCAGCATGCGCAGCCGCCGGAAGCTGGGGAACAATTCGCAGATCGCTTCCAGCGTGTGCGCCGGCACATGCAGCCCGCCCGCCTGGCTATAGGAGGTGTATGCGTCGGTGCCGGCGCCGATCACCAACTCGCCTTTGTCCGATTGCGAGATGTAAGCGTGGATGGCGTTCGACATGACCACGCAAGGCAGGACGGGTTTCACTGGTTCTGAAACCAGAGCTTGCAAGGGGAAGCTTTCGATTGGCATGCGCAGGCCCGCCATCGCCATCACCACGCTGGTGTGGCCTGCGGCGACCACGGCGACCTTGCGCGCGGCGATCCGTCCGCGGGTCGTCTCCACCGCGGAGACATGGCCGGCGGAATTGCGCACAATCCCCGTGACCTCGCAATTCTGGATGATATCGACGCCCAGCGCGTCGGCGGCGCGCGCGTATCCCCAGGCCACTGCGTCGTGTCGCGCCACGCCGCCTCGCCGCTGCAGCGCCGCGCCCAGAATCGGGTAGCGCAGGTCGCGGCCGATGTTGATCGGCGGGCAGAAAGACTTCACCTGTTCAGGCGACAGCCACTCGTTGTCGATGCCGTTCAGCCGGTTGGCGTGGACGTGGCGCTTGCCCACCCGTACGTCGTGCTCGTTATGCGCCAGCATCAGCACGCCGCGCGGCGAGTACATGGCGTTGTAGTTCAGCTCGGCGGCCAGGCTCTCCCACAGCTTCAGCGCGTGCTCATAGATCGCGGCACTGGCGTCCTGCAGATAGTTGGAGCGGATGATGGTCGTGTTGCGCCCGGTATTGCCGCCGCCGAGCCAACCGCGCTCCAGCACCGCGACGTTGTTGATCCCGTGTTCCTTCGCCAGATAGTAGGCGGTGGCCAGTCCGTGCCCTCCGGCGCCGATGATCACCACCTGGTAGGCATTGCGCGGCTCCGGGGAGCGCCACTGCTCCGGCCACGCACCACCGAATACGGCGTGGCGCAGCAGGGAGAAGGCGGAGAAACGCGTCATGTCTACCTCTCCCGCTTTGCGGGAGAGGTAGGTTCGCGAAGCGAACCGGGTGAGGGCTTCACCCGCCGCGGCACCCTCACCCGCCGCGCTGGCGCGCGGCGACCTCTCCCGCAGAACGGGAGAGGTGGAAAAAGGGCGCTTCCAATCACCACGAATCCGCCCTACCTCACCGGCAGTGCCACGCTCTCCCAGCCGGACAGCGTCTCGATCGCGCGGCCGATGCACAACACCGTCGCTTCGTCGAACGGGCGGCCGGCTATCTGCACTGACAGCGGCAGGCCATCGGCCGCCAGCCCGACCGGCACGCTCATGGCCGGGTGACCGGTGACGTTGAACGGTATCGTCTGCATCGGCGAGACCGACGAGAGCGCATCCGGCACCGCATCGAAGCGCGGCGCCGTGGTCAGGCTGGAAGCAGTCAGCAGCGCATCGCAGGACGACAGCACCGCGTTCACCGCATCGGTCAGCTCACGGCGGGCACGCACCGCATCCACGTAATCAGCAGCGGTGATCGTTGCGCCCAGCACGAACCGACCGGCAGTGATCTCGGCATAATCCAGCAGCCGGTTTTGCATATCGATGCGATGGATGGCGAACGCCTCGGACATCATGATCGCCCGTCCGGCCGCCGCAAAGATCGCATAATCCGGCAGCGTCGCGTCTTTCACCATGGCGCCGGCGTCGCGCAGCAAATGCGCGGTGCGATCGATCGCGGCGAGCACTTCCGGCGTAACCATCTTCGCCGTGGCGAAGAACGCGCGAGGGATGCCGATGCGCAGCCCAGCCACCCCGCGCTCCAACCCAGCGCGGAAATCGGGCACGGGCACATCGGCGCTTGCCGGATCCTGCGGGTCGTGTCCCGCCATCACCTGCAGCGCGATCGCCGCGTCTTCCACGCTGCGCGCTAGCGGCCCGCAATGGTCCAGCGTCCACGACAGCGGAAAGACGCCGCGACGCGAGACCCGCCCGTAGGTCGGCTTGATGCCGGCGAGTCCACACCAGGCGGCCGGCCCGCGAATCGACCCGCCAGTATCCGAGCCGGTCGCCATGAGCAGCATCCCCGATGCGATCGCCGTCGCCGAACCGGACGACGAGCCGCCGGTGATATGCTCGGTATTCCACGGGTTGCGCGATGGCGGCCAGGGCAGGTCGAAGCTCGGGCCGCCAATCGCGAATTCATGCGTCGCAAGCTTGCCTAGCAGCACCGCCCCGCCTTCGGCAAAGCGTGCCGCCACCACGCTGTCGTGCTCCGGGACGTGGTGCTGGCGCAGCTTGGAATGGCAAGTCGTAGCGACGCCGGCGGTGTCGTAAATGTCCTTCAGAGCGTAAGGAATGCCGTGCATCGGGCCGCGGTCGTGGCCGGCCGCCAGGTCGGCGTCGGCTCGCCGCGCATCCGCCAGCGCGCGCTCAGCCGTGACCAGGATGAAGGCGTGCAGCGCGCCATCCCGCGCCTCGATGCGGGCCAGCGCATCGCGTGTCAGCGCAGTGGACGTGACGGCACCGGCACGGAGCGGCCGGCCCATCTCGGCGATCGAAAGCTGGCCCGTGGTCATCGTGTGGGCTCCATCGGGACCAAGCGGAACACGTTGGAGGGCTCCACGGCGGCGCTGCGGTTCGTGTGCAGCAGCGCGAGCTGCGAGCGAAGGTCCGCGAAAGCAGCCAGGTAGCCGGCCTTGCGAGCCGGCGGAATGATCAGGCCGGCGCGTGCCATCAGGCAGTCGAACTCCGCTTCCAGTGCCGTATTGGGCGGGCTCTCGGGCATGGCGGCTCCTGTATTTCGATCGCGGCCCGGGATTAGAAGCGAAGCCGCGCCGTGCGGCAAATGCAGACGGCTGCTTCAGGGACAGCCGGTTCGGGACGGAAAGGTGATGCCGCCGCCGATCAGCATCTCGCTGCGGGGACGCCGTCTACTTCGAAGCCGGATCTTGCAGCCCAGGCCGATGGGCATTGGACGGGCGGTGTGAGGTCACCGTCACCACCAGGCGCATTTTCGGATGGATGCCGCACAGCACGTTGAATTGCCCCGGCACCGTGAACACGATGTCCGTGCGGCTGCCGGGCAATTGGTCGCCGCTGTCGAATTTGAAGCTCCTGGTCGATACGTAGGCATGATGATGAAGGTCTCCGTCGTCGTTCACGATCGTGACGGTGTCGCCGACACCTACGGTCAGGGTGGCTGGATGGAACTCTCGATTTCTCTGCGAGATGACGTAACGCGCCCCTGTCAAGGGGTTTTCTCCGAATATCAGGAATGCAAAAAACGCAAGCAGCGCAAGGCTTAAGAGCCCTCCGAGGCTCACGAAAAGGCGATTGCGGCCCAATAACATACCGGGTAGATTACAAGCGACGGTATTTTGGAGCATTCCCAAGCGCGTGAAACTTGTGATGGGGCGGAACAGAGCAGAGGAAGCTCGCACGAACGAGCATCCACTGTCCAGCGTCACATCGGCCTGCCGTGATATGGGGCTGCAATCTAGCCGGTTTCTTCGGGGGCAAGTCATGACGCTGGTTAGTGCCCTATTTCGCCGGCTGAATTGATCCGCCCCCGCAGAGGCGGCCGTTTCGATGCCGGTCAGCAGGCGACGGCAGCTGACGCTCCGGGTCAGCCTGTTCCTAAGCTTCGCGGCAGTGAGTATCATCACTGGCTCGCTTGGTCTCTACGCCTCCCAAACCATTCGTAGTGCGGCTGGACTTGTCGTTGAGATTTACGATAAGTCACTGATGTCGATCAATTACGCACGGGCAGCCGCGGCGGATTTCGCGATCTTGAAATCGACGCTGATGGAGCGTCGGCTGGCTGCCGATCCCGCGCGCCAGGCAGCGCTGGACGCGCGAATTGAGCAGATTTCGGCGCGACCTGAGCGACGATCTGTCGATCGCCGCCGAACGTGCCCAGTCCGACCGTGCCGTCGCCGCGGCCGCAGCCGTCGGCCGCGCGGTGGACGGCTGGTACAACGATTGGAACCGGCACCAGGCTGATGCCCACTGGAATGCGCTCGATAGGTATGCGGCGGCGGCCAGTCACCAGCTCGATCTCCTGGTCAACTACACGGCTGGGGATGGCTTCTCATTCCGGCAGGCGGCGCTCACCGCGATTCAGACCAATACGCAGCTTGACATGATGCTGACCGCGGGGGCGATCGCACTGTCGCTCCTCGTAAGCTGGGCGCTTGGGCGTCGAATTCTGCGGCCCGTTTCGCTGGCTTCCTCGATTGCCGAGAGGATCGCCGGTGGCGCCCTGGATGTCGAGATTCCAGAGGCGAGCGGCGATGAACTCGGGCGCCTGCTGGGACCGATGGCGGTGATGCGGGACAGCATCAGCAGGATGATGGCGCGGGAGGTGGAACAGCGCCGCTCTGCGCAGGCCAGGCTGATGGACGCGATCGAGAGCTCGCGCGAGGGCGTGATCCTCGTCAACGCCGAGGGTCGTGTCGTCGTGAGCAATACGCAGAATATCGAGTTCTTCCAGGACTTCGCGCAATTGCTACAACCTGGGCTGCTTTCCCGGACTTCGTGGTGGCGTTGATGCGAGGCGCCTTTGCGAATTGCCAGGATGAGGCCGCCCTTCAGATCCCCTTCCCGTCCCACGGGATCCAGCCGCGGACCGTGCTGGTCGATCTGCGCGACGGTCGCTCCGTGCGGATCGGCTGGAGCGCAACGGGCGAAGGCGGGATCGTTGCTTTCTGCAGCGACATGACTGAATGGAAGAACCGCGAGGCGCAGCTCCAGCAATCGAACCTTTGGCTCGACACTGCGCTGTCGAACATGTCGCAGGGTCTTTGTCTGTTCGATTCCGACGGACGGCTGAAGATTGCGAACCGCCGCCTTTATGAGATCTTTGGCATCGGCCAGGACAGCCTCAGCACGGGAATCACGGTTGAGGAACTCATTGGCGTGAAGCTGGCCAAGTTCTGCGCGCCCGGCGTGCGGGAAGCGCAGGGTTGGTCCGAGCGTTTGGCGGTGCGAGACCGGCATGCCTTCACCGTGCAGATGCCACTGATCGACGGCCGGATCATCGAAGTCATGCACGAACCGATGCCCGATGGCGGCTGGGTCGCTACCTACGAAGATGCCACCGAGCGTCATCGTAGCCGGGAGAAAATCCTTTTCATGGCGCGCCATGATGCGCTGACTGGGTTGCCTAATCGGCTGCTGTTCAGTGAACGCCTGGAAGAGGCATTCGCAAGCATCGATCCGCGTAACCGCTTCGCGTTGCTGTTTATCGATCTCGACCTGTTCAAGGAAGTGAATGACACGCTTGGGCATCCCGTCGGCGATCGTGTGCTACATGCGGTCGCGCAGCGCTTTATTGCATTTGCACGCGCGGCTGATACGGTGGCTCGCCTGGGTGGCGACGAATTCGCCACTTTGCTGACCGATCTGCATCACGTCTCGGATGCTGCCGCATATGCCGAGCGCATGATCGAGGTGATCCGCGCTCCGTTCACCATAAATGGCCAGCGTATCACGATTGGCGCGAGCGTCGGCATCGCCGTCGCCCCGGACCATGGTATCGATCGCGACACCCTCATGCGCAACGCCGACATCGCGCTTTATCGCGCGAAAACGGCCGGCCGTTCTGGTTATTGTATGTTCGAGCCCTCCATGGAAGCCGACGCGCAGGCTCGCCGGACGATGGAGATGGAACTGGATCAAGCGCTTGCGGGCGATCAGTTGGCGCTGCACTACCAGCCGATATTCGATGCGGAGACGATGGCACTTGCTGGCTTCGAGGCGCTGCTCCGCTGGCATCACCCGGGTCGCGGCCTGATCAGTGCCGGCGAGTTCATGAGAGTGGCGGAAGACACCGAGGTGATCAACGCCATCGGCGACTGGGTCGTACAAGAGGCCTGTCGCACCGCCGCTGGCTGGCCACCCAAATTGCGCTTGGCGATCAACGTATCGCCGGTACAGCTCCGATCAGGGAACTTTGCAGCCAAGCTACAATCAACACTGGAAGAGGAGAAGCTGTCCCCGACACGGCTCGAGCTGGAGGTGACAGAGACGGTGCTTCTGGAACGGAATGCATCAACACTTGAGGCGCTGCAGGACATCCGGGCCGCCGGCATTTCAGTCGCGCTCGACGATTTTGGCACCGGATATAGCTCGCTGGCCTACTTGCAGAACTTCACGTTTGGCAGGATCAAGATCGACCAGTCCTTCGTCCGCGGGCTTCCCAACGACAAAGGCGCTCATGCGATTGTGCGGGCGATTATCGGGCTGGGCGATAGCCTCGGCATCCCCACCACCGCCGAAGGCGTGGAGGATCATCGTCAGCTAGAGATCCTGCGCGCCGAAGGTTGCCGCGAGGTGCAGGGCTTTCTGCTCGGCAAACCGCTCCCGGCGTCTGACCTGGGCCCCTTGCTGGCCCAGGTCGCCGAAGCCGGACGGGTCGTCGCGCTACGACCGCGGCTTCATCCATTAGCCGTGAGATGAGACATCGCGTGGATACCATAGTAGGCCAGAACTGTGAGCCCAAGGCTGGCGCAAAAATATGCCGGTGCCAGGATCGCAGAGGGTTTTTCAGCGGCCACCTGATCGTCCGCCAGGATCGCCAGCAGAACAACGATGATCGGGGAATGACCAAGCGCATCGATCTTCCCGAAATCGAAGACCGCGCCCACGAACATTGCGATCAGGATGACCGACGAGACGCGCCGCATAAGCGGGCCGCAGGCCAGGGTGAACGCAAGGGCAAACTCCACCAGCCCGGCGGCCCGCATATAGAATTCGGGGTTGAAGCCAAGCGTCATCTCCGGGTGAACGGCCAGCAGCGGAAAGGTCCATTCCGGGTACGCCCATTTCTCGACAGACGCCCACATCAACGTGATCGATGTGGCGTAGCGCAGGACATCCAGCGGCCGTAGATTGAACAGGGGGGTGCGTAGGCCACTCATCGCCAGATACGCGGCCAGCCCCAGAAAGATCGGGTAATCGAGCAAGTGGAAGACGCAGGACCGGTCAACGGCATAGGCGTACAGGGCGACAATGCCGAGCGCGGACAGAATGAGCGTCTCGCGCCAGATCATGCCAATGGCTATCGCAAGCTGGAGCCACGACACCCAGTCTGCCGGAGTCTTCAATTCAGGGGTCAGGATGATCCCGCCCATCGCCCAGAGTGCCACAAAAAAGCCACCCAGCACCGCCCGGATCAGCACGTCGGTTCTGTCCCGCAGAAATCCGGTTACGCGGTCCATCGCGCCGAGCATCGCCAAACCGATAGGCGTCCGGTCGAGCAGGCCGGCTACGAGCAGGATGAGCAGCGTCAGAAGGACGAGATGGCCGTAATCGGCGTTGACGACCATGCGCAGAGGGCGTGGCGTGGCGGCGACGTTGTAGCTACAAAACCATTTGACGTGCGCGAGCGCCGGGTTAGGGGGCAGAAGCAGTCCGAACATGCTGACGGAGCTGATGAAAAGGCGGGCACGGTGTGCTATGAGCACGCGATGCATGATTTTTCCCTTCGAGGTTTTTCCCTTCTACGCAAAGCGTTGCTCCTATACGTTGAATTGATATCGGACGGAATAGCTCGTCAAACTAATTGTGAAATGGCATTTTTTGCGAATTGTTTTTATTAATTGGACGAAGGAGGAGTTGGATGATCGCTCTGATCTGTGTCGCGAGTCTCGTGACGGGTGGTGTCTGCTCGTGCGCCGCGCGCCGCTTCCCAAAGCGCAGCGCCGCGCTGGAGACCTATGGCGGAGTGCTACTGATCGGGGGACTAGCGCTTCTCGGCGCCTTCCTGCCCCGTTACTGACGGGGGGAAGGGGGCGTATCGGACGAGGACGTTTGTCCGGAGGGAGTTTCCAGAAAAGCCGGGGGAAGGGGGGCGTATCGGACGAGGACGTTTGTCCGGGAGAGAATTTCCAGAAAAGCCAGCAGATCGGACTTTTCGGCATCCGTCAGGTGCAGCGGGCCAATCAGAGCCGACCGGCTCGGCCTTGCGATGCCGCCGCGATTATAGAGTTCAATCGCATCCGCCAAGGTCTTGACCGACCCGTCGTGCATATAGGGCGCGCGCTCAGCCACGTCACAGAGCGTGGGGGTCTTGAATGCGTACTGTAGATCCGTAGAGTTCGGGAAGTACTCGCCGCGCCCCACATCCGTACCCTTGGCGGTGCCAATGTCGTGGAACGAGCCATCGGTGAATGTCCACCCGCTATGACATCCGGAGCAATGCGCGCGACCGTTGAACAGGTCGAAGCCACGCTTTGCCGACGGGCTGATCGCGTTCTCGTCGCCGGCAATCCAGCGATCGAACGGTGAACTGGGGATTGAGACAATCAACCGCTCGAACGTAGCGACCGCTGCCGCGATGTTGGCGGCGGATACCTTGTGATCCGGGAAGCTTTCGGCGAAAGCACGTTCGTACCCCGGATCGGCCGAGATCCGGGCCAGCGCCTCGGGCTCGCTGAGATTCATATTGCCGTGCGACGCGATGGCGGCGAAGGTGACTGCCTCGATGTCGGGAAACCTGCCGTCCCAGCCCAGAGCGGGCAGCCACGCGACGTCGATCAGGTTGGGGGCCCGCCGAGACATCTCCTGGCCGCCGTCACCGATTGCCTTCGGCCGTCCGTCGGTCCAGCCGTGTTCAGGTTGATGGCAACTGGCGCAGGCCATGGTCCCGGAGCCTGACAGGCGCTTGTCGAAGAACAATGCCCGCCCGAGGTCCGCCTTTGCGGCCGAAAACGGGTTGTCAGCAGGGAACGGAATGAGGGGCGGCGGCCGGTAAAGGGCCATAACGCGTGCGCGCGCCCCGAAACCAAGAAACGCCAGCGATACCCCGACCGCCAATGCAAGCATGCAAAGAGCCCCGGTGATGACCAGAGTGCGGGACCTCAGCCGGACCGAAGCCTGACGGAGCACCGACCGCTCGAGCGCAGGTGCGGGGCCGCTCGGATGATACGTAGGGCACACTCCTTCGGTCTGGCCGATTGGCCAGTTTCGTTTCTAGCATATTGCCCGTGCGCTTAAGCTAGGACGAATTGTGGCGCAATAGGCTAGCCGGCGAGGCCAACAGATGGATCCTCGGTTACCACTCATCCACCGCATGGTACCGAGGGGACAGGCCTCCCTTGGACTTCGCTGGTGAAAGGCGGGATTTCTATTCGAGGATATCCGCCGGCAGGAGGGGAGCGATGCGCGCGCAAGTTGGGATCGTTGGAGCCGGGCCTGCGGGCCTTCTCCTCTCGCATCTATTGCACCTGCGCGGGATCGAATCCGTCGTGCTGGAACGGCATTCGCGCGATTATGTCGAGAACCGTATCCGCGCCGGAGTGCTGGAACACACGACCGAGGACCTGCTGGTGCAATCGGGTCTCGGCCAGCGCATGCAGGCGCTGGGACTGCCACATGAAGGTGTGAACCTGCGCTTCAATCGGCGCGATCATCGCATCAACTTTCGCGCGCTGACCGGTCGCCACGTGATGGTGTACAGCCAGCACCTTCTGGTGCAGGACCTGATCGCGGCTAGGCTGGCGGCCGGCGGACAAATTCTGTTCGAGGCCGAAGACGTCGCGATCCACGACATCGGGACCGACCACCCCCGTATCACCTGGCGGCAGAACGGGCAGGTCTCGGCGCTGGACTCCACGTTCATAGCCGGCTGCGACGGCTTTCACGGCATCTGCCGTGAGTCCATACCGGCCGAGGCACTGCGCGTGTTCGAGCGCGAGTACCCGTTCGGCTGGCTCGGCATCCTGGCCGAGGCGCCACCATCATCGCCGGAGCTTACGTATGTGAACCACGAGCGCGGCTTCGCCCTGTTGTCGCTGCGCTCGCCGTCGGTCACCCGGCTCTATCTTCAATGCGCGCCGGACGAGGACATCGCGGCATGGTCGGACGACCGCATCTGGGCTGAGCTTTGCACTCGCACGGAACGCGACGGCTTCATCCTGCGGCAGGGCCGAATTCTGCAAAGAGGCATCACCCCGATGCGCAGCTTCGTGGTCGAGCCGATGCAGTACGGGCGGCTGTTCCTGCTCGGCGATGCCGCGCATATCGTGCCGCCGACAGGGGCCAAGGGTCTCAATCTGGCGGTCGCCGACGTGGCGGTGCTGGCATCCGCGCTGGAAGCATATTTCACCGCCGGCCGCACCGACCGGCTAACTGCCTATTCCGCTGTATGCCTTTCCCGGGTGTGGAAAGTGCAGCGCTTCTCCTGGTGGATGACCTCGATGCTGCACCGCTTCGATCAACACAGCGCCTTCGATCGGCGTGTCCAGCTTGCCGAGCTGGAATATCTCGCCGGCTCGACCGCGGCCGCGACGGCGCTGGCGGAGAACTATGTGGGACTGCCGCTCGGCTAGCGGGCCTCGCCTGTATGTATTGCTGGGGCCGAAGAAGAACCTGTCATCGGACGCTGTCGAGCTTCTCGGCCAGCCACGCCTTGATGAGCGTTTGACAAGGAACGTCGCGCTTGTTCGCGACCACCTTGATCCGTTCGAGCATCGGCAACGGCAGCCGCAACGAAATAGCGGTGGTGGTGGGCTTCAGATTGGGCAACCGAACGCGCTTCGCCTCGCTCCAGTCGAGATCATCGGCCGAGTCATGGGTCTCCCAGAAATGACACTCTGCTGCCTCATCGTTGAATTCCGGAATCGGCTTACGCGTCCTGTTCATAACGGGCTCGCTCCTTGCGGTGCATGTCGCGCGCCGAGATCACGCGAAATCAGGCGGCCCTCTCCCCGCAGTGAAGCAAAGGGGCGGCTCTCGTCGCCATCGTGGCGCCAGATCGATGTCCCGGTAACAGTCGCCCGGTCAGGCTACTGTTGCGACTGCTGCCCGGCAGCATAGCCCTTCTGGTACAACTCGTGCTCGCTGTTCTTCCACGCGTTCACCAACAGCCCGCCGGCCAGGCCGGCGGCGGCCCCGATCCCTGCCCCAAGCGCGGCATTGCCGGCGATCGCACCGATCACCGCGCCGCCGGCCGCGCCGATCCCCGTACCTGTTACTGCACGCTGCTCGCCAGGCGTCAGGTTGGAGCAGCCGGCCAGCGTCAGCGCAACGACCGCTAGGGTAATGATAGGCTTTCTCATGCGTGCGGTACCTTCTTGCTGGCCGATCCAGCCTTCTTGTGGGCCGCCACGGACGGATGTGGGCACGGGTATTGCTCGGTCAGGAATGACAGCAATCCCACCACCGCCGGTTCGTCCAAGCGTTTCGGGTCGGCATTCGCCCAAGTGGTGAAGCGGGCGATCGCCTCATCATGCGACGGTGCGGGCGACGGCAAGCAGAACGGCTGGCGCGACGGAGGGGTGACCGCCACATAGCCCAGAGCCACTTGCACGGCGCCCTCGGCAAAGCCGTGGCAATAGTTCACAGCGGCGGTCATCATCGGGTCGTCCTTGGTATCGCTGCACAGCGCGATCAGATCGGCAGTCGTCTTGGGGGGAAACTGCGCCTCGGTCACCGTCGCCTGCGCCGCAGTCACGACCAGACCGGCGCACAGGCTCGCCGCACCAAACGCCACCGAAGCAAACCGCATGACCGTCCTCTCCCCCCTGGACTGCTCATCGGTGTAGATGAGCGAGCGCCGGGCGGCAACTCGTCAACCGGCAAGGCCAAAACAGCCCTGGCCAGGAACCGCCCACGATTGGCGGTCGGTTGGAGACGCCGCCATATGCCCACTGGCGACCGCCCCCTTCGTGGAGTAGTGCTCCGCCGCATGCCCCGGACCGCGACCATCACGCGCACTACCAAGGAAACGGAGATCAGCCTGACCCTGGCCCTAGACGGCTCAGGGCAGTCGGAGATCGATACGGGCATCGGATTCCTGGATCACATGCTGACGGCCTTCGCGCGACACAGCCTGTTCGATCTGACAGTCCGCGCGGCGGGCGACCTGCACATCGACTGCCATCACACAACCGAGGATGTCGGCATCGTGCTGGGGCGCGCCTTCGCGCAGGCGCTCGGCGACAAGCGCGGCATCAGCCGGTTCAGTCATGCGCTGGTGCCGATGGACGAGGCGCTGGCCGAGGCGGTGGTGGATCTCTCCGGCCGCCCGTTCCTCGCCTGGGACGTCGACTTCGAGCGCCCGCGCATCGGCGAAATGGACACCGAGCTGTTCGAGGAGTTCTTCCGCGCCTTCGCGATGAACGCGTTGCTGACGCTGCACATGACCCGCCGCGCCGGGCGCAACGCCCACCATGTAGCCGAGGCCTGCTTCAAGGCCGCGGCGCGCGCACTCCGCATGGCCGTGGAGCCCGATCCGCGCGCCCCGGACTCGATCCCATCGACCAAAGGTGCGCTGTGAGGATCTACACGGCGCATCTCAGGCCGCGACGGCCGCCGGTCCTGGTGAAGGAGGGGTTCGCCTGGGGTGCCTTTCTGTTTGGCTGGATCTGGCTGCTGGTGCACCGGGCCTGGATCCCCGGCTTGCTGGCGCTCGCCGCCAGCGTGCTGATCGGGATACTGACCGCGGCAGGCGCCCGCGTCCTGCTGGAGATCGGCCTCGCCCTGCTGCTTGGACTGACAGGGCGCGATCTGGTGCGCTGGTCGCTGGCCCGGCGCGGCTACACGCTGGTGCACGTGCTGGCGGCGCGCGATACCGACTCGGCGCTTGCGCGATTGCTGACCGGCAGGCCGGACCTGGCAGCCAGCTTCCTCCCGCCGGAGCAGGCGCGGTGAACGTTGTCGTAGTGGATTATGGCAGCGGCAATCTTGCCTCGGCCTCCCGCGCGCTCGCGTTAGCGGCGGAGCGGGCAGGAGATCGAGGCCCGAGTGGCCGTCACCGCCGATCCGGATCGAGTCAGGCGTGCCCAGCGGATCGTGTTGCCCGGCCAGGGAGCCTTCGCCGACTGCGCTCGAGGACTCGCGGCGGTGCCCGGAATGTCTCAGGCGATCCGCGCCGCAACCGACGCCGGGGCGCCATTCCTGGGCATCTGCGTCGGCATGCAACTCATGGCCGAGCGTGGGCTGGAGCACGAGGTCATGCCCGGCTTCGGCTGGGTCAAGGGCGATGTGGCCGAAATGGAAGTCCCAGGGCTGCGCCTGCCGCAGATGGGCTGGAACGCACTTGACTTCACCCCGGGGTCGCACCCGCTGCTGGACGGGGTAGAGCCGGGCGACCACGCTTATTTCGTGCACAGCTATGCGCTGCGCGGCGCCGCGGCGAGCCAAGTGCTCGCCACCACCGATTATGGCGGTCCGGTGGTCGCGATGATCGCTGCCGGCAACCGTGCCGGCACACAGTTCCATGTCGAGAAGAGCCAGGATGTGGGCATCCGCATCCTGATGAATTTCCTCCGCTGGGCACCCTAGATGTCTTCATCAGACGATCGCCTGCGCGACCCGCGCTCAGGTGACGCGCCGCCGGCCCTTTCCGTCGAACGCGCGGAGGCCTTCACCGACGACGATCTCCATGCACTCTGCGAGGCGACGCACGCGGCCATCATCGAGGGCGGCGGCTTCGGCTGGGTGCACCCGCCCGGCCGGCGGTCGCTGGAGAGTTATTACCGCGGCGTGCTGTTGGTGCCGGAGCGACAGTTATTTCTGGGACGGCTGGACGGCAGCGTGGTGGGCTCCGCCCAGCTCGTCCGTCCGCCCCGCAACAACGAGGCTCAGGCCTTCGCCGCCAATCTGATGCACTCCTTCATCGCGCCCTATGCGCGTGGGCACGGGCTGGCACGGTTGCTGACGCACAGCGTGGAGGAAGCGGCGCGAGCAAGCGGATATCACGTGCTGAACCTCGATGTGCGCGAGACCCAGGCGGCGGCAATCCGACTCTATGAGTCGCTCGGCTTCGTGCGCTGGGGGGTGCACCCGTCCTATGCCCGGGTCGGCGGTAAGACCATCCGCGGCTTTTACTACTACAAGCTGCTGAAGGGTCCGGGCCGCCGGCGCGAGATTCCGGGCTAATGCCGCTGACACTTTATCCGGCAATCGACCTCAAGGGCGGGCAGTGCGTAAGGCTTCGCCGCGGCGACATGGACCAGGCGACGGTGTACGACACCGATCCGGCGGCACAGGCGCATCGCTGGCAGGAAGCAGGCTTTCGCTGGCTGCACGTGGTCGATCTCGACGGCGCCTTCGCCGGCCGATCGGTCAATGGGGTGGCGGTCGCCGCTATCCTCGCGGCCGTCTCGATCCCTGTGCAGCTCGGCGGCGGCATCCGCGACATGGCGGGGATCGCGGCTTGGCTCGCTGCTGGGGTGCGCCGGGTGGTGCTGGGTAGTGCCGCGGTCAGGACGCCGGCGCTGGTGAACGAGGCGTGCCGCAGCTTCCCCGGGCGCGTCGCGGTCGGCATCGATGCCCGGGATGGCAAGGCCGCGATCGAGGGCTGGGCAGAAACATCTGGAGTCGCCGCGGTGGAGCTTGCACGGCGGTTCGAAGACGCCGGCGCTGCCGCGATCATCTACACGGATATCGGTCGCGACGGCACTTTGAGCGGGCTCAACGTCGAGCAGACAGTGGCCTTGGCACGCCGGATCAGCACGCCAGTCATTGCCTCGGGGGGGGTGGCGGGACTTGCCGACCTGACGGCGCTCCGGCGCGAGGCGGAGGGAAGTGGTATCGAGGGGGTGGTTGTTGGCCGGGCGCTCTATGACGGCCGAATCGATCCAGCGGCGGCACTGTCTGCCTTGTTAACCGAGTTGTAGGCCGATCTGGACAAGTTGGGCATATCGTCCGCTGTTTAGGTGCATCCGAGGCACTACATCGCATCCTCGCATCTCATTTCTCGGCGTTTCTCGCTTGCATAGGTCACGGACGCCCATTCTAGGATTCGCAGAATGCTGAAACTCCGTGTCATTCCCTGCCTGGACGTCAAAGACGGCCGCGTGGTCAAGGGGGTGAATTTCGTTTCTCTGCGCGATGCCGGCGACCCCGTCGAGCAGGCTGCGGTGTACGACGCCGCCGGAGCCGACGAACTTTGCTTCCTCGACATCACCGCGAGTCACGAGAACCGCGACACGATCCTGGACGTGGTCGCGCGGACGGCGGCGCGTATCTTTTTGCCGCTGACAGTGGGCGGCGGTGTGCGCAGCATCGAAGACATGCGCCGCCTGCTGCTGGCGGGGGCGGACAAATGCAGCATGAACTCGGCTGCCGTGGCGCGGCCGGAGCTGGTCGGTGACGCAGCGCGGAAGTTCGGCAGCCAGTGCGTGGTGGTGGCAGTCGATGCCAAGCGGTCCGGTGCGCAAGGCTGGGAAGTGTTCACCCATGGCGGCCGGCGCGGCACCGGGATCGACGCGGTGGCATGGTGCCGGCGCGTGGCCGAGCTTGGTGCCGGCGAGATCCTGCTGACCAGCATGGATCGCGACGGGACCGGCACGGGCTTCGACCTGGAGCTGCTGCGCGCCGTGTGTGGCGCCGTGCGTGTGCCGGTGATCGCCTCCGGCGGCGTCGGTACACTCGCGCATTTCGTCGAAGGCGCGCGTGCCGGCGCGACCGGGCTGCTGGCCGCGAGCGTGTTCCATTTCGGCACACTCACGATCGCTGACGTGAAAGCGGCGCTGGCTGCGGCGGGATTGCCTGTCCGCCTGCCGCGCCGGGCCGCATAGGTGCCGAATGGCGAAGTCGACCAAAAAGAAGCAGGGTAAACGGCCAGGTCGGCTAACGGAGGCTCAGGCTGTCGATCTGCCGTACCCGCTCGCCCCCCTCGGCCCTGGTTCCGTGGTGCTCGACCGGCTGTACGAAGTGGTGATGGATCGCCGGACTGCCGATCCCGCCGTCAGCCATTCGGCGCGGCTGCTGTCGCGCGGACTTGAGAAGGTGGCGCAAAAATTCGGCGAAGAGGCAATCGAGTGCCTGATCGAGGGCGCTGCCGGCAACCATGATGCGCTGGTGACGGAGAGCGCCGACGTGCTCTACCATCTGATCGTGCTCTGGGTGGCGAACGGCGTGAGCCCCGAGGAGGTCTGGCGTGAGCTCAAGCGGCGGGAAGGTATCAGCGGCATCGCCGAGAAGGCGTCCCGCGAGCGCAGCCTGCCGTTCGCCAATGGGTTGGCGACGACTAAAATTCCGTAATCTGTACCAGGCGAAACGGAGGGAGCCGCCATGCCGGTAACTGGGTTGCCGCCATACGATGACGCCAACATCTTCGCCCGTATCCTGCGCGGCGAGATTCCCGGCAAGACGGTGTACGAGGACGAGTGGGCGCTGGCGTTCCACGACATCAATCCGCTGGCGCCGGTGCATGTGCTTGTGGTGCCGAAGGGCCGCTACTGCTCGTTCGCCGATTTCAGCACACAAGCGAGCACCGAGGAGATCGCCGGCTTTGTGCGCGCGGTCGGCAAGGTGGCGAAGCAGCTCGGGCTGGAGGCCCCCGGATATCGGCTGCTCGCCAATATGGGCGCCGACAGCGGACAGGAGGTCCCGCACTTTCACGTGCACCTGTTCGGTGGCCGCCCACTGGGCCGAATGCTGGTTCCGACCAACTGAGAATCACCTCTCCCGCGCTGAGCTTGTAAATCTTTCGAACTCTGGCGCTTCGAGTGGCGCATAATCCTTCGAAATCATGCGTATTCATTTCTGAGAACGTCCGAAAAACCGAAAGCTTCACAAGCTCGCTGCGGAGGGGTCGCTGCGCGAAGCGCAGCGGGTGAGGGTGCGGGGCGAGACCTTCACCCGCACAGCGTCGTAGATCGGGAAAGATGGACGGCTTCCCCTTTTGGCCTTGCCGCGTGGCGGGCTACTCTGCGGGCGCAGGGGAGACGAAGCATGAAACGACGGGAATTGCCGGGCGCAGCCGCGGCCAGCGCAACGCTGGCGACACTGCATGAGACGGCGCGGGCGCAGAAGTCGAACGATACCCCGCGCGTCATCTGGCGGGATGCCATCGCCGATGTCGATCCTTATCGCAACACCCCGCGCACCGGCCTGATCGTCGCGCACGAGGCCTGGGACACGCTGGTCTATCGCGATCCCACGAATTTCAAGATCGTGCCGGCGCTGGCCACCGAATGGAAATGGAGCGATCCGACGACGCTCGACTTCACGTTGCGTGATGGCGTGATGTTTCACAACGGCGATCCCTTCGGCGCCGATGACGTGGTCTATACGATCAATTCGGTCCTGCACGATCCCAAGGCGATGGTGCCCAGCAATTTCAGCTTCATCGCTGGCGTCGAGAAACTGAACGACCGGCAGGTGCGCTTCCGGATGAAAAGCGTGTTCCCGGCAGCGCTCGAGTATTTTGCCATGGTGCTGCCGATCTACCGGAAGGCATACCGGGAGAAAGTCGGACCGGCTGCCTATTCGCAGAAGCCCGTCGGCACCCGGCCCTATCGCATTACTCGCGTCGATGGCAGCCGGGAGATCGACCTGGAGCGGTTCGACGGCTACTACGTGGCCAACCCGAAGCGCCGGCCGGCGATCAAGTATCTCAGGATCAACGAGGTACTGGACGCCACCGGCGAGATCACCGCCTTCATCAGCGGCCAGGCAGACTTGGATTTGGCAGTACAACCCGGACCAGTTTGCGAATCTGGCGCAATTGCCGGGGCGCACCGCACTGCGGTCCGGTTCGATGCGCATCGGCTATCTGCAGATCGATGCCGCCGGTCGGACGGGAAAGGACAATCCGCTGACCAATCAGAAGGTGCGCCAAGCGATCTGCCATTCAATCGAGCGGGCGGCGATGGCCAAGGATCTCGTGCAAGGCAACTCGCACCCGATCGATGCGCCCTGCTATCCGACTCAGTTCGGCTGCGTGGCATCCGCCGCCCTGAAATACGAGTACGACCCGGCAAAGAGCAGGCAGCTTCTGGCCGAGGCGGGGTATCCGAACGGCGGCTCGACGACACTGATCAGCAATCTGTTGCCGGCCTGGCTCTCGGCTATCCAGAACTACCTGAAGGCCATCGGCATCAACGCCGATGCGCGGTGGCTGCAGGCCGCGGCCGAGAGGTGCAGAAGGTGCTGGCCGGCGAGGCGCCGATCAACGCGGGCAGTTGGGGCAGCTACTCGATCAATGATGTCTCGGCGCTGCTGCCGTATTTCTTCGGCGGCGGGGCAAACGACTACACTCGGGATGCAGCAATTGAGAAGCTGGTGGCCGAGGGCGGGTCGGTCACCGATCCCAAACAGTGGCTAGAAAAATCCGCCGCAGCAATTCAGGAGATCACAGAAGGAGCCTCGTGGCTGCCGCTTTTCACGTTCGTGACCTACTATGCGTTCGACAAGTCACTTGATTTCACGCCGATCCCGACGAGCTGCCGCGATTCTATATGTGTAGTTGGCGGTGATATCAGAAATCGAGGTCGGTGTAGTGTTCGGGTGGGGTCATGCCGGCCACGCGATCGGCCAGGAGGCCGCGGAAGCTCGGGCGCGACTTCATCCGCGCATACCACTCTTTGGCGGGAGGCGAGATCGTCCAGTCCACGTCGCCGATGTAGTCGAGCGCCGAGAGATGCGCCGCAGCACCAAAATCCGCGAGCGAAATCGTTGCTCCACCAAGCCATTTGCGGGTCTCGCCGAGCCAGCCGATATACTGCATGTGATGGCGGATCGCCGCATAGCCGGTGCGCATCGCGGTGGCATCCGGATTGCCGCGGCCCATCAGCCGCTTCTCGTATTTCTCACCGAGTAGATTGCGCGTGACCTCCGCGGCGAACTTGCCGTCGAACCAGGAGACCAGCCGGCGGACCTCGACGCGCTCGGCGAGCGTGCGGCCCATCAGCGGCGTGTCGGGATAGGCTTCTTCGAGATATTCGCAGATCACGCCCGAATCCGGCACCGCCAAGCCGTTATCCTCGATCAGGGTTGGGACGGTGCCGGCGGCGTTCAGCTCCAGATACTCCGGGCGACGCTCCCACACTTTCTCCAGTCGCAGTTCGAACGGCAGCCGCTTCTCGGCGAGAACGAGACGGACTTTGCGCGAAAACGGCGATAACGGCAGATGGTAGAGGTAACGCATTGCTGGGGGTTATCGCACCAAGCTTGGCGTCGCGCCAAGGCGTTTGCCGATCTTCGTGGATTGTGCAGGTCTTGCCGCCTGGATGCGGGACCCTCACCCAGTTCGCTTTGCGAACCGATCCCCGGGTCGGAGCCCGGGGACAGGCTCTCTTCCGCAGGGCGGGAGAGGTGGACGTGCGATCACACTGAGGACAGCACCGCCGGGGCAAGTGCGGCGGAACGGGCCGCCGGATGCGCGGGGTTGCGAAAGCGCAGCTCGCCGTCTGGGGCTGCGTCCGGCTCGGCATGCCCGAACAGCTCAAGTCTGGAGGTGCAGGTGACGGCGACCACCGCGCGCGCCGCCTTGTCGGTCAGGAATTGTCGCGCCTCGCCTTCCAGTTCCAGGCGCTCGCGTAAGCCCCGCCACTCGGCACGGTCGGTGTCTTCAATGAACATCGCCAGGATGCCCGGCCGCGTGCTGGTCAGCCGCGCCGGCGCAATCGTCGCCATGCGCCGGCGGACCGCCGCGGCGACCTCGTTCTCGCGGCCCGCGCGGGCAGCGACGACGAACACGCCACCGCCCGTCGCAACAACCGCAAGATGCGCGTCCGGCCCGAACTCCCGCCGCAGCGGGCCCAGGATGCCAAGCTCGTCCGCTCGGGCGCCGGCCAACAGCAACGGATCGAGCCGCAGCACCACGGCGGCGTCCTGTTCCGCCCGGCTGCTGCCGGCCAGCAGGGCACG
The DNA here is from genome assembly GCA_963772445.1 of uncultured Pseudomonadota bacterium. GTDB lineage: Bacteria > Pseudomonadota > Alphaproteobacteria > Acetobacterales > Acetobacteraceae > CAVYXK01. The sequence continues at coordinate 151,870 of CAVYXK010000001.1, forward strand.
GATGCGCTCATGCAGACGCGCCAGCAATTCTTCATCCGCCGCCGCGTCGTTGTCCCGCAGCCCGTCCGGGAGCGTCATCTTCAGTAAATAACGGCCGGGATGGGCGGCGAGCCAAGTCTGCAGGTCCGGGTCGATCCGATCGGCCAGCCGGAACCAGGCGCCGCGCTGCACGGAGCGTCCTTCCTCGGCCGAGACCACGTCGCAGACCATCTCCGCCTCAATACCGCCGCGCGCCAGCAACAGGTCGAAGCCGGTGCCGTCCTCCAGGCCGGCAAACCGGACGACGAAGCCGCGCGCCTGCTGCATCACCGCGCAGCGCAGCTTGTGGAATAGCGGGACCAACGTTCCATCGCCTTCGAGCGCCGCGGCAAGCTCCTGACGCAGCCGCCCCCGACCGGTGGCGGAGAGCTGCTCGCCAAGCGCTACAGCTTCAGAGGCGAGGCGGCCAACACAACGCTCGGCCACCGAAGCGGGGGCGGCACCGGAGCGCAGCCGCTCGAGCGCGCACTCCACCGTATGACGCTGCAGGATCGCCTTGCCGGAGCGCGGGCCGATCGCCGCCTGGCGTTCGATCTCGTGCAGCCGTCGCGCCCAGCGGGACCGATCTGCCAGATCGATGAAATCCTCGATCATCCGACGGTCCGGCGGCTGAGGGGGAAAGTGCATCATGCGGTCCCTGGAGGTGGGACGCCCGGTTAGCCGTGGGAATTCCCGACCGTCAAGGTCGGAAACATGATGATACATCGGTAGTCGCAACCAACCGGGCGAGGCGGTCGAACGCGCCGACATCCACGGTCTCGGCGCGTCGCTCAGCGGCGATGCCGGCCTCAGCCAGCAGCCGCTCGCCGCCGAGCGGCCGCAGCGACCCGCGCAACATCTTCCGCCGCTGCCCGAAGGCAGCCGCGGTCAGCCGCTCCATCGCCGCAAACAGCGACGGGTCGGGCTGCGTCGCGTGCGGGCCCAGCACGACTACGGCGGACCAGACTTTGGGCGGCGGGACGAACGCCTCGGGCGGCAGGCGCAGCGCGATCGCCACGTCGGCGACCCATTGCGCCAGCACTGACAGTCGCCCATAGGCTGGTGTGCCGGGCTGGGCGCAGATTCGCTCCGCCATTTCGAGCTGAAACATCAGCGTCAGCCCTTCGAAGCGGCCTGCCTCGCGTAGCCAACCGACCAGCAGTGGCGTCGCGATGTTGTATGGCAGATTGGCAATGATCTGCCGCGGCGGCGGTACCAGTGACGAAACGTCCAGGCTGAGCGCATCCGCCTCGATCACCGTCAGCCGGCCGGAGCTTTCGTCTGCCAATTCGCGCACCGCCGCGGCGGCGCGGGGATCGATCTCGATCACGGTGACGGATGCTGCCGTGCTGTCCAGCAACGCACGCGTCAGCCCGCCGGGACCGGGCCCGACCTCGATCACATGTCGGCCGGCAAGCGGGCCGGCCGCACGGACAATCCGCGCGGTCAGGTTGCCGTCCAGCAGAAAGTGCTGGCCGAGTGAACGCCGCGCGTCCAGCCCGTGCCGCGCGATGACGTCGCGCAGCTTCGGGCGGGTCGAGGCAGTCACGCTGTCCCGTTGCCGCGGATTTCGATGTGGGCCTGGCTGCGCAGGTCCTGCTGTAGCTGGCGAGACAACAGATCGACGCGCTGCTCCAGGATCTGGTCGTGGATCTCCTTGGGCGTCAGCGCCGCCAGATTCTTCTGGTCGCGCGAGCAGACCATCATCACGGCGATACCGTCGGGTGAAACCAGCGGCTTGCTCGCGGTCTGCAATGGCAGCTTGTCGAGCATGTCGCGGAATGCTGGGGGCGTGACGCTCTCCAGCCGGACGTCGCCGGGATTGGCGGGGCGCGGGGATTTCTCCTGGGCCGCGACCTGCTCCATCTGATCGCAACTATGCACGCTGGCGCTGATGCTCTTGGCTTTGTCGAATTGCTGGACCTGAGCCGGGGTCGGCGCCTGCGGGTCGAGCGGCGAGGCGAAGGGCAGGAATACCTGCCGCATCGACAGAATAGTGCCCAGGTCCTGGCCGACATCCCGTTTCGCCACCAGCGTGACGATGTCCAACCCGCCGGGCACCGCGATCGGGTTGCTGATTGCGCCGGGCGGCATCTCGGCGACAATCTGCGCCACCTGCGGATCGAGTTGGTTCGGCTGAACCCACCCAAGGTCGCCGCCCTGCAGGGCGGTCTGGCTCTGGCTGAACTGCGCCGCCATCACGGCGAATGGGGCGCCGGCGCGCAGCTCGCTGATCACGGTCTCGGCGAAGCGTTGCGTATCGGCGGCGTTGGCTCGTTCCTCGATCGGGATAAAGATCTCGCCGACGTGGTACTCAGGCTTGCCGACCTGCTGCGCTTGTAGCCTCTGCTGCTCGGCTACGTCGGCATCGGTGATAGCCACCCGATTTCCGATGGCCTGCCGCAGCACCCGGGTCCACCCGAGCTGGGTGCGAATCTGATCAACCAGCGTCGTGAAGCTGACACCGTCCGACGCCAATTTGGCCCGCAGACCGCCCGGCTTCATCCCGTTGCGCTGCTCGATTTCGGAGATCGCCGCGGCGATCTCCTTGTCGCTCACGACAATCTTGCGCCGCTGGATCTCCTGCATCCGCAGCCGCTCATCGACGAGCTGCCGAACGATCTGCGGTTTGAGCCGGTCGAGCATCTCGGGCGAAACCGGCAGGCCGGTAGCCATTGCGAACAGCCGGGTGCGGTTATCCACGTCCAGGTTGGTGACGGGATCGCCGTCGACCACGGCGACGATGCGGATTGCCTGCGTGGCCGGCGGTAGGCCCGCGGACTTGCCGGCAACGCGCGACGGGGGCGGGCCGGGGCGGGCCGCCGGCGCGGCTGCCGCGATTGCCGGTAGCAGCAGCATCAGGACGAGGCAGGAGCGGCACAGGCTTGTCTGGTTCGGCATGGCAGGGGCTCCCCGTCTCACAGCGCACTGAAGCCGAATTGGCCGATTGTCTTGAACGTGAGCTGGATCAGCAGCGTCGTCGATCCGCTGTCTCCATTCAGTGAGGTATAGCGCCGGTAGTACTTCAAGGCCACGATAAAGCATTCGTCCTCATAGACGGCGTCGGCGTTGAGGGAAACCAACTGGTTGTACGTCAGGTCTCGCCGCGCACCGGCGTCCAGCCGATACGGACCCCAGCTCGCGTTGCCACCCAGCGTGATCTCGTTGCGAGACGTGTAATACAGCGAGCCGGGGGGCGGCACCCCTGGCTGAAGGTAGTAATAATAGGGGTCGTACGTGCTATAGATATAGCCGGCGGTCAGGTGGTAATTTGGCGGGCCGATCGAGGCGGTCGCGTCGGACACGCGCATTGCCAGATTCCGGTGATCGAGCTGGAAGCGGTAAGTGGTATCGAGCCAACTCGTCGGCGTGAAACTCAGACGCCCGACAACGTCCGAGACGTTGTCCTGCAGGCCGGAAAACGACGGCAGCCAGGGCGAGCGGGTGGAATTGTAGGACTGGCCGACCAATCCGTCGAGCGCGGTCCCGGCCAGGTACCATGCCCCGTGCATTGCCACATTCACCCGCGAGCCTCCCTGCAGCCGGTCGATTCCCCCGAATCGGTTGAAGCCGAACAGGTTGGCATCGGAGAATGCGAGGTCCAGGCTGTCCTCGTTCGGGTATTTGTTGAGCTGGCTACCGCCCTCGTTCGGGCCCACGATGATCTCCGCCATTGGCTCGATGAGTTGGGTGCCCCACGCTCCCGAATCACGCTCGAACGGCCAACGGAAGTCGAGCGCCGCCTGTGGCAGTGCACGGGCGTCGTCGACATTCGAAACGTCGGCGAAATTCGGTTGCTCGTTCATCTGGCTGGCGTTGTAGGCGGCGGCATCCAGGTGCAGCTTGACCGTCCAGAGATCCCCGAGATCGCCGGTGAACGGACGATCCCACTCGCCGATCAGATCGGCGCGCCGTGTGTCGGTGCCGTCGTCGCGCAGCACATTGAACATGCCGGTATCCACTGACAGCCGGCCACCGAGAGCGTCCGGCTGGCCGAAATAGCTGTACTGGTAGCGCGGCAGCACAACCGGCAGCTGATTTTGGGAGACGGTCGTGCTGCTCAAAGTCTGGTAAAATTTGGTGTCCAACCGCGAATATGCGCCCTCGCCGAAGCCCTCGAGATAGATGTTGCTCGCGAGCACGGTCGAATAGTTGCCGAGATCGTGTCCAAGGCGGAAGTCGTTTACATAATTCTCCGACGAGGCGCGGTTGATGCTGAATCCAGCGCGCCAACTTGGGTCTATATCGAACACTCCGTTCGCATAAATGGTTCCCTGCACCGCGTTCTCGAAATACCCGAGCGAGCCGTTCAACGTCAGATAGCCGAAGTTGAACCGCCGGCGGTACTCGGCGTCGATCTGCGGACCGCCCTGCGTCGTCAGCATTGGGGTAAAGGTGGCGTCCGATTGGTCATCGATCACCCAGTAATAGGGTTGAGCAAAAAATGCGCCAATATGCGAGCTGGCACCCATCGAGGGTATGAGTAGCCCGCTCGCCCGCTTCGTGCCCGGCAAGGGGGTCCAGAAATATGGAAAATAGGCCACTGGGATGCCGTACATCTGCATTTCGGCACCGGTGTATTCCATGTGTTGGTGCTGGACGTCTTCGGTGGCATTGGCTGCTCGGATCTGCCACAGCGGCGGCCGCTCGGGATGCTTCTTGCAAAGGTTGCAGGTGGAATAAACGACCTTCGACATAGAGTTCAGCACGCCCGCCGTGCGCCGCCCGCCATTCGCGGCGAGCTTGCCGTTCTGCGCCAGACGGGCGCGAAGCCCCGTCAGCACTGCGTCGCGCATGCCCTGCGAGAGCTCGGCCGCGTCGGCGAACAGCACCTGTCCGCCTGGCTCGAACAGTGTGACGTGGCCGGTGGCCGTGGCTATGCCGGTCCGCCGGTTGAACGTCACCTGGTCGGCTCGCAGTACGTTGCCGTTCTGCCACGCCTCCACATGGCCACGGGCGATCACCAACTGGTTATTTTGCTGGTACTCAACCGAGTCGGCAATGAAGCCGACCGGCTGGTTACGGGTGGCCGGTGAGGAGCCGCCGCCAAACTGGCTGAGCTGGGCAACGGCGTTGCCGGCGACGAGCACTCCGAACAACAGCACCACCGCCGCGATACCGACGAGTGCGCCGCGCCATAAATAGCGAAGCGGACCCGGCGTTGCACAGCGCAGCCGTTGGCGGCAACCAAATGCGAGCGGTGCATAACGCCGACATGGCAGGGCGGTGCAAATAGCGTTCACACCGAGCACCACGGAGGTTCGCACGGAGCACCACGGAGGTGTCACAGCGTCCCGCAACATGACGACCTCCGTGGCGCTCCGTGGATTCTCCGCAGTCCTTCGTGTGAACCCTTTCGAACCGTGAGCCCATGAACGTCCCCCAACTGGCGTTTGCCGGCTGGCCGCGTCCGGCTGCCGCGCGTGCACAACCTGTCCCCCGCGGGCCGTCTTACGGCAAGGTCCCGCACACTAGCCGTCTTCCATGTGCAGCAGCAGGGCAACCGCCAGCATCATGCCGGCAGCGGCTGGCACCCATGCCGCCAGCATCACAGGAATCGCACCCGACTGGCCGAACTCCTCGGCCATCTTGGAGATCATGAACAGTGCAAACCCGGCCGCCACGCCGCTGCCGATCATGCGCGCCACGCCGCCACGCCGCGCCGGGCGCATCGAGAATCCGGCGGCAACCAGCGCCATCGTGGCGCATAGCAGCGGCAAGGCCAGCAAGGACTGGAAATGCAGCCGATGACGGATCGAGGAAAAGCCGGAACGGTTGAGCAGGCGGATAAAGCCTGGCAGCTCCCAGACCGAGAGCGTGTCGGGCGAGGCGAAGCTTTCCTGCACGCGCGCCACTGTGAGATCGGTTGGCAGAACGATGGTGTGCGGTGGGTCCGGCATGGCATCCGGGCGAATCACGCGCGCGTCGTCCAGCGTCCAGTTTCCCCCGGCCAGGCGCGCGTGGCCGGCTTCGATGCGGCTTAGGAGCTGGTCGGCACCATTCAGTCGAAACACCGTCACCGCATTCGCCGTCAGCGTCTTGTGCTGCAACGCCACGTCGGTCGCATGCACGATCGCCACACCGTGCGCGGCGATGCCACGATCCGCCTGGCGCAGCCAGAGTTGCCCGTTTGTCAGAGCCAGCGGCCCGCCATCGGGGCTGAGGAAGGCGTTCGTCAGTGTCTCGGCACGGGCAAACATCACGGAAGAGACCGGGCTGATCACAGCGGTGGCGATACCGCCGAGCAACAGCGCAGCGGCCACCGGAGCAGCCAGGAATTCCCAGGCCGATACGCCGGCTGCCCGGGCGACGATCAGCTCGGATGATCGGGTGAGCCGCCAGAACGCCAGCATGCCCCCGAGCAGGGTGGCGAACGGCAACACCTCCATGGAGATATAGGGCAGTCGCAACGCGGCGATTTCGCCGACAAGACCGAACGTCGCGTCGGGATGCGAAGCGGAACGGCGCAGCAACTCGATGAAGTCGAACAGCGAGACGAGCCCGCTGAGCGCGGCCAGCATTGCCAGCACGGAAGCCGTGAACTGGCGGGAGATATAAATCGACAGAGTGACGGCGGGGGTCATGCGACGGTGCTGGGCCGGACCGCGCTCTGGGGCAGTGGCATCGCCGGGCGGAGCAGCGGAGCGAGGAGTTCCGGACCAAAGAGCAGCCAGATGCAAGTCACGCCCGGCAGGATCGGCTGGATCCACGTAAAGAGCAGCAACGTATTGTCGCGCGCCGCGAGATCGTCGCACAGCAGCCCGAGTGCCAGCAGCACCACCACCGCGGCCACCCCGGCGGCGGTGATCGGCGTCGCCAATCGCTTATGCGCCTCGGCGATCCATTTCGGTATGTCCTGCGGATTAGCCGGATGCGGGTGCAGCAGAGCGGCGAGTGGCACCTCGGACATGTCGGGCACCCGTGCGGCGTCGCCATGCGTCGCATCCGCAAGGTCGAGGACATTCTCGTGGAAGGTCGGCATATCGAGTCGACCGGTCTTCGGGTCGATCTCTTGGCGCGTGCCGTTGAACAGCGGCACCTGTGGACCGTTGGGGACCTGGATCAGCCGGCGGCTCTCGGCCAGGATGGTCGCATGCGCGCGCTTGTCGCGTCCGTCATCAACCAGAATTCCGCGCAGATCGCCCGCCGGATCGCGCGAGCGGACGTACACGGTGACGTCGTCGCTGACCTGCGTGAAGACGCCCTCCTGCAGTAGGAAGGCTACGACCTGGTTTCGGATCTCCCATTGGAATTCGCGGAATTCCCTGAGGCTGGCAGGCACGATCACAAGGTTCAGCAAATAACAGGCGCCCATCGCTACAACGGCGAGTGCCAGCGCCGGGCGCGACAGGGCGAAGGGTGACAGACCGGCCGCGCGCATCACCGTCAGCTCCCGGTCTCCGGCAAGCCGCTGATAGACGAACTGCACCACCACGAACGTGGTGATTGGCAGGATTACGGCGACGAAGCTCGGGATCAACAGGCCGGTGAGCTCGAAGAACACGCCGAAGGAAAGCCCGTGGTTGACCACCAACTCGACGAATCGGAGCGACTGGGTCAGCCAGATCAGCGCCGTCAGCCCGCCGGTGACGGCGAGAAGGGCGAAAAGAAGCTGGCGAAACACGTAGCAGTCGAGTTGGGTGATCAGCTTACCTGGTCGCATGAGGGTCAGGCGGCCTCCTGAGAGGGCGTACTTCCGCTTCCAGCGAAGCCGGAAGCAGCCACGGCGGCGCGGCGAGCGCGAAGGGACGAACCGTGCATCGGGGGTTTCTGCGGCAGACCGGGCCGATGGTGCAAGCCGTCAGAGCCGGCGCCAGTACCACCGGCTGCAATGCATTTCCGTCGAGAAATCGTTAGGCCGACGACACGTCGTGCGCAGAGCTTGTTAATACAAGCCGATTAGTCCTACTGCGTCACTCATCATGCCGCGCTGGCGGCTTGCGCATATGTCCGCAGCAAGGACATCGCGGCAATGCAAGGGCGAAGGTGCGGGCGAGGCGGATGCGCAGCGTCGCGATCGAGTTCGGCACGTGACGCTGCGGACGCAGTGGCAGCTCCCTTGCGTCGGTAACCTGCGGGAACGGCAGGTCGCCGGCGGCACCAGGCGCGAGCAAGTCCTGAGGGGGGGATCGTCTCCTTCTCGGAGACCAGGAATCCGTAGGCCGCAATGCATAGACTTGCGTGATGGTGAAAACCCCGCCAGCCGCGGCCTTCGTAATGGCCGAGCCCAACTTCCTGCTTCAGATCCAGATAGTCGCGTTCGATCCGCCAGCGCAGCTTGGTGAGATCGACCATCCGCTCGAACGCGATGTCCGACGGCAGCGTGGAAAGCCAGTAGTGGTCCGGCTCGCTGGCGCCCTCCGGCCACTCGACCAGCAGCCACTCTTCCGCCGCAGGTTCGTTCCGTTTGCTCTCATCGTGTGCCGGGCGCACCCGTAGGCGGGCAAAGCGCGAGCTCAGCGCCGTGTTGCTACCCTCCCGCCAGGTGATCGGCTGCCAGGCGTCGGCGGCCAATTCCACGGCCAGTTGCTTGACCGAGACCGGCTGATGCGCCTCATCACGGCGCGGCCGTTTCGGCGGCCGGCCGCGGCCCGACCATGCCGGCGATGGCAATGCTGCCTCACCCGGCCGCCAGACTGCTGTGGTGGGCAGGATGCCGGCCACGTAGGGCTGCCCGAGTTCGCTGATCCCGGCACGCAGGACACTGTTGTTGCCATAGGCCGGGTCCATCAGTGCCACCGCCGCCGGCACGCCATCAGCGTGGGCCTGGCGCATCTGTTGCAATGCAATCTCCGGCTTGGTCTGGAACGTAACCTCCGCTGGCACCCCAGCGGTGCTCCGCCGCACCGGGTCGTCAGCCCACTCCTGCGGCAGATACAATCGATAGGAGACCGGCAGGCTGGCTTGGTGGCTGGCCACCGACAGGCTCACCGCCGCCTGGCAGTTCTCCTGCTTGCCAAGCTGCCCACAGTATTGCCGGGCCACGCCGACCGAGTGGTGGCCTTTCTTGGGAAACGCCGTGTCGTCGATGATCCAGGCCTGGATCGGCTCATCGCGGGTGATCGATGGCAGCACCAACTCGCGCACCCGGGTCAGCATCGCCTGGTCCGACCAGGGGGCTTGCGCCACCAGATGCAGCAGCGACTGGTGCTGGGCCGCGGTGCGCTCCGGTGCGGTCACCGCCGCCAGCGGTTCGACGCTCTTGCGGCCTTCGGTCAAGATCAACCCGATGCAGTAGTCTTCGAACGGTCTGACCCGGTCGGCATGGCCAAGCACCGAGGCCAAATCCGTGGCGTAAGCCCTGAAACGGGCTTCCGTGCCAGACCCATCGCGAAGATCCATGCCGCCCTCCTCGAACGGTTCGAAATCTTCACTCGTACCATACCGCAACCGCGTCGCAGCAAGGCCGAAATCAGGCCGCCAGATCGCGCCGTTTGCAACTCAGTAGGATTAGAGACGCGCTCCTGCCCCTCTCCGGGCGAGTTGCGGCGCCCTGGGGAACCATCCGGCTGATGCCGGCGGAGCCTCCGATGAGCACGATTATCAATACCGGGACCACCATCACCGAGCCATTCAACGTCAAGCTGCAAGACCAGACAATCGAGATCGGTAGCACCACCGGACCGGCGGCAGCCGTCATTTTCAGTGGCGACTCGCTGGTGACCGCGCAAAGTCCCAGTCTCGACGAGGTCAGCCTGCTCGCCAGCCAGGTGCCCCGACAGACCAGCTCGGGACATACTCTTCTGGAGATGCTCGGCACGTTCATCAACGCCGGCACGGTCGCCGCCGACGCGGCCGCGGGAAGTGTCTTCACGATCGAGGTGCAGCAGTACGCCACCGGCAGCGCAGGCGCCGGTCAGTTCATAGACGATGGCCTGGTCACCATAGCGGCCGGGAACACGATCGCCGTCGCAGTCGGTACCAATGCGGCATTTGCTGTTGGCGCCGGGGGCACGTTGGCGGTTGCGTCCGGCGGGGCGCTCGATATCGGCATCCCCGGCAGCAACGCAGCCTCCGGAGCCGTCAATCTCGGCAATGGCCAGGTACTCACCGCGGACGGAACGGTCGACGCAGCGGTGGTGAACGACGGCACGATCGCCACTTCGAACAGCGGTACCGTCGCAACCTCGACGGGCGGCGTGCTGGAGGTCTCCGGCAGCGTCGGCGGTACAGGGACGCTGGTGATCGGCAGCGGCGGTACACTCGAGTTGGACGGGCCGGTCAGCGGCCAAACGATCTTGTTCAGCACCGGGGCCCCCGAGACATTGATCCTCGGCACGCCTGGGAACGGATTCAGCCAGCCAATCGTGAATTTTCAGGACCTCGACACGATTGCCTTTGGCAATGGCGTCACGATCGACAGTGCCGTCCTCAGCGGGACCACGCTGACGGTCACCACCTCGGGTGGCCAGTATGTCTTCAACAATTTCTCACGGGCACCGGACGCCGGCACCAGTTTCAGCATCAGTGCCGACCACGGATCGACCACGCTGCAAAATCGCCTCTTCACTTGGGACCCACAGGGAGGCAGTACGGATTTCGGCACCACGAGCAATTGGACGCCCGCCGCCAACCCAGGGAACAACGACTTCGCGGATTTCACCTCCGCTGTCGCATCCGGGACCATCACCGGCACCGGCACTGCGGGCGAGCTCGAATTTGCTGGCGCGACTCCGTGGGTCTTGAACGGGGCCGATCTCGACTACACCCTGAACGTGCTCGTCGGGGTGCCCAGCGGGACACTGACGCTGACCAACGGGGCAACGTTGGACGGCCTGTCCTCAGAGGCGGACCAGATCGGCAGCGCATCCGGAAATTCCGGGGCGGTGACGGTGAGCGGCACTGGCACGACTTGGGAAACGCCGGGCACGCTGACGGTCGGCGATGAATGCAGCGGCGCACTCATTGTCAGCAACGATGGCAGCGTCAGCGCCGCCTTAGGAATCGTCGTCGGAGAGTCGCTCGATGGCAGCGGCGCGATCACGGTTGAGAGCGAACACATGTCAGTACTTCCGGCTCGCTGCTTGTCGGCGACGGCGCCGGGACGAGCGGCGATATCGAGGTACTTGCTGGCGGCACGCTAGCAGCGACCGGTGTTCCGGATGCCTCGACCATAGAGCTCGGCGTCAATTCGGGTGCCAGTGGGTCAATCACCGTCAGCGGCACGTCTGCGGTGTTCGAGGCCGGAGGGAATCCACTCTCCCTCGGCGTCGCCGGCAGCGGCAGTCTGCTGGTCGAGAATGCCGGCACGTTCTCCTCCACCGGCGGCACGGCGGCGGCCGGCGGCATAGCGCTCGGCACGGCAACCGGCGGGTCCGGCAACGTCACAGTGACCGGCACCGGCTCGGTGCTCGACAACGCCGGCCCCTTCGTGGTCGGCGGCAGCGGCCTTGGCGCCCTGTTCGTCACCGCCGGCGGCACGGTCACCACCAACCTCCTGGCCTCCGGCTACACCGGCATCGCCGCCGACCCCGGCAGCGACGGCTCCTCCGCCACAGTGACCGGCCCCGGCTCCGAGTGGACCATCGGCGGCAGCCTGGTGATCGGCGACCTCGCCGCCGGCTCGCTCGCCATCACCGCCGGCGGCAGCGTCAGCGCCACCACACTCACCCTCGGCAACACCACCGCAGGCGTCGGCGACCTGTCCGCCTCCGGCACCGCCAGCCTCCTCTCCCTCAGCGCCCAACTCCTGGTCGGCGCCGCCGGCATCGGCGACGTGGCGATCAGCAACGGCGCCACCATCTCGGCCGCCTCCGGCACCATCGGGCTCGAGGCCGGCGCCTCCGGAATGTCGGGCTGCTAATCAACGGCACCGGCACGCTGGCGGTGGATGACGGCGGCGACCTGGTGGTCAATGCCGGCTCGGTGGCGGACACCGAGCAGGTGTCGTTCAACAACGACACGCTGGCGGCGGTGCTGAGCATCGGCACGCTGGGCACGTTCGGTGGCGTGTTGGACAATTTCGGCACGCTGGACTCGATCGTGCTGGCCGGCACGACGGTGGGCAGCGACGCGTATGCGGCGGGGGTCGGCGGGTCGGACGGCGTGCTGACGCTGTATGCCGGGGCGGGGCAGAGCGGCGGCGTGCTCGGCACGCTGGCGGTGTCGGCGGGGATCACGGCGGGCGATCTGGCGGCGCTGGAGGTGGTGAGCAACGGCACCATCGGTGACGCGCCGTGCTTTGCCGCCGGCACGCGGATCGCGGCGGAGCGCGGCGAGGTGGCGGTGGAGGCGCTGCGTCCGGGCGATCGGGTGCGCGTGCTGGGGGATGAGGGCTGGGCGCCGGTGGTGTGGGTGGGGCAGCGGCACGTGGTGTGCCGGCGGCATCCCAGGCCGCGCTCGGTCTGGCCGGTGCGGGTGGCGGCGGGGGCCTTCGGGCCGGGGCGGCCGGAGCGGGACGTGTTCCTCTCCCCCGACCATGCGCTGTTTCTCGAGGGCGTGCTGATCCCGGTGAAGCACCTGATCGATGGGGCGGCGGTCGTGCAGGTGGCCTGCGAGGAGGTCACATACTACCACGTGGAATTGCCGCGTCATGCAGTGCTGCTGGCCGAGGGGCTGGCGGCGGAGAGTTATCTGGAGGCGGGGGACCGGGCGAATTTCGCCAATGGCGGCGGCGTGGTGGCGCTGTATGCCGACTTTGCGACGCTGCGCCGGGAGGCGCAGGGGTGTGCGCCGCTGGTCGTTACGGGGAGGGAGGTGCAGGCCGCCAGGGCGATGCTTGCGGAGCGACGGGGGCGGGCGGCGGCGTAGCCGCCAGTCGTGACGGGGCCGCCCCTCGCCCGACGGTTGCGCGGTATCAACCCTTAGTCGGCGTGGCCGCGTCCGCAGTGTGATGATGCGCGGCACGCACGGCTTTGTAATAAGCGTGGATGTCTTCCTCGGTCACATAGCCTTTGTGGTCCTTGTCGATCACGTCGAAATGGCGGGCCACTGATTTCATGCCGAGCTTCGCTTGCTCTTCTGTGAGGTGCCCGTCGTGAGTCGTGTTCGCCTGCTCGAATCGCTGATGCAGCGTCATGTGTTGCGCTGCGTGCGCCGGAGCCTGCATGGCGAGCAGCGCGGGCAAGACCAGGGCGAAGTGAATGCGCATTGAGGGGTCCCTTTCGATGAAGCGCGGACCCCCGCTTACCGCACGCCGGTCACCCGGCGGTTAATCGCGTCCTTGATCGACGGCGTGCCGGATGATCCGAACCGCCATCTCGATCCCCTCGCGATCCACGTCGAGATGGGTACAGGCCCGGGCGCGATACCGCCCCGTGGTCGAAAGCTGGATTCCCTCGCGGCGGATGCGGCGCGCCAGCTCATCGGCGGTGAGGCCGGTGCCGGAGGTGTCGAAGAACACCAGGTTGGTCTCGGGCTCCTCCACGATGATCCCCCGAATCTGCGCCAGCCCTCGGGCAAGTGCCTTGGCATTCGCATGGTCCTCGGCCAGCCGCTCGATATTGTGGTCGAGCGCGTAGAGGCAGCCGGCGGCGCACAGCCCGGCCTGCCGCAGCGAACCGCCGAGTCGCTGCTTCCACCGCCAGACCTCGTCGATGAACGCGGTCGAGCCGCAGAGCACGGCGCCAAGCGGCGCCCCGAGCCCTTTGGTGAAGTCGAGCCACACCGAATCGCAACTGGCCGCCATCTCGTGCGCCGGGACACCGGCGGCGATGACTGCATTCATAAGCCGCGCGCCGTCCATATGTGTTGCCATGCCCTGTTCGTGCGCGGCGTCCAGCACGGCAGCGAGCTTCGCCATCGGCCAGACCGAGCCGCCGCCGAGATTCGCGGTCTGCTCGACCTCCACCAACGTCTGCGGCGGGGAGTTGCGGCGGCGCTCGCGGAAGGCGGCGCGCAGTGTCTCGACGTCGAACTGGCCGCGGTCACCTTTAAGCCCAAGCACCGAAACGCCGGTCAGCGCACCGGGCGCACCGCCCTCGGCAGCGATAATATGGGCAGTTTCGTGCGCGATCACCTCGTCGCCTGGCCGGCAATGCGTCAGGATCGCCACTTCGTTGCACATGGTGCCGGATGGCAGGAACACCGCCGCCTCTTTTCCGAGAAGCGCCGCCATTCGGTCGCAGAGCGCGTGCACGGTGGGATCGTCGCCGTGCTGTTCGTCGCCCACCTCGGCTTCCATCATGGCCGCCTTCATTGCGCCAGAGGGCCGGGTCTGCGTATCCGAGTAAAGGTTCACCCGCACCGGCGGCAGCAGCGCATCCGGGCGCACAGGAGCGTAGGTCATTGAGGTCCTCTCGAGGATCGCCGACCGGCGCAGCAAAGCAGGCCCGGCCGGCGCTGTCAGCCCTTTGCGACGGCTGTTGCGGCAACGGCAGGCTCGGGCGGTGGTCCATAGACCTGGCGGGCCCGCCGATGGAAGGCATTGACCATGCGACGCACCGCTTCGTTGAACACGACACCGATGGCGGCTTGCAGAATCCGGCTGCGGAACTCGAAGTCCACGAAGAAATCGACTTCCGTGCCGTGCGAGTGCGAGATGAAGTCCCATTGGTTATTTAGATAACGGAACGGCCCCTTTTCGTAACGTACCCGCACGCGACGCGGCCGATCCAGCGTCACACGAACTCGTGAAACTTTCGCGAAACGGGCCGAAGCCGATGGTGAGGTCCGCCACCACCTCGGTCTCGGTTCGGCTGCGCACACGGGCGCCGACGCACCAGGGCAGGAATTCCGGATAGCGCCCGATGTCGGCAACAAGGTCGAATAGCTGATCCGGCCGATAAGGGACGAGTTGGCGCTCGGCGTGGGTTGGCATCAGGCGGCCACGTTCCCGGCAAGCTTGCGCGTGCGCGCCGCCCGTAGCACGGCGAAATCGGCATCGGCGTGGTAGGAGCTGCGAGTGAGCGGCGTGGCGGAGACCAGCAGGAACCCCCTGGCGCGAGCGAGTGAGGCATATTCGGCGAATTCGCCAGGCGTGACGAAACGATCGACCGCTGCGTGCTTCGCCGTCGGCTGCAGATACTGCCCGATGGTCAGGAAATCGACATCGGCGATGCGCAGATCGTCCATCACCTGCAGTATCTCGGCGCGCGACTCGCCCAGTCCCACCATCATCCCCGACTTCGTGAATATGCCCGGAGCCAGCGTCTTGACGCGATCCAGCAGGCGAAGCGACTGGTAATAGCGAGCGCCGGGGCGGACCGTCGGATAGAGCCGCGGGACGGTTTCCAAGTTGTGGTTGAAGACGTCGGGACGTGCGTCCGCCACCACCTGCTCGGCGCCCGGCTTGCGCACGAAATCCGGCGTCAGCACCTCGATGGTGGTGGCCGGCGCGGCATCGCGGATGGCGTGGATCACCGCGGCGAAATGTGCCGCACCGCCATCCGGCAGGTCGTCGCGATCGACCGAGGTAACCACCACGTGCTTGAGGCCGAGCTTGGCGACGGCATCGGCGACGCGGGCAGGCTCGTCCGCGGCGAGCGCGCCGGGCAGGCCGGTGCGCACGTTACAGAACCCGCAGGCACGCGTGCAGGTGTCGCCCATGATCATCATGGTGGCGTGCCGCTGGCTCCAGCACTCGCCGATATTGGGGCAGGCGGCTTCTTCGCAGACGGTGACCAGGCGATTGGCGCGCATCAGCGCGCGAGTTTCGTGATAGATCGGGTGGGTCGGCGCCTTGACGCGGATCCAGGCAGGCTTGCGCTGGACCGGGTTGTCCGGGCGGTGCGCCTTCTCCGGGTGGCGCAGCGGCGCACGCCAGCCGTCGGCGGGCGTCGCGGTCCACGCGCCGTCGGCGGGCGTCGCGGTCCACGCGCCTCCGGCGGGCGTCGTGGTCCACGCGCCTCCGGCGGGCGTTGTAGTCCACGCGCCTCCGGCGCGATGATCGATCAGGACCCGGGTGGACATGGCGCGCTACAAGTGGCGGGGACGCCGTAGGCCGTCAAGCGCGGGGCGGGACCAGTCGCCGAGGACCTGCTCTTCGGTGTAGTTGAGTTGGTCGAGATCGGTCACCGGCTGCTCACCATGGCGTATGAGGTCCGCAGAACGGCGCGGCGGGCCGGCGGGGTCGCTGCTCTGACCATATCGCCGATTTCGCGGCGCAGGCCTGGGCTGTCTTCGAGCAGGTAATCGATTTCCCGCCGCTGAACGTCGATGCTGTCGATCCAGTCGTTGGGAGGGGCGGCCGCCGACGAGGCCTGCAACGTCATCAGATGCTCGATGATCACCGCGAGCTGGCTGCGCAGTGCCGACCGTTCCGATCGTCCCAACGGTTCGATTCCCTCCGCCACGTTGTCCCAATCGATCGGGTTGGGGACGTTAAGCTGCGCTGCGCCAGCGTCACGGAGCGCCTGAGCCTGCTCGGCGGACCAGCGGACAACGTCCAGTTCGTAGAGGGACTTGCTCACGATGGGTCGCGATTGTCCGGGGCAGCGGGGAACCAATCGCCGAGCACCTGCTCTTCGGAACAAGTGAGCTGGTTGTGGTCCATCATCGGCGTCTCACGATAAAGAGCCAGGCTGTCGGCCACGCTCTTTCGGGCACGCACCGTTTCCTCGGCAATCAGACGCGCAACATCCCGCCGGGGGCTCGGGCTGTCTGCAAGCAGCCGATCGATTTCAACGCGCTGGGCCAGGACCGTCTCGATCCAACCTCGGGGAGACGCCCTTCTGGGAGACGCCGTGAGCTTCATCAAGTGCTCGATGATCACGCCGATCCGGCTGCGCAACACACTTCGTTCCGATCGCCCCAAACTCTCGATCTCCTCGGCCACGTTTTCCCAGTCGATCGGGTCCGGGGTGTTGATTCGGGCGGTGCCGCCGTTGCGCAGCGCCCGCGCTTGGTCGGCGGACCAAAGGACAATGTCCTGCTGATAGAGCGGATGACACTACTCAGTAGTGAATCGCCCGCTTATATGCGTCCAGCACCGCCTCGTGCATCGTCTCGCTGATCGTTGGGTGCGGGAAGATGGTATGGATCAGCTCCGCCTCGGTGCTCTCCAGCGTGCGGGCGATGGTGTAGCCCTGGATCATCTCGGTCACCTCGGCGCCGACCATATGCGCGCCCAGCAGCTCGCCCGTGCGGGCATCGAAAACGGTCTTCACCATGCCTTCCGGCTCGCCCATGGCGATCGCCTTGCCGTTGCCGATGAACGGAAAGCGGCCGACCCGCACCTCGTGGCCTTCGGCCTTCGCGCGCGCCTCGGTCAGCCCCACCGAGGCGACCTGCGGTCGGCAATAGGTGCAAGCAGGAATGTTGGTTACATCCAACGGATGCACATCATTCAGTCCGGCGATTTTCTCGACGCAGACCACGCCCTCGTGGCTCGCCTTATGCGCGAGCCAGGGCGGGCCCACAAGGTCACCGATCGCGTACACACCGGGTTCCCCCGTCCGGCAATATTCATCGATTAGCACATGCGTGCGATCAACATTCACGCCGCTGCCCTCCAGCCCGAGGTCCTCCACGTTGCCGACAATGCCGACGGCGGAGATC
This sequence comes from uncultured Pseudomonadota bacterium, assembly GCA_963772445.1. GTDB lineage: Bacteria > Pseudomonadota > Alphaproteobacteria > Acetobacterales > Acetobacteraceae > CAVYXK01. Next base: position 169,324 of record CAVYXK010000001.1, read on the forward strand.
ACGCGATCGACCGTCAGCTTCTGGCTTTTGTCATTCGCCTCGACCGCAACGGTGACGTTGTCGCCGTTCTTCGTCGCCGCTGCCACTTTGGCGCCGGTGAAGATCTTCATCCCCTGCCGTTCGAACGCCTTGTGCGCAAAGGCACTGACCTCCTCGTCCTCCACCGGCAGGATGCGGTCCAGCACTTCCACTACGGTAACATCCGCACCCATGTTCCGATAGAAACTGGCGAATTCGATGCCGATCGCGCCGGAGCCGATGACCAGCAGCGACTTCGGCATCGCCGGCGGCACCATCGCTTCTTTATAGGCCCAGATCAGCTTGCCGTCGGCCTCGATGCCCGGAAGCTGACGCGCGCGCGCCCCCGTGGCCAGCACGATGTGCGGCGACGTCAGCGTCGCGACCGGCTTGCCGTCCTTCGCCACGGCCAGCGTCTGTTTGCCGGCAAGCTGCCCGTGCCCATCGACCACGGTGACCTTGTTCTTGCGCAGCAGATGCGCCACGCCCGAAGAAAGCTGCTTGGCCACCGCGCGCGAACGCTTTACCACCTTGTCCAGCTCGAAGCGCGGGTTGTCGGCGCTGAACCCATAATCCGACAGATGATGCAGCAGATGGTTGATTTCCGAGGTGCGCAGCAGCGCCTTTGTCGGGATGCAGCCCCAGTTCAGGCAGATACCACCCAGGTGCTCGCGCTCAACGACGGCGGTCTTCATGCCAAGCTGCGCCGCGCGGATCGCCGCGACGTAGCCGCCAGGGCCGCCGCCCACCACGATAATGTCGAAGCTCTGATCGGCCATGGCCTGCTCCTATTCCTCCGCCAGCGCGGCCATCCCCTTCGCATCCAGCCGTTGCACCGTCCAGTCGGTGACCGGTCGCGCGCCGATGCGCCGGTAGAAATCGATCGCCGGCTGGTTCCAGTTGAGCACGCTCCATTCCATGAAAAGGCAGTTTTTCGCATGGGCGATCCGCGCCAGACGGCGAAACAGCGCGAGCCCGATCCCTTGGCCGCGATGCGCCGGTTCGACGAAGATGTCTTCCAGGTACAGCATGGGCTGCGCCGTGAACGTGCTGAACAGGTAGTACCAGATCGCCACGCCGACCGCGCGGGTTTCGACCTCGGCCAGCATCGCCTCGGCGAGCGGGCGCGGCCCGAACAGTGCCTGTGCGAAATCAGCTTCGGTCGCGGTCGCGCGGTGGAGCATCCGCTCATACTCGGCCAAGCCACGCACGAGCCGCAGCACGGCAGGCACGTCGGCCGGCATCGGTTCGCGCAGGATGAAGTCGGAGGGCTGCACGACGCCTCCTACGTCATGGCCGGGCTTGGCCCGGCCATCCACGTCTTTTCGAGTCACCTCGAACGCCTAGGGGAATCTGTTAATATTGTCTCGCTATAACCTTCAGCATGTGCGGCGGATGGGTGTACATCATGACGAACCGTCCGAATGGAACGTTGTACGTCGGCGTTACTTCCGATCTTGCACGACGCTACAGCGAACATCGGCAGGGGTTCGGTGCGGATTTTACGAGTTGGTACCGCCTGGCGCATCTCGTCTATGCCGAGCGCCATGAAGATATTGTCGCTGCAATCCAGCGCGAGAAGAATCTCAAGCACTGGCTGCGTGCCTGGAAGACGCGGCTGATCGTCGCTCAGAACCCGGAATGGCGCGATCTTGGCGCTGAGCCGCTGTAAAGACGTGGATGGCCGGGCCAAGCCCGGCCATGACGGATCGGTGCGCGGCGATGACATAAGTCGCGCCCTTCACAACATCAAGCTCAGCGGGTCCTCGACAACCGACTTGAACGCCGCCAGCCATTCGGCGCCCAGCGCACCATCGACCACGCGGTGATCGACGGATAGCGTGCAAGTCATCATCGTCGCGACGACCACCTGCCCATCCTTCACCACCGGCCGCTGCTGCCCCGCCGCTACCGCCAGGATCGCCGCTTGCGGCGGATTGATTACCGCAGCGAACTCGGACACGCCGTACATCCCCATGTTGGAGATCGAGAAGCCGCCGCCCTGGAATTCCTCCGGCTTCAGCTTGCCAGTTTTCGCGCGCGCGATCAGATCCTTCATCTCGTTGCTGATCGCCGCCAGCCCCTTCTGGTCGGCCTTGCGAATGATGGGCGTGATCAACCCGTCGGGGATCGCCACCGCCACGCTGATATCGATATCGTCGTACAGAATAATATTTTCCTCGGTAAAGCTCGCATTCACCGTCGGTATGCGGCGCAAAGTCACGGCCGCCGCCTTGATCAGCATGTCGTTCACCGACAGCCGGAACGCTCCGGGCCCCTCCTTCGGCGATTTCGCATTCAGCTCGTTGCGCAGCTTCAAAAGCGCATCGATGTCGATGTCGATCGAAACATAGAAATGCGGGATAGTCTGCTTCGACTCCGACAGCCGGCGAGCAATCACCTTGCGCATCGTGCTGTTCGGCACCAGCCGGTGCGGCGCGGTGATAACCGGCGCGGGCGCCGGCGGACGCGCTGCCGGAGCAGCCGTGGGAGCCGGGGCCGCAGCCGGAGCCGGTCGTGCGCCCTTCATAGCCGCCTCGATATCGGCCTTCACGATGCGCCCGTTCGGTCCGCTGCCTCTCAACCCGCTGAGATCGATACCCGCCTGCTGCGCCATGCGTCGGGCGAGCGGGGAGACGAAAATGCGCTCCGCTGCGGCTGCGTCCTGCCCATTGCCACGCGCCGGTGCCGCCGGTGCCGGTTGTGGCGCCGCAGGTTTTGGCGCGGCAGCAGGCGCCTGCGACGGAGGCGATGCGCGCGCCGGCGCCGGCGGCGATGGTGCCGAGGCGGGGGCAGCATCCGGCACTTTCTCACCGGGCTCGACCAGCACGGCGATCGGCGCGTTGACCTTCACGCCCTCGGTCCCATCGCCGACAAGAATGCGACCGAGCACGCCCTCGTCCACGGCTTCGACTTCCATCGTCGCCTTATCGGTCTCGATCTCGGCGATGACGTCGCCGGCCTTGATCGGCTCGCCCTCTTTCTTGAGCCAGCGCGCGAGCGTGCCCTCGGTCATCGTCGGAGAGAGCGCCGGCATCAGGATGTTGGTTGCCATCGCTTCTCTCCGTCAGAGTATCTTCTTTACCGCATCCACAACCCATTCCGGCTGCGGCAGGGCGAGCTTCTCCAGCTTGGCGGCATAGGGCAACGGCACATCCACGCCGTGCACGCGCACTGGCGGCGCATCCAGCCAGTCGAACGCGCCCTCGATCACCTGCATGGCGATCTCCGCGCCGATGCCGGCAAACGGCCATCCCTCCTCGACCGAGACGACGCGGTTGGTCTTCTTCACGCTCTCGATGATCGTCGCGGTGTCCAGCGGGCGAAGGCTGCGCAGGTTGATCACCTCCGCCTCGATCCCCTCAGCGGCGAGCGCCTCGGCCGCCTTCATCGCCACGCCGACCATGATGCTGAATGCAACGATCGTCACTCGGTCCCCCGGCCGCTCGATTTTCGCCTGCCCGATTGGCAGGATGAACTCCTCGTCGGTCGGGCAGTCGAAGGTGTGGCCGTAGAGGATCTCGTTCTCCAACACGATCACCGGGTTGGGGTCGCGGATCGCCGCGCGCAACAGCCCCTTGGCATCTGCCGAGGACCAGGGCGCCACCACCTTCAACCCAGGCACATGCGCGTACCAGCTCGCATAGCACTGGCTGTGCTGTGCGGCGACGCGCGAGGCCGCCCCGTTCGGTCCGCGGAACACGATCGGGCAGCCCATCTGGCCGCCGGACATGTAGAGCGTCTTGGCCGCCGAGTTGATGATCTGGTCCATCGCCTGCATGGCGAAGTTGAACGTCATGTATTCGACGATCGGGCGCAGCCCGTTCAGCGCAGCGCCCACCGACATGCCGGTAAACCCGTGCTCTGTGATGGGCGTGTCGATGATCCGCTTCGGCCCGAACTCGTCGAGCAGCCCCTGGCTGATCTTGTAGGCGCCCTGGTACTGCGCGACTTCCTCGCCGATCAGGAACACGGTCGGGTCGCGGCGCAGCTCGGCGGCCATTGCGTCGCGCAGGGCTTCGCGGACGGTGATCGCTTTGGTCGGTCCCCAGTCCTTCTCCGGCTGCGGTGCCGGCAGCGCTTGTGCCGCCGGTGCGCGCTGCCCGTGTGCGGCACGAGCGGCGATGGCGCCGGCATCCTCCGCGTCCGCGACGGCCTTGGGCTCGGCCGGTCGTGCCGTCGGCGCCCCTCGTTGGGGGGCGGCCAGCGGTGCCGCGGCTTCCGAGACATCCTCGCCGTTAGACGCCAGCACCGCGATCGGCGTGTTCACCGCCACACCTTCGGTGCCCTCGTCGACCAGGATGCGGGCGAGCTTGCCCTCATCGACCGCTTCCACCTCCATCGTCGCCTTGTCGGTTTCGATCTCGGCGATCACGTCGCCGGCGTGCACGTCTTCGCCCTCTTTCTTCAGCCATCGGGCGAGCTTGCCCTCGGTCATGGTGGGCGAAAGCGCGGGCATCAGGATCTGCGTCGTCATCGTTCAGCCCTCCAACAGCACGTCGGTCCAGAGCTCGGACGGGTCCGGTTCGGGACTCGATTGTGCGAAGTCGGCGGCTTCCTGGATGACCGCCTTCACCTCGTCGTCGATGCGCTTGATGGTCGCTTCATCGACGCCAAGGCTCTCCAGCTTGTGCCGTGCGCCCTCGATGCAGTCATGCTGGGTGCGCATCTGCTGCACTTCTTCGCGCGTGCGGTAACGCGCCGGATCCGACATAGAGTGGCCGCGGTAGCGATAGGTCTTGACCTCCAGCAGATATGGCCCATTGCCGGCACGGCAGTGCGCGACCGCATGCTCGCCAGCATCTTTCACAGCGAGCACGTCCATGCCATCGACCTGCGAACCGGGGATGCCCCAGGGCGCGCCGTTCTTCGACAGATCGTGCGAGGCGGAGGCCCGCTCGATGCTGGTGCCCATGCCGTAGCGGTTGTTCTCGATCACATAGACGACCGGCAGCTTCATCAGCGCCGCCAGGTTGAAGCTCTCGAACACCTGTCCCTGGCTGGATGCGCCCTCGCCGAAATAGGTCAGGCAGACGCGGTCGTTGCCGCGATACCAATTGCTGAAGCGCAAGCCCGGTGCCGAGGCTGACCTGCGCGCCGACGATGCCGTGCCCGCCGAAGAAATTGCGCTTCTTGCTGAACATGTGCATCGACCCGCCCTTGCCGTGCGAATAGCCGGTCGCACGGCCGGTCAGCTCTGCCATCACGCCCTTCGGGTCCATTCCGGTGGCCAGCATGTGGCCGTGATCGCGATAGGAGGTGATGACCTCGTCGCCCTCGACTGATCGCCATCTGCATGCCGACGACCACGGCCTCCTGGCCGATATAGAGGTGGCAGAACCCGCCGATCAGCCCCATGCCGTAGAGCTGACCGGCTTTCTCCTCGAAGCGTCGGATCAGCAGCATGTCGTGGTAGGCTTTGAGGAGCTGGTCCTTGTCGATGCCGGCGTCGCGCGACTTAGCCCGCTTCGCCTTTTCGGCTGCCTGTGCCATTCCGCTTCTCCCCTGGGTCCGGGAAAACTTGCCCGGAGGTATCCCCCGACGCCGGTGAGGACAAGGGCGGCTGCAACCGAAATGCCTTATTGTGCAATGCAATAGGGGGGATTAACCGGAATCTGGTTAACTGCTTGTCGCACGCCGCGTGGTGCGCATCTGCGCCGGCTGCCATTGCGTGGCGGCGCCACAGCCCGCAATCTTCTTCCATCCCGCCGATAGAATTTGCACGGCCGTTGCCAAGCCGCCCGGTCGTCACGCCGTCCCCGCTCTCCCGCTTGCCCAGCGCCTCCGTGGGGCGCCGAGGTTGGTCTGCGTCATCGCCCAGCCGCATTGGTCGTACAGATCATGGTCCGGATCTCGAGCGGAAAGGCAAACAGCGGAACCACCTGGTCCCAGGCCCGCCGGCGAGACGGGCGGGTGCACGCTTGCCGCGCTCGCGCGCAGCTACGACGCAGGCAGAATTGATTCTTGGGAATTATCCGTTCGTATCATACTACGCGGGCGGTGACGATGCCGCCGCCGCGAAACCACCTGACAAGATGGGGCACACGCACGTATTGGACTTCCAGACCCTCACCATCGGACGTATGCGCTTGCTAGTGGCGGACATCCGGCTGTTTGCTACAACTGGACCATGGGATGGCTACCTACAGAGTCGTGGTTGGTACGCCTCGTAGTAATAGCCGCGCGTTTGGATGACACCCGGCCATGCGCGCAATAACCGCCTCCCCGACATCGAGGCGTGCGGGGTGACGCAAACCGCATGCCCCCCGAAACCAGTAGCGTTTCTTGGTTCGGTCGAAACAGCGCCGTTTCTCCGTCCCGGCCACCCACCGAGCCGCGCCGAGCCCAGCGGCGGTCAGGCTGCCGCCGGCCTGTCGGTGGTCGTGCGCAGGTTGGGCTCGGGGCGCGTGGTCACCGTCCCCCGCTCCACCCGGTGCACCAGCGCGCCAAGATGCGCCGGCTTCTCCTGCCGCAGCCAAGGCTCCGCGCCCAGCGCGGCGTGCATGTCGCGATATCCCGCCGCCCGCCGCTCGGCGATCGAGCTACGCGAGAACTCCGCATCACTGTTCGGAATCTGATCGGCACCCGGGCGATACACGATATGCACGATGTCCAGCCGCCGCGCCGCCAGCGCCGGATCGTCCGGCACTGCCGATACCTCGGGAGCCCCCGCCGCCTTCAGCAACCGCACCGCGTGGCGCAGGTTCACCTTTGTCGCCACGGCATCGATATGGTGCGCGGTGCGGCTCGCGTACTGGATCTGCTTGGCGCGCCACAGCACCTCGTTCATCGTCTCCGGCGGCGGCCCGGCAGCGTCCCACAGATCGATCAGGAACACGACCATGCGGGGATACCCTGGTTCGTCGACGACCGCGTCCAGCGGCGTGTTGGAAACGCAACCACCATCCCAGTAAAGCTTCCCGCCCACCAGCGTGGCCGGGAAGCCGGGGGGCAGCGAGCCGCTGGCGAGCACGTGCTCTGGTCCAATCGTCTGCCGGTGGTTGTCGAAGAACTCCAGATTGCCGGTGGCAAGGTCGGTCGCCCCCAGGCTCAACCGGGTGGCGCGGCTGTTGATCAGCGAGAAATCCGCGAACCGTCGCAGTGTGAACAGCATGGGCGTGGTGTCGTAGAAGCTCACCGCCTGCGGCGCCGCTCGCGGGACCAGAAACGGGTTCACCGGCCGCGGGGTGAAGAAGCACGGCTGGCCGAACACCAACGCCTCGGCGTTGCTGGCAACGTTGTGCAGCATCTGCCACGGCCCCAGAGCCAGTACCATCGGCAGGTCCGGCCAGGAGATCGCCTCCCACAACGCGGTCAGGCGCTCCACCCGATCCTCCGGCCGGGTACCGGCGATGACCGCGGCGTTGATCGCGCCGATCGAGATGCCGGACACCCAGTCCGGATGGCGGCCATGTTCTGCCAACGCCTGGTAGGCGCCGATATGGTAGGCGCCGAGCGCCCCGCCCCCCTGCAGCATCAACGCAAAGGTGGGAGTCTCCCCAGCCGTCCTCGACCCCGGTCGCACGCTCATCGCCGTTCCTCCGCTGCAATGCAGCATAGCATGGCGCAGACGGACCGCCCGAGGCGAGAACTATTTGGCCTACGATGTGAGCTGAAGGCTATGTGGGCCAGCGTGCTCGCCCACTACACAAACAGAAACCGCACGGCCGGGGCTCGACTACGAATTACATAAGGCGCGGCGCTCAGCGCGCCTTCCACCATCTCGCAAAGCCGATGCCGGCGAGAGAGAAGCCAAGCAGCGAGAGCGCGGTAAGCTCCGAGATCGCAGATCGGCTCCCGGCCTACGGCCTGCGCGACGAGCGCGGCACCAGCAAGCGGGCACCGCCGACCGCGATGGACACCACCCGATCGACCGCCGATGGGCGGAACCCGGCCGCCAGCAGGGGTGCGAACGGAACGCGCTCGCCATTGACGGGCTACCCGCGCGCCCCGGCCGTGACCGTGTTCCACCATCACTCGCCCGCCGCCGCGGCCACCCGAGCCCGGTCGTCCGGCGCCAAAGCACTCGCGGCCATGAAGCACTGCAGCAGCCGTTCGAGATCTGCTAACTATCGATTTATCCACAGGATCTCCGATGCGATTGAGGTCAAGGCCAGCCATCTGTCTTTGCTCTCGCGTCCCGATACGATCAGGAGGCTCGTTCTGGAAGCGGTGGTGTATTCGAGAAGATGCCCATCAACACTCCGCTCTCGGGGAAAAGCAGAACAGACCGATTACATAACAGAAACTAACCAGTTGACATAGTTAACTTTTTGACCGGACACTAGTGGGTGAAAATATAAACTTCGTTGCAACCTACAACCAGGTAATCTGGGGCTATGCGGCGATAAAATTCTTCGTTCAGAGCGATAAGACAATCCTCGATTTCGGTGCTGATGTTTACACTATCTTCTATATTCCGGTCGCCTTCTCGCCGGATTTCAGTTACATAAAACTGCCACCGAAGCCTGGCGAAAACGGGGTCTGCGCTACGGATCAGGACGCCTACGGCGCTCCCCATTTTGATTTCGACCTGGCCGCCGCAGGAGCCGTCGATTTGAGCAGCAGTGGCACATTCACCGTTGCGGTCGTACCTGGCGCGGAATAAGCAACCGTTTCGTGAGATCGCCTCCGGCACCGAAGATGACCATGGCGCAGGGACCCGCGGCACAGCCGGCCGGCGCGGTGGCGCGTGCAGGATGCGGTTCCGCTGGTCTGCATGGCGGCGAGAGCATGGAACCCGACGGCACAAGCAAAGTTGCCGCACGGAGTTTTGATCCCAGGATTGCGCCGTTGATTTCATCCACTCGTCATCATAGCTTGCTGCCATGTTCATCTTCATCCGGCCACGAAAGCCATCGGCATGAGCGATCTGTTTGCCCCACCGGGTGGCTGGCGCGTGCGCATCGTCGATCTCTCGGCGGGCGTTCCCGATAGCGTCGTCGAGGAGATCGATGGATTTGAGACGCTGATGCAGGCCAACGCATTTGCACGCCGTTACGTGCGTGATTCGGTGGAGCGCTGCCGCACCCCCGGAGCAACCACCAAGGAGGTGCTGGAAGCCTGGTTCGCCTATGGCGAGGATGCCGACGTTCCGAAAGCCGGCGAGGCGGGCTGGCGTAGCGCCACCGAATTGGGAGATTTCGTCGATCATCCGGCCGGTGCCGAGGAGCGTGACTGGCGTGCGCTCGATCCCCGTCGCATCAACGGCGACGAAGACGACACCTAACCCCAATCCGTAAGGCGAGAGTCAAGCCCGAAATACGCGCGCCCGCATTGAATTTCGATCACCCCCAGGAGGAGGACTGCCATGAACGATACTCCAGGCGCCGCACGCGGTGCCGAGCGCCAGGAGTTCTATGACCGGATCGGCGCCCACAGTCTTGCTCCGCTGTGGGAGCGGCTGCATTCGCTGGTCACGCGCACGCCTGTCACGCCAGCGCTGCCGGCCTACTGGGACTACGACAATGTGGTGCGGCCGTACCTGCTGCAAGCCGGCAGCCTGATCACCGCGAAAGAAGCCGAGCGCCGCGTGCTGATCCTGGAGAACCCGGGACTGTCCGGCCAGACCTGCATCACGCATTCGCTGTTCGCCGGGTTGCAGCTAATTCTGCCGGGGGAAGTGGCGCCGGCGCACCGGCACAGCCAGTCGGCGCTGCGCTTCATCATCGAAGGAAGCGGTGCCTACACCGCTGTCGAAGGCGAGCGAACCCTGATGCAGCCCGGCGATTTCGTCATCACGCCGTCCTGGACCTGGCACGATCACGGCAACGACACCGACCGGCCGATGGTCTGGCTGGATGGGCTCGACATCCCGATTGTCCGGCTGTTCGACGCCGGTTTCGCCGAGCCGGCGAATGCGGAAACCCAGGTCGTGACGCGCCCGGCCGGCGACAGTCTGGCCCGCTTCGGTCAGAACATGCTGCCGGTCGATTGGACGCCGACGACGAAGAGCTCGCCGGTGTTTGCCTATCCGTACGCGCGCTCGCGCGATGCGCTGGCAGCGCTCGCCCGCAACGACGCGCCCGACGCCTGCCACGGCCATAAGCTGCGCTACGTCAATCCCGCCAGCGGCGAGCACGCGATGCCGACGATCGGCGCCTTCATGCAGCTTCTGCCGGGCGGTTTCGCAACAGCCCCGTACCGCTCGACCGATGGCACCGTCTATGTGGCGGTGGAAGGCGAAGGCGAGACGGTAATCGGCGATACGACCTTCCACTGGAAACCGCGCGATGTGTTCGTGGTGCCGAGCTGGCATTGGCATCACCACGGCGCTGCGGGTGAGTCGGTGCTGTTCAGCTTCTCCGACCGTCCAGTGCAGGAAAAGCTCGGCCTGTGGCGCGAAGAGCGTGGCGCTTAGTGGTGGATAAGAAACGCCAGGAGGGACCCAATGTCCACCTCTCCCGCTCTGGGACTTCGGCAAGCGGAAGGGGTGGAACGACCGGCTAGGCTGCCTTCAACTCGGCAGGGTCGATCGGAAGCTCGCGGATGCGCTTGCCGGTCGCTGCAAAGATGGCATTGCACAACGCCGGGATGACCGGCGGCAAGGCAGGCTCTCCGAGACCGGTCGGCGGGTTGTCGGTGACCAGGAAATGGACTTCGACCGGCGCGGCTTGGTTCATGCGAAGCGGCCGCACGGTGTCGAAATTCGCCTGCACCACGCGGCCCCGATCGATGGTGATCGCTTGGCCGAGTGCGGCGCCGAGACCATCGAGCGCGGCGCCCTGCACCTGGTTCTCGGCATTGCTCGGATTGATGATCTGGCGGCCGACATCGGCGGCGATCCAGACCTGATCGACCTTGACCGTGCCGGAGGTGGCGACGGTTGCCTGCACCACCTCGGCGAAATAGCCGAGATGGCTGAAATAGAACGCCACCCCCGTGCCTGACCGGGCGGGAAGCGCCCGCTTCCCCCAGCCGGATTTTTCGGCCACCAGCTCCAGCACACCGCGCATCCGGCCGGTGTCGAAGCCCGGTGTGGGCCCTCGGGGTCCGGGCGGGTTGGGCAGCAGCCGCCGTTCGCCGAGCAAGGCCAGGCGGAATTCGACCGGATCTTTCCCGGCGGCGTGAGCGAGCTCGTCCAGGAAGGACTGGAACACGAAAGCCAGCGCGTTCGACCGCGGGGCGCGCATCGGGCCGGTCGGCACGCCGAGCTGCAGCAGCGACTGGCCGTACTCGAGGTCGTTCACGAGCTGCGCGGGGAACTCGGTCGGCGACATGGTCGCCGAATCGGCGACCGCGTCGCCGTGCGCGAAGGTGATGAAATGGTCGCTGAAGGCGATCAGCTTGCCGTTCGCGTCCATGCCGCCTTTCAGGAAATGGAAGCCGGCCGGGCGATAGAAATCGTGCTGAATATCGTCCTGGCGGGTCCACAGCAGCTTCACCGGCACGCCGGCCTGCTTTGCGATCCAGGCGGCCTCCACCATGAAGTCGTTGCGCAGTCGTCGGCCAAAGCCGCCCCCTACCCGCGTCATGTGGACCGTGACACTCTTGAGCGGCACGCCTAGCGTGGAAGCAACCAGACGGGCGCCAGGTCCGGGATTCTGCGTGGGTGCCCAGATCTCCACTTTGCCGTCCTGTACACGCGCGGTGCAGTTCTGCGGCTCCATGTCGATGTGGGCGAGGAACGGATACGAATAGGCGGCTTCCACAACATGCACGGCGCGGCCCAGAGCTGCTGTCGCGTCGCCGTCACGGCGCAGGTATTGGGCAGGCTGGCGTTTACCAAGCTCTGCCGCCGCGGCGGCGAAACCGGCGCTGCTCTGCGCGGCGGTCTCGCCTTCGTTCCATTCGATCCGCAGTTTGTCGCGCGCCCGGTTGGCGGCCCACCAGTTGTCCGCGACGATCGCCACGCCGTCGCGCAGGCCTTGCATGTTGTTGCCGCCGTGCACGACGAAGGCGTCACGCACGCCAGGTTGCGACTTGATCGCGTCGATGTTGCCGCTGACGACCTCGCCGCCGAACACCGGGCATTTCTGGAACACGGCGTAGCGCATGCCCGGCACTGTGACATCGATGCCGAATAGCGGCGTGCCTTTCACGATCAACGGGTTATCCACGCCGTGCAGAGGCTGGCCGATGATCTTGTATTGCTTCGGGTCCTTGAGCGGGACCGTCTCCAGGTCGGGCACTGGCTGGGCCACCGCCTTGGCGGCGAGCGCGCCGTAGCTGAGCGAACGCCCGCTTGAGGTGTCGTGCACCATGCCCGAGCCCGTTTGGCACGCGGTCGGTGGCACGCCCCAGGTCTGCGCGGCCGCGGCAATCAGCATCTGCCTCGCGCCGGCGCCGACGCGGCGCATCGGCTCCCAGTTCAGCGGCGTCGCCATGCTGCCGCCGGCAAACTGCTCGCCGTATTTTGCAGCGTCGAGGTCGGCCTGCTCGATCCTTACGTCCTTCCAATCGGCATCGAGCTCCTCGGCGATCAGCATCGGCAGCATAGTCTTGACGCCTTGGCCGATCTCGGGGTTCTTCGCCGTGATCGTGACGATGCCATCCGGAGCAATGCGAATGAAGGCGTTCAGCGTGACGCTTGTCGGCAAGGTATCGGCGCCCGCCGCGGCATGGGCCACGCCGGGCATTATGCCGTGGAACAGAACACCGCCGGCGGCAAGCGCGCTGACCTTGAGGAGAGCGCGACGAGAGGGGCCGCGATGCAGCGGTGCGGCATCGGCGGCAGCAGCGACGCGTTTTGCCAACATGACTACAGAGCCCCCATCTTCGTGGTGTCCTTTTGCGCAGCGTGCTTGATCGCGGCACGGATCCGCGTGTAGGTGCAGCAGCGGCAGATGTTCCCAGTCATCGCGTCGTCGATGTCCTGGTCTGTCGGGTGCCGCGTCTGCGCCAGCAGCGCGCTTGCCGACATGATCTGTCCCGCCTGGCAGTAGCCGCATTGCGGGACGTCCAGATCGAGCCAGGCCGCCTGCACACGCCGACCCACTGGCGCGGCATCGATGCCCTCGATCGTGGTGACGGCGGCGTTTCCTACGCCCGAAATCGGCAATCCGCAGGAGCGAACGGCATTGCCGTCGAGATGCACCGTGCAGGCACCGCACAGGCCTGCCCCGCAGCCGAACTTCGTCCCCTTCAGGTCGAGAATGTCGCGCAGCACCCAGAGCAGCGGCATGTCGCCCTCGGCATCGACTGTGTGCGCTGTGCCGTTCACCTTGATCGTGTAGGCCATGTTACATTCCTCCATGGCGCGCCTGAGGCGGACAATCCTAGTCCTCGCCACCGACGTTTCCAACCATGGCAATTCCGCTGTAGAGTGACAGAATGTATCTCGCAGGTTCGCTATGGCACTGAAAGACAAGATCGCCTTCGGCATGTCGCTGCCGCATCGCTCGCCCGATTCGATCGACATGCGATCGGTGCATGAGGTCGCACAGCGTGCCGAGCTGCTGGGGTTCCGTGATCTTTGGGTTACAGAGAATGTCCTGGACCACGTCGTTTCGTTCGATCCAGTCGCTATACTGACTTATGCGGCCGCGGTTACCACCAGGATCCGGCTTGGGGCATCGGTGATCGTTCTGCCGGTCCACCATCCGGTGAGGGTGGCGCACCAATGGGCAACGCTGGATTATATCAGCAACGGTCGGGCGATTCTTGGGATCGGCATCGGCCGGGAACATCATTACCGGCAATTCGGTGTGCCGCAGGAGGGTCGCGTTGCCCGGTTCCGCGAACAACTCGCGCTGGTCAAGGCGCTATGGACGGAGCCGCAGGTCACCCATCGCGGCCGGTTCTATCAGCTCGACAATGCCACGATGGTGCTCAAGCCGGTGCAGCGCCCGCATCCGCCGATCTGGATGGGTGTGGGACATCCCGACGCCATTCGTCGCACCTCATCGCTCGCTGACGGGTGGATGGGATCGGGCGGATCAACCATCGCCGCCTTCGCACGGTCTGTCCCGCTATTGCGGGAGGCGCTGGCGCAGGCCGGCCGCGATTCCGACACGTTCCCGATTTCGAAGCGCATCTTCATCGCGGCCGATGAGCGCCCGGAGGTTGCACGCGCTGAGCTGAACCGCTGGTTTACCGAAGTGTATCACGATCCGCCGGGAACCGATGCGTCGGGCATTCACGGCACACCGGAGCAAGTGCGCGAACAGCTGGAGGAGGTCGTCGCGATGGGCGCCAACCACTTGTTGCTCAATCCGGTGTCACGTTACGTCGAGCAGGTCGAAGCGCTAGCCGAGATTGTAGGACTGCGATAAGAACCGAGCTAAGAGGAGGCATTCGGCCTGCGGGCTACGGGCTACTCCTTCACCGCGCCGGTCATACTCGACACATAGTACTCGACAAAGATCGAATAGAACAGGGCCACCGGGATCGAGCCGAGCAGAGCGCCTGCCATCAGCGAGCCCCACTGATAGACATCGCCGTTGACCAGTTCGGTCAGGATCGCCACCGGCACCGTCTTCTTGTCGGTTGATTGGATGAACGTGAGCGCGTAGATGAACTCGTTCCACGACAATGTGAATGCGAAGATCCCTGCCGAGATCAACCCCGGGATCGCTAGCGGCAGAGTGATCCTCCAGAGGATCTGCAGCCGCGAGGCGCCGTCGATTAGCGCGCACTCCTCCAGCTCGTACGGGATCGACTTGAAATAGCCGATCAGCAACCAGGTGCAGAACGGTACCAGGAAGGTGGGATAGGTTAGAACCAGTGCCATCGGGCTGTCGAACAGGCCGAAGTTGAACACCAGCGTGGCGAGCGGAATGAACAGGATAGTGGGGGGCACCAGGTAGGCAAGATAGATTGCCAGCCCGACATGCTTCGCTCCCCTGAAGCGCAACCGTTCTATCGCGTAAGCGGCAAGTACGCTTGCCAGGATCGACAGGCAGGTGGACGCCACCGCAATGCCCATTGTGATCATGAGCCAGTGCGGATAGGCGGTGTCGAACAGCAGCTTCTTGATATTGGCGAGCGTCGGCGAGTGCACCCAGAACGGATTGAACTTCTTGTAGTCGTACATTTCGTAGTCTGGTTTGAACGCCGTGATCGTCATCCAGTAGAACGGGAACAGGAGCACGATCGTGAAGCAGGTGAGCGGGAGATAGATTGTTACCATTCGGCGCGCGCGCGAGTCCCACGACAACCTCTCCGGGACGTCGGTGGTGCGCCGCAGGACCTCTGTGGCTTCGTTTGCGGTCGCGTCACTCATTGGCTTCGCCCTGCATCCACCGCCGTCGGCCGAGGCCGAAGAAACTGACCAGCGTCGCAAACAACAGGAACGGGATCATAGAGACCGCGATGGCTGCGCCTTCGCCCAGCTCGGAGCCGGGGATGGCGCGCTGGAAGGCCAGGGTCGCCATCAGGTGCGTGGTGTTGAACGGCCCGCCGCGTGTGATCGCATAGACAAGCTGGAAGTCGGAGAAGGTGAACAGGATTGACAAGGTCAGTACCACCGCGAGGATCGGCATCAGCAGCGGCACGGTGATGCGGCGGAACTGTTGCCAGCCATTGGCGCCGTCGAGCAGCGCCGCTTCATAAAGCGACGGCGAGATGGTCTGCAGCCCGGCGAGCAGCGTGATGGCCACGAACGGGATGCCGCGCCAGACATTCGCCACCACCAGCGACCACCGCGCGTGCCAGGGCGTGCCGAGGAAGTCGATATAGGTGCTGCGCAGATGCAGCACGTCTACCACGACATAGGAGATGATGGAGAACTGCGGATCGTAGATCCACCACCAGGCGATGGCCGACAGCACGGTGGGCACGATCCAGGGCAGCAGCAGGATGGCACGGATGAACGCCTTGAACGGAAGATGGTGGTTCAGCAGCAAGGCCAGCCACAGGCCGAGTGCGAATTTTCCCGCCGTAGCGGCCGTGGTGTAGAAGATCGTGTTAGTGACTGACAGCCAGAAGATCGGATCCTGCGCCAGCGAGATGAAGTTATCCAGCCCAATCCAATGTCCCGGCTGCCCGATGGTCGCGTCGGTAAAGCCGAGCCAGATGCCGAAGCCCAGCGGATAGGTCAGGAAGATCAGCAGCAACCCGGCAGACGGCAGCATGCAGAGCGTGACCAGGAACGGCTTCCAGTCGAACAGCCGCGCAATCCAGCCGTCTTCGCGCGGCCGGAAGATGACGATCGGTTGAACGGTTGCGTCCATGCTGCGTCATGCCTTCTGGGCGGAGCGGCCTCGCCCGGACCGCCCCGCCGGTTTCGCGCTCAGGCCCTGCCGTAGTAGCGCGCGGCCTGCCTCGCGGCCGCCTTGGCCGCCGCTTCCGGCGTGGAGTTGCCGGTGGCCACCGAGGCGAACATATCGACCACCGTGTAGTTGGCGGACACCGCTGAGGCGGCGGCCGAGATCGGGCCCTCGTAGCCGTCGTAGTAGATCGTGTCCATCGCGTTGGCGTACGGTGCCAGCTTCGGATCCTCGGTCCAGAACTTCATCTTCGCGTAGGATTTCAGCGGCTCGGACCAGTAGCCCAGGCAATTCGACAGCCAAGGACCGTATTGCGGCGCTTCCATCAGGAAGCGGATATACTCCTTCGCTGCGTTGGGATACTTGCTGTGCTTGAACAGCATGGCGTTCATTGGCCCGGCCGTCATGGGCTCGCGCTTGGCAAGGCCCTTCGGCACCAACTGGTGCATGGTATCCTGCGCTATCTCCTGCAGCTTCGGGATCGGGTGAGTTCTTGCAGCACATAGTAGATCGATACGCCATTGAACGTCAGGGCGATCCGGCCGGCGATGTACGCTTCGTTGTTTCCGGCGTCGTTCCAGGCGATCGTGCCGGGGATCATATACTTATAAAGTTCCGCTACGTATTTCAGCGCCGCGATCGTCTCCTTGGAGTCGAGCGCGATCTTGCCCTGCTCATCCACCACCTTGGCGCCGTGGGACCACAAAGCCCACTGAGCAAATCCGTTCGCGTCACCGACTGCGTGCCCAATGGAGAAGCCGCAGGGGTGGCCGATCTGTTTTAGTTTCTGACAAAGCGTCATGAATCCGTCAAGATCGTCGGGGATCTGGTCGTAGCCGGCCTCCTTCACCCAGGAGATGCGGTACACCGTCGGCCCGGTGCCGCCGCCGATCGGCAGACTGTGCCACTCGTTGGTCTTCCACTTGGTGCCATAGAGCTTGGCGACGTCGAACCAGCCGCCGTACTTCTCGCCAAGATACGTGGCGAGGTCGTTCATCCCGACCAGCTTCGCTTCGTAGAGGAACGGGTCGATCGCCCAGCCGAACACGATGTCGGCGCCGGCGCCGGTGTTGGCGATCACCGCAGTCTGCGGCCGCAGATCCTCCCAACTGATGTAGTTAACTGAGACGGGGATCCCTGTCGTCTCGGTGAATTTCTTGGTGTTAATGTCCCAGTAGGTCTGGTCCGGATCGATGAACTTGGCGGGCCGGATCACGTGCAACGCGGCGCCTTTCTCGATCGGAAGCTCCGGCGGTTTCACGTCCGCCATAGGCACATCGCTCGGGGTGAGAGCCTGTCCGCGCGCCCCGATGATTGGGACGCTGGCGGCGCCCAGTGCGGCACCGCCCAGGATCAGCGAGTCCCGGCGTGAGAGACCTGATGTCATTCAACTAACCTCCCGTTATAGACACATCCTTCATGTCGGGCTCTTGATCGCCCGTTGGACATTTTGCGCCTACGCGTTCAGCCGCTGGCCAGTGCCGGCATCGAACAGATGCACCAGCGCTGGATCGGCGGCGACGCGGATGGTTTCGCCGGGGCGAGCCGACAGCCGCTCACGGAAGGCGCAGATGATCGACGTACCGGCGAACTCCGCCATCACCTGCGTTTCCGACCCGGTCGGCTCGACGACATGTACGGTGGCCGGCAGGCCATCGCTGCGAAGCTGGAAATGCTCAGGGCGGATCCCATACACGGCCAGGCGCCCGTCTGATCCATTCGGTCCGCTCGGCAGGGGCAGTGCCTCACCGCCATCAGTCCGGAACGCGCCAGCCTCGATCCGGCCCTTGACGAAATTCATCGCCGGCGAACCGATGAACCCGGCGACGAACAAGTTCACCGGATGATCATAAAGTTCGAGTGGCGCACCAATCTGCTCGACATTGCCAGCATTCATCACCACGATCTTGTCGGCCATGGTCATGGCCTCGATCTGGTCGTGGGTGACATACACCGTGGTGGTGGCCAGCCGCTGGTGCAACTCCTTGATCTCGGCGCGCATCTGCACGCGCAGCTTGGCATCGAGGTTGGACAGCGGCTCGTCGAACAGGAAGACCTGCGGATCGCGCACGATGGCCCGCCCCATCGCGACACGCTGGCGCTGGCCGCCGGAAAGCTGGCGCGGATAGCGGTTGAGGTATGGCGTAAGGCCCAGGATCTGTGCGGCGCGGCTGACTTTCTGTTCCACCAGCGACTTGGGCGCTTTCGCCAGCTCCAGCGAAAACGCCATGTTGGCGCGCACGGTCATGTGCGGATAGAGCGCGTAATTCTGGAACACCATGGCGATGTCGCGCGCTTTTGGAGGCAGGTTGTTCACCACCCTCCCGCCGATCGCGATCTCGCCACCCGTGATGTTCTCCAGCCCCGCCAGCATCCGCAGAAGCGTCGTCTTGCCGCAGCCTGAGGGGCCGACCAGCACGGCGAACTCGCCATCCTCGATATCGACGTTTACGCCGTGCAGCACTTCGAGCAGGCCGAAGGACTTGCGGACGTTATGTATAGTGACGGTCGCCATCGGCGGACATGATTCCTTCCCTTTGCGATTTCTTGTTGCGGCGACCGCCCCTCCCTGCGGCGGGAGAGGGCGGTCGCCGGGTATCAGGGCCTGCAGGTCCGCGTCTCTTTCGAGGTCATGAACTCCAGAAGGGCCGGCTTGCCTTGCTTCGTTTGCTCGATGCCGCGCTGGATCGCCGCCTTGATCTGCGACGGATCGGTGATGCGTTCGCCGTAGCCGCCGAACGCCTTCGCCATGTCCGCATAGTTGCCAGAGATATCGGTCGAGCGGTACTTCTCGGTAGAAATTGGCATCACCTTGAGCTCGATCGCCATCGAGTGGTTGTTCATCAGACAGGACAGGATGGGGATGCGCTCGCGCACCGCCGTTTCGAAATCCATGCCGGTGAAGCCGATCGCCGCATCGCCCCAGAAGTTGATGCAGAGCTTGTCCGGCTTGGCGAGCTTCGCCCCCATCGCCAGCCCCAGGCCCATGCCTAGCTGCGTCGTCTTGCCCCAACCGATGTAGGAGAGCGGCTCGGTGGACACCCAGAACGGGGAGATCTGATCGCGCGGGCTGCCGGCATCGTGGGTGATGATGGTGTTCTTCAGATCCACCGTGTGCATCAGTTCCCAGATCACCCGATATGGGTTGATCGGCGCCTCGTTTGAGGTCAGCAGCGGTTTCCATTCGGCCATGAAGGACTCGCGCACCTCGGCGATTTCCTTCTCCACGGCCGAAGCGTCGCGCGGCGAGCGGATCGTCTGCGACAACTCGGCGGTCAGCGCCTCCAGCGTCAGTGCCGCGTCGCCGAGCAGGCCGACCACGATCGGCACGTCCTTGGCCAGATGGTTGGGATCGACCGTGGACTGGATGAATATCTTGCCCTTGGGGAACTTGATCCCGAAGCTGGTTTCGGTGAACGAGCAGCCGATGCCGACGATCAGGTCGGAATGGGCGACGAAATGGTGCACCGTCTTCGGGACCGCCGCGCCGCCGGAGCCGAGCGAAAGCGGATGGTTCTCCGGGAACGAGCTCTTGCCACCAAGGCTGGTGGTGACCGGTGCGCCGAGCAGCTCGGCGAATTTGCGAAGCTGTGGCCAGGCTTCGGCCCAATGGACGCCGGTGCCGGCGTAGATCACCGGCCGCTTGGCGGCCAGGATGGCCTGGGCGGCCTTGCGCACGTCCTGGGGGTCGGGCGCGGAGCGGGCTTTATAGACTGGCGTATAGTCGAGCTCGCCGATCTCTTCGGCCCAGAGATCGGTCGGCACCTCGACGATACAGGGACCGCCGCGGCCGTTGCGCAACCGTGAGAAAGCGCGGCGCAGTACGTTGGAAACCTCAGAGGGAACGGTGATCGGCTCCGCCGACTTGGCCACACCGCGCATCTCTCGCACGGCGCTGTAGTTCGGATCGATATGCGCGATCCGCCGCGCAAAGCCTTGCGGCACCACCAGGATCGGCACGGATTCGGCATAAGCCTGGGCGATGCCGCCATAGGCGTTCTCGGTGCCCGGGCCGTGCTGCATGCAGAACGCGCCGAGCTTCTTTCCGGAGGTCACCCGCGAGATGGCATCGGCCATATGCAGACCAATCCGCTCCTGCCGGCAGATCACTGGGCGGATCTCGGCCGCGGCCGCATATTCAATCAGGTGGTTGACAGGATAGCCGCAGAGGATCTCGATCCCCTCGCGCTTCATGATTTCTGCAATTGCCTGGCCAACCTTCATCATTCCCTCCGCAGCGGGTTGTGTGGGGGAAGCCTAGGGCGGGGGCGGGTGGCTGGCAACCTCACCCCCGCCTGACGCATCTTTCTACACCTGCCAAACGAGTGGTGATGAGCTTGCAATTCTTATCCCTCCGCTGGATCGCGCGCCTCGAAGCCGGGCCGCGGCACCAGGCCCATCAGCACACGGCCGAAGCCCCCGTCCGTGCAAACGTCTTCGCCGTTCACATACCCGGCCCGGTCGCTGGCGAGGAAGATCACCACATCGGCAATGTCTTGCGGGGCTGCCACGCGGCGCAGCGGCACGATGCCGGCACGGCGCTCGGCCACTTCAGGAATGCGATAGAACGGCTCGCTCATCGGCGTCCGCACCAGCCCTGGGCTGACCACGTTGCTGCGCACCCCCGACGGACCCCACTCGATGGCAAGCTGCTGGGACAGCATCACCACGCCGGCTTTGCTCACCGAATAGGACCCGCTCCAGGGCTGCGGGTAGCGACCGGCGATCGATGCAATGTGTACAAGCGCGCCACGCTTCTTCTGCAGCATCTGCCGGCCGAACGCCTTGGCGCATAGGAAATAGCCGGTCAGGTTTACCGAAATCAGCCGCGTCCACTCTTCCAGTGTGAGCGTCGCGATGGGGCCCGGCCGCAGCAGCCCAGCATTGTTCACCAGCACATCGCACGCGCCTCGCTCGCGTGCAGTCCGGTCGGCCGCCGCTGCCACGTCTTCGGGGTCGGCCACGTCGCATCGCATCCACACTGCATCGGCGCCAACCGCCTGCGCCGTCTCCTCACAGGTGGTCGGATCGCGATCCAATAGCACCAGCCGCGCCCCGGCTTCGGCCAACCCAATCGCGATCGCCCGCCCGAGACCACCGCCCGCGCCGGTGACGACGCATGTCCGGCTGTGCAGCCCGAGCCAGCCTTGTCGTTCGCCGTTCATGACCACGTTCCCCCTTGCCGTTTTGTCTTGTGCCTCGGTTCCCTTCTAACATACGCCCACCAAGACGCCGCCGGAACCGGGGCGAGCAACCGATCGAAAGGGAGGACGCATGATCTTGAGGCGCACCGGCTTGACCCGACGCGAGGCGCTGCTCGGCGCCGGTACGCTCGGCACAGCGGCATTGCCGTTGCCGTTCATCGGCCGCGCCAGAGCCGCCGGTCCGATCCGCATCGGCCTGCTGCTTGCCAAGACCGGCGATATCGCGGCGCAGACCGACTATCTCGCCAAGGGCAGCTATCTCGCCCTTGAGGAGCGCGGCAACCAGATCATGGGTCAGGCCGCCGAGCTCGTCTGGTACGACGAGCCATCGCCGCAAGGCGCGCAGCAGAACATGCAGAAGCTGGTCGCCGAAGAGAAAGTGGTGGCGATCCTCGGCGGATCGCTCAGCTCCGACGCCCTGGCCGAGGAAGCAACCGCGCCCACGCTGAAAATTCCGATGGTCATCGACAACGCTGCGGCAACCGAGATCACCGGAAAGAACTGCAACCGCTACACGTTCCGCCTGAACACGCCAGTCGCCGTGCAGGCGCGCATGTTCGCCCCGTACATTATGGGGTATGGCAAGCGGTGGTACTTTCTGACCGCCTCCTACGCGTTCGGCCAGGACATCAACAAGTCGTTCCACGAGCTGCTGGCACAAGCCGGCGGCACAGTTGTCGGCAACGACGAAGTGCCGCTCAACACGCCAGACTACAGCTCGTTCGCCCTGAAGATCCGCGAGGCGAAGCCGGACCTGATCCTTGGCGGCATTCCGGCCGGTGATCTCTCGACGTTCCTCAAGCAGTGGAACGAGATGGGGATGAAAGGCAAGATCCCGATCGCCGAGATCGCCATCGGGGATACCGATATCTGGGGGGTCGGACCGCAGGCCGCGACCGGTCTCTACACGTCGCTGTGGTGGTACAAGAACCCGGCTAATCCCCCCGAGGAACAGAAATTCGCCGCGGATTTCCTGACGAAATACAACAAGCCGGCGGCCGACAAGGCGTGGATGGGCTGGATCACCGCGAAATCGCTGTTCGAATCGATCGAGATGGCGAAATCGACCGAACCCATGGCGATCATCGAGGCGCTGGAGAACTGGAAGAGCGGCACGCCGGAAAACCCGTACAGCTACCGCAAAGCAGACCACCAGATGATGCTCAAGAACCTGGTGGTCGAGGTAAAGCCGAAGATCACCGACCAGTGGGACTATTTCGACGTGAAGGGCACGGTGCCCGCCAACGCCGCTGATCTCGAGAAGATGTTCGGCGACAGCGGCTGCCACATGCCGGCGACGTAGAATTCGGCGGCAAATACGTGCGCCACGCCGCTTCTGCCACTGTGATCCCTGCGAAAGCCGGAATCCACGAGCCTTACAACATCTGTAGTGCAGGAATGGACCCCGGCTTTCGCTGGGGTGACGGAACTGAGGGGCGGCGATGACCTCGCTTCTCATCTCACAGCTTGCCAACGGGCTTGTGCTCGGTGGCTTGTATGTCCTCATTGCGATCGGCCTTTCCATCATCTTCGGCCAGCTCGGCATCGTGAATTTCGCGCACGGCGCGTTCTTCGCTCTTGGCGCCTATTTCGGCCTGACGCTCTACAACCAGTTCGGCTGGCCAGCAGTAATTCTGGCGCCGTTCCTGGTCGGTGCGCTCGGCATGATCGTCGAGCGGCTACTGATCCGGCGCCTCTACGACAAGGACCCGCTGGTTAGCCTGATCGTCACCTTCGCGCTCGCTTTGCTGATCGAAGCGGCGACGCGGATGATCTGGGGCGGTCTCGGCCAGCCATTCAACCAGCCGGAGTGGCTGTCGGGCATCTTCCTATGGGGGCCGGTGCTGATCACGCGCTACCGGTTCACCGTGTTCATGGTGACTGTGCTGCTGCTGGTCGGGCTGTGGGCGTTCATGCAGTTCACGCCCTATGGCCGCATCCTGCGCGCCGGCTCGCGCGATCCCGAGATGGTAGGCCTGCTGGGCATCCGGTTGCCGCGCGTGCTCACCGCGGTCTTCGGCCTCGGATGCTGCATCGCCGGAATTGCCGGCGTGCTGGCAGCGCCGCTCTGGACCGTCTATCCGGCGATGCAGGAGGGCGCGATCATGCCGGCCTTCGTGGTGGTGACGATCGGCGGGCTCGGCTCTTTTGCCGGTGCGGTGATTGCCGGGCTACTGGTCGGCGTGGTCACCACCATGACCATCCAGTTCCAGCCCGAGGCCGCCAACGCTGTGATGTACATTTTCATGGCGGTGGTGCTGTTGCTGCGCCCGCGCGGACTGCTCGGCGAGCGCTGGGAGCGGTTTGAATGAGCGCAGCGATCACGAACGCTCCCATTGGTCGGCCGGCCCTGGCGGAGCATCCGATCGTCTGGGTGGCCGCCGTGCTGGGTGCGCTCACCGCCCTGTGGGCCGCACTCGGAGCGCCGGAGAGCCTGATCACCGAAATTGCCATCTACACGCTGTACGGCGCCGGCGTGAATTTGCTGGTGGGCTATACCGGGCTGGTGCCGTTCGGTGCATCGGTGTTCTTCGGCTGCGCCACCTATGCTGCCGCCATCTCGATGAAGACGTTCCTCAATAACGAGATCGAGGCGTTCATCTTCAGCATTGCATTCTGCATCGTGCTGGCGACCGTGATCGGCTTCATCATCCTGCGCCGCCGCGGCCTCTATTTCTCTCTGCTGACGCTCGCCTTCTCGCAGATCGCCTTCGAGATCGCCTATAAATGGACGGCGCTCACCGGCGGCGAGAACGGCTTGCAAGGCGTGCCGCGCCCGCTGCTTGCCGACCCAGCGCTGTTCCATGGCTTCGCCCTGGTCACCGTCGTGCTCGGCATGTGGCTGCTGTGGCGCATCGCGCACGCGCCGTTCGGCCGCACGTTGCAGGCGCTGCGCGACAACGAGCAGCGGGTACTCAGCCTGGGCTACAATCCGTTTCGCCTAAAACTGACTGCCTTCGTGGTGATGGCCGCGGTGCTCGGCTATGCCGGGGCACTGCTCGCCTTCATGCTGCGCGGTGCTTATGCAGACAATCTCGGCTGGCAACACGCGGGCGATGCGTTGCTGATGACGGTGCTGGGTGGCGTGCACCAGTTCCTCGGCCCGCTCTGGGGCGCGATCGCGTTTGTGCTGCTGCAGGACAAGCTCTCGACTGTTACAGAGAACTGGTGGCTGCTCTTCGCGCCAATTATTTTGGTGTTCGCGCTCGCCTCACCCGAGGGCATCCAGGGGCTGGCGCAGCGCCTGCTTGGGCGCCGCCACTGGACGCTTACCCGGCGGGGCATTCCGCCCCGCCCGGTCATCATTGCACCCTGGCAGAGCACGACCGGACGACCGCAGCTCGATCCCGCGCAGCCGATCCTGACAGTGCAGGGGCTCGCCAAGCGCTTTGGCTCGCTGGTCACCGCGCAGGACCTGAACCTGGAAGTGCACCCATACCGCCTGCACAGCGTCATCGGACCGAACGGCGCTGGAAAAACCACGTTCTTCAATATGCTCACGGGCCTCCTGGCGGCCGACGCCGGCGAGATTCGCTTCGCCGGTCGCGACATTACCCGCATGACGGTTCATCGGCGCGTCCGCTTGGGGCTAGGCCGCTCGTTCCAAATCCTTAGCATTTTCCGCACACTGACCGCGTTCGAAAACGTGCGCATCGCAGTGCAGGCGCACAGCCGCCACGCCGGCAATCTGTGGTGCGACGCATACCGGCTGGATGAGGTGAACGCTCGCACATGGTCACTGCTGGATGCCGTCGGACTTGCCGACCGTGCGGCCGAGCAGTGCGAGAATCTCGCGCATGGCGAGCAACGCCTACTGGAAATCGCGATCACCCTGGCGACCGAGGCGAGCCTGCTGCTGCTTGACGAGCCGCTGGCCGGACTCGCCGAAGCCGATCGCGAGGTGGTGGGCCGGTTGATCCGCTCGCTCGCCGAAACCCATGCCGTGCTGCTGATCGAGCACGACATCGACCGCGTGCTGGCGCTGTCAGACCGCATCACCGTGCTGCACCAGGGCCGGCTGATCGCTGACGGCAAGCCGGCCGACGTGGCAAAGAGCCCGGAGGTGATCGCCGCCTATCTCGGTGCCGCGCGCGAGGCGGAGAAGCCGGCGACGATTGCCGCCGCCCGTGCGGTGCCTCATCACGTTCTGCCGACGCCGCTGCTGCAGCTCGACAAGGTGCGCGCCGGTTATGCCGGCAGCCGTGTGCTGAACGACCTCGACCTGGTCGTGCATGCCGGTGAGGCGGTGGCCCTGCTCGGCCGCAACGGCGTGGGCAAGACGACCACTTTGCGGGCGATCACCGGCACGGTGGGCAAGACTGCCGGACACATCATGTTCGACGGCAAGGAAATCACCAGGGCGCGGCATTATGAGATCAACCGAGCCGGCATCTCGCTGGTGCCGGAGGGCCGGCGGCTGTTCCCAAACCTCACCCTGCTCGAGAACCTACAGCTCGCGGCGCGTCCCGGCGGCGCGTCGCTCGACGATATCTATGAGCTGTTTCCCCGACTGCGCCTGCTGCTTCGCTCGCGCGCCGAGAACCTGTCCGGCGGCGAGCGGCAAATGGTCGCGATCGCCCGCGCGCTGATGGTGCCGAGCCGGTTGGTGCTGCTCGACGAGCCATTCGAAGGGCTGGCCCCGGCCATCGTGCACGAGGTGATGGAGGCGCTGGTCCGGCTGCGCGGGCGGGTCAGCATGGTGATCGTCGAGCACCATGCGGAATCGGTGCTGCCGATCGTCGATCGGGCTTATGTGCTGGTCAACGGGCAGGTCGCGTTCGAAGGCAGTGCGCGGGCGCTGGAGGCTGATCACGCGCTGCAGGCGCGCCTGCTGGGGGTGGTGCAGCCGGAACTGACGGCGGCGTAAACATCCACCTCTCCCGCTTCTGCGGGAGAGGTCGGTTCGCGAACCGGGTGAGGGTGCCGGGGGCGAAACCCCCATCCGCCGCGCTGGGTGTGGCAACGCCCGGGTCGGAGCCCTGGGGCAGGCTCTCTCCCGCGGGAGCGGGAGAGGTGGGGTTCACCTGAACAGCTTGGTCGCGTCGCTCAGCGTGTGAGCCACGCCCCAGAGCAGCGGGATGCCCACCAGCGCCCAGGCCAGGATCAGTTTCACCGCCATCTACATTCCCTCCGTCAGACGCCGGCGACCTCCGGGCTGAGCAGATGCCGCTCATGCACCGGTCGCATCAGCACGTTGTAGATCAGCCCGACCAGCAGCAGCCCGGTCATGATGTACATCGTATCGGGATAGGCGTCGGCCTTGGCCGCAAAGCCTGGTGCCACCGCGCGCGGTCGTGGAACTCATTTGAATGCTCCTCCCGATGGTTTCTTGATATGTGTCAGTAATAAAGTCGCGCTGCCGCAACGATAATATCAGCCGGCCCGCAAGCGTTCAACCGCCTCCCGCACCAGGGGGTCGAGCTTGTCGCCCGCCGCGGCTGGCTGACTCAGGACGGCCGCCCGCATCCGCGGGTCCCAGAACTTGCGAAGGTGTTCGGCGGTGGAGGCAACCGCCTGCTCATGCGGCTGGTGGGCGAAGAAGCGGCCGATCTGATTGGCCATGTACGCGAGCTTGTCAGGCGACATGCTGCGCCCGCTCCAGATCGATGCGCTCGGCGTGGGTGAAGACCTCGAACCCGTCCTGGCGCACCACACCGATCAGCGTGATCCCGGCCGCCTCAGCAACTCGCACTGCCAGCGCGGTAGGCACCGAGACGGCGGCGAGTACCGGCGCTCCGATCGCCGCAGCCTTCTGCACCAACTCGACCGAGAGCCGGCTGCTGAGCAGCACCAGCCCGCCCGACGCAGCCAAGCCTCGCCGTGCCAACGCCCCAGCCAGCTTGTCCAGCGCATTGTGGCGACCGACATCTTCGCGCACTGCAACCAAGCCGCGCGCCATCGTCCAGAAGCCGGCGGCATGCACGGCGTGGGTTGCCTGGTTCAGGCGTTGCGCGGCTGGCAACGCCGCCATCGCCGCCGCAACGTCGCTCGCCGCGAACCGGGGGCCCGCGGTCACCGACGACGGCGGGCGGACCGCATCGGCAAGGCTCTCAATTCCACACAGGCCGCACCCGCTGGGCCCGGCAAGCCGGCGCCGGCGCGCCTCGGCCACCGGCACGCGCTCGGCCGCCAGCCACATGCGCAGCTCGATACCTTCCCCGGTCGGCACGACCTCAAGCTCCTCGAGCTGCTCAACGCGCTCGACTATCCCCTCGGTGATACTGAACCCAAGCGCGAAATCTTCGAGATCCGCGGGCGTTGCCAGCATCACTGCGAGCGTCGCCCGGTTGTAGGTCAGCGCCACCGGCGTCTCTTCCGGGATCGTGCGGATCCCGAGCTCCGCGCCACCGTCCCGCCAGCGGAACCGTCGCAAGGCGTGTGCAACCGAAAGCCTCCTCCCCTTGCGGGAGGGGGTTGGGGGAGGGGTCCCCGCTGCTTGGCTCATTTCGCCGGCACAAGCTCGATGCGGCGACTGTGCGCGGCGAACTCCCGGTACTCGCGCTGCCAGTCGCTCAGCCCGTTGGTCGGCGAGACCTGTACCGCCGTCACCTTGTATTCAGGGCAGTTCGTCGCCCAGTCCGAATAGTCGGTCGTGACGACGTTGGCCTGCGTGTCAGGGTGGTGGAAGGTGGTGTACACGACACCGGGCGCAACCCGATCGGTAATGCGTGCACGCAGGCTGGTCTCCCCCGACCGGCTCGCCAGCCGCACCCAGTCGCCATCGCGGATGCCGCGCTGCTCGGCGTCATGCGGATGGATCTCCAGCACGTCCTCTTCGTGCCAGACTGAATTGGGGGTGCGCCGCGTCTGCGCCCCGACATTGTACTGCGAAAGAATCCGCCCGGTCGTGAGCAGCAGTGGAAACCGCGGCCCGGTGCGTTCGTCGGTCGGGATGTACTCGGTAACCACGAAATGCCCCTTGCCGCGCACGAAATGACCGACATGCATCACCGGCGTGCCGGCCGGCGCCTGCTCGTTGCACGGCCACTGCACCGAGCCCAGCTCGTTGAGCTTCGCGTACGAAACCCCGGCGAAGCTCGGCGTGGTCGCGGCGATCTCATCCATAATTTCAGACGGATGACGATAGTGCCAATTAAGACCCAGGGCATTGGCGATCTTCTGCGTGATCTCCCAGTCGGCGAAACCGTTCTTCGGGGCTATCGCCTTGCGCACGAGATTGATCCGGCGCTCGGCGTTGATGAACGTGCCGTCCTTCTCCAGGAATGTAGAGCCCGGCAGGAACACATGCGCATAGTTCGCGGTCTCGTTCAGGAACAGGTCCTGGACGACGACGAATTCCATCGCCTCGAGCCCGGCGGTCACATGCCGCGTGTCCGGGTCGGACTGCGCAATGTCCTCGCCTTGGATATAGACCGCGCGGAACGAGCCGTCCTGCGCCGCGTCGAGCATGTTGGGGATGCGTAAGCCGGGCTCCGGGTCCAGCGTAACGCCCCAAACCCGCTCGTAGATCGCCCGCACCGCCGGTTCGGAGATGTGCCGGTAGCCGGGCAGCTCGTGCGGGAAGCTGCCCATGTCACATGAGCCCTGCACGTTGTTCTGCCCACGCAGCGGGTTTACCCCGGTCCCTGGGAAGCCGATATTGCCGGTCGCCATCGCCAGATTGGCGAGCGCCATGACCGCGGTGCTGCCCTGGCTGTGCTCAGTCACGCCGAGGCCGTAATAGATCGCCGCGCGCCCCCCAGTCGCATAGAGCCGCGCGGCATCACGGATCAGCGCCGCCGGAACACCGCTGAGCTTCTCCACTTCTTCCGGGCTGTTGCGCGGCTCGGCAACGAACGCGACCCAATCGGCAAACGCATCCGCCTCGCAGCGCTCACGCACATAGGCCTCGTTCACCAGACCCTCGGTGACGATCACATGCGCCAGCAAGTCCAGCACCGCGACATTGGTGCCGGGACGGATCGGCAGGTGATACGCCGCCTCGACATGCGGCATGCGCACGAGATCGATGCGCCGCGGGTCGATCACGATCAGCTTCGCCCCTTCGCGTAGCCGCCGCTTCAAGTGCGAGGCGAACACCGGGTGCCCGTCGGTCGGGTTGGCGCCCATCACCAGCACCACATCGGCCTGATCGACCGAATCGAAATCGTTGGTGCCGGCGGAGGTGCCGAGCGTGGTCTTCAGCCCGTAGCCGGTCGGCGAATGACACACACGCGCGCAGGTATCGACGTTGTTGTTGCCGAAGCCGGCGCGCACCAGCTTCTGCACGAGATAGGTCTCCTCGTCGGTGCAACGCGAGGAAGTAATCGCGCCGACCGTGCCGCGTCCATGCGCTGCCTGGATGCGGCGGAACTCGGCGGCGACCCGCGCGATCGCCTCGTCCCAACTTGCTTCGCGCCACGGATCGGTGATCCGTTCGCGCATCATCGGCTTCAGGATGCGGTCCGGGTGCGTTGCATAGCCCCAGGCGAACCGCCCCTTCACGCAGGAATGCCCATGATTCGCCTTGCCGTCCTTCCAGGGAACCATACGCACGACAACGTCGCCCTGCAGCTCCGCTTTGAAATTGCAGCCTACCCCGCAATACGCACAGGTGGTGATGACCGAGTGGTCCGGCTGACCCAGCTCGACCACCGATTTCTCGATCAACGAGCCGGTCGGGCAGGCCTGCACGCAGGCGCCGCAAGACACGCATTCAGATGTAAGGAACGGCTCATCCTGGCCGGCGGCGATTTTCGAAGCGAAGCCGCGTCCCTCGACAGTCAGGGCGAACGTCCCCTGCACTTCCTCGCAGGCGCGCACGCAGCGCGAGCAGACGATGCAGCGCGCCGGATCGAATTGGAAATAGGGATTGAAGTCGTCGATCTTGGCATTGAGATGGTTGACCCCACCGGTGCCGTACCGCACCTCGCGCACTCCGACGAGGCCGGCGGCTTCCGCAAACTCGCTGTTGCCGGCAACCGGGGAGGTGAAGCCGTCGCGCGGATGGTCCGACAGATAGAGCTCCATTACGCCGCGGCGAATGCGACGGACGCGGTCAGTTGTTGTGGAGACTTTCATTCCCGCCGCCACCGGGGTGGTGCAGGAGGCTGGGGTGCCGGCGCGACCTTCGATCTCCACCAGGCAAAGCCGGCAGGAGCCGAACGCGCTTAGCATGTCGGTGGCGCACAGCTTCGGCACCTTGATGTCGGCCGCCATCGCCGCACGCATGATCGAGGTGCCTTCGGGGACGGTGACCTCGTGCCCGTCGATGGTGAGCGTGACCATCGTTTCGGCGGAACTTGCCGGAGTGCCGTAGTCTACTTCCTGGATCAGGGGCATGGCCGCCTCCTCAGTCCGCCGCGAGGGCCGGGGCCCGGCGGAAATCTTCAGGGAAATGCGCAAGCGCACTCATCACCGGATAGGGAATGAACCCGCCGAGCGCGCAGAGCGAACCGAACTTCATCGTCTCGCAGAGGTCGCGCAGCAGAGCGAGATTCGCATCCACGTCATCGCCGGCGAGGATGCGGTCGATCACCTCCATGCCGCGTACCGAACCGATGCGGCAGGGCGTACACTTGCCGCAGGATTCCTCTGCGCAGAATTCCATAGCGAAGCGTGCCTGCCGTGCCAGATCGACGGTATCGTCGAACACCACTACGCCGCCATGGCCGATCAGGCCGTCGCGCGCAGCGAAGGCTTCGTAGTCGAACGGCGTATCAAACAGCGCCGGGGGGAAATAGGCGCCGAGCGGTCCGCCCACCTGCACCGCGCGTACCGGGCGGCCGGTCAGCGTGCCGCCGCCGATGTCTTCGACGATCTCGCCCAGGGTGAGGCCGAACCCCGCCTCGAACAGCCCGCCATGGCGGACGTTTCCGGCAATCTGGATCGGCATCGTGCCGCGCGAGCGCCCCATGCCGATGTCGCGGTAATGCGCCGCCCCTTCGGCCAGGATCACCGGCACGCTGGCCAGCGTGATGACGTTATTGATCACCGTCGGACAACCGAAGAGCCCCTTATGCGCCGGCAGCGGCGGCTTGGCCCGCACTTGCCCGCGCCGGCCTTCCAGGCTGTCCAGCAATGAGGTCTCCTCGCCGCAGATGTAAGCGCCGGCGCCGATCCGCTGCTCGATGTCGAAGGCGAAGCCGGAGCCGAGGACATCGGGGCCGAGCAGCTCGGCCTCGCGGGCCGTAGCGAGGGCCTGTTCGAATGTCGCCGCTGCATGGGGGTATTCCGAGCGGGTATAGACCCAGCCCTTCGTTGCCCCCACTGCAAGGCCGGCAATGACCATGCCTTCGATCAGGCAATAAGGATCGCCTTCCATCAGCATGCGGTCGGCGAAGGTGCCCGAATCGCCCTCGTCCGCATTGCAGACGATGAACTTGCGCGACCCCGCCGCCTCGGTTGCGGTGCGCCATTTGATCCCGGTCGGAAACCCCGCCCCACCGCGGCCGCGCAGCCCGGATTCGGTCACTACCGCGATGATGGCCTGCCGTCCAATCTCGATCGCCCGCGCCAGGCCCTTGAGGCCGCCGTGGCGGCGATAATCATCGAGTGAGAGCGGATCGACTACGCCGCAGCGGACGAAGGTCAGCCGCGTCTGCGCGGCGAGGAACGGCAGTTCCTCCGGCCGGCCGAGACGCCGCCTGTGCACGCCGCCCGCCAGCATCCCGGCATCGAGCAGACTTGGCACATCGTCCGCGCCGACCGGGCCATAGGCGACCCGTCCAGCTGCCGTCTGCACCTCGATCATCGGCTCCAGCCAGAACAAGCCACGCGAGCCGGTACGGATCAGCTCGACCGATGGGGTGGTGGGCAGCGCGGCCGCCACCGCATTGGCGCCCAGCGCCAGGGATGCCGCGTCCCGGGACACGAAGACCTGTGTCATCGCACTGCGTCCAGCGCCGCCTGCACCCCTGCCGGGTCAAGGCGGCCCAAGGGGCGGCCGTCCAGCATCCCGGACGGTCCCACGGCGCAGAGGCCCAGGCAGAACACGGGTTCGAGTGTCACCGCCCCGTCCGTGGTGGTGTCATGCCAGTCCACGTCGAGTTGGGCTTGCACCTCCGCGGCCAGCCGGTCGGCGCCCAACGACTGACATGCCTCCGCGCGACACAGCCGGAGCACGTGCCGCCCGGGCGGCGCGCGACGGAAGTCGTGGTAGAAGCTGGCGATGCCGTGGACCTCGGCGCGCGTCAGGTTCAGCGCCTCCGCGATCTGTGGAACGGCAGCGGCGGGCACGTAGCCGAACACCTGTTGCATGGCGTGCAATATGGGCAGCGTCGCTCCCTCCTGCCCGGCATACGTGGCGATGATCTCGGCCGCGCGGCTCGCGGCCCACGGCTCGTATTCGGCCAACTGGCTCTCCGCTGGGGTAACCGGTCGATTTCCTCTCGTCTCAGAAAAGGCGTTCGGGGCGGATTTTGCAAGTTCACACCAGCACGGCAGGCGCCCGCATCGGCACGCGGCTGGCGGTCGCTGGTTGCACGACGCCGCCGCGGATCGCACCCGGTGCGGTGCTGCCCCATAGCACCTCGAACCCCGCCGGCAGGCGCCTGCTGTTCGGCATGGCGAGCCATAGCCGCAGCAGCAACCGGTCCTGGCCTGATGCCGCATCGTCGTCGTAAGCGGTGCGGCCGTGGAACACCACGTGGTTGTTCAGAAGCTGGATGTCGCCCGGCTCGAATGCCGAGAACAGGCAGGTTTCGTCGGCTATCTCTGCTAGCAGGTCGAGCGCTTCGTTCTGCGTCGCGGTCAGGCGGGGGATTTCGGCGAACTCCTGCGCCTGCTCGACATACGTGCGCGAATACTGGCAGGTGAGTTTGCCGTCGAGCACGCCGAACACCGGCAACGCGAAGGCGCGCTCTGGGTGCTGCCCGTCCTCGTCGGCGGGCCGGGTGCGCCAGTAGTCCTGGCAGAGAGCAGCGTGCAGGTCGGGGCGCCGACGCAGGATCTCGTTGTAAATGGTGACGATGCTGGCGAGCTTGCTGATCCCGCCGGCGCGGGCATTGCGCACGCAGAGCAGCGCGATGACGTCGCAGCGATCGGTGTGCCAGCGCAGCGGCCCGGTCGAGCGGGCGCGGGCACGCGAGGAGACGACCTTCCCCGCTTCTACCGGCGCATAGCTTTTCTCCGCAAACCGGCTTTCGTCGCGTACCTCGCCCATGATTTCGCCGCGCGCGTTCTGGTACAGCGCGGTGCCGAGATAGCAGCCGAGACCCCAGAAGATGCGGCGCAGGTCGTCCTCGGAATAGCGCGCCACATCGAGGCCACGCAGGCGCACGGCGCCACGGCCGTTCTCGAGTTCGTCGCTGATATCGGCAAGCAATGCGGCCGTGCTGTCGAGCGGGAAATCTGCCTTGCCGAAATCGAACAGCTCTGCGGTGCGTTGCTTCGCTTCGTGCAACGCCGCGTCGATCTCCTGGCGTTGTCGGTCATCGAGCGTGCGGATCCAGTCGCCGGATCGCTCCAGCTCGGCCCCGGTCCAGGCGGCGCGTCCAGCAAGCATCTCGGTCATGCGCGACCTCCTCGGATCACTGCTTGAACGAGACATTGTACATGCGCGGGTTATAGAAGGGAATGCAGGGCTGTGCGCCACTGGTGGTGACGGGACCTGAGGTCGCGCCGTTCAATCGGTGCTTGCCAGGGCCGCTGCGTCTTCTTCGAATTCGCGAACGTGGGCATGCGCATAAGGGCTTTCAGTGCGCCGAGTTCAGGCGGCTTCCTTCACCTCGATCTCCAGCCGTCTGCCGATAATACCCTGGCACTGCGGTTCCCTAGGGCTACACTGCGCCCCCTGGAGACCCGAATGCACCTCGCCACCAGTCCCGCCTTCAAGCAGAACGCCCGCCGCGCCCTGGCGGACCCTGGGCTGCAGAAAGCACTGGCCCGCAGCGGCACCTCGTTTCATCGCCCGCCGCGCCGCCGCCGTCGCCGCCTTGCCGGAATTCGAGCAACTCCGCGACATCGCGCGCGACATCAAGAACCACACGCTCGCTTATCTCGATTTCTACCTTGAAGAATACGAGGCCCGAGTGAAATCCGCCGGCGGCACCGTGCATTGGTGCGCCGCCGCCGACGAAGCTCGCGCCGCGGTGCTGGAGATCTGCCGCGCCGCCGGTGCCCGCATCGTAACCAAGGGCAAGTCGATGATCAGCGAGGAGCTTGCCCTCAACGAGCACCTGGAACAGCACGGCATCCAGCCGGTCGAGACCGATCTCGGCGAGTACATCCTGCAGCTCCGCCACGAATTGCCGAGCCACATCCTCGCCCCCGCCTTCCATCTCAATCGCGAGGATTGGGAGGCGCAGTTCCGCGCCTCGCACACCGACCTGCCGGCCGATCGCGTATTCCACGAACGGCGCGATATCCTGACCGAGGCTCGCACCCGGCTGCGGCAGAAATTCCTCGCCGCCGATGTCGGCATCACCGGCGCCAATTTCCTGATCGCGGAGACCGGCAGCAGCGTGATCGTTACCAACGAGGGCAACGGCGACCTGACGCAGACCCTGCCGCGCGTGCACATCGTGCTGGCCAGCATCGAAAAGATCGTGCCGACGATCGAGGACTGCACCAGCCTGTTGCGCGTGCTGGCACGTTCGGCGACGGGGCAGGATTTTTCCGTGTACACCACGTTCAGCACCGGCGCTCGGCGGCCGGGCGATCTGGACGGGCCGGATGACTATCACGTCGTGCTGGTGGATAACGGCCGCTCGGCGATGCTGGGCACCGAGTTTCAGGACATGCTGCGCTGTATCCGCTGCGCCGCCTGCATGAACCACTGCCCGGTCTATGGCGCGGTCGGCGGGCACGCTTATGGCTGGGTGTATCCCGGCCCGATGGGCAGCGTGCTGACCCCGGCGCTGATCGGCGTCGATCAGGCGGGGCTGTTGCCGAACGCCTCCACGTTCTGCGGCAAATGCGAGAGCGTCTGCCCGGTGAAGATCCCGCTGCCCAGCCTGATGCGCCACTGGCGCGAGCGCGAGTTCGAGCGCCACCTGACACCGCCGGCGCAGCGTCGGAACCTGGCGCTGTGGGCGTGGTTCGCGCGCCGACCGGCGCTGTATCGCGCTGTGACGCGCGTGGCGGCTGGCAGCTTGGGATGGCTCGGCCGCAAGCGCGGGCGCTTCGCTCGTCTGCCGATGGCAGGCGGCTGGACAGCAGGGCGCGATCTGCCGGCGCCCGAGGGCGACACGTTCTTCGCCCGCTATGTGCGCGCTCAGCGGCGGGAGCGCATGCCGGGGCGCACAGGATGAGCCGAGACGCGGTTCTTGCTTCCATCCGTCGCGGCCTGCGCCGCGGGCCGCTGCCGGAGGATATCGCCTCGGCGCTACGCGGACGGCTCGCCGCGCATCCGCGCCACCTGATCCCCGCTCGCTCGCGGCTGCCGCATGCCGAGCAGATCGCGCTCTTCATCGCCAACGTGGAGAAGGAGTTCGGCACTGTCGCCCGAGTGCCCGACATGGACGCGGTGCCCGGTTCGGTGGCGGATTATCTCGCGGCGCAGAACCTGCCGAGCGAGCTGGTCATGGCGCCGCATCCGGAGCTGCGGGCGATCGAGTGGTCGGCGCGCCCGTTGCTGCGCATTCGCGAAGGCCGAGCCGGGCCGAGCGATACTGTCAGCTTCCAGCACGCCTTCGCCGCCATTGCCGAGACCGGGACGCTGATGCTGCCTTCTTCTCCGGAACGGCCGACCACGCTCAACCTGCTGGCCGATACCGAGATCGTGTTGCTGCGCGCGCGTCGCATCGTCGGCGCGTACGAGGAGGCGTGGGATCTGCTGCGTGCCGAGATCGGCGTAATGCCACGCAACGTCATGCTGGTGACCGGCCCGTCACGCTCGGCGGATATCGAGCAGACGCTGGAGTTGGGGGCGCACGGGCCTCGGCGGCTGCACGTGCTGGTGGTGGAGGATGCTACCTGTACGTACTGAAATCGCGACGGGGCCAAATTTTTTTCTTGCATAGCAACGGCTGTTTCATCCAGGTCCGGTCGGATCCCGGGCCGGGGTGGCCGCGCCGAGTCACCCCCGCGCCCGCATCAGCCGTGCCTTGTCGCGCTGCCAGTCGCGGGCCGCGACGGCGGCGCGCTTGTCGGCCTTCTTGCGCCCCTCGGCGATGCCCAGCAGCACCTTGGCGCGGCCGCGATCGTTGAAATGGATCTGCAACGGCACCAGCGTGACGCCCTCGCGCGAGACCGCGCCGCTCAGCGAGCGGATCTGCTTTCGTTGCAGCAGCAACTTGCGCGGCGCGCGCGGCTCGAAGCGCGACAGCACGCCGCCCTGGTATTCCGGGATATACGCATTGAACAGCCACATCTCGCCGTCGCGCTCGCCGGCCCAGGCCTCGGAGAGGGTGGCGCGGCCGTGGCGCAGCGACTTCACCTCCGGCCCGCGCAGCACGAGCCCCGCCTCGACCGTGTCCTTGATCGTGTAGTCGAACCGCGCCTTGCGGTTCTGCGCCGCAATGCCGTGCGCGATCAGGCCCTTCCTGGCTCTCGTTTCTGCCATGCTGCGGATGCGGGCCGAACCAAGACCCTGGCGCGGCGGAACCTTTCAGTTCAGCAGCCCGACCTCGGTCATCGCCGCCCGCACCCGCTGGCGGGTCGCCTCGGCCAGCGGTGCCAGCGGCAGCCGGCACCGCTCCGACGTCTTGCCCAGCAGGCTGGCGGCGAATTTCACCGGCCCCGGGCTGGTCTCCGAGAACAGCGCGTCGTGCAGCGGCAGCAGCCGGTCCTGAATCGAGATCGCCTCGTCCACCCGCCCCTCCTGCCAGGCCGCGTGCATCTCGCTGCAAAGCCGCGGCGCGACATTGGCGGTGACGCTGATGCAGCCGTCGCCGCCGGCGGCGAGGAACGCCACCGCGGTGTGGTCCTCGCCCGACAACTGGCAGAACCCGGCGCCGCAGGCGCGCCGCGTGTGCAGCGGCCGCGCCAGGTTGGCGGTCGCGTCCTTCACGCCGATGATGTTCTTGTGCGCCGCCAGCCGCGCCATCGTCTCCACGCTCATGTCGACCACGCTGCGCGGCGGGATGTTGTAGATGATGATCGGCAGATCGACGGCGTCGGCGATGGTCTTGAAATGCAGGTACATCCCCTCCTGCGTCGGCTTGTTGTAATAGGGCGTCACGATCAGCGCCGCGTCGGCGCCGACCTTGCGCGCGTGGCGGGTCAGGGCGACCGCCTCCTCCGTGCTGTTCGATCCGGTGCCGGCGATCACCGGCACGCGCCCGTTCGCCACCTTGACCGCGATCTCCACCACTCGCTTGTGCTCGTCATGGCTCAGGGTGGGCGATTCGCCGGTGGTGCCGACCGGGACGACCGCGCTCGTGCCTTCGTTGATCTGCCAATCGACGAAGGCGGCAAAGGCCTTCTCGTCGATCGAGCCATCCTCGTGCATCGGCGTGATCAGAGCGCACGAGCGAACCCTTGAACATGACGCGCTCCCTCGAGCTCTTTTGCTGCGCCGGCGATCCCGGCGGACTCGCAATTACAGAAGGCTAAGCGCCCAGGGGATGCATCGCAAGGTCTGGCCGGTCTAGATAGCCCGCATGGTCCGGCCGAGTCGTCTGTTGCCCGCACTGCTCGCCCTCGGCTTTGCCGGGCCGGCTGGCGCGGCTGAGAAACCGATGCCGGCCGCAGCCGCCGCACGCTGGGTCGAGGCCGCGAAGCTGGCAGAGGGCCTCGCCGATCCGGTGGCGCAAAAGCTGGCCACCTATTTCCGCGTGCTGACCCCCGGCGCGGCGAGTGCCGAGGAGATCGCCAGCTTCATGGCGCAGAACCCGGACTGGCCCAATCAGGCGCTGCTGGAGCGGCGCCGGGAGGAGGCAATCGGCGCGCAACCGGACATCGCCCTGGTGGTCGGGCCATGCCTCCAGGGTCCGATTACGTTGACGGGCACACTGGTCCGGTGCGCGGACGCCCTGGGCGACGTCGGCAACCTCGAGGCCGCGATCGCCGACGCGAGCAAAGCATGGGTGGACGGCTACTCGGACCCGGCCGGCGTTCCCAAGTTCCTGCGACGCTGGTCCGCCGTGCTGACACCGGCCGATGAATGGGACCGGTTCCGGCACTTCGCCTGGTCGGACCCTGCCGCGGCAGCGCGGCAGATTTCGCGCCTCGTCCGTGCCGCTGCGCCCGGCCGCCAAGGCGCGCCTGGCTCTGATCCACGAGGCCCCGAATGCCGGCGCACTGCTCCACGCCCTGCCAGCGGCCGAGCAGACCGAGCCCGGCCTTGTGTTGGACGAAGCCCGCTGGTCGCGCCACGACCAGCGCGACGGCGATGCGCTGGCGCTGTGGCGTGCACGCGGCTTCGCGGCCGAAACGGCTGATCGACGGGCATCGCTCGGCGTTCTGGGCTGAGCGCAGCCTGCTCGCCCGCCAGCTTTTGCGCGACCACGACGATCGCGGCGCCGAGCAGATGGCCGACGACCGGCTGGTCAGCGCGCCGGGGGACGTTGTCGATACCGCGTTCCTCGCCGGGTTCATCGCGCTGGAGCGGTTGCATGATCCGGCGGCGGCGACGGTGCAGTTCCAGCGTCTGGCCGACGCCTCAAAGGCGGCGATCACCCAGGGGCGGGCGCATTATTGGTTGGCACGCGCGGCAGCCGCCTCTGCTGTCGATCCGCGCCCGGAATACGAGAAGGCCGCTGCTTATCCCACCACGTTCTATGGCCAGCTCGCCGTCCGCGGGCTGGGCGAGGATCCGGCGACGCGACTGGCCGTGGCCCACGACCCTGACTTCACGTGCGACCAAGCCTGGACCTTCGTCGCGCATGAGCTGGTGCGGGCGGCCGCCATCCTGCTGGCCTGGGGCGAGCCAGGGCGCGCCCGCACCTTTCTGTTGCGTATGGCCGAGGTCGCCCCCGACGAAGTCGAGCAGGCCCTGGCGGCGCGGCTGGCGCTGGCGATGGACATGCCCGACACGGCGGTGGCCATCGCCCGCCGCATGGGGGTTGACGGCAGGATGCTGCCGCAGGACGGCTGGCCCATGGCGGTCGATCCGCCGCCTGGCGCCGGCGTCGATCCGGCGGTGACGCTGGCCGTGATCCGACAGGAGAGCAGTTTCGACCACGCAGTGGTCAGTCCGGCCGGGGCGCTGGGCCTGATGCAGCTCATGCCGGCGACCGCGGCGAGTATTGCCCGGCAGCTTGGTGATCACGGGGTCACCCAGGTATCGCTGCTGGCCGATCCGGCGCAGAACATGCAGCTCGGCGGGGCGTATATGCAGGGCCTGCTGGCGCAGTTCGGCGGCTGTTTGCCGCTGGCTGTTGCGGCCTATAACGCCGGACCGGGGCGAGTGGCGCAATGGTTTGCGGATTATGGCGATCCGCGCGCCGGCCAGATCAACATGATCGATTGGATCGAGCTGATTCCCTTCAACGAGACGCGCAATTACGTGCAGCGGGTGCTGGAGAATGTGGTGATCTACCGGGCCCGCCGGCACGAAAGCGACGCCACCCTTCTGGCGCAATGGAGCCGGTAGCTCATTTCATCTCCGCCTGGGACGGATTGAAGCTGCACGCGCTGGAATGGCGTGGCGGGGAGAGCCGGTTGCCGCT
Source organism: uncultured Pseudomonadota bacterium (assembly GCA_963772445.1). Taxonomy (GTDB): domain Bacteria; phylum Pseudomonadota; class Alphaproteobacteria; order Acetobacterales; family Acetobacteraceae; genus CAVYXK01. The sequence continues at coordinate 209,188 of CAVYXK010000001.1, forward strand.
GCTGTGCCTGCCGGGCATTGTGCGGACTGCGGGCGACTTTGCCGGTGTGGCGCAGAGGCTCGGCGAGGGGCGGCGAATCGTCTCGCTGGACTATCCCGGGCGGGGGCGCTCCGGTCGTTCCGCCGACCCGGCGCGCTACGGCCCCGAGGCCTGCCTGCGCGATATCATGGATGTGTGCGCGGCGCTGCACCTGCACCGGGTGGGGGTGATCGGCACGAGCTTCGGCGGGCTGCTGTCGATGGGACTGGCGGCGGTGCGGCCGGTGCTGATTCGGGCCGTGGTGTTGAACGACATCGGGCCGGATATCGGCGCCGGCGGCGCGGCCTTCGTGCGACGGTTCGTCGGCCATGACCCGGCGCTGCCCGACCTTAATGCGTGCGTAGCGTATCTGCGGTCCGTGCTGCCGCCGCTGTCGCTTTCGACCGACGAGGAGTGGCGGACGATGGCGCGGCTGACATACGCGCCGGACGGAGGCGGGCTGTTCCGCCCTGTCTGGGACACGCGGATCGCGCGGCTTATGGACGCGCTGCGGCCCGATCTGTGGACGCTGTTCGGAGCGCTTTCGCATGTGCCGTTGCTGATGGTGCGGGGCGCGGTCAGCGACATTCTGCTGCCCGAGACGGTGGCGCGGATGCAGGCGGCGCGGCCAGACATGGCGGTGGTCTCCGTCGAGGGCGTGGGTCACGCGCCGACGCTGTCCGAACCGGTGGCTGTGGGGGCCGTGCAGGCGTTCCTGGAGCGGGTGGGGTGAGGTTCGCCCGGCTGGTGGCGAGCGGGCTGGGTGCCGGGTTCGCGCCGGTGGCGCCGGGCAGCGTCGGGTCGGCGGTGGCGACGGTGCTAGGGGCGGGGCTTCTGGCCGGGCCGGGGTGGGCGCTGCCGTGCGCGGCACTGGCCGCAAGCCTGGGCGGGCTCTGGGCGATCCGGGCGGCGGGGGTGGAGGGCGATCCCGGCTGGGTCACGATCGATGAGGTTGCCGGGCAGTGGATCGCGCTGCTGGGGCTGGCTCGGCCGAGCGTGGTGGGACTGGCGGCGGCGTTCCTGGTGTTCCGCCTGTTGGACGTGGCGAAGCCGGGGCCGGTCGGGTGGGCGGACCGGCAGGGTGGGGCGGCGGGGGTGATGGCGGATGATCTGATCGCCGGAGGGCTGGCGGCGGGGGTGGTCTGGGCGGTGCGGATGCACTGGCCTGGGGTGTTCGGGTAGGGGTGGCCCGTGCGGACTAGCGTGCTCGCAGGTTTCGAGCTTCCGCCCAAGACATTCCTGCTAGAAGCAAAGTGGCAGGACGCCAAGGTTGGCCAAACCGAACTGTTGACGTTTTACGCGAAAGCAGAAGGTAAGGCGCAATGGTCTCGAGGCCTGTTTGTCAGCTACAGCGGGTTCAGTGAGGACGGCTTACTGGCGTTCGCGAGTGGCCGGCGGACCAGCATCGTCTGCATGGACGGTCTTGATCTCGCACACATACTGACTGGCGGCCTCGACTTTGTCGAAGTTCTTCAGAGGAAGAAGCGTCGCGCCGCTGAAACTGGAAAGGACCTTCGTGCCAGTGCGGGATCTGTTTATGTCACTCGAGAGTGCCGAGTTCTGGGTTACTTCCTGGCGGCCTGTGACTTTCGCTCGTAGTCGTCAAGCCACTGCTCAGTGAGCCGGTCGAGCTCCTCGAGCTGGCGTTCGGAGTAGGATTCCGGCGCAAAGCCCTCGAGCCACCCGAGCACGTGAGTTTCGATCAAGTCGCGCGGCACGTCCGGATGCTCGGCATGGATGCGTTCTGCCGACTGCTCGATCGACAGCCGTTTCCCGTCGTCCCAGACGATCTTGCGCCGTTTGGGGTCAACGTCGGCATTATCCAGTGCGGCGAAGACCAGATCGAGCGCGTAGACCGAGCGTTCCCCCTCGGACGAGCCCATCCATTCGAGGAAGGCGTCAGTGAACGGGTTGTTCTCGAAGGGGTGTTTTGCGCGTCGCTTGCCCATCGGATGAGGATAGCACCGCGGGTCATTGCCGTCGCAAGGCTCGCTTCATCATCAAGCGGCTCTGCTCGATGCTCAAGGCGATCCACTGGGCGGTGAGCGCCTTGAAGCGCTTATAGTTGCGGATCTCACGCCGCACCTCGGGCAGATAGTCGCGCGGAACATATTCGGTCCGGCTCCTCATCTGCCGCGTGTAGCTGAGCTGGTAGTAGGGTCCCCTCCGGTTCTCTGGATCCTTGTACTGGCGGGTGAGCGATCCGGGCCGCATGTCTTCAATGCCGGCCAGCTGCGCCTTGATGCTTCCAATGCGCTTTCTGATCACTGCCAGGCGTTTGTTTGTCATAGGTTTAGCATACCAGTGCTATACTATGCTGGCAACAAAATCGAGAGGGCCCGATGCCGCTGTGGATGCCCTGGTGGAATGCGATTTGGCTGCTGCGTCCGGCGTTCTCGCGTCTGCGCACCTTCCTGTGGTTCGCCACGGCCGTGGCAGGCTTCACAGTGCGGACGGAACTGCTGGGCGTAACCAGCCTCGTGCGGGCGCTGAAGCTCGAAGCCCGCTTCTACAACAAGCTCGTCGATCACTTTCACAGCCCCGCCGTGAAGCTCGATCGGCTCGCGGCGCTGTGGACCCAGGTGGTGCTGCGGCTATTCCCGCAGCCGCTGCGCATCAACGGACGGTGTGTCGTGGTCGGCGACGGCATCAAGATCACAAAGCGCGGGCGCAAGATGCCGGCGGTCAAACTCCTGCATCAGCAGTCCGAGTCGAACACCAAGCCCGAATTCATCATGGGACATTCCCTCCAGGCTGTGAGCGTCCTCGTTCAGGCCGCCGCCAGCGTCTTCGCCGTGCCGCTCGCCATGCGAATCCACGAAGGGTTGGTGTGGTCCAATCGCGATCGCCGCACCCTGCTCGACAAGATGCTTGCGCTCCTCGGGATCGTCGCCATCGCAGAACCCTTCTACTTCGTCGCCGACGCCTACTATGCCGCGCGCAAGATCGTCACCGGCCTGCTCGAGGAAAACAACCACCTGGTCACGCGGGTGAAGTCCAACGCCGTCGCCTACACGGCTCACCAGCAGCACGGCCCGCGGAAGAGAGGTCGGCCCAGGGTCTACGGCCGGAAGGTCAAGCTCAAATCCCTGCTGGAAGACCCAAAGGGCTTCCAACAGGCCGAAAGTCCCGTCTACGGCGAGCACCAGGTGATCATCCAGTATCGGGTCCGCGACCTGCTATGGCGCCCGGCCGGTCAACTCGTGCGCTTCGTGGCGGTGCTTCATCCAGTAAGAGGCTCGTGCCTCCTGATGTGCACCGACACCTCTTTGGAGGCTATCGAGATCATTCGCCTCTACGGTCTGCGTTTCAAGATCGAGCACACGTTCAAGCAGGCGGTGCGGCTGATCGGTTCGTTTACCTACCACTTCTGGATGTCCGACATGAAGCCGCTGCGCCGCCGCAGTGGCAATCAACATCTCCATCGTGAGTCGCTGGAATACCGCAACGCCGTCAAACGCAAGCTCCACGCCTACCACGTCTTCATCCAGGCGGGTGTCGTCTGCCAGGGATTACTTCAGTATCTGGCCGTCGCCTTCCCTCAGCTCGTCTGGAATTCCTTCGGCTCCTGGCTGCGCACCATTCGGCCCGGCATCCCGCCCTCGGAGCTGGTCGTGGCCAATGCCCTGCGCCAGAGCCTGCCGGAATTTCTCTTGAATGCCACCCCGAGCAACACCTTCGCGAAATTCGTCATCGAACGACAGGACACCAATAAAATGGAGGCCTTCCGCCTAGCCTCCTGAGCCGAAATTCCTCCGGAACTCTGGACTCGCGAGTATGTCAGTGACCTAAAGGAAACTCCATGTCCGTGAAGCGTGATTATAGCCCGTTTGACCGAATCAATGAGCGTTGGCCAACCCTGGGGGATCGTATTTTCTCCCCCGGTCGCGACGCGACGGTAGCCAGAGATGTAGGCGAACGTATCTACCGGCTCGGCCAAGGCTACAAGCTTGCAGGCGACGTGCTGGTCCAAAACTCTCTCGGAGAGCCACGAGACCATGACAATCTAGTCTACCCGATTCTTTACTGCTACAGGCACTACATAGAGATAACGCTCAAGGAAATCATTGAGAAACACGGCCAATGGATCGGCGTTACGCTATCCAAGAGAGATCACAAGCTGCCAGAGCTTTGGGGGTTGTTTTTGCGGATAGCGATTGAATATCATAACGATCCATCAGACGATGCCGCATTAGCGGTATCAGCTTGCATTGATGAACTTGCGCAAGTTGACCCGAGTTCCGTCGCGTTTCGTTATGCGCGCGACAAGAAAACAAACTATCTGATCCCATTGCCGTTTGCTGGGATCGATCTCGTCAACCTTCATGACGTGATGAACGGCATAGCCAACTTCTTCGAATGTGCTGATCTCGCCTTCGACCACGAGAGAGATAGGACCACATTGCTGTCCGGTCAAAAAGTGAACAGTTCCAATTGGTTGCTGTCTGTCGCATCGTCGAGTCGGTCGGATGTCGCCAAGATTGCAGACTGGATCGGCATTTTCTCGAATACTGTGAGCGAAAAGACCTGTAGCAATGTGTAGAGCGGCACCTCCAGCCTGAGTTGCTTCCGGACGATGGCGACTAGCACGTAGACTGACACCGCGATCCAGATCTGGGTCTTCACCGCGTTCTCCGAAATGCCGTAGAACTGCTTGATGCGCAGATGCTGCTTGATCCATTTGAAGAAAAGCTCCACCTGCCAGCGGCTCTTGTAGAGGGCGCAGATCGTCAAAGCCGGCAGCGTCACCTGGTTGGTGAGGAACATCAGCGTTTTGCCCGTCTCAGGGTCCTTGAAGCGGATGCGCCGCAGGTACGCAGGATAATGTCGCTGCGTGAGGTAGCCATCCATCGCGATGGTCTGATCGCAAATCACGCCTGCGCTTCGGTCTGCCGGCGCCGAATACACCCGGTGGGCATCCAAGTTCGGCTTCGCCCGAGTGACGAAGAAGGTGCCGGCCTTCCGGTGTTCATGGTCTGGCTCCCACCGTATCGTCGGGGAGAGCCTTCACGGGATCAAATCCGCCCCAGCAACGAACTGTCAAAATCCCTTATGTCACCGTGACTTTCGGGAAATCCAGGCTCAGCGAACCGGACACCAATGATAGGACCAACGAAATTGCGGAGGTCTTCGGCGCTTACGGCTGATGAGAGAGACCCGCCCTGTCCTGGCGTCCACGATTTGACGCTATCCCGCATCGTCATTTGGGGGCCGCCGAGGTGGCGTGCGATTACGGTGCTGGCCAGCAATGTCCCGACTACACGACATTCGCCGAAACTGAAGCGCCCTCCGTCTCGACGCGCCTTCCGTCGACAAACAGGTGCACTGCCTGCTCAGGGAAACGAACCGTGATCGCATCGCCAACAGCGATGTGCCGTCCGTGGCGCTCGAGAACCGTGACCGTCTGTCCTCCGACATCCGCATAGATCAAGGTGTCATCGCCGGTATCGTCGGTCTCGAGGACGGTGCTCGGCAGCCACGGCGCCTCCACCACCCTGCCCGGCGACGGCTGCCATTCGATATCCTTCGCCCGAATGCCCAGAATGCCGCTTCCGGCGGCAAGCGGCATCCGCGGCTGGAGACTTGCCACCACCAACCCTCCATCTACGGTGCATTTCACACTGTGTCCTGACGAAGCCAACGAGACCGGAAGCAGGTTCATCGCCGGAGCACCGACAAAGCCGGCGACGAAGAGATTGGCAGGGCGCTGGTAGATGCCCTCCGGCGTGTCGACCTGCGCGACGGCGCCCTGGTTCATCACGACGACCCGATCGGACAGCGCCATCGCCTCGCTCTGGTCATGGGTGACGTACACAGTGGTCACCGGCAGCTCCCGATGCAGCCGCCTGATTTCGGTGCGCATCTGCAGCCGCAGCGTTGCGTCCAGGTTTGAGAGCGGTTCGTCCATCAGGAAGAGCTTCGGTCGCCTGATCAGCGCGCGCCCGAGCGCCACCCGCTGCTGCTGCCCGCCGGAGAGCTGGCGCGGATAGTTGTCGAGCAACGCGGACAGCCCAAGCAGCTCCGCCATTTCGCTCACCCGCGGGATGCGGCTGGCTGACGGAATGCCGCGCATGCGCAACGGAAATTCCAGGTTGCCCCGCACGGTCTTCGAAGGATAGAGCGCGTAATTCTGGAACACCATCGCCATGTCGCGCTCGCGCAGATCGGCGTAAGTTACGTCCACGCCGTCCACCAGGATGCGCCCACCAGACGGGGGGACCGCGCCGACGATCATGCTGAGCAGTGTCGTCTTGCCGCAGCCGCTCGGACCGAGGATGGTGATGAACTCTCCGTCGGCGATGGTCAGGTCCAGCGGCAGAACCGCCCGCACGTCCCTGCTTCGGGAGGCGTATGTCTTCCGAACGCCTTCAAGCCGTATCTCCGCCATCACACTTCAGTCCTATGCCGCAGGATGACCATTAGTACTTCAGCGCTCCTTTGGTCAGGGCAGCGATGAAGTACCTCTGCAACACCAGGAACACCACGATCACCGGAATGCTCATGGCGATTGCCGTCGCGGTGAGCCCGCTCCAGTTGGGCACGCCTTCCGAGAAATAGGCGAAGATACCGAGAGGCAGCGTCCGCATCGAAGCGGATGAAATCATCGTTAGAGCGTAAAGATATTCATCCCACGCGAGAATGAAGGTAAAGATTGCGACTGCAACGATACCCGGCATTGCCGGAGGAATCGCGATCTCGATGAATGCGCGCCATGCGCTCGCGCCGTCCAGCCGCGCGGACATCTCCATATCGGTCGGTATGCCGTCGAAGAAGCTTTTCAGGATCCAGATGTTGAGCGGCATGCTGAATGTCAGATACGCGATGATCAGCGAGGCATAACTGTCCAGAAGCCCAATATCCTGCATCAAAATATAAAGCGGGATCAGGAAGTTCACCAGCGGGAAGATACTCTGCAGCAAGATGCCATAGAGGATCGCATCCTTCCCCAGAAAGCGATAGCGGGAAAAGCCGTAAGCGGCCGGCACTGCTACCAGCAGGGCGAGCACCACGGTACAGCACACCACGATGATGCTGTTCACGAAGTAGCGCGGGAAATCGGTGCCCGCCACCGGGTTGGCCGTAAACAGCGCACTGTAGTTGGCGAGCGTGACGGGACGCGGCAGAAGGCTGAGGTGTGCGCGATAGAGCGAGGTCTGCGGCTCCAGCGATGCCGTCAGCATCCAGCCGAAGGGAACCAGCGCAAACAGGATATAGAACACCAGTGCAAGCTTCGGAGGGATCCGATGCAGCCATTGCTGAACAGTCACGTCACACCACCCCCGGCTGCGCCCGGGTCAATAAGCCGACATACAGCACCGCGAAAACCATGAGGATGATCATCACCACAACCGATGCCGCGGCCGCGCCCCCGAAGTCCAAATTCGTGAAGGCGTCGCTGTAGATGTAGTTTGAGACAATTTCCGTATGGTTCAGCGGCCCGCCGCTCGTCATGATGTATGGGATCGTGAACGTGTTGAAGTTCTGCAACGTCATCACCACGCTCGTGATGATGATCACCCGGCGAAGATACGGCAGCTTGACTTCGAAAAACGCCCGCGTCTTCGAAGCACCATCGAGCTCCGCGGCAAGCACCGTCTGCTCAGGGATCGACTGCAGGCCCGCCAGAAACATGATCATGGCGAAAGGCATGGTCTTCCAGATGTTGACCAGAATAACCGCCGGCAACGCCCAGGTGAGTGAGCTCAGGAGTGAAATCGGATGAGAGATTACGCCCCAGGACGTCAGGAGCTCGTTGAGCAAACCGTACTCGGCCTGGTAAAGCCACAGCCAGGCGTAGCTCGCGATCACATAGCCGACGATGTAGGGAAGCATCAGCGCGGCTCGTATCGGACCACGGAACCAGCTCAATTGGTTTATCAGGACCGCGGCACCCATTCCCAGCAAGATGCCCGCTACCGTGCTTCCGATCGTCCATATGACGGTGATAAGGAGCGAATTGAGAAACACCGAGTCGTTAAGCACGTTGCCGTAGTTCGCCAGCCCTGCGAAGTGCGTCTCAGTCGTATAGGACGGCGTCGCGCGGAAACTGAGGTAGATACAATATAAAAACGGGTAACTCATCACCGCAACGATGACGAGGACGGCCGGCATCACGTAGGGAAGGCCCGCGAGGCGCTCGTGCCACATGGCGCGGGCACTTCCGGCGACAACTAGCTCAGGCGGAGCCGGCTGGGCGAGAACGGCCAACAGAACCTCTCACGGCGTCATTGCAAGCAGCGACGCGGTGGCCGGGCTTGACCCGGCCAAGCAATCCCGCGGAGAGCGCGCATTTGGCGGGAGATTGCTTCGCTTCGCTCGCAATGACGGAAAAGCATGATCCGGAACGCTAGGTCGCCATCATTTGGGTGACCTGGCTTGCCGCTGCACTGGCTGCCTCCTGGGGGGTCGATCGGCCGCTCAGGACCTGCTGGATCATGCGAGGAACGATGGTGTTCCAGATCTGCGCCCCCTGGGTCACGAGCGGCACGTTCACCCCGTAGGGCAGCATCTGGAACACGATGTCGTTGAAGGGCAGATCCTTGCTCGCCGTGGCCTGCTGGGGCGAGGCGCGGGCCGCCTCGGTGGACGCTTCCGACCCGGCGCCTGTACCCAACCGCACGTTCCAGTACGGAGCGAGATAGGCCTTCATCAAGGCCAGGGCAGCCGGCTTGTTTTTGGTCGTCGCGCGGATATGGAAATTCGATCCGCCCAGAACCACGGCACGCCGGACCGACCCGACCGGAAGCATGGCGCCGCCCATATCCAGGTCCGGCTTGAGCTGTTTCACTTGCTGCGGGAACGAGGGATGGTCGATGACCATAGCCATCTTCTCGTCGAGGAACAACGTCTCGCAGTCTGACTCGTTATCGCTCAGCGCGGACGGCTGGACGCTTTTGTCCACATTGAACATCTGGTGGTACAAAGACAGCGCCTGAACAACGCCGTCATCGCCGATCCCCACCTTTCGCCATGTTGGGTGCGGGCTGAGCTCATCGAAGATTTGCCCTCCGTGCGCCCAGGCCACCGGCATGAACCGATACGACGTATTGCCGTTGGTCTGCTGCGCACATAATCCGAAGCCGGTACGCACCGGTTTTGTCGTGGATCGTCTTCGAATAGGCGACCAGGTCCGCCCAGGTCGTCGGGGGTTTGTTGGGGTCGAGACCGGCTTTTGAAAAAAGCGACTTGTTGTAGAGCAGGAACATAACTTCGTTGTTCGACGGGATGCCATAAAGGGGGCCGTCCGATGCGCCGTTTCGCCGGTCGCTCAGCAGCGCTCCGGGTAGGAATTGGCTGAATGGCATACCGAGTTCTTCCTCGGTAATCTCGGCGCACTGCCCCGCGCCGACGAACTGCGGCGACCACTGGATCGCGCAGCGGGCAATGTCCGGCAGGTTGCCCGCGCGCCAGGCGACCGTCAGCTTCGGAAGCAGGTCGGTGTAACCAAAGATGGTCGATCTGAAATGCAGGTTCTTATAGAGCGACGGAAAGTACTTCGTATAGAACTCCGCCTGCGCCTGTTGACCGGGAATGGAAGGAGCAAGCGACCAGTCCCACGCCTCCATCGTCCCGGAGATCGCGGCAGCATCGTTTGCCGGACCTGCCGCGAATCCTCGGTTTGTGAACGCCCTGGCCGTGGCCAGACCGGCAGCACTGAGCCCTGCCGCCTTCAAAGCCTGCCTGCGCGTATATCCGGCTTCTGCCATCTTCGGTTCCTCCCAGAGGGCGCGGTCGGGTCGTGATACAACACCCAGCGCGCGGATCGACGTTAGCTCCATAGGTCCCTGAGATCAATCAGGCCCCGGCGGTGCGCGCGGCCGGGGCCGGCCGCCGGCGCCCTGATACTACCGTCGTTTCTGAAAACATGCTTTGCTTTCAAATTCAGCGACAAGGAACAGAACGCCGATGGACGATCATGCCAATCAGCAGCGCATCCAAGGCTATTGCGGGCTTTGTGTAGCGCGCTGCGGCACGGTGGCGGTGGTCGAAGACGGTCGCTTCACCCGTCTTGAACCTGATCCCTCGCATCCTACCGGGCAGGCGCTTTGCGCCAAGGGGCGCGCCGCGCCAGAACTGGTTTATCACTCGGAGCGGTTGATCCACCCGCTTCGCCGCACGCGACCGAAGGGTGATCCCGATCCCGGCTGGGAACGTATCAGTTGGGACGAGGCGCTCGACCAGATCGCCGGAGCGATGCGGCTGATTGCGGGGCGTGACGGACCGGAGGCTGTTTGCTTCAGCATGTCGTCGCCGTCCAGTAGCGGGATCGGCGACTCGGTTCCGTTCATTCGCCGGCTGATGAACGCCTTCGGCACGCCCAACGCCGCTTACAGCCTGGATGTTTGTGGCTGGGGCCGCATGGGTGCCACACGCTACACGTACGGCACCGCCGGTACTGGCACTGCCGCTGGGGGCACCATGCCGGATATCGCCAACAGCGGCTGTCTGATCCTGTGGGGCTACAACCCGAGCTTCTCCCGCCTAACTCACGCAACCGCGACCATCGAGGCACTGAAGCGCGGCATGCGACTGATCGTGGTTGATCCGCGCCATATCGGACTTGCCAGCAAGGCGGATCTCTGGCTGCGGGTGCGGCCCGGCACCGATGGCGCGCTCGCGCTCGGCATCGCCCATCTGATGATCGAGCGCGGCTGGTACGACCGCGACTTCATCCGCACCTGGAGCAACGGGCCGATGCTTGTGCGCGCCGATACCGGCCGCCTGCTCACGGCACGTGATCTTGCGCCGGACGGGGATGCCGCACGTTACATCGTGTGGGACACAGCCGCCGATCGCCCGGAGCCATACGGCGGTGACTGCGCCAACCTCGCGCTTGACGGCGAATTTCTCGTTCAGACGCTGAACGGCGACGTGATCTGCCGTCCGGTCTTCGAACTCTATGCGCGGCTGTGCCGGCGCTATCCGCCAGAACGGGTCGAGGCGATCTGCTGGATTCCACGTGCGCAGGTCGAGGAAGCCGCACGGTTGATCTGGCAGGCTCGTCCCGTGTCCTATTACGCCTGGAGCGGTCACGAGCAGCATGCCAACGTCACACAGACAGCGCGCGCCATCTCATTGTCCTATGCACTGACGGGCTGTTTCGATGCGCCGGGCGGCAACATCGTGCTGCCGGTGCCGCCCGCGGCTGCAATCACCGGCGAAGATCTGCCGGCGACAAAGCGCATGGCGCCGACAGTGGGTCTGATAGAACGCCCGCTCGGACCTGCGCGCTCCGGCAACGTCACGACACGCGAGCTGTATCGCGCGATCCTGGAGGGCAAGCCGTATCCGGTCCGCGGCCTGATCGGTTTCGGCTGCAACATGCTGCTGTCGCACGCCGATGGCACACACGGGCGCAACGCGTTGGCGGCGCTGGAATTCTACGCACACTCTGATCTGTTCATGACCCCGACCGCTGCGCTGGCTGACATCGTGCTGCCTGCCGCGTCGTGCTTCGAGCGGGAGGCGCTGAAGATCGGGTTCGAGACCAGCCCGGAGGCACAGTCGCACATCCAGTTCCGCTCAGCGGTGGTTCCGCCGCCTGGCGAGGCTCGGCCGGACACCGATATCGTTTTCGCGCTTGCCGATCGCCTCGGACTTGGCGAGCAGTTCTGGGGCGGCGACATCGACGCCGCCTATCGCTACCAGCTTGGTCCCTCCGGCGTTACGCTGGAACAGTTGCGTGCCGCCCCGGGCGGCGTGCAGGTGCCGTTGCAAACGCGCTACGCCAAGTTTGCCGAGACGGGTGCGAACGGCGAGCCGCGTGGTTTCGCCACACCGTCGCGCCGGGTCGAGCTTTATTCGCAATCCTTCTTCGATCACGGCTATGCGCCACTGCCTGATTTCGAGGAACCGCAGATGGGCCCGGAGGCTCGACCCGATCTGGCCGCGCGGTTTCCGTTGATTCTAACTACCGCGAAGCTGACGCTATTCTGCCAAAGTCAGCATCGCGCACTGCCCAGTCTGCGCCGGCGCGCGGTCGATCCGGAAGTGCATTTGCATCCCGCCGCGGCGCAAGCACGCGGTATCGTCGCCGGCGATTGGGTGTCGATCGAGACGCCAGAAGGGAGCGTCCGAGCCCGCGCTTGGCTGAACCAGGACCTCCATCCGGGTGTGGTGGTCGGCGAGCACGGCTGGTGGCAAGCCTGTGCAGCTATCGGTGCGCCAGGCTACGAACCGTTCGGGCCGGGCGGCGCAAATCTTAATCTGATCATCGGGGGCACTGCGTTCGATCCGGTCAGCGGAACTGCCTCGCACAAATCCTATCTGTGCGAGGTCCGGCGGGCGGCGTGAGATGCCGCGGCCCCGAAGCGTTGTGGTGCCTCGCGAAGCCTATGCCGGAACGATGTGCTCCGTGCAGAGATGTCACTCGTGCCGCAGGCTGAGGATATACGCGGCAATGTCGTCGATCTCGTCGCGGGTCAGATGCAAATCAGGCATCCGCCAATGCGGAGTTTGCAGAAAGGCTCGTAGGGCCATTGCTGTCGTGGACTTCATATCTGCGACGGCGGCAAACGGCGGAGCACCAGTGCTGGTACCTTGGTTCTGTGTGGGACCAACCACGTGGCAGGCGGTGCACCATTTCTCCGCTAAGGCACCGCCGGCTGCTGCATCCGGCATGTGCTGCGCGGCTCTGCAGGGCGACGCCGCTGTTACCAGAATAGCAGTCAGCACCAGGATGGCGGCCGCCTCCAACCATTGTTTGACTCCAAATCGGTGGATCATCGGTCCCCCACATTGAATTTAAGTCCGCGCATCACTTCGCAGCCCTCGCGCGGCCCCCTCCGCCTGGCCCCTCCCGTTGCTACGCCATCCCCCCTCGGGCCGCCACCGGCCACAAGCACTCCACGCGGCCGTTGCGCACGCCGACGTACCAGTCGTAGCGATCGACCGTGGGATCGCAGTGCCCTGGCACAAGACGCATCTTCTCCCCCAACTTCGGCATGGCGGTTTCAGATGCAACCTCCAGCTTGCCGTGCTCGTCGGATGCGCCCACATAGCGGATGTCAGGGCGCTGCCACACGGTGGGCAGGCCGCTATCGACAGCAACCGCCTTGTGCCCTGCATCCAGCACGGCCACACCGTGTCGCGGCGCGCTCATCACTGTCGCCAGCACGAACAGGGAATGACGGAACGTGCCGACCGGCTGGCCTACCTCGTCAAGGTTGCGGGCGTAGTCGGCGTCCATGAACACGTAGCTGCCGGCCTGCAGCTCATTGTACACCCCTGATCCCGCTTCCAGTTCAAACGTGCCGGTGCCAGCGCCGCCGACAATCGGGCAATCCAATCCTTGCTGGCGCAACTGTTCGACGGTGCGGCGGCAGGCCTCGATCGCGCCGTCGATCGCGGCCCGGCGTTCGGCCGGCGTGCGGCGGTGCTGGGCGCGACCGTGATACGCCTGCAGCCCGCCGAAGATCAGATGGCGCGATGCGCCGATCCGCCGCGCCAAAGCGACCGCGTCCGGCCCAGGCTCCACGCCGCAACGGCCGGCGCCGACATCGATTTCCACCAGCACTGGCAGCCTTATCCCGGCATCCGCGGCGGCGGCCTCGATCGAGGCGACATGCGCCGGATCGTCGGCGCAGACCGCCACCTTGGCGATGCGCGCCAGCGCCGCGAGGCGGGCGAGCTTGGGCGCGCCGACCACCTCGTTGCTGACCAGAATATCGGGGATGCCGCCCCATGCCAGCGCCTCGGCCTCGGCCACCTTCTGCACGCACTGTCCGACCGCCCCGCGCTCCATCTGCAGCTTGGCGATCACCGGGGACTTGTGCGTCTTTGCGTGGGCGCGGAGCTTTGCCCCGGTCGGCGCCAGCAGCGCTGCCATGCGATCGAGGTTGGCCTCGAACGCATCGAGATCGATGATCAGCGCAGGGGTGTCGATGTCTGCTTCCCGCATGCCGGGCTGGGCGGGCGGCGGCTGGAGCATGTCGGGTCCTTCCATGGGCGTTCGGTTGCGCCCGGCGCGATCCAGGCGAAGGCAGCAGTCTTACCGCGCGGCGTGTCGAGGACAACCCGCGTCAGGCGATAGTCTGGGCCTTCCCAGCCGCTCAGGCGGCCGGCCGCGCGCGCCGGCAGATCCAGCACCGCGCCGCCCGTTCTGGCACCGCGGGCGCGCCGCAGGGTGGGCCAGGCGGAGCCAGTCTGGCCGACGCGCCGCCAGCCGGACAGCGTTGCCGGGCGCAGCCGCGCGGGCAGACGCGGGTGGCCGCTGAGCCTCGCCAGGGCGCCGGGCGCAAGCAAAGAGCCATAGAGGAAAACGCGCATCAGCCTGGGCCGCAACGATCCCTTTCCCCTTGCCGGAGGGGCGTTCATAGTCCGCCATGTCCGCCCGCTTCGGCGGCAACCGTCAAGGGACCTCACGGCTTATGGACAATATCGACACCAATTCTCGCATCGTCGCCGCGTATCGTGCGAAAACACCAGCCTCCGCCGAACTGGCGAGCCGAGCGGCGACGCTGCTGCCAAGCGGGATCGCGCATGACGGGCGGCATCTCGACCCCTATGGCATCTACGTCGAGCGCGCCGCCGGCCCGCGCAAATGGGACGTCGATGGCAACGAGTATGTCGATTATTTCGGCGGGCATGGCGCGCTGCTGCTCGGGCACAACCATCCGGTGGTGATGCGCGCGGTGGCGGACGCGGCGGCGCGCGGCACGCATTTCGGCGCCAATCACGCGGGTGAGGTGCAGTGGGCGGCGGCGATCCGGCGGCTGGTGTCGTCCGCCGAGCGCATCCGATTCACCTCATCAGGCACCGAGGCGACACTAATGGCGGTGCGGCTGGCGCGCGCCTTCACCGGGCGCGGTACGCTGATCCGGTTCAAGGGGCATTTCCACGGCTGGCACGACCACATGACGTCGGGCTACTCGAATCATTTCGACGGCTCGCCGACCGCCGGCGTGGTGCAGGGGGTGGCCGCGAAGGTGGCGCTGGTGGAGGCCGGCGATGAGACCGGACTGGAAGCGGCATTTGCCGGGGGCGATGTCGCCGCGGCGATCGTCGAGCCGACCGGATCGAATTTCGGCCAGGTGCCGCTGCGCCCGGAGTTCCTGCACGCGCTGCGGCGGGCGACCGAGCGGGCCGGTGCGCTGCTGATCCTGGATGAGGTGGTAACCGGCTTTCGGGTCGCGCCGGGCGGCGCGCAGGCGGCGCTTGGCGTGCGACCTGATTTGTCAAGCTTTGCCAAGATCGTGGCCGGCGGGTTGCCGGGCGCGGCAGTGGCTGGACGGGCGGATGTGATGGAGCGGCTGGATTTCGCCGCCGCAGCGCGCACGGGAAACGAAAAGGTGCAGCATCCTGGTACGTTCAATGCCAATCCGATTTCGGCGGCCGCCGGGACGGCGGCGCTCGGCGTGATTGCCGAAAGTGACGTGAACGCACGCGCCGATGCGACGGCCGCCGCGTTACGTGCCGCGCTGAACGAGGTGCTGGCGGAGGCGGGACTGCCCTGGTCGGTGTATGGCGGATCCTCGGGGTTCCATCTTTTCGTCAATCCGCGCGGGCGGGCGGTCGTGCCTAACCGGTTTGATGCGTACGCCGTGCCGCGCGAGGAACTGCGCGAGCAGCCGAAGCGGCTGATGGAGCGCCTGCGGCTGGCGTTGCTGCTGGAGGGCGTCGATATGAACAGCCGCATCGGCGGCGTGGTGTCCGCGACGCACGGGCCGGCGGAGGTGGCCGATACGGCGCGGGCCTTCCGTGCCGCGCTGGCGATGCTGCGAGCGGAGCGGGAGATCGGGTAGGGCGGAATTCACTCCGCCGTTCAGGCAGGCAGGCTCTTTGACGCCGATCTTGACGACATCATGAAGCAAGGAAGGCTGCTATCGGGAAGGCGCGACCGATCGGGCTGACTGCCCACACTCGCGCCGATCTCGCGGGGATCACGGCGTACCTGATTGCGGGAAGCCGCGGAGCAAATTGCCCATCGGGTGGTCGGCGATATCCTGGAGCGCCTCGGGAGAAGCATAAGCTCATCGTAAATGGCACGCCGCCAATCGCCCATCAGCAAGACGACGCAGCGCCGGCACCTCCGACCGGCAGCGCGGCACGGCATAGGGGCAGCGCGGATGGAACGGGCATCCGGGCGGTGGGTCGAGCGGGCTCGGCACCTCGCCCTCGACAATCGGCTGCGTGCGCTTCGCCCGCGGGTCGGGCAGCGGCGCGGCGGCCAGCAGCGCCTCGGTGTACGGGTGCTGCGGCGCACCGAATAATGCGTCGCGGTCCGCCAGCTCGACGATGCGGCCAAGATACATCACGGCGATTCGCTGTCCGATATGCTCGACCACACCAAGATCGTGAGATATGAAAAGATAAGCTAGGCCGAATTCTTCTTGCAGGTCCAGCAGCAGGTTCAGCACCTGCGCCTGCACCGAGACATCCAGCGCCGACACCGGCTCGTCAGCGACGATCAGCGCCGGGTGTAGACACAAAGCACGAGCGATGCCCAGCCGCTGGCGCTGCCCGCCAGAGAACTCGAACGGCATGCGATCCAGCATATCCGGCCGCAGTCCCACGCGTGCCAGCAAAGCGGCCGCCCGGTCGCGCCGATCCGCCGCCCGAAGCGGCTGGAAATTCTCCAATGGTTCTGTGACGATCTCGGCGGCGGATAGGCGAGGGTTGAGCGAGGCGTACGGGTCCTGGAACACCATCTGCACGCGCCGGCGAAACGGGCGCATCGCCTCGGCGCTTAGCCCGGTCACGTCCTGCCCCTCGATCAGGATGCGTCCCGCCGTTGGCTCCAACAACCGCAGCACCAGCTTGCAGAGGGTCGATTTGCCGCATCCCGACTCGCCCACGACGCACAACGTCTCGCCCGGCTGCACGTCGAAGGAGACGTTGTCCACCGCGCGCAGCTCGGCGCGGGTGCGGTGCAGGAAGCCGCGCGTGACCGGGAAGCTCTTGGACAGGTGCTGCACCTGCAGGACCGGCGCGGTCATGCGGCCTCGGCGCGGATGCAGGCGGCGCGATGGCCGGGTCCGACTGTGCGCAGCTCCGGCGCCGCCGCGCGACACGCGTCGATCGCCAGCGGGCAGCGAGGGGCGAAGGCGCAGCCGATCAATGGCTCGGCAAGGTTCGGCACCACGCCGGGGATTTCCACGAGCCGCCGCCGGCGACGATCGGCGCCACGCGGAATCGAACCCATCAGCCCGCGCGTATAGGGGTGCGCCGGATGATCGAACAGCGCCTCAACCGACGCTTCTTCCACCACGCGACCGGCATACATCACGATCACCCGCTGGCAGGTCTCCGCCACCACGCCGAGGTCGTGCGTGATCATCAGGATCGCCGCGCCGATGCGCTGCTTCAGTTCCAGCATCAGCCGCAGGATCTGCGCCTGGATAGTCACATCCAGCGCGGTAGTCGGTTCGTCCGCAATCAGCAGCCGCGGCGAGCACGCGAGCGCCATCGCGATCATCGCCCGCTGACGCATCCCGCCGGAGAACTGGTGTGGATAGTCGCGCAGCCGGCGCGGTGCGTCGGGAATACGCACGAGACGCAGCATCTCCGCAGCCCTCGCCAACGCAGCGGCGCGCGATGCGCCTTCATGGATGCGCAGCGCCTCGGCGATCTGCTCGCCGATCGTGTGCAGCGGGTTGAGGCTGGTCATCGGCTCCTGGAAGATCATAGCGATGCGGTTGCCGCGGATCGCCCGCATCTCCGCTTCCGACAGCGTCAGCAGGTCGCGACCATCGAAACGGACGGCACCACCGACCACGCGGCCGTTCTTCGGCAAGAGACGCATCACGGAAAGGGCGGTGACGCTCTTGCCGCAGCCTGATTCGCCCACAAGCCCCAGCGTTTCGCCCGGCGCGATCGCAAAGCTGATGTCATCCACCGCGCGTGTGACCGAGCCCTCTGCAAAGAACCGTGTGCGGAGCGCTTCGACTTCCAGCAGCCAGTCGGTCATAGGCTGCGGGCGAGCCGCGGATCGAGCCGATCGCGCAGCCCGTCGCCCAGCATGTTCACTGCCAGAACGACCAGGGCGATGGCGCAGCCGGGGAAGAAGATCGTCCACGGCGCGATGCCGAGATAGAGCCGCGAGGAGGCGATCATATTCCCCCAGGTCGGGATGTTCGGCGGGATGCCGGCACCGAGGAACGACAGGCCGGCCTCGACCAGAATTGCCGAGGCACAGACATAAGTGCCTTGCACCGTCAGCGGCGCGATGGTGCTGGGCAGGATATGCCGCCTCAGGATCTTGCCAGTCCGGGCGCCGCCGGCAAGTGCTGCCTCGACAAACGGTTGCTCGCGCGTCGCTAGCACTACCGCGCGTACCAGGCGCACGTCGCGTGGCACCTCGGGAATGACGATTGCCAGGATCACGATTCCCACCCCGCCATGCGTCAACGACACCAGCGCGATCGCCAGCAGGATGTTGGGGATCGCCATCAGCCCGTCCATCAGACGCATGACGATACTGTCGAATCGTCGATAATACCCGGCGAGCAGCCCGATGATCAGGCCGCCCACCATCGCCGTGATACCGACCGAGAACCCGACCAGTAACGAGATTTGCGCGCCGTACATGGTGCGGGCGAACACGTCGCGGCCGAGATTGTCGGTGCCGAACCAAGTCTGCGCCGAGGGCGGCTCCAGCCGGTGGATCGGCGTCATCAGGTACGGGTTGCCGGCGTAGAGCGGGGCGAACAGCGCCAGCAGCACCATCACCGCGATGATGCCGCCGCCCAGGCAGATGGTTGGATTGCGGCGGACGAAGCGGCGCCAGCCGGCGCGAGCCGGCGTGACAACAACAGGAAGCGTGGCGGCCTGCGACATGGGTTCAGTAGCGAATGCGCGGGTCGATCACGGTATAGACAAGATCGACGGCGAGATTGACCAGCACGTAGGCGCCCGAGAACACCACGATCACACCCTGGATGATCGGGTAGTCGCGGTTGGTGATGGCATCGACCGTCAGCCGCCCGAGGCCAGGGATGTTGAACACGGTCTCGGTGATCACCACGCCGCTGATCAGCAGCGCGACGCCGATGCCGATTACCGTGACGATCGGCACACCGGCGTTGCGCAGCGCGTGGTGCAGCAGCATGGAGGACGCAGATGCGCCCTTGGCGCGCGCGGTGCGCATATAGTCCTCGCCCAGCACCTCCAGCACGCTGGCCCGGGTGATGCGGGCGATCAGCGCCACATAGGCCATGCCCAATGCCAGCGCTGGCAGCAACAGATGGCTGAGCCACGGCCATACGCCGGCGGCGAGCGGCGCATAGCCCTGCACTGGCAGCCACGCCAGCCGGATAGCGAAGACGTAGATCAGCAGATAGCCGACCACGAACACCGGCACCGAGAAGCCCAGCGCGGAGAACGCCATCAATCCGCGATCGAGCAGCCCGCCAGCGCGCCATGCTGCCAGCACGCCGGCGCCGACCGCCAGCACCGCGGCGAAGCCCATGGTGAGCAGGGTGAGCGAGATGGTTGCCGGCAGGCGCTGCTCGATCAGTGTCAGAACCGGCGCCTCGGAGAAGATCGAGATGCCGAAATTGCCGTGCAGCAACTGCCAAATCCATCGGCCGAACTGCACAGGCAGCGGCAGGTCGAGCCCGAGCTGGTGGCGGATGTCGGCGACCTGCGCCGGCGTCGCATTATCCCCGGCAATGACCGCCGCGGGATCGCCGGGCGCAATGTGCAGCAGCAGGAAGATGAACACGCCGACCAGCGCCATCACCAGTAGCGTGGCGGCCAGCCGGCGCGCGATATAGACGCCCATGCCGGATCAGGTCTTGGTCACGTTCCAGAACGGGATGATCTCGGGAACGCCGATGAAGCCGTTGACATCCTTGCGCATTGCCGAGGGCGAGACCCATTGGCCGAGAATCACCTCCGGCACGTCGTTCCAGCCAAGCACCGCGAGCTTCTGGGCGATCGCATTGCGCGTTGCATCGTCCGATGCAGTGGCCCACTGCATCCGCAGCTTTTCGTAATCCGGGTCGCTCGGCCAGCCGTACCAACCCTGTTTGCCGTTCAGGGCAAGGGCGTTGAGGGCGATCGGGTTGCTGAATGCGTACGCGCTTCCCCAGGTAACGAAGACGTCCCAGCCGCCCTTGTCGTCCGGGTCCATCACCGCGCGGCGGGTCACCACACCACCCCAGTCGCTGGTCGCGAGCTGTGCGTTCACCCCAATCTTCTGCAACTGTCCAGCAATGAGCTGAGCCGAGTTGTTCATGAAGGCGATGTTGGTGGCGTCAAGCACGATCACCGGCTCGCCGCTATACCCGGCCTGCTGGAACAATTGCTTCGCCTTGGCAAGATCAACCCCCTGCTTGAACCAGTCGGTATTGGCGTCGGTCTGCATCGGCGTGCCGCAACCGAAATAAGACGGACAGGTCTGGTAGTATTTCGGATTGCCAAACGTGGCTTTGAGAAAATCTGTTTGATTGAGCAGGTACAGCATGGCCCGCCGCGCATCGACCGAGGCAAATGGCGGATGCAGGCAATTGAGGCGGGCGATGCCGACATTGCCGGTCTTGTTCAGCACATCGATTTTGATATTGGGATCGCTCTGAAGCTGGGGCAGAAGATCGATCGGCGGCAGCTCGTAGAAGTCGATCTCGCCCGACTGCAGCGCTGCGGTTGCGGTCTGCTCGTCCGAGATATTGTCCCAGATCACCTGATCGAGGTGCACGACCTTGCCGCCCGCCAACCCGTTGGGCGGCTCCTGCCGCGGCACGTATTTCGTCCACTTGTCGAAGACGTAGCGACTGCCCGGGCGCGTGTCCTTCTCGTTGAACAGGAACGGGCCGGAGCCGATGCGTGTGCTGACTTGCTGGAAGGGATCGGTCTCGGCGTCCTTCTTGCGCATCATGAAGCAGAGCGGCGTGATCTGGCTGGCGAGCAGGTCCCGCACAAGGCCGAACGGTTCCTTGAGTGCAATGACCAGCGTCTTGTCGTCCTTGGCGGAAATGTCCTTGACGAACTGCTGCATCACCTGACCGCCGCCGTTGCGTGCCATCCAGCGATGCAGCGAGGCGACGCAGTCGGTCGCAGTCACCGGCGTGCCGTCCTGCCAGCCCAGGCCGTCACGCAACTCGAACGTGTAGGTCCGTTTGTCGTCCGACAGGTCCTGCTTGCCGACCATTTGCGGTTGCGGCCGGAACTGTTCGTCGGTGGCGAACAGCGTGTCGTACACCATCACGCCGTAATAGGCGGTGATATTCGCGGTGGTCCAGATCGGGTCGAACACGCGCAGATCGCCCTGCATGACCGCGCGCAGCGTGCCCGTATCCGATGCCGCCGTGGCGCGCTTGGACAACGGCAAAGCGGCCGCGAGCGCGCCCGCCGCGAGGCCGCCCTGCAGTGCGGCGCGTCGAGAAACCTTCATCGTGTGCCTCCGTGATCTGTCGGCCGGCGTCTTCTTCGGGCGCGCGGGTGGGGCATCATAGGAACCTACGGGCAACCCGGCAACTGGCTGTGGCATTGAGTAAACTTCACGCTTATGGCTTATGGAACGGTCGCCGACTGGAAAACACGAGGAGATCACGTGATGAGCGTCCTGTCCGCCCCGGCCGCCCTGAGCCGAAACGAGCTTGTCGACCGCATTGCCGCGCTGCCGCGGCTGCCGCTCGCGCATCTGCCGACGCCGCTCGACTTCTGTCCGCGGCTGACGCAGGCGCTTGGCGGTCCACGCATCTACATCAAGCGCGACGACCTGACCGGGCTTGCCTTCGGCGGCAACAAGACCCGCCAGCTCGAGTTTCTGTTTCCCGGCATCCTGAAGCAGGAGCCGGATACTATCGTTGTGGGCGCCTATACGCAGTCGAACTGGTGCCGCCAAATCACCGCAGCGGCGGCGAAATGCGGCCTGCGGGCGAAGCTGGTGCTCGTGCACGGCGTCAAGGGCGGTCTGGTGCAGGGCAACCTGCTGCTCGATCGGCTACGAGGTGGAGGTGGTCCAGCTCGACGACATGCATGATCTGGAGCCACTGTTGGAGGAGGCGGCTGCGAAGCTTCGGCGCCAGGGTCGCCGGCCGTACGTGATTCAGCCGTTTGCGATGCAGACAGCGGCCACGTCGGCGGTCGGCTACGTCAATGCGGCGGTGGAACTGGATGAGCAGCTTGAACGGGCGGGCGCGAAGGCTGACTGGGTTTTCGTCGCCGCGGCGAATTTCACGCCGGCCGGGCTGGTGCTGGGGTTGAAGGCGCTGGGCCGGGCGACGCGGGTGGCTGGCATCTGCCCGATCCGCTGGGCTGGGGATCGCGCGGCGGAGGTTGCGGGAATCGCAAACGGCGCTGCGGAGCTGCTGGGCATTCCGACCCGGGTCGAACCGTCCGACGTGGAGATCGACGAGAGCTATATCGGCGAACGTTACGGGCTGGTCACCGCCGAGGGACGCGAGGCGTTGCGGCTGGTGGCGGAGACCGAGGGCGTGTTCCTCGATCCGGTTTATTCGTCGAAGGCAATGGCGGGTCTGATTGACCAGATACGCCGCGGACGGATCGGGGCGAAGGAAACCGTGGTGTTCCTGCACACTGGGGGAGCGCCGGCATTGTTCGCTTATGCGGAGGAGGTGATGGCGCGGTAGCGAGTCTTGCAGCTCGCAAATCGCGCCCGCTGCGGCGCCGGTGAAGGACGTTCGCTTCCGGGGGCTGCTTCCGGGGGCTGTCGATAGCTAATTATGTTGTCCGGTTTATGTAGCACATCAGTTGTCCGCTTGTTTCCGGTCTGTTCGCAAGAGCAGGGACAGAACGGCTGGCGACGGGGCACGGTACGCCCCCACTGTCTTCTTCAAACCATGAATCAATTTCCTTCTTTTGCTGATGCGCCTGTGGAGTTGTGGGCAACGCTCTTCCGTTGTCCACAAATCCACAGGCGAGCCGGACCCAAGCGAGATCATGCCGCCGCGTCCAACGCCGCCATCCGCAGCGCCCCCTGCGCGTCATAGCGTCCCAGGCAGCGCGGGCCGTGGAACACCGCGTGGCTCCCGTCGTGATATTGCCGCACCTTCACCCGTGCCTTCACGAAATGAGCACGCAGCGGCGAGGGTGGAATTTGCAGCTTCATCCGTCGCCACGAAACCGTGTTGTCGCGGTCCACCTGGCGCTCCTCCTGGATACACAGAATTTCCCGCAGATCGACACCAGCAACTGCGACGAAAGCCGATCCCTCCTGCTCCGCCTTCACCGCAAACTGGGCGTGATGCGCCGGCAGGTAGCAATCCCGAATGAACCGGTTGGCCTCCGCAACCGTCGTGATCCCAGCCAGCGCCAGCTCCTTGATCAGGCGGTCCTGTAACGTCTGAAACAGCCGCTCCGAACGACCACGGGCCTGCGGTGAGTAGGCCGCAATGTGCTCCACGCCCAAATGCGCCAGCGCCCGCCCAACCTGCGTCAGCCGCTTCCGGTCAACCGGGCCGCCAGCCTCGGGCGTCACGAAGTAGTGGCTGCCCCGATCCGTATACAGGCTCAGTGCCAGGCCATGCGCGCCAAACACCTCCAGCAGAGCCTGGAACGTCAATTCCGTGCCTTCCTCCGCTACCAAAAACGCCGAGTAGATCACGTTCGTCGCGTCGTCCATCGTCACGATCAGGTCCAGCGCCTCCCGCCCCGCCAGCCATTCATGGCGCGACCCGTCCTGATGAAGCATCATCCCAGGCAACGGCCGTCGCGGCCGCTTGCGCCGGTGTGCGCCGCGCCGCGGGGCGCGCTCCAGAAGCCCCTTCGATTGCAGGTACGCCTTCGTCCACGTGTAGCCCCAGCGGAAACCGTGGCGGCGCACCAGGTGCTCGTGAAAGTGCTTCGCCGTGAACCCGCTGTAACGCGTACCGATACAGCCGCTCGACCTCCTCCTCCCGATCGACCGGAACCCGCTTCCCGGACGCCCGGCCAAGCCGCCGGTCCAGCAGACCGGCCTCGCCGGCTTCTTCGTAGCGCTGTTGCCAACGACGGAATGTCCGCTCGCTGATCCCAAGCAGCTCCGCCGCTTCGCACTGGTTGAGTTCGCTCAATTCATACCCGTCCAGCACGCTCCGGAACTTGATCACTCGCACACCCTGAAGGGCTTCCGACCGGCGCATTCAGGGCTCCTCCAAAGGAGCCCATCATCACCGGACAGATCGTGTGCTACCTAAACCGGACATATCGTGTGCTACCGACACGTTCGCTTCCGGGGGCTTGACGGGTTATGGCATATGTGCCATATTTGTCTCAATGAAGCCGGTGGTCTGGATTGCCAGCAGCAGGGATGACATTTCAGAGCTCCCGGGTCCGGTGAAGGCTTCTTTCGGTTACCGGCTTCATCAAGTGCAACAAGGCGAGACCCCGTTGGACATGAAGCCGCTGACGCAGTTTGGCACGGGCGTCTTCGAATTGCGAGAGGGCTTTGACCGCAACGCCTATCGCGTCGTGTACGTCGCGAACCTGAGGAAGGCGATTTACGTGCTGCACGCTTTCATGAAGAAGTCGAAGACGGGGATCGGACTGTCGCAGCAGGATACGACCTTGATCGAGACGCGGCTCCGTCGCGCACGCGCACTGGACGCAGAGGAATAACATATGAGCGAGATTCCATTCCATCGAAGCAGCGGCGACGTGTTCGTCGATATGGGCTTCACTCCGGCCGAAGCAGCGGAGCTGAGGGCAAAGGGTGCTCTGATCGACGCCATCGGCGAGACGGTCAAAGCGCGCAAGCTGACGCAGCAGGAGGCGGCACGGCTGTGCGGCACTGATCAGCCGACCCTCTCCAAGGTTCTTCGCGGACGCATGGAAAGTGTTACCATTGATCGCCTGACCGCTTGGCTGATGGCACTCGGCCGCACGGTGGAAATCCGGGTGCGACCGTATGACGATAAAGCGAAAGTCGGTAGGCTCGTCGTCGCCGCATGACAGCGCGAGACAAGACGTGGATGGCCAGCCTTCGCCGGCCATGACGAGAGGGCGCAACGCGGTAATGCCAGACAGGTCGTGCCACTGACGGTTAGACATCTCCGCACCCAAGCCGTGCGGGCTTCGCTGATCGCGCCGACGACGCTCGGACGGGCGGTGTCATCTCTTGGTTTCGTGCAGGCGGATCCGATACGGTCTCCCGCCCGCGCGCAGGATCTGATTCTGCGGCACAGGGTGAAGGATTATCGGGTCGGCGAGCTGGATCGCCGCTTCACTCGTCTCGGGCTCGAAGAAGATTACCTGTACGCGTATGGTTTCATCCCGCGTGCAACGCTGCGGCTGCTACAGCCCCGGCACGACGCAGCGTCCCCGAACGGACGCCATGCGCCAACCGACTTGGCAGCGGACGTGCTGGCGTTCGTACGCGAGCGGGGGACCGTCCACCCACGTGACTTGGAGAAACATTTCGGATCGGGACGCGCCATAAACGGCTGGGGAGGATTCTCGCAGGCGACAACGAGAGCGCTGCAGAGTCTGCATTATTATGGATTGCTTCGGGTCGTTCGGCGGTGCGATGGGATTCGCGTCTATGGGGTTGCCGATCACCCGGACCCACTGCCGCCTGAAGAACGGATGCGCGAGCTTGTACTGCTCGTCGTGCGGATACTGAACCCAATCTCCGAAACTAGCTTGCGTGCAACATTCGGTCTGTTGCGACGAGGTGCGCCCGACCTCCGGCGCATGGATGGGGTTGTGCAGCAGCTCGTCAGTACCGGCGAGCTGGAGCGTGCCGAGGTGGATGGCGAAATCTATTTCTGGCCGGCGGAACTTCGGCACAGGAAGTCTCTTGATGTGTCGTCGGAGGTGCGGTTCCTTGCGCCGTTCGATCCGCTCGTATGGGATCGGCGACGGTTCGCGCATTTCTGGGACTGGTCATACCGGTTCGAGGGTTACACGCCGGCTGCTCGGCGACAGCGAGGCTATTACGCCATGCCGATGCTCTGGCGGGACGATGTGATCGGCTGGATCAACCTCGCACGGACGGACGGACGGCTGAAATTCGATATCGGTTATGCGAAAGGGTCCCCCAAGGTACGCGACTTCCGGCGTGGGTTCGAGGCCGAACTCGATCGGATGAGGACCTTCCTATTGCACGCGGACGAGGACCCGGGTGCATGAGCGAATGCCCTCTCCGCGATCCCAATCCTGGCAATTGCCGAGGCGATCACTCCACCTGTGCCGCCAAGCGGGCAAGATGGGCGGCGGTGTCGCCGAACGTGTGCTCGATCACCATGCAGCGGCGGAAATAGTGCCCGACCGCCAGCTCCTCGGTCATGCCGATGCCGCCGTGAAGCTGGATCGCCTGCTGGGAGACGAACCGCGCCGCTTGGCCATAGCCGACCTTGGCCATAGAAATGTTGCGCGCCCGCTCGGCAGCATCCGGTTCATCGACGCTCATCGTCGCCAGCATGGACATGCTGCGCCCTTGCTCCATCGACATCAGCATGTCGGCGAGTCGGTGCTGCACGACCTGGTTCTGCCCGATCGGGCGACCGAACTGCTCGCGGGTGCGGGAATACTCCAGCGTCATGGCGTGCATCGTTTCCATCGCACCGACCGCCTCGGCGCCCATCGCGGCGATGCCCGCTTCCATCACCCGCTCGATCACGGCTAGGCCGTTGCCGACTTCGCCAAGCACGTCGGCATCCGCCACCGGCACGCCGGTCAGCGAGATGTCCGCCGCGCGGCTTTCGTCGCGCATTGCATAGCCGCGCCGCGCTAGTCCCGGTGCCTTGGCATCGACCAGGAACAGGGTGATGCCCGCAGCGGCATCGCGCTCGCCGGCGGTGCGTGCGCTGAGCACCAGCTTGTCGGCGCAATCGCCGTGCAGCACGCCGCTCTTGGCGCCATCGAGCACCCAGCCGCCGCCGTTGTGTCGCGCCGTCGTCAGCACGTCTGTCGCGTCGTAGCGCGCCTGCCGCTCGCCATGTGCGAAGGCGAGCTTCATTCTGCCTTCCGCGATGGCGGGCAGGATTGACGATTGCTGTGCCGTCGAGCCCGCGAGCCGCACGGCCGTGCCGGCCAGCACAACAGTGGCGAGAAAGGGCTCCAATGCCAGGGCACGGCCGAATTCCTGCAGTACCAGCATGACCTCGATCGGGCCGCCGCCGAAACCGCCATGCTCCTCGGCAAAGGGCAGGCCGAGCAGGCCGAGCTCGGTGTAGCGGCTCCAGAGTTCGGTGCTCCAGCCCTGGGGCTCCTTAAGGAAGCCCTTGCGGGCCTCGAACCTATAGCGATCCGCCATCAGGCGGGTGACGCTGTCCTGGAGCAGCCGCTGCTCCTCGGTCAGATCGAAATCCATCAGAGCCTCAGCACCGCCTTGGTGAGGATATTCTTCTGGATCTCGTTGGTGCCGCCGTAGATCGAGGCGGCGCGGAGGAACAGGTAGCTGCCGCTGGCCTCTGCTGCCCACTCGGCTTCCGGGTCCGGCTCGTTGGCAAGTGCCGACAGTTCCCGTGCCCAGACCGGCATCGCCAGCGGGCCGGCCACGTCCATGCAGAGCTCGGTAGAGGCTTGCAGCAGCTCGGTGCCCTTCACCTTCAGCACAGACGAGAGAGGATCGGGGCGACCGTCGCGTTGTTTCGCGTACGCGGAGACCACGCGGTACTGGGTGATCTCCAGCGCCTTCATATCGACTTCGAGTTGCGCGACGCGCTGGCGGAAGGCGGCATCCTCGATGAGCGGGCGGCCGTTGAACCGCACGTCTCGCGCGTGTTCCTTGGCCGCCGCCACCCGCTCCTGCGACTTGCCGAGCCTGGCGATGCCGGTGCGCTCGTTGCCGAGCAGGTATTTCGCGACGTCCCAGCCACGGTTCTCTTCATGGACCCGCATCTCCACGGGGACTTTCACGTCGTCGAAGAAGACCTCGTTCAGGTGGTGGCTGCCGTCGATGGAGATGATCGGGCGGACGGTGATTCCCGGCGTCTTCATATCGACAAGCAGGAAGGAGATGCCTTCCTGCCGCTTCGCCGCATTCGCGTTGGTGCGCACCAGCACGAAGCACCAGTCGGCCTGGTGCGCGGTTGAGGTCCAGATCTTTTGGCCGTTCACCACGTAATGGCCGTTGACCCGCTTCGCAGCGGTCTTGAGCGAGGCGAGGTCGGAGCCGGCGCCGGGTTCGGAGAAGCCCTGGCACCACCAGTCGTCGAGATTGGCAGCGCGGGCGAGGAAGCGCTGTTGCTGCGCCTGTGTGCCGAACTGGATCAGCACCGGCCCGATCATGGTGATGTTGAAGCCCAAGACCTCGGGCGCCGGTGCCTGCTGGTTCTCGTTCAGCAAGATCATGCGTTGGACCGGGGTCCAGCCGGGGCCGCCCCACTCCTTCGGCCAATTATGCGCGGCCCAGCCTTTGTTGTTCAGGATGCGCTGCCAGCGGACCGTATCCTCCTTGCGGGGGGAATAGCCGAGCCGCATGCGCTCGCGGATGTCGGGCGGCAGGTTGTCGCGGATGAAGGCGCGCACCTCGTCGCGGAAGGCGATTTCTTCCGGGGTGAAGCGAAGGTCCATGTGTCCCTCCCCAGGGGGCCGGCGATCGGTTCGTAGTGACTTTGGCAGCGCTTCGCCAGCGAGGCAATGCGCCAGGGGTCAGACGAGCGATGCGCATCGCTAACGGCTCGTTTGAATATCGCCGGCGATCTCCGCGTGCATGGTGGTCATCAGATGCATGCTCACTAATGCCAGTGACCTTCGCCCGCGCAGTGGGTTTGCAACTCTTGGTGTCTGCCTTCTGAGGTGGTCCCAGCGGTGCCTTCGTGCTGGCCCTCCGGAATTAGAAGCGGATCGAGGCGATGATCACGCGCCGCCCGCCCTATTGGCGTGTCTCATTGTTTGTACCGCATCGGGCACGGGATTTAACTCGTTCTTAAAATCTTTCCGCTCATAGGTCATTCGGCTTTCGGGCTGCGTGATGTTTCGGGTGTGGAAATTACCATACCGAACGTTCTGACCAACGGGATAGGAGCGGACAGAATTATGCGACACCTCCAGTGGACCAGCGATGACAATTCGGGCTTTAGCGGGTTCAGCGACAACTCAACCGATCCGGGCCCCGCCTACAGCGATCAATTCGCTGTACCTTGGGGCAAGGTCAGCGGCCTGGTTGGCGCCTGGAGCACATCCGGCAGCACGAGCAGCACGAGCAGCTCTGGCACCACCACCACCACCACGACGACAACCAGCAGCACGTCCACCTCGGGACTCGTCATCAACATCACCTGGGCTTCCGATGTCGCACCGGCCCCGGCAGGGTTTACCACCTGCGTGATGGATGCCGTCCAGTATCTCGAAAGCCAGTTCCACGACCCCGTCACGCTGAACATCACGGTCGGTTATGCGGACCTTGGTAGCGGTGATTTGGGCGCGAGTGCTTGGGATATGGAGAGTTTCAGTTATTCCCAGGTTCTCAGCGCGATGAAGGCGCACGACACGACGGCGAACGATGCTACCGCTATTGCGTCACTGCCGGCGTCGTCTTCTGAGACGGTGTATATGACGCCGGCTGAAGCTCAGGCGCTCGGTCTCGCCTCGTCAGGCGGTGGCGACGGCTCTGCTTGGGTCTGCTCGGAATACAAATACACCTATGACGACTCTAACGGCGTGGCCGCCGGGACGTATGATCTGCGCGGCATCATGCTGCACGAGATCACTGAGGTGATGGGGCGCGACCTGATTGCAAGCGCGACGAACCCGAGCGTCCTGGGGCTGTTCGACTATAAATCAGCCGGCGTTCTCGATACTTCGGATTTCTCCGGGTATTTCTCGACCAACGGCGGCGCGACCGATCTTGCCCCGTTCAACACGAACTCCGCGGGGGACCCTGGCGACTGGGCTGACTCGGTCAGCGGTAATGCGCTCGACGCCGGCGTTCCGGCAGGAACGCCTCTCAATTTCTCCAGCGCCGACGTGGCCACGATGGACGCCCTCGGTTACGAGGCGAACCCATACCAGCCGCAGATACCAACCGGCGTGAGCATCGCGCCGTCACCTGGAACGCTGGCCAAGGCCATGCCTGCCACTGGGCTCAACCCGAGCGTCGCTCTCGCCAGCTTTACCGAGACGGGCGGCATGTCAGGGGATACCTATAGCTACACGCTCGGCGGACCGGATGCCGCGTCGTTCACGCTGACCGGCAGCAAGCTTATGGCCGCGGGCACTGGAGTTACGGGCGCTGTCAACGGCAAGCTGTTCTCTCTGACTGTGTCGGCGACCGATACGAGCGGGGCAGGAAGCGCCCCCTCGCCGGCTGATCCGCTTGATCTCATCGTCGGGAGCAGCGGCAGCGACATCATCCAGGTCGGGTCGCTGGCCAGCCACTCCGCGCCGACTTTCGTCTACGGCCTCGGTGGCGGGGATACGATCGACGGCACCGGCATGACCAACTCGCTCTGGTTCGCTGCGGGACCCGGCGGTGGCGACACTCTGACCGGCGGCGGCGGTGTCAACCGGTACATGTTCTCCAACGTTAACAACTCGCCTGCTTCGGCGACGGACCTCGTGACGAATTTCCACGCCGGCGCCGATTTGCTGGACTTCTCCGGCATCAGCACCGCTCGAAAATGTCAAGGAAGCCTCACTGGCACGACCATCAATGCCGATTCAGTAGGCTGGCAGCAGAGCGGGGGCGATACGTGCGTCTATGTCAACACCGGCTCCGCTTCTGCAAGCCTCGGCGCGGCCAGCATGGAGATCGAACTTCAGGGGACCATCGCGCTGGCTTCCAAAAACTTCGTCCTCTGACGGCTAGTGCCGCCCTGAGCAGCCGACGCACACAACTCCAACCCCGTCTAGCCGGCGGAAGGGGACCGGGTCAGCCGGATGGAGCGTATGTGAGCTTGGGGCCTGCGCGCACCCAATACGGCTGGCCAGGTGGGACCTGCCATTCGCTTTCATGGGCCTGCGTCTCGGCTCAAAGCCGGTCCTGGAGAGCGTCATCGCCGCAACCCGGTCCCCTCAATTATCCGTGAGCAGCAAGCCGTTCATGGTGATGTTGAAGCCCACGACCTCGGGCGCCGGTGCCTGCTGGTTCTGGTTCAGGAAGATCATGCGCTGGACCGGCGTCCAGCCCGGGCCGCCCCACTCCTTCGGCCAATTATGCGCGGCCCAGCCTTTCTTGTTCAGGATGCGCTGCCAGCGGACGGTATCCTCCTTGCGGGGGGAATAGCCGAGCCGCATGCGCTCGCGGATATCGGGCGGCAGGTTGTCGCGGATTAAAGGCGCGCACCTCGTCGCGGAAGGCGATTTCCACTTGGGTGAAGCGAAGATCCATGTGTCCCTCCCCAGGGGCCGGCGATCAATTCGTGGCGACTTTGGCAGCGGCCTGTCAGGGAGGCAACGCGGCCGGAAGAAGCAGACGAGCCACGCGGTCACGGGATCGTAAGTGGCTCGTTTGAACCTGCCACACGATCTCCTCAGGCCCGCTGGCACTCGATCCATGTGCAGGTCGATGGCATTCGCCCACAGTGCGTTTGCAACTCTTGGGTATGTGCATTCTGTTGCGGTCACCGCGATGCCTCCGCGCTGGCACGCCAAAAATGGGAAATCACATCGACGCGATGCGCACTCATTGCTGGCTACCCCGGCCATGCCGGTATGTCGCATTATTCGCACTGTGTTGACGCGGAATTAACCGATCCCTAGAACCTTCCGGAGCATGGGTCATTCGATCTTCCGATCACGTGATGTTCTCGCGATCAGAAAATTACCACCACCGTATGTTCTGGCCAACGGGATAGAGCGGATAGAAATTATGCAATACCTCCACAAGACCAACTCTAGCCTGCTGGACGGCACAAATTCGGGCTTTGGCGGGTTTAGCGATGACCCGAGCGATCCCGGCACCGCCTTCAGCAATGGAATCGCCAGATATGTGCCTTGGGACACGACCGACCAGTTTGGCGTCGGGTACAGCAGGGGGGGCAATAGCGGCTCATCCAGCAGCAGCGGGAGCACGAGCAGCTCGAGTTCAAGCACCACCACCGCGACGACAACCAGCAGCACGTCCACCTCGGGACTCGTCATCAACATCACCTGGGGTTCCGGTGTCGCATCGGCCCCGGCAGGGTTTACCACCTGCGTGATGGATGCCGTCCAGTATCTCGAAAGCCAGTTTCACGACCCCGTCATGCTGAACATCACGGTCGATTATGCGAACCTTGGTAGCGGTATTTTGGGCGAGAGTAGTTGGGGTATGGAGAGTTTCAGTTATTCCCAGGTTCTCAGCGCGATGAAGGCGCACGACACGACGGCGAACGATGCTACCGCTATTGCGTCACTGCCGGCGTCGTCTTCCGAGACGGTGTATATGACGCCGGCTGAAGCTCAGGCGCTCGGTCTCGCGTCGTCAGGCGGTAGCGACGGCTCTGTCTGGGCCTCCTCGGCATACGAATACACCTACAATGATACTAGCGGCGTGGCCGGGGGGACGTTTGATCTGTGCGGCATCATGCTGCACGAGATCACTGAGGTGATGGGGCGCGACCTGATTGCAAGCGCGACGAACCCTAGCGTCATGGGATTGTTCGACTACAAATCAGCCGGCGTTCG
The DNA here is from genome assembly GCA_963772445.1 of uncultured Pseudomonadota bacterium. Lineage (GTDB taxonomy): Bacteria > Pseudomonadota > Alphaproteobacteria > Acetobacterales > Acetobacteraceae > CAVYXK01. Next base: position 241,642 of record CAVYXK010000001.1, read on the forward strand.
CGATACCTCGGATTTCTCCGGGTATTTCTCGATCAACGGCGGCACCACCAATTTAGCGTCGTTCAATACCAACACCGCCGGCGACCCAGGAGATTGGGCTATCTCGGGCAACCGTGATGCATGTGACGCCGGCGTTCCGTCAGGAACGCTCCTCAATTTCTCCAGCGCCGACGTGACCACGATGGACGCGCTCGGTTACGAGGCGAACCCATACCATCCGCCGGCGCCGACCGGCGTGAGCATGGCGCCGTCACCCGGCACGCTGGCCAGTGCTATGTCTGCCACTGGGCTCAACCCGAACGTCGCTCTCGCCAGCTTTACCGAGACGGGCGGCATCTCAGGGGACACCTACGGCTATACGCTCAGCGGACCGGCTGCCGCTTCGTTCACGGTGACAGGCGGCAAGCTCGTGGCCGCGGGCACGGGTGTAACCGGCGCTGTCAACGGCAAATTGTTCTCTCTGGACGTGTCGGCGATCGATACGAGCGGGGGAGGAAGCGTGCCCTCGCCGGCTGATCCGCTCGACCTCATTGTCGGGAGCAGCGGCAGCGACATCATCCAGGTCGGGTCGCTGGCCAGCCACTCCACGCCGACTTTCGTCTACGGCCTCGGTGGCGGGGATACGATCAGCGGCACCGGCATGACCAAAACGCTGTGGTTCGCCGCCGGCCCTGGGGGTCGCGACACCTTTACCGGCGGCGGCGGTGCTAACCAGTACATGTTCTCCAATGTTGACGACTCGCCTGCTTCGGCGATGGACCACGTGACGAATTTCCACGCCGGCACCGATTTGCTGGACTTCTCGGACATCAGTACAGCGCTGAAGTATCAAGGAAACCTCACCGGCACGACCATCAACGCGGATTCAGTGGGATGGCAGCGGAGCGGCGGCAACACGTTCGTCTACGTGAATACCGGGTCCTCTTCCGCAAGCCTCAGCGCGGCCAACATGGAGATCGAGCTTCAGGGCACCATTGCGCTGGCTTCGAAGAACTTCGTTCTGTAACGCCCCAATTGGGCCATAAGTCTCGGGAGCGTCCTGGCCGAGACCCGGTCCCGCATTCGGAGCCTGCGCGCCCTGGCCTGTTGTATTTCGGCCCTGTCCGGGTTGAGCTCCGCATCGTTCGAGAGACTGGAGCGCCCGCGGCTATTTGCGCTTTTTTGCAATTCGTAACGTAGGCACGATTATATTTGGACGCCGCTCTCGAATGCGAATCTGGAACGATTTGGCCAATGCTTCGAACGCATGTACCGCACCGAATTGGGCACGGGCGTGTACTACCTCTACGCGGTGTGGCGGCGTCAGATAATTCGTGGCCGGCGTGCGCTGAGCGCCGGGCGATCCGGGATATTCATGTTGGATTCCTTTGAGACATCCAGTCCCAAAAATTTCGGCAGGCAGGCTCAACGATTTTTTGAGTGGATACGGAGTTGCGATCGTATTCAGGAGGCGTAGCCAGCGGACCGTGTCCTCCTTGCGGCGTGGCGGGCGATCGCCTCGCGCATGGTGTCATTTGATGCATGCTCGCGCAGGTTAAGGGCCTTCGACTGCGCCAAGGTTAGCGACATTTTTTGGCATTTGCCTTTTGCAAAATTAGAAGCCGACCTATGCATGTCGCATTATTAATATTGAGTTTATGCGAAATTAACTGATTCTTAGAACTTTCCGGTCAATAGATCGTTTGGGTTTCCGATTGCATACTTTCGCAATCAGAAATAGTTACGATCGGTATGTTCTGACCAACGGGATAGGACGGGCAGAATTATGCAAACCCCCCACAAGACCCAGTCTAACCTTCCGGGCGATACTGACTCGAGCTTTGCTGGTTTTAGCGACAACTCGGGCGACCCGGGCAACCCGGGCGACATCGTATTCTGGGGCACGGGGGAAAGCAAACCCGCCACCAAGGGCGGAGGTGGCGACAGCGGCAGCGGAACCTCGGGTAGCGGAAGCAGCAGTGGTAGTTCCTCGCCGCCCCCGACCGGCTTCACCATCAATGTCACGTGGGATGATGCCGGCGCCCCTGCTGGTTTCCAGACTGCTGCCATGGCCGCTGTCACTTATCTCGAAAGCCAGTTCCACGATCCTGTCACCCTGAACATCACGCTCGGATACGGGAACCTTGGCACCGGCATCCTCGGTGAAAGCGATTGGGGAATGGAGAGCTTCAGCTATGCCTCTGTTCTTGCGGCGATGAAGGCGCACGACACGACGGCGAACGATGCTACCGCTATCGCGTCGCTGCCGGCGTCGTCTTCCGAGACGGTGTATATGACGCCAGCGAATGCTCAGGCCCTCGGGCTAATAGCATCAGGGGGCAGCGACGGCGCGGCTTGGGTCAACTCAGACTACAACTACACCTACAATGATGCGAGCGGCGTGGCTGGGGGCACATACGATCTTGAAGGCATCATGCTGCACGAGATCACTGAGGTGATGGGGCGCGATCTGATTGCAAGCGCAACTGACCCGAGCCTCCTGGGCCTCTTCGACTATAAATCAGCCGGCGTTCGCGATACCTCGGATTTCTCCGGGTATTTCTCGATCAATGGCGGCACGACCGATCTTGCCCCGTTCAACACGAACTCCGCGGGCGACCCTGGCGACTGGGGCGCAGTCAGTGACAACGCCCTCGACGCCGCCGTTCCAGCCGGAGCGCGCCTCAATTTCTCCAGCGCCGATGTTACCGTGATGGACGCGCTCGGTTACGAGGCGAACCCATACCAGCCGCCGGCGCCGACCGGCGTGAGCATGGCGCCGTCACCTGGCACGCTGGCCAGTGCTATGTCTGCCACTGGGCTCAACCCGAGCGTCGCTCTCGCCAGCTTTACCGAGGCGGGCGGCGTCTCAGGAGATACCTATAGCTACACGCTCAGTGGGACGGATGCCGCTTCGTTCACGCTGAGCGGTAACAAGCTCATGGCCGCGGGCACGGGTGTAACCGGCGCTGTCAACGGCCAATTGTTCTCGCTGGACGTGTCGGCGACCGATACGAGCGGGGCAGGAAGCGCGGCCTCGCCGGCTGATCCGCTTGACCTTATCGTCGGAAGCAGCGGCAGCGACATCATCCAGGTCGGGTCCCTGGCCAGCCACTCCACGCCGACCTTGATCTACGGCCTCGGGGGTGGGGACACGATCAACGGCACGGGCATGACCAGCTCGCTCTGGTTCGCCGCCGGTCCTGGCGGCGGGGATACTCTGACCGGCGGCAGTGGTGCTAACCGGTACATGTTCTGCAGTGCCAACGACTCGCCTGCCACGGCGATGGACGGCGTGACGAATTTCCACGCCGGCACCGATTTGCTGGACTTCTCGGGCATCAGGTACAGCGCTGAAGGATCAAGGAAGCCTCACCGGCACGACCATCAATGCCGATTCAGTGGGCTGGCAGCAGAACGGGGCCGACACGTGCGTCTATGTGAACACCGGCTCGGCTTCCGCGAGCCTCAGCGCAGCCAACATGGAGATCGCACTTCAGGGCACCATTGCGCTAGCTTCCAAGAACTTCGCTCTGTAACGTCTGAATTGGCTCAGAAGTATCCGGAGCGGTCCCGACCGAGACCTGGCCCGCATCGACCCTGCGAGCCCTGGCCTGATGCATTTTGGCCCTGTGCGGGTTGAGCGTCTCGTTCGAGAGACTCGGAGGCGGCCTGATCGGCTTGGGATTGGCGGGGCGATGCACACGGTAACTCACTGGCCCTGACTCACTGGCCCTGGGGAGAACTTCGTCCTCTGACGCCTGGTGCCGCCCGAGCGGGGGTACCGACGTACCTGACTGCGAGCCCTGCTTAGCGGGCGGAAGGGGGGATCGGGTCAGGCGGGATGGAGCGCATGCGATCTGCCGGCCTGCGCGCGCTCCGTGTGGCCGGCCAGGCGGGATGGCGTTCGCCTTCATAGTCGCCTCAGGCGGGTCCGTGCCGCAACAGGGTTCCCGCCTGAAGAGGGCAGATTGCTGCTCACGAATAATTGAGGGAATCCGGGTTGTAGCGACGACGCTCCCCGCGATGGTTCCCGGCTTTGAGCCGTATGTGCGGCATGTGATCCGGCAGGAATCGCCGCTTAGGGCCCGCGGCGGAATAAGTGCTTCATGGCGGTTGTTGATTTGGCTCAATGGTGTAGTTCCACTCGCCATGGAATGCGTGGCGCGTGATGTTGATCGCCTGCATCTCGTCATCGGACACCTTCACCCCCTTGGGATAGAGGTTGCCGTCGAGCTCGCAGCAGACCCTGAGACCAGTCTCGGTGGTTGTAGAGCTGATCAGTTGCACGATCACCTGATGGCTCACCAGTGGCTTGCCGCGCCAGTTCATGGTGATGAAGGCGAACAGCCGGTGTTCGATGCGGTTCCATTTGCTGGTGCCGGGTGGCAGGTGGGTAACCGTGATCTTCAGGCCGGTCTCGTTGGCAAGACGCTGGAGTTCGCGTTTCCATAGCTTCACCTGCGGCCCGTTGCTGCCGCCGCAGTCGGCGGTGATCGTCAGGCACGTCGCATTGGGATAACGCTGCTTGCCGAGCCTATGCCACCAATGCCGGATGCTCTCGACCGCAAAGGCGCCGGTATCAGCGCTGATGCCGACGCTGATCCAGCCGTGGTTGGCAGCAATGTCGTACACGCCATAGGGAGCGACCTTGCCAAGTTCCGGGATCTTGAAGTCGTGCACCCGCACCGGTTCGGGATCCCCCTTGCGACGCAGCTCACGGCCGTTGTTCTTGAAATCCCCAACCAGCTCCTTCTTCTTGGTGTCCACTGAGATCGCCGGCTCGCCCGCGGCGATCGCCGCTTGCACCGTCGCATTGACGTGCTCGAACTGGGCGTTGCGATCCGGATGGTTGCTCCCCTCCCGCGTCTTGCGGTTGGCCTGGCAACTGTAGTTCAGTTGCCGCAGCAGCTTGCCGAGCACGCGCTGGCTGACCTTGAAGCCAAGCGCGGTCAGCTCCTTGACGAGGTGACGCTGACTGCGGCTGACCCAGCGCAGCGGCGAGCCGGGATCGCCGCGAATGGCGTCCTCGATCAGTTTCTCCAGCGCCGCCGGCAACCCGGGTTGCCGGGTCACCGCGCTCTTGCGGCCAGCGCCGGGCCGGCGCAGCCGGGCGCCCAGTTCATTGCGACCGCACCGCAGTTCCGCAATGCCTCGCTGGATGGTGCTGCGCGCCAGCCCGGTTGCGCTCGCGGTCGCGGTGACGCCGCCAGGGCCCTGCGCCAGCGCTTCGTTGGCGGCGAACAGTCGCCGGGCACGTTCATCGAGGAAGGCTGCTGCTTTCCGCCAACGCGCACGGATGTCGGCGATGTCGATCACACCGCGACGCTAGCCGACGCATCTCGCGTCGCACCTAGCAAATTCTCAGATTCTATTCGTGCTTTGTTTGCGGCTCCTCGATTCGTTTATTTCGCCGCGAGTCCTTAGTGCCAGACTTGAGCAATCGAGGTAGGACGGGGAGCGATAGGTGTTGTCTCTTCCTGTGGGATTTTTCTCTTTCTTGATCGAACCGGTTCTCAAATTCTGCTTGGCGCGCGCTTAACTTTCGATAATCTAAGCATACAGGAATAGGTGAAGAGGAGTGGAACGATGAGCTTCAAAGGGATCAAGCTCGGCACGCTGCTCGCCGTGGGTTTGGGGATCGGCGCTGGATACGGCGGAATCGGGTCAGCCCACGCCACCTTCATCTCCACGGGCCCCACGGCTGGAAATCCGAAAACTTTCTTGTTCCTGAATATGGCAACGGACACGACGACTTTCTCGGCTAATGCGGGAAAACATGGATTGGTAGGCGACTTTATCTGGAACGCCGTCGCCGACGTGGACGTCGATGTCGCGAATGGCTATTCGACCATCAAGCCAAGCGCCAAAGGCGGCGTGATTGACTTCGATCACTTTCACCCCCGTCGATCCCTTGATCTGGGGTGACTTCAATTTCCGCGGACTGGCGGAGGGCGGGAAGGAAGCCACTGTAACCGTCACCGTCGATGCCACGCAGGGCGGCTCTCAGTCTTTTACCTTCCCGGTCGCAAACAGCGGCGACTTTGCGCGCGTCGGGGTGACAGAGTCCATTGTTCCTGTTGTTAGTGGAGAGTCCATCTTAAGCGTGACCGTCTCCGCCTCCGAGGGGTTCGACCAGGTGAAGCAAATCAGCGTCAGCCCGTGCATCCCCGCCATCTCGCCCGCTGATTCCGACTCGGTAGCTGGATGCCGCGGCGGCGTCGTGATCCCCGCGCCCGAACCGGCCAGTCTGGTGCTGCTCGGTTCCGGTCTTGTGGCTCTGGGTGCTGCTCGCCGCCGCCGGACCTGAGCCGACCGCTCTAAACCCCTAGTCTTCAGCCCGGCTCTCGTTTGGGAGCCGGGCTTTTAGTATGGCGCCCACGGCGCCGGCGCGGTTTCCCGAAACAAAACGGGGAGCAAAGAACCGGAGGCGCCGGCGCAGCAGCGGATCGCGACACAGGAAGCACGCATCGCGGCCCTGGAGGCGCGGCTCGACGAACTGAGCCGTCCGCCGAAGACCCCCGACAACTCGTCCAAGCCGCCCTCGCAGGGCCAGAAGCAGGATCGCCCAGCGCCGGCTGCGGATCGTCCGGCGCGCAAGAGCCGGCCCGGGGTCGGTCGGACACTGCATCCGAACCCGGATCGTGTGGTTGATGCCAGGCTGAGCGTTTGTCCGCAGTGCCAGGCGGCATTTCCGGAGGCCTTGCAGACGCCGCAGCAGGTCTACGAGCGGATCGAGCTGCCGCCGATCAAGCCGGACGTGACGCAGGTCCGCCTGTTCGGCGGTCGCTGTGCGTGTCGCGGCGAGCGGGTGACCGCCGAGGCCCCGCGCGGGCTGGAGCCGGGCTCACCCTTTGGCCAGTCGATTGCGGCCTTGGTGGTCTATCTGCACTACGCTCATGCCATCGGCATGGAACGGCTGGCCCGGTTGCTGGACGAGCTGTCTTCGCTGTCGATCAGCGAGGGCGCGATCGGCAACATGCTGGCCCGTGCGGGCGAGCCGCTGCTGGCCGCGGCGGCAATGATCCGCGCGACGGTGCTCGCCAGCCCGGTTTTACCCGGCGAGTACAACCGTATTACAAAATAAACTCATACCAATATATGCAGTGCGTTTTTCTAAATGCAAACCGGTCTTTTCTATTGCGTTCCGCTTCCGGGTCGGATAAACCGCGTGTCACGTTAACGGTGAGTCACCCGGAGGAACCAAATGAGGCTGATTCATGTAGCTGCTTCCGCACTCGTGCTCGCGGGTGGGATGGCGATTGTCAGTCCTGCACGGGCGACCTTCATACTGGACACGAGTTGCGGAGTGTCCAGTTGTGCCGCAGGAACGAAATTGTTCGTCGACAAGTCCAACAAGAATGTTTCGACGTTTGCCGCTTCCGTCGGCGGACACGTCGGACCAGCGGTGACTGTCACCACGACGGGAAATGTCGATACGGGTGGTGGGTTTGCAACGATCACGCCTGCCAAAGATACCACGCTCACAGACCTGATCTTCGCCCCGGCGGACGATACGCTGTTCAATGACTTCTCGTTCAGAGGGTCGCTCGAGCCGTCGGGCTTTACCGGCGTAATCGACGTGACATGGACCGACAGCATGGGGAACTCGGGGACGATCAGCTTTACCGTACCTAAAGCAAATCAAGATTATGACGCGCTCGGCATCGTCTCAACCGACGGCGAAACGCTGGAATTTGTCGAGATCACGACGCCCGGCTCGGAGAGCTTCAAAATGGTCAAGCAGGTCGAGTTCTCGTTTGCAACCCCACCACCCCCGCCAGTGCCCGAGCCAGCAACGCTCGCTCTGCTGGGAACCGGCCTGGTAGGCCTGGGATTGCTCCGTCGCCGCAAAGCATAGCCACCGGCCGCCCAGAGCTGGCCGGACGACCTGAAAGCAAGGTCGGACATCCCCTGCCGCGAGGCAGGGGATGTTTTGTGTCGGCCGGCGAGATTCAGAACCGCCCCGACGTTCCATGCAGTAGCCGACCGGCCGACGGTAGTGTGCCAGGCCCATGCCCCTTCCCCGCTTCGCGATAAGCGTTCAGTCTTCCGATGACGCGACGCCTGTCAGCGTCCGACGCTTCCGACGGAGGAAACATGGGCAAGATCGATGGCGCCACACTGGTCGCCCGCAGCCTGAAGCAGCAGCGCGTTGACTACATGTTCGGGATCGTCGGGTTTCCGGTGGGGCCCATCGCGGCGGCGGCGCAGAAGGCCGGCATCACCTATATCGGCATGCGGAACGAGCAGTCCGCGTCCTATGCCGCCCAGGCCGCCGGTTATCTGACCGGACGGCCGGGCGCCGCGCTGGTGGTTTCAGGTCCGGGCGTGGTGCACGGCCTCGCCGGACTGGCGAATGCGCAGCAGAATTGCTGGCCGATGATCCTGCTGGGGGGCGCGTCGCCCACCTATCAGAACGGAATGGGTGCGTTCCAGGAGGAGCGGCAAGTGCAGATCGCCTCGCCGTTTTGCAAGTTCGCGCATGCAATCGAGCACGTGCACCGCATCCCGTTCTATGTGGAAATGGCGGTGCGGCAGTCGATCTATGGCCGGCCCGGCGCGAGCTATCTCGACCTGCCGGACGACATCATCCTGGGCGAGGTGGAAGAGGAGAAGGTGCTTCCGGCCGCGACAGTCGCCGAGCCGCCGCGCATGGTGGCGATGCCTCAGGATGTCGAGCGGGCGCTGAATGTTCTGGAATCGGCCGAGAAGCCGCTGGTGATCGTCGGCAAGGGCATGGCCTGGTCGCGAGCCGAGGACGAGGTGCGCGCCTTCATCGAGCGCACGCAGCTTCCGTTCCTTGCCTCGCCCATGGGCAAGGGCGTGATGGACGACACGCATCCGCTGTCGGTGGGCGCGGCGCGCAGCCATGCGTTGCAGGAGGCCGACGTGATCTTCTTGATGGGCGCGCGGCTCAACTGGATCATGCATTTCGGTCTATCGCCGCGGTTCAACCGCAAGGTGCGGATCGTGCAGTTGGACATCGCGGCGGAGGCGATCAGTCAGAACGTGCCGGCGGAAGTGGCGCTCGTCGGCGATGGTCGCGCCGTGGTGGGTCAGATCAACAAGGCGCTGGCCAGCCGGCAGTGGTTCTACCCGAAGGATACCCCATGGCGCGCGGCGATTGCCGAGAAGGCGGCGGCGAATGCGAAGCAGATCCAGCCGATGATCGATGATAAGTCTGTTCCCACCAATTACTACCGGGCGCTGAAGGACATCAGCGCCTGGGCCCCGCGCAACGCGGTGATCATCGGTGAGGGCGCGAATGCGATGGATATCGGCCGCACGCAGCTTCCCAATGCCTCGGCTCGGCTGCGGCTGGATGCGGGAAGCTACGGGACGATGGGGATCGGCATGGGGTTTGCTATCGCCGCGGCAGTGGTGCATCCGGACCGGCCGATCATCTCGGTGTCCGGCAATTCGGCGATCGGCTTTTCCGGGATGGAGATAGAGACCGCGTGCCGGTACCGGCTGCCGGTGAAGATCGTGGTGCTGAACAATGGCGGCATCGGCGGGGGAATTGCCGAGTTCCCGGAGGATCGCCGGCAGTTGCCGCCTCGCGTGCTGACGATCGGCGCACGCTACGACAAGATGATGGAGGCGTTCGGCGGGAGGGGCTGGTACATCGAGGACCCGAAGGAACTGCGCGGAGCGCTGGACGCGGCGATGGCGTTCGACGGGCCAGCGCTGGTCAATGTGCGGCTGCACCACGCGGCCGGGCGCAAGCCACAGCAATATGGGTGGCACACGATGTAGGCGGCGCGGAGGGTAGTGGCGGCAGCACCACCCCGTTGCGTGTACAAGAAGCCAACAGCAATGACATCGACGCCCTTACCCGGCTGGTCAACTCCGCATTTGCCGTCGAGCATTTCATTTATGACGGGGAGCGGATCAGTCCCCAGGAATGCGCGGATCTGCTCACAACAGGCAAGATTCTGCTGGTTGAGGAAGACGCGTCGCCGGTGGGGTGCGTTTATCTCGAGCTGCGGAACGACAGCGGATACCTGGGGCTTCTGTCGGTCGCAACTTCGCATCAAGGCCTGGGGATCGGACGATCCCTGATGGAACTGGGGGAAAATTGGTTCCGAAACCACGGACGCAAGATATCGGAATTGCAGATCATCAACGTGCGCAAGGAACTGCTCGACTACTACCGGCGGCTCGGCTATCGCGAGTCTGGGACATCTCCGTTCCCCGCGGACGTCGCCACGCTCCTTCCATGCTATTTTGTCAGAATGACGAAGACGCTGTGACTCCCTGCGTTGGCCTCGGGCACGATGGGCGCGCAGGCCGCTCGATAGGCGCTCTGGTCAGGTCGTGCGGAGACGAGCAGGGCTCATCTACACGAGCAGAGTGTCCTCGATCGCCCAACTGACTGTCACAGTTTCGCCCTGCGCCCTGATCGGCACATCCCCCCGATGCGTCTGCTTGACGATCAGGGTCGGGCCATAGTCCGTCTCGATCACGTAGCGGTGCATCTCGCCGACAAAGGCAATATCGACCACCCTGCCGGCAAGCATGTTGCTCTCGGATTGCGCTCCGGCGATCGGCACGCCAAGCGAGAGCTTCTCCGGCCGGACCATCAGCGCAGAGGGCGTACCGAGCGCACGAGCAGGAGCACGGACAACTGTCGCGCCCAGCCGCAGTGTCGCGCGACCGCTATCGGTTTCGATCGGGCCTTCGAGGAAATTCCCCTCGCCGACGAAAGAGGCAACAAAGCGGTTGGCCGGGCGGTCATATATTTCATCGGGGGGCGCGAGCTGCTGCAAGCGGCCCTCATGCATCACGGCGATGCGGTCCGACATCACCAGCGCCTCCCGCTGGTCGTGAGTGACGTGGATGAAGGTGATGCCAAGCGTCGCGTGCAGGCGCTTCATTTCAAGTTGAAGCTCCTCGCGCAGCTTCTTGTCGAGTGCACTCAACGGTTCATCCATCAGCAGGAGGCGCGGTGAGAAGACGATGGCGCGGGCGATCGCCACTCGCTGCTGCTGCCCGCCCGAGAGCTGGCGCGGATAGCGATCGGCCAGCCCCGGAAGCTGCATCATCTCGAGCATGGTCGCGACCCGACACTCGATCTCTCGGCGGCTTTCGCCGCGCTGGCGGAGCGGGAAGCCGATATTTTCCGCGACGGTGAGATGCGGGAATAGCGCGTAACTCTGGAACACAACGCCGATATTCCGCCGATATGGCGGAAGCCGCAGAACCGAATCGTCGTCGATCAGGACCTCACCACTGTCGGCCTGCTCGAAGCCGGCGATAATCATGAGCGTAGTCGTTTTCCCCGACCCCGAAGGGCCCAGCAGGGTAATAAACTCCCCGCGATCGATGGCGAGCGAGAGGTCCCTTACTGCCGCCACCTGGCCGAAATACCGGCTGACGTGTTCGAGCCGCACCGCGGCACCCCCGGCATAAGCCCGGCCAGCCGCGACAGGCCGGTCGCGATCCATGCTCGCACCCCCCACGCAAAGTCCCCCGGCCCGGGCCTCGCGGCATGCACTACCCGGCCGGCATCGAGTTATGCAAAACTCGCGCCGGCCGCACAATCGAAGCCGAGATGCATGGGGCAGGCGGGGGATGTCAGAGGTCGCGATCGGCACCGTCGAGCGTCCGTCGAAGGAGGTGAAGCCCGCCTGGCACCTTCATACGTTCGGCTTGCGTCCGGTCTTCCTGCTCGGACCGCTGCTGGTTTTTCTTGGCGCGTTCTATGCCTATCCGGTGGGCGCGATGATGTGGCGAAGCGTGGGCGACCCGCATCTCACCTCCGCCAATTATGCCGCGCTGTTCACCTCTGACCTGTATGGTCTGGTGTTCTGGATCACCCTCCGAATCAGCTTGGTCACGACCCTGGCGGCGCTTCTGCTCGGCTATCCCGTCGCCTATTGCCTCGCGCGGCTTCCTCCTGCGCGCGCCAATCTGCTGCTGATTTTGGTTCTGATCCCGTTCTGGACTAGCATCCTCGTGCGTACCTATGCGTGGATGGTACTGCTGGGCCGGGACGGCGTGATCAACCGGCTTCTCATTGCTCTCGGTGTGATCGATGCGCCGCTGCGGTTACTCAATACCACGTTCGCCGTGTACGTGGCGATGGTCCACGTGCTGCTACCGTTCATGATCCTGCCCCTGTTTGCCACCTTGCGCGGGATCGATCCGCAACTCCTGCGAGCGGCCGCAAGTCTCGGCGCGCGTCCGGCTGCTGCTTTCCGCCAGGTGCTTCTCCCGCTTAGCCTGCCGGGGGTGTTTGCCGGATGCCTCCTCGTCTTTATCCTCGCGCTCGGCTTCTTCATTACGCCGGCGCTGGTCGGCGGACCGCGCGACCTGATGATCGCCATCCTGATCGACCAGCAAGTTGAAATCCTGCACTGGCCGTTTGCCTCGGCGCTTGCGACGGTGCTGCTGGCAACGGCGGTGGGTAGCTTCGCACTGCTCGGCAAGGCACTCGGTGTCGAGCGGCTGTATGGGAGGGCGTAGGGGCATGAGCCCGACCGGTAGCGGATGGCACCCGGGCCCAATTCTCCGTCTGGTCGTGGGACTGGTGCTTTTTTATCTCGTGCTGCCGATCTGCGTCGTCGTTCCGCTGTCGTTTTCCTCAGGGCTCTATCTCTCCTTTCCTCCGCCCGGTTTCAGTCTGCGTTGGTACGCGCGTTTCTTCGCCGACCCGGCGTGGACGGCGTCGCTGTGGCTCAGCGTGTGGGTGGGGCTTACGGTAATGGTTCTCGCGGTACTGCTCGGCACGCCGGCCGCTTTCGCGCTTGTGCGCGGGCGCTTCCGGGGCGTCCGGCTGATCAACGGGTTCATCCTGACGCCCTTGATCGTACCCGGAATCATCGTCGCGGTCGGGGTGTATTTCTTCTATGCGCGCATTGGTCTTGTCGGCACTCCGATCGGCCTTGTTCTCGCGCATACCTGTCTGGCCGTGCCGTTCGTCGTTATCAACGTCTCGGCCACGCTCTACGGCTTCGACGATCGGCTGGAACAGGCGGCCATGAGCCTTGGCGCGGCGCCGTGGAGTACGTTCCGAACGATCACGCTGCCGCTGATCCGGCCCGGGATTCTTGCGGGCGCGGTGTTCGCCTTCATCACGTCGTTCGACGAGCTTCTGGTGGCGCTGTTTGTCTCCGGAAGTTCGGCGGTGACGCTGCCGCGGCGGATGTGGCAACAGATCCGCTTCAACATCGAGCCTACGATCGCGGCGGTTTCGACGCTGCTGATCGTGTTCACGACCCTTCTGCTGCTCTCGGCCGAGCTTCTGCGAAGACGCAGTGCACGGTTGCGGAGCGGCTAGCCGGAAGGGAGAAGTAACCACCAAAACGGAAGACAGGAGGCATCAATGACGAAGACGGATAATCCCATTCTGCGGCGGCTGATCGCGGATATGGCGGCGGCCCCGCCCCATGTTGCCGATCTGCGCCGCCGGCAATTGCTTGCGGCGGCCGCACGCTTCGGGGTGAGCGCGGCCGCAATGGCCACGCTGACTGCACCTTTCGCTTTTCCGGCCACGGCGGCACCCGCGCCGCAGCTTCCAGAGATCACCTCGGTTCCCGATGAGCTCAAGGGCTCCGGTTCGGTGCGCGTCTGCTCATACGGCGGGGCCTTCCAGGCGGCGCAACGGGAGGCCTATTTCAAACCGTTCGAGACGCTCTGTGGCGTCAAGGTGATCGAGAGCGAGGGGCCGGACGTGGCCAAAGTCAAGGCCATGGTCGATACGCAGACGATCGAATACGACATCGGCGAGTTCGATCGCGCCGACATCATCAACCTGCAGAAGAAGGGCGACTATTGGGAAAAGATTGATTACAGCCTGTTTGATACTGCGCATATCCCGGCCGCCTACCGGTATCCGTACGCGGTGGATATGCTGCCGTATTCGGAGATTCTCGCCTACCGCACGGACGTTTTCGGCGGCGCCAAGCCGAGCGGTTGGAAGGATTTCTGGGACGTGAAGAAGTTCCCTGGACCGCGCACTCTGACCGCGGGTACCGGCGGTCTGGTGCCGGAGCTCGAGTTCGCCGAGATGGCGGCCGGCACCCCGACGGGCAACGTGTATCCGATCGACATCAAGACCGCCTATGCCAGCCTCGCGCAGATCAAGCCTGAGGTCGTGAAATGGTGGGAGGCCGGCGCGCTCCCGGCGCAGATGCTGAACGACAAGGAAGTGGTGATGGGCTCGGCCTGGAACGGGCGGATCGCCGCGATCCAGGCAAGCGGCGCGCCGGTCGCGATCACCTGGAACCAGGGATTGCTTAAGCGAGACTGCTGGGCGATCCTGAAAGGCACGGCGAATTGAGAGAACGCACAGAAATTCTGTGCTTTTATCACGCTGCCTATCTCGCAGGCGCGCCTTTCCATGCTGATTCCGTACGGCTTCGTCAACACGCTGGCGGTGAACTACATACCGCCCGCACGGCTGACCGTGCTGCCGACGGCGCCGGCAATCGCGGAGCAGCTCATCATCTACGATTTGGGCTGGTGGGCGGCGAATCGTGACGCGGTCCTCGCGGAGTGGCCCGCGTTTCTGTTGAAGTAGGACAGGCACTCGAAACACCGCCGAGGTGCAGCGCGAAATTCGCCGACGTTCGGTTGCATAACTCGTTCGGGCGCGGTCACGGTTGGGCCGCACCATGCGGCCGAGCCGAAGCCGCGATAGTGCGGGTGGTTCGCGACGTGGGGTGGGTTGCCCCGTCGGCTATCGCGTTCTGCTTCACCTGGACAGGGGGACACATGCCGCGGATTCCGTATCAGGACAAATCGCCGGCGATTCCGGCGGACACACGGATCGCCCCGACCGCTGTCCTCAGCGGAGATGTGACCGTCGGCCACAACTGCTCGATCGGTTTCGGCGCCGTGCTGACCGCCGAGAGTGGCCCGATCCGCATTGGCGACAACTGCGTCGTCATGGACGGGGCGATCCTGCGCGGCATCCGCGGCAATCCGCTGCAGATCGGGGACAACGTGCTGATCGGGCCACGCGCATACCTGACCGGCTGCACGATCGAGCAGAACGTGTTCATCGCCACCGGCGCCACGATCTTCAACGGCGCCGTGATCGGCGAACGTGCCGAGGTGCGGATCAACGGGATCGTGCATATCCGCACCCGGCTGCTGCCCGATGCGGTGGTGCCGCTTGGATGGATCGCAGTCGGCGATCCCGCCGAGATCCTGCCGCCGGATGCGCATGAGCGCATCTGGGCGATTCAGAAGACGCTCGACTTCCCGCGCTATGTGTTCGGGGTGGACCGCCCGGCGGAGGGCGAGAGCCTCATGCCCGACGTCATGCCCCGCTACGCCCGGTTCCTGATCCAACGGCATCAAGGGGATCGGTGAAGCATACCCGCCTCCTTGATCGTGCCTGGCTCGCACCGCGGGGTGCCTGCCGCCACATCTCCCCGCAGCGAGGCGCCCAGGACCATGCCGTGGCCCCACCGGTTGTGGCACGTGTAGGTCAGATTGCTTCCTTCAACTCCTTGGCGGGACGGAAGGCGATCTTCTTGCTGGCCTTGATCTTGATGGCTTCGCCGGTTGCGGGGTTGCGGCCCATGCGTGCGGCGCGATGGCGCACCTGCAGGACGCCCAGGCCAGCAAGACGGAGGCGTTCGCCCTTCTTCAGGTGGCGGGCCGTGAGGGTGACCAGATCGGCAAGCATGGCTTCACTCTGCTTCTTGGAAAGCTCGTGCCGCTCCGCGAGCTCGGCGGCCATCTGCTTCAGCGTGACGGTCACCGGCTTCCCCGCCTTGGCGGACTTGGCACCAGCGGCCGATTTCTTCTGTGCAGCCTTCAGCATGCATCTCTCCCGTTCAATGACGCAGCAGCGACCTAACAACCATCGGTGGCGTCTGCCTGATTCGCTGTACCGTAGTATGGCACGAGCGCAAGGTCGTCCTCTAGCGCGACCAGCGGGCGAGCGATCTCCTGGTGGAAGGTGGCGGTACCATAGAGAGTGATGGCGCTGCATGTGCGGCCTCTACGGATGGGGAGCCCATGCTACCCGACTGCGAATGATTTGCAATACCTGCACTGCCTCGGTGCATGAGCGCCAGACCTTTCGCCAGCCGTCGTCAACCGGTCGTCATACTCGGCTGCGAGCGCCCTGCGCGTGGCTCCGCGCCGGCCGAGACCAGCGCGAGCGGCCGGGTGATTGCCCTGCGTTCCGTATCTGCAACCAGAAGTAACCTGCGAGGGGATATAGACACGGATAGGCAAAATTTTCTTATTGACAATATATCGACTTTGCATTAGTGAACGACAGGAGATACAACTTTACCTCGAGTATCTATGCCGATATACATTTCCGTTCTGCTGTGCGCGCTCGGCACGAACCAGTGTCATGTGTGGCTGCCCCGCGAAGACCCCGTAATCGGTTTGGCCGCGTGTCAAATCGAAGGAGAGGAATTGGCCGCCACGTTTATCAGTGAGCACCCGCGTTGGTACGTGAAGGCGATCCGTTGTTCGATTGGCAACAAACCGCGTTCGGAGGATCAGGCGTGAATATCCGAATTTGTTAACGATGCGGCGCCGGAGCTTTCGCGTGAGGGCCCGGGGGTCACGTCGCCAAGCAGCGGCACGGTCCGACCGGCAAGACGGACCTGTTCTTCGAGGACGAAGTTCACCGGTTCAGCGAGATCGATCTCGTGCATAGGCCGGTGCCTGAGCATTCCCTGCTAAGTACGACGTAAAATCACACGTCGGTAACCACCCGCTTTCGAGCAGCTCTGCTGCTCCTCACTTGCGCGGGCAACGCTCGTGGCACACGCTTCCGTGCCGTCGCTTCGCGGGTGCTGTTCCGCTTGATCAGTGCCCCGTTTCCAGCTTGGTCTTGCGTGGGCAAACCAATACCCTTTTGCACCACTGCTTTGTGCGTGGTGCGGGATGCCTTGGCGTGAACCGGCTTCTTGGCTCGGATGAGCTTTTGCTGTGCAGGTGGCGCGCCGTCAGCCATCGCGGCCGCCCTCTCACCTGCATCCATGTCCAGCCCGAACAGGACGGACAGATCCTCGGCATCCAGCATCCTCTCCGGGGAGGGCACCTGCTTTGTCATGGGCAAGGCGGCGTCGACGCGCGCCAGCAGCTCCGTCTCGTCCACCGCGCGCAGCCGGAACAGCAGTTCCGGCTGCTCGTCCAGCCGAGCACCGACGCCGTACAGCACCGCCGCCACGTGCTTGCACATCGACGCATGGTCCAGGCAACTGCAGGAGAAACGAATCTCCGCCGGCTTCGGGAACAGCCCACTGCCCTGCCGGCAGATCCGCTCCATCACGCCCTTGGAGAAGCGTCCCTGCAACAGCTCCACCAACGAGTCGATGCCGCCGGCGCAGTCCTTGCAGACGGATGCCCACTGCTGCTTCCCGACGCCGCCGATGGTGATCTTCACTGTGTAGATCGACGAGCCGCTGACCATCGCGGTCACCTCGCGCGGGCGCGATCTGCAGGTCCACCACCGAGCCGTTCCGCACATAGGTGCGCCCGCGCGGCAGCCGGTTCTCATAGTCGCGGTAGCTCTCCAGGTTCTCGCACCACGCCTTGCCCCAGAACGTGGTAGCGATTGTGCGTCCCTGAATGACGACCGGCGCGACCGGGTGCCCCTTCTTGCGGAGCTTCTCCATCTTGCGTGCGGCCTTGCGCCGGCGCTCGGCAACCGGAACGTAAGGCGCCCAGCCATCGTAATAGCGTGACATGGCCGTCAGTCCCTCATTGCGGCATTCAGATCCAGCGCGACCAGTTGCAGCAACTCTTCATCCTTCATCTCGGTCAGGTTGATCTCGCCACCCGCCGCCAGCAGCTCATCAGACAATCCTCGCTTCGATTCGATCAAGCGGTCGATTTTCTCCTCCACGGTGCCGCGGCAAATAAATTTGTGCACCAGCACGTTCTTCTTTTGTCCGATTCGGAAGGCACGGTCGGTGGCCTGGTTCTCCACCGCCGGGTTCCACCAGCGGTCGAAATGCACGACATGCGATGCCGCCGTCAGCGTCAGCCCCGCGCCGCCCGCCTTCAGCGACAGCACGAAGAACGGCACTGTCTCGTCCTCCTGGAAACGTTGCACGAGCGTCCGGCGCTCGCGGACAGCCGTCTCACCGTGCAGCACCAGCCCGGGCCGCCCAAACACGCCGCAAAGGAACCCCGCCAGCGGCTCGGTCATTTCGCGGAACTGGGTGAACACCAGCATCTTCTCCTGGCGTGCCGCAACCACTTCGCCGATCTCGCGCAGCCGCGCCCAGTTTGCCGCTGTCCTCCTCGGCCCAGACATTGTCGTTCAGCCACTGCGACGGGTGGTTGCAGATCTGCTTGAACCGCATCAGCATCGCCAGCACAACACCCCTGCGCTCAATCCCCTCTGTTTCTTCCAGCGCCTTTTGCAGATCCTGCACCGCCTGCTCGTATAGTGCAGCTTGTCGGCGGCTGAGGCCGCAATAGGCCTTCACCTCGGTCTTGTCCGGCAGGTCGGCGATGATCGTTTTGTCGGTCTTCATCCGCCGCAGGATGTAGGGCCGCACCAGTTCGCGCAGCGGGCCGTACGGATTGTCGGTGCGGTCGGCCAATCCTTTGGCGTAGAGGGAGAATTGCTTCGCCGAACCCAGCAGGCCGGGGTTGATGAAATCGAAGATCGACCACAGGTCGCCTAGGTGGTTCTCCACCGGCGTGCCGGTCAGGGCGATGCGTGCCTGCGCCTTCAGTGCCTTGGCGGCCCGTGTCTGCTTGGCACCAGGATTCTTGATCGCCTGCGCCTCGTCCAGGATGGCAAAACGCCACTCCGCCTCCGCCAACCCCGGGATGCGCAGCAGCGAGCCGTAGCTGGTGATCGCCAGATCCAGCTCAGCCGTCTGCGTCGGCCTGAACTCCTTCACCTGCGCCGCTGTCATCGCTGATGGATGGACGATCAGCGTGCGCAATTCCGGGGCGAATTTCTCGATCTCCGCTGACCAGTTCGCCAACAGGGATGCCGGCGCCACGAGCAGGCTCGGCCGTGTGGCGACGCCCTTGCTACGTCGCCGTTCGAGCAACAGCAGGGCCAGCACCTGGATGGTCTTCCCCAGGCCCATGTCGTCGGCCAGGCACGCCCCAAGGCCCAGGCCGGAGAGCAGATGCAGCCACTGCACGCCGGCCTGCTGATACGGCCGCAAGGTCCCGCGTAGCGCTGGCCCTGGATCGACGCCGGCGCCATCCGGCGTCCGCAACGCCCGCAGCGTCTCGGCCAACCAGGGCCCCGCTGTCACCCGTGACCATTCGAGATCGGCGGCCTCCGCGGCGCCGTTGGCGGCCGACGCACCGGCGAGCATCCGCATCGCCGCGGTGAAGCTCAGGCCATTGCGCGCCGCCAACTGCTCCGCCTCGCGGAACTGCTGCACAGCGCGCTGCAACCGCTCGCGGTCCACCTCCACCCATTGGCCGCGCAGCAGCACCAGGGAGTCAGTGCCGGACAGCAACAACTTGACCTCCTGTTCCGACAACACTTCCCCGTCAAGCGTGACGGACATGCGGAAATCCAACATCCCCTCGAGGCCCAGCGCGGACGGTTTGCGTGCGCCCACCGTGCCGGTGACCTGCGGGCGCGCCGGTCGACTGGCCCGCCACGTTGCCGGCATGCGCACGACGACGCCGGCGCCTTCCAGTTGCGGCACGCTGGTCAGAAAGCGCGACGCATCCTGCGGCGTCCAGCGCAACGGATGAAAAATCTCGCCGGCGTCGGCCATTGCCTTCAGCCACGCGCACTGCTCTGCCGCGCGCTGCACCGGCAGCAGCAGCGATAGCAGCCGCTGTCGGTTCGCCGCACCAGCGTATTCGCGCAACGCCTGCCCCAGCGGCACGTGCTGCGCCTTGGCCTGCGCGGAAAGTCGCGTCGTGTAGGTGGCCATGAAGGCGAACGGCGCCTCGGCGTCGCGCCGATTTTCCGCCAGATTGAAATGTACCCGGCCGACCAGGTTCCAGGCCGGGTTGAGGCGCTTCAGGAAGCTCTGCAGGTCGGCCTGCGCCGCGGCGAGGGCAGCCTGGCAGGCGGCAGCGGTCTCGTTCCACAACGCCCGCAGCACGTCCGGCGTGAGGTACTCGGCACCCGGCATCATCGGCGCTGTCAGCACCAGCGAGGCACATTCGGCAGCGTCCGGCGCCGGCACTTCCGGCAACGCGGCGCCGGATTTACCCGCCGGCGCATGCAGGCACAACGCCGCCACGTAGCGCGCCGCGAACGCGCGCCACCAGACAAAGGCTGGCGGCAGAAGTTGGCCGACTTCGCCGGCGCCAAGTTGCAGCAGGCCATGGCCACTGCCGCGAGCAAAAGCGTCGGCAAGGCGCGTGGCGGTGCGGGCGTCGAAGTCTGGCGCGTCGTCGTCGGCCTGGGCCACCAAACGGCCGTGCGGCGTCAGGCGCAGGCCGAGGCGGGACATGGTCAATTCAGGCGCCATGCATCACGTGTTGGCTGAGAAGCCCCAGCATAGCGGCGCCGTTCAACATATTCGAATCGATGCCGCAGCTCCCATTGTGGCGCACGGGCGCAGCAAGCTTCGCTAAGCGCCACGCTGGGACGGTTGTATAACCCCCAACTGCTGCCTATGCCGGTGCTGCTGCTTGCGCCGCCTTTGTGTTCTGTGTCGCCCTCTCCTCGTCCCATGGTCCCGGGAAACGGCCAAGCCCGACGACCTCGGGCTGGAACACCCGCTCCTGCCGGGGCCACTGCTCTCGCGGCAACTCGTAAGACACTTCCAGCCCGTTGCCGTCCGGGTCGCGGAAATAGATGCCGATCGACAAGCCGTGGTCCATGACGTTATCGATCCTCACGCCTATTTTCTTCAGGTGCGAGTACATTGCTTTCAAATCGTCCAGGCTCTCCATCATCCACGCCAGATGGTTCAGCCCAACCTGTCCCTTTTGTTGCAGTGGCGCGTCCTCGCCAACCTGCATCAGCGCCACCTCGTGCGACTTCTCCGTGTCGGCTGACATAAATGCAGCCCAGCCAGGGCGGAAATCGTAGACATGCAGCCCGAGAACTTCCTCGTACCATAGTTTCGAGCGTTCGGCATCGCGCACATAGAGATTGACGTGCCCCAGGTGTTTCGGCCGTGTGCTCATCGTATCACTCCCTCTTACCTCCCACTGCGGAGAGTCCAGCGCGTTCCATCACCGCCTGCTTGCGCAGTGCTCCTGGTGCTGGCCGCGATCGACTGGTCGCCGGCCACTCCCCATCGAGCCACCGGTTTCCTCCGAGTTCGCCGCGGACAACATGGCGCGCGGTGCAGCGTTGTGACCGCATCCTCTATCCTCTCCCACACTGCGCCGGATGGCCGGCCTATGCATAGCCCCGATGGCCGCTATCGTGATCGGTCATGCACGTGGCTCCGCCGAGGACCTCGGCACGCGAAGATTTTCCACCAAGGAGCCAAGGAACGAACCGCCCGTAAGCATCTGATCTATAGCGGTTTTTCGACGATTTCGGGTGGTGTCGATTTGAAGTTGGCGGTGGTTTCCCGGACGCTTTTCCGGGGAGGGCCCGCCGATGAACGCCGGAAAGACGCTATTCTCACAGCTGATGGATTGCCTGCCTTGGAGCACATTCACGCGGATCGTCGCGCGTTATGGCGGCGACCACTCAGTGCAGACTTTTCCTTGCACCGAGCAATATCGGGCGATGGCGTTCGCCCAGCTGACGTATCGGGAAAGCTTGCGCGACATTGAGGCGTGTCTGCTGGCGCAGCCGGCGAAGCTCTGGCATATGGGCTTTCGCGGACCGGTCCGGCGGTAATGTGGGATCGGCGCAACGCTTACCGTCGAACAAACTTGGAGGCAAGGGGAATGCCTTCTTCATCGATTCCTTCGGCGCCGGGTGAAGTTCCGGGCGATCTACGCTCGCGCAAAGCTCGTTGGAATGCGCAAGCATTAGAGATTCCATTTCCAATGTCCAAGGGTTAGGTTTGCTGCGCGCCTGGAAACCCGTTTCCGCAAAGTCTCTTTTCGGAGACACCCACATGCCCAATCGCCTGGTGATCGAGGAGCTATCCGGCGATCGGGTTCGGGTCGGGTTGCGTCGATCCGGGCAGGAATTTGACGAGGGTTTTGCGGAGCCAATCGGGTTCGCCTCCCCGTTCAGTGCGGCGGAACGTGAAGATCTGCGCTGGTACCTCGAAGATTATCTGACCGCCCCGTTCGCAGTCTATGAGCAACGCGGCCAAGCGATTCAGGCGAAGCTGGCCGAATGGGGCCGCGCCCTGTTCGACGCTGTATTCGGCGCCGGCAAGCCCGGTCGCGATGCCTATCTGCAATCGCGCGAGGGCCCCTGCGAGCTGGTGCTCCGCTCGTCCTCGCCCGGATTCCTCAGCCTGCCGTGGGAGCTATTGCAGGACCCGCAGCGGCCGACACCGCTGGCGCTGGAGCTGAGCGCGATCGACCGGACATTGGTGGCGGCGGGAGCGGCGGCGACAGTGCCACCGGGGCCGGAGCTGCGGGTCCTGATGGTGATCGCCCGTCCGGATGGATTGCAGGACGTGGGCTACCAGATGATCGCCCGTCCGCTGGTGGACCGGCTGGCGGCGGTGCGCGGCAAAGTGCAGCTCGAGGTGCTG
This sequence comes from uncultured Pseudomonadota bacterium, assembly GCA_963772445.1. Classification (GTDB taxonomy): domain Bacteria; phylum Pseudomonadota; class Alphaproteobacteria; order Acetobacterales; family Acetobacteraceae; genus CAVYXK01. The sequence continues at coordinate 264,168 of CAVYXK010000001.1, forward strand.
CGGCCGCCGACGCTGGAGGCATTGACGGATCGGCTGGAGGCGGCCTCGGCCGAGGACCGGCCGTATCACATCCTGCATTTTGACGGGCACGGCACGTTCGGCACGCAAGCGACAGCCAGCGGCAATCGAGACCAGTTCGATAGCGGCGCTGTGGCGCGCGGCTATCTGGCGTTCGAGGCGGACGGTGGGGGCGACGACCTCGTGCCGGCGGACGAATTCGCGCTGGCCGTAAGCCAGGCGCGAGTGCCGCTCGTGGTTCTGAACGCGTGCCGTTCGGGGATGGTGGGCGAGGCTGCGGTCGAAGCGGCCGTGGCGACGCGTCTGTTGGCGGGTGGCGCGGCGTCGGTCGTGGCGATGGGCTACTCGGTGTACGCCGTGGCAGCGGCCGAATTCATGGCCTCGTTCTACGAGGCGCTGTTTGCCGGCAAGCCAGTCTCCGAGGCGGTGACCGAAGGCCGGCGGCGGCTGCATCGACGCCGGGAGCGCCCGAGCCCACGCGGGTTGCTGCCGCTGGAAGACTGGATCGTGCCGGTGCATTACCTCCGCCGCACGATCAGCTTTGCCGATCTCAAGGCGAGCCGGGCGCCCGGCACACTGTCGCTGGACGCGCTGCTGGACAAACTGCGCCCGAGCGGGCCAGCGCCCGCGGAGAGCGCGCCGGAGCGGGAGTCCGACCCGCTGGCGCCGATCGGCCGGTTCGTCGGGCGGGATGCGGCGTTCTACACGCTGGAACTGGCGCTGAAATGGCAGCGCGTGGTGGTCGTGCACGGCCCGGCCGGGACCGGCAAGACGGAACTGGCCAAGGCGTTTGGCCGCTGGTGGCGCGACACCGGCGGGGTCGAGCAGTCGGAATTGGTGTTCTTCCACTCCTTTGAGCCAGGGCTTGCCTCGTTCGGCCTCGATGGCGCGATAACGGCGATCGGCTTGCAACTGTTCGGGCCTGAGTTCATCGGCCGCACGCAGGATGCGGCGCAGCGCAGCGCGCTGATACTGAAGGTGCTGCGCGAGCATCGTCTGCTGCTGATCTGGGACAATTTCGAAAGCGTGTGCACGCTGCCGGATCCGACCGGAGCAACGCCGCCGTCGGACGCGACGGAGCAGCGGCGGATGCGCCTGTTCCTGGAGGCCGTGGCGCGGGAGGGCAAGAGCGGGGTGATCATCACCACCCGGACGCCGGAGGACTGGCTTGGCGACGTGCGGCGGCTGGAGCTGGGCGGGCTGCTGCCGGGCGAGGCAGCGGAGATGGCCGAGGACGTGCTGCGCCCTTACCCCGCGGCGCGGACGAAGCGGCAGGAGCGGGCCTTCGGCGAGTTGATGGAATGGCTCGGGGGTCATCCGCTGAGCCTGCGGCTGCTGCTGCCGCAACTGGAGCGTGTGTCTGCGGCGAGCCTGCTGGGTGCGCTGAAGGGGAACACGGCGACACTCCCGGCGGGTTTCGTCGGCGAGGGCCGGCTGGCATCGCTGGGAGCGAGTCTGAAATATTCGTTCGACCATCTCGCGGCCGAGCAGCGCGATCCGCTGCCGGCGCTGGCGCTGTTCGAAGGGGTGGCGGACGAGGATGTGCTGGGTTTGCTTTCGCGCGCGGAAGGGGTCCCAGCGCGGTTTGCCGGGGTGACAAAGGAAGCGTGGTCGGCACTGCTGGGACGACTCGCCGGGATTGGTGTGCTGACGGAGCTGGGCGGCGGGATGTATGGGCTGCACCCGGCGCTGCCGGCCTATCTGGCGGCCGATGCGCCGCCTCGCCGGCGAGCGCTTCGCCGCAGAGCAAGCGGCGGCAGAGCAGGCCCTGCTGGCGGCATATGCTGCTTTCGGCGCGTGGCTGCAGCAGCAGATCGAAGGCGGCGCGGCGGAGATGGCCCTCGCGCTGATCGACCGGCAGCGCCGCACAATGGGCCGGCTGCTCGGCCTCGCCCTGACGCAGCAGCGTTACGACCTCGCACAAGCACTCATGCAGCCGCTCAACGAATGCTGGGATGGGCGCGGCTTGCGGCAGGAGGCGCGCGGTTGGGTCGATCGCTGCCGCGCGGCGCTGGAGGATCGGCAGGGCACGCCGCCTGATCTGGACAGCGAGGCCGGAGCGCTGTGGTTGTTTGCCGTCACCAGTGAAGCACGCCGGACCCTTCTAGCCGGAGAGCTCGACACCGCCTACGCGACCTATGACGCGATCCGCCAGCAGTTGGAGGCATCACCGGGAGCAGCCCAGCAACAATCGCGGCTGGCAGTGACCTACCATCAGCTCGGCATGGTGGCGCAGGATCGGGGCGATCTGGCGGCTGCGGAACGGTGGTATCGCAAGTCGCTGGAGATCGAGGAGGCGCTGGGCGACCGGCCCGCCCTGGCACGCAGCTACCACCAGCTCGGCATCCTGGCGCAACTTCGGGGCGATCTGGCGGCGGCGGAGGGGTGGTATCGCAAGGCGTTGGACATTAGGGAGGCGCTAGGGAACCGGCCCCTTCTAGCCACCGACTACCACCAGCTCGGCACGGTGGCGCAGGATCGGGGCGATCTGGTGGCTGCGGAGCGGTGGTATCGCAAGTCGCTGGAGATCAAGGAGGCGCTGGGCGACCGGCCCCGCCTGGCCACCAGCTATCACGGGCTCGGCATGGTGGCGCAGGATCGGGGCGATCTGGCGGCGGCCGAGGGGTGGTATCGCAAGTCGCTGGAGATCAGAGAGGCGCTGGGCGACCGGCCCGGCTTGGCCGGCAGCTACCACCAGCTCGGCATGGTGGCGCAGGATCGGGGCGATCTGGCGGCGGCGGAGGGGTGGTATCGCAAGTCGCTGGAAATCACGGAGGCGCTGGGCGACCGGCCCGGCTTGGCCAGGAGCTACCACCAGCTCGGCATGGTGGCGCAGGATCGGGGCGATCTGGGCGCGGCGGAGGCGTGGTATCGCAAGTCGCTGGAGATCGAAGAGGCGCTGGGCAACCTGCCCGGCTTGGCGATGACTTATGGGCAACTTGGGCTGCTGGCCGAAGCGTGTCAGGACCCCGGCGCAGCACTGGACTGGACGGTGCGTTGTGCCGCCCTGTTTCCTGAGTTCCCGCACCCGGCGACCGGGCCGGCACCACATCATCTCGCCCGACTGACCGCCTTGCTCGGCATGCCGGCGCTGGAGGCAAGTTGGCTACGATGCACTAATGCACCGTTCCCAGGGCAGATCCGTACTGCAGTCAGCAAAATGATAGCCGAACAAGGAGACGCAGCATCGTCGTGACCACGCCCTGGTTGACCCACTGCCAACGAACATCGGAGCAAAAATGCCCTCAATCCCTGACGAGATCGTCCGCCGTGCCGCACAGCGCCTGAGCGAGTTGGACCCAAAACTCCCAGCAACTGTCGAAGCGCAGTTGCAGGGGAGCGAAGCGCCGGAGCGGTTCGAGCCTCTGACCATCTCCATTGCATTGGCAGCGTTACTGGTCAGCGCCGGTAAGGCAGCATGGGACATCTACCGTGACGTAAAGGCTGATTCGAAGGGTGCCCCTGCACCCGCGGTGGTGGAGCGACGGCTTCGGATCGAGCTCCAGCCCGACAAGAACGTACCCACCGAGCAGCGCGACAGGATCATTGCGGTCGTTGTGGACGAAGTTGCGAAAGCCGCCCCCAGTTCCTGAGCGGACCACCTTCGGCCGCAAGAGCCTTGATCGCCGTGCCGCGCAACGCGGTGATCTAGGCTCTGTGGACAAACCCACAAACAGCAGCATCGCTCCCGCCGGCGATGCTGCTGCTCGGCAGCACTATGCGGCATGTGGACCTTTTTGTGCAGCTCCGTCCCGCTTGCAGGGAGGGGCTGGGTGAGGGGGAGAGCCCATCACCAACACCGCCGGCTGCATTCAGGGCCCGCGGGAGGAGAGAGCAAAACGTCGGACCCCATCCTTCAGAACCACGCTGTTGAAGTTGATGAGCAAACCGAGATCACACCCGCTCAGCCGCAGGTAGGTCAGAACCTGCGCGCCATGAAGGGGAGTGACATGCTCCACTGCCTTGATTTCGACGATCAGTCTGTTCTCCACGACAAGATCGATCTTATAGTGGCAGTCAATAGTGATTCCCTTGTAAACTAGCGGCAGCAGGACTTGGCGCGTATAAGCGATGCCGCGCATGTCCAGTTCGCAGGCAAGACATTCCTCATAGACCGCTTCGAGCAATCCCGGCCCGATCTTCCGATGCACGTCGATCGCTGCCCCAATTACAATCCCGCTGAGCTCGCCACCAAGATCGGCATTCATCCCAGTTTCTCTGCGCCTCTGCGTCTCTGCGTTAAATCTTTCTTCTGCCGCACGTCGGTTAATTAAGCGCTACGGCGTGCGCATTGCCTTACTTCTAAGTCCGGGCGGCGGGCAGCAATTCAAAATTCAACGCAGAGACGCAGAGACGCAGAGACGCAGAGATGTCCGCTATTCGGCGTCTGTGCGCTTCTGTATCCGGGAAGGCCGATAAACCTGCACTTGGTTTCGCTTCTCTTATTGCCGCGGTTGTGTCGCTCGAAGCAGATCGACAACGAGCAGCACAGCCGACAACGGGTTTGTCCACCGGGCCTGGTTGAGCCCGGCCACCCCAGTGCCTGCTCGAACCGCGCACGAGAGCGCTTCATGATGACTGGAAAAGCCGAGCCTCCGAACACCTCTCCCGCCCTGCGGGAGAGGTCGGTTCGCGAAGCGAACCGGTTGAGGGTGCCGGGGCCGGGGCTGCGACATGCGGTGCGCAGGGTCACGGCTCCGCCACGGTGCGCCCTCCAATACTTCGATGTTGGAGCCTCGCGATAGTAATAATAACCCTTGACAAACATAAAGACTAATGCTATAAGTGCAACCCATGTCCGACATCACCGCCCCCAACCCCACCGACCTCGCCGGCAAGCTCATGGCCGACGTGTACCACGACCTCATCCACAAGCTGCGCCGCGCGCTGCCGTCCCCGCTCACCGACAGCCCCGAAGACCTCGCCCGCCGAGACCGTGCCGCCATCGCGAAGATCGCGGCTCTGCACCCAGCCAACGCCGCCGAGGCCGATATTGCCGCGCTCTACGTTGGTGCCTCCGAGCAATGGAAGGAGTGCCTGCGTCTCGCTCAGCAGCCCGAAAGATCGTTCCACGGGGCACTGAAATACCCTCGAGAGTGCCGAGTTCTGGGTTACTTCCTGGCGGCCTGTGACTTTCGCTCGTAGTCGTCAAGCCACTGCTCAGTGAGCCGGTCGAGCTCCTCGAGCTGGCGTTCGGAGTAGGATTCCGGCGCAAAGCCCTCGAGCCACCCGAGCACGTGAGTTTCGATCAAGTCGCGCGGCACGTCCGGATGCTCGGCATGGATGCGTTCTGCCGACTGCTCGATCGACAGCCGTTTCCCGTCGTCCCAGACGATCTTGCGCCGTTTGGGGTCAACGTCGGCATTATCCAGTGCGGCGAAGACCAGATCGAGCGCGTAGACCGAGCGTTCCCCCTCGGACGAGCCCATCCATTCGAGGAAGGCGTCAGTGAACGGGTTGTTCTCGAAGGGGTGTTTTGCGCGTCGCTTGCCCATCGGATGAGGATAGCACCGCGGGTCATTGCCGTCGCAAGGCTCGCTTCATCATCAAGCGGCTCTGCTCGATGCTCAAGGCGATCCACTGGGCGGTGAGCGCCTTGAAGCGCTTATAGTTGCGGATCTCACGCCGCACCTCGGGCAGATAGTCGCGCGGAACATATTCGGTCCGGCTCCTCATCTGCCGCGTGTAGCTGAGCTGGTAGTAGGGTCCCCTCCGGTTCTCTGGATCCTTGTACTGGCGGGTGAGCGATCCGGGCCGCATGTCTTCAATGCCGGCCAGCTGCGCCTTGATGCTTCCAATGCGCTTTCTGATCACTGCCAGGCGTTTGTTTGTCATAGGTTTAGCATACCAGTGCTATACTATGCTGGCAACAGAATTGAGAGGGCCCGATGCCGCTGTGGATGCCCTGGTGGAATGCGATTTGGCTGCTGCGTCCGGCGTTCTCGCGTCTGCGCACCTTCCTGTGGTTCGCCACCGCCGTGGCAGGCTTCACGGTGCGGACGGAACTGCTGGGCGTAACCAGCCTCGTGCGGGCGCTGAAGCTCGAGGCTCGCTTCTACAACAAGCTCGTCGATCACTTTCACAGCCCCGCCGTGAAGCTCGATCGGCTCGCGGCGCTGTGGACCCAGGTGGTGCTGCGGCTATTCCCGCAGCCGCTGCGCATCAACGGAAGGTGTATCGTGGTCGGCGACGGCATCAAGATCCCAAAGCGCGGGCGCAAGATGCCGGCGGTCAAACTCCTGCATCAGCAGTCCGAGTCGAACACCAAGCCCGAATTCATCATGGGACATTCCCTCCAGGCTGTGAGCGTGCTCGTTCAGGCCGCAGCCAGCGTCTTCGCCGTGCCGCTCGCCATGCGAATCCACGAAGGGTTGGTGTGGTCCAATCGCGATCGCCGCACCCTGCTCGACAAGATGCTTGCGCTCCTCGGGATCGTCGCCATCGCAGAACCCTTCTACTTCGTCGCCGACGCCTACTATGCCGCGCGCAAGATCGTCACCGGCCTGCTCGAGGAGAACAACCACCTGGTCACGCGGGTGAAGTCCAACGCCGTCGCCTACACCGCCCACCAGCAGCGTGGCCCGCGGAAGAGAGGCCGGCCCAGAGTCTATGGCAGCAAGGTCAAGCTCAGATCCCTGCTGGAAGACCCCAAGGGCTTCCAACAGGCCGAAAGTCCCGTCTACGGCGAGCACCAGGTGACCATCCAGTATCGGGTCCGCGACCTGCTGTGGCGCCCGGCCGGTCGAACTCGTGCGCTTCGTGGCGGTGATTCATCCAGTAAGAGGCTCGTGCCTCCTGATGTGCACCGACACCTCTTTGGAGGCTATCGAGATCATTCGCCTGTACGGTCTGCGCTTCAAGATCGAGCACACGTTCAAGCAGGCGGTGCGGCTGATCGGTTCGTTTACCTACCATTTCTGGATGTCCGACATGAAGCCGCTGCGCCGCCGCAGTGGCAATCAACATCTCCATCGTGAGTCGCTGGAATACCGCAACGCCGTCAAACGCAAGCTCCACGCCTACCACGTCTTCATCCAGGCGGGTGTCGTCTGCCAGGGATTACTTCAGTATCTGGCCGTCGCCTTCCCTCAGGCCGTCTGGAATTCCTTCGGCTCCTGGCTGCGAACCATTCGGCCCGGCATCCCGCCCTCGGAGCTGGTCGTGGCCAATGCCCTGCGCCAGAGCCTGCCGGAATTTCTCTTGAATGCCACCCCGAGCAACACCTTCGCGAAATTCGTCATCGAACGACAGGACACCAATAAAATGGAGGCCTTCCGCCTAGCCTCCTGAGCCGAAATTCCTCCGGAACTCTGGACTCGCGAGAAATACCGCACCCAGGCCAATAGCATGATGCGCCAGGCCCAGAGCGCCCTCAGGCTGCTGCTCCGCATGCAGGCCGCCCGCCAGAAGCTGGAAGCGGACAGTGAAGCCCGCGACCGCGCCGCCTGGACCGCGCATTGTGCCATCACCCTGATGACAGAAGCACTGTCACCGCAGCCAGAGCCGACGGAGATCGCCGAGCCACCCGCGCCAGAGCCGCCGGCATCAGAGCCGCAACCGGAACCCAAGCCGGTGAAGCAACCCCAGCCCGCCCCGCTCGCCGCTGCCGAGCAACACGCAGCCACCCACCCGCACAGCCCCGCACCGACCCGCCCGATGGAGCGGGCAGAGCCGCCCGACGACAATTTGCGTCAAGCCGCGTAACACTCCCCCTCCCCTTGCTGGAGGGGGCAGGGGGAGGGGGCCCACCAGCGAGGGCACCATACCGCCAAACACGACAACCGTGCCGGAGCGCGCTTGGAGGAGCGGGCTACGCTAGCAAGGCGCGATGCCGCCAAGCGCGACGATCTCGCCGCAGGTGAGCCGCCCCATGCGAACCGGGCGCAACTGTGGTTTGCCCTTGAAGTAATCTCATCGCGTAATCCAACTGTCTCGCAAATAACGAAATGAGACAGCAATGAGAATAAACCGCTATCACGAAGCCCGGAAAGCCAAGCCCGCATGCGGCTCTCCACCTCCATGACCCCTTGCGGGAGGCGGCTGGAGGGGAGGGGGGCCGCCCCAAGGCGAACCGGCTGAGGTCATCTCACCATATGATCCAACATCCCACACGCAGCGAAGTGAGACGGCGATGAGAATAAACATATCAGCCGTCTCTGAGGCTGACCGCGACGCACCCAGACCAGCCGGCGGGGAAACGTCGGTGTTGTCCCCGCCAGCCGGTCAGAACTCCTCCTCGGGCCGGGTATGATGGAGATCCGCGAGCGGCCGTCTCAAGAGCGAGGTGGTATCACCGCACGGCGTGCTGCCTGGCGAGACAGCTTTCATGCGCAAGAGAGGGAATGCGCCTCTACCCCCCGCTCACGCCTGCCTCATTCTCGCCGGCTGACTGCATGCCGAATACATGCAGCACCTCCGCCTCGGTCAATATCTGCGGCAGCACGATCCCCCCACCCTGACCGGGCGGGAAATACACATAAAGCGGCACCCCGTCGCGTCCATGCGCGCGCAGAAAGCCGGTGATCGCCGGATCCTGCCGCGTCCAGTCGCCCTTCAGATAGGCCACGTTCCGTTCGGCAAAGGCGTGGCGCACCGCCGGCGCGTCGAGCGCCACCCGCTCGTTGATCAGACACGTCACGCACCAGGCAGCGGTCATATCGACGAAAACCGGCCGCCCGTCGGCCCGCAGAGCTGCCAGGCGCGCCGCGGTGAACGGCTCCACCCCGGCCTCGGCATTCGCCACGGCCGGTATCGGGGGGGCCGCGGCAATCCCGGTCAGCACGGCGATCGCCACGAGCACGGCCGCCGTTGCCAGCGCTTGTCCGACACGCTGCGTCGCCACCGCGGCCATCTGTGTCGCCCCAAGCACCCAGCCGGCAAATCCGATCAGCACGATACCCGCCAACGTGCCCAGCACCCCGGCGGGTCCGGCTTCCTGGCTGATCACCCACACCAGCCACGCGGTCGCGGCGTACATCGGGAATGCCAGCACCTGCCGCAGCACTTCCATCCAGCGCCCCGGCCGCGGTAGCAGCCGCACCAGTCCGGGCACTTCGGCCAGCACCATGTACGGCGTCGCCAGACCGAGGCCCATTGCCAGAAACACCAGCACCGCAACACTGGCCGGAGCTGTAGCCGCCGCGGCGATCGCCGTCGCCATGAACGGCGCGGTGCATGGCGTGGCCACCACCACCGCCAGCAACCCGGTGAAGAAGCTGCCGGCATGCCCGCCGCGTCCGGCCAGGCTATGACCCGCTCCGGTCAGCCGCGCGCCGACCTGGAACACGCCCGACAGGTTCAGCCCGACCGCGAGCAGCAGCCACGCCATCCCCGCCACGAAGGCCGGCGACTGGAACTGGAATCCCCATCCGGCAGCGGCCCCGCCCGCCCGCGCGATCACCAGTGCGCCGCCCAGTGCGCCGAACGCGACCAGAACCCCCAGCAGATAGGACAGCGCCAGCGACCTGGCCCGCCCTCGCACTGCCCCATCGGCGAGCCTGATTGCCTTCATCGCCAGCACTGGGAACACGCAGGGCATCAGGTTCAGGATCAGCCCGCCCAGGAAGGCAAGGCCGAGCACGCGACCGAGCGGCAACGGAGCCGCCGGCACGTCGCCGGCAGTGGCATGCAGGTTGAACGCCCTCTGTTGTCCCGAACGGTCAGTCACCTCCAGTATGCCGTCGAGTCCATATTGCGGCCGGAAGGCGCGCCCGGGCGCCAGCGCCAGCGTAAAGCCCCCGCCAACGATCGAGAGGCGTTGCGGCGCCGCGTCGTCGATGACCCCCGGTGTCGTCGGGAAGAACCAGGCATCGGCAACAGTCCCAGGGCGCAGCGCGCCTGGCGCCAGGCTGACCCACAGCCGGCCGTCAGGTGCGATGCGCGCCTGGCCAGGCAAAGCGGTTGGCCGTGCCATGTCAGCACGCGCGAACAGCGGTGCTTCTGCCGACAGCGCCGGCTTGCCGACTGGCAGATCGAGCCGGAACGTCCCCTGCTCGGGGACGCAGATATCCTTGCAGACCAGCCAGTCCGCCCGTGCCTCCACCGGACCCGCGGCTGCACCAGGGGTCACGATGACCGGCAGAAGCACCTCCCCCGTATAGGCGTAGGTGATCAACGGCCCCTCTGCGAGGCGGCGCGGCGCTGGCCAGTCGATTGGCCCGGCGATGGCGCCCGGCGGCAGATCGAGCTTCACTACCGGAGCCACTCCGGCATCGCCGGGATTCCGCCAGTAGGTGTGCCAACCCGGTGCCAGACGGATCCGCAGGCCGATCCGGAACGGCGTGCCGGGGGCAACAGCATCCGTGTCTGAGACCAGCGTGACGGTGTCGTGGGCACTGGCCACCGGCGCACTTTCCAGCGCCGCCGCCGGCGATGTGCCGGCCAGCAATGCCAGTGTCAGGCAGAGCAGGAGCCAGAAGCCCCGTCGCGGAACAGTCACGACCATGTGGCGCCTATCGTCCTGGTTGCCACGCCTTGCCAATGATACGCCATGTGCGACGACGCCCCAACGTCCAGCCGCCGAGGCCCGTTCGCCCGGCCGCGGCCGAGGTCGACATGACGAATCCATCACTCCGCAATTCTTGTTGCCCCCGCACCGCCATGCCATCTCCTGGCCGAAAGGACTTGTTCACGATGCATGGCCTCCGCTCCGCGTGCTTGCGTCCAAATGGCCTCGTGGTTGGCCTCGCGCTACTGGCCTCCGCCTGCGCTGCCACGACCGCGCCGCAGTTCGCCGACGCACGTGCTGCGCCCGATAGCTTCGCGCCGCTGGTGAAGAAAGTGCTGCCGTCGGTTGTTAATATCGCGGTCACCGAGACCGTCAGCGGCGGCGACGTGATCGCCCAATTGCCGCCGGAGCTGCGCGACACGCCGCTCGGGCGGGAGTTCCGCCGCCGCTTCAGCGGCCAGCGCGAGCAGGTGATGGGTGCCGGATCCGGCTTCGTCATCGATCCCAGCGGAATCATCGTCACCAACAACCACGTCGTCGGCCATGCCAGCAAGATCGTCGTCGCCTTTACCGACGGGAAGCAGATGCCGGCGCGCGTCATCGGCTCTGACGAGCTCACCGACGTGGCGGTCATCAAGGTCAACACCGACCATCCGCTGCCGGCAGTGACTTGGGGCGATTCCAACAAGGTCGAGGTCGGTGACTGGATCTTGGCCGCCGGCAACCCATTCGGCCTGGGTGGCTCGGTGACCGCCGGCATTGTCTCTGCCGAGGGCAGAGACCTCGGCGAGGGGCCGTTCGATCGGTTCCTTCAGCTCGACGCACCCATCAATCCCGGCAACTCCGGCGGTCCCGCCTTCAACCTGGATGGCGAGGTCGTGGGAATGACCACGGCGATCGTGTCCCCGTCGGGCGGCTCGGTCGGGATTGGCTTTGCCATCCCGAGCAACACGGTCAGCCACGCCGTGGCGGAGCTGCGCGCCCACGGGAACATCGAACGCGGATGGCTCGGCGTATCGGTCGAGGACGTTGATACGGACTCGAACCCCCAAGGCGGCGTTGCGATTGCCGGGCTGGCGCCGAGCGGGCCCGCTCGGCATGCCGGGCTGCGTCCCGGCGATATCGTGCTGTCCGTGGACGGAAAGAAGGTGGACACCACTAGCGGCCTGATTCGCGCGGTCGCCGAAAAGCCGCCGGGCACGACCGTCCAGGTCACGATCCGCCGCGAGGGGCGCGAGCTGACCATTCCGGTTACGGTTGGACACCGTCCGCCCGAACAGTCGGGGTGAGAAAGGAGAGGGAATGCGCATTCTAGTAGTCGAGGACGACAAGGATGTAGCCGGCTTCGTGGTGCGCGGCCTGCGCGAAGCCGGGCATGTGGTGGAGCACGCCGATAATGGCCGCGACGGGCTGTTCATGGCGGCCAGCGAGTCGTTCGACGCGGTAATCCTCGATCGCATGTTGCCTGGCGGTATCGACGGATTGCGGCTGCTGGAGACCCTGCGCGCGCAGCACAATTCCGTGCCGGTGCTGATCCTTTCAGCGCTGGCCGAGGTGGACGACCGGGTGCGGGGTCTGAAATCGGGTGGCGACGACTATCTGACCAAGCCCTTCGCTTTTGCCGAGTTGCTCGCGCGCGTCGAGGCGCTGGTGCGTCGTGGCAAGGGCGAAGGCCCCGTCACCAAGCTCGCGGTCGCCGACCTGGAACTTGACCTCCTGTCACGCCAGGTCAAGCGGGCCGGACAAAAAATCGAACTGCAGCCGCGTGAATTCAGGCTGCTCGAATACCTGATGCGCCACGCCGGGCAGGTGGTCACCCGCACTATGCTGTTGGAGGGCGTGTGGGATTATCATTTCGATCCGCAGACCAACGTGATCGATGTGCATGTCTCGCGGCTGCGCCAGAAGGTTGATAAGCCGTTCCCGATGCCGCTGATCCACACGGTCCGCAACGCCGGCTACATGCTGCGCGCCGAAGGGACGTGAACAGCGCGCCGGCCTTATCTGACCAGCCGGCGGATGCCGCACGCCCGCCGCTGCAACGACGGCGGGTGCTTTTTCTCAATTCGGCCGGCGTCCGTTTTGCCGCGATCTATACCGGGCTCCTGGCGATCAGCGCCGGCGCGCTGGCGATGTTTCTCTGGTGGGCTACCGCTGGGCTGCTCGATCGCCAGGTCGAGGCCGCGATCCGCGCCGACGCTCGCAGCCTTGTGGAGCGGTGGGAAGTGGGCGGCGTGTCGGCGCTGATCGTGGCGATAGAGGACCGCCTCGCAGGCAATGTCGATGACGACGCGATCTATCTTCTAGTCGATCCGCAGATGCAGCCGATCGCCGGCAATCTGGCGAATTGGCCCGCGGCGGTGCAGCGCACCGACGGCTGGTACGAGCTTCCGGTGCAACGCGCCGGCGTTCGTTCCCTGGCGCGGGTTCAACGTTACAATCTGCCGGACGGCTATCATCTTTTGGTCGGGCGCGACGTACGCAACCGCGCTCAGCTCCGCGACCTGCTCACCGACGCCCTGCTCTGGGCGATGCTTGTCGTGGCGGTGATGGCGACCGCCGGTGGGCTGATCGTGCGCAGCCTGTTCCGCCGCACGCTGGCAAACGTTTCGGCGACTGCGAGCGCTATCGCCGCCGGCGATTTCGCCCAGCGAGTGAAACTATCAGGCCGCGGTGACGAATTTGACCAGCTCGCCGAGACGATCAACGAGATGTTGGACCGGATCGCCCGGCTGATGGATGGCGTGCGCCAGGTCTCCAACTCGATCGCCCACGACCTGCGCACGCCGATCACGCGGGCACGAACCCGCCTGGAGGATGCATCGACCCACGCCGAAACACCGGCCGAGCTACGGGCCGCAATCGAGCGCGCGATCGCTGATCTCGACGGGATCGTCGCGGTGTTTCATGCCTTGCTGCGCATCGCCGAGATCGAGGCCGGGTCTCGGCGTTCTGCGTTCAAGGATGTCGATCTGGCGCCGCTGCTCGGTGTCGTCGCCGAGCTTTACGAAGCGGTCGCTGAGGAGAAGGGAGTCCGGCTGCTTCTGGATGCGCCGCCGCACCTGCCGGCCTATGGCGATCGCGAGCTGGTCCAGCAGGCGGCCGCAAACCTGGTGGATAACGCGGTCAAGTTCTCGCCGCCCGGCAGCCAGGTCGGAATTCGTGGCGAAACCAGGCCGACGGGAGTGGCGATCGTGGTGACCGACCACGGACCCGGCATCCCCGAGCTCGATCGCAGCCGGGCCACCGAGCGCTTCTTCCGCGGCGAGACGGCGCGCAACACCCCCGGTGCCGGACTTGGCCTGGCGCTCGTCCAAGCCGTGGCGCAGCTCCACGCGGGGGAGTTGCGATTGGAAGACGCCGCGCCGGGTCTGGAAGCGACGTTGCTGCTACCCGGCGCCGACCGCGGAAGGCACACGTGACCCCGCTTTACCGGCTTGTCACGCCTGCCCAATAGGCCGGATACGCTCAATCGGGCAATGTGTCCGGCATGTCCTTGGCGGCTCGTCTCGTCTCCCTGGCCGGCTTCGCAGGCCTGGGTGTCGCGATCCTTCTTGCCTTATCCGGTCGCGGCAGCCTGTCGCCGCCCGTACGGGTCACCACTGACACACCGGCGTACTGTCAGCTCCTTCTGGAGCGGGTGCATGAGTTGGCGCGCAACGCGGCCGATCCGCGGCGGCGGGAAGCCTCGGGCCTTGCGGATGAGGGGCGGCGGCTTTGTGCCGGCGGGGAGATCAGGGCTGGGTTGTTGCGTCTGCGTCACGCGGTCAAGCTGGTGATGGGCGGCGACAGCAAGTCGCATTGAATTGAACCTGGCGCCCTATTCGAACAGCGACAGATCGATAATATCCCCCATCCGATTATATCCGGCATCGCTCGGGTGCAGGTGATCGCCGCAGTCGTAGATGGGCAGCATCCGTGTGGGATGTTCGGGATCGCGCAGGCCCTGATCGAAATCGATCACTGCGTCAAACGCGCCGCCCTCCCTGATCCAGGTATTGACCGCCTGGCGGGTAGCCTCGCGGGCCGGTGTCCAGGCGCCGGGCAGGAACGTCTCGTTCTCGAACGGCGTCAGCGTGGCACCGAAAATCCTGATCCCCTTCGTATGCGCGCGCACCGCCATCTGCTGCAATCCGGCAATCATCTGCGTCGCCGTCACCTCCTCCTCGGGCTTTCCCCAGCGGTTGCGCAGGTCGTTGGTCCCCAGCATCACGATGACATGCGTCACGCCCGGCTGCGCCAGCACGTCGCGATCGAAGCGGCGCAACCCGCTATCGCCACGCACGTCGTGCAGAATGCGATTGCCGCCGAGCCCCTGGTTCATTACGCCGAACGTGCGCCCGCCCTTGCGCGACGCCAGCCGCCGCGCGAGCTGATCGGGCCAACGACAGAACGCATCCAGCGTCGAGATGTTGGCGTCCGTCAGTGAATTGCCCAGCGCGACGATCCCATCGGTGTCGGGCTCGGCCAGCACGTCGATGCCGCACAGGAAATACCACTCGTCGCTAAGGCGACCCACAGGCATCATCTCGGCGTCGCAGAAGTTTCCTGGTGGTGAGACGTAATTCGTCTGTCTGGCGTAGCGGCCGGTCACCTGGAAGTTGGCGGGGATTTCGCCGGGCAAGAACACGCTGACCGACAGGTCCGCGAGTGCTGGCACCTCCAGCGCCACTGGATCGCTGATCAGCAACGCGCCCGCCGCGATCGTTGCCGATTCGGCGCCACCGAATTGCAGTACGTGGTCCGAGCCCGGCATGATGCCCGGACCTTGCGTCCGCAACGCGATATGCACGGCGCCGATCGGAAGGGGACGATTCCCATGCGCGTTCGACAGCCGCACGCGCAGGCTTTGTCCGCCCAGGCTGATGCGCGGGTGCATGCGCAGGGTCTGATTGCTGAATGCGACGCCCTCGGCCTGCGCGGGCGCGGCGGTCCAGGTGCCGACCCAGTGCATCTGATTCGGCATGGCTTCATTCTCCGTGGCTGCTCCGACAGTACTCTCGGCGCCATGGTCGGCTCAACTCGCAGGTAACCACGACGCCCCCTGCGGGGACGGTTGCCCGATGAACAGAAGATGCCTGCTCGCACAGGGTGCAGCGCTTCCGTTTCTGCCCATCATCCGGCCGGACCCGGCGACATCGGCGCCAGCCGCCGGTGCGTCGGCACGCTCCGGGTTCCGCCGGGTGCGCCCATCCGACCCGGCTTGACCAAGCGCGGCAAGCTGGGAGAAGTTGAACCAGGATGTCGGCGGGCATCTGATCAAGGTCCAGCCGCTGCTCGCAGCCTGCGCGGGCTCGCCCGGCAGCGTGGCGTGCCTGGACCTGCTCAAGGCGCTGCACAACCCGGACGATGTCGGCGATCAGCCGGCGGGCACGCAGACCGTCGGCTGGGTCGATGCCTGGATGTCGGCGTCCAGTGTCTATGCGGTCAGGGTTTCCATTAGCGGATACGCCAGCGTTCATGCCATTCCGTGCTGCCGTGCCTTCTCGATTTGTACGACCATCCACTGATGAAGCTTACCGTCGATTTCGAACTCGACTTCGTCATCCTCTTTAGCACCAAGCAAAGCTGCACCGGAAACATGTCTGATCGATATCATCCCGAGATCAGGATCATGCTTGCCCTCCGTCAAAGTCAGCACTCGAATACGTGAATTGCCATTCGCCTGGACCTGAACGCGATCGCCAATTGCGACACCAGCGGCGTCATCTTCGGCGCCCAATACGAGCGCGTCAGACATCAGGCCCGCGCTCGTCAGGGAAGTCGCACCACGAATTCCAGCGTCCGGATGATCCGGCTTATCGGCGTCGGGAGGCGGGACAGTGCGGAATTGCGTCCACACATTCGCCGGCTGATCGAAGCCGATTGGTTTAATGCCCAGCGCCTCCAGAGCGCCTACTAGGTCATCCATGCAGGAGTCCGGATTGAGCCGGAAACTTGATCCCCAACAGCGCCAAAATCGCCACCCGACCCGTTCCATAATCCGCTGCCGGGCGAGGTCTTCAGCCCAGCGCTCCGGTCCATGATATTTGTCGCCGTCCAGCTCGATCGCAAGCCGACGATCGTCGTTACCCTCGACAACAAGGTCGATAGAATAGGGGCCCACCTTGACCTGCGGCTGCACGCGATAGCCAAGCTTGAGCAAGCGCGCGAGCACATCGCGCTCGAAGTCGGACTGACAGAGCGCCATTAGGTCACTGGCGGGCATTGCGCGGCCTTCCATCGGGTTCTTGAAATGCCGAAGAACCTTTGCCTTCAAATCGTCCGGTTTGAGCATCTCCTCCGTTACGGAGCGAAAAAGATATTCCCGGTCACGAGCGCGAGACAGGGCAACATTGAAGCGCTGCCGGAACGGTAGAGCAGTCTTTGACCTGCAGGTTTTCGGGCATTCGACCATACTGAGAAGTACGATATCGCGCTCTTTATCTTGGAATACCGCCGAGTTGCCGCAGGCGATATCATGCCGGAGATAGGTATCCTCGCCAATGCGTTCCAACAGCATCCTATGGATGAGTTGCGCCTGCCTGGCGCCAATCAGTGAAATGACGCCTATGCTACGCCCGGCCATCCCAGAGTTGGCAACGATGCGCGCGACTTCATCGACTATCGCCTGGGCTTCCGCGCGATTGCAATGCGCCCCATCCCTGCGGCCGTGTATAACGTGAACATCAATCAGCGGCGGCGACAATCGCTCCGATGCCTTGGGCACACGGACGGGGACAAGATCGTCGGTATAAAACTGAAAGCTGAACCGAATTATCGGCTCCACGCAGCGAAAATGCTCTCTTAACGTAATACGGCGGCCTGGATAGCAGGCAAGCGCAAGCTCATATAGGGAGTTTCCCGGAAGCATGAGCGCACCAAATGGCTGGCCGTCCAGATAGTGCATTCGAAGAGAGCGGAGCTTTTGTTCCTCGATGAATGCCGCAGTCGGGCTGACCTGCTTATCATCGCCGACGATGAGAACCTTTCCAGCCCTCAGGAGGGTTGGCAACGCCCCGATGTCGCATTGCGAAGCTTCGTCAAAAATTACAAGGTCGAACGAGGCCAGGGTGGCCGGCAGACTTTCCGAGACCCGCCAGGTTGGCATGATCCAGCAGGGCACTGCGGCATAGGAAGACTCCATCGCATCCCGCGCATCCCTGCGAAGTCGTGAGGCGCTCTTGCCGGTGCCTTTCCCGATTTTGCGGATGGCAGTCAGGAACATCTGCAATGCCGCATCAACCCGGCGAGTGATACGCTCCTTTAATGTAAGCAAGGTTCTGAGTTGCACAACCTTGTGGAGCAGGCGCCGCATCTCGTCGTCTGCGAGACGCCGTTGCTGGTCCAGCCCACGTAGCCGGGCGCGGTCGTCAATGGTCTGTACGTACGAGGCGATTCGCGCCCAGACCCAGGCCGCGCGCCAGTTCGGGGGCGTCCAGTCATCCTCAACACCGTGCACCGGAATTGTGCGAAGCGACTCAGCCCACTTCGGCGCACCTGAGTTGGCTATGCTCGTCGCAACTGTTGCGATCGTATCCAGATGCGACCGCAGCGCTCGTACCCTCTTAAGCTCTCTGAGAAGCTGCGCCCACTCATCGGCTACTTGGCCGGGAGTGACGTTCCGGAAGTCCGACAACATTGGACACGAACTCCTTCAACTCTTCCGTGACACGTCCGTTGCAGGAAGCCAGCTTGTCCTTTGTCGTATCCAGCTTCGTGCGCGCACCGTTCAAACGACAACGTAGGAGTTCTGAGCGGATGGCCTCTTCTGCCCGTTGAGCCTGACTTATGTCATCAATGACTTGTGCCGCATCTAGCCCATAAGGAAATAGGCGGTTAATTTCCTTCCGCACGAATGGAAGATGGAGACGAATGCAGTCGGCAATCAGGTTTGCGCTCTTAATCACTTCCAGAATGGCTCGCACGGCTTCATCTAAAGTATAGGGGACAGGCGGGAGGCGAAACTCAGGGGCGAGCGCCTCCCACTGGGAAAGTCGCCCTCCGAACTCGTTTCTCCACGTAAGGACCTCCAATACCTTTTGCCATTGGTCCGGTCGTTGCGGGGGTCTCCCGAGCATGCGAATGGCCGCGAACGCGGTGCGTACCTCGGCCTCACCCCACGAAACAAAACCAAAGGGTCTCTGCCCGGATGCTGCCCGCTCAACTGCAGCAATCAGCTCGGCCTTCGTATGTGCATCGTCTGACGTGAGAACCGCATAGGAGGCTATTGTGGTCCGCCGTCGCATCGTGTCGCTCAACCCGGCAATCAGTGTCGATAGCGGACGCACGGGATCAGCGTCGAAGCCGTAGCGGTTCCACGCAGCAAAGAGGTTGGCAAGCCAGGGCGCATCACGGCAGACTTCATGCACGGCGACAATTGACTTGATTGGTACGATTAATACCTCTGCGCGAGCAAGAGCATCAGCTTCGGAAAGAGACATGACCGGCGCATCCGGCCGCCGGTCACGTTCGATGCTTGCGGCGTTAGCCAAATCCCGATGGATCGCGGCGAGCGTAGCTGCGTCGGGAAGATCGGAACTGCTGGGGAGACTGGCGCTCAAATAGTCCAAATCCACTCCCAGTGCCTTCCGGGCATCGCGCGCGGTCGCGATATCCGCATCAGTGAATTGGGGTTCCAGCGTGGGCCGGTCCATGAACCATTCAAATCGGCTTTGGTTCCGAACTATGTGCTCGGCAAGCTCGATCGGCAGCATACCGTCCGCGCTCTTATCAGCCCCAACACGCCGGAGATGCTTCTCGGCGGAGGCTAGGAGTTCAGTATCGATTCTGTCGATCCGGCGCTGAAGTTCGGCTATGCGCTGCTCGCTTTCGGCAATGTCGCGCCCGATCATTCTCGTGTCGAGGGAGGCGATTTTTGATGCGAGGAGGCTTACCGTTGCTTCGAGTTGCCTAAGACCCTCGCGTTCGGAGGTGAGCAGGCTGATGCTCAGATCACGAATGCCGTCAGGAATTTGATCGCGAAGCACCGCAAGGGGACCTTCGCTCTGCGATGTGACAAGGACACGCCGACCCGTTGCGAGGTAATGGCAGATGATATTTGCGATGGTATGGGTTTTTCCAGTTCCTGGCGGACCCTGGACAACCACGCCCTCAACATCGGGGCTTTCCAAGCGTTCGATAATAGCAATTTGCTCGTCATTGAACGCTTTCGGGAAGAAATAGCGATGATGCCGACCGTCGCTCGCTTGCACACCGGCGTTTAGCTGGCCGTCGGCGCCACCCGATTGAGCCTCTCCCCCGACCCTGATCCCTGCGACAGGCTTAACGTAGGTAGGTTCATCGGAGGGCTCCGTTACAAGCGCCACGGCGGGACCAGGCAGGGAGTCCGAGTCTTCAATGGCCTTTTTTAGCCGATCTAGATCGGCGATGAAGAAGTTGTCAGATCGCGGCCGCGCGTAAAGAACCCATGTATCGGTGACGATAAGGCTGGAACCTGCCTCTGGGACCTTTCGATCGTCCGGAGCCGTTTGATCGGGATAGTAACGCCCAGACCGATCGAACTCTGCGCAGGCATAGCGAAGTATCGGTGCGAAAGTTTCCTTCACGAAGGGTGATAAATCTTGATCCGGAGGAAGCTTCGCGAAGTGGTCACGTGCGAAGCGGGCAACCAAATCCGTAGCTGAATTCTCCATCGCAGCAAAAGGTTTGAGCGCCATGATCGGGTCGAGGCCGCGCGGCCGCACGAGAATGGCGCCGGTCTCGTCAAGTTCAAGTTCAACTAACTGCTCGACGATAGGATGGTCCAATTCGTGTGGAGGTACTTTCCATCGGGCGACTCCTATGCCCCAAACAATCTCAACAGGTCGATCCGCTCCTTCAAGCTTCACCGCCTGTTGAACGCTGAAGAGGCGGTCGTATATGTCGATACTCTCTCGCCGGGGCCGTTCGGCCTGCGCCCATTCGGTCCACGTTCGAGCGATGTAATACTCAATCGTCGCTTTAACTTTTGGAAACCGTTCCAGACGGAGTCCCACATCCCGCAAGTCTTCCCCTGGTTTCGGCTTGAGCGTTTTTGTCACGTCGGCTCGATCGACGCTCCCGTCGGCTATTAGTCGCTCGGCCTCTTGTGCTGCCATGACTGTCGTTCGCAAAAACTGAACGACCGGCTCCTTGAATGGATCGCGAACGACGGTGAGCCAATCTGCGGCTTCGGGCGGCGGTTGGGGCGGATCAGTACGTCGCAGGCGATCGATTTTCAGATAAATTGGACCCTCCGCGTCGGCCACGTCATGACGGATACCGATACGATCGCGGAGATAATCTTCGTGAAGGACGATATTGTTATAGCTGGCAAGCGACCAAGCGGGCCTGTCAGCCAGCTCTTTCAAAATACGAACGTACTCGATAAGTTGCGAGACGCTCCGTTGCGAAGGGGAAGGGCCGGCAGTAGTTGCGGGGGGCAGCTCATTGGCGTTGCATCCGTGGGGCGCTCGGCACGAAACTTACGTCGATTTGGTTTTGCCTTCCGTCTGTCTTTCCTGTCGTATCAGTTTCATCTCTCTGACGTAATAGAGGTTGCCGGGGCCCGAATTTTATCCCTTCCCTGCAATGGTGACCAGCCCTGGTTTCAGAACGGGAATTTATGAGCCTTGACGATATTTCAGGCCAGGGATAATGCCGTGCCGACGCTGCACAACCCCGGGTTGCATTAACTGGCAGCCCATAAGCTTGCTATCGCCGAACATGCGGCCCAACGGGGTAGCGGCGGGCGCATGGCTTTTTCGCAAGCTTGGTCGTCGGGCTTTGCGACCTGATACGACCCCAACCCCGATTTTCGCCCCATTAACAGGCCGGTCATGGTGCCGGCCCCTCGCGGTCAGTTGCCTAGCCAGCTCACTGGGGCGGGCCAACAAGGGGCTTGCCGGTGCCGATGCCGCCGAGGTGGCGGCAGCGCAGGATACAGCGATGAACCCGGGGGCGCTGACCGCGTTCGCGGTGGCGATCATTGCCGGTGGCGACCCAGCCACTTATCCGTACCTGCTCGGCCATCCGATCGATCTGGAAAGGGCGCGGCGCAACGCCGTCTCGATAGGCAAGGCGGCGGACGAGCTACGCGAGCTGGTGCCCGACTGGCAACGCTCTTTCTGGGGGCAGAACTATCCCCGGCTGCGCGCGGTGAAGGCGAAATACGATCCGGGCGGCCTGTTCTTCGTTCACCACGGTGTCGGCAGCGAAGACTGGAGCGCCGACGGATTCACCCGGATCGGGTGATGGGCGAAAGCTGGCGGAGTGCGTTTCGCTTCTCCGCCCTATGCCGCATGCAGCAGGTCCAGGGCGTCCTCGTAAATCTCCATGTTCTTGCCGAAAGAAATCGCCGCGGCCTGGGCACCGCAGACCAGATGCATCCAGCGCCAAGGCTCGCGGGTGGCGTGGAATTCTTCCACGATCGCCTGGTGGTGCTTGAAGGCGTGCATCTCGGTGAAGCTGTCGTGGCATACGATCTCCCCGAGACGCTGCATCAACGCCTCGGCGTCGTATCCGGCCTGCACGTATTGCTGAGCCAGGTTCACCGTTTCTTTGACTTCCGGCACTGCCCGCATTTTCCCCAGATTGGTGACCGTGGACCAGTCGGTCGGGGGCTGATGGTAAATGCTCTGCGTGATGGCCTCCAATAAGGCCTCCTGCGTCCGAGGCGGCAACGCCGCGACCGCGGCCGGATCAGGTTGAGGTGGCGGTTCCATCCGATACTGAGTTGACTTCACCTCCGGGCCCGAATGCCAGAGCAGCAGGATCAACAACTTGTTCCGCGGACTCAGGCCATCGAGCCGCAGCAGGTAGCGCCGCAGATTGGCGCTCGTATGCAGATGGACGTCCATGGGATTGCCAGTGAGGGATCGTAAGAACAGACCGGCGGCGCCGATGGATAGGGCCTCGCCGGCGCCTTCCAGGGACAGACCCTCCGCCAGGGCTTTGGCCAGCAGTACAGGGATTTCGGTATAGACGTCGCACCGCCCGATGGCTTCCCCGATCCGGCCAATAACTGCGGTTTCACCCTCGCCGCTGCGCTGGCGCAGGACGCGGTTCAGAAGCTGATGCTCCTCGATCAGCGTGTCGATCTCCGGGACGACCCGCTGCGTCGGGAAGCGCGCGACATAGCGCACGGCGGGGCGCATCAGGACAGACAGATACTCCCGTCCAATGATCTCCAGCGCGCGCCAGGTGAAGCCGGGAAAGATGAAATAGTGGTCGTCCAGCACATTCTTCGGGATGGCGACAGTCAGCATGAGATCGAACGCCTCGATCGGCGGAATATGCTCCCACAGCCAGAGGAATAGATGGTCCGCCTTGTTGCTCTCGCCCCAATTCGCCGCGGTCAGGAAGGCCGCTTTGGTCGCCTCCACACCGCCGGCGTCCAGCGGTTCGAACTCCAGCAGGCTGAACGGGCTGGTCACCGGATCGTGGATATGTTTGTTCGCCAGCGCCACGTGTTGCAGGACGGGCAGGAACCGCTGCTCGCCCTCCAGCCGCCCGATCAGCTTCGACACCGAGTAAAGACCCGCCAGGGGATGCAGCGGACCGCCGTGATGGCCGGGCGGGAGGTCGGCGGAGCGTGTCACCGCCAGCGCCGAGGCCGTCAACATGATCTCCGGCGGCACTCCGGCGCGCAGCTTCTCCAGTGTTCGATCAAGAATCTCATTGCGAGGCGTTTCCTCGATGAACCGCACCAGTGGTTCGATGGTATCGGAGAAACGGACACGTTCCGGCATGCTGAATCCTCCGTAACTGCGGCCGACGCACGACGATCGTCGGACACTCTCGTCTTGCCGGACCTCGCCCAATAGTTCACGGGCGAGCGACGACCCGAGTTCGCCCTGGCATTCCAGCCGATCGTCATGCGTAGGACGCGTCGTGTCAACGCCAGGCTCCGCAACTGGCAGTCCCAGTGCCGTTGCTGCCTGTGAGCTCAATTGCCGGGCTGCACGAGAAGCCGGATCGGCAGATGTGTCCCGAGGTATGCTTGCTGACGTCGTAAGGAAGATTCACCGCAGAGACGCAGAGCCCGCAGCGCGGCCGTCTGCCGCAACCAAATGCGAGCGATGCCCATTGCGCGTCGGGGGCATTTGGCCCGGTCCGTTCATTAAGGATTCAACACGGGGGAAGGGCGAGGGACACGGGAGGCCACGGAGTTGTGGTTATGCGTCCTGCGGCGACCAGCTTGATTTGTTGACTGTCTCCGGCGATTGCTGGTGCGGGACAAGCTCCGTGGCCCTTCGTGGCCCTCGCGTGTCCTCCGTGTTGAATTGAAAACGATCTGACCTTGGCATAGCGCTGCCATACCGCTGCGCTGCCGCGCCACATCGCACTAATCTCTGCGCGTGACTCCGAGGCAAAATGCCAACCAAATCAGCAGCTTTCCGGCGCCTCGGCGAAAATTCTTCGCTCTTTAGAGTTAAAGAGTTAGCAATGCAGAGGAAATTGCTTACCGGTGAAGCCCGGGCTTCACAGGATCGCGGCCCCGATTACCTCTTGCATCAGTTCGCTGCCCGTTTTTGGCGTGCATATTGAACCTCTGCGCCTCTGCGGTTTGACTTCGTCGGAGCGCCACCCTGCCTGGTTAAACCGGACACCTGTGGGCAAAGCCCGGTCATGAGGGTTGGGGCCACGATGAGCCTGACCGTCCGGAATCAATTGATCTGCCTCAACGCGCTCGGTCGTCGGAGGTTCTACAAGACCGGGACCCCGCTCTCCGAGGGCTGGAGCTTTCGTTGCGCGGGTTGGGAATGTCAGGCACATGGTGGATCATCGCATTGGTGCAGTGGCGATCGTGGATCATGATCCAGCGGTTCTCGATTCGCTGAGATTCCTGCTCGAGGTCGTAGGCCACCGTGTGGCTACCTATGCGTCGGCCGCGGCATTTCTGGCGGATCGCGCGACGAAGCATGCCTGTCTGATCCTCGATCACCATATGCCGCAGATGACGGGGCTGGAGCTTGCCGCCAGGTTGCGTACCGCTGGCGAGGCCATCCCCGTTCTGCTGATCACCGGTTCGCCGTCGCCGGCGATTGTCACCCGCGCGGCTCAGCTCGGCATCGAGAAGGTGCTCGAGATGCCGTTGGAGGAGGACGATCTGCTGAGCTTCGTCAACGCTCATTACTGAGGGCTCGATCGCCCCTCGCGGGACGTCGTGTTGCAACGGGGCTTCCTCCGCCTCAACGTCCGGCGGATAATTCCACTCCGAGCCTACCACCAGCCACGAAGGTCGCCGCGCCATGACACCCGAAGCCTCCCGCAACATTGACTTCGTCGGCCATACCGACAACGCCGGCCATGGCGACTGCGTGCAGGTGATGGTCTCGCGCGGTCACGCCTATCTCGGCACCCGCACCAGCCGCGGGGTCAATGTCACCGACGTGCGCGATCCGCGCAGCCCGAGGCCAGTCAACTTCCTTCCGATCCACAAGAACTCCTGGTGCCTGCACCTTCAGGCGACCGAAGACCTGCTGCTCGTAATCGAAGAGCTTGACCTGAAGGCGGTGATGACCATCAAGGAATACTACGGCGGCTCGCCCGACCGCGTGGACAGCCGGCGCTACGGCACGCGCGGACAGGATTTTTCGGCCGGCATGCGGGTCTATGACATCAAGGACCCGGCCAACCCGCGCGCGATCGGCTTCCTTGAAGTCGAGGGCCTCGGGCTGCACCGCATCTGGTGGACGGGTGGGCGCTACGCCTATGCCTCGGCGCTGCTCGACGGCTTCACCGACCACATCCTGCTGATCATCGATCTTGCCGATCCGACCCGCCCACGCGAGGCCGGTCGCTGGTGGATCCCGGGCATGCATGCCGATGGCGGCGAGACCAAGTCCTGGACCAACCGCGTCGCGCTGCACCACGCGGTGGTGGTGGACGACATCGCCTATGGAAGCTGGCGCGACGGCGGCCTGACAATCCTGGATGTAACCGACAAATCATCGCCGAAGCTGGTTGCACACCGCAACTGGTGCCCACCCTTCGGCGGCGGCACACATAGTGCGCTGCCGCTGCACGACCGCGCTCTGTGCGTCGTTGCCGATGAGGCGACGCAGAACATCGACCAGGAGCAGATGAAGCGCATCTGGATGTTCGATATTCGCGAGAAGGCCAACCCGGTCTCGATCGCCACTTTCCCGATCCCGCGTGAGCAGGACTATGTCGCCAAGGGTGGCCAGTTCGGCCCGCACAATCTGCACGAGAACCGCCCGGGATCGTGGCAAAGCTCCACCACGATCTTTGCGACGTATCAAAGTGCCGGCGTGCGCGTATACAACGTCACCGACCCGTTCCGGCCGGAGGAGACCGGGTATTTCGTTCCGCCGATGCCGACGCGCTGGATGGAGCCGCTGCGCGGCCGGGCCAGGATGCGACACACGGCGGACATCTTTGTCGCGACGGATGGGCTGATCTACGCCACCGATTACGACGCAGGACTCTACATCCTGCAGTGGAAAGGCTGAGCTACCCCTAGTGGATAAAACCTGACAGTCGAGTCCGATTTGGGATTCCCTGTGATGCGCACGGGTGCGAGTTTGCAGCATCGTGGCGGCTCGGAACAGTCGAGTTGAGAGCCACTGATCGCCAGCAACTCGCAGCGATCGTGGCGGCTCGGAACAGTCCGCAGAAGCACGTTTGGCGGGCGCAGATCGTGCTGTTGGCCGCAGAGGGCTGCGGCACGGCGGAGATCATGCGCCGCGCCCGTGTCAGCAAGACCGCGGTCTGGCGCTGGCAGGAACGCTTCATGACCGCTGGTGTTGCCGGCCTGCTGCGCGACAAGACTCGCCGGTCGCGTATCCCGCCGCTCGGCATCGCGGTCGAGCAGCGTGTGGTCGCGCGCACGCTCAGCGATCCGCCGGGCGAAACCACCCATTGGACGGCTGCCGCCACGGCCAAAGAGAGCGGTATCAGCGTCAGTTCGGTGCAGCGCATCTGGCGCAAGCATGGCCTGCAACCGCACCGGACCCGCCAGTTCAAGCTGTCCAATGTCACCGCAAGCGCGATCCTACTCAATTGACGACACGCCCTAGCTAGTTTCCGGCGCAAAATTCAAATTCTGGCAGAGAAGTAGCGGGATTGACCGCAAGCAATTGTCCCGCCGGAGAGGCTCGGCGGGACGATCAGGGGCGGGATGTCTGGACGGCGTTGTTAATTGGCTGACTGATTGTCGATCGCGTGTCCGATATTGATCAGGTTATCGGAGATCACCCCGAGGCCAACCCAGCGCTTCATGCCATTATCGCCGCAATAACGACATCGATTGAGGCCGTGTCGTCGCTTGCTCACACTGATGCGTCCTTCGCATCCCGAGCGCCATCGCTGGCCGTTGCGGAACCATCGCTTCTTCTGTTCACGTTTGCGGGCAGTGTTCTTGCTGTTGTAATTGGGGATGCAGACCCGCTTCACTCCCTTGGCTTTTGCCGCGGCTTCGTTTTTCGCCGAGTAGAAGCCGGCATCCGCGGCAATGAGCCGGGGAATGCAGCCCAGCTTCGCTTCATGGGCCTCAAGCGCCGGGATCAGCAGCTCTGAATCACTGGGACGTTGATCGTAGATCACGTAGTCAATGACAATCTGATTCTCGGCTTCCTGGAGCTTGATCAGCTTGCCAAACTCGGTGGGCTTGCCCGACTTTCCTTTGCGGATCACCTCGGTCGATGGCTCAAAGACACTGACGATTTTGCCTTCGCTGTGGGTATCGCCCGCAAAGATGCGGGCTTTCGTTTGACGGAGCACCTGCTGAACCAGTGGCACCATCTGATCGAGCACCTGGCGCTGACCTTCCAGCACCGTCTGCCTAGCCGCGTCGGTGCAGCGCTTCACGCCAGCGCCGATCTCCTTCGAAAAGCGCTTCGCCTGCCCTACAACGCGGCTGGTCGCCTCCACCAACTTGCCATAGGCTCGCTTCATCTTGTCTCGACAGGGCTCGGTCTTACCGCGCGCCGCCCGAGCGATCTCGATCACCCGATGCTTCACACTCCGGCTCCGATCACGGAACTTGGCCCCGACCTCGCCGGTCAACTTGACGATCTTGCGCATGCCTCGGATCAACACTCGGACCCCATCACCTAACAGGCTGCTGTCAGTCGGATAGTGGATGTTGCGCTCAACCACAGTGGTATCGACGCGCATCTTGCGCCCTTGCACCACCTTCTGGGCCTGCGCGATTTGCACGATCCGCTCGTGGATCTGCTGGATCACCGCCGGTCCCAGCGCGATCCCCCAACGCCCCATGGTCTTGGCGTCAGGCACCTTCTCGCTACCGACACGGGTGAAGTCGCGGTACACCAGATTGGCGCGCACCTCGCGCTCTAACACCTGATAGCTCCAATTGCGCAGGTGCTTCAGGATCAGCAAGCGCAGCACTATCTCGGCGGAGAACCCCGGCCTGCCGCGACGGCGACTGTTGGGGTGGCGCTGCGCCAAAGCTTGGTGAACCGCAGCGATGATTTCGTCATCCGCGAGTATTGCGTCGACGTGCGGCATCCATGCCTCGCGCAGATCCTTGACCTCTGCCGCGATCAGTCCGTCACCGAAGCTGCGCTGCAGGCGTCGCGCCTGGATCACGCCGGATGCTTCCCAGCTGCTCGGTATTTATCGTCGATCATGCATACAGGCATACATGACTGTGGCGCGTCGTTGCCGACGAAAATGTTGTTTTCACAGTTGCGGTTTTTGCGCTGGTACGAATTTATTGTTCCGCATTCAATCCGACCCAGTGCGCTTGCACAGTTTTCGACGCATCACAGCTGCACCAGCAGCCGATTTCCCCTGCTAATTTTGCGCCGAAAACTAGCTAGCTTAGGTTGTGTCACCGGGCATGATTCGGCCGCCCAACCCATCAGGGGCGGCGCCCTCCGAACAACTGGAACACCTCGTCCGGCATGCGTGGCGCCCGTGCCCGAGTTTCATCCGCCATCCACGAGTATCGCGGCGAGGGGTGTTGCTTGTCAGTTCTTGATCTGCGCCATCGATGGCAGATCGGGCGTGCTCCATCCACCGCCGAGCGCCTGGATCAGTGCCACGCTGGCGACGAGTTGATTCTGCTGGACGGTGAGCGCCGCCTGCTGGTCAGCGAGCAGTACCTCCTGCTGGATGATCACGGTGGTGTAGACGACCGTGCCGGCCTGATATTCGTTCAGCGCAATCGCCACTGCCTGCTGCGCCGCAGCGACGGCGACGGCTTGGGCAGCAGCCTGCTGTTCATAGATGCGCAAGGCCGCCAGGGCATCCTCGACTTGCTGGAACGCACTCAGCACTGTCTGGCGGTAGGTTGCGACAGCCTGGTCGTATGTCGCGCGCGCGGCCGCCACTTGCGCGGGACGCAGCCCACCCTCGAACAATGTCTCGCTGGCCGATGCGCCGAGCGACCACACGCGGTTGGCGACGTTGAAAAGCTGACCAATCGGATTGCCCACAAATCCTCCCAACGCTGATAGCGAGACGGTGGGGTAGTATGCTGCGACCGCGACCCCGATCAGCGCATTCTCTTCCTGCATGGCTCGTTCGGCGGCGGCGATATCCGGCCGGCGCTCCAGGAGCGTTGATGGTAGTCCGGGCGGCACGACCGGAATCGTCTCGGGCAGCGGCGAGTATGGAATGCTCAACGCAGCGGGTGGGCGACCGATCAGTATGGCAATCGCATGTTCATACTGGGCGCGCAGCACCCCCACCCCCACCAGCTCTGCAACCACTGACTGGAGTTGCGCCCGAGCGGTGGCGACATCGAGCTGAGATACCGTTCCGGCATCGAACTCGTTTTCGGTGATCTGCAATGCGCGACGATACGCAGCAGCAGTGTCCTGCAACAACTTCGTCAGCGAATCCTGGGCACGCAAATTGAAATAGTCGGCTACCAGCGTCCCCTGCTCTGAAAGCTCAGCGTTCGCCAGATCGGCGGCGCTGACCTGTGCTGCCGCGGCCTGGCTTTCCACTTCCCGCCGAATTTTGCCCCATAGGTCGGGCGCCCAGTCGGCGGTGCCCTCCAGGGTGTATTGGGTGATCGGCCCCCCGAATGACCGCCCGCCAGTTCCGGCTCCCCCGCCCCCTCCACCCGACCGCGTGACACCGGTATTGACTCCGACGACGGGATAAAAGTTGGCCTGCGCCTCACGGACGAGCGCGACTGCGGCGCGATATGCCGCCTCGTTCTCTTTCACCGTCTGATTGCTGACGTTGACCTGCCGCGCGAGACTGTCGAGCAACGGGTCGTGGTAGATTGCCCACCATGGACCCCGCGTGACCGCATCCTGCGGCGTGGCAATTTTCCAGCCGGCCAACTCCTTGTACTCCGCTGGCACCGGGGCCGGGGGCCGCCGATAGTCCGGCCCCACAGTGCAGCCGCTGCTGGCGAGCAGCAGCGCGATCACGACAAGCCAGCGCACGGTCACTCCGCGGGAGCCCCCGGTGCACCGGCCGTTCCCGGGAATGCTGCACGCCAACGGCCTCGCGCCGCCAGGCGGAAGCGGTCGAGATACAGATAAAGCACTGGCGTTGTGTAGAGCGTCAGCACCTGGCTCACCATCAGCCCGCCGATGATGGCGATGCCGAGCGGGCGGCGCATCTCGCCGCCGCTGCCGAAGCTGACAGCAAGCGGAAGGGCACCCAGCATGGCCGCCGCGGTCGTCATCATGATCGGGCGGAAGCGCAGCAACGAGGCCTGGAAGATTGCCTCGCGCGGCGCGAGTCCCTCCGCGCGCTCTGCCGCCAGCGCGAAGTCGATCATCATAATGGCATTCTTCTTGACGATACCGATCAGCAGGATCACCCCGATCAGTGCGATGATGCTGAAGTCGATGCCGAATAGCATCAGCGCGAGAACAGCGCCCACTCCGGCCGAGGGCAACGTGGACAGGATGGTTACCGGGTGAACCAGACTTTCATACAACACCCCAAGCACGATGTACACAGCGACCAGGGCGGCCGCGATCAGAACGGGTTCGTTGGCCAGGGACTGCTGAAACGTGGCGGCTGTTCCGGCAAAACTGCCATGGATCGTGGCCGGCATACCAATCGTGGTTACCGCCTGACCGATCGCGGTCACCGCATCGCTCAGCACCTTTCCCGGCGCCATGTTGAACGATATCGTGGTGGCCACGAAATTACCCTGGTGGTTGACCGCGAGCGGTGTGTTGCCGGGCTTATAGCTGGCAAACGCGGCAAGCGGCACCATCGTCTCGGCGCTGGTGCTGACGGCAGCGCCGGAGGAGGCGCTCGCTTTCCCGACATCCGCGATCGAATTGGTGGCGGCATTGCGCGCCGAGTTCTGTGCAACGCTGGCGGCGGTGGTTGTCGTGTTGGCGTTCGTGGCTGACGCGTGGCCCCCGGCAGTGGTGCTGCTGGTCTGAAAAGTCCCCGCCACCGCATTGGTGGTTGCGGTGCCGCTGGCGCTGCCTCCCTCGGTGCTGACGTAGATGTCCTTGAGCGTCGCCGGGCTCTGCCAGAACTGCGGCGCGACTTCCATGACCACGTGGTATTGATTCTGCGCTTGGTAGATAGTGGACACATCGCGCTGTCCGAACGCGTCATACAGCGTGTTGTCGACCTGACTCATGTTCAGGCCGAGACGGGCGATCGTCGCGCGATCCACCGTCAGATCCGTCTCCAGCCCTTTCTGTTGCTGGTCAGAGTTGACGTCGCGCAGCACCGGGCTCTTTTCTAGCGCTGCGAGCAGTTTAGGCGCCCACTGATAGAGCTCCGCGCTGCTGTCGGCCTGCAACGTGTACTGGTACGCGGCGTTGCTCTGTCGTCCGCCAGCCCGGATGTCTTGCACCGGCTGCAGGTATAGCCGGGCGCCCGAAACATTCGCCAGCTCGTGCCGCAAGCGCGCCATCACCTGCTCGATCCCGGGACGTTGTCCAAGCGGCTTCAACGCAATGAACACCGAAGCGGTATTGCCCTGCCCACCAGCACCGCCGCTGCCTTGGCCGGTGAAGCCGACAACGTTCTGCACCGCCCGATCGTGCTGCACGATCGACATCATCTGCGTGAGCTTCTTCTCCATCGCTTGGAAAGAGGTGTCCTGATCCGCCACAATGCCGCCGAACAGCCGGCCAGTGTCCTCGGTCGGGAAGAAACCCTTCGGGATCATGACGAACAATGCGACGTTCAGGGCCACGGCCACCGCCAGCACCAGCATCACCAGCGCCGAGTGCCGCAAGGCCCAGTCGAGCGTGCGCCCATAGAAGCCGAGCACGCGATCGAACAGACCGGGTTTGGCGGCTTCCTGGGCGGCCACGGCTTCGGCCCCGCGGGGGCGCAGCAGCACGGCGCACATCATCGGCGTGGTGGTGAGCGAGATCACCAGTGACACCAGGACCGCCATCGACAGCGTAACCGCGAACTCACGGAAGAGCCTGCCGACTATCCCACCCATCAGCAGGATCGGGATAAACACGGCGATCAGCGATAGGCTGATCGAGACCACCGTGAATCCGACTTCCTTCGCCCCAAGCAGGGCCGCCGCCCTGCGAGACATACCAGCCTCGAGATGACGGGAGATGTTCTCCAGAACCACGATCGCGTCGTCCACGACGAAGCCCGTGGATATCGTCAGCGCCATCAACGACAGGATATCGAGGCTGTAGCCGAGCAGGTACATCGTCCCGAACGTGCCGATGATCGAAATCGGAACTGCCACTGCGGGAATCACCGTCGCGCGTGCGTTGCGGAGGAACAGAAACACGACGCCAGTCACCAACACCACGGCGATCAGCAGCGTGCGTTGCGTATCGATGAGCGAGGCCCGGATGGAAGGTGTGCGGTCGTTGGCGATCGTCACATCGACATCGGCCGGCATGGCTGCCTTCAGCTCGGGGAGAGCCGCCTTCACCGAATCCACCGTGTCGATGATATTGGCGCCGGGCTGGCGAAACAGGATCACCACCACCGCCGGCTGCCCGTTCGACAGCCCGAGGTTGCGGATATTCTCAACGCCGTTGGTGACCTGCGCGACATCGCTCAGGCGCACCGCATCGCCGTTGCGGTAGGCGATGATCAGCGGTTGGTAATCCGCGGCGTTCAGTGATTGGTCGTTGGTGTAGAGCTGATAGTGGCGGCCGTCTGCCTCGATCGCGCCTTTCGGACTGTTGGCA
This sequence comes from uncultured Pseudomonadota bacterium, assembly GCA_963772445.1. Taxonomy (GTDB): domain Bacteria; phylum Pseudomonadota; class Alphaproteobacteria; order Acetobacterales; family Acetobacteraceae; genus CAVYXK01. Next base: position 296,697 of record CAVYXK010000001.1, read on the forward strand.
TTGGCCGAGGCAAGCGCCGCACGCACATCCTCGAGCCCGACGCCAAATTTAGACAAAGACAGCGGGTTGAGCTCGACACGCACCGCCGGCATCGCAGCGCCGCCGATGATCACCTGGCCGATACCGCTGATCTGCGACAGCCGCTGCTCCAGCACGTTGCTGGCGGCATCGTAGATCTGGCCGCGCGTCAGCGTCTTCGACGTCAGCGCCAGGATCAGGATCGGCGCATCCGCCGGGTTGACCTTTCGGTATGTCGGGTTGCTGCGCAGGTTGGTCGGCAGATCGGCGCGCGCGGCGTTGATCGCCGCCTCCACGTCACGTGCCGCCCCGTTGATGTCGCGGTTGAGGCCGAACTGCAGGATGATCCGGCACTGACCGACCGAGCTGGTCGATGTCATCTCGGTCACGTCGGCAATCTGACCCAGATGGCGTTCGAGCGGGCTGGCCACGCTGGTGGCCACCGTATCGGGACTGGCGCCGGGCAGCGTCGCATTCACCGAGATGGTGGGAAAATCGACCTGCGGCAACGGTGCGACCGGCAACTTCGCATAAGCAAACAGCCCGGCCAGCGCGATGCCGATGGTCAGCAGCGTGGTCGCAATCGGACGCCGGATGAACAGCGCCGACAGGTTCACGGCATCGCCTCATCGCCGGCGATTTTTGACGGACCATGCCCGGTGAGACGCACAGCGAGCCGATCGAAGTACAGGTAGATCACTGGTGTCGTAAACAACGTCAGCACCTGGCTGACCAGCAACCCACCGACGATCGTCACGCCGAGGGGCCGCCGCAACTCCGAGCCGGTGCCCTGGCCGAGCATCAGCGGCAGCGCACCCAACAGCGCCGCCATCGTGGTCATCAGGATCGGCCGGAAGCGCAACAGGCAGGCTTGATGGATCGCCTGGCGCGGCGGCTTGCCCTCCTCGCGTTCTGCCTCAAGCGCGAAGTCGATCATCATGATGGCGTTCTTCTTCACGATGCCGATCAGCAGGATGATGCCGATGATCGAAATCACATCGATGTTGTCGCCGGCGAGCCACAGCGCGATCAGCGCGCCCATGCCGGCCGAGGGCAGAGTGGAGAGGATCGTGATCGGATGGATGGAACTCTCATACAGCACGCCCAGCACGATGTACACGGTGACGATGGCAGCCAGTACCAGCGCCAGCTCGTTGGACAGCGAACTCTCGAGCGCCGCCGCCGCACCTTGGAAGGCGGTAATGAAACTCGCCGGCAAGTTTATATCGGCTTCGGCCTGCTTGATTGCCGTAACAGCAGCCCCGAGCGAGGCATCAGGCGGCACATCGAACGATATGGTGGTGGCGGGGAACTGCCCGAGATGACTGATCTCCAGCGGCCCGGCCTTCTGCTCTATGTGGACTATCGCGCTGAGCGGCACCTGGCCTCCGACCACCGCGGAAGACGGCAGATAGATCGCGTTGAGCCCGGCGAGTGATTGCTGCACCGCGGGCGATCCCTCCATGATGACGCGGTATTGGTTCGACTGAGTGTAGATGGTCGAGATGATGCGCTGGCCGAACATGTCATAGAGGGCATTGTCCACGGTCGCCGGCGTGATGCCGTAACGGGAGGCCGCCGCGCGGTCGATCACCAGTTCTGTCGCTAGTCCCTGATCGGCAAGATCATCCGCCACGTCTGAGACATCCGGCGAGGTGCGCAGACGCTGCACGAGCTTTGGCACCCAGGTGGAGAGTTCGCCGCCATTCGGATCCTCCAGCACGAATTGGTATTGCGTGCGACTGACCGAGGCATCCAGCGTGAGGTCCTGCACCGGCTGCAGATACAATGAAATTCCGATGATTCCGGAGGCTGCCTGCTGGAGCCGATGAACGACCTCGGCCAGTGACGATGCGCGCTGGTCCTTGGGTTTGAGATTGATCAGGAACCGGCCGGTGTTGAGCGTCATGTTGGTGCCGTCAACGCCGATGAAGGAGCTGAGGCTGACCACGTCGGGATCCTTCAGGATGGCGTCCGCCAGGGCCTGCTGGCGCTCGGCCATCGCCGGGAAAGAGATGGTCTGCGGCGCGACCGAAATGCCCTGGATCAGGCCGGTGTCCCCCACCGGGAAGAATCCTTTGGGGAGCGCGACATAGAGCCACACGGTAAGCCCGAGCGTGATCAGCGCGACCAGCAGCGTCACTGGCTGATGATCGAGCACCACGTTCAACGCGCGATCGTAGCGGCCGATGATCCAGTTGAACCCCCGCTCGGCGGCCACATCGATCCGCCAGCGCTGCGAGTTCGGCCGGTGGCGCAGCATGCGCGCGCACATCATCGGCACCAGGGTCAGCGACACGACGGCGGAAATCACAATGGTGACGGAGAGCGTGATGGCGAATTCGTGGAACAGCCGCCCGACGACGCCGCCCATGAACAGCAGCGGGATCAGCACTGCTATCAGCGAAACGGTCAGCGAGATAATGGTAAAGCCGATCTGCCCGGAACCTTTCAGCGCCGCGTTCATCGGACTATCGCCGGCCTCTACATAGCGGGCGATGTTTTCGATCATAACGATCGCGTCGTCCACCACGAAGCCGGTCGAAATGGTCAGCGCCATCAGCGACAGGTTGTCCAGGCTGAAGCCGAGCAAGTACATGACCGCGAGCGTGCCGACCAGCGACAGCGGCACGGATAGGCTGGGAATGACGGTGGCCGGCAGGTTGCGCAGGAACAGGAAGATCACCAGCACCACCAGCGCCACCGCCAGCAGCAGCTCGAACTCCACGTCGGCGACCGAGGCGCGGATCGTGTCGGTACGGTCGGTGAGCACGGCGACGCTGACGGATGGCGGCAAGCTGGCGGTGAGCTGCGGCAGCAGTCGCTTGATGTTGTCCACCACCTGGATGACGTTGGCACCCGGCTGGCGCTGGATGTTCAGGATCACGGCCGGCGTGCGGTTGGCCCAGGCGGCAAGCTTGGTGTTCTCCGGCGCCTGGATCACGCTGGCCACGTCCTTCAGCCGCACCGGGTCACCATTGTTGTAGGCGATGACGGTGTCGCCGTACGACGCGGGGCTGCTGATCTGGTCGTTGTCGTTGATTGTCGAGGCCTGCGCTGGCCCGTCGAAACTGCCCTTCGGATCATCCACATTGTCATTGCCGAGCGTGGTCCGCAGGTCGTCGATGTTCAGCCCGTGCGCGGCCAGGGCGCGCGGATTGACCTGGATGCGTACCGCCGGACGCTGTCCGCCGCTGATGCTGACCAACCCCACGCCGGGCTGTTGCGAGAGCTTCTGCGCCAGCCGCGTATCACCGAGATCCTCGACCTGGGTCAGCGGCAGCGTCTTCGACGTAAGCGCCAGCGTCAGGATCGGGGCGTCGGCGGGATTGACCTTGGCGTAGATCGGCGGCGCCGGCAGGTCCGACGGCAGGAGGTTGTTCGCCGCGTTGATCGCCGCCTGCACCTCCTGCTCTGCGATATCGAGGCTAAGGTCGAGGCTAAACTGCAAAGTGATGACGGAGGCGCCGGCGGAGCTTTGGGAGAACATCTGATTGAGCCCCGGCATCTCGCCGAGCTGCACCTCGAGTGGCGCGGTGACGGCCGAGGTCATCACCTCCGGGCTGGCGCCTGGGTAGAAGGTGGAGACCTGAATGGTCGGGTAGTCCACTTCCGGCAGCGCCGAGATCGGCAGGAATGAATAAGCAGCGATCCCGACGAGCAGGATCGCCGCCATCAACAGGGACGTGCCGACGGGCCGGCGGATAAAGAGTTCGGAGGGGCTCACCCCGGCTGCGCCCCCTGTTGCCCTTGCGAGGGATGTTGGCCGCCGCCGCGATGGCTATGCTGATGTTGTTGCTGCTGCTGCGCTGGCGCCGCGGGCGTTGCCGACTGCGCGGTGGGGATCGTGACCTTCATGCCATCGCGCAGCCGGTCGGCGCCGTCGATCACCACGCGATCGCCCGCTTGCAGGCCGGACACAACCTGTTGGTATTGCCCGTCCACCGGGCCGAGCTTGACCGGCTTAGAGGTCACCGTGAGGTCCTGGTTGATGATCCAGACGAACGATCCCTGTGCGCCGATCTGCACCGCGGCCACCGGAACGCGGACCACGTTGGTGAGTGTGTTCACCAGCAGATGCGCATTGACGAACTCATTCGGGAACAGCTGGTTCTTCTCGTTCGGAAAGATCGCCCGCATGTTCACTGTGCCGGTGGAGGTGTTCATCTGCGTGTCGATCGCGGCGAGCTTGCCCTGGTCAAGTTGGGTGGTGTTGGACTGGTCATAGACATCGACCGGCAGGGTCGCGCCCTGTGACACGCGATCCTCCACCTCGGCGACGTTTTGCTGCGGCACCGAGAACACCACCGACATCGGCTGCAACTGAGTGACCACGGCGATGCCGCTGGTGTTGCTTGTCTGCACGTAATTGCCCTGATCGACGAGGCGCAGGCCAACTCTCCCATCCACCGGCGAGACGATATGGCAATAGGCGATGTTGAGCTGATCGGTGGCGATTGCAGCCTTGTCGGATTGCACCGTGCCTTGGTACTGCTGCACCAGATAGCGCTGATCGTCGACCTGCTGCCGCGCGATCGAGTTCGTGCGCACCTCCATCATGTAGCGCTGGAGGTCGGACTGCGCTTGATCGAGCAGGCCCTGATCATGGGCGAGCTGCCCCTGGTCGTGCAGCAATTGCGCCTGATACGGGCGGTCGTCGATCTGAACCAGCAGGTCGCCCTTCTTGACGAGCTGGCCCTCCTGGAAAGCCACCCGCATAAGCTGACCGTTGATCTGCGTCATCACCGTGACGGTATCGAGCGAGGTCACGGTGCCGAGCTCGTTCAACACGATCCGGATGTCGCCGGTACCGATGGTGGCGGCCCCGACCGGTTGTGCGGCGGCGTTCTGGGTGCCGCGCCCGGCTTGCTGCGCGGGTCGGTGCGATAGGCCGAACCACAGGCCAAGCCCGACCAACAGGGCCAGCACGAGGAACGGCCACCAGCGGCGGCGGGGGCGAACCGGCGTCGGCCTGGATAGCGGCGGGGCCTCACGGTCGAGCTCCCCGGCGTCTGCCCGGTCGAGCTCCCTCTGGTCAACGCGTTCATCCATGAGCGGTCGATCTACTCCGAATCGAATGGCGGCGCAGCGTCAGCTCGCCAGGCCGCTGCGCTCGGCGTGGTCCCCGGACGGGTCGACCGCCGCCCGTCCCACAGGTTTGTGGCAGATGCGAGGCCACGGCGGCCCCATCCACCTCTCCCGCTTGCGGGAGAGGTCGGTTCGCGAAGCGGAACCAGGTGAGGGTCTCTCACGCCTGGCACCCTCACCCGCCGCGCGAGGGCGCGGCTACCTCTCCCGCAGAGAGGCTGTGAAGCAATCGACTTGCCGGTGACCGAAGCGCGGGTCGACACGGCGGGCGCAGGGCGGAGGTGAGCCGGCACAGCGGTTGAAACGCGGCCAGAAGGACCGCTCCACCCGTCTGCCGAGTACCTCCCGCGCCGGCCGCCCGCCCAGGTTGTACTTCGCCGTGCCGCGGACGCATTTCACCCCGCGGGCGCCGCGATCGGCTGCGCCGCGGCGTCGCGCAGCACCAAGGCGCGCAGCAGATTGTGCGCGACAGCGAACCACAACAAGACGGCTCGGACCTTCTGGCAGCCACGCACCAGCAAACGCCCGACCCCACAATTGCGCAGATGGGCATTGATGCACTCGTGCTTGGCGCGCTCGCGGTATACCGTCTTGCCCGCCTCGCTCGCCATCCGCTCGCGCCATTTCGCCGTCCCCGGACCGTCGCTCTTGCGCGGCGCCGTGGGATCGGTCTTGTGCTTGTTGTCCGGCGGCGGGGCGAACACTTCGATGCCGGCGGCATGGGCGCGTTCGATATCGTCCAGCTTGCTGAAGCCGCCATCCACCAGATACTGCTGCGGCGTCTGCCCATAGGTCTCGACGATGCGCTGCTGCATCGGCGCCATCAGCCCGCCGTCCGAGCCGGTGGTGTCGAGATCGACCGCGACGATCACCTGGGTCTGTGGATCACTGACGAACTGCCCATTATAGGCCGGCCGATAGCCGCCATCGGCCATTTTCATGACTCTCGCCTCGGCATCGGTGGTCGAGGCCCGTGGCGGCTTCTGCTTCGCGGTGTCTTTCCGATGGGTCTTCTCGCGGCGCGCCCGTTCCGCTTCCAGTTGTTGCATCCGTTCCAGCGCTGCCTTGGTCCGCTCGACCTGTTCCCGCGCCGCGCGTTCGCGCGCCGCGCGCTGTCGCGCCGTGCTCGCCGCCGGGTCCGCCTCCAGTTCCGTCTTCAACTGCTCCACCCGCTTCTCGGCCTCCGCCAGCAGCTCTTCCAACCGGGAACGCCGCCGATATGAGCTCGATCCCGCCGAGGCACGGATGCGGACTCCGTCCTGCGCCAGCCGTTGCAGGTTCACCAGTCCTTCCGAAACCAGCGCCGTCACGCCCTGCGCCAGCAAGCGGTCGAGCAGCGCCACCTGGCTGACCCGGAAATCCGCCAGCGTATGGTAGTTCATCGACACCCCGCCGCAGATCCAGCGATAGGCAACATGGGCCTCGCATAGGCGCGCCAACTCGCGGGCGCTGCCCACCCCCTCGATCGTGGCGTAAAGCCACAGCGCCATCAGGATCTTCGGGTCCGCCGGCGGACGGCCTGGCTCGCCGATCCGGGCCTTGATGCCCGCCAGCAGATCGCTCAGCTCCAGCGTCTCGACGAAGGTCCAGACCGCTCGTGCCGGATGCTCCGTCGGCAACAGGCTGTCCAGGTCAACCACTTGGAACTCGGGCTGGTCACGCTGGGCCAGCCGCAACCGAACCGGTGCCTCGCTCGCCGGCGCAGATGCCTTGCTCGGCTCCGCCACGTCCTCGAACAGACCCTCAGTCGCCGACATTGCCGATCTCCGAATCGTGCGAGATCGCAGCGAATCGCAACGAGTCCTGTCGCGCAACCCCCGATCGTCAGAGATCCGGGCGGGAGGATGAAAAATTCACAGCCTCAGAGCCGGAGAGGTGAAGGGGGCGTTCGCTCAAATGGTCAACATTCCTTGCCGGCTCTGGGCCGTCTTCCGGCCGTCCGACAGCAAGGCCTGCCGGACGCGCTCCATGAGCGCGGCGATCTCGTGCCTGGACACGCCGTCGCTTTCCATCACCAGTCTGATAAGCGGGTCCTCGAGGAGATCAATGCAGCCATCGTCCGTCTGCGCAGCGATACACATGTCATCCCCGCTATCGTTGACGTGAGGTCAATATAGGCAGCGCTTTCTTGCAGCCGACTGCTCAAACCGTGACGGTTTGTATCATCCGTGGCGGGCTCACTCTGCTGTGTTCGCCGCATGAGCGCCGGTCGCCGGCCGGAGGCTGCTTGACGCGAGCAGGCACGGCCTCATGATCGGGCGAAACCGTGCTTCTGGGGAGGCTGCATATGATGCGACGTTCGGCTCTTGCCGGCTGCACGGTGGCCGCGCTCGTCCTTGGTGCCGCACCGGCGCCGGCAGCGCGGTTCCAATGCCCGCATCTCGGCGGCAATTTCACCTTCGGGCAGGAGGCGAATGTCAACAGCCTGGATCAGATGACGTCGGGCACCATCTCCACACGCAACATCGCTATGAACGTCTTCGAGTCGTTAATGACGCGGGACGAACACAATGATCCCATCCTCGAGCTGGCCGATTCGATGACCGAATCGCCGGACCATCTGACGTACACATTTCGGTTGCGTCAGGGGGTACGATTCCACAACGGCAAGCCGATGACCTCGGCGGATGTCGTCGCCTCGTTCGAGCGCTACAACCGGGTGGGCCTGCTGCGGATCATGCTGGCCAATGTGGCAAGCTGGGAGGCGCCCGACCCGCTGACGTTCGTGATCCACATGAAGACCCTGCAACCGACCTTCATCCACGAGCTCAGCGCCTTCAGCGTACCCATCGTCATCCTCCCGGCCGAGGAGAAGGACGATCCCCCGCAGCAGCTTCGCCCGGTCGGCACCGGTCCCTGGATGGTCGATCGAGTCCTTCCAGGCAGCTACGTGCGGCTGAAGCGCTATCCCGGCTATGAGCCCAACCAGCATTTCAACGACCGCACCGGGTTCGGCGGTTACAAGCAGGCGTGTTTCGATACGGTCACCTTCCGGATCGTGACCGAGGGTGGGGCGCGCGTCGCCGGCCTGGAGACGGGGGAACTGCAGGGGGTGGAGGATGTTCCGGCCCGGGCGGTGCCGGACTTGCGGAAGAACAAGAACATTACCCTGCTACCGCTGCCGAACTGGTGGATCCAGATTGCGCTGCCCAACACATCGGCGCCGCCGACCGACAATCTTGATTTCCGCAAGGCAGTGCAGGCGGTGCTGAGTATGGATGACGTAATGAATGCGGCGTCCGACGGAAATTTTCGCCTGAATGTCGGATTCCAGTACCCGAACCAATCCGATTACACCGATGCCGGGCGCGAGACATACAACATCCATGACCCGGTATTGGCGAAGAAATACCTCGCTGAATCGGGTTATCACGGCGAGCCGGTCGTGCTGCTGACCGACAAGGACTACGCACCGATGTACAACTCGGCGGTGGTGATGCAGCAGGAGATGCAATCAGTCGGAATCAATGCGCAGTTGAAGGTGGTGGACTGGCCGACTTCGGTGAACATGGCGCTGAAGCCTGATACGGGGTGGAATTTCTTCTACACAGGCTGGGGCACGCCGACGGCGCTCGGCGCACTGGATACGATGCAGAATCTGGTCAGCCCGAACGCGACGTACATGCCGAAGGACGGCAAGGACGACCCCGACCTGCTCGCAGCGTGGAACGAGATGAACCAGGACGTGGACCCGGCGGCCCGGCAGGCGGCGTTCGTGCGGATGCAGCGCCTTGTGCTGGAGCGGGTCTATGCCCTGCCCTTCGGATCTTACACCAAGGTGCAGGCAGTGCGGTCCGACGTGCGCGGCTTCGTGCCGTTCCGTATCCCGCGCATGTCCAACGTATGGTTCGTGCAGTAACAAAGCTCCCCCTCCCCTTGCGGGAGGGGGCTGGGGGAGGGGGCGCACCGCGCCCGAGGGAGAAACACGAAATGCCCAAAATTTTGCTGGCCGAGTGCATGCAGGAGATATCGTCGTTCAATCCGGTGCCGTCCGACTACAGCTATTTCCGCATCGAACGCGGCGAGGAACTGCTGCGCCAGGGCGGCCTGAACACGGCGATTGGCGGAGCGCTGGAGGCGTTCGAAACGCACGGGGAGATCGAGCTGATCCCCACCTACGGCGCCCGTTCCGGCAGCGCCGGCCTGTTATCCGCCGCCGGCTGGCGGCAGCTCCGCACGGAGCTGCTGGCGTCGGTCGAGCAGAAGATCGGCGCAGCCGACGGCGTGTTTGTTTCGCTGCACGGCGCCATGGGCGCGGACGGCGACCTGGATCCGGAGGGCACGCTACTGACCGCGATCCGCGAGATGGCGGGGCCGCACCTGCCGGTCGTGGTTTCGCTCGACCTGCATGGCATCCTGACTGACCGCATGCTGCGGCAGATCGACGGGTTGGCGATCTATCACACCTATCCGCACGTCGATTTTGCCGATACCGGGGCGCGCGCTGCACGGCTGCTGCTGGACATCATGGCGCGCCAGCTCGATCCGGTGATTGCGCGGATAACAATCCCCGCGCTGGTGCGTGGCGACGAGCTGATCACCCGCACCGGCTGTTACGGTGACCTGATCGGCGAGGCGCAGCGCCTGGAGCGCGAGGGCAAGGCGCTGGCGGCCGGCGTCATGATCGGCAACCCCTTCACCGACGTGCCGGAGCTCTGCAGCCAAGTGGTGATCGTCGCCGAGCGCGACGGCGCGCTTGCTGGCAACGAAGCGATGCGGATCGCGCGGGAGTTCTGGCCGCTGCGCCACCGGATGCAGGGCAAGCTGATCCCGCTCGGCCGGGCGATCGCTCGGGCGCGCTGGATGGACGGGCCCGTGGTGTTCACTGATGCGGCGGACGCCACCTCTTCCGGCGCCACCGGCAATTCCAACGTCATCATCGGGGCACTGCGCGAGGCCGGATACACCAAGCGCGTACTGGCGCAGATCGTCGATCCGGCAGCCGCGCACACTGCGCATGCGGCCGGAGTCGGAGCGACCGTAACGGTATCGCTGGGCGGCGCGCTCGATCCCGCCCGGTTCCGGCCGATGGAGGTCACGGCTGTTGTCGAATCGTTGTCACGCGGGCGCGGCCGGTTCGAAACCATGCGCGCGGAGTTCGACGCCGGACCGACTGCCGTGCTGAGCTTCGACAGTTTCACCGTGGTGGTGATCAGCCGCACGGTCGGACTGATCGACCGCGCGCTTTATTATGCGAACGGGCTCGATCCGCGGACATTCGACCTGATCGTGGTGAAATGCCCGCACACCGAGTATCAGATGTACGACGCGTGGGTACAGAAGAATTTCAACATCGACGCACCGGGTGCGACCTCGGCCGATCTGCGGAGCCTGGGGCACCGCATCTGCGGCCGGCCGGTGTTCCCGCTCGACGACGTGCAGACATATGAGTCGCGTGCGGTGCTGTATCATGAACACCGCCGGCTGAGGTGAGACCATGCCGCGCATCGCGCTTCCCACCGCTGGTCGCCGCCTCGAGCCGTACGTCACGGCGCCGCCCCGCGAATTCCCCACGGCCACGCCACCTTATTCGCGGCTCGCCTATGCCGCCGTTCACGTCGTTGCCGATCCGCTGGCGGCCACCGATCCCTGGCTGCAGCCCTCGCTCGACTGGGACCGTACCATCGCCTATCGCCGCTATCTCTGGTCGCTGGGTCTCGGCGTGGCGGAAGCGATGGACACCGCGCAGCGTGGCATGGGGCTCGACTGGCCGACCAGCCTGGAGCTGATCCGGCGCTCGCTCGACGCCGCGCGCGATATCCCCGGCGCGGTGATTGCCTGCGGCGCCGGCACCGACCACGTCGCCCCGGGCTCCGAGGCGACGATCGACGACGTGATCCGCGCCTATGAAATGCAATGCGAGGCGGTCGAGGTGCTGGGTGGGCGCGTGATCCTGATGGCCTCCCGTGCACTGGCGGCCTGTGCGCGAGGGCCGGACGATTATCAGCGGGTCTATGGCCGCATCCTCGGCGGACTGCGCCAGCCGGCGATCATCCACTGGCTGGGCGAGATGTTCGATCCGGCACTCGCCGGCTACTGGGGCGGCGATGACGTCGGCCAGGCGATGCAGACCTGCATCGAGGTGATCGAGGCGAATCGTACGAAGGTCGATGGGATCAAGGTCTCCCTACTCGACAAGGAGCGGGAGATCATGATGCGCCGGCTGCTGCCGCGCGGCGTTCGCATGTATAGCGGCGACGATTTTAATTATGCCGAGCTGATCGCCGGGGACGAGCAGGGCTATTCCGACGCGCTGCTTGGCATCTTCGATGCGATCGCGCCGGCCGCTGCTACGGCGCTGGGCAGCCTGCGGCGAAATGACCTTTCGGCATTTTACGACATACTCGGCCCGACCGTGCCGCTGTCACGGCATGTATTCCGGGCGCCGACCCGTTTCTACAAAACCGGCGTCGTGTTCATGGCGTGGCTGAACGGCCACCAGGACCATTTCGTGATGGTGGGTGGCCAGCAATCGGCGCGCTCGCTGCTGCATCTCGCCGAGCTGTTCCGCTTGGCCGATCAGGCCGGGCTGCTGCGGGATCCCGAGCTGGCCTGCATGCGAATGGAGCACTTGCTGGCCATTCAGGGTATCACTTGATGGATGCGCACAGGCATCAGCTTCATCAAATGGCAATCCTGGTTTCTATCTCGTCGTAATCCGCCTGTACGCCGCCGTCCGTTGCGTCGAGTAGCCCTGCAGCCGTCAGCGCCTGAACATCTGCATGGACGTTGCTGTAGTCGCGTCCCAGCGCCTTCGCCAAGGCGCGGACACTCGTGACGTTGTGCCGGTGGACGTAGTGCAACAGCTCCATCCTCTTTCCCGTCAGAACGCGAGCAAGCGCGTTCCAGCTCTCGAACGCCAAGTGACGTTCGCGGAACGTCTCGGCGCGCTCGGCGCGGTGCCAGGCATCGATGAACCGGCGGGACGCCTCGTCTTCCATCGCACCGCCGACAGTGATCTTCACATCGTTCATTTGCTTTCCCTTAGGGTCCGCACGTCGAACCAGAAATCGGCCATGAGTTGCTCGACGCTGATGAAGGCGTAGCCTGTCTCAGTGCCCTGGAAGTGCCGGTGATCGCCTTTCCCACGCTCATTGTCATACAGGACCTCTCGCACACCCGGACGGCCATAAAACAAGGAATACTTCAGGTCGTGCAATGAGGGTGGCACAGGCCCTGGAACGCGCCACAACGCCATCTCCACGATCGCACCGTCGTCATAGTCGATGCGTTGGTGGAAGAGTAGTTCTGCCTTCACCGCCTCATATTATGGTATCACGCGCCATATGGCGTCAAGCACCATTTTTTGCTGCGGCCGCTAATCTGATCGTCTGCGTTCGCACGCGCCTCTGAACTCGGGCGTCAGGTCAGGCTATCGTCGTCCGACCCGCCACCCTGGTCCGAACCCGAATCGCTGCCGCCGCCCGGATCCCAGCCCCCACCGCTCGGATCATTGGTCGGATCGGGTGTCGCAGATGGATCGACCCCACCCTGATCCCAGGTGCCGGTATCGACGTAACCAGGATCAGGCTGTGCGGAGCCGGGGTCGGGACTGGTCCAGCTTCCCTGATCCACGTATCCGGGATCAGCTGAAGGCACGGCGCCGCCCCCCAACGGTCCAGGGCCGAAGCCGCCGCCCAGCGTCTCTCGCGGCGAGAACAGGTCGCGGATCGCATCGGCAGCGAGCACCCCTCCGGCGACGCCGGCCGCGGTCGTCAGCGCCGAGCCAAGGAACCCGGACCCCGAGCGCTGAAACATCCCCGGCTGGCTGGCAGGCGCGTATTGGGGCGGAGGAGCAGCCTGCTGATACCCTGGCGGCGGCGCCCCCTGGCCCCAGGGACCGCCCGACGGCGGGGGCGCCGCCTGCTGGCGACCACCACCGAACAGTCCGCTGAAGAAGCCACCCCCACTCTGTTGCTGCGGCTGCTGGGCGGCATGCTGCTGCGCCTGCTGCAACTCCCATTCCAGCCGCTTGATCCGGCTCTGCGTCTCTGCCAACACATGGTCCTGGACGAAGGCGAGTTGGGTGAGGCGATAGCGCGCCTCCGGATAGCGGTTGAATTGCTCGGCGATGAACCGGTCAGCCTCGGGGTCAATCGGGGGCAGCGCCGGGGCGGTCCTCGCAGGTACCGAAGCCCCGCCCCAGGGGCTCGCCTGCGCTGCCGCTGCCCCGCCGACCCGGGCGATGAAATTGGCGATGATGTCGCGTTCTTCGTTGGTCATCGTACAGCTCCTCAAGGTCGGACGGCGGGCGCCCGGTCGATCACGCCAACGACCGCCGCCACATGGGCCTGATCGCGGAAAATGTCCACCGTCTCGAGCGGCGCTGTCACCGTGACGCCCCGCATGTCCCACTTCGCCTTGCCCGGCCCCAACAGCGGTGCTTTACGTTGCAGCGCACCACGCCGCATCGAAGGGTTCGCGATGGACGCCGACCGGGCGCCGAGCTTCCAGGACCTGATCCTATCCCTGCAGCATTTCTGGGCGCGGCAGGGCTGCGTCCTGTTGCAGCCGTACGACATGGAGATGGGCGCCGGCACTCTGCATCCCGCAACGACCTTGCGCGCGCTCGGGCCGCGACCATGGCGGGCCGTCTACGTCCAGCCAACTCGGCGTCCCAGCGATGGCCGCTATGGTGAGAACCCCAACCGGCTGCAGCACTATTATCAGCTTCAGGTGATCATGAAGCCGAGCCCCGCCGAGACGCAGGACCTGTTGCTGGCGAGCTACCGCGAGATCGGCCTCGATCCGCTGCACCACGATTTCCGCTTCGTCGAGGATGACTGGGAAAATCCGACCATCGGCGCGTGGGGTCTCGGCTGGGAAGTTTGGTGCGACGGCATGGAAGTCGGGCAGTTCACCTATTTTCAGCAGGTCGGCGGCATCCCGGTGACTTTGCCAAGCTTTGAGATGACCTATGGGCTCGAACGTCTGGCGATGTACGTCCAGGACGTTGGCAACGTCTTCGAGTTGGATTTCAACGGCGCCGGGGTGACCTATGGCGACGTGTTCCTGCGCGCCGAACGGGAGTACAGTGCCTATAATTTCGAGTACGCGGATACTGAGATGCTCGGGCGCCATTTCGCCGACGCCGAGAAGGAGTGCAAGGCGCTGCTGGCGCGCCGGCTGGCGCTGCCCGCTTACGACCAGTGCATCAAGGCGAGCCACCTGTTCAACCTGCTGGACGCGCGTGGCGTGATCAGCGTAGCCGAGCGGGCGAGCTTCATCGGACGCGTCCGCGAGCTGGCAAAGGGCTGCTGCGAGGTGTGGCTGGCGGGAGAAGAAGCGGCATGATTGGTCTCGACCCCTGCTACGCCGGGGCCTACGAAGCGGGCCGGGGCTGAAGGGCCGAGCATGCCGGAGCTGTTCCTGGAGCTGTTCAGCGAGGAAATTCCCGCTGGCATGCAGTCCGCCGCCGCGGCGGATCTCGAGCGGCTGGTCACGACTGCATTGGCTCCGTTGCGTCCCGACCGTGTCCGCTCGTTCTGCGGCCCGCGACGGATCGCGCTGCGAGCGGACGTCGACCGTGAAGTTCCGGCAAGCAGCAGCACGGAACGCGGCCCGCGCGTATCGGCGCCCGAACAGGCGATTGCCGGTTTCTTGCGCAAGCATGAGGCGACGAGCGATCAGCTCCGTCAGGAGGGCGGCTACTGGGTCCTGGACAAAGAAGCTGCTTCCCTCTCCGCGCAACAGACGATCGCCGCCGCGCTGCCCGGTCTACTGCGTCGCTTTCCCTGGCCCAAGTCGATGCGCTGGGGCGGGACCAGCGCCTTCACCTGGGTTCGTCCGCTGCGGCGGATTGTCTGTCTGCTGGACGGAGCGGTGGTAGCGTTCGACCTGCGGGAAGGCGCCGACGATAACGGACACGGGCTCGCATCCGGCAATCTGACCGAGGGTCACCGTTTCCACGCGCCCGGCGTCGTCGTGGTGAGCTCCTGCGCCGATTGGGAGGAGAAGCTTGCGGAACGTCACGTGCTGGTGGACGCCGCGGAGCGGCGCCGGCGCATCGCAGCGGGGCTTGCCGCGGAGGCATCGGCCAGGGACCTTGCGCTGGTGGATGATCCGGGGCTGCTCGAGGAAGTGGCGGGGCTTGTGGAATGGCCGGTGCCGCTGCTCGGGCGTATCGATCAGGCGTTCATGGACCTGCCGCCCGAGGTCCGGCAGGTGTCGATGCGGGTCAACCAGCGGTATTTCGCGCTTCGAAACGCCGACGGTGCGCCCGCGCCGTGGTTCGGCTTCGTCGCGAATATCGAGGCAGACGACGGCGGTGCGGCGATCATCGCCGGCAACGAGCGTGTGTTGCGGGCACGCTTTGCCGATGCGCGACATTTCTGGGACCTCGATCGGAAGACGCCGCTCGCGGCGCGAGTGCCGCAGCTCGATCAGATCACGTTCCATACGAAACTGGGTAGCCAGGGCGAGCGGGCACGACGGCTGCGCGAGTTCGCCCGAACCATCGCCCCGCTGGTCGGCGCCGATCCGAAGCTGGCGGCGCGCGGGGCGGAACTCGCCAAGGCCGATCTGCTGACCGGAATGGTGGGCGAGTTCCCGGAACTGCAGGGCGTGATGGGCCGATATTACGCGCTGCATGACAACGAGCCGGCTGAGGTTTCCGACGCGATCCGCGACCACTACGCCCCGAAGGGGCCGAATGATGCGGTCCCTGCCGCCCCTGTTTCGGTTGCCGTCGCGTTGGCGGACAAGCTGGATCAACTCGCCGGCTTCTTCGCGATCGGCGAGAAGCCGAGCGGATCCGGCGATCCTTATGCACTGCGCCGCGCCGGACTTGGCGTGATCCGCATCATCCGTGAAAACGGACTTGGGCTGAACCTGCTTCCACTCATTCGCGCGGCCGGCGAAGAATATCGCACGCTTAGTCCAGCGCCGCCGGCGGAGATTATGGAATTCCTGGCAGAACGTCTGCGCGTGCAACTGCGGGCGGAAGGTGCGCGATATGACGTGCTTGCCGCCGTGTTCGCAGCCGGTGCTGATGACGTAATTCCCCGCCTGCTGTTGCGCACCGATGCGGTCGCCAACCTGCTGGGGACCGAGGATGGTAGCAACCTGCTCACAGGGTACCGGCGAGCCGCGAATATTCTTCGGATCGAGGAGAGAAAGGATGGCCCTCATGACGGCGCGCCCAACTACGAGCTGCTTTGTTCGGATGACGAGCGAGGGTTGGCTCGGGCGGTCGATGCCGCTGCAGCCGAGATCTCAGCTTGCCTGCGGGATGACAGTTTCGACCGGGCGACGGGGATTCTTGCCAGTCTACGCGGCCCGCTCGACATGTTTTTCGATCACGTGACCGTCAACGCCCCCGATCTCGAATTGCGCCGCAATCGTTTGCGCCTGCTCAATAAAGTACGAGCGACCATGGGCCAGGTAGCCGATTTCTCCAAGATTGAACGCTGAACGGAGTCCGCCATGACCAAGTGGGTGTATAGCTTCGGCGCCCGCCACAACGAGGGCCGCGCCGAGATGCGCGACCTGCTCGGTGGCAAAGGCGCCAATCTCGCCGAGATGGCCAGCATCGGCTTGCCAGTCCCGCCTGGCTTCACTATCACCACCGAAGTCTGCACGGAATTCTACGAGAACAAGAGAAACTATCCGGCTGATCTGCAGTCTCAGGTGCGCGAGGCACTGGCGCGTGTCGAAGCGGCGGTCGGCCGCCGCTTCGGCGAGCGCAACCGGCCGTTGCTCGTCTCGGTCCGTTCCGGCGCTCGCGTGTCCATGCCCGGCATGATGGACACCGTGCTCAATCTCGGCCTGAACGATGCCACGGTCGAGGGTCTCGCGCGCGACGCGGGCGACGACCGCTTCGCCTGGGACAGCTACCGCCGCTTCATCCAGATGTACGGCTCCGTCGTTCTCGGGTTAGACCACCACCGGTTCGAGGAAATCATCGAGCAGGCAAAGCTCGATCAGGGCGTCACCGAAGACACCGCTCTGTCGGCCGATGACTGGCGGCGCGTGGTGGACGGCTATCAGGACATGATCCGGCAGGAAACCGGCAATCCGTTCCCGCAGGACCCCGAGCAGCAGCTTTGGGGCGCGATCGGCGCGGTGTTCGGAAGCTGGATGAACCCGCGTGCCGTCACCTATCGCCGTCTGCATGACATCCCCACCGATTGGGGGACGGCGGTCAGCGTCCAGGCCATGGTGTTCGGCAACATGGGCGATGACTGCGCTACCGGCGTCTGTTTCACCCGGGACCCGTCCACCGGAGAGAACGTCTTCTTTGGCGAGTACCTGGTGAACGCACAAGGCGAGGACGTAGTCGCCGGCATCCGAACGCCGCAACCACTATCGAAGGCGCGCGCCAAGCCGGGCGAGGCGCCGATGGAAACGACATTGCCGGGTGCGTACGCCGAGCTTCTGGAGGTCCGGCAAAAGCTGGAACGCCACTACCGCGACATGCAGGATATTGAGTTCACCGTCGAGAAGGGGCGGCTCTACATGCTGCAGACCCGCAACGGCAAACGCACCGCGGCTGCCGGTCTGCGCATAGCGGTCGAGATGGCCAAGGAAGGGCTGATCGACGAACAAGAGGCGGTACGTCGAGTCAACCCGGCCTCGCTTGACCAGCTCCTGCATCCCACGCTTGATCCCGCCGCGCCACGCAAGCTGCTGGCCAAGGGATTGCCGGCAAGTCCTGGCGCGGCCTCCGGCGCCGTCGTGTTCAGCGCCGACGAGGCAGAGTCGCGCGCCGCCAAGGGCGAGGCGGTGATTCTGGTGCGCATCGAAACCAGCCCGGAGGACATCCACGGCATGCACGCCGCGCGCGGTATCGTCACCACCCGCGGCGGCATGACCAGCCATGCCGCGGTGGTTGCGCGCGGCATGGGCCGCCCCTGCGTCGCCGGCGCCGGTGGTATCACCGTCGATTATAACGCTCAGACGATGCGCGCCGGCGGCCGCACCGTGCAGGCGGGAGAAGCAATCACGCTCGACGGCGCCACCGGCGAGGTGTTCGTCGGCCACGTGGCAATGGTCGAGCCCGCCATGTCGGGCGACTTTGCCACGCTGATGCAATGGGCCGACAAGGCACGACGGCTTGGCGTCCGTGCCAATGCCGAGACCCCGTTGGACGCGGAGACCGCCCGCAAGTTCGGAGCCGAGGGCATCGGCCTGTGCCGCACAGAGCACATGTTCTTCGACCCTGAGCGCATCGGCGCCGTGCGCCAGATGATCATGGCGCGCGATGAGGCCGGGCGGCGGGCCGCTCTGGCACGGCTGCTGCCGCACCAGCGCGCGGATTTTCAGAAACTGTTCAGCATTATGGCGGGCCTGCCGGTGACGATCCGGCTGCTCGATCCGCCATTGCATGAATTTCTGCCGCACGGTGATCCCGAGCTCGCCGAAGTCGCCGAGGCGTTGGACACCGACATCGACAGCATGCGCCGCCGGGTGGCGGAGCTTGCTGAGGCCAACCCGATGCTTGGTCATCGCGGCTGCCGGCTTGGCATCACCTATCCGGAGATTTACGAGATGCAAGCCCGCGCCATCTTCGAAGGTGCACTGGCGGTTGCCGAGGAAACCGGCTTGGCACCGGTGCCTGAGATCATGATCCCCCTCGTGGCCACCAAGAAAGAACTGGAGATCACCCGCGCGCAGGTGGAGCAGGTGGCGCGGGACGTGTTCAAGGAAGCTGGGCGGGAGATCGATTACGCGGTCGGCACCATGATCGAGTTGCCGCGGGCCGCTCTGGTCGCGGATGCCATTGCGACGGTGGCCGACTTCTTCAGCTTCGGCACCAACGATCTGACCCAGACCGCGTTCGGCCTGTCGCGTGACGATGCCGGGAAGTTCCTGCCGAAGTACATGGAACAGGGAATTCTGGCGAAGGACCCGTTCGTCTCGATCGACGTCGACGGCGTCGGCGCGCTGGTACGCCTTGCCGCGGAGAAGGGACGGCAGGCGAGACCAGGGCTCAAGCTCGGCATCTGCGGCGAGCATGGCGGTGATCCGGCGTCGATTGCGTTCTTTGAGCAGGTCGGGCTCGATTATGTCTCGTGCAGCCCGTACCGCGTGCCGGTCGCGCGCCTGGCCGCCGCACAGGCGGCGCTCGGCGTTACTCCTGACCGCACAGCCTGATCAGACAACAGCCATGCGATTCGTGAGATAACTCGAAAGCAGAGGAGGCAATATGGACGATCTTTCTACTGTCGCCGGCCTGCATCGTTATCCGTTGGCGCGCCGGGGATTCATGATGACGTCGCTGATCAGCGGCTTCACCCTGGCCACCACCACGGTGGAAGCGCAGGCGATCCATACCGACACGCAGGGGCTGGTCTGCGGTGAGGTGCAAATCCCGGTTTTCGACGGGCATCTGCCGGGATATCTGGCGCGTCCGGACGGTACCGGCCCGTTTGGAACAATACTGGTGATCGAGGAGGTGTTCGGAGTCACCGAATATATCCAGGATGTCTGCCGGCGATTCGCCAAAGCGGGCTATCTCGCCGTGGCCCCGGAGATCTACGCGCAAATCGGCGATCTGTCGAAGATGACCAGCATGAGCGAGATCATGAGCGTGATCGCCAAGTCGAAGGATGCCCAGATCATGAGCGACCTCGATTCAACCGCTGCCTGGGCTGCGGAGAATCACGGCGATGCGGCGCGATTGGGCGTGAACGGGTTCTGCCGCGGCGGACGCGATGTGTGGCTTTATGCCGCGCACAACCCGCACCTGAAGGCGGCGACCTCGTGGTATGGCATTCTCGACGGCAAGACGAGCGAGTTACAGCCGCAGACGGCGCTCGATGTCGCTGACAAGATCTTTTGCCCGCTGCTGGGGCTGTATGGCGGGCAGGATGCGAGCAATCCCGTGCCGTTGATCCACGAAGCCGAGGCGAAGGCGAAAGCCGCCGGCAAGACGGTCGAGATCGTCATCTATCCGGACGCGCCGCACGGTTTCCATGCTGACTACCGGCCAAGCTACCGGGAGGCCGATGCCAAGGACGGCTGGGCGCGAGCGCTGGCGTGGTTCAAGCGATACGGGGTGGCGTAATGTCAGCGCCGCATTCCGATGACGAAGCCGGCGTGCGGGATTGGTTCGAGCGGTTGGCCGGGCATGTGCAGACGGTGGATTTTGCCGGCGCCCGGCCGATCTTCGCGGCCGACATGATTGCGTTCGGCACCTTCACCGATTTCATCACCGGTCGTGAGCACGCCGAGCAGATGCAATGGCGCAATGTCTGGCCGCATATCGACGAGTTCCGTTGGCGACCTAATCTGCGGGTGTTCGTCTCGCCCGACCGAATGCAGGCGGTCGGCATGGGCGTGTTCAACTCCACCGGCTACCGGGAGGACGGCACGTCCTATGACCGGCCCGGCCGCGCCACGGTGGTGTTCGGGCGTGGCAGCACGGATGCGCCTTGAGTCGCGCAGCATACGCACATGTCGCTGTTCCGCGACGTGCCGACCCGCTCGTTCAGGGGCAAGCCGGAGAAGCGTTAGGAGATTGGCACGGTGACGCCATTGCGAGCCGAAGGCGAAACAATCCTCCGCCTGTAAACCCCCACTCAGCGCGGCGATGAGTCGGCCTGCGCCAGATTTGGCGCCTGCGGCGTCGCCGCGATCAGCACCATCGTCACACTACCGAACCAGTCGGTTTCGAAGCTCATGCGCACTGGAACCGCCGGAGCGCCTTGTTGCAGCGAAGCAAACCAGCCGGAACCGCGCCGCGGACGACCCGGCGTCGAGTGCGGCCGGTTGAGCAGGAAGCCCGCGATCATACGGCCGACGAAGTCGCAGCGCAGAGCCGTACCGGCGAATATCGCGCCGGCGGCACGTCCCAGTGTTTGCAGGCCCACGATGCTGGCGTCGATCTCGCTCAATCGTCTGCCGTCAAAGACCCGCGCGCTGGTGTTGCAGGAACCATTGCGTTCGACTTGACGAAGCAGTTGCGCGAGTGCGCTCAGCGTATCCTCGGTGTTGCGTTGCTCGGCGGGCGGTACCGGCTCGCGCTCTTCTGTGATCGGTGGTGACAGCTCAAGGATGTCCGGCTGCCCCTCGCGGTAAATGATGTCGAGACGACGTGGCCGACCACGCCACTGGCCGCTGGCCAGATAACGTTGCGGGGCGGCACGATCGCCCTCCCACACGCCGCTGACCTCGTCGCTCTCCCGGCCCGGGTAGACAAATCCCGCAAGCCCGATGGTGTGGTAACTCAGGGTGACGTCAGTAAGTACGCGCGGAGATTCGGATAGAGACGTCCATCTGCATGATCGCGAGGCCGAGCGAGAACGCCTCGTAACGCAGATTGTACGCGATCGGCGCCGGGTCTGCCGCCACCGGAGTGGCACAGCCGAGAATCGCGAGAACGAGAAGTGTCGGGCGCCGCATACATGCGACCTCGCACGCCGCACGCGGTCGTGACAAGGGCCTTTCGCCCGGCTGCTCGCGTGCGCGGAATTTATTCCCCGATCTCCTGCAACGACGACACGCCGGCCGCTTGACGCATAAACCCTGCCCTCTCAGGCTTCGCAGGTCGTCGCAGAGGGAGACAAGTGTCCGACAACACAGACTTGCGCTCGCCGGAGCAGAGCGTGCCGCTCGACTGGACCGCCGCGCGCCTTTACCTGTCCCGGCACGGCTTGACGCTGGATCATGACCCGCCGCCGAGTCAATTCGCTGGCGGACTCGCCAACCTGAATTACCGCATCTCGCTGAACGGCAAACCAGCTGTGCTGCGGCGTCCGCCGATGGGTGAGCTGCCTGCAGGCAGCCACGACATGGCCCGTGAGCACCGCATCCTGAGCCGGCTGCCCGATGCCCTGCCGGTGGCGCCGCGCAGCCTGCATCTCTGCACCGACCCGGCCGTCCTTGGGGCGCCGTTCCAGATCCTGGAATATCGGCCGGGTCTGGTGATTCGCTCGACCATGCCGGTCGAGCTGGCCGACCGACCCGAAGTGGGAGCCCGCCTGTCCGTGGTGCTGCTGGAAACGCTGACCGCGATCGGCGCGGTGGATACCGAGACGATCGGATTGGGCGATCTCGGTCGCCCGCACGGATTCCTGGCCCGGGCCGTGGCCGGATGGCGCAAGCGCGGGGCGGCGGCGCAGGAGGATGGGACGGCCGCGCTGCACCAGGAACTCGGCGCTTGGCTGGAGCGCCATTTAGTGCCGGACGGGCCACCGGCGCTGCTGCACAATGATTTCAAGCTGGACAATCTGATCCTCGATCCGCACGACCTGCACCCGGTCGCGGTCGTGGATTGGGATCAGGGGACGCGGGGCGATGCGCTGTTCGATTTAGCTACGCTGCTGTCCTATTGGGTGGAGCCGGACGACCCGCCGGCGATGCACGACATGGCGCAGATGCCGGCGAGTGGACCAGGATTCCTGACTCGCCGGGAAGCGGTGGCAGCCTATACCGCGATGAGCCGGCGTGATGTCTCCGACTTCCTGTTCCACCGGGTCTTGGCGATGTACAAGCTGGGGGTGATCTTTTTGCAACTCGGATATCGGTATCGCAGCGGCGCAACCACCGATCCGCGGTATGCCGCGCTGAGCGGGATCGGGACCGGGATTCTGGAGTTTGCCCGTGAAATCGCCTACGGCCGCGCTTTCTGACGGTTGCCTTCGGGATGATTTTTGACAGTCGCGCCTCCCTGATGCTCCGTGTGAACCCCTTTTGCACGAGCGCCCCATCCGTTCAGCGGATATCCAGAACACGTAGGCGACAGCGCAAGGCTATGCCGGCGCTATGCACCGCTCGCATTTTGGTTGCGGCCAACGGCCGCGCCACGCACTCTGCGGTACGACTTCTTCTTCTTCAAGCCGCACCGATGCAAGGGGGCGCCCTTTCGGCGCCCTTCTGCTTTTCCGGGTCCTGGTGGTCCTTCTGCGAATCGGGCCGCGGGCTGCGGCCGGTTCACGCTGGCAGGCCCCTCGGAGTCAGGTCCAGCCGCTGGGCACCCTTCCCTTCTCAAAATCGTCCACGCTGTTGCGGTCGCTCTGCGCTTGGCGGTTGGCTGCCCGGTCGAGGGCTTATCTTCGGGCTCCGGGCGATGGGATCAGCGGTGTGAGCGACGACAGCACGGTACGGCCAAAGACGATTTTGGGGACCATCGCGGCGACGATGCCAAGGCCTAGTGCCAACGTCGGGGGGGAGGCGCGAAGCCCCGAGAGCTTCGAGATCGTCGATGCACAGGGCAAACTTGCTCCCAAGGACGGGACCATCTAAGGCCGGGAGGTTATGCGATGTCCATCGGAAGCGTTGTTCAGCAAGGCAACACAGTCATCATCCGGGATGAACGCGGGCGCCAGTTGGGTATGATCTTCGCAATGAAGAGCCAGCCGTCAGACGGATTGATTGGCTACACGGGATCGACGGTCTCCGTCCGCAAAGGATCGAACGTCATCACGTACGACGAAAGAGGACAGCAGCTAGGAACTGCCTTTGCGCCCACCCGGCAAGGGCGCCAGCGTCCTAAATTCAAACTGAAGCACTACCCGATGCAAAGCTAAGCAGACGGCCCGATCTGCGCCAACACGTCGGCCAAGCCGAACCGCCGATGTCCGTGCCGCCCGACGGTGGTCTCTGCCGCTGCGAGCGCGTCCAGCACCGCTTCCTGCGTCGCCTCCGCCGCCGCCTGGAACAGCCGGTCGATCCGCGCCTCGGCCAATAAGCGGTGCTCCAGGAAATCCTGATCCGCCGCATGCGGCACGCGGTTCGCCGTGGTGAAGGCCAGAGCGATGTCGCCGCTGCCGTTGCCCCAGAACGAGCCGCACCAGGCGAGCCCGACGCCGGCGCGCCGCGCGACCCGACCGAGTTGGCGGCAGTCCAGCGGAATGTCGGTTCCGATCACCACGATGCAGGACCCCGCTTCGGGTTCCGCAGCGGCGGCCGGGTCCACGCGCCGGCCGTCGGGCAGCCGCAGATCTCCCGCGCGCCCGAAATTCGCCAGCACCAGTGCGCCCAGATGATATGCCTCGCCCTCGAGCCTGATACAGCGAGAGGCACTGCCGATCCCGCCCTTCAAGCCGAAGCAGCTCATGCCAGTGCCGGCGCCGACCGCGCCAAGCTCGAACTCCTCCTCCGCCGCCTCAATGGCCGCTTCGGCATGCGCCTCGGTGATCGCCATGGTCTGGATGTCGTTCAGGTAACCGTCGTTACATTCCAGCACCACCGGATTGATCGTCGCGGTTTGTCGGCCGATTTCCGGATCGTCGCGCACGGCGCGCCGGATCAGCGCGTTCGCGCATGTGCCAACGGCGAAGGTGTTGGTCAGCAGGATCGGCGTCTCCAGCGAGCCGAGCTCGCTCACCTGCGGAAGCCCGATGCTCTTGCCGAAGCCGTTGAGTACCTGCACCGCAGCGAGCGGCTTGTCCTGGAACAGATCCCCGTCATGCGGCAGCACCGCGGTTACGCCAGTGCAGGAGTCACCTTCCCGGATCGTCGCGTGTCCCACCAGCACGCCGGGCACATCGGCGATGCTGTTGCGCCGGCCGGGCTGCAGCGACCCACAGCATAGTCCCAGGTCTCGGGCGCGCATGGCGGTAAGCTGGCTTCCCCTTGCGAGGTTGTGCGAAGGTTTCTCGCACAACCCCGCGCGGAGCAACCCCCGGATGACCCTGCGAGCGGAGTGCGCTACGACAGTGCCTCAGAACAGCCGTGAGGAGGCGCGCCATGCACGAGATCGGACATTTCATCGGCGGGCGGATGCTGCCCGGTCAGAGCGGCCCTACCGGCGAGGTGTTCAACCCGGCCTCCGGCGAGATTGCCGGCAGGGTGGCGCTCGGCGGCGCCACCGAGGTCGATTTCGCGGTCAGCGCCGCTGCGAAGGCTTGGCCCGCCTGGGCCGCCACCCCACCGCTGCGCCGCGCCCGCATCCTGTTCCGCCTGAAGGAGCTCCTGGAGCGTGACCGCAAGATATTATCCGCCGCCATCACCGCCGAGCACGGCAAGGTGCTGTCGGACGCCGATGGCGAGGCGACGCGTGGGCTCGAGGTGGTGGAGTTCGCCTGCGGCATCCCGCATCTGCTCAAGGGCGAGTTCACCGAGGCGGTAGGCACCGGCATCGACGCCTGGTCCATCCGCCAGCCGCTCGGCGTGGTTGCCGGCATCACGCCGTTCAACTTCCCGCTGATGGTGCCGCTGTGGATGATCCCGGTGGCGCTGGCCTGCGGTAACTGCTTCATCCTGAAGCCATCGGAGAAGGACCCGTCCGCCAGCCTGCTGCTGGCCGGACTGCTGGCCGAGGCCGGCCTTCCCGATGGCGTGTTCAACGTCGTGCAAGGTGCGCGCGAAGCGGTCGAGGCGATCCTGGCGCATCCCGGCATCGCCGCCGTCAGCTTCGTCGGGTCCACGGCGATTGCCGAGACGATCTATCGGGGCGGCACGGCACACGGCAAGCGCGTGCAGGCGCTGGGTGGGGCGAAGAACCACCTGGTGGTGATGCCGGACGCCGACCTCGATGACGCGATCGATGCGCTGATGGGCTCCGCCTACGGCGCCGCCGGCGAGCGCTGCATGGCGGTATCCGTCGCCGTCGCCGTCGGCTCGGTGGGCGACAAGCTGATGCAGAAGCTGGAACCTCGGGTGCGGGCGCTGAAGATCGGCCCGGGCACGGACCCCGACGCCGAGATGGGGCCGCTGGTCACGCGCGAGCACCGCGAGAAGGTGAAATCCTACATCGACATAGGCGTGAAGGAGGGCGCCGAGCTGGTGGTCGATGGCCGCTCGCTCCGGCTGCAGGGCTACGAGAACGGCTTCTTCCTCGGCGGCTCGCTGTTCGACCAGGTGCACACGGACATGCGGATTTACCGCGAGGAGATTTTCGGCCCGGTGCTGGACGTGGTGCGGGCGCCCGATCTCGGCAGTGCGGCGCGCATGGTTAACGAGCACCCGTATGGCAACGGCGTGGCGATCTTTACGGGCGATGGCGGCGTGGCGCGCGACTTCGCCAGCGCGATCCAGATCGGCATGGTCGGCGTCAACGTGCCGATCCCTGTGCCGATGGCGTTCCACAGTTTCGGCGGTTGGAAACAGTCGCTGTTCGGCGACCACCACATCTACGGGCCGGAGGGGGTGCGCTTCTATTCCCGCTACAAAGCGATCACCCAGCGCTGGCCCCGCGGGGCGCGCCGCGGCCCCGAATACGTCATGCCGACGCTGGGGCGCTGACCTGCCCTTTGCCGCGCACCACGCCCAGCGCCCCCGCCGGGTCCATCAGGTAATCGGGCTGGGCGTACGCAGTCAGCCGCGGCACATCACGCAGCATGACGTGCGCGCCGCGCGTCTCCACCCCGAACCGGCGCAGGGCGGCGAAAGCGCGCGAGAGATTCTCCTGCCGGCAGCCGAGCCGGGCTGCCAACAAGCCCTTCTCGAATGGCAGCCGGAATTCCGCTTGATCGGCGTTCGGATCGGAGACCAGCGCCAGCAGGTAGCAGGCGAGACGCTCGGCGGTTGTGCGGACCTTGAGATCCCGGATCTGCCGCACCAGCGCGCGGAACTCCCCCGAGAGAGAGCGCAGCAGGGCGAGCGATAGCTCCGGCTCGTTCTCGATCAAAGTTCTGAGTGGCCCCGCCTCGATGGCGAGAAGCCGCGCGCGTTGCACGACGTGGGCGGACTGCATGTACGGAAGGGCGGCCATCACCGAGGCCAGCACGAAATCGCGTCCCGCCGACAGTACCTCGATCACCGCGGTCGATCCATCGGCAGTGGTGCTGCTCAACGCCACAAAGCCTTCCAGGACCGCATAGAGCACGGTCGGGAGCGTGCCTTGCCGGCACAGGAGCTCGCCCTGATGCGCCGTGAACACCTTGGTGATCCGGTCGAGCCGGTCCAGAAGGTCGTCATCCAACTGTTCGAACGCGGGTACCGCCCGCACGGTGGCCATCCCCGGACGCATCGTCACCCTCACCTCCATCCGTGGTCGAACCCGGCGTGGCTTGCGCCCGCGCCCAATGTTTGCGCTCATTGCCGGTAAGTTCAAATCCGCGCCGACTGAATTCCTGTCCATCCGCCAGCGAGGAGGCTGGTCCAGGTGAAAGCCGTCGTTTGTCGAGCGTTTGGCGGGCCCGAGACGCTGGCGATCGAGGATCGTCCCGACCCGCCGCCACCGGGGCCCGGCGAGGTTCAGGTGCGGCTGGCTGCACGCGGCGTGCAGTATGTCGATGTGCTGCAAATGGCCGGGACGTACCAGGTGCGGCCGGAGCCGCCGTTCATCCCCGGCAGCGAAGCCGCCGGCGAGGTGGTCGCGGTCGACGCGGGGGTGACCCGGTTCAAGCCGGGCGACTCAGTGATGAGCCGGCACCGGACCGGCGCCTGGGCGACGCTCGCCAATGCCACGGCCGAGGCGTGCGATCCGGTCCCCGCCGGCTTGCGCTTGGAAGAGGCGGCGGTGCTGCGTTCCGGCCACGGGACCGCATATCACGCGCTGCTGCAGCGGGGCCGGTTGCGCGAGAGCGAATGGGTGCTGGTGCACGGCGCGGCCGGCGGCATCGGCATCGCCGCCATCCAGGTCGCCTGCCTGTTCGGCGCACGGGTGATCGCGACCGCCAGCACCGAAGAAAAGCGCGCCGCCTGCCTGGAGGAGGGGGCGGCGTGTGCGCTGGACTATCGCGGCGGGTTCCTGGATGAAGTGAAACGGCTGACCGGTGGCCGTGGCGTCGATATCGTGTATGATCCGATCGGCGCCGCGGTGACCGAGGAATCGGTGCGTTGCCTGGCGTACGGCGGACGGCTGCTGGTGCTGGGGTTCCTCGGCGGTGGCCCGGCCAGTATCCGCAGCAACTATCTGTTGATCAAGGGCATCGAGGCGGTAGGCGTCTATATGGGCGGGTTCCAGGCCAACCAACCGGAGCTGTTCGCCGCCAACACGCGGGCGCTGCTGGAGCTGGCGGCAGCAGGCAAGCTCCGCCCGCGCATCTCCCATCGTTTCCCTCTCGAGCGCGCGGCCGAAGCGGTGCAGGCGGTGATGGACCGGGCGGTGATCGGCAAGGCGGTGTTGGTGGGGTGAGTCCGGCGCGATGATTGCACCGATTACGCTGCTGGCCCCGCCCGGTTCATTGGAGCGGCTGCGTCTTGCGCCCGTCATCACGCGACATGCGTGCAACAGCGGCGTCGTGCGCAGGCTGAATGTGACCTATTTCGACACGCCGGAGCAGGCATTGTTCGACAAGGGCCTGTCGCTGCGCGTGCAACGGAGCGGAGCGCGCCAGATCCAGCGGCTGAGCAGGGAACCGCGGTGCCGCGGTACCGGCGGACAGAAATGGGAGACGCCGGTCGAAGGCCCGGTGCCCGACCTGTCGCGCCTGCCAGCGCAGGATCTCTCTGATATTCTCGACGGGGTGGACGGTGCCACGCTCGCGCCGGTCTTCACCCGTCGGCTGCGCTGCCGCGTGCAGCGCATCCAACTGCCCGACGCGATGGTGAATGTCGCCTTCAGCGAAGGGGTCGTCGAAGCGGGGACACGCTCGCAGCCCGTGGCCGAGGTGCAGCTCGACCTGCAGTCCGGCGATCCCTGCGCTGTTTATGAACTTGGCGCGCAACTGCTGGACGTCGATCTGTTGCGGCTTGCAACGACCAGCGAATGCGATCGAGGCTTCGCGCTCGCACTCGGGATCGCCCCGCCGCCGAGCAAGGCGGTGCAGCCGTCGATCGCCCGGTTTCATGTGGTGGACGACGCGATTGCCGCGCTTCTCGACGCCTGTCACCAGCACTTGACGGACAATCAGGCAGCCGCCGAAGACGGACGCGACCCCGAGGGCGTGCACCAATTGCGCGTTGCCTTGCGCCGCCTGCGTTCCGCCCTGTCGCTGCTCCGTCGCGAGGTGCCCGCCCCAACACTCCAGGCGTTTCGCGAAGAGGCGAAGTGGCTGGCGACAGCGCTCGGCCCGGCGCGCGAATGGGACGTGTTCCTGGCCGACACCCTGGCGCGGCCGGAACAGGCCTGCGCGCCGGCGGTGACGTTCGAACCGCTGCGCCAAGCCGCCGTGCGGCAACGGGACGTAAGTTACCAGACGGTGCGCGCCGTGCTGGCGGACCCCCGCACGACACGGTTCCAGTTGCAATTGAGCCAGTGGATCGAACGACGGGGTTGGCGGAACGAAATCCCGGCCGAGGCACTGTCGGTGCTATCGGAGCCCGTCTCCGCGCTGGCGGCGCGCCTGTTGACGCGCCTGCACGGCCGGGCGCTAAAGCGCGGTCGGCATTTGCGGCGACTAGATGCCGCCGGGCGTCATCGGCTTCGGGTTCGGCTCAAAAGCTTGCGTTATGCGTGCGAATTCTTCCAGCCCCTATGGCCGGGCGAGACGGCGGAGCATTTCGTGGGCCGGTTGGCAAGGCTGCAGACGACCTTGGGGGCCGACAGCGACGCGGAGGCCACGCGCTCGCTGCTGCATGAGGCCGAGCAGGCTGAGTCCTCGCCGGAGTTGCATCGCGCGATCGGTGCCGTGATCGGCTGGCAGGCGCGCGACCGGCTGGTTTCGTTGCAACGGCTTCGCCGGCGATGGCGCCGGTTGCAGGCGACGCCATCATTCTGGGACTAGTAGCGGTATCCTACGCCATTATAGCCGGCCCTGTGCCAGCGCACCGCGCTACCCCATCTTGCTCGCTTTCCCGAAACCCCCTTCTTCTCGGAGCCCTTCGCGATCACCAATGGGCGATCGATCCGTCCCGCTCGTGGATCGCGTCGCGGGCGGCAATGCGTTCCTGCTCGAACGGATGCTTCGCCGCCTCTTTCATATCGATCTCGACGCCCAGGCCGGGGCGATCCGGGATCTCCCAGCACCCATCCCGCAGCTTGATCGGCACGTCGGCCACCGCGGAGAAATGACCGATCCGATCCGACAACTGCTCCAGGATGATGAAATTCGGCGTGGCCACCGCGAAATGTAACCCGACGACTGACGCAATCGGCCCCATCGGGTTGTGGGGCGCAATCCCGATCTGCGCCGCAGCCCCGACCGCGGCGATCTGCCGGCCGACCGTGAAGCCGCCGCAATGGCAGAGATCCGGCTGGAAGAAGCTCACCGCCCGGCGGTCGGCGAGCGCCTGGAACTCCGGCAGCGTCAGCAGCCGCTCGCCGGCCGCCAGCGGGACGTTGCTGCGGTCCGCCACCACGCGCATGGCGTCCGGATCGCCGGGCTGCACCGGCTCTTCCACGAACATCGGATCGCACGCCGCCAGCGCCTTCGTATAGGCGACCGCGGCGCCTATCGTGGTGGCGCGGCCGTGAAAATCGAACAGCAGATCGACGTCCGGCCCGACCGCCTCGCGCAGCGTCACCGCCAGCCGTTCCAGCCGGCGCACGCCGTCGCGGTCGGTGGCGTAGTGGGTGTACGGTGCCGGACCACATTTCAGCGCGTTATAGCCCTTTGCAACCATCTCGCGCGCCCCGTCGGCATACGCCTCGGGATCGAGCGGCCGCCGGCGCAGATCGTGCTTCGAGCTGGCGATATGCGCATAGACCCGCACGCGCTCTCGCGCCCGCCCGCCGAGCAGTTGCCACACCGGCTTGCCGCAATCCTTGCCGAGGATGTCCCACAGTGCCTGTTCGATCGCGCTGACCGCCGTCAACCCGATGACGCCGAGCGGCCAAAAACTGTGCTTGACCATGCGCTCGTGCAGCCAGGAGATGTCGCGCGGATCGCGCCCGAGCAGCATCGGGGCGAAATCCTCGACGCAGCCGACCACGGCACGGGTCTTCCATTCCAGCGTTCCTTCGCCCCAGCCATAGAGGCCGGGCTGATCCGTCTCCACGCGTACGAACACCCAGTTGCGGTCGCCGGCATGCACCGTGATGGGACGGATGGCGGTGATCTTCATGCTGGTGTTCCGATTTCGTCGATGGCCGTCGCGATCACCCGGTTAAGCGCCGCCAGATCCATCGCATGATCAGTCTCGTTGGCAACCGCGGCAACCAGGCGGTGCCGCCGCAGGATGAAGATGCGCTGATCCGATGCGCCGGACGCCCACGCCGTGTCGGGCGGCAGATCGGGGAACACACGGTCCGCGTTGGAGCGGACGCAGGCAGCATAGCTGGTGCCGGCATGCGTCGGGGTGAGCCGTATTCGGCCCATCCCTCCGGCAGCAGCCGTTCGCCGTTCCAGATGCCGTCCTGCACATAGAGAACGCCGAGCTTGGCGTAATCGCGCAAGGTGGCGAACCCGGCGCCGGACGCGATCAGGTTGCCGGCGATATCAGCCGAATGCTGATAGCTCGCCATACCCAACCGGTCCGCCAGCAGCCCGTACAATGTGGCGTGGTACGGCAGCCCCCGCCGCTCGATGCGGTCGCGAATGATCGCACCCAGTACGTTCAGGCCGCTATTGACATAGCGGTACACGGCACCCGGCTCGGTCGCGACGATCGAGCGCTGCGCTGCCTCGAACGCATCGCCGGCATCCTGATAGACGGCGCTGTTCTCGAACCCGAGCGTGGCGTGGCCGTCCTCGTGCAGCACCGGGAAGGCCAGGCCTGAGCGCATGCGCAGCAGGTGATCGAGCGTGATGCGGTGATGCACTGCCCGCGGGTCTCGCCAAAGTGGCGCCGGCGCGGGATCGTACACCGAGTTTAACCAACCCTTGTGGATCAGCCGGCCGATCACTGTGCAGGTGATCGCCTTGGTCATCGACCAGCTCGGCGTGACGCGGTTTGGGCGGCCGAAGGCGCTGTAGCGCTCGAAGATCACCCGCTCCGGCGTCGCGATCAGGATCCCGTAGGTACCGGGCGAGCCGGCGAACAGCGCATCGGCAGCCCCCTCCAATGCCGGGATCGCCGTCGGAGGCGCCACCGCATCGCCCAGCGGCCAAGCGCGGCCCGGCTCGCTGGCGCGGCGGGTGATTGGCGCCGGGTCGAAGCGTGGCGCGGTGTGGGGGCCAAGCAGGATGCCACCATAGCCAGGCCGCGCGATCGCCGTTGCAGTCAGCGTATCCCCGAGGTTTGGGTCCTGCCAGCGGATGATGACGCAGCGCTCGGCATCGTTGGTCTCGATCACAATGCGGCCGGCGCGCTGGGCGGCTTCCAGTTTGGCGATTGCATCCGCCGACTCCGCCGGACGGGCGGACAACCCGCCGGGGACCGTTACCGCGCGCCAGCGGAAATGCCGCTCGGCAGTGCCGCGATCCAGCCCGCTGACATACATCATGTCGGCGAAACGCTTGGCGGCGAAGTTGATCGTGCGCTCGCGCAGCGCCTCGGCGGAGCCGTCGTACACCACCGGATCGGGCGGACCGTCGGCGCCAAGCGGATGCATGCGGTCGAACAGCGGCTCAACCGGCAGCGGTTCCATTTTCGTGGTCATGCTCACTTCACCGGCTGCGGCTGGTGGGCGGTCGTCACAACATCGAAAAACCGCCGCTGCATCCCCTTCTGATTCTCGTAGATCGAGCCTTGCAGCTTGGCCGGCGGCAGCGGCAGCCGCACCGGCACGGGCGCAAGCCGCGGCTCCAGTGTCGAACGGCCGGAGACCATCAGCTTGTCGAACTCCTCGATCCCGCCGGGGAAACCCAGCAGCGGCCAGGCATCGGCAGCACGGAACTGCAGCAGCAGCAACCGCCGGTCGCGATCCGAGGTGTTCGGCGCCGAGCCATGGACCGCGCGCACATGATGCACGGTGATCGAGCCGGCCTTCCCGGTTAGCGGGACCGCGCTCGCATAATCGCAATCACCTCGTGCCGGATCCATCGCGCCGCAGAACACGTCATCGGCGTGGTGGTCGAAAACCGGCCCGCGATGGCTCCCCGGGATCACCAGCAGTGGGCCGTTCTCCAACGCCATATCGTCCATCATCACGCCGACCGCCGCCAAATCATCGTTGGTATGCGGGTAGAACGACCAATCCTGGTGCCATTCCACCGCGGCGCCGAAGCCGGCAGATTTCATGTTCAGCTTGGCGGTGTCGAACCGGATATCGGGTCCCCACAGGTCGCTTAGCACAGCGACGATCTTCGGGTGTTTCAGCAGCGTCGCGTATTCGGCGTGATGCAGATGCGGTGCCTTAATGCGACGGACGCGCGGGTCCTCCGGCGTGTGGCTGTCCTCGAGGTCATAGATCTCGGTGTGACTTGTGACTTCGCGTGCTCGGTCGACGAAATCATCGGTGACCCGTCGCAGCCGTGCCGTTTCCTCCGCCGTCAGAATGTCGGGGACGACGATGGCACCGACTTCGTTGTATTCCTCGATCTGCGCTCGGCTCAGCATGCCGAATCCTCCCGTAGTCCCCTCGGACGCAGCATCAGGCTATCATCCGCCCCCCAGCCGGTCGAGCCGGCGAGCAGGAGACGGATATGAGCCTTATCGAACCTGGCGGGATCGACTGCGACATCCACCCGGCAGTACCGGGATTGAAGACACTGCTGCCGTATCTCGCCGATCACTGGCGCGATTCCGTCGTGCAGCGCGGGCTGCACGACCTGGAATTGATCGCCTATCCGGTGAATTCACCTCTCTCTTCGCGCCCCGACTGGCGGCCCGCCTCGGGCAAGCCCGGCTCGGACCTGGATATGTTGCGCCGCCAAGCGCTCGATGCGTTCGGCACCAGCCTGGCGATCTGCAACTGCCTCTATGGCGTGCAGCTTCTGTTCAGCGAGGACATGGCAGCCGGCTTCGCCCGCGCGGTGAACGACTGGATCGCGCGCGAGTGGCTCGACCGCGAGCCCCGGCTCCGCGCATCCATTGTCATCCCGACCCAGAACACCGAGCTGGCTGTGGATGAGATAGAGCGGGTCGCGGCCGACAAGCGTTTCGTGCAGGTGCTGATGCTGGTGATGGGCGACGTGCCGCTGGGCAAACGGCAGTACTGGCCGATCTATGCGGCGGCGCGCAAGCATGGTCTGCCGATCGGCATTCATGCCGGCAGTGCGTACCGCCACCCGGTCACACCGGTCGGCTGGCCGAGCTACTACACGGAAGACTACGCCGCCCAAGCCACCGCGTTCCAGGCGGCGCTGTCCAGCCTAGTGTGTGAGGGCGTGTTCACCAAGTTCCCGGATCTGCGCGTGGTGCTGATCGAGTCCGGCGTGTCGTGGCTGCCCGCGCATCTCTGGCGACTGACGAAATTCTGGCGCGGCCTGCGCCTGGAAGTGCCGTGGGTCGATCGCTCGCCCGCCGAGATCGTGCGCGACCACGTGCGCCTGACGGTGCAGCCGTTGGACGCGCCGCCCGATGCCACCGGGCTGGAGCGGCTGATGGAGCACATGGGCTCCGACGAACTGCTGCTGTTCTCGACAGACTATCCGCACTGGCAGTTCGACGGCGATGCTGTGCTGCCGGAGGGGCTATCGCCGGATCTGGTGCGCAAGATCATGGTCGATAATCCGCACGCAACCTATCCGCGGCTGTCGGAGAGCGTTCCTGCATAGGGCATCATACCTAACGTCTCCTTCGTCATTCCTGCGAAAGCAGGAAATCCATGCCACGGCGCAAAATCGGAAGCCGCCCCGTGGATGCGTGCTTTGCGCAGGCATGACGATTGAGACTCGGTCTCAGGAAGCTGGCTCACCCGGGAATTCGCACTGGCAGCAACCTGTAGCCGCGAAGAAAGTTGGAATAGGTCCGCTCGGGTGGGCCGACCACTTCGATGACAGGGTAGCGCGGCAGAAGCTCCTCCCACAGGATGCGCAACTGCATCTCGGCGAGCTTGTCTCCGACGCAACGATGAACCCCAAATCCAAACGACAGATGCCGGCGAGGCTGCGTGCGGTCGATAATAAAGCGATCCGGCTGCGCGATCGCGTCCTCGTCCCGGTTGCCTGAAATGTACCACACCACCACCTTGTCGCCTGCACGAATGGTCTTGGCGCCCAGCTCCGCATCCGCCAGTGCCGTGCGCCGCATGTGAATGACCGGCGTCTGGTAACGGATGATCTCCGGCACCATCGAAGCGATCAGTGCCGAATTCCTCCGCAGCTTGCGGTACTCGTCTGGGAACTGGTGCAACGCCAGTAGCCCGCCGGTCATCGAGTTGCGCGTGGTGTCGTTGCCGCCGACGATCAGCAGCGCCAGGTTGCCCATAAACTCGCGCAGCGGCATATCTCGCGTCGCCGGGCCATGCGCCAGCATGGACAGCAGATCGAATTTCGGCGGCTGGCTCGCCCGCTCGGCGTACAGCGCGGACATATACTCCGCCATTTTCCGCAGCTCGTCGAAGCGCTCCTGCTCGGAATGCACCGGCGCGTCGGGCGCGCTGACATTGCAGATCGCCACATCGGACCAATAGGTCAGCTTGCGTCGCTCCTCCCACGGGAAGTCGAACAGGGTCGCCAGCATCATCGTGGTCAGCTCGATGGAGACGCGATCCACCCAGTCGAACGTCTCGTTGCGCGGCAGATCATCCAGCACGCGTGCGGTGCGCGTGCGGATCGTCGCTTCCATGTTGCGGAGATTGTCGGTGGCAACGATCGGGCTGATCACCTTGCGCTGCTCGCCATGCCGGGGCGGGTCCATGCGGATGAAGCTGGCGCGGGCGAGCTCCTTCGGCTGGTCCTCGATCTGGATGCCGCCAGCGCCCGCATCCGAGGAATACACCCCGTGATTCGCCTCAACTCTCATAATGTCGCGGTATTTCGTCACCGACCAATACGGGCCATAGGCACTGTCAGGACACCAGTGCAACGGATCCTCGCGCCGCAGCCGCGCGAAATACGGCCACATCGTATCGCCCTGATACAGCTCCGGCCGGCTGACATCGATCGCCTCCAGCGGCACCGACCAGGCGTCGCTCGTCGGATCGTCACGGACCAGCGTTTCCATTGTGCAGGCTCCAGGCTGTGGCGCGGTCAGGTCCTCTGTCGCAGGTTGCGGAAGAAGCGGCGGATGTCATCGGCGAGCAGTGCCGGCTGCTCCATCGCAGCGAAATGACCGCCGCGCGGCATCGAGGTCCATTGGCGAAGGTCGAACACACGTTCGAGCAGTGCCCGTGGCGGGGTCGGGATCTCGGCCGGGAATCGCGCGAAACCAAGCGGCGGGAGCACGCGCTGACCGGCGGTGAAGCGCAGCGGCGAACGGCGCGCCTCTTTATAGATGCGCACTGACGAAGAGAGCGTTTCCGTCAGCCAATAGATCGAGATATTGGTCAGTAGTTCATCGGCCGTGAACACGCTTTCCACATCGCCGCCGCAATCGCTCCAAGTGCGGAACTTCTCCACGATCCAGGCGGCGAGGCCGACAGGCGAATCCGTCAGCCCGTAGGCAAGGGTCTGTGGCTTGGTGCCTTGCAGGTGGTTGTAGCCGCCTTCCGCATCCAGCCAGCCGCCGCGGTCGGCCAGGTACGCCTGCTCCGCCGCGTCCCGCCCGTCATCGACGTGATCGAACACTCCCGACACGAAATTCAGGTGGATGCCGGCCACGGCGTCCGGATGACGAATCGCGAGCCAGGTGGAGACCGCGCCGCCCCAGTCGCCGCCCTGGGCCCCGAACCTCTGGTATCCGAGCCCGCGCATCAGCCTTGCCCAGAGATCGGCGATCGCGGCCGGCGACATGCCTGCTTGGCGCGGCCGGTCGGAGAAGCCGTAGCCGGGAAGCGACGGCACCACCACGTCGAACGCGTCCGCGGCCTCACCGCCATGCGTGGCCGGATCGGTCAGCAGCGGGATGATCTTGCGCATCTCGATGAACGAACCGGGCCAGCCATGCGTGAGCACCAGCGGGAAACAGGCCGGCCCCACGCCGCGCACATGCACGAAATGGATGTGCAAACCGTCGAGATCGGCCCGGAACTGCGGCAGGCGGTTGAGCTCCGCTTCCCGCGCCCGCCAGTCAAAGCCCGACGCCCAGTAGGCGACCAGTCGGCGCAGATAGTCCGACCGCGTCCCCCAAGCCCAATCGTCGTCGTTGATCTCGTCCGGCCACCTGGTCCGCGTCAGCCGCTCCTTGAGATCGAGCAGCGCCGTATCTTCGATCCGGATGGAGAATGGCGCGACGTTCATGCCGGACACCCGCCGGTCCAAGCTTCAGCGCAGCCGCGTCAGCTTGCTCACCGCCCGGTCGAAATGTGCCAGGTAGATGTTTTCATCCGCATCCAGCCAGATACCATGAATGTGGAACGCGCCCTCATAGGGATCATTGCGGTCCCACCGCACGATCGGCTTGCGCTCTTTTGTCCAGATGCTCAACCCGTCTTGCGCGCCGACATAGATCGCGTCGCGACGGAAGGCGAGGTCGCTCGGATGGCGGAACTCCGTCCAGGCCGCCAGGAACTCGCCCGTCGGATTGAAGATCTGGATCCGGTTGTTCTCGCGGTCGGCGATATAGACGCGGTCCCGGTCATCGATCGCGATGAAATGCACGATCGCGAACTGACCCGGCCCACTGCCCGCCTCGCCCCAGGACTGCAGCAGCGTGCCGTCTGGCGCGAATCGGTGCACCCGCCGGTTGCCATAGCCGTCGGAGACATAGAACTCGCCGTTCGCGGCGAAGGCCACACCGGTCGGCATGTTGAAGGGGCGGCCATAGAAGGTCGGAGCCGGGAATTCGCGGTCGCCGAAGCGGCGGATCAGCGTGCCGTCAGGTGCGTGCTCGGTCACCTCATGGTGTCCGGAATCGGCGATCCACACGTGCCCGGCCGCATCGATCGACAGTCCATGCACGAAGCCGGAGAAGCACCCCTCGCCCCAGGACGTGACGAACCGGCCTTCGGCATCGAACACCGTGACCGGATGGGCGCTGCGCGCCAGCACCAACACGTCGCCGTTGTTCGCGACGGCGCCCCGCACGCAGGTTCGCGGCGGACGCCCTTCCTTCGATGGCGAATCGAACGACCAACCGCGCGGCAAATTCGCCCAGTCGCGCTCGAACCGGTAGCGATACGCTCCGTCCCCGATCACACACGCCGCGTGCTGACGTCCGCTCATTGGCTATCTTCCTTGGACTGACCTTTCCAGGCGTCATCCTATCCGCCAAACTCCGCCCCGCACAGGCCAGAGCATAGTTGACGCCGGACGCCCCTCCGCGCATTCGTTCGCCTGCCGCAATTCAATGTATGGCAGGGCCCTGGCAGATCAGGGCGAGCGCACGTTCAGTCTCAAGCCGGGTATTCTCAAACCGGGCGATCTCGCGCGGCTCGCCGCCGACGGTCCCACCGCCGGCGTGCCCGAACCGGAGCGGCTCTATGGCGCCATCCGCGCCGCTGCGCCACCGGGTCCGTTGGCGAACGATTTCTCAGTTGTGGTGATCGCATTCGACTGACGGTCTCAGCCAGCCGCGGGAGGCAGCCGAAACTGCATCGTCAGGACGTTGCGGCCGTCGCGGCGCTGGTATCGCAGGTCCGGACAATAATGCCGGAGCAGCCTCAGCCCGTGTCCGCCAGGTTCCGCCGTCGCCAGATCGGTCGGGCGCGGGGGCACCGGTGCCCGCGTCGGATCGAATGGCGGTCCTTCGTCCTCCACCATCAGGACAAGATGCTCCGGGTTTTTCCGTCGCGCTTACAACGATCGGTCGCGGATCGCCCGGCGGGAGCGCAATCCGCGCAATGTTGGCCGCTACTTCCTCGAGCGCGACCTGAGCTGCGAACACAAGCGGCGCAGTTGGGTGGAGCGCCGCTGCGACCCCCTCGAACCACGGATGCAACCGATCCAACTCGTCCCGCCGGAACTCGCGTCGAGACTCTGGGAACACCGTCAGGTCGGCTTCACCGCCTCCAGGTCGGCTTCACCGCCTCCGCCGCCAGATGCTCCTCGTGGAAGATGGGGATCAGCTCGTCCACGCCGGTCGTCCGGATTACCTTCTCGACGTCGGGGGTAGGCGACAGAAGGACCATGCGCCCATTGTTGCGGGCGATCGCCTTGGCCGCCATCACCAGGCTGCGCAGACCGAGCGAAGCCAGGAACTCGACCCTCGAGATATCGACGATGACAGCGCGCCCCCTCTCACCGACCACGCTCATCGGCATGTCGATCTCCTGCGCGCCAGCAATGTCAATTCGCCCACTCAACACGACTTTCTGCAGGCCCCCTTCGATCAGCAGAACCTCCATCGGCATCCTGTAGCCTCCCACCGAACCCAGGCGGAACGCTCGCCCCTGGGCGGCGGTGCGTCAAGCCCGCTGCACCCGCGAACCAATCCGCACTCCGCGACGCTTTACCCATCGGTAAAATTCTGGTCAAACTCGGGCCTACTACCGTATGGGCAAGAAATTCTTTGGCGTGGCTGCAGGGATTGAGCGATGGCGCAGGAACAGCACGTCCTGCCGAAGGCAAGCGATCTGCTGGAGCTGGCCAGCCGCCCGGCGCGGGTCATCGAACATCCGAGTTGGACCACAGCGCGGGAGACGGCTCTGGCCCTGGTCGCCGCCGGGCCATACCTGATCGTTCTGCTCGGGCCGCCGGGCAGCGGCAAGACCGCCCTGCTGCGCAACCTCGCGACTACGCTCCGCGAACTCGGTCGGACCACGGCCTTCCTGGATTTCGACGACAACCAGCCGGCCATCGGGCGCGCCGATGTCGTGCTGGTGGACGAAGCGGATCGGATGAGCGCGGCGCGGCTCGACGAGCTTTCCCGGCGCGGCGAACGCGCCGTCGTTCTCGCCGTCTTGCCCGCCCCCGGCGACCGCTTTCGGCACTACCCTGGCGTGACCGTGGTTCGGCTCGCTCCTTTGTCGCCAGACCAGGCCTGCAAATTCCTCGCAGAACGCCTGGCGCAGCTCGGATTGCCGGCCGGCTGCCTGACCGAGGCCGCGTGGGCGAGGCTGATCGCGCACGGCCGCGGAGTGCCGCGCCTGCTGATCGCTCTGCTCGGACTCGCCCTGTTCGTCGCCGGCGAGGACGATGCCCCGCAGGTAACCGACGCTCACGTGGAACAGGCGGTGGCGGTGCGCGGTGGCGACGCTAAATCCGATAAGGCCGGACTGGCTCCGACGAAAGCCGATCCCACCGAACTCGATATCCCTGAATTCCTTGCCGTGGACGGGCCCACCAAGACCCAGGCCGACCGACACGGTGAAACGCGCAGGCGACGGCGCACCCGGATGGTTGCGGCGCTGGTGGCCGTCTGCCTGTTTGCCGCAGCGGGCGCGTTGCTGACCGGAGGTGGACACCGGAAAGCAGACCAAACGCAGGCGTCACAATCCGCTGCGCCCGCGCTCGCCGGGAAACAGGGCCCTTCATCGGTGGGCGCCGGGGCTGAACTGGCCCTCGTGAATCCGCCACCAACTCCCGTCGCCGTCGCGCCACCGCCGGCTGCGACTGTGTCGTTAGGTTCCGCTGCTCTGGCCCTACCCGCTTCCCCTCCCCCCACTGTCGCGGCAGAACCGAGCGGTGCTGCCGCACCGCAAGCTGTGCCGCGCCCTCCACCCCCGGCGGCGGCAACCGGCGCCACTCCGGATTTGCCTCCAGGGGCCCTGATTCATCTCGTGCTGATCTACCCGCGAGACGACCAGGGTGCAGCGCAGCGGGGGCTCGACCTCGCGCGCCTGCTCCGGTCGGACGGGTTCGGTGTCGGCGATCCATTTCCAGTCGCGCCTCGGGAATCGAAGCGCGGCATCAACTATTACTTCGCCCAGGATGAGGACGCGGCCGCCGAAATCGGGCGCCGCCTCGGCGGCCAATACGGCGATGTCAGGCTGGTCCGGCTCCCGCCAAGCGCCGGGCTGCCTCGACCCGGCACGATCGAGATCGCCCTGGGCAACTGAGGCGACGGTCCTGTGCCCAAACTGAGCCGTCTCACCCCAATCGTCCTGGCACTTGCCGGCGCGGCCGTACCTGCGGCGCCCGTATATCCCGCCGGCTCCGCGCCCGAGTTGCTCGCAGCGCGACCGACGGCACCGGCAAACGGCGCGGTGATCGGAGCCGAGGGCGATCCGCTCGAAGTCAAGCTGGCCTGGACCATCCCGCGCGAACCTGTGCCCGTTCGCTTCTTCGTCGAGGTCGTGGCGATTGAGCCAGGCGGGCCGCGCGAGGTCTTCGCCGCCTACGTCGATCAACCGCCAGTGGACGTCACACTTGCCGGCGGGACGGCAGAATACGCGTGGCGCGTCTTTACCGTGGGCCGCGATGTCGCCGCTTACGCGCTGAGCGGTTGGGAACGGTTCTCGCTGCTGACGACGAAATGATCGGCCGGCGGGTGCTGCCAGCCATGGCGGCGGCGCTCCTTGCGGGCACGCTGATCGCCTGTCATGCGCCGCCCCCTCCCCCATCCCCGCTGCCCCCGCTCCCCGTGCCGCCTCCTTTCGTCCCGCCCCCGCCCATGGTCGTGACCGGCAGATGGTCGTTCGCCATCACCGGGACCGCCTGCGTCGCCCATGCGTCGAATCGCGACGTGTCGCTGGGAATCCGGATCGGACGCGATGACAAAGTCGAATTGAGCGTGGTGGGACGGAAGGTGCGATCCCCTGCGGCCCGCGGCGGCAGGCAAGCGCGACTTCACTTCGAAGGCTCCGCCGGATCGTGGACCTTGCTGGCGCGGAGCACCTCCCATCGTGCTGTGCTTGCGATCATGCCTCTGGGGCAGACAACGGCAAACAACGTCCTGTTGCTTCTAGGCGGAGGCCGTCTGCGCACGGAAGTTGACACGGCCAGCATTCCTGTACTGCGCCTTCCTAATTCTGATGTGGCCGGTCGAGAATGGTTCGACTGCGTGCGCAGCGAGCTCGCGCACACCACGCCGAGTAGCTAATCGCCGCAGCTAGCTAGCGGCGGTGGCCTTCGGCCATCCTTGACCGCGGCTGCGCGCAGCGCCCTGGGGGAGGTCTGGCCGGGACGGAGAAACGGCTCTCAGCCGAACCGAGAAACATTGGTTAAGGAGAGCGGCCGCCGCCACTCGTTGCTACCCACAGCAAACAGCGAGGAGGCATAAAGCTTGACACGGTTACGGGCGACTCGACTCTAAGCGCGGGGTGACCCCGCCCGCCGAGCTCAGCAAGCTGAGCCACGCCGAGAAGGACGCGCTGATCCTGACGCTGGTCGCGGAGTTGGCAGCGGCGCAGCAGCGGATCGCGACACAGGAAGCACGCATCGCGGCCCTGGAGGCGCGGCTCGATGAACTGAGCCGTCCGCCGAAGACCCCCGACAACTCGTCCAAGCCGCCCTCGCAGGGCCAGAAGCAGGATCGCCCAGCGCCGGCTGCCGATCGTCCGGCGCGCAAGAGCCGGCCCGGGGTCGGTCGGGCACTGCATCCGAACCCGGATCGTGTGGTTGATGCCAGGCTGAGCGTTTGTCCGCAGTGCCAGGCGGCATTTCCGGAGGTCTTGCAGACGCCGCAGCAGGTCTACGAGCGGATCGAGCTGCCGCCGATCAAGCCGGACGTGACGCAGGTCCGCCTGTTCGGTGGTCGCTGTGCGTGTCGCGGCGAGCGGGTGACCGCCGAGGCCCCGCGGGCTGGAGCCGGGCTCACCCTTTGGCCAGTCGATTGCGGCCTTGGTGGTCTATCTGCACTACGCTCATGCCATCGGCATGGAACGGCTGGCCCGGTTGCTGGACGAGCTGTTTTCGCTGTCGATCAGCGAGGGCGCGATCAGCAACATGCTGGCCCGTGCGGGCGAGCCGCTGCTGGCCGCGGCGGCAATGATCCGCGCGACGGTGCTCGCCAGCCCGCCGTAGAGGCAGGGTCGATTACCAAGGTTAGACCGACTCAGGCGACGAGTTTTCGGGCGAGAGCTCCATGCGGGCAGAGCCCGGTTGGCCTTGCTGACGCGGCGCGGTGCGCGTCAGCTCTTCCCATCCTGCGAGTAACGCTTTGGCTTGCTCCCGGAAGTTCTCGTCCAGCAGTTTCGCCCCGGCGATGCGGTCGGCGCGGAAATGGCGGTAGTCATCGCGCAACTCGCACCAGGCGCAAACCAGTGTCGCCTGAGTGTAATATTCGACCGCGATCGGACGGATCGTGCGCCGGCTGGTG
This sequence comes from uncultured Pseudomonadota bacterium, assembly GCA_963772445.1. Lineage (GTDB taxonomy): Bacteria > Pseudomonadota > Alphaproteobacteria > Acetobacterales > Acetobacteraceae > CAVYXK01. Next base: position 339,579 of record CAVYXK010000001.1, read on the forward strand.
GCGCCTTTGCCGTCAACGTACTCGATGCGCATCTTGCGCGCCGCGCGGATCGCTGCACGGATGTCCGACAACGACACCGCGCCCGGCGCCGGCGCGCCACCGGCGGCGACATGGAACGGCGCGGCCGGGAGCCGTTCGCGCAGCGCATCCGGCATCACCGCCGCGAGCTTGTTCAGCACGCTGCGCGCTGCCGCTTCCAGCCCCGGATCGCCGGTACGGCGCAGCAGCCGCAGGCCGACGGTAACCGCCTCGACTTCGTCTTCGGTGAACATCAGCGGCGGCAGTTCGAACCCGCGACGCAACACATAGCCAAGCCCGGCCGCGCCCTCGATCGGCACGCTTCGTGCCTGCAGGGTGGCGATGTCGCGGTACACGGTGCGCGGCGCGACCTCCAGCTCTGCGGCGATAGCGGCCGCAGTTATCGGAGTGCGAGCGAGCCGCAGCACCTGGATAATGTCGAACAACCGATCTGCACGACGCATTGATCAAACCCGGTCGATCACTGCTGACAACACGCTGTCAGGAGGGGGAGCTTATCTCCGGGTCGTTCAGACTGAAAGGACACGACGATGACGACGCTATCGCTTCGTATTTTGCAGCGTGACGCTATCCGGCCGCAACGCCGGGCGCCGGCCGTGGCGGTTCAGGGGCTGCTGGGCAAGCTCCGGGTGGCCTGGCGGCGGCGGCGTTCGCGCAATCTGCTGTCGCAGCTCGACGACTACATGCTCAAGGATATCGGCTTCACGCGCTCGGATGCGCTGCGCGAGGCGGATAAACCGTTCTGGCGCGAATAGGGTGGACGGCGCTCATCGCGTCGGCGGTGGCCTAGGGTTGCGGCCCCTATCGGCGAGTAAACGTCCAATAGAGCGGTCGCCTGCCGGCGACGAGGGCCTTTGCCTCGTAGCGGGTAGGCGGCCAATCCTTGGGACGGCTCGTTGTTGCCGGGCCGGTCGCGAACAGCTCCTGCCCCCCTATCACGTCCATGACCCAGGCCTGATACGTGGGATCATCCGTGGCCACCTGCCACTCGGCTCCCGGTTTCAGGACACGCGCCAGAACCGGCAGCAAAGCCGGATGGATGAAGCGCCGCTTGGCGTGTCGGGCCTTCGGCCAGGGATCGGGGAACAAAAGAAACAACCGATCCAGTGAGCCGTCCGGCAGCATCCGCAGCAAGGTCCGCGCATCATCGGTCCATAGCCTCAGATTGGCCGGCAGTTCCGCCTCCGCCTCGCCGCCTTCAGGCACCAGACGAGACAGCAGCGAGCAGATGCCATTCTCAAACACCTCGGCGGCGATCAGGCCGATATCGGGCCGTTCGGCGATCTGGGCCAGCGCATGCTCGCCGCTGCCGAAGCCTAGCTCCAGCCAGAGTTCGGACACCGGCGTCGCGAACGCGTGCGTCGGGTCGGGCGCATGTTCGGGGCGAAAGGCGATGCGCGGCAGCGTTTGTTGCAGCAGCCGAAGCTGCCGCGGCCGCAGCTTGTGGCCGCGCCCGCGGCCATAGAGCCGGTCAGGCGGCGGCTTGACGTCGGCGGGCGCCATCCCGCGAACCATCAGGTCACCAGCACGTTACGGCCGCCGCGCCCGCAGCGCGGACAGCCCGAGCAGCGCCCATCCGATCATCAGCAACGTCCCGCCCACCGGCGCGACCACGCCCACTGGCGCGCCGGTGATTGCCAGCACATAGACCGAGCCACAGAACAGCACCACGCCGCCCAGGAACGCCACGCCCGCGGCATTCGCCAACGCACCGCCGCCGCGCCCGCTCCATAATCCGCAGCCGAGCAGTGCCAGAGCGTGCCAGCCCTGTATCTGCACTGCGTTCCGCACCATCAAAAGGCGTGCGGGCCCCAAGGCGTCGAGCCCATGCGCCGCCAGCGCCGCCATCCCCACGGCGGCGAGCCCCACCACCGACCCGAGACCGATCCAGGTCCGTTCCAATCGCCGTCTTCCCTGTTCCGCCCACGGCGCCCCGACTATACCATCCGCGTCACCATGCCGCGCGGCGACCTGTTTCCCGAGATCGGACCGTTCGAGACCGGCTATCTGCCGCTCACCGGCGGTCACGTGATGTATTGGGAGCAAGTGGGCAACCCACGTGGCCGCCCCGTGCTGTTCCTGCATGGCGGCCCGGGCGCCGGCGCCGGCGCCGTGCACCGCCGTTTCTTCGACCCGGATTTCTGGCGAGTGATTATCTTCGACCAGCGCGGGGCCGGCCGCTCGCGCCCGCTCGGAAGCTTGGCGCACAACACCACCGCCGATCTGGTTTCGGATATCGAGACGCTGCGCCGACACCTGGGGATCGAGCGGCTGATCCTGTTCGGCGGCTCCTGGGGCTCGACCCTCGCGCTGGCCTATGCGCAGGCGTATCCCTCACGCGTCGCCGGCTGCGTGCTGCGCGGCGTGTTCCTCGGGCGCGAACCCGAGGTGAACTGGTTCCTCTATGGCCTGCGGGCAGTCTTCCCCGACGCCTATGCAACCTTCGCCGGGTACCTGCCGGAATCGGAACGAGGCGATATACTCACCGGTTATTTGCGACGGCTGACGCATTCCGATCCCGCGGTGCACATGCCGGCGGCGCGCGCGTGGTCGGTGTACGAAGGCACCTGCAGCACGCTGTTGCCGAGCCCTGACACAGTGAGCTCCTTCGCGCAGGACCGCACCGCGCTCGGCTTGGCGCGGATCGAGGCGCACTATTTCGCCAACGGCCTGTTCTTACCGCCCGAAGGGCTGCTGCCAGGGATGCACCGCATCGGCAAGATCCCGGCGGAGATCGTGCAGGGCCGCTACGACATGATCTGCCCCCCGGCGACCGCGTTCGAGCTGGCAGCGGCTTGGCCGGCCGCGCGGTTGTCGATCGTGCCGGATGCCGGGCACTCGGCGCTGGAGCCGGGGATAAGGCGCGCGTTGGTCGCGGCGGTCGAGCGGTTCCGGCACGGGAGGTAAGCAGCATGCGGGTCGGCGTGATCGGGCTCGGCACGATGGGATTCGGTGCTGCGGTCAATCTTGTGAAGCACGGCCATCGCGTGGTCGGCTGCGACCAGCGCGCCGCGCCACGGGACGCGCTGGTCGCCGCGGGCGGCGCCGCGGTCGCCAGCCCGGCGGCGCTGCCCGAGGGGTTGGAAGCTGCGCTGATCCTGGTGGTCAACGCGGAACAGGAAGAGGATGTGCTGTTCGGCCCCACCGGATGCGCGGCGCGCTTGCCGCGCGGGGCAGTGGTGATCTGCTCCAGCACCGTTGCGCCGGCAGCGGCGCGCCGGCTGGAGATGCGGCTGACCGAGGCGGGGCTGCTGATGCTTGACGCTCCGGTCTCGGGCGGCAAGGCGGGCGCGGAGGCCGGCACGATGACGGTGATGGCGTCCGGCTCAGCCGCGGCCTTTGAGAAAGCCGCCCCGGTACTGGAGGCGATCTCCGGCAAAGTGTGGCGGCTGGGCGAGGCGGCCGGCATCGGCAGCACGGTGAAAATGGTCAACCAGTTGCTGGCCGGCGTGCACATCGCCACGGCAGCAGAGGCACTGGCGCTCGGCATCCGTGCCGGGGCGGACCCGGCGGCGCTTTACGATGTGATCTGCTCCTCGGCCGGCAATTCGTGGATGTGGGAAAACCGTGTGCCGCATATCCTGGCTGGCGACGACACACCGCAGTCCGCGGTGAACATATTCGTCAAGGACCTGGGCATCGTGCTCGATCAGGCGCGCGCGCTGTCTTTCCCGGCGCCGCTGGCAGCAGCGGCGCACCAGTTGTTCCTGGGCGCCGCGGCGCTCGGGTATGGGGGGAAGGACGACGCCTTCGTCATCCGCGTGTGGGAGACACTGACGGGGATCGCCCTGCCAGCCAAGCGGAGTTAGCGCATCCGGCGCCGGTTAGACTAGACTAGAGGCCCGTCCTCGAGAATATCGAAATCCTGGGCGATGGTCAGAGCGGCTGAGGCAGCCGCAGCGGTCGTCTGCGCCCGCGCCCTCAAATGATCCCTCTGCTGTCAGGCTTGCCGTCGTCTGGTTGCAACGCAATTTTCAACGTCCACAATCTGCATGTCATATCCGAGTTCATCCAAAGCGATGAGAAGCCGGCCGAGATTACGTCCGATCCGAAATGTGCCGTCCGAGTGTTTGTACTCGAAGATGATACGCTCTGGGCGCACTACTCCGAACGGAAAGTGAGGCAGCAGCTTGGCGTCGTAGCCTTCGGTGTCGGTAACCAGCGTGCCGATCGCATCGATCTGAAACTGCTCTATAAGATCTGCGAAGGAGATCGCCTCAACCTCGAGCTGGGTCACATGGGCAGTGAGATCGCCAGAGTGGACGATCGCATGTCTTCCGTCCATAGAACCCAACTGATCGGCCCAGGGCAAAACCGGCCTGCCTTCTTGAGCGACAGCATAGAACTTCACCGTTCCGGACCGTGATGCCACACAAGAGTTCAGGCAAGTGACATTCGGGACCGACCTGAATTTGTCCGACAGCTCGGCAAAGAGATAAGGAACTGGCTCGATCAGGATGACCGCTCCTTTGGACGCTGCCTGAAGCACCGCATTGTGCTGCTTTCCCCCGTTGTGGGCACCTACGAACAACAGTTCGACTCGCATCGGGACACGGCCTTTCGTGGCAGATCGAAGCGCTCGCCGCGACAAATCGCACGATCGCGCAGCGCACGCCAGCGAAACAACTTTTCCGTCATCACAGCAACGCCAGCCCAGACCTGTGGTCGCTTGAGCACCGCCAGGAACTCGCGCAGGATCTGCTGACTGATGCAGAGCGTCTCGCCCGTAGCGGCATAATGGGCGAGGGCGACGCGCGCCGGCTCGCGATAGCGCACCCCCTCTGCCGAAGCATAAACCAGCACATTCGTATCAACGATACATCACCGCCCGTCGTCGCCGTAGATGTCCTCGCGACTGAGAATAAGGCCTTCAGGCCAGGGGCCCAGATCGATGACCGGCAGCGCGTTAACATCGAACGGCCGGGTGGCTTTCCGCCGAGCAGGACGAGGCGTGACAGTAATGACTGCCTCGTGCTCACCGGGCGGTACGTCATCAGGGGCGGTGCCGGTAAACTTGTGGTCAGCGCCAACCAGGATGCGGGTGGTAACGATAGTCATGCAGCATTACCCTTCACTCACGTGCCGGCGGATGCGCCTCGAATTCGTCCAGCAACGCGAAGATCCGCGCGATCGCCAACTCCCGATCGTAGAGATTATACAGCGACCCCGCGAGTCGCACCGGATCCCCCGAATAGTACCGCTCGTAAAGCTGCTGGCGGCCGGCGAACGACGACACCGCAGCGTCGAAAGCCAGTCGGAACAACTTGATCCGCGTCTTCGAGTCCGCGTTCGCCGCCTGGAAATAGCTCTCCACGTCCCCCCACACGGCGCTGCCAGTCTCCGCATAGGACGGCACCGCCACAAGTCCGCCGGCGCCCAGAATCTGGATGATCTCGCACATCCGCCGGAACATCTGCGCGAACATCATGCGCACTGTCCACAGCGGCATCGCCGCCGGCGTGATCACGCCTTCGGCGTTTGGCTCCGCATCGACTTCCGAGGCACGCAGACAAGCACGGCAGAACTCGGTGAACTGGATCAGCTCCGCCAGCATGCCCTGCACGTGCAGATGCTGATCGATATTGGTCGATTTCGCCATCGCGAAGGCCAGCCCCATCATGAACTCGGACTTCGCCAGGTTCTTGGTGGTGAACTGGTGCATCACCTGCCGCATCGCACCGGTGCGGTCATAGAGCCCGTTGCACATCACCGGATCCCGGTGGATGAACACGCGCTCCCACGGCACCAGCACGTCGTCGAACACCGCCATCGCGTCGGATTCCTCGAAGCGGAGCGACAGCGGGAAATCCATCGGTGAAGCCGCCTCGAGATGCGCCACCGACGGCCGGCAGATGAACCGCAGCCCGCGGCTGGCGACCGGGATGCTGAAGCCGAATGCGTACGGCTCTGCCTCCTTGTTGCTCGACAGATAGGTCGAGGGCATCACCATAATCTCGTGCGAGAAGGCGGCCAGCGTAGAGACCATGCGGGCCCCACGGATGACGATACCCGCGTCAGTTTCTTTGACGATCTTCGCCGCCAGGTCCTTCGCCTGCTGCTCCACCGGGCGCGACCGATCGACCTGCGGATTGAGCAGCGTGTGCGTCATCGTCAGGTCGTTCTCGCGTACATGCAGGTAATGGGCTCGGACGTTCTCGGCGAAGCGCGGCTCCTTCTCCCCGAACGCGCGATGCGCAGAGGCGAAGCCGGTCAGCATGATGTTCATGTAATCGGGGCTGCGGCCGAACATGCCGCAGGTCGCGTCCGCCCACAGCTTCACCATGTCCCGCCGCCGCACCAGGTCCTCGACCGAAGCGGGTTGAATGAAGGACAGGCCGACACCCTCGCCGCTGCTCGGCGAAGGGTAAGTCATCCGGTCCCGCAATTCCGGGTCATGCTGCATCTGGTACAGCGCGGCCATGGTATGCGCGGCCCCGGCAAAGCGGCGATCGGCGGCAACGCGATGCACGCGCTCACCGTCGATCCAGACCTCGCGGCCGTCGTCGAGCGACGCCAGATACGCCGCGCCCGTGGAAATGCCCATGACGCGGAGGCTAACCCGGTTGCCGCGTAATCGCCACTACGGGCGCGGCAGCGCGGCTTCAGGCGTTGCGGCGGGACCCGCCACCACGCGAAACAGGTCGAAGCGCTCGATCGGTTCGCCATCCCGGCTGCGCACCGCCTCGCCGATCGCCTGCACCTCCGCCCAGGGCGCACGGCCGAAATCGGGACCGCGGCGCGCGCTGCGCACCAGGATGCCAGTCTGGCCGGCGATGTCCGGTCGGCGCAGGTCAAACAGTGCCCAACGAGGCTCGACCCCGATCACCATGACGCCCGGCGGCAGGTTGCGCGCCAGCTCGGCCGCCTCGGCGTATTCGTCGGATGCGACGAAGCTCGCACCGGCCCGCACGCGCGCTGCTTCGACCTGTGCCGCCAGCCCCCGCCAGCCGGCGAGCTGCAGAGCGGTCGGATCTAGCCGCACGGGCAGCGGGAAGGGCGCTGCGACCGCCTGCACGTACACCGCCGCCGTGATGACCAGCCCCAGCGCCACCGCCGGCGAGTGCAGCCGGTGCCAGATTCTCCCCTCCAGCCCTGCCGCTGCGATCGCCGCCGCCGGATAGACGATCGCCGGCCAATTGCCCTGCACGCGATCGCCCATCGCGTGTTGGACGAACACGGCGACGGCCGGCAGGGTCATCACCGCGAGCAGCGTCCAGGCCGGATCGCGGCGGCGCCACGCCAAGCGCACCGCCAGCACGACCCCGGCGGCGCACAGCAGGAACACGAGCGGCGTTGCCAGCCCGACCTGGCCGGCGACCAACTCGCCGAGGAAACGCGCTGCCCGCGCAGGATGCCAGTCGGCAACGCGCCCGCCTTGCTTGGAGAAGCTCGCCCAGCCATGCGCCCGGTTCCAGTTCACCACCGGCACGAAGGCCTGCGCGCCGAACAGCACGCCCCACCACGGCGCCGGGTTCAGCAGCCAACCGCGCAGCGTCGGCGTCAGCAGCAGCCAGAGAGCCGCGCCCAGCACCAGCAACGCCGCGGTGTATTTGCTAGCCAGCGCGAAACCGGCGAATACGCCGGCGGCCGTCAGCCACCAGCCGTTGCGGTCCTGCATGAATTCGGCGAGCGCCCACAGGCAACAGACCCAGAAGAACAGCAGCGGCGTGTCCGGGGTCATGATCACCGCGCCGACGCCAAACAGCAGCGTCGCGTTCAGCAGCGCCGCGGCGACCAGGCCCGCGTGCCGGCCGGGCAGCAGCGCCTCGCCAGACCGCCACAGCAGATAGGAGCCCAGCGCGGCCGAAAGCGGGCCCAGCAAGCGGATGCCGAATGCGCCGTCGCCGGCGATCCAGGTGCCGGCCCGGATCCACAGCGCCACCATCGGCGGCCCGTCGAGATAGCCGCCTTGCAGGTGTCGCGACCAGATCCAGTAGTACGCCTCGTCCGGAGCCAGCGGTGCGCTTGCCGCTACGATAAGCCGGGCCAGGGTAAGCGCCCCGAGGGCGCCCAGCGCCGGCAGCGTCAGCGGGCGCGCCACACCAGCGTCGCCGAGACCGCGTAATTCCACACGACAGCGACCACCGCCCCGGTGGCGCCGGCGAGCGTCCAGGTAGTGTGTTCGGAATAGAGTGCACGGGCGATGCCGATACCCGCCGCCGCCCCGAGCCCGCAGACCAGCATAAACAGCACCAGGCCGCGCCACAGCAGAGTGCCGCGCAGTCGTTGGTCGCGATAGGTGATCTCGTTGTTGAGCACGAAGTTGAAGATCATCGCGACAAGCGTGGCCAGTGTTTCGGCGGTGACGAAGGGCATCCGCGCCAGCTCCAGGGCGACGGTGAGCACCGCCAGATTAACCAGGACGCCGAGCGCGCCGACCGCGGCGAAAGCGATGAAGCGAAGCGGGACCACCCCGCCCAGCTGCTTATCCAGCAGCAGCCCGGCGAACTGAGCCAACACCAGGACATCGAGCTTGCTCTTCCCCCCGGCGCGCTCGCGGAAGCGGCTTGGGATCTCGATCACGCGCAGTCCAGGCGGCGCGCTAAGTACAATGTCCAGCAGGATCTTGAAGCCCTGCCCGGTCAGCGAGGGCGCCAGACGCTCGAACAACTCGCGCGGCAGCATGAAGAAGCCGCTCATCGGGTCCGACAGGCGCACCGGCAGAAGGCGTTGCGCCAAGTGGATGCCACCTTCAGAGAGCGCGTGCCGCCAGTGCGAGCCAAGGCCGGCGGCATCGCCGCCTGCCACGTGCCGGCTCGCTACCGCAAGATCGCAGTCCCCGCCGCGCAGGGCGGCGAGCATTGCCGTCAGGCGTGTCTCATCGTGCTGTAAGTCGCCGTCCATCACGGCAAGGAACTGGGCGGAAGAGGCGAGGCCACCCTCGATCACTGCCGACGCCAGGCCACGCCGCCGGATTCGGCGGAGGCAGTGCACCCTGGGGTCGTGCGCGGCGATCCGGCGCGCCTCGGCGGCGGTGCCGTCCGGGCTGTCGTCATCGACGAACAGCACCTCCCAGGCGATGCCGGTGAGTGCCGCATCGAGCTTGGCCACCAGCGGTGCCACGTTCGGCCGCTCGTTGTAGCAGGGCACCACGACCGTGAGCTCCGGCGGCGCGGCGGCCCGCGCAGGCGGACGGACCGCCAACTCCGGGTCAGGGGAGGCGAAACCACTCATACGGGGGCTGGTGGCGTGGCCGGCGGACAGCGTCAAGGGTGGGATCGGGCCGCGTGGGGACGGTTCTACTGTTCGCGGATTGGTGGGCGAGATGTTCCTCTGTGAGTGCTATAAGCACCGTATCGAGCAGAAGACCACGGCAGCCGCTTTCAGGTGTGGAAGTTGGGTCACCCGCGGATTGACCGCGACGCAAGACACAAGCAGCCTGCGGATCGGCAGAACGGAAATCGGCCATGGACGGCGCGGCTGTACCTGTTGATACCACCTTCTGGACACGTGCACAACGTCACATGCTCAGTTTCGGCGGCAGCTTCGTGCCGTTTGTGCCGGTGCGCGCCGAGGGCAGCTTCGTGTTCGATGCCGCGGGACGGCGGGTACTGGATTTCACCTCCGGGCAAATGAGCGCGATCCTCGGCCATTCTCATCCCGAGATCGTCGAGACGATATGCGACGCAGCCGGACGGCTCGACCACCTGTTTTCCTCAATGCTCAGCCCGCCGGCGGTTGATCTCGCCGAGGCACTCGCTCGCCTGGTGCCCGGTCTGCCCAAGGTCATGCTGCTATCCACAGGCGGCGAGGCGAACGAGGCCGCGATCAAGATCGCCAAACTGGTGACCGGCGGATGGGAGGTCGTTGGCTTCGCGCAGTCCTGGCATGGCATGACCGGCGCCGCCGCCTCCGCGACCTATAAGGCCGGACGGCGCGGCTATGGCCCGGCCGCGGCCGGCTCCTTCGCGATTCCGGCGCCCGATCCCTTTCGCCCGCGTTTTCCCGGCGTCTCCTGGCAAGCAGAACTGGACGATGCGTTCGCACTGATCGACCGGCAAAGCACCGGCAACCTCGCGGCGTTCATCGCCGAGCCGATCCTGTCCTCGGGCGGGGTCATCGAGTTGCCGCCGGGCTATCTGCGCGCGCTCAAGTGCAAATGCGACGAGCGCGGGATGAAGCTGATTGTGGACGAAGCGCAGACCGGCCTCGGCCGCACCGGACTGATGTTCGCCTTCGAGCGCGACGGCGTCGTGCCGGACCTGTTGGTTTTGTCGAAAACATTGGGAGCCGGGCTGCCGCTGTCGGCGGTGATGACCAGTGCGGCTATCAGCGACGCCTGCGACGCACGCGATTTTCTGTTCTACACCACGCATGTGAACGATCCGCTGCCCGCATCGGTCGGCTTGAAAGTGCTGGAGATCGTGGTGCGCGACGGGCTTGCAGCACGCGCGGCGGCCGTGGGATCACGGTTGAAGAATGGCCTGCACGATTTGCAGGCGCGCCACCCCTGGATCGGTGACGTACGCGGCCGCGGCCTGCTGCTCGGGCTGGAGTTCGTCGATGAGGATGGTGGCCAGAGACGGACCGCGGCCAGGCTGTCGGACGCGGTGACGGACCGAGCGCTGGCGCTCGGGTTGAGTGCCAACATCGTGCGTGGTGGTGCCTCCGGCGGGGTGATGCGCATCGCGCCGCCGCTGACGGTCAGTGAGTACGAAATCGATCTCGGCCTGGAACTGCTTGGCCAAGCGATGCGAGAAGTCGCCGGCGAGACGTGATAGAATACGCGGGAGCGAGCGCCAGGCACACAATCTCCGATCAGAAATTCACCCTGTCCGCCCCCTTCAACGAAAGCATCTCCCGCGCCTCGTGCGGCGTCGCAACGCCAAGGCCCAATCCCTCGATAATCTGGCGCGCCGCGTCAACCTGCTGCGCGCTTGATTCCGCAAGCCGACCAGGCCCGATCCACAACGAATCCTCGAGCCCGACGCGCACGTTGCCGCCCATCGCCGCCGCCATTGCCGCAATCGATAGCTGATTGCGGCCGGCGCCCAGCACCGACCAGTGGTGTTCCCGGCCGAATAGCCGATCGGCCGTGCGCTTCATGTGCATCACGTCCTCGGGATGCGGGCCGATGCCGCCCAATATGCCGAACACGGTCTGCACGAAGAGCGGCGGTTGCACCAGGCCGCGTTGCAGGAAATAGTGTAGATTGTACAGATGACCGACATCGTAGCACTCGAACTCGAACCGAGTGCCGGCATCGCCCAGGGTGCGCAACACGAACTCGATGTCCTGGAACGTGTTGCGGAATATAAGATCGCGGGAATTCTCCAGATGCTGCCGCTCCCAGGCATGGCGGAACTCCTTGAAGCGGTCCAACATCGGGAACAGCCCGAAATTCATCGACCCCATGTTGAGCGAGGCAATCTCCGGCCTGAACGTCGCCGCCGGCTGCACCCGTTCCTGCACCGTCATATAGGGTGCGCCGCCAGTGGTGAGGTTCACCACCGCCCCGGTGCGCTGCTTGATGCGCGAAAGAAACCGCCCGAACGCCTCCAGCGACTGGTCCGGCTTGCCGGTCTCCGGATCGCGCGCGTGCAGATGCACGATCGCCGCACCCGCTTCTGCGGCGCCTATGGCCGCCTCGGCGATCTGCTCCGGCGTTACCGGAAGATAGGGCGACATGCTGGGGGTGTGGATGGCCCCCGTCACCGCGCAGGTGATAATGACTTTTCGCTGCTTCGCTGCTGCCGTCGCCATGTTGCCTTTCCTTCCCGTTCGTTGCGTTGCTGATTTCAGACGCCTCTGAGGTTGACCCTCCGGCGATACCTCATCGTCATGCCTGCGAAAGCAAACCCCCAAGGGACGCTCTCGATTCGTGCCGTCACATGGGTTCCTGCGGTCGCAACGCTTTCGTGGGATGACGAACGAAGCGTCAGCCCTGGTATGATAGCTCGAAGCGTAAGGGCTGCACGATCATCACGGATCGCGGAACTCTGTCCTCCTCAAGGCCGCCTCCCGGGTTATTCGTCCTCCGACACAGCGCGCAAATGTCTGCTCAGCTCCATGCGCTCGTGCAACACCCGGACAATCTCGATCAGCCCTGGCGCGACCTGGCGGTAATACAGCACATGAACTGGCCGCCTCACCCTCCCTTCCGCACCGGCGTCGCGGGTACGCCGAAGGTGAAAGCTGCGGATGCCGGGTCGCAGCTCCGCTCGGTCCCGTGTCGCAGGACCCTCGGGATCGGCCGCGACCTGGCGCATCGCCGCGGCGAGAATTGCCGCGTAGCGGCGCCTGCCGCTGATACCCCATTCTCTCGTGCTGGTCGCCAGAATATGTGCGAGGTCCGCCTCCGCAAGCAGCGAGAGGCGGTAGCGCGCCATGCTTCAGGGCGTTCGCTTGCTCGATGCCGCAAGCAACTCTTCGAGGTACAAGTCAAGGTCGGTGTCGGCGATTTCCCTGAACTCGCCTCGTTCAAGCGCGTCAACGCCGCCCTCGATCTGGGTTCGCAGGGCCTCGAGCTTAAGGGCGTCTTCACGCTGGCGCTGCTGCAGCGCGCGCAGCGCATCGCGCACGGCCTCGCTAGCATTCTGATATACGCCCGAGTTCACCGCCTCTTCAATGAAGGCATCTTGCTCGGGGGTCAGGCTGATGTTCCGGGTCGGCATGGCCAGGTCCTCGTCAGAGGCGCAGCGAGCATATCAGCAATGGCAAAATTTGCCAACACCCGACAGTCGAGCCACCCAGCCGCCTCTCGGCCCGGATCCCGGCACTTCCAGATTCCCCCATTGCGCACCAGCACTGCGATCCGACCCTCGCCCTTGCGTGATCCCGCCGTGTAAACCCTCGGCATGGCCGGCTCCCACCCCTCCCGTACCCAAGACCCACCGCCCACCCTGGACCCTCAAATCCCAGCCGCCGCCCCCGGCCCGAGGAGCTTGTCCCCGACCCCCGACCCCTCGGGGGCATCCCCCGCCATGGCGCAATGGTTCGCTCTTAAATCCGGCCACCCGGACGCGCTGCTATTCCTCCGCATGGGCGATTTTTACGAACTCTTCTTCGCCGACGCCGAGGCCGCCGCCGCGGCCCTCGACATCGCGCTCACCGCCCGCGGCGAGCACGCCGGCGCCCCCATCCCGATGTGCGGCGTCCCCGTCCACGCCGCGGATGCCTATCTCGCCCGCCTGATCCGCCGTGGCTTCCGGGTCGCCGTCGCCGAGCAGATGGAGGACCCCAAGAAGCGCACCGGTAAAGCCCCGATCCGCCGCGAGGTGATCCGCCTTGTCACCCCCGGAACCCTTACTGAAGAGACGCTGCTGGAGGCCGGCCGTCCCAACCTGCTGCTCGCCCTGGCCCACGGCACGGACACCATCGGCTCCGCCTGGCTCGATGTCTCAACTGGCCTGTTCGAAACCGCCGCCCTTCCGCCGGCCGACCTCCCGGCCCTGCTCGGCCGCTTGGAACCAGCGGAAATCCTTGCCCCCGCCACCATCAAACTGGGCGAGCACGAACCCAAGCGTGGCCCCGAGACGCAAGCCTCTCCTCCGCTGGTCTCTCGCCGGCGACTGGCCGAAACATTCGGCGCCGCCAGCCTCGATGCCTTCGGCAGCTTCACTGATGCCGAAGCCGTGGCCGCCGCCCTCGCCGTCGATTACGTCCGTACCACCCAATCCGGTGCGCTTCCGCGCCTCGCCCGCCCCGCCCCGCAGGGTCAGGCTGGCGTGCTGGCGATGGACGCCGCCACCCGCGCCAGCCTGGAAATCCTGCGCGCCCGCGACCCCGATTCGCCTCACTGTTTACTGCGAATTATTCGCCATACGCACACCGCGGCCGGTTCCCGCACCCTCGCCGCATGGCTCTCGGCCCCACTCACTGACGCCGCCGAGATTGCCCGCCGCCAGGATGTGTGGGGCTGGCTGCTCGCCAACCCCGATGCGGCCGACCGCCTGCGCGACGCGCTCCGCACCGCGCCTGACATCGCCCGCGCGCTCGCCCGCCTTTCGCTGAACCGCGGCGGCCCGCGCGACCTGGCCGCGTTGCGCGACGGGCTTGCCGCCGCCCGCGCCGCGGCCGAAGCCCTAACGGGCCCGCTACCCGCCCTCCTTGCCGACGCCCGGGCCTCCCTCGCCATTGACCCGAGCCTGCAACAGACCCTCACGGCCGCTCTCACCGACCTGGCACCGATCAGACTGGATGACGGCGAGAGCATCCGTCCGGGCTTCGATCCCACACTGGACGCCGAGCGGGCCCTGCGCGACGACAGCCGCCGCATCCTCGTGACGCTCCAACTCGACTATGCGCAGCGTTATGGGGTGGCGAGCCTCAAGATCCGCCATCACGCCCAGCTCGGCTATGTTATCGAGGCACCGGCGCAAGCCGTTGAAAAACTGCGAGAGCACCCGGAGCTGACGCTGCGCCAGGGCATGGCAAACGGCGCTCGCTTCAGCACCCCGGAGCTCGCCGAGCTTGACCGCCGGATCGCCGAGGCCGCCGAACGCGCCGCCGCGAGGGAACGCGCCGTCTTTGCCCATCTGGTCCGCACCGTGCTCGAACACGCCGAAAGCCTCGCCGCCTGCGCGGACGCCCTTGCCCTGCTCGACGTTGCCCAATCCGCGGCCACTCTCGCCCGCCCCGGCACCTGGTGCCGCCCAATCGTCACCGGGGACGAGGCGTTTCAGGTGAAACGCGGTCGGCACCCCGTGGTCGAGGCAGCACTTGCCGGCCGAGCCGCCTTCGTTCCCAACGACTGTGATCTCTCCCCGGATCGCCGACTGCTCCTGCTCACCGGTCCCAACATGGCCGGCAAATCGACGTTTCTTCGGCAGAATGCCCTAATGGTCGTGCTTGCCCAGGCGGGGCTGCCGGTGCCGGCGGAACGCGCTGAAATCGGCCTTGTCGATCGGCTGTTCAGCCGCGTGGGCGCCGCCGATGATCTCGCCCGCGGCCGCTCCACCTTTATGGTTGAGATGACCGAAACGTCCGCCATCCTGCACCAAGCCGGTCCGCGCTCGCTCGTCGTCGTGGATGAGATCGGCCGCGGGACAGCGACGCTCGATGGGCTCGCTATTGCCTGGGCGGTGCTCGAGGCACTGCACGGCGCCATTCGCTGCCGCACAATTTTTGCCACACATTTCCACGAACTGGCGGAACTCTCTGAACGTCTGCCGCGGCTTCGGCCGCACACCATGCGCGTGAAGGAGTGGAGGCGATCGGTGGTGTTCCTGCACGAGGTGGCGGAGGGCGCGGCGGGCCGGTCCTGGGGAGTGCACGTAGCGGAACTCGCCGGCGTGCCGGCCCCCGTCGTCCGCCGGGCGGCGGCGTTGCTCGGCTCGCTCGAGCGACAGAGTGGAACCGCCGGCCCCCTTGCCGCATTGCCGCTATTCGCCGCCACCGCTTCCCCGGAGCTTCAGGACCCGCCATCTGGCTCAGAACCCGACCCGGTCGTTGCGGCACTGGCCGAACTGGACCCGGACCGCCTCACCCCGCGCGAGGCACTGGATGCGCTGTATCGCCTGAAAGCGCTGCTGCCGGTTTGCGGGACCGGCGCGGCATAGGTACGGTTCCGCCAATGCTGACGCCGACCGCCCCTCTGCCGGACAGCCCCGATGCCGCCGCCGCAGTGCTGTCGGAGGCCCTGACTTCGTTCGCCGGCGGACCGGGGGTGGCGCGCAGCGCCGCTCTCGGCGCCTTCCGCCGCCATTTGGCGCGCATTCAGGCCCATGTGCAGCACTCGTTCGAGCAGGACCAGATCAGCGGCCTGCAAGCCGCCCGCCTGCTGGCCCGGTTGATCGACACGCTGATCGCCGCTCTGCTCGACCACGCCGCCGCCGTTCTGGGCGAGCCCGAGACGCTTAGCGTCGCGGCGACCGGCGGCTATGGGCGCGGCACCCTGGCCCCGTTCAGCGACATCGACCTGTTATTCCTCACCCCCCACAAGCCGGCCCCGCACACGCTGCAAGTGGTCGAATACATGCTGTATTTTCTGTGGGATCTCGGACTGAAGGTCGGCCACGCGACGCGCTCCGTGGAAGAGTGCCTGAGCGAAGCCGCGAAGGACACCACCATCCGCACCTCGCTCCTCGACGCGCGTCACCTCGCCGGCGACGAGGCACTATTCGATCGCTTCCACGACCGCTTCCGTGCCGTCAACCAGCAGGACGGAGCTGCCGACTTCATCCACACCAAGCAGGCCGAGCGCAACGCCCGTCACAAGAAGTTCGGCGACAGCCCCTTCGTCGTCGAGCCGAACATCAAGGAAGGGCGCGGCGGGCTGCGCGACCTGCAGACACTCTATTGGATCGCCCGCTACGTGTTCGACACCCAGACAATGGGCGAGCTCGCCGAAGTCGGCGGCATCCTGTCCGAGACCGAGGCCCGGCACGCAAGGCGGTCCTGGGAGTTCCTGTGGACGGTGCGGTTCCACCTCCATTACGTCGCCGGCCGGGCGGAGGAGCGGCTGACCTTCGACCTCCAGCCGGTGGTCGGGGCGCGCATGGGCTACACGAGGCACGGCCGCCAGGACGGGGTGGAGCGCTTCATGCGCCACTATTTCCTCACCGCCCGCGACGTGGTGAGGCTGACCCGGGTGCTGGAGCCGGCCATCCTGCGCGCCGCCCTTGGTCCCCCGGCAATCGCTGCCGAGGCTGACCGGACGCTGGTCGCGGCCGGGTTCGTTCTGGCCGATGGGAAGCTGCTGCCGATCCAAGGCCGCGATTTCGATGCCGAGCCGATCCAGATGCTGCGCATCCTGAAGGTGGCTCGCGACCGCGGCCTCAGCCTGCATCCGCTGGCCATCCGCTCGCTGATCCGCAACGAGCGGGCGGCGGTCAGGCTGCGCGGCGACCCCGAGGCGGCCCGGCTGTTCATGAAACTGCTGTGCGGTCGGGACAGCGCAAGCTGGCTCAGTGTCCTGAACGAGAGCGGCGTGCTCAGCCGCCTGCTTCCTGACTGGGCGCGCATCGTCGGGCAGATGCAGTTCGATACGTATCACGTGTTCACCGTCGATGAGCATACGATCGAGGCCATCCGGGTGCTGAACATGCTGGAGCGGGGCGAACTGGCCGAGATCGCGCCGGTCGCCTCGGGGCTGGTGGCGCATATCCAGTCGCGCCGCGCGCTCTATCTGGCGATGCTGCTGCACGACATTGCCAAGGGCCGCGGCGGCGATCATTCGGCGCTGGGCGCCGAAATCGCGCTCCAGATCGGCCCGGAACTGGGATTGAGCGCCGAAGAAACCGAGACCGTTTCCTGGCTCGTGCTGCACCACCTGTTGCTGAGCGAGACCGCGTTCAAGCGCGATATCGACGATCCGAAGACGATCCTCGACCTCGCCGATACTATCCAGTCGCCGGAGCGGCTACGGCTTTTGCTGGTGCTGACCGTGGCCGACATGCGGGCGGTCTCGCCCAAGGTGTGGAACGGGTGGAAGGCGACCCTGCTGCGCGAGCTCTACTCGCGGGTCGCCGAGGTGCTGGAGGGCGCGCTTTCCACCACTGAACGAGACGTGCGGGTGGCACGGGCAAAAGAGGCCGCCGCCAGCCTGCTCGCCGACTGGCCCGCAGCGGAGATCGAGCGCTTCGCCTCCCTCGGCTATCCCGGCTATTGGCTCTCCTTCGATCCCGAGACGCATGCGCGGCATGCCCGGCTGATGCGGGAGGCCGAGCAGCGGGGCGCTCCGCTGACGGTGGATACCCAGCCGCTGCCCGCCCGCGCGGTGACCGAGGTCACCGTCTATTGCGCCGACCACGCCGGGCTGTTCACCAAGATCTCCGGGGCGCTCGCGGTTGCCGGTGCGTCGATCGTCGATGCGCGGATCCATACGATGACCAACGGGATGGCGCTCGACACGTTCTGGATCCAGGACGCGGCCGGCGGTGCCTTCGACGCGCCGCACCGGCTGGCGCGGCTCTCCGCCCTGATCGAACAGGCGCTGTCGGGGCGGTTGCGGCTGGAGACCGAGATCCACCGCGTCTCCAAGCTTTTGCTCGGCCGGCGGCTGCACGCCATCCACGTGCCGCCGCGCGTGGTGATCGACAATCACGCCTCTCACACCCACACCGTGATCGAGGTGAACGGCCGTGATCGTCCCGGACTGCTGCATGACGTGACCGCCGCTATCAGCGAGCAAGGGCTGCAGATCGCATCGGCCCATGTCACGACCTATGGCGTGCGGGCGGTCGATGTGTTTTACGTGAAGGACGTGTTCGGCCTGAAGGTGGAGAACGAGCGGAAGCTGCAGCAATTGCGCGAGGCGCTGCTACGCGCGCTGGCCAGTCCAGACGAAGAGCCTCCCGCGGTTCCTGCCCGGCGCCGGCGCCGCCGGGCAGGGGGCGAGTGATTCACCTGCAGAGCGGGAGAGGTGGACTCTGATTCCGCCCCTAGGCCGCTCTCAACGGCTCAGCTATTCGGCCCGCGTTCCATCGACACCGGTTGCCAGCGGCGCAGATCGGAGCGCAGCAGGACCGATGGGTTGACGCAGCTCATCGGCCAACGTCCGGTCAACACCAGCGCCAGCTCCCGCCCGACATGCCGCTTGCGCGCGGGGTCGAAGCGCGACGAAGCCGAAGCAACATGCGCCGAGAGCGTCACGTTGTTCATTTTCAGCAGTGGGTTGTTGTGTCCCGGCGG
Source organism: uncultured Pseudomonadota bacterium (assembly GCA_963772445.1). GTDB lineage: Bacteria > Pseudomonadota > Alphaproteobacteria > Acetobacterales > Acetobacteraceae > CAVYXK01. The sequence continues at coordinate 358,191 of CAVYXK010000001.1, forward strand.
CTCGGTTTCCAGCACGTCGAGCGCCGCGTGTGCGATCCAGCCTTCCTCCAGCGCGCGGATCAGCCCGGCTTCCTGTACGGTAGGGCCGCGACCGACATTCACGAAGATCGCGCTCGGCTTCATCATGCGGAAGTGCTTCTCCTTCAGCATGCCTTCTGCCTCGGGCGTGGCGGGTGCGTGCATGGATACGAAGTCGGATTCGCGCAGCACCTCTTCCAGCGTGGCCGGCAGCACGTCGTGCTCGATCATCACGAGTTCTTCGATATAGGGATCGTACGCCATCAGTCGCAGGCCAAACGGCTTGGCGCGCCGGGCGACGGCGCGAGCGACGTGGCCGAACGCGATGAAGCCGAGCGTCTGGCCCATCAGGCGGGGGAACTTCAACAGCGCCGGGCGCCCCTCGCGCCAGCGGCCCTCGCGCACCATGCGGTCCTGCTCGACCACGCGCCGGAATCCGGCGAGCAGCAGTGCCATCGCCTGGTCAGCGACCTCCTCGATGAACGTGTCGGGGCAGTTGGTCACCGGGATGCCGCGCGCGGTGGCGGCGTCGATATCGACGCTATCCACGCCGACAGAGCCGAGCGCGAGGACTTTGCACTTCTCCAACCCGTCGATGACTTTCTTGGTGAAGCGCATGCCCTTGACATAGACTGCGTCGGCATCGCGGGCGAAGGCGACGAAGCCATTTTCGTCCGCCGGTCCTTCGACGATCTCGGCATCGATGCCTTCGAGCCCTTCCATTTCGTAGTCATAGCCACCGCCGGCCACGGTGAAGCTTGCCCCTGCCGGGGTCGCGATCTTGTATTTCGCCATGCTGACTGTCTCCTGTGTCCCTAGCCCTTCGGCGGACGCGCACGCACCGCCTTCTCGTTCACTTCGATGCCCCAGCCCGGCTTCAGCGGCAATACCAGCTCGCCGTTCTCGATCACCGGCACCGAATCATAGAATTCGTCGCGCCAGGGCGCGCTATCGATATCGATCTCCATGATCCGGAAGTTCGGCACGGCGGCACTGAAATGCGCGCTGATCGCACTGCAGAGATGGCCATAGAAATTGTGCGGCGCGACATTGGTTTCGTACACGTCGGCCATGGCGGCGATCTTCAGCGATTCAGCCAGGCCGTTCCAGATCACATCGATGATTGCCACGTCCTGGGCGTAGTTCTCGAAATATGGCTTGAACTCGCGCCGCCCATGCAGCGTCTCGCATGAAGCGACGGGACATGGCGCATCGCGCCGGATCAGCGCCAGCGACGGTGCATCGTGCGTGTCGACTTCAAGCCAGGTCAGTCGGGCCGGCGCCACGGCGTCGGCGATGCGACGGAAACCCTCGGTCTTGAAGTGGAAGTTGATGTCGAGCATCAGCCCCATCTCCGGGCCGATCGCCTCGCGAATGGCGGTGAGCTGACGTGTTGCCGCATCGCGCACGCGGTTGTCCCAGTTTAGCTCCGGCCAACCGGGGGTACGGCCGAACCCGGGGCTGAAGCTTGCCAGCATGTTGCCGTCCGACAGCAGGATATTGGTCTTCAGCGCTTTGAACCCGCGCGCCTTCACCTCCGCGGCGTGGCGCGCCAGATCATCGTAGCTGTGGAGCGGCGGTACGCCCATCAGCGCGTGGCTGCGTACGCGATAAGTCCCGAAATGCGACCAATAGACGGGGATACGCTCGCGCACCGGGCCGCCGAACAGCGCACAGACCGGCACCCCATACGCCTTGCCGGTTATGTCGAGCAGCGCGTTCTCGATCGCGGCGATCGCCTGCTGGTTGATCCCGCCGCGCGACTGGCGCGTGAGGACGTGCAGATGCGCGGTAATCGCCTCGTACCGGCGAGGATCGCGGCCGATCAGCACCGGTGCGAGGCCGTTGATCACGTCGGCGAGACCGGTGCTGCCGAAGCTCTCGTTGAACTCTGACCAGCCGGTAATGCCATCGCTGGTGGTGACCTTCAGATAGGAGAACATCCGCCAGCCGGCATCGGCCCGCAAAGTCTCCAGGCGTTCGATCTTCATGCTGCCTCCAGGGAGGATTGTTGAGGCGTGCGCGGGTTGGCTAGTGGCCTCACCGCGGCGGTCATGCTCGAGCTGTGATACCCTCGTGAACAGGTGGCTGGCATTTTCCGCCGCCTTGGCTGCGACGTAAAGCCGGGCCAGCTTGGCGGGTTTCACAAGCGGCGTCGGTGCACTTGCCGTTCATAGTTTTTCAACACGGAGGAAGAACGGAGGCTCACGAAGGGCCACGGAGTTTCGGCTATATTTGTCAAAGCGCAGGCATCGCCGTTTGAAACGTCCTCCGTGGCACACCGTGGTCCTCGCACGTGCTCCGTGTTGAAAGCTCACTTGCTCAGCTCCGTGAAATTCAACCAACGGGATCCGCGTCCAGCCGCACGGCCACGCCTTCCAGTCCGGCGGCAGCCGCCGGATAACGCGCCAGCACCAGCGGGTCATGACCCGGAATTATGTTGTCCGGCCGGCTCGCCAGCCGTCGCAGCGTGTCATACCCTTCAAGCGTCTCTTCGAGATTGTGCAGGATCGGAAACGCCCGCCCTTCCTCCATATTCGCGTAGAAATGACTGGCATCCGCCGCCAGCACCATCCAGCCGCGGCGAGTCCGCACCCGCACCACCTGCAAGCCCTTGCTGTGACCGCCGACGTGATGCACCGACAGGCCGGGGGCGATCTCCTCGGCACCGTCGTGGAACCGCACGCGGCCGGCAAAGACCTTGTGCAGCATCGCCACCACGTCGTCTTCCTCGAATGCGACGCGCAGGCCAGCGTGGCACATGCAACGGCCGGTGCAGTATGCCATCTCGCGATCCTGCAGATGATACCGCGCACGCGGGAACAGGTCGTAATTGCCGCAATGGTCGTAGTGCATATGCGACACGATCACATCCTCAATCGTGTCCGGCTCGACGCCTACGGCTTTCAGTCCGACCGCCGGAGACCGCAGGAACTCCCGCCCACGCTTCCGTCCCATCGCGGCGTCGAACCCGGTATCCAGGATGAACGTCTTCTTCGCCCCCTTGATCGCCCACACGAAGTAATCGAGCGGCATTGGCGCATCATGCGGGTCCCCACCCAGGAAATTGCCCGACCGTCGCGCCAGCGCGTTATGGGCGTAGCGCACGGCATAAAGTTCGTAGATGTCCGTCTCGCTCATGCGTTCAAACACCCCAGATTGGCTTGGCGGTCGCCATGTTCTGCGGAAAGATCGTCACTGGCCGGCCGTTCTGCCACTGCACGACAACCAACTCGGCGTCCACGCGCCGGCCCTTGTCGTCGAACTTCAGATGATGACCGGGGAAGAACAGCGCCGGCCCATCCGTCATGTCCATCCGGCGGATCGCATCGGCCACCTTCACGCGGTCCGCAGCGCCGGCCATTTCCAGCGCCTGTTTCAGGATCATCACATGCGCATAGGGGAAGATGAAATCGTGACCGAACCACGGCTCGCCGGTACGCTGGACAAAGCGCTGGCCTAGCGCGGCCTGCTCCTTGCCCGGCCAGTTGGCGAGGCCGACGATCATCCCCTGCAGGATGTCGGCGCCGGTCGTCTTCAACAGCTCCGGCGTCGCCCAGTGGCCGCCGTTGCCGATCAACGGCAGCTTGCCGCCGCCCATGCCATATTCGGCGAACGCATCGATCAGCAGTTTGTCGTCTGGCACATTGGTTGACAGCAGCAGCACGAAATCGGGCCGCGCGCTGCGCACAGGCTGTACCAGCGTCGTGGCGTCCGCCAGCGGCGGCGTATAAATCTTATCGATCACCGCGGTCAGGCCGGCATCCTTCAGGATGTGCGCGCGGATCGGCTTCAGGAAGCTCACGCTGGCCGCCGTGTTGTCGCCGATGATGGCAACCTTGGTCGGCCGCTTGCCAGTGCTGCCCTCGGCCAGCTTCATGATGATCGGCACGACATCCGTCGCCTGCTTGTCGGCGGTGGGTGAGGCCTGGAACACGTAATGAAAGCCGCGATTGGTGATGGCGTCGGAATACGACAACGTCAGCCACGGAAGCTGTGCGCGCTCGGTCACCTCGGTTGCCGCCAGCGTGAAGGTGCTCAGCCAGCACCCGATGCCGCCGACAAGGTCGGGGTTCTGCGCCAGCATGCGCTGCCCCGCGTCTTTTGCTTTCTCCGCGCTGTCTTGGGTGTCGAAGACCAGCAGCTTCAGTTTCGCCCCGCCAAGCGCCTTCACGCCGCCGGCGGCATTCACGTCATCGACCGCCATCTCGGCGCCCATGCGTTCCAGAATGCCCTGCCGCGCCCACGGCCCTGTCAACGGGACCAGCAACGCGATCTCGACATCCTTCGCTTGCGCCCGCGCCCGCCCAGTTACCGCTGCGGCGCCACCAAGTGCCAGCGCTGTTCGCCGGCCGATATTCCTGCTCATGTCCGTCCTTCCTAGGGGTCTGTTCAGATTGCGCCCAAGCCGAGATAGGAGCGCCGGAGCCGGTCGTCTGCAAGCAGCGTCTGATAGGACCCGTCCAGCACCACGCGACCGGTCTCCAGCACATAGCCGTGGTCGGCGAGTTCCAGCGCCTCGGCGACACGCTGCTCGACCAGAAGGATGGCTAGCCCGTCCTCGCGATGGATCTGCGCGATGCGCTCGAAGATCAGATCGGCGACGGCAGGTGCCAAGCCCATCGACGGCTCGTCCAGCATCAGCAGACGTGGCGAAGACGCCAGCCCTCGCCCGATCGCGAGCATCTGCTGCTCGCCGCCGGACAGCGTGCCGGCAAGCTGGCCGGCACGCTCGGCGAGGATCGGGAACAGCGCTTGGATGCGTTCGAGCGTGTGAGTCCAGGCCACCCGGCCGGCGTGCGTGTACGCGCCCATCTCCAGATTCTCGCGCACCGTCAGTGTCTTGAAGACCTGGCGGCCTTCCGGCACATGCGCGATGCCGAGATGCGCGCGCGAAAAGGCCGGCCGGCGCAGCAGGTCTCGCTCGGAGAAACTGATCGTGCCGGAATCCGGTCGCACGATGCCGCAGATCGCCTTGAACAGCGTCGTCTTGCCGGCGCCGTTCGGGCCGACCACGGCGACGAACTGCCCTTCATTCACCGTAAGCGACACTCCGGACAGCGCGCGCAGTCCGCCATAGGACACTGCGAGGTCGCTTACGCCGAGCATTGTCTCGCCAGAAACTTGTGGCCCAGATAAGCCTCGATCACCGCCCGATTCTCGATCACCTCGCGCGGTGAGCCCTGCGCCAGCACCGCGCCATGATCGAGCACCAGGAAACGGTCGACCAGCCGCAGCATGGCGTGCATGGTGTGCTCGATGATGACGATGGTCATGCCGGTATCGCGCAGGCCGCGCAGCACATCTAGCAGCTCGTCGCATTCTTCGCGTCCCAACCCCGCCAGCGTCTCGTCGAGCAGCAGCAGCCGCGGGCGTCCGGCGAGGGCCCTGGCCAGCTCCATCAGCCGAAGCTCCTTGTTGGTGAGCTCGCCAGCGGGCCGCGTCGCGAACCGGCCCAGGGCGACGGCATCTAGTGCTGCCGCGGCCGTGGCGACGGCTGCATCGTCGTCCAGTCCGGCGCCGTAGGCACCGACGATGACGTTGTCCAGCAGAGAGAGGCGCGGAAAGCTGCGCACCACCTGGAAGGTTCGCCCGACGCCCATGCGGGCGATCTGGTGAACTTTGCGTCCACGCATGGGGATGCCGGCTAGCACTGCGTCGCCGGCATCGGCCGCGAGGACGCCGTTCAGCACGTTGAACAGCGTGGTCTTGCCGGCGCCGTTCGGGCCGATGATGCCGAGGATCTCGCCGCTCTCGACGGAGAAGCTGACGTCGTCCACCGCCCGTAAGCCGCCGAATGAACGCGACAGGTTGCGCACGTCCAGCAGTGTGGCTCCGTTTGCGGGAGAGGGGAGGGGGCTGCACGACGGCCCCCTCCCCCCATCCCCCTCCCGCAGGGGGAGGGCGAGTTTTGTGTCAGCGCGCCGCCACACCAGATCCCGCACCGTCCAGAACAATCCCTGAGGCGCGATCAGCATGATCGCGATGATCGCCGCTCCGTACACCACACCTTGGATTCCGGGGATTATGCTCCCCAGTCGCGCGTTCAGTGTTTCGGCCAGGGGGATCAGGATTGCCGCACCAATCACCGGACCCCACACCGTTGCCACGCCGCCGAACAACGTCACGACCAGAGCCTGCGCTGAAACCAGCACGCCGAACACCGAGTCCGGCGTCACCACCAGCAGCACGCAGGCATAGAGTCCGCCCGCTGCCGCGGCCATCGCGCCGCTGACAACCAGCCCACGCATCTTCCAACCCCAGGTGTCGATACCCGCCGCTTCTGCCGCCAGCTCGTTCTGGCGGATCGCTGTGAGCGCCAAGCCGAAGCGCGAGTTCTCCACTGTGATCGAGACCAGCATCGCGATCACCAGAAGCGCCAGCGCGACAACCGTATAAAGGCGTGGGTCGGTGAACTGCATGAACAGCGCGGGACGCTGCTGATGCATCGGCAACGGCACTTCCTGGAACCCGAGGAACTCCAGCACGTACAGAATGGCCAGCGGATAGGCGAGCATCGACAGCGCGAAATAGTGTCCGCGCAACCGGAACGTCGGTACGCCGATCAGTACCGCCGCCGCCGCCCCTACCAGCATCCCCAGCGGTATGCCTAGCCAAGGCGGAAGGTTCAGATATACGAGCGCCAATGTCACCGTGTAGGCGCCCAGCCCAAAGAACGCAGCGTGGCCGAATGAAACCAATCCGCTATAACCGGAGATCAGGTTCCAGGAGAGCCCCATCGCTGCCCAGATCGGCACCAGGGTCAGCATGAGCTGATAGTAGCTGTTGTGCACCACCGCGCACAGCGCAAGATAGGCCGCCGCGCAGATCGCCAGGGCGATCGCATCGCGCCTGATGCGGGGGCCGGCGCCTGCTCTCATGCCCGCTCCGCTGAGCGGCCAAACAGGCCCTGCGGCCGCAGCGAGACGATCAGCAGGAACACCACGAAGATCGCCGCGTTCTGAAGTTGTGGCGGCAACACCAGCGCCGAGCATTGCTGCACGAAGCCGACCGTCAGCCCGCCCCAGAAAGCGCCGAGGATGCTGCCCATTCCGCCCAGCACCACACCCGAATACATGATGATCACGTAGTCCAGGCCGACGAACGGCGTGAACGACAGGTACGTCGCCATCAATCCGCCAGCCACCGCGGTGATCGCCGCGCCGAGCCCGAAGGCGATGCGATACGCGCGATCTACGTCGATCCCCATATACGTCGCTGCCACCGGGTTGTCGGCCGCTGCTCGCAGCGCCTTGCCGAGCCGTGTGCGCTCCATCAACAGCCACAGCGCCAACGCGACCAGGATCGCCACTGCGCATGCCACGAGTCGCGCTTTGTTGAGGAACAACGTGGCGTCGCCGACGATCGGACCGATCATGAAGGCGCGCGCCGCCAGCGGGGTCAGCACGCTGCGCGGGCTGGAGCCGAACACGATCAGCCCAGCGTTTTGCAGGATCAGCGATACGCCAAGCGTGACGATAAGTTGGCCGAAGGCACCTTCGTCCAGCAGGCCGGAGGTCCTGAGGCCGGAGACGCGGGTCAGCAACAGTCGGTGCAGCAGCGCGCCGCCGGCAAACAGCACAGGCCCGGCCATCAGAGCGCCGACGAATGGCGCCGCCGGTCCCAGGAACGACAGCGCGCCCCAGACGCCGACGAGATACAGGCTGACATACATCCCGAGCATCAGCAGCTCACCCTGGGCGAAATTCACCACTTTCATGATGCCGAAGATCAGCCCGAGTCCTATGCACATCAGGCCATAGAGGCAGCCGATGATGAGCCCGGCCGCCACTGCATTCAGGACGTTCTCGACCAGGACGTCGTTCACTCCGCCTACTCCGCGTCACTCCGTGCGCGCTTGATTACTCACACCCACAAATTCGCGCCGCGGTGCGGCACATCCGGCGACCCGTCGCGGCAGATAAGAACCAAGAATTGCGGCAATTTGGCAGGCGCTGAGGTGCCGATGCACTCGTGCCGGCTGATGGTTCACGTTGATGCGCAACACTCCGCCACCAACAAGATCGAGACGCATCATCGCAAGATGGCCCGACGGCATGCGCGGCGGTGGCAGACCGGCACCGACGGCAGCCACCTGTTCGCGATAGAGTGCCGCCAGCACCGGTGTTTGCGAATGATAGAACCCGATCGCGGTGAACCAGTTGCCTCCGGCAATACCGTCATGAAGCTCGCGCAGGAAACGTGCTCCGTATTCGGTGTTGGCTGCGGGATCGAACGCCTCGTCCAGCGTGGCGAAGGCGTGAGGATGCATCCGCAGATCGACCTGCATGCAGCCAACATCGAGGAAGGTAACCGACCCGGAGTCCAGCGCTTGGCGTGACCACGCGACCGCCTGCTCCTTGGTGGCGAAGAACACACCCTCGCCGTCGGCATCGACGGTCCACGGCCAGGGCTGCAGGGCACCGGAAGGCGATGCCCGGCCGCTTTCGACCTTCGACATGACCGCGAGCAGGCCGGGCGGCGTGTCGTAGTGGCGCTCGGCAGCCGGTATCGCCGCCAGGCAGAGGCTCGACGGATCGCTCTGGTCGTGTGTTGCGGATGCCGCTTGCACCGCAGCTGGGGCGGCGAGCAGCGCGACCAACGATGCCACGAACAGGCGGAGCAAGGTGCAAGGCATGGCGGCGGACCCTATGAGCCCGGACGGGAGTGCACAACCCGGCCCTACCGCCCCAGAATTCTTGACCCTCCGCACCGCCGGTCGCACGGTGGTTCCAGGCAGATACCGGTCACGCGGAGGAATTGAATGCTGCAAAGACGCACCTTCGTCGCCGGGTCGATTGCTGCTGTGTTGTCCTCAGCGACCCAAGCGGTAGGTGGCACCGCCCGGTCCGATCCGAAAATCCTCCGCGTCGTGCCACAAGCGGAGCCACAATCCTTCGATCCGGTCTTCGCGCAGGTCAACAACGTTTCCATGCACGGCGCCATGATTTACGACCAGTTGTTCGGCTGGGACGACAAGATGAACGTTCAGCCGCAAATGGTCGATACCTGGAAGCTGTCCGACGACCATCTGCTCTACACCTTTACCCTGCGCCGCGGTCTCAAGTTCCACGACGGCAGCGATGTCACGACACGCGACGTGATCCCCTCGCTCAAACGCATGTTCGTGCGCGACAGCCAGAACCAGATCCTGGCTGGGCTGATCGTGAGTTATGAACGGATCGATGACCGCACGTTCACCTTGCGCCTGAAGCAACCTTTTGCGTTCACCGAATTCCTGCTCGGCGGAAGCAATGGCGTGGTCGGCGCCATCATGCGCGAGAAGGACGCGCTAACCGATCCATTCACGCCGGTGCGCGCACGCATCGGGTCCGGCCCGTTCCGCTTCGTCGAGGCGGAATATGTGCCCGGCGCACGGTTGGTGTACGAGAAATTCGACGGCTACGTGCCTCGCCCAGAACCGGCCAGCGGCTTTGCCGGCGGCAAGGTGGTAAAGGTCGATCGCGTCGAGTGGATCATCATCCGGGATCCTTCGACGGCGTATCTCGCCCTGCAGCAGGGCGAGGTCGATCTGCTCGATGCCCCACCGCTCGATCTGCTGCCGACCGTCGAGCGCGACAAGGACATCGTCATCGGTCAGGTTTGGCCGCTGAAATCGTACGCGGTGCTGCGCTTCAACGAGCTGTGGCCGCCGTTCGACAACCTCAAGGCGCGCCAGGCGGTCGGCCACGCGATGAGCCAGGTCGATTACATGTCGGCGGCTTATGGCGACCCGAAATATTGGCATCAATGCTACGCCTATTGGGTCTGTGGCAGCCCGAACGGTAACGAGGTCGGGTCGGAGGCATACCGCAAGCCCGATCTCGAGCTGGCGCGACAGTTGGTCCGCGAGTCAGGTTATGACGGCAGGCCCGTGGTGCTGATCGGCGGCTCCGATATCCCGGCCTATCAGCGGCTCAGTCTGGTGACCGTCGATCTGTTGCAGAAGATCGGCTTCAAGGTCGATCTGCAGATGTCGGACTGGGGCAGCGTGGCGACGCGCCGGCAGAAGAAGGATCCGCCGTGGAAGGGCGGCTGGAACCTGTTCCATACCAGCGCGAACGGCGCGCAGCTCGCAAGCCCGCTCACCAGCCCATCGACCATCACTACCTGCGACGGCAAGAACTTCTACGGCTGGCCGTGCGACCAGGTGGAGGAGGACATGCGTCTCCGCTATATCCGCGAACCCGATCCTGCCAAGCGGATGGAGTTGTTGCTCGACATGCACCGGCGCCTTTGGGAGGTGCTGCCCTACCTGCCGCTCGGCCAGTTCGTGCAGCCTTTCCTGTGGCGCAGCAATATCTCCGGGGTGTTGAGATCGAACGTGCTGGCCTTCTGGAATATTAGCAAAACCTAGCCGGGTCGCCCCCGCCCGTTGAGCACCAAGACCAACGTTTCCCCGACGGCGCATACCCCGCCTCGCGGCCTTCAACGCGTGCAAAATCGAACAGTTCTGCGCTACACTCTGTCTGAATTGGGGAGATTCTCTGTTCCGGGAAAACTCTTGTTAGCAGAACGATTTTCGCCGGTTCGGAGCCCCGATGCACCGGATTCGGTGAGAAATGCGGGTTAACGCTTCATCAACCTTTCCGCACCGGCCTGCCACGTTAAAGATTTGAATCGCGGCCGAACCCGGCGAGCCCGATGGCCGCAACCAAACGATAGAGCCGGCGCCGCACCGCGCCGCACCGCATGGCTGGCAGCACCTCGACTAGCGCCACCCCCCGGAAACAAAAATACTTGCCGTATCCATACGATTGGCTCATTCTGAGAGCATGATGGTCCGGCACGTGCGTGTGGTCGCCGTTCTGGCGATGGTAGCGCTGGGTTGCCCGCCTCCTGCCCGGGCGTGGGACGGTTTGCTTCAGTGCGTGCCATTCGCGCGCGCGCTGTCCAGCATTTCCTTGTATGGGGACGCTTGGCGATGGTGGTCGGCGGCGGCAGGGCGCTTCGATCGTGGGCATGTTCCACAAGCCGGTAGCGTTCTGAGTTTCCGGCCCAATCTGCGAATGCCACTCGGTCACGTCGCCGTTGTCACCCGTGTGGTCGGCGCGCGGGAGATCGAGATCGACCACGCCAACTGGGCTTTTCCCGGAGCAATCAGCCGCAGCGTTCAGGTGGTGGACGTTTCCGAGCAGAACGACTGGACGGCGGTTCGCGTCGAACTGGGTCGAAGCAATTACTTCGGCCAAGTCTATGCCACGAACGGTTTCATCTACGGCCGTCCCATAGACTTGGGACCGCAGATCATTAACGTGGCGGAAGCGCTGCGGACGGGTAGCCCCTATGTGATCCAGGTTGCCGATGCCCTTCACGCTGGGAACGACGGAGCGCATATCATCGACGTGGCTGCTTTTCTCCGGTCGCACCATGCCGCCGAGCCGGCGATCCGGCAAAGTCCTGTTCCAAACGTCATGGCCGGCGAAGGCACGCCATCCGCGTCTTCTCGCGCTAGACCCTTGGTGGCGCAAGCAGTCCTTCGACCTCTTGGACGGGCATCACAAAATCGGCCCCTGCAATGATGTGAGTATCGGCCGGAGAGACTTCAAGCTCACAGAGACTTTGTCATAACTCCCAGATTAGGTTCCGGTGATGATCGCGGCTGCGATCGGCGGCGGCATGGGGGCATGGCGGTTTCGTGAAAGAACGAACTCGCCTTCATTCTTGCTGAAGAGCACCGCGCTCCGGAGCCGCATGTCGGACGCAGAGTGGCCGTCTTGCACAAGCCGCCCCAGTTACAGACCCCGACCAGAAAAGCAACGCCATCCCGCTTGCATCAGTCGGGCACACAGGTCTTTTGCTTCCCCCATATCGGCAAATCCAAATGTGCGCAGGCGCCAATAGGTCCGACCGTTCACCTCAGCCATGCTTATCGTAGGCCCGCGGGTCGTCAGAAGATCCGAAAATCGCTTATCAAGTCGGTTCCATTCGAACATCGCATCACTTTCTGACAGCAAAGAGGCGAGCTGCACATACGGTGCGTTCGGCAGAGCGCCGCTCTGCTCTGCTGAATTTGCGGGTTCCGGCTTCACCGCCCGACGATCAGGCGGCCCACCTGGCTCTATTGAAGATAGGTTCGATATTGCCCCCGTCACCTCGGATGCTTTTGCAACCGCGTCTATCTTGACTTTCGGACCACTCGGGGCATTTCCCGCGCTGGTCGCCTCGGGCGCGTCCCTGTGGAGAGCCGTGGCCCCATCCGGGGGAGAATGGGGGGCAGTTCAGACTGAGCGACAGTGATCCGAGGCGCGCTGACCGGCATTGGCGGGGCGTCTGCCGGCAGGTCACGGTTTGCCGCGGTCGCGTCCGCGAACCGCTCAGCAAGCGCGTTCGGGGCCACCTCAGGACGCGATGGTGACAGAGGTGAGGCGGGTCCGCCGCTTTGCGCTAGGTGGGCTGCGGATACCCCCGTGGGTCCTGGCTCAGCACCGCCGGCAAGAAGTAACCGTTGCGCCGACCGCGTGTCGCCGGCCACGTTCAACGCGGCTGCTATTTCGGCCCGCCACTGCTGCGACGCAGCCGGATCGGCAGCGATGGCGTGCAGCAATTCCCCGGCGTCTTCGGCGTGGCCCGAGAGGGCGAGGGAGCGACCGAGATTGACCTCTACCTCGGTAGCCTCCTGCGAAACCGCCAGGGCATGCCGGTAGGCCTTCTGAGCTTCCTCATGACGACCCTGCACGTCCCACATTACGCCGAGGTCATTTAGGGCAACAACATTGTTGGGATCGTGTTTCAATGCCGCCAGAAAAGCTGCTTCCGCTGCTTGCGGGTCGGATCGTGCCAAAGTCCGCCCAAGGCCCACCTGGGCAGCCACCGCGGATGGATCGATTGCTACTGCGGCACGGTAAGCGGTCTGTGCCAGCTCCAGTTGTCCCATGGCGAAGAGAGCGTCACCCTTGGCAGTTAAGGTCCGCCCTCCGTGCCAATGAAGGTGAGACATCTTGCCCCCGGGAATTTAAACTTGAGGGCGCCGAAGGATAATCACGCTCATGCCCATGCTGGCCAAGCCGATTAATGCAACCTCTGACGCCGTCACGGTCGCGTCCCGAAGGCCGACGGTTGTACCGGCGCCATCGGCGGCGTCACCCGAGCTGTCCGATCGCCCGCGGCGGCGGACTTTCACCGCCCAGGAGAAGCTGCGCATCCTGGCCGAGACCGATCGCGCCGCCGATACCGGCGGGGTGGGCGCCATCCTGCGTCGCGAGAGCATCTACTCCTCGACCCTCAGCAACTGGCGCTGGCTTCGTGACGCCGGAGCCTTCGGCGCGCTGGTTCCCCTCAAACGCGGCCCGAAAACTGCCGCGCCCAACCCGCTGGCAGCCGAACTTGCCGCTGTTCAGCGGGAGAATAATCGTCTGGCGCGGCGGTTGGCACGCGCCGAAGCCATTATCGAAGTCCAAAAAAAAGTTGCGGAGCTGCTGGGCATCCCGCTGGCGCCCAGCGACGGCGAGCCTTGACGCAGGCTGTCGTCGCGCTCGCACCGAGCAGCCGCATGACGGTGTTGGCCTGTGCCGCGCTGGGGGTCTCGCGCGCCACCGTGCAGCGCCGACGCGCCAATCTTGCCGCACCAGCGGCGGTCCTCCGTCCGCGGGCTCGGCCCGCCAGGGCACTGTCCGCCCCGCAACAACAGGTGGTTCTGGACGTGTTGCACGCGCCAGATTTCGTCGACCAGGCGCCGGCGGAAGTTTACGCCACTCTGCTCGATCAGGACATCTACCACTGCTCGATCCGCACCATGTATCGCATCCTCGCGCAGCATGCCGAAGTCCGCGAACGCCGCGCTCAGCTGCGCCACCCCGCCTATCAGAAACCCGAATTGCTGGCGGAAGGCCCCAATCAAGTCTGGTGTTGGGACATAACCAAGCTGATGGGGCCGGCGAAATGGACGTATTTCTATCTCTACGTCATCCTCGACATCTTTAGCCGGCGCGTGGTCGGCTGGTGTGTGGCCGACGCGGAAAGTGCTGCGCTGTTCAAGCCACTGCTGGACAATGCGATCGCCAAGCATCAAGTGCCACACGGTCAGCTCACGCTGCACGCAGATCGAGGCGGCCCGATGAAGGCCAAAACCACCGCGCTGCTGCTCGCAGATCTTGGCGTCACCCGCTCGCACAGCCGGCCGCATACGTCCAATGACAACCCGTTCTCCGAAAGCCAATTCAAAAACCTGAAGTATCAACCGCAATTCCCTCGGCGCTTCGGCTGCATTGAGGATGCTCGAGGTTTCCTCCGCGTTTATTTCGACTGGTACAATCAGAACCATCACCACGTCGGGATCGGCCTGATGACCCCAAACCAGGTTCATTATGGCCAGGTCGATGCCGTCTACGCCGCTCGCCAGCGCACGCTCAATCGCGCCTGCCGCCAACACCCGGAGCGCTTCGTCAACAAGCCCCCAACACCACCCGCCAAACCAACCGCAACTTGGATCAACCCACCACCCGCGAAACCAAATCGGAGTGTCGACGCTGGGGTCACAGTCGCGCAGGAAGGAATCTTCTTTGATTAACCAATGGTACCTTCCTCTTTATGGCTGCGGTGCCTGTGGAGTTGTGGTCAACGCACTTGAGTTGTCCACAAATCCACAGCGAATCTCCTCGCTACCGCAACAACTTCCATCTGCGACGCTCGGAGAACCCGAGAATCCGAGCTTAAACTCCGATCCCGGCTGTATCAAAGTCGTTGACACGTACCGCCGCGCATCGTTCGGTTGCTTCGCATCAGCCAGGTCTGCGACCCGCAGAGCTAGGTCGGGGGCGCCGGCCGACAAGGCAGCGTCCGCTACCTGGAGCGACGATTGCTGGGGGGCGCCGATCAGCGATTGAAAATTCGAGCAGCCACCCACGGTCAGCAGGATTGCGACGGTGGCACACACGCCCTGTCGGCCAGCCAACCGATCCGTGACGCTTGACATCCACGACCGCTGTAGCGCATCCTGCCGCATAAGCCGAACTCCTGGGTTATTGCCGACTGATCGATATCTGATTACGTTTCGGCTTGAAAGTCCAGAATAAATCCCCATTCCAGCCGCCCAAAAAGTGACATGGATGGGAACCCCCCCAACACCCGGGCAGTTCAGTTAACGAGATTTATCCACTGTGTCCTGGCCATCGCCGGCCGGGTCGTCGCGCTGATTGCTCTGGTGTGCAGCCTGACCGACCCCGGCCAAGGGGCTACGGTCGAGTTCGATAGTCCGTATCAATTCCACCTGCTGATGGGCGGCGAGGTGCTCGAGATCGCCGGCAGCTTTTCGTGGTCGGTGCCGCAGAACCTTCAAGTAGCGCTGGCTGCGGCGCCTCAGGTTCGCGTCGTCAGCCTGAACAGCCCCGGTGGCCATGTGGCACCCGCTATGGAAGTCGCTGAAATCATCCATAGCCGCGGGCTGGCCACCTATGTCAGCCGGTTCTGCGCCTCGGCCTGCACCCTGGTGTTCCTGGGTGGCACGCAGCGCTGGCTCGCACCAGGCGCTCGAACTCGGGTTTCATCAGGCTCATGCACCCGGGTTTTCCACCGCGGAAGCCGATGATGTGCTGCGTGTGGCGTATCAGAGATTTGCCCTGCCGCCAGCATTCGTCGCGCATGCGTTGCACACGCCGCCAACGGACCTGTGGTTTCCGAAATTCGCGGAATTGCGTGCAGCGCAAATTATTACCGGCCCACCACCAGTAACACTCGCTGCCCTTGAGGAAAACCTGTCACGGAGCTTGACCGATTCGATACCTCTAGTACAAGAATCGTCCGATCGTAATGTCGTTCGATTCGCAATGGCCGTATCCGAGATACTGTCGGAATTGCGCAAGTCAGACCCGGAAGCGTGCTGGGCCTTTGCACATCAGGGTGCTACGGATTTAAGAAAGCTGCTCCCAAGCGGCACGTTTCAGACCTTTTTGGCCGCCGAACAGTCAATGAGTGAAGATATAAGTGGCCCCGCGCCGACCATACTTGACTCGACAGCGAAAAAAAGCTGCAACGGCTGATCTGATGCAATCCCTTCACGGAGAGGGACAAGATTCAGTGCTGAGCGACCTTCAGCCAACGTCCGATCACGCTGCATTCTGCCAATCGCTTCACAACCTTTTCCAAGCGGCTCTCGCGATGCCCGAGCCGCGCCGGATCAGGGCACTGCGCGTCCTGTTCGGATCCCGATGATGCCGCCCGAGGATACCGAACTTCTGGCATCTATTTTTCTGGTTTGGTGCCGTCCACGGTTCGGCTGAAGCTGAAGTTTCCAATGGTGTGGACAGGAAAGACCGCGGCGGAGGCCCCGCACTGGATCCCCTGCCAGTCTTTGGTTTGGCTATGCCCTTACGGCCCTAGTTAGTTTCCGGCGCAAAATTCAAATTCTGGCAGAGAAGTAGCGGGATTGACCGCAAGCAATTGTCCCGCCGGAGAGGCTCGGCGGGACGATCAGGGGCGGGATGTCTGGACGGCGTTGTTAATTGGCTGACTGATTGTCGATCGCGTGTCCGATATTGATCAGGTTATCGGAGATCACCCCGAGGCCAACCCAGCGCTTCATGCCATTATCGCCGCGATAACGACATCGATTGAGGCCGTGTCGTCGCTTGCTCACACTGATGCGTCCTTCGCATCCCGAGCGCCATCGCTGGCCGTTGCGGAACCATCGCTTCTTCTGTTCACGTTTGCGGGCAGTGTTCTTGCTGTTGTAATTGGGGATGCAGACCCGCTTCACTCCCTTGGCTTTTGCCGCGGCTTCGTTTTTCGCCGAGTAGAAGCCGGCATCCGCGGCAATGAGCCGGGGAATGCAGCCCAGCTTCGCTTCATGGGCCTCAAGCGCCGGGATCAGCAGCTCTGAATCACTGGGACGTTGATCGTAGATCACGTAGTCAATGACAATCTGATTCTCGGCTTCCTGGAGCTTGATCAGCTTGCCAAACTCGGTGGGCTTGCCCGACTTTCCTTTGCGGATCACCTCGGTCGATGGCTCAAAGACACTGACGATTTTGCCTTCGCTGTGGGTATCGCCCGCAAAGATGCGGGCTTTCGTTTGACGGAGCACCTGCTGAACCAGTGGCACCATCTGATCGAGCACCTGGCGCTGACCTTCCAGCACCGTCTGCCTAGCCGCGTCGGTGCAGCGCTTCACGCCAGCGCCGATCTCCTTCGAAAAGCGCTTCGCCTGCCCTACAACGCGGCTGGTCGCCTCCACCAACTTGCCATAGGCTCGCTTCATCTTGTCTCGACAGGGCTCGGTCTTACCGCGCGCCGCCCGAGCGATCTCGATCACCCGATGCTTCACACTCCGGCTCCGATCACGGAACTTGGCCCCGACCTCGCCGGTCAACTTGACGATCTTGCGCATGCCTCGGATCAACACTCGGACCCCATCACCTAACAGGCTGCTGTCAGTCGGATAGTGGATGTTGCGCTCAACCACAGTGGTATCGACGCGCATCTTGCGCCCTTGCACCACCTTCTGGGCCTGCGCGATTTGCACGATCCGCTCGTGGATCTGCTGGATCACCGCCGGTCCCAGCGCGATCCCCCAACGCCCCATGGTCTTGGCGTCAGGCACCTTCTCGCTACCGACACGGGTGAAGTCGCGGTACACCAGATTGGCGCGCACCTCGCGCTCTAACACCTGATAGCTCCAATTGCGCAGGTGCTTCAGGATCAGCAAGCGCAGCACTATCTCGGCGGAGAACCCCGGCCTGCCGCGACGGCGACTGTTGGGGTGGCGCTGCGCCAAAGCTTGGTGAACCGCAGCGATGATTTCGTCATCCGCGAGTATTGCGTCGACGTGCGGCATCCATGCCTCGCGCAGATCCTTGACCTCTGCCGCGATCAGTCCGTCACCGAAGCTGCGCTGCAGGCGTCGCGCCTGGATCACGCCGGATGCTTCCCAGCTGCTCGGTATTTATCGTCGATCATGCATACAGGCATACATGACTGTGGCGCGTCGTTGCCGACGAAAATGTTGTTTTCACAGTTGCGGTTTTTGCGCTGGTACGAATTTATTGTTCCGCATTCAATCCGACCCAGTGCGCTTGCACAGTTTTCGACGCATCACAGCTGCACCAGCAGCCGATTTCCCCTGCTAATTTTGCGCCGAAAACTAGTTAGCCCCGCGGTATGACGTTCGGTTTTCATCGCCGTGAAGCTTCGATGAAGCGCCGCCCCTGGAACGGCCACGGCGCGGTTACGGCTGGGCGGGTGCTGGCGTCAGGTCCCTGAGCAGCGGCATTGCCTCGGCGGCGAACCATTCGAGCTGCCGGTGGCGCTGCTCGTACGGCCCGAGCAGGTCCAGGATCACATGGCGCACGCCGGCGGCATGGAAGTCGCGGATGCGATCCGCCACTTTGGCTGGTCGCCCAAGCGCGCAGTAGCGTTGCGCCGCCTTGCGGAAGTCCATCGCGTAGCGAACGGACAGCGTTTCGGTCGCAGCATCCAGCGCCGCCTCGTAGCTGTCGTCCAGTCGCGCGAACAGCAGATGTCCAGTGCCGAACGTCGCTGACACGCGGCCCGTCTCGGCCGCGGCGGCGGTAATCTTGTCCAGCGCCGCACGGTACATTTCCGGCGTAACGACATATGACAGATAGCCGTCGCCAATTCGCCCCGTACGTCGCAGCGCCGCGTCTGAGCGGCCGCCCAGCCAGATCGGCGGCCCATTGGGCTGCCGCGGCGGAGGTTGCATCTGCACCTCGGAAAACGGGCCATAGAACCGCCCGGCATGGCTGATCGGTTGGCCGGTCCAGAACTTGCGCAACACCGCGACGCCTTCAGCGAGCCGCGCGCCGCGTTCATTGTGCGGCACGCCGCACGCTTCGAATTCCTTGGGAAACTCTCCGCCCACGCCGGCACCGAAAATCAACCGCCCCTCGGTCAGGTGATCGAGCGTCGAGATCTGCTTGGCCGCGGGGGCTGGATGCCGGAGCGGCAGCAAATAAACCGCGGTGCCGAGGATCAACCGGCGGCTCACCACCGCGGCCTGCGCCAATTGCAGCAGCGGGTCGAGCACCGGCACGGCGAACGAGATGTGGTCGCCGACCCACAGCGAGTCGTAACCCAACCGGTCGACAAGCTCGACCAACGAAACCAACTCGTCGATGCCAGGCAGCCACGGGCCGGCGGCCGGCTCGGTGCGACGATGGATGGTCTGCACGCCGATCTTCAGCCGTGTCTCGAGCTGTAGGGCCATGCTGGTTCGCTTCCTGCTACGCTCCTCTTGCCTGGAATGTTGCCGCGCGCGCATCCACCCGCCAAGCTCGCCGCCTTAACCGAACGGAGCGCCGCCATGCCCGACCTGACCGAGAGCGTGGCCGAGGGGATCGCCACCCTCGCTCTGAACCGGCCGGAACGGCTGAACGCGCTGTCGCAGGACATGCTGCGCGACCTCCATTCCGCGCTGTCCCGGCTCGGCGAGGACGACGCAGTGGGCGCCATCGTGATCACAGGCGCTGGCCGCGCGTTCTGCGCGGGCGGCGATGTCAAGGACATGCCAAACCGCCGGCACCAGACGTTCGAGCAGCGGATCGAGCGGCTCGGCCGCATGCACGAACTGCCCCAACTCATGCGCCGGCTACCCAAGGTGATCGTCGCGATGGTGAATGGCGTGGCGGTTGGCGCCGGGCTGGGGTTGGCGATGGCCTGCGATCTGCGGTTGGCCGCGCGTTCCGCGCGCTTCGGCACCGGTTTCGCCGGCCTCGGCTATTCCGGCGATTTGGGGGGGTCCTGGCTGCTGACACGGCTGGTAGGCCCGGCCAAGGCACGCGAGCTATATCTGCTGGGCGACATCATCGACGCCGCCGAGGCAGAGCGGATCGGGCTGGTCACGCGCGTGGTCGATGACGAGGTGCTGGCCGATGAAACCGCCGGGCTGGCGCGCCGCCTGGCAGCCGGTCCGCGGCTTGCCTACGCCTACATGAAAAAGAACCTGAACGCCGCCGAAACTGAGCCGCTAGCCCTGGTGTGCGAGCTCGAAGCGCTCCACCAGGCGCGTCTCGGCTTGTCCGACGACCACCACGAAGCGGTCACCGCGTTCACTGAAAAGCGCCGGCCCGTTTTTCGCGGACGCTGAGCGGGTGGCGACCGGACACCAGCGTGCTCACGGTCTTGTGTTCCTCCCAAAGCCGCGAAGACAAGCGCACGACGAGATGAGCAGAACACATATCCTCAATCGGGGTTTAAAGTTCCAGCTTCCGCAACGAAAGGGGCAGTGACATGCCATTCGATGGAACGGAGTTCCGGATCGCTCCAGTCCGTCTGCCCGCGCCGGCACCACAGCCGGTTCCGGGCATCTGGAGCCGCATGAGAGAGGTGGCGGCGACACTGGCAGCGCACGCTCGGGTCTTGCCGCTATGGTCGCTGGCGCCGGGCGAGGTTGTGCTCCCCACTGAAGTTTCCGCGGTTCAGCTCCTCCGGGCCGCCCGTGCGCTGATCGAGCTCGAGGACAAGTGGGTTCAAGGCCGTTACGAGACGGTGCGCGGCCGGCGTTGCGCGATGGGCGCCTTGCAGGCGGCAGCACGGGTGCTGCGCGATCCGCGCGCCTTCGAAGAGGCAAAAGACCTGCTGCGCACCGAGGCCGTGCTGCGCGGCTACAGCCACGTCGAGAAGATGAACGACCGCTCGACGCACATGCAGGTCATCGCGGCCTTCGACGCCGCGATCATGAAGGCTGAGGCGCGGCTGCCGTACTAGCGGTTCCGCCGACGCCAGGCCGCGGCCTCCAGCCGCTCTCTCGCGCCAGGCGGGAGAGCGTGCGAAGGTTGCGGCGGGCTACTTGAGGCTGCGCAAATAAAGCGCGACCGCTGCCGCGTCCGTCGGCGATAGCCGGTAAGATGGCATCGGAGGTAGTGGCGGCTGGTGACTCGGCCGCTCTCCCGTTTCCAGAAAATGGATCAGGTTGGAGTCAGTCCAGCCGGGCGGGCCGCCCGCAATCGCCGGCGCAGAACCGGCGAACGGCATGGCCGCGACCGGCCGAAAACCAAGCGGCGCTCCTTGCAACAAGCGCGACACGATGAGGTTGCCTTGGACATCGCGCGGCGTGTGGCAGTCGCCGCACATACCGACGCTCTCCACGATATATTTGCCTCGCGCGATCTCGTCGGCACTGGGCGAAGCTCGCAGCCGGCAGCGTCAGCAAGGCCAGCCCCACGCGCATGAAGGTTCTCCCTGATCTCGTTATGTATGGTTATCGTCATTCTGCCGGAACGGCGACTGCTCGGCAAGTGCCGCCATCTCGGCGCGGATCTGCTGGCGTTCGCTGTCCAGGAAACTGGCGACCGCACGGCGCAGGCCGGGATGCGTGATCCAATGCGCTGAAAAAGTGGGTTTCGGCATGTAGCCGCGCTGGATCTTGTGCCGCCCCTGAGCGCCGGCTTCCACGCGGGCGAAGCCGTGTGCGATCGCCCAATCCATCGCGCGATAGTAGCAAAGCTCGAAATGCAGGAACGGCCAGTCACCGCGGCAGCCCCAGTTGCGCCCGTATAGCGCGTCACTGCCTGCCAGATTGAGCGCGCCCGCCACGGGCTTGCCGCCGTTCTCGGCCAGCATTAGCACCACCCGATCGCCGAGCCGTTCGCCGAGCAGCGAGAAAAAGCGGCGGGTCAGGTACGCGCTGCCCCATTTGCGATCGACGGTCGAGGAATAGAACCGATAGAACGCGTCCCAGTGCCGCTCGGTGATGTCGGAGCCAGTCAGCGCGTGGAACGTCAGCCCTGCGGCATTGGCGTCGCGCCGCTCCCGCCGCAACACCTTGCGCTTGCGTGACGACAGCGCGGCCAGGAAATCCTCGAAGCTCGTGTAGCCCGCGTTTTCCCAGTGGAACTGCATGCCGAGCCGCTGCAGCCAACCGGATTCGCCCAGCGTGGTCCACTCCGCCTCGGTGCAGAAGGTTACGTGAACCGAAGAGAGCTTCAGCTCCCGGCACGCCTGCGTCAGCGCGGCGCCCAGCACCTCGGTGGGCAATCCACCGCCGGGACGGCATAGAAGTCGCGGACCAGGCACTGGGCTGAACGGCACCGCGACCTGCAGCTTTGGGTAGTAGTCGCCGCCGGCGCGGTCCAACGCGTGCGCCCAGCCGTGGTCGAACACGTATTCACCGTAGCTGTGCGACTTGGCGTACATCGGTGCGACCGCGACAAGCTCGCCGGCTTCGTCGCGCAGGGCCGCGTGTTGCGGCAGCCAGCCGGTGCGGGCGCCCGCCGAGCCGCTATCCTCCAGCGTACTCAGGAAGGCGTGGCTGACAAACGGGTTGTCGGATCCGGCGCAGGCGTCCCACTCGGCCGCCGGGATCTCCGCGATCGCGGTGTGGAGCGCGAGCGTGAGCGCGGCCGATCCATCAGGCATGGTCAGCCAGCCCTCGTCATGGCCTGCGTTACGCAGGCTTGCGCCGGCCACCTCCCGCACGTGAAGAAAGTCGTACCGCGGTCAGCGAGCGCCCGGGTGCGCACCACGGTTGGATAAAAATGTCGGCGCCGCCTGGTTGCGTCATGGCCGGGCTTGGCCCAGCCATCCACGTCTTTTCGTGGCATCCGCTGGAAAGAGATGGATGACCGGCCGGAGCTTGTCCTCGGGCCGGCCTTTGGCCGGACCCGTGGGCCGGCCATGACGATACCGCGCCATGCCCTCGGCTTGGGGCCATTTTCGCAGCAGAGACGCAGAGGTTTGACATGCGAGCTAGCGTGCATGATGCCTCTGTGCGCTCTGCGTCCCTGTGGTAAATCTCCATTGCAATGTTGCCGGAGCAATCCCCCTCCCGGTGCTTCCGTGCCGCGAGATTGCCTCGCCTTCGGCGCGCAATGACAACGTGTGCCGCCCAGGGTCATCCCAGTTCGAACATTCCCTCGATTTCGACTGCCGCATCGAGCGGTAGGGCGGCAACGCCCACGGTGGTGCGTGCATGCCGTCCGGCTTCACCGAACAGCGCGACGGCGAGATCTGATGCACCGTTCATGACTTGCGCCTGTTGGGTGAAGTCCGGGGTGCTGGCAATGAAACCGCCCAGCCGGACGACGCGGCGCACCCGATCCAGGTCCCCGTCGGCAGCGGCCTTGAGTTGCGCCAGAACGTTGATGAAGCAGCGCTGCGCCGCCTGCTGGCCTTGCTCGATCGCGATGCCGCCTCCCAATTTGCCGGTAATCGCCACCCGGCCATCGACCGCGGGAAGCTGGCCGGATACCACCACCAGACTACCAACCACGACGAACGGGACATAGGTGGCAATCGGTGCCATCGGCTTCGGCAGTGCGATGCCGAGCTCGGCAAGCTTGGCTTCGATCAGGCCGGCCATGCCATGGTCCCTCACTCGCTCTACAATCAAGCATACACAATCTGCTGGCGAAGCGCCCCGCTTCACCTCTCCCGCTGGTGCGGGAGAGGTGAACTGACGTCACACCGCCAGCGCGTCGCGCACAGCGCCGAGCGCCGCCTCGGCGCGCGCGCCGTCAGGTCCGCCGGCCTGCGCCAGGTCCGGTCGGCCGCCGCCGCCCTTTCCGCCGACCGCGGCCGATGCCGCACGCACAAGATCTACAGCGTTGAAGCGCTCGGTCAGGTCGGGTGAAACCCCCACGACTATGCTCGCCTTGCCTTCGGCGGTGGAAACCAGCGCCACCACACCGCTGCCGAGCTGCCGACCGATCTCGTCGGCGAGGCTCTTCAGCTCGCGCGGCGGGATCTCTCCTACATTACGGGCCGCCAGCCGCACGCCGTTCACCTCCTCGATCGCGGCGGCTCCGCCGCCGCCCGTGGCGAGCTTGCGTTGCAGATCGGTGACCTGGCGGTCCAACTTGCGCTTCTCGTCCGACAGCGCGGAAACGCGACCGACGAGTTCCGCAGGGGCGGCGCGCACCACGCCGGCGATCTCGCGCAATGTGCGCTCCATCTCCGCCACGACCGTTTCGGCGGCGCCACCGGTCACCGCTTCGATTCGCCGCACGCCGGCAGCGATCGCCGTTTCAGCGATGATCTTGAAATAGCCGATATCCCCAGTGCGGCGAACATGCGTGCCGCCGCACAACTCGATCGACCAGGCCGGCTTGTTGCCTTCCGGCGCGCCCATCGCGACAACGCGGACTTCTTCACCATATTTCTCGCCGAACAGCGCCATCGCGCCCATCTCGACCGCTGCCTCGGGGGTCATTAGCCGCGTGATGACCTCGGTGTTCTCGCGAATGCGCGCGTTCACTTCGGCCTCGACCTTTGCCAACTCCTCGCCGGTGATCGGGCGCGGCTGGCTGATGTCGAAGCGCAGCCGGTCGGGGGCGTTGAGGCTCCCCTTCTGCGTCACGTGCGTCCCAAGGGCTCGGCGCAGTGCCTCGTGCAGAAGATGCGTCGCAGAGTGATGCGCGCGAATGGTGGTGCGGCGGGCGTGATCGACATCGGCCAGCACCGGGGTGCCAATGCGAGCTGTACCGGACGCGACGACGCCGATATGCACGGACAACTCGCCGAGCTTCTTCTGCGTGTCGCTGACCACGATACGCAGCCCGTCGGGGCCGGAGATGATGCCGGTGTCGCCGACCTGCCCGCCGCTCTCGGCATAAAACGGCGTCTGGTTCAGTACCGACCGCGACCTCGGTACCGGCGGGTGCGGCATCGACCGGCGTGCCGTTCACCACCAGGGCGGTGATCTCGGCTTCCGCGGTTTCCGTCGAGTAGCCCAGGAATTCGGTGCCACCGACCCGTTCCTTGATCCCGAACCAGACCCCTTCCGTTGCCGCTTCGCCCGATCCGGCCCAGGCGGCGCGTGCGCGGGTGCGTTGCTCCTCCATGGCCAGCTCGAAGCCGGCGAGATCCACCCTCCGACCCTGCTCGCGCAGCGCGTCCTGCGTCAGGTCGAGCGGGAAGCCATAAGTGTCGTACAGCCGGAACGCCACGTTGCCGGGCAACGCCTGGCCTTCGCCCAGCCGCGCGGTTTCCTCCGACAGCAGATGCAGGCCGCGTTCCAGCATCGCCTTGAAACGCGTCTCCTCCAGGCGCAGCGTCTCTTCGATGAGTGCCTGGGCACGGCCCAGTTCCGGATAGGCGCCGCCCATCTGGCGCAGCAGCACCGGCACCAGCCGCCACATCAGCGGTTCGTGCATGCCCATCATGTGCGCGTGGCGCATGCCTCGCCGCATGATCCGGCGCAGCACATAGCCTCGGCCCTCGTTCGATGGCAGCACGCCGTCGGCAATCAGGAAGGACGTGCTGCGCAGATGGTCGGCAATCACACGGTGGTGGATTCGGTCCGGTCCGTCCGGGTCGGTGCCGCTGGCCTCGGCGCTGGCCAGGATCAGCGCACGGAAAATATCGATGTCGTAGTTGTCGTGCTTGCCCTGCATGATGGCGGCGAAGCGCTCCAACCCCAGACCGGTGTCGATCGAAGGGCGCGGCAGCGCTGCGCGGGTGCCGGACGCGCTTTCCTCGAACTGCATGAACACCAGGTTCCAGAACTCGACGAACCGGTCGCTATCCTCATCCGCTGAGCCGGGTGGGCCGCCGGGGACATCGGGGCCGTGATCGTAGAAAATCTCCGAGCAAGGTCCGCACGGGCCTGTATCGCCCATGCGCCAGAAATTGGCGTCGGTCAGGCGGACGATCTTCTGATCCGGTAAGCCGGACACTTTCTTCCAGATCGCCGCCGCGTCGTCGTCCTCCACGTAAACGCTGACCATGAGCCGCTCGCGGGGCAGCCCGAAGTCGCGCGTCACCAGCTCCCACGCGTAGGCAATGGCCTGATCCTTGAAGTAATCACCGAAGCTGAAATTGCCCAGCATCTCGAAGAAGGTGTGGTGGCGGGCGGTGTAGCCGACGTTGTCGAGGTCGTTGTGCTTCCCGCCAGCGCGTACGCATTTCTGAGCGGTGGTCGCGCGCGAATAGGGCCGCTTCTCCTGACCGGTGAAGACGTTCTTGAACTGTACCATCCCGGCGTTGGCGAATAGCAGGGTGGGGTCGTTGCGGGGCACTAGCGGGGAGCTTTCGACCACCTGGTGGCCATGGCGGGCGAAATAGTCGAGGAAACTGGCGCGGATGTCATTGCTGCTGGTCATGGGCCGGAACTAGCGCAGGGATGCTGTCCTGTCACCCCGGACCACGAACCGCCGCCAGTGCATGTCTTTTATGAGACGAACCAAAACAGCCGTTAACGTTTGGGATCACAGTTTGGAAATCTCGTTCTCGTATGCCGCCCCGAGACTTGGCGTGCTGATGACCGCAACGGCAATAGCGAGATCGAATTCATGTCAACCAGCCTGACTTGGACCGGCGCCGTCGATACGGACCTTGGCGACGAACTCAATTGGAATCCAACGCAGGCACCAAACTCATCGGACACGATCACTTTCAACGCGGTCGCGAACGGCGGGACGCTCACTGGTTCGGCAAGCGCGCTGGAATTCGCGTTCAACGAACCGGGTCCCTGGGTGCTGAACGGGGCAACCCTGACGATCGCCGGCGAGTCCAACCCGCCCTACCTGCTCTTCGCCGGCGGCTTCAACACCAACGTCACGCTGAACGGCTCGACGCTGAACGCGGCGGGCGGCACCACCTACATCGGCGACACTAACGGCGCGATCGTCACGGCGGACTCGGGCTCGACCGTTACCACAGAAGGCGACAGCGTCGGGACGAATCCGGGCCAAAGCGGCTCATTGGTACTGAGCGACAGCGGCACGACCTGGACCGAGCAGGAGAACAGCGGCTCCGGCGGGTACCTGACCGTAGGCGGGCAGGGACCGTCAGGTGCGCTCGGCGGCTCGACCGGGTTCCTGTCGGTCACCAACAACGCTTCGTTGGTCACACAGGCGAGCTCGACGCTGGGGCAGGACAGCGGCAGCCAGGGTTTCGGAACGCTGGCCTCGGGCGGGGTGTGGTCCACCAATGGGCTGGTCGTCGGCCAGAGCGGCGCCGGCACGCTCACCATCGGCAGCGGCGGCACGCTGGAGAACGGTGGCACCTTCAGCGCCATCGGACAGGATGCCGGCAGTACCGGCGAGCTGGTGATCAACACCGACGGCACCTACGTCTCGACGCTCGCGCCGCAGTCGAATGGCTTCGTGCTGGAGATCGGCGACAATGGCGCATCCGGCACGCTTGCGGCGGCAAGCGGCACGGCGCTGGTGACCGGGACTGACGCGACGCTGGACCTCAACGGCAATCCGCTAGCGGTCGGGCTGAATGGTGGTACAGGCAACCTGACGGTCTCCAATGGCGGAACGGTCGAAGTCGGGACGGCGAACAGCGACAACAACTCGGCCCTGTCAGTGGGCAAACTCGGGAACGGTACAGTTACTGTCACCGATTCGGGTTCCAGCCTGACTGCGGCTGGATATTCCTATATTGGGCGCGGCGGGACCGGCACCCTGGTCGTGGAGGACGAGGCGGTCGTTCAGATAGGCACCGATCAAACCGGAGCGGGCGGCCTTTCGATCGGCGCAGGATCAACTGGCTCGGGCCAACCCACCGGAGGAACGGGGAGCGCCATCGTCAGTAATGGCGGTTCGCTCTACAGCGCGCAGAACATCAGTGTGGGCGGCGCTGGTGTTTCCGGTACGCTCGACATCAACGCCGGCACCGTCGAGGCAGGCACTCGGGTGCTGGTGGGGAACGCCGCAGTGGTTTCCGGGACCACCGAAGCGGGTAGCGGCGCCATCAATATCGGTCCGGGCGGAACGCTGGACATCGACGGCAACGGCATCACCGCTGCCGGCACATCGGCGCTGGCGATCGCCGGATATAACGGCACAATAGTGACCGGTGGCGGCAGCGGGAGCGTCAAGGTCGTCGGTCCTGGGGCAGTCCTCAATGCGGGATCGAATTATATTTCTATCGGTTCGTTCGGGACAGGCGAAATGACGGTGGCGCAGGGCGGCTCCGTCCTGTCTGGGACACAATTCTCGTCCAATGCTGCCGTCTTAATCGGTGCTAACGCCGGTGCGCAGGGTCAGCTCACGGTGGCCGACGCGGGTTCTGTCTTCCAGGCGCAAGGCCAGATGAATGTCGGCGACGGCGGCGACGGAACTCTGCTGATCGAGAACGGCGGTACCGTCATCACCGGCAACAACCCAGTCTTCGCCCGAGGCGGGTTCGTCATCGGCTGGGGCAACGGAAGCTCCGGCGAGGTCACAGTCACTGGCTCCGGCTCGGAACTAAGCAACACCGGGCAGTTCAATATCGGCGGCAGTGGCAATGTGAACAGCGGCACGGCCCAGACCGGCGGCACCGGGACGCTGCTGATCGAGGCCGGCGGCACGGTCACCACCAACCTCCCGGCCTCCGGCTACACCGGCCCGGCCACCGACATCGCCGCCGACCCCGGCAGCGACGGCTCCTCCGCCACCGTGACCGGCCCCAACTCCACCTGGAGCATCGGCGGCAGCCTGGTGGTCGGCGACCTCGCCGCCGGCTCGCTCGCCATCGCCGCCGGCGGCAGCGTCAGCGCCACCACACTCGCCCTCGGCAACACCACCACAGGGGTCGGCGACCTGTCGGCCTCCGGCACCGCCAGCCTCCTCTCCCTCAGCGCCCAACTCCTGGTCGGCGCCGCCGGCATCGGCGACGTGGCAATCAGCAACGGCGCCACCATCGCCGCCGGCTCCGGCACCATCGGCCTCGATGCCGGCGCCTCCGGCGTCCTCGACATCGAAGGCCCCAACAGCGCCCTCTCCCTCTCCGGCGATCTCGACATCGGCGAGGCCGGCACCGGCGTGCTGATCATGGGGGTGGGCAGCACCACCCTGTCGGTGGCCGGCAATC
Organism: uncultured Pseudomonadota bacterium; assembly: GCA_963772445.1. Classification (GTDB taxonomy): domain Bacteria; phylum Pseudomonadota; class Alphaproteobacteria; order Acetobacterales; family Acetobacteraceae; genus CAVYXK01. The sequence goes on from CAVYXK010000001.1 coordinate 386,904, forward strand.
TCAACATCGGGGCCTCCGGCCAACTCGCGCAGTTCGGCGGCGTGATCGACCCCGCCAACCTCACCAACCATGGCACCGTCGGCGGCGCCGGCACGCTCAACGTCACCGACACGCTGACCAATGACGGCGTGTATTACGCCCAGAGCGGCACCTACGAGACGAATGTCGGCACGCCAATCAACGGCACCGGCACGCTGGCGGTGGATGACGGCGGCGACCTGGTGGTCAATGCCGGCTCGGTGGCGGACACCGAGCAGGTGTCGTTCAACAACGACACCGTGGCGGCAGTGCTGAGCATCGGCACGCTCGGCACGTTCGGCGGCGTGCTGGACACGTTCGGCACGCTGGACTCGATCGTGCTGGCCGGCACGACGGTGGGCAGCGACGCGTATGCAGCGGGGACCGGCGGGTCGGACGGCGTGCTGACGCTGTATGCCGGGGCGGGGCAGAGCGGCGGCGTGCTCGGCACGCTGGCGGTGTCGGCGGGGATCACGGTGGGCGATCTGGCGGCGCTGGAGGTGGTGAGCAACGGCACCATCGGTGACGCGCCGTGCTTCGCCGCCGGCACGCGGATCGCGGCGGAGCGCGGCGAGGTGGCGGTGGAGGCGCTGCGTCCGGGCGATCGGGTGCGCGTGCTGGGGGATGAGGGCTGGGCGCCGGTGGTGTGGGTGGGGCGGCGGCACGTGCTGTGCCGGCGGCATCCACGGCCGCGCTCGGTCTGGCCGGTGCGGGTGGCGGCGGGGACCTTCGGGCCGGGGCGGCCGGGGCGGGATGTGTTCCTCTCGCCCGACCATGCGCTGTTTCTCGAGGGCGTGCTGATCCCGGTGAAGCACCTGATTGACGAGGCGGCGATCGTGCAGGTGGCCTGCGAGGAGGTCACGTACTACCACGTGGAGTTGCCGCGCCATGCAGTGCTGCTGGCCGAGGGGCTGGCGGCGGAGAGTTATCTGGAGGCGGGGGACCGGGCGAATTTCGCCAATGGCGGCGGTGTGGTGGCGCTGTATGCCGACTTTGCGACGCTGCGCCGGGAGGCGCAGGGGTGTGCGCCGCTGGTCGTTACGGGGAGGGAGGTGGAGGCCGCCAGGGCGATGCTGGCGGAGCGACGGGGGCGGGCGGCGGCGTAGGCCCTGCTGTCGTGGCGGCGGTGACGTGAACCCCCCACGACGTGTATGTGATTGCCGGTAGCCGCGCGCCGTTTCTTCTCGGCGGCAATCGTCGCGTGAGGCGCGCGGAACGCGTGCTCTGATGCCGGGCGTTCGCACCGGAGCATGGAGGGTAACGGAGGGCCCGGCACGTGGACCTGCGGATTCCGACCCGGCGCGCCATTGAAACCCAACTCGAGCAGACGGCGCCAACCGGCTCGGCGCTCGAGGTGCTGCTGGCCTTCACCCGGCTCGGCCTGAGCTGCTTCGGCGGGCCGATCGCACATCTCGGCTATTTCCGCGCTGCCTTCGTCGAGCGCCGCCAATGGCTCGACGAGCGCGCTTTTGCCGACCTGGTCGGGCTGGCCCAGTTCCTGCCAGGTCCTGCCTCCAGCCAGACCGGCTTTGCGATCGGGCTATTGCGCGCGGGATATCTCGGCGGCCTGGCGGCCTGGACCGGATTCACGCTGCCCTCCGCGTTGCTGATGGTGCTGTTTGCCTGGGGCGCGGGCAGCATCGCCGGCTCGGCCGCCGGCGCGGGTCTGCTGCACGGGCTGAGATTGGTCGCGGTGGCGGTTGTCGCGCAGGCAGTATGGGGAATGGCGCGCTCGCTCGCCCCGGATCGCGAGCGCGCTTCGATCGCAACGGTCGCAGCCGTGCTGGTGCTATCGACACCGGGCTCGTTCGGCCAGATGGGAGCGCTTGCGCTCGGCGGACTGGCCGGATTGTGGTTCTGCCGTTCTCCAGCGGACGCGGCGGTGCCGGACAGGCTGGCGATGCCGATCTCGCGCCGCGCTGGTGCAGCCTTCCTGACAGCGTTTTTCGTGCTGCTCCTGCTGCCGCCATTGCTGCAAGGAGGGCGCCTGCCGATCGCCGTGTTCGACGCGTTCTATCGGTCCGGCGCATTGGTATTTGGCGGCGGGCACGTCGTGTTGCCGCTGTTGCGGGATGCGGTGGTAAGGCCGGGCTGGGTATCCGACGCTGCGTTCCTGGCCGGCTACGGTGCGGCACAGGCGGTGCCCGGGCCGCTGTTCACCTTCGCTGCCTATCTCGGCGCGGTGATGACGGTCGGGCCGGGCGGAGTGCCAGGGGCGGCGCTCGCACTGGCGGCGATCTTTCTGCCCGGTCTGTTGCTGCTGCTCGGGACGCTCCCATTCTGGGACGCGCTGCGATCGCGGGCGCGCGCGCAGGCCGCCATGCGCGGCGTGAATGCGGCTGTCGTCGGCGTGCTCGCCGCGGCGCTCTACACGCCGGTATGGACCAGTTCGGTGCATCGTCCGGCAGATTTCGCGCTGGCGCTGACCTGCTTCGTCTTGCTGGCAGTCTGGCGCGTACCGCCGTTGGCGATCGTGATCCTCGGCGGAGCGGCCGGCACGGTGATGGGGCTGGCCGGCTCGGGTTGATCAACCAGCGCGGGCGCCGGCGATCGGCTAACGCACCATCCGCTCCGGCACCCAATCCTGGCGGTCTGCGTGATCGCGCGCTATGCAATCTTGACGGAGAGGAAAAACCAGAACTCCGCCGAACGAGACTGCACTTGTACGAGGCCTCTATTCAAATGCAAACACCCGCTTCCAGTCGTTTTTCATGCTGATCACCGTCCAGGCCCGGGATTTTGCTTCGTCCATGAGTGCATCGGAAAACGTGCCGACCTTGGTGTCCGGCAGTCCGCCGGCAGGCCCGTATGCGTACTCGCGACTGGATCGTCGTGGTGGACCAGCATCTTCAGCCGGGCACCACCTCCCGCGCCGGTCCATTCCAGCATTTCTTGATCGCCAGTGGAATTGCCAAAGGCGGCGTAGGGGCGCTTGCCGATGAACAGGTCGATACCGATCGCCTTGCCGTCGTAATTGTCATTGAAGAACAGCTAGGGCAGCCGCATCAACTCCCGATTGCCGTTCTTGAACTGGCATTTCGTGGCAATGCTGGATCCGATGATCTTCTGTGTCGGGATGTCATAGACCCGCTGGGAATAGGCACGCACGAAGTCTTGGCCGCCACCTGTAACGATGAACGTCTCGAACTGGTTGGCACGCAGATACTCCAGCACCTCGAGCGTCGGCTGATAGACTAGCTCGGTGTAGAGCCGCTTGAATCTCGGATGCTTCGCCGTCGCCATCCACTGCCCGGCGATCTCCAGAAAGGCCACCTGACTCATGCCGGCGTGGGTCGTGAAGATAATCTCCGCCCAATCCTGCTCGGAGAAATGCGCCAGGGCGGGTAGATCATTGGCAAGCACCGCCTTGAACGGCTCGTGCGATTTCCACTCCGGGTGCTGCGGCGCCATCTCATGCACGCGATCAAGCGCGAACATGGCCTGTGTGTACACCGGATGCTCCACCCACAGCGTACCGTCCTGATCGAAGGTCGAGATGCGATCCTCGGGCGCTACGTAGTTCGGGCTTGCTTTGTCGGTTGTGGCGCGAATGAAATCGAGGATCGCTTGTTTTGCCGGCCCGTCATTCCACGAAGCCAGAGGGCCGGACGGGGTCTGTGCGGTCGCAGCGACCGGGACGAATGCCCCCATCGCAACTCCGAGTGCAGGCAAGGCGGAGATCAGTGTGCGGCGAGCCAACTTTGCGCTGGGAACGCTGGGTTTCATGACACGCCTCCTGATTGCTAGGCGAGGTGATCGCGGCGACACGTATGCACGGCTGCCAGACTGAGCCGAATTCGGCCGTCTCCGTTCAGTCTCCCGCCAGGCTCGTGGTCTCGATCACCCCCCCGTATCAAAGTCGAGAAGCATGGGGGGGCGGCCGAAGCCGCCCCCTCTCGTTATGTACCCGGCGCCGCGATCAGCCGCCGCTGCCGACCGTCCCGTGCGGGTTGTTCATGTCCCTCAGGAGTGGCACCGGGTTATCCGGGTGCTGCAGGTCCGGAATTAGGTCGGTCGAGGCGCCGCCCGGGACGCGCTTGATGTTCGGGAATCTCATGACCGACTTGTCGAAGTCAATAATCACCGGCTCGATCAACGCCAGCACCCAGCCATTGTCCTGGCCTGCATACTTCCCTGGCGACGACGACAGCACACGATCCGGTGCGGCTCCGTTGAAGGTCATGTCGTATTTCTCGTACGGGTCCATGGTAAGGTTGTATGTCGCGCCGATCGCGCCCAGATTTGCGGTCGCGCCCAGCCAGGAGTCCTTGGCGGTGTAGAGATACTTCCACGCGATATGCACCCACGGCTCGCTGGGATCGCCACCGATATCGGCGCGCGCACCATTGAAAGTCTCTCCGTCTATATAGACCCACGAGTTGCGTGCCGAATGCTGTGCCTTGCCCAGGATGTAGGCGCTGTTGTCGATGCTGTCGAAGTAGATCGGCTGGCCGTCATTGCCCACCCATTCGTGCGGCGGTGGCGTGAGCCCGACCATCGCGGCCAACGTCGCCCAGCAGTCGATGTGCGACATCATCTCGCCGTACTGCACGCCCGGCGGGATGTGACCCGGCCACCACATGACGGCCGGCACGCGCCAACCGCCTTCGAACGGGCTTCCCTTCTCACCACGGAACGGCGTGGTTCCCGCGTCAGGATAGGCATCCAGCCAAGCGCCGTTGTCGGCCGTCATGATCACGATCGTATTGGGCGCGAACGTCCGGATGGCGTCCATGATCTTCCCAATGTCGGCGTCAAGCTCCATCAGCGAGTCCGAATAGTCTCCAAGATGCGACCGGCCGGCGAAGTCAGGCGCCGCATTGGTCGGGTTGTGCATCTTGAGGAAATTCACGTCCATGAAGAACGGCTGATCTCCGACCGCGTGCCGCTGGATATAGTCGACCGCGTTGTCGGCTTGGCGTTGGTCGAAGGTGGCAAATCTGTCGTAGGTGATCGGCCCGAGACTCTTGGCCGGCTGGCCGGCCACGCCCTCCCACTCGGCAAGGTTCACGTTTTCGCTGTAGTACTTGGCAAATTCTGGATTATACGACGGGAACCAAGGATGGAACCACTTGCTCGTGTCGCTGTAGGTATAGACCCCGGCATAATAGGCGGCAAAATTCTTCATCTCGTCGAAGCCATGCTCGATCGGATAGGACACGGGTTTGTCGCCCAAATGCCACTTGCCCGAGAAGTACGTCGTGTAGCCGTTCTTCTTGAAGAACTCGGCGATCGTCGGCGTCTCCTTGCGGAGGAAGTTCTCGTCGCCCGGGGCGACCACGATCGAGAGCGCCGAGCGGATCGGAATGCGCCCGGTTATGAACGAGGCGCGGCCCGCCGTGCAGCTTGCCTGGCCGTACCAGCTCGTAAAGACGCCCCCCTCCTTGGCCATCCGGTCGACGTTGGGCGTCGGATGGCCGAGGGCCGCACCGCCTCCCGAGTAGCAGCCGAAATCGTTCCAACCGGTGTCGTCGGTCATTAGCATGACGATGTTGGGTCGCCGCCCCGAGGCCGGCGCAGCGTTCTGCGCCTGGGCGGACCGGATCGGCGCGCTCGCGGCCGCCATGCCCGCGGCCGCGGCAAAGGCCGTGCCCCGCAGAAACATGTCGCGGCGGCCCATATCATTGCCGGAACCTTTGTTGCTCATGGTGCTGTCCTCCTTCTGACTAACTTCTGACGATGCATCGGAAGCCAACGTGGCTCATTCCCGAATCGACCGGCTGCGCGTGGCGCGCGGCCGGGCGATAACGGCGGCAGTAGTTCGGCGCGCAGAGATGCGAGCCGCCCTTGACGACCTTGCGGGGAATCCGCACCCGCGGCTCGCACGAGTTGTAGCTGTCGGCCTCGGGGCCGCCACGCGGATTTTCCGGAATGCAGCACGCCTTCACGGCATCCGCGGTGTGGCGAGCGGTTACCAGTCCGCGGTCCACTCCCACACGTTGCCGATCATGTCGAAGAGGCCGTAGCCGTTCGGCGGAAACGTCTCGACCGGCGAGGTGCGCCTGTAGCCGTCGGCGGCGAGGTTCTCGTGCGGAAATCGGCCCTGCCAGGTGTTCGCCATGTGGCGGCCGCCCGGCGTCAGCTCGTCGCCCCAAGCGAACTCAGCGCCGTCGAGTCCGCCGCGCGCGGCGTACTCCCACTCGGCCTCCGTCGGCAGCGCCTTGCCCGCCCAGGCGGCGTAGGCCTCGGCGTCCTGCAATGCGACATGCACCACCGGATGGTCGTCGAGGCCGTGGTTCGATCGGCCCCGGCCGTACGGCCGGGGCCAGTTCGCGCCGAACTCGAACTTCCACCATTGTCGCCAATCCCTCAGGTCAACGGGATGCGGCGGCGGAGTGAAGACGAGCGAGCCGGGCTTCAACATGTGCGGCAACGCGCCGGGATAATCCTTGGGGTCCGGCGCGGCCTCGGCGACGGTGACATAGCCCGTCGCCTCCACGAACCTGCGGAACTGGCGGTTGGTGACCGGCGTGCGGTCGATCCAGCACGAGGCAACCGTCACGCGATGAGCGGGCGCCTCTTCCGGGTAGTGCCGATCCGATCCCATCCGGAAGGTGCCGCCCGGGATCCATACATTGTCGGGATGAAACGGCTCTTCTCGGGTCGGAGCATCGAGCCTCAGTTCCGTTCGGACTTGAAGCATCATGTGGGCTTCCTCCTCGGGTCGCGGAATGCCCGGCAGTCAGTCGCCTGCCATGCTCGTGATAATGATACCGGTGATCTTGCCCTCCGTATTGGAGCCGACGAGAAGGCTCGCCGCATCGCCGCGCGGGAAAAGGACCTTCACCAGGTGGAATGTCTGGTCTCCTACCGTGCGGCTTTGCAATATTTCGGCGCTCTTCGGCAACGCCCCGTATTCGTTGAGGTGGCGAGACATCGCCTGGACCGCGTCATCCGTCAACTGGGCGTTATACTCGGCGGTCAGTTGCGTGCGGTCGAACTGGCCCGCTTGCATCTGCGTGAACCATTGAAGCGCAAAAGTGTTCATACTGTCCTCCGTTCGAGAATTCGCAGCTTCACGTGTTGTCTCTCGTTTTCAGTCGTGTCGGCAGGACGTCTGGGCGTTTTCTCCTCACCGCATGCATCCGTCAGCGCCGCAAAGGTCGCATCGTTAGTCCCGACGATGGTGCGTGGCGCACCATCGGTTGCCAGACGTCATCCTCACGGCTGACGGGGTCGCGGGCTATGCAATTTCGGAAAGCTCGCTGAAAAAGTGCCGCCGCCCCGAAGTTATTCAGTCGCGCGCTGAAGCGCTGCAGAGGGCAGTTCCCCGAACAAGGATCGATATTCAGCAGCGAAGCGCCCGAACTGCCAGAAACCGAACTGCATGGCGATCTCCGTCACCGTTGATGCGGTCGGCTTCGCGTCGAGCAGGGCTCGCCGAGCGAGGTTCAGGCGCCGCAGGACCAGAAACCGCTTGGGGCTCGTCCCGAGATGCTCGTGGCAGCACGTCCGCAAGGTTCGGTCGGACACGCCGATCGCCGTGCAGATTTCCGGAATATACAGGGGTTCTTCCTCGTTCTCCTCCAGCACCCGATGAAAGCGGCGCATGATCGAGCCATGCTGGCGAAGGGCGACCCGATCCTCGCGAATCTCTCCCGCGCCGAGGCAGCCGACCATGGCCTCGATGAGGCATTGCTCCAGCCCGCGCGCCGCCTCCGGATTGGCAAGCACCTCAGGGGCGGTTTTCGCGAGATTGCCGGCAGCTTCGTGAAGCTGCTGGAGCCGTGCCATAGCGGCGGGCGGGGGGGTGATCATGAGCGTATCACACGGCGGCGTCAGGTCGCATCCCGCCACTGTCGTGCCGATCTTCACCATGTCCTCTACCGGCAGCGACATGGCGGCCAAGCGAGCCGCGCCCGATGAACGCTGAAAGCAATCCTCCTCTTCCCGGTGCCTGGTGATGACGGTCGGTTGCACCTCCACGCCGCGCCACCGCAGACTAGGGCCGGGCTCGGTGCGGAACATGATGATCGCGCGCCCGGCCGTATTCGCTTCGTGTGCGACCCGAGGAGCCTCTTCGGAGAATCGCTGCATCCAAAGACGATGGAGGTCGATCCGGGTAAGGGTCGCACTGAACCGCTCGCGTCGGGTAACGGTCAGCACGACCGTCGCGGCTCTGATCGCCGCAGCGTAGTCGTCCGGGTCGGAGAAGATTCTCACAGCGCTCGACGGCACTGAACAACTCCCATAATTTACAAAAATACATTGGACTAACCCGCTACGCGGGAGCCGTGTGCCTCCAGCAGTGACATCCTCTCGATAGAAAGCGCTGCACGGCGACAAAGCAAATCCGCCACCGCGGAAGGAGCTGGATTGGGCGCCAATCGCATCCTACAGTCTCGGATGATTGGCGCACGACGTATCGCGCCGATCAGTGCAAGGGAGTGACGGTGACACTTGCTGGCGGCGTGAAGGGGGCGGCTTCAAGAGAACCCGGCAGGGTGCGGATCGACGTGCGACCCGGGCGAGAGCCTGCACGGGTCACGCCGTCATGTCCCCGTGCCCCCACTCAACCGCAAGTCGCAGTCCAATCGCAACATTGCGCGCAACTCCTTGATATTCCTTCCATTCCAAAACATTCAATGCCCATATACTCAAAATCCATGCCATACCCGCGTCAGTTGTCCCCCGCCTCCACCTCACGCTGCACTGGCCGACCGAGCAGCGCTGCCAGGTTTTCGCGACATGCGCGCCACGGACAAGCTGCACGGCACCATCTCGGTGCGCATCGCTCGGAGATCGCCGCGGCTGGGGTGCGGGCGGGTTAGTCCAATACGTTTTTAGCTCACCGGCGCGGCTCCCAACTTGGGTGCCTACGCGGTGAGGCACGTGCCCCGCGCCGCCAAGCTAAAAACGCTCTTCATTATGACACAGCGCGTGTTGCTCCCATTCACCCAAGTCAATTGTCATCGAAACGTCGCGCATGCTTGCGAAGCGCGAGACGGAGCATGCAATGCCGCGTGCCTCGGCGCAGGGTAGCGTGCGGCAACTCGCCATACAACGCCCGGTAACTGGCGGCGAACCGCCCCGGGTGATGAAACCCGTAACGTCGCGCGGTACCTGAGACTTTGGACCCGTCAGCGGGTCCGATTCTCAACGCACGACGCACCAGTTGCAACCGCTGGAAGTGCATGTAGCGACGTGGACTCATTCCTAATTGCATTTGGCAGCATGCGCGCAACCTTCTCTGCGAAACACCGATTGCCGCGCAAACGTCTGCCACCCGAAGGCCGACGCGATGCTCCGCCTGCAGCACCTCCTCGAAGCGGAGCACGATGTCGCGCTGGCGGCGGGCTGCCAGGTGCTCGACATTGGGCTGCCCTGCCTGCAGACAGTCGATCAGGGCCTCGATAATCTGCTGCTCCAACCCGTGCGCCGCCCGGGCATCGGTCAGCCGACCCGGATGAGCGCCAGCGGTACGGATTGCTATCTCGTACAGGCTACGCAAACGTCGCTCGGACGTGCGCCGCGGTCGCCAGCATCGTAGGACCGGCGCCGTACAGAGCGCGGCGGCCGTCATGGCATGGCAGTATTCAGCCAGAACCACTACCGGGAGCCGCAAAGCGCCCCAACGGCAAGGGCCATCTGTGCGAGCGTGCATGCGCTGCCCGGGCCCGATCGTCAGCAGATCGCCCGGCTGCATCGGGATGCCGGCCCAGGTCAGGGCAGCCCGGTCGAGCGGGGGCAGCACGACCTGCACCACGTCGGGCGGTACGGCAATCAAGGCGACTCGCGACGCCTGTTCCTCGGCCGACGAAAGCCGTATTTGGTGCAGCGTAACCTGGGTGAGACGTGCGCGGAACGGACCGCGGCCGGTGATCAGCAGTCTCAGGCAACCATCGGCGCGCAGGGCGGCCTCGAAATGCTCCGGTTCGACGAAGCCAGATGTGGTATCCCCCGGCATTTCTGCTCCGCCCGATGGCTTCCCAGCCGGCTCATGCCGTCGAAAGGCATCTCATGCGGCAAGAGCCGTCGATTTCGGCCGGTACCGGCCGCTCAGTCGAGCTGTAGCGACACCCAGCGGCGTCCCGACGGTTCCGAAATGAGCATCGGGACGAATGGATGCTTCTGCGCTCGTTCATCATCCACAACTTTCTGCACATCATCGGGCGAAGCCACCGCCGTGTTGCGCACCCGCATGATCACCGAACCCGCATCGATCTTGGCATTTGCGGCGGTGCTGCCAATCGCAACACCGGTGATCACCACACCCTGTTGCTGCTCACTGAGTTTGTATTTAGCGCGAAGCTCTGGGGTGACCGCCGCCATTTCCAGACCAAAGTTCGTCGTTGCCTCCGGCGGGAGTTCCGGTTTCGGTACACCGGGCTGGCCCAGGAATGTGCTGTACGATTGGCCAGCAGGCTGTCCGATCAGGGTGACGGGCACTGTCTGCTCCGTCCCGCCGCGCACCACGACCAAATTCACCGTCGTTCCCGGAATGGTCTCGCCTATGTCACGCATCAGGGCACGGCTGTCTGCCGCGAACTTGGTTCCGAACGAGGTGATGATGTCGCCGGGACGAAGGCCCGCGTGTGCGGCCGGACTGCCATCCGTCACATCCACGACGATCGACCCCCACGGCCCCGGAAGCCCATAGGCGTTGGCCAGATCGGGCGTTAGCGCCTGAACCTGCGCACCCAGATAGCTGGGCTCCATCTTGCCCGACTGGTACTCCCGCATATGCGTCACGATGAACTTCGCGTCGTTGATCGGGATGGCCAGCCCAATACCAATATGTCGATAGCTAATTATGTTGTCCGGTTTATGTAGCACATCAGTTGTCCGCTTGTTTCCGGTCTGTTCGCAAGAGCAGGGACAGAACGGCTGGCGACGGGGCACGGTACGCCCCCACTGTCTTCTTCAAACCATGAATCAATTTCCTTCTTTTGCTGATGCGCCTGTGGAGTTGTGGGCAACGCTCTTCCGTTGTCCACAAATCCACAGGCGAGCCGGACCCAAGCGAGATCATGCCGCCGTGTCCAATGCCGCCATCTGCAGCGCCCCCTGCGCGTCATAGCGTCCCAGGCAGCGTGGGCCGTGGAACACCGCGTGGCTCCCGTCGTGATATTGCCGCACCTTCACCCGTGCCTTCACGAAATGAGCACGCAGCGGCGAGGGTGGAATTTGCAGCTTCATCCGCCGCCACGAAACCGTGTTGTCGCGGTCCACCTGGCGCTCCTCCTGGATACACAGAATTTCCCGCAGATCGACGCCGGCAACTGCGACGAAAGCCGATCCCTCCTGCTCCGCCTTCACCGCAAACTGGGCGTGATGCGCCGGCAGGTAGCAATCCCGAATGAACCGGTTGGCCTCCGCAACCGTCGTGATCCCAGCCAGCGCCAGCTCCTTGATCAGGCGGTCCTGTAACGTCTGAAACAGCCGCTCCGAACGACCACGGGCCTGCGGTGAGTAGGCCGCAATGTGCTCCACGCCCAAATGCGCCAGCGCCCGCCCAACCTGCGTCAGCCGCTTCCGGTCAACCGGGCCGCCAGCCTCGGGCGTCACGAAGTAGTGGCTGCCCCGATCCGTATACAGGCTCAGTGCCAGGCCATGCGCGCCAAACACCTCCAGCAGAGCCTGGAACGTCAATTCCGTGCCTTCCTCCGCTACCAAAAACGCCGAGTAGATCACGTTCGTCGCGTCGTCCATCGTCACGATCAGGTCCAGCGCCAGCCATTCATGGCGCGACCCGTCCTGATGAAGCATCATCCCAGGCAACGGCCGTCGCGGCCGCTTGCGCCGGTGTGCGCCGCGCCGCGGGGCGCGCTCCAGAAGCCCCTTCGATTGCAGGTACGCCTTCGTCCACGTGTAGCCCCAGCGGAAACCGTGGCGGCGCACCAGGTGCTCGTGAAAGTGCTTCGCCGTGAACCCGCTGTAACGCGTACGATACAGCCGCTCGACCTCCTCCTCCCGATCGACCGGAACCCGCTTCCCGGACGCCCGGCCAAGCCGCCGGTCCAGCAGACCGGCCCGGCTTCTTCGTAGCGCTGTTGCCAACGACGGAATGTCCGCTCGCTGATCCCAAGCAGCTCCGCCGCTTCGCACTGGTTGAGTTCGCTCAATTTATACCCGTCCAGCACGCTCCGGAACTTGATCACTCGCACACCCTGAAGGGCTTCCGACCGGCGCATTCAGGGCTCCTCCAAAGGAGCCCATCATCACCGGACAGATCGTGTGCTACCTAAACCGGATATATCGTGTGCTACCGACACAGCCCAATACCAATATTGCCTGTACTGGTGGTGGTTGTGTATAGTGCGGAGTTGACGCCGACCACCTCACCCTTGGCGTTGAACATCGGGCCACCAGAGTTGCCCTCGTTGATTGCAGCATCGGTCTGGATGTAATCGTCGAAATCGGTGAAGTGAAAATCGCGATCGAGGGCGCTGATGATGCCGGTGGTCACAGTGCTTTGGAAGCCGAGCGGATTGCCGATCGCTATCACGAAATCGCCCTGGCTCAACGTATCACTGTCGCCCAGCTTGACCGGGTGGAACGGCCTGTCGCCTCGTATCTTGATCACCCCGATGTCGGCGCAACAAGACTCGGCGATCAGGTCGGCGGGAAGCTGAACGCCGTCACTAAGGGTGACCGTGAAGCTGGCTCCGTTATGCACGACATGCTTGTTGGTGACGACGTACCCGTCAGTGGTGATGATGAACCCGGTGCCATACCAGATGCTTTTGTCGGGTTTTGCGACCTGCGCCATGACTGACTGGCCGGGCGGGATCTGAATGGCCTCGTAGCGTGTCGTGGTAATGTTGACGACGCTGGGCAGCAGGGTGGCGACCAGGTTGGGAAGGTCGGCCTCCGTGATCCCGGCCGCTGCGGCCGGGGGCACAGACGGCAGCCCCGTTATCAGTGCGACGGCAGCCGAAAGCACGGTGGCACACAGCATTCGAGCGCGCATGAGTTTGTCCTTCCCTGTCCAAACGTGAGCGATTTGGCCCGTTGAGACCAACCACGTGCAGGATCGAGTCTCATTCAGGCCAAAGCTATTCAAAAACGGAAAATGGCCAAGACGACGCGTGGCAGCGTCTGTCGCGTGTCATCGGGGGTTGGCTGGCACCGCCTGAGGACGGCCAGAGAGGACAATGCGCCGGCGCTCCCCGGATCGACCCATTGTGCGCACCTTCCGGAGGATGCTCAGCACGGCGGCCTTGTCCTTGGCGTAGACGGCATCGTGCAGGACCTCGTTGATCCGTACCTGGGCGTACGTGTAGCCGGGAGGGCCGGGAATACTGAGAAAGACCGGCACTTCGGCCGCCACGGCCGCGGCGATCGACTCGGCCAACCCCTCGGCCTTCAGGGCAGCGGCATTGAGCAAGGTGAACTCGACGCCGAGACGCTTCGTCCCGTCTGTCTTCGAAATTTCGCCGTGCAGCCGGACCAGCACGCCCGACCGGTCAGGCTTGAGCGGCTCGCGGATCCATTTCAGGCGCCGCCACCCGCAATAGAAGGCGCGGCAGGTGTGCGGCCGCGTCCCATAAATGCCGCAACTGTGATCGCGTTGGGTGTGGGGGCAGCGATAGCCCTGGACCTTTTGCAGCTCGGCATCGTCGATCGTCAGCTCAACACAACAGACGTTGCACGAGCCACAGGTGCGGCCGGCGACAAGCTGGGGATCGTCGGGCATGTCGCTGTCGAGCACGGATTGCGGCCCCCCCCTGGGCGGTCGATGGCAAACCTTCGTCAATTGGAGCAAGCCTTATCAGAGACAGGTCTGATCGGGAAAGCCTGATCATCAGTCCGACGGACGGCAGGATTGAGGCAACGCCTCGTTCCGTCGGATGTGAATCCGGGGGCTGACCACGAGCACCCGAATTACGGCGCGCGCGAGGGCTTGGCCACCTACGAGCTGCCACTTTGACATGCCGCGAAGGCTTCGTGGCGCACCAGCAAATCGCCCTTTTGCCAAATATGCATAGCATTGCGCTCACGCGACCCCATAGGGTTCGTTCTGGCACCGCCGTTCAGCCTGTGAAGTCGGCGGGTAGGTAAGCACGTTCTAGGTCCGACAAACACAATGGGGAAAGAAACCTATGACCAATCCAGCCAGAAGTAGCCTCATCGTCGTGTCGATGTTGTCAACGACGGTCCTGACGGGATGTGTGGTCTGGAAAAGCGACTATGACGCTCTCCAGGCCCAGAACCAGCAGCTTCAACAACAGGTTGCATCACAGCAGCAGGAGATTACCGCCAACAAGGAGCAGATCAGCCGATTGCAGGGTGCCATTAATTACACTGTCAACAGCGACCTGCTGTTTGCGCCCGGAAGCTGGCAGATGAGCGCCCGGGGGCAGCAGATTATCGCCGGGTTTGCATCGAAGCTGGCACCTACGCAGCAGAACAAGCTCCTGGTGAGTGGCTACACCGACAACACTCCGGTCGGTCCGGAGCTTCAGCGGCAGGGCGTAACGTCGAACCAAGACCTGTCGCAAAAGCGTGCCGATGCCGTGATGCAGTTTCTGATCTCACAGGGCGTGAAGCCGGAGCTCGTCGAGGCGAAGGGCTTCGGCGAAGCGGATCCAGTCGCCTCAAATGCCACAGCGCAGGGGCGAGGGAAAAATCGGCGCGTCGAATTGTCGCTCGTGTCCAGTTGACCGTGGTCGGGCTTCATCTCGTCCGCCGTCTGATCGACGAGACCGTTGCTGCAAGGATCGGAGAAGACTACGCTTCGCTCTTCGTCTGGCGAACCGTCGGCTATCTGGGAAATGCAGGGTGGCCCCCTCGGAGCGATGGGAAGACATGAGTACAAGAGACTGGCTCACTAGGCTGCTTGCGCTTGGCTGCGCGATCGCAATCGGCGGTTGCGCGGCAGGCACGCCCACGACATTGGCCAATGCCGTTCCGGCGACGCCAGGTATCTCGTTTGACGGGTTGTACCAGGGTTCGATTCAGGTCACCGCGACGTCAGCGGCGTCAGCTATGCAACGAAGCTGGTGCGAAACGGATAGCCATGTGACGCTGCAGGTGACGAACAATGCTTTCAGCTATGCACCGCCGCATCCAAATCTTTCGCCCGATGTGCCAACATCGGTCTATTCCGCTTCCATAGCGCCCGATGGGTCATTTGCGGCCGTAAGCGAACAGCAAACCACAATGAACGGTAAGGTGACCGGCACCCACATGACGGCGGTCATCAACGGTCTGGCCTGCGTCTACTCCCTGACTGCCGATCGGGTCTGAGTTCTCTCTGCCCCGCGGCCGGGAATGTGGTCGAAGTGTGCAACCCGCGGGAGGCGCTCTGACTGAAGCTGGACCGATCGGATGCTGCTCTAGATAGTCTGGAGGTCGAATACGTTGATCTGCCAAGGGGTGTGGTCGATGTAGAGACCGTGCACGACCAAATCGCTGCCGTCACGCTTGTAAGTCTCGCTCCCCATCAGGTCGGTGAGAAGCACCTGCCTCTCTCGGAGTTCAGGGAATGGCAGGAGCAGATGACACTGCCCCTGATTTCCGGCGTAATTTACTACCACAACGTAGCGTCTTCCGTCCTTACCGGTCCAGGCATAAGCAACGAAGCCCTCTGAGCTCCAGTTACCCGGCCAGGCCGGCAATGGCTCAATATGAGACCAATCGCCGTTCCGAAAGGCGTCTGTGTCTTTCAGCACCGGCAGCAGCTTGGCATAAAACGCGGCGATCTCCGGGTTGATGGGTTCGACGCGACCGCGACCAAGATGCACTGGCACTCGCACCCGTGCACCCTCGAACTGACCCTGGTGGAAGAAGCGCAGGCCCGGCGACAGGAAAGTAATCGCTGCCGCTGCCCTATACTGCGGCCATTGGAATATGGACGCCGCGCGAGGTTCGTCATGGTTCTCCAGGAAACGGGCGAGCTTGTCCTGATAGTCGAGACCGGCGTGCAGGTGTTCGCGGATGGATCGGACGTTGCCGGATTGCAGCCGGTCGTACAGTCTCTTATCGTAGCAATAGTCGAAGCCTTGCTGCTGGAGCGTCCATTCCAGGTCCCAATAGACCTCTGCCATGAAAATGAAGGCTGGATGTGCCTCGCGCACCGCCGCCATCGCCTTTGGCCAGAACGGCTCGGGGGTGATGCCCCAGGTGCGCTGGAAAACCTCGGGCAATACCAGCATCGCCATGTCGCAGCGAACACCGTCGCATTTGCCGGCCACGGCGATCAACTCATCAATTCGCGCTTTCTGCAGCGCGATATTGGCGTAGTTGAGCTGCAGCGTATCGGGCCAACCAGGATAATTGGGGTCGCGGCCATATGCCAGGATTCGCGGCCCCCGAACGGTCTCGACCCGCATGTAGTTCTGCGGTGCGCCACCAAGCAGTTCCTCACTGCCTTGCATGTAGTAGTCCGGCTGGGTCTTCACCCATGGATGATCGGGGGCCGTATGGTTCGGCACGTAATCCAGCATCAACCTGATACCGCGTCGCGCCAGTTTTTCACGAAACTGCGCCAGCGCCGCCTCTCCCCCAAGCTCTTTGCTGACCGTATAGCCGGTGATCGCAAAGCCTGAGCCGCAAATATCGTCTTCGATCAGGTCGGATAGTCCGGCGTTGAACTCGGCGCGCCACTCCGGCTTGCTCCGCGAGACCGCCCGGCCAGCAGGACCGGTCTGCCAGACGCTCAACAACCAGATCCAGTCGAAGCCCTGTTGCGCGAAACCGTCGATCGTGGCGTCGTCGATATCGGCCAGGGTGACCCGTTTGCCGCTCTCTCGAGACAGGCGTCGCAGCCAGACACGTGTGTTGATCTGGAAAAGCGACGGATAGCGCGGCGCGGTAGTCATGGACGCGCTGCCGTCACTGGCGCTGACTCGCGGACCGACCCCGCGGCCGCGGACCTCACTTCCTTCGCAGGGCCAAAGGCCTCGGCTTTCCCACCTTCCAACAGGGCGCGCGCATCAACCCGCCCGTAGATTTCGATCAGTTTCGCCACGATCCCGGTCCACCCGGTCTGGTGGCTGGCACCGATGCCCGCGCCGTTGTCGCCGTGGAAATACTCGTAAAACTGCAGGCAATCCCGCCAGTGGGGGTCCGTCTGGAACCTTTCGGCTCCGCCGAACACTGGCCGCCGCCCAGTTTCGTCGCGGAGGAAGATGCTGATCAGTCGATTGGCGATGTCGCGGCTCACCTCGAACAGGTTCATCAGGTTGCCGGAGCCGGTGGGGCATTCGACTTTGAACGCGTCCCCATAATACAAATAGTACTGCAGCAGCGCACGGATCAGCAGCGCGTTCACCGGCATCCAAATAGGACCACGCCAGTTCGAGTTGCCGCCGAACATTCCGCTGTCCGACTCGGCGGGAAGGTAATTCACACGATATTCATCACCGTGCACAGAGAAGACGAAGGGATGCTCGGCGTGATAGCGAGACAGCGCACGGATGCCGTGAGGGCTGAGGAACTCTTTCTCGTCGAGCATTCGCGAGAATCCTGCGCAGCCGGTCCTGGTTCACAAGACCCATAATGCCACGCTCGCCCACACCGAAGTGCCCCGGCCCCGTCGGGTGAATGCTGTCGAGCAGATCCGGCATCCGCCGCACTCGCTCCAAGAAGGTCTGCACCATCTCCGGAACGCGATCCCGCTGCGACGGCTCGATGACCGTGATGGCGCACAGGGGCAGCAGGCCCACCATGGAGCGGACCTTGAGGCGCGTTGCACGACCGTCGGGAAGGCGCAGGACGTCGTAGTAGAACCCGTCCTCCTCGTCCCACATGCCATCCGGACCTGCCCCGTTCATCGCGCGACCGATCCAGAGGAACTGTTCGGCGAACTTCGTCGCCATCTCCTCGTAGGCCGGATCGCGCGCCGCCAGCTCCACGCCCATCTCCAGCATGTTCTGGCAGAACAGCGCCATCCAGGCGGTCCCGTCGGCCTGCTCGAGATATCCTCCGGTAGGCAACGGCGCACTGCGGTCGAAGACGCCGATGTTGTCCAGGCCGAGGAAGCCACCCTCATAGAGATTCTTGCCGAACCGGTCCTTGCGGTTCGTCCACCAGGTGAAATTCACTGACAGTTTGGTGAAGACGCGTGCGAGGAAGTCCAGATCAGGTTCTTGGCCGAGCGCCTGCTGAGTCCTATACAGGAAGATCGCGGCCCAGGCATGCACAGGCGGGTTGACGTCGCTGAAGTTCCACTCGTAGGCGGGCATCTGTCCGGTGGGATGCAGGTAAAAGGACTCCAACATCAGATCGAGCTGATGCTTCGCGAAATCGGTGTCGACCGTGGAGAGCGCCATAACGTGAAAGGCGAGATCCCAGGCGGCGTACCACGGGTATTCCCATTTATCCGGCATCGAAACAACGCCGTCATTTACCATATGCGCCCATTCGCGGTTCCGTGTCGCCCGGCCCCCCAACCCGGTCGGGCCGGCGCCGTGCTCCTCGAGCCACTTGGCCAGGTCGAAGAAGTAATACTGCTTGCTCCAGAGCATACCCGCCAACGCTTGCCGCATGACGTAGGCGGCGTCCTCACCGACGCCGGCCGGCGTTGTGGCGCGGTAGAATTCGTCGGCCTCCTGCTGACGCGCCGCCATGATCTGTGCGAAGCGGCTACCGAAGGGATCGCCGATGGCGTCGGGCGCGGTCTTGGAGAGCCGGAGGCGAACCATTGCCGTCTGGCCCGGCACCACGTCGCGTCGGTAATGCGCGGCGGCGTTCGTCCCCTCCTGCCGCGGGTTGACGGCTTCCTGCCTGCCCACGACGACGAAGTCGTTGATCCCATCCTTCACATAGGGACCAGCATTGGACGAGCCGAAGACCCGCTGATTGTTGGTCTCATTCTCTGTGAAGAGCAGCGACGGCTTCCCCTCGCAGTACAGGAAATAGCCGCCGAGTTCGGCATCCGACGCCGCAATGCCGGAGATACCGTTCTTCGGCGTGACTGCTCGCAAGGAAGGCTTTGGCGCGTCGGGCCACCAAGTCCAAATATTGCGGAACCAGAGCGTCGGCAGCACATGAACCGGGGCCGCATCAGGGCCCCGGTTACTGAGGCTGATCTGGATGAGGATGTCGGTGGGTGTCTGTTTGGCATATTCCACGAACACGTCGAAATAGCGATCCTCGTTGAAAACGCCCGTATCAAGCAGTTCGTACTCCATCTCGGTACGACTGCGCCGCCGGTTCGTCTCAACAAGATTGCTGTACGGATATCCCCTCTGCGGATATTTATAGAGCAACTTCATGTATGAGTGGGTCGGCGTACTGTCGAGATAGAAGTAGTACTCCTTGACATCTTCGCCGTGATTGCCCTCGCTGTTGGTCAGGCCGAACAGGCGCTCCTTGACGATCGGGTCGCGGCCGTTCCACAGCGCCAGGGCGAAGCACAGCCGCTGCTTTTCATCGCTGATGCCGGCGATGCCGTCCTCGCCCCAGTGATAGGCGCGAGACCTGGCCTGATCGTGGTTGAAGTAGTTCCAGGCGTCACCGTTCTCGCTGTAGTCCTCCCTCACAGTGCCCCACTGGCGCTCGCTCAGATATGGACCCCATAGCTTCCAGGGGGTCCCTTGGTCGCGAGTTTCTGCGAGACGCGAGCCTTCAGCCGTCCTCGCAGGTCCGATGGCCGGACTTTCGGGCATGGTGTGATCCTTTGGTCACGTGTTAGTCGGGAGTTCCACAGATGGGCAGCGTAAACAGCCATCCTGAGAGACATTCCAGCACCTGCGGAATTGCCTGGCAACGTTGATGTGTTGCCTGAGTGCATGCTGGAGCGCTTCCCAGAGGAGCTTGCTTTCACAAACACCGTCTCAATCTCAAGACCGCATTGATCTGCATCAAGCAGAGGCGCGCAGAGTGGGTGCCGCCATGTCGAGCCACCCTGGCGTCAGCCTAGGCCGCGGACTATGCATTTTCGGCAGATGCGCGAAAAACGTATCGCCGGCCCTGCTTCTAATCGGGTGGGCGCCGCAGCGCGGCGGATGGCAACTCCCCGAACTGCGCCCGGGCCGGCGAACCGCCCAAACTGGCAGAAGCCGAATTGCCTGGCGATCTCCGTCACCGTCGCGGCAGTCCGGTTGGCGTCGCGCGACGCGCGCCGGACGAAATGCTGGCGCCGCAGCACCAGATATTGCTTGGGGCCATCCCGAGATACTCCTGGCAGCACGCCCACAAGATCCGAGCCGGCGCCCCAACCGCCTCGCCGAGTTCCGGAATGCACCCCGGTTGATCGGCATTCTCCTCCAGCACCCTGTGGAATCGCCGCATGATCGGTGCAGCGTCCCGGCGCGCGCGCTGGCAACCAGCACCGCGATCCCCTATGTGGAGGCGGCCCGCCCCACCCCTGATCCCTGACAATGACCGAAACCCCGATCGACCATATCCGCAATTTTGCGATCATCGCGCATATCGACCACGGGAAATCCACCCTGGCCGACCGGCTGATCCAGGCGACCGGCGCGCTGCCCGACCGCGAGATGACCAACCAGGTCCTTGACAGCATGGACCTGGAGCGGGAGCGCGGCATCACCATCAAGGCGCAGACCGTCCGCCTGACCTACCAAGCCAAGAACGGGCAGGTGTACGAACTCAACCTGATGGACACGCCCGGCCATGTCGATTTCGCCTACGAGGTGAGCCGCAGCCTGGCGGCCTGCGAGGGCTCGCTGCTGGTGGTCGATGCCAGCCAGGGCGTGGAGGCGCAGACGCTCGCCAACGTCTATCAGGCGATCGAAGCCGGGCACGAGATCGTGCCGGTGCTCAACAAGATCGACCTACCCGCCGCCGAGCCCGAGCGGGTGCGCCAACAGATCGAGGACGTGATCGGCCTCGACGCCTCCGAGGCGATCGAGATCAGCGCCAAGACCGGGCTGAACATCGAGGGCGTGCTGGAGGCGCTGGTGCATCGGCTGCCGCCGCCCAAAGGCGATGCGGCGGGGCCACTGAAGGCGCTGCTGGTCGATAGCTGGTACGACCAATACCTGGGCGTGGTGATCCTGGTGCGGGTGAAGGATGGGCGACTGCGGCGCGGTCAGAAGATCCGCATGATGTCCACCGGCGCGGTGCACACGGTCGAGCAGGTCGGAGTGTTCAGCCCGAAGATGATCCCGACCGACGATCTCGGGCCGGGGGAGATCGGCTACATCACCGCCTCGATCAAGACGGTGGCCGATTGCCGCGTCGGCGACACGATCACCGATGATCGCCAGTCGGCCGTCGAACCGCTGCCGGGGTTCAAGCCGTCCGTGCCAGTCGTCTGGTGCGGGCTGTATCCGGTCGATGCCGACGATTTCGAGAAGCTGCGCGACAGTCTGGCCAAGCTGCGGTTGAACGACGCGAGCTTCCACTACGAGCCGGAGACCTCGGCGGCGCTCGGCTTCGGGTTCCGCTGCGGGTTCCTGGGATTGCTGCATCTGGAGATCATCCAGGAGCGGCTGACACGAGAGTTCGACCTGGATCTGATCGCCACCGCGCCCTCGGTGGTGTACCGGGTGTACCGCACCAACAGGCAGATGCAGGAGCTGCACAACCCGGTCGATATGCCGGATGGCAGCGTGATCGATCATATCGAGGAGCCGTGGATCCGGGCCACGATCATGGTGCCGGACGATTATCTGGGCGCCGTGCTGCATCTTTGTGTCGAGCGGCGTGGCGGGCAGGTGGATCTGACCTATGTCGGCAACCGGGCGATGGTGGTGTACCGGCTGCCGCTGAACGAAGTGGTGTTCGATTTCTACGACCGGTTGAAATCGGTATCGCGCGGTTATGCGAGCTTCGACTACCAGATGGACGGATATGCCGAGGCCGACCTGGTGCGCATCTCGATCCTGGTGAACGGCGACCCGGTGGATGCGCTGTCGTTCATCGCGCATCGCTCGGCCGCCGAGGCGCGCGGACGGGCAATCTGCGGCAAGCTGAAGGACCTGATCCCGCGGCAGCTGTTCAAGATCGCGATCCAGGCGGCAATCGGAGGGCGGGTGATTGCGCGCGAGACGATCAGCGCGCTGTCGAAGGATGTGACCGCGAAATGCTACGGCGGCGATGTGACGCGCAAGCGGAAGCTGCTGGAGAAGCAGAAGGAGGGGAAGAAGCGGATGCGCCAGTTCGGCAAGGTGGAAATCCCGCAGTCGGCCTTCCTGGCGGCGTTGAAGATGGACGCCTGAGCGGTGCTGTTGGTATAGGGACTTTCCCCCGGAGGGATGGCCGAGCGGCTTAAGGCGCACGCTTGGAAAGCGTGTGTACGTGAAAGCGTACCGTGGGTTCGAATCCCACTCCCTCCGAATCCGACAGCGCCGCCACCCGTCGCCAGCGGTCGGAAAATCCCCCGGAAGCCGGCGGGACCGGCCGGGATCCCATAGACGAGCGGCGCCGGGAGAAAGCCGAGCAAGTGCTGGTGCAGGCCCGGTCGATCATCTTCGATCAGGCGGCCGAGGCGTACATCACGGCGAACGAATCCTCGTGGCGCAATGTCAAGCACCGGGGGCAATGGCGATCCTCCCTGAAGACTTACGCCTCAAGCGTGCTGGGCAACTTGCCGGTCGCAGAGATCACCACAGACCACGTGCTGCGCGTGCTGAAACCGATCTGGACAAAGAAGTCGGAAACCGCCGTGCGGGTGCGCGGCAGAATCGAGACGGTGCTTGCCTCGGCCATCGCGCAAGGATGGTGCCTGGAGCCGAACGTCGCACGCTGGCACAATCACCTGCAGATGATCCTACCGCCGCGCAGCAAGGTCGCGCCGGTGAAGCCGCATCCGGCACTCGACTGGCAGAACCTTCCCGCATTCATGACCGAGCTGCGGGGGCACGACAGCTTCGGTGCCTGGACGCTCGAATTCACCATCCTGACGGGCGCCAGAAGCGGCGAGACCCGCGGCGCCTGCTGGGATGAGATCGACCTGGAAACGGGCTTTGGCGCGTCCCTGGGCTGCGGATGAAGGCCAATCGGCCGCACGTCGTGCCGTTGTCCGAGCCGGCGCTGGCGGTGCTCCGCAAGGCCGCTGCTGTGCGGCAGGGCGAGCTTGTGTTCCCTGGCATGCGCCCGGATCGGCCGCTGTCCGACATGTCGTTGCTGGCGGTGCTCAAGCGGATCGGCCGAACCGACATCACGACGCACGGATTTCGTGCCACGTTCAAAACGTGGGCGAGCGACCAGACGGACTACGCGCGCGAGGTGATCGAGGCGGCGCTGGCGCATGTCGTCGGCGATCGCGCCGAGCAGGCGTACCAGCGCGGATCGTGGCTTGAGCGCCGGCGCAAGCTGATGGAACAGTGGGGGAGGTTCTGCGCCGGGGCGGCTGCACCTGAGAACCTCGTGCAGTTGCGACGTGTAGGTTGACGGCGAAGCTGCCACCGCGGCCGGCTGTCGTCCCGGTCGAATTGCCGGAGCGCGACAAGTTCGGCTTGCCTCGCAGGCCTTCTCTCATGGCCCCCGAAGCGCAGCGCAGGCGGTGGGCAGAGGAACGCGAGCGCCATGCCCGCAAGTTCTTCTACGCCTTGGCACGAGAGGACGTCGGGCTGCCTCCGGGCGCCTTGACGGCTTGCGAGATTTTCGAGTTACTTCTTCGCCGCGATAAGCACAGGCCGAAGGGAAGCGTTAACGAAGAGATCAACACGGCATTATGGGATGCCTACTACGCGCAGCCGCCCGGATACGACCTGAAGGCGCGGGCCGTGCCCGCAGTGCAATCCAGGCTCAGGAAACAGCCGGGCTTCCGCGTGCCGCCCGACGAAGCGCTGTGGACCGAAGCGCTGAAAAAGCGTCTCGACCGGCTGCTGAAGGCTGAGGCGGCGCGGAGAAAGCACGCCGCCGAGGTGACAGCTCTCAGACTGCGCAGCCAATAAAGCGAGAGCTGGACGGGATGGACGGGTTGAAGAGCCATACACGGCTCGCCTCGCCCGGGACTGATCTCTATCGTCAGGGCGATCTCTGCCCGAACTACTTCCTTGTTATCGACGGTTGGGTGGCTCTATCGGTTGTGCTCGACGATGGCTCCTGTCAGATCCTGGACTTTGTGCTCCCTGGTACGTTGCTTGGCTTCCAATCAGATCCCGACGCTCATCTCTATCATTCCGCCAGATGCCTTTCCGTCGTGCGCGTGTGCAGATACCCGCGGCAAGAGCTTGATGCGGTCATAGCTGCCAACCCGAGGCTCGCTCTTCTGCTGTCGCGTCAGGCTGCCTCGAGCGAGGCTCGCGTACACACCCACCTAGTTAACCTCGGGCTTCGCAGCGCGCGAGAGCGTATCGCACACCTTCTCCTTGAGCTCTATTTGAGAGCCCGCCGTCGACCTCCCCCTCCGTGCCAATGAAGGTGAGACATCTTGCCCCCGGGAATTTAAACTTGAGGGCGCCGAAGGATAATCACGCTCATGCCCATGCTGGCCAAGCCGATTAATGCAACCTCTGACGCCGTCACGGTCGCGTCCCGAAGGCCGACGGTTGTACCGGCGCCATCGGCGGCGTCACCCGAGCTGTCCGATCGCCCGCGGCGGCGGACTTTCACCGCCCAGGAGAAGCTGCGCATCCTGGCCGAGACCGATCGCGCCGCCGATACCGGCGGGGTGGGCGCCATCCTGCGTCGCGAGAGCATCTACTCCTCGACCCTCAGCAACTGGCGCAGGCTTCGTGACGCCGGAGCCTTCGGCGCGCTGGTTCCCCTCAAACGCGGCCCGAAAACTGCCGCGCCCAACCCGCTGGCAGCCGAACTTGCCGCTGTTCAGCGGGAGAATAATCGTCTGGCGCGGCGGTTGGCACGCGCCGAAGCCATTATCGAAGTCCAAAAAAAAGTTGCGGAGCTGCTGGGCATCCCGCTGGCGCCCAGCGACGGCGAGCCTTGACGCAGGCTGTCGTCGCGCTCGCACCGAGCAGCCGCATGACGGTGTTGGCCTGTGCCGCGCTGGGGGTCTCGCGCGCCACCGTGCAGCGCCGACGCGCCAATCTTGCCGCACCAGCGGCGGTCCTCCGTCCGCGGGCTCGGCCCGCCAGGGCACTGTCCGCCCCGCAACAACAGGTGGTTCTGGACGTGTTGCACGCGCCAGATTTCGTCGACCGGCGCCGGCGGAAGTTTACGCCACTCTGCTCGATCAGGACATCTACCACTGCTCGATCCGCACCATGTATCGCATCCTCGCGCAGCATGCCGAAGTCCGCGAACGCCGCGCTCAGCTGCGCCACCCCGCCTATCAGAAACCCGAATTGCTGGCGGAAGGCCCCAATCAAGTCTGGTGTTGGGACATAACCAAGCTGATGGGGCCGGCGAAATGGACGTATTTCTATCTCTACGTCATCCTCGACATCTTTAGCCGGCGCGTGGTCGGCTGGTGTGTGGCCGACGCGGAAAGTGCTGCGCTGTTCAAGCCACTGCTGGACAATGCGATCGCCAAGCATCAAGTGCCACACGGTCAGCTCACGCTGCACGCAGATCGAGGCGGCCCGATGAAGGCCAAAACCACCGCGCTGCTGCTCGCAGATCTTGGCGTCACCCGCTCGCACAGCCGGCCGCATACGTCCAATGACAACCCGTTCTCCGAAAGCCAATTCAAAAACCTGAAGTATCAACCGCAATTCCCTCGGCGCTTCGGCTGCATTGAGGATGCTCGAGGTTTCCTCCGCGTTTATTTCGACTGGTACAATCAGAACCATCACCACGTCGGGATCGGCCTGATGACCCCAAACCAGGTTCATTATGGCCAGGTCGATGCCGTCTACGCCGCTCGCCAGCGCACGCTCAATCGCGCCTGCCGCCAACACCCGGAGCGCTTCGTCAACAAGCCCCCAACACCACCCGCCAAACCAACCGCAACTTGGATCAACCCACCACCCGCGAAACCAAATCGGAGTGTCGACGCTGGGGTCACAGTCGCGCAGGAAGGAATCTTCTTTGATTAACCAATGGTACCTTCCTCTTTATGGCTGCGGTGCCTGTGGAGTTGTGGTCAACGCACTTGAGTTGTCCACAAATCCACAGCGAATCTCCTCGCTACCGCAACAACTTCCATCTGCGACGCTCGGAGAACCCGAGAATCCGAGCTTAAACTCCGATCCCGGCTGTATCAAAGTCGTTGACACGTACCGTCCCGCCAGGCCAGGGGACGTCCTCCATCTGCCGGTGACGCAGAGCCATGTTGGCCAGGCAGTTGGTCTAACAGCCATTCATGTCAGCCGCACCCTGACGCTCCTTCGCGAGCAAGGGGTGGTTCATCTCGCCAATCATCTGCTGACGGTTCTGGACCCAGTCGCGTTCATCGCGATCGCCGGGACCGATATCGGCGCCCGCGACACCCTGGCAGCACCCTTAGCGGCGCCTGATATCCGTTCGTTCGGTTCGCGCGTGATGGATCATACGGGTCATAGTGCTACCAGGTTTCGCAGCACAGCCGCGATCCGGATGGTCAGTTGATCCAAATCCCGTGTCATCGCCGCAGCCACGGCTGCATCGCGCCTATCGTTCATAGGCGTCGTGATCAGAAATTCTTGGTCATCTAATTCTTTCCCAACCTTGCCGGCGATGCTCCAACGGCCCGAGAGAACGCAGCCAGCCGGCTCCCCCTCGAACTCGTCGATGTAGATAGTCAGCAACAAGGAGGGTGTTTTCACTGGGGCCGAGGTACTCACCACCACCTGCGGCTCCTGCGCGGCCAATGATTGCGCAACCTCGCGTGTGATGACGATAGAGAGTTGATCGGCCCACTGACCCGTCGTGCTCGTCTCGATCTTGGCTCCGTCCTGGCGAGTGACCATTTCGGAGCTATCCAAATAATCGGGGAGTTGCACCCGCTCGACCCTCACCACCGGCTTGTCGAGCACCTCGACGATGCGTGCCTGATCTGGTGGGTCGTCACCAAGTACATAGAGATCAGGCGCTCGGGGTGAGCTGCAGGCCGACAGCGCCAGAAGCATCGTCGCTGAAATAGCTCCGAACACGCTGCTCGCCCGGCGACTCACGTTCAGCGTCCGAGCCGACCGAGCAGAAGGACGCTGGGATCGCGTTCAACCGTCCGTGAAAAAGTGCGGAGCGAACTGGCGGTCGCCGCAAGATCCCGGATCGTGGCCTGAAGGTCGTCGCGGGTCGAGCTATTGACTGCAATTAGGCTGTTCGCCGAGGCCAGCAGCTCATTCGCCGAGTGAATGGCCTGCTGCGACGAGAGCAGGGTCTTGCTCAGTTCAGCGCCGCGTCCATCGAGCTGCCGGTGGCCATCGCGTGCGAGCACCTGAATATCCTGGAGGGTATCCGAAGCACCTTGCTCCACATGTCGGATTGAGCCACTGGCAATATCCATTGTGCGAGTGGCGCTGTCGAGCGTCTTCTGTACACTGGCAGTCAGAGGCCCGAGCTCCGCGTCCAGGCGGTTCGCCACATGCTCGATAGCTATTAGGGTACGCTGCGCCTGCGCGATCGTTTGCGCAATCGGCGCTCGTGTAAGCTGATCCCGCAGCTCCTGGAGGTCGGACGGGATTGCCGGAATCTCTGGCACTCCCGTCTCTTGAGGTGAAATGAAACTTGCGGGTGTTCCGGGAGCGAGATCAAGCTCTACTGACATCTGTCCCGTTACAAAGCTCTGCGACACCAGCTTTGCGCGCAGACCGGCTTCGATGAGGCGAGGCAGGGGCGGCAGCTTGCGGAGTTGCCCAGCGCCTCCGGCCAAGACTACCTTGTCGGGGTCGAGCTGCAGATACACTGG
Organism: uncultured Pseudomonadota bacterium; assembly: GCA_963772445.1. Taxonomy (GTDB): domain Bacteria; phylum Pseudomonadota; class Alphaproteobacteria; order Acetobacterales; family Acetobacteraceae; genus CAVYXK01. The sequence goes on from CAVYXK010000001.1 coordinate 414,517, forward strand.
AATCCGCGCCTTCAAGTCACCCGGATTGAGTACCGAGTGAGACACTCGCAACTGAACCGACACGTACTCCACGGAAGGTCACGGGTGCCCCGGGCGCCAAGCCGCCCACCGAACCTTCGAAGTAGACAACGGCGTGATTGGTGCGAGTGAAGAGCTCGCCGCTTCCGAAGAACAGGATGGCACCTACGACGATCGCTATCCCGCCTAGGACAAAGGCACCAATGGCGGTGGGTCTAGCCGGCGTCATTTTTCCCTTCCCTACCCTGCGGATTCGAGGACAATTCGCGCCGCATGAATGCCTGCACGATGGGGAGCGCGCATCGGTCCCGCAGGTCTCGCGGCGCGCCATGCGCTATCGCCGTCTTTGCGTCAGCATCAAGGAAGACGCCGTCGTCGCAGATGCCAAACAGGCTCGGCAACTCATGGCTGACCATGATTATAGTCGCCCCAAGCCCGTCGCGCAGTTCCAGAATCAGTTCGTCGAGGCGGCGTGACGTTATTGGGTCGAGACCGGCGGATGGCTCGTCGAAGAACAGGATATCCGGATCGAGCGCCAAGGCACGAGCTAAACCGGCGCGCTTGCGCATGCCCCCGCTCAACTCTGAGGGGATTTTTCGCTCCGCCGATGCCATTCCGACGAGCGCCAGCTTCAAACGTACCAGTGCAAGAATGTCGGGAGCCGGCAGTTGTGTGAACATTTGTATCGGGAGAGCGACGTTCTCCCCGACGGTCATTGAGCTCCAGAGCGCCCCGCTCTGGAACAGGATCCCGAAGCGGCGGGTGATCTCGATGCGTCGTTCGGGCGCAGCCGCCCATAAATTCTGGCCGTCGACCATCACTGAGCCGGTAATCGGTGCCATCAAACCGATAATCGATCGCAGGATTGTGCTCTTGCCGCTGCCGCTGCCGCCCATTACCGCGAAGATTGAACCTCGCCGCACCGAGAACGTCACATCCCGCAGCACGACTTTGGAGTCAAACCCAAGAGTTAGGCCGTTGCAGCAGACACGAGGAGCGTCGCTTGGTGTCATCGATCACAGGCCGAAGGCATTGGTGCAGGCCGCAAACACGGCGTCCATCGCTATGATCCCGATAATGCCGGCGACCACGGCGCCGGTCGCCGCACGGCCGACGTCCGAAGCGCTTCGGCCCGCGCTTAGGCCAATGCGGCAGCCGGCAAGCGCGATGTAGGCGCCGAAGACGACGCTCTTGGTAAGTCCGATACAGAACTCCGTGCCCGCAACGGCGGGTCGAAGCTGCTCAAGAAACAGGGTGGGCGAGAGTTTCAGCATCGCGACGCTGACCACCAGGCCGCCCAGAAGTCCGACAAAGCACCCGTAGAAATACAGAACGGGCATCATCACGACCAACGCGGCCACTCTGGGAAAGACGATATACTGGTGCAATGGCACGCCGAGCGCCTGCAGTGCGTCGAGCTCTTCGTTCCCTTGCATCGTGGCGATCTGGGCGGCATAGGCGCCACCGGTCCGGCCGGCCATCACTATGGCGGTCATGACTGCCGCCATCTCCCTGACGACAGCCACGCCCACGAGATCTGCCACATATATTTCGGCACCAAAGCGGCGAAGCTCGACCGCACCGACAAAAGCGAGGATGGCTCCGATCAGGCCATTGACCACAACGACGATTTCCAGGGCGCCAGCGCCGCACTCTTGCATCAGCACGGCGATGTCGGCGCCACGGGCATAGAGGCGCCCGCTCAAGGCGGGCTTGACGCTCAACACCATGAGTCCGATCAGGTCCGCGGCCATGCGAAACGCCGAGCCTAAGGCCAACGTCCGCAGTCCGACACGCGCGACGAAGGTAACTTTCGCCGGCGTCGCGTCGGCTTTTGGAGCCGCTGGATCGGCACGCACAAGAGCAAGCAGGCGCCGCAATGCCTCGGGAAGACCGGCGAGATCCAGGGCGAAGGGGTGATCGAGCTGTGCTGCCTCGCTCTGCAGGCCAAGGATGAACGCCACCAGCGCGCTATCCCATTCGCCTAGCTGTCTTGTATCGAAGCGGACTTGCGAGAAGCGGCCCGCGGAGCCAATCGCGAGCCGCACGTCCGCCATGGTGCGCATGCCCGTTTTGCGCACCAGCCAATCGCCACTCAGGCAGAGGATCGCATCATCCGCTTCCTCTTTGACATGCCAGACGGGCATCACGGTCGTAACAGCGGTCCGGTTACTCTTTGAGCCTGACCACGACGGCCTGCCCAGCCGCTGTGAGCTTCAGGCCTTGCGAACGGGAGTAGAAGTGGATGATAACGCCGTGCTCGTTCTCCAGCACAGCCATAAAGCCCCCACCGGCGAGAGCAGCACCCGCGCCGGCCGCGACGTAAGTACCAGGGAAATTCGAGACATTCTGGAGATCATAGACATCACCGGATCCATCGATCTGACTGACCCCGACGTTGACGACGCTCAGTCCGTCGACGGTGAAGGGATACTCCTTGCCCGTGAAATTCAGAACGCCACCGCCCCAGCTATATCCGACGCCTGCAGCAACACTACCGCCGGAAAACGTGATCGTAGCATCCGATCCAGACTCCTGGGCGGGAGCTGCGTGAGCTGCTGCCAGCGTCACCAGCACGGCGATCAAGCCCCCACGAAATCGATACATTGCTCTGCTCCTTTAACGTAGCTGTGGTTTGAAGTGATCAGGATAGCCACCCCTCACTCTGATCCAAAGATACATGGGTCCCGGTTGCGCTGCTTGCGCGGCCTTGACTTGATTATCGTCAGATTGCGCTGCTTCGGCCAATCGCGCTGAGGGAAACGGTGATTCCGACGCACCGAACCCTGCAACACCGCATCAAACTCCGCAATCTCGCCGAAGCGGCAGCCTCGACTGTCGGTATAATTGGGCGATGACCCCACGACAAACTGGACGGCAATGATGCGGTTTAATGCGGCGCGCGGCGTACCCTGGGTGTTTGCAGCAAAAACGACAGCCTCAGGCCTGCTTGCCTTGCTGGTGGCGTTCACCTTCAACCTTGACCAGCCCCAGTGGGCCCTTCTCACGGTCTTTATCGTTTCTCAGCCCCAGAGGGACGGACTGGTACTAGCGAAAAGCTTCTACCGCATCATCGGGACCGTCATCGGTGCCGTCGTCGCGCTGCTATTCGTCGCCTTGTTCGCACAGGAGCGCGTCTTGTTCCTGGGTGCTCTCGCGTGCTGGGTCGGACTGTGCACCTTCGGCTCCCAATACGCACGAAACATGGCTGCCTACAGCTTCGTTCTCTCGGGTTACACAGTTGCGATTGTCGGCATCGCGGGCGCGCTCGATCCACAAGACGCTTTCTATATTGCCACAGCGCGAGTCACCGAGATCAGTCTCGGCATCATGGTGGCAGCTACGGTCAGCCATCTCGTGCTGCCACACTTGATCGGCACTTCACTGCGAAAGACCATCGCTCAGGCACGAGTTGACCTCGCTGCATGCGCTGCGGCGCTCCTCAATGGTGCCGATGCGCGAGCACTGCGCGCGAAGCTCCTTGGCCAGGCGATCGCGATCGAAAATTTCAGCGCCTCGGCGATCTTCGAGGATCCCGATTTGCGCAAACGTCGCGGCCATCTCCGACGTGTAAACCTGGCACTGATCTACGCTACTGGCGCGATGCAGCCGCTTTGTCGGCAACTCGGAGGGCTGCCACAGAACGCTGCATGGGCGGCTGATGCGATCGAGCAGGCGGTTGCCACAGTCAAGGTCTGGGCGGCCGACCCCACGCACGCCGCGAGTTTTGCCGAGCAATTGCGCATGGCAATTGGGCGTCTACCATCCATCCAGCAGATCTGCCTGAGCCGGTGCCCCGGGGAAGAAGAGCTACTTGAGCGCGTGGCGCTCCGCGGCAACCTGCAGGAGTTTCTGAGCGCTCTGAGCGCTTACGCGATAGCTTATCAGGACTTCGTGGCCGGGGTATTGCGACCGGAGGAGCGGGTGAGCCTGGCTCGAGCCAATGACCTTGTCAGCGCAACCTGGACGGGATTGCGTGCGGTCCTGGGTGTCGCTCTCGTGAGTTGGTTCTGGATCATCACAGCCTGGCCGAGAGGATCCACCGCGGCCATCCTCGGGACCGTGGCAACCGCGCGACTTGCCACGATGGGTCACGCTGCGCCCATCGCCCGCGCAGCGGCGCTGATCTTTGCTCTTTCGGCCATACCGGCGTTTATTGCTGTCGAAGTTCTGTTGCCTTTGGCTTCGGGCTTCGCAATGTTCGCACTCGTCACCGCGCCCGTGATCTTCGTTTGCGCCTTGCTGATTGCGCATGAGCGCACCATGCTCATCGGATATCTATCGGGGCTGTTGTTCGCGTCGGTCGGTTTGTTCCAGGACCGGATGGCGTATGACGCAGTCGGACTCATCAATACTTCGATTGCTGCGGTCTTTGCTTGTGTGGCCGCCTTGGCTATGTGGGCGATTGTCGCGCCGGAAACACCGGACGCGGCGCGGCGCCGGTATGCTCGTGCGGTGCGAAGCGCGCTCGCGAGAATAACGGCCCCGCGCCTGAGGATCGGGCCAGCCGGTTTCCAGGCCGACATGACCGAAGCGTTCGACCAGCTTCGAGGCCGAGTTCCTGCCGATCAGCCGAGCGACCTGGTGGTTTTCAACGCGGGTCTTGCGCTCCTCGGCGCCGGGCGAGAGTTGATCCGCATGCGCGAGAGCCAGCAATCCACACCCGCGGGCATCGCTTCCAGAACTTGGACTCCTCGATTTGTGCGGAGCCGCGCCGCAGCATGGCTGAGCGCGATGCGATGCGTGACCCACGCGACAATCGCCGGATGCATCGCTGAGCTGAGAGATAGCTCAATTTCACCCGAGCGAGCGCAGTTAGAGGCGGGACGAATGGTTGCCGCCATAAACGTGCGGGATGGCTTGGAGAACAGCCGTCCGTTGATCCTCGGCACAGAGCAGTACGGAGCCGAACATGCGTCGGGAAATTGCCCTTTTCGGAGCACTCGTGCCGTCACTTCTTCTCTACTTCCTGGCGTCATTGCCATTGTTTCTTGTTTTAGACCGACTTCTATCTCGCATCAGTTTCTATCACAGCGTGCTACACGCACCACTTGCGAAATTCGGACTCTTTCTCTGCCTGTTTTCCTGTCTCGTCCTGCTGACCGGATCTTGAGGGTTTCTGATGAAAACAGCCGCACGTTTCATCCTTACCTTGCTCATCGTGGCTGCCGCCTGCGCTGGCGCGTACGAGCTCTGGGATTATTACATGCTTTCTCCATGGACCCGTGATGCGCGCGTGCGCGCCGATGTGGTCGATATCGCACCGGACGTGTCGGGCTTCGTCGCCGAACTCGACGTCAAAGACAATCAGACTGTCCATAAGGGTGACGTGCTCTTCGTTCTGGATCAGGAGCGCTACAAATTTGCACTCGCTACGGCCGAGGCGGCAGTTGCGGCCGCCAAGGCGGTCATGGAAATGCGAGAACACGAGTTCGAGCGGCGCCAGAAACTGACGACATTGTCCACCTCCGTCGAGGCTAGAGAAGACGCTCAATATACAGCGAATTCGGCAATCGCCGCGTACATGCAAGCTCTCGCTGATCGTTCAACCGCGCGCCTCAATCTCGAGCGTACGGTCGTGCGTGCTCCCGTCAATGGCTTCGTCACCAACCTGACACTGGATGTGGGCCAGTACGCGTCCGTTGGCACCAAGGTCATGGCTGTTATCGACAGCGACTCATACCGCGTCGAGGGGTATTTTGAGGAGACGAAGATCCCTCGCGTGGCGCCTGGCGACGAGGTCAACATTTACATGATGAGCGGGGGGCTGCCATTGCGTGGCCATGTGATGAGCATCAGCCGCGGCATCACCGATATTGACAATTCGGATGGCCCCGAGTTGCTTGCCAACGTCACTCCGACGTTCGAGTGGGTGCGGCTTGCCCAGCGGATTCCAGTGAGGATCCACATCGACGAAGTCCCTTCCGGTGTCTTCGTAAGCTCGGGAATGACCTGCACCGTGGTGCTTGCCACGGGCCCACGCGCATGGGCGATACCTACCCTAGCCTGGATTTCCACGGAGCCGAGCCCGCCTAACGGTGGGCGAGTCAAGCAATTCTAAAGACTCGCTTTTTTGCGTGATTTGTTATGCATGATGGTGCGCTGATAGCCCATTTGTACGTTGTCTTCTCCTTGCCAAAGGAAGACTGCCAGGATTCCGTCTCGCCATCGGTTGATGCAAAAATGCAGCACCATAGCCCTTCTCTGGCAGGCGCAGGGGTTGTCACGTCTTTCTCGCTTGACACTATATATGGGATTAGACACCGTGCATAAGTGGCTATCAGAGCACCATATGACCTAACAAAGTGCCGCCGCTTCTTCGTCCGGCCGGCGACCCCACGGCAGCGCCAATACGAGGCATTGCGCGCCTATTTCTTCGAAGGCATTGGCTCTGACGCGGCGGCGCGACGGTTCGGCTACTCACCGGGCGCATTCCGGGTGCTCTGCCACGCCTTTCGTCGCGGCGAACTGCCAGACTTCTTCGCCGTCGTCCGACCGGGTCGGCGTGAGCAGCCCAGAAAGGGCCGTGCCCATGACCAGATCGTGGCGCTGCGCAAACGCAATTACTCAGTCTACGAGATCAGTCAGGCGCTTTCCGAACGGGGAATGCCACTCAGTGCGACTGCGGTACGCGAGGTCCTCGCCGCGGAAGGGTTCGCACCGCTGCCGCGGCGGCTCGACGAGGAGCGTCCGGCCGTAGCCGGGCCCAGCACCGAGGCAGTCGCCAACATCCGCAGCTTCACGCTCACGCCGCGCGAGTTCACGACACGGGTCGGGGGGCTGTTCCTGTTCATCGCCGAACTGGTGCGTTTGAACACCGACACCCTGGCGCTCGGCGCCAAACTCCCCGGCTCGCGCATGATCCCGGCCGCGCATGCTTTGCGCGCCTCGCTGGCTCTGAAGCTATGGGCCATTGAGCGGAAGAGCCATATCATGGCGCTGGTTGCCGACGAAGGCCTGGCGCTGTTCTGCGGGCTCAACGTCATGCCGAAGAGGAGCTTCCTGTCGGAGTATTCCTCACGGATCACCCCGCAGAACGTCTCGCGGTTGCTCGCTCTGTGGCACGAACGGTTGGCCGGAGAGGCGCTCTTCAGCGGGGAGTCGATCAACCTCGATTTCCACTCCGTGCCCTATTTCGGCGAACACCCGGTGGTCGAAACCCACTATCTGCCGAGGCGCAGTCGCCGTCAGCCCAGCATCCTCACGTTCCTCGCCCAGGACGCCGACAGTCAGGTGTTCTGCTACTCGAACGCCGACATTCGCAAGGGTGAGGAGGCCGAGGAAATCTTCCGTTTCATCGAGTTCTGGAAGCGTCAGCATGGCAAAGTGCCGCAGCACCTCGTATTCGATTCCAAACTCACGACTTACGAAGGGCTCGACCGGCTGGATGCCGCCGGGATCACCTTTATGACGCTGCGCCGGCGCTCCAAAGGCCTGCTGGCCGAAGTCTATGAGCTGGCAGCATCGGCGTGGCGCACCATCACGCTCAACCTGCCCAGTCGCAAATATCGCACACCCCAAGTCTTCGAGCAGAAGGTCTGCCTTCGCGAACGCACCTACCGACAACTGTTCATCAAGGATCTCGGCCACGATGAACCCACTATCCTTGTCACCAACGACAGGCATGCCAGCGCCCGCAACCTCATCACTCGCTATGCCAAGCGCATGCTGATCGAAAATGCGCTCGCCGATGCCGTACGCTTCTTCCACATCGACGCGCTCTCCTCTTCAGTCGGCTTCAAGGTTGATTTCGACATGGCGCTCCTCGTCCTCGCCAGCGCCCTCTACCGGTTGATGGCCCGACGCATGCGAGGCTACGATGATGCCCAAGCCCGCCGTATCTTCCGCGATTTGATCGACATGCCGGCAAACGTCGCCATCGCCACTGACGAGGTCACAGTGCGCTTCCACCGTCGCGCCCATCTTCCAATCGTACTCGCCTCCGAACTCATCGACCAACCCGTCCTGGTGCCATGGTGGCAAGGCCGTTCGCTCCGCCTGATCCACTAGCATGTGAAACCTGTCGTGTTAGGCGATTTCCGGTCCGTGGAAATCCAGGCTAGCCAGAGCGGTGGTGTCGGAAGTGCGAAGTATTCTCTTCGCGCCTATGCCCGCCTCGCGGGCCGCGAACAGCCGTAAAGGCGCGTCCCTCCAACGCTTGTCCTGAACCCGATCTCACGAGACAAGTTCGCTCGATCCGCTGGTATGGGCATCCCTCGGGTGTGTTCGCGCCTGGGGTTAGGTTGGTCGCGCCGAAGTCCGGCGATGCCGCGCGAGCTGCGGCGGAGCCGGTCGCTGGCTGTGGTGGTCGTCACTACCCGTGATCCAGCCAGCGGCCCTGGCGACGCAATTCCACTCGGCTCCGACAGCCCACCTGCCCCAGCAAGCCGTCAACCAGACGATGCCGCTTTACTTGCCGCCCGCCGATGCCAGCAGAATGCCGCGAGGGGCGGTATACGCACCAACCTGAAGCTACTATCCTTTGATAGAAAATAGCGCCATGAGAATTCCCTCAGTGCCGATTCCAAGGACTGTACCGATCAGAATTGTCAACGTCGCATCGGCGGTGTAGGTCTTGTTCTTCAGCGCGAACATGGCGGCCGCCGTCGCGGTCGGCACGGCACCAGTGATGATGGCCTGTTGGGCGGAGGCGCCGACGCGCCACGCTTTCGGACGCATCCGATCCGGGGGCACCAATCCGGCAGCTCAACACGGCGCTGCTGGCAGCCATGAAGGCCGGTCAGGGTATTTCCTTAGAGCAACGCTGTGCGATGTTGGCGCCGGCGGTGGAGCAGGCGTTCGACCTCGGCTCCGTGTTGCAGGCATCCGTCGGGATGCGTTGGTCGGTGCTGACTGCGGACGAGAGAGCCGCACTTGCGAGCGCGTGCCAGCGCTATACTATCTCCAGTTACGCGGCGAATTTCGACAGCTACTCGGGCCAGACATTCCAAGTGCAGCCCAACCCACGCCGCCTCACAAGCGGCGGTGTTGTGTTCCGAACCCAGATCGTCAGCGCCAGCGGCGAGCCAGTCGAGATCGATTATGTGATGCGGCAGACGCCGACTGGCTGGAAGGCGGTCGATGTGCGGACCGACGGCGCAATCAGCCGTGTCGCGGTGCAGCGCTCTGACTTCACTGCGCTGCTGCAGAGAGGGGGAGTACTGGCGCTCGAACACGGGCTGGAGCATAAAGTGGCCACTCTTTCGAACGGCAGCGCGACGTAGCCGCTCTCTCCCGAACACGGTGGTTCGGCAGTGAGCTAAGCGCAATGTCAAACAAAACATGATATTTGCGTTCGATCCAACCTGCCTATAGGGAGCATAATCGGCTTGCTTTGGTCAGTAGTCGTTCCGAATTCGGGGAGACTCACGCGCGGATGGCGCGCGACCTTCCCCGAGGGTAGAGAGCATTGCCATGTACGCAGCAACCGAGCGAAGTCCGCATCCCACGGGTCGTTCATTGACATTGCGTGAACTCGACCATGGTAGTTCACCATCCAGATTTGAGCAGATCGCCGCAGGCACCACTCAGCTATCTCGCAGTCGGTCTGGCACGCTCGCGCTACTTCTCAACGCGACGCTGCCGGCTTTATCAGAAGGACGCTCTGTCCTCGATCCGCTTTGGACTGAAGAGGCAATGCACCGAGCCTATAGCCTGGTTAGTCTTACCCTCGCACTGGACCAACGGGCCCCATTGTGCCACAACGACATCGTCACAGCGAGAATGGAGCAGGCGCTCATCCGGAATATCGCGGCATGCTTTCGGTCTTTGGCAATCTCGGGCGATAAGAAAACACTGCCATGCTCGGACGCGCTGAGAATCATTGTCCAGAACTTGGTTGAGCTTTTCGGGTTAGCGGCTGGACAGATAAGCCTTGAGATGTCAATCGAGCGACTTGCATTGCTCGCGTTCAAACGAAGAGCGTTGGTATCGACTGCTAGTGAACTGGTGATCAATGCCCTGCGCCACGCGTTTGACGCACCTAGCTCGGGGCACATTACCGTTGGACTCTGCCGGGTGGGATTGTCCGATGCGAAGCTCAGCATTTCGGACGATGGCCGGGGTATCAGGCCCGGTCGGTATGGTCAGCCGTGCGGAATTGCTTTCGATCTTGCAGCGCTGCTCGAATCCGACCTGATCTACTCGGAGGCCGAATGGGGCGGCATGCTCGCCGAGATCACCTTTCCGGTCGGACGATAACACCCCTGCGTTTCCGCGACGCCTGCAGCACTCGCTACTCCTGGCGGCCCGATGTGCCTCACCCGGACGGGGTCTTCACGTTGGATCGCCTCAGTTCGCCTGCGCGCTGCGCGACGATCCTTATAACAAGGTGAACACCTCTAGCTCTTCACGCGCGGACTCGCTGAACTCCTTCAGTGGATCGATCGCCTTGCTCTTGATCAGTTCATGCACCTCGCGGATCGTCTTGTTCGGTGCGAAGTAGGTATCGGTCGTGGCAATCATGATCTTCTCCGCGCGCGCGACGGTTTGCGGCGAGGACAGGACGCGCATTCTGCTGACCATGGCGTAGAGGGGGACAAGTTCCGGAATCTGTGGCTGGTTGTTTCCAATGGCATCGCCATATGTCATCGATGCCGCGACGATGAGGTCCCTGTAGAGCTCCTCTCGCCGCGACACTTCGTGGGCGAGCTGCCCGGCTCTTGTCTGGGAACGCTGGCTCAACCAAGTCGTGACGCCTGATGTCAGGCCGCCGACCACCGATCCGGCAAGTGCCGCTAGTGCGGAAAGGTATGCATATCCATATCTTGATTATGGACGCCGGTGCTTCAGCGTCCACGCGCGATGCTGGGATGGAACCCGCTCGCCACGCGGTATTGCTGTGGTCATGGCAATCCCGATGTGGACATGCGGTGTCTTCTGCAGTGATGTCATGTCCGGCTCTCTTTCAATGTTGACCGTGCGGAAAACTGGGTCTTGCCATTCAGGTGACCGGATCTTCTCATCGCTAAGTCTTACGCACGTTGACGGACCGGGCGGCTCGCGAGCGTCAGATCACGCGAACAGACCTTCTTGTGGTGATCATGCAGCTTGCGCAACGACAAAGCCAGGTGGGCCGGCGACCGTCCGCGCGGCTATACTCCTGGTGCTGGAGCGAACGGTCGCCATCAGAGCAACGGACGCGGGTCCATTAATTGGCTGCCGCCGAGCTTGAGCTGGACCGCTACAGCGCGTTCCCCGCTACTGCACTCGTCGCGAGCGCGAATATCGTGATCAGAAGACCTAACCTGCGTTAGAGCGGCGCCTCCTTTTTGACGATCAATACCGTCACTCGAGAGCGCCAGGGGAAGAGAACGCAACCGCGGTTAGGCCGATGTCGGCGGCGGTGGTGCCGCGCCCCATCGCATCAGCATTGATCTGGATCAATCTCTTCCTCCACGAGTCCGCTATCGTGCAAGGTCCTCAAAAGGAGGTTCGACTATGGCGAAAACGATGAAGGCGGCGGTGGTGCACGAATTGGGCAAGCCGCTGATCATCGAGGAAGTCCCGATACCGACACCGGGGCGCGGCGAGGTCTTGATCAAAGTGATCGCGAACGGTGTGTGCCACACCGACCTCCACGCGGCCCAGGGCGATTGGCCGGCCAAGCCTGAGCCGCCCTTCATCCCCGGTCATGAGGGAGCAGGGGTCGTGGCGGCGCTCGGCCCGGGCGTCACCCGATTGAAAGAGGGGGATCCGGTCGGGCTGGCGTGGCTACACGATTCTTGCGGCGCATGCGAGTATTGCCGGACCGGCTGGGACAGCCTTTGTGTGGCGCAGCGAAACAGCGGCTATAGCGTCAACGGCAGCTTTGCCGAATATGCGATCGGCTCCGCCGCTTACGTCGGACGGCTGCCCAACAATCCCGACTTTGTGGCTATGGCGCCGATCCTCTGTGCCGGCGTTACCACTTACAAGGGCATCAAGGAGACCGAGGCCAAGCCAGGGGAGTGGATCGTAATCTCCGGCGTCGGGGGGCTGGGGCAACTAGCCATAGAATATGCCAAGGCGATGGGCTTGCACGTCGCTGCAGTCGACGTGACCGAGGGCAAGCTGGCGCTTGCCCGCGAGTCGGGCGCCGAGGTGACGGCCAACGCGAAGTCCCCCGATGCCGTGGCGCAGATCGTCAAACAGACCGGCGGCGGTGCCCATGGTGCGCTGGTAACGGCGGTGTCGCCGTCGGCTTTCAGCCAGGCGATCCACATGGTCCGGCGCAAGGGCACAATCTCACTCGTCGGCCTCCCGCCCGGTGAATTCGAGACGCCAATTTTCGACGTGGTTCTCGGCCGTATCACGATCCGCGGCTCGATCGTGGGCGGCCGTCAAGATCTCGCGGAAGCGATCCAGTTCGCCGCGGAAGGGAAGGTCCATTCCCACTACCACGAGATGAAGCTCGAGGACATCAACCAAGTGTTCAGCGATATGAAAGCCGGAAGAATCGACGGCCGGATGGTCATGACTTCGTTTTGAAGGTGACATCGCATGGCGAGCCCCGCCAGGCATCGCCGTGCGAACCGTCGGACCCGGCGCTTGGCGGGGGTTCAAGGGTAGGCCCGTCGCGCCGGACGCAGCGTTACGGAACGATCAGTGCGCCGGCGGTGCGGCACACCTAGTTTGGGAGTCATCGACGATGGCGTCTGACACCGAGGAAACGGCGACAGCGAAGCCGGGTTCCTCCACGGTTACACCGCAAGTAGCGGCGTCGTCGACGGCATCGTCAAGGAATTCGGGGCGGACCGCACTCGGCTCCTGGATATCGTCGAGGCAGCATCCGGATCCCGCCTCGTCCCGGGCGAAAACGCGGTACGCATCACGATCGCCATAGTCACCGCAATACCGACGAAGCAATGCGTCAAAAGGCAGGGCATATTCCCCGTGCCCACCCTAATGCGAACCAAGGACTACCGTGATCGCAATGACGTTCGGCCTCGCGGCCACCATCCTGCTGTCGGCAGTCGTTGCCTTTAGACTCACACAGCGGGCAGCCCTCGTCAGGTTAAGGTCATGATCGACACCATCGTCGGCGCGCTGCTTCCCATCGTAGTCACGTTGCTGCTTGGCTTCTTCGCCGGCTGGCACAAGGACTTCGATGGCGGTCAGGCGGCCATCCTCAATCGCATGGTGATGCTCTACGCGCTGCCGCTCAGCCTCTTTGCCGGCATGGTGGCGACCTCGCGCGATCAGGTCCTCTCTCAGGGTCCTCTGGCGCTGGCGATCCTTGCGGGCATGGCCGGTGGCTACGCGGTTGTCTTCTTTGTCTCGCGCTATCTATTCCGGCGCGATCTCATGACGGCGTCGTTGCAGGCACTGGCGATTGCCGGTCCGGCAGTACCTTTCGTCGGCGTTTCCGTGCTGGGGCATCTGTTCGGGAATGGGAGCGCCGTCCCCATCTCGCTTGCCGCCTTTGTCATGAATCTCATCCAGGTCCCGGCGACGCTCATGCTCCTTTCAGCCGGAACTGCGCAGAGGAGTCCGACACCGACCGCAAAGCCGCTCGCCGCAATGCCGCTCCCGGTCGGCGCCGATATCACTCGCACGATAGCAGCACCGATCGCAAAGCAGCCTTCGCTGGGCGACCACATCGTTCATGCGCTGCGCGAGCCGGTGGTGTGGGCGCCGATGCTGGCTCTGGTGCTGGTGCTCTTCAATCTGCATTTCCCCCCATCGATACAGGACTCGCTCCTGTTGCTCGCCGTGCGACGGGTGGCGTGGCGCTGTTCGCCTCCGGGATCGTGCTGTTTTCGCGCCGCGTCGCCGTCAATTTCACCGTGGGCGTGTCGGTCGTCGCACGCAACATCGTGATCCCCGCCGTGATGTGGGGGCTGGCGCTGTTGTTCGGCATGACCGCGGACATCACACGCGAAGTGGTGCTCACGCTGGCAATTCCGACCGCATCGATCGCCGTGATCCTCGCCGTCCAGTATCGGGCGGCCGAGCAGGAGATGGCCTCGACGCTGTTCTTCAGCACGCTCTTTTCGATCGTCACCATGGGCGGCTTCATCTGGCTGACGGCGTGACACTGACTCCAGCGAAGGGATAGAAGCTCGTGAACAAACGCAAAACCGTAGCGGAATTCATCGTCTCATGCCTCGAACAGGAGGGTGTCGAGTACATGTTCGGCATCCCGGGCGAGGAGAATATCCGCCTCGTGCTGGCGACCAGCGGTTCGAAGATCCGCTTCATCCTCGTGCGGCACGAACAGGCTGCCTCCTTCATGGCGGACGTCTACGGTTGCCTCACCGGCAAGGCAGGCGTCTGCACGGCGACACTCGGCCCGGGGGCGATCAACCTGCTGCTGGGAGTCGCCGACGCGCAGACGGACTCGACCCCGCTCGTGGCCATTTCCGCCCAGGTGGGGCTGAACCGCATCTACAAGGAATCGCACCAGATCGTCGATCTGGTCTCGATGTTCAAGCCCGTCACCAAGTGGGCCGACATTCTGCTCACACCGGCGGCCGCACCGGAGATGGTGCGCAAGGCGTTCGATGTGGCCCAAGCCGAGCGTCCGGGCGCGGTTTGTCTGGCGATACCCGAAGATGTCGAGGCCGCAGCCGCACCGGATGGCGCCGCGCCGCTGACCGCACGGCCCCGTCACGCGGCTGGACCCGATCCGGCACAGATCGCGGCCGCCATCGATCTGATTCGCAAAGCCAAGCGCCCGATCATGCTGGTGGGCCATGGTGTCGCACGAGCTGGCCAGAGCGCAGCGCTGACGCGCCTCGCCGAGTTGCTGCACATGCCGGTGGCGACGACCTTCATGGGCAAGGGCGTAATCTCAGACCGCCACCCGAACGCGCTCGGCGTCGTCGGTTTCATGCGCCACGACTACGAGAACTTCTTATTCGACAAGGCCGATCTCATCCTTGCCGTCGGCTACGAGCTGCAGGAGTTTGCGCCCGTCCGAGTCAATCCGCACAAGGACAAGGTCATCATTCACGTCAACCGCTTCGCCGAGGATACCGATGCCGCCTATCCGATCGCGGTCAGCGTCGAAGCGGATATCGGCCGCTCCATCGAGGCGCTCATCGAGGCGTTTTCGAAAGACGCCCTGCCGGCGAAACCTGTCGAGTTCAAGATCCGTGCGCTGCACCAGGCGGAGCTCGAGGCCGGCGTCAACGACGACAGCTATCCCGTGAAGCCGCAGCGCATCATCAACGACATCCGCAAGGCCCTCGGCGACGAGGACATCGTCCTCTCCGACACCGGCGCCATCAAGATGTGGATGGCGCGGCTTTATCCGACCTATGCGCCGCTGACCTGTCTCATCTCCAACGGCTTGTCGACCATGGCCTTCGCATTGCCGGGCGCGATCGCGGCGAAGCTCGCCAAGCCGAACCGCAAGGTGGTCGCGGCGATGGGCGATGGCGCCTTCCTGATGAACTCGCAGGAGATCGAGACGGCCGTCCGCGAGAAGATTCCCCCTAGTGGTGCTCGTTTGGGTCGACGGTGCCTACGGCCTCATCAAATGGAAGATGGATCTGGAGTTGGGCCATCATGGCGACGTCGATTTCGGCAATCCCGATTTCGTCAAGTATGCCGAAAGCTTCGGGGCCAAAGGCTATAAGATCAGGGCCGCCGCTGAGCTGCTGCCGACGCTGCGCAAGGCGCTCGATGAGGACGGTGTCTCCATCATCGCCTGCCCGGTGGACTACTCAGAGAACATCAAGCTCACCGACAAGCTGGGAGCCCTCACCGACCCGCTCTGAACGGCGCCACGGTTCTGTCACGCCTCGCGCCAAATGGGTGCCCCCTTTGGCAGCGCAGGGGCAGCTTTCGTAGGATTGCCGCTGGGCGGGACGACGCAGGTTGGTCGGAATGGATTGCCTTGGCCGTGGCTCAACGGCGGTGAGCGAACGGCCAGACCTGACCGCCCAAGGCTATTTTCGGTTCCGGTGCCGGGACTGTGGCAAGCAGTTGTTCTGTCAGGGCTCGTGCCAGGAGACTATGCGAAGTGTGGGGCGCTTGGGACTGGTAGGGGGCCGACGGTAATCTGCCCGAATGAAGCGCCAGCCGAAGCAACCCTTGGCCTGAGACGACCGCGCCGGGGGTCGGCGCGATCATGCAGCTCAAGGTCTGGCTTCAACGGATCAGCCCGATGGTGTGGCGGCGCCTGCAAGTGCCGGCCGAAAAACAGCCCGCGCGAGTTGCATGGCGTCATTCAGGTCGCGATGGGCTGGGAGGGCACCCACCTCTACCAGTTTCGGTTGCGCGCCCTGCGCTACGGCTCTTCGGAATTGGCGGCAGCTCACCTGATGTGACGTTGGGGGCCCTCCGCCATCCGGTCAGTCGCACGCGGATATCTGCAGGCATTCCAGGCGAGTCAGGAGCAGACACCGGCCAAATCCAACCCGGCGTTGGCGAAGGCATGAGACGCAGCCCGGATGGCGCGTTGCGCCATCCGGGGCCGAGGCCGCTGGTGGTCTGATCGTCAACCCCGAATTGCGCTTCATCGAGGCTACGGTCGAACTTCGACGAATGGGCTCTTGCCGGAACCCGATGACCGCAAACCGTGATGGCGGCGGTCGTGCTGCGCACGTGCTTTGCGTGCTTCGTTCAGGGTGTGTCGGGTTCGCCTTCGGCTTTGTCGCTATGAGCGTGTCGGCATGGGCGATCGAGCCGCGATTGGCCGGGTCGCGGCCGGCCTGAGCGTCGAGCAGGGCCAGGCCGCGGCGCGGCAATCCTTCATCAACGTGCACACCTGAGATCCGCCGCAACTTCCTGACCTAGGGCTCCGAGGGTTTGATCGATTGCAGGTCGCGCGCGCCAATCAAATCCACCCGGTTGGCCAGCGCCTTTCCTTGCTCAAACTCAGTCAGGGTCTGCAGCACACAAGCGGCGATGTCCGCCAGAGCGTGATCCGTGAAGTAGGCCATGTGCGAGGTGACAACGACGTTGGGAAAGGTGAGCAGCCGGCAGAATGTGTCATCCTGCAGGATGTCGGCCGAACGGTCGGCGTAGAAGAGGTTGGCCTCGTCCTCGTAGACATCCGCTCGGCGCCACTGGCTGGCGGCTCGGCGTCATTGCTCTGCACGAGAACAATATTCTCGACCGCAGGATCGCGGACTTACCGGAAGCGGACAAATGCGCGGTGTCATGGCGCAAACTCACCAAGCAACGGAATCAAGCACTTAGCATAGACGTTGGTGGAGCCAAGGGGAGTCGAACCCCTGACCTCCTGAATGGTAGCCGCACGCCGCCAGCCGGGCAATGGCGGCCAGCCGCCCGGCATGAGGGGCGGGCAGATTGCGCGGGGTGCGTAACAGCATGCCGCCCTTCGCGTCACTTGCTAAATGACGGATGTATAAAGCTTCTGTCTGCGATCAGCGGTAAGTCAGATTGATCGATATTAGTCCAATCCACCCGAATGGCGTTGGCGCGGGAAAAGCAGAGTTCCAAGGCTTTGTCTTGACTTTTGTTGCCTCTGATGTCTTGGAACGTTCCCGTTGCCTCAATGCACGCAAATTGGACAGCCGAAGAGCTAAACCTATCTTTGTGGGCGGCGATCTCTCGGTGCAACTGGCTGGTGATGCCGCCCCATGCCCACCATTACCGTGGCCGCCGGCAGGACCAGCGCGGTCTACGCTTAGCAGGGCGGCGGCTGATCAGTGCGGCAGATGCCCCAGACCTGGAATTCGTGGTATAGCCGGTTGATCTCTTCGTCGTCCGCTTCGCTGCCCCGGAGATAGCGGATGAAGTCCCGCATCTCCTGTTCCAATCCGGCAGTGAACGCTGAGGCGGTTTGTCCGCCCACATCTCGACGTTGCCTGTCCCTTTGGCCTCCCTGGGCCACGGGCCGTCGTCCGCTTCGTTGCCCCGCAGAGCGCGGATCTCCCGCTGTTTCCCTGACGGGCCAGGTAAACTTGGCTATGCGCATACGAGACATTTCGCTGCGCACAGCTAATGTACGCTTTTGCCTTGAGAATGTACACAAGCGCCTGCATCAGCAGCGACTCAACCGAATGCAACTGCTCGCGGCCCACGCTTTCGATTTCCTCTGCGATGTTGGGCCATTCGAGCTCGGCTTCGTGCTTCACGACTCGTTTGTTTGCCTTGCGGAGCGAGATCGCTCGTCTTTCCGCCGACTTGTCCTCCCGCCACCCTTCGCCCTCACCGGCAGCGCGCTCAACCGGCACCAACATCGACTAACACGAAGCCTTCCTTCCGCGCCGCATCGGCGAGACGCTCGTCGAGCGTGACGACTTGGAGCGAGACGGGACGGCGTTCCGCGGCCATGAAAGCCGCGGCAAGCTGCAAGGAGTTTGCCGCCCGCAGCGGGTGAACGCGAAGAAATCGCATCGCGTTCTCTCAGACGATCTCGCTGGGCTCGATCTCGTGCCAACCGTCGGCGAGCTGTTTGAGCCGATCGAAGGCCAGCGACGTTGCCTCCACATCGAGCGCGGCAGCCCGCTCGAGGCGGGCAAGCACTGAGGCGCATTCGACTTCTGACCCCCACCACACCAGCATGTCGGGATCTCGCGCTGCAAGCGCCTGCAGGGGGCGTGTCGTCGGCTCAGCGACCAGAAGCGGCACGATCGCCGTGGCATCCCAGAATTTCACCGCCCTTCCCGGCGCTCCTGGATGAGTGCATCGACCACCGACGCGCCGGTGTCGGCACGCGGCGGCTGGGCGCTGAAGAGCGTCCGGGGCGGCGCGGTGCGGCGCGGCCGGACAACGCCGTTTCGCAGGAGCCGCGACAGTCTGCCATCGGGTTCGCCCTCGCGGCCCGCTGTCACGGCTTCCAGTCGTGCAACGGGCCGACCCCGATCGACGATCAAGACGGTGGAGCCGCCCTTGAGCCCGTCGATCAGAGCACTGAGGTTGTTCTTGGCTTCGGTGATGCTGGCCTTCTTCATTTAAGCCAGACTAGCTGGATTCTCGAGAGTGCCGAGTTCTGGGTTACTTCCTGGCGGCCTGTGACTTGCGCTCGTAGTCGTCAAGCCACTGCTCAGTGAGCCGGTCGAGCTCCTCGAGCTGGCGTTCGGAGTAGGATTCCGGCGCAAAGCCCTCGAGCCACCCGACCACGTGAGTTTCGATCAAGTCGCGCGGCACGTCCGGATGCTCGGCATGGATGCATTCTGCCGACTGCTCGATCGACAGCCGTTTCCCGTCGTCCCAGACGATCTTGCGCCGTTTGGGGTCAACGTCGGCATTATCCAGTGCGGCGAAGACCAGATCGAGCGCGTAGACCGAGCGTTCCCCCTCGGACGAGCCCATCCATTCGAGGAAGGCGTCAGTGAACGGGTTGTTCTCGAAGGGGTGTTTTGCGCGTCGCTTGCCCATCGGATGAGGATAGCACCGCGGGTCATTGCCGTCGCAAGGCTCGCTTCATCATCAAGCGGCTCTGCTCGATGCTCAAGGCGATCCACTGGGCGGTGAGCGCCTTGAAGCGCTTATAGTTGCGGATCTCACGCCGCACCTCGGGCAGATAGTCGCGCGGAACATATTCGGTCCGGCTCCTCATCTGCCGCGTGTAGCTGAGCTGGTAGTAGGGTCCCCTCCGGTTCTCTGGATCCTTGTACTGGCGGGTGAGCGATCCGGGCCGCATGTCTTCAATGCCGGCCAGCTGCGCCTTGATGCTTCCAACGCGCTTTCTGATCACTGCCAGGCGTTTGTTTGTCATAGGTTTAGCATACCAGTGCTATACTATGCTGGCAACAGAATCGAGAGGGCCCGATGCCGCTGTGGATGCCCTGGTGGAATGCGATTTGGCTGCTGCGTCCGGCGTTCTCGCGTCTGCGCACCTTCCTGTGGTTCGCCACCGCCGTGGCAGGCTTCACGGTGCGGACGGAACTGCTGGGCGTAACCAGCCTCGTGCGGGCGCTGAAGCTCGAGGCTCGCTTCTACAACAAGCTCGTCGATCACTTTCACAGCCCCGCCGTGAAGCTCGATCGGCTCGCGGCGCTGTGGACCCAGGTGGTGCTCCGGCTATTCCCGCAGCCGCTGCGCATCAAGGGAAGGTGTGTCGTGGTCGGCGACGGCATCAAGATCCCCAAGCGCGGGCGCAAGATGCCGGCGGTCAAACTCCTGCATCAGCAGTCCGAGTCGAACACCAAGCCCGAATTCATCATGGGACATTCCCTCCAGGCTGTGAGCGTGCTCGTTCAGGCCGCAGCCAGCGTCTTCGCCGTGCCGCTCGCCATACGAATCCACGAAGGGTTGGTGTGGTCCAATCGCGATCGCCGCACCCTGCTCGACAAGATGCTTGCGCTCCTCGGGATCGTCGCCATCCCAGAACCCTTCTACTTCGTCGCCGACGCCTACTATGCCGCGCGCAAGATCGTCACCGGCCTGCTCGAGGAGAACAACCACCTGGTCACGCGGGTGAAGTCCAACGCCGTCGCCTACACTGCTCACCAGCAGTGCGGCCCGCGGAAGAGAGGTCGGCCCAGGGTCTATGGCAGGAAGGTCAAGCTCAAATCCCTGCTGGAGGACCCCAAGGGCTTCCAACAGGCCGAAAGTCCCGTCTACGGCGAGCACCAGGTGATCATCCAGTATCGGGTCCGCGACCTGCTATGGCGCCCGGCCGGTCAACTCGTGCGCTTCGTGGCGGTGATTCATCCAGTAAGAGGCTCGTGCCTCCTGATGTGCACCGACACCTCTTTGGAGGCTATCGAGATCATTCGCCTGTACGGTCTGCGCTTCAAGATCGAGCACACGTTCAAGCAGGCGGTGCGGCTGATCGGTTCGTTTACCTACCATTTCTGGATGTCCGACATGAAGCCGCTCCGCCGCCGCAGTGGCAATCAACATCTCCATCGTGAGTCGCCGGAATACCGCAACGCCGTCAAACGCAAGCTCCACGCCTACCACGTCTTCATCCAGGCGGGTGTCGTCTGCCAGGGACTACTTCAGTATCTGGCCGTCGCCTTCCCTCAGCTCGTCTGGAATTCCTTCGGCTCCTGGCTGCGAACCATTCGGCCCGGCATCCCGCCCTCGGAGCTGGTCGTGGCCAATGCCCTGCGCCAGAGCCTGCCGGAATTTCTCTTGAATGCCACCCCGAGCAACACCTTCGCGAAATTCGTCATCGAACGACAGGACACCAATAAAATGGAGGCCTTCCGCCTAGCCTCCTGAGCCGAAATTCCTCCGGAACTCTGGACTCGCGAGCTGGATTGATTGAGCTATTCAAGCGGCCTGTGGGCCCACCCGTCCCGATCCGTATCGGCTCGGCAGAATGCTCCCTAGGCTCGCCGACAGAACGCACCTCTCGATTGTGGACGGCTCCGATGGTGGGCTAACCTGTGGTCGGGACGCCGACGCAGGCCGTCTCGTGGGGGATCCCGGATCCGATGTGTCCGATCGGCGCTGCAACAATAGCAGGGATGGGCGGCTCGACGAATGGCCCGCTCGCTTAACAAATCGCGCCCGAGATTGCTCGCCAGCCGTGTTCTGGCCGGCGCCGCCCTGGCCTTCACCTATGTCATCGCCGGCCGGCTAGGCCTTTTGCTCGCAGTACCGCCGGGCTACGCAACGGCGATCTTCCCGCCGGCGGGGATCGCGGTCGCGGCGATGTTCATTGGCGGTCGCATCACGCTGCCCTGGACATTTCTTGGATCATTCCTGCTCAACGTCTGGATCGGGTCCGCCGATCACGGATTGAGCAGGGTGGCGGTCGCGGTAGCGCTCATCATCGCCGGCGCATCGACGTTGCAAGCGGCCGTCGGCGGGTGGTCGCTCCGCCGCCTCATCGGCTACCCGACAACCTTGGACACCGGACGCGATGTCGCGCGATTCTTTTTCAGCGCGCCAGTGATATGCCTGACGAGCGCCACTCTGTCGCTCGCCGGCATGGCCATGCTGCACGCCATAGACGTGGCGGACCTCGGCACGAGCTGGTTCACCTGGTGGATGGGCGACACACTCGGCGTGCTGCTGCTCCTGCCGCTGGTTATGCTGCTGGCCGGGGAGCCGCGCGACGCCTGGACCGCACGCGCGCGCCCCGTCGCGCTGCCGATGATCCTCTTTTTCGCGCTCTTCGTCGCGATCTTCACCAAGGTCAGCAACTGGGAGAACCAACAGTCCCTGCTTGAATTCCGTCTGTGGTCGCAGCAGATCACCGACAATATCCCGGAGCAGCTTCGCGCGCAGGAAGCCTTCCTCGAGCAACTCGGGGCGTCGTTTGGCGGACCGGCGAGGGTATCGCGCGAAGATTTCAGCATCCGCGCCCGCAAGCTGCTCACACGCTTCCCGGCGATCCAGGCGATCGAGTGGGCGCCACGCGTGCTGGCCGCGGATCGCGATGCCTTCGAAGCCGCGCAACAGCATGACATGCCCAGCTTCGCCATCCGTGAACAGGGCGAGGCGGGAGCACTCCGCCCTGCTGGCAATCGAGCCGAATATTATCCGGTGACCTATCTGGAGCCGCTGCACGACAATCAGCCCGCATTGGGCTTCGACCTCCTGTCGAATGCCGCGCGACGCGACGCAATTCTCGGCGCGGTTGCCACCGGTCGCGTCAGCGCCAGTGCTCCCATCCGGCTCGTCCAGGCGCCGGGCGACCGGACGGACTTGCTCCTGATGTCAGCCGTCCCGCAAGGACCCAACGGGCCTGGCGTCGTGCTCACTGTCATGCGTATAGCGACGTTGATCGACGGTCTGCTCGCCGCGACGCACGGCCAGCTCGGCATTCAGCTACTCGACCGTGCAGCCGGGGTGTCGCTGTTCGACAGCTTCGTGAGCAACGCCGCCGGCCCGCAGCGAGGCCAGGACATAACCTTCGGCGGACGTACCTATCACATTCGCATCGCGCCGACGCCACTCTATTTCGCGAGACACCGGGGCTGGCAAAGCCTGGCCTTGCTCATGGTCGGCGTGCTTAGCACTAGCTTGCTCGGCGCGCTGCTCATGCTGACCACCGGCGAGCGTCAGCGCTTCGCCCGTCTGTTGTCGGAACGCACCCGCGAGCGCGACCGTATCTGGCAAGTATCGGAGGACTTGCTCGGCGTCAGCAATTTTGAGGGCTATTTCATCAGCGTGAATCCCGCCTGGACCCGGACGCTCGGGTGGACCGAGGCCGAGATCAAGACGATCCATGTCAATGAGCTGCGTCATCCTGATGATTTCGCGGTTGGCACGGAGGGGCGTCGCCGCCTCGCCGAAGGCGTCGGCACGGTTCGGATCGAGAACCGGTTCCGTCACAAGGACGGCTCCTATCGCTGGATCTATTGGACGATGACGGCAGAGCAAGGCCTGATCTACGTGATCGGCCGCAACGTGACCGCCGATAGGGAAGCCGCGCAGGCCCGCCAACAGATCGAGGACCAACTGCGGCAATCGCAGAAGATGGAGTCCGTCGGTCAGCTCACCGGCGGGATCGCACACGACTTCAACAATTTGCTTACCATCATCATCGGCAACCTGCAGATACTTGAACGCGCTCTTGGCAATACCAGCGACCGAGTACGCCGCGCGGTGACGGCAGCGATGAATGGTGCAACCCGTGCCGCGACCCTGACCCATCGCCTGCTGGCCTACGCCCAGAAGCAGCCGTTACGACCACGCGCGATCAACTTGAACGAGCTCATCATGGGCATTGCCGATCTGATCCGCCGCACCCAGGGCGAGATGATCCAGTACGAATTCTCGCTGGACGAAAACGTGCCGTCCTGCTTCTGCGACTCCAACCAACTCGAGACCGCCTTGCTCAACCTGGTGATCAACGCTCGCGATGCGATGCCAGAGGGTGGGCGATTGAAGATCGAAACCGGCCGTGTCGTTTTCGACGATGCCCGTGCCCGGATACACGACCTCGCCGCGGGGATCTATGCCACGCTCGCGGTTAGCGACGCTGGAATCGGCATGTCACCGGAGACCGTGGCGCGAGCCTTCGAGCCATTCTTCACGACGAAGCCCGTCGGCAAAGGCACCGGTCTTGGACTGAGCATGGTCTATGGGTTCGTCAAGCAGTCAAACGGCCATGTTGAAATCGATAGCGCACCTGGTTGTGGCACGGTGGTGCGGATCTATCTTCCAAGTCTCGCCGCCGGTGACACGCAAAACCTGTCGAGCCTCGACGATCGGGCGCCGGCGGCGGCTGGCGCGCCTGTGCCGACCTACCTCCGTCGAACCCAGGAGCGAAGCTCCGGCCTCGCGCAGGCAGGCGCCCTTGGACATACGGAAACGATCCTGGTGGTGGAGGACGATACCAACGTCCGCGGCTATGTCGCGGACATGCTGCGCGAGCTCAACTACCGCGTGATCGAGGCGGCGGACGCGAACACAGCGCTGGAGGCATTGGCCCAATCCAGCATGCCGATAGACCTGTTGCTGACCGATGTGGTTATGCCGGGGCTCAACGGCCGCGAGCTCGCCATCTGTGCTGCGGGGATCCAACGGGGCATGAAGGTTTTGTTCATGACCGGGTATTCGCAGGATGCTATTGTGCACCAGGGCCACCTCGATCCCGGAGTTGAATTGATCGAAAAGCCAATTCGCCGTGAAATTCTTGTCGCTCGCGTACGTAGCATCCTCGATTCCAAGAGCGACAGCGGAGCCCCGGCACCAGGCCATCAAACCACAGGAGCTGCCTAGTCCCCCCTCCCCTTGCGGGAGGGCTTAGGGGGAGGGGGGCCGGGCCGCAGCCTGCCCGCGGACTTGATCCGAAGGTCTGATCGGCTGGACGGGAAGACGCTGATCCGCGTGCAGCTTGCTTCGCGCGATTTGATCTGACGGGATTGATGACTGCTGACAGCACTCTGTCAGCAGGGGGAGCTTATCTTCGTCGTCGTTCAGAGTGAAAGGACTCCCCGATGACGGCACTGCCAATCGACATTCTTCGCCGCCGGGAGGCGATCCACCGGCCTCGCCGGCCGCGGCGCGCTCCGCTATCGGCGTTGCTCGGCACGATCCGCGTCGTATGGCGACGGCGGCAGTCCCGCATTCTGCTGTCGCAGCTCGACGACTCCATGCTCAGGGATATCGGCGTGACCCGCTCCGAGGCGCAGCTCGAGGCCAACAAGCCGTTCTGGCGCGAATAGGATGGGCGGCGCGGATCATCGCCGCCTTGGGGTGGCGCTCTGCGCAGCCGCGGCGGCTGCCTACAGCACGGCGGGGTATTTCACCCGGCTGATACCGCTCGAACGTCTGGACCATCCTGTTCTGGCGCGGGCTGTTCGCCGCGGGCTTCGTGGCGATGTGCTTCCTCTGGCAAGAGGGAAGGGGAGCGGTCGGCGGCATCCGTGCCATCGGGTGGCCCGGGCTGCTGGCGACAGCCTGCTCGGCACTGGCGACAATCCTGTTCATCAACGCGTTCCGCCTGACCTCGGTGGCGGATGTGGTGATCATATTCGCCACCGCGCCTTTCCTCACTGCCGCCATAGCCCGTGTGTGGTTCGGCACGCGGGAGGGCGGGGCGACGCTGGTGGCCAGCGCGGCGGCGTTGCTCGGCGTGGTGGTCATGATGGGCGGGGCGAGCGTGCAGGGCCATCTCGCCGGCGACCTGCTGGCCTTGGGGATGACCCTGCTGATGGCGACGATGATGGTGATCATCCGCCAATACCGGCAGACGCCGATGCTGCCGGCAGCTTCCGCCTCGGCGTTGCTGTGCGCGTTGCTCGCCTGGCCGTTCGCGGCGCCGCTGTCAGTGACGCCGAGTGAGATGTGGGAGCTGGCGCTGTTCGGCGTGACCCAGTTCGGCCTGGGATTGCTGCTGCTGACGCTGGGCACACGGCTGGTTTCGGCGACCGAGTCGGCGCTGGTGAACACGCTTGAGGTGCCGCTGGCCGCGCTGTGGGTCTGGCTGGCATTCAACGAGGTGCCCTCATGGAGCACGCTGGCGGGCGGCGCGATTGTAGTCGCGGCGGTGGTCGGTCATGTCGTGCTGGGCGAGAATTCCACCTCTGCCGCCCTGCGGGAGAGAGCCTGCCCCCGGGCTCCGACCCGGGGGTCGGTTCGCGAAGCGAACCGGGTAAGGGTGCTACGAGCTGCGTCACCCTCACCCGCCGCGCAAGGCGCTGCGACCTCTCCCGCAGGGCGGGAGAGGTGAAGTTCAGGAGTTCTGGAGGCCGACCATGCGACATTCCCTGATCGATCATTTTCGCGCCATGGCGCGCAACAACGCCTGGTCGAACGCGCGCCTGCTGGAGGCTTGCACGCGGCTATCGGACGAAGCGTTCGCGGCGCCACGTGTCAGCTTCTTCCCGTCGTTGCAGATGACTCTGAACCATATTCTGCTGGTGGATCGCTACTACCTCGCCGACCTGAAGGGGAGGGGAGGAAGATCGAAGAAAATAATATTCTCTTCCCCCGCGCAATCGACCTTGCCGCCGCTCAGGCGACGATCGACCGCGAGCTGGTCGCCTTCTGCGACACGCTGACCGAGGCCGATCTCGACCGCATCGTGCCGATCGATCGCAACGACGGCATCGCCTATCGCGAGACGGTCGGTGCCGTCCTCACCCATCTCTTCGTCCACCAGATCCACCATCGCGGGCAGGCGCACGCCATGCTTGCCGGCACGGACGTGGCCCCTCCGCAGCTTGACGAGTTCTTCCTCGCTTCCGACGCGCCGGGTCGAGCCGCCGGTCTGGCACGGCTCGGGCTACCCGATCTGGTTGGTTAGAGCTAGGGCGTGTCGTCAATTGAGCCAAATCGCGCTGGCGCCCCCCAGCGAGGCCGGCGGTGTGTGAGACGCTCGCTGGTCATGCGTTCAAGAGCACCCAACGGGAGGAATGGCCAGATCAGCCCCCTCAACCGCCGTTTCGGCTGCCCGAGGTAGCCATCTGCACTCCGCATCTGGCTTGCAAAGAGGCCGGTCAAGAGGGAATATTCACGCTAGATCGTGAGTTATCCGGGGAATCCCAGGGTAAAGACGACCGCAGTTTTGGTGGATGCCCGACGGATATCAAAAGGCAAGTCAGATGGCTACTTGAGTCTCTAACCGGTACCCACATATACCGCACTTTACCTCGTGGCTTTGACCTTTTTTATGACCTAATACCAGCCGCCCTGTTCGATGACTGGTTTGACCCTGTTCGATGACTGGTTTGACCCAGGGGCGCCTGGCGAGGGAGACGATGCGGTCGGGAAGTTCTGCGAGTTTGTTTCAGGCGTCATGACATGCCCCTGAGGATGACCTCATCGGTGTCTCAGACACGGCCCCCTGATTTCGTGACGGAGGTAAGAAAAAGCTTAACCACAGCGGCACAGAGACACCGAGAAGGGTCAGGCTCCGTGCCTCGGTGTCTCTGTGGTTAGGCTTTCTTCCTTACTATGCGATGGCCGGTTTGGCCCAAGAGCGCCTGGTGAGGGAGGCGATTTGTTCGGGCATTGCCATCAGTTTGTTCCAGGCATTACGACATGCCTTGAGGATAGCTTCATAGCTGTCCCAGACACAGTGGCTGAGAAAGTTGCCGCGCAGGAACTCCCAGACGTTCTCGACCGGGTTCAGCTCCGGCGAGTAAGCTGGCAGCGGCAACAGGCTGATGTTGTCAGGCACCGGCAGGCGGCGCCCCGGCTGATGCCAACCAGCGCCATCGACCAGCAACACAGCATGAGCCCCCGGGGCAACCTGGAGGCTGATCTCCTTCAGATGTTCGGCCATCGCCTCGCTGTTGGCGGCCGACATGATGATGGCAGCGCCGATGCTGCGCTCGGGGCAAACGGCGCCGAAGATATAGGCGGAGTCATGGCGGTTATCGCGAACCGCCGCCGGGCGCGAGCCACGTCGCGCCCAGACGTAGGTCAGCGTGCCCTTCTGACCGACACGGGCTTTGTCGCCGAACCAGATCTCCAGCGGCTTGCCGGCGGCAGCGGCTGGCACAACCTCGGCCACCTGGCTGGCGAACTCCTTCTTGAATGCATCTTGCGCGGCGGCATCCTTCTTCGGATGATAGGGACGCGGCTGCAGCCGGGTGAACTTCAGCCGGCGCAGCAGCTTGCCGACACTGCGCTCGTGCAGCTCGACGCCAAACTCATCCTTGATCCGCTGCCGCAGGTCGATGCAGCGCCAACGTACCACGCCGTCCCGCTCAAGGTCGGGCCCCTGTTGCACCCATTCCACCACCTTGGCCTGTTGCTCGGGCGATAAGCGGGGCGGCGGACCGCGGCGGCACGGTCGGTCGGACAGGCCATCCAGCCCGGACTCGTTGTAGCGATGTACCCAGTCACGCAACGTCTGGCGGTCCATCGCACACGCCTCCGCCGCGGCTTCCCGCGACCAGCCTTCCAGCAGCAACGCCATCGCCAGCATCCGACGTGCCGCTTTGGCGTCTCGAGTGGCCGCCGCCGCCTCTCGCAGATCAGCCGCCGATCGCTCCAAACGGGTGATCGCTACGGTCATCGCTGTCCCCTCCGTCCAACGGGGACGCCGAATCGTACCGCTCCGAGCCGCACCAAATCACGTTCGAGTCAACGAGCCGGGCGGCTGGTATAAGAATTCAATTGCCGAATCTTCATGTGCATACCGTCTTCGATGTCGGTGCAAATATAGGACAGTCAACAAAAACCTACCTAAGAAATTTCGCCGGCTGCAAAATATATTGCTTCGAGCCCGTAGAAGAGACGCTTCTCCAGTTGCGAAGTAACTTGCGTGGATACGATAACATTCTTAGCTTTAAATTCGCGTTAGGAGCTGCCAAGGGCACGGGTAAGATGGTTCTCGAAGGAAGCTCCGACAGGTTCTTCCTTCAAGGTGTTTCTAGCGACCCGGTCGATGGCATTGCACCGCTTGAGGAAGTGGGCTTGGAAACAGTTGACGGCTTTTGCCACGATCAAAACATCGACCACATCAACTATTTGAAGATAGACACGGAAGGCGGTGATTTCGATGTCCTGAGAGGCTCGGAAGGCATGCTATCGCGGCATAGAATAGATGTCGTGGAAGTCGAGGCCGGGATGAACAGCAAGAATAGAAGGCATGTATCCTTCGATGCCTTTATGAAATTTTTCGAGCCAAAAGATTACTTCCTATTTGGTATATACGAGCAAGTGAACGAGTGGCCAAAAAACGAACCTCACCTCCGGCGTACGAATCCTGTCTTCATCTCCGAGAGGATCGTAAAGGCAAATACCGGGCAGTGAGTTATTCAAACAAGATAGTCTGCCCCGCTGTCCCGGATGGCGAGTTTTGTCAGCAATGGCGGGTGTTGCGCGGTTCTGACGCGGCGCCATCGACCGCGGCGAGGATTGCTCGACACAGGCCAGGCTGGTCCACGGCGCAAGCGTCCGGTCAGCCACACCTGCCAGGCTGGCGTGACCATGGTCGATGCGCTGGGCAATCCGGTCGGCTTTCACCTGACCGGCGAGGCGCACGACTTGGTTGGTGCCGACCACCTCTTGCCGGATATGCAGGCCGACACGCTGATCGCCGATAAAGCATTCGATGCCGACGAGCGGGTCATCGAGCCGTTGGCGGCAGCGGGCAAAACCGCGGTGATCCCGCCGAAGGCCAATCGCCGGGCGCCGCGGGCGTTCGATCGGCATCTCTACAAGGCACGCCACCTGATCGAGAACTTCTTCGCCAAACTCAAGCAGTTTCGCGCCATAGCCACACGTTACGACAAGACCGCACGCAACTTCCTGGCCGCCGTCTACCTCACCGCCAGCGCGATTTGGCTCAATTGACGACACGCCCTAGCCCGCATTTCTCACCAAATCAGGTGCATCGGGGCTCCGAAATCAGCGAAAATCATCGTGCCAACAAAGTTTTTCGTGGAACGGAGGATTTCCCCGATGCAGACAGAGTGTAGCGCAGAGCTGTTCGCCTTTGCACCTGTAGAAGGCCGCGCAGTGGTGGCCGGCTTCGACGGCGGAACGCTGACCTCGGATGCCGGGGCGCTGCTGCTCGGCGCGACCGACCAGGTGATTGGCCTGACCCGGCGGTTTGCCGCGTGTTTCCAGGACGCCCGCAACCCAGCCTTCGTCGAGCACGATGTGGCGACCCTGGTCAGCCAGCGGATCATCGGCATCGCGCTCGGCTACGAAGACCTGATCGACCACGACCAGCTCCGCCACGATCCGGTGCTGGCGGTGCTGGCCGGCAAGCTGGAGGCGCGCCGGTCGGACTGCGCGCCGCTGGCCGGCAAATCGACGCTGAACCGGCTGGAGCTGGGCCAGCCGGAGCCCTCCCGCTATGCCAAGATCAGCGCCGATACGGCGTCGATCGAGCGGCTGTTCGTCGATATGTTCCTAGACGCGCATGCCGAACCGCCGAAGCAGATCATCCTCGATCTCGACGCCACCGATGATCCGCTGCACGGACATCAGGAAGGTCGGTTCTTCCACGGCTATTACGACTGCTACTGCTATCTGCCGCTTTACGTGTTCTGCGGCCGACACCTGCTGGCGGCGAAGCTGCGGCAGTCCGACATCGACGGCTCGGCCGGGGCGGTTGAGGAGGTATCACGGATCGTTGCCCAGATCCGGGCGCGCTGGCCGAAGACACGAATCCTGCTGCGGGCGACTCTGGTTTCGCCCGCGAAGAACTGATGGCGTGGTGCGAGGCCAATCGGGCGGACTACCTGTTCGGCCTGGCGCGCAACGAGCGGCTGGTGGCGCAGATCAAAGCCGAGTTGACGGCGGCGCAGGCCGAGGCCAAGCAGACCGGCAAACCGGCGCGTCGCTTCAAGGATTTCCGCTGGTCCACGCTGAAGAGCTGGAGCCGCCGGCGGCGAGTGGTGGCGAAGGCCGAATGGACCCAGGACGAGGCCAATCCCCGCTTCGTGGTGACCTCGCTTAAGCGCGGCGAGGCGGCGGCGCGGTATCTCTACGAGACGATCTATTGTGCGCGCGGTGAGATGGAGAACCGGATCAAGGAGTGCCAGCTCGACCTGTTCGCCGATCGCACGTCCACGGCGACCATGCGAGCCAATCAGTTGCGCCTGTGGTTCGCCTCGCTGGCCTATGTACTGCTGTGCGCGCTGCGCCGGATCGGGCTGGCGGACACACAGTTTGCTGCTGCCACCTGCGGGACGATACGACTTAAACTGCTCAAATTGGGGGCGTTGGTGCGGATCAGCGTGCGGCGGGTCAAGGTAGCGATGGCTTCGGCCTGTCCCTACCAGGGCGAGTTCGCTGCCGCTCACGCCGCGCTTACCGCGGCGGCTGCTGCCGCCTGATACGAAGCAGACAGCGCATAGTCCGATACGCTCTCCCGTGCAACGCTGCCTGGTGCGGCGCGACGCGGCGCGCGCGCAAAATCAGTCGCTACGCGGCTACACGATCGGCAGCGGGCAAATTGGCCGGGAGCACGATTACGTTACGGCACCAGTTCGATTTTGCCTGGAGTTTGTGAGAAATGCGGGCTAGTGAACAGCAGCGGACAGTCGGCAATCCAGTTGTCGAACAGCCCGGCCTGCTTCAGCTATTCGATGAAGAATGGCAGTTGGCTGAACGGCGTCACCGGTGCGGCGGCGTCCCATTCCACGTGCACGCGCCCGGCAAAGGTATCGGCAATCGCCGAATGCTGCGCAACTTCCGGTTGCTCACCCGCAGGGTGAACCGCCAGACCTCTCTGTTCTGTGCTCATGCCGGCCAAATCTGCCAATTCAGCCGCGGCGCGCAATCACTCAACTGCCGGATTTAGGATCAAACGTCCAGGTTCGCCACTTTCTGCGCATTGCTGACGATGAATTCGCGGCGTGGCTCGACCACATCGCCCATCAGCGTGCTGAACACCTGCGCCGCATCCTCCACATCCCCAACCTTCACCTGCAGCAGCGTGCGCGCCGTCGGATCCAGCGTGGTTTGCCAGAGCTGATCGGGATTCATCTCGCCCAGGCCCTTGAAGCGTTGGATCGTCAGGCCTCGACGGCCGTGCGCGGTTACCCGCTCGAACGCGCTTGCCGGCCCCGCGACCGTTGCCTCCTGGCCATCCAGCTTCAGTTGCGCCGGTTCTTTGAAGCGTGCGGCGAGCGCCTCCGCACGTTCCGCCAGCCAGCGCGCCTCGGCGCTGCGCAAGGCCGCCGGATCCAGCGTGTGCGTCTCGGTCACGCCGCGCACCACGCGCCCCATGGTCAGGCCGGTGCCGTCGGCGGCGACCATCCAGCCCCGCTCGGCCGGCAGCGATACCGCATCCAGTCTCGCCGCCAGCGCCTGCGCCGCGGCAGCGGCGCGCGCCGGGTCCGGCGTCAGCACACCCGCAATCGCCGCCTGCTCCAGCACCGCCACCGGAGCCGCCGCCGAAAGCCGTTGCAATCGCACCGCCGCCTCGCGCAGCCACCCCATTTCGAACGCCAGGTCCTCGCCCTCAAAAGTACGGCCATCGGCATACGTCAGCCGCGCATCGGCCAGTGCCTTCTCGAGCAAGAAATCCTCCAGCGCCCGGTCGTTCTTCAGGTAGCGCTCGTCGTTGCCGCGCTTGGCGCGATACAGCGGCGGCTGTGCGATCATCAGGTGCCCGCGCTCGAACAGTTGCGGCATCTGGCGGAAGAAGAAGGTCAGCAGCAAGGTTCGGATGTGCGAGCCATCAACGTCCGCATCTGTCATGATCACGACACGGTGGTAGCGCAGCTTAGTGACATCGAACCCGCCCTGCTCGGGCTCGGCACGACCGATGCCAGTACCGAGCGCGGTGATCAGCGTGCCGATTTCCTGGCTGCCCAACATGCGGTCGAAGCGGGCGCGCTCGACGTTCAGGATCTTGCCTCGCAGAGGTAGGATCGCCTGAAACTTGCGGTCCCGTCCCTGCTTGGCGGAGCCGCCGGCGGAATCACCCTCGACGATGAACAGCTCGGACTTTGCCGGATCACGCTCCTGGCAGTCGGCGAGCTTGCCCGGCAGGGTGGAGACGTCCAGCACGCCCTTGCGGCGCGTCAGCTCGCGGGCCTTGCGCGCCGCCTCGCGCGCCGCTGCCGCGTCCATCACCTTCTGCACCACCGACTTGGCTTCTTTCGGGTGCGTCTCGAACCAGTGCGCGATGGCATCCGCCGCCGCTGCCTGCACCGCGGGCTGCACCTCGGAGCTGACCAGCTTGTCCTTGGTCTGCGAAGAGAATTTCGGGTCCGGCACTTTAATCGACAGCACCGCGGTCATGCCTTCGCGCATGTCCTCGCCGACCAGCGCGAGATTCTCCTTCTTGCCCATCCCTTCGGCGTATTTTGTCACCACCCGCGTCAGCGCCGCGCGGAAGCCGGCAAGATGCGTGCCGCCGTCGCGCTGCGGGATATTGTTGGTGAAGCAGAGCATGGTCTCGTGGAAGCTGTCGTTCCACTCCAACGCGAACTCGACACGTATGCCCTGCTGCTCGCCCGCCACCTTCAGGCTGATGGGCGGCGTAAACACAGGTGTCTTGGCACGATCCAGCCACTTGACGAATGCCACCAGGCCGCCGTCGTAGCGCATGACCACTTCCTGTGCCGGTGCGTGGCGCTCGTCGCGCAACACGATACTCAACCCCGAGTTCAGGAAGGCGAGCTCGCGTAGCCGTCGTTCCAACAGGCTGAAATCGAATTCCGTGCGGGTGAAGACGGCGGGGCTCGGCTTGAACGTCACCTCGGTGCCGTCAGGCTGCTCGGAGGGTCCCACAATCGCCAGCGGTGCCTCGGCGTCGCCGTTTCTGAAGCGGATGAAATGCTCGTTTCCGTCGCGCCAGATCCGCACCTCCATCCATTCCGAAAGCGCGTTCACCACCGCGGCGCCGACGCCGTGCAGGCCGCCGGAGACCTTGTAAGAGTTCTGGTTGAATTTTCCTCCCGCGTGCAGCCGGGTCAGCACGACTTCGGCGGCGGAGACGCCCTCCTCCGCGTGGATATCCGTCGGGATCCCTCGCCCATTGTCGCGCACGCCCACGCTGCCATCGCCGTTCAGCACCAGCTCGACACGGGTAGCAAAACCGGCCTGCGCCTCGTCCACCGCGTTATCGATGATCTCGAAGGCCATGTGGTGTAGGCCCGAGCCGTCATCGGTATCGCCAATGTACATGCCGGGCCGCTTGCGCACGGCGTCGAGGCCGCGCAGCACCGCGATGGAAGACGCGTCATAGACGCCGACCGAGGGGTCGGAATCAGGCTGCGGCTCGGCGTTTTCGGACATGCCGACGAGCGACTCCAGGTTGCTGTGGATACTCTAGATATATAGCCGCTACAGGGCCTTGGGGACAGGGGCAAAGGCACCCGACTGCGGCGAAAAGCGTGGATCGGGAGCGAGCCGGCCACCTCCGGTTTCCAGCCCCTCGGCCCCCTCTGCCAGCGGCAGAAATGTCTCTGCGTCGGTTCCGGTCAGCAGGGCTTGGCCGGGCAAGCGCTGGAGTGCCGTGAACATCGACTGCCGTCGCGCTGGATCGAGATGCACGCACGGCTCGTCAAGCAACAGCAGCGGAGCGAACCCCCGCGCTTCGGCGATCAGGCCGGCATGGCCTAGGATCACGGCAAGCAGCATGGCTTTCTGCTCGCCGGTACTGGCGAGCCCGGCCGGCAACCCGCTCATGGCCTCGGTCAACACCATGTCGCAGCGATGCGCGCCGATCGAGGTGGTGCCAGCCTCGGTATCGCAGCGCCGCCGGGCAGCCAACTCGCGACGCAACCATTCCTCCACCTCCACGGCCGGCGCTGCCGCAAGACGCGTGGCGAGAGGACAATCCAGGGCAATTCGCACGGGCGGGAACCCCGCCACCACGCCGGCCGTTATAGCAGCGTCCAGACGCGAGACCAGCGCGATGCGGGCCGCGGTGGCGGCGACCGCATGCCGCGCCATCGCATCCTCTAGTCCGGCGAGCCAGCCCATATCCCGGCTTGCCTGCGCCAGCAGCCGATTGCGCCCGCTCACTGCCGCGTCATGCGCGGCGAGCTCTCGCGCATGTCCGGGCTCCAGAGCCCAGACCAGCCTGTCCAGGAATCGTCGGCGGCCGGATGGTGGCTCGACAAACAGCCGCTCCATCTGCGGTGTCAACCACACCGCCGCCACCCGCGCAGCGATCTCGGCTTGACTGCGTGGCGCGGCGCCGTCGAGGCGGAAGACACGGCGATCGGTCGGCCCCTCCGGCGGAATTCCGGTGCCGATTTCGGCCGTGCCGGCGACCGTTTCGAAACGCGCTGCAACGGCCCAGCGACCCGAAGCGCCGGGCGCGCGCCGCGCCAGATCGGCGGTACGGGCATTGCGCAACCCGCGGCCTGGCGTCAGCAGGGAGATCGCTTCAAGGAGATTGGTCTTGCCGCTGCCATTCGGCCCGAACAGCACGACGATGCGCGCCGCCGGACGCCAGCTCAGCGTCGCATAATTGCGGAACTCGTTCAGGTGCAGGCGGACGAGGCGAAGCGCAGCCTCAGACACGCATCGGCATCAGCACATAGAGCGCGCTGGCATCCGCGGCGTCCATCACCACGGTCGGCGCCGTGCCATCGGCAAAGCGGAACTCTACCTGCTCCCCGATCTGATCGGTGATGTCGTTCAGGTAGCGCGCCTGGAAACCGATCTCCAGCGGCCCGGCGTCATAGCTCACCCGGTCTGCGTCCAGCTCCTCGGTCGCCGTGCCCTGCTCCGGGCTGGAGGCGGACAGCTCCAGCCGGTCGCGCTGCAACGACAGCTTCACTGGACGCGACCGTTCCGTGGAGATCGCCGCGACACGGCCCACCGCGTCGGAGAAATCCTTCTTCCCGACTCGCAGCACCTTATCGTTGCCGCGCGGGATTACGCGTTCATATTCCGGGAAGGTGCCGTCGATCAGCTTGCTGGTCAGCACCACGGCATCGACGTGGAACTGGATGCGCGTGTCGGACAGTCCGATTTCCACATTGCCGCTCATTTCCTCGAGCAGCTTGCGCAGCTCGGCCACTGTCTTCCGCGGGACGATGACCCCGGGCATAGAGCCGGCACCCTCGGGCAGCGGCTCCTCTACGCGGGCCAGACGGTGCCCGTCGGTCGCCACCGCACGCAGCACCCGCGTGCCTTCGCTCTCAGCAGCATGCAAATAGATGCCGTTGAGATAGTACCGCGTCTCCTCCGTGCTGATGGCGAAACGGGTGCGGTCGATCAGACCCCGAAGCTGCAGGGCCGACACGCTGAAGCGGTGCGGCAGCGATCCTGCGGTCATCGACGGGAAATCCTCGGTCGGCAGCACCACCAGTCTGGTGTCGTAGCGACCGGACCGTAGCGTGAGCTGAGCGTCGCCGCCTGGCTGCTCGAGCTCCACTTCCGCCGCTTCGGGCAGTTTGCGGACGATCTCGTACAGCGTGGCCGCCGGCGCGGTGCAGGCGCCGTTGCGGGTTGTGCTGGCCGGCACGTCCTCGACGATCGCGATCTCCATGTCAGTCGCGGTCAGGGTCAGCTTGCCGTCGCGCACCGTCAGCATGACATTGGCCAGGATGGGAATAGTGTTGCGCTTCTCCACCACGCTTTGCACGTGAGCCAGCGCTTTCAGCAAGGAGGCGCGGTCGGCCTTCAGTTTCATTGCATCTCACCCCAAGCGACCGCACCCTCTGGACCGGGCCGAATCGTCCCCCACTGTAGCAAACAGCCGACGGCGAAGGCCAGTCGGAGCGTAGAGATCCACCTCTCCCGCGCTGCGGGAGAGGTCGCCGCGCGCAGCGCGGCGGGTGAGGGTGCCGCGGCGGGTGAGACCCTCACCCGGTTCGCTTCGCGACCCGGCCTCTCCCGCAAAGCGGGAGAGGTGGACTCAGAACTGCTTCAGTAGCCGGTTGATGTAGTCAAGCTCCTCCTGGGGGCGACCGCGGTCGGCGCCGCGCTGGCGCAGCAGCTCCTCGATCGCCTGGGCGCGTTTTGCTTGGTCGGGGCCGGGCAGGGTCACATCGTCGGACTCGTCGGCACCGTTGTGCCCCTCGCTTTGCTGGCGGCCCAGCGGGTCGCGGCGGCCCGCACGGCCGGGCAGCGGACCGAGGCCTGGCCCGTCGTCCGGCCCGTCCTGCAAGGCTAGCCCTGGCTGATCGCCTGGCTGGTCACCCTCGCCGGACTGGCTGGCGCCGAATTGCTGGGCCATTTGCTGGCTCATCTGCTGGCCGCCCTTCTGTAGCGCCTCGATCGCACGCTGCTCGGCGTCTCCGGCCGGCTTGTCGTTGCCCTGAGCGAGCGCCTGCCCGGCATCGCGCATCGCCTGATCGGCCTCCCCGAGGCTGGGTGGGATCTTGCCGGTCAGGTCGCCGAACTGCTGCATCATCTCGCCGAGCGCCCGGCGTAGCGCCTGCTGGATGCGTCGGTCTGCCTCGCGCTGCTGCGCCTCGTCGCCCTGCTGGTCCGATGGCTGGTTCGCCTGCTGATCGCTCTGTTGCTCGGTCTGCTGGTCCCCTTGCTGCCCGGCATCCTGCTGGTTCGGGTCCTGCGCCTGCTCGCGCTGCTGCGCGTGGTCCAGCAGCCCGCCCTGGCGGCCGATCAGGTCCTGCAACGCGCCCATCTGCTGCTGGCCACGACGACGCTCCTGCGCCCGCTTCATCTCCTCAGCGGTCATCGCGCGAGCGTTGCGAAGCGCATCGAGCATCCGCTCCAGCTCCGCCATCCGTTGCTCGGCGGTCTTCATGTCGCCCTGCCGCGCCGCCTGTTCGGCCTGCTGGGCGAGCCGCTGCATGTCCTGACTGCTCAGGCGCTGCTTATCGGCGGTATTCGGCAGCTCCTGGCCGTTGCGCCGGAGCTGGTCGAGCAGCGCCTGCATGCGGTTCCGGATCGCCTGCTCCAGCTCGCGCAGCCGCTGCTCGAGTGCCTGGCGGTTGGCCTCGTTGGGCTCACGCAGCGCCTTCTGCAACGCATCCTGTGCCGCTTGCCGCGCCTGCTCCAGGGCGCGGGCGGTGCGGTCGAGCGACCCCTCCTCCATATGCAGTGCCAGCTCCCACATGCGGTCCTGCGCGCGCGGCACGGCAGAGGCGGACTGGTCGTGCTCCAGCAGGTAATAGATGGCGCTGAGATTGAGGTAGGCGCCATAGTCCTGGCCAAACACCTTGGGTTGCACCAGCAGGGCATCAAGCCCGCCCACCGCCGTGTCCCGATCCTCGGGATGCAGGCTGAGCCCCTTGCGGATTGTGATTAACGCGCGCGCGATCGGGTTGTGGAAGAACCGCTCGGGCAGCACGAAGTTCGCCTCGGCGCTGCGCCCGGTCAGACCGGGGGCGTTGCGGGCGACGAGTACGGCGGTAACCGGCAGTCCGGCCCAGGGATTCGCCGTCAGATCCTGCTCATCGACGCCGTGCGCTGTCTTCGCCTCGCCCGGAACGGGGATGCTGATCACCAGCGGCGGCGCGTCCTTACGGTCGCGCAAGTGCAGCTCGGCTTGCAGCGTCACTGCGCCATACTCGTCCGACGCGCGCCATGGCAGTCGCAGCAATTGCCGATCCCTCGGGGAAGCACCGGGCGGCTCGGCCCAGGCGGCGGTGGGAGGTTGATCGGCGATCACCGTCAGGTCCCATTCCGCGAGCTCCGCCCCGTTGCGCCGCACCGCAAGGCGGCCGCCGGCGGTCAGGTCCTGGTCGGCTTGGAAACTCTCCTTGTCCAGCGCCTTGAAAGGCGCCGAATTGCCGTCTAGCGCGAGCACCGGCACGCCGCTGCCGCCGGTGACGCTGACCGTCAGATGCGAGCCGGCCGGCACCGACACGGCACGCGTATCCGGCCGCAGAAAGAGCGGCGCGATATGGGTATAGCCGGGTGGGGTGATCCAGGCCTGAAGCTGGGTTGCCGGCGCCGCGGCTGCGCGCGGCAGGCTGGGCTGCAGTGCCGCCAACACGCGTGCCGGCCCATCATCGCCAGCGACAACCACGCAGGCCACGAGCCCCACCAACAAGCCGCCCCGCAAGGCCCGACGGTCGCGCTGTGCCAGGCCGGGGCGTGGCAGACCGACGCGCAGCCGCCGCAACTGCGCGGCGGCGCGGGCCACATGCGCCTGCCACAGCGCGGCTCCCGCCTCGTCTGCCGCGGCAGGCCTGTCGGTAAGCACCGCCAACGGGCGGTGATGCAGACCGGACGAACGCTCCAGCCGACGGTCGGCCGTCGCATCGTTCGGCACCACCAAGCCGCGCAGCCCGCGGACCAGCAACACCAGCACCGCCCCCGCGGCAGCCGCGAGCAGAACCAGATGCACCAGCGGCGGCAACAGCAGCGGGATGTTCAGCAGCGCAATGCAAAAGAACAGACCGACCACACCGAGTGGCGGCCACAGCGCCGGCCAGAGCCTCTCGAACAGGATCGCCAGCCGCGCCAGCGTCCGCCGGGCTGCCAGTCGGCGCAGCACTTGGCCGGGGTCAGCCTGATCCCGGCTCATGCCAGCCACTCCGGCACAAGCTCATCCCGCCACAACGCGGCATGCGGCTGGCGGTCGCGGATCACGCTCCAGCGTTCGCCATCAATCATTGCGGCGGCCGCCATCGGACGGGCGTTGTAAGTCGAGCTCATCACTGCACCATACGCGCCTGCATCGAGAATCGCCACGCGCGCGCCAGCGGCAAGGGGTGGCAGCAAGCGATTCCGGGCGAACGTGTCGCCACTCTCGCAGACCGGCCCGACGACGTCGGCCGGCGCGACCGGCGCGATGACATCGATCGGCGAGACCGGCACGATGCCGTGCCATGCCTCGTACATGGCCGCGCGCACGAGGTCGTTCATCCCCGCGTCCAGGACAACGAAACGCGCGCCCTCCTCCTGCTTCACCAGAACCACCGAGGCGAGCAGGACACCGGCCGGCCCCACCAGCCAACGGCCCAACTCGACGATCAGCCCGACTTCCATACTGTGAAACGCCACCCGCAGCGCGCCGGCCAGCGCCGCCGGACTCACCGCCGGCTCGTTCCGATATCCGATGCCAAGCCCACCGCCGCAATCCACCGTAAGGACTGCGTGCCCGGCGGCACGAATCTCATGCACCAAGCCAGCGAGGCGCGCGAATGCCGCACGGTACGGGGCGAGCGACAGCACCTGGCTGCCGATGTGAACCGCCAACCCCTCCGGCCGCAGGCCCGGCAGCGTCGCTGCTCTCGCGTACAACGCCGCGGCGTCACGATAAGGGATGCCGAATTTGTCTCCGGCCCGGCCGGTGGTGATTTTGCTATGGGTGCCGGCATCGATGTCGGGGTTGATGCGCAAGGCAATGCGCGCCGTGCGTCCCATCCCGGCGGCAATCATCGACAGCGCGTGCAGCTCCTCCGCACTTTCGACGTTGATCTGTCCAATCTCCTCGGCCACCGCCAGGCGCAGCTCGGCCGCCGACTTGCCGACCCCGGAGAACACCAGGCGGCTGGCCGGGATGCCGGCTTCGCGGGCGCGCAAGAACTCCCCCTCGCTCACCACGTCCGCACCGGCGCCGTCAAGGGCGAACACGCGCAGCACCGCGAGATGGTCGTTCGCCTTGACCGCGTAGCGGATCTCCGCATCCAACCCCGCGTCTTTCAGGGTTGCTGACAGCTCGCCAAATCGCACGCGCATGGTCGCAGCCGAATAGACCCAGGTCGGCGTGCCAAGCGCCTCGGCGATCGCGTTCAACGCGACACCATCCAACATCAGCCCGTTCATGGCGTGCATCCCCAGCGATGGCCGGGCGGCGAGCAGTTCGGCGAATGACGGGTCGGATGTTGCTGGTCGGTCAGGAATGTCCACGGTCATGTCGCAGTGTAGCTTGGCGATGCGAGGCAAATCACCCGCCCATCGGGGCGGGCGCTAACCTATTCATTGCGTGCCAGGTCCAGAAACGAAACACCGGCCGGGAATAGGCCCGGCCGGCGCTCCAACGGAGGCTGGCATGGTGAAGCATGCATGGCTTCCGTTACGGATTGTGGTGATCTTGGCGATCCGCGTCAAATTCGTCGTCAGGAAGTAACGGAAGCAGCCCGGGTTGGGGCAACCCATCCGGGTGCCTCCGGCGGACGCCGGTCTAACTATTTGCCGCGAAATCACGACGCTCGGTCGGGGCAAGCGTCGCAACGGCAAAACGGGGTCAGCCGCGCAGGAAGGCGTTGAGCTCGGGCGTTGTCATCGCCCTATCGATGTAGGTGAAAGTACCTTGCTCCTTGGCTTCACGCGCCGCGGCCAGCAGCCCACTCATGGCCGCCCGATAGAGCGAGGTAGCCAGGCTGATCCGCTTCACCCCGGCCGTGGCGAGCTCGGCAACCGAAAACGACCGTCCCTTGATGCCGACCATGAAGTTGAACGGCCGCGATAGCGCCGCACAGACAGTGCGCACGGAGGCCAAATCCGGCAGGCCAGGCGCCATCAGCACGTCGGCGCCGGCCTGCTGAAACGCCTGGAGTTGCCGGATGGTATCGTCCAGATCCGGGTTGCCGCGTATGAAGTTCTCGGCCCGCGCGGTGAGGGTGAATGGGAACCCCAGCTTGCGCGCAGCCTCAACTGCGGCGGCGACACGCTCGGTCGCGTGCGCGAAGTCGAACAATGGCTTCTGTGGGTCGCCAGTTGCATCCTCGATCGAGCCGCCGACCAACCCGGTAGCGGCGGCGAGGCGGATCGTCTCCGCTGCGACCTCCGGCGTGTCGCCGAAGCCCTTTTCAAGGTCGGCCGAGACCGGAAGATCGGTTGCATCGACGATGGCGCGGGCATGCGCCAGCGCCTCGTCGCGGGCCACGCTGCCGTCGCGGCGGCCGAGCACGCCGGCGCTAGCACCGCTGGACGTCGCCAGGGCGGCGAAGCCGAGTCCCGCCAGGATACGTGCGGAGCCAGCGTCCCACGCGTTGGCGATCACGAAAGCACCGCTGGCTTCATGCAGGGCGCGGAAGCGATTGGCTTTGTCGAGGTGGCTTTGCGTCATGGCGTATCTCGATTGCTGTCGGAGGGTTCGGTTGTCATATCACATGACCCTCTCCTGGAGGCTCCTCCCAGGTGCCACCCCGACTGGTGCGACAAGCGCGCCGCGAACCCTCACCCGCGGCCGGCCTGCGCTCGTACCGCCTGAAACCGGCGATAAACCGCCTTCACTTCCTCGTCGTTCGGAGCGATC
This sequence comes from uncultured Pseudomonadota bacterium, assembly GCA_963772445.1. Lineage (GTDB taxonomy): Bacteria > Pseudomonadota > Alphaproteobacteria > Acetobacterales > Acetobacteraceae > CAVYXK01. The sequence continues at coordinate 456,341 of CAVYXK010000001.1, forward strand.
GCATACGCGACCCGCGCTGCGCGATCCGCCAGCGCCAGCCACTTCGCCTCGCCGGTCGCGTCGAACAGGTCGAGCAACGCCGCCGTCCGTGTCGTCGCCAGCACCTTCCGGGCGCCTTGCTCCTTGACTTGGCCCAGGTGCAGCGCTTCCGAGACGGCAACCGCCTCCCGCAACTGGCCGGCCGCGCGCAGAAACCAGGACCGGCGCCAATAGAGATCATCCGGAACGCTGCCGGTCACCGCGAACCGCTCGGCAAGTTGCGCCAGGATGCGTGCCCCGATTCGCGCCAGCCCGGGCTCCCCGGACGCGCTCAGCGCCAGATAAAACTGCCGCCGCTCTTCCGGGTCAGGCAGCTCATCCGCTGCCATCCTTCGCAAGAACGCCAGCACGGCCCGGCGGTCCTCGGCGGAGGCGAGCCGGTCGGCATCAATCCCGGCCTGTGCCAACTTGGCACGCTGTTCCCGGTCTATCCGCTCCGCCGCCGTCCACTGTGCCGCAACCGCGCTCACCAAAGGAGCATCCGGCCGCGGATCGATGACGGCACCGTCTCGCGCGCCCGCCAGCAACAGGCGTCGTCCGCCATCCAGCGTCACGGCTTTGCGTTCGGTGTCCAGCGCAATGATCGGAACCGCCTCATCGCTGCTGCCGTCGTCCAGCGAACACCCGACCAATAGCCGGCGCGCCTCATCATCGCCGACCCGCGACAGCCACACCAGCACGTCCCGCACCGGCACCGTGGCTTCCTCGATCATGTCATCGCCTTCCTGCTGCACTAGAAACGACCCCTCATGCCTCGAAGCCATCCTCGTCATTCCCGCGCAAGGAACCCATCTCGCTACGGCTTGGTCAGTGATGATAGGGTGCGCAGCAACGCCCCCGTTGCAGATTGCCTCAACTTACTGATCCACCCTACCCGTTATAGCCGGGCGGAAGCTGCCCGCTTGCTCTGTTGCCGGCGCTCGCGGAATCAGCACTCCGCATGATCGAGAAACGAGCCATCCTTTGTCGGACGTCCGGCGGGGCACACAGAAAAGTGATCGAGGACTCTTGCGGCGACTGAACGGCCGGTCAGAAGCAATGAGAACGACACCCGCTACATGATGCGCATGCTGCCATACCGGACCGCCGACGATGTCATCAGCGGCGTGGTGATGACGTTCACTGACATCACGCGCATTTCCGCCGCCGAGGCCCGGATCAACCAACTGGCCCGAGACCTGCGGTCGCGGATAGGCGAGCTGGAAACCATCCTCGACCTCATTCCTGTCGGCGTGATGATCACCGGGATCGACGGCACGCCGAACGTCCTGGTCAACTCTGACGCCGCACACCTGCTGGGCGCCGACAATTCGCACCGAGGCTTGAAGCCCGGCCTCGTGCCGTTTCGGCTGTTCGAGGGTGCGGCGTAACTTCCACCGAAAAGACAGCCGCTGACGCGGGCCGCAAGGGCAGGCGAGAGAGTGTCGAACTGGCAGGGGCGCCTGGAAAACCAGCGGGGCGACAGTGTCTATGTCTTGCTCTCCGCCACCCCGCTGTTGGCCGAAGACGGCTGGGTTCGGCGCGCGGTGGCCGCTATTGTCGATATCTCGCAGCAGAAGCACGCGGAGGCGCAGCAGCAGTTCCTGCTGACCGAGTTGCAACATCGCGTGAAGAACATCCTGGCGGCGATCGGCTCGCTTTCCACACGCATGTCGCGGGGGCAATCCTCGGTCGAGGAGTTCTGCTCCGCATTCCTGGGCAGGCTCGGCGCAATGGGCCGGACGCATGATCCGCTGACCGAGGACGCCTCGAGCGGCGCGAGTCTGACATCGTTGGTGGAAGCGGCGCTCGAGCCGCTCGCGACTGCCGGCAAGGACACCGTCATGCTTGAGGGTCCGGAGATCAGGCTGGCTTCGGATATCGCGACGACGCTCGGCATGGTGTTGCACGAACTGGCGATGAACGCATCCAAATATGGCGCCATGTCGAAGCCCGGCAGGCGCGTCGAGATCCGCTGGAGGCAGCTCGACGCCGATCCAGCCAATCCTCGGCGCCTCGAGCTGAGTTGGACCGAACGCGACGGCCCGCCGGTCGAACCTTCACGGTTATCCGGCTTCGGCACAGGGTTCATCACGCGTAGCGTGGAGTACAAGCTGGGGGCAAGGCCGTCCTGCATTTCGCCCGGGGGGGCCTTCGTTGCACGCTCGATGTACCAGTTGCCAACGAAACGTAACGGCAATAGACGGACAGCGGATTGTGATGGCTGCCGCCGGCGCACCCGATCTGCACGGCCTTCGGATTCTCGTCGTCGAGGATATGCTGCTGGTTGCGGAAGTGATTGTCGAGGAGTTGCATGACCACGGGTGCAGCGTCGCGGGACCCGCGTCCCGGCTCGAACAGGGGCTCGCGCTTGCGGCCGAGGAAGAACTGGATGGCGCGCTGCTCGACGTGAACCTGGCCGGCAAGCGCTGTTTCCCGATCGCCGATGAGCTGGCGAAACGTGGCACTCCATACGCTTTTCTGACCGGCTACGGAGACGCCGGCATTCCCCCGAGTATCAACGTGCACCCCGGCTGGTGAGGCCCTTTCAACCCCAGGCTCTGGTCGAGCTGGTGGTACGCAACTTTGCTCAGCGACCGCGGCGAACCGCGGGCCGACCACATGAAGCGGTGGTGCTTCGCCTTCGGCTCGCGATGACGGTTGCCGCCAACCTTACCTGCCCGAGACTTGCCCACTGCTCGTGGCTGCTTGCTGATTCCGCCACTCGAGGAACTCTTTGAACAGAACGTCCTTTTGCGAGGGCGTGATCTCTCCATTGGCAAGCTTGACGGCGATGAATTTGTTGAAATCACCCTGTAGATTGGCGTTCGCGGTTGCTGCCGCAGCGTGCTGATCGAGCCACTCCTGGGCTGCCGCGAAGCGTGTCCAGCCGGGCACTTCCGCGGCCAGGTTCACTTCACGCCACTTGGGATGGCGGGGCGGCTGCAGGAACTCGTTGAACCGACTGAAGAAGGCGTTCACAAATCGGGCGACCTTGTTGTACCGCTCCGTGCGCGGTTGCCAGGCATAAACGGCCATCACGTCGCCGACGGCGATCGTGGGTACCGACGCGCCAGCCGGGACGAGCGACGGATAGGTGTCGTGCGTGAACTCCGCCGGCAGGTAGGTTTGCGACAGCAGGGCCTGATCGATCGGGACGGGAAGAAAATGGATCCCGCTGTTCGCCGGGATGTCGGCCATCAGCGGTATCGGGGCGCCGCCAACGTGGATAATGGCGGCGATGTCTCCATGCTCCAGCTCCTGGACGCCGGTCACCTGTTTTTGGTGCTCGACCTTCGCGTTGATGCCAAGCTCGCTGAGCAGGATGTCGGCGGTCATCGCCGACCCGCTGCCGGTCACGTCGACGTTGACGCGTTGCCCGTTCAGGTCTTTGAGCTGGGTAATGTCCTTGCGCGCGAGAACATGAACCTCTTCGTTGTATAACTTGGCAATGTAGCGGATCCCCTGAGTGAGATTCGGGAACATGTTGTGCAGCTTGGCGTATGTGAGCGCGTCGGCCTGCACGAAGCCGATATCGATGCCTTTTAGATACAGAATGTCGGATAGATTTTGCAGTGATCCCTTGCCGAGAACCGGCAGCACGCGGAGCGTGTCGTCATCGAGGATCGTCAGATCCGCCGCGGTTCGCGCGTAGGTTCCGCCCTCCATGCCGGTGATCACCCCGACGGTGCCCTGATTCGCGCGAACGATCAGGCCCTGTGGTTGCTGCTGCGCGATGGCGGACGCAGCAAACAGGACGCACAGCAAAGTTGTGATGACGAGCTTCACAATTCCTCCTTGAGGCAATTGGGATTCTGCGGAACCAACGGATTGTTGTTGCCGTCCGGCAGCGGTGCGAGATCGGCAGCAACCCGACGCTCCGATCACGACACGATCAAGAACCTGAGGCAGAAGCTGCTTGCAGCTCGGAATCATTGGGCGTCTCCCTGTGGTCATTGGTTGGCCTCTCGGAGGCGCTTCAACATCTGTGCCGCCTCGGCGTCGCCCAAATCGGCCGCCTTTTGGTACCATTTCGCCGCCGTCGCCGAGTTCAGTCGGGATGCCCCTGGCACCGATCTCGGCCAGAAATGACGGATCGTAGGTTTTCACGAGTTGAGTTGCCGCTCTTGCATCGCCGCTTTCAGCGGCCCGGGTATAGAGCAGTCGAGCAGAAGAGATGTCGCCGATGGCGAGCATCGCATCCCCCCGTCGAAGCAGCTCCGCCACAATTCCGGGCGGCAGAGAAACGGTCTGTCGAGCGGTGCCGATGCCTGCGGGAATGGGCGAAAGATCGGGCGAACGCGGCGCGGCGTCTCCTTGGGCAACCACGTAAGTCGTCCCCGGCAAAGTTGGAGAGATCGGGGCCGGTGGATGTGCGGCAGGTATTGCCAGGGCCTGTTGTGGTTCGGCGCCGCTGGCCGGCGATGGTGACTCAATCGTCGGTCGCGTTACGGCCGGAGGCGGTTCGCCTGACTGTCGCACCGCCCCACCGGTTGGCCCAGTCGTTTGGGCTGCAACCGCAGCGACTGTCGGGCGCCTTGCCGCAGACCGGGGTGGTTGGTCCGACGGTTGCGCTGCCCCGCCGCTTGGCGCGGTCGCTTGGGCTACAACCACAGCGACCGTCGGTCGGGTTGCCACGGACGGGGGTGGTTCGTCCGGCGGTTGCGCCGCCCCGCCGGTTGGCGCGGTTGTTTGGGCTGCAACCGCAGCGACCGTCGGTCGCGTTGCCACGGACTGAGGTGGCTCGCCCGATCGCTGCGCCGGCTCGCCGGCTGGCGCGCTCGCTTGTGGTGCAACCGCTGCGACCGCGATCGCAGGGGCCGCCACCGAAGCAGCCGGCGATTGCGCCGACGGAGCATTGGTATCGGTTGGGTGCGGCGAAACAGCAGCGGATGCGTCAGCCGCGGAATCGGCTTGGCGATCGGGCGGTTGCGATGCAGCAACAGCCATCGTTGCGGTTGTGGAAAGCGGACGAGAGGGCGGCGGGTTGGCCGCGGCTTCCGGCGGCGAATGCTGCGGCTGGGTTGCTGGGGCGGCAGCTTCCGCCAAGCGTGATGAACCTTGGGATGGCGAGAGCACATCCGCCGCTCCCAAACCACCCCCGACCTGCGCCGGCGAGGAACTCATGTCCTGGTCAGAGGTCATCGCCGTAGCCGGCGCCGCTGCCACGGTTGGTGGCGCTTCGTGGTTCGATGCCGCGACCGGAGTTGATGAACTCGACGGCAGTAGGGGCGGCGGCCGGTGTCGCAGCAACTGTTGCTTGCGCCAGGTTCGACGTTGCGGTTCCTGGAATTATCGGCGCCGATGGTTCTGATTCCGTGGTAGTATCCGGTGACGTGGCGAGCGGACCTGGAGCGCCAGCGGTTCGTACGATGGCCGTTTGGATCGGCGAGTCCGCCAGCGCTGTCGATGTTGTCGCCGTGCCGCTGCTCTCTCGCGCACCCGAGAGAACTGACGAACGCCAGGTTGCTGTCCCGATACCGCCGACCAGCAAGACCGCAAGACAAACGAGAGCACCCGGATGCAGGACCGGGCGTCTCCGCTCCGGGGGCCTGAGTTTCGCGGCCGGAGGTGGAGCAACCGCTTGCACCGCGGTCTCATCGGATGCCATCGGCACAACAGTGGATCGGCCGACACTGCCGACGATACGCGCGACCGTGTCCACCGTCTCGGGGCGCAACTGTCGGTAGCCGCCGGCGGCGACGAGGGACTTCGTCAAAATCAACTCCAGCCGGTCGGGAAAGCCGGCTCCGTGATGGACCAGCCGGCTCAAGGCGGCATCACGCACGTGTTGGCAGACGGGGCCGTACGCCTGCTCGAGCCGATAACAGAGAAATTCCCGCGCCTCTGCTTCGTCGAGCAGTTCGATCAACGGCCGGACCTTTATTCGCTCGACCAGATCGCACAACTTGGGATCCGTGAGCAGGTCCCAGAACTCGGGCTGCGCGGTGAAGATCACCTGCTGGTGCCGGATCCCAAGCGCGTGGAGGCTGGATATGATCTGCAGATAGCCGAGCACGTCTGGCTGCAGATGCTGGGCGTCATCGAATACGAGAACAAGCTGCTCCCCATTGTTGCTGGACGTAAGGGTATCGAAGAGCCGTTCTACGTCTTGATTGGTCACAGCGCCTGCCGGGTTGCCAAGCAGTTCGCCGATGATTTGCGGAAGGCGCAACGGTGTTCCAAGCGGGTTGCCGATCCGCCTGATGCGCAGATTTCGCTCGTCGAGCACCGTTATCGCTGTGTTCAGCACGGTCGTCTTGCCCACTCCCGGCTTCCCGGTCAGGGCGACGAAAGGTTCGCCGGCGAGAATACCGCGGACCAGTTCGGTCAACGCCTGCCGATGCGTTCGCGGCAAGAACGGTTGGCCCGCGCGGGGAGGCAGCGCGTACGCTACGTTATTGCCATCATTCATTCGACCTCCCGCGCTTGATTTCGCCGGCGCCAGTTATCGGTAGCCGGCGCCAGTTGTCGGTACTGGCCCGTTCCGAATTATGCATTGATGCAAGCACGTGATTGCCTCATCATGCAATAGTATTTTATGATGCTTTTTACCAATGATCTCCATCTCGATTCAGATCGAAGCCATAGGGAACGGCCGTCAGTGACCCCGGAGGCCGCCGGTGCCCTATTCGGGGAAAACGCGGCCCCCGTGCTTCAGGCCCTTGCTAGCAAGCCTTCGCGAGAGGAACCGAAGGCCTCGGGTAGGCACTTGGATTTGCTGCTGCCGTGGCGCAATGACGAGTGTAGCACGATAAAGCGTTATTGGTCACTCTCCTGCCTTTGCGCAGGCCCGCGGGGCCATTCTTGTACACGGCCGGGAAACGAGCTTCATGATCTCCCTGCTCCTTCGTGATCTCCGGTGCGCCAGGAAGCTGGCGCGATCCAGCCGGTGCAAGTCCGGCCCAGGTAAGGGGTAGCGCCCGCCTGGTAGTAAGTGTTGCGTCGGTGGCGGCAACGTCCTCGGCGAAGCGTACACAACAATCGTGTGGGGTGGGCTATTGAGCCGCGAAAGACACTGACGAATGGGGCCGGCCTGCCGGCCTTGGAGCCGACGGAGCGAAGGGCAGGGGCTGAGGGGCACCATCCAAGGCTAAGGCCGGCGCGTCGCGGGATGCGGTCGGCGGCAGATCCGCCGCCGAAGGGGCTCCCGTGAGCGTCCCCTCCGGCTGACTGACAGCAGGCGTCTTCAAGGGGAAGAAAATTAAAACCGGATAGCCCTGTCCTTGCGTCGGCCGTCTCCCGCGCGTTGCCGCCGGCACTGGACCCGTCCTTGACAGTGGAGACGACGATCACGGGATAGCCGGGCCCTCGGCCGCCTGATATTACGGCTTCAGCCGCTTGTGACGGATCACAGAATTCCATGGAACGCCGCACGCTCTTCAACGGCTTGGTGCTGCCGGCTGTCCTGGTGCTGCCGCAGCTTCTGATCTCGATCGTTTTCTTCTACTGGCCCGCCGGCCAGGCCATGTGGTCGAGCCTGACGACCGAGGATCCGTTCGGCCTCGGCTCCGTCTTCGTCGGTGCGGACAACTTTACCGCATTGTTCGCCGATCCTCGTTACGTAGCCGCCATCTTCCGCACACTGCTGTTCTGCGCTTGCGTGACGGCGCTGTCGATGAGCGTGGCACTGGCGCTCGCGGTGTTTGCCGACCGCGACATAAGGGGCCGCGGCATCTATCGCACGTTGCTGATCTGGCCCTATGCCGTCGCGCCGGTGATCTCGGCGATGCTGTGGCTGTTCATCCTCAACCCGCAGGTCGGGCTGCTCGGCCGCTGGCTGAACGCGCACGGCATTCCGTGGGACTATAACGTCAATGGTGGCCAGGCACTGTTGATGGTGATCGTCGCCAGCGCCTGGAAACAGGTAAGCTACAATTTCATCTTCTTCCTTGCCGGCCTGCAATCGATCCCGCGCGCGGTGATCGAGGCAGCTCGCATGGACGGTGCCCGGGGCTGGCGCCGGTTCCGCACCATCACCGTCCCGCTGCTGGCGCCAACGACGTTCTTCTTGGTCGTCGTGAACCTGACCTACGCGGCGTTCGACACGTTCGGAATCATCTGGGCGTTGACCCAGGGCGGTCCAGCGCAGTCCACCGAGACGCTGGTCGTGAAGGTCTATCGCGACGGGGTGGTGAACCTCGATCTCGGTTCGTCTTCGGCGCAGTCGGTGATCTTGATGGCCGGAGTGATTCTGCTGACCGTCATCCAATTCCGCTTTATCGGCCGGAGAACACAGGCATGAGCGAGGCGGTGCGGATCGCCGGTACGGTGCCGCGGACGGGTGCCCCGGCCCGAGAACGACCGGACTGGCTCGCGCATGCCGTGCTCGGCCTCGGCGTCCTGTTGTTCGCCCTGCCCGTGTGGCTGGCGATTGCCGGCTCGACGCAGCAATCGGGAGCGATCCTGCGCGGCGATTTGTCGCTGCTACCCGGCTCTGAGGGGTTCACGGCTTATGACCACGTGCTGCTGCGTGGGGCGCTCGGCACCCAGCCGGTCTGGCACATGCTGCTGATCTCCGGCGGCATGGCTCTGGTGATCGCGCTCGGCAAGATCGTTATTTCACTGCTCTCGGCCTTCGCCGTGGTGTTCTTCCGTTTCCCATTCCGGCGCACCGCGTTCTGGGTCATTTTCGTGACGCTGATGCTGCCGGTGGAGGTGCGCATCATCCCGACCTATGCGGTGATGTCGGAGCTGCACCTGATCAGCACCTTTGCCGGCCTGACCGTGCCGCTGATCGCCTCGGCTACCGCCACGCTGCTGTTCCGCCAGATCTTCGCCGCCATCCCCGATGAACTGGTCGAGGCGGCGCGGATGGACGGTGCCGGGCCGCTGCGTTTTCTGCGCGACATCTTGATCCCAGTATCTGCGACCAACATCGCCGCGCTGTTCGTCATCCTGTTCGTGTTTGGCTGGAACCAGTATCTCTGGCCCCTGCTGGTAGCGACCAACCCGAGGCTCGACACCATCGTGATCGGCATCGTGCGGATGATCGGCGTCGAGTCCGAGACCGACTGGGCCGGCGTGATGGCAACCGCCGTGCTGGCCTTGATCCCGCCGGTGATCGTGGTGGTGCTGATGCAGCGCTGGTTCGTGTCCGGCCTGACCGAGGGCGAGAAGTAATGGCGACTCTGGAGCTGATCGGTCTGGAGAAGAGCTTCGGCGCCACGCCGGTGCTGCGCGGAATCGACCTCGATCTGCCGGATGGCGAGATGCTGGTCATCGTCGGCGCCTCGGGCTGCGGCAAATCGACCCTTCTGCGCATGGTGGCCGGGCTGGAAAGGCCGTCCGCCGGGCGGGTGGTGCTGGACGGAAGGGACATTACCGCGCTCGATCCGTCCGCGCGCGACATCGCCATGGTATTCCAGAACTACGCGCTCTATCCGCACATGACGGTGTTCGACAACATGGCCTACGGGTTGCGGATCCGCGGCCTGCCGCGTGCTGACATCCGCCGGCGGGTGGAGCAGGCCGCGGAGCTGCTGGGGCTGGGTGCCCTGCTGGCCCGCAAGCCGCGCATGCTCTCCGGCGGGCAGCGCCAGCGCGTTGCGATGGGTCGGGCGATCGTGCGGGAGCCGAAGCTGTTTCTGTTCGACGAGCCCCTGTCCAATCTCGACGCGAAGCTGCGGGTCGCGATGCGCGCCGAGATCAGGCGGCTGCAACGGCGGCTCGGCGTGACCAGCCTGTATGTGACGCACGATCAGGTCGAGGCGATGACGCTCGGCGATCGGCTGCTGGTCCTGGACCAGGGCCGCGCGGCCCAGCTCGCCACGCCGATGGAGGTCTTCGAGCGGCCGGCGGATGCGTACGTCGCCGCATTCATCGGCTCGCCGGCCATGAACTTTCTGCCGGCGACGCTCGCGGCCGATGGCACGGCCGCCGCCCTGGAGACTGGTGCTCTGGTCTCGTTCGCGGACGGACGCCGGCACGGGCCGGACGGGCGCCCGCTGACCCTCGGCATCCGGCCGGAGCATCTCGCCCTAGCGCCGGACGGGCTGGAGATCGTCGTGGAACTAATCGAGCCGCTGGGGTCCGAGACGGTCGTGCACGGCCGCACCGTCGAGGGCGATCAGACACTGGTCGTCAAACTTGCCGGGCCTGCCCCGGCGACCGACCGGTTGGCGGTGTGGCCGATGCCCGGCCAGCTTCACGTGTTCGATCGCACCACAGGTCGGCGGATCGAGCCAATTGGAATGGAAACCGCCGCCATCCCGCTTGCCCGGACTGCCGCCGCCGGATAAGGTTTCCAAGCCGTTCTGAAAAGGCCTCGATCCGCTATGGCAGCGATGCCCGCTAAGCCCGCGCCATCGGTCAGCCCCGCCGAGATGCAAGCGATGGTGGCGCGTGCCGGGCTGACATTGAACCCCGGCCAGATGGCCGATCTCGTGCTGGCCTGGCGTCAGCTTGCCGGGTTGATCGCGGCAATCCCGCGGGACCGGCCGCTGGCCGACGACCAGGCTTTTGTATTCCGCCTGGCGCCTCCGGCGCCCGACCACCAGCCGGCGCGCCGGCCGACCGTGGCGCCTGCCCGCAAGCGCCCCCGCCCCACCCGATGACGGGCGGGCGATGACGGCGACCGCGCCGTTCCTCACCATTGCGAAAGCGAGCCGGCTTATCGCGGCGAAAAAGCTGTCGCCGCTCGAGCTGACACGCAGCCTGCTGGAGCGCATCGAAACGCTCGACCCGAAGCTCAACGCCTTCATTACCGTCACCGAGCGACAGGCATTGGCCGCCGCGCGCCGTGCCCAAGCAGCGGGCGGCAAGGGACCGCTGCGCGGCATCCCGATCGGCTACAAGGACATTTTTCAGACCGCGGGCGTACCGACCACGGCGCATTCCCGGCTGCTTGTCGACAATGTCCCGGCGGAGGACGCGGAGGCGGTGCGACGGCTGGGTGCGGCGGGCGCGGTGATGCTGGGCAAGCTGGCGACGCATGAGTTCGCCATCGGCGGCCCGGCCTTCGACCTGCCCTGGCCGCCGGCGCGCAATCCTTGGGACACGCGGCGGTTCACCGGCGGGTCGAGTTCCGGGTCCGGCGCGGCGGTGGCGGCGGGACTGGTGCTGGGCGCGCTCGGTTCCGACACCGGGGGATCGATACGGCTGCCTGCCGCTTATTGCGGGATTGCAGGGCTCAAGCCGACGCCGGGCCTGGTGTCGCGGCGCGGCGTCATCCCGCTGGCGCCGAGCCTCGACACCGCCGGCCCGATGGCCTGGACCGCACAGGACTGCGCCATCCTGCTGGATGCGATCGCCGGTCACGACCCGGCTGATCCGGCCTCGGTCCCCGGCCCGCGCATCAGCTATGCGCGCGCCATCGCTGCGCCGGTGAAGGGTCTTCGCGTGGGGTTGCTGCGCCGGTTCTATGAGCATGACGTGCCGGCGGCGCCGGAGACGCTGCGGATGATGAACCGCAGCGTCACAGTGCTGCGTGATCTCGGCTGCCAGGTAGAAGAGGCGAGCCTGCCGCCGGTGCAGGAGTTCAACGCGGTGGGCCGGGTGATCATCTCGGCCGAGGCCTTCGCGCTGCACGAGCCCATGCTGAAGACGCGGCTGGCCGATTATTCGCGGGTATTTCGGATGCGCGTGCTGGGAGGCGCGCTGGTCCGGGCCGCCGATTACATTGCCGCGCAGCGCCGCCGCACGGACCTGATCGCGGCCGCGGCGAAGCTGTTCGAGCGGTTCGATGTGCTGCTGTCGGCGCCGGCCGCGGATGCGGCGCCGCTGCTGTCCGAGCAGCGGCCGGATGACGGATTTGCCCGGCCGTTCCTCACGACGGTGGCCAACGTCGCGGCGCTGCCGTCGCTGGTGGTCTGTGGTGGGTTTACCGCTGCGGGGTTGCCGCTTGGGATCGAGATCATGGGACCGGCCTGGGGCGATCACACGGTGCTGCGGGTGGGGCATCATTTCGAGCGGGCGGCGCGGACGCGGGATCGGCGGCCGGAGTTGTAACTCGCGTGCAAGGGGAGAAGGGGAGGGTACGGGCGACGACTCCCCCCGCCCCTTGCGGGCCCCGCAAGGGGCGCGGCTGATTTTACCCCGCCGCAAGCTTATCCAGCGCGAGATTCAGCTCCAGCACGTTGACGTGGGGTTCGCCGATGATGCCGAACAGGCGGCCAGCGATGTGGTCTTCCACAAGTTGGCGGACCCGCTCCGGCGGCAGATTACGCGCCTTGGCGACGCGCGGCACCTGGAAGAGAGCGCCGGCCGGCGTGATGTCGGGATCCAGCCCGCTGGCCGAGGTGGTAACGAGGTCGGCCGGGATCGGCGTGCCGGGGTTCTGTGCGGCTAGCGTGGCGGCGTCGGCCTTTACGCGATCGACCAGGGCTTTCGAGGTGGGACCCAGGTTGGAGCCGGTGGAGTTGTCGGCGGCATAGGGCACCGCGATGGTCTTGCTCGGGTCCTTCGGGTCAGGTTCGGTGGTGGCCGACGGGCGGCCATGGAAGTACTTGTCAGAGGTAAAGTTCTGACCGATCAGAGCTGAGCCGATCACCTTGCCGTTCTGCTCTATCAGGCTGCCGTTCGCCTGATACGGGAAGATTGCCTGGGCAATGCCGGTCATGACCAGCGGGTAGATCAGCCCGGTGATCACCGTCATGGCGAGGATCATCACGATTGCCGGGCGAATGTGTTTCATGGCAGGCCTCCTTCAGGCCAGACCGATGGCGGTGACGAGCATGTCGATCAGCTTGATGCCGATGAATGGCGCCGCGATCCCGCCAAGGCCGTAGATCAGCAGGTTGCGGCGCAGGATCGCGGCGGCGCCGATCGGGCGATAGGCGATGCCGCGCAAAGCCAGCGGGATCAGCGCCACGATGATCAGCGCGTTGAAGATGATCGCCGACAGGATGGCGCTCTGCGGATTGTTAAGGTGCATCACGTTCAGCGCCTGAAGCTGCGGGTAGAAGGCGATGAACATCGCCGGGATCATGGCGAAATACTTTGCCACGTCGTTGGCGATGGAGAAGGTGGTCAGCGCACCGCGCGTCATCAGCAGTTGCTTGCCGATCTCCACGATCTCGATCAGCTTGGTCGGATCGCTGTCGAGATCGACCATGTTGCCGGCCTCGCGCGCCGCCATCGTGCCGGTGTTCATGGCCACGCCGACGTCCGCCTGCGCTAGCGCCGGGGCGTCGTTGGTGCCGTCGCCGCACATCGCCACCAGCTTGCCCTGCGCCTGCTCGTCGCGGATCAGCTTCAGCTTGGCCTCCGGCGTCGCCTGGGCGAGGAAGTCGTCGACCCCCGACTCGGCGGCGATCGCCGCTGCGGTCAGCGGGTTGTCACCGGTGATCATCACCGTGCGGATGCCCATACGGCGCAATTCGGCGAAGCGCTCGCGGATGCCGCCCTTGACGATGTCCTTCAGGTAGATCACGCCGAGCAGACGGCCGTCCTTCGCCACCGCCAGCGGCGTGCCGCCGGCCTTGGCGATCTCTTCCGACTTGGCTGTGAGCTCGCGTTCCACGGCAACGGAGACGGTGGTACGCACGGCGAGGCGCGCCGCCGTTGCGTCGGTCGCCGCTGTTGCGTACCCAGGCCAGCACCGCGTCGACCGCGCCCTTGCGGATCGATGAGCCCCCGGTATCGATGCCGGAGAGGCGGGTCTGCGCCGAGAACGGAATGAAATGGGCGCCCATCGGCGCCATTTCGCGGCCGCGGATGTTATATTTCTCCTTCGCCAGCACGACGATCGAGCGGCCTTCCGGGGTTTCGTCGGGCAGCGAGGCGAGCTGCGCCGCATCGGCGAGTTCCGTCTCGCTGATGCCGGCCGAGCGGGTAGAACTCGGTCGCCTGGCGGTTGCCGAGCGTGATGGTGCCGGTCTTGTCGAGCAGCAGCGTATCGACGTCACCAGCGGCCTCGACCGCGCGACCCGACATCGCCAGCACATTGAAGCGGACCAGCCGGTCCATGCCGGCAATGCCGATCGCCGAGAGCAGCGCGCCGATCGTGGTGGGGATCAGGGCGACGAACAGCGCCACCAGGATCACGACAGAGATGGTCCCCCCGGCGTAGTGGGCGAAGCTCGGGATGGTCGCCACCACGATGACGAAGATGATGGTGAGGCCGGCGAGCAGGATATTGAGCGCGATCTCGTTCGGCGTCTTCTGCCGCTCGGCGCCTTCCACGAGGGCGATCATGCGGTCGAGGAAGGTGGAGCCCTGCGCCGCGGTGATGCGCACCTTGATCCAGTCGGACAGCACGCGCGTGCCGCCGGTCACCGCAGAGCGATCGCCGCCGGACTCACGGATCACTGGTGCCGACTCGCCGGTGATTGCCGATTCATCGACCGAGGCGATGCCTTCGACCACGTCGCCGTCGCTCGGGATCAGCTCGCCCGCCTCCACCAGCACCAAGTCCCCAGGCTTGAGATCGGGGGCCGGCACCGTTTCATAGCGGCCGTGCGGGTCATAGCGGCCATGGCTGCCGGGCAGCAGGCGCTTGGCGGTCGTTTCGGTGCGCGCCTTGCGCAGGGTCGCCGCCTGCGCCTTGCCACGGCCCTCGGCCACCGCCTCGGCGAAGTTGGCGAACAGCACGGTAAGCCAGAGCCAGAAGATGATCTGGAAGGTGAAACCGAGATGGGCATCGCCGGTGATCAACTCGCGGACCAACACGACAGTGGTAAGCGCCGCGACGATCTCGACCACGAACATCACCGGATTGCGGATCAGGATGCGCGGGTCGAGCTTGACGAACGACTGCCAGATCGCCGGTACCAGGATGGCGGAGTCCAGCATGGTCGATTGGGAGCCGCGCTGGCGGTTGCGGATGTCCATTTGCGTCACCTGGATCAGTAGAGCGTGCCGGCGTGCATCGCGAAATGCTCGACGATCGGGCCGAGAGAAACCGCGGGGAAGTAGATCAGACCCGCCGGTGATCGCGATCACGCCAACGACCAGCCCGACGAAAAGCGGACTAGTGGTGGGAAATGTGCCGAGCGAGGCCGGCACGATCTTCTTACGGCGCCAGCGAGCCGGCGATTGCCAGCGTCGGGATGATCATCAGGAAGCGACCCATGAACATCGCCATGCCCAGCGTGGTGTTCCAGAACGGCACGTTGGCGGAGAGGCCGGCAAACGCGCTGCCGTTGTTTCCGGTGACCGAGGTGTAGGCGTAGAGCGCCTCGGAGAAGCCGTGCGGGCCGGCATTGGCCAGGGCATCCAGTCCCGGCTTGCAGCACCACCGCAAGCGCCGTCCAGCCCAGGATCGACAGCGGCAGGATCAGGATGGCAAGCATCGCCATCTTGACCTCCTTCGCCTCCAGCTTCTTGCCGAGATATTCCGGCGTTCGCCCGACCATCAGCCCGGCGACGAACATGGCGATGATGACGAACAGCAGCATGCCATACAGGCCGGAGCCGACGCCGCCGAAGATGATCTCGCCCAGCATGATGTTGACCATCGGCACCGCGCCGGCGATCGGCAGCAGGCTGTCATGCATGTTGTTGACGGCGCCGCAGGAGGCATCGGTCGTGGTGGTGGTGAACAGCGCCGAGTTGGCGATGCCGAACCGGACCTCCTTGCCCTCCATGTTGCCGCCCGGCTGCAGCGCGCTCGGCGCCTGATCGACATGGAGCGCAGCGAACGCCGGGTTGCCGTACGTCTCGGCGTGGTAGCAGACAGTCACGCCGGCGAGGAACAGCACGAACATCACCGCGAAGATCGCCCAGCCCTGGCGCTGACTGCCGACCATGCGGCCAAACACGTTGGTCAGCGCTGCCCCGATCGAAAGCATCGACAGCATCTGCACCAGATTGGTGAGCGCGGTCGGATTCTCGAACGGATGCGCCGAGTTGGCGTTGAAGAACCCGCCGCCGTTGGTGCCCAGGATCTTGATGGCCTCCTGCGACGCCACCGGGCCCTGAGCGATCACCTGCTTGGCGCCTTCCAGCGTGGTCGCATCGGTGTAGGCCGAGAGGTTCTGCGGGATGCCCTGCCACATGTAGAAGATTGCGATCACGACGCAGATCGGCAGCAGGATATAGATCACGCAGCGGGTGAGATCGACCCAGAAGTTGCCGATGCTTTGCGCCGACCGGCGCGCGAAGCCGCGGACCAGTGCGATCGCCAGCACAATGCCGGTGGCGGCCGAGACGAAGTTATGCACCGTCAGCCCGGCCATCTGGGTCAGATAGCTCATCGTCTGCTCTGGCGTGTACGACTGCCAGTTGGTGTTGGTGAGAAAGCTGACCGAGGTGTTGAACGAGAGGTCAGGCGATTCCGCGCCGAAGGCCTGCGGGTTGAGCGGCAGCCATCCTTGCAGCCGTTGAATGCCGTACAGGATCACGAATCCGGCAAAGCTGAACGCCAGCATGGCGACAGCGTAGCTGACCCAATGCTGCTCTTCTGCTTCGTTGACGCCGCAGATGCGATAGATCCCGACCTCAAGCGGACGCAGTACCGGTGAAAGCAGCGTGCGCTCACCGGAGAACACGCGCGTCATGTATCCGCCGAGCGGCTTCGTCAGCAAAATCAGCAGTGCGGCGTAGATCGCGATCTGCAACCAGCCGTCGAGCGTCATGTGGCCCATCATGTCAGATTGCTCCTCGGGAGCCCGCTCAGAATTTCTCTGGGCGGATCAGGGCGTAAACCAGATAGACCAACAGGCTGAGCGTGACGATCGCGCCCAGCACATAGTCGAATGTCATGGCTTTGGACCTTACAGATACTCGCAGGCGATGGCGTAGAGACCGCAGCCGCCCAGGAAGACGGCGCCGATCAGCAGGTAGATGACGTCTATCATTGGGCTCCTCGCGGATGCGCGGTTATGCGGTGCCGGATCGACGGCAAATCGGAGGACATGCAACACGACGCGGCGCCGCTCCGGCGTGCTGCGGTGCGGCGAAAATGACGGCATATGCATATAAATTCCATGCCGCGCCCTCGCCGCCCGCATATAGATCGCATATACGCACGGCTTTCTGCCTCAGAACCCCAGCACAACGTCTCCAGCAAAAGTGACGGTGTTGGAGGTCTTCTGATCATTGAATGCCTTCACGCCATTTAGCGCAGAATCCCAGCGAATCTCCGGGCGGACCATCAGATTGGCCACCGGCGCCGGCAGCGCCGGCCTGTAGGTCGCACCTAGAGTCAGCTCGCTGTAGGTGGCGGCGTGAGGGGCCGTCTTGACGAACGGCGCCGGCAGCCCGGCCTCCACATTGACGAAGTCGAGGTTGCCCGGATAGGCGGCGACGAAGAAATTGTTCTGGTCGCACCAAACCTCGGCGCGCGCGTTCAGGGTGATGGTGTCGGTCAGCGCATAGGACGCGTATTGCGCCACGCCATAGCCCGATGCGTTGAAGAACCCATCGTGCTCGAAGTTGGCCTCCGTGGTGAGGCTCAGCTTGGGCGTCGCCTTCCAGGTAACCACAATGTCGTGCTCGGTGCGCCAGAACGCATTGGCATTGAAGCCCCGCGGCGACAGCTCCCGGGTCGGGTCCTCCGGCCCGAAATGGCTCAACGCCAGCACCGTCAGATTGCCGCCGAGCAGGTTGAGTCCAAAGCCGCCCAGCCCGGCGATGGCGCCGTTGTTCTCACCCCAGACGCCGACCGTGGTCTGCTCGCCGGTATCGAGCCCGCCATAGAGATCGAGCAGGCTGCTGACGTGCCAGACCGCGTAGCCGCCGGTTTCCTTGAACGGGATGCCAAAATTGAAGATGTAGGAATGTGAGTAGAACGGATTGCCCGAGGGGTCGATCACCTCGTAGCCGAGCGGGGCGGGATACTGGCCGAGCTTGAGGTCGATACCCCCGGCGGTCAGCCAGGGCAGGTGCGCCAGGATGTTGGCCTCGACGATGTCGAGCTGGTTGCGGTCGTCGGTGACTTTCCAGAGCTCGCCGAGGAAATGCGTAAAGCGCGCGTCCGAGCCGTACATGAACTGGAACTTGAAGCCGATATCGTAGCCAGTGGCCTTGGAATCGAGCGGGCGCTGTGCGGTGAGCAGAAGCTGGTTCCGGTAAAAAGCTGGCCGAAATTCAGCCCATCGGCTGGGCGGAACGGATTGAGCGTGGTGCCGGCCTCGATCTGCGCACCAAGGGTGATCGAGCTCATCCAGGTGGTCGGCGCAGCCGGTGTCGCCGCTGCCGCGGCCCCGGCTGGGGCGGGCGTTGTGGCTGGCGGAGCAATCGTTTGTGCCCGGGCCGATACGGCCCCTGCGACGAGAGCAACGGCGAGAACAGCGATCCGCCTCTGGCAGGATCCCCGATATGCGTCCATCGATCACCGTGACGTTGGAGAAGGATCGGTTACGTGATTTGCTGATCAACTCGCACCGACCGGAGCTGGGTGTCTGCGATAAGATCCACGCGGTCAACTAAGGCCCAGGCAGGGCCGCCACCAGCAGGTTCGCAGCGACCGCCAGCCCAAGGCAGACGGCGATCACCCGTCCGATCTCCCACAGCACCAGCCCGGGCGACGGAACGGCATCGGCATCACTCTCACGCGCGATCTTGCCGCGCGGATCAGATGGCAGCCCGATCTCGATCGGGCGATGCTGCTGTTCAGGCATCTTCGTATCCCCCTGGCGGGATGGCCAGTCAGTGAGGCGACGATGACGATGTCACCATATAAAATCGATAGAGAATCGGGAACGCCGCTATAGTGAACCCATAAAGGAAACCAGCGTCGATCCCGGGCCGCCGTGGCATCCACAGGAATGGAATTTATATGCGGCTTGAGCTAAGCGCGCTGCGCGCAGGGCATCGCGATCGGTTCGAGCATGTTCGCCCGACTGGACACACGGTCACGGCGGGTACTACGGAACTTCCTGGTCCGGCTGTCGCTGTCGGCGTGGGTGCTGCTGCTCTTCGCCTCCCTCCACAGATGGCAGTACCGGCAGGCCGTCGGAGTCTTCCACCTGATGTGCGCGGTCTCGGCACTGTGTGCCATGACCGTCGCGTTGATTCGCCGCGAGAAGCCGCAGGATGCCACGCTTAATCTATGGGACGAGGGCTTGGCGTTCAGCGCATTGAGCCTGTTGGCACTGTTCCTGTGGCGGCTGGCGGGTTGATCAGCCCAGCACCGCCTGCGCCTCGATCTCGACCATCAGCTCAGGCACCACCAGAGCGGAGACCTCAACCAGCGTGGAGGCCGGCCGGTGGGCGCCGAAATAGCGCTGCCGAGCCGGGTTGATCAGCGCCCGGTCGTCAACATCGGTCAGGTACACGGTTACCTTCACGACATTCTCCGCGCCCGCCCCGACTGCCTTCAGGCAGGCGTCCATGTTCTGCAGCGCCACGTCAAATTGCTCCACCACCCCGGCGGGGATCGAGCCGTCCTGCCGGATGCCGACAGTGCCGGACACCCAGATCAGATTGCCGGCACGCACTACGTGGCAATAGTGACTGAACGGTGCAGCTTGCCCGTCGATCAGTTTCCGTTCGATGCTTGGCATCTCGTGTGTCTCCTCAACTTGCCGGCCACAGCCAGGCGGCGCCGCGCACGCCCGATGAATCGCCGTGCCGATTCTTCACCACTGGCGTGTTCACAACGTCACTGAAAACGTGCCGCCCCAGCAGAGACGGCACCACGCGATAGAGGTGCTCCATGTTGGACAGCCCGCCGCCCAACACAATCACATCCGGATCGAGCATGGTGATCACGACCGCCAGCCCACGCGCGAGGCGGTCCGCGTGTCGGTCGAGGGCATCCTGCGCGCGACGTTCGCCGGCCGCGGCGCGCACCGGGACGCTGCTCGCGTCATGCGCGTCCGGCCCATCGCAGTCGCGCGCCAGCGCGGGACCGGCGACGTAGGTTTCGAGGCAGCCATACTGCCCGCACCAGCAGTGGTGGCCGGGGACTTCATCGGCGCTGGGCCAGGGCAGCGGGTTGTGCCCCCACTCGCCGGCGATGCGGTGCGGCCCGCGATGCACGTTGCCGTCCACAACGATGCCGCCACCCACGCCGGTGCCCAGGATCACGCCGAACACCACGCCGAACCCAGCGCCGGCGCCGTCGATGGCCTCGCTCAGCGCGAAGCAGTTGGCGTCGTTGTCCACCCGCACCTCGCGGCCGAGCTTTTCGCTGACGTCGCGGTCGAAGGTGTGTCCGTTCAGCGCGATCGAGTTGGCGTTCTTCACGCGCCCGGTCGCCGGGCTGATCACGCCGGGAATGCCAATGCCGATGGTCGCCCGCTGTCCCAGGATCACCTCGGCCTCGTGCACCAGTCCGGCGATGCCGTCCAGCGTCGCGTCGTAGCCGGGGGGCGTCGGGATGCGATGTCGCACCCGCTCGGAGCCGTCCGGGGCGAGGGCGGCAATCTCGATCTTGGTGCCGCCGAGATCGATGCCGATGCGGTACTGGCTCATCGCCGCCAGCATGACGGAGCCGACCGGCTTGCTCAAGCGCAGCATGCGCCGCAGGATACGCCGATGACCGAAGCGGTGCTCGACGCGAAGGGGCTGAGCTGTCCCCTGCCGGTGCTGCGCGCCAACCGCGTGCTGCGTGGCATGCGGCCCAATGAGCGACTGCGCGTACTGGCGACCGATCGCGCGTCTGTTGCCGATTTCCAGGCCTACTGCCGCGAGACCGGGCACGCCCTGCTGGCCTGGAGCGACGAGGGCGGCGTGTTCAGCTTCCTGATTCGCCGTCGCGAGGCCGATCCGCCGGCAAAGGACGACTGAGGTGCCGACCGCGCTCATCACGCATCCCGCCTGCCTGGAGCACGACGCCGGGGACTGGCACCCCGAACGTCCGGACCGGCTGCGCGCGGTGCTGGCCGCGCTGGAAGCTCCCACATTCGCTACGCTGCTGCGCGAGACGGCGCCGCGGGCGACGCGCGAGCAGCTTCTGCTGGCGCATCCGGCGGACTATGTCGATGCCATCCTGGCGATCCGTCCTGCCCCGGGCGAGCTGGTGCAACTCGACGCCGACACTGCAATGAATGCCGGCAGCGCGGAGGCGGCGCTGCGCGCGGCCGGTGCCGCGATCGCCGGAGTGGACGCGGTCATGGAGGGCACGGTGCGCGCGGCGTTTGCGGCGGTGCGCCCGCCCGGGCACCACGCGGAGCCGGCCCGCCCGATGGGGTTCTGCCTGTTCAACAATGCCGCGATTGCGGCGCTGTGGGCGCGTCGGCGACACGGGCTGCGGCGCGTCGCGGTGGTCGATTTCGACGTGCATCACGGCAACGGCACGCAGGTGATGTTCGCTGCTGATGCGGACCTGTTCTACGCGTCTTCGCATCAGAGCCCGTGCTATCCGGGTACCGGATATCCGCATGAGCGGGGTCGTGCCGGCAACATCGTGAATGTTCCGCTGCCGCCGGGCGCCGATGGTGACGCGTTTTGCACTGTCTGGGCCGGCACGATCCTGCCGGCGCTTGAACGCTTCGCGCCGGAGCTGCTGATCGTTTCCGCCGGATTCGACGCGCACAAGGCCGACCCGCTGGCGCAACTCCGGCTGGAGACGGCAGATTTCGCCTGGATCACGGCCGAGCTGGTGGCGGTTGCCGAACGACAGACCGGCGGACGTATCGTCTCGGTGCTGGAGGGCGGCTACGATCTCAATACGCTGGCCGCGTCGGTGGTGGCGCATGTGCGCGGGCTGATGCGCGTGGATTAACGGAGACGGCAGCATGAAGATCACCGGCATCACCACCAAGGCGTTCCGCTGGCCGCGCACGCGGCCGATCACCAACGGCAAGCACACCTACACGCATGTCGATTTCGCGATCACCGAGATCACCACGGATGAGGGCATCACTGGCATTGGGCTGGGCAGCGGCGGCGCGATCGAGCGTGCCACGATCGAACGGCTGATCCCGATGCTGATTGGCGAGGATCCGATCGACGTGGAGCGACTGTGGCACAAGATGTGGGTGCCGAAGCTGATCGGCCGACGCGGACTGACCACACGGGCGATCGCCACGATCGATATCGGGCTGTGGGACATCCGCGCGAAGGCCGCAAACCTACCGCTCTACAAGATGCTCGGCGGCTTCCGCGACCGGGTGCCTACTTACATTGCCGGCGGCTATTACGAGGAGGGCAAGGGTCTCCGCGAGCTGGCGAAGGAGATGGAAGACAACGTTGCGATGGGTGCTCGCGCTGTGAAGATGAAAGTAGGCGGCGTGTCGATCGCAGAGGATGTTGCCCGCGTGCGCACGGTTCGCGAGGCGGTCGGGCCGGACGTGAAGCTGATGATCGACGCCAACTGCGCCTATCGTTGGTACGAAGCGGTGCAGCTCGCGAAGCGCGTCGAGCAGAATGACATCTTCTGGTTCGAGGAACCTGTGGCGCCGGACGATTACGACGGCCACCGCAAGCTCGCCCAGGCCACCACCATCCCGATCGCCACCGGCGAGAACGAGTACACCCGTTACGGCTTCCGCGATCTGATCCGCGGCGACTGTGCCGCGATCCTGAACGCAGATGCCAAGGTGCTGGGCGGCGTCACCGAGTTCATGAAGGTGGCCGCATTGGCGCAGGCGCACGACCTCGATATCGCACCGCACGGCTCGCAGGACATCCACGTTCACCTGGTGGCGGCGATCAGCAACGGGCTTATCCTGGAATTCTACCGCGACACCGTCGATCCGATGTGGGGCCGCATCTATCACCACACGCTGAGGCTAAACGCGGACGGCACCGTCAGCCCACCGGCCGTGCCCGGCATCGGCGCCGATCCGAACTATGACGTGCTCGACAGGTATCGCGTGCAATAAGGGGAATTGCGAATGCAGAACACCGAGGAGATCTGGCGGCTGGTCGATGCCAGGAAGGACGCGTTCCAAGCGATGAGCGACCGCATCTGGGGCGTGCCGGAGCTCGCTTATACCGAGACGCGATCCTGCGCCGAGCACACGGCGATGCTGGAACGCGAGGGCTTCCGCATAACCGCCAATGTTGCCGGCATTCCGACCGCGGTGATGGGCGAGGCAGGCGAAGGCGGTCCGGTGATTGCCGTTCTCGGCGAATACGACGCCCTGCCGGGCCTCAGTCAGGAGGCTGGCGTGGCCGAACATCGGCCGTTGCCAGGCGACGGCTATGGGCATGGCTGCGGGCACAATCTGCTCGGCTCTGCGTCGCTGCTGGCTGCTGCCGCGGTGAAAGATTACCTGGCGGCGCACGGCATCAAGGGGCGCGTCCGCTACTACGGCTGCCCCGCCGAAGAAGGCGGAGCGGCCAAGGGCTTTATGGTCCGTGCCGGCGCGTTCGATGATGTCGATGTCGCCGTGTCCTGGCACCCGGCTGCCTTTGCCGGGGTGAACGAGGCGAAGTCGCTGGCCAATACGCGCATCGATTTCACCTTCAACGGCCGCGCCTCGCACGCCGCCGCCGCGCCGCATCTTGGACGCAGCGCGCTCGACGGGGTCGAGCTGATGAACGTCGGCGTCAACTACATGCGCGAGCATATGCCGTCGGATGCGCGTGTGCATTATGCACTGCTCGATGCCGGTGGGATCGCGCCAAACGTGGTGCAGGCGCATGCGAAAGTGCGCTATCTGGTGCGCGCACGGAATTTGCCGGAGCTGAACCGGCTGATCGCTCGGGTGATCAAGATCTCCGAAGGCGCGGCACTGATGACCGAGACGAAGATGCAGCATCGCGTGGTTAGCGCGGTTTCCAACCTGCTGCCCAACACGCCACTCGAGCGTGCCATGCACGACAATCTGATGCGCCTCGGGCCGCCGCCCTTCGATGAGGCGGATCGCGCCTTCGCCGCCAGGATCCAGGCGACGCTGAGCGACGAGGACATCGAATCCGCATTCCGCCGCGTCGGCCTGCCGATGCAGAAGGGAGTGACCTTGTGCGACGAGATCGTGCCGCTGGACACCAAGTCGGCGCCGATGATGGGCTCGACAGATGTGGGTGACGTGAGCTGGAAGGTGCCGACGGTGCAGGCGCGCGGCGCCACCTATGCGATCGGCACGCCGGGCCATTCGTGGCAGTTGACCGCGCAGGGCAAGATGCCGGCGGCGCATAAGGGCATGGTGCATGTGGCGAAGGTGATGGCCGGCACCGCGATCGACGTGATCCGCGACGAGACGCTGCCGGCTCGCGCCAAGGCGGACCATGATGCTCGGCTGAAGGACACGCCGTATGTGTGCCCGTTGCCCCCGGATGTCGAGCCGCCGATCGAGATGTCGAAGGCGGCGTGATCTGGCGGTACCGGAACTACGCCGTACATCACGCCTTGACCCCGGCCCCCACAGATGGAAACGCCGGGCAGGTGGTCCTGCCCGGCGTCATCATCGAGCGAAACGATGCAAGCCCATCGCAAGCTCTTGCCGTGGATCGTAGTGATCGTGACCGTGAAGGTCAAGATCAGTATAGGTCGGCGGTAAGTCGCGGCGACATCAGGGATTTTGGCGGTTCGTTGCTGGGGCGGATTTGATCCCGTGACGGCCCTCCCCGACGATACGGGCGGAGGGCCAGGCCATGAACACCGGCAAGACGCTTTTCGCGCAGCTGATGGATTTTCTGCCGTGGAGCACGTTCGACCGGATTGTTGCGCGCTATCACGGCAACCGCGCGGTGCGGACGCTGCCCCGCGCCGCACAGTATCAGGTGATGGCATTTGCCCAGATTACCTATCGGGAGAGCCTGCGTGACATCGAGGCGTGTCTGTCGGCGCAATCGACCAAGCTCTATCACATGGGTCTCCGAGGGCCAATTCGCCGTTCCACGCTGGCCGACGCCAACGAAAGCCGCGATTGGCGGATCTATGCCGAGTTTGCCCGGCGGCTAATCGCGCAGGCCAGGCGGCTGTATGCCGACGACGATCCCGACGTGGATCTGCCCAGCACCGTGTATGCTCTCGAACTCGACGACCATCGATCTGTGTTTGTCGGTGTTCCGTGGGCGCATTTTCGTTCGACCAAGGCAGCGGTGAAGATGCATACGCTGCTTGATCTGCGCGGCAACATTCCAAGCTTCATCCACATATCAGACGGTAAGCTGCACGATGTTCATGCGCTTGATATGCTGCTTCCCGAAGCTGGAGCCATCTACGTCATGGATCGGGGCTACGTGGATTTCGCCCGTTTGCATGTACTGCACGAGGCCGGTGCCTTCTTCGTGACCCGGGCGAAGTCGAATTTGGATGCCCACCGGGTGTATTCGGCGCCGGCAGATCGAAAGGCAGGCGTGATTTGCGATCAGACCATCGCGATGGATGGCTACCTCACACAGCGACATTATCCTGCACACCTGCGGCGCATCCGCTTCAAGGACCCAGAGACCGGCAAAACGCTGATCTTCCTTACCAATCAGGTGACGTTGCCGGCTTTGACGATTTGCGCCCTCTACAAGAGCCGCTGGCAGGTGGAACTCTTCTTCAAGTGGATCAAGCAGCATCTGCGCATCAAGCAATTCTACGGCATTTCGGAGAACGCGGTGAAGACCCAAATCTGGATCGCGGTGTCAGTCTACGTGCTGGTCGCCATCGTCAGGAAGCGGCTCGGTCTGGACGTGTCGCTCTACACATTGCTACAGGTCCTTTCGGTCACAGTATTTGAGAAAATGCCGATCCGATCTGCGATTTTGGCCACACCCGACCAGTTCGGCGACGCCGAAGTCAGCAACCAATTGGAATTATGGACCTGCCCCGGTTTGGTGGACAGGTGAGTGTTTGGGTTTATGACACCTGATGGGACGGCATTTTGTCCTCCTGTTTGCAACCATTCTTTAGTTTCCGGGGGCCCCTGGCGGAGCCATTCCCTGCCTCCCGGCTGGTACCGGGTGGGGATGGCCGCGCGCAACGGCGGTCAAGGACCGCCGAAGGCGGCGCGAAGCGTCCTGTGTGCCGGGCATGCCCGGCAGCCTGGGGGTGAAAGTCCCCTGTGCAACCTGATGGAGGTGAAGCACGAGCGAAGCGCAAGGGCGGAACCGCGAGGGACCGTCTGAAGGAAGCGTCGAGCGAAATCGCGTCCCGACGAACAGAAACCAGATATGAGGCAGCCATGATCGGACGAGCAAGCAGGACAGAGCGAAGTCCATATCCATCAAGGATCACGGCTGTAAATCTGGCGGGAGTGCGAGGAAGGCTGTCGGACTTACCCCGGGAGATCTGTCGCGTGTCCCGTCCGGGACTGGGGTGGTCGCAAGATCACCCGAGCGCGCGGCAGAAGTCAGCAGAGGGCGTAGTAGGCCAGACCATCGGCCGAAGGCCCGAACGGTCCCCGCAAGGGGTTGAAGGAGAGGGCGAGTAGCTTGGGCGTCTCATGGTCCCAGTAGCGGCCGCGAAGCCACGGCGAGTGGCGCTTCCTTCTGCCGGTCGAGGTGAAGCCTCAGGGCGGCCGAGGGCAAGCTGGCCGAAGCGACCACGGCGGCGTCCGAACCCGAAAGTCCGGTCATGACCAGTACCCTGATGGAGGCAATCTGTGACCCGGACAACATAGCGTCAGCCGTGCGTGCGGTGATGCGCAACAAGGGTGCGCCCGGCGTCGACGGGATCACCGTCCGACACCTGCCGGGCGTCCTGGAAGCGCACTGGCCGGAGATCGAAAATCAACTGCTTCAGGGGCGCTACCAGCCGCAACCGGTACGTCGGGTGCAAATCCCGAAGCCGGCCGGAGGGACGCGCGACCTCGGCATTCCAACCGCGATTGACCGCGTGATCCAGCAGGCGGTGCTGCAGCGGCTGCAGCCGCTGTGGGACCCGACATTCAGCGAGCATAGCTACGGCTTCCGGCCGGGCCGCTCGGCCCACCAAGCGGTGACACAGGCGCAAGCCTATGTCAGCGAAGGCTATCAGTTTGTCGTTGATCTTGACCTGGCGAAGTTCTTCGACCGAGTCAATCACGACCGGCTAATGGCTGCGGTGGCCGCGCGCGTGTCCGACCGGCGGGTGCTTCGGCTCATCCGGAGCTTTCTGACCGCCGGTGTGCTTCATGGCGGGCTATTCGAAGCGAGTCACGAGGGCACCCCGCAAGGTGGCCCGCTCTCGCCCTTGCTCTCGAATCTCGTGCTGGATGAACTGGATCGCGAACTCGAGCGCCGCGGCCATCGCTTCGTGCGCTACGCAGATGACTGCAATATCTACGTGCGCAGCGAGACGGCTGGCCGGCGAGTGATGGCGAGCATCACCCGCTTCATCGAACGGCGTCTCAAGCTTCAGGTCAATGCGGAGAAGAGTGCCGTGGCTCATCCATGGCAACGCTCCTTCCTCGGCTTTACGCTGACGGAGGAGAGCACGCCACGCCGACGCATCGCCGACAAGGCCGTCGTCCGGTTCAAAGACCGGGTGCGGAATCTGACGGGACGCAACCGCGGGGTGAGCCTGTCGCGGATGATCGCCGACCTGAACCCGCTGCTGCGGGGATGGGCCGGCTATTTCGGCTTCAGCCAAGGACGTGAATTGTCCTCACTGGACGGTTGGGTCCGGCGGCGCCTCCGTTGCGCCGCCTGGATTCAATGGAAGACCAGACCACGGCGCCTCGATGAACTGCGCCGCCTCGGCGTCTCCCGGCGGACGGCCTTCGCGGCCGTCATGAGCCCGCGGGGGCCGTGGCGCGTCAGCACGAGCGAGGCGCTACATCTCGGCTTCTCGAAGGCGCGCTTCCGCGGTCTCGGACTGGCCTCCATGGAGAGCGCTGGCCGGACCTAATCCGCCGAACCGCCGTGGTACGGACCCGTATGCCCGGTGGTGTGGGAGGGGCGGCATCGCGAGATGCCCCCCTATCCCGATTGACGGCCGCGAGCACGGCGGCAGGCTGGTCATCGTCGGGAACGACGATCATTGCATAATGCCGTCGTTCGTAGTCGATCGGTGAAAGATACTCGATCGAGGAGTGACGACGACGCGGATTGTAGAAGCCTTCGATGAAGGCGAACACCGCGCGGCGAGCTTCGGCCGGAGTCTTGAAGCGACAGCGGGCGAGAAGCTCGCATTCGAGGGTGGCGAAGAAGCTCTCGCACATGGCGTTGTCGTAGGCGTCTCCAACCGAGCCCATCGAGGGACGCACGCCGGCCTCGCGGCAACGATGGCCGAACTCGATCGAGGTGTATTGCGAACCCTGATCGGAGTGATGGATCACGCCTCTGGGTCGTCGCGTCACCAGCGCCATGTTCAGAGCATCAAGCACCAATTGCCTGGCGAGCGTGGTGGCCATCGACCAGCCGACTACGCGGCGGCTGAAGGCGTCGAGCACCACGGCGATAGAGAAAGCCCGCCCAGGTCGGGATGTAGGGGTGAGTAGGCCGGAGGAATCTCACCTCCGGCCCCTCGCAGAACCGGACGTGAACCTCTCGGCTCATCCGGCTCCCATCATCCAGCCTACGACAGATAACCCATCGACCAGTGAATGAAAGCACCCGGCCGACCTTGCGCAAATCGCTTGAGTATCTCGGCAGCCCTTGTTTTATGGCCTGCCAGCCTCTTGTGCTTGCGCATCAGCCACCGGATCAGGAACAGGTTCATGTGCCGCCACACCGGCTTGAGCGCCGATCCGTGGAACCGGCCGTAGTATTGCTGCCAGCCTTTCAGGACCGGAGTGAACATGGCCGATAGATCGTCCAAGCTCTTGTCGCTCTTCAGTTGCAGGTGCCATCCCCTGATAGTCTGCCGCATGGCCTTGAGGGCGTCGCGGCTGACCGCCGGGGAAAAGTTCACGTAAACCCGGCCATACTTATCCAGCGCCTTGCGGGGCCGGAACGTATAGCCGAGAAACGTGAACTGGACGACGGGGTGATCCCCGGTCCGATTGATGTCCTTGCAATACACGATCCGTGTCTTGCCCGGATGCAGTTCGAGCTTGCAGGCCTGGAACCGTTCCCGGATGCGATCAAGCACATACTCCGCCTGCCATTTGCTCTTGCAGTGAAGCACCGCATCGTCAGATACCGGGCAAACCGGACGCCGGGCAGATGTCGTGTCACCCACAGATCAAACGCATAGTGCAGGAACAGATTGGCCAGGATCGGTGACACGACACCCCCTTGCGGCGTGCCTCTGTCGCGTTCCAGGATCTGCCCATCCGTGGTTTGCATTGGCGCTTTCAGCCAGCGTTCCACATAGAGCAGGATCCAGGGCTCCTGACAGTGCTTGCGCAGAGCCCTCATCAAGAGGTCATGGTCGAGATTGTCGAACAGCCCCCGGATGTCAAACTCTACAACCCAGTCGTAGTCCCAGCAGCGGCGTCTGGTGACAGCGATTGCCTCCAGCGCCGACTTTCCCGGACGATACCCGTAGGAATCCTCGCAGAAGATCGGATCGAGCCGCGGCTCCAGCCGCATCTTCACCGCCGTCTGCGCGATCCTGTCGGCCACCGTCGGGATGCCCAGAATCCGGACGCCTCCTGACTTCTTCGGGATCGGCACGGCCTTCACCGGCGGCGGAAAGTAGCTGCCGGCGTTCATCCGATTCCAAAGTTTGTATAGGTTGTCGCCCAGCCTCTCCTCAAACTGCTCGATCGTCTCGGCGTCGATCCCCGCAGCACCTTGGTTGGCTTTTACATGTAACCATGCCTCCCATATCAAGGTCTTGGGAATGTCATAGGGCTTGCAGGTCATGCGGGACTCCTCCCGGTCGCCCGGTTGATCCCCCATGCCTGCCGGATGACGCCGCCCCTTCGCTCCCCCGCCATTACGGCGGTCTCAACGCTACTACGAGCGGCTCCGTCCCTTGGCGGCGCGTCACTATTATCGGCCTCGCCTTTCGGGCTTGCGCCTTTCGCTTGGCATCGCCGCCGAAGGTTCCCGCAGTTCAACGTGAGAGCCTGAAACAGGATCGCGCTGCCTCTATGCCGGACGCCGTCCGGCCCGTCAGCAGGCACCGTCCGGACTGATCCCGGCGCAACATCACTCGCCGGTTTCAACGTCATTTGAGTACTTTCGACACTTGAACGGCAGTTCACTGGTGTTCGCCTTCCTGTCTCCCACCTGACGCCTCGCGGCGCCTTTTCCGTGACGCTCACGACCCGGGCTTTTGACCCGCGCCGCTCACGGCGGTTTGCAACCTGCTCCTGCAAGCCGGTTGCGGGGGGCCGCCCCCCATCTCTCACGCCGCTTGCTGCGGCACACTGATGTCAGCGACCCACAGCCGATCCGGCGCTTCCGCCGTGAAGTTGCGCTCGACCAGGTCGGGTGCCTCCCGGCCATCGCCCTTGACCGTGGTGGTGACGAACTTGCGTCGGCTCACACCGGCGAGACCTGCCTTCGTCATCAGCCGGGCGACACGCTTGCGGCCGATGCGGATGCCCTTGGCAGCCAGCTCGGCATGAACCCGCGGCGCCCCATAAATGCCGCACGAACCCGCATGCGCGCTACGGATCTCCGCCATCAGCGCCGCGTCGGACCGGGCCCGCTGCGACGGCTGGCGTTTCGCCCATGCGTAGTAGCCGCCGGAGGAGACACCCAGCAGCCGGCACATGGTGGCGATCGGGTAGTTCGCGGATGCCGCTTCGCGGCATTTCCCTCCGGGGGATCGCTTCGCGATGGTGATCGCTCACGAACCGGAACCCTTCGCGGGGATCGCGTTCGTCTCCCGAGCGAACCAGGCCGCCGCCTTTGAGAGGATTTCCCGCTCAAGCCTAAGTTGGCGGTTCTCACGTCGCAGGCGGTTGAGCTCTTCGCGCTCCGCCGTCGTCAGGCCCCCATCGCCGCGGCCGGCATCGCGCTTCGCCTGCGCCACCCAGTTCCGCATCGACTGCGCGGTTGGCTCAAACTCGCGCGCCAGCTCCTCCGGCGAGCGTCCAGCTTGCACCAACTCAACCATCTGACGCCGAAATTCAGGTGCGTAACATCGTCTCGTCTTCGACATGGTGGACTCCTCGAACGCAAATGCTCAGGTGTCCACGAAACCGGGTCAACTCCATTATTCACTTTCTGACCGGACAGCAGTGGTCGGCGGTAGGGGATTGGGCTAGCCCTTTCTGGGGCTGGCCCGCCCCCTTGGGGATATTCGCCGAACTGTTTTACGAGCGCCGCATACGGCAGTACTCAAGCGAGGAGCGACCGGCCGGCCTATGCATGCCCCGCCGGAGTAAGCCAGTGCTTGCGATTGATACGAACCACCGCGGCGAACAGGCGCAGCGCAGCGGGGCCGCCGCGGTCGACCAGCGCGCCAGCTTCCATCTCGGCGGCCAGCACGTCAGCCTGGGTGGCGAGCGTTTCCACCGCCCAGGCGAGGGCCTCATTTGCCAAGCTGAGCTGCAGGTCTTCGGAGAGCAGGTTCCAGTCGGCGAGCACGGCTCCGCCCTTTCAAGGTTGGACCGTTTTGGCACATGTCACAACGTTGCCGAGACGAGGGACTAAGCTTGGGCCGTGCCCGGTTAAGCGAGCGTTACCGCCCGACCAGCCTCCGCCCACGGACACAGCCACCGAGGCCGCGCCAAGGTATCAGCAAGGTATCGCCACCAGCGCCCCCAGACGCCCCGCCGGAGCCCGCTCGCCGCATCCCATGGAGCAGATGCCGCCCGCCCCCAGAGCGGCGTCAGCGGCCCACCCGGGCCCGCCCCGGGCCCGCCCATCTGCTGCTTCAGGGAAGCCCGCTGAGGACCTCGGCGGTGCAGGGGGTATGCCCCCTTTGCCCGTCCCTCAGGACTTAAGCCGCTGGCTGGGCCTCCCCGTCCGCGGAACCGGCCTTCTGGCGCTGGTCAGGCGATTGCGCCGTTGCGGCCTCCAGCCGCGCCACCGCGAGCCGGGCGCGGGACTGTGCGAGCAGCGCCTTCAGCTTCCGATGCGAAGTGTCCAGCGCGCGCGCCTTGTGCTCGGCCCCGATCCGCTTCGCGCGTTCGGTCCCAAGCTGACGGACCAATCGTACGATACCTCGGCCGTGGCGTCGCAGCTGACCGTTCGGGTCTCGCAAGATATACTCACGACGCGAGGACGGCTCATAACCTGAAGATCCCAGGTTCAAATCCTGGCCCCGCAACCCAACCCGGTACTCTGGGGACCCGCTGGGGACCCAAAACAGAGAACTGCCCCCTCCCTTGGGGCTGGCTGGGGGTGAAGGGGGAGGTCGGGAATGCCCCCTGGGTCGGGGCTTCCCCAGGTCCGGGTCGGGGGTAGAGGCCGCCCACGCCGGCAAGGATGAACTGACTGCGCCGCCGCTTCCGCCTTCGCATCGCTGCCGATAGCTTGGGGAAGCCAGAGCCGCTCACGACGATGCAGCACTTTCGCGGCGTGTATAAAAAATTTCTTGACTAGGCCCCTTGATCGACATGCCTGCCAACGCGGTGCGGATTCTCACCTTCCCGCTCGATGAAGCCGGATTGCGGCGGCTGGATAACCGCCGACGCAACCAGCTTTTCGGCTGCATGCACGCGCACAACGAGCTGACCTTTCTGAACCGGCTGCTGCTGTTCGTGCAAAATTCCACGGCCGACGGCGAGCTGCATGATCACGCGCAGTCCATTCAAATGTGGTCTACGCTGCAAATCCTCGCCGGCAAACTGTTCGAGACGTGGGTGATGCTCGCCGAGCGGATCTTGCGCCAGCAGCCGCCGGACCCGATCATCGGCGCGCTGTGCCCCGACCATGCAGCGAGCCTCGATTGGCTGCGCGACTACTTCGGCGAGCGCCAATACAAGAACAGCGCCATCAAGATCATTCGCGACAAGACCGCCTTTCACTATGACGGCCTCGATCTGGGCCAGGCGATCGACAATTTGGCCGAGCGCGAGAATGTCGTGCATCTCGCGGAGCATCCCGCCAACACGCTTTGCTATCTCGGTTCGGCCGTCGGCTTCCGGGCCATCTTTACCTTGATCGCTGATCGCGCGACGCCGCCGGCATGCCGCAGTTTCGATGAACGGCTGAGCGACGGCTTCCGCATTGTCGTCGAGGATGTGAAGGCGGCGAACTGGCATCAGCACGAGGTGCTTTATGCTTCATCAAAGCGATGATGGAAGAAGCGTTCGGCGGCGAATTGGGCGCAGAGTCGGAAATCACCACCATCACCAATACGCCCTCGCCCGACATCATCGGCCTACCGCCCTGGGTCGATATGCGCGGCATGAAATCTTGAACCGGAGCCTCGGCGTGTCGCCGCGCAAGTAGGCCCCGCCGGTAGCAACCGTGTGGAAATTTGCGGTAGCGGCGACCGCCTACGCCTGACCCGCGCCCCGATTTTCATCCAAATCCGGGTCGACCGCCCCCACGGGGCAAAAAAACGCGGTCAGCGTTGTCGCGTCGCCGTTCGTGGCGCCGGCCCAGGGTGCAGCTTCAGCTTCCCGCCCAGGCGACCAGGCACTCGGAGCCCAGCCAGCCTCGGCGCCCTGTACGGGCCTCTGAGCGGCCTTGCCGGGCCTGCTGGCGGCAAAGGCCTGCAACCGGGCGAGGATCGCCGCGCTCGGCGGGCACCGCCGGTGCAGCGCAACTCGGCGGCCAGCTGCGCCAGATCGAGCCCGCAACGTCGCTGTTCGGCGGCAACCGCCTCGCGCAGCTTTAGCCATTCGCGTGTTGGGTTTGACGGCGATTGCTTTGCCGGCGCAGCTTCGGCGGGAAGCCGGCGCATAGGGCGCCCTGCATGGCTGTAGCGGAGGCCTAGCCCGCGGCAGATCTTTTGGTTGAAAGCCAGATAAAGCGCCGTCGGCCGCGCCATGCACCGACGGCGCTGTCGTGTCAGAGGCGGCTTGATCGCAGGGCATCCTGATCGTCGACGAGCTCGTGCAGGACACGCCGCAGCAGCGCGGCAGGCGAAGCAACGGCGGATAGCGCGCGAAGCGCATCAACGAGCGCCTTCCGTGCCGCCGCTTGGTCCATCGCCGTTCACTCCATCCGGTTCATCATCCTCAGCGCGTCGGCGTCTGGCCGAAGGCCTCCGCCGTGAACTCATCGAGTTCCGCATCCGTCCATGCGGGCGTGGTGCCGAGATCGCGGCCGGTCTGAGCGAGCTCGGCATCGAAGCGCCAACCACTCCGGATCGGGGGCTGGCGGATACCGCCGGGCCGGATGTCGCTCGCCCCACGACCGGTCAGCCTGGATCTCGTCAATCGAGCCATCCTCGAGCGGCACGATCACCCCGGTCTCGATCGCGCACTGGATTGCGCGATGGTGGACGCCCCAGCTCCGGGCGTAGGCGCGGATCCCGATGCCCATGGCTCACCCCCCGGCTAATGGCTAACGAATTTCCCGGCCTGCCACTAGCGAAAGATCGGAACTTTCCCCTCCGCATTGATGGGCCCCTCACAAAAATCCTTTTTTTTGCAGGGCGGGGGATGCGCAGCCGGCACAACCCTCGAAGCCTGCATACTGTGAGACGGATCGCCCCTATCCAGGCGAACATCTGATCTAGACAGACCCTGCATAACCCACTTGGATGCGAGAGGGCGGGCCGCATCGGCGGCGGCGCTCTGGCCAAATAGGAGATCGGTCGCGTTGTCTATTCCGACCTATGATGCGCTCATGCTGCCGGTTCTACGGCACTGCGCCGAAAAGGTTTGGTCCATGCGGGAGCTGATCGATCGCATTGCTGATGACCTCGGCCTAACGCCGGAGGAACGCGAGCAGCGCCTCCCAAAAGGTGGATCAACCATCATTGGCAACCGGGTGCACTGGGCAAAAACCTACTTGAAGCAGGCCGGCCTACTCAGCCAACCCAAGCGCGCCATGGTTGATATAACTCCGCGCGGGCGAGAGGTCCTTGCCGATAACCCGTCAAAAATCGGCCCAGCTTTGCTGCAGCAGTTCGACGAATTTCGCCCCTTCTTAGGACGGACCAAATTCAGAGCTCCTGACATAGCTGTTCTGTGCGCCTGAAATCACTGGGGTTTCTGCGCCCTGGGGTGCGGACCCGTGCGCACCAATACCTGTCCGGTTTTTTTGGCCGCCGAAGCGGATCCTTTTGAAAATGTGGAAGATCTCGCCGTGGGCTCGCGCACCCAAACCTGTCCGCTCTAGCTCCGCGGATGAGCACCCAGCAAGCCTTGGCGCTGCCCTCGTCGCCGCCGTCCAATACCGTGGTCATCAATCCGCGCTGCAGCTTGCGCATCGAAGCGGACCAGCGCGTGATCGTCGTCGCCGGATTGCCGATGCATCACTATCGCGTCGAGGACGCGGTCGCAGAGGCCTATGCGATGGTGTTCCTGGTGGAGTCTGGCTTCGCCCAGCAGACGGACGTTGCGCGGGCTTTCTCCCGATCGGTGCGCACTATTCGGCGCTACCAAGAGCGCTATGCCGCTGGCGGGATGGCAGCGCTCAGTCGCGAGGAAGGGTGGCGGCGCGGCCGACGGCGTATCTCCGGGAAACGTCTGCGCAGCATCGAGATGATGAAGAGCCAGGGGATGAGCAACCGTGCGATCGCGCACCGGTTGGGCGTCAGCGAGAACGCCATCCGCAAGCTGGTCGGACCTTCAAAGCCCGCCGAGAGCGCACAGCTCGCATTGCCCGCGATCCCGACCGCCGCGGAGAAGCCGGCGGCGACCGGCGCACCGGTTGGAGCACCGGCCGTGACGGATACGAAGGGTGGCGATGCATCGGCGGAGGAGGGCGCAAGGGACCGCGATCCGGTCACAGCGCCTGAGGCTGCGAACGACGATGAGCCGGTGCCGATAAGCCACGACTGCGACGCTGAAGATCGGACATTTGATCGGCAGCTCGCCTATCTCGGGCTGCTCGATGATGCTGCACCGCTGTTCCGAGAGGGATCCTCGGTTTCCGGGGTCGGCGTCCTGTTGGCTGTCCCATGTTTGGTCGAGAGCGGGCTCTTTCGGATCAGCCGCAAACTCTACGGGGAGATCGGCCCGGCCTTTTATGGCCTACGCACGACGTTGCTCACGCTTTTGCTCATGGCGCTGCTGCGCATCAAGCGGCCGGAGCATCTCAAGGAACGAGACCCAGCTGCGTTCGGCAGGCTTCTCGGGCTCGATCGTGCGCCGGAGGTGAAGACGCTGCGGCGCCGACTTACCCGCCTTGCTGCGCACCATTGCGCCGAGCAGCTGGGCGCGGAGCTTGCGCATGTGCGTGTCGATCAGCGCGGACATCTCATGGGGTTCTTGTACGTTGACGGCCATGTGCGCGCCTATCACGGCCAACGCGCGATCTCATCAAATGCTTATGTGGCGCGCCGCCATTTGGCCATGCCCGCGACCACCGACTACTGGATCAACGACAGCTCCGGCGACCCGTTGCTGGTGATTACCGGGGAGATCGACGCTGCGTTGACGAAGGCCATGCCCCGTCTGCTTCGCGAGGTTCGCGAAGTGGTCGGCGAGCAGCGGGTCACCATCGTCTTCAACCGCGGCGGATGGAGCCCAAAATTGTTCGCGGCGATGATCAAGGACGGCTTTGATGTGCTGACCTATCGCAAGGGGCGGTGCCGTCGCATCAAAGAGCAGCGGTTCGTCCGCCGTCGCGCCAAGCTCGACGGGCGCTTTGTTGAGTATCTGCTGCACGACCAGCCCGTGCGCTTCCTCAAGGGCAGGCTGCGCTTGCGGCAAGTCACGCGCTTATGCGACGGCGGCCATCAGACGAACGTGATCACCAGTCTATGGGATCTGCGCGACATCGAGGTCGCCTATCGCATGTTCGACCGTTGGCGACAGGAGAACTTCTTCAAGTACATGCGAGAAGAGTTCCTGCTCGACGCGCTCGTCGACTACCAGATCGAGCCTGAGGACCCAACACGCACCATCCCCAATCCCGAGCGCCGGACTTTGGACAAGGAGATCCGTGCGGCCCGCGTCAACGTCGCCAGGCTCGAACGCAAATTGGGTGCCGCGGCCGCAACCAATGCCGAACGGCGCCGGCCGACCATGCGTGGCTTCAAGATCGCCCACAGCAAACTCGGCAAGCAGCTGCGCAATGCTCGCGCGCACCTGAGCCGGTTACTCAACCAGCGCCGCGACGCTCCCAAGCGAGTTGAAGTCCGCGAACTCAACGATCGCGCCCTGGTCAAGCTCGCCACGGAACGCAAGCATCTGACCGACATCATCAAGATGGTTGCCTATCAGGTCGAGAGCGATCTGCTTGCGCTACTGCAGCCTCACTACGCGCGTGTAGATCAAGAAGGGCGAACCCTGCTGCATGAGCTGTTCGCCACCGCAGGCGACATCCGCGTCTCAGACAGCGAGCTCAATATCACCTTGGCTCCGCTCAGCTCTCCGCATCGCACGCGCGCCGCCCAGGCGCTCTGCGAGAGCCTCGACAAAACGGCGACAACCTTCCCAGGCTCTCGCCTGCGCATCCGGTTTGCGGTGCGTCCCCCACCGCGCATCGGGCTTGCCTTCCCCGCCTCGCCGGCCAAACGCACCGCCGCCACAGCTGGCGCCCCGGCTCCCTGACGGGCGCCCGGGCGCCAAAACCGGACATTTTTGCAGCACCCTATGTCAGGAGCTCTGAAATTAGAAGACGGTCCAAGCGTGACCCCTGTCGCTACAGCGACTATTGAACAGTCCATAGTGCCATCCGAGACACCGGAGGACCAAATTTTCTCCGCATCGCGAGCGCTCGATGAGGCACTACGTGATGCCTTGCTGTCCCGTGTGCTCGAGGGAACTCCCGCCTTCTTCGAAAAACTCATCGTCGATCTGCTTCTGGCCATGGGCTATGGCGGCTCAATAGCCAACGCTGGCGAACAACTGGGAGGCACCGGTGATGGCGGGGTCG
Organism: uncultured Pseudomonadota bacterium; assembly: GCA_963772445.1. Lineage (GTDB taxonomy): Bacteria > Pseudomonadota > Alphaproteobacteria > Acetobacterales > Acetobacteraceae > CAVYXK01. Next base: position 493,841 of record CAVYXK010000001.1, read on the forward strand.
ACGGAGTTATTCGCGAGGACCAACTCGGTCTGGATCGCATCTATCTCCAAGCCAAGCGCTATCAACCGGGAAACACAGTCGGCAGTGCGGCCGTGCAGGCTTTCATGGGAGCGCTGGTTGGTAGAGGGGCGCAGAAGGGGGTGCTGATCACAACCTCGACGTTTTCGCCGGCAGCTATTAACGCCGCGAACCAATCAGGACACCTGCGTCTGGTGCTGATTGATGGCGATGAGCTGACACGGCTTCTGATACGTTTCAATGTTGGGATCCGGGTGGCGAGGACAGTCGAGATCAAGCGCGTCGATCTCGACTACTTCGAGGATCCAGCGGAGGAATAAGCGCTGTCGCGACAGCCTTTACCGGACCTAACCGCATATGCCGGCACGATCGCGTGCGAACGGGCGATCGAGGAGATGGCAGAGCTACAGGCGCCTATGCCGCTGGCGTCGAATAGCTACTCGAGCAGCGCCCGATCCTGCGTCGCCCGGGCGCCGTCGGTCCGCCCGCTCAAACCAATCGCAAAACGCCAAGTCGTCTCGCGGTGTTATAGATGTTAGCACCAAGCGCACTGATATCTCTCCGAAGACGGCGCCGGTTTGCGGCGCCCATTGCTTGGGATGGCGTCAGCCCGTGAGCCGATGAAAACTCACGCCAGGCAATTACAACGTTCGCCGGCGTCCATTTTGTTTTCCTGCACATGATCCCCTGACGAGCTATGCCAATCGCGTCGAGTCGATGCGCAGCCTGGTAAATTCTGCAGCCTTCACGCCGAACTTCGGTTGGAATTGAGCTCGATGTCAGCGCCCCCTTACATTGCGCGGGGGTAAATCCGGTCCGAGCCTCGAAATCGCGCCAAGCCGCGACCACGGCTTCCTTGGTCCAACGATTAGTACTTGCGTGAGCTTGTCCCAGGAGTTCGCGAACCTTACGTGTGCCGCCAAGCCATTGATTGATCCGGACTGACATTGTGTTGTAGATTGGGCCCGTTCTTTCGGCATGCTTTCCCTCCTTGCGTAGCCAACTGTCCGACGGAAATTTTCCGTCAGGCATTTGCGCGGCGAGTTCGCGACACGAGGTCAGGAGTTCATCCGAACTGGACCAGTGGGCTGTCTCAATACCGGTGTCTCTGATATAGTCGAACACAAAGGGCTTGATATCGCCAATGAAGGGGCGGAGCGTTTCAGCGAGCGTTTTGTCTTTTTGGCAGTCCAGATAATCAATGCCGAGGAAGTTTGAGGCGTTGAAATGGAAAGCTTCTTTTTTTGCACGTGTTTCGGCATATCGCTTTCCAAAATGGCGGCCGGCTAGGTTTCCCCAAACTTCGACGTTGATCCAATCACCTGCTGCAAGACGAAAATGTAAGTCGTATCGACCATGCATTCGGCCGGAGCTTTCAGCATAGCCAGCATCGTAGCGCTCTCCCCGTTTGTGTTCGATCCCACGGGCGTACAGGAAATTCGACAGACATGCCTCGGCCCTGCTGCGCCATCTCTGGCCATTACGCGATGAAAAGAACGATGCACTTGTTGGCAGACCCATGCTGGCACGCAGGTCCTCCCACGTATGTGCGGACTTGAAAACAGCGTTGGTCAGGCTGCTATACCCATTGCATCGACACCACTCGACAGTTGGCAAATCACCTTCCTTATCCGCCAGCTCTTTTGCGACTTGTAAAGCGCGCTCCCAAGTCCACGGCGGACTAGCCTTACCCCTATAGGTCCTGGCAGACGCACGCCACCGGATGTAATCCTCCTTGATGTCAAGCGCTTCCAGAAGCTGCACATGGTTGAGCCCAACACGCCGCAGTACACCGTAATCAAGACCCTTATGTTCCAGAGCGGCTCCCGTTAGTCCACTGAGGCCCTGTCGGGCATAGATGCGACGAGCTTTGTCAATCACGTTACTCTGTCTGCTTTCAATCGTGTTTCTGCTGATCGGAAGCAATGCGGACGCCGTCGCAACTGCTTGGCAAGCCGCCTTCGTGGTCGGGAAGAGGCCGAGGTATTTTCGGGTGGGTCCATTCCCAACATAGGCAACCCATTTCTCGGACTGCCGGTGCCAAGAAACACCCTTCAACCCGCTCGATTTGTTAGGCCTCACGGTACGCGCCTCCTACTCACTCCATTGTGTGCATACCGGCAACGAGTGGCACAAGCCAGCGGGCCCCCGAGGCCTTGAGCTTAGCCGCCACTCGGCCAGGCCGAGATCGAGCGCCCGGCGCAGCGTCGGGCCGCCCTTCGGCCGCAGCGCACAAAATCGCTGAACGCAAGCTGCGCGGCGATAGCGGCTCGACGCCACGAAGACACCCATGATGATCGCTATCGCCGCGTTGCTGGCAGCGCCGGCGATGGCGCAGAACTGGACGCACTATCGGCTGGGCGGGACGACCTACAACACCGGCACGCAGCCGGACGGACAGTCGTGGCACGGCTCGTCCTATCAACTCGGCGGACGACATACAACGAATTCAACGGTTCCGAATGGCCAGTCGAAACGCTGTTTGTCCTACGAGCTGGGCCGCCGCCTTCACCCACTGCGACTGAGGAAGCCGTCGACGCCCTGCCGGCCATATGCACCCCATCGATACTCATGATGCACAGCGGTGATTAACCGCTGCGGCGGCCTTTCGTGCATAAGCTGCCTCGACAAACTGAGCACCGACATGCGGAGTCGCTGCAGCAAGTTGGTGCGTGGATAGAGAGCGCCCGAGGTAATCAGGCCCGGCAATCGAGAGGCAAGACCCCGATGTGTGAAGTGATTTCGTTCGATGCCGCCTCCAAACACTTGCCGTCCCCCCTGCGGCGGCCAACGCAGCAGATGCCATACGAGACATATGCCGCATACCAGCAGGCAGAGTCGGCGTTCAGGGCGCTCTACTTCGGTAGGCCGCTCGATACCGAGACCCTCACAAGCCGCTCATCGACCAAGATCGTGCAGCACCACTGGGCGACGGTGGAGCAACTGGCACGGACGTTGCTGCGCGAGAAGTCGCTGAGCCGCGAACAGGTACTCAAGCTGCTGCTGCACGCCAGCCTCGACATGGCAGCGGATGTGGCAGCGGACGCCCAAGCGTGATCCGCAACGGAACATAGATAGAGAGCATCCGAGGCAATCAGACCCGACAATCGAGAGGTAGAACCCCGATGAGAAGCTAGCCCAAGGCGCGCCTGGAACCGTCCGATGCGCGTCGCCACTCGGAGCCTGATTACAGGTTCGGCTGCAACAGCTTTCATCAGTCGCTAGCATTAAAGGACTACATGCCATGAGCGATCGTCTGGCGCTGGCAACGCGATTGAGGACGCCGGCATGACGCCGACGCGTTATCGCGAGTGCCTGAACACCCTCGGCCTGTCGCAGCGCGGGCTCGCTCCCCTGCTGCGCTGCTCTGACCGGCTACCGAGGGCTTGGGCCACGGGTCGCGAGATCATCCCGCCGGAGGTTGCGGACTGGCTCGAAGCCTGGGTCTCGAACCGGTTGGCGCACCCGGATCCGCCGCCACCCGAGAACTGGCGCTGGAGCCGGCGAGGTCCGGCCTGATCGGCTGAGCACAGGGACACACGAGGAATGGTGTCCCTATAGTTCCGGACTAAACCACATGCACGTAGTCGAGTTCAAGGTCGAGCGCGACAAGCTCATTCTCACAATGGACATCGCCCAAAAAACCGTCGCCGCTGCGCCCCCATCCAGCTCGGGCAAAACCATGCTCGTCGACCATCGATGTCGGGCGAGACGACCACACAAAGCTTGAATCGAACCGTCCCGCGTCGGGGCAAGAAAAAAATCACCCCTCGCCGGAATTCTGCCCCTCTTACCGAATGAGGAGATAAGGCATTGGCGCAGATCGCCGATTTGGCCGATTACCGCCAGCAGTCAGCACCTCAGGCTACGGCGTCGCCGGTTGAGCGGCTGCTCGCAGACGCGAGGCTGCGCTTGGTCGAAACTGGAACGCGCAACCGGCTGGTGCATACGCCACGCGGAGCCAAACGCACGCGATCTGTGGTTATCGTCAACGCTGTTGCGGACGCTCTGTTCGAGGCGATTGCGCGCTCTGACCGGACGGTGCGCCTCATGCCCGCAGACACCGCCTCGCCATTGCCGCTGAACACTCCTACGGACAATGTCGTGCATCTTCCTGATCTCGTGTCTGTAATATCGGCGCTCCAGACGAACCTCGACGATGCAGCGCTAGAAAAGCGCCTGCTCACAATCTATCGCGATGCGAAGACTGCTGAGGAAGAACAAGGCATCAATATCCTCTATCTCGCGATCGGCTTTCTGCGGTGGTACCAGGAGGACAACTCTGACGTCGCCCGCGAGGCCCCGCTCGTGCTAGTTCCCGTCTCCCTAGTCCGCGATCCACACCGCTCGACCTTCACCCTGCGAGCCCGCGACGAGGACATCACCACAAATCAGGCCATACAGGAGCGGCTTTCTGCGGATTTTGGAGTGACACTCCCTGACATACCGGAAGACGAGGAGTGGTGCCCGTCGGACTATTTCGCCGCGGTACAGGAGGCTGTGCGGGCCAAATTGCGGTGGTCGATTGATCCGGACGCGGTCGAGCTCGGCTTCTACTCATTCTCGAAGCAGCTGATGATCCGCGACCTCGTTCCGGCGGCTTGGGCCGATGAGGCTATCCTCAAGCACCCTCTGTTGCGAGCGTTGCTGCTGGAAGGGTTCAGCGAGCAGGTCGCCCCGCTCGACGACGAAACGGCGCTCGACGCGCGCTTCGCGCCGGCCGACCTCATTCAGGTCGTCGATGCCGATTCCTCGCAGACGGTCGCTATCGAGACCGTTCGCGCGGGGGGCAACCTCGTGGTGCAAGGTCCGCCGGGCACCGGCAAGTCGCAGACGATTACCAACATCATCGCCAGTGCAGTGCATGACGGGAAGTCTGTCCTGTTTGTCGCTGAGAAGATGGCCGCTCTCAACGTGGTCCACGCCCGCTTGCGTCGCGTTGGGCTTGGCCCGATCTGCCTTGAACTCCACAGCCGCAGCGCCAACAAGCGGCTCGTCCTGGCCGAACTGGAGATGACGCTCGACCAGTCCGTGGCCGAACCAGACGCACACGCCGAAATTACACGCTTGACGGAACTGCGCGCCACGCTCAACGCGGTCGACGAACGCATGCACGCCCCCGTCCACGAGACAGGGGTGACGCCATTCCACGCTCTGTCGCGTCTCATCGTCGCCGCAGAGTCCGATGTAGTCAGCCATCCCGCCCTCCTGGCGGAGGCGGGCAGGTGGTCGGCGGCCGACTACGCGTCCATCACCGGAGGTTGCAGACGCCTCAGCGAACTCACCACCACTGCCGGACCCTGCGTCGAGCATCCCTACTATGGCGTCCAGGCCACGCACCTGCAGCCCGGAGAACTCGCACGTCTCGCGATGCCGCTGACCGCGCTGGCGCAGGCAGCCGACGCTCTCGCCGAACGCGTGGACAACATCGCCGAGCGTCTGGGCATTCAACGGGGAGCGACATTGGTGACCGTGGCGATGCTGCTGTGCGTCCTCCAAACGATCGAAAAGCTCCCACCCGATGCAGCCGAAATCGCCGCGGCTGTCGCCGGGCAAAAACCGTCCCGCATCCTGGAAGCCGCACGCTCTGGTCTCGCCTGGAGTGACCTCAAGAACACCCACGCCGAGACCTTCGCCGACGTGGCCTGGGACACGCCCGCAGCATCGCTGAGACCGTCGCTCGCGTCGGGCCTGTCCTTCTTCGGCCGGTTCGGGAGGGGCTACCGGCAGACCTCGAAGCTGCTTGCCGCCCTCGTCAAGATGCCGCTACCGAAGAAGGCGCAGGCACGCATCGAACTCGTCGACAGGCTGATCGCGGTCGAGAAGGCGCGCGAGGAACTCGCCGGGCAAGACGCCCCGATGAGCGCCATGATCCCCCCCGTTTGGCGCGGCGAGAAGACCGATTTCGCGGCGCTGCATACCGCCGCTTCCATCGTGCAGGTGTTGGCTTCATCGGAGCCGCAACCGTGCCTCAGCGGCGCCATTGAGCTGGCCCAGCAAAGCCTCGCACAGGACCACATCGCCGAGATCACTCGATCGGTCGAAGAGGTGGTGCGCGCGGCCGATGCCGTGCTGCCAGTCCTCAAGGTCGATTTCGCCAAAGCGTTCCAGGTCGATGAGCGCGATCGGATCCCGCTGCGCAAACTCGCTGCAAAGGCCGGTCACTGGCGCGACGCGCAGCTGCGGTTCGACGAATGGCGTCGCCTCGCAGCTGCCGATGCACATCTGCGGGCCCTCCCGGCGACCACGCTCGCGGACGCTTTGGCCACCGGCGCAGTTCCGGCCGATGCGGCAAACGCTGTGCTTGATTGCACGCACGCCGAAGTCGTGTGGTCGCAGGCCGTGGCGGCCACGCCGGCGCTGCTCGAATTCTATGGCCCTCAGCATGATGCCATCGCCGAGGAATTCCGCGGTCTCGAAGCCAAACGCCGCCGCACGACCGTCGACATCGTCAGAGGACGCCACGCCGCAAGAATGCCGCGGGGCAACTTCGGCGCAATGAACGCGATCCGGTCAGAGATCAAGCGCAAACGCGGGCACATGCCGATCCGCAAGTTGTTCAAAATTGCGGGTGAGACGCTGCAGCGCATCAAACCGGTGCTGCTGATGAGTCCAATATCGGTCGCGCAGTTCGTGCCACCTGGATCGGTCGAGTTCGATCTGCTCGTCATCGACGAGGCGAGTCAGGTCCGGCCCGAGGATGCACTCGGGCTCGTCGCCCGGGCCAAGCAGATCGTGGTCGTGGGAGACAACAAGCAGCTGCCACCGACCTCATTCTTTGACCGAATCCTGACGGACGGGGATGGGCCGGATGACACCGAGGAGGACATTGAAAGCGCCCTCCAGGGCGCAGCAAAGGCCACCGAGATCGAAAGCATTCTGGCGCTCTGCGAAGCGCGCGGCCTCAACGCCGCAATGTTGCGCTGGCACTATCGCTCGCGGCACCCCTCGCTCATCGAAGTATCGAACGCGGAGTTCTACAGGCGCCTCATCATGCCGCCGGCGCCGTCAACCGGGCGTGCCAACGAAGGACTGGTCCTCCGCCGCGTCGCAGGCGCCTACGATCGGGGCGGAAAGCGGACCAACATGATCGAAGCCGAAGCTGTCGCCGCTGCCGTCGCCGATCATGCCAAGACCAATCCGCTCCTGTCGCTCGGCGTCGTCACGTTTTCGTCCGCTCAACGCGACGCAATCACCGATCTGCTTGAACTCAAGCGGCGAACCAACGACTTGCTTGACGCCTTCCTGCGCGAAGACAAGGCCGAGGATGTCTTCGTGAAGAACCTCGAGAACGTGCAGGGTGACGAGCGCGACGTCATTCTCGTTTCCGTAGCCTATGGTCCACGCAGCGCGGGTGGCCGTCTCGATAGCATGGGTTTCGGTCCGGTTTCCGCCGAAGGCGGTGAACGCCGTCTCAATGTTCTGTTTACCCGTGCGCGAAGCCGCTGCGAGGTCTTCGCATCATTCGTGGCCAGCGATATCGATCTCGACCGTGCCAAGGGCGAGGGAGCGCGCGTTCTCAAGCGGTTCCTGCAATATGCTGAGACCGGAGTGCTCGAAGAACATGTCTCGACCTCGGATGATGCTGATTCGCCGTTCGAGGAAGTCGTCGCCGCCGTCGTGGAGGGCCTCGGCTACAAGGTCGACAAGCAGGTGGGATCTGCCGGGTTCAAGATCGACCTCGCCGTCCGCCATCCCGACCAGCCCGGCCGATACATGCTTGCGATCGAGTGCGACGGCGCAACCTATCATAGCGCGCTATGGGCGCGCGAACGCGACCGGCTCCGGCAGGAAATCCTGGAAAATATGGGCTGGCGCTTCCACAGAATCTGGTCGACCGACTGGTTCTACCGGCGCGGAGAGGCGGTCCAGAAGCTGAAAGCCGCGCTCGAAGCGGCGACAGTGGCCGCTGTTGTCGCTCTTCATCCGGCGAGCGATGCCGGATCCGCTCCAAACTTGGCGTCGGATCATGCGGCGCCGATACCGCCTAGTCACGACCCGCAGATCCCGGCCTATCGGCTTGCTGACGTCGCGACACCCCGCGGCGTCGAACCGCACCAGATAGCGGTCTCCGACATGGCGAACATCGCCAATGCGATCGTCGAAATCGAAGGGCCTGTGCATCAGGATGAGGTGGCACGGCGGATAACCTCCCTGTTCTGCAAGTCTCGCACGGGATCGCTGATCAGCGCCGCATCCCTGCGCGCTCTGAAGTTCCTCAAGTCGTCGTCAGGGCTCCTCGAAAAGGACAGTTTCTGGATGACGCGCGACCAGGCCGAAAATCCGCCGGTCCGTGACCGTAGTGCGGCGCCCCCGACGCTGCAGCGCGCCAACATGGTGGCGCCGATTGAAGTCCGCGCCGCAATCAAGCTCGCCACACAAGAGAACGGTAGCCTGCCGGAAGACGAGATGGGGATCGCGGTGACGCGCCTGCTTGGCTTCAAGCGAACCGGTCCCGAACTCAAGTCCGCCATCGCAAAGACCTTGCAAGGATAAAATACCCCGACCTGATCGAGAGCCAGCCCTCCGGCGCTGAGGAAGCGAGAGCACTTAAGAACCGAATTGGAGATGTAGGTTCGATCACGGCCTCGCCGGCTGCCCCATGGTGGCCGGCTTTTCATTCCGGATTGGGTATTGCGCCGGGGAACGCGCTGCCGCCGGCCGAACCGATCTGGCACAGCAAGCCGGAGACTGCATCGCGGGTGCGGGGCCGGCTCGAGACCATCCTGTCGTACGCCACCGTTCGAGGATGGCGCGAGGGGCCTAACCCGGCGGTATGCGCGGTCACCTACAGCTCATGCTGCCGGCGAAGGGAAAGATATCCAAGGTCAAGCACCACGCGGCGCTGGACTGGCGCGAGATGCCCGCGTTCATGATGCGGCTGCGCGAGCGTGACGGCATGGGCACCAGGGCGCTCGAGTTCGCGATACTGACAGCAGCGCGTTCGAAAGACGGCGCGAGGCGCCGTGGAGCGAGATCGGCATGGAGCAGGCCGTCTGGACGATCCCACCCGAGCGCATGAAAAGTGAGCGCGCGCACCGCGTGCCTCTGTCGGCGCCTGCCCTGGCGATCCTGACCGAGTTGGCGAAGCTCAGGGACGACAGTGGGCTGATCTTCCACGGCCAGCGTCACGGCAGGCCCATGTCGGACATGACGCTCACCGCGGTGCTTCGACGTATGGGCCGGGGCGATCTCACGGGTTTCGCAGCTCCTTCCGTGATTGGGCGGCGGAGAAAACGGCGCACCCGAACCACGTCGTGGAACTCGCGCTGGCGCACGCGATCGGCGACAAGGTCGAGGCGGCTTACCGGCGCGGTGTGGCGAGGTCCCTGACGCTCCCGGGATCGGGACTTATACCAGTCGCCCGGTTCGTTGACTCGAACGTGATTTGGCGCGGCTCGGAGCGGTACAATTCGCCGTCCCCGTTGGATGCAGGGGACGGCGATGACCGTAGCGATCACCCGTGTGGAGCTATCGGCGGCTGATCTGCGGGAGGCGGCGGCAGCCACGCAGGACGCCAAAGCGGCGCGTCGGATGCTGGCGATCGCGCTGCTGTTGGAAGGCTGGTCGCGGGAAGCCGCGGCGGAGGCGTGTGCGATGGACCGCCAGACGCTGCGTGACTGGGTGCATCGCTACAACGAGTCTGGGCTGGACGGTCTGTCCGACCGACCGCGCCGCCGCGGTCCGCCGCCTCGCCTATCCCCCGAGCAACAGGCCAAGGTGGTGGAATGGGTGGAACAGGGGCCGGAGCTTGAGCGGGACGGCGTGGTGCGCTGGCGCTGCATCGACCTGCGGCAACGGATCAAGGATGAGTTTGGTGTCGAGCTGCACGAGCGCACTGTCGGCAAGCTGCTGCGCCGGCTGAAGTTCACGCGGCTGCAGCCTCGTCCCTATCACCCGAAGAAGGACGCCGCGGCGCAAGAGGCATTCAAGAAGGATTTCGCCCGCTTGGTGGCCGGGGTGGTGCCAGCCACTGCCGCCGGCAAGCGGCTGGAGATCTGGTTCGGCGATGAAGCCCGCGTCGGTCAGAAAGGTACGCTGACATACGTCTGGGCGCGACGTGGCTCGCGACCGGCGGCGGTTCGCGATAACCGCCATGACTCCGCCTATCTATTCGGCGCCGTGTGCCCCGAGCGCAGCGTCGGCGCCGCCATCATCATGTCGGCCGCCAACAGCGAGGCGATGGCCGAACATCTGAAGGAGATCAGCCTCCAAGTCGCCCCCGGGGCTCATGCTGTGTTGCTGGTCGATGGCGCCGGTTGGCATCAGCCGGGGCGCCGCCTGCCGGTGCCTGACAATATCAGCCTGTTGCCGCTGCCAGCCTACTCGCCGGAGCTGAACCCAGTCGAGAACGTCTGGGAGTTCTTGCGCGGCAACTTTCTCAGCCACTGTATCTGGGACAGCTATGAAGCCATCCTCAAGGCATGTCGTGACGCCTGGAACAAACTCACGGACATGCCCGAACGCATCGCTTCCCTCACCAGGCGCTCTTGGGCCAAACCGGCCATCGAATAGATAAGGAAGAAAGCTAAAACACAGAGACACGGAGCCTGATTCTTCTTGGTGTCTTTGCGCCTCTGTGGTTAGGCTATTTCTTGCCTCCGTCACGAAATAAGGGGCCCGTGTCTGGGGACACCTATGAGGTCACCCTCAAGGCATGTCGTAACGCCTGGAACAAACTCCTGGAGCTTCCCGAACGCACCGCCTCCCTCCACCCAGGCGCCCTTGGGGGCAAACCAGTCAACGAACCGGGCGGCTGGACTTCCTACCCGTAGTCAAGAAGAAAATGCTTGGTTTGCGGGATTGGTGAACTTTGCGCGCAGACCGGCTTCGCGGCGGCGTTCGGCAAGCCTTGGCTGGCCGGCTGTGCGCGGCGCGCTACCGATCCGCAGGGGGGCCCGGGACTGGAGCAATAAAGAATCCAGCTGCTGAACCGGTCGGCATGCGGGCCGGTTCAGTTAGGCATTTTGCAACCAATTGGGCTCGCGATTGACGGCATCATCGATTGTTCCGTGGCGGGTGCGGCGCCGTCAAGCCCTGCGCCTTACGGCGCACCCGCTGGCGCGGGCTTCGGGGCTTGACCGCGCCGCACCGCCACGAAGCGGGCATTGATGCCGCGAATGGCTCGCCCTGTCTCCTCGCCCGCGGGGGACTTTTACCTCAGAGCCAGCTGACCAAAGTGCGGATCAAACAACGTCTGTCGCTGCAGAAGCACGCAAGCCAGGCCAAGCAGTCTGTCGGCAACGCCGCGCAGGGCACGGCCATGCGAGTGGCCGCGTTGGCGGAGCGCAGCATACCTGGCCCGACACTTGGGATCGCGCTGGGCGGCGACCCGGGCCCAATGATAGACCGTATTGCGCAAGCGCACGTGCGCCGCATAGCGCATGACGACAATGCATGACTTGCCGCTGCGTCGGGTGACCGGCGCGGCACCACACAACGTCCGCAGTGCCTGATAGTCCCGGCTGCCGAGAGGCCCGGAGGCTTCGCAGAGCAGTGCCGCGAGGTTGATCGGGCCGATACCGGGCATCGACCTGAGGATCAGCACGTCCTGCCGTCGAAGACAGTCTCCCGATGCGGCTTCGGTCTCGCCAACGCTCGTGCAGAGCTTCTCGAGTTGGCCCTCGGCCTCCCGCAGCTCGTGATCGACAACCCGCAGGCGAGCAAACAGCGAGCGCAGGTGGATGCTGGCCGCTTCGGCAACGCCGTCTGCTACCTTGATGGCAGGTTCCCGCAATGTGCCGAGCACGGTGTCGGCGTCCAGACGACGGATACGATGCTGCTTGAGTAACCGCTCGACCGTCGCCTTGCGGAGCTGGCGTGCCTTGGCCGGTGTGGGGGCGATGGTCCAGAGTTCGACAAACCACGCAGCGGCGAGGTCGTCGGTCAGCTTCTGCATCTGCGGATAGTAGCGCCAGAGTTGCTGACCCGCGCGGTTGCTCAGCCGACGCCGTTCCTCCTTCAGTTCGTCGGCCAGACGCGACCACGCACGTAGTTCGACGAGGCGCGGATCAGCGACATGGAGGCGGCGGAACAGCCGCCGATCGGTCCGCACCCCGTCAGCCAGGACGTAGGCGTCGCGGCGATCGTCCTTCGCCCCGGCGACGCTGAACCGGTCGCGCAAGCGGTCGAGCTGCTTGGGATTGATCGCATGGACAATGAAACCGCGATCAACCAACGAATCGACAACCGGGCCGTGCGGTACCTCGATAGCCACCGCAACAGGACCGGCCACCCCGGCAATCGAGATCAGCCAATCGCCCAGTTCCGCCAAACCCGTACCACTATGCGGAAACTCACGTTCGCCGGCGATGCTGCCGTGGCCGTCCAGAAGGCACGCCTGGTGCTTTTCCGAACCCCAATCGACGCCGGCAAACCATGCCAAGGTTTCTTGCGTCATTCGCGTTTCCCCGTTTCTGTGACAACATGCGAGCCTTGTCACGACGGCCTGCCGATCCCTGTACTGGCGCTCGATGGCGCTACTTCCTACTGGGCATCCGTCGTGGCCAACCCGCCGGGGCACGTGTCCAGCCGTGGTGCTTCAAGCACAGGTATTAAGATGGGTCGCTCCCGGCGGGCCGGCCCGCCTGATCAGCCTACGACAGGTCCGGATCAGGCGCTCTCACGGGTACAGGTATTATCCGCCGCAACTAGGCCTCTTCGGTCGCATTGCCGGGCGATGGCGCCGGCCGCTAGCGCGGCGAGAATCGCCCTCCGCTCGCAGCTTGCGGCGGATGGCAGCGAGCGCGGCCAGGGCCAGCCGCAGCCTTCGTTCCGTCACATTCGGGGGCGTCAGGCGGCAGCGCGCCGTTCGGTCCCGCCCGCGCGGGGCAGAGCGTCCACGACGTAGGCCATCGAGCCGGCCAGGTGGATTTCCAGCATGACGTTGCCGCTTATCTCCGGCATCGGCAGCACCGCCTCGCCGTCGGTCCATCGGCTCATGACCTGCCCGTCACGCTCCACGACCCACCAGCCTCGGGTGAGATCGGGGTGATCGACTGGGACCTCCCGCAACTCCTCTGCGCTGCGCAGCACAATGCGCTTCACGCGGACGCCAAGCCGGCGACGATCCTCCAGCCAGGGACGCGCCTCGGTTGGCGATTGCGCACGCGAGACTAACCGCACCTCGCGGGCGACACGCGGCAGGACGAAAATCGCACGATCGCTGTTGCTGATGACCGGTTTGACCGCGCGCCGATCGGCAAGCAGTCGCAGGTCGGCATCCCTCGTGGTGACGAGCAGCGTCACCGGTCGGCCAATCGCTGCAGCACGGTCGGCAAGGCGCTGCCATACCGGCCGCACGCTCGCCTCGTCCCACACGAACGGGGCGCAGGAGCCAGCTTCGCGTGTCGGATAATCCGATACGTCGGTCAGGTCCGGGTGCAGCACCAGGGGCGCTCCCGAATTGGCAAAGAACCCGCTGTTGCCGGTGTCGATATAGCTTTCCGCCGGCAGCCCCTCGGCCAACAGGATGGAGTGCTGGTCTAGCTCGACGTGGTAGTAATCGACCGCTGTCCAGTCGCGTTCCTGGCGGATGGTGGTGCCGTTCACCAGTTGCCGGGCGCAGATCAGCTTGCCGTCCACGAAGATCGCGTGGTCCGGCGAGACCACCAGATCACGGTGCGGCATGCCGTCGGCGAAGGCGTCGCGCAGAATACGGATCGGCGCCACGGTCTCCGGCTGCGGATGGCCGGCGAGACCGATGCGACGATGGCCGAGCCAGGTGACGGTCTGCGGTATCTTCTGGCCCTCGACCAGAGTGATGACCTGCTTGCCCAGCCGCAACTTCTCGACCGGCAGTTCCCCGTCAGGCGTCCGGATCATCGTGCCACGCGCGTAGCAGACAGCCTGAATTGTCTCAGAGCTGACAATGGAGAAGGCGTTCGTAGCGCCTGTCTGCAGGAATATGTTGTCCATCGTGAGCACGGGGGTGATACCGCTCCTCACCGTCAGCACATCGGTTGTCGTATTGAGCGTCACCGTATCACCGGCGGCGAAGGTCTCGTCGGGGATGACGAACTTGTCGCCGTTTGCGACGTCTGTGATCGTCTGGGTTGTAGGGGCGCCGGGGTCAAGACCGGTGCCATCAATCTGGATGACCCCGGTGTTGAGAGCCGTAGGGCTAGTATTGGCGAAGTCGAAAGTCACATTGGAGCCGGCAGCGCCGACTAAGAACGGGTTGCCCAGCACCAGATGCCCCCCGGCGCCGGCACCTGAGATGGTTATTGTCTCGGTGACCCCGGCCGCCTCTAGACTACTCGTGACGTCGAGCAAACCGCCCGGCTCAACCGTCATGCTGGTGGGAGACGAGCCTAGGTAGAAGATGTCCCCAGCCGTCAGCGAGCCACTGATGGAAAAGGTCGGGCCCGACGAACCGGGAGTGATTATTGCAATCGCTACGTCGGCGACGGTCGTAGTGACGTTCACCGTGTAGCTGCTTGCTAGGCTTTCGAAGAGCGCTTCGTCCGAAGCCCCGGGCGGCGCACCGAGGAGAGGCGCCCAGTTTGACTTCGTGCTCCAGTCGCCCCCGGCGGCGTTCGTCCATGTAAAAACTGCCACAGCGCCACCCTCCCGATGCCGCGCAGCTTACCGCGAAAGAGCCCATGGACGAGCGCTATCTTGGAGAGCAGAAAGGGCGCGGTGGCGGATAGAGGAGCCGACGCTGCCGCGCCTCTCCCCGCACGGTGAAGCACGGTATGGGAACGGGCGGCGGATGCGACGGCCGTTGATGTAGCCGCATCGCCCGGCGGCGTCCTGCACCAACCAGCCCAGGGTCGGCGAGCCACGGTAGCCAAGTTCGAAGATGAACCACGCATAGTCGGCCTTGCCGCCCGTGTCCTCGGCCAACGGATCGTCACCGCGCCACAGCGTTGGCCGCTTGGCGAACACCCACACGCGCGCCAGCCAGCCGAGCCGCCAAAGCTTGCCGAAACGTTCCTCACCTGCCAGCCAGGTCACCGGGCCCAGCAGGGCAAACTTGCGCACGCGCAACTTGATCAAATGCAGCGCGAACTCGTCGGCCGAGCTGTTCGGCGGATTGGTGACGGCAGCATCAGCCCGGCGCTTTCGCTCGGCCAGGAAGTCGCGCCCGGTCTCGCCATAGCCGCGATCGAACAGATCGCTGCTGATGACATCATACCCGGCCTCGATCAGCTCCTTACTAATCGCACCGTCGCCGCACGCCGGTTCCAGGATCTTGCGAGGCTTGCGAGGGAGGCCCTCGACCGCGAGCAGGCCGTGCGTGCAAGGCGGCGAGGTGCGATAGAAGTTCTCGGGCTGACGGGAGGTGCCGTCCGCCTTGCGCTCATCGCGGGCGATCCGCGCCGGCTGTCGCTCGGGAGGCAACCGGGCAATCTTGGCCGCTTGTGACACGGCGAGCCTGTCCTGTTCCACCGCTGCGACCAGCTCGGGAACGCCACGTTTCTGCACCTGCTTCGCGGCCGCCGCGCTGCGGGGCGAGACATTCAGAGCGCGCGCGACCGTCGCGCGATCAAGGTGCAAGCTTGCATCTTGAACCCCTCGACGAACTCCACCGTGCGAGGTGGTTTCGAGCTTCGCGGCGACCATTGCGCGTTGGCTCTCGCTGAGATGCCGACGGCGGAGGTTCGCATCGAGCACGAAAGCCAGGATGTCGGAGTCCGCCCCCGCGAAGACCCGACTGGCGACCGGCAGCCCCAGCTCGTCGCATACCTTCTCGCGGTGCCGGCCGTCGATAAGACGGCCGTCCCGGTGCAGCGTGATCGGCTCGCGCTGGCCGTTGGAGCGGATGCTTTCACGCAGCTCGACGAACTCGCCGGCCGACATCTCCGGCAGCAGCAACGCCAGCGGATGGGGCTCGCTCGACATGAGGGGATGCTAACGCACGAAAGCATCACGCGGCATGCAATTTTGGAATCCCCGCCATACGGATTACGCATATAGTTGCAAGTGTATGCGAATCACGCGGAGTCGGCGACCGCCTCGCTCGACATCCAGGTGCGAACCGCGATCAGCCGTTGCACCTCGCCGTCACGCGTCTTGTTGCGCACGGCCCGACCGCGCCAGCCGCCTTCGCGCGTGTGGATCACAAATCCCTCCTCGTGGCCAATGTTGGCGACATCGATCTTCGCCACGAGCGCCATGTCGGAGATCAACACCGCATCGTCGCAACGGGGATCGCGTTGCAGCCGACGAGCGATGGCATGGAGTGAGAACAGCGCGCGTGGTCGCTCGCGCAGTTTGGTCTTCTCTTTCCACGCGAGGAACTCGTTCAGGATGATGGCGATGGTCGGCTCCATGCCGTTCCACGCCGGATCGTTAAGTCGCTCCATCGATCCCGCCGACAGCCTGACCTCGGTGATGACGCACGCGTTGCGGTCCCGCTTCACGTCGAACGACAAGCGGAAGACGGCCGGTGCGGCTCGCCACCGGCGGGCCAAATCGGTCAGCAGCTCGGGGCGGAGTGAGCGGCCAGGATAGCGCCGCAGCCGATCCTTGATCGGCTCCATGGCTGCGGTGAACACGATCGCAAGCTCGCGCTCTTCGGCAGCGACACGGCGCCTCAGGTCCCGCGCTAATCCTGCATGCTCGCACAGGACCAAGGTGCAGCTCGCTCCCTGATTGAGGTGCTCTCATTGTCCACGGCTTGTTCCTGCATACAGCCGTAATCGCAGTGTTGTTGGCGGCCGAATCTGCGATCTCCTAGCGGACAATGTAACGCGAGTGTGAACCCAAGAGCTGGCAAGCCTGCGCGATCATGCTTTCGACGATCTGCGCGGCTGGCGGCGCGTCACGAATTATTCCGGAAACCTCTCCCATGAGTACACCCGAGTTATCCGCGTCCCCCGCCTTGAAGGCAGCCCAGAAGCGTTCATACTCGATATCGATTGCCTTCTCCATCTCGCGCTCGCGCCCGTGCCACGTGGCGACAAAGGTGTTGTTAAGAACGCGAACGACGAACTCCGGATTGGGCCAGTAACGCTTCCGAGCGACGTTGACCGAGGTCGATTTCATCGTGGAGTTGCCGTCAGCTCCAATGATCGCCTGGCGAAACCCTTCCGGCGCTTCCGACTCCTGGCTGGCGACGAAGCGCGTTCCGACAAGAACGCCCTCTGCACCCAGCATAAGCGCCGCGGCAAGACCGCGGCCGTCCCCCACGCCGCCTGCCGCGACCAGAACGGTATCGGGTGAGCGCTTGGCGAGATAGTCGGCGGCTTCTGGAACAAGCGTGAACAGGCCTCGGTAGCCGCTGTGACCACCGGCCTCGCAACCCTCGGCAACGATGATATCGGCGCCTGCATCGACGGCTTCGCGCAGGTACCTCATTGCCTGCACCTGGCAGATCAGCGGCACTCCTCGCGCCTTGACGCGCGACGCGTGTGGTTCGACCTCCCCAAAGGAGAGCATCAAAGCCGCCGGCTGCTTGTCCAGCACCTGATCGAGCAGCTTCGGATCCCTCGCCATCGACCAAGTGATGAACCCGCAGCCAACCCTTGCATTCCCCGCTGCCGCGAATTGCTGCTCTAGCCAATCGCGGTCGCCATATCCTCCGCCGATAATGCCGAACCCGCCTGCAATGGACACTTCGGCAGCAAGCTTCCCGCCCGCCAAGACGTTCATGGGTGCCAGAAGTATCGGGTGCTCGATCCCGAGCTTCTCCGTCAGCCTTGTCTTCAAATGCATTTCGCCCCCCCGAGCGCGGCGCCCATCATCTTCAGGCGATGACTAACTGAAAATGCACTTTTAACCAAAACGACAAACCCCGAAAGTGCGATTCTGATTTAATCGGCATCAGTCGCCTGGAGCGTGACTACGAGGCCCGCCTCGACGTCTCCGAGGTCATGATCCACGTCGCCATGGGCAGCCTCCTGCTCAGGCGCATCGCTCACTGAACGTTTTCAAACGGACTCTAAGGGCGCCTCGCCGCGTCGCGGAACGTCACCGGCTTTGTTAGCTCGGGATGCGCCCGGTAATGGTTGCCGACCACCTCGGCCGCGTAGGCGCGGTGCACATACTCGGGACCGAGCTCTCGATCGAGCCCCGCTTGCCGCGTTAGTATCGTCCTCGCTTCGTCCAGCGTCATGTCCCGTTCTCCCCTGCAAAGTCTCGCCGCGAGCAGCTATGCGCTCTCAGGATCCGTTACTATCGAGGCAAGCGGCTCGCTCGCGGCGAGGGCGGCATCATGCGCCTTCCGCGTGTTGGTTTCCAGCGTGCCGAACGCGATGGCGACAACACGCGCCAATGACCGAGCGCCAAACGAGGCCGCCACCATGAGCTTGCCTTATGAGAATGCCACAAGCGGCAAATCGGCCTTGAATGAAATGCAGAAAATTCTGCGCGGCCTCGGCGCGTCTAGCTTCGGAGCTATGGAGGATTTCGACAAGGGCGAGGTGCTGGTGCAGTTCCAGTATCGCGGGCGCAGCGTGCAGATCATCGCCAGCAGCAAAGGCTATGCCGCCGCATGGTTACGCCTGCATCCCTATGGCCCGCGCACCCGTGGCACTAAGCAGAACCACGAGCGCAAGGCGTTGGCGATCGGTCAGGTCGCGGTCTATTCCATCCTGCGCGATTGGATTAAAGGGCAGATCACCGCAATTGAGGTCGGCACGCTGACCTTCGAGGGCGCCTTCCTCGGCCAGCTTTTGCTTGCTAACGGCCAGACCGTGCTGCAGCGGGTGATCGAGACGAAGCTCCTGGCGATCCCACCGCCAGCCTGAAGGCAGCATCAGGTCGAAGGCGGGCGGAGACCCCGAAAGCCGCCTGATCTCGCTCCTCCGGTAAGGGAGGGCTTGCCTCGACCGGGCGGGCCCGTGCCCGTTGTGCCGGCGGGACCGGCGAGGGCCTCAGCGGCGTTCCTACAGGATTTTTCTACCTCGGGTTGAGCGGCCTACAGCACGCGATAACTGAGCGCCAAGGTGACACGCCTGTCTGCCTTGGTACGCCCCCTGGCACAAAAAAAGGATTTTTACGAGGGGCCTGGGGTGAGGGGGGAACAGGGGCCTTAAAACTCTAGTGTCTGGCCGCGAAAATTACTTGGGTTTTGTTTGGTCACGTTCAGCCAGGCGGGTCAGGCATCGCCGCACCGCCCCATCCAGAGCCAGCAGCACGGCCGCCGCGTCGAGGCCGCGCTCGGCCGCCAGGACCGCCGCATGCCGGGCCGGTGCGCTCAAGAGCTGATCGCGCACCCGGTGGGCGAAACCGAAGATCATGGCGTCGAATTTCGAGGCCTCGACCAACTCGCCGCGCCGGATCCGCAGCAACAGGTCGTTCATCTGCGCGGTGGCGAGGGTGATCTCGGTCGAGACCCGCAGCCAGGTCTCGGCGTTGGCCTCGATGAGCGCCATCAGGTAGCCTGTGCTGCCGCGCTGGCCTCGGCGGCGAGGTCGCCCAGCTCGCCCAGCGCCAGGTCAGTGAACTCCGCCAGCAGATCGGCCGCCACGGCGGTGTCGATGCCGAGGGCAGCGGCGACCGGGGCCGTCTCCGTGATCGCCAGCTGGCGCAGCTCGGCGAGCATCACCTCCACATCGGCCAGCATGTCTTGCAGGGCCTCCTTGCGATCGAGATGACGGCTCTGCACGCGCTCGAAGCGGTGGCGGATCAGCCGTAGCTTGGCGATCCCGCCGGCGATCTTCGCACGCGCTGATTGTCGGCCGGCGTCGCTCTCGTCATGATCGGTGACATGGACGCGTCGAAGGCTGGCCCAGGAGCGGTCGGCCTGCTCGCGATCGATGACACCTCTGGCGATCCGCTTAATGACGCCGGCGTTGATTTGATCGCGGATAGTCTGCTCGGTCACGCCGTGCAGCTTGGCGTAGGCGCTGATCGAAATTGGCTCGGCCATGAGTAATCTTCTCCGATATCTACTGCCAGAAGCGGGCCTGGCAGTTTCCGAATGGGCCGACGAGCACCGCGTGCTGACCTCGCGCAGCGCCGCCGAGCCAGGCCGCTATCGATCGAGCCGCGCGTCCTATCTGCGGGACTATATTCGACAGGTCTGGGGCGGCCTACTTCAGCACCATACGCTGCACCGTAGAGATCGCCGCCAGATCGTTCATAATCGGTTGCCCCGTCTTCTCGATGAAGTTGCACACCGTCATGTCCTCGATCATCCGCTGGCGCAGTTGGGCTGATGGGCTTCTCGCTCATTGGGGTGCTCCTCGTCTTGAGGTTGACACCCCGATCTTTGGCTCACGCCGCTCCCATCACACTTCCTTCCCGGCGTCATTTCGGCTCTGGCGCTACGCGCAGCGCTCTCCCGCGCAAGTGGGTTCGTTCTCGGGTCGACTCCAGTGATTTGGGTGGGGAGCCGGATACCGCCGCTCTGGGTGGATAGTGGTCGTTCGCCGACCTGCGAACTAACCAGCTTCAGGTCTGAAAGCCCGATGGCCGGCCCCGAGCCTTAAGCGGATCTAGCGGCCGGGGGCACGGCCCACTAGAATGGGCTGTGAGGCAGCTGAGGTCAGCTAGTCCGCGGCAGGAGGCTCAGAGATGTCAGGTGACGCTCAGATCGCCAAGCTTAATGAGAAGGGCGGCCAAGGCGTCCTAAGCGAAGCTCCGATTGACCTAATCACTAGAGTATTATTTGGAGAACGCTACTCTTCAAAGAAGAACAAGGTTTATCTAAATGCATTTTATCTAGATGACACTCTTATTAAAGAATTGGACGAGCGAGCGCGAGAGCTTATAACGAAGCAACCCATAATGCCGGGCTCAAGCCTTCATTTTATGTCGGTGGTCCGCTTTGATGATAACTCTTCACAGGACTTTATCGATCTTACCAGAATGCTTAAGCGTTCGGCAGATGAGCGCGACCCAGAAAGTGTCGTGCTGACTTGGAAAGCATTAATTTATGGTCACGGATCAATGATATCTTGCATTGAGGCAACCTTCATCACGGAGAAAAAAATGAAGACTGGTTCCGTTGGGGCATTTGATTTCTCTGTGGCTTCGATGCAATTAGAGGTTTACAGTGCCGACGAGGAGTGGGTTGAGGCGGCGTTCGCGAAAACCAAAGGTATATTCAAATCAGCTAGACTACCGTGGTTATATGCCCCACTGCTTATCTTCCGTAATACATATGTAGTTCAGATCGTTGCAAACGGTCTGGCAATGTCAGGGTTCTTTGTTTTCTGGACCAGATGACTCACTTACTACGCCAATCACGCATTAAAGGCCCAACCGCGGCGCTGGAGCGGATTTTGGCCCAAAGCGACCTCAAACAAAAGATCGACTTGTCGTCAGGCTATGTTATCAACCCCCAGAATGACCCTTGGTGGAACGTCATTGTGACATTAGGCGGCGGTGCGGTAGTATACCTTGTGTTACTATTGTTGCTTTGGTTCTTACTTCCGCTTCTAGTCCCTAGATCAATTATTTCAATAGGGCTAGCAAAGCATAAGCTTGTCTTTTGGGCAATGTGGTGAGGTTTTTGTTTTTGAGTGTCGCTATATGTGGAGTTATTCTTCCTATCGCCAGGGGTTTGGTTCCGACTCTTCTTACTCTATTACGCTAGAAAGAGGAGGCTGGATTAAACGCATCGGCCGGAAAAATCGGGTTCGTCGGCGGAAACTGTGGGTGCTGGGGTGGGCAGGGGCTGCTGTTATCGGTTAGCCGGCCCGGCTGGTGGATTTGTGGACGACGCAAGCGCGTTGCCCACAACTCCACAGCCGCCACATCGGCAGAAGCGGACATATTATACCAGCCGCCCTGTTCGATGACTGGTTTGACCCAGGGGCGCCTGGCGAGGGAGACGATGCGGTCGGGAAGTTCTGCGAGTTTGTTTCAGGCGTCATGACATGCCCCTGAGGATGACCTCATCGGTGTCTCAGACACGGCCCCCTGATTTCGTGACGGAGGTAAGAAAAAGCTTAACCACAGCGGCACAGAGACACCGAGAAGGGTCAGGCTCCGTGCCTCGGTGTCTCTGTGGTTAGGCTTTCTTCCTTACTATGCGATGGCCGGTTTGGCCCAAGAGCGCCTGGTGAGGGAGGCGATTTGTTCGGGCATTGCCATCAGTTTGTTCCAGGCATTACGACATGCCTTGAGGATAGCTTCATAGCTGTCCCAGACACAGTGGCTGAGAAAGTTGCCGCGCAGGAACTCCCAGACGTTCTCGACCGGGTTCAGCTCCGGCGAGTAAGCTGGCAGCGGCAACAGGCTGATGTTGTCAGGCACCGGCAGGCGGCGCCCCGGCTGATGCCAACCAGCGCCATCGACCAGCAACACAGCATGAGCCCCCGGGGCAACCTGGAGGCTGATCTCCTTCAGATGTTCGGCCATCGCCTCGCTGTTGGCGGCCGACATGATGATGGCAGCGCCGATGCTGCGCTCGGGGCAAACGGCGCCGAAGATATAGGCGGAGTCATGGCGGTTATCGCGAACCGCCGCCGGGCGCGAGCCACGTCGCGCCCAGACGTAGGTCAGCGTGCCCTTCTGACCGACACGGGCTTCGTCGCCGAACCAGATCTCCAGCGGCTTGCCGGCGGCAGCGGCTGGCACAACCTCGGCCACCTGGCTGGCGAACTCCTTCTTGAATGCCTCTTGCGCGGCGGCATCCTTCTTCGGATGATAGGGACGCGGCTGCAGCCGGGTGAACTTCAGCCGGCGCAGCAGCTTGCCGACACTGCGCTCGTGCAGCTCGACGCCAAACTCATCCTTGATCCGCTGCCGCAGGTCGATGCAGCGCCAACGTACCACGCCGTCCCGCTCAAGGTCGGGCCCCTGTTGCACCCATTCCACCACCTTGGCCTGTTGCTCGGGCGATAAGCGGGGCGGCGGACCGCGGCGGCACGGTCGGTCGGACAGGCCATCCAGCCCGGACTCGTTGTAGCGATGTACCCAGTCACGCAACGTCTGGCGGTCCATCGCACACGCCTCCGCCGCGGCTTCCCGCGACCAGCCTTCCAGCAGCAACGCCATCGCCAGCATCCGACGTGCCGCTTTGGCGTCTCGAGTGGCCGCCGCCGCCTCTCGCAGATCAGCCGCCGATCGCTCCAAACGGGTGATCGCTACGGTCATCGCTGTCCCCTCCGTCCAACGGGGACGCCGAATCGTACCGCTCCGAGCCGCACCAAATCACGTTCGAGTTCAACGAGCCGGGCGGCTGGTATTATTGGCCTGATCGGCACCCCCTGCGTCGGAACTTCCTCGGGCGGCCCGACGGCAAACACGTGGGGCACCCGCTGTGCGGCTGCGGGACTTGACTGCGACCGCGCGGCCGGGCGGTCTGCACAGGCATTGTCAACGACGTACTCGGTTGGTCGCCGGTTGAGAGTTTCGAGCTTGGTGGCGGCGGATCTCAGGATCTGTCAGGAAGCGGAACAACTTACGGCAGGTCGCGTCGAAGGAGCGCTGCGCGGCTTCGGACTGGCCCTGGGAGAGCAGTGGCCCGCTGTCGTCACCGATAAGGGTGAGGACGACCTGCTCGATCGGCCGCCTGCGGAGGTCGCTGTCCATCTGCAATCGGCATGATCCGCCAAGAGCCCAGATGTTGTCGCGGTGTCGGCGCCGGCTCTGGCGCGATAGCTGCAAGGCCAGCAGCTCGCGCAGGAACGGCTTGAAGCATTCCACCATCCGCCGGCCGGGCGCAATGTCGCGCGCCTCATACGCCCAGCTGCGAGGCCACTGATCGAGGTCCGGACAGTAAGTCTGCAAGGAGTCGGCCGCAGCCCGTTGCGCTGGTAGGCTGTCACGGTTGCCGGCAACTGCTTGGGGTGGTGCTGCCATGCGGCTGATCTCCCTGCTGAACCATTACCAGCACTTTCCCGGTTTTGTTTACGAGAAGGCGCGACATTGCGCAGAGAGCCGGACCATCGAGATCACCGTTCGGCCCCGCCGCGGCTCAAGACCGGTGTGCTCGGGCTGTCATCAGCCGGCGCCGGCCTATGATCACCTGAGCCTGCGGCGGTTCGAATTCGTGCCCTCTGGGGCTGCATGGTGGTGTTCCTCTACTGCATGCGACGGGTCGATTGCCGGGCGTGCGGGGTGCGGGTCGAAGTGGTCCCCTGGGGTGTCGGCAAACACCAGCTAACCAAGGCCTACATGTTGTTTCTGGCGCACTGGGCAAGGAAGCTGTCCTGGCAGGAGACCGCCGTGTCGTTTTGCAGCACCTGGGACAAGGTCTGCCAGTCGGTCGAGTATGTCGTGCAGTGGGGGATCGAGCACCGGCAACTGGGCCCGATCGGGGCGATCGGCGTCGATGAGATCCAGTATGCCAAGGGCCACAAATACCTGACGCTGGTCTATCAAATCGAGCAACAGTGCACGCGCCTGCTATGGATCGGTCGCGAGCGGACGGTGCAGAGCTTCGGGCAGTTCTTCGCCGTCATCGGCGAAGAACTGGCTGGACAGATCGAGTTTGTGTGCTCGGACATGTGGCAGCCCTATCTGAAGGTGATCCGCGAGCGGTGCAGCCAGGCGATCCACATCCTCGATCGCTTCCATATTGTCGCCAAGATGAATGTCGCGCTGGACCAGGTGCGTGCCGCCGAGGCTCGCCGGCTGGCCCGGGACGGCTACGAGCCGGTGTTGAAGAAGACCCGTTGGTGTGTGCTCAAGCGCAAGGCCAACCTGACCGAGCATCAACGCTTCCGCCTACGCGATCTGCTGCGCTACAACCTGCGCACTGTGCGGGCCTATCTGCTGAAGGAGGACTTCCAGCAGTTCTGGGACTATGTGTCGCCGAGTTGGGCCGGCAAGTTCCTGGATGAGTGGTGCGGTCAGGTCATGCGCTCCCGCATCGAGCCGATGAAGAAAATCGCCAGGACGCTACGCTCGCACCGTCCGCTGATTCTGAACTACTTCCGCGCCAGAAAGCAGCTCTCCAGCGGTGTGGTCGAGGGTCTGAACAACAAGGCCAAACTGACCATGCGAAAATCTTACGGATTCCGCACCTTCCACGTCACGGAAATCGCCTTGTATCATGCGCTTGGCAAGCTGCCGGAACCTGACGTTGCCCACAGATTCTTTTGACGAGGCAAAAATCGCATGGTGGTGCGGCGAGAATCGCGCTTGCGCCCGCACCAGATACTGAGGTGGACCCCATTCGTAGGACCACGTGGGCCGCTCACTTAGCTACAACGCCTGCCGGCTCGCATCTCCTTTCTTGCTAAAACCAAAATGCAACCTTCGTCTTGCTTATGCTGCCGCTATGGATATGTGGACAACGCGTCAGCGTTGTCCAAGCGAAGCGGCATACCCACAGCGGACCCGGCGCCGCGGCGGCCGACGCCGGCGCGCCACACCGCCATCGGCATGGCGTGTCCCAGTGCCTGGTGTGGGCGCAGCTCGTTATAAAAAACCAGCCATTGTCCGATGCCCGCCCGCGCCTCACGCGCGTCCGCTTATCCCTTCAGGTAAACCTCCTCGTGCTTCAGCGAGCGCCACAGCCGTTCGATGAACACGTTGTCCATCCAGCGACCCCGCCCATCCATCGAAATCTTGACCCGGGCCTTCAGTACAACCCGGTGAAGGCCTCGCTGGTAAACTGGCTGCCCTGGTCGGTGTCGAAGATCTCCGGGGTGCCGAAGCCCACTAGCGCCTCCTCCAGCGCTTCCACGCAGAACCCCGCCTCCATCGTGTTCGAACAGCCGCCACGACAGCACCGCCCGGCTCGACCAGTCCATCACCGCGATCAGATACAGAAAGCCGCGCTGCATCGGGATATACGTGATGTCGGCGCACCAAACCTGGTTCGCACGCGTGATCTGCACGTCTCGCAGCAGATACGGGTAAATCTTGTGCCCCGGCGTCGGCTTGCTGGTGGGCGGCTTCGGACCCAGCGCCGTGATCCCCAGCGCCCGCATCAGCCGCTGCACCCGCTTGCGGTTCACCACCAACCCCTCGGCCCGCAGCGTCGCCATGACCCGGCGCGAGCTGTAATACGGCCGCGCCAGGAACAGCGCGTCGATCCGCCGCATCAGCGCCAGGTCGGCTTCATCCTCGGCTGGCTGAGGCCGATAAACGCCAGATCGGTGCAGCGCCAGTAGCGTGCATTGCCGCCGCACCGACAGCCAAGGATGAGCCCGCTCGAGCATCGCCTTGCGATCCGGAGCGCTCATCTTCCGGACCTCCGCGCCAAAAAATCCCGCTCCACCGTCAACTGTCCGATCTTGGCGTGCAGCTTTTCGATCTGCTTCTCCGCCTGCCCGGCCGCATCGGAGCCAGCGCCCGGTTCGAAGGCGCGCGCCGCCTGCTCTGCCAGCTGCTTCTTCCAGGCGTAAATCTGGGTCGGGTGCACCTGATAGCGAACCGCCAGCTCGGCCACCGTCGCCTGCTCGCGTAGAGCTTCCAGCGCGATCTTCGCCTTCAGCGCCGCATCAATCTTTCGCCGTCTTGTGCTCATGCTCCGCTCCTCTACCCATGGCGGAGCCGAACAGGCTGTATAGCTAAGCCACTGGTCCTATTTCCGGGGTCCACTTCATACTGACCTTCATCGCGCTGCTGGAAGAGCGGAAGAGTCACCGGTGTCTCCGTGGCAATGGTGGTGAGCAAGCGCCTGCCGGCTGAGAATCATGCCGAACTCAATGAAAGCTGTGCGTCACATCCCTACACGCCAAAGGTCCGCTACGGGTGTGCGCCGTGAAAGGCGGCGCTTTCCAGTGGGTGCAAGGCCCACCCGGCAACGCTCCAGCCGGAAGCAACCGGAGCAGTCATGGAGGTGACGAAATGGCTGAAGCCTTCGGTCCAGCAGGTCACGAATTGGTGGCCGCGCGAGTGTGCAGGCCGCAACGCGAGTGAACGCCGAGCAAGCCTCGAAAAGGACGATGTGCAGGCCGACCCGACGACCCTTTCGGGGAAGGCTGACACGGCTGGGTGAGATGAGCGAAGAGTACGCCCAGCCGCTGCACCGGGGTAGTGGCGGCAGCATGTACACAAGGAAAGCGTACGCAACACGGGAAGCCCCAAGGCGTGGTCAGGGATGACCAACCGGACGCCCGCGAGGGACAGGCCGGGCGCCCTGGGGTGGCGGAGAGGTTCGTAGTGTGCGCTGGGCAGCGCCCAGATCAGGAGGGTTCAAGTCCCTCCGGCGCTCGGATGAGGAGCGCTGTATCCAAAAGCGGGGGTAATGCCTCGCTGGCCGAAGAGAGAGGAAGGTATGGAGACGTCTCTTAGGGCACGAAGGCGAAAGCTGGAGACAAGCAAGACGGACCTGAAGCCACCGCTCGCCGAGCTTCGGAGGACAGGGTGTCCGCCGCGAGGCGGAATCCGAAGGGTATGCGGAGAAGTACCGGGCCGTAGTCGATGGGGGCTACCCCAAGGACGAACCGGTCGGCCAAAGGTGGGGCAAGGTCGAGCCCGCACTATGGGGGCGAAGGCGTTCTCATTCACCCACCGCACCAAGGTGTTTG
Source organism: uncultured Pseudomonadota bacterium (assembly GCA_963772445.1). Taxonomy (GTDB): domain Bacteria; phylum Pseudomonadota; class Alphaproteobacteria; order Acetobacterales; family Acetobacteraceae; genus CAVYXK01. Next base: position 521,185 of record CAVYXK010000001.1, read on the forward strand.
CGGACGGCACGGTACGGAAGATCTGAGTGTGACCCCAGGAGGGCTCCCAGAATCCTCGGGTGGCACCGAGGGAAGTGACCCTATAAGCGCAAGCGAAATGGGAAGCGGTGTCCTGGGAGTCGTCGGACGGCCGAATAGTACCAGAAGCGCGGCGAAAGCCACGCGACCAGGAGCCTGGCGACGGAGTGGGTCGGGGAAGTCGGCCGGCGAAGACGGTTGGGGAGAGACAGAAAGCGAGATGAGTAAGGCCGGTGAGGTGGAAAGTTCCATAAGTGAAAGACCCGAACATCATCGACCGAGGAGACTCGCGGACTGGATCAATCCGACGGGGGCGAGGAAGGTTCACTCGCTCATCGACAAAGTCTACAAGCCGAAGAACTTGGAGATCGCGTGGGAGCGCGTCAAAGCCAACCACGGGGCTGGCGGGATTGACGGTGAAAGCATCGAGGCGTTTGGCGGCGCGCTTGAAGAGCGTCTCGCTCGACTGCACGAGGAGCTTCGCACCGACAAGTACACGCCACGACCGGTGAGGCAGCAGCGCATCCCAAAGATGGGCAAGCCAGGCGAGTGGCGCCTGCTCGGCATCCCGACGGTCTATGATCGGGTGTGCCAGCAGGCACTGGTCAATCGATTGGCGCCAATCTTTGAACCGATATTCGATGACGCCAACTTCGGATATCGGCGAGGGCGGTCGACAAAGGACGCTCTGCGCAAGGTCTGGAAGGAGATTGAAGCAGGCGGGGAATGGATTGTGGACGCGGACTTGAAGGACTTCTTTGGGTCTGTGTCCCACGAGAAACTTCTCACGCTTGTGGCCCAACGGGTGTCCGATGGCAGAGTCTTGCGCCTCATCGAGGCGATGCTGACAGCGGGCAGCTACGGAGAGGGTCGGCTCTTTCCGACTGAGCGAGGGACGCCGCAAGGCGGAGTAGCCTCGCCGTTGCTAAGCAATATCCTCCTGACGCCGTTCGATCGGGAGATGCGACGCAAGGGCCATCAACTCACGAGATATGCGGACGATTGTGCGCCACGACGGCGCGAAGAGGAGGCTCTGATGTAACACAGCCAACTCGAAGCAGCCTTGCTGCACAAGAGATGAGGGCTGGCCCCTCGGACCCGGATTGCAGGATCAGGGTCCAAACCACCGCAAGCTGCGCTGGCACAACGGCCGGGGTAGTGAGCGTTGCGGAAAAGGCGGGGATAACCCGTCAGGTGTGCGCTGGTAAGACGAACGCGAGTGAACCGTTGATGACGTGTCGAAAGCGTTGGGACGTCGCCGAAACCAGGCTCCAGTTGTTGGCCTGGGACGAAGCTCGGAGGGAGCCTGCCGACTGGCCGAGCGGCGACCGGCATGAAGACGGCGTGAGACCAGCGAGAGGCTCTTGTGCGGAACGTGGGAACCTGTTGCCTCGATACCAAGGGAGACCTCCAAGCGGCAGAACCGCGAGGAGCCGAGTACCAATGCGGGGCGCAGGGACGGACGGGTTCGCAGTAGCGCGGAAGCCTGGTAATGCAGGCGGAGCGAAGGGACCCGGCACTCCGGCCAAAGGCGCAGGCCAACCTGAGAGGGGAGGAGCCGGTGTCTGAGGCAAAGTCTTATGACATTCCGAAGCAACTCGTTTGGGAAGCCTACCAACGGGTGAAGGCGAACCGCGGTGCTGCGGGCGTGGATGGGGTGTCCCTGGCGGCATACGAACAGAACCTGAAGGGCAACCTGTATAAGGTCTGGAATCGGATGTCGTCGGGTTCGTATCATGCACCGCCCGTGCGGCTCGTCGAGATACCGAAGGACAACGGCGGCACGCGCCCTCTCGGCATTCCGACCGTTTCCGACCGCGTGGCGCAGACAGTCGTGAAGATGGTCCTGGAGCCGCTGGTGGAACCTCGGTTCCACCCCAACTCCTACGGCTATCGCCCCGGTCGCTCTGCGCTTGACGCGATCGGGACGGCACGGAAACGCTGCTGGGACACCGACTGGGTCATCGATCTGGACATCAAGGGCTTTTTTGATTCCATTCCGCATGATCTTGTCGAGCGTGCTGTGGCCCATCACACGGATCTTGCTTGGGTCCGTCTGTATGTTGGACGGTGGCTGCGTGCCCCTGTCGAACGTCCGGATGGAACTCTCATGGAGCGGACGAAGGGGACCCCGCAAGGTGGTGTCGCAAGTCCGCTGCTTGCCAACTTGTTCCTGCACTACGCGTTCGATCTGTGGATGCATCGGCAGTATCCGAGCGTCCGGTTCGAGCGATATGCGGACGATAGTATCGTCCACTGCAGGAGCGAGGAGGAAGCCCGATCCGTGCTGGAGGTCATCCGGGGTCGATTTGCAGAGTGCGGCCTGGAGCTTCATCCTGAGAAGACCAGGATCGTTTACTGCAAGGATGATGACCGGCCGGGGCAGTACGAGCATATCAAGTTCGACTTCCTTGGCTACACCTTCCAACCTCGGCGCGCGAAGAACCGGTGGGGGCGTTTCTTTATCAGCTTCCTGCCGGCGATCAGCAACAAGGCCGCCAAAGCGATCCGGCAAACCATTCGCGAGTGGCGAATGGCGTCCACCAGAAACAACCAGCGTCTGGAGGACCTGGCTCGCTTTACCAACCCGGTGGTGCGGGGATGGATGAACTACTACGGGCGCTTCTACCGCTCGAAGTGCGTTCAGGTGCTCCGCCATCTTAATGAGGCTCTCGCTCGATGGGCGCGACGGAAGTTCAAGCGGTTCAAGCGTCGGGAACGCGCATCCATGCACTGGCTGGGGTGCATCGCGCAGCGGGACCCCAACCTGTTTGTCCTGTGGCGGCTCGGCGTGCGACCGGAGGCTGGAGTGTAGGAGCCGGATGAGGCGAGAGTTCTCATGTCCGGTTGTGTGTCCAGGAAAGGCTGGCATGTTCAGCAGGAGACAGACCTGCCGGGGTAGAAGTCAGAGCCCCGTAGTTTGGATAGCGGAGGGGAGGGAAACCGAACCTTCGAAGCCTATCGACAAGATCTCCCATGGGGAGGTCACGAGTTACCGGGCCGTATCAAAAGAGAACGCATTGTGGCCTCGAAAGTGAGTATCCCCGAGGGCCGAGCCCGCAACCGTAGGGTGAAGGCAGAATGACCAGCCGAAAGCTGACCGACACGACTGGTCACCTCGGCGGGGTGGAAGCGACAGCACGGTGACAAGGGCGTGCCAAGCAACTGGAGAAACCCTCCTCGTCCCAGCGAGAAATCGCCGGAGCAAGGTAGGTCGTATAACCGGCGAAACCGGGAAATCGGCCGAAGACGAGAGGGTGGCGGCTGGGTCCGTAGTAGCGATGAAACGGAGTAATGTCCGTGGAGCAAAGGGGCCCTGCCATTTGCAAAGTCTCCGACGTAAGGAAGGCAAGGACGAGATGATAAAGGCGTCCATCGATGTGCAGGACCTGAGGCGGAGAATATACGTCAAGGTGAAGGCTGAACCGTCCTGGCGTTTCGGGAGAAGGCGCCATCTGGCGCATGCTCAGAAACGAAAGGGCTTCGGTTGGGAGCGGCGGAGTAGGCTCACTCGGGGCTGGTTAACGGCTATCGGGTGAAACACGGCAGGCCGAAAGTCGCCCCAGCAGGATAGGTCCCATAAGCCTTGGCATGAAGCAAATGGGGGCGCGCAGTGCGGGAAATCTGCACGCTGCGTGCGACGTGGAGGGAGCTGGAAACGTGGCGTGGCCGAAATGTGTTGGCCAAACCGGCGCGCCAGTTCTCGACCCTACCTGTGAGGGCGGAGGGGTGAGAGTCCCCTCCGCTACTCGACGGGTCATCACCTGCGCGTCCGCGGCGGAGGCGCGTGCCGCGCTGACGGCGGCAACTCGGGTCTTGGGGCAGCTCGGCGTGACCATAAACCCGCAGAAGACGCGGATTGTTCACGTTCGACAAGGCTTCGAATTTCTCGGATACAAGATCAAGCGGGGGAACAGGCCGATGCGCCTGCCACCCAGCAAGATCAAGAGTAGTGTCCGCCCGGGAGGGCTTTATGCCTACCCCCGGGAGAAGTCGATCAGCCACTTCAAAGATCAGATTCGACAACTCACGCAGCGCAAGGCTCCGGTGAGTACTCGCCTGGTGCTATCGACGTCGATATTCATGATCGTCTCCTGACAAGCACCAACTGCGACCATCGCAGGGGCGCGAGCAGGGACATCAGTCCAAGACACAGTGTGTAGGCGCTTTTCGGTGACAGCGGCGGCAGCGCAAAGGTTGGTCAGGCTATCCAGGTTTTGCCACCTGGCTACCGCCGTTCCGGGTGGAAAGCCGTCAACCGAGTGGCGGCCCGCACCCTACGCCTAAGGCCGAACTTTACCGCCAAGCATCTAGCCCGAAATGCGGGTAAAGTTCGGCCTAGGGTTTCATTCCTGCGGAAACGCTCTCTCTAATCTCCGAACGATCTCTGGATCGATGGGAATTTTCGCGTATGGATTTACCAGTACCTTTGACTCTGCTTGACGGCCTGCTGCTGCATTGTAGCATCGAGTTAATACCACGGTCCCAATGCGTGTATTAATTCGGGGCTGGAACCGCCGCCGTATCAACGGCTCCCAGCTCGCAATGTCACCGATAACCGAAGAAGTATCCAATATTATAATGCTTGGTTGTGAGGGCGGAAGCTGTTTGGCCTCGTCCTTGAGCATTTGTTCGGCCCCGGTATCCTTTATGCAAATGCAGACTGTAGCCTTCTTCGGAGGCATGCTCGAAGCTAACCAAGTAGTGAACAAACACGGCTGGGGCACATGATAGTACAACACATCGTTTGTGTCGACTGCCGTTTCAAACGGTTCAAGGTACAATATGGCTAGATCTCCAAGCCGGCTGCCTGATGCTGGCAGAGAGGCTAGCCAGCTCAAAATTCGCTCGAGTTCATGTTCCGCAGGTTGGCGAAGAATTGCGACCTTTGAATGCACGCCTGGACGAGAATCCGCAGCTTTTTCGGAGATTCGTAGCATGACAGATTCTGCGTCATTGCGCAGCCTTGATATTGCCCGCTGTGATACCTCAAGATACGTCCAAGGCTGTTCAGGCGTAATCCGTATACGGGCATCCGGCACTCGGCTAGGGATCGGTGGGAACAGCTCGAGGTCTAGGCCAGCTCGACACAATTGGGCAAAAACCCTCAGTTCCGCGGTCACCCCCAGTTGATCGATGCCGTGCCGCCATCGTCCCACTATCGTTTCGAACCTTGGAAGATGGTTTGCCGTCTGAAAGTCGTCCCACATAGCCATAATAGAGCGTACAAAACCAGGAATTTGCGCCCCATGAAAATAGTTGTCGATCCAAGCGCGTCCGAATATCTCGGAGAAACCGTTGAAGGCCGCTAGTGCTTCATCCAGTTCGCCATCTGTAAGCTGACCTAGTGAAAGGTCAGCGACCTCGAATTTGCTATAGGACGCCATACTTAACTCTAGCCTGTGCCAAGGTCCGGTGCCAGATTTTGCCCGTTGTCCGCTATGGGTCGACTCCGGCGGTTCGGGTCGGCAGGCCGGCTACCGCCGCAATGGGTGGTAAAGTTGCGGTTCGCTCCGGTGTCCTTGCGACCGCCGAAGTACGTGAGATTAAAACGACCGAACTGGACTGCGTTCCAAATGGGGGTAAATGTCCAAAGCCGATCGATACTCGGCAGGAGCGGGGCCTGAGGGCGCCGCCGAGTTGCTCTCGATGGCCGACCCCTGTGATTCGAGAGATGAGGGAGGTAGACGGTGACAAGAACAAGTGGCGCGCTCGGCGCGATCGCCTTTGCAGTCGTGCTGCTCCTGCTCGCTCGGCCGGCATCGGCGCAAGTCGCGGCTTCGGACGCGGCCATCCATGTCGGCGCGAGCGCGATCGGCGGCGTCGTGACCAGTGCAAAGGGACCGGAAGCCGGCGTTTGGGTGATCGCGGAGACGAACGACCTCCCGACCAAATATGCCAAGATCGTCGTCACCGACGACGAGGGTCGCTATCTGCTGCCCGATCTGCCTGCCGCGACGTACGAACTCTGGGTCCGCGGCTATGGTCTCGCGGACTCGAAACGAATTCACGCCAGGCCAGGCGAACGCGTCAATCTCGCCGCTTCGATCGCAGCAGACGCACATCAGGCGGCGCAAATCTATCCCGCGATCTACTGGTACTCGATGCTGAAAATCCCGGACGAGAGCCTGTTCTCGGGCCCGACGCGCGACCGGGAAATGCTGGACAGCATGACGAGCCAGCTGCAATGGCTGAATGTCGTGAAGACGAACGGCTGCATCACCTGCCATCAGATCGGTAATCTGGCGACTCGCACCATCCCGAGCGCGCTGGGCCATTTCGACAATTCCGCCGATGCCTGGGAACGCCGCATCCAGTCGGGCCAGGCGAGCACCGAGATGGTGACGAGTATCGCCAATCTCGACACGAGATTGGCGTTGACCAATTTCGGCAACTGGACGGATCGAGTAGCCACAGGCGAACTTCCGGCCGCGACACCGGCGCGTCCAAGCGGCATCGAGCGCAACATCGTCATCACCGAATGGGATTGGGCCAGCCCGAAGACGTATCTCCATGACGCCGTCTCGACGGACAAACGCAATCCGACCGTCAACGCCTATGGCCCGATCTATGGTTCGCCCGAGCTCAGCACCGATGATATTCCTGTGCTCGATCCGATCAAGAATGTCGCCACGACAATTCGCGAGCCGGTCTCCGATCCGAACACCCCGAGCTCGAAAGACGAGCATCCGCAGTTCGCGCCCTCTCCCTATTGGGGCAACGACTTGATCTGGGACAGCCAGTCAATCGTCCACAACCCCATGTTCGACGGCAAAGGCCGGGTGTGGTTCACCGCCCGCATTCGGCCCGCCGAAAATCCTGCGTTCTGCAAGGCGGGCTCCGACAATCCCTCGGCGAAGCTGTTCCCGCTAGCGACATCCGGACGCCAGTTCTCGGTGTATGATCCAGGCACGCGGAAATTCCAGTTGGCCGATACCTGCTTCTCGACCATGCACCTGCAATTCGGCTTCGATCCGGACGACACGCTATGGTCGAGTGCCGGCAACGCGCAGGTGCTCGGCTGGCTCGACAGCAGGAAATTCCTTCAGACCGGTGACGCCGCAAAGTCGCAGGGCTGGACGCCGTTTATCGTCGACACGATCGGCAACGGCAAGCGCGACGCGACAACCCCCTATACCGAGCCTGGGCAGCCGATCGAACCGGGCAAGGATGCGCGGATCGATGCCGGTCTCTACGGCGTCTCGCCCGATCCCGCGGGCGGAATCGTCTGGGGCTCGGTGCAACAATCGCTTGGGCCCGGCGCCATCGTGCGGGTCGACCTGGGATCCGATCCGCCGGCCACCGCGCTCACCGAATACTACAAAATTTCCGCCCCCGGTTACGGCTTGCGCGGCATGGATGTGGATAGCAAAGGCGTGGCGTGGACGGCCCTCGCGAGCGGTCAGCTCGCGAGTTTCGATCGCCGCAAATGCAAGGGGCCGCTCAACGGACCGGCGTCCGCCTCCGCCGTGCTGTGCCCGGAAGGCTGGACCTTCTATCCGTTTCCCGGGCCGAATTTCGCCGGCGTGAAGGGACCGGGCAGCGCCGAAGCGAGCTATTATACCTGGGTCGATCAGCACAACGTGTCCGGCCTGGGACCGGACACACCGATCGCCACCGGCAACGAATCCGACGCCCTATTCGCCCTGGTCGGCGGCCAGTTCGTCATGATACGTGTTCCCTACCCGCTCAACTTCTATGCCAAGAACCTGGACGGCCGCATCGACGATCCGAATGCCGGCTGGAAGGGCCGCGGGCTTTGGACAACGAACGGGAACCGAACGCCCCAACATCTCGAAGGCGGCGCCGGCACGCGGCCGAAAGTCTACCACATCCAGTTCCGGCCCGACCCTCTGGCGAGTTAGCAGTGTCCGCGCATGACCATCTTCGGCCCCGACCTGGGGGTAGCCGCCCTTCCCGGCGTTCCGCAAAGACGGTGGCACTGTACGTTCGGTTTCTTCAGGCCCAGACAAACTTTAGGCGCTCGATGCGTTAGCTGGTGCAGAGGCCCGGTGCGCAATCACCCCGTTCGCCGGTCCCAACCATCGCGTCACCGCTTTGGGTCGACTCCGGCGGTTCGGGCGGGCAGCCCGGCTACTGCCGCTCGGGGTGGAAAGCTGCCCGTCCACGCCCGCCGCGCTTTGGCTAGGGCTAGACTGAGCTGAGGCAGCCCGGCAGCAGGGCCGGCCTACTGTTCAGCCGCTTTTCCCAAATGCGCGCGGAAAAACGCCCGCACCTCGTCGTCGAACGTGCGGTGGAACTCCGCGCGGTCGAAGCCCGGCGCGTCGAGGCAGATGATGGAGACGGTCTGGTTCGGCTGCGGGCGGCAAGGGGCGAGGAACGCGTAATGGGTGGCGTTCTGCACGACATGGAAGTCGTGCGGCGCCGACAGATCGCGATTGATCGCTGCCACGTTGGTAGGAGACACGCCGTCCAGCGTGGTGCCGTTGCCGCTGTAGGAGGAGGCCCAGAGCTGAACGGGTACCGTCACATGCTGCAAGCCGTCCGGCGTGAATAGTGGGCCGAAGGCGGGGTCGGCGATTACGGCGGCCTTGATGCGAGGGTCATGCACGGGGGGCTCATCGGGTAACTGATTGCTGTGAGCCTGCGCGCAATACGGCAGCGGCGATTGCCGCGGACACATCCCGTCCAGCTTGTGCCAGTCGGGATCGCCGCCGATTAGCACAAGGCCAGTATACCCGCCGCGTGATAAGCCCAAAAAGCCGATCCGGCCGGGGTCGAGCTTCGCATGGTCGAGCCAACCATCCAACATGAAGTTGATCAGGCGCTTGACGTCGGTTGGGCGTTCGGTCAGTGCCGTCAGCTCGTCGGCATGGGACATATCCGGCCCGCTATCGGCGGGATGGTTGATTATCGCGACCACGAAGCCGGCATCCGCGAGCGTCTCGGCCACGTCATGCAAGCTGCCATACCAGCCGTGGTAGCCATGCGACATCGCAATGAGCGGCAGGTGTACGCCGAGCACCGGGCACGCGAGGGTTCCGGGCGTCGTTAGACCACGCCCAAGCTTGATCTCTCCGACCGGCCCTGCGCAGGGGGACCACACCGCGCCAATGAGCGCTGGACCGGCGGCGTCGGCGGGCACGTCGATAAACTGCACCCCGGCTGAATGCGCGCGGGGGGCCGCGACGGTCAGGGCGGCGGCGAACGCGAGCGGTAGGAGGCGCGCACATAATATGATCACGCGAAGCACGCTCACGGGGCAACTGATGGGGTCGAATTCATGCCCCAAGTATGGGGCAGTCGCCGTACTACTCCTATTATGCCGCAACACAGCGCCTCAACCAAAGTCCCACAGCCGCCAGCGCGCCCCCAGTGCGGCGCGAATGGCAACAATGGGTGGAAAGCGGCTGTTCGAAGCCGTCGCAGTCTGGCCAAGCTAGCCGGCGCGAAACTCGGGGACTCGCTCCTGCGAACTGGGCGGCCAATCGGGAACGGACTAACCCTGTTGCCGTTCCCGATGACCGCCGGAGTGAGGCCCGGCGCGCTTTTCGAATAGAATCTGCCGGAGCCTTCCTTCACCCAGGACCTCGTTCAGTTCTCTGAATGTCAGGTACGGAACGAGGATCAGCAGCATGATCAGGCAGCTTGCGAGAATCTGCAGCAACGTGCCCCCCGCGACCTCGGCAAGCGAAGCGGCGATCGTCCGCCCATGAATGACCCCGACGACTGCTTCCTCGATGACTGAGAGGACCAGAAGCACCACCAGAAAGAGCAACGACTTGTAGGCGATGATATGAACGAACCTGCGTTCCGAGTATCTATCCCCGATCCGCAATGCATGCCCCACCAGTATGAATTTTGCCAGGATCACCGCTTTGATGATTGCTAATCCATACGGAGCATAGCTGACGCCCTCCCCACGGAGTATAGCCGTCTTGTAGAGAATGAGCGCACCGAAGCAGACATACAGGTATGCGGATATCAGGGCATATTCTTGCAGCTCGTGACGAAGCTTTTTGGCGACGGTCATATGAGACCCAGTTTGACTACCCATGGTTCATGTCTCGCATCAATGTTGCCGCCTTGTATGCTGGCCACTAGGTGTTCCACCCGTCGCGACCGGTCGTCGCTTGCGCGAGCCCATTGGCGCAATCCATGCCTTGGCCGCAAACTCATCGGTCATCGTGCCTCCCAGTGAGTGTGCTCAGTCGAGCTGTCTCGCCGCAAGCGGCCCGTGTGCTACGAAGCCCCAGACAGTCACCTTGAACTTACGCCATACCTTGGGTGAGCGTGTCAATGCGATCGGCAGGATAAGGCGTGATGCGCCAGGCGCCCGGGGGCAGCTTTCCGTAATATCTCAGTTTGAATGTCTGTAATGGGTCGGGACCGGCCGTTCAGGGTCGGGGACCCGAATGGCCGGACAGGGTGGAAACCCGACCTTCAGGTCCTGCCGCAGGCTAACGCTTCTACCAGCTCGCGACCCGCGTTTCCTTCCAAGCCGCTAGCGACACATTCTACTCGAAGGGGAAGACGCGTTGCCAGTCGTTCTTCATATCGACGACCGTCCAGCCCTTCGCGTTGGCCTCATCTAGTGCCTTGTCGAGTTGCCCGATGGACGGCTCGCGATCATAGGCCCATTCTCGTGTTGCGTCGTTGTGATGGACGAGTAGCGCGAAGCGCGCTCCCTTTCCGGCGGTCGTCCATTGCAGCATTTCCAGGTCACCGTCGGAATTGCCGAACGACGCAATCGGGCGGCGACCAATATATTTCTGGATGGCAGCCGGTTTCTCGACGTTGTCGTTGATCAATTCGATCTCGGGAAGCTTGCTCAGCACCGGGTTGCCGTCTCGCATCTCGAACTTCAGTTTGCCGCTGCTGCCGATCACCTGTTCGGGAGGCACGCCGTAGGTCATCTCTGCAAAGGCTCGCATGAATTCGATGCCACCGCCCGAGACGATGAAGGTTTTGAAGCGGTTGGCGCGGAGATAGGTAAGCAACTCCAACATCGGTTGAAACACCATTTCGGTGAACAGCTTGTTGGTTTTCGGATGGCGCGTTGTCGCCACCCAGGTGCGCACCTCCGCCTCGAACTCGTCTGTCGTCATGCCGGAATGCGTGGCCGCGACGATCGCGATGAGCGCATGGTAGCCGCCTGAAAGCATTCCTTTGAGGTCGCCCGCCAGCACGGATTTGAAGGGCTCTTGGTCCCGCCATTCCGGGTGTTGCGTTGCCATGGCCTTGACCCGATCGAGGGCGAAGGCGACCTGAAAAGGATAGGGCCGTTCAGACCAAAGCGTCCCGTCATTGTCGAACGTGGCGATTCGCTCTTCCGGCGGAACATAATCCGTGCCGTCCGCTTCCGTGATCCGCGCGACGAAATCCACGACAGCCTTCTTCGTCGCGCCATCGTTCCAAGAGGCCAGAGGGTCATCGGTCCCGGCCCCAGCGCTTTGTGACAATGGCACCCTATCCTCCCATTCGAGCATCCAGGCGGATGGACTGCTGGCCGAGCAGAGATTGCATGTCAAATGGCGTTTCGCCCGGATATGGCCGGCTTCGACCAAAAGCGGGCCGCCAGTGTAAAAGAGCGGGCATCGTAGCGCCATGGCTGAAGGACCGCTTTGGGTCGAAACCGGTCATCGGGATTGAGCAGTCGGTGTAATGCATGCTGACCAGGCACCCCTGCGTCGTCTGTGTCAGGCAGGCCGCGCTGGCAGAGCGCCACCCGCCCGTGGCATGCGGGCCGCATTCGCCGATCTTCCGCTCAGGCTGGCAGAATCCGCGGTTGATCCAGTTCAAAAAGCCTTGCACACCCCAGTAATCAGTGGGACCGTTCCACACAGCGTTGCTGCGCCAGCGCCATTTCCGCCCGTGGCGTTTACTGTCGCCGCCCAAGGCGCGCAGAAAGAATCTCGGCCATGGGAAGATCCTCCATGTCTGGCCAAAGTGACTTGCGCGCCCACCTTGCTATACCGATGCTCCAAAGCGCCATGTTGGTTGCTAAACCATTCGCATATAGAACGTTGTCGCCATCTCCCGTTCACGCAGGCGCCGGCTCGCCTTCGTTACCGTCGGCCGCTGAAGCCGGACCGGTGAGCAGATCGTCGATGATCGCTTGGTGCCGTCGCCGGCGCTCGGTGAGGAACGCCATCGCAGTCATATCTTTCCTAAGAGTCTGTCCGGAAAGTTTAGCGGGGATTGCAAAGCCTTCTCAGCATGAGCCGGATTGAGGCGAGGCGGATGAAGGCAACAGCAGTTCGGGTGAGGTTCTCGAAATCTTTTGCCAGCCGACGACAGCGCCCTAACCAGGCAAAGGTACGCTCGACCACCCAGCGTTTCGGGAGCACCTCGAAGCCTTTCGCCTGATCCGAGCGTTTCACGATCTCGACCGACAGTTTCGGCAGCACCGTGGCCGCCGCGGCATGAAATTGCGGCCCCTGATATCCGGCATCGGCGAACAGCTTCTGCAGGAAGGGAAACATGCCGAACAAGGTCGCTAGCACCAGCACGCCACCATCACGGTCCTGAATGTCAGCCGGGTGAACCACGGCATGCAGCAACAGCCCTAGTGTATCGACCAGAATGTGGCGCTTCTTTCCCTTGATCTTCTTGCCCGCATCGTATCCATGCGGATCAATACAGGCCCCGCCTTTTTCAGCGCTTTTCACGCTTTGGCTGTCGATCACGCAGGCTGTGGGACTCGGCTCTCGCCGCATCTCTTCGCGACATTTCACGTACAGCGTGTGGTGGATTTTCTCCAGCGTGCCGTCGTAGTTCCAGCGATCAAAGTAGTCGTGCAACGTGCTCCTTGGCGGCAGGTCCTTCGGAATATAGCGCCACTGGCAGCCCGTGCTCAGCACATACATGATGCCGTTCACAACTTCCCGTTCATCGACTTTGCGTTTGCGCCCGCCGGGCTTCGCCGGCGGGATCAATGGCTTGACCAGAGCCCACTCGTCATCCGTCAGATCGCTCGGATCGCGCAGCCCGCTTCGGTCATGTCGAGCCCGCGTCTCATCTGTCCACATTTGGCACCTCACGAATCGGTGCCAGCTATAGAGTCACAACGAATCCAGCGGGTTCAAGAGCGTTTCTCGGCCACAGGCTAACCAACTCAAAAAACTCGCAAACCTTCCGGACGGACACTAAGAACGTCGAACACCTCGTTCCTGCCGCGCAGGTAGGCCTTGTGCAGGTCCAGTGCCAAGGCGCACCGCGGGCCGCAGGTCACCGGAATAGGGCCGCGCTTCTTGACCGCGAACGGGAATTTGCACACGGGGCACTTGAGCCGGGTCGGACGGCGCCGCGGCGGCAGCTTCAGTTTGGGGAGCAGGTACGCCGCCCCCGCTGAATGCCGCGCGTGGATCGCATCGATCTCGGCCTGCTTGCGCTTCTCCAATTGCCGGCGCTCGTAGGCGCGCTGGCAGCAAGATGCCGAACAGTAGCGCGCCGGCCTGCCACGAGCCTTCGGCTTGACGAGGCAGCGGCACCATTCACAGCGGAGGCGAAGATCGGCCATTTCCTCACGGAACTTAGCAGGACAACTCCGTGAGGAAAAGGGGGCGCAACGCGCGCCCTAGCTGCGACCGATCGCCATCGGGTTGTCGCTGACGCCGGGCAATGCACGCGCCTGGGCCCTGGTCCGGCTGTGCTTGCTGTCAGTCTGCTAGATTAAAGTCCGTTCCACGATCGTCGCGCGTGAGACCTGGCGCGTGGGCTGTGGTGAGGTTAGAGCCAGCTCGACCAGCATCATTGCGCCACCGTGGCGCGATGGTCGCGATCGGAAGCGGTGCGAAGCGAGAGGGCGGTTGCCTGCTTCTCCCCGCCCGCCATCGCATCCCCATCCCTTAAATCATTCACAACCGATACCACTCCGCCAACTTGCTGGGAAATAACCGGGTGAACGCCAGGCTCAGCGAGTCAACCTGATCATCGTGCTCACCGGCCGGAAAACCCGCCAACTCCTCAGCCAGTGCCGCATTCCATGGCGCCCGTAACATACCAACATTCCCCCCATTCACCTGCGCCGCTACCGGACGAGCCAAAATCTCCTTCGACCCAGTGATCCGCTCAACCTCCGCCGGATGTCCTGCCAGCCTACGAACCATGTCCTCCGCCGCAAACCTGCCAGCAGCACCAGGGTCCTCCGGCAGCACCTGCGTCACAGCATGCCCGTCCGACTCCGCCGTTCCCAGCAGCAACCGTAGCGCATCCTCCGGACTGACCTGCTCCCGCTGAACATCAAGGATCACCCACCGGTCCTCACCCAGCACCGGGTCAAAAAACTGACCAACCTTGACGCCGCACGTAAAATCTCCGCGACCCGCACTCGCCGCAAAGTCCCACCCACGAACCACCACAGTCTTAAGCCAGTTCGCCGGTAAACTTTCATAAATCACCAGCTTGCCGGATTTGAACAACGCGCCCTCCGCCGCAGTCGGACGACCCTGCCACTGCGACGACCACGCCCACTCACGACCATGCCGCACACACTCAGCATGGTCCCGCAGCATCCGATCGCCAAACTCCGCACCGGCACACAGCGGCACCCCAAACTCCCGCCCCAGCGGATCAACCTCCGACCCCTCCGACAACGCCGACAACCGCATCACGGGCCACCCCTCCGCGCTCTCCAACTGACACATCAAATCCAGCCGGTGATGCGCCGTCGCAATCAACGCCACGATGCCCCCAGCCGCCGGCAGGCACCCCAGCAGATCCAGCTGAAAGAAATCCCACAACGCTTTCCGCTCCGCCTCACTCGTCGCCTCCGCGTAACTCTTGATCGGATCATCCACCAGGATCCACCGCGCCCGCAGGCCACGCACACCCTGCGACCGGCTCCGCGCGTAATACCGACCACCTGTGCTCGTCCGCCACTGCCCCTTCGCGTCACTGCTCAACACATACCCGAGCAGGTCGCCGTGCAGCTCCGCTACCCGCTGCACCGCAGTCGAGGTCTCTTCCGCAAACGGCTGACTGTGAGAGATCCCCAATACCGCGTCGCGCGGATACCGCGCCAGCAGCCACGCCGCCGCCAACACCGCGATCAGCGTCGTCTTCGCGGAACCCCTCGGCCCCAGAAAAATCTGCCGGTCAAACGCACCCGCAAACGGCCGCGCACCCGCAGACATCTGCTCCAGCGTACGGACAATCAGCTTGTGATGATCCGCCAGCACCTCGCCACGCCAATACGCCGCGTCCGTCACAAACGGATGCGGCCCACCTGCGGCGCACTGCCGGCGAATCACCTCGGTCACGAACGCCAGAAAACTCCCGCGACACTTCGCCCGCAGCAATTCGGCCTTCAATTGTTCCAGTCGCTGCAACCGCTCGGGAAGACCAAGCGTGCGTGGGTCCATGGCCGCGCATCCTCCGTCCAAAGGCGGGTGCAGGATAGCGCCGAATCACCACGCTGGCAGCGCTGGAAAGCCCGTGGGCGGCATCCCGACGCCGGGAGGCAGCAGCATAAGCAGATGCGCGGGCGCGGCCTGTAGCGGCTTCCTACGGGGTGGCCTCTGCCGGCATCGGCAAGAACAACCCACTTCCAGCCCGTGCAAGCAGATTTCGCACGCTCGACGCATACCACGCACCACCACGCATCGTGCGCACCGCGAGCGTTCAAAGCTTGAGCAATGCCAAGCAGACCGGTCACACCCGCAGCCTGCAGCTGGCGTACAACCGGCAGCACGTTGGCGGCAAACCTGTCAGCCGCATCGCGGTTGGCCTGAGCGCCCTTGGCAGACGCCTCGGCAAGATTGGTCTTATTGCCGAGACGAGCGCCCTGAGCCTTGCGCTGTGCCAACGCTGCCCGCGTGCGCTCGGCAATCAGCGCCCGCTCTTTCTGTGCCACAGCAGCGTAGATGTGCAGCATGAACGGGTCGACATCAGCGGAACGGAACCTTGTGCACCATCAGTCCCGAGATGAAGTGCACGTCGCGGCTCAAACGGTCGAGCCGGGCGATCACAACGGCGCCCTTGACCTTGCGCGCTGTCGCCAGCGCCTCCCTGAGCACGGGGCGACGATCGAGAGCATCGGCGCCCTGCCTGTCTCGACTTCGACGAACTCAGCGACAACGCTGAGGCCCTCGGCCTCGGCGAAGCGACGAATGACCTCGCGCTGAGCATCGATGCCCAGGCCCGACTTGCCCTGCTTCTCGGTCGAGACCCGGTGATAGGCGACGAGCTTATTGATCATGCGGGCGGCTCCTTTACAGCCTCCATATGAGGGGCTGGAGGCCGCGGGGCAGCTCAGGCAGCCCAGGGTGGCCCGGCGCAGGCGAGGGGGCTGCTGGCGTGTCTCAGGGCGGCGCTGCAGGGCGGCTGATGTTGGGCATCCCGCGCCCGCGGCTGACTGGGGGTGCAGCCCTGACCAGTCAGCCCAGGGTCGAAGCGGGCGCGGGCGCGGGCGGTGCGGCCGGACGGGTCATACGGCCGCACACACGTTGCCATGCCCGAAAAGTCGCGAATTCGGTTAATCACCAGTGCGCATGATCAGTATCGATCCGGTGCGGCTTCGCCTGAAGGCGCCTAGCTGCTCGGACGGCAGCGCGCGGTGCGCCAAGCGCCCGTGTCGGTCGCATCGCCCCCAGCGGATTTCGAACATCGTCGCCCCCGTGCCGCTATCTCGCCCAGCAGATACACATCGCGCGCCATGCCCGTGACGTAACGCATGCGCCGGGGGGCTAGGGAAGGCGCAGAGCGGCGCCGAGGGCGAAGGACTAGCCTGGATACCGCCCGCATGCCGCACCAGCCTGTAGCTGGGCAGGGGGATCTCATACGGGGGCGTGTATGCACGCCATCGATACTGATGATGCAGAATTGTGACTAACTGCCGGGGCCGTTACCGTGCTTGGTCCTGTTGATATGCTCAGGAAATATATTGTCTTGACTAGCAACATAGTCGGCAAAAGCGAGATGAGAGCGTTCGGCCGCCGCTGGTCGCTTGTGGTGAACGACGGCGTTCGCTTCGGCGACATCGGCTGTCGCGTCTACCTAATCGACGACGTTCCCGGCACGCATCCGTTCCTGCACGTAGAAAGCGGAGTCGAGCGCGAGATCAGGCGGCGGGACGAGATCAACGAGATCCAGGCTGAGCGCTTCGCTCAGGCAATCTTGAGCGCCGCCCGATAGCTGACGCGACGGATGCCGCGTGGGGGTGCTGCTCGACGCATACCGCGGTTACGGCATGAGCAAACTGAGGCGCGAGCAGCTGTTAGCCATCATCGTCCACCATGACAGCAAGCTCGACCCCGCCAGCCGGGCAATCCGCGCCGCCGGACGGCAGGCGCTCGTCATGCCTGCCCAGCGGGGAGGCAGAGCCGATGCACGCCGCCAAGGCTGGCTTCGTGGAGGTCGCGGCGCCTCCGGCCGGGAGGCCGCAGGGCGCGAGGGAAAAGTGGCCAGCTCACCCCATCGCCCGCATTCAGACTATGCAAGAGCTTCATTTGCAACAGTTCAGGTCGTTGTCCATCTGAAAGCGAACCAGCGGAGCCTTGTGACCGCCCGCCGGTCCTGACCACCAACCAAGATGGAACTCGATCAATGGCTAAGCCGGCACGCTCTGAGCAACCCGTGTGCTGGCTACTCGGCTCTGTCCGCGCTTTGCTCGCCTGGGTCGTCATCGGCATCGGCACGGTGCTGCCGCTTTCGCATCTGCCCGATATGGGGGGCGAGGAACGCGCGTTCCTGATCGCTGCCTTCGTGCTTTCGGTGATAACCGGCTTTGGTCTGCTGCTGTGGGCTGCCGACGCCGTCCGCGAGCGGAGCTGAGCCATGGTGCTCGCCCTTACCGCTTATCTGATCGTGGCGCTGGTGTGCTGCTGATCCCAGCGAGCCGCCATGTCTTCCTGTTGCCGGCGCGCAAAGTCTGGCGAGAGGACTGCCCGCCATGGAAGAAGATTGCCTTCGCCGCTATCGCCATGTCGACGGCAGCGATGGCATGGCCCTTGTGGGTGTCGCGGGAGGAACGCAGGGCTGCCATGGCCGATCAGTGGCTGCTGCCGCATAGGCGTCTCTGACGGAAGTTGGCCTCCGTCCTCGACGCCCCAAGCTTCGCCGGCCATAGCTTGCGCGCGGGCTTCCTCACCTCCGCCGCCGAGGCGGGCGCATCGGAGTTCAAGATGATGGAGGTGAACCGGCACAAGTCGGTGGACACGCTGCGTGGCTACGTGCGCCGGATCGATCTGTTCAAGGACCACGTGGGGGCCGCGTTCCTATAAGCTGCCGTGACTATGCACCGTATCGATACCCAAACTGCACATCGCGACTTAGTACCTGCGATTCGCAATTACGGTGACGTATTCCGGCACTGGAACCTTCCGGCATAAGCGCGCCACTTCTTGAGCTTGGTGAGGAGTAGGTGCAGATCACGGCGCGTGAAGGTCCACTTGAACGGTTTGGCGGCCCGCTGGTAGCGGGCCTGGAACGCCATCATGTTTCGCTTCAGCTCGGCCAAACTCTCGAAGTCGCTCGGGGTGAGCAGCTTGCGCTGAACGACCGAGAAATAGACCTCGATCTGGTTGAGCCAACTGTTGTGAACTGGCGTATGAACCAGAACGATGTTGGGCCATTTGGCGCGAAGGCGGTCAGCGGCACGCCGACCACGGTGGCAGGAGCCATTGTCTGCAATCAGGAACACGCGGCGCGCTGACCTATACGGCTCCTGGCCCATGACCTGGCCGACGAGGCGATGGAATGCCGCGATGCTGTTCCTGCGCTCGCAGCGGCCGAACAGCCTGGGCCGATGCGCGTCCCACGCCGCGAGGTAGGCCAGTGCACCGGCACGCGCATACTCGTGCTCAACGTAGACCGGGCGCCCCGGTGCCGGCGGCAACGACCGGTGTTTGCGCCGCCTGGCCTGGATGCTGGTTTTCTCATCGATGCAGAGCACGTAATCGCGCGGCCCCAGCGCTGCGCCTTTCCAACGACGTCGATACAGATCAAAGACGCGGCCGGCCTTGCGGGCGAAGTGCGGGTCGCGGGGAAAGATCCAACTGCGATGGCGCCACGGCCGCAAGGCGTCCTGGCCAAGCCAGCGCCAGAGCGTGGTGCCGCTGATCTGGGCAACGATGCCGCTCGCCAGCGCCTCCTGGCGCAGCTCGGCAACCGACCAGCGAGCCAGGGGCAGACCACGGTGTGACGGCAGCTCACAGGCCAGCGCCTTGATCGCAACCACGACATTGGGGGAAAAGCGGGCTGGTCGCCCGCCGCGGGGTCGATCGTCCGAGACCGGGTAGCCGCTGGCTACAGAACCGCTGGCGCCACTTGCTGGCGATCTGGCGTGGCATGCCCAACTGAGCCGCTATGCGGTTGTTGCCAAGCCCCCGGCTCGCCAGCAGCACGATCTTCGCCCGCACGACGTCGCGATGCGGCGATGTATACTCTTTGCAGCGAGCCTCCAGTTCGGCTCGCTCGTGCTCGCTCAGCCGGATCACGAACGGGCTCCGTCTTGGCATGATCGATCCTCCTGGATAAGGAGGACCTTGCCATTCTGTCACGAGTTGGCCAAAATACGTCAGCGAATTTACGAAACGCAGTACTTAGTCGGGCGCGGCCTATGCATGCATAACTGCCGCGAGTGCGGGCCACTGACGAGATTAAGGGGTCTAATGCGCTGACGATTGCGCAAAGTTTTCCGGCCTAACGAAGGGTGACATGACAGCCATTGACTACGCCAATTGTGGCCTCAACGACGTAATCGCTTATTCGCTGAAGATGCATCCCCAACTGCTTGTGGACCGTATTCGGTCTCACGCGTGCGATGCGGCAGTCACATTTGCGAACGACAGTCCAAGGTGCGTAGCCGTCACGTCTCCGTCGCCACACCAAGGCAATGATACGGCGGCGACACTCTCGCAATGACGCGTCACAATTGCGTGTAGCATCGGCCTCCGTTCGAGCGCTCGGCACCCCTGGCCGTCTCGACCTCGACCAGTTCGCCGATCGGCTCCAAGCCCTCGGTCTCGGCGAAGCGAGCAATGGCGTCACGCTGGGCGTCGAGGCCGAGGCCGGACTTGCCTTGCCTGTCGGTGCTGACGATCGCGACCATTGCCTCGGTTTCGAGTGCGAGAACCAGACGGTGCAGCTCGGGTGGGGTGAGCTCGACGGCGATCAGCAAGCGTTTGAGGAATGCGCGCGGGGTGGTGGCATCAGCCTCTCGCATGGGCGTGACCCCGCCGGGGTGGGGAGCCGGCGTGGCTCCGGGCTCGCGCCGGGAACTCCAGGCTAGACTGCCGTCGCGATCGCGCCGGAGGCACCCAGTGCGCCTCGGGCGGCCCGCTATGATCTGGCAGCCAGGAAACCCAGGCATTGGACCAGCGCCCATTCCCGCGGGTCTCCGCGATCCATACCGGCCGCCAACTCCCCTCGCTGGTGCGCGAGTGGTTCCCGCGGGGGAAGCTGATCACGGCCGCGCTGAGCAGCGCGCGCGACGGCAGTCCGATGTCAGTGCCCGGAATCAAGTGCGGGCAGCAACAGGAGCTGAACCAACTGGCGCGCGGCCTGGCCGCCGCACGTCACGGACGTATCGATCATCAGACGCACCGCAAGCACGAGGCCTTCGAGCGCAGTGACGGCAGTACCTCACATGACGGGTTTCGGGGTGGGTTTGCGTGAGCTCGCTACAAGCGCGTCTTCTGTCGTCGACACCGCTGTTAACGAGACCCTCATCCGGCTGGCAGTAACCGGGCTCAGCCGCGCCGGCAAGAGGTAAGCGGGAATGGCGCCGACTTTGGTGGCAGGAATCGGGCTTCCTGCAGACATCCCGCCGAGGCGCGCCCTTCCCCAACTCCTAGGCGATTTGAGCCCCCGAAGCTGACGGGGAGGTAGTCGAGACGCACATGCGGGCGACCGACGTGGTCGAGCTTATGCGCCGGATCGAGAAGCTGGAGGCCGCGCATGCTGCCAATGCCGCCATACCTACAGGCTCGCGTCACTCGTTTGGAACGGCTCGCGTCAACGGCGGCTGATCCACCGCCGGCTGAGCGAAGGTTCAATGCCGTGGTGATCTACGACCCCGAGCAAGGGCCGCCGCCGCTGCCGCCCGATTGGCCACCGACAAGGTGCGTATCTTAATTCCCGACAATGGCCGCGGGCGGTATCCGCAGGGCGACGCCGAGCCGTTGCAACCGCAACCGGTTGCCGAGGATCTGCCGACGTGGCGCCGCGAGATCTTCTAGCGGCGGAGCGGTTGCTCGCGGCGTTGCTGGCGGACGGCTGCGTTGTCACTGCCGAGGGCGATCGGCTGATTGTCGAAGGCCCACCGACCGCGCTGACCGATGCCAAGCGAGCGGCAATTACCGCGCGGAAGCCGGAGCTGCTGGCGCTGCTCGCTATCGAGAAGGCGTCTGTGGGCGAGCTAGCGGGCGATGATGCGGTTGATCCGCCTCTAACCTCGCCAGAATCCCCGCCGCGTTCGCTGCTTGCGGGCTTTGCCATGGCCGGTGAGCCGAATGTGTCAGTCCGGACTGACACTCTGACGGATGCCGAGGCCGAGGCGATCCGCGGCCGAGGTCATCAGCAACCATTACCGGGCGCATCCCGAGAAGCTCGTGCGTTTCAACGAGCGCGGCAAGCGGATCACGTTGACATCGCCCAGCCCGTCGGTGCTGCCGTCGTCGGAGCCGTGATCGAAAACGTAGCAATGCTCCGCCCCGACGTGGCGGCATAATGCCGCGTCCAGATCGGCACGAAGTCCGGCTCGTTGTAGGTCATCGCGACCGCGGCGACGCGAGGCATTCGGGCAGTTTAGGGGCCAGCGCAGCTTTCGTCCGCTGTGAAATCAGCCCGGCTTCCAGCTCGGCTACCGCCGCGAACAGCGAAAGGATGAAGCGGCCCGCGGGTCCGGCTGGCAATTGCGGCAGATCGGCGAGCGCGACGCCACCCGCGCCGAACTCATCGATCACTTGGAAGGAAGCGGGCAATACTAGCGCGACGGCTCTCAACACCGGCGTTACCCGCCAAGCTGGCCGGGATTTAGGCCTGCCGAGACTCCGAGGGCCCTCCCGCTGTCAAGAAAGGCTGGCCATGCGCGCATGAGTTGTGTTGTGATCGGCGGAACTAATCGGGGGGTCGCGCTATGGCCGCGTATACATGGAACAAGACCGGCACTGGCGATTGGGCTACGGCATCAAACTGGAATCCCACCTCCGGTCCGCCCGGAGTGGGGGATGAAACGACCTTCGGAAGCCTGGCAAGCGACTACACGGTGACCGTCACTACGACGGTCGACGTAGCCGATCTCGACATCGATCCCACTTCGCCGGGGTTCAGCGTTCCCTCCTTTTCAATCAGTGGCTTGCTCACGACTGACGCTATCTTTTACCTCACTGGAACGGGCGGACCTGCCACCAACTTTGGGATTCTGTCCGGCGGTTTGCTCAACGTCCAGAGTATTCTCCTCTCATTATCGGTCCACGAGACGATAACCATCGCAGGCACCGATGCCGGGGGTCGTCTGGTGGTGGGCGACCCGCTCTTAGTTGGCCCTGCCGGTTCCAATGTGACTTTCGACTTCCTCAACGGCCCTTTGCGCAACAGCGGTGTCATCCAGTTCGATAACGCCAGTCTTTTGCCCGGTGACACTACAACCCAAACGATCACAGATGTCGACTGGGGCGACGAGTTTGTAATCACTGGCGCCAACTTCACCGGTGATTTGGTGAACTACAATGATACGGACCACGTGCTGACGGTGACCAAGAGCGGCTCCACCGTGTTCACGATGGAAAACATATTCCTGCAGCCGGGGGCGACGGGCGGCTTCAGTGCGTCCGGGGACGTGATCGAGGCCACCTGCTACGTGCGCGGCACGATGATCCGGACCCCTGACGGGGAACTGCCGGTCGAGAAGCTGCGACCAGGCAAGCAGGTCATCACCGTGGCTGATGGCCAGGAGATGCCGCAGACTGTCACCTGGCTCGGCCACCGCCGCATCGGCCTCGCCGGCCATCCGCGGCCGGAGACCGTGGCACCGATCCGCATCCAACGCGACGCCTTCGCCGACGGCATGCCGCACCGTGACCTGGTGGTCTCGCCCGACCACGCCATCTTCGTGGACGGCAAGCTGATCTGCGCCCGGCAACTGGTGAACGGCACCACCATCCGCCAGGAGCTCAACTGGGCGGCGGTTGATTACTACCACGTGGAACTAGGCCAGCACGCCATCCTTTTGGCCGAGGGGCTGCCGGCAGAGAGCTACATTGACACCGGCAACAGCGGGTTCTTCGCCAACTCCGGCGCACCGCTGGTCCTGCACCCGGACCTGACGGACGAGACTGACTACCCGACGCGCGAAGCCGGTTCCTGTGTCCCGTTCGTATGGGACGAGGCGAGCGTGCAGCCGGTATGGCTGCGCCTGGCCGACCGTGCTGCCGCGATCGGCCGACCGGTGCCGCAGCGCGTGACCACGACGGATGCCGACCTGCGACTGCTTGCCGATCGGCGCGCTGTCAAACCGGTCTTCAGTGACAGCGATCGTGTCATTTTCGTCCTGCCGCGTGTCGCCCGCGAGGTGCGGTTAGTCTCGCGGGCGCAATCGCCAACCGAGGCGCGTCCCTGGCTGGAGGATCGTCGCCGGCTTGGCGTCCGCGTGAAGCGCATCGTGCTGCGCAGCGCAGAGGAGTTGCGCGAGGTCCCAGTCGATCACCCCGATCTCACCCGAGGCTGGTGGGCCGTGGAGCGTGACGGGCAGATCATGAGCCGATGGACCGATGGCGAGGCGGTGCTGCCGCTGCCGGCGATGAGCGGCAACGTCATGCTGGAAATCCACCTGGCCGGCTCGATGAGCTACGTCGTGGACGCTGCGCCCGAGGGCGGGATCGAGCGGCGCGCTGCCGCGTGACGCCCGCAATTGGGCCGGCGCCAACAGCCAGCGCCGATTGGCAGGTCCGACATTGTCGCTCGGGTGCAGCATCGTGATCGGCGCGCCTTCGAACGAGCCCATGGCTCTTGGGCTGAACACCTCCTCGGCGTCGCGCTGCACACGGATCATGCTGTCGCCGTTAAGTCCGATCTCAGAAGGATGATAGAGTTGCACGCCGGTTCGCGCGATCACCACGTCGCTGCACAGCAGCGCGCCGGACGGCAGCAACGCTTGTCGCGGGCACAACTCACTGTCGACGTAGAACCTCATCGCAGCGCCTCCCTCGTGGCGTGCAGCAATCATGCGCGCAGCGCGTCCAAGGAGGGAGATCACCTACGATGATCAGCGCTTGAACCCCGCGAAATCCTGCCCCTTGGAGACCATCTCTGTGGGCCCGCTTGATCAAGGAGACGAGTGATGAGCGAAAAACTGGAAGCCGTGGCCCGCGATATAGGCGGACGCGTGCAAGAAGCCGTAGGCGAGGCGACCGGAGACTCCGGGGTGCAGGCCCGAGGCATCTACAATCAGGCAGCCGGCCGAGCACAGAAGCAGGTCGCCCGGCTGAGCGAAGTGATCCGCGATCAACCGCTCACTGCCGTGCTGGTTGCCCTCGGCGTCGGTTATATCCTGGGCCACTTGACGGCGTGACGAGGCCAGGGCTGCACGTGATCTCGCCTCGAAGACCTGCGCAACGAAACCCGGGTCTAGCAGTTTGCTGAAAAACTCCTATAGGACAAAGTTGTGCGTTGTATGATGCACTGACAGCAAGGACATCGTGGGAGAGTTGACGCCAATGCAACGGCGATCGCGATTCGGACTGTGGCGATGGTATTGGAGACATGGCGCTCAGGTCTGATCGGGGGATCCGCGAGGTCGGTAACCATGGGGTAGGCGAGACGTTTTGAAGATTGGGGCTTGAGCTTCTCTCGAGGGGGGAATCGCGCTCCGTTCGGAGACCAGGAATCCGTAAGCTGCGATCGACGCGTGCGCGCTCAACGCTTCCGGCAAGCGCGTCTACAAGGCGGGTGTCACGGCGTTCCACGCCGGGCAGGATCGCATAGCGAACTCTTATGAGCCTGGCACCGCGCCCTACTCGATTTGGTTCATCGGCTGGTTGCGCCAGCGTTCAGGGTTGGACGCATAGGAAAATACCTTGTCTCGGGCCCCCCGATAGCATCCTTCCGATGAACCTCTCGCTCGCTCTGTTCGCGAGTTGCGCTCTTGCCGTCGCCCTCCGCACTGGGTGGAGGATCGCATGGCCGCACGCCCGGCACGGCTTCGAAGCATACACGATCGCCATGTTGGTTTCGGCGAACCACCTTCTGATGGGCGTGCCGACCGGCGCGACGTGCGCCTTAGGCGTGTTTCTGGATCTTCGCAGCTGGCGCAAAGCGAGTGGCCACACCTGACGCTCTCATGAGACGGCCGGAGCCAACCCTGTCCGCTGCCGGAAAACGCATTCCGAGATCGTTCTGACGGCGGGTCGATGACCGAAATGTGCTTCGGCGGAACGAGGTGTTGAGGGCAGCGACGTGATAACGATCCGTTTCTGAGTAGCGAAGCCCAAGGAGCTGATGATGAGAGCTGACCTCCAACTCTCAAGGCGGTCGATACTCGGCAGAGCCGGCACGATAGCGATTGCCTTCATGCTCTCCACACATTTCCTGCCGCTCTCGGCATCCGCACTGGCGAAAGGCGAAGGCGGTGGTGGTGGCGGCAACGGCGGCGGCAACGGTGGTGGCAACGGCGGCGGCAACGGTGGTGGCAACGGCGGCGGCAACGGTGGCGGCAACGGCGGCGGCAACGGCGGCGGCAACGGTGGCGGCAACGGCGGCGGCAACGGCGGCGGCCAGGGCGGCGGCAACGGTGGCGGCAACGGCGGCGGCAACGGCGGCGGCAACGGCGGTGGCAACGGTGGCGGCAACGGCGGCGGCAACGGCGGTGGCAACGGCGGCGGCAACGGTGGCGGCAACGGCGGCGGCAACGGTGGTGGCAACGGCAGCGGCAACGGTGGTGGCAACGGCGGCGGCAACGGTGGTGGCAACGGCGGCGGCAACGGTGGCGGCAACGGCGGCGGCAACGGTGGCGGCAACGGCGGCGGCAACGGTGGCGGCAACGGTGGTGGCAACGGCGGCGGCAACGGTGGCGGCAACGGTGGTGGCAACGGCGGCGGCAACGGCGGCGGCAACGGCGGCGGCCAGGGCGGCGGCAACGGTGGCGGCAACGGCGGCGGCAACGGCGGCGGCAACGGCGGCGGCCAGGGCGGCGGCAACGGTGGCGGCAACGGTGGCGGTCAGGGCGGTGGCGGCGGCCAGGGTGGCGGTGGCGGCCAGGGCAGCGGTGGTGGCGGCCAGGTTGGCAGCAGCGGTGCCTCCAGTGCTGGCGGCCAGGTTGGCAGCAGCGGTGCCTCCAGTGCTGGCGGCCAGGTTGGCAGCAGCGGTGCCTCCAGTGCTGGCGGACTAGGCAAAGGAGGGGCAGCGAGCGCATCGGGCAACGGGCCCAACAGCAGTGCCGAAGCGACCAGCGATGCACCCACTGGAAATGGTCCGCTGGGCGGCAGGGGCGGCGACCGAGAGAGTGATCGGTTCCTGAAGGGTGGTCCTCCCTCCGGAGCCGCTAGGCGCTCCGCCCGCTCGCTGATCGAAGACGACATGCGTCGACTGGGCATCGTTGGCCGGCCGCTTAGCCCCGCCAAGGAAAAAGCCGTCCTCGTGGGCGGTTGGCAACTACCTCAGAGCGGGAGCCCGGCCGGGCGAGGCGTTAAGCGTGCTGCGATATATGATTCCCGCTGAGTGATTCCTGGGACTGTTTGCCAGGGCACCGGGACCCCGAAGATGGCGCGGCGTCACTCGAAAAGGCTCGCAGCGTCCCTCCGGGCTACCGTGGCGCGCGACGGCCGGAAACACGCACGCTCTCCCGGCTGGCAAACTCGTAGGCCGCGCCAAGGATGATCTCCGTGCATCGGCATCCCGAGAGCGCCGAGGGGCGTGTAGTGGGCTGTGGTTGGCCGGCTCTAGCAGCCTTGGGCACGACCGGCGGAAGCGGCGCGGAGCTTGGCGACGTTCTCCGCGAGCTCTTGGCGAATGACCACCATGCCTGCCCTGTAGCCCGCATCAGGGCGAGCATGACCCGCCGCGGGGCCTCACAGGGCTAACACGCGGCTCCTCGGCTGTCTCCGACATACATCAATGGGTCAGTGCGCTGTGGGAGGCTCGCTGATGGCGGTCTGTTAGCGCCTAGTATGTTGACCCGTCCGGGTTCCGACAGGCCACCACACGGCGTTCCTTCAGAACGGTTGGGCGGTTGGGTCTGTAAGGCATGGCTGACGATTTTCCCGACTTTCCGCGTCGCTCGTCTCAGGGGTCAACTTTCGGGGGACGCCCTGGTGACTCTACTGGTGCCCTCGGGCTCCGGTGCTGCGATCACCCCACGCTCCATCGCCTCGACCAGCAGCCTCACCATGCCGCCCATCCCAGCCCCATAAGCTGCACTCTCGTCTAGCTTGG
Source organism: uncultured Pseudomonadota bacterium (assembly GCA_963772445.1). Lineage (GTDB taxonomy): Bacteria > Pseudomonadota > Alphaproteobacteria > Acetobacterales > Acetobacteraceae > CAVYXK01. Next base: position 548,536 of record CAVYXK010000001.1, read on the forward strand.
CGCTATGTCCGGTGATCGCTGAGCGCACCTCGGGATGGAGTAAGGCGGCTCATCCAAGCGCGCCGGAAGCAGTGGGCCGGCGAGAGACGTGGATCGGTCAGGCGGGAGGTCTCCTGGCGGTTCAGTCGTAAGTGCTGCGCAACCGCACACTGCAATGAGCGCAGACAAAACGATGATGCTCTTCATACAACAGGAGGGGGCGCAAGCAGCACCTCCCGCGGTTCCAGTTCCAGTAGTGGCAGCTCAAGCTCAGCAACTGGCGGGCACGGAGGCCGGGGCCGGCGGTCCGAGCGGCAGCAATTCAGCGAATGCCGGCAACGCCGGCAATAGCAGCGCCGGAGCCAACAGACGTCGAAGGGGCGGCCGCGGGCACTGGCTACGGCGGACGCGAAGGTGGCGACGATGCACTCCTGTACGGGGCCTCCCCTCCTCCTGCGGTCCGGCATTCTGCCCGCACGCTCATCCGCCAGGACATGCGTCGGCTCGGCTTCGGTTCGAGCGGAAGCGGGGCCGGTGGTAATAGCGCCGGCTTGTTGGAATCAGCCGAAACGGCGATGGTGTTCGAGCCCAGCGGCAGTCAGCAATGGCGCACAGCTTCGGCCGCCGCCCAGATCACCCAAGCAATCCGCTGCTGAACCTCGAACTGTCCTGGAACGTCGCTCCAACGCAGTTCCCGTAGTGCGTCGGCATCCCCAAATGGCGAGCGGCATCTCAACCTGTTGCAGATCGGCCGGTTGGGGCCGAGCGGGCGGCGGTGGCGGCTGCGTCTACCTGAAACGCGACACTCGTGCTTGTGAGTGGCCTCCTCATCAGTGCTGATGGAAATGAGGCACAGCCCGATGGTATTTTCGCCACATTCGGCGACGAAAGCGCGTTGTGGCTACGGCGCGTTGCCCGCCGCATTCGTTGACGTGAAATGCTAACGTCCTACGCTGGATATCTGGTGAGATGCGGCAATGACCGATCCGGCTAACGAATTGAGGAGGCAGGCCCTGCCGACGGCAAGGGATCTGCTGGCACTCGCCGGTCGCCCGATACACGCGATTGCGCATCCGGCGTGGAGCGAGGCGCGCGAGACGGTGCTAGCTCTGGTCACAGCTGGCCCAGCTATGATCGTCGTGCTCGGGCCGCCCGGGACAGGCAAGACGGCCTTGCTCCGCGAACTGGCGGCGACGTTTGGTGAACGAGGCCGGAGTGCCTGTCTGCTGGACTTCGGTGACAGCCCATTTGATATCGGGCCGGCCGAAATTGTGTTGGTGGATGAAGCAGATCGAATGAGCGCAACGCGGCTCGACGAACTCCGCGGCCGCGGTGACCTCGCCATCATCCTCGCCACACTGCCCGCCAGCGGAGAACGCTTCGCACTCTACCCCGACATCACCGTCGTCCCGCTGTCACCGCTGTCACCGGATGGGGCGCGCGCATTCCTGGTGGAGCGGCTGGCACAACTGGGACTTCCGAGCGGCTGCCTCACCGAGGCAGCGTGGACGCAGCTCATCGCCTGTGGCCGCGGAGTGCCACGCCTGCTCCTGATCTCGCTCGGGCTCGCATTATTCCTCGCCGGCGAGGAACAAGCCGAACAAGTGACCGACGCTCATGTGGAACAGGCCGTCGAGGCGAAGGGTGGTGGCGCGGACGCTAGCACGGTCGAGCCCGCCTGTGCGGAACCTGATCTCGCGCAACAAGCCGTCGAGGAGATCGCAGCCAGACCGGAAGGTCAATTCGCGCCAGCCGTGTTGGACTGGCTCAGCGGCCCACCGCCTAGTCGCTGGGGTGGCTGGGTCGCGGCAACGGCGGCCGTGGCACTGTACCTCGTTTCCGCGGCAGGGCTGCTGACGTGGGGCGTGCTTCGGCAAATGCACAACACGGCCCCGCCCGCATCCGATGTATCGGCAGTCGTTCGAATGAATGTGCCGCCGCCTGCATCCGCAAAGACCGAGCAGATCGCCGCAACTGTGCCTCCCCCCACCGCCTCCCCGCTGATGACGAACGGAGCCGCACAGACTATACAAGACGCTGCAGGGCCGTTGGCTGAGCCGCAGGCTCAAGCGCCCGCAGCGGCAATCGGCACGATGCCGAACCCGCTTTCCGGCGCATCGCGTATCTTCGCGACCACTCCGCAACAGACCGGCGCGCCCGCATCGCAGCAGCCCGGACCTGCATTGTCTGAAGTTGTACTTTCTCTGCCGCCTGACCGGAGCATGGCGCGGAGGAATGTTTCAGGAGCCGATCAGAGCGAGCCGACCAACGCACTGGCACTGGCACAGCTCAGCGAATTGGACGCAAATATCGCACGCAGAGCACGCCCCGTCGCACGTCATGGCACCCCGGCAACCGCTCATCAGGCGCTCCGGCCGGTACCGTATCACGAACCACCCACCATGCCGCCACGGATGAACCTCCGCGAGGCGCCATCAGCGCAGCAACAGCTTTTGGCGGCCCGCCAGGCGTTGGCCGAGCATAAGTCACCCGAGGCTCGTTACCTGCTCGAAGCAGCTCAGACCTCGATCGTCTTCGCACCCGGCAATATCTCGTCTACGCGCGTGACGGCGCAGATTGCCGACGCGCTTAGCGTGCTGAACTCTGGTGATGCGGCGAGTGCGCTCATGTATCTGGATCGAGCGATAACGGCGATACGACCTACCTTCTGAGGCCGCCGGCCACGTGGCATTCTCAGGAGTGACATTCTCGAGACCGTTACCGCCAACCACGGGCGATGAGGGCTCGCACCTGGGCTGGGGTCAGCGGCCGACCCACGATGCCCAGACGACGCATGTCGTCTTCGATCAGGGAGCGTGCAGACCGCCTGGCGGCCTCGGAGGGACGACCACCGCTCAGGAAAGAATTGGGGTCGGCGTCTCCTCCGCCGCCGCCCTGACCACCGCCGCCCTAGCCACCGCCACCCTGGCCGCCACCTCCGCCGCCCTGGCAGCCACCGTCCTGACCGCCACAGCTGCCTTCCCCTTTGGCAAGCGCGCGGGCTACCGATAGCGACCAGAAATGTTTGATGAGGTACAGAGGCAAACGTTATTGTACCGGCTCTATGGAGTATCGATCGCCGGGAGAGTTGCAGGCCAGGCCTCATTATCGGCTCAGCCCGGCTTTGCTGCTCAGGCACCGACCACATGGTTACCGCATCGTGTGTTCTGAAGACCGTGTTCTCTTCTTTCCGATAGCAGGAGCCAATGTACAGTGCCAGGAAACACCTGTTCGTGATAGTCCCCATCACCATGTTGTCGGCCTGTGCGCCTCCCAAGATGGAGGCGCCGAGCAATCTTCCGGCGCTGAGCGAGGCAGCTCAAATGCGGCGTTTCACCGCTTGGCAGCATGCACTCGAGCATAACGCGGGTGGAGAGACTACCACATGGAGCGTTTCTGGCGAAGCGCGCGGCAGTATCGCTCCGATCGACACCGTTTTTTCTAGCACTGATGGATGGTGCCGAGACTACGAAGAGGTGATTGCGGATGGGGCAAAGCGATATCGACTGGTCGGAGTCGCGTGCCGCAAGCCTGGACAGCGTTGGTTAGTGTTGGATGTTCGACCTTTCACTGAAACAGGCCCAGCTCGATAGTCAAGTCCTGTGCACTCAGGGGATTCACATTTGGAATTCACTTGGCAGGCAAATCGAGGCTTGCCCGGCGCGAGGCTGATCAATTCTACGCCGGAGGTGTGTGGAACACCGCCGGGAGGCCAGCGTGGATCAGTTTGTCGCGCGTTTGAGGATCTGCGTCCGCTCACTGCCTCGGCAGATCTTGCCGCGGTTGTCACCCATCCCCTTTGCCCCCCGGGATTTGTTAGCGTTGAATCAGTGTTCCCTGAAATCGGAGGTGCCGATGACTGAGCAGCCTTACACGGGATGCCCGACCCACATCCCTTCATTCGTCGACCGCGGTGATGGCGAATTCATCCTCACGTCAGACGCGATGTTAGATCAAGTCGTCCAGCAGTCGCGGACCGACGACCAGGAATGGCGCCGCCAGGAGTTTTTAGCGCTTGCGGTGGCGATGGTCGCGCATGGCGTCGACAGGGTGGAAGACCTCGCGCGGCGGTGCGCGCATTACGGACACTACTCCATGCGACAACCATTGCCGTGATAAAGGCTCCGACGGCACCGAAGAAGGCGACGATCGGATTAACCGTCGAGGTGTGGTCGGCATACCAATTCCAAGCGGTGCTGACCCAGGACATTCCGCGATGTTATCGTAGAGTCCAGCTTATTCGCTAGTAGCCAAAGTGTGGCAGCGACCACATCGCAAACCCACATATCGCTCCATGCTGACCAAGCGTCCCGACATCGTCATCGCGCTGCCGCCCAAACGGGGCCGGCGCAAGGCCGCGAAGCCCGCGCCCGTGCTCACGCAGCGCATCGTCGATCACAGCAAGCCCTTGCCGCCGCATGACCCCGAGCAAGCCCGCGAGGCTGCGGATCGGCTCTGGCAGGACCTTGTGCGCAGCGTGAACCAAGCCGCGCCGGCTCAGCCCGCTCCGGGTCGGAAGAACAGCCGCACAAGGTCCAGGCAGTAAGGATCGCAACGGTTCTGTATCTGCGCCTCGTCGCGCTTCGGACAATCGCCCAGCTGGGCGCGCATCACCGCCCCATCGCCGCATCCGCGCCATGCTTGGTTAGCAGCCGCGCGGTGCTCAGCCGTCCGCGCCGGTCACAGCGCCCACAAGGGACCTCGATCATCTCCACTCGCTGGGCCACCTCGCCCAGCGGATCACAGCGCGGCGTGATCACAGCGCGCCATGCTCGACGGCGTAGCACGCGAAGGCGGCAAGGTGAAGACTGGCGCGGTGAAGATCGGAAACAACAGGGCGCTTACTACTTGCTGAGCGCCGCAATCGTCTGAAGGACCGGTGTGGGTGAAAGTCTGAGCAGGCCGGAATAGGGGGTGCTCAGTTCCACGATCAGAAATATCGCACTCGCCACCGAGACCGCGCCGACCGCCAGCCCAACCACACTCGCGCGATTGACCCGCGCAAGCATGCCGAAGCCGAAGAACAGCAGGCTTGCCCAGGCGATCAGGATGGTCATAAAGGGCCAGGATATGGAGTTGTTCAGCTGCAAGGAAATCTGCAGACGCTGGTCGTTGATCGACGTGGCCAGGTCCCCGGCTGTGGCCATCAGGTATTTCCGTGAGTCCGGCGCTGCCTCTCGCAGGGCGTCGATGGTGAGAAACAACCTATCAATCCGCGCGGCGTCTTGTTCGACCGACGGCACCTTGTCGCCTTGCGCGACGCCCTTGTAGTTGCTGGTGATCAACTCCTTCAGCATGTTGCGAGCCGATTGGGCGTCGGGGCCGTAGCGGCGTAGCACGCCATCGAGTTCGAGGACCCGGGCCGAGACCGTTTCCAGCCCCGCCTTCTGGGAGTTGTGGAAATTGTTGGCCGAGGCGATGAGCAGGCCGAGCACGAGGGCCGACAAGGTGGCGACAAGCCCCGTCAAGCGATTAATCAGGTCGCGGGTGTCGTTCACCTCCTCGTTCCTGGGATCCCAGGCCTGGCAAACCAACCCCGCCATTCCGCTGACGAAAACTACGGTTGCGACTACGAACGCAAATAGATCCTGCCTCATCGGTATGCTCTGCAAAGTGGGTTGGCTCTCGGAAGGTGATCGAAGAAGATCAGCGGGTGCGTGGTGATCACCAAAGTCCCACAAGGTCACCATCGAAGTGCGACCGGTCCTGGCAGCGGACCGGCCAGCCGTGGACGCGCTTGCGATAGAGGGGCTGCAGCGACAAGCCGCGTTCGAGTGACAACAGTTTCGTCCTAGCTTGATGCAAGGGGAGCAGTGGAATCCGGCGGCACCTTCCGGATGGGGGCAGACAGGTCTTATCCGGAAGCACGGCGCCAGGCGCCGCCCGGCAACGCGACCTTCGACGGCATCGGCGCTGAGATCGCGGTGGCGAATCGCCAATCAGGATGTGGCCGGTTCGCGTGTCGAACGACATGAGGTCAATGTATGAAGCCGATGGATCCATCTGATGGATGCGGTTTCGGAGTCGAATGCTCCGGCGAGGGCGGCTGCTGTCGTCGTCGATGACGTAAATTCCTGAGATGTGGACGCCATAATTCGGCGGCTCGAGTTCCAGCAGCTCCATTATTTCCCCACGTGTCTGTTAGTGGTTGGACGGTAGACGCGTGGGCCGCGTCGGACCAACGCACGAAAGCGAGATTCCGAGATCGACATTTCCACAAGGACCGCGCAGCGGGTTCTGCACCAGGGGAACGGACACCACCAGTGCGCCGGGATCGTGGGCGGGCTGCGGTCATTCTGGCCACGCGGCGCGGCCTTTTCATCATAGAACCGCCCGTTGACGAAATGCATTCCCCGTGCTGCGAATGGTGTCGCCGTCGCGTCCAAGCCAAGCCCCGCGGCCGTCCACCCCGTTTTTGCTCTGCAAGTTGCCGCCAGCGCGCCTATGAACGCCGGCAGTTGGCGAAGCAGAGACAGGCCGAAGCGGATGCGATCAACGCTGCAAGGTTCCCCGCCTGGGCAACGCATTTGCACGTCAAGCCGAAGCTGCCGCCGCGCCGCCGCCCGCGCCGATTGGAGTGCCCGGTTTGCAAGTTCCCATTCGCCGTCAAAGCGCGCGGCCCCATCCCGGAGACTTGCAGCCAGCGGTGCGCCTTGGCGCTTAAACTGCGCAACGCCTACCTGCGCGGGCAACAAGGGGAGATGCTCGGCCTGTTGAACAAGGACATCGTGGCCGCTTCGTGTCTCGCTCAGCGCCGCAGGCGACATCAGGCGATCATCGACTCCCTGCTCACCGACGTGCCGCCTTCTGGCAAATAGAGCGACCTCCGCGCGCTCAGCATAGGCGGCCTGATTGCCGAGGGCGGAGCCAGCCTTTAGTTGTCGTTACGGTATGAACGGCGTCGTGACATCGGCCGTTTTGTGCAGTGCGACTAACAAGGGGCCGGCGAGGGCCTCGCCGGAGACCGGCCTGGAAGCGTGGGTCAGCAAGATCGTTCCGAAGTGTTAAGCGTGATAAGCGGAAGTTATCGCGTGTTACCGGAACGGATGTTCCATCACCTAGAGCACGTGCCGCCACCGGGCCGGCCGCTCCTCAGCAGCGGGTTCCGCCGGCACCGGGCCCGGCACCGGCGCCGTCAACGCCGCCGTCTCGCCCTCGTCCACCGCCCGGATCGCATCGATCTCTGCCAAGATAACAGCCATCGACCGCACCGGAGCCTCGTCGGTAATGCGAACGTCGCTCTGCGCCAACCTCGGGCTCTGATACGGCGCCAGGATCGCCGCCGTCTGCTTGGCACCAGCCCAGTCGTTCACCAGCACCTCCGCACGCATGATCCGGCACAGCACCTGCACAGCGGAGAGCGTGGCCACCTCCGCCTCGGTCAGGCGCTCTGCGATCAGCCGCTCGAGCAGGTGAGCCTCACGCTCCCGCGTCGCCTTGTTCTTCCCGCCCTTCGGCCTGCCACCCCACTTCGGATGACCCATCGGCGCTCCAGGCTTGCCGTTCGCCATCACTCGCACTCCGGGTGCGGATTACTATCCCACTATCCGGTCCGACCGCTCTGGCCAAGCGGTTTCATTTGGCGGATTTGCCGAGCTGAGATGTGAGGGCACGGGCGGACAGAGAGCACCCCGATCGCCGGACGGTTTCGGGTTGGCTCACGCGTCTGCGAGCTTGGCGACTGAACGGGGTGGGATTTTGGCCCCAAAATGGCGGTTTCGCCCTAGAGCTTCTAGGCAGGGGACGGAAGACAGAACCCATATTCTTCATATCGGGACGAAAACCAGGACGCTTCCTCTAAGGCGGGCAGCGTAAGCGAGGACGGGACATATCCTCTCTCTCTCTTAAGAGAGGATATGTTCTGTCCCTTACCCGCCTTGGAGCGTCTCTGGCCTGGGGACAAAAGGGCGGGACACAGGGACAGAAAGGCCAGTGGAGTTTGTCCCCTCCCTAGAGAAAAGCTGGACACGAGTTCTGTCCCCCACCCCAGGGAGGGGGCGCATCTGCTAAAAGAGGGATTCCGAGCCGGGAGTCTCTCTCAAGTGGGGGAGAAGGAAAGTGGTTCCGTCGCGGTGCTGCCAAGGCTGGGCCACGGTTGCCCCGCCAGTGCCCGTTTCCCGGCCCAGGGAAGGCCGCCAGCGGCTTGTTCGCCTCGGGGGGCATGATGGGGGGCGTCGGCCATCAGTCGAACAGCCTTCCCTGCCCTCCGCAGGCGGTCGGCAGGCGCGGATAGCGATGCTTGGCCGGCGGGCGGACGTGTCCCCTTCTGCGAGGGCGATGTGCGTAGCTGGACTGGCGGTGATCTGTCCCATCTGTCCGTGGGCACATAGGGCAAATCCACTAGTTGACCGACCTACACGCGCGCGCGCGCAAGTGGGGTTTATAGCGGTCGTGCCCTATCTGCCTGGCGGGGGAGCGGCGCATCTGCTTAAAGGCGGCCTTTCGGCCTTCGAGGTCTTGTCTGTGAGGCGGGATCGCCCGGCTCAGGTCTCCTCAGGTTCCTGTGGGGTGACGACGATGGCGGTGATGGGTGTCAGCCCGAGCTGTTCGTACAGACGGCCCAGGGCTCGCCAGAAGATCTTTCGGGTCCGGCTTTGTGCTCCGCCCTTCCAGGGTCGGGAGCCTTGGCGCCAGATCCACCCGACATCGTCGTGGGTGAGGGGCAGGATGCCGGTTGCGGGGTCGAGGCGGGCTGCGAGTTTGCGGTAGCGGTATTGGAAGCCGCCGGTTTTGCCGGTGATGGACTGGGCGAGGAGGGCCTGTTCGTCGGCGTTGAGGGTGACCTGGAGGGCGGCGCCTTCTGGCAATACAGGCGGCTCGGTTAGTGGTGCTTGCGGCACTGGCATAGGCACCGGCCTGATCACTCGCTTGATTGCCAGGGGTGAGTTGGCGAGCGCTCGAAGCTTACCTTGGATGCTGGACCGGCGTTCGTAGAACAGTTCACCGCTGCGCCAGTCGGGTCGCAAGCCGGAGAGCTCGTTGGCCAGTTCGGTGAGTGCGTCATACATGTCCTGCGGCGTGGCCGGCATGACGGGGTTCCTTGCGTTGCCGTCAGGCATGGCCTGGTGCGGAGGTTTCGGCCCGATCGATAGTCTCGGCGCGCTCGATGAACCGCTCGGCGTATGGTGCCACGGGCAGGATCAGCGGCCAGGCGAAGCTGCTGGTGGCCGGCTTGCCGCTGGACGATGGCCCGATCACCGCGACCACTGCTGGACAGATGTTATGCTCGCACCACCCTGCGAGCGCCTCGGCAAGGCTTTCACGTGCTGCAGTCGGAAGCAGGCCGAACAGGATGCCGAATGCAATGTGGATCTTGTGCTCAGGGGCGGTGCGCGCTGCTGGCTTGCCGGGGGCCGCCCCGTAGCGGCGCACTACATAACGGACCGCGGTGAGGGCATCGCCAGGTTGGAGCGGTTCGCTGACCAAACTGACGCAATCGGCTATTGCCTCGGCGAAGGTGGCTCCCTTGGCGCTCTTCCAGAGTGTTGTCGTGCAGCGCGGGCCGTCTGCTAGGATCATCAGGATGACGCCGGCTCGGACCATCGCAACTTCGCTGGAGTAGATGCCGGCGTGGCCGGACATCATCACTGTCGGAGTGAGGAGCTCCAGTTGGCTGGCTGCGGTGTGCAGGGCGCCGGGGCGCAACACCGGATCGCCGATATTGGCTCGCAGTCGGCTCTCGATGCTGTGCGCGGCGATGTCGCAGATAATCTCGTTCTGCTCGTCGGTGCGGGTAGTTTCAATCTCGCTCATGGTGGTCTGCTTTCCTGAGTTGCTCAATTCATCTGTGCTGGCCAGACCAGCTTGCCGGAGACGCCGACACGATTTTCGTTTTGCAGTTCGCGGACGAGGCGCTGGAAGGCTTTTTTCTTGGTATCGGGCTCATCGTCAGGCCGCGCACGGCGGTAGAATTCGGCCCGCCAGTGGTCGATATGGACTACTCGGAGCACGCTCATGGGCACGTCGATACCGTCGGCGCCCTCGGCTTTCTGGCCATATTGGGCGAGCGCGTCGTGCAGAAACCTGAGGACGAGTTCGCGTTCGGCGAGATTGCGTGGCCGGCCGCTGCGGTTGCGCTCGGCGGTCTCATCCATGCCGAGGTCGGTGACCGCGCAGGACGACGCCGGTTGGCCTTCGGCGTCAGTGCCGACGCCGATCACCGGAAGTTTCGAATTTGCGATAGTCGGTCTCGGCGTCATCTTTCGCGGCTTCGACGCGCCAGCGGTGTTGTCCGTTCTCGACCTTTTCGACGTGAACGATGGTATCGGCGCCGCCGGTGAGCGTCACGCTGCCGGCCGGCGTGCCGCCTGATTTGATTTCGTGGTGGATGGCCGCAACGGCGATCTTGAGGTCGAGGATTTCCCCCAATGCGGCGAGGTAGGCATTCATGTGGTCGGAGGCGTTGACATTGCCGCCGCCGAAGGAGCGGAAGACGGTATCGATAACGATGGCGACTGGTTTGAGGTCTGCCGCCACCGCTTCCTTGATGGCCGCCATGATATCGTCGGCGTGCGGCACCCAGGCTCTGACGCCGCTATCGAAGCAGATCAACGCCGGCCGGCCGGTGGCGAGGATGAAGCGGGTGGGGAAGCTATAACTATCCCATTCTCTGACTTGTGCCGCTGCGCGCAATCGCTTCCAGAACCCCGCGTGACCTTCGCAGGCTACGTAGAGAACCGGACCGTGGTGCAGGATCGGATGCCCCATCCATTCCTTGACGGCATCATCGACCACCGCGAGGCAGAGATCGGTCGCCAGGAATGACTTGCCCGATTTCGGGGGGCCATAGAACAAGGTCAATGACCCCGCGTGCAGCAGGCCGCGGACGATGGTTCCGGCTGGAACTGGCACTGTCGCCTCCCATCCATAATGTCGCACCAGCGGGCCGGCGGGCATGCCTATTTATCCTTGCCGCTGCTGTTGCCCCCTGAGGTAGAAAATCGTCCCTGCTCCAATATTTCGCGGTCCGGCCTCGACGATCCGCTTCCAGACATCTCGAGTGTTTCCTAAATTGAATTTTTCATTACGGGCCGACCAAGCGGCAAACAGCACGAGGCCGAGCTCAGAGCCCAGCGTGCCGCAGAGCGCGTAACCGACTCGGATCCATTCGTCGTACGAGGCGACATTCGGGGTCGCCGCGAGCGCCTCGGCGACCCGCTGCACCTCGGCCGCCTGTCCAAGCACCGAACTCGAGACGGGCGCGGCATCAGCTAAAGGCGAGGCCTCGATCCGCAATTTCTCCGCCGCGTCCTCGAGATCGATCTCGACCTCCGGTCGAAGAGAGCAGATGCGCGCCTCCCTGGGCGGGTCGTGCTTGCGGTTGAGGCTCGGCCACCGGAAGGGATGATTGGTCGGCGCGCCGCTCAAATCGGCCTGCACACGCAGCGCAGCCCAGCGGCGGGCCTGGTTCAGCAGCAGATGCGCCGCGGGATCAGCGGCGGGCTCACGCAGTTTCCAATGCAAATGCGCGCACGGCTGGACTCCGCCGGTTTCGGGATCGGCCCAAACGCTTCCTGATTCCACGATGCAGGTGCAGGGACCGAGTAAGTGTTCGAGTATTGTTCTCGCCCTGGCGGGCGCCGCATCTGCTTCGACGGAGATGGCCAACCCGAGGGCGAGGTCTTCGGCCCGTGCCTTATCCGGCCGGCAGAACGTGCAGAGCGGCACCGCGAACACACTGGGCTCGGAGAGTCGGGCGGCCCGTTCGGCGACCACGGCTGCGCGGCGGGCGAGCTGGGCGAGGTCGTCGGCGCGCACGCCTTCGACGTGCAGCGGCGGGATGGAGCGATCGAACTGGTGGAAGACCCTCAGGCTCGCATAGGAGCCCGGCGCATCTGCTGCATGGGCGAAGAGCGTGCGGACGAAGGCCTCGATCGCGGCGGCGTCGCTCATGACGGGGGCTGATCGGCGTCCAGGTAGTTTTCCAGCTCATCGTCGGGGATGCACTGAGCGCCCTCGTCGTCGAGCCAATTGCGCTTTTCGGTCACCACCTGGCAGCGCACCGCCTCGCCGCAGACGAACTGCAACAGCGGCGTCGCAGAGCCCGGCGCTATTCGTTCCGCAAGCTCGTCGCCAACGGCGTGGATCAAACCCACTCCCCTCCGGGTCGGATGTCGGACACGTGCGGTCTCGCCGCATTCGGCGATCAGTCGCAGAAAGAGAGTATTAGTTGTGTTCCATGCTTCGCGTTGTTGCTCGGTCTGCTCGATCGGGCTGCCGTCGGTCCGGATCACGAACTGCATCAGCCGGTCGAATGAGCGATAGAAGCTAAGGTCCGGGGTAGTCGCATTCATGACGTGTTCTCCTTGTGATTTACGAAGCTGATGCGCGCGGCCGGCCGGCATCAGCTCCCTTGGTCGTCGGTGGTTCCGGCCAGAACCTCTGGATGCGCGGCCGCCAGCGCGCTGATCACCTGTCGTGACCACGACGCGCGAACGCCGTGGTTGGCGAAATCGACGAGCATCTGCCATTTGGCTTTGCCGGTGGTTTCGTCAAAAACCAAGGCATTATCTTTGATCCAAGGTCGCGAAGGCGGTGCCGCCCAGGCGCGCGAGCCCGACACGTGCACAGCAATCTCCCGAAAGATAACGCCGCTGGTGAACTGCACGCTGGCAAAGCCCTTGAGTGTGTTTTTCTCAAGCGGCCTCCAGTCCAACAGTTTGGCGCGCGTGGGCATCTCAGCGTCGCCCGCCAGGCCAGAACCGGCGCAGCGCATCGTGGAAACGCATGGTGGGATCGAGATCGCTCAACGGCAGGGCGGCATAGACAAGCTCGTCAAGCCGAACAGATTTGTGCAGCGCGGCAGTCAATTGCCTGCGCATGGCAACCGCGCTGCTCAACAGTTCGATCTCATCAGGTGGCAGGAAACCGCTGCTCTCCGCTCTCGCCCGGATCGCCTTCGCTTCCGTCTCCATGACAGCAACATCGCGCTCCAGCTTATCAGCCTCGCCTTCCGCCCACTCCATCGCCAACAACACTTCGCCCGCCGTCATCTCGCGCAAGGTCCGCTGCACCGGCTTGCCCGCGGTGTTGAGGTAGATCGTGAAGCGCTCGTTGAATTCGGCGAGCATCAGCACGTCGCTCATGTCATCGCCCTTTCCGGTGCAGGGCTTTTGGCGGGGCTCTTGGCGGAGTCGCCGCAGTCACGCAGGCAACGTAACCAGCAAACCCGCGCCAGGCTTGCGCCTCCTGCCGAGCCGCCTCGCGGTCATGAAAGTCGCGATATCGCGGCCGGCCGTCCGGCCCCATCCAGTGACACCGCCAGCCCCAGGGCGCGCTCGCATCTGCTTCCGTGCCGGCGCTCGGCTGGACTTCCTCGTCCTGACGGAATTCGGGCCTCATGACGACGGCTCCGCGGCCTCGAGCTTGGTCAACTCGGTCAGCGTCGTTACGATCTCTGAACGGTCACCCGGCTCGCGGTAAGGCTTGGCCAGCAAGTATCGGAGCCACTCGCGCAGCCTCTCACGCTCTTGTTGCTTATTTGTAAGTTCCTGTGACATGACTCTCCCCTCCCGGCCTGCGGCCGGCATCAGCTTTGGTATGTGATTGTCGGAGAGAGGGGATTCGGCTACGTAGCCGCCGGTTCCATCCAGCGTCGTCGTAGTCGATCCCCTCACCGTCCCGGTTCCTCAGGCCGGGGCGGTGTTTTCGTTTCGTCTCGTCAGCCCTCCAGCAGCGCGCGCAAGCTAGCGTAACCAATCAGCCGTCGGCCCGCGACGGTCTTGCTTTGCAACGCACCGCTCGCGATCAACTGGTAAATAGACGAGCGCCCCAGGCCCGAGATGCGCATCGCCTCGCCGACGGTGACGGTGACCGGCTGATGCGCCTGCGGATAGCTCGCGCCCGCCCGGCGCCGCGGCTCTCTGGCCGGCTCGCCGGTCGAACTCAAGAGGTTGCAGATGGATGTTCACGAGCGTTGCCCCGCGCAGCTGTTTACTGCCGAAGACACTAAGAAGCCGCTGGGCGCAATTCCAGGGATCGCGCGCTTTCGCCAAACCAGCGAAACCAGTCTAACTGCTATTTGCTGGTTTGGTTACGCTGCCGTGCCCATCGCCGCTCGCCCTCGGCAATCCGCCGCAGCAGCAGGTCGGCGTGATTGGCGAGCGAAGTCTTCGAAGGCGTCGCTTCCACGACCCGCGCCGCTTCTTCAAGCCACCCGATCAGGATCTGCCGCGCCGAGATCGCCCGCCGCTCACCCTTGATCGCCGGCAGGTCATCCGGCACGCCGTGCCGGCCGATGCGCCCCATCATCAGGCCGTCGATGTCAGACCAGGGGATCGTCGGCTCGCGCCCCCGGCGCTCTTTCATAAGCTTCCGCAGCTCCGCCACCGTGGCCTCGTGTCGCTGCCGCAGCTCCTCGATCCGGCGCTCGTAGTCAGCCCTGAGGTCTTCGCGGCGCCAAGCCTCGACTTCGGCCGCGTCGACGCCGCCGCCCTCTTCCGTCACATAAAGCTCGCGCGCGGGATGCCAGACCCCGGCCGCATCGCGATGCTTGACGGTAAAGATCCGCTCGCCGGTCACTGAAGGTCTTGTCGCCGCCCCTACGGGACTGACGTGCCCCGCTGGCGCGCCCTTCGGGTCCTGCGGGGCTGACGTGACTGGCGCAGGTGCGCCGGGCGGCGCAGAGTCGGACTTACGTTTCGCCACGGGCCACACTCCGTGTCGGGATCAGGATCGAGCCGGGGGTCAGAACCCCGGCCCGGTCCGAACCTTAAGCCGATGCGGCGGGCCTCACCATCGCTACCACCTCAGCGCCGCCGGCAACGATGCTGTCCAAGACATCGGCCAACACCTGCAACGCCGTCGCCACCTGCGGGACATAGCGGCTTCGGTTGTAGATACTGGCGAGCCCGGTATGCACATCGGCGTGGCCGAGCGCCGCCTCGATCACATGCGGGTCGACGCCCAATTCCCCCAGCAAAGTCGCCGCGGTGCGCCGCAAATCGTGCCTGTGCCAGCCCGCCGTCCCGCTTTGTTCCTGATGCCAAGGCCCAACCCGGTGCCAGCCCCCCAACTCAGTGCCGGCGATGGAGGCGAACACCAGCCCATCAGGCCCGTCAGCAGGCCCGACCCCCGCGGAAGGCGAAGCAGATGCGCGCGCCGCCGCATCGGCTTCCTTGCACGCCTCCAGCAGCGCCACGGCCTGCCTGGAGAGAGGCACGACATGCACCCGCCTGCCCTTGGTCCGTTCGGCCGGGATGGTCCAGATGCGGCGCACCAGATCGATCTCGCCCCACCGCGCGCCCGTCGCCTCGGTCAATCTGGTTGCGGTCAGCAACAAAAACCGGCAGCATATCGCGTGAACCGGAAACTTTGTATCAGATGCAAATACCGGCAGCAACCGGGCCAGTTCGGCACGGGTGAGCACACGTTGCCGCACCCTGACCTGGGCGGGAGGATCGAACTCGGCCAGCGCCTTGGCGCAGTAGCCCCGGCCCTGCTTGGCTGCCCATTTCAGCACCGGGCGCAGCACCCGGGTGGCGAGCGCCGCAGTTTGTTGCGAACGATACCCATCGGCGGCGATCTGGAAGGTGCCGGCTGTCAGTTCACGCAACGAGCGGGACAAGAGGGGTGCGAACACTGTCCTGATCGTTCGCTGGCACTTGGGCCAACTCTTCAGTTCTGCGCCGCGTCCTGCGGCGTAGAGAGCGAGCACGGCGGCGAGCGTATCGGTCGGCCCGGCATCCTCGGAAGCAGATGCCCCCGCCCGCTGCCTGCGTTCGGCGATCGGGTTGGCGCCGGCCCGCACCGCAACGAGCAGGGCCGCTGCTGCCTTGCGCGCGTCACTGAGGCCCATCTCGGGATGCCGGCCGAGGGTGAACCAGTGCGGTTTGCCGGCGGTGTCTCTGGCCCGCAGTGTCCAGGTCCTGCTGCCGCTCTTGCCGATGCGGAGCCACAGGCCCCGGTGGCCGGGGTCCCTGAGCGCGAGTTGGCCGCAGCCGCGAGCTTCGCGCACCGCGTGGTTGATCGCCGTCGGCGTGAGTGCCTTCGCCATCGTGTTGGCTCCCCTTTCCAAGGTATCGCCAAGGTATCACCGACGCCCGGATAATGGCAAGCAACTACGGACGACGACGGGCAGGAAATGCCGGCGGAAGCCTACAGAGACTGCGTGGTTTTCGGATATCGGCGGACAGTGGCAGACAGCCACGGAAGCGGCCGGGGGCTAAGCGAGCGTTACCGATACCGCCGGCAGCGGCGGGAACTCGACCGTCACGCGCGCCGGTGCGTCGAGCCAGACCGGCGGCGTCACGCTGCCCAACATGATCGTCTGGCCGGCCTTCAGACCGCCGAACACCGCTGCGACCTCGGAACCCGTCAGCCAGGCGAGACAGTTCATCGGGTGTCCGAGCAGATCGGCCGCGACGCCCTCTTCGCGCACCGCGCCGTCCAGGCTCATGCGGCCGGCCAGCGCCGCCACGTCAAGGTTGCGCCAGTCATGGACCGTCGCACCGATCACGGCAGCCGCATGGAACACCTGATCGGCGATCATCGTCGGCGTGCCGAGCTCGGTCAGGTCGTGGTAGCGATTCTCGACGATCTCGATCCCGGCCATCAGTTCACCGACCGCGGCCTCAGCCTCCGCCCGCGTGCACGGACCGGGCGGAAGGTCACGCGCCAGGCGCACCGCGACCTCGCACTCTACGCCGGGGTTGACGAAATCCGCGAAGCGGACCGTGGCGCCGGAGGCATAGAGCGCGGCGGCCGGGATGAAACCGGCGGCCGGGCCAGACAGTCCGAGATAGGCCTGCATGCGCTTGCCGGTGGCGCCGATCTTGAAGCCGGCCGGGGGATCGGCGCCCATCAGCCGAGCGAGTGCGAGCTGCGCCGCCGCACCCTCCTGCTCGGTGCGTGGCGCGACGGGTGCCGGCAGTGCGCGCATCCGACCGCGGGTCTGTCGGAACTCACGGAGCGCGGTCGCCGTCCGCAAGGGGTCGAAGCCGTTCATCCGGACCTCGTCAGCTCATAAAGGGCGACCGCGGCGGCGGCGGAAACATTGAGGCTCTCCATCGCGCCGCGCGTGGCAAGCCCCACCACCTCGTCGCACGTTTCGCGGGTAAGCCGCCGCAGCCCCGTGCCCTCGGCGCCGAGCACAAGTGCCACGCGCCGGCCGCTGAGTGCCGGGCCGGAGAGCGACGCGGCGCCGCCGACGTCCAGCCCCACGACCCAGAGATTGGACGCCTTCAGCACGATCAGCGTGCGGGCGATGTTCACCGCGCGCAGCAGCGGCACAGTCTCCAGCGCGCCGGATGCGGCCTTGGCCAGCGCGCCCGTCTCTTCCGGCGCGTTGCGATCCTGGGTGATCACGCCGGCGGCGCCGAACGCAGCGGCCGAGCGCAGAATGGCGCCAACGTTGCGCGGATCGGTGACCTGGTCGAGCACGATCAGCGGGCCCGGCCGTTCCAGCGCGTGCGCGAGGCTGGGCGGCGGCAACGGGTCGGCAAGCACGGCCGCGCCCTGGTGCACGACGTCTCGCCCCAACAAATGATCGAGCCGACCGCGGTCGGCACGTTCGGGGGGAAGTGGCCAGGGCGGAGCAAGACGCTCGGCCAGTGTTGCTTCGGCTTCTTCCGTCAGAAGCAAACGGCGGAGGCGACGGGCGGTATTGGCGAGCGCGGCGGCTACCGCATGATGACCATAGAGCCAGACGGTGCCACGCGGAGCTTCGGGCGAACGAGGGCCGGAGCGCTCGCCGTGCGGCGGCGTGCCGCCATGGCGAGGCCGGCTCTCATGTTGCGGGCGCGGCTGAAACGGACGCTGCGTTTGCTGGTCTCGCTCCTGCGACCGCGGGCCGAATTGACCGGAGCCGCGCTCTCTGTTCGCTCCGCCCTGGGCGGGCGGTCGTGGGCCGCCAAAACCGGGCCGGGACTGTCCGTGCGCGTCGTGTCGTGAGCCGCCCGCCGGCTGATTCTGATTCCGCGGCAGGTCACCGAAATCGCGGCGTGGGCCGCGGTCCGGCGGCGGTCGGCCGGGCCCGCCGGGACGATGGTTGCGCGGAGGCTTCATCATGGCGGTATAGCCGCGTCGCGGGTCCCTGCGAAGAGAGTGGGTTCGTTCGTTGACAAGCGGCTTGTTTTCGCCCTAGTGCGGCGGCCCGACGCGGAGGGGTGCCCGAGAGGCTAAAGGGGGCGGACTGTAAATCCGCTGGCGCACGCCTACGTTGGTTCGAATCCAACCCCCTCCATTTATCCATTTCGCCTAAGTTATTGAAATTGCTTGTAAATCCTGTGAATATTTTGGAGGCGTCGCCCCACTTTTCGCCCCAGTGGACACCCCATTTTGATCGAGCTTGTTCTTGCCCAACCCCCAAGGCGCTGGCCGCGGCGAGCGCACACCACAACGCGAGTGCCGAGCCACTCTGCACACGCAGTTATACGCCGTCGCCGTCCCTTGCAAATTATGGTTGCAGAAAGGTAAATACCGATGTAGGCTGTTTCTATCACCGGTAGTTTGGCCGATCGGGGCATCGGTGGCTGAGAGGCACGTCATCCTCCCGCCTGTAGGCAGCGGAGGACTGGTGATGCCAGCATACCGAATCTATCCACTCGACCGCCACGGCAAGATTTTCAGTGCAAGCGACGGGGAATACGATAACGACGCAGCGGCAATGACCGCCGCGCGCGCCATGACCCCAATTGGAACCAGGGCCGACGTGTGGCAACTCGCGAGGCGGATCGGGCAGGTTTCTGGGGAAGGCCAGCGGTCCTCGATTTATCCTTGATATGGTCCCGCTACCCCTTGGCGCTCCGCTATGACGGCGGGGGGACCACCGCCGATGACGGATTCCGAAACCCTTCGGCGTCGGGCGACCCACCTTCGCCAGCTCGCGACCGGGATCACTGACGAAGTAGCGAGAGCGGTAGCGCTCGACCTGGCGCTCGAATACGACCAGCAAGCGGATGCCATCGCTCGCGAAGCCCTCGACGACGGGGAAACGGCAGCTCAACCGCTGGGCTGACCACAACGGGGTCTGGTGGTCGCTGCCACCATGCCTGACGAACCCGACCACCTCCGCCCCGCGACCCCGGATGAGATCGTGCGGACCCTCGCCTTCGCCCTCCGCTATGATGGTCGCCGGCTGGTCCACCACGCCGACAGCTTCATGGCGCGGGTCGCGGCGGGGCGGCTGGGTCTATCAACCTGCAAGGGTAGGCTTCGTTGGTATGAAGCGGCGATCAGGGCCACTGGCGCGTTGAGCGTTACTGGAAGTATGCGACCTCTTGCATGCCATGGTATGATGATTATTAATGATATATTTCTTGATTTATGCCAAATTAGAGGTTAGTTGCTTGTAACGAGATCATTCATGTGAACGGCGAATCAGTGAGACAAGCATTTGGAACGGCGGCCGCGGCCATGGCGCTGGGCTGGGTGTCCAGCACTGCATTGGCTGGCCCACTAGCGCCGACCCTGGAACTGCAAGCCCAGGAGTCATGGCAGACCTCCTCGACCGTCACAGTGAAAGGCAAGAAGACGACTGTCGTTTCCAATCATAGCGCGAGCAGTGGCATCATCATTGACACCACACACACTGGCAGAGTGGAGTTCCAGACGGCATCCGGCCAGAGCTTCGGCACGTTCTCCAGCCTTTCGGCAATCGGTCTTGGCTACCCGCTGATCGGTGCAGGTCTGGACGATGAAGTCGATCTAAGCTCGCTGGTTGCCGCTGCCAAGGTGTCCGGTATCGTTGCCGGTTCGGTGACCTTGAATTTACTGCTGACTGAAACGGGCCTGACGACCAACCTGGGCACGCTGCCGTTCGATGCTGAGATTGGTGGCACCATCGGCAAGGGAATGGTGTCGAGCTATCAGACTTACGTCGATCCGAGCGATCTGCCGTTTGGTGAGTCTATACCGCTGACGAACAGCGCGTTCCCGAGCAGCGGCCCTTTCGCCTGGGGCAGCACAGTGGATAAATTGCTACAGGGCTATTTCTCCGTGACCGAGCTGGTTACCATCGCTGTTCCATCATCGACAGCCGCTGCGGGCACCAGCTTCGACGCGTCGCTCTCGGCGACAGCGGTGCCTGAACCGGGAACCGCGATGATTCTCGGACTGCCGTTGGGACTGATCGGCTTGGTGGTTGCGAAGCGTAAATTAAGCCCCGCTGCCAGACCCGCGATGGGCTAGAGCGGTTCTGGAATTCGCCGCAACACTGTCCAGGTGATCGTTGCGCGTGCCGGTGAGCAAGCCGGCCTCGGCTTCAAGGTGCACCCCCACATGCTGCGACATGCTTGCGGGCTCTTCCTTGCCGAAGAGGGGACCGATACGCGGCTGATTCAGGAACTTCCTTGGACACAAGGATATCAAGAATACGGTCATTTACACGGAGACGAGCCAGCGCCGGCTTGCAGCGGTGCGCGTGAGGTAGCCGGCAGGTCGCTTCCGAGGTGCGTTGTGGCGCCGTCCGGGGCGACCTGGACGGCGCTTCTGACACATGACGCGTCGCGCGCCTCGCCTATGGCCTCTTGCACACGTCCGTCCATCTCCCGGGCCATGCCTTCGACTTTTTCGCTCATCAGTCGCCTCCTTGGTTAAGCGGGCCTACAGAGGTGGCCCGGAGTGTCCGATTTTCGCGGGGTTCGGGCCGTGTTGCGAGGAAGCTGCCCGGCTCAGCGTTCAGCCAGGCGGCTGCTCGACCGAGTAAAGGCCCTGAGCTTGGGGAAGAATGATACTCAGGAGGCTCGGTCGAAGATGGCGTGGTAGGCCACGAGCACCACGATCGCGCCGATGATGGCGACGACTATGCTATAGAGATTGAGCCCAGTGACCCCGCTGGCGCCTAATACAGAAAACAGGAGGCCGCCGACTACGGCGCCGACAATGCCAAGGACGATGTTGAGGATCACGCCTTGGCCCGTCTTGTAGACAACCTTGCTCGCAATGAAACCCGCAATAAGGCCGAGGATCAGCCACGCTATTATTCCCATGAGGTTCTCTCCGATCAGGTCGGCGGCGGCTTGTAGCCACGATCCATCACGTCGCGATCCGCTTGGTGAGGTGCGCGCGACGGCCGTAAGAAACCTTAGCCTCCCACTCGCCCGCGATGCAACGGTGTGGACCGTTTTGGGGCTACCCGGTCCCAGGTGGCGCCGTCTGGGTCGGGGGTCTTCGGGGAGAGCGCAGAGGCAGCGGGGCGTGTCTCGCGGCGGGTCCTCTCGGGGCCGCGGGTCGGGCAGATCGGCACCACTGGGCTGCGCTCACATAGGCTTCACCGCCGCCTGTCCGCGCCCTACCTTGCCGTCATGTGCGGCCGTTACGCATCGTTTCTGCCCGCCGAAGCACTCCGCCGGACGTTCCGCACGGTCAACCCGCTGTTGAACCTTGAGCCATCCTGGAACGGGAACACTGCGCGCCTGGCCGGTGGATCGGCGGGTGGGCAACCCGCGGAACAATGGGCCGGAGCTGTTGGAGCCGATCGAGCTTCCGGGGTAGCTCGGTTAGCTTGGCCCCGGGCGGGCTCCGGGCGCAGTTGGGCACGCCGGTGTGCCCTGTAGGCAGGCCGTTTCGCCCGGAAGGTTGCTGATAATCGTGGCCGCGCTGGCCGGGACGGCGAGGGCGAGCAAGAGGGCCGCACCGAGTCGGATCGGCATGGTCATTTCCTCGCGTTTGTGGGTGCCCGAGCTTGCCACAACCGATCGGCCGCTCGCGCCTTAGCGTCGTGCTCGTCAGGCGACATCGGCGGGGGCGCCTTCCCAGCGTCCACGATGATCGACGCCGGTGCGGGCTTCGGGCATGCGCCTGATCCGGCGCGGCGGCCTGGCGAAGACGATGTTGGGCTTGTCGGGCAGCACGGCAGAGAGATGGGCGGCGCCGGGAATGAATGCCTGGCTTACAACAGCCGCCATAGGCCCCATACCCGTCATCGACAGTGCATAGAGGGCGAACACTATCGCCAGGATGGCGAGGCCGACAGCGAGCGTCCGCAAACGGGCAGACCAAAGGTGCAAACAGAGGACAAGGCAAAGGCGAAATGAGCGATAGGCCAGAATTAGAGGCAAAAGCAGCCGAGACCGGTAAGCCGTCTCAAAGCAGCCAAGACCGTATCGACCAAGGTGAGTGGGGGGATTGCTGGATATGCGAAGACGTGTTCCGGCGCCGCACACAAACCAGGCGCTATTGTGCCAAATGTCATCGTGGGTTCTGTGAGGGATGGCACGGCAGTCTTGATCGTGGCTATGGAACTTGCGTCATTTGCTGGGCAAATACGGACCTGACCTAGCCTGGATTTCCACGGACCGGAAATCGCCTAACACGACAGGTTTCACATGCTAGTGGATCAGGCGGAGCGAACGGCCTTGCCACCATGGCACCAGGACGGGTTGGTCGATAAGTCCGGAGGCGAGTACGATTGGAAGATGGGCGCGACGGTGGAAGCGCACTGTGACCTCGTCAGTGGCGATGGCGACGTTTGCCGGCATGTCGATCAAATCGCGGAAGATACGGCGGGCTTGGGCATCATCGTAGCCTCGCATGCGTCGGGCCATCAACCGGTAGAGGGCGCTGGCGAGGACGAGGAGCGCCATGTCGAAATCAACCTTGAAGCCGACTGAAGAGGAGAGCGCGTCGATGTGGAAGAAGCGTACGGCATCGGCGAGCGCATTTTCGATCAGCATGCGCTTGGCATAGCGAGTGATGAGGTTGCGGGCGCTGGCATGCCTGTCGTTGGTGACAAGGATAGTGGGTTCATCGTGGCCGAGATCCTTGATGAACAGTTGTCGGTAGGTGCGTTCGCGAAGGCAGACCTTCTGCTCGAAGACTTGGGGTGTGCGATATTTGCGACTGGGCAGGTTGAGCGTGATGGTGCGCCACGCCGATGCTGCCAGCTCATAGACTTCGGCCAGCAGGCCTTTGGAGCGCCGGCGCAGCGTCATAAAGGTGATCCCGGCGGCATCCAGCCGGTCGAGCCCTTCGTAAGTCGTGAGTTTGGAATCGAATACGAGGTGCTGCGGCACTTTGCCATGCTGACGCTTCCAGAACTCGATGAAACGGAAGATTTCCTCGGCCTCCTCACCCTTGCGAATGTCGGCGTTCGAGTAGCAGAACACCTGACTGTCGGCGTCCTGGGCGAGGAACGTGAGGATGCTGGGCTGACGGCGACTGCGCCTCGGCAGATAGTGGGTTTCGACCACCGGGTGTTCGCCGAAATAGGGCACGGAGTGGAAATCGAGGTTGATCAACTCCCCGCTGAAGAGCGCCTCTCCGGCCAACCGTTCGTGCCACAGAGCGAGCAACCGCGAGACGTTCTGCGGGGTGATCCGTGAGGAATACTCCGACAGGAAGCTCCTCTTCGGCATGACGTTGAGCCCGCAGAACAGCGCCAGGCCTTCGTCGGCAACCAGCGCCATGATATGGCTCTTCCGCTCAATGGCCCATAGCTTCAGAGCCAGCGAGGCGCGCAAAGCATGCGCGGCCGGGATCATGCGCGAGCCGGGGAGTTTGGCGCCGAGCGCCAGGGTGTCGGTGTTCAAACGCACCAGTTCGGCGATGAACAGGAACAGCCCCCCGACCCGTGTCGTGAACTCGCGCGGCGTGAGCGTGAAGCTGCGGATGTTGGCGACTGCCTCGGTGCTGGGCCCGGCTACGGCCGGACGCTCCTCGTCGAGCCGCCGCGGCAGCGGTGCGAACCCTTCCGCGGCGAGGACCTCGCGTACCGCAGTCGCACTGAGTGGCATTCCCCGTTCGGAAAGCGCCTGACTGATCTCGTAGACTGAGTAATTGCGTTTGCGCAGCGCCACGATCTGGTCATGGGCACGGCCCTTTCTGGGCTGCTCACGCCGACCCGGTCGGACGACGGCGAAGAAGTCTGGCAGTTCGCCGCGACGAAAGGCGTGGCAGAGCACCCGGAATGCGCCCGGTGAGTAGCCGAACCGTCGCGCCGCCGCGTCAGAGCCAATGCCTTCGAAGAAATAGGCGCGCAATGCCTCGTATTGGCGCTGCCGTGGGGTCGCCGGCCGGACGAAGAAGCGGCGGCACTTTGTTAGGTCATATGGTGCTCTGATAGCCACTTGTGCACGGTGTCTAACCCCATATATAGTGTCAAGCGAGAAAGACGTGACAACCCCTGCGCCTGCCAGAGAAGGGCTATGGTGCTGCATTTTTGCATCAACCGATGGCGAGGCGAAATCCTGGCAGTCTTCCTTTGGCAAGGAGAAGACAACGTACAAATGGGCTATCAGCGCACCATCATGCATAACAAATCACGCAAAAAAGCGAGTCTTTAGAATCGCTTGAACTCGCCCACCGTTAGGCGGGCTCGGCTCCGTGGAAATCCAGGCTAGGCATTTTCCATCGATCCCAGGTGACACTGGAGTGAGGGCCGGTGTGCCCCCTGCTGCCCGGATCGAACGAAAAGGCGCGCCTGGTGACGGCGCGCCGAGTCTCAGGAAAGGAAACGACGAAGGGACGCTTCTGCGGGGGCAATGGCAAGCCCCATGCAGAACGCGTGGGGATCAGCCGACCGGGTTCTCGACCAGCTCCGCCGTTTGGTTTGGGGCTCTGCGGCGCGGGCTACTTCTTCGCGTTCAGCCGCGCCAGGAATTCATTCAGCTTGGCGAGCGATTTCGCCACATAAGCGTCCGCCGCCTTCATCGCTGAGGTGACAACCGGGCCTTCCCACAGCTTCGCGAACTGCTCTGCGAGGCGTCGCGGCTTCGGTTTCTCGGGCGGCGGTTCCTCGACCGGATTCATCGGGGTCGGGTCGGGCAGCGGAACCCCGGAAGGTTCATCCTCGGAGGGCGGCAGCCGGTCTGACTGCATGATCTACATTACGCGGGTTGGTGGTGAGCAGGTCGGGAGATGGTGGGTGCAGTGCTGGTTGGTGAGGGGTGTTGAAGCCTTGGTCTCCGAGTTGTGCTTCGCTTGGTGGTTTCCGAGGACCGACGGCATGCGCAGATCAGCAGTAGTCAACATATCGTAACCGATGCCCCATCGGTTTCGTTAGCCCCGATCGGCAACGTCGCGCGCCTGCCCGTGCGGCCCCCATCTCGGGGGAGGCGATGGGGCAACAGCCGCGTGGGCCGCGGGCGGCCGCGCGATGTCAACACGTGCGCCGCCCGCACACTGGCGCTACGGCCGACGCTGTTCGGCCACCCGGCCATAGCTGCACACCACCCGCGGCGAACCAAACAAAAAAGCGCGCCGTTACCCGACGCGCCGAGTGTGGGGAGGAAACGGAGAGAAGGGAACGCCGTGCTACCGAGTCGCGTCAACACCTGATCCTAGCCGCACACCGCCCGGAGCGAACGAAAAGGCGCGCCTGGTGACGGCGCGCCGAGTCTCAGGAAAGGAAACGACGCAGCGGACGCTTCTGCGGGGGCAATGGCAAGCCCCCATGCAGAACGCGTGGGGATCAGCCGGCCGGGTTCTCGACCAGCGCCGCGTTGGTCTCCAAGTTAATGCTCATCAGCCGGTTGTGGCCGCTCCGCTCGCCTGCTTGACTGGGGACCACAAGCGCTCCGACAAGGTCCCCGCAATCAACCCGCCGGGCTCTGAAAGGCGCGCATTCCTGCTAGGTTTGCGGTAGTTCGCGCGGGGTCCAGGTCCCCCAGCCAGCGCATCGCAAGGCTCGACGGCGGGGCTAAGTCCACATGGGCGCTCCCAGCGCGAGAGCGAGTGCCAAGCCTTCCTCGGGCAGCGGCTAGACGTTGGCAAATTCGAGCAACGGGATGTTGCGCCTCGTTATGACAGGCGGCGCCGGCGCCGGGCGAGCGCGCCGAGGCCGGTCAGCGCGACGGCAAACCATCCAAGTGGAGCAGGCTCAGGAACACTGGCTGCATTCACAATGAGGCCGACCGAATCCACACCGAAATTATAGATTCCTTGATTGTCAACTTCGCCGAACCGCAGGACCAGCGTCTGACCCTCATATCCCTGCAGCAGCGAGGTCAAGTTGGTTATTGAGGTCGTGTACGGAATGGTCAGCGGATCGGATGTGCTGGATTGTAGGATATTCTTGACGACATCTGCGGGAGCAGTCGAGAAGGCGCCCGCGCTACTGGTGATTATATCGACCCGATCTTCCTGGTTCGGGACCACCGTATAATCGAGCACGCCCGGGGTGTAGTAGGCGCCCGCTTGATTCCGCACGTAATACTCGAAACTCAGGACAGCCGATGTGACGACCGCGGGAACTGTGAACGCCTGATACAGCACATGTGCACCCGGAGCAAACTGGCCCGTCATGGCAGCGAAGCTGCCTTCTGGCGGAGCTTGCACGGTAGCACCGTGTTCTGGCGAAGTGGTGCCGGTTTGCACGAAAAATGACCCGGTACCCGCGGACTGATTTTGTACGGTCCAGCCGGTGAAGACATCGCTTCCGGTTCCGCCATTGCTCTCGAAACTGCCATTGGCGATCAATTCCGTCGCCCTCGTCGTATGTGTTGAGGCAGTCAGCGCTATTGAGGCGATCAAACCGAGAGCTAGCTAGTTTTGTCATGAGTTCCCCCTCCGCCTTATCGTTCAGCTCGGTAACCTTCCAGCAAGGTTAAACTCGCTTCGGCACGCATTTCAATGATTATTTGGTCCGCAGACCCGTCCGAGTGCTCCGAGCGCCTCGATCGTGGATCGCCGGGCTTAGAGTAGGTTCCCACTGGCGGCCTCCGTTGGCGCGCACGTCTCCTGCCGGATTGGCTGCATTGACCACATGAGAGCGCCGGGATGCAGCCAAGTTGCCGCTATGAGCGGCGCGTAGCCAGCGGGGTGAAATAGTCGCGATCGATAAGCCGGCGCGGCCTTCGGCTTGCGCCTGATCCGGCGCGGCGATCGGGCGATGACGATATTCGGCTTGTCGGTCAGCACGGCAAAGAGATGGGCGTCGCCGGGTCCATGCGGAAGGGGACGAATGGCGTGCGATGACCCCTTGCTGGTGGTCCAACGCGGTGCTACAAAGCCCCCGGCGGCTCTAGGCGTAACCTATTGATTTACCTGAGAGTGTCGTTTCGCTAGGAGGGTCCAACCCCCTCCATTTGTAAGAGGGGCAAAATTCCGGGCGGGGGCTGATTTTTTTCTTGCCCCGACGCGGGGCGGTTCAATTCAAGCTCACTGTGGTCGTCCCGCCCGACATCGATGGTCTGCCACCGGCCGAGCTGAAGCAGCTGGTAGTGAAGCTGCTGGAGGAGAATGCCGAGCAGAGACGCGTGATAGCGGAGCTGCGCGACGAAGTTGCGCGGCTCAAGGGCCTGAAGGGCCGGCCGCCGATCAAACCGAGCGGTATGGAGAACGCCACCGCGCCGAAACCAGGCGGGAAACGCGCCCGTCGCCGCGGCCGCGGCAAGGCAACGCCACGGGTCAACGTCGAGGAGCAGATCCTCAAGGCGGAAGTTCCAGCCGGCTCGCGCTTTAAGGGCTACGAAGACTTCCTGGTGCAGGACCTCGAGCTGCGGGTGCGGGTGATCCGCTATCGCCGCGAGCGCTGGGTCACTCCGGATGGGCGGACGGTGATCGCCCCATTGCCGCCCGGTGTGAGGGGGCACGTCGGGCCGGAGTTGCGCCGCTTCGTGCTGGCCCAGTACCACCAGGGACAAGTCACGGTACCGCGTTTGCTCGCGCTGCTGCAGGCGATCGGCGTCGGCATCTCGAAGCGACAGCTTGTGCGACTGTTGATCGACGGGCAGGAGGAGTTCCTGGCGGAAGCGCGCGATGTGCTACGCGCCGGGCTCAAGACGGCGAGCTGGATCACGGTGGATGACACCGGGGCGCGGCATAAAGGCGCCAACGGGGTGTGCACGCAGATCGGCAACGACAACTTCGCCTGGTTCGGCACGACGGGGAGCAAGAGCCGACGGAACTTTCTCGATCTGCTGCGCGCCGGCCACACCGATTACGTGATCAATGACGCGGCGTTGAGCTACATGCGTGAACGGGCACTGTCCGGGTCTGTCATCGCTCGCCTGGCGGAGCACCCGGACAAGCAGTTCGCCGACACGGCGGCCTGGCAGGCACATCTCGAGCGACTTGGCATCACCGAGCTGAGGGTGACCCCCGACCCGGTGCAGATTGCCACTGAGGGCGCGCTGTGGGGCAGCATCCACTCGCATGAATTTCTGCGCGAGGCAGTGGTCGTCAGCGATGATGCCGGCCAGTTCGATGTTGGTCGGCACGCGCTCTGCCGAGTAGGTGGGGATGTTACCACCCCCACCCCTCACAGACCCGGACGAGCAGGTTTCCCGCATCCGGTTCTTCACGAGAGAGTTTCGCCAGCGGCCGTGTAGCGATGAACGCTACCTCGCGCCGCCGCCTCGCCAAGTCGGCTATCCGTCGTCCTTGTGTGGACAGGTTTGCGGGGTTCAGTGTCCCCTCCCGTGTTTCCGGCCAACGGTTCTCTCTCCGTGGCGCCTCCCTTCCCTCCATCGGGTCCCGGTGAGTCCCGGTTCCCCGACTTCACAGGTCCTATGAAGGCGCTACGACTTCCTGCGCGTGCATTCCCGGTCCCTTATGGATTCGGTTCCGGGCTCCACATGCTCCCCCGTCTTCGTGTTCGCCGAAGCGCTCCCGGCGCGGCAGGGGGCCGCCTCCGGACCTGGGCTCTTTGGTCAGCCGGTATGCCCCTCTCCGGCAGTTTGCACATGGGCACGCACGGGATCTCTCAGGTTTCCTGGCGTTCCCTCCCGTACCTCTGCCCGGCTCTCAGACCCCGGCCGGATCGGCAGGACCTCGCCATTTGCAGTCCTGTCGATGCTGCCCCCGGACCCAACACGCCGAAGGCTCCAGCACGAACATGATGTCGGGGCTCAACCCCGGGCTTCGGTACCTGCTGCCTACGCTTCACGAGCGGCGTCGCCGTCACCCGTGCAAGGCTCGCTTCCGGCCGGCGGGCTGCGCCTTTACCGGGAGGGAGTTGAACCCTCTGGACCGCACCGAAAGGTTTCAGGCTACATCCGTCCTCCTTTCCAGGACTTTCCTGACGCAAGCTGGGTGCATGCCGAGCGGCTGGTGCACAAGCTTGACACCTTCACCGAGCCGCAACGTGTCGCGCAGCGGCGCGTCCGCTCGCTGATCTGGCGGTTCTACGCCGACCTGAAGGCGTATCGAACCAACCCGACAACGCGTCGCCGCGGCCAGTTGCGCGCCCGCTTCGACCGCATCTTCCGCCGGCA
This sequence comes from uncultured Pseudomonadota bacterium, assembly GCA_963772445.1. Classification (GTDB taxonomy): domain Bacteria; phylum Pseudomonadota; class Alphaproteobacteria; order Acetobacterales; family Acetobacteraceae; genus CAVYXK01. Next base: position 577,608 of record CAVYXK010000001.1, read on the forward strand.
CACTGGGTTCGCCACCCTCGATCGGCTGCTCGCCCGGCTGCACGCCAACAAGGCTGAACTGTTGGCTGTGCTCGATCATCCGGACATCCCGTTGCACACCAACGGCTCGGAAAACGACATCCGCTGCCAGGTGACGAAGCGAAAGGTCAGCGGCGGCACGCGCAGCGATCTCGGGCGCGACTGTCGCGATGCCTTTCTCAGCTTGGCCAAAACCTGCGCCAAGTTGGGTGTGGCGTTCTGGGATTACCTCGGCAGCAGGCTTGGCGTCGCCGGACAATCGACCGTGCCGCCGCTGCCGGAACTCATCCGCTGCCGCGGACAGCCAGCGTAGCCGCCGCTGCCCGCAATTTTGCTCCTCTTACCTCCATTTTACCTAAGTGATTGAAGTTGCTTGCAAATATTGTAAAGATTTTGACGGCTTCGCCCCAATCGACGCCCCATTTTGGTCAGGCTGGTGGGCGTCTCGTTCTTGTCGCGTTCTCGTCATCAAGCTACCGTGCCCGCCATGCCCGACGATCCCGACCAGCTCCGCCCCGCCGCGCCGGACGAGATAGCCGAGACGCTTCAAGGCTCGTCAGGCCAGCAGAGCCAGGCGCAGATGGGTTCACTGCCGCGAAGCAGCTACAACGTCAGCCACAGCATGATTTCACGCCTCACGACATCAACCTGCAATCTGGTGTTCTAATGATCGATGATCCCTACGCAGATCGCCGTTGGCTGACTTTTGAGCAAGCGGAAGGAGTGGAACCGTTACCAACTCAGCTTCGGACCAAAGAATTGTCTCAACAGCTACGCTCGTGCCTCTGGCTGGTTGTCTATGAAAGCCTGCAGGAGGATACAGCTTCTGGAGCGCATGTGCGTGTAAGGCCTTACCTAAAACCGAGATGGCAAAGTATACTTTATAATTATCACGTCATTCACGACAAGCTAATGGCGGATGATTTTGTAAATGATGCTGAGAAGATCACAAAACGGCTAAAGACTACCTTCTCCAAAGGGGATTACGTTCAGGTTCTCGGATTTTTGCAGTTTGTCCTTCGCGAAAGGAATTGCCCCTATAATTTTCCTGAGCAGATCGATTGGGCTTTAAGAGCCGGGCACGCTGCATACAGTGTTTTGGAAGGGAGAACGATCGTCCCTATAGGCTCTGAGGCCGAGCTAGAAACGCTTCAGCGCGCGTTCGCTGATGTTGCTACGACCGAATTTCGCGGCGCTCGAAGCCGTCTTCACTCCGCAGGCTCTCACCTCACGGCCGGAGATTATGCATCAAGCGTGCGAGAGAGCATTCATTCTGTCGAATTCAGTGGCCCGAACGCTGGCGCCTTCGGGTAAGCTAAACGACGCTTTGGCCAAACTCGAAAAAACGACGGGCATACATGGAGCCTTGAAAAATGGGTTTGGATCGATTTACGGCTATACAAGCGACGAGAAGGGAGTCCGCCATCCACTCTTAGACGATCCGCAGGCCAATGTTGACGAAGCGGATGCGCTATTCATGATCGGAGCATGCGCAGCGTTCGTCTCATACATGATTCACAAAGCCCGCTTAGCTGGTATGCTGAAGGTCAAGAGGTAAATTGGACTTTGGGTCTTCAGGAAATCGAGTGGGCGGTTTTGGGGGATCATAGCGGCGGAAGCATGATGGAGAGGACTTTGAGGCGGAGATATTCCTCGTCCTTCAATCCGTAGGCTCGTCGCTGGCAGACCCGGACCTTGTTGTTGAGGCCTTCGACGAAGCCGAGTGAGACTTTGTTCTGCGGCTGGCAGTAGGCGGTGATGCCGTGCCAGTGGCGATCGATCATGTCGGCGAAACGCTCGTATGGCTTGAGCCGCTGCCATTTGAGGCTGGCCCGCCAGTTGTCGAAGAAGCGCCGCGCCCAGCCCTCCCGCCGGTAGTCCCAGAGCTGGCCGAACGCTTCCTTCAGCAGATAGGCGGTGTTGAGGCGCTTATTGGCGGCCAACAGTAACGCGAGCGAGCGTTTGCCGCCGAGCGTGAGATTGTCGCGGTGTGACAGCAGGGTGTACTTCTGCCCCTTGATGAAGCGCCGGTCGCTGCCTCGCAGGCGGGCATATTCGGCCTTGCGTACCCCGTCGAGCGCCTCGCCGAGGTGGCGCATGATATGGAACTTGTCGAATAGGATCGCCGCCTGCGGCGCCGTCTCCCGCGCCACGTTGCCGAACGGCTTCCACATGTCCATCACGATGAGCCTGATCTTGCTGGTCTTCTTGGGTCCTAGCCAGGCGTAGAACTGAGCCATGCTGGCCTCTGAGCGGTCGTCTCCGCCGAACCAGATCGGCCGCTTGCGAACCAAGTCGCTGACCACGATGCGATAGGTATGGCCCTTGCGGATCGAGATCTCATCAATGCCTATCACCTCGGGTGTCGGTGCGCCGGCACGCTCGATCTGGGCGCGCATGTACTGCATCTCTAGCGTCTTGACCGTGTCCCAGTCGAGCTTCAGCTCCTTGGCCACGTCGCGCATCGAAGCCTGCCTGCAGCGACGGCCGACGTAGAACGCAAAGCGCTTGGTGAAGTGCGGGTTGTCTGACAGGAAATCCAGCCGTTCTAGCTTCACGCTGTCGCAAATACCGCACGCCACACGCCGCATCTCGAGCTCCAGAACGATGCGAAAGCCGGCGCTCGGAAGATCCCGGACCCACCGCTTCCGCCGGTCGTACCAGCCCGACTGGACCCGCCCGCAGCAACCGCAAACGGTTTTTTTGAGCGCCGATCGAGCCTGACGATCCGTACATCCCGATCACCGAATACACCGCGTACCGTCGCTTGCGCACGAAACCCCGCGAACGAATACCCATCCGACAGCCGCCGCCGTCGCTTGTCCGATCGTGCCATGCCTCATCATGCCGGAATCCGAGGCAGCACCAAACTCCAAAAAGCCAGTCTCCATCATGCTTCCGCCGCTATGATCCCTCAAAACCACCCACTCGATTTCCTGAAGACCCTGGACTTTCCATAAACGGTCTCCAAAGAAAAGGCCCCGCAGCCGACGTGGCTGCGGGACCGAGTTGTTGCTGCTACTCGTTATTGAGCGACGGCGTGCCCAGCTTTAGCATCCGCCGAGAGGATCGAGCGTGCCTTGTCAACGGTCACGTTCGGCAGGCTTCCGACGCGCCGATCTGCTGGCAGGTGTGCAGCGTTCCATCGGGCGCCGAGCTACCTCTTTCACCCAACACCGTTCGCGCGTGACAGGGCGCAGCATAACGGTTAGACATGCGCCAAGAGCCGGGAGGACACATTACCGCCATGCCAGACCCGTTCACGATCCGCATATTTGTGCCGGATGGTGATCCGGAGGGCGTCCGGATCATCGATTTAAGCCTCGTCAGAAGAATCTGTGGGCGACGTTGGGTTCCGGCAGCTTACCAAGTGCATGATACAAGGCGATTTCGGTGACGTGGAAGGTACGGAACCCGTAGGATTTTCGCATGGTCAGTTTGGCCTTGTTGTTCAGACCCTCGACCACACCGCTGGAGAGCTGCTTCCTGGCGCGGAAGTAGTTCAGGATCAGCGCGCGGTGCGAGCGTAGCGTCCTGGCGATCTTCTTCATCGGCTCGATGCGGGAGCGCATGACCTGACCGCACCATTCATCCAGGAACTTGCCGGCCCAACTCGGCGAAGCATAGTCCCAGAACTGCTGGAAGTCCTCCTTCAGCAGATAGGCCCGTACGGTCCGCAGGTTGTAGCGCAGCAGATCGCGCAGGCGGAAGCGTTGATGCTCGGTCAGGTTGGCCTTGCGCTTGAGCACACACCAGCGGGTCTTCTTCAAGACTGGCTCATAGCCGTCCCGGGCCAGCCGGCGAGCCTCGGCGGCACGCACCTGGTCCAGCGCGGCATTCATCTTGGCGACAATATGGAAGCGATCGAGGATGTGGATGGCCTGGCTGCACCGCTCACGAATCACCTTCAGATAAGGCTGCCACATGTCCGAGCACACAAACTCGATCTGCCCAGCCAATGGTTCGCCGATCAGGGTGAAGAACTGCTCGAAGCTCTCCACCGTCCGTTCGCGACCGATCCATAGCAGGCGCGTGCACTGCTGCTCGATCTGATAGACCAGCGTCAGGTATTTGTGTCCCCTGGCATACTGGATCTCATCGACGCCGATCGCCACGATCGGCCCCAGTTGCCGGTGCTCGATCCCCCACTGCACGACATACTCGACCGACTGGCAGACCTTGTCCCAGGTGCTGCGAAACGACCCGGCGGTCTCCTGCCAGGACAGCTTCCTCGCCCAGTGCGCCAGGAACAGCATGTAGGCCTTGGTCAGCTGGTGCTTGCCGACACCCCAGGGGACCGCTTCGACCCGCACGCCGCAGGCCCGGCAATCGACCCGTCGCATGCAATAGAGGAACACCACCATGCAGCCCCAGAGGGGCACGAATTCGAACCGGCGCAGGCTCAGGTGATCATAGGCCGGCGCCGGCTTGCGACAGCCCGAGCACACCGGTCTCGAGCCGCGGCGGGGCCGCACGCTGATCTCGATGGTTCGGCTTTCGGCGCAATGTCGCGCCTTCTCGTAAACGAACCCAGGAAAGTGCTGGTAGTGGTTCAGCAGGGAGATCAGCCGCATGGCAGCGGGACCCAAAGGAGTTGCCGGCAGACGTGACAGCGTACCGGCGCAACGGGCTGCTGCCGATCCCTTGCAGACCTGTTGTCCGGACCTCGATCAGTGGCCTCGCAGCTGGGCGTATGAGGCGCGCGATATTCCGCCTGGCCGGCGGATGGTGGAATGCTTCAAGCCGTTCCTGCGCGACCTGCTGGCCTTGCAGCTATCACGCCAAACCTTGCGCCGACACCGCGACAACGTCTGGGCTCTCGGCGGTGAGGTCATCAGCCGATTGCAGATGGACAGCGACCTCCGGAGGCGGCCAATCAAGCAGGTCGTCCTCACCCTCATCGGCGACGATGGCGGGCCGCTGCTCTCCCATGGTCAGTCCGACACCGCGCAGCGCTCCTTCGACACGACCTGCCGCAAGTTGTTCCGCTTCCTGACAGACCCTGAGATCAGCCGCGATGAGGCGTAAAGATGCCTGCCGTGGTGGCGGATGATATCTCCGCTTCTGCCGATGTGGCGGCTGTGGGGTTGTGGGCAACGCGCTTGTGTTGTCCACAAATCCACCAGCCGGCCGGCTGAGTGATAAAACTAGCCCTCGGTATACCCCCGAAGCACCCACAGTTTCCGCTGACGAGCCCGATTTAATGAATTGGACTGGCAGGGGGATCGTTTTTCCGCGACAAAAATGGCCGGAGGTAAAGAAGACCCGTTCCGAGTTGGCAGGAACTGGAATCTACATCCTGGTCGGTGCTGGCGATGACACTGGGGCTGATGTTGCCGACGATGCGCGCAAGACCAGCCTGCCGAATATATACATTGGACAATCACATGCCGTTGGCCAGCGTATCGACTCGCATGATAAGAATAAAGACTTCTGGGATTGGGGGATTGTTTTCATCTCTACTAGCGGCGGCGGCCTTAACCGAGCGCACTCTACCTGGATTGAGCACGCTTTGATCCGGCAGGCGAAACAAGCTAATCAATGTAAATTAGATAATGACGTAGGCTCGCAAGAGCCAATACTCAGTGAAGCGGAGAAGGCTGACACGCAACGTTTCCTCAAAGAGATGCTCCAAATTCTTCCGCTGGTCGGCCTTCGGGTGTTCGAAGTTGGCAAGGCGGTCGCCACACCCAAAGCGACAGCCCCCGGCCCAGGATCAACGAAGTCGACAAACGCGATCGATACTGTCATCGTTCCTGCAAGGAAGGCGGGTTTTGACGAGACCTTTCTTGGTGAGGACTGCTGGTATGCTATCCGCATTTCTGGCGGGATGCTGGGCAAGATCAAGTATATAGCCGCTTACCAAGTGGCTCCCATTCACGCAATTACGCACTATGCACCGGTTGATCATATCGAGCCTTACGGCAATAGCGGTAAGTATAAACTGATCTTTTCAGAGAAAGCGAAGCCCATTGGCCCAATCCCGCTCGCCGATATTCCCGGCGTGATCATGATGGGGCCAAAGTATACCTCCTTCGCCAAGCTACAAACAGCGTCTAAGCTTGCTGATCTGTTCTAACTGCGGCCAGCACGGCGATCCATGTCGGATCTCACGATGGAGGTGCACGCCGCTCTGCCTTGTGGGCAGACTGGTAGGTCTCAGCCTGAAACTTCAGGGTGGCAAAGACCGCAATCCGTGACTGCCGCGCCGGCCATTGCGGCGGGCGAACTGGCAGCAAGGGTCCGAGCCTGTCGATAACTGTCCGCAGGTATCCAGTCGTCAATAATTCCTCGTCTGGCCCCGATCCTGCCTTCATGCATTCCGCGCCCGTTGTTGCATGCCCCGCAAGAGGCTCGATGAATTTGTGCTTTCCTACCTCGAGAGTGCCGAGTTCTGGGTTACTTCCTGGCGGCCTGTGACTTTCGCTCGTAGTCGTCAAGCCACTGCTCAGTGAGCCGGTCGAGCTCCTCGAGCTGGCGTTCGGAGTAGGATTCCGGCGCAAAGCCCTCGAGCCACCCGAGCACGTGAGTTTCGATCAAGTCGCGCGGCACGTCCGGATGCTCGGCATGGATGCGTTCTGCCGACTGCTCGATCGACAGCCGTTTCCCGTCGTCCCAGACGATCTTGCGCCGTTTGGGGTCGACGTCGGCATTATCCAGTGCGGCGAAGACCAGATCGAGCGCGTAGACCGAGCGTTCCCCCTCGGACGAGCCCATCCATTCGAGGAAGGCGTCAGTGAACGGGTTGTTCTCGAAGGGGTGTTTTGCGCGTCGCTTGCCCATCGGATGAGGATAGCACCGCGGGTCATTGCCGTCGCAAGGCTCGCTTCATCATCAAGCGGCTCTGCTCGATGCTCAAGGCGATCCACTGGGCGGTGAGCGCCTTGAAGCGCTTATAGTTGCGGATCTCACGCCGCACCTCGGGCAGATAGTCGCGCGGAACATATTCGGTCCGGCTCCTCATCTGCCGCGTGTAGCTGAGCTGGTAGTAGGGTCCCCTCCGGTTCTCTGGATCCTTGTACTGGCGGGTGAGCGATCCGGGCCGCATGTCTTCAATGCCGGCCAGCTGCGCCTTGATGCTTCCAATGCGCTTTCTGATCACTGCCAGGCGTTTGTTTGTCATAGGTTTAGCATACCAGTGCTATACTATGCTGGCAACAGAATTGAGAGGGCCCGATGCCGCTGTGGATGCCCTGGTGGAATGCGATTTGGCTGCTGCGTCCGGCGTTCTCGCGTCTGCGCACCTTCCTGTGGTTCGCCACCGCCGTGGCAGGCTTCACGGTGCGGACGGAACTGCTGGGCGTAACCAGCCTCGTGCGGGCGCTGAAGCTCGAGGCACGCTTCTACAACAAGCTCGTCGATCACTTTCACAGCCCCGCCGTGAAGCTCGATCGGCTCGCGGCGCTGTGGACCCAGGTGGTGCTGCGGCTATTCCCGCAGCCGCTGCGCATCAACGGAAGGTGTATCGTGGTCGGCGACGGCATCAAGATCCCAAAGCGCGGGCGCAAGATGCCGGCGGTCAAACTCCTGCATCAGCAGTCCGAGTCGAACACCAAGCCCGAATTCATCATGGGACATTCCCTCCAGGCTGTGAGCGTGCTCGTTCAGGCCGCAGCCAGCGTCTTCGCCGTGCCGCTCGCCATGCGAATCCACGAAGGGTTGGTGTGGTCCAATCGCGATCGCCGCACCCTGCTCGACAAGATGCTTGCGCTCCTCGGGATCGTCGCCATCGCAGAACCCTTCTACTTCGTCGCCGACGCCTACTATGCCGCGCGCAAGATCGTCACCGGCCTGCTCGAGGAGAACAACCACCTGGTCACGCGGGTGAAGTCCAACGCCGTCGCCTACACCGCCCACCAGCAGCGTGGCCCGCGGAAGAGAGGCCGGCCCAGAGTCTATGGCAGCAAGGTCAAGCTCAGATCCCTGCTGGAAGACCCCAAGGGCTTCCAACAGGCCGAAAGTCCCGTCTACGGCGAGCACCAGGTGACCATCCAGTATCGGGTCCGCGACCTGCTGTGGCGCCCGGCCGGTCGAACTCGTGCGCTTCGTGGCGGTGATTCATCCAGTAAGAGGCTCGTGCCTCCTGATGTGCACCGACACCTCTTTGGAGGCTATCGAGATCATTCGCCTGTACGGTCTGCGCTTCAAGATCGAGCACACGTTCAAGCAGGCGGTGCGGCTGATCGGTTCGTTTACCTACCATTTCTGGATGTCCGACATGAAGCCGCTGCGCCGCCGCAGTGGCAATCAACATCTCCATCGTGAGTCGCTGGAATACCGCAACGCCGTCAAACGCAAGCTCCACGCCTACCACGTCTTCATCCAGGCGGGTGTCGTCTGCCAGGGACTGCTTCAGTATCTGGCCGTCGCCTTCCCTCAGGCCGTCTGGAATTCCTTCGGCTCCTGGCTGCGAACCATTCGGCCCGGCATCCCGCCCTCGGAGCTGGTCGTGGCCAATGCCCTGCGCCAGAGCCTGCCGGAATTTCTCTTGAATGCCACCCCGAGCAACACCTTCGCGAAATTCGTCATCGAACGACAGGACACCAATAAAATGGAGGCCTTCCGCCTAGCCTCCTGAGCCGAAATTCCTCCGGAACTCTGGACTCGCGAGTTTCCTACGAACAGTGTTCCAATAGACGTAAAATGTCGCCATAGTACGCTCTCCCATTTTCTCTCTACACTACCGCCAAGCAATTACGAAGTCGAGAGGTGCCCCTAGCACGACGGCGTGCTCGGATCACAGCTTACGCGAAGGTCGAAAGACGGGGTCTGTGGCCGCGCTAGAGGACGATGGGCGGACTACAGGGCCTCTAGCAGGTTCACCCAGCCGTGCAAGGTCTCCAGGTCATAGCCGGCGCCATAGCCGGCCCGGACCCGGTTGCCGACGTGCCCCATAAGTTGGGCGCTGGCATCATCGGGGACCTTCTTCGCCCGAAGGAGGTCTGCATAGGAATGCCGGAGGCAGTGGAAGCACAACCTCGAATCGGTAATGCCGACGCCCTCCCGCAGTCGGCGGAAGAAGGGCGACACGCTCCGCCCGTAGCGCCCCATTACGCGGGTCAGCCCGAAGATGGTCTCGCCGCTGGCCTTCGTCACGTAGTCGATCAGGCCAGTGTCAACCAATGCTTGCGGCAGCGGGAACACGCGCCGGCTGGCGTCGTTCTTCAATTGGCGCCCGTCCTTTGCATCGATCCGGATGGCGTAGATGGCGCCGTGCTTCTCCAGGTTGCCCGGTGCGAGTTGGCAGATTTCCTCCAGCCGAGCGCCGGTATAGATGCCGGTGAGGACGATGAACGTCTTCGGGTCATCGATCCCCCAGTGTTCGCGGGCGGCACCGACAAGCTGCTGTAGCTGCATCCACGTGAAGGGGGGGCGCTCGCGGTCGTCGTCGCCGCGTGTGTCGCGTGGTGCCTGTATGTCCTGGGCCGGGTTCGACTCGCAGTAGTCCTGCCGGGCGCACCAGCGGAAGAAGGCGCGAGCGAAGTCGAGGTGCTTGCCGACAGTAGCGGCAGAGACCAGCTTCGGGTCGGTCTCACTCTCTGCCCAGTCGAGCAACGATTGCACGGTCCCGGCGCGTGCCGAAGGTGGCAGCGTCGCAGCATCGGGAAGCTGGGCAACGGTCTCGACGTAGTCCCGTATGTCGGCCTTGGTGACGGAGCGGACGGGCTTGTCGCCGATAACGTCGATCAGGCGACGCTTGTAGGTCTTCCAATTGCGGGAGGTCTCATCACGCTGGCCTTGCGATGCAAGCCACTTGTCGAAAACCTCGTTGATAGCCGGCCCGTGGGGCGCCTTGGACGACCTGCCGGGCGATGTCGGCGCAGCCCCGTGGGAACTGTGATCCCGACCGGCTCCAGGGCCTCCCGGAGCCTTTCTACGGCCGCGGTATCTTCCTGGTAGGACAGGCTCGCGTGCTCCCGTAGCCCAAACTCGCGGACCCGCTCATCAACCGGCATGTCGGGTGGCAAAGGGGCGTCCATTGGCGCCATCTCGCGGACAGCTTCATGCAGGCGAATGTGACCCTGACGTTTCTCCAGGTCAGCTACCGCCGCGGGCACCCCACCAAGATCGGCAAGCCGGCCTTGGTCCTCTACCGGGAGGCTCGCCACGCGTGCCGCGGCAGCACGCACCATGCGCCGTCGAATGCGTTCCCGGTCGTCGGCATAGGCGGCAGCAACGTCACCACGGACCGCGTCGACTCCGGGTGTGGGCTTCGCCATCTTCGCCAACAGGAAGGATTCTCGGACCGCTTGGCGCGTCGCCAACTCGCGGGCTTCATCAAGTGCGGCAAGTTCCGCCTGAAAATGTGCCGCCGGCCCTTCGCGTTCCAGGCGCTCCAGGATGGTGTCGTGTTCGACCGCCAATGCGCGCGCCTTCCAGCCGGCTTCCACTTCGCTACCGGCCTTCAGGCTGATCTTCCACCGGCTTTGACCGAGGACGCTACGCCAGCGGGTCGGTATGTCGCGGCGGTAGATGAAGATGCCGCCGCGCTTCTCGCAGTAGGAAATCCGTTTCGCTAAGACAACTTCGCCCCAGTTTTCGCCCCAGTCGGCGTCCCAACTCTTTGTTGCATATCAAGGAGTTGTTGTCCATCAATGAGTTGATGACGTAATCATTGCGAGAATCCAACCATCTCCATCAGTTGGCAGCATGATTCCAACCGCCCAAGCTGACCGCTTGCCGGGTCTTCCGGAAATCGAGCGGGCCGTTTCACAATCCGACGGCGGCAGAAACATGCCCGGATCATCAGGCTGCCACGATGCGCCAGCGTGCGAAGCGTGACGGGGAATCACTACTGTCCGGTTCACCGTGAACGGAGCGCCCGGAAGCATCTGATCTATAACAGCTTTTCGGCGATTTTGGGTGGTGTCGATTTGAAGCTGGCGGCGGTTTCCCCGAGGCTTTTCCGGGGAGGGGGCCCGCCGATGAACGCCGGAAAGACGCTATTCTCGCAGCTGATGGATTGCCTGCCTCGGAGCACGTTCACGCGGATCGTCGCGCGGTACGATGGCGACTACGACGTGCGAACATTTCCTTGTGTCGAGCAGTACCGGGCCATGGCGTTCGCACAGCTGACGTACCGGGAAAGCCTACGGGACATTGAGGGTAGTGGGTCACAAACTGACCCACTACCACATTGAGACATGCCTGTCGGCTCAGCCTGCGAAGCTCTATCATATGGGGTTTCGCGGACCGGTCCGGCGGTCGACCCTGGCAGACGCCAACGAAGCCCGTGACTGGCGGATTTATGCCGAATTCGCGCAACGGCTGATCGCGCAGGCGAGACGGCTTTGTGTGGGCGAGAGCCTGTTGAAGGACCTGGACAATACGGTTTACGCGTTGGACTCGACCACCATCGATTTGTGCCTGTCGTTGTTCCCATGGGCGCATTTCCGGTCAACCAAGGCCGCCGTAAAGATGCACACACTGCTGGATTTGCACGGCAACATCCCGAGTTTCATCCATATTTCCAACGGAAAGATGCACGACGTGCATGCGCTCGACATGCTCGTGCCCGAGGCCGGCGCCATCTATGTCATGGACCGCGGGTACGTCGATTTCGCCCGCCTGTATCGGCTGCACCAGGCCGGGGCGTTTTTCGTAACTCGTGCCAAATCCAACCTCAATGCTCATCGGGTGTATTCGGCCGTCACCGAGCGCATCACCGGCGTGATCGCCGATCAGACGATCGCGCTGGATGGGCACTACACGAGTCAGGACTATCCGGAGCATCTCCGGCGAGTCCGCTTCAGGGATCCCGAGACTGGAAAGCCTCTGGTGTTCCTGACCAACCAGACGGCTTTACCGGCACTGACGATTTGCGACCTATATAAAAGCCGCTGGCAGGTGGAGCTTTTCTTCAAATGGATATCAAGCAGTTCTATGGGACCTCCGAGAACGCGGTGAAGACACAGATCTGGATCGCCGTATCGGTCTACGTGCTGGTCGCCATCGTCCGGAAGCGGCTGAAGCTGGACGCCTCACTCTACACATTGATGCAGGTTCTTTCGGTGACAGCATTCGAAAAAGTCTCGATAGAATCTGCGGTTTTCCAGGAAGCCGACGGTTCCGAGTACGTCATGGGTAAGAGGGGCAAAATTCCGGGCGGGGGCTGATTTTTTTCTTGCCCCGACGCGGGGCGGTACGATTCAGGCTCACTGTGGTCGTCCCGCCCGACATCGATGGTCTGCCACCGGCCGAGCTGAAGCAGCTGGTAGTGAAGCTGCTGGAGGAGAATGCCGAGCAGAGACGCGTGATAGCGGAGCTGCGCGACGAAGTTGCGCGGCTCAAGGGCCTGAAGGGCCGGCCGCCGATCAAACCGAGCGGTATGGAGAACGCCACCGCGCCGAAACCAGGCGGGAAACGCGCCCGTCGCCGCGGCCGCGGCAAGGCAACGCCACGGGTCAACGTCGAGGAGCAGATCCTCAAGGCGGAAGTTCCAGCCGGCTCGCGATTTAAGGGCTACGAAGACTTCCTGGTGCAGGACCTCGAGCTGCGGGTGCGGGTGATCCGCTACCGGCGCGAGCGCTGGGTCACTCCGGATGGGCGGACGGTGATCGCCCCATTGCCGCCCGGTGTGAGGGGGCACGTCGGGCCGGAGTTGCGCCGCTTCGTGCTGGCCCCTCAAGACTCCCCTCATTTATCAAACCGGTCCGAAAACGTCTGCGAAGAGAGGTTGCTCGTGCAGCATTTGGGAGAAGCGCTGCATCAATGGGCGCAGCCAGTCGTCACGCATGGTCGGGATGAGGTCATAGAGCAGGCAGCCCTGGCGGAACAACGAATGGGCACGGCGTTTGGCGGTGTTGGTCTTGAGCATCCGATCATAACCCAAGGCTTCGCCGGCGGCCCCCAGCAAGGTCAGCAGGACGACGGCGAATGCGTTGATCAGCCATAGCCGGTCACGCCGCTCGGGGGATTTGACACGGATGATGCCCAGACCCATGCCGAAGCGCAGGTCCTTGCTGTCGCGTAAGCTGCATTCCTTGTACGAAACGCGCTCCCGGATGACCATGGGTAGCTCCCGAATTGGTGTCGGGAGGCAGACTTGCCGGTCTGCGGGGAGCGCGGAACTACTTTCGCGACTTCGCAAGGATCCATCATCTGCGGCGGCTTCACGATTCTTTTTGGAATCGCCTCTACGGTCGCCCGATTCTTTTATGTCATACGGAAAATGAGGGGATGTTTGAGTGCTGGCCCAGTACCACCAGGGACAAGTCACGGTACCGCGTTTGCTCGCGCTGCTGCAGGCGATCGGCGTCGGCATCTCGAAGCGACAGCTTGTGCGACTGTTGATCGACGGGCAGGAGGAGTTCCTGGCGGAAGCGCGCGATGTGCTACGCGCCGGGCTCAAGACGGCGAGCTGGATCACGGTGGATGACACCGGGGCGCGGCATAAAGGCGCCAACGGGGTGTGCACGCAGATCGGCAACGACAACTTCGCCTGGTTCGGCACGACGGGGAGCAAGAGCCGACGGAACTTTCTCGATCTGCTGCGCGCCGGCCACACCGATTACGTGATCAATGACGCGGCGTTGAGCTACATGCGTGAACGGGCACTGTCCGGGTCTGTCATCGCTCGCCTGGCGGAGCACCCGGACAAGCAGTTCGCCGACACGGCGGCCTGGCAGGCACATCTCGAGCGACTTGGCATCACCGAGCTGAGGGTGACCCCCGACCCGGTGCAGATTGCCACTGAGGGCGCGCTGTGGGGCAGCATCCACTCGCATGAATTTCTGCGCGAGGCAGTGGTCGTCAGCGATGATGCCGGCCAGTTCGATGTTGGTCGGCACGCGCTCTGCTGGGTGCATGCCGAGCGGCTGGTGCACAAGCTTGACACCTTCACCGAGCCGCAACGTGTCGCGCAGCGGCGCGTCCGCTCGCTGATCTGGCGGTTCTACGCCGACCTGAAGGCGTATCGAACCAACCCGACAACGCGTCGCCGCGGCCAGTTGCGCGCCCGCTTCGACCGCATCTTCTGCCGGCACACTGGGTTCGCCACCCTCGATCGGCTGCTCGCCCGGCTGCACGCCAACAAGGCTGAACTGTTGGCTGTGCTCGATCATCCGGACATCCCGTTGCACACCAACGGCTCGGAAAACGACATCCGCTGCCAGGTGACGAAGCGAAAGGTCAGCGGCGGCACGCGCAGCGATCTCGGGCGCGACTGTCGCGATGCCTTTCTCAGCTTGGCCAAAACCTGCGCCAAGTTGAGTGTGGCGTTCTGGGATTACCTCGGCAGCAGGCTTGGCGTCGCCGGACAATCGACCGTGCCGCCGCTGCCGGAACTCATCCGCTGCCGCGGACAGCCAGCGTAGCCGCCGCTGCCCGCAATTTTGCTCCTCTTACCGTCATGGCAGATAACCAATTGAATTTGTTCGGGTATTGACCGGACAGTAGTGACGGGGAATACTAGTGCCCAGCGTCGTTGATTCTGCGGCCAATCTCTGAATCGATATCTCCGGTAGCCCGGAGATGCGTCGTGATCGCGAAACAACCTGGTGTAAAGAGATACATCGTAACGCTCAGCGCTGACGAGCGGGAACGCCTCAACACGCTGATCCAAAAAGGCACAAGTCCCGCACGGCTGGTGCTGAAGGCACGCATCCTGTTGAAAGCCGATGCCTCGGAGGCCGGCGAGGCCTGGAGCGACGGCCAGATCGCCGAAGCACTGGACACCAGCATCGACACCATCGCCCGCACGCGCCAGAAGTTGGTTGAGGAAGGCCTCGATGCTGCCCTGACCCGCAAGCACTCCCCGAACTCCGCCAGAAAGCGCATCTTCGACGGTGCCGCCGAGGCCAAGCTGATCGCGCTCGCCTGCTCTCCGCCGCCGAAAGGACGCAAGCGGTGGACGCTAACGCTGCTGGAAACCGCAGTCGTGCAGCTGAACATTGTCGATCGCGCCAGCGACAACACGATCGGGCGGACGCTCAAAAAAACACTCTCAAGCCTCACCTCCAGAAGCAATGGGTCATCCCACCGGAGGCCAACGCCGCCTTCGTAGCCAGCATGGAGGACGTCCTGGAGGTCTACCAGAGGCCACATGATCCGGATCGACCCGTCGTCTGCCTGGACGAGACGACGAAGCAACTCATCAAGGAAACGCGTGTCCCAGTCCCGGCAAAGCCAAGCCAGCCAGCCCGCCACGACTACGAGTATGAGCGCAATGGCACCGCCAATCTGTTCATGCTGTTCGCCCCATTGGAGGGATGGCGGCATGTCGAAGTGACCGACCGCCACGCCGCGCTCGATTACGCGCAGGTCCTCAAGGCGTTGTCGGACCGACAGTTCCGCGACGCGAGCAAGATCGTGCTGGTGCAGGACAATCTCAGCACGCACAAGCCGGCGTCACTCTATGAAGCCTTCCCCGCCGCCGAGGCACGCCGTCTCGTCGAGCGGTTCGAATGGCATTACACACCCAAGCACGGCAGTTGGCTGGATATGGCCGAAGCGGAACTCAGCGTCCTGTCACGCCAGTGCCTCGATCGGCGGATCCCCAACAAGCAGGCGCTGATCAAGGAAGTCGCCGCCTGGGAGGACGACCGCAACAAGAACCACACCAAGGCAGACTGGCAATTCACCACCGCCGATGCCCGCATCAAGCTGAAGCGCCTATACCCGGCGATATGAGCGACTCAGAGCACTAGTGCCCTGAGTTGTTCATACTGCGGGGTACAATCTCTCTCCGTCGCGCTCGGTGGCCTGAGTGTCGGTCCCCAAACCGATGCCGCCGAGGTCCGGCTCCGCCGCTGCCACCTCAAATGCTGCGATCCACCCCACGCCGGCACGCCCCTGAAAATTGCCTCCCAGGAAATCTTTCCTTGACATCGCCCGCGTTTTGTGTTCTTGTTATGTTCTTGTTCGACGCCGCCTCCGCACCAGCCTAAGCCCTCCAACCGGATCCCGATCGGGCCATGCCCCCTCGCATCGGCAAGGTCCTCGGCCTCCTCCGCACCCTCATCACCTACGGCAGGAATCTCGCCGACACGTTGCGCCAGCACAGCGCCGCCCCGCACGTCCTCCCCTGCTTCGCCTTCCTCACCATAACTTTCGCCACCACCGATCTCACGCTGATCCTCGCCCGCATCGCCCGCGGCCTGCTCCGCGCCGCCGCGCTCGAAGACAGGCTCCGCCAGCGCGCCGCCCGCAGCCAGGACCTGCAGCAGCCTGCGCCCAGCCGCCCGCCGTCCGCGCGCAAGCCGCGCGCCGCCACACCAGCCACAAGGCAGCACGATCCGGCCGGCGATCCGTGCCTCGCCAGCCCGCCCACGCTCGAGCAAATCTCTACCGTAGGGGCGTCGGTCGCTGTCGGCTGACGTCGGCAAACCCAAGTAATACCAAGACTTATAGGCTTTCCATTGTCGGCTTACGTCGGTATATGTCGGGCAGAAGCGGCGTCCCGCTTGTAGGCTGGTTTGTATGCTGACCTTCCTCCGGCCCGATGGTGGATGATGTTTCTGACCGCACGACAACTCCGCACCCTGACCAAGCCCGGCCTCTACTGCGACGGGGGGAACCTCTACCTGCAGGTCCGGGGACCCCAGCAGCGATCCTGGCTGTTCCGCTACATGATCCAGGGGCGCGCCCGCAGCATGGGCCTCGGCCATGTCGACGACGTCTCGCTCGTCGAGGCGCGCAACAAGGCGGACGCGGCGCGCAAGCTGGTCAGGGAGCGCACGGATCCGCTCGACGTGCGCGCAGCCGCCCAGGCGAAGGCCAAGGCGATCACGTTCGGCGAGGTCGCGGAGCGCTACATCGCCACCCAGGAAGCGGGGTGGCGCTCCGCCGAACACGGCGCGACTTGGCGGGCGACGCTCGCCGCGGACGTAGCGCCGGTGATCGGCAAGCTCCCGGTCGAGGCGATCGACACCGAGGCGGTGTTGCGGGTCCTGACGCCGATCTGGCAGATCAAACCGGAGACCGCGTCGCGGATACGCGGGCGGATCGAGAAGGTTCTGTCCTACGCGATTGTGCAGGGCTGGCGCTCCGGTCCCAACCCGGCGGCGTGGCGCGGGCATCTTCAGTTGACCCTACCGGCGGTGCGCAAGGTGCGTCCCGTGCAGCACTTCGCGGCGCTCGACTGGCGCGAGGCCCCGGCCTTCCTGGCGAAGCTCCGCGAACAGAACGGCATGGGCGCGCGGGCCTTGGAGTTCGCGATCCTGACCGCTGCCCGTTCCGGCGAGGTGCGCGGCGCGACCTGGGACGAGATCGACCTCGAGCGCGCGGTCTGGACCATCCCTGGACCGCGGATGAAGACGCGCAAGGAACACCGCGTGCCACTCTCGCCAGCGGCGATCGCGCTGTTGCAGTCGGTCGCACTGTTGCGCGCCGAACGCCGTCTCGTCTTTCGGGGTCCGAAGCCCCAACCGATGACCGACAGGGCGCTGACCTACCCGCTCGAACAGATGGGGCGGCGCGATCTGACGGCGCACGGGTTCCGCTCGACGTTCCGCGATTGGGCGGCGGAGGCGACCGGCTATCCAAACCACGTCGTGGAACTCGCGCTCGCGCACACGATCGGTAACGCGGTCGAGGCGGCTTATCGGCGCGGCGATCTGTTCACCAAGCGGGTCGCGTTGATGGACGATTGGGCGGCGTTCCTGGCGCGTCCTGCGGCGGAGGTCGTCCCCCTTCGTCCGGGCGCTGAGAAGCCGCTACGCAGCCCCCAGGCCAGCGCCGCGGCGGATGGTGCGGCCAGCGTGGCGGAGGGCGCGTAGCGCGTCCTGGCGGCGGCGATCACGCGGTCCCGGCGGCGGGTGTGGTGGCGAGGCCCGACCCGTTCGGCCTCGCCCCCGGCTCGGGCAGCGTGTCGCCCTCGCCGTCGCCGGTTCCTGGCGGTCTTCCGCCGGTCGCCTGGGCGACGAGCTTGTCGCCCTCCGGGTGACGGTCCCACCCGAGTTCCTGGCGAAGCTCGTTCGCGGTCAGGATGCCGGAGCGGACGAGGTTCGTCCCGACCTGGGCGCGGGTGGCGTAGTCGCCTTTCACCAGCGCGGAGAGGTCGAGTTCGAGGTGAAAGCGATCGGGGTCGTTGAACACGACGCGGGCGAACTCACGCTCGATCGCGACGCACCAGGACGCCAGCGTGCCCGTGGCGAAAGAGCTTGCGGCTTGCGCGGCGGACGCGAAGTTCGCGTTCTGCCAGATCCCGACCAATGGGGGCGGGACGCCAAAGATGCGTGCAATTTCCTCCGCGACGAACTTGCGGCTTTCGAGGACCTCGAGGTCCTCCGCCGGTATGGAGAGCGCCTCCGGCTTCATCCCTTCTTCGAGGACGATCATCTTCCGCGCGTTCAGCGCGCCGACGTGCGTTTGCTCCCAACTGTTTTGCAGGCGAGTTTGTGCTTCGAGCGATAGTTGTCCGGGGTGCATCAACGCGAGGGACGGGGTCCCGACGTTCTCCCACAGATACGTTGCGAACGCCTGAACGCTTAGTCCTTGCTGAACGAGCATCGGCGCACGCGAGAGACGCGACGAACCGAGGACGCCCGTGTCGGAGCGGTCGCGCAGAAAGAATACTTCTTCTGCGAAGTATCGCTTCGGCACGCCGGTTCCGCCCCACGGTGCGACGGTGCGGAGCGTGTCGAACGCGAGTTGTCCGGACGGCGCGAGCGGACCCATCGCTTCCTCTGGCGAACTCGGAACGATGATCGGCTGGGCATTCCACCACGGCAGCGGGTTCAGCGCGATCGGCTGTCCGTTGCCGTCATGCTCCATCGTCAAGAGCGAGTTCCCGTAGAGCAGGACTTGCGACATGAAGAAGCGGACGAGGTCGGGCCACGACTGAAGACGGTTCGGCTGACGGATCAACCGCGCGATGGGATGATCCGGACGTTCGCGTCGGTTTCCGTCCGGCAAGGTCTCGTAAACGATCGCGGGAAGCGTCGCGATGGCGGACGAGATCACGTCGACGCACGCGCAGATCGTCGCGACGTTCTCCGCTTGCGAGCGTCCGCCGTAGTAGGGCGCGCTCATGAACGAGCCAGCGAACGGCGGCGCCCATGAGGACATGTCGCGGCGCTCCGGAGGTCTCCCGAGATTTCGGGAGACCGTCGAGGTCGTCGACGGCTCCGCCGAAGGCGGGGCCACGATGACGGTCGCGTCGACGGGTCCAGAATTGGACGTGTTGCGCTCATACCCGAAGCGGGCCGCGAGGCGATCGAGGATCGGCATCTAAGCGACCTCCGCGATCTGACGCATGGCGCTGATCGTCGCGTCGATCTCGCTCGCGATCTCGTCCTTCGTCGGTCGACTGTCGCGTATCCAGTGCGTGAACGCGTGCAGCATGTGCGAGCGGAACAGCGAGAAGACGGCGGAGGGCGGACGAAGCGCGATCAGCATGGGGCTGGCTTCAGAATTGAAGGCAGCCTGGCGCTTGTATATACGCGCCACGTCGCGCTTGCGGGCGATGCTACGCGCGGGCGGTGCCTAACACCGCGAGAGACCGCGCTTTGCGAGGCGGAGACTGCGGAATTTGCGACTATGTATACGTAGTCGCGCATCACAGCGTCTCGGTCCAGCGCCGGCGCGCGGCGGGAGATCGACGGAAATCTCCACCGATCCGCGCCCTCGCCTGCACCACGGTCGCGGGATACGCGGGGAACGCGTGAACGACGGAGACCTCGACGAGTTGCACCGAACGAAGCTCGCGGGTCCGCTGATCCGTCCAGTGATCGGCGAGGGTGCGGAAGCCGAAGCTCATTCCCCCCAGGTCGCCGCGTTCCGCCATCGCGAGGACATCGTTCCCCAGCGTCGTCGGCGGGACGTTGACCTCGAACGCGAGGCCGCGCGTGTCTTCACTTAGTCGCAGCGTGCCCGACGCGGTGCGTCCGAGAAGCTTCGACGCGTCATGGTCGACGAGTGCGAGAACGTCCTCGCGCTTCTGCAGCGTGTCTCTGAACGCGCCGGATCGGATCGTCTCCGTGAAGCGTCCGTCGATCTCGGCTGGCGTGCCGAAGGTCGCGGCGTAGCCGACGAGGCGACGGCCTTGTGCGCGGATCGCGGTCGCGAGGACGCGATGCTCGATCTCGATCACGGAGGCGTCGCCGTCAGATCGAGCGAACACCACGCGAAGCTTTCCGGATGGCGGAGCGCGATATCGAGCGTCATTGCGCCGCGAAGCTGCACGTTGCCCATGCTGAACGCGCTGTCGGAGTAGGGGTTCACGAGCAGGTCGATCTCCGACCAAAATCCTATTACGAGATCGTTCCAGTTACCGAAGATCAGCGGATACGCGTTCGTCGTGTCGCTCGCGAGGTTGGTAAAGCCGAACGGGTAGCCCTGGCCCATGACCTCGAGACCATACGGGCGATTGTAAGCGTCCTTCACCTTCAGCAGCGCACCGCGCACGTTCATGCTCGCCGCCCAGCCCAGGCTGCCCATCAGCGCGTTCAGTTCGGCGGGCGCGGTGGTGATGTCGACCATGAGGTCATAGGTCGGCGCGGCGGCGGTCACGTTGGTAACGCCCGGTGTGTAGATGATGCCCTGCGGCTGGATCGCGGATCCCGTAGGCCCGACGATGGCGGCGCTATCGACCGCACGCGCGAGGACTTGCGCGAGATCGTCGCGGACGATTGCCTCGATGTCGCCCCCCGCGCCGTTGCCGACCGATTGCTGAAGCATGTTCCGCGACACCGTGAGGATTGCACCGGCGTGGCGTGGGCGGAGCGAGATTCGATCGAACGTCTCGTCGGAGGTCGGGATCGCGGTGTTCTCGGCGAACCAGCCGTAAGTCGTGGCACCGGAGAGACGCGGGAGGTCGAGGTTCGCGCGGAGGTCGGAGAGGACGCGGGCACCAAGGCTGCGCACAACCATTGCTGGTCTCAAACAATCTATGTATTGCGTCGGGTCGAGGACGAGCGGGATCAGCGCGCCCCCAGGTCCGGCGGCTGGCGTGGTCGACGAGATCACGCGTTGCTCGACGTTCCTGCGGCCCATCGCGTCGCGCATCGGTCCGTTGTGGCTCAAAGCCCTCAGCGGGATCGGGATGCCCTCGAAGTTCCGTCCGCTCCGACGCGCGAGTTCGGCGGAGGTCTCGCGCTCGCGTCCGGCGTCGACACCGGGGAAGTTACACTGTGCGGCGATCGCGCGGACGAGGCTGAACTCCGCGCACTGGCGGTCCCACGTCGCGTCACCGGATCCACCGAGCGGGTTCGCGGAGGCGCGGCGGTCGAGGTCGTCGATCGTCGCTTGGCGGGTGATGCGGCTGTCGATCTCGTCGAGTAACGCCTTCAATTGGGTGAATAGCGCTTGAAGCTCCGCGCTGCTGTCGCCTTCCTCGTCCATCGCGTCGGAGGTCTGGCGGATCGCGGTGCGCACCTGATCGCGGACTTCGAGCATCTGCGGGACGCGGCGCGCGGTGCGGAAGCGGGCGCGAAGCTCGTCGGGTGAAGCGCGGGTCGTGGTGGTCGTGGCCATGTCGTTCCCCTCGTTCAGTGCGACCGGCGTTTCAACAGCCCCGTGGAGCCAGGGCCTCGCCCCGCGCCGGTCGCGGCTCCGGGGGCGATCGCTGCGCCAGGACGTGCGAGGGGGGATGCGGGGGGAGGATGCAACCGTCCGATCGCGCGTCGAGGCGCGTTCTGTCGGATCGGGCAGCCCCTAATTCGTGCTGTTCTGGGGCGGGCTGCAGGGCCGGATCGGCGATCCCGTTACCGACGCATACCCTAGGCGCGCGGCGGGGAAGCGGTGACGTCCGTCGAGCGGGACCATGCGCCAGCGAGACAGGGCGCGCAAGAATGTTGCGCGCGGGCCAGATAGGGCCGTGCGCGCCCTAGGAAGCCGCTACGGGCGGTAGGGTGGCGCCCGGGTGTCAGCCCGGTCGATCCGGGCGCCGGGCGGCCCGTGGCGCGTCCTGGCGCGGTCCTCCTGGCGCGTCCTGGCGGAGCGGCGATGGCGAAGCGGGAGACCGAACAATGGAAAGGGGTGAGATCCGATCTCACCCCACTCGAAGATCGTTCAGCTTCTCGTCCCCACGAGCTTCGGTATGTCGCGGCGACGGCTATCGAGGCGGACGAGCGGCGGCGGGAGCGGGCAATACTAGTTGTGCCCGCCGGGCAACCAGTATGCGGCGACGGCGACGGAGGTTCCGGACATAGGTCCTGAACTTAGCCGGGGAGCTTCCAGCCCATCCGTTCGAGCGCGGCGGCTTCGCGTTC
The DNA here is from genome assembly GCA_963772445.1 of uncultured Pseudomonadota bacterium. GTDB lineage: Bacteria > Pseudomonadota > Alphaproteobacteria > Acetobacterales > Acetobacteraceae > CAVYXK01. The sequence goes on from CAVYXK010000001.1 coordinate 599,777, forward strand.
TTCCTGCGGAAGCTCCGCGTCGGTCACCGGCGGCTCCGGGAGCGCGAGCAAGTCCCAGGCCGAGGGTCCGCGCTCGATCTCCTGCGGACGCGGTCCGTGACGACAAGCGCGGTAGCTGCCGCGCGCGATATGCTCCGCCGCAGTGCGCGGCTTCGGTCCCCGCTTGCCCATCTGTTCGAACCCTTTCACGCCTCAAATCTGAGGGATGGTAAGCACCGACCGGGTCCGGGAGCGAAAAACTTGGTTGGCAGAAAACCGGAGAGGAACGCGGTCAACGCTCGCGGAGTTCCTCGCGATCAGGAACGGGGGGGCTTGCGTTAGTAACGGTGCGGTTTACATCGGCGGGATGGCATTATCCAATCAAGAGCGGCAGGCGCGCTGGCGCGGACGAGCGCAAGAGGCGCTACGGTTAGTAACGGACGAGACGGTGGCCCTGCGGAACATGAGGGCGCAACAGCCTACCGTCCGGCATCTGGTGGCATGGTGGTGCAGGTCCAGGCTGGACGGTGCGTTCCGTAATCTGCCTGAGGCGGACCGGGCAGCGTTCCTTGAATGGCTTAGCCTGCGCCGCAATCCTCCGCGCTCACCGTGAACGGCGGGGGCGGTCATCTCCGTCCCTGTGCGCGATCCAGCCACGAGCGGAAGCTCGCGAGCCCCTCGTCGGCGAAGTCGTGCCCGTCGTTCGCGCGCCAGAGCATCACCGTGCGATCGTCCTTCCAGGCGGTCAGGGTGATCGCGTGTCCGTTCCAGAGCGCGATGTGCAGCGTGATCGCGTCGCGGTCATCGCTGACGACGTGCCAGCGCGCGGCCATTGTCTGATCCGGCATCAGTTCGCCTTGCGGCTGGTCACTTCGAACGGCGTTGCCTGCCACTGCTGATTGATTACGTCGACGAGGTTCTGTCTGCCCGGGCTTTGCATGAGGTTGACGAGCGCAGCGGCACAGGCGGTCGCGACGAGAGGCGCGGCCTGATCCGGCCACGCGGCGACGAGGTAGTCGATCGCGCGGCGGACGCGGGCGAGGGCCTCACCTTGTTCGGGCGTCAGCTCGGTCATGGCGTGTTTCCTCTTCTGGGGGGGTGTTCAAACCGCTCATCCGCTCAGTCGGCGGATTTCTGCGGGTTTGCGCGTGACGCAAACCGCTCAGCCGGTTCCGGCGCTGAGCGGTTGCAATTTCGGGAAAGCGGCGGATTTCCTTGGGCTGAGCGGATGAGCGGTTGCATTACCCCCCCTCCCCGAGATGACGCGTGAACGCGTCCTCGAAGTCCAGCAGCCGATATCCCTTTACCCGCTCACGTTCGGGTCCGACTTGGCACGGCCCGACCCCGAATGGACGCAGCAAGCGGGCCAGTTTGTTGGCCGTCAGCGGTCGCGGATTGCGCCCCGGCAGTTCCGCCCAAGGTCGGCCTTCCATGTCCAGCAACCGCTTCACGAGTTCGGCCGAGGTCATCTCGTGTTGCAAGGTGCCGGAGTGCTCGGCAATCCAGTTGTTGAATGCCTCGCGGATGTCGTGGAGCAGCCGTTCCCCCAGGCTGTCGGCGTCGTCATCCTCGGCGGCCAGAGCAAACTGAGTGTCGCGCGCAAGCTGGGGCCAGTCGCCCCCTGCAGCGTCGGCAATGCCGTAGAGAGGGGCCCAGCGGTCGGCGGCGCGGTTGATCAGCGTCCCCATGTCCGGGCGCGCATCCCGGAGCGCCCCCGCATGATCGACGGTCCATCTCGCGCACTGGCGTTGCAGCCGTTCGGCGGTCTGTCGCGTCGTGTCGTCAATCGGCTGAATGGGTTCGTCGCGCAGCCGGCGCTTCATCGCGATGACGATGCTGCGGTCCTCGATCGTGCCGGGCAATGTGCCGATGCCAGCTAGGGCGACAGGAGCGTGGCAGGAGAATACGCGCGGCTCTTGATCTTCGCCGACGCATCGGCCAGCGGTGCCACCCTGCTTCGCACCCGCGTTGATCATCGCGACCAGTTCATCGTTATCTTTGGCCTTCAGGTATCGGTCAGCCTCATCAAGCAACACAGTCGGCCTGACCAATTCGATCGCGCGGAACAGGAAAGCGGCGGAGACTGTCTCGACCTCGATTGCCTTCGGCGTCACCAGCTTGAGCAGGTCAAACACCGTGCTCTTACCTGCGCCCTTAACTGCTGATTTCAGTTGCAAGCGTGGTGTGATTGCAAACGCATCGAAGCAATAACAATGCAGCGTCCACAGCGCCAGCGCGTGTTCCGCATGTTTCGATAAGACCAGGTGGTCGGCAAAGTAATCGGCCAGGGCACGCAGAAGCGTCGCGCCCTCGACCGGATCGGGCCATGGCACCGGCGGTGGCAGATCGAGGGGTCGGCCCTGGCCCTGGGGGTCCGCACCGTCGCCGCGTTCGATCCTGATGAGGCGGTCAAGTCGACCGACCGGCAGGCCCAGCATCCTGGCGCTGGTCTGCCGTTGGCGTTCGTATTTCGTCGCCGGCAGCTTCGCCAGCCGGACGATCTCGGCCTCGAAATCGGCGTCAGCGATCGGGGCGTCGTCGTCGTGGTGATCCTCGTCGTTGCCCTGGCGCTGGCGTTCTTGCTGGGCGTCACGTTCAGCCGCGCGGAAGCGGTCCTCGGCTTGACGCTCCGCCACCGCCGCCAGCCGCCGCGCCTCGGCTTCCCTGATCTGGCGCAATTGCTCTGGATCGTCCGTCATGGCTTGCGCCCCATGGCGCGCACCAGCTTCGGAAAGTTCTCGGCGAACGGAAGTTCGGGATCGGGGTCGCGGCCCTCGGGCGGCTCGATGACCACCGTCCACCCGAAGGCGGCAAGAACCCGATCCTCGATCTCGGGGTCGGAGAGCCCGGCGGCGGCATAGGCGCGGACGGCATCGATCAGCAGCCGGTCGCCGGCGGCGACGCACCCCGCGTCCGGTGTCCAGGCTTTGGTGGTCGTGTTATGATCGGCGATACCATCGAGTGGCATTGGCTTTCAGGGCGCCGGTCTGGTCCACCGGCGCCCTTCCTCTTTATGTCGCCCCTTCGAGCAGGTCGCGCGGCACGCGGCGGACGCGCGGCTTCAGCGATTTGACGGTCGTCCGCTGCAATGGGGCGGGTGCGAGGTGGGTCACGGCTCCATGCCGGACGCGGCGGACGCGCGGCTTCAACTTGAGAACCGTCCGGGCCAGCAACCGCTTGATGCTGGCGACGTGCACGACGGTCCGCCGCCCGATCTGCGAGGCGGTCAGACCGTCAGGCTCGCCCTTCGCGATGAGTTCGTAGACCTTGTCCCGCCGCAGGCCGAGTGCGGTGCAGGTTTCGTTGATCGAGATGCCGAGACGGCCCTCGAAGATGTCCTTGTCGTCCTTGTCGTCGTCGGATGGCGGGCGCATGGGCGCACTTCTCCTGCAAAGCCCGCTGGCAAATGATGCGGGCGGTTGCAGTGTCCCGCGATGCGCCCATCGCGAGGGGGCGGCTACCGGCGGCGTGCGCCTCGCCCCTTGTTTAATGCTTGCGGCACGGTTGTTTCAATGCCTTGTGTTCATGGGGTCAGTGGTCGCTTGTTTGCGACCTTGGCTCTTGGTGCGCTTCGTGCGTGTTGCACCCCACCACTAGATCTGGCGATCAGAGCCAACCGACACCACAATATACTGCCATTCTGGAACCGTCAACCGGCGACGGCGTCCGCCGAGGAACACCCGCAAGGGAAGCATCATGTTGATATAAGCATGAAGCGAGGTGGTCGAGCGCGGCGGGCAACTCCGATCCGCCTTGTAGGCTGACTTGTGTGCCGATCCGGACGACCGGAAAATAACCCAACGATCTCAGCCTATTGCGCCACCTTGTCGGGAGAGCAAATCGCCGCCGAGGACCGCCGCCGCCCGATCGGCGCCGTCCTCGTCGATATTTGCCTCGATCTCGGCATCGCACCTGGGCAGATGAATTGTGCGACGTGGGACGAACTGCACTGCGCTGTCATCGAGTACGGCGGCAGTCTCGCCACTCTCATGTTCAGCCGCTTCAGCCGCAAGCTAAGCCAGCTCTCCGGCGATCCCGCCGCCAGAGCCGACTTCGGTCCCATTCCCCTAACCGGCCCGCCCATCTTTCCCCCCTGGCCCGTAGCGCCTGCCGCCTCCCCTTGCGGGAGGATCGAGCCGCGAAACGAATCGATGGGGGAGGGGGCCGCGCCAGCTGCGGCACCACGGACCCACACAGCACCACGGGACCGGCCCTCGCCAGCCCCGCCGTCCTGCTTCGGCACTGCTCCAGCTAGTGGCGCGCGCCCCTACGGGACGGCGGCCCCAGCCATGAGCTCCGGCCTGAGTGGGTGCCACCCGAGCGGTGGATCAAGGATGACTGGTGTCAGTTGGCTCTACAGGTGATACGCCACAGTCTGAGCGACACGGGGTACTGGCCCGATCAAACCCGGAAGCATCCCGGCGTGATTGGGTACAAACTGCTGCACGGCGTCCCCCTCTGGTTTCTCTCGAAGTTATCTCACCACATGATCCGATATCCGGCATACAGCGAAATGAGACGGCGGCAGAGCTAAGGGCCCGTCAGACAATAGGCGAATCGGGTAACGGTTGGGGATTCTCCGCGTCGACTATCCACCATATGTTGTGTGGATGGTCAATTCGGACAGCATAAGCGAACGTTTCGCGGCGTTGTCGCCGTATCTGGATGAACGGGGACGACGGCTATTTGCGGCAACCGAGGCGAGTAGTGCCGGGTATGGCGGGGTCGCTGCGGTGTCGCGCATCACCGGCATCGCGCCGAGCACGATCGGACGCGGCCAGCGCGATTTGACCGAGGACGTTAAGCTCGATCCCGGTCGGGTTCGACGGCCCGGCGGCGGTCGCAAGCCGCGGGTGGTGACCGACCCGGGGCTCTTGCCGGCGCTACTGGCGTTGGTCGAGCCGACCGAGCGAGGCGATCCGATGTCGGCGCTACGCTGGACCTGCAAGAGCCTGCGGCGCTTGGCGGCGGACCTGCGGGCTCAGGGCCATGTGGTCAGCCATACGGTGGTTGGCGAGTTGCTGGCACAGCAGAATTTCAGCCTGCAAGCCAACAGCAAGACCAGAGAAGGCGGCGACCATCCGGACCGGGACGCGCAGTTCCAGCAAATCGGTCAGAGCGTGAGCGAAGCGTTGGCAGCCCATCAGCCGGTGATCTCGGTGGACACCAAGAAGAAGGAATTGGTTGGCGACTTCAAGAACGCCGGGCGGGAATGGCGGCCGAAGGGAACCCCCGAAGAGGTTCGCGTGCATGACTTCGTGATCAAGGAACTGGGGCGTGCGGTACCGTATGGCGTCTATGACCTCGCCGCCAATGCCGGCTGGGTCTGTGTCGGGGTGGACAATGACACGGCCGAGTTCGCGGTGCAGACGATCCGCCGCTGGTGGTACGAGGTCGGGCGGGTGCGCTATCCTGACGCCAAGCACCTGACGATCACCGCGGATGGGGGCGGCAGCAACGGCTCGCGTGTGCGTCTATGGAAACGCGAACTTCACCGTCTCGCCACCGAGATTGGCATCGACATCAAGGTTCACCACCTGTCGCCCGGCACCAGCAAGTGGAACAAGATCGAACACCGCCTGTTCGCCTTCATCAGCCAGAACTGGCGTGCCACACCGCTGGTCAGCTATCGCGTCATCGTCAATCTGATCAGCGCCACCACAACCGATAAAGGCCTCATCGTCCGTTGCGAACTCGACGAACGAACCTATCCGAAGGCGATCGCCGTGTCCGACCAGCAGATGGATGCGATCAACATGACGCGCGCCGAGTTCCACGGCGAATGGAATTACACCATTCACCCGGGCAATCGCTCAGATCGCGCAGTTGATTCCTGACGGGCCCTAAGCCCCCTCGCGGAGAAGTGGACAGCGGTCGCGGCCGGCGGCCGTTTCCGCTTCCGACTGCAGGCCGTCCGGTGTGGCTCACACAGGCACCATCTTCCGAAGATTCGCCGCGCGGGCGGTGGCGCCGGCCATCAGGATGGCAGCGTCGCCGCCGCCCAGGACGAAGCGAGCGCCCATCTCGATATATCGTTGCATGATATTCTCAGTATAAATCCCGGCCATGCCCGGGTGTTTCTTGTGCCGCCGGCAGGCTTCGATCATGCGGCGATACGCGTCGGCGAGGCGATCGTGAGTAAACTCGCCGGGAATGCCCATTTCGGCGCACAGGTCGTTCGAGCCGATCAGCAGCACGTCGATTCCTGGCACCGCGGCGATCGCCTCGACATTCTCGATCGCGGTCGGCGTCTCCAGCATCACGATGGTCAGGTTGGCAGCATTCATCGCTGCCGCGGCGTCGCCCACCTTCAGCGAGCGCAGCGCGTAGTGCGGCCCGATGCCACCGATCGAGCGGTGGCCGACCGGCGGATATTTCAGCTTCTGCACCACCTCGCGGGCCTCGTTCGCCGTGTCCACGTGCGGGATGACGATGCCGAGCGCGCCGTTATCCAGGATGCGCGTGGCCAGCGAATACTCGCCGTTCGGCACGCGCACGATCGGTGCGATGCCGCATTCCAGCGCTGCCACCGCGATCTGCGCCGCCGCTTCCAGCGACAGAGTACCGTGCTCGCAATCGAGCCACAGCCAGTCGAAACCGGCGGCCTTGGCGGCGGGCGCGACCTCCACCGTGCGCAGCATGCGCACCGAGAATCCAAGCGCGAGTCCGCCGGTCTCCAGCTTCTCGCGGGCGGGATTGCGAAGTACCGTCATGCTGCGTCTCCTCCTGTGCCGGCTTTGTCCGCCACCAGTCTGCGCGGCGCCTTGACCGGGTTCAACCCCCGCCCTATCGGGACCGCATGCGCATCACCGATCTGAAATGCGCGGTCATCGGGCAGAACCCGGTCGTCCGCATCGTCACTGACGAGGGCATCAGCGGCTATGGTGAGGTGGAATCCTTCAAGCCGTATCTGAAGCCACACACACTGGGTTTCCGCGACCCGCTGATTGGGCAGGATCCGACGAACGTGGAACGGGTGATGCTCCGCATCCGCCAGCGTGGCGCATTCAAGCCATGGGGCAGCGCGGTCAGCGCGATCGAGATGGCATTGTGGGATATCGCCGGGAAGGCAGCCGGGGTGCCGGTGTACAAGCTGCTCGGCGGCAAGGTCCGCGACCGCGTGCGAGTCTATAACGGCGCCATCCGCTTTCCGATGAGTGGCCAGTCGCCGGATGATTACGCCGAGGCGATGCGCAAGATGAAGGCGCGGCCCGAAGGCTTCACCATCATCAAGCAGGGGATCGGCTTTCACTCGGCGATGAAGCGCGAGCCGGGCTTCTTCTATGGCGAAGCGCACGAGAACCCGTGGCATGGCTGGACCGATCGCGGGCTGCTGACCGAGAAAGGGTTGAACCATGTCATCGCCTGCGTCGAGGCGATGAAGGACGTGACCGGCGATGCCATCGGCTTGGCGCTGGACTGCGGCCCCGGATGGACGCTGCCAGACGCGATCAGATTGGCGCGCGCACTGGAGCCGCTGAATGTCCTGTGGCTCGAGGACCTGCTGACCGGCGACTACACGCCCTTCGTCAATGCCGACGTCTATCAGGAACTGACCCGCAGTACATCCACGCCGATCCACACCGGCGAGCAGATCTACCTGCGGCAGAACTTCAAGGCGCTGATCGAGGGCAAGGCGGTGAACGTCGTCGGTCCCGATCCGTGTGATGTCGGCGGTATCGCCGAGCTGAAATGGATCGCGGAATACGCCGATTTGCACGGCATCCTGATGGCGCCGCACGGTACCGGCGATGGGCTGCTGGGGCTCGCGGCGCTTGTGCAGGTCTGCGCGGCGCTGCCACAGAACTACATTGCGTTCGAATATCCGGTCGGCCGGCCGGAGTGGTGGTACGACATCGTCACCGGCCTGCCAAACCCGATCGTCAAGGACGGCATGATCGAGGTCTGGGACCGGCCGGGGATGGGGGTGGAGATCGACGCGGACAAGGCCGCGGCTTACCTGACTGAGGAGGACAAGGGTTTCTTTGATTGAGGCCGGTGGTTCCGTGTGAGCCTTTCCCCAACCGATTAGGCGTTAACCCTGTGCGGAACGTCTTGCGTCATTCGCCGTCGTAGCGCGCACTTCTTCCTCGATCGCGCTAAGTAGCCGAGCGGGGAAGTGCCTCGGGACGCGCTCGCAGATCATCACAATGCGCGTCCACCTCTCTGCCGAGGGCCATCGAGGCAGCCACTCCGGAGGCGAGACGACATGCTGCACCGCATGGACGATTGCCGGCGCGCCGGGCCGCTCATCCACTTCGACGAACCCCTTCAGCCTGAGCAGTCGACCTCCGCAGTGCTCGGCCAGCGCGCCCAGCCACATCGCCAGCGCCAGCGCCGAGATCGGGCGCTCGCGCTCCAGCGTGATCGTTTCGATGCCGCCGCCATGGCGGCCAGCGGAGAACGGATTGGCAGTGGGACTTGGCGGGCTCGCCAGCCGCGCCGCGCGCGCCCACGGATCGCTGCCGGAAAAGAGCGTCCGCGGGTCTATCTCGCCCTTCACCGCTTCGAGCACAGCAGCTTCCGGATTCAACGCCGCGAGCTGTGCCAGCAGCGTCTCGGGCCTTCCGGCAATGTCGGTCTTGCTCAGCAAGAGCCGGTCCGCCAACGCCGCTTGGCGTCGTGCCTCCGCATGCCGCTCCAGCGTTGCCGCGCCGTGCTGTGCGTCCACCAGCGTCAGCACGGTGTCGATCGCGTGCCCTTCCGCCGCATCGCGGTCGGCCATCAGCGCCTGCAGAATTGGCGCGGGATCCGCGAGGCCCGATGTCTCGATCAGCACGCGATCGTAGCATGGGATCTCGCCGGTACGCTGACGCCGATCGAGGTCAAGAAGCGTTGCCACAAGATCGCTGCGCAGTCGGCAGCAGAGGCAGCCGGTGGTCAACGCCACGAGCGTCTCGTCGCTGCTGGCGATCAGCTCGTGGTCGAGTCCGATCTCGCCCCATTCGTTGACGATGACCGCGGTGCGTGCGAACGCTGGCTCGTGGAGCAGCCGCCGGATCAGTGTCGTCTTGCCGCTGCCAAGGAACCCGGTGACGATGGAGACCGGGATCATGCCACCGGGAGAATGCAATGGACGGCTTCGAGCCCGACCACCTGATCACCGACGAAGCAACGCTGGAGGCGCTCTACGGCACGCCATCGGAGCCGGCGGTGATGAAGGAGCTTGACCATATCCATAAGCACTATCGCGCCTTCATCGACGCGGCGCCATTCCTGGCCATGGCCACCGCCGGACCCGGCGGGCTCGACGTGACCCCGCGCGGCGACCCACCCGGCTTCGTCGAGGTTGTGGACGAGAAGACGCTGCTGATCCCGGACCGGCGAGGCAACAACCGCGTCGATAGTTTGCGCAACCTGATCCACGACCCGCGCATTGCGCTGCTGTTCCTGATCCCTGGTGTCGGCGAGACGCTGCGGGTGAACGGGCGGGCGTCGATCTCGGTCGCGCCGGAGCTGTTGGCGCGCTTCCCGGCGCAGGGCAGGCTGCCGCGCTCGGTGATCGTGGTGCGGGTGGAGAGCGTCTATTTCCAGTGCCCGAAAGCGCTGGTGCGGTCCGACCTGTGGAACCCGGAGAAGCATCTCCCACGCTCGGCGCTGCCGAGCTCAGGCACGATCCTGGCGGACATCACGCGTGGAAGGGTGGGCGGGGCGGAGTACGACAAAGCGTATCCGCAGCGGCTAAAGGAGACGATTTATTAGCTAGGGCTGATATCCTACGTCGTTGCGTAACAGTTGGTGTCACACGCCTTGGTTGCTTCCTGCCCGATTCCTCCTTGCACATGCGCAAGCTCATGTGTATCTTTGCCTCCTAAGCTAAGTGATGCAGCACATGACCGTCGCAGTCCTTCCCGCCGAGATCATTCGCGACACCCGCCTAACCGCGCTGGTCAGCGCGCCCGAGGCCGAGCGGATCGCCCGGCAGGCGGCCGCCGCCGGGCTTTCGGTCAGCGCCTATCTGCGCGACCGCGCCCTCGGCCTGTCCGTCCAGCCCGACGAAGCGGCGGCTTTGCACCAAGTCGACGCGATCATCGATCGGATGGAGGCCGATCTGGACCGCGCAATTGCGAACTGACCGCGACCATGGCCCGGATGGACAAGGGGGCGTGACGGACTGGTTCGATCGACTGACGCGCCTGGCCGCGCTCGGCGAGCGGGTCAGCACGTTGACCGATGGGGTCAGGGCGCTGGCGAAGCGGCTGGAGGATCACCAGGCGCGGCTGGTCCGGTTGGAGACGATCGTCGAGATTGCGCGGCCGGATGGAGTTGTCCTGCGGGTTGCATCGCAGCCGGAATAGAATTCAACTCACTCCCGGCGTAATAACGCGGCTACCGCAATGCATTGATGCCAGGAGGGATGTCACGCACAACCTCGGCATAGACGTTGGGACCGCCTCCATCGGTCGGTCGGTCGTCGAACTCGGCGACCAGCAAGCGAGAATCGTGATCGCCGGTGTGCGCATGTTCGATGCACTTGAAACCGATAAGGAGGGAGCCCTCCACATGTCGCGCCTCCGCCCGCCCGAACTTCATCCCCGTACCCGCTTCGATGCCATCTCCCCGGAAGACGAGGACCGCGGCGTGGTCGCGCGCTCCGGAGACGCGCCGAAGGTACCGCCACATACGCTCCACTCTCGGTCAGCCCGCGCCCGTGCCTCAGAGACCACCGCCTCCGTTGTGGTAAGCCTTTCCTTCTTCCCCGGAAGCGCACCTTAGTGGACTTCGCCCTGACCACCGCACAGACCGAAATTCGCGCCCAGGTTCTTCGCCTCGCTGCTCGTTTCGACGATGCCTACTGGCTGGAACGCGAGCGCACGGCGAGCTTCCCCGACGCCTTCTATGCCGCAATGGCGGAGGCCGGTTGGCTCGGCATCGCAATGCCGGAGGAGTACGGCGGCGCCGGCCTCGGCATCACCGAGGCCGCCTTGATGATGCAGGCGGTGGCCGAATTTGGCGCCGCTATGTCCGGGGCCTCGGCGATCCATATCAATATCTTCGGGCTCAATCCGGTGGTGGTGTTTGGCACGGACGAGCAGAAGGCCCGCATGCTGCCGCCGTTGATCGCCGGGCAGGACAAGGCGTGCTTCGCGGTGACCGAGCCGAACGCGGGGCTCAATACCGCTGAGATCAGCACGCGGGCCGAGCGTCGCGGTGATCTTTACATCGTCAACGGTACCAAGATCTGGACCTCCACTGCCCAGGTCGCGAGCAGGATGCTGCTGCTCGCCCGTACTACGCCGCTCGATCAGGTGAAGCGGCGCACGCAGGGGTTGACGCTGTTCTACACGGTGCTGGACCGCGCGCATGCGGAGATCAGGCTGATCCGCAAGATGGGCCGCCATGCTGTGGATTCGAACATGGTGTTCCTTCAGGATTATCCGATCCCGGTCGAAGACCGCATCGGCGAGGAGGGGGAGGGCTTCCGCGCCCTGCTGCATGGGCTGAACCCGGAGCGCATCCTGATTGCCGCGGAAGCGATCGGCATCGGCCGCGCCGCTCTTGCCCGGGCCGCTCGTTATGCGCGCGAACGCGTGGTGTTCGGGCGCCCGATCGGACAGAACCAGGCAATCCAGCATCCGCTTGCCCGCAATTGGGCGGAACTGGAAGCTGCCGACTTGATGATGCTGAAGGCAGCCTGGGCGTATGATAGCGGCCGGGACTGCGGGGCCGACGCCAACGCCGCGAAGTACCTGGCCGCGGAGGCCGGGTTCCGAGCCGCCGAGCAGGCCGTCATGACGCATGGCGGCATGGGCTATGCCGAGGAATTCCACGTCGAGCGCTATTTCCGCGAGAGCCTGATCCCGCGCATCGCTCCGGTCAGCCCGGAGCTTGTCCTGAGTTATCTCGCCGAGCGCGTCCTCGATCTCCCACGGTCGGTACTGAAGGTGTGGGGAGCCACGCCCCTCTTAACCAAGCAAGGTGCTTGCTCCGATGAAGTCATACCGCAGAGGCGCAGAGGAAGTGTCGCCGGTAACCAATTCCTGTGCGGGCTCTGCGCCTCTGCGGTGAATTTTCCTTACGGTGCCGCGAAGCGATACCACGCAAGGCGCTCGGAAGTCGCGCGCAATCAGTCGGCCAGGAACGCTGAGACCTCGCGCAGGAACAACTCCAGCCGATCGTGATGCACCCAGCGCCCGGCGCCGTCGACGGCGAGCACTTTGACATTCTGAAAGTAGTCCGCCCGTCCGTCCGCGGCCGGATCACTCGCCCAGCTTTCCTTCCCCCAGACCAGCAGGGTCGGCCAGGGGATGCGCGACCACAAGGAGGCGATCTCCTCGCGGGTCATGTCGTAGGGCGGCCAGATGCGGACATACGGGTCGAATTTCCAGCTATAGGTGCCATCCTCGTTCTGGTTCACCGCGTGGTGCGTCAGGTGCCGCGCCTGTTCTGCGGTCAGTCGCCGGTTCGCTTCCTGCATGCGCTTCAGTGCGTCCTCGATCGAGGCGTATCGGCGCGGCAGGCGACCCGCCATCGCGCGTTGCTCATCAATCCAGTCGCGCATCCGCGCGGCGATTGGCTGCGTGTCGCGCTCCGCCGCGGAGCGTGGGCCGGGGCCGAGTCCTTCGATCGCCACCAGTCGGCGCACGGTTTCAGGATAGATGCCGCTGTAACGCAACGCGATGTTGCTCCCGAGCGAATGCGCGATGATCGAGACCGGCGCAAGGCGCTGTTGATGGATGAGCTGCGCAAGGTCGTAGATGTAGTTGGCCATCGTATAGTGACCGGAGAGCGACCAGGCGCTGTCGCCGTGGCCGCGCAGGTCGGGGGCGATGACATGCCACGTGTCGCGCAGCGCAGCCGCGACCCAGTCCCAGTTTCGGCAGTGGTCGCGTCCGCCGTGCAGCAGCAACAGCGGCGGCGCATCGGGATTGCCCCAATCGACATAGTGAAGACGCAGCCGTTCCGAGAACCAGATGCGCGAGGTGGGGCCGGGAAGCGCTGGGTGCATGGCTCAGCCGATCGGCGGGTGAGGCTTGTACCACTCGGTGGCACGCTCGTACGCGGCGGCAACGCGCAGCACCGTTGCGTCCTGGAAGTAGCGGCCGGCGAACCGCACGGACAGGGGTAGTCCTGTGTCCGACAGCCCCGCCATCATCGCCAGCGCCGGATGGCCGGTGACGTTGAACGGCGTGCGCGCCTGGCGCGGATAGGTGTGTGCGGTCTCGGCTGAGTCCTCGATGCGGCTTGCCGGATCCATGGAGCTGGCGCAAAGCAGAACATCGACGTCGCGGAACGCGTCCTCCACAGCGGCGATCATCTGCGCCCGCCGTCGCTGCGCTCCGACATAATCGCCGGCGCCGATGAAGGCGCCGGGCATCAACCGCCGGCGTGCGAGCTGGCCGTAATCGCCGGGTCGCGCTCGCAGCCAGGGGGCGTGCACCGACCATGCCTCGCTGGCCAGGATCACCCGGTTGACCGCGGCGAATTCGTTGAGTGAGGGCAGAGTGACCGGGCGGACCAGTCCGCCCTCGGATTCGAGCACGCGGGCTGCGTCTTCGATTGCGGCGGTCGTTTCCGGCTGGGTCGGCATGTCGGTTTCGTGGAAATGACGGACGAAACCAATGCGCAGGTCACGCACGCCGCGATCTAGATCGCGGCCGAAGTCGTGTGCGCCGGTCGTGGCGCTGCCGGGGTCGGCGGGATCGTGGCCGGCGATTGCGTCGAGCAGCAGGGCGATGTCGGCGACCGTGCGGGCGAGCGGGCCGACATGGTCGAGCGTGTAGGACAGCGGGAAGACACCACGGCGCGAGACCAGGCCGTAGGTTGGCTTCAACCCGACGATGCCGCAGCAGCTCGCCGGATTGCGCACTGAACCACCGGTGTCGGAGCCGATCGCCGCCGGGAACAAACCAGCCGCAACCCCCGCACCCGCACCGGACGACGATCCGCCCGGGTGGTGATCGGGGTTCCACGGGTTGCGCGCCGGCGGGAACGGGAGGTCGAAGCTCGGACCGCCGATGGCGAATTCGTGGGTGGCGAGCTTACCCAGGATCACCGCGCCGGCCTCGCGCAGCTTCGCGGTCACTGTGGCGTCTGCGCGGGCGATGTTGTCGAGCAGAATTCTCGAGTGGCAGGTCGTCGGCAGCCCAACCGCGTCGATGATGTCTTTCAGACCCACCGGAATACCGTGCAGCTTCCCGCGGACGCGTCCGGCGGCGATCTCGCGTTCGGCCGCGCGGGCACCATCCATGGCGGCGTCTGCGTCCAGGCGGATGAAGGCCCGCAGCCGGGAATCGAGCCGCCCGATGCGCGAAAGCAGTGCAGTGAGCAGCTCCACCGGCGACAGGCGGCGAGCGGAGAATGCTTCTGCCGCTTCAGTGATGGAGAGCCAGTGCAGGTCGTTCATTGGCTGGCGCCGGGGCGCATGGGCGGCCAGGGCTCGGCGGCCGGGTCGGTCGGGATGCGGATAGCGCCGGCGGTCTCCAGCGCTTGGGCTGCCGCAGCGGCGACGTCGTCCAGGTAGTCGGTTAGGGCTTTCTCAAGCCCGGCGGCTTTCGCTAGGGCGATGACGAGGTCGCGGTCCATCGCGGTGCTCCGTGGTTCGGGGATGGCGCGCAAGTTATCGAGTGCTGCCCAGGCTTCATAGGTCGCGGCATCGCTCTCTGCGGACGAGCGCGAGCGACGCAGCGTGATGCTCACACGCCTCCGCGAGGGCCGCGATGACGACGTTGCTGTCGAGCAGAGCGGCCGCGGCCATCAACTGTCGCGGTCGCGCTCGGCATAGAGTGCCTCGTTGGCTTCCGCCAGAGTTACGCGCTTCCCGCCGGACGCAGGTCGGACAAGCACCGGCCCGCGCCTCACTAACGCGCCCACCTGTTTTGGCCCAGCCGCTGGCACATACCCGCGAAGAGCGTCCTCGACCACTTCGGTCGCCGTCATGCCCGTGCGGCGGGCGATGTGATGCGCTCGAGCGCGCGCAAACGCCGAGCGGATGTTCAGTTGGGCGCTGTCGTGACGCGGCATAGGGCGATCCTCAAACCCTCTCCTCTGATCCGGCCACCCTGGAAGCTGCGCATCATGCCGAGGGCCACCTGACGCGATGTTAGCCGATTTCGGACTTGGCGACCCCGTCGAAAGCATTACCGGTCCGGAAACCCTTCCCACGCAAGATAGTCTGCCGGACGCAGGATCGGGATGCCGAGCCAAGGGTGCAGGGCCAGCAGATCTTGGTCGCTGGACACGATCAGGTTCGCCCGGGCTGCGAGGGCCAGCTCCAGATACTTGTTGTCCGTTGGATCCCGACAGTCGGTCACTACGATCGCCGCGGCAAACCAAAGAGTTCCTGAGACGAGCTGATCCAACAGATCCGCCCGCAGGCGGGCGTCAACGAAGCGTGCCAGCCGGGGCCGGTGCAGCACATCGCAAACTTCGTCAAACACTGGTTGCGACATCGCCAGTGTATCGGCGACGCGGGCCTTGCGCAACGCTCGGTGCGGAATGCCGTTAGTATCCATAGCGGCGCTGACGAGCGTCGAGGCGTCGAAAACGATCAGCGGGTCCGCTCGGCCGTATGGGCAGCGAGTTCCGCCTCGAGAGTCTCGCGCGTCAAGCCTTTCGCCTGTGCATCAGCGCTGAGCCGCTCCATGGCCTCGAGGAGGGGATCATGATCCGGATGGGGCCGGAGGATCCGGCTGACGATGCGGCCGACAGCCTCGCGCTTTCGCACATCGGTCAGCGCCGCTGCGGCCTCAGCGTCAACCGGGATGAGAACCTCAACGGTGCCAGCCATGCCAACCTCCCGTCGGCCAAGCATATAGGGTTTCGGGCCAGACGCAGCACTATCTGTCGCGCGGCTATCGCGCCCGGCTCGGTAGCTCCTATCCATTGCCTTCCTGGCGGATTGACAGGGCAGACACGCTCCCCTATCCACCGCGGCTCTTTTCCGCCCTCACCCGGGATGCTTCATGCCATGAGAGTCCGCAACAGCCTGAGAACGGCCAAGGCGCGCGACAAGAACTGTCGCGTCGTGCGCCGCCGCGGGCGTGTCTATGTGATCAACAAGAAGAACCCGCGGATGAAGGCCCGCCAGGGCTGACCCGGCTCGCGCTTGCCCGGTCCCGCCCGCGGGGCCATTTTCCTCCCGTCCGGGGAGGATCCCAATGCTCCGCCTGCCAGACCCGAAACCCGAAGTACTCGCCCGGCGGGAGGCGATCGTCGCCGGGCTTCGCGCGGTGCTGCCCGACGATGCGGTGATCGCCGAGCCGCTCCTGCTGAAGCCGTACGAGACCGACGCGCTGACCGCCTATCGCCAGCCACCGTTGGCGGTGGCGCTGCCCTCCAGCACGGAGCAAGTGGCTGCGGTGCTGCGCCTGTGCCACGCCGAGGGGGTGCGGGTCGTGCCGCGGGGTGCCGGCACCTCGCTATCCGGTGGCGCGCTGCCGCTGGCCGACGCGGTCGTGGTCGGGCTGATGCGGATGAACCGCATTCTCGAGATCAACTATGACGATCGCTACGCCGTGGTGCAGGCGGGCGTGACCAATCTCGGCATCACCCAGGCCGTGGCGGAGCGCGGCTTCTTCTATGCGCCGGACCCATCAAGCCAGCTCGCCTGCATGATCGGCGGCAATGTGGGGATGAACTCCGGCGGCGCGCATTGCCTGAAATACGGCGTAACCGCCAACAACCTGCTCGGGCTGATGGTCGTCACCGTCGAGGGCGAGGTGCTGCGGATCGGCGGCAAGCATCTGGACGCGGCCGGATACGACTGGCTCGGCCTGCTGACCGGAAGCGAAGGGCAGCTCGCGGTTGTGACCGAGGTGACCGTCCGCATCCTGCGCGGACCGGAGGGCGCGCGCGCCATGCTGGCGGCGTTCCGCTCGAACGAAGTAGCCGGTGCCTGCGTCGATGCAATCATTTCGTCCGGCATCATCCCGGTCGCGCTGGAGTTCATGGACCGTCCGGCGATCCACGCCTGCGAGGCCTTCGCCCATGCCGGCTACCCGCTGGACGCCGAGGCGATGCTGATCATCGAGGTGGAGGGCAGCACGGCCGAGCAGGACGCGCTGCTGGATCGTCTTAGCGCGATCTGCGAGCGGCACGATCCGATCAGTCTGAAAGTGTCGCAATCACCGGAGGAGTCGCTGGCGATCTGGAAGGGCCGCAAGGGGGCGTTCGGCGCGATCGGGCGGATCAGCCCGGACTACCTCTGTATGGACGGCGTCATCCCGACGAGCCGGCTGCCCGACGTGCTGCGGCGCATCGGGGAGATGTCGGTCGCCTACGGGTTGCAGGTCGCGAACATCTTCCACGCCGGCGACGGCAACCTGCATCCGCTGATCATGTTCGATGCCAACGATGCGGAGAGTTTTCGTCGGGCCGAGGCCTTTGGCGCCGATGTCCTGAAGCTTTGCGTCGAGGTCGGCGGCTGCCTGACCGGTGAACATGGCGTCGGTGTGGAAAAGCGCGAGCTGATGCCGGTTCAGTTCACCACCGTCGAGCTAGAGCAGCAGCGGCGCATCAAGTCGGCGTTCGACCCTGATTGGCTGCTCAACCCGCACAAGGTGTTCCCACTCGTTGCGTGAGGTGCTGTTGGCGTTCTCCGACACCATGGCGGGATCGGCTGCGCCTGTCGAAGAGGACGCCATCGCTGCCGCGGTCGCCGAAGCATCTGCGGCCGACGAGCCGCTGCTGGTGCAGGGTAACGGCACGAAGGCCGCAATGCTGCGGCCGGTGCAGGCGGCGCGCAATCTTTCCGTGCGCAACCATCGCGGCATCACCCTCTATTCGCCGACCGAGCTGGTGATAAGCGCGCGCGCGGGCACGCCGTTGCCCGAGATCGAGGCAGCCGTTGCCGAACGCGGCCAGCACCTGATTGCCGAACCGCCGGACTTATCGGCCCTGTTCGGTGCCACGGCGCCGCAGACTTTGGGCGGGGTGGTCGCCGCCAACCTCTCCGGCCCGCGGCGTATCGCCTGGGGCGCGATGCGCGACCACGTGCTGGGCGTGCGGGCGGTGAATGGCACGGGCGAGATCATCCGGTCCGGTGGCCGCGTGCTGAAGAACGTGACTGGTCTCGATCTCTGTAAACTGCTCGCCGGCAGCCACGGCACGCTGGCGGTGATCACCGAGGTTACGCTGAAGGTTCTGCCAGCGCCGGAAGCGGTGGGGACGGTCGCGATCCATGGGCCGGAGGTTGAGGCCGGCATCGCGGCGTTGGCGGCTGCGCTGGGCTCGCCGTACGGCGTCTCCGCAGCCGCTTGGCTGCCGTCGGAGGCGGCGGCGCGAGTTGGCTTCATTCGCTCGGTGGCGCTGGCGCGGATCGAGGATTTCGCGTCCTCGGTCGCCTATCGGACCGCGAAGCTGCGCGATGAGATGACGGCGTTCGGTGTTTGCGACATCCTGGACGACGCCGCGTCGCGCAAGCTGTGGCGGGCGGTGCGCGACGCGGTCCCGCTGGGAGCGACCACCGAACAAGCGATCTGGCGCGTGTCCGTACGACCTTCCGCGGGCCCAGCCGTGGTGCGGGCGCTGCGCGAGGCGTTCGACGCCTCGGTGTTCCTGGATTGGGGCGGCGGGCTGGTATGGGTCGCCGGGCCCGCGGAAACGCGCGCGCACGAGGCGGTGGAAGCGGCCGCCCGCGGCAGCGGCGGTACCTGGATGCTGCTGCGCGCGCCAGAGCCGCTGCGCGCCGCGGTGGCGGTGCTTCCGCCCGAGCCGCCCGCGCTCGCTGCCATATCGAGGCGCGTGAAGACAGCATTCGATCCCCGCGGTATCTTCAACCCCGGCCGGATGTATGCGGGGCTATGAAGCGATGAGCATGCCGACCTTCGCCATCATGCCGCCGTTGATCGCTGCTTTCGTGCTGCTCGCCTTCGAACACTATAAGACGAACCCCCAGCATCAGTTGCGCGACCTCCGCTTCGTCATGATGGCGACGGCGGTGGTGATGATGTTCACGCAGCTCTTGCTCGCGCCTGCGCTGCCCTGGCTCTCGCTACTGCTATTCGGTCTGGCGCTGGTCTGGCTGGGAGTCGCCGCCGCGCTGGTCGGGCGACGGCTGAGGGGTGGGTAGAGCCGTATCATGACAACATCATGACAGCGGAAAGCGCTGCGCCAGTTCTTCACCTCTCCCGCTCTGCGGGAAAGGTCGGTTCGCGAAGCGAACCGGGTGAGGGTGCCGCCCGCCGCCGCACCCTCACCCGCCGCGCTCACGCGCGGCGAACTCTCCCGCAGAGCGGGAGAGGTGAATTTCGGCTGTGCTCCCGTACTGGGGCGGGTCAGATCTAAACCGCCATGCAAACCAACTTCACCGCCGAGCAGCTTCGCGATCCGGATACCGCCGAATCGAATCGCGTGCTGCGCACCTGCGTGCATTGCGGCTTCTGCACCGCGACCTGTCCCACGTTCCTGCTGCTCGGAGACGAGCTCGACAGCCCGCGTGGGCGTATCTACCTGATGAAGGACATGTTGGAGTCGGGCCGCCCCGCCACCGAGGAAGTGGTGCGGCACATCGACCGTTGTCTGTCCTGCCTGGCGTGCATGACCACTTGCCCGTCGGGCGTGCATTACATGCACCTCGTCGATCATGCGCGAGAATATATCGAGCGGACCTATCGCCGGCCCTGGCACGAGCGGCTGCTGCGCGCGGTCTTGGGGCGCGTGTTGCCGAGCCCCGCGCTGTTCCGCGCTGCATTGCTCGCGGCGCGAGCAGGCGGACCGCTCGCACGGTTGATGCCGACGACGCATCCGCTCGGCCGACGGTTAGGGGCGATGCTCGCGTTGGCGCCAGCGCGCCTGCCACGCGGCGATGACGCCGGTGCGCGCACGCATCCGGCTAAGGGAGAGCGTCGCGGCCGAGTCGCTCTGCTGACCGGATGTGCGCAGCGCGTGCTGGCGCCCGAGATCAACGCGGCAACGATCCGGCTGCTGACCCGTCTCGGTATCGAAGTCGTGGTGGCCGAAGGTGCTGGGTGCTGTGGTGCGCTCACCCATCATCTGGGACAGCATGACCGGGCGATGGCGACCGCACGCGCCGATATCGAAGCCTGGAGCCGCGAGATCGAAGGCGCTGGTTTGGATGCGGTCGTCGTCAACGCCTCAGGCTGCGGCACGATGGTGAAGGACTACGGCTTTCTGTTTCGAACGCAACCGGAGCCCCTGCGCAGCCGGGCAGAGAAGGTGGCGGCCCTGGCGCTCGACATCAGCGAGTACCTGACGCGTATCGGTTATGCACCAACTCTTGGGCCACCGGGCCTGACGATTGCGTATCACTCCGCCTGCAGCCTGCAGCATGGCCAGCAGGTCACTGCCGAGCCGAAGGCGCTGCTGCGCCGCGCCGGCTTCACTGTGATCGAGCCGGTTGAGCCGCATATCTGCTGCGGCTCTGCGGGCACCTATAACCTGCTGCAGCCGGAGATTGCGTCCCGGCTGCGCGAGCGCAAGCTCGCCAATCTGAGAGCCATCCGACCGGATCTGATTGCGGCGGGAAATATCGGCTGTATCACTCAGCTTGCCGGCGATGGGTTGCCGGTGGTGCATACGGTGGAGTTGCTGGACTGGATGGCCGGTGGGCCAAAGCCGGGCGGACTACCGGAGCCGCGGGACTGAAACTTTGGATGTCGAGAAGGCGCAGCACTTTCATCGTCATGCTAGCGAACGGTGGCGGAATGCGCTTCGCTTTTCCGCCCTACGTGACGGCACGTGACGGCCCGACCGCGTAGGGCGGAAAAGCGAAGCGCATTCCGCCACAGCCGGCTTGCCTTCCTGACCCCCGCAGCCACATTATACCGCGAATGCGATACGCCCTGCTCATCCTTCTGCTGCTGACCGCACCCGCCGTGGCGGACACGCCGGCGGCCCGCAAGCAGGCCCAGATCGACCAGGCGCTGGACGCGTTGAAAGCGGCGCCCAGCGACGAGTCGGCCGCCCTCCTGGAAGCGCACCTCACCGAGATGTGGCTGAACTCCGGCACCCCGGCGGTGACTCTGCTAATGAGCCGCGGCCTGCGTGAGCTGAAGGCCGGGGCCAACGCCGACGCCATCGAGGATTTTAACGATGCCGTCACGTTGCAGCCGGACTTGGCAGAGGGATATCGTCGACTGGCGATGGCGCGCTACGCAGCCGGTGACACGAAGGGTGCGATCGAGGACCTCGCGTTGGCGGTGCAACACGAGCCCCGCGATTTCCTCGCCTACCGCACGCTCACCGACATCTTCGAGTCGCAGCAGAACTGGAAAGGCGCGTACGACGCCTGGCAGAAAGTGCTGGCGATCGATCCGAAAACACCCGGCGCGCACGAGCGGCTGAAGCATCTGCAGCAGCAGGCGTTTGGGCAGGAGGCATAGACGACGCCGAACTCAGGACGTAAGCTTCCGGACGGGCAGGAGACCCGATCTGGAGGAGTAACGTTCGATGGGTGCGGAGAGTTGTCTGACCGGCGTTCGAGTGCTCGATCTGACGCAGTTCGAGGCGGGACCTTCGTGCACCGAGGTGCTGGCTTGGCTCGGCGCCGAGGTGGTCAAGCTCGAGAATCCGAAGAACGGTGATCCCGGCCGCCAGATCAACAACCCCGATGGGGCCGACGCGCATTATTTCCTGCAATACAATGCCAACAAGAAGTCGATCACGGTCGATCTGAAAGCTCCGCGCGGATTAGCGCTGGCGAAAGAACTCGCCGCTCATGCCGACGTGTTCATTGAGAATTTCGCCCCCGGCGCAATCGAACGGCTCGGCCTCGGCCCCGATGTCGTGCGCACGCTCAACCCGGCAATCATCTATGCCCAGGTGAAAGGCTTCGGCACCGGCTCGCCGTTCGAGAACAACCTGGCCTTCGACATGATCGCGCAGGCCTGCGGCGGCACGATGAGCGTTACCGGCGAGGCGGACGGCCCGCCCATTAAGCCCGGTGCCACCATCGGCGATACCGGTACGGGCATGCTGATGGCGATCTCGGTGCTCGGCGCGCTTTACCGCCGCACCCGTACCGGCGAAGGGGAGCATTTGCAGGTCGCGATGCAGGACGCGATGTTCCAGTACATTCGAGGTGCCTTCGCCAGGCAGACAAACACTGGCAAGGCCGCGCAGAGGGCCGGCAACGGCAGCGTGATGTCGCGCAATCCGCCGATGGGGATCTATCCCTGCCTGGGCGGTGGGCCGAACGACTACGTCTATGTCTATACCAGCCGCGCCAACCCCGAGCATTGGCGCCGCCTGCTCGGGGTTATCGGTCGCGAGGAGCTCATCGGCGATCTGCGCTACGAAACCGCCGACGCCCGCCGCCAGCACGAAGCCGAGGTCGATGCGATGGTCTCGGAATGGACTCGCCGGCACAGCAAGCAAGATGCAATGCGCATCATCGGCGCCGCCGGTATCCCCGCCGGCGCGGTGCTGGACACCAACGAGCTGCTGCATGACCCGACATTCGAACAGCGCGGCATCATGCAGACGGTGCAGCATCCGAAGCTGGGCGCGTACAAGATGGCGACGTTCCCGGTACGGTTTTCGGGCCGGCCGGCACCACTGCACCCTGCGCCGCTGCTGGGCCAACATACGAACGAGGTGCTGGGCGATTGGCTGGGACTCGGCAGCGACGATGTGGGCGCGCTGCGCGAAAGCGGCGTGGTCGGCTGAACGGCAAGCACAGGAGACGACGATGGCGGAACTGACTGGCTCCGAAATCCTGGCGAAATGCCTGAAGAAGGAAGGGGTGGAGCACCTCTTCTTCATTATGGGCGGGCCGATGCTGCTGGCCGAGGCGACCTGCATCAAAGAAGGCATCCGCATGATCGACGTCCGCCACGAGCAGGCGGCCGCCTTCATGGCCCAAGCCTATAGCCGTCTGCTGCAGAAGCCGTCGGCCTGCATGGCGGCGAGCGGTCCGGGCGTAACCAATCTGGTGACCGGCGTCGCCAACGCGCTGATCGATTGCTGCCCGGTGGTGGCGATCGGTGGCTCATCGCCGATTAGCCAGTTCGGCCGGCAGGTGTTCCAGGAGATCGATCAGGTCGCGATCATGCGCGGCTGTGTGAAATATGCCGACCGCATTCACAACCTCAAGCGCATACCCCAGCAGGTGAATTTCGGTTTCCAAAAAGCGATGTCGGGCAAGCCGGGACCGGTCTATCTCGATTTCCCCGGCGACATCCTCTACCAGAAAATCGACGAGACCCTGGTGGATTGGAGCTTTGCGGGCCGTCCCTTGCTGAACCCCCGCCCGCTCGGCAACCCGCATCAGATCGCGAAGCTGGTTGATGCGCTGGCGAACGCGAAGCAACCGGTCCTGGTTTCCGGCAGCGGCGTGATCTGGTCGCAGGCTTGGGAGGAGATGCAGACGCTGGTCGATAAGATCGGTATACCATTCTATACGACGCCGCAGGGGCGCGGCGTGGTTCCGGACGACCATCCGTGCTCATACTTGGCGATGCGCAGCTCGGCGTTCCGCGATGCCGACCTGATCGTGGTCCTGGGCACGCGGATGAACTACATCATCGGTCACGCGGCACCGCCGCGCTTTGGTGCGAATGCAACCATCGCCCGCATCGACATCGACCCTGACGAGATCGCGACAGCGCCGCGTTTCGTCGATATCCCAATTGTCGGCGACTGCAAGATGGTGCTGCAGCAATTGCTGGACGCCATCGGCACCAGGATCAATACCGACAGTTATAAGGGTTGGCGGCAGAAGCTGGCCGAGGGTGAAGCGGTCAAGCGCAGTGGCGCGGGAGCCAACAAATACGCCGAGGACGGCGATATCCATCCGGTGCGCCTGCTGGAGGAGATCAAGAACTTCGCCAAACGGGACGCCATCCTGTGCGTCGATGGGCAGGAGACGCTGAATTACGGTCGCCAGAGCATGCCGACCTTCGCACCGGGCCATCGGTTGAACTCCGGCCCATTTGGCACGATGGGCGTGGGTCTGCCGTTCGGCGTCGGCGCCAAGGTTGCCAAGCCCGATAAGCAGGTGATCGTCGTCCACGGCGATGGTTCGTTCGGAATGAACGCCATGGAGCTTGATACCGCAGTACGGCACAAGATCCCCATCCTGGTGGTGATCAGCCTGAACGGCGGCTGGACCGCGGACCCCAAGCGCGAGAAGCCTGGCCGCGATCTTGGCTACACGCGGTTCGACAAGATGGCCGAGGGGCTCGGCTGCTACGGCGAGTACGTCGAACGGCCGGAAGATATCCGCCCGGCGCTGGAACGCGCCCAGCGCAAAGTGGATGAGGGGATGGTCGCGCTGGTCAACGTCAAAACCGACTACCGCGCACGTTACGCCGGAGCGGCATTCAGCGATTATTCGACGTAGAATTCGAGAGCGCCACTCGGCGAACCGCGACGCGGCTCGGTCAGAGGGCAGCTTCGCCACCCTTCACCTGCCCGGCGTTGCGGTCGAAGACACCGTTGCCCGGGGCGGGAGTGGCACCGGGAGCGGTGGTGGTGGCGCCGGGCTGGGGCGCGGCCTGTTCGTCGGCCCGGCGCGACCGTCACCCTGGACGAGGTATCGTTCAGCAATGACAGCGCGAAGGGCGATGCCCCGGGTGGCGTGGCGGCGCGGGTGGGCATTCATGCCTGGCCGTCGCGCAGCTCGGCACAAGGGCGCAGAGGAAACTACATAACGATGGCCGCACGGCCGGCGAGACCAAGTCCTATAGATGCGCGGTCGCTGCCACCTCGCTGGCGAAATCGGGTCCCTGTGGTTTGTCGATGCCCTCGCCAAGTTGGAAGCGGGCAAAGTCGGCCACCTTTGCGCCGGCCTTCGCCAGAACCGCTTTCACCCGACTTTCTCCGTCGTGCACCCAGACCTGTTCCAGCAGCACGACCTCCTCGTAGAACTTGCGGATGCGACCTTCGACCATCTTCTCGATGATGGCGTCCGGCTTTCCTGAACCGCGCGCCTGTTCCCGGAAAATCGCCTTCTCGCGCTCCAGTGCCGCTGGATCGACGCCGGCGATATCGATCGACTCCGGCCGGCTCGCGGCGACCTGCATGCCCATCTGCCGTCCGAGCAACTCCAGTCCTTCCAACTCGTCGGGCGCATCGACCGCAACGATCACGCTGATGCGCCCCAGCCCTGCACGCAGCGGCTGATGCACATAGGTGCTGACGACACCGCGCGGCAAACTGAGGACGCGGGCTCGGCGAAGGGTTATGTTCTCCCCGATCGTCGCCACGAGGTGCGTTAGCTGCTCGGCCACCGACCGGTCGGTGCCGGGGAACGGGGCCGCTCGGATCGCGTCAAGGTCCTCGCCGACCTCCAGCGCGATTTGCGCGACCGCCGCCACGAAATCCTGGAACCCCTCGTTGCGGGCGACAAAATCGGTTTCGGCGTTGACCTCTACCATGGCCGCCGTCAGCGGTGCCGAAGCGACCCCGACCAACCCCTCGGCAGCCACACGGCCGGACTTCTTGGCCGCTGCCGCCAAGCCTTTTTTGCGCAACCAGTCGACGGCCTGATCCATGTCGCCATCGGTCTCCGACAGCGCCCGCTTGCAGTCCATCATGCCCGCGCCGGTCTTCTCACGCAGTGCTTTCACCAACGCCGCGGTGATATCGGCCATTGTCCGTCTCTCGCTTTCAATCGTCAGGCGTGCGTCTGCGCGGCGGGAACCTCGACCCGCGGCATCGCCTCGGGCGGCAGCTCCTCGGCAGCGCCGATATCGCCGCCGGAGGCCGCGAGCTCGGCGCTGATGCCGTCCAGCACGGCGCCCGCGATCAAGTCGCAATAGAGCGTAATCGCCCGGATTGCGTCGTCGTTCCCGGGAATCGGGTAGGTGACGCCGATGGGATCGGAGTTGCTGTCGAGCACCGCGACAACTGGGATCTTGAGCTTGTTCGCTTCCTCGACCGCGAGCTTTTCCTTGTTGGTGTCGATGATGAACAGGATATCCGGCAGCCCGCCCATCTCCTTGATGCCGCCCAGCGCACGCTCCAGCTTCTCGCGCTCGCGGGTGATGTTCAGCACCTCTTTCTTGGTCAGGCCCTGGACGTCGCCGGCCAGCAGCTCTTCGATCTGGCGCAGCCGACGGATGCTGCCGGTGATCGTCTTCCAGTTGGTCAGCGTGCCGCCGAGCCAACGGTGGTTGATGTAGTACTGGCCGCAGCGCTTGGCGGCCTCGGCAATGTACTCCGCGGCGGCGCGCTTGGTGCCGACCAGCAGCACGCGCCCGCCGGCTGCGGTTACGTCGCGCACGGCGCGCAGCGCACGGTCCAGCATCGGCACGGTCTGCTGCAGGTCGATGATGTGCACCTGGTTGCGCACGCCGTACAGATAGGGCGCCATACGCGGGTTCCAGCGGCGCGTATGGTGGCCGAAATGCACGCCGGCTTCGAGCAACTGGCGCAGGGTGAACTCAGGCATCGCCATCGGCGAGATGCTCCTTTCCGTTCGTCCGGTTGTTCCTCCGCGGGGCTCGCCGTGTCAGCGGCACCGGACCCGGCATTGGCCAGGAAAGGCGCCTCGCGTGTGAATTACCGGCCACTCGGGGTGGCCGGCGGGCGGGATATGGCGGAGCGGCGGGCGAAACGCAAGCGCCGACTGGGATCGCGGTGCAGCGGGCAGGGGCGGCTCCTTCGCTCGCGGCGCCGCGAAATGGCCCGGCCGACTAGAGGAGAGCATCCCGACGATCCGCGACGCGCGGAAGCCGGGGGTCTATTGCCAGCCCGCGCTATCTAGGTGGGCTAACTACGTGGGCCGCTCAGGCTGGGCTAGCGCTAGCACAGCGCCAGCGGTGCAGGCCGCCGTCAGCGTCCGGCTTCCATCTCCGCCAGCGCGCCCTTTGCCCCACTTCGAGACCACAACCCGCTGGCGATCGGTTCGACCACTGAGGACAGGGTGCAGATCTATATCCCCGACAATGGGCATCCCCGACAATGGGCGCGGCTTGACACGGGACACCTCATGTGAGTTGAGCTCAGGATTGGCGGCACGAATCATTTACCACAGCTTCGGAACGACTCTCGCCGTAGATGCCGCGTAGCTTCGATACTCCGGGAAGACGCGCATCAACACTGATTCCTCGTACAACATTCGCCTGACCTGAACCGCGCAGTGGACCACGAGAAGGGCAACGGTCCACCATGAAAGGAAGTGCAGCACCGCGCCACAGACTGAGATCTCCTCAGCGACATAAAGCGGGTGCCGGATCACCCCATACGGCCCGTGCCTGACCAACCGCCGCGCCTGCGGCACCAGGCTGAAGTTGCGGCCCAGGTGCAGCACCATGACAATCGTCAGCGTTTCGCCCCCCAACAGCAGCACCGAAGAGGCAATCTGCAGAGGCAAAGACTCGGTGCCGGCGGCGAGCGCGGGGAAACTCAGCGGCAGATAGGTGCCGAGGAACGCCATCGCGGATGGCAGCACCCCATCCGATTGAGCAACCGGCGCCGCACGAATCAGAACAAGGACCCACAGGATCAGCCAGTACGTCGCGATGAAGCCTTTGGACGCCAGATCAGCCCAGGCATGCACGCCGAGCTCTGTCGCACTGTGCGAATGAAAGCTCTGAGCCGTGACCCTGAGCGCCAAAATCCCCAATACAAGAAACCATGCGCTTCCGAACGCACGAACCGCCAGTTGGTAGCCGCGCGACATCCGGAGCTCGGCAAATCGTCTCGTTCTCGGCAGGCCGGCCTCGATTCGATCCGACAATCCTCGCTCCACGCCTCTGAAACGCGCACCAGCCCGCTCAGGGATGGCTCGCCGGCCCTTTCTCGACGCCCCGGCTGAGGGCCTGTGCGAGCTGTTGGATCGCCGCGTTCCCCTCGTCGCTCACAGCAGTACCCGACTTGCCGCTGGCCGCCAGCACCACATCGACGTTGTTCCGCACCCGCGGCGGTACGTTGTCCGCATCGCGCAGCGGCGCCACCAGCGCCGTCGCCTCCTGCACCTTGCCCGAAAGCACCAGCGACAGGGCAAAGTCGCTGATCACCACCGCATCGTCCGGTGACGCATAGAGCGCACGGCGGTAGAGCGCCTGCGCGTCCCCGTGTCGCCCCAGCAGATCGAGTGCCACCGCCTTGTCCACGATCAGCCGCATGTCGTCGGGCCGGGTCGCGAGCAGCTTGTCGTATTCGGCAACCGCGCTCGCGGCGTCTCCGGTCAGCACATAGATCGCGGCGAGCCCGGACCGAAGCTGGCTCGGGTCGGAAACCGTCCTCATGTGGCGCAGCAGCAGGTCGCGGGCTTCCATGATTTTGCCCTGACGCAGCAGCATGTCGGCATAATGAAACTGGGCCGACGCATCGGTCGGGTCCTCGGCCGAGGCCTGCGCATACATCGAATCAGCCAGGGAAAAATCGCCGGAGTCCTCCGCCGCCTCCGCGACCCGCATTCGCGCCTCGCCGCTCAGCGTCGGCCCTTGCGACCCCGTCTTTGTCGCGCACCCGGTGAGCCCGCAGCAGATCGCAATCGCGGCAAGGCGTGGCCAAGACAATGATGATCTCATTGGTTCTACTCTAACGATGCACAGGCGGCTGGGGCTGGTGAATAGCCGGCGTCTTTGCCCTAACCGCCCCCAACGAATCGTAAAGGCGCAGGAAGGAGCTGCCGACCAGGATGATCGACAGGCAGGGCATGATGAAGAGGACCAGCGGAAAGATCAGCTTGGCCGGCAGCTTCACCGCCTTCTCTTCCAGCTTGTTTGACCGATCGCGGCGAAGCTCGCCCGCCACCGCTCGCAGCGCCTGGCCCAGCGGCGTGCCGAACTGCAACGATTGCGCCAGCATGGTGCCGAGGCGCTGCAAGCCCTCGGACCCGCTGCGGCGGCCAAAATTCTGAAACGCCTCCCGCCGGTCCGGCAGCACGCGCAGATCATCCAGCAACCCGGAAAGCGCAGCCGAAACGGGACCGTTGGAGCGGTACATTTCCTGAGCCACGCGCTCTAGTGCGCTCTCCAGGCCCATTCCGGCCTCGCTGCACACCACCAGCAGATCGAGCGCATCCGGTGTCCCGCGCTCCAGCGCGGCGTCATAGGAGCGCCGCAGAAGGCTCAGAAGCCAGTCTGGCCCGAGCATGCCGGAGATCAGCGCGACGGCGATCAGACCAACGCGCGCCTCCAACAATTCGAAGATGAAAGGCCCAACCACCGCGGCGAGCGCCGGCAGAGCCACCATCATGATAATTTTAGCACCGAGCAGCAGCGGCAGCACGTGCCTCGGGTTGAAGCCGGCGGCCGAAACCACGCCCTGCAGCTTTTCCAGATCCTGCGGCGAGTACAGCCGGCCCTTGCGACGTGCCCACTCGCCCAGCCTGTGAAGGGAACCGATGATGCCGGAAAAAGCTGCTTTCGCAGCCGGGCGCCCCCACACCGTCTGCACGATGCGGGCTTCCAGATCTCGTCGGCGCGCTTCCTGGATCAGCAGCACCGCGGAAACGCCGACCAGCACGGCGATGCCGGCCATGAGAGCGGCAACCAGGATTACCCTGTCCTGCATCACACCCTGGTTCCCTTCTTGATCATCAAGCGCATCGAAAGCACGCCGAAAAGCCAGGAAATGCCGGCGTACCCCAGCAGGAAGCGGCCGCGCGGATCACTGACAAGCAGGTCCAGGTAGCCCGGGCGGATGAATGATAGTACGACCGCCATGAAGAAGGGCAGCCCGCCTACGACCTGGGCAGACAGCTTCGCCTCCCCGGCCAACGCTTTCGCCCGGCCGGCAATGGCGATCCGCTGCCTGATCGTATCGCCCATGGTCTCGATTGTTTCGGCAAGACGCCCGCCCGATTTCGTCTGCACTGACAGGGTCACGGCGAAAATTGCGTATTCCGGCACGCGTGTTCGCTGGTAGATATTCAGCACGGCTTCATCGGCAGGCCGGCCAAGCCCCAGCTCGGCGACGGCGCGGACGAACTCGCCCCGTGTCGGTTCCTGCATTTCCCGCGACAGGATACGGAACCCCTCGCTCACCGGCATGCCCGCACGTACGCATCCGACTACCAGTTGGATAGTATCCGGAAGCTGCCGCAGAAGCCGGTCGGCGTAGCGCTCCCGTTGCCAGCCAAACAGGAACCGAATGGCAAACAGCGCGGTAAACGGCGCCGAGGCGAGTGCCAGCCAGAGCGGTGCCGCCAGCCGGTCCACCAGAAACATCGCAAAGGCGAGAAGAATGCCGGCGATGACCGTTCGCGAGGCCGGCCAACTCAGCGAAGCCTCCGGATCATAGCGGAGCAGCGCGTAAATCAGGTTGCGCCGGCGCCCATCGAACGCATTCTGCCGCCGGATGCCCCGGCGCTGCTCCGGCATCGCGGATCGATCATGTAGTCCGAGCGTCGCCACCTGAAGCTGGCAATTCAGTCGCCGCCGGCGCCCATCCTCGCGCAGCACGAACGCGCTGCCGCAGAATGCCGCTATCAGCATAACAACAGGGGCGATCAGGCCCGGCGGCACCGCTAAACCTCCCGCGTCGCCTCGGTCCAGGCACGCTCCAGCCCGAAATAGGCCAGGCGGTCCAGGAAGGCCGGGAACGGATGCGGCGCCACATAGGTGCCGGCGATGCGACCTTCCTTGTCTTCCTCTTTGAATTCGAACAGCACGATGTCATTGGTGGTAATTACGTCGCCTTCCAGCCCGCAGATTTCGGTGATCTGCATCAGGCGGCGAACACCATCGCGCATCCGTTCCACCTGTACGATCAGGTCGAGCGCGCTGACGATCTGCGACCGGATCGCTCGCACCGGCAGATTGCCATGCGCCATCTGCAGCATGTTCTCGACCCGCATCAGCGCGTCGCGGGCGCTGTTGGCGTGAACGGTGGAAATCGAGCCGTCATGCCCAGTGTTCATCGCCTGCAACATGTCGAAGGCTTCCTCGCCACGAACCTCGCCCACGATGATGCGGTCGGGGCGCATCCTCAGCGCGTTCCTGACCAGGTCCCGCTGCGTCACCTGCCCGGTGCCCTCCAGGCTCGGCGGCCGCGTCTCCAGCCGGATCACGTGCGGCTGCTGCAATTGCAGCTCCGCTGCATCTTCGATGGTGACGAGCCGTTCCTTGTGACTGATGAAATGGCTCATGGCGTTCATCAGCGTGGTCTTGCCGGAGCCGGTGCCGCCGGAAATCAACACATTGAGCCGGCAGCGGGCCGCGATTTTCAGCAGCCGCGCCACCCCGCTCGTTAAGGTCCCGTTCTCCACCATCGCTGCAAAGTCGAGGCGGCGTTTGGGGAACTTGCGGATGGAGATGCACGGGCTGTCAATCGCCAGCGGCGGGAAGATCACATTCACCCGGCTGCCGTCCGGCAGGCGCGCATCCACCATCGGGCTGGATTCGTCGATCCGCCGCCCGACCTGGGCCGCGATCTTCTGGGCAATGGTGATGATGTGGTCGGCGTCGCGGAAGCGTATACCCGACCGCTCCAGCATCCCCTTCCGTTCCACATACACCATGGTCGGGCTGTTCACCATGATGTCGCTGACCTCGTCGTCCTGCAGCAGGGCCTGGAGCGGCCCGTATCCGGTCATGTCGTTGGCAAGTTCTTCCGCCAGGCGAGCCTGCGCGTGTCCGGAAAGCTCCAGCCGGTCCTGATTGGCGATTTCGTGGATAAGCTGCTCGACCTCGCGCTGCAGCTCCTCTGTCGTCAGGCTGGCCGCCGCCGATGGATCGATCTGCTTGAGCACACGCTCCCGCACCTCAGCCTTTACCACACCAGGTCTGGTATCCTCCACCGGCAGTGGTTCCGCTTCAAGGTAGTTCACCTGCTCGACGGCTTGTTCTGGCGCCAGGGCGAGCTTGCCAAATACTTTCATGACCTGAACATCCTTCCCAGCCAGGAACTGGGCCCGCGGGTGTGGATGCCGGCAATTTCACGCACTATCGGCGCCAGATGCCGGCGCAGCGCCGGCAACCGGCGTATCGCGGGAATGCCGAGGTTGACGGCCTCCGTCATGCGCTTTCCCAGATCCGGAAT
This sequence comes from uncultured Pseudomonadota bacterium, assembly GCA_963772445.1. Classification (GTDB taxonomy): domain Bacteria; phylum Pseudomonadota; class Alphaproteobacteria; order Acetobacterales; family Acetobacteraceae; genus CAVYXK01. The sequence goes on from CAVYXK010000001.1 coordinate 631,595, forward strand.
CACGATATCGGGCGAAGCCCCAAGCCCCTTTTCGACCATCGGCAGTTTCAGCCCGCCCGCGCGGTCGGCACGGTTCAGCACCGTGAACATCTGGTTCGACTTGGCAATTTCCATCACCATGGCCCGTAGCGCCCGGGCATTGCGCAGTCCGGTGACTTCCGCTTCCAGCAGCACCAGCACGTGGCGGGCGAGCGAGATCACCGGCCGCATCGCCACCGGCAGCGGTACCGGAACGTCGATGACGATATAGTTGAACTTGTGCCGCAGCAGCGCGAGCACGTGCCTGACCCCCGCCTCGGTGATCTGAAGATCGGCGTCGATGGCCTCGTCTGCGGCGATCAGGCGAACCCGCTGATCCACCTCGATCGCGGCGCGTTCCAGCAACAGGATGTCGGCCCGGAGCGGGTCTTCCAGCGCGATCCGCAGCCCGGGGCCGGGGCGCGCGCCCAGCATCACCGCCGCTTCGCCGTTCTGCAGATGGAGATCGAGCAGAGCCACCGTCGCTTTGGTGGTATCCGCAAGCTGCAGCGCCAGGTTCACCGCGATGCTGGTGGCGCCGGCCCCTCCCTGCGCGCCGCAGACCGCCACCACGTGCCCGCCGCGCGTCGCCTCCGCGTCGGCCTCGCTGCCGGCCAGATGCGGCCGCAGCAACGTCTGCACGGCATCGCGCGTCAACGGCTTCGGAAGATACTCGGTTACCCCCATGCTGTTCACCAGCAGGCGATAAAAACCGATATCGGTGCTCTCGCCGATGACCGTGACCACGACATCCGGCGGGCAGACCCGCGACAGTGCTTCCAGGCTGGCCACCGGATCATCGATCCCGGAGACATCCACAACCAGGGCGGTGAGATCGGTATCCTTCTGCAGGAAACGCACCGCGTTCTGTAGCGTGCCGTGCTTGATCTCCAGTTTCTGCTCGATCTGCTCGAGCCCGGTTTGCAGCGCCGCCGCGCTGACATCGTCATCGATGAAAGCGACGATCCGGCGCCGGAGCCCGACAGACGGGATCGGGTCCACCGCCACGCTCCGGGCAACCTCCGGATCGGTGCGGGTCAGATCGTTACTGTCCAGCATTGCCCCCACCTTGCGTAGGCGCCTGCTCTGTGGGGATGACAGTCACGTCCAGCGTGTTGAGCGTCGGCAGCGGCGGGCGTTTGCCCTCGAAAAGCCGGTCCACGGGGCTCGCTGCCTCCGGGCCGACCGTTGTGCCTTCCCCGGTGCCGGCGACCAGATCACGCGGGTTCGCAACCATGGCGCGCAAATTGGCGTCGTTCGCGCCACCATATCGGTCCAGGCTCCAGGTGCCCGGCTTGTCGAACGGATAGTCCGGCGTGCAACCAGCTTGCGTCAGGAAAGTCCTGGAAAGGAGGACGGATGTAGCCTGAAACCTTTCGGTGCGGTCCAGAGGGTTCAACTCCCTCCCGGTAAAGGCGCAGCCCGCCGGCCGGAAGCGAGCCTTGCACGGGTGACGGCGACGCCGCTCGTGAAGCGTAGGCAGCAGGTACCGAAGCCCGGGGTTGAGCCCCGACATCATGTTCGTGCTGGAGCCTTCGGCGTGTTGGGTCCGGGGGCAGCATCGACAGGACTGCAAATGGCGAGGTCCTGCCGATCCGGCCGGGGTCTGAGAGCCGGGCAGAGGTACGGGAGGGAACGCCAGGAAACCTGAGAGATCCCGTGCGTGCCCATGTGCAAACTGCCGGAGAGGGGCATACCGGCTGACCAAAGAGCCCAGGTCCGGAGGCGGCCCCCTGCCGCGCCGGGAGCGCTTCGGCGAACACGAAGACGGGGGAGCATGTGGAGCCCGGAACCGAATCCATAAGGGACCGGGAATGCACGCGCAGGAAGTCGTAGCGCCTTCATCGGTACCTCGTGAAGTCGGGGAACCGGGACTCACCGGGACCCGATGGAGGGAAGGGAGGCGCCACGGAGAGAGAACCGTTGGCCGGAAACACGGGAGGGGACACTGAACCCCGCAAACCTGTCCACACAAGGACGACGGATAGCCGACTTGGCGAGGCGGCGGCGCGAGGTAGCGTTCATCGCTACACGGCCGCTGGCGAAACTCTCTCGTGAAGAACCGGATGCGGGAAACCTGCTCGTCCGGGTCTGTGAGGGGTGGGGGTGGTAACATCCCCACCTACTCGGCAACGGTCAGAAGCAGCAAGAGCCAGGGCCAGCGCGGCATGAGCGTCCTCATTTCAGATGCTATGAGGAAGGACACTGCCGGGCGAATTGTGCAGACTGGCGGGCGTCCGAAATCAACACCAAAGGAGCCTGCCATCATGCAAAGCGAGGACACGATCTACGTCGCCATCGAACTCAGCTTCTCATCGTGGCTCGTCGCCATACGCTGGCCTGGAGCCGAGAAATCGCGACTGCACCGCGTGGCGGGTGGCGACACAGCCGCACTACTGGCACTGATCGCAGAGCAGCGCTCGCATCTCAGCGATAAGCTGGGCAGGATTGCGCACGTGATCTGCTGTTTCGAGGCGGGCCGGGATGGGTTCTGGCTCCAGCGGCTGCTCTCCGCCAGCGGCGTCGCCGTCCACGTGCTCGAGCCGACCAGCATCCTGGTGAACCGCCGCGCGCGCCGGGCTAAAACCGACCGGCTCGACGCCGAGGGTATGCTGCGCCTGCTCTCCGCCTGGCTGGGAGGAGATCGCCAACTATGCAGCATGGTGCGTGTACCGACACCGGATGAGGAGGATGCCAAACGGCCGCACCGCGAGCGCCAGCACCTGGTGCAAGAGAAATTGCGAATCGAGAACAGGATCGAGGCGCTGCTGTTCACGCAGGGCATCCGGGGAAGGCCATCGCTGCGCTCATGGGACCGCGACCTTGCGGAGCTGCACACCGGCGACGGGCGCGCGCTGCCGCCTCTGCTGCGAGCCGAGCTGGACCGCTTGCGGCGCCGGCTCGTCTTGGTGCTGGAGCTGATCCGCGAGGTCGAGGCCGAGCGCGCTGATACGCTTGCCGAGACCGCCGAAGACGTAATGACCCAGAAGATCGTGGCGCTGCAGCGCATCTATGGTATCGGTATGAACTTCGCGGCCGTGCTGGTACGTGAGATATTCTACCGCTCCTTCGACAACCGTCGTCAACTCGCCAGCTATGTCGGTATCGCGCCGATGCCCTACCAGAGTGGCGGCATGGATCGCGACCGAAGCATCAGCCGTGCGGGCAATCCGCGGGCGCGCACGACACTCGTCCAGATCGCGTGGCTGTGGCTTCGCTATCAGCCAGGCAGCGCGCTCGCCACGTGGTTTCGCGAGCGCGTCGGCTCCCTGCAAGGGCGCACGCGGCGGATCGCCATTGTGGCGATGGCGAGAAAGCTGCTCATCGCGCTCTGGCGCTATGTCGAGACCGGCGCGTTGCCGAATGGCGTCGTGCTCAGGGCGAATGCAGACGCTGCCGTGTAAAGATGTCCGGGATTGCCGCCAGCGCCGTCTTCGCCGGCGGCGATACGGGGAGCGCGACCGTCTTCCTCTTTGGGGGCCTCGCAGCCGCCCGCGTTTCAGGTGGGTCGCGTCTCACCGGTGCGACGCCTCGTGCATGAGGCATTATGGTGCCGGGCAATATCGCCCCGGACCGCATGTAAGGTGACGCAGTTGCTTTTGCTGCGAGCTAAGGTGCACCGGACCCGTAGGATCAGTCACACTCGGCCAATCTCAATCGCCAAGAACGGAGGCTTGCATTGCAGAAACGCTGTTGACAGTCGATGGCGTCGTGCTCAGGGCGAATGCAGACGCTGCCGTGTAAAGATGTCCGGGATTGCCGCCAGCGCCGTCTTCGCCGGCGGCGATACGGGGAGCGCGACCGTCTTCCTCTTTGGGGGCCTCGCAGCCGCCCGCGTTTCAGGTGGGTCGCGTCTCACCGGTGCGACGCCTCGTGCATGAGGCATTATGGTGCCGGGCAATATCGCCCCGGACCGCATGTAAGGTGACGCAGTTGCTTTTGCTGCGAGCTAAGGTGCACCGGACCCGTAGGATCAGTCACACTCGGCCAATCTCAATCGCCAAGAACGGAGGCTTGCATTGCAGAAACGCTGTTGACAGTCGAAGCCTCATGTAAGGATGAATCCGGCATCAATCCCGGCCCCGGTTGCCGGCGCGACCTGCCGGCCGAACAGGATCCGATCGAGGTCGGTCGCCGGCCGGAAATGGTCGGTTGGCGCCCGCAAAGCCTGAGGGCTCGATACCGGCTGCACGACATAAGGCGTGACGATGATCACCAGCTCGCTATCCCCGCGCTGAAAACTGTTGGACTTGAACAGCTCAAGACTCCCCTCATTTATCAAACCGGTCCGAAAACGTCTGCGAAGAGAGGTTGCTCGTGCAGCATTTGGGAGAAGCGCTGCATCAATGGGCGCAGCCAGTCGTCACGCATGGTCGGGATGAGGTCATAGAGCAGGCAGCCCTGGCGGAACAACGAATGGGCACGGCGTTTGGCGGTGTTGGTCTTGAGCATCCGATCATAACCCAAGGCTTCGCCGGCGGCCCCCAGCAAGGTCAGCAGGACGACGGCGAATGCGTTGATCAGCCATAGCCGGTCACGCCGCTCGGGGGATTTGACACGGATGATGCCCAGACCCATGCCGAAGCGCAGGTCCTTGCTGTCGCGTAAGCTGCATTCGATATCCCATCCATGATACCGCTGATAGTTTAACCGACTCGCCGGGACCGCCCATACTCGGCCGCGAGGCGCTTCGAGCGCTGGTTCGCTGGCTGGGATCACGCGATGAACGAGGCCGGTCGACCGGTATGGCAGATGTTGCCCGACGACCGGCGACGCACGGTGCTGCGTGCACTGACGCTGATGACACTTCGCCAGAGCCGCGCGGTGGTTGTGGCCGGGGAGTCCAATCATGGTGAGCGAGGTTTGGTGTCCGGCGCCCCACGGCATGGTGTCGGACAAGATCCACCGTCGGCATCGGGAGCGGATGGCGATAGTCTACATTCGCCAGTCCACGCTTCAGCAGGTTGAGCGACACCAAGAATTGACGCGGCTGCAATATGCTCTGGTGGATCGGGCGCTGCAGCTTGGCTGGGACCGCGCATCGATCGTGGTGATCGACGATGATTTGGGGCGGTCTGGTGCCTCGATCGAGGGCCGTCCCGGCTTCCAGCGTCTGGTGGCAGAGGTCGGTCTCGGCCATGTCGGCATTGTGCTGGGGGTGGAGATGTCGCGGCTCGCCCGATCATGCCGGGATTGGCATCAGCTGCTGGAGATCTGCGCGTTGTTCGACACGTTGATTGCGGATTCCGAAGGCGTGTACGATGCGGGTAATTTTAACGATCGCCTGCTGCTGGGCTTAAAGGGTACCATGTCTGAGGCCGAACTTCACATCATCAAGGCGCGGATGTTAGAGGGGCGGCGAGCGAAGGCCCGTCGCGGCGAACTCGGCAAGACGGTACCGATGGGATATCTGCGGCGTCCGTCGGGGGAAGTCGTCCTGGAGCCCGACGAACAGGCGCAGGCGACGATCCGGCTGGTATTCGACCTGTTCGATCGGTTTCGCACCATTGGCAAGGTGCTGCGCTACTTGGTCGATCATGACATCGGGATGCCGGTGCGCACGCAGGGCGGCACCAACAAGGGCGAGTTGGAATGGCATCGCCCCAACCGGGTTTCGCTGAATGATCTGTTGCACAATCCGACCTATGCGGGTGTCTACCTATATGGCCGGCGAGCGTCTGATCCACGCCGGCGCAAACCAGGGCGACCGGGTACTGGACGGCGCTCCAGCCCTCCGGAGGAAGCCGAGGTGTTTCTGCCGGACCGTCTTCCAGCTTACATCAGTTGGGAACAGTATCAGCGCAATCAAACGCAGCTTCGGTCGAACAAGGCGACGGTCTCTGGAGTGCCACGCGCCGGCCAGGCCTTGCTGTCTGGGCTGCTGATCTGCCGTCGGTGCGGTCTACGAATGACCGCCCAGTACAACCAAAACGGCACCGCTCCGCGCTACGTATGTATCCACTTGGCCAGCGACTACGCTGGACCGGTCTGCCAGACGCTCAAGGCGGCGCCGCTTGATGCTCTGATAAGCCGGCTTGTGGTGGAGACGCTCGAGCCGGCTGCGCTGGAGGTAAGCTTGCTGGCGGCCGGCGAGCTGGAACGCGAGCGCGCGGCGCTGGACGCTCAGTGGCGCCATCGGCTCGAACGAGCAGGCTACCAGGCGCAACGAGCCCGCCGGCAATTCGATGCCATAGAACCGGAGAACCGACTGGTGGGCCGTACTCTCGAACGCCAATGGGAGCAGGCGCTGGCCGAGCAGGCACGCCTGGCAGGGGACTATGAACGTTTCCAGCGTGACCAGCCGCGGAGCTTGACCGCAGCCGAAGTTGCAGGAATTCGCCAACTGGCACACGACTTACCCGGCGTCTGGGCAGCCGCCACTCAGGAAGAGCGACAAGCCCTGGTTCGCCTGCTGCTCGAACGGGTGTTGGTTGAAGTCATCGACGGCACGGAGCAAGTCCGCGTGAGCTGTCATTGGCACGGTGGCCACCAAACCTCGCACCAGCTGGTTCGACCGGTTGCTCGTCTCGACCAACTCAGCACTTACCACCAACTGACCGCCCGTGCAGCCGAGCTGCGGCGTGCTGGGAAGCGCCATGCAGCGATCGCGGAAATCCTCAACCAGGAAGGTTGGCGACCACCTAAGCGACGTGACACATTCACCGCGTTGATGGTTAAGCGTCTCCTCAGCAAAGTCGGGATGTTTGAGCTTGAACAGAGCTCCCAAGACTGGAAGCTCACCCAGACCCGGCAAAGCGTTGTCCGCGTTAACTGAGGTTCTCTGCAGCAGGCCGGCAATGGCGAAACTCTGCCCGCTGCCCAGCTCTATCGTCGTCTCCGCCCGCCGCACGGTCAGTGCGGGAATCGTCAGCGTTCCGCCGGCCAGGGGTATGTTGATGGCGCCGTTCTGGGAAAGCTGGCTGACCTCTGGCCGCACGCGCAGATTGAGCCGGGTCGGCGACAGCACTGTTGGTATCATCACCAGGCTGACGCCGAACGCCTTGTACTCGACCGTGATTGTGGTCGAGCCATTGTTCCCGTTCCCCGCCACCGGGACTGGAAACTCGCCACCGGCCAGGAAGCTCGCGGTTTCGCCCGACAGCACGGTCAGATTCGGCTCAGCGAGGAGAGTTGCGAGCTGATCCTGCGCGAGCGCATCGATAATGCCATTGAAGTTGATGCCCTGGCATTGCACGGACAAGGGTATCCCAACCGGCCCGCCGAGCATGCTGGCCGCACACGCGGCCGTGGCGAGCGTCCCTGTGGTGCCGGCCACAGTGCCAGGCAGGTTCAGCGTCGTCGCGGGAAGCCTACCGATGCTCCCGATTGTGCCCAAGGCCTGCCAGTTAATTCCCAACTGCCGTGTGATTTGCCGGTCGATCTCCGCGATGCGCACCTGGACATTGACCTGAATGCCGCCCAGCACCATGAGCTGATCGATCACGCTGGCCTTCTCGCCGATATAGGCGCGGGCGATCGCGTTCGCCTGCTGCGCCGCCATCGCGTTGGGAACGGTGCCGGTGAGAGTGACTTCGGTGCCCGTCGCGCGGACCCGCACGCCCTGCGCCCCGGTGACCGACTGGGCGATGCTGCCCTCGATCGCCCGCGCGGTCGCGGCGCTGACCATGGCGGGGCCGGACGGTGCCGGCGCAACCTGCGGGATCCCCGCGGTGGCCGGACGGCCCGCACCCGGCGTGACCCGTATATTGTCCTGTACGATCGCCACGCCGGCTTGGTTCGTGGCGATCACCGTGGTTTGGCCGGGCGCCACACCCATCAGAAACAGGCTGGTCGGCGAGGCGGGCTGCACCCGTGCGATCGTCGGATCGGCCGAGAGCACGGTCGCCGCCGGTTGCGACAGATGCAACAGCACGCCGGTGCCCGCCGCGATCGAGAGCGACTGGTTCAGCGGCATCACCGGCTGCGGGACCGGCGCAGGCGCGGCCGGCACCTGAGCCAGCGGCTGGCCGCTCAGCACCTGCTCCAGCGGCTTGACGCCTGGGCCCTGAGCCGGCAAGTCCGGCGAGGCGGCCCGGGCCGACTGCATCAAAGCTGTGGCCAGCAGCAAGAGCCAAAGCCACCCTCGTGATACTCGGTGATACCTAGCACCAGTCAGCCATCTGGGAGAGCCGGCTAACTTATTGATTTCACTGGTGCCGACGCTCGGATTTGAACCGAGGGCCTACTGATTACGAAGCAACCGGGATGGCGTTTCAGGCCGTTTCCACCCGTCCGCCGAGGCACCGATAACCCATTGACTAATCCAGATATTCGGCATCAGTAGGTTTCTGCTTGTCTCCCCACGTTGCCGTGCTTATCATCGCCGTCCGGTCACTAGCCGGTCACTAAACCCGCGCGGAGGGCGGAATGAAGCAGAGCCGCCCGCCAAGATGCTAAGTCAGTGACAGCCAGCCAAAAACCCGGAAGTTTGCGAGCACCGTCAGTAAAGTCCATATCCTGGATCCCCAAAAACGTGGGATCCGTAAACGCGAACTGCAGCATGACACCGACGGTTTTGGCCATCTTTAGCTGATTGACAAGACGATCGTGTAAGCCAATCAAAACGTTAACCCCGACCCAGCCGTTCTCGACACGTTTTGTAATCGAATTGGGAGGCAAATCCGCCCTGTTGCCATCGATCCACAAAGAGATTGCGGACATCTGCGATGCTTCAGCCTGGTGCCCTTGCGGATCAAACATGGCAAGCATTCCAAGGCGGCTGGGATGTTCGCACACGAGTATAAACTTCTGTGTGCCCGAAACAGTATCTCGTTGCCCTTTGAGGTAAAGACCTTGGGGGAAGCTCTCTATGCTCCACGTCGTCTTGGTCTCCCCGTCATTGACGACCCCAAGGGCACTAAGCCGACTCTCCGGAATGACAAGCATCTCGTCCTTACCAGCCTCTGTCATTTCGGTGAACAATTGGGTATCCACCCCCATGTCTCGGATATATTGAACCACTGCTGCCGACACGATCTGCGCCCGATCACTGTCCGTAGCATCGGGAGCTAGTGGGTAGAATCGGTGGACGCCATAAGTGCCCTGTGACAGGTAGCGGAATTGCCCACCGAGGAACGTCAGCGCACAGGCGCTCAGGCAACTGCCAGGCTTGTATCCAAACTGGTTGTCAGCCTTTATATCGATTTCTGTGGCGAAGCGATGGTCTCTGATGAGCCTCCCGAGTTTCATCCCAGCAAACAGGTCCCCGCCGGGCGAGTTAAGGTGAACGGACGACCCATCCGGGATGTGGTTCGTCGAAATTAGCTCAGCAAACCGCCGCGGAGCGTCGTCGTCGATCACGCCATCTGCCCAAATTTCCCAATGGACCCCCAAGGCAATGGCGACCGGCCCCGTTGTGTGCTCTACGTCAAAACGCATGATTTGCTGCAATGATTGCTTGACGGTCCGCTGCGGCGGTGGCTGCTGCTGCGGCTGCTTTGGTGACTGCTGCGGCCACTGGATGAAAGCAAGAGCCGCAGCGAGCACGACAAGGGTGGCAATAGCGATGGTCTTCATGTGTGCCCCCCGCTTGCCACTGCGCTGTTGTGGTTTCGCCCAGTCCGCCCCTTCCGATTGCCGGGTCTTGTCCTGCCGCGGCCCCACAGACGCCAGCTCCTCCTGCAAGCGATCGAAAGCATCATCCGAAGCACGCCAGCAGCGGCCATCTGCGCTGACCACCCATGACACCTGATCTTCGCCCTTCGGCGGGGGCGGGCGGTACTCTGGGAAGTCATCGCTTTCTTGCTGCCGACGCTCACGACGCTGCTGGATGACGCCCCACACGACCCAGACCCCGAGAACCGAAAATAAAATACCCAGCGTATCGAACGTCGGAACTAAATCGGGGCGCGCCAGCCAGCCGGCCCCGATCGCCACCAGAAAAAGCAATGGTCCCCAAAGAAACCGCAGCAACAGGCCGATGATCACAGCGACGATCGCCGCTGGCAGCCACCCTAGCCCTACACCGGACAGAAAACCGTATGTCGCAATGCAGTAAATCCACAGGCCCACGAACAGCAGAAGACCGACAATCCCACCGATGACGTAACCGACCCTGGCGTACCAACGCTTTTGCACTGTGGCCCGCTCCACGGCTCGACTTTGTCGGCAATGAACCCGAACTGCTCCAGGTGCGCGATCAGCCGCTCCCGCCGCGACCCGAACCATGAAAGCTGTCCGCATCGCCGGCTGTTCACGCCGATATCACGATCGGATAACGATGCTCAAGGAAAATGGGGAGTGCGGGCGGAGCTGCGCGTTCTTCCACGCCGGATCATACGCCAGGCATTGGCGGTTCATCGGCTTTTCCGCCCATGGTCGCCGTGGTCGCCGGCGCCCTGGCCGAAGGCTCGTCCAGAAATTCGGCCGCCCCACCCGGCCAGCAATTTTCCGGGAAAAACACGCAAGGGGTGGGGTCTCGAAATCGAAGGCCGGGTCCCGATAGGGGCTCGGCTGCCAGCGGGCGCCGCGCGGCCCGGGCGCTAGGAAGGACGCTAGGGCTGGCTGGGGCCCCGCCGGGGGGGCGCGGGGGCGCCGGAGGCGCTGGCGGGTTTCTGTGGCGCGGCAGCGGCCCGGTTTTGCGTGCCCCTGGGAGCGAGGAAGGCAGGCCGCGATCACCACGCCGGTCCCGACGGTCGATGGCGGCGGATGCGGGCACGACGCCAGCGGCGCGGCTTCGCAAGGGCAGGGACAGGCGTTCGCGGGGCAGCGGAAGCCCCCTTGACAATGGCTAACGGTCACTAGCCAGGTCACTAAACTCCGTTCTCGGCCGCTCCGAAGCCTGCTCTGGAAGCGCTAACTGATTGATTTCGTTGGTGCCGACGCTCGGATTTGAACCGAGGGCCTACTGATTACGAATCAGTTGCTCTACCGCTGAGCTACGTCGGCGGCCAAGTTGCCGCGGGCGGCACGGTATACTCCCCCGCCGCAAAGTCCCGCAACTTGCCATAGCCGCTCCCCCACGCGTGCCTCTCCCGAAGCCGGTAAAGGGAGATGACGTCCGTCCCGTGCGACCGCGCCCGCCTCAATACCGCCGCAGCAGCGCCACCAGACGCCCTTGCACGCGCACCCGATCGGCCGGGAAAATCCGCGTTTCGTGGCGGGGATTAGCCGGCTCCAATGCGATGGAATTCCCACGGCGGCGCAGGCGCTTCAGGGTCACCTCCATCTCATCCACCAGCGCTACGACAATCTGGCCGTTCTCCGCCGTCTCCTCCTTGCGGATGATCACTGTATCGCCGTCGAAGATCCCGGCATCCACCATGGAGTCCCCAGCCACTTCCAGCCCGTAATGCTCGCCGCTGCTGAGCAACGCCATCGGCACATCGATCAGCGTGCCGCTGTCGCGCAGCGCCTCGATCGGCAGGCCGGCGGCGATCCGGCCGTACATCGGCATCTGCACTGCCGCCGCGTCGTTAGCCGTGCGTACGCCGGGAAGCCGCGCGGAGAAATCGCCGCGGATCACGTTGGGCGCGAAGCCGGCAACCGCCCGCTCCCCGCCGCTTTCAGCCTGCGCCGCGCGTGCCTGCATGTCGTCCGGCAGGCGTATCACCTCCAGCGCCCGCGCCCGGTGGTGTCGGCGCTGCAGGAAGCCGCGTTCCTCCAGTGCCGAGATCAGGCGGTGGATCCCCGATTTCGACTTCAGGTCCAGCGCGTCCTTCATCTCCTCGAAACTAGGTGAGAAGCCGGTCTGCTTCAGGTGCCGGTCGATGAAGACGAGCAATTCGTGTTGCTTGCGGGTCAGCATGGCGGGCGATGATCCCCTCGCTTAGAAACGCGGCGGACGAACCGAAAGACCCGAGCACCCACATCGGGCGCAGGCCCTCGGAACAAATAGGCAACGACAAGCGTCGTTCTATGTTGGTTCGCGCCGCGCCGTCAAGCCTTAGCCGCGAGAAGGTTGAGAAATCGGCCTCACAGGCCAAGCGAATCGAGTCGAATCACTTCGACCGGCGCTCCCTCGGGCAGCGGCGGCGCATGCGGCGCCCGCAGGATCAGTGCGTCGGCCAGCGCCAAACGACGCAGCATCGCCGAATCCTGCACCGGGAACGGGGTGGCCACCAGCTCCCCCGCCGGACCTCGGGAGAGAGTGGCCCGCAGATGATCAGCCCGCCCGTCGTTTGGCCCCAAGGCGTTGCCAAGCACTGCCGCGCTCACCGGGGGTCGCTCGTCGGGGAGGCCCAACATGCGGGCGAGGGCCGGCAACACGAACAGGATCGCGCAAATCAGGGCGGAGACCGGGTTGCCCGGCAGCCCGATCACCGGTACCGGCCCCAGCCGGCCAAACACCAACGGCTTACCTGGCCGCATCGCGATCTTCCAGAAATCCACCTCCAGACCACGCGATTTCAGCCCCTCGATAACCAGGTCGTGGTCTCCCACACTGGCGCCGCCGGTGGTCAGCAACATGTCGGCGCCGGCGGCGGCATCGGCCACCGCGGCGATTGCAGCGAGGTCGTCCCGCGCCACCGGCAGCACCATCGGCTCGCCGCCGGCGGCGCGCACGAGGGCTGCCAGCGCATGGGAGTTAGAGCTGACAATGCCGCCCGGCGGCAACGGTTCGCCGGGCAGCGCGATCTCGTCGCCGGTCGCCAGTACCGCGATGCGCGGGCGGCGGTGGACGGTGAGCCACGGATGGTTGGCGGCGGCCGCCAAGCCAACGTCGCGCGCAGTCAGCCGGCGACCGACGGGCACCACCACGTCGCCGGCGGCAAAGTCCTGGCCGGCGCGGCGGATATGGCGGCCCGCGCGCACCGTCTCATTCACCTGCATCGTCTCACCCGTGCGGGTTGCGTCCTCCTGCAGCAGGATTGCTTCTGCTCCCACCGGCACGATGCTGCCGGTGAAGATGCGCACCGCCTCGCCGGGACCGACACAGCCGTCGAACGGACGTCCCGCTGGGGCGCTGCCGATCACGCGCAGAACCGCGCCCTCGGTCCCGTCGTCGGCACGAATGGCGTAGCCGTCCATAGCAGAGACATCGGCTGGCGGCTGCGTCAGCCGGGCGATCACCGGCGTGGCCGTGACCCGTCCCCACGCGTCTGTCAACGCAACGACCTCGGCCGTGGTGGGACGCAACTCTGCCAGGATCCGCTGCCGGGCTTCTTCAACGCTGATCATGCGTACCTCCTGCCAGTCTTTTCCATGCGATCGGTCCGCGCTCACGGCGGCGCCAAAAGGAACAGCCGGTTCACATGCTCGAACGAGGCAAAGGTGGTGCGCCACTCGCGGGCGAACACCTCGCGGCTAGCGCCTCGAGCCAGCAGCGCCGCCTCGATCTCACCGACGCTGCGCCTGCCGTCGATCAGCCCCAGGATCGCTCCCGCCATCGGCGGCACCGGCTGCGGCAGCCGAAGCCCGTTCAGCACCATCGTCAGCGTGCCGTCGGCTTGGATGAAGCGGGCGATGTCCGCCCCGCGCCCCTCGCGCGTGGTCGGCACGGCCGCCGGGTCCATCGGATCGGCACGCGCCGGTAGCTGGCCGCTGTGGACGCAATAGACGACATGCATGCTGATGTTGCCGGCAAGCGCCTCGGCCAGTGCCGCGCGGGCAAGCGGGTCGAGCGACTCGGCACGCGCGCGCAGCCGCGGGTCGGGCAGCAACAGGGTGGGGTCGTAGCGCACGGGCTCGACCCAGCACACCGGCTCCAGCCCGACGCCCGCCAGCAACGCGGCTAGCTCCGGCACGGTGAAGGCCCGGTCGCGTGGATTGAGCAACAGATCGAACACGCCGGCATCGCCGCCGATGACATGGTCGCGCACATGCTGGTTGAAGCGGAACCACGCGGTGTCCGGCAGGTGCCGCAGCACGCGCCGCGCGGTGTCGAGCCGCGCCGCGATCGGCTGTTCCGGGGGGGCCAGCAGGCGCAGTGCGTCCTGCACCATGTAGACCCCCGTGCGCCCATGCGGCGCATACACCATCAAGCCGAGCCCGCCGCCCGGCGCCAGCACCGAGAGCAGCGCGCGTAGCCCCTCGGCTGGATCCGGCAGGTGGTGAAGCACGCCGCAGCAATCCACATAGTCGAATGGCCCAAGCCCCGAACTGGGCAGATCGAGCAGCGAGCGTTGTTCCCAGACGATGTTGGTCAATCGCCGTGCGGCAGCACGCGCCTGCGCTACACGCAACGAGGCGGCGGACCGATCCAGCCATGTGACGGTGCCCGGTCGATCGGCTGCCGCAAGCTGCTGCGCTAGCATGATCGTTGCATCTCCGGTACCACCCCCGGCGATCAGGGCGTTGAGCGGTCTGCCTGCCGGGCGGCGTGAGCCGAAGATCCAGTGGTCGATCTCGTGCAGATGGCCGGGGCTGCCGATGATCAGCTTCTTCGCCTCGTCGCGTGGGTCGCGCGGCGGATAAGGCAGCGCCTCGTACTGGGCGGCGAGCAATGCGTCGGTTGCGTCGGTCATGCGCGAGGCATAGACCGGCCACCATGGTCGAGGCCAGAAGCCGCGGCTATTTCGGGATCGGCGTCGAGGGGGTCTCGAAATCCGCTAACGTCGGAGCGTTGCTGCGCACGGCGCACGCATTCGGTGCGGCGTTCTGCTTCACGATCAACGCCGGCTGGGATGCACGCCTTGGCAAACAGGCCGATACCGCCGATACGCCGGCTCAGGTTCCCCTCTGGCGCTTCCCGAATGTCGCGGCACTAGGGGTTGCCGGCGGGCTGCGTCCTGGTCGGCGTCGAGCTGCTGGAAGGCGCGACCGACCTACCATCCTTCCGCCATCCGCCCAACGCGGCGCATGTGCTGGGACCCGAGCGGGCTGGACTGTCGCCGGCTTTGCTAAACCGTTGCCGCCACGTGGTGCGGATTCCAACGCGATTTGCGCTGAACCTCGCGGTGACCGGTGCGCTGGTTCTCTGCGACCGGCTGCTGCAGCACGGGCGGTTTGCCGAGCGGCCGGTCGGCAGCCTTCACCCGCCGCAAGCGTTGCCAGCGCCCACGCGCCACGGGGCGCCGCGGTTCCGTCGCAATGTGCCGGATTGGCTGGCAATGGCGGATCAGACGTGATTGGCGGCGGCTTGTCGCCCGCCAGCCGCCGCCGTATTTCTCCCGTCTATGCAAATTACGTCAGCCTGTTTCCTGGGCCTGTCGCTGGCCCTGGTAGCGATTCCCGCCACCGCAGCGCCGAAGTCCTCGACGCCGACGCCCACCGCTGCTGCGACCGCGGCTCCCAAGGAGTTGGGCCGGTTCCAGAACTGGATCGCGGCGACTTATTCCGAGAATGGCCACGAAATCTGCTACGCCTTCACCCGCGCTGGCAACGAGGATCCGGCCACCGGCACCGGCCCTGTTCTCAGCGTGACGGACCGGCCAAGCGGACGCAACCAGGTGGCGATCAGCGGCGGCCCGGCCTATCCCAAGGACGCTGAGATGACTGTGCAAGTCGATCAGGCCGGCCTGGACTTCTACACTTCGGGGCACGATGCCTTCGCGCGCGACAACAATGCCGCGACCGCGGCGTTTTCGCGCGGGCGGACGGCGGTGGCGCGGGCCCCCGCGGCACATGGCGCGGAGACGACGCTGACCTTCAACCTGGCTGGATTCACCCTGGCACACGATGCCGTCGAGAAAGCCTGTCCGCCCCATTGAGACCCGCGCAAACCCCTGATCTGACCGAGGCCGAGCGGGCGCGCGTCCTGGCCAAGTCCGCTTTGTTCGATCCGCCGCCAGCAGTGCTTGCCGACGGACGGCGCGAGCTGGTCGGCCTGTCGCGTGCCGAGCTCGCCGCCGAGATGGGGGCGATCGGCGAGGCGCCGTTTCGCGCCCGCCAGCTCTGGCATTGGATCTATCATCGCGGTGAGACCGATTTTGCGCGCATGTCCTCGATTGCTCGGCCGTTGCAGCAGAAACTGGCTGAGCGATTCGTGGTTGGTCGGCCGGAGGCGGTTTCGGTTCAGACCAGCGCCGATGCGACGCGGAAATTTCTGTTCCGGTTCCGCGACGGGCAGGAGGCCGAGACGGTGTATATTCCGGACCTGCACGAGGATCGCGGCGCAGTGTGCCTTTCTTCGCAGGTGGGTTGCACTCTCTCTTGCCGATTCTGCCACACCGGCACGCAACTTTTGACGCGCAACCTGGGCGCGGCGGAAATCATCGGCCAGTTCATGGCGGCGCGCGACGCTTACGGCGAATGGCCGAGCCCGAAAGGCGAGACGCCGCGGCTGCTCTCGACCATCGTGCTGATGGGCATGGGCGAGCCGCTGTATAATTATGCAAATGTTGCCAAAGCAATGACCATCGCCATGGACGGCGAAGGCATCGCGCTATCTCGCCGGCGGATCACGCTTTCGACCTCGGGCGTGGTGCCGATGATGGACCGTGCGGGGGCGGAGCTGGGCGTGAACCTTGCAGTGTCACTGCATGCGGTGCGGAACGACCTGCGCGACGAGCTGGTGCCGCTCAATCGCAAATACCCGCTGGAGGAGCTGATCGCTGCGTGCCGTCGCTATCCGGGTGCTTCGAATGCTCGGCGGATTACCTTCGAATATGTGATGCTGAAGGGCGTCAACGATAGTGTGGCCGACGCGCGTGAATTGGTGCGGCTGATTGCCGGGATCCCGGCGAAGATCAATCT
Source organism: uncultured Pseudomonadota bacterium (assembly GCA_963772445.1). GTDB lineage: Bacteria > Pseudomonadota > Alphaproteobacteria > Acetobacterales > Acetobacteraceae > CAVYXK01. The sequence goes on from CAVYXK010000001.1 coordinate 648,188, forward strand.
GATCCCGTTCAATCCGTGGCCGGGCAGCCGGTTCGAGACCAGCAGCGCGGCAGCGATCGAGAAGTTCGCCACGATCGTGATGGATGCGGGGTTTGCCTCCCCGGTTCGGACCCCGCGCGGGCGCGACATCCTGGCGGCGTGCGGTCAGTTACGGACCGAGAGCCGGCGAGGTGCTGTCCCAGTTTAGCCCGTTACGACATTGCAGCCGAGCGAACGCGCGCACATCGCCATTTTGGTATCGAATGTCGCAAGTGTCGCCCCGCTCCGCTGAGCGATTGCGATGTTCAGGGCATCTGGAGTGCGCAGCGGAAGGTCCAGCCGCCGCAGAAACGTCTCGGCGGCCTTAACGTCCGCCGCCATGGTATCAGCATGCCGCGCATTATTCCTGGTCCAGGTGTCGAAGTTGGAAAGGCACAGTTGCGCGTCCTGGCGGCTGATTTCGCGCGTTCTGATGAACTTTGCCACAGCGGAGACAAATTCCGCAGCCGCGAAATCGCTGATCACCACGCTCGACGTGAGGTCGTCAAGAAAGCGATCAGCGCGGGAGGAGAGTGCGTCGACAGTGAAGAGCGCGACGAGAATGCTCGCATCCAGATAGATGCTCACCAGTCCTCGTCACGCATGCGGCTGACGAGGGTCGCGGCGTCCTCGGGTACTACCGCGCCGCGGTATTCTGTGCTTTTGCAGCCACTCAATATCGGGCTTTGTGAGTCTTCGCGGCGGTGGAGATACTGGCTTCAGCTCCACCACCGGATGGCCGTGTCGGGTGATCACCACGTCCTCACCTTTCAGAGCGAGGTCGATCAGTTGCGATAGGCGGGTCTTCGCTTCGGCGACGCTGTGATTGGCCATTGTTGGTGTCCAGTTAGACGCTCACTCGTAATCTTCGTCTCGCATCCTGTTGACCAAGGCAGCCGCGTCTTCGCTTTCTTTACAGGGTATCCGGTGCCGCCGCAGCCACTCGATATTGGCTCCGGTGATCCGGCCCAGCGGCGGAGATGCAGGCTTCAGCTCGACAACTGGCTGACCGTTGTGGACGATCACCACGTCCTCGCCTTTCAGGGCGCGGTCGATCAGTTCCGACAGATGGCTCTTAGCCTCGGCGACGCTGTGATTTGCCATATCGGCATTATGGTCATTGGGTGGCCATATTGCAAGCGGCAACCCCAGGCTAGTCCCGCAGCTCTGGGATCACCCACAACGGCTTCTCGCCCCGAGCCACCCGCTGTACATTATCGAATCCGTTGCGGAACCGGCTATACTGATTATCCCAGGTCGGACCCGCGAAATGCGGCGTCAGCACTACATTCTCCAGCCTGAACAGCGAATTGTCCGCCGGTGGCGGCTCGCGGTCGAACACGTCCAGCCCCGCCCCGGCGATCGTGCCGCTCGTCAGTGCCTCGTACAGCGCTGGCTCATCGACAACCGGGCCCCGGCAGGTGTTGATCAGGTAAGCGGTCGGCTTCATCAGCTTAAGCTCGGAGGCGCCGATCATGTGACGCGTCTGCGGCGTCAGGGGCACGTGCAGCGAGACAATGTCGGACGTGCGCAACAGCTCGTTCAGCAATCGGAAGTGCACGCCAAGTGCATCCGCCTGATCCTCGGTAAGCCGGACGATATCGTAATATTGCACCCGCATCTCGAACGCTTTGGCCAGCCGAGCGACCTTCTTGCCGATCGCACCAAGGCCGACGATGCCGAGCGTGCGGCCATAGATCTCGTACAGCCGAACGCCGGCAATGTCGTTGCCGCGCCAGCGGCCAGACGCGACCATCGAATGCTGCCACACCAGCCGCCGCGACACCGCGAGCATCAGCATCAACGCATGCTCGGCCACCGCGATCGCATTGGCCCCACCGTTGTTGCACACCGGCACGCCAGCTCGGCGGGCGGCCTCGATATCGACGCGGTCGTAGCCGGCACTGAGAAGCTGCACCAGCTTCAACTTCGGCGCCGATTTGTAAAACGCATCGTCCATCTTCACCTCGCCCAGCCCGACGAGATATTCAACGTCGTGGAGCGCCTCGTTCCATTCCGGGCTGCCGGCGCGCGCGAGCACGACATCGAACCCGGCAGGCGCCAGTTCGCGCATGACGTCGCTCGCGTTGAGCGGATTGTCGGGGACGAGGATCTTCGGCGCCATTGGCTTCCTCCGGATTGCTGGCCGAGGTCAGGATAGGCCGGTCAGCGCAGCCCCGGAAGCACCCCGATCCCCATCGCTTGGCGCATGAAGATCCGCTTGAGCGGCGGCATGCGGTTCACCGTAGCCAAGCCGATGTCACGCGCGACACGCAGGACGCGGCTATGATTGCTGAACAACCTGTCGAGGCCGTCAGTCATGGCCAGCATCGCGAGATTGTCACCGCGCCGGCGCCGCTGATAGCGCGCGAGCAATGCCGAAGCGCCGGGATCGCCACCCGTTTCATGTGCATCGATCAGCAGATCAGCCAATGCGATGGCATCACGAAAGCCCAGGTTCAGCCCCTGGCCGGCGATCGGATGGATGCCGTGCGCCGCATCGCCCACCAGCGCAAGTCGGGTGTCGGTGTAACGGTGCACCAGCATGGCCGAGAGCGGATAGTTCCATCGCCGCCCGACCGGCCGCACCCACCCGAGATGATCCCCAAGGCGCCGCGCGATCTCATGCGCGAAGCCGCTGTCGCCAAGCGCCAGCATGCGCTCGGCAACATCGCTGCGCTCGGTCCAGACGATGGCGGAGACATTGGCGGCGCCGCCCGACTGCGCATCGGCGCTTGCGCTCATTGGCAATTGCGCGAACGGTCCGCCGGGCAGGAAATGCTCGAGCGCGACATTCCGGTGTGGCCGTTCATGGCTGATCGCGGCGACGATGCTGGTCTGCGGGTAGCGCAGGTACGTCGTCGGGATGCCGGCGGCCTCGCGCAGCGGCGATCCACGTCCTTCCGCCGCCACCACCAGCCGACATTCGATCGTCGGACCGTCCGCGATTCGCACGATGGCAGAGGTGACGGAGCGTTCAACCGCGATCCGCGCCGGTGCGAACACGCTAAGAGCCGGCAATGACCGCAGATGGCGGTTCAGAGCCACCCGCAGACTGCGCGCCTCGATCATCCAGCCGAACGGGTCGGCATCTGCGCCAGCCTCGCGATGATCGAAATGCAGGAACAGCGGCGAGGCCGGTCGGCCCAGTCGTCCGTCGCTCACCCGTATGCCGAGGATCGGGCAGGCCGGTTCCGAAAGCTTCGCCCAGAGCCCGGCATCTTCCAGCAGACGGCGTGATCCGGCGGCGATCGCATAGGCGCGGCCGTCGAAGGCGGGGTGCTCCATGAGTGGCAGCGGCGCACGGTCTACGATTGTGGTCGCGATTCCCGCCTGCGCCAGCCGGCAGGCGAGGGTGCCGCCGACAGGTCCGGCCCCGACTACGCAGACTTCGCCGGTGATTGTTGCTGTCAAAGTACTATGCGGGCGAGTGATGCGAACGCCACGCTTAGCGTGGCGCGTGAGGGCCTTGCTCCCGGCACCCTCACCCGGTTCGCTTCGCGAACCGACCTCTCCCGCAAAGCGGGAGAGGTGACTTTTCCGTCCACGCTACGAACCCACCTTCAGCGTGGAGACCAGGCCGCGCAGACAGGCAAGCACGGATAACGCCGTCAGTTTTCTGGTGCGCGGGTTCTCCGGGCTCGGCACGCCTTCGATCGTCATGGTGAAGCGAGCGGCGTCTGCCTCTACCCGGATCGTATGCGTATTTCGGGTAACAGTCGGGTCGGCCCAAATCTCGACGCGGGTGCGGGCCGGCCCGATACCGGCGAGGGCAAGCGCGGCCGCGACGTTCACATTGGCCGGGAAGCCGCGCGCAGCATCGAACGCGGTACCGGCGAACACACAGCGCGGCTTGGTAATCCCTTCGATATCGATCTCGTTTTGCACCAGATACGGAGCGCCGAGTAGGCCGGCAGGCGGTTTCCGGGTCTCGATCGTGACGCTCTCGATAGGTCCCTCCGCCGCCGCACGCACCGCGTCCAGGCCCAGCAGTGCTCCGGTCGGCACCACGATTCGCGCGCCTGTGTGCTGGGCCCGACGAACCAAGTCCATGCGCGGCAACAACGCGCCAACCGACGCCGGCACCAGAACGCGGCCCGCCTCGATGGCCGGCACCGCAATCTGTTCGAACAGCGCAGCCGGAACCGCTTCGACAACGATGTCTGCCTCCGCCAGGTCGGCCAGCCGCACCACACGCGGAGGATCAGCAAAGCCGGCGACGCGGTCTCTCGCCCGGGCCTCGTCGCGGCTGGCCACGGCGATCAACCGCAGCCCGTCCACTCCGCCGTCCAACGCACGTGCCAACGGCAGACCGATCGCCCCAAGCCCGCCGACCGCCACTGTCCTGATCATTCCGTGTCCTCCGCCACGGCGCGCGCCGCCGCAAGCTCCTCAGGCGTATTGACGTTCAGAAACGGGTCGCGTGGCAATGCCGGAAACCAAACCGGGCGCATGCTAATCCCGGTCGCGAACTGACCCACAGCGCGATGCCCGGCTGTGGACAGCAGAGCCCGCAGGGCCGAACGCACCGCAACCGGCCAGAGCGCCACCAGATAATGGCGCGTCCCGTTGCTCTCCGCGCAGGCTGGCCCGGGCGCGAGCGCAGCCGCGAGGCCAGCCGGCACGAACGGCGTATCCCCCGGTACCGTCAACAGCGCGTCGGCACCAAGCCCGGCCGCCCAATCCAACCCGGTCAGCACGCCCGCCAGAGGCCCGCTGCCGGCAAACTCACCGTCCGGTAGGACCGGCAGGCCAAATGCAGCGAAACGGGACGGATCGCCGTTGGCGCTGATCGCCACCGCGTCGGTCTCGGCGGCGAGCATGGCGAGCACACGCTCGAGCATGCTCCGGCCACCGATCCGCAGCAGCGGCTTGTCGCCGCCGCCCAATCGTCGCGACGCGCCGCCCGCCAGCGCGAGACCGGCGAGCCTTTCGGTCACGGGAAGAAGGTGGGGCGAGCGATGGGACTCGAACCCACGGCATCCAGGACCACAACCTGGCGCTCTACCAACTGAGCTACGCCCGCCATCGGTGCGGCGGCTTTAGAGCCCTCGGGCGGCGGCCGTCAATCGCCGGTCGCGGAAATGCGTGCGCAGCCGCGTGACCGCCTCATTGAGCACCGCTTCACGCTTACAGAAGGCGAAGCGCGCGAAGTGTCTCGGTGGATTGGGCGCATCATAGAACGCCGTGACGGGCACTGCCGTGACCCCGGCATGCTCGGTGATATGTCGGCAGAACGCGACGTCATCGCCATTGAAGCCGAGGGGGCGGAAATCCGCAGTGATGAAATAGCTCCCCCGCGTCGGCAGCACCGTCATGCCCAGCGCTGCCAGCCCGGCGGCAAGGCGGTCCCGCTTGGCCTGCAGCTCGGCGGCGAGGCCTTGGAAATAGGCTTCCTCCTTGGCGAGGCCCACCGCGACCGCGCGCTGCAGGTTGGGCGGCGTGGTGAAGGTCAGGTTCTGGTGCGCCTTGGCAACCACCTCGGCGAGCGGCGCCGGCGCGGTGACGTAGCCCACCTTCCAGCCGGTCAGCGAGAAGGTCTTTCCGGCGCTGCCCACGCGCATCACCCGCTCGCGCAAGCCCGGCAGGGTCATCAGCGGGATGTGGCGCCAGCCGTCGAACGTCAGGTGCTCGTACACCTCGTCGCAGATCGCGTAGGCATCGTGCCGTACCAGCAGGTCGGCAATGCACGCCAGCTCGGTCGCGGTGAACACCTTCCCGGTTGGATTCATCGGGGTATTGAGCAGGATCGCCTTGGTCTTCGGCCCGAACGCCGCAGTCAGCTCCGCCCGCTGTAGCTCCCAGTCCGGAGGCATCAGCCGCACCAGGCGCGGCACGGCACCCAGCAGGCGCACCACTGGCAAGTAGGTGTCATACAGCGGCTCGATCAGAACCACCTCGTCGCCTGGGTTCAGCAGCGCCATCAGGCAGGCTGTGATCGCCTCGGTGGCGCCGGACGTCACCACCACCTCGGTCATGGGATCGACATCGAGGCCATAAAATCGTGCGTCGTGGACGCCGACGGCCTGACGCAGCTCCGGAACGCCGGGCATCGGGGGATACTGGTTGCGGCCGTCGAACAACGCGGCTGCCGCCGCTTCCAGGATGTCTGACGGGCCGTCGGTGTCCGGGAACCCTTGGCCCAGGTTGATTGACTGGTGCTGCACGGCCAGCGCCGACATCACCGTGAAGATCGTCGTGCCGAGATCACCCAGCAGAGAATTGACGCGCTTCACCGAGTAGCAGCTCCTTCCAGAAGTGGGCGGCACTATGCGTGGCGCCGGTCCGGGGTCAACCGAGCCGGCCGCAACGCTGCCCAAATCGCAGGCACGCAGGCTGGCCCCCGCCCACCGGCTGGGCTAAGCACTGGATTTGCAGGCCGGGGGCCGGCGTCCAACCGCCTGGCACGGCACATGCAACCCCACGGGAGGCCCGGACGCCCGGGCGCGGACAAGAGATGAAAAAGATCGAGGCGGTCATCAAGCCGTTCAAACTGGACGAGGTGAAGGAGGCGCTGCACGAGGTCGGACTGCAGGGGATCACCGTGGTGGAGGCCAAGGGATTCGGGCGGCAGAAGGGCCACACCGAACTCTATCGCGGCGCCGAATACGTGGTCGACTTCCTGCCCAAGGTGAAAATCGAGGTGGTTTGCGAGGACCGCGTCGTCGAACGCGCCGTGGAGGCAATCGTCAACGCCGCCCGCACAGGACGGATCGGCGATGGCAAGATCTTCGTCTCCTCGGTCGAGGAGGTGATCCGCATCCGTACAGGCGAGCGGGGTGAAAGCGCGATCTAGGCGCGCAAACCCGGCTCGGGGCGACGACACAGGAAAAAAGCCGAAAGCCGCTTCCGGCGGGCGGCGGAAAAGACTACACGGCCGGTTTATCCGGGCCGCACGGTGCGGCCCTTTCTTCAGGACCAAGTGCGCCATCGATCCGAGAAAGGACGATCCGGCGCGGGAGCAACAGGGATACGGGAATGGCGAAACGGGACAACGGCGATGCGGTCGGCAAGGTGATGGAGATGCTGAAGGAGCACTCCGTCGAATACGTGGACCTGCGGTTCACTGACCCTCGCGGCAAGTGGCAACACACGGCACAGCACGTTTCCACCATCGACGAGGACACCTTCCGCGATGGTATCATGTTCGATGGTTCCTCGATCGCCGGCTGGAAGGCGATCAACGAGTCCGACATGATCCTGGCGCCGGATGCCGAGACGGCGACGATGGATCCGTTCTCCGCGAAGCCCAGCTTGATCCTGTTCTGCGACATCATCGAGCCGTCCACTGGCCAGCCGTACAGCCGCGACCCTCGTTCGACCGCGAAGAAGGCCGAGGCCTACCTGAAGGCGTCGGGCATCGGCGACACCGCTTTCTTCGGACCGGAAGCGGAGTTCTTCGTGTTCGACAGCGTGAAGTTCGGTATCGCCGGCAATTACGGCCACTATCATATCGACAGCCAGGAGGGGCCGGACGCGGGTCTGAAGGACTATCCCGAAGGGAACATGGGCCACCGGCCGACGGTCAAGGGTGGCTATTTCCCGGTGCCGCCCGTTGATTCCGAAAGCGACCTGCGTGCCGAGATGCTATCGACGATGGGCGAGATGGGCGTGGTGATCGAGAAGCACCATCACGAGGTGGGACAGAGCCAGCACGAGCTGGGCATGAAATTCGGCCCGCTGGTGCGCATGGCGGACAACCTCCAGATCTACAAGTACTGCATCCACAACGTGGCACACAGCTACGGCAAGACCGCCACGTTCATGCCGAAGCCGATCTACGGGGACAATGGATCGGGAATGCATGTCCACCAGTCGATCTGGAAGTCCGGCAAGCCGCTATTCGCGGGCAACGCATATGCGGACCTGTCGGAGACGGCACTCTATTACATCGGCGGCATCATCAAGCACGCCAAGGCGCTGAACGCGCTGACCAACCCGCTGACGAACAGCTACAAGCGCCTGATCCCCGGCTTCGAGGCGCCGGTGCTGCTGGCTTATTCCGCGCGCAACCGGTCGGCCGCCTGCCGGATTCCCTATGCGACGAACCCGAAGGCGAAGCGGGTCGAGGTGCGTTTCCCCGATCCAGGCGCCAATCCGTATCTTGCCTTCGCGGCCATGCTGATGGCAGGCCTCGACGGCATCCGCAACAAGATCCATCCGGGCGACCCGATGGACAAGGACCTTTACGACCTGCCGCCGGAAGAGCTGAAGGGCATCCCGACGGTGTGCGGCAGCCTGCGCGAGGCAATCGGTGCGCTCGAAGGCGATCATGAGTTCCTGCTCGCCGGCGATGTGTTCGGGACCGATCAGATCGAGAGTTACCTCGAGCTCAGGTGGAGCGAGGTGTATCGCTTCGAGCATACGCCGCATCCGGTGGAGTTCGAGATGTATTACTCCGTCTGATTACGGGTTCGGTTTGCCACGACACGCCCCGTCGTCCCTTGCGGACGGAGGGGCACCTGAAGAAGTCATACCGCAGAGGCGCAGAGGCGCAGAGGCCGCAGAGGGTTGGTTGCGGCTAAGCTGATACCAGCTCCGGCTGGCTCGTTGAATTTGACAGTGTGTTGCGGAAGCATCGGTTCCGCCGTTTCGAGATTTCCTCTGCATAGCAGGCGAGGGCAGGCAGCCTGCCTATAGCGTGAGCAGTTCTGGTTTGCCCCAGGCTCAATCACTTCCCAATTCGTCTCATTTTTCTGCGGCACGATTCTTGATTGCCAACCTCCTCGTGAGACACTGCGGACGGGGAAACGACATGAAGCTGATCATGGCCATCATCAAGCCATTCAAACTCGACGAGGTCCGTGAGGCGCTGACCCTGCTTGGCGTTCAAGGGCTGACCGTCTCCGAGGTGAAGGGCTTCGGCCGGCAGAAGGGCCAGACCGAGATCTACCGGGGCGCGGAGTACCACGTGAATTTCCTGCCCAAGGTGAAGATCGAAGTGGTGGTGCTGGCTGATCTCGCCGAGCCAGGTGGTCGAAGCGATCGCCAAGATCGCCCACACCGGCAAAATCGGCGACGGCAAGATCTTCGTCGTCGATATCGAGCGTGCAGTGCGGATCCGTACCGGCGAGCTCGATGCGGCGGCACTGTAACGAACTCGTAATCATAGGAACCAGAAACGATGATGCGATCCCGACTGACCTGGGGAGCTGCTGCCTTGCTTCCCGCTGTACTCGCCGTCGGACCGGCGCTGGCCGATACGCCGGCCCCCAAGCTCGACACCGGCGATACTGCCTGGATGCTGGCCAGCACCGCTCTGGTGCTGATGATGACCATCCCCGGACTGGCCCTGTTCTATGCCGGCATGGTCCGCAAGAAGAACCTGCTCGCCACCATGATGCAGTCCTTCACGGTCTGCTGCTTGGTGACGATTGCTTGGATGGTGGCGGGCTACAGCATCGCGTTCACCAACGGCACGCCTTATTTCGGCGATCTGTCGCGCTTCTTCCTGAACGGCATCGCCGACAACTGGAACAAGCCGTTCAGCCTCGGCGGGTCAATCGACAGCGCGACCCAGACGACGATCCCCGAGACCGTTTATATGATGTTCCAGATGACCTTCGCGATCATCACGCCGGCACTGATCACCGGCGCCTTCGCCGATCGCATGAAGTTCAGCGCGCTCTGCGTGTTCATGACGCTGTGGTCCTTGTTCGTCTATTCGCCGATCGCGCACTGGGTGTGGAGCGCAACCGGCTGGCTTGGCGCTGGCGTGTTGGGGCTTCCAGGAGCGGCGGATTTTGCCGGCGGCACCGTGGTTCACATCAATGCCGGGATCGCCGGCCTGATGTGCGCGCTGGTTCTCGGCCGCCGGGTCGGGTTCGGCCAGGACAACATGGCGCCGTACAACGTGTCCTACGCAGTGATCGGCGCATCGCTGCTCTGGGTCGGCTGGTTTGGTTTCAACGCCGGATCGGCGGTCGGGGCTAACGGCCGCGCTGGGATGGCGATGGCGGTAACGCAGATCGCCACTGCCGCGGCGGCGTTGGCCTGGGCCTTCGCGGAATGGGGGGCGAAGGGCAAGCCCTCGGTGCTGGGCGCCGCGTCCGGCGCTGTTGCCGGGCTGGTCGCGATCACTCCCGCGTCGGGGTTCGTGCTGCCCGGACCGGCGCTGCTGATTGGCGTCGCCGCAGGTGTCGGCTGCTTCTGGGCATCGACCAGCGTCAAGCATCTGCTCGGCTATGACGATAGCCTGGACTGCTTCGGCGTGCATGGCATTGGCGGCATCATCGGTGCGCTACTCACCGGTGTGTTCGCCTATGGTCCGCTCACTGCGACTGCACAGTCGCCGCAGGGCGTGAATATCGGCGGGATCGCGCAGTTCGAGGCGCAGGCGATCGCCGTCTGCTCGACGCTTGTCTATAGCGGCGTGATGACGCTGATCATTCTGATGGTCACAAAGGCGCTTGTCGGCTTGCGCGTCGATGAGGAGGAGGAACGCGAAGGCCTCGACCTCGTGCTGCACGGGGAGCAGATATTCTAGCGATGTGAGTTGAACCGCGCCGGCGCGTTCACTCTCCACGGGAAACGCCAAGCCCGCCCAGCGAACACCTCTCCCGCAGACTGCGGGAGAGGTTGCCGCGCGGCAGCGCGGCGGGTGAGGGTGCCGGGCCTGTGTGCCGGGCATGCCCGGCAGCCTGGGGGTGAAAGTCCCCTGTGCAACCTGATGGAGGTGAAGCACGAGCGAAGCGCAAGGGCGGAACCGCGAGGGACCGTCTGAAGGAAGCGTCGAGCGAAATCGCGTCCCGACGAACAGAAACCAGATATGAGGCAGCCATGATCGGACGAGCAAGCAGGACAGAGCGAAGTCCATATCCATCAAGGATCACGGCTGTAAATCTGGCGGGAGTGCGAGGAAGGCTGTCGGACTTACCCCGGGAGATCTGTCGCGTGTCCCGTCCGGGACTGGGGTGGTCGCAAGATCACCCGAGCGCGCGGCAGAAGTCAGCAGAGGGCGTAGTAGGCCAGACCATCGGCCGAAGGCCCGAACGGTCCCCGCAAGGGGTTGAAGGAGAGGGCGAGTAGCTTGGGCGTCTCATGGTCCCAGTAGCGGCCGCGAAGCCACGGCGAGTGGCGCTTCCTTCTGCCGGTCGAGGTGAAGCCTCAGGGCGGCCGAGGGCAAGCTGGCCGAAGCGACCACGGCGGCGTCCGAACCCGAAAGTCCGGTCATGACCAGTACCCTGATGGAGGCAATCTGTGACCCGGACAACATAGCGTCAGCCGTGCGTGCGGTGATGCGCAACAAGGGCGCGCCCGGCGTCGACGGGATCACCGTCCGACACCTGCCGGGCGTCCTGGAAGCGCACTGGCCGGAGATCGAAAATCAACTGCTTCAGGGGCGCTACCAGCCGCAACCGGTACGTCGGGTGCAAATCCCGAAGCCGGCCGGAGGGACGCGCGACCTCGGCATTCCAACCGCGATTGACCGCGTGATCCAGCAGGCGGTGCTGCAGCGGCTGCAGCCGCTGTGGGACCCGACATTCAGCGAGCATAGCTACGGCTTCTGGCCGGGCCGCTCGGCCCACCAAGCGGTGACACAGGCGCAAGCCTATGTCAGCGAAGGCTATCAGTTTGTCGTTGATCTTGACCTGGCGAAGTTCTTCGACCGAGTCAATCACGACCGGCTAATGGCTGCGGTGGCCGCGCGCGTGTCCGACCGGCGGGTGCTTCGGCTCATCCGGAGCTTTCTGACCGCCTGTGCTTCATGGCGGGCTATTCGAAGCGAGTCACGAGGGCACCCCGCAAGGTGGCCCGCTCTCGCCCTTGCTCTCGAATCTCGTGCTGGATGAACTGGATCGCGAACTCGAGCGCCGCGGCCATCGCTTCGTGCGCTACGCAGATGACTGCAATATCTACGTGCGCAGCGAGACGGCTGGCCGGCGAGTGATGGCGAGCATCACCCGCTTCATCGAACGGCGTCTCAAGCTTCAGGTCAATGCGGAGAAGAGTGCCGTGGCTCATCCATGGCAACGCTCCTTCCTCGGCTTTACGCTGACGGAGGAGAGCACGCCACGCCGACGCATCGCCGACAAGGCCGTCGTCCGGTTCAAAGACCGGGTGCGGAATCTGACGGGACGCAACCGCGGGGTGAGCCTGTCGCGGATGATCGCCGACCTGAACCCGCTGCTGCGGGGATGGGCCGGCTATTTCGGCTTCAGCCAAGGACGTGAATTGTCCTCACTGGACGGTTGGGTCCGGCGGCGCCTCCGTTGCGCCGCCTGGATTCAATGGAAGACCAGACCACGGCGCCTCGATGAACTGCGCCGCCTCGGCGTCTCCCGGCGGACGGCCTTCGCGGCCGTCATGAGCCCGCGGGGGCCGTGGCGCGTCAGCACGAGCGAGGCGCTACATCTCGGCTTCTCGAAGGCTCGCTTCCGCGGTCTCGGACTGGCCTCCATGGAGAGCGCTGGCCGGACCTAATCCGCCGAACCGCCGTGGTACGGACCCGTATGCCCGGTGGTGTGGGAGGGGCGGCATCGCGAGATGCCCCCCTATCCCGATTGGTCTGATGTCATAACACTTTACTGATAGGACTATTAGCCATATAATCACCCACTATGTCCGACAGCACCGCCCTGAACCCCACCAACCTCGCCGTCGGCCCTCAGCCATCGCGACACCGCTGGAATAGCGCGACCGTTCTCATAAGCTCCTCCTCAGAGGCCCAGGTCGCTCAGAGAAGGATAGTCGTCCGGTCGGCGGCCGAGCGGCCAGTGAAACTTGCGGCCGCTTTCGGCAATCGGGGCATCGTTGATGCTGGCGATTCGCCGGCGCATGAGTCCTTCGGTATCGAACTCCCAGTTCTCATTGCCGTAACTGCGGAACCAGTTGCTGCTGTCATCATGCCACTCGTAGGCGAAGCGCACCGCGATGCGGTTGTGGTGAAAGGTCCAGAGTTCCTTGATCAGACGATAATCGAGCTCGCGGTTCCATTTGCGCGTCAGAAATGCCTCGATGGCGTCGCGTCCCTGCAGGAACTCGGTGCGGTTCCGCCAGAGGCTGTCGATCGTGTAGGCCTGCGAGACGCGCGCCGGATCGCGCGTGTTCCAGGCATCTTCGGCGAGGCGGGCCTTCTGCGCGGCGGTCTCGGCCGTATAAGGGGGAAGCGGGGGACGGCTCATCGTTCTATCCACGACGAGTGCATTGGCGCCGTGTAATCCCCCACCTCGTCGAGTGCGCTGGTGTAGTCGCGAAGCCAATCAGTGTGGCCGCCGATGCTCCAGTCCTCTGCCCTCAACTCATGGATCGTCACCCAGACGCGACGCGCATTCTCCGGTCGATCGTCAGACCCTTCGGCCAGGGCGGTGCGAAGCCCATTCGGATGCTGTTTGATGTCGAAGAGATAGCCGCGGAGCGTCAATCGAAGGTCAACGCCGGTGACGTATTTCCAGTTGTCGAACCCGCCGTCGGCCTCAAGTGCGAAATCCAGGAGATCGGTCATCGGGTCTCCTCCTCAGGCGCCGGTCGCCTTGGCGACCAGGGCGTCTAACTTCTCGTCGAGCACTTTTGCGGCTTCGCGTAGCGGGGGGTTCTCCTCGATCACCATGAGAGACGATGGGCGCACGTAGGCGATTACTGCGCCAGGTCCGCTCTCCTTCTCGGTCACCAGGACCTCCACGGGAGCGAATAAGCCCGCCTTGATGTCATGGCGGATCATCGTGATGGCGATCAGTGGATTGCCGAGGATCCAGCGTACGGTACGCCGGCTGATCCCAAATTTCGGCAGCCATCCGCCATGATCGATCTCATGGAAGAGCATGAAACCGCTCTCTCCGACGAAGCGTTCCTCGACTTTCCGGACATATTCAGCTTGAGTAGTCGTCTCCTTCGCGAGAGTCACGACCGCTGGCACGCTTGCGTCGCCCATTAGTCCTCGCAACCGGCGCAACACCTCGTCGAATGGCACCGAGGTGTCGACCTCGATCCGTATGCCTTGGAATGACTTGCTTGTGACGCTCGCCTTTGCGACCATGTTCTGTCCCCTGAGCTCGGGTGAATTCAATAATGGGTTTAGTCGCTGTTCCGTTCACACCGGCTGCTTCAGCGCGGCGCTGTCGATCGGCAGCTTTCGCACGCGCTTGCCAGTTGCGGCAAAGACCGCGTTGGTCACCGCGGGAACGATGGCCGAGGTCCCGGGCTCGCCCATTCCGCCCGGCGGCTCGCGACTTTGGACAATGTGGACCTCGATGGCCGGTGCCTCGTTCATGCGCAGGATTTGGTAGGTATCGAAATTGGCTTGCTCGACACGGCCGTTCTTCAGCGTGATCTCGCCATAGAGCGCCGCGGTAATGCCGAAGATAATCGCGCCCTGGATCTGCGCCTGGACGGTATCGGGATTGACGACGGTGCCGCAATCGACCGCGCAGACGACGCGTCGGACCCGAACCGCTCCGTCTTTCGATACTTCGACTTCGGCGACCTGCGCCATATAGGTCCCGAAGACGAACTGGACAGAGACGCCACGGCCCACCCTGTCAGGCAAGGGCTGTCCCCAACCGGCTTTCTGTGCGGCAAGCTCAACGACGGCTTTAGCGCGCGGCGACTTGTCAAGCAGGGCCAGCCGATAGGCGACCGGATCTCGCTTCGCCGCCGCCGCCAGTTCATCCATGAAGCTTTCCGTCACGAACACGTTGTGCGACGGCCCAACGCTGCGCCAGAACGCCGTCGGTATGCCGGGGGGTTCCACCCGCAAATACTCGACGTGCATGTTCGAGAGGGAATAGACCAGATCGATCGCACCATCGGTGGTGTCGGGGTCGAGGCCATTGTTGAACGTCGGCGGGAGCCATCGCGCGAGGATCGAGGAGCTGGCGAAACGATGGTTCCAGGCGACCGGCATTCCCTTCGCATCGAGACCGGCAGACATCCGGTCGAAGAAATACGGCCGGTACATATCGTGCTGGATGTCTTCCTCGCGGGTCCAGACGACCTTCACCGGGCCATCGACATGCTGCGCGATCTGGACGGCGCGAACGACGCCGTCGATCTCCAGCCGCCGGCCAAAGCCGCCCCCGATCAGATGGTTGTGGGCCACGACCTTGTCCAACGGCAGCCCAGCGGTCTTTGCCGCTGCCGCCTGCACGCGCGCGATGACCTGGCTTCCAACCCAGACTTCGCAGCCGTCCTTGCGGACATGAACCGTGCAGTTCATCGGCTCCATCGCCGCATGCGCGAGGAACGGAACCTGGTAGATCGCCTCGACCTTAGTCGCCGTGCTCGCCATCGCCTTGTCGATATCGCCGATATTCTGCGCAACCGGCCCCGAATTGAGCGTCGCCCTTTCAAGCTCGCCCACGATCTCGTCCGTACTGAGCTTGGCATGCGGACCGTCGTCCCATTCGATCACCAGGGCCGCCAGCCCTTTCTTCGCAGCCCCCATGTGGTCGGCTACGACTGCGACGGCATCGTCGAGCCGCACGACCTGACGCACGCCGTTGACGGCCCTGGCCGCCGCATCGTCCACGCTCTTTACCCGACCGCCGAAGACGGGCGACTGCGCAAGGGTTGCGATCTTCACACCCGGCGGACGAACATCGATGCCGAAGACGGCCGTTCCGTTGACCTTCGGCGGGGTGTCGAGACGCTTGGCCGGGGTGCCGATAAGCTTGAAATCCTCCGGTCGCTTAAGCTCCACGTGTTCCGGAACAGCCATGCGGGCGGCATCGGCGGCGAGTTCGCCATATTTGATACTTTTCCCTGTCAGCGGGTGAAGCACTTTTCCGCTTTGCGCGCGGCAGGACGCCGGATCAACATTCCAGCGCTTCGCCGCCGCCGACACGAGCATGGTTCTCGCGACCGAGCCGGCCTGGCGCAAGGGCTGCCACGCCGCGCGTATCGCGGTCGAGCCGCCAGTTGCCTGAACGCCACCGAGCAAGGGATTTCCATAAAGTTTATTATTGGGTGGAGCATGTTCCAGCCGCACTTGCGTCAGGTCCACCTCCAGTTCTTCGGCGATCAGCATCGGGATGGCGGTATAAGTGCCCTGGCCCATCTCGACATAGGGCATGGTCAGAACAATCTGTCCGTCGCCTTCGATGCGGATGAAGGCATTGGGCGCGAAGCCATCAACGTCGGCCGCTTCGGCATCGCCCTTTGCGAACGGCAGACGCAGACTCAGCATCAAGCCGCCGCCCGCGGTCGCTCCGGCCTGCAGGAACCAGCGTCGGGAAAGGCCAGCGGCTCGGGAAGTGAGATGATCGATTACCATTGCCGGCCTCCCTATCCGTTCGATTGCGCGGCTTGCTTGATCGCTTCGCGAATGCGGACATAGGTCCCACAGCGGCAGATGTTGCCGGACATCGCGTCGTCGATGTCGGAATCCGTGGGATGCGGGTTGCTCGCAAGCAGTGCCGAAGCAGACATGATCTGGCCCGACTGGCAGTAGCCGCATTGAACGACCTCCCGGTCGAGCCAGGCCTTCTGGATCCTGGCGCCCACCGCTGTCGCGCCGATCGCCTCGATCGTTGTGATCTCGGAGGTGCCGATGCTGCCGACAGGGGTGACGCAGGAGCGGGTGGCGACGCCGCCCACATGCACGGTGCAGGCGCCGCAGAGCGCCATGCCGCAGCCGAACTTCGTACCGGTCATGCCAAGCACGTCGCGCAACACCCACAAAAGAGGGGTGTCACTGTCAACATCAACCGTCCGATCGACGCCATTGACCTTAATTGTAGTTGCCATGGTTACCTCACAATCATCCGTCACTGAGGCTCAGAACAATTCGGCCGCCCCTGACGGCGTGCGCGACTGCCTCCTTGATCTGATCGACGGGGTAGGTCGCGGCAATCGGCTGGCGGATGCCGCCGGGCCCGATCATCTTGACGAGCTCGCGCAGCAGCGGCGCGATTTTGGGGACAATGTGCGGGTGGCCTTCGTAGAAGCCTTCGACGCTCAGCTGGTTCCAAATGAGAAGACTGCCCGGCAGCTCCATCGGCTTGCCGGAGACGACACCATAGGTCACGAGCTTGCCTTTTGGGCTGAGGAGGTGCAGCAACCGCCCGGCTGCGGCGCCGCCGATGACGTCGAGCGCCAGCCGAACGTTCAGCCCCTGAAGTCGTGCCTGAACCGCGCCGATCTCCTCGTCGTCGGCCACGACGATCTCGCAGCCGCCCCGCTTGACGCGGTCAACGTCCTCGCGGCGGCGCACCAGCCCGATGGCTCGCACGCCGCGCTTTCCGGCGAGGGCTGCCAGCCACTGGGCGAGTCCTGAGGTCGCAGCGTTGTAGGCGATGGCATCGCCGGGCCGGAGATCGACATATTCGTCGAGCAGCAGCGCTGCTGTGACCGGGTTGATGGACATCATCGCAGCCTGCTGCGGATCGGCGTCGGGCGGAACGACGATGAGTTCTTCGGCGGGAACGAGCACTCGCTGCTGCCAATTCCTGACCGTGAAGGGCAGAATGACGCGGTCACCGACTTTCACTGTCGTCACCCCCTCGCCGACCGCGACCACCTTGCCGGCGCCCTCGTTTCCCATCGTCGCAGGCAACTCGGGCTTCCAACTGTAGATGCCCCAGACGACCATGAGGTCGTTGAAGTTGATCGGTGAGAATTCCACGCCGACCAATACTTCTCCGGGCTTGGGTGCGCCGGGTTCGGGAAGCTCCCGAAGTTCTACTCCCTCGACCGCATCCCCGTACTTCACGACCTGGACTGCTTTCATCGGTACCTCCTCATGCACCGGCTGGTTGGAGACGCCTGACGCTGTATCGGCGCGCGGGAACAGCACTCGAGAGCCTGCCGGACATCGCGCTGCGCGCGGCGTCGAACGCATCCCACTCAGCCTTGTCGGGCAGGGATGGAATGGTGACGAGCTCTCCCTGATCGAGACCGCTCAGGGCGGCGTCAACCCTGTCCTCCGCCGACATCACGATCTGCGCGGGCAGATCGCGTACCGGACGCCCGGCGATGTCCCAGAACTCCGTCGCCGTCGCCCGAGGCAGAACCGCCTGGACGCGAACGCCTTTCTGCGCGAGCTCGTGCTGGAGCGATTGGCTGAAGGCCAGCACGAAAGCCTTGGTGCCGCCATAGACTCCGTTCAGCCTTTCCGGAGCGATCGCCACGATCGAAGCGATGTTGATGATGGTGCCACCGCCGCGTGCGACGAAGCCGGGCACTGCAGCGTAGGTCAGCCGGGTGAGCGCACCGACATTGAGGCGGATCATCTCATCCATCTTCTCGACCCCGGAATCGAGCATCGGTGCCGTTGAGCCGACGCCGGCATTGTTCACCAGAAGCGTGATGCTTGTGTTCGTGCGCAGCGTTGTCTCGATCCTGGCCAGATCCGCCTTGTCGATGAGATCGGCCGCGATCGTCTCGACGGAACGACCTGTCTCTTCTTTCCAGGCGCTGGGCCAGCGCCGTGAGCCGGTTCCGATTGCGGGCAACCAGGATCAGGTCGTAGCCCCGCTTAGCCAGGCGGTCGGCATAGACCGCGCCAATTCCCGAGGAGGCGCCGGTGATCAGTGCCGTGCCCTTCGTTTCAGTGGCGCGCATATTCGTCTCCTCTGTCCGCGACCGACCGTCGGCCCTCTGGTGCAGACAGGTAGGCTTGCAGGCGCATGTCTCAAGTGTCCCCGTGTCACGCCATGACGTACTTCGCGAGATCGGTCAGCGTATTGCCGATGGCATCCGGCTTCACCGTCAGTTCTTCGACCGGAACATTGAAGGGATTGACCCAAAAAGTGTTATATCCGAATGCCTTGGCACCCGCGGCGTCCCAACCGCCGAACGCCGCAAACACGATGTTCTCGCGCGGCAACTTGAAAGCCGTTTCAGCCATCTGGTAAGCGCGCGGACTCGGCTTGAATGCACTTACTGCATCCGTGCTCAGTAGGTGCTCGAAAAGGTCCGCGACTCCAGCGCTTTCGGTGATCGCCTTCAACATCCGAGGCGTCAAGTCGGAAACATAGGCGAGCCTGATTCCCGCCCCTCGCATAGCTTTGAGAGCGCCGACCGAGTCAGGGAAGGGCTTCAACTGCAAGAAGGCATCCAGGATCTTCCCGGGAACCTCCGGCGAGAGTTCTGTCTTTGCCGACTTGCAGGCAAATGTCAGGGCGTCTTGCGAGACCTGCTCCAGGTTGGCGTAGTTCCGATTGAGGGTACGGAGCCAGGTATATTCGAACAGCCGCGTGCGCCATGTCGCGGCTATTTCCTTCGCCTTTCCCGGGAAATTCTCCTCGAACGCCGCGTAGATCGAACGGAAATCGAAGATCGTGAAAGCGTCAAATCCGATCGCCTTGATCTTGCCGCCGTTTGCGCTCCGGCGGCAGCGTCGGCGGTTGCGGCAACCGCGACCGCAGCCATTGCAACCTTCAGCATCTCGCGGCGCGTGGGACTATCAACGAACATCATGCCTTCCTTCTCGTCGTGCCGGACATCTCCTCGATCCGCAGATGACCGTCAGGCCTCTGGTGGAGACAGTTAGGCTTGCAGGCGCATGTCTCAAGTGTCATATAACCGGCGTTTTAGGACATTCTGCGAGGGCATCCCGTGCAGCGCATCGGTTTCGTCGTCTCCCCGGGCTTTCAGGTGATGAGCTTGGCCGTAGCCTCCGTTTTCGAATTCGCGAACATGGAAATGAGCGAGCCGGTCTATGACGTGCACCTGCTGTCCGAGACCGGCGGGTCCGTCCGCAGCTCGATCGGCATGAGCGTCGCGACGGAGCCGTTCGACGATACGCACTTCGACACACTGATTGTCGGACGCGGCAGCCAACCGCCGACGCCAGGCGTGATCGAATTCGTGCGGCAGGCTCCGACGCGATGCCGGCGAGTCGCCGCGACCTGCTTCGGCGCGTTCGTCCTCGCCGAGGCAGGTCTGCTCGACGGCCGTCGCGCGACGACCCACTGGAACCGCGCGCGGGACTTGCAGGATCGGTTCCCAAAAGTGAAGGTGGACGCAGACCGCATCTTCATCACCGACGGCCCGGTGTGGACCTCGGCCGGGATGACCGCCGGAATCGACCTTGCGCTGGCCATGGTCGAACAGGACCTGGGCGCAGAGGTGGCCCGAACCGTCGCCAGGCACCTGGTCGTCTATCACCGGCGTGCCGGTGGCCAGTCGCAGTTTTCGGCGCTGCTGGAGCTGGACCCCAAATCCGATCGTATCCAGAGTGCGCTGGCATATGCGAAGCGCCACCTCGATACGCCGCTGACGGTTGGACAGCTCGCCGAAGCGGCGCATCTGAGTCCACGCCAGTTCAGTCGTGTATTCCGTGCCGAGACCGGCCAATCGCCCGCCAAGGCAGTCGAGAACCTGCGCATCGAGGCCGCCCGCCTGATGATGGAGCAGAGTCGCCATCCGATCAACGTCGTCGCCCGGCAAACGGGTTTTGCCGATCGCGACCGCATGCGCCGCGCTTTCCTGCGCGCTTTCAAACAGCCGCCGCAGGTGATCCGGCGAAATGCGCGTGCGGAGGCAACAATCTGAACTGCGGGCGAAAGACGGCCAGCGTGCGGCTTCGGTGCCCGCTACAACACCTCCCAGGGATTGATCAGCAGCCGCACCGCACCCAACATCACTCAGCCGCGACGAACACCTGCAGCGTCGAATAGGACAGCCACACCCGATGCAATTGCAGCCAGTCATCGCCGAGCACGAGATCGACGATCGGAACCACTCGCACCGGTGCGACCAGCAGCGTCGGTTCAGGCGTCCTGGTGCCCCCGACATCGAGCGCACCGAACCGGTGCAGGCGCACCGGGACGGGCCGGTTCCCGACCCCATGCGCGATCGCGACCGGGTCTCCGGCGAGCGAGGCCGGGCTCAGCCCGAACCGGGCCATGCCGACTGCCGTTAGAATGCTGGTTCCGGCGCCGGTATCGATCAATGTCCGCAGCCACTGCCCGTCGAGTTGCGTCGGAATCACCAGCGCCTTCCGATCGGCTGGAAGCGCCGCGATCACCCGATAAGGCTTGGTCCACGGCAGGAACGCAATCCGGCAATCGCGCACGTCGTAAAGGGTCAGGCGGCGCGCCGGGATGTCGAGCGACAAATCGAAGGCAGACAGGAAATCCCGCCCGAGCAGTCCGTCGATGCGCTGACCGTCTAAAATCGAGATCGGCAGCGGACCGACCGCCAGCGTGTCGTCCCGCAACACGGTGGGATGGCGCAGCGCCACGCCGCCCAATGTCAGCGAACGGGGAAGCGCATTCTGGTGCCGAACCAGGCCCCCGATTCCCATCACCGTGGTACCGGTCCATTGGTCCAGGTCGAGCCCAAGGCGCTGCACCGCCGCGACCGTGACCATCGTACGCTCTGCGCCGGTATCCAGGATGAACCTCGCCGGCTGATCGTTCACCTCCACCGTGACGATCGCATGCCGGGACGCCAGGTCGAGTGGCACGGTGGCCCGCGGCTGAACTTGGCAGGCCGCGGCCGGGACCGCACCCAGCAACAGGCCGAGCAGCACACCACGACAAAATGCGATCACGCCGAGTTTGTTCGCCTTCATCCGGTGCAGTATCGACCGCGCATGCGCGACACGCCAGTTGTTCCGAGCCTCGGCGCTCTGTTCCGCGGCTTCCTGTCGATCGGGATCTGTGGCTTCGGCGGCGTGCTCCCATGGGCGCGACGGATGGTGGTGGAGCAACGCCGTTGGCTGACCGCCGGTGAGTTCACCGAACTCCTGGGACTCTGCCAGTTCTTGCCCGGGCCGAACATCATCAACCTCTCCGTGGCGCTGGGCGCGCGGCCCCACGGTAAGGCGAGTGACGAGCTTGCCGCCCACCGACGCGGTGGAGAAGCGGGAAAGGCAGGATGGGTGGGAGCCCGAAGGACTGGCCCGCAAGCGGCAAGAGCGCGGTAGCTACAGCGGAAAGGGGGTAGGGCAAGAGCACGAGACGCAAGCCCGCGCGCGGCAGCAGGTTGAAGAGGCGGGTAAGGACATAATATCCTCGCGTGAGGCCGGGCATGCGTAAACGACCGAACGCTGGAGCGTCCGGAATGGCGGAAGTGGGGAGCTTTCGGAATATGAGCGATCTCTACGACCAAGATGTGTTGCTGTGGTCGGAACACCAAGCGGACCTGCTACGCCGTATGGGTGCGGGCGAGCGCGTCAACAATCAGGTGGATTGGGAGAATGTTGCGGAGGAGATCGAGGCGTTGGGCAAAAGCGACCGGCGAGAACTCAGGAACCGGATTCGCAGCATTCTTGCGCATCTGATCAAGCTGGAGGTCTCGGCAGCCACGGCACCACGGGCGGGCTGGCATGAGACGATCCTCGAACAGCGTGCCGAAGTGCGGGCGCTGCTTGATGACAGTCCAAGCCTCAGACCGACCATCGGGCAGGTCATCACGGGAGAATTGACTGATGCCCGTGCGCTCGCCCTAGCGTCTCTGGCCGCGCACAACGAGCAACCGCGCGTCGATCCCGCGGGATTGATCTTCACCGAGGATCAGGTGCTCCGCGCCTGAAACTGAGCCGATGTGCTCGCATTGCACTCGATTAGAAGGATCCATTTTCGAACCGTTCGTCTGGCTCGACGCGAGACGAAGACCACCCCGACAGCGTGGCTTTCAAAGTTTGGGTCTTCAGGAGATCGAGTGGATGATTTTGAGGGGTCATAGCACCGGAAGCATGCACGAGAGGACCTTGAGGCCAAGGTATTCCTCATCCTTCAGCCCGAAGGCGCGCCGCTGGAACACCCGGATCTTGTTGTTGAGCCCCTCGACGAAGCCGAGTGAGACTTTGTTTTCCGGCTCGCAGTAAGCGGCGATACCGTCCCAGTGGCGGTCGATCATGTCGGCAAACCGCTCGTGCGGCTTGACTTGAGGATCTGCTCCTCGACGCTGACCCGTGGCACCGACGTGCCTCGGCCGCGCCGACGACCGCGTTTGCCACCGGGTTTTGGCGTGGTTCCCTGCTCCATGCCACTCGGCTTGATGCGTGGCCGGCCCTTCAGTCCCTTCAGCCGCGCAATCTCCTCACGCAGCTCCGCTATCACGCGTTGCTGCTCGCTTTTCTCCGCCAGCAGCTTCAGCACCAACAGCTTCAGCTCGGCCGGCGGCAGGCCATCGATGTCCCCACAGTCAGCTTGAATCGAACCGCCCGCGTCGGGGCAAGCAAAAAATCAGCCCCCGCCCGGAATTTTGCCCCTCTTACGAAAAAACTAAAAAAACTCGGAAGGATCGTTGGCAGGATGGCGGGTTGGGGCTTCACTAGGGCTTCAGTGCGGGCCGGACAAGGGCGGACAGTCTGCACGTTGGGCGCTCTCGCACGGCATCGCCCCGGCCAGACCGAGCACGCCCGGAAGGCTGCCGAGGGCCCCGGCCTCACCGGCCACAGGATCGCTGAGCGGCAGGAAGGACGCTATCCAATTCCTGTATAACGTATGGCGGCGGACAAGACAAGAATTGCTCGGAAGCGATGTCGGTAGCACACGATATGTCCGGTTTAGGTAGCACACGATCTGTCCGGTGATGATGGGCTCCTTTGGAGGAGCCCTGAATGCGTCGGTCGGAAGCCCTTCAGGGTGTGCGAGTGATCAAGTTCCGGAGCGTGCTGGACGGGTATAAATCGAGCGAACTCAACCAGTGCGAAGCGGCGGAGCTGCTTGGGATCAGCGAGCGGACATTCCGTCGTTGGCAACAGCGCTACGAAGAAGCCGGCGAGGCCGGTCTGCTGGACCGGCGGCTTGGCCGGGCGTCCGGGAAGCGGGTTCCGGTCGATCGGGAGGAGGAGGTCGAGCGGCTGTATCGTACGCGTTACAGCGGGTTCACGGCGAAGCACTTTCACGAGCACCTGGTGCGCCGCCACGGTTTCCGCTGGGGCTACACGTGGACGAAGGCGTACCTGCAATCGAAGGGGCTTCTGGAGCGCGCCCCGCGGCGCGGCGCACACCGGCGCAAGCGGCCGCGACGGCCGTTGCCTGGGATGATGCTTCATCAGGACGGGTCGCGCCATGAATGGCTGGCGGGGCGGGAGGCGCTGGACCTGATCGTGACGATGGACGACGCGACGAACGTGATCTACTCGGCGTTTTTGGTAGCGGAGGAAGGCACGGAATCGACGTTCCAGGCTCTGCTGGAGGTGTTTGGCGCGCATGGCCTGGCACTGAGCCTGTATACGGATCGGGGCAGCCACTACTTCGTGACGCCCGAGGCTGGCGGCCCGGTTGACCGGAAGCGGCTGACGCAGGTTGGGCGGGCGCTGGCGCATTTGGGCGTGGAGCACATTGCGGCCTACTCACCGCAGGCCCGTGGTCGTTCGGAGCGGCTGTTTCAGACGTTACAGGACCGCCTGATCAAGGAGCTGGCGCTGGCTGGGATCACGACGGTTGCGGAGGCCAACCGGTTCATTCGGGATTGCTACCTGCCGGCGCATCACGCCCAGTTTGCGGTGAAGGCGGAGCAGGAGGGATCGGCTTTCGTCGCAGTTGCTGGTGTCGATCTGCGGGAAATTCTGTGTATCCAGGAGGAGCGCCAGGTGGACCGCGACAACACGGTTTCGTGGCGACGGATGAAGCTGCAAATTCCACCCTCGCCGCTGCGTGCTCATTTCGTGAAGGCACGGGTGAAGGTGCGGCAATATCACGACGGGAGCCACGCGGTGTTCCACGGCCCGCGCTGCCTGGGACGCTATGACGCGCAGGGGGCGCTGCGGATGGCGGCGTTGGACGCGGCGGCATGATCTCGCTTGGGTCCGGCTCGCCTGTGGATTTGTGGACAACGGAAGAGCGTTGCCCACAACTCCACAGGCGCATCAGCAAAAGAAGGAAATTGATTCATGGTTTGAAGAAGACAGTGGGGGCGTACCGTGCCCCGTCGCCAGCCGTTCTGTCCCTGCTCTTGCGAACAGACCGGAAACAAGCGGACAACTGATGTGCTACATAAACCGGACAACATAATTAGCTATCGACAGAATTGCTCGGAAGCGACGTGCTGATGGGTCGGTCAACGCCGCAAGTGCCGTAACCAGGTCCCGACGGCCCTCTTTTCGGGACTCATTACTTAAGCCAATTGAAGTCTTTTTTTAGAGTATCTCGAGAGTGCCGAGTTCTGGGTTACTTCCTGGCGGCCTGTGACTTTCGCTCGTAGTCGTCAAGCCACTGCTCAGTGAGCCGGTCGAGCTCCTCGAGCTGGCGTTCGGAGTAGGATTCCGGCGCAAAGCCCTCGAGCCACCCGAGCACGTGAGTTTCGATCAAGTCGCGCGGCACGTCCGGATGCTCGGCATGGATGCGTTCTGCCGACTGCTCGATCGACAGCCGTTTCCCGTCGTCCCAGACGATCTTGCGCCGTTTGGGGTCAACGTCGGCATTATCCAGTGCGGCGAAGACCAGATCGAGCGCGTAGACCGAGCGTTCCCCCTCGGACGAGCCCATCCATTCGAGGAAGGCGTCAGTGAACGGGTTGTTCTCGAAGGGGTGTTTTGCGCGTCGCTTGCCCATCGGATGAGGATAGCACCGCGGGTCATTGCCGTCGCAAGGCTCGCTTCATCATCAAGCGGCTCTGCTCGATGCTCAAGGCGATCCACTGGGCGGTGAGCGCCTTGAAGCGCTTATAGTTGCGGATCTCACGCCGCACCTCGGGCAGATAGTCGCGCGGAACATATTCGGTCCGGCTCCTCATCTGCCGCGTGTAGCTGAGCTGGTAGTAGGGTCCCCTCCGGTTCTCTGGATCCTTGTACTGGCGGGTGAGCGATCCGGGCCGCATGTCTTCAATGCCGGCCAGCTGCGCCTTGATGCTTCCAATGCGCTTTCTGATCACTGCCAGGCGTTTGTTTGTCATAGGTTTAGCATACCAGTGCTATACTATGCTGGCAACAGAATTGAGAGGGCCCGATGCCGCTGTGGATGCCCTGGTGGAATGCGATTTGGCTGCTGCGTCCGGCGTTCTCGCGTCTGCGCACCTTCCTGTGGTTCGCCACCGCCGTGGCAGGCTTCACGGTGCGGACGGAACTGCTGGGCGTAACCAGCCTCGTGCGGGCGCTGAAGCTCGAGGCTCGCTTCTACAACAAGCTCGTCGATCACTTTCACAGCCCCGCCGTGAAGCTCGATCGGCTCGCGGCGCTGTGGACCCAGGTGGTGCTGCGGCTATTCCCGCAGCCGCTGCGCATCAACGGAAGGTGTATCGTGGTCGGCGACGGCATCAAGATCCCAAAGCGCGGGCGCAAGATGCCGGCGGTCAAACTCCTGCATCAGCAGTCCGAGTCGAACACCAAGCCCGAATTCATCATGGGACATTCCCTCCAGGCTGTGAGCGTGCTCGTTCAGGCCGCAGCCAGCGTCTTCGCCGTGCCGCTCGCCATGCGAATCCACGAAGGGTTGGTGTGGTCCAATCGCGATCGCCGCACCCTGCTCGACAAGATGCTTGCGCTCCTCGGGATCGTCGCCATCGCAGAACCCTTCTACTTCGTCGCCGACGCCTACTATGCCGCGCGCAAGATCGTCACCGGCCTGCTCGAGGAGAACAACCACCTGGTCACGCGGGTGAAGTCCAACGCCGTCGCCTACACCGCCCACCAGCAGCGTGGCCCGCGGAAGAGAGGCCGGCCCAGAGTTCTATGGCAGCAAGGTCAAGCTCAGATCCCTGCTGGAAGACCCCAAGGGCTTCCAACAGGCCGAAAGTCCCGTCTACGGCGAGCACCAGGTGACCATCCAGTATCGGGTCCGCGACCTGCTGTGGCGCCCGGCCGGTCAACTCGTGCGCTTCGTGGCGGTAATTCATCCAGTAAGAGGCTCGTGCCTCCTGATGTGCACCGACACCTCTTTGGAGGCTATCGAGATCATTCGCCTGTACGGTCTGCGCTTCAAGATCGAGCACACGTTCAAGCAGGCGGTGCGGCTGATCGGTTCGTTTACCTACCATTTCTGGATGTCCGACATGAAGCCGCTGCGCCGCCGCAGTGGCAATCAACATCTCCATCGTGAGTCGCTGGAATACCGCAACGCCGTCAAACGCAAGCTCCACGCCTACCACGTCTTCATCCAGGCGGGTGTCGTCTGCCAGGGACTGCTTCAGTATCTGGCCGTCGCCTTCCCTCAGGCCGTCTGGAATTCCTTCGGCTCCTGGCTGCGAACCATTCGGCCCGGCATCCCGCCCTCGGAGCTGGTCGTGGCCAATGCCCTGCGCCAGAGCCTGCCGGAATTTCTCTTGAATGCCACCCCGAGCAACACCTTCGCGAAATTCGTCATCGAACGACAGGACACCAATAAAATGGAGGCCTTCCGCCTAGCCTCCTGAGCCGAAATTCCTCCGGAACTCTGGACTCGCGAGAGAGTATGTATCGTGATCTGCTCGAGAGTGCCGAGTTCTCGGCTACTTTCCGACGGCCCATCGCTTGCGCTCGTAGTCTTCGAGCCACGGCTCCATGAGCCGGTCGAATTCCTCGAGCTGTCGTTCGGAGTAGGATTCGGGCGCGCAGTTTTCCAGCCAACCGAACACGTGAATTTCGATCAGGTCGCGGGGCATGTCCGGATGCTCGGCATGGAGGCGTTCCGCCGACTCCTCGATCGAAAGCCGTTTCCCGTCGGTCCAGACGATCTTGCGCCGCCTGGCGTCGACGTCGGCATGGTCCAGCGCGCCGAAGACCAGATCGAGCGCCTCGATCGAGTGTTGTCCCTCGGGCGAGTCCATCCATTCGAGAAAGCCCTCAATGAAGGGGTTGTCCTCGAAGGGGTGTCTGTCCTTGCGGGAGGGTTTTGCACGCCGCTGGCCCATCGGATCAGGATAGCACCGCTGCTCACTCCTGTCGCCAGGCTCACGATCGATTCATCGTCGATCACGGGAGATTCAACATTGTTACAACGATTTCCAGGGTAACGACAGCGTTCATCAGAAACAACAACGAGTTGGCCCGATGTCGCTGTGGATGCTCTGGTGGAACGCGATCTGGCTGCTGCGCCCGGCGTTCTCCCGCCTGCGAACCTTCCTGTGGTTCGCCACCGCGGTGGCAGGCTTCACGGTGCGGACGGAGCTGCTCGGCGTCACCTCCATCGTGCGTGCGCTGAACCTCGATCCGCGCTGCTACAATACGCTCGTCGATTACTTCCACAGCTCCGCCGTCAAGCTCGACCGGCTCACAGCGCTGTGGACCCAGCTGGTGCTGCGCCTGTTCCCCCAGAAGCTGCGCGTCAACGGCAGGTGCGTCCTGGTCGGCGACGGCATCAAGATCCCCAAGTGCGGCCGCAAGATGCCGGCGGTCAAGCTCCTGCATCAGCAGTCCGAACTCGAACACCAAGCCCGACTTCATCATGGGACACTCGCTGCAAGCCGTGAGCCTGTTGGTTCAGGCCGCCTCTAGCGTCTTCGCCGTGCCGCTCGCCGCGCGCATCCACGAGGGCGTGGTGTGGTCCAATCGCGACCGCCGCACCCTGCTCGACAAGATGCTCACCCTCCTCGGCATCGCCGCCGTCGAACAACCCTTCTACTTCGTCGCCGACGCCTACTATGCCGCGCGCAAGATCGTCTCCGGCCTGATCACGCAGGACAACCATCTCCTCACACGCGTCAAGTCCAATGCCGTCGCCTACACCGCCTACCAACAGCGCGGCCCGCGCAAGCGAGGCCGGCCCAGGCTCTATGGCAGGAAAGTCAAGCTCAGGTCCCTGCTGCAAGACCCCAAGGCCTTCCAGCAGGCCAAAAGCCCCGTCTACGGCGAGAACAACGTGATCATCCAGTATCGGGTCCGCGACCTGCTGTGGCGCCCAGCCGGCCGGATGGTGCGTTTCGTCGCGGTGCTTCATCCAACAAGAGGCTCTTGCCTGCTCATGTGCACAGACACCTCTCTGCAGGCCATCGAGATCATTCGTCTCTACGGCCTGCGCTTCAAGATCGAGCACACCTTCAAGCAGGCAGTGCGCCTCATCGGCACGTTCACCTATCACTTCTGGATGTCCGACATGAAACCGTTGCGTCGCAACAACGGCAACCAGCATCTCCACCGGGCATCGCCCAAATACCGCGACGACGTCAAACTGAAGTTGGACCTCAAGACTCCCCTCATTTATCAAACCGGTCCGAAAACGTCTGCGAAGAGAGGTTGCTCGTGCAGCATTTGGGAGAAGCGCTGCATCAATGGGCGCAGCCAGTCGTCACGCATGGTCGGGATGAGGTCATAGAGCAGGCAGCCCTGGCGGAACAACGAATGGGCACGGCGTTTGGCGGTGTTGGTCTTGAGCATCCGATCATAACCCAAGGCTTCGCCGGCGGCCCCCAGCAAGGTCAGCAGGACGACGGCGAATGCGTTGATCAGCCATAGCCGGTCACGCCGCTCGGGGGATTTGACACGGATGATGCCCAGACCCATGCCGAAGCGCAGGTCCTTGCTGTCGCGTAAGCTGCATTCGATATCCCATCCATGATACCGCTGATAGTTTAACCGACTCGCCGGGACCGCCCATACTCGGCCGCGAGGCGCTTCGAGCGCTGGTTCGCTGGCTGGGATCACGCGATGAACGAGGCCGGTCGACCGGTATGGCAGATGTTGCCCGACGACCGGCGACGCACGGTGCTGCGTGCACTGACGCTGATGACACTTCGCCAGAGCCGCGCGGTGGTTGTGGCCGGGGAGTCCAATCATGGTGAGCGAGGTTTGGTGTCCGGCGCCCCACGGCATGGTGTCGGACAAGATCCACCGTCGGCATCGGGAGCGGATGGCGATAGTCTACATTCGCCAGTCCACGCTTCAGCAGGTTGAGCGACACCAAGAATTGACGCGGCTGCAATATGCTCTGGTGGATCGGGCGCTGCAGCTTGGCTGGGACCGCGCATCGATCGTGGTGATCGACGATGATTTGGGGCGGTCTGGTGCCTCGATCGAGGGCCGTCCCGGCTTCCAGCGTCTGGTGGCAGAGGTCGGTCTCGGCCATGTCGGCATTGTGCTGGGGGTGGAGATGTCGCGGCTCGCCCGATCATGCCGGGATTGGCATCAGCTACTGGAGATCTGCGCGTTGTTCGACACGTTGATTGCGGATTCCGAAGGCGTGTACGATGCGGGTAATTTTAACGATCGCCTGCTGCTGGGCTTAAAGGGGATGGTGACATGATGCAGGACCTCGTGATCTTATTGAAAGGACAGACTTTCTTGCTGCGGATCGGATGATACTGCACGTCCAGTGGTGAGCGCACGTCGTACTACGGGCCGATCCAGATCATGTTCGCGGATGACATAGGGCGCGCCGACGCACGCCTGTCTCGCAGGCAGCAGTCCGTCCCGGATCAAGCGAACAACAGTCATCTTGTGGACGCCAAGCCGGCTGGCGGCTTCATGCAGGATCAGCTCTTGTCGCTGCGCCCGTTCGCCGTCGCGATAGACCGCAATCTGATGCACGCCGCGGAAATTGCGGACGCGCAACTGGGTCCAGCTTTGTCCTTTGGCCGAGCGTATTCCGAGCCGGTTGAGAAGTGGAGCGATGCTGTGGTCCGGCAATATGCGAGCGAGTTCGCGGACCAATTGCACGGTCTCGATGTTAGTCTTCCAGCGATTTTGCCCGGTGCGGTTCTTCGCCACTTCAAGCCGCGTGTGATCTCCGCCCTGCCAATGCAGCACGAGGCGCAGCCGATCGGCCTCCACCGTGACGACGATCTCCTTGAGGACGGCGCGTAAAATCCGCTTGCGGGTTTCATTGGACGCTGCGGGATGGTTCCATAACTGAGGCAAGTCATCGGCGAGCGCCAACAGCGTCGCACGCTCATCGTCGCGCAGCGCGCGCGGCTGTTCGTTCTGTAAGCTCCGGATCTGCTCCTCGAGTTCGCGCCACCGCCGCCAGGCGGTCATTCCATCGGCGTTCAAGTTCGCCGGCTACCAGCCGGTTGTCGGGATCAGTTGCATCATATTGCCGTCGCGCATGCGTCTCTTCGTAGCGGGCTTGTTGCAGTGCCAGTTCACTTTGCCGCAGCCGTTCCGAACCGGCCCGCTCGCGATCGGCAATCAACTGCAATGCCGCATCAATGGCCAGCGGTGAGATCGCACGCAGCACTTCCGCCGACACCGCCCCATCGATGCGCATATTGCTGAAGCCGACGCACTTCTTGTCGGAGGCGTAGTCCATCTCGGCATTGCAAATATAGCGCGTGTCGCGATGCGCATGATGCAGTACCTTGAGCTTGCGCCCGCAGTGCCCGCAGCGGAGCAGTCCAACGAGCAGCCCTCCGCCCTTGCGTACCGAACCTGCCACCATCGTCCCCTTCATGTTGGCATTGCCGGCGATAATCTTCTGGTTGCGATCATACTCCTCCCATGAGATGTAGCCATCGTGGTGGTCGCGGATCAGCACCTCCCACTCGTCGCGGCGACGCGCGACACCGTGAATGACGACTTTGCGCCCGTCTTCGAACCGAACTCGCGAGCCGGTGCGCCCAAACACATAGGCCCCGGCGTAGACCGGATTGGTCAGTAGCCGGTGAACCGCATGATAGCGCGCCGGGCGCCACTGCACGGCCCGGCCCTGGGGACCATAGACGGCAACCGGCAGGTCGATCCCCTCCTGCCGCAGCCACAAGCCGAGCTGGCGCACGCTGCCGATCTCGCTGAACTTGCGGAACACCAGAGCCAACGCCTCACGGATCCGCCGGTCAGGATCCTGTTCCAGGCGATCATTAGCGCCGCGTCGATAGCCGATCGCAACCGTCATGTACAGATCGCCGCGCGCCGCCTTCAGACGCAACGCCTCTCGTGAACGCTGCCGGAACATCGACAACTCGAGCTCGCTGAAGGCGCCTTTCAAGCCAAGCAGCAACCTGTCGTTGATCAGTCGCGGATCGTGGATTCCGTCCTCGTCAATGATCAGGCTGTTCACGAAGGCGCAGAATTCCAGCAGCGTGTGCCAATCGCGGCCGTTGCGTGCCAGCCGCGATGCCTCGATCGCCAACACGGCGCCGACCGTGCCGGCGCAGATTGCCGCCAGCAAGCGCTCGAAGCCGGGGCGGCGTTGACCACTGCCCGATCGGCCAAGATCATCGTCGATGACAATGACGTTCTCCCAGCCCAGCGAGCGCGCTCGTTCCACCAAGGCATATTGTCGACGCCGGCTCTCGGGGTTGTTGAGCAGCTGATCCGCCGTGGATTGGCGCACGTACACATAAGCGTCGCGCGCCAGGTGCTCAGCGGTGATCTTATTCATTGGCGGCCTCGGGCGGCAGCGCCGCGCCGGCGGCGATGTGCTCCGATATCAGCAGTTTTAGCAGAGCGGTCACTTCCGCCCGAGTGGGCCGAGGGATTCGGCTCGGTTCGAGCGCATTGGCCGTGGGCATGAGCAGATCGAGCTGTCGGCGGCTCGCTGGTCGGTCGATCATCACACTCCTCCCTCATCGGAATCGCAGGCGATAAGGATAGGAGTGCGCCATCAATCGTTCTGCGCAGCGTGAACAATGCCTCGAGCGTCAGACGGGGCATCTTCACGACCGCAATTTGCGCCGGCCAGGGCTCGGTCATCCAGGCCGGCAGCAACGCTCGCATGCCGTTAGGTTGCTCGATGACAAAGTGGCTGCTGCCACCATGCTGCAAACGACGTACGACAGCCACGCGCTCACCCGCACGCGGATGCAAAGGGTACCGGATCAGAACCTCAAACGGCTGTTCTCGGGCAGTATGTCGCCGTCTCGAAGGGTACCATGTCTGAGGCCGAACTTCACATCATCAAGGCGCGGATGTTAGAGGGGCGGCGAGCGAAGGCCCGTCGCGGCGAACTCGGCAAGACGGTACCGATGGGATATCTGCGGCGTCCGTCGGGGGAAGTCGTCCTGGAGCCCGACGAACAGGCGCAGGCGACGATCCGGCTGGTATTCGACCTGTTCGATCGGTTTCGCACCATTGGCAAGGTGCTGCGCTACTTGGTCGATCATGACATCGGGATGCCGGTGCGCACGCAGGGCGGCACCAACAAGGGCGAGTTGGAATGGCATCGCCCCAACCGGGTTTCGCTGAATTCAAACGCAAGCTCCATGCCTATCACGTCTTCATCCAGGCAGGTCTCGTCTGCCAGGGACTGCTTCAGTACCTCTCCGTCGCCTATCCCCAGCTCGTCTGGAACTCCTTCGGGTCCTGGCTGCGAACCATTCGACCCGGCATCCCGCCCTCCGAGCTCGTCGTCGCCACCGCGCTACGCCACAGCCGGCCAGAATTTCTCGTGAATACCGCCCAAAGCAACATCTTCGCGAAATTCCTCGCCGAGCGACAGGACCCGCACAAAATGCAGGCCTTCCGCCTCGCCGCCTGAGCCGAAATTCTGGGCAAACCCCAGACTCGCAAGGTGATCTGGATATCGCGTGTCAATTGCGCTATATCGGCCGTGACTTCTGCATACCCCTGGTCAAGTTTTTGCTTCTCTGGCGTGGCAAAGTCGCTATTGAAAAAGCTAGCAGGCACAGTCTTCTCCACCCGGGAATGATTTTTTGCGATCTGGTTTGACAACTCTGGCAGACTTTTCTCCCTTTCCAGGCAGGTGGCGTAAACGTCCTGAACGATCTTCTTTGCCGGTTTCTCACCCATCGTTTCTTTGTTTTTCTCGTAGTTCGTCCGCAGATTTTTCCGCCAATCCGCCATGGTTTCTGGCTTGTATACCAGTAGCGACCTCTTGCTCTCATCAAGAAACCGCTTGACTGCGGCTGCCAACTGCGCGAGGAAGGTTTGATCAGTTTTAGACTGGTCGTTTATTACAGTCTGCAGCGAGCGAACCCGATCCGTGTGGTTCTCAAGTGCGATCTTCAAATCGGTGAGCCATGCCCGTTGGGTTTCCAAGATAGCGGCTGCAACCTCGGTCAACTGGCTTTTGATACCCTTACTGACCGCTTTGTATCGATCAGAGTCGGGACCCCCTAGCTTTAACTGTCTATCAATATAGCCCATGCTTGTGCGCGGACCCGCCAAAGCCCAGTCGTTAAACTTTTTATACAGATCATTGCTGTCTTTTAAGCATTGTGACAAATCCTTTTCTTTCTCGGTAACTCGAGAGTGCCGAGTTCTCGGCTACTTTCCGACGGCCCATCGCTTGCGCTCGTAGTCTTCGAGCCACGGCTCCATGAGCCGGTCGAATTCCTCGAGCTGTCGTTCGGAGTAGGATTCGGGCGCGCAGTTTTCCAGCCAACCGAACACGTGAATTTCGATCAGGTCGCGGGGCATGTCCGGATGCTCGGCATGGAGGCGTTCCGCCGACTCCTCGATCGAAAGCCGTTTCCCGTCGGTCCAGACGATCTTGCGCCGCCTGGCGTCGACGTCGGCATGGTCCAGCGCGCCGAAGACCAGATCGAGCGCCTCGATCGAGTGTTGTCCCTCGGGCGAGTCCATCCATTCGAGAAAGCCCTCAATGAAGGGGTTGTCCTCGAAGGGGTGTCTGTCCTTGCGGGAGGGTTTTGCGCGCCGCTGGCCCATCGGATCAGGATAGCACCGCTGCTCACTCCTGTCGCCAGGCTCACGATCGATTCATCGTCGATCACGGGAGATTCAACATTGTTACAACGATTTCCAGGGTAACGACAGCGTTCATCAGAAACAACAACGAGTTGGCCCGATGTCGCTGTGGATGCTCTGGTGGAACGCGATCTGGCTGCTGCGCCCGGCGTTCTCCCGCCTGCGAACCTTCCTGTGGTTCGCCACCGCGGTGGCAGGCTTCACGGTGCGGACGGAGCTGCTCGGCGTCACCTCCATCGTGCGTGCGCTGAACCTCGATCCGCGCTGCTACAATACGCTCGTCGATTACTTCCACAGCTCCGCCGTCAAGCTCGACCGGCTCACAGCGCTGTGGACCCAGCTGGTGCTGCGCCTGTTCCCCCAGAAGCTGCGCGTCAACGGCAGGTGCGTCCTGGTCGGCGACGGCATCAAGATCCCCAAGTGCGGCCGCAAGATGCCGGCGGTCAAGCTCCTGCATCAGCAGTCCGAACTCGAACACCAAGCCCGACTTCATCATGGGACACTCGCTGCAAGCCGTGAGCCTGTTGGTTCAGGCCGCCTCTAGCGTCTTCGCCGTGCCGCTCGCCGCGCGCATCCACGAGGGCGTGGTGTGGTCCAATCGCGACCGCCGCACCCTGCTCGACAAGATGCTCACCCTCCTCGGCATCGCCGCCGTCGAACAACCCTTCTACTTCGTCGCCGACGCCTACTATGCCGCGCGCAAGATCGTCTCCGGCCTGATCACGCAGGACAACCATCTCCTCACACGCGTCAAGTCCAATGCCGTCGCCTACACCGCCTACCAACAGCGCGGCCCGCGCAAGCGAGGCCGGCCCAGGCTCTATGGCAGGAAAGTCAAGCTCAGGTCCCTGCTGCAAGACCCCAAGGCCTTCCAGCAGGCCAAAAGCCCCGTCTACGGCGAGAACAACGTGATCATCCAGTATCGGGTCCGCGACCTGCTGTGGCGCCCAGCCGGCCGGATGGTGCGTTTCGTCGCGGTGCTTCATCCAACAAGAGGCTCTTGCCTGCTCATGTGCACAGACACCTCTCTGCAGGCCATCGAGATCATTCGTCTCTACGGCCTGCGCTTCAAGATCGAGCACACCTTCAAGCAGGCAGTGCGCCTCATCGGCACGTTCACCTATCACTTCTGGATGTCCGACATGAAACCGTTGCGTCGCAACAACGGCAACCAGCATCTCCACCGGGCATCGCCCAAATACCGCGACAACGTCAAACGCAAGCTCCATGC
Organism: uncultured Pseudomonadota bacterium; assembly: GCA_963772445.1. Lineage (GTDB taxonomy): Bacteria > Pseudomonadota > Alphaproteobacteria > Acetobacterales > Acetobacteraceae > CAVYXK01. The sequence goes on from CAVYXK010000001.1 coordinate 683,788, forward strand.
CTATCACGTCTTCATCCAGGCAGGTCTCGTCTGCCAGGGACTGCTTCAGTACCTCTCCGTCGCCTATCCCCAGCTCGTCTGGAACTCCTTCGGGTCCTGGCTGCGAACCATTCGACCCGGCATCCCGCCCTCCGAGCTCGTCGTCGCCACCGCGCTACGCCACAGCCGGCCAGAATTTCTCGTGAATACCGCCCAAAGCAACATCTTCGCGAAATTCCTCACCGAGCGACAGGACCCGCACAAAATGCAGGCCTTCCGCCTCGCCGCCTGAGCCGAAATTCTGGGCAAACCCCAAACTCGCAAGTCGGTAAGTATCCCCAGGAAACTCTTCTTTGTATCGAGATTGTAGCAAGGGAGGGAGTTTTGGATTAAGTCGAGTTGCTTTTTGACGGGGGCAAGCTTGTCCTTCTTGATATCCTGGAACTCGGCCTTCCTTTCGCTGCATTCCTTAATCCAGCCCTCGCCGATCGCTTTGGCGTTCTTGATGTCGTCTTTTTCACCCATGAAGTTACTCCTCCCTCCGCCGCGATGCTCCTCCCGGTTTTCGTCGCCTGACCACGCGAAAATCCTACGGGTTCCGCACCTTCCACGTCACGGAAATCGCCTTGTATCATGCACTTGGTAAGCTGCCGGAACCTGACGCCGCCCACTGATTCTTTTGACGAGGCTTTTATTGTATCACAAGAGCGATGCACCTTCAACCGCGTACGCCCGGAATTTCGCCGAGCTACCAATCATCGTGTGGGCGCTGCTGGAATGCTGATCAATCCATCTGGCGTGGTCGTCTGCCTCGCCGCACCCCCGCCAGAGCGAGCAGCCCACTGCCCGCCAAGGCCAGAGACCAGGGTTCCGGAATTGCGCGGATATTGTCAACGCCGAGAATTCCGGCGATCGGCACCGCCTCGGTCGGGGTCGGGCTGTCGATGATCCACAACAGCGTCGCGTCCCGAAGCGCCAGCGTGGCGCTGCCCTCGATGGTCGTGAGATCAGGGAGACTGAGCGGAAACACCATATGCGTCCAGGCGTCACCGACCGGCAGGACGGCCGCGAGCGTGGTTACCACTTCGTTGGTCGGGAAGGCGCCACCGATCTCGTCGTTGATCTGTAAACGGATGGTCAGCTCGGCGCTGCCGGGATTGCGCAGGTCCATCCCGATCTCGGTCACGCCGGCGGCGAGGTAGTTTCCGGCCCACTGCGTGCCGTTGATTGCGACCAGCCGGCTGCCTGGGCCGTTGCCGCCCTGGGACGTGATGACCAGGAACTGGTCCCCCGCGCCGTCAGGCCCGCCAGTCGGAACCACGTGCGGCGGGACCGGCGGGAACTGACCGAACCCTAGCCCGCCGGCAAACCAGTTGTCCGTGGTGCCGTCCTGGAACGTGTCGATCTGCCCGATAGTAACCGCTTTCGCGATCTGCGGCAGTGTCAGCGCAACAAGAGCCAACGCGCTGAAGATGCCACCGATCCGCAGGAGACGCGCCATGTTCGCCTCCCATGTTCTAAGCCGCGGGCATCCGCGGCCTGACTGCTTCACAATAGCAACGTGTCGTAGGTGAACCGGCCGGCAAGCAATGTCAAGGGACGGCGGTGCAGCGCCCCAGTGGCCGTCACGCCGGACGCCGGTAGCTCATGCGGCCTCGGCCTTCGCCGGCGCGAACGGGATCACCACCACCATGGCCGGCGCCTGGAACTCCGACAGGTCTGAAGGCGGCTTGGCGCCATCTTCGATCGAGAGCGGCAGCCGGCCGCCGTGCATGGCTGCCAACTCCAGCGCATCGCAGGCCTGTGCCACGATCTGCCTGGCGTCATCGGCGGCGGAAACGATGCCATCCCGGCCAGGGAAGGTGATCCACCAGCCGTCGCCTTCGCCAGCTTCGGCTATCGCGTAGTGGTGCGGCATCAGCTTTCCTCCCTCACCGCCGCGGCGGCCATTACCAGCCGGCGGCGCGACAGATCGAGCGCAGCGTGCCGGTCGGGATGTCGCCACGATAATTCGGCACCGCGATATTGTTACGGCCCGGCTTGACGAAAACGACGTGGGATCGCTCGCCCGGTCGCTCCGCCCATCGCTCGCGCCGCAGTCGGTTCATAACCTCACGCGCCGTCACGTGCGTTCACGTGGCGTCTCGCCGGCCGTGCAGCGCCGAGTGGTTCTCGGTCGGTTCCAGAATAGGGTCGTTGACCCGGACGAGCTTCCGCGCCGCCTGCGCCCTCAACTCGGCCGGCGTCTCTTTTGGCGCGGGCTACCGCCTCGGCACGCGGTGGGGTGATATCGTCGGCCGGGACCCGGTCGAGCAGAGCGGACACAATCAACTCCTCGGAATTGTCCGGATATAGCCACTTTCGCCGCCAACTGCGAGGCGCACCTGGCGGCTACTGCCCACGCTTGTGGCGATCCGAAACGCCGTCGCTGTGGGGCGGGATGTTGTTGGCCGGGCAGCGAAGTTACCCTGAACGGCGGCGCGACAGCTTGCGCCTCCCCCAGGCGCCTGCTAGCTCATTTTATGAGGCAAGCTGCGGAATGCGGCTGGATTGGGGAGGTGCACAAGATGAAATGGGCCTTTGCGATCAAGGCTGCATGCCTTGCCGCGATGCTGGCACTCGTCGGCAGCGGGTTGATCCCGAATGCGCGCGCCGAAGACGTGACCCTCACGGTCTGGAGCCATGAGGCGGACGAACCCGCCAAAGTGGCATTCCGCGACCAGGTGGCCAGTGACCTGGAAAAGCAGCACCCCGGCCTGCACATCAAGATCACCTGGTTCGAGAAGGATGGGCTCTACACCGCCCTACGCACAGCACTGCCGGCGGGACGCGGCCCGGACGTCTTCTACCTGGAACCGGACCAGTTGCACCAGTACGTATCCGCCGGCTACCTCCTGCCGCTCGACGACCTGGTGAACTGGAACCAGATCTACCCCTGGGCGCGCGCAGTCTGGCAAGAGAATGGAAAGACCTGGGGCATCCCGCAGGAGGTCAACGACAACGTCATCTACTACAACAAGGACTGGGCGAAAAAACTCGGCGTCGAACTACCGGTGGGCGGCCAGCTTAGCCAGAGCGCATTCCTCGATCTCGTGAAGAAGGCGCGGGCCGCCGGCATGGTGCCGATCGCCCAGGGAGTCGGCGACCGCCCCTATCCCGGCGCCTACATCGTCGGTGAGGCGCTGCTGCACAAGCTCGGGAAGGACGATTACGCGAAACTATGGGCCGGCAAGCTTTCGTTTTCCGATCCGCGCGTTGTCGACGTGCTCACCTGGGTGAAGCAACTGGTCGATGCCGGCGCCTATCCCAAGGACTTCATGACCATCAAGCTCGGCGAATCCTTCTATTACTTCTACAGCAAGCCGGGCGCGCTGATGCTGCCGATGGGAAGCTTCTATAGCGGACGAGCTTTTGCGCCCCCCGACAAGGGCGGCCAGCCCGCCGATTTCCCACTTGGCATCATGCAATATCCGGCGATGGACGGCGGCGCCTGCAACAGTTGCCAGACCGCCGGTATCGGTTCCAGCTTCGTGATCAATGCCGCCACCAAGCACCCGAAGGAAGCCGCCGAATTCCTCGATGCCATGTCCACACCGGCGAGTGCTGCGATATGGATCGGCAAGGTCTATGAGCCAGGAGCCATGAAGACCAACGAGACGCAGTTCGGCGGTCCGCACGGCGCCTATCTCAGCCAGTTGATGGAAAGTCAGAAAGGCGTCGACCCCTTCATCGGCATGCCGCTCGACCTCATCACCAATGGCGGCTGCAAGGACGCCTTCGGCCAGGTCTTGAACTCGGCTTTCCCGGGTGGGCTGCTCACCGTGGACAAGGCCGTCCAGATGATGAACACCGCCTGCTATCAGCACTAGGCGGCCTCCGTCCGGCCCGCGGTAGGACGACGCGATGCCGCAACCGGCCATGGGCATAGGGCTGCCGCCCGCAGTCGTGCCGAGGCGGCAATCGTCCGTCGATGTGTGGCACCCGTCGCAGGCAACTCTCGCCCTTTTTCTCGGCCCGGCAATTCTGATCTTCGCCGGATTCACTGCCTATCCGGTGCTGCGGACCTTCTACAACAGTGTCTACTTCGTCGGCCCCAAGGGAGCAGCCGAGTTTATCGGGCTGCACAACTTCTTCCAGGCGCTTCTGGCCGATCCCGTGTTCTGGACGGCGGTCCGCAACACATCAATCTTTACCCTGGTCGGCACGCCGCTCGACGTGTTCGGCGGCCTGTTGCTGGCTCTTTGCCTGTTTGCCGGCGTACCGTTCGCCCGCTCCCTTCGCGTCATCTGGTTCCTGCCGGTCCTGATGTCTTATGTCGTGGTCGGCATCATCTGGGTCTGGATCTACGACTACGACTGGGGGGCGCTGAACCTGCTGCTGCACGCCGTCGGCCTCGGCAGGCTGGAGCATTCCTGGCTCGGTGATCCGGCCACGGCGCTTTGGGCCGTGATGGCCGCGCATTTATGGAAATGGCTCGGCTTCAACATGATCGTCTTTCTCGCCGCGCTGCATGCGTTGCCCGGCGACGTGCTCGGCGCGGCCGAGCTCGACAATTGCGGCTGGCTGGCCAAGACCATCTACATCATCATTCCGATGTTGCGGCCGACGCTCGTGAATCTGCTGGTGCTTTCCTTCATCGGCAAGATGATGATCTTCGACCTGGTCTGGATCATGACCCAGGGCGGCCCGTTGTGGTCCACCGAGACGGTATCGACCTACGTTTACAAGCGCGCATTCGACTGGAACACGTTCGACCTTGGCTACCCTTCGGCCATCGCAGTGCTCTGGTTCATGATCATAATTGCCTTTGTCGTTGTCATCAGTTGGTTGCTGCGCCAACGCGACCGGCTCGAATTCTAGCCGAGCGACGGGGATAGCGATGCGACTCTGGCTCGCCTACGTACGCCGTACCCCGCTGCTCCTGTTCCTGCTCGCCTACACGGTACTGACCGGCGGCCCGTTCCTCTGGGTCGCGTCGATGTCGCTGCGCACGACTTCGGAGATCTTCGCCAACCCCTATGGTCTACCGCGCCATCCACACTGGGCGAATTTCGCTGACGCTTGGATCGGCTCCAACTACAGCACCTACTTTTGGAACAGCTCCGTCGCCGTGATCAGCGCGGTAGCCGGCGTAACCGTGATCGGCGCTATGGCGGCGCACTGCCTGGCGCGCTATCGCTTCCGTTCGCGTCGCGTGATCCGCTTCGTGATTCTTTCCGGGCTCGTCCTGCCGCCGCAAATGCTGATCCTGTCGCTGTTTCAGATCCTGCTCGATTACCAGCTCTACGACACGCTGCCGGGGCTCGCGATCGTCTATGTGGCGACGCAGCTCGGCATGACGGTCTACCTGCTGGAGGGTTTCTTCTCGCAGATCCCACAGGATCTCTTCGATGCCGCGCGAATGGACGGCTACTCCGATTTCGAGATCTTCTGGCGTATCACCGTGCCGATCGGGGTACCGGCAATCTTCACCACGGTGATCCTCAACTTTGTCATCCTCTGGAACGAGTTCCTCTACGCCGTGGTACTGCTGACCAGCGACGAGAAGCGCACATTGCCGCTCGGGATCATGCATTTCATGGGCGACCATCAGCTCGATGTCGCCATGCTGGCGACCGGACTGATGATCGCCATCATACCGGTCGCCTTCATTTACGCCTGCTTCTCGGAAACGATGATCCGAGGCATGACCGCCGGCGCGGTCCGTTAGTGCTCGGGAACACAGATGGCGGTGGTCTCGATCGACGGTTTGAGCAAGCAATACACTGCGGGCGGCGACTTCGCCGTACGTGAGATCAGCCTTGCCGTCGCGGACGGTGAATTCATGGTCCTGCTCGGACCATCCGGTTGCGGCAAGACATCTGTCTTGCGAATGATCGCCGGACTCGAGCCGATCACGTCTGGCACGGTTTCGATCGACGGCCGCGTCATGAACCAGGTTCCGGCCAAGGATCGCGACATCGCGATGGTGTTCCAGTCGTACGCGCTCTATCCGCACATGAGCGTGCGCGACAACCTCGCCTTCGGTCTGCGCCGGCGTAACGTCTCATCCGACGAGGTCGCGCGGCGCGTGCAAGATGTCGCCGGGCGCCTCGGCCTGCTGCCACTGCTCGCCCGCAAGCCGCATGCGCTGTCCGGTGGGCAGCGCCAGCGCGTGGCCCTCGGGCGCGCGATCATACGCCAGCCGAAAGTCTTCCTGTTCGACGAGCCACTTTCCAATCTGGACGCCGCTCTCCGGGTCGGCACGCGCGCCGAGATCAGCCGCCAGCAGCGCGAAATCGGGACAACCACGATCTACGTCACCCACGACCAGGCGGAGGCCATGACCATCGGCCACCGCATCTGCATCATGAATGCCGGCGAGGTCGTGCAGATCGGCGCTCCAATGGAAGTCTATCGCAACCCCGCCAATGCGTTTGTCGCGCGCTTTCTAGGCAATCCCCCGATGAATCTGCTGCCCGCAATGCTCGAGCCGGCCGGCGATCGCGCCAAAGTGCACCTCGCCGGAATGGTGTTCGACCTGCCGCACTGGCCGATCGGCCCGCTTAGGAACCAGCTCAACCGGGCGATCACGCTCGGTATTCGCCCGGAGGATCTCTATGAAAATCCAACCGTGCCCATGCCGCGCCTCCGGGTTCATGTGCGCGCGATCGAGCCGCTCGGTGCAGAGACGATCCTGTTGCTCGCGATAGGCGAGCAGAGCCACGAACTGGTCGCCCGTGTCGGGCGTGAGACTTCGTTCAGGATCGGCGAATGGAGGGATATTGCGCTTGATGTCGCAGCGGTGCATCTGTTCGATGCCGCGACCGGCAGAGCCATTTCTCGGCTAGGCACGTAATCGCTCGCCGTGTGAGAAGGCGGGAATTTATCGCTCATTTCGGCTTTTCTGGGATGGCCTTGGTTGTTTCGTTGCAACTGTCGACCTTGTCCGCATCGTAGTTGGCAAGGCGAGCAGGTTGCCCCAGCGCACCCTCCGTCCTAGGGTCCGGCCACTCAGAACTGTAGACACCCACAAGGGGAGAGACATGTCCCGCGTATTGACATGGACACGCCGCCACGTCCTCGGCGCTACCGCAGGCGCCGCCGCCCTCGCCATCGGCGCCCGCTGCGGCGCGCTCGCGGCGCCCGCCATTCAAAAGGGATCGACGGGGGCGGCCTGATCTTCTCCGACAAAGCGAACAGGACCCTCACGGACGCGATCAACAAGTGGGGCGCGCAGAACGGTGTCCACACCGAAGTCGTGATGGTGAACCAGAACGACACCGTGCAGAAAGTCTCCGCCGCGATTGCCTCCGGCACCATGCCCGACGCGCTCGATGTCGGTCTCGACCTGCTGATCGTGCTCGCGCGCCAGGGCGTGTTCCTGCCGCTCGACGACCTCTACGCCTCGATCGGAAAGCAGCATGGCGGTTGGCTTCCGCCGGTGGAGAAGGCGAGCCTCATGAACGGCAGCCGGTTCGGCATTCCGTTCGGTATCTCCGGGAACATGCTGGTCCGGCGCAACGACGTGCTGAGCAAAGCCGGCTTGCCCAACCCCCCGGCGACATGGGTGGAGCTGGTCGCGCAAGCCCAGAAAGTCGTGAGGCCGCCGTTCTTCCCGATCGGCCTCTGCCTCGGCAACTGCGGCGACGGAGACACGCAGATCGACGTGCTGCAGTCCTACGGCGGACGAATTGCCGACGACAGCGGCAAGCACGCAGCGATCAAGTCGGACGCCACGCGGACCTATCTCGCCTGGGTGAAGGACGCATACGACAAGAAGCTGTTCCCGCCCGGTGTGACCGCCTGGGACGGCGCGGGCGACAACAACGCCTACGCGGCCGGCACCATCGCGTTCGCCGCCAACACCGGCTCGATCGGCATCGCGGCCCGCAACGACGATCCCGATCTGTATAACGGCACGGCCTATTCGTCGCTCCCGGCCGGCCCGCACGGTGTGATCTCGCCAATGGACCCGCAGCTCCGCTCCGTTCCGAAGTCAAGCAAGAACCCTGAGGCGGCCAAAGCGCTATTCGAATATCTCGCGCAGCCCGAATACACCCAAGCCTACTACGCCGACGCGATCTACGGTCCAGTGCTGCAGAACGAGTTGCAGCTCAGTGTCTTCAACGGCAAGGATCCCATCCTCGCCGGCCTGCTGGATCTGGTGAAGAAGGGCACGCCGCCTGGCTACCCCGACGTTTACAACGCGGCCTTTGCGGATGTGTACAACAACTTCCTCATCCCGAAGATGATCCAGCGCGTTGTCGTGGACCGCTGGGACTTCGACCGCGCGATGGACGAAGCGCAGGCGCAGATTCAGGCAACTTACAACAAGTACGCTTGACTGAGTCGAGATGTCCGTAACCACTCACCGAGCGGTCGTCTCTCCGGTGAGGCGGCCAAGACTGAACGCGACGGCGCAGCACGCGCTGTTCGCCTATGGCCTCGTTCTCCCCACAGTCCTGCTGCTGCTCGGCTTGGTCGGCTATCCGTTCTTCTACGCGATCTTCATCTCGTTCACCAATCGCGTCGTCGGCAATGCCGGTCATTGGGTCGGGCTCGCCAATTTCCGCTACCTCGTGAACTCTCCCGACTTCCGAGCGAGCGTGTGGAACACAGTCACGATCGTCGTCGTCAGCGACGCGGCCAAGCTTGCGATCGGCCTCTCGCTCGCGCTGCTGGTCAATCAACGCTTGCGCGGGCGGGGGATTTTCCGCTCCATCCTGATGCTGCCGTGGGCAATGCCCGCATTCGTCGTATTCCTGGTCTGGCGGGTGATCTACCAGCCGATCGGCGGCGGCCTGAACCTTCTGCTCACCGATACCGGTCTCTATTCCGGCTACATCGACTGGCTCGGCGAGCCATCGACGGCGTTACCGGCCGTGATCGTGGCGACCGTTTGGCGCGGCTTCCCGTTCTGGTTCATCTCCATCCTCGCCGCGCTGCAAACCATCCCCGGCGAGCAATACGAGGCCGCCCGCGTAGACGGTGCGAATGCCTGGCAACGGTTCCGAGCGGTCACTTTCCCCGGCATCCGCCAGGTCGTGATCATCACCACGCTGCTCTCCTCGATCTGGACCGCGAATTCCTTCGAGAACGTGTGGCTGCTTACCCAAGGCGGCCCCGCCAATTCCACCATGGTATTCCCCGTTCTCGCCTATTTCGGGATGCAGACAATGCAGCTCGGCCGGGCCGCGGCGGTCTCAGTCGCGATGTTGCCCGTCCTTGCCGTCCTTGTATTCGCCGCCACGGCAATGGCGCAGCGCGGCGTCGAGGATTGAGCGGTGCGACGCGCCTTCGTTCTCAACCGCCTTCTCACCTACGCGGCGCTCTTATTCGTCACGCTGCTGATCCTGTTCCCGCTGTATTGGATGGCGACGACTTCGCTCAAGATCCCTCGCGACATCCTGCGCACGCCGTCGCTTTGGCCGCACACCTTCACCTGGATCAATTATCGAAACCTCATTGAGCAAAGGGACTTCCTCACCGCGATCCGCAATAGTTTTCTCGTGTCCGTCACGGTGACACTGATCTCCGTCGCGATTTCCTCGCTTGCCGCCTATTCGATGGCGCGTTACCGCACCCGCTTCCGCGGTGTGTTCGGCCGCCTCATTCTGTTCGCCTATCTCACGCCGACGTCGCTGCTGTTCATTCCGCTCTCCATCATCATGGCGCAGCTTCAGCTCGGCGATTCGCTGGTGGGACTGATCCTCGTTTACCTGACCTTCTCGCTGCCGCTCTCGACCTGGCTCCTGCAAAGCTACTTTCGGAGCGTTCCCCGCGAGCTCGAAGAGCAAGGCACCATCGACGGCCTCACCCGGCTCGGTGCACTGCTGCGCATTGTGCTGCCGCTGTCCGCGCCTGGTCTCGCCGCCGTCTCCATCTTCACTTTCACCGGCGCCTGGAACGAGCTGCTACTGGCGCTCGTGCTCATCACCTCGGCTGGCAAGCGCACGGCACCGCTTGCGCTCAATTATCTCATCACGACAGACACGCTGCCCTACGGCCCGCTGATGGCCGGGGCGGTGCTGTCGTCGGTGCCGCTGATCCTGCTATTCTTCCTCGCCCAGCGCTTCATGGTGCAGGGGATGACGGCAGGATCGGTGAAAGGTTGACACAGCTTGCAACAAGATTCAGCAGCATCCACTCAGATGTGACCGGGTCTAGACGACGACTGGTATCAAAGAGGAAGGAACATGGTCCGTTACGACTTGGCAGCGCGTACCGCTTTGGTGACCGGTGCGGCATCGGGGATCGGGTTCGCGACGGCGCGGATGCTGGCGCAGAATGGTGCGACCGTGGCGGTCAATTATCTGCCCGACGACGCCCGCGGACCCGAGGCGGTGCAGCGCCTGATCGCCGAGGGCGGCAAGGCGGTGGGCGCGCCCGGCAACGTCGGCGTGCCGGGCGAGGGCGAGCGGATAGTGAATCAGGCGGTGGAGCGGCTCGGGCGGCTGGATCTGCTAGTGAACAATGCCGGCACGCCCGGCACCAACCGGCGGATCGCGCCCGGCGAACTCGACATGATGACCGACGAATTCTGGCAGACGCTGCTGCAAGTAAACCTGCTCGGCGTCTTCCGGTGCTCGAAAGCGGCGGCGCCGGCGTTGAAGGCAACGAAGGGGGCGATCGTCAACACCGCTTCGATCGCCGGATTGGGACGCCCCGGCAGCAGCCTGGCATATGGGGCGACAAAGGCCGGGGTGATCAGCCTGACGCAGAACCTGGCGCGGGCGCTCGGGCCGGAGGTGCGGGTCAACGCCATCGCGCCGGGCGCGGTGGATTCGTCCTGGACGGTGGACTGGACCGAACAGGAGCGGAGAAGCTCGATCGAGAAGGCCGTGTTGAAGCGGCGCTGCCAGCCCGAGGATCTGGCCGAAGTGATCGTGTTCCTCGGTTTTGCGGCGGCGATGGTGACGGGACAGACGATCGTCGTGGATGGTGGGTTGACGCTGTCGTAGAACGCAACAACGGGAGAACCTAGATGACTGAACAGCGCATCCGGATCGGGATCGGCCAGTTCAAGGACCTCACCGAGGAAAAGCTGCGCTTCGCGGCCCAGCTCGGCGTCAGCGCGGTCCAACTCAACGCGCCCAACCTGCCCGGCGAGACGCGCTGGGAGCTGAAGGACCTGCGCGCGCTGGGAGAGCGGGCAGCATCCCACGGCCTGAAGCTCGAAGCCATCGAGAACGTCCCAGTCCATTTTTACGAAAAGGTGATGCTCGGCCTGCCCGGGCGCGAAGAGCAGATGGAGAACTATCTGGCGACCGTTCGTGCGGTCGGCGAAGCCGGCATCCCGATCCTGGGCTACCACTTCATGCCCAACTCGGTCTGGCGCACCGAGCGGATGGCGCTGGGCCGCGGCGGCGCCGGCTGCACAAAGTTTGACATGTCGGTGGTCGATAGCGCGCCTGATCTCGACTCGCTCCGCAAGTTCCTGCCGACCGGATTAGGCAAGCAGGATCGGATGCCGCTGCGCGACCACAGCAACGCCGTCAGTCATGAGCAGATGTGGGCGAACTACGAATACTTCATCAAAGCCGTCCTCCCGGTGGCCGAGAAGGCCGGTGTGAAAATGGCGCTGCACCCGGACGACCCACCGGTGCCGATGCTGGGTGGCGTCGCGCGCCTGTTCTACGAGCCGGCCGGCTTCAAGCGCGCTTGGCAGATGAGCGACGGCAGCCTCGCGTGGGGGCTCGATCTTTGCCTCGGCTGCTGTTCGGAAATGGTCGGCGGCGCCGCCACGGTGCGCGAGATGATCGCGTTCTTCGGTCCAAAGGGGCGGATCTTCTACGTCCACTTCCGCGACGTGAAGGGAACGGTCCCGAACTTCACCGAGTGCTTCCTGGGCGAAGGCAACTACGACCCCGCCGAGGTGATGACGCTGCTCCGCCGCAACGGCTTCACCGGTTTCCTGCTCGACGACCACGTGCCGCACATGGACGACGACACCGATTGGAACCATCGCGGGCGGGCGCACGCGATCGGCTACATGCAGGGATTGCTGCGGATGGGCGACTTGCTGCGGGCGGCGTAGCGCACCGGGACGGACGAACCCGGCCCCTGATCATCGAATTACCTTGACGTTGCTAAATTGTTAACGCTAGGGTCGTGGCTGCACAGTGCCGAATTTTTACGAGAACGGGGGGAAGCCAGGCAATGTTGCGGATGGGAACCTTTCGCTCAGATCATGGCAACATTAGAACAAATGCGCCGAGATCTGGCTACATTCGGCGATATCCGAGCTTCATCGCCGTTACTTTGATCCTGGCATTAGCCGCCGCGGTCCCGGCGATAGCAAAAGACGTGACCGTCAACGGCACTACCGGGACGAACGGGACGAATGGTTCGTCTCCCGGGCAATCGGGTACCGCAGGTGGGGCGGGAGGTGCCGCGACGGCCACCAACAGCCCGGCGCCCGATGCTTCCAACTCGGCGCATGCCTATGGCGGCAGTGGCGGCGCCGGTGGCAACGGCGCCGATGGCAAGGCGCCAAGCACAAACGGCACAAACGGCGGCAATGCCGGCGCGGGCGGAGCGGGCGGCAATGCCACGGCGACGACCACTACCACGAATACTTCTACCAGTGGCGAAGGCTCGACCTCCTACGCCTCAGCCGGCGGCGGAGGTAGCGCCGGCGTAGCAGGTCCAGCCAATGGCGGCCCGCATCCGGGGAACGGCGCGGCAGGCGGCGCGGGCGGCAACGGTAGCGCGACAGCCACCACAACCGCGACCTCTGGCTCTGCCACCAGCTCGGCGACTGTCGATGGCGGCAACGGCGGCAGCGGCAGCCCAGGCTTCACCAACGGCAACGGTGGCGCAGGCGGCACGGTTGGCGGCAACGGCTCGACGTCGAGTGGCAATTCTTCTGCTTCGACGTCTGTCAGCGTACAGGGCGGCAATGGCGGGACAGCGACCGGGACCGGCGCAACCGGCGGCAACGGTGGTGCGATCACCACTTCGTCGGCTTCGGCCAAGAGCAGCACCAGCAGCAGTGCCAGCGTAACGCTTAGTGCGGCCAGCGGCAGCGGCGGTCAGGGCAACAGCGGTGCCAATGGCGGAAGCGGCGCGTCGGTCACCCTGAGTAACGGCGCCACTGGGTCGACCTCCGGCGGCTCCTTGCTGCTCGACCAATATGCCTATGGCGGCAACGGCGGCTATGCCAGTGGCGGCGGCACGACCGGCAGTGCTGGCGCGGCCTCCTCGACGCTGTCCCTGACCGATACGACCAGCAACTCCATTCAAAACCTCGCCCAGGCCAATGGTGGTACCGGCGGCGGGGCCGACACGGGCTCGAACGGTGGCAACGGCGCGACCGGCACAGCGTCCAACACGATCTCTGGCGCCAAGTACGTGTACGCGACCGCGAACAGCTATGGCGGTAACGGCGGCAATAGTAACGGCGGCACCGGCGGCGGCAGCGGCGGCAACGGCGCGGCAGCGAAATCGACCGCCAATTCGACGACCAGCAGCACGAAGGGATTACGCGCAGGCCTTTGCCAATGCCACTGGCGGCAGCGGCGGTCAGGGGACGGGGACCGGGAAGTCCGGTGGAGCCGGCGCTTCGGTCTCCGGCTCGACCGCGACAGCGACTACGTCAGGTGGTCAAGCGGTCGCCGAGGTCGCCGAAACGGCAGGCAATGGCGGCACCGGCACCAGCGGAGCCACGGCCGGCAACGGCGGCATCGCCAGCGTCTCGGGCGTGTCGGCCAAGGCCACCACGACCGGCACCGGCAGCGCCACGGCTCAGGTTTCACTCACCAGCGGCAATGGCGGCGAGGGGGAAAACGGTGCCAATGGCGGCACCGGTGGATCGACAACCGTCACCAACGCAGTCAGCGGATCAACCAAAGGCGGCGATCTCTACTACAATCAATACGCCTATGGCGGAACCGGGGGATACGCCAGCGGCGGCGGTACCGCCGGGGCGGCGGGAACTGCGTCTTCGACGCTATCCGTCAGCGACACCACCAGCGCATACTTCCAAACCCTTGCACAGGGCCAAGGTGGCAACGGCGGCGGGGCCGACACCGGATCGAATGGCGGCCCCGGCGCGGTAGGCGTGGCGTCGAACGCGACTTCGGGCGCCAACAACGTGAATGCGACCGCGACCAGCTATGGCGGCACCGGCGGCAACAATAACGGCGGCACCGGCGGCGGCAGCGGCGGCAACGGTGCCGCGGCGAAATCCAACACCACTGCCAGTACCGACAAGCACGACCGGCTACGTTGACGCCTACGCCAATGCCACTGGTGGCAGCGGCGGTCAGGGGACGGGGACCGGGAAGTCCGGTGGAGCCGGCGCTTCGGTCTCCGGCTCGACCGCGACAGCGACACCGACTACGTCAGGTGGTCAAGCGGTCGCCGAGGTCGCCGAAACGGCAGGCAATGGCGGCACCGGCACCAGCGGAGCCACGGCCGGCAACGGCGGCATCGCCAGCGTCTCGGGCGTGTCGGCCAAGGCCACCACGACCGGCACCGGCAACGCCACGGCTCAGGTTTCACTCACCGGCGGCAATGGCGGCGAGGGGGAAAACGGTGCCAATGGCGGCAAGGCCGGGTTCACGATCGTCAACAACGCGGTCGGCGGATCAACCAAAGGCGGCGATCTCTACTACAATCAATACGCCTATGGCGGAACCGGGGGATACGCCAGCGGCGGCGGTACCGCCGGGGCGGCGGGAACTGCGTCTTCGACGCTATCCGTCAGCGACACCACCAGCGCATACTTCCAAACCTTTGCACAGGGCCAAGGTGGCAACGGCGGCGGGGCCGACACCGGATCGAATGGCGGCGCGGGTGCGGTAGGCTTGGCGTCGAACACCACTTCGGGCGCCAACAACGTGAATGCGACCGCGACCAGCTATGGCGGCAACGGCGGCAACAATAACGGCGGCACCGGCGGCGGCGGCGGCGGCAACGGTGTGTCGGCAAAATCGACCACCGCTGCCACCACGACAAGCACGACCGGCTACGTTGACGCCTACGCGAATGCCACTGGCGGCAGCGGCGGTCAGGGGGTCGGGACCGGGAAAGTTGGCGGGACGGGTACGTCGATCTCCGGTTCGACGGCGACAGCGAGTGCTTCCGGCGGCAACGCGCTCGCCCAGGTGGCTGAGGCAGCCGGCAGCGGCGGCAGCGGCGTGAGCGGCGCAGTCGCCGGCAATGGCGGGGGTGCCAGCGTGTGACGGCTGCCGGATCCGGCAATGGCTACGGGATCAACTACTTGGTGGGCGTCGATCCGGTGCCGGAGCCGGCGACGTGGTCCGTATTCGGCCTCGGTTTGCTCGGGCTGGGTTGGTCGAAGTTGCGGCGGCGCCGCCAGCGTCCGATGGGCTGACGTCGCGGCGATCAGGGCGCACTCCGGCGCGCCTTGATCTCCGGTCTTCCACGTCAGGCGTTACGAAGAGCCGATCGGCCGGCCGCCCGCTGCCCCGCGTGGTTCGGTGTGCCACCATTACGCGTATCTACCGCGCACATCACAACGAAGCCCCGGATGTTCGCCGCGGTCGAGACAATCGTCCCAGCGCATCCGAACGGATCGCCGGCCTCCTCCTGGGAGATCGCCGACCAAACAGAAGCGCGCCCCAGATTTCGGACCGACCAAGGTGTTATCCCACCTGTGCCGGCGCCTGCGTCTGCCACCCGCGCAGCGAAGGCGGCCCCTTACAAGACCTAAACGACGCGCGCAACGAGGCACTTACAAACGAACCACACTTACTCAAACTTCCGCTACCACCCACCAACGGATACTCCGATCGATATGACTGAGCATCGGCAATTTCTCGGCGTTCCCTTCACGCTCGCCGTCTGCGCGGAGATGGTGTTCCGCAACCTGCCCATCACCGAGCGTGTCGAACGGATCTCGGCGCTCGGCTTCCAGGTCGAGATCTGGGATTGGACCAGACACGACATTGCGGCACTAGCCGCAACCGGTGCCACATTTTCATCGATGACCGGCTACCTGACTGGCACGCTCGCTGATAACGAGGGTGCCGACGAACTGATCCGCACCGCCAAACTGTCGATCCCAGTCGCTAGGCAACTCGGAATCCCCCGGCTCAATTTGCACGGCACCGGGCTTGATGGACGCGGTCTGCCGGTCCGGCCCTGTGGCGCCGTCACCGGTGCGATGTGGTTGAAGGCCAAAGAGACGCTCGACCGCATCGCTGACCTCGGCGCAGAGGCTGGCGTCACTTTCGTGCTCGAGAACCTCAATGCGCCGGTCGATCATCCGGGCGTTCCTTTCGGCAAGGCAGAGGATTGCTTGGCGCTGGTCGCCGCGGTCGATCGGCCCTCCCTGCGCCTGATGCTCGATCTCTATCACGCACAGATCGGCGAAGGGAATCTGATCGAACTCTGCCGGAAGGCACTACCTTTTATCGGCGAGATCCAAGTGGCCGACGTTCCGGGCCGCCGCGAGCCCGGTACTGGCGAAATCAACTATCCGGCCATCGCAAGGGCACTAGCCGACATCGGTTACCGCGGCACAATCGGCTTCGAGGGGTGGGCCGCCGGCGATGACGAACTTGCATTAGCCCGCTTCCGCGAGGCCTTCATCGTTCCCATTGGTGTCCCACAGCTATCGTAACATCGAATATAGACGCCGCGCCTACGTTTATCGACAGGCGCAGACGTTGGACGGGCTGCGGCGCCGGCGATCAGTGCGTGCTCAGACGCACCCTGATCTGCGGTGCTCCACGTCGGGCGCTGCGAGTGGCCGGTCGGTCAGCCGCCCGCATCGCGAGCGTTGCCGATGAAACGGTTCGAGGTCTCCACCAGCCGACGCAGATAGGCCGGGTCCAACGGTCGCTCCAGCAGCGTTTCGTGGTCCCATTCGCTGCGGGCGGTGTGCAGCAGGTTGCCGCCATAGACATGCAGCGCGCCTGTCAGCCGGGTCAGCGGATTGGTGAAGGTGTGGATGATGTTGCTTCCCATCGGATGGGCTTCGCCGGCAGAGATCGATTTGGCGCCGGCGGCCTCGATCAGCCCGCCCTCGGCCGTGGGGATGCGGCGCCAAAACACATTGTCCTCCCGTCCGGTATAGACGCCGATCACTGCCCACATGCGGTGGTCATGCGGCGGCACGGTCATCCAGGGACCGGACACGCCATTCAAAATCGTCAGCTCGTCCGAGGCATACAGCACCTCGACTGCGGCCTGCTGCGGTTCACCCAGATCGGCAATGATGGCAGCCGGTTCGCGCACGGCTCGGGCGACAAGCTCCCGCACAGCCCCGTGGGTATCGGTCTCTCTGGCAGCCGCGAGGCATTCGGCAATGAACGTATCACGGTCGAACATGCCCAGCTTCCGACGTTATTGCGGCCAGCGTCTCGTCCAGTCAGGCGTTGGGGGCGCGATATTGGACCTTCACTTCATTGGCCCGCTTCATCGCGGTCTCAGCTTCCGCGGCCGTCAACAATGCCATCGTTTCGAACCGAGCGAACGCGCCCGTTGATGCTGCCTTCATCGAGCATGCAGCGATAGAAATAGCATCTGGGAACTCGCAGACAGCGACTCCATCATATTCGCCCAGCGCGAAATAATAGCAAAGCAGCTTGCCGCCGAACCCTTCAATAAGCGTGGTAGCCGGCGCTGTTCTGTCCTGCGGCTTGGCAACCAGTGCCCGTGCCGTTGCATCCTTGAACTGCCAGCGAAACAGATAGTGCGACATGGCATTCCCCCCTGTTTATGGCGGCGACCGCCCCTCACCACCGCCTGACCACTTAGGCGCGGCGAGGCCACTCTGATCCCGCCGTGACCCCTGTCAATGGCGGACGCGCTCAGGACGCCGCTTCAGACAGAGTGTCGTTCGACAGGAAAAAGACCTTCATCCTGCCTGTCTGACCGTGGGGCCGGAGAGTGCTCACCCGCTGCCTCGGCGGCAAGAGCCAGGCGATCGTGGGCAAGACGATAGGCCGCATCGATGGCCTCACGATCGAGGCCCGCGTCAGGGATGCGTGAGGCCGCCTGCCACACCGCCTCGACCTGATCAGAGATAGCCCGCCGCTGCTCCTCGGTGCGCAGTTGCGGCGCCAGCCGGGCGCAAGTCTGCAGCAAGCGGGCCGTCACCGTGGGACTGTTCGCACCCGCCTCGCGGATCAGATCGAAGGCGGCGCTCACAAGGCGCGACACCTGGACCGGGGGCAGAACCACACGGATCGTGCCACCGCCATTGCGCAACACACCGTCGGTTTCCGGGAACGCGGTGAGCATCCGCAAGCCGTCACCCAGCCAGTCGATGCAGTAGAGACCCGTGTAGGTATCGTTGACGGCGGGGCTCAGCGCACGGATCGCGATTTCCGAGAGCTGCGCGAACGCGAACTCGATATCCTGCTCGAGCGTCCGGTGCGGCCCGATCGCGACGGCATCGTGGATCGCGTCCGCGACCAGCCCCCCCGCGGCCACCGGGATCACCCGCGCCAGCACCTCGCCTTCCAGAACGAACTGTCCCGGCTCGAACATCAGGCAAGCCACGGCGCCGTGCCTGTCCAATGCCCGGATCAGGTGCGGGTAGTCGACCTTTTGCAGATAGCCGCTGGTGTTCGCCAGCACCGCGCCACCTTCCTCCATGCAGTGGCGGCGGACAGCATCGATGGACTCGCCGGGCGGAGCCATTGCGGCGGCGCGAGCTTCGGCTCGTCGTTCCTCCGCCAGCGTGGAGATCGCGCCGTTGAGGGTTTCGATGATCCGGGGGAGTACGTTGTTCGTCTGGATCGCCTGCGCCACGCGATTGTTATAGACTACGAGGTAGAAGAAGCTCACGAACACCAGCACCACGCTGGTTAGCACGGTAAGCTGCGGCACGAACACTGTGTCGCCGCGCTGGCCGGTGACGATGAAAGTGGCGAGGCTGTACAAGAATGTCGCCAGGAACAGCCCTAGCGTCACCTGCATCGTGCGGTCGCGCAGGAAATACGGCATCAGCCGTGGGCGGAACTGGCTGACGGCCATCGAGAAGACCAGCAGCGTCACCGAGAAGATCAGCGCAAGAACGGTGCTGACCGCGCCCATGATCGCGCCGAGGATGGCACGCGCGTCGTCCACATTGCCGACCGAGAGCCAGGGATGCTGCGCCTCCAGCCGGGTGCCCAGCAGGCTGTCCAAAGTCAGGGTGACGGCGAACAGAACGACCGCCATCCCGGCGAACGCGAACGGGATCGGCACGAGACTGGTCCCCGGCACCAGGCGACCGCCGCGGCTAAAGCGCTTGAACCCGAACATCCTGCAGTCCCCCTTTGTGTTGGCTTGCAGCCGATCCTCAGCTTCTCTGCACAAAAAGCATCGCGCGGACGGCAACTCCCGGCTATACTGCGCAAACATGAGATCGCGGCGCGCTGCCGCGATCCGACGCTGCATGACTGGGACTGAGCATGGCGGATGACATTCTGCCCGCAAGCCAGCGGGCGCAGGCAGCCCGGCCGGCAATTCGCCGCATCGGCCTCTCCGATGTGTGGGACGCGCTCGGCCGGGGAGCCGGGGATTTCCGCGCGAACCCGGTGCATCGCGTCTTCCTCGCCCTGGTCTACCCGGCCATCGGCCTGTTGCTGGGATGGCTCGCGTCGGGCGTCGGAACGCTGCCGTTGCTCTACCCGATTGCGGGCGGTTTCGCGCTGGTCGGACCGTTCGCCGGGGTCGGCCTCTATGAGATCAGCCGCCGGCGGGAACGCGGGCTCCCGTCATCCTGGGGGAGCACGTTTGCGGTGTTCCGCTCACCGCGGATCGGCGCGATCATGGAGCTGGGAGTTTTGCTCGCCGCGGTGTTCGTGCTGTGGCTGGTGGCGGCGAACGGCATCTATGACAACACCTTGCACGGCGCTGGGCAGGAATCGATCGCGGCGTTGGCCCGCGCGGCGCTGATCACGCGCGCGGGCTGGGTGTTGTGCGCCGCGGGAACCGGGGTCGGGTTGCTGTTCGCGGTCGCCGCGCTGGGCCTGGGGGTGATCTCGTTTCCGCTGTTGCTCGACCGCGATCTGGGGGGCACGACCGAGGAGCAGGCTGCTACGGCGGTCGCGACCTCGGTGATGGCGGTGATTGCCAACCCGCTGGCGATGGCGGCCTGGGGGCTGATCGTCGCGACCGGCCTGGTGATCGGCATGCTCACTGCGTTTGCGGGCCTGGTCGTCGTGATGCCGATCCTTGGCCATGCGACCTGGCATTTGTATCGCAAGGTTGTAGTGTAACGCCCCAATCTCAGGACAGGTGCAAGACCAAGCCTTCCGGCGTTACGACCATGACCCAGCATCCTCGTACCGCGCTCGTCCCCGATGTGCTCGCCGGCGAGCCTGTCATCCGGGGGACTCGGCTTTCCGTCGAATTCGTCATCGGCTTGATGGCCGACGGATGGAGTGAAGCCAACATCCGGCGGGCGAGACGGTCGGTTTCTCTGTCCTTCAGGCTGAGCGCCAGGTGGTGCCCCTGCGTCTATAAATCGACCTCCAATATAGAATATGCTCAGCCTGAGTTGAAGCGCCCGGCCAACGTCCACCTCATCCGTTCGCTGCCGTCTTGCGCGGTCGGCCGCCTTTGCGTCCGTTGGCGCGCAACGTCGCGGCCTTCGCCGCGCTGCGGGCACGGCCACCGATCGCGCCAAGCTGCGCGGCCATCCATCGCCGCGAGCCGAACACGCCTTGCAGCAAGGCCGGGATGTACAAATCCGCATCGAGCTTCGGCCAATGCAACCCAAGCCCAGCCGGGCTGATCTCGATCTCGGCCAGATCCTCCGCCGTGGCGCCGGCCAGGCCCTCTGCCAGCGCCGGCGGAAACGCCAGCTCAAGCCCGGTGTTCAGGCGCACGACGATGCGTGACGCGCGGCGATCATAGCGCGCCGCCACGGCACGGCCTGCTTGACGCAGCGCCTGCATGCGAGCCTCGGCCTGCGCGAAGTTCTGCTTAGTCACTGCCATAAATCCGTCTCCACTCCTCGCATAGGGTGGCGACGTTGCCACCCAGAGCGACCTTGATGCGGCCCACGTCGGGCCGGCTGAATCCGTAACTCGCCCGCACCTCCGGCGGCCCATCCGGGCAATGCAGGACGAACACCGCCTCGCCGCCGGCCCCGATAACGTGCACATGCTCGGGTCGATGGTCGGCCGGGTAGATGACCACGCGCAGCCCGTCGAAACGCAGCACGGTCGGCATGGCTGCAGAATATCAGGAACCTAAGCGCTTTGGAACAGCCTTCAAGAGGCATGGGCCGGGGGATACTACGCGGTGCGGCGCTGCCCCCCTCATTGCGAGCCGAGGGCGAAGCAATCGCCCCGCTAGTAGATGCCGTAATGCCCGTAGCTAAGGCGTCGAAAACGATCAATCGACAGCGCGGTCGCGGCGTTCTGCGTTGTACACCGCCAGCTCGGCGTCAATGTCCGCGTCGGTCAAGCCAGCCGCCCGCGCCTCCGCTTTCAGCTCGGCGATCGCCCGCGCCAGCCCGCTGGGACCGGAGCGTGGGCGGAGCACGCGGCTGACCAGCCGGCCGATCGCCTCGCGGTTTCGCGCGTCGGCGAGTGCCGCCGCCGCCTCGGGCTCGACCGGGATGGTCACATCGACCGTGGTGTCCATTCGGGGCTCCTCGGATGGACATATAGAGCGATCGGCAAGGACATGCACGCGCGGCGGATCGAACTTCGGCCGGAACATGACCTCACGATATTCGTCTTCCGCCGCCTGCGAGAGCACCATCCGGCACCAGTTGCCGTTCCAGCAGGCCGGCGCCGTGCCCGCGGTCGCAGCGCCACAAAGTCATCGGCGCATTCTGTTGTGGCTGGCGCAACTCATCGTGTTTTCGGCTTCGCATCGCCGGACGGCTTCGAGTAATCTCAGTGGCATTCTCGAAACGCGGGGTGGCCGATCACCATGAGCCAGCATTCTCGTATTGCGCTCGCCCCCGACGTGCTCGCCGGCAAGCCGGTTATCCGGGGGACGCGGCTTTCCGTCGAATTCGTGATCGGCTTGATGGCCGACGGATGGAGTGAAGCCGACATCCTGGTGAATTACCCAGGAGTTACCACGACGATATTATCGCGTGTCTTGCCTATGCCCGCGACGCTCTGAGTTCGGAGAAGGTTTTCCCCAGCGCGACGTGAACTCGTCGTCTCCGCCCGTCATTGCGAGCCTAAGGCGAAGCAATCTCCCGGTCCGCGCGCTCGGCCGAGGGGACTCGCTTGGGCGGATCGAGCCCGACCACAGCTTGAACTCCGCGCAATGGTCAGCCGTGGCAAGGTGGAGGCTTCCAAGCCCTTGTTGAGCGCCGCCTCGACCAGTGCCGAGGCGTCGAAAGCGATCTGCGTTCCTGTCTCTGAACGAAGCTGGAAGGGGATAGCTCAACCGACAGCCGCTTTCGGTGGAAAGCGGTCATTGAATCTGGGGCCGCAATCCGTTAACCTGGGGATCTCCGCCAAGCAACCACTCCTGAAGTCGGTCAGTGAAGCGGAAAGGCACTTGGCGGCCTAACTCCGCAGTTTTGAACCGGAGAGAATCGATGGGCTACATGGTCTCAAATCTATATGGTCTTGGCCAAGGACCGAGGATAAACCATTATCTGTATATAACCGAGCCTGAAACGCTCAATAATGAGGCTCGCCAATGGTTAAACGCTAACTTCGTCAGACTAGGGGACGAGATAGGAAGTTCTAAAGCTCTCGTCCGCGGGTACAGCTCGCTTGTGACCGAGCAAATCGTTATGTATCTGGAAAAATGCCTTAGACCAGAAAAACGGCACGAGGTCTGCGAAGTGTTTGAGCACAACGTGACCATTGTGGCAACCAAGAACATTCTTCCATCTACAGATAGCATGGTAATTCTGCCGATCTGCAAGCAAGATGATGGAACGGAGATTATACAGAAGCAGATTGGTGACGTAGTAAGGGCAATGCGAGGTGGTCAAGCAGAGACGTTGCTAAATAGATCTGGTAACATCTACATTGAGCAAAGCGACTTCAAGTTATTGCTCACCGCCCGGGGAGCGCGCTTCGTTCGTGCCATATTGAGCGTGCTGTCGATTGAGATTCCTTTTACTCCCATTAAGCTTAAGGTTGATGAGCTAGGGGCAAAACTATTGAAACGTTATCCCTCTGAACGCGGGACTGGCTGACGGATGTGATCACGCTTGATCGGAGTTGAGTCCAACTAAACGAAGCAATTCGATGAGCGGCCGCTCTGGGTCGACTCCGGCGGTTCGGGTGGGGAGCCTGGCTACCGCCGCAATGAGTGGATTGCGGTCGTTCGCTCCGGGGTCTTGAATGACTGGGATGCGCCAATAAGCTGTCGTTCCGCGAAGCATTACTTTTCCCCTTGAAGGGGCTGGCAGGGAAGCGATGTATCTTGGAGCACGCGAAGCCGGTTGCGGAGAGCGTACCGCGCCTGTTGGGCAAGACCTTCGACAGCACTGAAGTCGCTGCTGGTCGGTACGACGTGCGTGACCCGCAGGTGACGGTCTACGGTAAGGATGGAATATGCGTACGAGAATGGGTCACCCAGTTCCTTGTCGCCAGCGTAGAGCGACCTCTCGTGATAGTGTGTGAGCTTTACCAGGACGATTAGGTCGCGGTCGAGCGCCGTCAACAGTGCCGAGAGGAAGGCGCCCTCGCACAGCAGCGCCGAACCAGCGTCGGAAGTCTCCCGCTCGCCCTTTTCCGTCCTCTCTCCCCAAGCCAGATACTGGAAGACGGCGCGTCCGGTGCAATCGCGCCACGCGTCGGCCCAAGGTTCGTCGGCATGCAAATCGAAAGCGGCTATAATATGCTTTGCGGGTCGCACGCGCTGCACCGCTTTGCGGCAGCCGTACGGGTCGAGTTCGTCGATCTGGAGCTCCGCCTGCACGTCAGTGATCCACGGCTCCACCGGCGCCATATCGGAATGGCCCTGCTGCCAGTCGTCTTTGTCCTCATCCTCGTAGTGTACGAACGTAGGCAGCCACATGTCGGTGGGCGGCGCGGTACTGAGTGCCCGAGCGGTCACGTCGCCGTCCCCGCTGGGGACCAGGACTGACGACACTGTCACGCTCACGCCATCAGGCGAAGACCATGAACCGTCAACGGTCAGGAATGCGCCGATCCTCCCACCTTTATCCATTCCTGCGAGCGAACCAAGCAGGGCTGGATCGTTCGATGGCTGCTCCTTTCCATCCGAGTCTTCGGCCTTCAGCTCGTGCAGGGAAAAGTCGGGATGCTCGCGAGTGCCGTCGGCCAACCACAGACCGTCCTGCCGCGTTGGCGAATACTGCGAAAGCCATTCGTTCCACGTGTCCCACGTGTAGCGCGCCTCGTTGATCGGAGTAGTGAGCAGCAAACTTCCGGCTTCCAGCGCGAGCGCATGTCGTGCCAGGTAGGCGCCGTAAGACTGGAGGCTATCTCCCGCGCCGGTCGCATAGGTCGAATAGCCGCTCGGCTGATGGCGCCCGCCAAAGTCCCACATGTGCTCGATCTTCGAATCCCACTTCCTGATCCACGCGACGCATCGGTCTCCGACCTCCCACTTCGGCAGACCAAAAATGTTTCCAACGCCCGCCAAGGCACGCTTATCGAAGTCGTAGTCGAAGTGGAAGGGCGGTCTTGGCTCCGGCACATCCTTGGGCCGGTTCCAATGAAAGTCCGGCGAGTCCTGGGCTGGCGTCTTGCTCAGAGGAAACCTTGAGACGTGAATCTCGTGGAGGCGCCGCCTGAGCACTGCGGCTGCCTCCGAGCTATCTACAGTTAGACAGGCCAACAGCGCTCGGCGCGCGGCCTCGCGCAACGCCACGTGGGGGAATGCTTCGTTGAACGCGACGGCTTCAAGCTTCTTCGCATGGCGCGCGATCTCCGCCGGAAAGTCGATGGCGATCCGGGCGATCGCGAGCAGGAACCACTGCCGCGAGTGCATGACGAAAAAAGGAAGCCGTGGGTCCTGGAATGCGCCGGCGCCGGCCGCGTCGAACCGACCGAACAATGCATCGATCACCCCCCAGCGTCCGAACCGTGCCAACGTTCTGACTGCGTGCGCTGCCCTCCATCGGTTGGCCGCTTCGGGGGAGCCGAGGCAGAACCAGACCAAGCCGGCAACGATCGTGGTCGGATCGTTCCCGGTATCTAGGGCGGGTCTCCAAGCGCCATCGCCCACCTCGTCCGCAAGGCGCGCTACACTGCTGTCGAGGAGACGTTCCAACGCCCTTCTCGCGCTCTGGTCTGCGCGGTCCGCAAGAATCGACGCGAGATTGAGCCAGGTGGTGGCGGCGGTATCCAATTCACGGGTGGTCGCTGCCTCGATGAGACCGACTGCCAGATCCTCGCGCGGCTGGCCGGTTATCTGCGCGAGATGGTTGAGCTCCCATGAAAACCCCCACTCCTTCCCGACAAGCTCGGAAGCATGTTCGTGGACCAACTTGCTGCCGGCACTCTTGAGAACGCCGAGTTGGGAGGGCGAGGTCGCAAGCCAGTCGGCCTTGATGTCCTCGAGCAGTACGTTCTTGGCGAAGAGCTTCATGTTGCGGGCCGACACGATCGCCTCGATATGCCGGTTCTGGTTGGCATAGCTGACCTTCTCGCGCAGCTTCCTGAAGGCACGCGGCTTCACGTTCATATGGCCGTCGATGTCGTCCAGCAGGGCGACGAGCGCTTCGATTGAAGCTGTGCTCAATGGATCAGTGCGATCGATGGCGGCGGCGATCTGAATTTCCTCCTCTTCAGCGGTCTTGCGGGACGCCTCCAGATAGAGGCCGTCGTAATTCTCCTTCGCGGGTGTTGTCTCGATCTGACGTGACTGCGATGCCCTCGTCTCCAGACGCTCCAGCCGCCCCTTTACCAATGCGAGTGCGCTCGGTCTGCGTTCCAGCGCCTCGCGTATTCTCTTCAGGGTCGACGCCGGCGGCCGACGCGGATGGGCTAGTTCGAATTGAGTCAGGGCTTCGTTGAGGAGGGCCGCGAGGTCCATTGCCCCGGTTTCGATAAAGGACTCGACGAGATGATCCCAGCCCCAGTCCCAGTACTCCACAGGTTCGACCAGTCGGAGTAGGGCGATTGCGTCTTCCGGGGAAACGAAGCGGTCGCGGACGAGAAACGATAGCGCGCAGGGCAAGGTCAATTCGAGATCGGCTTTGCGTCGGTCGTGCCATCGCGCGGTCTGCGCTAGGTAGGACGCGCCCCAGATCCGGGAAAAGGCGGCCGCGGCGAGCGGCCAGGGAAACTTGTGCGAAGTTGTACAGGTTCAGCTCGCAGATTTTCGCGAGCCGATGTGTCGTCTCCGAACGCAACGGCTCGGCTGCGAGCGAGCTGGCGAACTTCAAGAGCTCGTTCGTGAAGGCCTGATCGCCGGAACCGATGGCATCGAGCTCCGACAAGCCACGCGAGAAAAGCGCCGTGGCTTCCGCGCGGTTTGCAGGAAGTAGCGCTCGGGCCAGCCGCGCCATGAGGTTCGACCGATGCTGCGCGTCGTCCTCGGCTTCGATCGCCTTCAGCGCTTGCGCCGCCATCCGGCCAGCCAGCGCGCCCGTCTTCTCGTCCATCGCGAAGTGCTCGACCAGATCGATGCACAAATGTGTCGCAACGAAATCGGACCGTTGCATCCATTCCGCAAGCGCCGCGCCCGCCTGCGGAGTGAACATGTCGAGCGCGATCAGCGCGTGCAGCGCGCAGGTGCTGTAGAGATTATCCAGATATCGCGCCGTTTCCTTAGGGTAGTAGTGGCCCTCCTGGGCGGCGGTCAGCGCCGCCTTCCAGCCTTCGAAGAACGAGACGAGCGCTGCGTCGCGTCCGCCGTCGCTCCTGGCGAGCAGCATCGCGGTCAACTGACCCGCAAGAGCGACGATCGGCAAAATGCGCGATGCGAGCCGAACGCGCGCTTGCTCGCGGTCCGACTCCGACAGCTGCGACTTCTTCTGCTTGTCGCCTTCGGCGGCCTTCACCGGCCTTTCCTCCAGCCTCTTTGCGAGCAAAGCCCGTTGGCCGGC
The DNA here is from genome assembly GCA_963772445.1 of uncultured Pseudomonadota bacterium. Lineage (GTDB taxonomy): Bacteria > Pseudomonadota > Alphaproteobacteria > Acetobacterales > Acetobacteraceae > CAVYXK01. The sequence goes on from CAVYXK010000001.1 coordinate 710,666, forward strand.
CTCGGAGTCCGGCATCGGCTCTCCCGACACCAGCTCCCAGAGCTCTAACGGGAGGCAGTCGAAGAGCGTCGGGGTCCTGGATTCGGTGGCCGCGTGCACGGCGACCGAGAGCAGCCACGGCAGGATGTATCGCGTCGAGAATGGGTCTCTCAAAACCCAGAGCTCGAAACGTCTTGCGGCCACGAATGCGGCTATCGACGCGGCTTCGGCGCCCAGGCCCAGATGCGCCGCCCGCAGCGAACAGCGCTGCAGACCCAGGCTGTAGGAATCGGATTTTCCGTAACCGGGAAAATGGTCCGTTACCGCCGCTTGCTCCGGAATAGCTTTCGCAAGACGGCGCAGCAGGCGCGCTGCCGCCGCGGCGTCGAACCCCGGAAATACCGTCAGCATTGCAACGCCGATCGCGGGTGGCAGTTTGCTGCATCGCGTGGCGGTTTTCAGTACGTCGGTCAGCTTGGGCAGCTTTCCGAGCGCATGCGAGACTTTGCATATCTCGAACAGCCTGGACGCGACTTCGTAGCTATAGTCGTTGCTCCATTGGCTTAGGTATCGCGCTGCCGCCGTCGTTCTGCCGCTCGCCACGAGGTAGGCGGCGACCCCAACGAAGTCCTCGGTATCGGCTGTGACCTGGAAACGCTTTTGTTCTTTCTGCTCCCTGAGCCACCATCCCCATTCAGCCGCACGTTTCGCCTGGGTGTAGGCCTCGGGCATGTCGCCGTCCGTGGCGTACGCCGTCGCAAGACGGGCGTGCCGCGTGCCGGGCCAGTCGGTCTTGGATTCGAAGAGCCGGCGAAGTGCTTCGGAGTTGCCCAGACCGACGACGAGATCGGGATGCGCCAGAAGATAGTCCTCACCGCGCTCGTCGACGGCGACGACCGAAGAGAGCTCGACGAGCAAATCGACCATCGTGCCGTGGTCTCGCACTTGAGCTGCCGCCCCGAGCGCCGTTCGCAGGCGATTGAGGCGAATCGTGCGTTTGGCGACGTCACCGGCGAGCGCGGCCGGAAATCGCGTGTCGAATGCGAGCTTCCGCAAGTCATCGACCCGCCCCATCGCGAACAGGAGCCCCGGAAGCGACCGCGCGGCGTATACCGACGACGCCTGCGCGCTGATCAGGCGCGCCGCGACGTCGTTCAGCAAGTGAAGCTGCGAGCCGTATCTCTGTTCGACGAGCGTCTCGGTCGGTTCGTCTCTGAAGATGATTCCGTGCCGCGTGCGGTCCAGCAGCGGCGACAGGTCGACGGCGAAGCTCTCGGCCTCGGCGGACAATATTCCGAAGGCGGTCGCGATTTCGTCGATCGGCACCGGCGGCGGCAGAACCGATAAGGCGCAGAGGAAGGCGCTGACTGAATTGGCATGCGCTCCCTTCTGTTCCGCCAGCTTCACCGCACGATCGATCCTTTCCTGGATCAGGCTTTCCACCTCGACCTTGGCTTCCGTCTGCGTTTCGCCGACGAGGTTGCGGGTGGGCTCGACTAGGTTCGCCATGACGCGCGGGTTCCCGTCGGCGCGCCGATGCACCACCTGCATTTGCGTGGCAGACGCGTCCGGACGTTTGGCCGAGATGTATGCCTCGGTTTCGGCAAGGGTGAATGGCGTCAGACCGAATGGGCGGCAGTCGGCGTTGCCGATCGCCTTATCGCGGCGCTCGGTTCTCGCGGTCGCGATCACGAAAAGCCCGTCAACGGGACGTTGGGCCGAAAGGCTTTCCAGCAGCTCCCGAGGAAAGGACGGTTGTCCGCGCCTTGTCGCCTCCCAAGCGGCATTGTCGGCGGCGTCGATGATTATAAAAAGACGGCCGCCGGGGTTCGTGCGCCGCACGACCCCGATCGCTTGTCGGAAGCGTTGAAGGCTGCGGCGCACCACTTCCGCGGCGTCGTTTGTGCCGGGCAAGATTGGATCGCAAAGGCCGCGGCAGGCGAGCTCGTTGACGATGTGCAGCAGGCCACGCTCGGGCTTGTGCCGGCCGTCGGCCAATGTGCGGTAGGCTCCGCCGCCAAAGCAGTCGAACAGTACGACCTCGTCTTCAGCGTCCAATTGGGCGGCCAAGCTTTGGACGAATACCGTCTTTCCGATGCCAGCGACGGCGTGGACGATCCACCGCGGCGCGCTCCCGATTTCCTTGATGAAGTCCGTGACCTGCGCGCGCTTTACGACTTCACCGACCTCGGGGAACGCCTGTGGTGTCGGCAGCAGATCGCTTTCCTGGGCGAGGCGGAGCGCCGCAAGGACGTTGACCTGCTTGATGAGATTGTTGCCCTGTCCTGCCGAACCCGCCTTGTCCCGCACCACCTGTCTGAGATCGCCGAGCCGCGCGCTCGCCAGCACGTCATCGGAAGCGGACCAGTCGGCTATCGTCCTCGCGTTGCCGCGTTCGATATCCCGTAGACCTTCCATCCGGCCGACCAGGATGACGCGCGACGCGAAGCCTCTGAGCTGGCTTCCTGTGAGCGGAATGGCTGCACGCAGCTGATCGAGCTGCGCCTTGCCGTCCTCGGACGCGGGCACCTCGCCCGTCGACGCTGCACGAAGCGCTTCCAGCATGCCGTCCGATATCGGCCGGTTGGTGTTGAGCGAATACGACAGCTTTGCGGAGACCGACGCGGCGCCGTGCTTGGCCGTGAAATCGGCCTCGGCCGCCGCGAATTTCACCAGCGTCTTGCGCCCGTCCGCGACGTGCAACACCTTGTCGTGAGCGGTGATCGAATACTTGAACTGCGCGATCTCCATGCGAGAGCAAGCTTCGAAAGACTCGCCGCTTCCGAAATAGAACGTGGCGTCGGCGATCTCGACGACGGTGTCGGACACACCCTCTTCGTCGTCTTCGGCAAGACCCTCACGGCGATCGCATAGAGCGCGTTACGCGCAAGTAGGAGACCGAGCGCGCAGCGCGCTACCCAGGCCTCGTGGAATTGATGGCCATCCCGTGAGGCGCGGACCGTATCAATGAGCTCTTCGGCCATGGAGAACTGAGTCGCCAAATCCGTCAGATCATAGCGCTTTTAATCGCGAGCGTCCTCTCTGGGTCAGGAACCGCGCCTTGGGCGGTCGGAGTTGGAGCGGCCGGGAAGGGTCACGTACTGCCAGTTGCGACCCCGGCCCGAAGGTCAAGTTTGGGTCGATAGCGGCTGTTTCGCTATCATTCAGAGACAGGCTCTAAACCGCAAAGCGGTCCTCGGCAAACAAAGCGGTCCTCGGCAAACAAAGCGGGCCGTCGGGATAAGCAGGCTGGCGAGACAAAGGGGCGCGGCACACGCAAGACGATCCTGATCTCTCGCATGGCGACATCTATCGCGAGCGCGTATATGCCTTTGCTGCTTGCAGGACGCCCGACGCGAGGCGATTTCACACTCTGGCGGCGTTCAGTGACGGCGCCGTCGCGGTGCCACCAGCCGCGCATCGCCAAGCCACTTGGCAACAACCTCCGTATCCGCTCTCCGAATAATAAAGCAGCAATTGCCGAGGCATCCACCACCCTAACGGCCGTCTCGATCGGCGCGAATCAAGGCGGCAGCCTCGCTGGGCATCCGCACCCCCAGCCGGCGAACCTCCGCAAGCACCTCCGCCGCCGCTGCGGGACCATCCTCCTGAACCGCCGCCTCGATGATCGCCAGCAACTCCCCTTGCAACGACCGGTGGTGCCGCTCGGCCCGCTCCCGCAACCGCTGCACCACCCCGTCAGGCACATTCTTGATGGACAGGTTAACAGTCATGGTCCCAATTCGGCTCCAGGATGGACGCCCTCATACCACGACCACGCAACTTATGCCGCCGCCCAACCGCCGCAGCCTGCCCGATGCTCGGCAACGTCCAAAAATAACACTTGACGGTCAGCGATCATAACGCTATACTCCCCGCCATGAACCCCGCACCCAACCCCACCAACCTGGCCGACCAACTCACGGCCGACACCTACCACGACCTCGTCCAAACGCTGTGCCTCGCCCTCCCGCCGCCGCTTACCGACAGCCCCGAAGACCTCGCCCGCCGAGACCGCTCCGCCATCGCGCGGATCGCTGCGCTCGCTCCGGCCAACGTCACCGAGGCTGATCTCGCCGCCCTCTACGTCGCTGCCTCCGACCAGTGGAAAGAATGCCTCCGTCTCGCCCAGGCGCCCGAAAGGTCGTTCCACGGGGCAGTGAAATACCGCACCCACGCCAACGCCATGATGCGCCAGGCGCAGAGTGCGCTGCGGCTGCTGCTCCGCATGCAGGCAACCCGCCAGAAGCTGGAAAAGGACAGCGAAGCCCGCGACCGCGCCGCCTGGGCCGAGCATTGCGCCCTCAACCTGATGGCCGAGGCGCTGTCATCCCAGCCCGCCCCCGCGCCGATCACCGAACCACCCCCGCCGGCGTCCGAAGAGCCGCAACCGCAGCCCGAGCCGGCGAAGCAACCCCAACCCGCCCCCCTCACCACCGCCGAGCACGAGGCCGTCATCCCCTATCCGCAAAGGTTCGAGCTGATCCACCTGTTAGGCCAGGTGCCCGACACCTTCTGCCCCATCCGGCGAAACAACGGCTCAGTAAACTAAAAAACTAAAGCCCCTCCCCTTGCGGGAGGGGTTGGGGGAGGGGGCCGCCACGTAGGGGCACCCTACCTCCAAGCGCGACGACCTTGCGGGCTACGCCAGTCGCATAGGCGCAAAGCAATCGCTGGCCGGGCATGCCGTCCCGGAGCGGGCAACGCCGCATGCGTCTCCCCGACAATCCCCAATGGTGCACCTCGAGGGGGCCACAGTTCCGAAAGGGTTCGCACGGAGAGCCGCGGGAACTCTAGAAGGTCATCGTGTTTGCTGGACGGTGCACCCGCTCCGTGGCGCTCCGTGCGATCCTCCGCGGTTCTCCGTGTGAACCCCTTTTGCACGAGGTCCCAGCGTGCATCTGGTGTTCCCTCGAAACTATCTCACCACGCGATCGGCCGTCTCGCGCACAGCGAAATGAGACGCCCATAAGATTAAACCGCCCTCATGATGCCGGGCTCCGACCCCGAGGCGGACTGGCCTTTCCCCCCGCACCTCACTACCTTCGCCCTCGCCCCTCGCCGAGTCCCCCAGCATGTCCGAACACCCCCTCTACAAGCGCGTCCTGCTGAAGCTCTCCGGCGAGGCCCTGATGGCACGCCGCGAATACGGCCTCGACACCGAGAAGGTGAAAGCCATCGCCGCCGATATCGGCGCCGTCGCCGCCATGGGCGTGCAGACCTGCATTGTGATCGGCGGCGGCAACATCTTCCGCGGCGTCTCCGCCGCCGCCGCCGGCATGGAGCGCGCCCAGGCCGACTACATCGGCATGCTCGCCACCGTCATGAACGCCCTCGCCATGCAGGGCGCGCTCGAGCAACTGGGCACCCCCACCCGCGTCCAGTCCGCCATCCCCATGTCCAGCGTCTGCGAGCCCTACATCCGCCGCCGCGCCGAGCGCCACATGGAAAAGGGCCGCGTTGTGATCTTCGCGGCCGGCACCGGCAACCCGTTCTTCACCACCGACACCGCCGCCGCCCTGCGCGCCGCCGAGACTGGCTGCGACGCCTTGTTCAAAGGCACCCAGGTCGATGGCGTCTACAGCGCCGATCCACGCAGCGACCCCGGCGCCGAGCGCTACGACCAGCTCTCCTACCAGGACGTTCTGGCCGGCCAGCTCAAGGTGATGGACGCCGCGGCGATCAGCCTGGCGCGTGAGAACCGGCTGCCGATCGTCGTCTTCAACATTCACGCCCCCGGCGCGTTCGCCGCTGTGGTTCGCGGCGAGGGCCGGTTTACCCGGATCGTCGAACCCAGCTAGAAACGAACAAGCTAGGGAGGCAACCGCTATGCCGGCCGATCTCAACACGCTGAAACAGGACCTCTCCCGCCGCATGGATGGTGCCCTGGAAACGCTGCGGCGCGAATTCGCCGGGCTGCGGACCGGGCGGGCGAGCCCGGCATTGCTGGAACCGGTGCGGGTACACGCCTACGGCAGCGAGGTCCCGCTCAATCAGGTGGGGACTGTGGGGGTGCCGGAGGCTCGCATGCTGACGGTTCAGGTGTGGGACCGTTCGCTGGTCGGCGCGGTGGAGAAGGCGATCCGCGATGCGGGCCTGGGGCTGAACCCCGCCTCCGACGGTCAGCTTGTTCGCGTGCCGATCCCGCAGCTCACGCAGGAGCGGCGCAACGAGCTGGTGAAGGCGGCACATAAGTATGCCGAGGGCGGGCGGGTCGCTGTGCGCGCGGTCCGCCGCGATGGGATGGAACAGATCAAGACGTTGGAGAAGAAGCACCAGATCGGCGAGGACGTCAGCAAGGACTGGCACACCGAAGTGCAGAAGCTAACCGATCAATACATCAAGAAAGTCGACGATATGCTTGCGGAGAAAGAAAAAGACATCCGCCAGGTCTGATGGAGATGCCGCACGCGACCACCCGCTCTGAGGCTGTGAATTTTTCATCCTCCCGCCCGGATCTCTGACGATCGGGGGTTGCGCGACAGGAACTCGTTGCGATTCGCTGCGATCTCGCACGATTCGGAGATCGGCAATGTCGGCGACTGAGGGTCTGTTCGAGGACGTGGCGGAGCCGAGCAAGGCATCTGCGCCGGCGAGCGAGGCACCGGTTCGGTTGCGGCTGGCCCAGCGTGACCAGCCCGAGTTCCAAGTGGTTGACCTGGACAGCCTGTTGCCGACGGAGCATCCGGCACGAGCGGTCTGGACCTTCGTCGAGACGCTGGAGCTGAGCGATCTGCTGGCGGGCATCAAGGCCCGGATCGGCGAGCCAGGCCGTCCGCCGGCGGACCCGAAGATCCTGATGGCGCTGTGGCTTTACGCCACGATCGAGGGGGTGGGCAGCGCCCGCGAGTTGGCGCGCCTATGCGAGGCCCATGTTGCCTATCGCTGGATCTGCGGCGGGGTGTCGATGAACTACCATACGCTGGCGGATTTCCGGGTCAGCCAGGTGGCGCTGCTCGACCGCTTGCTGGCGCAGGGCGTGACGGCGCTGGTTTCGGAAGGACTGGTGAACCTGCAACGGCTGGCGCAGGACGGAGTCCGCATCCGTGCCTCGGCGGGATCGAGCTCATATCGGCGGCGTTCCCGGTTGGAAGAGCTGCTGGCGGAGGCCGAGAAGCGGGTGGAGCAGTTGAAGACGGAACTGGAGGCGGACCCGGCGGCGAGCACGGCGCGACAGCGCGCGGCGCGCGAACGCGCGGCGCGGGAACAGGTCGAGCGGACCAAGGCAGCGCTGGAACGGATGCAACAACTGGAAGCGGAACGGGCGCGCCGCGAGAAGACCCATCGGAAAGACACCGCGAAGCAGAAGCCGCCACGGGCCTCGACCACCGATGCCGAGGCGAGAGTCATGAAAATGGCCGATGGCGGCTATCGGCCGGCCTATAATGGGCAGTTCGTCAGTGATCCACAGACCCAGGTGATCGTCGCGGTCGATCTCGACACCACCGGCTCGGACGGCGGGCTGATGGCGCCGATGCAGCAGCGCATCGTCGAGACCTATGGGCAGACGCCGCAGCAGTATCTGGTGGATGGCGGCTTCAGCAAGCTGGACGATATCGAACGCGCCCATGCCGCCGGCATCGAAGTGTTCGCCCCGCCGCCGGACAACAAGCACAAGACCGATCCCACGGCGCCGCGCAAGAGCGACGGTCCGGGGACGGCGAAATGGCGCGAGCGGATGGCGAGCGAGGCGGGCAAGACGGTATACCGCGAGCGCGCCAAGCACGAGTGCATCAATGCCCATCTGCGCAATTGTGGGGTCGGGCGTTTGCTGGTGCGTGGCTGCCAGAAGGTCCGAGCCGTCTTGTTGTGGTTCGCTGTCGCGCACAATCTGCTGCGCGCCTTGGTGCTGCGCGACGCCGCGGCGCAGCCGATCGCGGCGCCCGCGGGGTGAAATGCGTCCGCGGCACGGCGAAGTACAACCTGGGCGGGCGACCGGCGCGGGAGGTACTCGGCAGACGGGTGGAGCGGTCCTTCTGGCCGCGTTTCAACCGCTGTGCCGGCTCACCTCCGCCCTGCGCCCGCCGTGTCGACCCGCGCTTCGGTCACCGGCAAGTCGATTGCTTCACAGCCTCTCTGCGGGAGAGGTCGGCGCGCGTAGCGCGCCGGGTGAGGGTGCCGCGAGTGAGGGTCCAGCCGCTCAACCGACCTCTGCCGAAAATCGAGTGACGTGAACCGTACCGGCACCCTCGCTTGATCCACCCCCCCACCCATGTCGCCATCATCATGGACGGCAACGGCCGCTGGGCCGCCGCCCGCCACCTGCCTCGCATCACCGGCCACCGCGAAGGCGGCAAGGCCGTGCGCCGCGCCATCGAGGCCGCCATTCGGGAGGGGGTTGCGTGGCTGACGCTCTACGCCTTTAGCAGCGAGAACTGGCGCCGTCCGGCCGCCGAGGTCTCCGACCTCACCGGCCTGCTCCGCCGCACCGTTGAGTTCGAGCTGGCGGAATTCGCGGCCAATGGCATCCGCTTGCGCGTCATCGGGGATCGCGACCGTTTCCCCGCCGACATCCAGGCCAGCCTCGCCGACGCCGAGGCCACCACCCGCGCCAACACCCGCCTTAATCTGACTGTCGCACTGTCCTACGGCGCGAGGGCGGAAATCGCCGCCGCTGCCCGCGCCCTGGCGCAGGCTGCCCGCGACGGGCGGATTGATCCCGCCACCGTGGATGAGGCGGCGGTCGCCAGCCATCTCGCCACCGCCGGAATTCCAGACCCCGACCTTGTTATCCGCACGTCCGGCGAGCAGCGGTTGTCGAATTTCCTGCTTTGGCAGGCGGCCTATGCCGAACTGGTGTTCCTCGACGTGCTGTGGCCGGATTTTGGCCCCGAGCATTTTGCCGCGGCATTGGCCGAATTCGCGCGGCGGGACCGGCGTTTCGGTGCCCGCCCTGTGTGAGGCCATGCCCCGCCGCTGGGCGGACTTGCGCAAGCGGATCGCCTCGGCACTGGTGCTCGCGGTCGCCGCGCTCGTCGTCATCTGGTACGGGGGCGTCATCTTCGATCTGGTCATCGGCGCAGTCACCATCGCGCTGTGGTGGGAATGGGCGTCGCTCTGCCGGCGCGGCGGCAGCTTGGCCCTGTTGGTTGCAGGCCTGGTCTGGATTGCGCTCGCCGCGTCGGCCCTGGTGTCGCTGCGTGCCGATCCGGCCACAGGGCTCGGGAATGTGATGTTCGTGGCGTTCCTGGTATGGGCGACAGATATCGGCGCCTACGTCGCCGGCCGCGCGATGGGGGGCCCCCGCCTGGCGCCGCACATCTCGCCGGGTAAGACGTGGTCTGGTGCCGTCGGCGGATTGCTCGGAGCGGTCGCCGCCGGCCTCCTTGTCGCGGGCCTGCAAGGCCCAGCCACAGGGCTCCTCACGGCCGCGGGCATCGCCGCGTTTCTCTCAATCGTGGGGCAGGCCGGCGATCTTCTGGAAAGCCTCGCCAAGCGCCACTTCGGAGTGAAGGATTCCGGCCACCTCATCCCCGGCCACGGCGGCGCGCTGGACCGGCTGGACGCCATGCTGGCAGTGCTGCCGGTGGTGTGGCTGCTGGCGCAACTCCCCGCTCGTGGGGTAGTCCTGTGGGGATGAGCAGCGCGCCCCGCTCGGTGACCGTGCTCGGCAGTACCGGCAGCGTCGGTCGCCAAACCGTTGATCTGCTGGCAAGCAACCCCGAAGGGTTCGAGATCCGTGCTTTGGTGGCGAACCGCAACGCCCGCCTGCTGGCGGAACAGGCCGTTCTGCTGCACGCCGAGCACGCCGTTGTCTGCGACCCGTCCGCTTACACGGAACTGAAGCAGATCCTGGCCGGCACTGGCATTAGCGCGGCGGCCGGGCCGGATGCGGTCGTGGAAGCGGCGGCCAGACCGGCCGACTGGACCATGGCGGCGATCACTGGCGCGGCCGGGTTGGCGGCTACGCTCGGTGCCATCCGGCGCGGTGCCTGCGTGGCGCTTGCCAACAAAGAGGCACTGGTCTGCGCCGGCGACGTCATGCTGCGGGCGGTGCGCGACGCCGGCGCCACGCTGCTTCCCGTCGATTCCGAGCACAATGCCATCTTCCAGGCCCTGGCCGAGAACAATCATGGCGCCGTCGAACGGATCGTGCTGACCGCTTCGGGTGGACCATTCCGCACCGCCTCGCGCGACGAGATGGCGGCGGCGACGCCGGAAGCGGCGCTGAAGCACCCCGTGTGGTCGATGGGCGCCAAGATCAGCATCGACTCCGCCACCTTGATGAACAAGGGGCTGGAGGTGATCGAGGCGGCCCGCCTTTTCGGCCTGCCGGAGAGCGCGATCGACGTGCTGGTGCACCCGCAATCGGTCATTCACGGTCTGGTCTGCTACCGGGACGGCAGTGTGCTGGCGCAACTGGGGGCGCCGGATATGCGGATCCCGATCGCTCACACGCTCGCTTGGCCGCGGCGGATGCAGTCCGCTTCGCCCCGGCTCGACTTGGCGGCTCGGGCGAAGCTGGAATTCTTCGAGCCGGACTTGGAGCGTTTCCCAGCGCTCGGCCTTGCCCGCGAGGCATTGCGGGCCGGCGCCGGCGCCCCGGCGGTCCTGAGCGCGGCCAACGAGGTGGCGGTCGAAGCCTTCCTCGCCCGCCGGATCGGGTTCCTCGATATTATTGCGACTGTGGCCGAGGTGGTCGAGGTGCTGGGCGCGCCGCCGGCCGACACGCTGGAACAGGTGGTCGCGATCGATGCCGCCGCGCGCCGCGCCGCCACCGAACGAATCGCTTCCGCCTTCGCGGCGTGATAGGATCAAAGCCCAACCGACTACCAACCAAAAAACAGGTCCGCGTTGCTCCACGCTCTCCCCGAACTGGTCCGCACGGTCGTCGCCTTCGTCGTCGTGCTGGGCGTCCTCGTATTCGTCCATGAATCCGGCCACTACCTCGCGGCGCGCTGGCGCGGCGTGCATGTGGAGGTGTTCTCGATCGGGTTCGGCCAGGCGCTGACGACCTGGGTCGACCGGGTGGGCACGATCTGGAAGATCGGCTGGATCCCGCTCGGCGGCTACGTCAGGCTCCATGGGCAGGAGCGCGCGGAGGATGTGCCGGCGGAGCTGCGGGCGCGCTGGATGCCAGGGCGCACCTACCAGGAGAAATCGGTCTGGTCGCGGGCGATCGTCGTTGCCGCCGGGCCGATCGCCAATTTCGTCCTGGCAATGGTACTGTTCGCCGGCCTGTTCGCGGTGGCCGGCCGGCCGGTGACGCTGCCGATTGTGAACCAGGTCATGCCAGGCTCGGCCGCCGCGACTGCCGGATTGCAGCCGCAGGATCGGATCGAGGCGATCAACGGCACGCCGATCGCCACGTTCGAGGATCTGCAGCGAATCGTGGAGGATCGACCGGATACGGCCGTGCAGGTGCGGATCCGCCGCGGCAACCAGGAGCTGACCCTGCCGGTGGTGACCGGTGCGCGGGAATCCGACGGGCGGAAAATCGGCCTTCTCGGTATCCAGGGCGGCGCGATCACCTATCAGCACTTGTCCTTTCCGGCGGCGGTCTGGGCCGGGATGACCGAGACGTGGCGGGTTACCGCCGAGACGGCGCACGGGGTGGCGCAGATTTTCACTCGCGGCCAAGGCGCCGGCGAGATCGGCGGGCCGTTGCGGATCGCTCAGCTTTCAGGCCAGGTCGCCGCGATGGGCGCCGCCAGTTTGATCTCGTTCATCGCTGTGCTGTCGGTCAATCTCGGGCTGATCAACCTGTTGCCGATCCCTGTACTCGACGGCGGCCACTTGCTGTTCTTCGCCTGCGAGGCGGTGTGGGGCCGACCGCTGCCGCCCCGCGCGCAGGCATATGGCTTCCGGGCCGGTCTGGCGCTGATCGCCGGCTTGTTTATCTTCGCAACGTGGAACGACCTGTCGCATCTTGGCGTCTTCCACTGGTTCGCGGGATAGCCGGCCGTTCGGCGTGGCCTGTTTTATGCTATTGAGGCAGCGATGCGCGTGCGCGGCGTCGAGCATTCAGCGTCGCTCGGCTCGCACGCGGTGACGATCGCTCGCCGCGGCAGCCTGACGGTCACACTACTACGGTGCTCACCGGATGGATACGGGTGCAATAACGGGCTGTTTGGTTCTATTGTTTCGAAGTTAGGGGGCTTGGTTGAGGTTGGGCAAGCGCCGCTGCCTGATTGTCTCGTATTTGATGCGTAGGTGCCTGGCCTGGCGTCAAGATGTTTGTGTGTTGCATTGCTCGCACGAACTCACCGGCGCCGGTGCCCCATTTCGAGAAAACCTTGAGTGCCGTAGTAAAAGATACATCGACCGGGTGCACCCGCTCGCTTGAGAGAATGTACAGCGCTCCCGCCATGGGAGTTGGCACCGACGGCACCAACACCGTGTACAGCCCATCGTCCAGTTCCTCAATAATCAGCGCCGGAACCAATGCCTCTTCGATTTCGACGAGCGCTGGAGCAAATGTCGGTTCGTCAGCCGTTCCGGCGACGCGCGCCGCGAGGCCACGCAAGATCGTATAGCCCGGGAGCTTCGAGAGGATCGCCTTCTCAAAGGTATTTTTCAGACGTAAGCCCGGACCGGTTCGCGCGATCAACCCTATAATAAAGCAGATGATAGTCACTCGAGAGTGCCGAGTTCTGGGTTACTTCCTGGCGGCCTGTGACTTTCGCTCGTAGTCGTCAAGCCACTGCTCAGTGAGCCGGTCGAGCTCCTCGAGCTGGCGTTCGGAGTAGGATTCCGGCGCAAAGCCCTCGAGCCACCCGAGCACGTGAGTTTCGATCAAGTCGCGCGGCACGTCCGGATGCTCGGCATGGATGCGTTCTGCCGACTGCTCGATCGACAGCCGTTTCCCGTTGTCCCAGACGATCTTGCGCCGTTTGGGGTCAACGTCGGCATTATCCAGTGCGGCGAAGACCAGATCGAGCGCGTAGACCGAGCGTTCCCCCTCGGACGAGCCCATCCATTCGAGGAAGGCGTCAGTGAACGGGTTGTTCTCGAAGGGGTGTTTTGCGCGTCGCTTGCCCATCGGATGAGGATAGCACCGCGGGTCATTGCCGTCGCAAGGCTCGCTTCATCATCAAGCGGCTCTGCTCGATGCTCAAGGCGATCCACTGGGCGGTGAGCGCCTTGAAGCGCTTATACCAGCCGCCCTGTTCGATGACTGGTTTGACCCAGGGGCGCCTGGCGAGGGAGACGATGCGGTCGGGAAGTTCTGCGAGTTTGTTTCAGGCGTCATGACATGCCCCTGAGGATGACCTCATCGGTGTCTCATACCAGCCGCCCTGTTCGATGACTGGTTTGACCCAGGGGCGCCTGGCGAGGGAGACGATGCGGTCGGGAAGTTCTGCGAGTTTGTTTCAGGCGTCATGACATGCCCCTGAGGATGACCTCATCGGTGTCTCAGACACGGCCCCCTGATTTCGTGACGGAGGTAAGAAAAAGCTTAACCACAGCGGCACAGAGACACCGAGAAGGGTCAGGCTCCGTGCCTCGGTGTCTCTGTGGTTAGGCTTTCTTCCTTACTATGCGATGGCCGGTTTGGCCCAAGAGCGCCTGGTGAGGGAGGCGATTTGTTCGGGCATTGCCATCAGTTTGTTCCAGGCATTACGACATGCCTTGAGGATAGCTTCATAGCTGTCCCAGACACAGTGGCTGAGAAAGTTGCCGCGCAGGAACTCCCAGACGTTCTCGACCGGGTTCAGCTCCGGCGAGTAAGCTGGCAGCGGCAACAGGCTGATGTTGTCAGGCACCGGCAGGCGGCGCCCCGGCTGATGCCAACCAGCGCCATCGACCAGCAACACAGCATGAGCCCCCGGGGCAACCTGGAGGCTGATCTCCTTCAGATGTTCGGCCATCGCCTCGCTGTTGGCGGCCGACATGATGATGGCAGCGCCGATGCTGCGCTCGGGGCAAACGGCGCCGAAGATATAGGCGGAGTCATGGCGGTTATCGCGAACCGCCGCCGGGCGCGAGCCACGTCGCGCCCAGACGTAGGTCAGCGTGCCCTTCTGACCGACACGGGCTTCGTCGCCGAACCAGATCTCCAGCGGCTTGCCGGCGGCAGCGGCTGGCACAACCTCGGCCACCTGGCTGGCGAACTCCTTCTTGAATGCCTCTTGCGCGGCGGCATCCTTCTTCGGATGATAGGGACGCGGCTGCAGCCGGGTGAACTTCAGCCGGCGCAGCAGCTTGCCGACACTGCGCTCGTGCAGCTCGACGCCAAACTCATCCTTGATCCGCTGCCGCAGGTCGATGCAGCGCCAACGTACCACGCCGTCCCGCTCAAGGTCGGGCCCCTGTTGCACCCATTCCACCACCTTGGCCTGTTGCTCGGGCGATAAGCGGGGCAGCGGACCGCGGCGGCACGGTCGGTCGGACAGGCCATCCAGCCCGGACTCGTTGTAGCGATGTACCCAGTCACGCAACGTCTGGCGGTCCATCGCACACGCCTCCGCCGCGGCTTCCCGCGACCAGCCTTCCAGCAGCAACGCCATCGCCAGCATCCGACGTGCCGCTTTGGCGTCTCGAGTGGCCGCCGCCGCCTCTCGCAGATCAGCCGCCGATCGCTCCAAACGGGTGATCGCTACGGTCATCGCTGTCCCCTCCGTCCAACGGGGACGCCGAATCGTACCGCTCCGAGCCGCACCAAATCACGTTCGAGTCAACGAGCCGGGCGGCTGGTATTATAGTTGCGGATCTCACGCCGCACCTCGGGCAGATAGTCGCGCGGAACATATTCGGTCCGGCTCCTCATCTGCCGCGTGTAGCTGAGCTGGTAGTAGGGTCCCCTCCGGTTCTCTGGATCCTTGTACTGGCGGGTGAGCGATCCGGGCCGCATGTCTTCAATGCCGGCCAGCTGCGCCTTGATGCTTCCAATGCGCTTTCTGATCACTGCCAGGCGTTTGTTTGTCATAGGTTTAGCATACCAGTGCTATACTATGCTGGCAACAGAATTGAGAGGGCCCGATGCCGCTGTGGATGCCCTGGTGGAATGCGATTTGGCTGCTGCGTCCGGCGTTCTCGCGTCTGCGCACCTTCCTGTGGTTCGCCACCGCCGTGGCAGGCTTCACGGTGCGGACGGAACTGCTGGGCGTAACCAGCCTCGTGCGGGCGCTGAAGCTCGAGGCTCGCTTCTACAACAAGCTCGTCGATCACTTTCACAGCCCCGCCGTGAAGCTCGATCGGCTCGCGGCGCTGTGGACCCAGGTGGTGCTGCGGCTATTCCCGCAGCCGCTGCGCATCAACGGAAGGTGTATCGTGGTCGGCGACGGCATCAAGATCCCAAAGCGCGGGCGCAAGATGCCGGCGGTCAAACTCCTGCATCAGCAGTCCGAGTCGAACACCAAGCCCGAATTCATCATGGGACATTCCCTCCAGGCTGTGAGCGTGCTCGTTCAGGCCGCAGCCAGCGTCTTCGCCGTGCCGCTCGCCATGCGAATCCACGAAGGGTTGGTGTGGTCCAATCGCGATCGCCGCACCCTGCTCGACAAGATGCTTGCGCTCCTCGGGATCGTCGCCATCGCAGAACCCTTCTACTTCGTCGCCGACGCCTACTATGCCGCGCGCAAGATCGTCACCGGCCTGCTCGAGGAGAACAACCACCTGGTCACGCGGGTGAAGTCCAACGCCGTCGCCTACACGGCTCACCAGCAGCGTGGCCCGCGGAAGAGAGGCCGGCCCAGAGTCTATGGCAGCAAGGTCAAGCTCAGATCCCTGCTGGAAGACCCCAAGGGCTTCCAACAGGCCGAAAGTCCCGTCTACGGCGAGCACCAGGTGACCATCCAGTATCGGGTCCGCGACCTGCTGTGGCGCCCGGCCGGTCAACTCGTGCGCTTCGTGGCGGTGATTCATCCAGTAAGAGGCTCGTGCCTCCTGATGTGCACCGACACCTCTTTGGAGGCTATCGAGATCATTCGCCTGTACGGTCTGCGCTTCAAGATCGAGCACACGTTCAAGCAGGCGGTGCGGCTGATCGGTTCGTTTACCTACCATTTCTGGATGTCCGACATGAAGCCGCTGCGCCGCCGCAGTGGCAATCAACATCTCCATCGTGAGTCGCTGGAATACCGCAACGCCGTCAAACGCAAGCTCCACGCCTACCACGTCTTCATCCAGGCGGGTGTCGTCTGCCAGGGACTGCTTCAGTATCTGGCCGTCGCCTTCCCTCAGGCCGTCTGGAATTCCTTCGGCTCCTGGCTGCGAACCATTCGGCCCGGCATCCCGCCCTCGGAGCTGGTCGTGGCCAATGCCCTGCGCCAGAGCCTGCCGGAATTTCTCTTGAATGCCACCCCGAGCAACACCTTCGCGAAATTCGTCATCGAACGACAGGACACCAATAAAATGGAGGCCTTCCGCCTAGCCTCCTGAGCCGAAATTCCTCCGGAACTCTGGACTCGCGAGATAGTCAGTAAGAGAACTGCGAAGACCCCGCCAAATGCGACAGAAGGAGGGGTGATCGGTTTTAACAATGCCAAGAGGCCGCTGACTGCCTTGGCGAGCAGAAGTACGGCCACGTAGACCGGCAGGACGACAAGAATTCCGCCGATCAGTGTTGTCTTGGCGAACTCGACTAGCGGTCTCATGTAGCTTGCCTCCTGGAGCGTGCCAGCCGAAAGGGAAGCGGCTCCGGCGATGCAACCGACAGAGCAGAGGCTCTGGTAATGGTGATGGCCGTTTGGCGCGCAGTCATGCCGGATCCTTCAGCCAGTGGCCACATCTACACTTAAGCTGGACCAATTCCTATGATCCAAATCAATGAGGTGGTGACTTACTTGGCGAAACTCAGGCCCATTGTTTCGCGGGCTCCCCGCCGGTCCACCGGCCAGGTGCGGGGGCGCAGGACACGGCGAGGGCGCTTTGGGGCGGATCAAGACGATCAACCCGAACGGTATGGCGAAGCGCACGGCGCGCTCGGTGTGCGGTCCAAGCGGACGATCGTCGTGGATTTCAAATCAAAGCCTTCCGACCGAACCCTACGGATGATCTCGTCGACCGCTGCCGCGTCCTCCGAATCGATGCTCGCGGGACATGGAATCACAGGCAATTCAATGGCTTCACGGGCGATCTGGCGATCTGGTAAGAGGGGCAAAATCGGGGGGCAGCGGCAGCTACGCGGGCTGACCGCGACAGCGGATGAGGTCGGGCAGGGGTGGCACGACCGACGCGCCTGCAATGCCCAGCCTGCTGCCGAGATAATCCCAAAAGGCGACGCCCAATTTGGCGCAGGTCCTGGCCAACCCGAGGAAGGCATCGCGGCAGTCGCGCCCGATATCGCTGCGCGTGCCACCGCTGACCTTTCGCTTCGTCACCTGGCAGCGGATGTCGTTCTCCGACCCGTTGGTGTGTAGCGGGATGTCCGGATGGTCGAGCACGGCCAACAACTCGGCCTTGTTGGCATGCAGCCGTGCCAGCAGGCGATCGAGGGTAACGAAACCAGTGCGACGGCAGAAGATGCGATCGAAGCGGGCGCGCAGTTGGCCGCGCCGACGCGCTGTCGGGTTGACGCGGTAGGCTTTCAGGTCGGCGTAGAACCGCCAGATCAGCGAGCGGACACGCTTCTGGGCGGCGCGCTGCGGCTCGGTGAAGGTGTCGAGCTTGTGCACCAGCCGCTCGGCATGCACCCAGCTTGCGTCAGGAAAGTCCTGGAAAGGAGGACGGATGTAGCCTGAAACCTTTCGGTGCGGTCCAGAGGGTTCAACTCCCTCCCGGTAAAGGCGCAGCCCGCCGGCCGGAAGCGAGCCTTGCACGGGTGACGGCGACGCCGCTCGTGAAGCGTAGGCAGCAGGTACCGAAGCCC
This sequence comes from uncultured Pseudomonadota bacterium, assembly GCA_963772445.1. Classification (GTDB taxonomy): domain Bacteria; phylum Pseudomonadota; class Alphaproteobacteria; order Acetobacterales; family Acetobacteraceae; genus CAVYXK01. The sequence goes on from CAVYXK010000001.1 coordinate 728,397, forward strand.
GGGGTTGAGCCCCGACATCATGTTCGTGCTGGAGCCTTCGGCGTGTTGGGTCCGGGGGCAGCATCGACAGGACTGCAAATGGCGAGGTCCTGCCGATCCGGCCGGGGTCTGAGAGCCGGGCAGAGGTACGGGAGGGAACGCCAGGAAACCTGAGAGATCCCGTGCGTGCCCATGTGCAAACTGCCGGAGAGGGGCATACCGGCTGACCAAAGAGCCCAGGTCCGGAGGCGGCCCCCTGCCGCGCCGGGAGCGCTTCGGCGAACACGAAGACGGGGGAGCATGTGGAGCCCGGAACCGAATCCATAAGGGACCGGGAATGCACGCGCAGGAAGTCGTAGCGCCTTCATCGGTCCTCGTGAAGTCGGGGAACCGGGACTCACCGGGACCCGATGGAGGGAAGGGAGGCGCCACGGAGAGAGAACCGTTGGCCGGAAACACGGGAGGGGACACTGAACCCCGCAAACCTGTCCACACAAGGACGACGGATAGCCGACTTGGCGAGGCGGCGGCGCGAGGTAGCGTTCATCGCTACACGGCCGCTGGCGAAACTCTCTCGTGAAGAACCGGATGCGGGAAACCTGCTCGTCCGGGTCTGTGAGGGGTGGGGGTGGTAACATCCCCACCTACTCGGCTTGCGTCAGGAAAGTCCTGGAAAGGAGGACGGATGTAGCCTGAAACCTTTCGGTGCGGTCCAGAGGGTTCAACTCCCTCCCGGTAAAGGCGCAGCCCGCCGGCCGGAAGCGAGCCTTGCACGGGTGACGGCGACGCCGCTCGTGAAGCGTAGGCAGCAGGTACCGAAGCCCGGGGTTGAGCCCCGACATCATGTTCGTGCTGGAGCCTTCGGCGTGTTGGGTCCGGGGGCAGCATCGACAGGACTGCAAATGGCGAGGTCCTGCCGATCCGGCCGGGGTCTGAGAGCCGGGCAGAGGTACGGGAGGGAACGCCAGGAAACCTGAGAGATCCCGTGCGTGCCCATGTGCAAACTGCCGGAGAGGGGCATACCGGCTGACCAAAGAGCCCAGGTCCGGAGGCGGCCCCCTGCCGCGCCGGGAGCGCTTCGGCGAACACGAAGACGGGGGAGCATGTGGAGCCCGGAACCGAATCCATAAGGGACCGGGAATGCACGCGCAGGAAGTCGTAGCGCCTTCATAGTACCTCGTGAAGTCGGGGAACCGGGACTCACCGGGACCCGATGGAGGGAAGGGAGGCGCCACGGAGAGAGAACCGTTGGCCGGAAACACGGGAGGGGACACTGAACCCCGCAAACCTGTCCACACAAGGACGACGGATAGCCGACTTGGCGAGGCGGCGGCGCGAGGTAGCGTTCATCGCTACACGGCCGCTGGCGAAACTCTCTCGTGAAGAACCGGATGCGGGAAACCTGCTCGTCCGGGTCTGTGAGGGGTGGGGGTGGTAACATCCCCACCTACTCGGCTTGCGTCAGGAAAGTCCTGGAAAGGAGGACGGATGTAGCCTGAAACCTTTCGGTGCGGTCCAGAGGGTTCAACTCCCTCCCGGTAAAGGCGCAGCCCGCCGGCCGGAAGCGAGCCTTGCACGGGTGACGGCGACGCCGCTCGTGAAGCGTAGGCAGCAGGTACCGAAGCCCGGGGTTGAGCCCCGACATCATGTTCGTGCTGGAGCCTTCGGCGTGTTGGGTCCGGGGGCAGCATCGACAGGACTGCAAATGGCGAGGTCCTGCCGATCCGGCCGGGGTCTGAGAGCCGGGCAGAGGTACGGGAGGGAACGCCAGGAAACCTGAGAGATCCCGTGCGTGCCCATGTGCAAACCGCCGGAGAGGGGCATACCGGCTGACCAAAGAGCCCAGGTCCGGAGGCGGCCCCCTGCCGCGCCGGGAGCGCTTCGGCGAACACGAAGACGGGGGAGCATGTGGAGCCCGGAACCGAATCCATAAGGGACCGGGAATGCACGCGCAGGAAGTCGTAGCGCCTTCATGGTACTCGTGAAGTCGGGGAACCGGGACTCACCGGGACCCGATGGAGGGAAGGGAGGCGCCACGGAGAGAGAACCGTTGGCCGGAAACACGGGAGGGGACACTGAACCCCGCAAACCTGTCCACACAAGGACGACGGATAGCCGACTTGGCGAGGCGGCGGCGCGAGGTAGCGTTCATCGCTACACGGCCGCTGGCGAAACTCTCTCGTGAAGAACCGGATGCGGGAAACCTGCTCGTCCGGGTCTGTGAGGGGTGGGGGTGGTAACATCCCCACCTACTCGGCAGAGCGCATGCCGACCAATGGCGAACTGGCCGGCGTCGTCGCTGACGACCACCCCTTCACGCGGGAAGTCGTGGGCATGGATGCTGCCCCACAGCGCGCCCTCGGTCGCGATCTGGACCGGGTCGGGGGTGACTTTCCCCAAGGATCCGTATGGCGTACGCAGCGTACAGCTCCGTCGATACAAGAAAGTTGCCTTGAAGCGCACGTTCCCGTAAGGCGGGGCAAACTTCCTCCTGGACATCACGGCGGAGGTTGCCGAAGCAGGCCCTGATAGCAATTGCAACGATTTGGAAGATGGAGTAGAGTGTATCGATATTGTCGGCCAATGTAAGTACGGCGCTCTGTCTCGCATCGTCATTCAAGTATCGAACGGCTTGAACGACATGTTTAGCTACCGCGCCGTGCAGTCGAGTTTTCGCAAGCTCCCTGTTAAGGATTCCGATTATATCAATTTGATCCAACTCTTTCTTGAGACTCTCATAGTATGCATCGGCGGTTTCTGAGTAGGGGTCATATCGCAAATTCAGCGAGAACAGGTGCGTGAGCCTCAGGATCGCGGCGGCGAGCTCATCATCCGATCAGCCTGCCCGACCGCGGTCACGGTGAGAGCCATCACCACGAACATCCCGATCGAAAGCCGGCCGCGGGCCGCATGGGCGCCAAGCCTGGGCGTCATCTTTGCATGAATGGCGGCGAGGCCACCGATGTGGATAATCACGTTCAGCACAATCACCGGCACACCGTACGCCCAGGCGTAGTACCATGGAGCGAAGTCGGCTACGTGCACTGTTAGAAGCTGAAGTTCACCGTGAGCATCGGCCCCTTCGGCGTCAGACGATCCACGACCGCACTGCCGCCCTGCTCGAAGGACAGATAGCGATAGCTGCCCGAGGCGGCGCCCCACTTGTTGAACTGGTAGCCCAGACCGGACGAGATCTGCCAAGTTAGTTGCGATCCGCCCGCGCCAATGTCGAAATAATACCGGATGAACAGCTTGGTGTCACCAAGTCGGAACCGGCCCCGAATTCCTCCAATGCCGTTCCAGATCCCCTGTGAGCCGGAAATCCCGCCGATACCACCGAAGGTGGCCCCATTGCCCCGAGGGCCGGTCACTGTAAGTGCCAAGCTGTAATTTGTGTTGGCATTAACCGCAAGGTAGCGGAGCCCGGCAAACACATCGACATTGCCCCAGTCCCGCTGCAGCACGGTGTAGCCGCCAGCGAGAGTCCAGATCGCCATCTTGAAAGTCGTGCCGGTGCTGGTTTCCAGGGAGCGCGAGATCGGAATAGATGGCCGGCCGAAGAGGTCGATCGATTTGATGTTCACGTTACTGCTGGTGACACTTCCGGACGTTTGCCGAAAACATCGCGCCGATATCGAGGTGGGAATATAGATCGCCGGGTCCGACCGACACATCGGTTGGCAATTTGCCGCCGAGATCTGCCGGCAGGTTGTACTTCAACGACAGGTTGACGGCGGGGGACCACAGATTAGGGCGCGATATTGAATTGCCAGCCAGTCGTGGGGGAGGCCTGCCCAGCGCTCATAGGCTGCTGGGCGCGAGCCCCCCGCCAAGCACCCGCCACCAGCAGTAAGAGGAATGCCGCACCAATGAAGGTCCGATTGCGTATCAAACTCTCCGCTCGTCGGGTTTCCCGCGACCACCTGGTTAGCACCCGGAGCCTATATTCCGTAGCGGGACGAGTCGTGCAATGGGTCTCTTTGCACGAGCACGGCTGATCGCCGGGGCGCATCCATTACGGCGTCTGGACGACCTGGTAGTGCACTCCGTTGGCGCCATACGCTGGGGCGAGTCATGTTCCGCCACAGTCATATTCGTGTGGAAGCAGTCGCAGCCTTGAGGTGAGCCCGAAACGACATGTGGTGCTGCGACGCTTCATCTCGCGCGGGTGTTACGCGAGACCAATGGGCCGGCTACCACCGTAACGGGAATCGCCATGTCCTTGGGGTTTTGGGAGGCTTGGGCGTTCCGCCGCGGAATACAAAGCGTTGTTCGGCGAAACGCCTTCCGATACACTGCACCGTATTGCCGCGTAGCGGCTTACCTCGCCTGGATGTGGGATATATTTCTTGCCAATTTTGCATAGCGCGCTCCATCTACCCCTCCGACAAAGTCGGGAATGATGGATCGTATCCGGCCCGGTTCGGGTGGCCTTGTCCTGCCGCATCGGTTGACCGTACCATCGGCCGAACGGGAACTGCCCAAAGGGAACTGCCATGAGTGATCTCACCGAGCCCCCGCCCCTGGCGCGGGCATCGACACGTCGCTCACGGCGTGTGTCGGTCATATGGATCGTGCCCTTGCTGGCGATCGCGATCGGCGCCTGGCTCGCGTGGGACACGCTTTCCAAAGAAGGACCAACCATCACCATTTCCTTCGAGAGTGGCGAAGGACTGCAGGCCGGCCAATCGCAACTCAAATACAAGGAAATTGTGTTCGGCACCGTCAAAAGTCTGACGCTCACGAGCAATCACTCTCGCGTGCTGGTGACGGTCGCCACAACGCGGCAGGCTGAACCTTTGCTCACCGACAAGACGGTGTTCTGGGTTGTCAGGCCGCGCATATCATTGGGCAACGTGTCGGGCCTCACCACACTTCTGTCCGGCTCCTTTATCGGCATGCTGCCGCCCGAAACCGCAGGCAAGCCGCAACACGACTTTACTGGACTCGAGGATCCGCCCCTCCTGCAAACGAATGTCCCTGGCCGTACTTTCCTGCTGAAAGCCAGCCGTCTTGGCTCGATTTCATTGGGATCGCCCATCTACTACCGCGACCTCCAGGCGGGTGAGGTGCTTGGCTGGGACTTTGCCGATATGGCGGAGAGTGTCACGATCCGCGCTTTCGTCCGGGCGCCATTTGATAGCTATGTGCATGACGAAAGCCGGTTCTGGAACGCCTCCGGCCTCTCTGTGAAGCTCGCCGGTGCGGGCGTTCAGGTCCAGCTCGAAGTCATTGCAGGCGCTTCTGCTCGGCGGGATCGCGTTTGATACACCTTCAGGCGACAGTCATGCGCCACCTACGGCAGCAAACCACGCGTTCCCGCTCTTTGTCGATCGGGATGCCGCGGAGGCTGCTTCCTACAGCCGCAGGGTTCCGGTCGTATCCTATTTCTCCGGCTCGGTTCGCGGACTTGGCCCCGGCTCCGAGGTGACGATGCACGGTCTCAAGGTCGGCCAGGTCACCGATGTACGCCTGGCGTACGATCGGGCCAAGGATGCGATCGTCGCGCCGGTGCATTACGAGATAGAGCCGGAACGTATTCTTGGGGTCGGCGCCAAGGATGTCTTCAAGACCCCGGCCGAAGCAGCGGACGTGATGGTGAAGCGCGGCCTGCGGGCAACACTGCAGAGCGCCAGTCTGATCACCGGCCAGCAGGAGGTCGGGCTCGGTTTCGATACCAAGGCCCCGCCAGCGACGGTCACCATGGAGGGCCGGGACTTCGTCTTGCCGAGCGTCGAGAGCGGGGGGTTCGCCAGTCTCACAGCCTCCGCCACCGACCTGCTCAATCAGGTCAACACCATCCCCTTTACCCAGATTGGCCAACAACTCGAGTCCATCCTGGGAGGGGTGAACGACGCAACGGCAAGCCCGCAGATGCGGCAGACCTTGAAGGACCTGTCTGCAATGGTCGCCAATGCCAATGACATGATCCGTCATCTGGACACGGGACTAACCCCGGCGACGAAGCAATTGCCCGAACTCACGTCCGGACTGGAGAAAACGTTGACCAGCGCCAACAAGCTTCTCCTCTCGCTGGATAATGCCTATGGCAACAACACCGATTTCGACCGGGAGCTCGAACGATTGCTGCGCCAACTCAATGAAGCAATGGGTTCACTCCGCTCGCTCGCCGACCTGCTGACGCGGCACCCCGAGGCGCTGATCAAGGGCCGGCCTGGCGGAGGCACGGAATGAGGCGCTCGTGGTCTTTCCGCACCCTGGCAGCGCTCGCACCTCTCGCGCTTTTCTCCGCCTGCTCTTCGCCTAACCCGGTGCTTTATACGATCGCGCCGGTATCCGGAACGCCGCAAGGTCGCGGGCCTGGCATCATCGTTCTGCAGCCGATCAGCCTTGCGCGTTACCTCGAACGTTCCGAAATCGTCCGCTCCTCGGAAAATTACCGCCTCGACGTCATGTCCAACGATTGGTGGGGCGAGCCGCTGGGCGCCATGTTGAGCCGGGTGCTGATCGAGGAACTGAGCCAACGCCTGCCCCAGAGCACCGTCCTCAGCAGCAGCGGCGCGGTATCCGTTTCGCCGGACGCCACGGTTGAACTGAACGTGCAGCGGCTGGATGAAGACGCGGCGGGTCGCCTCGTGTTGCAGGCGCAGGCGAGCGTGGAGTTCAAGGGACGTGGAACGCCAATCGTGCGCAGCTTCCACTTCACGGACGCGCCACCGGTGCCAGGTACTCCGGGTGAGGTTGCGGCCATCAGCACCGCCGTGGGCCAGCTTGCGGACGGCCTTGTGTCGATGCTGCTCACAGGACCCGCGGGCCGGTGAAGCCCCTGCCGGCAATCCCGCCCACGCGGCTACACATCCGCGAATGCCCAGGCTGCGGGCTGTTTCAGACCGTCCCCGCCCTGGCTCCCGGCACGACGGCCCGTTGCACCCGCTGCGGCACGGTCCTGCATCGCGCGTCGCGTCATCCCCTCGATCATAATATCGCGCTCACCGTGGCCGCACTCGCCCTCCTCATCATCATGTGCACAACAACGCTGATGAACGTGGAAACTGCCGGCATTAGACTGACCGCGGGCCTGTTTTCTGGACCAGAGGAACTGGTACGACGCGGCATGGGCGAGCTTGCCGCAGTTGTCGTATTCGTCACGGTACTCGCGCCTTTCGGCAAACTGATCTGCACACTCTACGTGTTGGTCCGGCTGCGCGAGACCAAACCTCCCCGTCACCTGCGCCGCGTCTTCGCCTTTGCCGAAAAGCTTCGTCCCTGGTCGATGATCGAGGTCTTCGTGTTCGGCGTCTTCGTCGCCTACGTGAAACTCGGCGACCTGGTGACGATTGGACTCCAGGCGGGCGTGTATGCGCTCCTGGCGCTCACCTTCGTCATCATCTGGGCCGACAGCGCGCTTGACCGCCAGGCCGTATGGGACGCGCTGGACTCCCGCGATGAGGCCAGTGATTTTTCCTGCCGCTCCAGCTCATCGCGCCGTGGGCTGCGGGGCGCGATCGGCTGCGAAACGTGTGGTCTTGTCAGCGTTCCGCGGGCAGCCGACCCATCCTGTCCCCGCTGCGAGACGGCCCTGCGCGCGCGGAAACCCAACAGCATAACGCGTACCTGGGCACTGGTGATCGCCGCTGCAATCCTCTACGTGCCCGCAAACTACTATCCGGTGCTGACGGTCATGCAGCTCGGCGCCGGCCAGCCGAGCACGATCCTTGGTGGCGTAGAAGAACTGTTTGCAGCCCGCATGTACCCGCTCGCGGCGCTGGTGTTCGTCGCCAGCATCGCAATTCCGATGCTGAAGCTTGTCGGACTTTCTGTATTGCTGATCGCGACGCAGACTGGACACGCAGGATGGTTGCGGGACCGGACCCGCCTTTATCACATTGTGCGCTGGATCGGCCGGTGGTCGATGATCGACATTTTCATGGAGGCATTGCTCGGCGCACTGGTCCGGTTCGGCAACGTGATCACGATCGAGCCCGGGATGGGCGCCGTTGCGTTCTGTTCGGTTGTCATCCTGACCATGATCGCTGCGGAGACGTTCGATCCCCGGCTAATGTGGGACGCCGCCAGGCGACAGGTCCTGCCGGCTGCAACCCCGTCGCTACAGATCAATCCGAAGCTTGGGGCTGGCTGATGCCGGGGGTGCCGACCCGCTCCCTGATCGACGCCAAGCGAGCGCACGATGCGCGTGCGGGCACTCGAGAGCACTGCCAGGGTGATTGGAATTGGCAACGAGTCGTAGCTCTGGTCCGGCACCCTCACCCGCCGCGCTGCCGCGCGGCGACCTCTCCCGCAGCGCGGGAGAGGTGTAGGGGGACCCGGCGTTTCCAGTCAGGGTGAAGGCGCTCCAGACGCCCAAAAATGCAAATAGAGTTTTAAGGGAAGTCGCATATAGCCGCCCCCAGCAACAACCGTGATGACGCGACCTTCGATCTCGTCACCGGCTTGCAGACTATCCCCGAGGGCGGCTCGCCGAACGCCTTGCAGGACCATCTCAATGACCTCAGCAACAAGCAGCTCCCTGGGCTGCAGGCGATGTTCGACCTGCACGCGGATGCCAATCTCGTTCTGGGCCTGCTGATCGAGGCGGCCAACATCCCGGAGAAGGATCTGCTTCCCCCGGTGCACGATCGGTTCCGGGCGAGCGCCGACCGCCAGGAGAAGTCGATTGCCGCTCTGAAGGGCATTTCCGCGGCGCCCAAACTGAGCTCGGCAGTGGCTGATCTGTTGAGCTACGGTCGCGGCGACAGGAACATCTTCGAACTGCGTAGCGCAGAGCTCGAAGCGGCGGCTCAGGGCGAGACCGAGCTCGCCGCAAACCGCACCTTGGCGGCGGCACTGGAGCAGCAGGTTGGCTCGGTGGTCGATGCCAACCAGACGCGTGCTCATACGGCGACTGAGGCGGTTGCGCAGGCCATCGCCCGTGGCCGTCTTCTTCTGATTGTGCTTGCGGCCGCCAGCATGCTGCTGGCTATCGTTATAGCCGTATTTGCGATCGGGCGTAGCGTCGTGCGTCGCCTCTCCTTGCTGCGTGCCTGCATGGCCGATGTTGCGGGTGGCAATCTGGACGCGGTCATTCCACAGGGCGGGCACGACGAGATAGCGGAGATGGCGGCCGCGCTCGTGGTATTCCGCGACAATAGCCGCACGGCGCGGACCCTGGAGAAAGCGGCCGAGACAGAGCGGCAGCAGATGGCCGAGCAGAGACGGGCCGAGCTTCTTTCGTTGGCGGAGAGCTTCGAGTCCAGTGTCCGAAGCGTCGTCGATTCGGTTGCGGGCGCCGCGAGCATGATGCAGTCCGTTGCCGAGAGCATGGTGAACACGGCGGACGAGACGAAGCGGCAAGCTACTGCCGCGTCAGACGCTTCGACACAAGCGGCGACCAACGTCGAGTCCGTCGCCATCGCCGCCGAGCAACTGTCGGTGTCGGCCTCCGAGATCGGCCACCGCATCCTGGACTCCGCCAATGTCACGGCGAAGGCGGTGGCTGAGACGGAGCGCAGCAATCAGCAGGTGCAAGGGCTTGCTACAGCCGCGCGCCAGATCGGTGATGTGGTCCAACTGATCAGTGATATTGCGCGACAAACCAATCTTCTGGCGCTGAACGCAACAATCGAGGCCGCGCGCGCGGGTGAGGCGGGCAGGGGCTTTGCTGTGGTGGCGAGCAAGGTCAAAACGCTCGCTATGCAGACAGCAAAGGCAACCGAGCATATTGCCGCACAAATCCGCGACATCCAGAACACGACGAACGATGCGGTTGCCGCGATGCAAGGCGTCACGACCACGATCGGTTGTATCAGCGAGATTGCCGCAACGATCGGAGTCGCCATCGAGCGGCAGGATGCGACGACACGCGAGATTGCCGGCAATGTGCAGCAGGCAGCACTTGGCACGCGTGGGGTCTCGGCGAGTGTCGCCGGTGTTACCCAGGCGGCTGGCGATACGGGCGAGGCAGCCAATGTGGTTGTCACCTCGGCGGCCAAGCTTGCCGGTCAGGCGCAAACGCTGAGCCACGAAATCGATTGCTTCCTGGCGGGGGTCCGGGCGCGCTGATCGCGGCGCCGGCGTTACCTGGAGCACTTTCAGGGTGGCCGGAATCTGCAACGAGTTGCAGCCCCGGCACCCTCAATCGCCGCGCTGCCGCGCGGCTACCTCTCTCGCAAGGGCGGGGAGTATACAGATAGCCGACTTTGGTAGCGTCCCGCCAGTTGAGAGGCTCAGCGGCATCAATATGCCGACCCCTTCCCAGGGTCAGAAGAGATCAGCGGCCCGCTCCCGACCGTCGCGGCGCAGAGCTTCGCGTTAGGGTTCTTCGAGGTCTCTCCCCACAGCGCGCCGCTGCATCGCCCAGCTCGCCCGCAACCTGGTCAAGAGGGTGGACCAACTAAATCAGGACGGTGCTCAGCACCTTGTTCGGCAAGATGTGGCGGGGGCCGATGCGGCCCGCCGGTAGAATTTAGAAAGAAATGGCACCAGACGAAACCCAACTGAGCTCAAGAGACTTTAACGACATCTTACGTCAGGCCACACACTATAGAAACAATGGAAGCCCCTGCTTATGTTCTAAACGGCTGGGTGTCCAGAAATTCTTAGAAGTTTCATCTGGGCAGCTCAATCGAGTGGTTCCCCGTAACGGGTGCTTACCTGGCGAGTTGCCATGTGCTTAATTAGGAAAGTTGGGGGCCCCGAACTGCCAGGCCCACCAGGGAGGATACCTTGAGCGCCCCATTAAGGCTTCAGATCACGGTAGCCGCTGAGGATGCGGCTGCCTCTTCTCGCTCCGCGCAAGCCCTGAACCGGATCATTCTTGAAGAGCTCCCTGACGCGGAAGTCGAAAGAATACGTTTGCAGAGTGAGAATCTAGACGGAGGCGCCACCCTGGCCGTTATACTTGCTTCTCCTGTGTTGCTGGAGTTTGCCCGCGCCCTCCGCGTATTCCTGCAACGCCACGATTCGTCTCGTATCAGCATCACAGATGAGCATGGATCGCTGAGCGTCGCAAACGTCTCTGCTCATACAATCGACGAGTTGATCCAGACTTGGAAGGGACGGGGCGGTGCCCACTAACGCTCCCCCTAAGCCGGAAACGACCGTCGCGTTGATCTTCGGCGCCAGCCGATGGCCTGATTGTCCAAAATTCAAAGATGCACCTTCGCTTGAACGTTCTGCCGATGCGTTTATCCAGTTCCTCAAAAGCGAAGAAGGCCCTGGCATCCCACTTCGCAATATAAAAAGCCTTTTCAACTCATATGATGGTCCTGCCGAACAACTCGATCAGGCTCGTATTTTCGTCGGGAGGCGACGACAAGAGAGCAAGGAGCAAGGGGAAGAAATCAGCGATCTAATATTTTACTATGCTGGGCATGGCGACTTCGAAGGAGAAGGCCGAGACTTCTACCTGACAATCAGGCGCGCCACCCGGACCAGCCTCTACTAACAAATATCACTGCCCGGTCGCTCGGTACCTGGATGCGTCAAACAGCTCGAGACCTAAGAGCCTACTTGATAGTTGATTGTTGTTTTGCAGCGGCATTACAGCACGGCTTCCTCACTAGTCCACTCGGGCTGGCGGAGCTGAGGTTAAACGAGGCACTTCCCGATCCTGCCATCTTCGAGACCGAAGGCGAGTTGCCCACCTCCGGGGTGGCGCTGCTCGCGGCGTCTGGTCTCAACGACCCGGCGAGTGCTCCTCCCGACGAGCTCTACACTCGTTTTACGACCGCCCTTCTCGACGTGCTTCATGAAGGCAACGAGCGGTTCCCCCGTGCCCTCTCGTTGAGTGATCTGCATGAGCTCGTCCATCGACGGATTACTCGGGCGTTCCCTGACGGCGCTCGGCCAGAGCTGCGTTCGCTTCAGCAAACGCGAGGGCGAGTAGAGCTGGTACGCCTGTTTCCGAATCCGGCTGCTCACACGGCTGCGGCAAGGCGCCGGGCCGAGCAGGCCGCCCGCGAGGCGGAGGAGAAGGAGAGGGCCGAGCAGGCGGCTCGCGCGACGCGGAGGAGAAGCAGAGGGCCGAGCAGGCCGCCCGCGAGGCGGAGGAAACGCTACGGGCCGAGCGGGCCGCCCGCGAGGCGGAGAAGCTGCGGCCAGAGCAGGCGGCTCGCGACGCGGAGGAAAAGCTGCGGGCCAAGCAGGCCGCCCGCGAGGTGGAGGAGAAGCAGAGGGCCGAGCAGGCGGCTCGCGACGCGGAGGAAAAGCTGCGGGCCGAGCAGGCCGCCCGCGAGGCGGAGGAAAAGCTGCGGGCCAAGCAGGCCGCCCGCGAGGCGGAGGAGAAGCAGAGGGCCGAGCAGGCGGCTCGCGACGCGGAGGAGAAGCAGAGGGCCGAGCAGGCCATCCGCGAGGCGGAGGAGAAGCAGAGGGCCGACCAAGCTGCCCGCGAGGCCGAGGAGAAGCGCAAAGCGGAAGCCGCCCACCCGGTCGAGGAGCAGCGTAGGACCGTGACCCGCAATTCAATTTCCCTGCTCTCTTTTGTTTTGTTTGTTATCATTATTACTTACACTTTGATCTGGTTTTATCTTCCAGCCGCCTATGTGTGGGCTTTGCTTGTTTTCCAGGCATGTGTTGCTTTTGAGGCTCTTAGAGAGTTGATTACTGAGCTAACTGTCCCTGCAAAGGGGACCACCGTTGAGCTTACAAAGGTAAAGGGGATATTTGATACTCCAATTCTACTCCCTAAAAAGCGCGCTATAATAATTCTTGGCGCGTACTTCATCGCTATGGTAACCGGACTGATTATCCGATCTCTTCTCCTCTTTCAGCACCCGTAAGTGCAGACCAAGTATCGGGAAACGGACGCGAGCTTCAGGGTAGCAGATGGCAGTCATAGGCACTGCTGGCTTCAAACGCCCGAGCCGATTACCAAATTCGGTTATCTCTATACCCCCCCCGCAAGGGCGGGAGAGGTGTCATCCGCGTTGGCGTCAGACCGGCAGTCGTATTCTCGCCCTCAGGCCGCCGAGCGGGCTGTCCTCCAGCACGATCTCCCCGCCATGCGCGCGAACGATGTCTCGGGCGATCGTCAGCCCCAGGCCGGTGCCGCCGGCGGCGTCGCTCTCGAAGGGGCGGAACACGCTTTCGCGCCGCTCGAGCGGGATGCCCGGCCCGTCGTCATCGACCGTGACCTGCACCACGCGGTTGCCCGGCATTGCGGCGAGGACCACGCGATGCGCATGCCGCCTTGCATTGTCCACCAGATTGGTCAGCGCCCGGCGAACCGCCCCGACGCGCAGCTTCACCGTCAGCTCCGCCGGAGCGTCGAGTTCCACCTCCGCACCCGACCGGCGTGCGCCGGCAGCGACCTCTTCGAGGATGGCCGACAGATTGGCGGCTTCCGCCTGCTCGTTGCCCTCGCCGCGGGCGAAGGCGAGATAGCCTTCGATCATCCGCTCCATCTCCTCGACGTCGGCGGCGATTTCGGCAAGGTCATCGGCCAGTTCCGGCTGCCGCGGGAGCATAGCCAGGGCGAGCCGCATGCGCGTAAGCGGCGTGCGCAGGTCGTGCGAGACGCCGGCCAGCATCTCGGTGCGCTGGGTCAGGAAGCGGCGGATGCGTTCCTGCATCCGGTTGAAGGCGGTGGAGGCCCGCCGTACTTCCGTCGCGCCCTCGGGACGGATCGGGCCCGGGTCGCGACCCATGCCGAACGCTTCGACCGCATCGGCAAGGCGCCGGATGCCGCGCACCTGATTGCGCATGAACAACGCGGCAATGGCGAACAGCAGCGTCGACGTACCAAGCACCCAGGCGACGAACAGGAACAGCGCGCCAAGATCGACCCGCTTGCGCGGGGCCTGCACGTCGAGCACACCGTCCGGCATCTGGATACGGATCAGCACCGATTGCGGATCGTAGCTCCAGTCCATCGTAAAGGGAGCGTCCAGTCGTTCGCGCAACGCTGCTTCCAGGTCATCATCCGCCGGACCAAACACATTGGAGCGGCGATGCGGCGCGATGTGAGCGTCGGGCTCGAGCCGGATGTCGAGGCCGAACTGGAGGCGCGCGGCGTCGAGGATCCAATTCGTATTGGCCGTTCCGGGATAACGGTCCATGAGCTGCAACGTGAACGCGACTTCGCCCGCCACATCCGACGAGAGCCGGCGGTACACGAGATCGAGGTGGCTGCCGTAGTAAACCTGAAGCGCCACCGCCTGCAGCAGCACCAACGGAATCAGGATCATCAGCAGGCTGCGCCCGAGCAGCGAGCGCGGCAGTACTCGCTTGACCAGGCGCGCGAAGGGCAGTGGCAGGCCCATCAGGTCCCCGGCTTCAGCACGTAGCCGCGGCCACGGACGGTGTGCAGGAAGCGTGGCTCGCGCGGGTCCACCTCGATCTTGCGCCGAAGCCGCGTCACCTGGACGTCGATCGCGCGCTCGCCGGCCTCGTCCATCAACAGCGCGGTGGCGATCTCTTCCCGCGACAGCACTTCGTTCGGCCTGCGGGCGAGGGTGGCGAGCAGGGCCGCCTCGCCGCCAGTCAGCCGGATCGTGGTTTCGCGGCCGCGCAGCTCGCCTCGTTCGGGGTCGAACTCCACGACACCAAGCTGCACCGGGCCGACGGGCGTCTCCGGCTGGGCGTGGGCAACGCGGCGCAGCATGGCGCGGATGCGCAAAACGAGCTCAAGCGGTTCGAAGGGCTTTCCGAGATAGTCGTCCGCCCCTGCCTCGAAGCCGGCAATGCGATCCTCGGGCGCGCCTCGGGCAGTCAGCAGCAGGACCGGAGGTCCTTGGCTATCGTCGCGGCGCAGGGACTCGGTCAACGCAAGCCCGTTCTCGCCGGGCATCATGATGTCGAGCACCAGAAGATCGGGGCTGACCGAGCGGAGCTTGGCGCGCGCATCGGCGGCATTCTCGGCGGTGGTGACACGGAAGCCCTGTTCGGCCAGGTAGCGCGACAGCAACGTGCGCAACCTGGCGTCGTCATCCACCACCAGGATGTGCGCGGCTTCACCCATGATCAGACGCCGCGGACGCGCGGCTCCCGGCCGAGCGTTTCCGGATTGTTCAGATAGGCACGGGCGCTGTCGTCCATGATGGCGCGCATCACCCGGCGGAAGCCATCGACCGCGGCGCCGCCGGCTTCGCGATAGGCCGCCGCGAGGCGTTCCTTCTGTCGCTCGAACAGCCGCCGCTCCAGCGCCTGGCCGGCCGGGGTCAGCGTGAGAAGTCGCTGGCGGCGATCAGCACTGCCGGGGGATTGGGACACATATCCGTGCCCGACCAGGACGGATAGCACCCGGGCGAGGCTCTGTTTCGTTATCCGCAGGATGCCCAGCAGATCGGAGACGGTGATGCCGGGGTTGCGGCCGATAAAGTGCAGCGCGCGATGATGGGCCCGGCCGAGGTCGAGCTCCTTCAGGATCACGTCGGCGGCGTTGGTGAAGTCGCGGTAGGCGAAGAACAGCAGGTCCTGGGCGAGCCGGATCTCTTCCTCGCGCAGGAAGAGCAGATTGGCGCCGGCCGGTTGTGCGGTTGGCTGGAGCGCGGGGGGGTGCCTCGATTCGGCCAGCGTCGGGACGGTGCGGCGGGTGGCGCTCATGCTGTCGCCTCTCGGGTCCGGCATGGCAGACATTCCTTGGGCATGTGGCAGAACTGTTGACGTATCTGGGGCTGCATTATAGCGTGCGCAAGGCTGGAGCAATAAAGTTGCGAGGATACGACCAATGGCGCTAGTTCCTTTCGATGACCGCGACGGCTGGATCTGGATGGACGGCGCCCTGGTACCCTGGCGCGACGCGAAGCTGCATGTTCTGACGCACGGGCTGCATTATGCCTCAGCGGTGTTCGAAGGCGAACGGGCCTATAGCGGCAATATTTTCCGGCTGCGCGATCATACGCAGCGGCTGCTGAACTCGGGCCGGATCCTCGGCTTCGAGATTCCCTACACGGCCGATCAGATTGACGCGGCCTGCTGCGAGACGCTGAAGGCGAACGGGCTGACCGACGCCTATGTGCGGCCGATCGCCTGGCGTGGGTCGGAGATGCTGGCGGTCTCGGCGCAGCACACGAAGATCCATCTGGCGGTCGCCGTCTGGGCGTGGCCGAGCTATTTCGGGGCCGATCGGATGGCAGGCATCCGGCTCGGCATGGGGGCGTGGAAGCGGCCCTCGCCGGAGACCGCGCCGACAGCGGCGAAGGCGACTGGGCTCTACATGATCGGCACGCTATCCAAGCATAAGGCGGAGTCCGAGGGGTTCGCAGACGCGCTGTTGCTGGACTGGCGCGGACTGGTGTCGGAGGCGACCGGCGCGAACATCTTCTTCGTGCTCGATGGTGAGGTGCATACGCCGACGCCTGACTGCTTCCTGGATGGAATCACGCGGCGGAGCGTTATGGCGCTGGCGAAGAACCGGCAGATGAAGGTGGTGGAGCGGCCAATCCAGCCGGAGGAGATGCGGCGCTCGACCGAGGTGTTCCTGGCGGGGACGGCCGCAGAAGTGACGCCAGTGCGGGAGATTGCCGGGCTGACTTTCACTCCGGGGCGGATTAGCGAGACGCTGATGAAGGATTATGCGGCGCTGGTGCAGAAGTCGCCGGCGGAGGTGGCGAAGGTCACGGGGTAAGTGCGGCGACCCGTCCGGGGGGTTCCGCCGGATAGGGGGCGTCAGAGGGGAGCGATGTCATATCCCGCTTGGAACGAGAGCGCGGTGATCCGCAGAACGAGTCAACGGCCGCCGAACACACGCAGCAAACCTCGGATGGTGAGCTCCCTGACTTTCTTCGGGTCGCAGCTTCGGAAAAGCTTCCGATTTTCTTCGGGGCTCAACCCATTAAACGGCCACATCGGTCCCTCCAGCGCATGCTATTGAAGGAATTGAGCCTGCTCCGCCGGCAATACCGGCAACGATATGAACGGGGGAGGGCGCAACCGGTCAGCGATTTCCTTCAGTTGTTGGTAGAGTTCTAGCGACATGCGGTTTGTCAAGGAGTCCGGGATCAAACCGGTCCGGATGCTCGACAAACCAAGTAGCACGCCGATATCTGCGGTGACTCCCCCAAATGCCCCGCGAGATAAATCGGGCGGCGGAGGGCCAAAGACTGGATCGTTTCCTCAACGACACCGGAAGGGCGGTGGCGGCCGGACTCAGGGTTGCCTCCGATGACAAACCGGGCGACGCTTTCCTCACTTACAGCCAAGCGGCGTCGAAACCGTTCTATGGCGCGAGCTTTCCACCGATGAGGTTCGTCCAGATGCTTCCACTTATGTTCCTCGTCGTTCAGGGTACTTGCGTTCGACTAACACGACTCCCATCCGCTTGCGATCCGTTTCTGGAAGTATCTGGTCGGCCTCCGCACGCGACGCATCCGGGTTTAATCCATGTAAGAAACTGCGGAATCGGGCGTCGGGATTTCGTCGATCATTCTCATCGTTACTCAACTCGGGTGGTCGCGATGAGAGTTGCTTATTTACTCGAGAGTGCCGAGTTCTCGGCTACTTTCCGACGGCCCATCGCTTGCGCTCGTAGTCTTCGAGCCACGGCTCCATGAGCCGGTCGAATTCCTCGAGCTGTCGTTCGGAGTAGGATTCGGGCGCGCAGTTTTCCAGCCAACCGAACACGTGAATTTCGATCAGGTCGCGGGGCATGTCCGGATGCTCGGCATGGAGGCGTTCCGCCAACTCCTCGATCGAAAGCCGTTTCCCGTCGGTCCAGACGATCTTGCGCCGCCTGGCGTCAACGTCGGCATGGTCCAGCGCGCCGAAGACCAGATCGAGCGCCTCGATCGAGTGTTGTCCCTCGGGCGAGTCCATCCATTCGAGAAAGCCCTCAATGAAGGGGTTGTCCTCGAAGGGGTGTCTGTCCTTGCGGGAGGGTTTTGCGCGCCGCTGGCCCATCGGATCAGGATAGCACCGCTGCTCACTCCTGTCGCCAGGCTCACGATCAATTCATCGTCGATCACGGGAGATTCAACATTGTTACAACGATTTCCAGGGTAACGACAGCGTTCATCAGAAACAACAACGAGTCGGCCCGATGTCGCTGTGGATGCTCTGGTGGAACGCGATCTGGCTGCTGCGCCCGGCGTTCTCCCGCCTGCGAACCTTCCTGTGGTTCGCCACCGCGGTGGCAGGCTTCACGGTGCGGACGGAGCTGCTCGGCGTCACCTCCATCGTGCGTGCGCTGAACCTCGATCCGCGCTGCTACAATACGCTCGTCGATTACTTCCACAGCTCCGCCGTCAAGCTCGACCGGCTCACAGCGCTGTGGACCCAGCTGGTGCTGCGCCTGTTCCCCCAGAAGCTGCGCGTCAACGGCAGGTGCGTCCTGGTCGGCGACGGCATCAAGATCCCCAAGTGCGGCCGCAAGATGCCGGCGGTCAAGCTCCTGCATCAGCAGTCCGAACTCGAACACCAAGCCCGACTTCATCATGGGACACTCGCTGCAAGCCGTGAGCCTGTTGGTTCAGGCCGCCTCTAGCGTCTTCGCCGTGCCGCTCGCCGCGCGCATCCACGAGGGCGTGGTGTGGTCCAATCGCGACCGCCGCACCCTGCTCGACAAGATGCTCACCCTCCTCGGCATCGCCGCCGTCGAACAACCCTTCTACTTCGTCGCCGACGCCTACTATGCCGCGCGCAAGATCGTCTCCGGCCTGATCACGCAGGACAACCATCTCCTCACACGCGTCAAGTCCAATGCCGTCGCCTACACCGCCTACCAACAGCGCGGCCCGCGCAAGCGAGGCCGGCCTAGGCTCTATGGCAGGAAAGTCAAGCTCAGGTCCCTGCTGCAAGACCCCAAGGCCTTCCAGCAGGCCAAAAGCCCCGTCTACGGCGAGAACAAGGTGATCATCCAGTATCGGGTCCGCGACCTGCTGTGGCGCCCAGCCGGCCGGATGGTGCGTTTCGTCGCGGTGGTTCATCCAACAAGAGGCTCTTGCCTGCTCATGTGCACAGACACCTCTCTGCAGGCCATCGAGATCATTCGTCTCTACGGCCTGCGCTTCAAGATCGAGCACACCTTCAAGCAGGCAGTGCGCCTCATCGGCACGTTCACCTATCACTTCTGGATGTCCGACATGAAACCGTTGCGTCGCAACAACGGCAACCAGCATCTCCACCGGGCATCGCCCAAATACCGCGACGACGTCAAACGCAAGCTCCATGCCTATCACGTCTTCATCCAGGCAGGTCTCGTCTGCCAGGGACTGCTTCAGTACCTCTCCGTCGCCTATCCCCAGCTCGTCTGGAACTCCTTCGGGTCCTGGCTGCGAACCATTCGACCCGGCATCCCGCCCTCCGAGCTCGTCGTCGCCACCGCGCTACGCCACAGCCGGCCAGAATTTCTCGTGAATACCGCCCAAAGCAACATCTTCGCGAAATTCCTCACCGAGCGACAGGACCCGCACAAAATGCAGGCCTTCCGCCTCGCCGCCTGAGCCGAAATTCTGGGCAAACCCCAAACTCGCAAGTTATTTAGCAGTTTCACTAAATCGACGCCCTCACCGCGCCATCGCCCCGCGTAGGCGAGCGTCGCCCCTTCGTCCCAAAGGGCCTCGGCGATCGTAGTCCAGCACCTGCCCAAATCATTTCGTTCTTGTTCACTTTGCCTCGCGGCCTGCACAGGCTGGAAGCCGCTCAATGCGATGGAGCCGCCAATCGCCTTCTGATCCAGAGGACCGCGGTCCACCTGCATCGCCAAGAGATGTTTGTCTGGTAATATCTCCCAGCCGAGTCGCTGGCCTTTGAGCTCGGCAAGTTCGATCAGCGCAGCGATCGACCTGGCACCATGCCGATACCTCCCTGCTCTGAGTAATGACTCAAGCAGCTGTCGCTCGAGCCTAAATTTGTCCGTCCCGTGGCGTTTGACACGCTCGGCGATCTCGTGACGGAGGACAAGCGCGCGCCGGAGCATGCGGGGGTTCGCGTTGGGTCCTCGTACATTGAGAAACCCTCGCAATCTACTGATGAAGTCTGGGCCCTTTGCGGCACGGAACACCTGTTCGGTCTGACGGTCCATAAACTCTTGCATTGTCGACGCAGTTCCGCCGGCGAATATGTAGACCGCCTTCTTGAATTCGACGTTGTTATGTTGATGAACGAATTCACCGTCATGCATAAGCGCAAGAAATGAGCTGAGCCAACCGTACGGCGCCCCGTCCCTCGTGGTGTCGAACTCATCGAAGAAGATGATGGGAACCGTGTCTTCATTTTCGAGAGCCGTCGCCAGCGCCGTAAACAGCATGGTCGTCAGCTCCGTCGGGCTGGACAACTGCGTAAGATTGATTGTTATCATCTTCGACAGTTTTACGGTCGAATTCTTGTTTACTTCTCCCTGAATTTGTTTGACGGTCAATGACTTGCCGCTCCCTGGGGGTCCAAAGACGGCTAAACAGAGCGGACGAACGTGGCGTTGACGTTGGATGTAGCGTGCAATCAGTTGGCTCATCGAGGAAAGCTGACGGCGCTCGTCATCATCGAGCGGGATCAGTGATCCAAACGGCTTCCACCCGTCGATTTCCGGAACATCCTTATGCCTGCGCGAGACGCAATTTGGCGGGCGCAGGAGATCCTCGGCATCGTACTCGATGTCGACGAGCGCAAGAGCTTCCTCGAGGTTGTCTATCTTTCGGCCATTTATTTGCTGATGCTCCCTGCGGCACGTGGGGCTGCTATAGGCTGACATTGGGGGCTCGCCGCCCGTTTTGCTGGACCACCGCGAACAATAGGCATCGTTCGGTCCCCCGGCAAGGATCTTGCTGACCGGTGCCGATTTGTGGTGCCCTCCAGAGTGGAGCAGGCTCAGGCACGAAGCTTATCCTTAGGACATACCCCTCCCTCGCCAACCGCCCAGCGCCAGTCCCTCCGCCGATCGTCTTCACTATCGTTCCAGTGACGATGGTTGTTGCGCCGAGATGACGACCAGGATCGGTTGGAAACGTCCCGTGCGGTCCCATCGCCTCCGCCAGGTGGATCGTGATCGACCTTCCGTTGCGGACAAGCCTGAATCAGATCTAGACCAGCCGTTTGCAGTGTGATCGGCGATCAGTGCTTGCCTGTGTCGAACAATAATCCTTCGAAGGCGTCGGCATGATTGGCGCAACAGCTACGTGCCAACACGCCGGTCTCAGTTCTGCTCGCGAGTCCAGAGTTCCGGAGGAATTTCGGCTCAGGAGGCTAGGCGGAAGGCCTCCATTTTATTGGTGTCCTGTCGTTCGATGACGAATTTCGCGAAGGTGTTGCTCGGGGTGGCATTCAAGAGAAATTCCGGCAGGCTCTGGCGCAGGGCATTGGCCACGACCAGCTCCGAGGGCGGGATGCCGGGCCGAATGGTTCGCAGCCAGGAGCCGAAGGAATTCCAGACGGCCTGAGGGAAGGCGACGGCCAGATACTGAAGCAGTCCCTGGCAGACGACACCCGCCTGGATGAAGACGTGGTAGGCGTGGAGCTTGCGTTTGACGGCGTTGCGGTATTCCAGCAACTCACGATGGAGATGTTGATTGCCACTGCGGCGGCGCAGCGGCTTCATGTCGGACATCCAGAAATGGTAGGTAAACGAACCGATCAGCCGCACCGCCTGCTTGAACGTGTGCTCGATCTTGAAGCGCAGACCGTACAGGCGAATGATCTCGATAGCCTCCAAAGAGGTGTCGGTGCACATCAGGAGGCACGAGCCTCTTACTGGATGAATCACCGCCACGAAGCGCACGAGTTGACCGGCCGGGCGCCACAGCAGGTCGCGGACCCGATACTGGATGGTCACCTGGTGCTCGCCGTAGACGGGACTTTCGGCCTGTTGGAAGCCCTTGGGGTCTTCCAGCAGGGATCTGAGCTTGACCTTGCTGCCATAGACTCTGGGCCGGCCTCTCTTCCGCGGGCCACGCTGCTGGTGGGCGGTGTAGGCGACGGCGTTGGACTTCACCCGCGTGACCAGGTGGTTGTTCTCCTCGAGCAGGCCGGTGACGATCTTGCGCGCGGCATAGTAGGCGTCGGCGACGAAGTAGAAGGGTTCTGCGATGGCGACGATCCCGAGGAGCGCAAGCATCTTGTCGAGCAGGGTGCGGCGATCGCGATTGGACCACACCAACCCTTCGTGGATTCGCATGGCGAGCGGCACGGCGAAGACGCTGGCTGCGGCCTGAACGAGCACGCTCACAGCCTGGAGGGAATGTCCCATGATGAATTCGGGCTTGGTGTTCGACTCGGACTGCTGATGCAGGAGTTTGACCGCCGGCATCTTGCGCCCGCGCTTTGGGATCTTGATGCCGTCGCCGACCACGATACACCTTCCGTTGATGCGCAGCGGCTGCGGGAATAGCCGCAGCACCACCTGGGTCCACAGCGCCGCGAGCCGATCGAGCTTCACGGCGGGGCTGTGAAAGTGATCGACGAGCTTGTTGTAGAAGCGAGCCTCGAGCTTCAGCGCCCGCACGAGGCTGGTTACGCCCAGCAGTTCCGTCCGCACCGTGAAGCCTGCCACGGCGGTGGCGAACCACAGGAAGGTGCGCAGACGCGAGAACGCCGGACGCAGCAGCCAAATCGCATTCCACCAGGGCATCCACAGCGGCATCGGGCCCTCTCGATTTTGTTGCCAGCATAGTATAGCACTGGTATGCTAAACCTATGACAAACAAACGCCTGGCAGTGATCAGAAAGCGCATTGGAAGCATCAAGGCGCAGCTGGCCGGCATTGAAGACATGCGGCCCGGATCGCTCACCCGCCAGTACAAGGATCCAGAGAACCGGAGGGGACCCTACTACCAGCTCAGCTACACGCGGCAGATGAGGAGCCGGACCGAATATGTTCCGCGCGACTATCTGCCCGAGGTGCGGCGTGAGATCCGCAACTATAAGCGCTTCAAGGCGCTCACCGCCCAGTGGATCGCCTTGAGCATCGAGCAGAGCCGCTTGATGATGAAGCGAGCCTTGCGACGGCAATGACCCGCGGTGCTATCCTCATCCGATGGGCAAGCGACGCGCAAAACACCCCTTCGAGAACAACCCGTTCACTGACGCCTTCCTCGAATGGATGGGCTCGTCCGAGGGGGAACGCTCGGTCTACGCGCTCGATCTGGTCTTCGCCGCACTGGATAATGCCGACGTCGACCCCAAACGGCGCAAGATCGTCTGGGACGACGGGAAACGGCTGTCGATCGAGCAGTCGGCAGAACGCATCCATGCCGAGCATCCGGACGTGCCGCGCGACTTGATCGAAACTCACGTGCTCGGGTGGCTCGAGGGCTTTGCGCCGGAATCCTACTCCGAACGCCAGCTCGAGGAGCTCGACCGGCTCACTGAGCAGTGGCTTGACGACTACGAGCGAAAGTCACAGGCCGCCAGGAAGTAACCCAGAACTCGGCACTCTCGAGAGTTCTGGTAGGCTATAGGTAATCCCGCTTCCGGCCACTCGAATGCCACCAGCCGGCCGGTGCCGGAGAGCGTGACGTAGGCGGTGCGCAAGTTCGGACCGCCGAAGCAGATATTCGTCGTGACCGGATCGCCGGTGACGTACCTGTCGCAACAACCGCCCGTCGGGGGCGATCACGCTGATGCAGCCGCTGATCAGCGTGGCGACGCAGATGTTGCTGGCCGCATCGACGGCGAGGCTGTCGAAGCGCTGGTATCCGCCAAGGCCAGCCACCAGCCGTCCGCCATGCGGGGAAGGGAAGGGGTGCTTCCTGGCGACACCCGGCGCTTCAAGGTCGAAGGCCCAGAGGCGGGCGGTCTTGGTCTCCGCCACATAGACCGTGCGCCCGTCCGGCGACAGGCCGACGCCGTTCGGTGTCAGGATGGGATACGCTACTTCCGCGATGCGCGAGCCGTTGGCCAGCGCGTAGTAGAGCCCGCCATGGTCGCGGTCGCGCGCGCGGGACTTGCCGAGATCGCTGAAATAGAACCCGCCGTGTGCGTCGAAGACGATGTCGTTGGGTCCGCATAGTTTGTGCTCGTCGCAGCGGTCGTAGAGCACGCTGAGCGCGCCGGTTGCGGGGTCCAGCCGCTCGATGCGTCCACCGGCGTAGTCCGAGGACGGCGCCACGGGGCGCAGCAGCCCCATCTCATAGCGGAATGCGAAGCCGCCATTGTTGCACACATAGAATGCGCCATCGGGACCAACAGCCAGGCCGTTCGGGCCGCCGCCGGTGCGCGCAATCACCTCAACCCGGCCATCGGGGTGGACGCGGCTGACGGTCTGGCGCTCGATCTCTACCAGCGCGACAGAGCCGTCGCGCATCGCCACAGGCCCTTCGGGAAACGACAGACCGGTGGCGATCACACGCGCTTCATTCATTGGCGGTTCCTCCTGCAATCAATAAGTGTTCAGGCCGAGTATGCCCTGACCGTGTGGGGTGTCCGCAACCAGCTTGCGGCCGATCAGATCGCGCAGCGTCTCCGAGGTGCCGCCGCCGATCGACCCGTAGCGGGCGGCGCGATAGAAGCGCGAGACGGGATATTCGTCGGTGAAGCCGAAGCCGCCGTGCAGTTGCACCGCTTCGCTGGTCACGCGGATAGACATTTCGTTGTTGAAGACCTTGGCCGTGGCGGCCATGAACGGGTCGGGGAACGGGTTGGCGGTGGCGGCGGCGCGATACAACAGGCCGCGGCCGGCTTCAATGTCCTTGAACATGTCGGCGAGCTTCCAGCGGATGCCCTGATGGTCGGCGATCGGCTTGCCGAAGACGGTACGGTTGCGGACGTAATCGATCGCCTCGTCGAAGGCGCCCTCCGCGAGGCCGAGGGAAATCGCCGGGTTCAGACAGCGCTGGGTGTTGAAGGCGGTCAGCAGCTTGCGGAACCCATCCTCGCGGATGACCAGGTTTTCCAACGGCAGCTCGCAGTCGTTGAACTGGATTTCGTGCAGGTTCTCGCCGCCCATGGTGTGGAAGGTGCCAGTGACTTCCAGACCGGGCGTGCCGGCTTCGACCAACGCACAGCCAATGCCCTCGCGGCCGGGTTGGCCGTCGATGCGGGTGAACACGACGAACATGCCGGCTTCCGGGGCGCGGCTGATCAGCGTCTTGGTGCCTTTGAGGATCGCGCGGTCGCCGAGGATGCGTGCGTTGGTGCGATAGGCGGCGACATCGGTGCCGGCATGCGGCTCGGTCATGCAGATCGCCAGGATGCACTCGCCGGCTGCAACTTTCGGCAGGATACGCTCCTTGATCGCGGGCGGAGCATATTGCGCGATAACGCGGGTCTGCACGCCGGCCTCGCCCAGCACCGCCATCGCGGTGACGTAGCAGCACTTGGCGATCTCTTCGAGGATCAGCACGGTGTCGAGGATGGAGAGGCCGAAGCCGCCGTATTCCTCGGGCACCGACATGCCGAGCACGCCGAGGGCTGCGAGCTGGCGCATGTTCTCCCAGGGGAAGGTGCCGTCCATCCAGCGTTGGGCGTTGGGTTTGAACTCGGTCTGGGCGAGCGCGCGGACGGAGTTCAGCATGTCGCGTTGGTGGTCGTTGATGCGGATGTCCAAGCTTACTCCTCCACCCTCACCCCGGCCCTCTCCCGCAGGGCGGGAGAGGGGGTTCGAGATTCGATCCTTCGACGGCGCAATGGTAGGGGATACCGGTCAGTATGTGCAGAGAGCGGGGATGCCGTATTCAGCAGGTGTGGCGCGCGCTAATCCGGAAGTGACGCGCCTGGTGGGGTCGATCGAAGCGGTCGAGCGGGGGCTTGCGGGAGTGGGGTATATTCCGAGCCGGCAGATCGCCACGGCTGTTTATCTCGCGCACCACCTGCAAAAGCCGATCCTGGTCGAGGGGCCGGCAGGCGTCGGCAAGACCGAGCTCGCCAAGTCGATCGCGGCCTGGTGCACGCTGCCTCTGATCCGCATGCAATGCTACGAGGGCCTCGATGAGTTCAAGGCCCTCTATGAGTGGAAATACGGCAAGCAGCTTCTCTACACGCAGATCCTGCGCGAGAAAATTGGCGAGGTGCTGGGTGAGACCGAAGGGCTGGGCGACGCGATCGACCGGCTGCATGGTTTCGGCGACCTGTTCTTCTCTCCCGAGTTCCTCGAGCCGCGGCCGCTGTTGCGTGCCCTGCAGCAGGAAGGCGGCGCCGTGCTGCTGATTGATGAGGTAGACAAGTCCGATCAGGAGTTCGAGGCGTTCCTGCTGGAGATCTTGTCGGACTATCAGGTGTCGATCCCGGAGATCGGTCGCGTGGCGGCAGAAACCCCGCCGGTGGTGGTGCTGACTTCCAACAGCATGCGCGATCTGGGCGATGCGCTGAAGCGGCGGTGTCTGCATCTGCATATCGGGTTTCCGGATGCTCGGCTGGAGCAGCGGATCATCCAATCGCGCGTGCCCGGGGTGGAGGAAAGCCTGCGCCGGCAGCTTGTGGCGTTCGTGCAGGGGCTGCGCGGACTTGACCTGAAGAAGGCGCCGTCGGTCAGCGAGACGATCGATTGGGCTCGGGTGCTGGTGCTGCTGCACGCGCGGGTGCTGGAGACCGAGCTGGTGCGCGACACGCTGAACGTGCTGCTGAAATTCGAGACGGATATCGAGACGGCGAGCCGGCAGTTGGGCGAGCTAACCGGGCGGGCGCGACGGGAGGCAGGGCTGGCGGAGTAGCGCGCGTGCATCCGGCCGAGCCTCTGCGTCGTTTCTTCGAGGCTGCGCGTGGGGCGGGTGTGCGCATCTCCCCGGCCGAGAGCATCGATGCGGTGCGCGCGGTTGAAATTGTGGGCATCGCGATCGCGCGGCGCTGAAGGATGCGCTAGGGCTGGTGCTGGCCAAGACGCCGGAGGAGAAGCTGGCACTTGCCGAGTGCTTCGATCTTTATTTCCGTCGCGATGAGATCGGGGTGCCGGAGGAACCGGTTTCGCTTGAATCCAGCACGGCGATATCGGGTGAGGGTGCCGGCGGCGGCGGGGTGGGAGGCGCGCTCGGGCGCATGCTGCTGGAAGGCGATGCCGCCGGGCTGACCGCTTCGACGGAGGAGGCCGGCGAAGCGGCGGGCGTGCAGAACATCCGCTTCTTCACTCAGCGGAACCTCTATGCGCGCCGCGTGCTGGACCGCATGGGCCTGAGCGAGGTGGAGCACGACATCGCGGCGCTGCGCCGCGACCGTGGGGCAGATGCGCGGGCGTTGGCTCGGCGGCTGGAGACTGGGGTGGAGGGGCTGCGCGGGCAGGTGCGCGATTTCGTCGAGCGCAACCTGCTGTTGTTCGCCCGCGGCCGGACCGGGGAATTCCGGGAAGAGCTGCTGAAATCCACTCGGCTGTCGAACCTGGAACGGCGCGATTACGAGCGGATGCGCGCGCTGGTCCGGGTGATGGCCCGGCGGCTGGCGACGCGGTACGCCAAGCCTCGCCGGCGGCGGCTGCGCGGGCAGCTCGACGTGCGGCGGACGATGCGGCGCAACATGGGCTGGGGCGGCGTGCCGTTCGTCGTTCTGTGGAAGGAGCGGCGGATCGAGAAGCCGCGGGTGTTGGTGCTGTGCGACGTGTCGGGCTCGGTCGCGGCGGTGGCGCAGTTCCTGCTGATGTTCCTGTACGCGCTGAACGAGGTGCTGGCGGATATCCGCAGCTTCGCGTTTGCGGGCAGCCTGATCGAGGTGAGCGATATTCTGGAGCATGAGCCGATCGAGGCGGCGATTGCGAAAATCCTGGGGATTATCGGCTTCGGGTCGTCGAATTACGGCAACTCGCTGGCGGATTTCGAGGATGGGTGGATGGCGCTGGTGGACCGGCGGAGCACGGTGATGGTGCTGGGGGATGCTCGCGGGAACCGAACCGATCCGCGGGTGGATATCCTGGCGCGGATCGGGGCGCGGGCGAAGCGGGTGGTGTGGCTGAACCCGGAGTATCGCGCTGCGTGGGGGACGGGGGATTTGGACATGTTCCGCTACGTGCCGCACTGCCAGATGGTGCGGGCGTGCGGCACGCTGCGGGAGCTGGAGCGGGTGGTGGAGGAGTTGCTGGAGACCACGCGCTAGCGCCAGCCGCGCGAAGCGTGGCGGGTGAGGGTCCCGCGCGCGGCAGCACCCCCACCGGGCTTCGCTTCGCGGACCAACCCCGGACCAGTCCCGTGGGCAGGCTCTCTCCCCGCTTTCCCGGGAGAGGTGTGGGCGGGACGCGCTGTGCTATGCTGCGGCGGTCAGCCGGCTGGGGCTGGCCCCCGGCGGCCGATTTCGAGGGAGGGCGAAATGGCTGTTGCAAGTGTGTCGAAAATAACGGCGTCGTCCACTGAAAGCTTTGAGAGCGCCGTGCGGGAGGGGCTGGCGCGGGCCAGCAAGACGCTGCGCGGCATCACGGGCCTGCACGTGGTCGAGCAGAAGGCTGCTGTCACCGGCGGCAAGATCTCCGAATACCGGGTCACTATGGAGGTCACGTTCATCCTGGAGAACTGATCCGGGATATGGCTCGCGCCGGGGGCGGTCTCTTGCGGGCCGCTCCCGGTGGTGGCGCGCGCGCGGGTCAGGCGCCGAGGCGTTCGGCGATCTCGTCGCGCCAGCGCTTCGAGGCGGCGATCATGCAGGCCCGGCCGGTCCGGCGATCGATGATTTCCGGATCGAGGTCGGCGTCCAGCACGATGGCAGCCTTGGCGTGGTGCAGCGCTTCATCCAGCGTTTGGTATTCTCCGTAGGTGCGTCCGTTGATGCGGAGCTCGTAGCAGAGCATGGTCGCCTCCCGTTTCCGGGGGTGAGCGGCGTCTTGTGCGGCACGGAATCTGGGACGGTCGCGTGCGGGCGCCTTTTCCCCGGGCCCGATGATACGCGCTGGCTTGGTGGGGCCGGGGGATGATTGTGGGGGCTCGCTGGGATGTGAACGGATCCAGGTGGGTTAACGATTGAGGCGTGCGGCGGGCCGACTTCGAGCTTTTTGCGCTCTCATCTTGGGATTGCAGCGACACTTGGCTGACACTGGGGCAGTCTGGAGCTTTAACGGTTGCAGTAGCGTTCGTAAAAGTGCAGGTCCTGTGAGAGGAGATCGCGCAACCGGGCGAGCGTGGTGGGGTTCTGCAATTCGGCTGTTCGTTCATCGGATGGCGGCGTCACATTCTCGCGTGGCAAAGTTGCGAACTTGACGCCGAGCAGGCTCGCAAGACGCCGCAAAGCCTTGGAGGTTCTACTTGGTCCTTCTCGTGCGACGTGACACCAGCGTTCTTGAGGACATATGCTCCGACGCAAAGGGTTTCATCCCCAAAGTGGAAACGTGCCAGACCCGCCGGGAACGGACCCAAAACAAAGGAGGGTGCGTTCGGAGCCGACAGCGCGCCAGGGCGGGGAGGGCCGATCCGGTTTTTTCAGGGCGCGGCGAAAGGCGAGGGCGAGGAGGGGTGGTTATTCCCGGTTCCGAGCCGGCCCTTCTTGCTACATTACAGTAATTACGGCACTTGGTCACATCTCAACGTCTTGCGTGGAATATTCTCCTATTGTGCGGATGGTTCGGGTTGGGGTGACAATCGATGCGCGTAAAGCCGACATCACGTAGCATTGCCTCGACACAAGCCGGGTTAGGACCCCACCAATTGGTGGGGTCGTTATTAAGTTCCGTCGTCGGATAGAATATCATTGCTGGTCGTTCGATATCCATCGCGTCGGTATGGGTTTCAACCACGAGCGTCTCCGCAGCCAGGCAGGCGATATGCTCTAACGTCAGGAATGGATGGCGTAGGTGGTAAAGCACACCACAAATCAAGACTAGGTCGAACCGGCCGACTGATTGTATGCTAAGATCGGGAATATCGATGACCTTGTCCTCCAAATCCGGCGCTACACGCGCGCGCGCGATCTCGAACGCCTCACGGCAGCGGGAATCGTGTCGCCACATGAAGAAATCTGTTGCTAGAACACGCTTCGCTCCGCGCCTCTTTGCTTCGAAGCTGAAAAAGCCATCATAACAGCCGATATCTATAACAGTCTTTTGACCTAAGGGGTAATCGAAGATCACGGCTGCCATCGCTTGCAGATCTTTCTGACTTGTCCGTCCGGGCGTCACGATACCGTTGCCGAGATCGATCTGATGGAACCACGGAAGCGAATTTACTTTTTTCTGCAACTCTTCTTTCCCCATCGACCGATATGCTTCGATAGACTTATCCATTACGCTATCTCCGATTCGCAGCCTCACGGGCATATCCCTATTGTGACTATCAGCGCAAGATCGCAATAGGCTCGTCATCTGTTGTGTTGTGTTGGACCCGGCTGGCGGTGGGCGCAAAGAGTGGTTTGGGCGCGCGCAGGGTGCGGAGTTTGGTGAGCATGGCTGCCTTTCTTGGACGGTCGAACCGTAGCAGTGTCTCGTTAGGCAGGCTGGGTACGCGGCCCCCTCGCGATCTTCGTAACCGAAGCAAGCCGCTATGTCACTCTCGTGTCCGGCGTCTGTGCGTGTATTGGGTCGAGAACCACGCGCGCGGGGTGGGAGGCGTTGGGGAAGCTGTGGCGGTTTGTCCTGCCAACAAATCGGACGCGCGCGGCGTTGATTAGACTAAGCAGAGCATCGCGCTCCGCCAGCAAGCCATTGCGCGCCTGATGGAGACGGTGAATCGCGGGGACGCTAACGGTAATCTGGCGCAGCGGGTGCATTCGACTTACTCGGTGGGAATGCCGAGAAGCTTATAGCCTTGGGTGCCGATCCTGATGCGTGCAGGACCGGATGCGGGGTTTCGCCGAATAGAGACGACGCTAGACAATTTGCGGGAGCCTGGCCGCGAATGCTTCAGGCGAGAATGCTGCAGCTCTCTGCCCCGCCCCCATCCCGACCGATTCTTGCAGGCCTGCTTGATCTGGGTCGAGAACGTGCTGCGTTGTGTCAATAAGTTCCTCGAGAGACGAAAATAAGAAGCCATCGACACCGTGCGTGATAATCTCCCGTGGGCCCCCAGCGTTGAATGCGATCGGAACGCAATCTGCCGACATCGCCTCAACGATGCTGATCCCGAAATGCTCAGCCTGTTCTGGGAACTGTGCGAGATCTGTCCCGAGCCCGGTACAATGCCAGTAGACTTTTGCCTCACGATAAAGCTGGGCCAACTTCCCGTGTGACGCGTTCACGTGGAAAACGATAGGCAAGCCCTCAGCCATCTGTTGCAGCTTTTTCAGGTGGTCCATATGCTCAACCCGAGGCATTGAAGATCCGGCAAAGTGGAGTTCAACTGAACCGTCGATCCGCCCCTGAAGTGTACGGAAGGCCGACATCATCAGATCGTGCCGTTTGCTGTGTCCGCCCGCAAAGAATCGCCCTACCGATAGGATGACGTTCTTTTTCTGGTTAGCCTTACCGGCGTACTGCGGAACGGGCGGGTAAACCACCTCGACTGGCCACGGCGGCATCTGGTACGAGCTAAGGCCCGCAAGGACGTGTGCGCGTACGTATTCGGAATATGTAATCACGCTGCGATACTTACCGATGGATTTTCTTGCCTCCTGCACAGCCTGCATGGGGAGCGGAAAGGGAAATTGGCAAATGAACACGCTATTTTCTGACCGCCCTGCCAATGGGGGCAGAATGCGGTTACCCATGACCACCATCAGGTCTGGGTTGGGTGCGTCTAGAAATTCCGATCTCGTCATCAGCCGACACCGAGACATGTCAACGCCTAGCTCCCGCCCGATGTTCAATAAGCGGATGTTGCTGTACGGGTGCGGTGTGACGATCGTCACAACGTGATCCTCGGACAACACAGTCGCAATGGTCAGCAGGAATCTCTCACCGCCGCCTAGGGTCAAGTCATATGGCGTGAAGAGTGCTGCGGTATAGCGCGGACGCATTGTCTCGTCGCGACTCTCATAGGCCATATGGATGGAATTCTGCTGTCCAATGGCCTTGAGATCTATGACGCAACGACCCCGAAGATAGCACCCCCACCGTGCAACGAACTTGCTACGGTTCAGATCGCTGAGCGCCTTGCGGCGCGCTTCGGCGTCTTCGTTGTCGTTGGCTGATGACCCTTCGATGTGAATGACCCTAGCGTCCGGGCAGAAATGAACCGTGCGGCCTAGTGCACGAATCTTGAAGCACAGATCTACGTCTTCGTAGTAGGCGGGTTCGTACGCGAGATCGAAGCCACCGGCGGCGATAAACAAATCGCGCGGCATCAGTAACGTCGCCGCAGAGATGTAGTCCACGGACTTCGGCGAGAGGAACTCTTGACTATGCAAGCTGCGGCCCCTCCCGAACCGCACGGGATATCCCTCCGCATCGATCGATCCACCTGCTTCCTGGATCTTGCCATCAGGGAAAATGAACAACGGACCGGTCGCACCGATGTCGGCATCATGCTGAATGCTATTGACGAGGTGGCGTAGCCAGCCCGACTGGACGAACGCGTCGTTGTTGAGGAGGCATAGGTATCGGCCCTTTGAATGTTCAGCCGCGATATTATTAGCCTCGCCAAAGTAGCGATTCGTGCCCAAGGCGAGCAGCCGGACGCCACTACCCAGCGTTCTCAGAGCCTGCAGGTCGTCGGGTTCGCTGCCGTTATCCGCAATGACGATCTCGTACTTTACCCCGCTCGTGTTGGCCCAAATCTGTCTCACGCACTCGCAGGTAAGCTGGCTGGCGTTCCAATTGATGATGACAATCGAGACCTCAGGATCGAGGCCTGTGCACCAACGTTGCGCTGTCGTCAGCGCGGCTGGTACCGGGACCGGGGCAACTCCCGGAATCAACGGGCGATCCTGCTTCTTCATTTGGTGGGGGCGGGGTCGTTCCAATAGTGACACTGGTGGCGAATTCGCAAGCGGATCACGCGGCCATTTGCAAGGCGGCGAAGCGTGAGCACCGCGTCTTGGCTGGCTCGACACCACTCTTCCAATCTGCGATCCTGACCAAGTTCACAGCGGCAGCCGTGATTACGTGCTGCAGATGGGTTTTCGCCAACCCGATATAACGACAGCTCCGTAATCCGCAGCGACTGATTGCTTGCGCATGCGTCCCCTCGATCCCGGCGCGCGCAGCATAACTCTGCTCGAACTCCTCAGTTGTCTGACGTTGACGGGCGGCATGCAGCGCCTCGTAGTGCTCGCGTGCCTGCAGCCCGATGATCCGGGGCTCGGTCTTCGCTCGGGTGCAGCGAGGCCGTAGCGCGCATGGTGTGCAGTCCTTTCGAGCAAACCGTACTTCGAATTCCATGCCGTTCTCAGGCCAGGTGTTTGGTAGCCAGGAGATACTCTGCTTGCCGGCCGGGCAGGTGACGACCTGTTGATCCCAGTCCACCAGGAACTGAGACTTGGTCAGACCGTCGTCCGAGCGGGCCTGCCAGCTTGGATCGTCGGCGACAGGCCCGACGATGGTGACCCCGTGCTGTAGCTGGCTGTCCACTAGCACGTGTAAATCCGTGTAGCCCTTGTCGACGAGATGCTCGGACGGCAGTAGTGCGCGCTGCTTCAGCGATTGGTGCACGACAGCCACCATGTTGTCGTCCGGCGTCGAAGCCGGCGTAGTCTCAACGTTGGTGATGACGTGCGGCGTCTCGGGGTCGCAGGTCTCGCTGAGATGAACCTTGTAGCCAACCCAGGAAATGTCACGCTTAGTACCTGTAACGGGCCGCCGGATCGTAAGGCGAGCAGATTTGCTCGGCGGGTGGCGGCATTTCAGCCTTGGAGCGCCAACGCAGCTGTCCTGCCTCCTCGATGTATTGTGCCTCCCAGACCTGGCGCAGGACCCGCATGGCGGGCAGCTCTGTCAGCCACGGCAGATCTTTAGCGGCGTCAATTGCCGTCAGCAGGTGATGGCCGTCTGCGCCGATCGTGGTTGCATATTCAAGTCGCGCGGCATCGGTCTTGGGCAAGCGGTAGTTCTCCACCCGCCGACCGTAGCGCTCATACCAGTCGGCCGGCGCCAGCGCCTGCAACCACTCCGGCGCCATCATCGCCAGCTCGTTCAGCGCCGCGCGCAGGGTCTCACCGACACGTTCGAGCCGATTGAGCCTGCGAACGTCGGCGAGAACATGCGTGGAATCGGTACGTTGCCGTCCCCGGGCCTTGACCAAGTCACATTCCTCCAGGCGCTTCAGCAGCGTGTCGAGCAAGAGCCGTTCGGCCTTGCCCTCGACCAGGCGTGAGCGGAACTCACTCAGCACCGTGTGGTCGAAGCCGGGATCCGTCAGCGGCAGGCCGAGCGCATACTTCCAGTCGATCCGTCCGCGCACGGCGTCGGCGGCCTGACGGTCGGACAAGCCTTCGACATACTGCAGCACTGTCGCCAGAGCGAGCCGCCCCGGCGCTTCGGCGGGCTGGCCGCGCCGGGGGAACAGGGCAGCAAACTGGGTATCCTGGTAAATGATGCCGAGCGTGTCTGCGATGCGCAGACATAGGGTGCCTTTCGGAAATGCAGCTCGCGCGACGCGGCGG
Organism: uncultured Pseudomonadota bacterium; assembly: GCA_963772445.1. GTDB lineage: Bacteria > Pseudomonadota > Alphaproteobacteria > Acetobacterales > Acetobacteraceae > CAVYXK01. Next base: position 762,576 of record CAVYXK010000001.1, read on the forward strand.
GTTTCCTCAGGTGCTGAAGCCAACTCTTGGGGGTGTAGCGACATTGGAGGGTACTCGATGGGATACGAGTCCTCCAGGCTGGCGCGGCATCCATCAATTCGGCTGTACCAAAATGATCGGCCATCCGAGAAAGACCGGAAAGAATCGTAATTGGTTTCCGCTCAACTCTTTCTTGCATAAGATGAGCGCGGTACAAATCAATCTTGCGGCGCCAATTCGCCACCAGTGTCAATAGTTGTTCCACAGGCTCGGCCATAGATCGATAGGTCGATTCCCACGAGATCCGGCGGTACTCCCGAGCGATCCGCGCTTCGGCTGCTCTGCGTGCTTTCGGATCGTCGAGGGCACAGCGAAGCACGGCATAGGCCGCGTCCTCGTCACCAGGTGCGAAGTACCACGGCAAGTCACCGGCATGCTCCCGGATGACCAGTAGATCAGACGAGAGGCAGAGCTTGCCGCATCCGAGACTTTCAGCGACCGGAAGCCCATACCCCTCGCTGAGCGACGGGAATATGGTCAGGAGGCAGTTGCGATAAAGACCAGAAAGCTCTGCATCGCTCACTCCCTCCAAAATGACGATGTCGGATGCCTTCAACAGAGCATCAACATCCTTGGACAAGCTGGCAAGCTGCTGGTCGTCTCGTCCCACTAGAACGAGCTGCGGCACCCTCGCGCGTCCGAGATCGGCCACCAGACGCCGCCAAAGGCGGCACAGCATCGCTTGGTTCTTCCTGCGGTCGATTGTGCCTACGGATAGGACGAACGAATTTAGCCTAACCTTCGATGTCGCCGCGGCGGTGTCGAGCTGTTCGTCGGACGCGGATCTCCGATTTTCCCTGGATCCGAACTCGACCGGTATGATTGTGGCCACCCCGGGAACGGCCGAAAGAATGGCCCACCGCTGGATTTGATCCTTGATCCCTTCGCTGGAGACGAACACCGCGTCGGCCAGCATCAAAGTGGTCCTTAGCCAGTCCTCAAACATGCGGTGATGCGGTTCGGTGACGTATTCCGGATTCTCTAGAGGAATGATATCGTAAACAAACACGCTGAACCGGATACCCTGCTTCGAAAGGTTTTCGAACAGCGCCCGATAGCTTGTGGTCCATACCACACCAGTGAAAAGGACGTGGTCGCCCGGTGTTGGCAAGAAGGCGACGTTAGGCGGAACCGCGGCATGGTCCATTGCCGCCAACAGTTCTGATGCCGCAAGTGTCCCCACACGCGATGCCAGATACGCCACGGAGTCCCGAAGAGAGATCGCTCCTAGACCCGCGTCGTTGGGTGCAAGGGCACACGGAAGCATCCGGTTGCGGCTTGTATCACCGGCGGCCGCAAAGAACAGTTCGGTTGTCACCCTCGTAACTCCGGTGACCTGCTCGTGTGCCATCAGCCACTCAATCGTATCGCCCAGGAAGAACCACAACATCCGCTCCCTCGTGGCGGGCACAATGGTCGCCAAAGCGCATTGGATCGGCTGCACATCGGGCTGTGGCGCGACCCCCGCCACGAGTTCCAGTCGCGGCGGTTCGGGAGATGCCGTTAGAGCTGGCGCGATCGAGCGCAATGTCGCGGCGCGCGAAGAACCTCGCAGGATGCGAATGCCCGTGCGAACCATCGTCGGGTGACTGGACAGAAACTGCCGGAGCCAGCGTGCAACGTGTGGATGGCGTTTGGCTGCCCCCCGCAATGGCCCGGTTATGCGCCAGCTTGACGACCGGTACACCGCTTCGAGTTGCTGCTCGCTATGCGTTGCCCTGGAAGCAAGATGATGGAGCTCCAGATTCTTTTGAGCAGCCCAAGCCTGATGATCTCTCTTCCTGCGCTCGAAGTCTGCAATCGCCTGTGTCTGCTCTTGCAGCGTGGCTCGCAATCCATCAAGGGCGGCAGACGTAGTCGCCAGATCAGTCTTGAGGTTTTGATAGGAGGCCTCCATGACGAGGCGATTTTCAGCCGATTCTTCGAGCAGCTGCTGGGTCCGCTCACGCTCGCGCTTCACAGAACCGAGAGTGTATTGAAGAGCAGCTTCAGCCTCCTGGGTTGCGGCGAGGTTCCGCTGCAAGGCTTGCATTTCTTCATTGCACTGCAGGACTTGTTGCCGCCAACCCTCTGCGTTCACTTCCGACTCAATTAGCTTCTGACGCCAATCTTCTGCAGCGTCGCTGGTCGTCCTGATTTGACCAAACAGTGCCTCGACATTGCTCGAGTGAATGTAGAGAGACCCGATGCTTCCCTTGAACGGAGTGTCGGAGGCCACGGCCACAAGATAGATTGCGCGTGGCAGCCCGCTGGAACACTCAAAATGCTGGTCATCGCGGCGTTCGAACGTCAGCAACGGCTCGTCATCGGCTGACGGCGCCTCGGCCATGATGGCACTGCCTAGTAGCGGCCGCTGGGCGTAAAGCGCTACGTGTTGAAACGACCTTCTCAGCAAACCGTCGAATTCGGAGCGGCTTAGCTCTCTGACATGGTATGGATTGGCTGGTTGATCTGCAGGCGAATAGACATCCCGCTCCGGTGAGCTGACAATGAAGATGCCGGAAGGACGGAGAACGCGCCGCACCTCGGCCACAAACGCCTCGTGCTCGTAGAAATGCTCGATGGTCTCGAAGGAAACCACGACATCGACGCTGTCGTCTGGCAATTCGATGCGACGGGCGTCCCCCTGTAAGAAGCGGAGTCGAGGCCACTTGTAGGCCGCCTTGGCTTGAGCGACCGCTTCGGGGGAGATCTCGATTCCAACAACGCTACGGGCCACTTGGACCAGTAGGGCTGCGCCATAGCCCTCGCCCGAGGCGATATCAAGCACGTCCAAGTTGCGGCACAGCGAACGCGCAAAGAAATAGCGGTGGAGATGTTCAATCTCCACTTGACCAGAAATGTCGGTTGTGAGTCTCTCACCAGTCCAGGCAAGAGCTGAGGTCGGTTTGGCGCGTTCGAAGATCTCGCCCATCAAATCACCATTCGGGTGCCACGTTGCTGCTGCTGCTTGTTACCGCCTCGCCGCCAGCACCGCAAGCCACACGGCTCAGTGTGCAGCTTCTGTCTCGGCATTGGCGACGGGCCGGAGATTTGATTAGTCAAATCCAAAATCGCTGCTTCGCATTCCATCCTGTTGTGTGACCCCGATCATAGCGACACCCCGAGCAGCGGTCTATCCGCTTTTTTTCGACGCTATGCGACGTACGCGCCGAATAATCCCGCTCTACCTCCAACGCAGGCTCTGCAGAGAGGCGGTCTGAGGTGGCGATGTCTCCGGGCGAGATACCGCTGAGGCTACTACCGGATGGAAGGCGTGTTCGCAACCCGCAAGCGGCATACAATCGATGGCTGGTTCGCGTGGTAATTGTTCTCTGACCCAGCTTGACGGAAGGAGGGCTGGGTCGCTACGACGGCTCACCTAACGCGAGCAGAAGCGAGCATCGACTCGAAAAGTTGCTCCGTTGCCGCGCCGCCGTTACCGTTCACCTCAATTCCGCACAGGGTGCCGGCATGGGTGAGATTTTCCACCTTATTCGTCCTGATAGCCCACTCGACTTTACCGGGGAGCGTCTGGCCACCGCCACATCGGGACAGGTCGAGGTCGAGCACCTTCACCGCTACTTCCTTGCGCGCGACTTCTGCCGAGGCCTCGATGTGCTGGACATCGCCTCCGGCGAGGGTTACGGCAGCGCTCTGCTTACGCAGGTTGCGCGTTCTGTCGTCGGCGTCGAGATCTCAGCCGATGCGGTACAGCATCGCGGGCCGGGCCTATAAACACGACAATCTTCGCTTCGCGGTCGGCGACGCCCGAACAATTCCGCTTTCAGACTGCTCGGTGGACGTCGTGGCGTCCTTCGAAACCGCCGGCAGGAACCGGGTCAGACCAAGGTCGCGTCAGCGCCAACGACGTAGCGGACAAGTTTCAAAGGCGATAATCCACGCGGCGCGCTCGCTTCGCACCGGTGCGCTCTGCTCTCGGCGATGCTAATCTGTGCGGCATGCAGTTCGACCACGCCCGGCTGATATTGGGCCTCTGGCTCCTGTGGTGCGTTTATTGGTTCGCGGCGGCGGCACGGTCCAAGCCGACAATGCGGCAGGAGAGCCTCGCTAGCAGCGCTCTCCACAAGGTGCCGCTGGTTGCTCGCCGTCGTGCTGTTTCTGGTCCACAGCAACTCGGTGGGCTGGCTGGGGGCGCGGTTCCTGCCGCGTAGCGAGGCGTTGTACTGGTTGGGCACAGTGATGGTCGCGGCCGGGCTCGGCTGGTCGGTGCTGGCGCGCGTTTATCTCGGCGGGAACTGGAGTTCGGGCGTGACGGTGAAGCAGGATCACGAGCTGATCCGCACCGGTCCATACCGATGGACGCGCCATCCGATCTACACCGGGATGCTTACCGCCTTCGCCGGATCTGCGATTGCGCTCGGCGAGTGGCGCGGGCTGATCGCACTGGCGCTGGTGGTAGTTGCGTTCCTGCGCAAGAGCGCCGTCGAGGAGCGATTCATGATGGCGCAGTTCCCGGCCACATATCCGCAGTACCGGGCGGAGGTGCCGGCGCTGGTGCCGCATCCCCGGCGTCGTCGCGGGGGCTGAGCAGCAACGCAGGCCCCGGGCGCATCAGGGGAAGGCCAGCGCGATCAGCGACAGGTCGTCGTCCAACGGGCTCGGTCCCCGCGCGACGCGGATCGCGTCGAACAGCCGATCCGGCTCGGATACGCCCAGTTGTGCCGGCGCACGCAATAGCGGCACGAAATCGGCCAGCGTCCAGGCCTGCCCGGCGGCTGTCGTGATCTCGAACGCACCGTCGCTGAACAGATAGAGCCGGCTACCGGGTGTGATCCGCACCGTCTCAACGGCTAAGCGCGGCGACGGCATCATGCCGATGGCCGGCGCTTTTGTGGCGAGCGGTTGCGGGGAGGCGCCGTCCTTGTTCAGCAGATAGGCGGGATGATGGCCGGCTGAGGCGAAGCTCAGGGACCGGGTCGTAGTCTCATAGACGCCGTACCACAACGAAAAGAGCAGGCCCCCGTGATCCTCCATCTGAAAGGCGTCGTTCATAGCGGCGAGCACCGCTGGCGGATTGCGCAGGTCGGCGGCGCCGAGGCTGCGGGCGCGCAGCATGTTGGCGGCCGATGCCGCCAGCAGCGCCGACCCGAGTCCATGGCCGGACACGTCCAGCAGAAAGACCGCGAAATGCGTGGTGTCGAGCCAGCGATAGCCGAACGCGTCGCCACCGAGCTGGGCGGAGGGAACGAACCGCCACTCCGCGTGCACTGCGCCGTCGCGCATCGGCGGCGGCAGCAGCGCCTCAATGTAGCGCATGGCGCGGGCCATTTCGTGCTCGGCAGCCTCGGCCTCGGCCAACTCGCGGGGCGAACCACGGTGATAGTGCAGCGTGAACGGGCCGATGCCGATCCAGGCGCCCGGGCTCAGTCGTGCCTCGCCGGCGATGCGGGAGCCGTCGACATGGACGCCGTTGGTCGAATTCAGGTCCGCCAACGCCGCAACGCCGTTGTCGATGGAGATGACACAGTGCTGGCGCGACACCTCGGGCGAGTCCAACACAAGGTCGTTCTGTGCGGCGTGGCCGATGCGCAGCGGAGTCGCGCCAAGCGGGATGCGGCGCGGCACTGTATCGTTTTGGCGCAGGAGCAGGACATGGGCGAGATCGGGGGGTGCGCCTGCGAGCGGGAAGGTCCCGGAACGCAATACGATCGTTCGGTCCGAGTCCGGGTTAGTCTCCGCCACTGTTGTCGGTCTCTCCGTTTTGGCCGGGGACATACGGTGCTGCGTGGGTGGCAGGCAATCTGGTGGTACTGCGGTAGGCTGGGCCCATGGGCGATGCGGTGCCGATGTCAGGGAGCGCTTCGATTGTGCTGGACTGCGGGTCGGCGGGCGCAGCGCGGCTCCATCCCTGGCTGGACGACGTGTTTCGGTCCGAGCTGGTGCCCCAGAGCCTGAAATACGCGGTACGCCTGTGCCTGGAAGAGGTGGCGCGGAATATCGCAATGCACGGCTATGGCCCGAGCACGGATGGCACTATCGAGCTCTCGTTGCGCCGGCTGCCTGACCGCGTGGTGGTAGAGGTCGTGGATTCGGCTCCGGAATTCGACCCGACACAGGCGCCGCTGGTGCCGCGGGCAAGTCGGCTTGCGGATGCCGCGCCCGGTGGTTTCGGGCTGATTCTGATCCGGCACTATGCAACCGAGATGCGGTATCAGTATCGTGACGGACGTAACTGTCTCGTGCTGAGCTTTGGTGTTCTCACCTGACCCTCACCCGCCACGCTGCGCGTGGCGACCTCTCCCGCAAGAGCGGAAGAGGTGGTATGACGCTGATCAGAGCCGCCGCGTCGGTGCGGATCATCCGCGCGGCCGTCGCGCCTCGCGCGTCTGCAGATGGCACCACGCCACGCGCAGCATCTTCGACGGCAGCCCCGCCCCGCGTGCGCGCGCCAGCATATCGCCCACGATGTGCGCTCCTTCGGTCGGGCCGCCGCGCTCCACGTCGCGCAGCATGGAGGCGGCGAAGGTCGAGCCGCGTTCGGTCAGCAGCGCGCGGGCGCGGGCGAGGAATTCCGCGCGGCATCGGTGCCCCGCGGCGTGCGCCACCAGATCGCATTCCTCCAGCATCTCCAGCGTCAGCGCTTCGCCGTCGTCGGTTTGCATGATGTCGCCGACGCTCCCTCGCATCAGGCAGTTCATGCCGGCCATGGTTGCCAGCATGACGAATTTCTCCCACATGTCCTGCAAGACATCTTCAGAGAGCCGCAGATCGAACTTTGCATTCGCGGCGGCTGCGGCGAACGCGGCGGCAATGCCGTCCTGCTCCGGGCACGCACGCCGAAGATCAGCGTGCTGAATTGGTTCAGTTGCTGCACTTCGCCGGTCGGGGTCAGGGTAGCGGCGATCTGGCAGAGTCCTCCCAGCGCTGCCGCGCGGCCGAAGGCGATGTCCAGCCGGTCGAGATGGCGCATCCCGTTCAGCAACGGGATGATCGCTGCGCCGCCCGCCACTGCCGGCGCCACCGCCGTGATCGCTGCTTCCAGGTCGTACGCCTTGCAGGTCAGCAGCAGCACGTCGTAGCGGCCGTCGTCGGCCAAGCCCTCGGCGGTGACGAAGCGCACGGCGCGCTGGATGTCGCCGAGCGGGCTCTTCACCACCAGCCCGTCGCGGGCGAGCTGCGCGGCGCGACCCGGGCGGACCAGAAACGTGACGTCGGCCCCCGCTTCCGCCAGCCGGCCGCCAAAATACCCGCCGATCCCACCAGCGCCGAGGACCAGGATGCGCATCGCCACTCAGTCCCAGCCGGGTGGCGGTACGAAGGCACGCCAGGATTTCTCCAAAAGCTCCGCCGCTGCGATAGTGGTGCGGTCGCCGTACAGCGGTCCAACGATCTGCACCCCGATCGGCAGCCCGGTCTGCGATAGGCCAATCGGCGCGACGCTTGCCGGCAGATGGAAGGCGCAGGTGATACCGGGCCAGAACAGCATATCGCTATACGGGATGGTGCGGCCGTTCACCGTGTGCGTGCGTTCCCAGGTCTCGCCTTCCTGCATGTGCGGCAGTGCTGGGGTTGCGATCACCGGACACAGCAGAACGTCCCAGTTTCGGAAGAAGGCATTCCAGGCACGACGGATCTGGTGACGCCGTTCGTTCAGCCGCAGCCAGTCGCGGTGAAGCAGATCGACGGCGCGGACGAACAGGGCGTCCGCGCTCATGTCGTCGTCGGCGAGCTTGGCTTTCTCATCGCGCCTGCGGGCCAGGTCATCCTCCGAAGCGCGTGCGCTCAGTGCCGCGTCAAGCAGCGTGATGTAAAGCCGGTATGCTTCGGTGACATCGAAGTCCGGGCGCGCGACTCGGCTGATCTCGACGCCCTCGGCTTCGAGATGCCGCGCTACTTCCTCGATCAGCGCGACAGTCTCGGTATCCGTCTCGTGGCATGGCTCGTGCGACCAGACTGCGATGCGCAGCTCCGACAATCGGGTGGTGCGCGGCGATGGCAGAGTGATGACGAGATCGCTGTCCAGCGGGTCCGGACCGGCAATGGCGTCCAGCGCCAGCGCCAGATCGCGCGCCGAACGCGCCAGCGGTCCGATCACCGAGATGTCGGTGATCGCCGCGGCGTTCATCAGCGAATGGCCTCGCGGCGGACACAGGGCCCAGGTCGGCTTGTGACCGAACAGCCCGCAGTAATGCGCCGGCACTCGGACCGACCCCCCGATATCGCTGCCGAGCTCCAGCCCACCGAAGCCGGCCGCGCAGGCGGCCGCTCCGCCGCCAGAGGAACCGCCGGGCGTGTGCGCCTTGTGCCAGGGGTTGTCGGTGGTGCCATAGACCGGGTTGAAGCTCTGCCAGTCGGCAAGGCCGACCGGCACGTTGGTCTTGCCGAACACGACGGCACCGGCCTGCTCCAGCCGCTGCACGGCCAGCGCGTCGGCCTCGGCGCGATGCGGCTTGCGGTCCGCATAGCCCCAGGTGGTCGGCAGGCCGGCGACATCGAAGCTCTCTTTCACCGTCATCGGCACACCGAACAGTGGGCCTTTGTCGCCACTGTTACGGTCCAGCGAGCGTGCGCGCTCGCGGGCGCGGTCCAGGTCGCGCACCACCACTGCATTGATGCGCGGGTTCAGCCGCTCGACGCGGGCGATGTAGTGGTCGAGCAGCTCGACGCAGCCGATCTCGCCGCTGGTCGTGAGTTCGGCAAGGCGCCAAGCCGGCAGGAAGGTCGGGTCCATTTGAGCCTCTCAGTCCCAGCCGGGTGGCGTGACGAAGCCCTGCCAGGATTGTTCCATCAGTCGCGCGAACTGGATCGTCGCGCGGTCGCCGAATTGCGGGCCGACGATCTGCACGCCGATCGGCAGGCCCGACGGTGTGAAGCCGAGCCGCGCCACCGTGGCGGGCAGCAGGAAGAAACACGAGATGCCGGCCCAGAACATCTGGTCCGTTGTTAGCACGCGGTGCCCGTTCACCTCGATGGTGCGCTCCCACCGTTCGCCTTCATGGTCGTGCGGCTGAGCGGCGGATGCCGCGGCGGGGCACAGGAACAGGTCCCAGTCCTTGAAGAATGCCGCCCAGGCGCGGCGCATGCGCTGGCGCTGCTCGTTGGCCAGCAGGAAGTCGCGATGCAGCATAGAATTGCCGCGCGCCATCAGCGCGTAGTAGCTGGTGTCCTCGGCCGGGAGCCGCGCCCCTTCCTCGCGCCAGCGCTGCATCGATGCGTTGTCGATGCGTGCGCTGGTGGTGGCACGCAGCATCTCGATGTAGAGCCGATGGGCCCTCGTGAAGTCGAAGTCCGGCCGCGCGGTCATGTCCACGTGCGCACCATGCTTCGACAAGAATGACGCCAGAGCTTCGATTTGTCCGGTGATCGAGGCATCGACCTCGGACAGCTCGTGGTCGGTCATGACGGCGACGCGCAGGCCATCGAACCGCGTTGCCCGCGGTGGAGCGAGATCGAGTTTCCAGCCGGCTGCTTCGATCTCCTCGGGCCCGGCTATGGCATCGAGCGCCAGTGCGAGGTGCGTCAAGAAGACGAACAGTCGTCATGCTGTGCGAGAGATGAAGGAGGGCCCTTCGGAGCCGCCCTGCAGGGGGAGGCCTCAAACCGCCACGAGCTGCTTCAGCCAAAAGCTGCGGTAGTGAGCGTCGTGGAAAAGGCGTGACAGCGATCACGTCAGGTATGGATGAGAGAGACGAGCGCAAGCGAATCTTCGCAGACGCATCGAAAGGCTTGAGGTGACATCAAAACCGGGGGCGCTCGCATCCCCCGGGAAGAGCGTGGCGGAGACCTGCATACTGGCCACGCGGTGTCCGGTGTATAGAGGGCGTGAATCTCATCCAGGCTCTTGTACGGAACTTGAGAACCTGTCTGGCGATGCCAAGGGAAAAGGCACAAGCGGCTAAACCGTGAGGCCGAAATACCGATGAGCCAGGCAGGGGCGGACTCCTCCGTAGTAGTGCGGAAGTGGGGTAATGCCCACGGAGCGAAGGGAGGAGGCCATCCGCGCTGAAGCGACGGGCCAACGGGCAGCCGGAGGAGCCCGTCGGTTTCAGCGGAAGGCGGCAGCCTTCAGTGGATGGCACGAGCCGGATGAATCGAGAGGTTCATGTCCGGATCTGTGAGCGGCTCGGGGTGAAACTCCCCGGGCCGACTCGGCATCGTCAGCCGAGCGCGCCAGCGGACCAATTACGGAAATATCGGCCTGCGCGACATTGCCGCGCAGCGCCTGGCCGAGCGGTGGTGCGATTCCCCAGGTCGGTTTGTGACCGAACACGCCGCAGTAATGCGCCGGGTTTCGGATGGAGGAGCCGATGTCGCTGCCGATCTCAAGCCCGGTCATTCCCGCCGCGAGCGCCGCTGCCGAACCGCCCGACGATCCGCCAGGCGAGCGAGCCAAGTCCCAAGGATTGTTAGTGGTGCCGTAAATCTGATTGTAACTCTGCCAGTCGGCAAGCAGCAGCGGCACATTGGTTTTTCCGAATATAACCGCCCCGGCCGCCAGCAGACGATCCACTGCCAACGCGTTATGGCTGGCGATCGAGTTCGCGCTCGGCCGATACGCCCCAGGTGGTCGGCAGGCCGGCGATATCGAAGCTCTCCTTCACCGTCATCGGCACGCCAAACAGCGGCGCCGACTTGTCGCCTTGGTTGTCGAGCGCGTTTGCCCGTTCGCGTGCGCGGTCGAAATCGCGCACCATCACCGCGTTGATTTTCGGATCGTGGCGTTCCACCCGCGCGATGAAATGATCGAGCAGCTCCCGGCAGCCGATCTTTCCGCTGCGCGTGAGTTCGGCCAACCGGTGCCCCGGCAGGAAGGACGGATCCATCAGGCGATCGAGGAATTGAAGGCGCCGCCGTCGAGCAACAGGTTGTGGCCGACAATGAAACCCGAGGACGCGGCGCACAGGAATGCACAGGCCTCGCCGAACTCGGCCGGATCGCCGACGCGCCCCGTGGGGTTTTCTCGTCCGCGGGCGGCGAGTTCTTCTTCCAGCGTGCGGCCCGTGCGCTGGGCGAGATGTGCTACGCCGCTCTTCAACCTGTCGGTCAGGAACGGGCCGGGCAGGATGTTGTTGATGGTGACATTGTGTTTCGCCACCTGCCGCGCAATTCCGGCGACGAAACTGGTCAGCCCGGCGCGCGCGCCGTTGCTCATGCCGAGCTGCGGGATCGGCGACTTCACCGAGGCCGAGGTGATGTTGACGATGCGGCCGAACTTGCGCTCGATCATGCCGTCGATCACGGCTTTGATCATGAAGATCGGTGCCAGCATGTTGGCATCGAGCGCGCGGAGCCAGGCGTCGCGGTCCCACTCGCGGAAATCGCCGGGCGGCGGGCCGCCGGCATTGTTCACCAGAATGTCGGGTGCTGGGCATGCCGCCAGCGCCGCGGCGCGACCTGCCTCGGTGCTGATGTCGCCGGGAACGGGCGTGACTTTGACGCCGGTGGCCTTACGGATCTCGTCGGCCGTGCGCTCCAGCTCGTGCGTGGTGCGCGCGGTGATGACCAGATCGACGCCCTCGCGCGCGAGCGACGTGGCGCAGGCGCGGCCGAGGCCTTTGCTGGCGGCGCAGACGATTGCCTTGCGGCCGCGGATGCCCAGATCCATTGCGTTTCCCTTTCCCGTTCAGACCATGATCGTTTCGAGCAGCTTGCGCGACGCGGCCGGGATCGGCACCGGCCGCTGGCTGCCCCGCTCGACGAAGACATGCACGAAATAGCCTTCCGCTGCCGCGATGTCATCGTCGTTGCGGAACACGCCGAGCTCGTAACGCACGGAGCTGCCGCCAATCCGCGCGGCGCGCAGGCCGACGCTGATCCGATCGGGCCACGTGACCGAGCTGTGATAGCGGCACATTGTTTCGGCGACCACGCAGTGCACCGCGCCATTCAGCAGATCGACGGTGCCGGTCGTGCTTTCCCAGTACGTCACCGCGGTGTCAAACCAGGAGAAATACACCACGTTGTTGACGTGCCGGAACACGTCGTTGTCCATCCAGCGCGTGGTGAGGTCGTGGAACCAGCGATAGTTGGCGCGGCGGCCAGGCGGATGTCGGCTCATGGCGGCGATTGGAGCCGGTTTGGGGCAGTGCGTCCACTGCACCGGACGGCCGCGTCTGATTGTGTTGGCGCCGCTGTCGGGGTCCGCCCGGCTCGTGCCGCGTTCAGCTTGCGCCGCGGCCGGGGATGCGGTCGGTATCGATCTCCTGGAAGTTCCAGAAGCTGTCGAGCGCGATGCGCAGCCGGTTCGGCTTCGCCCGCAGCCGCATGCCGTCCAGCCTCGACACCGGTGCGTGCGGGGCAAGCACAATGCGCCAGAAATCCGGCGTCAGCACCACATCATCGAGCGAGGCATGCAGCTCGGGCGCCGGCGCGGTGCCGTGCCAACCAAGCCGGATCGGCATTGGTGCCAAGGTGTGCACGCGCTTGCCGAAATAGGGTACCTGGTACGCGACGCTGGAATTGACCGTCAGCACCGTGCTGACCTGCGGCAATGCCAAGATCCGATACAGGTTGTCGGTGATCACACCGAGCACCTGCGCCGGCGCGGCAGCGGCGACCGCCAGCAGGCTGTGCTCCTTGTCATGCGGATGCGGCTTGAGAATGACCGCGCGATGCTGCGCGCAGATCGCATGGATCTCAGGTGCCCGCGGCAGCGCGTCGAAGAATCCGCCATCGATGATCTGGCTGGAATCGAACGGCCGCTGCCCGACCACGAGCAATGTATCATCCGGCACTCTCGCTTCCGAGATGAACTGGCACATTGCCTCGCGCAGGCCGGCAGTGGCGATCACCTCGGTTTCGTTCACTGCGAGCGAGAACAGCGCGGCCTGCGTGTCCAGGCGCGGTGAGCGCGCCGCGAACATCAGGTCGTCCATGAAGCGCACTGGGTGCAGACGGAGATCGAGATAAGGCACACGACCATCGTCCAGCAGCCGCACGAGCCAGGGTGGCAGCTCGTATCCGACGCAGAAGCGCCGGTGCAGCCGCTCGGTCACCAGCGGTGCAAGTGGGTCGGAAGCGGCAAGGCCGGCATAAACCGATGCCCAGTACGTGTCTGCGGCTTCGGGTGGCCGCAAGGCATCGAGGCAACCGCGCAGCTCCGGCATGCAGGCGGTGATCAGTGGTTCGACCGGAAGTCCGGCGGCAAGGTGGATCTGTCGCTTGATTGCGTTGAACAGCCAGAGAGTCGGCCGGTCCACGCCGCCCGGCCGGCCCTTGCCGTCGGGGCGCAGCAGATCCCCGACGACGGCGACGGCCTCGATCACCTTCGGATGGCGCGGCTTGTGCGCGCGCTATGCGATCGCGGCAGTGGCGCTGGCCAGGGCCGCGGTGCCGCCATAGGCTTGCAGTGCCTGCACCACATCGCCGGCGAATGCGCTGGCCGCGGTTGCGACATTGCCGGCGCCGGTGGCGGTGTTCTGCAGCGTCTGGGCCGCCTCGCCGACGAGCTGGGTGGCGTCTCCCTGCATCGAACCATCGCCTCGGCCGTGATGGCGGTGAGGGTGCGTCGCGTTCACCGACGAGGTCTGGTCCTCGGTGTTGGTGTCCGCCGTCGTGGTCGTCGCTGTGGTGGTTGTGTTCGTCGTTCCGCCGGTCCCGCTCGATGCACCGGACATCTGAGCCAGCATGGCCTGGAGATCCGAGGCGAAATCGACGAAGAAGGGCGTGGGGTTCGCCGGGGACGTGGTGGTGCCGGTGTTGGACACCGACCCCGTGCTGTTCGAGCTCGTCGTGGTGGTTGTGGTGGACGAGGACTGCGAGGCCTGCATGGCCTCCATCTGTTGGTACCACCAGTTTGGGGCGCTGGCGATGCTGCCGACCGACATGGCGTTGTCTCCTGTTGCCTGCCGATCGCAGAGCATCCGCCGTGCCAGCATCGATCGCGCTTGCCGGTCCGATTGTCCGTAGTCCGGAGCTCGCTGCACTCGGACCACCGGGGCAAAATCTGCCCGGCATTTCCGTCCCCGGGCAATTTATCCATGCGAGGTCCGCAACGGCGCTCACTGGACGCTCCGGTAATGGTCGTCGGCAAAGATCATCGTGTCTGCCGCGCCCATGCGGAAGCGATCGACAAAAGGCGTGACGCCACGCTGGTCAATGCGCCGAATCGGGACGGCGGGGCTGGCCGTTGGCCGGCCCCTATACCCCTTGCATCCACCGCGCCGCTGAGGCGGAAGTGGATCGGCCACCCGCCGGGAGCAGCCCTCCGGCCCCGCGCCTGGAGCGCCTTCGCACGGATCAGCGCCCCGGTGGGGAGGCCGCGATGACAGTCCAGTAAGAGGTCGCGCCATCGAGCGCCCGTATAGGGAACGACCAGCATCGCGGTGGGCCTCAGTTCTATCCGGAGAGGTCAATGAGTGCAGAACCATCAGCAATATCCGACACTGAACCCGCCTGGTTCGTCGGCTTCGATTGGGGCAGCGAGAAGCATCGCATTTCGCTGTTCGACAACACTGGTAGCCTGATCGGCCGTCACGACCCGGGCCACAGCGCCACGGCCTATGCCGAGCTCGGCGACTGGCTGCTGCGCACCACCCAGGCGCAGCCCGGCGAGATCGCCGTCGCCATCCCTCAACTGGCACGGCCCCCCCTCCCCAACCCCCTCCCGCAAGGGCTACCGGAGTCCCACAAGTGCGGAACGATTAGCCAGCATCCAGCCCTGCACCATGGCATCGAGGCGCTTGAGACCGCGGGCCATGGTCTTGGGACCGGGCGGCCGATATCCCTTGGAGGTGTAGCCGGACCAGCCTCCGAGGCGTGCGGCGATCCAGGCGTAATAAGCCAGCAAGGCAGGATCGAACGGGTTCTTCAACTTGTCGGTCGGCCCTTCGAGGGAGGCGCTGATCGCCCGTAGCGCCGGCAGTTCGGCGGGGTCGGCAACGTCCTCTATGGACTGCCCCGTACTGCCGTCGCGACCGATCACCAGTTGCATGACCCGCACGGCGGCAATCAGCGCCACCGTCACCAGCTTCGCCAGGCTGAGCGGCGTCGTGATCTGCGAGGTCTCCACATCGACACCGTCCGTCTTCATCGTACGGAACAGCTGTTCGATGATCCAACGCAGCCGGTACCAGGCGACAATCTGCAGCGCCTCCGCCGCACCGCCCACCGCATGCGTGGTCAGCAGACACCAGTGTAAGGGTTGCTGCGCCGACGGTGGGGCGATCTCGCGCACATCCACCACCCGCAGGGTCAAGGTCGGCGCCAGGCCTGGCTCGGCGCGCAGTGGCCGCTTGATCGTGACCTCGCCGGAGCGCACCGCCACGACGGCGGTCCGCTCGGCCCGCGCCGGCTTGCCATGCCGGGCCGGCACCTGGATGGTGTGCTGTGTTACTGCTGACCAGGCGGCGCATCGCGCGAACAGTTTCTCATCGCCCTCGAGCGAGCGGTTCTGCGCGGCCCGCACCAACAGATGCACGTTGTCCGGCCGACGCGCGAACTGGTCATAGATGTCGCCCTCGCGGTCCTCGACCACAGTGATCATCGCCGCCTCCGCCAGCACCTCGCCGGCGGTCTCGGCGGCCGCCAGCCAGCGGCGAGACTCCTTCTCGTCGGCCGGGCGTGTCTTATGGTCCGTCACCGGGCCGTCGGTGCGGTTGATCACCGTGGCACCGACCAGCCCGATCAGCCCGCCCTGCTCGGCATCCACCGCAATCACCGGGTGCAGCAGCACGCCGATGTCGGTCCCGTTGCCGACCGTGCCAAAGCCGCGCTTGGAGCCGCTGTGGGGAGCGTAATTCAGCTCCGTGGTATCGGTGATCGCCAGGACGTGCCGCCCGACGGCGCGCCGGGCGGTCTGCCGGGCGGCATGCACCAGCATCTCGTGCATGCTGACCGCCTCGTTGTCGAGGAAACGCTGAAACTGGCGGGCTTGGCCGCGGCTGTCGGCCAATGCCGAGAGGCACATGGTGCGCTGCTTCTGCATCGCCCCCAGCAGGCTGTCGCCGACCGCGGCCAGGCGGCGATTGCCAAAGTGACCAAGCTGCGGCTGGTCGTTCATGCGAATCGGCTCCGGTGGGTTGTTGGTCGGGAGCGAATTTGATTTCGCAGGGGGCTGCAAAGGGGCCTGCCGGAGGGGCGGCGCCAGCCGGCTGCCGCCGCCCGTTCGGCGGGAGCCTCGAAAGATCGCTGATGCAGACTCGACCCGCCTCAAATCCGCTGCTCAGCACTCAGGAAAGTCAATTCGGGGTTGTGGGACAACGGTAGCCCGCAAGGGGAGGGGGCACGCGCTAAGGAGGGGTTACGCGCTAGGGTGGGCCGGTGCAGGCGGGAGCGGGGGATTGCGCCGATGGCGCGGGCCATGCGGGAAAGATGGGCGGGCCGGTTATGGGAATGGGACTGAAGCTGGGGCTGTCTTGAGTGGCGGAATGCCCCCGCAACAAGTCCGGGGTTTTCCGCCCTACGCGCCTTGGATCGCCCTCGCGCTTGAATAGGAGAGTGGTGAGACTGCCGCCGTAGAGGATGATGTCGAGGCGCAGTTCGTCCCACGTCGCACGATCCATCTGGCCAAGCACGATGCCGAGATCGAGGCAGATGTCGACGAGGACGGCGCCGATCGGGCGGCGGCGGTCCTTGGCGAGGATTTCCTCGGGGGACGGATCCTCGGCCGGCCCATTGGGCCGGGTGGCTGGTTTGGCGGCACCCGGCTTGCGGGCGGAGGGCAGGCGGATAGCCGTCGGCGTCAGGTCCGGGCCGCGGGCGGCGCGCCGGCGGAGCTTGGCTTCGAGCGCGGCGGCGCGGAGCAGGCCGCGGGTGACGCGGGTGAGGATCAGCGCGAGATCGGTGGTGCCGAAAATTGACGTGACGAAGGCGAAGCAGGGGAGGACATGCGGGTCGGCGGCATGCTGGCGCAGCGTGTCGGCGAGATTCTGGCCGTAGGTGATGAGCGTGCGGACGAGGCCGAAGACCTTGCCGATGTGACGCGGCATGGCCCGATGGGGATCGGGTTGGACTGCTGCGATCGGGGCGGTGGCGGCGTCGAACATGAACATAACAAGAACATAAAATGCAGGCGATGTCAAGAAAAAATTCAGGCGTGGGGGAATTTATCCGGGGGCGTGCCGGCGTGGGGGTGGTCGGCAAACTGCTGCAGAAGGCAGCGGGTCATCGCGATGCGAACGCGACCGGGCCTAGATGCAATCCTGAGAAGGCTGTGAGCTTTTGGTCTTCCGGTGGAGAGCATCCTACTGGAGAGCACTCCTGAGACTGAGTTTACCTATTTCGATATCGGTGCCATTGACAACCAAAGGAACCGGATCGAAGAGACCAAGACCGTAACAGGTCGAAGCGGAGCGAGTTGCGCCAGGCAGGCGCCCCGCAGAGGGACATTCCACCGTCCGGACGTATTTGCGCAAGATCGCCATCTTGGAACGAGACTACCCCAATCCAGTCGCGTCGACGGGCTTCGCCGTTCTGCGTGCGGCTGATGGGTGGCGTGTTGTTGTGTGTCGTCGCACTTCCTTTACTGCCAGGTCTTATACCGCCGCCGTATCCGACGACCGCTCCCGACCCATGTCAGCCAATGGACGGCCAATGGGCCGATCCCTGAAGCGGACGTTCAGCGCTGTGGGGCGCCAGCCGCTTTGCGCCCATGCACGAACCCGCTTCGCGGGATTGGTGCTGCGGGTGAGTTATTACCCGGTACCCGAACCATTGACCGATGAAGCAAGTAAGGTTGGGGCGCTGCCCCAAACCCCGCCAGGGGCCGAGCCCCTGGACCTCAATACTCATGCGCGTTTTCGATGAAGTCTTGAGCGAGGCGTAGTTGCCTCTCGAACATGGAGTTCCCTTCATCATGAGAGGAACTTCCGATGCCTGTTCCAACTATCGACCGCCCGGTCAGTGCGCTGCGGCAGCGCATGATAGAAGACATGGCGATGCGCGGCCTGCGATCCGATACGCAGCACGAGTATATTCGTTTTGTGCGCAGCTTCGCAGCCTTCCTGGGGCAACCGCCCGATACGGCAACGGCTGAGGATATTCGCCGGTTTCAGGTTCACCAGCGCGAGAGCGGAGTACAACCACCCACGATCAACTGTTCCGTCTCGGCGCTGCGCTTCTTCTTCACCGTAACGCTCGACCGGCCAGACCTGTCGCGGCGCCTGGTCCTGGCGCGCTATCCGCGCAAACTGCCAGCGGTGCTGAGTGTCGAGGAAGTGGGCCAACTGCTCGAAGCGGCACCAGGCATCAAATACAAGGCCATCCTCGGCACTGCCTATGGCGCGGGCCTGCGCGTTTCGGAAGTGGCCAGCCTCAAGGTCGATGATATCGACAGCACGCGCATGCTGATCAGGGTCGAACAGGGCAAGGGACGTAAGGACCGCAACGCCATGCTGTCACCCCAGCTGCTCGCGCTGCTGCGGCTGTGGTGGAAGGAAGGCAAGCGGCGCTCCGTCATGCTGCCTCATGGCTGGCTGTTCCCCGGACGCAGTGCCACCGATCCGATCTCAACCCGGCAGATCAACCGCGCGATCCATGAGGCAGCCGAAGCAGCGGCGATCAGGAAGCGGGTGTCGCCCCACACGCTGCGCCACAGCTTCGCCACCCATCTCCTGGAACAGGATGTCGATATCCGCGTGATCCAGGTCCTGCTGGGGCACAGCAAGCTTGATACGACCGCGCTCTATGCGCGCGTTGCCACCAAGACGATCCGCTCGGTGACCAGTCCTCTGGAGCGTTTGGCGTTGTTGATGCAAGGCGAGGATCCCGGCGGCTGAAGCGGCTTGCGCGCCTCGATCGAGGTCGCCGATATCTTCCGAGCTGAAGGGGCCGGCTATCGTGCCGCCCAGGCCGGTCACCTGAGCCTGACCCAGCTGAAGGTCATGTCGGCGATTGAGAACTGCCGCACGGCAGCGCTCGGCGGTCACGTCGATGCCTGCGAGGACTGCGGGCATCAGCGCATTGCCTACAATAGCTGCCGCAATCGACACTGTCCCAAATGTCAGGGCGCCGCTGCGCGCACCTGGCTGGCCGAGCGCGAAGCCGACCTGCTGCCGGTCGGCTACTTCCATGTCGTCTTCACGCTTCCCACCGAGCTTGCAGACATCGCCGTGCAGAACAAGGCGATCGTCTACGATCTGCTGTTCCGTGCGGCGTCGGAGACGATGATGACGATCGCGGCCGACCCTAAGCACCTCGGCGCCAGCATCGGCATCACCGCCGTGCTCCACACCTGGGGATCGGCGATGACGCACCATCCCCATATCCACATGATCGTGCCGGGCGGCGGCATCTCGCTCGACGGACAGCGCTGGATCTCTTCGCGTCCGGCCTTCCTGCTGCCGGTGCGGGTGCTGGGCTCGCTCTTTCGCCGCTTGTTCCTCACCCGGCTGATCGAGCTCCATAAGGCGGGGCGACTCGCCTTCTTCGGCGCGCAGGCCGGTCTCGCCGACCACCGCCTTTTCCTGCGTCACCTCGCCGCGGTCAGGAAGAAGCGGTTCGTGGTCTATGCCAAGCCACCGTTCGCCGGCCCCGAGGCCGTGCTCGCCTATCTCTCGCGCTATACCCACCGGGTCGCCATCTCCAACCAGCGCCTGATTGCGTTCGACGAGACCGGCGTCACCTTCCGCTACAAGGACTACCGCCGCGATGGTCCCGAGCGGCAGCGCGTCATGACGCTCGCGCCGCACGAGTTCATCCGCCGCTTCCTGCTCCATGTCCTGCCACATGGCTTCCACCGCATCCGCCATTACGGCTTGCTCGCCAGTTCCGCACGCAAGGCCAATATCATGCGTGCCCGCGAACTGCTTGCCGTGGCACCGCCGCCGGAGCCCGTCGAAGTGCCAGAACCACTCGATTGGCTGCCGCCCTGTCCCTGCTGTGGCGGGCGCATGACCATCGTCGAGACCTTCGGGCGATGGAGGCAACCCCGCGCGCCACCTCACGCGCCCGCACCAACCGGGAGCACTTCGTCGTGACCCGGCACGGCTTGCGCTCACCTCACGCCGCAACACCACTGTTACGACGAATGCCCCCAGGCACGCCCTTCACCAAGATCAGCGCAAACGTGCTGAATATCAGCCGCCGCCAGATCCCAATTCTAGCCTCGCCCGGCGGAAAATCTCACTTACCAAGCTCTCGCCGGTTCCAGCGCCCAGCCGGTTCCGCCGTCACCACAACCGAGCAAAACTCGAAATCCCCATAGACCATCGTCGCAGCCCCGCGGGTTCGTGCATGGGCGGTTTTCGTACGCCGGCCCCGTGCCCAGACGCGCGACCGGAG
Organism: uncultured Pseudomonadota bacterium; assembly: GCA_963772445.1. Classification (GTDB taxonomy): domain Bacteria; phylum Pseudomonadota; class Alphaproteobacteria; order Acetobacterales; family Acetobacteraceae; genus CAVYXK01. Next base: position 782,778 of record CAVYXK010000001.1, read on the forward strand.
ATGGCCGGCGTCCGAAAACCTTCACCATCCCGGTCATCCAGTCGCCTTGGGCGGCGCCCCAGAAGCAGACACAACCGCAAATCGTCTTGCCGGCGAAGATGGGTTTTTTGCCGGTCTGCTTCCCGGCCGACATACGCTGGAACCGGACATTCGGCTTATGGCCTGGTCTGGCGGTTCAGCGCTATCTACAGGGAAATTCACTGGTTGGTGAGCCCTATCGGCCTCAGGAGCTCGTCGAATGTCGTGCCAAGTGCGTGCCGCCCGCTGCACTTGCAGGCAGCGGCAGCTGTCGCGAACAAATCACCTGATCTTGAAGCGGGGCTTTATCGACACGCATCAAGCACGTTTATACCCAGGTATGTCGTCAAGGCTGGTGAGGGAAGTTTGATGCCTGGAAAAATCGTCACCTGTTTGTGGTTCGAGCATGGCGAGGCGCGGAAAGCAGCGGAATTCTACGCAGCCACTTTTCCTGACAGCCATGTCGGGCAAGCGCTTCAATCTCCATCCGATTACCCTGGCGGTGAACAGGGTAGCGAGCTGACCGTAGAGTTCGCCGTACTCGGCCAAGCCTTTGTCGGTCTGAATGGTGGGCCTGCGTTCACGCCGAACGGGGCGGTGAGCTTCCAGGTGATGACCGACGATCAGGCAGAGACCGACCGCTACTGGAATGCGATCATCGAGAATGGCGGCAGCGAAGGCGAGTGCAGCTGGTGCAAGGACCGCTGGGGCTTTTCGTGGCAGATCGTGCCGCGAGCCTTGATTGCCGCGCTGAAGGATCCGGATCACGCCGCCGCGAAGCGGGCGATGGACGCCATGATGACCATGCGCCGGATCGACATTGCTAGAATTGAGGCTGCACGACTGGGCTACGCAGCAGCCTAAGGCCCATGGACACCGGCTCGTCGACAGAACGGAGACGCAATGATCCCGTAGGCGGTCGCCCCGATGTCTGCTTCTGGGAACAGCCGCCTGCTGAGATCGTACGTTGGCATTGGAGACGGTGTCTTGAGCGACTGCTCTGAAGTGAGCGAATTTCGCGATCAATGCGGCGATGGTTGTATGAGTGAGCTGCTGCAATTCGGACCCGAGATCTGGATAGCTGACGGTCCGGTGGCGTCGTTTTATGGCTTCCCCTATCCAACGCGGATGGCGGTGATCCGGCTATCTGACGGGAGCCTGTTCGTTTGGTCGCCCGTCGCGCTATCGGACTCGCTTCGCAATTCGGTCCACATGCTCGGCCCGATAGGCCACCTTGTCTCGCCCAATGCGCTGCATCACCTTTTTCTTGGGGAGTGGAAGTCCGCCTATCCAGCGGCTCGCCTCTACGCCTCGCCGCGGCTGCGGCGCAAGCGCAAAGACCTCACGTTCGATGCCGAGCTTGGCGTTGCTCCCGAGCCCGAATGGGCGGCTGACATCGACCAAGTCGTGCTGCGCGGAAGCTTCGCCTTAACCGAGGTCGTGTTCTTCCTCCGGATGAGCCGTACGGTCCTCTTCGCCGATTTGATCCAGAATTTTCCGCGCGACTGGTTCACGGGGTGGCGTGGCGTTGTTTGTCGGCTCGGCGGGATTGTCGCCCCCAATCCTGGCACGCCGCGTGATTGGCGCGCGAATTTCCTCGACCGTCGCGCGGCGTGTGCCGCACTCGACCAGATTCTCGTTTGGCCGATCGAACGGGTGCTGATTGCCCATGGGGATCTGCCAACTGGGGATGGCGCGGCGTTTGTGCGCCGCGCCTTCACCTGGCTGCTCGGAACGTCATGAGACCGCCTAACCGGCCGATACTCATAGGCTGCCGAAGGGCAGAGACAGGCACAGAGACGTTGGCGCCGATCAGTGTCGGATGTCCGGTTCCGGGATCGCCTAGCAAGCCACTCGTGCGTTCCACAGCGGCCGCTCCGTTCTCGGCCAGTTTGCGCCCGTTTCGGCCGCTCAGCCGACTGTCGCTGTTCATCCAAAGCAGATGGTGTGGATGGCTCCCGCTCACGGCATCTGAGTGTCAGGGTGTGGACGTTATCGAAGCGTCGCACGAGCGAGGGAGCTACCCGTCATGGAAATTAGCACCATTGGCCTTGATCTGGCGAAGAACGTTTTTCAGATCCGTGGAGTGGACGCATCGGGCAGGGTTGTTATCCGCAAAGCGATCCGTCGCTCGCGGGCGCTCCCCTGCGCAGGCGGAGGGCCGCCAACGTCACATCGGGGGAGCGTGCTGCCAATTCCAAAGAGCCGTATCGCACGGCGTGCAGATGAAACTGATACAGGTGGATGCCCTCCCAGCCCATCGCAACCTGAATGACGCAATGCAACTCACGTAGGCTGCATTAGGCCGGCACTTGCAGCCGCCACACCATTGGGCTGACCCGTTGAAGCAAGACCCTGAGCTGCATGATCGCGCCGGCGTTCGGCGCGGTTATTTCAGGCAAGGCCTGCTCCGGCCGGCGCTTTCATCCGGGTAGATTACCGCGGCCCTCCGCCAGTCCCAGGCGCCCCACACTTCTGCATGCTCTCCTGCTTGTAGGCCCAGTGGCCACGAAGCTGTGCAAAACGGCCAAGCCTGTACAGAAGCTTCTCCTGTCCACGCGCCATCACGGGACGCGCAGCGCAAGACACTGGAACGGCAAGGTGATCACCAGGCGCGAGCCTACCACGACGGGCGTGGACGAAAACCAAGTCCGGTTATTCCCGCAGGTCAGACGTAGGCTGCGCGCTCATTGTCCGCGTCCGACCGTCGCCGACATCACCGCATGACAGGAGGTTGTCATGCAAGTTTTTCCAATTCTGGCTGGCGCTGTCGCGATCACGGCCGCAGTGATGACCGGGCCCGTGGCTGCCGTTGCCGCAGTAACGGCAGACGGTTCTGAAGAGATGCTACTTGTTCGTGGCGGCGGCTTTCACGGCGGCGGCTTTCATGGCGGTGGCTTTCACGGCGAGGGCCACGGCTTTCATCACGGTGATCGCTTTGATCACGGCTTTGCCTATGGCTATGGATTCCTCCCGGGCTATGCATACGAATGCCCGTATCCCACGTATGCCTATCCGTACTGCGTGTATCGTTAGGCCGGGTCCTTTTCGCCGGTCTGTTGTAGTTGACTGAGGCCCGAGAAATGTCGAATTTCGGGCCTTGTGGGCTCGGACTTTTGACAGAATGCGCCTTCTGTACAGGCGTGGCCGTTTTGCACAGCTTCGCGGCCACTGGGCTTGGCCGCGGGTCTGACCAGGCCTTGGGCCGCAGCGGTGCAAAGGCACACTTTGCCGGCGCTCCTGCGCAAATGCCGGGGTATCGGCGCTGGACAGAAGCGAGAGGCCGAGAGGCGCGGTATGCCATCGGCGCGCGGCAATTTCGATATTCCCGCGCCTGATGTAACCAAGTCGACGCCCTGCCCGAACTCCTTGCATCCGGGGGAAAGGAGCGGAACTTGCGGATTCTGGCGGCGGCGTCGCAGCCCTGGGAATTCCGCGCCGCGGTGCAGCGGCTGAGTGCCCGCGGCGCGGATAACCGCGCGTGGGATGCCGTGATGGCCGCTGCCCAGGAGGGCGATACGTCAAGCTATCATCGCCTGCGCGTTTTCCAGTGACCCGCCTTCTTCAAGATAGGTGGTGATCCCCGTGGCGCGGAAGGTTTGGCAGCCCTCGCGGAAGCGCCGCGTCCATAGCCTTCCTACCTTGCAACCTTACTGACTAGCCCCGGACCTCGGCCCTTGATCCACCCCAATAGTTGGTTTACATTACATGGGTGAACGAACAATCGTCAACCAACGCGGGGAAGCACGGTATGCGGGGCGAGCGCCTGCGCATCGCCCGCAAACGGGCAGGGCTCTCCCTCCGTGAGCTGGAACGCGCGGTCTCCCGCAAAGTCACCGCCCAGGCGCTGAGCAAGTACGAACACGGGGCGATGACCCCAAGCTCAGACGTGCTGCTCGCCCTCAGCCGGGTCCTCTCGGTCCCGGTTCCCTACTTGCTGGCCGTCGAGCGGGCCGAGCTGGGGGAGGTGGACTTCCGAACCAAGGCAGACACCTCGGCCCGCGATCGTGCCCGGGTCGAGGCCGCGGTCCTGGAATGGGTCGAGCGGTATCTGCAACTCGAACGAATTCTCGAGCTCGACAGCGCCGATTGGGCACGACCGTTCCCCGAGCTGCACTGTCTTGGTGACGTGGACGCGGCCGAGGCGTTTGCGGGTGACGTGCGCCGCGCGTGGCAGCTCGGTTCGGACCCCATCCCCGACATGACCGAGCTCCTGGAAGAGAAGGGGCTAAAGGTCCTGCTCGAAGACCTGCCAAGCTCGGTTTCCGGTGTCACCTGTCTGGTCAAGCGTCCGCGCGACGGGTCCCTGGTCCCGGTGATCGTTGCCAACCGGCGCCACTCGCTTGAACGCCGCCGGCTGACCCTAGCCCATGAGTTGGCCCACCGGCTGATCAATCCCACCGGCCATTCGCCGAAGGCAGAGGAACTGGTGATGACCCGCTTTGCCGAGGCATTCCTGATGCCGCGGGAGCACGTGGAGCATGAGCTCGGCCAGCGCCGGAATGCGATCAGCTATCGCGAGCTGATCGACATGAAGCGGCTCTACGGCGTTAGCGGAGCCGCGCTGTTGTTACGGCTGCGCGAGCTTGGCGTCATCGATCAAGGCACCCTGACCTATGCCTTTCAGAGCGTCGCCCGCAACTGGCGATCGCAGGAGCCGGAAGAGCTGGAGCCGGCGGATCGTCGCGGCGAACAGGAGTCACCGCGGCGATTGCGGCGCCTCTGCCTGCGCGCGCTGGCCGAGAAACTGATCACCCTTCCGAAGGCAGCCGACCTGCTGCGTGAATTGATCGGTGCGGTGGAGGCCGAGCTGAAGGGGCCGGCGCCGCCGCATGCGAATCATCATAAGTGACACGAGTGCGCTCATTGATCTGCGCAAGGGGTCTCTGATCGAAGCGCTGCTGCGCCTCCCGTACGAGGTGCAGGTGCCCGACCTTCTCTTCGAGGATGAGTTTCTCAGCCTCCCACCGGCGGAGAAGCGAACCATGCGCCGCCAAGGGCTGCGAGTTGTTGCGGTTCCGGGAAGCCTCATTAACCGTGCTGTCGAGCTGGCGTACGAACATCCGGCGCTGCGTCTGTACGACTGCGCCGCCTTCATGGTTGCGATGGAAACGCCAGACAGCATTCTGTTGACCGGCGATCGCCGGCTCCGCGCACTTGCCGAGGCGCGCGGAGTTGAAGTGCATGGTGTGTTGTGGGCCGTCGATGAGATGCACGCGCACCGCACAGCGACGTCTGCGGCGCTTCGCGCGGCCCTGATGATCTGGGAGGACGATAGTGCGGTATGGCTGCCCGACGCCGAGCTACAGGCGCGTCTGCGCCGTTTGCGTGGCCGGTGATCCGAACGGCAGCGGCATGACGCGCAGCCGTGTATCAGGCGTCGATACGCGCCTCCGCGTAGCCGCGGACGACTTCCTTCCCGTCCTGGTTCGTGGTCACCACTTCGAGCTCGACGAGCCCGTCCTTGATCGCCGTCACCGTCGCCTTCGCATCCAGCGTGTCGCCGGGCCAGACCTGGTTGGTGAAGCGCACGCCGAACTTGGTCAACCTGCCGTCGCCTACATAGTTCGTCAGCATCTTGCCGGTCAGGCCCATGGTCAGCATCCCATGCGCGAACACGCTCGGATAGCCGGCGACTTTCGTGGTGTACTCTTCATCAGTGTGGATCGGGTTGTAATCACCCGACGCCCCCGCGTACTGCACGATCTGCGTCCGTGAAAGATTGTCCACCACACGCTCGGTGTGGGTGTCGCCGACCCTGAGCTGACTTGCTTTCAAAGCCATCGCCGCCCCCTTCAGCCCTGATCCACGGGCCGTTCCGTGGTGACACCAACGCTGCGTGCAGTGACGACCAGCTCGCCGGTCTGGTCGCGATACTCGGTGATGCGCTCGCGGAACGTGAGCTTCCCCGCGCGCTTGCTATCGCGCTCCCAGGTCTTTCCTTCCTTGGTCTCCACCGTCAGCACGTCGCCCGGGCGCAGAGGGCGATGATATTCGAAATGCTGCTCGGCATGCAGTCCGCCGGTGGACTTCGGCTTCTCCACGCCGGACGGCGTCTTGCCGGAGCCGAACCACGGTTCACCCGCCTTCGGCCGCAGGTGGTAGTCGGGGTCGAACTGTGCGACCGCCTGGGGGAAGGTGGGCGGCGCGATAATGCCGCCCACCTCGGTCCGCTGTGCGGCGGCTGGGTCGTGATAGACGGGGTTGGTGTCGCCGACGGCGCGGGCGAACATCATGATGTGGGACGCTTCCACGGGGAACTTGATTGTCGCCAACGGTTTCCTCCAGCGCGTGGTTGTGCTGGCGGGCAACTTAACAGCCCGCCCGGCGCTGGAATAGCCGCGCAACCCGTCCCTCTCCCGATTGCGGGGGAAAGCCTGCCCTGGACTTGATCCAGGGTCGCCACGCGAAGTGTGGGGAGGGCCTGGCCCGCCACACCCTCACCCGGTTCGCTTCGCGAACCGACCTCCCCCGCAAGCGGGAGAGGTGGTTTCGCGTTCGCGCGCGTCCTTCTTGTTGATTGTGTCCGCTATTGCGTCGGCGGCATCGCCGGCCCACCGGCCGCTGTCATTTGGTCGGTCATCGGGATGGTCTGCTGGATCAGTGCCATTGCCCGGCCGTTATCGTGTGCGGCCAGCGCCTGCAGGGCCGCGTTCACGTTGTGCACTGCGGGGCTCTGGTCAGGCTCGTTGACCGCGCCTTGAGGCACCGACCTGTCGAGCAACGCGGTCTCGGCGTCCTCCAGCGCTTCTTGCGCCTCGCCGGTCCGATTGGCGGCGAGCGCGGACTGCGCCGCCTGCAGATAAGCCGACGGGCCGGCGTTCGGTCCAACCGGCGGTTGCGGCAGAGCCGGTGCGATGACCGAGTGGGTGTCGTAGGAATTGATGTTGCTCGCGCTGCGCGACAGTGGCTCTACGCTCGGCAGATCGGGCAGACCGGTTACCACCTTCCCCGGACCGGTGACCACGACCCGCGGGGGCGGTGCGGTCCCCGTGGAGTAGCTGGTCTGCGCAAAGGCGGGGGCCGCCGCGATCACCGCCAGAGCGGTGAACGCCAAAAACTGGGATCGCATGACGCCGGGCTCCTTTTGCCGGGATGGGTGAGAACCAGTAGCTAGTCACGGCAATAACGAGCCTCATCCCGTGGTCGCCCAGGGCTCGCCCGAAGTTGAACGCCGACTTCACCGCCAGCGGCGATGGAACCAGAGCCATTGCTCCGGATGATCGCGGATCCAGCCTTCCACAATGCCGGTGATCATCTGGGTCGCCGCGATCACATCGACGTGCCCGCTCGCGTCTCGCGGCATCGCGAGCGGTCCGACCCCGCTCAGCCGGAACCGTCCGCGGGGCAAACGGATCACCCGGACGCCGACCACCGGGCATTCGAACTGGCGGGCGAGCCGGGCAATGGTCGGGTTCGCCTTGCAGCGCCGGCCGAAAAACGTCACATCGACGCCGCGGGAGAAATGCTGATCGACCAGCATGCCAAGGTGCTCGCCGCGATCGAGTGCTGCGGCCATCTCCAGCGCCGCCTCGGGTCGGGTGCGGATCAACCGGCCCATCAGCGGCGCGCGAATGCGGGCGATCTCGGCGGCCACGGCGGGGTTGTTAGGCATCCGATACACCACCGCCGACGGCATTCCGTCCACCGTCGCCATCACTGCCGACAACTCCCAGTTGCCGAGATGGGCGGTGAAGCAGAGCGCCGGCTTGCCGTCGTTCAGCATCTCCAGGAACAGCGCCGCGTCGTCGGTGACGATGCGCCCACTGTTGGGATGCGCCGGATCGTAATCCCACAGCCGGCCGAGATGTACGTATTCGCCGGCCACTCGCCCCAGATTCTCCCACGCACCCCGCAGGGTCGACTTCGATCCATGCCGGGTCTTTATCGGGATAGGCGGCGCGCAGATTAGCCCGACCGATGCGATGGGCCGGCAGCATCGGCCCCAGCCTGCGCGCAGCCGCGCCGCAGACATCGGACGCCCGGTCCGGGTCGATGCTCGCCAGACCACGCAAGCCCAGGGATGTCAGGCCGCCGAGCAGCCGATCGCTCAGCCGTGCCGGCATCGGCGTCAGATGGTGACGAGAATCTTGCCGAACACGTCTCGCCCCTCCAGCCGATCCAGCCCGGTGCGGAACGCGTCGAGATCGTACACCGTGTCGATCACCGGGCTCACACCGGCCGCAATACGGGCCAGTGCCCGCGACAACGCGCTCAGTGGTGCGCCGAACGAACCGATGATCCGATACTGCTGCTGAAAGAGCTGCATCAGGTTCAGGCTGGCGGATGGACCGGACGTCGCCCCGCACGTGACCAGGCGCCCGCCGCGCCGCAGCGACAACAGCGAGCCGTTCCATGTGTCGGCACCGACATGCTCGAACACGACATCGACGCCGCGTTTGGCAGTGAGCTTGCGCACCACGCCTTCGAAGCGATCCTCGCGATAGTTGATCACGTGGTCGGTGCCGAGCGCCCGTGCCTTGGCGGCTTTCGCCTCGCTGCCGACTGTGGTGATCACCGTGCAACCGAGCGATTTGGCGATGCGTATGGCGATGCTGCCGATCCCGGATCCTCCGGCGTGCACCAGGATCCACTCTCCGGGTTCGAGCCGTGCGTTGTCGAACAGCATGTGCTCGACGGTGGAATACGCCACGGCGACGCAGGCGGCATCCTCGGTCGAAACGGCATCGGGCACCTTGACCATCAGGCGCGCCGGGTGATTGACGCGCTCCTGGGCGAAACCATCGATGTGGAAGCCACGCACGCCGGAGGGGTTTTCGCACAGGTTCTCCTGCGCCGCCCGGCACAAGCGGCACGTGCCGCAGACGATCGCCGCGTAGGGCACGACGCGGTCACCCGGCGCGAAACCGGTTACGGCGTCGCCGAGTGCTACGACCTCGCCGACTGCCTCGGCACCCACCGCCAGCGGGAACAGCCGTTTGGCGAACGCCATCCCACGATAGCCCCACACGTCGATGTGGTTCAGCGAGATCTGGCGGATGCGAAGCTGCGCCTCGCCTGCCGCCGGTGCGAGCGGTGGGTCGATGTCGCGCAGGACGATGTCGCGATCACCGAGGAGTTGGAGTGCGCGCATCAGGCCGGTGGCGCTCCGAACACCAGACTGACGTTCTGCCCGCCGAACCCAAACGAGTTGGAGAGCGCATGCGCTACGCGCGCCGGCCGCGCGACATTCGGCACGCAATCGACCGGCAGGGCGGGATCCGGCGTTTCATAGTTGATCGTCGGCGGCAAAATCCCCTCGCGCAGAGTCAGCACGGTGAACGCCGCCTCGATCGCACCCGCCGCCGACAATGTGTGACCGATCATCGACTTGTTGGAAGAAATAGGTAGCGACGAGGCGCGCGTGCCAAACACCGTCGATACCCCGAGCCACTCCATCTTGTCGTTTTCCGGTGTACCGGTGCCGTGTGCGTTGATATAGCCGATGTCATCCGGTTGCAGTCCGGCATCGGCAATTGCTTCGGCCATGCAGGCGATGATCGGCTTGCCGTCGGGGGACGATCGGGTCCGATGAAACGAATCGGCCCTCTCGCCGCAGCCTTCGAGCACGCCGAGGATCTCCGCGCCGCGTGCTCGTGCATGGGTGAGGCTCTCCAAAACCAGCGCTGCCGCGCCCTCGGCCATCACAAAGCCGTCGCGGTCCTTGCTGAACGGCCGCGCCGCCCCGGCGGGAGGGTCGTTGCGGCTCGATAGCGCGGACAGCAGAGAAAAGCGGATCAGCGCCTCGGGGTTCACCGAACCATCGGTGCCGATGCAGAGCGCCGCCCCGGTCTCGCCGCGGCGGATCGCCTCGAGCCCGAGCTGGAGCGCCGTCGCGCCGGATGCACATGCTGTCGAAGTCTCGATCGGCGAGCCTTTGGTGCCGAACCGCTCGGCCAGCGTCTCCGCCACGGAACGGAACAGGAAACGCCTGTAGTACCCGCCGAAATCGCCGCTGGAGGCGGCGCGCAAGAGGTCTGCATAGGTCACCGGCGCCGCGCCGGATGCGGCGGCGATCGCTCGGCGCTGCGGCCACTCCATCTCGACCGGCGCGAGTGCCAGGAAGAGCGGTCCCGGAAAATCGTCCTCCGCAATGCCTGAGGCCCCGATCGCCTCCTCCGCGGCCAGCGCCGCCATCGTCTCGGTAAGCGCTGCCGAAGATGGGTCGGCTAGCGACAGGTAGTCCACTGTTCCAGCAATCGTTGTCCGCAGCCCCGCAAGCGGAAAGCGGCTGATGCGCCGAATGCCGGACTCGCCCGCGATCAGCCGCTGCCAGTTCTCCGCCACGCCCTGGCCGAGCGAGGTCAACATCCCGAGCCCGGTGACGACAATCACCGGCCGGCCGGCGCGATCCAGCTCCGCTGCCATGCGCTATACCTCAGTCACCAGGGCGAGCGCCTCGCCGCGCCAATGCCCCCAGCCTGTTATCAGCGCTTGGCGCAACGGCGCATCCAAGGGCGCTTCAGCCGACTCCAGCGGCGGGAACAGGCTGCCATCCGCGACCGCCATCGCCGCCAGCGCCACCGCAGCCGGAAAAGACGGCTCGAAGGAGTGGCCGAGCGCGGTTGCCGCAGCCCGCACAGGCACGCCTATCCCAGCAAGAAATGCTCGCTCCTCCACGATGGCGGGCGCGGCACCGGACGTTGCACTCACCACTGCCATCGCACGGAGATCGATCAGCCCACGCATCGCCTGGAGCTGGCGCGCAGCATTGGCCGTCGCCTCACCGGGGCGCCGGCGGCACCGATCCGTGCCGATCGCCGAGATGCAGGCGAGGGTGGTCGCGCCGCGCGACTCGGCATGCGTCCGACTCTCGATCACCAGAAAGCAACCGAGGGAGCCCAGCGCCATCCCACCTCCTTCCGCCTGCCTCGCCCAAACCGGGGCGTAGGGCCCTTTCCACAGCGTCCGGCCCATCTCGCAGTGGAGCAGGATCTCCGGTCGTTGCGCGTTGTTAGAACCGCCGACCAGGAACAAGTCCCCCTGTCCCGCGGCAATCCTCGCGCACGCGATGCGCACCGCGTCAGAGCCGGCCGATTCCTCGCCCATGAAGGTGCGCGAGGACCCAACCACTCCGTGCACGATCGAGATGTTCCCTGCCAGCAGGTTCGAAAGCTGGGCGAGGAACAGTGTCGGGCGCAGCTCGCTCATGAGCCGTTCGTTGAGAAAGGCGTCCGGGTCGGGTGCAGACGGAAGCGCCGAGAGGATCGCCTCATCCACCGCCGGATCGCGCTCGCCGCCGCCGGCGGCGACGATCATCTCCATACGAGACAGCAGCGCCGCGTCACCCTTCACACCGGCTGATTCCAAAGCGAGCCCGGCGGCATAGGTGCCGATCCGCTGCCATGGCTCCATCTGGCGCTGATCGCCCCGCTTGGGGATCTGACGGTCGAACTCGACGGCCGCAAGCGGATGAACCGGGAACGGGGCGAAGCTCGTCTCATCGACCACCGGGGTGAATTGCCGGAGCGAGCGGCGATGGGCATCGAGCCCTTCGCCTAGGCACGACACCAGCCCGATCCCGGTGATCAGCGCGTCGCGCTCACGCGCCATCGAAGAACTCCTGCGGGACGCCGACTCGGCGCGCCGCTTCCAGCATACGCGCCCGCAACGCCTCGTGGGGGAACGGCACGACTCGATAGGTCAGCTCGGCCTCCGCCACCGCCTTCCCAGCCGAACTGAGCCGGCCGGCCATGACCGCATAGCCCGATCCGTCGTGCACTAGCCGTGCCTCCGCCGCCAGGGTCTGCCCCGGCTGGACGAAGGCGCGCAGCTTCGCCTCGCGCACCTGGGCGAGGAACGGCATGCGCGCGAACCGTTGCATGGCGAGCAACAACCAGCCGCCCGTCTGCGCCATCGTCTCGATCATCAGCACGCCTGGCAGAAGGGGATAGTCCGGAAAATGTCCTTCGAACACCGGGCTGGCGTCCGGCACCTTGCAATCAGCGCGCACCAGCCCCGCTGCGGGATCGACCAGATCGACCCGGTCAACCATCTGGAAATATTCAAGCCGCATACGGGCCGGATCAGGCAGCCTTGCCGGCTACCAGCGTGTCGATGTTCTCGCAGAGGTCTTTCATCACGAAGTAGTGGTCAGAGGAGACCTTCCCCTCGTTCACGTCCTGCGTCCATTGCTCGAGCGGCATCTTGATGCCGAACGCCTTGTCGATCGCGAACGCCACGTCGAGGAAATCGAGACTGTCGATGCCGAGGTCATTGATCGCATGACTGTTGGGGGCGATCTTCTCGCGCGGGATGTCGCAGGTGTCGGAAATGATCCCGGCAACCGTGTCGAACGTGGACGCCATCTATAGCCAACCCCTGCTACTGGCCGGCACTAACCACAGGCCCCCCAGCGCCGCAAGGGAGGGGGCATCCGCTACATCCAGTGCGCGGGGACCCAGCTCCATCCCGAGGGCGTCTGCTGCCAGAAACCCGGCATGAACATGTTGCTATGGGTCCCTCGCGGCACGAAGGCGCCTGGTTGCCAGGCATAGCCGGTACCCGTCCAGTTCCAATGCCCGGGCTGCCAGATCAGTGGCACATCGGTCACCGGCGGGTTGGGAATGACCTCTGCCTGGGGTGGGGGTGGCGGGACTGGCGGGGGAGGTGTCGCCGGTACGGCACAGCCGGCCAGCAGGCCGACGCCGAGCAGTGCGGTCGCAATGACGGAGCGTTTCATCTGACCTCTGGCCTCTTCTGGTCCATTCGGCTGCGCAAGAGATGACTCCGGCCGGGCACCCTGTCCATTCCCGCTCGCGAGAGCGTCCGCCCTAGCGCCTGTTATGGATCCAACCCACGGTTGCAACGGCCGTGCCGCGGATATCCGCGTTGGGTGGATTTTTGCCGGTCCGCTTTCGGGTCGAGAGGCATTGAAATCAGACGTTCGGCTCGAGGCAGCTGCTGGCCGAAAGCGGCTGGTCTGCTCTGAGTCCACGGGTCGCGATTGCGGACCCCGCATCTCCACAAACTAGTGACGGCGATCAACCCGAAGCCCCGAGGTGGTTCAAGGTCGCGACCCACCGCTGCACAACGCGGGGCGGTGGAGCAGCGTTCAGAAAGACATCCCATCCCGCGAACGCCCGGGGCCGCCATGACGGGAACCGGGCCGCCAGCCCAGGCGGCGGCTCGATTCCGGCGAGGTGGAGATCACATTGCTGGACCTATTGGGGTGCCAGAACGATCTACGATCACGCGCGGGCCGCTTCCACCAAAGCCGCCTGCGGACCGATACTGTCCACCTCAACGATAGTGTCGGCCGGCACCCCAAGCCGCTCCGCCGCCGCGCGGATCTCCGCGGCACTGGGCGCCTCGTACAGGCAGTAGGTCTTCCGCTTATCGGCACTCAGAAACGAAAACAGCCACTGGATGCCGAACTCGTCGTTGACCTGCTGAATGGTGGCCAGACTCTCCGGATCGTTCTCCACCGCCTTGGCAAATGCTCGTTCGATGAGAAATAGGGGCATGGCCAGCTCCGACGCTTACATCTATATAGTATCGGGCGCAATCTCGCCGGGAGCAATGACGAATTGTCCCCCAGCTACTCCGGCGGTAAAGGGAGCTTGCTAACCGCTTGCCTTCGGTCCAACCTGGGTGCCAGGGGGATCCGCCATGGTCGCGCCCGCCGGCGGCTTCGTCGGACGAGAGCACGAACTGGAGACTCTGTACGCTGCACTGGATGAGGCAATCGCCGGGCACGGCCGGATCATCATGCTGGCCGGCGAACCAGGCATCGGTAAGACCCGCACCGCGCAGGAGCTGGCGGACCGCGCCGGCAGACGCGGCGCCTTGGTGCTGTGGGGACGCTGCTATGAGGAGGCCGGCGCCCCGCCATACTGGCCCTGGGTGCAGATCTTTCGGGGGGCCCTGAGCGTCGCAGACCCGCGCGCCCTGCTCGCCGAGGTTGGGGCCGCCGCGAGCGACATGGCGGACATTCTTCCCGAGATCCGCGATCTCGCGCCCACGCTGGAACCGTCGGCACGGCTAGAGGATCCAGCCCAGGCGCGGTTCCGGATGTTCGAACTCGATCCACCGCTTCATCGCCGGTCTGAGTCTCAGCCGGACTGTTCTGCTGGTGCTGGACGATCTGCACTGGGCGGATGCACCGTCGCTTCGCCTGCTGGAGTTCCTCGCACCAGAGATTGCCGACAGTCGACTGCTCGTCGTCGGCACCTACCGCGCAAACGAACTTTCGCGCCAGCACCCGCTGTCCGATGCTCTCGGCGGAATGGCGCGGGTTCCCCACGTGACGCGCGTCCTCCTGACCGGACTGAACGCTGGAGAAGTGCACCGTTTCATTGCCGCGGCGACGGGGACAGACCCGTCGGCACCACTCGCCTCATCCCTTCACAGCCAGACCGAGGGAAATCCGCTCTTCTTGCGCGAGATCGTGCGATTTCTTCAAGAGCGAGGGTTGCTTGGTCCATCGTCCACGACACTGCCGGCGACGATCCGGATCCCCGAAGGAGTGAAGGAGGTGATCGGGCGGCGCCTGAACTTGCTGTCGGCAGCTTGCAATGACGTGCTCGCCCTTGCCTCGGTAATCGGCCGGGAGTTTGCGCTCGACCTGCTGTTGCACGCCGCGGAGCGTGCCGGTGATGATCACACGCTTGAAGCTCTGGACGAAGCCCTGGCCGCGCATGTCATCGAGGAGTCAGCCAACGGCCGTTACCAGTTCACGCACAACCTGATCCGGATGACTTTGTACGACGAACTGCGTACGGCGCGGCGCCGCAGCCTGCACCGCGCAGTCGGCAGAGCGATCGAGAAGCTGCGTCGCAGTGAAGTCGATGCTTTTCTGCCGGAGCTTGCGCGCCACTTCCATGCTGCCGGCGACATCAAGCACGCGATCGACTATGCAACTCGTGCCGGCCAGCGTGCGGAAGCCTTGCTGGCCTTCGAGGATGCGGTGCAGTTCTTCCAAGCCGCACTCGAGCATCTCGAGCAGGGCGAACCGGACGAGCCGGCGCGTTGTCGCTTGTTGCTGTCACTCGGCGAGGCGCTGCGAAAGGCCAATGAGTATCCGCGCGCGCTGGAGATTTTGCTTGATGCTGCCGAGGTCGCGACGGCACTGGGCGAGGCAGAACTGTCCGCACGCGCTGCTCTGGCCTATGAGCAGGTCGCGTGGCGCGGACGCCGTCAGCCCGCGGTGCCACCGACATTTCTGCTGGAGCGGGCGCTACGTCAGCTTCCCGAAACCAACGCGATGCTGCAGGCCCAGGTCGCAGGTGCTCTTGCGAGGGCGCTTGTATATGCGGGCGCCATTGCGGAGGCACACGCGCAGGGCGCGCGGGCAATTGCCATGGCGCGCCAGCTTGGTGATCCCGCCTCGCTGGCGACAAGCCTCACCCATATGTTCGACATCACCTGGACGACCGACCACACAGAAGAACTCATCAGCTACGCGACAGAGATGCTCAGCGCTGCCGAGCAGGCCGGCAACATGGAGATCGTTTCTATCGCTTATGGCTGGCGGCTCTCCCTGTATCTTGAATTTGGGGACATCCGTGCCGCTGAAGCCGATCTTGAGGCACTGACCAGCATCGACGCGCGACTCGGCCTGAGGCAGTATTCGCACGCCATGTTCGGCTATTATACCATGATGGCATTGATGCGCGGGGATCTGGCCGAGGCAGAACGACGCATAACGCAGGCGATGAGTTTGCAGCGCAACATTCTAGTGCTCGAAGATCAATTGAGCGTCATGATCTTCACTCTGCGTCGTGAGCAGGGACGGCTACGCGAGCTGCAACCGGTACTGTCCTCGTTTCTTCATCAGCAGCCCGCTACCACGATCTGGCTGCCCGGACTGGCGCTGCTCTATGCGGAGATTGGGCAGCTCAATGAGGCTCGTGTCGCGTTTGACCGGCTGGCAGCCGACGACTTCGCTGGCATCGTCCGCGACGGACGGTGGCATTATTGCATTGCCTATCTAAGCGAAGTCTGCGCTGTGCTTGGCGATGCGGCGAGGGCGGAGACGCTGTATCGGATGTTGCAGCCCTTGACCGGCCGCAATCTTGTGCTTGGTGGTGGCTTGGTCTGCTGCGGATCGGCCGACCGCTATCTCGCATTATTGTCAGCGACCATGTCACACTGGACGGACGCGATCGGGCACTTCGAGAAAGCGTTGACGATGAACCTGGCGATAGAAGCGCGCGTCCCGCTCGCGCACACTCGGCATGATTACGCCACCGCGCTGCTGGTACGCGGCGCCCCCGGTGACAGGGAGCGTGCAACTGAATTGCTTCGACTGAGCCTGGAGGATGCTCGCGCCCTTGGTATGCGCGCACTGGAAGCACGCGCAGCGGCGCGGCTGGCGCAGCTTGCCCAAAAGCGGGCGGCTGCCTGCTCTGAAGACGAACTGACATCGCGCGAAATCGAGGTTCTGGGCTTGATCGCCATCGGGCGGAGCAATGCCGATATTGCCATGGTGCTGGAGATCAGTCTCAACACCGTGGCGACGCATGTGCGCAACATTCTCGCCAAGACCGGCTGCGCTAACCGCACCGAGGCGGCGGCTTACGCGATGCGGAATGGCCTGGCGGCAGTGGTGCAGTAATCCGAACGGCTCACCATTTCTGGTGAGGCTCCGGAGGACCTCGGCATCCCCCGCTTCATCAGTTCAGACGATTTACTGGCCGGCTTGTCGGTTCTTATGGTCCTGATGCACCCAACAAGGGGGGACCGATGCAAACTAACGAATACGTCCTGCCGGACGACATGCTGCGCGGTTTCGCCGAGCGCTGCGCGCGCTATGACCGCGAGAACAGCTTCTTCCACGAGGACTTCGAGGACCTCAAGCGCGCTGGCTACCTCACCATGGCGGTGCCGAAGGAACTGGGCGGGCGCGGCATGACGCTTGCCCAGTGCTGCCGAGAGCAGCGGCGCCTCGGCTATTACGCACCCGCCACGGCGCTGGGCATCAACATGCACGTCTACTGGGTCGGACTGGTGGCCGATCTGTGGCGCCAGGGCGACCGGTCTCTGGAATGGCTGCTGAAGGAGGCGATGGCCGGCGAAGTCTTCAATGCCGGCCACTCAGAGCGTGGCCACGACCTCCCCGTCCTGCTCTCGACCAGCACGGCCGAACGGGTCGAGGGTGGATTCCGCTTCACTGGACATAAGATGTTCGGCAGTCTGGCCCCAGTCTGGACACGCTACGGGCTGCACGCGACCTGGGCGGATGCCCACGGCGGTCCGAAGATCGTGCATGGCTTCCTGCCGCGTCACCACGACGGCTATCGGATTGTGGAAACCTGGGACACCATGGGCATGCGCGCGACGCGCAGTGATGACGTGGTGCTGGATGGCGCTTTCGTGCCGGACAAGTACATCGCACGGATCGTGCCGGCCGGCGGCGCCGACGCGTTCATATTGGGTATGTTCGCCTGGGCGCTACTTGGCTTTGCTAATGTCTACTATGCGTTGCGCAGCGAGCGATGGACCTCGCGCTGCCGGCGCTGAAGAAGAAGACGTCACTCGCCGTCAGCCGCTCGATGGCATACCACCCCGGATTCCAACACGCCGTGGCGGAGATGGCGCTGGCGTTCGACCCCATCGGGCCGCACATCGACAAGGTGGCCGAAGACTGGTCGAACGGAGTGGACCACGGCGCGACCTGGCCGTCGCGGATCGTCTCCGCCAAGTACCATGCCGTCGAGGCCTGCTGGCAGATCGTCGATCTTGCGATGGAGGTGTCCGGCGGTGCCGGCATGTTCCGCGTTAACGAGCTGGAGCGTCTGTTCCGTGACGCACGCTGCGGCCGCTTCCACCCGGCGAACACGTTCCTGGTGCACGAGATCGTGGCTAAACAGCACTCGGCATTGACCTCGGCGAACAGCCACGCTGGGGATAGGTCACGCGAGGATCATCCCTGAGAAGCAACCGAAGGGCAGACAGGGTCTGGGCGGCGCCTGCGAAGGAATGTCCGCTTCCGAGATACCCGCCGAGCTCGGCCGAGTGGCGGGAACGGGCGCAATCCTGCCGGCGAGGCAGCGCGGCGAACGTCCGCCTTCAGGATCGCCTGATAGGCCGATCTACGGCCGGGTTGGGTCGGTAGCACCCGATTCAGGCTGGCCTACTGCCAAGAGAGCTGCAACCGCCGGTTAGTTCATAACAGCCTCTACGGCGGCAGCAGCACGGTCGCGATCGCTTGGGCCGCGATTCCTTCGCCTCGGCCGGTGAATCCGAGCCGCTCGGTTGTAGTGGCCTTGACCGAGACGCGGCCGGCATCGGTGCCGAGGATCTCCGCCAGACGCTGGCGCATCGCTTCAGCGTGCGGGGCGATTTTCGGCCGCTCGCAGATCAATGTGACGTCCGCGTTGGCGAGCACGCCGCCTCGGCCTGCAATGCGCTCCGCGGCATGGGCCAGAAACCGGGTGCTGTCGGCGTCCTTCCATGCCGCCTCGCTTGGTGGAAATTGCCGGCCGATATCCCCTTCGGCCAGCGCGCCGTAGATGGCGTCGCAGAGCGCATGGATGCCGACATCGGCGTCGGAATGTCCAACCAGCCCTTTGTCGTGCGGCACAAGAACGCCGCACAGCACCAGCGGGCGACCCGTTGCCAGCGCGTGCACGTCAAAACCCGTGCCGACCCGTGGGACGAGGCGGGCGAGCAGCACCCGTTCCAGGCGCATCAGGTCCTCGGCGTAGGTGAGCTTGATGTTGTCCTCCGAGCCCGGAACGATGGCAACCGTCTCGCCGAGAGTCTCCAGCAGCGCGGCGTCGTCAGTGGCCGGTGCGGCCCGGTGGGCCCGATGGGCGGACAGCAGGACGTCGAACCGGAAGGCTTGTGGCGTCTGCGCACGGAACAGGCCCTCGCGGGGGACCGTCTCGACGATGCAGCCGTGCGGCGCGCGTTTTAGCGTGTCCGCGACCGGCACGGCGGGGATCGCCCCGGGGCTGTCCCGCAAGGCGGCGACCAGCGCCGGGATCGTGCCGGGCGGAATGAATGGTCGCGCCGCGTCATGCACCAGCACGATATCGGGGGCGTGGGGCACAAGCGCCTCCAGCCCAGCCGCAACGCTGTCCTGTCGCGTGGCGCCGCCGGCGACAGGTGTTAGATGCGCAATGCCGTCAAGCGCCGCCCCGATCCGCCCAGTGTCGCCCACCGGCTGGAGCAGCGCGACATGCGCAGCAAGTGCATCGGCGGCGTGGCGGATCACCGGCCGGCCGGCAAGGGTTGCGAATTGTTTGGGGCCATCGGCGCCGAATCGGCTGCCGGAGCCGGCCCCGACCAGAACGGCGGCGATGCGCATGCCGCTACGCTTGCGGCGGCTCGCCGGCGCCGTCAATCGGCCACCGTCATGGCGGGGCTCGGCCAGCACAAGACCGGCCATGGCGACACAAGGCGGGGTCCCCAGCCTATGCTGCCAACGCGATCAGCTCGGTTTTCAGATACGCCGTCTCCGGCAGGTGCGGATGCACGGGATGGTCTGGGCCGGCGCCGCCGGTGAACAACACACGCCCCTCGCGGCGTGCGCGACGGAGTCCCTGCGCGATCTCGGCGGCCCAGGCATCGGCGGGGGCGTGATAGCTGCAGGAGGCAACGAACAGGAGACCGCCGGGGGCGACCAGCGCCGCCGCCAGCCGCGCTATCCGGCCATAGGCACGCAGCCCGGCAGCCGCGTTCTTACGGGATTTCGCGAAGGCGGGAGGGTCGCACACTACGATATCAAAACGTTCGCCAGTGGCGGCAAGCCCAGCCATCGCTTCCCAAGCGTCCTCCCGTCGTGTCGTAACCTGTTGCGCCAGCCCGTTGAGTGCCGCTGTTTCCTCGGCCTGGCGCAGGGCAGAAGCGCTGGAGTTGATCAACGTGACGGCGTCGGCGCCGGACTTGGCGCAGCGCAGGCCGAACGCCCCGACATGGCAGAACACGTCAAGCACGCGGGCGCCCCTGGCCAGAGCAGCGATGCGGTCGCGATTCCAGCGCTGATCGAAGAACCAGCCGGTCTTCTGGCCAGCCATCGGGTCGATGGGGAAGCGCACGCCGCCTTCGTCCACTTCGGTCTCGGGCCCAGTGCCGTGCAGCAGCTCCACTGTCTCGGGGAGTCCCTCCAGCCGACGCGCGGCGGAATTGTTGCGGGCGACGACGCAGCGGAGCGGTAGCTCCGCCAGCAGGGCTTCGAGCACGACGGGTAGCAAGCGATCCATGCCGGCGGCATTCGCCTGCACGACGGCGACATCATCGTAACGGTCGATGACCAGTCCGGGCAGGCGGTCCGCCTCGGCATGCACCAAGCGGTGGTACGGCGCCTCGCAGATGCGGGCGCGCAAGGCGATCGCCTCCGCCAAGCGGGCGCGCATCCAGCCGAGATCGATCGTGGCGTCGGGGTCGCGGTCGAGCACGCGCGCGGCGATCAGGCTGTGCGGGTTGAACATCGCGGCGCCGAAGCGCACGCCGTCGTCGCCCTCCAGCCGGACCAGCGTGCCGGGCTCGATGCGCCGGTACTCGGGGTGCATCGCGATCTCGTTGCTGAATGCCCAGGGTGCGCCGCCGCGCAGCCGCCGCCCCTGTCCCGGATTGAGACGCAGGAGCAGGCGTTCGGTGGTCAAGCCGCCAGCAGGCCAGCCGGCCGCAGGATGGCGGAGAGCGCCTCGACCAGACGGTCCATCATGGCGTCCGTGTGCAATGGCGTGGGCGTCAGGCGCAGCCGTTCTGACCCGCGCGGCACGGTCGGGTAATTGATCGGCGTCGCGTAGATCGCGAACTCGTCGAGCAACCGGCGGCTGATCTCCTTGCACAGCGCCGCGTCGCCCACGTGCACCGGCACGATATGGCTGGGTGAGTCGAGACGTGGCAGGCCGGCGACATCGAGGCGGCGCTTCAGCGTCTCCGCCCGCTCGAACAGCGCCGTTCGCCGCGCCGTGTCGGCGCGCACCTGCCTGACGCTGGCGAGGGCTGCCGCCACCAGCATCGGCGGCAAGGCGGTGGTGAAGATGAAGCCGGGGGCGGTCGAGCGAATATAGTCGAGCGCCGTCGCCGGCCCGGCGATGTAGCCGCCATGGCAGCCAAACGCCTTGGCGAGCGTGCCTTCGATAATATCGACTTTCGCCGCGACGCCCTCGCGTTCGGCGATGCCGCCGCCGGAAGGACCGTACATGCCGACGGCGTGCACCTCGTCGAGGTACGTCATAGCGCCGAAGCGGGCGGCCAACTCGCAGATCGGCCCGATCGGGGCGATGTCGGCATCCATCGAATAGACCGACTCGAAGGCGATCAGCTTCGGCGCCTCGGGTGGCACGGCGGCCAGCAGCTCCTCGAGATGGGCAGGATCGTTGTGGCGGTAGATGCGGCACTGCGCCTTCGATCCCTTGATCCCGGCAATCATCGAGGCGTGGTTCTTGGCGTCGGAGAACACCACGAAACCGGGCACGGCGTTCAGGATCGTCGAGAGCGCCGCTTGGTTCGAGACGAAGCCGGAGGTGAATAGGAGCGCCGCTTCCTTGCCGTGCAGGGCTGCGAGCTCGGCCTCCAGCGCCTCGTGCAACGGGCTGGTGCCGCTGATATTACGGGTGCCCCCGGCGCCGGCCCCGATGTCGCGTGCCGCCTTGCACGCGGCCTCGATCACCGCCGGGTGGCTCCCCATGCCGAGATAGTCGTTGGAGGACCAGACCAACACCTCTGACCCATTCGCGCGGCGGTAGTAGGGGAAGCGTGCGGCGTCTTTCCGCAGGGCGGTGAAGGACCGGTAGCGGCCCTGCGCCCGGATCTCATCGAGCGCGCGGCGGGACTGTTCAATAAAGGGATGCATCGTCGGCCGGTTCTCCTGCCAGGGAGGGTGTAAACATGCCATCCGGGTCCGCCCGGCGGCTGGCGTCGGGATGATCAGCGCACATACACGCGGATCTGTGGCTGGGTGATGTGCGGATCGACGCCGGCGCGCAGATCCATTCGATCCGCCGCGACACCGTCGCCCCCGATCTCGCGCATCAATGTGAGGGCCTGACCCTGCACATTCGCAACCGCCGCGGCCTGCGCCGCCGCATCTCCGGTGTCCGGCACCGCCACCAGCACGTCGAACCGTACGTTCGGGTCGCGGTCGATCGCCTGACCCACCGCATAACGCAGCACGTTCCCGTAGGCCGGCACCGGCGTGCCGGCGTCGATCGACAACAGCGGCGTACGCGGATCGATCTTCCCGACCTTCGTCTCCGACGGGAGCAAGGCCGGGTTCTTCGAAGGCGAGGGCGCGAATGTGGTCTGGTCGATCAGCTTGCAGCCTGCCAGGCAAAGCACCAGGACGGCGACGCACCATCGCGCGGCCGCTATTCCGGTCATATGGGAACTCCGCTGCCGGGGGAAACTTGCAGGAAGACCGTCCATCGGCAAGATGCCCGCTTTCCGGTCGGGGTCGCCCATATGGCGCAACGGACCAACCAGCGCATCGATGGCAAGCGGCTGTGGGACAGCCTGATGGAACTCGCCGAGATCGGCGCCACGCCGCGCGGAGGGGTACGGCGGCTCACCCTGACCGAGGTCGATCGGCGCGGTCGCGACCGGTTCCGCGCTTGGTGCGAGGCCGCGGGCATGACAGTGCGGGTGGATGCGATCGGCAACATGTTCGCCCGGCGGGAGGGGCGCGATCCGGCGCGGCCGCCGGTGCTGTTCGGCAGCCACCTGGACAGCCAGCCCTCGGGCGGCAAATTCGACGGCGCGTTGGGGGTTCTGGCCGGACTTGAGGTGATGCGCAGCCTGAACGAGCTCGGCATCGTCACTGAGGCGCCACTGGAACTGGTGAACTGGACCGATGAGGAAGGGAGCCGGTTCGGCCACAGCCTGATGGGCTCCGGCGTCTGGGCGGGGGTGTTCGGGCTGGACCAGGCCTGTGCGCTGGCGGACCTGGAAGGGGTGACGGTCGGGGCGGCACTGGAGGCGATCGGCTATCGCGGGCCGGAGCCCGCCCAGGCATTCCCAGCCGATGCATATTTCGAGCTGCATATCGAGCAGGGGCCGATCCTGGAGCAGGAAGGCAAGGCAATCGGGATCGTGACGGGGGCGCAGGCGCAGGTGTGGTACGACGCGGTGGCAATCGGGCAGGAATCGCATGCCGGAACGACCCCGCCCTCGGCGCGCCGCGACGCGCTGGTCTGCGCCGCCAGGGTGGTCGATCTGGTCGATCGGATGATGCGTGCGCGGGGAGAGGAGGGGAGGGGGACGGTGGGCCAGCTCGTGGTCTCGCCGAACAGCCGCAACGTGATCCCCGGCGAGGTGCGGTTCTCGGTCGAGTTCCGCCACCCGGATGAGGCAGAGGTTGACCGGCTGGATGCCACATTTGTGGGTGAGGCGGAGGCAATCGCGCGGGCGTGCGGGGTGAAGCTGGAGTTGACGCGGCTGTTCCGCATTCCGGCGCAGCGTTTCGATCCTGACTGCGTGGCGCTGGTGCGGGAGGCGGCCGCAAGGCTGGGCTATCCGGCGCGGGAGATCGTGTCGGGCGCCGGGCACGATGCGGTGTACGTGGCGCGGCATGCGCCGACGGCGATGATCTTCACCCCGTGCAAGGACGGGCTGTCGCACAACGAGGCGGAGAGCATGCTGCCAGAGGAGGCGGAGGCCGGGGCGCAGGTGCTGTTCGAGGCGGTGCTGGCGCGGGCGAATTGGAGCGTTGCGGGATGATCGGCGTGTTTCGCCGGTGCCACCCTGGATAAAG
This sequence comes from uncultured Pseudomonadota bacterium, assembly GCA_963772445.1. GTDB lineage: Bacteria > Pseudomonadota > Alphaproteobacteria > Acetobacterales > Acetobacteraceae > CAVYXK01. Next base: position 806,443 of record CAVYXK010000001.1, read on the forward strand.
CGGAAATATCCGCCAGGACGGACGGAAAACACATCCCGCGTAACAAGGAGCACGTCGCCCCGCTATTTTTAGCCCGGCGCTGCGCGCTCGAAGATCAGCAGATTGTTTCCCAATGCTTTTGGAACCCAAGGCGGCCGCCCAGAGTCCGGGACTTCCTTCCAGTGCCGGGCGAGAAGCTCGAATAACGCAGCAATATTCTCCGGAGCATTCCTAGGCGGTTGATAAGAGGGATCTCCCGTCATCCGGATTCCTACGAAGCTTCCGAATTTGAGGATGAAGCGCTTCCCGCCGGCCGATGCGTAGGCCTTGACGGCAGCCGGGAACCAGGCGGCGCCTGGTTCCGGCCAACTGATCAAGAGAGTGCGATCGGCATGGCGGGCGGCGGTTTCCTCGGTATCTTCCGAAATCAGGAGGCGATTGTGAGCGCGGAGTTGTCGGGTCCAGGGCTCGATCCTTACGGACAAGCCGTACTTGTTACTATCATGAGCAATAATATCACCTCCTCGCCGCAAAAATTCAGCAGCGAAGTAACCCGAGCCGGCCCCAATCTCAAGAATATGCGGATCGTTCTGAAGCAGGTATTCCATCTCTGCTTCCGTGAACGGACCATGGCAAACCTTATTAAGTTCCCACGTGCGCGATTGTAGCGTGTAGGATCCTTGAACATTCTTCTCGAGAGTGCCGAGTTCTGGGTTACTTCCTGGCGGCCTGTGACTTTCGCTCGTAGTCGTCAAGCCACTGCTCAGTGAGCCGGTCGAGCTCCTCGAGCTGGCGTTCGGAGTAGGATTCCGGCGCAAAGCCCTCGAGCCACCCGAGCACGTGAGTTTCGATCAAGTCGCGCGGCACGTCCGGATGCTCGGCATGGATGCGTTCTGCCGACTGCTCGATCGACAGCCGTTTCCCGTCGTCCCAGACGATCTTGCGCCGTTTGGGGTCGACGTCGGCATTATCCAGTGCGGCGAAGACCAGATCGAGCGCGTAGACCGAGCGTTCCCCCTCGGACGAGCCCATCCATTCGAGGAAGGCGTCAGTGAACGGGTTGTTCTCGAAGGGGTGTTTTGCGCGTCGCTTGCCCATCGGATGAGGATAGCACCGCGGGTCATTGCCGTCGCAAGGCTCGCTTCATCATCAAGCGGCTCTGCTCGATGCTCAAGGCGATCCACTGGGCGGTGAGCGCCTTGAAGCGCTTATAGTTGCGGATCTCACGCCGCACCTCGGGCAGATAGTCGCGCGGAACATATTCGGTCCGGCTCCTCATCTGCCGCGTGTAGCTGAGCTGGTAGTAGGGTCCCCTCCGGTTCTCTGGATCCTTGTACTGGCGGGTGAGCGATCCGGGCCGCATGTCTTCAATGCCGGCCAGCTGCGCCTTGATGCTTCCAATGCGCTTTCTGATCACTGCCAGGCGTTTGTTTGTCATAGGTTTAGCATACCAGTGCTATACTATGCTGGCAACAGAATTGAGAGGGCCCGATGCCGCTGTGGATGCCCTGGTGGAATGCGATTTGGCTGCTGCGTCCGGCGTTCTCGCGTCTGCGCACCTTCCTGTGGTTCGCCACCGCCGTGGCAGGCTTCACGGTGCGGACGGAACTGCTGGGCGTAACCAGCCTCGTGCGGGCGCTGAAGCTCGAGGCTCGCTTCTACAACAAGCTCGTCGATCACTTTCACAGCCCCGCCGTGAAGCTCGATCGGCTCGCGGCGCTGTGGACCCAGGTGGTGCTGCGGCTATTCCCGCAGCCGCTGCGCATCAACGGAAGGTGTATCGTGGTCGGCGACGGCATCAAGATCCCAAAGCGCGGGCGCAAGATGCCGGCGGTCAAACTCCTGCATCAGCAGTCCGAGTTGAACACCAAGCCCGAATTCATCATGGGACATTCCCTCCAGGCTGTGAGCGTGCTCGTTCAGGCCGCAGCCAGCGTCTTCGCCGTGCCGCTCGCCATGCGAATCCACGAAGGGTTGGTGTGGTCCAATCGCGATCGCCGCACCCTGCTCGACAAGATGCTTGCGCTCCTCGGGATCGTCGCCATCGCAGAACCCTTCTACTTCGTCGCCGACGCCTACTATGCCGCGCGCAAGATCGTCACCGGCCTGCTCGAGGAGAACAACCACCTGGTTACGCGGGTGAAGTCCAACGCCGTCGCCTACACCGCCCACCAGCAGCGTGGCCCGCGGAAGAGAGGCCGGCCCAGAGTCTATGGCAGCAAGGTCAAGCTCAGATCCCTGCTGGAAGACCCCAAGGGCTTCCAACAGGCCGAAAGTCCCGTCTACGGCGAGCACCAGGTGACCATCCAGTATCGGGTCCGCGACCTGCTGTGGCGCCCGGCCGGTCAACTCGTGCGCTTCGTGGCGGTGATTCATCCAGTAAGAGGCTCGTGCCTCCTGATGTGCACCGACACCTCTTTGGAGGCTATCGAGATCATTCGCCTGTACGGTCTGCGCTTCAAGATCGAGCACACGTTCAAGCAGGCGGTGCGGCTGATCGGTTCGTTTACCTACCATTTCTGGATGTCCGACATGAAGCCGCTGCGCCGCCGCAGTGGCAATCAACATCTCCATCGTGAGTCGCTGGAATACCGCAACGCCGTCAAACGCAAGCTCCACGCCTACCACGTCTTCATCCAGGCGGGTGTCGTCTGCCAGGGACTGCTTCAGTATCTGGCCGTCGCCTTCCCTCAGGCCGTCTGGAATTCCTTCGGCTCCTGGCTGCGAACCATTCGGCCCGGCATCCCGCCCTCGGAGCTGGTCGTGGCCAATGCCCTGCGCCAGAGCCTGCCGGAATTTCTCTTGAATGCCACCCCGAGCAACACCTTCGCGAAATTCGTCATCGAACGACAGGACACCAATAAAATGGAGGCCTTCCGCCTAGCCTCCTGAGCCGAAATTCCTCCGGAACTCTGGACTTCGCGAGATTCTTAAGTAGCGGCAATAACGCTGCCCTCAGGAGGATTCCTGCCGTGTCCTCTGCCAATCCTCCGACCGACCTCAGAGATGGAATGAAGCGTAGGTGCAATGTCCCCCAGAGACGGGTAAAACCGACCGAATCCATGGAACCGAGCACCGAAGTCGCGGCAAGCATGCGCTCGAACAACCATCCCGAGAGGTCGAAATGACGGGAGAGAATTTGGTCCAACGGAGGGCGGCACACTTGCACGCCCCATTCCTCGATCCGGTCGGGAAGCTGATCCCAGGTCCTGCCGACCCCCCGCCATGTGTCGTCGTGGAGGGCTTGGAACGCAGGCCCCAGAGGGCCAAATCCAGCATAGTCGCTTTTTTCCGCCATTTTCTCAGGGATTTCCCGGATGGGGGCGGGGCGGATCCCTATTTGGACCGGTGCGTAAGGCCCGATCCAGCTATTTCGTCAAAACGCCGTTAAATGTGAATGCGCAGAACGTGATTCCCAGCAAATGGGGGCTAGGTTCTCTTACGGTGTACGAATATCCCTTCTACAAAACAACAGGTGGAGCTGCTCGACTTTTGCCGTCGCCAGGAGGTTCGACGCGATGCTGGCTGGTATCGCGGACGCAAGAAACAGCCGGCCAGCTATCCGCCCGGATACAACTGGCCCTGGCTGCGGCGCAGGCGCTTGATGCGATACTTCTGATAGGGGGCAATCTCACGCGCCAGAGGCATCTCCTGGCGGACGATCAGGTGCGTGATCGATGTGAATACCGTGCTGCCATCCCCGTCCCCAAGGACGAGCTTGCCGACAATACCGGCCTCGTCACGGGTCGATCATGCGCCGGGTTCCATTGCACATCAGCGCCGGCGTAGCGGGATCAGGTTGGAGCCTGGCGCGTCGGTGCCCTGCGGCAAGACCTTGCTGAGCAGGCCGGGGGACACATTCCAATGGCGCCCGTCGTCGGTGATCACCGTCACCGTCTTCTTGTTGTAGCGCGTCAGCATGCCGGCGAGCGGCGCCCGGCCAGTGGGCTGGAAGGCGACGCGATCGCCGATCCTGAACTGCAGCATCGCCGCATGAGCCCGCATCTCCCCGAGGAAATTCAGGCGTGCCACGATGCGGTGGTTGAGGTCGATAAGCTCGGGCTCGGTCAGCTTGTTGATGTCGATTGGCATCCGGCTCTCGTTGTTCATGGCTGGGTCCGCCGCGATTTGCGGTCACGAGTATCGCCTGAGCCGCCGCTGCGTGTCACGAGGCCCTTTTAGGCTGCCGGGTCGCGTGCGTCAGTTGCATTTTCTTGTCCAGACGGCATTGACACTCTGGCCGCGTGCGTGCATTCGGACTGCATGACTCGCATTGGGATCGCGGCTCGCCGACGCCGCCGTCGTTTGACGGGGGTAGGAAGTCTGCTCGCGTTGTAGAGACGAGTTAGCAGATCGACCACGAAGGCCCCCGTCAGCAGCGACGGGGGCCTTCGTGCTTTCAAGGTCTCTGTCGCTCCATTGCACCGGCAACCAGGAGGACATGATGACCAGCATAGCGAGTATAGTTGCAGCCGAGCAGCCGACGGACAGCCCCCTCCCCCCGGCCCCCTCCCGCAAGGGGTCGCGCGGGCGGGAGCGCGCGCGGCCGTTGGCCGCAACCAAAAATGCGAGCAGTGCATAGCGCCGGCATAGCCCTGCGCTGTCGCCTACGCATTCCGGATATCCACGGAACGGATGGGGACCTCGTGGAAAAGGGGTTCACACGGAGCGCCACGGAGGATCGCACGGAGCCTGGAACGACGCGCGAACATCGCGTAGCGGCCGGAACGGGGCAGCGGGATTGACCTCGGTCCAAACGTAGTCACCGGTCAAAGCGATGGGCTCACGGCATCGGGGGCGATTTTCTGGCTTCGCCCGATGTCTTCATCCTGGCGAGATCAATCGGCCCCTGGCATGCTGGGGCTTGGTCCATCAGGAAAACGCCGAACAACGGCCGGAGGATACAGCGGTGCCGCAAGCGAACAATAATGGCCTTTCAATCCGTTATGAGGTGGAAGGAGAAGGCCCGCCGCTTGTCCTGCACCACGGCAGCTTCGGTAGCCTCGATGACTGGCGGGATTTTGGCTATGTTGATGCATTGAAGGGTCGTCATAAGCTGATTTTGATGGATTCCCGTGGGCACGGGAAAAGCGACAAGCCACACGACCCTGTCGAGTATAGCCTCGCCTCGCGCGCGTCGGACGTTATTGCGGTGCTGGACGACCTCGGAATCCGGAAGGCTGATTTCATGGGATATTCCATGGGCGGATGGATCGGATTCGGGCTGGCGCGGTATGCTGCCGATCGCTTCCGTTCCCTTATCTTGGGCGGCGCACATCCATTCCAAGAGAACGTGCAAGCGTTCAGAGCAATGTTGCCCAAAGAACCAAACGCGTTCTTGGCGCTGCTGGAACCCGCCTTCGGTGTGCATCTTGTCCCAGCGATGCGGGAACGAGTGGTCACCAACGATCTCGACGCTCTGCATGCACTGACGCTTGATCGCGAGGATTTCTCGGACGTTCTGCCAACGATCCGGATGCCTTGCCTGCTGTTTGCGGGCTCCACCGATCCACGCCTGCCACAGGTTGAGGAATGCGCACGGCGAATGCCAAACGCCACATTCTTCTCGCCGATGGATTGCGGCCATGTGGCTGCGCTGGGCCGGTCAGACCTTGTTCTGCCACACCTGCGGGTCTTTCTGGACCAACTCTGATTGTCATCCACGCAATACAAACGTGCGGTGACCCCCGCTAGTGCTAGTGGCCGATCCGCTGCACCATCGCCCGGCAGCGCGACCACAGAAGCCGCGAAACCGGCGCAATAGGCGGATTTTTCGGCGCTGAAACGGCCGATTGCCATCGCAAGACGCACGCATAGCTTGCGTGACTTGCAGGGACGCCGCCGGGCGTGCTGGTCGAGCGAATCGGCGGCTCTGACCAAGATGCCCGCACCAAGTCGGGCCGGGAGTGAAGCCGGGAAGGCGACAGGATCGCGCATTATCGCTGGCCAAACAGTAGGCGTCGGCGCCTGCCGCCTATACGGGATGCACGATTCCAGTCCGCGTGTCTGCATCGCCCCATCGTCTTGGCGGATTCTTCGCGTGCCGCGAGGATTGGGGGGTTGGCAATGCAGATGGTGCTGGTTGGGGTGAGCCACTGTCTGGATTGTCAAGCAGTCTGGGCGAGTTTTTCTCTGACATCCCGTGCTTTGGCATTGAGCCGAGTGAGCAGCTTATGGGCGAGGGCGACGCGGGTGACCTTCTTCGGTTTTCCTGTGCCGTTCAACCGGCGGTGGGATTCGGCGAAATCGGGATCGTGCCGGCGTACGATCTCGGCCACCACGAAGAGGGATGAGTGGATTCCGGCGCTGCCCTCCCTGCGTCTGCGGCTCACCAACTAGCTGACACGGATCGAGACATCGCCGACGAGAAGCCGCCGCAGCCCCTGAGCGGTGTCCAGGAGCAGGGCGCCATCGTCGGCGAGCCCGACAAAACACCCGTCGATCGCTCCGGCGGAGGTGCTGACGTGTAATTCGCTACCCAACGGATGGGCGCGCAGGAGCCAGTCAGCGCGCACCGGTGCGAACCCGCGATTCTGCCAGGCGTCCAGCCGCCGTGCAAACGCGGCAAGTAGAACGCCGCGGGTGATGGCGACGCTTGGTTCACGTGTACCGACGAGGGCGAGTGAGGTGACGGGATAGTGTTGAACCGGCTCGCCCCTTCCCCCCGGCCCCCTCCCGCAAGGGGAGGGGGAGAGGTACGTTCAAACCGATGCCGACGATCGCCGCGCCCTCGGCCTGATCGATCAGGATGCCGGAGATTTTCGCACCATCCACCAGCACGTCGTTCGGCCATTTCAGCACCGCACGGTCGGGCAGGAACGCGTCCACCGAGTTCGGCGACGGCCAGCGCTGCGACGAAGCCCAGCTCGGCAAGACGCGGCGGCGGCAGGTCGAGGCGCAGCAGGATGGAGAGATAGACGTTTCCCGGCGGACTGGCCCATCGCCGTCCATGACGTCCCCGGCCGGCAGTCTGCTCGCGCGCCGTGACCACAGTTCCGTGCGCGGCGCCGGCTTGCACCAGCCGGCGCGCCTCGTCTTGCGTCGAACCCAGGCTGTCGTGGGATTGGATGTCGAAGGCAATCATTCGATCGGGTAACGCCATGGTCGCGCCGGCTGCACCGCCGCCTCGTCGATCGTCCATTGCGGCAAAGAGAGACCCGGTGCCACGTCGCTGAACACCATCCGCACACGCGAGCCGATCCCGATGCGCTTCACCATGTCCGGCGGCGCCAGCGTACCGTCCAGCGTGGTCAGATTGCCGACGACGCGCAGAGCCTCGTGCTCGGTCGGCTTCCCCTTCTGCATGTCCAGATCGACCAGCAGCAGCAAATAGGGCGTGAACGGCTTGAACGCCGGCTGGATCGCGTGGTGCACTTCGGCATAGGAGTGCACGGCACCTTTCCCCTCTACCCGCGTCCACTGCGCCCGCGGGCTGGCGCACCACGGACAGGCGGTGGTCGGCGGATAGCACAGCAGCCCGCACGCCTCGCAGCGTTGCAGATGGAAGTCGTGCTCCGCGCAGTGGCGGAAATACTCCAGATTCTCCACCTCCAGATCATTCAGGTCGAGCGGCATGCCGAGATGCGTCGCGTGGATCGCCATCGCCGTCCCCTTCATCCACGCCGCATGACCATGGCGGAGCCGGTCGCCGGCATCGCCCAGCCGAGATTGGCGGTCACCTCCACATCGCGCACCTGGCGACAGCCGCCTTCGCGGTAGTCGTATGTGTGTTGCCGTCTGCCGTCCGGTCCGACCGGGCAGGAATCATCGACGTCGTGGCGAAGCTGGCGGACGTTCTCGATCACTATGTTCATGCCGTGGGTATAGCCCTCGCAGAGATGGCCGCCCGAGGTGTTGTTGGGTCGCCGACCGCCCAGCCGGGTGATGCCGGATGAAACATACGCGCCGCCTTCGCCCTTCTTGCAGAACCCATAGTCCTCGAGCTGCAGCATGGTCGTGAAAGTGAAGGCGTCATAGGCGCCGGTCACGTCGATATCCTCCGGCCCGACGCCGGCGTTCGGCCAGAGAATGTCCTTTGCATAATGTCCCGCCACCGTGGAAATTGGCCCGGCCTGATAGTGCATATCCAGCCGCGGCTTGTTCACGCGCCCCGCCACGCCGCGGATCAGCGCCGGCGTGTGGCGCAGGTCTCGCGCACGCTCGGCGCTGGTGACGATGATCGCGGTGGCATTGTCCGTCTCCACGCAGCAATCCAGCAGATGCAGCGGCTTGCAGATGAAGCGCGAGGCAAGCACGTCGTCCACCGTGACCCGCTGCTTGTAGAGCGCTTTCGGGTTGTTGGAGGCGTGCTCGGAGTGAACGACTTTCACCATGGCCACCTGCTCGGGCGTGGTACCGTAATCGTGCATGTGGCGCATGAAGGTGGGCGCGAACATCTGCCCGGCGCTCTGCCAGCCATAGGCGCGGCTGTGCAGCATGTCGCCGGACACCGGCACCGCGGCGCGTGCTCCGGTGCCGCCGATGCGCACCTGCGAATACCCGTTCATGGCACGGAAGATGGCGACGCATCGGCACAACCCGGCTTCCATCACGCCGATGGCGATGCCGACCAGCGCTTCGGTGGAGGAACCACCACCGAAGCAGTCCATGTAGAAATTCAGGCGGATCCCGAGATCGCCGGCGATGAATGGGGCGAAGGTGGAATCTCCGCTCTGATAGGACAGCATGCCGTCGATCTCGGCGGGCTTCAGCCCGGCATCCTGCATGGCGTTGCGCACCGCCCAGGTGCCCAGCGCCCGTGTCGTCATGCCGGATCCGCGCGTATAGGTGGTCTCGCCTACACCGACGATCGCATATTTATCCCGCAGGTATCGCGACGTGGTCGCGTCGGTGTCGGCGGGCAGCGGCATCGAGTCCTCCCGAGTTGCCGCAGTGATCCTATGGCCGATTGCGTCGGCGCGCCATTCCGGGTGGCGTCCATGCTATGCCGGCGCCCCTTCTCCCAGCACCAGGTCGAGAATGTCGACCGTGCGATCGATCTCTTCGTCGCTGACAGTGAGAGCTGGCATGAATCGGAGTGAATCCGGCCGCGGTGCGTTGATCAGCAGCCCGTGCGCCAGCGCCCGGTCAACAAGGTCGGAAGCAATATCGCGCCTGAGATGGAGCGCGAGCAGCAGCCCCTTGCCGCGCACTTCGCCGCAACCATGCTTGCGGGAAAGCGCCCGAAGCCCGGTCGCCAGGCGTTCACCGGCCTCAGCGACCCGCGCCAGGAAACCCGGTTTCGTGACCTCCTCGATCACGGCACACCCGACTGCCGCCATAAGCGGATTGCCGCAAAACGTCCCGCCTTGATCGCCATACTCGAAACAGCAGAAATCGTGATGGGCAACAAGCGCAGCCAGAGGCACGCCACCGCCGAGTCCTTTAGCCAAAGTCATCACATCTGGTACTGATTCCGGCATGCTCGAAGCCGAAAAGACGACCGGTGCGGCCGATCCCCGTCTGAATCTCGTCAAGAATGAGCAACACGCCCCGCTCGCGAGTCAGCGTGCGCAGATTGTGCAAGAAGGAAATGGCCGCCTCAAAGACGCCTGCTTCGCCCTGGATCGGCTCGAGCATCACCGCCACCGTGCGCGGCGTCATTGCTGCCTCAACGGCGGCCAGATCGTTCAGCGGCACCTTCACGAAACCGGAAACCTTCGGCTCGAACAGTTGCTCCCACTGCGCCTTTCCCGAGGCGGCCATCGTCGCCAGCGTGCGCCCATGGAAGCCGTGATCCATGGTGATGATTTCGTAGGCCCCGCCACGGTGCCTGGCTCCCCATTTGCGTGCCAGCTTGATGGCGCCCTCGTTCGCTTCGGCGCCGCTATTGGCAAGAAAGACCTGATGCAACCCGCTATGGCGTGAAAGCAGTTCGGAGAGCCGGATCATCTGATCGTTGTAGAATGCGGGACTGCAATTGATCAGGCGCTCCGCCTGCCGCGCCAGTGCGTCCAGGATCGGTCGCGGCGAATGACCGAGGCAGTTGACCGCCCAGCCCTGGATGAAATCGAGATAGCGATGGCCTTCGCTGTCGGTCAGCCACGAACCCTCCCCGGCGACGAAGACGATCGGTGGCCTGCGTGTAATATCCATGACTGCCGGACTCCCCCTCCCCTTGCGGGAGGGGGCCGGGGGGAGGGGGCCGTCCGTCGGCTGCTCGGCTGCAACTATACTCGCTATGCTGGTCATCATGTCCTCCTGGTTGCCGGTGCAATGGAGCGACAGAGACCCTGAAAGCACGAAGGCCCCCGTCGCTGCTGACGGGGGCCTTCGTGGTCGATCTGCTGACTCGTCTCTACAGCGCGCGCAGACTTCCTACCCCCGTCAAACGACGGCGGCGTCGGCGAGCCGCGATCCCGATGCGAGTCATGCAGTCCGAATGCACGCACGCGGCCGGAGTGTCAATGCCGTCTGGACAAGAAAATGCAACTGACGCAGGCCACCCGGCAGCCTCGAAGGGCCTCGTGACACGCAGCGGCGGGCTCAGGCGATACTCGTGACCGCGAATCGCGGCGGACCCAGCCATGAACAACGAGAGCCGGATGCCAACCGACATCGACAAGCTGACCGAGCCCGAGCTTATCGACCTCAACCACCGCATCGTGGCACGCCTGAATTTCCTCGGGGAGATGCGGGCTCATGAGGCGATGCTGCAGTTCAGGATCGGCGATCGCGTCGCCTTCCAGCCCACCGGCCGGGCGCCGCTCGCCGGCATGCCCTTAAGGGGGAGGGGGTCGCGCCAGGGGAGGCACCATGCCGCCAAGCGCGACGACCTTCCGGGAAGGGGAGGGGGGCCGCTCCAAGAAAACCGGGTGAGGGCCTCACCGTGCAGAACCCTTGTATCTGGATTTTGCCTCTGCGGAATGGTGCGAGTGGAGGTGCGCTGGGGCCGATGGCCATCGGACCCAGCGCGCGGCGACCGGCGCCCGAAGACCATCAGGCCACAACCGCGGGTGAGCACAGGGACCGGCCGCCGCTGTGTCACACACAACCAAACAGTTGCTCACCCCAAGCGCGCCGGTCTGTGCGCGTTAAACGTGCATCCCTGGTTTCCCTCGAAGCTATCTCACCACATGATCCTACATCCCACATACAGCGAAACGAGACGATCGAGAGAATAGACCGTATCCATGATGACCCGGAAAGCCAAGCCCACATACACCTCTCCCGCCTCGCGGTCGCAGAGCGGGAGCGGTGGGACGACGTCACGCCCTCACTCGCTCACCACCCGGATTATAGAACGGGCGCAGCGTCACCTCCGCCCCCACCCGCTCCCCGGCGATTTCGATCTCATACCCACCATCGGCAACGAACCCCGCCTCCACCACCGCGCCATGGTTCTCGACGTAACCGAGCGCCAGCGCCCGGCCCAGCGTATGCCCGAACATCCCGGACGTCGTTCGCCCGACAAGCTCCCCATCCCGCCAGATCGGCTCGTTCTGATACAGCATTCGGTCGCCATCGCGCAGCGCCAGATGCACCAGCCGCCGCCGCACGCCCCCATCCCGCTGGCGCAACAGCGCCTCGCGCCCGATGAACCCGCCCGGCTTATCCCACACGACCGCGAATCCCAGACCCGCCTCCAACGGCGTATCCGCATCCGTGATATCATGCCCCCAACTGCGGTAAGCCTTCTCCATTCGCAGCGAGTTCATCGCGTGATATCCCGCAAGCCGCAGCCCCACACTCTTGCCCTCGGCGACGATCCGATCGAACACGTCCTGCACAAACTCGGTCGGGACATACAGCTCCCAGCCAAGCTCACCCACGTAAGTGATCCGGCTCGCCCGCACCCGCGCATAGCCCAAATCAACCACCTGCGACGTCCCGAACGGAAACGCCGCCGTGCACAGATCGGCGTCGGTCAGCCGCGACAGTAGCTTGCGCGAGTGCGGCCCCATCACCCCCATCACCCCAAACCCCGACGTTACATCCACAACAACGGCCCGCGCATCATCCGGAATATGCCGCTGCAACCAGGCAAGATCGCGCGTCTGAGTCGCCGCCGAGGTGACGATCAGGAACCTGTCCTCAGCCTCGCGCGTGACCGTCAGATCCGCCTCGATCCCGCCGCGCTCGTTCAGCCATTGCGTATAGACGATCCGGCCCACCGGGACCGCAACGTTATTGGCACAGACCCGATTCAAAACAGCGCATGCATCAGCCCCAACCAGCACATACTTGCCGAACGAGGACTGATCGAACAGCCCGACGCCGGTCCGCACAGCATGATGTTCGGCCGCCGAATACTCGAACCAATTCTGTCGGCCGTAGCTATACTCATACCGCGCCTCCACCCCCTCAGGCGCGAACCAGTTCGGTCGTTCCCACCCGGCTGTCTCCCCAAAACAAGCCCCGCGCGCGAGCAAGCGATCGTGCAGCACGGACTTCCGCACGCCCCGTGCAGTCTCCGGCTGCCGGAACGGCCAGTGCATGGCATAGAGAAGCCCAAGCGTCTCCACCGTGCGATCTCGCAGGTAACGCCGGTTGCGCTGGAACGGCATGACCCGGCGGATATCCACGTCCCACAGGTCCATCGGCGGATACCCGTCGATGATCCAGTCCGCGAGCACCTTACCCGCGCCGCCCGCCGACTGGATGCCGATCGAATTGAATCCCGCCGCCACGAACAGGCGACGCACCTCCGGTGTCTCGCCCAACAGGTAGCGATCGTCAGGCGTGAAGCTCTCGGCGCCATTGAAGAAGAGCTGGATGCCGACCTTGCCAAGCATCGGCACGCGCCGGATCGACGCCTCCAGCAGCGGCTCGATATGCGCAAGGTCCTCTGGCAACGTCTCAAACGCATGGTCGTCCGGGATGCCGTCCATGCCCCACGGCTTCGCCACCGGTTCGAACCAGCCGACCAGCAGTTTGCCCGCGTCTTCCTTGAAATAGGCGCAGGAATCGGCGTCGCGCAGCACCGGCAGCTTGGGCAGGCCGGGAATCGGCTCGGTCACGATGTAGAAATGCTCGGCCGCGTGCAGCGGCACCGCTGCACCGGCCGCGGCGCCAATCCCCCCTGCCCACAAGCCGGCGGCATTGACAACCACTTCGGCCTGGATGTCGCCGGCCGAACTGCGCACGCCAACGGCGCGCCCGTCCTCCACGAGAATGTCGCTGACCTTCACGTTCTCGAAGACCCGGGCGCCGCGGCTTCTAGCGCCCTTCGCCAATGCTTGCGCGGTATCGACCGGATTGGTTTGCCCGTCCTTCGGCAGGTACACCGCGCCGACGAGGTCGTCGATCGCCATCGCCGGCCACAAATCGCCAGCCTGCTGCGGGGTCAGCACATCGACCTGCAAGCCGAAGCAGCGCGCCATGGAAGCGCCGCGATTCAACTCCTCGAACCGCGCCTCGGTGGTAGCGAGCGCGAGCGAGCCCATCTGGCGAAAGCCCGTAGCCTGCCCGGTCTCCTGCTCCAGCGCGGCATAAAGCCCAGTGGTATACTGGGCGAGACGCGTGAGGTTGTGGGTCGCTCGAAGCTGGCCAACCAGGCCCGCCGCATGCCAGGTAGTCCCGCAGGTGAGCTGCCTGCGTTCCAGCAGCACGACATCAGTCAGGCCGCGAAGGGTCAGGTGATAGGCGATACTGCACCCGACGATGCCGCCGCCGATGATGACCACTTGAGCCTTGCCAGGAATCTCGGCCATGAGGTTTCCCCCTCCGCGACGATTGAGCGAGAGTGCGCCTGACGGCTGGGATCGGGAAGGGACAAGCGGATGGACTTTGCTCGGGTCGTTGTGATCGGGGGTGGCGTCGTCGGTGCCAGTTGCCTCTACCATCTCGCCAGGCTCGGCTGGACGGACATCATCCTGCTGGAGCAGAACGAGCTGACCTCAGGCTCCACATGGCATGCCGCAGGAAATGTGCCAACCTTCTCGAGCAGTTGGAGCCTTCTGAAGCTCCAGAACTATTCCGCCGCGCTCTACCGCCGCCTGGGTCAGGAGGTCGATTACGCGATCAACTATCATGTAGTCGGTTCACTGCGTCTCGCCCATACCCAGGAACGAATGGACGAGTTCCATCACGTCCGCGCAATGGCCCGGCTCAATGGGATGGACTACGAGATCCTGGAACCCGAAGAAATACCCGCCCGCCATCCATTCGTGAATCTCGACGATATCAAGGGAGCGCTCTGGGACCCGCAAGACGGCGACATTGACCCTGCGCAATTGACACAAGCCCTTGCCAAGGGCGCGCGCGAGGCGGGCGCGAAAATCCGCAGGTTCGAAAAGGTGGTCGGGCTCGCCATGCAGCCGGACAGCCATTGGCGCGTCAGCACAGACAAGGGCGAAATCCGCACCGAGATTATCGTCAACGCCGCCGGATATCGGGCAGGCGAAATCATGGCGCTGATCGGCCGCTCGCTGCCGACAGTCTCCATGTCACATCAGTATCTTGTCACGGACAGGATCCCCGAGCTCGCGCAACGCAAGCAGCGCCTGCCGCTGCTGCGCGACCCCGACATATCTTATTACATGCGTCAGGAACTCAATGGGCTCATCCTCGGCCCCTACGAATTGCAGGCCACCCCGGTGTGGCTTGAGGGCATTCCCAACGATTTCTCCTTCCAATTGTGGAACCAGGACCTCGAGCGGCTGGAACCTTACATCCAAGCTGCGATCGAGCGCGTGCCTCTGCTTGGAACGGTCGGCCTACGTCGGGTGGTGAACGGACCCATCCCGTATTCTCCGGACGGCAATCCCTATATCGGGCCCGAACACGGCCTCGAGAACTTCTTCCACTGCAACACCTTCAGCTTCGGCATCACTCAGGCTGGCGGCGCCGGGAAGGCCCTGGCGGAATGGGTCGTCAACGGACGCCCCGAATGCGACCTCTGGCTTCTCGACCGGCGCCGCTACACTGTTTATGCGGACCAAACTTACACAGCCGAGAAGGCGGTCGAGGTCTATCAGAACGAATACGCCCCATCCTTCCCGTTCGAGGAGCGTCCCGCCGGACGCCCCCGACGACAGTCGCCCCTTTACGCGCGCCTGAAACAAAAGGGCGCGCATTTCGGCGCCCGCGGCGGCTGGGAACGCGCCATCTTTTTCGACCCCAATGGTATAATCCACGAACCTACGCTGTCGTTCCGCCGGGACCGGAACTGGATGCCTTTGGTGGCGGAGGAAGTGAAAGCGGTTCGCGAAGCCGTCGGCATCATGGACTTCCCGGGTTTCGCGAAGTTCGAAATATCGGGACCGGGAGCCGAGGCCTATCTCGACAGGCTTGTCTGTTCGCGGCTTCCCAAGCTCGGCCGGATAAGCCTCGCCTATGCCCTGACACCCGAGGGTCGCCTACTCAGCGAATTCACGATAACCCGCACCGCCCCCGATCGCTTCTACCTGGTCGCCGCGGCCACTGCAGAATGGCACGACGACAACGTCCTGAGCGAGAACCTGCCTAAAGATGGCTCGGTCGTACTAGAGCGATCGACCCAGACCACTGGAACACTGATCATAGCGGGCCCGCGATCGCGCGAGGTTCTCGGGCGCGTCACCACTGCCGATCTGTCCAACGCCGCATTTCCATGGATGTCCGCCAGGCACGTGCGGATCGGCCCCGCCCAAATCCTGGCGCTCCGCATCAATTATGTCGGCGAGCTCGGATGGGAGCTCCACGCACCGGTCAGCTTTTTGCCTGACTTGTACGAAACCCTCTGGCGTGCGGGAGCCGACTACGGCATCCGTGATTTCGGCTTGTATGCGATGGACAGCCTCCGCCTCGATAAATGCTATGGCGGCTGGAAGAGCGACCTTGAAACCGGCTACTCCCCGCTAGAAGCCTCACTCGATCGCTTCTGCGATCTGAACAAGCCGGCCTTCATCGGCCGCGAGGCTCTTCTCGCGGAGCATGCGCGCGGCCCCGTTCGGCGGTTTGTTCCATTGACACTCGATGACCCAGGTTCCGCGGACGCCCCCTTCTGTGCCTCGGTTTACGTCCACGGTGAGGCGGTCGGCCTGGTCACGTCAGGCGGATGGAGCCACACCCTGAACGCCAGCATCGCACTCGCCTACGTGCGGTCGGACCTCGCTGTCCCCGGCACAAGACTTCAGATCGAAATCCTCGGGGAGTTGCGCGCAGCGACAGTGAAACAGGAACCCCTCTACGATCCGGGAAACCTCCGCCTGCGCGGTTAGTTGCCAGCCCCGAACGCCGGCATAACCTCCTCGGCGACCCACTGGAACTGCTCCAGCATCACCGATTTCGGCGTGCACAGGCTGGTGCTGAGGTTGATGTGCTGCATGCCCGGGAAACGAGCCTCGATCTTCTTCAGATGCTCGATCAGTTCGTCCGCCGTCCCCGCAAACCAGGAGCCGATCTTCATGTAGTGCTCCACCGTCGGCACGTCGGCCGCCGCCCAGCCGCCGCGCCGGGCCACCGCCTCGATCTGCACCGGCGTCAGTCCCGGCACGAAGCCGAGGGGCGCGAACATCTTCACATACTCCTCGTACCACGGCGTGATCTCGCGAATCGCCTGCTCGCGGGTCTTCGCCAGATGGAAGAAGATGCCGATGGTCAGGTCCTCGCCCAGTTGGAGCTGCCGGCCGGCGCGTGCCGCGGCATCGCGATACGCATGGATCGGACCCTCCGCCATGGTCGCCGCACCACCGCCAACCACGCCCTTGATCCCGTGTTTGATCATGAAATCCAACCCGCGCGCGCTGGCGCTCACGATCGGCTGCCAACACTCGACCGGCTGGTGCACCGGCCGCGGCACCAGGGTCAGTTCCTTGAGCTCATAGCCGCGATACGGGACAGCCGGCGGCAGCGTGTAGTGCTTGCCTTTGTGCGCGAACGACTCGCTGTTGAACGCCTTGAAGATGATCTCGACCTGCTCTTCGAACAGCTCGCGGTTGGCGTTCTGGTCGAGCATCGGAGAGCCGAAGGTCTCCACCTCGCGGGTGTGATAGCCGCGCCCGACGCCAAATATGGTCCGCCCTCGGGTCAGGATGTCGGCCACCGCGAAGTCCTCGGCCAGCCGCAGCGGATGCCACATCGGGGTGATGTTGAAGCCGCAGCCGATCTTCAGGCGCTTGGTCACCTGCGCCAGGTGCACCGCCATCATCAGGATGTTCGGCAGGCACTCGTAGCCCTCGTACTGGAAATGGTGCTCGGCGAGCCACAGCGTGTCCCACCCCAGCGCGTCCATGGTCTTCGCGACCGCCTCGGTCTTCTCGAACACCGAGGCGAGATGCTCATTCGGATAGCGACGGTCGTTGGCAGGTGTGGCGTCCTGACCCATGTCTGGCAGGTCCACGTGGCCGGGATACACGGTGACGAACTTGGTGATCATCGTTCGCGCCTCAGAGGAAGCAGGGCGGGGCAGTCTGGCGCATGCTGCGGTTCCACGCTAGCCGTGGCGGGAACCGCGCGGAGCAATGCGTCGCCAGCGGCTGCCGGATCACTCCTCGGCGACGAGCTCCCGCATCTGCCGGGCGGTGCGCAGCGTGTGGCGCCCCTTCATCGGTGCGTGTAGGAAGCGATTGAGCGCTGCCGCGATCGCCGGCGCGTCATCAGGCAGCGCTACCGTCAATCTCCCGCCCGCCATCAGTGTTTTCAGCAAATGGACGGAGATGATGAAGCGTTCGCGCCCGTGGTCGAACAACGCCGCCGTCTCCCGCGCCATAAACCCCCGCGTGTCGGCTACCGCGAAGCGCCGCGTGTCAAGCAGCGGATCGACATAGCCCGCGTTGCGGCCCACGAAGCAGGCAAGCTGCAGCAGGACCGCTGGCCATAACTCCGGCCGCAAGGCGACCGCGGTACGCGCCGCCTCCTCGAATGTCAGGGCATGGGTGAAGTCGAGCCAGCCGATATTGTCGGCGAGCTTGGCATCAGTGCGCGTCAACACATGCTCATCAACATGCAGCAGGGTCCAGGCAGACGCCTCGACCATCACCCGGTAGATCGCTTCCGGCGGATAGTGCGCAGCCCAGGCAGCGACGGTCGCCATTGCCGTGCGGGGCGCCTTGCCGCGCAGCGCCCCCGCCTCCAGAGGCAGGACGCATTCATGCGGACGGCCCCACGAGGCGAGATGTGAACGGTAATCGCGAAACTCCGGCAGCAGGTCCTCGCGTGTCGCAGAGGCCAGGCTGCGCGCCAGCATCAGCAGCAACGGCTCGTGCGTCTCTGTGCCAAGGCGATCGGCGAGTTCGATCGTCTTCACTGTGTAGATCAGCGAGTGACCGAAATCCGCATAGTGAGACAATGCGGCGTAAACGAGCGTCGGCAGCAACGCGGCTGGGGCAATGCCCGCGGTCAGCGCACCGCGCAGCAGCGCCATGGCAGTCGCTTCGTCCTCGGCTTCTATCGCCGCGAGGAAGCCATCCTCGTTCCACGGCGCTTCTCCGGGCGGGAACGGAGTGGGCTTGCTCAGCCGCGCATCGTCCGCGATGTGGCCGAGAACCTCGCCGAGAGCGACCAGCTTCTGATCGGGGTCCGTAGCCGGACTGTCGAACAGTGCTATCCAGTCGGGTGCGCCGGCCATCGCATGCGTGGTGCCGAACTCGAGCCGCTCGGCCACCCAATGGACCGCGGCGCGCACCGCATCCAGCGGATCGGCCCCGAGGCGCATCAGTCGCGCAACCTCTCGCACCAGCCGCTGGTGATCGTTGTCCTCCAGCCCGTTGCGCACCCCCTGCAGGATCTCGCGCCGGCGCTGCGTCGGATCGGGCGCCACGATATCCACCCACACATGCCCATCCTGCAGTCGTGTCGGAAACCGCGTCAGCCGGTCGCCGCCCACCAGCGTTGCCCCGGACTCGAGGTCGAATTTCCAGTTGTGCCAGTTGCAGGTCAGGATTTTGCCCTCGGTCAGTACGCCCTCACTCAGCGGGTAGCCCTCGTGCGGGCATCGGTTGGTGCAGGCGTACACGCCGCAGTCGGTCCGCAGCAGCAGGATTTGCCGCCCTTCGTGCCGGATGACTGCCTTTCCCTCCCGGGCCAGCTCGGCCTCCGGCAGAGCCTCGATCCATGCCATCCGTTCCCTCCCTTGCCTGGGTGATCCGGTAGGCGCAGCGCCATGCGCCCGCCGGAATCTACTCGATGCGTTCGACCACCGCGAGCCAAGCGCAGCAAACGGATCGCCCTATCAGTGGTCGAGAGGGGACACCTTTGCGGCGGAATAACATCTTGCGAGGAGAACGATCTCGTGTTTGGATCGCGGCTGGGAGGAAATTGCAATGTTGGCACGTCTCAAACAGTCTGCAACTGCAAATAGTGGTCCCGGGCGTCCCGAGCCCGCTTGGATTCCGGCGGCGATGATCGGAGTGGGTATAAATATGCTCGCCGCCGGAGTGATCGCGCTCAGCGTCGGCATCGCAATCAGCAAGGCGATCGCCTGCGGCAAGTAGCTCAGGCTTGCAACCCCGCGCGCAACCGAGCGAGGCTCTCTGCCAGCGCCGCGGCAATGCCTGCGTTGGTGTGCACGCTCGGCGCGAATGCCTCCATCGACACCAGGCCGTCGTAGCCGCCGCGAAGCAGCACCGAGAGCTGCTTGACGGTACCGAGGACATCATCGGGGCCGACCAGCACGCGGTGCTGATCTTCGATCTCCGCCCGTTCGATGCTGGGGTCCACTACGCCAGAGACGTGAACGAGCCCGGTGCGCTCCGGAAACATCTCGGTCTCGCCGGCGAGGAAATGGTGGAAGGTGTCGTGAACCAGTGCGAACACGCGACCCCCACCAATATCGTCGATCGCGTTCAGCGCCGCGTGCTTCGTGCGCAGCGCGCTCTGCGGAAAGCCGAGGGGCTCGACAAATCCGCGCACGCCCTCAGCCGCGAAGATCGGCGCCAACCCGGCGAGCGCCTGCCGCAGCGCGGTGGCCCGATCGGCTGGGCTGCGATGATCGTCCTTGGCATTGACCGGGCAGAGCACGACGGCGCGCGCGCCACAGGCCCGAGCATAGCGGGCGAGGGCTGTTGCCTCGGCGGCACGAATATCATTCCAGTCGTCGAAGCGCTGCAAAGCGTTGATCGCCGCGATGCGGACCCCGGCCGTTTCCGCCTGTTGCCGGATGACCTCGGGCGGTGTGCCATCGGCGATTTCCACTCCTGGAAGGTCCTTGCGGATCTCCACGTCGGCGATTCCCATGGCACGGGCAACCTGCGCGAATTCCAGGAACCGGTGGGTCGGCAACGTGACGTGATTCAGCGCGAACTGCATGCGCTGGTCTAGCTCACCTCTCCCGCTTGCGGGAGAGGTCGGTTCGCGAAGCGAACCGGGTGAGGGTGCCTCAATGCGGCACCCGAGTTATCGCGTGCCAACGCACCAGCCGCAATTGGCCGGAGCGTATCAGCCGGATCCGCAACAGCCACAACTCCGCCTCCTGCACCAGCAGGGCGGCACGAGCGGGGGCCGGCTTGTCGGTCCGGAGGGCCCGCACCGCGGTGCGCCAGCCACGGAGCGCTTGCATCGTGTGCCGCTCGGAAATGTCCTCCACCACCCGCACCTCGAAGCCGAGCCGCGCGAGGATTCGGCTGATCGCTGCCTCGGTCGGCAGGTCGGGACTGCGATGCTCCAGTTCGGCCCAGCGGATGACGTTCGGGTCGGCGAGGTTGAGCGGCGCCTCGACCACCGTTTGCGCCATAGTCACCTGGCCCCCCTGCCGGAGCGAAAGCACCAACGCCCCCAGCACCGCCTCGGGAGCACTGCTGCGGATCGCATCGAGCAGCATCCCATGGTGGTAGTAACGGTGGGCGAAGCGGGGGTGCGCCGGATCCCAGATTTCGACCTGCGCCCGTCGGCCGAGCCCGGCGCGTGTGCAGAGCATCGCCCCGGCGGCGGCCAGGTGCAGATCGGCTTCGAAACCGCTCACCCACACTCCAAGCCGGGTGGCAATCGAGCGCGCCGGTCCGCCTGGGCCGCAGCCGAGCAGCAGTAGGCTGGACGCTGCGGACAAGCCGAGTGGTCCGGCCAGCCGCATGGTTTCCTCTTCCCCGCCGGGGAAGACGAAGCCTTCCCCCCAGAGCTGGGCGGCAACCTCGATTCGCTCAGCGGTCCAGACCGCATTGGAATTTGGGGTCGCTTCAGCAGGAGGATCCTCAGCGGTCACGGCAAACCGCGGCGACGCCGAGCCCGAATCGGCGGCCGAGGGCTTGCCCAACCAGTTCCACATGCCGGCAAGCAGCATGGGCCACGAGGTAGCATCCCAGGGATTGATGGAAAGTTTCGTTCAGGCGAATTCGAGTCGCATTGGATCACCCGAATAGCCGGCGCGAGGCGATCCGCGCGCCCTCAGCCAGCGCCGCCAGCTTGGCCCAGACCACGTCCTCGGCAACCCGGCCGCGACCGGCTGAGGTGTCGAACCCGCAATCGGTACCTGCGATCACCCGGCGCGGATCGCCCACGGCCTCTGCTACGCGCTCGATCCGCTCGGCCACAACTTCGCGGTGCTCGACGAAATTGGTCAGCGTATCGATGACGCCTGCGACGATGATCTGCCCGGGGCCGAGCGGGGTAGAGACGAGGCACCGGTATTCATGGGCGTGGCGGGGGTTGGCGAAAGGCAGCACGAGGCCGCCGACTTTCGCCTGCCGGATTGCCGGCAAGATCTCGGGCAAAGCCACGTCGCAGTCGTGCGGGCCCTCGTAATTGCCCCAGCAGGCGTGCAGCCGCACCCGATCCGGGGGGATGTTGCGTAGGGCCGCGTTGATGGTCGCCACCACCCGCTCGACAAAGCCCACGAAGTCCTTGAGCGGCCGATCCTGGTACGACACGTGGCGCTCCAGCGCCAAGTCCGGAGCATCGATCTGCAGCAGGAACCCGTTCGCCGCGATGGTTTCGTATTCCACCTGCAGGGCGGCCCCGAGCGCGGCAAGATATGCGTCTTCCGTGTCGTAATAGGCATTGCGCAGCGCCGCTGCGACGATGCCGGGCGAGGGCGCGGTCATGAACGGCTCGGCAAAGCCGCCCGCGGCCTCATCGAGCACGGCACGGAAATCGGCGCATTCCGCCTCGATCAGCGCGCGGTCCAGGTATTTCACCTCGCCGATCGCCTCCGGCACGAGCGCGGTGTTGCTGACCGACACACCGACCGAGTCATGCGCCGCTTTCCAGGCGTTGAAGCGTGGATACCGAGCCACGTCGGCAAATGTGCGGCGGGTCCAGCCGCCGCCGAAGCCGCTCAGCCGGTGGCGGAGATAAAGGAAGAACGCCTCGCGCTGCTGCTCACCGTTGTTGCCGATGTCGATGCCGACTTCGATCTGCTTCGATGTGGCCCGGCGTAGCGCCGCCTTGCCCTCGGCGGCGAGCGCGTCGGGATCGATCGGCTCGCCGCGGGCGCGGCGCACGTAAAGTTCGGTTAGATGGAGCGGGCGCGGCAGACTGCCGGTATGGGTGGTCAGGATGCGGGTGTCGCTGGCCAGCATCTCACGCGGCCAACGCCCGGTCGAAGAACTGCGTGTAGCCGAACAACCCGACGGCGCCGCCGGTGTGCAGGAAGACGATGTTCTCCTGTTTGCCGAAATGTCCCTTGCGGATCAGGTCGATCAGCCCGGCCATGGCCTTGCCCGAATAGACCGGGTCGAGCAGCACCCCTTCGAGGCTCGCCAGCAGTTTCACGGCCTCAGCCATGCCTTCGGTGGGTTGCCCATAGCCGGGACCCACATACTCGCAGTTCGCCTCGACCGCATCGCGCGGAATGCCGCCGCGAACGCTAACGTACTCCGCCACCTCCTGCGCCAGCTTGTGGACGTTGGCTTCCTGCCGGTCCTTCGGTGCGCGCACCCCGATCCCCAGCACCCGCACCCCGGCATTGCTTCCCACCAATCCGGCGATCAGCCCCGCCTGGGTGCCGGCGCTGCCGGTAGCGTGCACTACGCAGTCGATTCTCAATCCCATCCCGTCGGACTGCTGGATCAGTTCCTGGGCGCAGGAGACATAGCCAAGCGCGCCGACCCGGTTGGAACCGCCGCCTGGGATCACGTACGGTTTGGCGCCGGTGACACGCAACTCGGCCCCCTTCGCCTCGGCTGCGGCGTTCATGTCGGTGCCGCCGGGGCGGTACTCGAGGTTGGCCCCCATCAGCCGATCCAGCAGCACATTGCCGCTTCCGAGATAGGCGGGATCGTTGGTCTCGACCCGATGCTCCAGCAGCGCGGTGCATTTCATGCCAAGCCGAGCAGCCACGGCGATGGTCTGGCGGACGTGGTTGGACTGCACGGCGCCCTGGGTCACCAAGTGGTCGGCGCCTTGCGCCTTGGCTTCGCCGGCGAGGAATTCCAGCTTGCGGACCTTGTTGCCACCGGTCGCGACCACCGTGCAGTCATCGCGCTTGATCCAGAGCCGTGGCCCGCCGAGATGGCGAGTCAGGTTCTCCAAGGGCTCCAGCGGTGTGGGCGCCGGGAACAGGCGGATGCGGGGAAAGCGGGCGAGATGCATGACAGGGCTCCGGCAGACGTGGTGAAATGTTCCCCAGGCTAGGGCGTCCGACAATATGCTGCGACCGACGGATCAGCGGCAGCCGCGCAAACCGCCCCATATGGGCTATCAGGGAGAGCTCGTCATGACCATCATCCGAAAGCGAGGCTGGGAGATCCCGGAATACCTCGTCACGCCGGAAGCCTTCGCTCTGGGTCGCCGGGACCTGCTGGCCGCGACAGCGGCTGTGGCGGTCACCGCTGGGTTGTCGCGCTCCGCGCTGGCGGACGAGACGCTGACTGCTCCGCGCAACGACAAATACGCGCCAGGCCGCGCCATCACGCCCGAGAAGGACGCGACGACCTACAACAATTATTACGAATTCAGCGAGGACAAGGATCTATGGCGGGCTGCGCAGAAGATGACGATCAGCCCGTGGTCGATCCAGTTCGATGGGCTGGTGAAGACCCCGCGCACCATTGCCTATGAAGACCTGCTCAAGCAGGTCCAGCTCGAGGAGCGGGTGTACCGCCATCGCTGCGTCGAGGCATGGTCGATGGTCGTGCCCTGGACCGGGTTCCCGATGAGCCAACTCCTGAAAATTGCAGATCCCCTTGGTTCGGCGAAATACGTGGCGTTCACCACGGTCGAGGAGCCGAAGGTGATGCCGGGCCTGGATGAGCCGATCTACCCCTGGCCCTATGTCGAAGCGGTGACGATCCAGGAGGCGGCGAACGAAGTCGCGTTCATCTCAGTGGGCATGTACGGAAAGACGCTGCCGAAGCAGGACGGCGCGCCGATCCGGATGACGTTGCCCTGGAAATACGGCTTCAAATCCGGGAAAGCCTTCGTGAAGGTCAGCTTCATGGAAAAGCGCCCGGACACTATGTGGGCTCAGATCGCTCCGGACGAATATGGATTCTGGGCCAACGTCAACCCGGCGGTGCCGCATCCGCGCTGGAGCCAGGCGACCGAGCGGGTGCTGGGCACGAATGAGCGAGTGCCGACGCAGATCTACAATGGCTATGGAGAGTTCGTGTCGTCCTTGTATGATGGGCTGAAAGGCGAGAAGCTGTTTATGTGATTGCGCAACGCGTCCTGGCCGTTCTGGCCGCAATCTTCCTGGTCGGCGCCGTCGCCGTCGCGACGCTTGGGGCGCCGGACATCCCGCTCGGCTTGGCTTTGTCGATGATCGATCAGGACTTCCTGGCGGCGGTGGAGGAGGGGCTTCGAGCCCATGTCAGCCAGTGGATGTGGGACGAGCTGGTGCTGCCGCTGCTGGTGCGGCCGGCTTGGCTGTTGCCGGCGGCTGTCGGGCTGGTCTGCGCTGGGGTCTCGTTGACGCTGACCAACCGGCAGCGGCCACAGCGCAGCACCCGCCGCCGGTTCTGACCCGCCGGTGCGGCGCTTTAGCTCAGCACAGTCGTCACGGCTTGGTCGTTCCAGCGCCAGCAGGGCCGCGCGGCCTCGATATGAACACCGCCGAGCCAGCGGTCCGGCGCGGACACCGAAAGCCAGTCCACTTTCCCTCCCAAAACCGCTCGGCCCAGAGCGGTGATTGTCAGCAGTTCCTGCAGCCAGCGTCGATCATCGCTGTCGAACGAGCCGGTGAATACGGGCTCGGCAGCCCGCTTCATGCTCTCCACGATGAACAGGAACATCAGATCGCCGAGCCAGGGCAACGGCTCTCGCGCCAGCATCAAATCGCGATAGGTTTCGCCGACGGTTCTTGATCGATCGGCCAGAAGCTGCAGGACCAACCGCTCCGTCAGGCTCAGTCCGTCGCCGAGCCATGGGAGTTCTTGGCAATGCCGCCGGATCGCCTTCGCCAGATGCGGAAGTTCCGGTATGCCGTCGCGCGCTGCATTGGCGAGCGGGGTTGGGTCTGGCGACCGCAGCATGTCCCAGACCGACGCTCCTGCCGACATTTGTCGTCCGGACACGGGTTGCCGGCGGGTCCATAAGAGACGGAGTGCCTCGGGCGGAAGCTGGCCGAGGCCGATGAAGCGGGTGGAGCCCGGAAAGCGATCGACCGAGATCAGTTCCAGGCGGCGCGGCGGCTTTTCCGCAAACTGGGCGAGGCAGCGCGCCAGCACGAGCTGGTCGTAGGTGTCGTGCTCGAACCAGAGCAACACGCGCTCATATCGTGCCGCGGCGGTTTGCAGGGCGCCTTCGGTACGTTGCAGATCATCCGCGATCTGTTCTGCGCTGCGCCCCGTAACGGTCCCGTAAGCTTGCGCGAGGAAGTCGGCACGTCGCGCGAGCCACGCCTCGTCCTGGACGACGGGGCCTTGGCAGAGCGGGTCGGAGTATTCCAGGAACGCGCCGGAGAAGCCAGCCTTCTCAAGGGCGGGGCGCAAATCGGAACCACAGCGGATGTGCAGAGTCTCGGCATCGGCATCGGGGGCTTCTATATCGTGCGAGATGCTGTCTCGGGCCCGCCGCATCGCCAGGATGTGGGCCTTCAGCTCCGCCCAGCTCGGCAGCCCGAGTTCGCGTGCTATCACGAGCTGTGCGTCGCTCAGATGTGTCAGACCGTCGGTTACGTTGCCATCGGAAATACATTGGCCGCGAGGATGGTGTTGGCGAAATCTGAGCAGCGCATCGGTGTCCCCCGCGCGCAACCCCTGCAGTAACTCCTTGGCGCGCTTCCGCTGCTGTTCCAGGTTGAGCCGAAAAGGTGATCTCAAGGTGGATGGCGCACGCGGCTGTTCCCGGCGATCGGACACGGCAAACTCCTTTCCCTGCGTCTGTGTCCGCCTGTCAGACAGGAAAGGGTGGAGGTGAGTAACTCTGCCACTCTTGAGGGGTCGTGGGCGCAGCCCTTTCCGCGGACATGGAGGCTCCGACCGAGCCGTACCCCAGCTAGGGGGAATACGGTCAAAGATCAACGACTGTCAGGCTGCATCTCGACTTGGTGAACCTCCTTGTCTCATACAGAGACGGTCCTACGGAGGGATCGCAGTGACGCAGGAGAGCGCTTCCACCATCATTATCGGCGCTGGGCCGGCGGGCCGTGCCGCCGCCGAAATCCTGCCCGATGCGCGCGTGATCGCGCGACCCGCCGCTACTGTCTGGCACGCCGAAGGGCAAACCTTGTGGATCGAGTCCGAGGGCGGCGTGCAATCTGTGGCGTTCTCCCGACTGCTTCTCTGCGCCGACGAAAAGCTGCTGCTCGTTTCACTGGGCTGCGTATTCCGCGACGGTGTGCCAGTCATCGATCCGGCGGGACAGACCACTCAGCCGGGTATCTTTGCGGCCGGACGCATCTTGGGCGCTGCCTCGCCGGGGGAGGCAGCCGCGCAGGCTCAGGTCGCCGCGCGCGCTCTCGCCGGGCTGCCGGCGGAGGGCAGGATCGAGCCGAAGCGTCCCGCGTCGGTGCCTTCCTCATCGGCGCCGCGCCTCGATCCTGTCGGCATGGCGGCCCTGCTTGATGCGCTCCCCAGCCCCGAACGCGACACCGCGGTGCTGGCGCAGGTGGCGTTGATCGGCCAAGTGCGGCCGGCGCGGCCGGTCAGTTTCGCGGCACTGGCTGCCGCAGCGCAGCCGGTTCCGGAGCGTCCTGCGCAGCAGGATGCCGGGGTTCTGGCATGAGCGCGGCCTTCGACGTTGTCGTCGTCGGCGGCGGCCTGCACGGCATGTCGGCGGCTTTGCACATCGCGCGGCGCAACCGCAGCGTCCTGGTGCTGGAGAAAGATCGCGTCGCCGCTCATGCCTCCGGCTATTCCGCTGGCGGTGTGCGCACGCTTGGCCGCCATCTGGCGGAGGTCCCGCTGGCGCTGGAATCACTCAACCTGTGGCACCGTATCGCCGAAGTGGTCGGCGATGACTGCGGCTTTCGCGAAGTTGGTCACGTGAAGGTCGCCGAGACCGGCACAGAAATGGCGGAGCTTGCGGCGCGGGAAGCAGCGATGCGTGCGCAAGGATGGACGCATGAAGAACTGGTCGATGCGGCGGAGTTGCGGCGCCTGCTTCCGGCAATCGCGCCGCATGTCGTCGGTGGTCTGGTGGCCCGGCGGAACGGGTTTGCCTCCCCGTATCGCACGACACTCGCGTTCCGGCGCGCGGCGGAGGTCGCCGGTGCCGTGGTGCGTGAGGGGGCACGAGTCGTCGCCGTGGAACGACGGGCCGATCAGTGGCATGTGCGCTGCGCTGACGGTGCAATGGCGTCCGCACCCATTCTGGTCAACACGGCCGGCGCCTGGGGCGCGCGGCTGGCACGCAGCGTCGATGAGGAGATCCCGCTCGGCTTCAACGCTTTCATGATGATGCTGACCGCTGTGCTACCACCCTTTGTGATGCCGGTTGTCGGCGCTACCGGCCGACCGCTTTCTTTCAAGCAGACCGAGAGCGGACGCGTGATGATCGGCGGCGGGCATAAGGGCGTGGGCGATCTCGATACCGGCCGGGCTACGCTCGATGTGGCGCGTCTGGCGGTGTCTGCGCGCACCGCGCTCGATTTGTTTCCGATCCTCGCGAGTACGCGCATGGTACATGCGTGGGCTGGCATTGAGGGCGTGCTGCCCGACGAAATTCCGGTGATCGGACTATCGCGCAAGCAGCCGGGGCTGGTGCACGCCTTCGGGTTCTGCGGTCATGGCTTCGAGCTGGGGCCAGTGGTCGGCGGCATCGTGGCGCAGTTAGCGTTGGATGGTGCGACCAATATGCCGATTGCCGCGTTCGCGCCGGACCGATTCCAGGTCGGCGTGATCCGCAGCGGCGAAGCGCTGCGGCAGCCTGCGGGTTGACGGCGTGTGGTTGACGTCCGTGTGAACCCTTTCCACGAGGTGCCCCGTTCGTTCTGCCGATACGTGGAATCCATAGCCCGAAAGCGAGAGAGGTGAGGGAGCATCGCTTCCACTTGAGACGACAACGTCACTATCGAGTCAGGGAACGCAGCGCCTCGGTGACCTCTGCCTCGGTGATCGCGCGCCCACCGGCACCCAGCATTTCGCGTACGGCGTTCACGAGATGCGTTCGCACGGTCGCCGGTACATCCTGCACGCCCGTCGCAAGCACGACGCTTACGGCCGGTGGCCAGATCGTTTCGAGCGACTCCCTGGTCGGGCCATAGCTAAAGAAGCTGGGGTTGCGCCGCCGACCGGCGCTGCGCAGCGCCGCGGTTGCATCCTGGTCTAGCGCGCTGCCGACAACCGCCACGCCGTAGACCGCGCTCGCTTGCTCCGGGGTCAGCAACCCGTCAAGTACTTCCTCCAGCACGCGCACCGGATCGCGCTCGAACGGGTCGCCGCAGCCCCCGCCGCTTGGCGTGATCATGCGCAGCGTGTCGCCGCGCCGCAATTCCAGGACGTCGATGCGGCCGATATTGCGTTCGCCCTCGCGACCCGGGTGAAGCACGCAGCTCGCATGGGCGCCGCAGCCGCCGCCGGCAAGACCCCAAGGTTGGAAACGGAATCGCTCCATCCCGCGCACCGTCATCACAGCATCGGCGCTGCGGTTCTCGATCTCTATGCGCATCGCATGCCCGCCGCGGAAGCGGCCGGGACCGGGGGAGCCGGGCTCCAGCGCGAACCGGCGAATCACCAGCGGCGTCTCGACCTCCACCACCTCGATCGGCGCACTTTTCAGGAATCCGGATGCTTGCTCGATGCCATCGACGCCGTCGCAGCGGACTCGCCCGCCGGATCCGCCGATGAACGGTTCCACCACGCTGACGTGACGCTGGCCTGTTGTCGGATTGGTTGATGCAACGGAGATGATCCCCGCCTGTCCGGCGCCTGCCGCGCCGATGCCGCCGGGCACCGCCTGGTTCAGGCAGCCGAGGATCGCGTCATAGACCCGCATCACCGCGACCCAGCGATTACCCATTGCCGCGGGGAATTCGGCATTCATGAAGGTGCCGCGTGGCGCATAGGTGCGGATCGGGCGGATGATCCCGCCGGAGATCGGGATGGTCGGCTCGACGGTCTGGATCCAGTTCACGATCGGCATGCATAAGAACGGATGCGGCCGCTCGCTGGTGGTGAAGTTGAGTGCCGCACGCACCTGCGGATCGCTGCCCGAGAAGTCCATGGCCAGCGTCTCGCCATGCTTGCTCATCTTCGCCTGCATGAAGACGAAGCCGTCGCCGCGGAATGCTTCCAGATACTCGTGGAACACGTACTCGCCATCGGTCAGTCGCGCGATCGCCGCGCGCGCCTTCGCCTCCGACAATGCCAACACATCGGTGACGCTCGCCAGGAAGGCTTCGGTGCCGAGGCGCTCGCACAGCTCCTGGGCGTGGCGGTCCAGCAGCGCCAGACCCGACAGCATCGCCTGCAGGTCGCCCCAGATCAGGTCGGGAATGCGCGAATTGTCGGCGAAGAAATGCCACAAGGGCTCGTTCAGTTCGCCGGCGCGGTACAGCAGGCTGGGGCGGATGCGGACGCCTTCCTGGAACACCTCGTAGCTGGTAGGCGAAATGCTGCCGGGCACGGCGCCGCCGATGTCGGAGGCGTGGATGAACGCCCAAGCGAAGGCGATCACGCGGCCGTCGCGGAACACCGGGCGCAGCAGATGGATGTCCATCGTGTGGGTGCACAGGGCATCGCCAGAAAATGGATCGTTGCTGATGATAATGTCACCGGGACGAAGCCGTTCGATGCCGATTTCGTCGACCACGCCACGCAGGTTCTGGCACACCGAGACGGTGACGCCGGACCGCATCGGAAAAGCGAAGAACTCGCCGTCGGTGCTGGCCATCGCCACCTGGTAGTCCTGGGTCTGCTTGACGAAGGTCGTGTAGGCCGTGCGATAGGCGACGTTGCTCGCTTCTTCGGCGATGGCAGCGAAGCGGTTGCGCATCACCTCGGTGCGGACCGGGTCCATTTCAGCGCCCCTCCAGGATCAGGTCGCCAAACTGCCCCAGACGGGCGACGAAGCTCGGTGGGATCACCACCGTCGCGGTTTCCTGCTCGACGATGGCGGCGCCTTCGGTGCGCCAGCCCACCGGCAGATCGGTCCAGCGAAACACCGGCGTGTCGTGCCAGGTACCGGCGAAGCGGGCCTGCCGCCAGCGGGCCGGCCGTATAGTCGTCGCACGCTCAGGCAGCGGAACAGCGGCGGGGCGCGGGAGCTCGCCACGGACGCGCACGCGCAGCGACAGCACCTCGATCGGAGCGCCGGGATCGGCATGGCCATAGAGCCGCCGGTGCTGAGCGTGGAAGCTCTCGCCGATCGCCGCCAGGTCGCCTGCCAGAGCCGCGTCCTCATCGACCATCGTGTTCACGTCGAATGACTGGCCGGCATAGCGAACATCCGCCGTGTGCTCGAATTGGGGTTCGACGAAACCCGGTTGCGCTGCCAGCCAGGTATGGCCCTCCTCGCGTAACGTTGCGTAGGTCTCGCGGACCCGGGCGGGCGTCAGCGCCACACCATGCACCGTGCGCACGACATCGTATAGCAGGTCCGACACCAGGCCGCCGAAACCACAGAACACCGACGACAAACGCGGCGCCACAACGCGGCCGATGCCGATCTCGTCGGCCAGCAGCGGTCCGTGAATGCCGCCGGCGCCGCCATAGATCATCAAGGTCAGCGCGCGTGGTTCCAGTCCCAGCCGGGCAATGAAGGGCAACGCGTTGGCCACCATGTTGGATGTGGCGACCGCGATGACGCTTTCGGCTGCTTCCGTTGGATCACGCTTGAGTGCCGCCGCGATCGGACGCATCGCCACCTCGGCAAGGTCGCGTCGCAAGCGCAGCCCGCCGGCCAGTGGCGCCTCTTCCGCGAGGTAGCCACACAGCAGATACGCATCGGACACCGTCGGCGCATTGCCCCCCTTGCCGTAGCAGGCCGGGCCTGGCACCGCGCCGGCCGAACGCGGGCCGACTTTCAACACCGGCCCGTCGAGCCAGGCGATCGAACCGCCGCCGGCGCCGATCGCCTCGATCGCGGTCACCGGCATCATTAGAGGGAAGTCGCCGACACGGCCGTCGTGCGAGACCATGATGCGACCGTCGTCGACCAGCGAGATGTCCGTGCTGGTGCCGCCCATATCCATGGTCAGCAGCGACCGCTCGCCCAGCATCGCGCCCAACTCGGCTGCCGCGGTCACTCCGGCAGCCGGGCCCGACAGCAGCGTGTGGATCGGCATGCGCGCTGCCTCGGTTGCACCCATTACGCCGCCGTTCGATTTCGTTACTAACAGCCGTGCGTTCGGCAGCTCCTCGGCCAGGAACCGGTCGAGCTCGTCCAGGTAGCCGGCGAGCGCCTGACGAGCATAGGCGTTGAGCAGCGCGGCGCAGGCCCGCTCGTATTCCTGGGCCTGCGGCCAGACCTCGTGAGAGGCAACCAGATCGACGCTGGGCAGTGCGGCACGGATGGCGTCGGCGGCCTGGCGTTCATGTGCAGGGTTGCGGTAGGCGTGCAGGAAACAGATGGCGATCGCGGCAGCGCCGGCTTCCATCGCATCCTGTGCTGCGCGCACCGCGTCATCCGGCCGCAGCGGCGTGTCGATGCTGCCATCGGCCAACAGGCGTTCTTCTACCTCGAGCACCATCCGGCGGGGGATCAGCGGCGGCGGGCGGGAGCTGAACAGATCGACCGGACGATCGAAACGCAGCCGGGCAATCGACAGGATGTCGCGGAACCCGGCGGTGACCAGCAGGGCGAGGGGAGGGCCACTGCGCTCGATCACCGCGTTGGTGCTGACCGTAGTGCCGTGCACGATCAACGCCGAATCATCTTGGCGGATGGTGCCGGAGTTGAGGAGCTGCCGCAGCCCAGCCTTTACACCTTCGGCGAAGGCGGGCGGCGTGGACGGCACCTTGAATGCCGCGATCGAAGTGTAGCCGTCGGCGTTGCCGTCCCAGATTGCGAAGTCGGTGAACGTGCCGCCGATGTCGATGCCGATCCTGAGCATGACGGAAGGATCGCGGGTGGGTTCAGGCCGGTCAATCCGTTCTCACCTCTCCCGTTTGGGGGCTATGGCGGTCGCGCATCGGCGGAACGAATTGCCGACTGCTGTGGAAGGGGTTCCCACGAAGGGCTCCTAAGGTTGTTTGTCCTGCGGTAGGTGGTTGCGTCTCGCCGGTATCTTGTTTCGCTGTGAATGAGACTTTGGTTCGTGTGGTGAGGTTGCTTCTCCTCGTTGGGTGGCATTGGGGGGCTTCGCTCCGGTCGCAACGACGGGTGGGGGAGTGCGGGGGCGGAGAAAAGTCGTGGATGGCCGGGCCGATCCTCGGGTCAAGCCCGAGGACATGGCCAGGCCATGATGCCGGCCGACCGTCGCTCGACTGCCTGTGGTCGGTTAACCCCACGCCTGCCCAGCGGGAGATGAATCACCAGCTATCCGCCCAGGTGCGCCGATCGTGTCCGGTCTGGCCACACGGCGCCAAGCTGGCCGGAGGTGGTGGGCGCGGCGGACTGGCCGCGCAGCGAGCCTGGGGCGTCGAAGCCCGCAAACCACCCCGGATTTGTCCGCACAGCCCGCTTCCAGGTAAATTCGCGGCCACGTGACCACGGGCGCGGGGATATTCCTCGGTTCGGTGCGGGATCTGTGTCATACACTTAATAATTGGACAAACCGAGGCACCGATGACCCCTGAAAACCTGGCTCTCGTGCGTGACTCTTTCGCCAAAGTCGTGCCCATCGCCCCACAGGCGGCCGCGCTCTTCTACGATCGGGCTGTTCGTGCTCAATCCGTCGCTGAAGCTGCTGTTCAAGGGTGACATGACCGAGCAAGGGGGGATGCTGATGGCGATGATCGGCACCGCGGTCGCCAACCTGGACAAGCCGGAGACGATCGTGCCGGCGGTGCAGGACCTCGGCCGACGGCACGCGACCTATGGCGTTCTGTCCGCGCATTACGACACCGTTGCATCCGCGCTGCTCTGGACGCTCGGGCAAGGGTTGGGAAATGATTTCACGCCACCGGTGGAGGCCGCTTGGACGGAAGCCTATACGATCCTTGCCACAGTGATGAAGGACGCCGCCGCCGCATGATCCCGACGATGCCGGAGGTCCCGTCGTGAGCCGACGACGTTCTGCGGCAGCAGTTCGTGCACGCGCTCGACCGGATGTTCCGAGTCCGATAGCCTAGACGCGCTTTTTCAGCAGGGTTTGGTCGTCGCGCGGCTCTTTGCATCGAAACTGGAACAGCTTCCCGTTCGCGTCCGGCTCGATGACGATTTCCCAACCGTGCAGATCGACGCGACTAGCCAATTCGGATTCAAGCGACCAAACGAGCCGATAACCAGCAGCTTCAAGGCGTTGCTGTATTCCGCTTTCTGTTGGGTAGTCAAACTTGACGATCTTGTCTCCTATGACCGCAGGGTTAGGAGAAACTCGTTCGGTTGGTCGAGCATTGGGCTTCACAAAGACGCGGCTCCACTGCACGAACACTTGAACGTGCAGCGATAAAAATCCGAAATTGCCTCTGCCGACGTGCGTTGAGGATTGGTTGCAAAACTATAGATGTGATCGGTTCCGAGTTTCACTTGGTGTCCGCTCTGCTCCGAGAGCCGCACCAAGTCGCCAGTAACCTCTTTGCCGTGATCGTCCAAATGACAGGCCGGAGGCACGATTTCCATCCGCCACCCCACATTCTTCTTGAGTTGATCGAGCTTCGCTAAATCACCCTTCCTCGCCCTTGCGCGGTGTCTATACGTTGTGAACTCTGGCGCGACCGATCCGAGTGTGACGAAGAAGACGTGGATGGCCGGGCCATGATGGGATCGAGTTTACCGCATCGCCGCAACGATCGCCGCGCGGACTTCCTGCGGCTGGCTACTAAGTGCATCGATCATGCGACGGAGCTGCCCGCGCAACTCGTAGACCTGATCGAGCAACGACAGTACCAAGGGGACGGCGTCCTCGCTCACGTCCATGCCGCGGCGGAGATCGCGGATCAGCCGGACGCGGGCAACATCGATCTCGCGAAACTCCCACACGTCGCCGGCGGCGTCGGGTTGCACCCAGCCGCGTTCGATCCAGCCGATCAGCTCGACCGTATCGAGATCGCCGATCAGGGCGACCACCGCATCGATTTGCATCAGGCGCCCCCCATCCCGGCACGCGGGTCAACGTCGCGTCGCGGCTTCCACTGTTTCAGGAATTCCGCCAGCTCCGGCTCCTCGCCGGGCGGCAGGACAACGGTGAGTTCGACGTACTGATGGCCGTGGGCGCCGATACCGCGGCCACGCAGCCGCAGCCTCGTGCCGGTGCCTGAGCCGGGCGGGATGGTGAGCCGCACCATGCCCTTGATCGTAGGCACCTCCAGCGCGGCGCCGAGCACGGCCTCGCGGATGGTCACCGGCAATTCGACGATGATGTCGTCGCCGTCGCGGCGGAATTGCTTGTCGGGCGCGATGGTGACCTCCACGAGTGCGTCGCCGGGCGGGCCTTCGCCGATGCCGGGCATGCCCTGGCCCTTCAGCCGCAGCACATGGCCGTCGCGCACGCCGGCGGGGATGCGCACATCCAGAGTGCGGCCGTCGGGAAGGGTGATGCGGCGGGTGGTGCCGTTGACGGCGTCCAGGAAGCTGATGGTCAGCCCGTACTGGACGTCCTGCCCGCGCAGGTTGAAGCCGCGCGAGGCACCGCCGCGGGTGAAGCCCTGGCCGAAGGCCTGGGCAAGGATGTCCTCCAGGTCCTCCTGGCTGACCCCCCCGGCGCCAGCGCGATATTTCTGCTGGCCTGGGCTATCGGCGAAATCGCGGTAGAATTTGTATTCGGGCTGCTTCTCCTGGCCGGCCGCGTCGATCTCGCCGCGGTCGTAGCGGGCGCGCTTCTCAGGGTCCGACAGCAGGTCGTTGGCGGCGTTGATCTGCTTGAACCGCTCCGCCGCCTCCGGCTTGCCCGGGTTCAGGTCCGGGTGGTGGCGCTTGGCGAGCTTGCGGTAAGCGGTGCGGATCTCGGCTTCCGTCGCGTCACGCTTCAGGCCCAGGATTTGATACGGGTCGTCGGCCATAGGCGGCTCAGACGCCGGTCCAGACGGGGGCGCGTTTGGCCAGGAACGCGTCGATTTCCTCGACGGCGTCCCGGGCGAGCATGTTGCGGGTCATCACCTCGGCGGCGTAGCGATAAGCAGCGTCGAGGTCCATCTCCGCCTGGCGGTAGAAGGCTTCCTTGCCGATGGCGAGCGTCAGCGGGCTTTTCGCCGCGATCTGTCCGGCGAGTTCCTCCACCGCCTGGTCGAGATCGGCTTCGGGGACGACGCGGTTGACCAAGCCGATCTCACGGGCGCGGGCGGCGTCGATCAGATCGCCGGTCAGCAGCATCTCCATCGCCGGCTTTCGGCCGACGGCGCGGGAGAGCGCGACCATGGGCGTGGAGCAGAACAGCCCGATATTCACTCCCGGCGTGGCAAAGCGGGCGGTGTCCGCGGCGATCGCCAGGTCGCAGGTGGCGACGAGCTGGCAGCCGGCGGCGGTGGCTACGCCATGCACGCGGGCGATCACCGGCTTGGGCAGGCGGACGATACGCAACATCAGCCGCGAGCAGGCGGCAAAGGTCTGTTCGTAGGCGGCGCGGTCGGGGCGGGCGCGTAGCTCCCGCAGGTCGTGGCCGGCGCAGAAGGCGGGGCCAGTACCGGCGATGACCACGACTTTCACGGCGGAGTCTTCTGCGATTTGGGCCAGTTCGGCGTCCAGTGCCGCCATCAGGGCGAGCGATAGGGCGTTGCGGGCCTGCGGGCGATTGAGCGTGAGCCAAGCGACCCCGGCGGTGTCGCGGCGGAGCAGCATGGTCTCGGTGGCGGCTGGCGGCGCGTTCATGGTGCGATCTCTCCTGGCCGGGCATATCATTGTCGCGGGACGGGGTCATTCCAAGGCAGTGAGGCAGGGCAGATGACGAATACCGACGGCGAGCCGAAGGGACGGCTGGAGTTGCGAATGGTGGCCATGCCGGCCGATACCAACCCGGCCGGGGACATCTTCGGCGGCTGGATCATGTCACTGATGGACCTGGCGGCGGGCATGGCCGCGCGGGCGGTGGCGAAGGGGCGCGTGGCGACGGCCGCTGTATCGAACCTCGCATTTTTACGACCGGTTAAAGTGGGCGACGTTGTCTGCTGTTACGCGGAGCTGCGGCGGATCGGGCGGAGCTCGATCACCCTGGGCGTGGAGGCTTGGGTGCTGCGGCACGGGCAGGAGGAGCGGTTCAAGGTGACGGCGGCGGAGTTCGTGCTGGTGGCGGTGGATGCGGAGGGACGGCCGCGGCCGGTACAGGGGGAGGGAGTGATCCAATAGGGGCCAGGGCCCATGGATGTACTTCCTTCGCAACTGATACGGGCATGCCAACAATGAGAAACTGAGTTGGGCGGGAGATCTGATTGAAGCACCGGGTTTCGATAATGGCCTGCGCCAGATGGGAGTCTCCCTACATCGTCGAATGGCTTCTCTATCACCGCGCTATCGGCTTCGACCACGTTTATCTGTTCTGCAACGACGACGACCCTGTGGAGTTGTACGAGCAGGTGCTCCCTTTCCTTGGAGACACGCATCCGTTTGTCACATTCCGGCATTTCCCTGTTCAGAGCGAACAGTTCCAAATGTATATGCACGGGCTGAGGGAGTGGAAAAATCAGACGGAATGGCTCATGTTCCTCGACATTGATGAATTTATTTGCATCCGTGATTCAAACAACATCAAGTTGTTTCTGGACAAGGCTCCCGCGGAATGGGACTGCATTCAATTCAATTGGATCTTCTTTGGCAACAGCGGCTGGGAAAAGCGCCCGCGAGGCAGCGTCCTAAAGACGTATGTGAACCGGTCTGCGCGCCTGCACATCACATGCAAGACACTTACTCGAACTCAGGCAATCGATCTCAATCGCATTGATCGTAAGATTTTCATTTGGCACAATTGGGATGATGGCCTCGTTGATGACGCCAAGAGCGTGAACGTGATCGGTATGGCACTCAGCGAGGTTCCCGTCGAGGGTTGCCTGGTGGCCTCGTCGGAAATCCAGGACCTGATCATGTCGCGCGCCCTGGTACACCACTACGCATTCAAATCGCTCGAGGATTTCAATCTTCGAATATCGGAAGAATTTGATGGTCAGGTCATTTGGAAGCAAATCTATGACAGCGGCGGCGCCGCTGCCGAAATGACGCGGATGAACGAGGTGCGGGATACATCTCTCGCAGATTTCTGGAACAACTATCTTCTGCGCGGAGCGCGAGCAATGTCTTCGCTGCCACCTCCAACAACACCGGCGCCCTTGGCGGATAATCGTGAGCGTGAAGCGCAGGTGGGGACCGGATACCCAGACAGCGCAAATGTCGATCTGCTGACCCGCATTCCTGCGAACGCGCTCACCATCCTGGATGTTGGCTGTGGCACCGGGGCACTGGGCGCCGCATATCGCGCAACCAATCCGTCCGCGCGCCTGTTTGGGATCGAGCGCGATCCAGACGCGGCGGCCATTGCCAGGCGGCGATTGGATGCTGTCGCCTGCGTGGACGTGCAGCAGAACCCGTTACCCTTCGAGCTTCCCGAAGGTATTGACTGCCTGATCTACGGCGACGTTCTGCAGCAGTTGCGCAATCCATGGGCGGTGCTGCGGCGCCAACTGGAAGCGCTGAACCCGGGCGGAACTGTCCTGATTTGCGTCGCCAATGCGGAGCATTGGAGCATGGCGGAGCGGCTGCTGCGCGGAACCTGGGACTATGAGCGCGCCGGGCTGCTGGATGTGCGCCATCTCCGCTGGTTCAGCCTGCGGACCATCGCACGCGCGCTGATCGACGCTGGCCTGGTGGTCGACGAGGTGTATCCGCGAATCTTTGCAGTGGGCCAAGGGCAGCAGTTCATTAAAACTCTGGCACCGAGCCTGCAGCGCCTTGGGATCAACCCTCGCGAATACGGACCGCGGGCGATGCCGTTGCAATATGTCCTAAGTGCTCGTCGCGCAGGACGCGGCATGACGACTGCATCTGCGGCAGAGCTCGCAACGGACCGAGCCCGGTTCGGAGATGCCAGCCACGCCGATGCTCCAGCTTTAGAGAA
This sequence comes from uncultured Pseudomonadota bacterium, assembly GCA_963772445.1. GTDB lineage: Bacteria > Pseudomonadota > Alphaproteobacteria > Acetobacterales > Acetobacteraceae > CAVYXK01. Next base: position 844,736 of record CAVYXK010000001.1, read on the forward strand.
GGAGGCACAGACCGGCATCGAAGCGAGCCATGCGAAATCGGCTGACGAACTCCCCCTCGAGAAACTGCTGATGCACTTTGAATGCCTTGGCGACAATTGCGAATTTGGTCTGGTACAGCGGCAGGCTGGGGCTGAACCGCTGGGTCTGCTCCGATTCGCCAGTCCCTGCGTGCCGATCGAAGTGCGGCTGCAGACCGTGGCGGATGCACTGGAGCGCCGGTTCAGCGGGCTCGGCAGTCTCGAGACTGTGCATCTGAGACTGGAAGGTGATCCGCAGCGCCGCGAATACCTGGTGCACGAAAGTGCGTATCAGCTCTTGCACCATACCTTCATGCACGAAGGCGAAGTCGACCCGGAAGATTTTCGCCGCAAGGAAGCAAGGCGATTGATCTTCTTACGGGACAAGCTGATGGCCGACCTTGCCGCCGGCGAGAAGCTCTGGGTCTGGAAGTCGAATATTCCGCTCTCATTTGGCGATGTCAGGCGACTGCTTGATGTCCTGCGGCGGTTTGGGTCGAACACCCTGCTCTGGGTCGATGTGGCGGACCCCCAACATCCGCCGGGCACCGTGGAGCGTATTGAAATCGACCTGCTGAAGGGCTGCGTGGATCGTTTTGCGCCCTACGACGACGCTTCGAACATTTCGTTCGAGAGCTGGTATGCAGTCAGCCGCGCCGCTTATGCACTTTGGCAGCAGCCCAGGACCGGCGGCGAAACCGAGACTGTTGCCCGTTTGGCAAATAACCAGCCGCGTGGACCGATCGTAGCAAAGGACACGAGATTTGCATCAAGGTCTCTATTGTCCATGACAACGGTAGTAGATTTGAAGAAGCTGAGAGACGTGCCTTTTTCGCGGGCGGTATTGGCTTCCGCCGACACAATCGACATGCCGCCTTGTTTCATCATGAATCCACCCTCGGCCCCGCTGCCCCTATCGGACACCCCACACAAACAAATATTCCCTCGGCAGATGCAATATCCGGAAATGTGGATGGCGACGCTGGATGATGTGTACTACTTGCCTTATGCTGCTCCGTTCCTGCCTGGCCCCAAGATACTGATAAACGACTTCCTGGTGCCGTGGGGTCCGGATGCAGTCGGATGGTTTGAATACGAAGGCAAGGATGCCTACAGGCTTCCGATTGACCTCGACGAAGCCGTCACGGTGGATACGGCCTTTTTTATGGGGCATCCCATATCGGGCGACTTTGGCCACTTTATCGGGGACTGCCTGAGCCGGATGCACGCCTGGCAAATTTGTCGCGAATTGTTTGGCGACGTAAAGATTGTGCTCGATCATGCGACTCACGATACACGGTTCATAGACACGTTGCTGGCGGGCATGGGTGTAAAAGCCGAAGACATCGTGTTCGCGCAGGGGGGCGTTCACTGTCGCAAGCTGCTGCTCGGGTCCGACGCCTTGGGGATTTCGCGATACGCTTCTCCCACTTCGGCGAAGCTTTGGCAACAAATCCGAGACGCGCTTGCTGATCCTCATGCAAAAGGGGGAGAGCGGATATATTTTTCCAGATCGGGCCAGTCTGCGCGGAAATTGAGAAACGAGCCTGATGTCGAAGAGCTGTTCATCAACTTTGGCTTTCAAATTGTGCACTCCGAAGATCTACCTGTCGAAGAGCAAATCTCGATAGTCTCGAACGCTCAACTTGTTGCCGGACCGGCCGGAGCGGCCATGTTCAATCTCGCGTTTCAGCGGCGGCTGAAGTCGGTGCTTATCCTGCTACCCGAGACTTTCGTCCACAACTCGGAATGGCTCTTCCTGGCGGGCACGAAATGTCCCGTCTATTATCATTTCGGGGTGCGCGACATGCCTGCCGGCGCTCCGGTGTCAGACGGCGATGCGTGGCGGGTGGACACGTCTCGGCTTGCTTCCGAGGTTGCGAGCTGGATTTGGGAGGCATGAGCGATGCCGTGCCGTCCCCACACGCTGCGAGCCGGCGAGCAGATTACGGGGGTGCTAATAGCCAATTCCCACCGCCAATGCCGCCGCCGCCAGCGAGCCGACCAGCAGCGCGACCCATAGCGGCAGGATGAAGCGGATCCACACCCCGTACGGCACCCGACCCGTTCCCAGATACGCCAGCAGTAGCCCCGAAGTCGGCGTTACCATGTTCGTCAGCCCGTTGCCGATCAGGTAAGCCAGCACCGTCGTCTGGCCGGTCAGGCCCGTCAGTTGCGCGATCGGCCACAGGATCGGGATGCTGATCGCCGCCTTGGCGCTGGTCGAGGGGATCAGCACATCCAGGATAATCTCGATCACCACCAGAACCTGCGCCACCACCGCAGGCGCGTGATGCTGCGCCAGCGCGGCGAGATCGTTGATGATCGTGTCCAGCACCAAGGCATCGCGCAGCACGATCTCGATCGCCGCCGCCAGCCCAACCAGCAGGGCGGCGAGCATCATGCTCTTCATGCCATCGATGAAGGCCTCGGCCGCATGCTCGGCGCTCATGCCGGCCAGCACCGCGATGACCGCGCCCAGGAAGATGTAGAACGCACCGAGCTGCAGGTTCCCCCAATGCAGGCTGCCGGCGCCGTAGACGATGGCGACCACCCCGAGCCCGACGGCGGCCAGGATCGCAATGTGCCGGCCGGATAGCGGCGCAGCCGAGCGCACCTCGTCGGCGCGCCGGAAGCCGCTGCGACGCACGAACCACAGCAGATAGGCGATGCCCATTGTCAGGAACACTAGCCACATCACCAGCCGGAACGACGCACCGCTGAACACCGGCACGCCGACGATCGGCTGTGCGATCACCAGCGGCAATGGATTGGTGACGGAGGCGAGATAGCCGATCTTTGCCGGGATCGCGACCAGCGCCACGGCGAACAAAGGGCCCAGTCGCAGCTTCTCGGCCAGCACCAGCATCATCGGCACTAGCACGAGATACTCCGAGATCAGCCCCAGGAACGTACTGCCGGCGGACAACGCCAGCATCAGCACCGGGGCGAGCACATACACATTGCCTCCCGTCGCCGCGAGCAGCCGCTCCATGCCGGCATCCAGCGCGCCCGAGCCGCGCAGTACGCCGAACATGCCGCCCAGGAACATGATCATAAAGATCAACCCGGCGGCCTGCACCATGCCGGGCGGGATCGAGGCGACCAGTGCGACCAGGCTGGCCGGATAAGCCAGCTTCTCGGTGCTATGCTGCGGCAGCACCAGCGCTTGCAGTGACAGTTGTTTCGGGATCACGTGATAGGTACCGGCGATCACGCGATGATCGGGCGTGCGTTGGAACACGCCGGACGGCACCAGCCAGGTCAACAGTACCGCCGCGGCGATGATCAGGATCATCATCACGATGGGATGCGGGATGATGCTGCGGCCTTGCCTTGCCGGCCGGCCGGTCTCGCTCGCGGCAGCGGGACGCAGCAATTCGGCGACGCTGCTCATCTGCGCTTTCCCTCACCCGTCCAGGAACCACTTCGTCCAGCCGTCATACGCGCTCTCCCGCAACACGCGTTTCATCGGTTCCGCCGAGCCAAGCCGACTCACGACAAAGTGAGCGGGCTTGGATACCAAAGCAGTTGCTTAACCATTGGCGGCCTAATACTTAGGTTTATGCTTAATCAATCGGTCGCTCTTGACCACCTGTTCCACGCCCTCGCCGATCCTGCACGCCGCGCAATCGTCGAGCGGTTGACCCGGGGGCCGGCGCCAGTCAGTGAACTGGCCCGGCCGCTGCCGATGTCACTCCCAGCGGCCATGCAGCACCTGAGCGTGTTGGAGGCGGCTGGGTTGGTGCGTTCCGAAAAGGTCGGTCGGGTGCGCACCTGCGCCATCGAACCCAAGGCGCTCAACCAAGCCGAGCAGTGGATCAACGCCAGGCGGATCGACTGGGAGCGCCGCCTCGACCGGTTGGGCGAGTACCTGAAAACCCTGGAAAACGGAGACCCGGATGACTGACGCGAAACCGGACGTTGCTGGCCAGCAACCCCCGCCGCTCAGGCTCTCGCGTGTTTTCCACGCCCCGCGCGAAACGGTGTTCAACGCCTGGAGCTCCTCTGACCACGTCAAGCGCTGGTTCAGCCCGGAGACCTTCACCGTCCCGGACGCGAATGTGCAGATGAAGCCCGGCGGTCCCTTCGACGTTTGCATGCGCTCGCCCACCGGGGAGGAGCACTGGATCCGCGGCACCTTCGTCGAGGTCACGCCGCACACGAGGCTGGTGATCGACATGCACGTCACCGACAGTGCCGGGAAGAAGCTGTTCCGCGCCCATACCCAGGTTGAGTTCTTCGACGCGCTCGGCGGGACGCGGATGGACGTGGTGCAGACCTACACGCTTATCGATCAGTCGATGGCGTGGATGATGACGGGCGCGCCGGATGGATGGCGCACCACGCTCGACAAGCTGGAGAAGGAGGTCGTGCGCATGCAGGGCGGGACCGAGACCGGCATCCGCTCGGTGGTGCACGCCACCTTCGATCTCCAGCGCAGTTACGACGCGCCGGTCGCGCTTGTGTGGAAGGCGTTGACCGATGAGGCGGTCAAGCAAAAGTGGTTCGGTGGTACACCCGGCCGTTGGGAATTGCTCGAGCGGCACATGGACGTGCGAGTTGGCGGACGCGAGCGGCTGAAGGGCCGTTGGGAGGGCGGAGTGGTTACCACGTTCGACGCCGTCTATCACGACGTGATCCCCAACGAGCGATTGGTTTACAGCTACCAGATGCACCTGGACGACAAGAAGATCTCGGTTTCGCTGGCGACCATTCAGTTGAAGGCCGAGGACGGGAAGACCACCCTGATGGTCACCGAGCAGGGTGTGTTCCTCGACGGCTACGACGACGCGGGATCCCGCGAGCACGGCACGGCCCATCTCCTCGATGCGCTCGGGGCGTCGCTGAAGGACTGAGCGAATTGCAACTCCGTGGCCCCCCGTGTGCCTCGCTCTTCCTCCGTGTTAAAATCTTTTGCAACGTCAGCACCAGGCAGCACGGTGTGCTCACCCGCCCAGAAACGACTTCGTCCAGCCGTCGTAGGCGCCCTCCCGCAGCACTCTCTTCATCAGCTCTGGCGGTGCGATCCCGGTGAGTTTCCCCGGCGGTGTTCCCTCGCGCAGCGCCTTCAATGTCGCATACACCGCCTGCACTGCCGCGGCGAATGGTTGATGTCCCTGCAATGCGATCCGCACCCGTCGGCTCGCCAGATAGTCGCGGTCTGCCAGCTCCGGCCCGACCCCACCCAGCAGCAACGGCAACTTCACCGCGTCAGCAATCGCATCGAGCTGCGCCCGCGTCATCCCGCCGGCAAAGAACAGCCCATCCACGCCCGCTGCCTCATACGCGCGGGCGCGGGCGATCGCGTCCTCGGTCCCGGTCAGGCTCGGCGCGCTGGTGCGTCCGATCACGCAGAGCGCGGGGTCCTGCCGCCCGGCCAGTGCGGCGCGCATCTTACCGACGCCCTCTTCCAACGAAACGAGGCCCGGTTTGGCTTCGCCATAGCCGCGCGGCAGCCGCGTGTCCTCGATGGTCAGCGCGGCGACGCCGGCGGTCTCCAACTCCTCGACCGTGCGCATCACGTTCAGCGCATTGCCGTAGCCGTGGTCGGCATCGACCATCAGCGGCAGCTTGCCGGCGCGGTTGATACGCAACGCCTGTGCGGCGAACTCTGATAAGGTCAGCACGATAAGATCAGGCGCGCCCAACACCGTGTAGCTGGCGACCGACCCGGCGAACATGCCCACTTCGAACCCCAAATCCTCGGCAATGCGCGCCGATATCGGGTCAAACACCGATCCCGGATGAACACAGGCATTGCCTGCCAGAACGGCCCTATAGCGTTCGCGGCGTTCAGTCCAATGCATCGTTTCCTCCACGATTACTCGCAACGAAGACGTGGATGGCCGGGACAACAAGCCCGGCCATGACGATATCAGGCCAGAGCGGCCAAGACGGTCTCACGCCAAAGCGCCCGCCAGCGCTCCGCTCATGCACGTGGCCAGTGTGCCGGACAGGATCGAGCGCAGCCCCAGCGCGACTACTTCCTGCCGCCGCTCCGGCACCATCGCTCCCAATCCGCCGATCAGGATGCCGAGGCTGCCGAAATTGGCGAAGCCGCACAATGCATAGGTCAGGATCAGGCGTGAGCGCGGCGAGAACATGCCTGCCCCGCCAGAGCCCAGGCTCGCATAGGCGACGAACTCGTTCAGCACCGTCTTGGTCGCCATCAGCGCCGCCGCCGGCCCGGATTCGGCCCAGGGAATGCCGATCAGCCACATCACCGGCCGGAACGGTATCGCGAAGAGTCCCTGCAAGCTGATCGGCTGATCGCCCCAGTGCGGCAGCAGTCCGAGCCCCATGTTCAGCAGCGCTACCATGGCCACCGCTACCAACAATGTGGCGAGGATGCCGGCCAGGATTGGAATGCCGTCCAGCGTGCCACGCACCAGCGCATCCAGCGCGCTGGCCGGCTTGTCATGCAACTCCAGCCGGGCGGCGTCGGCCGGCGCTGGCCCGAACGGCACCATCACCGCCGCCACCGCCAGCGCCGCCGGCGTGCTCACCACTGAGGCGATCAGGATGCTGCCGAGCGCGTTCGGAATGATCGGCGCCAGAAAACCAGCATAGATCACCATGACCGTACCGGCCACGCCGGCCATGCCGCAGGTCATCAGCGCGAACAACTCGCCTCGCTGCATGCGCGCGAGATATGGACGTACGAGCAGCGGCGCCTCGATCATGCCAACGAACACGTGCACCGCGGCGCCCAGCGCGAGCGCACCGCCGATCCCCATCACTCGGTGCAACAGCCAAGCGAAGGCCGCGGTGATCCGTTGCAGGATGCCCCAGTAGAACAGCAGAGAGGCCAACGCGCTGATCACGATGACCAGCGGCATTGCCTTGAATGCAAGGATAAAGCTGGCCCCGGGATGGATCTCGACGAAAGGCAACGTGCCGCCGCCCAGATAGCCGAAGACGAACCCGGTGCCGGCATCGGTCGCTGCTTGCAGCGCATTGGCGCCACGGTTCAGCAGCAAGATGAGATCGATCGCCGGCGGGAAATGTATCAGCAGAACCGCGAGAGCGATCTGCAGCCCGATTCCCGCTGCGACCGTGCGCCACGGAATCCGCCCGCGCGCCTCCGAGACAAGCCACGCGAGCGCAAGCAGCCCGACCTCACCCAGCGCCGCGTGAAGCATCAGACACTATTCACCTCTCGCGCAGAGCGGCAGAGGGGGACTCCATCTCAGCCGCGCACCGGTCAAAGGGCACATATCGACATGGCGTAAGCCCGGCACGTTCGCTTGACAACCGGCAGTCACGCTTCATCATCCGGTCATCGGGAGAGATGTGAATGTCGGGACTGGATCGCTGCTACAACATCAATGACCTGCGGTTGGCCGCTCGGCGGCGGCTGCCGCGCGGCGTGTTCGAGTTTGTCGATCGCGGCAGCGAGGACGAGGTGGCCTTGCGCAACAACCGTGCCGGCTTCGAGCGCATCAAGCTCCGCCATCGTGCGCTGGTCGATGTCTCTGGTCGCAGCGTGGCTACAACGCTGTTCGGCAAGCCCGCCGGCATGCCGATGGCGATCGCGCCGACCGGAGCGGCCGGGCTGTGCTGGCACGAGGGCGAACTGGAGCTGGCCAAGGCGGCGGCGGCGGCGAAAGTTCCGTTCACGCTGGCGACCAGCGCAATGACCTCGATGGAGAAGATCGCCAAGGAAGCCGGCGGGCGGTTGTGGTTCCAGCTTTACGTGTGGAAACAGCGGGAGCTGTCCTATCAACTTATCGAGCGGGCGCACCGCAACGGGTTCGAGGCACTGCTCATTACGGTCGATACGATCGTGCCACCAAACCGCGAGTACAATCCGCGCAATGGGTTCATGCTGCCGTTCCACGCCACTCCGCGCTTCGTCACCGACGTGGCTATGCACCCGCGATGGGTGGCGAATGTGCTGATGAAGTATCTCGCCACAATCGGTATGCCGCGTTACGAAAACTTCCCTGAACAGTTCCGTCGTCCGGTGACCAGTGACGCATCGGTCCGCGAAGTGATGAGCCAGGACACCCTGTGCTGGGATGACGTTCCGCATCTTCCGCGACAAGTGGCCGGGCGTGCTGATGCTTAAGGGTATCAACCGGCCGGACGATGCGTTGCGGGCGATCGAGTACGGGGTGGACGGGCTCGTCGTCTCCAATCACGGCGGACGCAATATGGACAGCGCCGTCGCCTCGATTGACGCGCTGCCGGAGATTGCAGAGGCGGTCGGCGACCGTGCCACGGTGATTTTGGACAGCGGTGTGCGACGCGGTTCGGACATCGTGAAAGCGTTGGCGTTGGGAGCGAAGGCGGTGCTGACCGGGCGTGCGACGCTGTATGGCACGGCGGTCGGCGGTCAGGCCGGGGCGGAGAAGGCGATCGGCGTGATCCGCAACGAGATGGACAAGACGATGGCGTATACTGGCTGTCGCGGGGTGGAGGAGGTGACCACCGACATCTTCTTTGGCGACCGGGAGGCGAACCGGTTTCGGGGCCGGGTCATGGAGCCGGTGTGACCTCGTGACCCATCGCCGGAAGCACCCCGTCATCGTCGTGGGTCGCGGCTGTCTGCTCATCGCGACAGATCGCGATCCTCCAAAGCAATGAAGATGCCGGTGCCAAGGACGGCTGCGTAGAATCGGAACGCTGCCTGCTGGCCATTCCACGTCTGCGACTGCCACATGGCGAACCATTCACCACCGATCACCATAAAGCCGAAGAACCAGACCAAGAAGCCGAGCGCCGTGGCCACATAGAAGAATCGTTTCGCTGCATTAAACAAGGCGCCGCTGGCATGCAAGTTGCGCACGAGCGTGATGGTTCCGGCTGCGTAGGCTGCGCAGGCCAACGCCTCACCGAGGATGATAATCCAATAGGCAGCATTCCACAGCAGCGGATTGGTGATCGCGCGCCAACGCAACTCGTTGTTTGGAAACGTTGTGTCCATGCTGAGAACGTGCTGAACGAACGTGAAGTTAGCGCCGTAGTCGGTGATATTGCCGAATGCTACCAGGAAGGCGAACAGCGACAGCGAGCCCGCCATCGTGATCTTGGCGAGACGGAGTTCGATCATCAGCAATACCCCTTCGCTTGAGATCGTCGCTGCGCCGCCACAGGGTCCGGCAAGAGAGAGCAAGCATTTGTCAGCGTGTCGGGAGACCTACGCCCAGGAAGCTGCCGCATCCAACGAACGACCTCCGCCGCATTGTTGATGAAGACCCGGTGGGACACGTTCGACACAACGCCAACAGTAGTGGCCACCGCGAGACTGCCTTTTGGAAGCTCTGCCCAAGCGTGTGATTGTTTCATGTGCGCCTCCTTTGTTCCAAAAGAGAATACCGCAACCGCACTAGCGGTAATATTAAGCCTGAAGTGAGGTCGGTGCGGCGGCCCCGATCGGCCAGGCGCGCGCCTCGGCGACCGACCACCAGCTTACGAGCAGGTGAGGTGCCAGCGCGGCAATGCGGATCGCCTGCTCGGGGTCGGTCTCGACAAACATGGTGCAGCCCCAGCGCGTCGCCGCCTCGGCTTTGTAGCGCGCCAGGGAAGCTGGGTCGGGCGGCAGATCGACCGGAGAAAATTCCAACGGCACCGCAGCGGGCACTCGGCGCGCCAGGCCGTCGGCGATGCGCGCGCGTTGGCTCTCCGGACGTGTGCTGATCAGCACCGCGCGGTCTGGTGCGAAAGGCGGGAGCGGGACGGGTGCGGCGGCCAGGAACAGGCCATCGAGATCGAGGCCGACGAAAGGTGCCTCGGTGCGGCGGTCCGCGCCGGCACCCGTGGCGCGCAGGGCACGCGCGGCGGGTGTTGCTTCGCCGCGTTCCCAGGGGAAGCGGAACAGCTCGCGCATCGGGTGGGACAGGTCCGGGACATAGGACGTGGTCTCGGGGTCGTGCACCACGGTCAACGTCAGCACCTTCCGGTGCTGGGTGTGCAGCGCTGCGCGGACAGCCCGCATCGTGCGTCCGGTGGCGCAACAATCATCCACCAACAGCAGGCGCCGCCCCGGTGGTTGCGGTCCGAGCCAGGTGACCTCGTCTGTGTGGCGGTCGGCGGCAATCATCGCCAGCGGCAAAGCGAGCGTGCAGGCGGCCATCGTGGCCGGCACAAGTCCGCCGCGCGCGATGCCCACCACGGCGTCCGGGCGCCAACGCATCGCCGGCTCCAGCAGCGCGATGACCATGCGCTCGGCCTGCTCATAGCTGATGAACGTCTGCATGCGGGCCGTGTCGAGGCCCTTCCAGGGGCGGGTAGCGGGCGAGGGGTCGAGTGTCATCGATCTATCGCCCAGTATATAGGCTTCACGCTACACCACACGGCGGAGGAGGGAACTGATGAGTGCAACGATCCTCATGGAGCTGGCGGCGGCGCTTGCCTCGGGCGCGGTGGAGGTGATCGACCTCGCGCATCCGCTGGAACCGGCAACGCCGATTATCAGCCTGCCACCGCAGTTTGGCCAATCCGCGCCATTCCGGGCGGAGCGTATTTCCGAATATGACAGTCGCGGCCCAGCCTGGGCGTGGAGTAATCTCTCGTTCGGCGAGCATACGGGCACGCATTTCGACGCTCCCGTGCACTGGATCACCGGCAAGGATCTGCCTGGCAACGCGCTCGATACAATACCTACGCGCCAATTTATTGCGCCGGCCAACGTGATCGACTGCACTGCTGCCTGCGACGCTGATCCTGATTTTTTGCTGACACCCGAGCACATTCAGGCCTGGGAGGTGCAGCATGGCCGGATCGAGACGGAAAGCTGGGCGCTGCTGCGCAGTGGTTGGTCGCGCCGTGGCAACGCCGATAGTTTCCTCAATGCCGACGCCAGCGGGGCACACTCGCCGGGGCCGTCGCCGGAAGCGGTGAGGTTCCTGGTGAAGGAACGCGATGTCATCGGGTTCGGTACGGAGACGGTGGGTACCGATGCCGGGCAGGCGTTCCGCTTCGATCCGCCCTTTCCGTGCCACGCGGGGATGCATGGTGCGAACAAGTTCGGGCTGGCAAGTCTGACCAACCTCGATAAGCTGCCGCCAAAGGGGGCAATCCTGATTACCGCTCCGCTCAAGATCGCCGGTGGCACGGGCAGCCCATGCAGAGTGCTGGCGCTTGTGCCGAGGACGCCGCCGAACCTTCGCTAGCCTGGATTTCCACGGAGCCGAGCCCGCCTAACGGTGGGCGAGTCAAGCGATTCTAAAAACTCGCTTTTTTGCGTGATTTGTTATGCATGATGGTGCGCTGATAGCCCATTTGTACGTTGTCTTCTCCTTGCCAAGGGAAGACTACCAGGATTCCGTCTCGCCATCGGTTGATGCAAAAATGCAGCACCATAGCCCTTCTCTGGCAGGCGCAGGGGTTGTCACGTCTTTCTCGCTTGACACTATATATGGGGTTAGACACCGTGCACAAGTGGCTATCAGAGCACCATATGACCTAACAAAGTGCCGCCGCTTCTTCGTCCGGCCGGCGACCCCACGGCAGCGCCAATACGAGGCATTGCGCGCCTATTTCTTCGAAGGCATTGGCTCTGACGCGGCGGCGCGACGGTTCGGCTACTCACCGGGCGCATTCCGGGTGCTCTGCCACGCCTTTCGTCGCGGCGAACTGCCAGACTTCTTCGCCGTCGTCCGACCGGGTCGGCGTGAGCAGCCCAGAAAGGGCCGTGCCCATGACCAGATCGTGGCGCTGCGCAAACGCAATTACTCAGTCTACGAGATCAGTCAGGCGCTTTCCGAACGGGGAATGCCACTCAGTGCGACTGCGGTACGCGAGGTCCTCGCCGCGGAAGGGTTCGCACCGCTGCCGCGGCGGCTCGACGAGGAGCGTCCGGCCGTAGCCGGGCCCAGCACCGAGGCAGTCGCCAACATCCGCAGCTTCACGCTCACGCCGCGCGAGTTCACGACACGGGTCGGGGGGCTGTTCCTGTTCATCGCCGAACTGGTGCGTTTGAACACCGACACCCTGGCGCTCGGCGCCAAACTCCCCGGCTCGCGCATGATCCCGGCCGCGCATGCTTTGCGCGCCTCGCTGGCTCTGAAGCTATGGGCCATTGAGCGGAAGAGCCATATCATGGCGCTGGTTGCCGACGAAGGCCTGGCGCTGTTCTGCGGGCTCAACGTCATGCCGAAGAGGAGCTTCCTGTCGGAGTATTCCTCACGGATCACCCCGCAGAACGTCTCGCGGTTGCTCGCTCTGTGGCACGAACGGTTGGCCGGAGAGGCGCTCTTCAGCGGGGAGTCGATCAACCTCGATTTCCACTCCGTGCCCTATTTCGGCGAACACCCGGTGGTCGAAACCCACTATCTGCCGAGGCGCAGTCGCCGTCAGCCCAGCATCCTCACGTTCCTCGCCCAGGACGCCGACAGTCAGGTGTTCTGCTACTCGAACGCCGACATTCGCAAGGGTGAGGAGGCCGAGGAAATCTTCCGTTTCATCGAGTTCTGGAAGCGTCAGCATGGCAAAGTGCCGCAGCACCTCGTATTCGATTCCAAACTCACGACTTACGAAGGGCTCGACCGGCTGGATGCCGCCGGGATCACCTTTATGACGCTGCGCCGGCGCTCCAAAGGCCTGCTGGCCGAAGTCTATGAGCTGGCAGCATCGGCGTGGCGCACCATCACGCTCAACCTGCCCAGTCGCAAATATCGCACACCCCAAGTCTTCGAGCAGAAGGTCTGCCTTCGCGAACGCACCTACCGACAACTGTTCATCAAGGATCTCGGCCACGATGAACCCACTATCCTTGTCACCAACGACAGGCATGCCAGCGCCCGCAACCTCATCACTCGCTATGCCAAGCGCATGCTGATCGAAAATGCGCTCGCCGATGCCGTACGCTTCTTCCACATCGACGCGCTCTCCTCTTCAGTCGGCTTCAAGGTTGATTTCGACATGGCGCTCCTCGTCCTCGCCAGCGCCCTCTACCGGTTGATGGCCCGACGCATGCGAGGCTACGATGATGCCCAAGCCCGCCGTATCTTCCGCGATTTGATCGACATGCCGGCAAACGTCGCCATCGCCACTGACGAGGTCACCGTGCGCTTCCACCGTCGCGCCCATCTTCCAATCGGTCCTCGCCTCCGGACTCATCGACCAACCCGTCCTGGTGCCATGGTGGCAAGGCCGTTCGCTCCGCCTGATCCACTAGCATGTGAAACCTGTCGTGTTAGGCGATTTCCGGTCCGTGGAAATCCAGGCTAGTTATGGATCGATTACAAGCGCTGCAAGGGAAGCAGCGGACACAATCGGGGCCGGCGTCTTCAAGTTTGGAGATCTCTTGAGGAGGCTCAATAAGCCATGAATCGGGACGAGCTAGTGTCTGCTATAAAGGACTTGGCCACGAGAACAAATGCGAGCGTCGGCAAGGCGAACTGGTACCTGTTCGGCTCGGCGCAAGGAGGACTGTCAAATGCGTCGGATATAGACCCAGCCTGGATTTCCACGGAGCCGAGCCCGCCTAACGGTGGGCGAGTCAAGCGATTCTAAAGACTCGCTTTTTTGCGTGATTTGTTATGCATGATGGTGCGCTGATAGCCCATTTGTACGTTGTCTTCTCCTTGCCAAAGGAAGACTGCCAGGATTCCGCCTCGCCATCGGTTGATGCAAAAATGCAGCACCATAGCCCTTCTCTGGCAGGCGCAGGGGTTGTCACGTCTTTCTCGCTTGACACTATATATGGGGTTAGACACCGTGCACAAGTGGCTATCAGAGCACCATATGACCTAACAAAGTGCCGCCGCTTCTTCGTCCGGCCGGCGACCCCACGGCAGCGCCAATACGAGGCATTGCGCGCCTATTTCTTCGAAGGCATTGGCTCTGACGCGGCGGCGCGACGGTTCGGCTACTCACCGGGCGCATTCCGGGTGCTCTGCCACGCCTTTCGTCGCGGCGAACTGCCAGACTTCTTCGCCGTCGTCCGACCGGGTCGGCGTGAGCAGCCCAGAAAGGGCCGTGCCCATGACCAGATCGTGGCGCTGCGCAAACGCAATTACTCAGTCTACGAGATCAGTCAGGCGCTTTCCGAACGGGGAATGCCACTCAGTGCGACTGCGGTACGCGAGGTCCTCGCCGCGGAAGGGTTCGCACCGCTGCCGCGGCGGCTCGACGAGGAGCGTCCGGCCGTAGCCGGGCCCAGCACCGAGGCAGTCGCCAACATCCGCAGCTTCACGCTCACGCCGCGCGAGTTCACGACACGGGTCGGGGGGCTGTTCCTGTTCATCGCCGAACTGGTGCGTTTGAACACCGACACCCTGGCGCTCGGCGCCAAACTCCCCGGCTCGCGCATGATCCCGGCCGCGCATGCTTTGCGCGCCTCGCTGGCTCTGAAGCTATGGGCCATTGAGCGGAAGAGCCATATCATGGCGCTGGTTGCCGACGAAGGCCTGGCGCTGTTCTGCGGGCTCAACGTCATGCCGAAGAGGAGCTTCCTGTCGGAGTATTCCTCACGGATCACCCCGCAGAACGTCTCGCGGTTGCTCGCTCTGTGGCACGAACGGTTGGCCGGAGAGGCGCTCTTCAGCGGGGAGTCGATCAACCTCGATTTCCACTCCGTGCCCTATTTCGGCGAACACCCGGTGGTCGAAACCCACTATCTGCCGAGGCGCAGTCGCCGTCAGCCCAGCATCCTCACGTTCCTCGCCCAGGACGCCGACAGTCAGGTGTTCTGCTACTCGAACGCCGACATTCGCAAGGGTGAGGAGGCCGAGGAAATCTTCCGTTTCATCGAGTTCTGGAAGCGTCAGCATGGCAAAGTGCCGCAGCACCTCGTATTCGATTCCAAACTCACGACTTACGAAGGGCTCGACCGGCTGGATGCCGCCGGGATCACCTTTATGACGCTGCGCCGGCGCTCCAAAGGCCTGCTGGCCGAAGTCTATGAGCTGGCAGCATCGGCGTGGCGCACCATCACGCTCAACCTGCCCAGTCGCAAATATCGCACACCCCAAGTCTTCGAGCAGAAGGTCTGCCTTCGCGAACGCACCTACCGACAACTGTTCATCAAGGATCTCGGCCACGATGAACCCACTATCCTTGTCACCAACGACAGGCATGCCAGCGCCCGCAACCTCATCACTCGCTATGCCAAGCGCATGCTGATCGAAAATGCGCTCGCCGATGCCGTACGCTTCTTCCACATCGACGCGCTCTCCTCTTCAGTCGGCTTCAAGGTTGATTTCGACATGGCGCTCCTCGTCCTCGCCAGCGCCCTCTACCGGTTGATGGCCCGACGCATGCGAGGCTACGATGATGCCCAAGCCCGCCGTATCTTCCGCGATTTGATCGACATGCCGGCAAACGTCGCCATCGCCACTGACGAGGTCACAGTGCGCTTCCACCGTCGCGCCCATCTTCCAATCGTACTCGCCTCCGGACTTATCGACCAACCCGTCCTGGTGCCATGGTGGCAAGGCCGTTCGCTCCGCCTGATCCACTAGCATGTGAAACCTGTCGTGTTAGGCGATTTCCGGTCCGTGGAAATCCAGGCTAGAGCACGTTCAGCCGGACCGGAAACGGCTGCTGTGGGCTCGGCTTTCCCGTCGTCATGAATGCGGTCTATTCTCATCAGCGTCTCATTTCGCTCTCCGCGAGACAGTTGGATCGTCTCATTTCGGTGTACGCGGGACGTGGGATCATTTGGTAAGACAATTTCGGAAGAGACCACGGGATGCATGTTAACGTGCACAGATGGTGTGTGATTGGGGTGGGTTCTGCCAGGATGAGGCTCTCAGCCGGTTCGCATGATGGGGCGGCTCCCTCTCGCCAAACCCGCTCCCGCGAGGTGGTCGCACCCTGTGGCATGGTGCCTCTCTCGCTGGCGGGGGCCCCTAACTGTCAAGCGACATCAGAATCTGGTCCACCGGCGACATTGAAAACTGGGCCCCCTCCCCCTAACCCCCTCCCACAAGGGGTGTCCAACCGACGACATGGGTAACAGAATAGACCGACGACATGGGTAACACTTTCCATCCATCATCGAATCAGGCGCTTGTCGCTGTTGGCTCTGTGGAGTTGTGGGCAACCCGCTTGGGTTGTCCACAACTCCACAGAGCGCCCTCCGCCGCCGGCGTCGCTGTCGCAACCGGCACCGCTCGTCCAACACGCCAAGCTCGATCGGCCCATACATCACACGCCATTCGCCATCCGCGATCGGGCTCAGCCCGACAGGTTCACCAACCAGCGGCTCACCCAGAAATACCCGTTCCCCACGCCACTTAATCTCGCCGTTCGAGCGCACCTGGCGCACCGTCGCCGCCTCCGGGTATCCGGCGAACACACTCTGCCGCTGTAGCCGCGCGCACTCGCCCGATAGTGCCGCTCCGGCGGCTGCTGGCCCAACGCTTCATGCGGCCGCTCCTCGTTGTAGCAGCGACGGAACGCCGCAAAACGCCGCGCCTGCGCCCGCAGGTCCGCCGCCGGCGGGTTCGCCGTCTCTTGCCCGAGCGTCAGATGCATCCGCTCGTGGCGGCCGTTCTGCTCCGGCGAGCCCGGATCAATCCGCTCCGGCCGCACCGAAAGCTTGATCAGCCACACCGAAAGCCGGCTCAGGCCACCCGCGCCGCGGCCCGCAAACGGCGCTCCGTTGTCACTGCGAAAAACCTCCGGCAGCCCGTATTCGCGAAACGCCGCCTCCAGGATCGCGCGCACCGTCGCCGTGTCGGCCCGACGCACAGGCAACGCAGCAGATAGCGGCTCCAGCCGTCCAACAACGTGAACGGCTCGCAGCGCGCGCCATCGCCGGTACGGAACCAGCCCTTGAAATCAGCCGTCCAAACCGCATTCGGCCCGTCACAGTCGGCAAACGGCGCCGTCCGCGGCGGCACTCGCTCGCGCCGACGCCGCGGCACCGTCAGCCCGGCTTCGTCGAACAGCGTGCCCAGCGTGCTCGCCGCCGGCCAGGCCAACCCAGGATCATGCGCCATCAGCCACGCCCGCACTTTGCGCGGGCCCCAGCTCGGATGGCTGCGCCGCGCTCCAAGTGCCGCCTCGGCGAGCGCCGGCGCGACCTGATGCGGATGCCGCAGCGGCGCCCGGCTGCGCTCCTGCAAGCCGGCCAGCCCGGCCGCCTCGTAACGATCCACCCATTTGTAGCCGGTCTTCCGGCTCACCCCATAGCGGCGGCACAATTCCGCCATCGAAACTCCATCCTCCCGCCAGCTCACAATGAACGACAGCCGCTCGTCCATGGGTTCGGTCCTCTGCCACGGCATGGTGCACCTCCATGCCGCCAGTTAGCCTGTTACCCATCTCGTCGGGCTGAACTGTTACCTATGTCCCCGGGTTGGACCGGGGCACAGGTGTCGCAATCTGGCCGGACACGAAGACTTTCAGCACGGTGTCCGCGTGGGCCGCCAGCGCCAGCACCAGGACGAGGAAGATCAGTCGCAGGCTGAGCGGCATCGGGCGCTTCCTCCGCTTATCTGATTGCCGGCAGCCTAACGCCGGAACTCCTGCACAGAGGAATGCCGCGGTCGGGCGAGCGTCCGCGGCTGTGGCCTTTGCTCATGGCTTATTGAACCGGCTACTGCTATGCTATCCCGTCGATGGCGGGTAGCACGCTGGCGGTAACGCAGAAGCGATTGTATGTACGACTTCAATGCACTGGAGCAGCGCGCCAAGGACTTATCGAGGCAGGCCGGTGGAACGATGCGCTGAAGATTTACCTGTACATGTCTGATGCTCGCGAGTCCAGAGTTCCGGAGGAATTTCGGCTCAGGAGGCTAGGCGGAAGGCCTCCATTTTATTGGTGTCCTGTCGTTCGATGACGAATTTCGCGAAGGTGTTGCTCGGGGTGGCATTCAAGAGAAATTCCGGCAGGCTCTGGCGCAGGGCATTGGCCACGACCAGCTCCGAGGGCGGGATGCCGGGCCGAATGGTTCGCAGCCAGGAGCCGAAGGAATTCCAGACGGCCTGAGGGAAGGCGACGGCCAGATACTGAAGCAGTCCCTGGCAGACGACACCCGCCTGGATGAAGACGTGGTAGGCGTGGAGCTTGCGTTTGACGGCGTTGCGGTATTCCAGCAACTCACGATGGAGATGTTGATTGCCACTGCGGCGGCGCAGCGGCTTCATGTCGGACATCCAGAAATGGTAGGTAAACGAACCGATCAGCCGCACCGCCTGCTTGAACGTGTGCTCGATCTTGAAGCGCAGACCGTACAGGCGAATGATCTCGATAGCCTCCAAAGAGGTGTCGGTGCACATCAGGAGGCACGAGCCTCTTACTGGATGAATCACCGCCACGAAGCGCACGAGTTGACCGGCCGGGCGCCACAGCAGGTCGCGGACCCGATACTGGATGGTCACCTGGTGCTCGCCGTAGACGGGACTTTCGGCCTGTTGGAAGCCCTTGGGGTCTTCCAGCAGGGATCTGAGCTTGACCTTGCTGCCATAGACTCTGGGCCGGCCTCTCTTCCGCGGGCCACGCTGCTGGTGGGCGGTGTAGGCGACGGCGTTGGACTTCACCCGCGTGACCAGGTGGTTGTTCTCCTCGAGCAGGCCGGTGACGATCTTGCGCGCGGCATAGTAGGCGTCGGCGACGAAATAGAAGGGTTCTGCGATGGCGACGATCCCGAGGAGCGCAAGCATCTTGTCGAGCAGGGTGCGGCGATCGCGATTGGACCACACCAACCCTTCGTGGATTCGCATGGCGAGCGGCACGGCGAAGACGCTGGCTGCGGCCTGAACGAGCACGCTCACAGCCTGGAGGGAATGTCCCATGATGAATTCGGGCTTGGTGTTCGAACTCGGACTGCTGATGCAGGAGTTTGACCGCCGGCATCTTGCGCCCGCGCTTTGGGATCTTGATGCCGTCGCCGACCACGATACACCTTCCGTTGATGCGCAGCGGCTGCGGGAATAGCCGCAGCACCACCTGGGTCCACAGCGCCGCGAGCCGATCGAGCTTCACGGCGGGGCTGTGAAAGTGATCGACGAGCTTGTTGTAGAAGCGAGCCTCGAGCTTCAGCGCCCGCACGAGGCTGGTTACGCCCAGCAGTTCCGTCCGCACCGTGAAGCCTGCCACGGCGGTGGCGAACCACAGGAAGGTGCGCAGACGCGAGAACGCCGGACGCAGCAGCCAAATCGCATTCCACCAGGGCATCCACAGCGGCATCGGGCCCTCTCAATTCTGTTGCCAGCATAGTATAGCACTGGTATGCTAAACCTATGACAAACAAACGCCTGGCAGTGATCAGAAAGCGCATTGGAAGCATCAAGGCGCAGCTGGCCGGCATTGAAGACATGCGGCCCGGATCGCTCACCCGCCAGTACAAGGATCCAGAGAACCGGAGGGGACCCTACTACCAGCTCAGCTACACGCGGCAGATGAGGAGCCGGACCGAATATGTTCCGCGCGACTATCTGCCCGAGGTGCGGCGTGAGATCCGCAACTATAAGCGCTTCAAGGCGCTCACCGCCCAGTGGATCGCCTTGAGCATCGAGCAGAGCCGCTTGATGATGAAGCGAGCCTTGCGACGGCAATGACCCGCGGTGCTATCCTCATCCGATGGGCAAGCGACGCGCAAAACACCCCTTCGAGAACAACCCGTTCACTGACGCCTTCCTCGAATGGATGGGCTCGTCCGAGGGGGAACGCTCGGTCTACGCGCTCGATCTGGTCTTCGCCGCACTGGATAATGCCGACGTCGACCCCAAACGGCGCAAGATCGTCTGGGACGACGGGAAACGGCTGTCGATCGAGCAGTCGGCAGAACGCATCCATGCCGAGCATCCGGACGTGCCGCGCGACTTGATCGAAACTCACGTGCTCGGGTGGCTCGAGGGCTTTGCGCCGGAATCCTACTCCGAACGCCAGCTCGAGGAGCTCGACCGGCTCACTGAGCAGTGGCTTGACGACTACGAGCGAAAGTCACAGGCCGCCAGGAAGTAACCCAGAACTCGGCACTCTCGAGTCTGATGGTGACCCATCGCTCGATGCGGGCTATCTGGGCATGCGTATCGGTGAATGCTACGAACGCATGGGTGATCTCCATGCGGCTCAGTATTGGTATGGGCGAGCGGTCGAGGAGAACCCTTAGCATCCCGGGTACGCCGAGGCGCGGCGAAGGCTTGAAGATATCGGTATCGACCATCTTCTGTCACAGGCTGCTTGAACGCTTGCGCCGTCCCTGCTGGTTCGCAATATCATCGCGGCTCTCGAAGAGCTCGGAGAGGGGACACCTGTCTTTGTGCGGACGCCGAAGGGAGCCGGCGAATTCATCTTATGGTTTGATCCTGCGATTCGATCTGGCGTCCGGCCAGTACAGCCCGCGTCAGGGGCCGCACATCAATCTTGAGATGCCGGGAAGGGGCAACATTCACATTCTTCTGCGGGATCAGCGCGATGAATAGTTCGCCGTACCAACGCGAATATGACACAAGACTCGGTGGTGGTGTTACCGGACATCCTGGTGATATTCACGCTCGGGGAGTGGGGACGCCCGATTTCAGTGCAGGCGCCGGAGGCGTTCCGCCGGCTCGAGGCGCCGCTAGCTTCGCTCAGAGGCAGACGGTTCTATGGAGCCAAGATGAATGGCGAATACCGGGCCTGCGTCACGATCATTGCCGACGATACCGCCGATCGCCTGCCGCGTCCGACATGGACGTTGCCCGGCGGTCGCTATGCACGCCGACGGATCGCGCACTGGGAGGCAAATCTCCATCTGATCGCGCCAGCGTTCCAGGCGCTCCGTCAACGGGAGGATTTCGACAACACGCGCCCTTGTATCGAGTACTACCGAAGCCAGCGGGAACTGCTGGTTATGGCCCCCGTGCGGTAGGTTCGCCGTATGCACCAGGATAGTGCCCTCGTTCTCTTCTCCGGCGGCCAGGACTCGACGACCTGCCTGGCTTGGGCGTTGGCCCGCTATAGCCATGTCGAAACGGTTGGCTTCGCTTATGGGCAGCGGCATGCCGTCGAGCTGAGCTGTGGGATACCGATACGCGACCGCTTGTCGGGGCTATCCGATTGGGGCGAGCGGCTTGGACCCCACCACCTGGTGGATATTGCAGGCGGGATGGCGGCGATCGGAGCCACAGCGCTTACAACCGAAACCGCTATTGCAATGACGGATGAAGGCTTGCCGAACACCTTCGTGCCTGGGCGCAACCTGCTGTTCCTGACCTATGCCGCGGCGATTGCGTATCGGCGCGGCATCCGGCGGCTGGTCGGCGGGATGTGCGAGACCGATTATTCCGGCTATCCGGACTGCCGCGACGATACGATCAAGGCGATGCAGCTCGTGCTCAATCTCGGGATGCAACGGCGCTTCGTGCTGGAGACGCCGTTGATGTGGCGGGACAAGGCGGCGACTTGGGAACTAGCGTCCGCCCTGGGCGGTACGCCACTGATCGAGTTGATCATCGAGCATACGCATAGCTGCTATCTCGGCGACCGGACGCATCGTCACGAGTGGGGCTATGGCTGCGGCACCTGCCCCGCCTGCGAGCTGCGCGCCGGCGGATGGCAGCGGTGGCTTGCCTCCGGCCCTGGATCGCCTACTGATCCGCCAATAGCTTCCTCAACAGGAGTTCCGGGATGAGGCTTTCCTGGCTGACTGGCGCCGTTCTAACGTTGCTGCTCTTCCCAGTGGTTTCCCACGCGCAGCGGGGGATCAATCTGCATGCGCGGACGGCTGGCGACCTCGCAGCGCTATGCGGGGCAAAACCGGGCAACCCCCGTGCGGACGCGGGGATCAACTACTGCCACGGCTTCGCTCAGGGCGTCGCCGACGTGCTATTGGGTACCGCGGGCGCCACGAAGCCGTTCTGCTTCCCGAACCCGCCGCCGACGCGCACTGCGACACTCGCGCAGTTCGTGGACTGGGCGCGAACGGTGCCGGAGCACGCGCAACTGCCGGCTGCCAAGGGTTTGGCGCAATTTCTTGGCGAGCGCTTTCCCTGCAAATAGCTGACTCTGAGACCGGCCCTGGCTCTGAGGTGACACCCGAGCAGGTGCAAGAGGCGCTTGCGACCGCCAGGCGGTTCGTCGGTAGGGTCGAGGATCTTCTGGTGGATCCGGCCACAGGGCCGTGAATTGGACATAGCCGACGCGCTCTTGCCGCGGCCCGGGCAACCCCGTTGAATGCAGGGCGGTCCAACGGGAAGGAACGTTGCAGATGCCGAAGCTCGCGGGGAAAGTCGCCTGGGTCACCGGCGCTGGTAGCGGCATCGGCGAGGCCGCCGCGCTGGCGCTGGCCGATGACGGCGCGACGATCGTGCTCACCGGCCGCCGGCGCGAACCGTTGGAACGCGTCGCTGGGCGCATCCGGGAAGACGGCGGCACCGCGCACGTGCAACCGGCCGATCTGATGCAGTCGGCACAAGTGCAGAAGGTCGGCGCCTTCATCAAGGACACGATTGGTCGGCTGGATATTCTGGTGAACAACGCCGGCCTGAACATCCTTGACCGGCACTGGAATAAACTCACGCCACAGGGCATCGACGAGGTCGTGCACGGCAATCTGTCGTCGGCGCTGTATTGCGTGACCGTCGCACTGCCGCTGATGCGCGCGCAGAAGGACGGGCTGATCATCCATACTGCATCGATGGCGGGGCGTTTCATAGGCGGGTTTAGCGGCCCGATCTACACCGCGGCGAAGCATGGCGTGGTGGCGATGAGTCACTCCATCAATATGGAGGAATGCGTCAACGGCATCCGCTCCACCGCGATGCTGCCCGGCGAGGTCGCGACGCCGATCCTGGAGAAGCGGCCGAATCCGGTCGGTCCCGAGGAGCGCGCGCGCATGGTGCAGTCCGAGGATTGCGGTGACCTGATCCGCTACATTGCCTGCCTGCCGCGCCACGTGGTGATCAACGAGGTGATGATCGCCCCGACCTGGAATCGGAGCTACGTCGCCAATTTGCAGCGCAAGCTCTGACGTCAAGCAAGGAAACTGGAATGCCGACCAATCGAAAGAAGGTGCTCGTCCCGAATACGATGGGCAAGGAGGGTGTGGCCCTGCTGGCTGCCCGCGACGACATCGAAGTGCAGAGCTATCCAGGTGCGATCGTACAAGCGGACCTGCTGCCGTTGCTTGGCGATGCCGCCGGTATCGCGCTGGGCGGCACGCCATATCGCCAGACGGAGATGGACGCATCGCCACACATGGAAGTGGTCGCCCGCATTGGCGTCGGCTACGACGCCGTGGAGGTGCCGGCGCTGACCGCGCGCAAGGTGCCGCTGATGGTGGCCGGCACGTCCAATTCCACCAGCGTCGCCGAGCATGCACTCTATCTGATGATGACGCTGGCCAAGCACGGGCCGGCGCTCGACCGCAAGGTGCTCGAGGGAAAATGGAGCGACCGGCATGACGGGTTGCCGGCGGAGCTGTCTGGCAAGACCGTGCTGATCGTCGGGTTCGGGCGCATCGGGACGCGTTCGGCCAAGCGCTGCGCCGGGTTCGATATGAACGTGCTGGTCTATGATCCCTATGTGCCGGCGGATACCATCCGCGCGGCCGGGTGGGAGGCAGTGGGCGATCTCGATGCGGCCCTGTCGCGGGCCGATTTCGTCACCATCCATTGCCCGAAGACGCCGGAGACGGTCGGGATGTTCAACGCCGCGCGGCTCGCCCGGATGAAGCGTGGCGCAGCGATCGTGAACACCGCTCGCGGCGGCATCATCGACGAACCGGCGCTGGACGAGGCGCTGACCACCGGGCACCTGTCCGGTGCCGGCCTGGACGTGTTTGAAGCAGAGCCGACGCCGATCTCCAACGGGCTGCTGAAGCTGGAGAATGTTATCACCTCGCCGCACATGGCGGGGGTCACGGTCGAGTCGGTCGCCGGGATGGGTCGGGTGACGGCGGAGAACATATTGAGCGTGCTTGACGCCAAGCCGAACCGCGACAACGTCATCAACAAGGAAGTACTCGACTGACCCTGCTGGAGTCACGCCGATGCCGCAGCCTGACCATATCTCAAAGCTTGGCGTGCCCGATCCGGATGGGCTCGATGACGATCTGCGCGCGATCTGGCGCAAGTGCGTCGACAAGCTGGGCTTCGTGCCGAACGTGTACAGCGCCTACAGCCTGAAGCAGCAGCGGCTGCGCAACTTCATGGCGATGTACAACGAGGTGATGCTGTCGGAGTCCGGCCTATCGAAGCTGGAGCGGGAGATGGTGGCGGTTGTCGTCTCGTCGGCCAACCGCTGCTATTACTGCCTGGTCGCGCATGGTGCGGCGGTGCGCCTTCTGTCGGGTGATCCCGAGCTCGGCGAGATGATGGCGCATAGTTATCGCGTGGCGAAGCTCGATCGGCGGCAGCGGGCGATGCTGGACTTCGCCTGGAAGCTGACCACGACACCGTGGTTGGTCGATGAGGCCGACCGGGACGCGCTGCGTGCGGCGGGGCTGACAGAGGGAGACATTTTCGATCTGGCGGAGACTGTGGCGTTCTTCAATCTGTCGAATCGGATGGCGTCGGCGACCGATATGATGCCGAATACCGAGTACCACCGCATTGCTCGGGGAGCGTAGCAGCCCCTGCACGGAGCACCCTCACCCGCCACGCCGCGCGTGGCGACCTCTCCCGCGGAGCGGGAGAGGTGGGCTGGCTGCGCCTCACGCGGAGCGGGAGAGGTGGGTTTAGTTAGCCACGCGACAGCGCCTCAGTCTTCTCCTGCAAGCTGGCCTCCAGCGCCGGCGCGCCGCCCTTGTTGAGCAACGCGCTGAAATCGGAGCGTTGTACGGCGACGCGGCTGATCGAGCCGTCGGCCAGCACATCAACCGCCCTCCAGCCGGAATCCGTCTTCTGCATCACGTAGTCCAGCGTGTGCGGTGTGCCTGCTTGGGGAATGATCTTCGAGCTCACTACCTGGCGGCCATCGCTGAGCGCGCGGGCGGTCGGGTCGACCACGAAGCGCTGCCCGTCATAGCTGTCGAAATTCTCAACATAGGAGGCAATCGTGTAACGCCGGAATGCTGCCAGCAAGGCCGCCTGCTGTTCGCTCGTCAGCGCTGACCAGCCCAGCCCGACCGAGAACTTCAGAACGTTGGGCAGATCGAACGCCTGGTCGATGGCCGGTGCGAGCATATCGGCCCGCTGCTGAAAGGGAGTGTGCTTCCCAGCTTTCATGATCCCGATCAGCGCCTGATCGAGCGCGTCAATCGGCGTCACGGGGCTATCGCTCGCCGACTCCGCCCGCGCCGAGGCGAATGGAAGCGTGAACAGAAGCGCCGCCGACAGGCGCAACACGGCGCGACGAGGCTGTAGCACGAATGGCATGATCTTCCTCTGGCTATCCCGCCCTGATATGGGATAAGACTGGACGGGGCGAGGAGGGCCGCACCCGCTTCTCCTCCCGCCAACGTGATGTAACGTGTTGTCGCAATCGCAATGCAGGCGCCCCGCTTGCGCTCTGTGTTCGCTATCTCCTACGGTACATTTCGGTCCCCATTCGAGGCTGCTCGATTGTCCGTGATACCCGCCGCTCTCGCCGCGGCCGACGCACTGGCCGGCCGCGTCGGACTGCTCGATCGTCTGATCGAGCCGGAGCAGCTTATTGCCCTCGCAGAGCGCCGGTCAGGCCTCCACGACTTCGGCGATGCGCCGTTCCATCAACCGTTGCGGCGGCTACTGACCGCCGGGGTCGACGAGGCCGCGCTCAGTCTGGTCGGACGCTTCGCCCTGCGCTGGGACGCGCTGCGCTTCCTCATTAATCTGCTCCGGCTCCGAGCTGCCGAATCGCACGTCCCGGCGATTCTGGACACCCCGGTCGAGACGCCAATCTTCATCACTGGCTTCCCCCGCAGCGGCACCACCTTTCTCCAGCGGCTGCTGCTGGGGGACCCGACCAACCAGGCTCCACGCGTCTGGCAAACGGTTGATCCGTACCCAGTGGCCGGGTCTGATGACGCGATCCGGCGAGTCTCGCAACAGTTGCGGGTCTTCGAGCTGCTCGCACCGGAGTTTCGTAGCCTGCACCCGTTGCACGCTGAGTCGCCGCAGGAATGCTCCGAAATCACCGCGCACGTGTTCCGCAGCCTGCGATTCGATACAACCTATCGCATCCCGTCCTATCGGAGCTGGCTCGATCGCGACGGCCACTTGCCGGCGTACCGGTTCGAGCGTCGGTTCCTGCAGCACCTTGCGCATCGCTACGGTGCAGCGCGCTGGGTTCTGAAATGCCCCGACCACCTGTTCGCACTGGACGATCTTCGCGCGGCATTTCCGGATGCCCGGATCATCTTCGTGCATCGCGATCCGCTGAAGGTGCTCGTGTCAGTGGCGAAGCTCACCGAGGTGCTGCGCCGGCCGTTCTCGCGCCGGGTGGATCGGATTGAGATCGGCCGACAGGAGAGCGCGCGCTGGCTGGATGGGGCAGAGCGGATGATCCGCGCGTGCCAGCAGAACCGGTTCATAGAGCCTATCTGCCACGTGCAATATCGCGATCTCATCGCTGATCCCCTGCACACAGTCACGCGCGTCTATCAACATTTCGGTCTGGAGCTGGATGACACCGCGGCATCGCGCGTATCGCGCGCCGTGGCCCGACATCCGAACGGCGGCTACGGCCGTCACACATATCGCTTCGAGGATCACGGCTTGGATCGGGATGCCGAGGCCGAGAAATTCGGCGCTTACATGAAGTTCTTCGACATCAGTCGTGAACCCCGCCAGCCCTAGGGCGGAATTTTATTCCGCCGTCCCTGCCGTCTCCCGTGCCAGCCTGCGCTCGACCAGACGGGCGAACAGCGCCGAGCCATAAAGGATCGCCTCGTCGTTGAAATTGTATTTGGGGTTGTGCACCGGTGAACTCTGCTCACCGTTGCCGATGTTGATATAGGCGCCCGGCACCTGCTCCAGCATGAAGCTGAAATCCTCCGATGCCACCGCTGGGGGCTTGTTGCGATCCACATTCTCCTCCCCAACCAACTCGGTGGCGATATTGGCGATCTCCTGCGTGTGCTCGGGATGGTTGATCAGCGGCGCAAAGATCAGTCGGAAATCGACCGAGGCGGCGGCACCGAACCCGGCAGCGATGTTGGGCACCAGGCGCTGCATCGCCTGCTCGATCAGCGTCATCGTCTCGCGCCGCATGGTCCGGGCGGTGCCGGACAGGGTCGTGGTCTCCGGGATCACGTTGTAGGCGTCGCCACCCTGGATGCGCGTGACGCTGAGCACCGCGGTATCTCGCGGCGGCACGTTGCGCGCCACGACGGATTGCAGCGCGGCGCCGATATGGCAGGCGACCAGCACTGGATCGATGCTCTCCTCTGGCCGAGCGCCATGCGCGCCGCGGCCGGTCACGACGATGTCGAAGAACGCACCGCCGGCCATCGCCGCGCCCGGGGTGATCGCATACTGGCCGACCGGCGTGCCGGGGCGGTTGTGCAGACCGAACACCGCATCGCAGGGAAAGCGCTGGAACAACCCATCCTTCAGCATTGCCAGCGCGCCGCCGATGCCTTCTTCCCCCGGCTGGAAGATGAAATGCACTGTACCGCTGAAGTTGCGCGTCTCGGCCAGGTAGCGAGCGGCGCCCAGCAGCACGGTGGTGTGCCCGTCATGACCGCAGGCGTGCATCGTGCCGCGATTGCGACTGGCATAAGAAAGGCCGGTGGCTTCCTCGATCGGCAGAGCATCCATGTCGGCGCGCAGCCCGACCCGCCCGTGCCCGTTGCCGGAGCGCAGAACCCCGACGACGCCGGTCCCGCCGATGCCGCGATGCACCTCGATGCCCCACTCCGTCAGCTTCTGCGCCACGATGTCCGCCGTGCGATGCTCCTGCAGCCCGAGCTCCGGGTTGGCGTGGATGTCGCGGCGGAGCTCGGTCAGCTCGGCGTGGTAGCGGCGGATCTGGTCAATTGCGGTGGGCATCTCAGGCTGCGTCCTTTGTCATTTGAGCGGGTGATTGCGGGGTGAAGCGGTTGCGAAGTCGGAATCCCGGGTGATGGTCCGGTTGCGTGGTGACGATGGCGACCGGCAGAACCGGGCGGGAGTCGTCCAGCGTGACCTCGAAAGCCTGAAATCAGAGTGGCTAGCACCAGCGTCGCTTCCGCCAGAGCAAATTGCGCGCCGACGCAGACCCGTGGCCCGGCACCGAACGGGAGATAGGCGAAGCGTGGCGGCGGAGGGGCGTCGGGCAGGAAGCGTGTGGGGTCGAAGCGTTCCGGATCGCTCCACAGCCGGCGATGGCGGTGCAACACCCAGGGGGCAATCATCAAGATCGCGCCGGCCGGAATGTCGATGTCGCCCGCACGATCGGCGTCGATCGCTGCGCGGGCAAGCGTGAAGGCGGGCGGGTAGAGGCGTAGCGCCTCGCTGACTACGGCGCGGGTGTATACGAGATGCTCCAGCGCCTCGGCGGCGTTTTCCGGTCCCAGGTCCAGCGCCTCGACCTCGGCGGCGATGCGCTGTTGCTCGACCGGGGCGTGGCACAGCAGGGTCAATGCCCAGAACAGGGTCACCGCGGTGGTCGCGTGGCCGGCCAGCATCATCGTCGCCGTTTGGTCGCGAAGCTGGTCGTGGCTGAAACCTTTGCCGGTCTCGGGGTCACGCGCGGCCCGTAACAGATCGAACAGGTCGCGCGCCTCAGCCGGCGGCGGCATCGCCATCCGTGTGCGCATGATCTCCTCCATGAACCGCATCCAGCGTCTCTGGAAGCGGTACCGGAACAGATCACGGATGGTCGGGACGGTGGATGGCAGCAGCAGGTCCCACAGGTGCGGACGTGCCCAGCGCAGGCCGTATTCCATGATCTGGGCGCGCAACTCCGTGCCGAACTGCCGCATCTCCAAAGAGAACATCGAACGGCCGGCGATCTCGAGGGCGGTCTCCTCCATCGCCGCGAGCAGATCCACCGGCCCGTCGGCCTGCGCAGCCAGAGACGCGACGGTTTCCTGCGCCACGGCAGCGATGTGACGCGCCAGGATCGGAATGCTCCGTGGCGCTAGCGCCGGTGCGATGGTGCGTCGCTGCAGCCGCCAGTCCTCGCCTTCGCTTAGCAGCAGCCCTTTGCCGGTGATAGGCCGCAGGATGCGGACCGACGCCGGGGACCGGCGATAGTTCGTATGATTCTCCACCAGCACGCGGTGGATCGCCGCAGGGCTGTTCAGCAGCATGTAGGTGCGCCCGAACAGCCGTCGCGTGCGCACCTCCTGCTCGTACGCCGCCGCGGGCCACATCGTCAGGGCATTGGTGCGGATGGCACGGAGGAAGCCGGAGAAGGAGAGTTCGCTGCTCGGCATCGGCGGGGACGGCGGCGCGTACAAGGCGGCGGTTGTCATGCCGCCCAAGCTACCTTGGTGGCGACGTGCGTGCCAGAAGGGCGCGGCTGGTCGCCGGCTTACCGATGGGTATAATCATGCGGCGGATCGTTCATTAGGGGAGACAGGCAGATGAGCTTGAAAGGGGCTGCGTATATCGCGGGCGCGTTGGAGCACCCGACGCGCAAGGCGCCCGACAAGTCGGTGGCGCTGCTGCACGCCGAGTGCGCCAAGGGCGCGTTGGACGATGCAGGGCTGACCAAGGACGACGTGGACGGGTATTTCTGCGCCGGTGACGCGCCCGGCATGGGCCCGCTCTCGATGGTCGATTACCTGAACCTGAACGTCCGCCACGTCGATGCCACCGATATCGGCGGCTCGTCTTATCTGATGCTGGTCGCGCATGCCGCCGAGGCGATCGCCGCCGGCCGCTGCAACGTCGCGCTGATCACGCTGGCCGGGCGTCCACGCAGCGAGGGCCAGGCGACCGGCACGGCGCCGCGTGCCGGGAATCCGGCGCAGCCCGACATGCAGTTCGAGTATCCCTACGCCCCGACCGTGGCGAACATGTACGCGATGTGCGCGCAACGCCATATGCACGAATATGGCACCACCAGCGAACAGCTCGCCTGGATCAAGGTCGCCGCGTCGCACCACGCGCAGTACAACGAGCACGCGATGCTGCGCGACGTGGTCACGGTGCAGGACGTGGTGAACTCGCCGATCATCGCCAGCCCGCTGCACCGGCTGGATTGCTGCGTCATCACCGACGGCGGTGGCGCCCTGGTGGTGGTGAAGCCGGAGATCGCCCGTAGCCTGAAGCGCCCGAAGGTCAAAGTGATCGGCATGGGCGAGCATCCGAAGGGCCAATTCGCCGGAGCTGTCGATCTGACCTATTCGGGCGCTCGTTGGTCCGGTCCGGCCGCCTTCGAGATGGCCGGAGTGAAGCCGGCGGACATCAAATACGCCTCGATCTACGACAGCTTCACGATCACCGTGTTGATGCAGATCGAGGACCTTGGCTTCTGCGAGAAAGGCCAGGGCGGCAAGTTCGTTGCCGACGGCAACCTGATCTCGGGCCAGGGGAAACTCCCGTTCAACACCGATGGCGGCGGGCTCTGCAACAACCACCCCGCCAATCGCGGCGGCATTACCAAGGTGATCGAGGCCGTGCGTCAGCTCCGCGGCGAGGCGCACCCCAAGGTGCAGGTGCCGAACTGCAATCTTGCGCTGGCGCACGGCACCGGCGGGTCGCTCGGCACGCGGCACGGCTCGGCGACGCTGATCATGGAACGGGAGTAAGGGCGATGGCGTATCAGCAGCGCAAGATCGGATTCGTCGGCACGCCGGAAGCGAACCCCGAGACCAAGCCGTTCTGGGACGGCTGCGCGCAAGGCAAGCTCATGCTGGCGAAATGCGTCGATACCGGCAAGTTCATCTGGTACCCGCGCAGCATCTCGCCTTACACGCTGGGCAAGGTCGAGTGGGTGCAGGCGAGCGGCAAGGGCAAGATCTACTCGTTCAGCGTGATGAAGCGCGCCGAGGTGCCCTATGCCATTGCCTACGTCACGCTGGACGAGGGGCCGACGATGATGACCAACATCGTCGATTGCGATCTCGACAGCATCCGGATCGGCCAGCCGGTGACAGTGAAATTTGTTCCCAGCGAAGGCAGCCCGCCTATGCCGATGTTCACTCCGGCCTGAGCGCGCAGCGCGCGTTCCTCAGCGCTCTCTGCGTCTTTGCGGTCGGTCTTTCGGAGAAGGCTAACCGCAGAGGACGAAAGCCGCTGTCCGCTGTCAGTGATGCAGCGCCCGCGCCAGCTCCGCCTTGTTCATATGCGAGCGGCCCGCGATGTTGCTTCGCCCCCACGGTCGGCGGCGTTAACCCGTCGCTAACAATTCAGGCGTTGGCCTGCCGGATCGCCGATCGGATCAAGGCGATGGCGGCCCGCGGCGAGCTCACTCGGGCGACTGCACCGCCTGTGCGCCAGTACGCGGCGCCGCGGATGAACCCGGTGGCATAAGCCAGCCGCCACCGCGCGCCGATCAGCCGGGCGCTACGGCGCGGCAGCAGGGCGAGCGGCGCGAACAGCACAGCGACTGCCAATCGTCGCGGCAGCTCCCGCCAGACCGCGCCAGGACGGCCGAGCACGCGTCGCGTTTGCACTGCCGATACACCCTGCCAGTACTGCCGGTTCAACAACCAAGCCGGCGTCAGCCGCGAGGCCTGGATCCGGTGATGCACAGTCAGGCGCAAATCGTAGCGCGCCGAGTAGCCAGCCGCCTGCAACCGCCAGGCGAGCTGCACTTCCTCGTCGGACAGCAGCACCGATCCGCTCCGCCCGCTACCTGGGTCAAAGCCGCCAGCACTGAGCAGTGTCGGGACATGCACCACGAAGATCGCGCCGCAGGGCTCGAGGTTGGGCGGCAAACCGGGGCCACGGTACTCGCCGCTGCCCTCGACCTCGACGATCGACAGGACGCCGCGCAACGATGGGGGCCACCAAGCCGGTAGCGGAGCTTCCCAGGCGGGCAGCGCGCGCCCCCCGATCAGGGCCGGAGATGGATGGGTCGCGGCGCAGGCATCCAGGGCTGTCGTGACCAGGTCGGGCTCCGCGAGCGCGTCGTCATCGATATAGCAGATGTACTCGGCGCGGGCCGCGCGGGCGCCGGCGTTGCGGGCGACGCTGAGACCCGGTTGGTCCACGCGCAACAACCGTGCGTTCGGCATGGCAGCAACCAAG
Source organism: uncultured Pseudomonadota bacterium (assembly GCA_963772445.1). GTDB lineage: Bacteria > Pseudomonadota > Alphaproteobacteria > Acetobacterales > Acetobacteraceae > CAVYXK01. Next base: position 876,686 of record CAVYXK010000001.1, read on the forward strand.
CGCGCCACAACAGCGGCGGGAACCGGGGCGGAGCCGTTATCGACCACCAGCACCTCGAACAGCTCGGGCGCTGCGGTCTGCCGCTGCAGCGCCCGCAGGCAATCGGCGAGGTAGTGCGGGCGATTATGCGTGCAGACGCAGATACTGAGGTTCGGGATATTGCCCATCCATCAAGCCTGAGCTGAACCGGTTGCTGAAATCTTTTACAATTCAGAGGGAAACCATCATCTGCCTCGGAGTCAATCATTGCCCGCCGACTGTGATAGTGGGCGTCAGCGGCTGCGGAGGTGCTACAGCCTCGATGGTTGTGATGAGCGAGAGAAAACGAAAATTCTTCTGCGATATGTAGTCATCCGCATCAATATAGTAGTACATCCCGTCATCTGCGACCCAAGTGAAGGGGCTTTTGATGGGCAAATTGGGAGCTCGAACAATGAGAATATAGCGGCGTTGAGCCGCAAGTAGTTTATTCTCCGTAAGTAGTTTATACTCTATCGACTTATCTGTTCCCTGCACCAGTGCGGTGAGGTCGCTGTCTTCCATCGTAAGGAGTGGAGGATTAATACCAGCCGCCCTGTTCGATGACTGGTTTGACCCAGGGGCGCCTGGCGAGGGAGACGATGCGGTCGGGAAGTTCTGCGAGTTTGTTTCGGGCGTCATGACATGCCCCTGAGGATGACCTCATCGGTGTCTCAGACACGGCCCCCTGATTTCGTGACGGAGGTAAGAAAAAGCTTAACCACAGCGGCACAGAGACACCGAGAAGGGTCAGGCTCCGTGCCTCGGTGTCTCTGTGGTTAGGCTTTCTTCCTTACTATGCGATGGCCGGTTTGGCCCAAGAGCGCCTGGTGAGGGAGGCGATTTGTTCGGGCATTGCCATCAGTTTGTTCCAGGCATTACGACATGCCTTGAGGATAGCTTCATAGCTGTCCCAGACACAGTGGCTGAGAAAGTTGCCGCGCAGGAACTCCCAGACGTTCTCGACCGGGTTCAGCTCCGGCGAGTAAGCTGGCAGCGGCAACAGGCTGATGTTGTCAGGCACCGGCAGGCGGCGCCCCGGCTGATGCCAACCAGCGCCATCGACCAGCAACACAGCATGAGCCCCCGGGGCAACCTGGAGGCTGATCTCCTTCAGATGTTCGGCCATCGCCTCGCTGTTGGCGGCCGACATGATGATGGCAGCGCCGATGCTGCGCTCGGGGCAAACGGCGCCGAAGATATAGGCGGAGTCATGGCGGTTATCGCGAACCGCCGCCGGGCGCGAGCCACGTCGCGCCCAGACGTAGGTCAGCGTGCCCTTCTGACCGACACGGGCTTCGTCGCCGAACCAGATCTCCAGCGGCTTGCCGGCGGCAGCGGCTGGCACAACCTCGGCCACCTGGCTGGCGAACTCCTTCTTGAATGCCTCTTGCGCGGCGGCATCCTTCTTCGGATGATAGGGACGCGGCTGCAGCCGGGTGAACTTCAGCCGGCGCAGCAGCTTGCCGACACTGTAGGTTCGGTATTTGTTTGATCACGAGGAGACCTCTTTCCTCCCGTTACGGGAGAGGTTGGCTCGCGTGGTTGCAGGGCCGCATTTGCCTGATCGGAAGGAGACCTTTTCCAGGCCTCAGTCCTTAGCTCGAGGTTTTGAACGTGCGCTATGGCTTCAGCAATCTTTTCGCAAGCTCCATTCTCCACTTTCTAACTCAACGTCGTTAGATTTGCATTTTCGGTTGAAGTTCGCACGCTTTCATAGAGCTGCAACAGCTTTACCCACAATCCAGCAATTTTCAGCGTCTGCCTGCATTCCGGCGTCCCGCTTCGCACCCCGCTCTGCGTTATCCTCGCTTGCACGTAAAACTGCAGGGCAGTGTGGCCAGGCGATGCTGGCGGGGTGGTCTGAACGACGATGCTGCCGTTTCGGAGCGTCATGGTTTGGGTACGAGTGTCAGTGTCTGCCCGGACAGCACCGGCACTCATAGTTATTGCGTTATGATAATCTAACTCGGATAGTAGGTTTAGCGCAGGCCCGAAATCGCTATATATTGGCGTCAACCGATCGACAGTGAAGTCAAGTATCGTCCCCAAAGGCAAATCAGAATCGAACATCTGCGGTAATGCGTCAACCGAGATGGGCGTCGCTAGCTGATGGACCAACGCCTGGCCCGACAAAGGAAAGTAGCGAATTGTCGGATTTTCTGCATAGCCGACGCTCAATTCTATAGTCTCCGAGGTGAGGCTTCCCTGACGGAATGGTCCTCCCTTCTTCCCAATTCCAAGTCCAGAAAGCGTGGCGCTTAGTCCACCGGAAAAGGAGAGCGCTGCATCAACCTCAGCCACGTCCATGAACAGAGGTGGCTTGTTATTTTTGACACGCACCACATTCCGAAGCAACTGCGCCTGGGTGGTTGCCAGGATAACGTCGTTGTAAGGCATCCGCCCGTTCTCTATAGAAGCTGGCCCGACAAAGTTGCAACCTGCCAGCGGTATTCCCGTGACGAGCCCAATCGTCAAGCGGCGCATAGCGGCCATATTTAATCTCATGGCGAACCCCCGCGCGAGACGCTTGACTATACTCAGCGGCTCCGATTCGCAGGAAAGAGGTACCTCTCCTGTTTTGGAGGTGCGTGGCGCTTTTGCCTGAGAGCCGCCGTGGCAGGCGCTGTCGAGCGAAGGTTTCGCCGACAATAAGCTTCATTCGGCGGGAGGTCGGAGACCAGATGCGTATGGACTGCGGGCTCTTGCGTTGCCCGACCCTTACCGCCCCGGTCGTCCGACGCCCTGATAATCGAAGCCGGCGGCCCGCATAGCCGCGGGATCATAGACGTTGCGCAGATCCACCACCACCCGGCCGCGCATCGCCGCCGCCAGTCGCTCCGGCGCCAGCGCGCGGAACTCGTTCCATTCCGTGACCAGCACCAGCGCGTCAGCCCCGGACGCCGCCTCCAACGCGTTCTGGCAATAGGCGACCGACGGCGGCAGCAACGGCACGGCCTGATCCATCCCTTGCGGGTCGAAGGCGCGCACCGCGGCGCCGTCCCCCACGAGGCGCGAAACGATGGGTATCGACGGCGCATCGCGCATATCGTCGGTTTCCGGCTTGAAGGTCAGGCCGAGCACCGCGATCGTCTTGCCGCGCACCGATCCGCCGCAGGCGGCAATGACCCGCATCGCCATGCTCGCCTTGCGGGCGTCGTTCACCGCAACGACCGCTTCCACAAGCCGCGATGGGGCGCCGAAATCCTGTGCAATCCGCATCAACGCGAGCGTGTCCTTGGGAAAGCAGGACCCGCCGAAGCCCGGCCCCGGATGCAGGAATTTGCGCCCGATCCGCCCGTCCAGCCCAATCCCCCGAGCCACGTCATGCACATCCGCGCCCACCTTCTCACAGAGATCGGCCATCTCGTTGATGAAGGTAACTTTCATCGCCAGGAAGGCGTTGGCGGCATACTTGGTCAACTCGGCGGTCTCGATCGAGGTGAACAAGATCGGCGCCTCGATCAGATAGAGGGGCCGATAGACCCGACGCAGCACCTCGCGGGCGCGGTTACTCTCCGCCCCGATCACCACCCGGTCAGGCCGCATGAAGTCGCCGATCGCGCTGCCTTCGCGCAGGAACTCCGGGTTCGAGGCAACGTCGAATTCCAGGTCCGGACGCACATGGCGGACGATCTCGGCGATCCGCCGCCCCGTGCCCACGGGCACCGTCGATTTGGTGACCAGCACGGCATAGCCGGTGAGGGCGCGCGCCACCTGCTCGGCGGCAGCATAGACATAAGAGAGATCGGCGTGTCCATCACCGCGCCGTGTCGGCGTGCCGACGGCGATAAAGACCGCCTCGGCGCCGTCGAGCGCGCTTGCCACCTCGTCGCCGAAGCCGAGGCGCCCGGCGGCAACGTTTTCAGCCACCAGACGGTCCAGCCCAGGTTCGTAGATGGGGATGCGACCGGCACGCAGCGCGGCAAGCCGGGCAGGATCAGCCTCGACTATGGCGACGTCGGAGCCGAACTCGGCGAAGCAGGCGCCCGAGACCAGTCCCACGTAGCCGCCGCCGATCATTGCAATTCGCACGCCCGGTTTCCTTTCTTCGGCCGGCGGCTATTCAGCACATCGGAGGGCGCCGTTCCACTTATCGGCGTGGCCTGCGGCCGATCTCGTCCAGATCGCGCTGCTCCTGCCGGGCCGCTTCGGCCGCGGCGGCGGCGGCCTGCTGGGCGATCAGGTGCTCGGTCGCCTTGACCCCGGAGCGGGCGACCGCAAGAGCAGCGCGGGCCCGGGCGGTTTCATTTTCGGCCTGCTCGTGGAGGGCCTGGGCAGCGCGCAGGTCCTTGCGCACCCGTTTCAACCAGGCTCCGAACGCCTCCACCACCGCATCGCCGGCCGAGAGGCTGGAGGCGACTTCGGTCTCGCGCTCGATCGCGGCTTCCACCGCCGCCACGGCTTGCCCGGCTTCCGCTTCGCAGCGCAGACATTCCGCGAAATCGCGTGTGGCGTCTTCCATTGCCAGGCGGCGCACGCGCAGCACCGCGGCCAACGGGTCGCGCTTCATGGTCTTTCGAGCGCCTCGGCAAGCCGCGCGAAGCTGTCGGTGAGAGGGGCGATCTCCTCGCGCCCCTGGCGAAGCATAGCCTCTATGCGAGGCGCCAGTGCCACCGCCTCGTCCACCGCCGGGTCCGAGCCGGCCCGATAGGCCCCGAGCCGGACCAGGTCGGCCATGTCGGCATAAAGCGCAAGAATTGCCCGTGCCCGGGCGGCAAGGCTGTTCTCCTCGGCGCTGCTGCAGCCGGTGGCGGTCCGCGACAGCGAGCGGAGCACGTCAATTGCCGGATAGCGGCCGCCTTCGGCGATACGGCGGTCGAGCACCACGTGCCCGTCCAGGATCCCCCGCACCGCGTCGGCGACCGGCTCGTTGTGATCGTCACCTTCCACCAGGACGGTGAACAACGCGGTGATGTGCCCTACCGGCCCGCTCTTGCGCTCGATGCCCGTCCCCGCGCGTTCCAGCAGGCGCGGCAGCTCGGCGAAGGCGCTCGGCGGAAAGCCTCGGGTGGCCGGAGGCTCGCCGGCGGTCAGGCCGATCTCGCGGAGCGCCAGACAGAAACGGGTGACACTGTCCATCAGCAGCAGCACGGAACAGCCCCGGTCACGGAAATGCTCAGCCACGGCCATTGCCGCATAGGCGGCCTCTCGCCGCATAAGCGGCGGTGAATCGGAGGTGGCGACGACGACGACAGAGCGGGCAAGGCCATCGGCGCCAAGCTCGTCCTCGATGAACTCCCGCACCTCCCGTCCGCGCTCGCCGACCAGAGCGAGCACCGCGACATCGCACGCCGCACCGCGGGCGAGCATGTCGAGCAACGTGGATTTGCCAATGCCGGAGCCGGAGAACAGCCCGAGGCGCTGGCCCTGCCGGCAGGGGGTGAAGCAGTTCAGCGCCCGTACGCCGAGATCGATCCGCGGGCCTAGCCCGGCACGCGCGGTGGCGGGCGGTGGGGCGGCCCGCACTCGCCGGTTCCATCCACCTGTCCGCAAGGGGCCCTTGCCATCGAGTGGTCGACCAAAGGGGTCGATAACCCGCCCGAGCCAATCCGCGGTGGGTGCCAGCTTTGCCTGGCCGCCGATTGTCAGGCCGGAGACGGGCGCCTGTGCTGCAGCACCCGGTCCAACCCCTTCTAACGAGCCGAATGTCATTGTCTGCGCGCGCCGATCGTGGAATGCGACAATTTCGGTCGCCACGTCGCCGCCATCGCAAGGATGCAGCACCAGACGGTCCCCGATCGCCAAGTGGCCGGCGAGGCCCGTGACCTCCGCCCCGATAGCCGACACGCCGGCAACCCGCCCTTCCAGACGTATCGGGGATAGCAGGCCGAGCTGGGTGCAGGCCGTCGTGGCTCTTTCGATGAAACTCATCTGCCTCATTAACGTGCCTTGCGACTGATTACACCGATATGCGCTAATTCAAGCGACTATCACCGGTATGACGAGACATTCTTAGGAAACAATACACGTAAAAGGTGAAAAAAACTAGCCATATACACGCTATGATGGTAGAACATTCGCAACAACACGTCCGTTGGGGGCTAGCAATGCGTGTTCTGCTCGTAGAAGATGATGTCACCGCCGCTCGGGGCATCGCCCTGATCCTGAAGACCGGCACGGCCGTGGTCGATCTTGCAGGCTCCGGGGAGGAGGCGCTGGAGCTGGTCCGACATTACGACTACGACATCATGGTGCTCGACCTGATGCTCCCCGATATGGAAGGCTACGAGGTGGTGCGCCGGATGCGGCTCGGGCGGAATCATACGCCGGTCCTGGTCCTGTCCAGCGTGTCGCGGCCGGAGGCGAAGGTGAAAGCGCTCGGTCTCGGCGCCGACGACGTGATGACGAAGCCGTTCGACAAGGCCGAGCTGCTAGCCCGCGTGCAGGCGGTGGTGCGACGGAGCAAGGGCTTCAGCCAGCCGCGGCTGCGGGTCGGGCCGATGCAGCTCAACCTGGACAGCCGGGAGGTCACGGTGAACGGGCAGCAGGTGCACCTGACCGGGAAGGAATACGCGATCCTGGAGCTTCTGGTCCTGCGCAAAGGAATGGTCCTGACGAAGGAAGCGTTCCTGAATCACCTTTACGGCGGGATGGATGAGCCGGAGATGAAGATCATCGACGTTTTCGTCTGCAAGCTGCGAAAAAAGCTGGCCTTGGCCGGGGCGGACAACCTGATCGGGACGGTGTGGGGGCGCGGCTACATGATCCGCGAGCCGGCTGGTGAGATCGCGCCGATCGAGGCTGGGCTGGCCACTGCGGAGATGTCCTTGACGGCAGCCTGACCACTGGCGAGCGCACCCCCCGCCCGATCATGGGCGCCGGCGGTCTCCCGGTAGGCGATACCGGCACGCAGATCCCTCCGCGACCACGGGAGAGATGTGGGGCCTGCCAACTCTGGGGGAGTGACATCGGGTCAGGCCCCGCTAGTGCCGATCTCCCTCCGGGCTGACACATGACCGCCGGCTGCGCCTCCTAGGCCGACAGAGGCAGCCTGTGCACGCCGTCCACAATGCCCGCATCGAGTTACTCGCCACGATACTGAATAACATCGCCCTAGCGTTCATCGTGGCGGGATTTGTGGCGCCGGCCTACATTACGCAGCACGGGCTGTGCTCGGGAGGATCCGGGAATGAGCTGGGATCAAGTCGTGACATGGTTGATCGTGCCGGTGACTGTTGCAGTCGTGCTCGGCCTCGGCGGCGTCTGGATGTCACGCCACATCCCATGATCGTTCTGGCAACGGGAGCATCCCCTCACCATACTTCGCGTCAATGGACGCGCAGGGCGCGCCGCGCTACCTGATAGAGAGCCGCCCCGAAGGGCGTGAGGCCAACCGGGTGCTCGGCCGCACGTTAGTTATTGCCGAGTGCCAAACCTGAAGTCATCCTGGCCGCGAGGTGCCGCGATGCCCGAGCACGTAAACATCTGTGAAGTCGGACCGCGCGACGGATTGCAGATCGCCAAGACGCGCATGGCAACCGACGCCAAGATTCGCTGGATCGCGGCGATGGCCGTGGCGGGGATCAGGGAAATCGAGGTCGGCAGCTTCGTGCCACCGCGGGTCATTCCGCAGATGGCGGACACCGAAGAGGTGGTGCGGCACGCGCTGGAAATCCCTGGCCTGACGGTAATCGCGTTGGTGCCCAATTTGCGCGGGGCGCAGCACGCCTATCAGGCCGGCGCCCACAAGATCAGCACGCCGGTCTCGGTCAGCGAGGGACACAGCCGCTCGAACCTCAATCGCACGCCGGCGGAGAGCATCGTTGAGGTCGCCCGGTTGATGGACTGGGTGAAGGCCCAGCCGAGGCGGATGGAGGTGATCGCCGGGTGCTCGACGGCGTTCGGGTGCTCGATCGATGGGGTCGTGCCAACAGCGAAAGTTGTGGAGGTGGCGAGTGGGCTCGCCCGCGCCGGAGTGGACCGGATCATGCTGGCCGATACCGTCGGCTATGCACATCCGACGCAAATTAAGGAAGTAGTCCGAGCGGTGCGCGAGGGGATCGGGCCCGTGCTGTACGGCCTACATCTGCACGACACGATGGGGCTCGGATTGGCGAATGCGCTGGCGGGGCTGGAGGAAGGCATCCGAGCGTTTGATTCCTGCCTGGCGGGGCTGGGCGGGTGCCCTTATGCACCGGGCGCTTCGGGGAACGTGGTGACTGAAGATCTGGTCTTCATGCTGGAAAGCATGGGGTATGAGACCGGCATCGATTTGTCCAAGCTGCTGGCCGCGCGGCGCCTGCTGCACGAGGGGCTGCCGGACGAGCCGATGCACGGGCAGGTCGCGAAGGCGGGAATACCGAACACGTTCCGACGGGCGGCCTGAGATCCTGCTTCGCGGTGGATTACTCTTACTGTCGCTTGCCCAACCCCACGCGGTGATCGACAAAGCGCAGCGTATAAGCACGCGCGATATCCAGTCCCGGCGGATATACGCCGACCGCGGCCATCGACCGGTAGAACGCCGCCCAGCGCGCGTCGGTCATTGCGCCGATCCCCAGCATCTTCGTATCCCCTAAATCCGCCACGCCGTACTCGATCATCACATGCCGTCCGTAGTCGATCAGAGCCTGCGGCATGTCCGGGTTGGCTTTGCGGATCAGCGCATCCGCCGGAGCCGGGTCACCGTATAGGTACGAGTGCCACCCCTCGATCGAGCCATCCACGAACCGCTGCACCAGCCCGGGATTCTCCACCACCAGCTTCGTGCTGGTCGCGATGATGTTGTCGTAGCCGAGATACCCGGCATCGGCGATCGGCAGCACCACCGGCTTGAAATGCGCCTCGGTTTCAATCAGGAACGGCTCCGACCCCAGATAACCCTCCTGCACCAGATTCTTGTCCGCCAGAAACGGCGCCAGGCTGAACGTATAGGGCCTGATCTGGCTGTCGCTATAGCCGAACTTCCCAGCCAGGAACCGCCACCAGCCGCTGCGCACGTCGGCGGCGATCTCGATCGGTTTGCCCTTCAACGCTTCGAAGCTATCGTTCCCCACTCCCGGATGGGCGATCAGCACCGACGGGTCCTTCTGGAAGATCGCCGCCACGGCGACGAAGGGCAGGTGCTGCTGGACGAACTCGATGGCCTGACCGCCGCTGAGGTTGAACTGCATGCGGCCGGCCATCAGCAAGGTCATGTGATTGATCTGCGGACCACCCTGCTCGATCGTCACGTCCAGCCCATGCTTCGCATAGATGCCGGTGGCGACCGCCTGGTAGAAGCCGCCGTATTCCGCCTCCGCCTTCCAGTCGAGCCCGAACGTCACGTGGTCGTTCGCCGGTGCGGTAACGGCGCGCAGAGCCAGGCCAAGCGCTGCGAAACCCAGCAGACCCGCGCGCCGCATCCGCCTCAACCCCGGCCGATGAACGGCATCTTCGTCGCCATGATGGTGATGAACTGCACATTGGCATCCAGCGGCAGGTTGCTCATGAACAGGATCGAGCGGCCAACGTGATCGACGTCCATCCGTGGCTCCTGCATCATCGCCCCGTGCGCCTGCATCTGCCCGGCCGTCGAGCGCGCCGTCATCGGCGTAGCCGCGTTGCCGATATCGATCTGGCTGCTGCAGATATCGTATTGACGCCCGTCCAGCGCGATCGATTTGGTCAGCCCCGTCACTGCGTGTTTCGTCGTGGTATAGGCCGCCGACCCCGGCCGCGGCGCATGCGCCGAGATCGAGCCGTTATTGATGATCCGCCCGCCCATGGGCACTTGGTCGCGCATCATGCGGAACGCTGCGTTGGCGCACAGGAACATGCCGTTCAGGTTCACATCCACCACGGCTTTCCACTGTTCCCACGTGTAGTCACCGAAGTTGGTCATCGGTGAGCCACCCCCGGCATTGTTGAACAGCACGTCGACGCGGCCGAAGCTCTCTTTCACCCTGGCGAACAGCGCTACCACCGCGTCCGGCTCGCGCACATCGGTCGGCACCACCAGCGGCGTGCCGCCCCTGGCCATTGCGGCCGTCTCCTCCAGCGCATCCTTCCGGCGCCCCGCCAGCGCCACGGCATAACCGTCCGCAAGCAGTGCCAGCGCCGAGGAGCGGCCGATGCCGCTGCCCGCCCCGGTGATGACGGCGACGCGTTGAGCCATGGTCGTTCTCCCCCGATCGGTCGTGATGGAAGCGGCATTCTGGCGCGCCCGTGGGGCTGGGCCAAGGGAGCCGCGCATTTTCATTGCAACCGGCGCGAGCAAAGCGTTAGCGTCAACGCAAATCGGGAGGATCCAATCGAAGCCTCGATCGACGCGCGCGAGATCGAGCAGGTCGTGGTGCCGTTCACGGCCGGCGACGGCATGCCGCTCAACCTGCTGCACCTGCGCGGACCGAGCCCAGCCTCGCGCGGTCCGGTGCTGGTGGTGCACGGCGCCGGGGTACGAGCGAACCTGTTTCGACCACCGACCGATACGACGATCGTGCAGGCACTGCTCGCTCACGGCTACGACGTGTGGCTCGAGAACTGGCGCGCGAGCATCGACCTGCCCCCCAATCCTTGGACGCTCGACAAGGCGGCGCTCTACGATCACCCGAGGGCAGTCGAAACAATCGCCGCCGAAACCGGCACCGACCGCATCAAGGCGATCATCCACTGCCAGGGTTCGACCAGCTTCATGATGTCGGCCGCGGCCGGGTTGGTGCCGCAGGTCACCACCATTGTTTCTAATGCGGTGGCGCTGCATCCACGCATTCCCGCTGTCACCCGCGCCAAGTTCCAATTGTCGCTGCCAGTGCTGAGCCGGCTGCTCGATTACCTCGACCCGCAATGGGGAAGGGGCGTACCGCCCACGCCCGTTGCTAAGATGATCACCGCCTGGGTCAAGGCGACGCATCATGAATGCCACAACACTGTCTGCCGCCTGGTCAGTTTCACCTACGGGGTCGGCTTCCCGACACTATGGAGCCACGCGAACCTAAATGAAGCAACGCATGCCTGGATCTGCCAGGAATTCGCGAAGGTGCCGGTCAGCTTCTTCCAGCAGATCTATCGTTGCGTGCTTGCCGGGCATCTGGTGACGGTCGATGGCCTGCCCGGATTGCCGACGGCATTCGGGATCGTCCCACCGCAGACCGACGCGCGCTTTGCGTTCTTTGCCGGACGAAACAACCACTGCTTTCTGCCGGAGAGCCAGCAGGAGACGTTCGACTATTTTGACCGGCACCATCCCCGGTTCCACACGCTGCACGTTCTGCCGGACTATGGCCACCTGGACGTGTTCATCGGCAAGGATGCGGCGCGTGATGTCTTTCCGCTGATGATCGAAGAGCTCGACAAGGAGACCGCCTGATGTTCCAGCCAGCGCGGATCGCCCGTCAGGCCGGCCGTTATGCGCTGGTCGATGATATCCCGTTCCAGATGCCTGTGCAGGGGATCAAGTCATCCACCATCCTCGCCGCGTTTCCCTGCGACCCGGTCAAGGCACGCGTGCTGCTGCAAGGCAACGAGGTGCATCCGTTCATTCTGTGGAACAAGGCGCTGCTGCTGGTCACCGTGGTCGATTACCGCCACACCAACATCGGTAAATACATCGAGTTCAGCATCGCGCTTGCCTGCACCCACGGCGCGCGGCCGGCGCCGCGGCTGCTGCCGGCGCTGCTGCGCGGCCTGTTTGGCACCGGGCAGTGGGTGTACGATCTGCCGGTCAGCACGGAAATCTCGGTGAAGGGCGGCAAGGGCATCTGGGGCATGCCCAAGCATCAGGCCAACCTGAATTACATCGAGGGCGAGCGCAGCGTCAGCAGCCAATACGACCTGAACGGACAGCTTGGCGTTTATTTCGAAGTGGAGCGACCGCGCTCCATCTGGCTGCCGGTCAGCACCAGCGCTGTGAATTACTGCGAGTTCCGTGGATTGCTGATGAAATCGACCATCTATTTCTCCGGTAAGGCAGGCTTCTCCCTGTTCCGCAAAGGTGCGGCGAAGCTGGTGATCGGCGACGTGCCTCGCGTGCAGGTGCTGAAGACGATCGGCCTGGAGCCCGACCCGATCGCCACGCTCTATTTGCCCGAAGTCACCGGCGTGTTGGACGATCATTTCGAGAGCTGGTTCTGCACTTATGCCCAACCGCCCACCATACCGCCCGAGGGGTTGGAAAGCGTGGTCAATCTGGGCGAGAGCCAGCAGTGGCTGCCGCCGCCCTCGGCGCCGATGCCGGGCCTCACGCGCCAGGACGTGCCGGCATGAGCCCCTGGCCGGAGGTGCTCAACGCCGCGCTGCTGTTCCTGTGCTGCTCGATGTATTTCGGCACCGGCTGGTCGATGGGCCTGTTTTCCTTCCCTATCCGGCCGCAGATCACGGTCGATAATTACTACCTGCTGTTCGTGCCCGAGGTCACGGCGGCGACAAAATTCTTCACCTGGATGACCATGGTGATGATGGCGAGTGCCGCGGCAATGGTCTGGACCGAATGGGGCACACCGCTGTTATTCGTACCGATCGTCGTGCTGGTGGCCGTGATCGCCGCCACCGGGCTTACTGTGATAAAAATCCTGCCGCTCAATGCGCGCATGGCCGCCGGCATCAAGGACTCGACCGAGCTCGGGCAGATCCTGGACGAGTGGATGGGGCTGAACTGGGTACGCATCGCGTTGTGGTCCGTGCAATGGACCGCCATGATCGCGTGGTTCATCGCCAAGGCGCGGGCTGGAGCGGCGATATGAGAAGGGGGCTGCTGTTCTGGCTGGTGGCGGCGATCGCCGCGATCACGCTGCTCACCGGCTGCGTGCAGATCCTGTGGCCGGCGCCGATCCTGGCCATGCTATCCGCCGAGCAATCGCCGACGGCGCTGCACTTCTTCGGCGTGGTCGGGATGTTCATGGCGCTGTTCGGTGGCGCTCTGCTGCAGGCGCTGTTCGCCCACCGGCCGAATCCCGTGGTGATTCTGTGGGCGGGGCTGCAGAAATTCGGCGCCGTGGCGGGCGTCGGCATCGGGGTGCTGCACGGCATTTTCGCTCCGCTGGCGCTATTGGTCAGCGTGTTCGATTTCGTCTCCGGTGTGCTGATCCTGGCTTACCTGCCTCATGCGCGCGGTTCCGGGAGACGGTGATGCTGCTGGCAACACGCGTGTTCTACTACGGATACACGTGGATGCTGCTTTGCGTCGGCGGTTCTGGCATCCTGATCGCGGCCTGGGAGTTGCCGCACATCTTTTCGGTCGATCTGTCCGCCATGGGGTCACAGCCCGCGGCGACCCTTCTCACGCAATATCGGTTCCTGAAATCGATGGAGTTCGCCTTCGGGCTATTCTGCTGGGTTTACCGCCGGGAGATCTGGGCCGGCGGCACGGCGCGCCGGCTGTTCCTGGCTGGCGTCTCCGGCGGCGTCGCGGCGCGGCTGATCTCGCTGGTGGTGGACGGCGTCCCGCACTGGGCATTCCTGGTCTTTGCCGCGCTGGAGTTCATCTGCGGAGTACTGATGCTGCTGCAACCATCGAGGCCAGCATGACCCACGCGCCATTCTTTGCACCTGCGCCGGCCTATGCGGGGCCGAAGCGTTCCTTGATCCTGGCTGGCGGTGGCATGCGCGTGGCCTATCAAGCAGGTGTGCTGCAAGCGCTCGCCGAAGCAGATCTCTGTTTCCACCATGCGGACGGCACCTCCGGCGGGACGATGAACCTGGCGATGCTGTTCTCCGGCCTCGCGCCTCCCGAGATGATCGGCCGCTGGCGCAGCCTTGATCCGAAGGATTTCGCCGGCTTCATGCCGCTGGCCGATTATCTGCGCGGTCCCGACCTCCCGGCGATGGGCAGCGCCGATGGCGTGGTGAAGAAGGTGTTCCCCCATCTCGGCGTCGACATCGCGCGGATCAACGATGCCGCCGGCATGATCGGCACGTTCAACCTGTGCAACTTCTCGCGCAAGACGCTGGAGACGATCGAGCATACGGCACTGACGCTCGATCGACTGGTCGCCGGCATTTCGCTGCCGATCTTCATGCCGGCGGTGCAGATCGATGGCTCGTTCTATACCGACGCAGTGTGGATCAAGGACGCCAACCTGATGGAGGCGGTGCGCCGCGGCGCCGAGGAGATCTGGGTCGTCTGGTGCATCGGCAATTCCAGCCGGTATCAGAACGGCGCCTTCCGCCAATACGTCCACATGATCGAAATAAGCGCCAATGGCGCGCTGTTCCAGGAACTGGAATACATCGCCGAGACCAACGCACGGATCACCACCGGTGAACCGGTCGGCGGCCGGCAGCGGCCGATCGTGCTGCACGTGATCCGGCCCGAATATCCGCTGCCACTCGATCCCGACTATTTCTTCGGTCGCATCGACGGCGCGACGCTGATCGCGCTCGGTTATGAAGACGCAAAATCCTATCTCGCTTCATGTCGGCCGGAAGGCCTGCCGTTGACACCGGAGGTCACGCACATGCGCGACGAAACAACCGGATTGTCTTTCCGCGAGACCATGTCGGGCGGTTTCGCGCTAGGTGAAACCGATCCGGAAACGGGCCGGCAGAAAGGCCAGGCAGCCGGGACAAATCTGGCGCTGCACGCGACCGTGCTGATACGAGACCTCGAGCGGTTCCTAAGCGAACCTGGGCATCCCGGCTCGCTAGCCGGCTCCATCGAATTCGCGCCGTTCGGCGGCACAATCATCGGCACTGGCGGTGTGTTCAAGCTGTTCACCCCGAGCGGTCAGCTGGGCCTGAAATACATGGTCTATGAGCTGGGCTTCCAGCGGGACGGCAAGCCTTATTATCTCGCCGGACGCAAGGAGGTGCGGGATGGTCCGGCGACCGATGCCTGGAAACAGACCACGACGCTATACACCGTGCTGCACGAAGGAACAGATACAACGGGTCCGATCGTCGGTGCCGGCACGCTGTCGCTCGGCGTCCCCGACCTGATCCGGATGCTGGGTACCGTCAGCACGCCGGGTGCGCCTGGACCCGTGCAGTCAGCAGCAGCGATCGCTCGCTTCGGACATTTCTTCCTGGGCCAGATGTGGGATAGCTACGGCGCCCATCTGCGCCGTGGCTGACGGGGCAGGGTGATGGATTTCGATGCGATCGTGATCGGCAGCGGCTTTGGCGGATCGGTCTCGGCCTGTCGCCTCGCCGAGTCCGGCGCGCGCGTGCTGGTCCTGGAACGTGGCCGCCGCTGGGATCGCACCAGCTATCCGAGCGTGACCGGCAAGGACTGGCTGTGGAATCAGCGCCATCCGGAAGACGCCAACGGCTGGATCGATTTGCGCGCCTTTCCGCGCATGGCGGTGGCACAGGGTGCCGCGGTCGGCGGCGGATCGCTGATCTACGCCAACATCTCTGCCATTCCGCCGCCCAGCGTTTTTGCTGCCGACTGGCCGCCGCAGATCACGCATGACGAACTGGCGCGCTGTTATGCCACGGTCGGCGCAGTGATGAACGTCCAGCCGGTCCCCGACAATCAATGGACGCCGCGCATGCATCTGGTGCAGGACGCGGCGCAGGCGATCGGCGCCGCCGACCGCTTCCGCAAGCTCGATCTCGCCGTGTCCTTCGATCCTGATTTCAGCTTCGACCATAGCGGCGATCCCGCGCGCACGGTCTGGCACAAGAACGCACAGGGCATCGAACAAGGCACCTGCGTGCATTGCGGCAACTGCGACATCGGCTGTCCGGTCGATGCGAAGAATACGCTCGACCGCACCTATCTGGCACTCGCCGAAGCCAAAGGCGCCGAGGTGCGGCCGCTGCATCTCGTCACCGCCATAGAGCCGGAAGGCACCGGCTGGCGCGTGCACTTCGATCGCCTCATGCCCGGTGCGCGGCAGCCCGACAGTGCCACCGCGGGACTTGTCGTGCTGGCTGGAGGCTCGCTCAACTCCACCGAGCTGCTGCTGCGCTGTCGCGACGTGCTGCACACCTTGCCGGCGATCAGCCCACGCCTCGGCTATGACTGGAGCAGCAACGGCGACTTCCTGACTCCGGCGATCTACACCAACCGTAAGCCCGAACCGTCACTCGGCCCGACGATCACCTGCGCGATCGACTTCCTCGATCGCAGCCGCAATGGCCAGTCATTCTGGATCCAGGACGGCGGCGTTCCCAACCTGCTCGCCGACCTCGCCCGCACGGCCGAAAGCGAGCATCCCGAGGCGCATCTGCTGCTCGACTGGATTCGCAACGATCTGCTCGCGCATGCCCCGCTAGACAATATGATGCCCTGGTTTGCGCAAGGCGTTGACGCAGCGAACGGCCAGCTCCGACTGCGCCGCCAGTTCGAAATCGCCGGAGAGTGGGAGCTGACCCTCGAGTGGGACATCGTCCGCTCGCGCGAGCTAATCGACACCATCGTCGCGACCCACGAGGCGCTGTCGCACGCCACCGACGGCACGCCGCATGTGCCGCCGACCTGGACGCTGGCGCACTACCTGATCACGCCGCATCCGCTCGGTGGCTGCAACATGGGCACGAGACCGGAGAACGGCGTGGTCGATCACCGCGGCGAGGTGTTTGGCTATCGTAACTTGTTTGTGCTGGACGGCGCCATCGTCCCTGAAGCCGTCGGCGTAAACCCGTCGCGGACCATCGCCGCTTTGGCCGAGAGGGCGATGCGCCTGATCGCAGCCGGCCAGAAATGATCGGTGAAGAATGACAATGCCCCCCGAATTAGTAACATTTCGGAACCACTTTCTGTCGCTCTATCAATCCGCGATAGACACCGTGGCCCGCTCGCAACTTCCCGCGGGCGCGCCAGGACCGGGGCCAGACAATGGCCTCGTGCAGGCGGCGGCACAGGTGGCCACCCTGCGGGATGCCGGCGCGCCGATTCCGCAACAGGCTCCGGCTGGTTTCGAGCCGGATGCGTGGACCGCGGCCCGCCTCGCGTTGCAGTTGCTGGATGCGCGGCTGCACGGGCGCAACGCGGAGGCAGACGCGATCGAGGCCGAGCTTAAAGACGGGAATTTCGATCCAAGCTTCGCCGAGACGATCGTGCAGTATCTGCAGTATTACGGTCCGGACGGGAAATTGCGGCAGCCTGACTACATTCCCGCGTCGCCCGACATGCCAGTGCTCCCGTTCAAGGCGGCGGCAACCGTGGCGATCATGGGCGACTGGGGCACAGGGACGCCCGCCGCAGTGAACCTAGCGCGACAGATGGCGCAATTCGATCCTGATGTGATCATCCATCTCGGCGACATCTACTATTCCGGCACACCGGAAGAATGCGACCGCAACTTCACCGCGATCCTGAACAGCGCGTTCGATCGCAGCCGGGTGCCGGTTTACAACCTCGCCGGCAATCACGACATGTATTGCGGTGGTGTCGGCTATTACGGCCTGCT
Organism: uncultured Pseudomonadota bacterium; assembly: GCA_963772445.1. Lineage (GTDB taxonomy): Bacteria > Pseudomonadota > Alphaproteobacteria > Acetobacterales > Acetobacteraceae > CAVYXK01. The sequence goes on from CAVYXK010000001.1 coordinate 893,980, forward strand.
GAAGACTTTGAACACACCGCTTTTACCGATGCAGCCCGCGAGTTTCTTCTGTCTACGCAGCGCCGATAACAAGTGGCAGTTCGTCGCCATGGATACGGGCCGCACCGATCGCGATCCGTTCGACGTCACCAATGTGTTGGTCAAGATCGACCCGCAGGAGGAGGATTGGCTCGCCGCCCGGATTGCCGAATTCTCCGGCAAGACGATCCTGTTGTCGCACCATCAGTTCTTCTCGGCATTTGCGCGGATCGGCCCTCCGGCGCAGTCCGACGGCTCGCTGGCGGCGTACAATCCCAATCTCGACGCGACGTACAACCGCTTCGTTGCAGCAGCCAAGACAGGCGGTGGCGCTATTGCCGCATGGTTCTGGGGCCACGAGCACACGCTGACGGTTTACAAGCCGTACCGAGACTTGGAGAAAGGCCGCTGCATCGGCCACGGCGCGATTCCGGTGCTGGCGCAGGACGAAGACTCACCGCTCAACAAGATCGTCAATCCGCCGGACGTGATCAGTGTCCCCCTCGGCATTGTCGGTCAGGTTCATGCCCACGGCTTTGTCATTCTACGCTTCGGCCAGGACGGATCCTGCCGCGCCGAGTACTACAACGACACGGACCCGGGCAAAGCCGCATATAGCGAGCCGCTGTGATCCTCCCCCTCCCCTTGCGGGCCCCTTGGTCCAACCCGGGGACATAGGTAACAGTTCAGCCCGACGAGATGGGTAACAGGCTAACTGGCGGCATGGAGGTGCACCATGCCGTGGCAGAGGACCGAACCCATGGACGAGCGGCTGTCGTTCATTGTGAGCTGGCGGGAGGATGGAGTTTCGATGGCGGAATTGTGCCGCCGCTATGGGGTGAGCCGGAAGACCGGCTACAAATGGGTGGATCGTTACGAGGCGGCCGGGCTGGCCGGCTTGCAGGAGCGCAGCCGGGCGCCGCTGCGGCATCCGCATCAGGTCGCGCCGGCGCTCGCCGAGGCGGCACTTGGAGCGCGGCGCAGCCATCCGAGCTGGGGCCCGCGCAAAGTGCGGGCGTGGCTGATGGCGCATGATCCTGGGTTGGCCTGGCCGGCGGCGAGCACGCTGGGCACGCTGTTCGACGAAGCCGGGCTGACGGTGCCGCGGCGTCGGCGCGAGCGAGTGCCGCCGCGGACGGCGCCGTTTGCCGACTGTGACGGGCCGAATGCGGTTTGGACGGCTGATTTCAAGGGCTGGTTCCGTACCGGCGATGGCGCGCGCTGCGAGCCGTTCACGTTGTTGGACGGCTGGAGCCGCTATCTGCTGCGTTGCTGTGCGTCGGGCCGACACGGCGACGGTGCGCGCGATCCTGGAGGCGGCGTTTCGCGAATACGGGCTGCCGGAGGTTTTTCGCAGTGACAACGGAGCGCCGTTTGCGGGCCGCGGCGCGGGTGGCCTGAGCCGGCTTTCGGTGTGGCTGATCAAGCTTTCGGTGCGGCCGGAGCGGATTGATCCGGGCTCGCCGGAGCAGAACGGCCGCCACGAGCGGATGCATCTGACGCTCGGGCAAGAGACGGCGAACCCGCCGGCGGCGGACCTGCGGGCGCAGGCGCGGCGTTTTGCGGCGTTCCGTCGCTGCTACAACGAGGAGCGGCCGCATGAAGCGTTGGGCCAGCAGCCGCCGGAGCGGCACTATCGGGCGAGTGCGCGCGGCTACAGCGGCAGACTGTGTTCGCCGGATACCCGGAGGCGGCGACGGTGCGCCAGGTGCGCTCGAACGGCGAGATTAAGTGGCGTGGGGAACGGGTATTTCTGGGTGAGCCGCTGGTTGATGAACCTGTCGGGCTGAGCCCGATCGCGGATGGCGAATGGCGTGTGATGTATGGGCCGATCGAGCTTGGCGTGTTGGACGAGCGGTGCCGGTTGCGACAGCGACGCCGGCGGCGGAGGGCGCTCTGTGGAGTTGTGGACAACCCAAGCGGGTTGCCCACAACTCCACAGAGCCAACAGCGACAAGCGCCTGATTTGATACGATGATGGATGGAAAGTGTTACCCATGTCGTCGGTCTATTCTGTTACCCATGTCGTCGGTTGGACACCCTTGCGGGAGGGGGATGGGGGGAGGGGGCCGGGGAGTATCGAGGAATCGACAAGCCCCGGTTGCAGTTACTCCGAACCCTCCATCCGCCGTGCGATCCGCAACACGGTCCCGTCAGCTCGGGCGATCTCGACCATCGTTTCCACCCGGACCAAGCGCTGTGCCAGCCCGCGCACCTCGTCGGCGAGCTTGTCCACTTTCCCGGCCAACGACTGCACCCGCTCGTCGATCAGGATGATCGATTTGATGGCAGCGATGGCCTCCCCGTACAGAACTCACGAACCAGAACTCCGATCCGGCTAGAACAGCCAGTGTTTCGTCAAGCTTGCGTTCCGCCGCGTCCAACCGGCGCAACGTTTCCGCCTGTGTCGTTGCCATCAGGGCCAGCAGAGTGCGCAACTCGGAAGCCTCGTCGCCGGCGCCTTCGTCATAGGCCGCAACGGCCCTCCGCACCAGCTCGCCTGCCGAGATTTTGCCAGCCCGACGCGCTTTCGCTTCGAGCGCTGCCTTTTCTCGCGGCGACATCAGCACCACCATTCGTGCGGTCGCAGCCAACTGCCATCCTCCAATACATGATCATGCATATGTGCATATTGGCGATGCCGTGTCAAGCTAATTCGTCCGCTCGCCATCCCACCCCGATCCCGTCACCCCATCTGCGAAATCCTCACAGATTCAGCAGCCGTGCCAGCGTTCCGCCAAGCACCGCGGCGCGCTGCGGGGGCGGAAGGGCAAGCGCTTCGACCGCTTCGACCGGAATATTGCATTGCATCGAAAACGGATAATCCGTGCCGAGCACGACATGCCCAGCACCGACGCGATCAATCAAAAATCGCAACGCCCGCGTATCGTGGGTCAGGCTGTCGCAATAGATATTGTGAAGATACGCGCTGGGTGTTCCGGGCAAGCTGCCAAACGCAGCGGGATGCATCCGATACGCGTGGTCAAGCCGCCCCAACTGGTAAGGCAGATAACCGCCGCCATGCGCGAGCACGACGGAGAGCGTTGGATAGCGCTCGAAAATACCGCTGATGATCAGCCGCGTCGCCGCAATAGTGGTTTCCAGCGGAAAGCCGATCACGTTCCAGAGATGATAGTCCTTCATCCGGCTGATCTCGCCGGCGTTCTGCGGATGGAGGAACACGGGCACTCTCAGCCGGGCAGCGGCGGCAAAGACCGGGGCATAACAAGAATCATCCAGATCGCGCCCGCCAACATGGGTGCATAACGGCACACCGCGAAGCCCGAGCACGGTGATCGCGCGGTCCAGCTCAAGCACAGCCCTGGCTGGGTCCTGCATGGGAAGTGTGGCCAACGGCAGAAAGCGATCAGGGTGCACACATGCGAGTTGCGCCAACCCGTCGTTCATCGTGCGAGCGATGCGATCACCACTATCGGGTGGCGCCCAATAAAGAAAAAGCTCAGGCGGCGAACTGATCGCCGCGGCGTCGAGTTGGCGCGCATCCATCGCCGCGAGCAGCATTCGCGCGTCGCAGTGATGTGGTCGCACGGAGGTGCCCGGCTCCACGACGACGTTCGGGCGGTGCATGAAAGATCAGCTCGTCGTGATCGCGCCGAGTCTCGACTTCGACAACGTCATGCAGGTCGCCCCGGCGCAAGCTTTCGAGGAACGCGAGTGGAACGACATGGAAGTGGATGTCGATGATGCTCATTTCCGAAGAATCCCCGCTTGACCACTCCGCCACCAGACTCGCACCGTCACGACGCGCATCACAGGAGGGCCACCGCCATGGCACGGTTCGCCGCGATCGGGCTGGATCACCGGCACATATACGACCTCGTCGAGGGCCTGCTGCAAGCCGGCCAGGACTGCGCCGGCTATTGCCCGCAAACAACCGACCCGCACGTGCTCGCCGGCTTTCGCAAGCGCTTCCCGCAGATCGAGCCCGCCGACCGCGCCCTGTTGCTCGACGACCCCTCAATCGCCTTCATCGTCACCGCCGCAGTGCCCTGCGATCGCGCCGCGGTTGCCATAGAAGCGATGCGCCGCGGCAAGGACGTGATGGTCGATAAGCCCGGCCTGACCACGCTCGACCAGCTCGCCGAAATCCAACGGACAGTGGCCGAGACCGGACGCATCTGGTCAGTCTGCTTCTCCGAGCGCTTCCTCACCCCATCCACCCTGAAAGCGCTGGAGATCGTGCGCGCCGGCGGGATCGGGCGGGTGGTGCAGACCGTCGGGTTAGGTCCGCACCGGCTGAACCGCGCGCTGCGTCCCTCCTGGTTCTTCGATCCCGCTGCCTATGGCGGAATTCTGAACGACATCGCCAGCCATCAGATCGACCAGTTCCTCGCATTCACCGACGCGACAGATGCGATGATAATCACCAGTGCCGTGGGTGAATTCAGCGGCGACGGCTTCCAGGATTTCGGCGAGGTCGTGCTGCAATCCGACACGGCACGCGGTTATCTGCGCGTCGATTGGTTCACCGCCGACGGCTTGCCGTCCTGGGGCGACGGACGGCTGTTCGTGCTCGGCACAGAGGGAACCATCGAGCTTCGTAAATATGTCGATATTGCCGGGCGGGCCGGCACAGATCACTTGTTCCTTGTGAACGGCACTTGCACCCAGCATATCGACTGCAGCGCAATCCCCGTCACCTACTTCCGCGACTTCGCCGCCGACGTCGCCAACCGCACGCAGACTGCAATGCCGCAACGTCACGCCTTCACTGTCTGCCGCCTGGCGCTGGAGGCACAAGCGCGCGCTACGCGATTTACCCCCGGTGCACCGCAATGATTGGCGTCGCCGTCATCGGGCTTGGCAACGCGCTCGAACCACACGCAAAGAGCCTCGCCGATCTCGCCACTCGTGTACGCGTGGTGTGGGCGGCAGCTCGCAGCGGCGCGCGGCTCGCCGCCGTAGCGGATCGCCACGGCTGGCCGGTAACGACCGATATCACCCGCGCCATCCACGACCCGGCCGTCGACGCGGTGCTGGTGCTGACTCCCGCCAGCACCCATCTGGAAGTCGCCGAGGCCGCGTTCGCCGCCGGCAAGCATGTGCTGTGCGAGAAGCCGCTGGAAGCCACCATCGAACGCGCAGAGCGCCTCGTCGCTGCCGGCAGACAGGCGGGACGGCGACTGGGCGTCGTCCTGCAGATGCGCTTCCGCCCAGGCAGCCGCCGCCTGTACGAAGCCCTGATGACCGGCGCGCTCGGAGAAGTCCAGGCCGCATCGATGTCGGTGCCGTGGTGGCGCCCGCAATCCTATTACGACCAGCCAGGACGCGGGACGAAGCAACAGGATGGCGGCGGCGTGCTGATCACCCAGGCCATCCACGCCCTCGATCTGTTCCGCTGGCTGGTCGGCATCACCCGCGTCGACGCCGCGCACGTGCGCCAGACCGCGCTGCACAAAATGGAGACCGAGGACTACGCCGCCGCCCTCGTTCGTCTCGGCAACGGAGCACCCGGAACCATCATGGCGACAACGTCCTTCTATCCCGGCCGCCCGGAATGGATCGAGATCATCGGCAGTAACGGCACCGCACGACTCGAACGCGGGAACCTGCATCTCACATTCCTTGACGGCCGCGAAGATACCCTCGCCGACGACTCCGGTTCGGGCAGCGGTGCCAACATCATGGGATTTTCTCACCACGCCCACTGCGATCTGCTCGCCGACTTCCTCGATGCAATCGAAACCAACCGAGACCCGGCAATCACCGGCGAAGATGCGCTAGCCACTCAGCGCGTGATCGACGCCATCCTGGCAAAAGGGAGCAACTAGACATGCAGGACCTGCTTCCCGTCGCCGAACGCATCGCCGTTCGGCTGAAGGCGCGCTCCGAAACCATCGCCATTGCGGAATCCTCCGCCGGCGGGCTGATCTCCACGGCACTGCTGGCGATCCCCGGGGCGAGCGCGTATTTCCTTGGCGGCAGCGTGATCTACACGCGTTTCGCCCGTGCTGCCTTCCTGGAAATCCCCGATCCGCTCCCCGGCGGCATGCGCGCCTCGACCGAGCCCTATGCGGCGCTGCTCGCCCGCACCGTGCGCGAGCGCTGCAAGGCAAGCTGGGGTCTTGGCGAGACAGGTGCGACCGGTCCCACCGGAAACCGCTACGGCGACGCCGCCGGACACACATGCATCGCGATCGACGGGCCGGTGTCGCAAGTGCTGACCTTAGAAACCGGCAGCGCGGACCGCATCGCCAACATGCGCCGCTTCTCCAGGCAGGCGTTGGAAATGTTGGAGAAAGCGCTGGGCTGATACGCCCGCTGGCACCCGCCCCATCATTCTGGCAGTCTCCCCATGGAAGACGGGAGACATTCTCCGGGAGGAGCAAACACCATGACCGACAGCAGCTCCGAAGCAGGACTTCTATCAGGCATCCGGGTCGTCGATTTCACCCAGTTCGAAGCAGGCCCGTCCTGCACCGAGGCGCTCGCGTGGCTTGGCGCCGAGGTCGTCAAGATCGAGAACCCCAAGACTGGTGATCCCGGCCGCCGCCTGCGGCCCGGACAGCCGGACGACGATCCCTGGTATTTCCAAGTTTTCAACGCCAACAAGAAATCCATCGCCATTAACCTGAAATCACCCCGCGGCCTCGAATTGGTGAAGAAGATGTTGCACCGCGCCGATGTGTGCGTGGAGAATTTCGCGCCGGGCACGATCGAGCGCCTCGGCCTCGGCTACGAGGTAGTGCGTGCGCTCAATCCGCGCATCATCTATTGCCAAGTGAAAGGATTTGGCGAAGGCAGCCCCTACGAGCAGAACCTTGCGTTCGACATGATCGCCCAGGCCTGCGGCGGCACCATGAGCGTGACCGGCGAACCCGACCGTCCGCCGGCCAAGCCCGGCGTGTCGCTTGGCGATACCGGCACGGGCATGCTGATGGCCGCCACCATCGCCAGCGCCCTGTTCCGCCGCCACCAGACCGGCGAGGGGCGCCGGCTGCAAGTGGCGATGCAGGATGCGATGCTGCATTACATGCGCACCAATTTCGCCAGCCAGGCCCGCACCGGCAAACCGGTTGGACGCGGCGGCGCCAAGGTACCCGGCGTCAGCAACGCCCCGCTCGGGATCTATCCGTGCAAGCCCGGCGGTCCGAACGACTACGTTTATATCATGACCAGTCGCGCCAACCCGGAACATTGGACGCGACTATTGAAACTAATCGGGCGGGAGGAGCTGATCGACGATCCCCGCTACGCCACGCCATCCGATCGCGTCGCCCGCGAGCCCGAGGTCGATGCCATCATCGCCGACTGGACGCGCCGTCACACCAAGCACGAAGCGATGGCGCTGGTCGGCGGCGTCGGCGTGCCCGCCGGCGCGGTCCTCGACACGCAAGAGCTGCGCGACGACCCCAGCTTCGAGCAGCGCGGCATCATGCAGGTCGTGCGGCACCCCACCTACGGCCCATTCAAGATCCCCGCGTGGCCCGTGCGCATCGACGGCCGCCCACCGCGCGTGCAACCCTCGCCAACGCTAGGCCAGCACACCACCGAAGTTCTCGGCGCGTGGCTCGGCATGAGCGCAGTGGACGTAGAAGCACTTCGACGCGAGGGCGCATTCTAACTAACCGAAGGACACCCCCTCCCTCGCGGGAGGGGGAAGGGGGAGGGGCCGCGCACCAGAGGCAACCAACACAAGGCCACCACCGCCATGCAGCACGACGAACGCGGACTCCGCCTCTCCACCGACAGCCCACAGGCCGCGACTCTGTTCGACCGCGCCGTAGAGCACTACCTGAAATTCCACGCCGACACGATGACCCTTGTCACGCAAGCGCTGACCGCCGACTCCCGTTTCCTGATGGGACATTGCCTGCAAGGCTACCTGCTGCTCTCTGCCTCGAACCCGGCGCACCGGCCGCAGATCGCCGCGGCACGCGCAGCCGCCGAAGCCGCCCCATCCATCGCGACTCCCCGAGAGCAACGACATGTCGCCGCATTGGCAGCATGGGAACGCGGCGCACTCGACCAGGCCTTCACGCTCTGGCGCGCAATCCTGGACGCATTCCCGACCGACCTGCTCGCGTTACGCATCTCCGACACGACCTATTTCCGGCACGGCCAGACCGCGGCGATCCTGGCCCAGGCGGATCGCGTGGCGCCGGCGTGGGGACCCGACCTTCCCGGCTATGATTGCTTCCGCACCGTTTGGGCCTTCGCGCACGAAGAAGTCGGCGACACCACAAACGCCGAACGCGCACTCGATACCGTATTGGAGCAGGACACAACCAACTATTTCGCCCATCACGTCAAAGCGCATGTCTTCGACACCGATTGTCGCCCCGGCGAAGGCCGCGACTGGCTAGCCGCCCAGGTCGAGCACTGGAAGCTCGGCAACAATCTGATCCATCACCTGTGGTGGCACCGCGCATTGCTGGAACTCGATCTCGGCGAGCTCGACGCGGTGCTCGAAAGCTACGATACGAACATCCGCAACCTGAACGAGCCGATGACGCGGGCGGTCCCCGACCATTACGTGGACCTGCAGAACGCAGCGTCCCTGCTATGGCGGCTTGAACAACAAGGCGTCGATGTCGGCGATCGCTGGCAGGAGCTCGCCGACAAGGCCGAGGCCCGCATCGGCGATGTTGGCCACCTGCTGCTGGTGCCGCATCTAATGCTGGCGCTCGCCGCAACCGGGCGGAACGCCGCGGCGCAACGCCTGCTTGCCGCGCTACGCGAGATCACCGCCACCCGATCGCTCTGGACCAGTGCCGCCATTGCTGACGTAGTGATCCCCGTCTGCGAGGCGGTGCTGGCGCACCGGCTAGGCGATCACGCCCGCGTCGTCGATCTTCTGGCGTCGCGCCGCCCGGCAATCCGCCTGCTCGGCGGCAGCAACGCACAGCGCGACCTGGTGATGCAAATGCTGATCGATGCCGCAATGAAAGCCGGACGGCGCGACCTCGTAGCCGAGATGATCGCGCATGAAACGGCAATGCGCGCCGCACCTCCCGCTGCCCGCGCCGGCTACGCGGCGGCGGCAAACTGGTTGGGGTAGTTTAAACCGGTTGAACTGGCGATGGGTCCCGCAATGATGTATGATCCCACTCCATGATCCTGGTCGGCCAATACAACTCGCCCTTCGTACGCCGTGCGGCCGTATCGTTGCGCGTCCTCGGCTTCGACTGCCAGCACGACACACGCTCGGTGTTTGGGGATTTTGACGCGATGCGGCGGGTCAATCCGCTTGTCCGCATCCCCTCGCTGGTCCTTGATGACGGCGAGACCCTGATCGATTCCGCGGCCATCCTGGACTGGCTCGACCAGACCGTCGGGCCCGAACGGGCGCTGGCCCCCGCGGCAGGGCCGGAACGGCTGCGCGTGCTGCGTCGTATGGTGCTGGCAACGGGCGTGATCGACAAGGCCGGTGCGGCCACTTACGAGCGGCTGATCCGGCCTTCGGCCTATCGCTGGCCGGACTGGATCGAGCGCTGTCGCACGCAGGCGATGGGCGGGATCGAAGCGCTCGCCGCCGAGCCGTGGCCCACCGCCGGGCGGCTCGACCAGGCGCAGATCACCACCGCCTGCATGATCCGCTTCGTTCGGATGACCGATCCCGATCTCATTCCACCTGGTCGCTATCCGGCACTCGACGCGCTGTCCGCGCGCTGCGAGGCGCGGCCCGAATTCCTGGCGACGAATCCACCCGAATACGTGGTGCCGCGGAACGATTGAGCCGGCCGGCGTCAGCGATGCTCTGACGCCAGGCGGATGCCGAGCCCCACCAGCACGACGCCGGTCACGCCCTCCAGCGCGCGGTGAATCCTCGGCCGACGCAGGACCTCGCCAATCCGGGCGACCGCGCCCGCATACAGCATGAGCCAAACCAGCGTCATAACGCAGAACAATAGCCCTAGCGCCATCGGCGTGGCGAACGAAACGTCCCGCGACGGCACGAACTGCGGCAGCAGGCTGGTGAAGAACGCCGCCATCTTCGGGTTTCCGAGGTCGTTGACCACGCCCTGGCGGAACGCCCGGCCAGGCAGAAGCCCGCATCTCTGCGCCCAGCCATGCGGCGGTTCCGCGCGCGCGCGGGTCAGCGCGGCGCGGATCGATTGGAGGCCCAGGAACACGAGATAGCCGGCGCCAACCAGCTTGACGGCGACGAACACGGGTTCCGACGTTACCTGCAGCCCGACGATCCCGATGCTGGTGCCGAACGCCCAGATGGCTTGGCCGGTCACCACGCCGGCGGCCGTCGCCACGCCGGCGGGCCATCCGCCGACCAGCGCGTTGCGGACAGTCAGCGCGGTGTCCGGACCCGGCGTCACGATGACGAAGACCGCAACCCCAAAAAACGCGAGAAGCCCGCCATGCGCGGCGGTCAATAAATCGAGGATACCTGAATGACCCATCCGATGCTCTCCCTGGAACGGGCCGCAGCGGCGGGACATAAAAAAGGCCCCGGCCGTTGCGGCGGGGCCTGTTGCACGCGCGGTGCGGAACGCTAGCGCGCGCGCCTCCCGGGCCCGCCGATGTGGCAGGTAACTCGGAAAACGACGCTCCGCGGCAGCGACTGCATGGCGGTAGCAGAACATCCTTCTCGCCGGGCGTAAAGGAGGCTGGTGAGACGCGGAGTTCGTTGGCAACGAACGCGCGAAGCCAAGTGGCGGTGCCGCCCTGTGCGCCAACCTGTTGCGAGGTCCAGGGCATAGCGATACGCCATCGCGAAGCAACAGTTGCACTCTGGGCAAAATTGCCCTTCGGAAGGGAGCGGCAAGAGATGAATACAAAGGACAGCGGCGCAGCGACGGATACTCCTGCGATCGTCGAGATGCAGGTGATCCCCGTCGCCGGTCACGACAGCATGCTGCTGAACTTGGCCGGCGCCCACGGCCCGTTCTTCACACGCAACCTCGTGCTGCTGAAGGACAGTGCCGGCCGCACCGGCGTGGGCGAGGTGCCCGGCAGCGAGGGCATCCGTCAAACATTGGAACGCGCCCGCCCGTTGGTGATCGGCAGCCGCCTCGGCCACTACAATGCCGTTCTCGGCAGCATCCGCCGCATGCTGACGGGTGCCGGCCAAGCTGCACACCAGGCCACGGTCCATCAGGTGACCTCGGAGGCCGAGGCCGCCATCCTGCGGCAGCCGCACGAGATAAATCTGCGCGCCGACAACGTGATCACGGCGATCGAGGCGGCGCTGCTCGATCTACTGGGACAGTTTTTAGGCGTCCCTGTCGCTGCCCTGCTCGGTTCTGGCCAGCAGCGCGACTCAGTGAAGATGCTCGCCTATCTCTTCTATGTCGGTGACCGCACGCGCACGGACCTGCCGTATCACACTGACCCGAAGGCGAAGGATGGCTGGCTGCGCCTGCGCAATGAGCCGGCGCTGACGCCCGAGGCTGTTGTCCGCCTGGCGGAAGCCGCGGTTGCCCGCTACGGCTTCAGCGACTTCAAGCTGAAGGGCGGCGTGATGCGCGGTGATGCGGAAATGGAGGCTGTTTCCTCCATCAAGAAACGCTTTCCGGATGCCCGCGTGACGCTCGATCCCAACGGCGCCTGGTCGCTGGCAGAAGCGATCGAACTGTGCAGGGGCAGGACGGACGTGTTGGCCTATGCTGAGGATCCCTGCGGGCCGGAGGACGGCTACTCCGGCCGCGAAATCATGGCCGAGTTCCGCCGCGCGACCGGTATGCCGACCGCGACCAACATGGTGGCCACCGACTGGCGTCAAATGGGGCACGCAGTGTTGCTGCGCTCGGTGGACATCCCGCTGGCCGATCCGCATTTCTGGACCATGCAGGGCTCGGTGCGCGTGGCGCAGCTTTGCGATGACTGGGGCCTGACCTGGGGCTCGCATTCCAACAACCATTTCGATGTGTCGCTCGCCATGTTCACCCACTGCGCCGCCGCGGCACCTGGGGCTATCACCGCCATCGATACGCACTGGATCTGGCAGGAAGGGCGGGAGCGTCTGACGAAGGAACCACTGCGGATCGCGGACGGCGCTGTCGAGGTGCCGAAGCGGCCCGGATTGGGCATCGATATCGACATGGAGCAGGTGTTGAAGGCGCACGAGCTTTACAAAAAGCTTGGCAACGGCGCGCGCGATGACGCCGCCGCGATGCAGTACATCATACCCGGTTGGACATACGACCCGAAGAAGCCGAGCATGGTCCGGGCTAGCAGCGGGTGAAGCGCCGCGCATGGCTCTGGAGTATCGCAGCCGCCGCTAAAACCCAGTGGTGGCAGCGCGCCTGGTGCCCCGGGCGGGGCGCACTCATCCCCGACATTGGCTGATGAACGTCCCAGGGATGGCGCCTTGATCCTCGCCTGTATAATGCACCGAAGGCCGAAGGTAGATAGGCTTCAAATGCACACAGCTTGAGGAGCCGCCATGACCAAAACGCTCGTTCCCGCCGAGCTGCTTGATCCCGTCGTGGCATATTTCCGGCCGCGCCGGGTCATCCTGTTCGGCTCCCACGCCCGGGGCGACGCGCGAGCGGACAGCGATATCGACCTGCTGGTGGTGGTGGACGACGACACCCCGGCAGAGAAGGTGACTTTGAAAGCGGGTGTCGAAGCCCAGCGAACCTATCCCAACCCGGCTGACGTGATCCCGGTGCGCGAGGAGACATTCCGCCGGAAATCACGGATCCCAGGCACGCTGTCACGGGCGGCTACGCTGGAGGGAATCGTGGTCTATGAGCGGTCCTGACCCTTCCGAGCTCTGGCAAGAGGTTCTTGCCTGGCTACGAAAAGCAGAAACCGATCAACGCGCTGCGGAGGCCTGCCTGAACTTGGAGCCCCCGTTGCATGATGCTGCGGCATTCCATTGCCAGCAGGCGGCTGAAAAGCTGCTGAAAGGCTTCCTCGTCCGAGGCTCCACAGATTTCGCCAAGACCCACAATCTTAAGTACTTGGGCGGTGTTGTGATCGGATTGTGTCCATCAGTCGGACCGTTGGTCACTCCCATGGCGAATTGGACCCACTGGAGTGTTGCGTATCGATACCCGGATGACCCTGGCCCCGAGCCGGAACCATCAGCCGACGAACTGCGCGACGCACTCAATTTGATAAAGCGATTGGAAGACGCACTGCGCGCACTTGCGCCGCCGGCCGATGATGACAGGACCGAGTAGGCTGAACAATGGACCGGGCAGGTGTCGGGGGATTGCTTCGCGTCGATCGCAAATGAAGGGCGAGTACGTCACGCCGCCACATCCCAATGATGGCACCGCACCTCGTGGCCCGCGTGCGGCGTATCCATCCCCGGCATCCTGTCGCGGCAAATCTCGTCGGCCAAAGGACAGCGCGGGGCGTAGCTGCATCCGCGGGGCAGCGCCGCCGGACTTGGCACCTGGCCGGGGATCGACAGAAGCCGATGCGCCGGATCGCGCCCGCCGCCCTCGACGCGAGGAATGCTGCGCAGCAAAGCGCGCGTGTAGGGATGCAGCGGGGCGGCGAATACGGCCTCGACGCGACCCTGCTCGACGATCCGCCCGGCATACATCACCGCCACACGGTCGGCGACCTGCGCCACCACACCAAGATTATGCGTGATGAACAGCACGCTCATCTCCATCTCGGCTTGCAGCGTGCGGATCAGCGCCAGGATCTGCGCCTGGATCGTCACGTCCAGCGCGGTGGTCGGCTCGTCGGCAATCAGCAGCGCCGGATGGCAGGCGAGCGCCATGGCGATCATCACCCGCTGGCGCATGCCGCCCGACAAGCGATGCGGATATTCGACGGCCCGGCGCTCCGGGTCGGGGATGTTCACCCGCGCCAGCATTTCCACCGCGTGTCGGCGCGCCGCTCGCCGCCCCAGACCACGATGCAGGCGCACCACCTCGGCGATCTGCTCGCCGACCGTCAGCAGCGGGTTCAGGCTGCTCATCGGCTCCTGAAAGATCATCCCGATCTCGTTGCCGCGCACCTCACGCATCTCAGGCTCCGACAAGCGCAGCAGGTCGCGCCCGCGAAAGCGCACGGTGCCGCTGGCAATCTCGCCCGGCGGGATCGGCACCAGCCGCATAATGGAAAGCGACGTCACGGACTTGCCGCTGCCGGACTCGCCCACGATCGCCAGCGTCTCGCCGCGGTCCAGCGTGAAGCTGACGCCATCGACCGCGCGCGCAACCTCGCCCTCGGCGCGAAACCAGGTCTTGAGGTCCGCCACCTCCAGCAGCGGTGGCGCCGTCATGTCAGCCGACGCAGTCGCGGATCGAGTGCATCGCGCAGTCCGTCGCCGACCATCTGCAACGACAGCACGGTGAACACGATGCAAAGCCCAGGCGCGAGGATCAGCCAAGCGGCGCCTTGCATGTATTCCTGCGCGGCGGCGATCATGTTGCCCCAGCTCGGGCTGGTCGGCGGCACGCCGGCGCCGAGGAAGGATAAAGCGGCCTCGGTGAGGATCGAGAAGGCGAAGACGAAAGTGCCTTGCACCAGCAGAGGCGACAGCAAGTTGGGCAGCAGGTGCACGCCGATCACGCGTCGGCTGCTGGCGCCCAGCGCCTCGGCCGCCTCGATGAACTGCAGCTCGCGCAGCACCAGCGTCGCGCCGCGCGCCACCCTGGCGACGCGCGGCGTGTACACCGTGCCGAGTGCGATCACCACGTCGGTGAGCGATGCGCCGAGCGCCGCCATCAGCGCGATCGCCAGCAGGATGTCGGGAAACGCCATCAGCGCGTCCGTCACCCGCATCAGTAGCCCGTCGAGCCGCCGCACATAACCCGACACCACGCCCAGCAGCGTGCCGCAGGCCAGTGACACCAGAACGACCAGGCTGCCGACCGACAGCGACAGTCGTGCACCGTATATGCAGCGACTGAGTTCGTCGCGGCCGAACTCGTCGGTGCCGAACCAGTGCGCCCAGGATGGTGCGGACAGCCGGTGCGCGATGTCCATTCGGCGCGGCGAATAGGGCGCGATCCAAGGTGCCGCGACGGCGACGACGATCGCCACCAGCAGGATCACAAGGCTTATCAGCACCAGTCGCCGGCGCACCAGCCGGCGCAGCAGCAGCATCGCCGGCGAAGCCGGCCGGGCAGTGGCGGCGGGAAGCGCGATGTCCGACATTCAGTAGCGCACTCGCGGGTCGAGCACTGCGTACAACAGATCGATGCCGAGATTGATCAGTACGTAAACGCCGGAAATTACCAGCAATGCGCCCTGGATCACCGGGTAATCCCGCCGCAGCACCGCTGACACGACCAGGTTACCGACGCCGGGCAAGCCGAACACCGTCTCGGTCACGATCGCGCCGCCGAGCAGCCCGGCGACCGTCAGCCCGATCACCGTCAGCACGGAGGTGCGCGCGTTGCGGAACGCGTGCTTGAAGATCACCGTGCGCGGAGCAAGGCCCTTGGCGCGTGCGGTGCGCACATAGTCCTCCTGCAGCACGTCGAGCATGCTTGTGCGCGTGAAGCGGACGATGAGCGCGGAACTGGGAATGCCGAGCGCAATCGCCGGCATAATTAGATAGGTGAGGTGCACGAGGATGCCGGCACCCGGCGGTCCGTAGCCGGCAACCGGCAGCAGATGCCAACGCACGGCGAAGTATTCAATCAGGGTCAGACCAATCCAGAAGCTCGGCAGGCTCGCGCCGGCCATCGAGAGGGCCGTCACGGCCTGATCCAGCAGGGTGCCGCGCTTGACCGCCGACAGCACGCCGACCGGCACGCCTATCAGCGTTGCCAGGCCAGCCGCCAGAACCGTGAGCTGCAAGGTCAGTGGCGCCCGTTCGGCCAGTGCCTCGGTGACGCTGCGGCCGAGGAAGATCAATTCGCCCAGGCGCAGCCGCAGCACCGAATGCAGAAACTGCACGTATTGCACCGGCAGCGACGCATCCAGCCCGAGCCTGGTGCGCAGCGCGGCGATATCCGCTGCCGTCGCTGCCGGCCCGAGCATCACCGCCGCCGGGTCGCCGGGAATGACATGGGCAATGACGAACACAATCGTCGCCACCAGGAACATCACGACGATCATCCCGGCCAGGCGGCGCATCAGGTAGTGGGTCATGAGGCTGTGCTTGGGCGCTGGACAACCATGGCCAATCAGCCTAGATTATCAGTCTAGACCGGAGGTTATGATGAAAGAGATCGGCGCTTTTGAGGCAAAGAGCAGACTCGGGCAACTCCTTGATGTAGTCGAGCGGGGCGAAGAAGTTGGTGATCACGCGCCATGGGCGGGCCGTGGCCAAGATCGTGCCCACCAGTGCGGGCCACGATCGCGACAAAGCCCGCCGAATAGCCGACCAGTTGCTTGAGGCTGGTCGCGGCCTCACCCTCGGGGGCCTCAAGATCAAGGACCTGATCAGCGAAGGCCGTCGATGAGTGTGGTTGTCGATGCATCGATTGCCCTGACCTGGTGCTTTGCCGACGAGCGAACCCCGGCGACGATTGCTGTGCTCGATCATGTCGTCGATCAATCCGCTTTCGCCCCGTCGGTCTGGCCGCTGGAAGTCCTCAACGCGCTTGCCAGCGCCCAGCGCCGCGGCCGGTGCAACGCGGCGGATCGTCTTCGCCTTGCCGGCTTCCTGCGCCAGCTTCCGATCGCGATCGACGAGGACACGCTCTATCACGCCTGGACAACGACAGCCGAACTCGCCGACCGCTTTCAGCTCACGATTTATGATGCCGCCTATCTCGAGCTTGCCCACCGCCACTCGCTGCCCCTTGCGACGCTCGACAGCGATTTGCGCCGCGCCGCGAACACGGTAGGCGTATCGCTGCTCGGAGTTGGACCATGAGTCACTCATGCACCCAGAGGCGGCTTAAGCACGTCCAGAGCTTCGATTTCCCCGCCCTTCGCGGCAGCCCGCGGCCTGCGGGTATCATGCCTTTGCGAACACCACGACGCCATTGGCCGGAATGACGACCGAAGCGGATGCTATAAAGCCATGCATCGGCGGGCCGCTAACCTGAACGCCGGTTCCGTTCCCTGCGACAACTGGATTAACCCAATTGTCGTATACGTCGCTATTGAACACCTCGTTCCAGAATCCCGCGATCGGAAACCCGAGCTCATAGCTCCACCATGTGCTATCAGCCAGAGAGGCCACCACAACTACGTCTTGGTCGGTACCCTCAAGCCAACGGTGGAAGGCGAGAACGCGGTCGTTGTCCGAGATGTAAAACGGGTTGACATTGTCTCCGCGTAGTGCCGGGTAATTTGCCCGCAGCTTTATCGCATCCTGCGTGAAGCGGAGATGGTTCACCATAGCGCCGTCTTTTCCGCTGTTCAGGCCATCCCACCACAGCAGGTTGGGGCTGTCATCGGGAACCCAGGTCCACTGATAATCCTCGAGGAATTCTTGCCCCATGAAGATCTGGGGGATGCCAGGCGCAGTCAGCAGGACGGCCGTCGCAAATCGGCTCCGACTGCGTGCATACCAGGAACGGCGATCGACGGAGTCAGCCAACCAAGGAATACGCTGGTCCTGCCCGATTTTTACAATGTCGTGGTTCTCCACGCAGGTGACTGCGCGCCAAGCGTGGTCGAGCGCCGGAGGATAGAGCACTGACGCTATCGCCGACATGTGCACGATTGACTGCGCTCCGTAGGAGGACGCTGTAACGGCGCTTCGCAGAGCAACCCGCAAGGCGTCGTGCTGAACGACATCGAAGCCCGCCCCACCCTGGGCAGCGGGCTGGATGATAGGCTGGAATGTCGACGGAATGCCGGATTGGGAACCAGGCCAGAACTCTGCATTTTGCAGGAAACGTGGTTGAAGTTCACGCTGTTGAGTGGTCAGGTTACGGCAGAACTCCCAACCGTTGGTAAGATTCGTCGACAGCAGGATACTGATTTCGTCGTACCGAAAGCCATCGGCATGGAATTCATCTATATAGTATCGCCCATTGTCGAGCAGGAACTTGCAGATATCGTCGTTCCACATTGCAAACGCCAACCCACCGGTACCGCGATCCTGGTCAGTGCAGTAAAGGCTATCGTTATTGTTGCCCTTGTTCGGCAGGCGGTCGAAATAGAAAATGCAGTTGTCGTCGCCATTGAACCCGCCAGCGTGGTTATAGACAACGTCGAATGTTATCGCGATTCCGTAAACGTGACACAGATCGACCAGTACTTTGAGCTGGGCCGTTGCAGACCGGATGTCCCCGAGCTGGAGTGGGGTCTGTTGTTTGTCGGACAGAATCCGGTTTATGACTGCCAGATAGCCGGGCAGGTCGTTCGCGTCCGCCACATACGGGAAGTCGGGTGAGAACAGGTCAGCTCCACCATATCCCAGTCCCGGATTTTCCTCCTGCTCGTCCATCGGAAGTGGCTGCAGGACGTTAACATTGAGGGCCGCAATATAAGGCACTTTGCATGCAACATCCAGGAAGTTAGCAGATATTCCCGGTTTGCTGATGGCGTATGCTCCGATGTGCGCCTGGTAGATTATCATGTCGGAGAAATCCGGTGTCCGGAATCCAGCGTCGTGCCAGGGGTATGTCCCGGACTCTCTCACAATGCTAAAACAGTTTGGCCATTGGTCTTTATCGCCGCCTTGCTGGAGTTCGCGGGCATACGGATCGCGTTTGTATCCTTGGGTTCCACCTTCAGTCGGCCCAACGATCCAGAAACGATATTGATCTCCGTCCTTCGCGCCGGCTTGAAAGCCGGTCCAATATCCGTTTGTGTCCTTGCTGAGAAGGCGATCCCCGGTCTGTGCGTTGTAGATCTTGCCTCCAAGCGTACCGTTCAGATAGACGGCTGTCGCCCGAGGTGCGAAAACACGGAAGGTAGTGCCGCCATCTACAAGTGTTGCGCCCATAGGAGTCACATTCGAAATGTTTGGCTGGGGCAGCATCTTCTTGCTCCTGTCGGTTTTTGTCCCTCATAACGTCACGACCATGGGACCGGCGCAGTTCCACAGCGCTAGCGAGACTGGTATATTCGGCGGCCATCCCAATAGGTCGCAGGATCTTGTCTTCTGAGCCGATTGGCTACGTTGGTGCGGTTGTTTGCGTGGTCGGGACCCAGGATGGTCGCACTTGCTCGTGGCGCTGCTGTCGTCATCGCCGGCCTTCGCCGGTCATGACGACAGTACGGCCGGCAGCGGCAGGTACTATGCACTCAGCTTCGTATTCCAGAACGCTGGCCAGATGCCGGGATAGTAGCCGCTCATCCGCTTGCTGGCGCCAAACGTCGTATATCCCGCGCCGATTTTCACAGTCGGCACATCGACATAGAACTGCGCCTGCAACTTGTGCCACAGCGGCACTCGCTTCGCCGGGTCGCTCTCGGTGGTGAAGGCGTCGAGTGCGGCGTGCTTGGCGGGCGTGTCCCACCAGCCCGGATAGCTGGGATTGAAGATGGTGATCGAGGATGGCTCCGGCACCACGCCGTGTCCTGTGACGAAGGCGTCCCACAAATCGGGATTCTGCCGGCGTTGCAGGATCGTTGCCCAGTCGGTGACCACAAGATCGATCTTGAAGCCCGCATCCGTCATGTTGGCCTGGATCACCTGGGCCGTCTTGTACTGATAGTCATACTGCACGCTGGTCAGCACCCGAATCGGCTCGCCGTTGTAGCCGGCCTGTTTCAGCAATGCCGCCGCCTTGTCGGGGTTGCCCTGGTTATAGCCCGGTGCATCGGGATCGTACCACGCGGTGCCCTGTGGATAGATCGAGCCCTGCAGCGTCCATAGCGACTTGTCACCGAACGCCGCCTCCAGCGCGTCCGAACAATTGATCGCGGCTTGCGCGGCGCGGCGCACGAGCACGTTGCTCATCACACCTTTCTTGTTGTTCATGATGAACAACACCCAGAGTGCCGCTGTCAGCGTGCCCCGCTGAATGTCGGGCTTGCCCTGGAGACGGTTGTAGCTTTCCGGCGTGAGGTTGTCCGCCCAGTGATACTGTCCCGCCAGCAGCCCGTCGGCGCGTGTGGTCGGATTGGGCGAGGGCAGGAAGCGGATCTCATCGACCAGCGCCTCGCGTCTGCCGACATACCCGTTCGGTGTGCCGGGTGGTGACACATACTGCGGGAACTTGCCAACCCGCACCCAGGTATCGGGCTTGTAGTCGATCAGCTTGAACGGGCCGGTGCCGGTGAAGTCCTTCAGCGGATCGGGCGCGGTGGCGACGCGTTTCGGCATGATCTGCGGCGAGCCGTTGGGGAACGCCAGCAGGTTGACCAGCGGCGAATACGGCTGCTTCAGCACGATTTGCACCGTCATCGGATCGGTCGCCGAGATCGAGTTGAGATACGTCCACGGCGTCCTGCCACGCGGCGACAGCCGTCCCCACCGCTGCAGCGAGGCGACCACGTCGTCCGCGTTCATCGTGGTGCCGTCGTGGAACGGCACGCCGCTGCGCAGCTTGATCACGTAGCGTTTCCCGTCCTCGCTGATATCGGGCAGGGATGCGGCGAGCAGTGGAGCGATGCTGAAGTCGGGAGCAAAAATGTACAGCGTCTCGTAGAAAAGCTGAGTGATCTCCGACAACAGATCGGAGGTGACTGGGGTGGGGTCGAGCGGTCCTGGATCGCCGGTAGTGGCAATGTTCAAGACGCTGCCTGATTGTGCGCGCGCACGCCCGACGGGCAACAGCGCAGGCAGCGCGACGCCCGCTGCTGTCCCCAGCAGCAAATCGCGCCGTTGCAGTAAAGCTGGATGGTCCATTGGCGTTCCTCCCGATCCCCTGGTTATATGGTCCAGCATCGGGGACAATGATGCAACTGCGCTAGCGCCATTGGGAGGGTTCGCACGACGTGAATTTGTTCTCAGAATCTGCTGATGTGCTGATTGCCGGGGGCGGCTCGGCCGGCTGCGTGCTGGCCTCGCGGCTGAGCGAGGATCCCGGCACACGTGTGCTGCTGATCGAGGCAGGGCGTGATCTCACACCCGAAATGTTTCCTGCCTGGCTTGCCTCGGCGTATCCGGGGCGCGCCTATTTCAACCATGGATGGTTGTGGCCAACTCTTTCCGCCTCGCGCGGCGACACCGGCACCAATCAGCCGGGCGTCGTGGGGTTTTACGAGCAGGCGCGCGTGCTGGGCGGCGGTTCCTCGATCAACGGGATCTGTGCCAATCGCGGCTCGCCGGACGATTACGACGAGTGGGAAGAGCACGGCGCGCATGGCTGGGGCTGGACCGAGGTGCTGCCCTATTTCCGCAAGCTGGAGAGCGACCGGGACTTCGACGGGCCGCTGCACGGCAAGTCCGGACCGTTGCCCATTCGCCGGCACCGGCGGGACGACTGGACCGGCTATACCCGCGCGGTTGCGGCCAGCTTCGCCGCGATGGGCTATCCGATGCTGGACGACCAGAACGGTATCTGGGCGGATGGGGTCATCCCAACCACGCACAACCTCGATGATGCCGGCCGGCGAGCAAGCGCCGCGGTCGTCTATCTCACACCGGAGGTGCGCCGCCGCCCGAACCTGCAGATCGTTACGGAAACAGTGGTCGACGGGCTCGTCATCGAGGGCAAGCGCGCGGCGGGCGTGCGCCTGAAGCATGGCGGTGAGACTGGCACCGCGACAGCGCGACAGGTGATCATCTGCATGGGCGCACTGCAATCCCCGGTGATGCTCATGCGCAACGGCATTGGTCCCGATGCGCATCTGCGCGGGCGAGGGATCGAGGTCGTCGCTGACCGTCCCGGCGTGGGCGAGAACCTGCTGGAGCATCCGAATATCGGTGTGTCGGCGTTCCTTGCGCCATCGGCACGGTTGCCGTCAGGCGAGGGCCATCACTTGCAGGCGTTGCTGCGCTATTCCTCCGGACTGCCGGGAACGCCGGCCGGAGACATGCACGTGGCGATTGCGGCACGTGCGTCATGGCACGCAGTCGGCCGGCGCATCGGCGCGCTGGGGTTCTGGGTGAACAAGGCCTATTCGAAAGGCCGCATCCGCTTGGCGGCCAAGCTGGACGCACCCGCCGAGATCGACTTCCGCATGCTCTCCGATCCGCGCGACATGGCGCGGCTCAAGGATGCCTTCCGACTTGGCGTGCGCGCTTTATCGGCGCCATCGCTGAAGGGGATCGCGCTCGACCTGTTCCCGAGCGGTTTTTCCTCACGCATCCGGGCGCTCACTTGTCCGTCGCCGCGGAATGCGGTGGTGATGGCAATCGCGGCGCCGGTGATGGACCGCAGCTCGAATTTGCGCCGGCGCTTTATGGCCTATGCGATGGAAAGCGAGCACAGCGCCGAAGTGCTCGCAGAGGACGATGCGGCGCTGGAAGCACATCTGCGCCGCTCGGTCGGCGGCACCTGGCATGCGTGCGGCGCCTGCCGCATGGGCGATCCTGCCGATCCGATGGCGGTGACGGACCCGTCCGGCCGCGTGCTGGGGGTCGAGGGCCTGCGTGTTTGCGATGCCTCCATCATGCCGACCGTGCCCTGCGCCAATCTCAACATTCCAGTGCTGATGATGGCGGAGAAGATCGCAGACGCCGTCAAGGCGGAGGCGCGGCCGTAGGCAGTTGCACTCGGGCCCGAAGGCGGAGGCGCCGGACCACAAGCTGAAGCCGCAGGTCCTCAAGGCCTCAACGCGCCCGCCCAACCTGCGTGACCTGAACAAGCCGATAAATATTCATCGGCAGAAGCAGACTGTGCAAGATCAGGATAGGCCGCATGCCGGCGATGGTTGCATAGCAGATGAACGAGACGTTGCTGGCGATCCCGAGGCATCGCAGCAGCCGCATCGAGGTGACGGAGAAAGTGCAGAGTACCAAACTGCTGGCGAGATATCCGCAGACATTCTTTTCCCACCCCAAGGGGAGGCCGACCAGCAATACTGACCAAAGATGCATGATGTCCTCCCTCTGACACGACCGGCCGGTCGCGAGGTCACCTAGCTACGTGGCGCGGGTGTGCCGCTATGACCGGAGTCACACTGATCTTACGCTTGTGCGAGGGTGTCGCGCATCGCGACCGACCTCATGCGGATTTCTCCAGTTCGCAGATGCCTCGTACGCAGCGAGGTGCTCGGTTGACACGAACCAATGTGGATGGCCGTCCTTGACTTTAAAAATCGTGTGTATGTGATGCCGTCCGCATCCACACGCACAAACGCACGGCACCAGCCATGGCTCTTTCGTCTCGGCCATACGTATCGCCTCCTTGTTCGATCGGAGGCAGGCTTAGGCTCGGCTCGGTTTCTTGTCTGTGACTGGAGTCACTCGCGCGGCAAAACTTCCTTCGCGCTCATGAAGGGCGAACTTGGGCGACGGAATCAGTGCGCCTGGTTCATGTCCAAAAGCGGCGTGCCGCCGCCCATATACTTGGTCCAGAGCCTTGGTTCTGGCCGCTGAAGGTGAAGTTATCGACCCAGCGATCCAGGTAAAGCCACCACACCTCGGCACCCGCGCCTGAGTCCCCCTCTCCTTGCGAGAGCGGGCCGGGGGACGGGGCCAAAGTTTCCGCCTGACACCGCTCAAAAGAACCGATTGAACCAGTCGAGCGTCGCTTCGGGGGCCTCCTCGGCCATGTAGTGACCGCAGTCCACCGCACCGCCGATCACCTCTTCGGAGCAGTACTGGCGCCATATCGCCGGCGCGTCGTACCACTTGGCTACGCGGGCCTTGGCGCCCGATAGCACCAGCATCGGGCAGCGCACCTTGTGGCCGGCGGTTCGGCTTTCGCGATCATGGACCAAGTCGATACTGGCCGCGGCCCGATAGTCCTCGCACATGCCGGTGATGTTCTCGGGACGTTGGGCGGCGGCGAGATAGTCGGCCAGCGCCTCGGGATGAAACAGCTCCGCCGGACGCGGCGAGCGGCCGGTATGCGCGTGAAACCACACATCCGGCGACGCATTGATCAACACTTCCGGGAACGGATGCGGCTGAGCGAACCAGAACCAATGATAATAGCTCAGTGCGAAATCCATGTTGGTGCGCTCGAAATGCTCGATCGTCGGGATAATGTCGAGCGTCGCCAGCTTTTCCACCCGATCGTGAAAGTCGAGCACCAGTCGATGTGCCACGCGCCCGCCGCGATCGTGGCCGGCAAGACGGAAGCGGCGATGGCCGAAATGGTCCATCACGGCGATCATGTCCTTCGCCATCTCGCGCTTCGCATAGGGCGCGTGATCCGGCGAGGCGGGCGGTTTCAGCAATTCGCCATAGCCACGCAGATCCGGGCAGACGACGAAGAAGCGCCTGGTCAGCTCGGGCGCAATCCGGTACCACATGCAATGGGATTGCGGATTGCCGTGCAGCAGCAGCAGCGGTGGACCGGCACCGCCGTAACGCAGGCGGATGCTGCCGCCGGGCACGTCCAGCCTGGTCAGGACGAAGCCGTCGAAGAACATGACGGCGTCCCCGGTCACTGCACAGTCGATCTCGGCGTGGGGATGATCCGCGTGATGACGTTCTTCTCGCGGTCCAGGCATTCCGGAACACGCGGCGCGATCTGGTTCTTCCAGTAATCGGACTCATAGACCGCCTTGTACAGAGCCTCGCGCTGGGCCTCGCTGTCGAAGCGGCGCAACCAGACATAGACGGAATTGTCGGTCTCGCCGCGGAAGCTGCCGCAGACGACCATCCCCTTGGAGACCTGGAAGGGGATGATCTCCTCTTCCATGATCTTCACCCACTCATCCATCTTTCCGGGCCGGACCTTGTACTGGCGGAGTTCATAGAACGCCATGTCGCTGCTCCCCTTTCCACGTGTTGCACCCATAATCAGGATAGCGGTCGGAGCCGGCGGTGAATAGGGAGCCCGCGGATTGTGGAATCGTGACGCATGACGGGCCATCCTGTGTCGTATCGTCGGCTGCTCGATGTCGCCGACCTTCCGGCCTTGCTGGCGGCGACATGTCTGTCGCGGCTCGCCGGACGCATGTTCGCGCTGGCCATTGTGCTCTATGCGCTGGAGCGGTTCGGATCGCCGGTACTTGCCGGATGGCTGTCGTTTGCCGCGGTGGCGCCCGGGCTGGCGGTCAGCCCGCTGGCCGGCGCGCTACTCGACCGGGTGGGTGCGACCAGGGCCATCGCTGTGGACATGGCAGCGAGTGCGACTTGCCTGATCGCGCTGGTCGCGGCGGACCGGTTGGGCGTGGCGACGGCGCCGGTATTAATCATGCTGGTGACGCTGTTCTCATTGTCCAGCCCGCTGAGCGCGGCCGGCATCCGCACATTGCTGCCGCGACTGGTGCCGGTAGAAGCACTCGACCGGGTCAATGCGTTGGATACCGCAAGTTACGCTGTGGTCGATGTCCTGGGCCCGGCGCTGGCCGGAATGCTGATGGACTTCGTGGGACCCGAGCCAACGATGGCGGGCATCGCGTTGGCGTACGCGGCGTCGGCAGCGTGCCTGGCCAGCATTCGCCGTGAGCCACGCGACCCGGCGGCTCCACCCGCATCGCTGCTGTTCCGAGCGGTCGAGGGAATTGTCAGCGTAATACGTCAGCCGACGCTGCGGGGGCTTGCGGTGTCCTACGCCCTCAATCAGGTCACCTGGGGCGCTCTGGTCGTCGTCGTGCCGGTATTCGCGGCGAGGAGGTTCGCCGCCGGCGGCGGCGCATTGTCGGCCGGACTGCTCTGGGCCGTCGTCGGCATTGCCGGCGGGCTTGGGGCGCTGCTGGCGGGGCAGCTTCGCGTGAGAGGGCGGGAGCGGGGAGTCATGGCGGTCGGGATGCTGGCTACCGGCTTCGCCGCATGGCCGATTGCTGCCACGTTCGGGCTTGGTGGCCTGGTCGCTGGTTTGGTCCTTGCCGGCGCGATGAGCGGGCCGACCGATGTCGCGGTGTTGACGTTGCGTCAGCGCCGTACCGATCCGGCACGGCTCGGGCGGGTCATCTCTGTCTCCATGAGCCTGAACAATGCGGGTTTTCCGCTTGGTTCCGCACTTGCCGGCCTGCTGGTCACGTGGTCGCTGCCGGGGACATACGTGGTAGCCGCGGTTGCCTCCTTGCTCGGCGCGGTGGCTGCGGTGGTGCTGATCCCGGCGGCAGATGAGGCTGTCCTGACACATGCAGATGCCGGCGCGCGACCGAACGGATGAAGTTGGTATCGACTGTGACTTTTGGTGTCGGGGATCGCAGTTCGGCGGTGATAACAGGTGGAGGCCGTGTATGAGTTTCTTACTCCAGCGCGTCCGGTCCTACATCGATTATATGTCCCTCCGTACTAAGGACTCGAGAGTGCCGAGTTCTGGGTTACTTCCTGGCGGCCTGTGACTTTCGCTCGTAGTCGTCAAGCCACTGCTCAGTGAGCCGGTCGAGCTCCTCGAGCTGGCGTTCGGAGTAGGATTCCGGCGCAAAGCCCTCGAGCCACCCGACCACGTGAGTTTCGATCAAGTCGCGCGGCACGTCCGGATGCTCGGCATGGATGCATTCTGCCGACTGCTCGATCGACAGCCGTTTCCCGTCGTCCCAGACGATCTTGCGCCGTTTGGGGTCAACGTCGGCATTATCCAGTGCGGCGAAGACCAGATCGAGCGCGTAGACCGAGCGTTCCCCCTCGGACGAGCCCATCCATTCGAGGAAGGCGTCAGTGAACGGGTTGTTCTCGAAGGGGTGTTTTGCGCGTCGCTTGCCCATCGGATGAGGATAGCACCGCGGGTCATTGCCGTCGCAAGGCTCGCTTCATCATCAAGCGGCTCTGCTCGATGCTCAAGGCGATCCACTGGGCGGTGAGCGCCTTGAAGCGCTTATAGTTGCGGATCTCACGCCGCACCTCGGGCAGATAGTCGCGCGGAACATATTCGGTCCGGCTCCTCATCTGCCGCGTGTAGCTGAGCTGGTAGTAGGGTCCCCTCCGGTTCTCTGGATCCTTGTACTGGCGGGTGAGCGATCCGGGCCGCATGTCTTCAATGCTGGCCAGCTGCGCCTTGATGCTTCCAATGCGCTTTCTGATCACTGCCAGGCGTTTGTTTGTCATAGGTATAGCATACCAGTGCTATACTATGCTGGCAACAGAATTGAGAGGGTCCGATGCCGCTGTGGATGCCCTGGTGGAACGCGATTTGGCTGCTGCGTCCGGCGTTCTCGCGTCTGCGCACCTTCCTGTGGTTCGCCACCGCCGTGGCAGGCTTCACGGTGCGGACGGAACTGCTGGGCGTAACCAGCCTCGTGCGGGCGCTGAAGCTCGAGGCTCGCTTCTACAACAAGCTCGTCGATCACTTTCACAGCCCCGCCGTGAAGCTCGATCGGCTCGCGGCGCTGTGGACCCAGGTGGTGCTCCGGCTATTCCCGCAGCCGCTGCGCATCAAGGGAAGGTGTGTCGTGGTCGGCGACGGCATCAAGATCCCCAAGCGCGGGCGCAAGATGCCGGCGGTCAAACTCCTGCATCAGCAGTCCGAGTCGAACACCAAGCCCGAATTCATCATGGGACATTCCCTCCAGGCTGTGAGCGTGCTCGTTCAGGCCGCAGCCAGCGTCTTCGCCGTGCCGCTCGCCATACGAATCCACGAAGGGTTGGTGTGGTCCAATCGCGATCGCCGCACCCTGCTCGACAAGATGCTTGCGCTCCTCGGGATCGTCGCCATCGCAGAACCCTTCTACTTCGTCGCCGACGCCTACTATGCCGCGCGCAAGATCGTCACCGGCCTGCTCGAGGAGAACAACCACCTGGTCACGCGGGTGAAGTCCAACGCCGTCGCCTACACGGCTCACCAGCAGTGCGGCCCGCGGAAGAGAGGTCGGCCCAGGGTCTATGGCAGGAAGGTCAAGCTCAAATCCCTGCTGGAGGACCCCAAGGGCTTCCAACAGGCCGAAAGTCCCGTCTACGGCGAGCACCAGGTGATCATCCAGTATCGGGTCCGCGACCTGCTATGGCGCCCGGCCGGTCGACTCGTGCGCTTCGTGGCGGTGATTCATCCAGTAAGAGGCTCGTGCCTCCTGATGTGCACCGACACCTCTTTGGAGGCTATCGAGATCATTCGCCTCTACGGTCTGCGCTTCAAGATCGAGCACACGTTCAAGCAGGCGGTGCGGCTGATCGGTTCGTTTACCTACCATTTCTGGATGTCCGACATGAAGCCGCTCCGCCGCCGCAGTGGCAATCAACATCTCCATCGTGAGTCGCTGGAATACCGCAACGCCGTCACGCAAGCTCCACGCCTACCACGTCTTCATCCAGGCGGGTGTCGTCTGCCAGGGACTACTTCAGTATCTGGCCGTCGCCTTCCCTCAGCTCGTCTGGAATTCCTTCGGCTCCTGGCTGCGAACCATTCGGCCCGGCATCCCGCCCTCGGAGCTGGTCGTGGCCAATGCCCTGCGCCAGAGCCTGCCGGAATTTCTCTTGAATGCCACCCCGAGCAACACCTTCGCGAAATTCGTCATCGAACGACAGGACACCAATAAAATGGAGGCCTTCCGCCTAGCCTCCTGAGCCGAAATTCCTCCGGAACTCTGGACTCGCGAGAGTTTATCAGCAGTGCCGAAACTCAGTAATAGCTTGCGCTTACTGTAATTACTACTCGGATTGGCAGGTCGTCCGCCGGGCAGAGGGAAAGCCCCTTGCTCACCGAGGGAATGTTGCTTTATTTATTCGAGGTAAGCCTGGGGTGGCCAGGTTGCAACATCTGGGGTCTGGGTTCCGCAAATTAGGAGACTGGGAGGAGACGTTGTATGATCCGCAGATTAGCGCTGCTTTTAGCCGCTGGGGCATTCGCATCGGTGCTGACAGGGTGTGCCTCGAACCGACTTAACGGGCTCGCAGACGACCTTAGGGGGGCACTGGCTGGCACACCCGTGGACGTGACACAGCAGGAAGGCTCTATCATCCTGACATCCAGCGCGGATTATATGTTTCCGTCAGGCGGCTGGCAGATTCCGTCTGACTCGCCCGTGCTCAATAGGATGGTGCCCATACTCTCAAAGCTACAGCACACGAAGATTGTAGTGGGTGGCTATACTGACAACACACCGATCGGGCCGCAGCTGCAAAGGATGGGGATCGCGAACAACGTAGACCTGTCGACAAAACGCGCTATGAGCGTTGTAAACTATCTTGCATCGCACGGCGTGAGCCCGAGCCTGTTATCCGCCCAAGGCTTCGGCGAGGCCAATCCGGTCGTCTCCAACGATACCCCTCAGGGGCGCGCAAGAAACCGGCGGGTGGATATAACTCTGATCGGCGATGGCACGTAGGACATCCGCCGAAACCGCCGAAATTCCCTTTCTGCCATTCAGCCTGCCGGCGATTGCCCGGTGAAGAGGGTACAGCACCACCGCAAGGATTAGTGCCCAGATTGTCAACGTCAGGAATGGCGCAAACACCCGATAGCAGAGCATCGCCACTGCCAGGACAATGCCGGCGCGGATGAGCACGTCCAGAAGTTGGGAGGTGAACCTTTTTTCGATCGCATGATCGTCAGTTGCGGGCGAGTCCGTGGGCTCCTCCTGCGGCGATATCTTTCGTCGGGACGTGACGTCGGCTCATACACCAGCTCGGCTACCCGTCCATGAGGCCGCGTGCACAATCAGCCGAAGCCGTTTGGTCGAAGCTCCCCTCACGCAGCCTCAGTTGTTACCGAGGCCCGGCTAATTACCTGGCAGTCATGTTAGCCCATGCTCCTCCCATGGCGCACGGCGCCTTCGACGCGATGATCACACTTTAGCGACCGCCGCCGCAATGCGCCCGTGCTGTCGGATCACAAAGACCAGGCTGTTCCGGAGGAACCGGCTTCCCGATGGCCGTGCAACGTGTCATCAACGTGTCATCAGTGGCATCGAGGTCCAGCACGATCTGTGATGGCGCCTTCTCGTGGGCGTCGAGGAACAGATCTACGAACAGGAATCAGAAGCCCGATGCACTTGACTGGTGTGAGAAATCCGAGCTAGCCATCCCGAAGCCTCCTTAAAGACCACTGATCTATGTCAACTCCCTCGTGGAGGGGGCTCTGGTATAGTGGGAGTAGAAAATAGACCAAATCACAAAAAGGGAGCGTCCAATGTCAAGAAGCGCGGTAACGAAGAGCCTTGCAGCTGCGGCGGTTATGGGCCTATTTGCAGCTCATGCTGCGACAGCACAACAGACGCAGAATTGCCCGACCCATTTTGCTTATTTTTCCACTGGCAGCCACGCTTAACGCCCGAAGACCAAGACCATATACGCGACGTGGCCGCAATGATGCAAAGCACCCCAACCTTCGTCGCCACGATCGTTGGCAAGACCGATTCGGTTGGCTCTGCGGATTTTAATGAGCACCTATCCCAACGACGCGCCGAAGCGATATTCGAGGCTCTTGTTTATACCAACAAGGTGCCAGAGAACCGGGTGCAATTGCACTGGACCGGCGAGCGCCTACCATTTGTTTCCACCGCCGATGAACAGGCAGAGTTGCAGAACAGGATGGCTGCGATTATCGTAAGCGATCCGGCGTCGGGACATTGTGGCGGATGAGCACGCTGTGGTGGGGTGTAGGGTCATAGAGCCGCAACCTTAGACATCGAACTCCAGGGAGTTGCAAATGGCTAAGAGCCACGAGGCTGTGGAAAAGCTCAAGGGACCGAACGAGGAGAAACCATCGACTGCCGGACCGGGACCGGGTCTGTTCGCGTTCATTATCGACGCGAGCACCGGTCAGATTACCAGGCTCGAGAAGGTGGATAGTGCCAGCACGCGCCGCCAGCTATCCGAGCAAGACAAGATCAGCCTGCAGTCAAGCAAGTCCTGGCACACACTGGAAGCAATCGTCGAGCAGGCCTTCGAATCCGGAATAGCCTGCGTGCTCGGGAACGGAGACGAGAAGGACGAGGCGCAAGAGTCGGGAGACGAAGCCGAGGTGCGGCGCACTCTGCTGCAGGCGTTGATGGAGCGGAGCCGCACGACGACTTTGCTTCAACGCAGCGTTCTTGGTCAGGCGATCCTGGCCACCGCACTGCAGCAGGTCACCGCACCGCAGGCTTCGGAAGCCGAAGGCAGCTCCGCGCAGCAAAAATCGGGCGCTGCCGTGGAGCCGCACCAGCCCGGCTCGACTGGGCCGGCGTAGCACTGAGTCTCAACAAGAGGAGGATGCCATGGCGGTCGACACGTTGTTACGTGATCGAGAGGAGGTTGGCTCGGAAGGAGGTGGCCGAGACGAGAAGAAGATCGCGAGGCTGCTGATCGGCAGCCGCATGCTGCGGCGCCGCCGGATATGTAATCTGCTGCTGGCGCACCTCTTGCGGGAAGGCCGGGAGCGGGAGGATGAGGACGGGGACGAAGGCGGTAGCGAAGAGCGTCGCCTCGTTCGTCTGCTCGTTGCGGGGGGAGCGATCCGCCGACGCCGCGTGCGCCGCCTTCTGCTCGCCCGCCTGCTCAAGGAGCGGAGCGAGCGGGACGAGGGGGAGGACGAGGAGGAGGACGGGGAGGAGGAGGCGGGCAGCGAGGACCACCGGCTGGTCCGCCTGCTGATCGCGGGCGGCATCGCCCGCCGACGCCGCCTGCGCCGTTTGCTGCTCGCTCGCCTGCTCCGGGAGCGCGGCGCGGGAGCGCGTGAGGAGGAAGACGAGGACGAGGACGAAGACGAGGAGGATGAAGAGGAGGATGAGGGTGGCCGGGATCGGCGCCTCGCTCGCCTTCTGATCGGGGGCGGGATGATGCGCCGCCGTCGTCTGCGCCGCCTGCTGCTTGCTCGCCTGCTCCGCGAGCGGCGCGCGCAAGCCGATGAAGGCGAAGAGGACGAGGAGGAGGACGGGGAGGAGGAGGCGGGCAGCGAGGATCGCCGGCTGGTCCGTCTGCTGATCGCGGGCGGCATCGCCCGCCGACGCCGCCTGCGCCGTTTGCTGCTCGCTCACCTGCTCCGGGAGCGCAGCGCGGGAGCGCGTGAGGAGGAAGACGAGGACGAAGACGACGAGGATGAAGAGGAGGATGAGGGTGGCCCGGATCGGCGCCTCGCTCGCCTTCTGATCGGGGGCGGGATAATGCGCCGTCGTCGTCTGCGCCGCCTGCTGCTTGCGCGCCTGCTCCGCGAACAGCGCGAATAAGAAGAGAACGAAGGCGACGAGACGGAGGGGTGGCAAGTGTCAGAGTCGATCCCCTAGGACAAGTCCGGCGGCCGGAGCGACGTCTCCGGTCGCCGAGCTCCCGCATCAGAATCCGAACTGCCAGTGAGTCCGAACTTGCGGAACGTTACCGGAGTGCGCGTCGCAGCAAACCTTGGCCGGAGCGCGGTTGGACAGATCCGTTACTGGACTGCCTCTGCCCGCTCCGGCGCGCGTCGTTTCGGAACGTTTCATTGAACACGAACAGCGGGTGATGGCAGGCACAGGCGTTGTAGCTGGCGTCTTCGTGTGCCCCAGTGGCACCCGGCGACCGTCCCGCATGTCAAACGAATGGCCGAGGCTGGTTGCCATGCGAGAGCTCTTTCGCGGTGTGCGGTATCGGGGGGTGGCGCTATGGCATGTTTTACATGGACGAACGCCGGCGGTGGCGATTGGAGCTGGGCCGGCTTTTACCGCGTGGTCTGGTGGTCGCTGGCGTCGCCGCGATGACGGCGATCTGGCAGGTTCGCCCTTGCAGATCGATGGACAGCCCCCGACAGGCGACGAGACAGACCAGGACTCTCACCGCCGCTCCTCTTGGGGGGTTAGACGTGAGTACATCGTTAGCCAGTCAGGCTGAGCGAGCCCGATCACCGACTGGCAGGCAGTCGTTGCACTCTATGTCACTTTGGCGACGAGTCGACGATCACCAACCTATCGTTTGCCAGCGGGGTTGGTACACGGTCACGGGGAAGGATGGCACGAAAGGAGATATCGTCGACGGCCGCGATCTCATAATCGGCGTCTAATACTCCATGTCGGTCCATAAACCGATCCACGTCCGCCGGTACCCGTACGCAACCTTCCGAAGCCGGTCGGCCGATCCGTTGCGCCAGATAGGTAGGATCGGTCGCGTGCATCAGCAGCCGTATCTGGCCTTCTTCGCCAGTCTTCAGCCAGCCCTTGACCGCCCACTGCCAGCCGAAGTCCCATACTCGCATTCCCTTCAGCCCAAGTCCGCGTATATGGTTCTCGTTGAACGTGCCTTGCGCTCTGTAGTCGAGGATAGACGCATCGTGTAGGAACACGCCCGTCGGCGTGATGTAATAGCCATGCCGGTTCGGTTGACCAGTCGAGACACGCGTGCTGCCGACTACCAGCCACGGAACGCTCGGCAGCGCTACCATAAGAGCTAATTTTTGAACGTGCGGATTCCGGTCGACCACCACCAACAGCTGCGCGCGGTCGATTGCCTCACCGTGTTCCGCGAGCATAGCCCTCGCCAGCATGATCCAGCGTTGCCCCGTGGTCGCGGTCTCAGGGACGGCGTCATGGACTTCTCGGGCGAACGCCGCCCGCAGACGGGCCGCCTCAACCGATGCTGCCGGCAGTGAGAGGGCCGGTAACGGCATAGTCATCGATTGCGGCAAGGAGTTCGGGCTCTTGAACGGGCGCCCCAGCAACTGGCGAAGGCGACTTCACAATTGTGCTCGCATCAGGCGATGAAACACTTGTCCAGCCACCTACGCAGAACATGGTCGCAAGTAACAGCTCTCGGTGCCAAGACATGATCGGCATGTGACGAGATCAACGACACTACATCATCAATTCTGGCCGGACACTCGATCCCTTCTTTGCCCCCGCTGCATATTCCTCCCGGTGAGTTTCTCCAGCATCATCACTCGCAACGTTAAGTCGTCTGGCATTTGGGTATCCTCTAGCGCTGACAGTGATCCCGACGAGATCGGCACCTCGAACGACGAGGAGTCATGTCCCATCAAGCCAGAGTCACAGCAATACCGATGTGGCGCATTGATTCAGGTCAATCAGCCGGTTTTACAATCGCATATTGCTGCCGAGCCGCGCTTAAGCCGGCGAATGGCGACCGCTTCGATAAATGCTGACCCCGGCTCCACGGCCCTTATCCCGCGGAGCGCCGAGGCGAACGCGTCCGCTCCGCCGAGCCGGACGCATTCGTTTCCGGAGCAGGCGCCTGGCAAGCGAGGGCGTGACGAAGGGATACAACCCGGCACGCCCCTCCCGGTTACGGCCACCGGCGACGGCCCTACCGACTGACGCTGCTCTCCACTGCCGTTCGCCACGCAAACGGAACTATCGAAATAAGGGGGCTCAAATAGACGCGACGTGCGCTTGCCCTATCCCGATCGGAAGCAACGGCTTCAGCAACTGCTCGAAAAACATGAAGGACCGATCCGCTACTGTGACCACCAGGTGGGACTCGGTCCGCAGTTCGCGGCCAGGAAAACAAGTGTTCCCGCAACCAAAAACGCACCCGCTTGAGGGCCTGTCACGCTGGCAACGTCTCTGGCCGCGCTAGACGCCGGCAGCCTGTCCCGTTGCCCGGTAGCAGGCCGGGGTTCCGTCAGCGTTCACGCCAGATCGCAATTCCGGGGACGGTTCTGTTCGGGCATGATAGCTCCTGGACGGGGGAGCAAGGCGGATGGAATGCGTCGCATGCGGTGGGGCAGCGATTTCGGAACGGCCTGAGCGCACCGCGCAGGGCTACCGGCGGTTCCGTTGCCGCGATTGTGGCAAGCAGTTCAACGAACGAACTGGTGGCTCCCTAAATCGCACCCAGTATCCGTCCGATGTCATCGCGCTCGTTGTCTTCTGGCGACTGCGTTACAAGCTGAGCCTACGCGATCTGCCGGAGATGTTCCTTCTCCGCGGTATCGAATTCACCTACGAGGCGGTTCGGGTGTCGGGTGACCGTTAATTCTGAGACTGTAGATACGCGGACCCGGTGTTGGTGCCCTTCATTGCCCCGTTCGCGTAACGCGGCATTGCGGACTGCCGATGGTACAGCGATAATTTCCCCTACTGCCATGCTCTGGTACTGGACCCATTTGACACGGGCCTTGCGCCAATTCACGTAGCTGGCGTGCGCGCTCTCCACGGTTGCCGCCGCGCGCAATTCCTCGGCCAGCACGCATGCATCTTCCATCGCCATGCAGCCGCCCTGTCCCATCATAGGCGAGCTAGCATGCGCGGCATCCCCGACCAGAACCACCCGGCCGGTATGCCATTTTTCGAACTCCATCCATTCCATGGCCGAGCAAATGACCTCGTCGTCACGCTCGAGCGAGGCCAGATACTCCTGCACGCGCCCACCGAATGTCGCAAAGCGGTTGCGCAGCCGCTCAAGGCGTCCCTCCAGAGGATCGTGAAAGCGCGGCTGGATGACATAGGCGAAACCGTAGGTGCGACCGGCGCCCATAGGCACAAGCCCGAACATGCAACCATCGCCCAGGTGCATCTGCAGTCCGGTCACACCGACCGGGCGGATCGGGGCAATGCTACGCCAGTTCATGGCACCAAGATCGCTCGGCGCAGCAGCGGTCAGGGTCAAGGCCCGTACCTGTCGACTTAATTCCGTCCGCGCCGACCACGAGATCATAGTCTCCAGTCGAGCCATCGGAAAACCCGACCGAGACGCGACCATCGTCCTGCACCACGGATATGACCGATGTGCCAAGTCGGCAGCGTAGATTGGCGACACCCGGCAGCAGCGCGCGTTGCAGCTTGGGCCGTTCAATCCCGACGCAGCGACCTGCATCGCCCCACATCGCCTCGAGATCGGTTTCCGACAGCAGGTCCCGATGATTGTCACAAAATTGCCATCGCCGAACAACCGTCCCTGCATTCTCGACGCCCGCCGCGAGACCGAGCGCGAGCAGCATGCGCATACCGTTGGCTTGGACCAGGAACCCGGCTCCCAAAGCATGCCAAGTTTGCTGTCGCTCGACGAGCTCCGTCGTGAAGCCATGCCGATGAAGGGCTGCGGCAGTGGTGAGACCGGCTACCCCTCCGCCGACGACCAGGATCGTATCGATCTTTGCCATACTCCTTCCGATCACGGCGAACCGGATCAACACTGCCGCTCGGAAGAGACTAGCCGCCTCGACAACCCCCGATCTTGGATCCGGCGGAACAGTGACTTGGACCAAAGTGAAATCGTGCGACATAATAGTAACGTCGCCGACCGACCTCGAGCGAATGGATCGCAGGTGATGTTCGTGCCAGATGTCTGCGCCACCCTGAGGTTTTCGACCGCGGGCATACCGGAACCGGCGCGTGCCCAGGCGGTACGGGACCTTCACCTTCGTGAGCGCACGTTTCTGTCGGCCAAGCTCGAACCGATCGAACCACTCGAACCGCTGCCCGACTACCCACTTCACGTCGAATTGACCAAGCGGACGTTGCCAGGCCTCGCCGTCGTGT
The DNA here is from genome assembly GCA_963772445.1 of uncultured Pseudomonadota bacterium. GTDB lineage: Bacteria > Pseudomonadota > Alphaproteobacteria > Acetobacterales > Acetobacteraceae > CAVYXK01. The sequence goes on from CAVYXK010000001.1 coordinate 930,079, forward strand.
CTGGAACGCTGTCCGGTCTGCGCCACGCAATACGGCCTAGCGGGGCCGTCCCGAACGGGGGGGATGATCTCTTGGTCGCCATCAATGTTCGCGGGTGCAGCATGGCGCGCCAGCGCGACCGCGACCTGATCCTCCGGGACGGTGATGCATTGTTTGCGACGCGAGATGTGACCGGATTCACCCTCACGCGTCCGACGCTGGGGCGCTTCATTGGCATTCGGGTGCCGCGTGAGGCGGTCGCACTGCTCCTTGGCCGGCTCGACGAGACGCCGATACGTCTCGTTCCGCACCGCACCGAGGCGCTGAACCTGCTCGTCACCTATGCGAGCGCGATTGCCGAGACTCTGCCACTCGCCACTCCTGAACTGCAACGGCTCGCGGTCAGCCACATGCATGACCTCATTGCCGCAACCATCCGCGCTACGCGCGACGGCCGGGCGATTGCGGAGGGACGCGGCATCGCCGCCGCGCGAATGCAGGCGATCATGGCCGACATCAGCTCGAATCTCGGCGACAGCGATCTGGGGGTCGCCGAGATCGCAAGACGCCACCGCGTGACGCCACGCTACATCCACAAGCTCTTTGAGCGCGAATCCCTCACCTTCTCGGCATTCGTCCTCGGCCAGCGGCTGTCGCGCGCACACCGGATCCTGAGTGACCCGCGCTTTGCCGATCGCAACATCAGCTCAGTGGCGTTTGATGTGGGGTTCGGTGATCTTTCTTATTTCAATCGCACGTTTCGCCGGCGCTGTGCGGCAACGCCGACGGATATCAGGCAATCGTCAATGAGGACCGCTCCGCCGCGCCGCTGATTGAGATGGTTAAGACCGCACTGTTGACTTCCGCTCCTGGCGCTACCCCCGCCGTTGGCACATGGCAACCCCATCCGCAGCAAGGTTGCCAGCCAGAAAGTCACACGGATCCGCGTCGCGGAATCGCCTTTTGTCAGGTGCAGCGTATTTCGTGCGGCCCTGTTGCAAACATTACGTTGGTGGTTTACGTGCGATCGCGTAGATCACATTCGTCTCGAACAAGGTCGCCTGCTGATTGCGCAGGCTGTTCAGATTATCGTTGCGCACCAACTCGGCAGTTTCAGCGTCCATTTGCGCGACCGTCCAAACAAAGCCGGAACCGAGGACAACGGTCCACCAGTCATCGATGTTCCGCAAGGATTGCCGGGACTCCTCGCGCTCAACCGCCGGGTCAGGAATGCCAGCGCCGACCAAGAGATCGCGCACTGCCAGGACCGTTGTAAGGCGATCCCACGGGTTGAACCCGCCAAAGTGAAGGGCTGGAGGCGCATATCTTTTCACCGCCGCCCAGAAAGCGGTCGTCCCAGGTTCGAACATCCGCGGCCCCCAGGTGGTGATCGCGAGTTGCCCACCGGGCTTCACCATCCGCCATAGCTCAGCCACCTGTTTCGTCATATCGGGAGCAAAGAATATCGAGAATACGCTGACCACTGCGTCGAAGTGGCTGTCCTGATAGCCAAGGCTTTCCATATCGGGTTGGCGAAACTCCACATTGGCGAGCCCGAGCCGCCTCGCCTTGTCACGTGCGCGGTCCAACAATCGATCGGCCAGATCGACACCAACGACCCGACCTGTTGGCCCGACCACCCTCGCTGCCGGGATCGCGGACGCGCCGGTGCCGCAGCCAACGTCAAGTACCGTCGCGCCACTTGGCAGCGCCAGCCGGTTCACGGTGCTACCGCCAAGCCGAGCCCAGAATGCAAGTGGTTCATCGTCGAAATGGTCCGATGCGGCGTTGTAGGCAACTAGGGCCTTGGCCTTGGCCGGGTAGGTCGGCATCTCAGCCATCGGATATCTCTCCTAGGGCCGTGACGTGAAAACAAGAAGTTTTTGGCCCTGGGCTTCTCAACCAAGTCTAGCATAGGCCGCCGTACTTACCAATTGACTACTCGCCCCGTGTTCCAGCCAGCCGCGACCAGTGCTGGTGAGGGATGCTGCAGTCGGTCATCGCCAGGCCTCGAACGAACACAGGCGCCTGTGTTCGGCAGGCAATGACCGGTTTCCACCCCTAGCAGGCATAGCGCCTAGCCTGATACGCTATCACAAAAAGGGTAACAGGAGTCAGCTCAGGAGACGGCTTTCGACACGTTGAGCCGTACATAACAGTCGCAACGAACGGCTCGGTTGAACGATAAGCCGCCGTTGCCTGTGAGCAAAGGCCTGGGTACAAGACCTATCACCGCTGCAGGGAGGAGTGGACGTGGCTGAAACCGTGACGCTTCACGGCTATCGCTTCAGTGTTTACAACGCGTTGCCCGGATGGCCCTTCACGAGAAAGGCACTGAATATACTCGCGTTGAAATCAATCCGTTCGCGCCGGACGTTCCCGCTTCATATCGAGAATTACATCCATTTGGCAAAGTTCCGGTTCTTTGCCACGGCAATTTCACCCTGTTCGAGACCTGCGCCATAACACGCTACATCGATGCCGCTTTCGAAGGTGCCTCGCTGACGCCAGCGCGTCCCCAGAGTGTTGCCCGCATGGCACAAGCAATAGCGATCATGGACAATTACGGATATTGGCCGATGGTCCGCCAGGTGTTTTCCCATCGGGTCTTCCGACCGATTCGCGGCCAAGCTGCGAGCGAGGCTGAGATCGCCGCGGGCTTGAAGACCGCCGTTCAGGTTCTGGATGCATTGGAGAAGATTGCGTCCGAGAAGCAAGTGCTTGATGGGGCACATTTCACTTTGGCTGACTGTCATATCGCCCCGATGTTCGACTATTTCCTGCGGGCCAACGAGGGCCGTGACGCGTTGTCACGATATCCGGCTCTGTCAGCATGGTGGCACCGTGTTTCACTGTTGCGGAGCTTTTATGAGACCGACCCCGGTCTGCCCGATAAATCGGCCGACCTGCAATGACTGCTCCGTCCGGAACGTTGCCGTTTCGGGGTTCGGGTTGGATTTCCGCTTTCCACCCTGAGCGGCGGTAGCCGGGCTGCGGCCGTAGTCGACCCAAAACCAACACGGCTCCCGGGTGCGAACGCCGCACTTGTGAAGAGCGCGTGGTGGCGCAGCGTCCCCTTTCATGAGACTGTGCCGCGTCATCCTTTGCCGCCGGTACCCGGCCATGCTAGGCAAGGTCGAGGAAGCGCTGCAAACGCTCGGTGGCTGCGCAGGGCGTCGTGGTCGCCTATGTTTAGCGAAGCCGGTCCGCACGCCGCTGATCTGCCTGCGCGGGCGATCGTGGCGGGCCAGGGAGAACGCTGATGTCGGATACGAGTCATGGGTAACAGGATGCCGGCGGCTGCGACCGTCGCCCACAAGCTAGGCCATGAGCTGCTGGAAGTTGCGCTGATATCCCTATATCTGTATGTCTGCTTCGGCGCACTCATTCTATATAAGATGGCGATACTTCGAGGCGTTGGCGTCAGCTATGCGCCGTATGGGCTGGCGGCCGTCAAGGCATTGGTGCTCGCGAAGTTCGTCCTCTTGGGGCATGCGGCTAAAATCGGAGACCGGTACCAGAGACGCCGTTTCATTCACGTCATCGCCTACAAGTCGTTGCTTTTTCTGGCCCTGCTGTTGGTTCTCTCGGTTATCGAAGAAGCAGTCATCGGGATCATTCATGGGCGACCGCTCCTCGCTTCGCTCACCGAGGTTGCCGGCAGTTCGCTTCTGCAAATTCTTGCAAGTTGCCTGATCATGCTGCTGATTCTCATCCCGTACCTGACGTTCAGGGAACTTGACCAGGTGCTTGGTGAAGGAAGGCTGCAGCAAATCTTGTTCGAACACCGCGCCGGAACTCGTTCCGGCGGGCGTCCTCGACGCCAACAAGGTTAGCCAGGTCCCAAGCTGCGGTGAGCGAGGATGGGAGACGACCCCGAATGGCCTAGCTACCGCGCCCATTCCTCGGCTCTACCGGGCGCAGATGTTCGCGGTAGGGACGGCCATTACTGGCCGCCCCCCGCACAGATCCGGACGAGCCCAATTAAGGCATCCGGCTCCTACCAGGAGTAGGTGGCGACAAGCCACGAATGTTGGCAGCTTGTCGCACGCGGTCCAGCGCCTGTGGCACGCTTCCCCGGCTCTGAGTCCGGCGCGTGTTTTGCTGGTCCACGTTCCTCCCGGTCCCCGCCCTTCGCTCCACCTGCTCCGCCGCCGGTCGCCCGGCTTTGTTCGCTGGCTTCGTCGCTGTCGGGTCGGAGGAGGCGCGCTCGATTGCTCTTCGCGCTGGCCTCCGTCCGCCGCTCAAACCGTGCATGCAGTTTTCCCGCACACGGCTTTCACGAAGACGCCGTTCCCTGAGTGGCGCCGAAAGGACTCATCTGTAACTTTTCAGATGAGCGAGTGAGCCTTCCTTCGCCCCCGCCGGCTTGGTCCAGTCCGCAAGTCTCCTCAGCCGATGATGTTCGGGTCTTTCGCTCATGGAACTTTCCACCTCACCGGCCTTGCTCATCCCGCTTCCTGTCCCTCCCCGACCGTCTTCGCCGGCCGCCTTCCCCGACCCACTCCGTCGCCAGGACCTCTGGTCGCGTGGCTTTCGCCGCGCTTCTGGTACTACTCGGCCGTCCGACGACTCCCAGGACACCGCTTCCCACTTCGCTTGCGCTTATAGGGTCACTTCCCTCGGTTGTTACACGAGGATCCTGGGAGCCCTCCTGGGGTCACGCTCAGATCTTCCTTACCGTGCCGTCCGCAAACACCTTGGTGCGGTGGGTGGATGAGAACGCCTTCGCCCCCATACTGCGGGCTCGACCTTGCCCCACCTTTGGCCGACCGGTTCGTCCTTGGGGTAGCCCCCATCGACTACGGCCCGGTACTTCTCCGCATACCCTTCGGATTCCGCCTCGCGACGGACACCCTGTCCTCCGAAGCTCGGCGAGCGGTGGCTTCAGGTCCGTCTTGCGTGTTTCCGGCCTTCCACCAACGGAACGGTGTCGGCACCCAGATTGACGTGGCTTTCGCGGCTCAATGGCTGGCCTATGCGATCCCCTACCGACGCTTCGCCTACGCCCTCGCGGTCGCAGACGCACGGCTCGGGGCCGATGTGGTTTGCTATTCCTTCATCGTAGTGGACTTGCACCACCTACTCCTTGCCGGTCTCCCGGCGCACTCCGCTCTCCACCCCGAGCGGCGGTAGTCGGGCTGCCCTCCCGAACAGCCGGAGTCGACCCGGCGGCGCTGATCCGCAGGCCGGACGTTACCCCGGCGGCTATCCGCCCCGGCCAGCCGGCGCGCGTCGCCGGGGCGGTCGTTGGCGTAGCTTCAGGGCGGCTTCACCAGGAGCGTCGGCTCCCCTCTGCGGACCAGCGACGCATAGCGATAACACACTCAGCGAAGACCCATAGCAGCTCCCGACCCATCTCGGACTCTCGCCGTCGCTGCCTTTCCACGTTATGCTTATGCTGCAAACGTGAGTAATCCAAGAGGTCAAACGGTGAGCGAAGCCTTGTCACTTCTGCCGGCGACCGCTGAGGATGCTGACGCCATCCGTTCTCTGACACGGGAAGCATATTCCAAATGGGTGCCAGTTATCGGACGTGAGCCCAAGCCGATGACAGCCGACTATGCGGAAGCCGTGAAGAATCACCGCATCGACCTACTGTATCTAGATGGCAAGCTAGCGGCCCTCATCGAGATGATTCTGGAGCCCCGACCATCTTCTCATCGAGAATGTCGCGGTATCTCCAGCTTTTCAGGGTAAAGGCTTGGGACGAAAGCTAATGGCTCATGCCGAGCAGGTAGCCGTGTCGCTGGGGCACCCTGAAATCAAGCTCTACACCAATAAGCTCTTTGCCAAGAATGTGCAGTTCTATCAGAAACTGGGCTATGGGGTTGATCGGGAGGAGGAGTTCAAGGGCGGGTTTGTCGTCCACATGAGCAAGCTAGTTCAAGCATGAGGCCTAGGCTCTAGGTCCGCTCCCCACCCTGAGCGGCGGTAGCCAGGCTGCCCACCCGAACCGCCGGAGTTGACCCGACTGAGCCATTTGGACCAGCGTCCGGCAACGGCCGGAGTTACCAATGACCGGCCCTTCACGGTCTCGGTAGCCGACGGATCATTCGGTCGGTGGCCAATATCGTGATTGGTGCGAGCGGGTTGGCCATGCTCACGATCCTATACCGTGCTTCGACGGCATCAAACTCGCCGATAGATGAAGCCGCGGTCTTTCGGAAAATGCCCCTTGCCCTTGGTGAAGATGACGTGGTGCAGATTGAGGTTCCCACCTCCCGGCCGAAATCCCTCGATAACGCCGCATAGATAGTAGTTCCACACACGACGGAACCGCTCGGTAAAAACCTGCGGATCGATCGCCTGGATTTCCGGCCAATGCGTCTCGAAATTGCTCAGCCAGTTTTCAGCGGTGCGCTGGTAGTGCCAACTCAGGTCCTCAACGTCGAGGACGTGCAAGCCGTGGTGGTCCAGCAATTCCAGTGTGCGCGCCAGACTGGGGACACTGCCGCCAGGAAACACATACTTGATCGTCAAGAACTCGGTGGCAAACTGCTTGATGTAGCCGGTGGTCGAGATCATGCCGATGCCGCCCGGCTTCAGCGCGGTCGCGATGCTCTCGATCCAGCGAGGTTGACTGGCGAACCCGGCATGTTCATAGACCCCGACCGACAAATAACGATCATACGCTGCCGGTTCCTGCTTCAGGTCGCGATGATCCCGCTCCACAATGCGCACTCGTCCGGTTAGCCCTCGCTGTTCAAGTCGTGCCTGCATGATCCGATTCTGCTCTGGCACAAGGCCGTAAATCACCACATCCGCGCCATACTTCTCCGCAGCGACCATCGCCAAGCCGCCCCAGCCAGAACCTACCTCCACCAGTCGATCCCCCGGCATAAGGAGCAGCTTGCGGCAGATGTAATCGCATCGCTGACGCTGCGCCTCGGCCAAAGTCGTCGTGCCCTCCGCCCAGTAGCCTTCGGCGTAGAGGCAGTCATCACCAAGCATCAGCCGGAAGAACTCGAATGGCAACCCGTAGTGGTGCCTGGCGTTGGCCTTCGCCCGCACCAAATCACGATTGCTGTCGCGCCACTCGAGATAACGGCGCTTCGCCAGGAGCAACGGGTTGGCCCGGTAGCGGTAACCACCGGAGAACGCCATGTGCATCAGGCCGCCGACGGCGCGATCGCCGTCGATGTCAATATCGCCGTCGAAATAGGCAAGAATCCAACATACTACTGGTTGCGGGTTTCCGGCGTTGCGGGGCTGGGCGAGCGCGAACGATCAAGCGAAGACCCAGGAGTGCCGCCTCGATGCGATGATTTTGTAATATTGTGGGTCGGAGGTCGGAATTTTGTCATTCCGGAGCCGTGCGGAGTCACGGCCCCGTCGGCGCTGTCACAATTCGGCACACAACGCCCGGCAGACGCTAGCAGAGATGGCGTAGGTTGATCATCGTATACGCCAACGTTTTAAACGCATAATGTAGCTGACTGAGGCGCTCGAACCGGAGCAGCAAGCGGCGGAACTTATCCTCCCAACCAAACACGCGCTCGATGGTGTTGAAACGTTCCTTGAATATGTCTGCACTGAACAACCGTTTCCGGCCGCGTTTGGCAGATTTCCTGCCTCTGGGATTGGTATTGATATTGGGCACCATGCCGCAGTTGAAGATCGCCTTCCGATTCTGTCGGCAATCGTATACGCCGTCCAGGCTGACAATCGTTCCCTGAAGGTCAAGACCAACAAAACGGGCTATCCGCATCACGTTCGGCAAGGCCGCGCGCAGGAGCGGCGATTCATTGTGGTTGCCAGGAGCCGCGACAAACGGCGCGATGACATTGCAATTTCGGTCGCAGAAGGCGACGACCTTATCGCCCTTGATCCTCTTGTGTCTGTTGAAGCCGATGTTGTCGCCGCCCTTTTTCGCAGCCGTCGTGGTGCCATCGCCGTGGATGATAGTCACGTCGAGAAGGCTAGTCTGGTGAAGCCTCAGTACCACGGTCATGAAAATGATATCAAAACAGCCGCCGGCCTGCCACCGCCGGAAGGCGCCATAAATTCGGGTGTAGTGGATCTCGGGGCGACCGTCAGCGTCTTTTGCAATCGGCAATTCTTTCCATTGACACCCCAGGTACAGAATTTTCAGGATGTAATTGAACAGGGTATGGAGGGACAGCTTCGGCGCCGGGCCCCGGCGTCCAACGGTCAGGTGGTGGGGTAAGACAAATTGTCGGAACTGCTCCGGGCTCAGTTCGGTCGGAATGCCCCAGGATTGCTCACTTTTCGCCATTTTGACCCCCAAAGAAAGGGGAGCCTGCATCGGCTAAGGCGATTTCGCCAAAACGCCGCGATTTCAAAACCCTACCGGTGGATCTGACCTGACTGGAAACCCGCAACCAGTAGTGTAAGACATAAAAGAATCGGGCAGCCATAGGGGCGATTCCGAAAAGAATCGTGAAACCGCCGCGGATGATGGATCCTTGCGAAGTCGCGGAAGCGATTCCCCGCGCCCTGCAGACCAGCGAGTCTGCCTCCCAATGCCGATTCGGGAGGTACTATGGTCATCAGGGAGCGCTTCTCCTACCAAGGAATTCGCGACGTTCTGGGCGGCTTGCTGGAGCAGGACCTTCACGCGAAACGTGTCAATTCTCTCTGTGACGCCACGCTTGGCGTGTTGCACAGCGGCTCCCTGGCGATCTGTGCCATCGGCCAAGGCCTCGCCGCCGCGCGTAGTTTGAAGCCCAAGCATGCGATCAAGCAGGTCGACCGACTGCTCTCCAAGACACGGACATAATGCTGGATATCAGGTCCGTGAAGCGACAATACACTACCGCTTCCATCCTTACGCAGGCCTGACCCTCGCCATTACCGGAAGGAATGTTCATCGTGGCTTCGAGGTTCTAATCGTCCGCCAGCCGGACGGCACCGTCGGGCATATCCCGGAATGGATGACGCGACCTGAGGCAGCAGCTCTCAACCTGCGCGACCCTCCGACCATCCCGGTGCAGTGCTTGCGTGATCTACGTGACATGCTTGATGGCCTTCTAGGCTTGTTCCCTGACAACTCGATCAGCGGAGGGAGCCATGCGCCGACGATGCAGTCACGTCCAACAGGATCTGTTTCACCTGAGCCCACCCGAGCCGCAGCTGCGCCCAGAGGAGTCCATAGAAGTCCTTCCATTGGTACAGGACCTGCTGCGGGAGATCCTGTCCGGCTTGACCGCCGACGCGGCCGACATGGAGGGCGGTGATGAGTAAGATCACGCCCGACCATCTTGCCCGGTCCGCCTACGTCTACATCCGCCAGTCGACTATCGATCAAGTTCATCGGAACCAGGAAAGTCGGCGGCGACAGTATGGCCTGGCCGAGCGCGCCCGGCAGTTGGGTTGGACCGATGTCGTGGTGGTTGATGACGACCTTGGCGTATCAGGCTCCGGCGTTAGTCGACCCGGTTTCGAGCGACTGCTGGTGGCGATTTGTGAGGGCCGAGTCGGCGCCGTGCTATCCATCGAAGCCTCGCGGCTTGCCCGCAACGGCCGGGATTGGCATACACTGCTGGAGTTCTGTGCCGTGATCGGCTGTCTCATCATTGACATAGGGCGCGCCGACGCACGCCTGCCTCGCAGGGAGCAGTCCGTCCCGGATCAAGCGAACAATGGTCATCTTGTGGACGCCAAGACGGCTCGCGGCTTCATGCAGGATCAGCTCTTGTCGCTGCGTCCGTTCGCCGTCGCGATAGACCGCAATCTGGTGCACGCCACGGAAATTGCGAACGCGCAACTGAGTCCAGCTCTGTCCTTTGGCCGAGCGTATTCCGAGCCGGTTGAGAAGCGGGGCGATGCTGTGGTCCGGCAATATGCGAGCGAGTTCGCGGACCAATTGCACGGTCTCGATGTTAGTCTTCCAGCGATTTTGCCCGGTGCGGTTCTTCGCCACTTCAAGCCGCGTGTGATCTCCGCCCTGCCAATGCAGCACGAGGCGCAGCCGATCGGCCTCCACAGTGACGACGATCTCCTCGAGGACGGCGCGTAAAATCCGCTTGCGGGTTTCGTTGGACGCGGCGGGATGGTTCCATAACTGGGGCAAGTCATCAGCGAGCGTCAACAGCGTCGCACGCTCATCGTCGCACAGCGCGCGCGGCCTCCCGAAAGTTGCCTGTCTTCCCAGGCTGCCCAGCCGCTCTGAATCAGAGAAAGGAGTAAGACCCCGCGGCTTGCAGGCGTTGTGCCTACGCTCCTGCTGCGGGGTTCGACAAACAAAAAAGCCGCAACCTCTTCAGGGTGCGGCGGACAATTCACGAGCTTGAGATATTTATACCTTAGAGGATGAGGCTGCGTCAAGATGTTTCACGGGCAACACTTCAGACGGCAGTTTTATTGCGCGAGCTCCGCGAGGCCGAGCCGTAAAACCGCAATGCCTGCCTGCGGTATCATGCCATTACGTGCGGCCCAATCGCCGGGGGATTCGCCCGCGATGATGACGCAAAACAAAACGGGCCGCAGGCTGGCGCCGACCGCGTTCATCGCTTTCTTGTAGTGCTTTAGCGCCTCGAGCTGCGTCTCACCTTCCCATTGCGTATTGCCGGAGGACACGCGCGGCTCGAAGCTGGTGCACATGCGCGGGCCGAGGCCGGAGGCATGGAAGTCCGTCCGTATCCGCTCTGCTCCCGGCCAGAGCATGAGATTGCGCCATTCGTTCGCGGGGTCGAGCTGGTTGCGGATCTTGTAGCGATCGTGCGGAAACTGGGCTTCGACACGGGCGCCGACGATGGTCGGATGACCGGTGGATGAATATCCCCGGTTTTCTATGGCAACTTGGAGGCGCTTTTTGATTTCAGGAGTGCCGGTGTCGCCGGCGAAGCGGGGAGCAGCTTTTGCCCGAGACTTACGGGGTTTCAGTCGCGCCTTTTCGCGCAGAAAACGCGGTAGTTCCTGAGTTTTCATCAAGGCTGGGAGCAAGGGGCGACACGGCGACTGTTCGATCCTAGTTGAAAAATCGTGGCAGTACAATATCCTTGGAGGTCTCAGACATCATCAGGGCTGAGGGTAACGATCAGCTCGGCTGATCTCTTATGAACCTCGTCCTCCCGTTCCAGGCTCTTCGGGAACCGGCTGCGGCGCGCCTGGATCATTGTCTTCGATGTCTGCCGTTGGCGCACGGCCAGGATAGCGGCATCCCAGCCCCGCTGGAATTCCGGGGTGATCTTGGCATAAGGCGTGACGGTTCCTCACCCGGGAGAGGATCTGAAATTATGCTCGCTTGATTATCCGCAGGACGACAAGCAGGACCATAGCACCAATGACGGCCACGATAATGGAGCCAATCAAGCCGCCGCCGGTGGAAATCCCCAGCACACTGCCAAGATATCCACCAATCACCGCGCCGACGATGCCGACGATGATATCGACGACCAGGCCAAATCCACCACCCTTTACGATCTGTCCTGCGAGCCAACCGGCGATTGCCCCGATCACAATCCAAGTGATGATGCCGTATTCCATCTTGTTTCCCTCCCTTTTGTTCATGCTGGACGAGTCCAGCGTCGTTTTGGGGCTATAGAGTGGCATCCCTCATGTGATGTAACAAGACTATCACGGCCAGAGGGGTTATTCGACGGAGTTGGCCGCCGCTGCGCCGCTCATGATCTTCCGGCATTCGGCACGGATCAGCGGGGCAAGCCGGATTGCCAATTCCACAAGATCGCCGCCGCAATACCATCCCATCGCCAACACGCGGCGTATAGCCTCATCGATTGCTTGCTGGCGGGTCATGTCCTCGCCATCGTTGCCCGGAGGCCAGCAGGGCCAGATTGGGCCATCCGTGAGCGCCACTCTCGAAGTTCTTCGTGTGTCAACCGATTGCGTGCCATGACGGCCTGCGTCGCGCTCGCGTAGCCTTTAGAGCCCAGCCAATCGATGAGGATGAGAATCTGAGCCTTTGTTTTGGCGCTATAGCGCTTGACCGGAGACATCAATTCACCGTCGGATTTTCGGTTTCAGTTTCCCCTTCCAAGGTCAGGATCAGGCCGAACAACTCTTCGATATAGCCAACGATCTCATCATATTTCGCTTGCGTGTTCAGGCCTGGGATTGGAGGGAGGGCCTCGAAGATTTGCCGGGCCAGATGGTGCGCCGGCTCATACATGGGTTCACCGCAGCATGAGCATGTGCCGTCGGATGGCGATTTGATTCCGTCGAGCAAGGTTTTCATTTGAGTCGATCCTTATCCCATTCGCATAGAGACCGTCCAGAACCTGGGGGTGATTACGCTCGACGAAACGGATGCCGGGCCCAACGTTCGGCTATGGCATGCTCACGGTGAAGGGGGCCGCCACGGCCCATTCAACCAGCAGTCTATGGATCGACCTGCTGGCACTGGACCGGGAGGGCGGGATGAGGTGGCGGGTCATGGTCGAACTGGGCGGAGTTGAGGGAACCGTGCAGCTGCACGAGGTCAGCGCCGGCGGGTGCACGACGGCCGAATACTCGGCGGAAACCTTGGGGCTGTCGGTGGGAGAAGGGAAAATGACCCTGGCCGGACTGCAGCGCCACGTGGTTCAGGCGCAGGCAGAGGAGCATTGCCGGAGCCAACGTCGCTGCGATTATTGTGGCGCGCAACGTCCGCTCAAGGACTTCCGGCGCCGGCGACTGACGTCTTTGTATGGCGTCGTGGACGTTCGTGCCCCGCGTTTCGGTCCCTGCCGATGTGGCGTGGCGTCGCGCCGGACCATCACCCCGGTCGCGGAGATCATGCCCGACCGCTGCACGCCGGACTATGAACGCACCCTCGCCAAGATGGGCAGCTTGTTGCCCCGCCGTGCCCGCTCGCTGCTGGATGAGTTCTTCCCGCTCGGCGACGCCCCGGAGGTAGAGACGATCCGCCAGCGGACGCTGCATGTCGGCGCCAGGCTCGAGAGAGACGCGGTGAAGCTGCCTCGCTCTGCTGCGCCAACCGAAGCGCGATCGATCGCACTCGCGATCGACGGCGGGCATGTGAAGGCGGTTCGCAGCTACCAGGGGCGGTCTTTCGAGGTTTTCGTCGCTCAGGTCAGCAACGACAACGGCGAGCAGGTCGTATTCAGCAGTCTGCCGGCTGAGGCCGATCGGCAGGTACAGCAGTTGCGCGGTGTGCTGCACGACCTTGGGGCGACATCGCACACGCCGGTCACCATCCTGAGCGACGGCGCCGACGGGCCGCGATCCTTGGGAGAGGCGGCGAGCGTCGGTGCAACCCATCACGTGTTGGATTGGTTTCATCTCTCAATGCGCATTCAGCATGTCGCCCAGAGCGTCAAAGGCTGGCCGGATGCCACCGCCGAAGATCGTCAAGAAGGCGCCCGCCTCACGGATATTGTCGACCAACACATTCGTTGGCGCTTGTGGCACGGCCAGGTGCAGCGAGCTCTCGAACTGATCAGCGACACGCTGGAACCGCTTGACGCCGTTGCGAGAGGAGCATCACCCGCCGCTGCGCCGGCGGCCAAGTTGGCAGGCGTGCTTCGTAGTCTCGAGACCTACGTGTCCGGGCAATCCGATCTGATCATCGACTATGCGGAGGCCCGGCATAGCGATGAGCCAATCTCGACGGCGACCACAGAGAGTACAGTGCAGTGGTTGCTGCACCGCCGAATGGGCGCCAACCAACAAATGCGCTGGTCGCCGAGAGGCGCGCATCTGATGCTCAAGGTCCGAACCTCGGTGGTGAACGAGACCTTCAACAGGGATCATGCCAACGCAGAGCGGTGGGCACGTCGTCCGTATCGAAGTGCGACGTAATCACCCCCAGGTTCTGGACGGTCTCCTTGTAAACCCAGAGCCCAGTCTGCCTTGATTGACTCGCTACCAGGAATCTGCGGTCAATAATCCGGTGCGAAACATGCAGGCGGCGCATGTCTACGTCTTGCCCGCTCACGGGGGAACATGTCTTTCGACGACCTTCCGGCGTTACCGCCTCTGATACATCCCGATGGCAATCGCTATGTCGAGCGAATCATGCGGCTCGGCCGTCCGGCTCAACAGCAGACGCGGTGCGTGCTCGACCAGTCTTATGGATCCGATTATTGGCAGCAGCTCGACATTTATCTGCCAGCGACGACCTCACGATCGAGCGTGCCGGTATTCTGCTTTCTTCCCGGCGGTGCGTGGATTAATGGCTGCAAGGAGTGGCTTGCGTTTATGGCGCCCGCAGTCACGAGTGCGCCGGCCGTGTTCGTGGCGCTTTCCTATCGTCATGCACTTGCGGCCAAATTCCCCGCCCAGCTCGACGACACCCTCGATGGTCTGGCCTGGGTGCATCGGAACATCGTCCGCTGGGGTGGCGATGCCAGGCGCATCTATCTGGGTGGTCATTCCGCTGGAGGCCATCTTGCGGCGCTCGCGACCTTGCGGCGCGACGCGCTCGCGGCTCGCGAACTGCCGTCGCACTTTATTCGAGCCTGCCTGCCGATCAGCGCCCCTTTCGACCTCACGAGCGATGATTCTGTGCGGCGCCAGAAGGTCGCAGCCTTTCTCAAGGATCGAGAGGATGTGATGGCCGCGAGCCCGATTGCCCACGTCAATGGCAACCGAACCCCTTTCACCCTAACCCACGGGAGCGAGGATCTGCCTGAGCTCATACCGCAGTCCATGCAAATGATCGCGGCACTGAAAAGCGCAGGCACTTCAGTTGAGTCGCTGGTGCTCGCGGAACGCAACCACTTCGACACCCATGAGGATTGCGCCCGAGCGGATAGTCCGTGGATGCGCAAACTTAGTGGGCTGCTGCGCGAGGCCTGACCGTGGTAGCTACTTTTCCAAATCCCTGAGGAGCCCACATGGCACGATTACGGCATTTTGCGATCGTGGTACGCGATCTCGACAAGTCCGCCCAGTTCTACGAGAGCGTCTTCGACCTGAAGCGCGTTGGGCGCGAGGATCTCGAATTCGCTTCGGCGATCTATCTGAGCGATGGCGTGGTCAATCTGGCCCTCCTCAATTATCGGGCTCGTCAGCGGAAACTGTGGGTGCTTCGGGGGTATACCGAGGGCTAGTTTTATCACTCAGCCGGCCGGCTGGTGGATTTGTGGACAACACAAGCGCGTTGCCCACAACCCCACAGCCGCCACATCGGCAGAAGCGGAGATATCATCCGCCACCACGGCAGGCATCTTTACGCCTCATCGCGGCTGATCTCAGGGTCTGTCAGAAAACGGAACAACTTGCGGCAGGTCGTGTCGAAGGAGCGCTGCGCGGTGTCGGACTGACCATGGGAGAGCAGCGGCCCGCCATCGTCGCCGATGAGGGTGAGGACGACCTGCTTGATTGGCCGCCTCCGGAGGTCGCTGTCCATCTGCAATCGGCTGATGACCTCACCGCCGAGAGCCCAGACGTTGTCGCGGTGTCGGCGCAAGGTTTGGCGTGATAGCTGCAAGGCCAGCAGGTCGCGCAGGAACGGCTTGAAGCATTCCACCATCCGCCGGCCAGGCGGAATATCGCGCGCCTCATACGCCCAGCTGCGAGGCCACTGATCGAGGTCCGGACAACAGGTCTGCAAGGGATCGGCAGCAGCCCGTTGCGCCGGTACGCTGTCACGTCTGCCGGCAACTCCTTTGGGTCCCGCTGCCATGCGGCTGATCTCCCTGCTGAACCACTACCAGCACTTTCCTGGGTTCGTTTACGAGAAGGCGCGACATTGCGCCGAAAGCCGAACCATCGAGATCAGCGTGCGGCCCCGCCGCGGCTCGAGACCGGTGTGCTCGGGCTGTCGCAAGCCGGCGCCGGCCTATGATCACCTGAGCCTGCGCCGGTTCGAATTCGTGCCCCTCTGGGGCTGCATGGTGGTGTTCCTCTATTGCATGCGACGGGTCGATTGCCGGGCCTGCGGCGTGCGGGTCGAAGCGGTCCCCTGGGGTGTCGGCAAGCACCAGCTGACCAAGGCCTACATGCTGTTCCTGGCGCACTGGGCGAGGAAGCTGTCCTGGCAGGAGACCGCCGGGTCGTTTCGCAGCACCTGGGACAAGGTCTGCCAGTCGGTCGAGTATGTCGTGCAGTGGGGGATCGAGCACCGGCAACTGGGGCCGATCGTGGCGATCGGCGTCGATGAGATCCAGTATGCCAGGGGACACAAATACCTGACGCTGGTCTATCAGATCGAGCAGCAGTGCACGCGCCTGCTATGGATCGGTCGCGAACGGACGGTGGAGAGCTTCGAGCAGTTCTTCACCCTGATCGGCGAACCATTGGCTGGGCAGATCGAGTTTGTGTGCTCGGACATGTGGCAGCCTTATCTGAAGGTGATTCGTGAGCGGTGCAGCCAGGCCATCCACATCCTCGATCGCTTCCATATTGTCGCCAAGATGAATGCCGCGCTGGACCAGGTGCGTGCCGCCGAGGCTCGCCGGCTGGCCCGGGACGGCTATGAGCCAGTCTTGAAGAAGACCCGCTGGTGTGTGCTCAAGCGCAAGGCCAACCTGACCGAGCATCAACGCTTCCGCCTGCGCGATCTGCTGCGCTACAACCTGCGGACCGTACGGGCCTATCTGCTGAAGGAGGACTTCCAGCAGTTCTGGGACTATGCTTCGCCGAGTTGGGCCGGCAAGTTCCTGGATGAATGGTGCGGTCAGGTCATGCGCTCCCGCATCGAGCCGATGAAGAAGATCGCCAGGACGCTACGCTCGCACCGCGCGCTGATCCTGAACTACTTCCGCGCCAGGAAGCAGCTCTCCAGCGGTGTGGTCGAGGGTCTGAACAACAAGGCCAAACTGACCATGCGAAAATCCTACGGGTTCCGTACCTTCCACGTCACCGAAATCGCCTTGTATCATGCACTTGGTAAGCTGCCGGAACCCGACGTCGCCCACAGATTCTTCTGACGAGGCAATTATCGAGGCGAGCGAGGTTCCGGCCTCAAGGACGCCAAGAACTTCACTGGCGCCCATCATTTCGGCTTTCAGGTCGAGAGCATCGCGGAAACCCAGAAGCGCATCGAGGCGGCGGGCGGTCAGTTCTTCTTCGATCTGGGGGAGGATCAGGAGAAGCAAAACTTCGAGCGCAAGTTCAAGGATCCCGACGGGATTATCTTCGATATATCCCGAAAGGGCTGGCTCGGGACGTCCGATTGATCAGGGCAGGGCGGCTACGGCCGCTATCTCGATCAGCAGCTCGGGCATCGCGAGCTTGGCGATCTCGACGATGCGCTCGCCGGACCGTTCGACGGAAGGTACTGCATGCGAATGTCGTGATCCGATCGAGGAAGGCGATGTCGGTGACATAGACCGTGACGCTCACCACATCCTCCATGTCCGCCCCATTGGCGCGCAGGATCATCCGGATGTTCTCGAGCACCTGCACCGTCTGGGCGCGAACGTCGCTCTTGCCGACGATACGTCCCTCGGGATCGAGGGCCACCTGTCCCGAGATGAAGAGCAGCGGTCCGCGCTCACCCGCACGCAGTTCGAGTAGTAGCCTCTGATCGGCTTCGCCACACCCGCAGGGTTGGATGCGAGGTTGCGGGCGTTGCTCATGATGCCCCCACGTGCGTCCGACACTCCGCGCCATGGATGTTGTCGAGCGCCTTCTCGATCGCATCGACAATGCCGAGGTAACCGGTGCAGCGACAGAGGTTGCCGCTGAGCTCCGCACGGATGCGCTTTCGGTCCGCTCGCGGCAGTCGGGCAACGATGTCATAGGCGGTCGCGAGCATGCCCGGCGTGCAAAATCCGCATTGAAGGGCGTGGCATTCCTTGAAGTGGCGGCGGATCGTCGACATCACCTCGTCGCCCTCATAGCCCTCGACCGTCCGCACGTCGCGCCCTTCAGCGCTCACCGCGAGCATGAGGCACGAGCGCATGGGCCGCCCGTCGAGCAGCAACGTGCATGCGCCGCACACGCCATGCTCACAGCCGAGATGGGTTCCCGTGAGGCGCTGGTGCTCGCGGATGAAGTCCGCCAGCGAAGTGCGGGGCTCGACATCGCCGGTGGCCTCAACGCCGTTCAGCTTGAGCGTGATCTTCATGACGCGGTCGCCTCTCGCGTAGCCCGTGACACGCTCGCGAGGTGAATCGCCTGCTCCTCCGGCGACAGCCCGGAGCCGACACCCTGTCGCGCCAGATCAAAGTCCAATGCCTGCGCGATGATGGCGTGCTGATCGCTCGACCAGGCGCGGACGCTCGTAATGGCGCGCCCCGTTTCCGACAACAGGAGTGGGGCCTGGCTTCGACCGGCAAGCACGACGCGCGCTCCCGTCCCGTTCTTGTGGATCACCGCCACGGCCAAGGATTCCGCGAAATCCCCCGGCTTGGCGGCGATCTTGTAATGGCCCCAGCGCAGCGCGCCCACGGCGTGGGGGATTTGGATTGCCTCGATCATCTCATCGGGCTCGAGCACGGTCGCGAGGACGCCCGTTGCGAAGTCGGCGGCTGCGATGCGCCGCCGGCCTCGCGTGCTCGCAATGTCGAGCTCCGCACCCAGTGCGATCATGACCAGAGGCCAGTCCGCGGCGGGGTCAGCATGAGCAAGGCTGCCGCCGATCGTACCGCGATTCCTGACGGCGCGATAAGCAATGCCCCCGCCACGCGCCGCAGCAGTCCGCTGGTGACATCCGGAACCCGGCCATCCTCGAAATCCGCATGACAGACGCCGGCACCGATCACGAGCATGCTGTCCGTCATCTCGACCCGCTGGAGCTCGCGGAGTTTGCCGATGTCGATCACTAGCTCTGGCGTGGCCAGGCGGAGATTGAGCATGGGGCCCAGGGACTGACCACCGGCCAGCAGGCGCCCGCGTCCAGCGTTATCCGCAAGCAGTCGCAGGGCCTCGTCAAGCGAGCCCGGCCGTGCGTAGGCGAATTCGGCCGGCTTCATCGGCGCTCCCGTGCGGCACGGATCGCCGCGAGGACACGCTTCGGAGTCATCGGTGTCTCCAATATCTCGGCTCCCAGCGGGCGGAGCGCGTCGTTCACCGCGTTGGCGATCGCCGCAGGCGGTCCGATCGCACCCAACTCTCCGACACCTTTCATGCCGAACTCGGAGAACGGCGAAGGTGTCTCCATGTGAACGATGCGAACGTCCGGAATGGATGAGGCCCCGGGCACATGATAATCCGCCAGCGTTGCAGAGAGCGGCTGACCCCGCTCGTCGTAGATTGACTCCTCCAAGAGGGCGTTCCCGATGCCCGCGGCGAGTCCGCCGATGATCTGGCCCTCCACCAGGAGCGGGTTTACCATGCGCCCGCAGTCGTCGACGATGACGTAGTCGAGAATCTCCACGGCGCCGGTTTCGGTATCGACGGCGACCACCACGCCGTGCACCGAGTAGGAGAACACCCCGCCGTCGACCGCTTTGTAGCCGGCAACCGCGGTCAGCCCCTGCGGATCGACGTTCGGCGGCAGCTCCTCCGGGTGGTGGTACCAGGCGCGTCCGATTTCGGCGAACGAGACGCTGCCGTTGGGGCCTGTTTGGCGCGGCGATCTACCTGTTCTTCGCCACTGCGATCGGCATATTTCTAGGCACTGTCGCACGCTCGATGCCTCAGCTCGGGCTGCTCTATCTGCTGGTGTATCTGCCGCTCGCGATGCTGTCGGGGGCCAACACGCCGCTTGAAAGCATGCCGCCCTGGCTCGCGACCCTCATGCAGGCGTCGCCGACGGTGCATTTCGTCTCGTTTGCGCAGGCGATCCTGTATCGGGGGGCAGGAATTGCCGTGGTCTGGCGGGAGTTTGTGATCGTGGCGCTGATCGGGGGGGTGTTCCTGACACTGGCCCTGCTGCGATTCCGACGGATCGCCAGCATGGCAGTTTGAATCCGCGCTGATTGGCGGCTGAGCCTGTGGTTGACACAGATCAATGCCCCGTCGTGCTCCCCTCGCGAGAGTGCGACGTGATCGGGCGGAGACGCAAAGATGGCCGCTAAGCATGGCGACATGACACCGGCCGTTGATCTGACCGCGGAGAAGGGTACGGGTGCCGTCCGAACGCGGCGGCCGATCTATGTCGATCTGCTGCCGCCCTGCAATCATGCCTGTCCGGCCGGTGAGAACGTCCAGGCTTGGCTTGCTCTGGCGCAGGCCGGGAAATATCGCGCGGCCTGGGACGTGCTCGTGCAGGACAATCCCATGCCGGCGGTGCATGGTCGGGTCTGCTATCATCCTTGTGAGGACGGTTGCAACCGCAAAGACCTGGATGCCTCGGTGAGCATTCATGCAGTGGAGCGCTTTCTCGGCGACCGGGCCATTGCCGAGAACTGGCCGTTTTCCCCCGGCGCTGCACGAAGCGGCAAGCGCGTTCTGGTGGTCGGGGCCGGGCCCAGCGGGCTATCCGCTGCCTATCATCTGACAAGGCTTGGACATGCGGTCGAGATCCATGAAGCAGGTCCTCTGCCCGGCGGCATGATGCATTTTGGGATCCCCGCCTATCGGCTGCCGCGAGCGGACCTGATGAACGAGATCCACCGTATCGAGGCGATGGGTGTGAACATCGTGCTTGAGCACAAGGTCGAGGATGTACCTGGGGGAGATGAAGGCAGGCGGCTTCTATGCTGCTTTCATTGCGATCGGCGCGCATATCGGCAAGCATGTCGACATCCCCGCGCGTGATGCCGTACGAGTGCTCGACGCCGTCTCGCTGCTGCGCGACGTGACGAGCGGTGAGGCGCCGCGACTCGGTCGCCGGGTCATTGTCTACGGAGGCGGTAACACGGCAATGGACGCCGCGCGAACGGCGAGGCGGCTGGGTGCCGATGAAGCGCTGATCGTGTACCGGCGGGACCGGGTGCATATGCCGGCGCGGTCCTTTGAGGCCGACGAGGCGCTTTCCGAAGGCATCAAGATCAAGTGGCTCACGACTATCAAAGAAGTTGTTGGGCCCGACCTGACCGTTGAAATGATGGAACTCGACGCCGGAGGGCATCCGCGGCCGACCGGTCGATTCGAGACGTTGCAAGCCGATGCGATCGTGCTGGCGCTGGGGCAGGAGACCGACAGCGCCTTCCTGCGCCAGGTGCCGGGAATCGAGTTCGGCGCCGACGGTGTGGTGCGCGTGGGTCCCAACATGATGACCGGGCATCCCGGGATTTTTGCCGGTGGCGACATGGTACCGAGCGAGCGAACGGTGACAGTGGCCGTCGGCCATGGCAAGCGGGCAGCGCGTCATGTCGACGCCTGGCTGCGCGGTACGAGCTACGAGGCGCCGACAAAGGCGCCGGTCGTGTCTTTCGACATGCTCCGCTTGCCGGTTTACAGCGATGCCGATCCGTCACACCAGAGGGAGCTGCCGCTGGCGGCTCGCGCGGCCGGGTTCGAGGAAGTCGTGGCGGGACTGTCCGCGACGGAGGCACTGCGGGAAGCGCAGCGTTGTCTTTCCTGCGGCAACTGCTTCGAGTGCGACAACTGCTACGCTGCGTGCCCGCAGGATGCGATCGTCAAGCTGGGGCCCAGCCAGCGCTACCGGTACGATTATGCGAAGTGCACCGGCTGCGCCGTTTGCTACGAGCAATGTCCCTGCCACGCGATCGAGATGATCGCCGAGCCAGCGTGAGAGGTCGAGCCATGGTCAGGCAGACGGCAACGACGGACGGCAACACGGCGGTTGCGCACGTGGCCTATCGGGTCAACGAGGTCTGCGCGATCTACCCGATTACGCCATCCTCAACCATGGCCGAGCTTGCCGACGAGTGGGCGGCGGCCGGAGTGACCAATATCTGGGGCAACATTCCCGTCGTGCAGGAGATGCAAAGCGAGGGTGGTGCGGCGGGCGCGGTGCACGGTGCGCTACAGGCAGGGGCACTGACCACGACATTCACGGCCTCGCAGGGCCTGCTGCTGATGCTGCCGAACATGTTCAAAATCGCCGGCGAGTTGACACCGACGGTGTTCCATATCGCAGCGCGATCAGTGGCGACGCAGGCCTTGTCGATCTTCGGCGATCATTCCGATGTGATGGCGGTGCGCGCATCCGGCTTCGCGCAGCTCTCATCAGGCTCGGTGCAGGAGGCGCATGACGCGGCGCTGATCGCGCAGGCTGCGACGCTGCAATCCCGCATTCCCTTTATCCATTTCTTCGATGGATTCCGCACGTCGCATGAGCTGAATACGCTGACGCTGCTGAGCGATGACGAGATCCAGGCCATGATCAACGACGATCTGGTGCGTGCACACCGGTCTCGGGCGCTGAATCCCGAACACCCGTTCATCCGCGGTACGGCGCATAACCCGGACACGTTCTTTCAGGCGCGCGAGACAGTAAACCCGTTCTACGCCGAGCTGCCGGGGATAGTGCAGTCGGAAATGGATCGGTTCGCGCAGCTAACCGGCCGGCAGTACCGCTTGTTCGATTATGACGGGCCGGACGATGCCGAGCGGATCGTGATCCTTATGGGATCCGGGGCTGAGACCGCGCAAGAGACTGCTGCGGCGCTGCAGCGAGCGGGCGAGAAAGTGGGCGTGCTGCGGGTGCGCCTGTTTCGACCGTTCTCCGCCAAGCACTTCCTCGCCGCGCTGCCGGAGAGCTGCCGATCTGTCGCGGTGCTGGAGCGGACCAAGGAGCCTGGTGCCGCGGGCGAGCCGCTCTATCTGGATGTGGTGACGACCCTGGCGCAGGCTGTCGCGCAGGGCGAGCGGCGCAGAATGCCGAGGATCATCGGCGGGTGTTATGGCCTGTCGTCAAAGGACTTCAACCCGCCGATGGCAAAGGCGGTGTTCGACGAACTGGCCAGCCCGGATGCCAGGAACGGCTTCACCGTCGGCATTAACGACGATGTTTCGCATACCAGCCTGGCCGTCGATCAAAGCTGGTCGATCGAGCCGGACGATATCGTGCGTGCCGTGTTCTACGGGCTGGGCGCTGACGGCACCGTAGGCGCGAATAAGAACAGCGTGAAGATCATCGCCGAGGACGCCGGACTGCACGCCCAGGGATATTTTGTATACGACGCGCACAAGTCTGGTGCGCAGACCATCTCCCATCTTCGGTTCGGCCCGCGGCCGATCCGCTCGCCCTATCAGATCAGCGCGGCAAATTTCGTCGCCTGCCATCAGTTCCATTTTCTCGACCGGCTGGACGTGCTGCGTCTTGCGGCACCGGGTGCGACGTTCTTGCTGAACAGCCCGTTCGGACCCGATGCAGTCTGGGATCGACTGCCGCGCTCCGTGCAGCAGCAGATCAACGACAAGAACCTGCGCTTGTTCGTGGTCGATGCGTCCAAGGTGGCGCGGGAAGCTGGGCTTCGGAACCGGACCAACACGGTGCTGCAAACCTGTTTTTTCGCAATTTCCGGCGTGCTGCCGCGAGAGTCGGCGATCCGACACATCAAGGAGGCGATCCGGAAGACGTACAGTGGCAAGGGTGATCAGGTCGTCCAGCAGAATTTCCGGGCGGTCGATCAGACGCTGGCGAACCTTCATCCGGTGACGATCCCCGCCGCGATCAGCAGTGAGTTTGATCGGGCACCGCTCGTCCCGGCCAACGCACCAAAGTTCGTACGCACGGTAACGGCCAGGATGATGGAAGGGCGGGGTGACGAAATTCCGGTTAGTTCCATGCCGGTCGATGGCACGTACCCCTCCGGCACCGCATCCTGGGAAAAGCGCAACATCGCCGACTTTGTCCCGGTGTGGGAACCGACCCTCTGCGTCCAATGCGGACAGTGCAGTTTCGTCTGCCCGCACAGCGTGATCCGCGCCAGATACTATGACGAGTCGCACCTGGAAGGGGTGCCGGACACTTTCAAATCGGCACCGGTCAATGTCCGCGGCTACCCGAATGTCCGCTTCACACTGCAGTTCTATGTCGAGGACTGCACCGGATGTGCGCTCTGCACCGAGGCCTGCCCGGCGCACAGCCCGGTCGATCCGAACACGAAGGCCATTAATCTTCGACCGAAGGCACCGATTGTCGAGGCAGAGCGGGCGAATGTCGGATTCTTCGAGCAACTGCCGGTAAACGACCGCGCCCGCGTGGATTTCTCCAACGTGCGAGGGGTGCAGTTCCTGGAACCTCTGTTCGAATTTTCCGGAGCATGTGCCGGCTGCGGAGAAACGCCGTATCTGAAGCTGTTATCGCAACTGTTCGGTGACAGAGCGATGATCGCGAATGCCACCGGCTGCTCATCGATCTACGGCGGCAATCTGCCGGTGACACCCTGGAGCAGGAACCACGAAGGGCGCGGACCGGCATGGTCGAACTCGCTGTTCGAGGACAATGCCGAGTTCGGATTGGGCTTCCGGCTCGCTGCGGACAAGCATCTTGAGCTGGCGAAGCAGCGGCTGCATGGACTGGCGGCGGTGCTCGGTGAAGGGACGGTGGCCGAGCTGCTGTCCGCACCGCAGATTCAAGAATCCGAAATCCGGGCTCAGCGATTGCGTGTGGGACAGCTCAAGGCCAAATTGCTGCGGCTTGTAGACAGCAACGCTGCCGCGGCGGACCTGCTGTCCGTCGTCGATCAACTGGTGCGCCGCAGCATCTGGATCGTGGGCGGCGATGGCTGGGCCTATGACATCGGCTATGGCGGACTGGACCACGTGCTGGCGTCGGGCCGCAACGTCAACGTGCTGGTGCTCGACACCGAGGTCTATTCAAATACTGGCGGACAGGCGTCCAAGGCGACGCCGCTCGGAGCGGTGGCGAAATTCGCCGCCGCGGGCAAGCGCGTCGCACGGAAGGACCTGGCATTGCAGGCCATTGCTTATGGCAATATCTATGTCGCGCAGGTGGCAATGGGGGCCAACCCGCAGCAGACCTTGCTCGCGTTCCGCGAAGCAGAGGCGTACGAGGGCCCATCCCTAATCCTGGCATATTGCCACTGCATCGCGCATGGCATTGACATGCAGTATGGTATGCACCAGCAAGAATTGGCGGTCGCCAGCGGCTATTGGCCGCTGTTCCGGTTCAATCCGGCGATGCGCACGGTGGGCGAGAACCCGTTGCGGCTGGACTCGGTGCGTCCGACGATCCCCTTCAAGGATTATGCCTACAACGAGATCCGATATCACGCCCTGACCATGACGCGACCTGTCGAGGCGGAAGAGCTGGCGCGGATGGCTCAGAGCGTCGTGAGCGAGAAATACCGCGCTTACGAGCAACTGGCGGGTCTCGATGGCGGGACGTTTCATCCGCCGGCAGATGCGATCGGATCGTGAGGTGCGCGACGTGGACCTGACCACACGCTATATGGGTCTGGAGCTGAAAAACCCGCTGGTGGTGTCGGCTTCACCGCTGACCGGCCAGCTCGATACGCTGCGTCGGCTCTAGGACGCAGGTGCCGCGGCGGCGGTGCTGCCCTCGCTCTTTCAGGAGCAGATCGAAGCGGAGGCACGGCGCTATGAAGAGCTCGCTATGGCAGGGGCAGAGAGTTTCCCGGAGGCACGGACTTATCTGCCAACCCATACCATCGAGCACACCGGGCCGGAACGTTATCTGTCGCTCATTCGCAGTGCCATCGAGGCGGTCGATATTCCGGTCATCGCCAGCCTGAACGGAACGACCAATGAAGGATGGATCAGCTATGCGCAACAGATGGAACAGGCCGGTGCCGACGGGCTGGAGTTGAATGTCTATCTGATCGCCACTGATCGCGCGATGACCGGCCGCGACATCGAACGCCGTTATCTAGAGATTCTGGCTGCCGTCCGCGACACTGTCGCGATTCCCGTCGCCGTCAAGCTCAGCCCTTATTTCAGCGCATTCAGCAATATGGCTGAGCAACTCGACGGAGCCGGTGCCAGCGCCCTGGTGTTGTTCAATCGCTTCTACCAGCCGGACATCGATCTGACCCGGTTGCGCATGACCAAGGATCTCGATCTGAGCAGCCCGCACGAGATCCGTCTGCCGCTGTTGTGGATCGGGGTGCTGTCAGGCCGCGTCGCTGCCTCACTAGCCGCCAGCACCGGTGTCGAGACCGCCGATGAGGTGCTGAAATACATCCTGACGGGCGCCGATGTCGTGATGACCACCTCTGCTCTGCTGCGGCATGGGCCACAATATATCGACACTTTGCTTGGCGACCTGCGCTCTTGGCTGTCGGCGCGTGAGATCCGATCGCTTGAGCAGGTGCGCGGCAGGTTGAGCCATCAGAAGCTGGAAACTGAGGCGACCTCCGAGCGGGCAAGCTATCTCGAGATTTTGCAGGGATATAGTCGCTAGCACGCGGAGTGGTGCCGGGTGCCGCAATGAGCCTCTCCCTCGAAAAGACCGCCACGAGTTGCGCTGCTGTTCCGGCTGGCCTGTCCTCGGCGGAAGCGGCACGTCGGCGAGTGGAATTCGGCCAGAACGCGGTCGCCGAGGAGCGCGTGCATCCGCTCAGGCAGGTGGCACGCCATTTCTGGGCACCCGTGCCTTGGATGCTCGAAGCGACGATCGCACTCTACTGGTTGCGGGTTTCCAGTCAGGTCAGATCCACCGGTAGGGTTTTGAAATCGCGGCGTTTTGGCGAAATCGCCTTAGCCGATGCAGGCTCCCCTTTCTTTGGGGGTCAAAATGGCGAAAAGTGAGCAATCCTGGGGCATTCCGACCGACTGAGCCCGGAGCAGTTCCGACAATTTGTCTTACCCCACCTGACCGTTGGACGCCGGGGCCCGGCGCCGAAGCTGTCCCTCCATACCCTGTTCAATTACATCCTGAAAATTCTGTACCTGGGGTGTCAATGGAAAGAATTGCCGATTGCAAAAGACGCTGACGGTCGCCCCGAGATCCACTACACCCGAATTTATGGCGCCTTCCGGCGGTGGCAGGCCGGCGGCTGTTTTGATATCATTTTCATGACCGTGGTACTGAGGCTTCACCAGACTAGCCTTCTCGACGTGACTATCATCCACGGCGATGGCACCACGACGGCTGCGAAAAAGGGCGGCGACAACCTCGGCTTCAACAGACACAAGAAGATCAAGGGCGATAAGGTCGTCGCCTTCTGCGACCGAAATTGCAATGTCATCGCGCCGTTTGTCGCGGCTCCTGGCAACCACAATGAATCGCCGCTCCTGCGCGCGGCCTTGCCGAACGTGATGCGGATAGCCCGTTTTGTTGGTCTTGACCTTCAGGGAACGATTGTCAGCCTGGACGGCGTATACGATTGCCGACAGAATCGGAAGGCGATCTTCAACCGCGGCATGGTGCCCAATATCAATGCCAATCCCAGAGGCAGGAAATCTGCCAAACGCGGTCGGAAACCGTTGTTCAGTGCTGACATATTCAAGGAACGCTTCGACACCATTGAGCGCGTGTTTGGTTGGGAGGATAAGTTCCGCCGCTTGCTGCTCCGGTTCGAGCGCCTCAGTCAGCTACATTATGCGTTTAAAACGTTGGCGTATACGATGATCAACCTACGCCATCTCTGCTAGCGTCTGCCGGGCGTTGTGTGCCGAATTGTGACAGCGCCGACGGGGCCGTGACTCCGCACGGCTCCGGAATGGCAAAATTCCGACTTCCGACCCACAATATTATAAAATCATCGCATCGAGGCGGCACTCCCGGGTCTTCGCTTGATCGTTCGCGCTCGCCCAGCCCCGCAACGCCGGAAACCCGCAACCAGTAGCATGTAAATCTCCTATTATAGCAAGGTCATTTATCGGAACCGCTCGAGCGGACCAGCCTCCGGTGCGGTCTCTGGAACCCTATACAGGCATTCCGAAGGATCTAGTGCTTGGCGAATGCCTTCAATTAATTCAAGTGCTATGGCGTGCATTATAGAAATATTAGGCGGAGTTACTTTGGTTCTTCGCTGTTCCACGTCGGTAGAAACGGTTTCAGGTTGGCAGTCGATTGATCCTGTAGCCCTTCGCCTTGGCCTTGGCTCGGCCGCTCTGACCGACTACAGATCCTGCCGGACGTTCGTAAGAAGCCGGCAAGGTCGGCATTCGCAGCCACTTGGCTCTCCGGAAGGCTGGAGCAAAGCGCTTAGCTGGCCGATTGGCACGGTAACGGAAGATGAAGGCATGGCACTCCCGGCCGAAGACGGCAGGATTTGGGTCCAGACGCTCGGCCGCTACCGCGAGACGAGCGCCGCACGCAGTGCCTTCGAGCTCCTCATCACGGCGGTGCCGTTGGTGGCGCTTTGGGGCGTCATGTGGGTCGCGCTTGGTATTGGCTATTGGCTGTGTCTGCTGCTCGCGGTGCCGACTGCCGGCTTCCTCGTGCGTCTCTTTGTGATCCACCACGATTGCGGCCACGGAGCCTTCTTCCGACAACGTTCTATGAACAATTGGGTGGGCAGGATCATCGGCGTCGTAACGCTGACGCCCTATGACTTCTGGCGTCGCAGGCATGCGACGCATCACGCGGCTGTGGGCAACCTAAAATTTCGGGGGATGGGCGATATCAAAACCCTCACAGTAAGCGAATACCTCGCACTCGGCCCTGTGAGGCGGCTTGGTTACCGCATCTTCCGCCATCCGGCCATCATGTTCGGGGTTGTTCCAGCATATCTCTTCCTGTTGCACTACCGCCTCCCAGCCGGTCTCATGCGCGCGGGCGTTCAACCTTGGTGCAGCACGATGGGGACGAATGCGGCGATCGGAGCTGTCATCGTCTTGATGGGGCGGCTGGTCGGAATGGGACCGTTTCTTCTGGTAACCGGCCCGGTGGTGCTGATTGCCGCGTCGCTCGGCGTATGGCTCTTCTACGTCCAGCATCAATTCGAACACACCCGATGGGCACAAGATGAAGACTGGAACTTTCATGAAGCCGCACTTCACGGGAGCTCGTACTATGAGTTGCCGCCCGTTCTCGCCTGGTTCACAGGAAACATAGGGATACATCATGTGCACCATCTGTGTAGCCGCATCCCGTTCTACCGTCTGGCACAGGTGGTGGAGGATCACCCGGAGCTGGCGAGCGTAGGCCGGCTAACGTTTGTCGAGAGTTTTCGATGCTCGACCCTTGTCCTGTGGGACGAGACCCAGAAGCGGCTCATATCATTTCGTGAACTGCGCATGCGCCGGTCGGACCCGCCCTTGCATCGTGTTCTGGCTGACAGGCGGTCTTCACGGTTTTGACCTTCGGCCGCCCCCTAACTGACGACATTTGCCCCGCATATCGCCAGCGTACCTTTGTCGCCGGCGATCAGCGTCCTTGCCGTGCCTATGAGCTTTTGTGCATTGATATGGGATTGCCCCACTTCCAGTTCTGGATTTCCGGTAAGGCCTCATCACGTCCTAGCCCGACCGGACACCCCCGTGAGGCCGCGGTTCGCGCCTGCAGGCCGCGTGTTACCACCCGGCGTGTTTCCAGGATCGGCGCCGTTTCCGGCATCAGCGCCCAGATTGCCAGCGTTCCGGCCAGCCCGGCAGCGGCTAGTGCCCGGAATGCGGGTACCTGACCTGCATTGTCGGAGATCCAGCCCCCCACGGCGGTGCTGAGCGTCGCCCCGGCCGCCGAACAGAGGCCGACGGCGCCGATGCACAGGTTGAAATGCCGCCGGTCACTCGTGAGATCGGCCGCCACCAGCGGCAGCATCACGCCGAACACCGCGGCGCTGATCCCGCTGATTGACTGCCCCGCCACCAGCAGCCAGGGCCCCGGCAGCAGCGCCAGCAGGAGCGCGCGCGTCGGCAGGGCAGCCCAGCCGATCAGCAGCATCGGCCTCCGCCCCCAGCGATTGGCATGTCGCCCGATCCAGGGCGAAGCGCACGCCACCACTGCTTGCGGCACCACGATGCATGCCGCGATGATCAAGTTGGCAAGGTCTTCAGCACGCTTGGTCACCTCGGACGCGGCCAGCGGCAGCATTGCGGCGTTGGACAGATGGAACAACACCGCGCACCCCGCGAAGACGAGCAGCCGTCGGTCGGCGAACAGGACGCGGAGCCCGCGCCAGTCCACTCGCCGGCGTGCAGGCGCGGCGACGAGGAGTTCCTCCGGCAGCTCGTTCGCTGGCCCTGCGGGCGCGATGCGCCACAGCGCCAACAATGCCGGCAGCCCGAGCGCGGCGGTGAGCCAGAATACCGAGGCGCTGGACAAGTACGTCCCGATGGCGCCCATGACGCCGGCGGCGAGCCCGTTGCCGATCGAGGCGAAGGATGCGTTGCGCCCGAGCCGCTCGGCGAGTGCCGCGTGCCCCACTAGGCGCAAGCTGATCGCGGCGATCGCCGGCGTGATCACGTAGCTCGCGAGACCGTGCAACACTTCGGCGACCAACACCGGGAAGCGGTACGGCATCACGGCGAGGATCAGCGCCGCGGCCACAACGGCGACGATCCCCGCCGCCGCTGCCGCCCACTTGTTGCACATCATATCGATGATGGCGCCGGCCGGGAGCTGACCGACCATTGCGGTGACGCTGCCGAGGCTCAGCGCCAGGCCGATATCAACCTGGGTCCATTTGTGCGCGGTCAGATAGACCGCGACGAACGGGCCGAAGCCGGTCTGCACGTCGGCCATGATGGACGCCAGCATTTCATCCTGACATTCCCCAAGCCCGAGAGTATGCAACTCAGCCGGTTGGAGACTGTCTCATAGGAGCCCGAATGTGCGAAACCTCATCCTGACGGTTGCTGGAGTACTGGTGGCCGCTGTGGTCCCCGCAATTGCACAGACACGTATTGACTCTATTAACACCAATTTTCGATGGCTCGGCCCAGACGACAAGATCGTTGTGGATCGCTACGACGATCCGAAGGTGGAGAATGTATCGTGCTATCTCTCGCGAGCGCAGACTGGCGGCGTGAAGGGCGGCCTCGGCCTGGCTGAAGACCCCAGCCGCTTCTCGATTGCCTGTCGGGCCGTTGGCAGGGTCACGATACCGCCCAGTCTCCCCAAGTCAGAGGTTATCGCCTTTGCGTCTGCATCGTTGTTTTTCAAGACCTTCCAAGTTCCTCGCGAGTCCAGAGTTCCGGAGGAATTTCGGCTCAGGAGGCTAGGCGGAAGGCCTCCATTTTATTGGTGTCCTGTCGTTCGATGACGAATTTCGCGAAGGTGTTGCTCGGGGTGGCATTCAAGAGAAATTCCGGCAGGCTCTGGCGCAGGGCATTGGCCACGACCAGCTCCGAGGGCGGGATGCCGGGCCGAATGGTTCGCAGCCAGGAGCCGAAGGAATTCCAGACGAGCTGAGGGAAGGCGACGGCCAGATACTGAAGTAGTCCCTGGCAGACGACACCCGCCTGGATGAAGACGTGGTAGGCGTGGAGCTTGCGTTTGACGGCGTTGCGGTATTCCGGCAACTCACGATGGAGATGTTGATTGCCACTGCGGCGGCGGAGCGGCTTCATGTCGGACATCCAGAAATGGTAGGTAAACGAACCGATCAGCCGCACCGCCTGCTTGAACGTGTGCTCGATCTTGAAGCGCAGACCGTACAGGCGAATGATCTCGATAGCCTCCAAAGAGGTGTCGGTGCACATCAGGAGGCACGAGCCTCTTACTGGATGAATCACCGCCACGAAGCGCACGAGTCGACCGGCCGGGCGCCATAGCAGGTCGCGGACCCGATACTGGATGATCACCTGGTGCTCGCCGTAGACGGGACTTTCGGCCTGTTGGAAGCCCTTGGGGTCCTCCAGCAGGGATTTGAGCTTGACCTTCCTGCCATAGACCCTGGGCCGACCTCTCTTCCGCGGGCCGCACTGCTGGTGAGCAGTGTAGGCGACGGCGTTGGACTTCACCCGCGTGACCAGGTGGTTGTTCTCCTCGAGCAGGCCGGTGACGATCTTGCGCGCGGCATAGTAGGCGTCGGCGACGAAGTAGAAGGGTTCTGGGATGGCGACGATCCCGAGGAGCGCAAGCATCTTGTCGAGCAGGGTGCGGCGATCGCGATTGGACCACACCAACCCTTCGTGGATTCGTATGGCGAGCGGCACGGCGAAGACGCTGGCTGCGGCCTGAACGAGCACGCTCACAGCCTGGAGGGAATGTCCCATGATGAATTCGGGCTTGGTGTTCGAACTCGGACTGCTGATGCAGGAGTTTGACCGCCGGCATCTTGCGCCCGCGCTTGGGGATCTTGATGCCGTCGCCGACCACGACACACCTTCCCTTGATGCGCAGCGGCTGCGGGAATAGCCGGAGCACCACCTGGGTCCACAGCGCCGCGAGCCGATCGAGCTTCACGGCGGGGCTGTGAAAGTGATCGACGAGCTTGTTGTAGAAGCGAGCCTCGAGCTTCAGCGCCCGCACGAGGCTGGTTACGCCCAGCAGTTCCGTCCGCACCGTGAAGCCTGCCACGGCGGTGGCGAACCACAGGAAGGTGCGCAGACGCGAGAACGCCGGACGCAGCAGCCAAATCGCGTTCCACCAGGGCATCCACAGCGGCATCGGACCCTCTCAATTCTGTTGCCAGCATAGTATAGCACTGGTATGCTAAACCTATGACAAACAAACGCCTGGCAGTGATCAGAAAGCGCGTTGGAAGCATCAAGGCGCAGCTGGCCGGCATTGAAGACATGCGGCCCGGATCGCTCACCCGCCAGTACAAGGATCCAGAGAACCGGAGGGGACCCTACTACCAGCTCAGCTACACGCGGCAGATGAGGAGCCGGACCGAATATGTTCCGCGCGACTATCTGCCCGAGGTGCGGCGTGAGATCCGCAACTATAAGCGCTTCAAGGCGCTCACCGCCCAGTGGATCGCCTTGAGCATCGAGCAGAGCCGCTTGATGATGAAGCGAGCCTTGCGACGGCAATGACCCGCGGTGCTATCCTCATCCGATGGGCAAGCGACGCGCAAAACACCCCTTCGAGAACAACCCGTTCACTGACGCCTTCCTCGAATGGATGGGCTCGTCCGAGGGGGAACGCTCGGTCTACGCGCTCGATCTGGTCTTCGCCGCACTGGATAATGCCGACGTCGACCCCAAACGGCGCAAGATCGTCTGGGACGACGGGAAACGGCTGTCGATCGAGCAGTCGGCAGAATGCATCCATGCCGAGCATCCGGACGTGCCGCGCGACTTGATCGAAACTCACGTGGTCGGGTGGCTCGAGGGCTTTGCGCCGGAATCCTACTCCGAACGCCAGCTCGAGGAGCTCGACCGGCTCACTGAGCAGTGGCTTGACGACTACGAGCGCAAGTCACAGGCCGCCAGGAAGTAACCCAGAACTCGGCACTCTCGAGCAAGTTCATCGCGCGGTCGATAAGGAAAAACAGGTCCTTGTCTACACTGTAGTCAGCACAAAGTTAATCAATGGCTCGCCCTTCAATAGCATCAGCGTTGTTCCTGTGAACGTTCCGTGAGACAGGTGTGGTCGCCTCGTGTCCTTCTGCAACCACCGCAGCAGGCCCCATTTCAGCAGATCGAGATGACGCTCGTCCGTCTCGGGATGCCGGCGCACCACGGGCGCGGATTGCGTCGGCGCTACGTTCCACGACGGCTCAAGGTTCAGTAGCGGATTGACCGTCCGGAACATCCGGCTGAGCGCCTCGGCCGGCAGGAAGCTGGCATAGCGACCGCACATGCCGGGAAGGTAAAGGCTGCCCTGGTCGGCGGCAAAGCGGAACAGAGCCGCCATTTGTCGCCGCTCCTCCCGCGCCCAGAGCGCGCCGACCATCGCTGATACTAGCGAGCCTCTCCAATGACCGGTCTGGGTGGAAACCGGACCTTCAGGCCGCAGTATGAACCGCGACTTTCGGTGCGCCGGTCAGAACCAGCGAATAACGCCATGCTATTTATATTACACGCCAAAAGCGGCGTGCAGGTTGAACTTGAGTGACGCCCGCCAGCCCGGAAGCGCTCCCAGGTTATTGCTGTTGGGACACAAGCGGCAGATGATGGGTGCGCTTTCCCGCAAGAATGGTGCCTGAGATGGCAATCGACGTCGCAGGTTGGCTACGCCAGCTCGGTCTCGAGCAATACGCGCCGGCATTCCGCGAAAACCACATCAATGCCGCGGTGCTGCCGGAACTCACCGCCGATGATCTGATCGGATTGGGTGTCACGTCGATTGGCCATCGCCGCCAGCTGCTGGTTGCAATCGCCACGTTGCGAGAAGACCACGCGAGTTCCGGCACGCCGATCGCAGTGACCGAGCCTCCGCGACGACATGAAAGCGCTGACACTGGTGCCGGTTCCGCCGAGCGTCGGCAACTGACGGTGATGTTCTGCGACATCGTCGGCTCGACCGCGCTATCGACGCAATTCGATCCCGAGGATCTGCGCGACCTCATCGGCGCCTATCACCGCTCAGTCGCGGAAACGGTCGAGCGTTTCACCGGCTTCGTCGCCAGGTATATGGGCGATGGAGTGCTGGTCTATTTCGGCTACCCGTTTGCGCATGAGGACGATGCCGAGCAAGCGGTGCGGGCCGGGCTCGCGGTGATCGACGCGGTCGCCGGCCTGTCCGGCCGCGTGCCCTTGCGCGTACGGATCGGCGTTGCGACCGGGCTCGCCGTGGTGGGCGACCTGATCGGCGAGGGTACGTCGCAGGAACGCGGCGTGGTCGGCGAGACCCCAAATCTGGCCGCCCGCATGCAGGGGCTGGCGGAGCCGGACACGCTGGTTATTGCCGATGCTACACGCCGGCAGGTCGGCGGATTGTTCGAACCCCCGGTTGCTCGCCGGCTTCGCGGAGCCGCAGCATGCCTGGCGGGTTCTCGGCGAGAGCGCGACGGTCAGCCGCTTCGAGGCGCTGCGCGCAGGCACGACCCCGCTGGTCGGGCGTGACGAGGAAATCGAGCTGCTGTTCCGCCGCTGGGCACAGGCGAAAAGCGGCGAAGGTCGGGTCGTACTGATCTCTGGCGAGCCGGGCATCGGCAAGTCACGGCTCACGGCGGCGCTGTCCGAGCACGTCGCAACCGATCCTCACACGCACCTGCGATATTTCTGCTCGCCGCATCGCCAGGACAGCGCGCTCCATCCTGTCATCGCCCAACTCGAACATGCCGCCGGGTTCGCCCGCGACGACACGGTTGCAGCCAAGCTCGGCAAACTCCGGGCGCTGCTCGCACCAGGCACGCCCAATGACGACGATATCGCGCTAGTGACCGATCTGCTGTCGCTGCCGAGCTCCGCCGCGGACCTCAACCTCAGCCCGCAGCGCAAACGCGAGAAGCTGCTCGAGGCGGTGTTGCGCCAGCTTGAAGCCGAGGCGCGGCGCCGGCCAGTGCTGATGGTGTTCGAGGACACCCACTGGATTGATCCGACCTCGCGTGAGCTGCTCGATCTGACCGTGGACCGGATACGCCGGCTGCCGGTGCTGCTGGTGATCACCTTTCGCCCAGAATTCGAGCCGCCCTGGGGCGGTCGCGCCCACGTCACGAGTTTGGCGCTCAATCGGCTCGGCGAACGCGACGGCGAGGCATTGGTGCAACAACTGGCCGGCAATGCCGCGCTCAGTCCCGATATCGTCGCGGAGATCGTCGAGCGCACCGACGGGGTGCCGCTGTTTGTCGAGGAGCTGACCAAAGCGGTGCTGGAAAGCGCCACCCAGGGAGACCCGGTTGCCGCGGTGCTGGCGACGACATCGCTTACCGCGCTGTCGGTGCCGGCGACGCTGCATGCGTCGCTGATGGCTCGTTTGGACCGGCTGGGGCTGATCGCCAAGGAGGTTGCGCAGATCGGCGCGGTGCTCGGCCGCGAGTTTACCTATGAACTGATCGAGCCGGTGGCACAGCGTGCCGCTACGGAGCTGCAAGCCGCATTGGGTCAACTGGGCGATGCGGGATTGCTGTTTTGCCGGGGTGCCGCTCCGCACGCCTCCTACCTGTTCAAGCACACGCTCGTGCAGGACGCCGCCTACAGCACGTTGCTGCGCGGGCGGCGGCAGGAATTGCACGGACGGGCGGCCGACGCGCTGCGGGTGGCGTGGATCGTGGCGCCGAGCCCGAGATCGTCGCCCGCCATCTGCAGAATGCCGGACGCTCGGCCGAGGCGATCGTGTTCTGGCGAAAAGCTGGCGAAGCAACGGTCCGACGCGGGGCCAGTCGGGAAGCCGTCGAGCATTTCCGCCATGCCCTGGCGCTGGTGGTGGCACAGCCGGAAACAGCCGAGCGCTGGCGCACCGAGCTGGCGATCCTGTCACAACTCGCCCCACCGTTGACGAACTGGCTTGGCTGGTCGGCACCGGAAGTCGGCGAAGTGGTGGAGCGGGCTGCTGAAGTCGGGCGCCGGCTCGACAGCTCCGCCGATATCGCGCCCGCCATCGTCAATCTGTGGATTTTCAATGCTGCGCGCGGCCGGTTCGATAGGGCGGAAGAGATTTCGGCTGATGTCATGCGGATCGCCCGCGAAACGGGCGATTCGGATGTCATGTTGCAGGCACATCATTGCGCATGGACGACAGATTTCTTCTTCGGTCGCTTCAGAACATCCTTAGAGCATACAAGTGCGGGCGCGGCGATCTATGACGAGGAACGCCACGCGCATCACCGCCACCGTTATATCGGGCACGATCCGGACGTGTGCCTGCTGGCGTTCGACGCGCACGGGCAGACCGTGTGCGGCTATCCGGTCAAAGGGCATCGGCTCGCGGGGGAATGCATCGCGCGGGCGCGCCGTTTGGGGCATCCGGCGTCATTGGCACAAGCGCTCTTTCACGGTAGCCACGTCCATGCGATGCGCGGCGATATCGCCGCAACGATCTCCACCGCACAAGAAGTGCTCAGCCTGACGGATGAACTGCCGTCCCCGCACGCTATGGGGCTGGTTTACCTCGGCTGGGGCTTGTCCCGCTCTGGACATGCGGCGGAAGGGATCCGGCGGCAGCGGGAGGGACTTCAGATCGTGGCGGCGATAGGTCTCAGGGATCACAACCTGATGATTTCGCTTGCCCTGCTGGTTGACAGCCTGCTGGCGGCCAAGAAGTACCCGGAGGGATTGGAGTTGGCCGCTCGCGCGTTCGACGAGGTCGCGCAAACCGGGGAACGCTCGTACCTGTCGCCGCTCCACCGACTTCGAGGCGAACTGCTGTTGCACGCCCACGGTTCGGCCGACGAGCGGGTCGAGACGGAGCTGCGCCAGGCGCTTGCCGTGGCGCAGGAACAGGACGCGAAGGCCTGGGAACTCCGCGCCGCCACCAGCCTCGCCCGGCTGTGGACAGAGCAACGCCGGCGGGCCGAAGCCCAGGCGTTGTTGGCGCCGGTCTACGGCTGGTTCACGGAAGGGTTCGATACGACCGATCTGAAGGAGGCGAAGACGCTGCTCGAAGAACTGGCGTGAGTCGACGATTGCCGGAACGACGACGGCACGGCTGGCGATGTGCAGCAGTAACGTGCGTCGAGGTCACCGAGCGGCCGCGCAGTCTGCGACTTAAGCTGCGCCTGCGTTTCGATGAGGGTCAACAATGGGTCGGTCTAGGCTGCAGCTGTAACCGGCACCTTACGTCCTCTTTGGGTCAACTCCGGCGGTTCGGGTGGGCAGCCCGGCTACCGCCGCTTGGGGTGGGGAGCAGACCTTCGAAGGGTGCCTCAGGACATTTTCGAGCTGATGAAATCGAGCAAGGCCTGTTCGTCGGGCGGCTTCTCCAACACCCGCTCGACGCCAAGCTCGGTAGCTCGGGCGACTATGGCCGGCGAGAGCGCCCCCGTGACCAGCAAAACCGGAATACCGATGCCGTTGGCGCGCAGCCTCTCGACTAAATCCAAGCCTGTCATGTGAGGCATGTGATGATCGGCAATCACGCATGCCATTTCATCTATGTCGGCCTTGAGGAACGTAGCCGCTGAAGCGAACGCCTCGACCACGTGCCCGGCAATCTCAAGCAGAAACTGCAGCGAGTCCCGCACGCCGTCGTCGTCCTCAACGATCGCCACTTTTTTGCGTCTTGCCTCGGTCACGTCTCCCTGAACCTCGAAAGCGGAATTCCGCCAGCCTCGACAGCGAGGAAGCTACCTACCTAGCTCGCTGGGGCTGTCATTGACGTAGGTCAACAGCGTTTTGGGGCTTCGAATTGCGATCGGACGCGTTCGAGACAGAATCCAGAACGATCCAGATTAGCATGACCTTTCAGGGTGGCGAGGCCGCTCGCTTGACCGGCATGCGCCGATGAAGAATGCTGGGCCATGGACCATGCGGAACATAAGGCAGGCGAGGACGAACTTCACCGTCTGGCGCATGACTTGGCGGAGGCACTGACGGCGCTGCGCGCTTACCTATATGCCGGCCGACACGCCGAAGCTTCTCCTGATCCCGCCCGTCGGGCGAAGCTCCACGATGCGATCGACCAAGCTATTGCACAGTGCGACCGCGCAGCGGAGATCATCCCGAAACTGCGTCATCTTGCGAACCAGTAGCGCGATGCGACGGCCAACGATTCGCCCAGGCGAGTAAAATCAAGAGTTTGGCTGGTGCAGAAGTCCGGTGCGGAGTCCGCTCTGGGTCGACTCCGGCGGCTCGGGTGGGGAGCCTGGAGCTTGCCGAGCAGCATAAGCATGTGGCGGAAGCCAAGAAGGAGTTTGCGGCGGAGATCGCGGCTCATCTTGAGGTGGCCGGCGCACATCAGCAACAGCTGAAGGCGATCTATCTCAAACACAAGCATGTGGGTGAGAACGCCACCGATGCGAACCAGACCTCTGGGTCGTTAGCCGACCCGATCTCCTGACGCCCGTTCGTCGGTTTCAGGCGCAGCGGTCTGTCCTGGCAGAAGAGAATAGAGAATTACGTGAGCGAGACTGGCTTTCCGGGGAGCTTGTTCAAATCGCCAGACGGGCGTGTCGTCGGCATCTGGATCATGGGTAACGATTACCGGGTCAAGTCGGCATACTACGGTGGCTATCCGGCTGGCTACCTGAAGCGCATCCGGGCTCTGTTCCCAGACAAGCACCGAGTGCTGCATGTCTTCTCCGGTAAGGTCGACCTGGCGGCACTTCCCGGGGACACTGTGGATATCAACCCCGATCTTCATCCGACATACGTGGATGATGCCCAGACTTTGACAAAAGTCCCGCTTCAATCATACGACCTGATCCTGGCGGATCCCCCCTACAGCGTGGAGGACGCCGAGCGCTACCAGACCACAATGATCAAGCGGAATACGGTGATGCGGGCACTACAGGCGGTCTCCCCCGGGTCCCACATTGTCTGGCTGGATCAAGTCCTTCCGATGTATAGGAAAGACGCGTTCGCCATGGACGCGGTGATCGGCATGGTCAAATCGACGAACCATCGCTTCCGTGTCGTGACCATATTCCGGAGGCGATAGGAGAAAGTGTAGGCACAACAGTCGACGGCCGAGATCCCGTTGAGCCGCTGAAGCTACGAAAGCCCGTGCAAACGTTTCCCCCAAGCGACCGGGTCTGGTGATAACCGCCGGCAGCAATCTATTATTGTGGCCCTCCAGTGCGGCTGGACCCCAAAAATCAGCGGCAATCAGGGAATGACGAGCACCACCTCCGCGTTGGGCACCGACCCAGCATCGATGCACAGAGTGGGGCTCATCCTTACCAAGCGATCGCCATCATCAGGATAAGTCGCCTATCGCCTCGGCGCATTTATCGATCGCGCCTGGTGCAGGAGCGGCTTCTCCTGGCATGGTCGCCAATTTTTCGTCCGTTACAAACTTTTTAATGGCAGTGTCTTTGTCGCCATATGACAGGGCCTTAAACTCCGCGATCTTGGCGCTCGCATCTAGTCTCTGCTGAAACCTTATTGTGCATATGCTTGCCCGTAATGCAACGAGCCCTTGTGCACCCTGCTCTCGTGCCTGCTCGACAACCGCTTGGGTCGTCAGCCAGCCGAGCGAGGTTAGGACGATTATTGTAATCACACTCGCGATCAAAGCGGACCAAACGATGTCCTTTATCCTTCTGACCGTCGCTTCACGGCGAAGCCTTTTTTCATCTAACCGCGTTCTCTCGGCATCCCTGGCAGCTCTTTCAGCAGCTCTTTCATCCGTACTACTCATCTTAACCTCCCAAATCCGTGACGTGCTGACGAGACGCGCTGCCCATCGTGGGATGAGGTGGTCCCCGAAAACTGGACAGGTCCTTAACCGGCATTCCCCGGATGAACGGCCAATTCGCCCGCCACGACGGCAGAATATCCACCGAACCGGGCCTTCAGCAACGGTGAAATCACCGAGAAGGCGGCTGAAGCCCTGGCGACTGGCCGACGATCGCTCTGAGAGCGAGAATCTGAGCCCACAAGCCTGCATCGGGACGCACGCCCCCCGACACCAGATAGGCCAAGTCTGGCGCTGATCCTCAACATCTGGCGGGCGGCAAGGGACGGAGCGCGGCTATGGCGGCCAGGATTTTCTCGAACAACGCGCGCGGCACCATGACTTCGGCCATCTGGAAGGTGATCGACCGACCATGCCGGACGATCTTCGCGCCGATCTTCACCAGCCGCTGGCGCAGCGTGCTCATCGACCACTGCGCAATCTGCCCGCGGCAGCGCCAGGGTGCGCAGGAAGTTGGCCAGGTTGTAGGCGAGCGCGTGCAATTGCAGCCGCACGGCATTCGCCTTGAAGCTTTGGCAGGACAAGCACGTCCAGGTGACGGCGTTCTTGCCTTCCTTGATCCACTGTTCTGCGGTGCCGCGCTGGTTGTAGAACATCACCACTCGCTCGGCCGGACGCGTCATGTTGGTCACGATAAAGCCGACGCGCGGATACAGTTCGCCGGGATGCCACTCCACCTTCGCCACGACACGGCGAGCTTTGTTCCATGAACCGGCCTCGTAACTGAAGCTGGTGTGGTATCGCCGCACTTCATTCGCGGGGCGAC
The DNA here is from genome assembly GCA_963772445.1 of uncultured Pseudomonadota bacterium. Taxonomy (GTDB): domain Bacteria; phylum Pseudomonadota; class Alphaproteobacteria; order Acetobacterales; family Acetobacteraceae; genus CAVYXK01. The sequence goes on from CAVYXK010000001.1 coordinate 970,560, forward strand.
CGACCGGGCGTGTCAGCAGCCAACCGATGCGTTCCTGCAACATCGAATTGGCGGGCAGACGGATGGTGTATTTGTAGCCCTCAGCTTCCAGGCACTCGTAGACCTCGGGGTTGGCGAAGGCGGCGTCGCCCCGGAATTAGCGGCGCTTCATCCGGTGCCGGTATCGCGTCACCACCGGCTCCAGCACATCGCGCCAGCCATCGGCGGAGTGCGCGTTCCCGGGCCGCAGCGCACATCGGTGGCGGAGAAGGTTTGGCGTGCGCCGAAACGGTAAGCGCGGCTGCGCTTCGTCGGAGAAGGTATACATATCCCGGCACATCACCGGCGGTGGCGGGCGGTCCCGAGGCTGCTCTCGCAGCGAGTAGCGTGAAGCGATTTAGCGTAGGTCACCGGAGGGCCGGGTCAGATCTGCTCCAGCCCCACTTTCAGAGCATCGAAGCCGAGTCGGAATGAGGCATATCTCGCACCAACGCTGCGAGGTTGACAGCCGATACCACCGTCGTAGGTGGCGGAGCGACCCATGCCTGGCCGCAGGTCTATCTGCCTGGAGCGGGTTGGGTCGATTTCGGCCCGACCAACAGCATCATTGGTGCCGCAACCTGATCCGCGTCGCGGCTGCATGGGACCCGGCACGTGTACTGCCGTTGTGGGGCACATTCACCAGTGCGCTCGGATCGGCCCTCGACATGCGGGTGGATGTCACCGTCACCGTCTGCCAAGATTCGGGCAACCGCGACGGGGTCACGTAAATGGTCTCCTCGAAGAACGGTCCTTCCAGAGGATCGGGTTTATCGAAGAGGGCGAGGACCTTAAGTCGGCCCCCGTCGAGAAGCCCCTCCAGCGCCACCTCCCGGCCTGCAACATATCCTTCGACGAGGATATACTTGGCGGTGTCCCCCAAGGTCACAACGTCGGGCTGCTCCAGAATTCGCGTGATGCGGTGGAAGGCGGTGACGAATTGGTCCGGATTGTCAGCTCGGATGACGCCACGACTCGCCGACAGCATGAGCGGCTTCAGGACGCAGGGATAGGTAGCTTCGCGTGCTGCCCTTTCAGGGTCGGCGTCGACGGTCAGCAGGGAGAACGAGGGCGTCAGTAGGCCGCTATTGGCGAGTACTGTCCGGAAGCGGAACTTGTTGGCCGTCGCCTCCACCGATTCGGGCGCGTTGTGGGCCAGACCTAATTAGCAGCCAATAGGTATCGGCGGATAATCCATGTTGTCGTGCACGCGCCGCACACCGGGGATGTTCTCGGCCATGACGACCATAGCCCGACGGGCTGCCTCCGATTGGATGTATCCCCATAGATGCACTTCGCCATCAAAGACGACGAAGTTCCGCGATCTTGCGGTGTGCCGGTGGACAACCGATGGCTTTCGCTACTGGCCAGCGCCTGGATCAGATTGGCCCGGCTGACGATGCCGACAAGCGCACCATTCGCAACCACGGGTACGCGCTTGATGTGGTGCGACTCCAGAATATTGGCGATCTCCACGATCAGGGTCGCCGGATCCACGGTAATCACATTTCGGGTCATCACATCGCTCGCTTTACGGCCATGCTCCCTGACATAATCCCTCGCCAGAGTCAGGTTCGATAACACCAGCTCCAGCCAACGGGACCGGCGGTGCTCGGTGCCTATTTCAGCGCGGCCCAGCAGATCACCCTCGGTAATGATACCGACGACGGCACCGTCATCGACGACCGGAACCGTGCTGATCCGCTTATCAACCATGATTTTTGCCATTTCTGATACGGCAGTGTCCGGTGTGACAGTTACCACTGCACGGGTCATGATCGCAGACGCATCCATGAGCTATTCTGCCCCCTACTACCAGCAACCTATGGTTCCCGCGCGAGGCGGGGTCACTACCTCCCCATAAATCAGATATCTGCTGCCCGATAGCGTTGACATAAGTCAATGTCGATCCCCAGCGCGGCTGCAATCTGTTGACTCGAAGGCTGGGCAGCTTGATCCTGTCCGGGGACGGCAAGCGAATTACCGAACCACGTCGGAGGGCCAGCCGGTGCAAGCGCGCGATATCATGACAACAAATGTCGTGACCGTGGGAACCGAGGTCTCCATCTTGGCTGTCGCCCGCGTACTGGCCGAGCATCGCATCAGCGGCGTACCAGTCGTCGATATGAAGAACAAGGTCGTTGGTATTCTCACTGAAGGCGACCTTCTGCGGCGAAGCGAGCTTGGAACGGAACGAGACCGGAGCCTCTGGCTCGAGCTGTTCGTCTCGGACAGGCGATACGCGATTGAGTATGTTCAGGCTCACGGTGCCACCGCGGATGCGGTTATGACGCGCCACGTTATTCACGTTACACCGGATACTTCGATCGCTTCCATCGTGACCCTGTTCGAAATGCACCGGATAAAGCGGGTCCCTGTGATCGAAGATGGCACACTGGTCGGCATCGTCAGCCGCAGCAATCTGATCCAGGTCCTTGCCTGTATGGCCGATCAGGTCGCCCTGCTGACAGCCGACGACCGGCGGATCCGTGATGAGGTGCTGGCCGAGCTTCGCAGGCTTCCGCGGCCTCTCGAACCTGCAACCAGTGTCGTCGTGCTGGGAGGCATCGTCCACCTCTGGGGACTGGCGAGCACGGCCGCGGATCAGATCGCACTGCGCACGGCGGCCGAAGCGACGCCGGGCGTACGAGGCGTCAAAGATCACACAATGCCCATTGGGGATGCCTGACGCCTTCTATCATCCTTCATCAGTACGGGCTGACCAACTCTTCGACGCGGAAGCTGGTAAGCGTGCTGTCCATCGAAATCGAGCATGCACAGATCGTTCATCTCTGCAAACTGTTCGCAACCACGGCGAAGTCTTTCGCATAGCAGACCCCTGACTCTAAGTTTGTCGAGCCAGGGGAACGACGATCTGTTCGACGATCGCCAGCTTGGTGCGTTGCGGCGCTCCGGCCTTCCGCGATGGCGCGCAGCAGCTTCGCCTCGATGGCTGCGCCGATTTCCGGCAGCGTGCGCAGCTTACCAGCCCCGACGGCTGCTTGGAGCTTGTCGATCGAATCGATCCCGAGCTTATCGTACGGCAGGTGCACCCGCTTGGGGCCGAGGCGCGGCAGTGCGTGCTGGGCTGTGATCCCGGCCGGCACCTTCCGCGCCAGTTGGTCGAGCATCGGCAAACGCCCGCCACGCGCAATGGTGACGATCTTGTCCACAAGATCCTTGCCGATGCCGGGCAGTTCGTCGAGGTCTTCACCCTCGGCCAGCATGTCGGCGACATTGCGCGGCAGCTCACCGACCAGCCGCGCCGCCCGGCGATAGGCGCGCACGCGGAACGGGTTGGCGCCCTCGAGGTCGAGCAGATCGCTGACTGGCGATCCCGGCGTTGACGACTGGCATGGGATGGTCGTCGCGGACTTCCTCTCGGTGGGCGAAGCTGCGCCCGACGGAGCCGATTGCCTTGATCTGCATCAACCCGGAAGGGAGAACGACATGGTTGACCGAGATCAAGGAACGAAGGGGCATGTCGCGCATCCTGCGCGGATGCACGAACCGAGCCTGCTGCTGACCGATCTCTACGAGCTCTCAATGCTTGAGGCCTACGCAGGCCACGGCATGGCGGAGACGGCAGTGTTCGAGCTGTTCGTACGCAAGCTGCCACCCCGGCGTGGCTTCCTGATGGCCGCCGGCCTCGAGCAGGCCGTGGACTTCCTGGAGACGATGCGGTTTACGCCAGATGAGCTGGCCTGGCTGGGCGCATCAGGCATGTTCTCTCCGGCCTTTATCGAAGGCCTGGCGGACCTGCGCTTCACCGGTGATGTCGATGCGATGCCGGAGGGCACTCCCTTCTTCCCCGACGAACCGGTGCTGCGTATCGTCGCACCGCTGCCTCAGGCCCAACTGGTCGAGACCCGGCTGATCAACCTGGTTCATTTTCAGACGATCATCGCCTCTAAGGCAGCCCGCATGGTGCTCGCGGCACCCAGGAAGCAACTGGTAGATTTCGGACTGCGGCGTGCACATGGCGCGGAAGCCGGGCTGTTGGCGGCGCGCGCGAGCTATCTGGCCGGCTTTTCGGGTACCGCAACGGTGCAGGCACACCGTGATTTCGCCGTTCCGGTGGCCGGCACCATGGCGCACTCCTTCGTGCAGGCGCATGACGACGAGGCAACGGCCTTCGAGCGCTTCGCCCGGGTTCGCCCGAAAGACCTGACGCTGCTGATCGACACGTATGACACCGAACGTGGTGCAACCATCGTCGCCGGACTGGCGCCGCGCCTCGCTGCGGAGGGCATCACGATCAGTGCAGTGCGGCTGGACAGCGGGGACCTCGCGTCGCACGCACGGGCGGTGCGGGCCATTCTCGACGCCGCGGGATTGCAGGGGGTCCATATCTTCGCCAGCGGCGGGCTAGACGAATATAGCCTGCAGGAACTGTGCCGCAGCGGCGCGCCGATCGACGGCTTCGGTGTCGGCACCAGCCTGACCACGTCGTCCGATGCGCCGGCACTCGATTGTGCCTACAAGCTGCAGGAATACGCCGGCCGTCCGCGGCGCAAGCGGAGCGAGGGCAAGGCGACGTGGCCGGGCCGCAAGCAGGTTTATCGGCGCTACAATGCAGATGGGACCATTGCCGGCGACGTGGTGGCCCTAATCGACGAGCCGGTGGACGGCGAACCGCTGCTGCGGGCCGCCATGCGCAAAGGCAAACGGGTCGGCGATCTGCCCAGCCTCACCGAGGCGCGCACGCACGCCGCGGCTTCGTTGGCACGATTGCCGGAGCCGCTGCGGAGGTTGGACCCATTTGCTGTCCCGGTAGAGATCAGCCCGGGCATCCGCCAGCTTGCCTCCCGGTTGGACCGGACAGCGTCGATCCGCGGGTCATGACAGGAGCGCATTTTGCCATCGATGACCAGGACGCGGTGATCGACTTCCTGTCGCGCCCCGAGAGCTACGGGCTTTCCGAAACTAAGGTCGAACGGATCAAGACTCACTGTTCAATCGTGTTTCTGGAGGCCGACCGCGCCTACAAGCTGAAGCGCGCGATCCGCTATGCCTCGCTCGACTACACGACCCAGGCGTCGCGCCTGTCGGCATGCCAGGCGGAGCTCGTGCTGAACCGCCGCACTGCGCCCGAGCTTTACCTTGGCGTGCGGTCGATCAATCGCGATGAGCGTGGCGCGCTTGCGTTCGATGGTCCGGGCACCGCCCTCGACTACGTGGTTGTCATGCGCCGGTTCGCGCAGACCGATTTGTTCGACCACATGGCGGACAGCGGCCGATTGACACCAGAATTGATGCACGCCCTCGGTGAGGCTGTCGGGCGTTTGCACGTGACAGCAGAGCCAACGCCGTCATGCGGCGGGAGCGATGCGATACGATCCGTTATTGCCGACAATGATCGCGAACTGGCCAAGGTTGCCGCGGAACTCGACGGTGCCGCCGTTGGCACGCTGAGCAGTTGCTCTCGCAGGACACTCAATGGCCTGGTCGGGCTGCTTGACCAACGGCGCGCCGACGGCAAGGTTCGTCGCGGTCATGGTGACCTGCGGCTTGCGAATATCTGCCTCTATGGCGGTCGCCCGACGCTGTTCGACTGCATCGAGTTCAGCGACGAGATCGGGTGCATCGACGTGCTGTACGACCTCGCCTTTCTGCTGATGGATCTGCAGTTACGCGGCCGCGGCGATCTCGGCAACGTAGTCTTCAACGCCTATCTGGACCTCCTCCCGGAGGCGGAAGGCCTGCGGACCTTGCCGTTGTTCCTCGCCTTGCGCGCTGCCACGCGAAGCTATGCGTTAGCCGGCAGCGCGCGCCGCCGGGCCAACCCCAGAGAGGCAGCCCGGCTGCTGGCCCAGGCGCGGCGGCATATCGATGCCGGCATGGAGTTCCTCGCTCCAACGCGCCCACAACTGATCGTGCTGGGCGGCGATGAGGAAGAGGGTAGGGCTGAACTGGCGGACGCGATCGCCGCGCTCACCCCTCCGGCGCCTGCGCACGCGTGTTCCATCACGCCCTGTCCGACGAAGCGGTGTGGCGGGAGATGTCTCGTGTGTTGACAGCCGAATGCTCGGTGATGGTGGAGGGCGAATTGGCGACGCGGGCGGCGGAGACCGCCGCCGTTGAGCTAGCGGCACGCCTGGGTGTTCGTTTGCTTGCGTTCTGGCGTGGTTCATTGCCAGCCGGTCTGGATCCGCGGCTCTGGCGGACCCTTGATGTCAGCCAAGGAAGTTTGGTGGCCCTGGCACGGGCTGCGGCGGTGGTGACGGGGGCAACCATGCAGGATGAGGCGTACACCGCGAGCCCAACTTGACCTCGATCAATGCGCCGCCGCGGGGATAAACGTCCGATGGCAGCGCTGGAGGGAAGCTGGCGATGACAGACGCCGAATTCCGGGCGGTGTCCGTGACGCTTCCGCCGCACGGCAGGCAAGGGCTGTTGGGCCTGCCTACCGGCTCAGTTGGCATCGTGCTGTTCGCGCACGGGAGCCGCAGTAGCCGCCTCAGCCCGCGCAACAGGTTCGTCGCCGAGGCGCTGCAGCGCGCCGGGCTTGCCACCCTGCTGTTCGACCTGCTGACCGAGGACGAGGCGGCGCATCGAGCCAATGTGTTCGATATCGCGCTTCTCGCCGAACGCCTCGATCAGGCGGCAAGCTGGGTCGGCGACAGTACGGCCGTGCAAAGCCTGCCGCTCGGCTTTTTCGGCGCCAGCACTGGAGCGGCTGCCGCGCTCGTCGCCGCCGCCGGGCGCACCGATGTGCGTGCCATCGTCAGCCGTGGCGGACGACCCGACCTGGCTGGCGGCGCCCTGACGAAGGTCACTGCAGCCACGCTGTTGATTGTCGGTGGCAACGATCCGGATATCTTGGCCCTTAACCGCACGGCATATCGGCAACTGCACTGTGAGCGCCAGTTAGAAGTGGTGCCCGGTGCGACCCACCTGTTCGAGGAGCCTGGTACCCTTGAGGCAGTAGTTGCTCTGGGGCGTGCCTGGTTCCTGCGCCATCTGACCACACCGACTGCGGAGAGAAGGCATGCAATTCATCGACCGGCATGAGGCGGGACGACGGCTCGCCGAGCGACTGCTGCCGCTGAAGGACAAGCGGCCGGTCGTCCTGGCGCTGCCGCGTGGCGGCGTTCCAGTCGGGTTCGAGATTGCTCGCACATTGGAGGCCCCGCTGGACCTCGTGCTGGTGCGCAAGATCGGTGCCCCGCACCAGGAGGAACTCGCGATCGGAGCGATCGCCGACGGCAAAGATCCTCAGCTCGTGACGGATCCTGCCCTTGTCGCCACCCTGGACATCTCGTCTGAGTATCTTGAGAGGGCAAAAGCCGCTGCATTGCAGGAAATCGAACGCCGGCGCGGCGTCTATTTTGGTGATGATCAACCCGTAGGCGTCGACGGACGGACAGCCATTGTGGTCGATGATGGTATCGCTACTGGGGCCACAATGCTCGCCGCGTTGCGTGCCACGCGGCGACGGAACCCGGCCCGCCTCGTGCTTGCCGTCCCGGTTGCCCCGCGCCAGACGCTCAAGCGACTGCGGCGAGAAGTGGACGAGGTCGTATGCCTGGACACTCCAAAGGACTTCTTCGCCGTCGGCCAGTTCTATGCCGCGTTTCCTCAGTTGCGGGACGAAGAAGTGATCGCGCTGCTCGATGAAGCACGGGCCTTCCTGGTGCCTGCCAAAATCTGACGGGAGAGACCGATGAGCCACCCTCCTCTAACCTTGTTCGGCTTGCAAGGCAGCCGCGAACTTGCAGAGCGTGTGGCCGGTCGGCTCGAAGTACCGCTCGGTCCCCATGAGGAGCGGGGGTTCGAGGATGGCGAGCACAAGACACGACCGCTCCAGGACGTGCGCGGGTACGATGCGTTCGTGTTGCATTCCCTGCATGGGGATGCTGGCGAGAGCGCGAATGACAAGCTCTGCCGGCTGCTGTTTTTCTGTGGTGCGTTGAAGGACGCTGGCGCGGCGTGCGTGACTGCCGTCACGCCCTATCTATGCTACGCGCGCAAGGACCGCCGGACCAAGCCGAACGACCCGATCACCACCCGCTATGTCGCGGCGATGTTCGAGGCGGTAGGAGCCGATCGCGTGATCACGCTGGAAGTGCACAACGTCGCGGCGTTCGAGAACGCGTTTCGTTGCCCGACCTGGCACATTGAGAGTGGCCCGCTTATGGCGGCGCATTTCGCACCATTGCTGCGCGACGAGCGGGTGGTTTCCGTTTCACCCGATGCGGGCGGTGCCAAGCGGGCGGAGCAATTCCGCCAGGCGATGGAACATCTGACCCGACAGGATGTGGGCAGCGCGTACATGGAGAAGTATCGCAGTGGTGGCGTGGTAAGCGGGGAGCTGCTGGCTGGTGACGTGCGCGGCAAGGTCGCGGTCATCATCGATGATCTGATTAGTACCCGGTGCCACACTGGTCCGGGCCGCGACGGCGTGCCGCGCGGCGGGCGCGACACGGGTGTTCGCTGCCGCTGCTCATGGACTGTTCGTTGGCGGGGCGACGGAACTGTTCGCCACATCGGCGCTCGACGGCATCACGGTCGCCAACACGGTTCCGCCCTTCCGCGTTGCGGCTGAGACAGCGGCCAGACGCCTGACGGTCCTCGATGTCAGCGACGCCATCGCACGCGCCATCTCGGCATGTCATGATGGCAGCTGACGACGGCCTCGATACGCCGATTGCGCGTCATGTCTGGGAGACGCGCTACCGCATCAGCGCGGCTGAGGCGTCGGTCGTAGCGACCTGGCGGCGCATTCCACGCGCATTGGCTCAAGTCGAAACGGCAGGGAACAGCGCTTCCTCGACATTTTGCTGGACTTCCAGTTCCTGCCGGGGGGACGCATCCAGGCTGGTGCGGGTACAGAGCGCGATGTGACTCTGTTCAACTGCTTCGTCATAGGGACGAATCAAAAATTCGATCCCAGGCATCTTCCGCGCGTTGTAGGAAGGCGCGGTGACGATGCAGCGCGGTGGCGGGGTCGGTTATGACTTTTCGACGCTCCGCCCAAGCGGCGCACAGGTCCGCACAACCGGTGCGATCGCCTCGGGGCCGGTGTCGTTCATGGATGTGTGGGATGCGATGTGTGCCACGATCCAGTCCACGGGGCACGACGCGGCGCAATGATGGCGACGCTCCGCCGCGATCACCCCGGTATCGAGACATTCATCGAAGCGAAGCGCCATACGGGTCGGCTCCGACATTTCAACCTGTCGGTGCAGGTGACCGATGCCTTCATGCGGACTGTTGAACGGGAGGACACCTGGCCCTTGGTGTTTCCGCAGAGCCACCTCGGCGATGACGGCGAGACGGTCATGCGCGACTGGCCTGGCGAGGCATCTGCCGTGCCATGTCGCATCCTGCGACAAATCCCGGCGCGCACTTTGTGGGGGAAGCTGCCACATGCCAGTTACGACAGCGGCGAGCCGGGAGTGCTGTTCATCGACCGGATCAATCGGCTGAACAATCTTGGGTACTGCGAGCGGATCACCGCGACGAACCCGTGCGGCGAAGTGCCGCTGCCACCCTATAGCGCCTGCGATCTGGGCGCAATCAACCTCACGCGGCTGATCCGCGATCCATTCACACCACAAGCCCGCCTTGACACCGATCGGCTGGTGGCCATCGCATCGACCGCGGTGCGGCTGCTTGACGATGTAATCGATGTGTCGCGCTTCCCTTTGCCGCAGCAACAGGTTGCGGTATGCTCGGCACGACGAATCGGTCTTGGCATCACCGGGTTGGCGGATGCGCTGATCATGCTCGACCTCCGTTACGGCAGCGACGCCTCGCTTGCCTTCGCCGGCGAAACAATGCGCATGATCTGCAATGGGCTATCGGCAATCCATCGCCGAGGAGAAGGGCTGCTTCCCGGAGTTCGTGCGCGAGCGCTATCTCGAGGCGCCGTTTGTCCGTGGGCTGCCGGGGGATATTCGCGACGGCATCGCGCGTCACGGCATCCGCAACAGCCACCTGCTTGCCATCGCGCCAACTGGGACGATCAGCCTGCTGGCGGGCAACGTCTCAAGCGGGGTCGAGCCGGTGTTCGCGCCCGAGTATCGGCGCATTGTGCTGAATGCGGACGGTGAGCCGAAACGCTTTAGCCTCATTGATTATGCTGTGCGACTCTGGCGCGAGCAGGCAAGTCGCGCCGACGGCACGCCAGATGCGCTGGTGACAGCTGCGGCGTTGCCGATTGAAGGGCATCTCGACATGCGGGCTGCATTGCAGCCCTTCGTCGACAACTCGATCTCCAAGACGATCAACGTACCGGTGAAAACCGGCTTCGCCGACTTTGCACCTCTCTATTGGCTCGCCTACGACAAGGGTCTGAAGGGCTGCACCACATTCCGGCCAACGGCGGCAGCAGACACCATCCTCGCTCCGGTCCAGGAATCCGATCACGCGCGTGGGTGCACCAGCGAGTGTCAGTGAACCACGTCACGAGATTGGGCGATGCGGCCGATCGCCCTGGATGCGCCGATGTCACTTTACGCCAGCCTGGTATTCGAGCAGTCCTATGGCGGTGTGGAAGGCGACAGCGCCTCCTCGGCCGAGCTGAGTGCCTTGCTATCGGCGCTCGCGGAGATGCCGCTGCGCCAGGACCTGGCGGTGACAGGCTCGGTCAATCAACACGGCATGGTGCAGGCGATCGGCGGGGTGAACGAGAAGATCGAGGGTTTCTTCGATGTCTGTGCCGGTAGCGGGCTGACCGGCTCGCAGGGCGTGCTGATCCCGGTAGCGAACGTGCAGCACCTGATGCTGCGTTCGGACGTGGTTGATGCCTGCGCCGCGGGCCGCTTCGCGATCTATCCGGTGCAGACGATCGACCAGGGCATTGCGCTACTGACGGGCCAGCCGGCCGGCGAGCGGGGCGGCGATGGAAGCTACCCGGCAAGCTCGGTGAACCGGTTGGTGGAAGAACGGCTGAAGCAGTTTGCCAAGGCGCGCAAGGAGGCAGGTGGCGGGAAGTCAGAGGCGGACGTGACAGCACGACGGCCAGTTCGGTGAATTGCCGGCTGATCCTCGAAGTTTGTCATGGCGCAGCGGATGCGGAGACCTTGCGGGCAGCGGTCGAGTTCGCCCGATTACTCGGTCTCGACCTGCACTGCCTGTTTATCGAGGATGAGGCAGGACTGGCGCTGGCGGAGCTGCCATTCGCGCGGAAAATCCGGCTGCCTACGCACGAGTGGAGCCCGCTCAATGCGGAAACAATCGCTAGGGAGCTGCGGCAGGCGGCAAGCCAGATGCGTCGCTTGCTGGATGAGGTTCTTCGGGGCCCCCCAGGGAGCACGTCGTCCGTCCGCATCCATAGGTTGAGCGTGGGCGAAGTCGGCTCAACCGGCCAAAACCGCATTCGGGACCGCAACCAAATCGAAATGAGAGTAGCCGCGCCCGCGATCACCACCGCTATGGCACCGGGGCCAGCCAAGCGACGCGCTCAGTCGGCAACGCCGGTCTCGCGGTTCTGCGCGGGACCGCCACCAAGTCGCCCGCGCCGCCTGCGTCCCCATTGCATGTCGCCGCGCACGCAAACTGCCGATCGCTCGCCACAACGGTCAGCCGCCGCATGGCTTATCGGGACCATCGCGATCCGCCGAACCCGGTCCTGCTGTCCCTATAGGCCGGGCGGTACGGGGCGGCCCGGTCCCGGCCTACCCACGCCAGGGCCGCCAGGAGCCCCGTAGACGGCTGTAAGGCTGCCGCCGCTACCCGGGGGGGGGTCTCTCAAGGGCTTGGAAGCCGCGTGGCCTGGTGGCTGGCGGCGCGGGCCGGGAGCGCGCCCGTCCCCGTCCGCATCCATAGGTTGAGTCTTGCGACGCTGGTCCCTCGAGAAGCGTCCGCACTATGAGCCGCGTCCGCCCCTTCCCTTCTCCAAGGCCCGGCTGTGTCGAGGTCGTCCTCTCCCGCGACGCCAAGAGGGTGAACAAGGCTTTGCGTCTGGCGTAAGTGAGCGCCGCTTCCCATGCGACGCGGCGCCGCAGTCTCGCTGGTCGCGTAGACTGGCCATTCACAGGCTAGCCTGGGATTGCTGCCACTGGATTGGAACGCGGACCGCGCGCCGCGGAAGGAGAGGCTCATTGTTAAACGAGCTGCGCCACCGCTATCGTCTCCGCAGCGATCTGCTCCAACAGCGGAGACGTTGCGGCGAAATAGTCAGGGATCCCTAATTTCATGCAGGATCGACACAGCTTTTTCTGTCCGCGCCGCCTCTGCACTTCTTCCAGCGGGAGCTCAAGGAAATTAGCTATGACGTTGCTGCTCTGCATCGACGAGCCGCAGCAAAGCATCACGTTACCCTTTACATCCAGGGTAACGATTTCCTCGAGCAGCGAACAGCGTTGTGATCTTTGCTCCCGCGAGGTAACTGCCAAGGCGCGGTCCAGCGGCAAAGCGAAACCTGCGAGGATTTTTTGATCCTCGGGCGTCACGCGACCCTCTGAAAAGTCGATGATCTTTTCAACCGGAAAGAACTGCGCCAGGCAGGTGTCGAACTCGAACCCCAGCGACGTCGCAAACTTCTGCATCGGAGCGATTTCGGCAACGTTGTGAAGATAGCGGTGGTAGTACACCTGAAGTCGTGTCCTCGCGGACGTCGCCGTTCTGGCTTCGGCCAGGCGCCGCATATTCTGCTTCACATCCTCGATGTTGCCCTCGCGATGGCCGATCTCGTAGACGGCCTGGGTATATCCGGACAGGGAAACACGCAGCCAGTCGGGGTTCTCCGCGAGAAGCGCTATTGGGTCACGCAATACATTGAGGTTCGAGCTTAGCGCGCAAAACACATCACGAGACTTTATCTCGCGGATAAGCTCGGGCAGGTTGGGGTGCAACAGCGGTTCGGTCCAGTTGTAGAGGCCGACCTGTTGGACTTCGCATTCGGACAGCGCCTTATCGAGAATTCTACCCAGTAATTCTGGTTCCATCAGGGCGCGCGGCCAAGCTTTTATGTCGCCGCACTTGTTCCCGACAACGCATGTCGGGCAACGCAAATTGCAATACGAGAATACATCAATGTAAAAGACATACTTTTTTTGGACGTCGCTCAACCGACATCTCCCTGACAAAGCCGCGGAACGGCGGCTACGATAGCAGATGGCAAAGCTGCTAGGAAGGGCCAGTTTCTATGCCGGAACGCTCGCCGCCTCCACCGGTGCATCCTCCGTGAGCATCTGAAGGAGTTGCGCGACTGACGAGCGAACTTACTTGTTCTGTCTGTGGAGGGACTACATTCAGCGATCGTCAGATCCTCTGGGCGGCGCTAGTCTCGGAAGGGCAGCTCGCGCCACACAACCAGAACCAACGTCAGCGACGCCCGCAATCGCCACCACCGCCACCGCTATGGCACTGGCGCCGGCAAGCCGATGCGAGCGAATGCCACATTGTCGCCACCCATCACACCGCCCGGATCCAATGACGGCTGGCCGACGCGGCGGACCTACGGGAGGCTACGAGTTCGAGAACATCTGTGGACGTCGGCCCACTCTCACGCCTTGCGCGCATAGACCACCACCCGCTGCCCGCGCCGGAACTGCTCGTAGTCGTCCGGGGGCGCCGGCAGCACCTGGACAGTGCCAAACCCGAAGTTGCGCAGCAGGAAAAGCAACGCGTTCAGCGATGGCACCAGAGCGATGTCGGTCGAGCCGCCCTCGCGGTGGTGGGAGTAGTCGGGAGTCAGGCCGAATACCCCCTCGATCGGGCGCATGTTCTCGTAATGCCCATCCTCGAGCCGGCCCGAGACGTCGTAAGGGAAAACCTGCGTCTCGATCAGCAGATGCTTACGACACATCTGGCCGGCGAGTCGAAGGGTATGGATAGGGTCTTCGAGATGATAGATGAGCCCATACAACAACACGAAGTCGAACACCTGCTCCGGGTCGAACGGCATCGTTTGCAGGTCGGCCTGTATGTATTCGACGTTCGTGACGCCCAGCACGTCAGTGACGAGGCGGGCAGCATCGAGGCTGGTGTCCCTCCACTCATAGCCGCGCACACTCCGGAAGTGGCGGGCCAACTCCACGGTGTAGTATCCCTCGTGCGAGCCGAAGTCGGCCGCCGTCAATGTCTCGGGGCGCTCCACCTGCTCGGCGACAATCTGAGCCAGCTTGACGCGACGGGAGACGTGGATGGGAAGCACGTCCGCCGGCACGTTGGTCCCGGTGCGGGTGCCGTCAGGTAGATCGAATTCGTAGAACCAAGTCCGTCCCTTCACCTTCTGAAGCTTTGACGCGAACTCCATGCAAGTCCCTCCGACAACTATGGTGCCACATAGCGCGGACGTAGCGCCAGGAGCGGCTTCTCGACCGTGTGGAGTAGCAGCAGGCCGAGCCCAAGCGCAATCGGAACGGCCACCAGTGACTCAGCCCATCCAGAGCCAAATGCGATAGCCCTGCCACCAGTGGTGCCAGACGACAGCACGTCGCCCGATAGCACCAGGAACAGCCCGATCCCTGTGCGCCAGTGGGCCGCCAAACAGGTAAAGTCCTTGATAGGCCAGAACCAGCAAGGTGGCGAAGCCGCGGAGCTGGTCGATTTCTGGGATGTAGCTGCGATTGGGGCTGGTGGTCATCTGGGGTTGGACCGCGCTTTCGCGACCGCCAACCATTGAGCCCGTCAGCAGCACTGCCAAGCGCTTGGATGATGTCAAGTTGTCGAACAAATTGAGGATCAGCAACCTACAGGCTCTCTACCCACAGCTCCAGGGCTCATTTCCGACAACGTCGCACACCAGCTTATCGGACCGTGAGCGGAAAGGGGCGGATGTCGCAGAAGGGTGGAAATCGGCGGTCCAAGCATGGGCCCGGCGATGTTCCTTCCCCACGCTATGCCGCTCGGCACGGGTTAGATCGACGGCCGGCCGGGTTCCATCCCGCAGCGGAGCTTGTAGCGCTACCACGCCCCTTAGAGCTCATTCCTGCGGCAGGAACGGGATGAAATCAGGCATGGCTTCAAGCAGCATATCTTCGTCGATCTCCACAGCGCCGCCGTTTTCGTCCAAGATTTCAATGCGTCTATCGAAATCTGCCGGTAGTTTGCCTTCGCTCTCAGCTGAGACGGGCTGCGCACGGGGAAAGGTGACGATATACCCCTCGTTGCTGACGGTGATGTGGTTCGGATCGCGCTTTGTCCTCCATTCAAAGCTCTCCTGTCGCTCTACATCTTCCCATTTCCCGGCCAGCCAAGGCTTGTTACGATGCAAGGCAAGCCGACACCCATAGAACACGCGCACTGCGACCGGAACGGTAGAAAATAACCGCTCTTCGAGCCGGCGTTCCCTGAACTCCGCCTGACAAAGGCGTTCATACAATTCGCTCCAGGCCGCAACAAAGCGTGGCGCGGCGTCTCCGATGACGGAACGTGGCGCACCACGCGATTTGAGCGATTCCTCCTGCTTGGAAGGGGACCAGTAGACGCCAGGCTGCACAACGAACAGATCGGGCCAAACCTTGGCGTCCCATTGCCCGAGCCCGTCTCCTATATCGAGCGACAGTGGGCGCGCGCTGTAAACGGCGTCGGTCGCCAGCATGAAAACGGCCTCGGGATCTTGTGCCAGCGCCTCAATAAGCCGCGCCCGGGTCGCCGCGGTGATCAGCCCCGCCGATACGGCGTCGTGGTAAGGCGCGCGCCCGCTGCGCTGCGCCAGCTTCCCGTACAGGCTGTTGAGCGCAAACTTCAGTGGTTCGCCCCGAGCGTCGGGTCCGAGCCCGCGGCGCAGATCGTAAAGTTCATCGACCCAATCAAACAGCCGACAATCGCATTTGCGGCGGGCGACCCACAGGTCCAGAATGGCGACTTCGGCATGCAGACATCGGCGCGCCGCCTCGATCTCGGTTGACCAGTACCAGCCCGTTCCTTGCCGCGGCCAGTACAGCCCGCCGTTCTTGCCTCGGAATGGAAGGCCGCACCAAAACCCGTCCGGATGGTGGAAACGGACCTTTGCAACGTATATTCCGTCCTCTGGCAATCGGCCTGTGCGCGGTTTGTGTTGCCATCGCGTATGTAATGGACAGGGCAGATTGCGCATCTCCGAAGGATAAGCACTGTGTATATCGTATTCGTAGATGGGTCCCTTTAATAGCCCCAGCCGTGATACCTCAAAGCGCCCCCCGTAGTAGGCGCTGTTTGCAGCGATTTCGAATTGTGGATCTCGCCGGGGTCGGCGCGGACCTCCAGAAGTTTTATGTGCCGCCGTCTCTCTTGGCGTGAGCGGGCGCTTCGGTATGCCGTGTTTCTTGAAGAGCGCTGCGGCAAGCTCCCCCGCGCCGCTCCATTCCCGCGGCCGAATTCCAACCTCAGTGCAGGTTTCGCGAAACTTCTCCATCAGCATCGCGAGATGGCGGCATTCCAGCGTGCAGTATTCCCTGATCTCGTTAGTCAGCTCTAGGAATTCCGCGCGACGGCTCTTGTTCTCAACGATCATGGCGCGCTCTTCGTCGCTGCCGATATTCCACTTAGTAATAGCACCCACAAACGAGGATTGAAAAAAGCCGAACGCTTCGTAAACAGTGCGGCACGACCGATCGATTGGCTTTCGGGTGACAGGATCGATCCGAGAGACCCGAAAATATTTTCCTGGCTGATACGTAATTGCGTAATCGCCCCAATATGTAGAGAGCGGACCATAGTTACCCTGTTTTGGATCTAATATCCTGCGTATTGTAGATCCGTTGTTCGCTCCGATGATTCCGCGCAAGATTTGGTTCGCGTCGTATCCCACAAAATAGTAGCCGACGAGGATTGGCTCGGCGGGGAGGGACAGCAGGAATTCAAGGCAGTCACGAGTGGTTAGACGCTCGCCATCGCGATGGCAGACATGGGTTTCCTCTGAATTCGCGGCGACCATAAGCAGATAGTTCTGCAGTCCCTCGTAGTCGGTTCCGCCGCCTTCCCCATCGATCGCCATGAACGGCCGCGGTGTCTTGCGAGACTGCCTTTGCTCTCGCTCTCGTTTGCGCTGTTCGGGCGTCTGTAACGTGCGCGCCCTATGCTTGCGGCTGCGTTCGCGCTCGCGCTGCTCGGCTGTTTGCAGCCTGCGTGCTTCTTGCTTGCGTGTGCGCTCTCGCTGACGCCGAGCTTCGACGGTGCGCTCGTATTGGACGCCGCGGGCTTGTGTCATATCGGCGATGCGGCCAGCAACTTCAGGATTGATCATCTGATCCTCCTAAGCTGCGGCCCGTGGGCGCATGCCGGCACGGGTAGAGTAGTACAGCCGCCAAGTGGGACTATGCTGTGGGCCGGGAAAAGGATCCGGGACATCGGCGGGAACGCGATCCGGATATGCCTCGGTTACCCGCAAGAACTGATCCTGTTGCGTGATCGACAAGCTCTTGAAGGTATGGCGATCTTGTTCGTTTAGCTTGGAACGGAAATCCCCGCGCTTTTCGATTGCCCGGAGCGCTCGCCGCGCCGCCGATACCCGTCGTCTCGCTCGCCGGCGCGTTTGCGGCGTCTTTGCTCGGGTGGCGTTCGCTTGGGCGAGAGCGGCTTCCCGTTTCAGGATGGCCTTACGCAGTCGCGCGTAGCTCGCGGTGCCAGGACGATAGGGATTGCGCCCCTTAGTCATCGGGTGTGCACCCAATGTAAACGGTGGTCTTCCCATCGCGCGTCACCCGACGGAAATGGCGTGCTTCCCACCACCACAGACCCGAGTCATCGATCCGGAAATCGGGCTCCGACGAGTACAGGATCGGGTCGAGCCGGGGACAGAACTCGGGTGTGTCGTCCGCCACCCCGAGCCGGGCATACTCGGCGGGGTATGGTAGAATCAGCTCCGGCGGCCATCCGTTCGGTGTTAACATGAACCGTGGTTGCCAACGTACTCGTTGGCCAATAGCGCCCCACAGCAGCGGCCGGCCAAGCCTAGCCAAGTCGGCGAGGCATCGGCCGACGGCGCGCTCGACGGCGGGATCGTCACCTGCCGACAAGATCAGTCCGGCTGCAAAAGTGTCTTGTTCGGCTGGCCAGCGCTCGCCCCAATCCACAAGGCTGGCGAACAGGCTCCATGACAGCTTGAGGTCGAGATCGGGGCACCGCTCGCGAAGGCGATACGCAGCATCTCGCACGGGCGAGCGACCAAACCGCGCCGTCGTCATCAGCACGGGGCCACCGCCGGCCAGCGTGGTGAAGCGTGCAAGTG
This sequence comes from uncultured Pseudomonadota bacterium, assembly GCA_963772445.1. Classification (GTDB taxonomy): domain Bacteria; phylum Pseudomonadota; class Alphaproteobacteria; order Acetobacterales; family Acetobacteraceae; genus CAVYXK01. The sequence continues at coordinate 988,684 of CAVYXK010000001.1, forward strand.
CGCTCGGGGGGCGTCCCGAGCCAGCAGCCCGAACTCGGCTGCACGAGCTTGCATGCCACCTGGAAATTGGTTAGAAATTTCCGAGTCACTGTCATCTCCTTGCAGCGCTCACAACGCTGCGCAATTTTCGAGCCCCGACGCTTGCCAGGCGCCGGGGCTCATGTTTTCAGGTCATGTGCACCACGCGTGGGTGGTTCGGCTCGACGCTGGCGGCGAACGCGGCACCAGCGGATTGGCTGAGCGTCCTGCTGGCGCGGCGCGGCGCTTCAACCAGAGACTCGCACCGCGCCTCGGGTGGAAGTGCGCCGGCGAGGTCGCAGCCGACGGTCTCGACAGTCAGCGTGCGCAGCAGGAAGCCGGCGTACTCGGATCGCGCTGCGACGGGCAGCTTGCACTCACCGATCCACATCGAAATACGAGCGACCGAAACGCCAAGGCGCTGCGCGGCCTCTTCGATCGTCAAAAAGCGCGGGAAGTGGGCAGCCATCGGGGGTCCTCCGGCTGCCGAACGTACCCGATCCTTTATCTACACAGGTGCACTTTTGGTGGTCATTTGTAATCGACCAGTCGCGGCGGCAGGAGTAGGCTCATTGGGCAGAACGGGCAGCGCTTGATGGTTGTTGTGCGACGTCCCAGGAAACCCAAAAAGCTGAACGAAGCTACGCTCATTGTTCTAACCGGGATTTCACGCCGTAACCTGACGCGCTGGCGCCAGCAAGGGTTGATCCGGCCCGTAGAACCGCGCCGCGGGCGCGGGCCCGGGCGCGGCACCACGCCGCTCCAGTATGCGAACGTCGAAGTGCCGAAAATCAATCGCCTGAAAGAATTGAGGCGGGAGTTCAAGAAGGTTGTCGAGTGGCGCTGGCGTCTGTGGCTCGACGGCTACCCCGTTCGGATCGCCCCCGACCTTGCCGACACGCTCCATCGGTTCAGGACTCTGGCATCGAAAATCAAAACGCTTGACGACATCGAGACAAAGATCTCCGCTAGTATTTGGAAGCCGACGGATATGCCGCGCGGCAATCCATTGCGAGTGATCTTTCGCAGCCTCGGTCGGAACGATCTGCGCTCGCTGACGACGATGCTCATTTGCGTCGTTCTCGGGATCCGATTGCCGCTGTTCGACGAACCGAACCCCTACCCGTTTCAGATCTTCAAGCGCGCCTTCGGATTGCCGAAAGAGTGGGAAATGCCGCCGGGTCTCTTCAACGTCTTCCCGTCCATGCATGAACAGATCCTAAATGCGCTTTCGAAGGCCACCACCGACGAATTGGAAGGGGCAAAGGCCGCATGCCGGTTCCTGTCGGGCCTTCTCGACAACCCCGAGAATTGGAGACGCGGCGCTATTGTCGTCAGTGGTGCCCCATTACCCTGGCGGCCGATCAAGCTCGCCAGTTTGATATGGCCGTCGCCAGTCGTGCGTGCCGCGACCGTTGGCCTCATCATCCTCTTCATGCGCGGCTTCAAGTCTGCGCTCGGCGAAGAAGGCGCGGCTGCCTTCGCTTCGATCGCGAGCGAGATGAGCATCTTGTGGCCGGAGTCCACGTGATGGACCTCTGCCGCGACCAGTTGTTCGGTCGCACCAAGCACGGCGCCTCCGGCCCGAACAATATGGAAAGCTAAGGCGCGCGCATGCACGCGGATGACACGAATTACACCGTGGTCAAGAACGGCGTGGTCGTCGTAAGCGGCACCGGCCCGGCAATCCGCGTAGATGGCAATCGGCTCGTCATTCGCGATGGTCCGCAAGAGACGCGGCCGCTCGCTCTGACGCGGGCGGAAGCGGCCCGAAGGCTACGGCACGTTATCGTTTGCGGCCACGCGGGCGGGTTCATCACCTTCGATGCCTTGCGATGGTTGCGCGATACGGGCGTGGCGTTTTCACAGCTCGATTGGGATGGAGCCATAATCATCGCTTCCGGTCCGCGGGGCCCCGATCGACCCGCTCTACGCCGAGCGCAAGCTCTCGTTTGCAGCGGCGTCATACCGAAAACGACCGTGGCCATCACTCGCGAAATCCTGCGAGTCAAATTGAAAGGCCAGGCTGCAATCGCCAGGCTGATGGGATCCGCGGATGCGAGCACGATGATCGACAAGCTCGCTGCGGCGATCGGGCGCGAGACGGATGGGAGCAAGGTGCTATCGGTCGAAGCTCGCGCCGCATCGATCTATTGGAAGTTGTGGAAGGACGTACCTGTCAGGTTTGCGCGCCGCAACCCCCAGCGTCTTGGGACTAACGGCCGATGGCGCCCCGGTCGGTCCGATCTCTGGCTTACATTCGGCCCGCGAGCCTCGCTGTTGACCGGGAAACCGTTCCGAGCGACGACACCGGGGAATGCCCTGCTCAACTACCTGTACGCGCTTTTGGAATCGGAGATGACCATCGCCCTGCTCGCCGCGGGGCTTGATCCAGGAATTGGCATGTTTCATGTCGACATGGATGGCCGATCATCGCTAGCTCTCGACGCGATCGAGGCAGCCCGTCCCCACGTCGATTACTGGATGCTCGCGTATCTCGCCTCGTCCGCCTTCGCAAACCGCGACTTTACCGAGCTTTCGGATGGTGAGGTTCGCCTAACACATCCGCTCACTTCTCACCTCGCCCATAGTGGGGCTCTCTGGCAAAAGGCGTGCGAGCCGATTGCGTACTGGCTCGCGCGGAGCTTCAGCCAGGCGACCGGCGTGACCGCGGTCCTGACGGACGACCGTAAGATCGTGGTGCAGCAGAGGATCCCGTCGAAGCAATTAGAACGGAAGCAGAGGCTCGATCCGCTGACACAGCTGCCGGCTTTCCGTGGCCCGGCGCGCGGCCGCCGGCCGATGCCGCTGCAAGGCGGGCTCAAGGACAGCCCAGCCCCCCTAGGGTGCTGGGAGTGCGGAAAAGCAATCCCCGGCAAGCAGATTAGGTTCTGTTCAAAAGAGTGCGCCAGAGCCTTCCCTGTCGACGAGCTATGCCGCCGCGCGGGGGGGCTAGCTGCGCCGATGTTGGCTTGGGGTGGAGACGTGGGAATTCCATCAAGCTAAGGTGAAGGGAAGCTAAGCATGTTACTCGAATGTGTAAGGAGAAGCGATGGTCGAGGATTTCCGGACGCAGATCACGCGCGAGGACATTCAAGAAGCAATCGCAGCGTTGGAACGAGGGGAGGTCCACGAATTTGGTCCGTCGATCTTCTACGACATTCTTGAAGGCGGCCGGCGATACCCTCCTAAGGCAGTCGTCGGCCTCGCTGCGCGCCGTGTACTTGGCCGGGTACTCAGCCCACACGAATTTTCGGGAGGCGAAGCGTCTTGGGCGTTTCGATTGCTTCGCAGCCGAGGTTTCACCGTAGTGAAGAAGCTGAGGAACCGCAACATGTCTGAGCTTCCCAGAACACCACCTACCGCTCAGGTTTGGATCGAGGACACCAACACTGCTGTCCACGACCATGGCGGACTGGGGTGGGAATTCGGCACGTGCTTGTGGAGCCCATCGAGTGCCGAGGGTGGGGGCGATTGGTATTCGCTTATGCGAGAGCCAAAGCTAAATGATTTCGTTATCCATTTCGATGGCAGTGTAATTGTCGGTTGGTCCCGGGTGGCTGGGCCGTTCCAGGAGGGGACGGAGGCACCACCAAATCCTGCCCAGTGGGCAGGGCGGCCTTCGTACTATCGGATTCCATTGACGGATTATCGGGACTTTCCCAACCAAGTCCCGCTGTCCGAGTTCATAGTTCGGCACCACGATGCGCTCACAGAAGAGCTTCGGACAGACACCCCGAAGCGATTCCCATTTATCATCTACAACGACACAATACGCCGCGCACAGGGCGCATATGTGACTCGCTGCACCCCCAAGCTGTACGAGCTAATCTGGAACGAGGTCTATCTAAACAACGAGCCTGAACCCTTCGATCCCATTGGCCGCACGTGGAGAAGGCGTCCCAGAGTTGAGGAGCGGATTCGGAGAAAGCTGCAGATCGCCATTCCGAGTGATGAAGTACGGGGCGCGGCGCTTGCGGTCCTTGGTTGGGCAATCGAGGCGGCCGATGAGGATCGCAGCGATGCTTGGTATTTGCGCGAGACGGAGCACGGTCTCCGCCTATTGGCTGGCCGGTTATTCGCTTGCGAGCTACGCCGCTCAAGGCTCCGTGTCTCCGTTATCGGGCCGGTTCGAGATGACCTACTCGGTATGCTCGGAGCCGAGATAGAAGACGACTTCAAATGGATACCTGGAGGCGTGATCGTCGGCATGCCGGTGGACAAGGCGGAAGTGGCGCTTTCGCTACTAAAAGACGCAATGGACGCTTTTCTCGGTAGCGCGATGTCCCAAGTAAAGCGCGGCGTCAGCCCGGAAAACCATACCCCAGAGGCGATCAACTACGTGTCGACAGTACTCGGACGCGATCTGCCTCAACCTGAACTAGGTTCCGAGCCTTCTCTTTCGGATGTTGACGCTGACGCCGGAGAGGAGGATCTGGGCACCTCCAGAGAACCTAAAGTTCGTGGGCGAGCTCCTATCTTCGAGAACGGTCAGCGTTCAATCGCCTCTTTGATTAGCGACATCGAACGAGGGGTCATCGCGCTTCCCGATTTACAGCGCCCCTTTGTATGGGAGGACACGAAAGTACGTGACCTACTCGATTCGCTGTTCGTGGGGTTTCCGGTCGGTACGCTCGTCTTCTGGCACACTTCGGACGACAAGGATGCTCGTGCACTCGGTGCGAAGCGACCAGGCCTTCGAGCCACTACCCTTGTCATCGACGGTCAACAGCGCCTCACGTCACTATACGCCGTGATGAAAGGGGAAGAGGTGGTTGGAAAAGATGGCGAGATGCGCAGGATCACCATCGCCTTCCGGCCACGCGACGGCCGGTTCGAGGTCGCAGACGCTGCGATTCGGCGGGATCCTGAGTTTGTACCGAGACGTCACAGATATCTGGAATGGCATCCGTCCGAAGCCTCAGATTCGTCGTGACCTGATGAACGCGCTGCGCGAGAGAGGCCGCGTCGTAGACGAGCGCTACGAAGACGCCGTCGAACGCAACCTAGACCGCGCGCATTCCATTGCCGATTATCGTTTCCCGACCGTCGATATCCGCAGAACCGCAGCAACTGGTGAAGCAACCGAAGAAGACGTTGCAGACATATTCGTTCGCATCAACAACCAGGGCGTGCGCCTCGGTCAGGCCGATTTTGTGCTCACGTTGCTCTCTGTCTATCACGGCGAGCTACGGGAAAGGCTTGAGGAGCGCGCGAGAGCGATGTCCGTCGGGGCAGTCGTCGGGTTGGACACGCAGCAGCTCCTGCGGGCGGTGTGCGGCGTGGCTTTCGGCCGTGCCCGCATGTCGGCGGTTTACCGGTTTCTGCGCGGCGTTGATCCAACTACGGGTGAGGCCGATCCCGAGCGACGCGTAGCTCTTTTAGATAAGCTCGATAATGCAGCTAACGACTGCATCGAGCCCACGCCGTGGCGCGATTACCTCTTACGCGTTAAGCACGCGGGCTTCGTAAGCCCAAGCCTAATTGCGTCAAAAAACGCGATCGTCAACGCTTACGCTTTTTACATTTGCGGCCGCAAGGCAGCTGTCCCGAAGCCCAAGCTCGACGGAGTCATCTCGCGGTGGGTGTTCGCATCGCTCCTCACGGCCCGTTACTCTGGAGCGTCGGAAACTGCCTTTGAGGAAGATCTTGCACGTCTGGCGCGAGTTGACGGGAGAGGCCCTGATGATTTCACGCGAGAACTTGACGGTGCTATGGCAGAGACGCTAACCGGCGATTACTGGACACAAACGCTTGTTGCGGCCCTAGAAACCCAGAGAGGGCGCGCACCAGCAGCGCTGGCATTTCGCGCAGCACAAGTCGTACTTGGGGCGCGTGCGCTTTTTTCGGACCAGCTGCTCCAAAACCTCTTGGACGAATCTCAATCGGCGGGGCGTACCGCTCGCGAGGCTCACCACCTCTTTCCGGTGAACTGGCTACGATCCCGAGGGATCATCGATCGTCGGCGTGTTAACCAAGTAGCCAACCTTGCGGACGCGGGCTGGCATGAGAACACCGTGATTGGTGGCCAAAGCCCGTCGGTGTATGTCGCTCGGTTACGAGATCAGCTCGGAATCGATGACGACCGATGGGGCCGAATGTGTGCTGAGCATGCGCTTCCACTCGGGTGGGAGCGGATGGATTACGACGAGTTTATTCGTCATCGTAGAACCAGGATGGCCGAGCTTATCCACGTCGCTTACCGTCAGCTCGGCGGCGAAGCGGATGCTTCGCCGCTTACACCGCCGTGGTTTTTGCCCGGTGCAGAGGAGGTCTGGCAGCGCATCGCCGAGACTGAGCGCGCGCTTCGAGCCCTGGTTCGGGAGGTGTATGCGTCAACATTCGGCGACACTGCGGCAGCGACGATTTAGGCGAAATTAGCGGAGCGAGAACGTGAGTCGCTGATGCGCGCGCTCCGCGCCCGTCCACCAGGTTCGGACCCCTTAACCGTCGTAGACTATCTGTACCTAGGCCAACTACCGCCACTGCTCTTTGCAAACGATGTCTGGCAGGAGGTTAGGTCAAAGCTGGGCAGCGAACCGGATGCCAAGCAGCGTCTCCAAGGCGCCGTTAGCCAGATTGCGCCTGTTCGAAACGAGATTGCTCACGTGCGCGAAGTCTCACCGGATAGGTTGTTGAAAGCGACGGTCGCCTGCGATGACATTCTCGCGTTGCTCGGAGGGCGATCGCGATGAGGTTTCCTTCGGGCTCACGGGAGATTTGCAGCGTTACGATACGTTGCGGCAAAGCCTTTCTGCGACGGGCGGTTCTGATCCTGCCCTTGGCGGCATTGCTGCCATCACAGAGCAGTCGCGCCGACGATTTCGAACCACTATGTCTTGATGGCTTCTGCATTGGCCTACCGATAACGGCGCCTCGCTTTGAGCAAATTGCATGGATTGTCCCCCGAAAGGATTTTGCACAAGATCCCTGCACAGGGATCGGATGCCAGCCTGAAGTTGCATTCCGGGGCTATCCGCCTGCGGAACAGGTTCAACTTGCGGCCGCCTTGAGTTGGGTGTTCCACGATACCAGCGATGCGCTACCTTATAATGTCGTTACTGAAAAAATCTCTCCATACTGCGCGATTACCATTACGAATGCAATCCTTCTGCGCGCGGTATGTGGGGTGAGCGACGGTTCATTGGTGCCTACAAAAGCATTCCCAGCAACTATCTGACGGTGATCGGTCTGCGCCTTATTGGAGGTGAACTTCGTGTTTACCGGATTGCACGGCAATATCCGTATCGCAACCCGGCCGAATTGCGTGGTCTGGCGCAGGAGCTGTGGCCGGAGTTCGGGCGCTCGGTTTTGTTTGTAGATTACCTAAGCTCGAACGCACCCTATGAAGTGATGCGCCAGGGAAAAGATGGCTGGTTTGGTCGGAGCACACTGTTCAACACCTCCGACATGGCCGACAATGCTGCAGAGTTGGTTTTAGTAGATCCTCGAACTCGGCAACTACTCCAACCAACGTCAATGCCAAGCAGCGGAGACGTAAAGCCTCTGCCGATGTCTCTCGCGGCGCAATGCGAACGGAATCTCCCGCTTCAATGATTTCGGCAGGAGTATGAGGTAGTTCATTGTTGCCATCGCGACCTCTCGTCGGGATAGAGCAGTAGGGGACTGGCTCTTCGACCGCCCCCTTATTCCACTGATCTGGACGCGTTCCCCCGCCACTCAACTCATCCAAGCGGACGCACGGGGACACGAGCGCGCTCCGTGTGCTCACAAAACCAACGGCCGTCCCGGAGCGCCGGAGCTGCTCACCAAGAGCGCCCGACAGGCGCGGATGAACCGGGAGGGAGAAGGTTCCTGGCTCCCGCTGAGCCCGCACCAGCAGCCTTCCTGGGCGTGTCGTACGGGTCGCCAGAGCACCCTACAGCCCCCCGTGGGCTCAGGCGAGCGCCTCCCCCGCGGTCACCTTCTACCCATGGGTCCCAGTCCGTCCGGGATCCCCGCAATGGGTGCGCAGGGCGACCTGGTTGCGGTCCTGACACGGAACCGCGAGACCGGCGTTGCCGACTGAGCGCGTCGCTTGGCTGGCCCCGGTGCCATAGCGGTGGTGATCGCGGGCGCGGCTACTCTCATTTCGATTTGGTTGCGGTCCCGAATGCGGTTTTGGCCGGTTGAGCCGACTTCGCCCACGCTCAACCTATGGATGCGGACGGACGACGTGCTCCCTGGGGGAGGTTCTTCGGGGCGTTGGGGTCGCGAGCGAATTCGAGGTGCTGCGTGGTGATCCCGCCGCCTGCATCGCCGCAGTCTGCCAGACCAGTGATATCATCATCGTTGCAGAACCCGGTCCCCCCATTGCCCGCACCGCGTATGGGGTTACGCGTCTGCATACCGCAGCGTATGCATCAGCGGCATCGGTCCTGCTGCTCCCGGCGCGTCACAAACCCCGGCGAGGTCACGTGGTGGCGGTACTGGCGGATGCCACGGATGGGAGCCTGGAGGTGGCGTGCCGGATTGCGACGGCGGCCAATGAAGATGTGGCCATCTTGGTATCGAATGATGGGGCGGCAAAGCGCGTGAGAGAACGTGCCCGCATCCTGTGTCTTTCACCCGAGCGGATCACGCTTCGTCCTATCCCCACCACCCGGGCGGATGATGTGCTGGTCGCGTTGGCCGGCTTGCATGAACGCCTGATCGTGATGACGCGCCCGACTGCTGCTACTGATGACGCGTCCGGCGCTTCCCGCATTTCCGCAGCGCGCGGTGTGCCGGTGCTGCTGATCGAGGCGGCCAACGAGGGGTCTGCCGCGTCTTCGGCAAATTCGTAGCCTGCGCGCGACAGGCTTATCGTGCAGCCAGCTTGCGTCAGGAAAGTCCTGGAAAGGAGGACGGATGTAGCCTGAAACCTTTCGGTGCGGTCCAGAGGGTTCAACTCCCTCCCGGTAAAGGCGCAGCCCGCCGGCCGGAAGCGAGCCTTGCACGGGTGACGGCGACGCCGCTCGTGAAGCGTAGGCAGCAGGTACCGAAGCCCGGGGTTGAGCCCCGACATCATGTTCGTGCTGGAGCCTTCGGCGTGTTGGGTCCGGGGGCAGCATCGACAGGACTGCAAATGGCGAGGTCCTGCCGATCCGGCCGGGGTCTGAGAGCCGGGCAGAGGTACGGGAGGGAACGCCAGGAAACCTGAGAGATCCCGTGCGTGCCCATGTGCAAACTGCCGGAGAGGGGCATACCGGCTGACCAAAGAGCCCAGGTCCGGAGGCGGCCCCCTGCCGCGCCGGGAGCGCTTCGGCGAACACGAAGACGGGGGAGCATGTGGAGCCCGGAACCGAATCCATAAGGGACCGGGAATGCACGCGCAGGAAGTCGTAGCGCCTTCATAGTACCTCGTGAAGTCGGGGAACCGGGACTCACCGGGACCCGATGGAGGGAAGGGAGGCGCCACGGAGAGAGAACCGTTGGCCGGAAACACGGGAGGGGACACTGAACCCCGCAAACCTGTCCACACAAGGACGACGGATAGCCGACTTGGCGAGGCGGCGGCGCGAGGTAGCGTTCATCGCTACACGGCCGCTGGCGAAACTCTCTCGTGAAGAACCGGATGCGGGAAACCTGCTCGTCCGGGTCTGTGAGGGGTGGGGGTGGTAACATCCCCACCTACTCGGCAATCCGGTTGCTCGAGATTTGCTTTGATGCAGCTCCCGCTCGAGGGCGAGCACATTGAGCAGGTCGCGCGAAGACACGATGCCAAACAGTGCACCATCATGCAGCACCATCAGTCGGCTTCGGCCAGTGCGGCGCATCTGCATCAGGGCCGCAAACGCGCTCTCCTCGGGTGTTACTATATCGTCGCGAGAAAGAGGGCGCATGACCCGACGGATTGGCACGGTTGGCCAAAACGTTCGGTCGAGCGCCGCGATCTGATGTGTATCGACGCTGCCAACAACGGCGTTATCTTCCATGACAGGGAACCAGAGGTGGTGGTAGCAATAGACATAGTCATCGATGAAGTGCTGGACAGAGAGATCGGACATTACCGCAATGGGGTCAGGGTTCATGATGCGCGCCACGGGAATGTCGGTGAGAAAGCCGTCGGGCGAGCGTTTCACTATAGCTTGCCGAAGCTGCACCGCGGGGAAACATGCCGATCAGAAAGCGCCACATTCCGCCAATGAAGTCGCCTTGCGACACGCCGATCAGGCCGAACACGATCAGCACGATGCCGAACACATTTCCGGCACCGGCCGCAATGCGCGTCGCCCAATCCAGATCGCCGCGCCAGGACCACAGGACGGCACGGAAGATCCGGCCGCCGTCGAGCGGAAAGGCTGGAACGAGGTTGAAGACCGCCAATATGAAGTTGAGTGGCGCGGAGATACCAGAGCACGCCGGCAACCGATGTGGGGCCGCCCGAGGCCACTACACCGTTAAACAGAAGGAACAGAATGGTTGCCAGCAGCAGACTGGCGGCCGGCCCCGCCGCGGCCATCAGCAACTCGTCGCGCGGCCGGCCAGGCTCGGCGGTCATTTCTGCAACGCCACCAAAGATGAACAGGGTGATGCCGCGGATCGGCATGCCGTAATGGCGCGCGACCAGCGAATGGGCTGTCTCGTGGAACACGATCGACAGGAGCAGTCCGACCGTTGCCAAGGCCCCCATCGCCCAGTAGCTCGCGGCCGAGAGGCGCGGCGCGAGGTGCGGAAATACTGCTCCGGCCAGGGTCCATGTGACCAGCGCCGCGAGCAGCAGCCACGAGGCATCCACGCTGACCTGGAAGCCGAACAGGGAAAACAGCTTGATGCGATAGAGGAAGATGAGACACCTACCACGAGAGTTTGTGTGGCGCCTGCTCTGGCTCACTTGCCTCGCAGGCTGAGGATGTAGGCGGCGAGGTCGTCGATCTCGTCCTGGCTTAGGTGGAGATCTGGCATCGGGCTGTGCGGCGTCTGCAGAAAGACCCGAAGGGATAAGTGCGTCGTCGAGTTCATGCGCGCGATGGCGGCGAATGTCGGCGCGCCGTTGCTGGAGCCGCGCTGCGCCGTCGGGTCAACCACGTGGCAACCGCTGCACCAGGTCTCGGCCAGCTTGCCGCCCGCGGTAACATCGCCGATGTCCTGAGCGGCCACAGAGCACAATGGGGCAGCCAGCAAGCTTGCGGCCAGCAGCGGGACGGCGATGAACCCGATCCAGAGCTCGGTAAGCTTACTGCCCCTCATCGGCTCCTGCGCATCGCTCCAACCTGCTTGGTAATTTCCGCAGCCTCTGCTCAGAGGTCATTGATCTGGGTCAATGTGACCCGTCGGCGCCGGTCCCATTTATCTCGGATACTTCATCAAATGTCAGGAGGTGCCTATGATCGCCGCAGACGTCATGTCCCGGTCCGTTGTTGCGATCAGCCCGGAGGCGCCGCTTGCGCAAGCCATCCGGTTGATGATTGATCGCCGGGTCAGCGGGCTTCCGGTGATCGATGCGGAGGGGCGGGCGGTCGGGATGCTGACCGAGGGCGATCTTCTGCGCCGCGTGGAGACTGGCACCGAGGGCAAGGCTCCCGGCTGGTTCGCGAGCTTCTTCTTTCCCGGACCTCAGGCTGAGCGTTATGTCCACACGCATGGCCGCCGCGTCTCGGAGATCATGACCCCCAACGTGATGAGCGTGGAAGAGAACACCCCGCTCGCCGACGTTGTGGCGTTGATGCAGCGCAATCGCATCAAGCGGCTGCCGGTTGTGCGGGGAGAAAGAGTGGTTGGCATCGTGAGCCGGGCCGATCTGGTGCGCGTCGTCGGTGAGGCGCTTGGTGCGGGGGCTGTCACAGCTGACGATGCTACAATCCGCCAAGCGATTCTCGACGGACTCGCTCACGAAATCTTGGATGCCGAAGGCATCATCGCCTACCGTCGCGGTAGAGAACGGCGTCGTTCAGCTCGACGGCTGCTTGGTCGATATGCGCACGTGCGATGCAATCGGCGTGCTGGCAGAGAATGTGCCGGGTGTCAAACGGGTGGAAAATCGGCTCGTCTACGTCACACCGCTCCCCGGTATTGTCTGAATGACGGGCCAAATCCGCCGCCGCCGATCCGGCTGAATGCGCCCGTTCTGGAGACTCACCCTGTCATTGTGAACCGCAACGAAGAGACGATTCCGAAGAGCGCGCAACAGTGGGTTATTCTCCCCGCTCCTTCTCGGCTCACGATTACAAGTGCGACGGAACGAAAGCAAATCTCTAATTCAGTACACGAGCGCTGAGAGGCTTTGCCATGGACGTGCTGCCGCCCGCTGTCGGAACGACAGGGGAAGCTAAAAGTGCTGCCGCAGCACCGAGACGCGCGTCAGCCACGCGCTGGACGCGCTCGTGCATGCAGCAGAAGCTCGCGCCACCTTCGGTCTGTCTCCTGTCGCACAGGGCCTCGCCTTCCTTGACTGGGCGACCCACCTTGGCAATGCGCCGTTCCGGCGGCTCGAACTTGCCTACGCGGCGCTGGAGCAGTGGCGCCGCCTGCTCGAAGCTGCCTGGGGACGAACGGTCATCTCTCCGGCGCCAGGTGATCATCGGTTTCAGGCAGCCGGATGGCGCGCCCAACCATTCAACCTGATCCTCCAGGCCTTCCTGCTCTGCGAGGAGTGGTAGGCTGACGCGGCGTCGGCTCCCGAAGGTACGGCGCACGCCAATGATGTCATCGTCTCCTTCGCGGCGCGGCAATGGGTGGATGTGTTCTCGCCGTCCCGATCCAGAGGTTGGTAAGCTCAATGCCCCTCATCGCATCGCTCCAACCTGCTTGGCAATCTCCGCAGCCTCTGCTCAGAGGTCATTGATCTGGGTCAATGTGACCCGTCGGCGCTGGTCCTATTTGCTTTGTTGTTAGTATTCGGGATCGGAAGGGGACAATTGTGTCCGGGTCGGCGATGGGCCGCGTTGCTCTTGCGGATCTCTATCCGCGAATCGTCAAGCCCCGCGGCGGCGTCGCTACGCTTGCCAATCTCGCGGACTATCAGAAGATCCGCAGCACGTTCACCTGGGAGGCTGCGCGTGCGCTGCTGGATGGTTTGCCCGAGGGTCGAGGACTCAACATCGCGCACGAAGCGGTCGATCGTCACGCGGACGGCCGGCGGGCAGATCGTCATGCGCTGCGCTGGATCGGACGAGCGGGCGGCCGCCGCAACCTCAGCTATCGCGAGCTGAAAGCGGCGACCAACCGGTTCGCCAATGGCCTGCGCGGGCTCGGGGTGCGAGAGGGTGACAGCGTGTTCGTGCTGGCGGGCCGGATTCCCGAGCTCTACATCGCCGTGCTTGGCGCCTTGAAGGCGAAATGCGTGGTCGCGCCGCTGTTCTCGGCTTTTGGGCCCGAGCCGATCGCGACGAGGCTCGCGATTGGCGAAGGCCGCGTTTTGGTGACCACCGAAGCGCTCTACCGCCGCAAAGTGGCGCCAATCCGCTCTCAACTGACGCAGCTCGAACAGGTGATCCTTGTTCCTGAAACGGGGGAGCCGGAGGCCAACCTAGGTGACGCCCTCGACTGGCGGACTCTGGTCGAGACCCAGAGCCCGGACTTTGTCATCCCGCCGACCGCCCCGGAAGATCGCGCGCTACTCCACTTCACCAGCGGCACCACCGGCCGGCCGAAGGGGGCGATCCATGTGCACGAGGCGGTCGTCACCCATCATACCACGGGGCATTACGCGCTCGATCTGCACGACGAGGACATCTTCTGGTGCACCGCCGATCCTGGCTGGGTGACCGGGACGAGCTACGGCATCATCGCGCCGCTGACGAACGGCGTGACCAGCGTGGTTGCCGAGGCCGAATTCGATGCCAAGACATGGTACGGCATCCTGCAGCGCGAGCGCGTTACGGTCTGGTACACGGCGCCGACGGCGATTTGCATGATGATGAAGCTCGGCATCGAAGCGGTGCGCGGCTTCGATCTTTCCTCGCTGCGTTTCCTGGCCAGTGTCGGCGAGCCACTGAACCCGGAGGCGGTGATCTGGGGACAGCAGGCGTTTGGCAAGCCGTTCCACGACAACTGGTGGCAGACCGAGACGGGCGGAATCATGATCGCCAATTTCGCCTCGATGGATGTGAAGCCTGGCTCGATGGGCAAACCGCTGCCTGGCATCGAGGCTGCCATTGTGCAGCGCAATGCCGATGGCAGCGTTACCCTGATCGAACAGCCTATGGTCGAAGGCGAGCTCGCGCTTAAGGCCGGCTGGCCATCGATGATGCGTGGCTATCTGCACGAGGAAGAACGCTATCGCAGGTGTTTTGTCGGCCCATGGTATCTCACGGGTGACCTCGCGATGCGCGATGCTGACGGCTATTACTGGTTCGTCGGTCGCGCCGATGACGTGATCAAATCCTCCGGCCATTTGATCGGACCGTTCGAGGTCGAGAGCACGCTGATGGAACATCCTGCCGTCGCCGAGGCAGGTGGTGATCGGCAAACCGGACCCCATGGCAGGCGAGATCGTCAAGGCGTTTGTGGCGCTGAATGCGGGCTTCTCGCCATCCGAAGCGCTGCGTCGTGAGCTGCTGGGCCATGCCCGCAAGCGGTTGGGCGCCGTGGTGGCGCCGAAGGAGATCGACTTCAGCCCGGGCTTGCCGCGCACGCGCAGCGGCAAGATCATGCGCCGGCTGCTGAAAGCGCGTGAGCTCGGCTTGCCGGAAGGCGATCTCTCCACGCTGGAAAGCGATCCACGATGACCGACAAGGTGCATCTCGACCACGCACATGTGCGCCATCTGCTCACTGCGATGTTGCGCATTCGCCGGTTCGAGGAGAAGTGCTTCGAGCTTTATCAGAGTGAAAAGATTCGCGGCTTCATGCATCTCTACGATGGCGAGGAAGCCGTCTCGGTCGGTGTGATCGAGGCGTTGCAGCCTGAAGATGCCATTGTTGCCACTTATCGCGAACACGGGCAGGCCCTTGCACGCGGCATTGGCATGAACGTGCTGATGGCCGAGCTCTACGGCAAGCAGGAAGGCTGCTGCCGCGGCCGCGGCGGGTCGATGCACGTGTTCGATCGGACAACTCGGTTTTACGGTGGCAATGCCATTGTCGGCGGCGGCTTGCCACTCGCCGTCGGTACCGCGATGGGCGACAAGATGCTGGGGCGCACCTCCATCACGGCGTGCTTCTTCGGCGACGGCGCCGTGGACGAAGGCTCGTTTCACGAAAGCATGAACCTGGCTTCCCTGTGGAAGTTGCCGGTACTCTTCGTGTGCGAGAACAACCTCTATGCCATGGGCATGGCGCTGGAGCGCGCCGAAGCGGAGACGGATCTCGTGCGCAAAGCGGCCGGCTATCGGGTAGCAGCCGAGACAGTGGACGGTATGGACGTTGTCGCCGTCGAGGTCGCGGCGCGACGGGCGATCACGGAAATTCGCCGGACGAATGCACCTTACCTGCTGGAATGCCGCACTTACCGGTTCCGCGCGCACTCGATGTTTGACGCACAGCTCTATCGCACCAAGCAGGAGCTCGAGGGCTGGCGCAAGAAGGACCCGATACGGCAACTGCAATCGTGGTTGGAGCAGACAGGACTGATGCATGCCGACGAAATAGTCGGCATCGAGGCCGACATCGCCGTCGAGGTCGACGCGGCCGTTGCCTTCGCCGAGGCCGGTACGTGGGAGCCCGTGGAGGAGCTGGAGCGCTTCACCATCATGGACCGGGTGCCACAATGACCATCCCCGCCAACACGGCGCCGCAACGCATGACCTACCGTGAGGCTTGCAAGCAGGCGATCCGCGCGGCGATCCTTGCCGATAAACGCGTCTTCCTCATGGGCGAGGACGTGGCGCGCTACGGCGGCTGCTATGCGGTGACCAAGGGTCTGGCAGAGGAGCTAGGCGAAGACAGGATTCGCGACACGCCACTGTCCGAAGCGGGTTACGCCGGCGCCGGGATCGGCGCGGCGATCGCCGGGATGCGACCGATCGTGGAGATCATGACGGTCAACTTCAGCTTGCTGGCGCTGGATCAGATCGTCAACAGCGCTGCGGCCATCCCACACATGTCGGGCGGCCAGTTTGCGGTGCCACTCGTGATCCGCATGGCGACCGGTGCCGGCCGTCAGCTTGCCGCCCAGCACTCGCACAGTCTGGAAGGATGGTACGCGCATGTCCCGGGCCTGAAGGTACTGGCGCCTGCAACCACTGAAGACGCGCGTTACATGTTGCAGCCAGCGCTGGACGATCCGAACCCGGTGCTGATCTTCGAGCATGTCATGCTGTACAACCGCGAAGACGAGCTCGACCCCACCATCACCTCGGTGGATATCGCTTCGGCGAAGATCCGCCGGCCAGGACATGACGTTACACTGGTGACCTATGGCGGTTCCCTATTCAAGGCCCTGGAAGCGGCCGAGGTGCTGCAGCAGGGGGGTATCGACGCCGAGGTGATCGATCTGCGCGTCCTGCGCCCGCTCGACATGGCGACGGTGCTGGGTTCGGTTACGCGTACGCGGCGGGTTGTGATCATCGACGAAGGCTGGAGGTCGGGCTCGCTGTCGGCCGAGATCAGTGCCCGTATCGTCGAAGGTGCATTCTTTGAACTCGACTCTCCGATCCGCCGCATCTGCTCGAGCGAAGTGCCGATCCCCTACGCCGCGCACCTCGAGCAGGCGGCGCTGCCTCAGGCAGCTTCGATCGTCGCCGCGGCGCGGGAGCTGGTGAAAGGCGGATGATTGAGTTCCGCATGCCCTCGCTCGGTGCCGACATGGAGGCCGGCACGCTGGTCGAATGGCTGGTGAAGCCAGGCGACAGGGTGAAACGCGGCGCTGTCGTCGCCGTAGTGGAGACGCAAAAGGGGTCCATCGAGATCGAGATTTTCAATGCCGGCACGGTTTCCGAGCTGGTCGTACCGGTGGGCAGCCGTGTCCCGGTTGGCACGGTTCTCGCTCGGCTCGACAGCACGATCGGTGCGGTCCAGCCCACTGCGCCGCCTGCTTCCAGGCCTCTGCCTGCCGCCGTCGTCTCCCCGCCTGCGGCGGTACCAGGGGCCATTCCTTCGGCAGCCCCTGGTCGTTCGCATGTTTCGCCAGCCGCGCGTCGCCTCGCCGCCGAGCGGGGCATCGATGTCCAGCAGTTGAAAGGAACCGGGCTGGGTGGCGCGATCACGGTGGCAGACGTTGAGGCGGCCAAGCCTGCCGTGCCCGGCGAGGGTGGCCGCGGTCGGGCTGGATTCGATCCCGCCGCGATGCGCCAGGCCATCGCAGCAGCGATGAGCCGGTCGAAGCGCGAAATCCCACACTACTACCTGAGCCAGACCGTTGACGTCGCTGCCGCTCTTGGGCGACTGGAACGACTGAACAGTGAGCGACAACCACCGGCTCGTCTGCTGCCAGCGGCGCTGTTCCTGCGCGCCGTCGCGGTGGCGATTGCCAAGGCCCCTGAACTGAATGGTTTCTGGGAGGAAGGAAGGTTTCGCGCCGGCGATGGCATTCACATTGGCTGGGCAATTGCCCTGCGCGGCGGTGGCTTGGTGGCGCCGGCAATCCGCGAGGCCGATCGCCGCTCGCTCGATGAGCTGATGGCGGCAATGCGTGACCTGGTGCAGCGGGCGCGCAGCTTCGGGCTACGCAGTTCAGAGTTGAGTGCTCCGACCGTCACTGTGACGAGCTTCGGGGATCGCGGAGCGGAAACCGTGCTACCAATCATCTATCCGCCGCAGGTGGCTATGATCGGCATCGGCCGGATTGTCACGCGCCCTTGGGTCGTGAATGGGGCGATCACCCCACGCCCAGTGGTGACGATGACATTGGCCGGCGATCACCGCGCAAGCGATGGCCATCGTGGTGGCCTGCTGTTGGCTGAGATCGATCGTCTGTTGCAAGAGCCGGAGGCGCTATGAACCAAGTCGAAGCGAAAACCCTGGTGCTCGACGTTCCTGTCTGGCATTGCGCCTGAAGCCGATCTCGTGCGGCTTCGCGGTAAGGCCGAACTGCGCGAGGAACTGGATCTCGATTTAATGGACTTCCTTAACTTGATCGCTGCGCTGCACGAGCGGACCAAAATCGACATCCCGGAGGCCGACTATCCGAAGCTGTTCACGTCGGACGGCGTCGTTGCCTATCTGGGCCGGTGATCCCATGATGGACGAGCGGGATGCGCTGCAAGCGGTTCGCGCTGCTTTGCACAGCCAGCCACGGGTTCATCCCACCGAAGGGCCGATCCGTCTTGCCTTCGCCAATGGCGAGTTGACGATGGAAGGCGAGGTCGATCACATCGCCGGCAAGAAGCTGGCACTGGAGGCGGCGGCACGGGTGCCAGGGGTGAGCATCATCATCGACCGGCTGTACGTGCGGCCGGCGACCCCGATGGGCGACGGCGACATAAGGGACAAGGTGCGAGACGCGCTCCTGGAAGAAATCGCACTTGCCTCTTGCACCATCCGGGTCTGGGACAAAGGACACTTGGAGATGGTGCGCGAACCGGCGGATGGCACGGGCACGATCGATGTCAGAGTTGAGGATGGGGTCGTGACGCTGGACGGCGATGTCGTCGGAGCTGGGCAAAAGCGCCTGGCTGGTGTTCTTGCCTGGTGGGTGCCGGGTAGCCGCGATGTCATCAACGGAATTGGTGTCACACCGCCAGAGCAGGACAGCGAAGCCGCGATCACCGACGCCGTGCTTCAGGTGTTGGAGAAGGACCCCTTCGTCAATTCGGAGAGCATCCCGGTGCGCACACGCAGAGGCGTGGTGACGCTCGACGGCACCGTGCCGCGCGAGGCGGAAGTGAAGCTGGCTGAAGACGATGCCTGGTACGTCTTTGGTGTTGACAGGGTGATCAACCGGCTTGTGGTGCGGACATGACGGTGCGCAACCGGCGCCCACCTCCTGGTCCCTGACATTGGGCAGCCACTGGCGCAATGAAGGAGCCGACGATGCGGATCGATGACACACAGTTTGGCAACATCACAATCGACGGGAAGACATACGACCACGATGTGGTCATTCGCCTGAACGGTGATGTGGTCAAGCGCAAAAAGAAGCTTTCGAAGAAGCATTATGGCACGTCACATGTCGTATCGAAGGACGAAGTAAAATTCGTATTCGAGAAGGGAACCGAGCTGCTGATCCTGGGATCAGGGCAGGAGGGCAATGTGCGGCTCTCTCCCGAGGCGGATGACTATCTGGCCAAGAAAGGGTGCGAGATCGTGATCCAGCCGACCCCAGAGGCACTTCGCGTCTTCAATGAGGCAAGCGGTAAAAAGATCGGCCTGTTCCATGTGACGTGTTGATCAAGCCAGTTCGCCAAGAGACACGGCCTCTGCGTAATGAAGATCTCCATTCGCACAGGTTCGCCGCGCAACCGATGGCTCTCCGGCAGGCAAGCATATGCCTGAACTTCCGGATGTCGAATTCTTCAAGCGATTGATCGAGGAGCACTGCGTGGGCAGGCTTATCGATCGGGTGATCGTCACAGATCCCGAAAGCCTGGAGGGCGCGTCTCCTGCTTCCCTGCAGCGCCGGTTGAAGGGCAAGCATCTTCACTCCTGTCGACGTCATGGCAAGGTTCTATTCATCGAGGTTGACACGGCAGGCACGCTTGCGATGCACCTTGGAACCAATGGGTCGTTGCAGTATGTGCTGCACGACCAGCAAGAGCCACCGTATGTCCGACTGTGGCTCGACTTCGTCGATGGCGACCGGCTGGCCTATCTCAATCCGAGGCGCATCGGGCACGTAGTCCTGGTGCAAAGCAGTGGAGCCTATATCGCTGACACGGGTCTTGGTCCCGACGCACTGGACCCGGCGTTCGATGAAGCTGCGTTCTCGACAACACTCGGCAATCGCAAGCAGGCTATCAAGTCGATCTTGATGGATCAGACACGGGTGGCCGGGATCGGCAATATCTATGCCGATGAAATCCTATTCCAGGCGGAACTACACCCGGCGACCAACGCTAGTACGCTCGATCGAACAGCAAGATGCCGCGTATTCGAACTCGATGAAATCGGTGCTACAGACGGCGATCGATTGCGGTGCGGGAGCAGAGATCCTGACGGACCGCTTGCCGAAGACGTTCTTGCTGCGGGAGCGTCATGCCGGTGGCCGATGCCCACGCTGTGGTAGTGGGATCCAGGTTGACAAGCGCGGTGGGCGCACAGGCTATTATTGCCCGAGATGTCAACCGCGACCGGGTGCCTGATTGTGTGGCCTCCATGCTGGTAGCCGAGCCATCAGTACAATCGAACGCGCCGTTCCGGGCGGTTATTTCGCTGTCTAAGCCGACGCCTTTGAACGCGTGTTGCTGCTTGAGGTTTGCGGCCCGGGACCGCCCAGGGCCACGCGCGAAACAACTTACCGCCCCTGTCATTGATTTAGGCCATGCCAGGGGGTGGACTGGTTATGCGGGCAGGGCCGCCAGACCGATACCGCAGGCCGCCAGCAGTACCAGCGCTGCGGGCGGGGCAATGCCGGCGCGACCGCCGGAATATGCGGTAGCGTATGCCGCCTGAAACAGGTTGTTCGAGGCCGCTGCCACCAGTACCGCGATAACTGCAACCGTGCCGAGAGCTCCGCCCGCACCGTGTTGGGCGAGAGTGAGCACAAACGGGTTGATATCCGACACTCCAACGATCGCAGCCAGGGTGTAGATGCCTGCCGCCCCAAACTGCCGCATAGCCCACGATGCGGCAATTGAGATGGTAACGAAGAGTAAGGCAAAGACTGTAGCCGTGCCAAGCTCCAGTGGGTTAGCAGGTGAGGGTGCGGCGGGTAGCGTAGCGCCGCGTTGCACCGACCGACCGATCCAGTACCAGCCTCCCGCCATTACGAGTCCGAGTTCGGATAACCCGAGCAACGCCGGTGCCAAAGTAGAAGCTAAGGGCCGATTGAAGAAGAAAACGATGATGAGCAATCGCAGGTACATCACCGACGCAGCAAGGACGATGCCGGTCTGCGCCTGTCTCAACGCGGCTGGTTCGGTCCGGGCGCGACGGGCAAGCACTACTGTGGTCGCGGTGGAGGAATAGAAGCCGCCGAGCACAGCGGTCAGCAGCCCGGCGCCGGACGGAACGACGTAGCGTTGCAGCAGGTAGCTCGCGTACGAGACTGTGCAGACCGCAAGCATGGCAAGCCAAACCTGACGTGGCGTGATGCTGGTTAAGTCCGTCACAGGCGTATCCGGAAGAAGAGGTAAAATGAAGCCGGTCAGCAGCAGAAAGCGCCCGGCGTTGACGATCTCCCCAAGTTCGAGGCGGCGGGCGAACCCGTGCAAGCCCTCGCGCGCAGTCAGCAACAACACCCCCGCGACGGTAGCTCCGATGGGCACCCAGGGTGGCTCGGCGAGCGTCACTGGACCGAGCAAATAGGCCAGCACGTTACAAATCGGCGCCATCAGGCCGACGTTTGGAAACCCTTCCGCATCGGTCTCACCGAGATGCCGCCAATAATAGCAGGTCAGCCAGCCACTTAGCGCCAGAAGACCTACGCTCAGCGGCACGAGATGGGCAGGGTCCAGTCGGTAGAGCAAGGCGCCGATGAGGGCGAGTAAGGGAAAACTCCGGATCCCGCCCGGCCGCCTCTGATTCAAGTGCGAATGAAATTCTTCAAAGGCAAGACCCAGAAAGAACCCGAGGCCAATCGCCAGCAGTAACCGCAAGAGAGGGGGAGCTGGGATCATTCGCGCTGCCTTGAGTTGAGCCCTTATGGGCATCCACGAACCGTGCCGCCCGCAGCCGGCGCGGTCTCTCGACCCGACACCAAAGGTTGATTAATGCTGGTGTTCCCCTACGGCATTGATCTGGATCATGGGTAGACGGTTCAACTCGACCTGGAAGGCACCATCGGCACGACAACGCATGCTATTCTGACAACGAGAACGCCCTTGGAAGGGAACGGCTGTCTGCGCTGCCCCCGCGTGTAGAGACACCAGCCGATGCAACCGCCCTACCGGCTTTGGCAAGGACCGCCATCAGGGCCTGGCAGAGACACCGAGGGGACTCCAAGCACGCAGACCCCCGATGCGAACCTGTCGGTGGCGGATGCTTGGCTGCACAAATTGAGCGAGTCTGTGGCGATCAGGCTTGACGCGCTCAGCGTGGATATGTTGTTGCCAGGTCCGAGACGTGCAGCGGCAACGAAATGAAGCAGTCTGACCCCTGGCCGTTCTCACCAGAAATCGCCGATTGGCGCGGCATCGCATCCGCAGGCTCGGGCCAAGAGGATGCGGGTGCGGGATTTCGGCTGGCAATCGGTAGAGAGGGGTTTGGTCTCAGCACCGCGAGGGCGTAAGATCCGGCTGCGGCACGCGGCCGATCCCAGCTATCTGGAACGGCGTCTTGGCCACCTTGCATCGAAAGGCTGCATCCGCATTCTTGCCGGCATGAACCGGTTCCGCGACTTCCACGATGTGCTGGATGCTGACTATGAGCGAGCTGCCTGAAATAATGATCAGCTAATACCAGCCGCCTTAAAGATTGACGCACGCCCAAACTCGATGCGGAACAGATCTGATACGGTCTGGATCGCCGACCAGAAAATGCCATGCATCCCGACACGCAGCCACGATTGCCTCGTAGCTGTTCCACACGCGCATGCTGAGCTTGTTGCCGCGCAAGTAGTCCCAGATGTTCTCCATCGGATTGAGTTCCGGCGAGTAGGGTGGCAACGCCAACAGCGTGATGTTGTTTGGCACGCGCAGCCGTTTGCCGCGTTGATGCCAGCCAGCACTGTCGCAAACCAACACCGCGTGTGAGCCGGGAGAGACCTGGGTGCTGACCTCCGCCAGATGTTCGTTCATTGCCTCGCTGTTGGCCGCCGGCATGATGACCGCCGCCCCGACCGCGCGGGCCTGACAGACCGCTCCGAACAGGTAAGCGGAGTCATAACGGTTGTCGCGCACCGCAAGAGGGCGTGAACCCACCGGCGCCCAGACATATTCCTGCGTCCCCTTCTGCCCGACCCTGGCCTCGTCCTTACATGAGGCTTCGACTGTCAACAGCGTTTCTGCAATGCAAGCCTCCGTTCTTGGCGATTGAGATTGGCCGAGTGTGACTGATCCTACGGGTCCGGTGCACCTTAGCTCGCAGCAAAAGCAACTGCGTCACCTTACATGCGGTCCGGGGCGATATTGCCCGGCACCATAATGCCTCATGCACGAGGCGTCGCACCGGTGAGACGCGACCCACCTGAAACGCGGGCGGCTGCGAGGCCCCCAAAGAGGAAGACGGTCGCGCTCCCCGTATCGCCGCCGGCGAAGACGGCGCTGGCGGCAATCCCGGACATCTTTACACGGCAGCGTCTGCATTCGCCCTGAGCACGACGCCATTCGGCAACGCGCCGGTCTCGACATAGCGCCAGAGCGCGATGAGCAGCTTTCTCGCCATCGCCACAATGGCGATCCGCCGCGTGCGCCCTTGCAGGGAGCCGACGCGCTCGCGAAACCACGTGGCGAGCGCGCTGCCTGGCTGATAGCGAAGCCACAGCCACGCGATCTGGACGAGTGTCGTGCGCGCCCGCGGATTGCCCGCACGGCTGATGCTTCGGTCGCGATCCATGCCGCCACTCTGGTAGGGCATCGGCGCGATACCGACATAGCTGGCGAGTTGACGACGGTTGTCGAAGGAGCGGTAGAATATCTCACGTACCAGCACGGCCGCGAAGTTCATACCGATACCATAGATGCGCTGCAGCGCCACGATCTTCTGGGTCATTACGTCTTCGGCGGTCTCGGCAAGCGTATCAGCGCGCTCGGCCTCGACCTCGCGGATCAGCTCCAGCACCAAGACGAGCCGGCGCCGCAAGCGGTCCAGCTCGGCTCGCAGCAGAGGCGGCAGCGCGCGCCCGTCGCCGGTGTGCAGCTCCGCAAGGTCGCGGTCCCATGAGCGCAGCGATGGCCTTCCCCGGATGCCCTGCGTGAACAGCAGCGCCTCGATCCTGTTCTCGATTCGCAATTTCTCTTGCACCAGGTGCTGGCGCTCGCGGTGCGGCCGTTTGGCATCCTCCTCATCCGGTGTCGGTACACGCACCATGCTGCATAGTTGGCGATCTCCTCCCAGCCAGGCGGAGAGCAGGCGCAGCATACCCTCGGCGTCGAGCCGGTCGGTTTTAGCCCGGCGCGCGCGGCGGTTCACCAGGATGCTGGTCGGCTCGAGCACGTGGACGGCGACGCCGCTGGCGGAGAGCAGCCGCTGGAGCCAGAACCCATCCCGGCCCGCCTCGAAACAGCAGATCACGTGCGCAATCCTGCCCAGCTTATCGCTGAGATGCGAGCGCTGCTCTGCGATCAGTGCCAGTAGTGCGGCTGTGTCGCCACCCGCCACGCGGTGCAGTCGCGATTTCTCGGCTCCAGGCCAGCGTATGGCGACGAGCCACGATGAGAAGCTGAGTTCGATGGCGACGTAGATCGTGTCCTCGCTTTGCATGATGGCAGGCTCCTTTGGTGTTGATTCGGACGCCCGCCAGTCTGCACAATTCGCCCGGCAGTGTCCTTCCTCATAGCATCTGAAACCAAACCTCGATCGGTTTGTCCGCCGCCGCCTCCGGCACCGTTTCCTGCACCAGGACAGCGAAGTTTTGTTTGAAGACCTCCTGCGCCGCGGCGTCTTTTTTCGGATGATAGGGCCGCGGTTGCAGCCGGGTCAGCCCGAGCCGACGCAGCAGCTTGCCAATCGTGCGTTCGTTCAGCGTCACTGACCAGCGGGCCGCAATCTCAGCGCGCAGGTCAATGCAGCGCCATCGCACCACCTTGTGCCGTTCCGGATCGGGACCCTTGAGCACCAGCGACTTCAACTCCTGCATCTGCGCTTCATTCAGCATCGGAGGACGCCCCGGGCTGGTGCGCGAGCTCAGGCCGTCCACGCCACTCGCGTTGTAGCGGTGGATCCAGTCACACAGCGTTTGCCGGTCCATGCCGACCGCCTCCGCCGCCACCTCCCGCGAATGCCCTTCCAGCACCAGGGCGATCCCTAGCAGCCGCCGCACCACCGCGCCCTCCTGCGTCGCCACCGCCTGATCGCGCAGCTCTGCGGCTGATCGATCCAAGCGAGTGATCGCGATCGGCTTGCCCATCTTGCCTGCTCCCTGAGTGAACCCAGTCGGCAGGCACAGAATTGAAGTTTTACCGATTCGGGAACCACCCCGGAGAGTCGAACTTATGGGCGGCTGGTATAAGTACCGCGATTCGCAATTACGGTGACGTATTCCGGTGCAGGAACTTTCCGGCATAAGTGCGCCGCTTCTTGAGCTTGGTGAGGAGTAGGTGCAGATCACGGCGCGTGAAGGTCCACTTGAACGGTCTGGCGGCCCGCTGGTAGCGGGCCTGGAAGGCCATCACGTTCCGCTTTAGATCGGCCACGCTCTCGAAGTCGCTCGGGGTGAGCAGCTTACGCTGAACGACCGAGAAGTAGACCTCGATCTGGTTGAGCCAACTGGCGTGAACTGGCGTATGAACCAGAACGATATTGGACCATCTGGCGCGAAGGCGGTCGGCGGCGCATCGACCACGATGGCAGGAGCCGTTGTCGACAATCAGGAACACGCGGCGCGCTGACCTATACGGCTCCTGGCCCATGACCTGGCCGACGAGGCGATGGAATGCCGCGATGCTGTTCCTGCGCTCGCAGCGGCCGAACAGCCTGGGTCGATGCACGTCCCACGCCGCGAGGTAGGCTAGCCTGGATTTCCACGGACCGGAAATCGCCTAACACGACAGGTTTCACATGCTAGTGGATCAGGCGGAGCGAACGGCCTTGCCACCATGGCACCAGGACGGGTTGGTCGATGAGTTCGGAGGCGAGGTACGATTGGAAGATGGGCGCGACGGTGGAAGCGCACGGTGACCTCGTCAGTGGCGATGGCGACGTTTGCCGGCATGTCGATCAAATCGCGGAAGATACGGCGGGCTTGGGCATCATCGTAGCCTCGCATGCGTCGGGCCATCAACCGGTAGAGGGCGCTGGCGAGGACGAGGAGCGCCATGTCGAAATCAACCTTGAAGCCGACTGAAGAGGAGAGCGCGTCGATGTGGAAGAAGCGTACGGCATCGGCGAGCGCATTTTCGATCAGCATGCGCTTGGCATAGCGAGTGATGAGGTTGCGGGCGCTGGCATGCCTGTCGTTGGTGACAAGGATAGTGGGTTCATCGTGGCCGAGATCCTTGATGAACAGTTGTCGGTAGGTGCGTTCGCGAAGGCAGACCTTCTGCTCGAAGACTTGGGGTGTGCGATATTTGCGACTGGGCAGGTTGAGCGTGATGGTGCGCCACGCCGATGCTGCCAGCTCATAGACTTCGGCCAGCAGGCCTTTGGAGCGCCGGCGCAGCGTCATAAAGGTGATCCCGGCGGCATCCAGCCGGTCGAGCCCTTCGTAAGTCGTGAGTTTGGAATCGAATACGAGGTGCTGCGGCACTTTGCCATGCTGACGCTTCCAGAACTCGATGAAACGGAAGATTTCCTCGGCCTCCTCACCCTTGCGAATGTCGGCGTTCGAGTAGCAGAACACCTGACTGTCGGCGTCCTGGGCGAGGAACGTGAGGATGCTGGGCTGACGGCGACTGCGCCTCGGCAGATAGTGTGTTTCGACCACCGGGTGTTCGCCGAAATAGGGCACGGAGTGGAAATCGAGGTTGATCGACTCCCCGCTGAAGAGCGCCTCTCCGGCCAACCGTTCGTGCCACAGAGCGAGCAACCGCGAGACGTTCTGCGGGGTGATCCGTGAGGAATACTCCGACAGGAAGCTCCTCTTCGGCATGACGTTGAGCCCGCAGAACAGCGCCAGGCCTTCGTCGGCAACCAGCGCCATGATATGGCTCTTCCGCTCAATGGCCCATAGCTTCAGAGCCAGCGAGGCGCGCAAAGCATGCGCGGCCGGGATCATGCGCGAGCCGGGGAGTTTGGCGCCGAGCGCCAGGGTGTCGGTGTTCAAACGCACCAGTTCGGCGATGAACAGGAACAGCCCCCCGACCCGTGTCGTGAACTCGCGCGGCGTGAGCGTGAAGCTGCGGATGTTGGCGACTGCCTCGGTGCTGGGCCCGGCTACGGCCGGACGCTCCTCGTCGAGCCGCCGCGGCAGCGGTGCGAACCCTTCCGCGGCGAGGACCTCGCGTACCGCAGTCGCACTGAGTGGCATTCCCCGTTCGGAAAGCGCCTGACTGATCTCGTAGACTGAGTAATTGCGTTTGCGCAGCGCCACGATCTGGTCATGGGCACGGCCCTTTCTGGGCTGCTCACGCCGACCCGGTCGGACGACGGCGAAGAAGTCTGGCAGTTCGCCGCGACGAAAGGCGTGGCAGAGCACCCGGAATGCGCCCGGTGAGTAGCCGAACCGTCGCGCCGCCGCGTCAGAGCCAATGCCTTCGAAGAAATAGGCGCGCAATGCCTCGTATTGGCGCTGCCGTGGGGTCGCCGGCCGGACGAAGAAGCGGCGGCACTTTGTTAGGTCATATGGTGCTCTGATAGCCACTTGTGCACGGTGTCTAACCCCATATATAGTGTCAAGCGAGAAAGACGTGACAACCCCTGCGCCTGCCAGAGAAGGGCTATGGTGCTGCATTTTTGCATCAACCGATGGCGAGACGGAATCCTGGCAGTCTTCCTTTGGCAAGGAGAAGACAACTTACAAATGGGCTATCAGCGCACCATCATGCATAACAAATCACGCAAAAAAAAGCGAGTCTTTAGAATTGCTTGACTTGCCCACCGTTAGGCGGGCTCGGCTCCGTGGAAATCCAGGCTAGTGCACCGGTACGCGCATACTCGTGCTCAACGTAGACCGGGCGCCCCGGTGCCGGCGGCAACGACCGGTGTTTGCGCCGCCTGGCCTGGATGCTGGTTTTCTCATCGATGCAGAGCACGTAATCGCGCGGCCCCAGCGCTGCGCCTTTCCAACGACGTTGGTACAGATCAATGACGCGGCCGACCTTGCGGGCGAAGTGCGGGTCGCGAGGAAAGATCCAACTGCGGTGGCGCCACGGCCGCAAGGCGTCCTGGCCGAGCCAGCGCCAGAGCGTGGTGCCGCTGATCTGGGCAACGATGCCGCTCGCCAGCGCCTCCTGGCGCAGCTCGGCAACCGACCAGCGAGCCAGGGGCAGACCACGGCGTGACGGCAGCTCACAGGCCAGCGCCTTGATCGCAACCACGACATTGGGGGGAAAAGCGGGCTGGTCGCCCGCCGCGCGGTCGGTCGTCGAGGCCGGGTAGCCGTTGGCTACAGAACCGCTGGCGCCACTTGCTCGCGATCTGGCGTGGCATGCCCAATTGAGCCGCCATGCGGTTGTTGCCAAGCCCCTGGCTTGCCAGCAGCACGATCTTCGCCCGCACGACGTTGCGATGCGGCGATGTATACTCTTTGCAGCGAGCTTCCAGTTCGGCCTCGCTCGTGCTCGCTCAGCCGGATCACGAACGGGCTCCGCCTTGGCATGATCGATCCTCCTGGATAAGGAGGAGCCTGCCGTTCTGTCACGAGTTGGCCAAAAATACGTCACCGAATTTACGAAACGCAGGACTAAGCGCGCTGTTGCTCCGGGAACGGAATCCCACCAAGTTGGCGAGCAACGCGCTCGTCATCGTCGATTGGTAGGAACAAGGCTGACCGACGACGCAGTCCACGCGAGACAAGTCGTGCAGGTTGATCCATGTCAAGGTGAACGCCCCGCGGGTGGAATTGACTTGCGATCCAAAGCCGCCAGCCTGCAAGGGGTGACGGGATTCGTTATCAGAACCCATGAAATGGCGCCCGGGCCCGGGCGCATTCGCCTCTTGCATGGGCCAAGGAGAACCATATTCGGCGATGGCCCACTGACTGTTGGGAGTTGATCATATGGATGTCATGGAGGCGATCTATCATCGGCGAGCGGTCCGTCGCTTTACCGCAGCGCCCGTGAACGCGGAGGCATTGCGGAGCCTGATCGAAGCAGCCATCCAGGCCAAGCGCGATCAACTTGCAACCATGGCGATTCGTCGTCGTGCATCGGCGCGAGACGTTGCAACGAATTGCCGGGGCCGCGAGGGACCACCTGTTGTCATCCATGCAGCCGGGATCACCATTCCAGCGCTTTCGCAGCATGCTGGAGGATGCCGCTTGCGATATTCTGCACGGCGCACCCGCGCTGGTGGTGATCTGCGCCACCGATGCAGAACAGCAGGCGGCGGAAGACTGCGCTCTGGCAGCGCAGAATTTGATGCTCGCGGCACATGCGCGCGGCCTTGGGTCGGCATCGGGTTTGCGATCCCCTCGGATGTCATCCAGACGATCGCCTCGCAACTTGAGGCAACAGGCCATGTCGTCCGTGGCTTCATCGGTGTGCAAACCCAGGCAATCAACCAGGCACTGGCGAAGGCACTTCGATTGCCTGATCGGTCAGGAGCGCTTGTCGCCGGAGTGGAGGCCAACAGTCCGGCAGCACAGGGCGGGATGGAAGTCGGCGATGTGATTGGCGCCGTGAATGGTCAGCCCGTGGCAACACCACGTGATCTGGCTGTCACTATTGCCGCCGTTCCACCCGGCAGCCAGGCGCGTTGGCCACCATCCGCAACGGCCGTGAACAGAGTGTTACTGTGACAGTGGCTGTCCTGCCGGAGCCAACTGCGGAGACGAGTGCTACCCAGATGCATCCGGAGGAAGCGGGCTTGGGGTTAGTTCTGGCTCGGCTCTCAACACGGTTACGCAGACAACTTGATCTGCCGGAGGAAATAGAGGGCGCACTAGCCTGGATTTCCACGGACCGGAAATCGCCTAACACGACAGGTTTCACATGCTAGTGGATCAGGCGGAGCGAACGGCCTTGCCACCATGGCACCAGGACGGGTTGGTCGATGAGTTCGGAGGCGAGGACGATTGGAAGATGGGCGCGACGGTGGAAGCGCACTGTGACCTCGTCAGTGGCGATGGCGACGTTTGCCGGCATGTCGATCAAATCGCGGAAGATACGGCGGGCTTGGGCATCATCGTAGCCTCGTATGCGTCGGGCCATCAACCGGTAGAGGGCGCTGGCGAGGACGAGGAGCGCCATGTCGAAATCAACCTTGAAGCCGACTGAAGAGGAGAGCGCGTCGATGTGGAAGAAGCGTACGGCATCGGCGAGCGCATTTTCGATCAGCATGCGCTTGGCATAGCGAGTGATGAGGTTGCGGGCGCTGGCATGCCTGTCGTTGGTGACAAGGATAGTGGGTTCATCGTGGCCGAGATCCTTGATGAACAGTTGTCTGTAGGTGCGTTCGCGAAGGCAGACCTTCTGCTCGAAGACTTGGGGTGTGCGATATTTGCGACTGGGCAGGTTGAGCGTGATGGTGCGCCACGCCGATGCTGCCAGCTCATAGACTTCGGCCAGCAGGCCTTTGGAGCGCCGGCGCAGCGTCATAAAGGTGATCCCGGCGGCATCCAGCCGGTCGAGCCCTTCGTAAGTCGTGAGTTTGGAATCGAATACGAGGTGCTGCGGCACTTTGCCATGCTGACGCTTCCAGAACTCGATGAAACGGAAGATTTCCTCGGCCTCCTCACCCTTGCGAATGTCGGCGTTCGAGTAGCAGAACACCTGACTGTCGGCGTCCTGGGCGAGGAACGTGAGGATGCTGGGCTGACGGCGACTGCGCCTCGGCAGATAGTGTGTTTCGACCACCGGGTGTTCGCCGAAATAGGGCACGGAGTGGAAATCGAGGTTGATCGACTCCCCGCTGAAGAGCGCCTCTCCGGCCAACCGTTCGTGCCACAGAGCGAGCAACCGCGAGACGTTCTGCGGGGTGATCCGTGAGGAATACTCCGACAGGAAGCTCCTCTTCGGCATGACGTTGAGCCCGCAGAACAGCGCCAGGCCTTCGTCGGCAACCAGCGCCATGATATGGCTCTTCCGCTCAATGGCCCATAGCTTCAGAGCCAGCGAGGCGCGCAAAGCATGCGCGGCCGGGATCATGCGCGAGCCGGGGAGTTTGGCGCCGAGCGCCAGGGTGTCGGTGTTCAAACGCACCAGTTCGGCGATGAACAGGAACAGCCCCCCGACCCGTGTCGTGAACTCGCGCGGCGTGAGCGTGAAGCTGCGGATGTTGGCGACTGCCTCGGTGCTGGGCCCGGCTACGGCCGGACGCTCCTCGTCGAGCCGCCGCGGCAGCGGTGCGAACCCTTCCGCGGCGAGGACCTCGCGTACCGCAGTCGCACTGAGTGGCATTCCCCGTTCGGAAAGCGCCTGACTGATCTCGTAGACTGAGTAATTGCGTTTGCGCAGCGCCACGATCTGGTCATGGGCACGGCCCTTTCTGGGCTGCTCACGCCGACCCGGTCGGACGACGGCGAAGAAGTCTGGCAGTTCGCCGCGACGAAAGGCGTGGCGGAGCACCCGGAATGCGCCCGGTGAGTAGCCGAACCGTCGCGCCGCCGCGTCAGAGCCAATGCCTTCGAAGAAATAGGCGCGCAATGCCTCGTATTGGCGCTGCCGTGGGGTCGCCGGCCGGACGAAGAAGCGGCGGCACTTTGTTAGGTCATATGGTGCTCTGATAGCCACTTGTGCACGGTGTCTAACCCCATATATAGTGTCAAGCGAGAAAGACGTGACAACCCCTGCGCCTGCCAGAGAAGGGCTATGGTGCTGCATTTTTGCATCAACCGATGGCGAGGCGGAATCCTGGCAGTCTTCCTTTGGCAAGGAGAAGACAACGTACAAATGGGCTATCAGCGCACCATCATGCATAACAAATCACGCAAAAAAGCGAGTTTTAGAATCGCTTGACTCGCCCACCGTTAGGCGGGCTCGGCTCCGTGGAAATCCAGGCTAGTGAGCTGGGTGGAACCCGAGTTGCCCGCCGATGTGGCTGGTGTCGTGGCCGGGGATGCCATCATTGGTGTAGGCTTGACGGCGGTCAAGGACCCGCGCGAAGCAATGCGTGCGATCCGAGGGGCTCAGCAGGAGCCGGGCAACGCGGTCCTGTTGCGTGTGTTCCGTGACGGCCATCCTGCCTTCGTCGCAATCGATCTTGTGCCGCCTGACAAGGGCTGAGGCGATGAGCTGTTTGACTTGCATCAATGCGGGCTGCCCTGAGTGGCGCTGAGTGATAGTCGGATCAGAGTTGTTGGATTCTCGAATCTGGAAGTCAAAGGAGGAACTCATCATAGCTGAAGCGGACACGAGAGCATCCGCGAAGGCTGAGGAAAAGCGGGCTGAGCGTCTGCCGGTACTGCACTCACGTCGTACAGCCCCGCCAAGCGCATCGGGAGCATGCGGCGCGCCCAAGTGTCACCGTAAGGCGCTTTCGCGGCGGAACGGTTCAAGCAGTACTGTGAAAACGGTGGTAGGTACCGATCTACAGATCTTTAGCGGACGCAGGCTGTTCGTTAGACGCACACACAAGTGACCTTCTAGTCGTGCAATGAATGACACCTCACCAATACGCTGGCAGCAACACAGTTCCCAATATCCGACCAGTGATTACGAAGTCACGAATGCACGCCGGGAGAACGAAACGGACTAATGGCGGTCAGACTGGGCAGCTAGACGGAGGTCGATGATGAGTTGGAGCGAGTGGGCGAACCAGGCTGCAGCGGATCGCGAGGCCCGTACCAGGCGTGAGCATCATGGTGCAGGAGTCCTCACTTTGCTTGACGGTGTCCCCATCAGCGGAACGGGCTGTCAACTGCCTGATGGAACTGTCACCGACGCCGAGTGCTTACAGCCACATATCGAGGTGGACGAACCACAACGGGTGTGGACGCGGCGCCTTTCGGGGACGGTCATCCGCCGTCGCGGGCGTTTGGTGGTTGAGCCCGGCGTCGCGTTGCTTCAACGATGAGCACGAGGCTGATTTCGGCGATGCGGGCGGACGAGCGGCGACGGTGACGCCGAATCTGGAACGGGATCTTGAAATGTCGCCGCGAATCCGGGACCTCGTGCGCAGCGATCTGTTCGCAACCCTGCTCTACGGCGCTATGTGCAACACGGTGTGGCGCCATGTGGCAACAGGGACACTCTGCTACTGCACCCGGCGGCACGCGGGTAATGTGGTGGCCATGCTGCGCTGCGAGGGCGACTACATGGACTGGTACTGCTCGATGGGCGACGGCCTGGTGGACGAGCAGGTTATGGCCGAACTGGCGGCGCTCGGCTGGGAGCTTGCCGAAGCCCAGCCCCCAGAAGGGTAGGCGAACGTTGCCGGCGCACTGGGAGGCAGGCCTTAGCGGCAGCGAACCGCCAGTGGGAGGTGATGAGCTTGTGGGCCGTTGCCAGCTTCTGCTGGTCGTTGCCATTGCCGCGCCAGCGCAGCCTCCTCCATGATCGAGAAGCTCTCGGTTGCGTCTACACTGATGCCGATTGATCCAGGTCAATGACCCCAAAGGAGGCCAAGGACAACTTTGCCTGCTCATAGCAGGAGGCTAAATGTTATGGACGCGGCTGCCATCATGACTCGCACCGTGATCACTGTGGGACCGGACACTCCGGTATCCGACGTGGTAAAGACCATGATTGAGAAGCGAATCAGTGCTGTTCCGGTGGTGGAACGCGGCGCCGTCGTCGGCATCATCAGCGAAGGGGACCTTCTGCGTCGGGCTGAACTCGACACAGGGCGGCGGCGCTCGCGGTGGTTGGAATTGGCGCTCTCCAGTCCGACCTTGGCGGCGGATTACGTGAAGGAGCACGGCCGCAAGGCAAGCGACGTGATGACGCGAAATGTGGTCACCGTGGGTCCCACAGCGCAGGCCATGGAGATCGCCAGCATCCTGGAATCACGCCATATCAAGCGCGTGCCAGTTGTCGCGAACGGCGAGCTGGTCGGCATCGTGAGCCGGGCCGCCCTCATCCAGGCGCTGGCGAGTAGCGAGAAGAGATTGCCGACCACGAGCGCGCCACAGGATGGCGACATTCAGGCCGCGCTCTAGAAGGAGATGCGCAACCAGCGCTGGGCTTTGCCGCCCACCGAGGCGAACGTCGTCGTTCGCGATGGCGAAGTCCATCTTTGGGGTTACATCGGGTCGGAGGAGGCGCGTCGCGCCATGATCGTGATCGCGGAGAACATCCCCGGGGTCCGGCGCGTCGAAGATCATATGGAATATCCACCAGTGTATCCCTCCTTCTGAGAAGCTGCCGATCAGAACTTCCGGGCCCGACGCCCAACGCAGAACTAGGCCACGTACGGCTTGCATCGGCAGCCGAGGTCGATGGCCGCATGGTTTCAGTTGACACCCGACACCAGCCGACCTTACTTTGGTGCAACTTGAGTGCTCGAGAGTGCCGAGTTCTGGGTTACTTCCTGGCGGCCTGTGACTTGCGCTCGCAGTCGTCAAGCCACTGCTCAGTGAGCCGGTCGAGCTCCTCGAGCTGGCGTTCGGAGTAAGATTCCGGCGCAAAGCCCTCGAGCCACCCGACCACGTGAGTTTCGATCAAGTCACGCGGCACGTCCGGATGCTCGGCATGGATGCGTTCTGCCGACTGCTCGATCGACATTTCCCGTCGTCCCAGACGATCTTGCGCCGTCTGGGGTCAACGTCGGCATTTTCCAGTGCGGCGAAGACCAGATCGAGCGCGTAGACCGAGCGTTGCCCCTCGGACGAGCCCATGCATTCGAGGAAGGCGTCAGTGAACGGGTTGTTCTCGAAGGGGTGTTTTGCGCGTCGCTTGCCCATCGGATGAGGATAGCACCGCGGGTCATTTCCGTCGCGAGGCTCGCTTCATCATCAAGCGGCTCTGCTCGATGCTCAAGGCGATCCACTGGGCGGTGAGCGCCTTGAAGCGCTTATAGTTGCGGATCTCACGCCGCACCTCGGGCAGATAGTCGCGCGGAACATATTCGGTCCGGCTCCTCATCTGCCGCGTGTAGCTGAGCTGGTAGTAGGGCCCCCTCTGGTTCTCGGGATCCTTGTACTGGCGGGTGAGCGATCCGGGCCGCATGTCTTCAATGCCGGCCAGCTGCACCTTGATGCTGCCGATGCGCTTCTTGATCACTTCCAGGCGTTTGCTTGTCATAGGTATAGCATATCAATGCTACACTACGCTGGCAACAACAGAATCGAGAGGGCCCGATGCCGCTGTGGATGCCCTGGTGGAATGCGATTTGGCTGCTGCGTCCGGGGTTCTCGCGTCTGCGCACCTTCCTGTGGTTCGCCACGGCCGTGGCAGGCTTCACAGTGCGGACGGAGCTGCTGGGCGTAACCAGCCTCGTGCGGGCGCTGAAGCTCGAAGCCCGCTTCTACAACAAGCTCGTCGATCACTTTCACAGCCCCGCCGTGAAGCTCGATCGGCTCGCGGCGCTGTGGACCCAGGTGGTGCTGCGGCTATTCCCGCAGCCGCTGCGCATCAACGGAAGGTGTATCGTGGTCGGCGACGGCATCAAGATCCCAAAGCGCGGGCGCAAAATGCCGGCGGTCAAACTCCTGCATCAGCAGTCCGAGTCGAACACCAAGCCCGAATACATCATGGGACACTCCCTCCAGGCTGTGAGCGTCCTCGTTCAGGCCGCCGCCAGCGTCTTCGCCGTGCCGCTCGCCATGCGAATCCACGAAGGGTTGGTGTGGTCCAATCGGGATAAGCGCACCCTGCTCGACAAGATGCTTGCGCTCCTTGGCATCGTCGCCATCGCAGAACCCTTCTACTTCGTCGCCGACGCCTACTATGCCGCGCGCAAGATCGTCACCGGCCTGCTCGAGGAGAACAACCACCTGGTCACGCGGGTGAAGTCCAACGCCGTCGCCTACACTGCGCACCAGCAGCGCGGCCCGCGGAAGAGAGGTCGGCCCAGGGTCTATGGCAGCAAGGTCAAGCTCAAATCCCTGCTGGAGGACCCCAAGGGCTTCCAACAGGCCGAAAGTCCCGTCTACGGCGAGCACCAGGTGATCATCCAGTATCGGGTCCGCGACCTGCTATGGCGCCCTGCCGGTCGACTCGTGCGTTTCGTAGCGGTGATTCATCCCGCGAGGGGCTCGTGCCTCTTGATGTGCACCGACACCTCCTTGGAGGCTATCGAGATCATTCGCCTCTACGGCCTGCGCTTCAAGATCGAGCACACGTTCAAGCAGGCGGTGCGGCTGATCGGTTCGTTTACCTACCACTTCTGGATGTCCGACATGAGTAATTGCTCACCTGGGTAGCGGCCCGAGGTGAGTTATTTTGCAACGATTGGCCCATTGGGCAGCGAGGTATCTGACAAGACGTGCGGATCACGTACGAGTCAACAGCATAGGAATCGCTTGACGCGGTAACGGGTGACTTAACTCTAAGACAGGGGTGACGCACACCCCCGATCTCAGCAAGTTATCGGTCGCCGAGAAGGACACGCTGATCCTGGCGTTGTTCGAACAGTTGACGACAGCGCATCAGAGGATCGCGGAGCAGGACAAGATAATCGCCGCGCAAGCCGAACGGATCGCAGCGCTAGAGGCGAAGCTTGAGCGACTGAACCGGCCACCAAAGACGCCAGACAACTCGTCGATGCCGCCGTCCAAAGGTCCAAAGAAAGATCGAGCAGAGCCGGACCACGACCGCCCACGGCGTAAGAGCCGACCGGGCGTGGGGCGGTCACTGCATCCCAACCCCGATCGCGTGGTTGATGCGACGCTGAGTGCCTGTCCCAAGTGTCGGGCGAGGTTTCCGAAGGCCGCCCAGACCCCCCAGCAGGTCTACGACCGCATCGAACTTCCACCGATCAAGCCAGATGTAACACGGGTACGATTGTTTGGTGGTTGCTGCTCCTGCTGCGGCGAGCACGTGTGCGCCGAGGCGCCACGGTACGTGTCAACGACTTTGATACAGCCGGGATCGGAGTTTAAGCTCGGATTCTCGGGTTCTCCGAGCGTCGCAGATGGAAGTTGTTGCGGTAGCGAGGAGATTCGCTGTGGATTTGTGGACAACTCAAGTGCGTTGACCACAACTCCACAGGCACCGCAGCCATAAAGAGGAAGGTACCATTGGTTAATCAAAGAAGATTCCTTCCTGCGCGACTGTGACCCCAGCGTCGACACTCCGATTTGGTTTCGCGGGTGGTGGGTTGATCCAAGTTGCGGTTGGTTTGGCGGGTGGTGTTGGGGGCTTGTTGACGAAGCGCTCCGGGTGTTGGCGGCAGGCGCGATTGAGCGTGCGCTGGCGAGCGGCGTAGACGGCATCGACCTGGCCATAATGAACCTGGTTTGGGGTCATCAGGCCGATCCCGACGTGGTGATGGTTCTGATTGTACCAGTCGAAATAAACGCGGAGGAAACCTCGAGCATCCTCAATGCAGCCGAAGCGCCGAGGGAATTGCGGTTGATACTTCAGGTTTTTGAATTGGCTTTCGGAGAACGGGTTGTCATTGGACGTATGCGGCCGGCTGTGCGAGCGGGTGACGCCAAGATCTGCGAGCAGCAGCGCGGTGGTTTTGGCCTTCATCGGGCCGCCTCGATCTGCGTGCAGCGTGAGCTGACCGTGTGGCACTTGATGCTTGGCGATCGCATTGTCCAGCAGTGGCTTGAACAGCGCAGCACTTTCCGCGTCGGCCACACACCAGCCGACCACGCGCCGGCTAAAGATGTCGAGGATGACGTAGAGATAGAAATACGTCCATTTCGCCGGCCCCATCAGCTTGGTTATGTCCCAACACCAGACTTGATTGGGGCCTTCCGCCAGCAATTCGGGTTTCTGATAGGCGGGGTGGCGCAGCTGAGCGCGGCGTTCGCGGACTTCGGCATGCTGCGCGAGGATGCGATACATGGTGCGGATCGAGCAGTGGTAGATGTCCTGATCGAGCAGAGTGGCGTAAACTTCCGCCGGCGCCTGGTCGACGAAATCTGGCGCGTGCAACACGTCCAGAACCACCTGTTGTTGCGGGGCGGACAGTGCCCTGGCGGGCCGAGCCCGCGGACGGAGGACCGCCGCTGGTGCGGCAAGATTGGCGCGTCGGCGCTGCACGGTGGCGCGCGAGACCCCCAGCGCGGCACAGGCCAACACCGTCATGCGGCTGCTCGGTGCGAGCGCGACGACAGCCTGCGTCAAGGCTCGCCGTCGCTGGGCGCCAGCGGGATGCCCAGCAGCTCCGCAACTTTTTTTTGGACTTCGATAATGGCTTCGGCGCGTGCCAACCGCCGCGCCAGACGATTATTCTCCCGCTGAACAGCGGCAAGTTCGGCTGCCAGCGGGTTGGGCGCGGCAGTTTTCGGGCCGCGTTTGAGGGGAACCAGCGCGCCGAAGGCTCCGGCGTCACGAAGCCTGCGCCAGTTGCTGAGGGTCGAGGAGTAGATGCTCTCGCGACGCAGGATGGCGCCCACCCCGCCGGTATCGGCGGCGCGATCGGTCTCGGCCAGGATGCGCAGCTTCTCCTGGGCGGTGAAAGTCCGCCGCCGCGGGCGATCGGACAGCTCGGGTGACGCCGCCGATGGCGCCGGTACAACCGTCGGCCTTCGGGACGCGACCGTGACGGCGTCAGAGGTTGCATTAATCGGCTTGGCCAGCATGGGCATGAGCGTGATTATCCTTCGGCGCCCTCAAGTTTAAATTCCCGGGGGCAAGATGTCTCACCTTCATTGGCACGGAGGGCCAGCCGGTCTGGAGCCAGGTTCGCCCTTCGGTCAATCCATTGCCGCGTTGGTGGTCTATCTCCACTACGCCCACGCCGTTGGTATGCAGCGGTTGGCGCAGCTGATGGACGAGATCTTTGGCCTCTCGATCAGCGAGGGCGCGATCAGCAACATCTTGGCTCGAGCACGCGAACCTTTGCTGGCGGCGACCGCACCCATTCGCGCCGCCGTGCTCGCCAGTCCGGTGGTATGCTCGGATGAGACCTCGGCGCGGGTCAGTGGCAAGAATTGGTGGGAGTGGGTGTTCATCGGCACGCTCGCCGTGTTGCACGTAATCCATCCCAGCCGTGGCAAGGCGGTAGTGCAGGCGTTGTTCAGTGACATCAAACCACTGGTTTGGGTGTCTGACATGTTGCATAGCCAGCGCGGCCACGCAGTCAAATGGCAGGTGTGCCTGGCTCACCTGCTCCGCACAGCGAACTATGCCGTTGACTGCGGTGATACCGCCTTCAGCCTTCGGTTCAAGTGGCTGCTGCTACGTGCGCTTGCCATCGGGCGACGACGAGATCGTCTGACAGACAGTACTCTGCGGCAGTATCTGGGCGACCTTGAGCGCAGGCTCAATCGAATTATGGCTGTGGTGCCGATCGGCGAGCCGGGAGTTAAGCTACGCAAGTGCATCGCGGCACATCGAGAACACCTGTTCGTGTTCATGAGCCACCGCGACGTGCCTCCCACCAACAACATTTCCGAGCAGTCTCTGCGTCCGAGCGTGATATTTCGCAAAGTGACCAATGGGTTCCGCTGTGAGTGGGGTGCAGAGACCTACGCTGCCTTTCGTTCAGTCGTGAGCACAGCCAAAGCCAATGGAATTTCTGTGCTGCAAGCACTCCGAACCGCCCTGGCGGGAGCGCAAGTGCCCGTGGTCCTCCAACCAGCCACCCCAGGGTGAGATGCTATGGGGCGGGCGGCGAGGAAATGGCACCATCGTCGCTGCAACCCGATGGAGAGCCCCATGCCTCGACCCAAGGATGATCTCAGCAAATCCCTCGTCGCCCTCGATCAGCATAGGACGTTGATTGCCGCAATTGAACTGAGTCTGGCAAGTTGGTTAGCCGGCGGGATCGTTCCTGGAATCGACCGCGACCCACTGAAGAAGCTCGCACCCGACGCGGAGGCCTTGCTCCGGCTGCTGCATCGCTGGCGTGACGAAGCCGTCAAGGCCGGCCACACCATCACGCGCATTGTCGTCGCCTTCGAGGCCGGCCGCGACGGCTTCTGGCTCGCACGTTGGCTGCGCGCGCGAGGTGTGGAAGCCTACGTCATTCATCCGACAAGCATTCCGGTGTCGCGGGAGCAGCGGCGGGCAAAGACCGACCGGTTGGATATCGGGCTGCTCAAGCGCGCCTTGCTTGGTTGGCTGCGTGGCG
This sequence comes from uncultured Pseudomonadota bacterium, assembly GCA_963772445.1. Taxonomy (GTDB): domain Bacteria; phylum Pseudomonadota; class Alphaproteobacteria; order Acetobacterales; family Acetobacteraceae; genus CAVYXK01. The sequence continues at coordinate 1,028,487 of CAVYXK010000001.1, forward strand.
AGGAAAAGCACTGCAGCATGGCCGCGATCCCGACGCTGGAAGAGGAGGATGCGAAACGGCCTAACCGCGAGCACGAGCATCTGGTCGGCGAGCGTACCAGCATCATCAACCGGATGAAAGCAGCGTTGGTACGTCTCGGCATTCGCGGCTTCAACCCGAAATTGTGCAAGGCGCCGGAGCGCCTTGCAGCGCTGCGCACGCCGGAGGGGCACCCTATCCCGCCGAATACCCAGGCCGAGCTGCAACGCGAGATGACGCATCTCCGTTTCATCAAGGAGCAGATCAAGCAGATCGAGGGCGTTCGGCAGGAACAACTCGAACAGGCACCGCAGGAAGGTTCAAACGCCATGATCTTGCAACTGGAACGCGTCATAGGCATCGGCATTGAGACGGCGGATATGCTCGTGAATGAGGTCCTCTCGCGAGACCTGCGAGATCGAAGGGCCCCTCCGTGCCAATGAAGGTGAGACATCTTGCCCCCGGGAATTTAAACTTGAGGGCGCCGAAGGATAATCACGCTCATGCCCATGCTGGCCAAGCCGATTAATGCAACCTCTGACGCCGTCACGGTCGCGTCCCGAAGGCCGACGGTTGTACCGGCGCCATCGGCGGCGTCACCCGAGCTGTCCGATCGCCCGCGGCGGCGGACTTTCACCGCCCAGGAGAAGCTGCGCATCCTGGCCGAGACCGATCGCGCCGCCGATACCGGCGGGGTGGGCGCCATCCTGCGTCGCGAGAGCATCTACTCCTCGACCCTCAGCAACTGGCGCAGGCTTCGTGACGCCGGAGCCTTCGGCGCGCTGGTTCCCCTCAAACGCGGCCCGAAAACTGCCGCGCCCAACCCGCTGGCAGCCGAACTTGCCGCTGTTCAGCGGGAGAATAATCGTCTGGCGCGGCGGTTGGCACGCGCCGAAGCCATTATCGAAGTCCAAAAAAAAGTTGCGGAGCTGCTGGGCATCCCGCTGGCGCCCAGCGACGGCGAGCCTTGACGCAGGCTGTCGTCGCGCTCGCACCGAGCAGCCGCATGACGGTGTTGGCCTGTGCCGCGCTGGGGGTCTCGCGCGCCACCGTGCAGCGCCGACGCGCCAATCTTGCCGCACCAGCGGCGGTCCTCCGTCCGCGGGCTCGGCCCGCCAGGGCACTGTCCGCCCCGCAACAACAGGTGGTTCTGGACGTGTTGCACGCGCCAGATTTCGTCGACCAGGCGCCGGCGGAAGTTTACGCCACTCTGCTCGATCAGGACATCTACCACTGCTCGATCCGCACCATGTATCGCATCCTCGCGCAGCATGCCGAAGTCCGCGAACGCCGCGCTCAGCTGCGCCACCCCGCCTATCAGAAACCCGAATTGCTGGCGGAAGGCCCCAATCAAGTCTGGTGTTGGGACATAACCAAGCTGATGGGGCCGGCGAAATGGACGTATTTCTATCTCTACGTCATCCTCGACATCTTTAGCCGGCGCGTGGTCGGCTGGTGTGTGGCCGACGCGGAAAGTGCTGCGCTGTTCAAGCCACTGCTGGACAATGCGATCGCCAAGCATCAAGTGCCACACGGTCAGCTCACGCTGCACGCAGATCGAGGCGGCCCGATGAAGGCCAAAACCACCGCGCTGCTGCTCGCAGATCTTGGCGTCACCCGCTCGCACAGCCGGCCGCATACGTCCAATGACAACCCGTTCTCCGAAAGCCAATTCAAAAACCTGAAGTATCAACCGCAATTCCCTCGGCGCTTCGGCTGCATTGAGGATGCTCGAGGTTTCCTCCGCGTTTATTTCGACTGGTACAATCAGAACCATCACCACGTCGGGATCGGCCTGATGACCCCAAACCAGGTTCATTATGGCCAGGTCGATGCCGTCTACGCCGCTCGCCAGCGCACGCTCAATCGCGCCTGCCGCCAACACCCGGAGCGCTTCGTCAACAAGCCCCCAACACCACCCGCCAAACCAACCGCAACTTGGATCAACCCACCACCCGCGAAACCAAATCGGAGTGTCGACGCTGGGGTCACAGTCGCGCAGGAAGGAATCTTCTTTGATTAACCAATGGTACCTTCCTCTTTATGGCTGCGGTGCCTGTGGAGTTGTGGTCAACGCACTTGAGTTGTCCACAAATCCACAGCGAATCTCCTCGCTACCGCAACAACTTCCATCTGCGACGCTCGGAGAACCCGAGAATCCGAGCTTAAACTCCGATCCCGGCTGTATCAAAGTCGTTGACACGTACCGGGCAGTTGCGCGTTATGCAGGCCTTACCGGCTCGCCCGACGAGAGCGGCCGCAAGCGGCGTGAGAAGGGACTCGCCAAAGCAGGCAATGCCCGGGTCCGCCGCGGCATGATCCAACTTGCTTGGCGGTTCCTTATGTTCCAGAAGGATAGCGCGCTCGCCCAATGGTACAAGGCGCGGACCGAGGGCCCCAACGGTGCGCGCAAGACGACGATGATTGTCGCCCTCGCGCGAAAACTGCTCATCGAGCTGTGGCGTTTTGTCACCACTGGCAAAGTCCCGGAGGGCGTTGTGCTTCGCCAGGCAGCCTGACCGCCGGCCCAACGGGAACAGAGCAACAGTTCGGCATCCGCCGCGCTTTTGCGGCCGGCCGCCGATAACGATCCGAGGTGGCGATGACCCGCGTAATTGCAAGGCTTCAATGCCGTGGTGAGAATGGGTTCGCCGCCTCGGAGCCTTGCCGCTGAAGCGAATGACTGCTTCTTGGTCGGGGTCCCCACGCGGACCCACCGAATACAAGGTCGTAGCGCGATGCCTCGCGCACCATGGCAGGCTCCCCTCGGTTCGTTTGATCCGCCCGGTTACCTTGACAGCGGCAGATCCAGAATATCGCCAGGTCGCATCACTAGCGTAAGGGAACCGACATCAACAAAAACCGCTTGACAGCGAAAGGCCCCATACAAGCAATTACCGACATGAAGCCGCTGCGCCGCCGCAGTGGCAATCAACATCTCCATCGTGAGTCGCTGGAATACCGCAACGCCGTCAAACGCAAGCTCCACGCCTACCACGTCTTCATCCAGGCGGGTGTCGTCTGCCAGGGATTACTTCAGTATCTGGCCGTCGCCTTCCCTCAGCTCGTCTGGAATTCCTTCGGCTCCTGGCTGCGCACCATTCGGCCCGGCATCCCGCCCTCGGAGCTGGTCGTGGCCAATGCCCTGCGCCAGAGCCTGCCGGAATTTCTCTTGAATGCCGCCCCAAGCAACACCTTCGCGAAATTCGTCATCGAACGACAGGACACCGATAAAATGGACGCCTTCCGCCTAGCCTCCTGAGCCAAAATTCCTCCGGAACTCTGGACTCGCGAGTTGAGTGCCAAAAGTGGTATTATTCGAATGCAAGACAACTCTGTCCTGCTCTTCCATACATAGCCCGCTTCTAGCGTCGCCGTTGCAGCATCTGGCGTGGCGCGCTCAGAGTGCATGTATTCAGCACATCATCACGGCTCCAGCCAACCACGTCTTCCTGATCGACTCCGAACCGTATGAAGTCGAGCTCGAGCGTGGCATGGGTGTCTGTTGATATCGCGACCTCGAGCCCGAGTTGGCTGGCCAGGCGACAATGCGCGCCAGTCAGATCAGGCCGGTCTGGTTGGGCATTCAGCTCCAGATAGCAGCCGTGCTCGACTGCGGCGCAGCATCACGCGCTCCATATGGATCGCGTAGGAGGGTCGTTTATTGATGAGTGGTCCCGGTGCGACGATATTCGATAGACGATTGTCCATTGCACGCAGGAGGTGCTCCGTCTGTTTGTGTTGCGGCAGGTCCAAGCGCGAGTGCATGGTGCCAACGACGAGATCAAGTCGCCGCAGGATTTGATCCGGCAGATTAGCGTTCCGTCCTCCAGGATGTCGACTTCTATCCACCTCAATATGGCAAACCCTGACAGGCATCATTCAGACGGTCGATCTCGTCGATCTGTCGCGCCAAGCGCTTAGGATCGAGGCCATGCGCCATGGCGACATGGCGGCCCCGCGGCCGCCCAGCTTAGGCGACCACCCGGTTTTGCTCGTCTCGCCATGGCCTGATCTATGTCAGTGACAACGGCGCCGGCTGAGCTGGAATAGTAGTGAGGGTGAAAATCCGCCTGTCTATCTAACAACTGTCGCCCTCCGGAGGGGCTCGACTGATGACATATGCGATCGACCGGTTAGCGCGTGCCGTTGCGGCGGCGGGCATTCTAAGCGTCCTCGCTCTGGGGTCGCCGACGGCGACCGCATCGCCGTGGGATCTCGCCCAGGTCACACCAGCGCCCGCCGCCGCTCCTCGGCTTCGCGAGACGCATAACCGGCTACAAGCGGCCCCTCCTTCTCTTCGAAAACATCGACCGGCTCATTGTTATTGCCTCGCAGCGCCCGATCCAGATCGTCCTGGCAGGGAAAGCGCATCCGCGTGACAGCGAGGGCAAGGCGGCGATTCGTCAGATCCATCAACTGGCTCGTGAGCTCCAGGTCCGGGTCACCTGTGTCTTCCTGCCCAACTACGATATACAGATCGCTCAGGCACTGGTAAGCGGGACCGATGTCTGGCTCAACACGCCGCTGCCGCCCTTGGAAGCCTCCGGCACGAGCGGAATGAAGGCAGCCCTCAACGGAGGACTGAACCTGGCGTCCTCGACGGCTGGTGGCTCGAGGCATGCGTGGACGGAGTAACCGGCTGGTCAATTGGAACCGAGGACGATGCCAGCTCGGCGGAGCGCCACGCGTCGCTGCTGTACGACAAGCTGGAAAGAGTAGTCCTCCCGCTTTTCTACTCGAATACAGAGCGGTGGCGATGGATGATGACGCAAGCCATCGGCAACATCGGGTACTACTTCAACAGTCAGCGGATGATGCGCCGCTACGCGAGCGAAGCGTATCTCCGATAAATGAAGGTCGATAAACAACGAAGACGAGCCCACTGTCAGGATATTTGGCCGACTCAGGGACACTGGTGGATGTGTCGCGCCGTATCACCGCGGATTTCAGAGAAAAGCAACACCAACGCCGATCGTCACGGCATTGTCACACGGGTCAGCCGGTCTGCTACGGGCCGAACGACTATCTGGCTACGACAATTGCGCGGGCGGGCTAGTGCACCAGCTCGCACCCGGCGACGCCGAGCGCAGATCGGTCGCGGATCATGACCCTGGCCTGTTCGACGGCAATGGTTCCCTGCCGGCGAAGCTGGGTCAGGCCGCGGCAGACCGTCTCGATCGTAAGGCCGAGATAATCGGCCATGTCGGCGGAGGGTGGGGATCGCACCGGCGTCAGCCGGTGGCGTTGCCAGCCTCTTGCGGAGCGGTGAAAGTCGGTACCGACATCGCATAGTGCGCCTGGAATAGCGGCGCAGCGGTATGGGTGGCAGCGAGTGCCGGTGCGACCTCTGGACGCGTTACGCCGTGGGTGGCCCGATCTCCCGCCAAAGCGCGAGGATACTCCGGGCAGTTGCGTCAGCAACGAGGCAATGCCCCGACCCGTCCAACGCTGTCAGTGCGGCGGCTGGCTCACGGCGCACCCGCTGAAGCGCCTCATCGATAGCCTCCAGGCAGGCAACGATCTGCTCAGGGGCCTGCAGATGGACATGCCGCAGCATTTCGTCCAGCCGCAGCGCGCGCAGGCCCTGCGTTGATGCAGCGACCGGCTCGCGGCCGAGCTCGAAGAAGACGCTGACCACTGGCAGGAGCCCCTGAATGAGCGATAGAATGGCCCGCGCCTCCTCTACATTGCAGCCGATCAGGTGCCGAGCCGGCGCCTGCAAGGCCGGTTCAGCTCTGTGGAGCCCGAGCGCGCTGGCAATCTGCTGCTCCAGCCAGCGGCGAACTTCCGGCGGCGCCTGGTGGATCTGCTCAGGCGACAAGGTGATGCCTACCATTTTGGTGCTCCTCAGTCTCCAGGGAAGACAAGCCGGGATGTGTCGCTTTTGTTCGTAAGGTTTGCCCGTTCAGCCTGTATGTCTGAAAAGTTCCGGAGACCTTGGAACCATGTTGGCATCCATGGTTCTTGGCCTCACCCTGCGGCCCGATGCACCGGCGGAACCCATTTCGCGACATGTGGCCAGAGCTCGTCGTCGGGTGTCTTGACTAGATCCTTCTTCAGAGTGCCGACAATCATGGGCCGGGTGGCGACGTCGAGGCGCTTGCGGATCGCCGCCAGGACGTGCGGCGGGGCGACGATGGCCAGCTCGTCGAATTCTCCGCGAGCCGCCGCCGCGTTCAGTTGGCTCCCGATCAAGTGCGCGAACTTCTCCTTCTCCATCGCGTGCAGATCGTGCCGCGGTGCCTCAGCATGAGACGCCGACGATCCGGTATGGAACGAGGCACCAGGATGATCCGACGCTAGCTCTGATGAGCGCTTATGGGCTGAAATCGAAATCAATGACCTCCTCGCTATGCAGCGCATTGTCCGGGCCTGACCGGACGAAGCGGGCATGCTCGCCATCCGCGACGACGATCAGTAGTTTACGTGCGGGCATCGTTGGGGTCTTCCTCTGGAACGCCATTTGTAAATTGATGAACCGGCCATACGAGAACTTCATTGATGTGGGTCAATTGACGATGCGGGCAGGCTCTCGAGCGCCTGGTTGCGTCCGGGCGACGGTTGGAAGGGTGGCAGGGCCTTGCTTGCGCCGGCACGACGAGAACTCGGTCTCTCCCGTTCGCTACGGGCAAAGACAACCCCGCAGGCTATCCCGTGACCGGACACACAGGAGCCGCTATCCTGCCGTGCCAGGCGGCTTAGGTCAGCATGATTGTGGCGGAGGGTCGGTCTTCAGTGTCCAGCGATAACGACGGTATGCGTGTGCAGACGACGGACGAGGCACGTCTGCGGCTCGCAGCCATTGCCGAGTCCTCGGACGACGCGATTATCGGCAAGGACCCGAGCGGCATCGTCACCTCTTGGAATCGGGCTGCGGAGGCGATGTTCGGTTATGCGGCGGATGAGATCATCGGGCACGCTATCACCAAGATCCTGCCGCCGGATCGGATCTCCGAGGAAGCCTATATCCTCGAGCAGGTCCGCCGCGGCGAAAGGATGGTCCATTTCGAGACACTGCGGCGACACAAGGACGGCAGGATCATCCCCGTATCGCTCACCATCTCGCCGATCCGCGGTGATGACGGCGAGATCGTCGGCGTCTCCAAGATCGCTCGTGATTTGAGCGAAGCGCAGCGGGTTCATCGGGAGCTGCAACGGCGCGAGGCTCTGCTCCGCTCGATCCTGGACACCGTCCCGGAAGCCCTCGTCGTGATCGATGATCGCGGCCTCATCCAGTCCTTCAGCGCGGCAGCCGAGCGACTGTTCGGCTTCAACCCCGAAGAGGTGGTGGGCCGCAATGTCAGCCTGCTCATGCCGTCCCCTTATCGCGAGCAGCACGACGGCTACCTGGCACGTTATCTCTCGACGGGTGAACGGCACATCATCGGCATCGGCCGCATCGTCGTCGGCCAGCGCAAGGACGGCAGCACTTTCCCCATGGAACTCGCCGTCGGGGAAGTGAATTTGACCGGAGCTCGCCTGTTCACCGGCTTCGTGCGCGACCTGACCACGCGGCAGGAGCACGAGCGCCGCCTCAGCGAATAGCAGTCCGAGTTCATCCATGTGTCGCGCCTGAACGAGCTCGGCCAGATGGTTTCGGCACTGGCCCACGAGGTCAATCAGCCGCTGACTGCCATGGCGAATTACCTGAGCGGCATCCGGCGCCTACTCGCCGCTGGCAACCAGCAAGGCGCGGAGTTGGCAATGGAGCGGGTCGCGGAGCAGGCCGATCGCGCGCGGCAGATCATTCAGCGCCTCCGTGATCTGGTGAAGAAGGGCGAGCCGGAACGACGGGTCGAAAGCCTGCTGAGGACCATCGAGGAGGCCACCGCCCTGGCCCTGGTCGGCGTCGGCCAGGGGCTGAAGCTGGACATATACGTGGACGGCGACGCTGCGGAGGCTGTCATCGATAAGATCCAGCAGGTTCTGCTCAATCTGATGCGCAACGCCGCGGAGGCCATGGCAAATTCGGTGCAGCGCGAGCTTTCGATCACCACGGCCCGCGCAGGCGACATGGTCGAGATCAGCGTCGCCGATACCGGTCCCGGCCTGCCGGAGGTCGTCCGAGCCCGGCTGTTCCAACCGTTTGTCACGACCAAGCCCACTGGAATGGGCGTGGGCCTGTCAGTCTGCCGCGCCATCGTCGAGGCCCACGGAGGCGAGCTTCGAACCGAAGCTGCGGGCGGCGGTGGCACCGTCTTTCGCCTGACTGTCCCGCATCCTGGAGGGCCCTTTCGAAGGTGAGCCCAGCCCTGCCTCAGATTGTTTGACTTGGCTCAATGCGCTCGGGTGAGGGGCGTGTTCTTTGGGCGGGTTCGGATAGGTAGGCGCACGGTGGATAATCATACTGGTGCCGTGGCGGTCGTCGATGATGATCCTGCGGTCCTCTACTCGTTGAAGTTCCTGCTCGAAGTAGCCGGTCACAACGTGGCCACCTACGCCTCGGCAGCGGCGTTCCTGGCGGATCGCATATGCCGGGGATGACGGGACTGGAGCTTGCCGCCAGACTGCACACCTATGGGTCGGCCATCCCAGTCCTGCTGATCACCGGCTCGCCGTCGCCGGCCATCGCCGCGCGTGCGGCACGACTCGGCATCGAGAAGGTGCTCGAGAAGCCGCCGGACGAAGATGATCTGCTGAGCTTTGTCGACGCCCACCCCTGAGCGCGCGATCAGCCTTGTCGCCACGTCTTGAGGGCGTTTCCACAGACGAATCGGCACCCCTAGCGCATCAATTGGCCTGCTCCCACGGCTTGGCGAGGCTGAACAGCCTTTGCTTGTGATCATAGGAGAACACCTCGGCATAGCGGCCCCAACCGGTCACGGCAGTCAGCGTATGCTCGGCATCGCGGGTGCCGAGGTGATCTTCCAGCTCCTCCAGGAAGCGGCTGCGTGGTGCCTGGTGACTGGGCCGGTCTTCAAGCACACGCCGGATATAGGCCGCGAGCGGCACTGACCGCAGCAGGTGCTCCGCGAACAGCCTGCTGCGGTTCTGAATCCCCGATGCAGCAAGGGCGCGTCCTGCTGCCGTGAGACGCAACATCCCCTCGCGGAGTTCGGCGAAGCCCAGCATCTGCGCCACCTCCGCCACGCGAAACAACCCTGCCACATTCAGGTGCAGATGCCCCGCCAACACGGATAGGTCGGCACCGCCGTCGAACGGAGCTCCTGCGAGGGTTTCAGTGAGCCCCGCGATCCGGGTGGCGGCAATCACCGGAAGCCACGTGGTCAGGCTGACGGTCGGCGCGACGTTCCTGGTGCCACGAGCAGGCGCAGGCCCGGCGGTCATGCGCGCATAGATGTCATCGACGATCGCCCGGAATGCCGAGGCGAGACGATCGCGCGGATGTGGCAGCGGCACCGCGATCTCTGCGCTGATACGTCCGGGGTTCGACGACATCACCAGGATGCGATCGCACATGAAGACCGCCTCCTCGATGTTATGCGTCACCATCAGGATGGCTCGGATCGCGAGCTTGCGTTCTGACCAGAGATCGACCAGGTCGGAGCGCAGCGTCTCCGCGGTCAGCACATCGAGCGCCGAAAACGGTTCGTCCATCAGCAGCAGATCCGGCTCCACCACCAGCGCACGCGCGAAGCCGACACGCTGGCGCATACCGCCGGAGAGCTCGCGCGGATAAGCGTTCTCGAAACCTTGGAGACCAATGAGGTCGATAGCTGACAAAGCACGCTGCTGCGCTTCGGGCTCCGGGATCTGCTGCGCGTCAAGCCCGGCCTGCACGTTCTGTAACACGGTGAGCCAGGGGAACAGCGCGAAGGTCTGGAACACCATCGCGATCCCCTTTGTGGGTTCGTGGACAGCCTGACCACGATAGAGTACTTCGCCGCGTGTTGGCGGCACCAGTCCGGCAACGATGCGAAGCAGAGTGGACTTGCCGCAGCCCGAACGGCCGAGCAGCCCGACAATCTCGCCCTCGGCAAGCGTGAAATCGATGTCGTCGAGCACGACCTGGGGTTCACCGGAAGGACGGGCGAACTCGCGGGTAACGTGGCCGATCCGCAGGAGCGGCTCGCGCGCGTCAACCGGCACGTTGCCAGGGCGAGCAATGGCCGTGTCCATCAGTCGAGCCGCAGGTGCCGCTCGCCATAGGCGTACAGCGGACGCCACAGCAAGCGGTTGAATAGAATGACGAACAGCGACATCACTGCGATCCCGAGCACGATCCGCGGATAATCTCCCGCTGTTGTGTTATGGGCAATATAGGCGCCGAGGCCATGCGCTGAGAGGCTCGTTTTACCCCATGAAACGGCCTCAGCCACGATACTGGCATTCCATGCGCCACCGGACGCCGTGATCGCACCGGTCACGAAATAAGGAAAGATCCCGGGCAGGATCGCCTGCCGCCACCACTGCCAACCTCGGAAGCGAAACTCGGCCGCGGCTTCCAGAAAATCGGTCGGATAGGCAGTGGCGCCGGCGATCACGTTGAACAGGATGTACCACTGGGTACCCAGGATCATCAGCGGGCTCAGCCAGACGTTGAGGTTGAGGTGCCAGCGGACGATCAGGAAAACCGCGACCGGAAATAACAGATTGGCCGGGAACGCGGCGAGAAACTGCGCCAGCGGCTGCACATGTTCCGCCAGCTTGGGGCGAAGGCCAATCATCACCCCGACAGGGACCCAGACGACGGAGGTAAGCAAGATCAGGATCGCCACACGCAACAGAGTGTAGGCGCCGAGGCGAAACGCCGTCTCCACATCGGCCCAATGGAGCTCGGTCACCACAAATCGGATAGTGATGCTAGCGGCCCAGAGGACCGCAGCAAGCACCGCGCCATACCAAGCAATGTCGAGCAGCCTGCCACCGACGTGATGTCGCCTTGAAGACGGAGCAGCGTTGAGCAGCCTGGCACGCAGCAGCCGGCGCAGTCCGATAGACCCGGGCCGGGTCATAGCGTGAACCAGCCACGATCGGCGGAGCACCTGCAGAAACCACGAGTGCGGGACCTGTCTCGCCGTCTGTTCGAAACGGAACGTGTCAGCCCATACCACAAGCGGGCGGAACAAGAGCTGATCATAGACGATGATCACAAGTGTCATGGCCAAAATGGCCCAGCCGATGGCACGGAGGTCTTGGCGTGCGATCGCCACGGCCACATAGGAGCCGATGCCAGGCAGCGTAATGTTACGATCCCCGACGCTGATCGCCTCAGACGCGACCACGAAGAACCAGCCGCCTGACATGCTCATCATCATGTTCCAGACGAGGCCGGGCATGGCGAAGGGCACCTCGAGCCGCCACAAGCGCTGCCACGGCGGGAATCGGAACGCGCTGCACGCTTCATCGAGATCGCGTGGCACCGTCCTCAGCGCCTGATAGAAGCTGAACGCCATATTCCAGGCCTGACTGGTGAAGATGGCGAACACCGCGGCCAGTTCCGCGCCCATGACCCGCCCCGGGAACAGGCCCATGAAGAAGACGATGGTGAACGAGAGGTAGCCCAGGACGGGAACCGACTGCAGGACGTCGAGCAACGGGATCAGAATGGGCTCGGCGCGGCGGCTCTTGGCCGCCAGGGTGCCGTAGGTGAAAGTGAATAAGAGCGAGGCGACCATTGCTCCCAGCATCCGGAGCACGGTACGCACGGCGTACTCGGGCAGCCGCGCCGGATCGAGACTGATGGGCGTCGTGGTTATCGCTGCGAGCGGCGCGAAGGTGCCTACAGTGCCCAGCGCAAGCATCACGAAGACCCCGAGCACCAGCAAGGCGGCCAGCGCATCCCATACAACTGGGAACTGTCTGCTGCGAAGCCATGCGTCGGGAGCAAAGACGATCGACATGTGCTATTCGTGGCGTAGTGCCGCGACGAAGCTCGCTGGACGGTGCATGCTCTATGTTCCCATCCGGCCGTAGAGACGCGCCGCAATAACCGTAAGCAGTGCGAACACACCTGCCAAAACCCCGAAATCCGTGCCGATGCCAAAAACGCTCGATCCGCCGCGTAGCATCAGCGCGCGCAATGCGTCCACTTCGTAGGTGAGCGGGTTCAACCGCGCCACGGCGCGAAGCCAGGCGGGCATGATGCTCAAGGGATAAATCGCGTTGCTGGCGAAGAAGATTGGCATGGTCACCACCTAGCCGATGCCCATGAATCGCTCACGCGTCTTCACCAAGGTAGCGGTGCAGGATGCCGAGATCGCGCTCCCAAATCGCGGCAATGCCGTAGAAGATCGCCACGAACTGCACGCTCTGAGTCAGGACCCCGGCAGAAAGGAAGTCGAGATAAGGTGCCCCCAGTGGAAAGCCCGCGCACCTGTGCCATCACTTCCCCGAACAGTACGAGCCAGAGCACCGGCTGGACGGCACGCGTGGCCAGCTCGAACGGGTCGTGTCTGAGCTTTTGCACTTCGGCGGCGCAGACCCCGAAGACCTGCCGCAGATACGCTACCGCGCCCGCGTCCCCGTCAGGCGTGCGGGCGAGCAGCGCGGCGTGATAGCCGGACATCGCGATAGCTCTCCGTCTCGGGGTTTTGCGCATCCGTACCGGCCAGGGCAGCGAACACATCGTCCAACTTGGCTTCTGGTCCGACCCGAGCCTTGAGCTCGGCTGGCGTCCCGATAGCGACCAGCCGGCCGTGGCTCAGCACGCCGAGCCGATCGCACAGCTCGTCGATCTCCTCCATGTAGTGGCTGGTTACAAGAATGGTCGTGCCGAACTCATGCCGCAGCTCGGCAACGTGGTCGAGAACGGCACGCCGCGCGACCGGATCGAGACCCACGGTCGGCTCGTCCATGAACAGCACGGCGGGCCGGTGCAACATGCTCTGTGCGATCTCCAGGCGACGGACCATTCCGCCGGAGAAGCCCTGTACGAGATGATCCGCGACCGCCAGCAGCTCCATTGATGCGAGCGCCTGCTCGATCCGCGATCTCACCTCCCGGTGCGGGATGCCGTAAAGCCGCGCGGAGAGCAGCAGGTTCTCCCACGCGGTGAGCGCGCTGTCGGCGGACAGAAGCTGCGGCACGTAGCCAATGTGTCGGCGGACCTGTCCAGCCTGCCTGACGAGATCGTAGCCGGCGACGGTGCCACTGCCCGAGGTGACGGGCAGGAGCGTGGTGAGCATCCGGATGATCGTGGTCTTCCCGGCGCCATTGGAGCCGATCAGGCCGAAGGCCTCGCCCCGCTGCACGCTGAAGCTGACACGATCGACAGCGACGAAGCTCCCGAACAGCCGGGTCAGGTCGCTGACCTCCACGACGCACGGCCCGGCCAACCACGTGTGGTGGTACGCAACCTCCGGTGAGTGAGCGACTTGCATAGGTACAACTAACCCGCGGAGAACCGTGACCAGCATTGACCTGCATCAACAGGACGAGACTCGGGGAATGCCGTCGCTCGGCTGGACCCCGCGGTGTCTGCATCTATTGCTGCTTGTGGCAAGCCATGCGAGCGGTCGCTTAATCGGCAATCCGAACGGTAACGGCTGTGCCGACCGATGCTATCGGTACTGCTGCAGTATCTTCGTGTCGCTCCGCGGCCATTGCCTGGGCAATACGCTGAACCAAGGGATCGTGTGAGAGATCGTTTACGGCCAGTCGAAAGCGATGGCGCCAGTTCGGGTGTTCAGAGGTCGTCCCCGGCACATTGATCTGGGCGGTCTCGGCCAGCATGTCACCAAGGTTGACCATCATGAGCACGGACGGGCTCCGAGCCAGAAACTGCTCGATCGCGGCGATCAGGTCGTCGATAGCGGGCGGATCGAGATTCTTCTCTGCCGTCAGGTGACCGGTGGCGAGCTGCTGGTCGCGGAGCGCTGCGAGCAGCAGCATGCGGTCGTCCTCTCGGCGCTTCTCCTCTTGCTCGAATCTCTCGCTCTGGCCAAGCGCGCGACGGAGCTCGATATCCCGCCCCTTCCACCAGCTCCGCACTGTCGGCGAGTCGTGAGTGCCGAACGTGGCTACGGCCACTTGTGGGTAGGTTGAAGGTCGGCGAACAGGCCATCAGGGTAGCGCTCGAACATCATCAGGCGGTATGATAAAAGCCTTGTCTCGGCCATTCGTTCCCGAAAGCCCTCCGGCAATGTGCCAAGATCCTCGCCAACGATCAGACAGCGATGCCGCCAGCTCTCGAGGGCCAGTATCCCAAGCATATCGTCGAGCGGATAGCGGACATAGGCGCCAGATCCGGCTGGCTCGCCGGAGGGAATCCAGTAGAGTCTTTGCAGACCCATGACGTGGTCAATTCGCAGAACTTGCGCATACCGCATATTCGCCCGGACGGCGGCGATGAACGGAGCGTAGCCGCTTTCGCGTAGAGCCAGCGGGTTCGGTGGCGGCATCCCCCAGGCTTGTCCGGCCGGATTGAAGGCGTCTGGTGGGGCGCCCACGCAGGCGCCGGTAGAATATACACTCGCATCAGCCCATGCGTCGGCGCCGTCTGGATTGATCCCGACAGCGAGGTCACGGTAAAGGCCGGTCCCTTGGCCGCCCGCTTCTGACTCTGCCGCGGCGGCGAGTTGTCGGTCAGCTATCCATTGAAGCCAGATGTGATAGTCGATCCGATCGCTGCGTTCCTTCACGAAAGCCGCGATACCCTCTGAACTCGGTGTGCGAACTTCGACTGGCCATTGGCGCCAAGGGAGTGCGCCAAAGTGTTCCTGCAGCGCGTTAAAGACAGCGAATCGGAACAGGGCTGCTCCCTTCTCTTGGCAGAACGTCTGTAAATCGACCGCCCGCCCCGAATCCGTGCATGATTGCAATGCGACCGTCGGGCCACCCCATTGTCGTGACCGGTGAAGCGCCTCCAAGGCTTCGTGCTTGATATGATGGACCAGCGGGTAATCCACCAGGTTCGCACCGCGTGACTTTGCAATTCGCTCAGCGAAGCGCGCATCCGAGCGAAAGTCTCGGCCCTGAACCCGACCGACCGCGGTTACGTCAATATACGCCGGGTTCAGGAAAACGCGGCTTGAGGGCAGATAAGGGTTCGGATCGGATAGCGCGCCGGGAAGTGGCGCGTGCAGTGGATTGAGGCCGACCACAGACGCGCCGAGCTTTTCGGCGATCCGCACAAGCGCAGCAAGGTCAGAAAAGTCCCCGATCCCCCAGTTTGTATCCGATCGTAGGGAAAACAGAGGGCAGGCGATCCCCCATCGCCGGGTGCCTCCGGCGACCCAATCGGGGAGAAATGCTGTCGGTGGGACAACGACAAGCGTTGCCGCCGTTTCTCTGTGAGGGGCAGCTATCGTCAGTCTATGGTAGCCATCGTCAAGGCCTTCCGGCAGCGGCAGCCGCGCGCGGACGAAGGTACTGCCGGCCATCGGATGATGCTCGAGACGGGCGAGGGACTCGGGCAACAACGTACCTGCGAGGATCGTGCCTCCTTCCAGTTCAAGACGCCAATCCCAAACGTGGGAGAGCAACGCCTCCGGCACGGTCACAACAACGGAAGGGGTGACACCCTGAGAGCGCCGCAGCACGGTGATGGGAGCGATAGTGCGCTGCCATTCCGCATCGACCGTAGCATTCAGCGCGGCGCGGATCGTCTCGGTTGAACTTAGATCGAAGCCCATCGAAAGAAGAACGCCTCGCTTTGTCTCAAGCGAAGCTTGCCGAATGCGTCCCTCGGTATCGCGATAGCGGGATTCAATTCCCGCAGCCTCTGCAAGAGTCTCGATTAGCGTCTCCACGACAGAGTTCATGAATCAACCTGCCATGTTCGCGGTAATGCAACGGCGGGACGAAAAACAGCAATGATCTGTGTAGCCCGAGCGCATACAGGGGAAATTCCCTGGATCGGGACATAAGTGATACCGCAACCCTCTATGCGCTACATCCAGCGGCAGGCCTCGTGTCTTGAGCAAGGGCGGAATTCCCGGCCTGTGGATAATACTTTCGAATCGAGGCTCGTTCGGTGCAGGACATGATTTCCTGTTCAGCCTGGTGCCAGTCGATTAGATCGTAGCCATGCGGCCGACCATGGCTTTCCCAGAGCTCATACGCGCGTTCTGCGATCAGACGTTGAACTGCTGGTTCCTTTGTTGGTCGGCCGATCTCGCTCATTTCAGACCCCTTGCACCGGAGGTGCAGCTATCTTTCTACGATCATGAGAATAGACCGGAGGGTGCGAGTGGCTTTGATCGAGATCAATGGCGAACTACGGAACAGCCGTTCACAAGGACAGCGCACGTCATTCCCGCCAGCGCCAGCGCGAGCCAGGGTTCGGCAGGCATGGGTGGCAGCGACGGCTCGCCAACGTGTCAGAACTGCACGCACCTTTCTCCACCGTCAGATTCACGGCGCCGGCGTCAATCCCCCATGATCGGCGGCCATTTGTGCGGCTGCGGCATATAGAGACGCCCCCTGCGCGTCCCACACCCGCGAGCGAAGCACAACCGGCCAATGATCTGCGTCAACTGCAGGCTTAGCGGCTGATCAGAATTACACCAGTCACCACAAGCACGGTGGCGCTAGCCTTTCGCAGAAGGTTCGATGGCGAGATATCTTCTTTTCCGAAAGCGGGGGCGGCGACTGACAGCATGATGCCAAACAGATACACAAAGAGCGGGGCCGTGCCCCCGACTGCCTGCACCAGGCCGAGTGGCGCGAACAGCAGTGCATAACGCTGTGCCAGGCTGCCCCCCAGGTTGATAGCCTCATTCGCAGCATTTACCACCAAGACAGTACCCGGGTTGTGACGCAGCATGGCACCAAGCTGGCATCGCACGGACGCCTGGGATATCAGCAGGAGACCGAACGCCACTTGACCGACGCTGGTCCAGGCCATCGTCGCCCAGAACTCATCCCGCACGGCAAACAGCTTGAAGATCGCTGTACTCAGCGTCAGCGTAAAAGCACAGGCGAGCATCAGCACAGCGAGGCGCATGTTGAACCCGCCTACCGGCGAGCCCGTTTTCAGGGACAGCAGCACCGCGCCTGCGACAATAATCGCCCCGCCGAGCACTTCTCTGGATGACAGCGCCTCGCCGAGCAGGGTATAGCCGAGCACGTAGCCGAATAGCGGTGCCGCCTGGAACCACGGTGCAACCGATGAGGCTTCTTCGGTTCGCAATGCGTCGAGATAGAAGAGCATTGCGCCCATTGAGAGCACGCCGGAGGCGACGATCACAGCTATGTTCGACAGGGGCAAGGTGAGCGACGGCGGACGGAGCAGCCAAACTGCCGGAGCTAGAAGGAGGCCTGCTGCTGCGGTGTAGAGAAGCAAGACGGCAACACTGCCGCGATGGAAGTAGCGGTCGACCAGATACTTGTCTATGTGGGTCGAAACCGCCCACAGCACCGGAGCCGCGAAAGCATAGAGCAGCCACATACTGCGCCTCGCCCGGAATCACTCGTAGCGCAACGCTTCGATCGGGTCCAAATGCGCGGCCTTGCGCGCCGGGTAATAGCCAAAGAAAATTCCCACGGCGGCCGAGAACAGGAACCCACCGCCAATAGCAAGTGGTGACACAGGCGCTGGCCAGCCGGCTACGACCGGGATGGCTTGCGAGAACGCAACACCGAGCATGATCCCGGCGATCCCTCCGGTGACACTGAGCAGAACCGCCTCGGCGAGGAATTGCAGCAACACGTGCAGCCTGCGGGCACCAATTGCCATGCGCAGACCGATCTCGCGTGTCCGCTCCGTGACCGAGACCAGCAGAATGTTCATGATGCCGATTCCGCCTACCAGCAGCGAGATGGACGCTACCGCAGCCAAAAGCAGTGCCATGATGCGGCTGCTCGTTTCCGCGGTCACGACGAACTGGCTGAGGTTCCGCACGTCGAAGTCATTGAGCTGGCCCGGCTTGATGCGGTGGCGACGAACCAGCGTGTTGGTCACCTGCTGGATCGCGGTCTGCACCTGAGGCTGGCTCGTGGCCTGCACATAGATCTGGTTGGCGAAGCCGGTGAGACGCGGCACCAGATTGTAGGGATTGGGTGGCGGCAGATAGGGCCAGTTGAGCGGCGTCTGCTGCTGGCTGGGCGCCGCGACGCCCAGGACCTTGCGCTCGGCTGTGGTGAACGGCGTCATAAGGACGTCGTCCTGGTCCTGACCGAAGGCCGATTGGCCCTTGGCGGCCAACACACCGATCACCGTCAGTGGAACGCCTTTGACTTCGATTGCGGCATCTAGTGGGCTCTCGCCAGGACTGAAGAGCTGCCGATACGGAGTCTGACCGATCACAACGACGAGCGCAGCCTTGTTCTCGTCATCCACCGAAATGCCGCGACCAGCAGCGATACGCCAATTGGTGATCCGCGGGTAGTTTACGCTCACGCCTTGAATGGTCGTAGTCCAGTTCTGACTGCCGTACTGCACCTGTCCTTGCTGGCGGATGAGGTATCCTACTTGCGACACGGCAGGATCACCATGGCGGATCGCGTGTGCATCGGCGACGGTGAGCGTGCTGGCGCTGCCGAAGCCGGCGCGGATGCCGCCGGTGCTGACGGCGCCCGGCAGGATCACAACGACGTTGGTGCCGAGGCTCTCGATCTGCTTGCGGACCGCCTCACTCGCGCCGTCGCCAACGGCGACCATGACGATGAGCGCCGCGACGCCGATGAATATGCCGAGCATGGTGAGCGCTGAACGCATCTTGTTGCGCCCGAGCGCCTGCGCTGCCGCGGCGAGAATCATGAGCCCAAACGGCAGGAACCCGCTGGGCTCGGTGCGGGAGCGCGTCTCGGCCGAAGCCAGGTCTGCTAATGGTCCGCGTTCGGCCGATAAATGCGATACAGAAGGCTTTATGACTTGCTCGTCGGAGATGATCGCGCCGTCCCGCATCGTCACGATCCGGTCGGCATAGGCGGCAATGTCAAATTCGTGCGTGACGAGGACAATCGTCACGCCTTGTTCACGATTGAGCGAGACGAGCATATCCATCAGCTCGTGCGAGGTGCGGGTATCGAGATTGCCGGTCGGCTCGTCGGCGAGCAGAAGGCTTGGTGCGTTGATGAGCGCGCGGGCGATGGCAACGCGCTGCTGCTGGCCGCCCGAAAGCTGGCCCGGCGTGTTGCGCTCCCGATCGCCGAGGCCGACGAATTGCAGCGCCTTGTGCGCCCGCTCGGTTCGCACGGTGCGGCCCAACGGCCCTGAGGCCGCGTAGTAGAGCGGTAGGCCGACATTCTCGATGGCGCTGGTGCGCGCGAGCAGGTTGAAGCTTTGGAACACGAACCCCAGTCGTTCGCTCCGGACGGCGGCGAGATCAGATTCCTTCAGGCCCGCCACATCGACGCCCTCGAGGAAATAATGGCCGCTCGTCGGCCGGTCGAGACATCCCAGAATGTTCATAAGCGTCGACTTACCAGAGCCCGACCAGCCCATGATCGCGACGAACTCGCCCGCCCTCACGGTGAGATCGACGCCGCGGAGCGCCTCGACCTTGACGTCGCCCACCACGAAGGTGCGCGTCACACCCTCGATCTTGATGACCGGATCGCCGATTTCGGGGCCTTCGCGCGGCATCGCAACGACGTCAGAGACGTGGCACCGGCAAACCACCCGCGGGAGCGCTTAGTTCCGCGGTGATCACGGCGTCGCCCGGGTGGAGATCGCCCTTGACGATCTCGGAGAAATTCCCGTCATCGAGACCCACCACGACCGGCACTGCAACGGGTGCGCCGCCACGCAGCACGAAGACTTGTGCGCCTTTCGCCGGCGTGCTCGCGCGGGGAATCCTGCCCGACGCGTAGCGCAGCGCCTGGTCCGTTACGCGCAGCACGTCGCGCCGCTCGGCCACGATGATCTGCGTCGAAGTTGTCATACCCGGCATTAGCGCCAGATCGCTGTTGTCGACGTAAATCACGGCATCGTAGGTGACGACGTTCTGCACCTCTTGCGGCGACAGGCGGACCTGGTTCACGGTCCCTTGGAACACGCGGTTCGGATAGGCATCGACCGTAAAGGTGGCCCTGTCGCCCACTTTCATGCCGCCGACATCGCTCTCGCTGACATTGGTGTCGACCTCCATCTTCTTCAGGTCTGTGCCGATCAGGAACAAGGTCGGCGTCTGCAAGGTGGACGCGACGGTCTGTCCCTGCGTCACGTTGCGGGATACCACCGTACCGTCCACTGGCGAGGTGATGTCGGTGTACTCGAGATTAAGCTTGGCGCCTTCGACGAGGCCCTCGTCGAGCTTGACGGTGCCTTCGTCCTGTTTGACGACATAGGCTTGGTCCTCGGCCTGCTGGCGCGCGATCGAGTTCTGCGTAGCGAGCGTCTGATAGCGCTTGAGATCGACCCGAGCCTCGTCGAGCAGGCCCTGATCGCGCAGCAACTGGCCGGTATATTGGTCGAGCGTCGCCTGATATGGCCGGCCGCAAGGTGGCCGGTGCCGGGGGCAGCGCACGCTGGGTCACAAACTCGGGTTGATCGTTCATCAACATAGCCTGGCTAAAGACGTCTTTTGTATTGTCCACGCCCGTATTGCATTGATGTACGTCAATTCCGGCTTGGAGCTTTACTCTCGGGAACCGCCTATCCAATCTTTCTCATTCGGGTAAAGGTGCCAGTTCACCACATGGATCCAGGATCTGATTGAACCTGATCAGCCGCTTCCTCGGTCTTCCAAGGCAGTGGCTGGGTGCTCTCTCGGCGCCATCAACTCTTCCTCGATCACCCTGAGCAAAGCAGGATAATCGACCTTACCGCTACCGAGCTGCGGCAGGCGCGGCAGGACTATGATTCGGCGCGGCAATGCGATCGTGGGTACGCGCCGCAGTTCTGCGGCGGTACGCAAATGCGTTATGTCCGCCGCCGACGCTGTTGTTGCCAGCACCAGTTGCTCGCCCCTCGTTTCATCCGGGATGGCCACGACGGCGTGCACCGCCTCCGGCCAGATCGCTGTCGACAGCTCCTCCGCCGGTGCGAGCGGCACCATCTCGCCGCCGATCTTGGCGAAGCGCCTGGCTCGGTCGCGGATCCTGATGAAGCCGGCGGCGTCGACCGTGACGATATCCCCCGTATCGTACCATCCGCCCGGAGGCGCTTTGATCGCGCCCGGCCGGCCGGCCCTGAGATAACCGAGCATCACGTTGGCGCCGCGCACCCAGAGCCGCCCGCCCTCGGCGAGACCCGGAACCGGCTCCACTCGCCAGGCAATACCCGGCATGAAGCGGCCGACAGTTCCGGACGCGTTGCGCAGCGGCGTGGTGATCGACAGCACAGGCGCGGTCTCAGTCGCGCCGTAACCCTCGAGAATCCTTATGCCAAAGCGATCCGCATAGACCCGCCGCGTCTCCTCCTTCACGCGCTCGCCCCCGGCGAACAGGTAGCGCACGCGTCGAAAGTCATAGGGATTCGCGTAGCGCGCCCAACCGGAGAGGAAGGTATCCGTGCCGAACAGGATTGTTGCGTCGGTCGCGTAGACCAGTTCGGGCACAATGCGGTAGTGCAGAGGGGACGGATAGAGAAAGCTAGGCACGCCGGAGAGGAGAGGCAGTAGCGTGCCCACCGTCAGCCCGAAGGCGTGAAACATCGGCAGGGCATTGAATGCGCGGTCGGCGGAGGTGAAGTCGAGCACTGAAGCTGCCTGGGCGCAGTTGGCGAGGATGTTGCGATGACTGAGCACGACCGCCTTCGGCGTGCCTTCGGTGCCGCTGGTGAACAACACCACGGACGGTTGGTCAGGCGAGCCGGCACAACCCGGCAGGTAGCGCGCGCGCAGGGTATCGGCCCAGCCCCGCACCCGCCTCAGCGGCCCGATTGCACTGAACAGATCTTCCAGCCACACGAGTTCGAATGCGCTCAGACAGCGCAGCGACCTCACGGCCTTGGCGTCCGGACTTGACGAAACGGCGCGACGAGATGACGAGCGTAATGCCGGCTGTTCGGGATGCGACCAGCATCGCTTCGGTTCCGCTGCTGATGTTCAACATCGCAGGCACGCGGCCGAAGGCCTGCAGCCCCATGAAAACAAGCGTTGTCCCCGCCGCGTTGGGCAGGGCCACGCCGACATGCTCGCCGTTCTGGGTTAGCTTGGCTAATATCCGGCCCAGGATGCAGGCAGCCAGTACCACGCGCCGATAGCTGAACTGATGCGCGGGATCCAGGAGGATCGTCATATCGGCACCATAGCGCCCGCGCGCATCGAGCAGCGCCGTGAACAGCGAACGGTCGATGTCCTGAACGCCATAGGCGGCTTCGATCATCATGTCCTGCAGCACCGCGGCCGCCGCCTCCCGCCGCTTGCGTCCAGTCAGGCCAACATCGACCTGCAGCAATGCCGGTGACAGGATCGTCACCGTGATGGGTGGAAACCAGCGTCGCCGCAGCATCCCCCTAAGATAAGAGAAATGACTGAACTGCGTCCCTTCGATGCGGACGATGACGATCGGCGCGCCCGCCTTGTCGGCGATCAGCCCGGCGCCGGCAGGGACTTTCATCAGCCCACCGGTTCGGGTGATCCGGCCTTCCGGAAACACGACAAGATGGCGTCCCCGCCTGACGACATCGACGGCGTGTCTCAGCACCAACGGGTTGCGTGGATCGATGCGGATGACGCTGACGAAACGGAGTAAGGGCCTTACCCACCAGCGTGATGCGAGCTCCGCGTCCACAACGAAGGTCGGTTCACCGGGCAGGAAGGCGGCGAGCAGCGGCCCATCTGCAAGACTGAGATGGTTGGCGAGGATGATCGCCGGCGCGTCGAGGGCGGGATAGTTCTTTATGCCGGCAATCCGCGCACGATGGAAGAGTCGGAAATAGCCCCGCAGAACAGGGCGAATGAATCTCCAGGCGAGCCCGAACGGGGCAGTTTCTAGCACGATCGATAGCCCGCTCTAGTAATTACTCCTCTGGCTCCTCGGCTTTCAGGATCTCGTATACGGCACGCACCGCTCCGTGCGGCTCACGGCCGGTGTCAGGCTCCAGAGTCTCGTCGTCTTCCAGCCATTGAAGCGCCTCCATTACCTCGGCCGCAGTAGCGCCGATGCGCATGATGCTGACCACAACGGGGTCGTCGAGATCACCGAGGATCTTACCAATTTCATCCGCGGTTGCCGGCTTTCCTCGCATGGTCGTCATCTCTCGGCTCTTGTCATCCTTGAATCGGCGCGCATGCTGTGGGATTCGAAACTGCTGCAGACTACGAGCCTAGCGGCACCACCGTGCTTGCCTGCGGGCCTTTCTCACCCGGATCCGGGCTGAGCACATAGCGTACCTTATCGCCGACGCGGAGGTTGCGGAACCCCTTGTTTACAACGCTGTTCTGATGGAGATACACCTCCTCGCCGGTATCGGCAGCGAGGAAGGCGTAGCCGCGTTCTGCAAAAACCTGACTGATACGCCCGAATTGCGGCACTTCGTGCGTCTTCTGGTCGCCGCGCGCTTGGCGCGCATGATCCTCGAGTTGCCTGCGCACCGCGTCGAAGGCATCGCGGATCGCTACGTGAGCGTCTTCGTGCGCATGGTGCTCAGCCGGATCGCGCCCGACAGCAATGACCCGACCCGGCACAGTCACCTCGACGCGCACGTGAAACAACTTCCCCTGCTCGTGGTGCCGGTGCTCGGCCTCGAGCACGACGTGGCAGGCCGTGATTCGCGGGTAGAACCGCTCCAACTCCTCGACACGGGTGCGGATTTGCTGCTCGGTGGAGCCGGACGGCTCCATGTGACGGAATGTGATCTGCGCCGGAACTTGCATACTACCTCCTTTGCCGCGACCACGGCTCCGTACATCCACCACGCCGCCGGCGCCTTGAGCTAGGTCAATGTGCCGCGCCGTAGCTGGCTCGAGCGCAGGCGCGTGCTCAATACATGACCTCTCCCGGAGCTTTGTCGCCTGCCGCGGTAGCCGGGGTTTCAACTCCGGCATTCTCCACTGCCGCCCGCTCGGCATAATAGGTCCGACATTCTGCTTCCCGGCCTCGGACGACCCGCAATCCGCGCAAATACCCTTGGGTTTCAGTCACGACGGTGCGGCGTCCTTCCCGGTTGGCGTCGTGATGGAAATAGACCACCACCCAGTCGGTGGTGCGATGCAACTCGTGGGCCCGAGCCGTGTTCGAATAGAGCACGGTGAAGTACCACGGTCCGCGGGAGGTGTGCAGGACCAGCAACCAGGGCTGGGCAAGCGGGTTGAAGCGCCTCGGCGTGATCCGATGCAGTTCACCCTTAGCGCCTCTGCTGCGGTATTCCTGATCGACATCGAGGAGCAGGGCGACCTCGGGCTCCAGGTCGCCCAACGTGCGAGATGGGAGGCGGCGAGAGAGCAGGTTGGCGAGCGCGCTCCGCACCATCGCCTCCCGCCGTTGGCCGAAGCCTGGCAAGGCCGCGCGAGCCGGCCGTCGTGGGCTGCTATCTCCAGCGCCTCCAGGCTATCGATGTGCAGGTCCTGATGGATCCGCTTCGCGAGCGCCGGACCGATCCCAGGGATGACATGGAACAGAGATTCCGGGCTTGTGCCACCCTTGAGCCATTCGAGGTAGGTCCACCGCCCGGTCGCCAACATCTCCCCGATCGCACTGGCGATCGACGGGCCGATCCCTGGGATCTCGTCGAGTGCTCGCCGCCCCCCGGCGGCAACCATCTCCCGAAGATCGCCCTCAAGCTGACTAATGACCGAAGCAGCACGACGGTAGGCGGCGACGCGAAACAGATTCGCACCCTGCACGCTCAACAGCTCTGCAGCCTGTCGCAGCTCGGCGGCGATCCACGGGTTGGCCGTCATATCGCGCGGCGTCATTCCGCCGCGCCTGTCTTCGGTGCTCGGTTGTTCCACCCTCGGCCGGGCTCTAGGTTTCGTGCAGGAACTGACGCGCCTTCTTTCGCGTCATTGGCGCCTGCAGGTGATCGCCCTGATCTCCGAGCTGGCTTGGAAACTCACCCAGATTCTCCTGGATTTCAGCCTCCTCAACGGGCTGCGCAGGTTCCATCTCGCCGTGATGCATCGTCATCGGATTCGGCAATTCGCCGGCGGTCGGATTATCGACAATCGCCTGCAGCTCTCGCGCACGCTCCAGATATTCGCCGAAACGACCTCTTGGCGACCCATCGTCGCGCCACATCCGCTGGGCACGATCCCAAATCGCTTTCTGATGGCCCGTCTATGCCATTGGGCATAGATAATCTCCCTCACTACATCATAACGCTAACCCGGCACAAGGACCGGCGTGTTGATCCAGGTCAATCCGAGGCCCTGACTTCAACGTCTACGGTCTGCCCTCTCTGAGGAATGATGTTCTACCAAGGACACTCACGCGCAAGGCCACGCGAGCCGCAGCTCACGCGCCCAAACGCCGGCCCGGAGAAGGCGAAGAGGACTGCGGTGATATTTGCACCCAAGCCAGCCACGGCCGCGCGATCCGTTCTGCTCATTGATCTGTGTCAAAGCGATGTCCCGCACTGCTCGATAGCCTCAAATCGGTAGGGGAGAGGGTTATGGAACCAAACTATCGGGTAAGCTTCTTCAAGACGCTTTGAAACAGCACTGGGCATACGGTTGATGCTTGCCAAGGGATCGTCGAGGTCCATGCGTCAAGTCAGGAGCGCGCGATCAACGAGGCCAGAACCGAGTTCGCTGAGCTGAAAGAGGTGGCAGCGTGGTGGTCGCGCGCCGATTACGCGAAGGCCGAACTTCTTCCTACGCGCCGACGGGTCATCAGGCGTCACCAGCTGCTGCCGATGCAGAATCCGTAAGGGCACTCGCGGTTGCCGCATGGTCCTTCGGCGCCTTGTGCGTCTCATTGCAATGCCGCTGATCCCGCGACCGTGGTTCGGTATTGCTTCCCCTGGCGGTCGTGACTGTATGTTCCGGCGCCACCGCAGCAAGCTCTTTACGATTTGCGATCCGCCACGCGGGCGAGTTCGTGGGCGACATTGCGCCCCGAGGACCGGAGTCATGCGGCTTCCAGGATCCCGAACACCGGTGCGGCAGAGCTGGCGCGGGCGTCTTCGATCTGCAGAGACATGTTGGCGATGGAAGGATCGAACATGCAGGAAACTCCGAAGTCATCGAACGCGCGACACAATCGCCTGGCCCAAGGCATGCTCCCCTTCAGAAACGGCGAGATCCTATCCGCGACCAAGTCAGCCAACGAGAGATCCTGCGGATGGCGTGGGTCCTGACAGAATCCAGCGCCGAGCTATCCGCGTTGGCGGCACATCCGTCTGAATGTGGCGGGGCCTGTTTCGCGTGGCCGAAGTGGCACAGATGTTTGGCTTCGCCCAACTCCGGCAATGGCATGCTACGCCTGACGGCGGCAGGCCAGGCTCTTGCTGTGTCGGAGATGCAGAACCGCAGCAAGCTGTTCGTGGAGCATCTGCTCCGGTCGGTACCGCTTGCGGGCTATATCCGGCGCGTGCTCGAAGACCGGCCAAGCCACCAGGCGCCGCAAAGCCGCTTCCTGAACGAGTTGGAAGCCCACCTGGGCACTCGCGATGCCGAGCATACGCTCACCGCACTGACCGGCTGGGGCCGCTATGCCGAGATATTTTCCTATGACCACAGGCAAAGGCTGTTCAGCCTCTCAAGGCCATGGGAACAGGCCAGATGATTCAGCGGTGAGCGCTGACGAAGCTCAGCAGATCACTCTCGCCTGGCGGTATTTCGAGCACTCTCTCGATACCCCGGCGGTTGACCGGAGCGCGTCAATATCGGCCGGCGAGCGCGTCGTTCGAAGCGTCGCGGCGGATCCATTCGCCGCCTAGCTTGTGGTATTGCCGCTTCACCGCTCCCCAGGCGATGCGATGCACGGTGGCCTTATCCAGCTCGCCAGACAGCCCCCGCTGATGCCAGGCATTGTTGAAGGCGGCGCGGTAGATGTCCTGGGCGTGCGGCGGCAACGTACCCTGCACTGATGGCGGCAGATCCTCGTTCCGGCTGTATGGCATAACTGGCTCTCCTGGCGTCGCTTTCTGCAACCGCAGCGGTCGTCCATACAATTGGATACATCAAGGTCTGCGCACCACACACCGAGGATCAATGGCGTTCCGTCGCCTTAGCGCCGGCTGCGAGCACCAGGCGAACCAGATCGGGAAGGCTGCGAGCTTGCAGCTTTTCGAACACTCGCGCGCGGTGCACCTCGATCGTGCGCGGACTGGCGCCGAGCTCCTTCGCGATCGCCTTGGTAGGCCATCCGGTCACTAGCAGCTCCAGCACCTCGCGTTCCCGTGGCGTCAGCGCGGCAATCCGGGCAGCCGCGGCAGCAGTGGCGGATTTGGCCTCCTGACATCGCTTGCTCTGCTCTAGCGCCCGGCGCACTGCGTCGAAAAGCTGTGCGTCGCCAAAAGGTTTCTCGAGGAAGTCGACCGCACCGGCTTTCATCGCGCGAACCGCCACGGGAACGTCGCCTTGCCCGGTCATGACGATAACCGGCAGCGTGATACCGCGATCATTCAGGCGCTGCTGCAGTTCCAGGCCGTCGATCTCGGGCATGCGGACATCGGTCAGCACGCAGCCGCCTGACGGCGGGGCCGCCGCCAGAAACGCCGCGGCGCTGTCATGCGTGCGGACAGCGAAGCCAGCCAATTCGAGAAGCATGCGAAGCGAGTCACGGATCGCCGCGTCATCGTCAACGATATGAACTGTCTCCGCCGTCCCCATCCATCCGCCCGTACGTAGGATCCCGTACGCAGCATACCGAATTTCGGCCTGCCAGACGCCCCTGTAGTGCTGTCCGCAGCGACAGGTGGTGCAACAGAGCGGAGGACACAATGCTCGCTACGGTGCAGACAATCGACCAACAGTCACGGCCCGCCATCTGGCGCGCCGGCGTGACCCCCAGGCCAGCCAAGCCGCACGTTCTGGAGTCGCTGGAACCGCAGGCGATCACCGTGCGCGCCGACCGCGACGAGGAGATCGTCGCCCAAGGCGACGCGGCGGCGCACTGCTACCTGGTCGTGAGCGGGTGCGTCCGGACCGTCAAGCTGATGGAGGATGGCCGCCGTCAGGTCGGCGAGTTTCTGTTCCCCGGCGATCTCTTTGGCTGGGAGGCACTGGACGAGCACGACTTCGCCGCGGAAGCCGTGACGCCGGTTACCCTGCGTCGCTACTCGCGCCGCAGCGTCGACGCACTGGCCGACCGCGACCTGGATTTTGCCCGCCGACTGCGTGAGCTTACCGCCGGTCAGCTCCGCGCCGGGCGGGAACGCATGGTGCTGCTGGGGCGCAAGACGGCGTCCGAGCGCATCGCCAGCTTCCTTCTGGAGATGGCTGGGCGGATGAACCCGGACGGGTATGCGCTGATCGAACTGCCAATGGGGCGCGCCGATATGGCCGATTATCTCGGCCTGACGATCGAGACGGTCTGCCGCGGCCTGACTCAGCTTCGCCGGCACGGAACCATCGCCGTGGAACGGGCCAAGGTCATGATTCGCGACCGCTCCGCGCTCGGCCTGGCCGGGTGCGAAGTGGTGCACTAGCGCGACCGGTCGCGTAGAGAGGTGCACGATGATCGCTGCTGACCTCATGTCCCGCTCGGTCGTTGCGATCAGCCCGGATGCGCCGCTCGCGCAAGCTATCCAACTCATGATCGATCGCCGGGTCAGTGGGCTTCCGGTGATCGATGCGGAGGGACGGGCGGTCGGCATGCTGACGGAAGGCGATCTTCTGCGTCGCGTGGAGACCGGCACCGAAGGCGAAGCTCCTGGCTGGTTCGCCAGCTTCTTCTTCCCTGGGAAACAGGCTGAGCGATACGTTCACACGCACGGCAGACGCGTGGCGGAGGTGATGACACAAGACGTGATAAGCGTCGAAGAAGAGACCCCGCTTGCCGAGGTCGTGGCATTGATGCAGCGCAGGCGGATCAAGCGGCTGCCAGTGCTACGGGGCGACAAAGTGGTCGGCATCATCAGCCGAGCCGATCTGGTTCGGGTTGTCGGCGATGCATTAGCCGAGGGCGCGGTGACGGCGGACGACACCGCAATCAGGAAGTCGATTATCGAGGGGATCGCCCAGGCACCCTGGGCACCGAGGACATCGGTGAGCGTCGCAGTGGAGAACGGTGTTGTCCTGCTGGACGGCTGCGTATTCGACATGCGGGGGCGCAGCGCAATCGGCGTGCTAGCGGAGAATGTGCCGGGTGTCAAGCGTGTGGAAAATCGTCTCATCTGCATCGAGCCCGCAACCGGTATGCTGATCTACGATCCGGATGATGTGGGCAGCGCCGCTGCCGGCCAGGCCTAGCTTCGAAGGATACTCCCATGGACACGTTGGCGCCCGCTGTTGCGGGAACGACATCGGCTGCCCAGGCCGCGGCCATGGCGCAGAAACAACGTACCGGGGATGCACTGGACGCTCTGGTGCACGCCGCTGAAGCCCGCGCCACGTATGGCCTGTCTCCTGTCGCACAGGGCCTCGCCTTCATCGACTGGGCGACCCATCTTGCCAACGCACCCTTTCGGCGCCTCGGATTGGCGAAACTCGCGCTCCTGCAGTCGTCCCGCCTGTTCGAGGCCGGTTGGGGTCGGGCGGCGATAACGCCGGCACCAGGCGACCACCGGTTCCAGTCAGCCGGGTGGCAGACCCAGCCGTTCAACCTGATCCACCACGGTTTTCTGCTCAGCGAGGAGTGGTGGGCCGCTGCAGCCTCCGCTCCCCAGGGGACTGCGCGTGCCGATGATCAACTCGTCTCCTTCGCGGCGCGGCAGTGCGTGGACGTGTTCTCACCATCGAACGTGCCCTGGCTGAACCCCGAGGTGATCGACGCAACCGTCGCCACGTCCGGCGAAAATCTTCGGCGCGGGATGATGAACTGGCTGGAAAACGTCCGCGAGGCGTTGGGCGGCACGCCCCCATCGAATGGCTTCGTGATCGGGGAAAATCTCGCCGCCACTCCCGGGAAGGTGATCGTCCGCAACGAGCTGATCGAGCTTATCCAGTATGCGCCAGCCACGCCGCGCGCCTACCGCGAACCGATCTTGATCGTGCCGGCATGGATCATGAAGTACTGCATCCTCGATCTTTTGCCGCACAACTCGCTGATTCGCTGGCTGGTCAGCCAGGGCCATACGGTGTTCGCCATCTCGTGGCGCAACCCGGGAGCGGAGATGAGCGAAACCTCGATCGAGGACTACCGGACGAAAGGGGTGCTCGCGGCGCTCGATGCCGTGGGATCGGTCTGTGCGGGGGCGCGCACGCACGCGGTGGGCTATTGCCTTGGTGGTACGTTGCTTTCAATCGCGGCTGCGGCACTTGCGCGTGACGGCGACCGCCGGCTTGCCAGTGTCACGTTGTTCGCGGCACAGACAGACTTTACCGAGGCTGGCGAGTTGCAGCTTTT
>CAVYXK010000002.1:0-15122 GCA_963772445.1 uncultured Pseudomonadota bacterium
GTATCGCATCACAGGGTATGCCGACGCCGAGGGCAAGCTTCTGGGCATCGACTGCGAGGCTTGGTGCGACACCGGCGCCTATTCTCCCTGGCCCTGGCCCGCGGGGATCGAGGCGGGCACGGCTCCCAGCAACATGCAGGGGCCGTACGATGTCCAGGCGGTGCGGGCGCGCTCCATGACCGTCGCCAGCAATAAGCCGCCCGTGCAGCCCTACCGCGGTGTCGCACGACCGGGCGTCTGCCTCGCACATGAGACCCTGATGGACGCCCTCGCTCTCGCGGTCGGCTGCGAGCCGCACGAAATACGTCTCCGAAATCTCGTGCGTCCGGAGCAAATGCCCTATCGCACGGTTTCGAAGAAGTTGCTCGACAGCGGCGATTATCCCGAGGCCATGCGGCGCGCGGCCGAGATGATCGGCCTCGAGCGCGTGCGCGCGCGCCAGCGGCAGGGCGAGCCCGATGGTCGGCGCGTCGGGCTCGGCTTCGCCGCCTTCTACGAGCAGACGGCCTACGGAACCGGGCCGTTCGGCTATTCCGCCTGGGGCATCGAGCTCGTTCCAGGCCTCGAGCCGGCAACCGCGCAACTCACCGGCGATGGCGAGCTCGTGATCGACGTGGGCGTGCATTCGCAGGGCCAGGGCCACGAGACGATCTTCGCGCAGATCGCGCCCGAGATCCTCGGCATCGACCCGGAGAAGGTGACGCTTCGCTATGGTGATACCGCGATCTCCACCGCGGAACCGGCACCTATACGTCACGGAGTACCGTCTCCCGCGGTGGCGCCGTCGCCACGGCGTGCAAGCAGTTGAAAGGACCGATTGCGCGGATCGGCGCGCATCTGCTGCAGGCCGAGGAGTCCGAAGTCGACGTGCGCGACGGCCGAGTGTTTGGCCCCAACGGCAGCGTCTCGTTCGCCGAAACCGGACGCGCCTGGTACCACCACCCGGAGGAGCTGCCGCCGAACGTCGATCCGCAGGGGCTGACCGCGGTTGCCGGCTACAAAGCGGTCGACGGCGGGGTGTTCTCCTACTCGGTGCACGGCGTAGTGGTCGCCGTCGATACCGAAACCGGCGCCGTGGAGATTCTCGACTACGTCATCGTCGAGGACTGCGGGCGCATGGTGAACCCGCTCCTGGTGGAGGGCCAGATCATCGGCGGACTCGCCGGGGGCATCGGGAACGCCCTCTTGGAGGAGTCAGTCTACGACGAGCGGGGTCAGCCGCTCTCGGCAACGCTGGCGGATTATCATGTGCCCGGGGCCTCGTCCATTCCGGACGTTCGCATCGTTCACATGGAGACACCTTCGCCGTTCTCCGAGTTCGGCATGAAAGGTGTCGGAGAGTCGGGTGCGATCGGACCGCCTGCGGCGATCGCCAACGCGGTGAATGACGCGCTCCGCCCGCTGGGAGCCGAGATATTGGAGACACCGATGACTCCGAAGCGTGTCCTCGCGGCGATCCGTGCCGCACGGGAGCGCCGATGAAGCCGGCCGAATTCGCCTACGCACGGCCGGGCTCGCTTGACGAGGCCCTGCGACTGCTTGCGGATAACGCCGGACGCGGGCGCCTGCTGGCCGGCGGTCAGTCGCTGGGCCCCATGCTCAATCTCCGTCTGGCCACGCCAGAGCTAGTGATCGACATCGGCAGACTCCGCGAGCTCCAGCGGGTCGAGATGACGGACAGCATGCTCGTGATCGGTGCCGGCGTCTGTCATGCGGATTTCGAGGATGGCCGGGTTCCGGATGTCACCGGCGGACTGCTGCGGCGCGTGGCGGCGGGCATCGCTTATCGCGCCGTCAGGAATCGCGGCACGATCGGCGGCAGCCTCGCTCATGCTGACCCCGCCGCGGACTGGCCTCCGGTCATGATCGCACTGGGTGCGGAGCTCGACATTGCAAGCACGCGAGGCCGGCGGCGCATCGCAGCCGCCGACTTCGCAACGGGCGTCCTCGCGACCGTGCTCGAGCCCGATGAGATGACCGAGGCAATCCAAATCCCTCACGCCGTGGGCGCGCTGCGCTGGGCCCATTACAAGATCGCCGCCAAGCCGGGAAATTTCGCGGAATCCTTGGCCGTGGCGGTGATCCACAAGAACGGGACGGGAGCGCGCGTCGTGCTTGCCGGTCGAAGCCAGGCCCCACTCCTGTTGTCGGAAACGGGGCGCGCTATTACGAGCGTCCGCGCCTGGTCGAGCGATCAGCACGCCATCATCGCGCAGGCATTGGACTCTGATCTGGCGCGACAGGGTGTCGGCTCCGGGCTGTCGCCGGAGGAGCAGGCGATTCACCTCGCGAGCGTGTCACGGGCTGCGCGAGAGGCGACCGCGTCATGAAGATCACGCTCAAGCTGAACGGCGTTGAGGCCACCGGCGATGTCGAGCCCCGCACTTCGCTGGCGGACTTCATCCGCGAGCACCAGCGCCTCACGGGAACCCATCTCGGCTGTGAGCATGGCGTGTGCGGCGCATGCACGTTGCTGCTCGACGGGCGGCCCATGCGCTCGTGCCTCATGCTCGCGGTGAGCGCTGAAGGGCGCGACGTGCGGACGGTCGAGGGCTATGAGGGCGACGAGGTGATGTCGACGATCCGCCGCTACTTCAAGGAATGCCACGCCGTTCAATGCGGATTCTGCACGCCGGGCATGCTCGCGACCGCCTATGACATCGTTGCCCGACTGCCGCGAGCGGACCGAAAGCGCATCCGTGCGGAGCTCAGCGGCAACCTCTGTCGCTGCACCGGTTACCTCGGCATTGTCGATGCGATTGAGAAGGCGCTCGACAACATCCATGGCGCGGAGCGCCGGACGCACGTGGGGGCATCATGAGCAACGCCCGCAAGCTCGCATCCAACCCTGCGGGTGTGGCGAAGCCGATCAGAGGCTACTACTCGAACTGCGTGCGGGTGAGCGCGGGACCGCTGCTCTTCATCTCGGGACAGGTGGCCCTCGATCCCGAGGGACGTATCGTCGGCAAGGGCGACGTTCGCGCCCAGACGGTGCAGGTGCTCGAGAACATCCGGATGATCCTGCGCGCCAATGGGGCGGACATGGAGGATGTGGTGAGCGTCACGGTCTATGTCACCGACATCGCCTTCCTCGATCGGATCACGACATTCGCATGCAGTACTTTCCGTCGAACGGTCCGGCGAGCGCATCGTCGAGATCGCCAAGCTCGCGATGCCCGAGCTACTGATCGAGATAGCGGCCGTAGCCGCCCTGCCCTGATCAATCGGACGTCCCGAGCCAGCCCTTTCGGGATATATCGAAGACAATCCCGTCGGGATCCTTGAACTTGCGCTCGAAGTTTTGCTTCTCCTGATCCTCCCCCAGATCGAAGAAGAACTGACCGCCCGCCGCCTCGATGCGCTTCTGGGTTTCCGCGATGCTCTCGACCTGAAAGCCGAAATGATGGGCGCCAGTGAAGTTCTTGGCGTCCTTGAGGCCGGAACCTCGCTCGCCTCGATAATTGAGGAGGGCCAGATTGACCACGCCATCGCTCAGATAGATCGCCGAAGCGAATTCGAGATCCTCGCGCCCAACGCGCTTCAGGTCGAAGACGCTCTCGTAGAACTGGGCGGACTTGTCGAGATCGCGTACCACGATCGCAAAATGCCGTAATCGTGCCATGTGAGCTCCTCAGGGATTTGGAAAAGTAGCTACCACGGTCAGGCCTCGCGCAGCAGCCCACTAAGTTTGCGCATCCACGGACTATCCGCTCGGGCGCAATCCTCATGGGTGTCGAAGTGGTTGCGTCCCGCGAGCACCAGCGACTCAACTGAAGTGCCTGCGCTTTTCAGTCCCGCGATCATTTGCATGGCCTGCGGTATGAGCTCAGGCAGATCCTCGCTCCCGTGGGTTATGGTGAAAGGGGTTCGGTTGCCTTTGACGTGGGCAATCGGGCTCGCGGCCATCACACCCTCTCGATCCTTGAGAAAGGCTGCGACCTTCTGGCGCCGCACAGGATCATCGCTCGTGAGGTCGAAAGGGGCGCTGATCGGCAGGCAGGCTCGAATAAAGTGCGACGGCAGTTCGCGAGCCCCGAGCGCGTCGCGCCGCAAGGTCGCGAGCGCCGCAAGATGGCCTCCAGCGGAATGACCACCCAGATGGATGCGCCTGGCATCGCCACCCCAGCGGACGATGTTCCGATGCACCCAGGCCAGACCATCGAGGGTGTCGTCGAGCTGGGCGGGGAATTTGGCCGAAGTTGCATGACGATAGGAAAGCGCCACGAACACGGCCGGCGCACTCGCGACTGCGGGCGCCATAAACGCAAGCCACTCCTTGCAGCCATTGATCCACGCACCGCCGGGAAGAAAGCAGAATACCGGCACGCTCGATCGTGAGGTCGTCGCTGGCAGATAAATGTCGAGCTGCTGCCAATAATCGGATCCATAAGACTGGTCGAGCACGCACCGCGTCTGCTGTTGAGCCAGACGGCCGAGCCGCATGATTCGCTCGACATAGCGATTGCCATCGGGATGTATCAGAGGCGGTAACGCCGGAAGGTCGTCGAAAGACATGTTCCCCCGTGAGCGGGCAAGACGTAGGCATGCGCCGCCTGCATGTTTCGCACCGGATTATTGACCGCAAATTCCTGGCAGCGAGTCAATCAAGGCAGACTGGGCTCTGGGTTTACAAGAGAGGATTGCAGTGGAGAGGGGCTGGCATTGGCCGGAGCTTCAAACTTGCTGCCAATCCGCGCAAAGGGTCAACTCGGGTCAGATCGCACGTGCCGCTGAATTGCCGAATGGGTCGGTGGCTGCTGAAGCACGGGGCGGTTGCGCCGGTCCGCCGGGATCGGCGCTCACGTCCTCTGGCAAACCCGGCGGTCCGCCACGCCGCAGATCGAGCAGCGAGTTGACGTACCACGAGCGGCGGACCTGGCTGCCACCACCCCGGCGGCGGCGAAGATTGTCGATCAGCAACGGCGTAAGTTTCGCCTCCCAGTCCCGGACCGCCTCGTAGGTGAATTCGATACCGCGGAGAAGGAACATCTCCGGCAGATCGCGTAGGCTCAGCTTGTAACGCAGTCGCCAGAAGACAACGAGCGCGATGACATCCGACGGATACTGGGTGCGATTCAGGGACCCACCAGTTCGTTCGTTGAACTGCTTGCCACAATCGCGGCAACGGAACCGCCGGTAGCCCTGCGCGGTGCGCTCAGGTCGCTCCGAAATCGCTGCCCCACCGCATGCGACGCATTCCATCCGCCTTGCTCCCCGTCCAGGAGCTATCATGCCCGAACAGAACCGTCCCCGGTATTGCGATCTGGCGTGAACGCTGACGGAACCCTCGCGACGTAGGATGGCGCCCACCCCGCCGGTATCGGCGGCGCGATCGGTCTCGGCCAGGATGCGCAGCTTCTCCTGGGCGGTGAAAGTCCGCCGCCGCGGGCGATCGGACAGCTCGGGTGACGCCGCCGATGGCGCCGGTACAACCGTCGGCCTTCGGGACGCGACCGTGACGGCGTCAGAGGTTGCATCAATCGGCTTCGCCAGCACGGGCATGAGCGTGATTATCCTTCAGCGCCCTCAAGTCTAAATTCCCGGGGGCAAGATGTCTCACCTTCATTGGCACGGAGGGTACCCGTGCACGGTCGGCCAAGGCGGGAAGTCGCTTGGAAGCTGCCGCCATTGGCAACCAGTGCGGAGCAGATAGGTGATGGCGTCGAAGACGGCACGTACGTTCGTTGTGCGTGG
The DNA here is from genome assembly GCA_963772445.1 of uncultured Pseudomonadota bacterium. GTDB lineage: Bacteria > Pseudomonadota > Alphaproteobacteria > Acetobacterales > Acetobacteraceae > CAVYXK01. The sequence goes on from CAVYXK010000002.1 coordinate 5,695, forward strand.
ACGACCACCGGACTTCGCAGCCGGGATATGCGGCGCCACCAGCGCCCATTGTGCGTCGGTCAGATCCGAAGGGTAGCACCGAGTTCGCATGATCGTCTCCGCGTAGCCGCGTTGCGATTGCATGCTAGACCAGCCGTCGCCGCCCGGAACTTCTCACACGGTCTCTCAGCTCGTCGCCCGAGCAGCTTCGCGCGGCCCGTGAAGTGGCCGATCGCTTGCATCTGAGGATGAGCATCCATCTAGGATCGGGCGCGTCGGAAAGCGACATCACTCGGCGGCTTCATGGCAAGGACTGTTTCGCTTGCGCATGATCACGGTTTGCTGGCGCATGACGTGGTGGCGGCGCATTGCTGCGTGATGGACAGGGACGAGTTCGATCTGCTGGTGGCCTCGGGTGCCGCGGTCGCGCATTGCCCGTTGATGAATGCGGCGCGGGGTCGGATCGCGCCGGTGAAAGAGATGTCGCAGCGTGGCGTACGTGTGGGCCTTGGGCTGGACAACATGTTCGGCGATTACTGGAGCGGGAGATCGGGTCGCTGGAGATCGGAAAATACGCGGATGTGGTCATGGTCGATGCGCATGCGCATGGCCTTGTGCCGACCTTGGATCCAATCCAGATCCTGGCGTATCACGCGCATGCGTACAATGTCGAAATGGTCATGGTGAGCGGCAACATCCTGGTCGACCAACACAGGTTGCTGACCGCGGATGAGGCGACGCTGCTGAATGACGCGGAGCAGGCGACGACGCGTGCGTGGCAGCGGTTCGCGGCGAAGTATGGTGGGTTGATCGCTACCTGATATCTCGCGTGACGGAAAGCGTCCGTGCACCAGGTCTTTTCTCAGTCCAACCGGCGGACCTCAAGGACCGCCCGCCTGCCAAGGCAGGGCGCGGAACGGCACAGGCCTAAAGGGCCGACCTGCCGAAGGACGAGGCCGCCCTCTTCCGCCGGGGCGTTTTGGGGGTCAAAGTCGCCACTCTGGTGCTGGCCACAACCAGCTTTGAACCGAATGACCGCTATTCGGGCGGCCCGCCCGAGCAGGCGGCCGAGCTGTTCGGGCTTGGCGTCGATCCGCACCGCCGCACTCTTCCACCCCTCGGCGGCGACCAGGTCGTTCAGCCTGGCATGGGCTGCGTGTGGATCCCGGTAGGCGCGTTCGAGGTGGCGCCACGGCTCGTCCCTGGCCTCCCGCACTCCCTTGTCCTTGGCAATCGCGGCGGCGATGCTGTCGGGGTCCAGACCGCGCCCCAGACTGTCCCGCCCATCCCGGCTGACATAGGGGCGGGATCATCCACTCCTGCGGCGGCGATTCCGCCTGTTGCTGCCGCCGTGCTTCCAATGGCCGCGCGAACCTTGGTCCACAGGGAGGCCGTCGCGGTGGGCTACCTTGCCTACCGGAACAGCAGGCGGATACCCGCGAACCCGAGTATAGCCGCGAGCATGTATCGCGTGGTTCGCTCTGACATCCAGCGTCGCCCGATGGCTGTTCCGATTGCGGCCCCGATGAGAGCGTAACGACGGCTCTATTCCTTGGATTCGGCCACACTGCGCTGCCTTGGAGACTACGAGCCGCGGCAAGTACGGGCAGTGCATCGACCCCCGGCAGAGGCCGGCGACGCGCTTGCAATTTCCAGGGCAGCCGCTAACGATTGCGACATGAAGAGTTCGACAAGAATCAGGTACGGCGCGTGCGGGATGTCGTGCCATGACGGCTTGGCAGCTACTGCCATGAACGCTTGTTTAGGCCGATGACGGCCGTGGTTTCACGCCACCGCATACGCCGAATCTCAGCGGTGCCCGTTCGGGTGCCGCGTATCGCCCCTCTCAAGAGCGCCCTCGGCACCTCTGTCACCGGAAGTTTCGGCATCGTGGAGGTCGAAACCGGCGGCGGAATAACGGGCCTGGGCGAAATCTCGATGATCTGGAACGGCGACGGCAAGGCGCTCTGCCCGACTGTCAACGAGGTGCTTGCGCCCGCGCTGATCGGCCATAACGCCTTCGACATCAACCGTGCCCACCAGATCATGGACGACGCGGTGCAGTTTTCGCGCGCCGCGAATCCGGCCAAGGCGGCCATCGACATGGCGCTCTATGACATCGCCGGCAAGGCGCTGGGAACGCCGGTCTTCAACCTGCTCGGCGGCCGCGTACGCGAGAACGCCCCGCTGTCGATGTCGATCATGGTTGCGCCGCTCGACGAGATGGCCACACAGGCTCAAGGCGCCATTGCGCGGGGCTTCGCCGGCGTGAAGGTGAAGGTCGGCACCGACCCTGTGCACGACATTGAATCCGTCTCCGCCATCCGCAAGGCGCTCGGACCGAAGGCAGTAATCCGCGTCGATGCGAACATGGGCTGGCACTCGACCCGCGAGGCGCTGACGCAGCTCGAGGCACTGGCCCCGTTCAACATTCACTCGGTCGAACAGCCGCTGCCCGCGGACCGCATCGAGGACCTCGCCTGGCTGCGGCAGCGCAGCCCGATGCCGATCATGGTCGACGAAAGCGTCTGGGGACCGGACGATGCGGCGCGCGTCATTCGCGCCGGTGCTGCCGACATCATCAACGTCTATGTCAGCGAGGCGGGTGGGCTGCGCAATGCCGCACGCATCTTTGCCATGGCAGAGAACGCCGGCATCGCCTGCACCATTGGCAGCATGCCTGAACTCGGCATCGGCACCGCGGCCGAGATGCACCTGGCGGTGGCCATGCCGGAACTACTCGGCCCCGCCGATGTCTGCGGCGTGCTCTACAACAGGGAGACGCTGATCGAGGAGACGTTGCCCATCGAGAACGGCCGCGCCGGCGCTCCCGACCGACCCGGTCTGGGCGTTACTCTCGACCGTGCGCGACTGCGTGCGTTACAGGAAACTGCCTGAACCAATAACAAAGGGAGACAGCAAGTGAGGCGGAGGAGTTTCGGACTGTTGATGACGGGGTTGGCCGCCGCCGCCCTGACCCGTACGGCAACGGCGCAAACCGTCCCCGCGCCTGGGCAAAGCCCCACCGTCGATGCCATTAAGAAGGCAGGAAAGCTGCGTGCCGGCGTCGCCATCGCCTGGCCGTGGCTCGGCCAGGACCCGAAGACCGGCAAGTACATCGGTGCCGCCGCCGATCTCGGGCAGAAGATCACCGATACGTTGGGCGTGCCGCTCGAATACATCCCGTCCGGCTGGGATGTCATCATCGCGGGCCTGCAGGCAAAGCAGTTCGACCTAGCGCTGGCGCCGCTGTTCGCGACACCGAAGCGCATGGCGGTGATCGACTTCGCCAACTATGCAGAGGGCGGCACCTGCTACGAGGTACTCAAGACCAACAACAAGGTGAACACGCTCGCTGACCTGAACAATGCCAATGTCGTCACTGGCACTTTCACTGGCACCGGCACCGAACAGGAGTTCGTCAAGAAATATCCGAAGGCCAAAGTGAACAGTGTGGTGCAGGCGCCCGGCGGCGGCACCCGCGTGCTGGAGGTCATCAGTGGCCGACTGGACGCGGCCGCGTTCGATTTACCGCTGGCGCTGGCGCTGGAGGCGAAGTATCCGCAGATCAAGGTCGTGCCGGAAGCGAATGAGTGCATCGCGCATCCGGACATTCCCATCCCAATCGGCGTCGGCTTCAACAAGGGCGATCCCGCCTGGGCCAAGTTCGTGACCGACGTCACCAACGCGATGAAGCCCGAAATGGCGAAGACGATCGCGAAGTTCTCTACGCTGGAGTACCTTTCGGATCAGCTCGGCTCCTGATCGCGCTTGTCGTGCCAGCCTGACCCCGCGGTTCGCAGGTGAATCCAGCCGCGCACTTCACCTGGGACTTCGGGGTATTCTTCCGTGACCTGCCGTTCCTGCTGAAGGGCCTGGTCGTCACGATTGAAGTGAGCCTGCTGTCCATTGTCGCCGGCACCGTGCTGGGACTGGTCGTTGCACTGATGCGCCTGGCGTCGGTGCGACCGCTGCGCTGGGTCGCGGCGTTCTACGTCGATTTCCTGCGCGCAACACCGCTGCTCATCCAGCTCGTGTGGGTGTTCTTTGCGCTGCCGATTCTGCTCGGTTATTCGCTGCCGCCGGTGCCGGCCGCCGTGCTGACGCTGGGCGCCTATTCCGGCGCCTATCTCGCCGAGATCTTCCGCTCCGGTATCTTGTCGGTCGCCGCCGGCCAGCGCCACGCCGCGCTCGCGCTTGGCATGACCGGCGCGCAGGCGCTGCGCCGCATCATCCTGCCGCAGGCGATCGTGCGCATGTTGCCGCCGATCGCCAGCACCTTCATCACACTGGTGAAGGACTCTTCCTTGGTCTCCTTGATCTCGGTTTCCGAGCTGATGTGGGCGGCGCAGTCGCTGTCGGCGATTTCGCTGCGCCCGGCCGAAATACTGACCGGCACGGGCCTGATCTACGTCGTCGTCACATACCCGCTGTCGCTCATCGCCGAGCTCGCCCGGCGGCGGCTGTTGGCAGTGTAGCCATGGCATACCAGTGGGACTGGAGCGCTCTCTTCGACAATCTGCCGATCCTGCTGTCGGCGATCGGAACCACTGTGCTGGCAGCGGTCTTCAGCATGATCGGCAGCCTCATCCTGGGGCTGCCGGTCGCACTGTTGCGTCTGTCGCGTCCGCGGGTCGGTTGGATCGCCTACCTGTACATCGAGTTGTTCCGCAACCTGCCGCTGCTGGTGCTGGTTTTTTGGATTTTCACGGTGCTGCCGCTCGTCACCGGACTCGCGCTCGACCCGTTCACCTGCGGCGTGCTGGCGTTGACGTTGAATCTCGCTGCCTTCGTCGCCGAGATCTATCGCGCCGGCATCACCTCGATCAGGCCCGGGCAGATACACGCCGCGCTGGCATTGGGCATGACGCGGCCACAGCTTTATCGCCGCATCATCCTGCCGCAGGCCATCGCGCGCGTGATGCCGGCGCTGGGCAACCTGTGGGTGAGCCTGTTCAAGGACACCTCGATCCTGTCGGTCATCGGCGTAGGCGAACTGATGTACGCGGGGCGGATGGTCGCCTCCGACACCTATCGCCCGCTGGAGGTATTCACCGGCGTTGCGGTGATTTACTACGTCCTTGCCTATCCACAGGCGCTCGGCGTCAACTGGCTGTTTGAGCGGTTCCAGGTGCGCGAATGAGTTCGGATGCCAGTGACGTGCTGCTGCGCGTCGAGGGGCTGCACAAATATTACGGCACCCTGCACGTGCTGCGCGGCATCGACCTCACCGTCGATCGCGGCACGGTCGTGGTGCTGATCGGCCCCAGCGGCTCCGGCAAGAGCACATTCCTGCGTTGCCTGAACCGGCTGGAGGAGCCGTCGTCGGGCCACATCTACATCGATGGTGTCAACATCACCGCGCTGCGCAAACGCCTGCCGCTGATGCGCCGCAACATCGGCATGGTGTTCCAGCATTTCAATTTGTTCCCTCACATGACTGCATTGGGCAACGTTGCCGAGGGGCCGCGCACGGTGCTGCGCCTGAGCCGCGCCGTGGCCGAGGCGCGCGCACACGATCTGCTCGCCAAGGTAGGGCTCGCCGAGAAAGCGAACGCTCGTCCCGCGGAATTGTCGGGCGGGCAGCAACAGCGCGTCGCCATTGCCCGCGCACTCGCCATGCAGCCGGAAATCATGCTGTTCGACGAGGTGACCTCGGCGCTCGACCCCGAACTTGTCGCCGGCGTGCTCGCGGTCATGCGCAAGCTCGCCGAGGAGGGTATGACGATGGTGGTGGTCACGCACGAAATGGAATTCGCGCGCCAGGTCGGCGACTGCGTGGTGATGTTCGAGCACGGCGCGGTCGTCGAGCAGGGCAAGCCGAACGAGGTCCTGCGCAATCCGCAGCACGCCTCGACGCAGCGCTTCCTGCGTAGTCTGTTGAAGGAAATAGAGGCATGACACGGCTCGGCGTCATCTATCCCGGCGGCGGGGCCGAGCAGGACTATTACCTGTTCGGAGAACGGCACGGCTTGCGCATGTTCCTGGTCGGATCGCGTATTCCCGCCGGCGACGACCATGCCGTGGAAGCGCTGTTGCAGACCGCGCGCGTGGAGAACATTCGCGAGGCCGCCGCGCGTTTCAGGACGCTGGATCCTGACGTGGTGGTCTGGGCCTGTACCAGCGGCAGCTTCATCGTCGGCCGCGACGGCGCCGAACGACAGGTGGCGGCCCTGCGCGCGGCGACCGGTGTTCCCGCCACCAGCACCTCGCTGGCGTTCGTCGACGCGCTGGGCGCGCTCGGTGCGCCACGTGTCGCTGTTGTCGCCACCTACCCCGAGCCGGCCTCGCGTGCCCTGGCATCGTTTCTGAATGCGTTTGGCGTCACCGTGGCATCGCTGCAATGGCTGGATGCGCCATCCGGCCTCGAAGCGGCGCTGATAGCCGAGGAGCGCCTCGCTGACGCCGTGCGACACGCCGCAGCGGAGCGGCCGGATGCCGTAGTCATTCCCGACACCGCGTTGCCGACGATGGAGCGGATCGGCCGGCTCGAGTTGATCGCACAGTGCCCGGTGGTGACGGCGAATCAGGTCACGCTGTGGGCGGCACTCGGGCTGGTCGGGCACCCGCTCATCACCGAGGGACACGGTCGCCTGTTCAATCTGCCCTTCCGGGAGTACGTCGCATGAGTATGCGCCGCGAACCCACGTTCGCCGCGTCCGAATACCGGCGCCGCGCGAGCGCCGTGCACGCGCGGATGCGCGAGCATGGCCTCGATGGCCTCGTGCTGTTCGGGCCGCACAACATCAACTATCTGACGGGCATGGACAGCGAAAACCTGTTCGATTCGCAGGCCTGTATCGTCGCGGGTGGCGCCGATCCCGTTCTGGTCATTCTGGATTTCGAGCGCGGCCGCTTCCAGAACAGCTCCTGGCTGCCCTCCGCCATCGAGTTCGACGCCTTCGCTGATCCCACGCTTGCCGTCGCCGATTCCGTGAAGCGCCAGGGTCTCGCCCGTGGCCGGCTCGGCATCGAGCAGCGCGCGCTCGGCCACGATCAGTACGCGAAGCTCGCGGCGGCGTTGTCCGAGGCGAGGTTCGCCGATGCCTTCGGCGTCGTCGAACGCGTGCGGCTAGTGAAGTCAGAGGCGGAAATCGCGCTCATGCGCGAGGCCGCCGCCCTCACCGACAAGGCTGTCGCCGCTGGCTTCGCCGCCATCGCCGATGGCCGCCACGACTACGAGGTGGCGGCCGCCGTCACCGATTCGCTTTACCGCAATGGCAGCGATCTATTTTGCTGGGGACCGATCGTCGCCGCCGGCTATCGCGGCGGCCTCGCCCACAGCTCGCACAACGGTTATCGCATTGCGCGCGGCGACACCGTGTTCATCGAGGTCACCGGCCAGCGCAAGCGCTACACTGCACCGCTCATGCGCACCGCCGTGCTCGGCCGGCCCAACGATCGGCAGCGGCGAATGGCCGACGCGTCAGCGGGCGCCGTCGCCGCGATCATGTCCGCCGCCAGGTCCGGCACGCCTGCCTGCGACATCGCCGCCGCCGGATTGAGGCCGCTCGCACCCGTGCTCGATGGCGTGATCTTCCACCACAATTTCGGCTACCCCGTCGGCGTGGGTTATCCGCCGTCCTGGATCGAGACGCTCGGCTTCTTCCTGTGCGCGAACAACCGCGAACCGGTCGAACCCGGCATGGTGTTCCACTTACCGATGTCGCTGCGTGTTCTTGGCGAATTCGGGATTTGCCTCAGCCACACGATGCTGGTGACGCCAACGGGCGGCGTTTCGCTGACGCAGTCGCCGGCGGCTTTGCGGGAGCTCTGAAATGCCACGGCGAGTCGAACTGTTATTGAAACTAAAAAACGTCCGCGCGATTGCCACGCTGCTAGAAGACGAGGCGCCGCGCACCTGCAAGGCCGTGTGGGACGCGCTGCCGATCGAGGGCGAGACCTATCACGCGAAATGGGCGGGGCGCGAACTCTACACGCTGGTTCCGCCGTTCCCCGTCGGGCCCAGCGCGGAGAATGCAACGATCACGCCGATCCCCGGTGATGTGCTCTATTTCGATGTGTCCCCCGACACGATCGATCTGCCGGTCGCGTTGCGTCGACAGCATCCGAAGGGCCTCGTGGATCTCGCAGTGTTCTACGGCCGCAACAACCTGCTGCTCGGCCCGGCCGGCTTCATGCCCGGCAATCTGTTTGCCACCATCACCGTGGGCCTGGATGCGTATGCGCGCGCCTGCAACGAGTTGTTCCGCGAGGGCATGGTGAACGAGCGTTTCATCATCCGGCGAATCGGCTGACGATTAGCTAGTTCGCCCAATACCGCCGTGGTTTCAGCCCCAGCCGCGCCATGCGCTCGCGCACCGACTGCTGCGCCTTCGCGAAGACCTCCTGCTCATTGACGGTGACGCAGCGCCCGCCGCGCACGATTTCGCGCCCATTCACCAGCACGGTGTCGACGGTTCCGGCGCGCATCGTCAGCGCGAGCTGGTGTACGGGATTGACCGCGGGCATGCACTCCGGCAAGTCGGCGCGCCGCACCACGACATCCGCGCGCTTCCCCGCCTCCAGGCTGCCGACAAGATCGGCGACTCCCCCCACTTGCGCGGCCTTGATCGTCTGCATCTCCAGAATTTGGCCCGGCGAAAGCAGCATCCCAACGTTCGCCGCGACCAGATAACCGGCAATCCCTCCGTCGCCGATGACACAGTTCAGGCCACCGTCGGTGCCAATCGCCACGGTGACGCCCTGCCGCACCAGCTCGGGCGTTCGGATCGGAGCTCCCGCATTGATGCCCAACTGCAAGTACGCCGCCGGGCACCAGATGACCGAGGTGCCGCTGTCGCGAATCTTGGCAATGTCCGGGTCCCGCAGCACGTACATGTGCACCAGCGTCGAACGCGGGCCGAGCGCGCCGACACAGGCCAGGCGCGAGATGCGCGAGCCACCGATCCGCGCCTCGTCACCCACGGTCGCCTCCGGCGTGTAGCCCTCGTGCTGATGGAACGCGACACCCGCCTCGTCGGACACCGCGCGCGCAGCGCGCAGCAGCTCATCCGATGCAGTGCCAAGGCCGTAAATCGCGACGTAGCCGCGCACCAGCGCATCCGGATTTTGGTTGCGGTGCAACTGTCCGCCAAGCTCGGCCAGGCAGCGCTTCAGCGACGGCGGTGCGCGGCGATACAGCACCTCGCTGTCTAGGCGGCCGAGGAAGCGCATCGTCTCGATCTGATCCCAAAGATAGCAGCCCGCGAGCAGCGCCCGTATGCCCACCTCTTCTGTCGCGGCCGCCACGGCGTCGCAGTCGAACGCGGTCCCCGGCTCGACATACATCGTGAAGCCGTTGCGCAGCATTTCCAGCGCTGCGGATTGGGTAGCCGCGAACTCGTCACCCGAGGTGACGTTTGCTTTCCAGGTGGCGAACGGAATGTCCGGTTCGGGATCGGTCCCCTCGCCGAAAATACCGCGGCAGGTGTTGTGCACGATGTGGT
>CAVYXK010000003.1:0-487905 GCA_963772445.1 uncultured Pseudomonadota bacterium
CGCGTCGTCGGGATCGGTGCGGAACGCCACGTCGCGGCCGTCCAGCAGCCGAGCGACCGAGCCGGCAGGGAGCAGGCGCGCGCCAGGGGCATGCCCCTCGGCGCAGAGCCCGGCAGCGTCGATCGCCAGTATCCCAGGGAACTCGTTGGTGATGCAGTCGGCCGGCTCGTGCGCCGCGATCAGGGCCAGCACCGCGGCCTGCACCCGCGGGCGAGGCCGGCGGCGGCGCGCCCCGCAGCCAAAACGTGTCGGCACGGCCGCCATCGCCGCGGCGTGCAGGCGCTCCGCACAGACCATGGCGGCCATGTGGTCGGCCAGCGCCTCGCCGTGCACCCGGCTGGGCGGCGCCAGTACGCGGTAGAGCTCGGGATGGTCGGCCAGCCAGCCGGGATTGGCGCGCAGGAACGCCTCGACGAGCGCCGCGTCGGTCTCGTCGGGCTGTCGTCCGGGGAGCGCCATCCGCGTCGGATCAGATGATGTGCTGGCCGGTCTTGGCCCAGTCGGCGAGGAATGCCGCCAAGCCCTTATCGGTCAGCGGGTGGTTGAACAGCGAGCGCAGCACTGCCGGAGGCAGGGTGGCGACATGGGCGCCGAGCTTGGCGGCCTCGATGACGTGCGTTGGGCTGCGCACGCTGGCGACCAGCACCTCAGTCTTCAGGTAAGGATAGTTGCGGAAGATCGTCAGGATGTCGGCGATCAGCCCCATCCCGTGCTCGCCGATATCGTCCAGCCGGCCGACGAAGGGACTGACGAAGGTGGCGCCGGCCTTGGCCGCCAGCAGCGCTTGGGCGGGGGAAAAGCAGAGTGTGACGTTTACCATCGCGCCGTCGTCGGCGAGCTTGCGACAGGCGCGCAGCCCATCCGGGGTGAGCGGCACCTTGACGGCGACGTTGCGGGCGATCTCCCGCAGGACCCGGGCTTCGGCCAGCATATCTGTCGTACTTCGTGGCAGCGACCTCGGCGCTGACCGGGCCCGGCACGATGGCGCAGATTTCGGCGATCACGTCGCGCATGCGCTTGCCGGATTTCGCCATCAGCGAGGGGTTGGTGGTAACGCCGTCGAGCAGGCCGCTCGCTGCGAGGGACTTGATCTCCGGCACCTCGGCGGTATCGACGAAGAACTTCATGCGAACGATCCGATTTCTGGCGTCCCGCTATGGGACGACGAGGATGATATAGGATGGATGGCATTGACCGGAAGCAAATGGGCCCGCGGCGCCTGCCGGTGATGCTGCCGTACCCGTTTGCCGGTCCGTTCGACTATCGCGTACCGCCAGAGATCGACGCTGCACCGGGCGATGTCGTGATGGTGCCGCTGAACCGGCGAGAGACGGTGGGCGTTGTCTGGGACGCTCAGCCGGGCCCGGCGGCGCCCGACCGCAAGTTGAAGCCGATCGCTGCGGTGCTGGACACGCCGCCCATGCGCCCGGCGCTGCGCGGTTTCGTCGATTGGATGGCCGCCTACACCCTGGCGCCGCCCGGCGAGGTGATGGCGATGGCACTGCGGGTCGTCTCCCGCCGCCCCCGACAAGCGTCGTCGGATGGGTTCGATCTCCCCCTCCCCTCGCGGGAGGGGGCCGGGGGAGGGGGCTGCGGAAGGAGGCCGGCAAGAGGAAGCGACCCCGCCGCCCCGCCTGACCGAAGCACGCCGCCGGGTGCTTGCCGCGCTGGAGGCTCAGGAACCACAGTCAACGGCTGACTTGGCGCGGGCTGCGGGTGTCGGCCGGCCGGTGATCCAGGGGATGGCGCAGGGCGGGTTGCTGGTTGCCGTGACGCTGCCGTCCGAGCGCTGTTTCGCGCTTCCCGAACCGGACCATCCCGGCGTTCCCCTCTCGACGGAGCAGGCTCAGGCGGCGGCCGTGCTGCGCGCCGGCGTGGCGGCGCGCAGCTTCGGGGTGACGCTGCTCGACGGGGTGACGGGCTCGGGCAAGACCGAGGTCTATCTGGAAGCAATTGCCGAGTGCCTGCGCCAGGGCCGTCAGGCCTTGGTGCTGCTGCCGGAGATCGCGCTGTCCAGCCAGTGGCTGGAGCGGTTCGAGCGGCGCTTCGGCGTGGCGCCGGCGGTATGGCACTCGGACCTGTCTTCACGCACTCGCCGGATCACGTGGCGGGAGGTGGCGGAGGGCCGTGCGCCGGTGGTGGTCGGCGCACGCTCCGCGCTGTTCCTGCCTTTCCCCGACCTTGGCCTGATCGTGGTGGACGAAGAGCACGAGACCGCGTTCAAGCAGGAAGAAGGCGTGGTTTATCACGCCCGCGACATGGCGGTGGTGCGCGGCCGCTTCGAGCAGGCGCCTGTCGTGCTGGTCTCGGCCACGCCGAGCCTGGAGACGGTGGCGAATGTAGAGGCCGGGCGGTACCGGCGGTTGACCTTGCCGAACCGGCACGGCGGGGCGGCGCTGCCGGCCGTGGTGGCGATCGACCTGCGGGAGACTCCGCCGGACCGGGGCCGGTTTCTGGCGCCACCGCTGGTCGATGCCATCGGCGAGACGCTGGCGCGTGGGGAACAGGCGATGCTGTTCCTCAATCGCCGGGGGTATGCGCCACTGACGTTGTGCCGGGCCTGCGGACACCGGATGCAGTGCCCGCACTGCACCGCGTGGCTGGTCGAGCACCTGGCTCGGCGGTTGCTGCAATGTCACCATTGCGGGCATGCGATCCCGATCCCCGAGGCGTGTCCGGCCTGCGGGGCGGCGCACAGCCTGACGCCGGTCGGTCCGGGGGTGGAGCGGATCGCCGAGGAGGCCGCGGCGCTGTTCCCAGCGGCTCGGCGGCTGGTGATGGCGAGCGACACGCTGCCCGGCCCGCACGCCGCGGCCGAGGCATCTCGGGCCATTGCCGCGCGCGAGGTGGACCTGATCATCGGCACGCAGATCGTAGCCAAGGGTTGGCACTTTCCTTACCTGACGCTGGTGGGGGTGGTGGATGCGGATCTGGGCCTGGCCGGCGGGGACCTGCGCGCGGCCGAGCGAACCGTGCAGCTTCTGCATCAAGTAGCCGGCCGGGCGGGGCGTGCCGAGGCTCCGGGGCGGGTGATGTTGCAGACTTTCTCGCCCGAGCATCCAGTAATGCGGGCGCTGGTGGAGGGGGACCTGGCAGGGTTCATCGCCCGCGAGGCGGAGCAGCGCCGGCCGGGGCACTGGCCGCCGTACGGGCGGCTGGCGGCGCTGATCGTCAGCGCAGACGCGGCGCACGTCGCGGATCATGTGGCGTGGGAGTTGGGGAAGACCGCGCCGGGGGGGCCCGGTGTTGTGGTGCTGGGGCCGGCGCCGGCGCCGCTTTCGGTCCTGCGTGGGCGGCACCGCAGGAGGTTGCTGTTGAAGGCGCGGCGGGACATCGCGGTGCAGCCGCTGCTTCGGGAGTGGATAGGGAAGGTGGCTGTGCCTCGGGGGGCTCGGGTGGAGGTGGATATCGATCCGGTTTCGTTTCTCTGACTGGGGTGAGATGTGCGTCGGCGGCGAAGGGGGGCAGACGATAGCAGTCACCGGGAAATCAGTCGTGGCGCCGCCGCTTCCGGCCAAATCAGAGCGAGCTTGCTCCCGGCCACTTGGATCGCCATCTTAGTCCAGATGGGAAGGCCAACGGAATGCTAACAAACTATGACGCGAAGGCCGTCGCAGAGATCATGGGACTCGCCTTCGTGAGAGGTTTAGTGGAAGGCTTATCGTCCGCCTGCCTTCCAAAGGAAAAGCCACGCCAAAAGAAGCTTGCCGGCGCACTCGACCCGGACTTCATCATCCGGGTCGACGACGCCCTTCTGTACCTTGTTGAGATTAAGAACGACACCTTGGCCCCTTTTCACAGATCCGGGACCTTCAATCGTCATCTTTCCGATGTTCTGTCCCACTGCGTGCTGTCGCCTTCCCCAGTTTTTATCGAAAAGGCTGTGGAGAAAGGTCTCCCGCGAGAGGTTCTCCGGCACGTTGCCGAACGTCTGTCTGGTGGCGATAAGGCGAAGATCGCTGCCCTGGAACAGGGCGTCGTCCCGAAGACCACCCTCGGGCGTCGGGAAACTAAGCTCTCGCCAGAGGAGAGCGAGCGGACAGAGCGCGTAGCACGGCTTTTCGTGCATGCTCGCCGCGCCCTCGGCACGGAGGCCGAGGCACGAGTTTATGGCGACACCCCATCCTGAACTCGATGGGCGCACTCCGCTCGATGCTACAAAGACGGATCTAGGTACGCGCCGCACCGAGCAGCTTATGAGCGCGCTTGAATATGGGCTCGCTCTCTGATTGCTGCGCCGCTGCGGCTTTGGCGCATTGTGACCGGTCCACGCCCCATTTGGTCCGGAGAGGGCGCCCGCCTCGCTCCCCGGCTGGGATAATCCGCGCGACATGTCGCAGATCGCCTGCCAGGCTGCGGCAGTAGAGCCGCGCAAGCGGTTGGATTGACGCTGCCGATCCGGCTTTGCCGGTAGGGGCTCTGTTCGGGGCTGCTGGTGGGTCAGGTGTTGACGCCGGGCTCGCGGCGCTCCTACCCGGCTCGCCTGCACGCGGCGCTGTGGTGCCGCCGGCTGGGCTCCGCGGTCGCCTGGGGTGGCGAGCGGCTGGCTCTTCGGATCTGTCGCTCAGGAAAAGGTCGCGCTACGATGCCAAGAGTTGAATGTGTCGCTTGTTGTTAGCGGACGGAGCTTGACGGTGCCGAGGGGCCTTCGGCCAGTAGTCGCCGCAGACGCGCGTTTCAGGGGCTACCTCTCAAGACTTCCCCTCATTTATCAAACCGGTCCGAAAACGTCTGCGAAGAGAGGTTGCTCGTGCAGCATTTGGGAGAAGCGCTGCATCAATGGGCGCAGCCAGTCGTCACGCATGGTCGGGATGAGGTCATAGAGCAGGCAGCCCTGGCGGAACAACGAATGGGCACGGCGTTTGGCGGTGTTGGTCTTGAGCATCCGATCATAACCCAAGGCTTCGCCGGCGGCCCCCAGCAAGGTCAGCAGGACGACGGCGAATGCGTTGATCAGCCATAGCCGGTCACGCCGCTCGGGGGATTTGACACGGATGGTGCCCAGACCCATGCCGAAGCGCAGGTCCTTGCTGTCGCGTAAGCTGCATTCGATATCCCATCCATGATACCGCTGATAGTTTAACCGACTTGCCGGGACCGCCCATACTCGGCCGCGAGGCGCTTCGAGCGCTGGTTCGCTGGCTGGGATCACGCGATGAACGAGGCCGGTCGACCGGTATGGCAGATGTTGCCCGACGACCGGCGACGCACGGTGCTGCGTGCACTGACGCTGATGACACTTCGCCAGAGCCGCGCGGTGGTTGTGGCCGGGGAGTCCAATCATGGTGAGCGAGGTTTGGTGTCCGGCGCCCCACGGCATGGTGTCGGACAAGATCCACCGTCGGCATCGGGAGCGGATGGCGATAGTCTACATTCGCCAGTCCACGCTTCAGCAGGTTGAGCGACACCAAGAATCGACGCGGCTGCAATATGCTCTGGTGGATCGGGCGCTGCAGCTTGGCTGGGACCGCGCATCGATCGTGGTGATCGACGATGATTTGGGGCGGTCTGGTGCCTCGATCGAGGGCCGTCCCGGCTTCCAGCGTCTGATGGCAGAGGTCGGTCTCGGCCATGTCGGCATTGTGCTGGGGGTGGAGATGTCGCGGCTCGCCCGATCATGCCGGGATTGGCATCAGCTGCTGGAGATCTGCGCGTTGTTCGACACGTTGATTGCGGATTCCGAAGGCGTGTACGATGCGGGTAATTTTAACGATCGCCTGCTGCTGGGCTTAAAGGGTACCATGTCTGAGGCCGAACTTCACATCATCAAGGCGCGGATGTTAGAGGGGCGGCGAGCGAAGGCCCGTCGCGGCGAACTCGGCAAGACGGTACCGATGGGATATCTGCGGCGTCCGTCGGGGGAAGTCGTCCTGGAGCCCGACGAACAGGCGCAGGCGACGATCCGGCTGGTATTCGACCTGTTCGATCGGTTTCGCACCATTGGCAAGGTGCTGCGCTACTTGGTCGATCATGACATCGGGATGCCGGTGCGCACGCAGGGCGGCACCAACAAGGGCGAGTTGGAATGGCATCGCCCCAACCGGGTTTCGCTGAATGATCTGTTGCACAATCCGACCTATGCGGGTGTCTACCTATATGGCCGGCGAGCGTCTGATCCACGCCGGCGCAAACCAGGGCGACCGGGTACTGGACGGCGCTCCAGCCCTCCGGAGGAAGCCGAGGTGTTTCTGCCGGACCGTCTTCCAGCTTACATCAGTTGGGAACAGTATCAGCGCAATCAAACGCAGCTTCGGTCGAACAAGGCGACGGTCTCTGGAGTGCCACGCGCCGGCCAGGCCTTGCTGTCTGGGCTGCTGATCTGCCGTCGGTGCGGTCTACGAATGACCGCCCAGTACAACCAAAACGGCACCGCTCCGCGCTACGTATGTATCCACTTGGCCAGCGACTACGCTGGACCGGTCTGCCAGACGCTCAAGGCGGCGCCGCTTGATGCTCTGATAAGCCGGCTTGTGGTGGAGGCGCTCGAGCCGGCTGCGCTGGAGGTAAGCTTGCTGGCGGCCGGCGAGCTGGAACGCGAGCGCGCGGCGCTGGACGCTCAGTGGCGCCATCGGCTCGAACGAGCAGGCTACCAGGCGCAACGAGCCCGCCGGCAATTCGATGCCATAGAACCGGAGAACCGACTGGTGGGCCGTACTCTCGAACGCCAATGGGAGCAGGCGCTGGCCGAGCAGGCACGCCTGGCAGGGGACTATGAACGTTTCCAGCGTGACCAGCCGCGGAGCTTGACCGCAGCCGAAGTTGCAGGAATTCGCCAACTGGCACACGACTTACCCGGCGTCTGGGCAGCCGCCACTCAGGAAGAGCGACAAGCCCTGGTTCGCCTGCTGCTCGAACGGGTGTTGGTTGAAGTCATCGACGGCACGGAGCAAGTCCGCGTGAGCTGTCATTGGCACGGTGGCCACCAAACCTCGCACCAGCTGGTTCGACCGGTTGCTCGTCTCGACCAACTCAGCACTTACCACCAACTGACCGCCCGTGCAGCCGAGCTGCGGCGTGCTGGGAAGCGCCATGCAGCGATCGCGGAAATCCTCAACCAGGAAGGTTGGCGACCACCTAAGCGACGTGACACATTCACCGCGTTGATGGTTAAGCGTCTCCTCAGCAAAGTCGAAATCGTTGGGCACAAACGGCGACCTGTGGTCATTGAACGTCAGCCCGAGGAGTGGACGATTACCGAATTGGCTCGGCATCTCGCTATGCCAGAATCGACCCTCTACAGCTGGGTCCAGGAGGGACGTCTGCGCAGTCGAGCGGTTCGCCACCAGGGCACGACGTTCAAATTGGTGCACGCCGATGATGCCATGATTGCCGCCCTTAAGCTGGCTCGCGCAACTCCCCCGCCATGGCGTCGTCGGCCGCCGCCAATCGTCGTGGCGGGCTCTCCTGACCCTGTAGAAGTCTCGAGAGTCGCCATGCCTGGTCGATCTCAATTCCCCAGCGACGGCCGTACAGGCCGGTCAGTTGCTTGGCCGTGGCATCGGTGCTGCTGGCGGCCAGGCACCAGGCTTGCTTCATATCCGGATCCTGGACACAGACCACGCTTCCCACCCGGTAGCGATCGGCGGTGACCTCGGCGCCGCGCAGCACCCGGGCGCGTCCGCCGGCCTGCACCCAGTCGGCCGCGGTGCGCGTCTCACCGGTGGCGCTGGTCACGGTGATGTTGCCACGGAAGCGGATGACGTAGTCGAAATACAGCTCTTCGGTCAGCATCTTGTACAGTTTCTGATCGCCGAAGCCGCGGTCGGCCACGATGCACACCTTGACCCCCGCCGGCAGCAGCTCGGCCAGCCGGACCAGCACGCGATGCTCGTAGAAGCCGCGGCGCTCCTTGAGCGTGCTCTTGTCGACGGTCAGCCATACCAGGGGTGTCGAGCGACCGTGGTCGCTGATCAGGGCCAGCATGATGGTGGCCTGGTTGTCGGCGTCGAAGTCGGTCCAATCCATGGCCACCACGATGGAGCTGCGTGCGCCGATGACGAAGGGCACCCAGCGCACCAGAATATCGTCGACGCTGATGGCAGTATTGGAGAGCAATCGGTCGACCTGCTTGATCGCGTGCTTGGACTTCAAACTACGCGCCGCGGCGAGGCCTTGGCCGATGGCACAGATAGCCAGGGAGCCGCTGTGCAACACGCCAAGCGTGGCGTCGCATAGAGAATTGACACGCTTGGCGTGAAGGTCCTGCTCCAGCAAGCCGCCAAGCAGGTCGCGAATTCCCTTGTACGAAACGCGCTCCCGGATGACCATGGGTAGCTCCCGAATCGGTGTCGGGAGGCAAACTCGCCGGTCTGCGGGGAGCGCGGAACTACTTTCGCGACTTCGCAAGGATCCATCATCTGCGGCGGCTTCACGATTCTTTTTGGAATCGCCTCTACGGTCGCCCGATTCTTTTATGTCATACGGAAAATGAGGGGATGTTTGAGGGGCTACCTCCCTGTTGGCAGATGGTGTTTTTGTGTTGGCGCAGGCATATCTCGCGGGATCGCGCCGACATGGTTCGCCCTCACGAACGCGGTAGTTAACGAGGTATTCGGGGTTAGTCTCGATGCAGATGCTTTCAATGCCCTCGTAGCCAAAAGCGGATGGTCGCTAGACGGCTGGCTCCAAGCCGCTGCAAATGAACATCTTCGCCTAAGAAAATCACTCGAAGATTTCACCTCGATAATCGAATCACTTCTATATTCCGAGATTCGGCAGAAGGCGAAAGGCTGTGGGTTAGAAAGATATCTAACTGCCGTGCTGAGCTTCCCTCAGAACGAGCCGAAGCAAAGAGTAATGGAAGTTTGTGACTTCCTGGAAAATAGCTTTTCAGATTGCTCTCTGTTCAACATTGCTCGCGCCCTTATTGATTCCGCGAAATCGGGGAGAGGACCGCGCGCCGTGTTATCGTTTAATGCCGACACTTTCCTTGAAACTTATATAGACCTATATCTTCGCCGGGAGCATTACAAAGGCCCTGGGCCACATGGGCATCCCAAGTATTATTTTCTATCTGTATCACGAACAACGACTGATGAGGGAGACAAGATACCAATCTACCACTGCCACGGATCGATTGCACCGTATTACGACCTGCCGGCGCGTCATCGGGATGCTAGAGACAGGTTGGTTTTCTTGGAGCGGGAGTATTTGGCAATGTCAAGCAGTCGGGCCTCTTGGTCAGAGACTATATTTCTCTTTCACGCGCAATCAGCAAAGCTAGCGTTCGCTGGCCTCTCTATGTCTGATGCCAACATACGAAGGTGGATGAGCATGATAGTTTTGGCTCGTCAGCGGAAACTGTGGGTGCTTCGGGGGTATACCGAGGGCTAGTTTTATCACTCAGCCGGCCGGCTGGTGGATTTGTGGACAACACAAGCGCGTTGCCCACAACCCCACAGCCGCCACATCGGCAGAAGCGGAGATATCATCCGCCACCACGGCAGGCATCTTTACGCCTCATCGCGGCTGATCTCAGGGCCTGTCAGGAAGCGGAACAACTTGCGGCAGGTCGTGTCGAAGGAGCGCTGCGCGGTGTCGGACTGACCATGGGAGAGCAGCGGCCCGCCATCGTCGCCGATGAGGGTGAGGACGACCTGCTTGATTGGCCGCCTCCGGAGGTCGCTGTCCATCTGCAATCGGCTGATGACCTCACCGCCGAGAGCCCAGACGTTGTCGCGGTGTCGGCGCAAGGTTTGGCGTGATAGCTGCAAGGCCAGCAGGTCGCGCAGGAACGGCTTGAAGCATTCCACCATCCGCCGGCCAGGCGGAATATCGCGCGCCTCATACGCCCAGCTGCGAGGCCACTGATCGAGGTCCGGACAACAGGTCTGCAAGGGATCGGCAGCAGCCCGTTGCGCCGGTACGCTGTCACGTCTGCCGGCAACTCCTTTGGGTCCCGCTGCCATGCGGCTGATCTCCCTGCTGAACCACTACCAGCACTTTCCTGGGTTCGTTTACGAGAAGGCGCGACATTGCGCCGAAAGCCGAACCATCGAGATCAGCGTGCGGCCCCGCCGCGGCTCGAGACCGGTGTGCTCGGGCTGTCGCAAGCCGGCGCCGGCCTATGATCACCTGAGCCTGCGCCGGTTCGAATTCGTGCCCCTCTGGGGCTGCATGGTGGTGTTCCTCTATTGCATGCGACGGGTCGATTGCCGGGCCTGCGGCGTGCGGGTCGAAGCGGTCCCCTGGGGTGTCGGCAAGCACCAGCTGACCAAGGCCTACATGCTGTTCCTGGCGCACTGGGCGAGGAAGCTGTCCTGGCAGGAGACCGCCGGGTCGTTTCGCAGCACCTGGGACAAGGTCTGCCAGTCGGTCGAGTATGTCGTGCAGTGGGGGATCGAGCACCGGCAACTGGGGCCGATCGTGGCGATCGGCGTCGATGAGATCCAGTATGCCAGGGGACACAAATACCTGACGCTGGTCTATCAGATCGAGCAGCAGTGCACGCGCCTGCTATGGATCGGTCGCGAACGGACGGTGGAGAGCTTCGAGCAGTTCTTCACCCTGATCGGCGAACCATTGGCTGGGCAGATCGAGTTTGTGTGCTCGGACATGTGGCAGCCTTATCTGAAGGTGATTCGTGAGCGGTGCAGCCAGGCCATCCACATCCTCGATCGCTTCCATATTGTCGCCAAGATGAATGCCGCGCTGGACCAGGTGCGTGCCGCCGAGGCTCGCCGGCTGGCCCGGGACGGCTATGAGCCAGTCTTGAAGAAGACCCGCTGGTGTGTGCTCAAGCGCAAGGCCAACCTGACCGAGCATCAACGCTTCCGCCTGCGCGATCTGCTGCGCTACAACCTGCGGACCGTACGGGCCTATCTGCTGAAGGAGGACTTCCAGCAGTTCTGGGACTATGCTTCGCCGAGTTGGGCCGGCAAGTTCCTGGATGAATGGTGCGGTCAGGTCATGCGCTCCCGCATCGAGCCGATGAAGAAGATCGCCAGGACGCTACGCTCGCACCGCGCGCTGATCCTGAACTACTTCCGCGCCAGGAAGCAGCTCTCCAGCGGTGTGGTCGAGGGTCTGAACAACAAGGCCAAACTGACCATGCGAAAATCCTACGGGTTCCGTACCTTCCACGTCACCGAAATCGCCTTGTATCATGCACTTGGTAAGCTGCCGGAACCCAACGTCGCCCACAGATTCTTCTGACGAGGCATAGTTTTAGAGAAAGAGAAGGACAGACGGCAAATAGGAGCTAATGGCATGGTGAACCCCGAGCACATTTGGCTAATGCCGAAACCCGTGCAGGATTTCGAACAGAGATTTCTACTCACGTCTTTGCTTCATTTGGGCGTTCGGCCCGCATGGATTGACTCTTGGAGTGCGATTGGAGATGCATTCAGAAACTTAATGGCGATATAGCGGACTACTGCGACTTATGCTTTGGTCTTCAGCAGACCGGCTAAACGGGCTTTATGGATCATATATGACACGAATGCCGCACAGGCCCCGATCATGAAAAGTGCGTCAGCTTCATCGACACGAGCCTGAGGGTCGTCCAAGAGTGGGTGGCGGATTCCCTTCTCGTCGCTTGTATAGCCGTAAATGGACAAGAACCCCTTCTTCAGGGCTCCATGTATACCAAATGATTTTTCGAGCTTGGCTAAAGCTCCGCTTAGTTCGCCCGACGGCGCAAGAGTTCGAGCAACAGACTCTACCGCATGGATGCTTTCGCGAATGCTAGAAGCATAGCTTCCGGAGGTAAGGTCGGAACCTGCTGTATGAAGGTGACTGCGTGCGCCCTGGAATTCAGTTGCGGCAAGATCGACAAACGCACGTTCGAGCGTTGCTCGCTCAACTTCCGACGAAATCGGGGTAATCGTCTTTTCGTCGAGCACACGGTAGGCGGCTCGACAAGTCGACAGAGCGCGATCGATCTCCTCTGCAAACCCATGCGGGCAATTCTGATGGCGAAGGACGAATTGCAAGAACCCGAATACCTTTAAATAGTCTCCGGCAGAGAAAATGTTCTTTGTTTGTTTGTAAAGATCATTGGCGTTGTTCTCAAAATCGTCGGCCATCTTGTGATCACGGAAAACGTGCTTCGCGAAAAGAATATTTGCCCACATGGGGCCGAGGGTCGAGATACCGTGAGGTCTGCCTATTGTATCTCTTGCGAGGCTTTGATGAACAACCTGCCACAGGAGCGCCCGAAGCTCACTAGACAACTCCTTGGGCTGGAGTTGCGTCGGCAGCGGCTCCGCGCCTTCCGCTTGCTCAAAAGTCAAACGTCGGCGGTCTGCGTATGGATCAGCGGCGGGTTTTTTGGTCATCGGGCATTAACCTACATCTTGCGCCTAATGGCGTGACGTGCGGCACCCGATTGCGGCAACCGGCCTGACGGCCGGAATGGGCCGGCCGGTGAACCCTCCCGCAAAGGGGGGTTAGCGTTCCAGAGCGGGGCGGTCCCAATTCCCCAGGGTCGCGGCAGCTTCGTAGGTGCTTTGCAGGAACGCGAGCAGGGTCTCGTCCGGGGAGCCCGCCTCGCGGACCGCGTCGTAGGGCAGTATGAATTGGCCCAGGCCGCGGTCATAGAAGGCGGCGTTGGGCCGCACGGGGGCGTCGGGGAAGCCGTCCGGTTCGGGATAGGCGTAGGGACTAGAAGGCTGGCTGCTCGATGCCGTCGCCGCCCGGCCAGAAGCCGCAACTGCTGACCTCGTGCGAGTAGGCTTCGCGGGTGATGGGGTCGGCGGTCGGTTTCGATGGCGCCGGGCGGCCGGAGAAGCGGGTCACGGCGAGATCGAAGCTGCCCCAGAAGAAATGCACCGGGCTGACCTTGCCGATGAAACGCGCGCGGAACGAGGTGAAGACGCGATCCGCCTGGACCAGGATTCGCCAGAAGCGGTGTGCGTGGTCGGGGACGTAGGCAGCGTGCTGGTTGTCTGATTCAAAGGCGATCGGGTTCGGGATCTCGACCGGTGTGGTCCAGATGTGAACGGGGAGGCCGAGTGCCTGCATCCGCTCCATGACCGTGCCGTAGAACTCGGCGACGCTTTGTGGTTGCAGGGGGAACGACTCGGTTGCGCCGTCGCTGGTCTGGATGATCAGGCGGTGATCGATGAAGTCGAAGTCGATCTGGAAGGTGCGTGTGCCGTAGGGGATGGGCGAGGTGGTCAGGCCTCGGCAGGTGACGTAGAGCGGCACCTCCCACCAGTGGTTGATCAGCGGCGCCTGGGAGAGACGGATCTTGCCGATCACCTGCGTCCACATGTGCAGCGTGGCGTAGGTGTTACGCCATTCGTCCAGCGGCAGGGTGGGCCATGCGGTTTCGGTCATGTGTGAGCGCTCAGGTTCGCGTCAGGAGTTCGAGCAGGTGGCGGTTTGGATCGCGGAAATAGACGCCTCGGCCGCCGTGCCAATTGTTCAGCTCTTTGTTCTCGGTGTGCCAGGGATCGCTGCCGTACGGGATGCTGGCGGCTTGCACGCGCTTGAGGATGGCGTCGAATTCCGCGTCATCGACGTGGAACGCGTAATGGTGGGGTTCAAAGGTTTCGGCGTTGTCGAAGTCGAGGGTGAGGGTCGGGTTGACCTGCACCGGTGCGAAATGGCCCTGCGGGCCGTCGTAAGTCAGACCGAAGATGTCGGCGAAGAACTTCGCCGAGGCGGCCTTGTCGTGGGCGGGAACGATGGTGTGGTTGAGTGTGATGGCCATGGCTGCGACCTTCCTTGCCGGCATGGGTGGACGGGCACGGGTTTGATCTGCGCTGTCGGGTGACGTGATGCAAGGGCGGCCATCCGTCGGCGGCGGCGTATCGCAGGGATTGCCGGCAAAACCGGGTGGTTCCCACGAATTGCCTAAAGTGGTTCTATCGGGGGCAACCGGCGCGCGACTATGCTGATTGCGCCATGCGCCGAAATGGGAGGGGCCTCCATGTACATCGTTGGCGAGGAGGAGATTGAGGCGATTGCCCGGGTCATCCGCTCCGGCGCGCTGTTCCGCTACAGCCCGGACAGCGAATGCGACCGGTTCGAGGCGCGGTATGCCAACTACCTCGGCTGCAAGCATTTCGCCCTCGCCGCCAGCGGTAGCAACGCGCTGGCCGCCGCGATGACGGCGGTAGGGTTGGGCCCCGGCGACGAGGTGATCATCCCGGCCCATACCTACATGGCGACCGCGACGTCCGTGCTCTCGGTCGGTGCGATCCCGGTCATCGTCGAGATCGACGAGAGCCTGACGATCGATCCGGCGGCCTTCGAGGCCGCGATCGGGCCCCGGACGAAGGCTGTCATCCCGGTCCATATGTGGGGTGCCGCGTGCGACATGGACGCGATCACGGCAATTGCCAGCAGGCACGGACTGATCGTCATCGAAGATGCGTGCCAGGGAGTGGGCGGCGGCTACGCCGGTCGCAAGTTCGGCAGCATCGGCCATCTCGGCGCGTTCAGCTTCAACTACTTCAAGAACATGACCTGCGGCGAAGGCGGCGGCGTGGCGGTCAACGACGATGCGCTCGCGGCGCGGGTGCGCTGCGCCATCGACCCGTGTCATTTCTACTGGCAGGGCCGCAATGAGGCGCTGAAGCCGTTTTCGGGCAACGGCGCGCGGGCCTCCGAGCTGATGGGGGCGATGCTGAACGTGCAACTCGACCGGCTGGATGGGATGATCGGGGCGATGCGGCGCGAGCGGCGCCAAATTCTCGAAGGAATTGCGCCGCTCCGCAATCTTGGCCTGCGCGTGGCGCCGATGAACAGCCCGGACGACGATTGTGCGACGCAGGTCATGCTGAGCCTGCCTTCGGCAGAGAGCGCGGAGCGGTTCGTCGAGGTGTTCCCGAGCGTAATCGCCGGAAAGACGGGGCGACACAACTACACGGAGTGGGATCAGGTGCTGATGGGCCTCGGTGCGGCGCACGGGGCGATGAACCCGTTCGAGATGCCGGCCAACGCCGAGTGCCGGCGAAACTATTCGAAGGACATGTGCACTAAATCGCTGCAGATACTGAACCGCACGGTCATGGTGGGAACTCACCCGCTGCATACCGAGCAGGACGTTGCGGACATCGTTCACAACATCGGCGAGGCGGCGCGGGTGGTGTTCGCCGGTCTGCCGAGGCATGAAGCCGACATCCGCAATCCGAAGGCGGTGGACGGGCAAAAGTTCGACATGCAGGTGAGCGCGTGAGATAATCGAAGAACCAAAACAAGGGAGGGGCAGAAGATGCGTGCGCGTGGACTCCGACGCTCGACAGGACGGACTTGGTGGTTGGCGGCTTGTGCTGCGGTCGCGCTGCTCGGTGCTGCCGGGCGGGCGAAGGCGGATGAGCACCCGACCAGCATTTATTTCGTCGGCTGCGCGGCGCCGACCGGGTTTCACGGCTATCTGGCGCGCGGGGCCGCGGAGGCAGGTCGGAACCTCGGCGTCAAGGTGACCTATATCTACCCCGACCAACTGACCATTCCCAACCAGGTCGAGAAGATCGAAGAAGCGATCGCGGCGAAGGCCGACGGCATCGCGCTGTGCGCCTTTGCCGAGGACGCCGCGTATGCCGAGGTGGTTGCCCGCGCCAAGGAGGCCGGGATTGCGTTCGGCAGTGCTGCCGCGCCCCCGTCCGGTTCGTCGATCCGCAAGCCCGATGATATTTTCCTGTTCCGCACTGGCTCCGACGAGTGGGCGGCGGGCGTGCTGACGGCGCAGCGGCTGATGAAGATGGGCGTGAAGGGGCGGGTGCTGGTCGGTGATCAGCAGCCGGGCGACGCGACCTGCCGCCAGCGTGCCGATGCCGAGATCAAGACTCTCAAGGACGCCGGCATCACGGCGGATTTCCTCGAGCTCACCATGGACCCGGGCCAGCAGTCGGAGGCGATCTTCAACTATCTGCGGCTGCATCCCGACACCCAGGCGGCCACCAGTATCTGCGACGTGATCGACGGCTTCCTGTCGGCCAAGGCAGATAGCGGGCGGAAGAATCTGATCCTGACGGGCTATGACATCGTGGCCCAGTCGCTGGCCGCGATCGAGGACGGGCGGCAGGCGTTCACGATCGATCAACAGCAGTTCTGGCGGGGCTACATGCCGGTGCTGTTGCTCACTCACTACATCAAGTACGGGCTGATCGAGGCCAACTACTTCCTGACTGGGCCGACGGTCGTGGACGCGTCGAACGTCAAGCGCGTCGCGGCGCTGGTCAAGGCAGGCTATCGCTGAGTTGACGGAGGTCCCGGGGGGCGACGCGTCCGCCCTCCGGTGCGGCTCCGCTCATCGCCTTCGGTGAGGGTCCGGAATGGCGAAGGGTCCCGGCCAGAGCGTGATGTCTACACGTCCCGTGCGGCATGCCGTCTATGGGGAAGCGATTCGCCGCTTCATGCTGCGTCCTGAGGCGACGTCGCTTGCTGCGGTGGTGATCCTCTACGTTGTGTTCACAGCGCTCAACCCGGAGCTGTTCCCGACCAAGCTAACCTATGTCAGCGTGATGGCGGTTGCCTCGGAGCTTGGCATCATCAGCATCGGGGTCACGCTGTTGATGATCGGCGGACATTTCGACCTGTCGGTTGGAGCGGTGCTGGGGCTGACCTCATACGTCGCGGTGGTGCTGATGCGCGACCATGGGGCGCCACCGGTCATCGCGGCCGCGGCGGCGGTGCTGGTCGGGGCGGCGCTGGGAGCGATCAACGGGGCGCTGGTGGTGCGGTTCCGCATCCACTCCTTTGTCGTGACCCTTGGAACCATGCTGATCTGGCGCGGCGTGGTGATTGCGCTGACCGGCGGGTTCCCGATGATGGTCGCGATCCCGACGGAGTTCAAGGACATCATGTCGGGCCCGCTGCTCGGCGGGTTCCGCATGTCGATGGTCTGGTTCTTCCTGATTGGCGCGGTTGGAACCTTCCTGCTGTCGCGCACGCGGTTCGGCAACTGGGTGCAGGCGCGCGGGCAGAACGAGCAGGCAGCGCGCAATCTCGGCGTTCCCGTCGATCGGGTCACGGTCATATTGTTCATGCTGACCTCTGCGCTGGGCGCCGTTTCCGGGGTGATCCAGGTGGCACGTTTCTCCTCGGTGGACGCGCTGCGGGGGGAAGGGATGGAATTGCAGGCGGTGGCGGTCACGGTGATCGGCGGCACCTTGCTTTCCGGCGGCTATGGCAGTGTCGTCGGTACGGTGTTGGGGGCGATTACGTTCGGAATGATACAGGTGGGGCTGGTACTCGCGGGGGCTCCGGGGCACTTTTTCAAGACGCTGACTGGCGCAATCGTGGTTGGGGCGGTGATCCTGAACACCGCAGTCGCGCGGCGCATGGCGCGTTCCCGGCCGCTGGCCGGCTTCCAGCGCAGCAGCGAAGCCGCCGATGCCGCGATCGTCGCTGTTATGCGTGCCGATGGCGGCAGCGATGGAGCGGCGGTTCCGGCCGAGCGGATCGGCGGCTTTGGTGTGCGGGAGGAGCGGGCGCCATGAGCTCGGCTTCCGCGTCGAGTCCGGAGCAAGCGCCGCTTTCTGCGGGTGTTGGCTCGCCGGATCTGCCAGGGCGACGGAAGGTGACGCCGATCCCGGCGGACGCCGTGCCGGTGATCGAGGCGGTCAATGTCTCGAAAGCTTTCGGCGCGACGACGGCGCTGATCGACGTTTCGCTGAAGGCGTACGCGGGCCGCATTCTGGCGCTGCTCGGCGACAATGGCGCGGGCAAGTCGACGCTGATCAAGATCCTCTCGGGCGTGTTTCCGCCTGACCGTGGCGAGTTGCGATTCCGGGGGCAGACAGTGAGTTTCACCAACCCGGCACAGGCGCGGCAACTGGGGATCGCGACGGTGTTTCAGGATCTGGCGGTCTGTGAGCTTCTCTCGGTGACGCGCAACATCGTGCTAGGCCGTGAGCCGCAGAAGGGTTTCGGCCCGTTCAAGTGGCTCGATCTGAAGCGGGCCGACGACATGGCGCGGTCCGCGCTGCACCAGTTGGGCGTGCGCTGGGAGCGCGGGCTGGACGAGCGCGGCGTGAACATCTCCGGCGGGGAGCGACAGTCGCTGGCGATCGCGCGGGCGATGTTCTTCGGCTCCAGCCTGCTGGTGCTGGACGAGCCGACGTCGGCGCTGGCGGTGCGGCAAGCCGGGCGTGTGCTGGAGCATATCGTGCAGGCGAGCGAGCGCGGCCAGGCGGTTATCCTGATTACGCATAACTTCCATCATGCGCTGTCGGTCGCCGATGACCTAACGGTGCTCGCCCAGGGACGCGTCGCCGCGCATTTTCGTCGCGACGAGATCGAGCTGGATGAGCTGACCGATCTGGTCGCGCGGGTGGCGTGAGCGAGCTTGGCACAGGGGAAGGCTGGAACATGACTCTCGCGGATGTCACTCGCAGTCATCGCTACGTCGTGATTTACGAGGACGACATTGGAATGACGCATGGCGCCAATACAGCGTTTGCCGAGCTGTGCGCGCTCGGCACCTGCAGCTCCGGCTCGGTGATGGTGCCGTGCCCCTGGTTTGCCGAAGCGGCGGACATGGCAGCGGCCAATCGTGCGCTCGACATCGGCGTACACCTGACGCTGACGAGCGAAAAGAAACCATATCGGTGGCGACCGCTGACCGCCCCGCCACCTTCCGCGGGCCTGACCGATGCTATGGGCTTTTTCTGGCCGGACGTGCCGAACGTCCGCCGACACGCGGTGCCCGATGCGGTCGAGGCAGAGCTGCGGGCGCAGATCGAGACAGCGATCGAGGCTGGGTTAGACCTGACGCATCTGGATGCGCACATGGGGACGGCGATGTGCCCCGAGTTCGTAGATATCTACGTGCAACTCGGCATCGACTACAAGTTGCCAATTCTTCTCGTGAAGGACTATAATACGTTCAATCCGAGGAGCTACTCGGGCCCGATGACGAACGAGCGCTATGATGCCGCGCTGGCGCGGGCACGTGCAAAGGGCTTCCCGGTCTTCGAGATGGTTTACGAGACGCCGTGGCAGCGTAGCACCGGTGCCGAGACTGCGTATCACGAAATCTTCCAAGATATTCCGGAAGGGATGACATTTCTCTCTCTGCATTTCAATGCACCTGGAGACTTTGAGGTTATCGAACCGGAATACGCCCACATCCGCACTGACGAATATGCGCTGTTCAAGACGCCGCAAGTCGCCGAATGGGTGCGGGAAAACGGGCTGGAGGTTATCGGGCTTCGCGATATCCGCGATCGCCTGAGGGCGGATTTTGCGACGCGGGTAGTTGGGGTGCCATGACACCTGTTCTTCAACACTCGTCATGCCGGGCGTTGCCCCGAACTTTCGCAACCGGCGCCCATTCGCCGGGGGTGGGATGCCAGGGGATGACGGTGACCTGCGGCCAGATCAGCCTTGCTCTTTCAGCCTTACGCGTGTGCGAGGCGGCGTTGTCGAGCGCGTAGTTCGGGCGGATCACCATGGCGAAGAGATCGTCAAGGCCAAAGGGGGCGGCGATGTCCAGGCTGACCGAAGCAACATGCGAGCCATCGAAGCTGCAGTGGGCGCACTGATAATCGACCGCGGTCTCCCACTGCATCTGCTCGTGGCAATCCGCGACGACGCGCTCCACCACCTCGATCAGAGAATCCGTGGACTGCTCAAAGCGCAACAGTTTGGCGAAGCGCTGGCAGAACCTGATCGCCTTATCGACTATTTGAACGGCCACTTTGATATCGACCTACGGCAAGTTGCTCCTCATCGGCGCTGCCGTTACCGTTCACCCCTGTTCTGCACGAGGTGCCGGCATGGGTGAGATTTTCCACCTTATTCGTCCTGATAGCCCGCTTGACTTTACCGGGGAGCGCCTGACCACCGCCACATCGGGACAGGTGGAGGTCGAGCACCTTCACCGCTACTTCCTTGCGCGCAACTTCTGCCGGGGCCTCGATGTGCTGGACATCGCCTCCGGCGAGGGTTACGGCAGCGCTCTGCTTGCGCAGGTTGCGCGTTCTGTCGTCGGCGTCGAGATCTCGGCCGATGCGGTACAGCACGCGGACCGGGCCTATAAACACGACAATCTTCGCTTCGCGGTCGGCGACGCCCGAACGATTCCGCTTTCAGACTGCTCGGTAGACGTCGTGGTATCCTTCGAAACCGTGGAGCACATATACGAGCAGGAGAAGTTTCTAGCCGAAGTTCGGCGGGTCCTGCGGCCTGGCGGGTCTTTCGTGTCGAGTACCCCCGACCGCGATACGTACTCGCCGGCGGACTCTCCCGTCAACCCATACCATGTGCGAGAATTGTCGAAGGCCGAGTTCGAAGAATTGCTGTGCCGCTACTTTGCCAATGTCGGCTGCCTTCTGCAGCGGCCGATGATGGGATCGGTGATGCTGGCCGAAAAATCGGGTGCCATGAGGCCCCTGACCTTCGAACGTCGCGGCACGGATTGGTATGAGGGGAGTACGGGGCTACCCAGGGCCAGCTACGTCGTGACGTTCGCATCCGATGGGCCCGTCGATCTTCCCGATACAAGCCTGTACATAGAGCGGACCCAGTTCGGCTTGTCGCTTGGGGACCTGTCCACGGCAACGCAGCGGGTGGCGAGCCTGGAGCAGGAAGTGGAGCGACTGCGGGCTACCGTCGCCAGCGCCAGGCACATGCAGGACGCCCATACGAATACCCTGGCCGAACTTGCCGTATTGCGCCAACAGCTTAGCAAGGCGCTGGATAGGGAAGCTTTCAGCGTGGACCGCGAGCGGCGGCACGCCGAGAAGCTGTTCACGACTGAATTGCGCGCTCGAGATGCTCAGGCCGAAGCACAGTCCCTGGTAATTCAGGCAGATCGACGGGCCGCTGAGGCCCAGCAGCGCGTGTTCGCCGCCGAACGCCATGCTGGCGATGCTGAACGTTGGGCCAGCGAAGCAGAACGTCGAGCCAACGAAGCCGAGCGTCGAGCCAACGAAGCCGAGCGTCGAGCTGGTAACGCCGAAGCCTGGCTGGAGGCCGTACGCACCAGCACCACTTGGCGTGCGCTGGCACCCGTTCGTTATATTGTTCATCGGCTAGTTCGCAGAGCTCCGCCCGCAACACCCGTTGCCGTTGAGACAGCGCTCTCATCCGATGCCAGTCCGCGACTGGTCACGGACCTCGAGGCGCTCCCTCCGGGCAGAGATGAGACCGCAGCGCCTGTCCAGCCAACGCCGGAGGCGATCCCTCCACAAGAATCTCAAGAGGTAGAGGCAACACCCAAAACGCTCCTTCTGGAACGGCTGGAGCGAGAGCTGGCAAGATTCCTGTCGCATACCGACCGGCTTGTGTTCCCGAACGAGCCGGCACCAGATATAAGCGTGATTCTTGTGCTTTATAACAAGGCATTCTTCACGCTGGCATGCCTACGATCGCTTCTCGCGTATGCGGCACCCAGCTTCGAGATCCTGATAGTTGACAACGGCTCCAGTGACGAAACGCAAGTTCTCCTGGCTCGGGTTGACAATGTGTCGGTGATTTCCAATCGCGAGAATCTCGGCTTTGTCGCTGCAGTAAATCAGGCAGCAGCTGCGGCACGGGGGCGGGCGCTGTTGCTTCTCAACAATGATGCCACCCCGCGGGCAGACGCGTTGCATCATGCGCTGCGGACCCTCGATTCCGAACCCAACATCGGTGCGGTCGGCTGCCGCATCGTCTTGCCCTCGGGCGAGTTGCAGGAAGCCGGTAGCATTGTTTGGAGCGACGGCAGCACCCTGGGCTATGGTCGTGGGCTGTCTCCGGCGGCGGGTGAGGCACAGTTCCGCCGCGACGTCAATTACTGCTCCGGCGCATTTCTTCTGACCCGGCGCGACCTGTTTGAGCGGTTAGGCGGATTCGATACGATATACTCGCCGGCGTATTACGAGGAAGCGGACTACTGCCTGCGGTTATGGCGATCGGGTTGGCGGGTCGTTTACGAGCCACGTGCCGTCATCGACCATTATGAATTTGGCAGCCAGGACGGCGAGAGACAGGCGTACGCCCTCAGCATGCAGAACCGCAAGGTGTTCCGGTCTCTGCACGGCCTGGCGCTCGCGCGCGACCATCTGCCCGCCGCGCCCGCAAATATACTGATCGCGCGCCACCGCCCCCGAGACCGCCCACGCCTGCTCGTCATCGACACCTTAGTACCACTAAGCACACTTGGTGCCGGATATCCCCGCGCTTCTGCAATGCTGAACGAGGCAGTCGCCGCCGGCTGGTTTGTCAGCCTGTTTCCCCTTCACCTTCAACAGGTGGACTGGGCGGCTGCCTATGCCGAACTGGTACTGGAGATAGAGATATGTGACGGGCGCGGTGACACGGGCCTGGCGACATTCATGGCCGAGCGGATGGGCTACTACGACGTGGTCCTGGTGAGCCGCCCCGATAACATGAAGCTGTTCCTCGCCGCAGTGGAAAGCCAGCCGCAGGTCACGCATGGAGTGCGGATCATCTACGATGCCGAGGCGCTGTTCACCATGCGCGCCATTCAGCAAGCGGAGCTGGCTGGCTGCCCGCTCTCCGAGACCGAAGCAACATCCCTCATGGATGCGGAGATCGCGCTGGCCACCAACGTCGACGCGGTGATCGCAGTCAGTCATGGCGAAGCGGAAATCTTTCGCGTTCGGCAATCTGCCCCCGTGTACGTTGTCAGCCATCCGGCCTATCTTCGCAGCCCTCTGCCGGAGTTTTCCGAGCGGAGGGGCTTTCTGTACGTCGGCCGATTGCTCGAGAAGGACTCAGCGAACTACGAAGGACTATCCTGGTTCATCCGCGCGGTCTGGCCGACAATTCGTGCCAAGCTCGGCGACGTGGAACTGATCGTGGCAGGGTCATTGCATCCGGAGCCCAGCGAGCTCATGGCACCTGCGGTGCGACTGCTCGGCCCCGTCGCGGACCTCGGGCCGGTTTACGATCAGGCGCGCGTTTTCATCGCGCCGAACAGATTTGGCGCTGGAGTGCCGATCAAGATCGTCGAGGCCAGCGCCGCAGGCCTCCCCGTCGTGGCGAGCAGGGTTATGGCGGTACAATTGCAATGGACCCCCGGTATCGATCTTGAGGCAGAGGACGTTCCGGAAGTGATGGCATCGGCGGCCGTTCGCCTGCATGAGGATGAACTCCACTGGGGTCGGGTGCTCGCGTCGGCGCGTGTCCGACTGGAGGCAGCCTATGGTCATCGCCAGTTCCGCGACAGTTTGCGCGCTGCGCTCGGCAGCGCGCCACGGAAAATCGGTATCACCCGCAATCCCTGCGCCCCCTCGCAGGATTCATCTCCCCCTGGTCCCGAACGTGTTGCCAGACTAAATCCTGAATCCGACGATCTGCTTGGCCGAGGGGACTGAGGGTCTCTCCCGTCTAGCCGCGGCTTCCCGCCACTGCTGCTGCCGTCGCTCAATTCGGTGGGGACGGAGATCGGCAAGCCGATCGCGCCGCAGACGGCGAGCGTCGGGGTTTCGACCAGCCGGTTCGTGCGGGATGAGGGGCAGATCATCCGCCACAACATGGCTGGACGCTGATTTTATTGCTGTACCTGATCGTGATCGGGCTTTTCTTCTACTTCGTCGCGCCTTGGGTGATGAGGCTGGGCTGACACCGGCGCGCAGCCTATCAGTCGTCCTGAATCGTCGGCTCGAGGACAAGCGGCAATTGTGCCTGGCTCCGGAGCGCCGCGATTTCTAAATTGGAAATCGTCACCCCGAGTAGCCGCACACCAAGTGGTGGCGGGAATTGAGGTCGCAGTAGCATGAGGCCGATTTCTTCCAGCTCTGACTGCGAGCCGATCGGATCGACGCACGATCGGCTTCGGGTGACCTGGCGAAAGTCGGCGTACTTGATCTTCACCGTCACCGCGCGTCCGGAATACCCGCCGCAGCTGCAGGCAGCCCAGACTTTTGCGAAGATCGGTGCCAAAGTCGGTACGACATCGTCCGAGCGCGCGAGATCGCGCTCGAACGTGGTTTCGGCGCCGATGGACCGGCGGACTTGATCGGCCTCCACCGGGCGATCGTCCTGCCCGCGCGCCAGGCCGTAGTAGTGGTTCCCTGCCTTGCCGAAGTGCTCGCACAGGAACGCGCGCGATTGGCGGCGAAGATCCAAGCCAGTGTGGATGCCCAGCGCATTCATCCTGGTGGCCGTCGCAGGTCCCACACCATGGAACTTGCTGACCGGTAGGATCTCCACGAAGGCCGCGCCCATCTTGGGGGTGATGACGAATAGCCCATCCGGCTTGCGGTGATCCGAAGCGAGCTTGGCCAGGAACTTGTTATAGGAAACCCCGGCAGATGCGGTCAGGCCGGTTTCCGCTCGGATCGCTGCACGAATCTCCTCGGCGATGGCGGTCGCCGAGCCCCGGTCCACAAGTGGCACGGTCACGTCAAGATACGCCTCGTCCAGCGAGAGCGGCTGGATCAGAGGGGTGTAGCGGGCAAAGATGCCACGGATCTGCTGGGATACCGCTTTGTAAACATCGAAGCGCGGCGGCACGAAGACCAACTCCGGGCATTTCCGCCGGGCGGTGACCGACGCCATGGCGGATCGGACACCGAACTTTCGCGCCTCGTAGCTAGCCGCCGCCACCACGCCGCGTGGCCCCGATCCTCCCACCGCGACCGGCACTCCGCGCAGCCTTGGGTCGTCGCGCTGCTCCACGGACGCGTAGAACGCGTCCATGTCGATGTGGATGATTCGCCGATAGACCTGCGGTTGGCCGGGCGGTGACATGCCGCCTTAGACGCTAACACAAAGGCCGCGGCAGGAGAACGAAACGGGGTCACCCCGCCCGCCTCTGTGCCGCTTCAGTGCTCTCCAGCTGTCCTTATCTGATTACGTGACCCGTACTCTGGGATCGGAACGGCCCAGATCTCGTCTGCGTATCCGCGGATTGTGCGGTCGGATGAGAACCAGCCGGCATGTGCGGTATTCAGGACGCTCCCGCGCCACCATGACCGTCGATCGAGCCAACGCGCCGCCACCTGCGCCTGCGTAGCAGCGTAGGACATGAAATCCGCCACCACCATGAAGTAGTCCGAGCTGATCATGCCTTCGACCAACTCTTGAAAGCGGTCCGGCTCCGAGGGGGAGAACACGCCGGAACCGACCTGATCCAGAACTTCCTGCAACGCGGGCGAAGTGGCAAGTGTGTCGCGTGGGTCGACCCCCTGCTTCCGCCGGGCGGCGACTTCCTCGGCAGTAAGGCCAAAGATGAATATGTTGTCCTCTCCAACGAGGTCGCGAATCTCGACGTTGGCGCCATCCAACGTGCCGATTGTAAGCGCCCCGTTCAAGGTCAGCTTCATATTTCCCGTGCCCGACGCCTCCATTCCGGCCGTGGAAATCTGTTCCGAGAGGTCGGCAGCAGGGATAACCTTCTCGGCGAGACTCACATTATAATCTTCCAGGAACACGACTTTGAGCAGACCCCGCAGCGTGGGGTCATTGTTTACTACCTTTGCGACATCGTTGATCAGCTTGATGATCAGTTTGGCACGGTGGTAGCTGGCGGCGGCCTTCCCGGCAAAGATCTTTACACGCGGCACCCATTCAAGGTTAGGTTGGGATCGCATCGCATTGTACAGTGCTACGGTCTCAAGAATGTTGAGGAGCTGCCGCTTATATTCGTGAATTCGCTTTATATGAACGTCGAATAGCGCATCGGCATCCACTTTGATCTGCAGTCGGTCAGCGATAAGCTCACTCAGTCTGACCTTGTGGACTCGGCGAATAGCGACAAGCCGATCATGCAATGCCGGATCGTCCGCAGTACCCGCGAGGCACTGCAACGCTGCGGGATCGTCGAGCACTTGCTCCCCTGCCACCTCCACGAGCAGCGCGGTCAGACCGGGGTTGGCTCCAAACAACCAACGACGAAAACTGATACCATTGGTCTGGTTGACGATACGGCCGGGAAAAGCCCGATGCCAGTCGCGGAACACCGTTTGCCGCATCAGATCGGTGTGCAACATTGAAACGCCGTTGACCCTCTTGGAGCCAAGAAACGCCAACGGTCCCATGCGTACCCGGCGATCCCCCGTCTCATCGATCAGCGACATCGATGACAAGAATTGCTCGTCGATGTAACCGGCCGCCCTCAACTCCTGCAGGTGCATTGCATTGATCTGGTAGATGAGCTGCATATGACGCGGTAGAAGTCGGTCGACCAGCGGTACCGGCCAGCTTTCCAGCGCCTCCGGCAGCAAGGTATGATTCGTGTAGCAGAACGTCGACGTGGTAATCCGCCATGCCTCTGCCCAGGGCAGATCGTGCACATCGACCAGCAGGCGCATCAGCTCGACGACCGCAATCGCAGGATGGGTGTCATTGAGCTGGATGGCGGCGTGCTCAGCCAGCGTCCGGACATCGCCATGCTGCTGGACGTGGCGGTGAAGCAGGTCCTGGAGCGATGCAGAGGAGAAAAAATACTCCTGCCTCAGGCGCAGCTCCTGGCCGGCCGGCGTATGGTCACCAGGGTAGAGGACCTGAGAAATCGCGTTGGCTCGTGCGCGGGAACTTAGCGCTTCGACGTGGTCGCCACGATTGAATGCATCCAGACGCAGCGGATCGGGGGCGCGAGCAGACCACAGACGCAGCATGTTGACATGCCACCCGCGCCACCCAACCAAGGGTATGTCATATGCGACGGCATCCACCAACTCAGCCGGTCGCCAGACGTGGCGGCCGTTACCCTCGCTTGTTTCGTCCATCTCCACCGTTCCGCCGAAGCCGACGGAATACCCCGTGTCCGATCGTTCGAACTCCCACGGATTACCGCACGCGAGCCAGGTCTCAGGGTGTTCGTGTTGCCAGCCGTCTTCGATTACCTGACGGAATAAGCCGTGGTTGTAGCGGATGCCATATCCATATGCGGCGACGGAGAGCGTCGCCATGCTTTCCATGAAACATGCGGCAAGGCGGCCGAGACCACCATTTCCCAGTGCTGCGTCCGGTTCGATGTTGCGCAGCTTGTCAAGCTCCACCCCCAACTCGGCAAGGGCTGCGCGCATCAACTCGGTCAAGCCCAGGCTGTTCAGGGCATCCATCAGCAGTTGCCCGATGAGAAATTCGAGCGACAAGTAGTACACGCACTTTCGGCGCTGAGCATTGGTAAGGCGGGAGGAATTCATCCAGCGGTCAACGATACGGTCGCGGACAGCCAGCGCCGTTGCCACGAACCAGTCGCGATCTCCGGCGACGACGGGATCTTTACCGACGGAATACGTCAGCTTTGCTAGTATGCTAGACCGCAGCGTAGCAATGTCATCTTTCCGCGTCAGCAAATCTACTGTGGATGCAACCGCATCGCCAGGGATTGACGCACGTAGCTCGCTCACTCAACTGCCTCCGGCGGTTCTCGAAAGACTTCAGCAAACACCACCGGAGGACTCTAGCGCAATACCGTGTATTGCTCAAGGCAAATCGGCACGCAATCGCAACTGGATGATTTTCCTTCAAACAGATGACTTTTCCTCAATCAGACGTGTCGCCACGACGGTTTCGTGGGGTCGGCGAGCCGGATATCGACCGGGCCGACCCCGAAGACGGCGATCACCGCCGGTTCGCGGCCGCTGCGCGGGACGCCATCGTAATGCCAGGTGCACGCGGCGCGGCGGACGAAACCGCCGGCCGTCACCGGCACTGCGTCCTGCGGCGCGAAGTCGGCGCCACTGTTTACCCACCATGTCCCCGACACCACCACCTGAATGCGGTCGGTCGCATAGTTGTGCGGCGCGCTGAACCAGCCCGGATGCCATTTCATCATCACGAGATAGGGCCCGGGCTTGTCGAAGTCGCCGTAGAGCTTCGCCATCTCGCCGCTGTCAGGCGGCAGATTGCCCCAGCCCTGGAACACGATGCGATCGGCGGGAAGCACGAAGGTTTCGCGCGGATTGATCGGATTGGCCGCCGCAGCGGCAGCGAACAACGATGACAACACGGGCGCGATCAAAAGCGAGCGCCGCTGCATGGGGGTAAAATTCATGCATCAGTTCTCCGTCACGCCTGAATTGCAGCGGTGAAGCTGTCGAGAGAAGAGGCTCGGGCTGACTGACCCAAGCCTCTCGCAGCGTCGTTCTCACTAGCCGTTAGACGGGGTCGTCGACTGCGCGACCGGGTTTTGCTTGCCGGCGTGAGCGACCTGCCAGGCCCGCTCCTGATTGATTACGTATGCCTCACGGGCTTGCTGAGCCTGATAGGCAGGATTCATTGCATAGAAGCCGGACGGAGCCGAGTACTGGTCGAAGTATCGATTTCCTCCATTGCCGCCGCCTTCTTCCGCGAAGGCG
The DNA here is from genome assembly GCA_963772445.1 of uncultured Pseudomonadota bacterium. Classification (GTDB taxonomy): domain Bacteria; phylum Pseudomonadota; class Alphaproteobacteria; order Acetobacterales; family Acetobacteraceae; genus CAVYXK01. The sequence goes on from CAVYXK010000003.1 coordinate 28,155, forward strand.
GCAGTCCCGGCGGACAACGCCATCATGGCGACGGCGGCGAATAGCAAAACTTTCATGATCAGCCTCTCTTGTGTGATCGGCCCGGCACAAGCGCCGGCCGTCACGAGCGGATATCAGCAGCGCTGGCGCATATCCCACCGTCGGAAATCTGCATTCTCGATATGTCGCCGGCGAATAGTGCAGGGGACGCACCTCAAGCATTGGTACAGCGCATGGCCGGTTGCCGGGAGGCAGCCCAGCTATTGGCGAGAACGCAGATGCGGGTTTGTCACTTTAGGACGTGCGTGTCGTGCGGATCGAACGTCGGAAACGACAAGCATACATGAACGGAGAACTGAGATGTCTATGCGTACTGCCATGCTGTCAGCACTGATGGCAGCAAGTTGCTTATCGCCGGCTCTGGCGGCGCCTGCGGCCTCGTTCGGATCTCAGTTGCCGAACGTCGGTGCGTCGGTCACGGCGCCGCGGGGATCGGCCGTCGTGACCGGCACGCTGGGCTCGACGGCGACCACCGCCATGCCAGGCTCCGGGGGCGAAGGATTCCTGATGAACAACGGCAACGGCACCAGCACGCTGATCGTGCCCGGTGGAATCCCGCAGACGGTTCCTACGCCAAGATAGGCAAACCGGGATTGAGACTGACGCGCAGGTTCGGACGCCTGCGCGTCAGCCCCAATAGTCGGTGGGAAGATTGAATACGATCGGCTCGGGCGTGCTTCTCACCACGACCCAGCGGAGCGGCTGCGTCAGCGACCGGTTGATCTCCATGTGCGGCAGCCATGCGGGCACGTGAAGGAATTCACCCGCCCGAGCGACGGCGCTGAACTCGCCACGTTCGCCCCAGCGCACCAGGCACTCGCCTTCCAGCACATAGGCGATCGTGTCCTGCTCTCCATGATGATGGATGCCGGTGCCGGCGCCAGGCTCCACGACGAACAGGCCGCCCCAGATGCTGCTTTCGATGCCTTGGCTGACGGAGATCGCAGCGAGCCGCTCGGAACCTGGCGTCTGCGATGTTCCCCGATCGAATTCCGACGGGGTAACGACACTGATATGCGAAAGCGTGGTCGTGGCCATGAGACACCTCGAACGAACAGGGCGGCGTGCAGCAAACTCGTCATATCCCCGCGGCATTCAAGGCACGGTGCCCGACACATGCTCATGCACGGGGCAAATGCGCTTATTCGTCCTGCCAAGGTTGAGCCTCCCGATCAAATCGCGATCTCGGCGGCGATTGGGCTGGTGACCGGTTCACCGGACAGGAAGAGGCTGCAGGGAGCAGATCATGCTTGACCTTCATATCAACGGCGCCGTGCATCACGTGGACGCCGACCCGAACATGCCGCTGCTGTGGGCGATCCGTGACCTTGTTGGCCTGCGGGGCACGAAGTTCGGTTGCGGCATCGGCGCCTGTGGCGCGTGCACCGTGCTGCTTGACGGCCAGGCGGTGCGGTCGTGCGTCACCCCGCTGCAGAGTGTCGCCGGCAAGCAGGTCGTTACCATCGAGGGGCTTGGCATGGAGGGCGACCACAAGCTGCAGCGCGCCTGGATGCAGGCGAATGTGCCACAGTGCGGTTACTGCCAGCCTGGCCAGATCATGCAGGCCGCGGCGCTCCTCGCGCAAACTCCGAAACCCACCGAGGAGCAGATCGTCGATGCGATGAGCGGCAACATCTGCCGCTGCGGCACCTATCAGCGCATCAAGGCCGCCATCCAGGCGGCGGCGGAGACGGTGTAATGAGCGGGATCGTCAATCTCAGCCGGCGCCAGGCACTGCAAGGCATTGCCGCCGGCGGCATACTGCTCGGGATGCGGGTGGCCGGTTTTTCGCCCATCACGCAGGCCGCAGCGGCGACGGACCTGGCATTCACGCCCAATCTGTTCGTCTCGATCGCGCCGGACAATCAGGTATCGATCGTCGTGTCGCGCTCGGAAATGGGCACCGGCATCCGCACGAGCCTTGCCCAGGTGCTGGCCGACGAGCTGGACGCCGACTGGCGGCAGGTACGCGTGCTGCAGGCCCAGGGCGATCCGAAATACGCCGATCAGAACACCGACGGGTCGAAAAGCGTGCGGCTGCTGCTCGGCGTGATGCGGGAAGCCGGCGGCGCCGCCCGGCATATGCTGATCGCCGCCGCCGCACAGCGCTGGGGCGTGGCGCCGGACGCCTGTCACACGGATGCCGGCACGGTGGTGCAAAGCGCATCCGGCGAGCGATTGAGCTATGGGGAACTGGTCGGTGCCGCGGCGAAGCAGCGCGTGCCGGCGCCGGCCTTGGTCCGGCTCAAGTCGCCGTCAGCTTGGCGGTATATCGGCAAGCCGCTGCCGATCGTCGATCTCGATGACATCGTGCATGGCCGCGCGGTGTACGGGATCGATGTTGTGCTGCCGGGGATGAAATATGCCTCGGTCGAGCGTCCGCCGGCGTATGGCGACTCGGTCAGCCATTATGACCCGACGGATGCGTTGAAGGTCGCCGGGGTGGAGCGCGTGGTGCAGGTGCCCGGTGCGGCGCTGCCCGCCGGATTCCGCCCGCTCGGCGGTGTCGCGGTGGTTGCCACAAACACCTGGGCGGCGATGCAGGGCAGGCAGGCACTGCACATCACTTGGGAGTCGGGTCCGAACGCCACGTATGATACCACCGCTTATCGTGCCTTGCTGCAGGATACCGCGCGGCACCCAGGCAAGATCGTGCGCAACAACGGCAATATCGATACGGCGCTGCAAACCAGCGCGAAGCGGGTCGTTGCAGACTATTTCGTGCCGCATCTGGCGCACGCGATGATGGAGCCCGAGGCGACGGTGGCGCACTTTGCCGACGGCAAGTGCGCGGTCTGGACCGCGACGCAGAACCCCCAGCAGGCCCGCACCACGGTCGCCGAGGTGCTGGGCATCGACCAGTCGGACGTGACTATCAACGTCACGCTGCTGGGTGGAGGATTCGGGCGCAAGTCCAAGCCGGACTATGTGGCCGAGGCGGCGTTCCTGTCCCGCGCCGTCGGCGCGCCGGTGCAAGTGACCTGGACACGCGAGGACGACATCACGCACGACTACTATCACGCGATCTGCGCGCAGCACCTGGAGGGCGGCCTGGATGCCGACGGCAAGCCGATCGCCTGGTTGCATCGCACGGTGTTTCCTTCGATCAGATCGACCTTCGAGCCGAACGTGATCTATGGTGCTCCGGGGGAGCTGGGTCAGGGCGTGACCGACATGCCCTATGACATTCCCAACGTGCGCTGCGAGAACGGCCCGGCCGAGGCACATGTGCGGATCGGCTGGTATCGCTCGGTCTATAACATCCCCCACGGCTTCGCAGTCGGGTCCTTCATCGATGAGCTGGCCGCGGCTGCCGGCAAGGATAGGGTGGCGTTTCTGCTCGAGGCGCTCGGGCCGGACCGGCGGCTCGATCCGTTTGCGCTCGGGATCGATTACCCGAACTACGGCGCATCGCTGACCGAGTATCCGATCGATATCGGCCGCTTCCGCCGTGTGGTTTCGCTGGTGGCGGAGCGATCTGGTTGGGGCACCCCACTGCCGGCGCGACAGGGACGCGGCATTGCTGCGCATCGCAGCTTCCTGACGTATGTGGCCGCAGTGGCGGTGGTGAACGTCGCGCCGGATGGCACGGTGACGGTGCCGCGGATCGACCTCGCGGTTGATTGCGGGATGGTGGTGAATCCGGACCGCGTCGTTGCGCAGTTCGAAGGGGCCGCGATCATGAGCCTTGGCAATGCGCTTTACAGCAGCATCACGTTCAAGAACGGCCAGGCTGAGCAGTCGAATTTCAGCGATTACATGGCGGCGCGGATCGATGCCACGCCGGAGACGCATGTCTATGTCGTGCCGAGCAGCGCACCGCCTGGCGGCGTCGGCGAGCCGGGCGTGCCGCCGGTGGCCGCGGCGATCTGCAATGCGATATTTGCCGCGACAGGCAAACGGATCCGTGCGTTGCCGGTGGATCCGACGGAGCTGAAGGCGGCGTAATGGAGTTCACGCCGTTGCGCCGCCATCCACCGGCAGGGCGACGCCGGTGATGTAGGACGCCTCGTCGGAGATCAGGAACAGCGCGGCGTTGGCGACCTCCTCGGGCCGTGCTGGGCGGCCCATCGGCACTTGGCCACCGCGCTTCAGCACCAGGGACTCCGGCGTCTCGCCGGGGGGTAATTGGCTGTCGGGGCGGGCGACGAACACACGCAGCATCGGCGTGTCGACGGGGCCGGGGCAGACCGCATTCACCCGGATACGCTCGCGGGCGTAGCGCTTGGCCAGCCCGTGCACCAGCCCGACCACGCCGAACTTGGCGATGTTGTACACCGGGCTGAACTGCGAGCCGACCAAGCCGGAGGTGGAGGCGGTGAACAGCAGTGCGCCGCCGCCGCGGGCACGCAGCTCCGGGATCGCTGCTTCCGTGGTGATCAGCACCGTGCGGAGATTGAGGTCCATCGCGAGCTCGTAGTCCTTCCAGTCGATGCCCTCGACGGCAGCCGGGCCGGGGTGGCCGACATGGTTCTAGACGAAATCGAGCCCGCCCCATTCGCGCGCTGTACGCCCCACGATGTCGCGCGCGAAGGCATCCTCGCGCAAATCGCCGGCGAGTGAGATGGCGCGTCCGCCGGAACGGGTGATGCTGTCGGCGACCTCGCGCGCGCCGGCCTCGTCGATATCCACCAGCGCGACGGCGGCGCCTTCGATGGCAAAGCGCAGGGCGCCGGCCCGACCCATGCCGGAGGCAGCCGCGGTGACGATGCCGATCTTGCCGGCCAGACGCATGGTTGCCTCCTTTACGACAGATGCCGGTGCGCGTTCAGCCAGTCCAGCATGATGCGGTTGAACGTGTCGGGGTGCTCGACATTTGGGAAGTGCCTGGCGTCGGCGATCTCCTGGTAGCGTGCGCCTGGCACCAGTTCGGCGATGCGCCGGTTCTGCTCGGGTGGCGTGCCGGGATCCTGGGCGCCGCACACGACCAGCAGCGGCAAGCTGAGAGATGGAAGTTGCGCACTGAAGTCGAAATCCAGGATGGCGTCGCAGCAACCCAGATAGCCGTCCGGCGTGGTGGCCGCGACTGTGTCGCGGATCTGGCGCCAGCGTGCCGGGTTGCGGCTCTTGAAACCATCTGTCAGCCAGCGCTCCACGGTAGCGTCGGCCAACGGTGCCAGCGACTTCGCCCGTTGCACCGTGGCGATGCGCTGGTCCCAGGCGTCGCGGGCGCCTTGCGGACTGGTGGGCAGCGTGTCGCACCACATCGCCGAGATCAGCCGTCCGGGATGCGCCAGCGCGAAGGCCTGGCCGAGCATTCCGCCGATCGAGAGGCCAATTATAGTGGACGCGCGGAATCTCCAGGACGGCAAGCGCCCCCGCCACGTCGTCGCCGAGCTGGCGCATCGCGTAAGGCCGAGGCAGCGGATCACTGCCGCCGTGGCCGCGCATGTCGAGCCGCAGCACGCGAAAGCCGGCGGCGAGCAGGGGCGGGACTTGCTCGGCCCACATCCCGCCATCGGCGGCGAGCGAATGGGTGAAGCAGACCACGGGCGCTGTATCGGGACCGACAAGGTCATAGGCGATGCGTCGGCCGTCGAGCGACAGAAGCATGGCACGTTCCCTCCGAATGATAGATCAGCGTAGATGCCGGCAACCCTCTCGGCAACAAAGCCCTGATCGGCGCAAGCAACGGAGTACGCGAGAGGCGCTGCCGGACTATCTTCCGCCTCGTCCGGACGGCAGTGGCATAATCAGGAGGAGTGTCGCGTGCTGGCACGAGCATGGGCGGTCGTCGGCGTGGTACTGCTCGTCGCAACGGTGGTGGGCCAGGCGCCGGCCGAACAACCGAGGACGCTGAAGGAGCGACTGTCCGATAAGGCATCCGACGAGCAGCGGGTGGACAATTGCCGCGTTCCGATCGACCGGCGCGGCCCCGTGCCGAGGCCAGGCTGTCCGGAGGACGCAAAGCCGGCCCCGATTGCAGTGCCCGCGGGAAAGCCGGATTGATGCTCCGGAACGCGGAGGCGAATAATGAGCGAGATCGATCTGTTCGAGGCCATGTACACCGCCCGGGCGCTGCGCAAGCTCAAGCCCGAGCCGGTTCCCGAGGCGCTCATCGTCCGCATCCTGGAGGCCGGCACACGCGCGGGATCGGGCGGCAATGCGCAACGCTGGGCGTTCATTGTGGTGCGCGATGCGGAGCAGCGGCGCAAGCTTGGGGAAATCTACCGGCGCGGCTCCGATATTTCCAAAGCGGTCTATGCCCTGCGCGGCCGACCTCCACACATGACGGAGGAACAGTTTCAGAAGATGATGACCGCGGGAGCGTATCTCTGGGACCACATGGGAGACGCACCGGTGCTGTTGGTGCCGTGCATCCAGAGAAACACGCTGCCACCGAAGGAGATGTTCCCACCCGACATCCAGGCACGCTATGATGAGCTCAGCGCCTATCAGCAGCTTATTCGCGGCGCCAGCATCTATCCGGCGGTGCAGAACATCATTCTCGCCTGCCGCGCTCTGGGCCTCGCCACGTTGATTACGACCAACCATCTCTACTACGAGGCGGAGCTGCACGAGGTGCTCGGCATTCCGGACGAGATGTTTCCGTGCGCGCTGATGCCGATCGGCTGGCCGATCGGGAAATTCGGCCCGGTGACCCGCCGGCCAGTCAGCGAAGTGGCGTTCGCCGACCGGTGGAGTGCTCCCCTCGTCGCGTAGATCTGGCTGCAGCTACAGCGCCCGGCGAAATGTCAGGTTGATGCGGCACCGGCCGGTGAGTGGATGCTCACCCTCGGCGAGCGGGTCGATGCCATGGAACGCAAGCCGTAACGACCCGCCCCAGACGACAACATCGCCGCTCTCAAGCCGCAGGCGGCGCGGGCGATCGGTCCGCCGCAAGCCGCCAAACAGGAACGTGGCGGGCAGGCCTAGCGAGACAGAGACAATCGGCTGGGCGAAGTCGCGCTCGTTGCGGTCCTGATGCAGCGACAGCCGCGCACCCGGTTCGTAGCGGTTGATCAGACACGCATCGGGCACGAAGCCGGGGTAGCCGGCTGCCGCCGCGGCGCACGCGGCAAGCTGCGTGAACGAGGCAGGCATCGGTGGCCAGAGCTGCCCGGTGATCGGGTCGCGCGCCTCGTAGCGATAACCCGTGCGATCAGTGATCCATCCCGCCGTGCCGCAATTGGTCATCGCGACGGACATTCGATACCCGCCAGGAGTCACCATGTGCCGGAATGGCGCCGCTGTCAGAATCCCGGCAAGATCGCGCATCAGAGACGGGGCAGCATCGCGTGCGAAGCCGTGCAGCAGAACAGCGTCGGCGGCGAACGGCTCGGCGCCAGTGCGGGGGAGACCGCTCAGCAGGTCCGGAACTGCCGGCGGATGGTCGATCTCGCTCATTCCCATCCCCTTAGCTTACCGCTATTTCTCCAAGTCGCCATCGATTGCGTCGTCGCCGCGTCAATTGCCGCTCTGCGCCCTCTGCGGTTCGGCAAAAAAAGAAGTCGAACCGCAGAGGCGCAGAGGACGCAGAGCCGAGGAATGGACAACCTCGCAGCCTGCAAATCCGCATCATTTCGCGTCGTGGAAAATGATGCCCAGAGTGAGCCGCCGGCCAGAGCGGATGCGGCTGACGCCATGGCGCATCGTCACGCGGTAGGTGCCGCGCGTTCCGCACACCGGCCGATAGTTGACAGCGAAGATGACGCCCTCGCCCTGTCCCAAGGGAACCACCTCGACGCGCGACTGCATGCGCGGCCGCTGTTCCGTCAGCGCGAACTCTCCGCCGGTGAAATCGAGGCCCGGTTTGCTGAGCAGGAATACGACTTGCAGCGGGAAGAAGAGATCGCCGTACAGATCCTGATGCAGACAGTTGTAATCGCCGGGCCCGTACTGCAGCAGCAACGGGGTGGGGCGCGTCTGTCCAGCTGCATGGCAGCGCTCGAGATAGGAGTGGTGGGTTGCCGGATAGTCGCCCGGCTGCCCAAGCAGCCCGGCCCAGCGGTTCGCGGTCGGGGCGAGCCGCGGATAGAGCGTCGTGCGCAGGGAGGCGATCGAGGCAGGGAGGGGGTATGTGAAGTACCTTGTACTCGCCCTGCCCGAACCCGTGCTGCGCCATCACGACACGGCGGCGGAACCGAGCATCATCGTCGTAGTGCGCGGCGATTGCGGCGCACTCGTCCGGAGCGAGCAGCTTGCCGGTGGATGCACAGCCGAACGCGTCGAGATCGGCCTCGATTGCGTGCCAGTCGAGCCGGGCGACGCGCTGTTCGATGGTGGGGCCGTTGGTGGTACGGGCGAGGGCTGGCGTGCGCATGGCAGGAAGATGGGAAGCCAGTGGCCCGGCTGCACTCCGGCCCTTGCTGTCGTTGCGGGTGGCGCGGTCCAGGTTGCGCTCGGGAGGAGGGCACGGTAGATGGTCCGGGGGTTCGGCGGCCGCTTGATCGCGATACATCAGCCGGGCATTGGTATATGAAATGAGCGACATCCCGGAAACTGTCGACTTGGCCTATATCGGTCACACGTTGCAGTGGCTTACCACCGAGCTTGCGACACTGCGCGATGACGTGAGTGGGCCGGCAGCGAACGTACGGCGCACCGACAACCATCAAGATCAGATTGGAGGAGCTGCGTGCGATGCTCCGCGAACACGATAGAGTTGCGCATTGCGTCAGGCAACTGGACGAGCGATCCCCGTTCTGAAATCCCGCTGAGCGGAAAGAACCATGACCGATCGGTTGCAACTGGCACACGCTTTCGAGGATGCCGGGCTCGCCCGCGATAAGGCGGAGCATGTCGTGTTCGACGTGATCCGCGACAACGTGGCGACAAAGGCTGATTTGGCGCGCGTTGAGGCCAAGCTTGAAGCCAAGATCGAGTTGATCGAGCACCGGCTGCTGACCCGGCTCGGCGGGCTGATCGTGGTGATCGCCGGCATTCTCTTCGCGGCGTTGCATTACTGGCCGCCGCATGGCTAACTAGCGTTAAGCAGGAAATCGAGAACATGCTGCCCCCCAAGGACAGGCTCACGATCTGCTTCGCGCATGTCGCCTACCAGATGCAGGCGCGCTTCGAGCTGCGCGGCACCGGCATCAAATGCTTTCAGGTCCGCTCACGCGAGGAGCTGGATCGGCGCGTCGGCGAGGCCGACGTGGTTTCGGTCTCGATGATGTGGCACAATGAGCTGATCGACCGCGCCGAACGGCTGCGGTTCATTCAGTCGATCAGTGCTGGCATCGATCAGTACGACCGCGAGAAGCTCGCGGCGCGCGGCATAAGGCTGGCCAATGCGGGCGGCGTCAACGCCAATGCGGTGGCGCAACATGCGATGGCGCTGATCCTGGCATTGGCTCGTCGGCTGCCGGAGGCGCGCGACAACCAGGCGAAGCGCCTCTGGCGGGGCATGATCAGCGATCTGGCGCAGCGCGAGGACGAGCTGGGCGGGAAGACGCTGCTGGTCGTGGGGCTGGGGCGGATTGGCGGCACGCTCGCGCAAATCGCCAAGGCGTTCGGCATGCGCGTCGTGGCGACGCGGCGTGACCCGGCGGCCGGGGCAGGGGCAGCCGATGCGGTGCACGGGATGGACGAGTTGGGCGGGCTGCTGGGGCAGGCGGATTATGTCGCGCTGACCTGTCCGCTGACGCCGCAGACCGAACGGGTGATCGACGCGGGGGCGCTGTCTCGGATGCAGCGGACGGCCAGCTTGGTCAACGTGGCCCGCGGGCGCTGCCTCGATGAGCCGGCTCTGATCGAGGCGCTGCGCGCCGGGCGGATCGCTGGCGCGGCGTTGGATACGACGGTGGAGGAGCCACTGGCGGAGGACTCGCCGCTGTGGAGTATGCCGAGCGTGCTGATCACGCCCCATACCGCCGGGGAGACGCGGCGATACGAGGACAACGTGATCGACATCCTGCTGGAGAATCTTGGCCGGCTTTGGCGTGGCGAGACGACCCTGCGGAACGGAGTAGTCTGAGAAAGCCCGAGGGGTCCAGGGGAGTTGTCCCCTGGCGGGGGTTCCAAGGGGGCAGAGCCCCCTTGCTTATCGGAGCACCCCGCGGCGCGCCAGATTGCGCATCAGCGCGCCCGGTCCGAATGTCCAGGGCTCGCAGGCATCGGTCGGCGCCATCCGGTTCACCAGCCGCCCGAGCCCGGGCGCAGCGATCGTAACGATGTCGCCCGTTTTGTGCGTGAACCCCTTGCCCGGCGCATCGCGATCATCGACGGGCGCGAACATCGTGCCGAGGAATAACACCGCGCCGTCCGGGTAACGATGATGCGCGTTGACCATCTGCTCTACGAGATCAGCCGGATCGCGGCTGATCTTTGCGATCGACGATGCGCCCTGCATGCGGAAGCCATCCGGACCCTCGACGGTCAGCGACACTGTCGTCCGACGGATGTGGTCAAGGCCAAAAGTTGCGTCAAACAGCCGCAGCAGCGGCCCAATCGCGCAGGAGGCGTTGTTGTCCTTCGCCTTGCCGAGCAGGAGCGCCGAGCGGCCCTCCACATCACGCAGGTTCACATCGTTGCCGAGCGTCGCGCCGACGATCCGCCCATCCGAGGCGACCACCAGCACCACCTCAGGCTCCGGGTTGTTCCAGGACGATGCCGGGTGGATGCCGGCGTCCATGCCGGTACCGATCGCGGCCATCGGCTGGGCCTTAGTGAAGATCTCCGCGTCCGGGCCGATGCCGACCTCGAGGTACTGGCTCCACGCGCCCTGCTCGATCAGCACCTGTTTCAGCCGGATCGCCTCGGCCGAACCTGGCTTGAGACGTGCCAGATCGTCGCCGACCAGGCGGTTGACCTCGGCACGGATCGACGGACGCGGCATCCGGGTTGCCGCGAGCTCGCTCCTCGATCACCCGCTCGATCATCGAGACGGCAAACGTCACGCCCGCGGCCTTGATCGCTTGCAGATCGATCGGCGCCAAAAGCCAGGGTCGTGCCGGGTCGCGTGTCTCGCGCGGGGTGTTGGCCAGAGCCTCGTCGAGCCGAACGATGCGCTCGCCTTGGGCGGCACGCAGCGCCGCCGCGGGGTCGGGTTGCTCGCAGAGGTCGCGCATCGTCGGGAAGGTCGCGATAATGTCCACCAGTTCCGTCCCGTGGACGGCGACGACAGAGGGGCCACCGACTTTCGGCCGCCAAACCCGGCCGACCAGCGCCGCGTGCTCGGCGTCCGGCGGCAGCACCGGCTGCAAGGCGTTGCTCAGATCGGACATCGGTTCCTCCCGCGGCTGAAAATCCGCTACGGACCCCATATACCACCGACCCGGTCAACCCGAGCGAGGGGAGCTCTTGTGATGAAACGGCTGTTCGGCGGTGCCTCCCAGGATGCGACGACGCATGGGTTCCCGGTCACTCGCACCGAGGAGGAATGGCGCCGGACGTTGACGCCGGCGCAGTTCAGGGTGCTGCGCGAGCACGGCACCGAGCGTGCCGGCAGCAGCCCGCTGAACGTGGAGAAGCGGGCGGGAAAATTCGTCTGCGCCGGCTGTGGGCAGGAGCTGTTTGCGTCCGACACTAAATTCGAGAGCGGCACCGGGTGGCCGAGCTTCTGGGCGCCGATCGAAGGTGCGGTGGAAACGAGCAAGGACCGCAGCTTCTTCATGAGCCGCACCGAGGTGTATTGCAGCCGATGCGGCGGGCATCTGGGGCATGTCTTCGATGATGGGCCGCAGCCGACCGAGCAACGCTATTGCATGAATGGCGCAGCGATGGGGTTCAAGCCCAACTGAGCTGGGCGTGACCGTGACTGAATTGGCACAGCAGATCGGCGATGAAGCTCAAGGAGTGGGCTGCCCAATACCTCTTCAAACTCACCTGCGGCCGGATCGGGAATTCATGGTGGTTTCGTGTTCGGTAGTAGACAGCCCTATTGAGCCGTCACAATAAGAAGTCGCCGCGAAATGAGCGCGTCAACCACAGTCCCCTCATGTCGCGTATGATGGATCCTTTGCATCGAGCAGTTGCTTCAACTCCGAGAAGTGCGCGAAGGCCGCCGCACCGTATTCCTCCCAGCCGCGCGCGGTGCGCTCCGCCGGGTCCGGCGGCATGATGTTTAGCCATTGGCCGGTAGAATAGGCTAGTACCAGCGTCCGACAGGCGCGCTCCAGATAATAGAGGTCGTCGAATGCCTCGGCGACGCTGTCGGCCACCACCAGCACGCCGTGATTGCCCATCATCATCCGGCGGAACGGACCAAGTTGTGCTGCCAGCCGCTCCCCTTCCTCCATTTGATCGGCGATGCCGCCGAAGCCGAGATCGATCGCTACCCGCTGGAAGTAGCGTGCGGTGTTCTGGTCGATCGGCTTGATCGTCGGATCGGCGAGCGAGGCCAGCGCCGTGGCATAGGGCGGGTGGACGTGCAGGACGCAGCGGGCATGCGGTACGAGGGCATGCAGGCGCCCATGGATGCACCAAGCCGACGGGTCCGGCGCATCCGGGCGGTGCATCGTCTGCGGATCGTCGGCGTCCAGCAGCAGCAGGTCGCTTGCCCTGATGCGGGAGAAATGGCGCCATCTCGGGTTCATCAAGAACCGCCGGCCGTCGGCTGATACTGCGAGGCTAAAGTGGTTGGCGACCGCTTCATGCCAGCCGTGCTCGACGGCCAACCGGAACGCCGCCGCAAGATCGATCCGGAGCTGCCGGATCTCTGATTCGGATTTCGCGGCTGCGGGCATCGTGATGTCGGGTGCCATAGCGAACCTACTCCTCTCGCACGGTCAGATGCCTCAAGCGCCGGGCGCTGGCCCAGTGCCGCGAAGTTGCACGAAATGCTGCATCGTGTCGAACCAGAACGGCGCTCCGAACAGCGTGGCGGCCGCCGTTAGCAGGCAGCCGATGGAGTGGCCAACAATATTGGGAAGCGCCCAGGAAAAATTGCTCCAGCCGAACGGGAAGGATGCGTCCCAGCTTTTGAATGCCGCCTCGTACGCGTCCGGCGAGTTCAGATTGAAATTTGTGGCCGCGTGCGCCGCGATGTCCGGATGCGTCCACAGGGTGACTGCAATCGTCCAGGTGTCGATGTTAAGAATCAGGACCAGCGCCAGCGCCACTAGGAAGGACATCCTTTGCGTGTGACGCTTATAGTCTCCACTCAGCCGGTCCATCGCTGCGTCGAACCAAGCCGCAACGTGGCTTTGAAACGCACCCAACTCCCCACCCGAGCGCTGGTACATCCCGAGCAGTGCGGTTCGGAGTTGCGGGTCGGCAATCGCCTCCAGCGACTGCCGCAACGACGGCGCACTACTTGCCGCCGCTCGGGTGTCGCTCCGCGCACGTAGGGCGTCGATCAGGGCACCGGCGAAATGCACCGGCTCGATATAGGATGGAACGCTCACCAGCTCGGCCCGGCTCTGCGCGCCGCCGGGCGCCAGCGGGTTTGCCGCGCCGTGATTCAGCACGTCGAGCGCCAGGCCCTGAAGCTGCTTGTCATTGAGCAGCCGCCCCAATCCATCCACCAGCGTCTTCGCCCGCAACGAGCAGACAGAGGCGATCGCCTCGGTTACCGCGCTTACCACCAGGCTGATCGTGCCGAAGGTGAGCGCCAGGCCAACGAAGACGCTGAGAACCCCATAGATCTGCATGACGAGCTCCGCTGGCGGAGCGGCAGTCAGATGCCGGCCTGGCGACTCCAGGCCCAGGCAGGATGGGTCGAATCGTTGTCGCTGTGAAGCTCCGCGACCCGGCGCAGTGTGGCCGCGGTCGCGGTACGGGCGCGGTGCAGCGCGCGATCGATGATCGCCGCCTGCTGCTCTGGCGCGTGTCGCGTCAGCTCCTGGACCAGGAACGCCTCGCCGATCGGCGCCGGGCCGAGCGGTGCCAACGTGTTGCCGTCCTCTGCGAGAAGCGTGTCCGCGAGGCAATCCGCGACATGCTCTGCTGGCTCCGACAGGCGCATGCCCATGGCCGCAGCCTCCTGGTGGACAAGACCCGGCGCTACACCGAGGGAGCAACCCTCCTGGAGTGTTATGCAGGCGACAAGATGTCGGACAAGGACAGGATGGAGTTGCTGCCGATAGGCGAATTGCTCCAGCCTCATGCGTTCCGCCGCCGCCAACTCGCCGGCGAGCGCTGCCGTGGACCGTGCCAGCGCCGCGGGTATGCCCTGATGCGGTGCTACCAGGGCGGCCATCAGCAGATGCAAGGGTTCGGCGGAGTTGAGGGCGGCAGAGGCCGGGGGCGAACAGGCCGGCAGACCGGCAAGTCGCGCCGCGAGCGCCATCGCCTGGCCGAGCAGAGCCCGCCGATCCGCAGGTGAGCGCAGGGCACCGAGGTGCACCGGTTCTGCGGGGTCCGGCAAGGCGTCGGCCCAAGCGAGCGCCGTACGCGGCGCCGCCCGCCCAGTCGGCTCGCGGTCGAGGAGCAACAGGCGCAGCTTTCTGCTGCCCTGCTGCCGTCCGTGCGCGAGTTGGGCGCAGTATTCCGTCGACCGCTCATCGTACGCCTTGGTGCGGTCGATGACCACTAACCAAGCCTCCCTGCGCCATAAGCGTGGAGGTTCCCTCGCACCCTGCGCGACCGCCTCCATGGTCGCGAACCCGGCCGACCACCCCTGTACTTCCGCGCGCCGACACAACTCGATCGCAAGTCGCGTCTTGCCCATTCCTGCCCGACCGATGAGCCAGCGGATCGACAGAGGGGCGGCGTTGGCCAGCCACGATTTCGAGCACGGCCAGTTCTTCGGTACGGCCGAGGAGCGGTAATCCGGAGCGTTCAGGACGCAGAAGGTCGAGCGGCTCGAGCCCGCCCAAGGGAGCGGCGTGCGGCTTGGTGAGAGCGAACTCGGTTCCGGCCTGGCCGCCGAGGTCGCTGTCGAACCCGGCTTGCTGGAGCCAGGGTTCCACATTTCCGGCGGCCAGCTCGTGCAAATCTCCTCTCCACCTCTCGGCCAAAGATACTTAACTCAAGATTGATTGAATTGTCGCGAAGAAATGTGGCGCTCTCGTGACGGTTCACCGCCTAATCACAGATCGCTGACCGGATTGTGCGTTCGATGAAGCGGTCGTGAAGCAGGTCGATAGGGGACATCGCGTCCCGCTCTGATAGGCTCCCTGATCCGTCACCGCTTATCCGATGACAAAGTAGCCGCAGGTGCCGAGCCTTTCATGAAAGTGCTTTTTGTAACGAGCGAATTGGCCGATTTCGTCAAAACCGGCGGCCTTGGTGACGTATCGGCGGGCTTGTCGCGCGCTCTGCGGCGGCGGGGAGCCGACGTGCGGGTGTTGCTTCCCGGTTATCCAGGCGTGCTCGCCAAGTGCCGAGACTTGCGGATCTTAGGGTCGCTACCCGGCCGGGCGAGCATACCGCCGTGCCGCGTTGGCGCGGTGCGCCTCGCCGGTGGCCTGTCTGTTTATGTGCTGCTCGCGCCTTCGCTCTATGAGCGGCGGGGTAACCCTTATTGCCGGCCGGACGGCGCCGAATGGGCGGACAACGATTTGCGCTTCGCTCGCTTGGCGCTCGCCGCGGCGCAGCTCGCCCAGGGCCTAGGCGGCGTGGGGTGGCAGCCCGATCTCTTGCATGTCAACGACTGGCCCGGTGCCCTGGCGCCCGCCTATCTGCGCTGGGACAATGCTGCAATCCCGTGCCTGTTGACGGTCCACAACATCGCCCATCAGGGCGTGTTCAGTGCCGAACATCGCCATGCGCTGGGCATCCCGGAACATGCCTTCGACATCAATGGCGTGGAATTCAAGGGCAAGCTCTCGTTCCTGAAGGCCGGCCTCTACTATGCCGACCATATCTGCGCCGTCAGCCCGAACTATGCGCGCGAGATCACCACCGAGGCGTTTGGGGCCGGCTTGCACGGGCTGACCTCGGGCCTGACCGAGCGCGGACAGCTCAGCGGGATCCTCAACGGCATCGATGAGAGCTGGGATCCCAGCCGCGACCCGCACCTCCCGGTGACGTTCGATGCCGAGGACCTGCGCGGCAAATGGGCGACGGCCGAGACGGTTCGCATGGGACTTTGCCTTGCGCCCTCGGACGGGCCACTGTTCGGCGTGGTATCGCGCCTGGTGCCGCAGAAAGGGCTGGATATCGTGGCCAAGGCTGCGAACGGCATTGTGCGCAACGGCGGGCAAATCGCGATCCTAGGCCTCGGGGAACCGGCGACCGAGCAGATGTTGAACAAACTGGCGCGCTCGCATCGCGACAATATCGGCGTGCTGGTCGGGTTCAACGAGCCGATGGCCCGGCGCATTATCGGCGGCAGCGATTTCTGTCTCATGCCGTCGCGCTACGAGCCCTGCGCGCTGACCCAGATGCAGGCGCAGCGTTACGGCACGTTGCCGATCGCGCACGCCACCGGCGGGCTTGCCGACACCATCGAAGACGGGGCGACCGGATTCCTGTTTTCGGACTTTTCTCCCAGCGGGCTCCTGGGTGCATGCGAACGTGCCTTCGCGGTGTTTGCCAACAAGCCGCAGCTCGCCAGGATGCGGCGGACCGCGATGTCGCGTCGATTCGGCTGGAATGCGCGAGCCGCCGAATATGCACGGCTCTATTGCCGGCTGACGGGCAAGCCTATTGCCGAGCCTGAGTCGCCGGTACGCAAGCCAGCCGAGCAGGAGCCGGTGCTGGCGGCCGCCTGACCCCGTCATGGCCGGCGAAGGCCAACCATCCACGTCTTTTCAGCGGACACCAAGATAAGACCTGCGCGCGCCTTCGCCGGTCACAACGAGAAGACCGTGGCGACGCGCCAGCAGCGGGCCCGATAGCATTGACACAAAGGACCAGGATGGCACTGTGCTCGATCCGAGCACGGAAGGGCATGCGATGTGCGGAATTGTCGGCCTGTTCGCCAAGGATACGGCGCTGGAGGCTGAGCTCGGTGCACATCTGGCGACGATGCTCGCAAGCCTCAGCGATCGTGGACCGGACAGTGCCGGTTTTGCCGTTTACGCACGGCCGATCGACGATGCCGTGAAGCTGACGCTGCGTGGACCGGCGGGCTATGATTTCGATGCGTTGGTCAACTCGTTGCGCGGGCGCCTGCCGGGGTTGATCAGCATCCGGCCGCGCGGCAGCCACGCGGTGCTGGCGGTGCCGGCCGCCGAAGAGTCGGCCGTCCGGGCGACGCTGGCGAGGCTCGCTCCTGAATTGGTGGTCGTCGGCACCGGACGCAGCATGGAGCTATTCAAAGAGGTCGGGTCGCCTGCCGAAGTGGCCCGCCAATTCCATCTTGAGCGCATGCAAGGATCACACGGCATCGGGCACACGCGCATGGCGACCGAGTCGGCGGTGACCATCGACGGCGCCCATCCTTATTCAACCGGGCCGGACCAGTGCCTGGTGCACAATGGCTCGCTGTCCAATCACAACCAGGTCCGCCGCGAGCTTCGCCGCCTGGGCTATCGGTTCGCCACCGAAAATGATACCGAGGTGGCAGCCGCCTATCTGTCGGCAAAGCTGCACGCCGGCCTGTCGCTACAAGCGGCGCTGCAGGGATCGCTGCGTGACCTTGACGGGTTCTACACCTTCGTCGTCGGCACCGAGACCGGCTTCGCCGTGTTGCGCGACCCGATCGCCTGCAAACCGGCTGTCATGGCGGAGACCGACCGTTTCGTCGCATTCGGCACCGAGTACCGTGCGCTGGTGGACTTGCCAGGCATCGACCAGGCGCGGGTATGGGAACCGGAGCCGGCGACCGTGTACGTCTGGGACCGTCGCTCGTGACACAATCCGGCTTCGCGCGCGCGTTCGACCTGGCGACGGCGAGCGTACGCGAACTGAACCAAGCGCTGCATGATATCGGCCCGAACACCAATGCGACTCGCTGGCAGGTATTGAATCCGCGCGGCCGGCACTCGCTCGCAGTGGGGATCGATGCTGATGTTACGATTGAAATCGATGGCCATGCCGGATATTACTGCGCTGGGATGAACAAGCTGGCGACGGTGATCGTGCATGGCAATGTCGGAGTCGGCGTGGCCGAGAACATGATGTCCGGCTTCGTGCATGTGCGCGGCGATGCCAGCCAGGCCGCGGGCGCGACTGCGCGTGGCGGCATGTTGGTGATCGACGGCAACGCGGCGGCGCGCTGCGGCATTTCGCTGAAGGGCGCGGATATCGTCGTGAAGGGCTCGGTCGGGCACATGTCCGCTTTCATGGCGCAGTCCGGCACCCTGCTGGTGCTGGGCGATGCCGGTGACAGCCTGGGCGATTCGATCTACGAGGCGCATCTCTATGTGCGTGGCGCAGTCGCCGGGCTGGGCGCGGATTGCATCGAGAAACCGCTGGCCGATCGCCATCGCGCCGAGGTGCATGATAAGCTGCGGCAGGCGGGACTGGCTTTGCAGGTCGACGTCGCAGAGTTCCGGCGCTATGGATCGGCCCGACAACTCTATCATTTCCATGTCGATCATGCGGATGCTTATTGATGGACGCCACGCCGGGCACACCGCCGCGCTTCTCGGCGACCTTCGATCCATATGTGCTGGCGGAAATCCGCCGCGCAGCCGCGACCGGCATTTATGACATCCGCGGTGCCGGGGCGAAACGCAAGGTGCCGCATTTCGACGACCTGCTGTTCCTCGGTGCCTCGATCAGCCGGTATCCTCTGGAAGGATACCGCGAACGCTGCGGCACCGATGTGCTGCTGGGCACAAGGTTTGCGAAACGGCCGATCGCGCTGAAAATTCCCATTACAATCGCCGGCATGAGCTTCGGTTCGCTGTCGGCGCAGGCGAAGGAGGCGCTGGGTCGCGGCGCGAGTATCGCCGGTACCTCGACCACCACCGGCGATGGCGGCATGACCAACGAGGAACGCACGCATAGCCGTACGCTTGTGTATCAGGTCCTGCCGTCGCGCTACGGCATGAACCCCGACGACCTGCGTCGCGCCGACGCTATCGAAGTCGTGGTCGGGCAGGGCGCCAAGCCCGGCGGCGGCGGCATGCTGCTGGGGCAGAAGCTGTCCGAACGCGTCGCGGAGATGCGGAGCTTGCCGACGGGCATCGATCAACGCTCCGCCTGCCGGCATCCCGACTGGACCGGGCCGGACGATCTGCAGATCAAGATCGAGGAACTGCGCGAAATCACCGACTGGGAGAAACCGATATACGTGAAGCTGGGTGCATCGCGGCCGTATTACGACACCGCGCTGGCAGTGAAGGCGGGGGCCGACGTGGTGGTGATCGACGGTATGCAGGGCGGTACTGCCGCGACCCAGGAAGTGTTCATCGAGAATGTCGGGATCCCAACGCTCGCAGCAATTCGCCCGGCGGTGCGCGCGTTGGAGGAGCTCGGCGTGTATCGCCAGGTTCAGCTTATCATATCGGGCGGCGTGCGCAGCGGCGCGGACGTGGCGAAGGCGCTGGCGCTGGGCGCCGATGCTGTGTCGATCGGCACCGCGGCCCTGGTGGCGCTCGGAGACAACGATCCGGCGCTGGAGGCGGAGTACCGCAAGCTCGGCACCACGGCCGGTGCGTATGACGATTGGCACGAAGGACGCGATCCGGCCGGCATTACTACGCAGGATCCGGAGTTGGCGGCGCGCCTCGATCCGGTGTCAGGCGGGCGGCGGCTGGCCAACTATCTCGCCGTGATGACGCTGGAGGCCCAGACGATCGCTCGTGCCTGCGGCAAGAGTCACCTGCAGAAACTCGAGCCCGAGGACCTCGTCGCGCTGACGATTGAGGCGGCGGCGATGGCCGGGGTGAAGCTGGCGGGCACCGACTGGATACCCGGACAAGGCGCAGCATGAGGGGCGGCGATGGCGATTGATCTGGCGGCCGAGGCGAAATCGCGCGGGATCAGGCATTTCCTGATCTCGTTCCTGGACCTGTTCGGCGTGATGCGGGCCAAGCTCGTTCCGGCCGCGGCTATCACGGAGATGCGCGAGGGCGCCGGTTTCGGCGGCTTCGCGACGTGGCTGGATATGACGCCGGCCGATCCGGACATGTTCGCCATCGCCGATTCCGACAGCCTGATCCAACTGCCATGGAAACCGGAAGTCGGCTGGTTGGCCGCCGACCTGCAGATGGCGCGAGCGCCGGTAGCGCAGGCACCACGGCTCGTGCTGAAGCGCGTTGTGGCAGAGGCGGAGAAGCGCGGCTTCGCGATGCAGACCGGCGTCGAGTGCGAGTTCTTCCTGATCGCGCCCGACGGCACCGCCATCTTCGACAGCACGGATAGGCAGCCCAAGCCCTGCTACGATCAGTCCGCCCTGATGCGTCGCTACGAGGTGATCGCCGCGATCAGCGATGCCATGCTGACGCTGGGCTGGAGTCCGTATCAGACTGACCATGAGGACGCCAACGGTCAGTTCGAAATGAACTGGCAGTACGCTCCCGCGCTGGTGACGGCCGATCGCCATGCCTTCTTCAAATACATGGTGAAGACGATCGCGGAGCAACACGGCATGCGTGCGACTTTCATGCCGAAGCCGTTCGTCCATTTGACCGGTTCGGGCTGCCATGTTCATGTCTCGCTCTGGCAGAACGGGCGGAACCTGTTCGCCAACGCAGCGGGCGAGCTCGGGCTTTCCGATCTTGCATATTATTTCTTGGGCGGGTTGATGGCGCATGCCGAGGCACTGTGTGCGCTCACCAATCCGACGGTGAATTCCTACAAACGCATCGATGCACCGATGACCGCTTCGGGCGCGACCTGGTCGCCGAATGCTGTCAGTTACGGCGGCAATAATCGTACCCACATGATACGAATCCCCGATGCCGGCCGCTTCGAGCTGCGCCTCGCTGATGGCGCAGCGAACCCATATCTGTTGCAGGCGGGGGTATTAGCGGCAGGGCTCGATGGCATTGCCGAACGGCGCGATCCGGGTCGACGGCTGGATATCAATATGTATACGCACGGACACACTGTACCTGAGGTAAGGCGGTTGCCGAAAAACCTCCTGGATGCACTGCGGGCATTTGCGGGTTCAGAGGTTCTGCGTCATGCACTCGGGGCAGAGTTCGCTGATGCGTATGTGAAGCTCCGGCAGCAGGAGTGGGATGCATATTCGCACCATCTGACGCAGTGGGAGCGCGACACAACTCTGGATGTCTGATACCAGCGGCGTTTGCGGCGGACACTCGGACTCCTGATGGCGGAATGCGCTTCGCTTTCCGCCCTACGTTGCTATGCCGCTTCCGTAGGGCGGAAAGCGAAGCACATTCCGCCACTCGTCGCCGGTACGACGATTGAGGCGCTGCCGGCTAGCCCGCGTTCGCTGAGATGGGCCGGCACGAGGCTGGCCACGACCCGCGTGTGAATGCCGCTAGCCATTCTACCGTCCAGGGTCGAAGCCGAGGAAGCCGGCCGATGGAATGGGCGCGCCGCCATCTCCAGCGAACAGCCGGGGCGTCTGGATCGCCGCCGGCGATGGTGCCGCTGCCGCCCGCGCCAGCCTGGAGGGCCTTCGCTCGGCAGTGCGGGCAACTTTTCCACCGCCCACTCCCTTGCCGCCCGAGTGCAGGAGACCAACGGCCGATGTTGCGGAAGGCGCTGCCTCCCCGCCGCCCGCCGCCAGCAGCAGGAACGTGATATCGTTCCGCCCCAGATCGACCGATAGCTGCACCGGCGTCATGCCCAGCACATTGTGGCCGCTCAAGTCCGCCCCCCGAGTAACGGCGTCCTGAGCCGAGGCAAGATCACCGCGATTGATAGCATCGAACAACTCGTCGGTCGGGTTCATCGTGATCGGAGGCGTTGTCGCCGGCGCCGGCGCTGCCTTCGGCTGCGCTCCGGGTAGGCCGATCGGCGGGGGACGTGCGGGTCCCGCCTCCTGTGGCGGCGGTGTCCCGCCGATGGTCGGGGGGCCGGTGAATCCCTGAAAATTGCCGACATTCGGCGGCAAAGTGATCTGCGCCGCCGCAGGCTGTGCCAGCACGACGAGACCCGCCCAGACGGCCATGAACCCGCCGCGGCGCAACACTGCGGACAACCCCTCGGACCTCATGCACCCTCCCTCGATCAGCCCGGATTGAGGCAATAGAATCCGGCGTTGAGGTAAAGGGAATAGCCGGTCCCCAGCAAATAGGGAATCAGCGAGTAGGCGGCGACACGATCAATCGATGCGAAACGTCGGATCGTCAGGGCGATCAGCGGAATCAGCGTCAGCAACACTGCCGCGCCGAACGGCGGCCGGTGCAAGCCGAAGAAGGCCGGAGTCCAGAGCGCGTTAACCGCGAGTTGCCAGCCCCAGAGTCTCAGCGGCTGAACGCTGATCGAACGCCGCCAAACCAGCCACCCGCCGAGGCCCATCAAAACGCACAGAACGCCCCACACCGAGACGAATAGCCACTCGGGTGGTGTGCCCGGCGGGCGCGCAAGCGACAGGTACCAGACGCGCGCGCCGCGTGCCAACACGCTATCAGCGACGCAAACCAGCAAAGCCAACCCCATGAAGCCCACCAGCGCGAAGGCCGGCGACACCGGTGTCGAGGACCCCGGGGGTACGCCCCACCTATCTGGATCTGTTATCTGGAAGACACGATCCTTTCAAAGACGGTACCTGCGGTTATGTTTGATGTAGGTGCTGAGATGCGGGCGTAAAACCCGTCCGTCGCTCACGTGCCCTCGCGCCGCCACGTCGCGATCAGCAGGCCCAGCATAAGCGGCAACGCCGCCCAGGCCGGAAGCAGCCGGAGCGAGGCAACCCCAGTCACCAAATGGTCACGGCGACGCTCGAGTCCGATCCAGTCATTGCCCGACGCCACGCGCCCCGCCTCCGTTCGTCGCAGGTCAGGCACGACGGGCGGCGCCCCGGGTCTGCCGGTGTCAAGCCAATGCACGCCGCCGCCGGACTCGCTTGCGAGCTTGCCCATTTTCGTTGCGGTCGCGCGCAGGTCGGCGATACCTAGCGGATTGGCCGCCCCCGCCGCGGCATAGGCGACCCGCAAGCCGTCGCTTATCCGCCACACACCCGGCATGGCCGCCGGCAGGGTTGCCTTGGCCCGGCCGGGGCTGACCGTTTGCAGCGCGACAGTCTGCGTCTTGCCGTCCGGATCCGTCACGGTGATGCTGCCGGGTGGGCTGGCGTCAATGGATCGGCGCTCCACCATCAGCTTACCGTCCGCCACCCGCGCGGCGATCGCGTTCTCCTCGAGCTCCGGCTCTTTCATCAGCCAGTGCGCGATCCGGCGTAGCAGCTCAGCCTGCGGGCCGCCTCCCTGGTGGCCGCGCGACCACAACCAGATCTGATCGGACAGCAGCAAGGCGGTTCTGCCCCTGCCGACGCGATCCATGATCAGCAGCGGCTCGCCGTCCGGCGCGCTCATCAATACCTCGCCGTGCACGTCGACCGGCGTGACGCGGCGGTACCACGACCCCCAGGTCGGGGTCGCGTCATGGCTACCCGCAGGGTTGGCACCGGCAAGCCCTTCGGTAACCGGATCGCGTGCTCCCATATCGGTGACACGTGGGCGGAACGCACCATCGACCACGGCGTCATATGGCGCCGGCATGGCCGGCAACACGTCACCCAGCGGCGTATCGGCCAGGCTGGCCGGGCTGGCGAACTCCGGCCCGACGCTCAGCAGCAACGCCCCGCCTTGCCGCACGTACTGGGCGATGTTGTCCAGATAGGGTAGGGGCAGCAACCCGCTGTTCTGGAACCGGTCCAGGATGATCAGGTCGAATTGATCGATCTTCTGCTGAAACAGCTCGCGCACGGGGAAGGCGATCAGCGACAGCTCGTTGAGCGGTGTGAGATCGTCCTTCTCCGGCGGGCGCAGGATGGTGAAATGCACCAGATCGACCGCCGGATCGGATTTGAGCAGGCGCCGCCAAGTGCGTTCGCCCGGATGCGGCTCGCCGGAGATCAGCAGCACGCGCAACCGGTCACGCACGCCGTTGATCTCGACGACCGTGCGGTTGTTCAGCGTCGAGACCTCACTCGGCAGCTTGTCCGCCGACAGTTCGATCACGGTGGGCCCGGCACGGGTGATCGGCACATCGTAGGTCTGCGGCCGACCGACTGGCACGCTCTCCACGACGGGAGGGTCGCCGTCGCGGCGGATGGTGACTCGCGCGGCCTGCCCCTGGTCATTGGTGCCGAGGTCTTCTACCGCGAAGCGCAGCGTCACGCTCTTGCCGACGATGCCGAAGCTCGGTGCCTCAATGATCCGGATCCTACGGTCCACCTCTTCGCCCTTGGCGGGGATCAGCACGTTCAGCGGCGCGCCGCCAAGCGCGGGAGCCTGGGCATTGGTGGGAATGTCGTTGGCCTGGCCGTCGGTGATGGCGACGGTACCGGCGAAGCGCGCACGGGGGATGTCGGCCAGCGCCCGCTCGATCGCACCGAACAGCAGCGTGCCGTTGTCGCCGCTTTCGGGCACGTTGACGGTGCGCAGCTCGAGGTCGGGGAATTTCGCCGCCTGCTCCGCCAGAGCGGCGCGTGTTGCCTCGGCCAGACGGGCACGATCGCCGACCTGCATCGGGGCAGTCTGATCGACCACCATCAGCCCAATATCGGGCAGGCCTTCCCGCGTTTCCTGCACCAGCCGTGGCCCCGCCAGCCACAGCAGCAGCACGGCGAAGGCGAGGCTGCGCAGCACCGTCCCGCGGGCCCTCCGCCAAGCCGCGAGCAGAAGTCCGAGCACGCACAGTCCGGCCAACGCCGCCAACAGGTCGAGCGGGATCAGCGGGTCGAAACGTAGCGCGGCAATCGCCTGATGCAGTTCCACGTTACTGGCCCAGCCGCTCGAGAATTGCTTTCACGTGCACCTGGTCGCCTTTGTAGTTCCCGGTCAGCGCGTACATCACGAGGTTGACGCCGAACCGATAGGCCAGCGTGCGCTGGCGATCGCCGCCCGGGATTACGGCATAGGGATTGTGCCCATCGGCATCGATTGCCCACGCCGCGGCCCAGTCGTTGCCGCCGATGATGACCGGGCTCACGTCGTCGTTGCTGCGGTCCTGACCTTGCTGGACCCAAACGGTTCCTCCATCGTATCGGCCCGGGTAATCACGCAGCAGATAGAAGGTGCGCGCCAACACATGCTCGATGGTCAGCGGCGTCAACGGCGGCACCACAAGGCCGCGGGCCACCTGTTGCAGGGCCTCTCCGGTGCCCGGAGCGAAGCCGGCGCCCGAGCCCGAATCGCGCGTATCGATCAGCAGGATCCCACCGCGGTTCATGTAGTCGTTCAGCGCCGCCGCAGCCGCCGCGGACAGCGGCTGGGCATCGGCGGCGATCGGCCAATAGAGCAGTGGATAGAAGCTGAGGTCAGTCTTGCCGGGCACAACCGGATCAGGCTCGTCCAGCGACGCCGCGGTGCGGGCGTTGACGTATTCCGACAGGCCTTCGAGCCCTTGTTTTGATACCGTATCCATATCGTCTTCCCCGGTCACGATATAGCCAAGCCTGGTCCCGAGCGCCGGGTTGTCCACGTGATTCAGGTCAGCCCGGGCCGGTCCCGCCGCGAGCAGTCCGGCGGTCAGCGCGACAGCAGCAACGCGTCGCACCAGTACCGGGCGCAACAGACCGCGCATCAGGAGCGAAATGAACAGATCAAGCGCGATCAGCACAACCGCGATGGTGAGCAGCGCAGGGCCCAGCGCCCGTTCCGGGACCGCCGAAGTAAGCGATTCAACCCGCGCTCCGGCGATCATTGGGGCCGCTTGCAGCGGCGCCAGTTTGGTCGAGAGGTTCAACGCCTGGCGTCCGTTCTCGGGGCCGTAGAGCCCGGGTGGGTGCTGCGGCGAGACTGGCGTGTCGGCGAACTTGTAGGCTGCCAGTCCGGTCGCAGCCTGCGGCGGGGGCGACAGCACTCCGTAGCCGTCCAACGTCTCGGCTGGCGCAAGGATGGCGCGCCCGGGGACCGTCTGCACGCCCGCGGACAGCGCGACCAGCCGTCGCAGCATATCTACGAACAGTCCCGATAGCGGCAGGTTGGACCAGTCGTCATTCGCCGTGATGTGGAACAGCACGATCCGGCCCTGCGCCGTTCGCCGCTTCGGTCACCAGCGGCGTGCCGTCGGCGAGCGCAGCCCAGGTGTGGGAGGCGAGTGTCGCCGACGGCTCGGCCAGCACCTGACGGGACACGGTGACATCAGGCGGGATAACAAGTCCGGCGAACGGTGAGGCAGATGGGAAGGCTGCCAGCCCGGCAGGCTTGCTCCAGGACAGAGCCCCACCGAGCTGGCGATCGCCGCCTAGCAGCTTGACCGGCAGCAGCGGGTCGGTCTCGCCAAGGGGCTCCGCTGCCGTGCGGGGCCCGGCGAAGCGGACCAGCAATCCGCCTTTCTCAACCCACTTCGTCAGAGCGTCGCGATCTGGCCCGTCGGGCAACGGATCGTCGGCGAGGACGATAACCGAGACATCGCGGGAAAGAAGCTGGGCAACGGTACCCTCTCGCACCTCGGTATAGGGAGCCAGGGCGCGCCGCAGGTAGTAGAGCGGCCCGACGAACGGCGTGTCGGCGGCTTCCGGATTGGCGGCGACCAGCCCGATCGGACGGCGGCGCCAAAATTCGTCGAGCAGAACCACCGACCCGGCTGAGGGGACGCCGGCCAGCACCAGGCGTGTCAGCCGGTTGCGCAGCTCCGGTGGCAGCACGATGGCGGACGTTCCGGTGCTTGCGCCGGCGGGCAGCTCGACGGACGTCTCGGCCAAGGTGCGGCCGTCGCCGGTCTGGGCCTCGACTTTCACTGTTGCCGCTGCTGGTTGCGGCGCCTGCGCGACGCGGGCGATCAGGCTGTCCGCCGTGCTTTGCGGCGGCAGTAGAAGGCGGGGCGGGGCGGCATCACAGCAAAGCTCGGTGACCTGCCCCGCATGCGAAAGCGCCTGCGCGAAGCGTGGGAAAGCATCGCCATCGGTGAGCCCGTCGGGCAGATAAACGACGGAAACACCAAGCCGGCTCCAGCCCGCCAAGGCCGTAGTCGCAGCCGCGCGATCGAACCGCCATGGCTCGGGATGCAGCGCGGCAAGCCGGGCCCGCAGGTCGGATACGGGCATCAGTGGAGTGATGGTGGGAGCAATGCCGCTGTCATCGGGGGCCGTCGCCAGCAACGCGACTTGCCGGCCGGCCCGCGCTGCCCGATCGAGCGCCAGGTTGGCCGCCTGGACCCGGCGCGGCCAGTCGGCGGCCGAGGCCCAACCGTTGTCCATGACCAGCAGGACCGGACCACGCCCGGGCAAGGCAGAGCCCGGATCCAGCACCGGACCGGCCAAGCCGATGATGACCAGGGCGGCGGCGATACAGCGCAGCAGCAGCAGCCACCACGGGGTGCGCGCAGGGGTTTCCTCGCGTGCTTTCAGTCCCAACAGCAGTCGGATTGCCGGGAAGTTCTCGCGCCGCGGCGCAGGCGGCGTGACCCGGAGCAACCACCACAGCAGCGGCAAGGCGGCGAGCGCCAGAAGCACCCAGGGGGCAGTGAAGATCATCGTGCGGTCATCGCCATGTAGAGCCCGAGCAACGCAGCTTCCGGCGGGTGGTCGGTGTGATGGATGCCGAATCCGAACCCAGCCGCCTGGCACAGCGCACGCAGCCCGTCCTGCTGCGCTTGCAAGCGTTGGGCATAGGCCTCGCGCACGCCTTCGACGCGCGGGATCAGCGTCTCGCCCTCGCGTTCCAGGCCGCGGAACCGGATACGGCCGCTATAGGGCAGCAGCGCCTCGGCCGGATCGAGCACTTGGAGCAGGCTGCCGGTCACCGGGATCCCGGCCAGGCGAGCGATCACGGCCTGGATTTCGGGCAACGGCGACAGGAAGTCCCCGAACAGCACCACCCTGGCGTGTCGCGGCACCGCCAAGTAAGCGGGCATCCCGGCCTCATCGGGAGCGGTACCGGAAAGCGCCTCGGCCAGTCGGTCGAGCCCAGCCCGGCCGGCCAGCGGTCGTGCGTCCTCCTGCAGCAGCGCCACCCGCTCACCGCCGCGCAGCAACAGCGCGGCCAGCGCGAGCATCAAGAGCGCGGCGCGTTCCTGCTTCTCGACTGGTGCAAGGTCAGAGCGCCAGCGCATGCTGGACGAGGTGTCATGCCAGAGGCAGACGGTTTGCGCCGCTTCCCACTCTGTCTCGCGGACGAACCAGCCGTGCGGCTCCGGCCGGCCTGATTTCGCCGACTGGCGCCAATCGATCCGGGCAACCATGTCGCCGGTCACAAACGGACGGAACTGCCAGAAGCTGTCGCCGGATCCCACACGGCGGCGTCCATGCACGCCCTGGGCCACCGTGGCCGCCACCCGCTCGGCGGCGACCAGCAGTGGCGGCAGGCGGGCGGCCAGCGCCTCGGCGCGGCGGGCGCCGGCACGGACCCGGGCGTCAGCCAAGGCGCTCCACCAGCCGGTCGATCACCTGCTCCAAGGTTACTCCGTCGGCGCGAGCGGCGAAGGTCAGAGCCATCCGGTGGCGCAGCACTGGCCGGGCCAGCGCGGCCACGTCATCGATGCTGGGCGCGAGCCGGCCCTCCAGCAAGGCGCGGGCCCGGCAGGCCAGCATGAAGGCCTGCGATGCGCGGGGGCCCGGACCCCAGGCGACGTGCTTCTTCACCGTATCGTCCTGGGCGGTATCCGGCCGGCCGCCCCGCACCAGAGCAAGGATCGCGTTCACCACGGTTTCGCCGACCGGAACGCGGCGGATTAGCGCCTGGGCGCCGATCAGGTCTTCGGCTGTCATCGTCTGAACCGGACGCTCGTCAACCGCACCGGTGGTTGCCAGCAGCATCGTGCGCTCGGCTTCCAGGTCGGGGTAGCCCACATCGACCTGCAGGAGGAACCGGTCGAGCTGCGCCTCCGGCAGCGGATAGGTGCCCTCCTGTTCGATGGGATTCTGCGTCGCCAGCACATGGAATGGACGCGGCAACACGTGCTCGTGCCCGCCGGCCGCCACCCGCCGCTCCTGCATCGCCTGCAACAGGGCCGACTGGGTGCGCGGGCTCGCCCGGTTGATCTCGTCGGCCATCAGAAGCTGGCAGAACACCGGTCCGTGCACGAAACGGAAGCTGCGGCGGCCGGCTTCCTCTTCCAGCACCTCACTGCCGACGATGTCGGCCGGCATCAGGTCCGGGGTGAACTGGACCCGCTTGGTGGCCAGGCCGAGCACAATGCCAAGCGTTTCAACCAAGCGGCTCTTGCCCAGGCCCGGCAGTCCGATCAGCAGGACGTGGCCGCCGCAGAGCAGGGTGATCAGCGTCTCATCGACCACCACGGGCTGGCCGAAGATGACGCGTCCGATCGCGCTGCGGACCGCGGCAATACGCGCACCGAGTGCCTCTACCTCGTGCAGCACCGGATGCGCAGCGGTTGCTGTGCTGTTCCCACCGGCTTGTGCCACACCCGCCATGCTTGCCGACATTCAAGTCTCCGCCGATGAGTTTCGAGTCGTCCTGGGCATATTGGCACTTTCCGCGACAGGGGGAGGCTCCCTATATCGCGACCAGCGTACGAATGCCGGGTAGAAAATCGTGAAACATGTGCCAGCCCGGATCGAGGAGGCGAGGATGACGCCGCCACCATCACGATTGCCGGCCTTGTGGCGTGCCGCTGATATGGCCGCCGTGTGGGAGTGATGAGAGCGGGATCGGCACACGCGGGGGCAAGCCCGATCGCGCCTCGCGCGCGGCGGGTTCCGATCGAGTGCGGCAATCTGCCATTTTTGATCAAGCGTGACGGAACCTGGCTCTATCGGGGCACGCCGATCGCCCGCAAGGAGCTTGTCTGCCTGTTCGCCAGCGTGCTGAAGCGCGAGGCGGACGGATCGTTCTGGCTGGAAACCCCCGCCGAGCGCGGCCGGATCGAGGTCGAGGACGCCCCTTTCACGGCCGTCGAGCTGGACTGGACCGGCGACGGGCGGCGCCAGGTGCTGTCCTTCCGCACCAATGTCGATCAGGTGGTCACCGCCGGTCCGGAGCACCCGATCCGCATCGCGCACGATATCCTGACCTGCGAGCCGACGCCGTATCTCTGGATACGCCCTGGCGAGGGCGCCTTCGGGATAGAGGCGAGAATCAACCGCGCAGTCTATTACGAGCTGGTGGCGCTCGGCGTTCCCGAATGGATGGGGTGCCGGCGCATGCTTGGCGTATGGTCGAGGGGCCTGTTCTTCCCGCTGGGCGAGATGCCGTCCGGCGAGGGCTAAGCGACAAGCCGGGTGGAGCAAGCCGGGTTGGACGCTGCCGAGTTGCGCCGACGCCTGCGTGGGGTTGTCCGTGCCGAAGCGCCGGGAACGTTGCGGCGGGGGATCGAGCCGGTGGGCTTGCGGGATCGCCCGCCGGTCCTGGCCGCCGTACTGGTTGCTTTCGTGCTGGGCGAGTCGCCCGGCGTGCTGCTGACCAAACGGAACAAGCATTTGAAGCGGCATGCCGGGCAAATAAGCTTTCCCGGTGGTCGCATCGACGAGACGGATGCCGATCCCGAAGCCGCTGCGTTGCGCGAGGCCGAGGAGGAGATCGCGCTCAACCCGCGCTCTGTGGAGGTGCTCGGACGGCTGGGTGACTTCCTGACCGGAACAGGCTTCCGCATCACACCGGTGGTCGGGTTGGTGCCCCCCGGGCTTCGCTATGCCCCCACGCCGGGTGAGGTGGATGCGGTGTTCGAGTTGCCGGTGGACGTGCTGCTCGACCCGACCGCACCGCGCCGCGAGCGCCAGGAACGCGGCGGAGTAGTCCGCGATGTGTGGATCTGGCCGCACCCGAAGCATGACATCTGGGGCGCGACGGCGGCGATCCTGGTGCATCTGGCCGAGCGGCTTCGCGCGGAGGGGTGACGCGGTGCTGCGGCTCTCCGAGCTCGCGCTGTTCGTCTCGCCGTTCCTGCTGTTCGGCGTCTGGCGGTTGGCCGCCGCGTATGGTGTGCCCTCGGCGACGGCGGTGGTCGTGGCGGCCGGGGCCCTCTTGGTGATGCTGGGCGTGCTGGTCTGGTTCGGTGAGGAGCGCGCCTTGCCACCCGGGGCGGCGTATGTGCCGGCGCATGTGGAGAACGGCCGTATCGTGCCCGGCCACGCCGGGCGCAGCGTGGGTGGCGGCTGAGTGACCACTGCGCCGGCTTTGCGGATCCCGCCGCCACCCTTCCTGTCCGAACCGGCACTGGCCGCCGTGCTGGCGGCGCTGCCGGAGGCACGTGTGGTCGGAGGTGCGGTGCGCGATGCGCTGGCGGGCCGGCCTGTCTGCGACATCGACCTGGCGACGCCGCGCCCACCCGAGGCGGTGATGCAGGCTTTGGCCGCGGCGGGCATCCGCGCGGTGCCGACCGGGCTGGACCATGGCACCGTGACCGCTGTCGTCGACGGTAAGGGCTTCGAGATCACCACCCTGCGGCGTGACGTTGAAACCGACGGGCGGCATGCGCGGGTCGAGTTCACCGACGACTGGCGGGAGGATGCGGCGCGGCGCGACTTCACCATCAACGCGCTGTCGATGCGGCGCGATGGGGCGGTGTTCGATTATTTCGGCGGCATCGAGGACCTGCGCGCCCGGCGCGTGCGCTTCGTCGGCGACGCGGCGCAGCGCATCGCCGAGGACTATCTGCGCATCTTGCGCTTCTTTCGGTTCTTCGCCCGCTACGGGAGGGGGCCGCCGGATGCCGACGCCGCAGCCGCCATCCGCGGCGGGCTGGCCGGGTTGGCCGGCCTGTCGGCCGAGCGGGTGTGGAGCGAGCTCAAGCGCATCCTTGCGGCGCCCGATCCGGTGGCAGCGGTGCGGCTGATGGCCGAACTTGGCGTGCTGGCGGCAGTGCTGCCGGAGGGCGCCGAACCGGCACTGCTTGCCGCGCTGGTGGCGGCCGGGGCGCCTGTTGACCCGCTGCTGCGGTTGGCGGCCGTGTTCACCGGCGATGCCGATACGCTGGCGGATCGGTTGAAGCTCGCGAACGATGAGCGGGCGCGGCTCGTGGCACTGCGCGCGGGCTCGTCGCCGCAGCCAACGGACGATGACGCGACGCTGCGACGGAGGCTAGCGGATACCGAGCCGGCGGTGCTCATCGATCGCGCCTGGCTGGCCGGCGGCGACGCGCCGGGCTGGGCGGAGGTGCGGGCACGGATCGCGGCGATGCCGCCACCGGTGTTTCCGATGGAGGGGCGCGATGTGCTGGCGCTCGGGTTGCTGCCGGGGCCGCGTGTGGGAGAGTTGTTGCGGGAGGTGCGAGCCTGGTGGATAGACCAGGGGTGCGCGCCGGATGCTGCCGCCTGCAGGCGGGAGTTGGAGGTGCGGGCTTGGGGCGGGAGAACTTGAGCTTACCCATGAGCGGCGCACGATCTGAGGCGGATGTCAGTTTGCCGTTCCCGATCGAGTTCGTCATCAGGGACACTCCGCGTTCGCATCAGTCGCCCAATGCGAAGGGAAGGGACCTGTGGAAGCGAAAGGTCGGCGAAACCGCCAACGCACATGTGAAGACGCTGCGAGATTTCTTTTTCATAGATCATCGTCCGCTGGCGGCGACCATCTTCTACTTTCCTCCGACTGCAATGCCTGGAGACGTGGACAACATCGTCAAGCTAATCGTCGACGGGATGGTCACGATAGTCTACCCCGATGACCGGCTCCTTGAGCGAATCATCGTCCAGAAGTTCGAGCCCGGAGTTGAGGCAGGCTTCAAGTCTCCGACTCCGACGCTTGAGCAGGTAATCAATACAGACCCTCCTGTGATATACATCCGTATCGATGACGACCTTAGCTGGAGACAAGTGCCATGATGTCAGGGGAACTCCTCAGGGAAAGCAATTTGCTGAGAAACCTGCAGCAAGTATCCGAAGCTCGTGGGTTCAAATTCTACATCAATCCGCCGCGCGAGATCGTTCCGAAATTCCTTGGAGACTTTCAGCCGGACGCCATCGCTCTTGGCCCGGACGGCGGAATCATCATTGAAGTGAAGCGTCAGCGGAGCTCTGCGTCCGAGAAGCAGCTTGCGTCAATCGCAAGCAGAGTTTCCGGCCAAAAGGGCTGGGAGTTTCGCCTGATCTACCTGAACCCGCCGATGGATGAGACACCGCCCATCCCGAAGCCAACTCCTGAGCAACTGCAGGCTGCATTCGGGAGAATTGAGGCGTTGAATAAAGCCGGGTTCTCTGGCGCGGCGCTTATCATTGCGTGGGCTGCTCTGGAGTCGCTTGCGAGGCTTGCGAGCGCTAACGGCGGGGCCAGGGAGACCAGCGCCTTCTCGCCAATCCAGGCGGTCCAAACGTTGGCCGAAGACGGCTATATCGAAAACGAGGCTGCTGACCACCTCCGTGAAATGGCGAAGCTGCGCAATGCAGTGGTCCATGGCGACTTTTCGGTCGATGTGTCAGCAGAACAGGTTGAGGGTCTGCTCGGACAGTTGCAGGCGATCGCGTCCGACATTGAAGCCGCCCAAAACTGAAGAGATAAGCAGTCACAGCAGCTCGGCGCGTGCGCGAGGGGAGGGGACGTCGTCTGATTTTACGCGCATAGCTCCACCGCGACAATCCTGGTCGGCGTCGATGCGCGGACGGCGGCTTCAATCTGCTTTCTCTCGCCCGCCACCCCGCCAGCCCTCCTCATCACCGCCGCCAATGCCGCATCGACCCGCATCTGACTGAAGTGCCGGCGCAGCGCAGCGTGTCCGGCACGAGCCGCGGCCGCGTTGCGCACCGGGTCATCGTGCAAAGCGAGGATCAGTCGCGCCAGTCCCGCGGCATCCGTCGCCACCGTATCGACCTCCGGCAACCCCTCGGCGGCGATCGGCGTCATCGCGCACGGCACGCCTGCGGCCCAAGCCTCCAGCACCTTGCCCTTGATCCCGGCGCCGTAGCGCAGCGGCGCCACGGCCAGCCGCAACTCGGCGAGCAAAGGCCACACATCCGGCACCGCCCCGAACACGCGCAACCGGGGATGGCTCAGCGTGCGCGCAACCCCCGCCGGCAGATCAACCCCGGCGACACTCAGCACCACCGGCATCTCCTGCCAAACCAACGGCATCACCTCGCGGAACAGCCACAACAATCCGTCAGCGTTCGGCTCGTGGCGGAAGTTGGCAATCAGCGCCACACCCTCGCGTTCCCCCCAAGGCCGCAAACCCGACCGTGGCCGCACCACCCAGGGTACCACTGCCACCGCCGCGCCCGGTGCATCGCGCGCCAACAGCGCCGCTTCGACGGGCGAGTGCGTGATCACCACGTCGGCCTGGTGCGCCGCCAACACCTCCTGGCGGCGGACGAACGCCGCATGGCTGGCGAGTTCCGGCCGCGCCTCCACCGCCGCCTGCCGAGCCAGGCGCAGATGGTGCAGGTCGGCCACGCTGTAGATCAGCCGGGCCCGCCGCTGATACTGGCGCACCAGCCCAGCATAGGCGCCGGCTACCGCGAGGCGGTACAGATAAACAAGCTGATACTGATCCGTTGTCTCGCGCAGCAGCTCTTCGACCGAATCGGCCGTGTGGCAGGTGATCCCCAGCGCCTCCAGCCTCGCCTTGGATTCGCCGTTATCGGTAAGCGGCGTCGTGGCGGCGAACGACACCTGCCAGCGCAGCCGTTGCAGCGCGCGCATGTGCGACAGGATCGCCTGCGAGCCGGCGTCATGATCCGGCCGCGGCCAGCCGGCGTCGATCACCAGCGCGCGGCGGCTGGGCACACGATCGGCGCCGCGGCGAAGCTCGACCGGACCTTCGCGGCGCAGCAGGCGCAACCGCGCTCGGCGAGCCTGTTTTCCTTCGGCGTGCAACAGACTAAGGGCCCGCGGCGGAATAAGTGCTTCAAGGCGGTTGTTGATTTGGCTCAATGGTGTAGTTCCACTCGCCATGGAATGCGTGGCGCGTGATGTTGATCGCCTGCATCTCGTCATCGGACACCTTCACCCCCTTGGGATAGAGGTTGCCGTCGAGCTCGCAGCAGACCCTGAGACCAGTCTCGGTGGTTGTAGAGCTGATCAGTTGCACGATCACCTGATGGCTCACCAGTGGCTTGCCGCGCCAGTTCATGGTGATGAAGGCGAACAGCCGGTGTTCGATGCGGTTCCATTTGCTGGTGCCGGGTGGCAGGTGGGTAACCGTGATCTTCAGGCCGGTCTCGTTGGCAAGACGCTGGAGTTCGCGTTTCCATAGCTTCACCTGCGGCCCGTTGCTGCCGCCGCAGTCGGCGGTGATCGTCAGGCACGTCGCATTGGGATAACGCTGCTTGCCGAGCCTATGCCACCAATGCCGGATGCTCTCGACCGCAAAGGCGCCGGTATCAGCGCTGATGCCGACGCTGATCCAGCCGTGGTTGGCAGCAATGTCGTACACGCCATAGGGAGCGACCTTGCCAAGTTCCGGGATCTTGAAGTCGTGCACCCGCACCGGTTCGGGATCCCCCTTGCGACGCAGCTCACGGCCGTTGTTCTTGAAATCCCCAACCAGCTCCTTCTTCTTGGTGTCCACTGAGATCGCCGGCTCGCCCGCGGCGATCGCCGCTTGCACCGTCGCATTGACGTGCTCGAACTGGGCGTTGCGATCCGGATGGTTGCTCCCCTCCCGCGTCTTGCGGTTGGCCTGGCAACTGTAGTTCAGTTGCCGCAGCAGCTTGCCGAGCACGCGCTGGCTGACCTTGAAGCCAAGCGCGGTCAGCTCCTTGACGAGGTGACGCTGACTGCGGCTGACCCAGCGCAGCGGCGAGCCGGGATCGCCGCGAATGGCGTCCTCGATCAGTTTCTCCAGCGCCGCCGGCAACCCGGGTTGCCGGGTCACCGCGCTCTTGCGGCCAGCGCCGGGCCGGCGCAGCCGGGCGCCCAGTTCATTGCGACCGCACCGCAGTTCCGCAATGCCTCGCTGGATGGTGCTGCGCGCCAGCCCGGTTGCGCTCGCGGTCGCGGTGACGCCGCCAGGGCCCTGCGCCAGCGCTTCGTTGGCGGCGAACAGTCGCCGGGCACGTTCATCGAGGAAGGCTGCTGCTTTCCGCCAACGCGCACGGATGTCGGCGATGTCGATCACACCGCGACGCTAGCCGACGCATCTCGCGTCGCACCTAGCAAATTCTCAGATTCTATTCGTGCTTTGTTTGCGGCTCCTCAATTCGTTTATTTCGCCGCGAGTCCTTAGTGTCCGTCCGGAAGGTTTGCGAGTTCTTTGAGTCGGTTAGCCTGTGGCCGAGAAACGCTCTTGAACCCGCTGGATTCGTTGTGACTGTATAGCTGGCACCGATTCGTGAGGTGCCAAATGTGGACCGATGAGACGCGGGCTCGATATGACCGAAGCGGGCTGCGCTATCCGAGCGATTTGACGGATGATGAGTGGGCTCTGGTCAAGCCATTGATCCCGCCGGCGAAGCCCGGCGGGCGCAAACGCAAAGTCGATGAACGGGAAGTTGTGAACGGCATCATGTATGTGCTGAGCACGGGCTGCCAGTGGCGCTATATTCCGAAAGACCTGCCGCCAAGGAGCACGTTGCACGACTACTTTGACCGCTGGAACTACGACGGCACGCTGGAGAAAATCCACCACACGCTCTATGTGAAATGTCGCGAAGAGATGCGGCGAGAGCCGAGTCCCACAGCTTGCGTGATCGACAGCCAAAGCGTGAAAAGCGCCGAAAAAGGCGGGGCCTGTATTGATCCGCATGGATACGATGCGGGCAAGAGTGCGCCTCGACGGCGCGCATCATCTATGGAGGAAGGTTCCATCCGGAGAGTTGTCGATTGATCCGGAAGCTGACGAGCGGCTTGGCTGGGCAACCGGCTGGGTCGAAGCCTCGTGACAAAGACCGCCTTGGGCGGCCGAGCGATCCAATGGGCCGTAACGTGAGTGAAGTTCGAGCAGGCCTCGAAAAAGTCGATGCAGATGCCGACCCGTCTCTTGCTCGGGGAAGGCCGCGCGGGCAGGGAAGAAATCGACAAGCGCACCTGCCTGGTCTGCCGGGGTATTGGGCACGGCACGTTGGAAAGGTGATGCGGGTAATCGAGGGAGACCCATCTGAGTCGGAGGTCGCGGCTCCAACACCGCGTATTGGCGGTGGACTCGGGCGGGTGTCGGACAGGGTCATCGTACCTGTTGAGACCGGGTAACGCCGGCGGAGGGAAGGGCCCTGACTTCTGGTGCGCTTTCGACGATGGCGAGGTGGGGGTGATTGGCGATGAGCCTTGAAACACCCGACAAGATCAGGAACCTTCAGAGAAAGCTCTACCGCAAGGCGAAGGCGGAGCCTGCCTTCCGCTTCTACATTCTGTACGACAAAATCTGCCGCGAAGACGTGCTCCTACACGCCTATGCGCTTGCCCGCGCCAATGCGGGTGCCCCAGGAGTGGACGGCGTGACGTTCGAGCAGATCGAGGCGTCGGGTGTAGAGGTCTGGCTGGCGGGCTTGCGCGAGGAACTCGTCTCAAGGACCTACCGGCCTGATCCGGTGCGGCGGGTGATGATCCCGAAGCCAGGCGGCGGCGAACGTCCGCTCGGCATCCCAACGATCCGGGACAGGGTGATCCAGACCGCTGCCAAGATCGTGCTGGAACCGGTCTTCGAGGCGGACTTTGAGGACAATGCCTACGGGTATCGACCGCGCCGAAGCGCGATCGATGCGGTCAAGGAAGCGCACCGGCTGCTATGCCGGGGCTACACCGATGTCGTCGATGCCGATTTGTCGAAATACTTCGACACGATCCCGCATGCGGACCTCCTGAAATCAGTGGCCCGCCGGATCGTCGACCGCCACGTGCTGTGGCTGATCAAGCTGTGGTTACGAGCGCCGGTCGAGGAGCGGGATAGCGACGGGAAACGGCGGGTGAGCAGGGGCAAGGACCACAAGCGCGGCACACCACAAGGTGGGGTCGTAAGTCCGCTACTCTCCGTCATCTACATGAACCAATTCCTGAAGCATTGGCGTCTGACGGGACGCGGCGAGGCTTTCCATGCGCACGTCGTTTCCTATGCCGACGACTTCGTCATCCTCAGCCGCGGCCACGCAGCGGAGGCTCTGACCTGGACGAAGGGGGTGATGACGAAGCTCGGGCTGACGATCAACGAGGCAAAGACCTCGGTGAAAAGTGCCCGGCGCGAAGGCTTCGACTTCCTTGGCTACACGCTGGGACCGCGCCACCTGCCGAACGGTGGTCGCTGGTATCTGGGGGCATGCCCGTCCAAGAAGAGCGTGCAGCGGGTCAAGACCAAGATCGGCGACTTGCTGGTGCCGGGCAACAAGGGTGCCTGGGATGAAGTGCGAGCGCAGCTGAACCGTGTCCTACGCGGTTGGTCCGCTTACTTCTCCTATGGCGCTCTCGCCTCGGCCTATGAAGCCGTCGATCAACATGTCTACGACCGTGTGCTGCACTTCCTCCGCCAACGGCACGACGTGCAGGGGCGCGGTACAGGCCAGTTCTCCCGCGAGCATGTCTACGGGGAGTTGGGCGTACTGTGCCTTCGACGCGAGCGCGGGCGGTCGTCGCCGTGGGCCATGCGGTGAAGCCAGTCGGAAAGCCGGATGCGGGAAACCCGCACGTCCGGTTTGATGAGCGGGTTGTGTCAAGAAGACGCGAAAGCGTCATGCTGTACGAGAGATGGAGGGAGACCCTTCGAAGCCGCTTTGTAGGAGGAGGCTTCAAACCGCCATAAGCTGCTTCGGTCAAAAGCCGCGGTGGTGAACGTTATGGTTAAAAGGCGTGGCAGTGATCACGTCAGGTATGGATGAGAGAGACGAACGTGAGTGAACCTCTGACGACGCATCGAAACGAACTTGAGACGACATCGAAACCGGGGTTTCCCGCTTGCTCCGGGAACGGCATGGAGGATACCTACATACTGGCCATGCGGTGTCCGGTGTTCAGGAGGCGTGACTCTCATCTGGGCTCTCGTACGGAACTTGAGACCCTGGCGGGCCATGTCAAGGGAAAAGGCACAAGCGGGGGACCCGCGAGGCCGAAAGTACCGATGGGCCACGCTAGGCGCGGACTGCCCCATAGTAGCGATGAAGCGGGGTAATGCCCGTGGAGCGAAGGGGGCGGGTCACTCGCGGCGCGGTCGTTGGGTCAACGGGAGACCGGAGGAACCCAACTTCTTTGTCGGAAGGCGACAGCCTTCGGTGGGTGGCACGAGCCGGATGAGGCGAGAGTCTCACGTCCGGTTCTGTGAGAGGCCCGGGGTGAAACTCCCCGGGCCTACTCGGCGACGGGAAACGGGGCACAGCTACCGCGCCCGTCCTCAACTCTACAGATCAAGGGAAAGAAGCGCCACATTCTGGTCGATACACTAGGGCTGTTGCTGCATGCCGTGGTTCACCCGGCTGACATTCAGGACCGTGATGGTGGCGTGCTGGTGCTAGCGACCTTGTTCGGCATGTTTCCCTTCCTGCAGAAGCTGTTCGCCGATGCCGGATATCAGGGGCCGCAATTTCATGCTGCGGCGGCCACGGTCCTGCCGAAACTATCGATCGAGATCGTGAAACGCTCGGATCAGGCGAAAGGCTTCGAGGTGCTCCCAAAACGCTGGGTCGTCGAGCGTACCTTTGCCTGGTTAGGGCGCTGTCGTCGGCTGGCAAAAGATTTCGAGAACCTCACCCGAACTGCGGTTGCCTTCATCCGCCTTGCCTCGATCCGGCTCATGCTGAGAAGGCTCTGCAATCCCTGCTAAACTTTCCGGACAAACTCTTAGGCAAGTCGGGCAAGTCAAATCGTGATTGCTGCGTTAAAGTCAGTCCGCAGCCGGAATGCGGCCAAAATCGCGTACAGAACAATTAGCACTTCGAGCGATTCGGCCCCTTCGCGTCAGAACAGCCCGGCTTGTTCGGCGAAGCGGCGCAAGTTGTCGTGGCCGAGCCGCCCATAATGCAGCGGGTTCGCCTTTGCCGGGTCCTGCTCGGCTTCCACCACCAACCAGCGGTCGTAGCCGGGCAGCTCCCCCAGGACGGTAGGAAAATCCACCATCCCGTCCCCCGGAACGGTGAATACGCCGGCAACCACCGCATCCAGGAAACTCATATCGCGTCTCCTGGCTTCATTCAGCACCGCTGCGCGGACATCCTTGCAGTGCACATGACCGATCCGCTCCCGCCATTGCCGCGCGAGCGCAACGGGATCGGCGCCGCCGAACACGGCATGCCCCGTGTCGAGCAGCAGGCGCAGCGCCGGCCCAGTCGCATCCATCAGCCGCTCGATATCCTCGTTGCTCTGCACCACCGTGCCCATGTGGTGATGATAGACGAGATCGAGCCCCGCATCGGCAACCACCTTGCCGAGCTCCGTCAGGCGCCGGCCGAATTCCGGCCAGTCCTCGGTCCGCAGAACCGGCCGGCGCGACAGCGGCGCGGCGCGATTCCCATGGCTCGCATTCGACGTCTCCGCAACGATCAGCACGCGACACCGGAACGCCTGCAGCAGCTCCAGATGCGGGCGCATCGCCACCCGCTCGGCCGCCACATCGCGGCGCAGCAGTTCCGCGGAATACCAGCCGGAGACCAGAGCCAGGCCCGATGGCGCAAGCGCCTGCCGCAGCTCCGCCGGTTCGCGGGGGAATTTGTGCCCCATCTCGATCCCTTCGAACCCTGCCTCGCGCGCTTCGCGCAGGCAGGTCTCCAGCGGCGTGGCGCCGCCTAGCTCGCGCAGATCGTCGTTGGACCAGGCGATCGGGTTGGTTCCTAGGCGAACCGGCATCGTCATTAACTCTCCGGATGCTGCCTGGCGCGGGCGGCGAGCCATGTCGCATGGGCGGCGGCGACCTCGGCGCGGGTCGAGACCGCCGGTACCGGCACGTCCCACCAATGGCCGCCGGCGGCCGTGCTGATCGCCGGGTCGGTGTCAATCACCACCACTGCTGTCCGCGGCGCCTCGCGCGCCCGGACCAATGCCGTTTCCAGCTGGGTGACGCCGGTTACCTTCTCGGCGATGGCGCCCAGGCTCTCGGCATGTGCGCGGAAGTCGATGCGAGGCAGCGTCACGTGCCGCGCATCGACCAGCAGGTTGTTGAACGGCGCCCCACCGGTCGCTCGCTGCAGCCGGTCGATGCAGGCGAAACCACCATTATCCAGCACCACAATCGTAAGCCTCAGGCCGAGCATCACTGAGGTGGCGATCTCCGAGTTCAGCATGAGATAGCTGCCGTCGCCCACCAGCACGATCACCTCGGCGTCGGGCCGGGCCAGCTTCACACCCAATCCCCCGGCGATTTCGTAGCCCATGCACGAGAAGCCATATTCCAGATGATACGAGCCGGGCCTGCCGGCGCGCCAAAGCTTGTGCAGCTCGCCGGGCAGGCCGCCGGCGGCGCAGACGACGATCGTGTCCGCGCCGGCCGCCCGCTGCACCGCACCGATGACCTGCGCATCCGATGGTAGCGGTGCGTTGGAAGGCGCGGTCGCTGCACAGGCTGCCGCACGCCACTCCGCTTTCGCCTCAGCCGCCCCACGCGTCCAGCCGGCCGGCGCGGCATACTCGGCGAGTGCCGCTGACAATGCCACCAACCCCGCGCCTGCATCCGCTATCAGCGGCAGTGCACCGTGCTTGGCTGCATCGAGCGGCTGCACGTTGAGCGTCACCAGCCGGCAGCCAGGGTTGCGGAACAGCGCGCGCGAGCCGGTGGTAAAATCCGAAAGCCGCGTGCCGACAGCGAGCACCAGATCGGCGCGCTCCGCCATCCGGTTGGCTGCCGCGCTCCCGGTCACGCCGATCGCCCCCAGGTTCAGCCGATGATCGTCGGGCAGGGCGCTCTTGCCAGCCTGCGTCTCGGTCACCGGCACGCCGTGGCGCTCAGCAAAAGCGGCGAGCGTCTCGGTGGCTTCGGCATAATGCACCCCGCCCCCGGCAATGATCAGAGGCGCGGCGGCGGTCCGGATCGCCCCGGCTGCCGCGGCCAATTCCCGCGGGTCCGGCGGCGGGCGGCGGATCCGCCACAGGCGCGGCTCGAAGAACGTGTCCGGGTAGTCGAATGCCTCGGCCTGCACGTCCTGGCAGAGTGCCAGGGTCGCAGGCCCGCATGCGGCGGGATCGGTGAGCACGGCGAGCGCCCGCGGCAGCGCGGTCATGATCTGCTCCGGCCGGGTGATGCGGTCGAAGAAACGGCTGACCGGCCGGAAGCAGTCGTTGGCCGAGACGGTGCCGTCGGCGAAATCCTCGACCTGCTGCAACACCGGGTCCGGGCGGCGCGTGGCGAACACGTCGCCGGGCAGGAACAGAACCGGCAGGCGGTTGACATGGGCGACCGCGGCGGCGGTGACCATGTTGGTAGCGCCCGGTCCGATCGAGGTCGTGCACGCCATCATCCGCTGCCGTTGGCTGGCTTTGGCGAAGGCGATCGCGGCGTGCGCCATCGCCTGCTCGTTGTGCGCGCGGTAGGTGGGCAGCACCTCCCGCGCGCCGGCCAGCGCCTCGCCCATTCCGGCGACGTTGCCGTGACCGAAGATTGCCCAGACGCCGGCGAACAGGGGCACGCGGCTGCCCTCGAACTCGGTCTGTTGCGCTGCGAGCCAGCGCACGAGTGCTTGCGCCATCGTCAGCCTGATCATCGCCTGGACGCTCCGGGTTTGCTCCCGGTGACATTGGACTGCGATCCGGCGCCGAGCGCCAGTGGGAAGAATGCCGAGAAGCCAGCATGAGCTGAGTTACTGTAAGTTGCGGCATCGTCGTGGGGATGCGTTGATGCATGGCCATGGAGGCATCGGATGAAAGCAGTGAACCGGGTCGAGGCGGCCGCGATCAACCCGAGCGACGTGAAGAACGTGCAGGGTGCGATGTCGCAAACCACGCTACCGCGGACGCCCGGACGCGACTATGCCGGCGTCGTTGAAGACGGTCCCGAGGTGTGGCTCGGCGCAGAGGTTTGGGGCACGGGAGGCAACGTCGGGTTCACCCGTGACGGCACCCACGCGCAGCAGCTTGTCGTTCCCACAGCCAGCCTGCGGCGCAAGCCGGCGACGCTGAGCTTCGAGCAGGCCGCGAGCGTCGGCGTGAATTTTATGGCGGCCTGGCGGGGGCTGGTGGATGGCGCCGGCCTTGGTGCGGGTGAAACGGTCGTGCTGATCGGCGCCGGCGGCGGCGTCGGCAACGCGGCAGCGCAGATTGCCCGGCAACTCGGCGCGCGCGTGATTGGGGTTGACCGCTCGCCGCCGCATCCCAGCGCCGTGATCCTCGGCATCGCTGATCCGATGATCGTCGGCGCGACGGACGCGGCGCGGATGTGCACGAGGCCACGCTGGGACGCGGCGCGGATGTGGTGTTCGATGCCGTCGGTGGCGTAATGTTTCGCCAAGCCCTGGCGTGCCTAGCGGTTGGTGGGCGGCTGATCGAGATCAGCGCGACCGGCGCCCGCGAGGTGAGCTTCGACCTCACCGATTTCTATCACAACGAGAGCCGGTTGATCGGCGCGGATACGTTGAAGCTCGATCTGGTCCGCTCAGCGGAGGTGCTGGAAGCATTGCGGCCGGGCTTCGAGGCGGGCGATTATGTACCAACGCCGGGCGCCCGGATCTTTCCG
The DNA here is from genome assembly GCA_963772445.1 of uncultured Pseudomonadota bacterium. Classification (GTDB taxonomy): domain Bacteria; phylum Pseudomonadota; class Alphaproteobacteria; order Acetobacterales; family Acetobacteraceae; genus CAVYXK01. The sequence continues at coordinate 71,406 of CAVYXK010000003.1, forward strand.
TTGCACGATGCTGTCGCCGCGTATCAGGCGGTGGCGGCTGCGCGTCGCGCGCGCTCACGAACCACGCCCTCGGTCTTGCAGCCAAGATAGGCCGCCCCGTGCATAACGATCATCGCCACGCTGACCAGGCCACACAACAGCGCGAACGGATTGAACAACCCCCACAGCGTGCCGGTATAGGTCATGCGCAGCATGTCATCAAAACGGAACGGCACGCCCCGCAGCACGTTGCCGAACGCCACACCGAACACCAGCGCCGGCACCAGGCCGCCAAGAAACAGCGCTGTATCCCATGTATTTCGCCAGCCTGGGCCCGGCAGCTTGCTGCGAAACTTGAAACCAACGGGGCGCAGGATGAGCGAGCAGAGCAGCAGCAGCATGGCGAGATAGAACCCGGAGAAGGACACGCCATAGAGAGGTGGGAAGGCCGCGAAGATCGCACCTGCTCCCAGGATCAGCCACACCTGATTGCCTTCCCAGACTGGCCCTACTGTGTTGATCACGATGCGGCGCTCGATGTCGTTGCGCCCGACTATCGGGAGTAGGATCGCCGCACCCATGTCGAACCCGTCCATCACAGCGATGCCGATCAGCAGCACGCCCAGCAGCGCCCACCACAGCAAGCGAAAGATTGCATATATAGGCATTTGGTCTTGCTCCTTACTCGGCAGGTCGGAACGTGCCGGCTTGCACGACTACCTCCGGCTCAAGCACGGGTACAAGTCTTCGGGACCGAGTCGCACTGTACGCACCATCAGATAAAGCTCAACAACGGCTAGCGCCGAGTAGAAGATTACGAAGCCGGTGAGCGAGATGCCTACATTGGCGGCGGGCACGCTAGAGACCGAAAGAAAGGTCGGCAGCACGCCGTCGATGGACCATGGCTGGCGTCCGCCCTCCGCGACGTACCAGCCGAGCTCCGCTGCGATCCAGGGCAGTGGAAGAGACCACAGGCAGACCCGCAGCAGCCACGGACGCCGCTCAAGCTGACGGGCCGAGGCCTGCCAGAACATCGTGCCGAATAGCGCAATGAAATAGAAACCCAAGGCGACCATAATGCGGAAGGTCCAGAACAGCGGGAATACGGGTGGGACAGTGTCCCACGCAGCCGATTGAATTTGCGCGGGCGTGGCATCAGTGACATTGGGCGTATAGCGCTTGAGCAGCAGCGCATACCCGAGGTCGGTCACGTGCGTGTCGAATTCGGTTCGCAGCGCGGTATTGGTCGGATCTGTGCGAAGTCCCTCCATCGCCTTGTAGGCACGCATTCCGTCCTGGATTCGCTGCGCCGACTGAGCAACCAGCTCATCAATTCCGGGGACCTCGCCGTCTAGCCTGGATTTCCACGGACCGGAAATCGCCTAACACGACAGGTTTCACATGCTAGTGGATCAGGCGGAGCGAACGGCCTTGCCACCATGGCACCAGGACGGGTTGGTCGATAAGTCCGGAGGCGAGTACGATTGGAAGATGGGCGCGACGGTGGAAGCGCACTGTGACCTCGTCAGTGGCGATGGCGACGTTTGCCGGCATGTCGATCAAATCGCGGAAGATACGGCGGGCTTGGGCATCATCGTAGCCTCGCATGCGTCGGGCCATCAACCGGTAGAGGGCGCTGGCGAGGACGAGGAGCGCCATGTCGAAATCAACCTTGAAGCCGACTGAAGAGGAGAGCGCGTCGATGTGGAAGAAGCGTACGGCATCGGCGAGCGCATTTTCGATCAGCATGCGCTTGGCATAGCGAGTGATGAGGTTGCGGGCGCTGGCATGCCTGTCGTTGGTGACAAGGATAGTGGGTTCATCGTGGCCGAGATCCTTGATGAACAGTTGTCGGTAGGTGCGTTCGCGAAGGCAGACCTTCTGCTCGAAGACTTGGGGTGTGCGATATTTGCGACTGGGCAGGTTGAGCGTGATGGTGCGCCACGCCGATGCTGCCAGCTCATAGACTTCGGCCAGCAGGCCTTTGGAGCGCCGGCGCAGCGTCATAAAGGTGATCCCGGCGGCATCCAGCCGGTCGAGCCCTTCGTAAGTCGTGAGTTTGGAATCGAATACGAGGTGCTGCGGCACTTTGCCATGCTGACGCTTCCAGAACTCGATGAAACGGAAGATTTCCTCGGCCTCCTCACCCTTGCGAATGTCGGCGTTCGAGTAGCAGAACACCTGACTGTCGGCGTCCTGGGCGAGGAACGTGAGGATGCTGGGCTGACGGCGACTGCGCCTCGGCAGATAGTGGGTTTCGACCACCGGGTGTTCGCCGAAATAGGGCACGGAGTGGAAATCGAGGTTGATCAACTCCCCGCTGAAGAGCGCCTCTCCGGCCAACCGTTCGTGCCACAGAGCGAGCAACCGCGAGACGTTCTGCGGGGTGATCCGTGAGGAATACTCCGACAGGAAGCTCCTCTTCGGCATGACGTTGAGCCCGCAGAACAGCGCCAGGCCTTTGTCGGCAACCAGCGCCATGATATGGCTCTTCCGCTCAATGGCCCATAGCTTCAGAGCCAGCGAGGCGCGCAAAGCATGCGCGGCCGGGATCATGCGCGAGCCGGGGAGTTTGGCGCCGAGCGCCAGGGTGTCGGTGTTCAAACGCACCAGTTCGGCGATGAACAGGAACAGCCCCCCGACCCGTGTCGTGAACTCGCGCGGCGTGAGCGTGAAGCTGCGGATGTTGGCGACTGCCTCGGTGCTGGGCCCGGCTACGGCCGGACGCTCCTCGTCGAGCCGCCGCGGCAGCGGTGCGAATCCTTCCGCGGCGAGGACCTCGCGTACCGCAGTCGCACTGAGTGGCATTCCCCGTTCGGAAAGCGCCTGACTGATCTCGTAGACTGAGTAATTGCGTTTGCGCAGCGCCACGATCTGGTCATGGGCACGGCCCTTTCTGGGCTGCTCACGCCGACCCGGTCGGACGACGGCGAAGAAGTCTGGCAGTTCGCCGCGACGAAAGGCGTGGCAGAGCACCCGGAATGCGCCCGGTGAGTAGCCGAACCGTCGCGCCGCCGCGTCAGAGCCAATGCCTTCGAAGAAATAGGCGCGCAATGCCGCGTATTGGCGCTGCCGTGGGGTCGCCGGCCGGACGAAGAAGCGGCGGCACTTTGTTAGGTCATATGGTGCTCTGATAGCCACTAGTGCACGGTGTCTAACCCCATATATAGTGTCAAGCGAGAAAGACGTGACAACCCCTGCGCCTGCCAGAGAAGGGCTATGGTGCTGCATTTTTGCATCAACCGATGGCGAGGCGGAATCCTGGCAGTCTTCCTTTGGCAAGGAGAAGACAACGTACAAATGGGCTATCAGCGCACCATCATGCATAACAAATCACGCAAAAAAGCGAGTCTTTAGAATCGCTTAACTCGCCCACCGTTAGGCGGGCTCGGCTCCGTGGAAATCCAGGCTAGCGAACGGGTCGCGATCAAGCCGAGCACCCAGGGAATGTGCACCGCGTAGCGGGTGGTGCGCGTCGCCGTGTCGGGCAAACCGACAACCGTGAACGATGCCGGTGCGGCCTCAGTGTGCCACATCAACTCGATGGCTGCGATCTTCATTTTTTGGTTCTGGCCGGCCGTGTAGCCGCTCTGGTCGCCGAGTACGACAACGGACAGCGCGGAGGCCAAGCCGAAGCTGGCCGCCACCGTCATCGAGCGAATGGCGAGCCCGCGGTTGCGTCCACGCAGAAGGTAGTAAGCACTCACCGAGAGCACGAACATAGCCCCTGTTACATAGCCTGCTGAAACGGTGTGCACGAACTTTGCCTGTGCGACCGGGTTGAACAGCACCTCGGTGAAGTCGGCTACCTCCATGCGCATCGTGGCCAGGTTGAAGCGCGCCCCGACGGGGTACTGCATCCATCCGTTGGCGATCAGGATCCAGAGCGCGGACAAATTAGTCCCTAGCGCCATCAGACAGGTGACAATCAGATGTTGGACGCGGCTCAACCTCTCCCAACCGAAAAAGAACAGGCCGACGAAGGTGGCCTCGAGGAAAAAGGCCATCAGCCCTTCGATGGCCAGGGGTGCACCGAATATATCGCCTACGTAATGGGAATAATACGCCCAGTTCGTTCCGAACTGAAACTCCATGGTAATACCGGTCGCGACACCCATCGCGAAGTTAATGCCAAACAGCGCGCCCCAGAACTTCACCATGTCGCGCCAGATGGTGCGTCCGGTGGTGACATAGATACTCTCCATCACGGCGAGCAGGACGGAAAGCCCTAGCGTCAGCGGCACGAACAGGAAGTGATACATGGCCGTAAGGCCGAATTGCAGGCGGGAGAGTGTGACGACATCCATCTCGATGCCCTTATCCTTATCTCTGAGGAAGCGTGCCGGCTATGTGCGCCATGATATCGATTGCGGGTCGATGGGCTGGTGAGAAGAACAGCGCGTAGAGGATGGTCAGCAACACGAGCTTGGCGGCGAGCAGCAGGATCAGATCGCGGCGCAACACATCCGGCAGCCTCAGGATGCCACCCGCGCCTGACGCCCTGCCATCGCGTGTCCTCGCCATGTTTGGCCGTCTAGCCCTGACCCCTGCCGGTAGTCGTTGATCCAAATCAAGTCCGCTGCGTCCCGGCGCAATCAGCCGTGACATGAAGCGAATAAGGGAATAACGTGTGGCTGGTCCAGAGCACCCAGCCACGCGGCAAGGGGCACGGGTCCGATCAGTTGAGGTCAATGCGGCGCTGCTTCCAGCTCGGTCCAGTTCGTGTATGAATCGTGCACCGGCCAAATGCGAAAATCTGGGATAGCATCAGGCCACGAGGCAACAGAGGGATGGAAGCGATGAAATTGCGAGACCTTTTGGTCGTGCTTGACGGATCAGGGCGCAGCAATGTCATTCTTGGCCTAGCGCTTGGCCTCGCGGGCCGGCACGACGCGCATGTGACGGGCTTCTGCCCGCTGGAGTTGCTGTACCCTACCAATTTCGGTCTTGCCCTGAGCGGCTACCCGGAGGCTTTGGCCCTCCAGGAAGCAGCGAACCGCCTTGAGGCTCAAGCCCAGGAGAAGGCACGGAGCATCGAGGCAGACTTCCGCGAGCAGCTCCGGCGCAATAATGTTCGGGGAGATTGGCAGATGTCGACCGGCATGGCAGTCGATGACGTGGCACATCGGGCTCGTACGGCCGACCTCCTGCTGCTCGGCCAGACTGATCCGGATCATCCGTTGCCACCGGTCGGCCGCCATCTGATCGAAGACGCTCTGATGAAATCGGGACGCCCGTTGCTGCTCGTCCCGTTCGCCGGCCAGTACGAGAAAATCGGCGCTAATGTGCTAATCGGTTGGAACGGGGCTCGCGAGGCAGCCCGCGCAGCGCACGACGCCCTGTTGCTGATCGAACCAACGGCGACCGTTACCGTGCTGACCGTCGAGCGCGCCAGGTCCGCGACCGAATCGCAAGAGGTGCCCAGCGCGGATATGGCAGAACATCTCGCGCGGCATGGGCTGAAGGTTTCCGCTGCCCGCACGGTCACGGATGGAAGCATAAGCTACGCTGATGCAATCCTGGCCTACGCCTCCGACTGTGGAGCCGATCTGCTGGTAACCGGCGGCTACGGGCATTCGCGGGCGCGTGAGTTGATTCTGGGGGGCGTCAGCCGCGAACTGCTCGATCATATGACCTTGCCCGTGCTGATGTCGCACTGACAGTGGGCCCCCGACCAGGGCACGCCTGCCGCGTGGTATTCGCTTGCGGCCTCGTAAAGAAGATTCACCGCAGAGGCACAGAGCCCGTAGAGGATTTCGATCGTGCCGACCTCTCTTGTACCAGCTCGCCGCCCGTTTTGGGCGTGCACAGTGAACCTCTGAGCCCTCTGCGTCTCTGCGGTATGTCTTAGTCGGAGCAGACGCTGATTGGTTCAGGGGGCGTGAACGTCTCCTCCGACTAACGGTAGCGGGCCTCTTCAAGCGGCCAAGAATTAAACTGCTGTCTTATATTATTACTCTCTCGCTTGACCCGCCCGGATCAGCCCGCGATGGCTCGGCGCGTCGATAAACCCCAGCACCTCGGCCACCAGCGGATCAGCGCTGCAGCGCGCCCGTACCTCCCCCAGCCGCTCGGCAAACACGCCCTCGCCGTGAAACAGCGCGTCGAACGCCCCCCGCAACCGCAGGATCTGCGCCTTCTCGAAGCCGCGCCGCTTCAGCCCGATCACGTTCAGCCCGACCAGTCGGGCCCGGTTGCCGATCACGCTGCCGAACGGGATCACGTCCGCCTCAACCCCCGACATCCCGCCCACCATCGCAGCGCGGCCAATACGCACGAACTGGTGCAGCGCTGCGCTGCCGCCGATCACCGCGTGCGCGCCGATCGACACGTGCCCGCCCATTACCGCGTTGTTGGCGATAATCGCGTGATCGCCCAGCGTGCAGTCGTGCGCCACGTGGGCCACCGCCATCAGCATGCAATCCGCACCGATCCGCGTGACGCCGTTCGCGCCGACACTGCCGCGGTGGATCGTGCAGTGCTCGCGTATCTGCGTGCGGGCGCCGATCTCGCAGCATGTCGGCTCGCCGCGATATTTCAGGTCCTGCGGCTCCAAACCCACGGTGCAGAACGGAAACAGCACCGCCTCGGCACCGATCCGCGTGCGCCCATCGACCACGACATGGGAAATAAGGCGCGCGCCGTCCTCGATCGTCACATGCGGGCCGACAGTGCAGAACGGGCCAATTCGGACTCCCACGCCAAGTCTCGCCCCGCGAGAGACGATGGAGCTGGGATGAATCGTGGTTTCTACCCTGGTCGGTTCGAGCGTTGCGGCGATCGCGTCCATGCCTGGAAAACCCTTCAAGCACCGGTAGGCAGGCTAGAGGCGCTGCACGCCGGCGGCCAACTCAATCATTGTTGCCGCACATTTCACCTGAAAGCGGTGTAACCGATTGTTTCGCCAGCCTATTCCGGTGGAACACCCGGCCCCGCAGCGCGCTCCATGATCATCGCGGCATAGGTGGCTTCGGCAACCGAGACGCCGTCTACCCGCGCGATCGCGTGAAACTTCCAGACATTCCCGCGGTTGCGCTCCTTGACCACGTGGATTCGAAGCTGATCGCCGGGCACCACGGGGCGGCGGAACTTCGCGCCCTCGATCGACATGAAATACACCACCTTACCGGCCGACTCCGGCCCAAGAGTCTCGACTACCAACACAGCGGCAGTCTGTGCCATGCTCTCGATGATCAGCACGCCCGGCATCACCGGATGATTGGGAAAGTGTCCCTGGAAGAATGACTCGTTGATTGACAGGTTCTTGATCCCGATGGCGGATCTGTCGCGGACAAGATCGACCACCCGATCGATCATCAGGAACGGATAGCGGTGCGGGATCGCCAGCATGACGCGGGCGATATCAACCAGCGCGACCGCCTCACCGGTGCCTTCCGATTCGATCACCCTCGCCGTTCGCTCGCCGCGGCTCGCATCCATTGCGGTCAGTCCGTTTGCGTCTCGCCGGCTGCCGGCCGCGGCTTCCGCACCAGCCGGCGCAGCGCGGCCACTTGGCGGAAGAAGTCGCGAACAGCCATGGCTGGGCTGCCGATCACCTCAGCCGCCTCTGCCACGTCCGACATCACGCCGGCCTGGGCGCCGATGCGGGCGCCCCGGCCGATCCGGAGGTGCCCGATCAAACCGGCCTGCCCGCCGATCATCACTTGGTCTTCCAGAATCGTGGAGCCAGAAATGCCGACCTGCGCGACAATGACGCAGCCGCGCCCGAGGCGCACGTTGTGCCCGATCTGCACCAGGTTGTCGAGGCGGGAGCCGGCGCCGATCACAGTGTCATGCAGGCTGCCGCGGTCAATCGTCGTGTTCGCGCCGACCTCGACGTCGTCCTCCAGCACCACTCGCCCCAACTGCGGCACTGACCTGAACCCTGCCGGCGTCACCGCAAAGCCGAAACCATCCTGGCCGATCCGCGCGCCGGGATAGACCGCGACGCGTGCGCCCAGCAGGGCGTGGCTCAGGCTTGCCAGGGCGCCGATCCGGCATTCCGGGCCCAATACCACGCCCTCGCCGATCACCACGCCCGGACCGATGCGGCAGCGTGGGCCGATCTCGGCCCGTGCCCCGATGACTGCCAGAGGGCCGATCTCGGCAGTGGGGTCCAGTCGAGCGTCCGGAGCTACCACGGCAGCGGGGTGTATGCCTGGACACGGGGGGGCGGGCGGATGAAACAGTGCCGCCACGAGCGCCCACGCGGCGTACGGCTCTTCGGTCGGTAGCGCCACCGTGCCGGCTGGGACCCGTGGCACCATGTCCGGATGCACCAGCACTGCGCCGGCTCCGGTCGTAGCCAGTGCCGATGCGTAGCGGCGGTTGTCCAGGAAGCTCACCTGGTCGGGGCTCGCTGTCTGCAGCGGTGCTACGCCGCTCAGTACCAGACTCACGCTGGGCGCGGGCAGGCCCGCCGCCGCCGTCACCGCCTCCAGGCTGTGCGGGCCGGTCCGAGCGAAGAATCGCGGGTCCCCCGCGGTCTCCGGAATCCGATGCTTCGCTCCGCTCGTCTGTGGCCCGCTCACACGTCAGGGATGCTTCTGGGCGGCCGCCTGCGCCGGCGCGGCGGCGGCAACTGGCCCGGTGCCGACGGGCGAGACGCCTTCGGGCGGGATCACCACCGACGGAAGCGCCTTGTTCAGCATCTCCGTCACCTCGGGCGTGAGGTCGAACTCGGGGATGTTCACCGCTACTTCGGCGCGCTGCAACACCAGGTTCATGCCACGGCTGATCGCCACCTTCTGGACCACCTCGCTCAACGTGCGCTGGATCTGCAGCAGCGCATACTGGCCCTGTTCCTGAATGATTCGGTTGCGCTCAGTAAAACTGCGCCGCAACTCCGTGATGCGATCCTGCAGCTCCTTCTCCTTCGCCCGGACTTGTTCGGGCGTCAGCTTGGCGCGGTCGGTGGTCAGTGCCTGCCCCATGTCTCGCAACTTCGTCTGCTCCTGCTGCGCATCGTCATTCAGTTTCTGGCGCCGCCCGGCGATCACCTTGTCCGCCGCCTGATACGCCACCGAGGCGCGCAACACGTCCGGCACAGACAGCACCCCGATCACCGCGGCAGGAGGCAATGTGCCACGCGGAACGTCGGGAACGGCAGGTGCGGGGGGAAGCTGCACCTGGATTTGCTCAGGGCTGGCCGCGGGGACCCCTTCCTCCGGTGGGGTCGTGTCCGCAAGTGGTGGCGCTTGGGTCGCCGCTGCCGGCGCAGGTGCTGGCGCCCGAGCCGGCGCCCGGCGCTCGGGGGGCGCCGGGTGGGGCTGGTTCGGTATGAACCAGTTCTGCCCCTGGCTTTGCGCCAGAATTTGCTGAGCTTCGGCGCGATGACTGAAGAACAGCAGGACGGCCCAACCGAGAGCCGCCGCAGCGAGAAGGCGATGTTGCAACACCTAGAACCTCGTGCCGAAACCGAATCTGAAGATCTGCGTCTGGTCGAATGGCTGTTTCACGACGAAGGGCGTCACGTCAACATTGATCAGCCCGAAGCCGGACCGCCAGGTCAGACCCAGGCCGGCGCCGACCCGCGGCGTAGCAGAATTGCTCACCTGCGGGCACTGGCTGCCGCCGGTGCTAGGCAGATTGGATCCCGGACAGACACCGGACTCGAACGTTCCCTCAGTCAGCGCACCGACATCGACGAACGTATGTCCCGACAGACCGAATTCGGCCGAGACAAATGGCAGCGGGAAATTGAGCTGCTGCGATTCGGTCCACAGGAACCGGCCGCCGAGCGAATCACCGGTCGCCTCGTCATGCGGTCCGACGCCGCCGGTCTCGAAACCGCGGAGGTTGTCGCCGCCAAGGTAGAACCGGTCGATCACCGATTCCTGGTGGCCGAGGGGGAACAGATAACCTATCCCAGCGGTCAGGGAGATTCCCCAATCGCTATTGCCGGTGAAGCGATCGAGCGGAATGTAGTATCCGGCGTCTGCCCGGGTCCGCACGAAAACCGCGTTGCCACCAAGCCCAGCGAAATCCGAGCCGAGCGTTGCGATGTAGCCCGAGTGCGGATCTGTCGTGCTGTCGCGATAGTCCAGCGTCATGACCTGGCTGACCTGCGACAGCAGCGTGTAGCCTTCCTGGCTGGTGATGTAATAGCTCGACCCTGCCGTGACGTTGTACACGGTTCGGCCGACCAGCGAATAGCTCCAGACCTGGCGCAGATGATCGGTGAAGTCGTAGCCGGTGCGTACCGCAAACCCGACACGCCGCTCGTCATAGGGCTCGGTGCCGAGATTGTTGGTCTGCACCAGGAACAGGTCACCCCCGACCAGCAGGTTGCGATCGAGGAAATAGGGCTGGGTCACCGACAGGTCGATCGAGCTGCGTCTCTGCGCCAGAATGCCGTTGATCCCGGCATCGATGCCGGTGCCGACAAGGTTGCGCTCGTGCAGACCGGCATCGACCAACGCTCCTGCGTCGGTCGAATAGCCGGCGCCGATCGTCAGCTCGCCGGTCGCCTTCTCCTGGATCGTGGTCGTGATCACCGCCTTGTCTGGCGCCGAGCCGGGCGCCGTGGTGATGTTCACGTTTTGGAAATAGCCCAGATCAGTTAGCCGTTGCCGGGTGCGGCGGATTGCGCTGGCGTCGTAGGCGTCGCCCTCGGCGATCTGGAACTGTCGGCGGATCACGCGGTCCTCGGTCCGCAGGTTGCCGACGATGTCGATCCGTTCGACATAGACGCGCGGCCCTTCCGTCACGTCGTACGTGATATCGACCGTGTGGGTCGCCGGATGGCGCTCGACCCGCGGTGACACTTGGACAAACGCGTAGCCGTGGCTGCGGACGTAGTCCTCCATCAGATCCGCTGTGCGTCCTACCGCGTCGCCGTCGTACCAGTCGCCGGACGCGAACTGCAACTCGCCGGCGAGAGCCTTATCGGTGATCCCCTTCAGTTGCGAATGGATGGCAACTTTGCCAACCCGGTAACGCGCGCCCTCGCTGACCGTGAAGGTCACAAAAAACGCCCTCCTATCCGGCGACAGCTCAGCCGAGGCATCGGTCACCTCGAAATCAACGTAACCCTGATGCAGATAAAACCGGCGCAGCAGCTCCTTGTCGAAATTCAGCCGCTCGGGGCTGTACTGGTCAGAGCTCGAGAGGAACCGCCACCAGCGCTCCTCGCGGCTATTGATGACTTCGGCAAGCCGCCCGGAGCCGAACGCCTTGTTGCCGACGAACGAAATGCGGCTGATCAGCGTCTCCGGACCGTCATTGATCTGGAACACCACGTTCACGCGATTCTCCGGCAGCCGGATGATCACCGGCTCGACGCTAGCGTCGTAATAGCCTTTGGCCGCGTAAATATTGAGAATCCGCTGGCGATCGGAATCAGCGGCGGCCGGGGTGAACACCGCACGCGGACGAAGCTGAAGCTGGTCGCGCATTTGCGCATCCGTCACCTCGTGGTTTCCCTCGAACACAACCTCGTTGACCAGCGGGTTCTCGACCACATGGACGACCAGGGTGTTGCCCTGCCGGGTCAGGCTGACATCCTGGAAAAGGCCGGTCGCGTACAGCGTCTTGAGGCTCTCATTGATCGGGCCAGGCGCGAACGGGTCACCAGGATGCACCAGCATATACGACTCGATAGTACCGGCGTCGATCCGCCGATTGCCCTCCACTCGGATCGCGGCAATTGCCCCGCCGGCGGGCACCGGGCTGACGGCCGCAGGAGAAGGGGGTGCCCCGGCCGGCTGGGCCGTAGGCGCCTGAGGCGCGGCGGCCGACGCGGGGGCGCCAAAAGCGGATGGCACAGAAAAAAAAAGCAGGCACGCCGCAGCGACCAGCGCAGCACGTAACTGGATCAAACGGCTAGCCTCCCGTGTGAAGTCTCAGCCCGAAGAAACCGCTGCACTGCGCGGAAACCCGGCCGGGCAAAGCGGGGCGGGACAATAGCCGCCGGTCCAAGGCGACGCCAGCCATCACCGGTAACCCGGGGTAACGCCGGCGGTCAGGACGCAGCACGTCATGCCAGCGAAAAGCTGGCATCTATGTAGCGAATCGCTGCGGCGGTGGGCGCAGGGGCGATCCTGGCCGCCTGGTAAGCGGGTTCGCTTCAGTCTGCCTTCGCCTCAGCAAAGCTTCGGCGCTGCGCGAGCAGACGAAGGCAGGTCAGTACCGGTGGGTGAGCGCTACCGCGCTGCGAATAGATACTCGGGGTTCAGCCCCAGCGCCGCTACCGTCGCAGGATTGAGCGCTCTCCGTTCGGCTGAAGCCCTCGCCCTGCCTGGAATTGCGTGATCACGGCCTGTGGTCTCGGCGCCCCATATGCCATCAATGCCACCGTGGTAGTACCCCAGTGCCTGCAGCCGCTGCTGAACCATCTGCACGGAGCGGACGCTCGTCACCGGTACATAGGGCGGCAGCACCGTGACTGCCGGCGGCATCGTCGCCATTACCGGTGCCCCCAGCAGCGCGTCCGGGTCCAGGCTGGGCTGGCAACCGTCACCTGGTTCAACTCCCCAGTCGGCTGCAGCCCATGCATCTGCTGGAAGTCGCTACAGTGCAGTGACGCTATCGGGTCCCCACACTCCATCGATCACGCCGGGATAGTCCCCAACCTGGCGCAGGCTCTCCTGCACCATTTGCACCGCGCCTGCCGAAAGCGGCTGCGCGTATGTCAGTTGCACCGTCTGGGCATGGACGGCTGTGCCGCCGGCCGAAACCGCCGTGCCGACCAGAAGCGCGGCGCGAAATTCGTTAAGGGTCCGTCAGGAATCAACTGCGCGATCTGAGCGATTGCCCGGGTGAATGGTGTAATTCCATTCGCCGTGGAACTCGGCGCGCGTCATGTTGATCGCATCCATCTGCTGGTCGGACACGGCGATCGCCTTCGGATAGGTTCGTTCGTCGAGTTCGCAACGGACGATGAGGCCTTTATCGGTTGTGGTGGCGCTGATCAGATCGACGATGACGCGATAGCTGACCAGCGGTGTGGCACGCCAGTTCTGGCTGATGAAGGCGAACAGGCGGTGTTCGATCTTGTTCCACTTGCTGGTGCCGGGCGGCAGGTGGTGAACCTTGATGTCGATGCCAATCTCGGTGGCGAGACGGTGAAGTTCGCGTTTCCATAGACGCACACGCGAGCCGTTGCTGCCGCCCCCATCCGCGGTGATCGTCAGGTGCTTGGCGTCAGGATAGCGCACCCGCCCGACCTCGTACCACCAGCGGCGGATCGTCTGCACCGCGAACTCGGCCGTGTCATTGTCCACCCCGATACAGACCCAGCCGGCATTGGCGGCGAGGTCATAGACGCCATACGGTACCGCACGCCCCAGTTCCTTGATCACGAAGTCATGCACGCGAACCTCTTCGGGGGTTCCCTTCGGCCGCCATTCCCGCCCGGCGTTCTTGAAGTCGCCAACCAATTCCTTCTTCTTGGTGTCCACCGAGATCACCGGCTGATGGGCTGCCGACGCTTCGCTCACGCTCTGATCGATCTGCCGGAACTGCGCGTCCCGGTCCGGATGGTCGCCGCCTTCTCTGGTCTTGCTGTTGGCTTGCAGGCTGAAATTCTGCTGTGCCAGCAACTCGCCAACCACCGTATGGCTGACCACATGGCCCTGAGCCCGCAGGTCCGCCGCCAAGCGCCGCAGGCTCTTGCAGGTCCAGCGTAGCGCCGACATCGGATCGCCTCGCTCGGTCGGCTCGACCAACGCCAGTAGCGCCGGCAAGAGCCCCGGGTCGGTCACCACCCGCGGCTTGCGACCGCCGCCGGGCCGTCGAACCCGACCGGGATCGAGGTTAACGTCCTCGGTCAAATCGCGCTGGCCGCGTCCGATCGTGCTCGGCGCGATGCCGGTGATGCGCGACACCGCAGCGACCCCGCCATACCCGGCACTACTCGCCTCGGTTGCCGCAAATAGCCGTCGTCCCCGTTCATCCAGATACGGCGACAACGCCACGAAACGTTCGCTTATGCTGTCCGAATCGACCATCCACACAACATATGGTGGATAGTCGACGCGGAGAATCCCCAACCGTTACCCGATTCGCCTATTGTCTGACGGGCCCTAAGGATCGCATATCCGTTTCCCTCCGGTGCCGGCCGACGGGCCGGGTCATCGGACAAGGAACGTCGGAGTCATGCCAACGGTTTGGGGCTTGAAATGCCCCCCGCCGGGGACCGACCACGATCCCTCAGGATGCTCGGGCGCTCGCCGCCAGCAGGCGTTCGATCGGGTCCCAGACGAACGCGGTCTGCAGCACCCCCCGGCCGCCGACCCGCACCATGCTCTCGGCCACCGGCCGACCGCCGAGCCGCTCGTAGAACCAGCGGCTGGGATTGTCGCGAAGCACCCAGAGGTAAGCCGAGCGACACCCGTTCTCGGCCAGATACGCCCCGGCGGCCCGCATCAGCCGACGCCCGATGCCCCGATCGCGCCAGTCGTCTAGTACGTACAGGGTCTCGATCTCTCCCTCGGCCAATCGTTGGCCGCTGACCTCGCGCAGCCGCGCCCGCCCGGCTGACGCGAAGCCGATGACCCGCGGACCGGAGCCGGCCGGCACGTCCAGCCCTGACGCGGTGGCGACGTACACACCAGTCGTGCTGCGGATCGCACTGTCGTAATACGCTGCCTGGCGAGGGATCGAGAGTCCGGCGAGATAATCATCGGGCAGGATCCCCGGATAGGCGGAGCGCCAAGCCGCCACGTGCACTGACCCGATCGCCGCCGCGTCGGACGGCCGCGCGCGGCGGATGCCGATCACGACGGAGACCCCGCGCGCCGCTCCAGCACCGCCGCGAAGAACCCGTCGGTCCCGTGACGAGCCGGCGTCAGCGCCAGAAAACTGTCGCCGACAAAAGGGGCAACGCCCTCCGGCCACACCTGCGCCGGGGGCGTAATCGCAAATTCTGGATGGCGAGCAAGGAAGCCGTACACCTGGGCCTCGTTCTCCTCGGAGAGCAGGGAGCACGTAGCGTAGATCAACTTGCCGCCGATGCGAACAAGTTCTGCCGCCCGATCAAGGATTGCCGCCTGTTTGGGCACGAGCTCGGCCAGATCCGGCGGGGCGAGCCGCCGGCGCGCATCGGGATTGCGTCGCCAGGTCCCGATCCCCGTGCAGGGCGCATCCACCAGCACACGGTTGAAGCTGCGGGCACGTCGCTTCAGCGCCTTGTCCCCGGCTCCCAGCACGTGCCGCTCGACATTGTGCACCCCGGCCCGGCGCAGGCGCCGCACCGAGGAATCCAATCTCGCCACCGAGACATCGCAGGCGAGGATGTGCCCGGTATTGGCCATGGTCATCGCCATCGCCAGGGTCTTTCCACCAGCGCCGGCGCAGAGATCGGCCACCCGCATTCCGGGCCTCGCATCAGCGAGCAGCGCGATAAGCTGGCTCCCCTCATCCTGGATTTCGACCAGGCCGGTTTGGAATGCCGCGCCGGAGGTCACCGGCCGGCGGCCGGTGAGACGCAATCCCCAGGGAGAAAGCGGCGTGGGCGTGGCCTCGATCCCGTCCGCCGCGAGTGCCGTGCGGGCGGCCTCCCGCGTGGTCTTCAGCAGGTTCACCCGCAGATCGAGCGGCGCCGGCTCAGCCAGCGCCTTCATCTCCTGTATCAACCTGGGACCGAACCGCTCGGCCAGAAGCGGTAACAGCCAGTCCGGTGTTTCCATCCGGACCGCCTCGGGCATGTCGGGATGGTCCAACGTGTGCCCTTCCAGCCGCCGCGACACGGCCGCTTCGGCGGCCGAGAGCGGCGCTGGCGCGAACCGCCCGCCGGAAAAGGCCCGCGCAAGCCCGGCCACGTCACCCCCTTCCAGCAACAGTGAGCCGGCGACCATTAACCGTGGCGTCGGCGCCCGCCGAAGCCACCACTCCAACCGGCGCCAGCTTCGCAGCACCGCCCAGACCCGGTCGGAGACTGCCCGCCGATCCCCTGAACCGATGAAGCGACGGGCCCGGAAATACTCGTTCGCAACCGCGTCAGCCGGCCGTGGATCAGCCTCGATCGCTGCCAGCACCTCGATTGCCGCCTGAAGTCGCGCCCCGGGTGTCACGCGACAGGATTGGCAAGCGGCACCCCAACTGCATCGGCCGCCCGGCGCAACGCCGCATCAAAGCTGGCGAGTGGCAGTCCAGTGCGCTGGGCAAGCTCCAGATAGCTGGCGTCGTAACTCGTCAGTTGATACGCAACGGCAAGCATCACCGCGGGTTCCCAGCTTTCCACGGCAGGCCGCGGATCAGAGCGATCGGTAGAGCGCCCAGTTCGCGCAATATGTCGGGCACATCGCTAGGTCCGAGGAGGCCCCGGCGGCAACGCATCACCAGCGAGTTCGCTACTTCCCAGTACCAGATTGTCGGGACGAGCGCGCCCTCGGCTGCGACCCGCTCCATGATTGCCTGAGCCGCACTCTTGTGCCGTTCTTCAGGCCAAGTCGCGGCCAGCGCGACCGAGGCATCGAGAACCAGAGCCGCCACGATCAGTACCGATGGCCCTCGTGCCGAGATGCGAGAATTTCCTCCAGGCTGACGGGGCCATGTTCCGCCCTGATCTTATCGCGCAGCTCAAAGATCCTTTGCACCGCCTGTCGCGCCTTTTCCGGATCATGCGCTGGCGCCGCCGGTACCAGCCGGGCCACCGGCCGTCCTTGCCTGCTGATCGTGACCTCCTCCCCTCGCTCTGCCCGGTCGAGCAGGTCCGACAAAGTCGTCTCACGTTCCTCGATTGAGGATTTGGTTGCAGCGCTCATCTTGCCCCGAACCTACCCGACCTCGCGCGCCAGTTCCATCGCGACGCCTCCAAGATCGTGCAGTTCCGTCGCTGTACTGCTTAACCCGTACTCGTCCGGCTGGCCGCTCCGGTTCACCCAGAACACTTGGAAGCCGAATGCGCGCGCGCCGAATGCGTCCCACGCGTTGGACGAGACGAATGCCATATCCTCGGCGGGAAGGCCGAACCGGGCAGTCGCCAGCGCGTACACCCGCCGGTCGGGCTTGTAGACGCCGGCCGCGTCGGCGCTCAGCACGTCGTCGAGCAACTCCGCAATGCCGGCCGCTTCCACCGCCTCGGTCAGCATACCGGGCTCGCCATTCGAGAGTATCGCCCGCCCGATCCCGTGCCCCGCCAGGAGGCGCAACACATCCGCAGCGTCGGGATAGGCATCGAGCCGCCGGTACGCACTCAGCACATCTCGGAGCAGGCTTGCATCGGAAACGCCATGCCGTGCCGCGACAAACGCGAGCAACTCCTGCGCGAGCTGCCAGAAGTCGCGGTACTGGCCGGGCCCGGCCAGCGACCGCACCCAGGTATATTCGATATGCCTCTGGCGCCACTCGGTGCTGATGCGCTCCCAGTCGGGGCCCAGCCGGGCCGCGTGCGCCCGCATCGCCGCATTCACGTCGAGCAGCGTGCCGTAGGCGTCGAAGATGACGACCTTCACCATGACGCGCTTATACCACACGGCCAACACGGTTCAGACGCCAACCGGTCAAAAACCAAAACCTGATCCTCCACCCCGGGGGACGCACTCCAGGATCACAGCCGGCGATTACCTGCTGGACCCCTGGCACAACCGTAGGCACGCTTCGATCTTTCCCAGCAGCCTGTCAAAATCCACCGGCTTGGTGTCGAACTCGTCGCATCCGGTGGCAAGCGCCTTTTCGCGATCGCCCGTCATGGCGTGCGCCGTCACGGCGATGATCGGAATGTCGCATGTGCGCGCATCCGCCTTGAGCTGACGTGTGACTTCCAGCCCATCAATATCGGGGAGGCCAATATCCATCAGAATGAGGTCGGGCCGCATCGTCCGGGCGGCTTCAATCCCGGCCTTGCCATTGACGGCAACGTGCACTTCGTACCCCTCCAGCATCTCAAAACGCATTTGCAGCATGAAGGCGTTGTCATCGTTGTCCTCCACGTAGAGCAAACTGATCACGACACCGGTTCCGCGGGCGTTGCTCTCGGCTGGTCCGGGACGGGCGAGAGCAGCGCCATGATCCGCGCGGCGAGCTGTTCCGGTACCATTCCGTTTTTGCTGATCACACCGCGCACATTCTCGCCAAGGCGCGCACGCTCGGCCGCACTCAGGTCCTTGGCGGTAACGACGACGATGGGGATGCGGCGCTAGTCCGGGTGACCTTGCAGGCGTTCGGCAAGCTGGAACCCGTCCGTCCCCGGCATCATCAGGTCGAGCAGCATGATGTCCGGTGTGTTCCTGACCAGCCAGCCGATGGCCTCCCGCCCACCGCCGACGCAGGCGGCATCGTCGCCCAAACCGGCCAGCAGCGCCTGCATACGGCGGCCATGGTCGGGATCGTCATCGACAATCAACGCGGACAGCCGCCGATCGGCGCTGCGATGGGGCAGCAGAATGCGGGCCAGGTCATTGACGCTGACGGGCTTGGTCAGAAAGCCGGCGGCACCCATGGCGAAACCCCTGCCGGAGGTATCGTCGATGGTGACGATCACAACCGGAATGTCAGCCACGGCGGGCTCACAAAAACTGCTCGTCGATTTTAGCCAAGCTCTTTACATCAGCAGTGCGGGCTTTCGCGCTTTGCTGACGGCCGGCCAGCAATCGGCGGATCGAGGTTGCCAGTTTGGGCTCTGTGGCCTCAGTTCTGAGGTCTACCGGCTGTTTGAGATCGGTGCCTTCGTTGATCTGTTCCGGATCTACGGTTCCCGCCATGAGGGCATTCGGCAAATCGGCTGATCGGATGGCGGTGTCCACGCCCTCATTGTGCCCATTTTCGGCGTATGTGTTGAGACCACCACCGGCACTTCCACGCAGCAGCCCTCCGGCACATTCTCGACCAACCGCGTGTTTTGCACGTTGCCGTAGATCAGCCGCGGCGGACACGTAGTGACACGGAGTCTCGACGGAGTTGCACAGAGAAGAAATGATGCGCTTCGCGCAGATGAACCGACGCGTGGCGCGCCTTGATTACTTGCGCTTGCTACTCTAGTCCTGCCGGTAGTTGGGCGCCTCGCGCGTGATCGCCACGTCGTGCACGTGGCTCTCGCGCAGGCCAGCACCGGTGACGCGGCGGAAGCGCGCCTTCGACTGTAGCTCTGCAATCGTGGCGCTGCCGGTATAGCCCATGCCCGCGCGCAGCCCGCCGACCAACTGGTGCACCACCTGGGCAACCGGCCCTTTGTACCCGACCCGCCCTTCCACGCCTTCCGGCACCAGCTTGAGCTGATCCTTTATGTCCTGCTGGAAATAGCGATCGGCCGAGCCCCGCGCCATGGCGCCCAGGCTGCCCATGCCGCGATAGGATTTGTAGGAGCGACCCTGGTACAGGAAAACCTCGCCCGGTGCTTCATCGGTGCCGGCCAGCAGGCTGCCCACCATCACCGCGTCTGCCCCGGCGGCGATCGCCTTGACGATGTCCCCCGAGGTGCGCATCCCGCCGTCGGCAATGGCCGGCACGCCGCGCTCCCGGCACGCCGCCGCACATTCCAGCACCGCGCTGAACTGCGGCACGCCGACGCCGGCGACCACGCGGGTGGTGCAGATGCTGCCCGGCCCGATGCCGATCTTCACCGAGTCCGCGCCGGCCTCGATCAGCGCGATCGCTCCCTCGGGCGTCGCCACGTTGCCGGCCACTACCTGCACCGAGTTGGACAGTTTCTTGACCGCTTCCACCGCAGCCAGCACGCCGGCCGAATGCCCGTGCGCGGTATCGACCACGATCACATCCACCTCGGCGGCGACCAGCGCGAGGGCGCGAGCTTCGCCATCCGGGCCAACGCCGGTCGCGGCGGCTACGCGCAGCCGGCCCAGCCCGTCCTTGTTGGCCAGCGGATGCGCCTGCGCTTTGTCCATGTCCTTGACGGTGATCAGCCCAACGCAGCGATAAGCCTGATCGACCACCAACAGCTTCTCGATGCGGTGCCGGTGCAACAGCCGCCGTGCCTCCTCGGCGCCTACGTCGCCGCGGACGGTGACAAGGTTCTCGCGCGTCATCAGCTCGTAGACGCGCAGACTGGGGTCGGTGGCGAAGCGGACGTCCCGATGGGTCAGGATGCCGACCAGTCGTCCGCTGTCGCGCTCCACGACCGGGATGCCACTGATCCGATGCGCCGCCATCAGCGCGCGTGCATCGGCCAGCGTCTCGTCGGGGTGGATGGTGACGGGGTTCACGACCATCCCCGACTCGAATTTCTTCACCTGATGCACCGCCGCAGCCTGCGCATCCACATCCAGGTTCTTATGGATCACCCCGATGCCGCCCAATTGCGCCATGGCGATGGCCATTTCGCTCTCGGTCACCGTGTCCATGGCGGCCGAGATGATCGGGACATTCAGCGGGATGTCGCGCGTGAGCCTTGTGGTGGTATCGGTCGCGGTGGGCAGCACCTGCGAATAGCCGGGCAGCACCAGCACGTCGTCGAATGCCAGCGCCTCCTCGATGCGGAGCACGGCGGACGGATCGGTATGGGTGTCGAATGCCATGGTCGGGTGGGCCTCTCCGAACCTTGGCGGCCCCACATAGGCCGATGCCTGGCGCCGCGCAAGCGAGCGGATGTGACAGACATCGCTTGAGTGCCGAAACGGCCCCGCGCACATTGGCACCCGTTTTGGTCCCGGCAGGAGCCTCGCGCATGAACGGTCTCGATCGCCTGCGGCTGCAACGCGTCGTCGATCGCCTGCTTGCGCCTTGGGACCGGGCCGCCGGACCCGGGATGACGCTCGGCCTGGTGCTCGAGGACGAATTGGCCGTCCACCACAGCGTCGGACTGGCCAGCGTCGAGCTTGGGGTCCCGATCGGGCCCGCCACGACGTTCCGCATCGCGTCGGTTTCCAAGCAGTTCACTTGCGCGGCGATCCTACTGCTCGCCGCCGAGGGCAAGCTGCGGGTGGAGGACAACGTCCGCGCGTGGCTTCCCGAACTGCCCGACCTGGGCGTGTACATCACGCTCGATCACCTCATGCACAACAGCTCCGGCATCCGCGACATGCTGGAGATCATGCGGATGGGCGGCGTGGACCTGGCACAGCCGGTCACGCATGACGACCTGATGGCCGGCATCTGCCGCCAGCGCGGTCTCAATTTCCCCCCGGGGTCGCGGTATCTCTACAGCAATTCGAACTTCCTGCTGCTCGGCAGGGTGGTCGAGAAGGCCAGCGGCGAATCGCTGCGAGCGTTCCTGGACCGCCGCATCTTCGCACCGCTCGGCATGAGCACCACCCGCCACGTCGAAAGTCCCGCCGAGGCAGTTCCCGGGCTCGCCACCGGCTATTTCGCCGCACCTGGCGGCGGATGGCGGCGGGCGCAGCATGGCTTCCCCTTGCACGGCGAGGGCGGCCTGGTTTCGTCGGTAGAAGACTTGGCGCTCTGGAACCGCCATCTCGGCGCCCCGCGCGGCGCCGCGCTCGCCGAATCGCTGACCGCGCGCATGGACTTCACCAACGGGCGGCCGAATGCTTATGCCCGCGGCGTCGGCCTGCGCCGATATCGTGGCTTGTCGATCGTCGAGCACGGCGGGCTCTGGCCCGGCTACAAGACGGCGTTCCTGCGCATCCCCGATCGAGGTCTGGCGCTGATCTGCATCACCAACGACGCCGGCGCCGATCCGCATGCCGCGGCTGCTCAGGTACTGGATGCCGTGATCGACGAGATGCCTGGCGTGCATCCTGCCCCGGTCCTGCCGCCGCCGACCGAGTTGGGTCGCTATGCCGGACGCTGGCTTGACCGGGAGGGTGGGGCTACCGCCGATATCGCCCTGAACAACGACGACGCGCTGACGGTTACCACCTACGGCGTATCCTTCGTCGCGCGCGCCACCGAGGAGGGCCGTCTCAGCAGCCCGACCTACAGCACGCCATTCACTTTCCGCCTGCTCGGGGCGAGCGACACAATGGAGGTGGAGCACGATGCTGGGACGATCGCGATCTACCACCGAGTGGCCGAGGGTCCCGCGCTGCCGGAGGGGCTTTCCGGCCGCTACGTCAATGATGAGATGGCGGCGAGCTGGACCATTGACGCCACCTCGCTCACTGTCGCCGGCCCGCTGCAACTCGCGACGCAATGGTCGGTCGAGCCCGTCGAGGGTGATGTGATCCGCGTGATGGCCCCGACCACGCTTTACAACACTTGGCTCGACGGACGCGTGCTGCGGCGGCCGGGCGGGCGGATCGCCGGGTTGGCGGTCGACGGTGGACGGGCGCGGAAGGTTGTGTTCACTCGGGACGGCTAGTCTCGCATGTGGCGCCACCGACATCTTCCGCAAGCGGGCTGGGGCGCTCGCACGCAGCCATCAGCCGCGGCGAGTTGATCCTCATCGGTCCGCGCAACCATGACTTGCGCCGTCTGCTTACGCGGAAATCACCGGCAATGAGCCGGTCATATAATTATTACATGGCGCGAAGCGGATGAAATCTTTTGTCTCATCCTTGCGGGTCATGCTGTCGCCGTACCGCCAAGCGAGCGAGGTGGCCTCGTCCAATGACCGCTTCGGGTGGAGAGCGGCCATTCATTCGCCCCGGTCTGAATGGCGAGGTCGTGCCACAAGGAGGCATGCCGCCTGTTACGCCCGCCACTGCGAGTGGAGCGGTTGCATCGGGCGCACGACCCACGTTGAGCCTCGCCGGTCTCGCGTCAGGCGGGCTTGACTGCCAAGCGTCTCAGCGCCACGATCAGCGGCGCTTCAATACTACTTAGGTAGATCAGTCATGAGAACTCTACTAGCGAGTGCCTGTCTAGCGCTGTTGTTGACCTTGGCAACGGAACCAAGCGTCAGCGCTCAGGAGGCCCCTGAATGGATGAAACAGACACTTCCCGACCAGGCACTGAAGCCGCATTGGGACGAATATCTGGCCGTGATGAATCCCACGGGAGCTTTGGACGGGAAAACTAAGCAACTCATTGCCCTCGGTGTGGCAGCACAAATTCCTTGTGCATATTGCGTTTACGCTCACACTAAAGCCGCAAAAGCCGCTGGTGCGACCGATGCTCAAATAAAGGAGGCCATTGCAACCGCCGCGCTCGTCCGTTTCAACAGCACAATGCTGAATGGCTCGGACGGCGGCCGCGAGTGGCCGCCACAAGGTAAGTGATGATCGCCACGTTTGTGCGTTGCAGCACAATCGGTCCGCCGATGTCGCTGAGGGTCAGGTCACGCCGTTCGGCAATCGCTCGGTGAATGTCCGCTCAGGGTCGACTCCGGCGGTTCGGCCGGCAGCCCGGCTACCGCCGCTCGGGGTGGATTCCGGACCTTCAGGCATGATGCGCGAACGGCCGGGTAGCGCCATACCGTGCATGTCGTTTATCATTTACAAACAATGTGTAGCCTGAGAGACCTTCCAAGCGCTACGCGGGTAACAGCCCCAAAATTTCTGAAACTCAACGAATTCACTGGACACGCGTGAAGAAACCTGTGCGCAGATGGCCGGACGGGCCGGCTATCGGGGAAATGTCGGCTGATCTCGTGCAACAAAGGAGCAAATCATAAATCGCCCTCTCTCACTGGGACTAGCCATGCTAGCTGGCGTCGTGCTTGGTGCCATAGCGATCGAAGGACTCAACGCGCAAACCAAGCCGCCTACATACTTGGTCATCGATATCTCGGCGATGACCGACCCCGAAGGCTTCAACACTGTTTTGACCGCGAACTTGGCGGCGTCCAATGCCGAGCTTGGCCCCCTCGGTGGCCGCAACATCATACGGACCGCAACTACAACCGCCCTTGATGGAACCCCACCTAAGGGCCCGTCAGACAATAGGCGAATCGGGTAACGGTTGGGGATTCTCCGCGTCGACTATCCACCATATGTTGTGTGGATGGTCGATTCGGACAGCATAAGCGAACGTTTCGTGGCGTTGTCGCCGTATCTGGATGAACGGGGACGACGGCTATTTGCGGCAACCGAGGCGAGTAGTGCCGGGTATGGCGGGGTCGCTGCGGTGTCGCGCATCACCGGCATCGCGCCGAGCACGATCGGACGCGGCCAGCGCGATTTGACCGAGGACGTTAACCTCGATCCCGGTCGGGTTCGACGGCCCGGCGGCGGTCGCAAGCCGCGGGTGGTGACCGACCCGGGGCTCTTGCCGGCGCTACTGGCGTTGGTCGAGCCGACCGAGCGAGGCGATCCGATGTCGGCGCTACGCTGGACCTGCAAGAGCCTGCGGCGCTTGGCGGCGGACCTGCGGGCTCAGGGCCATGTGGTCAGCCATACGGTGGTTGGCGAGTTGCTGGCACAGCAGAATTTCAGCCTGCAAGCCAACAGCAAGACCAGAGAAGGCGGCGACCATCCGGACCGGGACGCGCAGTTCCGGCAGATCGATCAGAGCGTGAGCGAAGCGTCGGCAGCCCATCAGCCGGTGATCTCGGTGGACACCAAGAAGAAGGAATTGGTTGGCGACTTCAAGAACGCCGGGCGGGAATGGCGGCCGAAGGGAACCCCCGAAGAGGTTCGCGTGCATGACTTCGTGATCAAGGAACTGGGGCGTGCGGTACCGTATGGCGTCTATGACCTCGCCGCCAATGCCGGCTGGGTCTGTATCGGGGTGGACAATGACACGGCCGAGTTCGCGGTGCAGACGATCCGCCGCTGGTGGTACGAGGTCGGGCGGGTGCGCTATCCTGACGCCAAGCACCTGACGATCACCGCGGATGGGGGCGGCAGCAACGGCTCGCGTGTGCGTCTATGGAAACGCGAACTTCACCGTCTCGCCACCGAGATTGGCATCGACATCAAGGTTCACCACCTGCCGCCCGGCACCAGCAAGTGGAACAAGATCGAACACCGCCTGTTCGCCTTCATCAGCCAGAACTGGCGTGCCACACCGCTGGTCAGCTATCGCGTCATCGTCGATCTGATCAGCGCCACCACAACCGATAAAGGCCTCATCGTCCGTTGCGAACTCGACGAACGAACCTATCCGAAGGCGATCGCCGTGTCCGACCAGCAGATGGATGCGATCAACATGACGCGCGCCGAGTTCCACGGCGAATGGAATTACACCATTCACCCGGGCAATCGCTCAGATCGCGCAGTTGATTCCTGACGGGCCCTTAAGCGTCTTGTGGTCGCCGCGTTCGACAGCCCGGAAAAGGCGAAAGCTTGGTACAAATCACCGAATACACAGAAGATCACCGCATTCCGTATCAAAACTACAAAATCGAGTGCATTTATCGTCGAGGGCCTCGCGAACTAAGCTTGCTTTCGGTTAGCTGAGCTAGATGTTAGGCCAAGTGTGATCGCATTGCCCGGCTGGTGGCGGCTTGGACCTCCCTGCCTGTCGCAACGGGCGCCTTCGACAGATGCCTGTGTCGCCACTGCCGACCATCGCGTCGTCAAACACCCTCAACCGGTCGCATGGGGCCGTCGCTTCGGGTGGAATCCGGCTGTAGCTGCTGCCGGCCTTCTACCGCTGGGTTGGGTGGATTCCGGACTGGGCCGGCGGCATCGCCCCACCGCCGCGTCCTGAGTAGATTCCGAGCTTTGCTCGCCTCGTGGAGAGGCATGACCTAGAATAGCACGTGGGCAAACATTTCTCGTTGGTTGGGGCCTGCGGGGAGATGAAAATGGCAAATAATCCGAGCCTTGGGAGACGCTGGGAGGGCTACCGTCCGTCCAAGGGCGTCTGGTTGTGGTCCTGCGCGGGTTGCATCGTTGCCACCATGGTGATTGGCTTCACTTGGGGTGGTTGGGTGACCGGCGGGACTGCAACAAAAATGGCAGCGGACGCGGCTGCCGGGGCCAGCGCACAGCTAGCCCGCATTTCTCACAGACTCCAGGCAAAATCGAACTGGTGCCGTAACGTAATCGTGCTCCCGGCCAATTTGCCCGCTGCCGATCGTGTAGCCGCGTAGCGACTGATTTTGCGCGCGCGCCGCGTCGCGCCGCACCAGGCAGCGTTGCACGGGAGAGCGTATCGGACTATGCGCTGTCTGCTTCGTATCAGGCGGCAGCAGCCGCCGCGGTAAGCGCGGCGTGAGCGGCAGCGAACTCGCGCTGGTAGGGACAGGCCGAAGCCATCGCTACCTTGACCCGCCGCACGCTGATCCGCACCAACGCCCCCAATTTGAGCAGTTTAAGTCGTATCGTCCCGCAGGTGGCAGCAGCAAACTGTGTGTCCGCCAGCCCGATCCGGCGCAGCGCGCACAGCAGTACATAGGCCAGCGAGGCGAACCACAGGCGCAACTGATTGGCTCGCATGGTCGCCGTGGACGTGCGATCGGCGAACAGGTCGAGCTGGCACTCCTTGATCCGGTTCTCCATCTCACCGCGCGCACAATAGATCGTCTCGTAGAGATACCGCGCCGCCGCCTCGCCGCGCTTAAGCGAGGTCACCACGAAGCGGGGATTGGCCTCGTCCTGGGTCCATTCGGCCTTCGCCACCACTCGCCGCCGGCGGCTCCAGCTCTTCAGCGTGGACCAGCGGAAATCCTTGAAGCGACGCGCCGGTTTGCCGGTCTGCTTGGCCTCGGCCTGCGCCGCCGTCAACTCGGCTTTGATCTGCGCCACCAGCCGCTCGTTGCGCGCCAGGCCGAACAGGTAGTCCGCCCGATTGGCCTCGCACCACGCCATCAGTTCTTCGCGGGCGAAACCAGAGTCCGCCCGCAGCAGGATTCGTGTCTTCGGCCAGCGCGCCCGGATCTGGGCAACGATCCGTGATACCTCCTCAACCGCCCCGGCCGAGCCGTCGATGTCGGACTGCCGCAGCTTCGCCGCCAGCAGGTGTCGGCCGCAGAACACGTAAAGCGGCAGATAGCAGTAGCAGTCGTAATAGCCGTGGAAGAACCGACCTTCCTGATGTCCGTGCAGCGGATCATCGGTGGCGTCGAGATCGAGGATGATCTGCTTCGGCGGTTCGGCATGCGCGTCTAGGAACATATCGACGAACAGCCGCTCGATCGACGCCGTATCGGCGCTGATCTTGGCATAGCGGGAGGGCTCCGGCTGGCCCAGCTCCAGCCGGTTCAGCGTCGATTTGCCGGCCAGCGGCGCGCAGTCCGACCGGCGCGCCTCCAGCTTGCCGGCCAGCACCGCCAGCACCGGATCGTGGCGGAGCTGGTCGTGGTCGATCAGGTCTTCGTAGCCGAGCGCGATGCCGATGATCCGCTGGCTGACCAGGGTCGCCACATCGTGCTCGACGAAGGCTGGGTTGCGGGCGTCCTGGAAACACGCGGCAAACCGCCGGGTCAGGCCAATCACCTGGTCGGTCGCGCCGAGCAGCAGCGCCCCGGCATCCGAGGTCAGCGTTCCGCCGTCGAAGCCGGCCACCACTGCGCGGCCTTCTACAGGTGCAAAGGCGAACAGCTCTGCGCTACACTCTGTCTGCATCGGGGAAATCCTCCGTTCCACGAAAAACTTTGTTGGCACGATGATTTTCGCTGAATTCGGAGCCCCGATGCACCTGATTCGGTGAGAAATGCGGGCTAGCAGCGGCGGATTGTGTTCACCGTTTCCAGAGTGGCCCCGACGCGACCACGGAGCTTGCCGCCCTGAAAAAGGCCGAAAGCTTCAATCGGAGCGATATGATCGAAAAAGGTGGCTGGGCTACGATGCCCGGGAGCAAAGATCCCGTGGAAGGCGCTGCACTTCTCTGCGCTCAGCAGCTCGTCAACCCGGGTCGGCTGGCAGCTAAAGGATAAAATCGTCATCGGCATGAGCGCCGGCCACGCACAAGCACGTTGCTAGTACGTAATTTCGCCTGAACTCGGAAACTAAGGAGGATGCGATGCCTCACTTCATGATTCGATGGCAATTTACCAGCACATCGGCCAAGGCTCTTGTCGGCAAGCCACACGATCGCACCGGCGCGGCGAAGGTACTCGTCGAAGGCTTCGGCGGCAAGCTAAATAGCTACTACCTCGCCTTAGGTGAGTTCGACGGCGTCGCGATCTGTGAATTTCCGGACAACCAAGCAGCCGTCGCCTGCTCGATGTCGGCTACGGCCACGGGCGGGTTTTCCCGTTTCGAGACTACGACGCTGCTGACGGCTCAGGAAGCCGAGGCGGCGATGAAGCAGGCCGACCAGACCAAGACCGAATACAAGCCGCCAAACGCCTAATCGCGGGCAAGCCGCGCTGCCAGCTCAAGGGCGCCGCGGACGTTACGGCCGCGGCTCCTTTGACTGTGAACGGCGGTCGCCTACGCTAGCGCAACTGGGCTTGGGGTGTGCTACTGGTTGACAGGCCCACCGCCGTCCGCGCCAGCGTCCGCAATGACCGGAACGGGTCAACTCCGGCGGTGCGGGTGGGCCAGTCCGGCTATCGCCGCGCGGGGTCGAAAGTAGACATCTGCGCCCAGCGAGCTGGTCAGGACCTTTGGTGGAATCTTCGGCACCTGGCGGTCCTGGCTATGGTTGAAAGGCGATTGCCGAAATCTGGATTTTTACGTCGCGCGGCAGGCGAGCGACCTCAATAGTCGCGCGTGCCGGAGGCTTGTCCTTGAAGAATGTGGCATAGACAGCGTTCATCTTCCCGAATTCATTCATATCTTTGAGGAAGACAGTTGTTGAGACACAGTCATCCATGGTCAGCCCGTCGGCCGCGAGCACTGCCTTGAGGTTCTCAAGAACTTGCCGCGTCTGATCCTCGATTGACGCATTTGCCATTGGTTGATTGGTCTTCGGATCGGTTGCAATCTGCCCTGATAGGTATACGGTCTTGCCGACCTGGATCGCCTGTGAATAAGGACCGAGCGGCTTGGGTGCATTCAACGTCGAAATGACCTTCTTGCCTGTATCCTGCGCGTTCGCAATCCCTAAAGGACACGCTGGTCACGAGACCGATCAAGCCAGCGGCTGTCAGACTGAGCATACTCTGCCGATTCATGGCGTCTCTCCTGTTAGCCGGGATTCCCCGGATGTTTGGTGTTCTTAGCCGACATTCCCCTTTGGCCGGTTTCGGGTGTGCTGCCCGTCTACCGCCGCGCGGGGTGAAAAGCCCGTGCAGGGCAGCTACCGAACTCGTCACGTACCGGCATGCTCGGTAGACTGCTTTGATCTGAATCAATCGTCCGCTGCGATGTAAGCGTAAAGAAATATGCACCACGTTGCCGCAGCCGTAGAATCAATGACTTAGACTGTGTGCATGTGTGCATATGTCTGGTGCGGATGTCCCGATCGACGCGGTCACGGCGAGGCACATTCGGCGGAGTCCGCTTTGGGTCGAGACCAGTCATTGGATAGGTCCGCTGGTATTAAATCTGCGTTTTAGAATCGTTCTTTTCCGATGCTGCCGACAGACGATGACGGACCCCGTTGACCGGCCGGCGACACAAAGCCAACCCAACGAATGCGCGCAAATCCTGTGCCTATCTCTCGACCGACGGCGGCCGCTTTGGCGAGCGAGGAAAATTAAGGGGTACGCCTCGTCCAGTGAAAAATTCAACCGGACAGCCGTGGTCCAGTGCGTCCGCCTCACGCACCGCGGTCCACCGCACGTCGGCACGCCCCCTGAAAATATTCCTTGACATCGTCCGCGTTCTGTGTTCTTGTTCCGTTCGTGTTCGACGCCGCCCCCGCCCTGGTCGCCGCCGTCCAACCCGATCCTCATCGGGCCGTGCCGGAGCGCATCGGCCAGGTCCTCAGCCTCGTCCGCACGCTCATCGCCTACGGCCAGAACCTCGCCGACACGCTGCGCCAGCACACCGCAGACCCGCATGTCCTCCCCTGCTTCGCCTTCGTCGCCACAATCTTCGGTACCGGGGATTTCGCACTGATCCTCGCCCGCATCGCCCGCGGTCTGCTCCGCGCCGCCGCGCTCGAAGCCAGGCTCAGCCGGCGCGCCGCCTGCGGCCAGGACCTGAAGCCTACGGCCATCCGCCTGCCGTCCCAACGCAAGCCGAGCGCCGCCAAGCCGGCCGCCCCGGCCGAGGCTCCGTGCCTCGCCCGCCTGCCCACCCCCGAGGAAATCCTCGCCAAGGACCGCCGCCGCCCGATCGGCGCCGTCCTCGTCGAGATCTGCCTCGATCTCGGCATCGTGCCTGGACAGATGAATCGTGCGACGTGGGACGAACTGTGCCTCGCTCTCATCGAGTACGGCGGCAATCTCGCCACTCTCGCGCTCCCGAACCAACGCAAGCGGCGCTCTGCCGATCTCGCTGCCAGCCCCAGCGGCAGCCCCAAATTCATTCCCATCCCCATTGCCGGCCAGCCCATCATCACGTTTCCCGCATGGCCGGTGCCATCTCCACAATCCCTAGCTCCCGCCTGCACCGGCCCACCGTAGCGAGTGAGCGAGTGCCCCCTCCCCTTGCGGGCCCCTTGCGGGAGGGGGTTGGGGGAGGGGGCCGTGCAGTGAGGCACCATGGACCCACACAAGCACGCACGGGGCCGGCCCACGGCCAGCCCCGCCGTCCTGATTCGGCGCTACTCCGGCGAGTCGTCACGCCGGCCATCTTCCCTACGTCGCGGCCAGCCTCGACCCCGTCATGGCCAGCCTTTCCACGTCATGGCCGGCGAAGACCGGCCATCCACGACTTTCTCCGGCCCCGCGGAAACGACTGCTTGCCGAGCGAGGAAAATCAATGGCCGCGCCCGCGGTCGGCGGAATTAATAGAAGATATCAAACGTCACCGTCTCTTCCGCGACTTCGGCTCCGTTGCAGGCAATTCCTGCGCGGCGGTCGCGAACCCATGCCATGGGTCCTTCTTCAGCCGGCCTAGCCGCCCCGGCACGCTCTGCAGCGCGAACGCCCCCGGATCGAGCTTCGCGCCCACTTCCTCCCAGGCCACAGGTGTCGCCACCGTCGCACCCGGCCGGGCCCGCGGACAGAACGAGGCCACCGCCGTCGCCCCAAGCCCGTTGCGCAACCAATCGACCAGGATGCGGCCCTTCCGGTCCGCCTTCCTCACCGTCGAAAGGTAGCGCTCCGGCTGCTCCCGGCTGATCGTCTCGGCGAAGTCGCGGCAGAACGCCTTCACCTCGTCCCAGCCAGCTTTCGGCGTCAGAGGCACCACCACGTGCAGGCCCTTGCCGCCGGTGGTGCGACAGAACGACACCAACCCCAGCGCCGCCAGGCGGTCGCGTACCTCGCGCGCGGCCTTCACCACTTCGCCGAAAGCCACGCCCTCGCCGGGATCGAGGTCGAACACGATCCGGTCCGGATGCAGCGGATCAGCCTCGGTCGCCCCCCAAGGATGCAGCTCGATCGCCGACATCTGGGCCAGCGCGAACAGCCCGTCCAGATCGTCGATCGCCAGATAGGGCTGCCCGCCCGCTTCGCCCTGGCGGATCTGCGGCGGCATGTGGCCGTGGCCGTGTTTCTGGAAGAAGCGCTCGCCGTCGATCCCGTCCGGGCAGCGCACGATGGCGAGCGGCCGGCCGGCAATCCCCGGCAGTGCCGCCTCAGCCACTGCCTGCCAGTATTCGGCCAGGTCGCGCTTGGTGATGCCCGGCCAGAGCTCGCGATCCGGATGGGTCAGAGTGACGGTGCCGATCATGCTCCGCGCTTCCTTTTTCGGGGCGCGCGCCGTGACGATCCGAGCGGCCGGCCTTCCGGCCGGCGCCTTCGGCGCGACAGGCACACGCGTGGCCTCGGCGTCCGGCGGCTCACGCACCACGGTGTCCGGGGGCTTGTCCTCGCGCAACCCGAGATACACCGCTTGGCGCACCCGTCCCGACCCGGACCAGCCGGCGAACTGCACCTCCACCACCAGCTCGGGCCGCACCCAGTGGATCGAGCGGTCCACCGGCTCGTCGGAGGCGAGCAGACCCTTGGGCACTGGTGCCGCCAGCACGTCCAGCCGCTCACGCAGCCGGCTCAGCTCCTCCTCCGAGAAGCCGCTGCCCACTCCGCCGGCGTAATGCAGCCGCCCCTTCGGGTCGTAGAAGCCGAGATGCAGGGATCCGAGCCCGCTGCGGCTGCCGCCGGGCGGGGTCCAGCCGAGCACCACGAATTCCTCGCGGTTCTGGCACTTCACCTTGATCCAGCCGCGGCCACGCCCGGCCCGGTACGGTGCGTCGACCTTTTTGCAGACGATACCCTCCAGCCCATGCCGGCAGGCCTGCTGATGCATCGCCGCCGCCTGCCCGAGCTGATGGTCGCTGTAGCGGAGTATCCCGCCCCAACCCGCCAGGCCCTTCAGGATGCGCTTCCGATCGATCAGCCGGCAGGGGCGCAGATCCCACCCGTTCAGGTACAGCAGGTCGAAAACGCAGAGATCTAGCCGCTCGTCCTTTCCGTCCGACAGCGCGGCCTGCAAATCGTGAAAATTCGAAGTGCCGTCCTTTCGCAACGCCACCAGCTCGCAGTCGATCAGCGCGGTCTCCACATCGAGACGCGCCGCTCCTCGGGCAACGGCCGGCAGCCGATCGGTCCAGTCAAGGCCATTGCGGGTGACCAGCCGGGCCTTGCCGTGATCGAGCCAGATCAGCAGCCGGTAGCCGTCGAACTTGATCTCGGAGAGCCAGCCCTCGCCCTCCGGCGGCTCGTCGGCGAGATTGCAGAGCTGCGGCGCCTGGGTTTTCGGCAGCTTGGCGTGGACCGCGCCGTCGGCCGGCGGGGTTTTGGCGGGCGGCGGCTTGCGATTGGCGGGGCGGGGAGGGGGGACTTCCGCTTCCAGCGCGGGCGCGTCGATGCCGGCACGGGCGAATTCATCATTTCCCTTGAACAGCAGCCAGTTGTCGCCGCGCTGGCGTGGCTTGGGCTTCATCCGCACCAGGTGGAAGCGGCCGTTCAACCGCTTGCCGTGCAGCACGAAGGTGAGCTCGCCTTTCTGCATCCCGGCAGCCGGGTCGCCAGCCGGCTCCCATGAGCCGCGGTCCCAGGTCTCGACCGAGCCGGCGCCGTATTGCCCGTCCGGAATCGTGCCCTGGAAGTCGGCGTAGTCCAGCGGGTGGTCCTCGACATGCGCGGCAATGTGCTTCTGCGACGGGTCGAGCGAGGGACCCTTCCGCACAGCCCAGCTCCACAGCACGCCGTCGTGCTCCAGCCGGAAGTCCCAGTGCAGTCCGGCGCGGTGCGCGGCGTGCTTCTGCACCACGAAGATCGGCGCGGTGCCGCGCGAGCTTGCCGGCGTCGGCGGCGGCTCGGACGTTGCGGCGAAATTGCGCTTCGCCCGATAGGTCCGGATCGAGGTGTCGCGAGCTGTGCTGCTCATCGGTTCGCTCTCACGCGGCGGACGGATGCTCGGACAGGGGTATCCGATCATCGGGAGCCTTATCACGGAAACGAGTATCCGTAACGGGTGGGCTTCGCCGTAGGTTCCGCGGAAAAATGGACGAGGGGGTAAGCCCGACCTCCCGGCGCCGCACCGACTTTGCTGCTCCCATCATGAGAGAGTCGCTACCGACATAACGTTGTCAGCATCCCTCTGGTACCATGGCGGCGTGGTTAGAGCGAAGGCTGCGGAGAGTTGCCGCAACGGTCATCGCGCCGCCGATGAGACGGGGCGCAAGCAATTTCTGGCGAGTCGATTTCAGACGGGTGTGTGGTCGTTACCGATGTGATCCAGTTATGGATGATCTGGGTGGCGGCTCTGTTGCTTGGCCTGATCTGTCCATCGACAAGCCCGCTCTGCTCAGTTTCATCAAAGACCTCGTCGGCGATGCCGATTTGCCGAATGCGGTTGCGTTGAATAATGCGGTGATTTCATCGGGGCGGATGATCGGTCTGGTGATTGGTGGGCTCCTGATTGCCTTCTTCCGCATGGCCCCAAGTTTTTCATCAATGCCATCAGCTTCGCGCTGTCGTCCTCGTTCTGATGAGCCCTGTCTTCACGGCGGGACGTTCTCGTCCCGCCTTGCTTGCAGCCAAATCGTATGAGACATTGCAAAACTAACCGCAACGCCCTGTCGGCTAGCGAGGGCGCGGGACGGCCGTATGGTCGAACGATTGAGAGGGAGTGACGCGGTGCTTCGGCTGGCAGGCGCGGTTCTTATCGCACTCCTGTTGGTTGACCGCGCGTGCTTGGGGCAAGGAACCGAACACCCTCCTGACTCCATCGCAGCGCGGCTACAGGCTTGCGCGGCGTGTCACGGTGACCAGGGGCGGGGCACCAACAACGACTACTTTCCGCGGCTCGCCGGTAAGCCCGCAGGGTACCTCTTCAACCAGCTTCTCGCCTTCAAGCAAGGCCGGCGAAGATATCCGCCGATGAACTACCTGCTCCAATATCAATCCGACGATTACCTGCATGCGATGGCTGCGTATTTCACCGCTGAGCGGCCGCCCTCATCCCCACCTCCGGCGCCAACGGTGAGCGAAGCGGTGCTGGCTCGCGGCAAGACGCTTGTAGCCGCCGGTGATCCGGCGCACGGCATTCCCCCCTGCTCCGGTTGCCACGGCCCGAGGCTGACTGGCATGGAGCCCGCGATTCCCGGACTGGTCGGGCTGCATGCCAGTTACATAAGCGCACAGCTCGGCGCCTTCCGGTATGGCACGCGTAGCGCGATCGAGCCGGATTGCATGCAGATCGTTGCCGGGCATTTGACCGAAGCGGACGTCACTGCGGTGGCAGCGTATCTGGCTTCGCTCCCGGTTCCCACAGACCCTTCGCCGCTGCCGCAACGCAGCTTGCCGATGCCGCTTGCCTGCGGTAGCGAGCCCAACTGAGAGGGACGGCGATGCGCTATCCAATCAGCCTGAGGGCCCTGGTTCAATTCGCCGGCGCAGTTCTGCTGCTTTTCACTGAGCTTTCGCCTCTGGCGCGCGCTGACAGCGCCGACCCGGCACTGATCAAGGAAGGCGAGTACCTGGCACGGGCCGGCGACTGCGTCGCCTGTCATACCAAACCGGGCGGTCCACTGTTCGCCGGTAGGCTGCCGATGCCGACGCCATTCGGCACGCTGTACTCCACCAATATAACGCCTGATCCAGAGACCGGGATCGGCAACTGGACGGCAGATCAGTTCTATTCCCTGATGCATACCGGTCGCACCCCTGCTGGCGGGTTGATCTATCCCGCCATGCCGTTCGGCAGCTACACCAAGGTCACACGCAAGGATGCTGATGCTCTTTTCGCCTACCTCCGCTCGGTGCCGGCGGTGCATTTGCCGAACCGACCGAATGACCTGCGCTTTCCCTTCGACAACCGCTCGCTGATCCTGGGGTGGCGCACTCTGTTCTTCGTCGAGGGCGAATACCAGCCGGACGCGAGCAGGTCCGCAGCTTGGAACCGCGGCGCGTATCTCGTGCAGGGGCTCGGCCACTGCACCATGTGCCACTCGCCGATCAATGCGCTCGGCGGCACCTCGGAATCGCGTGCCTTCCAGGGCGGGCTGATCCCGATGCAACAATGGTACGCGCCCTCACTGACCTCCAACAAGGAGGCTGGGCTTGGCGACTGGAGCATCAAGGACATCACCGACCTGTTGCGTACCGGCGTATCGGAGCGTGGAGCGGTCTACGGACCGATGGCCGAGGTCGTCTATGACAGCTTG
Organism: uncultured Pseudomonadota bacterium; assembly: GCA_963772445.1. Lineage (GTDB taxonomy): Bacteria > Pseudomonadota > Alphaproteobacteria > Acetobacterales > Acetobacteraceae > CAVYXK01. The sequence continues at coordinate 106,683 of CAVYXK010000003.1, forward strand.
CAATACCTGACCGACGAGGACCTGCACGCTATGGCGATCTACCTCAAGAGCCTGGGTGAGGGCAATCCGCTTGACGCGTCGGGAGCGGCACTGCCGCCGGCCGAAAGCAGCCTGCTGATGGCGCTCGGAAAGACCGTGTATGACGCGCGGTGCGCGAGCTGCCACGAGCGGGCGGGGGGTGGCATGCCGCCGCAGTACCCGCCGCTCGCCGGCAACCAGTCGATCCAGATGGAATCGGCGGTGAACCCGATCCGGATGGTGCTGAACGGCGGCTTTCCGCCGGCTACGTCCGGAGACCTCAAGCCGTACGGCATGCCACCTTTCGCGCAGATCCTGTCCGATGATGAGGTCGCCGCCGTAGTCACCTACATCCGTTCATCCTGGGGCAATCGCGGCACCGCGGTCTCCGCCGACCAGGCAAACGCGCTGCGTTCGGCGCCACTGGATTGACCCGGCCATGATCAATTCGGAACTCGAGAAATTGGACGCAGCCGCAGAAGACGAGGCGGTGCGCCGGATCGTCCATTCCGGTGCGGGCGGTGCCATCGCGCTCGCCGGTATCGCCACTGCGATCGTCATCGCGATCTGGTTTGCGTTTTATCTGCTGGTCTTTGTGCCGCGCGCGTCGGTGCCATGAGCGCTGTGGGTGAACATGACGAGGGCGCCGCGCGGGCCAAGCGCATAGAACGACGCTGGGCAAGCCTTTCCATCGTTATAGTCGTGACGTTGATAGCGGTTGCCGCCTTCGCCGGCATTTATCACGCGACGATGCCGCAATCCCGTGTCGAGATCGCCGATCCGCGGACGTTGCATCTGGCTGGGGAGTTCATCGAAAGCAATCTTGGCAGCGCACTGGAGGCGGACGGCAGGGTGACGGTTCGCGCGATCGGACAGCAGGTACTCGTTCACCCCGCAATGCATCCTGGTGCCGACCGGAACGCCGATCACCATTCGCGCGACTAGCGCCGATGTCGTGCATGGCTTCCTGATCGACGGCACCAATGTCAACACGATGCTGGTGCCAGGCTACGTCTCGACGATCACCATGCGCTTCGACGTGCCGGGCGAGCACCACATGCCCTGCCACGAATACTGTGGCGTCGGGCACGAAGGCATGTGGGGCAATATTATGGTGATCGATAGGCAGAATTTTCTGCAGAGGGCGGCGACCAGGCGGAGGCTCGACTGTGTTAAGTAGCCGGCGGCTGATCCTGGCGCATTTTTGGCTTGCCTTTGCGACCCTTGCGCTCGCGCTGCTGCTCGGCGCTTGGCAGATGTATGTCCGTAGTCCGCTGCATGCCTGGATCAGCGATCCGGAATGGTACTACCGTTCGGTCACCGCGCACGGCACGGCGATGGCCTACGTTATGCCGACGTTGGTAGCAATGGGATTCGGCTATTTTATTACCGAGGCGTCGCTGAAACGGACGCTGATCGGGCGTCGTTGGGCATGGATTGGCTTCGGATTGGTCGCGTTGGGCACCGTGACTGCGATTGCGCCAGTTGCACTCGGTCTCGCCTCAGTGCTGTATACCTTCTATCCGCCACTGATCGGCAGCCCGTTCTACTACCTCGGCGTGGTCCTCGTTGTTGTTGGCTCCTGGATCTGGGTCGCGCTGATGTCGGTCAATCTGTACCGCTGGAAGCGCGACAATCCGGGTGCGCCGGTGCCGCTGCCGATGTTCGCAAGTGTTGCCGGGTCCTATCTCTGGGGCTGGACAGCAGTGGGAGCGGCCATCGAGCTGTTGTTCCAGATCATTCCGGTCTCGCTCGGGCTGACCAGCACGATCGATGCGGGCCTGGCGCGCGTGTTCTTCTCGTGGACGCTGCACGCCATCGTTTATTTTTGGTTGATGCCAACCTATATCGCGTACTACACGATCGTGCCGCGCGCGATTGGCGGACGGCTGTTCAGCGATTCGATGGGACGGATTGCGTTCATCCTGTTCCTGATCGTCGCTATGCCGATCGGGGTGCATCACGTGTTCCAGGATCCTGAAGTGGGGGCGGGCTTCAAGTTTATGCATTCGGTGTTCACGGCGATGGTCACGTTGCCGACCCTGCTGACCGTGTTCACAATCAGCGCCTCGGTGGAGATCGCCGGGCGGCTGCGCGGCGGGCGTGGCGTGCTTGGCTGGATCGGCGCGCTGCCGTGGCGTAATCCCCTGATGCTCGCGGTGGCGTTTTCCTTCGTGATGCTGGGTTTTGGCGGCGCCGGCGGCCTGATTAACATGAGCTATCAGCTCGACAGCACGATCCACAACACGCAGTGGATCACCGGACACTTTCATCTGATATTCGGCGGCGCGATCGTCATCATGTATTTCGCAATCGCCTACGACATCTGGCCGCACCTTACCGGCCGCACGCTCGCCTGCTACGGGCTGATGCGTGCCCAGCTCTGGACCTGGTTCATCGGCATGATCGTGCTGACCTTCCCGTGGCACTGGGTCGGTATTCTCGGCATGCCGCGGCGGATGGCGTTCTATGACTACAGCGATCCCACGCTTGCAGCCTGGGCCTTCCCGGTAGTGATGTCGGTCATCGGCGGCGCGATCCTGGTGGTTTCCGGTGTGCTGTTCATAGCCGTGCTGATCGATGGCCAGCGCACGCCGCGCGCTGACCCCGGCGTTTACAGGTTCAGCGTTGCGGTGCACGAGCCCCGCAGCGTGCCGGCGGCGCTGAACGGGTTCGGACTCTGGCTCGGGCTCATGGTCGGGCTCACAGTGCTCAACTACGGCTTTCCGATCCTGAATCTCCTCTCGGTGTCTGGCACGGCAGTGCCCGCCGTGATGGTTGGGGCCACGCGATGAGCGATCGGCCCATCGTCTCGCTACGCAACCCGTGGTTCACCACCAGTGTCGGTATCGTCGTCCTGTTGGCTTTGGCGGCCGCGCTTGTCGGCTTCATCTGGCTACCGACCCTTCAGGGGAATGTCCGCCTGTACGGCTTGTGGAATACGATCTGCAGCGCCGCCGGACTGATACGCCCGGCCGCGATCGAATTTGTGGTTGAGCCGACCTATCCGACAACAGAGGTCGCGATAACATCGCAGATGCTGCGCGGGGCAAGTGCGGAAGCGATCGGGCGCGGGGCGACGCTCGCGCTTCGCTGTACGATGTGCCATGGCGCGCGTGGCCTGAGCGAAGCAAACACGCCCAATCTCGCCGGGCAGTACGGCGTGGCCATCTACAAGGAATTGCAGGACTTCAAATCGGGTGCGCGAACGAGCGCGGTGATGGCGCCGCTGGTCGCCGATCTGTCCGACGAGGATATGCGCGATCTCGCTGCCTATTACGCTTATCTGCCACGTCTGCCCGGCGATCATCCCGTGGGCACCAGTGTACCGCAAATCGTTGTAAGCGGGGCGCCGATGCGCAACATCGCGCCCTGCGGCGCCTGCCACGGCGAGCTCACCAACAAGGCGGGAAGCCCCTGGCTGGAAGGCCAGCCTACGGTCTATTTGCAGGCGCAGCTTCTGGACTTCGCCTCCGGCACGCGGCACAATGATATCATTGAGCAGATGCGCAATGTCGCCCGTCAGATGACCCGAGCGGAGATAGACGCTGCTGCGCGCTATTACGGGATGCAGCCCTGACGTGTTGGGGTATGTCCGTCATGTTCCCAGTGGGATCAGTGCGGCGCTTGATTCGAGCGACCCCGTTCAGAAGGCAAGAGTTGCCGCATTGATCAACGCCGTGGGAACTGTCCGTCCCGTGCAATCTCAGCAAGGCTCCTGAACAAAGCTGCGAACGCGGAACCTTCTCGAAAGAACACCGGCGGCTCCCCCAAGGGCGCGGGCACTGTTATCTCCTGTCCGCCCGGATGAGTGGCGCCAGACCAGAGATGCGTCCAATCAGCGCCCGCGGGCAGATAAGTGCGCCAGGATTGCGCCCCTTCCGCAGCGACTGGCGCCACCAGCAGGTCCGGACCGAACAGGAATTCATCCTGCACCGTGTACTCGGCCGCATCGTCAGGAAACTCCAGGAACAGTGCCCGCTGTATCGGCAGACCGCGTGCCGAGGCCTCCGCCACCACTACCCGCCGGTACGGCGCCAATGCGCGAAACAACCGGGTCATCCGCGCAAAATGCGACAGCAGCGCCGGCGAGCTGTCGATCTGCAAATTCTCCTCCGGCCGATTCCCTTCGTGCGTGCGCATCACCGCGGTGAAGGCCGCCATCTCCGCCCAGCGCATCAGTACCTCCGGCGTGCGTCTGTTGCCATACAGGCTCATATACCCGCCGATATCCGTGTGGTGGTACACGTGCCCGGCCAGCCCAGATGACAGTGCCGCGCAGATCGCACTCGGCAGCCCGTCGTGACGCGAGAAATCAACCGACTGATCCCCACCCCACAACAGGGGGCAATATCTCTGCGCGCCGGCAAACCCGGAGCGCATGAAAAACAACGCGTCGCCGGTACGGTCTGCCTCGGTGACTGCGCGCGCATTGATCTCCGCCCACAGTACCGGCCAGGCGTTGTGCAGCAGCATCGGATCGCCGGCGTGTAACACCGCATCGGGGGACACGAATTCGCCGAAATCGGCCATCCAGCCGGTGATGCCCTGGTCAAGCATATTCTGCTTCAAGATCCGGTCGATGAACCACCGCGCCGCGTCCGGGTTGGTCAGGTCCACCATGCCGCCGCTGAATCCCCCGAAATCGACACGATATGTCTCGCTCACGCGGTTGTGGATGAAATAACCTCCGGCTTCAGCTTCAGCGAACAGGCCGCCCTCGGTATTGAGATACGGGTTGGCGTAGGCAAGAAAGCGGATGTTGCGCGCGGCCAGCTCGTTGATCCTCTGCGGCAGGTCGGGGTAACGGGCCGGGTCCCATTCCCAGTTCCAGAACAGGCGGCGGCCGAACGTGGTCTGCCGCACGCCGGCCCAGTCCTCGCACCACAGCCCGGCGACGCACACGCCGGCTTCGATGATGCGGTCCAGTCGTTCGAAACTGCGGGCGCCGTCTTTCAGCCCGATGATCGCACCTGTGTCGGTCCAGGCCGGCAGCGCCGGCGCGCGGCCAAGCCGGTCCGACAGCGCTGTCACCAGTCCGGCGAAATTTGGCGCGGCATAAAGCTCGAGCGCCGTCGGTACCGCCCACGCCTCCAGTTCGTGAAACTCTGTGTGGCGGAAGTCGAGCACGGCATAGGCGGTGGTATCCAGATGCACGGCATAGCGGCGGGAGGAGATGAAGCTCGGCTGCGGGCAGTAGGTCATCCACCAATCGCCGCCACGCCCACCGTCGCGATCCGCCTGCCAAGTGATGAAGTTGGTGCGGTCGCGTCCCACGCCCGGTTCCGAGACCCAAAGCGGGAAGCGCCGTCCGCGCAGATCGAGATAGGAGAACTGCTCGCCGCCACCCCAGGCATGCTCACCGTGTTCGGCAAGCAGACGGATCCAGACGCGGTTGATCCTTGGATCCAATCCAGTGAAAGCAAGCGCCGCGCGGTTCGCGTCGCCTGTAATCGAGATCGAAATGACCGGCGGTCCGGCCGCATCGATGCCGCATTCCAACCGCCAGCCTCCGCTCGTCGTTGTCGGCCGTACGTGCCGCAATGCCACGCGCTCGGTGACGTAATCCTCGATGTCGAAGAAGCCGTGATGCATCTCCACTTTCGGTTCGCCGCGGCCGACGAACAGGAATGGCGCCTCCGGCGTGTGCCGGATCAGCGCCTTTCCGGCCAGCTTGAGCGTGAACCCGCCGGTTTCGGTCTCGATCTGCATGCGCCTATCCCTTTACCCCGCCCGCCGTCAGCTCGGCCAGGATACGCTGCTGGAACAGGATGATCAGCAGCGTTACCGGCACGATCCCTACCACCAGCGCGGCCGAGATCTCCGGCCAGGGAAACGAGAATTCTCCCTGGTACAACGTGATCCCCACCGGCAGCGTTCGGTACGCCGGATTCGAGTTCGAACGACAGGGCCAGCAGGAATTCGTCCCACGAGTTCACGAAAGCCAGGATTCCCGCCGTCGCCACGCCTGGCGCGGACAGCGGCAGCAGGATGTGCGTGAGCGCGCCCACCCGCGTGCTGCCATCGACCATGGCTGCGTTCTCCAGGTCCTGCGGAATGCTCTCGAAGAAGCTCACCAGCACCAGCGTGCAGATCGGCAGACTGAGCACCGTGTGGGGCAGCACCAGCGCAGGATACGAGTTGAGCAGCCCGAGCGCGCGCAGCGTCTGGAACAGCGGCACAAGCAGAGTCACCAGAGGGAAGGTGGAAACCGCAATGATCGCCGCCAAAGCCAGATCGCGGAAGCTGATCTCGAGCCGCGCCAGCGCATAGGCCGCCATTACCGAGACCAGCAGGGTCAGCGCGGTCGATGCGCTTGCCACGATCAGGCTGTTCGCGAGGTAGCGTAGCAGCGGTTGGTCGTTGAACGCGCGCGCGTAGTTCGCCAGAGTCGGCGCGGCCGGAAGATAGGTGATCGGCGTGCGCGTAAGCTCCGATTCCGATCTGAGCGACGTCAGCAGCATCCAGATCGCCGGGAACAAACCGTTCACCAGCACCGCAAACGCAGCGAACATTCTCAGTGCTGCGCCGTGCCGGCTCATCCTGCCGCCCTGATCTGGCGCAGATAGATAACGCCAACCGCCATGCTGATCAGGAACATCACGACGGTGTTCTGATAGATGTACATGGCCAATGTCGGCGTCGCGTCCCCAGGCCCACCGCGAGTCATGGCGAACGGGATATCGAAAGCCTGCAGTGCGGTGATGGTGCGGAAGATCATCGCCACCACGATTGCCGGTCGCAGCATCGGCACGGTGACGGACCAGAACTGCCGCAGCCGCCCGGCTCCATCGACATCCGCCGCCTCATACAGCTCGCGCGGAATCGTTTGCAGCCCGGCGAACAGAATCAGCGCCACGAAGGACGAGGCCTTCCAGACGATGGTCAGGCAGATCGCCGCCATCGACAGCACCGTCGAGTTGAACCAGATCGGTTGAGGCAGCCTCATCCGTCGCAACAGATCAACTTCTCCCCCTCCCCTTGCGGCCCCGCAAGGGGGCACTCAGGGCGAGCCGCGCAGGCGGGACTGGCGGAGCAGGGGCAGAACTGTGTCGATGAAATAGGGCAGCTCGTGCTTGTAGTTTACGAGCGAGATCGCCACGCCCTCGAACCCGGCTTCGCTGATTGCCGCAAGCTCCTCGGCAATGCGCTTCGGGGTACCGACCAACGGGTAGGTGCCCCCGCCGCCGACGAAACGTTTTCGATGAAGGCGATACGTTATGGGGTCGTGAGAGCCGGAGAACTTCTCCTTGTTGCTCATGTAGAGGTCGGCGGCGCCTGTATCTTCCATCTGAACGGCGTGGTGCTCGTAATAGGACTCCGCTTCGTCCTGTGTCGGGCGGCAAATCACGTGGCATGTGGTATAGACGCCCACCTCGCGGCCGGCCGCGTCGGCTCGCCGGCGCATGTCGCCGATCTGCGTGCGGCCGGCGTCGATCTCGACGAAGGTGGTAAACAGGAAGTCTGCCGCCCGCGCGGCGAAATCGCGTCCCGGCGGGGAGAAGCCGGCGTTCAGTGTCACCGGCCGCGGGGTCTGCACGGGGCGCGGCTTTCCGGAGACGCCGCGCAAGTCGTAATATTTGCCCTTGAAGTCGAAAGGCGTGGGTTCGGTGTAGATGCGGCTCATGACCTCGAACCATTCGAGGCCCTGACCGTAGCGGTCCTCGATCATCGGCAGGCCAAAGCAGCCGAATTCTTCGGGGTTCCAGCCGCAAACGATGTTCAGGCCGGCGCGACCCTGGCTGGCGTGATCGATCGTCGCCAAAGCCTTGGCGGCGAACACCGGATGGACCATCGGCACGTGCACGGTGGCGAACAGCGCAATCCGCTTGGTCAGGCCGGCCAGACCTGCCGCCTCGGTCAGCGTCTCGAACGACGATTCGCGCGAATTCGTCACGCCGCCGAAGCCTTTCCAGCGCGCGATCGGCAGGAAGAACTCCAGCCCGGCGCGGTCGGCGATTTGCGCCGCCGCCACTACGTCGGCCCATTCCGCGCGCCAGCGTTCTGGCGCGCGGGTAAGCGTCAACCCGCCATCCGCATTGGCGGCGAAGATGCCCAGCTTGAGGCGGTTGGAGCCGCGCATCGGATGGACGCAATCAGGCATGTGATCGATTAGGCCAGCAAATGTTGGCCGCCGTCCACTGGAACGATCGTGCCGGTTGAGGTAGGTCGCGGCGAGGGTGGCACCGGCAGCGGCGAACACCTCCGCACAGCCAGCCGCGATGTTGTGCTCGTTGGCGATCTCGACGACCAGCCCGCGCTTGCCGCGGAGGTCGATGATCGGTGCCGGGGCACTGACGGTAGCGACAGTCGAGCCCATGGCTCCGTCCCCTGTTCAGTTGCGGGCTGTGTTCGCCTTTAGCTTAGGTGCTGCCGGCCATCAGAGTCTCAAGCGCGTGCCGCGCGCGGCCAGCAGACTCTACCATAGCCAATTCCCGAACGAGCAATTACCGTCTGAAATAGCCGAAACCGAGGAACGCCGGGATGAGCGCGCAACCTATCGCTCTTGCGCCGCAGACGCTGAAACTGCTGCAGCGCGTCAGCACGGACACGATCACCGGATTGTTGATGAAGATCGGGGGCATGCGCAGCCGCGCCGTGCGCAACGTGCGTCCATTGAACCCGGCGCGCTGCCGTTTCGTCGGCCCCGCCTTCACGATCCGCTATGTGCCGATCCGCGAGGACTACACGGCCCGCGCCAGCGCGGTCAGCCCCGGCAGTCGGCTGCACGGCCGGTTGGACGCGATCCCCGCCGGCAGCGTGCTGATGCTCGACATGGGCGGCGACGAGACGTTGGGCGCGATCGGCGACGTGATCGTGGCGCGGCTGATCGCGCTGGGCGTTGCCGGTGTCGTCGCCGATGGCGGCATGCGCAACGTCAGCGTGATTGCCGGGATGGCGCTGCCGGTCTGGGCCCGTGCGGCGGCGCCGCCGCCGAGCCCCCGCTCGCTGATGGCGGCTGACATGCAGCAGGTGATTGGCTGCGGCGGTGTCATGGTCGAGCCCGACGACATCGCGGTGGCGGATGGCGACGGCGTGGCGGTGGTCCCGCGCCACCTCGCCGACGAGGTGGCCCGCCAGGGCGTCGAGCACGAGGACGTGGAGGTCTGGATCAAGAGCCAGATCGAGCGCGGCGCGCCGCTTTCCGGGCTGTACCCGCCGGATGATCAGGTTGTCGCGAAGTGGCGGCAGTCGATACGAACAGCCCGATGACGGCCGGGTAAATTCCGCCCGACAGTGACCTAGCTCACAGCATCGGCTGCCAAGCCGGGGCATTCTCGGCGCACCCAACCACGGAGAGTGCGATGAGCAGCCGCCTTTATACCTCCCAGTTCGGTGACCGCGCGGTGGGCCGCACGGCACGCAACACCGTGCGGCGTTTGCGCATCGCGCCCGTGTTGGTCGCCATGGTCTGCGTCTTGCTGGCGGTCGCCAGCGTCACCATCGGCCAACCGCCTATCGACGCTCCTGAAATCATCGGCTGACTGGTCATGATGACGCGCGAACCCGGTGACGGTTGGCATTACGACCACTGGTTCATCACGCCCAAGGAGCGGCGAGCCTCCCGGCACAGCGGGCTGCGGCTTACCCTGCTGTGCATCGCGCTCGCCGCCGGCAGCATCGTAGCCACCCTGATCCCAGGGTGACCGGCTGTGGCAGATCGGCTATCAGCGCCTCGGCGCGCTGATCGCCGATTCACAGCCACCCGGAAGCCCGCATGTCCCGCATCGCCTATGTGAACGGACGCTACCTGCCGCAGCGTGAGGCGGCGGTGAACATCGAAGACCGCGGCTATCAGTTCGCCGACGGCGTGTACGAGGTCGTGCACCTCTATGATGGACGCCTGATCGACGAGGATCGGCATCTGGGCCGTCTGGAGCGCTCGTTGCGCGAACTGCGTCTGCCGCAGCCGATGAGCCAGACAGCGCTGCGCCAGGTGCTGCTGGAGCTGGCACACCGCAACCGTTTGCGCGAGGGCCTGCTGTACATGCAGGTCACCCGTGGCGTGGCTCGGCGGGACCACGCCTTCCCGTCTAAGCAGGTACCGCCCTCGATCGTGATGACGATCCGGCGAATCCCGCCTTACCCGGCTGATGTCGAGGCGTGGACAGCGACAGCGATCACATGGCCGGACGAGCGCTGGGCGCGCTGCGATATCAAGACGGTGGCGCTGACGCCGAACGTGCTCGCCCGCCAGGCGGCGCGCGAGCAGGGGGCGCTGGAGGCGATCCTGGTCGATCGAAACGGCATGGTCACCGAGGGCGCGGCCACCAGTTTCTGGATGGTCGATCAGGCCGGCGTGCTGCGCACACGCCATCTCGACCATGGCATCCTGCCTGGTTGCACCCGTGGTGCACTGCTTGCATTGATGCGTGAGAACGGCATCGAATTCGCTGAACGTGCTTTCAGCCGCGACGAGCTGGCCGATGCGCGCGAGGCGTTCATCACCGCTGCGACCACGTTCGTCAGACCGATCGTGCGGATCGACGGAAAGCCGGTCGGCGATGGCGCGGTAGGCCCGGTGACGCGGCTCCTGTTCGACCTGTTCGCGCGCCACGTCAAAGGCGGCTTGCGCAACGCGGCCTGATAGCTGCTGGTCGTTAGACCGGGTTGATCCTTGGCAAGCGTGCTTTCCGTTCCAGGTCATCCAGATCCATGTAACTTCGGATATACTCTCCGGTCGCATCGCGGGGCGGCTGCCAGTCCCATCCGTGCAGGCGTCCCCGACGCAACGCTGCGTCGATGAGCCGGCGCCGCTGCTGACTCTCCAGCACCTTGTGACGCAGTTCGGCTACGTTCCATCTTTGGTGGACCTCGCTCTGGAACGCAGCGGCGAGGGGGGCGAAGCGTGGTTCAGCCGTCAGGTTGACGAGCTCGTTCGGATCGTCGGTAAGATCGAACAGTTGGTCCGGATCGACCGGTGAGTGGATGAATTTGTAGCGGCCACGGCGGATCATGAGCATTGGCGCCAGGACACCCTCGGCCAGGTATTCGCCGAATACCTCGTCGTGGCCGCCTTCGCCGCGCAAATGAGGCACCAGACTGCGTCCGTCCGTGCGGGCAGTCGGCTCAGTTCCACCGCTGAGGTCCGCCAGCGTCGCGAGCAAATCCACTATCGAGACGGCGTGGGGAACTCGCCGCGGCGAGAAGCGGCGGGGTGCATGGACGATCAGGGGAATGCGGGCGGCCCCTTCGCGAAAGCTCATCTTGTACCAGAGCCCGTGTTCGCCGAGCATCTCGCCGTGATCGGACAGCAGGATGATGATCGTGTGGGCTGCCAGGCCGCAGCTTTGCAGCGTAGCGACGACGCGCGCGAACTGTTCGTCAACGTAGCTGATCGCTCCGTAATAGGCGCGGCGGGCGCGTAGCACCTGTGCCTCGGTCACAGGTGTCTCGTCCATCGCGCAGACGAAGCGCAGGCGGCGGCTGTGCGGGTCGAGAGCTTCGGGGGCTGGGACATAGCGTGGCGGGTCGATCGCGGTGTCCTCGTATAAGTCCCAGAACCGCTGCGGGACCGCGAAGGGGTCATGCGGATGCGTAAGCGATACCACCATGCAGAACGGGCGTCCGTCCGGGTTACGCGCCAGGTCGTAGATGCGCCGCTCCGCGATGAACACGACTTCCTCGTCGAAGTCGAGCTGGTTGGTGCGCACGCAGGGCCCGGCCTCGATGACCGATGACATGTTATGATACCAACTGGGACGCAGCTCGGGATGGTCCCAGTCCGGCGTCCAGGCAAAGTCCGCCGGGTATATGTCGGTCGTGAGGCGTTCTTCGAACCCGTGCAACTGGTCGCTGCCGCAGAAATGCATCTTACCGGCGAGCACGGTCAGGTATCCAAGCGCGCGCAGGTGGTGCGCGAAGGTGGGAATATCCGACGGCAATGGCGCGGCGTTGTCGTAAGTGCCGGTTGCCGAGGGCAGCAGACCGGACATCAGCACCGCGCGCGAGGGGGCACAGAGCGGGCTGTTGCAGTAGGCCGCGTCGAAGACTACGCCTTCCGCCGCCAGCCTGGAGATGAACGGTGCGCGCACCAGCCTGTGGCCATAAGCCGGCAGGGCGAATGGCGTCATCTGATCCGCCATCAGGATCAGCAGGTTTGGCTGGCGCCCGGCGCTCATCAGTTATCGCGGGTCGGCGTAGCGCATGCCGGATGAGCGCCGCAGGTCCCGTAGCACCTCGCGGGCGGCGTTGTAGCCGGGAATACCGGAGACGCCGCCGCCGGGGTGCATCGAACTCCCGCAGATGTAAAGGCCGGAGATTGGCGTCCGATAATCCGCGTAGTGCGCGATCGGACGCTTGAAGAAGAGCTGATCGAGTGATAGCTCGCCGTGGAAGATGTGGCCTTGCGGCAAAGCGACGATTTTCTCGATGTCTTCGGGTATCAGCACCTGGGCGGCTATGATGTCGCCGGAGAAGCCTGGGGCGAAACGCTCGACGGTGTTCATAACGTTTTGCTGGAATCGGGGCTTTTCCGTCGCCCAGTCGCCGTTGCGCAGGCGATAGGGTGCGTGGCCGCCAAACATGTTGACGACGTGCTTACCGGGCGGCGCGAGCGTGTCATCCACCATCGTCGGGACCACGGAGGTGACGAAAGGTAAGGTAGAGTACCATCCGGCCTTCGCGTCGTCGTAGGCGCGCTCGAGGAAGTCAATGTCCGGGGCGATGTGGACGTAGGTCGGATATGTCCACATTCCGAGCGCTTGATCGTTGAGCGCTCGTTGCATGCAGCGATACTGGGGCGGTCGCTCGCAGGCGATATTCATCTTGAACGCGGTCGAGAATGTCCGATAATTCGAAACCTCGCGGACCACCTCTTCGGGCAGGTGTTCGGCGCCGACCATATCGAGATAAAGAAGCTTGGCATTGGCGTTCGAGATCACTACGCCGGCGTCGAACTCCTCTCCGGCGGCCGTGACGATTCCGGTGGCCCGCCCGTTGCTGATCTTGACGCGGGCGATCGGGCTGCCGGTTTTGATTGTCACGCCCTTGCCACGGCCGTAGTCAGCGAGTGCCTGCGTGATGGCGCCCATGCCGCCCTTGATGAAACCCCAGCCGCCGGCTCCGGCGTTCTCGCCCATCACGTGATGCATGATGACATAGGCCGAGCCTGGCGTTTTCGGGCCGGCGAAAGTGCCGATCGACGCATAATAGGCAAGGACGGCCTTGATGCGGTCGTCCTCGAACCATTCGGAGAGAAAGTCGTAGGCTGACATCGTGAGGATGTCGATCAGGCGGAACACCCTGTCGCCGTACCGACGATTTCGCCGCAGGAAACCGAGTGCCTGTTTTGCGGTGCGCCAATCGCGCTTCGTCGGATCGAACGGCGTTTCCCAGAGCAGACGACGGAACACATCGGCCGTTTCGGTCAGAAATCGGTCGAACGTCGGATATATCGCCGCGTCCTTCTGACTGAAGCGCGCAAAACTTGCCTGCGTGCGCGCAACGTTATCGGAGAAGACGATATAGTCGTCGTCATCGAGCGGCGACAGCATGTCGGAGCACGGCATGATCTCCAGTCCATGCTTCTTCAGCTCGAGCTCGGCCATGATGCGGGGATGCAGCAGGCTCATCAGATATGAGAAGATCGAGGCGCGGAAACCGGGTGCAATCTCCTCGGTGACAGCCGCGCCGCCAACGATGTCCCGCCGTTCCAGCACCAGCGGTTTGAGGCCGCTGCGGGCGAGGTAGGCAGCACATACCAGGCCATTGTGGCCGGCGCCGATGATGATAGCGTCGTAGCGCGTGGTCATAGCGCGGACGACCGACGCGTTATTCGGCGGCGGCACGAAGCGGCGGCGTTTCCAAGCTGTCGCGGATCATCTGCTGGAATGCGAGTACAGCATGTTCGTGGCGTGGCGAGATCGGGCCCTGCCCGTGCACGCCGGCTTCGAGATTGCATTGCACACCACGGATGATGCTGAAGTCCTCGGTGACAATCTGCGCCGACCATTCGGCGGATTGTCTGTTTGCCTCAGCCCGCTCCGGGGAGATGTCCTGGAACATGTACCAGTTGATATGACGTATGCGGCCTGGGCCGAGCGGCTCGACCGTCGCGAGGGAGCTGCCCCAATCGTAGAAGCTCATCATCAAATAGGGGAAACGATAGAAATAGAGGCCACGGGTCAGGCCTCCTTCGCGGCGTGGCGCATGCAGGTGGAAGAACCACTGGTCGCGGTAAACATCGATCTTGTATTGCTTTACGTCCATCGAAGCGCAGAGGCCGGGGTGCATCACCCGGCAATGGTAGCATTCGAGATAATTCTCGCCATAGACTTTCCAGTCTACATCCTCGTCGCGGAAGAGGCTGGAGAAGTGGTGCTGGGTTTCCAGCGGGTAATCGGCTGCCATTGTGTCGATAGGGCCGAGTCATTGGCGCAGGCTGGGTCCGCCTGGACGGATGCGCACGAACACCAGGCCGCGCCATTCCTCGACCTCGATCGGATGGAGGCTCCAGTCTTCGGAGTTGAGGTCGGCGCCGAACTCCGGGGCGCGCTCCAGGCGGCCGGCATGGTCATAGCTCCAGCTATGACATGGGCATACGATATATCGCCCGCAGGTGCCGCTTTCGGTTCCGAACAGGGTGGCGGCGCGGTGCCGGCAAACATTGTGGAATCCGCGCGCAAGGCCATCCTCTCCCCGGATCACGAATACCGGGAACCCGGCGCAAACTCCGGCAACATAGCTGCCGGGCCCTGCGATCCGTTCCGACCAGGTGAACAGCGACCAGTTGCGGGTGAAAATCTGCGATCTTTCGCGCGCGAACAAAGCCGGATCGCAGTACCACGAGGCAGGGATTGTCATCTGCAGGTCGGATTCCGCGCGCATTGCACCGAAGCCCTTTTACTGGGGGAAGTCCACTACCATAAGGGCAAACGATAGAAGCTGACAAGCCCGGCACTACCGGCGATGACTATCTGCTGCCGCTTGTCTGGTACGCCGCGCCGGCGAGCCAATCCGCGTTGACCTCGATGCCCCACCCCGGCCCATCGGGAATGCGCACCTGGCCGTTTTCAACCTGGAGTGCCGGGGAGAACAGCCCGTCCTGCCAGGGATAATAGTCGCGGCCTTCGATCGAGAACTCGACGTACGGGCCGGCGTTCGGCAGGGCGCCCATCAGATGGAGCGTGAACGCCGTGACGAGCGACAGATTGGCGGAATGCGGGGTCACCGGCAGCCCCGCTGCCTCGGCCATTTTGGCGACCTTCAGCGTGCGGCAGATGCCGCCGAGATAGCACACGTCCGGCTGCACGACATCGACCGCCCGCATCTCGATCATGCGCCGCCAGGTCACCAGGTCGCAGTCCTGCTCGCCGCCCGTGACGTCGATGGCGAGGGCGTCCGAGACCTGTTTGGTCCACTCCAGCTCCCAATAAGGGCATGGCTCCTCGAAATGTTGGATGCCGTTTGCCTCCAGCATCCGGCCGACCTCGATGGCCTTTCGCGGCGTGTAGCAACTATTGGCATCGACCAGCAGCTTGATGTCCGGCCCCATCGCCGCGCGCGTCAGCGGCACGATTGTCTCGGTGCGTCCGGGCCATTCGTCCTCGTCGTGCCCGCACTCCTTGCCGATGCGGAACTTGAACGCGTTATAGCCGTGCGTGTCGCGGAGGCGAACCAGACGCTCGGCCTCGGCCTCTGGCGTAATGTCGCGCCGCATGCTGGATGCGTAAACGGGCATCCAGCGCGGGCGCCCGCCCAGAAGCTCGCAGACTGTCTTTCCTTCAAGTTTGCCGCGAAGGTCCCACAACGCTGTATCCAGGCCGGCAAGTGCGCGGAACAGATATGAGCCTGGGAACTTGTGCTCGCGTTCCGGTATGGCTGTCACCAGGCTTTCGATGTCCAGCGCATCGTGCCCGATTGCCCAGGGGGCTATCTGCCGGTGCAACACGAGGCAGGTGATGTCGGCATTATAATTGGCGACTTGGCCCCAGCCGGCGAGCCCGGTCTCGGTCGTCACCCGCACCAAGCCGACATATTCGTTCGAGAAGGTCTCGATGCACCTGATCTTCATGAGCCGTGGACCCGCATCCTCGTCAGTATGCGCTACCGCGTCTGGCGGCCGGACCGCCGGCCGCCAGTTGTCACACGCCAGATTCCGTGGCCGACTTGACCGAGGTGGGCGTCGCGGATTTCAGTGTCGATAGCTAATTATGTTGTCCGGTTTATGTAGCACATCAGTTGTCCGCTTGTTTCCGGTCTGTTCGCAAGAGCAGGGACAGAACGGCTGGCGACGGGGCACGGTACGCCCCCACTGTCTTCTTCAAACCATGAATCAATTTCCTTCTTTTGCTGATGCGCCTGTGGAGTTGTGGGCAACGCTCTTCCGTTGTCCACAAATCCACAGGCGAGCCGGACCCAAGCGAGATCATGCCGCCGCGTCCAACGCCGCCATCCGCAGCGCCCCCTGCGCGTCATAGCGTCCCAGGCAGCGCGGGCCGTGGAACACCGCGTGGCTCCCGTCGTGATATTGCCGCACCTTCACCCGTGCCTTCACGAAATGAGCACGCAGCGGCGAGGGTGGAATTTGCAGCTTCATCCGTCGCCACGAAACCGTGTTGTCGCGGTCCACCTGGCGCTCCTCCTGGATACACAGAATTTCCCGCAGATCGACACCAGCAACTGCGACGAAAGCCGATCCCTCCTGCTCCGCCTTCACCGCAAACTGGGCGTGATGCGCCGGCAGGTAGCAATCCCGAATGAACCGGTTGGCCTCCGCAACCGTCGTGATCCCAGCCAGCGCCAGCTCCTTGATCAGGCGGTCCTGTAACGTCTGAAACAGCCGCTCCGAACGACCACGGGCCTGCGGTGAGTAGGCCGCAATGTGCTCCACGCCCAAATGCGCCAGCGCCCGCCCAACCTGCGTCAGCCGCTTCCGGTCAACCGGGCCGCCAGCCTCGGGCGTCACGAAGTAGTGGCTGCCCCGATCCGTATACAGGCTCAGTGCCAGGCCATGCGCGCCAAACACCTCCAGCAGAGCCTGGAACGTCGATTCCGTGCCTTCCTCCGCTACCAAAAACGCCGAGTAGATCACGTTCGTCGCGTCGTCCATCGTCACGATCAGGTCCAGCGCCTCCCGCCCCGCCAGCCATTCATGGCGCGACCCGTCCTGATGAAGCATCATCCCAGGCAACGGCCGTCGCGGCCGCTTGCGCCGGTGTGCGCCGCGCCGCGGGGCGCGCTCCAGAAGCCCCTTCGATTGCAGGTACGCCTTCGTCCACGTGTAGCCCCAGCGGAAACCGTGGCGGCGCACCAGGTGCTCGTGAAAGTGCTTCGCCGTGAACCCGCTGTAACGCGTACGATACAGCCGCTCGACCTCCTCCTCCCGATCGACCGGAACCCGCTTCCCGGACGCCCGGCCAAGCCGCCGGTCCAGCAGACCGGCCTCGCCGGCTTCTTCGTAGCGCTGTTGCCAACGACGGAATGTCCGCTCGCTGATCCCAAGCAGCTCCGCCGCTTCGCACTGGTTGAGTTCGCTCAATTCATACCCGTCCAGCACGCTCCGGAACTTGATCACTCGCACACCCTGAAGGGCTTCCGACCGGCGCATTCAGGGCTCCTCCAAAGGAGCCCATCATCACCGGACAGATCGTGTGCTACCTAAACCGGACATATCGTGTGCTACCGACAGCGTCGCGGATTTCAGTCGGCATCGCCATGCTGGCATGCTAGACTGGATTTGGCCTGCAAAACCAAGGGGGGGCGAAAAATGACCGAGCTGGAATACTGGACCCAGGAGATCAAGCAGGGCCGGATTTCCCGGCGTGAGTTCATGGGCCGGAGCGCGGCGCTCGGACTTAGCACCGCGCTTGCGACAAGCTTGCTGACCACGGCGGGGGTGGCGCAAACGCCGAAGAGGGGGGGCAACGCCCGATTTGGGCTGGCGCACGGTGCAACCACCGACACGATGGATCCCGCCGGTTATCCGGACATGGGCACCCAGGTTCCGTTCTGGGGCTCGATGTCGAATAGCCTGACCGAGGTGGATTACAAGGGCAATATCACGGCTGATCTCTGCGAGAGCATGGAGCCGGCCGATGGCGCCAAGACGTGGGTCTTCAAGCTGCGGAAGGGGGTGACCTTCCACAATGGCAAGGATCTCACTCCCGAGGATGTCATTGCGTCGTTCCGCTATCACATGGGACCTAATTCCAAGTCGGCTGTGAAAACAGTGTTGCAGCCGATCACAGATATCAAGGCGGACGGCAAGGACACGGTCATCTTTACATTGGAGGGTGCGAACGCTGATTTCCCTTATATTGCCAGCGACTATCACATTCCGATCATGCCGAGGAATCCGGATGGAACCGCTGACTGGCGATCGGGCGTGCGGACGGGACCGTTCGTGCTCGGGTCTTATCAGCCCGGCGTAAGCGTCAAAATGAAGCGGTTCGCCAACTACCATAAGGAGGGCAAACCGTATTTCGATGCCGTGGAGTTCCTCACGATCGCCGACCTGACGGCGCGCAGCAATGCGCTCAACACCGGTGAAGTCGAGTGGATCTCACGGGCCGACCTGAAGACGCTGAATCTGCTGCTCCGCAATCCCAGGCTCGAAAAGACCGAAGTGACGGGCTATGGGCACTACGTGTTCCCGATGGATGTTACGGTTCCGCCGTTCGACAACGTGGACGTTCGCACCGCGCTGAAATGGGCCATCAACCGGGAAGAGATCACGCAGAAAGTATTTCTGGGCCACGCTATCCCTGGCAATGACAACCCGATCGCGCCATCTGTGAAGTTCGCGATCGATCCCAAGCCCAAATACACGTACGACCCGGAGAAAGCCAAGTTCTACCTGAACAAGGCCGGCATGCCGAACCTGAAGGTCAATCTTTCCGCCGCCGAGGCAGCCTTCAACGGGGCAGTGGACGCGGCAGTCCTGTATCAACAGCAGGCGAAGGCGGCAGGTATCGACATCAACGTTGTCCGTGAGCCGAACGACGGTTACTGGGATAATGTGTGGCTCAAGAAGCCATGGATTGCCGGCTACTGGGGCGGCCGGCCGACGTGCGACTGGCTGTTCACGGTGGTGTACGCGAAGGGTGCCGCGTGGAACGAGACGAAGTGGGCCAACCCGCAGTTCAACGAGCTGTTGGTGCAAGCGCGCGGCGAGACGGACGAAAAGAAGCGGGCCGCCATGTACGCCGAAATGCAGCAGCTTATTCACGACGATGGCGGAGTGATCGTCATCGTATTCAACAATTATGTGGATGGCAACTCGAAGAAACTCACACATGGCCCTATCGCGGCGAACTGGGAGGCTGATGGTCTCAGGATTGCTGAGCGATGGTGGTTTGCATGACTACTGCTCGTATCGATTTTCAAGGAAATTCGATACGCTGCTTCCTGTGTAAGTATCCGAAGCGTGGTGGCCGATTCACGCTTCTCCGCGATCGGATATTGGCGTGGGCGGCATGAGCCCGGTCCTAAGGACAGTAGTACAACGCCTGGGGCTTGGGCTGCTGACGCTGCTCGCAGTCTCGATCATCATCTTTTCCGCTGTCACCACGCTGCCGGGGGATTTCGCCACCGCGATTCTGGGCCAGGCCGCCACGCCGCAGACCGTCGCGGCCTTCGACCACCAGATCGGGCTCGATAACCCGCCTGTCCTACGCTATCTGCTTTGGGTCGGCGGGGTTCTCCACGGCAATTTCGGCAATTCGTTCTCGAGCGCCGGCAGTCTCGGCGGCGGTCATGCGCGTACCGTCGTTTCGCTGATCGCACCGCGACTGGCGAACACACTCTTCCTTGCGTCGTTCGCCGCGGTGATAGCGGTCCCGCTCTCGCTGCTGACCGGCATGCTGGCAGCGCTGTATCGGAACGGCGTGTTCGACCGCCTTATCAATCTGGTGACGCTGACCTGGATCTCGGTCCCGGAGTTCTTTGTCGCCTATATCCTGATGCTGCTCCTCGCGGTGCGTTGGCCCCTGTTCGATACGCTTGCTGCCGTTTCGCCAGATACACCGTTTGGAGAGCGCGTGGCTCGAACCGTATTGCCGGCGTTGACATTGGTCCTGGTGATTTTCGCACACATGATGCGCCAGACGCGTGCGGCGATCATCAATTTGTTGTCAAGCTCGTATGTCGAAACCGCTCGCCTGAAGGGGATGTCGCCGGCGCGGGTCATTTACCATCACGTGCTGCCTAATGCGTGGGCGCCGATCGCTACGGTGGTGGCGATCAACCTTGCCTATTTGATCGTCGGTGTGGTCGTTGTGGAGGTGGTGTTCGTTTATCCGGGGATCGGCCAGCTCATGGTGGATTCGGTGTCCGCGCGTGACATCCCTGTCGTGCAGGCCTGCGCGCTGATTTTCGCGGCGACCTATATCGGGCTCAACTTGCTGGCGGATATCATCGCGATTATCACCAACCCGCGGCTGCTGCACCCGCGATGAGTACCAGTTCCCGACGAGTACACGGCACTGGCGGACCCGGAGGCTGCGGTCCTCTCTGCGGCGACGCATATCGAGGTTGCGGCGCTTCGTCTCACCCCGCTGCGTGCTGCTTGGCGGGGGCTGCGGCATGCGCCGCCGAGCGCGTGGTTCGGTCTGTTGGTGATCATCACGTACGCTGTTGTCGCCATTTTCGCCCCCCTGATTGCACCCTACGGGCAAGCGCAGGTGGTCGGCGGCGCGTATGAGCCTTGGGGCCATCAGTTCCTCCTCGGTACCGACCAGCTCGGCCGCGACATGTTCTCGCGACTTATTTTTGGCGCGCGCAATACTGTGGGCATCGCGCTCACCACCACCTGCATCTCCTTTCTGCTCGGCGGAATGTGTGGCCTTGTGGCGGCCACACTGGGCAGCTGGACCGATCTCCTGCTGGCCCGCGCGGTGGACATCCTGATGGCGATCCCGCAGTTGATCTTCGCCCTGATGCTGCTGTCGATCGTCGGCACCTCTGTGCTCAACCTGGTGCTGATCATTGCGGTTCTCGATTCGACGCGCGTCTTCCGGCTGACGCGAGCCGTCGCCATGAATGTTGTCGTGTTGGATTTCGTGGAGTCCGCACGGCTGCAGGGCGAGCGGCTGCTGTGGATCATGACGCGCGAGGTGCTGCCGAACATCCTTTCTCCGCTGGTGGCTGAATTTGGCCTGCGGTTCTGCTTCGTGTTCCTGACGATTGCCGCGCTGTCTTTCCTTGGCCTTGGTATCCAGCCGCCCGCCGCGGACTGGGGCTCGATGGTGCGGGAAAATGCCAGCCTGATCACCTATGGTGACATCACGCCGCTACTGCCAGCCGGCGCGATTGCTTTGCTCACCGTCGGCGTCAACTTCGTGGTCGATTGGTTCCTGCACATGACGAGCGGGCTGCGGGAGTGAACAGGGACAAGCCGCTGCTGGAGATTCATGGCCTGCGCATCGCAGGGCAGAGCGGCGACGATTGGCACGAGATCGTCAAGGGCATTGACCTCGTGCTGCACCGGGGCGAGGTGCTGGGCCTGATCGGCGAGTCGGGTGCCGGTAAGTCGACGATTGGGCTTGCCGCAATGGGCTATACGCGGCCCGGCTGCCGTATCACCGCCGGGGCGATCTTGTTCGACGGAACTGATGTGCTCCGGCTCCCGGAGTTGGCACGGCGTACCCTGTGGGGTACCCGCATGGCTTATGTGGCGCAATCTGCAGCCGCGGCATTCAATCCGGCGCACCGGCTGATCGAGCAATGCGTCGAAGCGCCGGTCGTGCATCGTTTGTCCGATGCGAGCCGGGCACAACGTAGTATCATCGACCTGTTTCATCGGCTGCGGCTTCCCGACGCCGAGCAGTTCGGACGCCGCTATCCGCACCAGGTGTCGGGGGGGCAATTGCAGCGGGCCATGACGGCGATGGCCATGTCGTGTCGTCCCGACATGATCATCTTCGACGAGCCGACGACTGCGCTTGACGTAACGACGCAGATCGAGGTGCTGGCCGCGATCAAAGATCTCGTGCGTCAGCTCGACACCGCCGCTATTTATATCTCGCATGATCTCGCCGTGGTCGCGCAGATGGCCGACCGCGTGATGGTGTTGCGCTACGGCGCTCTCGTCGAGGAGGCGCCGACGCGCGATATGCTTGCCAACCCGCGCATGGCGTACACGAAGTCACTGTGGGCCGTACGATCGCTGCGCAAGGACGAGCAGCCAGGCGAGGATGTGTTGCTGCGCGTGGATGCGGTCGATGCAAGCTATGGCGCGATTGAGGTGCTGCATCGTGTCAGCGTGCAGGTGCCGCGCGGACGCACCGTCGCGGTGGTGGGCGAATCGGGGTCCGGTAAATCGACGCTGGCGCGTGCCATCACCGGCCTGCTGCCGCCGGTTGCCGGTACCATCGTTTACGACGGGAAGCGGTTGGCACCGCGCCTCCGCGACCGCGACCGGACATTGCTGCGGCGCATTCAGATGATTTACCAAATGCCGGACACGGCCCTCAATCCACGCCGCCGCGTCGGCGACATTATAGGGCGACAGCTCCAGCATCACCTCGGGCTGCGCGGGACGACGCGACGGCGTCGGACGATCGAGTTGCTGCGCATGACTGAACTCGACGAAGGATTGATAAACCGCCTGCCAAGCGAGCTGTCCGGCGGCCAGAAGCAGCGTGTCTCGATCGCACGGGCACTTGCTGCAGAGCCGGATCTAATTATCTGCGATGAGGTAACGTCGGCGCTCGACCAGCTTGTGGCCGAGGAGATTTTGAAGCTGCTCTTGCGGCTTCAGAAGGAGCTCAATGTATCATATCTCTATATTACGCATGACCTGGCGACAGTGAAGGCGATAGCGGACGAAATTGTAGTCATGCATCGCGGGCGTGTCGTGCAGAGCGGGCCGAAGTCCCGGGTGCTGGCACCTCCGCATGAAGCGTACACCGAGCTGCTCCTGTCTTCGGTTCCCGAGATGGATCCTGATTGGCTCGACAATCTGCTTGCCGGGCGGACGGTTACCACCGCTAGCTGATACCACCACTATCTCTGAGTCGTCTCCCAATTTGGGGCCATGTAGCACGGCTGATTGGAAGGCGGAAGCCTCGGACGATCGAGAATGTGATCGGCCGCCTTCTCGCCAATCATGATTGTGGGTGCATTCAGATTTCCGGTCGTTATCAACGGCATGATCGATGAATCGACTACGCGTAGGCCCTGCAGCCCAATCACGCGCGCATCTGCATCCACGACCGCCATCGGGTCATCGACGCGGCCCATACAGCATGTTCCGCAAGGATGATACGCGCTCTCGACCTTGTCCCTGATGAATTCATCGATCGCAGGATCTATGGTGACATGTTTGCCTGGCTGGATTTCCTCGCCGGCAAATGGCGCGAAGGCGGGCTGGGCGAAGATCTCACGCGTAAGTCTCACGCAGGCGCGCATGTCCTGCCAGTCGTCCGGGTGGCTCATATAGTTGAACTGGATCTTGGGCTTCTGCCGAGGATCGGGCGAGGTAAGCCGCACCCACCCGCGGCTTTTCGATCGCATTGGACCGACATGCGCCTGGAAGCCATGGCCTCGCACGGTCGTCCTTCCATCGTAGCTAATAGCGAGCGGAAGAAAATGGTACTGGATGTCCGGCCACCGAATGCCGGGGCGCGAGCGGATGAAGGCGCAGCTCTCGAAATGGTTCGTCGCGCCGGGTCCATCATGGAATAACAGCCAGCGCAGGCCGATGAGTGCCTTCGCCACTGGCTTGGTCGCCGGATAGAGCGTGACCGGCTGAAGGCATGCGATTTGGAAATAGAACTCCAGATGGTCTTGCAGGTTCTCACCGACCCCCGGCCGATGGTGGAGGACCGGAATCCCCTGGTGCTGTAGTTCATCCGCGGGGCCGATGCCGGAAAGTTTCAGGAGCTGCGGCGAGTTGATGGGACCGCCAGCCAGAATGATCTCTCGCCGCGCCTGGACAACAACGTCATCGCCACCGACGAGATAGCGAACACGGACCGCGCGGTGTCCCTCAAGCTCCACCTTAACGACCAGAGCGTGCGTGCGCACGTCCAGGTTGGTCCGTCTCATTGCTGGTTTCAGATAAGCGACCGCAGTGCTGCATCGGCGGCCGCGATGCACGGTCATGTCCATGCGGCCGAAGCCCTCCTGCTGAAATCCGTTGCAATCGGTCGTATCCGGATAACCCGCCTGTTTCCCCGCCTCAATCCACGCCCTATAGAGCGGATTCTGCACGGATCCATAACTGGTTTGCAGTGGGCCGCTATCGCCGCGGTAAGCATCGCCGCCTTCGGCGCGCGTCTCCGCGCGGCGGAAATACGGCAGGACATCAGCCCACCCCCAACCAAAGGCGCCCTCTTGTTTCCAGGTCTCGAAGTCGAGCGGATTGCCGCGCACGTAGACGAGACCGTTGATCGACGAGGAGCCTCCCAGGACCTTGCCGCGTGGCGTATGCAGGCGTCGATGCTTCAGATTTGGCTCCGGCTCGGTTTCATAGAACCAGTTGTACCGCGGCTTGTTCATGGGGATAGATAGTGCTGCCGGCATGTGGATGAAGAGCGAGTTGTCGTTGCCACCATATTCCAGAAGCAGCACTGTGTAGCGGCCGTCTTCGGTCAGCCGGTTCGCCAGTACGCAGCCTGCCGATCCGGCACCGACGATGATGTAGTCGAAACTATCCATGACCCGGGTGCATCCTGCTGACGGAATCAGGACGCCTGGGTCAAACCGGAGATCGCAGCTACCAGAACCGAGCCCAGAAGCGCGCCAAGGATGCCAAGCACGGCGAAGAAAATAAGCTGCCAACCGCGCAGGCGTTCGCGGTTGGGGTCGTTGAAGAACTCGGTGAATTCCGGATTCAGCTCGATGACCGGCAAGAGCCGGCTCAGACTTGCCCCGATGCACCAGAAGCCACCCTTGCGGCGCGCACTCGGCGCCAACCACAGGACGAGACCGCCCAGCAGCGCGAGGCCGACCACCCAATACACCACGCGGAACGCGGCACTCCCGATGCCGTAGCCCACGGTGAATTCCAGCACAGTCAGCAATGCCCAATTGGTCCATTGGTGATGCTGCCAGGCTTCGGCACGCGCGCGCTGCCGGTCAGCCAGACGCACGGCGTCCGCGGTATCGTTCTCGCCTCCCAACGCCAGGACGCTCGCAAGCTGCCGGTAAGGCTGGGGACTATAGACCGGATCACGGGCGAGCCATTCCTTCCACCACTCGTCCGAACGAGGCTGTAATTCGCCGGCGGTCGCGCGACCGCCGAGCCCGGCCAGCCTGTCATAGGTGAAGCCGATGAGGTTGATCTCTCGTGGCCACGCCCCAATCGTGTCCTGTAGCGTGCCCACGTGCGCGTTGCGGAGCGACAGCGCGACCTCCGTGCCGGCATCCGTCCAATGCGGAGGAGTGCGGCCTGGCGCTCCGAGCGCGAGCTCTCCGACGGACGCGCCGCCAAGATTGAGACTGCTCAGTTTGACGCCGAACAGATTGAGCGTGCCGTCGAGCGTGGCACCACTGAGCACCCACGGTCCGGCAAATGAGGCATCGCTCGCATCGAGGGTACCGCCGACATGCAAGGACGGCGACTCGATCCCAAGGTCGAACGCGGTCTGGCGAATATCCATGTTGCCGGCAACAATGGTGCGGTCCAGCACCACGGCACGGAGAAAGTGAGCCGCTGGCACGCGCTTCTGGCCGAGGGCCTCAGGCATCATGCCCAGTATCAGGTCGCCGCGGACATTTGCGCGCGCGAGTGAAACAGGGCCCTCAAAGGTTCCGGCGCTGAGGCGGACGTCGCCCTCGATCTGCGCCCGCTCGAGCAAGAGCGCCTCTGCCAGCTGCGCACCCAACAGGCTGACGGAGCCGCCGATACGCGTGCCCTCCAATCGGAGGATGCGGGAGAATTGCGCGCCGGAGAGCACCAGATCCCCACCGAGTGAAGCACCGCCGAGCGTCACCGCGTCGGCGAACCGGCTATCGTCGAAGGCTATCTGGTTGCCGAGCTTAGCGTTGAGGAGATTGACCGGTCCGGTGACAGTGGCGTCGCGCACCCACAGATTGTCGACAATCGAGACCCGCTCACCGCGCAGGAAACCGATCGTGGATCTATTGAGGTTAAGCAGCGGATCGATCGTGGCGCGATCGAGGTTCAGGCCGCCCGGGAGGACGCTGTCGACGAGGGCCACTTCCGAACCGATTTTACCGTTGGAGAGATCGACTGGGCCGCGAATGAATGCACCCTCGATGTGCACTCCCTCGCGTGGAATTTGGGAGGAGAAGGGTGTCTCGGTCAGAATGGTTTCGAGGAAACCGTGTCCGATCGTGCGGCAGGGGTCAGCGGGTTCCACATGCTCGGGACCGATCTTGCCGCACATTGCATTGAAATTTGCGGCCTTGCCGGCGGTGATTGCGCTCCAGGCGGCGGCCTCGGCAGGGGTCATGCCAGGAGGAACCGACTGCGCTGCAGCGATCTTGGCGACGAGTATGCAGATCACCAGAAGTGTAGCCGCAAGTCTGCCCGTCATGCACTCCTCCGCCTGGCGCTGCCCCGCTCTAACCCCGGCAAGCCACCTCGATCCGCGTCCTTACCAGAGTCGCTCGAGTTGAGTAGAGAGTTTATCGCGGTCAATGGTCAGAGACGCGCGGCTCCTCACATGACGAAGCGGCACTGCTCCTGCGGCGTGCGCATGTCCATGTTGCGTCCTCGATTGAGATGATCGTCAATCTCAGCAGCGGCGCCGATCATGCGACCGTAGAGGAAGACATTGAAGGCGGCGGTCTCGAGGTCCCGCTCGCTGAGCCGGCCTTCCCGGAAATCCTTCCACACCAGCGCGAGCAGCAGGGCGGCAATGATCGCATCCACATTGACGCAGAACACGTACGGCGACGCCCCGCTGTCGTACAGCGCCTGGACGAGCTCTCGGTAGAACGCGTGGAAAATGTTATAGTCCCCGCGTTTGGTCATGAATTCCGCGATGAAACGTTCACGCGGATCGTAGTTGACTGGCTTGCCTTTGAACACCGGGTGATGCACGCCCGGTAGCGCGCGCAGCTCAGAGCCCTCCTCCCGTAAGCGGGTCTTTTCCTCGCGATAGGTTTCGGCAAATTGCTTCGCCATGGCTTTGAGATCGATGCCATGGGCCGGATCCGTCGGGTCGGCGAGATCGATGCCGCGGAAACGTTCGAGCAGAAAGGCCATGCCTTCAAAGCCGTTGCCGCCGTGGCTGTATCCGCTGTGACTGAGGAACCCGACCATGGCCTTGTTGATCTGCACACGGCTGGGGGTCTGCGGCCCGTCGGCCGAGACGGCACCTTTGGCGCCGAGCGACGTGATCGAGCCGGGGCCGTTGGAGATCAAAAGGCCGATCAGGATCTGCAGCGGCCGTGCCTCGGTATTGCTGGTGGGCTTCTTGCCGATCAGGGCAAGGTACAGGAAATCGGCCATTGTCCAAAGGTTGAAGCGTTCCTCGCGCTAGAGACGCCGCATAGGCTGCCATGCTGATGATGGTGGCCGGGGATGGATGCACCTATCATAACGCCATAGAGACGCAGGTACCACGGCAGAGTCTCCGCGGTCAGACGCGAGATGCGTTTCCGCATCAAGGGACCCCAGGCGATCGTGGTGGCGATAGCAGCCAGAATAGCGTCGCGCGAGACGCGTTGATTAAGGCCGGCGAGGAACTTCAGAAACACCGAACGCCCTCCGCGGGCGCGCACGGCGGCAAGCATGGCGTCGGGCCGCGGGTCTTCGGCGTCAGCTTCGGTGGCCAGAAATACCTGCGCGCGTTCGTCGATGAGGATCTTCGCGGTGTCGAAGTTTTCATCGTGCGCGTTGATGAGCCCGGAGTGGGCGAACAGATCGATCAGCGCCTTCGTGCAAGCCAGCGCCCGTTCGACGCGCTTGGGGCCGATGATGGCGGCGGCGGCCGCCATCACTGTATTCGGCGAATTGCCCGCCTCGCGGGCGGCATCGGCCGCGGCCAGCGCGGCATCGCCGACGAGATTGATCTCGGCGGCGACTGCAATGTCGAGCATCGCACGGTCGTTCGGGCCGGCGATCTCATGCACCAGCGGCAGTGCGAAATTCGCCTCCAGCGGCTCGAGCGCCAGATCGAGGACGGAATGTCCGTGCACGCTGGTGACCTGGGTGGCCGGGTCCATCACCGAGGCACCGGATGCGTCCTTCATGTTCTGGCGGGGGATAACCGCGCCGATGTGCCGAGACAGGGCGGCGATCTGCTCGTTGTACGGCTCCAGCGCTTCGACGGTGGGCAGCGCGATATGCGGCAGGAAGCTTCAGGCCCTGGTCATTGGCGATCCATGGCTTCAGGGCCAGCGTGCCGCGCGGGCGCGAAATCCGGGGGCGATGCCGTTCTGCTGCATCACCGCGGTGAGGGCGGCGGGAATATGGGCGATGTTAGTGACGACCGCGCCCTTGGCGGAGAACATCAGGGTGTTCCGGCGTGAAGATGCCGTCCACGCCGAAGGACTCCATGAACCAGCGTTCTTTGTCCTCGGCCTTGTCGCCCAAGCCCGCTATCGCGCCAGCATGGCCGACGGCACGAGTCAGGCGGGACTTCCAGCGCCCGACAACACATGCGACCACCGGCTTGCGGACATCAAGGCCGCGTTCGTAGTAGCCGCCTGGTTCGCAATAGAGAACGGCCGCCTTGGACCGCGGATCGTTGTTGAACCCATAGGCGAAGTCAGGCGCGGCATAATGGATATAGACGTCCTTGCCGGACGAAACCAGCGTGGTGGTGCCCCACCCTTCGGTGCCGAGGTATTGGGCAATGGTCGTGGTGAAGCCGCCTGAATTCGAGCAGATGGCGATCGAGCCCTTGATCAGCGCCTCCTCGGGGTGGTCGCCGCCGAGCGCGCCACCGATCCGCACGCGGTTCCAGGAATCGGCAACGCCCAGGCAGTTGGCGCCGAGGATATCGATGCCGTTGGCCTGACCGATGGCGCGGATCTCACGCGCATCGTGAACCGCGATCTTCTCGGTGATGATTACGATCTTCTTGAGGTCGGGGTTGACGCGGGCGAGCTCGGCCACGCCGTCGCGCACGCCGGAGGGCGGCAGATAGACGACACCGGTATCGAAGCTGTGGCCGTCGTCGATGCCTTCGCGCACACTGTTATAGACGGGAATGTTGCCGGCCGGCGTGGCAAGAACCTGGCCGCGACGGCCCGGCGAAGTGCCGAACACGACATTGCCACCGGAGAAGGCGTGGCTGACAGGCGTGACCTGGCGAGACTCGCCGCCAAGGATATTCAGGACGGCAACGCGGTCCGCTCGGGTGGCGAGTTCGGCGAGCGAGCGGACGCCGAGATAGTAGGGGAACCCTTCGATACCCTTTTTGAACATCCGAATCGCTCCCCCGAGTTCTGACGGTTGTCTCAGGCGGCTTGCTTGATGCCGAGGCTGGCGGCGATCGTGGCGCGGCCGCCGCCCCGCATCCACTCGTCAACCTGCTTGGCGTAGTTGACGACCTCCGAAATCGCGCTGTCGAAGCCGAAGAAGCGATACGGCAGACCGAGATTGTCGCAGGCTTCAGCGAGCGCGCCCATGCCGCGCACCAGATTGGGGCCGCCGCGGCCAACGACGACGAATAGCGGTGTCGGGCCATGGCGTGCTGAAATACTCGCGCAGCGCATCGCCCATGGCGCGGAAGGTCTCGAAGATATCGGTGTTGTTGGATTTGCCGCCGATGATGAACAAGCACGTTGGTCTGCGCGAGCCAGTGCTTGAAGCAGATGCGCGCCACCTCCTTCATCTTCTCGTAAGGTGGGTTGCCGCCGAAATCCGACGAGATGATCGCCGCTTCGCCAAGCACCTCGGTGACCAGCGAATTGGCGCCGCCGCCGAATGTAGGGGCGAGGATGGTGCCGTTCTCATTGATGACGAAGACGTCGGACTGGCCCTGATGCGTGCGGAGCTGGTTCACCTCCAGCTCGAACTCGGACGTGTCGGCAGTGAACAGGCTGTCCGGCAGGTCGAGGCGCTGCCAGCGCGGATCGTCGCGATCGAAGCCTCCCTTGAAATCGCAAGCAACGGGCGTGAGCCGGCCGTCACGGCCCGGTCGACATGCGGATCGGATTCAGCTCCAACGTGGTCATCCCGTAATGGTGCACAAGTTCCCACAGCTTCGGCAGGTGCTGCACCAGCGGCGAGATGATCTCCTTCGGCGCGCCGATATCGAAGAGCGCGTTGGCGACAACAAAGGCTTTGAGGCCAGTCAGCGCTTCGAACGGCACGTTGGCGATGTGTTGCTTCTCGAGCTCCTCGATATCGACGCCGCCCATGTGCGTGAGCGTCACGGTCGGCGCGCGGAACGCGGTGGAATCCGAGATCGAGAAATACACCTCGTGCTTCGCCGGTACGCCGCCTTCGAAGGTCACGCCGTTTGCCTTGGCGGTGGCATTGCCATGGCGATGCTCGACGAAGAACAGCCGTTCTCGCTCCGCCAGCGCGGTGCGCAGATCGGTTGCCTTGCCGATCAGCCCGGACTTGCCCTTCTTGCCGACCCCGCCTTTGAAGATCGGCTTGATGAAGATCATCTTGCGGCGCTCGAGCAGATCCTGGATCTCGGCTTCAGTGGCGGCCGGACCGAGCACTTCGGTGACGGGAAAATCGACATGCCTTAGAAGAGGGGCACCGTGGAGCATGCCTGTGAGCTGCATGGCGGCAGGTCCTTTCAGGGCTCGACGCTATCGACGGCAGCGTTGCTCTTAGTAGTCATAGCGGTCAAGCAGAAGCGAACCGCGCCTCGGCTTGCATGGCGAGAAAACCCTCGGCGTCTTCGGCCCAGAGTGTGGCGCCGGCGGTCGCGGGATCGGGCGTACCGGCGAGCGCGAAGGGTGCAGTGTCGAACAGTGGGCGAATGGCGCGGAAGCCGAAGCTCGACAGCGGCGCTGGCACATTTCGGCGGAGCAGATCGACAAGTAGGGTGGCCAGCAGCGGCCCGTGCACGATGAGGCCAGGATAGTTCTCCACGTCCATCACGTAGCGTCGGTCATAATGGATGCGGTGGCCGTTGAACGTGAGCGCCGAGTAGCGGAACAGAAGCACCGCATCCGGGTCGATGCGACGGCGCCATAGCGCGTTTTCAGGCGCGCGCCGCGGCGGCACTGGATCGTCCGGATGCGGTGCTTGGCGGTAAACGATGTCGTGCTCCTCGGTGATCGCGAGGCCGCTCTCGCCGGCGATTTCGTGGCGGACCAGGACGAAGACGAGCGAACCGGTGCGGCCTTCTTTGTGCGATACGTCCGCGATCGTGGAGGTGCGGCGGATCGCCTCACCGACATGCAGCGGCTGGTGGAAGGTGAAGCGTCCGCCGGCCCACATGCGGCGCGGTAACTCGACCGGTGGAAGGAAGCCGCCGTGTTTGGCGTGGCCGTCGGGGCCGAGCTCGGACTGGCGATGCAGCGGCAGGAAATAGAGCCAATGCCAGAGTGGCGGCAGGGGATCGCCCGGGCGTGGCGGCGGATCGTCGCGGTCGAGGGTAGCGGAGAGGGCGGCAACAGGGACCGGGGTGACGGTATCGGCGACAAATTCAGAGCGGCCGATCCAGGATTTGAGGTGATCGATGTCGAGCGACAGGGACGCGCTCATGTCGGCTGCCTTTGCGCGGCGGGGCTTGCCTGGTGTGCTGCGAGCACTCGGTCCACCATCGCGCCGGACAAGCCGCAATAATTCGCCGGATCGAGCAGCCGGGCGAGCGCATCGCGGTCCATGTGCGGCTTGATCTCGGGATGCGCGGCGAGCAGATCGAGGAAGCTGCCCCGGCCGGCGATGACGGCGCGGCAGATCTCATAGACGAGGTCATGCGCCCGCTGGCGTCCGAGCGCTGGGCCAAGGCCCATCATGACCGCTTCGGAGATCACAAGACCGCCAGTAAGATTGAGGTTTTTCCGCATCCGCGCGGGATCGACCTGCAGCCCCTGGAGCACGAAGCGTGCTTGCGCTAGCGCGCCAGCGGAGAGCACGAAAATCTCGGGCAGCGCGATCCACTCGATCTCCCAGGGACCGGTAGAACGCTCATGGTCCGCAACCATGGCATCGAGCAGAGCGGCCACCTGCTGCCGCACCATCCCGGCGCAGGCGTGGATGTAGGCGGACGAAATAGGGTTGCGCTTCTGCGGCATGGTGCTGCTGCTGCCGCGGCCTTCGGCGAAGGGCTCGTACACCTCCTCGACCTCGGTCTGCATCATCAGCTTCACGTCAGTGGCGATCTTGCCCAGCGTGCCGGTGACAAGGCCGAGAAAGCAGCCGACCTCGGCGATGCGATCGCGCACGGTGTGCCAGGCGATCTCAGGCTGACCAAGACGAAGCTCGGCCATAAGCAACTGCTGGACTTCCAGGCCGCGGTCGCCGAGCGAGGCAAGCGTGCCGGTGGCCCCACCAAACTCACCGACCAGGACCCGCGGTCGAAGCTCAGCCAGGCGCACGAGATGACGCTGAAACGCCGCGAGCAGCACGGCGCATTTGTAGCCGAACGTGATCGGTGTTGCCTGCTGCAGGTTGCTGCGCCCTGCCATTGGCGTGTCACGATAACGACGGGCAAGGCCGGCGAGCGCGTCGGCGATAGCACGTAAATCTTGCTCGATCAGGGCCAGCGCTGCGCGGATCTGCAGAACGGTGGCGGTATCAGTGATGTCCTGGGTGGTGGCGCCCCAGTGGCACCACTCGCCCAGGCCACGCTCGCAGAGCTGAACGAGCTGCTGCACTACCGGCAGCACAGGATAACCGATGCGCTCGGTGGCTTGTTTGAGCTTCGCCATGTCGATCTTTTCGACCGAGCATTGACGACCAATCGCCTCCGCCGCCTCGGCCGGGATGATGCCAAGGCGCGCCTGCACGCGAGCCAGCGCCACCTCGATGTCCAGATAGTACTGCACGCGGCTTTCGTCGGAGAAGATCTGCCGCATGGCAGGCGTGCCGAAGATGTCGCGGAACACGGTGGAGTCGATCGCGGTGGCGGCCATTCCTTTCCCCTGTCGATTGCAACCGTCCGGATGCTGCTATTCGAGCACCTCCAGCGATTTTCCCGTGGTCGTCGGGCCGAAGACGCCGACCACCAGGACGACCACCATCCAGCAGACCGCGATATAGGCGAACACGCTGAGGTATCCGGCGGCGGCAAAAATCGTGCTGACGAAGAATGGGCCGAGCACATTGGCAAGTCGGCCGGTGCCATAGGTCAGCCCCATGCCGAAGCCCCGGACGTTCGTCGGGTAGAGCTCAGGCGTATAGGTGTAGAGGCCAACCGCCATGCACTGGAGGGTGATGACGACAAGCGAACCGAAAAGGACGATGAAGAGGGGCGAGCCCGAGAAACCATAGGCCAATCCGAAGATCGCTATCAGTACGCCATCGACAGTGATGAACCATTTGCGCTCGAAGCGGTCGACGAGGCCGGAGGCGATGAGTGCGCCGATCGGGTTCATGATCGCGATCAAGCTTGAGTAGCTAAGCGACTGCACCAGCGTGAAGCCGTGCTGAACCAGGAGCGTGGGCACCCAGGCGACAAAGCCGTAGAAGCCGAGCGTCTGGAAAATCCATGCCAATAGCAGAATGATCGTCCGATCGCGCTGCTTGCCGGCAAAAAGAACGCGGAGGGCACCCGGAGCCGCGGCGGGCTCGGGCGGCGTGGCGGCAGGTGGCGCGAGTGGGCCGTGCTCTTTGATGGCAACGGCTTCAAGCTCGTCCAGGATCGAATCGGCGTGCGCGATCTGATTCCAACGCACGTGCCAGCGCGGCGACTCCTTCATGCGCAGCGCGATCAGAATCGCGAAGACGCCGAGGCCGCCCCAGACGAATACGAGACGCCAGCCCCAGGGCGCCAGCGGCACCAGGAAGCGCGCCACCCAGGCGGTGGCGGGGATGCCTATCAACCCGATGGTGACAATGCGTCCCATGTATTTGCCGCGTACGTGGGCGGGGAAGAACTCACTAATATAGGTGTTGGCGATCACCGTCATTCCCGACAGGCCGACGCCGGTGAGGAAGCGGAAGATGGCCAGCGAGGCAACGTCCCAGGAGAGCGCGTTGAGGAACGAGAACACCGCATAGACGAGTATGGAGATGATGAAGCCGCGCTTGCGTCCGAACGCATCGGAGAACCGGCCGCCGAAGACCGCGCCGATGAACATGCCGCCGAAGCTCGCGGAGGTGATTAGGGCGATCGCACTGTTCGGGATGTTCCAGGCCTGCCTCACGCCGGGCGCGGCGTAGGCGAAGGTGTTGAGGTCGGCCAGCTCGAAGAAATAGGCGAAGGCCAGAGCGGCGATGGCGATGCGGTGCACCGAGGTGATCGGCAGCCTGTCGAGCCGTGCGCTAGCGGTGGCCATCGGCCTTCCGGCTGGAGGTGGCGGGGCCCCTGGCCGTTGCCCTTCAGTGACGGTGCTCATCCTGCACGCTCCACGGTGTTT
Source organism: uncultured Pseudomonadota bacterium (assembly GCA_963772445.1). Classification (GTDB taxonomy): domain Bacteria; phylum Pseudomonadota; class Alphaproteobacteria; order Acetobacterales; family Acetobacteraceae; genus CAVYXK01. Next base: position 141,057 of record CAVYXK010000003.1, read on the forward strand.
GTCGTTGTGGGCTGACTCCCGTACTCGCGGAATATGGGCAAGCGCAAGCCTCGAAGCGGTTTGTGCGGTGCACAAGAATGCCGTCGGACAGGTTTGGCCACGGAGGGTGGAAGGAATATGCTCTAGCTTACGACGGCGTAGCGCGCGATCGCGGAGGCCTATCCGACTATATCAACCGCAAAAGATTACCGCCGGCCGTCCTCTCGTCGTGACTATAAGGCCGGCAATCCATGTCCTTTATCGGTGTCCACTGGAAGGACGTGGATGGTCGGGACAAACCCAGATCATAAGGATGTAACCATCCACTCCCCTCTGTGAAGGCATTGCCAGACTTTCACTCGCAACCAGCGATGTCGTCACGCCCGCACCGACTTCTGAAACTGCCGTAACACTTGGTTTCCTCGCTCGGTAGCATTATCCATCACCTGTTGCGCGCTTATTCCACCTTGGAGCGCCTTCTCGAACTCCTCCGAGATTATGTTGCGGATTTCGGGCAGGCGTCCCAGCCGGATGCCGCGCGAGTTAGGAGTGACCTTGCCGCGTGTGAGCTGCTTGATCGGTAGGTCGGTACCGGGGTTTTTCTCAAAATAGCCCTGCTGCTGCATCAGCGCTGCGCCGGCCAGCGTCACCGGCACGTAGCCCGTGTTCTCCGCCCAGGTCGCATCGACCTCGGGCCGGCCGATATACCGAAGGAACTCCGCCAGCGCCTTGTAATCCGCCGCAGTGCGGTTCGGCGCCGTCATCGGCCACAGGCTTGCGCCGCCGATGATCGAGTTGATCGGCTGTTTGATGATTGTCGGATCGTACGGCAGCAGCGCCGGGGCAAAGTCGAATTTCGCCCCTTTCACCAGCGCCCCACGATACGCCGAGGAGTTGAATGTGATCGCCGCCTGGCCGGCCAGGAAAATGGGATCGGGTGCGTTGTCCCGGCCGCCGTATTTGAACGTGCCGTCCTTCGCCATCGTCAGCAGCCGGTCGATGATCGCCACGTGTGGCTTGCTGTTGATCTGCAGCACCGCGTCCAGCCCCTCGAACCCGTTCTCCTTGGTGGCGAAGGGGATGTTATGGATGGCGCTGTACTGCTCGAGCATGATCCACGAGAACCAGGAGGTGTTCATCGGGATCTCGGCAGCGTTCTTCGCCTTGATCGCGTTCGCCGCGGTAGTCACCTCCTCCCACGTCGCCGGCGGCTTTGCCGGATCCAGCCCGGCTTTCTGGAACGCGTCCTTGCTGTACCACATGATCGCGGTGGACGAATTGAACGGCATCGACGCCATCCGCCCGTCCGCCAGGCTGTAATAGCCGCGCACCGCCGGGATGTAGGCTTTCGGATCGATCGGAACGCCGGTCTCTTTCACCAACTCCCACACTTCCTTGGTTGCCCGGCCGGCGGCGATCATGTTCTCGGTGCCGACCTCGAAAATCTGCACCAGGTTGGGTGCCTGGCCGGCCCGGAACGCGGCGATGGTCGCGGTCATCAGGTCGGCGTAGCCGCCCTTGTAGATCGCCTCCACTTCCACCGCGCTCTGCGAGGCGTTGAAGCCGGACACGATCTTCGTCACCTGGTCGCCGAGTGGACCAGTCATGGCGTGCCAGAAGACGAGCTTCGTCCTGGCCGCCGGGGTCGTCTGTTGTGCAAAAGCCGGCCGCGCGAACGGAACGGCGACGAGCGCGGCGGAGCCGGCAAGCAAGGTACGGCGGTGCATTCCGGTGCATCTCCCCTCAGTCGCGGCCGGCCTACCGGACCCGCGTTGCGATCCTACTACAGCCGCAAGACTTTTCCGGGAAGCCGGCGCCTCCGCGCGGTCCCTACGGAAGAACGACCCGCCGATAGAGATGCCAGCTCACATGGCTGAGTACGGGAAACACCAGCGCGAGCCCCAGCAGCAGCGGGATCGATCCCAGGATCAGCCCCCCGGCAATGACCAGCCCCCACACCGCCATCGTCCCCGGGCTCACCAGCACCGCCCGAATCGAGGTCCGGATGGCGACCTCGGCCGTCACGTGACGGTCCAGGATCAGTGGGAAGGAGACCACGCTCAGCATCAGCACCAGCAGGGCGAACAGGAATCCCACGAAATTGCCCACCACGATCAGCACCCAGCCCGCCCTGGTCAGGAACACGGCATGCAGGAAGTCCGCCGCCGAGGTGGGCGGAGCGCCCAGTGTCAGCCGGTAGATCGTCTCTGCGACTACGAGCCAGAGCACGAAGATCACCGCCAGCGTCAGCCCCAGCTTCACGATTGCCCCAAGCGCCGGCGAGCGCACTACGTAGAAGGCGTTCCACCAGGCGATATCCAAGCCCTGCTCGCGGCGCATGCTCATCTCATAAATGCCGATGCCGGCAAGCGGGCCGAGCAGCGCAAATCCCGCGGCCAGAGGGAAGACCAAGGGCATCACGCCATAGCCCGAGGCGAGCCGCGACAGCACCAAGCCTACAACCGGGTAGAGCGCGCACAAAAAGAGGTAATGGGTCGGATCGGCGTTGAAATCCTCCATGCCCTTCGAGAGCACGTAGCGGATATCGGCCAGCCTGATCCTGCGCACTATCGGGCTCGCTGCTTTTGCCGCTTCCCCGGCATCCCGACGCCCAGCCTCGTCCAGGCTGATTGCCGCGGCCTTGACCTGATCCCAGGTCCACACCACGGGATTTCGAATAGTCATGGTCGTTCCTCCCGAACCGCACGTTCGAGGGATCGCAGGTCCGGCCGCGGCAGGCGTCCACACGGCCGCCGGTCACGGCAGAGCCGCGACCCGCAACAGCGCAAACTATGCGCCGCGCCGGCGGTCGCATCAATGCCATCCAGCAGCCGATGTGGCGCTGCGGCACTTGCGACGGTCGCTCCGGGTCATCCGACGGTACAGGCCGTTCTATTGCCTGCGCCCCGCCAGCAGCTCCGGACGCCAGCTCGTCAGTACATCGTTCCAACCATGAAGCAGTAGATATTGATGTTGACGATCGCATCCGTCTCCCAGATCGGTGCGTACCAGACCTTCGCCATTGTTCGCTTTGCTGGCTCAGGCTCAGGCCCGCAATTGCTTACATCGTTGACGACGGCTTTGGGCGGAACGTCATACCATTTGGAGGCGACATGGATCTGATACGCGCGTGACCCATCGGGCTTATCGACGGCACGCCACTCGCTATCGCCGAGTACATGTCCATCCGATGCCCGGCAGCACGTCACGGAGGTTCCGGGCTGCACATGGCACTCCCACCACTTATGCTCCGCGCCCCCGACATCGACGCCGGGAGGCGGATTTGCCAGGGCCCGTGTGGCCAAGAGCACGAGAAAAAAGACAGCCAGTCTCATAGCAGAACATTCCAATCTTTGGCGAAGAGGGTCGTTGCGTCAGATGCATGATTGCAAGAAGCGTGCCGGCCGGCGGGACGGCGAACCCCCAGACCAAGCGAAAGACCGGCACTGTGGTTCGCAGCGAAAGGTAGACGCTCGGAGTACAGGCGTAATCGAGAGGCAAGAAGTCGGGGTGCCCGCCAGATCGCCCTCGGCGTCCTCCGCGTCTCTGCACGCCGTCGTTCCTGCGCAAAGAGGATCGATTGCGCTGCCCCGGACCTTCCGGACCTTGCCTGGATGCCTGCTTACCGCAGGCACGACAGAGAAAGAGCCGGCATCGACGCCATAACCTGGCCAGCGCGTGTGGGGCATGACCCCGGCCTCGCTACAGAGGATCGAGACTCCCAACGCTCGGTACAGGAAGGAAAGCTCAACCACCCAGGCCCAGGCACAGAGGCTCGACGGCGAAGATCAGCGCAATGAGGGCCACTGCTGCGAGGGCCGTGCGCAGGACATAGAAAAATATTCCCAGCAGTCGTTTGGACAGCCCGAGGCAGCGCAGCAAGCCCTATCATGCAATGACCGGGCACCTTCCTATCTTGCGGCACCAGATATGTCAGTTTTCGCGCCCGTGGATCGGCTAAAGCGGCAGGCTTGAATTCTCCGCTCGCAGTTACCGATGCATAATAGATGACTGGCCGGACGGTCTTACCAGCAGATCGGCGGCGAACGGCGGAAGGGATGTGAAGGCTACGTGGAGGTTGTTGTTGGCATTTGAGGCGAGCTTGAAGCCGATTTCACCAAATAACCGTGTTAGCGAGGCGCGAGAGTGGATTGAGATGTGGCCATTGCGCGGCCCCACATACCACCAGCTCAGGCCAACGTTCCCGAAGTTCTCTGGCTGGAGCAGTGTGGAACAGATGATTATCCCGCCCTCCGCGAGAAGCGAGGCGATGTCGGCCACGGTGTCGCGGGGAGTATGGGAATGCTCCAGAACCTCGAAGGAAGTGATAACCTCGAACTTTGCCGATGGCCTATCGCTATCCTTGGTAAACGGATCGTAGCTCATTGCAGCATAACCGGATTTCCTGAGCAGCTCAGCGAACTTCCCGTTGCCACCGCCGTAATCCAGGATATGGATCTCGGATCTGGCTCTGGATAACCACTGGCAGATCAGGCGTGCATTTGCCGCAGGACGCGCAAGCTCATAGTCCGGATCGACGATTTCGTAATCCGCGTTATATATGTGTCGAGTGAACGCGCCGTGCGACCAGTCATCGAATGCCGTGGTGAACAGGAACCCACATCGCTGGCAGCGCCTATAGTAAATCGGAATGCCAGAGAGCGATAATTTCTTCCCGTTAAGCTCGATACAACTCTTGTGAAAGTCGACCACGCCGATCAGCGGCGCCGAGCCGTCGCATATCTTGCAGTTGATGCTGGACGGATTGGTGACAGGGAACATGCTCATTCGCACACCGGATGGTGATTCTGGTCGAGTGGCGTCGTCGCCGCGACCCTTCGTTACCGGGTGAAGGATGGGGTGCCTCCAATCTGCAGGGGCGACCTTCTGGTCGCTGCCGCATGATGCGTTACGCCCGCTCTCGGTCGCGATGTCCTTCGGTCATGATCCCAAGACGCTATCATAACTGCTGCGACCGGAGTGCCCTCGCCAAGGGCGAGGACAGGGATGGCGGGAACAACCAGAGACAAAAACGATGACGCGGGAAGAACGCACGGGGGCGTTGAACAGCGGGTGGAAGACGATTGGCGGCCATCCAAGCACGTCGAAGCCATTCCAGCCTGCATTCAGGAGGCACGAGGGCGCGTCGACACGGCGTCTTCCCAGGATGGATTTCAACCAGCTCCATCAGTCAAGTTCCGGATAATCGCCCTCGGGGCACTATTGCGCCCAGGCGTCAGCCTGAACCCGTTCGCAGCCCACGCGCCTATATCACGCCGCATCGGCGAACAGCGACCGGCGCGAGGCCAGGAACTCCTCCACCACGCCGGCTAACTGGTCACATTCGGCATCACCGATCGGCAAGCTGAGCGCCATCATCCCGCGCCGCGCCAGCCACACACCCTGCGCCAGCATGTCGAAGAAAAAGAGCTCCTTCAGCTTCGCGTCGCCCTTTGCCGCGTCGGTCGAGTTCCGAAATCGGCAGCAGTGTCGTGTGAACCGCAAGCATCGAGCCGATGCCGGTGAACTGTATCGGCGCATCAGCCTCTCGGCTCAGGTTGTTCAGCCGCTCCCGCAAGGCTTCGCCGCGCGTGTTCAGCGCCACCGCCGCTTCCGGGGTGAACACTTCGGTCAGCCCGGCCAGTCCCGCCGCCATAGTCAGCACGTTGTTGTTGAACGTCCCGGCATGCGGCAGCGCATCCGGCCGCCGGGGATCGAACAGGTCCATGATGTCCGCCCGGCCGCCGAACGCGCCGAACGACATGCCGCCGCCGATATACTTGCCGAACGTGGTCAGGTCCGGCTTCACCCCGCGCACCGACTGCAGCCCGCCCGGCGCCAGCCGCGAGGTCATCACCTCGTCCAGGATCAGCAGCGCGCCGATGCGCGTCGCCGCCTCTCGCAGCGCCTGAAGAAAACCGGGCTCGGCGGCGATGCACCCGCCGCCGCCCTGCATCGGCTCCAGGATGATCGCCGCGATCCGCGCCCCATGTTGCTCGACGAGCGCCAGCGTGCCGTCGGTGTCGTTGTATGGCGCCACCACGAAGTCGAACGGAGCGTTGATCGGGCTGCCGCCGGCGGCGAAGCTGAACACCCCGCCGTGATATCCGCCGCGAAACACCATCACACCCCGGCGTTGCGCGAACGCGCAGGCGGTCGCCAGGGCCATCAGATTGGCCTCGGTGCCGGAGTTGGTGAAGCGCACGCGGTCTAGCGCAAAACGCTGGCACACCGCGCGGGCGAATCGCGGCTCCATCAGATTCGATGCACCGAAGCCGATGCCGGCGTCGAGCGCGCGATCGACCGCGGCGCGGATTACCGGATGCGAATGGCCATAGAGACCGGCGGTGTATTCGCCGAGGAAATCGACATACTCGGCCCCATCTGCGTCCCATAGCCGGCAGCCTTCGCCTTTCACCATTGCCACCGGAAACGGATCGTAGTGCAGCACCGTACGGGTATTGCCGCCGGGCATCACCGCCGTCGCTTCGACAAAGCGTGCGAGGCTCTTGGGGTTGTGCCGGACATACGCCTCCTTCGCGTCAGCCAGGGCGGCGTCGATGTCGGCATTACGCAGGGCGGCGTCGGCCATGGTGTCCTCCGGTTGCGGCGGCAGCGCCGGTCGTTATAGATCGAACAGACCCAACCGAGCCAGGAAGGCCCCGCGCATGGACCTCAAGGAGCATATCCGGGGCATTCCCGACTTCCCGAAGCCGGGCGTTTATTTCTATGACATTTCGACCCTGCTGCGCGACGCCGATGCCTGGCAGGTGGCGATGGGGCGCATGGCGAAAGCGGTGCGCGCCTACCAGCCGGACCTGCTGGCAGGGGTCGAGAGCCGCGGCTTCCTGATTGCCGCCCCGCTCGCACTCAAGCTCGGCTGCGGATTCGTCATGCTGCGTAAGCGCGGCAAGCTGCCGGGCGCGACGATCGGGTACGACTACGCGCTGGAATACGGCACCGACCGGATTGAAATCCAGGCAGACGCCATCGAGCCTGGCCAGCGTGTGGTCGTGGTCGATGACCTGCTCGCCACCGGCGGCACCATGGCAGCCGGCATCGCCTTGTTGCGCAAGGTCGGCGCGGTGGTGCCGGCGGCCGCCGCGCTGATTGAGCTCACCTTCCTCGAGGGCCGCCGCCGCCTCGACGTGCCGTGCGAGGCGCTGGTCGCCTACGACCGCTAACTGCCCTGCGATTTGACTCGCCACCCCCGGCGGACCAGGAAACGGCTGGGACGCCAAAAAGCGGGGAGGCGAGTCCGGTGATGACCAATCCCTTTCCGCCGCCAGGGCGGCGTCGCTTGCTGGGCTTGATGTCAGCGCTGCCGCTGTCAGCCGGCGGCTCCTTGTCGTCCTTCAACCCAGGCACCCGTTTCGCCGCCACCAACCCGCCGCCGATCCCGACCGCACCGTTCCCCGAGGGAGCCACTCTGCTCGTCGCCGGGCCGGATGGCGGGCCCCTCGCAGAGTGGGGGCGGTTGATTACGCCAGGAATAAGCCGATCGCTGCCGCCCCGGACCGCCGTGCAACTCGCCCCGGCCGGCGGTGCCGATGGCGTCACCGGAGCCAATCAATTCAGCGCGCGCGCCGTTCCCGACGGCAGCACGCTGTTGCTCGCCCCTGGCGAGGCCGCGCTGGCATGGCTGGTCGGAGATCCCAGGGCGAAATTCGATGTCGGCGACTGGGTGCCGGTCCTGGCCGGAGCGACGCCGAGCATCGTTGTTGGACGAATAGCCGCCCAATCATTGCAGGCGGGACATCCGACGCGGGTAGCCGCGACCGGGATCGAAGGACCCGATCTCGCCGTGCTGCTCGGGGTCGAACTGCTCGGGGCGCGTGCCATCCCAGTTTACGGCGTGACGGAGGCGACACTGCCTGCCACCATTGCCCACGGTACCGTGGATGTCGCGCTGCTGCGGGGCGAGCGGGTGCCAGCGCGCGTTGCGGCGCTGGCTGCGGCCGGCGCACGCCCGATCTTTTCCGTTGGTGCCTCCGATCAGGTGGGCGCACCGGCGCGTGAGACCGCATTTCCGGATCTGCCGTTCCTCGAAGAGCTGTACACGAACCTGCACGGCCGCCGGCCGGCCGGCGCGCTCTATCGCAGCTGGCGCGCGGTTGCCGTTGCCTCCCGCCTGGCGTTCGGGCTCATTCTGAGCGATCTCACCCCTGCCGCGATGGTGGCGCTGTGGCGGCGTGCCAGCACTGACGCCGCCGACAGTCTCGATTTTGGGTTGGCCGCCACTGCGGCCACGCTGCACCCATTGCCCGGCCCGGCCGCCAGCGCCGGCACCGCACCCATCGCCGCCGACATGGCCGCGCTGCTGGCGCTGCGCCAATGGCTGAACAGCAGGTTCAACTGGCACCCCGCATAGGCTAGGCTCGTCATACAAAGCAAAAAAGGAGGCATCCAAGATGGCACGCGTGGCACTGGTCACCGGCGGCACCCGAGGCATAGGCGCCGCCATCAGCAAGGCCTTGAAGGCTCAGGGACGCACCGTCGTCGCCAATTACGCCGGCAACGACGAAGCGGCGCAGGCCTTCGCGCGCGAGACGGGGATCAAAACGATCAAATTCGACGTGTGCGATTTCGAGGCTGCCAAAGCTGCTGTCGAGCAAATCGTTGCCGAGCTCGGCCCGATCGAGATCGTGGTGAACAACGCCGGCATTACCCGCGACGGCACACTGGCGCGCATGACGCGCGAGATGTGGGACGCTGTGATCGCCACCAATCTCGGCTCGTGCTACAATCTGTGCAAGCTGACGTTCGACGGCATGCGGGCGCAGAAATTCGGCCGCATCGTCAATGTCGGCAGCATCAACGGCCAGGCTGGCCAATACGGGCAGGTGAATTACGCTGCTGCCAAGTCCGGCATTCACGGCTTCACCAAGGCATTGGCTCAGGAAGGTGCGCGCTACGGCATCACCGTGAATGCGATTGCGCCAGGATACGTCGATACTGATATGGTGCGGGCGGTGCCGGCCGAGGTGCTACAGAAGATCGTCGCACGTATCCCGGTGGGCCGGCTTGGCCACGCCGAGGACATCGCACGCGGCGTTGCCTTCCTGACTGCCGATGACGCGGATTTCGTAACGGGCAGCACGCTGTCGATCAACGGTGGGCAGCACATGTACTGAGTTTTTCATCGTCATGGCCGGGCTTGTCTTGTCCATCCACGTCTTGGTACCGCGGCATTAAGACGTGGATGCCCGGCACAAGGCTGGGCATGACGATTGGGGTCCGCAGGCTCCGCGACTGTCCGCTTGGTTACATGCATTTGCGACCGGCAGCACCGAAACATGGCGACACTCTCCCTACAATCGGTGCGCAAATCGTTTGGTCCCGTGGCCGTGGTGCATGGCCTCGATCTCGAAGTCGCGGACCACGAGTTTGTCGTGCTGGTCGGCCCGAGCGGTTGCGGCAAGAGCACCATCCTGCGGATGATCGCCGGCCTGGAGGACGTAACCGCGGGTCGCATCCTGATCGATGATGAGGTGGTCAACGATCGCGAGCCGAAGGACCGCGACGTGGCCATGGTGTTTCAAGACTATGCGCTCTATCCGCATATGAGCGTGTTTGAGAATATGGCGTTCGGCCTGCGTTATCGGCGGATCGCTCGGGCCGAGATCCGTGCGCGGGTGGAGACTGCGGCGCGCGTGCTCGATATTCTGGCGCTCCTGGAGCGCAGCCCGCGGCAGCTCTCTGGCGGCCAGCGCCAGCGCGTCGCGATGGGCCGTGCTATCGTGCGTGAGCCGCGAATCTTCCTGTTCGACGAGCCGCTGTCGAACCTCGATGCCAAGCTGCGCGGGCAGATGCGCACCGAGCTCAAGAAGCTGCGCGCCCGTGTTGCCACCACGACTGTTTATGTGACCCACGATCAGACGGAGGCGATGACGCTCGCCGACCGCATCGTGGTTCTGAACGAAGGACTGGTCGAGCAGATCGGCAGCCCGGAAGAGGTCTATGAGCGTCCGGCGTCGATCTTCGTCGCTGCGTTCATGGGCGCGCCACCGATGAACCTGTTGCCGGCGCGGCTTGTGGACGGCAGGACGGAGCTGATTCTGGCAGACGGCACGCTGGTTCCGCTGCTGCGCCCACCTGGGGGACGCAGCGAGCTGTGGTGCGGCATCCGTCCGGAGGACCTAACTGTGGCCCCGCCGGGTGCTGACAGTCCTGGGCTGCTGCACGGCCGGGCCCTCGCGGTCGAGCCACTCGGGCCCGACACGCTGGTCACGGTGGTGGCGGCAAACCAGGAGGTGCTTGCACGGGTGCCCGTCCGCCGCGTGCGTGCCGCCGGCGAAGCGGTGACGCTGGCGCTGGAACCTGCGAAGCTGCATCTTTTCGATCGACAGAGCGGACGCCGGCTGTGACGGCAGGCCACGGAATCACGGGGGCAACATGACAAAAATCACGCGACGGGATGCGATCAAGGCAGGAATTGGAGCCGCTGCCGTGCTCGCGCGTCCGGCCATCGCTGAAAGCACAAAGCAGGTTACCATTCTTACGTGGAATATCCCGGAAGCCAAGCCGCTGATGGATCAGTGGACGCGGGACTTCACCGCGACGCGGCCAGGCGTCGAAGTGCAGTGGCTCGACAAGAAAGGTCCCGACCTGCCGGCGTTCTACCAGACGCAACTGGTTGCCGGCACGGCGCCAGAAGTCATCGACCTGCAAGGCGGGCTCGGCATCGAATACGCGGCACAGGGCGCGCTCGCGGACCTGACGCCGATGCTGGCGCAGCATCCGGATGTGAAAGCGCGCTTCAACCCCGACTATCTCGCCAACTGGGTGTACGACGGCAAGAACACCATGCTGCCGTTCTATGTCTCCAAGACGCTGCTGTTCTACAACCGGACGCTGTTCGACAAGGCCGGTCTTTCCGGGCCGCCGCAGAGCTTCGACGAGATCCTGACCCAGGCCGGCAAGATCGGGACAGGCGATAACGGCGGCTTCCTCACGCTGAACTTCGACTGGCTCTACTGGCCGTTGTTCAAGATGAACGGTATCGAGCTGCTGTCGCCCGACCTCAAGCACGCCGCCTTCGACTCGCCGGAGATGATCGATATCGTCGATCGGCTGGCCAAGGCCACCGCGACGCCAGCGATCGACAAAATCTCCTGGACCGGGCGCTGGGTAGAGCCGCTAGGTGCCTTCGCGTCAGGCCATATCGGCATGCTGCACGCGCACTCACCGGCATATCGCAACATCAAGGGCCAGGGTCCCTGGGTCAGCGAAGCGACACTCGGCATCGCACAGATGCCGGGCAATTGGGCCGTGCCGAACAGCCACGGGCTCGGCATCTCGAAGCAGTCGCGCAACCCGGAGTTGGCCTGGGAGTTTGTCAACTTTATCACCGAGCGCACGCAGGCGCTGGCCTTCGCAAGGGCGTTCAAGGTGCTCACCGGCAACACCGAGGTGGACCACACGCTGCTGGCCGAGATGGCAACGCTGGATCCTCTCGGGGCGAAAGTGTTGGACACTCAGCTTCAATTCACCGACCACATGTGCGGGAACTGGCGGCTGGGCAACGACAGCCAGGTGAAGGACGCGTTCTGGCCCGAGTTGCAGGGCGCGCTGCTCGGCCATCGCGAGGCCAAACCGGCGATGGCGGAGGCTCGGCGCAAGGTGGAGCGGGCGCTGCGCAGCAGCACCTGAATGGACGCTGCTCTGCCACTTGCGCGCGCCCGCCCGGCGGATGTGCCGCGAACGGGGCGCCGGTGGCGCCGCGCCGCGCTGATCGTCTGCTTCCTCGCGCCGTCGCTGACGATCTTCCTGCTCTATCGCGTGCTGCCGCTCGGCTGGAATCTCTGGCTGTCGTTCGAGCACTGGTCGCCGCTGCATCCGGCGAGCTGGGCTGGGATCGAGCACTACACCGACATGCTGGACGACGATGTGTTCTGGCAATCGCTGCAGAACACGCTGATCTTGATGGCCGCCGCTCCGCTTGCAATCGCCGCCGCACTGGGGATCGCGCTGCTGGTCAACAGCGATCTCAAGGGTGCCGCGATCTATCGCACCATCGTCTTCCTGTCCTATCCGCTGATGACGGTCGCGGTCGGCATCATCTGGCGGTGGATGTACGACGCGCGCGGCGGGCTGATCAATTACGAGCTGCGCTCGCTCCATGTGATCGACAAACCCATCGCCTTCCTGGAATCGGATGTCTGGGCACTGCCTTGCGTCATCCTGGCCGACTTCTGGCAGGTGCTGGGCTTCTATATGATCATTCTGCTTACCGGCCTGCAGAACATTCCCCCGCATCTGATCGAGGCGGCGCGGATCGACGGCGCACCGGCGCGCGCGCGATTCTTCCGCATTACTCTGCCCCTGCTCAAGCCGTCGCTGTTCCTATGCGCGGTGATCGGGCTGCTGAACTCCTTTAATGCCTTCGATCTGGTGTACATCATGACGCAAGGCGGACCGGACCATGCGACCGAGCTGCTGATCACGTACATCTACCGCACCGGTTTCGGCGAGACGCAGTTCGACTACGCCGCCGCGCTGACCATCATGCAATTCGCACTGCTGCTGGGGCTGACCTGGTGCGCCCATCGCGCCGCCGGACGCAATGCCGGAGCGTTGGAATGAGGCTGCGGCGGACGGCGTTGATAGGCGCGCGCCACGTCGTGCTGGTCGGCGTCTCGACGGCGATGCTGGTGCCGTTCTACTGGGTGCTGAAAACCTCGCTCACCGGCGAGAACATCTACAACTATCCGCCGCATCTGGTTCCGGTCGGCGCCAACCTGTTCCACTACGTCGATGTCTGGTATTTCATCCCGTTCCCGCGCTATCTGTTGAACAGCGTCGCGGTCTCGGTGCTGGCGGTGATCGGGAACCTGGTGCTGAACGCGATGGCCGGCTATGCGCTGACCCGGAACTTTGCCGGACGCCATGCAGTCGTCCTGCTGCTGCTGAGCTGCATGCTGATCCCGTTCCAGGCAACCATCATCCCGGCCTATCTGATCACCGCGAGGCTGGGGTTGCTCAACTCCTATCTCGGGCTGGCACTGCCGCTGCTTTCCACGATCGTCTGCATCTTCGTCTTCAAATCGAGCTTCGAGGCGGTGCCACCCTCGTTGATCGATGCGGCACGCATCGACGGGGTGGGCGACATACGCATCCTGGTCAAGATCATGCTGCCGCTCGCCAAGCCGGCGATGGCGACCAACGTGATCCTGTCGTTCATCTGGTCGTGGAACGCTTTCCTGTGGCCGTTGATCGTTACCCGCACGCCGGAGATGCAAACGCTGCCGCTCGGCCTGGCGCGGTTCCTGTCGTACATGGAAGATACCACCGGCGCGCTCTACGCGTTCGTGGTGATGGTACTGGCACCCGGGCTGTTCGTGTTCTTCATGGCGCAGAGGGAGTTCATCCGTGGTCTCACCTCAGGTGCGGCGAAGGGATGAAAGATGCGGTGGTCGTCGGTCCTGCGGAACCGCTTCGTCGTCGTACCCGCGGTTCTGGCCATGCTGATCGGCGGCTGGAACGTCTATGTGGCGCAGCACAGCCACGGCCGCCTGGCCGGCCGGGTGGTGGACGTTAACGGACATCCGGTCGCCGCCGCGACGGTGGTGCTGTACGAACAGCAGTTCACCAATCAGGTGGAACGCGCGCGCACCCTGACCGATACGGACGGGGTGTTCCACTTCACCGGCAACAATTCTCATCTGGTCGAGCTGCAGGCGAGCGGGCCGGGCGGCGTGGCATCCCCGCGGCGGATCGTGCGGCTGTGGTTTCGCGCGCAGGATCGGATGCTGGCGCATCCGCTGGTCGTTCGCGCGCGCTGATACCACTTGGCGCTTGGACCATGCACGACGACATCCGGATCTTCGATCGAAGGGCGGTGCGGTTGCACCGGGATCGTGCCGCGGCTCACCTCGCGCCTGTGGCGGGTTTGCTGCGCGAGCTTGCGGAGCGACTGCTGGACCGGCTCGACGACACGACCCGTCGTTTCGGCCGTGCGCTCGATATCGGCGGCCGCGGCGTGGTGGCGCCCTTGTTGCGGCAGCGACGGATAGACACCGTGAGCTGCGATCTCTCTCCCGCCATGGCGGCTTGCAATCCCGCCCCTGTCGTCGCTGCTGACGAGGAGTTCCTTCCCTTCGCCGCTGCCAGCTTCGATCTCGTTGTGGCGAGCCTGTCGCTCCATTGGGTGAACGATCTACCCGGCGCGCTGATCCAGCTCCGGCATGCACTGCGCCCGGATGGGCTGCTGCTTGCCAGCCTGCCGGCGCTTGGCACGCTGGCCGAACTGCGCGGAGCCGTGACCGAGGCCGAGGCGGCGCTGACCGGCGGCGCGGCACCGCGCGTGTCGCCCTTCCCTGAGCTGCGTGATTGCGCCGCGCTGCTGCAACGCGCCGGCTACGCCTTGCCGGTCGCAGATGTTGAGGACGTTCGTCTGGTCTATGCGGACCCGCTCGCGCTGCTCCACGAGCTACGCGCTGCCGGCGAGACCAACGCAGTCAATCTGCGCGACCGCCGCATCCCTCCGCGCGACTTGTTCCCCGCCGCGCTCGCCGCGATGCGGTCGGAGGCCGACGGCGTTCCGGTCACGCTGCGACTGGCGGTGATGACCGGCTGGACCCCTCCGGCGGATGCGCCGCCTCGGCCATAACCACGTTTCCAGCCAGCATCACCACCGCCCGTCCTGTCCTAAGAGCCTGTCTCTGAACGAAGCCGGAACGGAGTAGCTCAGCCGACAGCCACTGTGGGTGGAAGCAGACATCTGCGCCTGTGCGAAATTCGAAGAGTTTCGCGGCGCCGCCTGCTTATTTTCCATAAGCACCTTACCCGACTTTGACAGGCGCTTGTTGCTGATGCAAAAGCACAAGATGTAGATTACGGGCAGCACCGGCCAACTGAGGGAGGAAGCCCGTGGATGTTGTTTGGTATCTGGTCGCCGCCGCCGCAGTCTGGTTGATCGGTATGGCCCTCACCGCAGCAGCAACCCTCGGAGGCCTGCCATTCGTGATCCTCGCCGCCGTGTTCACCGGGTTGAAGCTGGGCGGCATCATTTCCTGGTCATGGTGTTGGACGCTGTTGCCGCTGTGGGGTGCAGTCGGAGGCGCTGTGGTGAGGATGTATATAACCACCCGTGACCCCATGTGGCGCTACCGTTAGACGCCAATGCTGAAGGCGCGAAACCTCGCGTTGTGCGCCCTTCTTTTGGTGGGCCTCGCTTCTGTTGGACTCTGGCTGCACCGGGAAAAACCACAGGAACCGCCGCTCACGCCGCAACAGAAGGCCGAAACCGATTGCCAGACAGTTGCCCTGACCGAATACACGAAGCTTAGTGCTGCGCTTGGTCAGACTGAAATGGCCTTGCCCCCGTCGCAGCCCACTATCGAATTATCAATCGCGCGACGACGCCTTGAGGAGCAATACTGCACACAAGTTGCCAAGTGCGCGTTGCTGGACCCAGCTAGCCAGCGGTTACCCGGCGTCGTGGCATCTGCTGCGTTTGACTCCTGCCTAAGGGATGAGGAACAGGAACGACATAGCGATGAGAGTCAGTAGCTCGGCGGCTGCCCGCCCACGGAGTAGAGACGATGGTTTCCAAGGACAAACGATATTGGGTTATCGATATCAGTGTGCCGCAGAAAGCGGCGTGAGCGATGGGGGACGGCCCCCCGCAACCGGCTTGCAGGAGCAGGTTGCAAACCACCGTAAGCGGCGTGGGTCAAAAGCCCGGGTCGTGAGCGTTACGGAAAAGGCGCCGCGAGGCGTCAGGTGGGAGACAGGAAGGCGAACACCAGTGAACTGCCGCTCAAGTGTCGAAAGTACTCAGATGACGTCGAAACCGGCGGGTGATGTTACGCCGGGATCAGTCTGGACGATACCTGCTTACGGGCCAGACGGCGTCCGGCATAGAGGCAGCGCGATCCTGTTTCAGGCTCTCACGTTGAACTGCGGGAACCTTCGGTGGCGATGGCAAGCGAAAGGCACAAGCCTGCAAGGCGAGGCCGACAGTAGCGATGCGCCGCCAAGGGGCGGAACCGCTCGTAGTAGCGTTGAGACCGCTGTAATGGCGGAGGAGCGAAGGGGCGGTGCCATCCGGCAGGCATGGGGGATCAACCGGGCAACCGGGAGGAATCCCGCATGACCTGCAAGCCGTACCTGTCCATAGGCTGGATGGTGGGAGCCGGATGAGCCGAGAGGTTCACGTCCGGTTCTGCGAGAGGCCGGAAGTGAAACTCCTCCGGCCTACTCACCCAAAAGGCTTCGATACGGTGTTTCGAAGGCGGTTGGCGGGCAATCTTAGCAATCGAGAAGTCACCACTATCTTACAACGACTTGCCTCCCGCGATCTTTCTCCAAGGGAGGTGATAGCCGCCTCAATCCGAAAACCGAACCGGACCGCACTCTTGGAAGTACGCGTTGACGGCCCTCCGTACGGCAAGCGGACAATGATTTGGCTCCCCGCATTCCCTGATTACAAAGCGAGCTACTGGCGCGAGGATGAGTTGGCAAACTATCCCGAGATATTGCCAGAGGAATAGCCACAAAGGTCGCTGGTCGTGAGTTGAGCGGTGCAGAAGTCAAGAATTTCGCACCATGCTGACGGTTGGTTTCATGAGCCAACATGACGCAGCAGCCAGACCGCAGCAATGCCGCTGGCCATGGTTATCGGCAGGTTTCTCGTTATGATCGCAACGACAATTGCAACGGCCCCGGCGCCCCATTCTCTCGGCCCACCCGAAAGCAATGACACGGCGACGAGGGAGACGATTAGGCAGCCCGGTAAGGTGCGCAATCCACGTGCCCATGCGCCGTCTTTGGGTATCTGCTGCCCGATGAGAACGCCGGAGAGCCGAATAGCAAATGTCCCAACCGTCAGCGCCACAATGACGAACCAAGTCTCAGTCATTGCGGATTGCGCCTGCCATTCCTGCACCTGCAATACCGCCGAGCATCAGCGCCCACGATTGCTCAAGACCGGCCAACTTGATCGAGATGGCAACGACAAGAACTGCCGTAAGCCACGGCACAAGGTCGCATCGGCCCCTCCACAAGGAACGCGCAATCGCAATGAAGGCGGCGGTAAACGCAAAGTCCATCCCGAGCGCCTTTGGCTCAGGTATGGCACGAGCAAAGATGACGCCCGCCACGGTCGCGACACACCAGACCAGCAGGAGGCACACGCCTCCGCCCACCAGATACCAATAGCCGATGTCCCGCCCCTTGGCCTGCTGCACCAGCGTTAGCGCCCAGTTCTCGTCTGTCGTGACATGAGCGCCCAGCGCGATCTGCCACCACGAGCGGCCCGCATAGATATCGCGGATTGAGGCGGTCACCAGTAGCAGCCGGAGGTTGAGAGCGAGGCCCGCCACCACCGCCGCGACGGCTCCAGCGCCTGCGACCAGTTGTTGAGCCGCAATAATTTGGGAGCCTCCGGCGAAGACGACGGCCCCCATGACGCTCACCTGAAGCGTGTCGAAACGCGCCTGCGCGGCCAGAAGACCAAAAGCCAAGCCATAGATCGCAGCCCCGAGGGCGAATGGCGATATCTCCCGTGCGCCAGTCCAGACGTTGCGTGGGGAGTCATGTCGCATGGTCTACTGGTCTCGGCATTGTTGTCGGGGCACCGCTGAAAAGTCAGCAACATTGACCTATCATGAAGGGCACCCGCTGACCAACCACTGTGCGCGTGCGAAACTCAAGAATTATGGCGCGTCCCGATTGTGCTACGACACAGAGTATGGGCGAGCCAGTTGTTCTTTTAACCACCACTGAGATTGACACCGCCGAGTTTGCCGAGATTTTGGTTTGCCTTGGCGGGACTCTCGATCCCAACAACGCCGACAAGGGCCGGGTTTCGCGGGGCCGGTGCCATGTTTGGATTTTTCGCGGCGCGGAAGGCATAGACGACGACACGCCCGAGATCGTGGCCAATCAGATTGTCGCCAAGTTGGGAGCGCCGCCATGTGGCGGTTTGGTTCTTGAACCCAGCCGCAAGCCGGGAACCGAAAGGCTGGTGATGGACATAGCGAGAGCTTTTGCCGAACGCTGGCGGGCGGTGCTTTGGGATACCGATGCGGAAGTGCTCGACCTTGCCGACCTCCGGCGACGAACTGCCGGTGCGTAAATCAAGAAATATGCACCACGCTGATGCGTCTGTGGAATCAATGACTTAGACTGTGCACAAGTCTGGTGCGGAAATCCCGCGCGGTTACGACAACGCACATTCGGCGGAGCCCGCTATGGGTCGATAGCGGCTGGGCCACCAGCTTCGCCGTCGCGTCGTCCTTGATGTGGAGTGGCATGGAAATCTCCACGGGATATTCGGATATCCAGAAGGACTATCCGAATATTCCGTTGTCTGCAACCATTGTGGAGCTGAGAAGCGGCCGTAAAATGCGACACAGGCAGCCACCGGCCCCCAACGGGAGCGGGGAGTTCATGGTTGTCCGCCGGCGCGCGAGGAGGAATAAATGCGGAAGCGCCTGATGGCCATCGCGGCCGTGACGGGGGTCTCGTTGGGGATGGCACAGGCGGCCGAAGTGTCGGTCGTGAATCCCAGCGTTCCAATGCAGCCGCAGCCACTCGTGAGGCCCGTGACACCGGCCCTGACGCCAGCATTCAATCAAAAGCCGTCGTCCGGCTTGGCGCCGGGCCAGATCGTCCTGCACGCCGAAATGCGTGAGAACGTCTATGGCGTGACGGGTTGGAGCACCACTCAGAACGGTCCGCGGCGATAGAACCGCGACGGCGCGCCGGCGTGTAGGGTGACAAGACACGCCCTGCCATGACGGCGGCTCCGAGCCGGCGCCATTCAACGCTCCACACTGGCCCGATCACCGGGTTGCCCGCCTGGATTGCGCCACAGCTCACGAAACCGCCGCACCATGGAGAAAGCCGGCCTGATGCGGGAAGGCGTGCTGCGGTGCTGGCTCGTTCACCCGAACCTCGAGCCCCCGAGCTGCGCGACTGCTTCTGCTATGCGCGTGTCAAGTGACCATTCAACCAGCGTGGGCCGCTGACGAACGGGCTGCCGCGAAGAAAGAAACGAAGCACACGATCCGCGTCCCGTGTGATGCCGATGCGGGTGCTCTCCGCGATCTCGCCCACCGCTGCGCCATCGGTAGCCAGGAACAACCGATTGTCGGCGCACAGATCGATACCGTCCAGGCTGCGGTCGATCCCAAACGTCGCCGCCAGCCGCCCAGGACCGCGCAGCAGGTCTCGGATTGGAACGCCACCCCGGCGACGTTCCATCAGCGCGATCCCGTCTACCGGCTCCATTGCCCGCAGCAACACGCCGGCACCGATCCCCTCCGGACCGGCCGACACGTTCAGCATGAACGACGTGCCGTATGCGAGGTACACATAAGCGTGGCCAGGCGGCAGGAACAGCGAGGCGTTGCGCAGCGTGCGGCCGCGGAACGCGTGGCAGGCGGCATCGCCCGAAACATACGCCTCGGTCTCGACGATGCGGCCGGACATTGTCGTCTCCCTCCATCGCCGGACCACCAGCTTGCTGATCAGGAAGCGCGCAAGCTCGGGGGCGTCTTCCGGCAATTCAGCGCGGCCGAGGCGATGGACGGATGGCATAATGCCCCCACATTCCGCTCGGCTGAACGAAGGAGCCAGGGGGAAATGATCGGGGTCGATTGGGGGATCAGCAGCTTCCGTGCGTTCCGGCTGACGCGCGACGGCGCCATCCGCGACCAGAGGAGCGGGCCACGCGGGATCATGGCGGTACCCGACGGCCGCTTCGCCGACACGCTGCGCGAGGAGATCGGGCCGTGGCTCGCGGCCGGCGAACGCCATGTCCTGCTCTCGGGCATGATCGGCAGCCGCCAGGGCTGGGTCGAAGCACCGTATCTCCCATGCCCCGCCGGCCCTGCCGAGATCGCGGCGGCGCTGATCGACGTAGCGTTCGACTGGGCCCAGGTGAAGATTGTGCCCGGACTGTCGGCGGTCGATCCGTCGGGTGCTCCCGAAGTGATGCGGGGTGAAGAAACGCAGCTTATTGGTGTGCTCGGCGCGATCGGCAGCACCGGATGGGCCTGCCTGCCCGGCACACATGCCAAATGGGCCCGCGTAGAGGATGGCAGAATCGCCGGCTTCTCCACCTATTTGACCGGCGAGGCCTACGCCGCTTTGCGCGGGCACACGATCCTTGGTCGGATGATGCGCGACGGCGCCACCGACCCATCGGGATTCGATCAGGGCGTCGCCCGGTCCGGCGAGTCTGGCGGCCTCTTGCACCACCTGTTCGGGGTGCGGTCGCTGGCGCTGGTCGGGCGGTTGGGTGTGGGCGCCGGTTCATCATATCTTTCCGGCCTGCTGATCGGCCACGAGGTGCGCGCCGCGCTTGCCGGCATCCCGCCCGGTTCCGTGGTGCACATGATCGGCGCACCCGAACTCACCGCGCTGTACGCCCGTGCCCTTGAAGCGTGCGGCGGCATGGCCGAGCGGCTGAACGGCGAGGCGGCCGCCAAGGGACTGGCACTGATCGGACAGCACACGGCATGGAACTGAAGTCAGCAGGACTGGCTCACTGGCTCGACCGGTGCCCGCTGGTTGCCATCCTGCGGGGAGTCAAGCCGGCCGAAGTCTCGGACATCGTCGCCGCTCTGGAGGCGGAGGGCATCGCCATTGTCGAGGTACCGCTCAATTCACCGCAGCCCCTGGACAGCATCGCCCAGCTCGCCCGCGCATTCGGCGATCGTCTCCTGATTGGCGCAGGCACGGTGATGACCGACGCGCAGGTGGCGGAGATCGCCGCGGCGGGTGGTCGGCTGATTGTCACTCCACACGCCACACCCGAGGTTGTGCGGGCCGCGAAGGCGAGGGGCCTCCTGGCGGTCCCCGGCTTCTTCACCCCCGCCGAGGCATTCGCGATGCTCGCGGCCGAGGCCGACGCGATCAAGCTGTTCCCCGCCGAGGCCGCTGGCCCTCCGGTGTTGCGTGCGCTTCTCGCCGTGCTGCCCGGGGGGACCGCCGTGCTGCCCGTCGGCGGAATCGATGCCGCCAGCATCCCGCCCTGGCTAAAGGCCGGCGCGGCGGGTTTCGGTGTCGGATCCTCGATTTACAAGCCCGGCGACAGCCCCGACACCGTTGCCCACAAGGCCCGCGTGCTGGTGCGGTCGCTAGCCTGAGACTGTCGTGCCACGACCTCTCCCGCTCTGGGCTTGTGGTAGTGTCTCGGTTTGAAGGAATTAATTCCTCTTCAACTGCTGTGACGTATCATAGAGGTGAATTTATCGGAGGTTGCCAGCTTTTCTACCATGTTCCGGGCTTTTTCATCTTTGGTCTTGGAAATGGCTTGCGCTCCAGTTCGTAAGCAAGTTAACCTTCTCTTAATGATCGCGTGTAAAGAGCCCTACACTAGGTCTCCACTGGATCGAGCTTATGTGGCGAGTAGGTTAGGGCTCGACATACATGTGTTTTCGGAAAGGCTTCACATTCTTAAGAGAGCGCACGGAATCCGTTCGGATGTCACTATCTGCCTTGACGATGGAGAGGTGTACAATTCTCAAACTGAGGAAAGCTTAGGGAGCCTCTATGATGTCTGATGCGTTCGCAGCAACCCTGTGGAGCATATGATGCCAGCAATGCATCGGCCAATGGCGACGCTTAGGTTGTACTCGGATACGCTAGACCCGACGGTGGTATCTAGTATCCTCTCCATGAAGCCAGACTTAGCCGCCAAGAAGGGCGAAGGGCTCACAGAACGAGCGGACAAGACGTGGGTCCCCGCAAAAGTAGGAACATGGCTCATTACCACGCGCTGGCATGTAACGGAGCCAAGTCCAGCAGAACATCTATCTTGGCTCCTGCATTTGGTCGCTCCCAAGCTCCTTGCATTAAAAGAAGCGGTGCCAGCTTTGCGCGCTGATTTTTCCTTGTTAGTGCACGATGGAGACTTTGAAACAAAGAGTCTGCCCTCGGACCTTCTCAAGGAAGTTGTCTCAATAGGAGACTTGGAAATCGAGGATCCAGAGCGCGCTATGGATGTTATCCTAGATTCTAAGAACATAAGCAATTATATAACCTCATAGCCAACTAATCTGGTGTCTTATCTCCCATTGCTCAAGCATGCGGACTAAGTCTGTGATTTCCCAAAGCCTATCGCTTGTGCCAGCCGCCATCGCGGGCTTCCCGCCTTTCAGGCCGCCACACCTTCCGAGCGACATAGCAGCGGGTCTCTCGAACGTTCCCTGCCACGTTCTTTCTCGCCTGCCTTGCGGCGCTGAAGATGGAGGGGTGCGGCTGGAGGATTTGTAGATTTTGCGCGTTACCTCCGCGCGCGAGACCGAAGATAGTCGATACCCCTAATTTCCAAATGTAGCCCACCATTCTGATAGAATCTGGTCATGTCTCCCTTTTGGATAGCATCAAACGGTGTCTCGGTGTAAAGGTAAACCCTGAGGTGGACCCCATCCGTAGGACCAGCTAGGACATTCGCTTAACTACACCTCCCACCCCGGCTCCATCCGTTTCATCCCAAACCAGAATGCATCCTTGTCTTGCTTTGGTAACCGCTGTGGAGATGTGGACAACGCGTCAGCGTTGTCCAAGCAAAGCGGCATATCCACAGCGGACGCCCGACAGCCGCTGCCGCTCATGCCAGCACGCCACGCCGCCATCGGCATGGCGTGCCCGAGCGCCTGGTGCGGACGCAGCTCGTTGTAGAACGCGATCCATTGCCCAATGCCCGCCCGGGCCTCCCGCGCGTCCGCGTATCCCTTCAAGTAGACCTCCTCGTGCTTCAGCGAGCGCCACAGCCGCTCGATGAACACGTTGTCCATCCAGCGCCCCCGCCCATCCATCGAAATCGCGATCCCGGCCTTTAGCAGAACCCCGGTGAACGCCTCGCCGGTGAACTGACTGCCCTGGTCCGTGTTGAAGATCTCCGGCGTGCCGAAGTCCGCCAGCGCCGCCTCCACCGCCTCCACGCAGAACCCCGCGTCCATCGTGTTCGACAGCCGCCACGACAAGACCGCCCGGCTCGACCAGTCCATCACCGCGATCAGATACAAAAATCCAAGAGTAAGCGGAAAGTTAAAATACAGGCCAATTCCACATGTTATAAGGAGAGCAAGCCCCACTCCTATGCCCGTTAGCAGTAGTCGATCCGATCCCGGCTTAAGGAGATCAACCAACAATACAACTGAACACGCGAATAAAGCGGCGATACCTGCGCCCAATAGCCACTTCCACACGGGTGACTCTGGCTTCAAAACTACCGCGACGGCAGTCATGACCACCGTCGCAGATAGACTCGCGATAAAAACGACGATCTCTCGCATATTGCGGACTCCGCCCATCCCTTAATTGGAACGTCAAGGCGGAGATCACGGCATCGACATACAATGGCACCAAGCCGGAATCGAACGAGCGCGCCGGAGGTCCAATCAGACGCGCTCGCCCGGTGTGCTCCCGTTGCGGCTTGGAGGAAGGAGCGGGCCATCACCGCACGCATGGGCTGCTGATTGGGTCGTTGCTACATAACACCGCGAAAAACCAAAGGATTCACAAGCTCTCTGCGGGTGAGAGCCTGCCCCGGACTTGATCCGGGGTCACCGCGCGCAGCGCGGCGGGTGAGGGTGCCGGCGCAACGACGCTCTCGCCCGGTCCGATAAGCGGCCGCCTTCATGCCTAGGAAAAAAAGCCTTGACTGCTGATCCATTAGCGACATAATCGTCCGTTTGTCACATAGCCCCCCACCAAGCCCCGCCCACCTCGCCGACCAACTCCCGGCAGGCGTGTACCACTACCTCATCCACACGCTCTGCCTGTCGCTCCCCGCGCCGCTCACCGACAGCCCCGAAGACCTCGCCCGACGCAACGATTTCGCCATCGCCTGCATCGCCGCCCTGCACCCAGCCAACGCCGAGGCCGACCAAGCCGCCCTCTACGTCGCTGCCTCCGAGCAGTGGAAAGAATGCCTGCGCATCGCCCACGAACCGGACACATCGCCATCCGGCGCCATGAAATGCCGAGCCCAGGCCAACAGCATGATGCGCCAGGCGCAGGTGCGCTCAGAATGCTGTTTCGCATGCAGGCCGCCCGTCAGAAGCTGGAAGCGAACAGCGAAGCCCGAGACCGTGCCGCCCGCACCGAGCATCGCGCCGTCGACCTGATGCATCAGGCGTTGTCCCCACAACCCGCGCCCGCGCCGACAGCCAAGCCAGCAACCCCGGCAAAGCCGCAACCGCAACCCGCGCCGGCGCGGCAATCCCACCTCGCCCCCCAATCCGCCGCCGATCGTCACCCCGCCGTCGCCTTGGACACAACTGCGCTGACCCCCCTGACACCCCGCGCCGCCTAGCCCGGACGGTACGGGAGGGGCCACCCCCCAATTCCCCCCCTTGCGGGAAGGGGCCAGGGGGGAGGGCCCTCTCCGGCGAGGCACCACACCGCCGAGCGCCGCGATCTTGCGGGACACCACCGCGGGACCCAACGAGGCCACCATCTCCCCAAGCGCGACGATCTTGCGGCAGAAGGCAGCAACCCGCCTCGACGGACCCACATCCGTTCGCGGCAGAGAGCCTTCCCCCCAGCTCCGGGCAGGCATTGGTTCGCCTGCCTGCCCCAACTGTGGCGAAGGCTGCCTTCGCTTCGGCCACACGTCATAAGGCGCGTCCCTGGGTTCGCTTAAAGTCATCTCACCACGTGATCCAATCTCTCGCGTAACGCGAAATGAGACGATCATGAGAACAGACCGCGCTCACAATCGCCTGCCCGCGAGAAGCTGACGCTTCGCTTCGGCAAAGGCAGGCGCGGCAAACCGGATGAGCGCCTCGTCCGCGGCGACGCTCCCGCACCGCGAGTTTCCCTTACCCCGAGAACCCTCTAATCTTTCTCCGACTGCCGGAATAGAACGAGAGGGTTCGACATGGCTGATCCCGCACCGTTCCGACCTTACGCACCGGGCACGCAGCCCCCCTACGACGTGCCTGCCTATCTCGGCACCGCCAAGCGGCGTCTTAAACAACCCCTGCATCCGATGCCGCAGACCGTTACCGAGACCACCGGCCCCAGTTTCTCCACCGAGAGGTTCCCACCGACGGCGGACCTGACCAAGCCGGACGGCGAGCCGGCGCAGGGTGAGCGGATCATCGTGGCCGGTACGATTACTGACGAAGATGGCCGCCCGGTGCCGCACACCATGGTCGAGATTTGGCAAGCCAATGCCGCCGGCCGATACCATCATCCTGCCGACCAGCACGACGCGCCGCTCGATCCGAATTTCCGCGGTGCCGGGCGTGTGTTCACCGATGCGGAGGGCCGCTATCGGTTCGTCACGATTTGCCCCGGCGCCTATCCGTGGCCCAATCATGCCAACGCCTGGCGGCCGAACCACATCCATTTCTCGTTCTTCGGCCCGGCTTTCGCCACCAGGCTGATCACTCAGATGTATTTCCCAGGTGATCCGCTGCTGCCGCTCGACCCGATCTTCAACGGCATCCCGGACGAGCAGGCACGCAATCGCCTGATTGCGGCATTCGATCTTGCGCTGACCGAGCCTGACTGGGCGCTGGGCTACCGCTTCGACGTCGTCCTGCGCGGGCGCGGATCCACCCCGCTAGGGATTTGACGCGTCGCATCATCGCCCACAGTCGCGTATGACCGTACCCGAATTCCTCCGCCGCCTCGGCGCGACGGAGGCACCGAAGCGACGCACTGACGGCTGACGCGTCGTTGGCTGCGGCGCGTCGCGGCCATTGGAGCCCCTATGCTTGAAACGCTTGTAGCCCTGCTTGGGGCAACCGCTATCGCCGTGCCGATCTCCCGCCGGCTCGGCTTCGGCAGCATCCTCGGCTACTTGATCGCCGGAGTGATTATCGGCCCGTCAGGGCTTCGCCTGGTCACCGATGTCGATCACATCCAGAGCGTGGCCGAGCTCGGCGTAATCATGCTGTTGTTCCTGATCGGACTGGAGGTGCGCCCGCACCGGTTGTGGGTCTTGCGTAAGGCGGTGTTCGGCCTCGGCCTCGGCCAAGTGGTGCCGAGCGCCATACTCCTCTCCGGCCTCGCTCATCTTGCCGGCGTTGCCTGGGCTGGAGCTGCGGTAATTGGCGCCGGGCTCGCTCTATCCTCGACCGCGATCGTGCTGCCGATGTTGGGCGAGCGCCAATTGCTGTCCTCGACCGCCGGCCGCGACGCTTTTGCAGTGCTGCTCTTCCAGGACATGGCGTTCGTCCCGCTGGTCGCACTCTTGCCGCTGGCCGGCGCTGCGGGCGTGTCGCTGCATTTTCCCAACCACCTCCCTTGGCACGAGGCGGCGCGCGGGCTGGCTGCGGTTATCGCAATCCTGGTAGGCGGCAGTTTCCTGGTGCGCCCGTTATTCCGTGCCGTGGGTGGTGCGAGGACGCCCGAAGTGTTCACCGCCACTGCGCTGCTGCTCGTTGTTGGAACCGCCGCGCTGGCCGAATGGGCGGGACTTTCCATGTCGCTTGGGGCGTTCATGGCCGGCGTGGTGCTGTCCGATTCCGAGTACCGCCACGAACTGCAGGCGGATATCGAGCCGTTCGAAGGCCTGCTGCTCGGCTTCTTCTTCATCTCGATCGGCATGTCGGCGAACTTGGGTCTCGCGATCGAGCATCCGGCCTTGGTCTCGCTCTGCGTCGCAGCGTTGCTTGCGGTCAAGCTGCCAGTGGCGTTCGCGCTGGGAATGGTGAAGCGCGGCACGGTGCAGAGCGCGCTGCGATTCGCCATCGCCCTGCCCGAAGGCAGCGAGTTCAGCTTCGTGCTGTTCGGTGCTGCCGTTTCAGCCGGCGCGCTGGCGCAAAACGAGGCCGATCTCGCCATTCTGACTGTGGCGGTATCGATGGCGGTGGCACCGGTTCTATTCGCCGCCTCCGAGGCGTGGATCATCCCGCGGCTGGAATACCGCCGCAAGGAGCCAGTTTATGACCGGATCGACGATGCCGAGGCGCCGGTGATCGTCTGCGGCTTCGGCCGCTTCGGTCAGATCGTCGGACGTGTGCTGCGGATGCAGCGAATTGCCTTCACCGCCCTCGACAAGGATTCCGGACAGGTGGAGGTGGTGCGCCGGTTCGGCAACAAAGTCTATTTCGGCAATCCCACGCGCGAGGAAGTGTTACGTGCAGCCGGCGCCGAGACCGCCCGCGTTCTGGTGATAGCCCTCGACGAAATGGACGAGACGCTGCAAGTGGCGGAGATGGCCAAGCGCCATTTCCCGCATCTCGCTATCTTCGCCCGCGCCCGCAACCGGCACCATGCGCATCTGCTGATGGATCTTGATATCGCCGGGATTATCCGCGAGACGTTCTATTCGAGCCTGCGGCTTACTGAGATGGTTCTGGATGCGCTGGATGTGCCGCAGGAGACTGCGCGGCGGTCTATCGAGCTGTTCCGCGAGCACGACGAGCGCAACTTGATCGAGACGCAAGCCATCGCACATGACGAGCAGCAGTTGATCCAGAGTACGCAGCAAGCGGCACAGGAGCTGATGGAGTTGTTTGAGGCCGACAGCGAGGAACAGCTACAGAGCGCGCCAGCAGGGTGACTTGAATATCGACCTCACGTCCTCTGCGCCTCTGCGGTTAGGCTTCTTTAAGTCTAGCCACAGAGGCGCAGAGGACGCTGAGAAAAGTCGGGACAGCGACCTTGCCCTCAGATCGCGGCGGCGTAGGCCGGCCGCCGTGGGTCTGCACCGGCTGCGATCAGCCCGGTCGCCGGATCCGTGCGGATGGCTTCGACGCTGCCGGCAAGCCACGTCCAGTCTGGCCAGACGCTGATCTCGTGCCCGCGGCGCGCCAGCGCATCCCGTGTCGTCGGCGGAATGCGACCCTCTACGGCAAGGCGGCCGGGGAAATACTCGAATGGCGCGAACGACGAGGGGAACGAATAGCTTGCGACGCGGGGAGCCTCGATCGCCGGCTGCAGGTCCATGCCGAAATGCAGCACGTTCAGCAGCACCTGCAACATCGCCTGGGTCTGCACGTCGCCGCCCGGCGTGCCGAACGGCATCACGCCGCCGTCTCGCGTGACAACGATGGCGGGGTTCGGGGTCAGCCTCGGCCGTTTGCCCGGCGCTACCCCGCTGGGGTGCTTCGGGTCAGGTCGGCTCTGGCTGCCGCGCGATGAAGGTGTGATGCCTAGACCCGGGATCATCGGAGACGACGACGACCCGTCGGACGGCGTGGCGCTGAACGCATTGCCCCACCGGTCCACGGCGCAAGCATACGACGTATCCGTCTCCACCCGCGGCAACGCTGCCCCGGTTGCAGCGAAGCCGCGCGGGACGTCGTCCAGCGGCGCCGGCATCTCCGGACACGCGCGCTCGGCGCTGAACGCGGCGGCACGCCGGGCGATCGTCTCCGGCGCCAGAAGTCGATCGATCGGAACATCCACGAAAGCGGGGTCGCCGAAATAATGCTCGCGATCGGCGAAGGCGAGCTTCAGGCATTCGGTGATGACGTGCAGATATTCGGGCGAGTTGTGCGCCAGCCCGTCAACGCCGACACGCTCGACCAGCAGCAATGCCTCGAGCAGTGCCGGCCCCTGACACCATGGGCCGCACACCATCACCTTATGGCCGCGCCATGTCCGTTGCACCGCGGGTTCGAGCCGCGAGCGGTACTCGGCAAGGTCTTCTGCCGCGAGCAGCCCGCCTTCGCGACGATGAAAGGCGACGATCTCGCGGGCGATGTCGCCGCGGTAGAATGCGCCGCGCGCGGCGGCCAAGCCGGCGGCACGGCCGTTGCGCGCTGCGGTCGCCTTCTCCTGGTCGGCCATGTAGCGGATCGTGTTCGCCAGTCCGGCCTGTACGAATTTCTCGCCCACGGCGGGCGGGCGACCGCCGGGCAGGAAGAGCGCCGCGTTCTGCGGCCAGCGCGCATAGTCGTCGGCGTGTGCGCGGATGGACTCGGCAAACAGCGGATAGATCGCGAATCCCTCCGCGGCGAACCGGATCGCAGAGGCGGCGACATCCCCGAAGCTCATCGTGCCGTGGCGCTCCAGCGCCGTGATCCAGGCATCGGGTGCCGCCGGCACCACGGTGCGCAGGACGCCGGTGGGGATGCGTCCGCCATGATGGCGTATGAACAGATCGGGCTGCAGCGCACGCGGCCAGTGACCAAGCCCGGCAATCGTTTCAACTGTGCCGTCGGCGAGGCGAAGTATAATCGGCGCGACGCCGGCGAAATTCACCAGATCGGGCTGCAGCACGCCGAGCGCGATACCGGCGGCGCAGCCGGCGTCGATCGCATTGCCGCCGGCTTCCAGGATAGAAAAACCGGCCATCGCGGCAAGATAGTGACCAGCGGAGACGGCATGGCGCGTGCCGCAAATGGTAGGACGATGAGATGTCATCGCGTGTCTCCGTTGCCGCTCCGTGCGACGTACCAGGAGCGCTGCCGTCACAGTATTCTCTCGGGATGCGAATCATGCAACAGCGGTTCGTGTTGACCACGACCTACGGTGCGATAAGGGAGGTGACATATGCGAAAAAGCTCGGTGCGCCTGGAACGAGGCTTCACGATCGGACGTACCGATCAACGTCTGTTTGGCGCATTTATAGAGCATCTTGGCCGTTGCGTGTATGGCGGAATTTTCGAACCAGGTCATCCGACCGCGGACGCCAAGGGATTCCGCCAGGACGTGATGGCGCTGGTGCGCGAGCTGTCGCCGACGATCATGCGCTACCCTGGCGGCAATTTTGTGTCTGGCTATAATTGGGAAGATGGTGTGGGGCCGCCCGAGCAGCGACCGCGCAGACTTGATTATGCGTGGCTCTCCACCGAACCCAACACTTTCGGCACCAATGAATTCATCGATTGGTGCCGCGCGGCGGCTGTCGAGCCCATGTTGGCGGTCAATCTGGGAACGCGAGGTCCCGCCGAGGCAGGGCGCTTCATCGAGTACCTGCAATAACCCCAGTGGCACTGAATTATCGGAGCTGCGCCGCGTCCATGGCTGGAACGAGCCGCATGGGGTGAAGTTCTGGTGCCTGGGCAACGAGATGGACGGGCCTTGGCAGACAGGTGCCAAAACCGCCGAGGAATACGGCCGGGTCGCGGCCGAAGCCGCAAAAGTCATGCGCTGGGTGGACAGCAGTGTCGAACTGGCGGCCTGTGGCTCCTCCGGCCGCAACATGCCGACGTTCGGGGATTGGGAACGAACGGTGCTGGAGCACACGTTCGAGCACGTCGAGTGGATTTCCCTCCACACCTATCTGAACAACTGGGCCGGCGATACCGCCGCGTTCCTCGCCAGCCCCGATCTGATGGACAGCTTCATCGAGGAGGTGGTGGCGATCGCCGACAGCGTTGCGGCACGGCGACGCTCGCGCAAACGTATCATGCTGAGCTTCGACGAATGGAACGTGTGGTATCGCACCCGCCGTGCGCTAGAAGCGCGGATCAGGCCGGGATGGCCGGTGGCACCGCCGATTCTGGAAGAGATCTATACAGTGGAAGACGCGCTGGCGTTCGGCGGCGCGTGCATTGCCTTGCTGAATCACGCCGACAGGGTCCGCTGCGCCTGCCTGGCGCAGCTCGTCAACGTGATTGCGCCGATCATTACGGAGACAGGTGGCACCGCCTGGCGCCAGACCATCTTCTACCCCTTCGCCCATATGAGCAGATATGGCCGTGGAGATGTGCTGCGCACGCTGATCGATAGCGAGACATATACAACCACGTATAACGATCCGCGCGGTGATACTGACAACTTCATCCCGCTACCGGACGTGCCGTATCTGAAGCTGGCGGCGGTCCGCACAGACGAAGACGGGCTGAACCTGTTCGCTCTGAATCGCGATCTCGGGCAGGAGATGCGGATCGAACGT
This sequence comes from uncultured Pseudomonadota bacterium, assembly GCA_963772445.1. Lineage (GTDB taxonomy): Bacteria > Pseudomonadota > Alphaproteobacteria > Acetobacterales > Acetobacteraceae > CAVYXK01. The sequence continues at coordinate 171,802 of CAVYXK010000003.1, forward strand.
CGAGATCGGGGGTTTTCCGGCAGTAGCTGTACAAGATGCCGTCACGCTGCACGATGTCGACCTGGGGGCGGTGAACTCCCGCAGTGCCCCGGAACGGGTCAAGCCACGAGTGTTCGCAGGAGTAACGGCATCCGCGGGGAGTATGCGTGCGACACTGCCGCCCGCATCGTGGTCGATGATCCGTCTGGCGCCCGCATAGGCGAACGCTCCGGTGCAGCGATGGTGACGCTTCGCCGGTTTGACAGATGCGTCGATCAGCGCCAACAATCCACGTGCCGCGCAGGTTGGGTTCGCGGGAAATTTCTGTCACTGAACGAGGTTCTCAATGATATCCGCCCTGATGCCGAACTACGCCCGTGCCGACCTCGCTTTCGAGCGGGGCGAAGGCGCCTGGTTGTGGACGGTGGACGGGCGACGATTCCTCGATTTCGGCTCGGGCATCGCGACCGCTTCGCTGGGTCACGGCAACAAGCACCTGGCGAATGCGATCGCCGAGCAGGCGGCCAAGGTGATGCATGTTTCCAACCTGTATCGCATCCCACAGGCCGAACGTCTGGCGGAGCGGCTGGTCGCCGCGACGTTCGCCGACAGCGTCTTTTTCTGCAACTCGGGCGCCGAGGCGAACGAAGGCATGATCAAGATGATCCGCAAGACGATGGCGGAGAGCGGCAAGCCCGAGCGATTCCGTATCATCTGCTTCGACGGCGCCTTCCACGGCCGCACGCTGGCCACCCTGGCGGCGACCGGTAATGCCAAATACCTGGCGGGCTTCGGCCCGCCGGTCGAAGGCTTCGACCACGTGCCGTTCAACAACATGAACGCGGTGCGCAACGCGATCGGCCCTGCCACCGCCGGCATTCTGGTCGAGCCCGTGCAGGGCGAAGGCGGCGTGCGTCCCGGCCGATCTGCAATTCCTGCGCGACCTGCGCGCCGCATGCGACGAATACGGGCTGATCCTCGGCATGGACGAGGTGCAGTCCGGCATGGGCCGCAGTGGCAAGCTGTTCGCGCATGAATGGGCGGGCATCACGCCGGACGTCATGTCCGCGGCCAAAGGCATCGCCGGCGGCTTTCCCTTGGGCGCGGTGCTGGCCAAGGAGTTCGTGGCGAAGAACATGGTGCCCGGCACCCATGGCAGCACCTTCGGCGGTAATCCGCTGGCGTGCGCGGCGGGCAACGCGGCGCTGGATGTGATCCTGGCGCCGGGGTTCCTCGCCGATGTGGAACGCAAAGGCCGCAAGCTGCGCGCCGGGCTGGAAAAGATCGTGCAGCAATATCCCCAGGTGTTCGAAGACGTCCGCGGCCTCGGCCTGCTGCTGGGGATGAAATGCGTGTTGCCGCAGGCCGAGGTACAGGCAGCGTGCATCGCCGAAGGGCTGCTGGCAATCACCGCTGGTGAGAACGTGCTGCGCCTGGCGCCGCCGCTCGTGCTGACCGACGGTGACATTGACGAAGCGCTGGCGATGCTCGACCGCGCCGCGCGCCGCTGCCTGCCTTCAGCCGCGAAGGCCGCCGCGAAATGAGCGCATCGCTGCGCATGGCCGGTACCGCCGAGCGGGATCGCTCGGCGGCCGGTGCTCAGTCCTCCGGTCCGCGGCACTTCCTCGACCTGCGGGACTTCGACCAAAAGACCCTGCGCCAGATGCTGGACATCGCCATCGGCTTCAAGGCTGCTGGCGGTGTGTCGTCGCGGCCGCTCGCCGGCAAGATGCTGGCGCTGATCTTCGAGAAGCCAAGCACCCGTACCCGCGTCTCATTCGAAGTCGGCATGCGGCAGCTCGGCGGCGACGTGATCGTGCTGAACGCGCGCGACATGCAGTCCGGCCGCGGCGAGAGCGTTGCCGACACCGCGCGCGTGCTGTCGCGCTACGTCGATGCGATCATGCTGCGCACCGATCGCGTGTCCAAGCTGCACGAGTTGGCGCAGTACGCCACGGTGCCGGTGATCAACGGTCTCACCGACACGTCGCATCCGTGCCAGCTCATGGCCGACGTGCTGACCTTCGAGGAGCATCGTGGTCCCATTGCCGGTCAGGTCATCGCCTGGTGCGGCGATGGCAACAATGTGGCGCGAAGCTGGATCGAGGCTGCGGTGCGCTTCGGGTTCACCCTGCGCCTGGCGACGCCTGATGCGCTGCGGCCGCCGGCGGCGCTGCTCGACTGGGCGCGCGCGCAGGGCGGACGGATCGAGCTTACGGATGATCCAGAAGTGGCAGCGGCCGGGGCGCGCTGCCGTGGTGACCGACACCTGGGTGAGCATGGCGGACAATCCGAACGAGAGCCGGCACAACCTGCTGGCGCCGTATCGGGTGACCTCGGCGCTGATGGCCAAGGCGGCGCCGGACGCGATCTTCATGCACTGTCTTCCGGCGCATCGTGGCGAAGAGGTCGCCGCCGAGGTGATCGACGGGCCACAATCCGTGGTGTTTGACGAGGCGGAGAACCGTCTGCATGCGCAAAAGGGCGTGCTGGCCTGGGCGCTAGGGGCAGCGCGGTAGCTATGAGGCCTCCAATTGTCTCGCGCAGCCCTGACGTTATGGGTGGGACTGCTGTGTTCCATGGGACGAGAGTTCCGGTTCAAACGCTGCTGGATTATCTTGAGGCCGGCGAATCAACCGACGATTTTCTCGACGGGTTCCCGACTGTGACGCGAGAGCATGTCATTGCCTTCCTGGAGGAAGCACGAGACCGGATTATTGAAGCAGCGTCGTGAGAATTCTTCTCGACGAATGCATCGACTGGCGTCTCGCGCGCGACATCATCGGCCATGAGGTCAAGACGGCCCGCCAGATGGGCCGGACGGCGGTCAAGAACGAGGAGTTGCTGACCCTTGCGTCGGAGCGATTTGGCGTATTCGTTACAGTTGATCGAACATGAGTTCCGACATCGGACAGGATCACCCGATCCGGTCGGCGGCAGGCCCTACCCCCCTTCTAGCTTCGGGATGAAGAACACCTCCGAACCGGGACGGACCGGCTGGTAATAGCCGACCTCGTGGATCTCGCCGTCGATCGCGACGGTGGTCTCCTCCTCCAGGTGCGCACCTAGTCCGGGATATAGGCGGTCCATCTCCTTGATGACACCGCGCAGGTTTTTCGCCTCCACAGCGAACTCGGTCACACCGCCGGTGTAGCGGCGACTGAACCCGGTGGTAAAGACCACCCGGGCGGGTGCATCCCCCACGCGACTACTCTCCGTCGATCGCCGCGAGCACTTTCGGTGGCGACATCGGCAGCTCAGTCAATCGACGGCTGATCGCGCGGTCGATCGCGTTCGCCATCGCTGCCATCGGCGGGACGATGTTCACCTCGCCGACGCCCTTGGCGCCATACGGATGGGCAGGGTTCGGCACTTCGACCAGCAGCGCCTCGATCATCGGCAGGTCGGACGCGACCGGGCAGCGGTAGTCCAAGAAGCCCGGATTCTCGAGCCGTCCCTTGGCGTCGTAGATATACTCCTCGTTCAGCGCCCACCCGATTCCCTGCACCACGCCGCCCTGGATCTGCCCCTCCACGTAGCTCGGGTGGATGGCACGGCCGACATCCTGCGCGGCGACGAAACGCAACACCTTCACCTTGCCGGTCTCCGGATCGACTTCGACATCACAGAACTGGGTGGAAAATCCCGGCGCCTGCCCGCCGGCGTTCACCGAAGCCGCGGCGGTGATCGGCCCGCCCGTCTGTGCGCTTTTCGCCGCGATCTCCTTCAGCGACAGCGGCTTGAAGTCACCGACATTGGCGCCGGCAGGCTTCGCATACCCATCCTCCCACACCACCGCCTCGGGATCGACGTCCCAGATCATCGCCGCCCGCTTGCAGAGATCCTTGATAACGTTCCGTGTCGCCTCCACGACCGCGGTCCCAGAGGCGAACGTAACGCGCGAGCCACCGGTGACGTGCGTGTACCCGACAGAACCTGTGTCGGCGACGATCGCCCGCACCTGATGGTAATCGACGCCCAGCGTCTCGGCCGCCATGATCGCCATCGAGGCGCGCGAGCCGCCAATATCCGGACTGCCCGTGGCGACCAGCACAGTCCCGTCGGCATTGACCTGCATGGTGGCGCTCGATTCGCCGCCGCCGTTGAACCAGTAGCCGGAAGCGACGCCGCGCCCCTGGTTCTTGCCGAGCGATGCGGTGTAGGCCGGATGCTTCAGCAGCGCCTCAATGGTTTCAACGTAGCCGTTATGCGCGTGCTTCGGCCCGTAGATCGTCGGCGTGCCGGCGCGGGCTGCGTTCTTCAGCCGCAGTTGCAACGGGTCCATGCCGAGCTTCTGCGCCAGCATATCCAGCACGCTTTCCACCGCGAAGGCGGAAATCGGTGACCCCGGCGCGCGATACGCCGCCGATTTCGGGCGATTGCAGACGACATCATACCCGATGGTGCGGGCATTCGGTATGTCGTACGGCGCGAACGCGCAGAGGCACGCATTCATTACCGGCGACCCCGGGAACGCGCCCGCCTGGAACTTGAACAGGCCATCGGCCGCGGTAATCTTGCCGTCGTTGGTGACGCCGATCTTCACCCACATCGACGAGCCAGAAGTCGGGCCGGTCGCCCGGAACACATCCTCCCGGTTCATTTGCAATTTCACCGGCCGGCCGGACTTGCGAGCCAGCACCGCTGCAACCGGCTCAAGATAGGTGACGGTCTTGCCGCCGAAGCCGCCGCCGATCTCGGCCGCGTGCACGCGCAAATCGCCAATCTTCAGGCCTAGCAACTGCGCGGTCAGCGCGCGCATCTGGAAATGCCCCTGGCTGGAGCTCCAGATTTCCCCTTGGCCGTCAGCCTCGAAGCGGGCGACACAGGCATGCGGCTCGATATACGCCTGGTGCACCGCGGCGGTTTTGAACTCGCGCTCGACGATCACGTCGGCGGCGGCGAAGCCGGCCTCGAGATCGCCGATCTTGAACTCGAGCCGTTTGGAGATGTTGGAAGGCTTGGTCGGCGCCGGCTCGATGCCGCGGGTGATCATGTCCGGGAACAGCAGCGGCGCGTCCGGCTGCATCGCCTCGTCCACGTCAATGACGTGTGGCAGCACCTCGTAATCGACCTCAATCAAATTGAGTGCCTGCGCCGCGACGCTCTCGCTGATCGCGGCGACGGCGGCGATCGCGTGGCCTTCATACAGCGCCTTCTCGCGCGCCAGGATGTTGCGCGTGACGTGCCAGAAATTCACCGCCACCCGCTCCGGCCCGATATAGTCGAATTTCTGCTCCGGCAGGTCCGCCGAAGTAACCACCGCCTTGACGCCGGGCAGCGCCGCCGCCTTCGACGTGTCGATCGAGCGGATGCGGGCGTGTGCGTGCGGCGAGCGCAAGATCTTGCCAACCAGCATTCCCGGCCACATCACGTCCGCGCCATAGAGCGCGCGTCCGGTCACCTTCGGTACGCCGTCCGGACGGATCGGCCTGGTGCCGACCCACTTGAACCGCTTGACTGACTCGCTCGTCCCTCGATCGATCACTGCTGAGTCGTTCACCGCACCCTCTCTGAATGATCCGTGTCGTACGTCTGATCGGGTCAGGCTAGCGCCCCACAGTGCCGCCGCCAAGACGAGCCCTGGCGCCGGCCTATGTTGCGGGCAGCCCAGCGCGGGGCGGATACTCCGGCGCCGCGCCACGCCACCCTGGGAGAGCCGCATGCCGTCGATGCAAGGGAAGACCGCGTTGCTGGAGCTGCTGAAGCAGGAAGGCGTGCGCGTCATGTTCGGCAATCCCGGCACGACCGAACTGGCCCTGATGGATGCGCTCGCGGTGGAGAACGAGCTGCGCTATGTGCTCGCTTTGCAGGAAGCGCCGGCAATGGCGATGGCGGACGGCTACGCGCAGGCCGCGGGCACACTGGCCGTGGTCAACCTGCATGTGGCTCCGGGCCTCGGCAATGCGTTGGGCATGCTTTACGACGCGCAGAAGGCGGGCTCTCCTATCTTGGTCACTGCCGGCCAGCACGATCAGCGTTTCAACTTCACCGAGCCGCTGCTCTGGGCCGATCTGCCGACCATAGCCCGGCCGTTCGTGAAATGGGCGTGCGAGGTCCGCCGGTTGGAGGACTTGCCGCGCGCCGTGCATCGCGCCGCCAAGACCGCGCTGGCGCCGCCGATGGGGCCGATCTTCCTGTCCCTGCCATCAGATGTACTGACCACGAGCGCGGAGTTGGATCTGGGTGCGCCCACACGTGTGGCGCCGCGTTTGCGCGGAGACACCCAGGCGATCGCGCAGGCGGTGGAGCTTTTGGCCCGCGCCCAGCGTCCCGTCATCATGGCCGGCGACGCCGTGCCGCAGAGCGGCGCACTGCATGAGCTTGTGCAACTTGCCGAAACGCTCGGCGCCCCCGTGTACGACGAAGGGATGGCGAGCCGAGCGATGTTCCCATCGTCGCATCCGCTCTATCGCGGCACGTTCGCGCGGCTGCCGCAAGTGATCCGCGGCATCCTGCAACAGCACGACCTGCTGCTCTCGGTCGGCGCCGACCTGTTCACCCTTTCGCTACCGGGCGAGGTGGACCCGGTGCCGGAGGGCATGCCGGTCGTGCATCTCGACATCGATCCTTGGGAGCTGGGGAAGAACTATCCGGCATCGGTCGCGATCCTGGGCGACCCCAAGGCGACCCTGCCGGAGCTGACGACGGCGCTCGAACGGGCCATGTCGCGGGTACAGCGGGACCGCGCCGCCGTGCGTCTGGAGACGGAGCGAAGTGATGGCGCCGCCGCCCTTGCGAAGCTGCGTGCAACGGCCGAGGCTACATCCGGCAAGCAGCCGATCCCGCCGCTCGCGCTGCTGCACGCAATCGCTGGACTGCTGCCGGCAAACGCGGTGGTAATCGATGAAACCGTGTCGTCCGGAGCTGGATTGCGACGTTTGCTGCAGAGCAACGATGCGCAAAGCTTCTTCGGGCTGCGCGGCGGCGGTATCGGCTGGGGCTTGCCGGCCGCGATCGGCGTCAAGCTGGCGGTGCCCGACCGGCCGGCGGTGGCGCTGATCGGTGATGGCAGTGCGCTCTACACAATCCAGGGACTGTGGACGGCGGCACACGAGAAGCTGGCTGTGGTCTTCGTGATCATCAACAACAGCTCGTATCGAATTCTGAAGCAGCGGACCAATGCCATGCAGGCTTATGCGGCGCAGACCGGCCGCTATGTCGGCATGGACCTGGATGACCCACGCATCGACTTTGTGAGCATCGCCCGAGGGTTCGGGCTAGCGGCACATCGGGCAGACACGATCGAGGACGTCCGCGCCCTTCTACACCAGGCGCTCCGCGCGGATCGCTCGACGCTGATTGATGTCGAAGTCGAGCGAAACTGGCAGCCGGTGTAATCGGATGGAGGTCCAAACATGAGCCAAACCCTGCCGCTGATCGACGAATTGCGCCGGCTGCTCTATACCCCGGTGCTGTCCGATGTGCTCGACAGCTTCGGGCTCATGCACCAGGCGCTGCGCCCGTTCGTGCGTCCGATCGACAAGTCCGCGGTGCTGTTCGGCAGGGTTCGTACCGGCCGCTACGCACCGGTCCCCGGCGTCACGCCCGGTCGCAATCCCTATCTGCTCGAAATGGAACTGATCGACAGCCTGCAGCCCGGCGAAGTCCCTGTCCTGGCCTGCGGCGGCCCGACCGAGACCATCGCGCCCTGGGGCGAGCTTCTGTCCACCGCTGCGCGCGCCCGCGGCGCAGCCGGATGCCTGACCGACGGGCTGGTGCGCGACATAGCGCGCATCCGCGCCATGAGCTTCCCTGTCTTCCACGGCGGCATCGGCCCTCTGGATACCAAGGGACGGGCGGAGATGGTGGAGAAGGACAGCCCGGTTGAAATCGGCGGCGTACGAGCCTCGCCCGGCGACTGGGTGATGGGCGACGTCGATGGCGTGGTGATAGTCCCCGTCGACCGAGCGGAAGAGGTGTTCCGGGCCGCGCTTGACAAGATCGCCGCCGAGGATACCTCGCGCGCAGAACTCGCAGCCGGCGCCAGGCTTCAGGATGTGTACGCCCGGCACGGCGTTCTCTAGGAAAGAGAGGCAAGCTATGGACGCAGCTTATCCCGATACTCTGCTACTGATCGACGGTAACTGGACCAAGGCGTCCGGCGGGCGGACCATCCCGATCGACAACCCCGCCACCGGCGAGACGATCGGCGCCGTCGCGCATGCCAGCCGCTCTGATCTCGACCATGCGCTCGAGGCTGCCGACAAGGGATTCCATGTTTGGCGCAAGGTGTCCGCCTATGATCGCGCCAAGCTGATGCGCAAAGCTGCCGGCCTGCTGCGCGAACGCGTCGAGTCAATCGCCCGTATCATGACACTGGAACAGGGCAAGCCGCTCCCAGAGGCGAAGATGGAGACGCTGGCTGGGGCCGACGTGATCGACTGGTGCGCCGAGGAGGCTCGCCGCGCCTATGGCCGGGTGATCCCGGCTCGCGCCGAAGGCATCTATCAGCTTGTGATCAAGGAGCCGGTCGGCCCGGTGGCGGCGTTCACGCCCTGGAACTTTCCGATCAATCAAGTGGTACGGAAACTGTCCGCGGCGCTGGCCGCAGGATGCTCTATCGTCGTTAAGCCGCCCGAAGAAACGCCGGCCTCGCCGGCCGAGCTGATCCGCTGCTTCGTCGATGCCGGCGTGCCGGCGGGCGTAGTCAACGTGGTGTACGGCGTGCCAGCGGAGATCTCCGAATATCTCATTCCGCATCCGGTGATCCGCAAGGTATCGTTCACCGGGTCAGTCGCGATCGGCAAGCAGTTGGCAGCGCTGGCCGGGGCACACATGAAGCGGGCGACCATGGAGCTTGGCGGCCATGCCCCGGCGATTGTGTTCGAGGACGCCGACATCGACGCCGCGAGCCGGATCCTATCGGCAAGCAAGATCCGCAATGCCGGCCAGGTCTGCATCTCGCCGACCCGATTCCTGGTGCAGGAGCCGGTGTTCGACCAGTTCGTCGATAAATTCGTCACCCACATCAAGTCGGTGAAGGTCGGCGACGGGCTGGAGCCGGGCACGCAGATGGGGCCGATGGCCAATCCGCGCCGTATTCAGGCGATGGAAGCGTTCATTGGCGACGCGGTGAAGCACGGGGCCGAGGTGCGCACCGGCGGCAACCGTATCGGGAATAAGGGCAACTTCTTCGAACCCACGGTGCTGACGAATGTTCCCACAGACGCCCGCATCATGAACGAGGAGCCGTTCGGCCCGGTCGCCGTCATTGCTCCGTTCCGCGGCTTCGACGACGTTGTTGCTGAGGCGAACCGGCTTCCCTTCGGGCTGGCCTCTTATGCCTACACGCGATCCGCGAAGACTGCGACTGCAATCGCCGCGGCAGTGGAAGCCGGGATGATGTCGATCAACCACCACGGGCTGGCGCTGCCGGAAGTTCCGTTCGGCGGCGTGAAGGATTCCGGTTACGGCTCAGAGGGCGGGTTGGAGGCGATCGAGGCTTATCTGAACACGAAGTTCGTGTCGCAGGCTGGGCTTTAGCGTTCTCCCAGTCGGTGCCCGGCGCCAGGGCCGCGCGGCCCTGGCGAAAATTGTTGCCGGATAGGCTGGCGGAGCCGGAATAGAACGGCTAAAACCGTTGCACCGGCGCGGCGAATCTGGCATGTGCCGTGGCCGGTTTTGATCGGCCCGGTGCGCAGATCCCGTTGTCGGCGCGCCGCGGGAAGCCATTCATCAACAGGAGACAGCATGTCGAAAGCCTTCATCGCCCAGGCGATCCAGGAGTCCGCCGACCTGACGGGAGCGGCGGCCAATCGTGCCGCGGGGTTTCTGATGGATTCGATCGTTAAGGAGCTAAAGAAGTCCGGCAAGTTCACGCTCCCGAGCTTCGGCACCTTCACGGTACGCAGGACCAAAGCCCGCAAGGGGCTCAACCCGCGTACCGGTGAGGCAATTAAGGTGAAGGCCGGCAAAACCGTCCGGTTCAAGGCTTCGCCGACGCTCAAGAAAGCGGTCTGACCAGCACAGCCTGCCACTCGCCGGCCGGCACTGCTTCGGCGGGCCGGCCGCGTCGTTGTGCAATAAGACAAGCAGCGTGCGGGGGAAGTCTTGGGCGGCTGTAAACATGTCCGCCGTGCTCCTCGGCACGCTCCTGGTGCCCCTCGATTCCGCTGTTAATGTCGATTTCCCTTGGATCACCGCCCAATTCCGGCTGCCGATTCCGGAGATCCAATGGTTGGTGATCAGCTATACGCTGAGCACTGCCAGCCTGATGCTTCTTGCCGGGCGCGCCGCCGATATGCTCGGCTATCGGCGGGTTTTTCTTGCCGGCTGCGTCTGGAGCGCGACCGCCTTCATGCTGTGCGGGATCGCTCCCACCTATGGTTGGCTGCTGGCCGCCCGAGCGATGCAGGGCGTTGGAGCGGGACTGATCCTGAGCTCCGGACCGGCGCTGATCACCAGCTTCTATGCTGATGCCGAGCGGGCCCGTGCGCTCGGCATCTACGCCGCAGTGCTTGGCCTTGGTGGCGCTGCGGGCCCGCTGCTCGGCGGACTGCTGATCGCGCGGTTCGGCTGGAGCGCCGTGTTCTGGTTTCGCGCGCCGATCAGCGGCGTCGCCGTTTTGCTCGGGCTCGCATTGCCGCACGCTGCCGCGCCTGCCGCGCACGAACGCTTCGATCTGCCTGGCGCCCTCCTGTTGGTGGTTGCGACCTGTGCTGCGTTGCTTGCGCTGAACCAGGTGCAGCATGCGATAATATTTGCGACGCTGCTCATCGTGACAATTCTCGCGAGTTGGGGCTTCGTCCAGCAGGAACGCCGCTTTCCGCAGCCGATCATCGATGTCCGTCTGTTTCGCAACCGCGGCTTCGCGTCGGCAACCGCGGCAAATGTGCTGATTAACCTCGCCGGGTTCGCGGTGTTGCTGCTGGTACCGTTTCAGCTCGCCCGACTGCCAGGACTTTCCGTTGTGGGTGCCGGACTGCTGCTGGCGGCATCACCCGCCGGGCTCATGCTTTCGGCGCCGCTAGCCGGCCGCATGGCGGGGCGCCTGTCGCCGCACCGGCTGATGCTGATGGGTGCGGTGCTGGCGTCGGCTGGATTGCTGGGGGTGGCCCGTTTTGCCGAAAACCTGACGCCGCTGGCGCTCGCGGCAGTGGTTCAAGGGGCGGGGCAGGGGTTGTTCCAGGTCGCTTACCTGGACCTCGTCACCGGCACGATACCGTTGCGCGACCGCGGCGTAGCAGGAGGTCTGGCGATGCTTACCCGCACGCTGGGCCTCGTCGGCGGAGCCACGCTGTTGATGCTGGTGTTCGAGACGGGGGAGCATACCGCGGCGCGGTACGGAGCGGCGGCGCCCGCGGCCTTCCTGGTCGGCTTTCGCGCCGCGCTTTGCAGTGCCGCGGTCATCGCGGCGGCGGTCGCCGGGGCCGGTTCGCTCAGGTCTCTGGGCCGCGCACAAAGCACATGATGCCGAGCGCCGGTGTCCAGCACACGACGGCACTGCCGGTTGGATTGTCGGAGCGCCGCAGCACGCTGGAGTTTGGCACCCTCTGCCAGACGCCCTGGATCATTGCTTCGTAATGGTCGCCCATGATACGGAAGTCGGTGCGCCGGCAATCTGCCTCCGAACAGCACGAAATCCCCGTCCCCGGCTGCATCAGGCTATGAAACCATGGCGCGAGGGCGGGATCACCGTTGGCCGGCGGGTGGCCGAATGCGGCGCCTGCCAGAGAGACGAAGAAGGTGGCGCCAATCAGCGAGCGGATCATGCAGGACTCCAAGCAAGCACAGCAAGGAAAGTGGTTCTGCCTGATTACCTCTCAAGAATGTCTGCACATCTGTTTGAAACCAGAGTCTCCACGGAACTGTGTGAGAGACGGCGGTATCAGGCAGCCTCTGCCTGGTCGGCGATACGGGCGAGGCTGGCCAGCAAGTCGCGTGCGGTCCGCAGGCGCGCGCCGAGATCCATCTCCCGCACGATGGCCAGCTTGTGGTCCGGTCGCAGCCGCACCAGCCCCCCCTTGCTGGCCAGCCACCCGACCAATCCCGCCGGGTTGCGGAAGGCGTTGTGGCGGAACGTGACCAGCATGCCCTTTGGCCCGGCCTCCAGCCGCTCCACCCCGGCCTCGCGGCAGGCGCGCTTGAGCGAAACGACTGCCAGCAGGTTCTCGACTTCCTCGGGCAGCTCGCCGAAGCGATCGACCAGTTCCGCGGCCATTGCCTCGGTCTCGGCATCCGAGCCGAGGGCGCCGATCCGTCGGTATAACCCCAGGCGCACCGGCAGGTCTTTCACGTAGCTTTCGGGGATCAGCACGGGCAGGCCGAGGGTGATGTTCGGTGTCCAGTCGCGGTCTTGTGCGTCTCGGCGCCCTTCGCCCGACCGCAGCTCGGCCACTGCGTCCTCAAGCATCTGCTGGTAGAGCTCGATCCCAACCTCGCGGATATGGCCGGACTGCTCGTCGCCCAGCAGGTTGCCGGCGCCGCGAATATCCAGGTCGTGCGAAGCGAGTGTGAACCCGGCGCCCAGGCTGTCCAGCGTCTGCATCACCGTCAGCCGCTTCTCGGCCGCGACCGACAGCCGGTGGTTCTGCGGCCAGGTGAGATAGGCGTAGCCACGCTGCTTGCCGCGCCCGACCCGGCCGCGGAGCTGATAGAGCTGGCCGAGGCCGAACATGTCGGCGCGATGGATCACCAGCGTGTTGACCGAGGGCATATCCAGCCCGCTCTCGACGATGTTGGTTGAGAGCAGGATGTCGTGCTTGCCGTCACTGAACTCGGTCATTACCCGCTCGAGCTGGGTCGGCGGCAGGCGGCCATGGGCGTGGGCCGTGCGGGCCTCCGGGACGATCTCGGCTAATCGTTCGGCGATCCGCGGCAGGTCCTCGATGCGTGGGACCACGCAGAAGATCTGACCACCGCGGAAGCGCTCGCGCTGGATCGCCTCGCGCACCACCACGCTATCAAAGGGCATAATGAAGGTGCGCACCGCCAGCCGGTCGATCGGCGGGGTGGCGATCAGGCTCATTTCTCGCACGCCGCTCAGGGCGAGTTGTAGGGTGCGGGGGATCGGCGTTGCGGTCAGCGTCAGCACGTGCACGTCGGTCTTGAGCTGCTTCAACCGCTCCTTATGAGCGACGCCGAAATGCTGCTCCTCATCGACCACCAGCAGGCCGAGTTCGGCGAACTGGACGGACTTGGCGAGCAGCGCATGGGTCCCGATGACGATGCCAACCGACCCGTCGGTAATGCCCTGGCGCACTTCGGCCGCCTCTTTGGCCGGGACCATGCGGGAGAGCTGGGCCACGCGCACCGGCAGCCCAGCGAAGCGCTCAGTGAAGGTGCGATAGTGCTGGCGGGCGAGCAGCGTCGTCGGGACGACCACCGCGACCTGGGCGCCCGACATGGCGACGGCGAAGGCGGCCCGGAGCGCGACCTCGGTTTTGCCGAAGCCGACATCACCGCAGATCAGGCGGTCCATCGGCCGGCCGGAGGCAAGGTCCTCCAGCACATCGGCGATCGCGCGGCTCTGGTCCTCGGTCTCGGCGAAGGGGAAGCGGGCGCAGAATTCGTCCCAGCTTCCTTCCGGTGGCGCCACGGTGGCGGCATCGCGGATGCGGCGCTCAGCGGCGATCCGGATCAGCTCGGCCGCCATATCGCGGATGCGGCTCTTCATCCGCGCCTTGCGGGTCTGCCAGCCCGCGCCACCCAATTTGTCGAGCGCCACGCCCTGGGCCTCGCTGCCGAAGCGCGAGAGCACCTCGATGTTCTCGACTGGCAGGAAGAGCTTCTCGTTGCCCTCGTAGATCAGGCGCAGGCAGTCGTGCGCGGCGCCCGAGACGGTCAGCGTTGCCAGTCCGTCGTAGCGGCCGATGCCGTATTCCTGATGGACGACGAGATCGCCCTCGGCGATCTCGGTCGCCTCGGCGATGAACTGGTCGGCGCGCTTGCGCCGCCGCGGCGGGTGGCTGATGCGCTCACCGAGTAGGTCCTGCTCGCCCACCAGGGCGAGGCGCTCGGCGCCGAGAGTGCCGACGAAGCCGCGCTCGACCCCCAGAACGATCAGCGAGATCGAGCCGGAGGGCTTGCGGCGGACGGCGTCCCAGGCGTCCTCCTGGGCGAAATTCTTGAAGCCGTGCTCACGCAGCAGGTTGGTCAGGCGCTCACGAGAGCCGCGGGTCCAGGCGGCGAGCACGACGCGACGGCCTTCATCGGCCCAGCGCACGACCTGGGTTTTAAGCTGGTCGAACGCGTTGATTCCCGACGGAGCGGCACCGGCGGCCTGCACGAAGATCGGCCCGGGGCGGCCGCCACCGGATATGCCGGGCACCCCCTCGGGTTGGGCGAACGGGGTGAAGGCGAGTAGCAGGCCACCGACCAGCATCGCATCCCATTCGGGACGATCGAGATAGAGCTGCTCGGGGGGCAACGGTCGGTACGGCACTTCGCCGTCGCGGGTCGGGAGGTGACGCGCATCGTAATGATCGGCGATCATCTCGAGCCGGGCCGCGAGCACATCCTCGGCCTGGTAGTCGAGGCTGACGGAGGTCACCGCGCCGTCGGCACCGAGATAATCGAGCAGCGTCTCCATGCTGGAGTGGAACAGCGGGGTCCAGTGCTCCATGCCGGGATGGCGGCGGCCCTCGGAGACCGAGAGATAGATCGGGTCCTCGGCGGCCGGCTGGCCAAACAGCTCGCGCCAGCCGGTGCGGAAGCGGGCAATGGCGGCCTTGTCGAGCGGCACCTCGGAGATCGGGCGGAGCACGATGCGGCCGCGTTTCTGCTCGCTGCGCTGGGTGGCGGGGTCGAAGGTGCGGATTGTCTCTATCGTGTCGCCGAACAGGTCGAGGCGGATCGGATCGAGCTCGCCGGCGGGAAAGATGTCGATGATGCCGCCGCGCACGGCGTACTCGCCGGGCTCCATAACGGTGCCGGCACGGCCGTAGCCGGTGGCTTCGAGGAAGCGGGCGAGCTTTTCGGGGTGGATGTCGCCGCCTGGCTTCAACTCCATGCTGGCGCCGGCAAAGGCGGCGCGGGGCGGGGTCCGCTGGACCAGCGCGTTGACGGTGGTCAGCACGATGCGGGGGCGGTCGGGAGGTTCGAGCAGCCGGCCGAGTGTGGCGATTCGCTCCGAAACGAGCGCCGGGTTGGGCGAGACCCGGTCGTAGGGCAGGCAGTCCCAGGCGGGGAAGCGAAGGATTTCAGTCTCGGGCGCGATGAAGGCAAGGGCCTCGGACAGGCGAGCCATGCGCGCGTCGTCACGGGCGACATGCAGGATGGCGCCAGCGAACTCGGCACGCCGGCGAGCCAGCAGGAAGGCATCCCAGCCCTCTGGGGCGCCATACACGATCGAGGCGGTCACGCGAGGGCGTCCCTGATCTGGCGCAGCATCGGAGTGTCCGCCTCCGGTGGGACGGGGCGGCGACCGGTGAGCCAGTCGGCAAGATCGGTTTCCGGCAATTCCAGCAGGTCTTCCAGCGACTCGATCTCTGTCTGCGAGAGGAGGGCGATATGGCGGGAGACGAATCCTCCAATCAGAAGGTCGTTCTCTTTCGTGCCGCGATGCGTAGCGCGGTACAGCAATCTTCGGCGGCGCTGATCAAGGGCGTCGTATTCTGGTTCGCTCATTGGCGTGCTGGCATATAGCCACGTGTTAACCCCGTGTCAGCCGTGCAGCACGACGCCCTGGCTCCGCTTTTTGCGCCTTTGACCACGCTGCGCGGCATAGGTCCGGCGCTGGCTGGGCTGATCGCGCGCGCCGCCGGCGGGGAGCGGGTGCTGGATCTCTTGTTTCATCTGCCAGAATCGTATCTGGACCGGCGTGCCCGGCCGACCCTAGCGACGGCGCGCCCGGGCCAGGTGGCGACCCTGGAGGTGGAAGTAATCCGCCACGAGCCGCCGGCCAATGAGCGTCAGCCATGGCGGGTGGTGGTATTCGACGGCACCGGATTTGCCGAGTTGGTGTTCTTCAAGCGCTCGCGCGAGGGGCAGATGCCGCCGGGGGCGCGTCTGCTGGTCTCCGGCAAGCTGGAGCGGTTCGGCGACCGGTTGACGATGCCACATCCTGACCACGTGGTGTCGGCCGACCACCCCGAGCGGCTGCCGGCCATCGAACCTGTGTGGCCGCTGACGGCTGGGCTTTGGCTGCGGCAGGTGGCGGCCGCGATGGCGCAGGCGCTGGAACGGCTGCCGGACCTGCCCGAGTGGCAGGACGCGGCGCTGCTGCGGCGCGAGCGCTGGCCGGGCTTCGCCGCCGCGCTGCGGGCGCTGCAAGCGCCCGCCGAGATGCCGGACGAGCGGGGACGGGCGCGGCTGGCTTATGACGAGCTGCTCGCCGGGCAGGTCGCGGTGCATGTGGTGCGCGGGCGAGTAAGGGCGCGGCCTGGCCGGGCGCTGGCGGGCGACGGTACGTTGCGGGCGCGCGCGCTGGCGCGATTCGGTCATGCGCCGACGCCGTCTCAGCTCGCAGCGCTGGCGGAGATCGATGTGGACCTTGCCTCGCCGCGCCGCATGCTGCGGCTGCTGCAAGGCGACGTGGGGTCGGGCAAGACGCTGATCGCCGTACTGACCATGCTGCGCGCGGTCGAGGCCGGGGCGCAGGCGGCACTGATGGCGCCCACGGAAGTGCTCGCGAAGCAACACCACCGCACCCTGTCCCGGCTGTCCCCGGAGCCGGTGGCGCTGCTAACCGGCGGGGTCAAGGGACGGGCGCGCAGCCGGCTGCTGCGCGGGCTGGCGGACGGCTCGGTGAGGATGGTGGTCGGCACACATGCTCTGTTCCAGGAGAGCGTGGCGTTCCGCGACCTGGCAGTGGCGGTGATCGACGAGCAGCACCGCTTCGGCGTCACCCAGCGCCTGCTGCTCGGCGAGAAGGGCGCGGAGACCGACGTTCTGGTGATGACTGCTACGCCGATCCCGCGCACGCTCTTATTGACCCAGTGGGGCGAAATGGACGTCAGCCGTTTGACTGAGAAGCCGGCTGGGCGCGGGGCTGTGCGCACGACACTGCACTCGCTGGCGACGCTGCCGGAGCTGTTGGATGCGCTGGCCCGTAAGCTGGAGGAGGGCGCGCAGATCTATTGGGTGTGCCCGATCGTTGCCGAAAGCCAGGCGCTGGACGTGGCGGCAGCGGAGGAGCGGTTCGCGCACCTGCGGGGGCGGTTCGGGGATTCGGTGGGGCTGGCGCACGGACAGTTGCCGGCGGAGGTGCGCGACGCGGCCCTTGCCGGTTTTGCGGCCGGGCGCGTGCGGCTGTTGGTGGCGACCACCGTGGTGGAGGTGGGGGTGGATGTGCCAGCGGCCAGCATCATGGTGATCGAGCACGCCGAGCGGTTCGGGCTGGCGCAGTTGCATCAGTTGCGCGGACGGGTGGGACGCGGGGCGGAGGCGAGCTTCTGCCTGCTGCTGCACGAGGACGGGCTGGCAGAGACGGCGCGACGCCGGCTGATGCTGCTGCGCGATACGGATGATGGATTCGCCATCGCCGATGCGGATTTCCGGTTGCGCGGCGGAGGCGACGTGCTGGGGACCCGGCAGGCGGGGTTGCCGGGGTTCCGGCTGGCCGATCCGGTGGCGCATGAGGGGCTGCTGCACATGGCGCACCAGGACGCGGCGTTGCTGGTGGAAAAGGACCCGGGGCTTGCTGGCGCCCGTGGGCAGGCGGTGCGCGGGCTGTTGCGGCTGTTTGGGCAATGGGAGGCGATGCGGACCTTGCTGGCGGGGTGAGAACCGCGTATGCGCCGCCGATGCCACGTTCCGACAGTCTGATTCAGACTGTCGCTATCTGAGGAGCCTATTCAAACCTCGGTTCAGGTGAACACTAAATCTGCGGCGTACTCCCCGAGGCGTCGGCACAGATCGTCAATGTTCTCCGGGTGTTGGTGGACAGCTTGGTCGAATCGTTCAATGTCGGTGCGGTCTTCGCCGAAACGGAACCATCCCCGATAGCCGAACGGCCGCAGCCCAATAGCGTAGAATGATCCCGGCGAACGTCGCTCACCCCCGGGCCGATCGCGCCTGCGCCGGCGGCATCGAGCTGGCTGTTCAAGTGAAGCCGTAGCGGCGATCCTGACCTGAGGCCCGGCGGGAGAATTGCGCATGACCTGGTCTATCGTCGTCCACGATCCCTCCAGCGGAGGCTTCGCAGTGTCGGTTGCCACCCGAGCCTTCGCCGTTGGCGCGTCCTGTCCTTTCGTGCGGGCTGGGGTGGGCGCGGTGTCCACCCAATCGATCACCAACCGCTATCTCGGCCCGGCGGTGCTGGACGGGCTGGCGCGCGGTCTGTCGCCAGCGGCCGCGGTCGAGGGGGCCTTGGCCGGCGACGAAGGGCGCGGTCTGCGCCAAGTGCACGCGGTGGATCGGCATGGCCGAACCACCGCCTGGACCGGGCAGAACTGCGTCGAATGGTGCGGCAGTGTCGCCGCGCCAGGGATCAGCGTGGCCGGCAACATGCTGGCCGGCGAGCGGGTAATCGCTGCCACGCTCGAAGACTGGCTTGCGCATCCGGACCAGGACGTACCGGAACGGCTGATGGCGGCGATGGAGGCCGGGGAGACAGCCGGAGGCGATCGTCGCGGGCGTCAGTCGGCAGCCATGAAGCTGGTGACCACCGAGGACTTCCCGGATCTCGACCTCCGGGTCGATGACCACCCTGAACCGCTGGTGGAGCTGCGCCGGCTGCTCGAGTTGTGGCGACGCTATCGGGCGCCGGGGCTGGCCGGCTCGCCGTCGCGCGCCAATCCATCGGGCTTCATCGATATGGATGCGATCGAGGCAGACTGGGTGGGACGCGGCCTTCATCTACGGTTCCGCCGATAGCCGCGAAGGTGGCTGACGCGGGGGGAGGGGTCCCGTTCGGGTCTTCCGGACGCCCTGGTTTCGTGACATTTATGCGCCACCCGCGAATGAAGTTCGCTGACTGAATCAGGGAGGTTTGACGATGATCACGCGACGGGATGCTACGCGCCTTGCCGTTATAACCGCCGCCGCCGCGCTGGCTGG
This sequence comes from uncultured Pseudomonadota bacterium, assembly GCA_963772445.1. Taxonomy (GTDB): domain Bacteria; phylum Pseudomonadota; class Alphaproteobacteria; order Acetobacterales; family Acetobacteraceae; genus CAVYXK01. The sequence continues at coordinate 190,723 of CAVYXK010000003.1, forward strand.
GGCCGGCGCGGCCGAGGCGCAGGGCGCCGCCAAAGTTGTCAACGTAGGCATCGACCTGTCGTTGACCGGTGCCGATGCCGAGTCCGCCACCCGCATTCTTCACGGCGCACAGATGGCGTTCGACGATGCGAACGCGAAGCATGAGATCCCCGGCTATCAATTGCAGGTGATCACCTATGACGACGGCACCGCGACAGCCGGCCAATACGACCCTGCACAGGCCGCCACCAACGCGCGCAAGATGGTCGGCGACGGAGTGGTCGCAGCGGTCGGGCCGATGATGAGCGGCGCCGGCAAGGCGATGGCGCCGATCCTGAGCGAGGGCGATCTGGCCACCATCACGCCGTCCTCGACCAATCCCGACATCACCGATCCGAAATTCGCTGCCCAGTACAAGCCGGAAGGCAAGGCGATCTACTTCCGTACTGTTACGACCGATGCTTTCCAGGGCCCCGAGCTCGCCAATTACTTCGCCGAGAAGCTGGGGGTGAAGACGGTCTATATTCTTGACGATAGCGGTGCCTATGGCGTCGGGTTGGCGGACGCATTCCAGAAGGAAGCTGAAGCCAAGGGGATCAAGGTGCTCGGCCGCGACCGGCTGGATCCAAAGGCAGCCGACTATTCTGCGGTGCTGACCAAGATCAAAGCGCTGCACCCGGATGCGCTCTATTATGGTGGCGTGGGCCAAGCCGGCGTGAAGCTCGCCAAGCAGGCTTATGATATCATTCCGAACGTCATCAAGGGCGGCGGTGACGGCGTCTATTCGGTCGAGATGCTGAACGGCGTCGGCTATCCGGCCAATCAGGATTGGTACGCCACCATCGCCTCGCCGCACACCACCGAGGACGCCGACGCGGCGGCCTGGGTGAAGGCATACAACGACAAGTGGCATACCCAGCCCGACGACTACGCGATCACCGCCTATGACGCTGGGTTGGTGATCGTCGATGCGATCAAGCGGGTGGTTGCGGCCGGAAAGCCGGTCAACAAGGACACGGTCCGTGACGCGATCCAAAGCTCCAAGGTCAAGACGCTGCAGGGCACGATCTCGTTCGATCAGAACGGCGATCTGACCGACCGCACGATCAGCGTCTTCCAGATCAAGCAGGACAAGAACTACCCGGCCGACGACATCCTGCACCAGTATCACTACATCGGCGTAGCGCCGCAGGCGTAGGATCGGGCTCCGCGAGCTTGCGTGATAGCCGCTCGCCTCACCCATGCTCTGGGTGAGGCGACGGCGGGGTGTTTTGTGAGTGCGCGGCTGGTCTGAGTGAACATGTCAGCCCGCTTGGCGCACCACCACCATGGTGGCGAGAGATTGTGGGATCTCGAAGGGCTCGGTCTCCAGGCGGCGCACCATGGCGGCCTCAATCGCGGCGGCGAACATCAGCCGATCCGCGGGTGGCCTGCCGGGGTCGAGCGCCGTGGCCAGGGTGGGCACGAACGTGGCACGAAAGAACCGCGCTTGTTCGATGGCCAGCCTCCGTGCATCGCCATGCTCGCGATAGGCGTTCCACATCCCATCAGGGCCGCGCGACACCTCGCAGTGCTCCACAACGAGGCCGGCGAACGATCCGGTGTCGGCAAACGGCGCGAGCAACTCCGTGCGGCTTCGCACGCAATCCGGTATGACCATGCGCTCCCGTTCGACAACGCTGAGCGTGCCGCAAGCGACAAGCTCCGCGATGCTGTCGTTGGCAGCGTCGAACAACGGTTCGATCCCGTGCAGCCCAGTCTCGTTGATGGTGGGGAGCAGGATGACCAGCCGTCCCGTAGGGCAAAGCTCGCGGGCGCGCAGAGACAGGAATGTTCGCCAGTCGGCCGCTGCCTGCACATGGACGGCCTCGCGCACAGCGCCGGTCGCCCGCAGCTCGTGGAAGTGGCCGGGGATGTAAGCAGGGATGCGGCTCAACCACTGCGCAGCAAGGGAACACCATCCCAACGTGACCTGCGCCGGAGGCAGTACGCTTTCGAAGAAGGATCGGCCGACGGCACTGGGGAAGACGTTTGGCTGATCGCGCAAATAGCTGTCCGGGTCGGTGCCGAGCGTGCCGAACAAGGCACCGAAATCATTGCTTGGCAAGTCGGTGTGGGTGACGCAGATGGGCCGCTCGGTGCCGAAGCGCTCGCGGAGCACCGCAATCGCCGCACGCATCGGACGTAACGAGTTTCTCCCCTGCGACGATCCGTAGTCGGCTATCAATAGAGGCCTGTCGCCCGGCCCGGGCTCAACGACACGGGCCGCTTGTTCCAGCAGTGGCAGAGCGACAGTGCCGCCAGCGGCCTGCAGACGGGCGTGTCGGTTGTAGGCCCCCTGGCCTTCCATGACGCCGAGGTCTGCCGAGGCCACTGCCTCGCCGGCCAATGTGTTGACCATTCGGTGGTTTGCCCCAGTTTTGTGTTTTCCCCAACTTGTTGTCCTTAGCCTACGAAAGCTCTGGCGACCAGGGATTTCATGTCGCCCGGTAATCGAGCTTCGGCGCGCTGAGCCGCCGTCCGTCTGCATGACGGCAACTCGGCGTCCTTCGCCTTGACCCGTGCCACTGCCGGCGTGTGCAGTGCAAATTCGGACGGCCGGATCGTGACCCCAGGCGACAGAAGCGGTAAGGGAGGCTCCGAACGGGGAGGCCCGAAGTGGACGAGACTTTAACTCAGCCGTCGTTGAGCTCGGTTGCCAACAGCCTGCGCAGCGGGCCGGACGGGCGCGGCCGGTTCGGCGCGTTTGGCGGCCGGTTCGTGGCGGAGACGCTGATGCCGCTCATCCTGGAGGTGGAGCGGGCGTACGATGCGGCCCGCGCTGATCCGGAATTCCAGGCCGAGCTCGATCGCTACCTGGCGCATTACGTCGGCCGGCCGAGCCCGTTGTGGCTGGCCGAGCGGCTGAGCGCCGAGCTTGGCGGAGCTCGCATCTATTTCAAACGCGACGAGCTCAACCATACCGGCAGTCATAAGGCGAACAACTGCATGGGCCAGATCCTCCTGGCCCGGCGAATGGGTAAGACCCGCATCATCGCCGAGACGGGAGCCGGCCAGCATGGCGTCGCGACGGCGACGATGTGCGCGCTGTTTGGCCTGCCCTGCACGGTGTACATGGGCACCACCGACATCGAGCGGCAGAAGCCGAACGTGTTCCGGATGAAACTTCTGGGCGCGGAGGTGAAGGCGGTTACCTCGGGCGCTGGTACGCTGAAGGACGCGATGAACGAGGCCCTGCGTGACTGGGTCGCCAATGTTGCCGATACATATTACCTGATCGGAACGGTGGCCGGGCCGCATCCTTATCCGCGCATGGTACGCGACTTCCAGTCGGTGATTGGCGAGGAGGCGAAGCGGCAGTTGCACGAAGCGGAGGGACGTTTGCCGGATATCGCTGTCGCCTGCATCGGGGGCGGCTCCAATGCGATGGGATTGTTCCATCCGTTCCTGGATGATCCCTCGGTGCGGCTGATCGGCGTGGAGGCGGCAGGGCGGGGGCTGGATACGCACGAGCAGGCGGCCAGCCTGTCGCGCGGTCGCCCGGGCGTGCTGCACGGCAACCGCACCTACCTGTTGCAGGACGACGACGGGCAAATTCAGGAGGCGCATAGCATCAGCGCCGGGCTCGATTACCCGGGGATCGGCCCGGAGCATTCGTGGCTGCATGAGATCGGCCGCGTGGAGTACGTTGCCGCGACGGACGAGGAAGCGCTGGCGGCGTTCCAGCTCTGCACCCGTACCGAGGGGATCATACCCGCCCTGGAACCAGCCCATGCTCTGGCGCATGTGGCGAAGATCGCGCCGGCAATGGCGAAGGATCGGATTATACTGATGAATTTGTGCGGGCGGGGGGACAAGGACATCTTCACCGTGGCCGAGCATCTTGGGGTGAAGCTGTGAGTTGCATTGCTACCCGGTTCGCGGCGTTGAAGCGGCAAGGCCGAGCGGCGCTGATCCCATTTGTCGAGGCTTGGGATCCGGACTCGGCGACCTCGATGGCGCTGCTGCGCGGCATGCCGGGTGCCGGTGCCGATCTGATCGAGATCGGGATGCCGTTCACCGACCCGATGGCGGACGGGCCGACCATTCAGGCCGCCGGGAAGCGTGCCCTGAAGGCGGGGGCGAAGATGGCGCACACGCTCGCCATGGTGCGCGGGTTCCGCCGCGAGGACGATGCCACTCCGATTGTGCTGATGGGGTATCTCAACCCGATCCTTACGTATGATCCCAAGCGGTTCTGCACCGATGCCGCTGCGGCCGGCGTGGATGGGCTGATCGTGGTTGATCTGCCGACCGAGGAAGCCGACCTGCTACTGCCGCACGCCAGTGCGAACGGGCTCGACGTGATCCGGCTGATTGCGCCGACGACCGATGAGCGGCGGCTGCCGCTGGTGCTTGCCGGGAGCTCGGGTTTCGTTTATTATGTGAGCATTACCGGGATCACCGGCACGCGGACCGCGACGGCTGAGCATCTGGCAGAGGCCATCCCTCGCGTGCGCAAAGTGACCGACCTGCCGATCGCGGTGGGTTTCGGCGTGCGCAGCCCGGAGCAAGCAGCGATGGTGGCTCGCGCAGCGGATGCAGCAGTGGTGGCCTCGGCGCTGATCGATACGTTGGCGGCGAGCCTCGATCAGCACGGCCGGGCCCGTCCCGACACGGTGCGCCGCGTGCTGGATCAGGTGCGCGCGTTGGCCGAGGGCGTGCACGGGGCGCGGGTGACGGCATGAGCTGGCTTACCGAATTCGTCCGCCCGAAGATCCGCACGCTGTTTACGCGGCGGGACGTGCCGGACAATCTCTGGCACCAGTGCCCGGCCTGCCAGCAGATGATCTTCGCCCGCGACCTGGCGGCGAACCTGAAGGTCTGCCCGCATTGTGGCCATCACATGCGCGCCTCGGCTGCCGAACGCCTGACCTGGACCTTCGACGCCAACGCCTTTACCCGCATCGAGCTGCCCAAGGTCATGGCTGACCCGCTGCGCTTCCGCGACAGCAAGCGCTATTCCGACCGGCTCAAGGATGCGCGCGACAAGACGCATCTGGAGGATGCCGTCGCGGTGGCGCACGGCACGATCGAGGGCCAGCGTGCGGTGGTGGCGGCGATGGAGTTCGACTTCATCGGCGGCTCCATGGGCGCCGCGGTGGGGGAGGGAATCGTCGCCGCAGCGCGGCTGGCTGTGCTGCAGGATGCGCCGCTGATCGTGTTTACTGCCTCGGGCGGCGCGCGGATGCAGGAAGGCGCCATCAGCCTGATGCAGATGCCGAAGACGGTGATCGCGACGCGGCTTGTCAAAGACGCCGGGTTGCCCTTCATCGTGGTGCTGACGGATCCGACGACGGGCGGCGTGACCGCGAGCTTCGCCATGCTGGGCGATATCCAGATCGCCGAACCCGGTGCGCTGATCGGTTTCGCCGGTACGCGGGTGATCGAGCAGACCGTGCGCGAGAAACTGCCCGAAGGGTTCCAGACCGCCGAGTATCTGCACCAGCACGGCATGATCGACATGGTGGTGAAGCGCACCGAGCTGCGCCCCATGCTGGCTCGGATCCTTCATCTGCTACGTGTGAAGCAACATGAGCCGGCGCCGCCCGAGCCCACGGCACAGGCGGCCGAGTGACTGATCGCATCGAGGCAATCGTTGCCCGACTTGAGGGGCTGCATCCGCGGCTGATCGATCTCAGCCTGGACCGGCTTCGGGGGTTGCTCGGCAAGTTGGGTTCGCCGGAGCGGCGGCTGCCTCCGGTGATCCATGTGGCAGGCACCAACGGCAAGGGCAGCACCTGCGCGTTCCTGCGCGCCATGGGCGAGGCGGCGGGGATGCGCGTGCATGTCTATACCTCGCCGCACCTGGTGCGATTCAACGAGCGTATACGCATTGCCGGCCGGTTGGTTTCGGATGACGATCTGGTGGCGGCGCTAGAAGAGGTCGAGCGGGTCAATGCCGGTGCGGCGATCACCGTGTTCGAGGTGATCACCGCCGTCGCGTTCCATCTGTTTGCGGCGGTCGCGGCCGAACTATGCGTGCTGGAAGTAGGGCTCGGCGGGCGAGGCGATGCGACCAATGTGATCGAACGGCCGGAGGCTTGTGCGATCACGTCGATCTCGTTGGATCATCGCGAGATGCTGGGCGACACGGTTGCGGCGATCGCTGCTGAGAAGGCGGGGATCATGAAGCCGGGCGTGCCTGTCGCGGTCGGCGTGCAGACGCCGGACGCGTTGGAGGTGCTGTGCGCGACTGCGGCGCGAGTGGGGGCGCGGTTGCACCTTGTTGGCCGAGATTGGTGGATGGAGGGGTTGCGGTATTCCGATGCGCGCGGCGCGATTGATCTGCCGCCATTGTCGCTCCCGGGCGTGCATCAGCTCGATAATGCCGGTATCGGTATCGCTGCATTGCGGGCATCCAGACTTGCGGTGCCGGATGTGGCGATTGCGGCGGGCGTGGCGCACGCCGAGTGGCCGGCCCGGCTGCAAAGCCTGCACGGTGCGCTCGCCGCACTGTTGCCGCCGGATTGGGAGCTGTGGCTCGATGGTGGGCACAATCCTGGGGCCGGGGTTGTTCTGTCAGCGCATCTGGCGACTTGGGCAGATCGGCCTGTGCATCTGATCGTCGGGATGAATCAGCGGAAGGATGCGGTGGAGTTTCTCCGTCCGCTGTTGCCGTACGCGGCGTCGGTGCGCGCTGTGGCCGAACCGGGGCAACACCTGGCGATGCCGGTGGAGGCGATCGTCGCCGCGTCCGGTGGAGTTGCGCGGCCGGGCGGGCGTGTCGCTGATGCGTTGCGTGCGGTGGCGCGGGAGGATGGACAGGCGGCGCGCGTGTTGATTTGCGGCACGCTCTATCTGGCCGGCGAAGTGCTGAAACAGGACGAAGGGATGCGATGATGGTGGTATCGTCTTCTCCCCTCCCCTTGCGGGAGGGGATGGGGGAGGGGGCGTTTCGGCTGAAGCAACATAATGCCCTCGTCCGCGCCGCCCCCTCCCCTAACCCCTCCCGCAAGGGGAGGGGGATTTTTGCCTTAGCGCTCCTGCTTTTGTCGGTCAGCATGGCTCGGGCTGGTTGGCCTGATTATCAGATCATGGAATGGCAGCCGCGCAACGCGCAGCAGCTCGTTACGCTCAAAAGCATCGGTGTGACCGGCGGTATGGCGCCGATCAATCGCGATGCCGGCACGTTCGATCCAGCTTCGCCCACGCCGGCGGCGCTGCGCAGTCAGGGGATGCGATATTATCTGGAGAATATCGCCACCGATTTCTATGCGGCCTATCACCGCTATACGCCGGGGAAGAAACCCAACTGGCGGTTTGCTGAGCTGCAGGAGCGCTATGCGGCGAATCCCTCGGATCTTTCGGTTTTCGTCCGCGATCCCGGCCTGTCCGATCCGGCCGCGTTGAAGCGGATCGAGGATCGGCTGAGCGTGGTGGTCGATGCGGCGAAAGCGGATCATCCGATTTATTACAGTCTGGGCGACGAGACCGGGATCGCCGATCTTGCGGTCAATTGGGATTTCGATCTTGCACCTAGCTCGCTGGCCGGGTTTCGCGCGTGGTTGCAGACGCAATATCCTTCGCTGGCGGCGCTGAATGCGGAGTGGGGCACGCAGTACGCCGACTGGGACCAGGTGACGCCGGAGCAGACAACTGCCGCGATGCGCCGGAGCGACGACAATTTCGCCGCCTGGTCGGATTTCAAGGCGTGGATGGACGTGGCCTATGCGCGCGCCGTGCGGGCCGGCACAGACGCGGTGCACCGGGCCGATCCCACGGCGCTGGCGGCGATCGAGGGCGCGCAGGTCCCCGGGTGGGGCGGCTATGATTACACGTTGCTGGCGCACTCCGTCGATGCGATGGAGATCTACGACACGTACGAGAACCTGGCGATCCTGCGGTCGCTCAATCCGGCGGTCGTGACGCTGACGACGGCGTTCAGCACCAAACCCCGCCAGCTTCATGCGATATGGCGGGAGTGGCTGCGCGGCTGCCGTGGTCTGGTGCTGTGGGACGACCACAACGGAATTGTCCGGCCGGACGGATCGCCAGGACCGGATGCAGCGGGTTATGCGCCGGTGTTCGCGGCGCTGCGTGGACCGCTGGGACATGCGGTGCTGGATAGTCGGCCGGTGTATGACCCGATCGCGGTCCTGTATTCGCCGGCGAGTTTCCGCGTTGCATGGATGCTGGAGCACCGCGCGGGTGGCGCTGCCTGGGCCATGCGCACCGCCGCCGACGAAGATACGGGTGATGCGCAACGCGAGGCACTGGCGGCGGATGGGGAGGCGCTCGCTCATAGTGGGCTGACGCCGCGTTACGTAGGACCCGAGCAGTTGACCCGTGGCGACCTGGGGGGCGCGAAGCTGCTGATCCTGCCTTCGGCGATTGCGATGTCGGCGGCCGAGGTAACTGCGGTGCGTCGCTTCGCCGCACAGGGCGGTCGGGTGATCGCCGACGTGGTGCCGGGCAGTTTCGACGAGCACGGACGGCGGCTGCCGCAGGCGGCGTTGGCCGATCTGTTCGGGGGCGGGGAGGGGAGGATCGTGCCGGCGGGCGATCAGGGCGGGCTGGTGGCGGCGCTGAGCGGCGCGGGGGTAAAGCCGATGTTACCGGTGCAGGCGCCGGGCAACGATGTGACGACCTATGTTTTCCGGAATGGCGGCAGGACGATCCTGGCATTGCAGCGTGATTTGACCGATGTCACGACGCCCGAGCAGGTCACTGTGAACCTGCCGCACGCGTTTGCGGTGGAGGATTTGCGTGACGGCGTGTCGCTCGGTCGCGTGCAGCGGATTGAGCTGACGCTTGATCCGGTGACTCCGGCGGTGCTTGCGTTATTCGAAGCCGCGCACTGACCTGCTCGGACCAGGCCGGCAGGGCCCGCGACAATGCGCCAGTCGGTTCGTTCGTCCGACTGGTGCTGCGGTGTCAATACGTCGCAAGGTGGCGCAGGATCACTCGGGCCTCGTCGGCGATCTCATGCACGATCTCAGCCGCCGATTGTAGTTTCGACACGAGACCGACGCCCTGGCCCGCCCAAAGGGACAGAGCATCGATGTCACCCTTTGTATTAGGCCCAGGTGTGTAGGATTGATACCGAACGATCGGTCCACGCGACGGCGGCGGGGCCGACTGCACCGGCCATGGCGGCCTGGATGATCGGCAATTCGATGCCGAGCCGCTCGCAAAGCATCGTTTTCATCCGGCACACCTTCAGTTGGAGGCTGACCGTCCGGGAGTAGCAGCGTCGTGACCACTGGCCGCTTAGTGGCCACCAATTCCCATCGCTCCTGACTTTTATTTACGAGATCGAAAGACGGAACCTAGAACCTAATCGGCTCGTCTTGCAGACACCGCTTGCTACAAATTCCCGGCGATCCACTCCTTGAGCCGGCTCTTCGGCAGCGCACCGACCTGCTGGGCCGCCGGCTTGCCATCCTTGAACAGGATCAGGGTCGGGATGCCGCGCACCGCGTAGTTGTTGGGGGTCATCGGGTTGTCGTCGATGTTTACCTTGGCGACAGTCAGCTTGCCGGCAAACTCGCCAGCCAGCTCTTCGAGCGCCGGACCGATCATCTTACAGGGGCCGCACCACTCGGCCCAGAAATCCACCAGCACCGGGCCGGGCGCTTTCAGGACGTCGGCCTCGAAGCTGTCGTCGGTGACGGGTTTGGTATTGGTGTTCATTTTCTCGGAACCTCGTTGGTTGGCGTCAATCTGGGAGATGAAGCGGGGCTAATCAATCGAGGTCGCGACATAGAACCGGTGCCGGATTCGCACGAATGAGGCAACCTGCTGAAAACGCGAGGAAATTAGGTCGATCCGTCCTGCGAGATGAATCGGGCCGCGCAGAGAAAACGGGTACTCCCAGTACAAAGGTGCTGTGTGGAACGCTCCGCCGATGTCGCCGCCGTCGGGCGGGGGAGGTAAGGCACTTGCGAAGTCTCCGGGGCAAGCCACGCGAGGCACGGACCTTGTCCAGTGCGTGACACTATCGGGCTGCTACTGGTCTGCGGCCCCCTCCCCCATCGATCCGCTTCGCGGCTGGTCCAACCCGGGGACATAGGTAACAGTTCAGCCCGACGAGATGGGTAACAGGCTAACTGGCGGCATGGAGGTGCACCATGCCGTGGCAGAGGACCGAACCCATGGACGAGCGGCTGTCGTTCATTGTGAGCTGGCGGGAGGATGGAGTTTCGATGGCGGAATTGTGCCGCCGCTATGGGGTGAGCCGGAAGACCGGCTACAAATGGGTGGATCGTTACGAGGCGGCCGGGCTGGCCGGCTTGCAGGAGCGCAGCCGGGCGCCGCTGCGGCATCCGCATCAGGTCGCGCCGGCGCTCGCCGAGGCGGCACTTGGAGCGCGGCGCAGCCATCCGAGCTGGGGCCCGCGCAAAGTGCGGGCGTGGCTGATGGCGCATGATCCTGGGTTGGCCTGGCCGGCGGCGAGCACGCTGGGCACGCTGTTCGACGAAGCCGGGCTGACGGTGCCGCGGCGTCGGCGCGAGCGAGTGCCGCCGCGGACGGCGCCGTTTGCCGACTGTGACGGGCCGAATGCGGTTTGGACGGCTGATTTCAAGGGCTGGTTCCGTACCGGCGATGGCGCGCGCTGCGAGCCGTTCACGTTGTTGGACGGCTGGAGCCGCTATCTGCTGCGTTGCCAGGCTGTGCGTCGGGCCGACACGGCGACGGTGCGCGCGATCCTGGAGGCGGCGTTTCGCGAATACGGGCTGCCGGAGGTTTTTCGCAGTGACAACGGAGCGCCGTTTGCGGGCCGCGGCGCGGGTGGCCTGAGCCGGCTTTCGGTGTGGCTGATCAAGCTTTCGGTGCGGCCGGAGCGGATTGATCCGGGCTCGCCGGAGCAGAACGGCCGCCACGAGCGGATGCATCTGACGCTCGGGCAAGAGACGGCGAACCCGCCGGCGGCGGACCTGCGGGCGCAGGCGCGGCGTTTTGCGGCGTTCCGTCGCTGCTACAACGAGGAGCGGCCGCATGAAGCGTTGGGCCAGCAGCCGCCGGAGCGGCACTATCGGGCGAGTGCGCGCGGCTACAGCGGCAGACTGTGTTCGCCGGAGTACCCGGAGGCGGCGACGGTGCGCCAGGTGCGCTCGAACGGCGAGATTAAGTGGCGTGGGGAACGGGTATTTCTGGGTGAGCCGCTGGTTGGTGAACCTGTCGGGCTGAGCCCGATCGCGGATGGCGAATGGCGTGTGATGTATGGGCCGATCGAGCTTGGCGTGTTGGACGAGCGGTGCCGGTTGCGACAGCGACGCCGGCGGCGGAGGGCGCTCTGTGGAGTTGTGGACAACCCAAGCGGGTTGCCCACAACTCCACAGAGCCAACAGCGACAAGCGCCTGAATTCGATGATGGATGGAAAGTGTTACCCATGTCGTCGGTCTATTCTGTTACCCATGTCGTCGGTTGGACAGGCTCGATCCTCCCGCAAGGGGAGGGGGAATGTTGTGCCAGCACTGCGTCGGGAAGGGGAGTGACCGCGGCGGTATGGGTCCAGATGAGCCAGCAGTGCACCGGGCGATCGGGGAATATCTCGCGTAGCACGCCGCGGTATGCGGCCATCTGGCGAAGGTACATCACCGACGTGTCTTCGGCGCGCGCCGGGGCGCGACGGTTGGTTTTGAAATCGGCCAGCAGCACGCGGTCGGGCAGCACCGCCAGGCGATCAACTAGGCCGCCGACCACGCGTTCGCCAATGACGCCGCTGAGCGGGACCTCGGCGCGGCTGTGCGGGCCGAACAGCTCCACCAGATCGGGATGGTCGAGGATCGTCATGGTCTCAGCCGCTAAGTCGGCGGCATCGGCTTGGCTCAGCCCGTTCCCGGCGCGGGAGAGCCACGCCTCGGCCGCGTGGGAGCGGCGCTCCGAGGGAAGCTCTGGAAGGTGTTGGAGTAGCGCGTGGATCAGTCGGCCGCGGCGGAATCGTTGCCCAGGATCGCCAAGCGGCGACGCGGCGGCCGGGACCGGACCTAGCTCGACGCCTTCGGGGCGGCTGGGGGCGAGCGGTTCGGGTCGTGCCGGCTCTGCCGGGGGTGGGGTCGAGTGCCAGTCGGGCGCACGGCCCGCCCAGGCCGGGAGAGGCTTGGTCGGGCCGGAATCGCCGGTCTGCTCGGGCCGTGGTGGCGCGAGCTGGGGCGTGGCGTAGCGCAAGACCTGGCCTTCCCAGGGGCCGAATGGCTCGGCCGTTACACCGAGTGCGGCAAAGCCGCGTTGAACCAGCGAGTACCAGCACCTGTCCGGCACGCCCTTGCGGGGCGCCCAACCGCAGACCAGCACTCGGTCCTCGGCGCGGGTCAGGGCGACGTAGAGCAGGCGGTTGTGCTCTTCCAGGCGGCGCGCGGCGGCTGCGTCGCGGAAAGCGTCGCCAGCGGCGCAGCGCAGTTCTTTGCGCGGCGCCCACAGCGGCACGTCGAGCCCGGTCTTCGGGTCGGGCGCCCACAGGATGATGTTGTCTTCAGGCGGCAACGCGGTGGTGTCGGGCAAGATCACCAGCGGCGCTTGCAAGCCCTTGGCACCGTGCACAGTCATGATGCGCACCGTCTCGCCGGCGGTTTCCTGCTCGCGCTTCACCTCCGCGCCGGAGCGGCCGAGCCAGTGCAGGAACCCCTGCAGGCTCGGCACGTTTGTGCGGGCGTAGGCGAGGGCGGCGTTGAGCAGCTCATCGACCGGCTCGCCGGCTTCGGGGCCGAGGCGGCGCACCAGCCTGGCGCGTCCGCCGAGGGGACCGAGCGCTTCGGCCAGCAGCGCGTGGGGGGTGGCGTAGTCCACGCGGGCGAGCAGGGCGGCGAAGCAGTCCCAGGCGGCCTGCCAGTCGGGCCGTTCGCCGGCGCGTGTGCGCAGGGCTTCCCAGAGCGCGCCAGGGCGGTCGATGGCCAGCTCCATCAGGCTGGGATCGGTGAGGTTGCCCAGGGGGCTGGTCAGGTAGCAGGCGAAGGCGAGGTCGTCCTGCGGCAGCAGCAACGCATCGCAGAGCGCCAGCAGGTCCTGCACGGCCGGCTGCTCGGTCAGCTTCAGGCGGTCGAGTCCGGCGGTGGGCACGCCGCAGCGTTTGAGTTCGCGCAGCAGAGAGCGGGCGAAGTCGTTGCGGCGACGGACCAGCACCATGACGTCGCCGGGTCGCAGACGGCGCTCGCGGCTGGGCAGCTCCACCGAGCCGTCGGTTTCGTGGGCGATCCAGCGGGCAAGCGTCTCGGCCAGAAGCTGGGGGGCGGATTTCAGACCCTGATTGGTGGTGGGCACGGTCCAGGGGGGTGGCTCGTCGGCGGGTCGCAGCGGTGCCAGCGGCCAGAGCTCGACGGCGCCGGCGTGGCCGGATCGTTCCGCGAGGTGGGAGAGCGTACCGGGCTCGGCGACACCGGCGGCGGCCAGCGGGGCGGCGAAGACATGGTCCACCAGCGCCAGCACCGGCTCGGTGGAACGGAAGGAGACGTTGAGCGGCCGTTCGATCCAGGCCTTGCCGGCTTGGCGCACCCGTGCGCCAAGCAACGCGCGGGAGCGATCGAACTCCTCGGCGTCGGCGCCCTGGAACGAGTAGATCGACTGCTTGCGGTCGCCGACCGCGAACACGGTGCGTTCCTGGCGCTGCGCGCCGGCACCGGAGAAGAACTCCTCGGTCAGGGCGTGGGCGATGCGCCATTGGGCGGGCGCGGTGTCCTGCACCTCGTCGAGCAGCAGGTGATCGAGCCCGCCATCCAGCTTGTACAGCACCCAGGCGGCGCCGGGATCGACCAGCAGACGGCGCGTGTGCCCGATCAGGTCGTCGTAATCGAGCAGGCCGGACTCGTCCTTGCGGCGTCCGTAGAGGTCCAGCACCGGGCCGGCGAGTGTCACCAGGGCGTGCGACGCTTCCGCCATGCGCAGGCCGCGGCAGGCATCCTCGACCGCCAGCACGCGTTCGACCTCGGCCTGGAAGGTGGCGGCGATGTGCGGATCGGCGGTGGCGAGCTTCGGGTTGATGAAGGCGCCCGGTTTGCGGGCATCGCCATTGTCGGTCAGGCAGTGCTCGCGCCAGATGGCCCAATGCTCGGCGCGCTGATCGGGGTCGAGGCCGAGCCACTCGAGCAGGGCGGCTGCTTTCTCCTGAAACTTGGGCGAGCCGTAGCGCTGGACGTGTTCGGCGGCGCGGCGCAGGTCGGCTTCGCCGGGCCAGGAGAGGCCGGCGGCGATGGCGGCGGCTTCGGTATCGGCGGCGAGGCCCAGGGCGCGGCGTTGCGCCGCCGCAAGTTCCGGTCCGAGCGCGCGGGCGCCGGCAAGGAGGTCGCGGTCGGTCAGCAACGCGGCGACATGCTTGCCGAACTGATCGGCGGTGGCGAGCCCGGCGAGGACGGTCAGCGCCGCCTGCATCTCGGGTGCCGCGGCGCGAGCCAGCATCTGCTCGCGGGCCTCGATCAGGGCGGCTTCGGCGTCGCGTTCGTCGGCCAGCTCGAAATGCGGCGACAGAGCGGCTTCCAGCGGGAAGCGGCGGAGCAGTGACTGGCAGAAAGCGTGGATGGTGCCGATGCGCATGCCGCCGGGCAGGTCGAGCACTTCGGCGAACAGCGTGCGGGCACGGCTGCGGGCTTCTGGTGTTGGGGTTACGTCGAGATCGCGCAGGGCGGCGTCGAGCGCTGCGTCGTCCAGGGTGACCCAGCGGCCGAGGGTGCGTTGCAGGCGGAGCGCCATCTCGGCGGCGGCGGCTTTGGTGAACGTCAGGCACTGGATACGCTCGGGCCGCACGCCGCCCAGCATCAGCCGCAGCAGCCGGTCGGTCAGCAGCTTGGTCTTGCCCGACCCGGCCGAGGCGCCGACGAAGGCCGACACCGCCGGGTCGGAGGCGGCGCGCTGGTCGGCGTTGGCGCGGTCGCGGGCGGGCAGCGAGTCGTTCATTGCGGCGGCAGCTTACTCCGCTGCGCGAGTCCTGCGATCATCGCTGCGGGGAGCGGTCAGTTGGAACGTCCGCGAAAGGTGGGGAGCCGTCATTCGCGGTCGCTCTCGGAACAGGGCCAAGTCGCACGGTGATTGGACGTTCCGTATCAGTCACGATGTGTAAGCGAGGCGAAGACCCAGCAGCTAATGGCTGCCGGGGTCCTTTGCCTAAATACCTGGGCTTCTCGCTCTTGCCCACCCAACAGAATCTCGGCTGCTCTCTAGCCATACACCACCGGTATAGCAGCCACGGCTGGTCGGTGCCGGCCGCAGACATTGCGGGAAGCTCGCGCGTTGCCCGTAGATGCGATAGGCTATGCGTCGTTTGGAGAGCGAATCCCGGGGTACTTGCGGTGGCCGAAAGGTACAACGAAGGGAAAGCGATCGACGCGGTACTCCGGCGAATTGAGGAGCGGGAGCAGTCCAGCCGGCGAGCCGATGGCCGGTCTCCTGACGATCTGAGGGATCCCGATCCGCAAAGAAGAGTCGATTACGTTTGCACAGTCGGCGACCGGCTCTATGCGTTCGAGCACACGGGTATTGAGCCCTTTGACAGGCAGATCGAGATGGAGGTGCGCAACAGGACCCTCTTCGGGCCGATCGTTGAGCGTTTCGATCAAAAAAGGTCGGACGCGGAATTTTGGGAGCTATGCGTCCCGGTGGAAGCGAGCCTCAGCTTAAAGGGAGTTGAGGTCGACCGGGTCCGCCGAGCACTGATCGGATGGATCGAGGCAAAGGCGGCGAGCTTCCCTCTCACGCGATACGGCGACAGGTACGCCAACCCACTTCTGAGAGAGACAATCACTGGCGTTCCCTTTCCGGTTTCTCTGCACCGATGGTCGTTATCCAATTTAGCAAACGGCCGTAGTCTCCTCTGTGGCCGATTTGTTATTAAGCCCTTCGTCACCAGTGATCTGGAAGGCGCACGACTAGCTCGCTTGCAGAAAGCCTTTGAAGATAAATTCCCCAAGCTCGCCGCGTGGAAACGAAGCAACGGTGCGAGGACGGTGTTGGTCCTGGAGGAAAACGATCTATCTTTGACCAATCATCAGCGCGTCGCCGATTCGATGTCGCTTGCAGAAGCAAGAATGTCCAATTCGCCGGATGAGATTTTTCTCGTTAGTACGCATATAGCAGACCTGTGGTGGGTGACTTGTCTTCGCCGCGAAGGGAGGACCTATTACGATGATGGTGAGCGATTCTATGAATTCGACCCTAGGGCACTCACAAGGCTGACGAGGCGATAGGGTCACCCCCTGGAGGGAAGCGGAGCAGACTGGACGGCTGCTCGGGTCAGAAAAAGTCGTGGGCCCAGGCTTACCTGAATGACCGCTGATGGTCATAGGCGACGTTTATGCCCTAGCCTGGATTTCCACGGAGCCGAGCCCGCCTAACGGTGGGCAAGTCAAGCGATTCTAAAGACTCGCTTTTTTGCGTGATTTGTTATGCATGATGGTGCGCTGATAGCCCATTTGTACGTTGTCTTCTCCTTGCCAAAGGAAGACTGCCAGGATTCCGCCTCGCCATCGGTTGATGCAAAAATGCAGCACCATAGCCCTTCTCTGGCAGGCGCAGGGGTTGTCACGTCTTTCTCGCTTGACACTATATATGGGGTTAGACACCGTGCACAAGTGGCTATCAGAGCACCATATGACCTAACAAAGTGCCGCCGCTTCTTCGTCCGGCCGGCGACCCCACGGCAGCGCCAATACGAGGCATTGCGCGCCTATTTCTTCGAAGGCATTGGCTCTGACGCGGCGGCGCGACGGTTCGGCTACTCACCGGGCGCATTCCGGGTGCTCTGCCACGCCTTTCGTCGCGGCGAACTGCCAGACTTCTTCGCCGTCGTCCGACCGGGTCGGCGTGAGCAGCCCAGAAAGGGCCGTGCCCATGACCAGATCGTGGCGCTGCGCAAACGCAATTACTCAGTCTACGAGATCAGTCAGGCGCTTTCCGAACGGGGAATGCCACTCAGTGCGACTGCGGTACGCGAGGTCCTCGCCGCGGAAGGGTTCGCACCGCTGCCGCGGCGGCTCGACGAGGAGCGTCCGGCCGTAGCCGGGCCCAGCACCGAGGCAGTCGCCAACATCCGCAGCTTCACGCTCACGCCGCGCGAGTTCACGACACGGGTCGGGGGGCTGTTCCTGTTCATCGCCGAACTGGTGCGTTTGAACACCGACACCCTGGCGCTCGGCGCCAAACTCCCCGGCTCGCGCATGATCCCGGCCGCGCATGCTTTGCGCGCCTCGCTGGCTCTGAAGCTATGGGCCATTGAGCGGAAGAGCCATATCATGGCGCTGGTTGCCGACGAAGGCCTGGCGCTGTTCTGCGGGCTCAACGTCATGCCGAAGAGGAGCTTCCTGTCGGAGTATTCCTCACGGATCACCCCGCAGAACGTCTCGCGGTTGCTCGCTCTGTGGCACGAACGGTTGGCCGGAGAGGCGCTCTTCAGCGGGGAGTCGATCAACCTCGATTTCCACTCCGTGCCCTATTTCGGCGAACACCCGGTGGTCGAAACCCACTATCTGCCGAGGCGCAGTCGCCGTCAGCCCAGCATCCTCACGTTCCTCGCCCAGGACGCCGACAGTCAGGTGTTCTGCTACTCGAACGCCGACATTCGCAAGGGTGAGGAGGCCGAGGAAATCTTCCGTTTCATCGAGTTCTGGAAGCGTCAGCATGGCAAAGTGCCGCAGCACCTCGTATTCGATTCCAAACTCACGACTTACGAAGGGCTCGACCGGCTGGATGCCGCCGGGATCACCTTTATGACGCTGCGCCGGCGCTCCAAAGGCCTGCTGGCCGAAGTCTATGAGCTGGCAGCATCGGCGTGGCGCACCATCACGCTCAACCTGCCCAGTCGCAAATATCGCACACCCCAAGTCTTCGAGCAGAAGGTCTGCCTTCGCGAACGCACCTACCGACAACTGTTCATCAAGGATCTCGGCCACGATGAACCCACTATCCTTGTCACCAACGACAGGCATGCCAGCGCCCGCAACCTCATCACTCGCTATGCCAAGCGCATGCTGATCGAAAATGCGCTCGCCGATGCCGTACGCTTCTTCCACATCGACGCGCTCTCCTCTTCAGTCGGCTTCAAGGTTGATTTCGACATGGCGCTCCTCGTCCTCGCCAGCGCCCTCTACCGGTTGATGGCCCGACGCATGCGAGGCTACGATGATGCCCAAGCCCGCCGTATCTTCCGCGATTTGATCGACATGCCGGCAAACGTCGCCATCGCCACTGACGAGGTCACAGTGCGCTTCCACCGTCGCGCCCATCTTCCAATCGGTACTCGCCTCCGGACTCATCGACCAACCCGTCCTGGTGCCATGGTGGCAAGGCCGTTCGCTCCGCCTGATCCACTAGCATGTGAAACCTGTCGTGTTAGGCGATTTCCGGTCCGTGGAAATCCAGGCTAGTCCAATGTCCGCAAAGGTGGGAAGCTGTCACTCAATCGGCGCATCTAGATGGCGTGGGCGTACGTTAGAAAGATTTCGGGAAAGGATCGAAGCAGCACATCCTACCGGAGGTTGCCTTTGTTACTTGTATGGAGATGTCGCAGGCAAGAGATCAATAGTCTCACGAATGTACGTAGAGGGGATGACCTCCGCCAATTGAACCTTTTCGTTACCGTAGAGTGGTGCAAGCACCTGGCTTGTCACCAGTCCGACCACGAATTGCTCCGTCTCGCCGAGATGCATACTGCCCCCATATATGCGGTCATGGGCTACGAAATAAACGGGACCACCACTATTCCCCTCGAAAACAGGGAAGTCATAGAAGAAGCTTTTGTAAAGCGTGGTCGGGACTATTGGATAGGACGCAATTTTTCCACTGCGCAATATGGGAAAGCCACCGTTCGATGCAGCACCCAGAGGAAAGCCGAGGCAAAGCAGCTCATCGCCGGGGTGAATTTCAAACTTCCTTAGGGTTTCGTCGTCTGCCAATAGGTTTGTCGGGAGTTATAGTCGCGTTGAGGTCATCGGGCATATCGACGTGCAGCGCGGCCACATCGGCATCTGTGGGTTCCACATAAAGCGGCTTGCCGTTGTCTCGAAGCTTCATGGGCCACGGTCTTTGAGCGTAGCTTTCATCGGTGTGTTTTACTCGCAAAAGCAACGTACCATTATCACCGTCGATATCTTCCAGAACATGAGCTGCTGTGAAAAGCACGTAGTATAGTTTAGTAGCATCTGGGGTTGGCTTTCCCATCAGGAACGCGGCGCCGAAGGAAATCTTTGTGCTGTCGCCTTTCTTTGGCCCATAAATGAGATAGGTCGATTCCATGAGAATTGTGTTGAGCTCCGGGATCGGGCCCTGTTTATCTTGAGCATGAACGATACCCGCTGATATGGATAAAAAAATCGCAATCGCGCACGCGGCGCGGGAGATGCTGCTTATTACAGTAATGTGTTCCTGCACATATTGACTTCCTGATCATGGAGCGTCGGTAGAGCGACAATTACCGATATGGCCCGCTCGGGTCGGCTGCGGCGGTCCGAGGCGGGGATTCTTCTGGCTGCCGCCAAGATGACTTAGCCAACGGTGGGAGCACCTCCCATCCTACTCCCGGTCTGCCGGGATATAGGGGATCATGCCTTTCGCAAATGCGATCTCCTGGACCTCGCGCGGCATCTCGCGCAAGCCGACCAGAAATCCGTTGACCTCGGCCATCCACACCAGCGGATTTCGCTCGACCAGGCTCTTCAGCATCCAAGTCGGGTCCATGCGGTGCGTGTGCAACGCGTCCGAGATGGCCCGCGCCTTGGCGCTCGCCGTGCTCTGGCCGACGCCGAAACCGGCGCACACATCGGCCATGGTCATGTAGGGCCGGCTCGCCCTGTCCGACAGAAAATTGAGCTGGCCCAACACGTGGATAATGCCGCAAGCCCAGGTGCGCGGCTGACCGGAGGCCAGAGGGCTGGGATGCTTGCGGCAGAGCGCCGCAGTCATGGCCCGCGCAAGATTCCGGTATCCGTTGTTCAGGTGCTCACGACAGAACGCGTCCGTCAGCTCGACCACGGCCTCGTAGGTCGCCTGCATGACTTTGGGAACGGAGGTCGAACGAGAAGACTTCACCGCAAGCACCTTGCCTCACGACTCGCGTTGCGACCCAGGATGCCGCCTCGCCGGGCCGTCCGTAAACAGCGAACCTGCCCACGTCCTCCGCTTGAAGCGAAGGACCGTTTTGGATCGAGCTCAGCGGTGGTCGCTGCCTGCGCCGCTGTGCTACAATTGACGGTGGAAGGCCGAACATGACTGACGACGAGATAACCGAAATTCAGGCGCTCTATCGGCGCGCTTTTGCGGACTTCGGGGCAACCGCCCTGTGGAGCAGCCGCCCCGTGCCTGACCCGACGCCCGCAGACGCGCTGGCTATCACCCGCAGCCTGCGGGTCGAAGGCGACCTGCGGGCGCGGCGGCTGGCGGAGCAGATCGAGCAAGCGTGCCGCCGTGCCGCTCACTAAAATTCAATCAGATATTCTGCGTTTGCTCGCCGCCCACCGCGACCCGGAAAGCTATGTCGCCGGCAGCACGCCCCTGAATGTCGGCGCGCCGCGCTATTCTGCCGACATCAACGTCTTTCACGACCGCGAGGAACGGGTTGCGCGGGCGGCGCAGGAGGATGGCGCAGTGTTGCAAGCCCATGGCTTCGACCTGCAATGGCTGCGGCGCGAGCCGACCATATACGCCGTCGTTGCCGGGAAGGGCGGCGAGACGACGAAGCTCGAATGGGCGGTTGACGCCGACTATCGGTTTTTCCCGACGATAGCGGATGAAACATTCGGCTATGTGCTGCATCCCGTTGATCTCGCTACCAACAAGGTCATGGCCGCCGCCGGACGACGGGAGCCGCGCGATTTGGTGGACTTGCTGACGATCCATGACCGTATTCTGCCGCTTGGCGCTGTGGTGTGGGCCGCCGTCGGCAAGTCGCTCGGCTTCACGCCCGAAGGGCTCATCAACGAGATTCGGCGCCTTGGCCGCTACACCGAAGCCGACTTCCGACGCTTGGCGAGCGATCCACCGGTTGACCCGGCTGCGACCATCACGCGTGTGCGACAGATCCTTGACGACGCAGAAGCTTTTGTTACCCGGATGCCGACTGAAAAGGCGGGGTTGCTGTTTCTGCAAGCAGGTGAGGCGGTGCAGCCTGATCCTGATCGGCTGCACTCCTATCAAACTCATGCCGGGCAGCGGCGCGGCCAGTGGCCGAGCAACCCGGAAATCGCCGCGGCCATGCTCGAGCGGTATAGCAAAAATCCGAGTCCATAGTTTCGGCGGAGGCCGGGCGCCATCCTCACCATCCCACCGCGTACGCCGTCCGCCGCGGGTCGGCATCAGCCCAGCCCTGCCTCTCAGGTGGTTTGGCCAACGCCCAGAAGCGCGCATCCGTCGTTCATCACCACCCCACCGCGTACGCCGTCCGCCGCGGGTCGGCACCAGCCCAACTCACCCCCGTCTCCAGCTCCGACAAAATCGCGCACACCGAGCCGGCGAGATACTTGCGCGGCGGCCAGCGCTCGATGATGTGGCCGAGCGTCGCCAGCCCGTCGATCGCCGCCTCGCCGAGGTCGGCCTCCACGTTTAGCCGGCCCGGGTGATACGCGTGAGGCAGCGCCGATTGCGGCCAGGAGGCACTGGC
This sequence comes from uncultured Pseudomonadota bacterium, assembly GCA_963772445.1. Taxonomy (GTDB): domain Bacteria; phylum Pseudomonadota; class Alphaproteobacteria; order Acetobacterales; family Acetobacteraceae; genus CAVYXK01. The sequence goes on from CAVYXK010000003.1 coordinate 212,259, forward strand.
GACGCGTGGCGCCTCGACAGCCGATCGCGGATCCATGTCGAACACCGCCATGTTCAGGAACGCTTGCAACATCGCCTGGCCCAGCACCTCGCTGCCCGGCGAGCCGAACGGGATGATGCACCGTCCCGGTCTGATGGCGATCGCCGGATTGGCGGACATGCGCGGACGGCGGCCGCCTTCGACCCGCGCCGGATGGTCGGGCGCTGTGTAGCCGCGCGAGCCCCACATCGAGGGCAGGATACCGGTGCCCGGCACCACCGGCCCGCCGATCGTGCCGTCGCTCGGCGTGGCGGCGAACACGTTGCCTGCCCGATCGGTGACGCACAGGAACGACGTGGCAGGCTTGCCCCGATCGGGTCCGCCGTCAGCCGACGGATCAGGGCGCCAGCGCTGCGCAGCGCGTCCGGCATCTCCGGCCGGCGGCATCTCCGGCCAGGCGCAGCGCGGATCGAACAACGCCCCGCGCCTCGCGGCGTATAGTTTGGATAGCAGAACGTCGAGCGGCACGTCCTCGAAATCCGGGTCGCCGAACCAGGCCTCGCGGTCCGCCGCGGCGAGCTTCGGTGCCTCGGTCACAGCGTGCAGATAGGCCGGCGAATTGTGCCCCATCGCGCGGAGGTCGAGCGGCTCGAGGATGTTCAGCGCCTCGAGCAGCATCGGTCCCTGCGACCATGCGCCGCAACCGTACACGTCGATGTCGCGGAACGTTGTACGGCAGGGCCGCTCGAAGCGAGCCTGGAAACCGGCGAGGTCCGCGGCCGTCAGCCAGCCACCGTTCTCCTTCTGATGGCGCACGATCGCGGCGGCGATCTCGCCGCGATAGAACGCGTCGTGCGCGGCACGCAGACCGGCCAGCCGATCGCCGCCCGCATGCGTGCGTTCCTCGTCGGCCATGAATTGCAGCGTGCGGGCCAGATCGGACTGCACGAAGATCTCGCCCACCGCTGGAACGCGACCGCCCGGCAGGAAGATCGCCGCGGTCGTGGGCCACTGGCGGATCTCGTCCTGCTTTGCCGTCAGTATCTCGGCGAAGAACGGGTAGGTCGGAAATCCCTCGCCGGCGAAGCGAATTGCGGCGGCGGCGACATCTCCAAACGACATCGTCCCATATCGCGCGAGCACGGCGATCCAGTTGGCCGGCGCCGCCGGCACCACCGTCTGCAAAATTCCATCCGGGATGCGCCCACCGTGGCGCGTCCGGAAATACTCGGAGCTGGCGGCGCGCGGCCATGGCCCGACGCCACTGACCACCACCACGTCCTGCGTTTCGGCGAGATACAGCATGATCGGTGCGACGCCGCCGAAGCCGACGAACTGGCTTTCCAGCACGTCGATCGCGAGTCCCGCCGCCACGCCGGCATCAATCGCGTTGCCGCCCGCCTCCAGCACCTGGAACCCGGCGAGGGATGCCCATATGCCGCCGTGCCAGCAGGCTCGGCCGGCGAGGCCGATCGGGGGCGAACAGGCGCATCGTGTCCGGCATGCTCAGCCTGCCCGCGCCTGTCGTGCGGCGATTGCTTCTGCTCGCGCCAGCATTTGCTTCGCTCGTTCCACCACAGGAATGTCGATCATCTTGCCCTCGAACTCCACCGCCCCGGTTCCCGCGGCGAGCGCGGCATCATAAGCCGCCACCATCCGCCTTGCCTGCTCCACTTCGGCCGGGCTCGGTGCGTATTCCTCGTTGAGGACCGGCACTTGCAGCGGGTGGATGCAGGACGCGCCGACGAAGCCCAGCCGGCGGGAGCGGCGAACGATGGCGCGGAATGCCTCCTGGTCCTTGTAGTCGGCCACGGTCCCGACGAAGCCGAGCGGCAGGATGCCGGCGGCGCGTGCGGCGAAGATCGTGTGTTGCTTCGGGTAGAACAGGCCCTCGGGCTCCGGCAGCATGCCGACGGAGAGCGCGAAATCCTCAGCACCCAGGCTGATCGCCACCACACGGGGATGGGCACGGGCGATTGCCTCCATGCGGAAGAAGGCGGCAGCGGTTTCGATCAGGACCACGAAGCGGATGGCGTTGGCCGGCAGGCAGCGTTGGGTTTCCAGCTCATCGACGACTTCGGCGACGGCTTGCACGTGCTCGGCGTGATCGACCTTGGTCAGCATCAGCGCAGCTACGCCGGGGATGACCGCGGCTTCCAGGTCGCGCACCAGTAGCCGCCAGGGTCGGTTGAGCCGCACCAGCACATCGCCGCCGCGCCGCGCAACTCGAGGGATCGTGTCGGGAAGCAGCGTCCGCGCGCGCTCCTTGGCGGAGGGCGCAATGGAGTCTTCCAGGTCCAGGATGATGGCGTCGGCGCCGCGATCCGCGGCGGTTTCCACGAAGCGCGACACCGTGACCGGGACGAACAGCATCGAGCGCCAGATGGGTAGGGAGGAGGTGGGATGATTGTGGTTCATGGCAGGTGGCCCTCAGATGAGGCTGGCTGCGCGGTACCGAGGCCGGCAGCTTCGCATAGTGGCAACCGGTTCGGGAGTGTGCACCCGTTTCCCTGCAGGACTGCGATGTCCGTTGCGACGTTTGCGTGGTCGATTTTGAGGGAATATTAATCCATTTGCGCGATGATACAAACGTATTCAGGAGGTCCTCTGCGAGCGGATGGCCCTGGACCAGAGCGGGAGGACCGTGACGTTGCTCCAAAGATTCTGGCCTGCCGTGCTGCTGGCCGTTGTACTCGTTGGTTGCCAGAGCGTGCCCAACGGACCGGCGCAGGATTTTGTTGCCGCAGCCAATGCATTGGCGCAGGCTGAATCGGAGTATTTTGATCAGCTACAGGCTGCCTCTGATGAAAGTCATGTTTTGCTCGCCAGCGCTATTTACGTGCAGGGCGGCCCGAAGTTTTCTGCAATTGCGCCGGAGCTGACGAAACGAGACGATTTCTCGGAGGCGAAGGCCGTTCGGATGGCGGTCATGGCCCAATTGCAGAACTACGCCCAGCAGATCGCCGCCATTACCGCAGCGGCGACAGAAGGGTGTGGTCACCAACGTGACGACACTGCTGAAGGACCAGAGAGCGGCCAAGGTCACTCAGCAGCAGGCCGGGCTGATCCAGATCGCCGTGCAGCAATTGGCTACGGCGATTGTCAGCGGCGCGACTGCTCGCGAGCTGCAATCCCTGGCCGAACAAGCTCGTGCGCCCATCAGCGCTATTGCGACGATGGTCGCTCAGGACAATGCCAACATCGAGTCGGACAAGTTTGCGCCGGGCCTGATGGCGGATCAGCAGGCGGGAATGATCGCCATTCTGAATGCGATCTATACGGATCCTCGAGTCAACAGAAGTCAGCGTTTTGCGGCTGTCATGGCATGGCATGCCTGGACGCCTTCTCTCGTCAGCAAAGGGAACGATATCAGCAGTGCATTGGCGAAACTGGTGAAGGCGAATGACGCACTGGCGGCAAAGCAGCCCTTCTCCGCTGGTGTGCTGGCAAATCAAGCTGCCGCGGTTGCAGTGCAGACGCTCTCTATTCCGTCCGGTGCAAAATGAAGGAGATGCCGATGCCCACGACTGGCGATGCCATTCGCGATCTTGAAGATTCAAAGAAAGTTCTCGAAGATCAGTGCGCCGCGTACTCGGGCAAAGCACTTCTGAACCTCTTGACGTCCATTCAGCATATCGCGGACGAGGTCGGTGCTCTGGAAGCATCGACGCTTGCGAACGCCGCTTATGTTCCGCAAACGGATCCGTTCAAGGCGGCGACGGCCGATGCGCAAACATTCGTTGCCACTCTGAACAGTATAAAGGCGGCATTCGCGGCGTTGGGAACGGTCGCCCAGGCGATTGACAAAATACTGACCTACATCAGATAGACGCGTTGCGAGGCGTAACTAGTAGAGTGTTCGCGAATTGCCAAATCGAACCGGCGTGCCGCGAGGGGAGGTGCGGCGTGGCGCCCGGACTAAACACAGAGATCACCGAGAGCGCCGAGATCACCAAGAAAATATCCACGCAGTACTGGCCTGAGCAGGCTATACCCGATGCAGCAGTAGAATGCCTATCTCAGTGCTCTCTGCGCCCTCTGTGTTATTTTCGTACGCGGGAATCAGTCCCACGCGGCATCTGGCACGTCGCCACCGGCGACCGTAGTCGCCAATTTAGAATTGGACTACTAGACGGCATCCGCCTTCAACGCCTATCATGCGTCCTGGCACACTGCGTGGTCGCGAAACCTGCTCGATCGCGGATACAGCATTCATCGTGGCTACAAGATCGGGGGAGGGCCCGCCGACCGTGCTGTCCCAGCGGAGCTTGCCCTGCTCGACGTACATCGCGGCGAGCAACGCCGTCATCGCCTTGGTGTCCGAGCCGATGTGGAACCGATCCTGTACCGTAATGGGAATGTTCGTGCCGACGCGCCGGGTTCCCCCTGCGCCGGTGGCGATGACGGCGCCGTGGTGCACCACTGCTGCGGCAAGAGCGGGCCGATCGTAGCGGGCGAGATACTGCCGCAGCATCCCGTCCAGTGAAGCAGTCTGCGCTGCATTCGCGTTTGGGGCCAACGCGAGTTCCGCCATGGCGGCGGCTTGCAGAAGCTGTCTCCGGTGCATTGCCTGGTTCCCAATCGTCCAGGATTTGGACTCTCGCCCGGTTTCCGTCTGCGAGCAACGCGGCCGGAACTCCGTGGCTCTCAGTGGCCCTCGCCCCTCCTCCGTCCGTGCAAGCGGTTTGTCGGTTCAGACCGGCCCGGCGCGGATCACACCTTGCGCACCCATCTCCGCCACCCGCGCGTCATCATACTCGAGTACTCCCAACACCTCGCGCGTATGCTCACCCAGCGCCGGCGCCGCGCGGCGCAGCCGGCCGGGCGTTGCAGATAAGCGGGGAATCACGTTGTGCATCAGCACCGATCCCGCGTCGGCGTCCGGCGCCTCGACGACGATGCCGCGCGCCTGCACGTGCGGGTCGTCGAGGAACTGATCGATCTCATAGACCGGGTGCGCCGTCACCTCCGCTGCATGGAACGCACGCATGTTCTCATCCAGCGTGCGTGCGGCGATGAACGCGGCGATCGGCGCTTCGCAGGCATCGGCGTTGCGCACGCGATCGGCGTTGGTGAGAAAGCGCGGGTCATCGATCATGTCGGGGCGGCCGATGGCCCGGAACAACCGCTCGGCCATTGCCTGCATGGAGGCGGAGATGGCGATGTAGCGCCCGTCCTTCGTGCGCCAGACGTTGCGCGGCGAGGTGGTGTTCGAACGGCTGCCAGTGCGCGCGGGCCGCTCGCCACTGGTGCGAAAGATTGCCGCGTCGGGGCCAAGGATGGAGACGATCGGATCGAGCAGCGGCAGGTCGATCACCTGGCCGTCGCCACCGCGCTCGGCGACGCGAAGCGCCACCATCACCGCATAGGCACCGTACAGACCGGACACCATATCGGCGAGCGCCAACGGCGGCAGCACGGGCGGGCGATCCTCGTAGCCGTTCTTTGCGGCAAAGCCGGACATCGCCTCGACCAGCGTGCCGAACCCGGGACGGTCACGATACGGTCCGTCCTGACCGAAGCCGGAGATCCGCACGATGACCAGTTTCGGGTTGCGCGCGTGCAGCGCATCGGGGCCGAGTTCCATCTGCTCCAGCGTGCCGGGGCGGAAATTCTCGATCAGGACATGGCTGCGCGCCACCAGATCGAGCAGCACGGCGCGTCCTTCCGGCCGGCGCAGGCTGAGGGCGAAGCTCTTCTTGTTGCGCGCATAAACCTTCCAATAGAGGCTGATCCCGTTCACCCGCCATGCACGCAACGGGTCGCCCTTCTCCGGGTCCTCCACCTTGATCACTTCGGCGCCCTGATCGGCGAGTTGCAGGCTTAGCATATTGCCGGCGACCAGGCGCGACAGGTCGATCACGCGGATGCCGTCGAGCGGCGCCGGTGCGACGGGGTCGAATTCGACGCGCGGGATCATTGCATGAAGCTCCTCATCTTGTAGTGTTCGATCAGACGCCGGTGGCCCGCAAGGGCTGAAACGGGAACGCCACGGAACCAACCGAGGGCGGCTGCCCCCGCAACTGTGCGCGGCGAGCCTCGTTCCACCATGCCATTGCCCGGCGGACGCGTCCCCGGGCGAGAAGGCGGAGCGAAGCAGGGACCCGCGAGCCAGGAGACCGGCCGGCGTCGAGACTGCGCGCGCGCAACGGGCGGGGTGCACCGGTGCAGCGGGTCGATACCCGCAAGCGGCTGTCGTCGGAACGACGAGGGACCGCGTCATTGCAGTCCCACTGGCGCAGGAGGACCGCATGCGAGGATATCTTTGGGCCGGTCTGCTGATCGTGTCGTCAGCAACTGCATGGGCGCAGCAAGCGGAGTTGCCGCAGGCGGGCACGATGAGCCCCGAGGTGGTGGTGACCGCGACGCGGGTCCCTACGCCGATCGAGGACATTCCCGCCGGGGTGACTGTGATCACGCGCGAAGAGATCGAGCAGCGCGGCTACACCACTCTGGCCGAGGCGCTGTCGGCCGTACCTGGTGTGCGGGTTGCGCAATCCGGCGGGCCCGGCGGCGTTGGCAGCGTATTTGTCCGCGGCACCGATTCGAACCAGGTGCTGGTGCTGCGCGACGGCATGCCAATCAACGACCCATCGGATCCCGGCGCCGCGTTCAATTTCGGTATTGATACACTGTTCGATGTCGAACGGATCGAGATCATCCGCGGCCCGATGGCCTCGCTCTATGGATCCGGTGCGATCGGTGGCGTGATCAACATGATCACCCGGCAGGGGCATGATCCGGGCGTACATCTGCAGGGCGACCTCGCCGGCGGTTATCCGGCGCAGATCCTCAATAGCGAGGTGCTGTCTGGGGTAACCGGCCCGCTCGATTACGCGGCAATCGTCGGGATCGAGGCGATACGGGGCTTCGACAGCACGCCGCAGCGCGAGTCTATCTATACCGGCACGCCGCAGGGTTATCGCGACATGCTCGGCACGCTCAATCTCGGCTACACGCCGGTGCCGGGGACGCGATTCTCGCTGCTGTTGCGCGGGCGGCGCTCGGTGTTCGGCTTCAACGAGCTGGGTAATCCAACATTCGACGAGGACAACTCCACCGGGCAGGACAGCACGCTGCTGGGGCGCATCGGGGTGGACTCGCTCATGGCCGGGGGCGCTTACGAGACGAGTCTCTTCCTTGGTGGGCTACAGGACGACCGCAAGTATTTCGAACCGCTCAACCCGGCCGACGTCAACAACATGGCCTTCAACGATTCGCGCTACCACTCGTACGAGAGTGATATCCAGTGGAACAACACGGTGCGTCTGAACCATTTGTTCTCGAGCTCCGTGCTAACCGCCACCGACTTCACCTTCGGCTATGAGCGCACGGGGGAGACGGCGAAGGTGCGCGTCAATTCCTCGACCGAGGGGTTCCCGTATCAACAGAGCACCCAAGGCTCGATGGTCGATGACGCCATCTATGCCGGGCTGCAAAGCACGCTGTGGCACCGTCTGACGGTGACCGGTCAGCTTCGTCAGGACTGGGTGCTGAACAACCAGCCGACGACCTGGCGTCTGGGCGCCGTGTTCGATGCGCCCAAGATACTGACCCGGTTCAAGGCGGCCTACGGTACCGCCTTCCTGGCGCCGTCCCTGTTCGACCGGTTCGGCGTGGATTCCACCGGCTATGTCGGCAACCCCAACCTGCTGCCGGAGACCGCGCAGGGCTGGGAAGCGGGGTTCACCACCACCGTCCCAGTGCTACAGCAACCCGATGGCGTGAGCTTCACGGCGACGTATTTCAGCGAGCAAATCAGGAATCTGATTGTGACAGTGTTCACGCCGATAGAAACCTCGGAGAATATAGGGTCGGCGCACATCCACGGCGTGGAGACGGAACTGAAACTCCATCCGCTGCATTGGCTGGTGATCGACGCGACCTACACCTACACTCAGCCCGAGAACGCCGACACCGGACAGCTCTTGCTGCGTCGCCCGCAGAACACGGCGTCGCTTGATGTGACCGCCACTCCGCTGCCCCGGCTGACGATCGTGCCGGAACTGTTGTTCACCGGCGCATTCCAGGATTTCCTGATCAACAACAGCGGTATCAGCACGGGTGCAACAGGCACCTCGGGCCAGGGGCTGATATTCAACCTGACTGCAACTTATGACCTGACGGCGCGCATTCAGCTTTATGCCACGGGGCGCAATCTGTTCGACTCCCGCTTCGAGCCGGTGAACGGATATCAGACACCGGGGCCGAATTTCTTTGCCGGCTTCCGGGTGCGATTGTAAGAGGGGGAGTCACGTACCCGTTATCGCAAGCCGCAGGCGAAGCCTCTCGGTCGGATAGGCCAATCAGGGTTTCGGCGCGGGGGTCATCAGGCCGAGGGCGGCACCGGTGGCGTCGGTGACGAAGCCGAGCCGACCAACATCGGGCACGTCGAAGGGCGGGCGCATGATCGTGCCACCGTGCTGCGTTGCGACCGTCAACCGCGCGTCCACGTCGTCCACCTCCATGTACTCGAACCAGTGCGCTGGGACCGTCGCCGGCATGTCCTGCGGCATCGCCATGATCCCGGCGACCGGCTTGCTGTCGATCTCGGCGATCCAATACGTGCCACCGCCCTGCATCGCCATCGGCTGGAAGGTCCAGCCGACGAGGCCGGTGTAGAATCGCTTGGCTGCCTCCACGTCGCGCGTCAGCAGCTCGTTCCAGACGAACTTCCCATGGGCCATCGGTGGGTTTCTCCGGTAGTTGCGTCATTTGGTCGACTATTGGTGTTCGGGGTCCGGATGCCTGTCGTGGTCTTGCCGCCCCTCTTCTCTGTGGTCCGACAGACCGGCGCCAGGAACCCATAACACGTCGCCAGTACCGTTGCTGTTCAGGACGCGGGCGAGCACGAACAGGTGATCCGAGAGCCGGTTGAGATAGCGGATCACCGCACGGTTCACCGCCTCCTCGGTGCAGAGCCGCACGACCGCGCGTTCGGCGCGGCGCACGACCGTGCGCGCGTGGTGCGCGCGGGCCGCCGCTTCAGTGCCGCCGGGCAGGATGAAGCTTCGCAACGACGGCAGGGCCGCGTTCATCGCAAGGACCTCCGCCTCCAGCCGGATCACCGGCGCATCGGTCAGCCGCAGGCGGTCGCCGGCCTCGCCGGGAACGCAGAGGTCAGCGCCGACATCGAACAGGTCGTTCTGGACGGGCGCCAGCATTGCATTGGCGGCGGGTGCAGCGACGCGGAGCAGGCCGATGGCGGCGTTTGCCTCATCGACCGCGCCGATCGCTTCGATGCGTAGCGATGCTTTGCCGACCCGTGTGCCGTCGCCGAGGGAGGTCTCCCCGCCGTCGCCACCCCGCGTGATCACCCGGTCGATGCGGACCATGCCATCTCTCGCGCCGATATCGGGCCTGCTTTGCAGCCATCATCCGGCGGTTGGCAAGTCAGGCGAGGCGCGCCACATGGTGCGGCATGTTGTCACGTCGCTTGCTGATTGCCGCCATGGTTCCGCTCGCACTCGGGATGCCGATGGCGGCTCGCGCCGCGCCGGCGCAATCCCCGTGACGTCGCCGGCTGATCAGGCGGATATCACCCGGATCCAGGCGTATCTGAACAGCCTGCACACCCTCAAGGCGCATTTCGTCCAGGAGGCGCCGAACGGGGCGATCAGCCAGGGTACCGCTTGGCTCGACCGCCCGGGGCGGATGCGCTTTCAGTACGACCCACCGAGCCCTCTGCTGCTGGTCGCCGGTCACGGGCTGGTGGTGTTCCATGACGCGGCGCTGGACCAGACGTCCAACATCCCGCTCGGCATGACACCATTGGGTATCCTACTCGACGATCAAATCTCACTTAGCGGCAAAGCCACGGTAACCGGGCTCAATCGCCTGCCGGGCGAGATCGAACTGACGCTGGTGCGTACCGCACGGCCGACGGAGGGCAGTCTGACCCTGGTGTTTACCGACAATCCGCTGACCTTGCGGCAATGGACGGTCACGGATGCTCAGGGCCAGCGCACGACGGTGACGCTGACCGATATCGAATTGGGCGGCACGTTCAATCAACGCTTGTTTGAATTCGTCGACCCGAGGTTCTTCGAGCACGGCGGCAATGGGTGACCGATGCGACGTTTCCGGCTGGCGGAAGCGTCGTAGCGAGTCCAAGACCGATGGCGTCGAGTTGGCTTGGCTGGCCGATGCTGCCTTCGCCGTTCATGATCGGATGAGCGGCCCCATAGGCCGGGCCAGCGGGCGATCCCGGAAGCAGACGTTCAGTGCCGCCTGGCGCCGGCAGCTTCGCGCCCATGGCGGTCGTTCCAGGGCGCCTGGCCGTCGCTCGAGTGCAGACGTTCGCTCAAGTGTGGTGGTAGCTCCTCAGATGTCTGCTGCTAGTGGACTCCGGATGTTCCCGAAGCCAGACTTCGCCGTGCCCGCGGCCGGCGTCTGCGCCTTGGCCCCGTTGAGCACCCAGGATTGGGCCTGCAACTGCGCGAGCACGATCATTCGCAGAGCACACAATTTATCCCGGTACGCCAGCGCCCACAGCGCTTTGGGCGGGCTCGACGTAGGCCTCTATTCCAGATCCACGGATGGCCCGGTCAGCGGTCCTAAGCCGGCCTCGCGACCACCTCGTAGATAACGCTGCTCCCACTGTAGAACGGCCGATAGTACGCCCCACCGAAGGTGAAGTACGTGACGCCGTTGATATTCTGATCCACCGCGCCGTCCGGCAACGTGTTCACCGTTGCCCCGATCGGCGGGGGGATCACTTCGTAGCCGTTCGGCACCGAGGAGTAGAACGCTCCGCCGCAGTCCAGATTCGTCCCGCCGCCAATATAGACGGTGGAGCAGGACGGTGGCGGCACCGCAACGACTGCTCCGTGCGGTGGTGGCACGACCGCATACTGCCCGGCCTGGGAGGCGTAATAGACGCCGTTTGCGTACCAATACGGGGTTCCGGCGACCGTGAGAGCGACAGCGGCCGCCGGCAGCGCCGCTATGGTGGCGCCGATGGCGAAGCCGGCACCAAATCCGAGACCCGAATAATAGCCTCCCCAGCTCCCGTTGTAATTGTTCCACGTGTTCTCGCGATTGACCTGCAGATTATTTGCCTCGTTGGTGCGATTCTGCTGCAGCGTGCTGGCCTCGTTGGTGCGATTTTGCTGCAGCGTGTTGGCTTCATTGAACCGGTTCTGCTGAAACTGCGTGGCGTTCTGGTGGAACTCGGGATGACTCGGCTGGAAGCTGTTGGCATGGTCGGAGAACGTGCTGGCATTGTGGATGCTGCCCCATCCGCCGCCACCGAAGCCGGCGTCGCCACCGCGGTCGAAGAATCCTCGATCGCCGAAGCGCGGCGCGCCGCTCCCGAAGCCACCGCCGAAGCGGAAGCCGCCGCTACCCAACGCGCCCCCATGGAATCCCCCCCAGCCGCCAGCGTGGAAGCCACCAAAGCCGCCGCCGAAGCCACCGCCGTGGAATCCCCCAAAGCCGCCACCGTGGAATCCCCCGAAACCACCCCGGAATGCCGCGGCACGTTCGACCCCGACAGAGATGCACGCAGTCATCGCCGCACCCGCCAGCAGCATACCAATCAGCTTTGTCCTGTCCGTGAAGCGCCCGATCATCGATGCCCTCCCCACTGCTACTTGCTGGCGGCGACCGCGGCGAACGGGATCTTCTCCGTCCCCGGCGGCAGGTCCGGTGTGAACACCGGCTCGGCGATGCGCGGTGCAAAATCCCAATCAGTGAACACCGCGGTGAACTGCGGCTGCGCAGGCTGTGTCTTGTAGGTAATCACCAGCTTGCACGGGATCAGTTGTGGCCCGTCCTCGATCCAGATCTGCCAGTCGATGTCCTTTTCGACGAAGGCAAACGTCCGGCAGCTCGTGCCGTTCACGTCGTTCAGCCCGAGATCGAAGCCGTACTGAATGTTCCCGCGCACGCTCCGATACGGGTCACGATAGAGAAAGTCGGACAGCGGTGGGGCGAAGTTCACCTGCGGCACCAGCTTCTCCAGCATGCTGTCGATGTCCGGCGGCGCTGCGTCGGTCGCATAGAACGGCATCGCCGGATTATAGAGCGTGATCGACGTGCCGTCGTACCAGAACTGCCGGTCGCCGAGATCGCCGCTCCATTCGACATAGAGCCGATTGGGCCGTTGTAGCGCGACATCCTCGGCCGCGGAGAATTGCAGCTTCTGGCCGGACGGCAGAACGTGGTCGAAGGTGATGTCGGCATGCAATGTGAACTGCTCGGCGGAGCCGACATAGGCGCCCATCTGCTTGAGCAGCCGGTCGGCCTGTGCCGCCACGGCGGGTGCAGCAGTCATTGTCGCGGCAGGTGGGGCGTTTGGCGCGGCTTGCGTGTTCTGGGCCGTCGCCCCCGGCGCCCCGGCGGCTTCGCAAAGCATCAGACCAATCGCAATGAGACAGATGACGCGCATTGATCCATGCCTCCCATCAAACATCATCGTCGGTCCCGGCGGTTGTCGGAGCCATCAGACATTCAGCGGATAGAGCCAGATGAGCCACGCATACGAGCGAATCACGATCTTGCGCAACGCCGCGAACCCGCCGCCGCCGGTGTAAATCGCCGCCACGCAATGCGCGCCGATCGGAAACTTCTCCTCATCCTTGTCATCGAGGTGAATCTGTACGGCGAACTGGCCAAGCGCCTGGTGCGGATCGGCCGCGTCGAACCCCGGCAGCTCGTCGCTTGGCAGGTACTGTCCCGCCGCGTTCGCCCGCCAGATCTGGCCCACCGTCCCCTTGAAGATCTGCCCCGGATAGGGGTCGATCGCGACCTCCACCGGCTGACCGGGGCGGACATATTTCAGTTGCTCCTGGTAGTAGCTCGAGAGTGCCGAGTTCTGGGTTACTTCCTGGCGGCCTGTGACTTTCGCTCGTAGTCGTCAAGCCACTGCTCAGTGAGCCGGTCGAGCTCCTCGAGCTGGCGTTCGGAGTAGGATTCCGGCGCAAAGCCCTCGAGCCACCCGAGCACGTGAGTTTCGATCAAGTCGCGCGGCACGTCCGGATGCTCGGCATGGATGCGTTCTGCCGACTGCTCGATCGACAGCCGTTTCCCGTCGTCCCAGACGATCTTGCGCCGTTTGGGGTCGACGTTGGCATTATCCAGTGCGGCGAAGACCAGATCGAGCGCGTAGACCGAGCGTTCCCCCTCGGACGAGCCCATCCATTCGAGGAAGGCGTCAGTGAACGGGTTGTTCTCGAAGGGGTGTTTTGCGCGTCGCTTGCCCATCGGATGAGGATAGCACCGCGGGTCATTGCCGTCGCAAGGCTCGCTTCATCATCAAGCGGCTCTGCTCGATGCTCAAGGCGATCCACTGGGCGGTGAGCGCCTTGAAGCGCTTATAGTTGCGGATCTCACGCCGCACCTCGGGCAGATAGTCGCGCGGAACATATTCGGTCCGGCTCCTCATCTGCCGCGTGTAGCTGAGCTGGTAGTAGGGTCCCCTCCGGTTCTCTGGATCCTTGTACTGGCGGGTGAGCGATCCGGGCCGCATGTCTTCAATGCCGGCCAGCTGCGCCTTGATGCTTCCAATGCGCTTTCTGATCACTGCCAGGCGTTTGTTTGTCATAGGTTTAGCATACCAGTGCTATACTATGCTGGCAACAGAATTGAGAGGGCCCGATGCCGCTGTGGATGCCCTGGTGGAATGCGATTTGGCTGCTGCGTCCGGCGTTCTCGCGTCTGCGCACCTTCCTGTGGTTCGCCACCGCCGTGGCAGGCTTCACGGTGCGGACGGAACTGCTGGGCGTAACCAGCCTCGTGCGGGCGCTGAAGCTCGAGGCTCGCTTCTACAACAAGCTCGTCGATCACTTTCACAGCCCCGCCGTGAAGCTCGATCGGCTCGCGGCGCTGTGGACCCAAGTGGTGCTCCGGCTATTCCCGCAGCCGCTGCGCATCAAGGGAAGGTGTGTCGTGGTCGGCGACGGCATCAAGATCCCAAAGCGCGGGCGCAAGATGCCGGCGGTCAAACTCCTGCATCAGCAGTCCGAGTCGAACACCAAGCCCGAATTCATCATGGGACATTCCCTCCAGGCTGTGAGCGTGCTCGTTCAGGCCGCAGCCAGCGTCTTCGCCGTGCCGCTCGCCATGCGAATCCACGAAGGGTTGGTGTGGTCCAATCGCGATCGCCGCACCCTGCTCGACAAGATGCTTGCGCTCCTCGGGATCGTCGCCATCGCAGAACCCTTCTACTTCGTCGCCGACGCCTACTATGCCGCGCGCAAGATCGTCACCGGCCTGCTCGAGGAGAACAACCACCTGGTCACGCGGGTGAAGTCCAACGCCGTCGCCTACACCGCCCACCAGCAGCGTGGCCCGCGGAAGAGAGGCCGGCCCAGAGTCTATGGCAGCAAGGTCAAGCTCAAATCCCTGCTGGAAGACCCCAAGGGCTTCCAACAGGCCGAAAGTCCCGTCTACGGCGAGCACCAGGTGACCATCCAGTATCGGGTCCGCGACCTGCTGTGGCGCCCGGCCGGTCGAACTCGTGCGCTTCGTGGCGGTGATTCATCCAGTAAGAGGCTCGTGCCTCCTGATGTGCACCGACACCTCTTTGGAGGCTATCGAGATCATTCGCCTGTACGGTCTGCGCTTCAAGATCGAGCACACGTTCAAGCAGGCGGTGCGGCTGATCGGTTCGTTTACCTACCATTTCTGGATGTCCGACATGAAGCCGCTGCGCCGCCGCAGTGGCAATCAACATCTCCATCGTGAGTCGCTGGAATACCGCAACGCCGTCAAACGCAAGCTCCACGCCTACCACGTCTTCATCCAGGCGGGTGTCGTCTGCCAGGGACTGCTTCAGTATCTGGCCGTCGCCTTCCCTCAGGCCGTCTGGAATTCCTTCGGCTCCTGGCTGCGAACCATTCGGCCCGGCATCCCGCCCTCGGAGCTGGTCGTGGCCAATGCCCTGCGCCAGAGCCTGCCGGAATTTCTCTTGAATGCCACCCCGAGCAACACCTTCGCGAAATTCGTCATCGAACGACAGGACACCAATAAAATGGAGGCCTTCCGCCTAGCCTCCTGAGCCGAAATTCCTCCGGAACTCTGGACTCGCGAGGTAGTAGGTCGCCAGTACATAACGGTCGCTATCGACGATAAATGCCGCGATACCGCCGATACGGACGATGCCTGACACCATGCCGGGACGCACCTGGAGATTGACGATGCGCCCATCTGCTGGTGCGACCATTGTGGTGTTGTCAAGGTAGTAGCGCGCCTGCTGCAGTTGCGCCTCGATCGAGGCGACCGTGGTATTCACACCATCGATTTCAGCCTGCAATTGGAGGACGGCACGCTTGAGCTCGGCGTCGGTCTCATTCACCATCGCCTCATCCCGGTGTGCCTCGGCGTCCCACTGGTCGGCTTCCAGTATTGTCCCGACATTCTGCGTTTCGAGGGTCTGGGCGGCATGCTGCCGGTACCGCGCGTAGCCGAGGTTGGCGATGGCAGCGGTTTTCTTCCCTTCGGCCAACGAGACATCGGCCTCCAGCACCTTGACGTTCTGTTTCGCCGCCGCGAGTTCCGCTTCGAGCTGACGAACCTTTGCCTCATACGTCGTCCGGTCGAACTGAAACAGCGTCTGGCCCTTCTTCACATGCGTCCCTTCCTCCACCAGGACGGCGGTAACCAGCGTCGGCTCGGGCAGCCGGGGAATGAGCTGGATGGTGTACTGCACCACCTTCGCATCGATTGAGCTCGGCGTGACGAAGCGGATTCCGATCAGGAAGATGAGCAGGACGTGGAGGCCGATCAGACCGGAGATGATGCCCCAGCCGGGGGTGAACCGGATCAGCTTGAGGCGGAAGAAGACCAGCCAGACGAGGCCGCAATAGACGGCGAGGATCAGCAGTCCGGCGACCATGCGGGCGCGCTCCTATTCGGTCCGCGGCGCGGGCGGCGGCGCTTGCGGCGGAGCCGCCGCGGGGTCTGGTTTGCCGGTGAGCCGGGCGATCTCCGCTTCCGTCTCACGTCGTCTTTCCGGCGGAAGATCGCGAATATCGACAACGTAGGTCGGCTTCAGGGCCCAGATCAACGCCTGCACCCAGGGCACAACGGCGAGGAAGCCGAGCCACGCCATCAGGTTGACCGCTTCCGCCTCTGGGTGGTGGCGGGCGATGGCGAGCCGGCCGGGAAGGCCCAGGCGCGGCGATCCGTCTAGCCGCGCCCCGCCCGCGCCCGGCCGCGCCTGAGATCAGGTAGATCAGGACGATAAACGCAACACCGATGACGAAGAGTGCCGCGAAGGTTACGTAGTCCCAGGCGTCGAGTTGAAATCCCAGCAAGGACTCCATTTCAATCCTCCATCGTCCTGCCAACCCAGACCATTCCTGACTGGTGTCGCTGCCGCGGACTAGGCCGCGGGGTTGGCTGCGGTCTGCGCCGCCAGCGCCTGGCGCAGCGCCGCTTCCTTCGTTTCGTCGAGGGAGGTGCGCAGCACCGTGCCGCCCTCACCTCGCAAGGCGGCCAGTACTTTGTCGCCGGTCATCTTGCGGATCAGCACGAACAGCGCGGCGCTGCCCGACTGCAGCGTCTGCGCCGCATCCTTCATGAATTTGTCGTTGATGCCGGCATCGGAGAGTGCTCCGCCGAGTGCGCCCGAGGCGGCGCCAATCGCGACCCCAGCCAGGGGCATCATGAAGATCAGCCCGATCAGCAGGCCCCAGAACGAGCCGCTGGCGGCACCGGCCGCGGCGGGATGGAAGATCTGGTTGAGCTTGACCCGACCGTTCGGCTGCTTGACGGCAATGACGGCATCGTTGAGTTCGATCAGGTACTCCTTCTGCAGGTCGAACAGCTTGTTGCGGACCTCTTCCGCCTTGGCTTCGGACGGGAAAGCGATAACGACCAGGTCTGACATGTCGGGATAACCTCCTTGTTGGGACAACAACATTCGTCGTTTCGAGTTCATGTAAGGAGCGGCCTCATGAGATCGAAGCCGCTGCAAGGGTCTTTCCTCACGTTTCGAACGCGAAGATGCGCTTCCAGTCGTTCTTCATGCTGACAATCGTCCAACCCTGCTGCTTCGCCATGTCATACATCTCCTGGCTGAAGGTTCCGACCTTGGTGTCAGGCAATCCCCGCGCCGGACCGTACGCATACTCGCGGGCCGCGTCGTCATGCAGCACCAAGGCCGACAGCCTCGTGCCAGTGCCTGCCTTTACATATTCCAGCATTTGCTGGTCGTCGGAGGACGAATTGCCGAACGCCGCGTAGGGCCGACGCCCGTACATCAACCAGAAATTCTCGATCTTTCCGGCTTCAAGGTTATCCAGCACCAGCTTCGGCTCCCGGGTGAGGATGGGCCGGTGGTCCTTGTCATAGCCGTACTTGAACGCCTGCTCGGTGCCGGCTACCTGCTCGGGGAGGATGCCGTAAACCCTCTCAGAGTCTGTCCGGAAAGTTTAGCAGGGATTGCAGAGCCTTCTCAGCATGAGCCGGATCGAGGCAAGGCGGATGAAGGCAACCGCAGTTCGGGTGAGGTTCTCGAAATCTTTTGCCAGCCGACGACAGCGCCCTAACCAGGCAAAGGTACGCTCGACGACCCAGCGTTTTGGGAGCACCTCGAAGCCTTTCGCCTGATCCGAGCGTTTCACGATCTCGATCGATAGTTTCGGCAGGACCGTGGCCGCCGCGGCATGAAATTGCGGCCCCTGATATCCGGCATCGGCGAACAGCTTCTGCAGGAAGGGAAACATGCCGAACAAGGTCGCTAGCACCAGCACGCCACCATCACGGTCCTGAATGTCAGCCGGGTGAACCACGGCATGCAGCAACAGCCCTAGTGTATCGACCAGAATGTGGCGCTTCTTTCCCTTGATCTGTAGAGTCAAGGACGGGCGCGGTAGCTGTGCCCCGTTTCCCGTCCCCGCTCATCAAACCGGACGTGCGGGTTTCCCGCATCCGGCTTTCCGACTGGCTTCACCGCATGGCCCACGGCGACGACCGCCCGCGCTCGCGTCGAAGGCACAGTACGCCCAACTCCCCGTAGACATGCTCGCGGGAGAACTGGCCTGTACCGCGCCCCTGCACGTCGTGCCGTTGGCGGAGGAAGTGCAGCACACGGTCGTAGACATGTTGATCGACGGCTTCATAGGCCGAGGCGAGAGCGCCATAGGAGAAGTAAGCGGACCAACCGCGTAGGACACGGTTCAGCTGCGCTCGCACTTCATCCCAGGCACCCTTGTTGCCCGGCACCAGCAAGTCGCCGATCTTGGTCTTGACCCGCTGCACGCTCTTCTTGGACGGGCATGCCCCCAGATACCAGCGACCACCGTTCGGCAGGTGGCGCGGTCCCAGCGTGTAGCCAAGGAAGTCGAAGCCTTCGCGCCGGGCACTTTTCACCGAGGTCTTTGCCTCGTTGATCGTCAGCCCGAGCTTCGTCATCACCCCCTTCGTCCAGGTCAGAGCCTCCGCTGCGTGGCCGCGGCTGAGGATGACGAAGTCGTCGGCATAGGAAACGACGTGCGCATGGAAAGCCTCGCCGCGTCCCGTCAGACGCCAATGCTTCAGGAATCGGTTCATGTAGATGACGGAGAGTAGCGGACTTACGACCCCACCTTGTGGTGTGCCGCGCTTGTGGTCCTTGCCCCTGCTCACCCGCCGTTTCCCGTCGCTATCCCGCTCCTCGACCGGCGCTCGTAACCACAGCTTGATCAGCCACAGCACGTGGCGGTCGACGATCCGGCGGGCCACTGATTTCAGGAGGTCCGCATGCGGGATCGTGTCGAAGTATTTCGACAAATCGGCATCGACGACATCGGTGTAGCCCCGGCATAGCAGCCGGTGCGCTTCCTTGACCGCATCGATCGCGCTTCGGCGCGGTCGATACCCGTAGGCATTGTCCTCAAAGTCCGCCTCGAAGACCGGTTCCAGCACGATCTTGGCAGCGGTCTGGATCACCCTGTCCCGGATCGTTGGGATGCCGAGCGGACGTTCGCCGCCGCCTGGCTTCGGGATCATCACCCGCCGCACCGGATCAGGCCGGTAGGTCCTTGAGACGAGTTCCTCGCGCAAGCCCGCCAGCCAGACCTCTACACCCGACGCCTCGATCTGCTCGAACGTCACGCCGTCCACACCTGGGGCACCCGCATTGGCGCGGGCAAGCGCATAGGCGTGTAGGAGCACGTCTTCGCGGCAGATTTTGTCGTACAGAATGTAGAAGCGGAAGGCAGGCTCCGCCTTCGCCTTGCGGTAGAGCTTTCTCTGAAGGTTCCTGATCTTGTCGGGTGTTTCAAGGCTCATCGCCAATCACCCCCACCTCGCCATCGTCGAAAGCGCACCAGAAGTCAGGGCCCTTCCCTCCGCCGGCGTTACCCGGTCTCAACAGGTACTATGACCCTGTCCGACACCCGCCCGAGTCCACCGCCAATACGCGGTGTTGGAGCCGCGACCTCCGACTCAGATGGGTCTCCCTCGATTACCCGCATCACCTTTCCAACGTGCCGTGCCCAATACCCCGGCAGACCAGGCAGGTGCGCTTGTCGATTTCTTCCCTGCCCGCGCGGCCTTCCCCGAGCAAGAGACGGGTCGGCATCTGCATCAACTCTTTCGAGGCCTGCTCGAACTTCACTCACGTTACGGCCCATTGGATCGCTCGGCCGCCCAAGGCGGTCTTTGTCACGAGGCTTCGACCCAGCCGGTTGCCCAGCCAAGCCGCTCGTCAGCTTCCGGATCAATCGACAACTCTCCGGATGGAACCTTCCTCCATAGATGATGCGCGCCGTCGAGGCGCACTCTTGCCCGCATCGTATCCATGCGGATCAATACAGGCCCCGCCTTTTTCGGCGCTTTTCACGCTTTGGCTGTCGATCACGCAAGCTGTGGGACTCGGCTCTCGCCGCATCTCTTCGCGACATTTCACATAGAGCGTGTGGTGGATTTTCTCCAGCGTGCCGTCGTAGTTCCAGCGGTCAAAGTAGTCGTGCAACGTGCTCCTTGGCGGCAGGTCTTTCGGAATATAGCGCCACTGGCAGCCCGTGCTCAGCACATACATGATGCCGTTCACAACTTCCCGTTCATCGACTTTGCGTTTGCGCCCGCCGGGCTTCGCCGGCGGGATCAATGGCTTGACCAGAGCCCACTCATCATCCGTCAAATCGCTCGGATAGCGCAGCCCGCTTCGGTCATATCGAGCCCGCGTCTCATCGGTCCACATTTGGCACCTCACAAATCGGTGCCAGCTATAAAGTCACAACGAATCCAGCGGGTTCAAGAGCGTTTCTCGGCCACAGGCTAACCAACTCAAAGAACTCGCAAACCTTCCGGACGGACACTCAGAGTATTCGCGCACGAAGCCCGCACTGCCGCCGGTCGCGATGAACGTCCTGTAGCCGTTGGCACGCAGGTAGCTCAGCACCTCCAGCATGGGCTGATATACCAGTTCGGTGTAGGGGCGGTTCCAGCGGGGATGCTTGGCCTCGGCCAGCCACTTTCTCACATCGGCCCTGAATGCCTCCACATCCATCCCGCTTTGAGTGGCAAGCAAGATCTCGAACAGGTCCCGCAACGAGAGCTTCGCTATGGCCTCGCGGTTGCCGGAAAGAACGGTCTTGAACGGTTCGCGGCCCTTCAACTCCGGCTTCACCCGCACGAGCACGACCGGCTCGGTCTCCCGCCCGGCGATGGTGCTTGCCGGCCCTTCGGGATGCCGCCAGTCCGCCTTGGGTACGTATTCCCACCAGTCGCGCAGGTCGCGGGGCCGCATCGGACGGCCCGGCATGCGGAACACGGCGCTGCCCGGGGTCAGCAACTCAGGGCGCGCACCAGGATAGAGCGCTGGATCGAGTGGCCGCTCGGCGAATGTGACGTAGCCGGTGGCCGTCGCGAAGGCGGTAAAGTCGGCATTGGTGACGGCGTGCTGGTCGATCCAGAAGCCATCGACCGTCACGCTGTGCGCCGGCCGCTCCTCCGGATAGTGCACATTCGATCCCAAGCGGAACGTGCCGCCGGCAATCCGCGCCATACCGTCGGTCACACGGGTTCGCATCGGGGGCATCATCCTCAATCGTCGCGATCGATCAAGACCAAACTTGCCATCTGTCATAAGCGCTTCGATTAACACTTCATGTCAAGGAGCCCGATCCGGTGCGCTGCCGGTTTTCCCGGCAGATGCCAACTCCG
This sequence comes from uncultured Pseudomonadota bacterium, assembly GCA_963772445.1. GTDB lineage: Bacteria > Pseudomonadota > Alphaproteobacteria > Acetobacterales > Acetobacteraceae > CAVYXK01. The sequence continues at coordinate 233,334 of CAVYXK010000003.1, forward strand.
CCCGATGACGGCTAAGGGGTCGCTTCCTGCTGTCGACACAAGATCGAACGTCTGCTTCTCGCCGTTGTACGTTCCAATGCAGCCAGTCCGGTTTCGGCCAACTCCGGCCGTAAGCCCAACGTCCGGATTCCGCGTACCTCCGCTCCGAAGCGGAAGTCCGCCCTTCGACCCGAGCGCTGCCCAAAGGGAACACACCCTGCGGACGAACGCCGTGAGGCCAGAGGACCGCTGCCGCGACCGGTCAAAACCTCTGTGCAGAGGTACTCTGATGTTCGTTGTCAACCCTCTTGAGCATGACAATGCATTCTCCATCATAGTTGCGAAGCGATACGATATATGGCTGTTGCGCAGCGCAGGGGGCAGAGTCGCTGAGACGACGGTTTGCAGACTCTGATGCGCGGGTTGGATACCGCATTTCCGTGTGTTCGTCCGGGGCTTTCTCGATCTAGTTGCGGGCGTCGACGATGTCGGCCACATAGTACCTCGCGAGAATTCCCCACCGGGACCCTGCCCCCGGCGATGCGCAACAGGGATGTCGGTCGGACGTGCTCGTGTTCCTTTGTTGTGAAAATGCGCTGTCAGAGCCTGGTATTGATACCTCGATCAGTCCGCCAAACGCGGCTTGACCTGCTGCCCGATCGCCCAAAGAAAGGCTGACATCTCGCGGGCGATTGCCGCCACGACGACGGTCCGACGCTTGCCGTTCGCCATGAGCTTGCGATAGCGACCGCACAGCCGGACCGGCGCTTTCCAGGCAATCTCCCGCACGCCCTTCGGCAGGCCGTTCAGCCGCTGCTCGAGAGTGGGACTGATGCGTGCGGGGAAGCGATACGTCCACCCTCCCTCGATCAGCGCGCGACGCGCTCGCCGGTTGCCGGATTTAGTGATACCGCCGCGCCGGACGCGCTCGCCGGTCGAATTCTCCGACGGCACCAGGCCCAGATAGGCCATCAGCTGACGAGGATTATCGAAGCGGCTGACATCGCCGATTTCAGCTGCGAAGGTGACCGCGGTGATGAACGCCACACCCCGCACCGCCTGATACGCCGCGATCACCGGTGCCATTGACCACGTGGCCACGATCTCTGTGACTTGCTGGGTCAACCGCTCGAGCCGGGATTCGGCGTCCTCGATTGCCTGCCGATACTCCGTCAGCACAAGATGTTGGGCCGGATGATCGAACCTCTGCTCGCACAACCAGCGTGTATGCGCTTTGCTCCAGGCTGTACGGCCGGTGTAGATCCGGCCGTGACGAAGGAGAAAGGACTGCAGGTGCTGACGCGCACGACGCAGTCCTTCCACCGCCGTCTCTCGCGCTCGCACCAGCTCACGCACCGCCTCATGAGCTGGATCTGGCACCCAAACCGGCGTCAGCTCGCCAGCACGGTGCAATTTGGCGAGGCTCACTGCATCCCGACGGTTGGTCTTGACGCGTTCGCCTGGCCGCGTCGGGATTAGCGACGGGGCCACTACCACGCACTCGTGGCCAAGCGCCGTGATCTGCCTGTGCAGCCCGTACCCGGTCGGCCCTGCTTCATAGCAAAACCTGAGCTTCTGGTGGCGTTTCCCCAGCTTGTTTACCATGTGCTCAACCATTGCCGGTGCACTGTCGATGTCACCGAAGAAGCGCACCTCGCCAGTACGCCCCGTGTCGGCAACGGCGACAGAAATCTTCTGCTTCGATGTATCCAGACCGACGAAAGCTTCGCTATTCTCCTGCACGGCTCGTCCTCGCTATGTGTTGAGGCCCTACGCTGGCCTGCCCAGCGCAACCCTCGCTCGTCACATACCGCAGGGACGAGCCACCCGTCTGGCCACGAACATACGGTCTAGCACTAGCAATTACAGCCGCCGCATCCGGCGAACTTCATTCCACCGGCACGAAGATCGAGTGGCGCATCTGCCCACTGACTGATTTCGACAAGTGCCCCTTGCCGGTCACGTCCTCGACCAGCAACACTTCACCGGCACCGATGATGCGGCTTTCGCCGTCGCTCGCAGTGATCCGCACACCGCCGTCCAGATTGATGATGTACTGCCGGCGTGGCGCCGGATGCCAGTCGAGGTCGTAGTCGCCGGCGGTCTCGCGGAAGATGATACCGTTTGCCGGCAGGCGCGCGGACAGTTTGCTACTGTGTCGCTCCTCCGCCCATTGCACTTCGATGTCGCGGAAATGTGACTCGCCGCGCTCGTCCGCGTAGAGATTGTGGATGCGCATCGCGACCTCCCCTGTTGATCACCGCGCCCAGGCTAGCCGAGGGGCGTAGCGCCGGCCACGTCTTTCCCGACTCGACGTCGGCGTTGCAGTTTGCCGCGCATGAACATGCTCGTTCCTCCGGCGCAAGTCCGCCAGCGACCGACCGACGCAGAGATCATCCAGCTTGTCGGCCAGCGTCCATTCACCGACGGTGAGTACTACGACGCCAGTGGGCGCGTTCGGCAGGTCACGGTCGCCGAAGACGGCAGCGTGGTGGAGGCCGTGACCAGGGGAACGGCTGCACGTCCCTACCACCAGCATATCACACTTCGCCAACGGACGAGTGGATCGCTCGATATACGCGGCACCTGCACCTGCCCGGTCGGGTTTAACTGCAAGCACGTCGCCGCCGCGCTAATCGCCGCACGCCGCACATATCCGCTGGGTCCTGCCGAAGCGGCATGGGCTCCGCCCCAGCCGGGGTCGTCACTGGGCGAGCCGGCGCTCTCCGCCGAGCTCGGCGCGTGGCTTAGGGACATCGGCGAGCACGGCCAGCCCGACCCCGAACGCCAGTCCGCCGAGAAACGCTATCTGGTGCTCTTTGTGCTGAGCCTGAACGCGAACGCGCCCGGCATATCCACTCTGGCGATCCAGCCGTTTGGGGCCGAGTTACGGAAAGGGCGGCAGTGTGCCGAGCGGCAGCTTCCGCCGGATCGGTGGACTGGCCCCAGGCTTCCCACATATTCGCAGCCGGAAGACCGCTTGCTGTTGAACCGGCTCGTCTGCCGCTATCAGGGTGTGCCGACGCCCGAGGATGACCCGCCGGAGACGCTGCGGCGGATCATCGCGACCGGCCATGCGCGCTGGGGATCCGTAAACGGCCCGGTCGTTGCGGAGGGGTTGGAGCGGGCCGGCCGGCTTGGCTGGCGCATGAACAAAGATTGCAGCCAGGTCCTCACGATCGAGTCGGAGCCCGGGCTGTGTGCGATACGCATCCCTGAGCCTTGGTATGTGGAACCAGAGACCGGACTGCTCGGCCCTCTGGCGCTGGAGATACCGGAGCGGGTGGCGACCCGGCTGCTCGCCGCGCCGCCGATCCCGGCCCCAGAGGCCAACCGCGTGCGCAGCGAATTGGCGCGTCGCTTTGCCGGCATTGCCATTCCTCCACCGGCCGAGATGCCGGAGCCGGAGCTTGTGCAGGGGCCGCCGCAACCCTGCCTGCGCCTGTTGCTCGGCCCGGAACCCACCGTTCTGAACCGGTATGCGACGGGTCCGAAGCCGCGGCGTCCGCCGATGGCGCGCCTCTCGTTCTGCTACGGACCGGTAACCACCCCGTTCCGCAAGTCGGTCGATATCGTATCGCTTGAGGGCCGGCTGTATCGCGTGATGCAGGACAAGGCTGCGGAAAACGCCGCCGCCGCCGAGCTTTCCGCCCTCGGTTTCCAGCGTCACGCGGAAGCGCAGCCGTATTCCTGGAACCTGCCGAACCCGGACGACCTGGTACTGCCGGGCGATGACAGCACGGGCTGGCTGCGCATGCTCGTGCACGAGGTTCCCCGGCTGCGCCGCGCCGGCTGGCAGATCGAGATCGACCCCGATTTCCCGCTGCGCGTCGTGGAGCCCGAGGGCGATTTCACCGCTGAGCTGGAAGAGGGCTCCGGCATCGACTGGCTGGAATTGCATCTCGGCGTGTTGGTCGAGGGCGAGCGCGTGGACCTCGTGCCTGGCCTGGTGAAGCTGATCGCGACGACCCCCGGCGAGGCTCTGACTGAAGCGCTTGGGGACGCGGCAGATGACACGCCGTTTGTCGTGCCGCTGTCGGATGGGCGGCTGCTGTCGCTGCCGCTCGGACGGATCCGCACGATGCTGCTGGCGCTGGCGGACCTGTTCGCTGCCGGCGGGATCGATGCCGAGGCAGGCCGGGTCGGCTTCACCCGGCTGAATGCCGCCGAGCTTGCGGTGCTGGAGACCGCGGTCCCGGACCTGGTATGGCGCGGCGGCGAGGCGCTGCGTGCGCTCGGTCGCCAGCTCCGCGAGGCCGGCGACACGATTCCGCCCGCCGCGCTGCCCGAGGCTTTCAGTGGCACGTTGCGTCCGTATCAGGCGCAGGGAGTGGACTGGCTCCAATTCCTGCGCGGCGCCGGGATCGGTGCCGTGCTGGCCGACGACATGGGCCTCGGCAAGACCGTGCAGACGCTCGCGCATCTGGTGATCGAGCACGCCGAAGGCCGGCTGGATCGCCCGGCGCTGATCGTCTGCCCGACCAGCTTGGTGCCGAACTGGGCGGCCGAGGCGGAGCGCTTCGCCCCAGGGCTGCGACTGCTGGTGCTGCACGGGCCTACGCGCCGGGAGCGATTCACCGAGATCCCGGCGCATGACCTGGTGATCACCAGCTACGCACTGATCAGCCGCGACGCGGAGGTGCTGACGGCCCAGGACTGGCACATCGTCGTGCTGGACGAGGCACAGATGATCAAGAACCCCGCCGCCGAGACGACAAAGCTGGTTGCAGGGCTGAAGGGTCGGCAGCGGCTGTGCCTGTCGGGCACGCCGCTCGAGAACCATCTCGGCGAGCTGTGGTCGCTGTTTAATTTCCTAGCGCCCGGCTTCCTGGGCTCGCATAAATCGTTCCGTTCGCGCTATCGCGTGCCGATCGAGAAGCGCGGCGACGAGGCGCGACGGGCGCTGCTGGCGCGACGTGTGTTGCCGTTTCTGCTCCGTCGCACGAAAGAAGAAGTGGCGACCGACCTGCCGCCGAAGACCGAGATCGTCGAGCAGGTGGAGCTGGAGCCGGCACAGCGGGCCATCTACGAAAGCATTCGACTGGCCATGCATGAACGCGTCCGCAAGGCGATTTCCGAGCGCGGACTGGCGCGGTCGGGCATCATCATCCTGGATGCGCTGCTGAAGCTGCGGCAGGCGTGCTGTGATCCGCGGCTGTTGAAGATTGCCGCGGTGAAGCGGACGAACCCGGGATCGGCCAAGCTCGAGCGGCTGATGGAGCTGTTGACGACCTTGCTGGACGAGGGGCGGCGGGTGCTGGTCTTCTCGCAATTCACCTCGATGCTGGAGCTGATCATTCCTCGCCTGGATGATGCCGATATCTCGTTCGCGCTGCTGACCGGCGACACGATCGATCGGCAGACGCCGATCCGTCGGTTCCAGTCTGGCGAGGTACCGGTGTTCCTGCTGAGCCTGAAGGCCGGTGGGAAGGGGCTGAACCTGACTGCCGCAGACACCGTGATCCACTACGATCCATGGTGGAACCCGGCGGTGGAGGACCAGGCGACCGACCGCGCACACCGGATCGGGCAGTCGAAGCCGGTGTTCGTGCACCGGCTGGTGACGATCGATACGATCGAGCAGAAGATGGAGGTGCTGAAGGCGCGCAAGCGAGCTCTGGTTGCCGGGATATTGGATGCGGAACGCGGCGGGACGCTGACAATGACCGAGGCGGATATCGAGATGCTGTTTGGGTAGGGTGTGGATTCGTTCGTTGCGGCCCGAGCGACTGGTTGTTTTCTCTGCCTTGACCTTTCGGATAGAGTTCCAGATATTCGGGTTGGCCACTCCAGGGACATCCGGCGGGCGCAATGGGAATGGAGTTGATTATGCGCTACAGTCTTCCTGCTGCGGACCGGGCGGGAAGTGCACGCAGCGCAGACCTGCTTAAGCGCCGTGGCCCGGCCGACAGAGTAGAAATGCTGGTCATTCACTGGGACGGCACGCGGGAGAGTGTCGTTCTTCCGCCTGCGGTAGCGGAGATCATGGAAGATCTCCTGCGGCAGATTTCCAGGGGCGATAAAGTCGCGCTGCTGGCGGATGACGCGGAAGTGTCGCCCGAGGATGCCGCTGTGATCCTTGGCATCTCGCGTCCCCTGGTCCGGCGGCGGATGGATGCCGGCGTGCTGCCGTTCCGCCGTGTCGGCACCCACCGCCGGCTTCGACTTTCCGACGTGCTCGATTTGAGGCGGCGGGAGGCGCCCGTACGCGCCGCTCTGGATGAGCTCCGGGCTGATACGGATGAGCTGATCGCGCATGGCCTCTGAAGTCGGCGCGGGGTCGCTGCCGATCGTTGTGGACTTCCACTAGGAGACGGAAGATGAGCATCCGCGCCGAGGACATGGCGGGATTGGACTTCTCGGATATAGCTAGTTCCAAACGCATCGGGCCCGTGACGCTTGGTGAAGTGCTGCGCGAGGAGTTCATGGCACCGCTTGGCCTATCCGGACGCGCATTGGCCCGCGAGCTCGGGGTTCCCTCGAAGCGCATCACTGAAATCGTCGCCGGCCAGCGTGCAGTTACTGCTGAAACTGCGATCCCGCTTGGTGAGCGGTTCGGAACATCGGCCGGGTTTTGGCTCAACCTGCAGATGGCGCACGACCTGGAGGAAGCGCGTCGTCGGACGCGCCGGGTCGCGTAGAGCTTCTGCCACCACTCGCTGCGCCAGAAAGCCGCCGAACAGTCCGGAAGCGCCGCGATAATCCACGATCATCTTTACGCAAGCCGATCAAGGCGCAAGAGTGGCACTTATGACGACCTCTCTCCCCACCCGTCTCGACAGTGTTCTCGGCGCGCTGCCGCGTCGCTACCCCGGGCCCGGCGGAGCCGTGGCTGTGCTGCGCCATTGCGAGGTGCTGGCGCGCCACGCCTGGGGCTGGGCCAATGCCGAGCGGCGCATCGCCTTCACGTCACGCACACTGTTCCGCATGTGTTCCATCACCAAGCAGTTCACCTGCGGCTTGGTGCTGGACGCGTTCCCTGATCCGTCGGTGCTGGATGGCGACGTGCGCGCCCGCCTGCCGCTGCCGGAGGAGACAGCGCCGGGCGCATTGCATCTGTGTCATAACCAGTCCGGGCTGCGGGATTATTGGGCGCTGGCTATGCTGCATGGCTCGCCTGCCGAGGCGCCGTTCGCCGAGACTGAAGCTGCCCGAGTCATCGCCCGCACGCGAACGCTGCACTTCGTGCCGGGCACCCGCTACTCCTACGCCAATCAGAACTTTCGTATCCTCACCGACATCCTACAGGAGCGCGCCGGCCGCAGTTTCGCGGAGCTGCTGCGCGACCGCCTGTTCGATCGTGCTGGCATGCACAGTGCGTTCGTTGCTGCGGACACCCGCGCCATGCCGGACGGCACGGAGGGCTACGAGGGAACACAGGCGACCGGCTTTCGCGCCGCGGAGAACCGAAGTCTTATGGACGGGCGATGCCGGGCTGGGCGCCTGCCTCGACGACATGATCGCCTGGGAACGCTACATCGACACCGCACGCGACAACGCGGATTCACTGTATAGCCGGCTTTCCGCCCCCGTCAGCTTCGCTGACGGCACCCCTGCGATGTATGGCTTCGGCCTGAACCGGGTAACCGAGCAGGATCGTGCGGTCATCAGTCACGGCGGGGCGCTGCGCGGTTGGCGCAGCCACCGGCTGTACATGCCCGCCGAGCGCGTCTCTGTCGTTGTCATGTTCAACCACCTGGCGGATGCGCACGAAGCAGCGGTGGACGTGCTCGCCGCCGTGCTCGGCGAGGAGCCGCATCGGCCTGAGGTCACCATGCCGGCGCCGGGTTGGCTTGGCACCTATACCGAACCGGAGACCGGGCTTGTGGTGCGCATCGACGCGGCAGCGAATGGGCAGGTGCGCCTGCGCTACGGCCATCATCCGGAACGGCTCGACCTGCAGGCTGACGGCACCGCACGCTGCGCCAGCGCGTGGTTGCAACCCGACGATGGTGGTCTGTGGATGCATCGGCCGCATGAGAATCAAAGCTCGCGGCTGCGTCCGTGCGACGGCGTGCCAAGCAAGAACATCGTTGGTCGCTACCGCTGCGAGGAACTGGATACCGAGCTAACCGTGATTAGCGCCGGCGACGTGCTCTATGGTGCCTTCTCCGGCTTTCTGGGTCAGGGGCGCATGGAGATGCTCGAGCCGATTGGTGCGGATATCTGGGCGCTGCCCTGTCTGCGCGCGCTGGATCACACGCCGCCCGGCGACTGGACACTGGCCTTCCAACGCGACGAGACGGGCCAGGTCGCTTGTGTCGAGGTCGGCTGCTGGCTCGCTCGCCGGTTGCCCTACACGCGGCTCGACTGACGAGGGCCGTGGACCAAAGCACCCCCTCCCTTGCGGGAGGGGGCCGGGGGGAGGGGGCCGCGGGGCTTAACTTAATCTGAGCCTGACCAATTCCCCGCCTCGTCAACCAATAAGAACCCATCACGATACAACGCAGCCCGTTCGTCTTCGAGACGCGCCGCGCGATCCGCAGGTATCGTGTAGCGCTCGGCCAGGGAGAGGCGTGGATCGCCGCTACGCTCGCGCTCCTCGCGCGTTGCGGCGAAGGCGATGAAGCTGCCGTCGCGGTCAGCCAACTCGCCTGCCGGGTAGGGCGGGGCGTAGAGGTTCCAGCCGGTGTGCGTACCTGTCGGCACCGCGATGTCCGACAACCGAACACCGGCGATTTCGTTGCCATCGGCATCGACCTGCGGCACCAGCGTCTGCCACGAACGCGCCGCCGGCGCGGGATCGACCCAGTCCGAGAGCGGCGCCGCTTCATTGGCGAAGCGCGGCGGCTCGACGCCAGGAATAGCTGGAAAGCGCAGCGCATCGGTCGGGACCAGCGTGCCGTCGTCAATGCGCGGCAGGCGAGAGGGCGGCGGTTCGCGACCGGTGCTCACCCATTCGTCCAGCGCGGCCAGCAGGGCGCGCACTGCCGGCATCGGATCATGCCAGTTGCGCGGGTAACGGCATGGCCCAGGATCGCGAGGCATGCCCGCCTTTCCGCGCGTGCTGCGTACCAGCGATCAGGTAACCACGCGCATCGGGCGGCATCGCAATGTCCCGCGTGCCCTTGGGATCGGTGTGCAGCAGTGATGCGCCCTTCTGCCAGTACTCGGTCGAGGTGTTGGTCTCGATCAGCTTTGGATCGGTCTCGTCGCCGCGCAGCAGCGCCGCGGCGGAAAACGGCGGCTCGACTTCGGGGAAATCGTGGTCTTCGTGCCAGGTGCGCGTGCGCGCCGGCTGCGCGAACAGCGCGTTGTGAAACACCCGGCCAATTCCGGCGACGTGCGTGTGCACGCCGTCGAACACGCGCCGCCCGTCCCTGTCGCGATTGAACCCAAGCGCGATGTGATCGCGCAGATAGCGCCCCGCCTGCGATATGCCGAAGGCGAGTGCATGGCTGGGTACGCGGCCCAGCAGCTCATGTCCCTCAGAGCTTCGATGCAGATACGCGATCAGGTCGCGTGTCGCCGCGAAGCCGAGCCCGCCGAGGCGCGGCTTCGTCGCCGTGTAGTGGAACTCGTAGATCGAGCCGGGCTCCGGCAACGTGCCAGCCGGCAGCAGGCGAAGGCTGCGGCTGTCGATGAATTCAAACGCCACGTCGCGACGCCGCCCGGTTTGCGTGCGGCGGACCGTCAGCCGACCATTGCTCCCAACCGCTTCATAGGATAGCCGGAACGTCTCCAACGGTCCCAAGCGCGTGCCGGAAACGAACTCCTCGCGTATGCGGCGTGTGACATCGACCGCGGGCGCATCCAGCGCCAGCCCGCCATTGGCGCGTGGAGCGCCAGGATCCCAACCGGACCACACCAGCGTAAAACCGCGTTTCAGCGGGAATCCGTTACCGCAGTCCTCGATCGTTTGCGGCACATTGCCCGCGGCTCCAGCGCAGAGATTGGCGAAGATCATCTTCCGGCCGCGGTTGTTCACCTCATACAGCAGGCGGCCGTTGCCCTTCATCGGCTCTGCGGGCCGCAGCACCACAAAATCGGTGCGATACTCGACGCGGCCGGCCGCGTTGCGCGGAGCAAGATCGATCCCGGCGATCACCGCATTGGCGGGATGCGCCGGATCGACCTCGCCTTTGGCAACGCCGCTAATCCACACATAGGGGCCACCGTCGCCGAACCCAGCGCCGTCAACAAAGGGCCGGGTTTCGCGAATCTCGATTCCGGTGATCATGTGGTCAATCCCTCAGCAACGGGGCCGCGGTGCGCGCGGCCAACTCGTCCCATGACAGCCCGGGGATCATGGCGCGTACCACAAAGCCGCGTGGCGTCACGTCCAGCACCGCGAGGTTCGTATAGACGCGCCGCACCACGCCTTTCGACGGTCAGCGGATAGGTGCAGCGCTGCACCAGACGCGGTGCGCCTTCTTTCGTCGTGTGCTCCATGATCACCCAGAGCCGCTTGGCGCCGATCGCCAGGTCCATCGCCCCGCCGATCTGCTTCAGCGGCTCATCCGGCGTGCGTGCCCAATTGGCGATATCGCCGGTCTCCGACACCTCGAATGCGCCGAGCACGCAGAGATCGAGATGACCACCGCGGGCGATCGCGAAGCTGTCGGCGTGGTGCACAAAGCTGCCGCCGGTGCGCAACGTCACGTGCTGCAGGCCGGCGTTGATCAGGAACGGATTGACCTGATCCGGCGGCGGCGCGGGACCGATGCCGATCACGCCGTTCTCGGCGTGGATGATCACCTCGCGTTCGGCCGGGATGAAATTCGCCACCTCGGTCGGGATGCCGATGCCGAGATTGACCACCCAGCCTTCGGGAATATCGGCCGCGGCGCGCGCCGCCATGCCGTTGCGATCGAGCGGAGTCCATGCGGGCATGGTGGATTCCTTCAGTCGGAGACGTGAACGACGCGGCGGACAAACAGGCCGGGCGTGTGCACGTGCGCCGGGTCGATGTCGCCCAGCTCGACCGTGTGACGCACCTGCGCGACGGTCAGCGGCGCGGCCATCGCCATCACCGGGTTGAAGTTCCGTTGGCTCTCCCGGTAGGTCAGGTTGCCCCAACGGTCGCCCTGCCAGGCATCGATCAGCGCTACGTCGCCGGGCAGCGGATACTCCAGCAGACAGAGCTTGCCGCCGATCTCGCGGGTTTCCCGACTCTCGGCAATGATCGTATCGGCGGCGGTCGGCGTGTAGAAGCCGGTGATGCCGGCACCCGCGGCGCGCAGCCGCTCTGCCAGCGTCCCCTGCGGCACGATCTCCACGTCGAGCTTGCCGGCGACATACAGCCGGGCAGCCTCGCTGGCCGGACGAATGTAACTGCAGATCATCTTGCGCACGCGCCCCTGCAGCAGCAGCCGCGCCACCGCGCTGCCGTCGCGCCCGCCGGCGTTGCAGACCAGCGTGAGGTCACGCGCACCCTGCTCGATCAGCCCTTCGAGCAGCGCGAGCGGTGCGCCGACATCGCCGAACCCGCCGAGCAGGATGGTCGAGCCGTCACTGATTCCCGCCAGCGCATCAGCGACCGACGGTACGAATTTATCGATCATTTAGCAGAGATAACCTCGTTGGTTGTGGCTCATTGAGCCACTCCGAGTTGTCGGCTGAAGAACGCCTCAGCCGCCCCAATTGCTTGTCGATGCGTGTCGGCCTGTGGCACATCTGTTCTGCAGCGCGGAACGATCGCCCGTCCGCTCTCCGTGCAGGAAGAGAGGAAATCGTAGTGACCCACGCCGGGCAGCCGAATGAGCGAGACGTTCGGGATCATCTTGGCTGCGATCAAGCCGTTGGTTGAGGGCGGCGCAACGGGATCCGCGTCGCCGAGGATGATCTCGACCGGGACGTGCATGTGCTCCAGACTAGCTGGTGCAAGGGCTTGCACGAGGGATGGAGCCATCACAAAGGCGGCGCGTACCTGGGGAATGGCGTGATCATCCCCTGCGTGAGCGGCTTCGGCTTGAACGTCCGGGAGTTTCAACACATCCTCGGCGTCGTGGGTGGTAAAAGCGAATTCCCGCTGAGGGCGGCATATACCATCGTCTGGATTGGCTTGGCAGAAACGAATGAGGCGACCTGGCTCGACCCGGGCTCCCGCCGCCAACAGCGCAGTGCCTCCGCCGGCGGAGAAGCCGGCGACGCCGACCCGAGACAGGTCCATGTGCGGCCCAATGGTTTGATCCTGCTCCGCCGCGTTCAAGGCGGCACGCAAATCCTCCGCACGATCCCACCACGACAGCACGCCGGCGACGGTCATCTTATCGGCACCGTTGTTCCCGGGATGATCCACGGCTACCACAATGTAGCCATCCCGAGCCATGGCGATGCCGAACCAGCCCATTAGTCGGGCCGTCCCGCCATAACCATGGGATAGAAGGATGACCGGCCGTCGCTCTTCACCGGGCGCGAACGCTGCGTTCGGTGCGACAGCCCCTACATCGAACAGTGGCTTGCCGGGTGGGCCGATCGTAACGTCGTGCTCGATGGCATCTTGCGTAGCCGGGTACCAAATCGTGACCCGGACCTCAGCCCGGTGCTCCGCATCGCGCAGGCTGGCGGTTGAATCGGAAGTCACGCGGTGAATTTCGCCCACTGGTCCAGCATGCGCGCTACCGGCCGCGATCATGACGAATATTCCGATCGTGGCCATGAGAGATCTTATCACCGGCAAGTTTTCTCCTGTCTTGCATCGCTAGTCGTGACGTGGCGGAATGGGCCCGCCTATCAGGTCCGCTTCACGTTCCAGAAGATCGGGCCGTAGCCGTCCAGGATGCCGGAGATGTCGTGCTGGTAGGACGTCGACCAGAACGTCTGGCCAACCGGGATATAAGGCACGTCCTGCAGCGCCTGTAGTTGCAACTCCACCGCAATCTTCTGCTGCGCTTCAAGGTCTGATGCGTCGATCCATTCCTGCCGGAGCGCCTCTATCTTCGGGCTGGTTGGCCAGCCCATCAACGCATTCTTTCCGTTGCCGCGCAGGAACACGTGGCCGACCGGATTTGCTTGGTCGAGCCCGGCCCAGAACGTGTTGAAGACTCCCCAACCGCCTTTGTCCGGCGGGTCCACCTTGACGCGGCGCTGCACCACCGTACCCCAGTCCATCGCCTGGTAATCGACGTCGAAGCCCATCTTCTTCAACTGATCGGCACAGACGTCCGCCTCGGCCTTGAGCAACGGGAAATCAGTAGGAGCGAGAAGGATCACTTTCTCGCCCTTATAACCGGCGGCCTCGATCTCCTTCTTCACTGCCGTATAGTCGCGCGGCGTGGTGAACACGTCGAGACCGGCGGCGCTCGCCATCGGCGTGCCGGGAGTAAAGATGCCAGCCGGTACGTGCCAAAGGCTCGGATCGGTGCCGGCGACGGCTTCCATGAATTCGCGCTGGTCGATCCCTTTGAGCATCGCGCGGCGTATGGCCGGGTTATCGAAAGGAGGCCACAGCTCATTCAGACGCATGCAAGCCAGCAGTCCGGTGGGGTCGATGATGCGCACCTGCGTGCTTGGCCGAAGCAGGGGCAGCATGTCGTTGGTGGGGATTTCCCACCAGTCCATCTCCTTGCTCTGCATCGCCGCGACAGCGGTGCCCGGGTCCTTGATGACGTGCCATTCGACTCGATCGAAATTGGCGATTTTCGGGCCCGAGGTCCATTCAGGCGCGCCGCCGCCGCGCGGCTGGTAGGCGGTGTTTCGCTCATACACTGCTAGCGAGCCGACGACGCGTTCCTTGTCGTTCCATTTGTAAGGACCGCAGCCGGCCATTTCGGTGACCGCTTTGAATGGATCGGTCTTGGCAAGACGCTCTGGCATCATCGCGCAGAAATTGCTGCCGGGCTTGCCAAGTGCGTCGGGCAGCAGGGCGAACGGCTTCTTCAGCCGGAAGACGATCGTCTTGTCGTCCGGCGCGGACAGCTCATCAGTATAGGCCATCAGCGTCTGGCCGGAGGGGTCGCGCTTGCCCCAGCGCTGGATCGACGCGACGCAGTCGCGCGCCAGCACCTTTTCTCCATCATGCCAGGCGAGCCCGTCGCGCAAAGTCAGCGTCCATTGCTTGCCGTCGTTCTCGACGACATGGCCGGCGACCATCTGCGGTTGCGGCTTATAGGCGCTATCGATGCCGTAGAGCGTGTCGAAGATCATAAAGCCGTGGTTTCGAGTGACGTACGCGGTGGTCCAGATCGGGTCGAGAATAGTCGGGTCCGCCTGGGGAATGAATTTCAGCACGCGCTGATCGGCAGCGCGCGAGATCCGCGGGACGGAAAGTGGGGCGGCGAGGGCGGCTGCGGTACCGGCCAGGAATGTGCGGCGCTTCATCGGCTCGGCCTTTTCCAAGAGAGGTGGGGGCGGATCATGGCAATGGCCCGTGCCGCCGCGCAAGAGTTACTGTTATATGACCTGGCCGGCGCTGGCCGTCCGGTCGGGGGAAAGGGAGAACCCACATGCGCTGCTCTCTGCCTGTGCTGCTGCTTGCCATGCTCGGCGCCACGCTGGCCGCGACCGGCCGCGCCGCGGATCAGTCCTGCCACTGCGAAGGTGGCTTCGCCAAGGTAGTCGCGCAGGTGCTGCCTTCGGTAGTCAATTTGTCAGTAGTCAAAGTCGAGGCTGTGGCACCGAACGGCGGCGAAGCTGCCGCCCGGCGCCTGCGCTTCTTCGGTTCCGGCTTCGTCATCGATCCTAGCGGGATCATCGTCACCAACCGCCACGTGATCCAGGACGCGGTCGAGATTACCGCACGTTTCAACGATAGAACCCAGGCCCGTGCAACTCTTCTGGGCGCCGGCGCCATCGCCGATCTCGCCGTTCTGAAAGTGACGGTGGACCACAAGCTGCCTGCGCTCAAATTCGCCGACAGCGGGACGCTGCAGATCGGAAACTCGGTGCTGGCGATTGGCAACCCGTACGGGCTCGGCACGTCGGTCAGCCACGGCATCGTCAGCGGTCTTAACCGGAACATCAATGAGACGCCGTTCGACGATGACATTCAGACCGATGCGGCGATCAACCCCGGCAATTCCGGCGGCCCGCTGGTGAACATGGCCGGCGAGGTGGTCGGAGTCGATACTGCGCTCTACACCGAGAAGGGCGGCGGCGATATCGGCATCGGCTATGCCATCCCGTCGAACGATGTCGTCTTCGTCATGCAGCACCTGCTCGATCCCAAAATGCCGCCGCCTGGCTGGATTGGTGTGACAGGCCAGGACGTCACCCCTGATCTCGCCAAGGCTTTCGGCTTGCAGCACGACCAGGGCGTGATCGTGAAGGAGGTGGATGCCGGTGGTCCGGCCAGCCGGGCGGGACTTCGGCCGGGCAACGTCATTCTGACGGCAAATGGCGCCGCGCCCGCCGACACGAGGGCGCTGATCCGCTCGATTGTCCAGCTCGATCCAGGGCACGAGATTCAGATCGCATACTGGCGCAACCAAGCGGAGCAGACTGCAACGGTCACCGTCGCTGCCTGGCCGAACTTGCGCTCTCCGCGGACCGAGACGATGGCGCAGGAAGCGGTCGCCGAGCTGGCACCGTCGCCCGATCTTGGCATGGGGCTGGCGACGATCACGCCCGAAGCCCGACAGCGCTACGGGCTTCCGCCTTCGCTGAATGGGGTATTGATCGCGCTGGTTACGAACAACACCGAGGCGAGCGCACGGGGTCTCCAGCCCGGAGATGTGATCACCTATGTCGACAGCACTCCGGTGAGCACTCCGAACGAAGTCGAAGATCTGATCGAGAAGGCCTTCGCCGAGCAGCGCCGCTACCTCGGCTTCCTGATCGTCAGTAAGGGTGGGGCGAACTGGGTCAGCTTCTATACCGGTAAGCAGCCCGACTGACCTACCGAGCCGTCGTCGCGGTCGACACCGGCATGCAGGCACGCACCGGACGCCGCGATAGCGCCACTCTGCGACGCAGGCCATTGGCGGCTGTTCCATGCCTCCTGTGTGATAATTGGTACAGCGGCCCACGGAGACCTGTAACTCATCCGGCACATCCGGGACAAAGGACGGTGGTATTCTCGCTAATGGGCCTGAACCTCGCCACAACTCAAAGGAGAACTCGTATGTCCCGCGTCTGGCTCTCGTTCCCTTTGCTTGCCTTGTTCATTGCTGACCCGGTGGCAGTACGCGCCGCGGCCGTGCCGGCCCCCTGTTGCAGCGCAGGTTACGCCGACCTGCTGGGTCGGGTGCTGCCGTCCGTGGTCAGCCTGTCGGTCATCAAGGTCACCGGCATGCAGCCGAGCGGCACCGAGATGACAGCGCGGCGGCAACATTTCTTCGGCTCCGGGTTCATCATTGATCCCAAGGGCATCATCGTCACCAACCGTCACGTCATCCAGGATGCGGTGGAGATCACCGCGATCTTCTCCGATAACAGCCAGGCGCCCGTCCGGCTGGTGGCGGCGGCCACTGGCGTAGATCTGGCAGTGCTGCAGGTGGATGTGGGTCATCCGCTGCCGGCGCTTAACTTCGCCAACAGTGACTTGGTGCGCATGGGCAATTCGGTGCTGGCGATCGGCAATCCGTACGGCCTCGGCATGTCTGCCAGTTCCGGCATCATCAGCGGGCTCAATCGCAATCTGAACCAGACACCTTTCGATGACGATATCCAGACCGATGCCGCCATCAATCCGGGAAACTCGGGGGGACCGCTGATCAACATCGCCGGCGAAGTGGTGGGCGTGGACACCGCGCTCTACACGCAGACGGGTGGCGGTTATATCGGGATCGGCTACGCCATTCCCTCCAATGACGCCGACTTCATCATTCGCCACCTGCTCGACCCGACACTCCCGAGCCCCGGTTGGATCGGCGTCAGCACGCAGGATGTCAGCCCGCTGGTGGCCAGGGGGTTTGGTGCACCGACACCAGGCGGGGCCGTGATCACCGCCGTTGATGAAGTCGGCCCCGGTCATGCGGCCGGTTTGCGGCCTGGGGACGTTATCCTTGATGTCGCCGGCGATCCGGTATCTGACTCGCGCGCGCTGCTCCGCGAGGTTGGTGTGCTGGATCTGGGGAGTCCTGTGGACCTGACGGTATGGCGGGATCACGCGCAGCAGACGGTGTCGGTCACGCCGGCTGGGTGGCCAAACATGGCATCGCCGGTCGCCGCGGTAATGGCGCCGCCGTCGATGGCCGAGATGGCGCCGACGCCCGGTCCTGCCGCGAAGCTGGCCGCCCTCACTGAGGCCGCGCGCCAGCATTTCGGTATCTCGCCGTCAATCACCGGGGTGCTTGTGCAGTCCGTTGCAAACGACACAGCCCTGGGGGAGCAAGGTCTCCAGTCCGGTGATGTGATCGTGAATGTGAATGGAACGCCTGTCGGTACGCCAGATGAGGTCGACAACATGATCCGCAAGGCCCGTGCCGAGCACCAAGTCTATGTTCCTTTCCTGGTCTCCGGAAAGGATGGGCTGCGCTGGTTGAGCTACTACACCGGGATGAAGGAGGCTAAATGATCCCGAGGCCCGCTCCCCCTTGTCAGTGCATGCCGGATGCGGCTTCATGATGGCGACTCCGGCCGCAGGCCGGCAAGTCCATCAAATCAGTGGGGGACACCATGTTCAACTCGATCAGCCGCCGTCTTTTCCTGTCTCAGGCCGTCGTTGCGGGGGCGGGCGCAACCGCCGTCTGGCCCCGTCGCGCCGCCGCCGCTCCGGAATTCAAGACGGTCTCGCCCGGCACGCTCACCGTGGCGATGAACGGTGATATGCCGATGACCAGCATCAAGGACGGCAAGCTGATTGGCACCGATGGCGATATGATCGTCGCAATCGCCGGCAAGTTGGGGTTGGAGGTGAAGCCGTCGCTCATGGAATGGTCGGCGACGATCGAGAGCATTCGCAGCGGCCGGGCCGACATCATGCTGGGCAACATGGGCTGGACGCCGGTGCGGGCGAAAGCGATGCTGATCACCGATGCGATCTATTACGCTGGCTCGTTTGCCGCGATGAAGAAGGACAATCCGCTCGACAAGGTCTCGATCGCCGACCTGAAGGGACACAGTATCGGCACCGTCACCGGCTTCACCATCGTGCCGGAAATGAAGAAGGTGCCAGGCACCACCGATGTGAAGCTGTACGACACGACGGATGCCTGTGTCCGCGATGTCGCCGCCGGGCGGCTCGATTTTGCGTTCCTGGATGCACCGACCGTGGACTACATGATCCTGCAGAACCCGGGTTGGGGGCTGAAGCAGGAGCCGGTAGCTCACGACGACGCATTCCCGCAGCTCACCAGCAAGCAGCACACAGTGATGGGAATGAACCAGAATAATCCCGATCTGTTCGATGCGGTGAACGCTGGGGTGAAATGGCTGTGGCGCACCAAGCTGAACGCACAGTGTCTGGCCAGGTACGGCGTCGCCAACCCCGATTACCTGGTGCCGCCCGAGCCCAACCCGCGGATCGGCGTCGATCGCGACGCCTCCGATAATCCCATCGGACCCGCCGCGCACACCGTAAAGGATTACTCGTCGCTGTTCGCGTGAGCGACGACGCCGCACCGCCGCTTGTGCAGATCGTCGATCTGCACAAGCGCTTCGGCCCGCTCGAAGTGCTGAAGGGCATCACGCTGAATGTTGCGCCGGGCGAGAAAGTCTCGATTATCGGCCCTTCGGGGTCGGGCAAGACCACGCTGCTGCGCTGCATCAACTGGCTGGAGCGGCCCAGCAGCGGACACATCCTGATCGATGGCCAGCCGATTGGCGAGCGGCTTGTCGGCGGACGGCGCATCGAGATGCGTGATCGCGAGCTGGCGCGCATGCGCGCCAGGATCGGGATGGTGTTCCAGCGCTTCAACCTGTTCCCGCATCTGACAGCGCTGGACAACGTGGCGGTCGGGCCGATCAAGGTGCTCGGCCGACCGGCTGCGGAGGCGCGGCGTGAGGCGAGGGCGCTGCTAGACAAGGTCGGGCTGGCGCACAAGCGGGACGTGTACCCCGAGATGCTGTCCGGCGGCCAGCAGCAGCGCGTCGCCATCGCCCGCGCGCTGGCGATGCGTCCGGTGCTGATGCTGTTCGACGAGGCCACCTCGGCGCTCGATCCCGAGCTGGTGGGTGAGGTGCTGACGGTGATGCGCCAGCTCGCCGCCGAGGGTATGACGATGATCATCGTCAGCCACGAAATGCAATTCGCCGAGGACGTTTCGGATCGCGCCGTGTTTATGGACCATGGCGAGATCGTCGAGCAGGGGCCGCCGCACGCGATCTTCCGCGAGCCGTCGCATCCGCGCACACGGGCCTTCCTGCGCGCGGTGATAGAGCGGCAGGTGTTCCAGGCCGCATCTGCATGAACGGCCCGTGGGCGCGCACCGTCGCGCAGTTTCCCTATCTGATCGACACGCTGCTGCTGGGCGTGGAGATGACCGTTATCGTCACTCTGGGCGGATTCGCCTTGGCGGTGGTGCTGGGCCTTGCGGGGGCGGTGCTTCGCACGGCGCGACTTACTTTGCTACGGGCCGTCGGCACGATCTATGTCGATGTGTTCCGCGCCGTGCCGGTGCTGACGCAGCTCTTCATTATATACTTCGGTCTGGCGCAGCTCGGCGTGAAGCTGGCGCCGGTGCCCGCCGCGATCGTCGGCTTCGGGATCAACGGCGGCGCCTACCTGACCGAAGTGTTCCGTGCCGGGATCGAAGCGATCCATCTCGGCCAGAACGAGGCGGCGCTGGCGATCGGCATGACGCGGATGCAGAGCCTGCGCATCATCGTGCTGCCGCAAGCCATGCGGGTGATCCTGCCGCCGCTCGGCAATTTCGGGATCGGGCTGTTGAAGGATACTTCCGTCGCCTCGTCGGTGGCTGCGCCGGAGCTGAGCTTCCGGGCGCATATGCTGGTTGATCAGACCTATCTCAGCACGCAAATCTACCTGATGGTCGCTGCCCTCTATCTGGCGATGAGCCTGCCGCTCGCGCATCTTGTGCGCCGGCTGGAGCGGCGCTCGGCGCGCGGGCGGCCGGCATGAGCCTGGACGATCTGCGCGCCTGGATGCCGCAGCTTCTGGTGGCGGCCGGCGGCACGGTGCGCATGGCGGCACTCGCCTATCTGGTTGGCGTCGTTGCCGGGCTACTGCTGGCACTGGCCCGACTGTCGCGCCGCCGCGTGCTGGCCGGCGCCGCCGGCTGGTATATCGAGCTGATCCGCGGCACCCCGGCGCTGACGCAATTGTTCCTGATCTATTTCGGCCTGGCCTCGGCGGGCTTCGTGCTGTCGGCGTTCACCGCGGCAGTGGTCGGGCTGGGCATGAACTACGCGGCATACATGTCAGAGGTGTATCGGGCCGGCATCGCTGCCGTTCATCGCGGCCAGCGCGAGGCGGCGCTGGCGATCGGCATGACCAATGCACTGGCGATGCGCAGTATCATCCTGCCTCAGGCGATCCGCATCATCGTGCCGCCGATGGCGAACTATGCCGTGTCGCTGCTGAAGGACACGTCGGTGGCGTCGCTGATCTCGGCGCCGGAGCTGATGTTGCGGGCGCGCGACCTCAGCAGCGAATATTTCTTACCGATGCAGCTCTATCTGCTGGTGGGCGCGATGTACCTGGTGATGGCCTATCCGCTGGCAAAAGGCGCACGCTATCTGGAGCTGCGCCTGGGGGCCGGACGGGCGGCGGGATGAAGGAGAGCGGAGAATGATCGAAGCTGCGGAATGCGTGGTGATCGGATCGGGAGCGTTGGGGTCGAGCGTGGCGTATCACCTGGCGCGCGGCGGTAAGCAGGTGGCGCTGGTGGACAAGCATACGCTGGGGTCGCAGACCTCGCCGCGCGCCGCCGGGCTGACATCGCAGGCGCGCGGCACCGATCTAATGACCCGGCTGGCGAAGCGGGCGGTGCGCAAGATCGAAAGCTTCGAGCAGGACACTGGCGAGAAGCTGGTATTCTATCAGCCGGGTGCGTTGAAGATCGCGCGCACGCCGGAACACGTCGAACAGCTTCAGAGTGAGCTGGAGCGTGGCCGACGGTGGGAGACCGGGCTGCAAGCGATCTCACCCGCCGAGGCACGGGCGATGAACCCATTTCTTGAAACCAAGGGAATCCTGGCTGTCAACATCTCACCCACCGACCTTTACCTGGAGCCGTCGCAAATCCCGAACGGCTACGCGCGGGCAGCGGCAAAGCTGGGCGTCGCGATGCTGCCCAATACGCTGGTGTGTGGGGTCGCGCTACGCAACGGCGCGGTTGCCGGGGTGGAAACCGAGCATGGGACGATCCGCTGCGAGACAGTGGTGGATGCGGCGGGGGCGTGGCTGCGTGCGGTCGCGACACTGGCCGGCGGGCGCGTGAAGGTGGTGCCCACCCGCCATCAGTTGCTGATCACCGAGCCGATCGAAGGTGTGCAGCCGATGCAGCCAATCACCCGCATCATCGATGCGAACGTCTATGTGCGGCCGGATGAAGGCGGGCTGATGCTGGGCGGATACGAGGCCGATCCGATGCAATACCCGGACGGCACTCTGCCGGCGCGGTTCGACATCGCCGATCTGAAGCTGGACTTGGGTGTGCTGCGGCGCTTGGCCGACAGCGTACGCGAGCAGCTTCCGGTGTTCCAGCGCGTTCCGGACGAGATCAAACTCCGCGTGCATCGCGGCGGACTGCCGACGATGACGGCGGATGGCGAGCACACCGTTGGGCCGGTTCCAGGTGTGCGCGGGCTGTTCGTGGCCGGCGGATGCTGCGTGGGTGGGCTGTCGATCTCGCCAGCAATCGGCGAGGCGCTGGCGGCGTGGATTATCGATGGTGCGCCACCGATGGATTTGTCGCCGCTCGCCCCCGGACGCGAGGGCGGGATCAGCGAGGAGTTGCTGGAGGCAGCGTGCCGGCGGCAGTACGCACATCACTATTGGGAGCATGTGCCGGGGACGAAGACCTAGTCCGCGGCTTGAGCGGACGGGAGTAACCCCTGCGGATCCACGAGCGCGGATAATTTTAGGGCGCGCCATGCCGGATCATTCAGGGCAGAAGAGCGGGATGGAATCATGCGAGAGGGCATGAGCAGGCCAACTCTGCCAAGCCTGCGGCAAGCCGCCGTGCTCGAAACGGTTGGGTGGATACCGCCGGCGATCCGTCCGTTCATTGACGTCGGACGGAAGCAATATTATTTGGCTATGGCAGCTATCTTTGCTCTGCTGCTAATTTCCCGTTGCCCCCAGATCATTCTGAGGGCAAGCTTTTATGCCGAAGATGCAGGGATCTGGTATCCGGACGCCTACAGGGCGGGGTGGCATGCTCTGCTATGGCCCGTGGTGGGCTACCTTCAGACATTCCCGCGACTGATTGCACGTGCGACCTTGTCCTTTCCGCTTCACTGGGCGCCCACTCTATTCGCACTCACCGCCTTCTCGGTGCAGATGTTGGTTGCCCTGTTCCTCATCAGCTCGCGCATGGAAATGGCGTGGCCATCCTCGATGGGACGGCTGCTGTTTGCGCTGATCTATCTCGGCCTTCCGAACTCCCACGAGACGTATATCAATCTGACGAACGCGCAATGGCATCTCTGCCTCCTCGCTTTCCTCGTCCTGGTCAGCGCGCCGCCGGTGTCGCGCAGCACATTCCTGTTTGATTGCTCGGCGCTGTTGGCATGCGGCCTGACTGGCCCATTCGCAATACTGCTTGCACCGATAGCGCTTTGGGAGGTGTGGCGACAACGTTCAACCGACGCTGGGGTGCGGACGGCTCTGTTTCGCGCGGGCATAGTGCTCGCCTGTGCAACCGTCCAAGGCGGCGTTATGCTCTTCAGTCATTTCGAAGGTCGCAGCCAGGCTCCGCTTGGTGCGACGCCGGAGCTGGTAGCCCGCATCCTCGCGTATCAGGTTTTCATCGGCTCCTTGCTTGGGCAGCATGCGGTATCCTGGTTGGGGCGGCAGCCGATCTTGTCGACCCCGATCCTGGCCGTCCTGGTCGTCGTTGCTGGCTCGGTGCTCTGGGCTTTCGCCTTCGCCAGAGGCCCCGCCATGCTTCGGCAGGGCACGGTTCTGGCCGCCCTGATCCTGCTTGCAGCTTTGGCAAGGCCGCAGGTGGATATGAATGTCCCCCAGTGGCCGCTTCTCATTCTGCCTGGTGTGGGTTGCCGGTATTGGCTCGTGCCGATGCTCGTCTGGATCGGCGCTCTCCTGCATCTGTCGATAGGGGGCAAGGGAACAGCGCCCCAGATAGTGGCCGCGGTCCTGATCTTCGTATTGCCGATTGGAATTGCGGGGGACTGGGTGTTGTGGGACTGGATTCCGACTCATTTCGCAGCGCAGGCGCGTGCGTTCGAAGCGGCACCGGCGGGCACGCATATGCTTCTGGATGCGCGGCCAGCCGGCTGGAAGTTGGACCTGACAAAAGAATAGCCCCGCAAGGCTGATTCAGCTCCCGCTTCCGCCCGGATCGATCCAGCCAATAGTGCCGTCGCTGCGGCGATAGACGACGTTCAGCTCGCCGGTGGTGCTGTTGCGGAACATCAGCACCTGCTCCTCGGCAAGGTCCATGTGCATGACTGCTTCGCCGACCGATAGGCGGCTGATCTCCGCCGGCTGCTCGGCAATCACGGTGGCGTAGGCGTCGATACCGGTTATATCGCCGGGGGTCTCGGCGGCTGCGCTTTCAGCTTGGCGCAGCACGTATTGGCGCGCCGCCTCCGGGCGCTCGCGGTTGGCGATGTCGCGGGCGTGGTCGCTCACTCGCCGGCGGTAGCGGCGCAGCCGTTTGGCAATATGTTCGGCGGCGTCGTCGAATGCGCTGTTGGCGTCCGCTGCCTCTCCCTCGCCGCGCAGCGTCAGCCCGCGCCCGGCGTGGATGTTGATGTCGCAGGTGAAGAAGCTGCGGGCGCGGCCGAACGTCACCTGCGCGTCCAAGGCGTAGTCGAAATATTTCCCGGCGATCCCCTCCAGGTGCCGAGACACGCGATGGCGAAGCGCGTCGGACAGCTCGACCTGCTTGCCGGAAACCGTAATCTCCATGCCTGCCTCTCCCCCCGACCTAAGCCGCCGCGCCTGTCAACAGGCCCAAGGAGAAAACGGCGCCTCAGGCCGGCACGGTCTTTTCCCGTTTGCGCTGCACCGAGTTCGGGATGCGCAGCGCCTCCCGGTATTTGGCCACGGTCCGGCGGGCGATGTCCACGCCCTCCCGCCGGAGGGCGAGAACAATGGCGTCATCGGACAGGACATCGTCCGGGTGTTCTCCCTCGACCAGGGCGCGAATGCGGTGGCGCACCGTCTCGGAACTGTGGGCGGCGCCATTCATTCCGGCAATCGCCGTGGTGAAGAAATATTTGAGCTCGAAGATTCCGCGCGGTGTCGCGATGTATTTGTTGGCTGTCACGCGGCTGACCGTGCTCTCGTGCATCTGCACCGCTTCGGCGATGTCGCGCAGAATCAGCGGTCGCAGATGCTCGATCCCGTGGCGCATGAACCCGTCCTGCTGGCGCACGATTTCGGTGGCGACTTTCAAAATCGTCTGCGTGCGTTGGGCGAGCGACTTCACGAGCCAGTTGGCGGTGGCCAGCCGCTCGGCAAGAAAGCTGCGATCGTCCCTGCCTGCCCCTGCCGCCACGCGCGCGTAGAAGCGCTGGTTCACCAGCACGCGCGGCAGCGTGTCCGGGTTCAGCTCGATGGTCCAGCCGCCGTCGGGGGCGGCTCGCATCAGGATGTCAGGCACCACAACCTGGATCGGACCGTTCTCGCCGGTCCAGCCGGGCTTGGGATCGAGCGCGCGGAGCTCGGCGATCATATCGATGAGGTCCTCGGAATCGACACCGCACACCGCCATCAACCGCCGCATATCACGCCGGGCAAGCAGATCCAGGTTGTCGAGCAACGCCGCCATCGCGGGATCCAGCCGACCTCGCTCGTCGAGCTGCACGGCAAGGCATTCCTTGAGATCGCGCGCGAACAGGCCAGGCGGATCGAACCGCATCATGCGTGCCCGCACCGTTTCTACCCGCGCGAGCTCCACGCCCATGGCCTGCGCCATCGCCTGCGGATCGGTTGTCAGCCGCCCGGCAGGACACAGCAATGCGATCAGATGTGCACCGATCAACCGGTCGGCAGGGTTGTCGAAACTCAGCCGGAGCTGTTCGCCGAGACGCTCGTGCAGCGGTCGCAGCGGTTCGGCGATATCGTCGATAACGCGCTCGTCGTCCGCGAAATCCTGGGCACCGCGGCGGTCGCGCGGCAAGGGCGCACCATCCGATGGCCCGCCCGCGTCGTAGGTCTCTGCGTGGTCGGCATCCAGCGGAGCCGCCGAGGCGTCGGGCAGCGATCCGTCGGCGGCATGTGCAGCGGCATCGACCGCAGCCTCGTTGCGCGGCGCGATCTGGTCGAGCGCTGCACGCTCGGCCGGCAGCGTGTCGTCCGCCTCGTCGCGCTCCAGCAGCGGATTGCGCTCCAGCTCTTCCTCGACGAACGCCACGACTTCCCGGTTGGTGTATTGCAGCAGCTTGATCGCCTGCCGAAGCTGCGGCGTCATCACCAGTGACTGGCTCTGACGAAGGTCGAGACGCGGGCCGATCGACAGAGCCATCGCCGGGGTCGTTACAGGCTGAACCGCTCGCCGAGATACACGCGGCGGACGTCGGCGTGCGCCACCACCTCGTGTGGGCGGCCTTCCATCAGCACCTGGCCGTCATGCATGATGTAGGCACGATCTATGATCTCCAGCGTCTCGCGGACATTGTGGTCGGTGATCAGCACGCCAATGCCGCGATGCTTGAGATGAGAGACGAGGTCGCGGATCTCGTTCACCGCAATCGGGTCGATCCCCGCCAGCGGCTCGTCGAGCAGGATATAGGCAGGCTGCGTGGCCAGCGCCCGGGCGATCTCTACACGGCGGCGCTCACCGCCCGACAGCGCCAGGGCCGGGGTGCGGCGAAGATGACTGATACCGAACTCGGCCAACAGCTCGTCCAGCATCATCTCGCGCCGGTCGGCATCGGGCTCGACCACCTCCAGCGCTGCCATCACGTTCTGCTCGACGTTCAGGCCGCGGAAGACGCTGGCTTCCTGCGGCAGGTAGCCGATCCCGAGCCGAGCGCGGCGATACATCGGCAGCAGCGTGATGTCGGCGCCGTCCAGGCCAATGGCACCGGTATCGGGCCGGATCAGCCCAATGATCATGTAGAAAGTAGTGGTTTTGCCCGCCCCATTGGGACCGAGCAGCCCGACCGCCTCGCCGCGGCGCAGCGCAATGGAGACGTTCCGCACCACCGGCCGCTTATTGTAGGTCTTGCCGACGCCGGTCGCGGCCAGCCCGGTACTGCCCGGCACCACGCGCAGGGATGCGCTCATGGCTTGTGCGCAGCCGGCGCGGGCGGGGCGGTGGACACACCCTGGGTGGTGGCGTCGTTCGGGACGATCAGGCCCTGCACCTTGTCCGTCCCCGCGGAGAGCAGGCGGGACACGCCTGTCTTCAGGTTCACCGCAGCCCGCGCACCGGCGAGCTGATTCTGACCGCGCGTGATGCGCACGTTTCCGACCAGCAGCGCAATTCCGGTATCAGGCACATAAACGCCACGATCGCCGGTGGCGATGTCGGTCGGCGTGCGGACCGAGACGTGGCCGAACACCTCGACCTTCTCCAGCTTGCCGGAGGCTGCCAGCGGATCGTCGGCCGCCGCCGGCGCGCCGGTTTTGACGGCCGCCTGGGTTGCCGGCTGAGCGCCCGACGGCGGCGTGTTCGGCGTGGTGTAGGCGACCAGCACGTCGGCGGCGATCCGGCGGGCATCCTTTGTCACTACCACCGCATCGCCGCGCGCCACCGCCATGTGCTTCTCCGACCAGTACTCCAGGTCGTCGCGCGCGGTGAGCACGTCGTTGGGCGTGGTCAGCCGGAGGTCGTGACCAGTCATCACCAGGACGGCCTGATCGAGGTCGTAGATCGCCCGGTCGCCCTGGGCATGGTCGGTCGCGGTGAAGATCTGCACATGACCCTCGGCCTCGACGCGGTAGATCTCGTTGCCCGACGTGTCTTCGTCGCCGGCAATGCCGGTCGTACCGGTGGAAGCGGCGGCCGGCGTCGCGGCCGGCGGTGTCGCAGGCGTAGCCGCGGGCTGGGCGGCATTCCCGGCCTTCTTGCGATAATAGGCGATCAATCGGTCCGCTGTGACAGTGACGTTCTGGCGCACCGCACGGGCATCGCCGATCGCTATCACCTCGTGCTGATTCTGCAGCCATTCGATGCCGCTCTGCGCGGTGATATCGATCGGACCGCCATGCGACAGGTCTATACCCTGCGCCAGTGCCGGTGACGCAAGTAGCAACAGCGCGGTCCCCACCAGCGCGCCCGGCAGTCGCGACCGCTTCATTGTGCGTTGGCTCCGTTCAGCACCAGATGCGCCGGGCCGGCGAACTGCACTTCCTCGCCTTTGTCGGTGAAGGTGAACCCGCCCTTCGCATCCAACACGCCGAACGGACCCTCGGCATGCACAGGCTCGGCGCCGGCGGCGGCGCCGCT
Source organism: uncultured Pseudomonadota bacterium (assembly GCA_963772445.1). GTDB lineage: Bacteria > Pseudomonadota > Alphaproteobacteria > Acetobacterales > Acetobacteraceae > CAVYXK01. The sequence continues at coordinate 260,684 of CAVYXK010000003.1, forward strand.
CTTCATGTCGATCGCGGCGCTTTCTGTCAGCATCGTGGTGCCGTCATCGCGGTAGAGCGTGACCGCGTGCGACAGGTCTAGCGCGTCCTCTTGCTTGCGGTAGACCCCATCCTTCGACTGCAGCATAAGCCAAGTGCCGTTCTGCAGCGTCACGTCGCCCTTCGGCGTTGTGAGATTGATGTGATCGGGGCCGACCTGCGTGGCCTCGGCGGCGGTCACCGTGTACGGGCGACCGTGCTCGTCGATCCCGTGGAAATGAGCGTCGATCACCGTGTCGCCGGCAACGTTGGGAATCATCTGGTGAAGGTTCCACCGGACGTCGGCGGCGGAGCGCTTCAGCTCGGGCCAGAGTGCCATAGTCGTCAGCAGGGTCAGTGCAACGGCGGGCAGGGCCAGCTTGGCCAGCAAGATCATAAACCGCCGGCGGGCAATCCGGCCGGGTGTAGGAGGCCGGCGGAGCCGGGAGGCCGCGGCGCCAACCAGGCGCTCTGCCCGACGCACCGGGGCAGCGAGTGGGGCGACTGCCATCAGGCTACCCCGGCGCGCAGCAGGTCGTGCATGTGCAGGATACCGATCGGCCGGCCGGTTGGATCGATGACGAAAAGGCTGGTGATCGGGCGTTCGCGTGCGTTCATCACATGCAGCGCCTCGGCGGCAAGTGCGTCCGGCGCGATGGTTCGCGGCGACGGTGTCATGATGTCCGCCACGCATCGGCCCAGCAGGTCGGGACCCATATGGCGGCGCAGATCCCCGTCAGTGATAATGCCGACCAGCCGTCCGTCGGCACTGATGACGCCGAGGCAGCCGAACCGCTTCTCGGTCATCAGCAGCAAAGCGCGGTCCATCGGCAGATCCGGCAGGGCGAGCGGCATGGCCTCGCCAGCGTGCATCAACTCGCGCACACGCTTGAGCCGCGCACCGAGCCTGCCGCCGGGATGGAACCGGCGGAAATCGGCGGCAGTGAATCCGTGCCGGGTCAGCAATGCGACCGCCAGCGCGTCGCCGAGCGCCATCTGCATGGTCGCACTGGTGGTGGGGGCCAAGCCCATCGGGCAGGCTTCCGCGGCTGCGGGCAGACGCAGCACGACATCCGCCGCCTGGGCCAGCGCCGAGTCCGCATGGGCAGTGACCGCCACCAGCGGCAACGCGAACCGGCGCGCATGTGCAACGAGATCAGCCAGCTCTGGCGTTTCCCCGGAGTTCGACAGCGCCAGCACCGCATCCCCGGCAACGATCATACCGAGGTCGCCGTGCGATGCCTCGGCCGGGTGGACGAAGAGTGCCGGAGTGCCGGTGGAGGCCAAGGTGGCGGCAACCTTGCGCCCGACATGGCCGGACTTGCCCATACCGGAGACAACCACACGGCCAGAGACGCCGCCCAGCAACTCGACCGCGCGATTGAACTCCTCGCCAAGCCCCGCTGCCAGGGCGCGCAGGCCCGCGGCTTCGGTGCCCAACACAGCCCGCGCTACGTCGAGGTCAACGTACGCGGCGGCGGCGAGTACGGTCATGGTCCGTGCAAATCCTCACCCCTTGCCGTGGCTGTATCGGCCGGCCGGGCGCGGCGGGTCAACCCTCGGGGGCGACCTACGGACAAGAATCGTGCCGCCGGATGTCCGGATCGTTAATGGGCGAACAGGTCCGGGTCCTCGAAGCCCAGCAGGTCGAGCCGGGCGCGGGTGGGCAGGAAGGTGAAGCACGCCTCGGCAAGGTCGAGCCGGTTCTCTCGCACCAACAGCGCCTCCAGCCGGGCCCAGAGTGCGTGCAGATGCAGCACGTCGGAGGCAGCGTACGCGAGCTGCTCGGCGGTAAGATCCGGGGCGCCCCAGTCTGACGTCTGCTGCTGCTTGTTGATCTCCACGCCCAGCAGCTCGCGGCAGAGATCGCGCAGCCCGTGCCGGTCGGTGAAGGTCCGGGTGAGCTTGGCGGCGATCTTGGTGCATTTCACCGGAGCGATGGTGATGCCGAGCGCGTGCTCCAGCACGGCGATGTCGAAGCGAGCGAAATGCATCAGCTTGACGGTCGCACGGTCGCCCAGCAGCCCGGCAAGGTTCGGGCAATCGAAACCGCGCCCTCCCAGTGCGCGCGGCAGGAACTGCACGAGGTGCGCCACCCCGTCGCCCGCCGAGAGCTGCACGAGGCACAGCCGGTCGCGATGCGGATCGAGCCCCATCGTCTCCGTATCCACCGCGACCACCGGCCCCAGCCGAAGCCCCTCCGGCAGATCATCCCGGTGCAAATGGATGGTCGCATTCGCCATGAACTGCGTGACGCTCAAAACTGACGACCGATCTCTGGCAAGTGAAAACTGACCACTGACAGCAGCTTTGGTGCCCAGGAGAAGACTCGAACTTCCACGACCTTGCGGCCACAGGTACCTGAAACCTGCGCGTCTACCAATTCCGCCACCTGGGCACAGGCTCGTCGCGCGGGCGCGGAGCGAGCGGCAGGGCGCGGGATGTAGCGAGGGGGGCGGGTGGCGTCAACATGCGGCGGCAGCCCGGCCCTACACCTGATTCGGCTACGGCGGTCGCACACGTTCGGTTCGGAAAGGGTGCACACGGAGAGAACCCGAGGACAGACGATGCGGCCGCCGGTTGTCCTCGAAGCAACCGCAATGCGGCCCGTGGGAGCGTGTGGCGTAGGCCGGAAGCCGGGGCCACCTCAGCGGTTCGGCGCTGGGGGGCTGTCCTCCACCGCGCGGCCGCAACAGGCGCCGGCAAAGGAGAGACACCTGGGTAGCCACGTCGGGATGAAGGGCGTGATGATGCACCGTCGCGCGCCAAACCACGCATTGAGGGAACACGCTCCGACGATGGATGTGGACAAGACTGCCACCTGGGTCGGTCGCTCTCTGCAGCGCGTCGAGGACGCAAACCTGCTGACTGGGCGCGGGCGCTATTTCGATGATGTGCCGATACCCTCTGCCACGCTGCACGCGGCGATCCTGCGCTCACCGCACGCGCATGCCACGATCGCCGCGATCGACACCGTCCGGGCGACCGCCCTACCCGGTGTCGCTGCGGTGCTGACCGGCGAGGATCTCAAGGCCCTTACCAGCAGCCTCGTCGTGGGCGTCAAGGCGCCGATCGAATGCTGGCCGATCGCCACCGACCGCGTGCGTTACGTCGGCGAACCGGTGGCCGTCGTCGTGGCGCGCGACCGTTACCTGGCAGAGGATGCGCTCGACCTGATCGCGGTCCGCTATGATGTGCTGCCCGCCGTGGTCGATCCCTTGGCTGCGTTGGCGCCTGACGCGCCAGTGCTGCATCCCGGGCTCGGCGGCAACCTCATCAGCGACCGCCGCTTCCGCTACGGCGATCCGGAGGCCGCGTTCGCGACGGCACCCCACCGCGTCCGTGTGACCGTAAGCTATCCGCGAAGCGCCTGCACGCCGATCGAGACCTATGGCGTGCTCGCCGAATACGACCCGCACCACGATGCTTACGATGTGCTGGCGAATTTCCAAGGCCCGTTCTCGATCCATGCCGTGATCGCACGTGCCTTGCGTGTGCCGGGCAACCGGCTGCGCCTGCGCACGCCGGCAGAGTCCGGCGGCAGCTTCGGCGTGAAGCAAGGCGTGTTCCCGTACATCGTCCTGATAGCCGCCGCCGCGCGCGTGGCGGACCGGCCGGTGAAATGGGTAGAAGATCGCCTCGAGCACCTGGCAGCCTCGGTGTGCGCGACCAATCGCACCACCACACTCCAGGCGGCGGTGGCGGCGGACGGACGCATCCTCGCGCTCGATTGGGACCAGATCGAGGATTGCGGCGCACATCTACGCGCACCAGAACCGGCGACGCTTTACCGCATGCACGGCAACATGACCGGCGCCTACGACATCCGGCATGTCGCGATACGCAACCGCGTCGTGCTGACCAACAAGATGCCGACCGGGCTGAATTGGGGATTTGGTGGCCCGCAGGTCTACTTCCCGCTGGAGCGGCTGGTGCAGCGCGTGGCGGTGGAACTCGGGCTCGATCCGCTCGAGGTGATCCGCCGCAACCTGGTGCCGGCGGATGCATTTCCGTATCGCACCGCCAGCGGCGCGTTGCTGGATTCCGGAGACTACCCGGCGGCGCTCGCTTCCGCGCTCGATCGTGGCGGCCACGCCGATCTGGTGCGTCGTCGCCACGCTGCTCGCGCCGAGGGACGGCTGTACGGCATCGGCTATGCCGCGGTGGTCGAGCCGAGCGTCTCCAACATGGGCTACATCACCGCCGTCCTGACGCCAGAGGAACGCAAGCGGGCGGGTCCGAAGAACGGGGCCCAAGCCACGGCGACCGTCAGCCTCGATCCGCTGGGCGCAGTCAGTGTGCACGTTGTGTCGGTGCCGCAGGGCCAGGGTCACCGGACGGTGTTGTCACAGGTGGTGGCCGACGTGTTCGGGCTGCATCCCAACGACATCCGGGTGACCACCGAGATGGACACCGCCAAGGACGCTTGGTCCATCGCCTCGGGCAATTACTCCAGCCGCTTCGCGCCGGCGGTGGCCGGGGTCACGCATCTGGCGGCCGTGCGGCTGCGCGACAAGCTGGCGCGGATCGCCGCGGCCCAATTGAACGTCGCCGTCGGCGACATCGCATTTGCGGACGGGCGCATTCGTTCCAGGTCGAATCCCGACAATGCCGTGCCGTTCCGCCGGCTGGCGGCGACCAGTCACTGGGCGCCTGGTACGCTGCCAGGCGACGCCGATCAGGCGATGCGAGAGACCGTGTTCTGGACCCCACCGGAGCTGACCTCGCCCAACGAACTGGACGAGGTCAATTCCTCGCTCTGTCACGGTTTCATCTTCGACATCTGTGCTGTGGAGGTCGACCGTGTCACCGGCGAACTGCGCATCGACCGTTACGTGACGATGCACGATTGCGGCCGCATCCTGCATCCGGGCATGGTCGCCGGGCAGGTGACGGGGGGCTTCGCCCATGCGCTGGGCGCGGCCACGCTGGAGGAGCAAGCCTATGCCCCAGACGGCAGCCTGTTGACCGGCACATTCGCCGACTACCTCATCCCAACCGCGATGGAAGTGCCGGAACCGATCATCCTGCACCATGAGACGCCATCGCCGTTCACCCCGCTCGGTGCCAAAGGCGTGGGCGAGGGCAACTGCATGTCCACCCCCGTCGGCATCGCCAATGCGGTCGCCGACGCGCTCGGACTGGCCGAGGTCACGCTGCCGCTGTCGCCCGCGCGATTGGCCGAACACCTGTATCCACCGGAGCGCCCGCCGGCGCGGCGTGCAACGCCGAAGCCCGGGGAGCGTACCCTGTTCGGCGAGGGCTCGGCCAGCGTCGATGCGCCGCGAGAGCGTGTCTGGGCAATGCTGCTGGACCCCGACACGCTCGCGGCTGTGGTGCCCGGTGCGCGCGGCATCACCAAGGTTTCTGGTACGGCCTTCCTGGCGGAGGTGACGTTGGGGATCAGCCCGGTGAAGGGCGCCTACCGCGTCTCGATCGGATTGTCTGACATGGAGCCGCCGCAGGCGGTGACGCTGACGGGCTCAGCGGAGGGTGCCCTTGGCTTCGGCCACGGTACAGGCCGGGTTACGCTGCGCGAGGAAGCGCCGGGCCGGACCGTAATTGCTTACAACTATGAGGCAGTCATCGGCGGCAAGGTCGCCTCTATCGGTGGCCGACTGCTCGACGGCGCGGTGCGCCTTATCGTCGGCCAGTTCTTCGCAGCGTTGGCGAAGCAGGCTGGCGGCCCAAGAGCCGGTTTCCTCGCGCGGCTGTGGCGTGGGCTTCGTTGGCGTCTCCCAGGCGGCCGATGAAGCCCGCGCCATTCGACTATCTGCGAGCCGGGTCGCGCGCCGAGGCGCTGGATGCGCTGCACGATGCCGGCGCGGATGCGCAGGTGCTTGCCGGTGGGCAGTCGCTGCTGCCGATGCTGAACATGCGCCTCGCCCGGCCGCGCCTGCTGGTGGACATCATGCACATTCCGGAATGGCAGCACGTGGAGGATGACGGCAAAGCGTTGCGCATCGGTGCTGGTGTGCGGCAGATCGCGGTTGAGCGGCGGCCCGATCTGGCGTTGCGGCAGCCGCTGCTGGCCGTCGCGATGACTTGGGTGGGGCACGCGCAGACGCGCAGCCGCGGCACGATATGCGGCTCGGTGGCCCACGCCGATCCGAGCGCCGAGTTGCCGCTGGTGCTGGTCGCCCTCGGCGGCATGATCCATCTGCGTTCACGGCGACACCATCGCAGCCTGTCGGCGGACGCATTCTTCACCGGCATGATGGCAACCGCCCGCGCCGAAGACGAAATCGTCGAGGCGGTTTCCATTCCGACGGCGCACGCGGGTACCGGCTATGCGTTCCGCGAGATCGCCCGACGACACGGCGACTTTGCCCTTGTCGGTTGCGCCGCCATTGCCGGTACATCCGGCATCCGCCTCGCGGTGGGCGGCGTCGCGGACCATCCGACCGCGATCGACTTGCCCTCCAATCCCGCCGTGTTCGACGATGCGCTAGACGGCTTCGCCTGGGATCTGGACGCGCGCGACGATCAGCACGCCACCGCTGCCTACCGCAGGGCGATGGTACGCCAGGTCGGTCGTGCCGTGATCGAGGAGGCGATGCGATGCCGCGCCTGACAGCCGAGCGCCGCCATCAAGTGCGCTTCGCGCTGAACGGCCGCGCCGTCGCCGTCGAGGTCGAGCCGCGCACCTTATTGCACGATGCTCTCCGCCATGGGCTTGGCGCCACCGGAACGCATGTCGGTTGCGAGCACGGCGTGTGCGGCGCATGCACCGTGCAGATCGATGGCGAAGCCGCGCGTGCATGCATCGTGCTGGCAGTGCAGGTGGACGGCGCCGATATCCGCACGGTCGAAGGTCTGGCGCCCGCGCCGGATCGGCTCTCTGTGCTGCAAGAGTGCTTCCGCGAGTTTCATGCTTTGCAATGTGGCTTCTGTACGCCGGGCATTCTGATGTCGCTGGATGCATTCCTGCGCACGCGACCTGATGCATCGGAGGAGGACATACGCGTTATGCTGTCCGGCCACCTCTGCCGCTGCACTGGCTATGTACCGATCATGCGCGCCGCGCTCGCCGCGCGGCAACGGCTTCGGAAGGCACATGATGTTTGACCTCGGCACGTCATTCGTTGCCAGCGTTTCGCGCGATCCGGATGTCGTCGCGGTGGTCGATGGCGAGGTGCGGCTGAGCTACGCGGCCTGGTTCGAACGCATCTCCGCGATCGTCGCAGCGCTTGGCGAAATGGGGATCAAGCCCGGCGACCACCTGGTGACCTTGGTACAGAACCGCTGGGAAGCGGCAACATTGCACTGGGCATGCCAATTCGCCGGCGCCATCATGACGCCGCTCAACTGGCGTGTCACCGCCGAGGAACTCGATTGCTGCCTGACCGATGCCGACGCGGTGCTGTTGGTCTACGAGGATGTTTCAGCCAAGGCCGTAGCCGGCGCCACCGGCGCGGCGGCCTTGCCGCGCGTGAGGGTCGGGGCGGCGGGCGCGGGGGAAGTTGCGTTCGCCGACCTGCTGAGGACAAAGGCGCCTGAGGCGAAGCCGCTGGTCGGTCCCGATGCCTGGTCGCTGATGCTCTATACCTCGGGGACCACGTCACGGCCGAAAGGCGTGCCGCGGCGGCATCGGGCGGAGCGGGCGGCGGCCGTCGCGCATGTGGCGCAGAACTTGTACGGGCGTGGCGAACGCACGCTTGGCGTCATGCCGCTGTACCACACGATGGGCGTGCGTTCGCTGCTGGCGATGTCCTTGATCGGCGGCACGTTCGTCTGCCTGCCGCGCTTTGACGTTCCCGCCGCGCTGGCGGCGATCGAATGTGAGCGCGTGACCAACCTCTATCTGGTGCCGACATTGTATCACGACATGGTCCACCATCCACTTTTCGCGGCGACGGACACGTCGAGCGTGCGCAAGCTCGGCTTCGCAGGGGCCCCGATGACCGACGGGTTGCTGAGGAAACTGCAGGAAGCGTTCCGGCCCGACCTGTTCGTCAACCACTACGGCAGTTCCGAAGTTTATACCTGCACGGTCAATCCCGATGCGCCGCGCAAGCCCGGCTGCGCTGGACGCGCCGGCCTCAACCAGATGATCCGCGTGGTGATGCTCGGCGCGTCCGACCCGCATGTGTTGGCCGCCACCGGCGAGGAAGGCGAGATCGCCGCCCTGCTCGCCGGCGACGAGGCGTTCGAAGGCTATTGGCGCCGGCCGGAGGCGAACGCGCGGTAATTGCTCACCCTGGGGTGGCTGGTTGGAGGACCACGGGCACTTGCGCTCCCGCCAGGGCGGTTCGGAGTGCTTGCAGCACAGAAATTCCATTGGCTTTGGCTGTGCTCACGACTGAACGAAAGGCAGCGTAGGTCTCTGCACCCCACTCACAGCGGAACCCATTGGTCACTTTGCGAAATATCACGCTCGGACGCAGAGACTGCTCGGAAATGTTGTTGGTGGGAGGCACGTCGCGGTGGCTCATGAACACGAACAGGTGTTCTCGATGTGCCGCGATGCACTTGCGTAGCTTAACTCCCGGCTCGCCGATCGGCACCACAGCCATAATTCGATTGAGCCTGCGCTCGAGGTCGCCCAGATACTGCCGCAGAGTACTGTCTGTCAGACGATCTCGTCGTCGCCCGATGGCAAGCGCACGTAGCAGCAGCCACTTGAACCGAAGGCTGAAGGCGGTATCACCGCAGTCAACGGCATAGTTCGCTGTGCGGAGCAGGTGAGCCAGGCACACCTGCCATTTGACTGCGTGGCCGCGCTGGCTATGCAACATGTCAGACACCCAAACCAGTGGTTTGATGTCACTGAACAACGCCTGCACTACCGCCTTGCCACGGCTGGGATGGATTACGTGCAACACGGCGAGCGTGCCGATGAACACCCACTCCCACCAATTCTTGCCACTGACCCGCGCCGAGGTCTCATCCGAGCATACCACCGGACTGGCGAGCACGGCGGCGCGAATGGGTGCGGTCGCCGCCAGCAAAGGTTCGCGTGCTCGAGCCAAGATGTTGCTGATCGCGCCCTCGCTGATCGAGAGGCCAAAGATCTCGTCCATCAGCTGCGCCAACCGCTGCATACCAACGGCGTGGGCGTAGTGGAGATAGACCACCAACGCGGCAATGGATTGACCGAAGGGCGAACCTGGCTCCAGACCGGCTGGCGCCTCGGCGCACACGTGCTCGCCGCAGCAGGAGCAGCAACCACCAAACAATCGTACCCGTGTTACATCTGGCTTGATCGGTGGAAGTTCGATGCGGTCGTAGACCTGCTGGGGGGTCTGGGCGGCCTTCGGAAACCTCGCCCGACACTTGGGACAGGCACTCAGCGTCGCATCAACCACGCGATCGGGGTTGGGATGCAGTGACCGCCCCACGCCCGGTCGGCTCTTACGCCGTGGGCGGTCGTGGTCCGGCTCTGCTCGATCTTTCTTTGGACCTTTGGACGGCGGCATCGACGAGTTGTCTGGCGTCTTTGGTGGCCGGTTCAGTCGCTCAAGCTTCGCCTCTAGCGCTGCGATCCGTTCGGCTTGCGCGGCGATTATCTTGTCCTGCTCCGCGATCCTCTGATGCGCTGTCGTCAACTGTTCGAACAACGCCAGGATCAGCGTGTCCTTCTCGGCGACCGATAACTTGCTGAGATCGGGGGTGTGCGTCACCCCTGTCTTAGAGTCAAGTCACCCGTTACCGCGTCAAGCAATTCCTATGCTGTTAACTCGTACGTGATCCGCACGTCTTGTCAGATACCTCGCTGCCCAATGGGCCAATCGTTGCAAAATAACTCACCTCGGGCCGCTACCCAGGTGAGCATTACAACGCGCGGGCACTGCGAGATGGTTGGTTCCTGACCGGAGACACCGGCTATTTCGATAGCGAAGGCGACCTGTATGTCACCGGGCAAGTCGACGACATGATCATCACCGGCGGCGAGAACGTCTCGCCGGTAGAGATCGAACGTTGCCTGTCGTTGCATCCGTCGGTGTCCGAGGTGGCGGTGGTTGGCCTGTCCGACGAGCGGTGGGGCAAGATCGTCGCCGCTTTTATCAAGCGACGTGCCCCGGTCACGCCGGAGGAGCTCGATGCCTTCTGCCGCGAATCCGGCGTCGCCGCCTTCAAGCGCCCGCGCCGCGTCGTCTTCGTGGATGCGATCCCGAAATCCCCTGTCGGCAAGCTGCTTCGGCGCAAGCTTGTCGATGGTGAGTACACGTCCGAGCAAAACTGATCGAAGAAGGACGCGTCCGCATGACCGATCCCGCAGCAACTGAAACCGACGGCTTCCGCGTCGACGTGGACTCGGCGCGGCAACGTGGCGACATCATTCTCGACCGCCCGCCGTTGAACACTATCTCCATGCCGCAGCGCGACCAGCTTCGCCACGCATTCGAGGCGCTCGACGCCGATGGGCGCGTGCGGATCGTTGTCCTGCGGGCGGTGGGCGAGCACTTCTCCTCCGGCGGCTTTATCAAGGGCTTCCTGGAAGCATCGCCGGAACATGTCTCCAAGCTCGCATGGAACATCGCGGCGCCGGCCCGGTGCAGCAAGCCGGTGATCGTGGCAAACCGTGGTTTCTGTTTCGGTGTCGGCTTTGAAATTTCGCTGGCCTGCGACTTCCGCATCGCCTCCGAGACGGTGAAGTATGCGCTGCCGGAACAGAAACTTGGGCAGATACCCGGTTCCGGCGGATCGGCCCGGCTCCAGAAGATCATCGGTATCACGCGCACCAAGGATATCGTGATGCGGTCGCGGCGCATCGACGCACAGCAGGCGCTCGCCTGGGGCATTGCGACTGAAGTAGTGCCTGATGGCGAATTGGAAACGGCCACCGACGCTCTGGTGAGCGAACTGCTGGAATTCTCGCCACTGGCGCAGCGAACTGCGAAAAAGCTGCTGAACGACAGCGAGGATGCATCATTATCGATCGCCATCGAGCTTGAAGGACATTGTTATAGCCGCTTGCGAACGTCCGACGATTTCCGCGAGGGTGTGGCGGCGTTCCACGAAAAGCGCGCGCCAAATTTCCAGGGAACCTGACGGTTGGCGGAATGCGGCATAACGCGGCACTGCCGGAGGGTCGACCTTAAGGGCGCCAAGCATAATGCGCGTCCCTACCGCGATCCACATCAGCTCTTATTTCAGGGTGCAACGCGATACCAGCGTATGCAAGCACCATAGAGACGGTTCCAAGCACTCCGGGGTCAGGCAACCATCACTCTCGCGGCAAGCTTCGGGCGAGAGATCCACCTGCCAGCGAATTGATCGCGGCAACATCCGCCCGCTCCGCGTCTGTAACAGAAGGAGTCGCGACGATCAGCTGCATGGTCGTCAGCGCATCGGTATCCTTTCCGCTCAGAGCCAGCGACAGCGCGAGGTTGATACGAACGGCGCGCAACGTGGGAGCCGCGGCCAGCGCCTCGCGGTATGCCGCCTGCGCCTCGGCACGATGCCCCTGTAGGTCGCGCGCCACGCCGAGATCGTTCAGCATGTCCGGGTTGTGCGGCGAGCCGGCGAGCGCCTCCAGAAACACCTGCTCGGCGCGGGCCGGATCACTTTGCAGCAGGATTCGTCCAAGCGCGAGCTGTGCCGCCGGGTCCGCCTCGCGCCTGGCGTGCACCGACAGATCCGGCGAGGTTGCGCTACCGCACGCACCCAGCATCGGCAAGAGGCAAAGCAAGACCGCAGCGCGCAGCCGTCGGTGCATGACCGGTTCCTTAATGATAATGACCGAACGCGCGCTTGATGAGGATCGCTGCGGGCCCGGCAACGGTGATGAACATGCAGGGCAGGATGAACACCACCATCGGTACTGTGAGCAGCACCGGCAGGCGAGCAGCACGCTCCTCGAAGCGGGTGAGCATCTCCTGCCGCATCTCGGCGGAGAGTGTGCGCAGAGCAGCCGAGAGCGGCGTGCCGTATTGCAGGCTTTGCGACAGGGTCGCGGCGAGTCGCTTCAGGCTAGTCAGGCCGGTGCGACGCCCGAGTCCGAGAAGCGCCTGGCGCGTGTCGGCGCTGATCTGAAGCTCATGGGCCGCGAACGCGAATTCGCGCGCGATTTCCCGGTGGGTGTCGCGCATCTCCTCGGCCACGCGTTCGATCGCTGCTTCCAGGCCGAGGCCGGCCTGGGCACAGATGACCAGCAGGTCGAGCGCGTCCGGCACGTGCCGCTCCAGCCGGGCCATATAGCTGGTGCGGATGCGGCGCACGATCATATCGGGGGCGAGCAGCCCGGCCCCGGCAAGGCCCGCCACGATGGCGAGGCGCACGGCCGGGCGCTCCCCCGCATGCGGCAACGCAAACAGCGCCAGCACAGGCAGCCCGACAAATCCGGCGATCTTCGCGCCGATGAACAACCAGAGCCCGTCGCTGCTGCGGAAACCGGAGGTGACCAGCGTCTCCTTCAGATCGGCCAGCATGCGCGCCGGCAACAGCCCGCTTTGCCCGATGAACCGGCCGAGCGCCGTGAGCGCCGCCATCGGCAAGCCGCGCATACCGGTGCCGGGGGTGCCGCGCTCGGCCGGTGGCGCACCGCGGGCATAGGCGATTCGCCGGCGCAGGCTCCGCTGCGTCTCTGCCAGGCGCAGCAGCAACGCCGCACCGACTAGCACCAACAGCCATCCGGCACCGGCGGCCAGCCAGACGGAGCCGCGCAACCCGGTTGCGAGGTGCGCAATCATGCAAGCGTGCGGCGGATAATGGTGCGCATGACGAATATGCCGATCGCGAGCAACGATACGCCGGCGCCGAGAAGCATATGGCCGAGCGGCTCGTCGAAGAGCGTATTCATATAGGCCGGGTTGATTAACCAGAGCATAATGCCGGTGAGCACCGGCATCACCGCGAGCACGACGGCGCTGCTGCGCGCCTCGGCGGACAGCGCATAGCCGCGGGACTGCAACGCCACACGGCGGCGAATCACGTCGGCAAGGTTCTCCATCACTTCAGTCAGGCCGCCGCCGGTCTGCGACTGCACCGACACTGCGGTGGCGAAGAAGCTGTATTCGCCAAGCTCGGTGCGGCGAGCCAGGGCGCGCAGCCCGTCCTCCAGCGGCACGCCGATGACGATCTCGCTGTTCAAGGCGGCGAACTCGACCGCGGTGGGCGGCTCGGCCTCCTGCGCGACGGCGCGTACCGCCTCGGGAATTGGAATCCCGACGCGGACCGCGCGAACGATCATCGCTAAGGCGTCGGGCATTTGCACCAGGAGCTGCTGACGCCGGCGCGCATCCATCCGGCGGAACCAGGCTTGCGCAACGATCCACCACAGCAGTGGCAACGCGAGCAGTCCTGCCTGGCCGAGCAGGTTCGCGGCCATCGCGGTGCCGACCCAGGCGAGGGCGAACGCTCCCGCCAGGACGGCCCACCAAGGTGTCGGATACCGAATGACGCGACCCGGATCGAAGCGGAACACCCAGCCGAGCCAGCCAAGCAGGCCTCGCTCTTCCGGAACGGCGAGCCGGGTGGTCGCGGCTGGGCGGAGCGGGCGGGTGCGGGCGAGCGGTTGCAGCACCCGCTCGATCCGTGACGCCTCGCGGCGGCGCTGCTCGATCCCGCGCTGCAGGAGCACGCCGCTGAGGCCAGCCCGGCCAGCAGCAGACAGCCGGTCGCCAGCAGCAGCAGGGCAGGCGGCAGCGCGGTCATCGCTCGTCGGTGCGAAGCGCGGCCATCCAGGCGCCATCGACGCGGAAATACGCCAGCCGGGTGATGAAACTCGGTCGCGCGGGACTGACGCGGTAGTGCGCATTGAGTCGCCCATCTGGCCGCTCGCCTTCGATCTCGAGGCGAAACACGTCGTTCATGATCACCACGTCGTTTTCCATGCCGGCCACTTCGGTGACCTGGGTCACGCGCCGGCCGCCATCGCGCTGGCGCTCCACCTGCACGATCAGATCGATGGCGCTGACGATCTGGCGGCGAATGGCGGCGGAGGGCAGGCCCATATTGCCCATCTGCACCATGTTCTCGATGCGGGTCAGCGCATCGCGCGAGGTGTTGGCGTGGATCGTGGACATGCTGCCGTCATGGCCGGTGTTCATCGCCTGCAGCATGTCGAAGGCTTCGCTGCCGCGTACCTCGCCGATGATGATGCGGTCGGGGCGCATGCGCAGCGCGTTGCGCACCAGGTCGCGCTGCGTCACCTCGCCCTTGCCCTCGAGGCTCGGCGGACGGGTTTCCAGCCGCGCCACGTGCGGCTGCTGAAGCTGCAGCTCGGCCGCGTCCTCGACCGTGATGATTCGTTCCCCAGGGTCGATCAGGCGCGACATCGCGTTCAACAGCGTGGTCTTGCCCGAGCCGGTGCCGCCGGAGATGACTACGTTCAATCGCGCACGCGCGGCGATCTGCAGCACCTCGGCGACCGGCGGGGTCATCGCGCCGAATTCGAGCAGGCGGGCGAAGTCGATGGTTTTCTTGCCGAACTTGCGGATTGACAGGTAAGGACCGTCGAGTGACAGCGGCTGCAGCACGATATTGACACGCGAGCCGTCCTTCAGCCGGGCATCGACCATCGGGCTGGATTCATCGACCCGCCGTCCGACCGCGGCGGCGATGCGCTGGCAGATGTTGGTGAGATGCTGCACATCCCGAAACCGCACAGACGAGACCACTACTTTGCCGGCCCGCTCGACGAAGACACGCGCCGGGCCATTGACCATGATGTCGGCAATGGTGTCATCTGAAAGCAACGACTCGAGCGGCCCGAGACCGATCATGTCGTGCAGCAACTCGGTTGCCAGCACGCGTTGCTCGCGGAAATTGATCTGGATCCGGCGCTCGTTGGCGATGCCGGCGATCAGCCGCTCCACCTCGGCGCCGAGACGGTCGGCCGGGATCGCGGCGATGGCAGAGGGATCGAGGCGAGCCATGCATTGCGTGCGCAGCTCGGCGATGACTTCCGGCGGTGCCGGCGGATCGGTCGCTGCATCGCCGATCGATGCGACCGGCACGGTGCCGGAGCCGCCATACCGGCGGCCGAAGACAGGTGCGCTCAGGTCTGCGCTCATGGCGATGGCCGTTGGGCGCCGCCGATCAGCCGGCGCCATAGGCCGGGCGGACGTGCCACCTCGGCCGGTGCGGCGGCGCCGTCGAGCAGGCGCACCGGTGCGGCCTGCCGCGCCAGTTCGGCAATCGCCGCGCGGAAGCCGGCGTGGCGGCTTACCGCCGGCTCTCCCACGACAGCGGCGCTGCTGACCTGACGCGGCAGGTTGGGGATGGCGACATCGACACGCTGGCCGATCGCGTCTTCGATCTGGTGGCGCGACATGCCGCCGGCGGTGGCGGCACGGTTTAGCACGACGGTGGCGCGGCGCGGCTGCCCCGCTTCCACCGGAATTGCCAGCAGGCGCAGCACGTCGCGGACCGAGGGGAAAGTCGGCTCCATCACCAGCACGCGCTGATCAGCCGCGCGAAACAGCTCCCGGTACAGCGGCGCAGAACGGAACGGCACGTCGGCAATGATGAAATTGTAGCGCCGGCGCAGTGCGTGCAGCAGCAGACCGGCCGCACCATCGGCGATGTTCGGCTCATTCTCGAGCGGTTCCTGACCGGCCAGGATATGCAGCCGGTCGGCGGCCGGCACCGCCATGCGCTCGGCCAGCAGCGCATCGATCCGCTCGGGCGTTTCCAGCGCCAGCCGAAGTCCGGGGCCGGGGCGAAGATCGAGCAGGAGCGTCGAGATCCCCATGTGCAGGTCGGGATCCAGCAGCACGGTATGGCGGCGCGCCAGCACGCCGAAATGCCACGCCAGGTTGAGCGCAATCGTGCTGGCGCCGACCCCGCCGCGGGCGCCGGTGACGGTGGTCATCTGGCCGCCGAGCACGCCGGTTTGGTCGCGCGCGTGGCCGGAGATGATGGGGGCGAGATGCAGCGCGACCTTGTCGCGGGTGAGCGGCTTCTGAAGATAGCCGTTCAGCGGGTTGTCGTGCCGTACGACCGTGTGCAAGCGCGTGCGGGGGAGGAGCGAAACTCCAAGAATATGCCTTGCAGTTTCACCGACCACATGTCATGAACCGCATGAGGGCGTGCAATAACGTACGGGGGCGATTCGGGGATTTTGTGACCCCAGTGAGGCCCCATAATGCCCGGCTAGCCAGGGGGCAAAAACTCGATGACTACCCTTAACGATACCGGTATTACGAAAGCGATACGGGAGGCCAAAGCAGTAGGCGTCCGACGTGATTTGCGTGATCCGAATTGTCGGGGCCTCAGGCTCAGAATCAGTGCCGGGGCGGCGACCTGGGGCCTGCGCGTCCGAGGCCCGAGCGGCCGGCAGCTTTCGATCACCCTCGGCGCGTGGCCTGCCATGGGCATCGCCGCAGCCCGCAGGGCGGCTGAGGCACAGCGGGTGGCAGTGAGCAAGGGGGCCGATCCGACGGCCGAGAAGCGGGCCGCACGCGCCAAGTCGGAGGCCGAGAAAGCCGCAACCCTGGAAGGCTTGCTCGACCACTACGAAGAGCAACAGGGCGCAGCAAAATCATCCTGGGCGCGGGCCAAGCGGCGCATCGCACTGATCTTCAAGCAGCACATGGGGGCACCGCTGGCGCAGTTGACAGTCGGACAACTGCAACTCGCTGCCGATCGCTATCCGGCAAGGCAGAATGCCGGCGTCGCGGTCCGCAATCTGAAGCCCGTTTTGCGCTGGGCGTCGGCGCCAGGCCGTGCTTACTGTGACCGTGCACTTTGCGACATCTCGCCGCCGGTTGCCGTGCAGCGCCGCCGTCGCGTGCTCTCGCGCGATGAGCTGCGCAGCATCCTGCCGCTGCTGCGCTGTTCCGATCGTATCCATGTCAGGGCGTTGCGGTTCCTGCTGCTGACCTTAGTGCGACGCGAGGAACTTGGTGAGGCCAGATGGCACGACATCGACCTTGCCGCCCGCGTCTGGACGATCCCCAGGACGAAGACGGGCGAGCCGCACACCGTACCGTTGTCCAACCAAGCGCTCGCGTTGCTGCGTTCGATGGGACCGGGGCATCCGGACGCGCGCGTGTTCTGCACCGCGACCGGTGGGCGTCTCGCGCATTGGTGGTTCGAAACCGCGGCAATCCAGCGCGCCACCAAGACGGAAGGCTGGCAACGGCACGACCTCCGCCGTACTAGCGCGACACTCTTGGGCGAGATGGGCGAACCGCCACATGTCATCGAAGCGGCGCTGAACCACGCGAGCCTGCATAGCCCGATCGCCGCCATCTACAACCGCGCCAGATACCGCGTCGAGGTGGCGACTGCCCTGCAACGGCTTGCCGATCTGCTGGACGGGATCGAGCAGGGCGGTGCCGAGGTCGTGCCGTTGGTGCGGAGCGCGGGATGAGCGGGCAAGCCGGTACTGCAGATGTTGCCGAGGTACTGCGCGAGCTAGGCGGGGAGCTGCGTGAGGGCTTCGGTAGGCTCGACAGCAAGATCGAAACCGTGCGGGCCGAGCTGCGTGGCGATCTGCGGGATGGCGTCGCCAAACTCGACGGTAGGATCGAATCCATACGGGCCGAGCTGCATGTCGACATTGGCCGGCTGGACGGCAAGCTAGCGGATGGCCTCGGCAGGCTGGACAGCAAGATCGACGTGTTGCGCAGTCAAGCGCATGGCGATTTATGGAAGCTGATCGGGGCGATCGCGGGATCGTTCGCGGCCGCCGTCGCGGCGATGGCGTGGCTGCTACTGCATCTTACGCCTGCCGCCCACTGAGCCGCGTGGCATGAAGCCCCAGGCTATCACGGAAGCAGCGCCGGACCAGCGCTCGTTGCGCCACCTACGGCGTGACGAGCTGCTGACCGCGCAGAACCTCAAGCCGCTCCTGGTCTCGATCGATACCATCGCCGCGTTGCTCAGCATCAGTCGCCGCCGCGTCTATGAGTTGTGGCACATGCGCGTCATTCGTCTGTACCGGCTGGGAGACAGGCTATTCGGCCGACTGAACGAGATCGAGGCATTGGCCGCCGCGCTGCCCGAGGCGCGGCCGAAAGGCGAGGCAACGCCACCCACCTGATCCGGTCCGGGCATCGTGGCGCTGACGGGCGCCGAACATTCGCCGTCCTCGCCCTACGGAGCCCGTACAGGGCGCCGTTCGTTCAGGGCGGTCACACACAACACACAGCCCTGGCCGTCGAGCCGCCCAGGCGTTCCGCTGACGGCGCAGGCATGCTAAGCTGGCGGGTCGGAACGGCGTCTCACCACCGTCCCGACCTAACCCGAACGCGGATCGCACCCGTGTCCAAGGCGCCGGCGACCAATTTAGCACGAATTCCACGCCGCGAGGTCGAGCAGTTCCTGGCGAGCTGGGAACCGTACGCCCCGTCGCAGCGGCAGACCTTTGAGGCTCTTCGCGAATTCTACCCGAAGCGGTGGTCATTACCGCAGGCACTCCGCGACATCGTCTCTGGCGCGCCGCGACTGATCCAACGCCGTCAAAAGGCAAAGCCCGGCCCCATGCATGCACCCTGGGTGATGGTGGAAGTGTGTGTAATCGCCGAGCGCTGGCGGACCTACTTAGCCAGCGATCCGGTACGGCAGCGCGAAGCCGAGGCAGTGCAGACGCTGGATCAGCAGCTCGCGGCAACAGCCGATCGGCATGGGAAGCGTGAGCCGCCAACGCGCGTAGATATATGGTTGGATAAGGACATAATCGAGGCGTTGCGCGGCACAGCGAACGAACCGTCGAGCAAGCCGCCGGCCGCACCACTGGCCGAGGTGACTGCTGAGCACGAAGCGGTCGAGCCGCCAGCGTTGGCGCCCCCAGCCGCAACTACCAAGGGCGACGAGCCCTCGCAGGTGCCGCCGCCGGAGGCGGATGAGAAGCCGAGCGAACCGGAGGCGGAGCTGACAGTTTGCCTGAAGTCGTTCGGTCCGTACCGTGATCGTCCCGATAAGCATGAACCACACTCCGTGTGGGAGACGCGGCGATTGACCGAAGCAAGGAACAAGTTTCCAGGCCGGAAAATCAGCCAGAAGTTGCTGCGGCAGCTCGGCGGACGCATCGGCCCGGGCTATTCGTGACGAAGCGACGAAAAAACCACGAAAGACTACGAATCGACTCCGGCAAAAGAACGGCACTTCATAGGCGCACGCGGTCAACTCAACGGTGTGCGAATGTCGCTGCATCTGGACGATGCTACTGTAGCCGAGCCTGCTGCCGCCCTGCGCGATAAGCACACAGACGCAGTGATCCGTGAGGCCATCCGCGACGCGGTACGCCAGCACCTCGGTGCGGTTCTCACCGATGTGTCGGATGCCGAAGGACTGCGACCAATCGCGGTCGGGATCAAGACCGCCATCGCCATCAGCGGGCTTAATCGAGCCAAGCTGTACGAAGAATGGCGTGCCGGGCGATTGGTCTTTCACAAGCACGGCGGGAAGACGATCGTTCTGTACTCGTCGCTAGAGCAACTAGTTCGGAACCTGCCCCGTGCGTTGCCGTTGCACGCGCGCGGAGCCGATCCGCCCGCCTGATCCTGCCCGGCTGCGTGCCGGGCTGAAACCACCATCCATCATTGAACGGAGCATCCGCGATGGCAAGGACATCGCGCAGGAAGACGTGCGCCCGTCAGGGCATGACCGGTTACAACCAGAAGCCGGCGATCGCAGCCCGCACCGCGGTCTGGCGGCCGACCGTCCCGCCACCGGACCACGCTCGGGTCACACATGCCTGACGACGCCATTCCCCGGCCCTCGCTGCCGCCGCTCATCCCACGAGCGGATCGGCAGGTTCCGCATGATGCCATCATCACCGCGATCCACGGCGGTGTCCGCCGACCGCTCGCGGTCGCGCCCTGCGCCTGACGCAAGAGCGTGCTGCTTGCCCAGACCGCACTCACCTTCACCGCACGCGGCTGGCGGGTACTGCAGTTCGCACACCGCCACGAACTCCTGGAAGAGGACGCCGCAGCCCTTACCTTCAGCAAACGCTGTTTGCGAAGCTAAAACGACCAGCGAAGGTCCGAAGCCTTCGCCGGCCGCCGTTATGATCGCGCCCACGCCAATGAGCTCAACCAAATGAACTGGGGAAACACCCCATGTCCGAATCGCAATCTACCCCTGACTTTACTGAAGCAGAAGTCGATTTTATCCGCCGTGGGCTGGCCAACCCGTTCGATGGCGCAGTTGCCGGCGGTATTTCAGGGATCAATTGGATCCTGGATCGCTGGAAGGAGACCAAGCCGCTGCTCGAGTTTCCAGCGTTCCTGCGCTATTTCGTCACGGTGCTTGGGCCAGAGGCGTGTTCGCGGATCCAACACTTTGGCTGGCCCGATCCATGGCACTTGCCCGAGGTGACAGAGGAGCTGCTGGCCGAACGCACCTACCTTCTCGACGCCCGTACCGTGGTCATCATCGATCGGCTGCGACATGAATTCCGGCGAGAGGCGGTCTATGCGGCGCTCCGGGACGACCCGCCGATCGAACACCCTGCTTTGCCCGCGACAGAGACCAGGCTGGAGGAGATGCGATCCGCTGCAGCGGCCGCTGTCGCACGGGCGAAGGCGGTCGCCGGGCGGACCGGGGTTGATCCGCAACCGCCCGGGGCGGAGCCCGCGCCGGAGGAGAAGGCGGAGGCGCCGCACGAGGCCGATCTGAGGGCGATGGACGCCCTCTACAGAGAGGACAAAAGCCGCACGCTCGGACAATTACGTAAGCTCTTCAGCGAGCAACACGGCCGAACGCTCGATCACAAGGCAATCATCGCCGCCTTCGCCGCCGAGCATCCAAAGACCAGCCAGGAGAGCTTGTATAAGCTATTCAAGGCCAGGTGCGGGTGGACGTTCCCCGAACCATCGTTTCCCACCCTGTGGACCAAGAAGTAGAACTTATTGCCAATACGCATCTCCCGATTTCGGGAACCCAACTTCCCGATTTCGGGAACCCAACTTCCCGAATTAGGGTGGCCAATTCACCGATTTAGAAGGCGACAGCAATAGCTTTCAAGTGATCGGATACCTCCGTCTCGATGACGGAGGAGATGATGAGCGACGCCGGGTTCGACGCTGGTTTTTATCTGATCTCGACTGTCTTCGACGAGAACGTCACCGGCGATAAGCGCCACAAACCGCGGCAACAGTGGTTTCTCACGCGGCCAGAGGCGGATACAGCCAAGGCCGACTTCAGACAACGGTACCCACAAAGCGATGCCGTCGCCTGCGTGGTCCCGGCCAGGTCGGCCCCCAAGCGCATCCGCCCCGGAAAGCGGGGCAAGTGAGATGCCCCAGCTTCGAAATTACCAAGAGCGCGGCATCGAAGACTTGCGCCGCTCCTACGCAACCGGCCACCGCGCGCCGCTGCTGCAATTGCCAACGGCAGCCGGCAAGACCGTGGCCTTCGCCGAGGCGACGCGCCTCGCCGTGCTCAAAGGCACCACGACCTTAATCGCCGTGCACCGTCGCGAGTTGGTGCAGCAGGCGTCGGCGAAGCTCACCGACGCGGGCGTTGAGCATGGCATCGTCGCCCGCGGCCTCGATCGCGATCACGACGCGCCGGTGTGCGTATGCTCGATCCAGACCGCAATCCGCCGCGAGCTGAATGACAACATCGGGCTGTGCATCATCGACGAAGCGCATCACGCGGTCTGCGACAGCTATCGCAAGCTCGCCGCTATGCTGCCGAAGGCCAGGCTGCTCGGCGTCACCGCGACGCCCGCCAGGCTCGACGGGAAGGGGCTCGGTGTCGAGGCCGAGGGGCTGTTCGATGACCTGATCATCGGCGCCACGGTCAAGGAACTGACAGAACAAGGATGGCTCGCCCCGGCGCGCGTGTTCGTCGCCAAAACCAAGCTGAACCTGCGCGGTGTCCGCACGGTCGCCGGTGACTACGATAAGGGCGAGCTGGCCGACGCGGTCATCGCCGCCGATCTGGCCGGCGATGCCGTCGCCGAGTACCGCAAGCGTGCCGAGCATCAGCCCGCGGTCGCCTTCGCCGTCACTGTTAAACACGGCGAGGCCATAGCTTCTACCTTCAGGAATGCCGGTTTTCGTGCCGCACACGTGCACGGCGAGCAGCCTATGGAGCTGCGCGACAGGCTGATCGCCGGCTTAGGTACCGGTGAGATCGAGGTGCTGGCAAGCTGCGAGATCCTGGGCGAAGGCGTCGACATCCCCACCATCGGCGCAGCGATTTTGATGAGGCCGACAAAGTCGCTGACGGTGCATCTCCAACAGGTCGGCCGCGGACTCCGGCCAGCGCCAGGCAAAACCCACCTCACGGTGTTGGACCTAGCCGGCAATTTGCTAGTGCACGGACTGCCGGATCGCGTGCACCGCTGGACCCTGGCCGGCGCGCCGAAACGCCAGACGGATGATGAGCCGCCAGGCTGGACTTGCCCCGAGTGCGGCTGCCTCAACCCGCTGAGCGAGTCCTACTGCCTTGCTTGCGGCGAACCTCGGCCGACCGGAGGGCGCGCGCTTACCGTCAACCTGCACGACGAGCTGGTCGAGCTGAAGCACGACCGCATTGCACAACTTTGTCGCCTGTCGCATCGAGCGTTCCTCGCCGAACCGCGCACCGACAGCGAGATCGAAGCCTATCGTCTCGCCCACAATTACAAGCCGGGCTGGGCCTGGCACGTCCGGCACGAGCAAGCCGAACTGTGGAGGGCGTCGCGATGATTGAGATCGTGACCCTCGCCAAGCATGGCGGTCCATTGACCAAGCGCATCACCCTCGATCCCAACGGCAAGCTGATTAGTGACGGCAGTGCTTGCGTGATGGGATCTGGCGTCGCCTGGCGCACCGCGTTCGCGGATATGACAACCTTCGCCGGCCATATCGCGGCACTCGATCCCAGCGAGGCAATCGCCCTCGGCCGGCTGCGTGCCGATCTGCCGGATAAGGTCGAGGTCACCACCAAGGCAAAGCTGAACGGCGCACCTCCAGGTACAATCGCGCGCAGCGCCGAATACATCGCCTATCAGCCCACCGCGCCCGGCCTTCTGCTGGTCGACTACGACGACAAGGGCATGCCGCCCGAGATACGCAACCGCCTCGCCGCCATGGGCGGGTTTGTGCAAGCCTTGGGCGCGATCGTGCCGGAGATCGCCAACGTCGGGCTGGTGGTCCGCCGTTCTACCAGCGCCGGCCTGGTGCGCACCGATACCGGCCAGGAGATCGCCGGATCGGACGGACGTCACCTCTATGTCCTGATCGAAAACGGCGCCGACGCCGAACGCGCGCTGAAGGCACTGCACGACAGGTGCTGGCTGGCCGGGCTTGGCTGGATGCTGGTCGGTGCCGCCGGCCAGCTCCTCGAACGCAGCATCGTCGACCGTATGGTGTTCGGACCTGAACGCCTGGTGTTCGAAGGCGCCCCGGTGCTCGACCCGCCGCTGGTACAGGACCAGGTGAGGCGGCGCCCGAGGCCACGAGAGGGCGCAGCGCTCAATACCGCAGCCGCGATTCCTTCCATCAACCTGACCGAGGACGTGCATCTGCGACGCCTGAAGCGCGCGGCAGCCGACGCTCTGGCGGTTGACGTTCGCAAAGTCCGCTTGGCGTTCATCAAAACGCAGACCGAGCGGCTGATCAACGAGCGCGGCGTGATGCCGGAAACGGCGCGCCAGACCGTCGAGCGGATGATCACCGGCATCCTGCTGCCGGATCTCGACCTGCCGTTCGATCTCCCCGAGTTCGCCGGCAAAACGGTGGCCGACGTGCTGGCCGATCCGGATCTCTACGTCGGCGCCACCCTGGCCGATCCATTGGAGGGCGTCGCCTACGGCACTGGCAAGGCGCGCATAGAGCAGCGCGAAGACGGTTCCATCTGGATCCATTCTTTCGCCCACGGCCGCACCGTCTACGACCTGAAGCTCGACGCCGACATGTTGCGCGCCGTGCTGGCGAAGACGCCGGACAAAGAGGTGATCGCGCGCTTCGTCCGCTTCGCCCGCCGCATGGCCGATGTGGAAGGCTACGACTACGCGCACATCAAATGCGAGCTGATCGAGCGGCTGAAGCTCGGCGTGCGCGAGTTCAACCGACAGGTGAAGCGCGCCGAGGCCGTCGAGGCCGAGGAAGACCGCAAGGCCCGCGAGAAGGCCCGCCAGGCGCAGCGGCTGGCAGCCGGCGATCACCGGCCGCAGATACGGGTACCTGCAGAAGACACGCCTCGCCTCGAGATTATCCAGCAGCTCGACCGCGTGTTCGCCGCCTCGATGGCGGCCGAACCGCCGATGCGCAATCTCGAAGGCTGGCTGACGATGGCGTTGGCCAGACGCGTGCCCGGCATGCATCAGCTCACCGCAAGCGGCGCCAATGCCGAAGAGAACCCATCCGACCGGCTGCCAGCACCCGAACACGTGCTGCTCACCACCTTGACCGAGATCGAGGTGGCCATATTGGTCGAGAAACATATCGACTACCTCGACCCAACCGGGCGATCGGTGTGCCTCCCTTTGGTGTTCATCAAGGCGTATCACCAGCAGCGCACGGACTCGCCGCTCCCTGTGGTGACCGCAGTCGCCACCATGCCGGTGATCCTGCCGGACGGGACCATGCTGTCCGGTCACCGCCTCGATCGCGAGCGGCGCATCCTGTTCCGCGTGGATGAGCGGCTGGAAGCCTTATTGCCGAAGATAAAAGAGTGCACCCCGGACGCCGTCGCCGCTGCGGTGAGCTTCCTCGTGGATGACTGGCTGGTCGACGTTCCGACCGATTATCCGGGAAAGCTCAAGCTCCTTACGCTCGCGATTACTATTCTCGAACGCGGCATTCTCCCCGCCAGGCCCGCCTTCTTCATCACCTCCGGCCAACGCGGCAACGGCAAGACCACGGTAATCGTCATGATCTCGGTCGCCGCTCTCGGCGAGGCGGTCAGCGCCGCGGCCTGGTCAAACTCCGCCGATGAACGCCGCAAGGCGCTGCTGGCCTATTACGGCGAGGGTGTGCCGCTGATCTGTTGGGATAATATCAAACGCGGCGCTACCATCTCCTGCCCTTCCATCGAAAAGGGGCTGACCGCTGAGACCTATACCGACCGCGTGCTGGGCGTTTCGGAATCCCGCACCGTGCCGGCCACCTCGATCATCTGCTTTACCGGCAACAATATCGCCCCCAAGGGCGATATGGCGTCGCGCGATCTGACGATCCGGCTGACCACCGATCGCGCCGATCCAGAGAACCGCAGCTTCACCCATAGCGATCCGATCGCCTGGACTTATGCCCACCGAGGCAAGATCCTGCACGCCCTTTACACCATCATGTTGGGCAATCCGCGGCTCACGGAACGGGCACCGGCGGAAGCCGAGACCAGGTTCAAGGACTGGTGGCACCTGATCGGCTCGGCACTGGAACACGCCGCCAGGTGCCATCTCGGCAACTGGGATCTACACGCCCCGGAGTGCCCGCCGTCGCAGATCTCCTTCCGCGAGGAGTTCCTCACCAACGACGCCGAGGATGAACAGGGGCACGCCGTGGCGACCGTGCTGCGCCTGCTGCGCGGCCGTTGGCCTGGTACCTTCCGGGCCTCCGATATCCTCGCCTTCACCAACAACAGCTACGACCAGGATGCGCCGGCCTTCGCGGAGGAGTTCTTCCCCGCCCTGGAGGAGGCGACCGAAAAGGCGCCGCTCAGAGCCTACTCGTCCACTTACCTGTCCTCGCGGCTGCGCAGCCTGCGGGACGCCCCCGTGATGGTCGACGGCGTCCTGATGGTCCTGCGCTACAGCCCGCATCCGGAGCATGGCGGGCTGTTCTCCGTCGAGGTCCTCCCATGATCACACGTCTCATGATCACGCGGCCGAGAGCGGAAGTGCGGAAGTTGCGGAACTTCTCAGCCCTCGCCGCCGGAGACCCTATGCAAACAGGCCTATTGGTGCGTATTAGAAATGAGGAAGCTGTTAATCCTACTGAGTCGCAAACGGCGCGATCTGGCGGCCTGATTTCGGCCTTGCTGCGACGCGGTTGCGGTATGGTACGAGTGAAGATTCGAACCGTTCGAGGAGGGCGGCATGGATCTTCGCGATGGGTCTGGCACGGAAGCCCGTTTCAGGGCTTACGCCACGGATTTGGCCTCGGTGCTTGGCCATGCCGACCGGGTCAGACCGTTCGAAGACTACTGCATCGGGTTGATCTTGACCGAAGGCCGCAAGAGCGTCGAACCGCTGGCGGCGGTGACCGCACCGGAGCGCACCGCGGCCCAGCACCAGTCGCTGCTGCATCTGGTGGCGCAAGCCCCCTGGTCGGACCAGGCGATGCTGACCCGGGTGCGCGAGTTGGTGCTGCCATCGATCACCCGCGATGAGCCGATCCAGGCCTGGATCATCGACGACACGGCGTTTCCCAAGAAAGGCCACCACTCGGTCGGCGTGGCCCGGCAATACTGTGGGCAGCTTGGCAAGCAGGAGAACTGCCAGGCGGCGGTGAGCCTGTCGGTGGCCAGCCACCAAGCCAGCCTGCCGGTCTCCTATCGATTGTATCTGCCGCAGGAGTGGGCTGACGACCCGGTGCGGCGGAGCACCGCTGGGGTGCCAGCGGAGGTTACGTTCCAGACCAAGCCGGAGATTGCATTGCAACAGATGCGCCAGGCCCACGCTGATGGCGTGCCGGCGGCGGTGGCACTGATGGACCCGGCCTATGGCAACAACAGTGTCCTGCGTGCCGGGATCAGCGAACTCGGGCAGCCCTACGTGGCCGGCATCCTGCCCACCACAGCAGTCTGGCGGCCGGGTGAGGCAGCATTGCCATCGCCGGCATGGTCGGGCCGCGGCCGGCCGCCGAAACGGCCGCGCCGTGATGAGGCGCATCAGCCGGTCTCGGTCAAGCAACTGGCCGTGGAATTGGCCGCCGACGCCTGGCAGCCGATCACCTGGCGGGAGGGTAGCAACACGGCGCTGAGCTCGCGCTTTGCCCGCCTACGGGTGCGCCCGGCACACGATGAGAGCAAACGGAACGAACCTGCGGCGGAAGAGTGGCTGCTGGTCGAGTGGCCGGAGGGCGCCAGCGAGCCGGACCACTACTGGCTTTCCACGCTGCCGTCGGACATCGCGTTCGAGCGGATGGTCGATCTCACCAAGCTGCGCTGGCGGATCGAACGCGACTATCTGGATCTGAAGCAGGAAGTTGGGCTCGGCCATTACGAAGGCCGCGGCTGGCGGGGTTTTCACCATCACGCAAGTCTATGCATTGCGGCCTACGGATTCCTGGTCTCCGAGAAGGAGACGATCCCCCCCTCAGGACTTGCTCGCGCCTGGTGCCGCCGGCGACCTGCCGTTCCCGCAGGTTACCGACGCAAGGGAGCTGCCACTGCGTCCGCAGCGTCACGTGCCGAACTCGATCGCGACGCTGCGCATCCGCCTCGCCCGCACCTTCGCCCTTGCATTGCCGCGATGTCCTTGCTGCGGACATATGCGCAAGCCGCCAGCGCGGCATGATGAGTGACGCAGTAGGATTAACACCTCTCTCCAAGAAAAAACCCTGAAAAAGTTCCGCAACTTCCGCACTTCCGCAGAGGTCGCGTGTGCCGTCATCAGAGGCGCAACCCCAGGTTGGGCGACGCTGGCAACGGCAATTCTCAACCAAACCAACGAGCTGAACAGGAAAGGTGACGTGCCATGGTCACGATGACCGCGGCCGAGGCCGAGGCCGAGCTGCAGACCAATGAGTGGACCCGCTACCTCACCGCCCGCCCGCGCCAGGTGCTGATCGACCTGCTGCGCAACGGCAGCCTCCCGGACGCCCGTGAGGCGACGGTGCGCGAGTATCTCCGCGTCCCGCAGAACCGCGTCGAGCTGCTGCGCACCCCGAACTTCTGGAAGCGCAGCCTGGGCGAGCTGCTCGCCGCGGTGGGCGACCCGCAGATCGATCCCAAGGACACCTCGGCCGAGAGCGCCCGGCGCTTCGTCCAGCAGGAAATCCGCCGCCAGCTCGACGCGGTGCGCTCCGGCGTCGAGCGGCTGGAGCGGCTGCT
Organism: uncultured Pseudomonadota bacterium; assembly: GCA_963772445.1. Classification (GTDB taxonomy): domain Bacteria; phylum Pseudomonadota; class Alphaproteobacteria; order Acetobacterales; family Acetobacteraceae; genus CAVYXK01. Next base: position 288,532 of record CAVYXK010000003.1, read on the forward strand.
CGACGCGTAACGACATGGCCAACGGGAAGCCCAGTTTGCGAAGGTAAAGGGCTGCGCCATGACGATCCGACGTGGAGACCTGACCGATGGCACTGACTGCTCGTGACCTGGCTGGACTGTCGGAGCGTGCCCGCAAGCCGCCCGTCATCGTGGAGATCGTCAAGCGCCGACCGCGGCCGAGCGTGGCTGGCGCAAAGCCGTTGAAGACGGCGCCGCTAGTGGTCGAAGAGCTCGATCAGCAGGGGAATTCCCCACCGCCTCCGGATCCGGCGCCACAGCCACAAGCCGAACAAGTGGGCAAATTGCCCGCCGCTCTGAAGCCGGCCAAGGCCAAGGCGCCGCAGCCGCCGAAGCCAGCGAAGGCGAAGGGACCGGCGCGGCAGCCGCTGCTCTCGCCCGACGAACGACGCGAACGCTTCCGCGCCAAGCTCGCAGCGGCCGGGACCTCACTCGAGGAGATCGACCGGCTGACAGTCGAGCTGATGACGCGATATCCGGCCGTGTTCGATATGCGCCGCCGTGCGTTGTCGATCGGCGTTCATCACCGCATTCTGGCCGAGCTTCAGTGCAATCCAGAAACGTTGAAACACGCTTTGCGGCGCTGGTGTTCGCATCCGAGCTACCTGTGGCGGATGGCAAACAAGGGCAAGCATCGGCACGATCTGGACGGCCGCAACGTGGCCGACATCAGTGAGGTTGATCGCGTAGCGGCACGGCACAGCCTCGACGGCGTGCGCAAGCGCAAGCTGGCGCGGGCGCCTGACCGGCCGCGCTGAACATTTCAAAAGCGTCACGCACAAATATTCTTGCGGCGTGCTAACAAGTTCGTTGCTGCCGCGCCTACAGCGTGGCGGTGGGACATGGAAGTGGGCAGACGCGGCGTGGCCTGGCCGGATCTGACGCGACGAGGCCTGGTCGGGCGAGGCCTGGCAGATGGGGCATGGCTCGGCGGCGCGAGGTGCGGCGCGGTCGGGCATGGCATGACGTGGCCGGAGGCGGGGCGGTTCGAAAGGGCCGCCCCCTTTTCGTCGCTGGACATCGGCCGCGCGGATCCGTGATCGTGGCCCGGGTTGGCTGTTTTGGCTGTAAACTGGCTGATAAACAGCCAGGGAACAGCGTGATGCCTGGGCCCGGACGCCGGTACCAGAAGGGAGAGAGCGGCAATCGCAATGGCCGCCCTTCTGGGCGCGACGATTTTCTAGCGGCTTGCCGCAAGCGGGTGCCTGCCGCGCTGCAGGCGCTGGACGAGGCGCTGAAGGAGCCGGCGCGGGCGCTCAAGGCGGCCGAGATAATTCTCGGCTATGCGCATGGCCGACCAACTCAGCCCTTTGCCGGTTCGGCCGATCACCCGCCGCTCGGTGTCGAGCTCGGCGGCAGTGTCGAGACTGTTCATGTCTACATTCCAGTGAATGGCCGTGAGCTTCCCGGCACTGTGCTGGTGCCAGATCCTGGCTGGGCACCGCCACAGCCGGAGGCCAAGCCACCGATCGAGCCTGAGCCGGAGGTTAAGCCGGTCGCGCCCGAGCCGGAGCTCGAGCTGGAGTTTGCCCAGCCCGCCCGCCGCTTCCGTCGCGAGATATGACCTTGCAGCAGGAACTATCCGCGGCCGAGCTGCTGGTCCGGCTTCGCGCCGCCGGCTGCATCGTCAGCACGAACGGCGATCGGCTGAGCGTGGAGGGACCGGAAGACGCGCAAGCGTTGTGGGACGATTCCGTCGAGGCGCTGTCGCAACACAAACAGGAACTGATCCGCATCCTGATGGCCGAGAGGGCAGCTGCAGAGCCGCCGCCACCACCACCCGAGCCTCCGATCATACTGCCGCCATTGCCGCTCGGGCCCGTGCACGCTGGCGTGGCTGTAATGACGCCTGAGTTGTTCGCGTGGCGCGGGCGACGTGATGCGGCGATGTGTCAGGGCCGGCGCTTCGATGAGCCGCCGCCGCGATATTATTATCCCCAGTTCGAACCTGATCCCCGCAGGCGCGCCGCGATGTATGTCGCTGCCGCCGAATATGCGCAGCTCAAGGCCGGAAAGTTGTCTCCATGAGCGACGACGCGTTACCCGGTGCACCGCCTATCGCAGGGCCGTCACCGGAACTGCGGCAGGTTGCTCGGCTGCGGCTGCGGTTGCACCATGAGATCGAGACGCGGCGGAAGCTGGAACGCGAGCTGGCTGACACCAGGCGGGAGCTGGCGCACCTCAAGCTTAGCCTTCGTAAACGCAAATTCCCGACGAGGCATTGCCATTCAGCGTCGAGAATGCGTTGGCGGCAATCACCGCGGGCGAAGGCAGCCACGACGCTCTGGTAGGGCTGTGTGGCAAGCTGGCAGCCCAGAGCGTGCCGGAAGCGACGGCGATTGCCATTATTCGCCATGCTGTTGATCAGCGCCCCGCAGAGCGACGCGACGACGGCTGGGGACGGTTGCGGAACGATATCACACGCGTGGTGCGCTGGGCCATGGATAAGGAGGCGGAGGCAGGATCAGCAGCATTGCCGCGCCTGGCCCCACCGCTGCGCAGCGGCAATGGCACGACACCGCCACCTCCCCCACCGCCACCAGGTACCGGAGCAACCGGAGCGACCGGGCCAGCTGCTCAACCGTCATCACCAGGTCCGAGTGGAGTACGGGGCATGCTGCGCAGCCGCAACCCGAAGTTTGCCGGCAACCTTGCCAACGTCATTACTTGTCTGTTGGAACGGCCGGAGCTGGTCGGTTGTGTTGCGTTCGATCAGATGGCGATTGGCGTCAGCTTGCGTCAGGCCCTGCCAAACACGTCCACGCTCGTCGCGCCACGGCCCTGGACGGACGACGATACGAGTCACCTGCAGGACTTCTTGCAGCGTGAGTGCCTGATGGCGCGCGTTGGCAAGGAAACTGTACAACAAGGCGCCGAGCATGTCGCCCACATGCACGCGTTCCATCCGGTTCGGGATTATCTCGACGGCCTTACCTGGGACGGTAAGCCACGCGCCGACACCTGGCTGACGACTTACCTGGGTGTCGCCAACTCGGATTACGCCAAAATCACGGGCCGCATGTGGCTGCTCGGACTAGCTGCACGAAATCTTCCGACCCGGTTGCAAATTCGACTACATGCTCATTCTCGAGGGATTGCAGGGCACGCTGAAATCACAGGTGTGCGTCGCCCTCTGCGGCCCATGGGTTTCAGACCAGTCACTCGATATTCGTCACGACGCCCGCGCGGCCTCGCAGCATCTTAGGAACAAGTGGCTGGTTGAGGTCAGTGAACTGGCCTTTTTTCGCCAGGCCGACGTCGAAACTCTAAAAGCATTCATCACCCGGACCTACGAACGCTATTTACCGCGTCTGGGGTATCCATTTAACCGGAGTTAGTGATTTGCCTCCCTGGACGGCTCGGCGAAGATCGCTCCAAGCTGGGCCCACAGGACGGACGACGAAGCCGCAAGGCCATCGCAGCCGTTCCGGAGGGTAGTGGTGGGTAGGCATCTGGGCTCAACTCCGGTTAAATGGATACCCCAGTACCGCGTTATGCCCACAATGAGGTGGTCGAGCCGCGGCAATGCGGCTTTGTCGGCACCACAAATCAGGACGCGTACTTGCACGATCCGACCGGCAACCGTCGGTTCTGGCCGCATCGCACTGGCAAGATCAACGCCCGCGAGTTGCTGCGTGATCGTGGGCAGCTCTGGGCCGAAATCGTCGCGGCATATCGCAATGGTGAGCACTGGTGGCCCAAAGAGGACTTCGAGGCACGGGTCATTCAGCCGGAACAGGCGGCCCGATATGATGCCGACGCCTGGACACCGCTCGTCGAGACGTACCTCGCGACGCTGGCAGCGGAAGTAACCGCAGCGCAAGCCGCCTGGGACCAACAGCCACCCCCGAAACAGCCCCCCGAGCGCCCGCTGTGCGCAGCTACGCTGATCGACGTGTTTCGGAAGGCTATTCGGGATCCGTACGACCAATATCGCCCGGAGCTGCCGCCGGAGCGGTTCGACCGCACAGCACAAATTCGGGTGCGCGAAATCCTGCAAAATTTGGGCTGGCGAAGGGGCTCGAGAGCCAACAACGCGCGACTGTGGGTTAGGCAGCCGTGAAGCAAAATCAATACCTTAACCGTGACGCTGTGACGCTGGTGACGCTGGCCTCTCGGAAGAGGTCGGAACACCCATGGTTGTACAGCCCACAGTACAGCACCAGGGTCACCAGCGTCACAGCGTCACGGGTCGTACCCGGCGGAGCCCCCGACGGGATCGGAGCCGCCGCGCCCCGAGCCCCCGAATTACCTTCAGGAACAACCAGTTGCGCAGCAAACCGTGCCGGCGGCATCCGGCAACCCCCAGAGGAGGTCTACAGCGGCCACAGCCTGCGCTCCGGCTTCCTGACATCAGCAGCCTCGGCGGGCGCCTCGATCTGGAAGCTCTCCGAAGTCAGCCGGCACAAGTCGCTGGACACCTTGCGCGGCTACGTGCGCGCGGTCGATCTATTCAAGGAACATGCCGGCGCGGCGTCCGGTGCGCCACCGATCAGGATCACCTTTCGGTTGTACAGGTCCGGCTTGCGAGCTTTCAGCCGGCAGATCGCCGCCGTGGTGTCGTTGCGGCGCGCTCGGTCCTAGAGCGCGGCTTCGAGCAGATCGGTCGAGATTTCGTAAGCGTCCTCCCACTGCGCGGCGAATTCGGGATCGTCATTTTCCAGTCGTACATGGCCGAGCGCCCCACCCCGATCGAGGCGGCGGCCTCCGCAACACTGTGACCGTTCGCGATCGCGAGCAGGAATTTCTTGCGTTTTTTAGGTGTCCGAATTGTCCGCATGATCAGTGCAGCACCGCCGGTTCGACGATGCCATGGGCGACCAGGAGCTCCGCATTGTTCCGGTCGCCCGCATGATCAAGATCGAGCTTGATGACGCCGAACGGCGCGACCTCGGTCTGCCTGCCGCAGGGCTCGACCAACACCAGCGCGACCGGCCAGGGGTTGCGATACTCGACCTCCTGCATTGGCCGCGCCCTCTCTATCGCAGGTCGTCTTCACACCACACGCTGGCCTATGGCCGGCTAGACCCCATAGCTGGTGATCCCTCGGCATCCGGCGACCTGGCGCATCCAGACCGAGCCAGGGCCTCAATCGGGCCTCGCCGCGACGGTCCACTGTGCTAGCTTCCCCGTATCAGAACGGGAGAACGTCATGAACTTGGGCGAGGCTCGCGCCATCGTGCAAGGCAAAGGCGGCAGCAACAACTGGGTTGACCACGCAAAGGCGGCGCGGACGCCCGGAGCCGTCCAGGGAACAGGGATTACACCCAGGGCACGCCCCTTCGGCGGGCTGACAGCGTCAGTCCACGGCGAGCGCCTGGCGCAACACGTCAGGCACGGTGCCACGCAGACGTACATGCTCGCGTGCCCAGATAGCGCCGGGCTCGCGCGCCTCGTCCAGCACCCCGCGTGGTTCGGTCAGTATCGGATCGGGGAAGATGGCGGCAAGGTGTTGCATGTCACGCTTTATGGTCGCCGGCGGGATCGCCTTGGCGGTCGCGGGATTCATGAGGCAAACCCCGGTGGCTGGCAGCCGCCCGTCCCGCACGCAAGTTCGGCTCTCGGCCGAGGGGCAGTTTGGGGGCCGGGAGCGGTTAGTGAGGCGATACCCCAGCCATCCTGATTGTTGCCGCGCAGCAGGACAGCCAAAATGCTGGCTCCCAAATGAACCCGGTTGCAATGGTGTGTAATAAGGGCCAATGTTTTTTGATGTCCTGCATTGGTTGCTGCTCGTTATGACGTCCCGTTCTATTTATGATGGTTGTGCCTTCACACTAGAGGAGCACGCCGCTATCAGCCGTTGGATGTCAACCAGAGCTTCAGGCTGGCCTCGAATAGAGATGGCTTTGAATTACCCAAACACGCCGGAGATGCTGGGCGTGATCGAGGAAGGGTGGATTGGTCCGACGTACTTCATGTGGCGGACGGCGGAAGGCATTGTTCTCGAACGATTTAGCGGAGGTGATACCGTAATATACGAGACTATATGTGGTGCCTTGACAGCTTTGTCGGGTTGGTCACAAAAGCTGGTATCGGGTACCAGAGATAGATTGTCCGGCGGCTCTCGGGTTGAAATTTGAAATGATTCAGGCCCTTTGTTGCAATCACAAATGCGGTTTGAGGATTGTAGCGACTGCGTGAACTGGGAATCTATGGAGCCCCACACGGCAGCAGTGGACGATTGGTTTGGACTTCTGCAGGCAACGCTTTTCGCTTTGTGAGGATAAGTTTCATTCGCCATCACCCCTCGACAACTGCCTTGATGGTTGCCTCATACTTCGTTAGCGAAGCCTCATGACATAGTCGCCGGAGGGCATTGGTACGCAGCCGCTCCCAAAGGTCGACGTCGCGATACAGCTTGATGATTAAGGCGGCGAACCCCACTGCGTCGCCACTGTCGCCCGCTAATAACTCAACCTCATGGGCCCAGTCTAGTTGCTGCCGCAGCAGCTCGGTCGCGACGATCGGCACCCCGTATGACGCTGCTTCGTGTAGCTTGTACGGCATGCCGGCCGCGTAACGGGTAGGTGCTACAAACAGCCGGTGCCTGTCGTACACCGGCCCCAAGTCGGAAACCGTGCCGCGCAACGTCACGCGAGGATGGCCACGGAAGCGCTCCAGGGAGACCTCCTGGGCGGTGTAGCCCACTACCGTGAGCTGGGTTTCCCAGCCGAGTGCCCCTTCCACATGCGGCAGCACCTCATCGATCAGCCAGCACAGCCCGTCATAGTTGGGACTGTCCATAGCGTGAATCGCACCGACAAACAGCAGACCGGCTCGGGCAGCGAATGGCCGCGGCGTCGGTGTCAGCTCACGCAAATGCCCTAGCTCAATCACATCTACCGACACTGCAGAGCGTAACCGTTCCGCCTCCGATCGATTGACCGCCAGCACGGCCTGGGCCAACGCGACGCTGTCGAGCTTGAGCTGCACTAAATCTGGATCCGGGGTGGCTTCGGCACCTGTCAGCCGCGCGCGAAGCGCTTCGCGGTTGGCCGCAATTGCTTCCGTATCCAGGATGATCCGCGGGCGGCCCTGACCCAGCACGGCCTGTTCGAGCATCGGTCGCACGCGGTCGAGGTTGTGGGTCCGAACCACCCAGATCGTGTCGTAATACCCGTCACGTTCCTGCAGGAATGCCGGCAGGTCGCGGAACGAACGATCGTGCATCACCTCGACTGTCTCCGGCATGTCGGCAAATACGGCGATCGGGTCGAACTCGCTGATCGCCATGGGGAAGACGGTGACGTGATAGCCGAGCAAGGCCATCACCCGGATTACGTCGTTGGAGCGCACGAAGCCGGAGCCGAGCCTGCGAAGCGGGACCTGATCCTCGATAAACAGGATGCGGTGCGTCACGCGATCCAACGAGCGCGCAAGCACCTCAGTGCGCTTGTCGGCGATGTAGCGGGTGCGTAGGTAGGTCTGGTTGCGTTGGACGAACACCTCGCGCGAGTGGGCGTTCTGTGCTTCGGCGGCTCGAAAACTGCGGGCGCTGCCGTACTCATAATGATGCAGCACGACGCCGGGGTCGTAGATCACCTTGAAGCCGCTCTGACGGATGCGCACGCAAAGATCAGCGTCCTCGTAATAGGCGGGGGCAAAGTCCTCGGCGAAGCCTTCCAGGTTGCGCAGCAGGTTGGCGCGTACCATCAGGAAGGCCCCGGAGCAGTAATCGACCTCGCGCACGAAGTTGGCCTCGGGCGCGAGCGGTGAGGCATCGCGCAGATAGCCTTGCGAGACGCCATCGCGCCAGAGGATGCAGCCAGCTTCTTGTAGCTTGCCGTGCGTGCGGATGATCTTGGCGCCCACCGCCCCGATGCTGGGGTCGGAGCCAATCCGGCGCAGTGCGGCGCCCACCGCGCCCGGGCCGAGCTCGATATCGTTGTTGAGGAACAGGACCGTGTCTGCGGTAGCCGCGAGTTGTAGCGCGGCATTGCAGGCGCGCACAAAGCCAAGGTTGACATCAAACTGCGCCAGCACCACGCCGCGCACGTAACGAGTGATGAAGCGGGTTTCTTCGCAGGAGCCGTTATCGACCAGGACGAGCTCGACCGGCCCCGGGTAGCACTGCCGGAGCGAGGCGAGCGCCATCATGGTGAAGGCGAACTGGTTTTCGACCACCATTATGACCGAGAGGTCGGGAGCACCGGCGAAGGTGAAATCGAGCGGCTGGCGCGCGAGCACCGGCAGCAGGTTCTGAGCGCGCGTGCGGAACAGCGCCTTAGCCTGGCCCTCGGTGACTGCCTCATCCAGCGGTTGCAGGGTCAGAAGGCCGACGGCGCGCCCGATCGCGAGGTAGTGGGCAAAGGCGTGCGGCGCCACGCCGCGTTCCAGGTCCGCGCGCACCGAGCGGTGAGCATCGATGTAGTAGCGCGGATCGAAGGCCTCGCTGGGGGAGCGCAGCTCGCGCGCGCCCGCGCGCAGGTAATGTTCGTAGCCGTTCCGGAGCCGCCCCTCCGCGATCGCAGCCTCAATGTCGGGGTAGCGGGTTAGGTAGTACTCTTCCGAGAACTCCGCCAGCGGGTCGAAGCGGGTGGGGGTATCGTTGGCGAGGTAGTGGTGCAGCGGGCAGCGCCAGGTGTCGGCGCTGATGGCCTCCTCCACCTCAGGGTAGCGCTGGAGGTACCAGTCAGGGTCGAAGTAGAGCGAGGTGCGAGCGAGTATCCCACCTTGGAAGAGGCGGCTGAGGTAGTGGCGGAAGGGGCCGGCGGCCTGAGCCTCCGTCGCCTGATCCGGTGGCAGGTGGGCGAGATAGACCGCGCTATCGAAGAAGGGGCTGCCGCTGCGGCCTTCCCTGCTGCCGGACAGGAGGTAATGGTGATAGCCGTTGATCAGGCCGTGGGCGGCGAGGGCTTCATCCGTCAGGTCGGGGTTGCGCTCGCGGTAGAGCGCTTCGTCGAACAGCCAGTGGGGACGGGGATAGAGGCCCGCGCTGCGGCAATAGGCATCGAAGCCGGATTCTGCTTCGCCGACGTGGACGGCAGTGGCCGCAGCTGGGTGCTGGGCCAGGAAGTAGGGTTCGTCGAAGAAGGAGTTGGGGGCGTGGTGGAGGGATTGGCCGTGGTCCAGGTAGTAGTGGAGGAGGGAGGTGGGGTCGGTGTCGGAGAGGGCCTCGCGGACGGTGGGGTAGTTTTGGAGATACCAGTCGCGGTCGAAGGCAGCCCAGGGGATGCGGGCGTTGTCCAGCGGGCGAAGCACTTCGCGGATGGAAAAGGTGGGCGGATGGGATGGCTGGTGCATTGCGCGGTGGGCCTTTGTGCTTTGCTGGCCCGTATTTAAGGCGTGGCGAAGGCGGAGGGCGACGGACCTGGAGCGGCTCGCGGTGTGGGTGGTGTTCTGTTCTGCGTTCTGTCACAGAGGGATCTTGTCTCGAAACGGGAGCGTGTGTCGTCCCCATGCCCTCACCGTCGTCCCACGCGCACGGTCCGCGTCCGGCTGCCTGGCCTGGCGCGGCCCGAAGCGGGACGCTGCGCACCAGGACCCGCCGCCTCGGAGTATCTTGCGCGCGGCCACGGTCATGAGTTGTGCAGGGATTGCTTTGCGGCCGCATATTTCCGCCACTGACGGCCGGAATGTATGGGCATCGTTGAGACAGGCGTGGCCGCCGCATGTCTCCGAACCGTGAGGAGCCCGGCGAGTTGGATGCGCCTCCCACCGCGGAGACTATCCGCGACGCCTATCGGCTGTTCCTGGGGCGGGTGCCCAGTGATTCCGAGGTGAGCCACTGGGCCCGGATTCCATCCGTGGCCGAACTGCGCAATCGTTTCCTGGCCTCTGACGAGTTCGCGATCAAGGTCAGGCAGTTGCCCATCCCCAACCGCATCGGCCCAACGGCGCCACGGATCCGTGTGGACTGGCGCGCCGATGCTGCGACTGAGGCGCACCTTTTGGAACATGTGCGGCGTACCTGGATCGCGTTGGGTCAGGAGAAGGCGCACTGGTCCGTACTTTCCGCCGACCAGTTCCTGCCTGACAGAATCGAGAAGAACCGGGAGGCGTTCTATCGGTCCGGCGACGGGTTGGTGGCGACGCTGGTCGCGACGCTCGCCCGCCAGGGCATCGCGCCGGATCAGCTGCCGCATGTGGTGGAGTTCGGCTGCGGCGTCGGTCGCGTGACGCCCCACCTAGCGGCCCGCTTTACGGCTGTGACGGCGACTGACATCTCTCACCCACACCTGGAGATGGCAAAGGCCGTGACTAAATCACCCAACGTCCACTTTGCGCTGACCGAACTTCCGGATTTCGGCATTCCGGATGGCTGCGACCTGTGGTTCAGCTACATCGTGCTTCAGCACAATCCACCACCGGTCATGGCCTTGATTTTACGCCGCGCTTTCGAGGCCTTGCGCCCAGGCGGGATGGCGGTCTTCCAGGTACCGGTCTATGCGTCGCGTTATGCATTCGACCTAGCCGACTACCTGCGCCGGCCGCCGAGCACGGAGATCGAGATGCACTGCCTGCCGCAGTCCGTAGTGTTCGCGTTGGCCGCCGAGGCGGGCTGCGTGCCTCTGGAGGTGCGGGAGGACAATGCGATCCCTACACCCGGGTGGGTGTCGTATTTGTTTGCGTTACAGAGGATGGGCTGAGCGTATAGTGGCACGCAGACGCGCCATCACCAAAGCCCAAGTCCTTGCCGAGCGTCTTTGATCGTGATCTCGGCTTGCGCCGAGGTGCTTTTTCTCAAAGATTTTCGCTGGTGGGGTCCTCGAACTCGGGTGCTGTGTCCCGCTGGGTACACAGGCGCGAGCGATGCGACCAGGACAGCGAATGCTCTGGCGTTGGATCAAACGCAACCGCCAAGTCTCCAGCACGCCCGGGTTACCGCCGACCGCGTGAGAACGCCGGTAGCGCGCTGCGAGCGGCGTCGATGAACAAGACCACGGAGGACACCCCACCCGGGACCAAACGGGTTATGGCTGCAGCTTCGTCGCTTGGCCGCCGGCAGAGGTTTTCCGGGCAGTCCAGCGAGCACGTCGCTGACGCGCCCCGCGTGGAGCGTGCTTTGCAGCTCGCGTAGCCCCGGCTATAGAGAACCATCTCTGGACCCATTTGCCTCACCGCCCTTGAGGTCACATGAGTGGTCGAATCGCCAAACTTATTTGCGCCCCCCTCATCGCGAGCCAGATGCTGTACGGCATGGCCGCGTTCGCGTGGTCACAGACAGCGGCGCAGGCGCAGGAGCCGTATCGCATTGGGGCGTGGTTCTTCCCGTACTGGAACAGCGATTCGCTTTCCACCTGGGGACCTCAATATTGGGGGAAGGTTTACGGAAAGCCCGACGCGTGGGGAGGCGTCCGGGAGTTCGCCGAGGGAAAGGGGACTTTTCAGGTCACGAATCCGTTAACGCACCAGGAGATTGAGTACAACAACCGGGAACCGCTGTTGGGTTTCTACGACCTGATGCAGCCACGTATCGTGAACGCTGAAATCCAGATGGCCGCAAGCGAAGGCCTGAGCTTTTTCGCGATATACTGGTATGTCGATGCCGTGACAGGTGAGGAACAGCAAATCTCCGCCCCGACCAGGCTGTTCTTTTCGTCTCCGCTTCGCCATGAAATCGAAATCGTTCTCGCCCCCATCATCGGAACAGATCAGCCTAAGGACACGATAACCTTGTCTACCTGGGAGCACGTGGTTGTTCCAAAGCTCATTTCATACATGTCCAGCGACACATATTACCGAATAGGAGGACGGCCGCTCGTCATTGACTTTGCGTGGCGGTTCGCAAGTCTAGCTGATTCCAAGGTGGCCCTTGCGACGTTGCGGCAGCAGTCCTTCCGGCGTCTAGGGACCGATCCTCTGATAATCTCGCTGGTGCCGTCAGGTGCTACCTATAACGACCTGTACTACGGTTGGAAGGTCGTTGGCGTCGAGGGTTTCACCTGCTCCCAGCCGCCGATCCGTGGCTCGCCTGAACCTTACGCAGACTACGTCGCGGACGCAATCCCTTGGATGAAAAGCACGATGGCGCCCGATGCTTCACGACCCGCTGCCGACCTTTTGTACGTTCCTTGCGGGGCAATCGGCCGAGATCCCCACCCATGGTGGGTTCAGCCGCTGACCAACGAGCCGTGGGTGGTTGGTGTAACGGTTGGTTTCTGGCAAAAGCACCTTCAGGACATAAGATCCTTCATCAACTCCCACTATGTCAGAACCGACAATATGGCGATCCTGTACGCCTGGAACGAGTGGGGCGAGTCAGCAGAGCAGATTGAACCATCGAAGCTCAATGGTTACAAGTTTGCGGATGCAGTTCGCGAGGCTTTCGGTCTTCACCCGCGGGCGTCTCGGCCGCACGTGCCACAATGAAGTGTTTGAGCGTCTTGTGGCCGACCACGGCACCGTAGGAGGCAAAAATCGCCACGCCACGCCGGCCAGAGCAAGGGGCACCAGCGCCTTCCGAGGCCTTTAACTCTTTCTCGGCACCCAAACATTCCCATCTCTGCACCCCCCAATGCTGACCAAACGCCTGTCATCTCGAGCGAGACGCTGTGTACGCATTGCCTCGCCAGGAATGTTCCCGACTAGTGAGTGGTTGCCTCACCTGATTTGCTCCCCAACGGGTTCATCATGGGGGGAGGCAGATGAGACGCTTGAGCGTGGGGACTCGTGACGAGCTGGCGGAGGCAGCAGCCCGCCGATACGCTGAGGCGGATCGGCACGAGCGCGGACGGATTCTGGACGAGCTAACGTCGCTAACGGGCCAGCACCGCAAGCATGCGGCGCGGCTGCTACGGGGCGGTGGCGCTGGCAAGCGGCACGACGCTCGGCCTGAACGTCGCATCTATGACGACGCGACGCGTGAGTCCTTGGTCGTGATTTGGAAAGCTTGGGACCGGGTATGCGGCAAGCGGCTGCGACCGCTGATGCCGATGCTGGTCGAGGCGATGGAACGGCACGGGCACCTCCAACTAGCCGCCGAGGTGCGCAGTGGCTTGCTGTCGATGAGCGCGGCGACGATCGACCGCGCTCTGCGAGATGTCAGGAGGCGTTCGGGAGGCAGGACGCGCCGGCGCGCAGCGCCGTCGGCCGCGGTCAGGCGAAGCGTCGCGGTGCGAACCTTCGAGGGCTGGGATGATCCGCCGCCCGGCTTCATGGAAGCGGACCTGGTTGCGCACAGCGGGCCGACGGCCAGGGGCAGCTTCGTGCAGACGCTGACGGACATCGCGACGGGCTGGACGGAGTGCGCACCCGTGCTGGTGCGCGAACAGTCGCTGCTGACCGCCGTCCTCGGCGAGATCCGCAAGCTGCTGCCATTCCCGCTGCTGGGCCTCGACACGGACAACGACAGCGTGTTTCTGAACGAGACCGTCCGCGACTACTGCCAGGCGGCGGGGATCACATTCACGCGGTGCCGCCCGTATCGCAAGAACGACCAGGCATGGGTCGAGCAGAAGAACGGAGCCGTGGTGCGCCGGGCCGTCGGCTACCGGCGCTTCGAAGGGCTGGAAGCCGCGGCGGCGTTGGCACGGCTCTACCGATCGCTTCGGCTGTTCGTGAACTACTTCCAACCGTCGTTCAAGCTGGCCGGCAAGGCGCGCGAGGGCGCCCGGGTGAGGAAGCGCTACTCCATATCAGCGACTGTTGGCCGACCCACGAACACCGGACACCGTGCGGCAGGAGATGGAGGCGGTGTACGTGACGCTGGATCCGGTGCAGCTCCTGAGCGACATCCGTCAGGTCCAGGCGCGGCTCGTCGAGATTGCCGATCAACCAGTCACGGAAGCAACGCCGGGAGCAGGCGCTCCAACACTCGAGCAGTTCCTCGCCAGCCTGCGCACGGCGTGGCAGCAGGGCGAGGTGCGCCCGACATCGCGCGCGAAAGAGAAAGCGAAGCGGGGCCGGCGGCGTCCCGATCCGTTCGTGGCGGTCACCGCCGAGGTCCGCAGCTGGTTCGATGCCGAGCCATGGCGGACGAGCCGAGAGCTGTTCGAGCGCCTGCAAGCGGCGCAACCCGGCAGATTCCCGGATGGCCAGCTACGAACGCTGCAGCGGCGGATCAAGGACTGGCGCCGGGACAGGTCCCACGAGATGGTGTTCGGCGCGATCGCCGAAAGCCAACCGACGCCCGGCTGATGAGGCTACCGCAGCGCTCCGTGGGTCACGTCCACGCTGATGGTGCAAATCCGGCTGCTGAAATAACGCATCTGGGGGCTTCAGTTGCATCTGCAACCGAATGCTCTCGATTGACGGCATCATCAATCGTTCCGTGGCAGTGCGTCGCCGTCAAGCCCTGGCCTTCGGCGCACCCGCTGGCGCGGGCTGCGGGGCTTGACTGCGCCGCGCTGCCGCGAAGCGGGCATTGATGCCGTGAATGGCTTGCCCACCGTCCCTCGCTCGTGCTTGCGCGGGACGTTCCGCAATTCCACCTTAGCCGAACTGATCCGGTTACCGCTTCAGACACCCGGACTATGCAAACGCTCCATGCGGCAACGGGAGCGCCTTAAATGAGCGCCTAAATGAGGCAACGGGAGCAACTCGTTGAGGCAAAACTCGACTTATCCGGGAACATCGATGAATGAGGCAATACGGTATTCATCCTGATTGTCGCCGCGCAACGCTGTTCCCTTTTCGGGGTCCCTACGGACTCGCGCAGCTGCCAGAGCTACATCGACCGTCCTCCTCCTCAAGATACCTTTCACTTCAGGAGATCCGCGAAGACATTCCCTGTGATTTGGTCTCGGTCGCCATGCGGGCGCGAGTTCAGGCGTTGCGAATGGAGACATGCCCTTGCCTTTTGCCGTGAAGTACACATATCGATAACCAACCAGGAGCGCCATTTCCTCCAATGAGGCTCGAGAGACAAGTGCAACATGGCCCCAGCGGTCCCACTCAGACACGTACACTCCGGCAAACCCTCGTGAGAAATCAGAGTTGGTCCGCATCGCCTGAACTAGGCAGGGAGTGTTGATGCGATGGATCGCTCCGGGCTTAAGCACGCGAAGTGTTTCAGCAAGGAGTAAGAGCTGGTTCTTTTGCGGGATATGTTCAAACATGTCTTCGTGATAAATGTAATCGACGCTGTTGTCCGGGATCGGCCACGGCCGCTCTGCAAAGGGGAACACGATATAATCGTCTGGGTGCTCCATAAAAAATTCTCGTGCAGGGTCGAGCTTGAATTTATCGATGTTGATGAACCCGATCTTTGGCGTATAGCCAGGACCAAGATATAACTTTACCGGTTGCGCATTTGCCGTGAGATGACTCACTCTAGCGCGAAAGGTCTCGAGTTCTACCGTTTCGTCGCCTAAGGTGCCGAAGTCAGTCCGGATCATTGGAAACCCTCTGCTAGGTGCCTCATTCTCGGTGCGCTGTGCCGCGAGGATCGGTAGACCACTTCGGCAAATCGTGCTTTGCACAAAACCACTGTTAGCACAGGAGGGTGCATCCAGTTCATGGCGGAACGCCTTTTTTATCGTTGGCGCGGTGGAGAGTATCTCCGCATCCTCGGTCATCGATAGAACCAGCTGCTTGGCTCGCCGACCAATTTCCCGGGCAAAGTCATCGTGCTGCTTCAACCAAGAGACCTTATCCAGGAGGTCTGACATATCGGCTTCCACCGGGACAAAATGCTGCCAAGGGTTGAGTCGGTCATAGTACCATTGTCGGAACCCTCGGCTGGACTTTATCTTCAAAACGGGGCAGCCTGAGCAGAGCTTTATGAACAGGCCGGGCCAAGAGTTGGAGTTCCCGTCGATATCAATCTGGTATCTGTATTTTTGGAACTCCCTCCAGGGGACGTGCTCGTCGAGTAGCCCCTCTCGTCTGATTGCCTCCCGTTCGGAATCGTTTACGATTTGCGCTAATCCCGTGAGACCAGCGTCAACAAGTCCTCCAGCGGCTTCCGAACGCGCAATCCGACACAGCCTTACCCTTGGCAGTTCCTCCCAGCTTCTGACTGGATCACCCTTAGCGTTAGCCCACCCGGTGGTCTGTCCGCGCCAGAATGCGATTGGTGTCCGATTGTCCCAGGCAACAGGTTGTGTCGAAAAGGTCCTCTTGGCGTCAGCATAACCTGCCGTTTGCATAAAGACCGGATCAGGAATTAGATAATAGCCGTCCCGATAGTCACAAAACGCCAGCCCGGGGAGGATCCCGATATCACCAATGCTGAGCCAAGCGCGACCCGTTTCAACATGATTCGTATGTGCAAAATAGACCAGAAGCGGCAGCGATTGCACCCAGTTCTTGAGAAGAATATTCGCATGGGGATGGTCGTTCAAATCACCGGAAAACCGGAAAGTCAGCGCATTGGTGGGGTCGAGCGAGCAGAGGACTGCGGACGGAGTTCGGGGCTCCTCATCTCTGCCTAAGACCAGGCGTATTGCCACGCCGTGTATCGACTCGAGGAGGATCTCAAACGAATAAAATTCCCGCATGGAGAAAGCGGCTTCAGCCACATCGTTTAGTAATGACCGATCTGAGAGAACTGCTTCCCTCGCAGTGCCGAGCACATTCCTGAAGCTCGCTACACCGCGGCCTTCGCTGGCCAGTAGGTAATCCATATGGGAACTTAACAATTTATAGCGGAGGCTGCCGACTGGCTGCAGTTCCAATGCGGCCTGGACGGCGTTCAGCTTTGTCGAAGTTGAAGGACTCACTAGGAAGAGACTCCCGAGAAAGATTGTGTCGCGGGGTTGGTGGAAATTGGCGTAGCGCGGTCTCCGGCGGGCTCAAGTTAGCACGTAATGCAGCGAGATCAATGCATTGAGGAGCGGGCGCCTCGGCGAGTGTCTGCCATCCGTCCACCTTGCGCATGGTGATTTGGCCGGAGGCCAACAGCGCCCAGAACAGCATGGCAGCAGTTTCCGCTGACGGCAGCACGGTTTGCGTCTTGATGCGGCGCTTGAACTCCTCGTGCAGCCGCTCGATCGCATTGGTGGTACGCGCCGA
This sequence comes from uncultured Pseudomonadota bacterium, assembly GCA_963772445.1. Lineage (GTDB taxonomy): Bacteria > Pseudomonadota > Alphaproteobacteria > Acetobacterales > Acetobacteraceae > CAVYXK01. The sequence goes on from CAVYXK010000003.1 coordinate 305,446, forward strand.
TCGCCACTGGCTTTCGGGCAACCGGGTGAAGGTGAACAGCCGGTCTCCGGCTTCCTCCAGGCTGTCCGCCACGGCGCGGCATTTCAGTCGCCATTTGCGGATGAACGACTTGCGGCGCGTTTCGATCTCCTTCGCTGTCTTGGCGTAGATCATGTCGTTGTAGTCGCTCGAGATCTCTTCATGCAGCCGCTCAGGAGCGTGCGCCAGAAGGTTGCGATGCTTGTGCACCGTGCAGCGCTGCACCACCATGGAGTCCATCCGTGTTTGGCACGCTCCTCCGGGTTCAAGCCTTCCGGGACCCTACGCCAGAGCCCGTCCCATCACTTCCTGACGGCATCATGATCCGCTCGTGCGCGGCCAAGTTCGGTGGCAAGGCGCAGAGATAGCGGACCTTGTTCACGTGTATTTCTCGTCCAGCAACTTCGCCTGGCCTCAATCGTCAGCGGTGTCGGATTGAGTTCGAGCGGGAAGCTCGGGTCCTCTCGGTGATTGTGCGGCGGAACGCCAGCGCCGAACGGAGGGCGTTGCGGACCCTCCGCGGCGGGATCGTCGGCGGCGACGTTCGGTCCACGCGGTACTTCGCGCCGCTGCAGCGGCAGGCCGATTGTTGAACTCCATCTGGCAGCCGCAGATCGGCAACCTTAACCGGGCAGCGCGAGATCGCAAGAAAGTCGGTCAGCAGATCGCCCCTAGCACGAACCGACGGTTGCACCGTCCCACCACCACGTGCGCCGAGTCATTGGGCCAGGGGGGCCACAAGGCTCTTCCCTCCTAGGGCCCCGTGCTCTATGCCGCACCTGCGGATCAAACCAATGTTTTCAGGACTGTTTCTATGTCGGGAATGCGAGGCTCGAAGCGACATTTTGCGACAACGCCGGCTGCCGCCCCCGACACCGGACCATTCGACTATTTTCCCCCCTGTCGTCTGCTCCTGCAGCACCTGGGCATCTCGGCAACCGACCTGGAAGGGGCGGGTACGGTTCCGGTATCCAGGAAATTCCTTCGAGTCCTTATCAACGAATTGGCCCGCCAGCAGCGCGTGGACGAAGCTTGGTATGCGGAGACCTATCCGGATGTCGAAGGTGCACGACTGGCCGGCGACATCAGGTCGTTGCGCGAGCACTTCGCGACATCTGGCTACATCGAAGGACGTTTGCCCGCTGACATTCCGTTCGACGCGGAATGGTACCGCTCGCACTACCGGGACATAGCGGAGACCTTGCCGGCCGCAGACCACGCCACCCTCCGGTCCCACTTCCTCGACAGCGGATACTTCGAGGGCCGCGCCGGCACTGCCGAGATGTTAAAGGAAGTGGAGCACTGGCACGAGCTGACGGACGCATGACCTCACATAACCGGTCTCGCTGGGGGCATATGACGCTGAACGGCAGAGCGTGCCCCGATCGGTCCCGCGCCGCAAGTCCATGAGGACTTCGTCCGGCTTCTGCTACTGATCGTTCATGCCCACCCGCCCAAAACGACCACGCCGCCCGGCGGCCCCCCCTGCGTTCCCCGGCGCCGCGTGCGCCCAACCACCCAAGCGCGCCATCTTCACGATCGTCTCCCGCAACTACATCGCCTACGCCGCCACGCTGATGCAATCGGTCCGGGACCACCACCCGGACGTCGCGCGCCTCATCGTGCTCGCCGACACCTACCGTACCTTCCCCGGCCTCGACCCCGCGGCGGAGTTGGTGTTCTGCGAGGAGCTTGGCATCTCGCTCCTTTCCAATATGGCGCTATGGTACACGATCATCGAGTTCAACACCGCCATCAAACCTTTCATCTTCCGCTGGCTGCTCGACCGGCACGGGTTCGAGCAGGTGGTTTATCTCGATCCCGACATCCTGCTATTCCGCCCCCTCACCGAGGTCTTCGATGGCCTCGCGAATCACAACATCGTGCTGATCCCGCACGTGATGGCGCCCCTTCAAGACGGAAAGGAGCCTTCGGACCTCTCCATCATGAAATCCGGCGTTTATAACCTGGGCTTCCTCGGCGTGCGCAACGACGCGGACGCGCGGGCGCTGATTGACTGGTGGGCGGACCGCTGCACGCGGCACTGCCGGGTTGATATCGCGGGGCACATGTTCACCGACCAGCGCTGGATGGACCTCGCGCCGGCCTTCGTGCCGAACCCGCTGATCTTGCGCCACCCTGGCTACGACGTTGCGTACCTGGAACCTCGTCCACCGCCGGGTCGCCCAGGCGACGGACGGAAGCTGGCGGGTGAACGGCTCTCTGTTGGTCTTCTTCCACTTCAGCGGCATCGACCCGCTGGACCCGACCGTGTTCTCAAAGCATCAGAACCGATTCACGCCCGAAAATCTCGGCCCGGCCGGCACGATGTGCGATGACTACCGAAGGCATGTGCTGGACAACGGGTGGGCGGAGCTGTCGCGCATCCGCTACGGTTTCGACACCTTCCCCGACGGGCGCCCCATCGAGGACGCGATGCGCCGCTGGTTACGCCGCGCGGTGGATGACGGGCGGGTGAAGGGCGACACGCCGGTCGCCGTCGGGTCAGACTACTTCGATCAGCTAGATGAGGAGATGGCGGCGAAGGGCATCACGCTCACGCGCTTCATGTACCAGTTCTGGCTGGACCGCGCGGACCTGCGGGCGGCGTTCGATGTCTGGACCCCGCAAGGCTGCAGCAACTACACGGACTGGTTCGTGAGTGGCGAGGCGCAGCGGCAAGGCGTGGACGGCCGCAGCGTCGCGGCCGCGCGACGGGTCAGCGGCCGTCCGGATCCGAATCCGGTCCGAATCGTCAATCCAGACGTGCTGCCGCCCTGGCCGTCGGTGTCGCGCCGCGCCTGGCGGGGCCCTTCGCGCGAGGTGGCGCGGTTCCTTGAGGACAACGTCACAGCAACGTTCGGAGCGCGGCGTGTTCCGGTGCCGGTACAGGTCGCCCTGATGTGGGAGCTGCGCGCCGACCTTCAGTCGCACTTCGTGCTCGACACCGTCGATAGCCTCTACCGGTTTCTCGCCTGGGGGCTGACTAGCGGCGTTGCCGAAGGCACTGTCGATCCGGCTGAGCTCTCCAAGCCGTTCATCCGGCATATGGCGGAGATCCTGCCGATGTCGGCGCATTACCACGAGCTGCCGATCACCCGCGGCATGGTGGAGACGCAACTCATTGGTTCGCCCCTCCCAGCATACGAGATGCGGCGGCGGTTCCCGGTTGAGCGGACCGGCCGGCTCGCCCACGGACTGTGGTATGCGTTCGTCGCCGCCAAGCAGTTTCGATGGCCGGCCGGTCTTGTGGCTCCGCTGGTGGCGTATTTCCGAAGTGGCGGTGCGGTGACCTATGACGGCTTTGCGCTGCCCAACGCCATCTTGGCGATTTGGGAGTTGCGGCGGGATATCCAAAAGGCCTATCCCCTTGACACTGAAGAATTGATCGGCGCCTACCTCGTATGGTTGCTGACGTACGGGTTGCGCGAAATGGGCTTGTCGCCGGATCAACTAGGCGACTCCTTCCGCAAATTCCTTGCATCTGAGTCGCCCAGGCTGCCAGGCGTGGAGCGGATCTGCGCGATCGTCCACGGCCTACGCCCCGCTTTGCAGGACTCGTTCGATCTCACAACCCCGTCAGGCCGGGATGGGTTTGGCGCTTGGCGCGTCACCCATGCCGTGGATCCCGTGACCGAGCCGGCCACGAGCATCATCCTGAAGCCGCCTGCCGTCGTCGATACCCCGGTGACTCCGCCCATATGCAGAGCCGCCGTCGCGCTGACCGGTCAGTGGTCGGCCCCTACCGGGCGGGGCGAAGACATCAGGTGTTCCGTGGTCTCGTTACGGCGAGCCGGGTTCTCTGATTTTGTGATTGTCGACCTGCCGACCGGGGCACTGCTGGCGCACGACGGTAGCCCGTTGCCCGAGGGTGTCACGGTCGAAGTCCAGGTCAATGTGGTCCACTTCAATGCGGATACGGCATATTCCGATTGGCGGCGACTACGGGGGCTCGGTATTTCGGCTGGGCTAAGCGTCGGCTTCTGGGCCTGGGAGCTTGAACGCCTCCCTCGCTATTGGCGGTGCGCATTCTCGTTCTACGACGAGGTCTGGGCGGCGACCCGTTTTGCACGCAAGGCGTTCGCGCGCGAGAAGCTGCGGCCGATCCGGTTCATGCCGATGGCGGTAACGGCGCCCGAGTTGCGGCGGGAGATTTCGCGTCGCGAGCTGCGCCTACCTGCCGACGCCACGATCTTTGTTTTTGTCTTTGACTTTCGGTCGTACGCAACGCGCAAGAATCCCGAGGCCGTCGTCCGAGCTTTCCTGCAGGCGTTTCCGTCAGGCGACGAAGCCGTGTATCTGGTACTCAAGACGATGGGCGCTGAGGAGAATTGCACACACCTTGCGCAGCTTGCGGAATTGTGCCGCGATCCAAGGATCTCAATACGCGACATTAAGCTTGACCGAGAGGAGCTGATTGGCTTGATTAAAGCATCAGACGCATTTGTCTCGCTGCACCGGTCAGAGGGATTTGGTCGCGGGCCGGCCGAGGCAATGCTGCTGGGCAAACCAACCATCCTTACAGGCTATTCGGGCACTACCGATTTCACGACCGAACACAGTGCTTATCTGGTCGATTATAGGCTAGTGCCAGTCGCACCGAACGAATACGTGGGCGTAGACGGGCAGCGCTGGGCCGAGGCTAACGTAGCAACTGCCGCGCGCATTATGCGACGCGTATATGAGCGACCCCAGGAGGCTCAACAAGTTGGACAACTGGGCAGGGATCGCGTGTTGCGTCTACTCAATCCCGAGGTTGTTGGGCTGAGAATGCGCAAGGCCATAGAGGAATTGCTCTTGGTTTCTAGTCAGAAACCTGATCTGACTAGCAACGGCACGAGAGCGGTTATTGCGAAACGAGGGGAGAGCTGAATTCGTCGATGCTCAAGGCCGGTAGGCATCGGTACGAAGCCGCCTCATACTTCTCGGCCCAAATCCGGATCGGGTCGCGCGAGAACTGCATGCCGGGGTGTTCGGCCAGGCGAGCGACGACTGGCCCGGAGAGCGCCCGTTCGCACATGTAGCAACTGGTTCCGTCAGCGTTCACGCCAGATGGCAATTCCGGGGACGGTTCTGTTCGGGCATGATAGCTCCTGGAGGCGGTTCGGGATTGGGAGCGGAAACTTACGCCGTTACTGATCGACAATCTTCGCCGCCGCCGGGGTGGTGGCAGCCGGGTCCGCTGCCAGTGCAGCCTGCCGCCGCACTGCCGGCACCCCGCTACTCTCGTGGTCTCGGCCAAGTCCTGGTCACATGCCAGCAGTTGCTGGTGAAACCTGGCATCGGCGAGCACGGCTTGGTACAAGGGGCGTCTCCTGCGGCTGTGGGTGAGATGGCCAAGATCGGACGGAATGATCTCTGCCCCTGCGGCAGTGGCAAGAAGTACAAGCGCTGTTGCCTGGCTCAGGACGAGGTGGCCGCGCGCGCTGCGGCTACAGCGATGGCACAGCACTACCCGGATCTCTGCCAGGACTGCGGGGATCGACTGGATGACGCGACCAATGTTGTGTTCGCCCTGATCGACGCCGGACAGTTCGACCAGGCCGAGCGCGCCGCCCATGAGGCGCTGGTGGAGTTCCCGGATCTGCCCGACGGCTACGAGTGTCTTGGCCGGCTCCATCAAGCCAAAGGCGACTATCGTCAGGCCTGCGACTACTACCGAAAGGTCATCGCCGTCGCTGAGAAGGACCCGCACCTCTACGATCAGGCTTTCGTCGCTTACTTCCGCGACTTGATCGATCGCCTCGAACCGCAGGCTGCAGCCGACTGACCCGAGGAGTCCGCCATCTTGCCGAGCTCGCCGGGTGTTCGGCGGCATCAAGGCATCCACGCCTGCGCCGTGGAGCCTCCTTGACCCCGCCTATCTCGGCGATCCACAAAGGCGAGTCGGCGCCAAGCCACGGCCCCGCAGTCTCACCGGGCAGTATTACGAAAGCAATCTCACCCGCCGAACACGATCCTTGAGAGCGCCAACGGCTTATCCATCAAAATCCGTGATCAGAAATCGCCAGAAACCCAGCCGGTAACTCGCTCAGGCTCACGCACCTCGATCTGCCGGATCCGACCAGCCGTGTCGTTTAATACCAGCCGCCCGGCTCGTTGAACTCGAACGTGATTTGGTGCGGCTCGGAGCGGTACGATTCGGCGTCCCCGTTGGACGGAGGGGACAGCGATGACCGTAGCGATCACCCGTTTGGAGCGATCGGCGGCTGATCTGCGAGAGGCGGCGGCGGCCACTCGAGACGCCAAAGCGGCACGTCGGATGCTGGCGATGGCGTTGCTGCTGGAAGGCTGGTCGCGGGAAGCCGCGGCGGAGGCGTGTGCGATGGACCGCCAGACGTTGCGTGACTGGGTACATCGCTACAACGAGTCCGGGCTGGATGGCCTGTCCGACCGACCGTGCCGCCGCGGTCCGCTGCCCCGCTTATCGCCCGAGCAACAGGCCAAGGTGGTGGAATGGGTGCAACAGGGGCCCGACCTTGAGCGGGACGGCGTGGTACGTTGGCGCTGCATCGACCTGCGGCAGCGGATCAAGGATGAGTTTGGCGTCGAGCTGCACGAGCGCAGTGTCGGCAAGCTGCTGCGCCGGCTGAAGTTCACCCGGCTGCAGCCGCGTCCCTATCATCCGAAGAAGGATGCCGCCGCGCAAGAGGCATTCAAGAAGGAGTTCGCCAGCCAGGTGGCCGAGGTTGTGCCAGCCGCTGCCGCCGGCAAGCCGCTGGAGATCTGGTTCGGCGACGAAGCCCGTGTCGGTCAGAAGGGCACGCTGACCTACGTCTGGGCGCGACGTGGCTCGCGCCCGGCGGCGGTTCGCGATAACCGCCATGACTCCGCCTATATCTTCGGCGCCGTTTGCCCCGAGCGCAGCATCGGCGCTGCCATCATCATGTCGGCCGCCAACAGCGAGGCGATGGCCGAACATCTGAAGGAGATCAGCCTCCAGGTTGCCCCGGGGGCTCATGCTGTGTTGCTGGTCGATGGCGCTGGTTGGCATCAGCCGGGGCGCCGCCTGCCGGTGCCTGACAACATCAGCCTGTTGCCGCTGCCAGCTTACTCGCCGGAGCTGAACCCGGTCGAGAACGTCTGGGAGTTCCTGCGCGGCAACTTTCTCAGCCACTGTGTCTGGGACAGCTATGAAGCTATCCTCAAGGCATGTCGTAATGCCTGGAACAAACTGATGGCAATGCCCGAACAAATCGCCTCCCTCACCAGGCGCTCTTGGGCCAAACCGGCCATCGCATAGTAAGGAAGAAAGCCTAACCACAGAGACACCGAGGCACGGAGCCTGACCCTTCTCGGTGTCTCTGTGCCGCTGTGGTTAAGCTTTTTCTTACCTCCGTCACGAAATCAGGGGGCCGTGTCTGAGACACCGATGAGGTCATCCTCAGGGGCATGTCATGACGCCTGAAGCGAACTCGCAGAACTTCCCGACCGCATCGTCTCCCTCGCCAGGCGCCCCTGGGTCAAACCAGTCATCGAACAGGGCGGCTGGTATAACTGGTCCACGATCATCCGCAGGATCGAGCGTACAAGCTCCGGAAGCCGCTCCTGTTCATGAGCAATTTGCATCGTCAGGGTCTCGACGTGCCGAAGACCCTGAGGGGCGATGATGCCGAATTCCGCCATATGGGTGCGCAGCGCAGACTACGCCTTCACCGTAGAGGACTTGCACCTCGAACCTCCTGCCGGTCTCCCGACGCACCCGTCCACCCCATCACTTTTGGGAAGTTGGGGACGAGAACTCCATCGAGCGCATTTACCCGTCGCCGTTGGTGAAGATCGGCCAGCGCCAGCCGGCATCGCGGTAAATCCGTCGCAGCGTGCCAAGCGCGAAGTCGCCGCGATGGCTCGTCACGGCAGCAAAGTGCCTACCGGTTGCGTGTTTGGGGCGTTTCCGATAGTGGGCTTGGCGCGCCAGTGCGTTGTGTCGGACGCGCCAATCACCTCGCGGCAAGGCGATCGAAGAAGCTTGCGGGCGTGACAGGATCAGCATCGAGATACGCCTGCTTTCCGCCATAATCATTTGGTAATCGGTACAGACAGGTGCCGCGCGCGAAATTGAATACCTTGTCACCAACCCTACCGCGCACAAGCAGGTCGTATCCTCGCGCGAGGGCACACTGATCGATGGTCCAGTTGGTCACCAACGATGGGTCGTAGGCAGCATGGATATAATCCCGAACGAAATTGGCGAACCGGATGCCTGCCAGGTCGTAAGCAACATAGGTCGGATGCGCACCAATGGACCACGGTTCGCCTCCGATCTGGCGACCGGAATCGTCGAAACTGTACATGCGCAAGCCTAAATCGTGCTTGGCTATCTGAGGCCAAGTCTCGAAGAATGCCGGCAGCAACTCGGAGTCGACATCCATTGCAATGACACTACATCGTAACAGTCGGAAGACACCGGGGAGCGCCAGGAACCGCAAGCAGGTGTAATATCCCGCGTCGCGCGCGGCTGCCTCGCCGACGCTGAAAGAGAGCCGAAACTCCGGCCTAAGCTTAGCAATCCGCAAGGCAGCGTGCGATAGAAACTCTATGTGGCCTTGTGCGGCATCGGCAACGTGACAATGCACTCCAAACGGAGTCGTCGTCCCGCTGTGCTCGTATGCAGTGACCGCAGACAGCAGGAACTTTGGAAAGAACACAAAGTATTTAGGATCGAACCCGACAACGAGTGCGCCCGCGGGAGCCTCACCGGGAGGCAGCTGGAACCACTTCCACCCCCGCTCCGGTTGGTCGTTTGGAGCCTTTGCGAGCAGCGCTTCCGCTTGCGCACGGGAAAGCCATACGAGCGTTCCGCAATTGTAGTGATATGGCGTCACGCGGTCTCGCGTCGCGTCGGCACGAGCCGCGAGATAGTGGCCATCGGCTGCATCACGCTCTCCGCGGAGCCACGCCCGATGGCCCATGTTGACATGATACCAGTAGGTTTCGCCGTTGAGGCGCTGATCAGCCTCGAGGATGCGATCGGCAACCTCCGAACGCCCGAGGTAGGCCATCGCACGATCGAAACAAAAGCTGTAGTGCTGCCGTTCGGGCGGACGCACCTGCTGCACGATCGCAAAGCAGGTGAACGCGTCGCTGAACATGTCATAGAACACGCCCAGCGCCTCATAACGGTTTGCGGCCGACGGTCGCCCTCTCAGCCAGCTTGCCGCGTGGTGCCTAGGTTTTCCCGGCGCTGCTCGCGCCCGTGCCGCAGCGATGAAAGCCCGACGCGCGCTCTCACTATCGCCACTGCCGAGCCGTAGCAGGCCGAGCGCAAACCATGACTCACCTGCGTCACCTGGCAGCCGCGCGGCGCGCCGAAGCAACGCCGTTGCCGTTGCCACGTCGCGAGCAGCACCCGCCAGCCACGCTGCATGGCGCAACGTCAGTCCGTCTGCGCCACCATTCGCGATCGCGGCCGCGACGGCTTGCCGTGCTTGCACAATGCCGCCTGCATGTTCGAGCAAGGCAGCGCTAAGGTCGAAGTCCTGTCTCACAGATGCGGTGCGTATGACTGCAACAACGCCCGCCAGCCGGTATCTCGCCGGCAGAACCTGCCCGGCCGGTCGATCACGTCTACCGGCACGTAAGCAGCCTGGAGGAGCGGCAGCGGCGCAGCGCCTCGAGGTCCGTCTTCGAGGTCACGCGGACCGGCGGCGATCGCATCGAAGCTGCGCTGGTTGATCGCCCGTCGCCGTTTGGCGTCGGCGTTCGAGTTGCCGGCGATGGTTCTGGTGCGCGCGGTGTGCAGCGCATCGGTCTCGCCGAGATCGAGATCGGCGTCGTTCCTGACGCGATATACGTAGCTCCGGCCGTCCCCGACCATGACGAAGCAGATGCCCTCGAAGGTGCCAGTTCGCCCGGCGTCGATTCCGCTTCGGCGTTGCCCATCGTGGAACCGCGCGCCTTGAGTGGCGGATCAAGCTCGGGCGGCTGCACCGCATCGCGCGTCGCTGCCCGCTTGAGCGCCCGCGTGTAAGCCCCGGCGCGTGGATTGTTGATGTAGGTCCACGAACCATCCGACAGGCTCACGAGTTTGTCGCCGAACGCCATGAGGTTCCCCCTGCCATTGCTGCCTCCGTCGTCAATGTGGGCAGCATGCCCCGACCCGGGCGGAGTTGCCAGACTGTTCCTGCTGAAATCGCGATTCTCGTCGCGATAGAGCCGGATCGGCCGCAAGCGCGACATGAGCGAACGTGAAAGCGATGGCGAAGAACGTGATCCTGCTGGGCGAGGTGGCCGGGCGGACACGGTCTTAAGCGCCGCCGCGAAAAGCGGTCCCTGATCGCCTTCGGAATCTAATGGTTTTCGATCTGATTTACACGGGATCGCGTAGGGAACTTCGTGAGGGCCATCAGCAGGGTTCCTCGACCAATGGAAGGTTTCTCATCCCGGTTGAGTCTGTGACGAGCTATGATGCACAAGGCGCCAAGCCCGATTAGGCGGAGCGGAAACAAAACCGGAAAGATAATGGCAAGCATGACCCGAGAAGCCTCCGTCGTATCTCTGGGGATGCGACGATCCGGGCGCAGATTTAAGGCGTCGGCTTGACTCCTTCTAGACCCATCATCCGCGCAACACCGACAGCACGCGGCGGAGTGCCGCCACGCTCACTCCTTCGTCGACACTCACGCGCACGCTGCCGCTCGCGCGGCAGATGCGCCGGCAACGGTGTGCGCACCGGCTTGGCGCGTGTGAACGGGCGCACGTTCGCCCTGAGCGAACGTCACGTGATGGCGAAGGACGTGATCCTACTGGGCGAGGTCGCCGCGCGGACGGAGATGATCGAAGTCCCGCTGCGGACGCTGTGATCGCGTCGGTCTCGGCTGCGCACGGCGCGGCTGCTGGCAGAGCACGGACCGAACGCAGCGATGGGCGACATGATGCGCGCCCAAGGTGGGCGACTGCCCGAAGCGCGATGCGCGGTAGATAGAGGACAGGTGCGACCCCTATTGTCACGACTGGCGCGACTGTTCCACAAGCTGGAGCGGGGCTGATTGCTGCCGATAAGTGCCAATCCCGGCAACGCATGGCGCATGACGTGATCCTGCTCAGCGAGGTCGCCGAGCGTGGTGCGGCGATGATCGAAGTTCGCTGTGGGCGGTGCGAGCGCGCGGGCCGGCTCAGTGTCGCCCGGCTCCTGGCCGAGCACGGGCCGAGCGCGGCGATGGGCGAGGTGATGCGCGCCCAGGTGGGCGATTGTCCGAAGCGCGACGAGGCGCAGATACAGAACCGTTGCGATTCTTACTGCCTGGACCTTGTGCGGTTGTTCTTCCGGCCCGGAGCGGGCTGAGCCGGCGCGGTTTGGTTCACGCTGCGCACAAGGTCCTGCCAGAGCCGATCCGCAGCCGCGAGCTTGCTCAGGGTCGTGCGGCGGCAGAGGCTTGCTGTGATCGGCGATGCGGCTGGTCAGGATCGGCGCGGCCTTCGCCTATTTGCGCCGGCTTCGCTTGGGCGGTGTCGCGATGACGATGTTGGGGTGCTTGGTCAGCATGTGCGGCAGAGAGATGGGGGCTGGGTCCCGATAACAGCCATTCTGTCAGCAATCGACAGGCACGACCGCAGTGCTGCGCTTGGCGTGTGAGCGGCCAGCATGCTTGCGGTGTGAAGCTGGTGAAGGTGGTTGCGATTCAGGTTTATCGTCGTCGGCGTCAGCAAGCGCACTCTCGCGCGCCATCATCAGCGCACGGAAGAAGTCGCTTTCGCCGCCCTGGTCGGGATGCGCTTTCAACGACTTGGCGCGGAAGGCGCGCAGCACGTCCGCCCGCGTGAACGGGCGCGAAAGGCCCAGCATCGCTAGGGCTTCGGACGATACCCTGCCACCGACGAAGCCATATTGATCGGCGAGTTTACGCCGAAAGTCACGCTCTTCCTTTTCCACCTCTGCTTTGCGATGGTTGTGGCAAACGAGAATCTTTCCAGAAAATCCGAACTCGCGGGAAATAATAAATATGACCATTATGCTCGTGGGCTTGCAGCTTGCGTCCATTGAAGTCGATCGTCACGCGGTCGGGTGACGATCCGCCGCGCGATGTAATCGTTGCCCGGCGCCAGATCAGTCCTCCCTTGAGCGGGGTCTTATAAGCCCAGATCGGCTCATTGACCCGCTGCGGTTTGGTCTTGGTCTTCGGCTTCGGTGGTTCGGGCTGTCGCTGCAAAACAACGGTTCGGCGCCTCGGTGCTGGTCTGACCGGCCTACAGACGAGAGGTCAGAGAGGTCGAAGGCGCAAATCTTTCGTTGCAGAGAGCGGTCCCACTTCAATTCCGGATCACGCTCCATCACCCGCGCCAGAGCACGCCGCACCGAGCGTCGCTGCGATCTGGTGACGGCCGTCTTCGTCACTCCGAAAACCGCCGTACACAACTCAGTCGACGTCACCAGATTCCATCTCTTCGGGTTGCGCAGATATTCCAGAATGGCGCGCTCGACCCGCCCTGGTCCCTTGCTCATTAAATGTCTCCCTTTGCCAATGAACCGCGAGTCACGACCGATGGGCCGAAAGGCTCTGGATCGGCCGTCGGGTTAGCGTCCTTCCCGTGTCGCGCTTCAACGATTCTGGGGACTAGAGTACCGTGATTACCGGCGGGCCATTCTTTGGGACGGCCTTTTTCTGTAAGGGCGATGTTGATCGTCCGCGCCCGGAATCAGATCGCCGCCACGGGTTGTGGACCCAGGTCTATTCGACACAATGATCGGGACAGCGGAATTTGTCATCGCGGCTTCGCTATTGGCGGTTTTGCCCTTGCCGCTTGCGTTGCCGCTATGGACTTCGGGCGTCCCCTGCTGTCGCACCGGCTTGCTGGCAACAACGTCCCCCCACGCAGCCTGTCGCAGTTCGGTCTGGGCGGCCAAGGTCCACCGCTCCGCAAAAGCCGCCCGCGCACCCCGTGCCAGCCCAAGTCGCAGCGCCGGATCGCGCACCAGACGGCTGAGCGCATCGAACCAGGCGGACCCCGTGTTCGTGACCAGCAGACCGATAATGCCGTCGGTCAGCGTGTCGCCATAGGCGGCGACATTGGACGCAACAACCGCGAGCCCAAGCGCGCCATAATCCATCGCCTTGATCGCGGATTTGCCGCGGTTGAACGGCGTATCGGCCAGCGGCGCGATCCCGATGTCCCAGGCCGGCTGCTGCGCCATCCAATTGACGAAGCCCGGGTAAGACAGATTGCTGCTGATCGCCAGCGGCACGCGGTGGACCCATTCGGGCAGATCATGCCGCGTGCTCACGCCGATCATCTCAAAGCTGATACGGCCGGGGAACGTCTGGTGCAACCGGGCGAGCGCGGTCTCGACCAGCGCGAAATCGGCGTCATGAGTTGCCGTGCCCATGAACAGGATACGGACCGGCCCCGTACGCGTGGCCCGTATCGTCGGTGGTTCGGCCCACAACCGCTCGTCGAGCGCATTAGGCACCACCGCGGCGCCGACGCCCATCCGCGCGAGCCGCTCCTTCAGCCGCTGTGTTGAGACCCAGACAGCGGTGGCGGTGCGAAGCAGGCGTTCTACCGCGCGCGCCCGCGGGCGCAGCTCAGTCGCATCCGGATGTTCGCGCGGGATGTCGAGCAGATCGTCATCCAGGTCATAGAGCAGCGCGATGTCGTGCTCGCGACAGTGCCGGCCCAACGCTTCGGCGGCGGCGGAGCTATCCACTGCATGCCGCTGAGTGACGATGGAGTCGGCCCGATAACGCATCGCCTCGGCGGCATCCGCGAGCACGATGTCGAGCCCGGCGGGACCGGCGAGGTGATCGAATGGCTGCAATAGCCGGATGTAGGCGCACGGCGTCAGCGGGCCGGTGCTGAACCGCTCCGGGATCAGCACCACGCTAGTGCGGCCGGGGCGCCGGAGATCGATCGAGCCGGCAACACGTCGCGTCAGGATTGGGCGCAGATAGCTGTCAGCATAGAAATCCGCCACGGCGGCACGCGTCACGGAAGCTGGCTTGGCTCGGTTCAGCAACGCCTGCCGCGCCGTGGCGAAGGCATCCAGCCATTGGCTGCTCGGCGCGACAGGATCCACCAGCCACGTATTCGGCCGACCCTCCAGCCGCTCGGGGAACGCGCCAATGCGGCTGGCGACGATCGGCAACCCCGCCTCGATCGCCGCGCTCAGCGTGAAGCTGTAAGTCTCCGGCCATTGCGCCGGAAACCACGCCACATGTGGGTTCGTCTTCGCGATCAAAGCCGGCAGGCCGACCTCGCGGTACTCGCCGGTGACCGTCAGCAGACGCCGCAGGGATGCTGGCAGCTCCTGCTCCGGGTAGCCGATCAGGTGGAAGGAGAACGCTGCGGGATCAGCCGCCTCAACCACCGCCGCCACCGTCGCGGCGCCCTTCTGCTGCGCCAGCACGCCGATCAGTGCCACTCGCAACTTCTCGCCTCGGGCGAGACGCGGCCGGGCGAGCGGCCAGACGCTAGCGGCAACCGGTTGGTGCGGCGCGACCACCGCGCGAGAGGCGCAGCCATATCGCGCCAGCCTGGCTCGCACGTCCTCACTCGGACACAGCACCCGCTCGGCTTCCAGGAACAGCCAGCCGTGCTGGAGACGCCAGGAGGTGATGTCGCGCGCGCCGTGGCTCGGCCGGCCGGCGATGCAGGCGTCGCACCCCGCAGGACCCGGCTCGCCGCAATAGTGCGCCTCTAGCCACGGCAATAGGTTTACCTGCGGACAGAGCGCATAATAATCGTGCACAGTCAGGTCGAACGGCACGTCTAGCCGGTGAATCAGCCCGCGCAAGTCTGCGTCCATTCCCAGCAGGTGGTGGATGTGCGCCCGGCTGACACCGGCCGAAGCCAGCAGCGTTACGATATCGTCGATCCGTTCCGGTGGCAGCACGGCCGGCGAATGTCCCGGCAGCGCCGGCACCGAGATCTCAGTGCCCCGCGCGGTGAACTCCAGCAGCAGGAAATCCGCACGCGTCCCGAGCCGTTCGACAAGCTCGTTGATATGTCGGCGCACCCCGCCGCCGAGCGCATGTGAGACCAGCAGGATCACCGGGCGTCCGGCTCGGCGGAACAGTGTCGAGGTGACGGCGAAGCGCGCGGGGCCGGCTTCGTCCCGGCGCACGTGTTGCTCGATAATCCGCGGATAGTCGGGCCAGCGGCGGGCGAGCACTGCCTGATTGCGGTCGTGGTGACGGTTCGCGTCGGCACGGAAACTGACCTTTCCCGCGTGATAGACGAAGGTGTCGCAGGCCAACAGGTGGCGCCAGCCGCGCTTGGTGGCACGCAGGCAAAAATCGTTCTCCTCGCCGTAGCCGCGGCCGAAGGCCTCAGCGTCGAACGGGCCGACATCTCTGAGCGCCGCGCGGCGGATATACATGCAGAACCCGACTGTGGTCGGGACCTCCACCCGCCGCCCACCATTCGCGGTGCGGCACGTCTCGTCGAGCGCATCGACGGCCAGGCCGAATGCCGGCGGCCCGCCAGCAACAGCGGGATAGCTGCAGAGCGTGGCGTTGTTGGAGAACGGCGAGACAGAGGCGACCTGCGGCACCGCATAAGCGTGGCCGGCCAGCCGGGCCAGCCACCCGCGCGGCACTTCCGTGTCGCTGTTGAGCAGGGCAACGTCATGCTCGCCGGCAGCTTGCATGCCGGCATTGACTGAAGCGACGAAGCCTTGGTTGCGCCGGTTGCGAATCAGCAGGATGCGCCCGCTCTGTTTCAGCCCCTCGAGCCATGCCGAGAGCTTCGGCTCGGGCGAGGCGTCATCGATGACGATCGCGCGCCCCGGAGGCCGGTCGGGATCGGCTAGCACCGACTGAAGACACCGCCGCGTTTCTGCCAGCCCGCGATAGACGGGAACAACGATATCCACGACAAGGTTGGGTGGGTAGGCCGGCGGCTGATCCTCGGACGGCAGATAATCGGCAATGCGGATCGGCCGCTCGGTCGGCCAACCACGCTGGCGACCGAAGACCATGTGATAGACTAGCGGATTGGCGGCGGCCTCGAGATGCTGCTCGGCGTACCACGCCGCGTCGAAGTGGGGATGCGGGTTGCGCAGTTCCCTCGCACCGTCCTGCATATAGTGCAGCAGCGGGTCGAGGCCGGAACGTGCTACGTCGGTATAGTGCTCCCGATACCACGCGGAATCGAAGTAACGATTGGGATTCCGACCCTCGGCGGCGCCGAACTGGATGTAGTGCTCCAGCGGGTCCATGCCGGAGGCGGAGACGTCGGGATACCGTTCAAGGTACCAAGCCTCCTCGAACAAGAGCCGCAGATTTTTCGTTGACGTGTCGTCCACGATGCCATCCTGAGACCGGGCGTCACGCGGCCCGTCCGTCAGGCGGCCACGCGCAGCACGCTATAGAACACCTTCAGGGCTAACTGTCCAATAAAGCCGCTCGATCCGAGACGGTGACATGCCGAGCTCCGCCAACGTCTCGATCAGGTATTGAAGACTTTCGGGGGTGAAATGCAAGGCCGGCGTCGCGCCCTCGGGGGCGCCGGCGCGAAGCGAGTCCAGCAGCGTTACGATCTTCTCCCGCAACGGATCGTCGGCCGGGGGCCGTCGTGGGTCCGGGGGCCGTGGAGACCAGCCCAATGCCTCGCCGCATCGTCATGCGTCGCCATCAGCCGACTGGCGATCAGGTTGCGAGCCACGTGACGACTGCGTCGGATGGCAAACGCCTCTAGCGCGTCCGCCAGCGTCGAATCGGGCAGGTAGTGCGCAGCGCTGAAGCGCCGGTCGGCAATGACCAGGAACCACCGGGCGCCGAGCTTCAGCACCGAGGCGACGTTGGCGAGATGGGTGATCAGGCAAGGCTGGCGCTTAGTTCGGGATCTAGACCGTGGGGTGACGACGCTTCTGCGGCGGCCGAGCGATGGTATGATCAGTGCAGGCCCAAAAGCATGGAGGAGGCGTTGTGGTAAGGCGACCGGAGGGCAGATCAGACGACGAGCTAAGGAGCCTGCTCGAAGCGATGTTGCATAGACTTGAGTTGATCAGGCAGCATTCCGAACAGCAGGTAGCTGCTTTGCGAAGCATCTACATAGAGGTCGGCGGATTACGAACCGATATCGCCAACCTGCTGAAGGCTACCTCAACGGAGAAATAAGTGCGGTTGGGGGAGATCGGTGGCACTTCAGCGGACGGTCACCCGATATGCTGGCACGTAAGCGCGCGATCAACGTTCCAAAGATCTAACTGGCTGACGGCTACCCGGCAGTTCAAAGGTGCGCCCACTGATCCTGACTGTCAGGACCGCCTCCGGCGAGATGCCGAGCGCCGCGATGTTCGCCGCGAAGCCGTGGCGACCGTCGCCGATTCCCGCCGCCTGGAGATCTGTGCGGTGCTGGTCGGCTGTCACCTGGCATGCCGGCACACCATCGACCAGCACGTCGAGCGGGAGCGCGTGGCTTTCACCTACCTCCCGGCACCATCCGACTAGCGTGCCGCCGAATACCCCATCGATATTCCCCTCAAAGCGGCGGCTTGCGGCGTGGATATAGTCCTCGCTTTCGGGCCGGATCAACTCCGCAAGCCTCTGCACGCCGGGGTCGTCGATCGGGATCGCACAGAATCGGCCAAGTGCAGGTATAAGCTTTTCCGGGTGGCGGACACCCTTCTCGTAGCTAATCAGGAGTGTCGGGCAGGCGGTGGCCTCCAGAAAACATATCAGATCGTGCTGACCCCGCGCCGCTTCGAAGAACAACTCTGCAGCGTCCATATACTCGGAAACCGCGTGGCGGAATGCGGTGGAAACAAGATCCCGCACGACGATCAGCAGGTGCGGATTACGGAATTGGCGCAGCTCTCCATGTTCCAGATAGCCGTGGATCGAGGGCACTTTGAACGCCCAGACTCGGCTGGCCCGATTGCGCGCGGTAATGGCGGCGGCAAGCCCCCGTGTGTCCTTGGTGGTGAGAAGATGCAGGAATTCGCGGTCCTCGAGCGTTACATCGTATGAATGGTCGCGGGAAAGCACGCCGAACCCCGCCAGAATGGCCGCTACCATACTGGTCCCTGACCGGCCGAGCCCACTTATTATGAAAGTCCGGGGAGTTGCGCCGGACGCAGGAGCAGGTCCTCTCTGGATGATGCCGAAGTTGGAAAGGTCGCGCGATTCCATCGTTACGATCGCGCCACCATATGGCGCCCCCTGGTCATGGGACTAGCAGGAGCGAGCTGCCCCAAAGCCGCTGTTCAACCAACGCGCGGTCTATCCCGAGCCTCTGTCGGAAGAAGCCGCTGTGTTCCTCGACATCGTCCTTCATGAGCTTGTCTTCAAGCATCGCTTTGTAGCGGTGTGCCCATTGCCGGAATGTCAGGAACAGCTTGTTCTTGATGAACACGAACGGCACCAGCCGACGGGGTATCGAATAGAACATGAAGACGGCTTCACTTACGCCTGGCGTTACGTAATTCAGGAAGTCATCGACCGCGACGATCCCGCCGGGTCCAACAAGTTGCTCTGCTAAACCTAGATCATAGTAAACATCCGGCTTCTCGTGAGAGCCATCAATGCTGATGAACCTTGCGTACGATCCGAGGAGAGCGAGCAGTTGCGCCGCATCTACTTCGTTCGAATAACCTCGGCATAGCTTGACGTTAGACCCATCGCCGATGACCGCGGGCTCAATGTTCTTCTGGGTGACCTCCCTGTCGACGAGCTCGAACGGATCGATGCCGACGACCGCCTGTTGGGCTCGGCAGGCGTGGCGCACCAGGATGGAGAAATACTTCCCTGCAAAGACTCCGATCTCGAACAGCGAGCCGGTCACCCCCAACAGCTCCTGGCACTCGAGCATGTCCATCGTGTGGATCGCAGCGGGCCTGTGGAGCCATCCATTGATCGGCTCCACCACCTCCCACCAGAAGCTATATCGGTCTGGCGGTCCGTTCTGGGGCACTCGCCTAGGATCGGCCACTAATCCCTGCCTTGTCAGCAAAGTTAAACACGCAACCAACCCGCCATCTCCGCGGCATCGACCGCGATGTCGCTAGTCCAGCGTGGCCATCCTGGCAGCCCGGCGTCTAGTTCAGCGCAGCGGATGTCGCGGAACCGGTGCCGCTTGTGCGTGCAGATAAACCAGTAGAACGTCTCGGGCATGCTCGCGGGCGTCAGACAAGTTACCATTGCACCCGGCTGTGCAAAGCAGATATTGGCCATCCCGGCGCCGTCGACCCCGATTATCGAGCGCGCTCCACGGAAAGCTGCGATTTGCGCCGGGAAAGGCAGCACGCCAGGATCAACGGTGCGGTATCCACATTCCCTAAATACCGGTGCGAGCTCCTCCTCGTTACGCAACTTGCGGAAATGCGCGCTCCTGCGCGACACATAGATCCGGTCCCCGGGCTCCGGCTCGATCATCGATGCCAAATGGTCGAAGCATTCAACCACGACCGGTGACATGTACTGGCCGTGCTGGGTAAGGCCGTCCACCAGGATTACCTCCTCGAAGAAGGCCGGCTCCTGGCTGCACTTTACGAGATGTCCCCCATCGATACCCAGCATTCGAAATGACTCCGTTATGGCGTTCCCTAACCGCCCCCGATCACCAGGAACGATATAGTGAAATGTGGTGTTGTGGAAGCGCTGTCCAACGAGGAACGCCTTAGGAAGCATCTCCACAAGGAAGTGCCCGTAATTGGTGGCGCCGCGCTTGCTGCACAGTACCGCCCGTCCTAGGTGGACCGGCAGCGAGCCGTCCCGCATCCGTTCACGGATGCGCCCGACCGAAAGTTCAATCTCGGCCGGGGAGTGGCCAGTCACACTTGCACGATAGACGTCCAAGTCCTTGTTGAAGACGAGGCCCTCGAAGGCAACGAACACGTCACGCAATTCGAACAACCTAATCTTGCGGCCAGAGATTGTTCCGGCTCTCCAGGTCGGATCTAGTACTGCAAGCCACTCCGCGGGGATCAGCTCCTTACGGTGAATAAATGGGTATTCAACAAGAAAATCCGGCGAATTGAGCGCTAGGATTTCGCTCCCGATCGGCTCGTCGACGACGGCCGAGGCCATAACTTACGACCCAGCCTTGAATAGCTTCGCCTGCTCCCCGAGAATATCAAGATACAAATGACCGAACTGCACTGATGGTTCGACATCCTTGCTAATCTCGGCACTCGGTTGCTCCCCGCGGCGCCATTCGTTGAAGTCAGAGACGAGCACGAAGCGCGGTCCGAGGCGCCGAGCCAGCGCCCATTCCGCTCGGAAGGTCGCACCTCCCTCGCGTCCTCGCGCCGGAATGCCGCCTCGTGCGGGCCGCCATGCTGCAACAACCGTCATCACTTCGGGATGCCCGCGGACCACCGGAAAGGTTGGCGACCCGCGATCCTCCCAGGACCAGTAGCCGTACTGGCTCACCCGTCCCGGCCCGAGCAAGGACGGCTGCTGGCTCAAAAAGCCGGTCATAAAGCGCACGGTAAAGCGTGCGTCGGACCAGGGCGGGGCGCTGTGCTGGTATGGTGAGGGCGTGTCTACATACACAACAAGCAGCGGCTTGCCGAGATAGTTTAGCAGTAGGCCGCCATATGCTGGGTTCTCCACGAATTCGGAATGCACCTGGTCAACCTTGGCCTGTAGTCGTCCGTCGGTGATTGCGGTCGGATCCTTTGGCGTCCCAAGTAGCATGGCGATCTTCGGACGAGCCGGCAAGGTCGCGTACTCGTCGAACAACGTGCGCGTCGCGTCTTCAATGGAGAGCTGCCAAACGAGGCCCTTCCGCGTACGACCATCGGCGCCGATCTGGTTCGACCAGTCCAGAAGGATGAAGTCGACCCCGGCGTGCGCCAGCCACACCGCGTGCTGCCGGATCAAGGATCGGTCGCCCGAGGCATAGTAGCCAAGTTCCGGCTCACCCCACGAGGTCTTCCATTCTGGGCCATTCTTGGCATAGTGCCACAGCGTGTAATTGATCCCAACCTCCCGGCTTTGCGGCGGTGTTGGCGTTACACCGGTAGGGACGATCTCGTTGTCGAGCGAGTCCGCGCGAAGAGGGTGCGACCACAAGACCGTGAACAAGGAGGCCAAACGCCTCATCATTGTCCGGCGAAAGAGTTTGCGCATGGCGGATACCTTTGTGGCTACAGCCAGAAATACTGGCCGAAATCCTCAATAGTACGGAGGTTCCTGCTCGGGATCACACCTAATGACTCGATATAATTCTTGAGACCGACTTTGGCTATGTCAAGTACTCGGAAGGACGACAGGATTGTATCATAGTGATTCGTAAGGACCCCTAAGACTGGATCAAGGTTAGTGATCAGCATCAACCCTGTTGGGGACGCATCTATCGCATAGATCGCAAGATCCGGGCGGAATTTCTTTAGAATCACTATGACCTTCCAAATGTCACCGGTCCACCAATGCGGATGCTGCGATGCTGCGCTGACAGCGAAGTCCACTGCGATGCGACGCGTGATCGCGGCGTCCACTGGGATACAGTCATGAATGCCGACGATAGAGTTCTTCCTGCATGCGCGCTCGGTATTTATGAAATCTCGCAGCAAGAACTCCGCGAGATGCATTCCGTCGAGAAACGCGAAATCGATTTCGCGGCCAAGTATCGTCCTTGGGTCACAGGTATCGAAGAATCGATCACTCGTCATCTGGTACAGACAGCAGGAAGGCTTGCGGCCAGCAAAGGCGGGCCCAAGAAGAAATTCCGGATCCACTGCGATCGAGGCGCACTCCGCTAGTCCGAGCAAATCACCCGCCCTGCTACCGATTTCAAGGTACGTTTTCGGCCGCAGCACCGAATGAATTCTCTGTAGGACACTCAGGTAGTTCTCGCCTTGCAGGTCAGGGCAGACCTCAAAAGCGGCGCCGGCTTCGGTGTTCAAGACGTTATCCTTTCGCGCGGTACATCCTATGCCTGATCGGGGACCTAGCTCTTTCTGATCACGCCCATAAACACGCCATTGTGCCAATCGCTCTTGGTGGAGTGTACCGTCGGAAACGAGCCGTCGAGTGTGGTCCGCAACTCGATCGCAAACTCTATGCGAGCGCCGGTATCGACGAGACCGCTACAGGTGCCACTACGCACTTGCTCCCAGTTCCAGTCATCGACTATAAAGATGGCGGTGACATCGAGAGCGTCAATCACAAGGCGCGCTCCGTCATATTGGTCCTGGTACTGATGGGGGCCGTCGAACAGATGGACATTGAACTTGCCGATGTGGCCATACTCGACCTGGCGAAAATCTCGGTTGAGTACCGTTACCGATGCCCTCGGGTCCCAGAATTCGCTGAGATGCTTATAGAACGCGTTCGCAGGGCCACCGTATTCCGACCAATTGTCGATCGCGGTCGCATTAACGGCTTTCCTTGCGATAGCTGAGCAGAACGTCGCCCCCTGGAACACGCCGGTCTCAAGATAGCGAGCTTTGTCGACGGAGCCGATAAGATTGTGCAGGAACAGGCGGAACTTCCGCCCCGACATGCCGGGGATCGACAGCGCCCTCGGATCGAGATCGCCCTCCCCTGCCATGGCCCTGGCGAACGCATCCCGCAGGCACGCCGCAAGCGGCGTCGACGGCGAGCCGGTCACCGTCACCTTCGTTGCGGGCAGGTCGGCAGATACGGCAGAGCCGGCGTCGCACGCCGGTGGCCTTTGCGGAGACCGAGTCACCCGGCGCGTGAGCTCGATGACCTGGATGCCCGACGGCGGTATTGTCGCCGAGGCGTCACTGTCGCGATCCGCACTCCCGGACATGGCGTGGCCCTCCAACAAATCTGCTGTGGGGACACGATAAGTCGTCTCGGACGGTGATTCGCACCGGATCACAGCCTTCGGCTCCGGTCTCTTGACTTCAAGATTAGCGTCCTGGCTCAGGGGAGTGTCTCGCACATCCTGACCTCGGCCTCCATTTGCCAATGGGGCAACCGGCTCTATACCGACCGCAGATCGCCGCTCGGCCCCTGAAGGCACGATCACAGGCTCCAGACCACTCACTCTGAGGCTGCCTCCGGTACCGCCGACCTCGCGGTCCGCCCTGCTTTGGTCATGGGTCTTCGGATTGTTCCAAAACGCATAAGCCGCGCGGCTGACCGCGTACCAACTCTCGAACGAAATATTCGGAGCGTCGTCATATGGCGCAAAACGATCCACGTAGCCTTTCAGCAGATCATCTTCAACACGCTCCACAGTGCCGGGCGGATGTTCCGGATCGGCGAGGACAACCCAAAGTAGGCTGTTCGGCCCAAGCCGCCGCAGGACATCGAGCAGCGGCCTGATATCATCGTAGGAGAGAGGAAGATTCGACTTCCAGACCCACAGCTTCTCGCCGGCGGCAAGGTCGGCCAACAGCTTGTCACGAAGAAAGACCAGCCGGCGTGCCTCCTTGCCGCGAAACTCCTCCGGATCGACCTCGCCTTCATGCACAAAGGTGTGGTGCAAGAGCTGATACGCGCTCTCGTGCACCAGAAATTCGCGACGCTCGGGTTTACCCTCCAGTTTCAAGTGCACAGTATCGAGACTGCCGAGCCCACTGAATTGGCGCTCCAGCGCATCCACCACTGTTCGAAGCCGCACCTCTATCGGCACGTGAGGACTTGCAAATCTGAGCAACCCGAGCGGTTCCGCGCCAGCCTGCCGCTGTACCAGACCGAATTCGCAGTTATCGCCCAGGCTTTCTAAATTCATCAGCAACTTCGCAAGGGTCAGTTCCTCATCCGGTTCCGGACGCGATGCTTCGATGTCGATCTGTACTTCTTCATCCAAATTTGGACGATCGACGCGGTCGGCATTTCCTGCCCAGGAGTGGTCTTTCGCGAGTTCCGCCGCTGAGGCAGCTGCAGTATCGGTACCTGCGCGACGCCCACATACGACATATTGCAGTGGCATCGCGCGTGACACGTATCCGCCTAAATCAATTCCAAGGTTCTGCAACGCCGGGGCGAACGCCTGAACAAACTGCTGTCCTTGCTCCGGCACAAAGACGCGCGGGTGCACCTCCTCGACGACGAGGCCGACATCGACTAGCTCCCGAAGGACGTTCCGTAGACTAAACCAACGAAGATGGCGCACATCCAGAAGTCCGGCGCGCTCGTAATCCCAGGTTCCACGAAACAGCCGAGCTACCATGCTCCAGTGCTCGACGTTAGCAACGCAGATCAGGACCGTTCCTCCCGGATTTAGGGCGTTAAGCTGGCACCTCAGCACAGTCCACGGATCGCGCAACTGCTGCAGAACGTCACCGTAGATCAGGCAATCGATGCCGTCCGGAAACTCGAACGGCAGCGGATTCTGCTCTACGTCCACACAGGAGACTGCGTCCAGCCGCTGCCGAGCAACAGCCGCCGCGTTCGGATCGCGCTCGATCCCAAGCAATCGCGCACGCGGGTTCAACGGCCGGTACGCACCACCCAAGGCCCCAGTGCCGCAGCCGATATCAAGAATAGTCAGCGCATTCGTCGGAATGCGGGAGAGCAGGTCGGGGTTTGCGCTGTCGGGATATTCGGTCCTTGCCAGCCTTGCCAAATCGTCACGCTCGCGATCAGTCGCCGGGGGCACCGGTGTCACGATACCCGCGTCGGCCACGGGGCCGCCCCTCCGCATGCGCCGCCACCAGCACAAACTCCCGCCGCTGTCACCCTGAACCGCTCCTTCTGCCCCTGGCGCAGCGGGGGCCCTTCCGAGCATGATCGAAGTCCGCTCGACCCGCCACAGTTCCGCGTACCAGCAGATAACGTCGCCTACCTTGCCAGGTCACAAAAATGCAAGGCCGGCATGGCCACGGTCCACAGCTCGCCGACGCACTCGACATCACGGTGCCGAAATACTGCCACGAGCACCTGCCGCAGGACCAGCATCCGCTGATGGCCGACGAGCTGCCACGTCTAGCCCGCATTTCTCACAAACTCCAGGCAAAATCGAACTGGTGCCGTAACGTAATCGTGCTCCCGGCCAATTTGCCCGCTGCCGATCGTGTAGCCGCGTAGCGACTGATTTTGCGCGCGCGCCGCGTCGCGCCGCACCAGGCAGCGTTGCACGGGAGAGCGTATCGGACTATGCGCTGTCTGCTTCGTATCAGGCGGCAGCAGCCGCCGCGGTAAGCGCGGCGTGAGCGGCAGCGAACTCGCCCTGGTAGGGACAGGCCGAAGCCATCGCTACCTTGACCCGCCGCACGCTGATCCGCACCAACGCCCCCAATTTGAGCAGTTTAAGTCGTATCGTCCCGCAGGTGGCAGCAGCAAACTGTGTGTCCGCCAGCCCGATCCGGCGCAGCGCGCACAGCAGTACATAGGCCAGCGAGGCGAACCACAGGCGCAACTGATTGGCTCGCATGGTCGCCGTGGACGTGCGATCGGCGAACAGGTCGAGCTGGCACTCCTTGATCCGGTTCTCCATCTCACCGCGCGCACAATAGATCGTCTCGTAGAGATACCGCGCCGCCGCCTCGCCGCGCTTAAGCGAGGTCACCACGAAGCGGGGATTGGCCTCGTCCTGGGTCCATTCGGCCTTCGCCACCACTCGCCGCCGGCGGCTCCAGCTCTTCAGCGTGGACCAGCGGAAATCCTTGAAGCGACGCGCCGGTTTGCCGGTCTGCTTGGCCTCGGCCTGCGCCGCCGTCAACTCGGCTTTGATCTGCGCCACCAGCCGCTCGTTGCGCGCCAGGCCGAACAGGTAGTCCGCCCGATTGGCCTCGCACCACGCCATCAGTTCTTCGCGGGCGAAACCAAAGTCCGCCCGCAGCAGGATTCGTGTCTTCGGCCAGCGCGCCCGGATCTGGGCAACGATCCGTGATACCTCCTCAACCGCCCCGGCCGAGCCGTCGATGTCGGACTGCCGCAGCTTCGCCGCCAGCAGGTGTCGGCCGCAGAACACGTAAAGCGGCAGATAGCAGTAGCAGTCGTAATAGCCGTGGAAGAACCGACCTTCCTGATGTCCGTGCAGCGGATCATCGGTGGCGTCGAGATCGAGGATGATCTGCTTCGGCGGTTCGGCATGCGCGTCTAGGAACATATCGACGAACAGCCGCTCGATCGACGCCGTATCGGCGCTGATCTTGGCATAGCGGGAGGGCTCCGGCTGGCCCAGCTCCAGCCGGTTCAGCGTCGATTTGCCGGCCAGCGGCGCGCAGTCCGACCGGCGCGCCTCCAGCTTGCCGGCCAGCACCGCCAGCACCGGATCGTGGCGGAGCTGGTCGTGGTCGATCAGGTCTTCGTAGCCGAGCGCGATGCCGATGATCCGCTGGCTGACCAGGGTCGCCACATCGTGCTCGACGAAGGCTGGGTTGCGGGCGTCCTGGAAACACGCGGCAAACCGCCGGGTCAGGCCAATCACCTGGTCGGTCGCGCCGAGCAGCAGCGCCCCGGCATCCGAGGTCAGCGTTCCGCCGTCGAAGCCGGCCACCACTGCGCGGCCTTCTACAGGTGCAAAGGCGAACAGCTCTGCGCTACACTCTGTCTGCATCGGGGAAATCCTCCGTTCCACGAAAAACTTTGTTGGCACGATGATTTTCGCTGATTCGGAGCCCCGATGCACCTGATTCGGTGAGAAATGCGGGCTAGAAGACCTCCTCCCGCCAGCGCGGCCGGATCAGCATCACACCGCCTCCCGGCGCACGCACCGCCATGCCGTGGCCGTTGTCGGGCATGACGGGAGCCGGCTCTCGCATGCGGAGAGCACGCCATGCCATGACGCGCCGTCACCCGCTACGACGCCGGCCAATCTAACGGGGCGGTTGGCGCGGTGTGTGTGTGTTGTGCTAGGGAGCCGTGGCACCCTCACCCGCCGGGCTTCGCGCGGCGACCCGCAAGCGGGAGAGGTGGACAAGGCGGCGCATTTCCAGTGAACACGGACGCGCGCTAGCCGGGGAGCTTGGCGGCTATGACGCGGACCAGATCGCCTACCGATAGCAGGCTGTCCAACTCGCGCGTTGTCAGGCGGATGGCATGGCGCTCCTCGACCGCCATGATGATCTCGATCTGTTTGAATAAATCCCAGCCTTGCACGTCCCGCGCCGTAAGGTCAGGGCGCAAGGGGACCTCGCGCTGGAACACGTCCTGGAAAATTTCGGAGAGTGCCCGGTAGATTTCGGGCTCGGTCGGCATCGGCTCAGCCTTCCTCGATGTGGATGAAGCTTCGGGTGGGGACGAAGCGCTTCAGGTCCAGCATGGCGCGGCTGCCACCCGATGGCGTCGTCTCCATGACCGTAAAGCCCAACTTCGCGTAATGATCCTTCACCATACCGTTCTTCCTGGTGGGGATGTATTCACCGATCAGCCGCTGCGCACCAAGCAGCCGGGCGTGGCGGGCGATCAGATCGAGCGTTGCTTCTTCCACCTGGCGGCCGAGCACGCGGCAGCTCATGAGCCAAGTGTCAATATAGAGGTCGCGATCCCCGGCTTTGCGGCCGATGACGATGGCGATCACCCCGTTGTCGCCTAACCGGTCGATCAGCCGGAGCTGGAGCCCGAAGGCGTCGGGGTCGTCCATCACCGCCAGCACCTCGTTTTCGGTATAGCGGCGCGTGGTCAGGTTGAACTGGTTCGACTTGTTGATGAGCTGCACGGTGCGGGCGAGGCCGATACGATCGAAGCGGCGCCATACCAGCCACATCTCCAGCCCGCGCAGGTAGCCTTCGAGGTCGGTGGCCGAGTGGGCGCAGCGCCTCGCGCGGGCGGTTGCCGTGATACTGCGCGGTGCGCTCGCGGTCTTCGTCGGTGACGGCGAGCGCTTCGAAATAGCCGGCGTCGGCGATGGCGGCGACGAACCCAATGGGGTCTTTGCCCACTTCCGGCACCGCAACCATCGGCAGCTCCCGGCGCACCAGGTTGCGTTCGAAGGGGTTGTCGTCGATGAACACAAGGGCATCGAGGCCGATGTTCAGCTCGGCGGCGATGCTGCGGAGATTGGCGGGCTTGTCGTCCCAATTGATGGCGAAGGCGGCGATGTCGCTGCGCTTCAGCACCATTTCCGGGTGCCGGTCGAAGGGTTCCAGCCCGTTCGCCTCATCGTTTTTGGAGCACAGTGCCAGGATCATGCCGCGGCGTGCCAGTTCCCGGCAGTGGTGCTGGAAGGCGAGGTATGCCTCGCCGCCGGCGCTGCCCTGGCCGATGACGATGCCCTCCAGCCCGTCGTCGCCAATGACGCCACCCCAGAGCGTATTGTCGAGGTCGAGAACCAGGCATTTGGCCGAGCGGCCTTGGTGGGCGGCGAGCAGGCGGGCGAGCAGATCGCCGTAGAGCGGGGCGGCAGCCGGGGTGACCTCCTGCTTGGCGTGGTGCCAGAAGGTGGGGTTGTGCCAGGCGGCGAGCCCGTCGCGGGCGACGCGATCGTCCAGCGCCAGGAGATCGACGCCGGCTTCGTCGGCCATCTGCCGAAGCAGCGCGTTCAGCTTGGCGATGAAGGCGGCGCGCGAGCCCGCCAGCCGGTGCTCGTTCGATCCGAGCAGTGGCGGATGTAAGGGGAGCGCAGTCTGCTGCACTAGCTTGCAGCCGAATGCGTCAGCCGCGAGGCGCCAGATCTCGCGCAGGCGGGCGGTGATGTCGTCGAACGACGCGGCGACAGCTTCCGCGTCCAGCGCGGCATCGATCCCTGCCGCGAGGTGGTGCGCGTCGAGGGCGATCAGCACCGTGGTCGGAGCGAATGCATGCAGCGCCGAGCTGCGGTCGGTCAGTTCCTGCCAGTACTGGCCGAATTCGTTCTCGTAAGTGTCGATCCAAATTCCCCGCCGCAGGCCGCCGACCCGGATGGCGGGGGCGAGGTGGGCCATGGTAGCCGAGCCGAGCAAGGCAAGGCGCTCCGGCCGCGTGGCGAGACCCGATGGCGGCGCGGGGAGCGCGCGGCGCACCGCCTGATCGAGGCTGTTGGTGAGCACGAAGGAGAGGTCAGCGTTGGCCAACGCCAGCGCTTCCGCCCAGAGGCGGTCGGGGTCAGCGGCGAAATCGGTATTGAGGGCGCGCAGGCGCGTTCGCCAATCGTCCGGGACAGGGGGGAGCCAGTGCACGGAGGTCATGGGCGGGATCGTTGCTGTGTTGCTACCCTGGCCGATTCCGGTGCCGGGAGTCGAGTGCGAAAAGCATACCGCGCGGGGAGGCCAGGCAGGAGTTGCTCCGCCCGCGCTTGATGGCGCTCGCGCGCTTACCGCGTCTCGACCCGCCGGTGCCCGCCCTGTGCCAATGGATTGAAGCCCAGCCTGAGTCCTACGGCTTGCCCGTCTTCTGCGCCCGGCCGGTCTGCCGTGGTAGCTTCTGCACCGCCCATGCCGAGGTCACCTACCTCCGGGCCACGCCCGAGGATACACCTTGATCGGGTGCGGGACTCCGCCCCACCCGTCGATGGCCCGCTGCGCGTGGCCTTCATCTGGACTCGAGGTGAGCCTCGGTGCCGCCGGCCGGCTGATCATGGGCCCACCGTCTGCTACGCGATCAGCACGTCGGGCTATGGAGCCAGCCGCCGAACGACATCGCCCTGGCGTCCCCGCCTCCGCGTTCTTGAGGCCCCAGTGAGGCCCCAGCGCCATCAAGCCCCATCTCGGTGCTCAAGATAACGCCGCAACACGTTGATATTAAGTGACAACTTGGCGGTCAGTGCAGCTGGTAGCCGGCTTCTGAAGATATTCGCGCACGCCGAGGCCGCGCGTCAGCGCGCGATATAAGTCGAGATCGGCGAGTTCGCCGACGGCAAGGACGACCACGTCCGGCTCGACCACCTCGGCCAGGCGCCCGAGGGCGGTGAGTGGCTGCTCTTCGCCGCTGACATCGACGATCAGCACACGCGGCGTGGCGCTTTTTTGCATGGCGGCGATGGCGGCGCGGACGCCGCCGCGGCGGATGTCGAAGGCTTCGACGACCGCATCGGCCAGCCCGTCGCGCAGCGCGATCTCGCTGGGTCCGTCGGCGAGAAAGGCGATCAGCCCCGGTCGGTCGGGTCGGCCGGCCGGTTCCGCATTGAGGGTGAGCGTGTCCGGCATCAGTTGCTGCCGGCCTGTTGCCCGGCTCCGGCAGAAGGCTGAGCCGAGGCGTTTCCGGTCGAGGCATCGGAGCTGATCTCGCTGGCCGGCAACGGCTTCACACGGTCGATCCAGAGGCGCTCGACGGGCGGCACTGCCTGTTGGCCGAGGGTGCCGGGATCGCCGTGGCCGCGCACGAGGTCGGTGGGATGAGCGGCCATGACGGCGATATTCACCGCGTTCACGCCCTGCGGCTGCCAGCCGCTGTCAGCAGGAATGACGTCGAAGTCCATCCGGCCGGGGGCGACGCAACCGGCAAGAGCCAGCGCGAGAAACAGGAGGGACAGGCCCCTGCTGCAATTCATTGCACGAAGAACCCGGCGCCGGAGGGCAAGCCGCCTCGTTGCATGCTTGCCGGCAGCGGAACCAGCATGGTCGGCGAAGCTGCTGCAACGGGCGAATCGTCGGGCACCTTCAAGGCTGAAGGATCATCGACCGGGCGCGAGATCAGTGGCGTGACCAGGATAACCAGCTCGGTGCGGTCAACTTGGTAACTGGTGGTACCGAACAGCGTGCCAACCGCTGGTATATTCCGCAGCGCCGGCAGACCGGAATTGGTGCGCGTCGAGCTGTCCTCCAGCAGGCCGGCGATCGCGAAGCTCTCGCCGCTGCCCAGTTCGACCGTGGTCTCCGCACTCCGCACCGTAAGCGCCGGGATCGTGATGCTGGCGTTGCCCGCCGGGACCTGCACGGCGCCTTGCGTCGTGAGCTGGCTCACCTCCGGGGCGACCTTGAGGTCGATCCGGCCGTCATCAAGCACTGTGGGCACGAAAGAGAGCTGCACGCCGTAGCGCTTGAACTCGACGGTGACCTGTCCGTTTTGCTGGCCCACCGGAATGGGGAACTCGCCGCCGACCAGGAAGTGTGCCGGCTCGCCGCTCATCACCGTCAGGTTGGGCTCAGCCAGCACGTGCACGAGCCCATCCGAGGCGAGTGCATCGATCATCGCGCTCAGGTTCAGTCCCCCGCAGAGCACGCTGCCGATCGGGCCAGCCGCGCAGGCCGCTGAAGTGCCGCCATTCAGTGCGCCGTTCAGGGCCGGCAGCTTGCCGATGCTGCCGAGCTGGCCGAGCGCGGTCCAGTTGATGCCGAGCGAACGCGTGATGTTGCGGTCCATCTCGACCATGCGCACGGCGAGCGTGATCTGCGTGCGGCCTCGCACCGCAAGTTGGTTCACGACGCCGGAGGCATCCGGGGCGAAACCACGGACGATATTGACGGCCTGCGCTGCCTGCTCCGGACTGGCGGCGGACCCGCTCAGCAAGAGGGTTCTTCCAGTCTGCGAGACCTGGATCCGGCTGCCTGGAAGCAGGTGGACGAGAGCCGATTGTGCTGCCGACGCGGCGTAATGCGAGGGCTCGACCACCACCTCCTCCTCGGCCAGCAGATGGCCCGCGGAGTTGAGCGCAGCGATGGTCGTGCGTCCTGGCGTGAGGCCGAACACGAACAGCACGGTCGGGCTGGCCGGCCGTACCTCGGCCACCTTGGGATCCGCGACGAAGACGTTGGCGGCCGGGCCGCCGAGGCTGACAACGCGACCGCTGCCAGCCTCCAGCGTCAGCGCCCCGCGCGGTGGGGGAGACGATGCAGCCAGTGAGGTCGAGGGGTGTGTCTGTATCGGCATCGGCGGCCGTGGTGCCGACGCCGCGGCAGCGACTGGAGGCAATGCAGCCAGGGAGGGCGAAGGAGGTGTCTGTATCGGCGGCGGTAGCGCCGACGGCGCGGCAGCAACCGGTGGCAATGCAGCCAGTGAGGTCGAGGGGTGTGTCTGTATCGGCATCGGCGGCCGTGGTGCCGACGGCGCGGCAGCGACTGGTGGCAATGCAGCCAGGGAGGGCAAGGGAGGTGTCTGTATCGGCGGCGGTAGCGCCGACGGCGCGGCAGCGACCGGTGGCAATGCAGCCAGTGAGGTCGAGGGGTGTGTCTGTATCGGCGGCCGTGGTGCCGACGCCGCGGCAGCGACTGGAGGCGATACGGCCAGGGAGGGCGAGGGAGGTGTCTGTATCGGCGGCCGTAGCGCCGACGGCGCGGTAGCGACCGGTGGCAATGCAGCCAGTGAGGTCGCGGGGGCTGCCTGTATCGGCGGCGGTAGTGCCAACGGCGCGGCTGCGACCGGAGGCGATGCATCCAGTGAGGTCGCGGGAGGCGACTGTATCGGCAGCTGTGGCGCCGACGGCGCGGCAGCGACCGCCGCCACGACCGGGCCGGGTTCGTGCGGATCGATCGGCAGGTCCGGTCGCACCAGTTTCGCCGGCGGGCGCGTCGGTGCGGGCGCCGCCGGGAATGATTTCTCTGGCAACGGGTCGAGTACGTCGAGCACGAGCCGGTCGTCCAGCCGCATCGTTTTGAGCCTTGCGCCGGGTGCCACGGTGATTTTGACCCCGCCGGCGTCCTGGCTCATGGCGACGACGTTCCGCGGCAGTGACGGCGCCGCCGCGACCGTGGTTGCTGGATCAAACTGCAACGTCACCTGCGCCCCATCGCGCGCGATGTGCCACGACGGGGGTCCAGCGAAGTCGAACACGATCCGGCCGAAGCCCGGATGATCGCCGACCGCACCGGCACCGGCTGATCGGCACCTAAGCCGGCCGGCTCTGCGGCGCAAGGCGCAACACCCAGCAGCGCCAGCGCGAAAACCATCAGGCAACAGACACGCATCCACCAGCCGTCATGGCCGGGCTTGACCCGGCCATCCGCGTCTTTCCCTGGTGTCCGCTCGAAAGACGTGGATCGCCCATCTGCGCCTGCCTGCGCGAAGCCGAAGCGGTTTAGGTTCGCCGAAGGCAGGCGGGACATGACGCTGTGAGGCCACGTCCTCGGCTCGGGCCTTTTTTCGTAGCAGAACCTCAATGCACTGAGGGACCGTCTCCGGCGCTTCGTTATGGAACCCCTTCGTGGCCCTCTGTGCGATTCTCCGCCGAGCTCTGTGTAGACCTTAAGACCAAAAAGTGACATCAGAAATGGAACTCCTTGCCGTCGGCTGCGCCCTGAAAGACACGAACGATGTTGGGGGCGTCATGCGTGGGCTGGCCGGCGAGCGCCGGCGACACGTCTCCGGCCCAGGTCGTTGCAGCCGGGTGCGAGGCACCGGGCGGCCCTGTCTCGGCGGCGCGCACCGCGAGCGACAGGTGGCCCAGCTTGGTGGCGACCGCGATCCGCTCGGCCTGCGCCGCGCTCACTTCGAGCGTGACGGTGCGCGCACCGCCTTTGCCCCCTGCATCGTCCGGCGTTGCGCCTTCGACCAGCCGTTGGTCGATGGCGATCACGCGGACATCGGCCAGCACGGTCTCTGCGGCAACCTGCCGTCCGGGCGGCGCCGTACGGTCCGGGATGGTTTCGGTGAGAATGACATCGACGCGGTCGCCAGGCCAGATCAGGCCGGCGGTGCCGCTCACGGCATCGACGCCGACTGTGACCGCGCGCATGCCCGGGCTGAGCACGGCGGCGAGGAAGCCATGATCGCCCGGGCGCATCACGTCGCGCGGCAGGATGACGTCCTGGGCCGCCAGTGTGCGGCGGAGCATGGCGCCGACGAGGTCGCGGCGGTTCCCCGGCGTATCCGGGCTGGCGCCGGGCGGCAGGGCAGCCCCGTCCAGCTTCTTGCCGGTGAGATCGTCCGGTTTCAACAAAGCGCCGGGCTGCAGGGCATGCGCAGCCACAAGCACCGTCGTCGGATGCCGGGTCGCCTCGGCCGCCGTGGGATGGTGCGTCGAGACCCAGGCGATCAGGCCGAAGCCGAGCAGCCCCGACGCGACCAGCACAAACATGACGGCCCGCATGATCATGACACGGCGCTTCGAACGAGGACGATAATGGTTGCGCTTGCAATCGCCACCGCATACGGCAGCGGGCCGCCGCGGCGGAGGCGCCAGCGCTCGGCGCGCCAGGCGCGGGCGAGCAGGCTCGCCGGCCGGGTGCTACGCGGCCGGGGCAGGCGGTTTCTGGTCGCGAGATAAACCAGCGCGAGCAGCGCTCCGGCGAGGCTGGTGTGGATTACCAGGGCGGGAACGAGATGGGGAGGAACGGCAAGCGTGCAGGCGCCGAGCAGCTTTACGTCGCCACCGCCAAGCCAGCCCATGCGCCAGCAGATAGCAGCAAGGATGAAGACGGTGGCGCCCGCGAAAAGCCCGGCGGTAAACGTGTGGTCAACAAGGCGGACGCCGAGGCCGGCGAAAGCGATCGCGGCGCACCATCCGTTGGGGATGGTGCGCGCGATCACGTCGTGCACGGCTGACGCGGAGGTAAGCAGGGCAACGGCAGTCAGAACGGCCCAAGAAAGCACCGACGGAGGGAGGGGAATCATGTCGTGCACTCGCTACCTTTCCGCCACGCGTCCGCTGGCCTCAGCATTCGAGCCAAGACGTCTCCTCAGCCGCCACCCGGGATGTCGCCGGCAATGCTCGTGAGCACGTTTTGGAGGCTGCCAAAAAAGGAGGTGAAACCAGCCATAAGTGCGGTCACAATCGCACCCGTGACCACAGCGTATTCCAGCGCTGTGACGCCCCGCCGATCCGCCTGCAACGCACAGTACGCTTTCAACAGATACTCTTTCATGCTCGACGCTCCTCTGAGCCAGGTTACCGGCCGCCAAGCGCGGAGACGGGTGTCTCCGCTGTCCTGGAAAAGCACCGGACGGTTACGTCGCCGCCACCGAGCCAGCCCGTGGGCCAGCAGATGGTAATGAGGGCAAGGATGGTGGTCGCGGCAGCGAGGCCGCCAAGAATGGCATGGTCAAGGATACGAGCAAGGATGCCGAGCAGTGCAATCGCGGCGCACCATCCGTTTGGGATGGTGCGCGCGATTACGACGTGCACGGCTATGCCACCATGGCGAGCAGGGCGACGGCAGCCAGCACGACACAGGAAACTATCGGCGGAAGGACAGGAATCATGTCGTTGATTTTGCCACCTTTCCGCTGCCCGCATTCACCGTCTCGGCATTCGTGCCGCGACGCCTCCTCAGGTCGGGATCGCTGCGCCGATGGAATCAAGCGCAGTCTTGAGGTCGCCGAAAAAGGCGGTGAACACGCCGGCAAGAACCGTCACGATCACGCCGGCGATCAGCGCGTACTCCATCGCGGTGACGCCCCGCCGATCGGCCTTCAACGCGCAGAGCCCCTTCAAGAGATAGTCTGTCATGTTCGATGCTCCTTTGAGCCAGGTTACCGTTGCCAAGTGCCGAGACGGATGTCTCCGCCGTCCGATAAAAGCATCGTATGGTTAATAAACCGTTTATTGCGAGGGCGTTATGCGAATATTGAGACGATCGCTTCGATCGTGCGAGCGAATCCCATCGGGCAGACCAACGACCACCCGAGGCAACGAAACCGCGGTCAGCGTCAGCACATAGCCTGCGGTGCCAGGCGCGCTCGGTGTGATCACCCGCACGCCGGCCACGATCACAGCCGGCACGACCGGCGCGGCATCCGCTTGCCACATGGCCAGCACCCGCGCAGCGTACGGCTCGCCGAGCGCCGGCGTCGCCGAATGATAGAGTGCTGCTGCTTCCCGCCATGAGCCGGTGCGGGCATAGAGCTCGGTCAGAAAGCGTGCGGCGTAGCGCGCGTTCGCCGCAGGGTCGAATGCCTCGGCGAGCGAGGCAAACGCATTCGGATGATAGAGAAGGCTGATCCGAAAGCAGCCAACGTCCTGCGAGAGACCGCTCTCGCGCAGGGCATGCGCGGCTGCCACGGCATCGGTCGCGTTGGCAAAATACAGTGGCGTTCCGGCCAGATCGATCGTCCATGGCCAGGGCGTGCGGCGCTCGAGAAGCGGATCGAACCGGCCGCTCTCGACCTTGCCAATCGCCAACAGCAACCCGCTCGGCAGCCCTGCCGCTGCCTCCGCCGCTGCCCCAGCCCGCTCGCAGTCCAGGCCCGGAGACTGTCCGGCGGCGGCACGGGCCAGCAGCAACCAGAAACACAACGCGTGGGCGCATTGGCGAACCATGCCGGAGCGTCCGTTAAGCCGGTGTGAAGGTGAAGATCGTGGAACGTCACGACCTGCGCCCCTGACACCTCTCCCGCTCGCAGGAGAGGTCGCCGCGCACAGCGCGGCGGGTGAGGGTGCGGCGGGTGAGACCCTCACCCGGTTCGCTTCGCAAACCAACCTCTCCCGCAAAGAGCGGGAGAGGGGGACTTGCGTGCACTGCCGACGTTCAATCAACATGACTGTGCAGAGGTGCTAGCTTGGGCTGGGATAACAAGCCGATGCCTTCAGCTTTACCCCGGCCAGTGGTCCGATCAGCAGACCGCTCCACTGCTCGGAACTGATCGTGACCATGGTGAACTTGCTGTACCCGCCCGAAGCGCCCTGGCATGAGGATGCAGCCGACACCGTCACATCCGATGTCTTTACCGCGCCGGTGGTCGCCCACTGCCCCGCCAGAGAAACCGCATAGGACGCCGGGTCGGAGCATGACCCCAAGGCCGCGCAGCGTGCCGTCAGCCCGGCCGTGATCTGGAGAGCATTGTTCGTCCACAACAGCAGCCCGACCTGCAGCGCCCCGATCAGCAGCAGCACGGCCGCGGACGCAACGACGGCAAACTCCACCGCCGTTGCGCCGCTTCGATCACCGGTCAGCCGCCGCATCAATAAAGCCGCACGGTCGAGGTGGCCGACAGGTTCGTCTGTCCTAGCATGCTGTAGGACGGCATCAGCGGCTGATACGTATATTGGACGTTGATCACCACGTAAGTGCCGACGGGATTGCCGTTCGGGCAGGTCTGTCCGTACGTGCCGCTGGTCAGCGTGGTGGTGGGCGGAGAGGCGTTGTTGGTCTGGGTGCACCCTGGGTTGGGCCCGGTCACGGTGACTGTCGGGGTCGGGGAGAGCGCCAGGCTTGCTTGCACCGCAGCCTTGACCGCGGCGGCAGAGATCGTGCCGTTGACCCCGGCTTCCTGCTGCGCGGCAAAGGCATAGGTGGCGCCGGCGTCCACCGCCTGTTGGATTCGCGTAGACTGACCTAACGCGAGCCCGAAATCGGCCAGCCCTCCCAGAACAGTTAACAACGCCGGCGCGACGATTGCAAACTCCAATGCCGCCACGCCGTTCTGGCAGCGAAGAGAATCGCGGGCACGCAGGAAGCGCAGCCAATTCATTGTATAAGCATCGCAGTCGCCGGCTTGTTGTACAGAGCGGGGACGCCGAGTGCCGCGCATCCGGTATTGGTGAAATTCGAATTTCCCGAGAACGTGACGGTCGAGGCGATCACGTCGAGGCAGGTGCTCTGGGTGGTATAGGAGTTGGAATTGCCCGTGATCGTCAGCGAGGCGTTCGGGGCATAGACGGCACCATTCAGCACGACATTGCTGGTCCCTGCGAGTTTGAGGGCGTCCGATGAGCTGGTGCCGTAGAGCAGCCCGGCGGTCGGGCCCGAGGACGGGGCGGTGAGGTTGACAGTTCCCGTCCCGGTCAACGACAGGCCGCCGTTGCTGATGAGTGTTACGCCGTTTCCGGTGACGGTCACGGTGCCCTGGATGCTGATCTCGCCGGTGACGTAATAAACACCAGGGCTTAGGGTATAGCTGCCGTTGCCGCTGAAGCTCAGGCTCGAATATTCACCCGGGCCGTAGGTGTTGCCGGAAACAGTCCCGGCGCTTTCCCCGGCGGGGATGCTCAACTGATTGTAATATGTCGAATAGAAGGGGTCCGGAATTTGTGCGACCCCGGCCTGGGAACAGGGGGCAGACGTTGGGCATGAGAGGTCCGCGTTGCCGGCGACGCCGATCGTGCCGCTGGCAACGACGCTGGGAACCGCGACCGTCGCGTCGCCGCTGACCGTAAGCGAGCCGTCCGACCGTACGCCGCAGGTCTGGCTGGTGACGGAGGTGTGGCCGCCGAGCGTAATATCATCATAAGTGGTGATCGCGGTTGAGTCGCCCTTCAGCGCCAGCAGGCAGGCTTGGCCGCCGGTACTGCTGAGACTGACCGCGGCAACGGCGGTGGCAGACAGCATCTGCTGGCTCGCCGAGGTGGAGATGCTGGCAAACCAGACCGGCGCGCTGGTCTCTATCTGGGCAGTCACCGTTCCCGCGGTGTTGGCCGCGGCGTTGACCGACGTATTGACGCTGAAACCCGTGCTCCACTCGCCGTAGTTGTCGGTGACCGTGTCGGTCCCCGTACCGCTGCGCGTTCCCGCCGGAACTCCATTCAGCTCGGCGACATTCGCCGCGGTGGTCGCCGCCGCCGGGCCGTTCCAGGTCTCGGCATACCGCGCCGCACCGGCCATCGCGGCATTGTCGGCAATGCGCTGAAGCTGCACCCGGGTCAGCTCCCAATTGCTGATGTCGATGTCCAGCGCCATGACGCCCAGCGAAACTGGCAGGGCCAAGGCGGTCAGCACAGCTATCGACCCGCGCCGGTCGCGCTGGATGGATCGGGAGAGCATCGGCCGTGTTCGCCTCGATTTAACCGAATGGTGACGGGTTTGCGGATTTCGCGCCAATTTTGTTGCTGTTTCGTTAACGCTCGGCGACCTCAGCGTCCTCCACGAGGTCACGGTGGGCCGCGGAGTTCTCGTCGCGCGCGTCGCGCTGGCCAATTGTGTTGCCCTTCCGGGCTACAGCCAGTGGCTCGCCTGTCACGTTAACGACAGATAACCTTTGTTTCTGCTGACCCCACCTGCTACGGTCCGCTCTGGGAGAAGGGTTGTCACGTTTGCCCCACAGGGAGGACCGCACATGACGACTTCGATTTATCCGCTAGGCCGACGCGCTGCTCTGGGGCTAGCAGGTGCCGCCGGCGTCACCGCCGCACTGCGCCCGGCGAACGCCGCCGACAAAGTTCTCCGTATACCCATCAACATGCCATTCACCGGCCAGGAGGCCGAGGGGTCCGCCCTCGTCAAAAACGGCGCCGTCCTCGGCATGGAAGAGATCAATGCCAAAGGCGGCGCCGCCGGCATCAAGCTCGAACCAATGCTGATGGACGACGGTACTTCGACCGCCGGCGGCTACGATCCCGGCCAGGCGGCCATCAACGCGCGCCGCATGGTCGCTGATCCCGGCATCCTGGTGGCGATCGGGCCATACAACAGCGGCTCCGGCAAGGCGATGTCGCCGATCTTCAGCGCCGCGAGCATGGCGACCATCACGCCAACCTCCACCAATCCGGATATCACTGATCCAAAATTCGCCCAGATCTATCGTCCGGCAGGAGCCGCGATCTACTTCCGTACCGTTTCGACCGATGCCTTTCAGGGTCCTAACATGGCGAATTTCTATGCCGAGGTCTTGAAGGTGCCGAGCGTCTACGTGCTCGACGATTCCGGCGCTTACGGCGTAGGCATCGCCGATACGTTTGAGGCGCAGGCCCGCAAGAAGGGCATCAAGGTGCTGGGCCGCGACCGGCTCGATCCGAAGAATGCGGACTACACGGGCGTGCTCACCAAGATCAAATCACTCGGTGCAGCGGGGCTTTATTTCGGCGGCAATCCACTGGCCGGCATCAAGGTGGTGAAGCAGTCGTACGATCTTCTGCCCGGCATAGTGAAGGGTGGCGGCGACGGCGTCTACGAGCCCGAGATCCTCGCCGGCGGCGGCTTTCCTGCTGCGGATGGATGGTATGCCACGATCGCCGCCCCGCATTTGCTGGACGATCCCAACTCCGCTCCCTGGGTGCAACGCTTCGTCGCCCGCTGGAAGATGCAGCCCAATGACTATTGTATCACCGCCTATGACTGCGCGATGGTCATCGCCGATGCGATGGAGCGCATCGACCGGGCGGGTAAGCCGATGACGAGGCCGGTGATGCGCGACGCGATTGAGGCGACCAAGATCGACACGCTGCAGGGGACGATCTCCTTCGACAAGAACGGCGACCTCGCGTCGCGCATCATCAGCGTGTTTCAGATCAAACACGACGCCGCCTATCCGGCCGACGACATGGCGCATCAGTTCAAATACATTGGTGTCGCGCCCCAAGACGGCACAACCTGAGCGGCGTTGACAGGACCAGGGCCGTACGACCCGGGTCCTGCACACACCTTTGGGGGATGAAACGCCAAGGACTCGGCCGTGGTGCTCGGCGGAGAGCGCCGCCAGAATCGGCTCGCGGTAACGGCCCTGGCCACGGTCCATGCCGACGCGCCGGTGCCGTCTGCGCACCTGCCCGTTGCAACGCCCCAATGCGAGGAGCCTGCCGATGCCGCCGGGTAGCGCGCACGATGATCACCCCGTCGCCGTCCATGTCGCAGACAGCGCCGTACCTGGCGACACGCCGTCTCCGGCACTGATCGAGGAGCTGGTTGCCGCAAACCACATCCTGTTCGATCAAGGCGTGGTGGATGCGTTCGGCCACGTAAGCGCGCGCCACGACAGGCAACCGGACCGCTTTCTGCTCGCGCGCAACATGGCGCCGGGGCGTGTGACCACGGCGGACATCGTCGAGTTCACGCTCGATGGTGAAGCGGTGAATGCGGACGGCCGCAAAGTTTATCTCGAGCGGTTCATCCATGGCGAGATCTTCCGTCGGCGTCCCGACGTGATGTCGGTGGTGCACAGCCATTCGCATTCCATCGTGCCGCTCAGCGTGGTGAAGGGCGCAAGGCTGCGCGCTCTCTGCCACATGGCGGGGTTCGTGGGCCAAGGCGCGCCAGTCTTCGAGATCCGCGAAACAGCCGGTGATGCGACCGATCTGCTGATCAGCAACAATGCGCTCGGCCGTGCGCTCGCCGCGCTATTCGACAACAGCGACATCGCATTAATGCGTGGGCACGGCTCGACCGTGGTCGGACGTTCGATCAAGCAGGCAGTCTATCGCGCTGTGTATGCCGAGCTGAATGCGCGCTACCAGCTCGAGGCGACCCGACTTGGTGAGATCACGTATCTCTCCGAGGGGGAAAGCGAGGCTTGCGTCCGCAATGTCGAGGGCCAGGTGCAGCGTCCGTGGGATCTTTGGCTGGCGCAGGCCCGGGCCCGACGCCAGGCACAGAGCTGAACACCCAGGGTCTTGCAGTCGCGCCGGCCGCTGCACCGTCCGCACCATTCGGACCTGTCTTGGAGCAGACGATGGACTTTCGGTATCGATTTGTCGATTTCGGCACCGTGTTTCAGGCGGGCAACGAGCTGCGGAGTGCGCGCGAAGCCGATCTGGACCCGCACACGCTGCATCAAAACGAGCTGGCACTTGATGTGGGTGGGGTGTGTTGGGGCGAGGATGGCGAGACGCTCAGCGTCATAGATCACCACCTCCAGCGTCCGGGGCACTCACCCCGCGCATCGACGGCGGTGTTGCAGCTCGCGCCGCAAATCCGGGCCAAATACGCTGGTAAGGACTTTCCGCTGATCTGGCTCGTTACCCACAAGTTTCCGGTGCGCGGCCAGGCTGACGGCGACCACTTCATGGTCACCTCGCCGGACGGAACGGTCATGGGGCCCGTCGACGTCTATCCGAACAATCCTTAGTCATGCGACTTTGTGCACGGCACTCGGTGTTCGCCGTAAATAAAGGAACGATCGAGCCAGCACGGGTCAGCGGTGGACAAGTCGTATCCCTGCCGATCGACGGTCGGGAGGTTCAGGCGCGGCA
This sequence comes from uncultured Pseudomonadota bacterium, assembly GCA_963772445.1. Lineage (GTDB taxonomy): Bacteria > Pseudomonadota > Alphaproteobacteria > Acetobacterales > Acetobacteraceae > CAVYXK01. The sequence goes on from CAVYXK010000003.1 coordinate 346,900, forward strand.
GTATCGCGTCGAGAGCGCGCGGACTCGCGCCCACATTTGGTTGAGCCAGACTTGTGTTCCGGTGAGGATGGACGTGATCATCTCCGGAGCCAACATCTCCCTGATCCTGACGCACGAAACGGATACTCCCTGACCGCCCCTCATGTCGTGCTCCGCTCGCCGGTACCTGCCTCCAAGGTCCGCCAACCCCCCTTCCGCAGCATGACAATCCCACCAGCAACATGCTAGCGACTCGTCATGTTTCGCAAGTTGCAGCCGCCGGCCACGGCGGTGACGATCTTCGTCGATGGTCAGCCAGTCTCGGCCGATGTGGTGGATTCGGTGGCCGCCGTGCTGCTCGCCACCCCGGACCTGGACGGCGAGGCGTTCCGCCGACCGGTTCAACAGCACCAGCCAAGCATAAAACGGGGGAAAGCATGCAACAAAGGCTCTGGGGTATAGTCACCGCGCTGGCAATGTTCGCCACGGTGTCCGCCGCCGCTCAATCCGTCGCGGGTCCGCCCCTGACGCAATCGCCGCAGCCGGCCTTGGAAAAGCTCCTGCCGCCGGACACGGCGCCGGGCAGCACCTTCACCGTCGCCGTGGCGCTCGGCTCGCCGCCGGATGATTTCCGCAACGAGCATGAGGAGATCGTCGGGTGGGAGATCGACATCGTGCGGGCAGCGACCCAGGCGCTGGGTTTGAAACTGGCGCTGCGTCCGGCAACGTTCGACACGCTGATCCCCGGCCTCCAGGCGCATCGCTTCGATGCTGCCATCGGCCAGATGGGCATCACCGTCGTGCGGGAAAAAGTGCTGGACATGGTCGGTACTCTCCTCGGCAACGAGCTGTTCGCCGCGCTGGCGGATAGTCCGATCACCGTCAACAACCTGGAAGACCTGTGCGGGCTGACGGTTGCCACCACGCGCGGCTCGCGCGAGATGGTGTTCGCCTCCGACGAGCAGCCGAAATGCGCGGCGGCCGGCAAGAAACCAATCAATGCGCTGGCGTTCAACGACGGCACCAGTGCCGCCGAGGCGCTGATGAGCAAGCGGGTCGATCTGTTCTGGCTCGGCTCCACGGCAGTGAGTTATTTCGTGCAGCAGTCCCAGGGTCGGACCAAGGTCGTCGGCCACTACACGGATACCAGCTATATCGGCATCGGACTCCCGAAGGGGTCGGACATGGCGAAACCGCTGCAGGCCGCGATCCAGTACCTGATCGACAACGGCACGTACCAGAAGATCATCGATAAATGGGGCCTGCGGAGCGGCGCAATCAAAACCGTCCCACTCAACCCCACCAACGCCCAGCAATAGTTCCTGCTCTGAGCCTGAGCGTGACCGGCGAACAAGTTGTTCCGCTGAGGCATCCCTGGACCTGGGTTGCCAGCGCGGCGGCGGTCTGCGTGGCCGGCATCGTGCTGTACAGCGTGTCGACCAACCAAGCCTTCGAGTGGCCGGTGGTGGCGCGCTACATGCTGGATCGCGAAATCCTGGCGGGACTGGCACGCACGCTGGAACTCACCGTGGCGGCCATGGCGATCGGCCTCGTCTTGGGCACCGTTCTGGCCCTGATGCGGCTGTCCTCCAACTTACTTCTGTCAACACTGAGCTGGCTGTACATCTGGTTTTTCCGCAGCGTGCCGGTGCTGGTACAGCTTATTTTCTGGTACAACTTCGGTGCGCTCTACCCGGCGATCACGCTGCACGCCCCCTTCGGCCCGGTGCTGTACCACGCCAGCATGAACGCAGTGATCACGCCACTCACGGCAGCGCTTGCAGGGCTGGGGCTGGCGCAGGCGGCCTACACCGCGGAGGTGATCCGGGCCGGCATACAATCGGTGCCGCTCGGGCAGACCCGGGCGGCCAAGGCACTGGGCATGCTGCCGGGCACCATCTTCTTCCGGATCGTATTTCCCCAGGCCATGCGGGTGATCATTCCGCCGGTCGGGAACGAGGTGATCTCCATGATGAAGAACACCTCCCTGGTCTCGGTGATCGCGCTCGCAGAGCTCCTCTACACGGCGCAGCTTATTTATGCTCGGACGTACCAGCTTGCGAGTTTGGGGTTTGCCCAGAATTTCGGCTCAGGCGGCGAGGCGGAAGGCCTGCATTTTGTGCGGGTCCTGTCGCTCGGCGAGGAATTTCGCGAAGATGTTGCTTTGGGCGGTATTCACGAGAAATTCTGGCCGGCTGTGGCGTAGCGCGGTGGCGACGACGAGCTCGGAGGGCGGGATGCCGGGTCGAATGGTTCGCAGCCAGGACCCGAAGGAGTTCCAGACGAGCTGGGGATAGGCGACGGAGAGGTACTGAAGCAGTCCCTGGCAGACGAGACCTGCCTGGATGAAGACGTGATAGGCATGGAGCTTGCGTTTGACGTTGTCGCGGTATTTGGGCGATGCCCGGTGGAGATGCTGGTTGCCGTTGTTGCGACGCAACGGTTTCATGTCGGACATCCAGAAGTGATAGGTGAACGTGCCGATCAGGCGCACTGCCTGCTTGAAGGTGTGCTCGATCTTGAAGCGCAGGCCGTAGAGACGAATGATCTCGATGGCCTGCAGAGAGGTGTCTGTGCACATGAGCAGGCAAGAGCCTCTTGTTGGATGAAGCACCGCGACGAAACGCACCATCCGGCCGGCTGGGCGCCACAGCAGGTCGCGGACCCGATACTGGATGATCACCTTGTTCTCGCCGTAGACGGGGCTTTTGGCCTGCTGGAAGGCCTTGGGGTCTTGCAGCAGGGACCTGAGCTTGACTTTCCTGCCATAGAGCCTGGGCCGGCCTCGCTTGCGCGGGCCGCGCTGTTGGTAGGCGGTGTAGGCGACGGCATTGGACTTGACGCGTGTGAGGAGATGGTTGTCCTGCGTGATCAGGCCGGAGACGATCTTGCGCGCGGCATAGTAGGCGTCGGCGACGAAGTAGAAGGGTTGTTCGACGGCGGCGATGCCGAGGAGGGTGAGCATCTTGTCGAGCAGGGTGCGGCGGTCGCGATTGGACCACACCACGCCCTCGTGGATGCGCGCGGCGAGCGGCACGGCGAAGACGCTAGAGGCGGCCTGAACCAACAGGCTCACGGCTTGCAGCGAGTGTCCCATGATGAAGTCGGGCTTGGTGTTCGAGTCGGACTGCTGATGCAGGAGCTTGACCGCCGGCATCTTGCGGCCGCACTTGGGGATCTTGATGCCGTCGCCGACCAGGACGCACCTGCCGTTGACGCGCAGCTTCTGGGGGAACAGGCGCAGCACCAGCTGGGTCCACAGCGCTGTGAGCCGGTCGAGCTTGACGGCGGAGCTGTGGAAGTAATCGACGAGCGTATTGTAGCAGCGCGGATCGAGGTTCAGCGCACGCACGATGGAGGTGACGCCGAGCAGCTCCGTCCGCACCGTGAAGCCTGCCACCGCGGTGGCGAACCACAGGAAGGTTCGCAGGCGGGAGAACGCCGGGCGCAGCAGCCAGATCGCGTTCCACCAGAGCATCCACAGCGACATCGGGCCGACTCGTTGTTGTTTCTGATGAACGCTGTCGTTACCCTGGAAATCGTTGTAACAATGTTGAATCTCCCGTGATCGACGATGAATCGATCGTGAGCCTGGCGACAGGAGTGAGCAGCGGTGCTATCCTGATCCGATGGGCCAGCGGCGTGCAAAACCCTCCCGCAAGGACAGACACCCCTTCGAGGACAACCCCTTCATTGAGGGCTTTCTCGAATGGATGGACTCGCCCGAGGGACAACACTCGATCGAGGCGCTCGATCTGGTCTTCGGCGCGCTGGACCATGCCGACGTCGACGCCAGGCGGCGCAAGATCGTCTGGACCGACGGGAAACGGCTTTCGATCGAGGAGTTGGCGGAACGCCTCCATGCCGAGCATCCGGACATGCCCCGCGACCTGATCGAAATTCACGTGTTCGGTTGGCTGGAAAACTGCGCGCCCGAATCCTACTCCGAACGACAGCTCGAGGAATTCGACCGGCTCATGGAGCCGTGGCTCGAAGACTACGAGCGCAAGCGATGGGCCGTCGGAAAGTAGCCGAGAACTCGGCACTCTCGAGGTACCAGACGATCCCGCTGCTGATCGTGGCCTCCCTGTGGTACCTGATCGTCGTATCGTTCCTCTCGGTCGGGCAGCATTTCCTGGAACGGCATTACCGGCAGCGAACATGACGGCGGCGCCGATGGTGCGGATCAGGGGCCTGACCAAGAGCTACGGCGGCCGGCCCGTGCTGCGCGGCATCGACCTCGACGTGGCGGCGGGTAGCGTGATGTGCATCATCGGCCCGTCAGGCTCCGGCAAAAGCACGCTGCTGTCCTGCATCAATCATCTGGAGCGGTGCGATAGCGGCCGCATCTGGGTAGGCGGAGAACTGGCAGGATACCGGGAGGCGCACGGGCGGCTCTACGAATTGCCCGAGCGGCAGGTGGCGCGGATGCGCCAGCGCATCGGCATGGTGTTCCAACAGTTTAACCTGTTTCCCCACATGACGGCCTTGCAGAACATCATCGAAGCGCCGGTCCGCGTGAAACGTGTTCCCCCCGCGCGGGCAAGGCAGGCGGCGATGCAGTTGTTGGGCCGCGTGGGACTGACGGCCAAGCACGCGATGTATCCGATGCAGCTTTCCGGCGGTGAGCAGCAGCGCGTCGCGATCGCGCGGGCGCTGGCGATGGAACCGCAACTGATGCTGTTCGACGAACCGACCTCCGCGCTGGATCCGGAGCTGGTCGGAGACGTGCTGGACGTGATGCTCGGTCTCGCCCGGTCGGGGATGACGATGATCGTGGTGACGCACGAGTTGGCGTTCGCCCGCGAGGTTGGGGACGCGCTGGTGTTCATGGACGACGGAGTGATCGTGGAGCGCGGAAATCCCCGCACGGTGCTGAGCAATCCGCGGGAGCAGCGGACGCGGGATTTTCTGTCACGCGTGCTGTAGGCCGCGCTCTCGCCCACCTCGCCAACGGCGACGTGCTGATGCTGACGCGGGTCGACCGTCGGGCTCGCTCGACCTGCGACCTTCTTAATCTAAATGCGGCGCACGGCGGCGTAGCCGGTCAGCGGCAAAGGAACGCAGGTCCCGAACACCCAGACCGCGGCTTGGTAGGAATGCGCGGCGGCCGCCCCGCCGGCGAGCCCGGCGCCGATCGGATGGCCAGGGCGCAACGCACCGTGTGGCATGAGCCGCAGGTCGCTACCTGCATCAAGCCAGCCGGCGAGGGCCAGTAGAGCGAGCTCGCCAGCGGCAAGGATCGCCACTGCGGCGGGCGCGACAAGGCCGGCTGCAGCGATGGCCAGGGTGGCAAGGCTCAATGCGAGAAGCGGACGCCAGGGCAGATCACGCATCGACCTGGCGCCGGGGATCGGGTGGTCGTCGCCCGGTTCACGGAACCGAAGCCCTGCAAACAGGGTGAGCAGCGCCGCCTGTGCGGCGAACGCCCAGAATGCGCCGCGCCAGTATCCCGCCTCGGCGAACAGGCCGCCGATCAACGGGCCACAGAGCGATGGCGCGCCCCACACCGCGGCATGGACCGCCAGCAGACGAGTCCAGAGATGCGCCGGAAACAGGCGCTGGATGGCGACGTAGGACAGCGAGAGCATGAGTTCGCCGCCGGCGCCCTGCGCCAAGCGTGCCAGCAACATCGCACTCATGTCGGGGGCGAGCGCGCTGGTTGCGCAGCCGATCCCGTAGCATGCAGCACCGCCGATCAACGCCCGCTGCAGCCCGACACGGCGGATCAGCCGAGGCGCGGCCGCGCGATGATCGAGGCGAGCAGATAGAACAACACTGTCGGGTTGATGAAGCCGAGGCCGCCGATTTCCTGCACCGGGGTCGGCATCGTGGTCGCAACCAGCAGCGAATCAGCGGCATAGAGCCACACACCGAGGCACAGCAGCAGGAACGCCGGCAAACGCCTCAGTCGGTTGAGCTCGGTCTCGTCCCGCCGCCCTGTCCATGACCAGGCTGGGTGGGGCGGGCATTGAGGGCCGGCCGCGCTGAGGTCCGCTCCGCGCCCACTCCAGCTGTTCCCCGACCGCCGGTCGTCGCCCCAAAGCCGCCACTCGTTCATCTCGGTCGCAACCGGCGTAATCGCCACCGGCGTGATTGCGCCAGGATCTGACATAGTGGTTTCGCCCGCTGCCGTGGCTTTTCGAGCATGGCCAACACCATTGCTCGATGGCCGGTAATACGGCGTCAGCGATCGCAGAGCGTGTTGATGAATTCCCGCACAATATCTATGGCTTGCTTGATCACCTCTGGAAGCTTGAGAACTGCTCCTATCGAGTCGGACAATGCCTCAACGGGCTCGGTAACGAGAACGGCCGCTGCAGCGCTAAAGATGATCGAAACCGGCAGGATGAGAAAAAACAAGATGACTGCGCCAGTCTGAAGGGAGAATATGCGATCCTCCTTCGGCCAACTCCTTTGCTCATCAAGGACAAAAAGACTCTCCTCAAGTTTGCCAAGCTCACGCAACCGATTTAGCGCGTCCGTCGGAAGAGCGTCACTCGAATTCCCAGCTGCCGCCAACTGCGTACTGGCAATCATAGTCTTGATCGCATGCCCGAGTTGCTCACGCTCCTCTCGGAAATACCGGGCAAATAGAGGCGGAATGAATAGAATCAGTCCTGCCAGAACCAGCGGTAGAACCCACAAGAGGAGCTGACCAAACAAGTCTTGGAACGCCGACACCTGGTGAGAACCAGGTGTTATCACAGCAGTGCCCTTGGCTACATTGTTCGCGATGTTGAGATAAAGTGCTAATCCGGCGGAGATGACCAGTGTCATCATTGCCTTGTAGATGTCGTCGAGCTGGCCCAGGCCAAAGCGCTTCTGCGGATCGAGGAAAAAGGGCACAGGCCTAATCGACGATCCGGAACGGCCCGAGAATAAGCGCCATATCCAGTACATGATCCAAACGATCTTGAACAATGCCCAGAACGCAAGGCCCAACAGGATCGACTGAACACCGAGACCAAGGATCAGGAAGATGATGAACTGTCTACTGTTCTTCGCGGCCCCACCTTGGCGGACCTCAATTTTATCGTACGCCTTTATTTTTGGATTCGTTTCGATCTGCTCATTCCGGATGCGCTTCTGGTTGAGCGCGGTAACCCAATCGCTGAGGTACTGTGCCTGGACCCAGCCCATCACCGCCTCCGGTCGCCGCCCCTCCGTGTCCTGGCCCGCGCTCTCGGCAACCTCTTTGGCGCAAAACTCCGACTTCGGTTCCAATTGCATGACGATCTGTCGCGTGCACTCACGGCTTCCGAGCTCAAAGCGAAACAGCATGACTGAGACAACGGCAAGGATGGCGAGTGAGATCACAACCCAGCCGATTTTCGTGCCTCTCCCGCTGATCAGGTCGTGGAGCGGAGCTCGCAATCGGTTGAGATCGCTGAGTTCGGCAAAGGCATTGTTCGCGCGCGCGATTAACGACATCGTAAACAGGTAAAAGAGCGGCGCGCCAAGTAGATAGAGAGGACCGTGATTTAGCTCGCACCAAAACCCCATACGAAGGTCGGCGTACTGCGTGCCGCTCCAAACTCTCACGGCAATGCAATTCGCCCCGGCCTTGTTTCCTAATTCAAGCGCAGCCACGACAAGCAGGCCATAAATTCCGATCACTAAGACGTGCATCCACCATGATGGCTGATGCGGACCGAGTTCCGGCGCGAAGAAGTTCAATGGTCGCCGGTGATCCAACCTTGTCACTCATCCTCCTCGTTCAGATAGGCCTCAGATCACGATCAAGCTCAGAGACCTTTCGGTCGATTCTAAAGGGACTGAATGACCAGTTCGCGAGCGAGAAGGGTGGGATGGCCCGGAACGCTGCCGAATTCGGTGGTTAGAACGGTATGGGCGTTCGCAGACGTGCCGACTGTGTTAGCTGGCCAGGAGTTAGTTTGGTTGTCCCTGAAATTCGCGGACCAGGCGGCGGCGGTGGCTTCGAATCGCTCGCGCGGGCTGATGCTACCCAATGCAGCATTCCAGCCCATCTGTGGTACACTTGTAGGATCGCAGGAACGTCATTCCGGTTCGTACTAGTCCCTGTTTGTACGAAGTTCGCGTGACCTCTTGGGCAAACAATATTGGGTCTTCAGGAAATCGAGTGGGCGGTTTTGGGGGATCATAGCGGCGGAAGCATGATGGAGAGGACTTTGAGGCGGAGATATTCCTCGTCCTTCAATCCGTAGGCTCGTCGCTGGCAGACCCGGACCTTGTTGTTGAGGCCTTCGACGAAGCCGAGTGAGACTTTGTTCTGCGGCTGGCAGTAGGCGGTGATGCCGTGCCAGTGGCGATCGATCATGTCGGCGAAACGCTCGTATGGCTTGAGCCGCTGCCATTTGAGGCTGGCCCGCCAGTTGTCGAAGAAGCGCCGCGCCCAGCCCTCCCGCCGGTAGTCCCAGAGCTGGCCGAACGCTTCCTTCAGCAGATAGGCGGTGTTGAGGCGCTTATTGGCGGCCAACAGTAACGCGAGCGAGCGTTTGCCGCCGAGCGTGAGATTGTCGCGGTGTGACAGCAGGGTGTACTTCTGCCCCTTGATGAAGCGCCGGTCGCTGCCTCGCAGGCGGGCATATTCGGCCTTGCGTACCCCGTCGAGCGCCTCGCCGAGGTGGCGCATGATATGGAACTTGTCGAATAGGATCGCCGCCTGCGGCGCCGTCTCCCGCGCCACGTTGCCGAACGGCTTCCACATGTCCATCACGATGAGCCTGATCTTGCTGGTCTTCTTGGGTCCTAGCCAGGCGTAGAACTGAGCCATGCTGGCCTCTGAGCGGTCGTCTCCGCCGAACCAGATCGGCCGCTTGCGAACCAAGTCGCTGACCACGATGCGATAGGTATGGCCCTTGCGGATCGAGATCTCATCAATGCCTATCACCTCGGGTGTCGGTGCGCCGGCACGCTCGATCTGGGCGCGCATGTACTGCATCTCTAGCGTCTTGACCGTGTCCCAGTCGAGCTTCAGCTCCTTGGCCACGTCGCGCATCGAAGCCTGCCTGCAGCGACGGCCGACGTAGAACGCAAAGCGCTTGGTGAAGTGCGGGTTGTCTGACAGGAAATCCAGCCGTTCTAGCTTCACGCTGTCGCAAATACCGCACGCCACACGCCGCATCTCGAGCTCCAGAACGATGCGAAAGCCGGCGCTCGGAAGATCCCGGACCCACCGCTTCCGCCGGTCGTACCAGCCCGACTGGACCCGCCCGCAGCAACCGCAAACGGTTTTTTTGGCTCGTCAGCGGAAACTGTGGGTGCTTCGGGGGTATACCGAGGGCTAGTTTTATCACTCAGCCGGCCGGCTGGTGGATTTGTGGACAACACAAGCGCGTTGCCCACAACCCCACAGCCGCCACATCGGCAGAAGCGGAGATATCATCCGCCACCACGGCAGGCATCTTTACGCCTCATCGCGGCTGATCTCAGGGTCTGTCAGAAAGCGGAACAACTTGCGGCAGGTCGTGTCGAAGGAGCGCTGCGCGGTGTCGGACTGACCATGGGAGAGCAGCGGCCCGCCATCGTCGCCGATGAGGGTGAGGAGACCTGCTTGATTGGCCGCCTCCGGAGGTCGCTGTCCATCTGCAATCGGCTGATGACCTCACCGCCGAGAGCCCAGACGTTGTCGCGGTGTCGGCGCAAGGTTTGGCGTGATAGCTGCAAGGCCAGCAGGTCGCGCAGGAACGGCTTGAAGCATTCCACCATCCGCCGGCCAGGCGGAATATCGCGCGCCTCATACGCCCAGCTGCGAGGCCACTGATCGAGGTCCGGACAACAGGTCTGCAAGGGATCGGCAGCAGCCCGTTGCGCCGGTACGCTGTCACGTCTGCCGGCAACTCCTTTGGGTCCCGCTGCCATGCGGCTGATCTCCCTGCTGAACCACTACCAGCACTTTCCTGGGTTCGTTTACGAGAAGGCGCGACATTGCGCCGAAAGCCGAACCATCGAGATCAGCGTGCGGCCCCGCCGCGGCTCGAGACCGGTGTGCTCGGGCTGTCGCAAGCCGGCGCCGGCCTATGATCACCTGAGCCTGCGCCGGTTCGAATTCGTGCCCCTCTGGGGCTGCATGGTGGTGTTCCTCTATTGCATGCGACGGGTCGATTGCCGGGCCTGCGGCGTGCGGGTCGAAGCGGTCCCCTGGGGTGTCGGCAAGCACCAGCTGACCAAGGCCTACATGCTGTTCCTGGCGCACTGGGCGAGGAAGCTGTCCTGGCAGGAGACCGCCGGGTCGTTTCGCAGCACCTGGGACAAGGTCTGCCAGTCGGTCGAGTATGTCGTGCAGTGGGGGATCGAGCACCGGCAACTGGGGCCGATCATGGCGATCGGCGTCGATGAGATCCAGTATGCCAGGGGACACAAATACCTGACGCTGGTCTATCAGATCGAGCAGCAGTGCACGCGCCTGCTATGGATCGGTCGCGAACGGACGGTGGAGAGCTTCGAGCAGTTCTTCACCCTGATCGGCGAACCATTGGCTGGGCAGATCGAGTTTGTGTGCTCGGACATGTGGCAGCCTTATCTGAAGGTGATTCGTGAGCGGTGCAGCCAGGCCATCCACATCCTCGATCGCTTCCATATTGTCGCCAAGATGAATGCCGCGCTGGACCAGGTGCGTGCCGCCGAGGCTCGCCGGCTGGCCCGGGACGGCTATGAGCCAGTCTTGAAGAAGACCCGCTGGTGTGTGCTCAAGCGCAAGGCCAACCTGACCGAGCATCAACGCTTCCGCCTGCGCGATCTGCTGCGCTACAACCTGCGGACCGTACGGGCCTATCTGCTGAAGGAGGACTTCCAGCAGTTCTGGGACTATGCTTCGCCGAGTTGGGCCGGCAAGTTCCTGGATGAATGGTGCGATCAGGTCATGCGCTCCCGCATCGAGCCGATGAAGAAGATCGCCAGGACGCTACGCTCGCACCGCGCGCTGATCCTGAACTACTTCCGCGCCAGGAAGCAGCTCTCCAGCGGTGTGGTCGAGGGTCTGAACAACAAGGCCAAACTGACCATGCGAAAATCCTACGGGTTCCGTACCTTCCACGTCACCGAAATCGCCTTGTATCATGCACTTGGTAAGCTGCCGGAACCCAACGTCGCCCACAGATTCTTCTGACGAGGCGTTTTTTTGAGCGCCGATCGAGCCTGACGATCCGTACATCCCGATCACCGAATACACCGCGTACCGTCGCTTGCGCACGAAACCCCGCGAACGAATACCCATCCGACAGCCGCCGCCGTCGCTTGTCCGATCGTGCCATGCCTCATCATGCCGGAATCCGAGGCAGCACCAAACTCCAAAAAGCCAGTCTCCATCATGCTTCCGCCGCTATGATCCCTCAAAACCACCCACTCGATTTCCTGAAGACCCAAAGTTTCTATAAGCTTTTTTCCAGCAACAAATTCGGCGAGCTTGTCGGCGTTGTAGAAATTATACTGCGTGATGGTTCACGATCATATTGGAACGTGGACTGGGAGCGGGACGAAGACACGTTTGAAATTGTAAAACGTGTGTATCTCGGTCGGAGGTACGTTGATACTGTTCGGCGTGACAAAGCTCTCGTCACCATTCACGGCATCAGATCACACGCTGAGTGGAATGCAGAGGTCGCACTCATCGCTAGTGCGAATGGTTGGGTTGTGACGCCCTTCCACTATGGCTACGTACAACCTACTGTGTTGGTGAACCGAGACTCACGACGGCAAATCGTGGATAGGTTTCGCGATTTCTTGTCTGATGTACAAATCTCGCGAGTCCAGAGTTCCGGAGGAATTTCGGCTCAGGAGGCTAGGCGGAAGGCCTCCATTTTATTGGTGTCCTGTCGTTCGATGACGAATTTCGCGAAGGTGTTGCTCGGGGTGGCATTCAAGAGAAATTCCGGCAGGCTCTGGCGCAGGGCATTGGCCACGACCAGCTCCGAGGGCGGGATGCCGGGCCGAATGGTTCGCAGCCAGGAGCCGAAGGAATTCCAGACGAGCTGAGGGAAGGCGACGGCCAGATACTGAAGTAGTCCCTGGCAGACGACACCCGCCTGGATGAAGACGTGGTAGGCGTGGAGCTTGCGTTTGACGGCGTTGCGGTATTCCGGCGACTCACGATGGAGATGTTGATTGCCACTGCGGCGGCGGAGCGGCTTCATGTCGGACATCCAGAAATGGTAGGTAAACGAACCGATCAGCCGCACCGCCTGCTTGAACGTGTGCTCGATCTTGAAGCGCAGACCGTACAGGCGAATGATCTCGATAGCCTCCAAAGAGGTGTCGGTGCACATCAGGAGGCACGAGCCTCTTACTGGATGAATCACCGCCACGAAGCGCACGAGTTGACCGGCCGGGCGCCATAGCAGGTCGCGGACCCGATACTGGATGATCACCTGGTGCTCGCCGTAGACGGGACTTTCGGCCTGTTGGAAGCCCTTGGGGTCCTCCAGCAGGGATTTGAGCTTGACCTTCCTGCCATAGACCCTGGGCCGACCTCTCTTCCGCGGGCCGCACTGCTGGTGAGCAGTGTAGGCGACGGCGTTGGACTTCACCCGCGTGACCAGGTGGTTGTTCTCCTCGAGCAGGCCGGTGACGATCTTGCGCGCGGCATAGTAGGCGTCGGCGACGAAGTAGAAGGGTTCTGGGATGGCGACGATCCCGAGGAGCGCAAGCATCTTGTCGAGCAGGGTGCGGCGATCGCGATTGGACCACACCAACCCTTCGTGGATTCGTATGGCGAGCGGCACGGCGAAGACGCTGGCTGCGGCCTGAACGAGCACGCTCACAGCCTGGAGGGAATGTCCCATGATGAATTCGGGCTTGGTGTTCGACTCGGACTGCTGATGCAGGAGTTTGACCGCCGGCATCTTGCGCCCGCGCTTGGGGATCTTGATGCCGTCGCCGACCACGACACACCTTCCCTTGATGCGCAGCGGCTGCGGGAATAGCCGGAGCACCACCTGGGTCCACAGCGCCGCGAGCCGATCGAGCTTCACGGCGGGGCTGTGAAAGTGATCGACGAGCTTGTTGTAGAAGCGAGCCTCGAGCTTCAGCGCCCGCACGAGGCTGGTTACGCCCAGCAGTTCCGTCCGCACCGTGAAGCCTGCCACGGCGGTGGCGAACCACAGGAAGGTGCGCAGACGCGAGAACGCCGGACGCAGCAGCCAAATCGCGTTCCACCAGGGCATCCACAGCGGCATCGGACCCTCTCAATTCTGTTGCCAGCATAGTATAGCACTGGTATGCTAAACCTATGACAAACAAACGCCTGGCAGTGATCAGAAAGCGCATTGGAAGCATCAAGGCGCAGCTGGCCAGCATTGAAGACATGCGGCCCGGATCGCTCACCCGCCAGTACAAGGATCCAGAGAACCGGAGGGGACCCTACTACCAGCTCAGCTACACGCGGCAGATGAGGAGCCGGACCGAATATGTTCCGCGCGACTATCTGCCCGAGGTGCGGCGTGAGATCCGCAACTATAAGCGCTTCAAGGCGCTCACCGCCCAGTGGATCGCCTTGAGCATCGAGCAGAGCCGCTTGATGATGAAGCGAGCCTTGCGACGGCAATGACCCGCGGTGCTATCCTCATCCGATGGGCAAGCGACGCGCAAAACACCCCTTCGAGAACAACCCGTTCACTGACGCCTTCCTCGAATGGATGGGCTCGTCCGAGGGGGAACGCTCGGTCTACGCGCTCGATCTGGTCTTCGCCGCACTGGATAATGCCAACGTCGACCCCAAACGGCGCAAGATCGTCTGGGACGACGGGAAACGGCTGTCGATCGAGCAGTCGGCAGAATGCATCCATGCCGAGCATCCGGACGTGCCGCGCGACTTGATCGAAACTCACGTGCTCGGGTGGCTCGAGGGCTTTGCGCCGGAATCCTACTCCGAACGCCAGCTCGAGGAGCTCGACCGGCTCACTGAGCAGTGGCTTGACGACTACGAGCGAAAGTCACAGGCCGCCAGGAAGTAACCCAGAACTCGGCACTCTCGAGACCAACGAGCCACATCCTAAATTGCCGGGGACCATCCAGACCGTCGCCCGCGAGATCGAGGCGATCGGCGGCAAAGCGCTTCCGCTTCAACTTGACGTTCGGCGAGATGACGACATCCGCGTAGCCGTCGCGAAGGCTGCCGAAGCCTTTGGTGGGATCGACATACTCGTCAACAACGCGAGCGCTCTCAATCTGTCCAAGACTCCGGACCTCCCGATGAACAAGTTCGACCTCATGCTTTCAGTCAACCTTCGGGGCACGTTCGCGACGACGCAAGCTTGCCTTCCGTTTCTATCTCAAGCCTCGAATCCGCACGTCCTCGTTCTGTCGCCGCCGCTCGATCTGGTGCCCGCTTGGTTTGGAGAGCATTGCGGCTACACGATCTCCAAGTATGGCATGAGCATGTGCGTCCTCGGTATGGCTGAAGAGTTTCGGACCGTTGGCGTCGCGGTGAACGCACTCTGGCCACGAACGATGATCGATACGGCCGCCAGCAAGCACTTCGGTTTGTCCGGTGCGGGCTGCCGAACTCCAGAAATCATGGCCGACGCCGCTGGCGTGATCTTCGTCAAGAATAGCAGAAGCTTTACGGGCAATTTCTGCGTGGATGAGGATGTTCTTAATGAGGCGGGAGTTAGCAATTTCGAGAAGTACGCAGTAGTTCCCGGCTCGCCGCTGACGAATGATCTTTTCGTTCGCTAGTCTACACCAGAAACGTACCTCCATCATCGTTCAAATCAAAGCGCATTTAGGAGTCGATACCTGCAACACGCACTAAATTCGATATCGACGGCAGGAATGCGAATCCGCGGGTATCGATGAAATCTGGCGTCGGCTCCATGTTCGTTGGGGCGCTCATCGCTTTCGCCACGCTTCTGCCATGGGCCGCCGCTACCCATGGGCAGACGTACCTTTGAAGCGATCAGCACGTGATCCCGTCTAATCCGTCATGATCTCAATTTCTGGCAGCGCGGCATATCCTTCATTTCGGTGAGGCAGAAGTGATTGTGTTGATAAGCGTCTTTACCGTCGATCCCGCAAATCAGCAGCGGCCTCGCCCGCACCTTGGCTTACGAGAGCATACACAATTATCCAAACGGAGCCCTCTCCTGGAACGAGGCGGCGAGCAGCTTCGTCGATGGATTGGTGGCGGGCCACACCGCGGCGATGCCAGCGCGGCCGCGCGGCTCGCTCGGCAAAGACCAGCTCCGGCGGCTCAGGGATTACGTCGTCGCTCATCTCGATGAGCCGATCGGGGTCGAGGCGCTCGCGGATATAGCGGGGCGCAGCCCATTCCATTTCACGCGGGTGTTTACCCGATCCGTCGGCATGACACCGCATCGCTACGTGGTGCATCTCAGATTGCAGCATGCGCTCGAGCTTGTTCGGGAGGGTCGGTCTGGGCTGGCTGAAATCGCTGCCCGCACCGGCTTTGCCGACCAGAGCCACCTGTCGCGTTGGGTCCGACGCGTTCATGGCGTTCCGCTGTCTCGGCTCACTGCCTGAGCCCACCGAGCGCGCAGGATTTGCACGAACTGTCGCTCTCTTCTTCCTAAATCGCCGCGCACGGCGCGAAGCGCACGCCAGGGCCATCAGCGCCGCCCAACGTCAGCGTGTTGCTGCTGGAAGCCGGCGCCAGCGAGAATGCGTCCAGCGCTGCGGATCGCGGTCAATGGCTCCACAATCTAAACAGCGAGCGTGACTGGGACTTTTGTGCAGAGCCGAAGCCCATCTCGTGCCGCAAGGCCTCGCGGGCCGTGCACATGCTGGCAACAGCCTTCGCGGCGTTCTGCGAGCGGATTCAATGTCCGCCTGCGCCAATGGCGCCTTTTAGCTGCCAATCGCCGGACCGCCAGCGAAATGGCAGGAATCTTCACGAACGGCCGCCTGCTTCTCCCCAAATCGCACGGCGCGCACACGATTGAATGCGCGCGACTGGATCCTGAGGAGTGGAAAATGGCAGAGCTGATCGAATATGGACTGTCGTTTACTGAGCAAAAGCCCCACGGCTCGCATAAGCTGGGTAAACGCGCCGTCGTCATTGGAGCCGGGATCGGCGGCCTGGCGACGGCCGGCGCCTTGGCCCAATACTTCGAACAGGTCGACATCTTGGAGCGCGACCGGCTGGCGGCAACCGCCGGATCGCGCTCCGGCACGCCGCAGGATCGGCACCCACACGGCCTGCTTGCCGGCGGCCTTCGCGCGCTCGATCAGATTTTCCCCGGTTTCGAGGGCGGTCTTGTCGCAGCCGGCGCCGTCCCGGTCGGGTTCGCGCGCGACGTTCAATTCGAGCGGCCCGATGTCGGCGCGCTGCCGAAGCGGGATTTCGGAATATCAATGCTGTGCGCAACGCGGCCGCTGATCGAGCTGGTGCTGCGGCGCCAGGCCGAGGCGATCGCGAACATCACGCTGCGGCCAGCGGCGCGGGTAACCGGGGTCGTCCCGGCGGCCGATGGCGCGGGCGTGCGCGGGATTCGCTTTGTCAACGGCTCGGGATGCTCGGAAATCCTCGACGCCGATCTGGTGGTCGACGCGTCCGGTCGCGGTGCGCCGACCCTGACATTGCTCGACGCCTTGGGCTGGGACCGGCCGCAGATGACGGAGATCGGCGTCGATATCAGTTACGCAACGGTCGTGGTCGAGATAGCTCCGGGTGCGACAGCAGACTGGAAGCTCGTGCTGACCCTGCCCGACCCGCCGCACGGCTTGTTCCACGCGGTCATGGCGCCGACGGAGGACGGCCGCTGGATCATCGTAATTGCAGGCCACAGCGGAACGCCGTGGATAGAGACTTGGGACGCCTTTCTCGAGGCGTCCCGCTTTCTGATCACACCGACGGTGTCCAACGCGCTCCGTTACGCTCGGCCGCCCGACGGCATTCGCCACTATCGTTTCCCGGTCAGCACCTGGAAGCATTTCGAGCGATTGCCTCACCTGCCCCGCGGCGTGCTGCCGGTCGCCAACTCATTCTGCCGCTTCAACCCGATCCACGCCCAGGGCATGTCTTCCGCCGCTAAGCAGGCCGTCCTGCTTCAGGATGTGCTGTCCCAGGCTGTAGCAGAGCCGGATCCGATCGCGGCCGTGCAGGCGGAGTTTATGGCCCAAGTCGCCTCGGTGCTCGAGACGCCCTGGACCATGTCGACGAGTGCCGACCTCGCTTTCCCCCAAACGCGCGGCGAACGGCCCGAGAAGTTCTCGGAAGCGCAGCAATTCGAGGCCGCCCTTTTTCGCGCCGCCGTCGCCGACCCGGTCGTTCATCGCGCCATGATGGAAGTGGCCCAGCTGCTGAAGTCACACCATCGGCTGCATGAGCCGGACATCATGCGTCGTATCGAAGGGGTGTCAATCAAGGCCGCCTGAAAGACCGGCGCGGCCTTTTTCGATTTCGGATTTCAAGTCCAAGGAGTAACTACCATGACCCACAGAGGCTTCTCACACCTCGGCCTTTCGACCCTCGACCTCGACAAGACCCGCGCGTTCTACGAGGGCGTGCTGGGTTTCGAGCCGGTTGGCGCCGACACGATAACGATCGAAGAAGGCGGTCACCTGCGGCATATGTTTTTCGATGTCGGCGGCGGTCAGCTCATTGGCTTTCTGGAACCGAACGGAGTTCCCAATGTACCCGCAAAATACGATGCGGGGATCAACGGCGGCCTTGGTGTTCCCGCAGCCTTTTATCATTTTGCTTTCGAGGCCGGGTCGACGGCTGCGCTGGCGGGGAAGCGTGACGAGCTGCGCGACAAGGGCGTAGAGACCACCGACATCGTCGACCACGGCTTGGCCCAATCGATCTACTTCAAGGATCCCAACGGCCTGTCGCTCGAATATTGCTGCCTGGTCGGCAATCGACCCGAGCCCGGTGCACTGATGCGCAGCGAATTCACGCTGCCGCGCGCCGCACTGGAACTCACTGACATGCTCACCAAAGCGCGATCAACCGGCGGCAGAGCCAAAAAGGGAGTTTCACGACACAAGTTCGCCGCAGCCATATCCTGGCTGGCGGACCATCTCATCGAATCCTTCGCGGCCTACGGCGAAGCCGTGTACCCATGCTTTGTCGACCCGGGCGACCTCATCAACGGTCAGAAGCTGGAGCGGGATTCGGAACGTCACAGGCCAGCCGAGTTTGAGCATCGGAGTGAAGTGCAATGGCTGAGCGCAGGCGCCTCGCGGAAGGCGGAGAATCCCAGGCTGTCGGCAAGAGTGCAAACCGCTTCTCCCGGTTCGAGCGACGAAAGCATACCTTCGGCTTCGGTCAACTACTCGGTCAGTGAGATCCGTTTGGGGGAGGTCAGATAAGATGGGCAGCATCTCGACACGTATGACAGAGCGCTTCGGCTGCCGCCATCCTTTCGCCGCTGCCGGCATGGCCTTTGTCGACGGCACTGCCGACCTCGCCCTCGGGGTTTGCGCTGGCGGTGGGATCGGAGCGGTTGGCGTGGGGTTTACACCGAGCGAACAGATCCGGGCCATCATCCATCAGATCCGCGCGGCTACCAACGCCCCCTTCAATATCAATTTCCTCACCTGTTTTGACAATGACGCCCAGATCCGCGTCTGCGCCGAAGAGAAAGTACCGGTCGCCTCGTTCCACTGGGGTCACCCGGCGGCCGAGCACCTGACCCTCCTCCGCGATGCCGGCGTGTCGGTGTGGGAGCAGATCGGCAATGTCGAAGCGGCACGGAGGGCCGTAGGCGACGGTGTCGAAGTCATCGTGGCCCAGGGCTGGGAAGCCGGCGGCCATAATTGCGGTGGCCTGCCCACGATGGTGTTGGTGCCGGAAATTCTCGATGCTGTGTCACCCGCGTTGGTGCTCGCCTCTGGCGGTATCGTGGACGGACGGGGCGTTGCCGGAGCGCTCGCTCTCGGCGCCGATGGCGTCTGGGTTGGGACGCGGCTCGTTGCAACGCTGGAGGCGGCCGTCCACTCCGAACACAAGCGGCGCCTTGTGGAGGGCAAGGGCGAGCAGACGGTCCGCTCATCGATCTTTGGCCCAGAATGGCCGCATTTCAATCCGATGCGGGTCCTGCGCAACCGGGTAGTCGATGAATGGACGGACCGTCTCGCTGAGGTCCCGACTGTCCGCGACAATCTCCCGGTGATCGGGCGGACAGTGTTCCTCGGGCAGGAGACAGAAATGCACAAGTTCAACGTGCTGCTGCCGACCGCCGACACCGACGGCGACTGGGAGGAGATGCCGTGGCTGGCTGGGCAAGGGGTCGGCCTTATCCACGAGATCCGGCCGGCGAAGGACATCGTTGAGACCATGATGGCGGATGCCAAAGCAATATTGAAGCGTCTCGCCGGTTCGCTGTGAAGGGAGACTTTTCGCACCGGTCGACTGATGACGCCTTCAGACCAACCTTTACCACGCGGCCCGATCGGCCTTTGCCCCACGATCTTCAGAAGAAGGAGGTCTGCTATGGGTACCAACCAGAAAGTTGCTGTTATTACCGGTGCCTCGCAGGGCATCGGCGCGGCCCTCGTCAGGGCGTACCGCGATCGCAACTACCGGGTCGTCGCGACCGCGCGCTCGATCAGACCGTCGGACGATGATCAAGTCCTCGCGGTGCCCGGCGACATCGCCGATCGGAAGACGGCCGAGCGTGCGATCTCCGAAGGGGTGGCCCGGTTCGGGCGGATCGACACGCTCATCAACAACGCCGGCATCTTCATCGCCAAACCGTTCACCGAGTACATCGAGGCCGACTACGTGGCGATCCTGGGCGTCAACGTCGCCGGGTTCTTTCACATCACGCAGTTCGCCGTCGCCGAGATGGAGAAGCAAGGCAGCGGCCATGTCGTGCAGATCACGACGAGCCTGGTCGATCACGCGATCGCCGGCGTACCCTCGGTGCTCGCGTCGCTTACGAAGGGCGGCCTGGCCGCCGCGACCAAATCGCTCGCGATCGAGTATGCAAGGCGCGGCATTAGGGTGAACGCCGTCGCGCCGGGGATCATCAAATCGCCGATGAACCCCGTCGACACGTATGCGCAACTCGATGCCCTGCACCCCGTCGGCCATATGGGCGAAATCTCCGACATCGTTGGCGCGATCCTTTACCTCGAGTCGGCACCCTTCGTGACTGGCGAAATCCTTCACGTCGATGGCGGTCAGAGCGCAGGTCATTAAACCAAATCCGACGCCTTGGCTCACACTTATTCCCCAGCCTAATTAAACTCACCCTATACGACGTGCAATGATTTATACGCCTATGCCGATCGACACATCCCGAGTATCGGACGACCGCCTGGTCGCTGGGCTGCTTGCCGGGTATCGCAAAAGTATTCCAGGCAAAAGGAAACACCGTAGGGCGCCCAATACCAGCGGCCCACAAGAATGGCGCTCGGCAGACAGCGGTTAGGCGAAGCTTCGCTCAAGCCGGCCGTGGCGGCCCAAGAGCGTCCTCCACTTCCGGCAGCATGTCGAACCCCTGGGACATCCCTGATGGGGCCCAGAGATGCGGAAACAGGCGCTCACTTTCCCCCAACGGGAAGGCTATGCGTAGCGGCGCATCCTTCGGCCCTACCAGTAGCCCCCGCTGCACCAGCGGGCGCACGAGGCGGCGAGCCTGACGATCGCTCGTGCCGACCAATGCCGGGACATCGCCCCTTGGCACTTCGCCGAACAGCACCGCCTGTTCGAGCAGTGGCTGCACCCGGATATCGAGCCGACGGCCGGCCGCCTCCACCGCCAAGAACTCCTGTACGCGGGCGGCCAGCGCCTCCGGCTCGAGCAAAGCGCGCATGAAACGAACCTGATCGATGCAGGCGGCAAGAAAGAACCGACAGAAATCTGCCAGCCGTCCGTCCGACAAAATGCCCCGACCATCCAGCGCACCCTGTGGCGGATCATCGGCCCGGGCCAGGTAGGCCCGGTACGCCTCTACATTGCGGGCGAGGCCGCGCGCAACCGACCAAAGCGGCGATCCAATGCCCACCCGTCGCAGCAATGCATGGGAGAGCAGCCGGGCGACCCGCCCATTGCCATCCGGAAACGGATGTATCCAGAGCAGGCGATGATGGGCAGCAGCGATTGCCACCAGCCGCTCCGTCCGACCGAAGCGTTCTGGCGCGCATTCATCGAAGCGCGCCATCCAGCCCGCCAGCTCACTGGCCGGCGGGGCGACGTGCACGCCGACCTTTACGTCCCCTGTCCGCCACTGCCCGGGTACCGTCTCCACCCGGCGCCCGCTGCCGAGTTCTTCGACCCACCGAAGGCTGTCGGGAAGACGTTCATAGAACCACCGATGGATCTCGGTCGCCAGCATGGAGGGAGGTTGAGCGGCTTGGATTTCGCCCGTGTCGATCGCCGCCTGGACGGCGATATGGGCGACCGCTTCGAGCTGCAGCTCGCGGCGTCTCGGCTCGGTGGCGAAATCGGCGTGAAGCGCTCGCTCGATATCGACTGGTCGCGTATCGTGCCCCTCGATCAAGTTGCTGTAGTAACAGTTCATGCCGCGCACGAGGTCGCCCACCGCGGAGGCGGTTCCAGCAGACAGCCGCCCGGCCAGTCCAGCCGCCTCTTCCCCCAGCGTGAAGGCGAGGTCGCGAAGTCCTCCCCACGCCGGATGGCCTTCGGCAGGCGCCAAAGTCAACGAGGCAGGTCCGGCATTCCGCATGCAATCATGGCCGGCCCAATCATATGCCTAATACATTGGAGACAAAAGAAAAAGCAAACTGATAGCAGCCGACAATGGCCGGCTATATGGCCGGCTGGCTGTCCGGCAGATCCGCGCGCCATCTCGAACCAAACGAGCAGGGCGCTCCGCCGCGTATTCGGCAGCCGAACCCAAATAACGACAGGCCCGTCGGTTGTTAGCACCTTGCGCTGGGCAAAGTCCTCGTCCTTGGTGATGATCGCGGCAGACGAGAGTAGCGCATAGCCCCAGATTGCGGCGTCGGATGCGGCTTCCATCTGCTTGTCGGCGACATGCTCGGCCCCATGCCCCTTGGTGGCCAGCCATCGGGCGAGCGCGGGGGGTAACTGCGCGTCGACGAGGAACCGCATCAGGCGACGCGCAAGATCGGATGATCGCTCTGGCGCACCGAATATTCGAGCGCAGCGGTGATATCTTCGTCTTCGAGCAGCGGATAGTCTGTCAGGATCTCTTCACGACTGGCTCCCGCGGCCAGGAGATCGAGCACATCCTTGACGCGGATGCGCAATCCGCGCAGGCACGGTCTGCCGCCGCATTTGCCGGGATCGACGGTGATGCGGTGTGTCTCACTCATTTTCTCACCACTCCAGAACAGGCATCTAAGCTTATGCCCGCCGCGCTTCCTCCTCCACGGCCTCGCTCAACGGTACCGGCAGATGCTTGATGAACTCCTTGGGCACCACCTGCCAGATTTGCGGCAATGTGCGGTCCCAGTCGTGCAGAAGCCGTGCCGCATAACGCGAATTGGTCTCCGCCACATGCCGCGCAACCAGGTCCCGGACCACCTGCTCCCAATGCGGATGCGCCACGCGCTGCCAGGTCAGCGTATCCGGGTTCACCCGTTTCTCGAACAAATCCTCCGGATCATAAACAAACGCCATCCCGCCGGTGAAACCAGCGCCGAAATTGTCCCCGATTGGTCCCAGAATCACCGCGGTGCCGCCGGTCATGTACTCGCACCCGTTCGAGCCGCAGCCCTCCACCACCGTCTCGGCGCCGGAGTTGCGCACAGCGAAGCGCTCGCCCGCCTGGCCGGCGGCGAACAGCGCGCCGGCCGTTGCTCCGTACAGCACCGTATTGCCGATGATGGTGTTCTCGTTGCTGCGCAAGCTCGACGACGGTGGCGGCCGCACCACGATGGTGGCGCCGGACAACCCCTTGCCCACGTAATCGTTGGCGTCGCCAAATAGCTCCAGCTTCAGCCCCTGTACGGCGAATGCGCCGAGCGATTGGCCAGCGGAACCGCGCAGGCGCACCGTCAGATGGCCGGGCTGCAGTCCCGTCATGCCGAACCGCCGCGTGATCTTCGACGAGATCTTGGTGCCGATCGCCCGGTGCGTGTTCCGGATCGTGTACTGAAGCTGCATCTTCTCGCCGTGCTCGAACAGCGCCCGTGCATCGGCAATCATTTGCGCGTCCAGCGTCTCCGGCACCTCGTTGCGCCCTTCCAGCGTGCAGTAGCGCGCGAACGGCCCCGGATCCGCCTGAGCAAGCAGCGGGTTGAGGTCGAGATCGTCCAGGATGTCGGCGCCGCGGCTCACCTGGTGCAACAGGTCGGTCCGCCCGATCACGTCCTTCAGGCTGCGGAACCCAAGGCTGGCGAGGATGTTGCGCACGTCGTCGGCGATGAAGGAAAAGAGATTGATCACCTTCTCCGGGCTGCCATCGAACCGCGCGCGCAGCGTTTCGTTCTGCGTGCATACGCCGACCGGGCAGGTGTTGGAATGGCATTGCCGCACCATGATGCAGCCCATCGCGATCAGGCTGGCGGTGCCGATGCCGAACTCTTCCGCACCCAGCATGGCCGCGATCACCACGTCGCGCCCGGTCTTGATGCCGCCATCGGTGCGCAGTCGCACACGATGCCGCAGCCGGTTCAGCATCAGCACCTGATGCGTCTCGGAAAGGCCCATCTCCCATGGCAGCCCGGCATATTTGATCGAGCTTTGCGGCGATGCGCCGGTGCCGCCCGAATGACCGGAGATCAGGATTGCGTCCGCCTTGGCCTTCGCCACGCCGGCGGCGATTGTGCCGATCCCCGAGCGCGCCACCAGCTTCACGCAGACCGTCGCGTCCGGGTTGATCTGCTTGAGATCGTAGATGAGCTGCGCCAGATCCTCGATCGAGTAGATATCGTGATGCGGCGGCGGGCTGATCAGCATCACGCCCGGCGTCGAGTGCCGCAGCCGCCCGATCAGCGCGGATACCTTGATCCCCGGCAACTGCCCGCCCTCGCCGGGCTTCGCACCTTGGGCGATCTTGATCTCGATCTCGCGGCAGTTGTTCAGGAATTCGGCAGTGACGCCGAACCGCCCGGAGGCAATCTGCTTGATCGCCGAGGACGCGTTGTCGCCATTCGCGCGCGGCTTGTAGCGCGCCGGGTCCTCGCCGCCCTCGCCACTGTCGGAGCGTGCACCGATCCGGTTCATCGCGATCGACAGTGTCTCGTGCGCCTCGGGCGACAGCGCGCCGAGCGAGATGCCAGGGGCGACCAGGTGCTTGCGGATCTCAGTGATGCTCTCGACCTCATCCACCGGGATCGGCTTCGCTACGTCAGTGCGAAAATCCAATAGGTCGCGCAACGCCACCGGCGGTAGCTTGCGCACAGCTTCGGCATATCGCCGGTAAATCGCATAGCTGTCAGTCGCCACTGCGGTCTGCAGCGTATGGATCAGCGTCGGGTCGAACGCATGCGATTCCCCACCATGCCGGCGAAGCTTGTAGATGCCGCCCACCGGAAGTGTGACGACCTCCGCATTCCAGGCTAGCGCATGCTGGTCCAGCACCTTGCGGGCGATCCCCGGCAGGCCGATCCCGGAAATGCGCGACGGCATGCCGGGGAAAAATTCGCGCGACCAGTGCGCGAGACAGCCCAATCGCTTCGAAATTGTATCCGCCGCGGTAGGAGGAGATCACGCTGATCCCCATCTTCGACATGACCTTGAGCAGGCCCTTATCGACCGCTTTCTTGTAGCGCTGCACTGCCTGCTTCAGAGTCAGCTCGCCGAACAGGCCGCGACGATGCCGATCGGCGATCGATTCCTGCGCCAGATACGCGTTCACCGTGGTAGCGCCCACGCCAATCAGCACCGAGAAATAATGCACGTCCATGCACTCGGCGCAGCGTACGTTCAGGCTGGTGAAGGTGCGAAGCGACTGGCGCACCAGATGCGTGTGCACGCCGCCGGTGGCGAGGATCATCGGGATCGGCGCGCGCCCCGGCCCGTCGTTTTCATCGGTCAGGATCACATGCGTGCAACCGGCGCGCACGCCTTCCTCGGCCTCTCGCCGGATCCGCTCCAGCGCGGCGCGCAGCCCGGCCTCGCCGTCGGCCACCGGGAAGGTGCAATCGACCACGCAGGCCGACACACCCATGAATGCCCGCATCGCCAGGAACTCGGCGGTCGATAGCACCGGGCTTTCAAGCTGCAGCAGGTCGCACTGGTTCTGGTCCTCGTCCAGCACATTGCCAAGATTGCCGAGCCGCGTCTTCAACGTCATCACGCGGGTTTCGCGCAGGCTATCGATCGGCGGGTTGGTCACCTGGCTGAAAGTCTGGCGGAAGAAATGGTGCAGCCCGCGATAGCGGTCCGACAGCACGGCGATCGGCGTGTCGTCGCCCATCGAGCCGACCGGCTCCTGTGCCTCCTCCACCATCGGATGCAGGATCAGCTCCAGCTCTTCCAGCGAGAACCCGACCGATAGTTGCCGGCGCCGCAGCTCCTCGCCCTGGTAAAGCACCGGCTCCGGGGCGTCGGTCTTAACGATGTGGTCGATCTCGGTGATGCGCCGGGCCCACTCGCCGAAGGGCTGGCGCGCGGCCAGCATGTCCTTCAGCTCCTCGTCGCGATAGAAGCGCGCAGTGGCCAGATCGACAGCGATGGTCTGGCCCGGGCCAACCCGGCCCTTCTCGATGATGCTGTCGGCCTCTACCTTCACCATTCCTGTTTCGGAGCCAACGATCAGCATCTGGTTTGATGTGATCGTATAGCGGATCGGGCGCAGTCCGTTGCGATCCAGTCCGGCGATCACCCAACGCCCGTCGGTCGCGGAGATCGCCGCGGGCCCGTCCCACGGTTCCATCACCGCATTGCAATACAGGAACATGTCGCGATGCGCCTGCTTCATCGTGGCGTCCTGCCCGATCGAAGCGGGGATCATCAGCGCCTTCGCCATCGGCGCATCTCGCCCGGAGCGGCACAGAAGCTCGAACACGTTGTCGAGAGTGGCGGTGTCGGACCCGCCCGCCTGCACCACCGGCTTCACGTCTTCCAGATAGGGGCCCAGTTCCTCGGCGGCGAGCCGTGTCTCGTGGCTCTTCATCCAGTTGATGTTGCCGGTCAGCGTGTTGATTTCGCCGTTATGTGCGAGCATGCGGAACGGCTGGGCCAGGCGCCAGGTCGGGAAGGTGTTGGTCGAGTAGCGCTGGTGGTAGATGGCGAAACGGCTGACGAAGCGCGGATCGAGCAGGTCCGGGTAGAATTCCGCCAGGTGCTCGGCAAGAAACATCCCTTTGTAGATGATCGAGCGTGACGACAGCGAACAGAAATACAGCTCGGGGATCTGCGCGGCGATCGCCTGCTTCTCGATACGGCGGCGGATCACGTAAAGGTCGCGCTCGAACTCATCCTCGGTGGCGCCCTTTGGGTTCCACAGCATGATCTGCTCGATCTCGGGACGCGTGGCGTTGGCCTTCTCACCGATACACTCGACGTTGATCGGCACTTGGCGCCAACCGTAGATCAGATAGCCGAAATTCAGCACCTCGGTTTCCACGATCTGGCGGCAGCGCTCCTGCGCGGAGAGATCGGTCTTTGGCAGGAACACCTGTCCCACCGCGATTGGACCGGGCATGAGCTTGGCGCCGCCACGCTGCACGGCGGCAGCGAAAAAGTCCTGCGGGATCTCGATATGGATGCCGGCGCCGTCGCCGGTCTTGCCGTCGGCATCAACGGCGCCGCGATGCCACACGGCCTTTAGCGCGTCGATGCCGGCTTGCACGATGTCGCGGCGCTTTTTGCCGTCGAGCGCGGCAATGAAGCCGACACCACAGGAATCGTGTTCCTGAGACGGGTCATAGGTGTGACGAAGGGCGGCCGCGTTTGCGTCCCAGGCGGCAAGGAAGTCGGTAGCGGTTTCGTTCACGCCGTCCATGTCGTCCCCCATCTCAGCCGTCGCCACGCAGGTCGCGGATCTGCGCCTCGAGCATGTGGACCAGCTTGGTGAGCTGCATGATCTGTTCGCCGAGTAAGCGGGTCTCGTCGAAGGCGTTGTTGGCGATCCGCGACGTGCGCTCGACATTCGTCCAGTCGACTACGTAGCCCTGGCGAAGCGCATCCTGCCCAGTCTGCAAGCGGTCCATCCGCGCTGACAACTCGACGCGAAGCTTGGTCTGCCCTTGCTCCAGTCGGTCCACGCGACTCGTCAGCCCATCGATGCGGCCGGTCAGCTCGGTCCGCATTTCCGCAATCGCTTGCAGCACGGTCTCCAAGGTGGCCTCAGTCATGCGATGGTCCCTCCCTCGTCATGCCTGCGTACGCAGGCATCCACGGGCGAAGGCGAACACGAAATCGAATGAACCTGCTTACGCAGGCATGAGGGGTGAAGCATCCCTTCATTCCGCCGCCACCGCCAGCATCGCCTGTTGCCCGATCCAGTCGTGAATCTGCGCCGCGGCGTCGCGTCCGTCGCGGATCGCCCACACCACAAGGCTCGCGCCGCGCACGATATCGCCGGCGGCGAACACGCCGGGCAGGTTGGTCATGAACGTGCGGTGGTTGATCTTCAGCGTCCCCCAGCGCGTTACCGCCAGCGCGGGCTCGCCGAACATCGCCGGCAGGTCCTCGGGGTCGAAGCCCAGTGCTTTGATCACCAGATCCGCCTTCAGCGTGAACCGGCTGCCCTCGATCGGCTCAACCGATTGCCGCCCGCTTGCATCGGGTAGCCCCAGATGCATGCGCACCGCGCGCACGCCACTCACCTTCTCGCGCCCGGTAAACGCCTCGGGCGACGACAACCAGATGAACTCCACGCCCTCCTCTTCCGCGTTCTTCACTTCCCGCATGGAGCCCGGCATGTTGGCGCGGTCCCGCCGGTACAGGCACTTCACCGATTTCGCGCCCTGGCGGACAGCAGTACGCACGCAATCCATTGCGGTGTCGCCACCGCCGATGACCACCACGTTCTTGCCGCGCGCATCCAGCAGGCCAGAGGCGAAATCGGGTACGTGATCGCCCAGGTTCTCGCGATTGGACGCAATCAGGTAGTCGAGCGCCCGCACGATGCCCGGCAGTCCAACGCCAGGGCCGCCGAGCTCGCGCGCCGTATAGACGCCGGTGGCAATCAGCACCGCATCATGGCGCGCACGCAGCTCGGCAAATCCGATAGTTTCGCCGATCGCGCAATTCAGCTCGAACCGGATGCCGGACTGCTCGCACAGCGCCCGGCGGCGCAGCACTACTTCCTTCTCCAGCTTGAAATTCGGGATGCCATAGATCAGCAGGCCGCCGACGCGGTCATGCCGGTCGTACACGCACACCTGATTCCCGTGCCGGCGCAGTTCCTCGGCCGCGGCTAGTCCGCCCGGGCCGGCACCGATGATGCCCACCGAACTATCCAGCTCCCGGCGTGGGCGGATCGGCTTAACCCAGCCGCGCTCGAAGGCGGTGTCGGTGATGTAGCGCTCGACGGCGCCAATGGTGACCGCCTCATAGCCTTTCTCGATAACGCAATTGCCCTCGCACAGGCGGTCCTGCGGGCAGATGCGGCCGCAGATCTCGGGGAAATTGTTGGTTGCGGAGGAAACCTCGTACGCCTCCTCCAGCCGCCCCTCCGCCGACAGCTTGAGCCAGTCGGGGATGTTGTTGGACAGCGGACAATGCACCGAACAGAACGGCACGCCGCACTGGCTGCACCGGCTGGCCTGGGTGGCTGCCTCGCGGTCCTCGAAGATGCGGTAGATCTCGCGAAAGTCGCGCCGGCGCTCGGCGACCGCGCGCTTCGCGGGCATCTGTTGCGGCACATTCACGAACCGCAGCATGCGCTCCGGCATTGCTGGCACCCTCCTCCGGCGCAGGCGGGCACCGGCTCGCGACCGCCTGCGGGAGCGGTTTATAGGCCGGCCGATCCGACTTGGCGAGTGGGTTCGGGCCATTTAGGACAATTTTTCTGACCTAAATTCCCCTGACGCGCCTGAGATAACCAGAATGTTACGGGGCAGCGGTGAAAAACAGGTCCGGATTGCGCCCTTTCTTCTCCTCCGGCGGCAATATGCGTCGCCCGCCACCCGGCCGGAACCGGCTAATGTAGGAGGGCACCACCAGCTCCACGGGCGTCGGGACGATCCCCAACTCCGGTAGACCCGGCATGTCGGGCGCCACCACATTGTCGCGTTGCAGCATCAGAAGCTGATCGCGAGTGAAGGGCTTGCCGGGTAACAGCTCGGCAATCCGCGCTTGCAGCCGGGCCAACTCCATGGGTACCGTCAGCATCGGCCGGCGGCGCTGCGTCTCCTGCAGGATGTAGGCCAGGATCTCGCGGAACGTCCAAACCCGCGGGCCGCCCAGCTCGAACAGGGCGCCGGCGGTCTGAGCCCGCGCCAACCCGGCCATCACGGCATCGGCCACGTCGCTGACAAAGACAGGTTGGAACCGAGTATCGCCGGCGATCACCGGCATCACCGGCAACATCTGAGCCATCGCGGCAAAACGGTTGAAGAACCTGTCCTCCGCACCGAACACGATAGACGGCCGCAGGATGGTGGCGGCGGGAAAGGCCTGCCGTACCGCCGCCTCGCCGGCCGCCTTGCTGGCGCCGTAGTGGCTCGGGCTGGCAGGATCGGCGCCAATTGCCGAGATATGCACCAGCCGCAGTACGCCGGCGGCGGCCGACAGCCGCGCGATGCGACCGGGTGCGTCGGCATGGATGCGCTGGAAATCGCCGGACCGGCTCTCCGCCAGTATGCCGACCAGGTTCACGACCACCGCGGCGCCCTGCACCGCGCGCTGCACGTCAGGCTCTTCGGTCACCGGGGCGTAGAGGGGCACGATTTGTCCGACCGCCCCCATCGGCTTGAGGAATCCGGCGGCCACCGGGTCGCGCACCGCCACCCGCACAATGAACCCCCGGTGCGCCAGCCGCTTGACCACGTAGCGCCCGATGAAGCCGGAGCCGCCGAACACGGTCGCCACGTCGCGCGTTGCCATCGCTCTGCCCTGTCTGCTGCGCCGCCTTGATAGGTGCGCCGCCGCTCCGCCTCAAGTTTGCCGCTTGCGTGCCGACGAGCGTGGCGGGGGACGCATGTGATAGGCACATCGCCGAGCACCCGCCAGCAGGTGATCGACCCGTTCGATGTGCCAGCCAGGGCCGAGCGTATCGCGAAACACCGCGAGCTCGACCGCGCATAAGCCCTGGCAAGCCGCAGCGGCAGCGCAGATAGGGCAATGATCCTCGATGAACAGGAAGCTGCCGTCGCCGGTGGCGGAAACCCGCGCCATGTAGCCTTCCTCGTCGCGGATGCTTGCCAGGCGCCTCAGCCGCTGGCGGGGCTGCGTGCAGTGAGCCAGTCGCGCACGATAGACATCGGCCAGGGTACGGGCTCGCGTTGCGAGCACGCCCATTTCCCAACAGTCATGTCACCAGCCGCCATTTGAGATCTCATGCCAGCCGTCCAATCCGGTGACGGCCCGCCACCCGAAGAGGACCTGACAAGCTGTCGGCACGAAGTCCGGTATTGGCCGAATCCGGAATGGCTGGTTCCGAGTGTCTGCCTCAATTGCGGGCATCCAGCGCGCAACCATTACATCTCGACGTATGACATTATTATGGGTAAAGATGGTCGACCGGTGCTGTGTCAAACGATCGCCAGTGTAATTAAAGCCGACCGTTGCCGCGTTGCCAAACATCTCATCGCGACCGAAATTAACAACCTTGACCCACTCTGCCCATTCGTCATTTGGTGCAATTTCATTTATAACATGACCTACCTTGCCATTCAAACTTGTGAAGTCTAGATCCACGTCAAGAATGGCTCCGACCAGTATTATTGTATCGAACAGCATCGGCGGCCACTCGAAGCCCATGATATAGTTCATCGCTATGTAGGTGCCGAAGGAATGCGCCAGGACAGATACAGAGTTCACACCAGCAATCATTTGTACTCGAGAGTGCCGAGTTCTGGGTTACTTCCTGGCGGCCTGTGACTTTCGCTCGTAGTCGTCAAGCCACTGCTCAGTGAGCCGGTCGAGCTCCTCGAGCTGGCGTTCGGAGTAGGATTCCGGCGCAAAGCCCTCGAGCCACCCGAGCACGTGAGTTTCGATCAAGTCGCGCGGCGCGTCCGGATGCTCGGCATGGATGCGTTCTGCCGACTGCTCGATCGACAGCCGTTTCCCGTCGTCCCAGACGATCTTGCGCCGTTTGGGGTCGACGTTGGCATTATCCAGTGCGGCGAAGACCAGATCGAGCGCGTAGACCGAGCGTTCCCCCTCGGACGAGCCCATCCATTCGAGGAAGGCGTCAGTGAACGGGTTGTTCTCGAAGGGGTGTTTTGCGCGTCGCTTGCCCATCGGATGAGGATAGCACCGCGGGTCATTGCCGTCGCAAGGCTCGCTTCATCATCAAGCGGCTCTGCTCGATGCTCAAGGCGATCCACTGGGCGGTGAGCGCCTTGAAGCGCTTATAGTTGCGGATCTCACGCCGCACCTCGGGCAGATAGTCGCGCGGAACATATTCGGTCCGGCTCCTCATCTGCCGCGTGTAGCTGAGCTGGTAGTAGGGTCCCCTCCGGTTCTCTGGATCCTTGTACTGGCGGGTGAGCGATCCGGGCCGCATGTCTTCAATGCCGGCCAGCTGCGCCTTGATGCTTCCAATGCGCTTTCTGATCACTGCCAGGCGTTTGTTTGTCATAGGTTTAGCATACCAGTGCTATACTATGCTGGCAACAGAATTGAGAGGGCCCGATGCCGCTGTGGATGCCCTGGTGGAATGCGATTTGGCTGCTGCGTCCGGCGTTCTCGCGTCTGCGCACCTTCCTGTGGTTCGCCACCGCCGTGGCAGGCTTCACGGTGCGGACGGAACTGCTGGGCGTAACCAGCCTCGTGCGGGCGCTGAAGCTCGAGGCTCGCTTCTACAACAAGCTCGTCGATCACTTTCACAGCCCCGCCGTGAAGCTCGATCGGCTCGCGGCGCTGTGGACCCAAGTGGTGCTCCGGCTATTCCCGCAGCCGCTGCGCATCAAGGGAAGGTGTGTCGTGGTCGGCGACGGCATCAAGATCCCAAAGCGCGGGCGCAAGATGCCGGCGGTCAAACTCCTGCATCAGCAGTCCGAGTTCGAACACCAAGCCCGAATTCATCATGGGACATTCCCTCCAGGCTGTGAGCGTGCTCGTTCAGGCCGCAGCCAGCGTCTTCGCCGTGCCGCTCGCCATGCGAATCCACGAAGGGTTGGTGTGGTCCAATCGCGATCGCCGCACCCTGCTCGACAAGATGCTTGCGCTCCTCGGGATCGTCGCCATCGCAGAACCCTTCTACTTCGTCGCCGACGCCTACTATGCCGCGCGCAAGATCGTCACCGGCCTGCTCGAGGAGAACAACCACCTGGTCACGCGGGTGAAGTCCAACGCCGTCGCCTACACCGCCCACCAGCAGCGTGGCCCGCGGAAGAGAGGCCGGCCCAGAGTTTATGGCAGCAAGGTCAAGCTCAGATCCCTGCTGGAAGACCCCAAGGGCTTCCAACAGGCCGAAAGTCCCGTCTACGGCGAGCACCAGGTGACCATCCAGTATCGGGTCCGCGACCTGCTGTGGCGCCCGGCCGGTCGACTCGTGCGCTTCGTGGCGGTGATTCATCCAGTAAGAGGCTCGTGCCTCCTGATGTGCACCGACACCTCTTTGGAGGCTATCGAGATCATTCGCCTGTACGGTCTGCGCTTCAAGATCGAGCACACGTTCAAGCAGGCGGTGCGGCTGATCGGTTCGTTTACCTACCATTTCTGGATGTCCGACATGAAGCCGCTGCGCCGCCGCAGTGGCAATCAACATCTCCATCGTGAGTGCTGGAATACCGCAACGCCGTCAAACGCAAGCTCCACGCCTACCACGTCTTCATCCAGGCGGGTGTCGTCTGCCAGGGACTGCTTCAGTATCTGGCCGTCGCCTTCCCTCAGGCCGTCTGGAATTCCTTCGGCTCCTGGCTGCGAACCATTCGGCCCGGCATCCCGCCCTCGGAGCTGGTCGTGGCCAATGCCCTGCGCCAGAGCCTGCCGGAATTTCTCTTGAATGCCACCCCGAGCAACACCTTCGCGAAATTCGTCATCGAACGACAGGACACCAATAAAATGGAGGCCTTCCGCCTAGCCTCCTGAGCCGAAATTCCTCCGGAACTCTGGACTCGCGAGCTTGTATCTGCCGTTGCGCCTATGGCTCGCGCAGCGCCGCCACAGACATCAATGCCAACGGACACCCGCGCCACCGATGAGGCGACGCTCCGCAAAGCTGATGAAGACTGGTCCAAGGCCACGCAAACAAAGCAGGTCGCAGCCTGGGTTGCTTTCTACGCCGATGATGCAGTGGTCATGCCGCCGAACGACAAGCTCGCCACCGACAAGCAGACCATCGGCAAGGCCGTGAGTGACCTGCTAACTCTGCCCGATCTCACAGTCGGCTAGCAGCCCGTCAAAATCGAAGTAGCTCGGTCCGGCGATCTCGCCTACGTCCGGGGAACGTACGACCTCGCATTCAAAGATCCCAAGGGCAACCCGGTGACGGATCGTGGCAAATACCTCGAGGTCTGGAAGAAACAATCCGACGGCACCTGGAAGTGTATCGTTGATACATGGAACTCGGACCTGCCTTCGTAGCGGTCGCTCTACGATGTCGGGTGCGACGATGCCACCATCGTCGTGCGCGACGACGGGCTGCGCCTCTCATTTGAGCGTGACGCAGTAGCCTTCAGCGATGCCGTCGGTACGCCATGCATGACATCGAAAAGGCAGGCGGCCGCGTTCTCAGAGTCGAGCGTATCGCAGACTGATACCAGGCGCCGAAAACATCGACCCTCGCTCGTCATGCCTGCGAAAGCAGGTATCCATGGGACTACCTCGGATTTCGTGCCCTCGCATGGATTCCTGCTTGCGCAGGAATGACAGGCGAAGCGTCAGCATTTTGGTAGCCTGCTATAACTAACCCTTCGGCCGCGGCTGCGCGACAGCCCCCCGTGTCGCTCGAGGCTTTGGCGCTGCCGCTATCACCGAATCCCGCCGCAGCCGGTTTTCCCCCAGGAACAGCAGAATCGGCGCGGCGATGAAGATCGAAGATGACGTACCGACCACGATCCCGAACAGCATCACCCACGCAAACCCCGAGATCGACGCACCGCCGAACAAAGCCAGCGGCAGTGACGCCAGGAACACCGTCGCCGAGGTACCCAATGTCCGGTTCAGCGTCTCATTGATCGAAAGATCTATCAGATCGCGCAGCGGCATCGACTTATATTTGCGCAAATTCTCCCGCACCCGGTCGTACACCACCACCTTGTCGTTGGTGGAATAGCCCAGGATCGTCAGGATCGCCGCCACCATCACCAGGTCGAAGTCGAACCGCGTGATCACCAGGAAGCCGACGGCCTTGGTGATGTCCAGCACCAGCGTCACCACCGCGCCGACCGCGAACTCCCACTCGAAGCGGAACCAGATATAAACCAGGATCATCGCCAGGCTGATCACCAGCGCCAGGATCCCATTTCGCAGTAGCTCGGCTGAGACCGATGCGCCGATCGCATCGGTCCGCAGCACCTTGCTGCCCGGCACCGCCTTGTTCAGCGCCGCGCGCACCTGCTCCACCATCGCGTCTGTGGCCTGCGCGGTCGGCTGCACGCCAAGCCGGATCAACACTTCGTCCGCCGCGCCGAAGCGCTGCACTCCCTGCTGGGGAATATGCTCGGCCGTCAGCGCCGACCGGATCTTGCCAAAATCCGCCGGCCCGGGCGTGCGCACCTCCATCACGATGCCGCCCGAGAAGTCGATCCCAAGCCGCGGCCCAGGATGGATGAACAGGATGATCGAAGCCGTCGACAGGATCGCCGAGACGATCAGCCCCATGAACCGCCCGCGCATGAACTGGATGCGCGTCCCATCGGGGACCAGCCGGAAATGCGGTCGCAGCAGGAAGGAAAGGAACATGTCGACCTACACCGGCAACAGGCGAGGGCGCGTGGCGATATACCAGCGCGAGACCAAAAGGCGTGTCAGCATCCAGGCGGTGAACAGGCTGGTGGCGATGCCCACCGTGATCGTCACGGCGAAACCACGCACCGGGCCGGAGCCGAAGATGAACAGCATCACATGCGCCAGGAACGCCGTGGCATTGGAATCGAAGATCGTGCGGTAAGCGCGCAGGAACCCGTGCTCCAGCGCCTGCAAGGGTGGCCGCCCGTTGCGCTGCTCCTCGCGGACCCGCTCGTTGATAAGGATATTGGCATCGACCGCCATCCCGAGCGTTAGCAGGATCCCCGCCATGCCTGGCAGCGTCAGCGTCGCCTGCAACAGCGACATGATCGCCAGCATCAGGACCAGGTTCACCACCAGGCAGACATTCGCGAACCAGCCAAGCAGGCCATAGAAGAACACCATAAACCCGACCACCAGCAGGAAGCCGACGCCGAGCGCGATCGCTCCGGCGCGGATCGAAATCCGCACCCAGCTCAGGGCCGATGCTATTCTCCTCGATGACGGTAAGGGGCGCGGGCAGAGCCCCGGCGCGCAACAGCAGCGCGAGGTCAGAGGCCGAGGCGGCGGTGAAATTGCCGCTAATCTGCCCGCGTCCGCCCAGGATCGGCTCGCGGATCACCGGCGCGCTGATCACCTTGTTATCCAGCACGATGGCGAAGCGCCGCCCGACATTGTTACGGGTCACGTCGGCAAAGCGTCGCGCGCCCACCGAGTTGAACGTGAAGTTCACCACCCATTGGCCGGTCTGCTGGTCCGTTCCCGCGCGGGCGTCAGTCAGATCGCCGCCATCCACATCTACGCGGTCATAGACCGCGATCTTCTCGTTCGGGTTATCCTGCATCTGCAGATAAGAAACACCAGGCGGCGGTGGTGCTGCCGAAGCCGGGTTGGCGCTCTCATCGACGAGCTGGAACGTCATATGCGCCGTCTCGCCGAGAAGCTGCTTGATGCGTTCCGGATCGCCGATGCCGGGAAGCTGCACCACGATCCGCAATTCGCCCTCCTGCGCGACCTGCGGATCGACCACCCCGGTCGCGTCGATTCGCCGGCGCACGATCTCGATCGACTGCTGCAGCGCCGCAGCCGCCCGGCTGCGCAAGGCCACCTCCGATAATGTCAGGGTGATCTGTCCCCCAGGGGCGGAGGACAGAACCAGGTCGGGCGTGCTCAACGCCCCCTCGGTCGAAACCAGCGGTTGCAGCGCCGCGAGCCCATCGTTCAGCCGGGTGGGGTCTTGAAGCTGCACGACCACCCGGTTCTGCGCCGGCTCAGCCTGGATCGTGCGATAGAAGATCTCGCGGTTGACCAGGGCCTGGCGGATCGAGCCGATCAATCCGTTGAGCCGCTGCTTGATGACCGCGCTCATATCCACCTGCATCAGCAGGTAACTGCCACCCTGCAGGTCGAGCCCAAGATGCACCTGCCGCCACGGCAACCACGGGGCGGGCACGCGGGCCAGGTTGGGGATGCAAAGCAACGCACCCAGCACACAGGCGCCGAGAATCAAGGACGCCTTCAGGCGGCTGAAATACATCATTGGTGACAGGCGGGCGGTTGGCGCATGCGGGCGGCTTATACGCTCTGCGCGGCGTTGGACAGAGGGGCGGAATCAGCCAGCAGCGCGTCAAGCGTCGCGTTGAATGCTTCTGCCGCCTCATAAGCGACCCAATGCCCAGCTCCCTCGATCACGCGGAACCGCAGCTCCGGCCGCAGCGCCCGGAGCGCCTCCTCGCGCGCGGCGATGTTGGGCAACGACGGCGCATCCCGGCTGCCCCAGATGCCGTTCACCGGGCAACGCACCGTGGCGAGCGCTTCACGCAGGAAGGTTCCGCGCGAAATAGGCGGGCTCTTCAGACGTGAATGGCGGGTGTTCCAGTCCTGGATCGCCAGAGCCAGCTCATCGATCCGCGCCGGGTCGGCAATCATCAACCGGGCGAGGTTCGTCCGGTGTGCCGCGACCCGGGGATTCCCTTGCAGGTGCCGAACTTTCACGAGCTCAGTCCGCCCTCGCGGCAGCCCGATCCCGCCGGAGCCGACAATGGTCAGCGACCGCACTCGCCAGCAGTCGCGTGCCGCGAGGCACCCGGCAACCACGCCGCCATAGGAAAATCCCGCCAGGTCGCACCGCGTCTCCGGCCCGATCACCCGATCGAGTCCCTGCGCCAAGACGGCGGCAGTGTCCCAAGGGTCGTCCGGGTGCGGGGGCATATCGAACTCGCCGAGCCCCGGCAGATCGGCGGCCACGACCAGCCGCCGTGGCGCGAAATACGGGATGGTACGCACCCAGTGCCGCCACGAGCCGGTCCCGCCGTGCAACAGCACCAGCGCCGGGCCGGCGCCCCACGCATGCCAAACCATGCGCCTGTCGCCGCATGGCGTTTCGACCCGCGTCTTCCAGCCGCCGCAGGACCGCCGCCGGGTCTTCCGTCACCGCCACCCGCGCAGCCGCTCGGCAGCCTCCGCCATATCGGCTTCCGGCCCGCAATAGCTGAACCGGATGAACCGGTTGCCGCGCCGGCGATCGAAATCCACTCCCGGCGTGGCTGCGATCCCGGCTTCCGCCAGCATGCGGGCGCAGAACTGAACACTGTCGTTCGACCGCTCGCCGATATCGGCAAACAGGTAGAACGCTCCTTCGGCAGGGCTCAGCCGAGGAAACCCCGCCTCGGGCAACGCCCGCAGCAACAGCTCGCGCGATCGCCGGTAGCGGGCCACGTTCGCCCGCAGCTCGGCGCCGCAGTCGAACGCCGCCTCGGCGGCTACCTGCGAGATGTGCGGGGCGCTGATGAACAGATTCTGCGCCAGGCATTCCACCGGCCGGACCAGATCTTCGGGCAGGACCAGCCAGCCGACCCGCCAGCCGGTCATGCTGAAATACTTCGAGAAGCTGTTCACCACTATTGCATGCCGGCTGAGCGCCGCCGCGGTCGAGATCGCGCTGGCGTAATGCAGACCGTGATAGATCTCGTCACTGACCAGTCGCACTCCGGCGCCGTCGCACCAGGCGGCAATGACGGCCAACTCCTCGGGATGCAGCATCGTGCCGGCCGGGTTGCACGGGCTTGCCACCACCAGTCCATCAGGCGGCGGATCGAGCCGCTCCAACATGTCCACGCTGGGCTGGAACCGGGTTTCGGGCCCGGCCTCCAGGATCACCGGCTGGATGCCGAGCGCCGTCAGAATGTTCACGTAAGGCGGATAGAACGGAGCGGCCAGCGCGACGCGGTCGCCAGGGTCAAAGGCCGCCAGGAAAGCCAGCGGAAAGCCGCCGGAAGCGCCCACCGTGACGGCGACCCGCTCCATCGGCAAGTTCAGGCCGTACCAGCCGCGGTAATGCGCGGCGATCCGCTCGCGCAGCGATCGGCGGCCGAGCGCCTCGGTGTAGCCGAGCGGTTGGCCCGACTGCAGCGCGGCGACAGCGGCCGCTCGCGCACCGGCCGGCGCCCCGGTGCCGGGCTGGCCCACTTCCATCCGGATCACCCCCGCGCCACCAGCCGGCATTGCCGCCTCGCGCGCATTGGCCGCCGCGATCACGTCCATCACCAGGAACGGCGGCGCCGACGCACCCCGACCGATTTTCAGTGCCATGCCCCCTCTTCGGCAAACCGCGTGGGGGATGCAAGGGCTGCCGGGCTGGGTTGTGTGCCTCAATTGTGACCGGCCGCCGACTGGCATCGTTACGGCGCTCGCCTCACATCGGTTTGTGTCATACAGCCGAAGGAGACAGGCCGATGCCCCATCAGGACAGCAAGGACACCGCACGGTTGATGATCAAGCGCCACGGATTACAGGCCCAGGCCGTCGCGCTCGAGCATGTGCAGGAGATGCGGCTGCAGGGTGACACCGCTGGCCTCGACCGCTGGCAGTCGATCTACGCAGCGATCTGCGAGCTGCGGCGCAGTGCGGGGCAGAGTGTCGGTCCGGAGGAGGCGAGGGATTACCGCTCATAGGTTGGCGCCTCCCTGCCGCGCGTGCCGATAGCTCGCACGCAAACGCTATCCACCGCGCCCCGGCACCCGCGCCGGGGCGCGCGCCGCTTCAAAATGTGTTGACATGGTCTATCGTATTTCTAATCGTAACTTGTCGTAACCGGTCGCCTGTCAACTGCTTCCCAAACAGCAGCACTCGCCATGCCAAGCGCCCTCGCGACGTAACACAGCGCTACGCTTCAGCATGTCTGCAACTCTGATATGCGACTCACGAACCTACACGAACGTGGCCGCGGTCTGAAATCGCGAACAGCGCCCGGCGCGGAGCATCGCTGTCGGTCGTCGCAGGCTCGTGCGAAAGCCCGCGTCTGGCACTCGTGCTTTGAAGGAGAGACGATCATGAGGGCACTTCTACTAGCGGCCATGGCCGTGCTGACACTTTCAATTGCAACCTCTGTATTTGCCGAGGAAGGCGGTGGCAATGGGGGCAACGATGCTCGGTCCACTGCTCAGCACTACGAGCACTGATACACAGGCTCGAGGGCGAGTGATGGCTGCGGCCGTTCAGCTCCGCCCGTAATCGTCCTGAAGACGTTCGGTATCGCTCTCATCCAGGTGCTCCCCGTGCTGCACCTCGATGAACAGCAGATCCTCAGTGCCCGGATTTTCGATACGGTGGGCATCGCTCAGGCCGATAAGGACGTGCTGACCCGCGGCAACGGGAAAGACCTCGTTGCCGCGGGTCACCTTCCCCGAGCCGGCGACGATGATCCAGTGCTCGGCGCGATGGGCATGGCGCTGCAGCGATAGCCGTGCGCCCGGGTGGACCAGGATGCGCTTCACGGCGTAGTTCGGTCCGACGGCCAGGATTTCCCAATGGCCCCACGGGCGGTCATCGCGCTGGCCGATCGCATAGGTGACGGGCACGGGCGCCTCCTTCGATCGTTCTGGGATATCCGTTCGCAGCCGATCCTGCCATTCCCAGGCGGACGGCAGAAGACCTCGACCGCTGCGTGCCCCCCGGGAAGGCGTCAGCCGCCTGCCGTAATTCCCTCTTGCCTGATCGCTCGGGTCGGTCATAGTTTGGTAACAAAACCAAGGTCCGAGTTTAGGGGAAACGACCATGTCAAGCACCACGGGCATGCCGGCCTGGGAAACTGGCGTACTGTCCGAAGACGAACACGGCGCCCAACTCCGGCGGGCAGTGATCGCCAGCACGATCGGCACCACCATCGAGTGGTACGATTTCTTCCTCTACAGCGCGGTCACCGGCCTGGTCTTCGCTAAGCTCTACTTTCCGAACTCCGACCCGTTGGTCGGCACGCTCAATGCCTTCGCCATCTACGCGGTGGGGTTCGTCGCGCGCCCGATCGGCGCGGCCATCTTCGGCCACTGGGGCGACCGGCTGGGCCGCAAGGCGGCGCTGATCGCCACGCTGATGCTGATGGGAATCGCCACCTTCCTGGTGGGCCTCGTTCCGACGTATGCCAGCATCGGTATCTGGGGGGCGATCATCCTGACCGTCTTGCGGTTCGTCCAGGGCGTAGGCGTGGGTGGCGAATGGGGTGGATCGGTGCTGCTGTCGATGGAGTGGGCACGCACCAATCACCATCGCGGTTTCGTCGCATCCTGGCCGCAATGGGGCGTCCCCGCCGGCCTGTTCCTGTCCACCCTCGCCGTGCTGTCGTTCAGCGCCATCGCCGGGGACGCATTCGTCACCTGGGGCTGGCGGATTCCCTTCCTGATCAGCATCGTGCTGGTGGGGATCGGCCTGTGGATCCGGCTTGGGATCATGGAGACGCCGATCTTCCGTCGCCTGCTGGCCGAGGACCGGGTGGAAAAGGCCCCAGTCGCCGAGGTGTTCCGCAAGCAGCCGCGGGAGGTGTTCCTGAGTGCCTTCGCGCGCATGGGCGAGCAGGCGCCGTTCTACGTCTTCACGGCTTTCATCTTCGCCTACGGGGTGGGCGAGCTCAAAATGACACGCGACCTGCTGCTGGTCTCAGTACTGGTTGCCTCGGTGCTATCTTTCTTCAGCATCCCGATTGCCGGGCACCTGTCGGACAAATACGGGCGAAGGAAGGTGTATCTCGTCGGTGCGGTGATGACAGGGGTCTTCGCGTGGATCTATT
The DNA here is from genome assembly GCA_963772445.1 of uncultured Pseudomonadota bacterium. Taxonomy (GTDB): domain Bacteria; phylum Pseudomonadota; class Alphaproteobacteria; order Acetobacterales; family Acetobacteraceae; genus CAVYXK01. The sequence continues at coordinate 387,774 of CAVYXK010000003.1, forward strand.
TTGCGCTAATCAGCACGGCGGTACCGTTCCTTGTTTTCCTGATGATCGTGGTCTCGCTAATTCCACACGACACCATGTACGGCCCGCAGGCCGCATTGATCGCCGAGAGCTTCACCGGACGCCTGCGCTATTCCGGAGCTTCGATTGGCTACCAGCTCGCGTCCATCATCGCCGGTGGGCCGGCGCCGCTGATCGCCACAGCACTGCTCGCGGCGACCCACTCATGGGTGCCGATTGCTATCTATATCTCGGCCTGCGCGGTGATCAGCATCATCGCCGCAAGCATGATGCCCGACTACACCAACCGGGACATCTCGGTGGAGTATGCGCACACGACCTGATAGGTGAGCGGCGAAGTTCTCCTTAAACCTCTCCCGCTCTGCGGGAGAGGTCGCCGCGCGGCAGCGCGGCGGGTGAGGGTGCCGGGACTCGTCGGCGACTCCGGTCACCCTAAACCCGCTCTGCGTCACCCTGACGGTGGTCCGGCGTCCCGACTTTACGCCGCCCGGGTCAGCCGCTTGACGAAAGCCGAGACCCGGTGCCGGCGCAGCTCGCTCCGCGCTTTCGCATCCGTTGTCATGTAATTGAGCTGGATGCTGAAACGCTGGCCGGTGAACACCTTGTGCCCGTGCCAGGTATTCGGCCCATTCGGGAACACTACCAGCGTGCCGTTCACCGGCGGCACCTCGGCGCCGTAATCCTCCAGGTCGCGAGGCCCGCGCAGCAGCCGAAGGCATCCCTCGTGCCCGGCGAAGGTCCCATTCTCCGGGTTCAGGTACAGCAACACCGTCACGCGCTTAGCCGTTGAGTCGACATGGATGTGCCCATCGCGCTCGTTGGTCCAGCCGCGCAGGGTCAGCATGGTCGGTGCATCAGTCAGGTCGAGGCCAAAGCGGTCGGCGATCACCTTGCGCAGCGCCGGTCCCTCCAGCTCCTGGACCAGCGCCTTGGCCGCCGGCCCGAGCCTCAGCGATCCCGGCGGGATCGAGCCCCGCCGGCCGAGCGGCGGCAGGTCGGCCAGCACCGCGCGCAGTACCGCCGGAGGCACGAAATTCGGCACCACCAGATGCGGAAACGGATCAATCCCGAGTGGGGCCGAGCGCAACGCGGCATACTCCAGTTCGATCATGCCCCTTTCCTACCAGCCTGCACTCAAGAACCACCTCTCCCGCTCTGCGGGAGAGGTCGCCGCGCGCAGCGCGGCGGGTGAGGGTGCCGCGACAGGCGTCCTCCTCACCCAGTTCGCCTCGCGAACCAACCAGCCTTGCGGCAGATGTGCGCTACTAGCACGAAAGCCGCCGCGTTGAAGCCCGCGGCGCAACGCGGTAATGCGCCCGGCCGCCATGAACGACCGCCCAATCCCCGATACGCACGCAGGGCCCCTGCCAGCCTATCGGGCGATGGCGGCGGCCAGTATCCTGACCCCCGATCCCTCGCAGCTCATGGCCGCCGAACGGCTGCAGCATCTCTGGGTCAAGCTACAAGGCTACGACCCGCCGCCTCGTCCAGCGAACGGCAACGGCCTCCTGTCGCGCCTGTTGCGCCGCAAGCCCGTCGATGAGGCACCCCCGGGTGCGCCGAACGGGCTCTACCTTGTGGGCGAGGTCGGCCGCGGCAAGTCAATGCTGATGGACCTGTTTTTCGCCGCCGCGCGGGTGCGGCGGAAGAAGCGCATCCATTTCCACCGATTCATGCAGGATGCCCACGCGCGCATCCATGCGTTCAAGCGGGCCGATCCGGAGATCGACGATCCGATCCCGCCGCTTGCCGATGCGATCGCCGCCGAGGCGGCGCTGCTCTGTTTCGACGAGTTCCAGGTCAACGACATCGCCGACGCGATGATCCTCGGCCGGCTGTTTCAGGCTCTGTTCGAGCGCGGCGTGATCGTCGTCGCGACCTCTAACACCAGGCCTGACGATCTGTTCAAGGGCAATCCTGGACGCGACGCGTTCCTACCCTTCATCGCACTGCTGAAGCGGCATCTCGACGTGCTGGAGCTCGACGCGGGCCGCGATTTCCGTCGCGACCGGCTGCGCGGCATGCCGACGTGGCACGTGCCGGCGGACGCGCGGGCCGCACGCGCGCTCGACCAAGCCTTTGCCGAGCTCACCGGCCATGCCAAGCCTCGGCCGCAGGTTCTGATGGTGACCGGCCGGCGGCTGGTGGTGCCGGCGGCAGCCGAGGGCGTCGCGCGATTCGACTTCGCGGGGCTGTGCGGGGCGGCGCTCGGGCCGGGGGACTACCTGGCGCTAGCGACGCATTTCCACACGCTGATCCTGGATCGGATTCCGGTGCTCTCGCCGGACTGTTACGACGAGGCACGACGGCTCGTGATCCTGATCGATACGTTGTACGACCATCGGGTGAAGCTGGTTGCTTCGGCGGATACGTGGCCGGATCGGTTGTATCGGGACGGGGAAGGGGCGGCGATGTTCGAGCGTACTGCCTCGCGGCTGGAGGAGATGCAGAGCCAAGAGTGGTTGGCGCTGCCGCATCTGACGTGAGTTGAGGAAGGGAAGTAAGGTAAGAAGTATTACCGCAGAGGCACAGAGGAAAATCCGAAACGGCGAGAAATTGATTCGTCTCGTCGCAGCACAGTTATATTATCAGTGGGTTGGTCCACTTGAGGCCGGGGAAGCGTGAGAAGTCGCGGTCGGTGGTGCAGACGACCGCGCCATGCTCAAGCGCAATCGCGGCGATCGCGGCATCCATGACCAGGGGGCCGGCCGCCTGTCCCTGATGCATCAGGCCGCGCAATATATCCCAGTGCCCCTCGCCTGGCTCGAGGATGCCGGCGTTCGGCTGCGCGAGCCACGAGGAAACGGCTACCTCTGCCTCCGTCGCTGAAAGTGGCCGCTCGAACACTCGCGAATTGGTCGCGATCCTCAGAAACGCCCACAATGTGAGCCAAGCGAAACGGACGAGGTCGGTCCCCGAGAGCATATCTTCAAGCCAGATGCGGCTCTTCTCGTGCTCCGGCGCTCTGGGATTGTAGGCATAGAGCAGAAGGTTCGCGTCAACCAAGATCACCGGTGAAGGGGCCCCTCCACCAGTTCGATGAGCTCCGCCACATTGTCCAGCGAAATTCCCGGCCTGAGATCACCAAGGTCGCGGGCTATCACCTTGAACGCTTTCCGCTGGGCGCCGCGCCGCTGGCTCGCCAGCCCGCGACGCAGCGTCTCGTTCACAATGTCACGGAAAGGGCGGCCGGCGCGGCGCGATTCCGCCTGAAGCTTGGTCGCCACGTCATCATCCAGGGTCAGCGTCGTTCGCACGTCTTGATGCTATGTCTGAAGCATCATGATGTCAACATGCTCTGGGCAAGCCACGCACCCGGTCTGCTCAACGAGATGAGAAAAAAGCGGGGGCCTCTGTGCGTCAAATACGATCACGCCAGGGGCGGCGCGTCCCGACGCTCGGCGTTGTGGGCGGCGAGCTCCGCCTCGAGGATCTCGTCGGTGAGGCCGCGCCGCCTCGCCTCAGCCGTGATCGCCTCCATCACCTCGGCCAGGCGCTCTACGCTCGCCGGTTGCAGCATGCGGCTGACGATGCGGCCCATCCAGACGCGCTTCGCCTCGTCGCCGAGCACGGCCGCGGCGCGTGGCTCAACGGGGAGGGTGATGTCCACGGTGCGGGCGTCATCCGGCATGAGGTGGACTCTACTGCTGGCAGTTGTGCTGGGTCAAAATTTGCATGATACCGGACGTTGGACATCTCCCTCCGGTTACCGAACGTCAGAAGGATCGGTGGCGTCGGATCGTGCTGACGGAAGGCGGCGACAGGTGTCGCGCACGGCACTGGTCCTGTATCAGGGCGAGGACTCCCTCGGCGCCCTCGTGAGATGCGTCACGTCCGGGCCAGCTCCGACAACAGCCCTTACGCGTTTATCCAAAGCCGTGGCTAACTCCGCAGGCGTTTTCCACAGCAACGTGTTCAGATGCTTGATATCGAAATGCAAATTTCCGACTTCATCAGCACGACATGTTGGAATGACAGTGAGCCCAAGGCCCAGTGCGAAACCCGCCTCAAAATAGACCCCATTCTTCTGGCCAGTGTAGTCGGCAACGACGAAGCGCGACTGCCTGATCTCGGCCATAATCTCGTCTGTGATCCCACCTACGTAATCCTTGTTGTCAATACGGAAAGGCCGGAACCCGGCCATCCGTATTCCTGGATCAAAGCCGTTTGTCCATGCGTTGTTTAAGTCTTCCTGGAAGCTCATCGCAACGAACCCCTGAAATGAATTGGATGTAGAGGCGCGCAACATGTCGGCCGCTAACATTCCCTTGGCCGTAAGGACGCCGTCCACAGCTTTGTTAGTGGTGGAATTCACAAACCCACGAAGGTATCCATCATCCAGCAAGATGGAGATGAGCACCGATGCGTCGGCAGCGGTTGCCGAGTAAGTCAATGCCAAAAGCTCTTTGTTCTCAGCCATCCGAGCAAACGGTGTCGGATTTTCGAGATCAGGATATAACCCTCGAGAGTGCCGAGTTCTGGGTTACTTCCTGGCGGCCTGTGACTTTCGCTCGTAGTCGTCAAGCCACTGCTCAGTGAGCCGGTCGAGCTCCTCGAGCTGGCGTTCGGAGTAGGATTCCGGCGCAAAGCCCTCGAGCCACCCGAGCACGTGAGTTTCGATCAAGTCGCGCGGCACGTCCGGATGCTCGGCATGGATGCGTTCTGCCGACTGCTCGATCGACAGCCGTTTCCCGTCGTCCCAGACGATCTTGCGCCGTTTGGGGTCAACGTCGGCATTATCCAGTGCGGCGAAGACCAGATCGAGCGCGTAGACCGAGCGTTCCCCCTCGGACGAGCCCATCCATTCGAGGAAGGCGTCAGTGAACGGGTTGTTCTCGAAGGGGTGTTTTGCGCGTCGCTTGCCCATCGGATGAGGATAGCACCGCGGGTCATTGCCGTCGCAAGGCTCGCTTCATCATCAAGCGGCTCTGCTCGATGCTCAAGGCGATCCACTGGGCGGTGAGCGCCTTGAAGCGCTTATAGTTGCGGATCTCACGCCGCACCTCGGGCAGATAGTCGCGCGGAACATATTCGGTCCGGCTCCTCATCTGCCGCGTGTAGCTGAGCTGGTAGTAGGGTCCCCTCCGGTTCTCTGGATCCTTGTACTGGCGGGTGAGCGATCCGGGCCGCATGTCTTCAATGCCGGCCAGCTGCGCCTTGATGCTTCCAATGCGCTTTCTGATCACTGCCAGGCGTTTGTTTGTCATAGGTTTAGCATACCAGTGCTATACTATGCTGGCAACAGAATTGAGAGGGCCCGATGCCGCTGTGGATGCCCTGGTGGAATGCGATTTGGCTGCTGCGTCCGGCGTTCTCGCGTCTGCGCACCTTCCTGTGGTTCGCCACCGCCGTGGCAGGCTTCACGGTGCGGACGGAACTGCTGGGCGTAACCAGCCTCGTGCGGGCGCTGAAGCTCGAGGCTCGCTTCTACAACAAGCTCGTCGATCACTTTCACAGCCCCGCCGTGAAGCTCGATCGGCTCGCGGCGCCGTGGACCCAGGTGGTGCTGCGGCTATTCCCGCAGCCGCTGCGCATCAACGGAAGGTGTATCGTGGTCGGCGACGGCATCAAGATCCCAAAGCGCGGGCGCAAGATGCCGGCGGTCAAACTCCTGCATCAGCAGTCCGAGTCGAACACCAAGCCCGAATTCATCATGGGACATTCCCTCCAGGCTGTGAGCGTGCTCGTTCAGGCCGCAGCCAGCGTCTTCGCCGTGCCGCTCGCCATGCGAATCCACGAAGGGTTGGTGTGGTCCAATCGCGATCGCCGCACCCTGCTCGACAAGATGCTTGCGCTCCTCGGGATCGTCGCCATCGCAGAACCCTTCTACTTCGTCGCCGACGCCTACTATGCCGCGCGCAAGATCGTCACCGGCCTGCTCGAGGAGAACAACCACCTGGTCACGCGGGTGAAGTCCAACGCCGTCGCCTACACCGCCCACCAGCAGCGTGGCCCGCGGAAGAGAGGCCGGCCCAGAGTCTATGGCAGCAAGGTCAAGCTCAAATCCCTGCTGGAAGACCCCAAGGGCTTCCAACAGGCCGAAAGTCCCGTCTACGGCGAGCACCAGGTGACCATCCAGTATCGGGTCCGCGACCTGCTGTGGCGCCCGGCCGGTCGAACTCGTGCGCTTCGTGGCGGTGATTTATCCAGTAAGAGGCTCGTGCCTCCTGATGTGCACCGACACCTCTTTGGAGGCTATCGAGATCATTCGCCTGTACGGTCTGCGCTTCAAGATCGAGCACACGTTCAAGCAGGCGGTGCGGCTGATCGGTTCGTTTACCTACCATTTCTGGATGTCCGACATGAAGCCGCTGCGCCGCCGCAGTGGCAATCAACATCTCCATCGTGAGTTGCTGGAATACCGCAACGCCGTCAAACGCAAGCTCCACGCCTACCACGTCTTCATCCAGGCGGGTGTCGTCTGCCAGGGACTGCTTCAGTATCTGGCCGTCGCCTTCCCTCAGGCCGTCTGGAATTCCTTCGGCTCCTGGCTGCGAACCATTCGGCCCGGCATCCCGCCCTCGGAGCTGGTCGTGGCCAATGCCCTGCGCCAGAGCCTGCCGGAATTTCTCTTGAATGCCACCCCGAGCAACACCTTCGCGAAATTCGTCATCGAACGACAGGACACCAATAAAATGGAGGCCTTCCGCCTAGCCTCCTGAGCCGAAATTCCTCCGGAACTCTGGACTCGCGAGTATAACCGAACAATCGCACATAATGCGCGGTTCGCTCGCTCCCGCAGTGTCGGCAGCGGCATTCGTGTTACTCGGCGCGATATCTCAGGAGTGATCCGAACTGGAACCAGGCCAGCCGCATTCTGTTCGCGCACCCAGGCCGACAACAGAACCATTTCAGTCGGCGATTTGATCTTTGACCACCCAAGCGACAGATCGAAATCGAACTCTCCACAACGAGGCACCGCCGACCAGGAAAAAACAAATCCGGGACATAATCGGCCAAACTTCTACAGATGTCACAGGTGTTCTGGTATGCCAAATGGCCCTCCACAGGGTTCGCTACACAACCTACGTCACCAACGTAGCATGTGGGTGTTTTGGGACAAACAGCAGGGATTCGAGGGGGCATATCTGGCGTCGAGCCCTTTTCATAAATCAAGAATTTTGTAACAACCAAAGATCAAGATAAATCGTGGAAGGTTTCAAGGTGATGGGAAGATAGACCTAATCGGCCAGGAATGCTCGACAAGAAGGTCCGCAATCGACCCAGATTCGCCATAGCTCTGCCTGCGAGGTGATCCAGGAACCGGACATTCAGCATGGCTAGAGCCGACGGCTCTGCGCCCATGCACGAGTTCATGGCGATGCCGGGGCTGGCCCAGCCGATGATACCTGGTCACTGTTGGGCGACTGCCGCATCGGGCGCCGGCAGTGGTCGCAGCGATCACGGTGATCCGTGCGACAACGATCGGTACTCTCACCGCCTGACGCAGCTCCGATGGGGACATGCCAAATCGGCGACGGAAGGTGCGATTGAAATAGGACAAGTCGCCAAACCCGGCGGCGAAGGCAAAGCCGCTGATGCTCGTGTGGTTGAACCGTGGGTCGCAGAGCTCGCGGTACACGCGCATCAGCCGCCGGCCGAGAACGAACTCCGAGAAGGTCACTCCCTCTGCCTCGAAGAGCATCTGCACGTAGCGTGGGGTGACACCTTGGCGCAGCGCGACGAGGTTCACCGTCAAGTTCGAATTGCCAAGGTTTGCCAATATATGGGCCTTGACCGCCCTCAGCCGGGCGGCACGCAGTCCGCGGCCCTCCGCGACTGCCACACCATCGCGCGTGGCGCCGAGTGCCACCGCGATTAAGTCATGGATGTGTATAGACACCAGCTGCCGCAGCTCGGGCGCCATCGGAGCAGAACCTTGGCGCAGAATCCCGGCATAGTTCGTAAGAAGCCGCAGCGCCTCGCAATGGCCGGGAATAACCCGCATTGCCTTGTTTGCCACCTCATTTCCTATCAACGGCTCGAGCACGGCGCGTGAAGTGACGAGAACGAGGCACTCGACTTCGGAAACTGTCGCGCTGGCTGGTTCGGCGCCAAGAAACCCGACGCCGTCTCCCTTTCTAAGTGATACGTCGCGCCCTCGCTGCGACACTGTCGAAGAGCCGTCCCGTCTGATGAGAAAGACGAGCGAGTCGTCACCATCGGCAGCCTGCCCCCGAGACCGCGAGTAGCGCAGAGGCAATTCCTGGACCATAGCGCGCGTAAATCGGGCCACAACAGAAGTTCCGCTTCGGCATGAAAAGGTAAATCCGATTCGACTTCAACGTCGCTATGCACTACTGCACGCGCCCAATACTCGCGCCAGAAGGGAAGACGGTCACGCTCTGCAACCTCGCTCGTCGAGAAGCGGATCAGATCGCAATCTGCCGTTGCAGAACGCATACTGCACCCGATCAGGAAATGCGGGATATTCTCAAAATCTTAAGAGCCACACAAGCGCATAGTTCGCGCCAAGCAAGGTGGGCGTTCGCTCCTGTCCAAGCCTACCGGTCCTGGTTCTGTTAGGTTTTCACGATCAACTCTCGGTGCGCCAGGCATGCAGCACGGCCACGGTCACTGTCGCACTTTGAATGAGCGCAAGGCGAGGCAGGGGTGCGGTGATCAAAGAGAGTGTTGTTCAGATGGGCGATTGGTCATCAGGGGAATGTTGGCTTCGGCAAGTCTCTTCGTCGCGCCTACCATCCTGGGAGAAAAAGAACATGAAACGCCGCAGCTTCCTGGCTACCTCCGCCTTAGCTGCACCGCAAGCTGCCAAGTCGGCACAACAGGGGGGCGAGATGGCGCATTTCACTTCGGCGTTCTGTCGTGCCATGATAGCCGCAAGCACCCGTTGCCTGGCACTCGTTGCTTTGGTGGCAACGGTATCGGCGCAGGGCGCTATGGCGGAGCCCCTCACCATCATGACGCAGAACATGGACGAAGGGACCGACTATTCCGCCTTGGCGAGCGCCAAGACGTTAGGTGCATTCTTCGCAGCCGTCACGCAAACCTATCAGGAGATCGAAGCGACACAGCCGGACGCCCGGGCTGGGGCTATCGCAAATGAAATCGCCAGCCAACACCCGGACCTCGTAGCGCTGCAGGAGGCATCGATCGTCCGTACCGGTGTCACACCACCGGCAACGGCAGTGACATCGGATCTGCTGGGGGCACTGGTCAATCAGTTGGCAGTACTCGGTCAGCACTACGCGCCCGTCATTATCGGCACCGAGTTGGATGCCGAGGCGCCCAGCACGCTCGGGTTCGATGTTCGCCTTACAACACAGGATGTCATCCTGGCTCGGACCGACCTACCTAGCACGCAGTTCAGTGTATCGAATCCGCAAGCCCACCAGTACGCAACACAGTTAACGACACACTCTCCAGTGGGGCCTATCTCGTTGACACGCGGATGGGCTTCGGTGGATGCCAAGCTGGACGGAACATCGTTCCGCTTCGTCACCACGCATCTCGACACCGGGCAGGCGCTGGGTCCAGCCATCCAGTTCGCGCAGGCGCAGGAATTGCTGAGCTCCGCCGGTAACACCACATTGCCGGTGATCTATGCGGGTGACTTTAACAGTTCGGCGGACGATCCGTCGGATCCAACCTTCCCGACGTACAAGTCCCTGATCGATGCCGGGCTCGGAGATGCATGGAACGCGGCGAACCCCGGCGATCCCGGCTTCACTTGTTGCGAGGCTCCCGATCTGCTCAACGCCAATCCAATGCTGACGCAGCGTATCGACCTGACCTTGTTCGCCGGACCGTTCGGCGTCGATGATGCGCATCTCGTTGGTATATCGGGATCGGACAAAGTGGACGGTCTATGGCCATCCGACCATGCAGGACTTGTGGTGACGTTCGATGTGCCGGTTCCTGAACCTGCATCGATGAGTCTGTTCGTCCTGGGCATCGGGGCCCTCGCTGCGGCGCGCAGGCGTGGGCCCAGGCACCGCGCCCGAGAGGCTATCATATGCAACCATATGCGGCCGGGACAAATCGGGAGGGGGAGATGAAGACGAGGCTGGCTCTCATCGGTGCTGCGTTGCTGGCGCTGTTTGCGGCGCCTGTTTCGGCGGCGCCGTTCAGCGCGATCTATGCCTTCGGCGACAGCCTGTCGGACGCGGGTAACGCCTATATCGCGACCGATGGGAAGACCCCGCCCGCACCGCCCTATGCCCGTGTCAATGGCTTCGGAGTGTCCAGCAACGGGCCGGTCTGGGTGCAGAACCTGGCGCGCGAACTGGGTCTCGGCGCGTTGCTGCCGAGCCTTGGCGGCGGGACCGACTTCGCCGTCGGCGGTGCCCAGACGGGCGCGTTCGGCGCCTATGCCGGTTCGCCCGGGGATCTGTTGCCCGCCCCCAGCAACCCGGCCGCGGACTCGCAGCTCGGCATGTTCGCGGCCGACGTGCCCGACCCCGCGGCAAACGCGCTCTACACGCTGTCGATCGGCAGCGTCGACCTCGCTACCATCTTTACCTTGGATTCCGGCAACCCGGCGCAAGCGACCGCCGATGCAACCGCGGTGCTCAGAAATATCGGGATCTTCATCGGCGATCTGACCGCGGATGGAGCCCACTCCTTCGATGTGCTGAACGTGCCCGATCTCGGGCTCACCCCGAGGGCGCAGGCGCTGGGTCCGACCGTCGCTGCCGAAGTCTCGGCCTCTACCGCCGCGTTCGACGCGGAATTGCGAACCACGCTTGCAGGCCTCGCGCAGAGCGACGGGCTCGACCTGCACCTTATCGACACCTTTGCGCTGGTGGATCAGGCGGTAGCCGACCCGGCATTGTTCGGCTTGACCAATGTCAAGGATCCCTGCCTGCCGTCCGGCATCCTCACCCCTTGTGCCAATCCGAACCAATACCTGTTCTGGGACGACATTCACCCGACCGAAACCGGCCAGCGCCTAATCGCCGCCGCCGCCGTGCCCGAGCCCAGCGCGCTCGCCCTCTTGGCGGCTGGCCTCGGCATATTCGGGCTCATCACACCGCGCCGACGGATTTGGGCTAAATGGGGTCGCCTCGGGCGAGCCTAAGAGGCCTCTCTGATTGGGGTCGTTGAGGTCAAGCTATTCCTCTTGCTTCTTGCCTGATGTCGCGCCCGTGGATCACTCGCTTCTCTTCGCGGTCGGCGCGTGGCTGCCGCATGATGGGGTTCAGGAGGGCGAGGTGTCTCAATCTGTCCCGCGACCTTCGGGGCATTACTACCCTCGGCGTCCACGTCGCACGCTGCGAGGACTGTGCGCATACCGCAATCACCTACAACAGCTGCCTCACCGGCATCGACCTCGAAAGACCCTGGAACGACTACCCGCCGATCGGCGCCGGAGGCGGGCGCCGGCTCACCCCACCGCCTTCAAGCGACTCCGGCCCATCATTCTTCGGGCTGTTGATCCGCCGATCTACCGGCCAGACCCGCAGGGTGCCGGCCGGCGGCGGGGATCGCCCGGCGCGCAGCTTGGCCACGTCCGCGTCCGGCGCTGCGCCTCAGCGGGTGCATGTTGCGCGGCATGCGGTAGTTAAGCCCGCCGGACATCCGACCGGTTCCTGGCACGGCCAGCGCGGCGCCGAGGCGCCGCCCGCGCATGTTCGGCGGATTCGGGTTCGCGCCATTACGTCATCCCTTCCTCCTGAGCTTCCCGATCGCCGACTTGGCCAAATCCGTTTGTTCGGCCGCCTTCCGGTAGTGACGGGTCATCTTCGGGTCGGCATGCGGGATAACGGCCTCGATCTCGGCATCCGTCGCACCGGCCTCGGCGAGCGACAACGTCAGTCCTTTCCGCAGCCCATGGAACGACAGCCCGGCCCGTAACGCGGCATCCCGGACGGCGTCCGCGATCGCGTGCTTGACGTGATCGAGCTTCCACGGCCGGGCCGTCCCGTCGGGTCAGCAGCGTCGTCGCCTCGCTCGCCGGTGCTGCATCCAGGATCGCGGTCTTGCGCCACCCGATCGCGCGACTGAATTCCAGCAAGACCGACAAGATCGCGACGGCTTTGTTGGCACGCGCCGGCGTCTTGATGCCGCCGAGCGCGGCGGATGAGGGTCCTGCCAAGCTGAGGCCCTCACGCGCTTCGATGTTTAAACCCCAGACAGTCATAATAACTCTTGATAAGGATGACTGCTAACGCTATAATCGCCACCATGTTCGACAGCGCCCCGCCAAACCCCACCAACCTCGCCGACCAGCTCCCGGCCCAGGTCTACTACCACCTCATCCACACGCTGTGCAACTCGCTGCCGTCACCGCTCACCGACAGCCCCGAAGACCTCGCCCGGCGAAACCACGCCGCCATCGCCCGCATCGCCGCGCTCGCTCCGGCCAACGCCGTCGAGGCAGAAGCTGCCGCCCAATACGTCGCCGCTTCCGAGCAGTGGAAGGAATGCCTCCGTCTCGCCCAACTGCCCGAAAGATCGTTCCTGGTGGCAATGCAATGCCGCGCCCAGGCCAATAGCATGATGCGCCAGGCGAACGGCTCACTCAGGCTGCTTCTACGCATGCAGGCAGCCCGACAAAAGCTCGAGAAGGACAGCGAAGCCCGCGACCGCGCCGCCTGGACCGAGCATTGCGCCATCGCCCTGATGGCAGAGGCGCTATCACAACAGCCAGAGCCACAGCCGGCCCCCCCGGCGACTGCCGAGCGACCGTCGCCACCGCCGGCCTCCAAGCCGCAACCGCAACCCGACCCCGCCCAGGAACCCCGTCGCCCCCTCCTTCCCTCCGAAAGGGCCGCACTGATCCGCCTGTTGAGGGCATTCCACGCCCCGCCCGACGGCAATGACTTCGTTCAGTCGCTCATCACCGCCCTTATCCCACCTCCCACCACGGATAGTACTCCCTCCCTTGCGGCTATGGCTTTCACATAACTCCGAAACGAATTGGGCCTCCCACGGTCACACGGAGCGCCACCGAGAGACTCCACGGACGACCACCGAGGCATCATAATCTACGGGCGCTGTACAGCGACATGACAACCTCCGTGGTGCTCCGCGGAGTCTCTGTGGCGCTCCGTGTGAACCTTTTCCCCACCGATCAAGGCCCGCCAGGGGGCGTTCGCCCGCTGTACCGCTGTCTCAGCATATTGAACTCAGGAGGCACGGCCGCTCAACACGGTGTCGCCAGGCGGCGGTCGTTTCGCATAGGGAGCCGCCCTACCATTGCGAACTGGCCAAATCTCTTCCGAACCTGTCTCATCAAATGATCCAACGTCCCGCATACAGCGAAATGAGACGATGATGAGCGCCGAGCAGGATCAACACGCGGACCCAGATTGCCAAAACCGGATCGCCCGCTTCGCTAGGCAATCGTTCCGCGGATGTGCGACCCTTGCGGGAGGAGCAGCCACCCGCCGACGCCGACCCCTCACCCCGCCCATCAGCGTGCATCCATGGTTTCCCTTGAACTTATCTCACCACATGATCCGACATCCCGCGTACCGCGAAATGAGACGAATTGCGAACAGCACATGGCCAGCTCGCTCGGGATCGGACTCCAGGAAGCGCCAACCCACCGCTCCTTGTCGCCTTTGGCCCGATAGGATAGGCAACCCCCGCCCCAATCCCCGAGGTCCTCATGGCCCGCAACAAGATTGCCCTGATCGGCGCCGGCAATATCGGCGGCACGCTCGCCCACCTGATCGGGCTCAAGGAACTGGGCGACGTCGTGCTGTTCGACGTGTTCGGCAGCGTCGCCGCGGGCAAGGCGCTCGACATCATGCAGTCGGGTCCCGTCGAAGGCTTCGACGCCCTGATGACCGGCGGCTCCGACTACGCGGCCATCAAGGATGCCGACGTGGTGATCGTCACCGCCGGCTTCGCCCGCACCCCGGGCATGTCGCGCGACGACCTGATCGGCAAGAACGCCAGCGTGATCGCGGAGGTCGCCGAGGGCATCCGCACGCAATGCCCGAACGCCTTCGTGATCGTCATCACCAACCCGCTCGATGCGATGGTCTGGGTGATGAAACAGAAATCCGGCCTGCCGGCGAACCGTGTCGTCGGAATGGCGGGTGTGCTGGATTCCTCGCGTTTCCGCCTGTTCCTGGCGCAAGAGTTCGGCGTCTCGGTCGAGGACGTGACCGCCTTCGTGCTCGGCGGCCATGGCGATTCGATGGTGCCGCTGATCCGCTATTCGACCGTCGCCGGCATCCCGGTACCCGACCTGATCCGCATGGGGTGGAGCACGCAGGCGAAGATCGATGCGATCGTCACACGCACGGCGAATGGCGGCGGCGAAATCGTCAAGTTGCTGGAGCGCGGCAGCGCCTATTACGCGCCGGCCACCTCGGCGGTCGCGATGGCCGAGAGCTACCTGCGCGATAAAAAGCGGGTGCTGCCCTGCGCGGCATGGCTGACCGGCCAGTACGGGATCAAGGACCTCTATGTCGGCGTCCCGGTGGTGATCGGCGCCGCCGGCGTGGAGCGCATCGTCGAGATCGAGCTGAATGCACAGGAAAAGGCAGCCTTCACGGCCTCCTGCGATACCGTGCGCGAGTTGATCGAAGCATCGAAGAAGCTGGTCGGCTGACCGGCGATGAACATCCACGAATACCAGGCCAAGGAGCTGCTCCGGCGCTACGGCGTCACAGTGCTGGACGGGCATGTCGCCTGGACGCCCAACGAAGCGGTGGAAGCCGCGAGGAAACTGCCCGGCCCGGTCTATGTCGTGAAGGCGCAGATCCATGCCGGCGGGCGCGGCGCCGGGCGCTTTGCCGGTGATCCCAACGGCAAGGGTGGCGTGCGCCTTGCGCGATCGCTCGACGAGGTGCGCGCCGCCGCCGAAGCGATGCTCGGTCATGTGCTGATCACCCGGCAGACCGGGCCGGCCGGCCGCACAGTGCATCGCGTGTATGTGGAATCCGGTTGCCGATATCGCCCGCGAGCTCTACCTGTCGCTGCTGGTCGATCGCGCCAGCGGGCGGATCACCGTCATGGCGTCCTCGGAAGGCGGGATCGAGATCGAGGAGGTTGCCGCCACAAATCCCGAGAAAATCCTCCGCGTCGCTATAGATCCGGCGACCGGCATCTCGCCATTCCATGCGCGGCGGCTGGCCTTCGCGCTTGGCCTTGTCGGCACCCAGGTGGCGACATTCACCAGTTTCGTGCAGGCGCTCTATACGGCCTTCACCGCGCTCGACTGCGCGATCGTCGAAATCAATCCGCTGGTGGTGACCGGCCCCGGCGCCGAACCAGGCGGCGACGTGGTGGCGCTGGATGCCAAGGTGAGCTTCGACGACAATGCGCTGTTCCGCCATCCCGAGCTTGTCCGGCTACAGGACGAATCAGAGGAAGATCCGAAGGAGCTGGAAGCAGCCAGGCACAACCTGAATTACGTGGCGCTGGACGGCAATATCGGCTGCCTGGTGAATGGCGCCGGGCTGGCCATGGCGACGATGGACATCATCAAGCTGTATGGCGCGGCGCCGGCAAATTTCCTGGATGTTGGCGGCGGCGCGACGAAGGAACGGGTGACCGCCGCGTTCAAGATCATCCTGTCCGACCCGCAACGTGGAAGGCATCCTGGTCAACATCTTCGGCGGCATCATGCGCTGCGACGTGATCGCCGAGGGCGTCGTCTCCGCCGCGCGCGAAGTACAGCTTTCGGTCCCGCTGGTGGTGCGGCTGGAGGGCACCAATGTCGATCTCGGCAAGGACATTCTGGCGCGCTCGAACCTGCCGATCATCGCCGCAGATAACCTCGCCGACGCCGCCGAGAAGGTGGTGAAGGCCGTGCAGGAGGCGGCCTGACATGGCGATCCTGGTCGATGCCGAGACCCGTGTGATCACCCAGGGCTTCACCGGCGCGCAGGGTACGTTTCATTCGGAACAGGCGATCGCCTACGGCACCAAGATGATGGGCGGGGTGACGCCGGGCAAAGGCGGCAGCACGCATCTCGATCTGCCGGTGTTCGACACGGTCGTTGAGGCGAAAGCCGCCACTGGCGCCACCGCGAGCGCGATCTACGTGCCGCCGCCCTTCGCCGCCGATGCGATCCTGGAGGCGATCGATGCCGGCATCGAGCTGATCGTCTGCATCACCGAGGGCATTCCGGTGCTCGACATGGTGCGGGTGAAACGAGCGCTGAGCGGCACCGGCTCGCGCCTGATCGGACCCAATTGCCCCGGCGTGATCACGCCGGATGCCTGCAAGATCGGCATCATGCCGGGTCACATCCATCGCCGCGGCACGGTCGGGATCGTCTCGCGCTCCGGCACGCTGACTTATGAGGCGGTGGCGCAGACCACGGCCGCAGGGCTTGGACAGAGCACCTGCGTCGGCATCGGCGGCGACCCGGTGAAGGGCACCGATTTCGTCGAAGTGCTGGAGATGTTCCTCGCCGATCCCGAAACAAAGCAGATCCTGCTGATCGGCGAGATCGGCGGGCAGAGCGAGATCGAGGCGGCAGACTTCCTGGCGCGCAACAAGGTAAAGAAGCCGACGGTCGGGTTCATCGCCGGATCCACCGCGCCACCCGGTCGGCGCATGGGCCATGCCGGTGCGGTGATCAGCGGCGGGCGCGATACCGCGGCAGCGAAGATCGAGGCGTTGCGCGCGGCAGGGGTGCGCGTTGCCGACAGCCCGGCGGCGCTGGGAAGCACGATGGTGCAAGCAATTCGCGACTGATTTGATAGACGCGTCGTCGCCCTCGAGAAGGACAGCGCTTTGACTTCCAAGCCGTCCGTCCTCATCACGCGTGTAAACCATGGCCCGCTTCTCGTCCTGGCTGATAAGGACATGGTTGTGAATGCTCGGTGTGCGTCGTAGTCGCGTAGAACACCTGGGAAACGTCTGGATTAACCCGCTATGTCAGTCAGTCTGTGGATTTTCTGAAAGCTCTCTGTCAGGCGGATCGTCGTCCGGGGCCTCAAGGGGGCCTCGCTGTCGGAGCGACAGGCGCTGGCGCATGGCGGCGATCAGAAGCCGCGCTTGCCGCAGCCGCTCCCTGACTTGCCGCGTCTCGTGTTCCGCCCTGACCCGCGCAGTCCGCTCGGCATCGCGTTCGCGGGTCAGGCGCACCAGGTCGGCGGCGAGTCGGTTAGTCGACATCGTCGGGTCCGATGGTGAGGAAGGACCAAACCCGCGTGATCGGGACAATACGACCGCCCGGTTTCACTGGGTCGACCACAAAAACAGGGCGTGGCGCACAGCTCGACGCCGCCCGCAATCCATTGGCAAAACCGGGCCGGCGGAGGATCGCGCCGAGGCATTCGCGCCAGGGCAAAAATGCGAGGCCGCTCGGCCAACTCCCGTTCCGCCTCGACCTCGGGCGAGCGGTACAGTCCCCAGTAGAACTGAGAGCCGACGAGGCGGCTTCGAGCTCGCCGTAGACGCGCATCCTCGCCGCGTTGTGTGGACGGGCCGACGACCCAGGCCAGCGCGCTCACGCCGACTGCCCCTGCCGGCGCTGCTCCTGCTCGGCAAGGTCGTTCAGTGCTTCCCGTAACAGGTGGTTGAGGATCAGCACGCGGTAAGCCGGCGTCAGCGCATCAATGGATAGTTCGACTGCGGCGATCGCGCGCTTGAACTGGTTTCCCAGCGAACGAATGCGTGCTGCCTCGATGGCCTCGGCGCTGGCGTGTGGCGAACGATAGGACATGGGCGCCTCCCCCTTGGCGTGATTGCACAGGCGGGGCTGCTTGCCGCATGGTCCCGCCGCCCGAGCGATCGGGCGTGGTCTCGAAATCGAGGAGAGGGCGCGCTGGCGGGTGCAGGAGCCGTCACGCTGGCACGCCCGACCTCGCACGGTCAAGCCGCTTTCAGGGCACGAACATTAGCCCGCCCGGTACTTCGTCACCCCACACCCACCAACCGGAGCGGAACGCGCTGGTCACCGGCAACAGGACGTACAGGCCGGTCCTCTCAGTGCCCAACGCCTTCGGCCGCGCGAACATCTCGATCCGCACCAGCGGCGCCGGATAGATGCGTTCGATATGCTCGTGGACGATCGACGGCTTTTCACTCGGCCGGCTACGGGGCGCCTCGAACACGTAGAGCAACATGTCCTCTGGCGATGGCGCTGCCATCCCGCCGCGCACTCCGATCAGGATGAATTCGCCGTTCTCCCGCCCGCGCTTGCCGGTGCCGAGCCGGTCCTTCTTCCAGGCGTGCGGCTGGGAGAACCGGAATCCCCATCGATGGCGCAGGATGTCGCCGAATCCGGCAATCGCGATTGAAGTCGGCAGGGATGCACTTGACAACCTCAAGGAAGATTCGAAAGGAGCCTTCTCTAAACTGGCGCGTGGAATAGGCCACGCGATTGAACACATCGTGAAGGACGACGGGCGGGTTGTCCGCATGGTGCATCGCTTTTAGGCGGCTAACGACAACTCGTTGCCCCAGCATGTCCAGCCGGGCCGGTGCCGGCGCGCGAACAGCTCGATTCGACGCACATCACCGAACAGCCGCTCCAGCCGAGCGGCAACTTCGTCTGGTTTGGTGGAGTGATCTTTGACCTCAGCTTCGATCGCCTCGAACGAGCCGTCGCCCAGGTCGTCAAGATCTTCGACTAGGACCTCACGGATTCCGCGATCCACCCGCCGCAAGCCGTGGCCGCGCTTGAACAGCAAGCACTGTTCCGAGCCTTTGCGGGTCGTGTAGCCGCCGCGGAACGCGAGCTTGCCCTTCCTGGTCCGCTTCACCCAGGTAAAGCCCAGGCCGCTGTATTCCGGGAATCCCCAGGCCGTCGCGATCTTCGGCGCGGCAAACAGCCACGGGTTGTAAACCCAGAGTGCCAAGACAGCATGCGGGGCGAGAATCGCCTTGACCGGTAGATGGCAGATGGCGGCCACGTCGAGCGCGTCATACTTGCTGGATGGGCTCCGTCCCTGACCGGCCGGGCTGTAGGTCATGAAATGCAGCCCCGGGTCGGCATAGACGAGGTCGAACGGCCCTTCAGGTAGCGGCGGCGTCAGGGAGCGTAGGTACCGCGCCCGGGCTTGCCGGCAGGTGGCCGAACAGGTGACCGCGTCGGCGCGTTCCGCCTCAAAGGTCCGCCGGCACATGAGACAACGTCGGCGCATCGGCCAAATCCTCGCACAACTAGATCCTGGTCACGTTTAAGGCTATCCGTGACCAAGATCTAGGCCGGGAAATTCGCGATGCGCTCGGCACTGGTTATGGACGATCAGCGGGGCAGCCCGGCCTGTCGAGGTCGACTAGTTCGCAATGCGCTTTTTCACGCAAATGACTGTTCGCGTCCTCAAGCAGGGTTTGTCGGAAAATCCAAGCATCCCCCACGCCAGGCAGGAGCCGCCACTTCGTGTCGCTCAACTCGGACACCTATCTCAATCCAACCTGGGAGCCGATCTTTCATCTGACGCCGCAAGGCCGTTCGCCGATCAACCGCCTGGCGATCGGCGTGCCCTATGTGTTCAAGGATCAACCCGAACGCTTCGGCCACGGCCGCGACAAGCATCGCCGGGGCAATGTCTGGCACGTCCCATATGAAACCACACAGAGCCGCGGCGATCGCGACCATCATCCGGCGACCTTTCCGGTAAAGCTGGCCGAGCTTTGCCTGCGGTTGGCCGACCCACGACCGGGCGAGCTGGTGCTCGATCCCTTCGTCGGCACCGGCTCGACCTTGCTGGCGGCGCGGACCTTGAACCTGAAGGCGGTCGGCATCGATATCGACCCGCTTTACGTCGCCGCGGCGCAGCGGCGCCTGTCGACAGAGCGTCAACAGTGACACCGGCCGCTCCGCCGCCAGAGCAGTCCCCGCCCCCGCCATGCTGCCCACGCTGCAGCTGGGCCGACGCTACTTGGTAGCGGCCTGCCGACAGCGACGAGTCCTGCAGGCCCTGGTGCTGCGATCCTCCCGAAGCCCGGCTACCGCCGCTCGGGGTGGTTAGCCGCCGTTGCGACAGCGCCGGGCCAGCGGCAGGATTGCGCCCAAGTTGGTCATGGAGCAGCAGGGCGGTCGATCTCGGAAGCGGACATATCGGTCAACTGCGGTCCCGGCAGGGACGGGTGGATAGCGGTCTGTCCGCTTTCGAGTTGTCCGCCGCGAAAGCAGACATCTGCATTGGGCCCCCACAACGTGTAGGCGGCGGCTCTATTGTCGTAGTCTCGACTAGTTTATATCAAAGTCGCAGCGATAATTATAAGTGACCTGCCCTGCGATGTCCTTTCGGACGTCCTCGGATGTGTCGACAAGTTTGACACTCCTACCTTGGTGCTGAGCCTGAACGTCCGCCATGAGCCTTCCACAAACTTCAAGTTGATTATGGCCCCCCGGCAACCACCCTGATTCGACCGTAACGCTATTTCCCGAGACCACCGGCGGCGGAGGTGCGGGCGGACTAGCGGCGGCGGGCGACTGCGGGGATTGGGGCGCGGGCGGGGCATTGGCGGATTGGTCGGTTGGGACGACTCCCACGCCCTGGCCGCCCGGTCGGGTCTGGAGGTAGTGCAAGATAAATAAACAGGTGGGTTCATCCGTAATCAAGTGAGTATCAATTAGAAACCTGAGCTTCGCAGACGCTGTATCGGGGTCAGCGCTGATAGCGCCGACGATACGAGCATCCTCGGCCTGTTGTTGTTCCAATTTCTGCTCTGAATTTGCTCTGGACAATTCAAGCGCACCGCTGCTCGCTTCCGTTATGGAATGCGACCCAGACGTTCGCTGTTAGTGCAATCATTACGGCAATCAAAGCAAATGTGAGCGGATTGGTGACGAGAGATCGCTTCAGTTCATCGCGCTTGACTGCGAGTTCACCTTCTTGAATCTTAAGCTCGCGTTCTTTAATCGCAAGCTCACGCTCGCGATACTCGCATTCGCGCGCCCATTTCTCCCGCTCGAACTGCGGATCAGTGGTTAACGTCGTGCCGCCCGGTGCGGTCATCCCCATATGCCGACACTCCCCCGAACGTCTATTCCAAAGCGATACCCACGCCGGTATCTTAACGCGCGGTTCGCCTGGCTGCAATTTTTGTCGACGACGTGTCATGTTTGCGGACGCGACGACTCTGGTGGTCGACGACGCTTGCGGCCAAGTGGCGTCCGTGAGCGCCAAGAGCGTCGACCAAATAAGAATTGGTGGGCTGGACGCCGATGGAGGTGATCGTGAAATGTCGGCTACGGGGAGGAGCTGGACGACCGTCAATTGACGGATTTGGGCCGGATCCGGCGGTTCGGCACAGCACGTGCTCGAATGGCTGGATCGGGTGGCCCCGGGCGCGCTCGTTCGATTCCGCGCCTGTCGGGACCAGGAGATATGACTGGGCCCTCGTAATCGACCCCCCCGGCTGAAGCCGCTCTGGTCACGTGGTAGTCAAAGCTAAGCGCCCAGCAGCCGCAAGGCCCAAGAGTACACCCGAGGCATGCATCGCATGCCCGAGCAAACCGGACCGCAGCCCATCCAAGACAACAGGGATGTCTACAAGCTCGACAGCCAGCCCGTCCTCGCCGGCATCGAGATTTCGCGGGCGCGTGCACATGCAACCGAGGGCCAAGAAGAAATGCACTCGGTTGGTGTGCGTCGCCGGGTTCGGGTACAAGCTGGTGACCAGTTCCCATCGCTGCGCAGTAAATCCGGTTTCCTCTTCGAGCTCCCGACGTGCCGCCCGCTCAACGCTGGCGTCCTCCGCGTCAACGGCGCCTCCCGGCAACTCGAGCGTGCAATCGCCTACTGCATGGCGGTATTGCCGGACCAAGATCAGGGAGCCGGCGCTAGTTAAGGCCACTACGTGAACCCAATCAGGGTAGGATAGCACGTAGTAGGGACTGATCTTGATCCCTGCCGACGTGACGCAATCATCAGCCCGCAAGTCAATCCACCGATCCTTCAGCAGCGATTCGGACCGGATGACGCGCCAATTCTGATCCATGCGAACAGCTAACTCCCGCACTGTCTTGACCACTTTCGGCCGAGCCGTCGACGGAGTGCAAGCCAACTCGCTATTGGCCCGCATCCGCTGGATGAGTTGGATCATCCCGAGCGCCGATACGGCTTCACGGTGATCAAGGGAAGCCGCGGCGTGGCCCAGACTAGGGCGGCAGCATGAGCCTGGCGCGCCACAGCCGCCCTTTCATGAGCGCGCGGCCATGCAGCAGCCTTAATACCTCCTGCGTTTCTCGGATGCGGACCCTTGAGCCGCTGTTAAGAGTGCGTGATCAGGACGCCACTACTCCCATCGCTGTTGAAGTGGAACGTCCCGACGCCGAGGCTTGAGGTTTGGAAATCCAACGTCGCCATCTGCGACGCGGAGTTGGTCAATTGCAGTAGGCCGCTGGACGGTGAGAAGCCGTCGTGCAGCCCGGCAATGCCGAAGTCCTTGAGATCGATCGTCGAGCCGCTAAAATGTTTCAGGAGCGACCCGGCGTAGTCGCTGGTCCCGACGTTTTGACCGAACAACGCGAAGTCATCGACGACGAGCTCACTTGCCGTGTTGAAGCTCATCGTCGAATTGGCCCCAAGCGCGGCCGCGACCTCGAGGGTCGAACCGCTGTCGAGTTGAAATACCCCCGGTACTGTTCGGGTCGACCCCTGTGCTCACTACGAGCCCGCCGGACACTTCCAGTTTGCCATTGTCCAGCACCGTGGCGATGGTGTTGGGGCCATTCAGCGTCCACTTCGCCCCATCATCCACCGCCAAGGTATTGAACCCGAGGAATTGGCCATTGCCAATCCCCTTGATCGCGTCGGCCCCCTTGGCGAGCTCGATCGTACTGTTGGTCGCGGCGGTCGCATCCGCAGCGCCTTTGAAGATAGCGCCGGGCTCGATGACGAGCAAGTTGTCGGTCGAACCGGAGCTGAACAGCACACTGTCCATGCCGCCCGAGATCTTCCCCGCATTCGTGACCGTGCTGGAGCCACCGCCAGTTTCGACGCCGTACACGACGCCTGAAATGGAACCACCTTGTTTGTTTGTGACGCTGCCGCCAGCGCCGAGGGAGACGCCGACCGATCTGATTCCGAGTCCCGATCCGGTCCCGTTGATCGTGCCGACGTTCGTGACGCTGCCACCGGCACCGAGGCCGATACCGACCCCGGGACCGCTGATCGTGCCCTCGTTCGAGACGGTGCCAAAGCTACCGCCGATATAGACGCCCGTCGCGCTGCCGCCGGCCGTGATGTAACCGCCTGCGGTATTCGTGACGCTGCCACCAGCGTAGAGGGATACGCCGCCGCCCTGGGCCCCGTAGATCGTGCCCTTGTTTGTGACCGTGCCCACGCCGCCTTCGGTTAAGACGCCCACACCGCGGAAGCCGGCCTCGATGTACCCGCCTGCATTGTTCGTGACGCTGCCACCGGCGGTGAGATAAACGCAGGTGCCGCCGCTGATCGTGCCCTGATTCGTGACCGTGCCGGCGCCGCCGCCGATAGAGACGCCCACACCGTGACTGCCGACCGAGATTGAACCGCCTTGCTTGTTGGTGACGCTGCCACCAGCGTCGAGTGAGACGCCGTCGCGCCCACTGATCGTGCCCTTGTTCGTGACCGTGCCGGCACCACCGTCGACATAGACGCCCGTACCGAAGCTGGCCTCGATGGAACCGCCTTCCTTGTTCGTGACGCTGCCACCGGCGTCGAGTGAGATGCCGTCCGATCCGCTTCCGGTCCCGCTGATCGTGCCATTGTTCGTAACCGTGCCGGAGCCACCGGTCTCGAAGCCGCCATACAAGCCCGAGATCACTCCGGAATTGTTAAGGGCACCCGTGCCCCCCAGCTCGATACCCCATCCCCCGTCCGATGAAACCGTTCCCTTATTGGCGATGGTCCAGGCCGTACTGGCCGCGCCATCGACGCCATCGTTATCTACGCCCGTCGAGGTGATCGTTCCCGTGCTGGTGATGGTCAGGGGATTGTCCGAAGGGCTAAGTGTCAAAGGGCCGGTGATTGAGCCGGTTATTTTCAGTCCCACGTTGATTACTCCTCCGCTGGATCTCGCTCCTGTGTGGCAAGCTAACCGTCCCGCTCCCCGGGCGGGACAGTCTGCTGCGACGCGCGACCGGGAAGTGACGTGGGCGGATACAAAAGGGCCGCCCCAGCGTAGCGCCCCGGAGGTTGAGTGGTGTGAACTGCCAGAACCCCGCCAAATTCAACACGATCGCGTCAATCTAGCCGTTCGGTGTACTCCGAACGGGTGTAGTGGGTTCGACGTAGCGTCGGGATGAGGCGGGGTTCGGCGCTGGGCGGGGCCGGCGATCTCCCAAGGCGGCCCGCCGGTGAAGCCGCACGGGGGGTGCCGCAGTAAAAGGCCGGCCCGAGGTTGAATGGTTGCGACAAGACGCCGTCTCCCTAGGTTAGATGAGCCTGTCCAACGTCCGCTCTGCGTCACGAGGGGCCGAAAATGCTACCGAACGGGAAGGGCCGCTATGGGGTCGGTAACAGCCAAACCGCCGGCCGACACGGTGTCCGCTTTCACCAGCAACGCACCCGAAACCCGCCATTCCGCTCGCGGCCAACTCCGGACCTTCGTCCTGGCTGCTTGGAAGCTCCGACTTGGGTCGATTCCGGCGGTTCGGGGTGGGCTGCCCGGCTACCGCCGCTCGGGGTGGAGAGTCCGTGAAGAAGTACACAGGTCTCGCCGGCGCGATCCGGCCATGTTCTCCGCCCACAGCCTGCGCGCCGACGGCCGAGCAGGCGTGCTGCTGCCGCCCCTGCGGCGGATCGTTTCCCCCAAGAGCCCAGTTCGCTGGCTAGATTGCGCCTCTCGCTCACCGATTTCCCCGGCCATTGACCCGCTGGGAGTTGAGGGCTGATGCAGATCGGCGCCGAGTTTTCCAGCCGGGCCCATGACCTCCGCCGCGGCATCTTGGCGGAGGACGCAGGGGCGCCGCGTGCTCTCGAGGCTTCCGGAGGGGCGCGCTGCCTGAGATGGAGCCGCGAGGCTGGCGCGCCCGATCGAGAACCTTCACGCAAGCGGCGCCGGAAACTGGCGAACCATCAACTCCGGCGGGATCGGTTTCTTCCGAGTCATCTGCTTCATGAAGAACGGCACACCGGCAGCCTCGCAATGCCGCAGCAAAGCGAAAGCCCACTCGGGCGGCATGAAGCGTGCACCGCCTCCGCTCTCTCCGCCGCAGATCACCCAGTCGATCCCCGAGAGGTCGGGCGCGATCGGTTCCAGCAACGGCTCGCAACAGAGAAACCGAAGGCACGCCGGGATGGCGCGGAGATGGGCAATCCGACGTTGCTCGACGCGGTTCTCTACAGTCGTGCCAAGCCAGACGTTGGACCATCCGTTACCCCAGTCCGACGGCAGCATTCGGGGAATGTTCTGCGGTCGCTTGGTGAGCAACAGCCAGTCCAGGCAGGGAGTGTCACTGATAAGCTCCCACAAGGAAGCGCGCCACACGTCTGGCACCTGGTTGTCGAATGCGTCCGCCAGGCTGGCACAGAACACCTTGTGCTGTGTTCCTGCCTCGGCGGCCAGCTTGTTCCATCTGATCGGCTTTCGCCAATTGCTTACGGCTGTGCGCCGGCGGTCGCCAGCCCACAACGCGGATTGTCTGTAGCGTTTTGCCCAGGTTTCGGCATAGCAGTGGTCGCACGCCGAGCTGATCTTGGTACAGCCGATCCACGGGTTGAATGTGTGATCGGTCCATTCGATCGCGTCGTAACCGCATGACACCGAACGCCAGGCTTGGTTGCAAATAAGATCAATCGCCCCCCGATCGTGAACAATCAAGTCAGCGACCAATGTGTCACCGACGCGCCGGACATTTTGCGCATGGCCAACGGCCACGCTTCGCCAATTCGTCGGGCCGACGTTGTCGCTCGGATGCCGCAAAGTCACCGGCGCGCCCTCGAACGATCCCATGCTGGTTTCATCGAATACCTCTTGCGGATCGCGCTGCACCGCAACCATCCCGTCGTCGTCGGCGTCAACCTCGCCGGGCAACTCCAACGCGTGATAGAATTGCCGACCAGTTCTTGCGATCACCACGTCGCTGCACAAGAGCGCGCCGGATGGCAGCAATGCCTGCTTCGGGCCAAGCTCAGTGTCGGTGTAAAACTGCATCGCCCGCTACCTCCGGACCCGTACCGTAGGACGGTCAAGGCCGGGAGACGAGGCCCCAGCGAGGCCCCCAGAGGCAGGGTCCTACGGTAACCCGCCGTGGACAGCGGCTTGCCCGGCTATGCTAGCTGGGCAGCCGACCACGCGAACAGCTCCTCGCGCCACATTCGCTTGGTTCGACCAGAGGTCAGATTGTGCACGACCATGCAGGTCGGGCGGTAGGGATCGCCGGTGCTGCCCCTGGCGTATTCAAAGTCGGCGCATTCGAGGTTCGTGAAGCTGTCGGGCACCACGAACCCCGGCAACGCGGCCATCACTCGTCGTCCGTGGTAAATTCAACGAGCCGGCCCGAGCGCCGATAAACAATGAGCGGATGCGTGGCGTCGCTGATAATGTTGGCTGCCGGGATCGCCTTGTCTAATAATTCGTCGAAGGGCTCGTCGTCCCAGACCGGGTCCTTAGGCGGGGTCTCGCCTTGCGGCACTTTCACCGATTTGCGAGCGCCTTCGCTGACCGTCTCGTCTATCTCGCGGCGAACCCATTCCTTCTTGGCTTCTTCCGCAACACCGGCATCACTCACCGCCCAGGTATCCCGGAAATTACGGCTCGGACGCGGCAGCCGTCGCGCCCAGAGCGAGCGGTGGCCAAAGACATCAACGACGACATGGACGGCGTGGGGGCGAATTTTCTCGCGAATTTCGGGTAAGTCGCGAGCTTCGGCTTCGACATAAAATCGTGTATCGCGGGCTCTGCCTTTGGCGTCCGGCATTCTTGCCTTGACGAACATCAGAACTTTGGTCCGCTCTGGGCGTGGGTCTATCCGGAACCATTCACCGGGGGCCGGGTCCCCGAACCCGATGACGTAGGTTGTCTCCGGTTCCGGTCGGACCCAATCCTCGGGACCGACAAGGTCCTTCTCGAAATTGGAGAACCGGTTCTTCTTCTTCGGCGCCGGGCTGGCGTCCAGGTCTTGTCCGTTGCCCTTGACGGATTTGTCGTCAACTGGCTGCTCAGGCTGGTTTTCTTCCGGGACCGGCTCTACATGCGGATCAGTTACCATTTCGCTTCCTCCTGGTGGAATGGACCCGCGCGCGGTCTCGGATGGCACCAAGGGCCGCGCGCGGGGCAGGCTAGGCTACGTCATGTTGGGGACCGAACCCGACCTCTTCACCGAACACCACGTTGGCGTCGGTGGTGTTCGGGAACAGGCGATCAGCCTCATCGGGACTGTGGAACGGAATGCCGTCTGGCCCTATTGAAGTCGCCTGCCAGTAATCGCAGTCGCCGTTCGGCATGCGATCTTGCAGGGCGCCGCCCCACTCTCCGGCAGCTTCCATGGTAGGGAATGGCCCGAACACGTGCATCGGACGTTCGGGGTCGGCGTCGTAGATGACGACAACATGTATCGCCATGCGGTTCCTCCTTGGATTGTGGATGTCGCCGCGCAGTCTCCGTGAGGCCGCAGTTAGGCCCCACCATCTCCGGGTGGCGGCGGAACCCTGGGATAGGATCAAGTTCACCGGTTCTGCTCTGTAGTCGGGGGGTTTAACCGTGTTCATGCCGGCGCTGAGGTGTTTGTAAGAACGAGGTCGAGCTGGGTGTGGTCCTGAGCCTGCGTATCCAGTTCATTGGCGACATGCGTGAGAACACCGCTCACGCAACGCAGCTCATCCGCCGCCCTGGCAATTCAGGCCGGCGTGCGATTGTTATATCCCCGCAGGACAATTGAAACCGCCGCGTATATGGCGCGTCGGACCGGGGGGCGGGTGTCGCCGGCCACTGCTAGCGCCCACGAAACAATATCCTCGACCCTACGGGTGCCCATGACTTTCCATCCCTTATTGAGCGGCCACTGTTCTCCAGATTGTGGGGTTCTCGCCCGCGCGACCGGCGGGCGCAGCTCAGGTGTCGGCGTTGGGTCCGTGCAACAACTTAGCCAGCGGAAGATTTAAGATGTAATTTTCCAGATCGGCCCAGAGGATCAGCGTCTTGTTGCCGTTCTTGCGGAATGGCAGATCGCGCTGGTGAGCCTCGTATACCGGGGTGCGACTATCGGTGCCGAAACCGAGACGGGCCGCCTCCTTCACCCCCACGGCGATCGGCTTCACGGCCGGTCTATGCTCCTGAGCGATGACACGCAGAGCCGCCAGCAGCCACCGCTTCGATTTATCATCGATGACAATCGTGGTTCCGTTCGAGGCATCGTCCTGATGCACCGTCGCTCTCCGCCCGTCCGTGTTCGTCCATGAAGTATGGTGAACAAGGCACCGGTCAACGACGCAAATATTTGCAATTATTTGCGGCTGAAGCTGTAGCGTTCCAGAGCGAGCCGATACTTACGCGCGGCCACCATGACCTCGTCGTTTACCCACCCACCCAAATCGGCTGCCGCTTCCCTCCAAATCCTGGCGCGGAAGACGTTCTGTTCGCCTCCCGTCCCCCTGGCCGGCCAGGGGTAAGCGTTCAACCACGCCATCAGTTTGTCCAACAGGCCCTCTCCAAGGTCCTTCAAGACTTGGCCCGGCTCGAGCGGTGGCGTTGGCGCTCTTAGCGATCGAAGCTGGCGCTCCACCTCCCGGCGGGTCACTTCGGCTTGTGTCAGCCGCTGTCCGCTCCGGGTCACGAACCATAAACCGCCTTCGCCGTCCTCCGGATCTATGAAGCCGCCGTCTATGATGGTGTCAACGATTGGGTCATCGTCATCGTCCGATGGCGGAGGTGGCGGCCCGGCGCTATCCTGCCGACGCGGTCTCCGAGGCATGGCCCACATCCCATGCGGAGGTTTACGGCCGAGGTGTCTGATCCCACCTCGGCCGGCCCGCCTCACCTGAGACGGCGCCCGACCTTATCGTCGAAATCGGCCTATTGCGATCCACCAGGATACGCCTGGGCGGCCTGGGCAGTGTCCCTTAATGCCAGCCATCAACCGGCGCCTCTGGCGGGCTTTCCGTGGGCCATCAGCGCTGGAGCAGTACGCCAAGAATGGCGATGGTGGCGGCAGCGTTGATGCCGACAGCCCACAGCAGCACGCCGAACCCGCCGCGCATACGCGCGATGTCCGCTCGCATGCTGCCGAGTGCCTCTTCGGTCTCAGACCGAAATTGTGCGATGTCGGCTCGTACGCTGCCAAGCTTCTCGCCGATCTCCACACGGAGCCCGCCGATTGCGTCCCGCAGGCTTGCGAATTGCGTCTGAAAGTCGACCAGCTCCTCGGCGACGGTCTCAGCGTGTTCATCCGGCACGCCGGCAGCTTTGAGCGCCGTGTAAGTCTTCGCCAGCACCAGCGCCACGTCAGACGCCACGTACCGGCAGCGGCACGACCTCGGCGCCACCAGCCTCGATCCCGTCGAGCAGGTCAGCGAGCCGTTGGAGCGCGGCGGCGACCTCAGGGCGATACCTGGACCGGTTGTAGATGCCGGCAATCTGGCTGTTCAGCGTGGCGTGGTTCAGCGCCGCTTCGATGACGTGCGGCTGCTCGCCCAGGTCACCCAGTAGCGTCGCACCGGTCCGCCGCAAGTCGTGGCGATGCCAGTCCGAGGTGTTGGACGCATGCTGAATTGTCTGCGTTTCTGGCGACCAGTGCCCCAGCCGCCCGCCGGTCGCAGTACTGAATACACGAACATCGGGATGACCGGGTTCGAGCGAGCGAAGCAGCGCGACGGCTTGGTCGGACAGCGGCACGGTATGCGGCTCGCCGGTTTTGGTCTTCGAGATTGTCCAGGTGCGCGCGACAAGATCAATGTCGCGCCAGCGCGCCTCGCCCAGCTCCTCTCGCCGCGTCAAGGTCAGCAACAAGAACCGCAGTGCCTTGACGTGCACGCGGTCGCTTGCCCGGAGCAATGGCAGGATGCGCGACAACTCTTCACGGGACAGCACGCGACGACGTCGACGAACGGAGGTCGACGGTGTCAGGTCGCAGAGACCGCGATCACAATAGGCGCGCCCGGCGGCTGATGCCCACCGCAGGATCGGCAGTAAGTTTCGCACGGCAAGGGAGGCGTTTTGCTGAGCCGGGTAGCGATCGGCCGCTAACTGCAGCAAGCCTATGGTCAACGATGTCAGTGGCACATGCAGGTGTGCGGCGAACACCAGGGCGATGCGTCGCTTTGCTTTTGGCCAGCTCGACAGCCCGGACGCACGTTGTTCGCCATACAGTTCGACTATCGCTGCCAGGGTGCTCGCGTCCTCGACCTCGGCCTTGGCGCGGGCGGCCCGCTTCTCTCCGACCGGATCAGCGCCACCACGAACGGCCACGCGCTGGGCCTCGGCAGCCTTGCGGGAGGCGGCGATGCCCATGGCCGGCCATGCGCCCAGTCCGATTGAAAGCTGGCGACCAGACGGGCCTCGGGCTCGCAAGCCCCAAGTCGCCGCGCCGGTGGCGGTGATCCTCAACCGGAGGCCCCGGCAGTCCGGGTCGCGCAGATCGCGCCGGAGCTTCGCCGCCTTGGTCTCCCGGATCACCCGGCCGATGGTGCTGTCCGTCAGTTTGGTCACGGTACTGCCCCCTGATCTCGGGCCTCGTCTGGGGTCACACAAACGGCGAAACGCCCCCGCACAACCACGAGCGCCCCTGGACGGTGTATGCTCGGCTAGGATGGTGGAGGCAAGCGGAATGCCGAGGCGCTCAACGCATTCCTGCACATCCTCGAACACGCCAGGACAGTCGCGCTGAACTATGCTCGGCAACGCGTCGTAGTCGCGCAGTTTCAGGCTTTGGTCGATCCATCACGCTTCTGGACAAGACCGCGGAGCACGGCCAGAGACACGACGCCGACCGGGCTGGCGTATATGTCCGCCCCATGTAAAAGCACGTTACATGACATGGTCGGGACACAGCGACGGCTTCCAGCGTCGCGGCTACCATCACGGCAATCTGCGCGAGGCGCTGATGGAGGCCGCGCTGAGCCTGATCGCCGAGACCGGCCCGGCCGGATTCACCATCTCCGAGGCGGCGCGACGAGCCGGCGTGAGCCCGGCGGCGCCCTATCGGCACTTCCGCGACGCCGATGCGCTGCTTGCCGAAGTCGCGCTACGCGGCTTCGAGCGGCTTGCAGAGACACTAACGGCAGCCTGGAACGACAGCCGCCCAGATCCAATCACCGCTTTCGAGACGCTCGGCCGCGCCTACCTCGCATTCGCCCGCAATCAGCCCGCCTACTACGCGGCCATGTTCGAGACCCGGATCGCGGCCGATGCCTACCCGGCGCTCGCCGCCGCGGCCGACGGCGCATTCCGCGTCCTGCGCGAGGCCGCCGAGCTGGTCACCGCGCGCCTGCCGAAGGAAAATCGACCCCCGTCATTAATGATGGCGCTGCATGTCTGGGCGCTGTCGCATGGTATCGCCTCGTTGTTCTGCCGACCCGATCGGGCCCGTCGCAAACTGCCGATGTCAGCGGAGGATCTCCTGGAGGCGGGGGTGCTGCTCTACCTCCAGGGTCTCGGCATCACCGGGGGCGCGCCGGGCAAAACGGATCGCTGAGCGGCGATATGGTCTTGACGCGTGTGCGACGGGCCACCAATGTAAATGTGTCTTACATTCACACGAGGACCAAATGGCCAACAATGGGAGCCAACAGGCATACGGCAATCCGGTGTGGGGCCCCGGGCCAGGAAGCTTTCTGGCGTGGGGCGGGGACGCCTTCTGGCGCCAGCTCGTCAACTCCCGAGCCTTCTGGATCGGGCTGACGATCCTGGGCTTCATCGCCTGGTGGCCGATCGGTTTGGCGCTGCTGTTCTTTTCGTTGGGGAGCGGACGCATGGGATGCGGAATGCACCGCCGCCACGGTGGTGGACGCGGCGGCTGGCAGCACTGGGGCGGCCCTTGGGCCGGATGCCGGCGAGACGAGACCTCGGAACAAGCGCCGACCAGCGGAAACCGGGCGTTCGACGAATACCGCGCCGAGACCTTGCGCCGGCTGGAGGAGGAACAACGCGAATTCGCGGCGTTCCTGGATCGGCTGCGCTTCGCCAAGGACAAGGCGGAGTTCGATGAGTTCATGGCTTCCAGGCGTCAGCCGCCTGCGCCGCCGGAACCGCCGCCCGCGGCGTGAACCCTGTTTGAACCCGCCGGTGCCGAAACAGAGCTTCAGCTCTGCACCGGACCGGCGGGACCAAGGACCGCGGTCGGCAATAGGTCAAGACTGCGCTGTCGAGCGAGCGGCGTGGGCGCATCGGGTGGAGGAACCATCCCGATCCGATCGTGCCACCAAGTGGGCAAGCCGACCCGCGCCGTACCAAACAGGTCGTAGGCCGAACCAGCGACGAACAAGCACTGATCCGCCGCAACGCCGATCTCCCGCAGTGCGAGCTCGTAAGGTTGCGGCTGTGGCTTGTAGAAGCCGGCGCGCTCAGCAGTGACGATGACGCGGAAAGGGACAGCGAGCCGACAGGCAGCACGTTGTCCAAGCGCCTCGGAGCAGTTGGTTAACACCCCGAGTGGTACTCCCGCATCATGGAGCTCGGTTAGGACGCCATTCGCCTCAAGCCACGGCTGAAGTGCGCCGTAGCGAGCGGCAAGCTCGGCCGCGAGACCGCGGGGCAACCCGCTGGCGTCAGCCGCTTCCGCGACGAGGTCTTCGTAGGGTCGATAGCGCCCGGTCTTGTATGTGATGCGGAGGTATTCAGTGCGCCAACGACGCCCGGCATCCGCGCTTCCAGCCACCTCGTTCCACAGCGACCAACTGTCGAGCAAAGCCGTAAGAAGGTCGAAGAGAACAGCCTGATAACGTCGTGTCATGGCTCTCGATGGAATTTACGATGCACCTTGGTGCCCGCCCATGGGTTTCGCTCTGCCGCCGCCTCCGGGCGGGCCCCTCGGCCCTCCTGCGAGACCAAGGATGGCGCCGAAGGTTTTTTGCTTGTAATGCGATTTTGCATTACCATCTGATCGTCAGATAAAGGATTTCGGGCATGACCACTTTGACCGTCACCGCTCGCGGCCAGGTTACCTTCAGAAAGGATGTCCTGAAGCATCTCGGTATCCAACCTGGCGACAAGATTAGGCTCGATTTGTTGCCCGATGGTCGGGCGGAGCTGAAGGCTGAACGGCCACAGGGTTCGTGGCGCGAGTTCCGGGGCTTCCTCAAGGGGAAGACCAACGGGGCGCGGCTGTCGATTGCGGAGATTAACGATACGATCGCCGAAGCGGGCGCGTCGGCCGGGATGGGCCGCGAGTGAAAATCACGGTCGATACGAACGTGCTGTTGCGCGCGGTACTGGACGATGATGAGGCACAGCAGGAAGTAGCGATCGAGACACTGGAAAGCGCCGATGTGGTGGCGATCAGCGTGCAGTGCCTCTGTGAGTTCGCATGGGTTCTGAGTTGGGGATACAAGACGGCGCGCGCGGAAATCGCTGCTTCGATCCGCCGTCTGCTCGGCATGCGCAACGTCGTCGTCAACCGTCCTGCGGTCGAGGCGGGCCTTACCATGCTCGACGCCGGCGGCGACTTCGCGGACGGCGTCATCGCCTATGACGGCAACTGGCTGGGTGGCGAGACTTTTGTCTCCTTTGACAAAAAGGCCGTCTCGCTCATGGCCAAGCAAGGACAACGGGCCTGCTTGCCGGCCTCGCTTAAGGGATGATCGGCAGCACACCCTGTCGCCGGCCGTGGCAATTGCTGCTGAGAAGCGTTGGCACCGAGGCCGTCACGGGGGCCTGCTTCCGGGCGTGGGGCACGAGATGTTCTCTTTATGTCCCGCGCGCCGCCGGCGGAACCCGATAGTGGCCTCCCGGCTTCGGTTTCTGATCGGGACCCCGGCCACTCCATGCGCACGCGACAACGCTGCGCGGTGAACGCCAGGCTCTCGCCGGCCGCGCGCTTGCACTATCTACCGCGCCGCGAGACCTATTGTCCTGGCGAGTAGCCAGTTCACCAGCGGACGGATGGAAAGGGGACACGATGGCAGGCGTTGATATCCTGGCCTCGGCATTCAGCGGCGCGAACGCCGCCTTCCTGGGCGATCTCTACGCCCGCTGGGCGACCGACCCGGATGCGGTCGATCCGAGTTTTGCCGAGCTTTTCTCCACCCTGAATGAAGAATCCCGAGCGGTGTTGGAGGAAGCGACCGGCGCGTCCTGGGCGCCGCGCCCGGCGGCTTTCGGCAACGGCGCTGCGGCGGCGGCAGCCGCCCCCTCGGCAGAGCAGATCCGCGCCGCCATCATCCCCTCGCTTCGCGCGCTGATGCTGATCCGCAGCTACCGCGTTCGCGGTCACTTGGAGGCGCAGCTCGACCCGCTCGGCCTGCAGACCCCGAAGCCGCACGCCGAGCTCGACCCCGCCACCTACGGCTTCACCCCCGCCGACTGGGACCGCCCGATCTTCATCGATAACGTGCTGGGCCGCGAGACCGCCACCTTACGCGAGATCGTGTCGATCCTACGCGAGACCTATTGCGGCCATGTTGCCGTCGAGTTCATGCACATTCAGGACCCGGAGCAGAAAGCCTGGATCCAGCGTAAGGTCGAAGGCGCGCCGTGGAAGCACCAGTTCGATGCCGCCGCCAAGCGCACCATCCTCCAGCAGCTCACCGAAGCCGAGGGCTTCGAGGCATTCTGCCAGCGCCGCTACGTCACCACCAAGCGGTTCGGCTTGGAAGGCGGCGAAGTTACCATCGCGGCCACGCACGCGATCATCGAGGTCGTCGCGGCGGCCGGTGTGAACGAGATCGCCATCGGCATGCCGCATCGCGGCCGGCTGAACACACTTGTCAATATCGTGCGCAAGCCGCTGACCGCGCTGTTCAGCGAATTCGGCGGCGAAAGCTTCAAGCCCGACGACGTGCAGGGATCGGGCGATGTGAAATATCATCTCGGCACCTCGGCCGATATCGACATCAGCGGCCATAATGTGCATCTGTCGTTGCAGCCCAATCCGTCGCATCTCGAAGCGGTCGATCCTGTCGTGGTCGGCAAGGTGCGCGCACGCCAGGACCAGGCCGGCGACACGCGAGACCGCCGCTCGGTGATGGCGATCCTGATGCACGGCGACGCTGCCTTTGCCGGGCAGGGGCTGGTCTATGAGACGCTGGCGATGAGCCAGCTCATCGGCTACCGCACCGGCGGCACTGTGCATGTGATCGTCAACAACCAGATCGGCTTCACCACCGTCCCTGCTCACGCCTACTCCGGCCTTTATTGCACCGACGTCGCCAAGTCGATCCAGGCGCCGATCCTCCATGTGAATGGCGACGACCCCGAGGCGGTAGTGTTCTGCGCCCGCATGGCAGCCGAGTTCCGCATGCATTTCGGCTGCGACATCGTGCTGGACATCGTCTGCTATCGGCGGCACGGGCATAACGAGACCGACGAGCCGGCGTTCACGCAGCCGGTCATGTATCGCGCAATCGGCGCCAGGAAGACGATCCGCACCTTGTACGCTGAACAGCTCGTGGCTGAAGGCGTGGTGTCGGCCGAAGAAGCGAAGGCGCAGTGGGACGAATTTGCCGCCAGGCTGGAGGCGGCGAACAAGGCCGCGCAATCCTATAGGCCGAACAAGGCTGATTGGCTGGAAGGTCATTGGTCCGGCCTATCGCACGAAGAAGGCGAGGTCGAACGCACAGAGGAGGCCACCGGCGTCGAGACCGCGGTGCTGAAACAGATCGGCCAGGCACTCGCGCATGTGCCAGACGATTTCGATGTGAACCCGAAGATTGTCCGTCAGCTCGAAGCCAAGCGGCAGATGATAGACAGCGGCGAAGGGATCGATTGGGCGACCGGGGAAGCGCTCGCCTTCGGCTCGTTACTCTTGGAAGGACACCGGGTGCGGATGTCCGGCGAAGACAGCCAGCGCGGCACGTTCAGTCAGCGGCACGCCGTGCTGGTCGATCAGACCAACCAAAACGAATACGTGCCGCTGAACAACATCGCACCGGAGCAAGCCAGGCTGGAGATCTACAACTCGCTGCTGTCGGAAGCCGGTGTGCTGGGCTTCGAGTACGGCTACACGCTGGCCGATCCGCGTACGTTGGTGCTGTGGGAGGCGCAGTTCGGCGATTTCGCCAATGGCGCGCAGGTGATCATCGATCAGTTCCTGGCCAGCGGCGAGACCAAGTGGCTGCGCATGTCCGGGCTGACGCTGCTGCTGCCGCACGGCTATGAAGGGCAGGGGCCGGAGCACTCCTCGGCGCGGATCGAACGCTATTTGCAGCTTTGTGCCGAACACAACATGCAGGTCTGCAACCTGACCACGCCGGCGAACTATTTCCACGCGCTGCGTCGCCAGCTCCGGCGCAACTTCCGCAAGCCACTCGTTTTGTTCACGCCGAAATCGCTGCTGCGCCACAAGCTCGCGGTTTCGCCGCTGCACGAGATGGCGACGGGCAGCGCCTTCCAGCTCGTCATCCCGGAGATCGACCTGATTGCGCCGGCTGAAGACGTGCGCCGCGTCGTGCTGTGCAGCGGCAAGGTTTATTACGACCTGCTGGCGGAACGGCGCGAGCAGGGGATCAACGACGTGGCGCTGCTTCGGCTGGAGCAGCTCTATCCGTTCCCCGAGAAGACGCTGGCCCGGCTGCTAGGCGCCGTATCGCAACGCCGAGCTGATTTGGTGCCAGGAAGAGCCGGAGAACATGGGCGCCTGGAACTTCCTCGATCGGCGGATCGAGGCCGTGCTACGGCGATTGGACGGGATCGCGAAACGCCCGCAATATGCCGGCCGCGCGGCGGCGGCCAGCCCGGCCACCGGGCTGTCGCGCACCCATGCTGCCGAGCAGGCGGCACTGGTCGCCGATGCGCTGGGGTTGCGCTGAACCGGGGGAGGAGCGTCGTGGCAACCGAAATCAAGGTTCCGGCGCTCGGGGAGAGCGTCACCTCTGCTACAGTCGCGCGTTGGCTCAAACAGGCCGGCGACCAGGTGGTGGCCGATGAACCGCTGGTTGAGCTTGAAACCGATAAGGTTACAGTCGAAGTCAATGCGCCGGAAGCCGGCGTGCTGGCCGCCATCGCCGCCGAGCAGGGCAGCGAGGTGGAAGTCGGTGCGCTGCTCGGCACGCTGGACGCCACCGATGCTGCGGCAGCCGCTGCGGCCCCGAAGCCGGCACCCGCCGCTCCGCCGCCTCCGCCTGAGGTGCCGGACGTGCGGGCCGCCGCCAACCCACCGCCGGGTGTGAACCCGCCGCCCCGCCCTACTGGGCCGGTCGCGCGCCCGGCCACGCCGCCCGCTGATGTCGCTGCGCGCGCACCGATGCCCGCGGCGGCAAAGATCATGGAGGAACATCACCTCTCGGCAAATGATCTGGCTCCTGGCAGTGGCAAGGACGAGCGCATCACCAAGGGGGACGTGCTGGCCTTCCTGAATCGTCCCGCGCAACGCCCGCCGGCACCCGCCGCGAAAGCGCCGCGCGAAGCCGATGCGGGTGAGCAGCGCGTGCGCATGACGCGGCTGCGTCGCACCATCGCCGCGCGGTTGAAGGATGCGCAGAACACCGCGGCCATGCTGACCACCTTCAACGAGGTGGACATGTCGGCGGTGATGGCGCTGAGATCCGAATATCGCGACGCGTTCGAGAAGAAGCACGCCGGCGTTCGGCTGGGGTTCATGAGCTTCTTCGTCAAAACCTGCGTGGTGGCGTTGAAGGAGTTCCCGGCTGTCAACGCCGAAATCGACGGCGAAGACCTTGTGTACCGGAACTTCGTGCACATGGGCATCGCGGTGGGCGGTCCGGCGGGGCTTGTCGTGCCGGTGATCCGCGACATCGATCGCCTGGGGTTCGCCGAGATCGAGCAGGCGATTGCAGATTTCGGCCGCCGTGCGCGTGATGGCACGCTGAAGCTTGATGAGCTTGCCGGGGGAACTTTCAGCATCACGAACGGCGGCGTGTACGGCTCGTTGATGTCCACGCCGATCCTCAATCCGCCGCAATCAGGCATCCTGGGGATGCATAAGATCCAGGAACGGCCGGTAGCGATCGGCGGTAAGGTCGAGATCCGGCCGATGATGTATCTGGCACTCACGTACGATCACCGGGTCGTCGACGGACGTGAAGCGGTGTCGTTCCTGGTGCGGGTTAAAGAGGGTGTGGAGGACCCCCGTCGGTTGTTGCTGGATGTATAAGGAAGCGTTCCCAATGATCCTCGATCATATCGGCTTTGTGGTCCGCGACTTCGCCAAGAGCAGGGCGTTCTACCTTGCTGCGCTCGCTCCGCTCGGGATTCGCATCGTAAAGGAGGGTGACGGCTTGGCCGGGTTCAACCGGGAAGGGAAGGGTGGCTTCTGGATTGCCAGCGGCGGCGAGCCCTCCGCGCCGATCCATGTCGCCTTCGCCGCGAAGGATCGCGCGGAGGTGCGTGCGTTCTATGCCGCCGCGATCGCTGCCGGCGGACGCGATAACGGCGCGCCTGGCCTGCGGCCGCAGTATCACGCCGACTATTACGGCGGCTTCGTTCTCGACCCGGACGGCCATAATATCGAGGCCGTCTGCCGTTCCCCGGAGGCCTTGGGCGGCTAACCGAATTGTGACGACTTTGCTGGCAGGCTAGTCTCGGGACCGAGCTTGAGAGCACCCAATGGACCAATCAGCACAGGACCCGGCGCTTGAGGCCCGCGTCGGGCGGCTAGAGCAGGATATGCACGAGGTGAAGTCCACGCTCGGCCGCCTGGAGCCGCTGATCGTCAGCATTCACGCACAAATGCCCTACCTTGCCACGAAGGCGGAGGTGGAGCGGCTACGCGGCGACCTGGGGGCGAAGATCGAGGGTCTCCGAGCCGACTTGGAGACGAAGATGGAGGCTCTCCGAGCCGACCTCGAGACGAAGATGGCCGCTCTCCGGGCCGACTTGCAAACGACGATGGAGGGCCTGCGCGGAGAGGTCCAGGCTGGCTTTGCCGGAAAGCCGGGCTTCCTAGGCATGTGGATGATAGGCGCCACGCTCTCCGCCCTTGTCGTGGCCGGCATGACCGCCGGCGCCGCCAATCTCGCGATCATCGCGCGTGGTTTTCACATCGGACCATGAGCGACAGTTTCGACCTGATCATCATCGGCTCCGGTCCCGGCGGCTACGTGTGCGCGCTCCGCGCCGCGCAGCTCGGCATGAAGGTGGCATGCGCGGAGAAGCGCGCCACGCTGGGCGGCACCTGTCTCAACATCGGTTGCATTCCGTCCAAGGCGCTGCTGCAATCATCCGAGAACTACACCGCCGTCACCCACGACTTCGCGGCGCATGGGATCGAGGCAGGCTCGGTGAAGCTCGACCTCGCGCGCATGATGGCGCGCAAGAACGAGGTGGTCACCGCCAATGTCAAAGGCGTCGAGTTCCTGTTCCGCAAGAACAAGGTCACCTGGCTGAAAGGCGAGGCACGGATCGTCGCACCCGGACGCGTGCAGGTGAACGACGAGACGCATGAAACCAAGCACATCGTCATCGCCACCGGCAGCGAGAGCATGCCGCTTCCCGGCGTCGACGTGGACGAGCAGCGGATCATCACCTCCACCGGCGGGCTGGAGCTGGATGCAGTGCCGAAGCGGCTGGCAGTGATTGGCGCCGGCTATATCGGGCTGGAGCTCGGCAGCGTCTGGCGTCGCCTCGGCGCCGAGGTTACGGTGATCGAGTTCCTCGACCGCATCGTGCCAGGCATGGATGCCGAGGTAGCGAAATCCTTCGAGCGGATTCTGACGCGGCAAGGATTGAAGTTCCGTCTGGGCATGAAGGTCACCGGTGCGCGACAGGGCAATGACGGTGTCACGCTCTCGGTCGAGCCGCGCGATGGCGGAGTGGCGGAGGAAGTGAAAGCCGACGTGGTGTTGGTTGCCGTCGGTCGGCGCGCCTTCGCCGACGGGCTCGGCCTTGAGGCGGTCGGTGTGGCACGCGACGAGCGCGGCCGGGTGAAGACCGATGCGCACTACGCGACCAATATCCCCGGCATCTATGCGATCGGCGACGTTATCGCCGGCCCGATGCTGGCGCATAAGGCGGAGGATGAGGGGGTCGCTATCGCCGAACGCCTGGCAGGTCAGGCCGGTCACGTGAATTATCAGGCGATCCCCGGCGTCGTTTACACGTGGCCCGAGCTAGCTGCGGTCGGTCAGACCGAGGACGAGCTGAAGGCCGCCGGCATCGCGTACAAGGTGGGGAAGTTCCCGTTCACGGCGAATGGCCGCGCGCGCGCGATGGGCGATACCGACGGATTCGTCAAGATCATTGCCGATAAAACCACTGATCGTATCCTCGGAGCCCATATCATCGGGCCGGACGCCGGCACGATGATCGCGGAGCTCGTCACCGCGATGGAGTTCGGGGCATCAGCCGAGGACGTGGCGCGCATCTCCCACGCGCATCCCACGTTGAATGAGGCGATCAAGGAAGCCGCCCTGGCTGCGGACGGAAGGGCGCTGCATATCTGACCCGATGACCCCGATTGCATTGACCATGGGCGATCCCGCCGGCATCGGCGGCGAGCTGAGCCTGCGGGCGTGGCTCGCGCAGCGGCGTCGCGGACCGTGCTTCGTGGCGCTCGACGATCCCGAGCGCCTGGCGGCGCTCGCCACCCAGCTTCGGCTCGAAGTCCCGGTGCGGGCGGTGCAGCAGCCGCAGCAGGCGGTTTCGGTCTTCCCGGATGCACTCCCTGTGCTGCCGGTCCGGCTCGCCAGAGCACCGCGTCCTGGCACGCCTGACGTCGCCAATGCGCCCGCGGTGATCGGGTCGATCGAGCGCGCCACGCGGCTGGCGATGCAGGGTAACGTTGCCGCCCTCGTTACCAATCCGATCAACAAAGCCGCGCTTTATCACGCCGGCTTCGCCTATCCGGGCCATACAGAGTTCCTCGCCGCGCTCACCGGTGCCACGGGCCGACAGGTGATGATGCTGGCAAGCCCGGAGTTGCGCGTCGTGCCAGTCACAGTGCACGCCAGCCTGCGCAACTCGCTCGCGATGCTGAGCACCGAGCTGATCCTCTCGACCGTCCGCACGACCACCACAGCGCTACGGCGCGATTTCGGCATCGCGCATCCCCGGCTCGCCATGGCGGGGCTCAATCCGCATGCCGGCGAGCAGGGCGCGCTCGGCGATGAGGAAACCACGATCATCGCTCCGGCAATCGCCGCCTTGCGTGCCGAAGGGGAGGACGTGTCCGGCCCCTGGCCGCCCGACACCATGTTCACCGCGGCGGCACGCCGCCGCTATGACGCGGCCATCTGCATGTACCACGACCAGGGTCTGATCCCGTTGAAGACGCTCGATATGGATCACGGCGTGAACGTCACGCTTGGCTTGCCGATCGTACGCACCTCGCCAGATCACGGCACCGCTTTCGACATCGCCGGTACCGGGCGCGCCGATCCGTCGAGCCTTATCGCCGCCCTGCAGATGGCGGCCGAGATCGCCGCGCGTCGGGGATGAGTGGCACGCCGCGCGAACGCCGCGGACGTCGTGCGCACGCGCTGGGGGTATCAGCCGAGGCCGCGGCCGCCGCGGCACTCGAGCGCGACGGATGGAGCGTGCGTGCTCGCCGACTGCGCACCGAGGCCGGCGAGGTCGACCTGATCGCCGAGCAGGACGGGCTGCTCGCTATCATCGAAGTGAAGGCACGGCCGACCCTGGCCGGCGCGGCGCTCGCACTGACCGAGCGGCAGCGCCGCCGGCTGTTGGCAGCCGCTGAGATCGTGCTGGCGGGACATCCGGAATGGGGCGCCAGAGGCGTGCGGTTCGACATGCTGCTGGTCGATGCGGCAGGGTCAGTCCGACGCATCGTCGATGCATTCCGCGTCGAATAACGAACGCGGCCGTGCGAGCAGGCAGAGCCCCCTGCGATGTAGCAAAGGTGTGATTGCGCGATCCAGCCCGGTTGCGTAGCCTCCCCCGCCTCACAGGCAGGCGGCATGGTGGAGCAGATGGACAAGCACACCGACATGGACCAGCTTGCGATCAACACGATCCGCATGCTGGCAATCGACGCCGTCCAAAAGGCGAAATCCGGCCATCCCGGCACCCCGATGGATGCCGCGCCGACGGCCTATGCTCTCTGGCAGCACGTGCTGCGCTACGATCCCGCCGATCCGCTCTGGATCAACCGTGACCGTTTCGTGTTATCGGCCGGGCACGCTTCGATGTTGCTCTACAGCCTGATCCATCTGGCGGGGATCAAGGCGGTTCATCCGGCGTATGAAGAACTCGGCCGCGACGCTGTGACATTGCAGGATATCGAGACATTCCGGCAGGCTGGCAGCCACTGTCCCGGCCATCCGGAATTCGGCTGGACATCGGGCGTGGAGACCACCACCGGGCCGCTCGGCCAGGGCGCGGCGACCAGCGTCGGCATGGCTGCGGCCGGGCGCTGGCTTGCCGCCACCTATAACCAGCCGGGTTTCGAGCTGTTCGACTTCAACGTCTATGCGTTGTGCGGTGACGGCGACATGATGGAGGGCGTCGCCAGTGAAGCCGCCTCGCTCGCCGCGCATCTGCGCCTCACGAACCTGTGTTGGATCTACGACAGCAACCGGGTGACCATCGAGGGCCATACCGACATCGCCTTCACCGAGGATGTCGCCGCGCGCTTCCTTGCCTATGGCTGGAACGTCACGCGGGTGACCGACCCGAACGACCTCGACCAGTTGCGTCGCGCCTACGCCGAGTTCTCCGCCACCCACGACCGACCGTTGCTGATCGTGGTGCACAGCCATATCGGTTACGGCTCCCCGCACAAGCAGGATTTGCCGGAAGCCCATGGCGAGCCGCTGGGCGATGAGGAAGTGCGGCTGACCAAGAAATTCTTCGGCTTCGATCCCGACAAGAGCTTCGTCGTCCCAACGGGGGTGCGTGAGCATTTCGCCGCTGGGATCGGGGCTCGTGGGGCGAGGCTGCGGGCCGACTGGATGGCGTTGTTCGCGCGCTATCGCGCGGAATATCCGGATCTCGGACGCCAGATCGACTGCATCATGCGCCACGAGTTGCCGGAGGGCTGGGACAGCGCCATCCCCACCTTCCCGGCAAGCGAGAAAGGCATGTCCACACGCGATGCGTCGGGCCACGTGCTGAACTCGATCGCCCAGCACATGCCGTGGCTGCTGGGTGGCGCCGCCGACCTTGCGCCCAGCACTAAGACACGCCTCACCTTCGACGGCGCCGGCGATTTCGAGTCGCCTGGCGCGATCGGGGGCTATAACGGGCGCAACTTCCATTTCGGCGTCCGCGAGCACGCGATGTGCGCGATGGTCAACGGCATGACGCTGACCGGCCTGCGTGCCTTCGGCTCGGGCTTCCTGATCTTCACCGATTACGCACGCGGCTCCATCCGGCTCGCGTCGCTCATGGACCTGCCGGTCATCCATGTCTGGACGCATGATTCGATCAGCTTAGGCGAGGACGGTCCCACCCACCAGCCGATCGAGCAAATTCTGTCGTTGCGTGCGATCCCGGGTATGGTCGTCATCCGTCCCGCGGATGCCAATGAGATGGCGGAGGCCTATCGCACCGTGCTGCGATTCACCGGCCGCCCAGCGGCGCTGATCTGCTCGCGGCAGCCGCTGCCGATCTTTGACCGCAGCAAGTTCGCCGCGGCCAGCGGCATGGCGCGCGGCGCTTATATTCTGGCCGACGCCCCGAACGGCAAGCCAGACGTGATCCTGATCGGCACCGGCAGCGAGGTGGCGCTGTGCGTCGCCGCGCGCGAGCGCCTGGCGGCTGAGAATATCGCCGCTCGTGTCGTCAGCATGCCGTCCTGGGAGCTGTTCGAGGAGCAAGACACCGCCTACCAGGACAGCGTCCTGCCGCCTTCTATCACCGCCCGCGTCACGGTAGAGGAAGCAGCGGCGATTGGCTGGCACCGCTATGCCGGCCGGCGTGGGGTCGTGCTGGGCATGCACACGTTCGGGATGTCGGCGCCGATCAAGGTGGTTGCCGAGCATTTCGGGTTCACTGCGGAAAAAGTGGTCGAGGCGGCGAAACAGGCGATCGCGCGCCGAGTTTGAGCAAAGTAGGGAGAATACCCGATGCAACTGGGCATGATCGGCCTCGGCCGGATGGGCGGCAACATGGTGCAGCGTCTGATCCGCGCCGGTCACGACTGCCACGTCTATGACGCCCACGCTTCGGCGGTGAAGGAACTTGTTGA
Source organism: uncultured Pseudomonadota bacterium (assembly GCA_963772445.1). Lineage (GTDB taxonomy): Bacteria > Pseudomonadota > Alphaproteobacteria > Acetobacterales > Acetobacteraceae > CAVYXK01. The sequence goes on from CAVYXK010000003.1 coordinate 431,804, forward strand.
CAAGGGCGCCAAGGGCAGCACCGACCTTCGGGCGTTCATCGAATCGCTCACCAAGCCGCGTGCGGTGTGGCTAATGGTGCCGGCCGGGGTGGTCGATCCGGTGCTGGAATCGCTGACGCCGCTGCTCTCGTCCGGTGACACGGTGATCGACGGCGGCAATTCGTACTATCACGACGACGTGCGCCGGGCCGGCGAGCTGAAAACCAAGGGCCTGCACTACGTGGACGTCGGGGTCAGTGGCGGGGTCTGGGGCCTGGACCGCGGCTACTGCATGATGATCGGCGGCGAGAATGACGTGGTGCAGCGCCTCGATCCGATATTCAAAACGCTGGCGCCAGGAGTCGGGAACGCACCGCGGACCCCCGGCGCGTCCGGCGAGCCCAGCGCTGCTGAGCAGGGTTATCTGCATTGCGGCCCCAACGGTGCCGGCCATTTTGTGAAGATGGTGCACAACGGCATCGAATACGGCGTCATGGCCGCCTATGCGGAAGGACTGAATATCATCCGCAACGCAAATGCCGGCTCGCGCCAGCAGGAAACCGACGCCGAAACCACGCCGCTGCGCCATCCGGAGCTGTATCGCTACAATATCGACGTCTCGAAAGTATCCGAGGTGTGGCGCCGCGGCAGCGTGATCGGCTCCTGGCTGCTCGACCTGATTGCCAGCGCCTTGCGCAAGAGTCCTGATCTTGCAGACTTCCACGGCCGCGTCTCGGATTCCGGCGAGGGCCGCTGGACCTTGCAGGCCGCGATCGACGAGGGCGTCCCGGCCCCCGTCATCAGCGCAGCGCTCTATGCCCGCTTCAGCTCGCGCGGCGATGCCGAATATGCCGACAAACTGCTGTCCGCCATGCGCTACGAGTTCGGCGGCCATCTCGAGAAGTCCGGCGGATGAGCGAGACGGACATGCTGCGCTCGGACGCGCTCGTCGTGTTCGGCGCCACCGGCGATCTCGCCTACAAGCAGATCTTCCCGGCCCTGCTTGGCCTGGTGCGCGACGAAGGCCTGGCGACGCCCATCATCGGTGTCGCCAAACAGGGGTGGATGCTCGAGCGGTTGAAGCAGCGGGCCCAGGATAGCTTGAAAGCGCACGGGCTGGATTCCGACATCGACGCCGTTGGCCGGCTGATGAACCAGCTTCGCTATGTCGATGGCGACTACAATGATCCTGCGACGTTCGTCGAACTGCGCAAGCAGCTCGATCAGGCACAACGCCCGCTGCACTACCTCGCTATCCCGCCCAGCCTGTTCGGCGTCGTCGCCAGCCAGCTCGCGAAATCGGGATGCGCTGAGCACGCCAGGCTGGTGATCGAAAAGCCGTTCGGCCATAACGCGCAATCCGCGCGCGAGCTGGACCGCATTCTCGACCAGTATTTCCCGGAAGATCAGATCTTCCGCATCGACCATTATCTGGGGAAGGAGCCCGTCCAGAATATTGTCTATACCCGCTTCGCCAATCCGCTGCTCGAGCCGCTGTGGAGCCGGCTGTACGTGCGCAGCATTCAGATCACCATGGCAGAGGATTTTGGCGTCGAGGACCGCGGCCGGTTCTACGACGAAACCGGCGCGATGCGTGACGTAGTGCAGAACCACCTGCTGCAGGTGCTGGCACATGTGACAATGGACCCGCCGGCTGGCGACGACCACGAATCGCTGCGCGATCAGCGGGCCACCCTGCTGAAGGCGGTGCGCCCGCTCGATCCGGCGCATGTTGTGCGCGGCCAGTATATCGGCTACCGGGCGGTCCCCGGTGTACGGCCCAATTCTACTGTTGAGACCTTCGTTGCGATCAAGCTGGCGATCGACAACTGGCGCTGGGGTGGCGTGCCGATCTATATCCGCGCCGGCAAGGAGCTGCCGATCACTGCCGCTGAGGTGATCGTTGAGTTCAAGCGGCCGCCGCGAGAAACCTTCGGCGAACACGTCCCTACGTCGTCGTGCCATATGCGGATGCGTATCGGCCCCGAGCTCGCCGTAGGGCTCGGCCTGCGCGTAAAGACGCCAGGCGAGCGGATGGTGGGGCACGACGTCGAGCTGATCCTGACCGAGCGGCCCGAATCCGATATGCCACCCTATCAGCGCCTGCTCGGCGACGCGATGCGCGGCGTGCGCGACCTGTTCACTCGCCAGGACCTTGTGGATGAGCAGTGGCGTATCGTCAATCCCGTGCTGGACAACGTCACGCCGCTTTACACCTATGCAAGCGGCACCTGGGGACCGGAGGAAGCGGCCGAGCTGATCGGCAATGACGGGCCATGGCGCGACCCGAAGCCGGGAAGGACCGAGTGATGGCGGAGCCGCATGACCTCGTCTTTCTGTTCGACGTGGACAACACGCTGCTCGACAATGATGGTGTGCAGGGGGACCTGCGCGATCATCTCGAGCAGAACTATGGGGTCAAGGCGCGCGACCGCTACTGGGATCTGTTCGAGCAACTGCGTGGCGAGCTGGGCTACGCCGACTATCTCGGTGCGTTGGAGCGCTACCGGGTGGAAGAGCTGCACGATCCGCGCGTCCTACGAATCGCCAACTGGCTGGTCGAGTACCCGTTCGCCAGCCGCGTCTATTCCGGCGCGTTCGACGCCGTCCGGCACGCGCGGCAGTGGGGCGCGCCGGTGATTCTGTCGGACGGAGACGCGGTGTTCCAGCCGCGCAAGGTCGAATGCGCCGGCCTGTGGCGGGAATTCGGCGACCGCGTGCTGATCTATATTCACAAGGAACAGGAACTGGACGACGTCGAGCACTGGTATCCGGCCAAGCACTATGTGCTGATCGACGACAAGATTCGCATCCTGGACGCGGTCAAGAAGATCTGGGGCGATCGCGTCACGACGGTCTTCCCGCGGCAAGGCCATTACGCACTCGACCCCAAGGAAATCGCCGCGCACCCGCCGGCCGACATCACCATCGAGAGCATCGGCGACCTGCTCCGGCACGACCGGTCGGCATTCCTGTGAACCCGGGAGGAACGGACATGAAGGCAACCGCAAGGCTGCACGACCTGGGCCAAAGTCTGTGGCTCGACGACATCACCCGCGACCTGCTCGATAGCGGCACGCTGCGCGGGTTCATCGATGATCTGTCGGTCACCGGACTCACCTCGAATCCCACCATCTTCGACCACGCTATCACCCACAGCACCAAATACGACGACGACATCCGCCGGCTGCTGGGCAACGGCGTTTCAGGCGAGGCGCTGTTCTTCGAGCTGGCGCTGGCCGATCTTGCGCGCGCCGCCGACCTGTTTTTGCCGATCCACCGCCGTACCAGTGGCGTGGACGGCTGGGTCTCATTGGAGGTGTCGCCAAAGCTCGCCCACGACACGGCGCGAACGGTGGCGGAGGCCAAGCGCCTGCACGACAAGGCGGACAAGCCCAACCTGTTCATCAAGATCCCCGGCACGATCGAGGGACTGCCGGCGATCGAGGACAGTATCTTCGCCGGCGTCTCGATCAATGTCACTTTGCTGTTCTCGCGCGCAGATTATCTTGCCGCCGCTGATGCTTACATGAATGGACTGGAGCGTCGGGTGAAGGCGGGACTGCCGCTCGATGTCAGCTCGGTGGCCTCGGTGTTCATCAGCCGCTGGGACCGTGCGGTGATCGACAAGGTCCCCGAGGCTCTGCGCGACCGGCTGGGTATCGCCATCGGGCAACAGGCCTATCAGGCGTATCGTGACGTGCTCGATTCCGATCGCTGGCAGCGCTTGGCGAACTTCGGCGCCCGACCGCAACGGCTGCTGTTCGCCAGCACCAGCATGAAGGACCCGAAGGCGCCGGACACGCTGTATGTCACCACTTTTGCCGCGCCCAACACGATCAACACCATGCCGGAAGGCACGCTGCGCGCGTTTGCCGAGCACGGCCAGCTAGGGCCTGCGCTCGCCCGCGACGGCGGCGACTGCGAGCAGGTGATCGCCAAGCATGTCCGGGCCGGGATCGATGTCGATGCGCTTGCCTCCCAGCTTCAGGTCGATGGCGCGAAGTCCTTCGTCAATTCCTGGGAGGACCTGCTCGGTGCCATCGACAAGAAGAGCAGCAAATTGAAATAGCCTGAAAGGGATCAGCCATGGTCGGCACCAGGGCGAACGAGACCGCAGGGTGGCGGGCGCTAACTGCGCACCACGCGGCGATCAAGGACATGCATCTTCGCCGGATGTTCGCGGATGATCCTGGGCGCGCTGCGCGCTTCTCGGCGGAAGGGGCGGGGCTGTTCCTGGACTATTCGAAGAACCGCATCACCGAGGAAACGCTGCGGCTGCTGCTGCAGCTTGCCGAGGAGCGCGGGGTAGCGGCGCGGCGCGATGCGATGTTCCGTGGCGAGAAGATCAATGCCACCGAGCGCCGGGCGGTCCTGCACGTCGCGCTGCGTGCGCCTCGCGATGCTAAAATCGTTGTCGATGGCCAGAACGTCGTGCCTGATGTGCACGCGGTGCTGGACCGGATGGCGACGTTCGCTACCCAGGTGCGCCACGGGACCTGGAAGGGTCACACCGGCAAGCGCATCCGCACGGTGATCAATGTCGGCATCGGCGGGTCCTATCTGGGGCCGGAGATGGCGTACCTGGCGCTGCGTCCATTCAGCGACCGATCGCTGACCCTGGGCTTCGTCTCCAACGTCGATGGGGCGAACTTTACCGAGGCGACGCAGGGCCTCGATCCGGCCGAGACGCTATTCGTCATATCGTCGAAGACCTTCACCACCTTGGAGACGATGACCAACGCGGCGACGGCCCGCCGGTGGGTGGTCGATGCGCTCGGGGCGGATGCGGCGGTGGCGCGACATTTCGTTGCCGTGTCCACAAACGAGGAGGAGGTGAAGAAGTTCGGCATTGACGGAGCGAACATGTTCGGCTTCTGGGACTGGGTCGGCGGTCGCTATTCGATGGATTCGGCGATCGGGCTATCGACCATGATCGCCATCGGGCCCGAGCATTTCCGCGAGATGCTCGCCGGATTTCACGCCATGGACGAGCATTTCCGCACGGCGCCGCTGGCGCGCAACCTGCCGGCGCTGATGGGGCTGCTGACCGTCTGGTACAACAACTTCTTCGGCGCGCAGACGCTCGGCATCATGCCCTATGCCGCGCATCTGGCCCGGTTCCCGGCCTACCTGCAGCAGTTGCAGATGGAGAGCAACGGCAAACATGTCGATCTCGACGGCAACCACGTCGATTGGCAGACTGGCCCGATCATCTGGGGCGAGCCGGGCACGGACGGACAGCACTCGTTCTATCAGCTTATCCATCAAGGCACGAAGCTGATCCCGTGCGACCTGATCGGATTCCTGACCCCGCTCAGTACGCTGACCGATCATCACGATCTGCTGATGGCGAATTTGTTCGCCCAGGCCGAGGCGCTGGCATTTGGCAAGACCGCCGACGAGCTGACCGCCGAGGGCTCACCGGCGTTCCAGACGCCGTACCGGGTGACTGAGGGCAATCGTCCGACCAACATGATCCTGGCCGAACGGCCGGACCCGCGGACGCTCGGCAGCCTGGTCGCGCTTTACGAGCACAGCGTGTTCACCCAGGGCGCAATCTGGGGGATCGATTCCTTCGACCAATGGGGGGTGGAGCTCGGCAAGGTGCTCGCCGGCCACATTATTCCGGAATTGCGCGATGCCACGCCGCCGAAGCTGAACCATGACAGCTCCACCAATGCGCTGATCGAGCGCTATAGGCGCCATAGGCAGCGAAGCGGCACCTGATAAGGCCAGCCACAAGCTAAACCTGTAGGACTTCAGCTCCCGGCGCAGGCTCCAGCTCGCAGGCGTTTACCGTCATTGCCAGCAGGGCATAATAACCGATCGCTCCCGTAAGCTGGATGAACTCGTCATCGCCGAACCGAGCCCTCATCGCATTCGCGGTCGCGTCGTCGATCCGATGTTTGCGCAGAAGCTGCCGGGTAAAATCGACGATCTGCGCGTCCTCGGGCGGGATGCCGTGCGAGTGGTTCTCGCGGATCGCGGTAATGGTTGACTCCGGCACACCAAGCCGGCGCGCACCGGCCGTCTGTGCGCCCCAGATGTACAGTGCCTCGTACTCACGACCGACGGTCATCGCCGCCAGCACGCGCACACGCATATCGAGCGATCCTTCGAAGCGAACATAGGCACCAAGATGCGCGACCCGCCCGGCAATCTCCGGGGAGTGCAGGAACATGGTGAACGGCCCCTGCACGGCGCCGCGGCTGGCGACGATGGAATCGAAGATGGCTTGGTCCTTCGGCGCCACCTGCTCCTTGCTTGTGATGGAATATGGAATCAAGTCTGGCCATTATTCCCTCCCGCGCCTGGACTCGGCAGTGGCGAAGTATAGCTTCGGATCGGCCGCCCGCACGCGTGCCTCCGGCAACCCCAGCTCGCGACGTATGATATTCGTGCCTTCTACCATTCTCGAGAGTGCCGAGTTCTGGGTTACTTCCTGGCGGCCTGTGACTTTCGCTCGTAGTCGTCAAGCCACTGCTCAGTGAGCCGGTCGAGCTCCTCGAGCTGGCGTTCGGAGTAGGATTCCGGCGCAAAGCCCTCGAGCCACCCGAGCACGTGAGTTTCGATCAAGTCGCGCGGCACGTCCGGATGCTCGGCATGGATGCGTTCTGCCGACTGCTCGATCGACAGCCGTTTCCCGTCGTCCCAGACGATCTTGCGCCGTTTGGGGTCGACGTCGGCATTATCCAGTGCGGCGAAGACCAGATCGAGCGCGTAGACCGAGCGTTCCCCCTCGGACGAGCCCATCCATTCGAGGAAGGCGTCAGTGAACGGGTTGTTCTCGAAGGGGTGTTTTGCGCGTCGCTTGCCCATCGGATGAGGATAGCACCGCGGGTCATTGCCGTCGCAAGGCTCGCTTCATCATCAAGCGGCTCTGCTCGATGCTCAAGGCGATCCACTGGGCGGTGAGCGCCTTGAAGCGCTTATAGTTGCGGATCTCACGCCGCACCTCGGGCAGATAGTCGCGCGGAACATATTCGGTCCGGCTCCTCATCTGCCGCGTGTAGCTGAGCTGGTAGTAGGGTCCCCTCCGGTTCTCTGGATCCTTGTACTGGCGGGTGAGCGATCCGGGCCGCATGTCTTCAATGCCGGCCAGCTGCGCCTTGATGCTTCCAATGCGCTTTCTGATCACTGCCAGGCGTTTGTTTGTCATAGGTATAGCATACCAGTGCTATACTATGCTGGCAACAGAATTGAGAGGGCCCGATGCCGCTGTGGATGCCCTGGTGGAATGCGATTTGGCTGCTGCGTCCGGCGTTCTCGCGTCTGCGCACCTTCCTGTGGTTCGCCACCGCCGTGGCAGGCTTCACGGTGCGGACGGAACTGCTGGGCGTAACCAGCCTCGTGCGGGCGCTGAAGCTCGAGGCTCGCTTCTACAACAAGCTCGTCGATCACTTTCACAGCCCCGCCGTGAAGCTCGATCGGCTCGCGGCGCTGTGGACCCAGGTGGTGCTGCGGCTATTCCCGCAGCCGCTGCGCATCAACGGAAGGTGTATCGTGGTCGGCGACGGCATCAAGATCCCAAAGCGCGGGCGCAAGATGCCGGCGGTCAAACTCCTGCATCAGCAGTCCGAGTTCGAACACCAAGCCCGAATTCATCATGGGACATTCCCTCCAGGCTGTGAGCGTGCTCGTTCAGGCCGCAGCCAGCGTCTTCGCCGTGCCGCTCGCCATGCGAATCCACGAAGGGTTGGTGTGGTCCAATCGCGATCGCCGCACCCTGCTCGACAAGATGCTTGCGCTCCTCGGGATCGTCGCCATCGCAGAACCCTTCTACTTCGTCGCCGACGCCTACTATGCCGCGCGCAAGATCGTCACCGGCCTGCTCGAGGAGAACAACCACCTGGTCACGCGGGTGAAGTCCAACGCCGTCGCCTACACCGCCCACCAGCAGCGTGGCCCGCGGAAGAGAGGCCGGCCCAGAGTTCTATGGCAGCAAGGTCAAGCTCAGATCCCTGCTGGAAGACCCCAAGGGCTTCCAACAGGCCGAAAGTCCCGTCTACGGCGAGCACCAGGTGACCATCCAGTATCGGGTCCGCGACCTGCTGTGGCGCCCGGCCGGTCGAACTCGTGCGCTTCGTGGCGGTGATTTATCCAGTAAGAGGCTCGTGCCTCCTGATGTGCACCGACACCTCTTTGGAGGCTATCGAGATCATTCGCCTGTACGGTCTGCGCTTCAAGATCGAGCACACGTTCAAGCAGGCGGTGCGGCTGATCGGTTCGTTTACCTACCATTTCTGGATGTCCGACATGAAGCCGCTGCGCCGCCGCAGTGGCAATCAACATCTCCATCGTGAGTCGCTGGAATACCGCAACGCCGTCAAACGCAAGCTCCACGCCTACCACGTCTTCATCCAGGCGGGTGTCGTCTGCCAGGGACTGCTTCAGTATCTGGCCGTCGCCTTCCCTCAGGCCGTCTGGAATTCCTTCGGCTCCTGGCTGCGAACCATTCGGCCCGGCATCCCGCCCTCGGAGCTGGTCGTGGCCAATGCCCTGCGCCAGAGCCTGCCGGAATTTCTCTTGAATGCCACCCCGAGCAACACCTTCGCGAAATTCGTCATCGAACGACAGGACACCAATAAAATGGAGGCCTTCCGCCTAGCCCGCATTTCTCACCGAATCAGGTGCATCGGGGCTCCGAATTCAGCGAAAATCATCGTGCCAACAAAGTTTTTCGTGGAACGGAGGATTTCCCCGATGCAGACAGAGTGTAGCGCAGAGCTGTTCGCCTTTGCACCTGTAGAAGGCCGCGCAGTGGTGGCCGGCTTCGACGGCGGAACGCTGACCTCGGATGCCGGGGCGCTGCTGCTCGGCGCGACCGACCAGGTGATTGGCCTGACCCGGCGGTTTGCCGCGTGTTTCCAGGACGCCCGCAACCCAGCCTTCGTCGAGCACGATGTGGCGACCCTGGTCAGCCAGCGGATCATCGGCATCGCGCTCGGCTACGAAGACCTGATCGACCACGACCAGCTCCGCCACGATCCGGTGCTGGCGGTGCTGGCCGGCAAGCTGGAGGCGCGCCGGTCGGACTGCGCGCCGCTGGCCGGCAAATCGACGCTGAACCGGCTGGAGCTGGGCCAGCCGGAGCCCTCCCGCTATGCCAAGATCAGCGCCGATACGGCGTCGATCGAGCGGCTGTTCGTCGATATGTTCCTAGACGCGCATGCCGAACCGCCGAAGCAGATCATCCTCGATCTCGACGCCACCGATGATCCGCTGCACGGACATCAGGAAGGTCGGTTCTTCCACGGCTATTACGACTGCTACTGCTATCTGCCGCTTTACGTGTTCTGCGGCCGACACCTGCTGGCGGCGAAGCTGCGGCAGTCCGACATCGACGGCTCGGCCGGGGCGGTTGAGGAGGTATCACGGATCGTTGCCCAGATCCGGGCGCGCTGGCCGAAGACACGAATCCTGCTGCGGGCGGACTTTGGTTTCGCCCGCGAAGAACTGATGGCGTGGTGCGAGGCCAATCGGGCGGACTACCTGTTCGGCCTGGCGCGCAACGAGCGGCTGGTGGCGCAGATCAAAGCCGAGTTGACGGCGGCGCAGGCCGAGGCCAAGCAGACCGGCAAACCGGCGCGTCGCTTCAAGGATTTCCGCTGGTCCACGCTGAAGAGCTGGAGCCGCCGGCGGCGAGTGGTGGCGAAGGCCGAATGGACCCAGGACGAGGCCAATCCCCGCTTCGTGGTGACCTCGCTTAAGCGCGGCGAGGCGGCGGCGCGGTATCTCTACGAGACGATCTATTGTGCGCGCGGTGAGATGGAGAACCGGATCAAGGAGTGCCAGCTCGACCTGTTCGCCGATCGCACGTCCACGGCGACCATGCGAGCCAATCAGTTGCGCCTGTGGTTCGCCTCGCTGGCCTATGTACTGCTGTGCGCGCTGCGCCGGATCGGGCTGGCGGACACACAGTTTGCTGCTGCCACCTGCGGGACGATACGACTTAAACTGCTCAAATTGGGGGCGTTGGTGCGGATCAGCGTGCGGCGGGTCAAGGTAGCGATGGCTTCGGCCTGTCCCTACCAGGGCGAGTTCGCTGCCGCTCACGCCGCGCTTACCGCGGCGGCTGCTGCCGCCTGATACGAAGCAGACAGCGCATAGTCCGATACGCTCTCCCGTGCAACGCTGCCTGGTGCGGCGCGACGCGGCGCGCGCGCAAAATCAGTCGCTACGCGGCTACACGATCGGCAGCGGGCAAATTGGCCGGGAGCACGATTACGTTACGGCACCAGTTCGATTTTGCCTGGAGTCTGTGAGAAATGCGGGCTAGCCTCCTGAGCCGAAATTCCTCCGGAACTCTGGACTCGCGAGTACCATTGAGACGCACTTGTAGTAGGCGATCCGCCGGCTGAGGCCCTCGCGGCCAAAGCCGCAATCAGTGGTGATCACGAGCCGCTCCGGCGGGATGAATTCCAATGCCCGCCGAATCAGACCGGCGACGTATTCCGGTGGCTCGACGACGGTATTGCAGTGGTTCACCACCCCGATGCCGATCTTCTTGTCGGTCTTGTACCTGTCAAACAGGTGGAGATCTCGCCCATCGCTGCTCGCGCATTCGAACGTGATGACATCGGCATTTAATTCCAGCAGATACGGCATCGCGCGCTCGTAGCTCGGCACCTCCCAATAGACGCGTTGCTGGTTCGGATTGCCCCAACAGGTGTGCACCCAGATTTCCGCGTTCACGCCAACGAGCTGGCGATTGAACGCCTCGGTCAGGAACTCCAACTCCTCCTCGGTGCAGTCGGGTCTTAACGAGCGGCCATGGTGCGGCGGCTCCTCCACCTGGATCAGCGGACAGCCGCCATCCGCCATCTCACGGAACTCGGCGTTCATGATATCGCAGAGATCCAGCACCATCTGCCGGTCGTCCGGGTAGAACTCGTTCCATAGCATGCTGGCCAGCGCCGGCGCACAGATCGCACCGAACTTCACCGGACGATCCGACAGACGCTGCGCCACCTGCCAGATGGCGGTGTACTCCAGCGGTCCGCGCGACAATCTCTGCTTCACAACACCGGGCTGATACGCTTCCTGCACTTCCCACAGGATTTTGCCGGGGCGCAGGCCATGGCGGCTCATCCAGCCGCGCGAGGTGTCGCGGTGGCCTTCGATCCCGGCGATCCGTTCGATCGGATAGAAGAACCAGGACTTGCCCCCGACCGCGAGATCGAACCGGCTATCACCGTCGGTGACAATGTCGAGCCCCGCGGCCTCCTGCGCGTTGATGATCGCGGCGACGGCGTCCAGATACTGTTCGCGGAACAGCGAATCGCCCAGCGCTGACTTGAACGAGCGACCGTTCAGGCTCAGGTCGAACCACAGCGGGCGCGGATACGAGCCGGTGATCGCCGTCGGCAACATCATATCGCGTGTGACCGTGAGCATAGGCACCTCCTCCCAAATCGGTGCTTTATTCTGACCGTCAGAGAAGGGCAGGGGCCATCACCCGAACTCCCCGTGCTCCTCGAACGCGGCATCCATCCGCTTGTCCCACAGGCGCACACCGCCGGTGATCCCGGCTTCGTTCGGAACCACCTTCACGTGCTCCGGCAGAGGCTGTTCCAACAGCTTGGCATTGCCGCCGCCGATATACAGCATGTCGTAAGTAACCACTACCTCCATGATGCCGATTACCTTGCGCATACGCCGGTTCCAATGGCCCTTCCCGATATCATGCAGCGCTGCTTCCCCGACGTACTCATCGTACGTCTTGCCCGTCTTCACCGGATGCTGGCTCATTTCTAAGTGCGGCCCGAGACAACCGTTCCTGAACAGCGCGAAGCCCATCCCGGTTCCCATCGTGAGCACGCATTCCAGCCCCTGGCCGCTGATCACACCCAGCCCCTGGATGCTGGCATCGTTCAGCACGCGTGCCGGCTTTCCCAGGTCCTTGGACAATTCGTCGGCCAGCGGGAATTTCTGCCAGTCCTTGGTGCCGAGATTGGGCGCAGTCAGCACGCGACCCATACGCACCACGCCGGGAAAGCCGATCGAGATTCGGTCAAACTGTCCGAGCGGTTTTGCCAGCTCGACCAGCGCGACGACCACGGCGGCGGGCTTAGCCGGCTTCGGCGTCACGACCCGCGCTGGCTCGGACACCATCTCGCCGGCGCCGTTGAGTACCTCCGGCCTTGAGATGGCTGCCGCCGATGTCGATGGCGAGGGTCAGCTTCTCGCCCGCGGGATCCGGCTTGTTGCTGCGTGCCATGGAATTCGTTCCCCTCTGTGTCGCCTATTCTGGTGCTGCCAAGCCCCTCAGCCGGTCGAAGCAGCCTTCGGCGGTGATGCATTCGACCATCTTCGCATTCCCCCCCAGTACCTCGAACTTCGTTTCCTCGCCGTCACGCCAGAACCTGATATCGAACTTATGCGTCCCGAGCCGAAGATCGGATAAGGTGATATCGGGCAGCCACGGCGGTAGAAGCGGATCGAAATAGAGCTTCCCGTCCGGCGCATCCGGCACGATTCCCAGGATCGCTTGCAACAGGAAGAACACCGAACCCGCCGCCCAGGCCTGCGGCACGTTGGCGCCGACATACTGGACCGGGAAGGTGGTCTCGTCGCGTTCCAGCGTGGTATAAAGCTCGGGAAGCTGGTTGGACAGGAAATGGCTGCCAGCATCGCTGATGTCGCGGGCGATCCGCCCGGCCTCGGCGCCAAACCCATAGCGTTTGAAACCAATCGCGATGATGGCATTGTCGTGCGGCCACACCGATCCAGTCTGATAATTGTACGGGTTGAACGCCGGATGCAACGACGACAGCGTGCGGATGCCCCAGCCGCTCCACATATCCGGCGCCATCAGCCGCTCGACCACCTTGCGCGCCCGCTCGGGCGGCACGATCCCGGACCACAGGCAATGCCCGGCATTCGACGCCACGGTCAGCACTTTGCGCTTATCGCCATCCAGCGCATAGGCGTAGAAGCCGAAGTCGTCGTCCCAGAACGCCTCGTTGAACCGCTGGAACAGCGCTGCCGCTTTTTCGCGCAGGGCAGTCGCGCGCTCCGGCTTGCCCAGCGCATCGAACACCTGCGCCATGCGCAGCCAGGCGTCGTACACATAGCCTTGCAGCTCGCACAACGCCTTCGGTCCCTTTACCAGCGAGCCATCGGGATACATCACGGAATCGCCGGAATCCTTCCAGGCCATGTTCTCATAGCCGGCCGGCGAGCGCGTCTGGTACTCCTGGAACCCGTCGCCGTCGCGGTCGCCCCAGTTATCGATCCAGCTCAGGCAGCCTTCGGCTGTTTCCAGGTGCCGCTCGAGTAGCGCTTGATCGCCGGTCGCCCGCCAGGCGGCATGCAGCGCGATTAGATAGAGCGGCGTGGCGTCCGCCGTTCCGTAATATGGCGTGTGCGGGATCAGCTTGAAATGCGCCAGCTCACCATAGCGGATCTCGTGCAGGATCTTGCCGGGCTCGGCGTCGCGATAGGCGTCCTCCTCCTTGGCCTGCAACGAGCCCAGTATGTCCAGCGTCCCACGGGCGAACTCCGGATAGATAAGCAGGTTCTGCAGCGACACGATCAGGCTATCGCGACCGAACGGGGCGACGAACCATGGCAGGCCGGCCGCCGGCAGGAACACCATGTGGTCGGTCTCGGCCATCGGCAGCCGCAGCGCCGCCATGTCCTCCAACGCCTGGCGATACAGCCGGTAGAACTCCTCGTTGCTGGTGCGGACCTTCAGCACCGTCCGCAACCATGCCGCCAAGGTCTCAGCCTGGTGCGACTTATGGGCCTGGCCGATGCACGCGTGCGGCCCGGAGACGTGCCGCTCGCCATCGGTGAGCGTGTACAGCAGGCAGCAATGCCAGGCCGCGCCGGGCTCGAGAGCGACCTCGAAGCTCATCCGCCCGTTCGCGTACACAGCCTTCTGCTGCCGCGGCTCTACTGTCAGCGCGCGCGTGAAGTCACCGTTGGAATAGGTCGTGCGAAGCTGCTGGCGCGCCTCCGACCAATCCGTCGTGATGCGTCCGCGGCGCACGATACGGCCCGACTTTACCTCGAATATGTCGGCAAAGTCGCTGCGCGATGCGATCTCAAGCTGGAAGCGCACCCGATTACGGCCGTTATTGGTGACATCCAGGTCCTCGTGCATGCCGCCGCTGATCGCGCGGCTGATCGTCAGGCCGAGCGTGCGCGGAGGGACCGTGCCGTCCTCGGTGGCGATCGTCCGGTTGGTCAGATAGATCCGCGAGGCGTCATAGGTGATGGCGCCGCCGTTCAACAGGTCCCACGGTTCACCGTTCGCATAGATCGCCCAGGCGCTGAGCACGCGGGTGTCCATGAAATACAGACCGCGATCGCTCGGCCACTCGATCTGCCCGTCCGGATCGCTAATCAGCACCGTCTGCCCGTGATGGATCGAGATCTGCGGCGGGCCGACCTGCACTTTGAATGGCATGGCGTCTCCTTCTGGTCACTGGTTTTACGCGGCGCTCGTCGCGAGCGTCGGGGTTTGCGACGGCGGCGTGGCGGCCCGCTCTCTTGTCTCCGGCATCGCCAGCCATAGCAACAGCGTGCCGGCCAGTCCGGCGCCGGCCAACAGCAAGAAGGCTGCGCTGTCACCGAACCGTTCCGCCGTCCAGCCGGCAAGCGAGGTGCTGATGGTCGCCCCCACGTAAACGGCAATGCCGAGCGAGCCCATCGTAGCGCCCGCTCTGTCGCGCGGCTGACCGGTGCGGTCCACCAGCACGTCCCAGAGCCGTCCTGCATCCGATCCGTCTGGCCCTAGCAGATGCTGGCCGACCGTGGGGACGAGCTGCCCCGGTTCGATGGTCTGCTTGGCCATCTGTCCGCCGGAGGCGGGCGGGGCCGTCGCCACGACTGGAATGATCCCCAGCCACAGCGCGACCACGAGGCTAGGGCGGGGGAAGCGAGCGGCTTTTTCCTTATTGGTGTCTTCCATTGCGGCTCATACCTCCCGGATCATTGTGGTCCGAAACGCTGCGAAAACAACAGCTAATGGCCGCCCCCGCCTTGCGCCACTTTATCGCTTTATACCGGCTCCGGCCGCCGCCCACCCGCATAGAATTTTTTGGCGCGTTGGGGACGTGAACCCTATCTGGTAATGTCAAAACTGAAACGACTCGCGCCCGCCTGTCCCGAGTTTGAGCTACCGCGCTACCATCACCAGGAATTGGCGACTTCCGGAATTCCACTCAAGAGCTGAGAGTCCACCATCGTTGGCGTCGCTAGGTTGCGCCAAAGCGGTCGGTGGGAGGTCCCGATGATCGAAGAGCTCGCCGCAAGTCCGGGAGATGGGGTTGAAGGTGCGCCGATCCGGGACAGCGCCGGTTCAGGCCGCGACGGGAGTAACGAAGCGTGCCGGACTGTCGGCGACCAATCAAGCTCCGCCGACGAAATTGCCGATGCGGATAAACTCGCCTCGGCGCAAGGCGGCAAGCCCACTTCCCGCAATGACCATCTTCTTCCCCTGCTCGACGCTGTTGCCCCCTTTATCATCACACCAGACCCCGCGGCGTTCTTTGGCGGATTGATCGGCGTTCTAAGCTCGCGCATAGCTGCGATGGCCTCGGGCCACGACTTCATCCAGCCGCTACTGCGACTGCTCTGCCACGCCCTTGCGGATGGGCTTGATGAGGAACTCGCGTTCCAGGAGATCGTTGACGTAACGGAACGAAAGAGCCGAACGCAGGAATCGCTGGCCATTGCCGCGGCGTTCCTGGCACGGATCGCATCAGGTTCAACCGTGCTGGCCGTACCGGCGACAACGCCGGCTGCGGCCCCTGAACTGATTCGCGCGGCGGCTCACATCGTGCGGGAGGCGCGCGATAGTGGCGGGACCCGCTCCTGGCGTCTGTTGCCGCAGTTTGCCGGCGCGATCGGCGAGCGAGGTCTGCCGATTGCAAGTCTGGCAACAGCGCTGCCGCGACTTTGGTACCAGTTCGGGTCGGGACCGCGCGATACGTCTGCCCCCGCGCCGGACCAGCCCAGGTCAACCCTGACCGGCCGACCGCCGCAAATGATCCTCAACGGAGCGGTCGAGATCGTAATCCTCAGCCGCTGATTCAGCGCAGAAGGGTCCGACAACAAAGGAGATCACCATGAGCCAATCACTTGACGCCGATCTGCTCGATGACTTGGGCGAACCGGAAGGTCCCGGGTTGCACGCTGCCGATGAGGCAGAGCTGGGCGATCCGCTCGAGGCGGATTTCGCCGAGGGCATGGACGGTATGGAGATGGAGGCTGGAGACGCGGCTGAAGAACTGGAGCAAGCGGTTACCGAGGCGCTCGACGCCGAGGATGCAGACGAATTCCTGGGTGGCTTGTGGAAAAGCATCAGGAGCGTCGCCAAGAAGGTCGCGCCGATCATCAGCCAGGTAGCCCCGTTGCTGCCGATCCCGGGGGCGGGGCTGATCGGCAAGGCGGCCGATGTGGTCAGCCAGGTAGCGGCCGACGAGGCGGACGAGCTCGACGCGATCGACGGCTTGATCGACATTGCCGACGACGCGGACGCGCTTGAGATGGCGGCGCCGGTGGTGGCGGGCCTGGCTATTCGCAAAGCGATGCCGACTGTCGCCCGGCTGCCGCACGGGCAGCGCAAGCAACTGGTGAAGGCGACATCCGCCGCCACCCGCCACATTGCTCGGCGTCACGGTGCGCAGGCGGTTGCGGCGATGCCGGCGATCGTGCGCCACCCGCGCCGCATCGCGGTGCAGCAGGGACTTCCGTCCCACCAGTTGCCGCATCTCGTGCGTCGCACAGCTGCCAAGGTGGCGCAGTCACCACATCTTGTGCGTCGCTTCGCGCGCGCCTCGGCGGGTCTGCGGGCCATGCACCCGATGGGCGTCGGGCGGCGGGGGACAATGCGTCATTACCGGACGGGTTTGGGCGAAGGCGTCGGCTACGAGGGCTACCCTGCTACACGCCGCGGTCGGGCGCGCTACGGCTCGCGCGGCGAAGGCATGGGCCGTTACGGCTACGGGTCTCGCGAGGGCGGTGTAGACCGGCGCATCACGCTGCGCGGTCCGGTACGGATCACTGTCGAGACGGTCTGATTGCAAAGCGCCGCACGTCGGGAGGGAAGCGCGGTCATGGAAGCCCGGGCGTTCTTGCATGCCAAGATCATGTCGCTTGCCGCTCGTGCCCGGCGGCTGGCGCGGATCGATCACAGCTCGGTTGGGATTCGGCCGCAGGACCTGCCCTACGCTCCCTCCCGCGGCCATTTTGACGCGGCCAATGATCGGCTAGAGGCGATCGATCGCGAAGTCGTCCGCCGCCTAGGACAGCTTCGGCAGATCGCGGAAAAGGCGCCGCTGCAACGTGTGCTCAACGAGATCGCGCTGGTCGAGCGCGAGATCGACCGTGCCCGCCGCTCGTGGGGACTGTTCTTCGAGGTGTTTGGTCAGCGCGGCAGCGCCTTCGCCCCGGTGCTCGCTGCGCATGACGTGATTGCCGCCGATTGCTACGCCGCGGCCGGAGCGGCGGTGCCCGGCGTCCTGCACAGGCCGCGCCTGAAGCCGCTGACCTATATGCAGCACAGCGCGTCGCCGGCCACCTGGCGGGCTGGCATCCATCTGTCCCGTCTGCTCGGCGACGCGGTTCCGTTTGCCTTGATCCGCATTCCCTGGGATCGCGACAACCCCTGGCAGGGCGTGTTCCTGCACGAGGTCGCCCACAATCTTCAGGCCGATCTCGGCATCTGGCAGGAGAACCGCGCGGCGGTGCTGAGCCGCGTGCTGCGGACCGCAGGCGACGCCGCGCTCGCGCAGATCTACACGCTCTGGCACAAGGAGATCTTTGCCGACCTAACCGCACTGCTGCTCGGCGGGCCATCCGCGGCCTGGGGTCTGGCAATTTTTCTTGCCCATCCGGTGCCGCGTGCTGTTACGTTTCGTCCCGGCAGCGCGCACCCGACCGGCTATATTCGCGTGCTGATCCTGGCGGAGATGCTGCGCAGGATGGGTTTCGGCGACGAAGCGGCGCGGCTCGGGCGCGTCTGGCGACGGCTTTATGATGTGCGCCGGTTCAACCGCCTGCCGCCGCGGCTGCTTGGCACTGCGCCGCGGCTGATCCCGCACGTGGTCGATGAAATCGCCTTCCAGACGCGGCGCAATCTGGCGCACCATGCGCTTGCCGATGTGATACCGTTCCGTCACAGCGACGAGGACGCGATCCGCCGTGCGGCTGCGGGCCTGGCCGGCGGGCGTCCGCCGCCGGTCGAGCTGCCGCCTCGGCACCTGGTCGGGGCCGCGAGCTACGCGCTCGTCTCCGGCAAAATCCGGCCACCGATGCTCGCCGAACTCGTCGTGGAGCACCTTGTGGCCGACTATAAACCATCGGCCCCGAGACTTGCCGGCACGCGGCTGGCGCTGGCGGCCTGAACGTTATCGCGAATGAGGTAGTCCAATGCCCCCTTTTCGCCCCGAACGCTTCGGCTTCTAACGGCTTTAGGAGCGGTGCCGCCAGCCGCGGACCGAACGGCACGGCGACGGTCAATCTCGCCGTCGACAATATGATCCGCAATCAACTGAAGGTTTCGGACGTTCGCGACCCGAAGCAGGTCGCCGACGCTTTGCTCAATTATTACAAGGACCTGCCGATCGCTGCCGCAGTGCGTGAGGAGGCGCAGGGTCTGCCGAACTTGCAGGTGCCGACAAACGCGATGCTGCCGCCCCCGCAGCCCACATCGTCGGACGCCGAGTTCAACATTGCCAATGGCGACGTGGAAAAGGCGCTGAATGACCTGACCACCAATCCTCTGACCAACGACATCGTGCCGGAAATGCAGGGCTGGGCGGACTCGATCCGCCGTGCGGTCGCTCAGGGACATACTGCCGCCCGCAATGGACTTGATCCGACACAGCGCGACCTGGTCTTCGCTATTCGGCGCCAGCTCGGGGAGTACGCCCGGATGGCGCGGTTCGTCGGATCGATGTCGCCAGCGATGACGGTCAACTATCGGCGGCTCGCGCAGGGTCTTGACGAGGTGGCGGCCGTGCTACTCGTCATTCTGGGCGAGTCGCTGGCGAGCGTCGGGTTTGCATCCGGCTACTATCTGCTGCAGGTCCCGCTGGCCGAGGTGCAGCAGCGGCGCGACGCTGTCATATTTGCTCTCCGCAACTTCATGGGCGGTGCGCAGGAGGCATACGGGCCCGACGCTTGGCCACGTGGCATCGACGCCTATCGCCGAGTGTATAATTGGCTTGAGCAGCAGGGGCAGGGCGACTTGCGTTCGCTGCTGATCGAGAACGAGATCGCGCAGACGATGGATGCGCTGATCAGCCGGGCACAGAATGGGTCGGCGGAAGGGTTGCGCGCCCTGGGCGTGACCGCCCAGCTCAACGTCGAGCGGTTCCGGCGGATGGCGATCGTGGCACGCGGCGCCATACGCTTGCCCGACGGCCGACCGGACCGGTCGCCGCCGCTTGAAGCTTATCTCCAGGCGCTGGAACTTTTCTCCGAGACTTTCAGGCCGGCAGGCGGGCTGCGCTTGCTGCGCATCGCGCGGCCGGCGATCCTGTTCTACGGGCTCTACAATCCGAACATGCTCGAGAACGACCGGGATCTGCTCCAGCTCGTCATCGTCCGCGGTTTTCTGGCGACGGCGTTCGACAGCCTCTTTGTCCCCTATGACGGGTACGTGGTGCTGGATGACACG
This sequence comes from uncultured Pseudomonadota bacterium, assembly GCA_963772445.1. GTDB lineage: Bacteria > Pseudomonadota > Alphaproteobacteria > Acetobacterales > Acetobacteraceae > CAVYXK01. The sequence continues at coordinate 451,422 of CAVYXK010000003.1, forward strand.
CAGGCACTCGGAATTTGGGGAATCGCCCCTGGTTTCAACGGTCCCTATGGTTCGGGTGGCGGTGGTTCGCTCCAACTGCATGAGATCCGATCGTCGCCTGTAATTCTCGGCAGCTCCTTGGCCAAGGGGTTTGGGGTACCTCTGGCCGTACCTCTGCGGGAGCGACCCGATTTTGGAGCTCTTCCAGCGGCGAAGCGAAACACTGGTGCACAGCAGCCCGCCCTCGATCGCCTCGCTTCATGCTGCGGAGCACGCCCTTAGGATCAACGCGCAGCTTGGTGACAAGCTACGCTTTCGGCTAGCAAAGCTTGTGACTCATTTCCGTAGGGCAATTGGCGAGATTGGTTTGCACGACAGCGGGGGTATCTTTCCTGTACGGATGATTACTCTAGGCCGAGAAGACGCGCTCTCGCTGAAACGGCTGCTGCGCCGCGCGGGTGTGCGCACTGCCGTCGTAAGAGGACCAACATCGGCCTCAGCAAAACTGGTGTTTGTCATAAACGTCTCGCATTCTGTAGCCGATATCGACCGCGCCGCAGGAGCCCTGGCCGATGCGATGCAGGATTTGCTTATGACTGCGGCCTGGCCGACGACCTAGCGGACGGTAGTGTCCGTTCGATGAGCTGACGTTGCTGCCGCACAACCAGACCCACATCAGCGTTCGGCTCATCATTCAAGTTTCAATGCCCCATCAGGTGAGCGATGAACGTCGCGGCGCCGAGCAATCCGCCGATCACCGCCGCGATCGCCAGATAAGGTGCGAAACGTGCATCCCATCCGAGCTTTTGCGCCTCCGCTGCCAACTTCAGTTACTCGGCGCCCAGTTTCAGTTGCTCAGCACCCAATTTTAGTTGTTCGGCGGTAAACTTGCGGGTTTCTACTTGGAATTTCTCCGTTTCGATGATCGCGCGATCAATTCGGGTAATCTGCTCGCGGAGATCCAGCGCTGGTTCAGTTGCGGCACTCATCTCGGCATCCTCAGACGCGACCCGCTGGGCAGGATTTCCACACCCACCCACATTCTACCACGATCCGGAGTGCGATCCGCCATGAGGTGGAGCTCGTGCCGGCAGGACCCTCACCCGGTTCGCTTCGCGAACCGACCTCTCCCGCGAGTGCGGGAGAGGTGGACGAGGGGCTGATCACGCCCTTCGTCCCGGCATGCGGTGGCGGAACGCCAGCGCCTCGGCCACGTGCGCCCGGCCGACGACCGGCGCGCCCGCAAGGTCCGCGATCGTACGGGAGACGCGCAGGATGCGGGTATAGCCGCGGGACGAGAGCCGCAGCTTCTCCATGGCCTGTTCGGCGAGGGCGTGTGCCTCCGGGACCAGGGTCAGATCGCGGCTGTCTGCTTCTGCATTGGTGCCAGGGCCGTCTTCGCCGTAGCGCGCGGCCTGCGCCGTGCGGGCGCGCGCCACGCGGGCGGCTACCGTTTCGGTCCGCTCACCCGCGGGGGCGCGGGCGAGTTCAGCGGCCGAGGCGGGCCGCACTTCGATCGTCAAGTCGATCCGGTCCAGCGCCGGCCCGCTAATCCGGTTCTGGTAGTCTTCGCCGCAGCGTGGCGCTCGCCCGCACTCCCGCGCGGCATCGCCGAGATAGCCGCACCGACACGGGTTCATCGCCGCGATTAACTGGAATCTCGCCGGGTAGGTTACATGCGCCGCGGCACGCGCCACGGTGGTCCGCCCGGATTCCATCGGCTGGCGCAGCGCTTCCAACGCCAGCTTCGGAAACTCCGGCAATTCGTCGAGGAACAGCACGCCGCGGTGGGCCAGCGAGACTTCGCCGGGTCGTGCGCGCTGGCCGCCGCCGCTGACCGCCGCCTGGGACGCGGAATGGTGCGGTTCACGGAAGGGCGGGCGCATCACCAAACGACCGCCGTCCAGCAGGCCGGCGACGCTGTGGATCATGCTGACCTGCAGCGCCTGCGCCGGCGTGAGGTCGGGCAGCAAGCCTGGCAGCCTAGCGGCCAGCATCGACTTGCCCGCGCCTGGTGGGCCGATCAGCAGCAGATTGTGCCCCCCGGCGGCGGCGATCTCCAGCGCGCGCTTGGCGGTCTCCATGCCTTTCACATCGGCCAGTTCCGGCCCGCGCGGCGGTTCCGCCACGCCGGCTGGTTCCGGCGGGGTCAGCACCTGGGTGCCGCGGAAATGGTTGATCAGGGTCAGCAGGTCGGGTGCCGCCAGCACCTCGATCCGGCCGGCCCACGCTGCCTCCCCGCCCTGGCTAACCGGACAGATCAGGCCGAGATCGCGGGCCGATGCGCCGATCGCCGCCGGCAGCACGCCCGCCACGGGATGCAGCGTGCCATCGAGATGCAACTCCCCCAACGCCGCGTAACCGCCGATCTCGTCGCGCGGCAACACGTCCATCGCCGCGAGCACGCCGAGCGCCAGCGGCACGTCGAAATGGCTGCCTTCTTTCAACAGGTCGGCGGGGGCGAGGTATTCAGCACGCGCTTGGGCGGCAGAGACAGACCCATTGCGGCGAAGGCCGCGCGCACTCGCTCGCGAGCTTCTCCCACCGCCTTGTCGGGCAGACCGACAATCAGGAAGGCGGGAACGCCGGGCGAGATCTGCACCTGTACTTCGACCGGCACCGCCTCGATCCCGGCGAAGGCGAAGGTGCGCACGCGGGCGATGGCAGCGGCCGACGAGTATGCGTTCACGGCATCAATCTGCGGGGCATTGGTGAACAGGGCGTAACGGGCTAGGGCATTTCCCTCCGAGGCGCGGATCGGGTTCGGGGTGGACCTCCGGCGCCGTGGCCAGCCCCGCACCATGGCTGACATTGTGCCAGCCATCTCGACGAGGGGCCTTCTGGAACGGCTAGTCTCATCTTCTGATCTTCAGTCTTGAACCCAAAGTGGCGATCATGAAGCTAAGCAGCCCCGACTACCTGCCTCTCGCGCTACCGTATTTCGGGCTGCTGGCAGGCGTCCTGTTCGTGCTCGTGCTGGTCATCGAGCTGCGGGCATTTCGTTATGCCTACCAGCGCATCGGCCTCGGCTCGCGCGGTTCGTTCCTGGTGCTGGTGGCATCGCTGATCGGCAGCTATTTCAACATCCCGATTGCCGAGCTCCCCGCGCGGCAGATCATCGCCAGGGGAGAGGTGCAGTTCTTCGGCATGATTCATATGGTTCCGGTGGCCGTCGAATGGCCAGGCACGCTGATCGCCGTCAATATCGGGGGCGCGGTAATCCCGGTACTGGTGTCGGCCTATCTGCTCGTCACGCGTCATTTGTGGCTGCGGGGCGCCATCGCGGTCGTCTGCGTGGCGGCGGTGTGCCACATGCTGGCCTATCCCGTCCCTGGACTGGGGATCGCGATGCCGGTGTTCGTGCCGCCGATTGCCGCGGCTGTCGTGGCATTGCTGTTGTCGCGGTCGGATGCCGCCCCGCTCGCTTATATCGGCGGCAGCCTCGGCGCGCTCATCGGCGCCGACCTCCTCAACCTGGGCAAGGTGCAGTATCTCGGCGCGCCGATCGCGTCGATCGGCGGCGCGGGAACATTCGACGGCGTGTTTCTGACCGGCATCGTAGCCGTGCTCCTGGCGAGCCTCGTCACGCGGTCCAGCGCCGGGACGCAAAGTCGGGAATCCAAGACGTCGGGGGCATCAGCCCTGAGACCCTTCGCGGCCCGACAGCATGCCGCGTGCCGCTGGCGGCCATCAAACCGAGACGGTCAGCACACCAAGCGCCAGGCAGCCCGTCGAATTGAAGTCGGGCGAAAATTGGAGGCTCCGACCGCGATCGAGCGACGCTATTTCTTATTGTTGTTCGTATTCTGATAGTTGAACGCCTGCATCTTATCGAGTTGAGCCTGGGTCGCGTCCGGGATCAGAACCTTGTTGTCGCTGTTGAGCTTGGCATCTCCGAACACCAGCCTGTCCCAAGGCACTATCGTCTTCTTGTTGCTGGTGCTGATCACGACTTGCAGCTGCCCGTTCCGGCAAGAACGTCGTCGACGCTGCCGACCTTTTGGTCGTCCTTGTTGTATATCGTTGAGCCAATCAGTTTGCTGATGCGCACGTCGCCGTTGTCGGCCAATAGCGGGTTGCGCTGCGACGGCGGGATCCCCGTGGGATTGATCGTTGCGATTCCGATCTCGGCGTTCTTGCCCGACGGTGGCGTGACTTGCGCGTTCGTGTCCTGCGGTGCCGAGACCGTCGCACTCGCCGTCGATCCATTGGCCGGTGGCGTCTGCACGGCGACCTGCGGATGTGCCTGAGGAGGTTGTGTCTGAGCGGCATTGGCCTGCGCGTTAGGCCCGGCGCTCGTATTCTGCGCGGAAGCCGAGGCAACGGCGAGGCAAATTGTGACGAGAATGGCTGCGAGAGCGTGGGTCTTCATGGACGTGTTCCTCACCGTTTCCGTGGGCCAGAAGCGCTCGCCCGGCGGCTGGTTCTCCGCTCCGATAATAGTGAACAATCATTTCGGTGCGAGCGGCGCCCGGTCCGGTCCTGCGTAACCGGTCGACCACCCGATCGCCCGGGAACGAACTGCCGCGCCCACAGCAATGCTTGCCCCGGCGACCGGTTACCGGGATGATGTTCGTATGACAGCCGAACCGGTGCCGCGAGTCGAAACGTGAACATCCTCGCACCGCCCAAGGCACGCCTGTCGATCGAGGTGGTGCATGACCTCGTCTGCCCCTGGTGCTTCCTGGGCATCAGGCGCTTGGTGCGCACCCGCCGCCGCCGCCCGGACCTGCTGTTCGAGCTGACCTGGCGGCCGTTCCTGCTGAACCCGGACATGCCGCGCGCCGGCATGGCCCGCCCCGACTACGTGGTCCGCAAGTTCGGCGGCGAGGACCGCGCGCGGCGCCTCTACGCCACGATCTCGCAGATCGGCCGCTCTGAAGGCGTGCTGTTCCGCTTCGAGCGCATCCGCCGCACCCCATCCAGCGTCGATGCGCACCGCTTGGTGCGTTTCGCCAGCCGTTACGGCCGCGCCGACGCGGTGGTCGAGGCCCTGTTTTCCGCCCATTTTACCGACGGGCTGGATATCGGCGATATGACCATACTGACCGCGATCGCCCATGCCACTGGGTTGGAGGGCACACCGGTGCGGCGTTACCTCGCCGGGGATGCCGACACCGACGCGATCCACGCCGAAAACCTGCGCGCCCACCGGCTGGGGATCAACGGCGTGCCATGCTTCGTGGTCTCGGGCCAACATGCGATCGCCGGCGCGCAGGAGCCCGAGGTGCTCGAACGCCTGCTCGACGTCGCCGCTGTGGAAGCCACCGAGCCGCCGTAGCGCAGATTTAGCTGGACCCTACTCCGCCACCGGGTGCCATGGGATCAGGATCCGGCGCAGCGTGCCTTAGCGGTGCGCAACGGACGATGCTGTTCCGGCACGTCGCGCCAGCAGGGCACCCGCCAGGACAATGAGCGGCAACACGCATATCGTGTTCGGACGCCGCGGCAATAGCTTCCAGCATCTGCGGGGGGCTGGTCGCACGATGACGAACTCCGCACCTGGACGATCGGCCACGAGAGCTATGCGGTGCTGCCGTGCCCCCGCCGCCGCGCGACCTACCTGCTGACGATCACCGGGTTTGCTTTTGCCGCTCCAGCAGTGCCGTTCCAGCGACTGCTCGTCGAAGCGAACGGCAGCGAGGTCGGACGGTTCCTACTCAACGGGCTGTTCAAAGTCGAATGCGTGCTGCCCTGGAATGTGCTCGCCGAGGCCAATGAGCTGTCGATCCGTTTCCGGCATCCTGACGCAGTCCGCCCCTGCGATGTCAGCGGCATCGACGATCATCGCTGGATCGCCGTCGGATTTCAGGAGTTGACTTTGAGCCGCCCGCCGGCCGCAGCCTTGGCTCGGTCCGCAGGCAGTGCCATTCCGGCAGATCGGTCCGGACTGGTCCAGTCGCCCGGTCTTCGCGCATTTCGCCGAAGTTGTCGCGCGAAACCCTGAGAAGGTGGCGATTCGCGATCGCCATCTTGCCGTCACGTTCTTCGAGGCGATGCAGCACGTGATGGGGATCGCCGCGCGCATCGCAGGCGCGACGGTGCCGGGGGGGGCGTGTTGCAGTTTGTCTGCCCAACTCCATCTGGCTACCGATGGCGGTGCTTGGCTGCCTGGCAGCTGGTCGGCCGTGCGCCCTAGTCGATCCGGGAACCAACGAAACGATCGGCGTCCCGGGGGCGACCTTGCGGCCTGCCCTGAAAATCGTACACGCGGCAATGCCGCCTGTGGTTGTCGATGTACCGCAGATCGTCCTGCCGGTGGAGGCACATCCACCCGGCCAAATGGACGGGCAGGCAGAGACGACCATCCAGGAGGCGGCATTCCTCATCTCGTGCGGGCGTGACCGTGGTCGCTGGGTCGAGAGAAGCGAGGCAGCCGTTCTGCTCGATATCGGTCTCTATATCGAGACTTGCCATCTCAATGACGGCGATCGACATCATCCGCTCGCGCCGCAGTCGTCGGCAGATGGGCTGCGAGCCATGCTGGCAGCGCTGCTGACCGGTGGCACGCTGCATTTGGTCGATCAATGCTCGCCGGGTTCTGCCGAGCTGCTCTCCGCTATGCTGCATGCGGCAACTACGGTCTGCAGCGGGCCAGCCTCAGCGCTACTTTCGCTGGCACGATTGCCCGGTGCGCGCCAGAGCTTCCGTGCTATGCGTCTGGTTCGCATCGACGCCGGGCCGCTACATTGGAACGATGTCACCGTGCTGCGCACATTGCTGCCTGACGCCTGTCACATCCTCTATGCCTACTGTCAGACGGAGACCTTCACCTGCATCCAGCAGTTCGTAACCACGCCCCCCGCCGGGGCCAGAGATACCGTGCCTGTTGGTTTTGCGCTGCCCGGGTTCGCGGTGTCGGTGATCGACCCAAGCGGCGCCGAGGTCCCTGACGGCGAGGTGGGCGAGCTCGTGGTGGCCGGCGCGTTCACCGGCGACAGCGTGCATACTGGACAAATGGTTCGCCGCAGCGGAAACGGGCTCTACGAGTTCGTGCAGCACTCCGATCTGCCCGTCGTCCCGGTAACGCCAGGCTTCGATATTAACCGTGATCCAGTGCTTCGCGATGCGGTGCGCGCGGCTTCGCAATCCGTACTCGGCGTCCTGCCGTGCACGGATGAAACCTTTGCCTCGGCTGGCGGCGACTCGCTCAAGCTGCTCGAGTTCGCGGTGCAGCTTGAGCATCGGCTCGGGCGACGGCTACCGATGTCGCTGCTCGCATTGCAGATGGGCCCGGAGGAGATCGCCGCAGCGTTGGCGGCCCCGAGCGCTGCGGCGGGCAGCGCGCTCTCGCTGCTCGCTCACGAGCTGATGCTGCGCTTCGAGAGCCGGGCGGCAATTGCGAGTTCGGGTGGGCCCAGCGCGCCTGTCAGGTCGAACCGTACAGTTTGCTGCGCTTTGCCGGTACCACGGCGAACGGGCTGATCGCCGCTCTGGAGAGCGGTTTCGAGGGTTTCGGCGATCCCGCGACCCTGGAAATCGCCGTGAAGCCGGATGGCGAGTACGTGGTCCGCGAAACTCGTTCCAGCTTCAACTTTCACACCGATGTCAAGGTCCACCAAGTCGCCGCGAATCACATACTGGCCCGGGTGTCCAAACGGCTTCGCTTCCTTGCCGAGCGAATGCGTGACGAGCTGCCGCGCGCGTGGAATATCTTCGTCTACCGTTCGGCGAGGTCCTCACGAGGACAATGCCATGCGGGCGGTTCTCCGTGGCCTGCGGCGGTACGGGCCGAACCGGCTGGTCTGGGCCGTCTCCACGGATGCAGAGCACCCGCGTGGCAGCGCGAGGCAGATCACTGAGAAACTGGTGCTGGGCTATGTCGATCCGCTCGCGATGGCGGAGCCGGGGCAACCGGTGCTGGTCAATTCCTGGCTTCAGCTCTGTGCCACGGCCTGCCGCCTGCTTTCTCACTGAAGCGCCCGACTGAAGAACCTCGTGCGGGAGGGGAGGGGAAGGGGAGAGGGCGGGGTAGTAAGTGGCTCCTCTGGAGCTTTCCCTGCCCCGAGGTTTGCTGGATCCTACTCGGCTGGGACGTGGCTGACAGCGCCATGTGCGGAAGCGGACCGCGGCGCCCAGAACACGCGATAGAGCACACCCGCAACCACGCCGCCGAGGAGCTGCGCGCCCAGATAGACCACGATCCCATCGTAAACCCCCGTCGCGACTGCTGGCCCGATGGTGCGCGCTGGATTGACGCTGCCGCCGGTCAACGCGCCAAACATCAGGATGCACACGGTCACCGTCATCCCGATCGCGAATGGCGCAAGCCGGCCTGCGGCGCCGCGCACCGCGGTATGCAGCACGGTGTTGACAAGGAAGAACGTGCCGATCCCCTCCAGCACGAAGGCGCCCTCATAGGTGATGCGGTGCGTGTCCACGACCGTTGCGCCAAGCTGGTTCACCGGGCCGCCGAACACCGCAAGCAGGCAGAAACCCGCAGCGATGGCGCCGGCAAGTTGCGCGGCCACATAGGGCCCGACGCGCCGCGTTGGAAACTCCCCGGCCGCGGCGAGGCCGATCGTGACGGCCGGATTGATGTGGCAGCCGCTGATATCGCCGAACGCGCTGGCGAACACCATAATGGTCAGTCCGTGCGCGAACGCGATGCCTGGCATTTGTCCGCCGCCTAGCACCGTCACCGCGCCTGCACCCACAAAGATTAGTGCGAAGGTGCCGATGAACTCGGCAGCCAGCGGCTTCGCCAAGCTGTTCATCTCTCCACTCCTCTCGTAACAGGTCTGCCATCACGGCTTTCAGCCGTGCGGTCCCTAAGGAGATGGTGCAGGCTGAGAATTGCAGGAAATGCCGGGAGTGAATTTGGCTATGCGTCGGCCTCAATTTCTCGACCCAGCACTTTTCAGTTGTGCGCTTTCTCTTGCGTACCGCAGTTAAGTTGATCCAACGCATCTGCAGGGACGAGCCTCGCCGCCCGACGCGGACGAGACATCCAGCGTCCCCGTCACTGATAGGCTCGCAGCAACGGCAGCGCGATCAACGCAGTGAGCGCCGCCACCATTGCTATGCCGTGTGATAGAGGTTGTGGCGGTCGATCGCCCATCGTCCTGGTCGCCGTGAACCAGCCGGCGACGCACCATCACGTCGCCGGCCGTTCTGTCCGTTATTCCGCCGCTTTAGCCGGCGCCGCCATCCCCAGCGCCCGCGCCACGCCGGCGCCGTAGGTCGGGTCTGCCCGGGTGCAGTTGTCAATATGGCGCTGCTTGATGTGCGCCCGTGCATCACCCATCGCGCGGGCAGTGTTATCGAACAGCGCCTGCCGCTGCGCCGGGGTCATCTTGCGGAACAGGTTGCTCGGCTGCTCCCAGTGGTCGTCATCCACACGATGGTCCCAATGCGCCCCGTCGCCGTCTACCGGCATCGGTAGCTCGGCGAAATCGGGCTGATTGTCCCATAGCCCGTTGCTGTTGGGATTGAAGGTCAGGGTTCCGCCCAGATTACCGTCGGTACGCATCTTGCCGTCGCGATGGTAACTGAGGAACGGGCATTTGGGGGCATTGACGGGGATGTGGTTGAAGTTGACGCCGAGCCGATAGCGCTGGGTGTCGCCATAGGAGAATAGCCGCGCCTGCAGCATCTTGTCGGGCGACCAGCCAATGCCCGGCACGATGTTGGCCGGCGAGAACGCCGCCTGCTCCAATTCCGCGAAGTAGTTGTCCGGATAGCGGTTCAGCTCCATCACGCCGACCTCGATCAGCGGATAATCCTTCTTTGGCCAGACCTTGGTGAGATCGAAGGGGTTATGCTTGTGCGCCTTCGCCTGCGCTTCCGTCATCACCTGGATGAACAGCGTCCAGCGCGGGAAGTCGTCGGCCTCGATCGCGTTCAGCAGGTCCCGCCCGTGGCTCTCGCGATCATTGGCGACCAGCGCCGCGGCCTCGGCATCGGTGAGGTTGGCAATTCCCTGCTGCGTGCGGAAATGGAATTTCACCCACACGCGCTCATTCGCCGCATTGATCATCGAGAAGGTGTGGCTGCCGAACAGGTGCATGTGACGGAAGCTTTTCGGGATGCCGCGGTCGGACATCACGATCGTCACCTGGTGTAGCGCCTCGGGCAGCAGAGTCCAGAAGTCCCAGTTGTTGTCGGCGCTACGCAGGCCGGTGCGCGAGTCGCGCTTGATCGCGTGGTTGAGGTCCGGGAAGCGCAGCGGGTCGCGGAAGAAGAAGACCGGCGTGTTGTTGCCGACGATATCCCAGTTGCCTTCCTCGGTGTAGAACTTCAGCGCAGTGCCGCGTATATCGCGCTCCGCATCCGCGGCACCGCGCTCACCGGCAACGGTGGAGAAGCGGGTGAACATCGGCGTCTGCTTGCCGATTTCGGAGAAGATCTTCGCTTTGGTGTAGCGCGTGATGTCCTTCGTCACCGTGAAGGAGCCGTAGGCGCCCCAGCCTTTCGCGTGCATCCGGCGCTCGGGGATCACCTCGCGATCGAAATGCGCCATCTTCTCGACCAGCCAAATATCCTGCAGCAGCGCCGGGCCGCGCGGGCCTGCGGTCATAATGTTGGTGTTGTCGGCCACCGGCGCGCCGGTGGCGTTGGTGAAAACCTTCGATGAGGGCATGGTCAACTCCCGAGTTGCTGTCTGAAGTTGAAGGAATGCTTATGCGGTCCAGGCGGAGCCGCGGATCACGCTGCAGAAATTAGCAGGCGTGAAATGCGGATCCTTATCCGCGAGCACGTCGGCGTTGACGGTGCCGAAGGTCGTGTGCGGCTTGTGCCCGAAGCCGTCGTAGAACGCCTGGATAATGTCTTCCTTGAAGCGGCCGCTGCGCGGATGCGCCTGCACCACCGCCTCGCGCTCCGCGTCGGAGAATTCGGAGTAGGCGATGCCCAGCACGTCCATCTCCACGCCTGCTGTCAGCAGCGCAATCACCGGGTGCATATGCTGTGGAATGCCCGGCGTGGTGTGCAGCGCGATCGCGGTCCAAACCGTGTCGATATCCTGCTGCGATATCCTGTGGCCGCGCAGGAAGTCGCGCGCGGCGTTCGCGCCGTCCACCTCGAAGCGCTCATCCGGGCTGCTGTGCCGATGCGTCAACCCCATGTCGTGGAACATCGCGCCGGCATAGAGCAGCTCGGCGTCGAACGTCAGGCTGCGGCGGACCCCGGTCAGCGCCCCCCAGTAGAAGACGCGGCTGGAGTGGTGAAACAGCAGTGGCGATTCCGTGTCTCGCACGAGTTCCGTGATCTCGCGCGCAAACTGGCTGTCAGGGACCTTGACTCCTTTGATCCCGATTGTCATCTACATTCTCCCTCCGAATGTTCCACATATTGATATGATCGCCGTGCATATAGATGGCGTGCATGCAACACGTGTCGCAGGTAGAGGTGTGTTCTCGCTCGATCCCAGCAAGTGATCGGGGTCATGCAACATCTCCGCTGTGACTGGTTCTGCACCGCGTCGTCAGACAATTGCGTCTGAAAGAAATTAGCTAGTCGCTTAATTCCACTTGTTCCTTGGGCCCCGCGTGGGGAACGGTCTCGTGTCACGGCATGGGCCTATGATTACAGACCGCGCATTCTGCTGCTGCTGCGTCCCCCAGGAGGGGTATAACGGCCAACGAATTCTCACGAAATCGTGTAGTTAGTCGTCTGCCGGCAGTCCGATCAGCCGCCAACTCCTGTGCAATCTTAAAACCCTGAAAACCCTTAATGGGGGCGCGTGCCGTGTCGGGGAACGGCGACATCATCGAGTTTGGCCGGTTCCGATTGCACCGACGCGACCGGACGCTGCTGGCCGATGGTGTGGAACTGGAGCTCGGGGCACGGGCCATCGACGTGCTGCTGGCGTTGATCGATGCCGGCGGGGCGATGCTGAGCAAGGACGAGCTGCTGAGCCGGGTCTGGCCCGATGCCGTTGTCGAGGAAAACAACCTGCACGTGCAGATCTTCGCCTTGCGCCGTGCGCTCGGTGCGGATCGGGACGTGATCAGGACGGTGCCCCGCCACGGCTATCGCTTCACCGGCGCACTCACTGCGGCCTCCAGATCAGCTTCGGCGGCGGATGTCGCTCCTGCGCCGATTGTGCCGTCCGCCAGCAATCTGCCCATACAAGTTGGCGAACTGATTGGGCGGGAGGCCGATTTGCAGCAGGTGGTCGAACTGCAGACCACCTATCGCTTGCTGACGCTCACCGGGCCTGGCGGGATCGGCAAGACCAGCTTGGCCCTTTCCGCGGCATGGCGCCTGGTCGATCGCTATCCGGACGGCGTGCGGCTTGCGGATCTGGCGACGCTCGCCGATCCGAACCTGGTGTTGTCCACGATCGCCGCGGCGCTCGGTTTGCAACGATTGCCGTCGCCGCTGCTGCCTGAACACGTTGCCGCCAGCCTGGAATCGCGGCGATTGCTGCTGGTGCTCGACAACTGCGAACACCTGATCGAGCCGGTCGCGCGCATCGCAGAGGCGCTCCTGCATGGTGCTTCGCACTTGCAGATCCTCGCCACCAGCCGGGAACCCCTGCGCGCCGACGGCGAGTGCGTCTATAGCGTTCCGGCCCTGGCCGTGCCCGGCGATGAGATCACCGACACCGGGGCTCAGCTCCGTCATAGCGCGGTGCGCCTGTTCGTCGCTCGTGCCCGCCTCGCCGGTACACAATTACAGATCGATGATGACCGCGCCCGAACCATCAGCAGCATCTGCCGACGGCTCGATGGCATTCCATTGGCGATCGAGCTGGCGGCAGCACGCACTGCGGTGCTGGGCGTGCGGGGCGTCGCCGCCGGCCTCGACGATCGCTTTCGCTTGCTGACCGGCGGGCGACGGACGGCGCTGCCCCGTCACCAGACCCTGCGGGCGACGCTCGACTGGAGCTACGGGTTGCTCCTCGACACCGAGCGCGCGGTGCTGCGTCGTCTGGCGATCTTTCCCGGCGGTTTCGAGCTGAAAACAGCGAAAGCAATAATGGCGACGACTGATGGCGAGGCACCGGATGTCATCGATAGCCTGGCCAGCCTTGTCGCGAAGTCGCTCGTCACGAGGGCCATCGGTAGCGGACCCGTACGCTACCGGCTGCTCGACACCACTCGTGCCTATGCGCTGGAGAAGCTCACCGAGAGCGGCGAGTTGGACACCACCGCGCGGCGCCACGCCGAATACGTCCGGGACCTCCTTGTGCGGGCTGAACCCGAACGATGGGCACGTTCCATCGCTGAATGGCTCACCGCCTACGGCCGCGAAATCGACGACGTACGTGCGGCGCTGGATTGGGCCTTTTCACCGGGTGGCGACACGACGATCGGCGTAGCGCTGATGGTTGCTTCAGAACCCCTATGGTTCGGGCTGTCGCTGATGGACGAATGTCGCCGGAGTATCGAATGCGCTCTCTCCAGCATACGAAAGGGCGTAAGCCGCGACGCGCGCCACGAGATGCAACTGTACGCGACACTTGCCGCAGCGCTGTTCAATACGAAGGGCCCGGGTCCCGAGGCTTGTGCGGCCTGGATAGATGCTCTGGCGATTGCCGAGGAGCTTGACAACACCGAGTATCGATTGCGCGCACTCTGGGGCCTGTGGTACAATCGCATCAGTAACGCGGAGTGCCAAGCCGCGTTAGCACTCGCGGAACGGTTCTACACCCTCCCGCCGAACCAAGCCGGCCCGGCCGATCGGCTGGTCGCCGAGCGCATGCTCGGGACATCGCTGTATTATCTGGGAGATCTGAGCAATGGGCGACGTCATCTCGAGCACATGCTAAGTCACAGTACGGCTCCGGTGCGCCAGTCACATATCGCCCGCTTTCAATTCGACCTGCCCGTGGCCGCGCGTGGCACTCTCGCGAGGATCCTCTGGCTGCAGGGATTTCCCGATCAGGCCATGCGCATGGCCCAAGACAATGTTGAGGATGCTCGCGCTGTCGACCATGTGATTTCGCTATATTGGGCGTTGGATGGCGCGTGCATGGTTGCACTGGCCGTTGGCGATCTGGCAACCGTCGACCGCTCAGTTGCGATGCTGCTCAAAAATTCGGCCAAGCATGCGCTGGATTTCTGGCAGGCCCTGGGCCACAGCTATCAGGGGCAGTTATTGATCAAACGCGGCAATGTCGTCACTGGGGTGCAGTATCTTCGTACCGGCCTCGACGAACTTGAGGGGACGGGGTACGTCCTGCGTTCGCCGGGGCTTCTCGGCGCATTGGCAGAAGGCCTGGCCGGTGTGGGGCAAGTGACGGAGGGCCTTCGGAAAATCGACGAGGCACTTGCACGATGCGAACGCACCGATGAGCGCTGGAGCGTGGCCGAGTTGCTCCGCATCAGAGGCGAGCTTCTGCTGCTGCAAGGCGAACCGGAGGCCTCGGCTGCGGCAGAGGATCATTACCGGCAAGGTCTCGACGTGGCCCGTCAACAGGAAACCCCATCGTGGGAGCTGCGTTGCGCCACCAGCCTCGCGCGACTGTGGCGCGATCAGGCTCGGAGCGAACAGGCACGTGAGCTTTTGGCGTCGGTATACGATCGGTTTACCGAAGGCTTCGCGACAGCCGATCTCAAAGCGGCAAGGCGCTTATCGACGAGATATTATAGATCGTCACGGCAATGCCGGCCGCCACGCATCAGCAAAGCCGCGCACACGCGGCAGCAGGATCATGTCCCATGGGCTCGGCATCTCGCCCACAGGCACATGCACAAGACCCGGCGCGTTCGCCGCGAACGCCTGGCGCAACGCGTGCTCCAGCATCTCCGGCGTCGTCGCGCGCCAGGCGCGCACTCCGAAGCTCTCTGCGAATGTAACGAAATCTGGGTTGGCCAGGTCGCTGGCGATCAGCCGGTTGCCGTACTGCTCGCGCTGGATGCGCCGCACATTGCCGAACGCGCCGTCGTCGAATACCACCGCTACGACCGGCAGCTTGTGTCGCACCGCCGTTGCCAGCTCCTGCGCCTGGTACATGAATCCGCCATCGCCGGCGACCGCAACCACCTTACGTCCCGGCAGCGCAGCCTGCGCGCCGAGCGCGACGCCATAGCTCCAGCCCAGCGTATCCTGATGCCCGGGCGAAAGATATGTCCGCGGCGCATAGACGGGGAACGCCAAGCGGCTGGCGAACCCGACCTGAGTGACATCCTCAACGTAAATCCCATCATCCGGTAGCGCTGCGCGGATCGCGCGCACGAAACCCATCTGCGGCTCCAGCCGCGACAGGCGTTGCTCGAACCAGGTACGATGCCCACGCATCTCCGCGTCCCGTCGCGGCCGATCGCGATTGTGCGCCGGCAACTCGGCGGCCAACGCGGGCAGGACCGTTGCTGCGTCGCCCACGAGCGAGCAGGCCGGGCGACGAAACCGCGTCGGCTCCTCCGGGTCGATATCGAGCCGTACGATCGGCAGCGCGTCATCCACCCCCCAGTTGCTTTGCTGCCAGTAAAGCCGCGTGCCCACCGCCAGCACCGCATCCGCATCCTTCCAGTAGCGATGCCCCTCGGTGAACGACACGGCGAGCCGATGCGTCGTCGGAATTGCGCCGCGGCCGCGGCGGAACGATGACACCGGCGCCTCCAGCGCTTCGGCGACCGCAAGCAACTCCGCGCCGGCATCCAGTGCCCCGCCGCCGACCACGACCAGCGGACGCTCGGCCTGCCCGAGGATCGCCGCCGCCCGCGACACCGCCTCGGAATCGACCGGTGGAACCCTGCGCGCTGCGATCTGCGGAAACTCAACCGCGCCGACCTCCCCCCAGGTGTCGATCGCACATTCCAGCGCAACCGGTCGGGCACGTCCCGACGTTGCGGCGCAGACCGCTTCGGCCACCAACTGCGGTGCCTCGTGCGGCGCACGGATGCGGGCGGCATGTTTGGTGATGTGCCGCAGAAGCCCAAGCTGGTCCGCGATCTCGTGCAGATGCCCGTGACCATGGTCGATCGCGAAGGAGGCGATCTGTCCGGCCAACGCAATCACCGGCGCTCCCATCCCATAGGCCGTCAGAAGCGCCGCCGATGCATTCAGCAACCCCGGCCCGGGCACGGTGGCGAAGACCTGCGGGCGTCCGGTTACCAGTGCGGCGCCGAGCGCCATGTAAGCCGAAGTCTGCTCGTGTCGCGGATGCAGCACGCGAAAGTGCCCCTCGGCCCGCTGCGCCGCGTCGAACAGATGGTCGTTGTGCACGCCGGGAAGCGCATAGAGCGTGTCGATCCCGTGCCGGATCAGGCTTTCGACCACCGCTTCGGCAGTGGTCATGTGCGCGGCGCTCATGCCGCACAGCCATTACGCAGAAGCCGCAGGAAACAGCGTGTGCTGCGTTCCTCGACGGTCGTCGGGTCGCCGCGCAACACCTCGAAATGTGTCTCTTCGTCGTCACGCCAGAAGCGTATATCGAGCGTCTGCTTGCCGAGTTTGAGATCATACAGCGTCACATCGGGCAGCCACTCCGGCAACCACGGATCGACATAGAGCCGCCCGCGCGGTGCATCGGGCTGGATGCCGAGCAGCACTTGCAGCAGCATGAAGGCAGTTCCGGCCGCCCAGGCCTGCGGCACGTTGGCACCCGGATATTGCACCGGGAACGAATCCGGTGTCCGCCTGATGCCGGAGTAAAGCTCTGGCACCTGGTACAGCAGGAAATGGCTCGCCGCGGTGCTGATGTCGTGCGCTATCTTGGCGGCCTCCCGGACAAATCCGTAACGCCTGAAACCATCGGCGATCAGGCCGTTGTCGTGCGGCCAGACCGAACCGTTCTGGTACGAGTGGGGGTTGTAGGCGGGATGCTCGGACGACAGCGTGCGAATGCCCCAACCGCTGTTCATGTCGGGCGCCATCAGCCGCGTTACCACACGGCCGGCCCGCTCCTCCGGGACGATGCCGGAGAACAGCAGGTGCCCGGGATTGGAAGCAACCGTCCAGACGGGCCGCTTCTGCCCGTCCAGCATATAAGCGTAAAAGCCGCTCCGCTCGTTCCAGAAACGGTCGTTGAAGCGCTGGAAAAGCTGTGCCGCCTTCGCCCGCAGTGCCCCGGCGTGCTCGGGTCGATCGAGAGCGTCGTAGATCTCGGCCATCCGCAGCCAGGCATCGTACACATAGCCCTGCAGCTCGCATAACGCCTTCGGGCCTCTCACCCGTCTACCGTCAGTATAGACCATGGCGTCCTCGGCGTCCTTCCAGGCCATGTTCTCATACCCGGCGGGCGAGCGAGTTTGGTACTCCTGGAAACCGTCGCCGTCGCGGTCGCCCCAGTTATCGATCCAGTCCAGCGCCGCTTCGGCATGCGGCAGATACCGCTCCAACAGCGCATCGTCGCCGGTGGCGCGCCAGGTGGCATGCAGCACGATCAGGTAGAGCATCGTAGCGTCGGCAGTGCCGTAATACGGCATATGCGGGATCAGCCCGAAATGCGCCAGCTCGCCGTAGCGCAGCTCATGCAGGATCTTGCCCGGCTCGGCGTCGCGATAGTCGTCCCGCTCCCGAGCCTGAAGCCGCCCGAGCACGTCGAGCGCGCCGCGGGCGAATTCCGGATAGACCAACATATTCTGCAACGAGACGATCAGGCTGTCGCGACCGAACAGGGCGACGAACCAGGGCAGCCCGGCGGCCGGGATGAACACCATGTGGTCGGTCCCCTCGGCCGGCAGCCGAAGCGCCGCCATGTCCTCAATGGCCTGCTCGTAGAAATGCCGGAAATCCTCGTTCGAGGTGCGGATCTTCAGCACCCGCCGTCGCCACTCCAGCACCTCCTTTGCCTGCTGGGATTCGTTCACGAGATGCGTACAGTCGAGCGAGGCAGGGTAACTCTTGTCGCCATCGACCAGCTCATACAGCAGACAGGCATGCCAGCTCGCGCCGGGGTCGAGCCGGATCTCGAAGCTCAGCCGGCCGTTGGCATAAACCGCCTGGGATGCGTCGCAATGCGCGGCGACGTTCACCGCGCGCAGAAAGTCATGGTTGCGATAGGTTGTGCACAGAACCTGGCTGCTCTCCGCCCAGTCGGTGCTGATGCGGCCGCGCCGAACAATCTTCTGCTGCTTGACCTCGAATAGGTCGGCGAAGTCGGAACGGAACGCGATCTCCAGGTTGAAGCGCACCGGCTTCGTGCCATGATTCGTCAGGTCGAAATCCTCGTGCAGCCCTCCGGCCACTGCCCGGCTCAATTTGAGCCCGAGGCTGCGCGCGGCGATCGCTCCGTCCTCGGTCAGGATGTCGCGATTGGTCAGAAAAATCTGCGCGCTGTCATAAGTCACCGCGCCACCGCTCAGCGGCTCCCATGGCTCACCGTTGGCATACAGCGCCCAGGCGCTGATCAGCCGCGTGTCGAAGAAATACAGCCCGTGGACGGATGGCCACTCGATCTGACCGTCCGGCCGCGTGACCAGCACCGTGTGGCCCTGGTGGATGGAAATCTGCGGCGGACCGACCTGCACCTTGAACGACATGCACGACTCCTCGTGGCCTGGACCACGAGGTTTAACGGTCGGAGGTCACCTCGGTCAGGCGCTTCAGCATGAATACCCGGTCATAGCCGCCCTGACTGGCGCGGGAGGTACTCCTCCCAGCCATGGGCGCGGTAGATCGCCAGGTTCTCGTACATCTTCTCGTGCGTGTAGAGCCGCAGCTCGCGATACCCGCGGCGAACCGCCTCGGCGTCGGCGAAGGCGAGCAGCCGGCGCCCGTAGCCGCGACCCTGGCGGTCGGGCGCGACCGCAATGTTGTCGAGCAGCAGGTGATCCGGCTCCGGCACCAGGACCAGCACGCCAGCGATGGCGCCGGTCTCGGTCAGCACCCAGGCCTCGCCGGCGGCGATCCGCCGGGCGTAGTCGTCCAGCATTGGGCCGGGCGGCTTGCCGATGCGGGGAATATACATGGCGTAGGCGTCACCGACGAGCCGCTCGACCGCCGGCTGGTCTTCGGCGACGGCAAGCCGTATCTCTGCCGCGGCGCCGCTCACGGCATCGCCCTTATCTGTTCCGGCTGTATCTCCAGTGCCCGCACCTGGGCCCGGAGCGCGGCGATCTCCAGCCGAGCGTACGGGCCAGCCGCATCGTCGGCGAAGCGCACGAGCAGCTCCCGCTCATCGGCGTTGAGGTCGGCACCGCTGCGATGCGGCCCATAGAGAGCAATCGCCAGCCCGTCCGCCACCGGGACGCAGAACACCGGCGCCTGAAGCCCGTGCGGAAACCCCGGCACGTCCGCGACGCTCTTCAGCCGGTGAGGTTGCATCCGATGCCGATCCATCGCCAATGCCGTCCGCATCTCGGGAGCAAAGCGCATAGCCGTGCCGTCGTCCCACCCGACCGCACCGGGGCAGCGACGCCACGCCCCGTCATCGGCGCGAAACAGCGCGGCCGAAGCAAGGTGCAGCGCCTTTGCTGGCGCGTCGGTCAGGGAGCGCTCTACCTCCGCCGTTACTTGGGCCGTCCGCAGTTGGTGGCCGGCTTGCATCAGCCGATGCCGCGCGCGGCGGAAGCCGGGGCTCAGCGCGTGATGCGTCAGCTCGGCGACCAGATCGTGCATCCTGGTCAGCGCGAACGCGACCAGGCCGCCGCCGAGCAGCCAGCCCCAGAGCGGCAGGTGCAACTCCTCGTGCAGCGCACTGATCTGCTCCCCTAGCCAGAACATCGGCACGCTCACTAACAGGGCGAACAGCGTCACCCGGCGCAGAGGGATGGCAACGTCGATCACGCGCGGCCGGCGCACTGCTTCGAAGACGAAGGCGACCAGGATGCCGTTCAACAGGTAGAACAGCCCCAGCGTCGCATCCGACAGGGGGCTGCCGACCAGCGGCATGAACATGCTCGTCGAGGACAGGCTCTCAGCAAAGATAAAGGCTGGCAGGCCGATCAGGCAGCCCCAGATCACCCAGCGCAGGCGCTGATAGTCCTGCGGCTGCTGGCCGTGGCGTCGGGCCAACAAGATCGCCAGGACCATCACGTCCATACCCCAGCCCGCTATGAAGCTTGCGCGCGTGACCGTCTCGCTCCGGTAGCCGAACGCCGCGCCAAAGCTGGCGAGCTGCAAGCCGATCAGAACCACGGCGATCAACGGCAGGGCGCGCTCAACCGGCTGCGAGTGCGGCTCTGTCAGATCGCGGGGCACCCGGAGCGCGAACAGCAGAAGCCCCACATACCCGGCCCCGACAACGACCGATTGCACCACCTCCTGTGCCACCAGCAGGAACGGGCGCTCTTCCAGCCAGGCATAGGCTTCGTAGTCGGCCCCGGAATTGAACCAGATCGCGTAGAGAAAGAAGCCCCAGGTCATCGGTCCGGGCCGGGTCCAGACCAGCCACCCGGCACCCAGGATGACCAGAATGGCGACGACCTCGTTCAGGGCGAGCACCATTTTCTCGTCCCATTTCGGCGAGATCGGTGCGGCGCTTATTGTAACAAGCCGGCTCGGCCGGCCGGGTGCCACAACGACAAGCGAGACGGTACGGCCGGCATATACCCGCTGCGGCCCGCCCATGCCGCCCACCACCGCCAGCAAATCAATGCAGGCGGCAGAGGGTGGCCAGAAGCAGCGCATGGCCCAGAGGTCGATGTGCTCGCCGTCCCGCAGCCCGGCCCGCCAAGCCGGAGAGTCCGCGAGCGTCGGGAACGGTCCCTGCACGTCATAGACCAAGCCGTCATTGTCGGCGGCAAAGCCCTGAGAGCCGAGCGGTCGGACCAGGCGTATGAGATCTGGTACGACCAGCAGCAGCGCCCAGACCGCCAGCAGGATCAGCAGCCCACGACCGGCGAGGCTCTTACGTGCCGCTGCCGCCTGCGCGTGCATGCTGTCTCCCTGATCCGATACAGAGGCGTGCTCGTGTCTATCGCCCCAGCGGTCGCGCCTGCAACCGTCGGCAATAGCGTCGGTTGTATATAAGGGGCATCGAAGGTGGGCGCTGTAGGCGGAATGATTCCGCCGCTCTCAGCCCACTAACTCTGGCCTGTCCGCGTCGCTCGCAGCGAGTAGGCGAGGGGGAGCCATGGTCGGTCCGGCCAGCAGTAGAGGCCGGCTTCGTCCTGCACCAGGCATTTGAACATCCGCCACGGCGCCCGGTCGTGCTCATGCAGCCAGTCGAGCCGCAAGCCCGCCTCGATCAGCACGGTGACGACATCGCCCAGCGGATGCAGCCATTGATGCGTGGTGGCGTTCGTCAGTCGCGCGTCCGGATCTTCATAGTCGTTCGGATCGGACTCGATCAGCGGAGCACGGCCGAGATACGGCATGAAGAAGCCGGGCCAACCGCCCGGCGTTCCTGTCGAATCACCGAATACCGAGGCCGCCGGATGTCCTTCAGCGAAATAGAAGAACCCGCCCGGCTTCAGGAACTGCGCCACCACGGCGGCCCAGCCACGAATATCAGGTAGCCAGCAGATCGTGCCCCAGGTGGCGAACACGCAGTCAAACCCGCCGGGCTCTGGGATTGCCGCCAGCGCCTCGTACACGTCCGCGATTACGAAGTGGACCCGCTCCGACAATCCCAGCTCGGCCGCCAGCCCACGTGCTGCCGCGATGGCGGCAGGTGAGAAGTCGAGCCCGACCACCTCTGCCCCGCGCTGCGCCAGTGCAAGTGAATCAGTCCCAATATGGCATTGAAGATGCAGGATTCTGAGGCCACCGACTGGCCCCAGCTCGTCTTCGACTATGCGCAGCCGCCCGCGGCCGGCACGCAGCGCACGCAGGTCATAGCCACGCGGACCCAAATGCACGCCGACACGTTCGTCCCAATTCGCACGGTTTAGCCGTCGCCACTCCGTTTCGCTGCCTGCCATCGCGCTTCCATTTCGTCCAAGGTCATCTCGGACAATGTCTTTCCTTCATGAGCAGCGGATTCTTCCATTGCGTTGAAGCGTCGCGCGAACTTGCGGTTCGCTCCGCGCAGGCACTCCTCCGGGTCGAGCGACAGCTTGCGCGCCAGGTTCGCCAGCACGAATAGTAGATCGCCCACTTCGTCCGCCAACCGCGCCGAGTCGGCACCGGTCAGTTCGGCCCGCACTTCGGCGATTTCCTCGTCGAGCTTGTCCAACACCGCGGCGGCATCCGGCCAGTCGAAGCCCACCCGGGCGGCGCGGGCAGTCAGCTTGGCGGCGCGGGCGAGGGCAGGGAGCCCCACCGGCACTCCGGCCAGCGTGCCGTTCTGAGCTTGGCCGGCGCGTTCAGCGGATTTCTGCACCTCCCAGGCAGCGGACTGAGCCTCCGCCGAACGGGCCGCAGCGTCGCCAAACACGTGCGGGTGCCGGCGCAACATCTTGTCGGAAATCGCCCGCGCGATATCCGCGAAGGCGAAGAGTCCCGCCTCCTCCGCCATGCGAGCGTGGTACACGACCTGGAACAGCAGGTCGCCGAGCTCGTCCTGGAGCGCGATGAAGTCTCGGCGGGCGATCGCGTCCGCCACTTCATAGGCTTCTTCGATCGTGTAGGGAGCGATCGTGGTGAAGCTCTGCTCGCGGTCCCACGGGCAGCCATGGGCGGGGTCGCGCAGGGCGGCCATGATATCGAGAAGGCGTCGCAGCTCGGTCTCGGGGGATCGGTCCTTGGGCATGGCAGCAGCGGATAGAGGCCGGGCATCCGCCAGGCAAGCGTGTCGGCTTACTTCGGGGGCCGCAAGGTCACTCCATAGCGGCTGTAAATACGGGTGATGGTGCCGTTGGCCGACAGGCGATCGACGGCCGCATTGATTGCCTGCTGCAAGGCGGCATCAGGGCGGCGCATCCCGATCGCGACGTTCCAGACAAGATCTGCCTGCGCCTCGTCGGGTGCCAGGATGGTGACCGGATGCTCCGGGTGCCTGAGATTGTAGTATCCGGCACTGACCGGAGAGACCGCGGCAGCGTCGATCTGATGGTCGGCGAGGGCGTCCAGCATGTCCTCGTCGAATCCGAATACCGAGGTCGGCACATGTCGCCGATCGAGCGTCATCGCAGCGAGCGAGCCGGTCTGGACGCCAACTTTGGTACGCCCATTCAGCGTCGCAAACGAGGTGATCGGGCTGCCCGCCGGGACCGCAAGCACCACCCCGCTGCGGTAATACGGCTTCGACAGCTTGATACCGAAATCCGGCGGTGCATCCGGTGCCGCGATGGTATCCAGGATGATGTCGCAATCCGTGCGCGGGAGCTGGTAGGAGATCAGGATCCAGTCGGTCGCCAGCGATACCCCGAGCTGCTGCGCCAGTGCGCGGCCGAGCTCGACCTGAAACCCGGGCGGATCAGCCGTCCGGCTGGCGAACGGCAATGAGTTGGGATGCGCGCACATGCGGATCTCGCCGCTTTCCCGCACGGCGGCCAGGGTTCGTGCCCCGGCTGAGCCGATGACGCCGCCGGCGGCAATGGCAGCCAGCCCGAGCAACACCCACCTCGTACCTCGCAACACGTGTGTCCTCATCCCTGGTCCGGCCTCAGTGACCGGATGTATTTGATGATGGAGTCGATATCGGCATCGCTGAACATCGAGCCGAACGCAGGCATCGCGCCCTCCTTACCGTGCCGTATCCGATAACGGATGAAATCGTCGCTTCTTGTCGTGTTCATGAGCTGCGGTCCTCGTCCGGCAGCGCGGCCCCCGTCACTGTGACAGAAGCCGCAGATCGTGGCGAAGAGCTGCGGCACGTTGAGCGAGGAATGCGTCGCCGCTTGTTGCGCCGCGGCCGCATGGGCACCGCTCACTGTAAGCATCAGCAGTGTCTTTCTGAGCGAGCTCATTCCGCCGGTCGACAAAAAATGCCCTGGGGGCGAATGCCGCCCCCAGGGTCCGTAAACTTCCTACCTCAACGCATAGACGACCAACACCCCGTCGTCTCGCGGCATGCTCTTATACGGCTCGCCGAAGGTGGGCGCGAAATCGTCGCTGACCATGCCGCCGAAGCCTGCCACTACGGCGATGTACTGCTTGCCGCCGGCAAAGTAGCTCATGATGCCACCCTGGTGGCCGATGCCGTCGCTGTGGTTCCACAGCTCGGCGCCGGTCGCCGCGTTATAGGCGTGCAGCACGCCGCGACTGTCCGGCACGAAGAGCAGGTTGCCGGCAGTGGTGAGGATGCTCGCCATCGGCGGCTCGGGATAGCGGATCTCCCATTTCTTCGCCCCGGTGATCGGGTCGCGGGCGTCGAGATGGCCATAGATCTGTCCGCCGGGCGGTGGCACCAGCTTGAAGTTGGCGCCGAGGTTGAGCTGCACGACCGGCTCGGTCACCGGGGTTGTCTTCACCACGGTCAGGTCGATGCACCACTCGTTGCCAATCTTATAGTAGAGGCCGGTTTGCGGGTCGTAGCTGCCCGAATTCCAGCTCACGCCGCCATCGATGGCCGGGCATAGCGGCTCGGCCTGCTTGCCTTCAGAGAAGTCGCGCCGGCCGATCAGCTCACCCGTCTTCGGATCGATGCTTTTGACGAAATTGCTGTTCTGCAGAAGATTATAGACGTTCTGCAGCTTGAGCTGAGGGTCGTAGACAAAAACGTACCCACTCTTGTTCGGATGCACGATGAACTTCTCGCCGTTGCGATCGAGCATCACGAACTCGCCGGGCGCGCTGTCGAAGTCCCAGCTATCGTGGGGTAGTTCCTGATGATAGAATTTCAGGGCTCCGGTATCCAGATCGAGTCCGAGCACCGAGGTGGTGTACAGGTTGATACCGGGCCGCGCGCCGGTGTTCATCCAGTCGGAGCCCGCCCAGTCGTAAAGCGGCGCCGGGTTGGCGGTGCCCCAATAGACCGTGTTGGTATCCGGATCGTAGGTGCCGGGCATCCAGCCGCCACCGCCACCTGTCCGCCAGGTGTCATTACCCCAGGTCTTCATCGCCTCGTCGGTGCCGCCGACGGTCAGGAAGGTCCACTTCACCTTGCCGGTTGCGGCGTCGACCCCGTAGATCGGACCGCGGCCGGGCCACTCACCGCCTTGGCTGCCGATCACAACGGTGCCTTTGGCGTAGAGCGGGGCCCCAGTGAACCCGACCGTCAGCTTCTTCGAATCCTGCAGTTGGTTGTCCCAGACCGGCTTGCCGGTCTTCATGTCGAGCGCAATCAAGTGGCCGTCCACAGTGCCGACGAACACCTTGCCTTCGCCCAACGCCACGCCGCGGTTGTACGGGGAGTGGGTCTGACGCGCCACCAACTCTTCGTCGAGCTCAGGGAAATAGGACCAGATGAGCTGCCCGGTGGCGCCATCCAGTGCGAAGACGCGGCTGTACGATCCGGTATAATAAAGTACACCGTCGGCCGCCAACGGCATCGACTGCAGGCCGCGCGTCGATTTGCCGGGTACGTGAATCCAGGCAACCGACAGATTCTGCACGTTATTGGTGTTGATCTGGTCGAGACCGCTGTAGTCCCAGTCCTTGTAGGACCCGTGGTAGGTCAGCCAGTCGTTCGGGTTGCCAGCAGCGATCCGCGCTGTGTCGATCGGCTGAGCAACTGCGAGCGAAGAAACGAAGACTGCCCCCATCGCCAGTGCTGTACCGGCGGCGAGCCGCTGAGCTTTGTTCCGCATGCTTCTCTCCCCAGGATTTAGCGTACTTGATCACGCCCCGCGTTCTTCGAGAAATGCGCGGACACGGAAGTATAGCCGAGCATCGCTGAGCTAGCCAACCACTCTCATTCGAGTTTGATCCCACTCCGCGGCAACCGTGATAGCGGCGGGAAGAAAGCGACCGCGGTCACCTCGCGTTTCAGTGAACGAGCGCCGACGAGGCGTGGACACCTATCACCTGGGGCGTTCGCGAATGGCGTGGCATAAGAAGGCGAGTGACAGTGGGTGCGCACGTACGCCTGAAAGGACAACGTCCTGGTAGCTTCAGCAGTATCGGGTCGTGCAGGCTGCCGCAACCCGACCAGCGGAAGAGGGCGCTTGCGGGGGATGACGCACTGGCCCGACGTGCGGCTCCCAGGCGGACTATTGCCGCAGAAGGAATATTATGGAAACTAAGCGGCTGCTTATGCCTGGAACCCGCCATCGGCTATCTCCAGCACCATGCCGTCGTAGCCGCTCTTCACACCCTCCGGTAGTCGCTCCGCCATCCAGGCCCAGTCCAGATCGGTGCCCATATGCGTGAGCACCGTCCGCCGGGCGCCGACCCGCGCGGCCCAGCACAGCACTCGGTCGAAATGCGCGTGAGTCGGATGTGATGATTGGCCGAAGCAGCCGACCACCCAGGTGTCCACGCCGGCCAGCGCGGCGAACGCCGCGTCGTCCAGCTTCACCACGTCGGTCGAATAGCCGAACCCGCCGATGCGCAACCCTAGCGTCTGCATGTAGCCGTGGTCCTGGGCGAAGAGCTGTACCTCCATGCCCGCCGCTGTGATCACCTGGCCCGGTTCCACCAGCCGCTTCTCCAGCACCGGGCGGAAGAACCCCGGCGGCTTCCATGGGCGGAACGCATAGGGAAAACGTGAGCCGATCTCTTCCAGTGTGGCCACGGTTCCGAATGCCTCCAGCGGGCGGGCGGCAATCCGGTTCAGTAGCCGCACGTCGTCCAGGCCGGTGATGTGGTCCGCGTGCGAGTGGGTGTACAAGATAGCGTCGATGCGGGGGATCCGGCAGGCCAGAAGCTGGGCGCGCATGTCGGGCGGGGTATCGACCAGCAACCGGGCCCCGTGCCCGCTCTCGATCACGATGCTGCTGCGGGTGCGCCAGTTGCGCGGCTCCGCCGGGTCGCACTGGCCCCAGTCGCCGCTGCCGTCCGCCCCACCCAGCATCGGCACGCCGGCGGAGCCGCCGGTTCCGAGCAGCACCACCCGCATCAGTCGGCTTTCCGGAACAGGCGCAGGAAATTGGCCGTGGTGAGCTCGGCGAGCTGATCGAGCGTCAGGCCGCGGAGCGCCGCCAGCACCGCCGCGGTATGGGCGACGAAGGCCGGTTCGTTGCGCTTGCCGCGCACGGGGACCGGCGCGAGATAGGGAGCGTCGGTTTCCACCAGCAAACGCTCCGGCGGAAGATCAGCCGCTATCCTCTTGAGTTCAAGAGATTTCGGGAAGGTCAGAATACCGGAGAAACTGACATAACCACCGAATTTTATTCCTAACTCAGCAAGTTGCCTCGATGAGCTGAAGCAATGTAGCAGGAACGCGAACTCTCCACGCTCATCCCATTCTGTTTGCAGCATTTTCATGATGTCCGTGTCCGCGTCGCGGGCGTGGATGACCAGCGGCAGGCCGGCCAGCCGAGCCGCGCGGATGTGCGCTCGGAAATTCTCCTGCTGCCGCTCGCGCGGCGCCCGGTCGTAAAAGTAATCCAGCCCTGATTCGCCGATCCCGATGATCTTCGGGTGTTCGGCGAGGCTAGCGAGCATGGCTGGGGTTTGTATCTCCGCCTCGGCGGCGTGGTGTGGATGGACGCCTACCGTGCCCCACACGTTTGGGTGCGCCTCCACCAATCGCACCACGTCGGCGGCCTGGGCCATAGTCGTGCCGATGGTGACCATTTCGGACACGCCGGCTTCTGCCGCACGAGCCAGAACGTCGGGCAGCTCGGCGGCGGGGAAATAATCGAGGTGGCAGTGGGAATCGACGAGCACTTACCGGCCGTCCACGTCTTCGCGTGCGGTCTCACGTCGTGGATGCCTGGGCCAAGCCCGGGCATGACGTTTTATGTGACCCATAAGGACTTTACCCGACAGTCTCGACGTAACGCGGGAACACGCCGGCCGGTGGCGGCAGTGTGATGCCGTCCGCCAGTGGCGTGGCCAGCGCGGCGAAATTGCGCTCGCTTTCCGGCACTCCGAGCTGGTCGAGCATCCGAGCCATCGAGCCGGGCATGAACGGCTGCAGCATGGTCGCCAGCACGCGCAATGCATCGACCAGCACGCGCAACACCGCCCCCATCCGCGCCGGATCGGTTCGGGCTAGTGCCCACGGCGCCTGACGGTCGATATAGGCGTTGGCCGCGCGCACCAGTTTCCAGACGTCTTCCAACGCCTCATGGAAGCCCTGTCGATCCATCCGTTCCCGCATGACGTCGGGAAGCGCGGCGGCCATCGCCAACAGCTCGGCGTCATCCGCAGTGCCGGGGCCCCTGCCCGGCAGCCGCCCGTCGCAGTGGCGCGCGACCAGCGTCAGCAACCGCTGCGCCAGGTTCCCGAGCTCGTTCGCCAACTCCACGTTGATGCGGCCGACCAGCGCCTGATGGCTGATCGTGCCGTCCTCGCCGAACGGCTTCTCGCGCATCAGGAAGTAGCGCACCTGGTCGAGCCCATAGGTCGCCACGAGCTGGCGCGCCTCGATCACGTTGCCGAGCGACTTGCTCATCTTCTCGCCGGCCACGGTCCACCAGCCGTTGGCGGAGATGCGCCGCGGCACCGGCAGGCCCGCGGCCATCAGGAAGGCCGGCCAATAGACGGCGTGGAAGCGGATGATGTCCTTGCCGACCATGTGGACGTCGGCCGGCCAGTATTTCCATCGGGGCGCGGCCTCGTCCGGGAAGCCACAGGCGGTGACGTAGTTGTTCAGCGCGTCCAGCCAGACATACATCACATGGTCTGGTGAGCCGGGCACCGGGATACCCCAGGTGAAGCTGGTCCGGCTGATCGACAGGTCGCGCAGCCCGCCGCGGACGAAGCTGACCACCTCGTTTCGCCGGCTGGGGGGGAGGATGACGTCGGGTTGTTCTTCGTACAGCCTGAGAAGCGGTTCCTGCCAGGCGCTGAGCTTGAAGAAATAAGAGGGCTCGCGCACCCAGGAGACCGGCGCACCCGACGGGGCCGTCTTGCTTCCATCCGGCGCTGTTGTCAGTTCTGCTTCGTCGTAGAAGGCCTCGTCGCGCACGGCGTACCAGCCTTCGTAGTGGCCGAGATAGATCTGCCCGGCTGCCTCCAGTCGCTTCCACAGCTCGGCGCAGGACACTTTGTGACGGTCCTCGGTAGTGCGGATCCACTGATCGAACGAGATGCCCATCTTCTCCGACATGTCACGAAAGTCGGCGGACATCCTGTCGGTAAAGGATTGTGGGTCGAGCCCGGCCTCGGCAGCCGCGCGCTCCACCTTCTGACCGTGCTCGTCGGTGCCGGTCAGGAAGAACACATCGTAGCCGTCCAGCCGCTTGAAGCGCGCCATCACGTCGGCGGCGATCGAGGTGTAGGCGTGGCCGATATGCGGCGCACCGTTCACGTAATAGATCGGCGTGGTGATGTAATAGCGCTGTTTCATTGTAAAACCTGCACGGGTTCGGCCAGCAGCGCGAACGCCGAGAGGATCGCCTGGCGGCGGTCCAGCGCGAACCATTCGGTCTCATGCTGCAGCCGCGTCAACGCGTGCCACACGTCGCCCCAGGCATCAAGCGGACGCAGCGCGGCGAGGCGCGCCTGTTCGGGATCGGCGCGGCCGCGTGCCGCCTCGCGCACCGCCGAGGCGATGGCGGCGCGCAGCAGGTCCATGAAGGTGGAGAACGCGGCGTCGCCGCGGCCCAGCTTGTCGGCGAGGTCGTGGCCGGCGGTGGGCGGCAGGTTCGGCAGTGCCGCCAGGGTCTCGTCAACCAGGGTGGCGAGTGCCAGGCCTTCCGCGAGCGCCAGGGCGCGGCCGGGCGAACCCTCGGCCAGGGTGATCAACCGGCCGCGTTCGTCTTCATTGAGGTCGGGCAGGTAGCGGGCCAGCAGCGCGTCCATCGCGTCGTCCGGCAGTGCCGACAGACGCAGCCGGCGGCAGCGGCTGCGGATGGTCGGCAGCAGGCGGCCGGGGGCGGCGCAAACCAGCAGTAACACCGCTCGGGATGGAGGTTCTTCAAGGATCTTGAGCAGCGCGTTGGCGGAGGCGGTGTTCATTTCGTCGGCGCCATCGACGATGGCCACGCGCCAGCCGCCCTCGGCCGGGGTCAGGTTCATGAAGCCGGCGATGCGGCGGACGTCCTCGACCGCGATCACCGTGCGCATTCGTTTGCGCTTTTCGTCGAAGCCACGCTCGACGGTCAGCAGGTCGGCGTGCGAGCCGGCCTTGACGCGGCGGAATACGGGGTGGTCCGGGTCGAGGGTTAGGGTGTTTTGGTCGGGCATGGTGCCGGCCAGCAGGCGGCGAGCGAAGCGGTAGGCGAGCGTCGCTTTGCCGACGCCCTCGGGGCCGGTGATCAGCCAGGCGTGGTGCAGGCGGCCGCCGCGCAGGGCTTCGACCAGGATGGTTTCGGCGGCTTCGTGGCCGAGGAGGGTGGCGTTGGCGCGAGGATCGGGGGCGGGCATTGGCGGTGCTTTTGCTCAGATCAGGGGCGGTGGTGGGGGTTCAAGGCGGATTGTGGGGTAAAGGGAGGTAAAGTCACCGGCGGGGGGTCGGCATGGCTCGGTGAGGCCCGAAGGGCGGACAGCAGCGTCACGCCACCTCTTCGTTCATGTTCGGGACCGGAGCCTCTCATCGCTGTCTCATTTCACTTTGTTTGCGAGTCACGATCATACGGTGAGATGGCGTCGTGGGAGAGCCTCCGTCGTTCTCAACTCCGTCTCGTTTCGTTGTGTGTGAGACGCGGGATCACGCGGTGAGATAGCTTCCGGGGAGAAACTCTCGTGGTAGAGGCTCCCATCCGCCATAATGGCGGCGCCAATCGCCAGAGCTTTCAGGTGCCGGTAAACTGGCTTGGGCATCGCAACGACTTGGTTGGTGGCTCGGCCGCGGTCAACCCTAGTGGCCAAGAGGCTGGCGCTGCCGGGGGGATGGCGCGTCCCTGCGCGACACGGTCGGCCTTGGGTCGCCATCGTGCGTGTCGGGCGGCTGCGGCGATACCGGATAGCGAACCGCGCCGACGGTGATGGGAAGGCCGATGCGTTGCAGCAGCGGGAAATCGCCGCGAGGCGGCGGCGAAGGCGGCGAACACCGCCGCTGGGCTGCTGATCAGGTGGCACGCCGAGACGATCGCGGCGCGATACCTCGAGGTGGAGGCCGAGTTGCTGCGGCTGCGAAAGCTGCTGCAAGGGCTCAACCTGTTCAGCGCCGGCAGCAGCGACGCGATGCGCGAACTGGCGCGCAAAGTGGTGATGCCGTATCGGGGAGGACGTGCTGCACCAGAAATTCGACACCGCGGTCTGGCGCAACGCACGTGACGCGCTGCTCGCCGATCCGCAAGCCTCGATCGAGATCGAGTGAAACCAATGGCAGTTTGCGCGGTCATCAAGCCCTTCAACCGGAGATTGGCCGGCGGCTGCTTCGCGCAGTATGGTGTCGGGCAGTACTTTTTCGGCCATGGCAGGGCCTATAACTGGTAACCCAAGGAGGCTAGGATGATGATGGGCAGGCGCACCGGCCTGATGGCCGCGGCGGTTCTCGTTCTGGGGTTCACGTCAGCCGGCGCGAGCGCGAAGGAACCACCGGCCCGCGCGAGTTGTGCGCGCATCACAGAGAAACAAGTCGAGGCGCTGTTCGATCGCTGGAACCGGGCGCTGGCCACCAAGAACCCGGACACGGTGGTTGCGAACTATGCTCCGGACGCGACCCTGCTGCCGACGGTCCAGAACGGCCCGCTCGTCGGTTCGGCGGCGATCCGGGGCTACTTCGTCCATTTCCTGAAGAAGTCGCCCCAGGGCACCATCGACCAGCGGATCGTGCACATCGGCTGCAACATCGCCTACGACATCGGCCTCTACACCTTCGAACTGGACGGCGATCAGCCCGGCACGCGCACCAAGGTCGGCGCGCGCTACACGTTCATTTACGCGCCCGAGGGCGGCAAATGGCTGATCGTCCACCACCATTCATCGGCGCTGCCGGAGCCGCCCAAAACCTAGTGACGTGCGCGCGCACCTGCGGAACGGGCAGCCGGAACCGGACTCCGCGCCGCTGACCCCACGAAGGTCGTGTCTCGTGGCGGAGCGGGCTGGTGGCGAGGTGCCTTTCAGGGCTTCGCTAACAGCGTCTCGATGCTGGTGAAGGGGCATTCGGCCGGCACTGGCAACGGCGGGGTGCCGTCGATGGTCTCCGGCATCCGGCGGAGTGCATCGCGGTAGAGGTCGGCGAGGTCGATCCTCTGCCGCATTGAGGGTGCGAAGGCCCGGCGCACGTCGGCGCGCTGCCCCCGCGCCTCGGCCCGCCAGTGCGGAACGTCGCGCGCCTGCGGCCACGCCTGCAGTTTCAGGTCGTGTGTAGCAGTGCCTGGATCAGGTGGGACTCCACGGCACGCAATTCGTTCCGGCCCACGCTTTCGATCTCCTCGACCAGGTTGCCCCAGTCCAGTTGATCGTTGACCCGTTCTCCGTGCGCGAGGCGACGAAGCAGCGCGGCCTGCTGCTCCGACCAGAGCAAAATGTCGTCGTCGTAGAGATCGCTCATGCTGGCGTTCTCCGTTGCTGCGGCCGGCCCCGTCAGCAGGCACGATAGCATGGGGGGACATTATCGCAGAAGGCTGGCGGAATGCGCTCCGCTTTTCCGCCCTCCGCGGCCGGGCGGTCAACCTGATAGCTTCGTCAGTCAATGACGCACCGACCGGAGCCAATTCTCTACTTTCAGGCCAGGAACACGGGTGAACTCGCGCTCGTTGTCGGTGACCACTATGCAACCGCGTGTTCCGGCCTGTGCGGCGATAAGGAGATCCTTGGGTCCTATCAACTGTCCCTGGCGCTCGAGCGCGGCTCGTAGCCGTCCGTACGCGACATCCGCCGGCGACGCAAAAGGTAACACCTCCAGCACATCAAGGATCGCTTCAAGTTGATGCGTCAATCGGCGGGATGCCCGTTTGGCGGCACCGTACCGCAGTTCGGCCGCGACGATAATGCTGGTGCAGACGCGATTCTGCCCGACCCCTGCGATCCGTTGTGCCACAATGCCCTGTGGCTCGCGTACCAGATTCGAGAGGATGTTGGTGTCGAGCAGATAACGCTGTTCAGAGTTCGACGGCATCGTGCGGCAGCTCGTCGATCGATGGAAATTCCTCCGCGATGGGCTTCAAGGTCCGAAGAAGGGCGAGCAGAGACTTCGGCGGAGCAGGCTCGATGATGAGCTTGTTACCTTCTTTGCGAATGACTGCGTCCTGGCCAGGCAACTCGAACTCGCGGGGGATGCGCACGGCCTGATTGCGTCCGTTCCTGAACAGCTTAACTCGACGCTCGGCCACTGGAGACCCCTCTCTAGCCTATGCCGCAGCATATGCCGATCAGTCGGGGACGTCAAGCTCCGGGCAGTCAGTGCGATGGCCAAGGATCGCGCCTTGGAGCCGATCACCACTTCCGCGTTCGAGGCGAACTGCGCTAGCTGCTGTCTACGGCGCGGTTAGCAGGAGCGGCGACAATGGCCTCAACAATTCAGATTCTCATATTGCTGCTGATCGTGATCGTCGTGGTCTCGATCGTCGCCACGCGACTGAAGGTCCCTCCATCCATCCTTCTGGTGCTCGCCGGGGTCGTGCTGGCGCTCGTGCCGGGCCTGCCGGGGGTTACGCTGGCGCCGGAAGTTGTCCTGTTGCTTGTCTTGCCGCCGCTCATCTACTCGTCGGCCGTTGCGATGAGCTGGCGTGAGTTCCGTTTTAATTTGCGCCCGATTTCGCTGCTGGCGGTGGGCTGCGTTATCTTCACGACGGTCTCGGTTGCCGCGGCCTGCCATTTGCTGCTGAGCTTCTCCTGGCCGGTGGGCTTCGGTACTGGGCGCCATAGTTTCGCCGCCGGACCCAGTGGCGCCGCTGGCGATCGCGCGCCGCTTGCGGCTGCCGAGGCGCCTTCTCGTCATTCTAGAGGGCGAGGGGCTCGCGAATGATGCCACCGCGCTTATCCTGTATCGCTTTGCGGTCGTGGCCGTGAGCGTCGGTTCGTTCTCCCTCAGCCACGCCGTAGGCATGTTTGCCGCCATTGTCGCCGGGGAGATTTTGTGGGGGATTGGTGTCGGCTGGCTGATGCTGCGCGTGCGGCGCTGGGTCGATGATCCGCGCAGCGAGATCATACTTTCGGTCCTGATACCGTTCCTCGCGTATTGGCCGCCCGAGATGCTGGGCGGATCTGGTGTGCTCGCCACCGTAATCGCTGGGCTCTACATAAGCTACAACGGCCTTCGCCTGATCAGTGCGGCGACGCGGCTTCAGGGTGTTTTCTTCTGGGACTTTCTCGTCTATGTGATCGAAGGCATGGTGTTCCTGATCACCGGTCTGCAGGTACGTGCGCTGGTTGCCGATTTCGACCGTTATTCGATATCCGAGCTCGCGCTTTCCGTCGTTGTCGTCAGCGCCGCGGTTATCGTGACCCGCTTCATCTGGGTTTATCCCGCGGCATATCTGCCGCGCCGGCTTATTCCTACGATTGCGCGCAAGGACCCCATGTCGCCCTGGCAATGGCAGTTCGCCTTGGGCTTTACCGGAATCCGGGGGATCGTCTCGCTCGCGGCCGCGCTCGCGATACCTCTGACGACCGCGAGCAATCAGCCGTTCCCCGACCGCGACATGATCCTCTTCCTGACATTTTCCGTGATCCTGGTGACGCTTGTCGGTCAAGGCTTGATGTTGCCACTGGTCATCCGCTGGCTTGGCCTTGCCAATGCCGGCCGTCGGGAGCGCCACGCCGAGAGAGTCGAGGAATTCCGGGCGCGGCGGCAGGCAATCGAGTCAGCAATCGGACGGCTCGACCAACTGGCGAAAGATCGGCAGCTTCCGGAGGAAGTCGTGCGATCGCTTCGCGAAGTCTTATCGGGATCGACTGCGACGTGCCGAACATCGAACCGATGGCGAGACACATCATCGAAGGATTATCGAGCTGACCGATGATATCGGGCTTCTGCTGCTCGGTGCGGAGCGGGAGACGGTCAACAATCTTTATTACCTCGGCGAGCTGAAGGATGAGGCGCGACGCAGGATCGAGCGAGGGCTCGATTTGTGTGAGGCACATGTCGCTACTCTACAGGCGGAGGAGTGATGCCAGCGAGCCTCGTGTGGTGAGCCGTCGACTCTGGAGGTTCATGGCAGCTTCCCGCGCAGCGTCAGGAAGTTCGCGGACGGTGAAGGCAAGGGTCCAAAGGTATATAGGCCGAGCAAAGTTTGATGACCAAATCACCAGGGATACATGGGGTGCGGGGTACTGAAGTACTGAAGTATGTCCATGATAAAGCCTATCAAGCTCGGCCTATCCATGCGCTACCTCGGGTATCATGCCGCAGCCTGGCGTCACCCGGAGACGGACCCGGGCGCCGCGTCCAAGTTCGATCATTTTCGGCGCGTTGCACAGACCGCTGAGGCCGCCAAGTTCGACATGGTATTTCTGGCCGACGGCATAGGGATTCGCGGAAAGGACGAACCGCCTGGCTCTTTGTGTCGCTCCGCGCAGAACGCCGAGCTGGAACCGATAACGCTGCTGTCCGCCATTGCGGCGACCACCAGGCGCATCGGCTTGGTGGCCACCGCTTCCACCACCTACAACGAGCCGTTCCATATTGCTCGAAAATATGCCTCGCTTGACCACATCAGCAGCGGTCGTGCGGGATGGAACATCGTCACCTCCTGGTCGGATGCCGAGGCACGCAACTTCAACCGCGATCAGCACCTGGGCTACGAGGAACGCTACGAGCGAGCTGCCGAATTCGTGGAGGTTGTCAAAGGCCTGTGGGACAGTTGGGACGCTGAGGCGTTTGTGCACGACAAGGCGCGCGGCATTTTCTATGATCCGGCCAAGCTGCAGGTTCTCGATCATAAGGGCAAGCATTTCAAAGTTCGCGGGCCGCTGAGCGTTGCCCGGACTCCCCAGGGGCGTCCGATCCTGGTTCAGGCTGGCGCATCCGAGCAGGGGCTGAACATCGCGGCGTCAAGCGCGGACGTGGTCTATTCCGCACCGCACGATATCGACACGGCCAGGACCTATTATGCCGACCTGAAGCAGCGCTTGCCCGCGCATGGTCGCACGGCCGGCGAGTTACTTATCATGCCCGGCCTGACCCCTTATGTCGGACGGACACGACAAGAAGCGCGCGACAAATACGAGCTTCTGAATCAGCTTGTGGATCCCCTGCTGGGTTTGTCGTACCTGTATGGGCAAATGGGGGATCTGTCGGGCTACCCTCTTGATGGTCCGGTACCGGAGCCAGTGGACGCGCAGGTTCGAAGCATTGCCAAGAACCTTCTTACCCTGGCCCGGCGAGACAATCTGACTATCCGCCAGCTCTATACCCAAGTGGCGGCGGGTTTCGGCACTCGAGTTGTCATCGGCACGGCTGTGGACATCGTCGATGAAATGGAGGACTGGGTCAGCCGCGACGCCGCGGACGGGTTCAACATCTGCCCGCCGGTGCTTCCGCTATCGTTGGACGATTTCGTGCAACTGGTGCTACCGGAGCTGCGCCGCCGGAGAATGTTCCGCGATGAGTATGAGGGCACGACTTTGCGGGCGAGCCTTGGGCTGCCGATGCCGAGGAGCCGCTTTGCGTAGCCGCTCCGCCACGCCGGCATCATCCTGGCCGCCGAGATGCTGGGCGGATCCGGCGTGCTCGCTACCGTAATCGCTGGGCTCTACATAAGCTACAACGGCCTTCGCCTGATCAGTGCGGCGACGCGGCTTCAGGGTGCTTTTTTCTGGGACTTTCTGGTCCCCCGACCAGTATCCAGGCTCCCGACACGTTCGGAGTCAGGACAATCGCGCCCAAGCGTCGATCTCAGCTATGGGATCCGCTGCAGTGTGCAAGAAGGTTTCCATCTGGCGCTTTCCTGAGAGTTTGTCC
>CAVYXK010000004.1:0-420319 GCA_963772445.1 uncultured Pseudomonadota bacterium
CAGCGCCAGCGAATCTCGATTGCCCGGGCGCTTGCCGTCGAGCCGGTGTTCGTGCTGGCTGACGAGCCGATCTCGGCGCTGGATGTGAACATCCAGGCGCAGATCATCAACCTGATGATCGGGCTGCAGGAGCGGCTGGGGCTGACCTATCTGTTCATTGCACACGATCTTGCGGTGGTGCGGCATATCTCCGACCGGATCGTGGTGCTGTATCTGGGGCAGGTGGTGGAGACGGCGCCGGCGGCGCTGTTGTTCGCCCGCAAGCTGCACCCTTATACCGCGACACTGATCTCCGCCGTCCCGGTGCCCGACGCCGCAGTGGAACGAACGCGCCAGCGGATCATTCTGCAGGGCGAGTTGCCGAGCGCGATCGATCCGCCGAGTGGTTGTCGTTTCCGGACCCGTTGTCCGGCCGCTGCGGCGCGATGTGCGGCCGAGGCGCCGGTGCTGGCGGAAGCGGAGCCGGGGCATTTCGTGTCGTGCCATTTCCCCGGCGCGGTGCGGTGATGCGAATTCAGCCGGACCGGACAGGGCCACCGGCTGCGGGCCCTCGTCCATCTTTGCCGCGAGCGGGGAGAGGCGTAGGGGATCGGCCTTCCGGTCATTATGAAGTCGTGGTCTATTCTCATCGTCGTCTCATTTTGCTGTTCGCGAGACAGTTGGTCACGTGGTGAGATAAATTCGGGGGAAATCCCAGATGCGCGCTGGGACCTCGTGCAAAGGGTTCACAGTAGAGTTGAGGAGGGGCGCGGTGCCACATCAAGTGGTCCGTCTCCCCTCCCCGCTCATCAAACCGGACGTGCGGATTTCCCGCATCCGGCTTACCGACTGGTTTCACGGCAGGCTCACGAGGTGGCGTCTGGGTTCCGGCACATGCGCAGACGCGGCAGGCCAAGCGTGCCGAACACCGCTTCCTTGGTGATGTGCCGCGTGCCGCGCGTCGGCAGTTTGCAGCGCCTGGCGAGAAAGTTGCGTACGCGGTCATACCGATGAGCCTCGACGACCCGGTCCGTGACGTAGTGAGAGCCTGGGTTGAAGTAGTTGCACCATCCCCGCGGCAAGCGGTTCAGCGTGTCGCGCACTTCTGCCCAGGTCCCCTTGTTGCCCGGTACCAGGACCGCCCCCACTTTGTCCTTCAGACGCTGCACGCTCTTCTTCGACGGGCTGGCGCCGATGAACCTTCGGCCGGTCTGCCGGAAGCAGTGCGGACCAAAGCTGTAGCCCAGGAAGTCGAACCGCTCCTGCCGTGCGTCGCGCAGGCAGGTCTTGTCGCGGCGCGCCGATACGACCGCCATTCGCTCGCCGACACATAGCGCTGCACCGTCGTGCGACTGCAGCCAAGCTCAGACGCGATCCGCCGCGTCCCCCACCCCAGCCCGTGCAGTCGAAGCATCGCCTCGACCTCGTCCGGCGTTTGCATCGCTTCTCCCCGCGGCTGTTCCAGCCGCGGGGAGCCGCCTGACTTCGAGTCGCTCTCCATCCTCCCCTCCTCTCAGCCTCAGGCTCGGAGGGGACCAGTTTTCAATGTCGCCACCGGACCAGTTTTGCCTGTCGCTCGACACATACGGCTCCCACCTCGGGTGGATGACGGCAGAAAACGGCCTGCCGTATGCGGCCCAGACCCTGTGGCACGCCTGTCCGGTTCTGCGCCCGGAGCGTGCTTCGCTGGTCCGCATTCCCCTTGGCCCCTGCCCTTGGCTCCGCCAACTCCGAGGCCGGCAGGCCGGCCCCGTTCGCCGGTTTCATCGCTACTACGGCAAGGCCCGACTTCTCACGTCCGTGCATCGTCGGCTACGGCTCCTCGCCTTCCCGACGCGGGCCAGCGGCGGTTGTCCGCCACTGGTCAGACGTGAGATCTCCCAGGTTCCGACGCGATCCGTTCGTGCGTGATGGGGTCTTTGACCACGGCAGAGCGACGGCGCCTCGCATCGCGGCGCCGCACATATTGCCTTCGACTTCTCCGACCGTCTCGGCCTCTGCGGGCTTGTGTCTTTCGCGGCTCAATAGCCCACCCCACACGATTGTTGTGTACGCTTCGCCGAGGACGTCGCCGCCACCGACGCAACACTCACTACCAGGCGGGCGCTACCCCTTACCTGGGCCGGACTTGCACCGGCTGGATCGCGCCAGCTTCCTGGCGCACCGGAGCACCACGGAGGACCGCGCGGAGAGCCACGGAGGGGTATACCCTCCGGCAACGTGACCGCCTTCATGGCGCTCCGTGAGTCCTCCTGTGGTTCTCCGTGTGAACCCTCGCCGGACTGTGACCTCGTCAAGGTCTGGCGATCGTTTCGCGCATGTGCGACCGCCGTAGCCCGCAAGGGGAGGGGGAATATCCTTAACCTCCCGGGTGTTACCAGCAGCGCCAGTCGCAACGGCCGCCGGGCGGGTCGGCGTTCGTTCGACCAGGGCGGCAGTCAGATGGTGCAGACGAATTTCTCGGCCGGCTCGGCGTCGGGCCTGGCTACCGATATCGCGCTGATCAATACCGGCGGGGCCAACTCGGGCACCGGCCAGTCCTACACGATCACGCTCACCGCAAATATTGCGCTGAATGCCGGTCTGCCGGTCATCAACCTGCAGAGCGGCTCGTCGCTGACCATTGTCGGCCAGGGCTATTCGATCAATGGCGGCTCAGCCTATCACGGCCTGTTCCTGTGGGCAGGCAGCCTCGTTCTGCAGGACGTCACGATCGAGAACATGCTCGCCCGGGGCGGTGCCGGGCAGAGCGAGACCGGCGACGCCGGTGCTGGCGGCGGCGGCGCGGGGCTGGGTGGAGGCCTGTTCATCGCCTCCGGCGCGTCGGCCACGCTCAGCGATGCCGCCTTCCTGAACGACGCCGCGATCGGTGGGGCCGGCGGAAACGCGACACCGACAACTGTGTCGGCCGGAACGCCGGCGGGCGGTCTGCTCGACGGCGCGTTCTCGGTCGGCTTCGGCAACGGAGGCGCCGGCGCGACCGGCCCCGCCAGCGCAACCTCGCCTCTCGGGCTTGGTTCGCCGGGCGAGTTCGGTGGCGGCGGAGGCGGCGGCGCGGGGACCGGGACGCTGGGTGCGTCCGGCGGCTTCGGCGCGGGGGATGGTGCGGCGGTCTCAACCGGACAGGGACTGGCCGGTGGCGGCGGGCTTGGCGCCGGCGGGGACGTGTTCGTCCAGCAGGGCGGCAATCTCACCGTTGACGGCGGCACCCTGTCCGGCGGTATCGCATCGGGCGGCGCCGGCGGCACGACGGTGTCGAGCGGCAGCACCTTGTACGCGGCCGACGGGCTCGGCCTCGACGGCGGCATTTTTGCCCAGGGCAACAATACGATCACGCTGGCGCCGCCTTCGGGCGATACGGAGGTCATCGTCGATCCGATCGGCGACGAAACCGGCGCGGCGCTGCCATCCGATGTTGGGACCGGCAGCGGTCAACTGGCGCTGGTCATTGACGGCGACGTCGTGCTGCAGTCGGCCAACGACTACACCGGCGGCACGACGGTGGAGTCGGATGGCACGCTGGAGTTATCGGGATCGGGCAGCGCCGGGTCGGGCGCGATCACGCTGGACGGCACCGCCACGCTGCAGCTCGATGGCGGCATCAGCGTGGGTGACTGTCACCATCACCAATTCCGCCTTCATCTCGGTGAACGGCACCAATGCCATCACCGGCGTGCTCAGCGGCTTCGGCTGGCTGATCGGCAACGGGATGCTGCAGCTCGATCAGAGCGCGGCGGGTAGCAGCCTGATTGTTTCGTATGGCGTCACGCTGCAGTTGGAGAGCGCCGGAATCATTCCGGGAGACGATCTGCTGGATTTGTTTGACGGCACGCTCGACCTTAACGGATTCTCCCAGACGATCAGCAGTCCCGTCGGCTTCGGCAGTGTGCTGCTCGGCGGCGCAACCCTGACTGTGGGGGCGCCTCCGGTACCGGCGGAGCTTGATTGGGCATTTACCGGGCCTGGTCTGGTGGTGGTGCCGGGCAATCTCGCGCTGACCCTTGATGCTCCGCTGAGTGTGCCGATCGAACTCAATCAGGGCAGCGCTCTGATTCTGGCCGGAGGTGCCACCGCTGGCGGCACGATCGAGTTCGCCGGTACCGGCGCCGTGGTGACGTTCGATCTTCAGGCAGGCACGCAAATCGTCGGGGTGATTAGAGGTTTCGATAGCACCGATACGATCATCGTCGCCGGTACGGTAACTGCGGTGGACAACACCAATTCCGGCCTGGTGCTGCAGGATGGCAGTACCGCCCTCGGCACGCTCGATCTCATCGGCAGCGATAGCGGTGACGGCTTCCTTACGGTTCCGGTCTCCGGCACCAGTACCGAGATCGTGCTCTATCAGGCGAGTATCGACCTCAACAGCGGGACCGCCATTGTTGCCCCCGTGTTTGGCGCCATGGTCTCGCTGGATCAGCTCCTGATCGATCCGAGCATCGCTCCCGGCGGCACGATCGGCAGCCTGACCGTCAGTGGTCCCGGGACTATGGAAGCGACTGGCACCGTTACCATCGATAGTCTCGAGGCAACGGCGGGAAGCACCGTCCTGCTCGATGGCGGGGTGATCGCCACCGATCCGGTGACCATTGACGCACAAGGCGACATCACCGGGTTCGGGACCCTGCTGGGCGCCGAGACGGTCAACGGCACGATTGCCCCGCAGGGCGGCACGCTGGTGCTCAGTGGCTCCGACATCGAGCTAGGTGTCACAGCGGGAGCCAATGCCCTCATCACCGTCAGCGGGTCCGGCAACGCTCTGGACACGCAGGGCAGCCCCCTCTCCCTCGGCGTTGCCGGCAGCAGCAGCCTGCTGGTCGAGAATGCCGGCACGTTCTCCTCCACCGGCGGCACGGCGGCGGCCGGCGGCATAGCGCTCGGCACGGCAACCGGCGGATCGGGCAACGTCACAGTGACCGGCACCGGCTCGGTGCTCGACAACGCCGGCCCCTTCGTGGTCGGCGGCAGCGGCCTCGGCGCCCTGTTCGTCACCGCCGGCGGCACGGTCACCACCAACCTCCCGGCCTCCGGCTACACCGGCCCCGCCGCCGACATCGCCGCCGACCCCGGCAGCGACGGCTCCTCCGCCACCGTGACCGGCCCCAACTCCACCTGGAGCATCGGCGGCAGCCTGGTGGTCGGCGACCTCACCGCCGGCTCGCTCGCCATCACCGCCGGCGGCAGCGTCAGCGCCACCACACTCGCCCTCGGCAACACCACCGCAGGCGTCGGCGACCTGTCCGCCTCTGGCACCGCCAGCCTCCTCTCCCTCAGCACCCAATTCCTCGTCGGCGCCGCCGGCATCGGCGACGTGGCGATCAGCGACGGCGCCACCATCGCCGCCGGCTCCGGCACCATCGGCCTCGATGCCGGCGCCTCCGGCGTCCTCGACATCGAGGGCCCCAACAGCGCCCTCTCCCTCTCCGGCGATCTCGACATCGGCGAGGCCGGCACCGGCGTGCTGATCATGGGGGTGGGCAGCACCACCCTGTCGGTGGCCGGCAATCTCAACATCGGCGCCTCCGGCCAACTCGCGCAGTTCGGCGGCGTGATCGACCCCGCCAACCTCACCAACCATGGCACCGTCGGCGGCGCCGGCACGCTCGACGTCACCGACACGCTGACCAATGACGGCGTGTATTACGCCCAGAGCGGCACCTACGAGATGAATGTCGGCACGCTAATCAACGGCACCGGCACGCTGGCGGTGGATGACGGCGGCGACCTGGTGGTCAATGCCGGCTCGGTGGCGGACACCGAGCAGGTGTCGTTCAACAACGACACGCTGGCGGCGGTGCTGAGCATCGGCACGCTCGGCGCGTTCGGTGGCGTGTTGGACAATTTCGGCACGCTGGACTCGATCGTGCTGGCGGGCACCGCGGTGGGCAGCGACGCGTATGCGGCGGGGACCGGCGGGTCGGACGGGGTGCTGACGCTGTATGCCGGAGCGGGGCAGAGCGGCGGCGTGCTCGGCACGCTGGCGGTGTTGGCGGGGATCACGACGGGTGATCTGGCGGCGCTGGAGGTGGTGAGCAACGGCACCATCGGTGACGCGCCGTGCTTTGCCGCCGGCACGCGGATCGCGGCGGAGCGCGGCGAGGTGGCGGTGGAGGCGCTGCGTCCGGGCGATCTGGTGCGCGTGCTGGGCGAGGAGGGCTGGGCGCCGGTGGTGTGGGTGGGGCAACGGCACGTGCTGTGCGGGCGGCATCCGAGGCCACGCTCGGTCTGGCCGGTGCGGGTGGCGGCGGGGGCCTTCGGGCCGGGGCGGCCGGAGCGGGATGTGTGGCTCTCCCCCGACCATGCGCTGTTTCTGGAAGGCGTGCTGATCCCGGTGAAGCACCTGATCGACGGGGTGGCGATCGTGCAAGTGGCCTGCGAGGAGGTCACGTACTACCACGTGGAATTGCCGCGGCATGCAGTGCTGCTGGCCGAGGGGCTGGCGGCGGAGAGTTATCTGGAGGCGGGGGACCGGGCGAATTTCGCCAATGGCGGCGGCGTGGTGGCGCTCTATGCCGACTTTGCGACGCTGCGTTGGGAGGCGCAGGGGTGCGCGCCGCTGGTCGTTACGGGGAGGGAAGTGCAGGCGGCTCGCCGCTCCGTGGTCAAGCCTTGCGCGGCCGATTCCGTGGCGGCCGGGTGACGCGCCACGGATCAGGCATCGGCCCAGCGGGGATCTCGATCACCGCCGGCACGTCGGCGCGAAGGGCCGTTCGCAGTGCCTCGCGCAACATCTCGGGCGAGGTCGCCCGCAGCGCCAGCGCGCCGAAGCTCTCGACGAATTTCTGGAAATCCGGATTGTGCAGGTCGCAGCCGATCAGCCGGTTGCCGAACTGATCGGCCTGGATGCGGCGCACATTCCCATACGCCCCGTCGTTCACCAGCACGACCACGATGGGAATGCGGAACTGCACCGCGGTCGCCAGCTCCTGTGCGGTGAACAGGAAGCCGCCGTCGCCGGACACCGCGACCACCGGCACATCCGGCCGCGCCGCCTTCACACCGAGCGCCGTCGCCACACCCCAACCCAGCGTCCCCTGGTAACCAGGCGAGAGGAAGGTGCGTGGACGATAGACCGGGAACGTCATCCGGCCCACGTAACCGAGTTGGGTCAGCTCATCGACGAAGATCCCGTCCTCCGGCAACTCGGCACGGATCGCCTTCAGATAACCGATCTGCGGCTCGAGGAACGCAAGCTGACGGTCCGTTTCGGCGTGCAGACCGAGCAGCTCGTCCCGCCGCGACTCCCGTCTGCGGTTGTGCTGCGGGAGCGCATCCAGGACCGCTCGCAACACCGGCGCGGCATCGCCGACGATGCCGATTGCCGGGCGGGCGATGCGGTCGATCTCCTCCGGGTCGGCGTCGATGCGGATCACCTGCAACTGCTCGTCGGTGCCCCATTGCAGCAGCGGCGTCGCCAGCCGCGTGCCGACGGCCAGCACCACGTCGGCATGTTCCCAGAACCGCCAGCCGGCCAGCGTATTGACGGCGAGCGGATTACGCCGATCCACCACCCCCTGACCCATGCGATGCGCCACCACCGGCGCCTGCAGGATCTCAGCGAGCTCGGTGACCTCGGCGCTGGCATCCTGCGCGCCGCCGCCGACGATAATCAGCGGTCGCGACGATTCGCCCAGCAGTTTCGCGGCGCGGACTGCAGCATCGGTATCGACCGGCGCAGTGTCCGGCTCCGCGGGGCCGCGAAGGATGACCGGCGCAGCGCGTGACCAGACGTTCAATCGGGCACTCGATCGCTGCCGGCCGTTGGCGGCCCGAACGCATTTGGCGGAATGCCTCGTTGATCTTGGCGGGTGCTTCGTATGGCGCGCGAATGCGGTCGGCCCATTTGGTCAACCCGCGCATCACCGCAAGCTGGTCCGGTATCTCGTGCAACTGCCCGAG
Organism: uncultured Pseudomonadota bacterium; assembly: GCA_963772445.1. Lineage (GTDB taxonomy): Bacteria > Pseudomonadota > Alphaproteobacteria > Acetobacterales > Acetobacteraceae > CAVYXK01. Next base: position 7,879 of record CAVYXK010000004.1, read on the forward strand.
GCCACGCCCGATCGTCGCCGCGGCGATCTGGCCGACCAGCGCCAGCACCGGCGCGTTCACCGCATAGGCGGTGCAGAGTGCGGCAGTGGTATTGAGGAAACCCGGTCCCGGTACCACGGCATAAGCGGACGGGCGCCCGCTCGCCATTGCCGCGCCGAGCGCCATGTAGGCGGCGCCCTGCTCGTGCCTGGTGTGGATTGGACGGATGCGGTCCTGGGCCTTGTGCAGAGCATCGAACAGATAGTCGTTCTGCACGCCAGGAAGGCAGAAGACAGTGTCGATCCCGTTCGCAGCGAGCGCCGCTACGGTCGCCTCACCGGTCGTCATCCGCTGCGCCGCCTCGTTCATCGCTTGCGTCTCCCGTCCCATCCGACCCCAATTGGCGCACAGGCGGAGCCCAATTTCCACCTCTCCCGCTTGCGGGAGAGGTCGGTTCGCGAAGCGAACCGGGTGAGGGCCTCGCCGGCGAACCGTCACCCGCCGCGCTTTTGCACGACCACCTCTCCCGCGCGCGGGAGAGGTGGAAATCGACGATTGACAACCACGCCAGCCGATGTGAGGGCGGCGGGGTGAACGAGCGCATCGCCACACGGATCGGCAGCCTGGCACTGCCCAACCCCGTCATCTGCGGATCCGGCGAGCCGGTAATGACCGAGTCCGGCATCCGTGCGGCCCTGGATGCGGGCGCCGCCGGAGTCGTGGCCAAGTCAGTGAACGAGCAGGCAGCAGCGGCCAGCCAGCTCGACCGCGCGGACTACACCTTTCTGACCGTCGATCACCGGCCGGCGAAGGCCGGCGTGTCGCTGTTCTGCCGCTCCGGCCTCGCGCAGCGGGACGCGTCGGAGTGGTTCGGCGCAATCGCCGGACTCGATCGAGAGGCTCAGCGCACAGGGCGCTTCGTCGCCGCCAGCGTCGTTCTTGGCACCGCAGAGGGCGCCGAGCGCTTGGCCCACCTCGCTCGCAAAGCCGGGTTGCGCGTGTTCGAGCTGAATGTCGGTGCACCGCACGCCACTGAGGCGGCACCGGGCGCGATCGCCCAGGAAACGGATCCGGCCAGCCTCGGCGCGCTGGTCCGGCGCGTGCGGGCGGCGACACCGCACATGCAGCTCTGGATCAAGCTCACCGGCCTGTCGGCCAATCTTCCGGCGCTGGCGCTGGCAGCGTCGCAAGCGGGTGCGGATGCGGTGGTGATGATGGGCCGGTTCATGGCGATGGTTCCCGATCTCGACGCGCTGGTGCCGGTGCTGGGCACGTCGGGCGCCTATGGCGGCGCCTGGGCGCTGCCGATCGTCTGCCGCAATCTCGCACTGAGCCGCCGCGCCGTCGGCGGCGAGTTTCCGCTGCTCGGCACCAACGGCGCTCGAACCGGCGCCGACGTGGCGCGGCTGGCATTGGCCGGCGCCTGGGCGACCGAGGCCCTATCGGTCGTCATGCATGAGGGATTCGCTGCACTCACCCGCATGATCGATGAACTGGATGAATTGCTTTCACGGCGGGGGCTGAAGCTTGCCGATCTGATCGGCAAAGCCGCGGATCAACTCGGCACCTATGCCGAGCAGCCTGAATCGACGGGGCGCTGGCGGGACTTCGTGCCTCTTGAGACGATCGGCGTACCGGCCAGAAACCGCACGGTGCTGAAAGCTTAGCCAACGCCGACCGCACACAGCGTACTGTTTAGTCAGGACAGCGGACATCCGAGCAAGTGTGCGCGTCCTCAGGCACTCGCGACGGTGTTTTGGCGCCTGATTCGAGCAAAGGCACGGTTTTTGCTCAACCCTTCCCGAAATAACCCTGACCTCGGGGAGGTCCCGCATGCTCGTCCCATCTCCAAAGTGGCTCGATTCCGGCGATAACGCCTGGCAGCTCGCAGCCGCCACATTCGTCGGCCTGCAGAGCATTCCAGGCCTGGTCGTGCTCTACGGCGGCATCGTCAAGAAGAAATGGGCGATCAACTCCGCCTTCATGGCGATGTACGCCTTCGCCGCGGTGCTGCTGGTCTGGGTGCTGTTCGCCTACAACATGGCCTTCGGCCCGCAATTGCTGCCATTCCTGGGCGTGCCGATGCCCGCGCTCGGCGCGTTGTTCGAGACCGGCCAGGCGAGCGTGCCGGCGGCCGCATCCGGCATGCCGGAACTGGCCTTCCCCATGGCGACGATGACCTTCTTCCAGTTCGTCTTCGCCGCGATCACCGTGATCATTCTGGCCGGCTCGCTGATCGGGCGCATGAACTTCAAAGCCTGGGTGCTGTTCGTCCCACTCTGGATGACGTTCGTCTATACGGTGGGCGCATTCAGCCTGTGGGGCGGCGGTTGGCTCGCCAGCATGGGCGCGGTCGACTTCTCCGGCGGCTACGTGATCCATCTCGCGGCCGGCACCTCGGGCTTCGTGGCCGCCGCGGTGATCGGCCCGCGGCTGCAACGCGACCGCGATTCATTCCCACCGAACAATCTTCTGATGGCGCTGGCCGGAGCCGGCATTCTGTGGCTGGGCTGGAACGGGTTCAACGGCGGCGATCCGTATTTCGCCAATGCCGACGCGGCCGCTGCCGTGCTGAACACCAACATCGCCACAGCGACCGGCCTGCTGGTCTGGACGATTATCGATTCGATGGTGTATGGCAAGCCGTCGGTGGTCGGCGCGATCAACGGCATGATTGCCGGGCTGGTGGCGATCACACCTGGTGCCGGTTACGTGAACGGCTGGGGCGCCATCATCATCGGCATCTGCGCCGGCATCATTCCCTGGTTCAGCATGAACGTGCTGCAGAAATCGACCTTGATGCACAAGGTCGATGACACGCTGGCGGTGTTCTCCACGCACGGCGTGGCCGGGCTGCTCGGTGGGCTGCTGGTCGGCATCCTGGGTAATCCCGCCATGCTCGAATATATCGGCACCGAGAAGGATGCGCCGGGGGTCAACGTAACCGGCCTGCTCTACGGCAATCCCCACCAGTTCATGCTGCAGCTCTATGCAGCGCTGTTCATCATCGCCGTGAACGTGGTTGGGACCTATGTCATCCTGAAGGTCGTCTCTCTGTTCGTCGCGCTGCGTATGGACGAGGCGACGCTGCTGGTCGGCGATGACGCCGTGCATGGGGAGGAGGCGTATGCCCTCGACGGCGATGGCCAGCGGGCTGGGGGCCTGCCCGCAGGGGCTGGCGTCGCGGCCGGCGAGTAGGCCGTACGCCGAAAAGAACGACGCTCGGCTGGCGGCGGCGAGCTTCGTCATGGCCGGCCTTGTGCTGCGGCTGTCCGGTCTAACTCGAGGCATCAGCTACCGCGAGGGACACCCACAGCTGGCTTGCTCGCCCTACACCGCTTCGACAGGGCAGTATACCGGCCACCACTGCGCCGACCGCACCGCCTCAACAGGGTCGTCGATCGAAGCGCGCGCGAGTCCTTGAGCGATGGCCGTCCGGGCCACCTCCACGGCCACGGTGCTCGACGTGATGCGCAGATCCGCATTCGACGGCAGCAGCGAGGCGCCCGGCGCGGTATCCGTGGCTTGGCTCGCCACCGCCTGGGCGGCGGCGAAGATCATCTCGTCGCTCACCTTCGCCGCGCGGGAGACGATGACACCGAAGCCGAGACCCGGATACAGCACCGCATTGTTCGCTTGGCCGATCTTGTAGGTCACACCGCCATATTCGACATCGTCGAAGGGCGCGCCGGTGGCGACCAGAACCTTGCCCTCGGTCCATTCGATCAACTGCGCAGGCGTGGCCTCATGCAGCACGGTCGGGTTGGACAGAGGGAAGATGATCGGGTGCTCCACATGCAACGCCATGGTGTGGACAATGTCCTTGGTGAATTGCTGCGGCGTGGTCGAGGTGCCAATCAGGATGGTGGGCTTCACGGTGGAGACGGTGGTCGCAAGATCGATAATGCCGGATTTGGCGGGCGCAGCCGTCCTGAGCGCCGACATGGCCGGCCAGCGGGTCTCCGCCGCCGCGATCGGCGCGCAAGGCGTACGGGCGAGGCCGGCGACTTCCTCCCGCGGCCGCGCATAGGGCCGTTGGAAGTCGAGCAGACCGTCGGTCATGTCGGCCGTCAGCAGGCCGGGCAGATCCACGAGCCAGATGCGCCGCGTGGCGTCTTCCTTTGACAAGCCATGACGAACCATCTGGTCCCTGATCTGGTCGGCGATCCCGACGCCGGCCGTCCCCGCACCGAAAACGACGAGCCGCTGCTCGGTCCAGCTCCCGCCCGTGCGCGCCACGGCATTGAGCAGCCCCGCCAGCACGATGGCACCAGTGCCCTGCATGTCGTCATTGAAGGTCGGGACCTTGTCCCGGTACCAGCCGAGGATGCGGCGGCAATTGGTGGATCCGAAGTCCTCCCAGTGGAGCATGGCGCTGGGGAACAGCTTGGTCGCCGCGGTCACATAGGCGTCGATGAAGTCGTCATACGCCTTGCCGCGGATGCGCCCGTGCCGGTAGCCCACATAGAGCGGATCGTTCAGCCCTGTGCGGATCGACACCGGCCGCGGCCGTGTAGACTGCGAGTTTGCCAATGGAAATGTCGATGCCGTTCGAACCCCAGTCGCCAATGCCGAGGATTTCCTCCGCGTCGCTGGCCACCAGCAGATCGATGTCGTCTGGCGCGGCTCCGAAGTTCGCGAGCTTCTTTTCCACGCTGTCGGGATCGTCGATGCTGAGGAACACGCCGCGCGGGCGGGTCATCACCTCGCTGTAATTCTCGATCGCCTCGCCCACCTCCGGATCGTACACCACGGGCAGAATTTCCAGCATGTGCCGCTGGAGCAGCGCGTAAAAGAGCGTGACGTTATTGTCGTGGAGCCGCCACATATAGATGTGCTTGGCGAGGTCCGTCGGCGCGGCGCGATAGGCCGCATAGGCCCGCTCGAGCTGGGGCTCCAGTTCCGTCGTCACGAGGGGCGGCAGCAGACCATCCAGACCAAGGGCACGGCGTTCGGCCGCGCTGAAGGCCGTGCCCTTGTTGAGAGCCGGGTCCCGGAGAACCTGGTAACCACGGGCCGTCGTCTTGATCAGACGCCCCTTTGCGTCACAAATCACCTTCGCCTGTCTGCTGAACATGTTTGCTGCCCCTTCAGAAGGACGTTGCTTATCCTGCGCCGGACAAGGGTGAACGCTCAAGACAACTCTTGTGCCATGCGCCTGGGCTTTTGGTTTAGCAGGGCCCGGCGTGCCTATCGCCGCCAAGGGGTGACATTTCTACTTTGCACGCCGCACGACATTTCTACCTTGCGCCGACATGCACCACGATTGCGACGTTGGCAGCAGAGCGACGCCGACAGAGCTATGCCGGTACAGCGACGCTTTCGCGACTGGCGGCGGGAGACAACAGCGGCTTGGGGGTACAGCCCCGGGCCGGCGGGGGTGGTTGGCGAGCGAGGCAAATCAAGCTTGCGCCTCGTCCGGCGAAAATTAAACCGCACAGCCGTGCTCCGCCGCCGTCCCGCCTCGCGCACCCCGATCCCACCCCCACGCGGGGCGCGCCCCTGAAAAATTCCCTGCTGGACCCCCCCTGAAAATATTCCTTGACATCGTCCGCGTTCCGTGTTCTTGTTCCGTTCATGTTCGACGCCGCCGCCGCCCCGGTCACCGCCGCCCAACCCGATCCCCATCGGGCTGTGCCGGCGCGCATCGGCCAGGTCCTCGGCCTCGTCCGCACGTTCATCGCCTACGGCAAGAATCTCGCCGAGACGCTGCGCCAGCACACCGCCGACCCGCATGTCCTCCCCTGCTTCGCCTTCCTCGCCACAATCTTCGGTGCCGGCGATCTCGCGCTGATCCTCGCCCGCATCACCCGCGGTCTGCTCCGCGCCGCCGCGCTCGAAGCCAGGCTCAGTCGGCGCGCCGCCCGTGGCCGGGACCTGAAGCCTACGGCCATCCGCCTGCCGTCCCCACGCAAGCCGCGCGCCGCCAAGCCGGCCGCCCCGCCGGCCGCCCCGGCCGAGGATCCGTGCCTCGCCCGCCTGCCCACGCCCGAGGAAATCCTCGCCAAGGACCGCCGCCGCCCGATCGGCGCCGTCCTCGTCGAGATCTGCCTCGATCTCGGCATCGTGCCCGGGCAGATGAATCGTGCGACGTGGGACGAACTGTGCCTCGCTCTCATCGAGTACGGCGGCAATCTCGCCACTCTCGCGCTCCCGAACCAACGCAAGCGGCGCTCTGCCGTTCTCACCGGCAGCCCCAGTCCCAGCGGCAGTTCTAGCTTCAGCCCCGTTCCCATCGCCGGACAGCCCATCATCGTGTTTCCCGCATGGCCGGCGCCGGCCCCGCAATCCCCAGCGCCCGCCTGCACCGGCCCACCCTAGCGAGTGCCCCCTCCCCTTGCGGGAGGGGGCCATGCCAGTGAGGCACTACGGACCCACACAAGCACGCACGGGGCCGGCCAACGGCTAGCCCCGCCGGCCTGATTCGGCGCTGTTCCGGCGAGTGGGTCAATCCGGCTATGCGGCGATCTCCTACTTCATGCCGAGATCTTACGCTCCCATCTCACTGCCATGCTCGACACCGGCCCCCTCTTCCTCCTCGACCAATCCGATGACCGTCCCGACGTATCTTCGCCCACGCTCGAGCCCGCCTCGGATGCAACTCTCCTCGATGCCTACTCGCGCACAGTATCGGGCATCATCGACCGGGTCGGGCCCGCGGTGGTGCGCGTCGAGGTTTCGCGCGCCGGGCGGCCGGATCAGCGCGGCGGTATCGGTTCAGGCGTCGTTATCACGCCCGATGGCCTGATCATTACCAACAGCCACGTCGTCGGAGGTGCCCGACGGCTCCGCGTCGCAACGCCCGAAGGGCGTACGCTCACCGCGGAGCTCCTCGGCGAGGATCCCGATAGCGACATTGCCCTGCTCCGTGCCGACAGCCAGACCGCGATGACCGCGGCGCGGCTGGGAAACTCGAAGGCGGTGCGGCGCGGCCAGCTCGTTGTCGCCATCGGCAATCCGCTCGGCTTTAAGTCGACCGCAACCGCCGGGATTGTCTCGGCCGTCGGACGGTCGCTGCGATCGCATACCGGTCGGCTGATCGAGGACATCATCCAGACCGATGCGGCGCTGAATCCAGGCAACTCCGGCGGACCGCTACTGGATTCAAAAGGCGAGATCATCGGTATCAACACAGCCATCATCATGGGCACACAGGGGCTGTGTTTCGCTGTCGCCAGCAACACGGCGCAATTCGTGTTGGTCGAGCTCCTGGCTCACGGCCGGGTTCGGCGGGCCTCGATTGGCATCGCCGCGCAGACCGCACCGCTTCCTCGGCGCATCGCTTATGCAGCCGGACTGAATCAGACCTCGGGTGCGCTCATTGCCTCGCTGGACCCGGTAGGCCCGGCGGCACATGGCGGACTGGCCGATGGTGATATGATTATATCAGTCGACGGCGTCCGCATCACCGGCGTGGACAACGTCATTCGCATTCTCGATGCCGGCCGGATTGGGCAGAAGCTGACCGTCGAAGTCGTGCGCAGCGGAGCCAAGCATGATCTGGTGGTCGTACCAACGGAACGTCCGCCGGCGAAAGCCAACGAAGTCGCCGGCGACGTTACCGTGCCCTAGTCCGGCTTGCCGTCAGCAGGCGCTAACTTGCGCTGTACCTCCGCCGCTGCCGGGAGGGGACGCCACAGGACCGTCATCTCCTGAATCAAGCCTGCTTCGTTGATGCGCCAATAGTCCATACCATCCAGTTCGATCGAACCGACCGTAACCCTGAAGAACGAAGATACATGCTCAGGACCCTGCATGATTTCGTGGAAGTCGAACGTATCAACCACGCCAAGCAGCGGTCCGACGACTGATCGTATTGCTGCCTTGCCCGTGAAAGGCTCAGCGACGAGCGGAGTGTTGAGGATAACGTCGTCAGCCATGTGAATCAGCATGCTGTCCAGGTCTTTGCGCTGCATCGCAGCGGTGAAGGCGTGGATATGTGTCAGGTCCATGGATCGCTCCTATTCCACAAGAGTACGGTAAAGGTCAGGGTCGCGTCGCGACGACCGTCACGAGAGGCAATGTGGGGGAGCAGGCTTCCATAGGAATGCCAATCATCCCTCGTTTCCCGCCAAACAGCCTCGCGTGACTGAGCTATTCGTTTTGGTTGAGTGACGGCCTCATTCAACGGCCGCGACGGAAACGGCGATCCCGAGGTTGGCCGCCACACGCCGAGCGGTCGCCTCCCGCTGCGCCGTGATGCCACACATGGATTGCCGTGCCTGTTCCAGTATCGCGGGCGGAGCGGTCTCGGGCTTGCCGCTGTCGAAGGGCGGCTCCGGCGCATATGCCATGTTAAGCTGGATGAGCTGCGCGGCCTCATTGCCGCGCAGCTCGGCCGCGAGACGCAAGGCGCCGTCGATCCCAGCCGTAACGCCCGCGGCAAAGACCCAGTTTCCGTCCACGACCACCCGTTCGTTCACCGGAATCGCACCGAAGAACGGCAACAGGTGAAACGAAGCCCAGTGCGTCGTCGCCCGGCGTCCCTTGAGCAGGCCGGCCGCGCCACACAGCAGAGCGCCTGTGCACACAGACAAAATGCCACGCGCGCTTGCCGCGTGCTGCCGGATCCAGGCGAGCACCTCCGCATCCTCCATCAAGGCTTCCTGCCCGAAGCCGCCCGGCACATGAAGGACATCGACGGGGGGCTTCCGCCAGGGTCGCGTCCGGCGTCAGCGTCAAGCCATTCCGATCCCGAACGGGGGCGGTCACCTTGCCGTAGATGCGACAGGTCGCGTTCGGGATACGTGACAGCACCTCGAACGGTCCTGTCAGATCCATCTGATCCAATCCGTCGAACAGCAGAGAGCCGATATGCAGGTGGGTGTCATGCGGGATCACGTGCATCTCCTCGTTGGTGGTCAGGGATAGACAAGGCGAATCTACAAGGGCACGGTCTGGCGGAATGCCAAAGTCCCCTCGCTTTCCGCCAGACGCCGTCCGCGTCATCGAAGTGCTCGCCTTCCCGTCGGTGCAGTTGCTGGACGTCTCGGGACCGCTTCAGGTGTTCGCATCCGCCAACGATCTTGCCGCCGAAGCAGGGGGAATGCCGCCCTACGCGCTTCGTGTCGTGGCGCAAGGCGGCCAGGGCATTACTGCCTCGGCCGGGCTGGGGCTCGCGGCGGATCCACTCCCGCCCGTCGGAGCGGCATTGGATACGCTGATCGTGGCGGGCGGCCAGGGCGTCGAAGCGGCGGCCGCGGACCCGGTGCTGGTCGATTGGGTGCGGGAACGAGCGAGGCAGGCACGTCGCGTCGCCTCCGTCTGCACCGGGGCGTTCCTATTGGCCGCTTCAGGATTGCTGGACGGCCGGCGGGCGGCGACCCATTGGTCATTATGCGCGGAGCTTGCCCGGCGCTTCCCCGCCGTGCGTGTCGAGCCTGATCCGATCTTCGTGCGCGATGGCCCGGTGTGGACCTCGGCAGGGGTGACGGCCGGCATCGATCTGGCACTGGCGCTCGTGGAACAGGACCTGGGCCGTACCATTGCGCTGGCCGTGGCTCGCTACCTTGTTGTCTTCCTCAAGCGTCCGGGCGGGCAGGCGCAGTTCAGCGCCGCTTTGTCCCTGCAAACGGCAGAGGACAAGTTCGGGGCGCTCCATAACTGGATCAACGAGCATTTGTCCGACGATATTTCGCTTCCGGTCCTGGCTGGTCAGGCCGGGATGAGCGAACGTAGTTTCAGCCGGCGCTATGCCGAGGCAACCGGGATGACGCCAGGCCGGGCTGTCGAGCGGCTGAGGGTGGAGGCGGCGCGCCGACTGCTGTCGGAATCACGCCTGCCGGTCAAGCGGATCTCGCGGCGTTGCGGCTTCGGTTCCGAGGAGACGATGCGCTGCAGCTTCCTGCGCGTGCTGGCGGTCACTCCGCAAGACTACCGCGCTAGGTTCAGCTTTTGAATGTGGCATTCATTAGCGCGCTGCCTCACAGACGTCATGCAGGGCATACCCGCCCGTGCTCGACGCATACCGCACCGTCAGCGCACCTGTGCGGCGATCCAGCTCGTAGAAGCCGCCGTGACGCGTATCGTGCCACGTGATACTATCATCTGTGATCCGCGCCGGGTACGAATCGGCCAGCGAGTGCTCGTCATCGACCTCGATGTCCCAGGTCGCGCCGCTGCTCGGGTTGCGGCAGACGTACCGCGTCTCCGCTGCGAGACCAGGCTGCCGGCCTCCCGACGCCGGCAATCCGCCGGCCAGGATCGCCAGAAGCAGTACGTGCCTCCGTGCCAGTCTGGCCACCACCCAGCCTACATTCCATTCCCGGCAGCAGCCACGGGATAGCTGTCCTCCCACCCTCCACCCAGTGCCAGATAGAGCGACACCAGATTGTCGGAGACGTTGGTGGTGCTGGTGGCAAGCTGCAGCTCGGTCGAGAGCAGGTTGGTCTCGGCGGTCAGCACGTCGAGGAAGTTCGACACGCCCTCCTGATAACGGCTCTGCGCCAGCGCCAGCGCACGCCGGTTCTGGTCGACCGCCTGGATAAGCTGATCGCGCCGCTGCTGCTCGCGCCGATAGGCATCCAGCGCGTTGTCTACGTCGTGCCAAGCCTGCAGGACAGTACGCTCATAGGCGATCGCGGCTTGCTGCTGTTGTGCTTTGCGCAGCACCACAGTTTCCCGAAGCTGGCCGCCCTCGAAGATCGGAACGGTAATACCAGGTCCAAGGGAATACTGGCGCGCCACCCACTCCCATAAATTTCCGAACTGCAGCGACTGGAAGCCGAAGCTGCCGTTCAGCGTCACCTGCGGATAGAAGGCCGCGACAGCGACACCGATATTGGCCGTGGTGGCATGAAGATTGGCCTCGGCCTCGCGTATGTCTGGCCGCCGACGGGCAAGTCCCGACGGAAGACCCACTGGCACGCGCGGTGGCACAGGAGGAACGGGTTTCGGAGTTTCCAGTTCCGCTGCCAGCGCATTCGGCGGCTTGGCAAGCAGGAAGCTCAGCGCGTTAACGAGCTGGTGCTCCTGGTTCTGCAGCGTTGGAATCTGCGCTGCGGTCGTGCGCAACTGCGCGGAGGCATTCGCCACGTCGAGATCGGTAGTCACGCCGGCCGCCGCCCGCTCCTGGGTCAGCCGCAAGCCCTGCGCCGCCGTACTGACGTTCTCACGGGCGATCCGGAGCTGCTCCTGGGTGCCGCGTAGCTCGACATAATCACGCGCCACCTCGGCAAGACTCGAGATCAATGCCGCGCGGCGGGCGTCGGCGGAAGCCTCGACGCTAGCTCGGGCGGACTCGACCGAGCGGCGCACCTGGCCCCAGAGGTCGAGCTCCCAGGAGGCGTCGAAGCCATATTGGTAGATGTCGAAAGGCGGGATGTTGGCGCTGGGAATGCCGCCCGCGGTGTTGCCGAACGCGCCGTTCGCGGACTGGCCCGTCGACGAGCTCGATCCCGAGCCGGTCGGCAAAGCGAACACGCCGACATTGCTCGCCTTCTCACGCTCGTAGGAAGCATTGCCCCCGATATTGGGGAATAAGGGCGCGCGGGCGATGCCGAGCTGGGCGCGCAATTCGGCCAACTGCACGGTCGCGGTGCGCACATCGAAATTGTCTGCCGCGACCTGCCGCTCCAGCGCAGTCAGCTCCGGATCGTGGAAAATGTGCCACCAATCGACGTCGATCGGTATCGCCACCGGCTCGCTCGGCTCGGGATGCTCGACTATCGGCTGACCGGAGAACCAGGACACCGGGTTAGCCCAATGGGGTGGCGAGAAATTCGGCCCGACCGTGCAGCCGCCCAGCAGCAGCGCCGTCGTCCCCGCCAGCACCCGAATTCGCATCCCCCTCCCCCGGTTAGTGAGCGAGCGCTGTGCCCTTCGGCATCCGAGGCAGGAAACACGCCAGCGGCCAGACGCACAGCGCGATCACACCCAGCAGCCAGAAGATGTCAAGGTAGCTCATCACGCTGGCCTGGCTCTGCACGGCCTGTGCGATCTGCGTCAGCGAGTGGCCGAAGCCGTATCCGTTGTACGGCGTGACCGCCTCGGCAAGCCGCGCGTGGTGGAATTGCGTGCGCCAGTCGAGCAGCGTGTTGACGAACGACACGCCAACGCTGCCACCGAGATTGCGCATCAGATTGATCAGCGCCGAGGCTTCGTTGTTCCTGTCCGGCGGGACGCCGATATAAGAAACCGCAGTCATCGGGATGAACAGGAACGGCAGCCAGATCACCTGGAAGACGCGGGTCCAGGATACCGTCCAGAACGACATGTCGAGGTCGAGCGAGGAGGCCGAGATCAGCGCCCAGCCAGTACCAACAAACGCCACCAGGATCAGCCACTTCGGCTGGATCAGCCGACCGGTGACGATTCCGGCCACCGGCATCGCGAAAAAGGTGACCACGCCGCCGATGCCGAGCGTCATGCCGGCCTGATAGGCGTCGTAATTGAGCAGCGTCTGGGTGAGCTGCGGCAGAAGCTGCGTTGTGCTGATCAGCAGGAAGCCCACCAGGAACATCAGCCCGCAGGAGATGGCGAAACCGCGTGAACGCGCGAACAACCGCAGGTTCACGATCGGCTGTTCGATCGACAGCTCGCGGATCACCAACGCGATCAGGCTGACGCCGGACACCAGGGCGAGCTCGGTGATCATGCTCGAACCGAAACCGTCGTCGATATCGAAGCGGTCGAGCACGACCTGCAATGTGCCGAAGCCGACCGCCACCAGCCCGAATCCGATGTAGTCGATCTTCAACCCGCCCTTGAGTATGCGCCGCCGGTCCTCGGCCAGCGCCGGCGGCTCGGCCACCAGCCAGTGCACCAGCGTGAGCGACAACAGGCCCATCGGCAGGTTGATCAGGAACACCCAGTGCCAGGACAAATTATCGGTGAGCCACCCGCCGAGCACCGGCCCGATCGCCGGCGCGACGACGACGGTGAGGCCATACAGCGCGAAGGCCTGGGCACGCATCCGCACCGGGAATGTGTCGGCGAAGATTGCCTGCTCGGTCGGCGCCAGCCCACCACCGCCGGCACCCTGCAACAGGCGCGCGATCACCATCCAGGTCAGCGAGGTCGCCATCGCGCAGGCCAACGAGGCGGCGGTAAACGCCGCCACACAGCCCATGTAGAACCGCTTGCGCCCGATCACGGTAGCCAGCCAGCCGCTGACCGGCAGGACGATTGCATTTGAGATCAGATAGCTGGTCAGGATCCAGGTGCTCTCGTCCAGGCTGATCGCCAGGCTGCCGGCGATGTGGCGCAGCGCCACATTGGCGATCGTGGTATCGAGCACCTCCATGAAGGTTGCGATCGATACCACAACCGCGATCAGCCACGGGCTGCGATCGCCGGCCGCCGAGCGGGGTAGATAGTCGGCCATCACCCCTCCGGTGTCAGCGCACCCTGACGCTGGGTTCGACCGACATGCCGGGGGCGAGGAAGTACTTCCGATAGCTGTCGCCATCGAAGGTGATCTTTACTGGTAGGCGCTGCACTACCTTCACCCAGTTGCCGGTCGCGTTCTCGGCGGGCAGTGCGCTGAACACGGCGCCCGTGCCGCTCTCGAAGCTATCGACCCGGCCAGGGAGGGTGACGCCCGGCACCGCATCAACGGTTATGGTCACAGGCTGGCCGGGTTTCATATCGGCCAACTCCGTCTCCTTGAAATTGGCGGTGACCCAGAGATCGTCCTGCACCAGCGCGAACAGCGCCTGGCCCGGCTGCACGTAATCGCCGACATTCACCGTGCGGTGAGTGACGCGCCCGGAGACCGGCGCCGCGATCGTGGTGTAGGAAAGCTGCAGCCGGGCTGTTTCCACGTTGGCCTCAGCCTGGTGGAGCGAGGCCTCGGCAGCGGCGACTTGGCCCTTGGCCGACTCGATCTGCGCCCGCGCGCCCTCGACCGCCTGTTTCGCCGCCGTCAGCTTCGCCGTCTGCGAGTGGAAGGCAGCATCGGCTTGATCGATCTGCTGGCGCGTGACCGCCTCCGGGTTGATCCGGTGAAAGCGGTTGTAGTCCTGCTGCGCCTGGATCAGGTCGGCCTGCACCACCGCGACGTTGGCTTGCGCCTGGTCGAGATTTGCCTGCTGCACGTCGAGCTGGGCCTTCGCCTGCTGCACCTGGGCATTCGCGCTCTGCTGCTGCGCCAGCGCATCATCGAGTTTGGCCCGATAGTCGCGCGGGTCGATCTCGATCAGTGTCTGCCCGGCGCTTACGTGCTGGTTGTCGGCAAACCGGATGGCTATCACGCGGCCGGCGACCTGCGAGGCCATCTGGGTGACGTTGCCGTCGATCTGTGCATCCGTCGTGCTGGCATAATGCCGGGCGTTCAGCCAGTAGGAGATACCCCCAGCAATCAGCAGGGCGGCGAGCACGACAGCGGTCGCGATTAGCCCCAACCGGCGAAATCGCCCTCGCGGTCGTTCGGCCGCAGGGGGTGGCACCGCCGGGGTCTCTAGCCGGTCGGCATCGCGCTGCCGAACGTCGAGATCGCCAGCCGGCTCCTGCCACCTCGCATCGGCGTTCGGACGGGGCGCTTCTTCGACGCCAGCCTCGGAGCCTGCCCGGTAGTTCGAGTCCCGATCCATGGCGATGCTCCTCGGGGCTGAACGCAATGGTGACCGAACGGTTCGGTCAGAGTTGACACCTACCACGGACTGACCCAGGGTCAAGCGGCACGATCCGGAGAGAGTTCGATCACGATGTCGGTGGCGGAGGCGCTGTCGCCCGAGAAGCGGGCGCAGATCCTGCAGGGCGCGGCGCGTGTCTTCGCGGCCGACGGCTATGAGGGCGCCAGCATGTCGCGCATCGCGGCCGAGGCGAACGTTTCCAAGGGCACGCTGTACAATCACTTCCCCAGCAAGGCGGCGCTGTTCGCCGCCTATGTCGGCCAGGAGTGTAGCCGCAACCTGGCCTGGATCTTTGCCGGCGCGGATCATGACGGGGAGCCCGACGTGGTGCTGCATACACTCGGGCGGCGGTTCGTCGAGCTCATGATCTCGCCAGTCGGGCGGACGATCTATCGAGTGGTGATTTCGGAGGTCGGCCGTTTCCCCGAGCTGGCTCACACTTTCTTCGAGGCGGGACCAGCGCGGGCGATCCAGCAGTTGTCCCACTGGCTGGCCGAGGAGACACGCCGCGGACGGCTGGTCGTCCCCGACCCGGATTTCGCAGCCGAGCAGTTCTTCACGCTGTGCCAGACGAGGCTGGTGCTGCGCCAGAAACTGGCGTTGTTGGACGCGCCGCGGCCCGGCGAGGTGGAGTTCGTCGTCGACGCGGCAGTGGCGATGTTTTTGCGTTTCTATGCAGAGGGGGGCCGGTAGCCTACTTTGGTATCACGTCCAGCGGCGATGCCGTCGCAGCTTATGGTGTCGCAGCTTATGGTTGAAATACGGCACCATGGGCGTATATACTTGAGGTTGCCGAGGGTTCCGCTCAGCGTCGACCACCTCAAGCTGCCGCCTTCGCCGAAGGCAAGAAGGTTGGCGCGCGCGTGCATGTGGTCGAGGTGCCGGACGTGCGAGCCATCGGCAGCAGCTTCACATGTCACAGCAGCGCTTTGCCGAGGCCTACCGCATTCCGCTGCCAACTTTGAAGAATTGGGAGCAGCGCCGCCGCGCGCCGGCCGCCGCCTATTTGCAAGCGATTGCGCGGGAGCCGAAAGCCATCAGGGAGGCTTTGCGCCAGGGATAACGGCGTATATGGCGCAATCTGTCTCGCGCCGGGCGACAATGAAAGGCCTCGCCGCGGCCGCTGCATACGGACCTGCCGACGGGACTCAAAGTTGCCCGACGCCTAAAGATGGCGAAGGCCCCGTCTTTTCGCCTTCGGGTCCGGATGCCGAGCGATATGGCTCGTCAGCGGAAACTGTGGGTGCTTCGGGGGTATACCGAGGGCTAGTTTTATCACTCAGCCGGCCCGGCTGGTGGATTTGTGGACAACGCAAGCGCGTTGCCCACAACCCCACAGCCGCCACATCGGCAGAAGCGGAGATATCATCCGCCACCACGGCAGGCATCTTTACGCCTCATCGCGGCTGATCTCAGGGTCTGTCAGGAAGCGGAACAACTTGCGGCAGGTCGTGTCGAAGGAGCGCTGCGCGGTGTCGGACTGACCATAGGAGAGCAGCGGCCCGCCATCGTCGCCGATGACGGCGAGGACGACCTGCTTGATTGGCCGCCTCCGGAGGTCGCTGTCCATCTGCAATCGGCTGATGACCTCACCGCCGAGAGCCCAGACGTTGTCGCGGTGTCGGCGCAAAGTTTGGCGTGATAACTGCAAGGCCAGCAGGTTGCGCAGGAACGGCTCGAAGCATTCCACCATCCGCCGGCCAGGCGGAATATCGCGCGCCTCATACGCCCAGCTGCGAGGCCACTGATCGAGGTCCGGACAACAGGTCTGCAAGGGATCGGCGGCAGCCCGTTGCGCCGGTACGCTGTCACGTCTGCCGGCAACTCCTTTGGGTCCCGCTGCCATGCGGCTGATCTCCTTGCTGAACCACTACCAGCACTTTCCTGGGTTCGTTTACGAGAAGGCGCGACATTGCGCCGAAAGCCGAACCATCGAGATCAGCGTGCGGCCCCGCCGCGGCTCGAGGCCGGTGTGCTCGGGCTGTCGCAAGCCGGCGCCGGCCTATGATCACCTGAGCCTACGCCGGTTCGAATTCGTGCCCCTCTGGGGCTGCATGGTGGTGTTCCTCTATTGCATGCGACGGGTCGATTGCCGGGCCTGCGGCGTGCGGGTCGAAGCGGTCCCCTGGGGTGTCGGCAAGCACCAGCTGACCAAGGCCTACATGCTGTTCCTGGCGCACTGGGCGAGGAAGCTGTCCTGGCAGGAGACCGCCGGGTCGTTTCGCAGCACCTGGGACAAGGTCTGCCAGTCGGTCGAGTATGTCGTGCAGTGGGGGATCGAGCACCGGCAACTGGGGCCGATCGTGGCGATCGGCGTCGATGAGATCCAGTATGCCAGGGGACACAAATACCTGACGCTGGTCTATCAGATCGAGCAGCAGTGCACGCGCCTGCTATGGATCGGTCGCGAACGGACGGTGGAGAGCTTCGAGCAGTTCTTCACCCTGATCGGCGAACCATTGGCTGGGCAGATCGAGTTTGTGTGCTCGGACATGTGGCAGCCTTATCTGAGGGTGATTCGTGAGCGGTGCAGCCAGGCCATCCACATCCTCGATCGCTTCCATATTGTCGCCAAGATGAATGCCGCGCTGGACCAGGTGCGTGCCGCCGAGGCTCGCCGGCTGGCCCGGGACGGCTATGAGCCAGTCTTGAAGAAGACCCGCTGGTGTGTGCTCAAGCGCAAGGCCAACCTGACCGAGCATCAACGCTTCCGCCTGCGCGATCTGCTGCGCTACAACCTGCGGACCGTACGGGCCTATCTGCTGAAGGAGGACTTCCAGCAGTTCTGGGACTATGCTTCGCCGAGTTGGGCCGGCAAGTTCCTGGATGAATGGTGCGGTCAGGTCATGCGCTCCCGCATCGAGCCGATGAAGAAGATCGCCAGGACGCTACGCTCGCACCGCGCGCTGATCCTGAACTACTTCCGCGCCAGGAAGCAGCTCTCCAGCGGTGTGGTCGAGGGTCTGAACAACAAGGCCAAACTGACCATGCGAAAATCCTACGGGTTCCGTACGTTCCACGTCACCGAAATCGCCTTGTATCATGCACTTGGTAAGCTGCCGGAACCCCACGTCGCCCACAGATTCTTCTGACGAGGCAGCGATATGGGGTGGCAGAGCGCTTCCCGATCGCCGACCCCTCGCTTTCAGCGGCTCAATATTTGGCACGCGATCCGGTGACTGGCCTGCTGATCGCCAAGGCTAACAAGATTCTCTTCGAACATTATCAGTAAGTATAGACGCACCGATCCCGATCGGTTCTATTCGAGATCGATGGCCAAGACGATCGTCGCCATGTTGATCGGCATCGCAATATCAGAGGGTGCCATCAGATCGCTCGACGACACCTCGGAGACCTACGTGCCTGGATTTAGGGGGAGCGAATACGGCAAGACGCTGATCCGCGACCTGCTCCATATATCTTCGGGCGTAGAGTTCGGGGAAAAGAAGGACGACGGACGCGACCTGGATCGCCTGTGGATCGACATGGTCCGCAGTTCCGAAATCGTCCCGAAAGGCACGATCAACAACATCGTGCAATTCAACCGGCCGATTGCGGCGCCTGGAACGAGATTCTATTATGCCGGCATTGAACCCGATGTGCTTGGCGTGGTCCTTCATTACGCCACACAGCGATCGGCGTCTGACTATCTGCACGAGAAGATATAGGGGGCGATCGGCACGGAAGCGGACGCCACATGGCTTGTGGATGCCCAAGGCTTTGAAGTGGCACACGGCTTCTTCAACGCCGTGCTGCGCGACTACGCGCGCCTTGGACGCCTGCTCGCCCATGATGGGGCATGGGAGGGCAAACAAGTCATTCCGACACAATGGATGATCGACGCAACGACTGTGCGAGCCTCCGACGCGTATCTCGCACCGGGAAGAACCGGCCCCAGGGCACTCGGGTATGGCTACTTGGTGTGGTTGTTTCCCGGAACGAGGCGGCGGTTCGCGCTTATTGGAATCCACGGACAGTATATCTGCGTCGATCCGACCTCCAAGTTGGTCCCGGTCCAGACGGCCGTCGATACGAATGACGAGATCTGGCGCCTCTGGTTCGCCTTGATCGAGCAATTCGGTGAGGGATGACGATAAAGTCACCCCACTGAGTAGCGTGCCGCCAGCCACAGTTTCTGCCATTTCGACAGAGCAACCGGGGCATCCGGACGTTCCCATCCCCGCCGTTCCAACCGCCCCAACAGCGCCGCGTACGTGGCGCCCATGAGCCGGGCCGGCTGCATCGCCTGCCGGTCGCAGAGCTGCATCGCGGCGCGGGCGGCCTGGAAATGCTCGTGCGCCAGAGCCGCCACGCGCGCGCAGACGACCGGCAGGCCCGGCGCCGCCAGGGCCGCGTGCGGATCATGCGGAACGTCCGCCTCGTCCAGCCATTCGCGCGGCAGGTAAAGCCGCCCGCGCGCCGCATCCTCGGCAAGGTCGCGGAGGATGTTGGTGAGCTGCAGCGCCCGCCCCAATGCATGCGCCACCCGGTCGGCGGCCGGCGAATGGTCGCCGAAGGCACGCACCGATAGCCGCCCGACCGCGGAAGCCACCCGATCGCAATAGAGATCGAGCGTCGCCAGATCCGGGGCGACGATCGCCGTCTCGGCGTCCATCTGCATGCCGTCGATCACCGCCAGGAAATCCTCCTGACGCAAGTCGAAGCGCCGCACCGCGGCCAGCAGCACGCGCGTCACCGGCCCGTCTTCACTCCCCTGGTAGAGCCCGGCAATGCGCTCCCGCCACGCGCCGAGGCGCGCCAGCTTGTCAGCAAGCGGGCCAGCCTCATCCGCGATGTCATCGACCATCCGGCAGAATGCGTAAATGCCGAACATCGCTTGCCGGCGGTCGGGCGGCAGGATGCGCATCCCCCGATAGAACGAGGTGCCGGCCGCGCGCACGATCGCCTCCACCGCGTCGAGGTCGCCCCGGCCGGCCAGATCGCTCACGGCAGGAAGCGCAGTGCAGCCAGCACGCTGATCGCGGCATCGGGCGCCCTCAACCGCACCCGGCCTGCAACCGGATCGGCACGGCGCAGCCGACCGGCAAGCCTATGGGCGAGCCCGACGATCACCGCTGTCTCCAGCCGCAATCGGCGGCTCTGCGTGCGCCGGGGCAATCCGGTTGCCGTCCGGTTCAGCGCATCGACACGGTCGAGCAGTGCGTCGAAGACGCGACGCAGCGCGGGTGTCGCCGCCGCGCCCCGCAGGTCCTCGATCCGCGCACCGTGCTGGGTCAGCAGCTCGGTCGGCAAATAGCAACGATCGAGCGACGCCACGTCCTTCGTGGAATCCTGCAGATGGTTGAGCACTTGCAGCGCGGTGCATAGCGCATCGGACGGTTCCCACGTGGCGCGGTCCTCGCCATGCAAATCGAGCACATGACGGCCGACGGGCATCGCTGAGTAGCGGCAATACTCCGCCAGCTCCTCCCAGCTTGTGTATCGCCGCTTGGTGGCGTCCTGCCGGAACGCAACCAACAGATCGGTCGAATGCCGTGACGTGACCCCGGTCTCCTCCAGGCTCACCCGTAGCCGTACTGCGCTGGGCGAACCTGCTTCGGCTCGGCCGAGCAGCACCGCTTCCATCACGTCCAAACGCGCGACCTTGTCCTCCGGCGCCAAGATCGGGCTGTCGGCAATATCGTCGGCGTTGCGGGCGAAGGCGTAGAAGGCATGCACGTGCCGGCGCAGGTCGCGGCGGATCAGCAGCGAGCCGACCGGGAAATTCTCGTCGCCGCGGTCCTTGCCGGACCAAGTCTCGACGGTGGTGGCACCGCTCATGCCCGAGCGCCCTGATAAGCCCGGCCCTTCCAGGCCACTCCGCGTCCGAGGTGGTGGTTCACGGCCGAGCCGATGGTCGCGGCCATGTAAAACGCCGCCACCAGCGGCAGGAAAGGCGCCCGCCACGGCGACAAGCCATAGCGCCGCAGGCTTGGCAGATAGGACCAGGAGAGCCCGAGCCAAGCCGCCGCGCCGACCCCCCTCGCCGCGCCCGGGCCCGCAAGCGCCGCCAGCGGCGGCACGATCCAGACCAGCGCCATCCCGGCGATGCACCCGGCCAGCAGCAGTGGCGAGCAACGAAGCTGCACGTAGGCCGAGCGGGCTATCATACGCCAGATCTCGGCAGCGCTGGGATACGGGCGAATGGAGCGCGCCAGCGCAGTGTGACCCAGCCAGATCCTCCCTCCCCGCTTCACTTCGGCCGCCAACGCCACGTCGTCGATCAATGCACCCCTTATCGCCTCAATTCCTCCGATTCGGTCCAGTGCTTGCCGGCGGAGCAGCATCGTCCCACCGGCCGCGGCAGCCGTCCGGCGCCGCGGGTCGTTCACCCACGCGAACGGGTAGAGAAGCTGAAAGAAGAACACAAAGGCGGGGATCAACGTCCGCTCCGCCACACTGTCGCAGGAAAGCCGCACCATGCCGGAGACCAGGTCCGCCTCCGCGCGTTCGGCCTGTGCCATCAGGGCGGCGAGGTGGCCCCTCTCATGCACGATATCGGCATCGGTCAGCAGGATAAACTCAGCGGGACCACCTTCGGCGATGCCTTGGCTGACCGCCCACTGCTTGCCGGTCCAGCCGGCCGGCCTCGGTGCGCCGGTCAGCACAGTGAGGCGAGGGTCACACAGATCGCGGGCGGTGGGACCGGTCCCGTCCGTGCTGCCGTCATCCACCAGGATGACACGCCAGTCGCCCGCATAGTCCTGCGCCAGCAGCGAGCCGAGGCTTTGCGCAATGAACGGCGCCTCGTCGCGCGCGGGCACGACAACGGCGACCGGGGGAGATTCGGCGGGGCGGTCCGGTGCCAGCATCGGGCCTGCCTGCCAGAACCAGCCATGCGCGGCCAGCAGATAGACCCAGGTGCACAGCGACAGAATTGCGAGGATGATCATCTATTAAACCTGCCCTCGGCGAGGCGCGGAGCCAAGTCACCGCGTTCTTCGCCGTGGGCCGGCGAAGCGCTGCTGGATGTGAGCCGATCTTGACCGGTGACCGCGCCGCTAACGTCGATTTCGCGCTGCGCGATCCCGCATGGTCGGAATAAGCAGCGAATCCAATAGTCAGAGCATTTTGAGGTGTCTGGTGATCAGGCCCGGCTGACGGAGATGCGACAGACGGCGATGGCCAGCCGATTCGGCTAGGATGCACCGGCACGTCTCGAGGCGGATTCATTGATCTGGCGCAATGCGGGATGGATGGCTGGCGCCCACAAATACCTCGGAACTCAGAGCACGTTCTGACGAGTGGGATCGTCCACCCGTGTGAGCGGTTGAGGTAGCCGGCGGTGAACGATCGCTAGATCCAAGCCGCCGCTAGCAGGAAGGGGATGCTCTCATGGACCTGACGACACGCTATCTCGGTCTCACATTGAAGAACCCGATGGTGGCTTCCGCCTCGCCATTGACCCTGGATTTGGACAATATTCGCCGAATTGAGGACGCGGGAGGTGCGGCGGTCGTGCTTCCATCGCTCTTCGAAGAGCAGATCGAGCAGGCGGCAGGAAGGCTCGAGCATTATACGACAACCGGACCGGGAGCCTTCGCCGAAGCGGTCTCTTACCTGCCGTCGGCGGCCAGTTATCGCGCCAAGCCGCATGAGGACCCTGGAAATTATTCGGAAGGCCCGTGAAGCAGTTTCCATACCGGTGATCGCCAGTCTGAATGGCGTCACTGGCGCCAGTTGGACCGATCATGCGCGCCTTGCGCAGCAGGCTGGAGCTAGCGCGATCGAGCTCAATGTGTTCTTCATACCGGCCGACCCTTCGCTTACCGCGCAGGAAGTCGAAGGTCGCTACATCCGGGTTCTGGGCGCGGTGAAGGCTGCGGTGTCGATCCCGGTCTCGATGAAGCTCAGTCCGTATTTCAGTGCGCCAGCACACACGATACGCATGCTGGAGCGGGCCGGAGCGGCGGGGTTTGTGCTGTTTAACCGATTCTACCAGCCGGATCTCGATCTCGGCAACCTGGACGTTCGTCTTACTCTTCACCTGAGCACGCCCGCTGAGATTCCGCTTCCGCTCCTGTGGATTGGGGTTTTATTCAGACAAGTCACGGGGTCGCTTGCTGCAAGCACTGGTGTCGACAGCAGCGCCGAAGTGATAAAATACCTACTGGCCGGCGCCGATGTCGTGATGACGACATCCGCGCTGCTCCGTCACGGTATCGGTCACTTGAAGATGCTGCTGGCCGGGCTCACTGACTGGATGAAGGTTCACGAAATCGCTGAGCTGCGGGATATGCGCGGCAGGCTGAGTCAGCGGATGCTGAAGGACCCCGTCGCGTATGAGCGTGCGAACTACATCAAGATCCTGCAGAGCCGGCCTTCTTCGCCGTGATTGGGCGTTGCACACGGCTTACTAATCGGTCAGGAACTTAGGCTACAAAACGAGTTGTACTTTGCCTTGCTGCCTGCTATATCAGGAGCATGGTTCGAGACGGCAGGACATTAGACCATAAGACGCTGGAGGAGATCCGGCGGATGGCGGTCGAGCGAGTGCAGGAGGGCGAGGCACCCAGTGCGGTGATTGCGTCCCATGGATTTTGCCGCACGACGATCTACAAATGGCTGAACAAGGTGAAGCGTGGCGGCCGCGGCGACCCTCTCCGCTCACGCAAGGGGACCGGTCGCCCTGCCAAATTGACGAAGAAGCAAAAACGGCAGGTATTCCGCTGGATCAACGGCAAGGATCCCCGGCAGCACGGCTTCGACTTTGGTCTGTGGACCCGGCAAATCGTCGCTCAGTTGATTGCCGACAGGTTTGGCATCGAGGTCAGCCTCGCCTCGGTGGGCAAACTGCTGGCGGAGCTGGGGTTGACGCCGCAAAAACCGCTGATGCGCGCCTACCAACGTGATCCAGAGGCGATTGAGGCCTGGAAGCAGACCACCTATCCGCGCCTGGCGGCGCGGGCGAAACGCGCCGGGGCGGAGATCTATTTCTGGGATGAGTCGGGGTTTCGTGCCGATGCCGTCCAAGGCCTCAAACATCCCCTCATTTTCCGTATGACATAAAAGAATCGGGCGACCGTAGAGGCGATTCCAAAAAGAATCGTGAAGCCGCCGCAGATGATGGATCCTTGCGAAGTCGCGAAAGTAGTTCCGCGCTCCCCGCAGACCGGCGAGTCTGCCTCCCGACACCAATTCGGGAGCTACCCATGGTCATCCGGGAGCGCGTTTCGTACAAGGGAATTCGCGACCTGCTTGGCGGCTTGCTGGAGCAGGACCTTCACGCCAAGCGTGTCAATTCTCTATGCGACGCCACGCTTGGCGTGTTGCACAGCGGCTCCCTGGCTATCTGTGCCATCGGCCAAGGCCTCGCCGCGGCGCGTAGTTTGAAGCCCAAGCACGCGATCAAGCAGGTCGACCGATTGCTCTCCAATACTGCCATCAGCGTCGACGATATTCTGGTGCGCTGGGTGCCCTTCGTCATCGGCGCACGCAGCTCCATCGTGGTGGCCATGGATTGGACCGACTTCGACGCCGACAACCAGGCCACCATCATGCTGGCCCTGATCAGCGACCACGGTCGCTCGACACCCCTGGTATGGCTGACCGTCGACAAGAGCACGCTCAAGGAGCGCCGCGGCTTCTACGAGCATCGCGTGCTGGTCCGGCTGGCCGAGCTGCTGCCGGCGGGGGTCAAGGTGTGCATCGTGGCCGACCGCGGCTTCGGCGATCAGAAACTGTACAAGATGCTGACCGAAGAGCTGTATTTCGACTACGTCATCCGCTTCCGTGGCAACATCACCGTGACCAGCGCCACCGGTGAGACGCGCACCGCGGCCGACTGGGTGCAGGCCGGCGGACGCGCCCGGGTGCTGCGCGGCGCCGAGGTCACCGCCGATCGCTACCGGGTGGGAAGCGTGGTCTGTGTCCAGGATCCGGATATGAAGCAAGCCTGGTGCCTGGCCGCCAGCAGCACCGATGCCACGGCCAAGCAACTGACCGGCCTGTACGGCCGTCGCTGGGGAATTAAGATCGACCAGGCATGGCGACTCTCAAGACTTCTACAGGGTCAGGAGAGCCCGCCACGACGATTGGCGGCGGCCGACGACGCCATGGCGGGGGAGTCGCGCGAGCCAGCTTAAGGGCGGCAATCATGGCATCATCGGCGTGCACCAATTTGAACGTCGTGCCCTGGTGGCGAACCGCTCGACTGCGCAGACGTCCCTCCTGGACCCAGCTGTAGAGGGTCGATTCTGGCATAGCGAGATGCCGAGCCAATTCGGTAATCGTCCACTCCTCGGGCTGACGTTCAATGACCACAGGTCGCCGTTTGTGCCCAACGATTCCGACTTTGCTGAGGAGACGCTTAACCATCAACGCGGTGAATGTGTCACGTCGCTTAGGTGGTCGCCAACCTTCCTGGTTGAGGATTTCCGCGATCGCTGCATGGCGCTTCCCAGCACGCCGCAGCTCGGCTGCACGGGCGGTCAGTTGGTGGTAAGTGCTGAGTTGGTCGAGACGAGCAACCGGTCGAACCAGCTGGTGCGAGGTTTGGTGGCCACCGTGCCAATGACAGCTCACGCGGACTTGCTCCGTGCTGTCGATGACTTCAACCAACACCCGTTCGAGCAGCAGGCGAACCAGGGCTTGTCGCTCTTCCTGAGTGGCGGCTGCCCAGACGCCGGGTAAGTCGTGTGCCAGTTGGCGAATTCCTGCAACTTCGGCTGCGGTCAAGCTCCGCGGCTGGTCACGCTGGAAACGTTCATAGTCCCCTGCCAGGCGTGCCTGCTCGGCCAGCGCCTGCTCCCATTGGCGTTCGAGAGTACGGCCCACCAGTCGGTTCTCCGGTTCTATGGCATCGAATTGCCGGCGGGCTCGTTGCGCCTGGTAGCCTGCTCGTTCGAGCCGATGGCGCCACTGAGCGTCCAGCGCCGCGCGCTCGCGTTCCAGCTCGCCGGCCGCCAGCAAGCTTACCTCCAGCGCAGCCGGCTCGAGCGCCTCCACCACAAGCCGGCTTATCAGAGCATCAAGCGGCGCCGCCTTGAGCGTCTGGCAGACCGGTCCAGCGTAGTCGCTGGCCAAGTGGATACATACGTAGCGCGGAGCGGTGCCGTTTTGGTTGTACTGGGCGGTCATTCGTAGACCGCACCGACGGCAGATCAGCAGCCCAGACAGCAAGGCCTGGCCGGCGCGTGGCACTCCAGAGACCGTCGCCTTGTTCGACCGAAGCTGCGTTTGATTGCGCTGATACTGTTCCCAACTGATGTAAGCTGGAAGACGGTCCGGCAGAAACACCTCGGCTTCCTCCGGAGGGCTGGAGCGCCGTCCAGTACCCGGTCGCCCTGGTTTGCGCCGGCGTGGATCAGACGCTCGCCGGCCATATAGGTAGACACCCGCATAGGTCGGATTGTGCAACAGATCATTCAGCGAAACCCGGTTGGGGCGATGCCATTCCAACTCGCCCTTGTTGGTGCCGCCCTGCGTGCGCACCGGCATCCCGATGTCATGATCGACCAAGTAGCGCAGCACCTTGCCAATGGTGCGAAACCGATCGAACAGGTCGAATACCAGCCGGATCGTCGCCTGCGCCTGTTCGTCGGGCTCCAGGACGACTTCCCCCGACGGACGCCGCAGATATCCCATCGGTACCGTCTTGCCGAGTTCGCCGCGACGGGCCTTCGCTCGCCGCCCCTCTAACATCCGCGCCTTGATGATGTGAAGTTCGGCCTCAGACATGGTACCCTTTAAGCCCAGCAGCAGGCGATCGTTAAAATTACCCGCATCGTACACGCCTTCGGAATCCGCAATCAACGTGTCGAACAACGCGCAGATCTCCAGCAGCTGATGCCAATCCCGGCATGATCGGGCGAGCCGCGACATCTCCACCCCCAGCACAATGCCGACATGGCCGAGACCGACCTCTGCCACCAGACGCTGGAAGCCGGGACGGCCCTCGATCGAGGCACCAGACCGCCCCAAATCATCGTCGATCACCACGATCGATGCGCGGTCCCAGCCAAGCTGCAGCGCCCGATCCACCAGAGCATATTGCAGCCGCGTCGATTCTTGGTGTCGCTCAACCTGCTGAAGCGTGGACTGGCGAATGTAGACTATCGCCATCCGCTCCCGATGCCGACGGTGGATCTTGTCCGACACCATGCCGTGGGGCGCCGGACACCAAACCTCGCTCACCATGATTGGACTCCCCGGCCACAACCACCGCGCGGCTCTGGCGAAGTGTCATCAGCGTCAGTGCACGCAGCACCGTGCGTCGCCGGTCGTCGGGCAACATCTGCCATACCGGTCGACCGGCCTCGTTCATCGCGTGATCCCAGCCAGCGAACCAGCGCTCGAAGCGCCTCGCGGCCGAGTATGGGCGGTCCCGGCAAGTCGGTTAAACTATCAGCGGTATCATGGATGGGATATCGAATGCAGCTTACGCGACAGCAAGGACCTGCGCTTCGGCATGGGTCTGGGCACCATCCGTGTCAAATCCCCCGAGCGGCGTGACCGGCTATGGCTGATCAACGCATTCGCCGTCGTCCTGCTGACCTTGCTGGGGGCCGCCGGCGAAGCCTTGGGTTATGATCGGATGCTCAAGACCAACACCGCCAAACGCCGTGCCCATTCGTTGTTCCGCCAGGGCTGCCTGCTCTATGACCTCATCCCGACCATGCGTGACGACTGGCTGCGCCCATTGATGCAGCGCTTCTCCCAAATGCTGCACGAGCAACCTCTCTTCGCAGACGTTTTCGGACCGGTTTGATAAATGAGGGGAGTCTTGAGGTCCAAGGCAAGACCTGGGGCGTCAGGGGGCGCACGCCGGTGGTCGAGGTGCCGGGCCCCCGACAATCGGTTTCGGCGGCATCCGCGGTCAATGCCAAGGGCGCCTTCTGGTTTGTCACCTATAAGGGCGGGATGACGGCAGAGCTATTTGTCGGCTTACTCAAGCACGTTATGCGTGGTCGCAGAAAGCCGCTGTTTTTGGTGTTGGACAGCCTGCCCGCTCACAAAGCGAGGATGGTGCGAGACTACGTCGCCTCGACGAATGGCAAACTCGAACTGCACTTCCTGCCCGGCTATGCGCCAGAGCTGAACCCCGACGAACTGGTGTGGAACTACGTCAAGCGCACCGGCACGGCCAAGAGCCCACTCGCCTCCGGCGAGTCGCTGCAAGACCGCATCGAGGCCGACTTACAGGCTGTCCAGGACGATCCGGCGCTGGTCAGATCTTTCTTCAGGGCGCCAACTGTAGCCTATATTGTTGACTGATTAGTAATTGACAGCCAGTGCCCAGTGGCCCGCCCCGCCCGGCCTGGAAAAACCGGACGGCGCGGGTCGCAGCGTCGAACGGGCCTAGTGAGGACGCCGCTCCTGCTGCAGATGTTGATGGTGCTCCGAATCCCGTGCTGCCAGTCGTGAGAGCTGCCGCAAGATCGTCGTCTCGCCGTGCTGGGCGAGATCGGACAGAGCGACGACGCCGACCAACCGTTTGCTCCAATTCATGACCGCCAGATGGTGAATCTCCTTGCTCGACATGACCTGTATTGCTTCATCGATATCGATGTCCTCGTAGCACCACATAATCCCTTTCGTCATGACCGTGCTAACCGGGGTTGTCTTCGGGTCCAAACCAGCCGCGACTGCCCGGCGCGCGATGTCGCAATCGGTCACGATGCCAATCAGGCGATCCTGCTGGCCGATCGGCAGGCAGCCAATCTCCTGGTCGCGGAAACGTCGAGCGATGTCCACCAGAGTGGCGTCCGGCGCGATCCATTCTGCGTGCCTGCTCATTACATCCTGAACCTTCGTCTGCTACCTCGCTTGAAGCTGCCTCGGACACGGTTCCGGGACTCGCTGCTTCATGGGTCGCGTGACGCGAGCCACAGGTCGTCCGCACGTTTCTTGTTGCTGTCCGGTGCTGGGTTGCTGTGCAAGCGGCGGGACCAAGGCAGTCTCCAGAAATAGCCGCGCATACATTCTATCGGCGTGATCAGAGGGGGTGATAGAAAATTGGCGGTAACGACCGATATGGCTTCCACACTGCTGCTTCGTGAAATCGATGTAAAAGAGGCGGCGTTACCTGAAGTACTCTGTTAGAGTTACGCATCGTTTTATCTCAGCATCTCGGCCGGGATGGCAAGCCCCTCTACTACTTCGTTCGCGACAAGGGCGCAGATTTTACCGCCGGCAAGGGATCACGCATTTCGGCGGCTCCCGGTACCTCGTCTCGCCCTCCGGGAAGGGCATCCTGCCCGACGGCAAAGAGCTGGCCTCGGCCGGATCCTCGTAGCGAGACGCAAAGCAGCAGAACCACGAAAGCAGTCAGCCGCGCAGCCTGCCCTCGGCGCGGAGCCACGCCACCGCGTCCTCGATCGCCCGGCGGGCGGGACGCGGAGCGTAGCCCAGTTCGCGCATCGCCTTGGCTGAGGAGAAGAACATCTTCTTGCGGGCCATCCGCAGCGTGTCGAGGGTCACGCGCGGCTCGAAGCGACTGATCCGGCCCAGCGCCTCCATGCCGAGGGCGACGGGCCAAAGCGCCGTCAGCGGCAGGCGAATCGCCGGCGGGCGGTGGCCGACGGCCTCCGCCACCAGCGTCAGTAGCGCGCGCAACGTGAGGTTCTCGCCGCCCAGGATGTAGCGCTCGCCCACTGT
This sequence comes from uncultured Pseudomonadota bacterium, assembly GCA_963772445.1. Lineage (GTDB taxonomy): Bacteria > Pseudomonadota > Alphaproteobacteria > Acetobacterales > Acetobacteraceae > CAVYXK01. The sequence continues at coordinate 37,029 of CAVYXK010000004.1, forward strand.
GCCGCGTTCCAGGGCGAGCACGTGCCCCTCCGCCACGTCGTCCACGTGAACGATATTCAGGCCGGTATCGACGTAGGCTGGTGTGCGTCCGGCGGCGGCGTCCAGGATCATCCGCCCGGTCGGCGTCGGCTTGATATCGCGCGGGCCCACCGGTGCCGCCGGGTTGACGACCACCACCGGCGCACCCTGCCGGGCCAGCTCCAGCGCTGCCTGCTCGGCTTCATATTTCGAGCGCTTGTAGGTGCTGATCAGCGACGCCGGATCGACCAGCGTAGTTTCGTCCGCCGGCGTGCCGTCCACGGTCAGCCCGAGCGCGGCAACCGAGCTGCAATACACGATCCGCTCGGCCCCGGCCGCCTGGGCGGCGCGCAGCATAGCGACCGTGCCATCGATATTGGCGCGCCGCATGGCGTCCGGATCGGGCACCCAGATCCGGTAATCCGCGGCCACATGCACCACGTATCGGCACCCGTCAGCGGCACGCGCCAATGAGGCCGGGTCGGTCAGATCGCCGACCGCCGGCTCGACGTCGAGCCCGGCGAGGTTCCGCCGATCGCCGGTCGGCCGGACCAGCACGCGCAACCGATGGCCGCGGGCGATCAAGGCGCGCGCGACGGCCGAGCCCACGAATCCAGTGGCGCCGGTCAGCAATGTCGGTCGGTCCATTTCCACCCGGGACTTCCTTGCGGCGGGCCGCTCTATAGCGTGGCCCTGCCGGCTTGGTGTAGAGCGGCCGGCGGCCGACACGGACACACTGTGGTTTGAGGAAGATCTCTATCGCGCTGGCCATCCTTGGCCTGCTGCTTGGCACGATGCTGGTGGGGGCCTTCGGCTTCCACCGCGTGGTGGGCATCGTGCTGTCGGTGGGCTGGAGCGGGCTGGCGCTGGTCTGCGGCTGGCAGATGCTGATTTTCCTACCGCTCGGACTGGCCTGGGATGCGCTCGCGCGTGCCCGCGGCGTGCACCGGTCTGGCCTGTTCGTATGGGGTCGCATGGTCCGCGATGCGTCGATCAACCTGCTGCCGTTCTCACAGCTCGGCGGCTTCTTCTTCGGTGCCCGGGCGGTGATGCTGCAGGGCTTGGACTGGCCGGTGGCGACCGCCACGACCGTGGTCGATCTCACCGCCGAGTTCCTGGCCGAGGTGGTGTTTGCCGGGATGGGACTGGTCATCGTGCTGGCGCGGGACCCGAAAACGGACCTGCGGCTGCCACTGGAGCTGGGCCTCGGCGGCGCCGTGCTGGGGGCGACGCTGTTCATCTGGACTCAGCGCGGCGCCTCGACGCTGTTCTCGCGGATCAGCGGTCGGATCGCAGCGCGCCGTATTTCCGGTGCGCGGGCGCAGGTGGAGAAGCTGAGCGCCGAGCTCAACGCGATCTATCGCTCGCGCTTTCGGTTGGCGACCGGCTTCCTGCTGCACCTGGCAGGCTGGGTCGGGACCGGAGTGGGCGGGTGGATTGCCTATCGCGTGCTGGGCGCTGGGATCGACGTGGCTGCGGGGATCGCCATCGAGGCGCTGGTGGCGGCAATCTCCGCGGCGACGTTCCTGGTGCCGGTGGGTGCCGGGATCCAGGAGGCGGGCTATGCCGGCATCGGCGCGATCTTCGGGCTGCCCGCTGAGCTGTCGCTGGCGGCGTCATTGCTGCGGCGGGCGCGCGACCTTGTGGTGGGGGTGCCGATCCTGCTGACCTGGCAGGTGCTGGAAATGCGGCGGCTGCGGGAAGTGGCGGGGTGACGAACCAGATGGACAAATGGACCAGACTTAGCTAAACTAGTTTAGCTAAGGAGGATCGATGGAAACCGTTACGGTCCACACCGCAAAGACGACCCTGTCGCAACTCCTTGCGCGTGTCGAAGCTGGCGAGGAAATCGTGCTGGCACGCGGCAAGGATCCGATCGCCAAGCTCGTGCCCTTCCACCCGCCGCGTAAAAGGCGGCGGTTCGGGGCACTGCGTGGAACTATCAGCATCGGACCTGAATTCTTCGACCCCCTGCCTGAGCTGGAACTGGCGGCCTGGGAGTAGCGGGGTGCGTCTGCTACTGGACACGCATGCCTTTCTCTGGTGGCTCGCCGGAGATGAGGCGCTGTCCCTCGCGGCACGAACGGCGATCGTGGACGAAGGTAACGATGTTTTCGTTAGTGCTGCCTCTACTTGGGAAATCGTGACAAAGCATCGTCTCGGCAAACTATCCGGCGTCGCCGCTATCGTCGCCGATCTTGATGCAGCTATCGTTGATCAAAGCTTCATCGGACTCTCGATTAGCGTTCGGCACGGTCAGGTAGGAGGGGCTCTGCCCGGCCCTCATCGGGACCCTTTCGACCGGATGCTGATTGCTCAGGCTATGGTGGATGGCCTTGTACTCGTTTCTAACGAACAGACATTCGACGCTTATGGAATTGGACGATTGTGGTAAGGTGACAAGGGTAGACCATGGGGCAGGATCAACTGCCCGACCTGCCGATGACGGACCAGCGTATGGACTGAGGATCAATACGGGATTGCCACCCGCCGCATTTCCTGATAGGCTTTGTTTTATGCGCTCGTTCGCGTTCACAGCAAGCTGGCGGTGGCCCGTCTAGGTACGGGCGGCCAGCCGTGATCTTTCACCAGGCCGTCCCGGGATCGGGGCGGCTTTCGTTTTAAGGCGAGCGCGAGCACTCCGACCCCGAGCCGACCGAAGCCCGGAGTTGGTTTCATGCTCGAAAATACCTATCAGACACGTGGCGGTATCGTGGTCCACAGGCAGGTCCGCGATCCCCTATCCCGGCGACACGGCTGCGCTCGCCGCTCGGCTCGATCAGCAGCGCGGCGTCCTGCTTTCCTCCAGCTTCGAGTTTCCGGGCCGCTACACCCGCTGGGACACCGGCTTTGCCGACCCGCCGCTGATGATCATCGCCCGTGGCCGCGCCTTTTCGATCGAGGCGCTGAACGCGCGCGGCGAGGTGTTGATCGAGACGATCGCCGGCCACTTGCGTAGCGTGGATGCGGTAGCGGCGCTGCATGTGCGGCCTACACGCATCGACGGCACGGTGCGCGAGCCGGCCGGCCGCTTTCCCGATGAGATGCGCAGCCGCCAGCCGACTGTCTTCTCGGTGCTGCGGGCGATCATGGAGCTGTTCGGCTCGACTGAAGACCGTCACCTCGGCCTCTACGGAGCCTTCGGCTACGATCTTGTGTTCCAGTTCGAGCCGATGGCGATTCGCCTGCCGCGTGCGGCCGACCAGCGCGACCTCCTGCTGTTCCTTCCGGACGAGATGCTGGTGGTGGACCATATGCGGCAGGTGGCGACACGTTGCTGCTACGACTTCACCACCGGTGCACGCTCGACCGCCGGATTGCCCCCCGCAACAGCGCCCGCTCCATACATGCCCCTGCCCGCTGGCAGGTTGCCGCCGGAAAGTGACCACATGCCCGGCGAATATGCCGCCATGGTCGAGCGCGCCCGCGCGGCGTTCGCGCGCGGCGATCTGTTCGAGGTGGTGCTGGGGCAACTTCTTGCCGCCCCCTGCGCCGAGACACCGAGCGAAATCTTCCGCCGTCTGCGCCACGTCAATCCGGCTCCTTACGGCGCGATGATGAATCTGGGCGAGGGCGAATTCCTGGTGGCGGCGTCGCCGGAGATGTTCGTCCGCGTCGAGGGGCGGCGGATCGAGACATGCCCTATCTCGGGCACCATTCGCCGCGGCGCCGACGCGCTGGAGGACGCCGAGCGGATCCGCGAGCTGCTCAACTCGGCCAAGGACGAGGCGGAGCTGACGATGTGCACCGATGTCGATCGCAACGACAAATCCCGCGTGTGCGAGGCGGGCAGCGTGCGCGTGATCGGCCGGCGGCAGATCGAGCTTTATTCGCGACTGATTCACACGGTGGATCATGTCGAGGGTATTCTGCGCCCGGAATTCGATGCGCTCGACGGGTTTCTCAGCCATGCCTGGGCGGTCACCGTCACCGGCGCGCCGAAGCGCTGGGCGATCCGCTTCATCGAGACGGAGGAGAAGAGCGCGCGCCGCTGGTATGGGGGTGCCATCGGCGGCGTGACCTTCGACGGGAACATGAACACCGGCCTGACGCTGCGGACGATCCGGATGAAGGACGGAATCGCCGAAGTTCGGGCGGGCGCAACATTGCTTCACGACAGCAATCCCGACGAGGAAGAGAAAGAGACGCAACTCAAGGCCTCGGCGATGTTCGCAGCGATCAGAGACGCGGGACCTGTGTCCGCTACAAAGGTGGCGGCTCGGGTAAAGGACCTGCCGCGCACGCGCGTGCTGCTGGTCGATCATGAGGACAGTTTCGTCCACACGCTTGCCGGATACCTCCGCGCCGCCGGCGCCGAGGTGACAACGCTCCGCCCCGACCTCGCCCGCAGCGAGCTGGCCACAGGATGGCCGGCGGACCTCATCGTGCTGTCGGCGGGGCCTGGTCGCCCCGACGACTTCTCGATGAATGAGACGTTGGCTCTGGCAGTTCGGAGGGGGCTACCGGTGTTCGGCGTGTGCCTGGGTTTGCAGGGGATGGTACAACATTTCGGCGGTGCGCTCGACCTGCTTGCCAAGCCAATGCATGGCAAGCCGTCGGAAGTGCACGTGCTCGGTGGACGGCTCTTCGCCGGGCTGCCGCAGCGGTTCAAAGTGGGGCGCTATCACTCGATCCATGCCCGCCGTGCAGTTATACCGCCCGAGCTTGTCGTAACGGCAGAGACCGAGGATGGCGTCGTCATGGCGATCGAGCATGCCACACTGCCGATTGCCGCCGTGCAGTTCCATCCGGAATCAGTGATGACCTCAATGGACATTGGTCGCCGAATGGTCGAGAACACGCTGGCCACCCTGGTACGGAACCGCGGTTGCAGCATCGATTTCACACTGCAAGCGTGACGCCGGATGCAATCAGCAGTAGGTTGACCGAGATCGCGAACTGTCGGTCGCTGAGCCGCTTGAAGACGGTCAAGCCCCACCAGGTTCCGAGCAGCGATCCCGGCAGATAAGACAGCATCTGCGGCATGAGCCCGGCGTTGTGCGTGAAGACGGGACGTCCGGAACTCGATCAGGGCAAGGGCGAGCACCTGCAAAAGCAGGATCAGCGGCTGATAGATTGCCCGCTGGCGGTCCTTATCCCAACCTTTCATGGCCACCCGGATCGCGGTTGGTGCTCCGGGAAATCCGGCGAACCCGCCGGCCAGACCGGAGACACCACCGACCAGCAGGTCCCCAAGCGTCGTCGTTGCACGCACCACGGCCGGCTTGCGGACCAACATCCACGTGCAATAGCCGACCAGCAGGACGCCGATGATGCGCTCGTACAGGTGCGGATCAGCATGGGTGAGCAGGAACACGCCGAGCGGCACCCCGATCAGTCCGCCGAGCAGAAACGGTCGTAGCGACGGCCAGTGCAGAGCATGCCGCACAGCCCACACGCCCATCGCCTGATTGGCAATGCTGCAGGCCACCATCAGTCGCACGATCTCCACCGGCCCGTGCATCAGATGGAACAGCAGGGCGCCGCAGATGCCGGAGAACGCAAACCCGGCGATCCCGCTGGTCAGCGCGGCGACGAAGATCGCCAGCGCTACCGCCATGCTTCCGTCGCGCAATCCCCATTGGCGCAGCGTTTCGCAATAAAATGCCACGAACCCCGCGCCGGCGAATGCGAGCAGCACGAGACCGAAGCGACCACGCAGGTCAAACGCTTCCTGGATGCGGCGGGCCAGGCTCGGGCCAGCGCGGCACAGCGCTGCCATGACCGGCGGAACCGTGACGATACGAGAAACTTTCGTGACGTTTGACAGCATCGCGGCCCCACCTTTCGCTGCATCGCAGCAAGCTGGGGGTCCTCGCAATCGGCCGCTGTGAACCAGATCACAGCCGCGCTCTATTTATTGGATCTGAAGGACGGCGCGACGGCACAATGTGCCGCCGCGGCACGCACGAACGCAAGCGGATGCGGTCGTGCGCAAGTTGAGATGAGCTACGGCTGGAACAGACTGGGTGAGAATTGTTGCCCAGGCATCCGTGCGCGGCTAACCAAATGGATCGGCACGGCCGGGAGCCAGAGATGGCAATTCATCAGTAATCGATACACGCCGCCGACGCCTGGCCGTCGACGAGTGCGACCCCGCGTGCCAGCGCCTACGCCGCGGCGACCCTTTGCGGGCTGCTGTCCGTGGGAGTCTATGTCGCCGCCAAATGGGCCCGGGCTGATATGCCGCCTTGGACCTTGTGCTTCTGGCGCGCGAGCATTGCCGGGCTGATCCTGCTGCCGCTGGTGCGCGGCCATTATCGGGAGATGCGCGGGCTGCTGCGCGCCCGTGCACCGCTCGTGCTGCTGACCGGCGGCCTCGGATTCGCCATGTCGCAGGGCCTGATCTATATTGGGCTGCAGACTACCAGCGCGATTAACGCCGGGCTGATCATGGCTCTGATGCCGATCATCACGATGATTCTTGCCCGGTTCACCCTGCGCGAGGCGATTGGGATCGGCCAGGCTGCGGGTGCCGCGATCGCGCTGGCGGGAATGCTAGTAATCGTCGCGCGCGGCGATCCCGTCGCGCTGACAGGGCTGGGATCCAGCTCGGGCGAGCTTTGGCTCATCGGCGCGGCGCTGTGCTTCGCCCTCTACAGCGTGCTGCTGCGCCATTCGCAATTCGCTCTTGAGCGGCTGCCGCTGCTGGTGCTGCTGCTGCTGCTGGGAGCCGGGGCACTGACCGCACTGCCGTTCTATGTCTGGGAGATCATCCGCCACGAGCAGATCGTGCTAAATGCCGGCGGGCTGTTGGCACTGGCCTATGTCGCCGCACCCGGAGGCGCATTGATATATTACCTCTATAACTGGAGCGTGGATGCGCTCGGCGCCGCCAAAGCTGGCATCTTTCTCTACCTGCAGGCGATCTTCGTCGCCGTGTTGGCGTACCTGCTGCTAGGCGAGCGATTGCACGCGTACCATCTTGTCGGCGCTGCGCTCATCGTCGTGGGCGTACTGATGGTAATGTTGCTGCGTTCGCGAGCGGCGGGTGTGTCCGTTGCTTGTGAAGCGCCCTACACTGTGCGATGAAAGGCTGTGGTGTCGAGCCACCGATCTTCCGATTGGATCCTGACGCCATGTCCCAAATCCACATCCTCGGAGCCTCCGGCTCTGGCACTACCACGCTTGGGGCAGCGCTGGCTAAGCGCCTCGGAGCGCCGCACGCGAATGCCGACAGTTTCTTCTGGGAGCCAACCAACCCGCCCTTCACCACGCGCCGCCCTCCGGAAGAGCGGCTGGCGTTGCTTTTGCAGCAATTACCCGCGACCGGGCGCTGGGTGTTCTCAGGCTCGGCGATCAAATGGGCTAAGCCGCTCGAGGCGTTCTTTGATCTGATCGTGTTCCTGCAACTCGATCCTGACCTGCGTATGCAACGACTGCAACGACGTGAGTACAAGCGCTATTGTTCGCGCATTATGCCCGGCGGCGATATGGCTACCGCCAGTGCCACATTCCTGGAATGGGCTGCGTCTTACGACAATGCCGGCCTCGAACAGCGCAGTCTGATCGCGCACGAGGCATGGCTGGCAGCCCAGGCCGCGCCGGTGCTACGGCTAAACTCCATGGCTGCCGTCTCGGAGCTTGTTGCAACGGTGCTCGCCCGGCTGTGCGAGCTGCGGTAACGCTTCGTTGTATAAAGCAAGAGAGCCAACCATGGATACGAAAGTCCGGCGCATGAACGTTTGCGCTGCGCGGTCGCTGGCAAATGATCATCCACCGGGGCACCCCCGCACTGACCCATCCTCGGAGGCAACAGCCATGAGAAGGCGTCTATTCACTGCAGGACTTGCCGTAACTGCAACGGAAGGATTGCTAGCGGCTCTACAAGCATCGCCCGATGCCGTCGCTGCCAGTCCTGCCGAGGTCACAATGCTGACCTCCGTCGCGGTGACCGCGGCGCTTAGCGAGGTGGCTCCGCAATTCGAACGCATGAGCGGCGACAGGCTGACAATCGGCTACAGCCTCATTGCCGATATCAGGAAGCGCGTGCTGAACGGAGAAACGGCTGACGTTATCATGTTGTCGCGGCCGGTGATGGACGAGCTGCAGCAGCAGAACAAGATCGTCCCTGGCAGCATCGTCAGCGTCGCCGGTACGGCAGTGGCGGTGGCGGTGCGCGCGGGCGCAGCCAAGCCCGATATCAGCACGGTCGATGCGTTCAAGCGCACGTTGCTCGCCGCCAAATCGATCGTGTATGCGGACCCGGCGAAGGGCGGGGCGAGCGGGGTTTATTTCGCCCGCGTCCTCGACCGGCTTGGGATCGCCGCACAGATGAAGCCGAAGACCGTGCTGGTCCCGGGCGCCCAGGCGGCCGAGGTCGTGGCCAAGGGCGATGCCGAGATCGGCATCGGACAAACATCGGAAATCATGCCCGTCGCCGGCGCCCAATTGGTGGGACCGTTCCCGGCGGAGCTGGCCAGCACGACGGAGTTCGCCGCGGGCATCGGGACCGGCGCCAAGGCACCCGAGGCGGCCATGGCGCTGATCCGGTTTCTTACCGGACCTGTTGCCGCGACAGTGTTCCAGGAGAAGGGATTTCAGCCTGGCTGACTCGGAAATCGCCGGCCAAGGCAGGTTGAGTTGGACCCATCGGCGAGGACTACTGGGAGTGGTCTGTTAAGCCGGCCGGAGCTTGTCCTCGGGTTGGCCTTTGGCTGAACCCCTGGGGCCGGCACGACGAGAGGAAGCGGCACGGCCAAATGCGATTGCCCGGTCCCCTGTCCCTTGCGAGCCGCAAACCTGTCTGCTAGACGGCCCAACTCGTATTTGTACAAGACAGTGACAGCCCTTCTGACCCGCCTCGGGCGCGCGGGCGTCACCGAGAGCCGGGAGGGGCGATCCTATGGCCGTACCGAAAAGAAAGACCTCGCCGTCACGGCGAGGCATGCGACGCAGCCATCACGCGCTGCCACGCGAGGCACATGCGGAATGCCCCAATTGCGGCGAGTTGCGGCGGCCGCACCATGTTTGCAGCCACTGCGGTTATTACGACGGCCGCGAGGTGGTTCCGGCGGGCGACGCTCTGAAGGGCGCGGTTCGCGCCTGACGCGCCGCTGCGGCGGGGCGACGCGGCAGGTGTGAGCGACATCTTCACGCTGGCGATCGATGCCATGGGCGGGGATCACGCCCCCGCCATGGTGCTGGCCGGGCTGGAGATTGCCGCCGAACGGCATCCCGAGGCCCGCTTCCTGGTCATCGGCGACGAGGCGAGGTTGGCGCCGCTCCTGCGGCCGCTGCGCCGTGCGTCAGTCGTGTGCACGCTGCGGCACGCCGCCGAGGTGATCGGCAACGAGATGAAACCGACCGCCGCGCTCCGCGTCCGGAACGCCTCGATGCGCATCGCGATCGACGCGGTGGCGGCCGGGGAGGCGGCCGGCGTGGTCAGCGCCGGCAACACCGGCGCACTGCTCACGCTGGCCAAGATCGTCATCAAGACATTGCCCGGGATCGACCGCCCCGCCATGGCCGGGATCGGGCTCTCGGCGCGCGGCGACATCGTCATGCTCGATCTCGGTGCCAACGTGGCATGTGACGTGCGGAATTTGGTTGAGTTCGCGGTAATGGGCGACGTGTTCGCCCGCACCGTGCTGGGCCTGACCGCTCCGACCATCGGCCTGCTCAATGTCGGCAGCGAGGAGCAGAAGGGCGATGAGCGGGTGCGCGATGCCGCCGAGCTGTTGCGGCAGAGCCCGATTGCGCCGCAGTTCCACGGATTCGTGGAAGGTGACGACATCACCCGAGGCACCACGGACGTTATTGTGACAGATGGTTTCACCGGAAACGTCGCGCTGAAGACCGGCGAAGGGGCGCTGCGGCTGACCCGCGAGCTGCTCGGCCAAGTGTTTCGCTCCAGCCTGTCGGCGCGGATCGCGTATCTATTGGCTCGCCCGTCTCTGGAGCGGCTGCGCGAATGGCTCGATCCGCGCCGCTATAATGGCGCGGTGATGCTGGGGCTGAATGGCGTGGTGGTGAAATCGCATGGTAGCACCGACGCGGAAGGTTTCGCGAATGCCGTTGATGTGGCAATGGACATGGTGACGCACCAGTTCAACGAGCAGATCCGCGAAGGACTGGCGCGGATGGTCGAGGCCGGTGTGATGCGGGCAAAGAACGGCGGGAGCGCCTCGCGTCTCGCCACTGCGCGGTAACCGCGCCGATGCACGTCCGTTCGATTCTTGCCGGCGTCGGCGGCTATGTACCTGCGCGCGTGGTCAGCAACGACGAGCTGGCGCAACGGCTGGAGACCTCTGATGCGTGGATCCGCGAGCGGACCGGCATTCGCCAGCGCCATATCGCCGCGCCGCACGAGACCTGCGCCTTCATGGCAACCGAGGCCGCTCGCGCCGCCCTGCTTCAGGCCGAGGCCGAACCGGCCGAGGTGGACGCGATCATCCTTGCCACCAGCACGCCGGACCAGGCGTTCCCTGCCACCGCCCTCAGGGTCCAGGCGGCACTCGGCGTGCCTGGGGGATTCGGGTTCGACCTTTCGGCGGCCTGCGCCGGCTTCATCTATGCGCTCTCGGTGGCGGACGGGCTGATCCGCGCCGGCCAGGTCCGCGGCGTGCTGGTGATCGGCAGTGAGGTCTATTCGCGCATCCTGAATTGGCGGGACCGGGGCACCTGTGTGCTGTTCGGCGATGGCGCCGGCGCGGTGTTCCTGCGTGCCGGTAATGAGCGGTCTGAAGGCGGGATGGACTGCGGCATTTTGTCTACGCATCTGCACGCACAGGGCGCGCAGGGCGACCTACTTTACGTGGATGGCGCAGTTGGGCGGCCGGATCGGCCGGGCACCCTGGTGATGAACGGGCGCGAGGTGTTCCGGCATGCCGTTCTGCGCCTGGCGGAAGCGGTCGATGAGGCTTTGGCGGCCAACGGGCTCGGCCGGCAGGATGTCGATTGGCTGGTGCCGCACCAAGCAAATCTTCGGATCATCGACGCGATGGGAAAGCGGCTCGGACTGGCGTCCGATCGCGTGGTGATCACGGTGGATCGGCACGCCAATACCTCCGCCGCCTCGGTGCCGCTGGCGCTGGCCGAGGCGGTGGCCGACGGGCGCATCCAGCGGGGCCACCTCGTGCTGATGGAGGCGCTGGGCGGCGGCCTGACCTGGGGCTCGGCGCTGGTCCGGATGTAACGGTCGGCTTTGACTGAGAGCCGGCTCGCTCATGGAAGCATTGCGCTGGTGGGTTGATCTCGGCAGCACGGTTCCGGTGGAAACGGTCTGACGCTACGGGCGTCACACATCCACCTCCTCGACCGTCCGCGCGCGCTCTTGGATGAATTGGAAGCGCAGCTCCGGCCGCCGCCCCATCAGGCTTTCGACCAGTTCGTTCGTCTTCGCTCGCTCCTCGGGTAGCGCCACCACCTTCAGCAACGTACGTCGCGCCGGGTCCATCGTCGTCTCGCGCAACTGTGCCGGCGGCATCTCGCCCAACCCCTTGAACCGGCTGATCTCGACCTTGGCGCCCGGCTTGAACTCGGTTTTCAGCTTCCGTTCGCGATCGGCGTCATCCATCGCGTAGATCGACTTCGCGCCTTGCGTCAGCCGGTAGAGCGGCGGCTGCGCTAGATAGATGTGCCCGTGGTGCACTAGTTCCCGCAGCTCGCGATAGAAGAACGTCATCAGCAACGACGCGATATGCGCGCCATCCACATCCGCGTCGGTCATAATGATGACGCGCCCGTAGCGCAGCTTCGTGCGATCGAAGCGCTCGCCCACGCCGCAGCCCAGCGCCTCGATCAGGTCCTTGAGCTCCTGGTTCTGCCGCAGCTTGTCGGCCGAGGCGCTGGCGACGTTCAGGATTTTGCCGCGCAGGGGCAGGACAGCTTGCGTCTCGCGGTTGCGCGCCTGCTTGGCGGAGCCGCCGGCGGAATCGCCTTCAACCAGGAAAATTTCGGTCTCGGCGGCATTCTCTCGCGTGCAGTCAGTGAGCTTTCCCGGCAGGCGGAGCCGCCTCGTCGCTGATTTGCGCGCTACGTCCTTGCTCTCCCGGCGCCGCAACCGCTCCTCAGCGCGGTCAATAGCGAATGCCAGCAGGTTATCGGCCGTCGCAGGATCTCCGGCCAGCCAGTGGTCGAACCGGTCGCGCAGCGCCGTCTCCACTAGCCGCCCGGCATCGGCGCTAGTGAGTTTCTCCTTGGTCTGGCCCTGAAACTGCGGATCGCGCACGAACACCGACAGCTTGGCTGCCATCGGCCCGAGCAGGTCCTCGGCCATCACGGCGGCAGCCCGGCGGTTGCCGCGATGCTCGCCCCACGCGCGCAGGCCCTTCACCAGGGCTGAGCGGAACCCGGCCTCATGCGTGCCGCCGAGCGTGGTGGGCACAGTGTTGCAATAGGAATGGACGAACCCGTCGGCCTCTTCCAGCCAGACCGCGGCCCATTCGACGCGGCCGCTGGCCTCGCCGGGCAGGTCTGCCTCTCCGGCCCACTGCTCGGGCAGTGCCAGAGTGGCGTCGCCAATGTCCTCGGCCAGGCTGTCGCGCAGGCCGCCGGGAAAATGCAGCACCGCTTCCGCCGGCGTCGTGTCGCCCGTTCGAACCAGTGCGGGATCGCAGGCCCATCGGATCTGCACGCCGCGGAACAGATATGCCTTGGAGCGGCATAGCCGATACAGCCGCGCCGGGCTGAAGGCGTGGGTGCCGAAAATCTGCGGGTCCGGCTTGAACCGCACGGTGGTGCCTCGGCGGTTGTGCACGGTGCCGGCCTTCGCCAACCGGCTGGTCGGCTTGCCGCGCACGTACGTCTGCCGCCACAGCACACGATCGCGCGCCACTTCTACCTCCAGCCGCTCGGCCAACGCATTGACCACCGAGGCACCCACTCCATGCAGCCCGCCTGAGGTGGTATAAGCCTTGCCGCCGAACTTGCCGCCGGAGTGCAGCGTCGTGAACACCACCTCCAGCGCGCTCAGATGCTTGAACTTTGGATGCGGATCGACCGGAACGCCGCGACCATTGTCGCGCACCGTCAGCCAGTTCCCGGCCTCCAGCGTCACCTCGATGAAGCTGGCATGGCCGGCCACCGCCTCGTCCATCGCGTTGTCGAGCAGCTCGGCGGCGAGGTGATGCAGCGCGGCCTCATCGGTGCCGCCGATATACATGCCGGGCCGACGCCGCACCGGCTCCAGCCCTTCCAGGACTTCGATGTCGCGGGCTGAATATTGGTCTGTGGCGGATGCCTCCGCCTGCGCTTTGGGGGCTCGGCCGGCGCCCCGATGCCCGTGCGGCGGGCCGAAGAGGTCATTCATGCTGCGTTCTCTAAGTGCTGCCCGCGTGCTGGGATTCCGGACCGATCGCGGCCGGTTCGGGACGCTAAATCACTGCGTTCATGGCCTACTCATGGCGGAGATTCGAAGACGAATCGCTGCTGACCGACACTAGCCAACGCGGTTCGCGTCGGGCAAGCGCGGCCCCGCGCCAGGCTCAGAGCGGCACGCCGGCGAGCGAACGGCTCGTGCGGATCGTCTGCAAGGTCTGCACCCTGCTGACAGTCGGCGAGCCGGTCAGGCGCTGCGTAAGCTGGTTCTCGTGCGCGGTATCGCGGGCAACCAGCTTCAGCAGGAAATCTCCCCCGCCGCGAATCATGTGGCACTCGCGCACCTCGGGCCAAGTCGCCACTAGCTGCTCGAAATCCGCAAGGACCGTCTCTTTCTGGCTGTCCAGCCCGACCACCGCAAACACGGTTATCTGCCAGCCTAGCTTCTGCGGGTCGGGGTCGGCGTGGTAGCCGCGGATCACTCCCGCCTGCTCCAATCGGCGGACCCGGCGCAAGCAAGGCGGCGCAGAGATCCCGGCACGACGCGCCAGCTCCACGTTCGTTATCCGACCGTTCGCCTGCAGTTCCGCCAGGATGCGGCGGTCGATGGCGTCCAGCATCTGGGTTTCGGCGGGCGGCGCTCTCATGCGTTCCAAGGCGGGGGTGAGTGGCGCAATATTGTTGCACTCGGGCATGGCTGCCAAGCCCGCTGACCGCCCTTCCCAGCGGTTAGCCCGTAGTTAATCCCACCGGCCCAGTCTGTGCACATCATGAGAACGGCTCAGGCGGCGGATGCGGGCGAAATCGGATAGGGGTCGAGGTAACCGGAAAGGCGGCAGCCTGGTGATCCGGCGGGAGGAGGTGGCCGCCCAGGAGGCACATGGCGGGGCGTGGAAAGTCGCCCAGGCCGATTTCGTCACCGCAATGATGGCTTTCTTCCTGCTGATGTGGCTGTTGAACGCGACGACCGAAGACCAGCGCAAGGGCTTGGCGGACTATTTCAGCCCGACCAATCTGATAAGCCATAACTCGTCCGGCACCGGCCAGCCGTTCGGCGGGCACACAGCGTTCGACAAAGGCGCGATGATCTCCGACCGTGGTGCTGTGCAGATCACTGTCGGCTCCCGGCCGGTGCTCGATAATGTCGACGACGATTCCAACGCCCCCGGCACGTCCCCGCGCGCGTGCTCTGATCAGCCACCGGACCAGCCGGGCCAGCCGTCGCCGGCCCAACCCCGCGCCGCCGTCGCCGTGCCCGCGCCCGCCGCACCGCCCCCTACCACCTCGCGCCCGGTCGCTGAGGCGAAGCCGCAAGACACGGTGTCGATCGGCAAGCCCCCCAATGCGGCTGGGGCAGCGGAGCGCGCCAACCAGGAGAAACGCGCGTTCGATGCCGCGGCGGAGGAGATCCGCGAGGCGGCACGGAACGATCCCGCGCTGGCTGGACTCGCCACGCATCTGGCGGTCGATGTCACGCCAGAGGGGCTGCGAATCCAGCTTCTCGATCCGCAGAACCAGGCGATGTTCGCACTGGGCTCGGCGGCACCGAACGAGGCAGCGCGGCTGCTGATCGCCAAGATAACCCCGGTGCTGCTGCGGCTTCCCGAGCAGATCTCGATCGCCGGTCACACCGATGCGGCGCCGTATCCAGGGCCGACGATGACGAATTGGGAGCTGTCGTCCGAGCGGGCCAATGCCGCGCGCCGCCTGCTCGTTGCCGCCGGGTTGCCGGAGCAACGTCTGCGCGACGTTGCCGGGCACGCCGATCACGAGTTGCTGCTACCCGCCGATCCGCTGGCGGCGGCGAACCGGCGCATCGCCATCGTGGTGCTGCGCGGCACGACCGCGACGGCCAGTCCGACGCCGGCGCCGCAAACCGGCACCGCGCATCCGGGCGGTCCAGTCGCCGGGCCCTGACCGCGGCGTGACCGGGTGGTGACGCAGGACCAATGCTGACCATCGGCGGCTTCGTGTTCGTTCTGGTCTGCGTCTTCGGCAGCTATGCCATTTCCGGCGGCAGCATGGGTGCACTGGCCGAAGCGCTGCCGTTCGAGCTGATCACCATTGGCGGCGCGGCGATCGGCACCTTCGCGACGGCCAACAGCGTACATTACATACGCCACACGCTGGGCGGCCTGAGCAAGGCGATCCACGGTTCCGCCTTCGCCAAGCCGGACTATGTGGATCTGCTCAGCCTGCTCTACGCGCTGATGCGGCTCGCTAGCAGCAAGGGCACAGTGGCGCTCGAGCCGCATATCGAGAAGCCGGGGGACATCGCCATCTTCCAACGATTTCCCGGCATCCTCAGCAACCACTTCGCCCGCTCGATGATCTGCGATTACCTGCGCATGGTCGGCATGAATGCCGACGACCCGAACCAGATCGAGGATGTAATGGCGCGCGAGCTAAAGAAGACGCTCGCCGAGGAGTTGCACGGCGCCCACGCGCTGCAGACGATGGCGGATGGGCTGCCGGCCCTCGGCATCGTTGCCGCGGTTCTCGGTGTCATCAAGACCATGTCGCACACCGATCAACCGCCGGCTGTGCTGGGTAGCATGATCGCGGGCGCTCTGTGCGGCACCTTTATGGGCGTGCTGCTGGCGTACGGGATGGCGGGGCCACTTGCATCACGGCTGCGCACCGTGATCGAGGAAGAAGCGAAATATTACGAGGTGATCCGCGCCGTGCTGGTCACGCATCTGCATGGCAACGCGCCGCAGGTCAGCATTGAATTGGGGCGCAAGATGGTTCCCAACGAGCACATGCCGAGCTTCCAGGAGCTCGAGGAGGCTGTGCAGAACCCGAAGCCGGCTTGAGGCGGTATGCAGTGTCCCCGCATCAGTGCGAGGAGCGAAGCGGTGGCTGAGCTTTGGGCCTGGGGCACGACGAAAGTCGTACCACAGAGGCGCAGAGGCTCAATATGCACGCGAAATCGGGCGGCGAACTGATGCAAACCATGATCAGGAGGTTCGTCGTTGAGTCTTCCGCAATGACGCAGTTGCGCGTTGACTATGTCAGCAATGCCGAGCCCGTGGCGGCGCGCACCTCGTCCAGGCCGATCCCTGGCGCCAACTCGCGCAGGCGAAAGCCCTCGTCCGCGGGTTCGAACAGGCCGTAATTGGTCGCCACCAGCTTAACGACCCCCCGCGCGGTTACCGGCAGCGCACAGCGGCGCACCAGCCTCGGACGACCATCGCGTGTGAGATGCTCCATGATCACGAAAACCCGCTTCGCACACGCCGCTAGGTCCATCGCACCGCCGATCCCGCCGCCTTTTGCTCCGGCGATCTTCCAATTGGCGAAATCGCCGTTCTCGGCCACCTCGTACGCACCGAGCACGGTCACGTCGATCCGGCCGCCGCGGATAATGGCGAAAGAGTTCTGCGTGGTGCACCACCGCGGCGCCGGGGTTCAGGGTGACGTTCTGGCCGCCGGCGTTGACGAGATTGAGGTCTTCCTGCTCTGGCGCCGCTATAGGGCCGTAGCCGATCACACCGTTCTCGGAATGATAGATGATATGCCGATCGCCGATATCGGTGTTCGAGCAGAGCGTCGGCATCCCAACGCCGAGATTGACGATCCAGCCGTCCTGGAACTCGTGCGCGATGCGATCGGCCATTTGCTGGCGGCACCAGCCCTTGGTTGCATCGCTCATCGCCGACGCTCCTGCCGCCGGATGGGCCAGATGCCGTCTGGTGGGGGTGGGATTTTCACCAGTCGGTGGATGAAGATTCCCGGCGTGTGGACCTGGTCGGGGTCGATCGCACCGATCGACAGGATGTCCTCGTCCACCTCTACGATCGCGACCCGCGCTGCCATCGCCATCACCGGATTGAAATTGCGTTGCGAGCGATGGAACTGCAGGTTGCCGAACGCGTCCGCACGACGGGCACGCAGGAAGGCGTAATCGACCGGCAGCGCGTACTCCAGCAGATATTCGCGGCCGTTGATCACGCGTGTCTCGCGCCCTTCCGCCAGCTCGGTACCGACCGCGGTCGGCGTGTAGAAGGCTGGAATGCCGGCGCCGGCGGCGCGCAACCGCTCGGCGAGCGTCCCTTGTGGGACCAGTTCTGCTTCGACTTCGCCGGATTCGTAGTATTTGGTGAACGGCAGCACGTCCGAGGCGCGGGTCGCGGCGGTGAAGGCACAGATCACCTTACGCACCTGCCCTTGTTCCACCAGCAGCCCGATATCGGGCATGCGGGGCTGTTGCGCGCCGCCAGTGGTGTTGGCGATGCAGGTCAGGCGCCTGGCGCCATGCTCGGCCAGCGCCTTGACCAGATTGAACGGCGTGCCCGGCATGGCGAAGCCGCCCAACGCGACGGTGGCGCCGTCCGGGATGTCGGCCACCGCGTCGCGGAAGTTTGGATACTGCTTGCTGCCCATCCTCGTGGCTATTCCCGGCTTGTGCAACGGGAATGAGCGATCAGCAAGTTCTCCCTGTCAACCCGTGCGTGCGAAGCTCATTGCGTCGTTGCTGACCACAGCAGGAAGCCGAAGACGACGACGAACAACACCAACAGGACCGCGAGAAGAAGCTCGGTGGTAATCCCGACGTTGCGCTGGATGTCCTGCCGTTCGATCGACCTGGACAGCCTGACGAATCGATAGGTCGAAGCGGCCATGATGACCGACGCCGCAACGACCAAGGCGATTCCTACGCCCACGCTGAAGCCTTGCACGAATAATGCGAGTTTCGCGATCCCCACGCCTAGGCCGGCAATGGCGAGCCCGGTCCTGATCCAGGCCAGGAACGTCCGCTCGTTGGCGGCGTGGTCGCTGAAATTCCTGATCATTCCGTCCTCGCTCGCGCCGTGCGGCGAGGATCGTAGCAGCGTCACCGGGTCGGACGCAGTCCCGCGGCCTGTGCACCGCTAGGCGCCCGCGGCACCCAGGAAGGTTGGAAAATTACCAAGCGCCCGCGAGAGCGACTCCGCGCCGTCATGCCTGCGAAAGCAGACTTCCATTGGAGCGCCCCGAGTTCCGCAGTATCGCGTCAATTCCTGCTTTCGCAGGAATGACGAGAGAAGGGGCATTCTTTCGGGCGTCTGATATTAGCCCTATCCCGGCAGCCCCATGTGCGGATAAAGCTTCATCAGCTCGTGCACATAGGCAGCGTAGGCGTCCGCGACCTCCTGGCTCTTTATCAGCACCACGTTTTCCGCGTTCCGCGTCGCATTGGTGGAGAAGTTGAAGCTGCCGCTTACCACAGTGTTGTCACAGACGGCCAGCTTGTTGTGCATGAAATTGTGCGGCGTACTGGCGCTGTAGGGGAGCGAGCTCTTTGAATGCAGCAGCGGTGCGATCGCAGCAAAGAGCTGGGCCTTGCCCTGACTGGCGCCGCCACGCGCCTGGGCGCGCGTGTTGCCATGGTGCGCGTCGTGATATGTTCGCGCCTCTCTCCGGACATTGGCACGCGACCCGCCGTGCGATGAACCGTGCGCATGCCCATGCGACGCATGGCGGCTCTGCTCGGTATGCGGCTTGGCGTTCGCAGGCTTGGCATGACCGCTGGACCGCGCCCAGTCGTGCATTACCATCTCCATCTCGGTGGCGTCGAAGATGCCTCCGAACTCGGCCACACGATGCGCCCGATCGACCAGGGCGCCGAGCACAGCGCCCGAGGAGATCACCATGGAGGCGACCAGCAAGCGGTCCTGTGCAGCAGCGATCGCGCCGGCGATGTCGGTGTCGATCTGCCGTCCCTGACCGGGCGAGAAGGCGACGCTCACCGGGATCCCATCAACGATTACCGTGCCGGTATCATCGCGGCCGGAATTGGCGATCTTGCCGCTGTCCCACATCTCGCCGAAATCGTTTGAATAATATCGCGCAAGCTCGGGTGTCTGCTCGAAGATCAGGATGTTGTTGTCCTGCAGCGACCAGGCGTCATTGGTGAAATTCGTCGAGCCCATCAGCACCGCCGCCCCCGGCAAGGTGCCGTCGCGAATGATGTATTTGTTGTGCATGAGGTGCGAGGCGGGGTCGATCGGCTCGTCCTGCGCCGGCGGCTCGAGCTCGGCGGTGTCCTCGATCCCCTTGCTCGGCACCGCCTTGTCGAGCGAGCCAACGAACGTATCGGAACCAGGCGGGGCCGGGTCGGCGCCCAGATAGGCGAACACTTCGGGGGTACGGTCCTTCTTCGCGTGGTTATAGGCGACGCGCACATCGACGCCGGCCCTCGCCCGTTCGTTCAGTGCCTCGACGAAGTCCTTGCCGGCATCGCCGGTCAGGCGGAAGTCATAGATCGCGATGTGCAGGCTGAACGTCGCCTTGCGGACGAAATCAGCATAGATGCGGCCGACCGTATCTGCCTGTTCGTCCTGGTCGGGCGTAGCGCCCTTGGTGGTTTTTGTGACGCTGCCGACCTGGGTCAGGAAATGGGCGGTAATCTGCTGGTTCGGACCAAGACTGATGTGTTTCCAAGGCCATTGCGGCTCCTCCCTGTCACGGGAGGGGCCGTAGCAGGCGACATGCACCGGTCCGGTGACGGTCCGGTGAAGCGGCGGTGACGCCTCTTGGCGATGTTCGTGGCGTCCGCGCCCCTGGTTGGAGTATGCTTTTTCCTTCGGATGCAGGAGGCGTGGCATGGCTATCTACCAGCCAAGGCCGGAGGTCGAAGGCTTCTATGACCGCGACACCGGCACGGTCACTTATCTCGTTACAGATCCGGCGACACAGCACGCGGCGGTGGTCGACCCGGTGCTCGATTACGACCCGAAAGCCGGGCGCACCTCGACGCGCTCGGCCGATGCGGTCATCGCGCGAGTCCGTGAGCGCAAGGTCACCGTCGAGTGGGTGCTGGAGACGCACGTGCACGCCGATCATCTGTCCAGTATCGCGTATGTGAAGCGGGCGGTCGGCGGGCACAGTGGTATCGGCAACTGCCTGCCGCTGGTGCAGAAGGCATTTAAGGACGTGTTCGCCTTCGAGCGCGACTTCCATGCCGACGGCAGCCAGTTCGACCACATGTTCGCCGACGGCGAGACGTTCACGCTCGGCACCATAGAGGCGCGCGTCCTGCACACGCCTGGTCACACGCCGGCCTGTGTCAGCTATCTGATCGGCGACGCGGTCTTCATCGGCGATACGTTCTTCATGCCGGATTCCGGCACCGCGCGCTGCGACTTCCCGGGCGGCGATGCAGCAACCTTGTACCGCTCGCTCCGTCGTCTCCTGGCGTTACCGCCGGAGACGCGCATGTTCATCTGCCATGACTACTGCCCGGGTGGCCGGCCGCCGGCCTGGGAGACAACGGTCGCCGAGCAGCGCGCGCACAATATCCACGTGCACGACGGCGTCACCGAGGCGGAGTTCGTCGCCCTACGCACCGCACGCGACAAGACGCTGTCGATGCCGGTGTTGATCATCCCCTCGGTGCAGGTGAACATCCGCGCCGGCGAGTTGCCGCCGCCGGCCGAAAACGGCGTGCGTTATCTGCAGGTGCCGGTGAACGTCCTCTGATGGACGAAACGTGGACGGTGCGCCCGATCGGTGTGATCAGCACGCCATGGCGGACGTTGAACGAGTGCCCGCGCAATGGTCGCCAGCCCGATCCGGCGCCGCTCTGCCGGGTGCGGGTATTCCCGCAGTTCGTGCCTGGCCTGAAAAGCCTGGAGGGCTTCACGCATCTGATCTTGCTCTACTGGCTGGATCAGATGCGGGCGCCAACGCTCACCCTGACTCCGCCGTTCGACGGGACTGAACGCGGCGTGTTCGCCACGCGATCGCCGGCGCGACCGAACCCGATCGGGCTTTCGGTGGTGCGTTTCGAGGGGCTGGAGACGCCAGACACGCTCCACGTGCGTTACCTCGATTGCGTGGACGGCACGCCGCTCTTGGACATCAAGCCGTATTTGCCTACTACCGATGCCGAGCCGGATGCGTCGATGGCGTGGTTGGAAGGGCATGCAACCAGGCGCGGCGCTTGACTGCCTAACAGGACCCTAGCGGTCGAGCGGGAACGGATCGGATAACTCGATCCCCGGGGGATCGAGACGAACCGGGCCGTCGCGGATGATGCGCGTGCTGATTATCCCTTCCGTGTCGCGCCGATGGTGGATGATCGTGCGGTTCTCCGGCTTCACGATGAGGTAATGCACGATGCTCGAGAGTGCCGAGTTCTGGGTTACTTCCTGGCGGCCTGTGACTTGCGCTCGTAGTCGTCAAGCCACTGCTCAGTGAGCCGGTCGAGCTCCTCGAGCTGGCGTTCGGAGTAGGATTCCGGCGCAAAGCCCTCGAGCCACCCGAGCACGTGAGTTTCGATCAAGTCGCGCGGCACGTCCGGATGCTCGGCATGGATGCGTTCTGCCGACTGCTCGATCGACAGCCGTTTCCCGTCGTCCCAGACGATCTTGCGCCGTTTGGGGTCAACGTCGGCATTATCCAGTGCGGCGAAGACCAGATCGAGCGCGTAGACCGAGCGTTCCCCCTCGGACGAGCCCATCCATTCGAGGAAGGCGTCAGTGAACGGGTTGTTCTCGAAGGGGTGTTTTGCGCGTCGCTTGCCCATCGGATGAGGATAGCACCGCGGGTCATTGCCGTCGCAAGGCTCGCTTCATCATCAAGCGGCTCTGCTCGATGCTCAAGGCGATCCACTGGGCGGTGAGCGCCTTGAAGCGCTTATAGTTGCGGATCTCACGCCGCACCTCGGGCAGATAGTCGCGCGGAACATATTCGGTCCGGCTCCTCATCTGCCGCGTGTAGCTGAGCTGGTAGTAGGGTCCCCTCCGGTTCTCTGGATCCTTGTACTGGCGGGTGAGCGATCCGGGCCGCATGTCTTCAATGCTGGCCAGCTGCGCCTTGATGCTTCCAATGCGCTTTCTGATCACTGCCAGGCGTTTGTTTGTCATAGGTTTAGCATACCAGTGCTATACTATGCTGGCAACAGAATCGAGAGGGCCCGATGCCGCTGTGGATGCCCTGGTGGAACGCGATTTGGCTGCTGCGTCCGGCGTTCTCGCGTCTGCGCACCTTCCTGTGGTTCGCCACCGCCGTGGCAGGCTTCACGGTGCGGACGGAACTGCTGGGCGTAACCAGCCTCGTGCGGGCGCTGAAGCTCGACGCTCGCTTCTACAATACGCTCGTCGATCACTTCCACAGCCCTGCCGTGAAGCTCGATCAGCTCGCGGCGCTGTGGACCCAGGTGGTGCTCCGGCTATTTCCGCAGCCGCTGCGCATCAAGGGAAGGTGTGTCGTAGTCGGCGACGGCATCAAGATCCCAAAGCGCGGGCGCAAGATGCCGGCGGTCAAACTCCTGCATCAGCAGTCCGAGTTCGAACACCAAGCCCGAATTCATCATGGGACATTCCCTCCAGGCTGTGAGCGTGCTCGTTCAGGCCGCAGCCAGCGTCTTCGCCGTGCCGCTCGCCATGCGAATCCACGAAGGGTTGGTGTGGTCCAATCGCGATCGCCGCACCCTGCTCGACAAGATGCTTGCGCTCCTCGGGATCGTCGCCATCGCAGAACCCTTCTACTTCGTCGCCGACGCCTACTATGCCGCGCGCAAGATCGTCACCGGCCTGCTCGAGGAGAACAACCACCTGGTCACGCGGGTGAAGTCCAACGCCGTCGCCTACACCGCCCACCAGCAGCGTGGCCCGCGGAAGAGAGGCCGGCCCAGAGTCTATGGCAGCAAGGTCAAGCTCAGATCCCTGCTGGAAGACCCCAAGGGCTTCCAACAGGCCGAAAGTCCCGTCTACGGCGAGCACCAGGTGACCATCCAGTATCGGGTCCGCGACCTGCTGTGGCGCCCGGCCGGTCAACTCGTGCGCTTCGTGGCGGTGATTCATCCAGTAAGAGGCTCGTGCCTCCTGATGTGCACCGACACCTCTTTGGAGGCTATCGAGATCATTCGCCTGTACGGTCTGCGCTTCAAGATCGAGCACACGTTCAAGCAGGCGGTGCGGCTGATCGGTTCGTTTACCTACCATTTCTGGATGTCCGACATGAAGCCGCTGCGCCGCCGCAGTGGCAATCAACATCTCCATCGTGAGTTGCTGGAATACCGCAACGCCGTCAAACGCAAGCTCCACGCCTACCACGTCTTCATCCAGGCGGGTGTCGTCTGCCAGGGACTGCTTCAGTATCTGGCCGTCGCCTTCCCTCAGGCCGTCTGGAATTCCTTCGGCTCCTGGCTGCGAACCATTCGGCCCGGCATCCCGCCCTCGGAGCTGGTCGTGGCCAATGCCCTGCGCCAGAGCCTGCCGGAATTTCTCTTGAATGCCACCCCGAGCAACACCTTCGCGAAATTCGTCATCGAACGACAGGACACCAATAAAATGGAGGCCTTCCGCCTAGCCTCCTGAGCCAAAATTCCTCCGGAACTCTGGACTCGCGAGCACGATGGAGGGCAGGCGGAAATAATCTTCCAGTTTGGCTCCTGCATCACGACCGCCGGTCGAGGGTGAGCGCACCTCGACCACGACGATCGGGTCGGTCACCTCCGTTGCATTCGGGTCAAGCCGCTTGCCGCAGCGCACGAGCACGTCGGGCTCATAGACCGTGTCGTCGTCGATCCGCACACTCATCTCTGATGTATACACATCGCACGGTAGACTAGCCGCTTCGAGCGCGCCATGCAGCCGGTACGTGATTTGCACCTTGACTAACCCGTGGTCGGACCGCTCGGCCGCCATTGCCACGATCTCGCCGGCCACCAGCTCGTAATGCTCGCCTTCCGGGCGCGTCATCGCCCAGGCGATGAACTCATCGGCGGTCATCCGCGTGCGGACGGGATCGCTCATGAGCCGCAACATAGGGTGATCCGAGACGGCTTCCTATAGCGTGGCTTTCGGTTGACTTGCCCTGGGCGCTTCGCCACCCTCACCACCGGCAAGAAGAGCGCGCCGGCTCGCCCCGCCAGCCGTATAGCGGCGGGCAGACCACCGCGCCGGACAGGGCGAGGGCGACTGATGGGAAGCGGACGCGGCGCATCGCCGGCGGGCCAGAACGCAACATGACGGCGCCTGGACGGTCTGATCCTCCCCTGCTTTGCATGCACAATGTGGTCATGCGCTTCGGCGGCGTCGTCGCGCTTGCCGGCGTGTCATTCGATGTCGAGAGCGGCCAGATCTGCGGCCTGATCGGGCCCAACGGATCGGGCAAAACCACTCTGTTCAACTGTATCAGCGGCCTCTATCGCCACAGCGCGGGCGATATCCTATTCGAGGGCCGGTCGCTTACCGGCCTGCCGCGCCACCGGATGGCCGCGCTCGGCATCGGACGCACGTTCCAGAACGTGGCGCTGTTCCGTCGCCTGAGCGTGCAGGAGAATGTGTTGGTCGGCGCCCATCACCTCGGCCGATCCGGCTTCATCGCCAACGCGCTGCGCCTGCCGATCGTGCGGCAGGAGGAAAGCAGGGCGCGGGCAAGGATGCACGAGCTGTTGCATCTGCTGGATTTGGAAACCGTCGCGGATGTCGAAGCCGGCAGTCTCCCCTTCCCTACGCAGAAACGCGTCGAATTGGCGCGTGCGCTGATCGGCGAACCGAAGCTGCTGCTGCTGGACGAGCCTGCCGGTGGGCTCAATCACGCCGAGGTAGACGAGCTGGCAGTGCTGCTGCAACGCATCCGTGAGCCATTCAACCTGACGATCCTGCTGGTCGAGCATCACATGAGCCTTGTGATGCGCGTCTCGGAGAAGGTCGTCGCGCTGGAATTTGGCCGCAAGATAGCCGACGGAACGCCCGAGGAAGTGCGCAACGAGCCCGAGGTGATCCGCGCCTATCTCGGTGAGACCGAGGAGGAGGCACGGCATGCCCGCTTTGCTTGAGGCGCGCGGTCTCCACGCCGGCTATGGCCAGACGAAAGTGCTGCACGGGATCGACTTCGCCGTCGAGCAGGGCGGCGTGACAGCGCTGTTGGGCGCCAACGGGGCGGGCAAAACCACCACCTTGCGCGCCGTTTGCGGGCTGATCCGCGCGCAGGGGGAGATCCGGCTCGGGCCGGACCGCATCGACCGGCTCGCCGCCGAGGAGATCGTGCGCCGTGGCGTCGGCCACGTGCCGGACGGGCGTGGCACCTTCCTTGAACTGACGGTGGAAGAGAATCTTCGGCTCGGCGCCTACACGCGCTCCCGCCGCAAGGACCGCACGGCGGTGGCGGCCGATATCGAACGCATTTTCGGCTATTTCCCGGTGCTGCGGCAGCGACTGCGCCAACAAGCCGGCACGCTGTCCGGCGGCGAACAACAGATGCTGGCGATCGCACGCGCGCTGCTGATCAAGCCGAGGCTGCTGCTGCTCGACGAGCCGTCCTTTGGGCTGGCGCCGCTGATCGTGCAGGATATCTTCGCCATTTTGCGGCGGATCAACGCCGAAGAGGGAGTCAGCATCCTGGTTGTGGAGCAGAACGCCAGCCTAGCGCTCGACATCGCCGACCACGCGTATCTGCTGGAGACCGGGCACATCGTGATGGCCGGCGACGCCACGGAGATTCGTCGCGACGAGTCGGTGCGTCGATCCTATCTCGGTTATTGAGAAGAGGGAAATATTATCACGTGATCGGGCTCGCGCACCAGATCATCTCCGGCATCGCCAATGGCAGCATCTATGCCTCGGTCGCGCTGGCGCTCGTGATGATTTACCAATCGACGCATCACCTGAACTTCGCCCAGGGCGAGATGGCGACCCTATCCACGTATATCTGCCTCACGCTGATCAATGCCGGCGTACCTTATTGGGGCGCTTTCACGATCGCAGTCGTGGTTTCGTTCGTCATGGGCCTGCTGACCGAGCGGATCCTGGTGCGGCCGATGCTCAACGCGCCACCGCTTTCGGCGGTCGGCGTGTTCATCGGCATGCTGCTGTTGATCAATGCGATGGATGGCTGGGTGTGGGACTATGTGATCAAGCCGTTTCCCTCGCCGTTCGGCGGTTCGAACGCAGGTACTCGGCGGTTTCGTCTCTCCGCACGAACTGGGCGAGACCGCGGTCACCCTGGTGATGCTGATAGCAATCTATCTGTTCTTCCGCCACACCACGCTCGGGCTGGCGATGCGCGCGGCGGCGTACAACCCGGTTTCCTCGCGGCTTTGCGGCGTGCGCGTGAACCGGATGCTGGGATTGGGCTGGGGCCTCGCCGCGGCGATCGGCGGCGTTGCCGGGATCATGGTGGCCCCGATCGTATTCCTCGATCCGAACATGATGGCGGGGATCCTGCTCTACGCTTTTGCCGGCGCGCTGCTGGGTGGCATCGATAATCCGCTCGGTGCGGTTATCGGCGGGTTCACTGTGGGCGTGGTGGAGAACCTGTTCGGCGCCTATGTGGTGGGCACGGAGCTCAAGTTGACCGTAGCGTTGATCATCATCGTCGCTGTGCTGCTGGTGAAGCCCGCCGGGCTGCTTGGCCGCACAGTGTACAGCAGGGTATAGGTGATGCGCGGCAACGCTGTGATCCCGCCAGGCACTGACGACGGTCGCGTGACATCGCGGCAGGTCGTCGGGATTGGTGTGGGGATGGGGGTCATGGTCGGCCTTACCTTCGTCGCCAGCCCCTATCACCTGTTCCAGCTCACAATGCTGGTCGCTTATGCCTGCGCTGTGCTCGGGCTGACCGTCCTGACCGGCATCAACGGCCAGATCTCGCTCGGCCACGGCGCCTTTTTCGCGATCGGCTCCTACACGTCCGCCATCCTGATGGCAAACTACGACTGGCCATATTGGGCGACGATTCCACCCGCCGCCGTCACCTCTGCGCTGGTCGGCTTCCTGATCGGCTTCCCGGCCTTGCGGCTCGGCGGACTCTATCTTGCGCTGACGACGTTCTCGCTGGCGGTCGCGGTGCCGCAGATCTTGAAGGTGAATGCGCTGGAGGGGCTGACCGGTGGCGTGCAGGGCCTGACCACCGACAAGCCGGACACGCCGTTCGGCCTGCCGCTGTCGTCGGACCAGTGGATCTATCTGTTTACCCTGGTGGTCGGCGCCGTGGTGTTCCTGCTCGGCTGGAACCTGGCGCGCGGTCGCACCGGCCGGGCGATGATGGCAGTGCGCGACCATCCCGTTGCGGCCGAGGCGATGGGCATAAATTTGGCTGCGCTGAAGACGCGTACTTTCGCGGCCAGCGCCATGTTCACCGGCGTCGCCGGCGCCCTGAGCACGATCGCCGTGCAGTTCGTTGCGCCCGATTCCTTCAACTTCCTTCTGTCGATTACGATCTTCGTCGGGCTCGTCGTGGGCGGCGTCGATTCGATCATCGGGGCGCTGTTCGGCGGTGCGTTCATCGAGCTTGTGCCGAACATCGCGAACGACATCTCGAAGGCGGCGCCTGGTGCGATCTACGGGCTGATCCTGATCGGCTTCATGTTCCTGATGCCGCGCGGCGTTGCCGGGGCGCTGGCCTCGCTTGGTCGCCGCATCGCCGGAGGGCGCCGTCCGCTGGCCGTAGCCGCGCCGGCCACGCTTACCGTTGCCCCGGCGCCCGACTCAGCAGCCGCTCGATCAGTACAGCCGCAATGATGATCGAGCCGATGGCGGTGCCCTGCCAATAAGGCGACACGTTCAGCAGGTTCAGCCCGTTGCGGATGAAAACCATGATGAACACGCCCGCCAGCGTGCCGATGATCGAGCCACGGCCGCCAAACAGGCTTGCGCCGCCGATTACCACCGCAGCGATCGAGTTCGAGCTCTAGGCCCGCGCCGCCGATCGGATCGATCGACAGCACCCGCGAGGCAAGGAAGATTGCCGCCACCGCGCTCATCACGCCCGACGCGACGTAAGCAAGCACGCTCCACAGCGTGATCGACAGGCCGGCGACGCGCGCCGCCTCCACGTTGGAGCCGATCGCGTAAAGCGTGCGCCCGCCTTTGGCATAGGTCAGGAACCACCAGCAGAGCGCGTACAGCACGATCAGGCAGATGAAATTCGTCGGCAGGCCGGCGACCGTGCCGCTGGAAATATTGGCGATGGCCGGCGGCAGTTCCGTAATCGAGCTGGCATTGCTGAGCACGTAAGCCATGCTGCGGCCAATCGACATCGTTCCGAGTGTCACCACAAAGGCGGCAACACCGCCATAGGCGATCACAAGGCCGTTGAACAGTCCGGCCAGCGCACCTGCCCCCAGACAGGCCGCGATGCCCACATAAAGCCCCGCCCCCAAGGACGTCAGGCCAAGCACGATTCCCGTCATCCCGACCAGCGAGCCGACCGAAAGGTCGATACCGGCGATCAGGATCACCAGCGTCTGGCCGAGCGCGATCACCCCGACCACCACCGACTGATCCATCACGTTGAACAGATTGCTGACCGTGAGGAAGTACGGCGAGATGAGCGACAGCCCGACCATCACCACGATGATCACCAGGATCATCCGGAGTTCGATCTGGCTAGCCAGCAGCCGCAGCAGGCGGTGGTGCAGAGCCCGCTCGCGTCGTGGTTCAGTGGCGAGGACGCTCATGCTGCCTCGGCGCGGACCGAAAGCGTCGTCTGGATCCGTGGGCAGAGCGTCGCGGCGTCGAACCGCGGCGGCACGCTGGCGAGGGTCAGACCAACCAGCCCCAGGCTGTGGCCGCGACGCCCGCGGATCGGCGTTAACAGCGTATGCAGCGCGCCGTCGCGCACCAAGCCGTCGCTTTGCTCGCGTAGCGCGCGCGGGATTGCGGTGTCCGCAATCAGCGGAAATCCGCCGCTGGTGAAACCAGGTTCCGCAGCCGGGTCCTCGCCCACACGATCAAAACAGTAGAGCCGGTCCGCCTCGGTCGCGATCCAATAGGCGGTGCCACCGAACTCCGCGACCAACGCCGCCAGCACGCCATGCGTGCGTTCGGCAGAGCTGCGCGGTGCGGCAAACATCGCAAGCTTTTCGATGTCGACAAGACGGCTTGGGATATCGGTCACGTCGGTCCCATCGCTCAGTACGACGATGCGGTCGGCAAGCCCGATCACCTCCTCGAAATCCGACGAGACGACGACGCAGGCCACTCCCTGCGCGGCGATCCGACGTAGCAGCGCGTAGATGCTGCTCCGGGTGCCGATGTCCACGCCACGGGTCGGTTCATCGAGCAAAAGCAGTTGCGGGTCCAGCACCAGCCAGCGTGCGAGGATCGCCTTCTGCTGCATGCCGCCGGAGAACGTGAGCATATTGGCATCGAGCACCCGATGCTGCGGCAGTTCCAGGAGCTCCAGCAACCGGCGCACGGCATCAGTGCGCGCACCATAACCCAGGCCGGGGCCGGCATGTCGACCGAGATGGGCGAGCAGCAGGTTCTCGCGTACCGAGAAGTCCGGCACGATGCCCTGGCGGCGCCGGTCTTCGGGAACGAAGCCGATCCCGGCGCGGATGGCGTCGCGCGGGCTGCGCGGGCGGAAGGGATGGCCGCGCAGCTCGACCGTGCCGCCGGCCGCGTGTCGCAAGCCGAAGATCGTTTCCAGCGTTTCCGATCGCCCGGCGCCGACCAAGCCGGCGAGACCGAGGATTTCCCCGGCACGCACCTCGAACGAGACGTCGCGCACGCGGGGCGGACAGCTCAGGTGCCGCACCCGCAGCACCGGTTGGCCTTCGGATGTCAGCGTCGCGTTGCCTGGATTAGAATAGATGTTGGACAGCTCACGCCCCACCATCAGGCGAACCAACTCGCCTTGCGTCAGGGTTGTGGTCGGCACGCCGGCGGCTACCACCTGCCCTTCGCGCAGGATGGTGACCCGGTCGGTGACCGCGAATATTTCTTCCAACCGGTGGGAGACGAAAATCAGCCCGCGACCCCGAGCGGCAAGTCGGCGGATGATCTCGAACAGCCTTTCGCTCTCGTACGGCGACAGCGGCGCGGTCGGCTCGTCGAAGATGATGATGCGGCTGTCCAGCGCCAGCGCCTTGGCGATCTCGACAAGCTGGCGCTGGCCGGTGGACAGCTCTCGTACCGGCGAGTCGAGATGCAGCCCCACCTCCTCGCCAAACTCTGCCACGAGCGTGCGCGCCTGCGCGCGCAACTCGCGCCAGTGCAGTGTCCCTGGCATCCCGAGACGCGGCAGCATAATGTTCTCGAGCACCGAGAGGTCGGGCGCCAGCGAGGTCTCCTGCGTGACCATGACGATGCCGCTGCGGATCACCTCGCGCGCGCCGGCGTGGCGGATGTCGCACCCCTCCAGGCGGATCGTTCCGCGATCCGCCTGGAGATGGCCGGAGATGATGCGCGACAGGGTGGATTTGCCGGCACCATTGGCGCCGACCAGGGCGTGGACCTCACCGGCAGCGAGTTCGAAGTTTGCCCCGGCCAATGCCGTGGTGGCGCCGAAACGCTTCCAGATGTCGGTGAGCGCGAGCAGGGTTATTCGCCGAACACGGTCTTCTGGATGGTAGGCAGGAGCTGCTTGATGTTTTCGCCGGTCACTACTTCGATCGGCACAAGGATCTGCTTCTCCGGCGTTTTGTCCGCCAGGTGCTCGAACAAGGCCTGCGCGGAGCGCTGTCCCATCAGATAAGGCTGCTGCATGCCAGAGCCGACGATACTGCCGTCCTCGATGAGCTTGACGAACTCCGGGATGCCATCGAACGCGGCGATCAGGATATCGTTCTGCTTGCGTGCCGCCTGCACGGCACGCAGCGCGCCGAGCGTCGGCTGATCGGTCTGGATGAACAGGCCGCGCATATCGGGATGCGCGGTGATCATGTCCTGCACGAACTTGAAGGTCTCGTCGGAGGTGTAGGTCTGCATTTGCGACAGCGCTGCCTGCTTGATGCCGGCCTCGTCCATCGCCTTCATGAAGCCGCTGGTGCGCGCCTTGCCGTTGTTGCGGGCGAGCGAGATCGTCACCAGCCCGACCGTGCCCGTCTGCCAGCCCTTGGCCTCCATCGCCTTGGCGAGCGCCTGGCCGATGCCGTACGCGCCTTGATAGTTGTCGGAGATGATGAACGAGACGTACTCGCCCGAGGTGGTGCCGATATCCGCGATCACCACGGGTATTCCCGCCCGTCCGGCGGCGGCCAGCACCGCGGGTGCAGTGGAGCTGTCGGTCGGCGAGATGAGGATGCCATCGACCTTGCGGGCAATCGCGTCCTGCGCGTTCTGCAACTGCGTCTGCGCGCTGTTGTGGCTGTCGTACGCGGTGGAGGAGCCGCCGTTGGCCTTCGCCACGTCGTCGATGCCCTTGGCGAGGATGCGCCAGAACGGCAGATCGAGCCCCGGCGTGAGATAGGCGAGGTGCTTGCCCTCCGCCAAGCCCGGACGGGTTCCCGCGGCGAGCATGGCAGTCGCGGCGACGACGCTGCGGCGTGTGAGAAGGGCCGGGCGCATGGTGTTCCTCCTGGCTGTTGGTTGTTGCGAACAGCGCGTGCAGCCGACTTTCATCGCCGGGCAGCGGACCGTCAAGGCGCACTACCGGCGGCGCGGAGCGTGTCGTACCATGTGGCCGAACTGCGAGGGGGTCACGCATGCGGGATGATTTAACTGGCCTGCCGCTCGGTCATCTGCCGGGGATGCGCTATCCGGACGCGCGGATCACGGTGCTGGACAAGCGGTTCAGGCGGCAGGGCAATGCCGGGATTGAACGAATTGCAACCGGGTTTCGCTGGGCCGAGGGGCCCGTCTATTTCCGCGACCTGGGTTGCCTGATCTGGAGCGACATCCCGAACAACCGGATGATGCGCTGGCTGGAGGAAGACGGGCACGTGTCGGTGTTCCGCGCTCCGTCGAATTATTCCAACGGCAATACGCGCGATCGCGAGGGGCGGCTGATTACCTGCGAGCATGACACGCGGCGGGTGACTCGCACCGAGCCGGATGGGCGCATCACCGTGCTGATTGACCGGTTCGAGGGTAAGCGGCTGAATGCACCGAATGATGTGGTGGTGGCGAGCGATGGGGCGATCTGGTTCTCCGATCCGGGCTATGGGATCGATGGGGAATACGAAGGTCACAAAGCCGAATTCGAGCTGCCGGGTAATGTGTACCGGTTGGACCCGCGCACTGGCGCCGCGCAGGTTGTGGCGGGCGATTTCGTGCGGCCGAACGGGCTTGCGTTTTCGCCGGACGAGAAGCGGCTTTATATTGTGGATAGCGGGCTCACGCATGGCGGGCCGGCGCATATTCGCTGTTTTGACGTGGCAAGTTCGCGGCTTACCGGCGGCGGTGTGTTCGCCGCCGATTTCGCGCCCGGGTTCACCGATGGCGTCCGCGTTGATGTTGCAGGCAATGTCTGGTGCAGCATGGGCTGGGCTGATCCGGCAGAAGATGGCGTGCGGTGTTATGCCCCGGATGGGGAGTTGATCGGCAAGGTGCATCTGCCGGAGACCTGCGCAAATCTCTGCTTCGGCGGACGCAAGCGGAACCGGCTGTTCATGACGGCCAGCACTTCGATCTATGCGCTTTATCTGGATATTCAGGGGGCGATGCTGCCGTGAGGTAATATGTACCGATTGCCCCGCAGAGCGACCCTTACTCGTCATGCCTGCGTATGCGATGCGTATGCGGGCATGACAGCTTCGCGGCTCCTTCAGGAGATGGTCACGCCGCTATCCACTGGCAGAACCTGGCCTGTGACCACGCGGGATTCGTCGGACGCAAGATAGATCGCGGCGTTGGCGATGTCGTCTGGCTCGATCAACCCGAGAAGGTGCGACTGCGCCAGTCGATCGATCGCCGCGTTGCCCGCCATCAGCTTGCGCACGCGGTCGGTCATAGTGGCCGACGGGGCGATGGCGTTCACTCGCACTTTCTGCGGCGCGAACTCGACCGCGAGAGAGCGCGTCAGAGCGGCGATCCCACCCTTCGCTGCGGTGTAGCAGTCGCGCCCGGCGATTCCCATCAGCGCCAGGTTGGATGCCATGTTAATCACCGAGCCACCGCCCGCGCGAATAAGCTCCGGAATGCCGAACCGGCAGCCGAGGAACGTGCCGAACAGATCGAGCCGGATGACGCGCCAGAACTCTTCGAGCGGCGCATCCACGGCGGTATTGTCCTCGGGTGTCGATCCGCCGGCATTGTTGTGCAGCACGTGCAGCGCACCGAAATGACCGACCGCTCGGCGGATCGAGGCTTGCAGGCTGTCGGGATCAGTCACGTCAGTGCGTATCGCGATTGCGCCATTGCCGGCGAGATGCGCGGTCTCCTCGCCGGCCGTGGTGTTGATCTCCGCCACCGCCACGCTGGCACCCTCGCGCGCAAAGCCGATGGCGGTGGCACGGCCGATGCCGGCGCCGGCGCCGGTGATGAACGCGACCTTGCCCGCGAGGCGATCCATGGTGATGTTCCTCCTGAACTGCGGAGTATGGACTGGCCACGCCAGGCCGGCAAAGCCGCCCTCATCATTGGTAACGGGGCAGTTTGGATGTCTCCAACCGAGACAAACCGAACCCTCAAACGCTTACAACCCACGTACTGCCATAGTAAAGGGCGGCACTGAACACTGGGATCAGTCTTATTCAATCTCGACGGCTGGGGCAGCCGGTGTCCGCCAGCTTCTCACGCGTGGCGAAAGGCACTATCGTGCCCAAGATCGGTCGTGGATTGCGCGATGCAGTCGCTAAAGAATAACGTTGTGAATGAGGAAATAACCAACTGTTGGAGACCGCGATGCAACTGCCACGCACGCCCTCGTTTCGTCTAGACGGTCGGCGAGCTCTGGTAACCGGTGCGGGTCGGGGCATCGGCTTGGCTTGCGCTTCGGCGCTCGCGCAGGCTGGTGCGCATGTAGTGTTGCTCGCACGAACGTTTTCCGATGTTGACAACGTTGCTCAGGCTATCCGGCAAGAGGGCGGATCCGCAGAAGCTCTAGCTCTGGATGTCACCAATCTTCCGGCAGTCAAGGCGGTCATCGAAAGCAGCGAGCCATTTGATGTTTTGGTCAACAACGCCGGCACGAACAGACCTGTGACTTTCTTAGACGTCACTGTTGAGGATTTTGATTTTGTCGCGGGCCTGAACCTGCGCGCAGCCTTCTTTGTGTCGCAGACGGTGGCCCGACGAATGGTGCAGAGTGGGAAACATGGTTCCATCATCCACATCTCGTCGGATATGGGTCTCGTCGGAGGCCCCAACCGGACGGTTTATTGTGCTACAAAGCACGGCATTGAAGGACTGACCAAAGCGATGTCTATCGATCTTGGTCCGTATGGAATTCGTGTGAACACTATCTGCCCAACCTTCATTGAGACGCCGTTAGCACGACCCTTCCTTGCAAATGAGGCGTTTCGTGCCGAAGTCTTGCGAAGGATCAAGCTAGGAAGAATTGGGCAGGTTGAAGATCTCATGGGCGCCGTCCTGTTTTTGGCGTCCGATGCCTCCGCGTTGATGACTGGGTCAGCGCTCGTCGTCGACGGAGGTTGGGCAGCGGATTGATAATTCAGCACTGGCATTCGCGGCATGTAGAACGCCCGACAACACTGGCCAAGACTGAAGGAGAACGCAGCAGGGTTCGAAGCAGCCAGATCGACTAGAATTTGCAGACGCACGGTGCGGCGCCGCCGGCAGCGTGGTCGATCATCTCGGCTTCCGAAGCATCGGAAACATTGGTGTGTGCTCCCCCACTTCGATTGTTCCGAGCACTTCGAAACCGTGTCGCTGATACAGGGGAAGATTCTTGGGGTTGGTGCAATCGAGATAGGCCAAGCGCCCCTCGCGATCGCAGACAGCGAGGCCATGCGTCAACAGCGCAGAACCAATCCCACGGCCTTGATACGGCGGATCGACGCTGATCAGCGGCATGAACCAATGGGGTTCCGAGGGGTGATAGGTGCTCATCTGCCTGAAAACCTCGAACCATGCAGGTTTGGCGGCTTCAGAAACACTTCGTTCGATGAGGGCGGTAAGAGCGTCGTCGTCTGGATGTTCATCGGGCGGCAGCCACAGCGCGGCTCCGGCACCCTCAGTGGTTATATGTGCACAGTTGTGGTCAAAAGCCTTACCGCCGTACAGCCGGACAAACTCTGGGAAGTGGGTCAGATACTGCAACTGATCCGGGTAGAGGCGGCGGCCCGCCGGATCGTTCGCGAAAGCAAGCGTCATGAGGCTTGCGATCCTGGATTCGTCCGACCTCTTTGCGACAGTTACTCCTGGCGTGTCCACTTTGCTTTCTCCCCTGGTTGACGTTCGGCATAGGTGCTCTGTGCGTGCACAAGGATCATCGCTTTTCGGCCGAGCAACGGGAAGCCTCCCGCGCGTGGTACCCTATGCCGCCGAGAGGAAAATGTCGAACGCGTCCGTAGACGTGGTGATCGGCCGCCTTGTATGCCCGACCTGGTTTGCCATAGCAGAAATAAGCTAACTACCCTCCGGCCATGGCTGCATGTTGCCTGACGTCAAAACATCGCTGATCTTCGTCCTCGGGAGGACGCAGGCCGATGCTCCGACAGCTCAACCTCGCTGAGATGGACCCAGCCGCCGTAGTGCATCGTGCCGCGTACCGACCACCAGTTACCGTGGCTAGCCGGGCGTCATACGCCGGACGAGGACCGGTGGTATTTCCGTGAGCGTGTATTTTCGGCCTGCGCCGTCTGGGGCGCGCTGGAAGACGCTGCGCTCGTCGGGATGATCGCATTCCGCGAAGACTGGATCGATCAGCTGTACGTGCTGCCTCATGCACAAGGTCGCGGTTGAGGCACGGCGCTATTGAATGTCGCCAAGTCCGCCTTCCCGCGCTTGCATCTCTGGACCTTCCAGCGCAACCATCGGGCGCGGCGCTTCTATGAGGCGCACGGTTTCGTGCTGAGCCGAGAAACCGACGGTGCCGCGAATGAAGAAAAGGAGCCGGACATGCTCTATTTATGGAACCGCCCTGCTCTTCCGTCAGGGAATCAATGAATCACCGTGGCGCATCGCGAAACCCCAGCAACCGGGCGGCAGGCGCAATGGTCCAGCCCTGCACCACCAGTGACGCCACCACCAGAATGAAGATCCCGGCAAAGAACGCGGTATCCCGACGCGGATCCGCCAGCGCCGGCAGAAAGCTCAGATAGATCGGCACTGCGCCGCGCAGCCCAACCCAGGACGCGAACGCCGTTTCGCGAAAGCCGAAGCGGAACGGCAGCAGACACGCGAACACGGCGACCGGTCGGGCGACAAATATCAGCACCGCGGTAGCAGCGATAGCGGGACCGAAATACGGCGGGAACGTGCGAGGCTCGACCAACAGCCCAAGCATCAGGAACAGCACGATCTGCGACAGCCAGGCGACGCCGTCGAAGAATCGGCGTAAGTCTTCGCGCCGCAGCGGGGCTGCGGCTCCCGTCACCACCCCGGCGAGATACACCGCGAGGAACCCGCTGGCGCCCAGCGACTGCGCCAGCCCGAACAACGCCAGCGCACCAGTCAACGCCAGCACCATCGCGAGCGATGCCTCGATCGGCAGACGGCGCAAACCCCAGGCCAGAACCCAGCCGCCGCCGAGGCCCAGCACGGCGCCCCCGGCCATCTCCTCGACGAACAGCCAGACCGCATGGCCGACGCTGATCCACGACGGATCGGCGATGACATGAACCAGCAGGATCGTCAGGAAGATCGACATCGGGTCGTTCAGGCCGGATTCGACTTCCAGCAACGCCGACAGCCGCTCCGGCAGCACCACGCCGGCCCGGCCCAGCAGGACGGCGACCGCAGCGGCATCGGTCGGCGCCGCCGCCGCCCCCGCCAGCAACGCGCCGGCAAGCGGCGTGGCCGTCAACAGCGCGATGGCGCCGCCGACAATCCCGGCGGTCACCGCCACTCCCACCGTGGCCAGAATCGCAGCCGGCCAGAACGCGAGGCGAAGAATCGCCGGCGGCGTGTTGAGTCCGCCCTGGAACAGAATCACCGCCAGCGCCACGCTGCCGATCAGATAGGCGGTTCCGAAATCGTCGAACGCAATTCCGCCAATACCGTCGTCACTGGCAAGAATGCCGAGCGCCAGGAACACCAGCAGCACCGGCGCGCCGATCCGCCGGGACAGCAGCCCGGCAAGGATGCTGAGCACTCCAAGCGCGCCGCCCATCAGGATCAGCCCGTGCGCGTTCTCCATCGCGCTACGGCCGACGGTCAGGAGCTGTGCGCCAGTCATGACCGAGCCGTCACTGCAAGACTCCACATCTACGGCCACGAACCGTTGACGAGCACCGCTTCCTCTTCTCCGGGCCAGGGCGGCATCGTCACGCCGATCGCCGATAGCGGCTCGGTGCCGTCGCAACGGAACTGAAACCGCGTGCCGAGCGGAATGCTGAGCGACATGCCGGGAACGAGCTCGGTCACCTCCTCCTGCTCCCCGTGCCGGCGCCACATGCGCCCCGTGCCCGAGACTATGTACCACACTTCCTCGACGCTGCGGTGCGTCACCGCCTTCGACACCGCGCCGGGAGGCAGCGTAAACATCGCCATGCTGCCGCGCGCGGTCGCGCAAAGCACGCGGACCTCGGACCCATCGGGGGCGATGGTATCGGGGGCGGCGGCGGCGCGCTTGGTCTCGAAGCTCATGCGGCCCTCTGCGAAAAAATCGCGAGGTGAAAACGCTTGATCGCAGTCCGCGTGCGGGTCAATGTCGCCGGCGAGGAAAATCGGCCAGGCAGGGAAGACGGCATGCGCTTAGCGGGAGTGTGCGTTGTCCTGCTGATTTTGCTGACTGCATTGGGCCGCATCGCGCCGGCCAGCGCACAACCGGCAACGCCGCCGACTTGGCCGCACGCTATCACCGCCGGCGGAGCCAGTGTTACAGTCTATCAGCCGCAAGCCATCTCGTGGCCGGATCAGAAGACCCTGTGAGCCTGCGTGGCCATCGCGATCACGCGGGCGGGTGCGAAGACGCCGATCATACGGACGACGGCTGGTCGAAATGGAACAATCGTTCCTGGAACCCGGTGCAGCGCCGAGCGGTCGTTTCAACAGAATCGACAGCGGCAGCTACGGACAACTGGAACAGGAACGCTTGGGGCGGCAGTTCGGCGAAGGCCGCTTCGGTGGTGGGGGTGGCCGGTTCCGACGATAAGTCGCAATCAGTGTAGAAAGAAAGTGTGACGGTGCAACGGATGATTTGCAGCGTGACCGCATCAATGTTGATCGCGCTCGCCGATCCTGCGTTTGCGCAACAGCCGACGCAGGCGCAGGCCAATGCGATCCGCCAGGCATGCCGGGCCGACTACCAGGCGCATTGCGCGAGCGTGCCCACCGGCGGCTCGGCTGCGCTGTCATGTCTGCAGGAGAATGCAGCAAGCCTGTCGCCAGGTTGTCAGACGGCGTTGGGCGCGGTCAGCCAAGGGGGCGCCGAGGCGCAGCCTCCGCCGCCCACGGGCGCGCCAGCGCCGGGCGCAGCGCCTGCTGCACCGATATCGACGCGGCAGGAATTAGCATTGCTGCGCCGAGCTTGCGGGCGCGATTATCGCTTGTTTTGCGGCGGTGTGCGCCCGGGTGGCGGGCGCGCCGCCGCCTGCCTTGAGAATCACAGCGACTTGCTGTCGCATCAGTGCAGCTCCGCTTTGTTGGCAGCGCGCCAGGGCCAAGGCCGTTGAGGGACACGTGTCGGGCATGATCGCCGATCGGCCGCACAGAGCCCGCGTATGTGGCCGCGCCTTCGCCCTGGCGATCGGCGCCGCGCTGACACTGTTGGCGGGTTGTAAGAAGGAGAACGCCTATGTGCCACCGCCGCCGCCGCAGGTCGGGGTGGCCCATCCCCTCGCGCGCGAGGTGACACCGTACATCGAGGCGACCGGCAATACCGCAGCCTTCAATCAGCTAGATTTGGAAGCACGCGTAGAGGGCTTCGTGCAGGAGATCGATTATACCGACGGTGCGTTCGTGAAAGCCGGCACGACGTTGTTCGTCATCGAACCGGGGCCCTACCAAGCCAAACTGCAGCAGGCCCAGGCCTCGCTCGATGCCGCCAACGCCGCGGTGATTCAGTCCGCAGCCGAGTTCAAGCGGCAGGCGACGCTGCTGCAGCAGAACGTCACGGCCCAGAACTCGTACGATCAAGCCAAGGCGAAATATGATTCGGACAAGGCGAACGTGCTCAACCAGAGGGCCGGCGTGGCTCTGGCTGCCATTATCTCGGCTACACGCATGTGACAGCCCCGTTCGACGGCATAGTCACGGCCCATCTGGTTTCGGTAGGCGCGCTGGTGGGAGGCAGCGGCCCGACCAAGCTCGTCACGGTCGTCCAGCAGGCACCGATCTATGTGGACTTCAACGTCAGCGAGCAGCAGGTGCTGCAGGTCCGTGCCAATCTCGCCAAGTCAGGTTTGACAGCGGCCGATATGAGGGCCAACATTAACAAAGTACCGGTCGAGATCGGCCTGATGACGGAGTCGGGATATGCCCACAAGGGCAGGCTCGACTATGCAGCGCCGACCGTGGACAGCTCGACTGGGACGCTGGCGGTTCGCGCGATATTCGAGAACACCACACGCGACCTGCTGCCAGGCTATTTTGTGCGGATCCGCATCCCGCTGCAGTCGATGACCGGGCAGGCGCTGCTGGTACCGGATACCGCACTCGGCACCTCCCAGGCGGGTCGCTATCTGCTGGTCGTCAACAAAGACAATGTCGTCGAGCAGCGCAGCGTGCAGACCGGACAGCTCGACGGCGCGCTGCGCGTGATCACCGGCGGGATAAAGCCGGACGATGAGGTGGTGATCACCGGTCTGACGCGTGCCATCCCGGGCGCGAAGGTCTCGCCGCAGCCCGCGACCATGCCCGAATTGTGACCGGCGCATGATCTCGAAATTCTTCATCGACCGGCCGGTGCTCGCCAATGTGCTGGCGATCCTGTTCGTGCTGATCGGCGGCGTCGCGTTGTTCGCTCTGCCGGTGTCGCAATACCCGAACGTGGTGCCGCCGACAGTATCGGTGACGACCAGCTATCCAGGCGCGTCCGCGCAGACGGTGATGAACACCGTCGCGCTGCCGATCGAGCAGCAAGTGAACGGCGTGCAGGACATGCTGTACATGCAATCGACCAGCGCCTCTGACGGGACGTATAACCTGACGGTGACATTCCAGATCGGCACAGACCTGAATTTTGCGCAAGTGCTGGTGCAGAACCGAGTTGCCACCGCGATGGGGCAATTGCCGACGGCGGTGCAACAGCAAGGCGTGACCGTGCAGCAGAAATCGACCTCGATTTTACAGATCATCGCGTTGACTTCGCCCGATAGCCGGTACGACAGCCTGTTCCTGAGCAACTACGCGACCATTAACCTGCTGAGCGAGCTTGCGCGCATTCCCGGCGTCGGCAACGTCAACGTTTTCGGGGTCGGGCAATATGCCATGAGGGTCTGGCTCGATCCGCAGAAGCTCTACAGTTACGGCCTGACGCCTGGCGATGTGATCAATGCGATCCAGCAGCAGAGCCAGCAGGTCGCCGGAGGCCAGATCGGTGTCCGCCGGCGCCAACGGGCCAGCCATTCCAGTACACGGTGACCGTGCAAGGCCGGCTGGCTGATCCGCAGCAATTCGGGGCGATTATCGTCAAATCGCAGAACGGCGCGATCACGCGGCTGCGGGACGTTGCCACGATCGAGCTGGGGGCACAGACCTATTCGCAAGTGTTCCGACTGAACGGCAAGCCGGCGGCAGGACTGGCGATCTTTCAGAATCCAAACGCCAACGCGCTCGGGGTAGCGACCGCGGTGCGGGCGAAGATGACCGAGCTGGCACGTGCCTTCCCGCCTGGCCTTGTTTATTCGATTCCGTCCACCGGCTTCGTCAAGACCTCGATCCGTGAGGTCTATAAGACGCTGATCGAAGCCGGCATCCGGGTGCTGGTCGTCATTGTGGTGTTCCTGCAGGACTGGCGGGCCACCCTGGTCCCAGCCACGACGGTGCCGGTGACCATTATCGGCGCGTTTGCCGCCATGGCGGCGATGCATTTCACCGTCAATCTATCGACCCTGTTCGCCATCATCCTTGCGATCGGCATCGTGGTCGATGATGCGATCGTGGTGGTGGAGGGCGCGGCGCACCACCAGGAACGCGGCCTGTCGGCGCATGATGCGGCGATCAAGGCGATGTCCGAGCTGTTCGCCCCGATCATCGGCATCACGCTGGTGCTGATGTCGGTGTTCATCCCGGCCGCCTTCCTGCCCGGGCTGACCGGGAAGATGTACGCGCAATTCGCCCTGGTGATCGCCGCGACGGCGTTGATCAGCGCGATCAACGCCGCCACCTTGAAGCCGACGCAGTGTGCGTTGTGGCTGCGCCCGCCGGTGCCGCCAGAGAAGCGCAGCCTCTTCTATCGCAGCTTCAACCGAGTCTATGACCCGATCGAACGCTCCTATGCAGGGCTGATCGGTCACATGACGCACCACAGTCTGCTGATGGCGCTGATCGCCGTGCTGCTGGGATGCGTCGCCTTTTGGGGTATCGCCCGCCTGCCGACTGCGTTCATTCCGACCGAGGACCAGGGCTACGGCGCATCGCTGGAACGCACGCAGCAGGCGATAGCGGAGGTAACGAAGGCCGCGCTGGCAACACCGGGCGTCGATCAGGTTGTGGGGATCAGCGGCCTGTCGTTGCTCGACAACAGCGCCA
Organism: uncultured Pseudomonadota bacterium; assembly: GCA_963772445.1. Classification (GTDB taxonomy): domain Bacteria; phylum Pseudomonadota; class Alphaproteobacteria; order Acetobacterales; family Acetobacteraceae; genus CAVYXK01. Next base: position 78,725 of record CAVYXK010000004.1, read on the forward strand.
GTCTGTCGAGCGCCGGCGTGGCCTATGTCATCCTGAAAGACTGGAGCGTGCGCGGCAAAGCAAAGGGTGAGGACCTGCGTTCGATCTATGCCCACTTGCAGGCGCAGTTGGACCGGTTGCCGGATGCCAATGCCTTGGTACTGGTGCCGCCGCCCATTCAAGGGATCGGCAACGCCAACGGCTTCACGATGGAAGTCGAGCTGCGTGACGGCAATTTCGACTGGGAGAAGCTGAACCGCATCACCCGCACGATTATAGCCGACGGAATGAGCCAGAGTGCTTTGCAGCACCTTAGCTCGTCCTATCGAGCTGACGTGCCGCAGATCGAGGTCGACGTGGACCGCACCAAGGCAGAAACGCTGCATGTATCGGTGGGCGACGTGTTCAATGTGCTCACCGGCTATATCGGCTCGAGCTACGTCAACCAGTTCAATCTGTTCGGGCGTACCTTCCAGGTTTACGTGCAGGCGGATTCGCGCTTCCGCCTGCGGCCACCTGATCTTGAATCGCTCTATGTGCGTAGCAGCAACGGCAACATGGTGCCGCTCGGCGCGTTGGTGACGATCCATCCAGTGGTCGGCCCGGCGTTGGTGACGCTCTATAACCTGTACCCGGCTGCCACGCTGATCGGTCTGCCAGCGCCGGCGTTCAGTTCCGGCCAAGCTATATCGCTGATGGAGGAGATCGCGAACAGGGTGCTACCGCCTGGCACCGGTTATGAATGGACTGCGATGTCCTATCAGGAAAAAGCCGTTGGCGGGCAAGTCTACGTGGTGTTCACGCTGGCGATCGTGTTGGTGTATCTGTGCCTGGCGGGCCAGTACGAAAGCTGGATTGCGCCGCTCGCTGTCATTCTCGCGGTGCCGCTGGCACTGCTCGGGCCAGCGCTTGTACTCGGCGGGCTGGGGCTGGCGAACAACCTCTACACGCAGATCGGGATCGTGTTATTGATCGCGCTGGCAGCGAAGAACGCGATCCTGATTGTCGAGGTCGCCCGTGAACGGCGCGCCGAGGGCAAGCCGATCTTGCAAGCCGCCGTCGATGCGGCACGCACGCGATTCCGGCCGATTATCATGACATCCTTCGCGTTCATTCTCGGCGTCGTGCCGCTGGTCACCGCTACGGGCGCTGGCGCGGCGGCACGCGTGTCTCTCGGTCTCGCCGTGTTCAGCGGCATGATCGCGTCCACCTGTCTTGCGGTGCTGTTCGTCCCGTCGTTCTTCGTCGGTACTGCAACGGCTCGAGGAGCGGATGAAGCGGCGGAAGCAGAAGGTTCCCGCGCACGGACTGGCGGAGTAGGCTGCTGAGAGCCCCTCTGCCCCGCGTGCGCGGGGGAGAGGGTTGGGGTGAGGGGGGCTCGGCGTTCATGCTCGACATGGCCGGTAAAGTCGTGATTGTCACCGGCGCCGGCTCGGTTGGGCCGGGTTGGGGCAACGGCAAGGCGACCGCCACCTTGCTTGCTAGGCAAGGAGCCTCGGTGTTCCTGGTCGATGTCAATCAAGCCGCCGCGCAGGAAACGCGTGCGATCATAGAAAACGAAGGCCACACCGCTGCCGTGTGTCGCTGTGATATGATGCAGGCGGCCGAGGTGGAGCGCATGGTGCAGGCGTGCGTGGATCGTTTCAAGCGCATCGACGTGCTGGTGAACAATGTCGGCGGCTCCGCGCCCGGCGATCCCGTCACCATGCCCGAGGAGGTCTGGGATCGGCAGATCGACTTCAACCTGAAGACGGTGTTCCTCGGCTGCAAATACGTCGTGCCGGTGATGCAGGCGCAGGGGAAGGGTGCGATCGTAAACGTGTCCTCGGTCGCCGGGCTGCGCAACGACGGCCATGGTGGGCGCCAGCATGTCGCCTATAGTGCCAGCAAGGCCGCTGTGATCCAGTTCAGCCGAGCCACGGCCGGCGCCTTCGTCAAGCATGGGATACGCTGCAACACAGTGGTCCCCGGGCTGATGCACACGCCGCTGGTCGAGCAGCGGTTGGCGAAGACGGTGGCCGGCGGGGACACCGAGGCACTGATCGCCAGCCGCAACGCTCGTTGCCCGATGGGTCGCATGGGCACCGCCTGGGACGTGGCGCACGCGGTGCTTTTCCTCGCCTCCGACGAGGCGAACTATATCACCGGGACCGAAATCGTCGTCGATGGCGGCCTGATCCTTGCTTCACCCTGACTGAAACGGAAGGAACCACGCGATGGCCGGAGGGCGCTTCAAGGAACTGACACCGGAGACGATGACGCCGGAACAGCGGCGCGTGGCTGATGCGATCCAGTCTGGACCGCGCGGGGCGGGCCTGCGCGGTCCGTTCAATGCGCTGCTGCGCAGCCCGGAGCTTGCCGATTATGTGCAGAAGGTCGGCGAGTACGTGCGGTTCAAGAGCTCGATCCCGGCGCGGCTGAACGAGCTGGCGATCATCATCGCCGGCCGCCGCTGGACCGCGCAGTACCAGTTCTATGCGCACCGGCGACTGGCGTTGCAAGCGGGGCTGAAACCCGAGATTGCAGACGCGATTGCCGAAGGCAGGCGGCCGGATAGCATGCAGGATGACGAAACCATCGTCTATGACTTCGCCACCGAGCTGCTGCAGACCGGCCGGGTGTCGGAGCCGACCTATCAGCGCGTGCTGGACAAATTCGGGGAATGCGGGGTGATCGATCTGGTCGGCGCGGCGGGATATTACACGATGGTTTCGCTGGTGCTGAACGTGGCCAAGGTGCCTCTACCGCCCGGAGAGACGCCGCCGCTGAAGCCGTTGGGGTAAAGGAAGGATTTCACCGCAGAGACGCAGAGAACGCAGCGCGGTCGTCTGCCGCAATCAAATGCGAGCGATGCTCCATCGCGCGTCGGCGGCGTTTGACCCAGTCCGCTCATTAAGGATTTAACACGGAGGAAGGGCGAGGGACATGGGGGGACACGGAGTTGTGGCTATGCGTCCGGCGAACCTTAGCAGCTTGATTTTTGCTGACTGTCTTAGGCGATCGCTGGTGCGGGACAAGCTATCGCGGTAGGGATGCGCATTGCTGCGCGCCGCCCGCACAGAACCGTACTCCGCCGGGCATGACCCCGTGGTGCCCCGGACGGTCAGTCTCAAGGGGCTGCTGGTATTATAATTACTGTAAACTGACCGGCTTCGACACTCGGATCTCGGTGGCGGAATGCGCTTCGCTTTTCCGCCCTACGCAGCGACGCACCGCCCGTAGGGCGGAAAAGCGAAGCGCATTCCGCCATCGGGCGTGTCCCAGCGAAGGCAGGGAGCAGCCATGACAGCGGAGAGTCGCTCTTTCGAGGGCCTGATATGAAATCCGATGTCCGTCGCCACCCCCATCAGTGATGGGGTGCGTTTGAGCGAACGGCAGATCCCCAAGGTGCCGGTCGGCAGGTTTCTCGAAACTGGCCCGGTCGGCGACTAGGTGCCGATCCCGCCGACCGCGAGGTACTTGATCTCCAGATACTCCTCGATTCCGTATTTCGAGCCTTCACGGCCCAGGCCGGAGTGCTTCATCCCCCCGAACGGGGCCTCGGCGGTGGAAATGATCCCTTCGTTGACGCCGATCAGTCCATATTCCAGCGCCTCGCCGACGCGGAAAATCCGTCCGACGTCGCGCGCATAGAAATATGCCGCCAAACCGAACTCCGTATCGTTGGCAAGGCGGATCGCCTCTTCCTCGGTCTTGAAGCGGAACAGCGGCGCCACCGGACCGAACGTCTCCTCGCGGAAGATCAGCGCATCGTGCGGCACCTCCGCAAGCAACGTCGGCTCGAAGAAATTGCCACCGAGGCGATGGCGATGCCCGCCGGTCAGCACCTTGGCGCCGCGCTTCGTTGCATCGGCAATGTGTTCCTCGACCTTCTTCACCGCGTCGGCGTTGATCAGTGGGCCTTGCGCGACGCCAGGCTCCATGCCGTTGCCGACCTTCATCTGCTCGATCGCCGCCTTGAATTTCTTCGCGAAGGCGTCATAGACGTCCTCCTGCACCAGAATTCGGTTGGCGCAGACGCAGGTCTGCCCGGTGTTGCGGTACTTGCTGGCCATCGCGCCGGTGACAGCGGCGTCGAGATCGGCGTCGTCGAACACGATGAACGGCGCATTGCCGCCGAGTTCCATGCTGGTTTTCTTGATCGTCGGAGCGCATTGCGCCAGCAGCTTGGCGCCGACCTCGGTGCTCCCGGTGAACGACAGCTTACGCACCAGCGGATTGGAGGTGAGCTCCGCGCCGGTCTCGGCGGACGGCCCGGTGATGATGTTGCAGACGCCCGGCGGCATTCCCGCCCGTTCGGCCAGCACGGCGAGTGCCAGCGCCGAGAACGGCGTCTGGCTGGCAGGACGGATCACGCCGGTGCAGCCGGCGGCCCAGCCCGGGCCAGCCTTGCGGGTGATCATCGCGGCGGGGAAGTTCCACGGCGTGATGGCGGCGAAGACGCCGACCGGCTCCTTCAGCACCAGGATGCGCCGGCCTTTGGCGTTCTGCGGGATGGTGTCGCCATAGATGCGCTTTCCTTCCTCGGCGAACCAGTCGATGAAGCTCGCGGCATAGGCGATCTCGCCCTTGCTTTCGGTGAGCGGCTTGCCTTGCTCGGCGGTCATGATCACCGCGAGGTCGTCGGCGTTGGCCAGCATCAGGTCGGAGAGCTTGCGCAGGATGGCGCCGCGCTCCTTCGCCAGCATGGCGCGCCAGGCCGGCCAGGCGCGGTTGGCTGCTTCGATCGCGCGGCGTGTTTCGGCGGCGCCCATCGCCGGCACCTCGCCGATCGCTTCGGCGGTCGCCGGGTTCTTCACCACCAGGGTCTTGCCGCTGTCGGCTTGCACCCATTTGCCGTCGATGCAGTTCGCCTGGCGCAGCAGTGTCGGGTCTTTCAGCGGCAATGGCGATGCGGGGTTCAGCATGACATCCTCCTACGGTTGGCGTGCCCGGAAACGAACAGGTGCCAAGGGCGTTGCCCTTGGCGGGAGGCCAGGGGGCAGCGCGCCCTTGGTCTTTGGATAAGCCCGGTGGCGGCTGGTGTCAGCCTACTGTGCCGCGGCGACACCGATGGCATGTGGCGCCAGGCGCCCCGGCCGCCCATCCTCACGCTGAAGAGTCAAGCGTTTGTCGTGCAGCGCAGCAACGCTTGGGCGGTGGGCGATCGAGATGATCGTCGTCCCCGGCAGGCGCTCCCGCAGCGTGCGATAGACGTTCTGCCTCGGACTCCGGATCAAGGCTGGCCGTGGCTTCATCCAGGAACAGCCAGTCGGGCCGGTCGAGCAGCGCTCGGGCTATCGCAACACGCTGCTGCTCACCGCCTGAGAGCACCTGCGGCCAATTCGGATCGTCGTCGAGGCGGGAGGTAAGCCCCGGCAACCCGGCATCCTCGAGTGCATGTATGACTTCCGCATCGGTGAATTTCTCCGGCGGATGCGGATAGGTTACGACATGGCGCAGCGTTCCAAGTGGGATATAGGGCCGTTGCGGCATGAACAGACACTTCTCCAGCGGACGCTCAACATGGCCCTTGCCGAATGGCCAGACCCCGGCGATGGCGCGGAACAGTGTCGACTTGCCGGAGCCGGTGCGGCCGGTCACCACCACCGACGTTCCTGGTGTAAAGCTCAGATCCACATCCTGCAGCAGTTTGGTACCGTTCGGCAGCTCAAGCGTGAGATCGGACAGCCGCACCGCCCCATCTGGCGTCGGACCGATGATCAAGCCGCTGGCGTTGGCGGCGCGGGCGACAACGATTGCGCGATGGAAGGTCGTGAGACGTTCGACGATGGCACGCCACTGGGCAAGCTGCGGGTATACATTGACGAACCAGGAGAGTGAGCCCTGCACGCGGCCGAACGCTCCGGAAGTCTGGGTAAGGCCTCCTAGTTGGATCTGCCCTGTGAAATAGCGCGGCGCGGCCACGACGAACGGAAAGATCACAGCAATCTGGTTATATCCATAATTAAGGGCGTTCAGCCGCTTCGTCCGCGTCATGATGCCCCGCCAGTTCGTAATCACGTTGTGGAACCGGACAATGAGATTGCTCTTCTCCTCCGCTTCGCCGCCATAAAGCGCAATTCCTTCTACGTTTTCCCGCACGCGGACGAGAGCATAACGGAAGTCCGCTTCTACCCGCTGTTGGCGGAACCGTAGGCCGACCAACGGACGGCCGACAAGATGGGTCAGCCATGTGCCGATTACCGCGTATACGATGGCTACGAACACCATGTAGCCAGGAATCGTCAGGCCAAATAGGGTAATCTCACCCGAAAGGCTCCAAAGAATTCCGACAAAGCTGACCAGTGAAACGACGTTGGACAATAAATCAACACCTAGCGAGAGAATCCCGGCCGAGGTGCCATTTCCGACGAAGTCGCGCACGTCTTCGGCAATGCGCTGGTCAGGGTTATCCGTGCCAGTGGCCGCGACATCGGCCGTAAGGCTAATCCGATAATAGGAGCGATCCGCAAGCCATTCATCAAGGAAGTGGGCCGTGAGCCAACGGCGCCAGCGGATTTGCAGCCACTGGGTCAAATAAAACGCGTAGACGGCTACCATGATGTAGACCGTCACCACCTCACAGAATCCCGGCATAATGCTGCCGTCGGGTGTGCGGCGCCAAGTGAATAGCAATTCCACGAAGGCCCTGTAGTCCTTGGCCTGCAGCGAGTTAAAAAACTGCCGGTTCCAGAAATTCAGCACCACGTCCATGCCGACCATCGACAAATTCATCACGATGATCGAGATCAGCAGCGTCCAAGCGGACCATTTTTCTTCCGAACGGAAATACGGCCGCGACAGCCGCCACACGTCATGCAGGAACGATCCGATGGACTTCATAGAGGGGCCGATCTCTTGGCTGATGGTCTGACCGCGTTATCCAGGGCGGCGAGCCAGATCATCAGACGCTGGCGGTTCACCCCGAAATCCCCATAGCCGTACACGCTCCGGGAATACAGCAGAAGAAGGGCGCTGCCGTCGGGGTTGTGCGGCATCGCCTGCGCGGTGACGATATCGGGGAAGTTGAAGACTGCGCTGCGGATCACCCAATGAAGCTGCCCGGCATCGGGATAAGCAGCGGCGCGGAATGCGCGGGGCTGTGTATCGGCCACGTGTGCGACGGCGGCGAGCAGCGCGTGTGCCGGCACCGGATAGACCGGCGTCACAATATCCGGCCGCGGCGCCCATCCCTCAGGGGCAGCGAGCGCGCTGTCCGGGCTCGCCGGCCGTTCGATGCGGGCGACATCGAGCAGTGCCGGGACCGGCAGACCGTTGCTTCCTGGGGCGGCGCAGCCTGGCAAAATCAGCCCGAGTATCCGGGCAAGCGGGCTCATTCGAAGGCGGCGCTCGGCAGCATTGGCTTCATTGGCCCCGAGATGGCCCGGCCCGGCCTTTATGGCAAGCGGCCAGCAGCCAATTGTTGCGCCCCCTGCGGGTTTGCCTGCAACCCTCTGATCTTCCGTGTTTTCCTTGACGCGATCGGGGCAGGTTCTTAGCGTTCGTTCATGAATACCGTCACGCGGGCGCACTTGGCCGAGACGATCTATACGCAGGTCGGGCTGTCGCGGAACGAATCCGCCGACCTGCTGGAGACCGTGCTGAATCGGCTCACGGCAACACTCGAATCGGGGAATCGGTCAAGATCAGCGGGTTCGGAACCTTTTCTGTGCGCCAGAAGGGTCGCCGCATTGGTCGCAACCCGAAAACCGGAGAGGAAGTACCGATCCTACCGCGGCGAGTGCTCGTGTTCCGGCCCAGCCACGTGCTGAAAGCACGCGTGAACGGGATAACGCCTGGGCAAGGGGACGGCCGTGCGTTCGCGCACGATGACGACGAATGAGCGGACCCGATGACCAGGACCGCGAGCCTCCAGATGGGGAACCTCACCTTGGGCCGCCCCACGCCAGCGGACGCGCTCGTCTGAAGAAAGCGCCCACCGCGTTCCGCACCATCAGCGAAGTGGCGGATGAACTGCACATCCCGCAACATGTGCTGCGGTTCTGGGAGACGAAATTCACCCAAGTGAAGCCGCTGAAGCGCGGTGGCGGGCGCCGCTACTATCGACCGGATGACATTGCGCTGCTGCGGCGCATCTCCGATTTGCTGTATGTCCAGGGCTATACGATCAAGGGCGTGCAGCGATTGTTGCGCGAGGGCGGCGGCAGGCTCTCGGACGACATTCCGCCGGCCACACCGGACGAGCGGGCCCAAGCGGAGGCCGAGCGGGCCGGCGCGGTGGCGGCGGAGCCGGAGCTACCAATCCCCGGACTCGCCGCGTCGGTGACAACTGCCACGACCTCGCAAGGTCGGACCAGCCGATCGAGGGACGAGCCGGAAGTTGAACGGCTACGCGCCGTGATGCGCGAGACGTTGCGCGAGCTCGAAGAGTTGCGTGCGCTGTTGGGCTAATGGCAGGGGCTGCCCGGGCGTTGCCTCCGCTGGCCCAACGCTGCTACAGCTTGCGCGCACAATCGGAGCGTAGCGCAGCCTGGTAGCGCATCAGTCTGGGGGACTGGGGGTCGTGGGTTCAAATCCCGCCGCTCCGACCAGCCATTTTCCCGCGGTACACGCCGGCGTCAAGGTTTCGTGAGTCAGCACGCGCACGCGACCACGGCCGCCGGGGCCTTCCTTGTGCAACGCGGCGGCGGCTGCGCCCAGGTGAACCCCATACCTGTAGCGACGGGCCGGATGAGCGAGTAAGACGGGGTTCCAGTCCGCACGGCGGATACCGGTGAGGTTCGGAGATGGACAGGCGAGAGGGTTGGCGTAACCGCGAGAGCCGGAAGCGCAAATTTGACGACGGAGTCCCGGGTGCCGCCGACCCCTGGCGACGCCCCCCGGCACCAGGGCAGGAACAGCTCGCCTATCCCTCGTCCCCGCAGCGGCCGTCGCGAGCGGCGCCTATCGCGGCATCGGGTCCCGAGGTGGGAGCCGTGGTGAAGTGGTTCGATCCAGGCAAAGGGTTTGGCTTCGTTGAGCTTGAGGACGGTTCGGGCGACGCCTTCCTGCACATCAGCGTGGTCGAACGCTTCGGTGGTGGCACGCCGGGGGCAGGTGCTCCGATACGGGTGCGGATCGGACGTGGCCCGAAGGGCCCGCAGGTGGCGGAGGTCACCGAGCTTGGTGAGGCAACCGGGCCGGCGCCCGCCCCGCGCCGGCACACCCCGGGAGGCATGTCGAGGCCGATGCCGGCGGCAACCCCGGGCCAGGAAATCCGCGGCACAGTCAAGTGGTACAACGCCCAGAAGGGCTTCGGCTTCATTACCCCCGAGAGCGGTGGCAAGGACGTGTTCGTGCATGTCTCGGCGCTGGAGCGCAGCGGCATTGCCGAGCTCGCACCGGGCCAGGCGGTCCGGCTTCAGGTGGTGTCCGGAAAGAAGGGGCCGGAAGCCGGATCGGTCTCGCTCGCCTGAGACCTCGGCCAGCGGTCAGCCCGGCGGACGCGCCGGCAACTCACTCGCTTGTCCTGTGTTGACTGCCGGGGTGCCAGGTGTGGGCTTCAGCGTTTCCAAATACGCAATGATGTCGCGCCGGCGGATTGCGTCGGGCAGCCGATAGGGCATCAACGCCCCCGGGACGAGCGCCTGCGGATTCTCGAGCCAGCGATCGAGCGTCTGCGAGTTCCAAACGAGATCAGCGTGCGCCAGCGCCGTTGAGTAGGGGTAGCCGGCCACGCTGCCGGCGGCACGGCCGACCACGCCCTCCAGCGGCGGACCGACCTTCGAGCGGTCGAGCGCATGACACTCGGCGCATACGGTGGCGAACAACTCGCGCCCCGCGACCGGGTCGGGCGGCCGGTCATCGAAGCGTGCCAGGTCCTCTGCCCCGACGGGCCGGAGCGAGGGGAAGAATGTGTAGGACAAGGTAATGTTCTGTACAGTCCGCGGCGTTGGGGTCGCCGTCCAAACGCGGATCGACGAAGAAATCGACCGGCATCTCGACGCTCTGATGCGCCCCCAACTTTTCCTCGGTGAAGCAGAAGCATTGGATCTTCTTGAAATAGGTGCCGATCTTTGCTGGGGTGACGTTGAACGTGGCATGGCCGACGATGTCGTGGTCGGAGAGGTTCTCTGCCCGGAAGAACACCAGCGTCTCCTGGCCGAGATGCACGCGCACCTGCCGCTGCACCGGTCCGAATTGCCAGGGCAATCCCGGTGCCACGTTGGTATCGAAGGAAACCGTCATCATGCGCGGGGATTCGGCGGCGGTATCCGCGGCAACTCGCCTTGTCGTGCCCAACGCACCAGTGGCCTGGCAGAACAGCCGGTACAGCGTGACCGAGTAGGACACCAGCGTCGTCATCACGCCGACGGCGACCAGCAGCCCAGCCAGCGTCAGCAGCTTGCCGCGCCCGGCTTTCGGCGCGCTCATGGCTTTGACCTTTCGATGTCTGCGAGGTGTTGCGGATGTTGTCCCATGACGCTTCTCTCGTCATCCCCGCTCAGCGCCTGCTTAGTCCGAACCCGGAGGTCTGGACCAGAGCTGGCGTGAATGCCGGTACCCTCGCCCGCACCCAGGGCCTCCAGCCGCCGCAGCACAAGCAGTGCCTGAACGGCCCGCTGATCTAACTACCTGACCGCCGCGAAGGCGGGTATCCCCCTGCTCGCGGCCAACCGCGTGGAGTCCAACCTGATCGAACAGGTCGCCCTGCCGGAGCGGTTCTCTACGTCTGACGCGCCGAGCCGGTTGACAATCGCCCGCCCCTCTCGCATCCCGCCCGCGCCCGAGCGGCGGACGCGAAGCCCATGACCGACGACCTGCTGGCGCTGAAGACCGAGACGGACGTGGCGCTCGCCGCCGCCGCCGATCTCCGCGCCTGGGATGCGGTGCGCGTCGCCGTGCTTGGCCGCAACGGCAAGCTGACCACCCTGCTGAAGGAGCTAGGCAAGACCCCGCCCGAGCAGCGACGCGAGCTCGGGGCGGCGCTGAACCGACTCAAGGATGGGCTGACCGAGGCGATCGAGGCCCGGCGCGTGGCCCTGGAACAGGCCGCCCTGGAGGCCAGGCTGGCGACCGAGCGGCTCGACCCCACCTTACCACCGCGCCCGCGCCCGAACGGTCTGATCCATCCGATCAGCCGGACCATGGAGGAGATCGCGGCGCTGTTCGGCGCCATGGGCTTCGAAATCGCCGAGGGACCGGACGTCGAGAGCGACTGGTACAATTTCGGTGCGCTCAACATCCCTGCGCACCATCCGGCGCGCGACGACCAGGACACGTTCTATCTGCCGCCGCGAGGCAACGGGCCGCCGCCCGTGCTGCGCACCCATACCTCGCCGGTACAGATTCGCGCGATGCTGGAGCGGCCTCTGCCGTTCCGCATCATCGTGATCGGCCGCTCCTACCGCGCCGACCACGATGCGACGCACAGCCCGATGTTCCATCAGTGCGAAGGACTGGCGCTCGATCGCAACATCACGCTTGGTCATCTCAAGGGCTGCCTGATCGATTTCCTGCGTGCCTTCTTCGGGATCGCTGATCTGCCGGTGCGGTTCCGCTCCAGCTATTTCCCGTTCACCGAGCCCAGCATGGAGGTGGATATCGGCTGGGACCGCAAATCGGGCGAGCTCGGCAAGGGCGACGACTGGCTGGAGATCCTCGGCAGCGGCATGGTGCATCCGCGCGTACTGGCCAATTCCGGCGTCGATCCGCGGGAGTGGCAGGGCTTCGCCTTCGGCATGGGGGTGGAGCGCATCGCCATGCTGAAGCACGGCATCCCCGACCTGCGCCCGTTCTACGAGTCCGACATCCGCTGGCTGCGCCATTACGGGTTCAATCCGCTGGCCCCGGTCATGCTGCACGAGAGCGCTGGATGACGCTCGCCCGAGGTCATTACGGATGAAATTCACGCTCTCTTGGCTGAAGACGCATCTCGACACCGATGCGCCGGTCGCGCTGATCGCGGAGACGCTGACTCGCATCGGCCTCGAGCTGGAAGGCATCGAGGATCGTGGCGCCGCGCTCGCCGCATTTCGCATCGCCCGGGTGATCGCAGCGGCGCCGCATCCCAATGCTGACCGGCTGCGCGTCTGCACGGTCGATACCGGCGAGGGCATCGTGTCGGTGGTCTGCGGCGCGCCGAATGCGCGCACCGGCATGAAGTCGCGTGTTCGCGGCACCGGGCAGCGTCATTCCCGGCACCGGCGCCACGCTTCAGCGTCGGCGAGATCCGCGGCGTCGTCAGCGCCGGCATGCTGCTGTCTTTGCGCGAGATGGGGCTTGGCGAGGATCACGCCGGTATCATCGATCTGCCGCCGGATGCGCCGGTCGGTGTTCCCTATGTCGCCTGGGCCGGGCTCGACGATCCAGTAATCGAGGTGAACGTCACGCCCAACCGGGGCGATTGTTTCGCGGTCCGCGGCATCGCCCGCGATCTGGCCGCAGCAGGGCTCGGCACGCTGCGTCCATGGTCCCCGGCGACCGTGCCGCCGGCCTTCGAGGGCGGCCTGCGCTGGCGGATCGACTGGCCCGAGGCGTGCCCATGGATACTCGGCCGCACGATTCGGCATGTCCGCAACCAACCGAGCCCGCGTTGGCTCGCGGACCGGCTCGACCTCGATCGGACTGCGCCCGATCAATGCGCTGGTCGATATGACCAATTTCTTCACCTTCGATCTCGGTCGGCCGCTGCACGTGTTCGATGCCGACAAGGTTGCGAGCGATACGCTCGTGTTGCGGCGTGGCCGTAATGAGAGCTTCCGTGCGCTGAACGGCAATGACTACACACTGACCGATCGAGGACTGCGCTATCGCCGACGCCGCCGGCGTGCAGTCGATGGCCGGGGTGATCGGCGGCGAGGCGACCGGCTGCGATGAGAGCACCCGCACGGTGTTCCTGGAATGCGCGCTGTTCGATCCGGTGCGCGTGGCGCTGACCGGACGGCGGCACCAGGTGGTTTCCGATGCGCGCCAGCGCTTCGAGCGCGGCATCGACCCGGCGATGATGCCGGCGGCGGTGGAAGCGGCGACCTGCATGGTGCTCGACCTCTGCGGCGGCGAGCCGGGCGCCGTGGTTTCGGGCGGTCGCGCGCCCGACTGGCGCCGCAGCGCCACGCTGCGTTTCGAGCGCCTGGCGGGTCTGGGCGGGCTGGATATGCCGCCGGACGAAGCGGTGGCCGCGCTGCAACGCCTCGGCTTCGCGGTGGAACGGCGCGATGCGGCGCAGGTGACCGTGTCGGTGCCTTCATGGCGGAACGACGTGGCTTCCCCCTGGGCTGGCGGCGCGGCGTTGGACCAGGCACCGGACCTGGACCCGGCGGCTGCCGCGAAGGCGGCTGAGGGCTGCGCGCTGATCGAGCCGGAATGCGATCTGTCTGGAAGAAGTGCTGCGGCTGCGCGGGCTCGATGCGATTCCGCCGGTGTCGATGCCGCGCGGTGGCCCCAGTGCCGCTACCGACCTCGACCAAGCGGCAAACGCGTGCGGCGCTGGCTGGACGGACGCTCGCGGCACAGGGCCTGACGGAGTGCGTCACCTTCAGCTTCATGGCCGCGCCTCAGGCAGCGCTGTTCGGCGCAACGCCCGAGAGCCTGCGGCTAACCAACCCGATCGCCGCCGATCTGGATCAGCTCCGACCCACGCCGGTGGCAACGCTGGCGCTTGCCGCGCAACGCAATGCGGCACGCGGCTGGCCTGACGTAGCGTTGTTCGAGATTGGCCCCGGCCTTCGCCGAAGACGGGCAGCGTCCTGTGGCTGCGGGACTGCGCGCCGGCGCGACGCCTCGGAGCTGGATCGAGCCGGCACGCGGCGTCGATGCGATGGACGCCAAGGCCGATCTCTACGCAGCATTGTCAGCTCTCGGGGTGCCGATGGATGCGTTGATGGTCACGGCCGATGCGCCCGGCTTCTATCACCCCGGCCGGTCGGGCACGGTGCGGCAAGGACCGAAGACAGTGCTGGGTACGTTCGGCGAGTTGCATCCGCGCTTGCTGGCGGCGATCGATCTTCCCGGTCCAGTGGCGGCGTTCGAGCTCTATCTGGATGCGATCGCAGAGCCGAAGCGGCGGCGGCGGGCGCCGCCGGACCTGCCGGCGTTCCAGCCGGTGCGGCGCGACTTCGCCTTTGTTGTCGATGCCGATGTGCCCGCGGATGCCGTGCTGCGTGCCGCCCGCGGCGCCGACCGCACATTGATTGCGGCGGTGACGTTGTTCGATGTCTATGCCGGCGAGGCGTTGCAGGCGGGAAAGAAGTCGCTGGCGATCGAGGTGGTGTTCCAGCCGCGGGAGCGCACGCTGACCGATGCGGAGATCGAGGCGGCGGCCGGGAAGGTGGTTTCGGCGGTATCAAAGGCGACCGGTGGAGTTCTTCGCTGATACGCGTGCGAGCGTCCGCGATCGCCTGGTTGCCTAGCTGCCTTCGTGCCGTCTAGCGTCGGCGGCCCGCAACGACCAGCGAGATGCTGCCATGCTGCGTGAAGAGCTGATCTTCGTCGCCACCTGCGACATCTCCGGCCATGCCCGCGGCAAAGGCTTCCCCGCACAGGAACTGCATGCGCGCCGAACCAAGGGCATCGGTTGGACGCACAGCAATCTGATGATGTCCGCCTTCGGGCCGATCTGGGATACGCCGTTCGGCACCGGCGGCGACCTGATGATTGTGCCGGACCAGTCAGCCGAAGTGCGCGTCGATTTCGCGGACGGTTCACCGCCCGAGCATTTCTTCCTGGGCGATATTCGCACGACCGACGGTGCGGCATGGGAATGCTGCCCGCGCGAATTCCTGCGCCGCGCGCTGGCGTCGCTGCACGCGCAGGGTGGGCTTTCGCTGATTGCCGCATTCGAGCAGGAGTTCGTCTATACCGGCGCGGAGGACCGCCCGGGGGATGCCTACAGCCTGGGCGCATTTCGCCGTGCGTGCGGTTTCGGCGAAACCTTCGTGGCGGCGTTGCGCGCCGCTGGAGTGGTGCCCGACTCCTTCCTCGCCGAATACGGCGCTCGTCAGTTCGAGGCGACAGTTGCACCCGCACCGGCGCTGACCGCCGCCGACCACGCGGTGATCACTCGCGAAATGGCGCGCGCCGCCGCCCATCGCCTGGGGCATCGCGCCGTGTTCTCGCCAAAGCCCGACCCGGAAGGCGTGGGCAACGGCGTGCACATCCACATGAGCCTGGGCGACGCCGCTGGGGCGCCGGCGACCCACGATCCCGATCAACCGATGGGACTCAGCCGCGAGGCGCAGCATTTCGCCGCAGGCGTACTCGCGCACCTGCCGGCGATCTGCGCCATCACCGCGCCGTCGCCGGTGTCGTATTTGCGACTCACCCCCAATCGCTGGGCACCCACGGCGATCGACATCCAGCTTCAGGATCGCGGCGCTGCGCTGCGTGTCTGCCCGGTCTTCGCGCCGTCCGGCCCGGCGGAGGTCACGCGGCAGTTCAACCTTGAATTCCGCGTGACCGATGGCGCGGCAAGCCCTTATCTCGCGCTCGGCGCGGTGATCTTTGCCGGTGCGGACGGTCTGCGGCGCGGACTTGCATTGTCGCTGCCAGGGACAGAAGCGCCATCGTTGCCGCACAGCCTGCCGCAGGCGCTCGACGCGCTGGAGGCCAGCGAGGCGGCACGTGACTGGCTCGGCCCCGTCTTCATGAACGCATATCTCCGTCACAAGCGCGCTGAGGCGGAGCAGGTCGCTGCACTCGGCCCTGAGGAACTCTGCGCGCGGTACGCTGAAGTGTACTGATCAGTGCCCATCGCAGTGCAGAGCGGCTCAGCGCGGATCATCGCGATACGACGGGCCCGATTACACTTGCACTTGTCATGCAATTGCATCACATTCAGCATCAATAGCGAGCCGGGAGCATGACTGTGGCTGCAACCGCCTTAGTACAAACGCGCATCGACCCCGCCCTGAAAGAACGCGCGGCGGCGGTGCTGGAAGACATGGGGCTGACCGTCTCCGATGCCGTGCGCATCTTGCTGACGCGGGTAGCCAACGAGGGAGCGTTGCCGTTCACCCTGACGACCGACCCGGCCGCGCACGACGCTTGGTTTCGGGCCAAGGTGCAACAAGCCCTGGACGATCCCCGTCCGGCTGTCCCGCACGATGACGTGGAGTCACATTTCGCCAAACGGCGCGCCGCGGCGGTTCGCAGGGCGGCCGGGAAAGGGGGGTAAGGCTCGAGTGGTCCGCATGGGCAAAAGCGGACCGCGACGCAATCTTCGATTACATCCAGGTAGTAACCCCCGTGCCGCGGTCGCGGTGGACAAGCGGGGCACGCGGGAATTGGTCATCACCCGTACTCCGTACATCGTGGCCTACCGGATCATAGGGAATGCCGTACGCATCCTTCGCGTACTGCATGGTTCGCAACGATGGCCCGACGACATGCCTGACTGACCGATTGTGTGCGCATTGCGGCGCAGCGGGGGGCTCGGGCGGTCTGGCGAGCGTCGCCCCATTCAGCTGGTCATCCAGCGTTCGGACAGAGGTGCCGACGGTTGATTTGACGGCCCCGGGCGCTTCGCCTCTACTCCCGGCGAATAGGCCGTGACGGGATGGAACGTGCTGCTCGAGATCGAAAATCTGCACAAGAGCTTCGGCCCGATCTACGTTCTGCGCGGCGTGGACCTGACGCTTTATGCCGGCGAGGTGCTGGCGCTGGTGGGCGATAACGGCGCCGGCAAATCGACGCTGATCAAGCACGTCTCTGGCGTCTATCGCGCCGATAGCGGGACGATCCGGCTGGATGGAACCCCGCTTGACCTGCATTCGCCGGCCGATGCGCGCCGACTCGGGATAGAGACGGTCTATCAGGACCTCGCTTTGGCTGATGAACTGTCGGTCGGCGCCAACATCTTCCTGGGTCGCGAACCGGTGCGCCGCTGGTTCGGCCTGCTGCCGGTAATTGACAATCGCAAGATCCGCGCCGAGACAGATGCTCTGCTTTCCCGTATCGAGAGCCGCATCCCGACACGAGCGCGCACCGTCTCGCGTCTGTCCGGCGGGCAGCGCCAGGCAGTGGCAATCGCACGCGCGCTTTACTGGCAGGCCAAGGTGGTGACCCTGGACGAGCCCACGGCGGCGCTTGCTGTTATGGAGCGCGAGCATGTTATTCAGCTTGCTCGCCGGCTGGCGGCGGAAGGCGTGGGCGTAATTTACATCGGCCACAACCTGATCGAGATACTGGAAGTGGCCGACCGCATCGCAGTGATGTACCGTGGCCGCATCGTGCACGTCACATCAGCCGCGGACACGACCCAACAGGAGCTGATCAAGTATATGACGGGCTTTAGCGAGACAGTGGAGCCCGCCACGGCGTGACGCAGCGGTCATACAAAAGGGAGGTGTTGTGTGAAAAAACTGGTTCTGATGGCAACCGCCACGCTGAGTGTCCCGTTCGCGCTCGGCTTCGGCGTACCGAATGCAGCCCATGCCGAAGAGAGCGGTTTCGGCAATGCGCGCATCGTGGTGATCGTGAAAGCGACCACTTCACAATTCTGGGCCACTGTGTTCGACGGTGCCGACGCGGCGGCGAAGGTATTGGGCGTACAGGTCTCCAAGCTCGGTGCGCAGGCCGAAACCAACGTCGCCGGCGAGGTGTCGGTGACCGAGAACGCGATCGCCTCGAAACCCGCCGCTATCGTGATCGCCGCGACCAATGCCCAAGCGTTGGCGCAGCCGATCGCCAACGCGACCGCCGCTGGCATCCCGGTTATCGTGATCGATTCGAATGCCAACACGGATAAATACGTGACCTTCCTGGCCACCAACAATGTCACCGGCGGCGAGAAGGCGGCAGACGAGTTGGCCGCTTGCGTGAAGGCGCGTACCGGCAAGGAGGCAGGCGACGTCGCCTATCTGACCGCGCTGGCCGGCGCACAATCGCTGAACGACCGTGACAAAGGCTTCGTCGAAGAGCTGAAGAAATATCCGGACCTGAAGATCGTCGAGCATCGCACGGGTAACAACGACCCGGCCCGGGCGCTGTCGGATTCCGAGGATATTCTCACCCGCCATCCCGACCTTGTTGGCCTGTTCGCCGATAATGAGCTGGAGGGCGACGGTGCCGGTCGCGCGATTCAAGAAAAGAGCCTGGGGCCGAAGATCTGCGCGGTGGCGTTCGACACCTCGGACCAGGAGATCGCTTTCGTCCGCAACGGCAACCTGGACGGGTTGATCGTGCAGAATCCGTTCATGATGGGATATGCCGGGGTATGGTACGGGCTCGCCGCGTCAAAGGGCGTGGTGTTCCCCCACTACGTCGATTCCGGCGTTCACGTCGTGACCAAGGCCAATATCGACAGTCCGGCGATGGCCGGCCTGCTCGACCCGAAGAAGTATCAGCTCACGCCGTTCCTAGGCGACTGACGGGCTGAGCGAGGCGTTCGATGGCCAGCGCGACCACATCGGACCGAACCGCAGTAGCGCCGTGGCGGGAGGCTGCGGCGGGCATCCGCCATAACCTGCCAGTGGAGACCTGGGTCGCCGGATGCACCGTGTTGCTATGGATCGTGCTGGCGATCGCCTCGCCCTATTTTCTGACCGCCGGCAACATCTTCAACATCATGCGGCAGGTCTCCGTCGATGCGATCATCGCGTACGGGCAACTGTTCACCATCATCACCGCGGGGATCGACCTGTCGGTGGGCTCGGTCGCCGGGCTGACCGGGGTTGCCTTCGCGATGATGCTGGCCGGCGGGATGAACGTGCTGCTGTCGGTGTTGCTGGCGCTGTTGCTTGGGCTGGTGATCGGCGTGGTCAATGGGCTGGCGATCGACAAGCTGGGCATTCCGGCCTTCATCGTGACGCTGGCCGGGCTGCAAGGCTTCCGCGGGCTGACGATGTTGATCTCGGGTGGCATGACGGTGGCCGGAATCCCGCCCTCGCTGGGGATCGTGGCCAACACCTCGATCCTCGGCATCCCGACTATGTTCGTGATCATGCTGGGATTCGCGGTGGCGTCGCAGTACCTGCTGGGAGCGACGCGGCTCGGCCGCTACATGTACGCGCTCGGCAGCAATATCGAGGCGGCGCGGCGAGTCGGTATCAGCGTCACCCAGGTGACGTTGGTCGCTTACGGGCTGGCGTCGGTGTTCGCCACCGTCAGCGGGATGCTGCTGGTGGCCCGGCTGACGATGGGCAACCCGAATGCCGGCTATGGGTCGGAGCTGCAGGCGATCGCCGCGGCGGTGGTGGGTGGGGCGAGCCTGTTCGGCGGGCGCGGCACGATCGCGGGGTGCTTCATCGGCGCCATCCTGTTCACCACGATCGGCAATGGGGCCAACCTGCTGGGGGTGAATTCGTTCTGGCAGATGGTGATCGAGGGCCTGCTGATCGCCGCGGTGGTGTATCTGGACAATGTGCAGAGGCGGCGGACCAGCGGTGTGTAGATGGTGCGCGGAGTTGCCGATCCCGTCATCATGAACGCGGCCTATTCTCATCGCCATCTCATTTCGCTGTCAGCGAGACGGTTGGATTATGCGGCGAGATAATTTTACGGGAAACCACGGATGCCGTTAATGCCCACAGATGGCGCCGCGGACCGCTGAGATCTGGGGCATCGATTTCAGCGGTGGCCTTGGCCGTCTATATCAGTCATCTCCTGGAGTGCCGGGTAAGGCAACCTATTCTTGTGGGGGATTCCCTAAATTGTCCAGAACGCTGCGCTTCCTGGTACCGAACGCGCCGGCGCCGATCGAGATGGTTGCCGGGCGTCTTGATGTCGGGTCTAGCGCACTCGGCATGTCGCCCGTCAGGCGCCGCCCGCTTCGAACAATCCCGGCCCGATCTCCCGATAGACGTCGATCGCTGCCCCAATCACAATCCCGCTGAGCTCGCGACCAAGATCGGCATGCATCCCAGTTCCTCTGCGCCTCTGCGTCTCTGCGTTAAATCTTTCCTTGCCGGATGTCGGTTAATTACTGTAAGCACTACGAAGTGCGCGTTGTCTTACTTCCAGGCCGTGCCGAGGGCAGGTATTCAGGATTCAACGCAGAGACGCAGAGACGCAGAGACGCAGAGACGCAGAGACGCAGAGACGCAGAGACGCAGTGACGCAGAAACTTCTGCTATTCGGCGCCTGTGCACTTCTGTACTGAACTCTTCATTTGTCGAATATCGGCAAGGCCCGGCGGACAAACCTGATTCAGATGCGAACATATCCGAGCAAGAGAAGGTCGAGGAAGTTGCACTTGGTTTTGATTATCTTATTGCCGCGGCTGTCTCGCTTGCAATGCGGTTCGACAACGAGCGGCACAGCCAGCAACGGGTTTGTCCACGGAGGCCTGGACTAGTCCAAGGAAGATCGTGGAGTTTTCACGCACCGCACCGCGCTCAGTGGGGTTGCCCCGGCCCTGCCCATCAACCCGCGATGTAATCAGTCGAGATATCTCTCAGTCTCAGCACCGTCGAGGTGCCGGACCCTGGCGCGCGCTAAAATCTCCGGAGACATCAGCCGCGCATTTACGCCCATTCGGTCGCGCGCCGGATCAACAGCAGCCCAGTGCGAAACGCAGCCACAGTTCGGACAGCGGTGGAACACGATGGACCTGTCATCCCACATGTAGGTGTCAGTGATTGCATCCGGTGGTTGTACGCTCACCTGTTGCGGCGAATAGTACGCCCACAGCACGCCGTAACGACGACAGATCGAACAGTTGCATTCGGTCACTTCTGCCGGAGCCGCATCGATTTCCAATGAGATCAAACCACAATGGCATGAAGCCCTGATCATGACTTGCCTCCGGCTCCCACATAATCACCCCAATGCCGCGGCGACGCGATGCGACCCTTGCCAAATCATCCGCAGCGCCACCGAAAGCACAATCAGCAGCCCCGCCCAGGCGATCCAACGGTGCCGGTCCAGCGCGCGCGCCAGCAACTCGGCAGCGAGCCCCATCATCGCCACCGACAGCAACAGCCCGGTCGCCAGCACCCAGTCGCTGCCGCCGGCCGCGCCCGCCACTGCCAGCACATTGTCCAGGCTCATCGAAATGTCGGCCAGCACGATCCGCAGCAGCGCCTGCGCCAACGTCTTCTGCCGGACCGGCGCCTCGGCGGCGTGGGCCCGGCGATAGCGGCGAAGCTCGCGGAACGCCTTCCAGGCGACGTAAAGCAGCAGCAGCCCCCCGGCGAGCGTCAGTCCCAGCACCTCGAGAAGATCCAGCGCCACCAGCCCGAAGCCGATGCGGATCAGCGTGGCACCGGCAATGCCCAGCAGGATCGCCAGTCGCCGCCGTCGCGCGGGCAGGCCGGCAACCGCTAGCGCAACCACCACGGCGTTGTCGCCAGCCAGCGTCACGTCGATCAGCACCACCTGCAACAGCGCTGCAAGGTCGTGGGTCAGCCAATGAGGCATGCGGCGCGATCCTGCGGGCCAGGAGCAAGGCGCGCTTGCCAAGCGCCGGCGGAAGCGGTCTAGAGGCTGCGAGCCGTAGCAGAAAGTGGGCAGGCACGCCGATGGTTCCCCGCTACACGCGTCCCGAGATGGCAGCGATCTGGGCGCCGGAGAACCGCTACCGCATCTGGTTCGAGATCGAAGCCCTCGCCGCCGAAGGCATGGCACTCATTGGCGCCATTCCTGAAGCCGCCGCCCGCGCGATCCGCGAGTGGGGCGGTGCCAGGGTGGCGCAGCTCGGCCCCGCCGATCTCGCTCGCATCGATGCCATCGAGCGCGAGACGCGGCACGACGTGATCGCCTTCCTCACCTGGCTGGCCGAGTCGATCGGGGAGGAGAGCCGCTTCGTCCACCAGGGCATGACCTCGTCGGACGTACTCGACACCTGCCTGTCGGTGCAGCTCGCGCAGGCAACGGACCTGCTGCTGGCTGACCTCGACGCAGTGCTCGCGGCGCTGAAGACGCAGGCGATCGAGCACAAGCACACCCTCACCATCGGCCGCAGCCACGGCATCCACGCCGAGCCGACCAGCTTTGGGCTGAAACTCGCCGGCCATTACGCCGAGTTCGCACGCGACCGCGAGCGGCTCATCGCGGGCCGGCGTGAGATCGCAGTGGCGGCGATCAGCGGCGCAGTCGGCACCTACGCGCATCTCGATCCGCGGGTAGAGGCGTTCGTCGCAGAAAAGCTGGGCCTGGAGGTTGAGCCGGTCTCCACCCAGGTGATCCCGCGCGACCGGCACGCGGCCTATTTCTGCACGCTGGCGGTGATCGCCAGCGGCATCGAGCGGCTGGTGACCGAAGTGCGCCATCTCCAGCGCAGCGAAGTGCGCGAAGTCGAGGAGTTCTTCCACCCGGGCCAGAAAGGCTCGTCGGCTATGCCGCACAAGCGCAACCCGGTGCTGTCGGAGAACCTGACAGGACTCGCGCGGGTGATCCGCGCCGCGGTCGTACCCGCGCTGGAGAACGTGGCGCTGTGGCACGAGCGCGACATCAGCCATTCCTCGGTAGAGCGGGTGATCGCGCCGGATGCCACGATCGCGCTCGATTTCGCCCTGGCGCGGCTGGCCGGCCTGATCGAACGCCTGACCGTCTATCCGGACCGGATGGCGGCCAATCTCGATGCACTCGGCGGCGTAGTTCACTCAGGCGAGGTGCTGCTGGCGCTGACCCGGGCGGGCATCTCGCGCGAGGATGCCTACCGCATCGTGCAGCGAGCCGCGATGGAGACCTGGGAGAGCCTCGGCCGCCCCGGCGCTCGCAGCTTCCGCGAGGCTCTCGCAGCCGAGCCCGAGGTGGCGGCGCGCGTCTCACTCGACGAACTCGACCGCGCAATGGACCCCAACCTGCATCTGCGAGAGCTCGACCGCGTGTTCGCTCGCGTGTTCGGCGAGGCACGCTGAGTGGGGATGACTGTGCCTGCCACGGCGCTCACGCGTATTCAGCGCCGGATCACGGCAACACGCACCTCTCCCGTTCTGCGGGAGAGGTCGCCGCGTGGAGCGCGGCGGGTGAGGGTGCCGCGGCGTGTGGAACCCTCCCCGTGTGTACCGTCGTCGTACTAATCCGCCCCGGCCTCGCTTGGCCAGTCGTATTGGCGGCCAACCGTGACGAGCGGCTTGACCGCGCCTGGGACCCCCCCGGCGCCTGGTGGCCGGACAGACCCGGCGTGGTGGCGGGACGCGACCGCACCGGGGGCGGCACCTGGATGGGCGTGAACCGAGCCGGCGTCATGGCCGCAGTTCTGAACCGTCCCGGCAGCCTGGGTCCCGCACCGGGCAAGCGCAGCCGCGGCGAGCTGCCGCTGATCGCGCTGGAACACGACCAAGCCGAGGCAGCCGCCGCGGCGATCACCACGCTGGACGCGAGCGGCTGGCGCAGCTTCAACATGATTATCGCGGATCGCATCAGCGCGTGGTTCATCCGCGGCCTCGGCCGCGGCCGGCCTGACGCGCGCCCGCTATCGCCCGGGCTGCACATGGTCACCGCCCACGACCCCGACGACCAGGATAGTCCCCGGGTCGCGCGACATCTGCGCCGGTTCCGCGCCGCCACACCGCCCGAGGCGGACGACTGGCACGCCTGGCGCGCCATCCTTGCCGATCGCAGCGGCTCCGCCGCCGAGCAGATCAACGTCGCCCCGCGCGGCGGCTTCGGGACCGTGTGCAGCTCGCTCGCTGCACTGCCGGCGCAGTGCCCGCCCGTCTGGCTGTTCGCCCCCGGCCCGCCCGACGAGGCGCCATTCACGCGCGCGGAACTGGCGAGGTGGAGGTAAAGGCATGGCTCGGGAAGAAAACCTGCTCCCAATTATGTCACCGGTTTAACCGGCAGGGCTGGTTGCAAGGATCGGTCTGCCATTTCTCAGGACGATCCCGGGAAGCGAATAGGCTGCTGCATCCCTCAATTTTGTTGCCGGGAGCTTTACCCCGAAGGTGTGCGTGCGGCCGCCACCTCCAACCCCCGCACTGCTCTTTTCATACTTCAAGTCTTGCTTGTGCAGAAACACGACATCGACGCGCCAGATCACAACCGGTCGGCCGCTCTTGATGCTCATTGTCGGGTCTATGAGATAACGCCATACGACGTACCACCCTGGATGATCATAGTGAGACTGGATGGCCCAGGCTCTCGAACTCCCTTTGGATTCAAGCGCGAGGTGTGGTGGTGGATTCAGTTTGCCGCCGAGCGAGAGATCGGGGAATCGTTGCTGGGCAATGTCGGGGTGCTTGTGCTTCTTGTAGGGACTCACTGCATCGAGTGCCTTGACACCCATAATGCCGACGATGGCGCTAAAGACGTTAGCTTGCTCAAAGTAAAGTTCGACCAGCTCCGCCGTCTGCTGTTCGACGTACCCTACGGCCCTTTGAATGTGAACAGGATTTAGGTCCTTTGGCAGCGGCACCGTTCACCTCGGCCGAACCACTAGCCGAAATTGGCCCGTCCACGACAATTCGGGCAAGCGCCGGCACGGCCCGCTGAGCCAGGGCATAATAGGCCGGGTCACGTTCAATGCCGATGCTGGCGTATCCGACAGCGGTGGCAGCCGCGATTGTCGAGCCGGCGCCCATGAAGGGATCGAGGACTACACCCCTGCCGAGCGGCAATGCAGCGCGAACGATTTGACGCATAAAGGCTTGAGGCTTGAGTGACGGGTGAGGTGCAAGCGCGCGCTCATCGCCTCGCGCCGGCACCGATCAAATCACATCGAGGAACGGTTCATCATCGGAAACCCGTCGCAGGCCACCTGTCCACCATTTCCGCAGGTTGTCTTGCACCCGCCCTTCGCACGACTTCCTGAACAGCCCCCATGGTTCCCAGCCTGAACGCGGCATGACCGATACGTCCGCGAACTCCTCATGGGCGTTCTTCGGGCGGTCGCCACCGCGTAAGGTCTGAACCAGGCGGATGATCTCTCCGCGCTTCTCGAACCCGGCCTCGATGAGCGGGAGATACACCAGATGCGAGAGAAGCGGGTTTGTGGCAATCATGATGTGGCCGCCGGGGACCAGGGCGCGCATTGCCAAGCGGCTGAACTTCGTGAAGAACCTTCTGAGCGCGTCACGATCAGCGCTGTCGAGGACCGTAAAGCGCGGCAGCGGGCTGCGCTTGCATCCATCGAAGGACGGCGGGATGCGCCAAACACCACCTCGGCCCTTGCGGAGCTTCTCCTTTTCGGTCTCGCTGTACTCCTTCAGGCCGTAAGGGGGATCTGTCACGATCGCGTGAATCGAGCTGGGGGCGCATTCGGCGAGCCAGACGAAGGCGTCGGCGAGGTGGAGTTCGTACCTGTCGTCTTGCGCCCTAGGAAAAAGCAGGCCAGCAGATCCGTCCGCCATCGACCTGTTCCCCTATTCGTCGTCGAGATGGATGGTGCGACAGCCGATGGCTTCCATGCACTGCACGAAAAATACTGCGGTGAAACCGCCACGGCCGATTTTGTTGGCGATGTTCCGATCGTTATCGTGGACGCCGACCGCCGAGAGCTTTTCGGCCAGATCGGCATAGCTCAGGCTTCGCCGCTTGAGCTCGGCCTTTAGAAGCCCCTTCACCTTGGCCCGCCAATCCCGACGCTTCGCCTCCATGACACCGTCTCGAATCGAGCACAAAAGCACTATAAATGGATATCCGTCCTGACAAGATGCGAAGATCAACTACATCCGCGTAGAACTGGAGAGCTCAGCCCCATGATCCTGGTCACCAACAACGAAGGCACCGTCGGTGCCCCCACCACGGCGCGCCTGTTGTCGGAGGGCCGCCCGGCACTGGATGCGATAGAAGCCGGTATTCGGCTGATCGAGGCCGATCCGAACGTGCGTACAGTCGGCCGCGGCGGCTGGCCAAACCTGCTCGGGGAGGTGGAGTTGGACGCCTGCCTGATGGATGGAACGACGCTCCGAACCGGGGCGGTGGGTGCTCTGAAAGGCTTCCTCCACCCGGTCAGCGTTGCCCGCGAGATCATGCACCGCCTGCCCCACGAACTGCTGGTCGGCGAGGGTGCGGCGCGTTTCGCCCGCGAGATCGGCGCCGAGCCGGCCGAGAACCTGACCGAGGACTCCCATCGCGCCTGGCAGGCGTGGTTCCACAACGAGGTCCCAGAGTCACTCCGGAAACGCTGGCCCGACGCGCCGCTCGCCGAACTGTGTCGGCACGCAGTCGATCCAGAGGTGGGACGCGATACAACGGTATTCCTGGCGCATGACCGGGACGGGAACATCTGCTCGGGGACGAGCACCTCGGGCTGGGGCTGGAAATATCCGGGCCGGCTCGGCGACAGCCCGATCATCGGCGCCGGGTCCTACGCTGACACGCGTCACGGGGCCGCCGCCTGCACGGGCGCCGGCGAGATGACGATCCGCTGCTGCACGGCGCGCTCGATCGTCCTCTACATGAAAGCCGGTGCCGGCGTGGCCGATGCCGTCGGCGAGGCGGTGGAGGACATGCGCCGGCTGAAGGGCGGCCTTATCAGCCGCGTCACGATCCACGCCATCGACACCAAGGCCAATCACAAGGTGTTGGCGGTGAACGGCGCCGGAGACAACACCTACTGGCTATGGGAAGAAGGCGACGCAGCCCCCCACTCCTTGCCGGCCGAGCCCGTCGTCATCACCACTGCTGCGACGCAGCCGACAACAACGTCGCGTTACACGCGAAGATCATAAATCCCCGCCCCATGAGGCCCCCTCGCGGCAGGTGCAGGGAAGGGGGTTCACCGAACCGCCATTGGGGTGGACCAAGCACCAGGCGACTCCTGCCCATTCCAGCACAAAATAGGATCGAACCGACGGCGCTTCCGTCTCGTTGCAGATCGCCCGTGAGCGTGTCCGCGGCGCCAAAGTGTTACTTCAGGTTACATTAGATGGATGGCATGTTACATGCAATATCTGCATATAGTGGCGGCGCTTCGGCGGACGCGATCCCCGAATTTGGCAAGGCATCGCTTCATGAGAAAACTCCTGGTGCTCGGCTTCGCCGTGGCGATTCTGGCCGCCGGGGTCGGCGACTGGCTGATTTCGGACCGCCAGTCCGTCAATGCCGCGGGGCCGACCACCTCGCCGGCCGTCCCGGTCACGACAGCGCCGGTAAAGACGGAGGACGTTCCCGTCTATCTGCGTGGGCTCGGCACAGTGCAGGCATTCAACACGGTGGAGATCAAGGCACAGGTGAACGGCGTCCTGGTCTCGTTGCCCGCGAAGGAGGGGCAGGAAGTCAAGCCAGGCGACATCGTCGCCCTGATCGATCAACGGCCGTACAAGGCGGCGCTGGACCAGGCGACGGCGCAGCGGGCCGAGGACGTCGCGCAGTTGCAAAGCGCGAAGCTCGATCTGGCTCGCTATCAGGACTTGGCGAAGAAAGGCTTTGCCCCCGTCCAGCAGGTCGATGACCAAACGGCCCAGGTAAGCAAGTTGACCGCTGCGGTGCAGGCCGACACTGCGGCAATCGAAACCGCACAGATCAACCTCGATTACTGTGTGATTCGAGCGCCGATCAGCGGTCGCGTCAGCCTCTATCAGACCGATGCGGGCAACCTGATCGAGGTGGCGAGCCAGACCGGCATCGTCTCCATCACCCAGGACAAGCCGATCGCGGCGGTATTTACGCTCCCCGAGGCCGACTTGCCGCGCATCCAGGATGCGATGGCCAAGGGAACGCTGCCGGTCGTGGCGTATGCCAACGACGACAAGAGGAAGCTGGGCGACGGCACCTTGCTCACGCCGAACAACACCATCGACACCACGACCGGCACGATCCAGCTCAAGGCGACGTTCCCTAACGACGACGACCGACTCTGGCCGGGCGAGTTCATTAATGCCCGCTTGCTGGTGGAGACTCTGCATAATGCCGTCACTGTCCCGGTACCGGCGATTGAGCACGGGCCAAATGGGCTGTACGTCTACACGGTCGACCCGAATGAAACGGTGCAGACGCAAGCGATCGAGGTCGGATATCAGGACACCAATACCGCGGTGGTGACCGGCGGACTGCAACCCGGCCAGACTGTCGTCGTTGCAGGCCAGTCGCGCCTGTCGCCAGGCGTTCGGGTAACCACGAATGCCGGCAATACGTCTTCGGTCCGCGGCAGCAGTTTGACGCACACGACTGCCGAAAACACGGCAGCCACCTCACCCTAGCTCTTTTTCGCGTACCACAAAGGTCCCCGGATGAGCATTTCGACGCCTTTCATTCGACGCCCGATTGCAACATCGCTGCTGGCTGCGGCGGTCTTCCTTGCCGGACTCGCGGCGTACCCGCTGCTGCCAGTCGCGCCGTTGCCCAATGTCGAATTCCCGACCCTGACGGTAACGGCCAACTATCCGGGCGCTAGCCCGGCAACGATGGCCGCGACCGTCGCGACGCCATTGGAGACGGAATTCGGGCAGATGCTGCCCGGCCTGTCGCAGATGACGTCCACCAGCGTGCTGGGCAGCACGCAGATCTCGCTGCAGTTCGGGCTGAACGTCGACATAAATACCGCGGCCACGCTAGTGCTGGAAGCGATCAACGCGGCCGAAGGATCATTGCCGAAGGCCCTGCCGAGCCCGCCGACATTCCGCGAGTCGAACCCGTCCGACGCGCCCATTCTGATCCTGTCGATGCAATCCGATCAGGCGCCTATCACCGAGGTTGACGACTACGCCGAAAACCTCGTCGAGCAGCAGATCTCGCAACTTCCGGGTGTCGGACAGGTCCTGGTCGGCGGCCAGGCGACCCCGTCGATCCGCGTGCAGATCGACCCAGCCAAGCTCGCCTCGATGGGCCTGACGCTCGAGGACGTCGAAAGCGTGCTGACCAATGCGACCGTCGATAACCCGAAGGGCAGCATCGACGGCCCGCAGCAATCCTATACGATCTATGCCAACGACCAGCTCACCAAGGCCGAGCCCTACAACAACATCATTGTCGCGTATCGGAACGGCGCGCCGGTACGCATTAAGGATATCGGGCGCGCCATTAGCGGCCCCCAGAATCGGGAGCTGGCGGCGTGGACCAATGGCAAGCGGTCGGTGATCCTGCTGATCTTCAAAGCACCCGGTGCCAACGTCATCACCACGGCGGACGGCGTGAAGGCCAAGCTGCCGGAGCTGGAAGCCAACTTCCCGCCGAACATCCACCTGGCGGTGGTCTCGGACCGCACGCTGACCATCCGGGCGTCGGTGAACGACGTTGAGTTCACGCTGATGCTGGCCACAGCACTCGTGGTGATGGTCATATTCCTGTTCCTGCGCAACGCTTGGGCCACCATCATCCCGAGCGTAACCATCCCGGTGGCCCTGCTCGGCACGCTAGGCGTAATGTATCTATGCAATTTCAGCCTGGATAACCTCTCGCTGATGGCGATGACAATCTCGGTAGGCTTCGTCGTGGACGATGCGATCGTGATGCTCGAGAACATTTTCCGGCATATCGAGGAAGGCATGAAGCCGATGGAAGCCGCGCTCAAGGGTGCGGGTGAGATCGGGTTCACGATCGTGTCGATCAGCTTCTCGCTCATCGCAGTGTTCATCCCCCTGCTGCTCATGAGCGGCATCGTCGGTCGGCTGTTCCGGGAGTTTGCGATCTGCGTATCCATGACCGTGGTGATCTCGGCGATGGTATCGCTGACGCTGACGCCGATGATGGCCTCCCGCTTCCTTTCATCGGAAGCGCACGGCCACGGCAAAATCTACAATCTGATCGAGCGATTCTTCACCGGGATGCTGGCTTTCTATGAGCGCACACTCGATGTCGCGCTTCGATTTCGTTTCATAACATTGATGGTGTTCATCGCTACGGTGACGCTCACCGTCATCCTGTATATCGTGATCCCGAAGGGTTTCTTCCCGGAACAGGACACCGGGATCATGATCGGCATCACAGACGCGGCGCAGGACATCTCGTTCGACGCCATGTCCAAGCTGCAGCAGGAGGTCAATAAGATCGTGCTGGCCGATCCGGCGGTCTACTCCGTCGTTTCTTCGGTCGGAGCGGGCGTGGGGGGACAGACCGCCAACAACGGGCGCCTCTACATCACGCTCAAGCCCTGGGACCAGCGCAAGGACAACATCAACCAGGTGATTGCGCGGCTCGATCGGAAGATGCAGGCGGTCAAGGGGATTCGCCTCTTCATGCAGGCGATCCAGGACGTGCGGATCGGCGCACGGCTGAGCCGGACCGAGTATCAGTACACCCTCCAGGACGCCAATCCCGACGAGCTCAATAGCTGGGCGCCGAAGATCCTCGACAAGTTGCGCACGCTGCCACAGCTCACCGACGTCACCTCTGACCAAGAGATTGCGGGCACGACGGACACCCTGACCTATGACCGCGATCAGGCGGCCCGGTTCGGCTTACAACCCGCGCAGATCGATGCCATTCTGTACGATGCGTTCGGTCAGCGCGAAGTCGCACAATACTTCACCGGCGCCAAGGCATATTACGTAATCCTGGAGGTTCTGCCCGCCGAGCAAGGCGAGCTGGCGACGCTGCAGAAGCTCTATGTGAAGTCGACAAGTGGCCAGGCAGTCCCGCTATCGACACTGGTGCACGAGACCACCGTGCCGGTGCAGCCGCTGGCGGTCAACCATCAGAGCCAGTTTCCCGCGGTGACGATCTCGTTCAATCTGAAGGGCAATGCCTCGCTGGGCGATGCCGTCAACGAAATCGAGCGCATCCAGGCGCAGATGGGCGCCCCCGTCACTCTGCAGGGCTCGTTCCAGGGGACCGCGCAGGCATTCCAGTCCTCGCTGGCCACCGAGCCGTACTTGATCGCGGCGGCCCTGATCGCCGTGTACATCATTCTTGGCATGCTCTACGAGAGCTACATTCTGCCGCTGACCATTCTGTCCACGTTGCCGTCGGCCGGTGTCGGCGCATTGTTGATGCTGTTGGCGTTCGGCTATCAGCTCACCGTCATCGCGCTGATCGGCATCATCCTGCTGATCGGTATCGTGAAGAAGAACGGCATCATGATGGTCGACTTCGCCATCACTGCCGAGCGGCGCGACGGCTTGTCGCCGCTCGCCGCGATCCGCCAGGCTTGCCTGCTGCGCTTCCGTCCAATCCTGATGACGACGATGGCGGCGATGTTCAGCGGCCTGCCGCTGATGGTGGAGAGTGGAGCCGGATCGGACCTGCGCAAGCCGCTCGGTTTTGCAATGGTCGGTGGGCTGATGCTCAGCCAGGCCCTGACGCTCTATACGACGCCGGTAATCTATCTCTATCTCGATCGGTTGCAGCAACGCTTGGCACCACGGCGGGGCCGCATGCCGACACTCGCAGCAAAAATGGGAGTCGCAAGCACCGAGGCGGCGGACTGATCGAAGGGAACCTGTTGGTGCCGTTAACAAGATGAAGATACCAGGGTGGAGACGAGTGTGACTGAGAAGCCGAACGCAGACCGGGCCGGCGGCGAGCTGGTCGGACCGGATCGGGATGGAATTTACCGTGCGTGCGAACCCGTCGGTGGAGGTGGGAGCTGGCAGGACATGAGCGCGCCCGCTCCCGTTGGCCGCACTCTCAGCTTCCTCCTGCGCGACACATCCAAGTTGATGCGCCGGCGGTTCGTGCACAGGGCGAGAGAGATCGGCCTGAATCTCAATCGGTCGGAAGCCGCCGTGCTGGTCTATGTGTCTCAATCACCGGGAACCAGCCAGGCAAGACTGGCAAACGCCCTCGATATGGAGACGATCTCTGTCGTTCGATTAATCGACACGCTGCAGGATGCTGGTTTGATCGAACGCCGGCCGCATCCCACTGATCGGCGGATTCGCACCCTTTGGCTGACGGCAGCGGCAGAGGATGCACTGACGCAGATCCGGGCGATCGCCGGATTTGTGGATGCGCAGGCGCTCGCCGACATATCCGAGCAAGAGCACCAGACGCTGCTCCACCTACTCGACACAATCAGATCGAACCTGACACCGGCAGGCGAGTCGGCGACCTGCCGCTCGGACGAGGACGCCGCGGCGTAGGCAGGTCAGTTCCTCGGCAGCCTCGCTGCTTCCGGTGCGTCCGGATTCTGCGCCCGGTGCCGCAGCAGGTGGTCCGCCAGCACGCAGGCCAACATCGCTTCGCCGACCGGCACCGCGCGGATCCCCACGCAGGGGTCGTGCCGGCCCTTGGTCACGATTTCCGCGTCCTGCCCTGTTCGATCGACCGTCCGTCGCGGCGTCAGGATCGAGCTGGTCGGCTTCACCGCGAACCGCGCCACAATCGGCTGCCCCGTCGAGATACCGCCCAGAATCCCGCCGGCGTGGTTCGCCTCGAATGTAACCACCCCGTCGGCCATGCGCATTTCGTCGGAGTTCTGTTCGCCGCGCAGAGACGCAACAGCGAAGCCGTCGCCGATCTCCACGCCCTTCACCGCGTTGATCGACATCAGCGCTGCGGCGATCTCGGCATCCAGCTTGCCATAGATCGGCGCGCCAAGCCCGGGCGGCACGCCCTCGGCAGTCACTTCGATCACGGCACCCAGCGACGAACCTTGCTTGCGCACCTCCGCCAGGATGGTCTCCCACTGGGCGGCGGCACTTGGATCGGGACAGAAGAACGGGTTTTCCTCCACCGCCGCCCAGTCCCAGCGCGCGCGATCAATCTGATGCGGCCCCATCTGCACCAACGCGCCGTGGATGAGAACGCCCGCCCCCAGCATCTTCCGAGCGATCGCGCCAGCGGCAACGCGCATCGCCGTCTCCCGAGCCGAGGACCGGCCACCTCCACGATAGTCGCGGATGCCGTATTTCAGCTCGTAGGTCAGGTCGGCATGGCCGGGCCGAAACTTCCCGGCGATCTCACTATAATCGCGCGACCGCTGATCGACGTTCTCGATCACCAGCGCGATCGGCGTGCCGGTGGTGACGCCCTCGAACACGCCGGACAGGATGCGCACCTGGTCGGGCTCCTGCCGCTGCGTGGTGAAGCGCGACTGGCCCGGGCGGCGGCGGTCCAGCCAGGGCTGGATATCGGCCTCGGTCAGCGGGATGCGAGGCGGACAGCCGTCGACCACGCAGCCGATCGCCGGCCCGTGGCTCTCGCCCCAGGAGGTGACACGAAACAGGTGCCCGAAGCTGTTGTGGCTCACGCCTTCACTCTGCCGCCCCGACGATGTCCAGCCGTCGCTCAATGCGCTCGAGCCGAGTCTCGATGCGGTCGATCCGCTCCGATTGCCGGGCGAAATCGCTATGCAACAGCGCCACCTTCAGCACGAGCAACGTCACCCGATGTGTCAGATCGTCAAGCCGCTCGATCACCCGATCGAGCTTCTCGTCCATCCGACGAAGATAAACCAAAACCAAGTTGTCCGGCTGATCGCTCATCCCTGCTCTGCCACTGCGATATCCGGCGCATCCGGGTGTTTCATCCCGACGATATGATAGCCACAATCCACGTGGTGCACCTCTCCGGTGACGCCGGCGGAGAGGTCCGACAGCAAATACACCCCTGCGCCGCCCACCTCGTCGGTTGAGACGTTCCGCCGCATCGGCGAGTTCAACTGGTTCCAACGCAGGATGTATCGGAAATCGCCGATCCCCGAGGATGCCAGGGTCTTGATCGGGCCGGCGCTGATCGCGTTGACGCGGATGCCCGACGTGCCGAGATCCGCTGCCAAGTACCGCACGGACGCCTCCAGCGCCGCCTTGGCGACCCCCATCACATTGTAATGCGGCATCCAGTGCTCGGCGCCGATATAGGTCAGGGTCAGCAGGCTGCCTCCGGTGCTCATCATCGGCACAGCTCGCTGGCAGACCGCAGTGAAGGAATAGCAGGAGATGTCCATCGCCTGCAGGAACGCGGCCCGCGGCGTGTCCAGATAGCGGCCGCGCAGATATGCCTTGTCGGCAAAGCCGATGGCATGCACCACGAAATCGAGCCCGTTCCAGGACTGGCGCAACCCGGCGAAGGCCGCATCGATGCTGGCCTCGTCGGCAACGTCGCAGGGAGACACGAGCTCCGATCCCAAGGATGCAGCGAGCGGGCGCACCCGCCGACCCAGAGCCTCGCCTTGGAAGGTGAAGGCGAGCGACGCCCCCTGTGCGGCACAGGCGGCAGCGATGCCCCAGCCGAGCGAGCGCTCGTTGGCCACCCCCATGATCAGCCCGCGCCGCCCTTGCAGCAGCGTGCCCTTCACCGGGCCGGCGGCCAGCGTGCTGTCGGGCATGGGGGTTTTCCTCGGGGGTTGTCCTTGGCCCGCCCGTGGTGGCACAGGGCTGTGCGGCGGAGCAAGAGGCGGCCGCGCGACCACCGCGCTACCCTGGGGGACTGATGCCCGACACGCACGACCCGTTCATACTGTTCGCGGCCTGGATGTCGGAAGCCGAAGCCGCGGAGCTCAATGAGCCGAACGCGATGACCCTGGCCACGGCCACGGCGGACGGACGGCCCTCGGCGCGCATCGTGCTGCTCAAAGGGATCGACCCTGCCGGCGCCGACCCGCGTGGCTTCGTCTTCTACACCAACAACCAAAGCCGCAAGGCTGATGAACTGGCGGCCAACAGGCACGTCGCGCTGCTGTTCCACTGGAAATCGCTTGGCCGCCAGATCCGAATCGAGGGCAGGGTGCAGCCGGCCACCGAGGCTGAAGCGGACGCCTATTTCGCCACCCGCCTGCGAATCTCGCGCCTAGGCGCCTGGGCCTCCGACCAGTCGCGCCCGCTGGCGGCACGCACCGAGCTGGAGCGACGGCTGGCAGATTACGAGGCGCGATACCCGGGAGACGACATCCCTCGCCCACCCCACTGGTCCGGCTACCGCGTCGTTCCGGAAAGCTTCGAATTCTGGCAAAACATGCCCTATCGGCTGCACGACCGCACGGTCTTTACCCGACAGGCCGGCGGCGGATGGGCGGTCGGCAAGCTGTTCCCCTGATCCGGTGGGGATTCCGCCCGAACAGGCCGAGACCGTCGCGTTCCTGCGCGAGCTTGCCAGCAGCGATCCGGTCGAGACGCATATCTCGCTCGTGTTCGTCGGCGCCGATACAGTCTGGAAGCTCAAGAAAGCAGTGCGGCTGCCGTTCCTCGACTTCACCGATCCGACCGCGCGGCGGCGGTTTGCCGAGCGCGAGCTGGCACTGAACGGCTCGGCGGCACCGGGCCTCTATCGCGATGTCGTCGCCGTGGTGCGCCGGAGGGATGGCGGGCTGGCGCTGGGCGAAGGCGCCGATGCACAGGCACCACCGCTCGACTGGGTGCTGCGCATGGCGCGGGTCCCGGCGGAGGATTTCCTCGACGCCATCGCCGCCCCCCTACTGGACGCGAAGCTGCTCGACGCGCTGGCCGACGCAGTTGCTGCGTACCACGCGCAGTGTCCGGTTGCGCAAATCGATGCGGCACAGTCGATGAGCATGGTGACGCAGGGCAATGCACGCTCGGCGCTGC
This sequence comes from uncultured Pseudomonadota bacterium, assembly GCA_963772445.1. Lineage (GTDB taxonomy): Bacteria > Pseudomonadota > Alphaproteobacteria > Acetobacterales > Acetobacteraceae > CAVYXK01. The sequence goes on from CAVYXK010000004.1 coordinate 113,872, forward strand.
ATGCGGGTTTGCCGGTGGAACAGGTTGCCGGCTGGGAGCGAGATGAGCTCGCGGCGCTTGACCGTCTGGCGGCGTGGCAGGCAGCGCGAGCGCAAGCGGGTTTCGTACGCCGCTGTCATGGCGACCTGCATCTCGGCAATCTCTGTCTCTGGCAGGGTCGGCCGGTGCCGTTCGACGCGCTCGAATTCGACGAGGCCATGGCTACCATCGACGTCGGCTACGATCTCGCCTTCTTGCTGATGGACCTCGATCGCCGCGCCGGTCGCCCGGCCGCCAACCGAGTATTGAACCGCTATGTCGCGCGGACTGGTGACGCCGCGCTTACGCGGGCGCTACCGCCCTATCTGTCGCAACGCGCAATCGTGCTCGCGCATGTGCAGGCGACGCGACAGAGGCCACGGCTCGCCGCATCGTATCTCGGCGCCGCGCTTGCCTATCTTCGTCCGCCACCCCCGGTCATTGTTGCGGTCGGCGGGTTGCAGGGCACCGGCAAATCGACCCTGGCGCGTGCCCTGGCGCCGGAACTCGGCGCCGCACCCGGCGCGCTCGTCCTGCGCAGCGACGAGATCCGCAAGCGCCTGCACGGGGCGGCACCGGAGCAGCGCCTGCCGCCCTCCGCCTATACCGAGGCCGCCAGCGCGGCCGTCTTCGCCGCACTGGCAGAGGCCGCGCGTAAGACCGCCAGCGGCGGACATGCGGCGGTTGCCGACGCCACCTTTGTCGATCCGGCGCACCAGCGCGCGATCGCAGCGGCGGCGCGTGATGCCGGCGTCGCGTTCGTCGGCCTGTGGCTGGACGCGCCCTTGCCGGTGCTGGAGGCACGGCTGGCGGCGCGCACGGCGGACGCATCGGACGCCACGGCTTCTGTGCTGCGCGCCACCGCGCGGGCGAAGACGTTCCCGCCCCGGACCTGGCCGATGATCGACGCAACCGACGCCGGCCGCGGGCTGGCGGCCGCACGCGAACAGATCGCGGCAGCGCTGTTGCCGGCCGAGCACTCGTGCTAGGAACGCAACGCAGACCCGCGAAAGTGAGGACGCCGCCATGGCCATTCGCAAGCTGCTGCTGCCGCTGACCGGCACTGCTGCCGGCGAGGCCGCCCTATCGACCGCGCTGACCATCGCTCGGCTGTGGGATGCGCATGTGACCGCGCTGCATGTGCGGGTGGATAGTCGCGATGTCGCGCCACTCGCCGGCGAGGGCCTGTCGGGGGCCATGATCGAGGAAATGATGGCGGCCACCGAACGGGAGAGCAATGAGCGCGCCCACGCCGTGCGCGCCATGTTCGACCGCTTCGTCGCGCATCACGACGTGCCGGTTGCCGAGCTGCACGGCCCCGGTCGCGGGCCGAGCGCTAGCTTTGCCTCGGTGACAGGGCGCGAGGAAGACCTGGTCGCTCAGCAGGCACGCCTGGCCGACCTGACGGTGGTTCCACATCCCGAGGCGGGTGAGGACGTGTCCTCCTCCGACGCGCTCCACGCGGTGCTGTTCGATTCCGGCCGACCCGTGCTGCTCTCGCCGCAAACGGCGCCAGTCACGATAGGCACGCGCATCTGCCTGGGTTGGAACGGCACGGCGGAGTCCGCCTCGGCTGTTGCCGGGGCGCTGCCATGGCTGGAGCGGGCGGAGGCGGTGCGCATCCTGTCGGCCCAGGGCTACCAGCGACGCGGGCCTGGAGCCCCCGAACTTGCCGCCTATCTCGCGCTGCATGGGGTCCGCGGCGATATCGTGATGTTCAAACCGATGAACGGCGTGGTCGGTGCCGGCTTGCTGGCTGCCGCGCGGGAGTTCGGCTGTGACATGCTGGCAATGGGCGCTTATTCGCATTCCCGACTGCGCCAGCTCATCCTGGGTGGCGTGACCCGCCATGTACTGGAAAACGCCACCCTGCCGGTGATGATGAATCGCTAGAAGCTCGGAGGTCCGGGTGCGCACACGCCCGTTCGGCGTCTCTGACCCGACGGTCGTCGAAGCGCTGCGGGCCTATGTGAAATTGCTGCGCGCTGCCAAGGCGGTGGTCGTGAGACTGGAGCCGGGGTTGGCGCGGGCGGGACTCACATCGACCCAGCTCGGCGTGCTGGAGGCGATCCTGCACAAGGGTCCGCTGACCCAGCGCGAGCTCGGCCGCAAGGTGCTGACCAGCGCCGGCAACATGACCGACGTGATTGATAAGCTGGAGCATCGCGGCTTGGTGTCCCGCAATCGCCAGCCGGGTGACCGCCGCGCGGTGCGCGTGGAGCTGACCGACGAGGGCCGGCGTAGCATCGAGGCGTTGTTCCCGCGCCATGCCAACCGGATCGCCGCCTCGATGGGCGGGCTGAGCACTGCGGAGCTGCGGGAACTCAGTGTGCTGCTGCGCAAGCTTGGTTTGGGTGCGGCCGCGCCGGGAGGGGAGGGAGACGTGTAGCCGGAGTCTAGTGGGCGGTCGCCAGCATGCGCGGCCCGCACAACGCGCTATATTGCTTTCAATTCAGGGAGGCCCGAATGGACAGCACAGTCGACGTGATCATCCAACCAACGCCGCGCGGTGGCGTTGCTCATACTTGCGCCGTTCGCGGACGCCGGCCCTCAGCCTGAAAATATCGCCGCGGTCCAACGCGTGTTGGAATATCTGAATACGACCCGCAGGGTTGCGAGCGTGCTTCGAGCAGAACCGGCCCGACGGCGCCACGGACTTCGGCACGTTATGGCTGGCACAGGCCTCGGAGTTGGGTCATCGCTATGCAATTGGGCGCAGCACTACAGACGCGCTCCCAGCACCGGTCCGATCGGCTCGATTGTTGCCACAAAGGCCAGAAGGTGTCTACCGTGCACCATCCGCCGGTGAGACCGGCTGTCATCTGGGAAATGTCGGTTTTCATGGCACCGTTTGATCTCCCTCGCGTCCGCCGGCTTTATCGTGAGCAGCACTGGGCGAGCCGCGGCGACTATGATTCACTTCGCCTGGGTCGCGTCGGTGTAAGCGCGATCGTATCCGGTGCGTTGCATGCACTTTCTGTCGCGTGCGGTTCTGGGCGACCGCGTGACCGACCTGATGACCGAGTACGCGCCCAATTTCTCGCGCGCGAGGTCTATCTGCCGATTGATCTCGAACGCGTCTATGGCATCACCGGCGCCCAGATCTTCCACCCCGAGTTGATGCCCGATCAGGTCCTATGGGGCAGGCCGGCGGCCGGGATGACCGGACACGGCGATCCCGTCTCCGGGCTGTATCTTTGCGAAACGGTCGGCAAAATTCGGCGGGGGTCGTCGAGAAGATAATGCGCGCTCCGGAGCATCGCGGTCACAACCGCGGTCCGGCTCCGGCCTTGATGCTCCATGACCTTGCTTCCTTCCCGCGCAGGCCGACGACCGCAGTCATATCCCTTGCAACAGATACCACCAGGCTGGTAGCGTCGCAAATGACAAGGTGATGCCAATCCCCACCATCAGAGTAATCAACGTCGGGTTGAGGTCATGCTGGATCGCCACGATGGCGCCGCCGATCTGCGGGCCCTTGGCGGATTCGAACAGCGTGATTTGCATCGTCTCGCCACGCGCATGCAGCCACCAGACATAGACCAGCGCCAACGCGGCGGGCCCGATCAGCAGCTTGAACGACAGGCCGGTAGCAAGCGCCGAGATGTTGCCGCGAAGCTGATCGAGATGCAGTTGCATCCCGACCGAAACCAGCGCGAGCGGCGTCAGCGTGCCGCCCAGCGAGCGCAACACGTCGGTGATCCAGGCGGGATACTCCGTCCGCATCAGAACCAGTGCGAGCATCAGCGCGATCAGCGGCGGAAAGCCCACGATCCGCCGCAGCACCGCCCCGACCCGCGTCGAGCCGTGCGAATAGAACGCAGCTATCGTGATCCCGAGCGTGCTCAGCACAAGATACGTGCCGAGCTGGTCGATCAGGATCCCTGTCGCCATGCCGCCGCTGCCGTAGAAGGCCTGGATCATCGGCAGTCCGACGAACGACGTGTTGGCGAGCCCGCCGGCCAGCATCAGGCCGCCGGTGGTGGCGGCGGAGAAGCGCATCGCACGGCCGAGCAGCCAGAAGAAGCCGCAACCAATCGCGAACAACAGCCACGGCATGGCGACGGAGTAGAGCAAGTCCGGTCGCAGATGAATGTTGTGGATCTGCAGCAGGATCAGCGCAGGCAGCGAGATGTGCAGGATGAAGGCGTTGAGCGAGAGATGCGCGCCCGGAGGGAACCGTTTCGACCAGCCGATCGCCATACCCAGCAGCAGGCAGGCGAAAAGAAGGATGATGTTGCTCATGGAACCGCCTCCGCCGGCGATTTCAGTCGGTGGCCGGCGCTATCCGCATTCCTGTGGCGACCCCGGCCACGACCTCGTTCACCACATCGGCGAAGGGTCGCGGATGAATCTCGGTCATTGTCCGCCGAACGTCCGGCGCCGAGACAACCGCCGCCGCCGCGGAGAGCAGCAGAGCGAGGACGATCTGCAGGTTCGCGCATTTCGATGCCATTCCGGGCTCGCATGTCGGCACCGCCATGCTCACACCGCCGATCGGCTTCAAGGTGTGAACTACCTCACACTCCGTGGTCACGGAGCCGTGACCCGCGATCACCACGGCCACTATTCGTTTGGATATGCTGCCAATCGATACGTAGGAAACCTAGGCGAAGGGCAGCACTTCTAGCCTCACAGGCGCAACACGCGCCGCATCGCCGCCAACGCGGCCTCCACATCCGAGGCGGCGATATCGAGATGCAGGCACGCCCGCCCCCGGTACGTCCCCGAGGTGGACACCAGCACGCCCTCGCCGCGCAGCCGGGCCGCAAACTGCGGCGCTGTCATGCCGGTCCCTTCTGTGTCAAAGAAGATCAGGTTGGTTTCCGGCGTCTCCACCTCGATTCCGGGAAGCTGCGCCATCCCGCGCGCCAGCGCGCGCGCATTGGCATGGTCCTGGGCGAGCCCTTCCACATTGTGGTCGAGCGCATAGAGGCAAGCGGCGGCGCAGATGCCGCCCTGCCGCATGGCGCCACCGAGCCGCTGTTTCCAGCGCCAGGCATCGCCGATGAACGCCTTCGATCCGCACAACACCGCCCCGAGCGGCGCCCCGAGTCCCTTGGTGAAGTCGAGCCAAACGCTGTCATACCCATTTGCCAGCTCGTCCGCCGGCACGCCGAGAGCAACCGCGGCATTGAGCAGCCGCGCACCGTCCATATGCGTCACCAAGCCATGCGCGTGCGCGCAATCGGCGACAGCGCGAAGCTGCTCGGCTGGCCAGCAGGATCCGCCGCCGCGGTTGGCGGTCTGCTCCACTGCGACGAGTCGCTGCGGCGGGGAATACCGGCTGGGCGGCCGCAGCGCCGCCTCCAGCGTCTCGACCGTGAATTGCCCGCGCGGGCCGGTCAGCCCGCGCACCATCACGCCGCTGATCGCCCCGGGGGCGCCGCCTTCGCTCCCCAAGATATGCGCCGTCTCGTGCGCCAGCACCTCGTCGCCCGGCCGGCAATGCGTCGCCAGCTCGACCTGATTGCACATCGTGCCGGAGGGCAGGAACATCGCCGCTTCCTTGCCGAGCAACGCGGCGACGCGGTCGCACAGTGCCCAGACAGTGGGGTCGGAGCCTGCCTGCTCGTCGCCCACTTCGGCCGCGGCCATCGCCTCCTTCATTCCGCGAGACGGCTTCGTCTGCGTATCGGACGACAGATTCACCCGGACCGGGATCGAGAAATCGAACCGCTGGGGCTCATAGCTCATGGACATCGTCTCCGGCTGCGCGCAGTCCCATGCGGTGTAGCACCAGGCCCCTGCCCTCCCAAACATCCGGCGGTGGCCTAAATGATGGCGGCATGTAAAGTGCGGCGATCTTTTGGCCTGGAGTTGACCACATGACGGTGACTGAGACACCAACCACGGACGCTGTCCGCGATTTTATTCGCGACATAATCCAGGCGGATATCGAGGCTGGGCGTGTCACGCAGGTGGTCACCCGCTTTCCGCCGGAGCCGAATGGCTACCTGCATATCGGACACGCCAAGGCGATCAGCCTGAATTTCGGTATCGCCGAGCAGTTCGGCGGCCGCTGCCATCTTCGATTTGACGATACCAATCCCAGCAAGGAAGAGCAGGAGTTCATTGAGGCGATCAAGCGGGATGTGCGCTGGCTGGGTTTCGACTGGGGCAAGCATCTTTACCATGCGTCCGACTATTTCGAGCAGCTCTGTCAATGGGCCGAACACCTCATTCGCGAGGGGAAGGCGTATGTGGACGACACGCCGCCCGATGAGATGCGGGCGATGCGCGGTACGCTGACCGAGCCGGGGCAGAACAGTCCGTACCGCGACCGGTCGGTGGATGAAAATCTCGACCTATTCCGCAGCATGCGGGCCGGCGAGTTTCCCAACGGTGCCCGGGTGCTGCGGGCGAAAATCAGCATGGCTTCGCCCAACATCAACCTCCGCGATCCGGTGCTTTATCGTATCCTGCATCTCGAACACCCGCGCACCGGCAACACGTGGTGCATTTATCCGACCTATGACTTCGCCCATGGTCAGTCGGACGCCATCGAAGGAGTCACGCATTCGCTGTGCACGCTGGAGTTCGAGGATCATCGGCCGCTGTATGACTGGCTGCTCGACAACTTGCCGGTACCATCGCACCCCCGCCAGTACGAGTTCGCGCGGCTCAATATTGCCTATACTGTTATGTCCAAGCGTGTGTTGACCCGGCTCGTGAGTGAGGGTCGGGTCGAGGGGTGGGACGATCCGCGCATGCCGACATTGGCCGCCATGCGGCGCCGCGGTGTGCCGCCGACCGCGATCCGCGATTTCGTGCGCCGCAGTGGCATCACCAAGGTGAACAGCGTCGCGGAATTCGCGGCGTTCGAGCATTCGATCCGCGAGGTCCTGAATCCGACGGCGCCGCGACGGATGGCGGTGCTCCGTCCGTTGAAGCTGATGATCGAGAACTATCCCGAAGGCCAGACGGAAGCGCTTGAGGCGATCAACAATCCCGAGGATGCGGCGGCCGGCACGCGGCCGATCACCTTCGGGCGTGAGCTCTATATCGAAAGAGACGATTTCATGGAGAATCCGCCCAAGAAATTCTTCCGTCTGTCGCCGGGACGCGAGGTTCGCCTGCGTTATGGGTATTTCATCACTTGCCGTGAGGTAGTGAAGAACGAGACCGGCGAGGTAGTGGAGCTACGCTGCACATACGATCCAGCTACGCGAGGCGGCAATGCACCGGATGGCCGGAAGGTGCAGGCAACGGTGCATTGGGTGGCTGCCGCGGACGCAGTGCCGGCAGAGGTTCGGCTGTACAACTCCTTGTTCACTTGTCCCAATCCGGGCGCGAACGGCGATATCATGGCCGATCTCAATCCGAACTCCCTCGAAGTGCTGAAAGGCTGCCTGCTGGAACCGACGCTTGCCGCCGCCCCAGCCGGCGAGGCGTTGCAGTTTGAACGACAAGGGTATTTCTGCGCTGATTCCAGCTCGATGCCCGGCCGGCTGGTGTTCAACCGTGTCGTCGATCTGCGTGACACATGGGCAAGAGTACAGGCGGGCGGCCGGCAGCGTAATCCGCCGTCCTGAATCAGTTTCCCTGTAGATCAGACCTTAACCCGGACGCCGGAGACAGAAACGCCGGGCAGGATTGGCCTACCCGGCGTTCGGCGAGGAGCGGAGCGATGCACGCACATCGTAAGCTCCTGCCGTTGATCATAGTGAAACTGACCATCAAGGTCAAGGTCACTATTACTCGGCGGTAGGGGACTCGGCCAGCCCTTTCCGGGCTGGCCCGCCCCTCGGTGGCTAACTTCGTTCGGTGCGCAGCTTGGCCCACCAGGCGAGGCGTTTGGCAATCTCGCGCTCGAAGCCGCGGTCGCGCGGCTGGTAGAAATCCTGCCGGCGCATGCCCTCCGGAAAATAGTTCTGCCCGGAGAACGCATCCTCCGCCTCATGGTCGTATTCATAGCCGGCGCCGTAGCCGAGATCTTTCATCAGCCTGGTCGGCGCATTCAGGATATGCGCCGGCGGCATCAGGCTTCCGGTACTCTTGGCCGCGGCTCGCGCCGCTGAATAGGCCTCGTACACCGCGTTCGATTTCGGTGCCGTGCCGAGATAGACGACCGCCTGTGCGAGCGCCAGCTCCCCCTCAGGGCTGCCGAGGCGCTCGTACGTCTCCCACGCCGCCAGCGCCTGCGGCAACGCCGCCGGATCGGCCATGCCAACGTCCTCGGCGGCGAAACGGACCAGTCGGCGGGCGACATAGCGAGGGTCCTCACCGCCCACCAACATGCGAGCGAACCAGTAGAGCGCCGCATCCGGGTCCGACCCCCGCAGCGACTTGTGCAGAGCCGAGATCAGGTTGTAGTGCTCCTCGCGATCCTTGTCGTACAGCGCTGCGCGGCGCGCCAGCAGCTCCGCCAACCCCGCCGAATCGAGCGGAGCCGTCTCAGCCGGCAGCGCAGCGAGTTGCTCGGCCATGTTGAGCAGATATCGCCCGTCACCGTCGGCCATGGCGCGCAACGCTGTGCGGGCATCCGAGGTCAGCGGCAAGGCGCGCCCCAGATCGGCCTCGGCGCGTTCCAGCAGCTTCTCCAATGCGGCGTCGTCCAGCCGATGCAGCACCAGGACCTGGCAGCGGGACAGCAGTGCGCCATTCAGCGCGAAGGACGGATTCTCGGTGGTCGCGCCGATCAGGATGATCGTTCCGTTCTCGACCACCGGCAGGAAGCCGTCCTGCTGGGCACGATTGAAGCGGTGAATCTCATCGACGAACAGCAATGTCCCCTCTCCGGTGCGGAGCCGGCGCGCCGCCTCCTCGAACGTGCGCTTGAGGTCGGCGACGCCCGAAAACACAGCGGAGAGCTGTACGAAATGCAGCTCGGCGCCGGCCGCGAGCAGCCGGGCGATGGTGGTCTTGCCGCTGCCCGGAGGTCCCCAGAGGATCAGTGAGGCAAGGGAGCCGCGCTCGACCATACGCGTGATCGCCCCATCCGGGCCGACAAGGTGGTCCTGGCCCACCACTTCATCGAGTGTGCGCGGGCGCAGGCGGTCGGCCAGAGGACGTAGTCCCGCCGCCGGCGCTGTCCCAGTTGGGGACGGCCCACGCTCGAATAGATCACCGGCTGTGTCGGCCATTTTGTCTACCATGCCCGGAGCATAACGCCGAAGCAGGCCTGCGCGCCTCCCTGCGATCCAGAGTCCAGCACTTGGTTGTCCCCGGCGGCATCGCCACCTACAACCCGTCCCCCAAAATCCCAGGCCAGGAGAGCCCCGCCGGATGCCGAGCTATCAGTACGTCTATGTGATGAAAGACCTGACCAAGACCTTCCCGGGCGGGCGGGAGGTGTTCAAGGGCATCACCCTCGCCTTCTTGCCTGGCGCCAAGATCGGCGTACTCGGCATCAACGGTGCGGGGAAATCCACCCTGCTCAAGATCATGGCCGGCATGGACACGGAGTTCGGCGGCGAAGCGTGGGCAGCCGAGGGCGCGCGCGTCGGCTACCTACCGCAGGAGCCGCAGCTCGATCCCGACAAGACGGTGGGCGAGAACGTCGAAGAGGCATTCGCCGAAGTGAAAGCGGCGCTCGCCCGGTTCAACGAAATCTCCATGAAATTTGCCGAGCCGATGAGCGAGGAGGAGATGAACGATCTCCTCACCGAACAGGCCGACCTGCAAGCCAAGATCGATGCCGGCGATGGCTGGGAGCTCGATCGCCAAGTGGAGATCGCGCTGGACGCGCTGCGGTGTCCGCCGGCTGAGGCGAGCGTCGCCACCCTGTCCGGCGGCGAGAAGCGACGCGTCGCCCTCTGCCGGTTGCTGCTGGCCAAACCCGATCTGCTGCTGCTCGACGAGCCAACCAACCATCTCGACGCCGAGAGCGTCGCCTGGTTGGAGCGGACGCTGCGCGAGTATGCCGGCACAGTGATGCTGGTCACTCACGACCGCTATTTCCTCGATAACGTCACCGGCTGGATCCTGGAGATCGAACGCGGCCGGGGCTATCCGTACGAAGGCAACTACTCGGCCTGGTTGGAGCAGAAGCGGAAGCGTCTCGTCCAGGAGGAAAAGGAGGAGAGCGCCCGCCAACGCGCACTCGCGGCCGAGCAGGAGTGGATCGCGTCCTCGCCCCGCGCGCGCCAGGCGAAGAGCCGCGCCCGAATCCAGCGTTACGAGGACATGTTGGCTGCCTCGCAGGAGCGGGCGGCCGGGGTGGCAGAGATCGTCATTCCGCCCGGCCCACGGCTTGGCAACGTGGTGATCGAAGCGGAGAACCTGCGCAAGGGATACGGCAATCTGCTGCTGATCGACGAGCTCGATTTCAAGCTGCCTCCCGGCGGCATCGTCGGCGTGATCGGTCCGAACGGCGCCGGCAAGACCACGCTGTTCCGCATGATCATCGGTCAGGACCACCCGGACGCCGGTACCTTGCGCATCGGCGAGACTGTGCGGCTCGGCTATGTCGATCAGTCGCGCGACAGTCTCGATAATGACAACACGGTTTGGGAGGAGATCAGCGGCGGAGAGGACGTGATCTACCTCGGCAAGCGGGCGGTACCCTCACGCGCCTATGTGGGCGCGTTCAACTTCAAGGGGCCTGACCAGCAGAAGAAAGTCGGCATTCTGTCGGGCGGCGAGCGCAACCGGGTGCACCTGGCGAAGATGCTGAAGACCGAGCACAACGTCATACTGCTCGACGAGCCGACCAACGACCTGGATGTCGACACGCTGCGCGCGCTGGAAACCGCGCTGACCGAGTTCGCCGGCTGTGCGGTGATCATCAGCCACGACCGCTGGTTCCTCGACCGGCTGGCGACGCACATCCTGGCCTTCGAGGGCGACAGCCATGTCGAATGGTTCGAAGGGAACTTCCAGGACTATGAAGAGGACAAGCGCCGTCGCCTGGGTGCCGACGCCACCGAGCCGCATCGGATCAAGTACCGGCCGCTGGCCCGGTAGGGGTTGCAGGCACTACGCTGCTAGCGTATATTTCGGAGGTGGAGTTCGAATGGGACGAGGCGAAGAACCGGCGCAATCTCGTAAAGAGAGGATTTGGGTTCGACTATGCGAGCGAGGTTCTGGAAAGCGACAGAATTGAATGGGCGGACAAACGCAGGGACTACGGAGAGATCCGGACCTGCGCGCTCGGTCAAGTCGGTCCGGACATTCTGCTTGTCGTATACACGATGCGCGGCAAAACGTGCCGGATCATCTCGGCCCGATTAGCGAATCGAAAGGAACGGCTGCGATGGCAATCACGCGAATGACGACGGAACAGATCAAGGCGCGCCGGCCGAGCGTCGATCGTGCCAAGCTCGATGCCACGACGGAAGAAGACATCCGTCGCCACATGATCGAAGACGGCCAGGACCCGGACGAGGAAATTCGGGACGAAGACATCATCTCGCCCTGGTTCATCCGCCGCCGGCTCGGCATGTCGCAGACCGAGTTCGCCGAGGCGCTGCACATCCCGGTTGCCACCCTGCGCAACTGGGAACAGCACCGCGTCGCCATGGACCCGAGCACCATCGCCCTGATGACCATTGTCGCCCGCGAGCCGGAGGCCGCGCTCAGGGCATTGCGACGACGGGCCGCCTGACCACGGGCGGGTGAGCCCGTCCTGGACCATCCGCACCGCACGGCTGGTACTGACCCCGGTCGCCTGGACCGACCTTCCCGATCTTCAGGCGCTCAAATCCGATCCGCAGGTCTTCGCCATCATGTTAGGCGGCATTCGCACGCCGGTCCGGACGGCCGAAGAACTTGCCGAGGACATCGCCTTCTGGGCCGCCAACGGCTGCGGCATGTGGGTGGCGCGCGATGCCGAGACCCGTGCGTTCCAGGGCATCGCCGGCTTCATGCAGCGTCCCGACGGCCGTGGTATCGCCTTACGTTTTGCATTCTGGCCGCATGCGCGTGGTCGTGGCCTGGCCCGCGAGGCGGGAGGTGCTGCCCTGCAATTCGGCCACGAGCGCGCCGGTCTTGCCCGCATCGTCGCTCTGGCGCGGGAGAGCAATATTGCCTCCCGCACGGTGCTCGGCGGCATCGGTATGGTCGAGAGCGAAACGTTCTTCCAGGAGGGGCACCACATGGTGCTCTACGAAAGCATCCGGACCACACACGACGTAACCAATCGAACGACCACCGAGTGATCCCAATCGTCCTTACGTTTGGGTGCTCCGATATCGGGTTCCCTGTCATGCCCGCAGGACACAAGCAGCTTGGTGGAATCGCTGTAACTAGCCGCTGAGCTGCCGCTTCATCGCATCAAGCAGCGCCTGGACGCTCTGGTTGTTGTGCATGATGAAGGACGAATAGTCGCTGCGCTGAGTCACCTTGAGCGATGTTCCTTCGGCGATCACGTCAACAATTTTGGGGGACCCGCCAACATCCTGCACCACCCAGTCCACGTTGGCGGGCGGTTGCGTCGGCCGCTTGATGACCGTGGAGACCATCTGCCCGCCCTCCGTCGGCACAGTACGACCGATCGTGAAGCTGACACCCCGGTAGTCTCCCATCTTCGCATCGATATTGAACACCAGCATGCGATGGAACAGACCCAGATACTCCTGTTGCTGCGCTAGGCTCGCCTGTCGCCAGAACGGACCCAGGCAGAACCTGGCAATCCCGTTCACATCGACGCGCTGATCGATGATGTGGGCCATGGCCTGCGCTTTCTCTTCTTTGGGCGCGTTACCGTCCACCACTTGCACCATCGCATTGCCGATCTCGCGAACGAACGTGGTGGCTCGGCTCGCGGTCTGCGCTCCCGCGGGTTGCGTCAGCGCGGGGCCGGCGATCAGCGCGACCGTGGCGATGCTCAGAAGGAAACGGCGTGGCTGCATGGGTTCAACTCGCTTTTCGGTCATTAGGGCGTGGCGGCAGCGGCCGGCTGAGGATACCAGGCCGGGATCGTGTGCTCGTGGAAATTGCGGATATCGTTGATCTGCCCCTCGCGGTGCTGGCGGTAGAGGCTGCGGAAAGTTGCGTAGGGATCGAGCGCCGTCCGCTTGATCGAGGCAATGTCGTCGAGCACGCGCGAGCGGGCATCGACCACATCCACGACCCAACGACCCCAACCGAGGCCAGTGACGACCGCACCCTGGCCGAACCGGCCGAACGGGTCGGCCACAATGTTCAACCCCCGGCCGGTGGCATCGCGGGGATTGCTCGGACCCAGGAGCGGCAGAAACAGGAACGGTCCTTCCGGCACCCCCCAAATCGCAAACGTAAGCCCGAAATCGTTGTCGTGGTCTGGGTATCCCCAGCGGCTCGCCGGGTCGAACAGTCCGGCGCCCCCCACCGTGCTGTTGATCACGAACCGCATGAACGAGTTGCCCGCCAGCCGCGGCTCGCCCTCCAGCATGTCATTGCCGAGCTTCAGGGGGGTGGCGAGATTGTTCAGCGCGTTATGGATCCCATTGCGCACCGGTTCGGGCAGGACATCGCGATAGGCAATCGCCGCCGGGCGCAGCACGTAGTCGTCGAGCGCGTTGTTCACCCGATAAAGGAACCGGTTGGTCGGCTCCAGCGGGTCGTTGGCCTGCCGGAACTCCTCCGTGGCGACGGTATCGGAGGCCGGTGGCGGCGTTGCGCACCCGGCTATCACGACGACAAGGCCTAGCGCGGCCACTAGGAGGCGAGAACCGGGCACGGCGCGCATCATGCTCCTCGGATGACGGTGGCGGATCAACCAGGCAGGCGCCCGTACCACGCGGCGATGGTCCGCCTCCTTGGCAGGATTGTCCGCAGATTGGAACACAGGAGGGTTAAGCTTTCCGTGAAGCGGTTGTAGCATGTGGCGAATCGTCCGCAACGTACCCTTGGGGCCGCACCGCGCGGCGAAAGCGAACCGATGACCCACGAGCCAGCCCGGCATCACGCTACCCTCGAGCGTTGGCTTACCAGTAAGCGGGTCGAGGGCTTACCCGCGCCGTTGTCGCGTCCCGAACCGCCGCTTTTGTCCTTCGAGTTCTTCCCCCCCAAGACCGAAGCGCTGGAGACCCAGCTTTGGGGCTGCATCCGCCGGCTCGAGCCGCTTCGCCCTCGCTTTGTCTCGGTCACCTATGGCGCCGGCGGCAGCACGCGGGCGCGGACCCATGCAACCGTGGCGCGAATCATCCAGGAGACGGCGCTGATCCCAGCCGCGCACCTGACCTGTGTCGGCGCGAGCCGGGCCGAGGTGGACGAGGTCGCCCGCCAGTACTGGGAGGCCGGGGTACGGCACATCGTGGCGCTGCGCGGCGATCCGCCGCCCAACAGCGTCTATGAGCCGCATCCGCAGGGCTATTGCTATGCCGAGGACCTGGTCGCCGGGCTGCGGCGGGTCGCCGAGTTCGAAATCTCAGTCGCCGCTTACCCCGAGACCCATCCGCAGGCGCAGAGCCCGGATGCCGATCTCGATAACCTCAAGCGCAAGCTGGACGCCGGGGCGACGCGCGCAATCACCAATTTCTTCTTCGACACCTCGGTGTTCCTGCGCTTCCTCGACCGTTGCCTCGCCGCCGGCATCACCGCCCCGATCGTGCCCGGCGTCATGCCGGTGACCAACCTTGCCGGCCTGCGGCGCATGGCCGCCTTGTCCGGGATCGAGATCCCCGACTGGCTGGTCCGGATGTTCGAGGGAACCGATCAGGACCCGGAGATCCGCCGTATGGTAGCGGCGATCGTCACGGCCGAGCAGGTGCGGCTGCTGCAGGCCAACGGCGTGGACGAGTTCCACTTCTACACCCTGAACCGGCCGGAACTGACCTACGCGATCGCCCATATACTTGGGGTGCGACCGGTCCCGACCACTCCGACCTGATGACCGACTACCTGGCCCGGCTCAATTCCGAACAGCGCGAGGCGGTGGAGACCGTCGATGGCCCATTGCTGGTGCTGGCAGGCGCCGGCACCGGCAAGACGCGGGTGCTGACCACGCGGTTCGCGCACATCCTGGTCACCGGCCGCGCATCGCCGGGCCAGGTGCTGGCGGTGACCTTCACCAACAAGGCGGCGCGGGAGATGCGAGATCGGGTCAGCGCCATCATCGGCCGCCCGGCCGAAGGGCTCTGGCTGGGCACGTTCCACGCGCTCTGCGCCCGCATGCTGCGCCGCCATGCCGAATATGTCGGGCTGTCGCCCTCGTTCACCATTCTGGACGCCGACGACCAGCTTCGCTTGCTCAAACAGGTGATGGAGGCCGAGCGGATCGAACTCGCGGCGCTGGGCACCTCAGGCAATGATGGGACTGATCCAGCGCTGGAAGGATCGCGGGCTCACCCCCGCCCGGATCACGCCGGCGGATGACACCGATTTCGCCTCCGGTCGCGCGCGCGAGGTCTATGCCGCCTACCAGTCCCGCCTCGCGTCGTTGAACGTGGCCGATTTCGGCGACCTGCTGCTGCACATGACGGAGATCATGCGCACCCAGCCGGACGTGCTGGCGCAGTATCACCGTGCTTTTCGTTACATCCTGGTCGATGAGTACCAGGACACCAACCTGGTGCAGTATCTCTGGCTGAGGCTGCTGGCGCAGTCGCACCGCAACATCTGCTGCGTCGGAGACGATGACCAGTCGATCTATTCCTGGCGCGGCGCCGAAGTCGAGAACATCCTGCGCTTCGAGCAGGATTTTCCCGGCGCCCGCATCGTACGGCTAGAGGCGAACTATCGCTCAACCGCCCCGATCCTTGCCGCTGCGTCGGCGCTGATCGCGCATAATGAGGGCCGGCTCGGCAAGACGCTGCGCCCCGGCCGCAACGATGCGGCCGGCGGCGAGAAGGTCAGCGTCGTTGCTTTGTGGGACTCCGACGAGGAAGCGCGGATGGTCGGCGAGCGCATCGAGACGCTGCGTCGCGACGGCCATCCCTTGGCCGAGATGGCTGTGCTGGTGCGCGCCGGATTTCAGACACGCGCCTTCGAGGAGCGGCTGATCGTCCTCGGCATTCCTTACCGGGTGGTCGGCGGCCTGCGTTTCTACGAGCGCCAGGAGATCCGCGACGCGATCGCCTATCTGCGCATCGTCGTGCAGCCGGCCGACGACCTCGCCTTCGAGCGTATCGTCAATGTTCCCCGCCGCGGCGCCGGTGAGGCGGCGCTGCGAACCATGCACGAAGCGGCGCGGGCCGAGGGTATTCCGCTGATCGACGCGGCTGCAAAGCTGCTCGCTGACGGTACGCTGAAGGGCAAGCTGAAGAGTTCCATTGCCGATCTGCTGCGTGGCTTCAGCCGGTGGCGGGAGATGCTGGGCCGCGAAGGCCACGTGGTGACCGCCGCAACCTTGCTCGACGAGAGCGGCTACACGGAGATGTGGCAGAAGGACAAATCGCCCGAGGCACCGGGCCGGCTCGAGAACCTGAAGGAGCTCGTCCGCGCACTGGCCGATTTCGAAACCCTGGCGGGCTTTCTCGATCACGTCTCCTTGGTCATGGAGAACGAGGAGAACGCCGAGGGCGACCGCGTCTCGCTGATGACGCTGCACGGCTCCAAGGGGCTGGAGTTCGATACCGTCTTCCTGCCCGGCTGGGAAGAGGGGCTGTTCCCCAATCAGCGGGCGCTGGACGAGTCCGGGCTGAAGGCGCTGGAGGAGGAGCGGCGGCTCGCGTACGTGGGGCTTACGCGCGCCCGCCGCCGTGCCGTCGTAAGCTACGCGGCGAACCGCCGGATTTATGCGAACTGGCAGACCAGCATCCCGAGCCGCTTCATCGACGAGCTGCCGGATGCCGAGGTCGAACGCGCCGGATCGGCGAGCCTCGCCCGCGACGCGCGGCTGACTGCGCCCACCGTGTTCACCGGCCAATTCCCGCTTGTCGCCCGGCGGACGAGGGTCGTCGAGGCTTGGGAACAACCGTCCCGGCCCACCCGGGAAGAGGCCATTCCAGTCGGCAGCCGGGTGTTCCATCAGAAATTCGGCTACGGCACCGTGACCGCTGCCGAGGACGATCGGCTGGACATCGCCTTCGACCGCGCCGGCGACAAGCGCGTCCTCGACCGCTTCGTCGAGCCGGCATAAACTCCGACCGCTCCCGCCCTTCGGGAGAGGTCGCCGCGCGAAGCGCGGCGGGTGAGGGTGCCGGGCGCGGGGCTCTCACCCGGTTCGCCGTGCCAACCGGTCCCCGGGTCGGAGCGCGGGGATAGGCTCTCTCCCGCCCTGCCAGAGAGGTAAATCTGGCCGCGCTTGAAGCCTGAGCCCTCTTGGCGTAGATCGCTGGCACTCTCATATGAGGAGTGCTAGCAGCGGCGCGGCCGGGGCGATCCCGCCCGCGACCCGTCAATCACCTAAACCCAATTGAGGGAGCAATCTGCATGAAGTTCCGTCCCCTGCACGACCGGGTGGTCGTCCGGCGCATTGAGGCCGAGGAAAAGACCTCAGGCGGCATCATCATCCCCGACACGGCGAAGGAGAAGCCGATGGAGGGTGAGGTCATTGCCGTAGGCCCCGGCGCCCGCAACGAGCAAGGCCAGCTCGTGCCGCTCGACGTGAGGCAAGGCGACCGCATCCTGTTCGGCAAATGGTCTGGCACCGAGGTCAAGCTCGACGGCGAGGAGCTGCTGATCATGAAGGAGTCCGACATCATGGGCATCGTCGAGGGCACGCCTGCGGCCCGGCAGAAGGCCGCCTGATCGGCTCGGTTCAACGACAAGAGGAGACATACAAAATGGCTGCGAAAGAAGTTAGGTTCGGCGGCGATGCGCGCCAGCGCATGCTGCGTGGCGTGGACATCCTGGCCGACGCGGTAAAGGTCACGTTGGGACCGAAGGGCCGCAACGTGGTGCTCGACAAGAGCTTCGGCGCGCCGCGCATCACCAAGGACGGCGTCACCGTCGCCAAGGAGATCGAGCTGGCCGACAAGTTCGAGAACATGGGCGCGCAGATGGTGCGCGAGGTAGCGAGCAAGACCAGCGACGTCGCCGGCGACGGCACGACAACCGCGACCGTGCTGGCTCAGGCAATCGTGCGCGAGGGCGCCAAGGCGGTTGCCGCCGGCATGAATCCGATGGACCTCAAGCGAGGCATCGACAAGGCCGTGCACGCGGTGGTCGATGAGTTGAAGAAGCACTCCAGGAAGATCACCACTCCCGCGGAGACGGCGCAGGTCGGCGCGGTTGCCGCCAATGGCGATACCGAGATCGGCAAGATGATCTCCGAAGCGATGCAGAAGGTCGGCAACGAGGGTGTGATCACCGTCGAAGAGGCCAAGAGCATCCAGACCGAGCTCGATGTGGTCGAGGGCATGCAGTTCGACCGCGGCTATGTCTCGCCCTATTTCATCACCAACGCCGAGAAGATGATCGCCGAGCTGGACCAGCCGTACATGCTGATCCACGAGAAGAAGCTGTCCGGCCTGCAACCGATGCTGCCGTTGCTGGAAAGCGTCGTGCAATCGGGCAAGCCGCTGCTGATCGTCGCCGAGGACGTGGAGGGCGAAGCGCTCGCCACGCTGGTGGTGAACAAGCTGCGCGGTGGCCTGAAAGTCGCCGCGGTGAAGGCGCCCGGCTTCGGCGATCGGCGCAAGGCGATGCTCGAGGACATCGCCATCCTGACCGGCGGTCAGGTGATCAGCGAGGATCTCGGCATCAAGCTCGAGAACGTCACGCTGAACATGCTCGGCAAGGCGAAGAGGGTGCTGATCGAGAAGGAGAACACCACGATCATCGAAGGCAGCGGCAAGAAGGACGACATCAAGGGCCGCTGCAACCAGATCCGCGCACAGATCGAGGAAACCACCTCGGACTACGACCGCGAGAAGCTGCAGGAGCGGCTGGCGAAGCTGGCCGGCGGCGTTGCGGTGATCCGCGTCGGCGGCGCCAGCGAGGTCGAGGTGAAGGAGCGCAAGGACCGCGTCGATGACGCGCTGCATGCAACCCGCGCGGCTGTCGAGGAAGGCATCGTGCCGGGCGGCGGCGTCGCGTTGGCGCGTGCGAGCCTGATCCTCGCCAAGCTGAAGGCCGACAACGACGACCAGCGCTTCGGCATGGACATCGTCCGCAAGGCGCTGCAGACGCCGCTGCGTCAGATCGCCGAGAATGCCGGCGAGGACGGCGCGGTGATCTCGGGCAAGGTGCTCGACAACCAGGAATACAACTGGGGCTTCGACGCCCAGGGCGGCGAGTTCAAGGACTTGGTGAAGGCGGGCATCGTCGATCCGACCAAGGTCGTGCGCACGGCGTTGGAGGACGCTTCCTCGGTCGCCGGCCTGCTGGTGACCACCGAGGCGATGGTGGCCGAGAAGCCGGAGAAGAAGGCTCCGCCGATGCCCCCGGGCCACGGCATGGGTGATATGGACTACTGATCGAGTCAGACTGCGACTTTCGCGGTGCGGCACCCGAGCCCCGGCTCGGGTGCCGTTTTGCTCTCGACAGGACATGCGGACGGCGGGGCTGGCCATGGGCCGGCCCCGTGCGTGCTTGTGTGGGTCCATGGTGCCTCACTGGCACGGCCCCCTCCCCCAACCCCTCCCGCAAGGGGAGGGGGCACTCGCACTCGCTAGGGTGGGCCAGTGCAGGCGGGAGCTGGGGGTTGCGGGGACAGCGCGGGCCATGCGGGAAACGCGATGGTTGGCCCGGCGATGGGAATGGGCCCGAGGCTGGGGCTGCCACTGGGGTTGTCGCTGAGACTGGGGCTGTCTTCAGTGGGATCGGCAGAGCGCCGCTTGTCCTTGGGGAACAGGAGACGGGCGAGACTGCCGCCGTGGCCGATGAGAACGAGGCACAGTTCGTCCCACGTCGCACGATCCATCTGCCCCGGCACGATGCCGAGATCGAGGCAAATGTCGACGAGAACGGCGCCGATCGGGCGGCGGCGGACCTCGGCGGCAATTTCCTCGGGCGTGGGCAGGCGGGCGAGGGAGGGATCCTGGGCCGGTTCGGCCGGCGCAGTGGCCGGTTTGGCGGCGCTCGGCTTGCGTGGGGCGGGCGGACGGGGGGCATTGGACCCCAGGTCCCGGCCGCGGGCGGCGCGCCGGCGGAGCCTGGCTTCGAGCGCGGCGGCGCGGAGCAGACCGCGGGTGATGCGGGCGAGGATCGGCGGGAGATCAGTGGTGCCGAAGATTCTGGCGACGAAGGCGAAGCAGGGGAGGAGATGCGGGGCGGCGGCGTGCCGCTGGAGGGTGTCGGCGAGATTCTTGCCGTAGGCGATGAACGTGTGGACGGACCTGGCCGATGCGAGCTGGTAGGGGCCGATTGGTCTCGGGCCGATTGGGATCGGGTTGGACAGCTGCGACTGGTTCGCTGGCGGCGTCGAACATGAACAGAACAAGAACACAAAGTGCGGGCGAAGTCAAGGAAAATTTTCAGGAGGGCAATCTTTCAGGCGGCGGCGTGGGTGGCTCCTGGCGCTTGGGGTGGGGGGTGAGGGCCGTTCCGCTCGGGGTACGTCAGGCGCTCAGGCGGCTGGACAGCCGGTCCTGCGATCCCGCAGCGCCACATCACCGCAGCACGCATCATAGCCTCCAAAGGCCAGTGACAACTCGCGCGTAGAACGGATCTCGGTGCCGCTGGGTTGCGTCAGCTTCGGGCCAGCCGTCATCGATCGTCTCAGGGCGCCTTGCTCGGGAGACGATCGCGCGGCGGGGACGTGCTGCTCTGCGCGGCTCAACGGGAAGAGCAGAGGCGCGTCACGGCATGACGTAGTGGCGCGAATTGGACGGCTGTGCGTGCCCCTATCGTGCCACTACGATGTTTGCCCGCATTCGGAGGACTGGGAGCCGGCTGCGCGTTGGCGCCGACGCACCAAGCCGATGCTAGCCAGACCGGCGCCCAAGATGGCGAGCGAGGCCGGCTCAGGTGCTGCCACGGCGGCAAAACTCCCGGCCACGATATACCGCGTATCACCTCCAGCGCCGCTCGGGCCAGGACAGGTCCAGCTAAAGCATTCGAACGACATCGAGCCCACCACGACTGGGTTTGGCGAGTGGGTGCCGTTCAACGGGTATTCGAACAGCAAGGACAACTCGCGCTCATAGCCATCGGTCGGAAATACGAGCAGGTAGGGATTCACGCTGGCATTGTAGTAGGGCGCGATGACGTTCGCGTCGTAGGTTGCCGATCCGAGCGTCGATCCGGCCGTCGTGGAAGCGGACGAAGGGGGATTGTGCCCAGTGTATCCGTATACATCAATATTGATCAGGCCGGTTCCGGTTCCGCCGTCATCGAACAGGAAATTCAGCGTATAGAGCCCAGCCTTGGCTTCCTGGCTGGCCCCCACCAAGCACACGCCAACAAGGGCAATCGCAACGAAGGCTGCTACCATCGCTTTAAGTGCTCGCTTCATCTGATCGCTCCTGATCGACATGATCTCTCTCAAGCAACTAGCGGTTGGATTGCATAAAATCAAGAAATATATCATTAACAATCAGACTGCGGTGGTATGCAAGCGGGGCTGCCTTATTCCAGCCCTCACTCGTCTGTCCCAACGCGCAACGCGCTAGCAGGTGGCAGCCGCCCCGTCGGGCGCCCCAGGACCACGTCATCAATGAGCGCTGAGCCAGGCGTCGGGGGAGCGGCTCGGGGATCGGCGGTCAGGCCACGCTGAAGCCGCCGTCCACCAGCAGGTTGGCGCCGTTGATGTAACTTCCCGCGTCGGAGCAGAGCAGCAGCGCCGCCCCGACAAGGTCATCCGGCGAGCCGAGACGCCCCAGCGGAATGCGTTGTTCCGTGCGTTCGCGGTGCGCCGAGTCTGACAGACGCGGGGCGTTGCGAGCGGTGAAGATGACCCCGGGAGCGAGGTTGTTGATGGTTACGCCATGCGGTCCGACATGGCGGGCCAGGTTACGGACCCAGTTCATCTGCGCCGATTTCGTGCCGGCATAGATCAGCATCTGCGGATGCGGCTTCAGTTGCTGGACGCTGCCGATGGCGAGAACACGCCCCCAGCCGCGTTGCTTCATGCCGGGCAGCAGCGCCTGCACGAGTTCCAGCGGCGCACGCAGGTTCACTGCGATCTGTCGATCGAAGCTTTCAGTCGGGATTGCTTCGTAGTCTTCGAGTAGCTCGATTGACGCGTTCAGGACGAGAATATCGATTTGTCCGAATGCGGCTGTGACCGCGGCGGCAACCCGAGCACCCGCGCCGGCGGGCTCGAAATTCTCGGCGAAGAGCTGGGCTGTGCCGTTGCGTTCACGGATCTCTGCCAGGACGGATTCGGCGTCTCGCTGCTCTTCCTTGGTGTCGGCGTGGTGGATGGCGACATGCGCGCCCTGCGCCGCGAACGCCAAGGCGATGGCGCGCCCAATTCCGCGCCGTGCGCCGGTCACCAGGGCCCGGCGGCCGGTGAGGTCGAACATCGCTATCGGTGAATGGTCGGGGCGCGGGGTCATTTCGTACCCTCCTGTCGAGGCTCGCGGGCTTCCGGAGTAGGTGAGCCGGCCTATCACATTGCTTTGGTCGTGCACTGCCCTAAATGCTGTAGCGAACCCCCACAACAATTCGGTGAAAATCGTGTCCGCATCGCCCGAACCGCTGCCGCAGAATCCGCACTTGCAAAGTCAGGCGGAGTGCCATGTCGGCGAGTAACTGTCTCGGGCCGTGGACCTCGTTGGCGGATAAGCTGTTGCACCTTGGCTACGAGATCGCGGGGTCTGCGGGACCGGAAGTCCTGAGGAACGACGACAACAGAGGCGATATACGCCTGAACGCTGTATTTGCTCATCGCCCGAAGCCTG
Organism: uncultured Pseudomonadota bacterium; assembly: GCA_963772445.1. Classification (GTDB taxonomy): domain Bacteria; phylum Pseudomonadota; class Alphaproteobacteria; order Acetobacterales; family Acetobacteraceae; genus CAVYXK01. The sequence continues at coordinate 136,485 of CAVYXK010000004.1, forward strand.
TCGAACATGCGCGGCGCGCTCGAATTGGTGGGCAAGCGACGGATCGTTGAGGCACGCACACTCGTTCGCTGCATCCTTGAAAATTTGTTCTGGGCGGCTGGTTTCGCCGAAGACCACGACAAGTTCAGGCAGGCGATGCTCGACGACGATCAGAACAGAAAGGGATTGGCGGGCCAAACGCTTTTCAAGACCGGGGAACTGCCTGACGAAATAGAGCAAAAGCTCCGGCGGTGGATGCGCGAGAATAAGGGATGGAACAAGCTGAAGTCGATCGCACCGAACCAAGTCGCGGAAGGCACGCAGGTGGGCGATGCTTACGTGTTTTACAATGCGCTCTCGCTAGACGCGCATCCCACAATTCAGGCGCTCAATCGCTACGTCGTGTCGAAAGACGGAAAGGACATAACCGGAATCGACCTCGATCCAGAGGCGAGCGAGGCAGAGTTGGTCGAGACCGTGAGCTTGGGTTGCTACGGCTTAGTGACCGTTCTCGCCTGTGGATGCAAAATTCTTCGGTCCGATGCTTCGGAAAAGGTCGACCTGTTGGCGCGCGAATACCTTGAGATGATGAAAGCTGTCGCAGAGGCCAACGAAGCTAGGGGCGCGTCGAGCTTCACAGTCTGATCCGCTCGACCTCCTCCTGGCGGATGCCTGGCCAGCGGATAGTTTGTGCAACATGAAGGACGTTATGTTACACTAACCGCATGGGGAAGACCGAGCCTGATCAGACCCGCGAGCTGACCATCATCCCGGCCGCCAAGGTGCCGAGGATCCCAGCCACAGTCGCGGCCTCCATCGTCGTGCCGGCGATCGTCGCCGATGCCGGCGACCAGGCGGCACGTCGCTTCCTGGAATTCTTCGCCGCCGCCATCCGCAACAAGAACACCCGCACGGCTTACCTGCATGCGGTGGGAAAATTCTTCGTCTGGTGCGAGCATCACCGCATCGGCCAGCTCGCCGATATCGGGCCGCTGCACGTGGCGGCCTATATCGAGGCGCTTGGCCAGAATTTCGAGAAACCGACGGTCAAACAGTACCTGGCGGCCATCCGCATGCTGTTGACTGGCTGGTCACCGGCCAAGTCGTTGCCACCAACCCGACGCTCGATGAGGTTGAGCGGATCATCATATAGCGACGTTCACGTTGACGTTGTTTACAGTGAAGCAGACGCACCGGTCTTCGGCGGCGACGGGTCGCGATCGATGATGTGGGAATTGCGGAACGCAAGCCGAAAGCTTCCCGGCTCCGAGGTAAGGTCGCTCTGGATCTCCCATGCGCGGACGAAGGGACGCACGCACTCGACAGCGTCCTCCTGCGTCGCGAAGTGCTCCTTCATCTCGAACTTGGCTGTGCCATCTTTCACCTCAACCCGAAACTTAGCTCTCTCGTGCGTCAGCAGCACGGCCTGGTCGTAGTCGGTGCCATCACCTGGCTTCACTTCGTAGTACAGGGCCTCGACGTGTGGATCGCTCATGATGCGCGTACGCCTGTGGTGAGTTTTCCAGTATGCTTCCCCGAGCGCCAACCGCCGACGCTCCAAAGGGATCTCATCATCGTCGCCGCACGCCTCCGTCGCTTCGGCAAACAGCGCTGCGATCCTGCGGCAGACAAGCAAGAAGGGCCAGAAGGCCGCCGGTGAAGGCTCGTACATTGCTGCCGCCGGGCGGCCTGATTCCGTCTTCCAACTCCGAGCGGCGCGTTGCAGCCTTGGCGGCCCGCACAACCGGCAAGGTGTCCGCGTCATGGCGCGTCCGGGTCTGACGCTCAGCCGCTCCTACGCCGCCATCCCAGCCGCAAGACCGTCAGCGCCGCGCGCGCCCGCCTCGCGACCGGCCACTGCCCAGCCCACCGCGCAATTTCAGCAACACCACGTCGTCAGCGCCCCACAGGTCGATGCCCAGGCGTTTCGCCAGGGCTGGCTAGTCCAGACCCGCCTCGCGGCCCTGCATGCCCGACCGGTTGGCATTCGGCGATTCGCCGGCGCCTGGCAACCGTGGTACTGCCGCCCTAACCCAACTCGGCGGGAAGGTTGCCGGGTGAAGATTGCGAAATTGGTCGTCGTGCCCCCAACGGGGCTAGCAACTCCGCGACAATCTGGGCAGCCTCGGCGCCGCCGCGCGCCCGCGTTCTGTCTCAAGGTCCTCCGATGCCCCAGCGCGCACCCGTCGCCCGTTCCTTCGCGCAGGGCACGCAGCGCGTGCATGCGTCCCCACCTCCGCTCCACCAGGTCCGCGCGGAGACCAGCCGGCCATCGACGGAATATTGCCAACACCACGACGTGGCCGAGCCCCGGGTGGACGCCACGGCGTTCCATCCTGGCTGGCGCCTGTCGACACGCCTCGATCGGCTCCTGGTCGCCGGTGAGATCACCCGCGAGGCCTGGCAGGCCGGCGATGCCTTCCGCACCACCTGGGAGCGCGCCAACGGCATCGGCATGGTGCGCGAGCTCGAGCTCAGGGCCAGGGTCGCGATCGAGGATCGCCTCTCAATCGGCCGGCTCGACGCAGCTGCCTGGTTACGGCGGGTGAGCGAGGCGCTCGGTCGGAATGCGACCTGGCTGATCGAACGGTGTGTCGTGCAGGACGCGAGCTGGCGTGAGACAGCGAAGCGACTGCGGATCAGCGACAAGACGGCGCAGTCATGGACGGCGACAGTGCTGCAGTCGCTCGCGGATCACCTGGCGGGCCGGCCTGTCGTGGATCTGCCACGCGAGAGGTACCGGAATGAGCCCGACAGAATGTGATCGGTTGGAGAATGAGGCGGCTGCATTGCGTCAGGCGATCGCCGGGCTGCTACCGTTCTGCTCCAGCGTCGTTTTGCGCCGCGCGCTCTCGGCTCTGGTAAATCTCGCCGAGGATGCCCGGATGATCGCCGCACGGCGCGCTCAAGTGATCCGATGCACCTCAACGTCGCCGGCGACTGCCGCCATGGCGGAATGGGACGAGTTGCGGACGCGGGTGGCGATCAAGCTCGAGGAGCTTCGTATCTCGCGCCAAGAGCTGGCTGCGACAACCCAAATCAATTTCGGCACGCTGCGGACGTATCTCGCGAAAGGTGGGCCGCCTGCAGGTGCAGGCATCGCGCAAAAGCTTAAGGCGTGGCTCGAGGACACAGTACCGGAATGCGAGACGATCGAAGATGAGGCGGAGGCCCCGGAGGTGGTCTCGCCCGTCCCCTTTCAGCGCAACGGAGCCGGGGGGGCTGCCGCCTGATCGTGCGGCCCGCATCTGCCAATGGATCGGCGATGACGGTCGGTTTTGCGGTCAGCCAAGCGTGCGCGGGCGATCCTGGTGCCCAACGCACGCGGCGATGGTTACGCTCCGTCTCGATTAGAAGCGACGGTTCGGTTCGGTTCATCCCCGCGCCTGCGGGGAACACGACGCACTGCGGGTGGATTAGCAAAACGACTCCGGTTCATCCCCGCGCCTGCGGGGAACACGGCGATGGATCAGAGCGGCGCATCCGGGCAACCGGTTCATCCCCGCGAGCGCGGGGAACACTAGTCATCGATGACGTTGCCGACGCCCTTGTCCGGTTCATCCCCGCGTGTGCGGGGAACACGGTTATCACGCCCAATGGAATTACGATGGTGACGGTTCATCCCCGCGCGTGCGGGGAACACACAATGAGGATGACCAGCATCAGCATCCAGTGCGGTTCATCCCCGCGCGTGCGGGGAACACAATGACACCTGTTGCTACGGCATGGGGGAGGACGGTTCATCCCCGCGCGTGCGGGGAACACTGGGCCGAGATGGAGCAGGTGAAGCGGGCCTTCGGTTCATCCCCGCGCCTGCGGGGAACACTGGGCCGAGATGGAGCAGGTGAAGCGGGCCTTCGGTTCATCCCCGCGCCTGCGGGGAACACAAGGCGTGTGTAATGTGGCCGAAGACGCCCCACGGTTCATCCCCGCGAGCGCGGGGAACACGCCGAGGTCGAGACCCAGATCCGCACCGAGCGCGGTTCATCCCCGCGAGCGCGGGGAATACCGCAACACGTTGGCAACCGCTGTCATCGCCGCCGGTTCATCCCCGCGCCTGCGGGGAACACCGCCCGGCTTTGCCGACCGCGCCGGCGTCCTCCGGTTCATCCCCGCGTGCGCGGGGAACACCTCGGACCGCTCGAGCCTGGTGGTCATCCAGCCGGTTCATCCCCGCGCCTGCGGGGAACACTGCCGAATGCCCTTCATCACCTGGTAGACCACCGGTTCATCCCCGCGCGTGCGGGGAACACTCTGTCGCCACGGTTGCGGGAGGAGCCGCTCGCGGTTCATCCCCGCGCGTGCGGGGAACACCCGTTGGTGTCGGTCGACACCTCTGCCCAGATCGGTTCATCCCCGCGCGTGCGAGGAACACTCGTTGGGGATCAGGCTCAGGATCATCGCCACCGGTTCATCCCCGCGCGTGCGGGGAACACGCATCGGTGGTGTTGGACGTGGTGTCCTGGTTCGGTTCATCCCCGCGCGTGCGGGGAACACCAACCGCGGTTGTAGTGCGCGAACCCTGGCAGCGGTTCATCCCCGCGCGTGCGGGGAACACCTCAAGATCGCGCAGGCCTCCGCCGGCACCTCCGGTTCATCCCCGCGCGTGCGGGGAACACACCAGCCAAACCGTGGCAGCGGACGTTTCTGCCGGTTCATCCCCGCGCGTGCGGGGAACACATTCCGGTGCGCAAGCCTGGCCGGCGCGAATACGGTTCATCCCCGCGCGTGCGGGGAACACACGTGTTGCGGAGGTAGACCACGACGAGGCACCGGTTCATCCCCGCGCGTGCGGGGAACACAAGATGTCCGCCCGTCGGATGTCGGTGATCAGCGGTTCATCCCCGCGAGCGCGGGGAACACATTTCCCGGCGGGAATAGAGTTCCCGTGCCACCGGTTCATCCCCGCGAGCGCGGGGAACACTCTTCCCGGAGCCAATTGAATTGGTTGGCCTTTTCGATTGTCAAAGAACTCACCGGTTGAAAACAGGTGTTCTCGGCCGGCTTTAGCGACCTCTAGTTCGATTGGCTGACGCAGCTCCGCTCATGACACACGACGAATGAGCATCAACCCGCAGCCGAAGGCTTTCCCCTTCCCGAAACCCTGCGCGAGCTTCGCCAGGAAACGCTCCGGATCGGTGACCTCGAGGACGCCGGATATATCAAGCACCCCGAATACCGCTGGCCTGCCGATTTGCCGCGGCATCACGACACGGTCGTAGCCGTCCACCACGGTGTCGCCACACAACACGAATCCGTACGTCTCGCCCTGACGGATCAGCCAGTCACGTCCTGCGACCTGCATCGCCGCGTGCCGTGCCTCTGCCCGCGCTTCCTGGGGCAGAGCGTGCAACGCGTTCATCACCACGTCGTGCCGCACGCCGCGCTGCCCGCGTACTGGCGGTCGTGACACGGTTGCGTTGACCCGCAGGCTGAAGTCGAGCCGATCGCCGGGTGCGAGCGCCGGCGCGAAAGGCTTGTACTCCAGCTCGAACAGGCCGTGTGTATCCACCGGCACGCGTGAGCCGAGCGTTAGAAACTCGCCCGCACGTGTCTGGCGCCACAGGAAATCCCGCTGCCTGTCTGGCCCGTCCGCATAGAGCGACCAGAGCAAACGATGCGACGCACCAACCTGCTGGTCCGCGTCTGTCGGCACCAGCAGTGCCGCGAATGCCACCGCGGGCACGTTTCGGCGCAGCCGCGCACGCGCCATAACGAGTTCTGTCACAGCACCGCCTCCTCTCTCAGATTGAATTGCCAGCGCTGCCGGCTGGCGAGCGCATCACGGCGCAACTCGACACGGCGATAAGGCAGGTCGAACTGGCGAGCATCAGCGACATCGAGCGTGACGACCGGATCGGTGACCGGGCGCAGCCACAGCAGTTGTAGCCCGCGATCGCGCTCTGCTCGCGCCGCCAGCGCCGCAACCGGATCCGAAGCAGGCTCGATCTCCGGCGCGAGCGGCAGCATCAACGGGCAGGCCCGGCGCCCCAGATACGGCACGAACAGCGGCTGCTGCATCGCCTCACCGATAGTCTCGAGCGACCAGCGCGGCAGGGCCTTGCGTGACCACAGCGCCACGAACACGACAACGTCCGTGTGGTAGTCACGCCGCGAGAGGATCGTGCCGAGATCGGGCGCTGCAAGCTCCTCCCGCCGTGTGCGAAACACCCGGCCACGCCGCTGTGGTGGAACCTGGGCGGTGTGATAATCGGCCAGCACCGGCGCCAGCCGCTCGACCCGCAGCGCCATGCCGTAGTCGGCCTCGAGCGCTTGGTGAGCGGCCTCATCCTCACGTTCGAGGCCGAGGCAGGCAGCGACCAGCCCCAACACCGCGGAGCGGCCTGGACGATCCCAGGTGCCGCGCCGCTCGCCGACGGCCAGCGCGCCCATCGCCCCGATCGGGGCGGCGAGCATGAAGGTAAGGAAGTCCCCGCCCGCGCGGGAAACACCATCGCGGGTGGCAATCATTGCACCCTCCCGCAGAATTCGCGCAGCTCGGCGAGCGTGCCGTGGCCGGCAGCGACATCGATCTCGAACTGATCAGCCGCGGCGGGCCCATAGGCGCGGTCCAGACTGTCGCGCCAGGTGCGCAGCGCGGTGATCGAGCTGGCGGCGAGATCGTCACCCGACACCGGCCGGAGGAAGGCACCGGCGAGCGAACGCGGCTGCGTGTTACCGCGCTCGGCCAGCACGTAGTGGGCACGTGCGAGCGCCGCAAACGACGCTTGCTTGCCGCTGGGCGAGACAGTCGCTGCGGCCGACGCCAGTGCCGCACAGGCGGTTGCCGACAGAGCGGTATCACCACCGAGGTTTCGCTGCAGCAGCGCGAGGTTGACGCAGGCGTAGAGGTAGAACACGCCAGAGCCGAACCCGAGTTCGCCCATGAATCCGGCGCCTGCATCCTCCGTGGGCGCCTTCAAATCGTCGACCGCGGTGTAGAAATCATCCTCCACCGTCACACGATGCGTCGTGATCGCATGTGCAACCTGCACCGCGGCTTCTCGGCCGAACTCTGGATTGTCTGCAAGCATGCGACCGAACATTGCGATGTCCGCGGCGGTGTCGGCGTGCCTCAACAGATCGGACGCTGCGACCGATTTTGTCTCGCCGGCGGCGATGCGCTCCGCAGCGGCGAGCGCTTCTGCACGTTCCTCCGGTGAGATGAACGCCAACTGCTCAGTGCGTGCTGCGTTTGGATCTTTCTCCGACTTAAGCTTGCCGAAGTGTTCGGCGACCTGGCGCGCCACGGCGAGCGCCTTCGGTGCTGGCACGCCACGCTTGATCAGATGCTGTTGAATCTCCTCGCCAAGGCGCTGCGTGCGCACACCAAGGTGATCGGCGAGATCGGTGGCGAAGACGGTGGCTTCACGCCACGCGCGCTTCAGCGATTGGCTGCTGACTCGCAGCCGCTGCACGCCGCCGAACTGAGCCGATTTCGGCCGCCCGGTGTCGTCGCGGTTGAGATTGGAGGGTGGATAGGCTGTCAACAGGTGAAGCTGCAGGAACGAGTTCATGGGAGGTGCCTTCGGTTGATTGTCGGAGGTGGCGAGAACGCTGGTAATGCGGCTCATTTGGTGCTTTCTGCTGTAACGATGGGTGCGGCACTGGCTGCCTCGTAGTATTCAAACGCCCAAGCGCGGCGGCGTTCGTCAGACCAGGCAAGACAGGCCGCAGCCACGTCCCGAACGTTGGTCGTGGCATTGGCCAGCAGCACGGCCCGACGCAGCGCGGTGAGCCGATCCTGCGGCGTCTCCGCAGCGAGGAGCCGGCGAAAGCGCAGCGTGCTCAGCACCGGCCGGTCGCTACCGGACTGCACGCCGAGCTGGCGGGCTGCATGTGCGCTGCGATCGTCAACACGAACCACTGCGAGCACACCCGCGCAGAGTGCGGCGTCGATCAGTCGCGCGGCATCGCGCCAGCCCAGCTGCCGGAACAGATCGAACGTTGCGGGATCCTCCATCGCCTCGATCAGATCAGCGCGACGCAGCCGCGCGAGCGTGCCGCGATCGGCCACAGGGTTGCTGGTGCCGTCGGCGCGATACGGTTGCAGGCCGCTCCACCAGCGTGCGGCAGTGTCTGCCGCTGGTGCACGATTGTTCATGACTGACCTCGTTTGGCTTTTGTGGATTGCGGCGCCGCCAGCAGCAGAGCCGCGAACAGTTTTGTGCCGGAGGCGCCGTAACCGCGCAGCGTGAACCAGAGTTGTCGGCGAGCCCGCACGACACGCGCCGGGTCGAATGATTCGGCGGACGGATCAAGTGGCGCAGCCTCGTTGAACAACGCCAGAGCTGCGTCACTCAGCTGGCGCAGCCACGCGGGCGCCACGTGTTCGAGCGCACGCTCCACCGGAGCATCGGCCGCCGGCGACGCCTCACGCAGCACACGAAAGAAGTCCGGCTGCGTCGCCGCCCAGAACGCCTCGTAGACCGCGGCAAGCGGAGCGCTGTCGGCTGCGGTCCCTTTCGGATAGCGAGCATCGCGCACCGCATATCGCAGGGCCCGGGCGGACTCCTCCGCTGCGGCGATCAGATGCTGCGCGAGGAAAGCGACGCTGCGTGTTGCCTCAGCGGAGGCACTGCCCGGTAACGGCATCTCGCTTTCAACGAACGACCGCGCCTTCATGTTGTCCGTATCGAACCCGGCCGCGAGAATGCGGGCGTCGCGCTCCTCTGCCGGTAGATCCAGTTGCCGGCTCTGCCACGCGGTAATGCAGGGTGCCGGGCGTCGGCTTCCTGCCGCGTCGCCGACCACGAGCCCCGTCCAGTGCTGATAACCGATCCCGCCCGGCTGCGGATGCATTGCCAGCCAGCCGCCCCCAGCCTGGCTGTTCTTGTAGTACGGCGACAGCGGGTGATCCCAGGCCGTGTATTTCACCCCGTGCGGGCGTTGCCGCCAGCCGCAGACGTGAGCTGTATCAACGATGCCAGTCAGATCGCACGGTTGCCCGTTCGCGTTGGCGGCGAAGTCGAGACGGATACGCCGCGGCATCCCCCAGAACGCCTGCAGGGGATGCGCATTTGCCGGTGCTGTTGCCGGATAACGATCCGCTGTCCGAGTTGTTGCCAGCCACGGGAATACGCGTGGCAGATAGCGCGCTGAGCACGGCTTCCCTTGCGGAACGTTGGCCCACAGCACGTGCCAAAGCGTCGGCTCGCCACCCGGCAGCACCAGCGTGGTCAGCGGTCCTCCGCCGCGCAGCGAGGTCAAGTTGCCGCGTCCACCCGATGGTGCGTACGTTTGGAGCGTGTAAAGCGCCATCGCTCCACTTGCCCGGGAGAGTCGGTCAATCTGCCCGGACTTCACGAACAGCGTCTTGTTATCGCGCTCGGTCTGCCCGCCTGGCGCCTCGATCAGCAGCGTCTCCGGTAAATCCGGTTCGCCCGGCAGCGCGGCATCGTAGTCCTGCATGAAACAGGGGCCTGCCGCGTCGTCGAGATTGAACGCCGTGGCGAACGGAGCGAATGCAACTGCTAGTTCGTCAGGTGTCGGAGGCGTTTCCCAGCACGCCAGCCACTCATCCTCGTCCGCCGGCGGACAGGCCGTCGCCAACAGTCCGATCAGAAACTCCAGTTGTGCAACACGGAAATCAGCGCGTGGCCAGGCGAGGTCAACGACGGGATTGCCCTGCAAATCGTCGGTCATCTGTGCCGGGCTGATCAGCTCGCGCTGCCCGTCACGCCGGCGCACCGGCAACCAGCGTTCGCGCAGCAGGTTGTAGGGCCCCGGTGCGTTGTGCCGGCCCTCAGGGCTCGGCATTGTCCGTGAAGCCATGACGAGGATCCTTCTCTGTCGTGGTCAGGCCGCGGGCTGGTGTTCCGAGCACCAGCCCGCAGCCGTTCTGGCTGTTCAGTCCCAGCTCCAGCCCGTCGCCCGGCTGTACGTCACGCTGCACGGTGCCCCGCGCTGATCCACGACGCGTCCCTGCCAGGTCGTGGCGTTCACCGGCCGCAGTACCAGCACGAGCGTATCGCGATCCCAGCGTGACCATTGCGCACGCAGCGCCGCGAGGCTCGCCGCAGTCTCCGGATCCTCGACAACGCCCGACACACGCGATGCCCGCACGGACACCTCCGATAGGCACCAGGCGTGGAAGGCGGTGGGATCGTCGCACCACGGGGCCAGTGGGCCGTTCACGCGCCTCGCCAGCCGCAGCGTGACCTGTGGTTCGCCGAGCCGCGTCGGCGTGTGATCGTCCGGCTCCCACAATCCTGCGGCGCGATCGTATGGCTGCTCGAACGTGAGCACGTTCTGTCCGGCTACGCCGCGCGCTGCCCCTTCCTTGCCTTCCGCGCGGAACGTCGCCGGCTCGAGGTGAGGCGGGGTGTTCGTTTCGTCGTAGGCCGCCTCGACCAACGCACGGATGTTGTCCGGCGTGACGATGCTACCGACTGATAGCAACGCCTGTGCACTGCGCCAGAGCACGGCCGGGTTGGCGTAGACGAACCGCGCTTTGGCATCACCAATCCAGTTGGCTGGTGGATCCGCAACCGGTTCCGGTGCCAGCAACAACAGGCGCGGGCCGGGAACCGGACGTGTGTCGTTTCGCCATGGATGCCGCCACAGCCGGCCGGTTCGCTGCACGATCAGATCAGCAGGCGCGATGTCGCTCACCAGTAGATCGAAATCGACATCGAGGCTCTGCTCCACGACCTGCGTAGCGACCAGCACGCGGCCGGCACGTTCAGCGGGTGTTGATGGAGGCCCGAACAGCCGCAGCACTTCCTGCTCAACGGCCAACCTGTCTCCCATCGCGAACCGCGCGTGGAACAGTAGCGGATCGAGCCCGTGCGCCCGCAGCAATTCCGTCGCTTCGATCGCGTCGTCAACGGTGTTGCGGATCCAGGCGACTGCTCCGCCGGCGAAGGCAGCGGCAATCACAGCGTCAGCTGCAGCGTCTGTGCTGGCGACGCGCTCGACCGCAACGCTGCGAGCGAGACCCGTTGCCAGCTCTACCGCCTGTGTTTCGCTACTTGTAGCGGAGACCGTAGTTGCCGCCGGATAGGGTGCTGTCTCGGCGGGCTCGCGGTCGTCGTCGCAGCCGAGGCCGGCGCGAAACGCCCGACAGAGATCAGCGCGCTGCTGTGCGGTCAGTGTTGCCGACAGCACGATGGCACTGCCGCCCATCGCGGCGTGGAACTCGAGCAGCCGCGCGAGCTCGGCACTTACGTAGGCGTCGTAGGCGTGGGCTTCGTCGACGACCAGCACGCGCTGCGACAGGCCGAGCAATCGTAGCGGCGAGTGCCGCGACGGCAGCACCGCAAGTAGCGCCTGATCGATCGTGCCGACACCGACCTGGGCGAGGAACGTCTTGCGCCGGTTGTCGGCGATCCACGCAGCGCACTGCGCAGCCACCGGCTGGTCTGGGTCGTCAGCAATGAGTGCGCCTGCGTCAGCCGTCGCACCGTCGAGGATGCTGTCGGTGAACGCGTCGTTGAGTGCACGGCGCCCGTGCGCTAGCACCAGCGAGGCACGCGAGGAGCTGAGGAACAGGCGGGCGTATGCCTCGCTCAGCCGGCCATACATCGCGTTTGCGGTCGCCATGGTCGGCAGCGCGACGAAGAGACCGTCAGCGCGGCCGGCGCACATCAGCCGATGCGACAGCACGAGCGCGGCTTCTGTTTTGCCGCTCCCCGTCGCATCCTCGATCACGAACAAGCACGGCTCCTCCGGCAGCGTCACAAACTCGGCCCACCGTTGCAGCGGCCGGGGATCCCGGTCGGGGAAGAGGGCCTGCATGCCGGTCGCTGCCGCGACGGGGGCCGGTACCAGCCCTGCCTCACGCACGGCACGCTCGGCCTGCGCACAGGTCTGCTGCCAGTAGGCGGCGAGATCGGTGTTGCTGGACGCCTCCACTGTCGGGAACCACTGCCTGGCGGATCCGATCCAGTCGGCCACGACGGTGAACCCAGCGAACCACCAGGTCAGGGCGTTTCGGTCGCGGGCACGGAGCTGAGGCAGCCGCGGAGGGTCCAGCAAGGTGAACACCGACTGGACGAACGCGCTGGCCGCCTCGAGGCACGCCTCGCACGCCACGCTACGGGGCAGCGCACCAGCTCCAGGCGTCACGACGGGCGGGACGACCGTGGTGGCCGGCGACGGCGCCCAGCAGCGGCTGGCGGGCCGCAGCGGGTCCGTCACCGAACAGCGGGGCGATCAGGTCAGCCAAGGCCCCCCTCAACAGCGCGTAGCCGACCTGATCGTGGGGATAACCGGCGGGCGGGGCCTCAAACCGGCCAAGGCTGGCCGGCCACAGCTCCGGCACCTTCGCCTGGAAGGTGCGGCTGAACTTGCCGACGTCGTGCAACGCGATCAGCGCAATGACGGACGCCGCGGGCACCTCGACCGGCGGTGGAAAGACGGGCAGCAGCGCCTGGGCGGCAGCAGCCACATCCAGGCAATGGTGCGGCACGCTGTGCGCGACTACGACGCCGTCGGTCGCGTCCGATTTGCCCCAGAATTCAACCATCATCGCGATCAGCTCGAGTTTGCGGTCGGGTCGGCAACGACGCGGCCGGATGGCTCATTTACGGTTGACGAAATACCAAATCGACCATAAATGTTTTAGAGGTTGCTGGTTACCGCGTTTTCACGATATATGCGAATTACGGAGAGCAACATGGCGAAGCGAACCGCCTCAGCCCAGCCGTCCCCCGCGCCAGCGGTCGGGCCGCTCAAGCACGGTCCCGGCCGTCCACGCCGGACCGAGCCGACGACCGCAAGCACGCTCAGGCTGCCGCCGGAATACTGGCGGCGCTGTCGGATTGCCGCCGCCATCCACGAGACCCGCGTGGTTGGGATCGTGCAACGGGCGCTCGATGAGTGGTTCCAGCACCACCCTTTGGCACAGGAGATTGAGAGGATATGAGCAGAGGTCGCGCTGCTCGCAGCTTCGCGCATTTGAAGTTGGCTGGATAGTCAGCCTTTCCGTCGCCTCACCATCGCGTTGCACAGCCGACAGTTTCACGTGCAAATCACCATGCGCCGCAACGCATGCCTCTTCTGCCCCCCGGCACGACGTTTCTGTTGTATAATGGCTTCTGTCGAAACTAGTTCCTATGACAGGAGCCGATCACCATGACACCTGACCAGATCAAGGCGATCCGCATGATCGCCGACGCGATCATCGACGCCGTCAAGGCGGCCGGCCCGCTCGGCGCGCCGGGCGGCATCATCTACGCCGCGCTGATGGCGCACGGCTGCACGCTCGACCAGTTCAACACGCTGATGAGCGTCCTGACCCAGGCGGGCAAGCTGCGCCGCTCTGGCGATCTCTGGCATGCGGCCTAGTACCCCACGTCCTTGATTTTGTGGGGAAGCTCTGAATCGATGACTCCGTAACGACGGAGATGCATCGTGACCGCGAAACAAATTGCCGTAAAGAAGTACGTGGTAAGGCTCAGCGATGACGAACGTGGGCAGCTGCATACGATGATCCGTGCCGGCAAGCACCCGGCATGGCGGTTGACCAGGGCGCGTATCTTGTTGAAGGCAGATGCCGCCGAAGGCGGCGACGGGTGGAGTGACAGCCAGATCGCCACGGCTCTGGATATCAGCGCTGCGACGGTCGCCCGGACCCGCCAGCAGCTGGTGGAGGAAGGGTTCGAGGCAGTGCTAAAGCGCAAGCACTCGCCGGCCTCGGCCAGGCCTCGCATCTTCGATGGAGCCTCGGAGGCCAAGCTGATTGCCTTGGCCTGTTCCGAACCACCGAAGGGCCGCAAACGCTGGACGCTCAAACTGCTGGAGGGGGCGGTGGTGGAGCTCAACATCGTCGACCGTGCGAGCGATAACACCATCGGGCGTACGCTAAAAAAAACATCCTCAAGCCCCATCTGCAAAAGCAATGGGTCATCCCGCCGGATGCCAACGCCGCCTTCGTAGCCGGCATGGAGGATGTGCTGGAGGTTTACCATCGGCCGCATGACCCGACATGCCCGGTGGTGTGCCTCGACGAGTCCTCGAAGCAACTGGTCGCCGAGACACGCCAACCGATCCCCGCAAAGCCAGGAAGCCCCGCACGGCACGACTATGAGTATGAGCGCAACGGGACGGCCAACTTATTCATGATGTTCGCTCCCCTGGAAGGCTGGCGGGAGGTCAAGGTGACCGATCAGCATACTGCCGTGGATTATGCCCAGGTGCTCAAGGAGCTATCAGACACGCACTTTCCTGAGGCCAAGAAGATCGTGCTCGTGCAGGACAATCTCAACACCCATAAGCCTGCGTCACTCTACGAGGCCTTCCCCGCTCCCGAGGCACGCCGCCTGGTCGAAAGATTTGAGTGGCATTACACCCCCAAACACGGCAGCTGGCTGAATCTGGCAGAATCTGAACTCAGTGTGGTGTCAACTCAGTGCCTCGACGAGCGCATCCCCGACAAGCAAACCCTGGTTGACGAAATCGCCGCTTGGCAGACGAGCCGTAACGAGGCTCACGTCAAAGCGAATTGGCGGTTCACCACAAACGAGGCACGCATTAGACTCCACCGGCTCTACCCTGCAGTATGACTGACTCGGGGTACTAGGCCATGCCGCGCAATCTCTCCCGCTTCCTGCAACCTCCCCCACAGCGCGAGCTTGATCTGCTTGCCAAGGTCCACGGTGCACAGCCGATCGCGATCAAAACGGGGTGCTGGTTGGCCGCAGGCTCGTCTTGTTCCGGGTCCGGCTCATCGTGCGTTTCCGCAGGCTGCGGAGATGCACACTGTTTCAAAACGCCGATCACGTGAAGATCGGGATCAGCCGCGGCGTGCCGCGCCGGTTCCCACTCGCCCCAGGCCCCTGGTTCAACTCGTGCGCCACGCCGGCGGAATACGTCGCACGCTACCGCGCCGAGGTTCTCGGCCACCTCGACCCCGCCCAGGTTGCGCGACGAGCTCCTCCCGGCCGCCAAACCGGACCCGCCCGCCCACGGATCCCACCCGGCCGCCCCACGGACCCCGCCCACCCATGCGCCGCCAACGGACGCGCCATGCGCCGCATTCCATTGACACAGCGGCGGAATGTTCCTATATATCAACGTGTTACGGCGGGAACGGTTCCCGCCGTCCCTACCACGGAACCAAAAATCGTCATTCCTGGAGAAACCGGAGCCGCCGACCGAGACGGAGACGAAGGCTGTTAAGTCGCGGCGACAGGAAACCGGCAATGATCCCGCCAACCAAAAACGGCCTCCCCGCTCTCGCTTGTATCTCCGCACTGCAAAAATGCATCCGCCGCGGCATGGAGCGCGAGGCAATGGAGTTCGCCTGCGAGCTCATCCACACGTCCAAAGCGCATTGCTCGATGGTCGCAAACCGGCTCGAAGTCATCTCGCACGAGGACATTGATACCGCGGCCGCGCCGCATATCGTTCCGTTCGTCAGAGCCGCAGCCGAACAGGCGCGCGCCTGGTACACTTCGGAAAATCCAGGCAAGTCCCGGATGGCGATCGGCAATGCCATCCGCATGATGTCGCGCGCGCCAAAAAGCCGCGAGGGCGACCATTTCCAGGCCGCAATCGGGCTGCGCTCGCTGCTCACCGATTATCGCCCGACCGTCCCGGACTGGGCCAATGATAGCCACACCCAGGCCGGCGCGAGAATGGGACGCGGACTCGACTTCTTCCGCTCCGTGTCCACCCAACTAAATCCGCCACCGGCTGGAAAAGACCGCTACGAGAACGAAGCCTACACCATGTGGGCACTCAGAGATCGCCGATGAAACGTCGCGCGCGCTGGTAGGCGCGGCGCCGCTGCTCGTCCGTCGCTGCCTCCACCAGCTCGCTCGCGTCCCCCCCCGCCACGGACCCGCCGGGCCGCCCCACAGGCCCCGGTCTCGGGGCGAGTTGCGAATTTTCTCGATGCCCCCCCGGTTTTCCGCCGAGCCATACCGAGGTTGACCGGTCTGGGTCGGAGAAAGAACGGACGCCCTAGTTGTCGAATCCGTAGGCGCTAGCCCAAACGATCGTTGGCGATCATCTCAGTCCCGGCGCCTCTGGCGGCCAAGGCCCGGGGCGCGCCACCCCTTTCGGCAGCCGCGTATAAGCGTCGCCGTGCGCTTCCTTAAGCTGTTCCTCTGTCAGCCCTATGGCGCCGCTGAGCACGGCGCCTTCAAGATGCGCTCCCTTGAGGGAGGCTCCTCGGAGATGCGTGGCGATGAGAATTGCACCTTCGAGATGCGCGCCTTCGAGGGAGGCGCCCTCAAGATGCGCGCCCATCATGAGATGATGGGCGCCGCTGAGATTGACGCCCCGGAGATCAAGCCTCCGCCCCATCTGGGCTTCGCGATGGCGGTCCGGTCCCGTTCGCCGTGCGATCGCCGTGAGCACCGCCCCGATATCGGTCGCCAGCTGTCGCTTTTTCTCCGCGTTCTCGTAGTAGCTAGTGTACCGACTCTAACGCTTGTCGCCCACGGGCCACCTTCTCGAGGATGGCGGCGGCCGAGGCGGTCCAGACGAAGGGCTTGGGGTCGGCATTGTGGTGGTCCAGGTAATCGCGGATTGCCGCCACCAGTTCGGGCACACTCCTGAACACCCCGCGGCGGATGCGGTCCTCGGTCATGAGGCCGAAGAAGCGCTCGACCTGGTTGAGCCAGGAAGCAGAGGTCGGGGTGAAATGCATGTGGAACCGCTTGTGCCGCTTTAGCCAAGCCTGGACCTTGGCGTGTTTATGCGTGGCGTAGTTGTCGGCGATCAGGTGCAGGTCGAGATGCTTTGGCGTCTCGGCGTCGATCCGGCGCAGGAACCGGAGCCATTCCTGATGGCGGTGATGCGGCATGCACTGGCCGATCACCTTGCCGGTGACAACATCCAGCGCGGCAAACAAAGTGGTGGTGCCGTGACGCTTGTAGTCGTGCGTCATGGTGCCGCAACGGCCCTTCTTCAACGGCAAGCCAGGCTGCGTGCGATCGAGTGCCTAGATCTGGCTCTTCTCATCCACCGACAGCACCAGCGCCTTGTCGGGTGGATTGAGGTAGAGGCCCACGATGTCCTGCACCTTCTCGACGAACCGTTTATCGTTCGACAGTTTGAAGGTCTTCACTAGGTGCGGCTTGAGTTCGTGTGCCTTCCAGATGCGCTGCACGCTGGTGTAGCTGAGGCCGCTGGCGGCGGCCATCTTGCGGATGCTCCAGTGGGTGCCGGCCGGCGGTTTCTCACGCAGCGTCTTGTGCACGACCTGCTGGATCGTCTCGACGGACAGCGGCGGCTTGCGGCCCGGCCGCGTCGCGTCGCGCTGCAAACCGGCGATCCCTTTGGCGAGATAGCGCTGCTGCCAACGGCTCACCGTCACCTTGCTCCTGCCGACCGCGCGGGTGATGGCCATCACCCCCGTTCGGTCGGCCGAAAGCAGCACGATCCGTGCCCGCCAGACCAACTTCTGCGGGGTGTTGCGCCCGCAAACCCACCCTTCCAGCGTCGCCCGATCCGCCGGCGACAGCCAGATGCATGCTTCTGTCTTGCTCATGCCGGCAAACTCGCACGGCCTCGCCTCCATGGGAATCTTCCGTTAGGATCGGAACACTAGCTACGCTTTCCGTCAGGACTGTATCTGGCTCCTTCCAGCGCGCGCGCTCACGCACGAACGCCGTGAGCGTCTCCATCACAGGCCAGTGGTCCCTTGAGCCCTCCCTTGAAATCCGCTCCAGCGCATAGATGCCGCCAAGCCGAACCTCGATCTTCTCACTACCAAGCTGTTCAAAGCCGTTTCAGGTATTCAGCAAATCCAAATCGGGGCCGCGTAGTAATCGCCCACCCCCGCCCTGTGTTTCACTGGCCTTTCGGGTTCAACGTGTGCGCGACCCTGAAACTACGAGTAGCTGACGGTCACTCGATGAGAGAGTCTCGGCGGACTCTCTTCGAGATACCGAAGCCCTGCAACCGGTGGCGTGTGCATTAATCAAGACTTCTGAACGAATTGGACTGCAATGACGGTAGGATTCGGTTGACTGACGCGGTTTGTGACCACATACACGACTTCGTATCCTCTGCCCGCATGATTCTTCCCGTCCCCTGGTTGCGGAAGCGTTGGCTCCTGCAATGTGACTTCGAGGCGTGAACGGTCTTGGTTCACGAATATCCAATCGCAGTCCATTGTGGTCTCCCTCCATCAAGCGGGCCTCACGCCGTCAGGGATAATCCGGCGCAGCGGGATGAGATGCAAGCCGTTTGGCGTGGACGGCACGGCGCGTTGCAAAATTCAAGAATTTCGGTGCGCCGGTCAAAACCGGCAAGGAGTAGGTGGTGCAAGTCCACTACGGTGAAGGAGTAGCGATCCGCATCGGCCCCGAGCCGTGCGTTGGCATCCGCGAGGGTGTCGGCGAAGCGTCGGCAGGGGAGCACACAGGCCAGCCATTGAGCCGCGTAAGCTTGATAGTCCCGAGTGCCGACGTGTTCGAAATCACGGAAGGCAACATGGCGGACGCGTCAGCGCTAGCGTTCAGCCAACCCGGCGTGGTCGAAGACCCTGGCATGTGTGGAAGCTCTTTGCGCGGGAACCGGGAGATCTCGAGTTTGGCCAGCGGAGAAACACCGCGGGTCCGCATCGGGAAGACGAGGAGTCGAAGCCGATGATGCACGAACTCGAGAAGTCTGACTTCTGCCATAGTAGCGACGAAGCCAGCGAACAAAGCCGGGCGACCGGCAGCGGAGCGGGTGGAGCGAAGGGCGGGGACCAAGGGGAACGCGGGCCAGCAAAGCACGTGCCGGGCACAGAACCGGGAAAACGTGTCACAAGCACTGGACCGCATACGGCAGGCTGCTTGCCGTCAGACACCCGAGGTGGGAGCCGTATGCGGGAATGCCGCACGTACGGTTCTGTGCGGGGGGCGCGCAGTAATGCGCGTCCCTACCGCGATTGAGACGACCTGCAGGCCGAGATTGCTCGATCTTGGCGCTGCTTTCGTCGGGGCAAACGATCACGCCGGTAAGGGTGGGGGTGGAGTGGTGGGGAGTGGGGATCAAGAGGCCTGGCGGAGGGCCTATGAGAGATCGCGCCCTCGGCCGTCAACCGCCCGCCGTCGCTACGACCATGATTGGCGTGAGCTACGCGACGCTGTGCTCGCCGGCGAGCCGAACTGTCGGGTATGCGCGCGCAATGGCATCGAAAAGCGGGCGGTGATGGTCGATCACATCGAGCCGATCCGCGTCGCTCCCGACCGTCGTCTCGACCCGTCCAACGTGCAGCCCTATGCTGGCCGTGTCCTCAAAAGCAATAGGTTCGACGGTGGCTTCGGTAAGTGGGGTTCCAAGTGGGATGCCTCCCGCGCTGGAGGTTCAAGGGGGGGCCTCGCAAGATTCCGGCGCGCGCCTGGGAACCGGATCGCGAAGGCCGATTTTTGCGCGTGCAAAATTCGCAAAATAGGGGGCCGATGAATGCGGGGCCGACCGCCGAAACCAACGAAAATCCTTAGACTACAAGGGACATTTCAGCCCTCGCGGCACACCAAGCGCGTGGATCCGGCGCCGCCCGGTGACCTGGCGCAGATGGCGCCGCCGGATTGGATGGACGAGGAGCAGAAAGCCGAGTGGGCGCGGGTGCTGCCAGACGTGCCGCCTGGCGTGCTGAAGCGGATCAACTGGCAGATGTATGCGACCTTCATCGAGCAGGTGATCCGGCACCGGCGGGCGGTGATCGCACAGCATAAGATCGACGCGAATTCGGCCCAGCCGTTCCTGCTGCGCGGGCCGAACGGCGTTTATGTCTCGCCGTACATCGGCATCATCAACCGAGCGAGCGACAAGCTGCTGCGGCTCGCGAATGAGCTGGGGTTCACGCCGTCGGCGAGGGCGCGGTTGATCGCGCAGCCGGAGGATGAGGACGAGAACGCGAACGATTGGGGCGCCTTACGTGCCAACCAGGGCGACCGCAACCGATTCAACTGATCCCTGCGTCAGCTCACGGCCGTCGATCGGCGCCTCTATTCCGGTGATCTGCCAGGTCGATCAGCTTGATACCGACCACAGCCAGGACGGCACTGAACATCGCGAGCACCAGGGGCGCCACCAGCCAGTAGGTTTGCTAGCTCACTGAAGCCTCCCGAGGACGAGTTGCGCCACGACCAGGGAAACGACGCCGCCGACGGAAGAGATTAGCCGATGCCGAGCAGCACGGCGAGCTTGCGTGTCACGTCCAACATGTAGACCGCGTCCGCAGCTCCAATTCGCTGGCCGATCTGGTTCCTGCTGACCGCAGTGAGCTTCTCGAGCTGCACCCAGGACCGTTGCTGCAATCCGGTCTGCTCGCCGGCCGGTAACGCGACGCGCAGCAACGGGGCGTCGCGCGCAGTCGAGGTGATCAGGCAGACCAGGACCGAATCCGTGCCCGGAAACGCGTCGGACTGGACCACCAGCCCCGGACGTGGCTTGCAGGTATAGCGGCCGGTCCGGTCGGCCAGCACCACGATGTCGCCCCGTGCAGTGCCGATCATTCGTCGGCGTCGTCGGCCAGGCTGCTGTTGGCCTCGATCCACGCCTGCGCTTCCCGGCTCTCCGCGCTGCGCCCGACCAGCTCGCTCTGTCGGCGCGCCTCCGCGGCAAAACCCGGGGCCCGAGTATCCGGCACCCAGATCTGTACTGGCCTGAGCCCCATCGCCCGCAGTTTGTCGCGGCGGCGCGTGACACTATTCCGCTTGCTGGTCGCGTTAGCCATCGACTACATGTAGGATCATAGCGCGTAATGACAATACGGGAACGCTTAGTGGCTGGGATCGGATGTTCCTCTGGCTCCTTCATGGCGCGCGGGCCTGTGGGGGCGGCCCGGCGGGGCCTGTGGGGGCGGCCTGGCGTCAAGCCGGAATCCGGCTGCTACTGTGTCGTCGGCTTGAGCTAGACAAACCGCTTGCAGTTGACGAAAGAGCCGATCCCACTGGTGAAGCACCCGATCCTTAAACCACGTTACTCAGCCAGCGTCCCTTTCTTGACCCTACTTTGTCAATGGGTTAGATTAGAGCGAAGAGCTACAACGTCGGCAAATCGACGATTTCAAGGCTGGCTATATGGACACCACCACTCAATATCTGTCTTCTGCCGATAAGACGCAGATTGATGGCTTTCTTGACCATCTCTCAAAGCGTTTCTTTCTGATTCCTGATGGCCCACTCTACCATTACACAACGGGAGAGAATTTCATCAAGATCATACAGAGTTGCGAGCTATGGGCAACTCAAGCTGCTTGCCTCAACGACACCACGGAACTCGTTTATTCCACCGATCAGCTTCACCGACGCGTCAAGGCGAAGGTGGATGCACCACATAATCCGGCTGTCGAACCCATCCTCACTCGGTTGGACGAAGCGCTTAGCAACCCAGGTGTAGAGATTGCTTCGGTGTTCGTTACGTGCCTTTCAGAACGCAGGGACGACCTCAGCCAGTGGCGGGCATATTCCGGCGGCGAAGGCGGCTATGCGATCCAGTTCGACTCGATCAAACTACGTGAAGCTGGATTTCTTCCTACATCAGATGGCAAGACGCGACCTCAGATTTTCTTGGTGCGTGTCGAATATGACCCGGTAAATCACGCCACCATGTTCGACGACATTCTCAAGTGGACAGAGCAATTCTTTCTCGGACTCAGCGGGGCAACCAACGCACCGACGGTCGATGCTTGGGCAGATGAATTTTGCCGTTATTGGCTGGAGCACCTCTGGCCGTATGCACCATGCATCAAGAACCCAGCTTTTGAAAACGAGAAGGAGTGGCGGCTCATTTACAACCTGCAACCGGACGACCCGACGAAAATGCAATTCAGGCAGCGGCAATCGATGATGACGCGCCACATTCCGCTTCGCCTAAAGAAACCGCTGCCTATCACTCAGGCGCTTGTCGGCCCCTGTCGCCACCCACGGCTTTCTCAAGTTGCCGCCGGTGATTTGCTGTTAGCTGCCGGGTATGATCCGAAGACCGTAAAAGTTGAGATCACTGGCGTTCCCTACCGTACGGCATAGCCGTCAATCCGCACCGGCAGAAAGGGGGCATCGAGAAAATTCGCAACTCGCCGCGGAACCGGACGGTTGTTCCAATCCGGCATCCACTCTGCGATAACATCCTGGAATGTCTTGGATCAGCACCGCTTGGCACTGGTATGCCGATAATGCCGATCATAGAGCGACGGTTAATCCGATCGTCGGTTTCTTCGGTGCCGCCGGTGCCGTCATCGCGGGGTTAATTGTCGCGTGGAGCGGCGTCCGTAATGCCGGCGCCGCCGCGCGGCAGGCCGAAATAGCGGCGAAGCAGGCTGAGATCGCCGGCCGTCGCCACGAAGAGCAAACCCGAGCCGATCGGGAGCGGCGTATCACTGAGAACTACAGCAAAGCAGCCGGAACCTCTTTCGTTGACGGTGAAGCCGCATGGCGACGGCGGCGCAATAATCCAAGACCACCTAGGCCGATAAAGAGCACAGCCAAGGTCGGCGGCTCCGGCACCGCAGTTGTCCCAAGACTATGTGCGACATCTTGGAGGGCATTGACACCTGTCGTCGTGGGAAGGGGTGGAGGGTTCGCTTCGGTTGTGGCAATCAGCGTTGTCACGTCGCTTTCATCGAGACCAATCGTGCTGAATATGTCAGTTAGCGTCGCCGTATCTGCCGTCTGCAGCAAGTCCAATGCATCATGCTCATCCTGAGCTGTAGCAGGCTCGGTGTCAAGATTCGCCGCCGAGAGCAGGCGCGCAAAGCACCCCAAATCCGTCTGAGCGGTTCTCGCAGCTCTGTCGTAGGAACCGAGATAACCCCCAAATGTTGCTGACTGCAACCGCTCGCTTGCGACACTTCCTGCGGCCAGGGCACCCTGGTACCGATTATTCGTTATGTAGAGTGCGTTCAGCCATTCGTTCGTGTCATCAAGCGTAATCGGCACCGCTTGTGCCGTCGCCGTTAGTTGCGAGCAAACGCCGGTAAGTCCCGGGGGGAACAGTTCTATAGTAGGCACGAAGACCTTCTGGTAATCCATATCGGAGGGATCGGCCTCTATAGCCAGCGCAGCCGCTTTCTCCAGGTCTAAACCGACGGCAATTGCAGACAGGCCGCACGTCACGGATCCCAAAGGAAACTTTCCGATCTTGGCTTCACACGCAAGGAAAAACCCTTCTGCATCCAGTTGCTCATTACCAAGCGGCGGAATAACCCTTGTGAGGATAGATATCAGGGCGCCAAGATTATCTCTCGTCGCAAGTGAAATCGAGCAAAGCACCAAAACCGACCGCCTGGCTTGCAATGTCATCGCTTTCAGCGAGCTCTTTTGCCAGCTCCTTTTCTGCCGGTGTGAATAGGGTTTTTGGGGGCGGGGGTGGCGGTGGTGGAGGTGGTGGTTGCAACACCTGGGTCCAGTATGGTGAGCTGTCGGTGTATCCACCCGTCTGCGTGACGTCATTAGCAGCAGCAGCGCCTGCCTCATCACCTGTATTAACTGCTATCAGGCCCACATTATTTACGTAGAGTTCGAAATCTCCATTGAGCAGAGTCCCATTTTGAAAAAGAAAATCTGCATAGGCCAGTGGTGGGCCTGTGAATGTCAAATTCACTCCAGAGGCTGATGCCTCTATATATATCGGAGGGAGGACACCGCTAAAGCTAGAAGAAGGGACGTCGAAAGTAGCTAACGCGGTTACGTTGCCGGCTACGCAAGTGAAAGGGAAGGCGGGGCATCCTGTAAAAGGCGCACCGATATATTGGTAGGTCTCTATTGGCTGGTATATTTGCTCAGCTTTCAACGAGATGCTACTTGAAAGGAGAATCATAAAAGCGCCAAGGAATATGGCGACCAACGCCAGCAAGCCCATCATGACCCGATGGGCTTTGATCGAGAGTGCGCCCGCGGTGCCGTGTCCGTGCATGCCCGCCTCCCCGAACTTTTGCGGGGAGCATACAGACTAGTCAGGCCCGTTTGGAACAAACTTTGTCGGCGCCTCCCGGCTTTGTAACAGTTTATTACATTTCGCCGCGGAGAAACGGGGGTTTTGGAAGGGCTCTAAGCTGACGAATCGCGCTGGGGTTGTTGCAGCGGCACACAACTCGCTCAGAAGTGGCCCCGGCACGATGTTTGTTCTTGGCGCGTCTACGTAGTGATCCGATGTCCGTGATAAGGTGCATTATGGCAACCCGGGCCAAGACAAAATCGAGTATTCCCGAAGCATAGTCGCACCGCCCTAAATATTCGCGGGCGGATGAGCGATGCCACCCATTGCACCTTGGGAAGCCGGCGGTCCGAGGCGGTCGGGGCGTCCGCTTTGGAGGACCGGCGCCACTCGACTGAACGGCGGCTATGGGGGCGAAGCTGAGGAGCTTCGGCGGTGCTGAACGTCCGCTTCCAGGATCGTCTGATGGGCCGGGCTATGGCCGAGTTGGGTCGAATGCGGCCGTTCGGCTCAGCCCTGGCTCGAACGGCTGGATCGGGTGTTTTTCTGCCGGTCCGCGGCGGGCCGGGATTCGCTGAAACCAGACATTTTCTTCAAGGCCGGGGTTGTCGAACGACGGATGCCAGGAAACGGGGGACGCTAT
Organism: uncultured Pseudomonadota bacterium; assembly: GCA_963772445.1. Taxonomy (GTDB): domain Bacteria; phylum Pseudomonadota; class Alphaproteobacteria; order Acetobacterales; family Acetobacteraceae; genus CAVYXK01. The sequence goes on from CAVYXK010000004.1 coordinate 160,933, forward strand.
GGCTCAACCGGGCGAACAGTAGAGCACCGCATGCCACGCGGAAAATTCGTGTGCGGAAAAACAGCCTCGGTTTCCGCGTTACGAAAGATTAACGGCTGCCTGGCAAATTCGTAGTCGGTTTTCGTTTCGGACTGGCTCGCTGTATCAAGGATCCATTTCAGAGCGGACTCAGTGAGAACAGTGAGGTCGAACATCATCTGCTCACTGAACGTGACGGAGGCAAACAACCAGCCCCGCCCAGGATCGCAGCTGTATCGGTAAAAGAACTGTAATTGCTCACCCTGGGGTGGCTGGTTGGAGGACCACGGGCACTTGCGCTCCCGCCAGGGCGGTTCGGAGTGCTTGCAGCACAGAAATTCCATTGGCTTTGGCTGTGCTCACGACTGAACGAAAGGCAGCGTAGGTCTCTGCACCCCACTCACAGCGGAACCCATTGGTCACTTTGCGAAATATCACGCTCGGACGCAGAGACTGCTCGGAAATGTTGTTGGTGGGAGGCACGTCGCGGTGGCTCATGAACACGAACAGGTGTTCTCGATGTGCCGCGATGCACTTGCGTAGCTTAATTCCCGGCTCGCCGATCGGCACCACAGCCATAATTCGATTGAGCCTGCGCTCGAGGTCGCCCAGATACTGCCGCAGAGTACTGTCTGTCAGACGATCTCGTCGTCGCCCGATGGCAAGCGCACGTAGCAGCAGCCACTTGAACCGAAGGCTGAAGGCGGTATCACCGCAGTCAACGGCATAGTTCGCTGTGCGGAGCAGGTGAGCCAGGCACACCTGCCATTTGACTGCGTGGCCGCGCTGGCTATGCAACATGTCAGACACCCAAACCAGTGGTTTGATGTCACTGAACAACGCCTGCACTACCGCCTTGCCACGGCTGGGATGGATTACGTGCAACACGGCGAGCGTGCCGATGAACACCCACTCCCACCAATTCTTGCCACTGACCCGCGCCGAGGTCTCATCCGAGCATACCACCGGACTGGCGAGCACGGCGGCGCGAATGGGTGCGGTCGCCGCCAGCAAAGGTTCGCGTGCTCGAGCCAAGATGTTGCTGATCGCGCCCTCGCTGATCGAGAGGCCAAAGATCTCGTCCATCCGCTGCGCCAACCGCTGCATACCAACGGCGTGGGCGTAGTGGAGATAGACCACCAACGCGGCAATGGATTGACCGAAGGGCGAACCTGGCTCCAGACCGGCTGGCGCCTCGGCGCACACGTGCTCGCCGCAGCAGGAGCAGCAACCACCAAACAATCGTACCCGTGTTACATCTGGCTTGATCGGTGGAAGTTCGATGCGGTCGTAGACCTGCTGGGGGGTCTGGGCGGCCTTCGGAAACCTCGCCCGACACTTGGGACAGGCACTCAGCGTCGCATCAACCACGCGATCGGGGTTGGGATGCAGTGACCGCCCCACGCCCGGTCGGCTCTTACGCCGTGGGCGGTCGTGGTCCGGCTCTGCTCGATCTTTCTTTGGACCTTTGGACGGCGGCATCGACGAGTTGTCTGGCGTCTTTGGTGGCCGGTTCAGTCGCTCAAGCTTCGCCTCTAGCGCTGCGATCCGTTCGGCTTGCGCGGCGATTATCTTGTCCTGCTCCGCGATCCTCTGATGCGCTGTCGTCAACTGTTCGAACAACGCCAGGATCAGCGTGTCCTTCTCGGCGACCGATAACTTGCTGAGATCGGGGGTGTGCGTCACCCCTGTCTTAGAGTTAAGTCACCCGTTACCGCGTCAAGCGATTCCTATGCTGTTGACTCGTACGTGATCCGCACGTCTTGTCAGATACCTCGCTGCCCAATGGGCCAATCGTTGCAAAATAACTCACCTCGGGCCGCTACCCAGGTGAGCAATTACAAAGAACTGGTCGATCATTGGCCTGCCAGACCGCTCTGGTATCATTATGGCTTTGGCGAAGGTCTGAAGATTTTTCATCCTCTCTTGCAAGGTGTCCATCGGATCGATGTAGACGCTGTGCCAGCTTACAAATATGTAGCCGTCTAAAATCCGGCCGTTATGCTTATAGAATAAAGTCTTGCCCAGTTTGATTGTGAATCGCTCGACCCTTTGCCGGGTTAATGGCCCTATGTCGATCATACCAAGTTGCTGCCGGCGCAATTCGTCGCCAAGTGAACCAAACGCCTCCCTGAAAGCCCGTTTTCGCCCGCTGACCGATGTTGGCACGTCCGCCCGCCACTCCAGCAGGATTTCCGGAGCGTTATTCGCTATTGCCCTGGCTAACCTCTGCAATAGCTCTTCTACGGCTTGACTGTCGTTGATAAGGCGCAGATTGAATAGGAAGGCCACGACTTGCTCGTCAATCCGTGTTTCCGCGTTGCATGCCTCGCAGGCCGGGAATTCGAACCCCTCAGGCCAATCTCGTCGCAAAAAATATTCCCTCGACGGGATATGGTCCGTCGTCGTCGCTGGCGCACCGCAGTAGCAGCAAAACGGGTTATGCTTGAGGTACTGCTCGCGGTTGTATTGCTTTACTTTGTGCTGGCCCATACCGAAAGCCTAGCCGATCTACCGCTTACCTGCGAATAGGCAAGTTCATCAGGCGGGCTCCATGCTGCATTGTCGCCGATCTCCATGACAGAGCAGCCAGATAGGACTGCGACGATCGCGATACGCGAAGGCGCCACCACTAGGTGGCGCTGAGCGCCGGTTTCGGGATCGCACGATCAACCGCCTGACGGCCAGGTTGGGTCGAGAGCGGCCACTGGGTAAAGATTGGGGAATGGTGGCTTTTCACTCAGACCGCTCCGTAGCCGCCGTTCGCGGTTTGCGGATTGGGCTCCACGCCTGGAATTGGCGCGGCCCGGCCTCCGGGGCTCGGGCGTAGGTGTCTCAGCTTCAGCACCGCTCGGCGTGGATCGAGTTCCGACTTGAACCTGCCAGCGGACCTTCAGAGCGCGCAGGTGCCGAGCAGTTGGGATCGCGCGCCAGAGTACCTGATGTGCTCGGGGTTAAGGTGTGCTATCTGAGGGTGATGTATTTGGAGAAGAACATGTCGCGAGCGAGCGGCTCGCTCCGTGCGCTAAGGGGGGCGCCGTGACCGAGCAATACACAAAGCCAGTCAGAGTCCTGCTCCGCAACCACCCTGAACTCTCGGAGAAGTGGGTTCAGCGGATCATCGCCGAGGATCCGACCATCTTGGGGCTCGGCGACCTCGTCCTGCGAGACCAGGAACGGGTCCAGCCGCGCGCGGGGCGATTAGACCTCCTGCTCCAGGATCTGGAAACCAAGCGCCGCTATCAGGTGGAACTGCAGCTCGGAATGACCGATGAGGCCCACATCATCCGGTGCATCGAGTACTGGGACATCGAGCGAAGGCGGTACCCGCAGTACGACCATTGCGCCGTCCTCGTGGCCGAAGACATTACGAGTTCGCTTCCTCAACGTGATTTCGTTGTTCAACGGGGCGGTGCCCCTCGTTGGCATTCAGATGCGGGCCTACAGGGTAGGTGACGCCTTCACCCTCATTTTCACGAAGGTCGTAGACGAGCTCTCCCGTGGCGTAATCGACGAGGATGAGGATGCCGCCGCCGCCCCCACGGATCGCGCTTACTGGGAAAAGAAGGCCACCAAGGCCACCGTGGAGCTCGCCGATGAACTGTTCGCCCTTATCAAAGCTCGCGATCCCTCATTGGAGCTGAAATATAATAAGTTCTACATCGGTCTCTCCAAGGCGGGTGTCGCCTTCAACTTTGTGTCGTTTAAGCCGAAGAAGAGCTGGATCGACCTTCTGATCCGACTGCCGGAGGCTCCAGAAGTAGAAGGGAAGATTGACGCGGCTGGCCTGGAGTCGCTCGACCGCGATCGTTGGGGAAATTATGGGGTCCGGCTCAGGAAGCAGGACGTAATGGCGAAAGCCGAAACTCTGCGCGAGCTGATGGAGCTCGCGTACGTCCATCGGACCAACGAGGGATAAGACGGCGGAACGTCATCATCCTGTCGTCAACAGGCTTTGCGCCCTTTCGGAGCGCGCACGCAGCCCTCCTAATGACCAGAACGAGGGGTGTGGCTGGAGCCCCCAGCCTCCTGAACGTCCGGTTCTGGGGCTGCCTGATAGACCTGTCTATGACCGACATGGGTCGAAAGCGGTCATCCAATTAGGCCGTCGGTATCACTGAGTATTCCACTGCGGGCCTATTGCTTTCTAGCATGCAGCAAAGCAATAAATCCCAGGGAGGCGGCGCTCCGTCCGCCAAACTCCGGGAACAAGAGCGCCGCACCGTCGTCTTTAGCTATTCTTCGGCGACAGGTTCCTCGGTGACCACGACGCGACCGGAGGCGGGATCACCTGAAACCACAACGTCATTGCCAGCATCGGGGGAGATCGTCACGGATCCGTCAGGGTTGTTCGTGACCGCGAGCCGCTCCCGCAACCCGGCGGGGCGTGCCATCTGCCGCGGCGAGGCGATGCTGCGCCCGGCGGTGACCGCCGCCGGCCTTTCGATTTCGATTTCGACCGCAGGCTCAGTCTCTTCTGTCTCTGCGACGTTGGCCGGTTCGGTCGACACGGTGACATTGCCGTCCTCATCTTGGCCGACCGTCAACCGCTCGTCGGGAGCCAGCGTGAACTGCGGCCGTCCGTCCTCGGAAACACCGAGCTCGGCGCGCTGGCGGGCGTGAGCGCCGAGGTCGCGGGTGGCGTACGCCGGCGCCGAGCGGATGGGCAGGCGAGGTACAGCGAGACCGCTGGGCGGCATGTGCTGGACAAAGTCAGCACCCATGCGGTGGAAGTTCGGCGCGCCACGCGAAGCGACAAAGCCACCGCGCTGGGCAGTGCTTACGGGTCCTGGGGACATGACTGGTCTCTTTCGATTGAATGCCCGTGCGTGGCAACGTCCAGTCTGGCGAGCGTCTCCGCCGTTGTCTATGGTTTCACCGGAGCGCTTCGGGGCCGGGGGCCCGCCATGTCAGTGCGTGGCGGCGGGCCTCCGACCTGTTTGACAATCCGGAGACAGTCGTGCCGAAGACGATCACGCTGCCGCCTGAGCTGAGAGACGCCGGTGTCGCGCTGGCGAGCGAGCCGCACCTGGCGCGCCAATTCCGCTGGAGCTTGGAAGCGGGCGAACAATTCGACTTTGCGCTACCGATTGCGCTGATGCGGATCGCGCACACGCTTGGCGCCGATCTCGAGCCGGTGGGAACGGGGCTCGTAGCGCTAACGGGTTTTCGGGGATGGCGGCGTCCTGGGCGGGTGGCACATGCGCTGGCGCTGATCGGTCAGAGCGCGAGCAGACATCAGGGCCGGCAGCTTGGCCGGCTTATCGCCGCGCCGGTGCGGCTTTATCGCCAGCGGCGTTACCGCCGCACACACATTTATGTCGATCGTGACCTCCAGGTGTGGAGCCAGGACGATTACGACTGGCCGACGCGCTGGGATCCGTTCGGGATCGGCTCGCCTTCGTCGGTGCAGTATCCCTCGATTTTGGACATACATGCTCAGCCGGCACCGCCTGCGACAACGCCGCCGGCGGCGGAGCCACCCACGGAAGCGCCGCCACCAGCTCGGCCTGCGGCACCGCCGGCCAGGCCGCGACCGACGATCGTCACGCGCGCCTGAGGCCCGCCAGCGGTCAGGAAAAGCCGCCGTGAGGATAGGAGCAGAGCGGCATCGGGCCGCCGTGCACTTTCTGGAAGAACCCGCCATCAGTGACTTCGACCAGGCGCGACCAGCAACGCAGGCAAACCATGTGACCGCGCTGCGTCGGTTCTATGTAGAAACGCCAGACAACATCCGGGAGATCGAACATCCGCGGGTCTTTCACACCGCACATGCCACACCGGTTCAGGCGCCTTCGCGGACCGGGCAACGATCGCCAACGGACTGTAGGCCGGCGTGGCTCGCCTGGAATGTCTCCGTAGGCTGCGGCGAACATCACTCGCCCGAACGTCGGCGTGGGTTCATCCGGAGGCACGCCGTTGCGCGCTCGCCATTCCTCGCACCACAGGGAAAGCGGGCCGCCGTGCTCATCCTGGAATGCACCGCCATCGACCGCATCGACCACCGTGCGCCAACAACCGATGCACAGCAGGTGACCGCGCTGCGCCGGCGGGATGTAGTGTTGCCATACGACATTCGGCACGTCGAACATCACCGGGTGTGGCGCGCCGCAGATGCCGCAGCGGTTGATGCGGGTCCGCGGGCCTGGCAACGGCCGCCACTGAACGTCAGCGCTCATCGGGTGCGGCCGGCGGGTCGCTGTTCCGATAGCAGCTGTGGCGAAGCCTGCCGTCCGGGAACTCGTCGGCCCACCAGTCCGGACAATACTTCTCACTCGGCGCAGGCCTGTTGTAGACGGGCACTCCATTTTCATCGATCTGGTCGGCCATCCAGCGCAGTATCCCGACCAATTGCGCGGCGCTGAGCCGGCGCATGTCGGCAACAACGGTGATCGGAGCCAATTGCGCAATCGAGAGTTGCATACCGGTATAACGCTGCGGATCAGTCATCTTATAGCAAAGACCCGTTTGATAGAGTGCGGCATCCATCGTTTCATATTTGCCGAAGTCCGTTTCAACGTAGAGTGCGGTGATTTGCCGGCCACGCCGAGCCAGCTCATCATTGAAGAACCGATCGCTCGCAGCCACTTCGGCAGCCTCGATTTCATCAAGGAATTGCTTTTCGGGTGTCGCGTTCAGGCTCTTCACCGCAGCGTCCAGCCCCTCACAAGCTCGATTGAAGTCGGGGTCATTGATTGGCAAGACACCGCGTGCGACCGCTCTCTCCTGCGTTTGGCGGAATTGGTGACGAGCAGCTTCCATAGCCTGCTTTGCCGCGATGTATTCAGGAGACGGGGTTGTATCGAATGTATCATTCATCGCATCCTCCTGTTGCCCGGACTGTCTCGATTGGCGGAGGGCGGCGGCTTTCTTGCGTGCAGGCGCTGGTAGCGGCGACGAACCTCGTTGTTGCCGCCGCCGTCGGGATAGTTCAGCGGTTCGACGAAGCCCGGTGCTGCGTGTGCGGCGGCTGCGGCCGCCTGCTCCGCCGCCTCCTTTGTGGCGGCGAAGCCCTCGCCGATGAGCTGCGCGTTGTCGTCGACCTCGCCGCCGACCACCCACGAGCGGTATGGATAACGGGCGAGCCAGTACCAGCGCGCTTGGCCAACGCGGAGCGTGTGCCAAGTTTTGGCGCTGTGCTGCACATCGAGCCGTCGCAGCGTCGCCAGGGCGGCGTCGACCTCGGGAGACCGGATGTGTTGTTGTGCCCAATCCGCCCGGTGCGCGGCAACAACGGCTGCGGCCGCGCGCCACTCGGCGTCGGCACCGCTGGTGATGCGCGCCTCGTGCTCGGCAACGCAATCGGCGAAGTCACGCAATGCGACGGCACGGGCGCAGATAAACACGCGCGGATGCGTCGTCTGGCGCCAGGCGCGCTCCTCGTTGAGGACGAACTCTAGCACCCACCACGCACATCGCGGCTCGATCGGGTCGCGCACCAGCAGCGCGACCCGGGCGTTGCGTCGCTCGGCATGCACCCAGGAGAAATGTGCGTCGCCGAAGCCGTCGCGGTAGAGCAGGAGCGGCTCGTCGGCGTGTGCCGAGCATGCGGACTGATCGCGGGCGAAGTTGAACAGATCGCCGCGCGCTTCGCGCTTGTGATCGAGCATGGTTGCTTCCTCCTGCGCTCATGCGACGAAGCCCGGCGGCGACGATGGCGCAGCAAGCAGGGTTCGCGCGACGACATTCTAAGCGCGGCAGCAGCCGGCTTCCACGGCGCGCAGGACGGGAGATGAATTGCATCTGACATTCATGCGTCGCTTCTCCCGAAATTTAGGTGAAGCTGTCTGGGTTTAATGCCCCACGCTTCGCGCGAGCGGCGACGGCTTTCCTCGTAAGCTGGATCACGTGCGACCTGGATAGCCGCGCGGATCATCCGCTCGAAATAAGGCGGCTTGAATGCCCGTTCGCCGTGGAACAGCGGCAGCAGCAAGCCATAGATCAGCCAATCTTCAAAGCGGCGGGCGGCGGGATGATCGGTGTGAAGAATGTCTTGCAACAGCTCGCGATTACGTTGGAGCGCAGCCAGCGGGTCCAGCTCAACGATATTGTTGACACTCGGATCGAAATCGGAAGTCATGTGCGGCACTCCCTCAATGCGGCTTGCGGACCTCGGCTCCGCCCCACTGCTGGCGACGGGCAGTAAACCAACACCCAATCCGACAGCTCATTCCGTGCGAGCATGGCGTTGACCATCGCGGCAAAGTCCGCGATCTCGTGGTGGCGCCCTACGCGCGTCTCGCCTTCCAGCAGGCAAGTGTTGAAGTCGCTGGCGAAAACCTCCGCGATCATGCGCGTGAATAGACTGTCGGCCTTGGCCTCATCTTCGGCATCGTCGAGCAGCGACTTGAACGCAAGATCGCGTGCCGCCTCGATCGCATCGTCCTCGGTGTAGTTTTCGTCCAACATGCTTACGCTCCCTCGGTGTTGCAGGGTGGAAAGTTCACAAAGCGAGCTTCGCCTGGCCGGGCACTTCCTCCTTTCTCGCCTCAATCAGTGATGCGTTGCGCGGTGCCGGCGGCTTGGCCAGATAATCCCTGATTGCATCGATGATGACGCCCCCAACGCGGGCACGTTCATATCTGGCCCGCACTTTCAGCGCGGTCATCAAATTCCGGTCCATCCGCACTGACGTGCCCACGCGCAGTCCCGCCCGAATCATGTCGCGATCGATGTCGTCCATCACTAATTTGTCCTCTCGGTCGTCATGCGCGCTCGCGATCCGGCAGGCGGCGGCCAACAAATCGTCTTGTATTCCTCGAGGGCCGCGGCACGGTCCGCATCGTCGGGGAAGCTGCGCGTGCGGAAGGCGGCAATGGTACCTTCAACGTGCTCGCGTCTCGCGTAGAGAATGTGGATTTGCCGCCCACCAAACTCGCCATCCATCAAGATCGCGATTGGCAGCCGCTGGCGTAGTTTCAACGGCAGCTTGATCGGAAAGTTCTTCGGGTTCGGGCGCGGGTCGTGCTCAGCCATTATCCATATCTCATGGCCGATGCTGCGCATGAGCGCGTTGCGTACCATTTCGACCATCTCATGCGGCATCCGCTTGACCGCTTCCTCTTGTGTGATGCCCGGATTGGCAGCACGGATGTCGCGCATCGCTGCGCGAACCCGCTCGTGCTCTGAAGGCGTGAGATGGGCGGAATCGTCATCGTTATCGATGGCTTTCTGTACTTGACGCATTTCGACGAGTGGCATTTGGTTGTTTCTCCTCATGCTGGTGGTGGGAACTTGAGCAACAGTTGCCGCTCGCACCGCAGCGGCGGCCGTGGATAACGATGCCGACGCGGCGGGCGCACCAGGTGCCGGGACAGCAGCACCACGCGCACCTGCTCGCGGACGATGACGCGCGGCGGCGGTGCAGGGCGTGACAGCGGCGCCGGCGCTAGCGCGTGTCCGTTCCGCGCGAGGCGACGAAGCGCGCCGATGATCTCCGATCGTTGCTCGTAAAATTGCTCGGCATCGCGCCAATCCGGCCGCAACCGGCCGACCGCCTGGGCGATTTCGTGCAGCTCGGCAGCGACGCTGATCGCGGCGCTCACGGGTCAGCCTCACGATCAGCGAAGAGATCGCCGGTGCTTGAGACGTCTTCCGGTTGCAGGAAGCGGGTGAGCGGCGGTCCCTGATAATCGCGCCGCCAGCAGCACCAGACATTCGACCAGCGGCCGTTTCCTTTGGTGCCCGGGATCCAGATCGGCCGCCAGGAGCAATGCCACAATGCCGCCGCCCGGTTGAACGCCGGCACCCGTTCTTCAGCCATAATCTTGTCGAGGCGCAGCAGGAGCACGAAAGCGGTGATCGCGCCGCAATCGAGCAGTGCAAAACCATGTGCAATAAAGCGATTGAGCGTCTTCCGCTCGTACGGCGGGTTGGTGACCGCCACGGCTCCGCACGTCTCGGGCGGCGGCGGATCATGCAGGAAGTCGCAGCACCCGATGCCAGGTCCGACGGGATGGAGATCGGTGGCGATTACCTCGCGTCCAGCCCCGCGCATCGGCTCGACAAGCCGCCCGTCGCCGGCAGCGAATTCCCACACTCGGCCACGTGGCAAGGTCGGCAGTACGTGACGTAACAGCGCAGTGATGAGGCAGGCCGAAGTCGGCCAGAAGTCAGGACCGTCACGCTTGGGCTGCGGGCGGAGGCTAGCCGGGTCGCGCGAGCGCGGGCGCCGCTTGCGCTCGGCGGCGGAGAGCGGGCCGGTCGGGGATGTCACGTTCAGGCCGGATGACTGACCTTGGTCAGTCCCGACCTCGGACGTGACAGGGGCTTCGGGCGTCATGGGCCAGGCGCCTCGCCCGGCACGATGCAGATCGCGTGCGATGCCCGCGTTGTTGCGGTGTAAAGCCGCGGAATGGTCTGTCCTGCCGGCCACAGGCCCGCTTTCCCGCACCCGCACCAGTACCGGGCGGGGAGACAGGAGAGACAAAGGACATATCTCAGCCGGGCGCACCCATAGAGATGTTGTTAAGCCACGCCCCGCAGCCTCGCGCTTAACGATGTTCCTATGGGGCGGCCCGGCTGAGGGGTGCCTTATCTCTCTCCTGTCTCCCCGGCTCCATTGGGCCCTCCCGGCAAGCCCCTCGCTTGGGTTGCGGGCTTCCGTTCCGCCCGGCGCGGTCATGGGGGCCCTCTCCGTTCGATCTGATAACTGGCGGGAAGGTGCTTGCCGCCGGGGTTGCTACGCTTACGCAAGATCAGCACATCGCCGCCGACCACGACGGGATTGTCGAGCACCATGCGCAGCCGATTGCCGACGCTGTGGCCGGTGACCACGACGAGCGGGCGCGCCCCGACGATATCGAGTAACCCGCGCAGCGCCTGCGCCTGGGCGTCGAGCCCCAGCCCGTGGTCGGCCATCCGCTCGGCGATATGCTCGGCGCGAAACCCGTCCGGGTATTGGCCTTTGGGCCACAGCGTGCTGATCAGGTCCAGCAGGCTGGCGACCGCGTTGCCCTGATCGTCATCGTCCTCGAACGCCCGGAACAACTCGACAAAATCCAGCGGCACGGCCTTCATGTGTGCCGGCCCGAGATCCCCCGGGAACCCTTCCTCTCGTTCCTTGATCAGCAGCTTGGTGGCGTATTCGAGCGGCGCGCCGCACAGGTGCCACCAGGTGCGAAACCGCGTCTTTGGTGCCTCGTGCGTTCCGCCGTCGAGCCGCGGATTGCCCAGCAGGATCGTGTAGAGAGCTCGCAGGATCCGCGCGCGATTCTCAGAGTCCAGCCAACCGGATCGGTATGCAGAACCGGCCAATTCTCCGGGTCCGGTCGCGTCACGTTGAGCCAGGCAGACAGCGCCCGCGACGCGAGATCGCCAATCGGAACAACGTTGTTTCCGGTGATCGCCTGAATCGTCGTGGCGGGCACCACACGGATCGCCGTCTCGCCTAAGATCCGATCCGAATAGGTCAGCATGGTCAACGACTTTTCGATCGACGGACAGGAGATCGCGCTGCCGCGCGGAATGTTGTCCCAGACCAATACCGCCAGCGCCTGGGACAGGTAGGAGAATAGCGCCTTGCGCCGTTCCTCTTCCGAGGGCGACCAGGCGGCAGCCGGCGGCCGGAGACCGGTCACGGCGGTTACCACCATGCTGACCGCGGTGGTCTTGCCGCCGCCGCGCCGTCCGGCAGTTACGAAAAACGCCGGACGCTCCGGCAGCAGAACGCGTTCAATAATAGAAAGCGCGAAGGCGATCAGTATCACCTTGCCTGCATAATCCGCGGTGACATCGACCAGCCACGTATCGAGCAGCCAGCGCAACGCCCCCGCGACATGGCGCGGCTCAATCTGCTCCCGCTTCGGCAACGCGGCCCGCAGTGCGGGGTCGATCCGAAAGACCAGGCCGAGATCCCGCGCAAGACCTTCGCCGGCGAGCATATCGCCACAGGGCAGCATCAGCGGCGCCGTGACGATACCGGTGACGATCGGCATCCGCGAAGCGCGGTAATTGCGAAAGTGCGTCACGAACAATGGCGGCAGAGCGACGACTCGCTCGGCCTCGTCGGTCATGATCGCGTATTCCACGTGACGTTCGATCAGATGCGCCAGCGAGAAGTCGTCATGTGGCGTCAACAATGGCAGCTCCGGCGGCGGCAGACGCTTGTCGTTGGGCTCGGCAGCGTTGGCGCCGGCTTCAGTCAACGCATGTAGGCCGATCGGACGGCGCACCTTTATTTCGATCGGCCTGTTCTCGACATCGCGCATCGGCGGCTCAAGGGCGGGAACGGCACACAGGATGCTGTCGAGATCGGTGAGCACAGGAAGGCGCTCGTCATCAATCAGTGGTGCCGGACGACGCAGTCGCGGATCGGTGCGCGCAGCGGCGCGGCGTTCCCGCGCGGCTGCGGCCCGCTCGCGCGCGAGCCGCTGATTTCAACTCCTTAATCCGCTTGTCCAGCGGCCGAACTTTGACGCCGGCCAGCGTGCAGACGAGATCGCGCAGCTGCGTCTCTTCGTCGGGTTCGAGCGCGGCGACGGGGAGCAGCTGCAGGAAGGTCTCGACCATTGCGTCTTTCGGCGCGGCGCGGATCGCCGCCGCAACCGATCCAGCGTCATGACGCAGCTCGTAGACCGTCCTGCCGTGCGCGAAGCTGTGGATCCACAGCGAGCCGTCGGCCCGCTGCATGACGATCGCCTTGGTGCGTCCGTATGGAATCCCTTCCAGCGGATCGGCGAGCGTCTCGCCCACGAAGCGCCCGGGGTCGGCGAGCACGTCGGCGACCGTCCGACCAGCCAGCCCCGGATCGTCCCAAGATAGTGTTATGAACGGCAGCAGCGTGCCGCCGATCTGCGCCTCGGCCATGCGCCGGGCCACCGCCATCGGCACACCATGCTTGGCGGTCAACTGTGTCGCTTGCACGTCGACGAACCGGGCGCGCACGGCGTTGGCGTGATCGGCTACGCGGTGGCGATCGGCACGCCGCAGCTCAGCCACCTGCTCCCGCTCAAATGCCGTGAGTTCTGGGCACACCGCGCGGGTGTCCACGACATCGCCCGGTGTGACGACCGGCCGCCGCGCCGTCGGGTCCTGTGCCAGCGGTGGATGGATGATAGGGGCGCCCTCAAAGATTAATCGCTCCGGGCTGCCCACCATGCGGTCGACGAGTGAGCGATCGAGCAACTGTCCGGCGGCGCCGACGTTATACCAGGCGAACCCGGCCAGCCATGCGCGCTCGTGCAGCACACGCAAGAACCGCTCACTATCCGCGGCATCTTCGACGGCGAGGTAGATGTGCTCGCCGCCGCTGCGGTAGCGCTGTCCGGTTTGGGCATGAAAGAGTCCGCTAGAGGTGCTGGCCCGCGACACTCGCGCGGCACTGGCGAGCGCGGGGCAGATCGCGATCAGCGCCTGCCAGGCGCCACCGGTGGCTGCGATTCGCGCCGCGACCTCAGCCGACATACCTTTGCGGTCGAAGTCGATCAGCGCATAGCCCGGGGCACCGGCACGATAACCGACGAATTCGCTGGTGCGGGCGATGACGCCGGGCTGGCCATTAAGCGCGCGATGAACGACCACGTTGACGGCGGCGGGCAGATCGGCCCGCAGGCGCCCGAGCGAAATCGCTTCGAGTGATGACAGTCCGGCGATCGTCTGCGCCAGCGCACCCTCGGAGGCGATCGGCAACCGTTGGGCTTCGCCGCGGCTCATGACGCAGGCCGAACCATCTGAAACGACATCGTCGCCGCTGAGTTGGATCATCTTGCTCAACGGACCAGTATCCATCGGGCCGCTGTGATGCTTGCGGAACAAGGTCAGTTCGACATTGCCGTTCATCTTTGCCGCTCCCGCGATGCATCGGCGGCGTGCAGCTCGCGGTCAGTCATCTTCGCCCCCTGGTTGTTGTTCTTGCAACCGGTGCCACACCCAGCCTCGCTTGTAGCCGTGCGCCTTCGCGTAGGCGCGGAGCTCGCGTTCGCTGCGCGGTGTGCGGACAAATTCGCGATACGGCAGACGCGCGATGCGAGCGAAATAATCGGCGGTGATCTCCGCCAGCCGGCCGGGCTCTATATCCGGCGCGCGACGGCGCGGGAGCGGGCGCGCCGCGCCGCATTCCTCGCACTCCATGGCATCGAGATCGTTGAGGCAGCCGCAGGCTTCACAACGCCAGCCTGGCGCCGTGGCCTCACCTGGTGGCTTTTCGGGCGTACCATCGAGCGTCCATACCCGCGGCTCTTCGGGTAAACCGTGCTTGAGCAGATTCCCGGCATGATCGAGCACCACGAGATGGTCCTTGCCGGGTGCCGGCCGCATGCCGCGGCCGATTTGTTGCAAGGCGAGGACTAGGCTTTTCGTCGGGCGCAACAGGATCACCGCACCGACGTTCGGTACGTCGAGGCCTTCGCTGATCAGGTCGCAGCTTGTCAGAACCTCAATCTCGCCGGTGCCGAGGCCCTCGATCAGAGCGTCCCGCTCGGCCATCGGCAGGCCGCCATGGACGCAGCCAGCGCGATAGCCCGCCTGGCGGAATGCGGCGGCGATCGATTCGGCATGCGCGACCGTGCAGCCAAACGCGATCGCCGCCTGGTGGTCGGCGTGGTGGCGGTATTCGAGAACCGCGTCGCCGGTGACGGCGGAGGCGCGCTCGGCGAGGGCGCCCACCTCATAATCGCCGAGTTGGGTGCGCAGATCGGTGGTATCGATCCGCGTCGCGGGGACGAAGCAGCGCGTCCGCGCCAGATAGCCATCGGCCTGTAGCTCGGCGACGGTCGCGCCGCAGACCAGGGCGTCGAAGATACCGCCGGCCCTGATCCCGAGGCCCTTTCCGTCGGTGCGGCACGGCGTTGCGGTGACGCCCAAGATTTTTGCGCCAGGCCAGGTGGTGAGCAGCCGCGTCCAAGTTTCCGACCGCGCGTGGTGCACCTCATCGCCGACGATGAAGTTGAAGTGCGGAAGTTGATCGAGCCGGCGAACTGCGGTTTGCACCGATAGCACCAAGACCGGGGCGTCGTGATCGCGATCGAGCCCGGCTGCAAAAATCCCGTGCGGCACGCCGGCCCAGCTAAGTTTGGCGGACGCCTGGCGGACCAGCTCGCGGCGGTGCACAACGACCGCGCTGCGCCGCCCCTTACGTGTGGCTCCGCCGATTACATGCGAGAAAACGACGGTCTTGCCGGAGGCGGTGACCGATTGGTAGCAGACGGCACGATGTCCCTGACCGAACGCCCGCCGCAGGTTGGCAACATCGCGTTCCTGATAGGGGCGCAGGACCGGCGGCGTCGCCGATGCGCCTGGAACCGATTGCACGATCTCGGCGCGGGCGTCCATGCCGTGCCTCAGATCATGGTGTCAGTGGGATGTTTCGATAGCGGCTCAGTGGTGCACATGGCTCCTCCCCCGAGCCCCTCCCGGCGCGGCATCCGGCTGATCGTCACGAGGCAGTTGCGGCCATGTGTGGCGCGCAACTCGTGCGCGTAGATTTCGGCTTCGCGGCGGCTGTTGAAGCATCGATCGTGCACCGCTGAGCTGGCGAGACCGGAGGCGGTGGTCGTGATCGTCTGGCGGTGGACGCGCCATAGCTGATCGGTGGGGGGCGACTGCCGCGCAATCGAAGGGCGTCGGGCAGCCTGTTGGTCGGCGAGGGTTGGATATGACACGGGCACAACTCCTCCTCTCCGGGCGCGGGCCTCGCGCTCGGCTCCAAGCGATTGACGTTGTAGGAGGGGCCGACTAGCTACCCGGCGACCATCGTCGGGTATGGGCTAGTCGGCCCGGGCGTCGCGGTACATCACGCCGCGGCGCCCAACTCGTCTCAGGCGGTTGGCTTCTTCGATCGGGGTGATCTGACGGTACTGCGATGTGCCGCTGGCGGGCGTGCGGTGGAGGCGGTCAGCACAGCGGCGGGTTGGGGTAGCGCAGCCTGGGAAGATTGCGCGGGCGGTGCCTGATCTGTCTGGACAATCGCCAGCAGCGTCTCGTCGCACGCGGCCACTGGCCGCAGATTGGCGTCGGCGAGCTGGCGCAGGCGGTCGATCTCGTCGTCCGGCACCAGGAATATTTTGCCGACCCGAACGCCGCGGATCTCACGCCGCTCGATGCCCCGGCGAATTGAGGCTGTGCTGATGCCGGCGCGCTCCGCCAGTTTTTCGATGCGCTGAAGCCCACCCGTCGTCTCTGTGGCCAAAACCGCCTCCTGGCGCTGCCGAACGCGTATTAGCGTTCGGGGCAGGATAACACGTTCTGAACCCCTTGCAAGCGTCCCTGCATCGGAGTAGAGCATCTCCTGGCGCCAAATGCGCGTTCAGGAGCGAAGTTTGGAAAAATCGACGTGGACCGGCGAATGGACCCGACCGAGGGGGCAGGTCCTTCGGAGCTTCAACGGCCCCACCGAGGTCTGGGAGTGCGTCGAGCACCCTGGCGAAGAGATTCGCTGGTCGCCCAAGCGCACTCCAGCGCTGTGGCTGCGAATCGCCGACACACCACCGGACGAGGTCTTTGTGCGGTGGGGACCGATGCGGCGGTACAGCGAAGAAACCCGGACATGGGATCAGACAATAAGATTGCTGCAACAGCTGCGAACCCTCTGGAAGGAGGGTGAGACCGTCAACTCGCAGCCATCCATGCCGCTGGTCTTCATGCCTGGCCGCGGTGCGGAGGCCATTCTGCGTGATCTTGGCGATGCGATCTTAAGACTGCGCTCCCAGGACGCATCGGCCAATGACATCGGCCTTAGTCCTCAACGCGCTAACTACACGTGGGTAATTCAGGTGCGCACGTTGCGAGGGATGGTGTTGCTTGATGCCGGGCGTGCCGTACACCAGCACGCCAGCTACCTCCGCTGCCGGATGTGTCAGCAGTGGTTTGAGCTGGTGCGCAAGGATCAGATTTACTGCTCATCCGCCTGCCGTGCCGCGGCATTCCGAGCGGCGGCGAGCGACGCGATGCCGGATCCAATGCCATCTGAGGACGGCGCGCATGTCGAGCGTTAAGCCGCGCGGCGAGGGCAGGTTTTTGCTGGTCTGGCGATGGCGGACCAGCAGCGGGGACTGGCGGCAATCGACCGCAATGTTTGAGGGTACAAGGTCGGATGCTGAGCGGGAAGCCGCCGTTCGCGAACGCGACGCACGCCGGGTGGCCAGGCCGGACGATTTTCGTACCGCCACCGTGCAGCAATGGATTGAGCATTGGCTGATCGAGCATCGCCGCGCGGTTGCGCCTAAAACCTACGAACGCGAGGCGCAGCTCGCGGCGGTCGTTGCCGCACGCCTGGGGGACTTCCGACTCGACAAGATTACGACGCCTGACGTTGGCCGCATGCTGGCGCAACTGTTGCAGACCGGTCGTGTCGATGGTGCAGGCGGGCTGGCGCCGCGTACCGTCCTGCACATTCGTACGACGGCCAGCAAGATATTCACCGCCGCGGTCAAGGCGCGGGTCATCGATTACAATCCGGTCCTCGCCGCCAAGCCCCCGCGTGTTGAAGAAACCGAGGTGCAGCCGCTTACAGCCGCCGAGGTGCGCGCGTGGGCGGCAGCCTCGGTCAATCCGATCATCCGGGCCATCGTGTTGTTTCTTGCTGCCACCGGGTGCCGGAGAGGCGAGGCGCTCGCCCTGACCTGGGATGATGTCACGCTCGGGCCGGACGGCGGCACCGTGCGGATCAACAAAAGCGTTGAACAAAGCCGGGCCGGCTTACGGGTGAAGCCGCCGAAGTCGAAGCGTTCACGTCGAACCATCGTCATCGGGCCGGACACCTGCGCCATGCTGAGGGACTACCGAACGTGGCAGCGCGGACTGCAGCTGAAGACCGGCCGCCGCTGGAATCCCGATGAGCTGCTGTTCCCTGCAATTGAAGGCGGCGGTTACTGGCCGCCGAACAATGCCTCGGCGGCCATCCGCAATATTGCGGTGCAGGTGGGGCTGCGCGCCAGCATGCACGATCTTCGACACGCGCACGCGAGCATGTTGCTGGCGGCGGGCGTGCCGCTCAATGTCGTCAGTCAGAGGCTGGGGCATCAAGACCCGGCCCTGACCCTTCGCGTTTACGCGCATCTGATGCCGCATGCCGACGGAGCGGCTGCTGCGGCGATCGAAGCGGCGCTGCGCGGGAGGTCATGATGCCGCTGCGGGCGCCCCTCTGATGGCCAGGCGCCGCGGCGCAAGGCGGGACGTCTACTATGATCGCGATAATCAGCGGTTCCGCTTCATTTCCGTCCGTGCGTTAGTCTCGGATCCGCAGTTTCAGTCTGGTTATCGCGACCAACTAGCGAGCCTCCCACCGCGGCGGTTTTACTACGATAGCGCCATCGGAGAGCAGGACACCTGGGGCTACGAGCGCGGTCGGCTCGTGGCGTCATGGTTGCTGGCAGCCGGGCGAAAGCCTCCCAAGGTTGATGATATCGACGGGCTGGCACGGGCCTACGAGGCGGCCGAGGCCGCCGATGTGGTGTTATGAGGCGCCCCGCGCCGCGGCAGATGCGCAAAGCGCTCGACGCTGCCAGGGTTGCGGAATTCACGCCATCGACTACCGTCGTGGAAACCCTGCGGGACCAGATGGACCGCGGGACGTTTACTGCGGTCGGCTGGACGGCGCCGCCACATCTCTCCACGGAAGGCTGGCTGCACACCGGGGCCGCGATCCTAGCGCTCGAACGTGCGACACCGTGGTGCTGGGCAGACTGGTGGCTAGCGCGAGGCGCGCGGGCATTGCCTGCCGAGTGGCGCGGTCCTGACCTGCGCACCCTGGACAATTACGCAGTTGTTGCGAGGGCATACTCTAATTCACGCCGGCGTGAATTCGTTTCCTTCAAGCATCATGCCGAGCTGGTCTCCGTGAGCGAAACCGAGCAGGACGCCTTGCTGGACTGGTGCGTGACCGTCCACCCGTCGGTGGCCGGGTTACGCTCGGAACGACAGCGCCGCGCCGCAGCACTGCTGCCGCCGAAGCCCCCTCCGCGGGCCGAGGTGACGCGGGTCGAGCCGCCACCTCGGTCCCCGGCCGAACCGCCTGATAGCGATATCGCCATCCCAGTCCAGCTGTTTCTTCCGGCGGAGCTGCTCGCGTGGGTGACCCAGGCCGCCGCCGGTGAGGCAATGCCGCTCGCGGCGTGGATCATTAGACTGATCGAGCGGGCAAGAGAGTAGCCAGGAACATTTGCGCCACGAGAACCAGAACACATGTTTTGCGCCGGCAGGCGCGGACCCGCGTTTGTGGACTGATTTGTGGACTCGACGGCCTTTCGGTCCAATTTGCGTTCCGCAAACGTGCCGCCATTCGGGCTAAAAAAGCTAAGGATTGCAGCCACTTGGCGGAGGGGAGGGGATTCGAACCCCTGATAGAGGTTGACCCCCTATAACGGTTTAGCAAACCGCCGCCTTCAGCCGCTCGGCCACCCCTCCGCCGGGAGCGCGCGACCCGGAGCCCCGGACACGGCGTTTGCCCTTCCTATCTACGGATTGCCCGCCGCAACGTCAAACCCCTCGCCGCGCCTGCCGCGACCCAGCCGGTCAGCTCAGCGCGACCTCGAAGCCCCGGGCCGTGCCGGGTCGCGCCATCATCGCCTGATACCAGCGCTTCACGGCGGGGAAGTCCGCCAGATCCACCTTGTGCCGCTCGTGCCGCCAGGCCCAGCCGAGGATCGCGAAATCGGCGATCGACACCTCGCCGGCGACGAACTCGACCTCCGCCAGCCGCCGGTCGAGCACGCCGTACAGCCGGCGAGTCTCCTTCATGTAGCGCTCCAGGCCATAGCGCCGGTCCTGCTCGTTCTCGACCTGCAGGAAATGGTGCACCTGTCCGGGCATCGGGCCGAACCCGCCCATTTGCCACATCAGCCATTCCAGCACACGCACCTGCCGGCGCAGCTCCATCGGCCAGAACAGGCCGGTCTTGGTCCCTAGATAGATCAGGATCGCGCCGGATTCGAACACGCTGATCGGCTCGCCGCCCGGCCCATCGGGATCGATAATCGCCGGAATTTTGTTATTCGGGCTGATCTTCAGGAACTCGGGGTTGAACTGCTCGCCCTTGCTTATGTTCACCGTGTGAACGTCGTAGCGCAGCCCCATCTCCTCCAAGGCTACGCTGATCTTGCGCCCGTTTGGCGTGTTCCAAGTCCATAATTCGATGGCCATTCTCTGCCCTTTCCGGCGTTGTCGGGGCAGAGTGTGCCGGTCCGCCTGTCGGGCCTCAAGATCGGGTACGGGCGGAGTCCACCTCTCCCGCGTTGGGGGAGGGGTCGGTGCGCGACGCGCGCCGGGTGAGAGCCGGCGCCGCACCACACCAAGCCCGATCATCGCGGCGGCAAGCACCAGCACGCCGGCCGGCTCCGGTGCCGGCGGCGCGTGCGCGGTGTACACCAGATCGAGCGCTCCGTCCGGGTCGGTCACACTGACCACGTTGCTCATCGCATCATAGGTGAAGCTCGCCGCGCTACCGACCGGCGGTATCACGTCGGTGATCCGGTCCAGCGCATCATAAGTATAGGTCGTGGTGTGACCAGTCGGATCTGTCACTGTAATCGCGTTGCCCTCCGCATCGTAGCTGTAGGATGACGTCAAGTCGGAGGGTTCAACAGTTTCTGTCACAAGCTGTCCTCTTAAATCATAGGTATAGCTCGTTGTGGCGCCCAGGCTATCGACGCTGGAGACCAGCCGGTGGTGGCTGTCATAGGTGTATGCCGTGATATCGGTGATGCTCGATCCCATTCGCTCCGTCGATTGGATCAATTGATGGGCAGCATCATAGGTGTACTGCAAAGAGAGGCCCGAACAGTCAGTCCGGCCGCGGCAACTCCGGCACTGCCGCCTGCTTGGGGCCCGTCAACGCGTTAGCGGCAGGTGCGACCAGCAGAACCAGTCCGGCAACAGCTATCGCTTGCAGAATCCGGCCGCGGGTAAGTAATTGCATTGGCGCCTCCCACTTTATTGTCGCCCGGTTTGCCGTGAAGGTTGGGGCGAAACGGTGGGCAGCGTTAACAAAATTCGTCTCAAAGCAAATCGCGTGGGATGGTTTCGTCCCAGTCTCGCTGGCGGACCTGCGCATCGCCTTCATGAGCGGTTAGTCGGGCCTGCACGCGGAACGTCTCGCGCGTTGCCGAAAACCGCGTGACAAGTTCCGTGCGGACCTGCCACGCGCCACGCCGTACGGTCTGCACCCGCCGCAACTCGGCCCGCGCGCTCAATGGGTCGTCGTCCCTGATCCGGCACTCGTGGGATGATTCATTGCCGATCTCGATCCCGATGTCATCGATCCGCATCACACTCGGTTCTTCGATCAGGCGGCCGAAATGCTCGCCCGCATCGAGACCGCTCTCCTGCCGCGAGCGGCCTTCTTGCAGAACTGTGCGCCGCGCCGGCGGCGCGGTAACGGGCGGCGGTAGAACCGGCAGCGTTTCGCCCGGCTGGCGAGCCCGCACCGGCACGATCAGTGTACCGGCGAAAACCGTAACCGACGCGACCTCTGCGACAGGCCATACCATCGGCCAATATGTCGTTGACAGCACCAGCCGGATGCGATGGCCGGCCGGGAACCGGAACCCGGCATCATTGAGTTGGAGCCGCACGCGCTCGCGCTTCCCCGGCACCAGGGGCTCCGGCGTCTCGTGTCCGTTCCGGTGCGTCAGGTTCAGAACGCCGAAGCTTACCCGCAGGCTGGCGCGGTCCGGATGCACGTCGCATAGCCGGGCAATCAGCAGCGCCTGCGGCCGGTCGCTCGCAAGCTCCAGCTCCAGCACCGGTGCCCCCAGGATCTCTATCGGCGCGTCCAAAGGCGGCGAGTTCGAACACGACCGATCGTGCGTCATCCTCACGCTGATCGTCGGGCCCGTCCGGACCGGCGCCGAACGGGCACCAGCTTCCGCCGGCCGCACCCAGGCTCTGCGGCGTTCGAACGACACGTGTCGCGGGATCGCCGGACGTGTCGCGCAATCCCGATGCCGTCAGGAACAGCCGATGCGGCACGGCACTCGCCGGCCAGACCGGCTCTGCGATCCAGCGCCCCGGCCGCTCGGCGTGCCACGGAGCCGGAGGCACGCTCTCCATGATCCATGTGCGCAGCATCGGCTCGGCCATCACGCCGGTGTCGATGCCCTTCAGCCACCGGTCCCACCAACGGAGCGCCTCCTGCAAGAAGCCAACCCGCGGACCGGGCGAGGCGAAATGCGGATAGCGATGCGCCCATGGGCCGATCAGCCCGAGGCGCGGCACTGCCAAGTGGGCCAGCAGGCGGGGGATCGCATTGGTGTATCCATCGGTCCAGCCGCCAATCGCCAACACTGGGCACGCGACGGCGGCATAGTCCTCGGACACCGAACCATGCTTCCAGTATGCGTCCCTTCGCTGGTGCCGCAGCCATTTCGCCAGAAACAGGGGCGTCGCATCGATCCGCTGCAGCCACATCTCACGCCAGCGGTCGACGACCAGCGCCGGATCGGGGGGATGAGCCATGAACACCTGGAACACCGACGCCCAGCCGAACTTCGCGGTCAGCAGCGCGCCGCCCATGAAATGCACGTCGTCGCGATAGCGGTCGTCGGTTGAGCACAGCGTGATGATCGCCTTCAGCGCCGGGGGTCTGTGCGCAGCGATCTGCAACGCGTTGAACCCGCCCCAGGAGATACCCATCATGCCGACCGCGCCGCGGCACCAGCTCTGCCGCGCGATCCAGGCGATCACCTCCAGCCCATCATCCTGCTCCTGCTGCGAATACTCGTCGGTCAGCACGCCGTCCGACTCGCCGCTGCCACGGATATCGACGCGGACTGCCGCATAGCCATGGCCGGCGAACCAGGGATGCGTCAGCGCATCACGCTCCCAGGTGCCGTCGCGCTTGCGATAGGGAAGGTATTCCAGCACGGCGGGGACCGGATGGGCTTCGGCGTCCTCCGGCAGCCAGATGCGCGCGGCCAGTCGCGTGCCGTCGGCCAGCGGGATCAGAAGGTGGGGGATTTCGCGGATCCGGCGCGGGAATTCGGTGAGGGTCGCGGGGGTATCGGACATTGGAAGGGAATGCCCTGGGCGGGCTTATCGGCGCAAGTCCCGAGGCGTTCGCACGTCCGAGCAAGCCCCCGCTGCTGTCGGTCTTGTCGCCATCGTCAGAGGGTGGCTGATTGAGCACAACCGATAGGAGGGCCGCATGCCGGACCGTCTTGATGCGCAAGCCGTCGCCGACCCGCGCGAGGTGCGGCTGGCCGACTATCGCCCGCCGGCCTTCCTGGTG
Organism: uncultured Pseudomonadota bacterium; assembly: GCA_963772445.1. Taxonomy (GTDB): domain Bacteria; phylum Pseudomonadota; class Alphaproteobacteria; order Acetobacterales; family Acetobacteraceae; genus CAVYXK01. Next base: position 184,112 of record CAVYXK010000004.1, read on the forward strand.
GACACCGTCGATCTCGCATTCGACCTGGCCGAGACAGCGACGCGCGTTCGCTCGCGTCTGTCATTGCGGCGCAACCCGATGGCGGCGCACGAGGCGCCGCTGCGCCTGGACGGCGCCGGTCAGCCGGTGCAGAGGATCGCCATTGATGGCGCTGAGATCGGCGCCAACCGCTACACGCAGGATGACGCCAGCCTGGTTGTTCCCGACCCGCCGGATGCCTTCGTGCTGGAAATCGAGACGACGATCAATCCAGGCGAGAATACCGAGCTTTCCGGGCTCTATCTGTCGAACGGCAGCTTCTTCACACAGTGCGAGGCGGAGGGGTTCCGGCGAATTACCTATTTTCCCGATCGGCCCGACGTGATGGCGCGCTTCACCACGACGATCACCGCCGATCAGGCACGCTGTCCGGTCATGCTGTCGAACGGCAATCCGGGCGAGCGAGCCGAGCTTGGGGATGGCCGCCACCGCGTCATGTGGACCGATCCGCATCCCAAGCCGTGCTACCTGTTCGCGCTCGTCGCCGGCGATCTCGTCGCTGTGAAGGACAGTTTTGAGACAAAGTCTGGACGACATGTCGAGCTCGGCATCTGGGTCCGTCGCGGGGACGAGGACCGTTGTGGCCATGCCATGCGCTCGCTGAAGACGGCCATGCGGTGGGACGAGGAAGTCTTCGGACTGGAATACGACCTGGATGTGTTCAACATCGCCGCGGTGTCCGACTACAACATGGGCGCGATGGAGAACAAGGGGCTCAATATCTTCAATACCAAATACGTGCTGGCGAAACCGGAGACAGCGACCGACGCCGATTATCAGTCGATCGAATCGGTGATCGCGCACGAGTATTTCCACAACTGGACGGGCGACCGCGTCACCTGCCGCGACTGGTTCCAGCTTTCACTGAAGGAAGGGCTCACGGTCTACCGCGACCAGGAATTCTCGATGGACCAGGGCAGCCGCGCGGTGAAGCGTATCGCCGACGTGCGCGCCTTGCGCTCGGCGCAGTTCCGTGAGGATGCCGGTCCGCTCGCTCATCCGGTGCAGCCAGACCATTACATTGCGATCGACAATTTCTATACCGCCACGGTGTACAACAAGGGCGCCGAGGTCATCCGCATGATGGCTACCATCATAGGGCGGGAGAATTTTCGTCGCGGTATGGACCTCTATTTCCAGCGCCACGACAACCAGGCGGTGACGATCGACGATTTCGTTGCCGCGATGGCCAATGCCTCGGGGGTGGACCTGACTGCGTTCAAGCTGTGGTATCATCAGGCTGGTACGCCGGAGCTGACGGTTGCCGATGAGTACGATCCGGCGACCCGTCGCTACACGCTGGTGCTGACACAACGCACGCCACCGACGCCCGGCCAGCCGGACAAGCGGCCGGTTGTCATTCCGATTACGCTGGGGCTGCTGGGCCCCGACGGCAGCGAGCTTCCTGCCCGCCTGTCCGGCGACGTGGCCGCCCAGCCGGGCACGCGTGTACTGCTGCTGCAAGAGGCCGAGCAGCGCTTCAGCTTCATCGACGTGCCGGACCGGCCTGTGCCGTCGCTGCTACGGGCGTTCTCCGCGCCGGTGAAACTCGCCGGAGTGCCACAGGAGCGGCTTCGGTTCCTGGCAGCGCATGACACCGACCCGTTTGTGCGTTGGGAACTCGGGTCAGCAATACGCGACACGCCGATTGCTGGAGATGGTTGCAGCGTCCGCTCGCGGCGAAACGCCGGCGGTCGATCCCGGGCTGATCGAGATGATGCTGGCGACGCTCGATCGGGCGAACGAGGATCCGGCCTTTGCTGCCGAGGCGCTGTCTCTGCCGAGCGAGGCATTCCTCGCCGACCAGATGGAGGTCGCCGACGTGGACGGCATCCACGCGGCCCGTGAAGCAGCGCGGGCGGCGATTGGGCAGGCACTGCAGCGCGAGCTTCGCGCCATGTACGCGGCGCTGACCGATTATGGCCAGTATCGTATCGACGGCGCCGCCATCGGCACGCGCGGGTTGCGCAATGCGTGCCTGGGTTATCTGGCCGTCGGCGGCCGATCGGACGGCGTGCATCTTGCCAAGACGCAGTTCGATGTCGGCCGGAACATGACCGACGTGCTGGCCGCTCTCGCAGTGCTGTCGGCGATCGACTGCGCGGAACGTGCGGATGCGCTGGCGGCATTTCATGCTGCCTGGCATGACGATGCGCTGGTGCTCGACAAGTGGTTCGCGATCCAGGCGATTTCGCCGCTGCCGGACACCCCGGATGCGGTGCGAGCACTGTCGCGGCACCCGGATTTCGACTTGCGCAATCCGAACCGGGTGCGCGCGCTGGTCGGCAGCTTCTCGGCGGGCAATCAGGTGCGGTTCCACGATCCGTCCGGTGTCGGTTATACGTTTTTGGCGGATACGATCATCGCGCTTGATCCAACCAATGCGCAGGTGGCGGCACGGCTCGTTTCACCTCTTGGCCAGTGGCGCCGCGTCGATCAGTCGCGCCGGGCGCTTATGCAGGCGGAGCTGCGCCGAATCCTGGCGGTGCCGGCGTTAAGCAGGAACACGCAGGAGATGGCGGCGAAGAGTTTGGCCACGGCAAGCTGACGGAATAACGCAGCAGCGGATGTCGGACGGGTATTCGTTCGCAGGTCATCGCGCGCAAGAGACGAATTTTAAAGCAGATGAAGGTAGATATCAATGCATTCTCGCAGACCTTTTCGAGGAAACCCACCTCAAGCGTGTTGAGCACGGCGAATGCGCAACCGATAACTCGCCCCGACAAATCATTCAGCCTGTTGCTATCTGCGTGCATCACGTGTGCGTCTTCCTTCGTCTGCGTTTAAACTTTCTTTCTTTGGCAACACCGCGGATGGATGATTGCGAAGCGGATCGTCCCAAGATAGCGCCGTCAGCGCCGCAACGTCATTGCCGACGAGCGCCGCCTCATAGGCAGCGAATGCCCGCTCGTCTTCGGCGCGCACCGCCAGGATGTTCACCTCCATCAGCGCGGGCCCGGCTGACGGGGCGATCGAGCCACTCCTGACAACTCCAAAACGCGGGCCACGCGGAGCGCAACGTCCTCCCGCCACGGCGAGGCGATCGCTTGCACGCCGATCGGAAGCAATGACCAGCAGTGCAGCCTTCGGCGCTGGAGATCGAACGTATAGGGTTGGGTAGATACCGCACGCATGTCGTCGCCGCTGTAGACTGTCGGTTGTGTGTGCAGCCCTTTTGTGAGTGCAATCTTCCAGGCTAGCGCAGGGGCAATAAATGTGTTTTCTCGGCGAGAAAGATCATATTGTGGGCATAGCTTGCCTGTTTCCCGTGCAGGACGGTCTGGTACGCGTCCACTGTCTCACAGATGCGGGCCAGCGGACATGCGCTTGCCCTGCGGTTGGGGAGGACTTGAAACGCAATTCGGCGGTGTCGCACCAGATCGGCGGCGTAGACGCCGACAGGGACCGCTCGTTGACGCTCTGAGGCTCAAGGCATACTTTGAATCAACAACGCTCAGACTTGTGGGGGAAACAAATGCGCCGCAGAGCGATTTTGGCTGCCGGAACCGCCGGACTGCTCGGAGGCATCGCCTTCGGACGGCGCGCGCGAGCGAAGTCACTGCTACTTTCGCATCGGTGAATACCCCGGCCTATATCAACCCACGCATGCAGATGCGGTTCATCGACGAAGTCCGGCAACGTTCGAACGGCGACATCGACATCAATTGGGTGGGCAGCGGGCAACTCGGCGGGTTGAAGGAAAATCTTGAGGCGATCATCGCCGGCAACCTGGAATTCTGCGGCGTAGCCAATGCCAACCTTGGTCCCCTCTACGCCGGCGCACAACTGTTCGACCTGCCATTCTTGTTCCGGACGACCGATCATATGGTGCGCGTAACCCGAGGCCCGATCGGGCAGGCAGTCTGGGACGGAGTGGAGAAGAAGACCGGAATCAAGCTGATCATGACCGGCCTTCCTGATGGAGCCCGCTCCATTTGGAATTCCAAGCGTCCGGTGCACACGCCAGCCGACGTGAAGGGGCTGAAGATCCGAGTCATCCAGGCGCCGATGATGATCGACACCTTTGTGGCGCTCGGAGCGATCCCGGCCCCGATGGCCTCCACCGAAGTCTACATGGCAGCGCGCCAAGGCGTGATCGATGGCGCCGAGTGGAGCCCGCTGGGGATGATCGAGCAGAAATCCTATGAGGAGGCAAAATATTATACGCTTACGGAGCATCTCAACTCGCCAGGATCGGTTGCGATGAGTACCTGCCTGGTTCGGTGGGCTGTCACCGGAGCAACAGCAGATCATCCTGACGGCGGCCGACCATGCCCGGTCCTGGTTCGATGAGAACTTTGCCAAGGAAGAGGACGCCGCGCTTGTTCTGGTAAAGCAAAAGGGCATGGAGGTGATCGAGCATCCGGACAAGCAGCCGTTCATTGATGCGGTCAGACCAGTCTATGAGAAATATGCCGTGCAGGTCGGCGGGGTGGACAAGATCAAGGCGGTACAGGCCATCCAGTGACACCGGTCGACGCGCCCACCCCGGTGAGCAGCTTGGCCGACGCGAACCGAACAAGAGCCACGGTCGGTCGAGTGGTGTCGAACCTGCTGCAATGGTCGGACCGTTTGTTTTTGGGATTGGCCGGTGCCTTATCGGCAGTCTATCTGGTCGCGATCACCCTGGGCGTGTTTTACCGCTATGTCTTGGAATTGCCCCTGGCTTGGACCGAGGAACTGGCAGAGTACTTGTTCGTCTGGTCCGCGTTCCTGGCTGCCGCGGTCAGCGTCGGGCGTAGCGACCAGTTCTTCGTGCCACTCTTGATCGAGTCCCTTCAACCAAAAGCGCGGCGGATACTCCGGGTCATGATTGACCTCCTGGAACTGGGCTTCTCGATCGTGATGGTCCGCTTTGGTTTCGTGATGGCGAGCCGGATGATGATCGCACGTTCGCCCGTGCTTCCCATTCCGCAAGGTGCGGCGTACCTCGTGATTCCGATCGCAGGCCTCTATATGGCCGTCCACCTCACCTGCCGCCTTTTTGTCCCTGGCGTGAGAACTAGCGCACAATGGTAGCGGCTGTTCTGTTTGGCACGATGCTGCTGTTATTCGCTCTGAGCGTGCCGATCCCGGCTGCTTTGGCAGTTGCGGCGATGGCCGCCATTCAGACCTTCGGCCATGTCAATTTCGGCGTGCTCATCCAGCGCATGTTCTTCGGCCTGGACGTGTTTGTCATCCTCGCCGTGCCGTTGTTCATCTTCCTGGGCGAGTTGATGTTGGCAGCGAAGATCACCGATCGCCTGGTCGAGTTCACCCAGGCATTCGTTGGGCGGTTGCCGGGCGGTCTCGGCCAGGTCGCGGTCGTCTCCAACATGCTGATGGCCGGCATATCAGGGTCCGGCACAGCGGACGCCGCGGCGACCGGCGTGGTCTTGGTACCGGCGATGACACGAGCAGGCTACGGGCGTGGCCTGGCGGCTGCCCTGGTCGGTGCGGCAGCGACCATAGGACCGATCTTTCCGCCAAGCATCATTATGATCGTCTATGCGTCGGTCGCCGGCGTCTCGATCGCCCGCATGTTCGTCGCCGGCCTGTTGCCCGGCTTGCTCATGGGTATCGGCTTGATGGCGCTCATTGCGATGATCGCCCACCGCCAGGCAATAGGCGCCGACAGCCCACCGCTGGCGATCCGATCCATGGCAAGAGCCACTTGGCGGGCATTGCCGGTGCTGGTCATGCCGATGCTCGTCATTGGCGGCATTCTTGGCGGCGTCTTCACGCCTACGGAATCTGCGAGCGTGGCCTGCACGTATGCGCTGTTCCTCTCGCTCGCCGTGTTCAGGACGGTTCGTCTGCGAGACCTGCCGCGGCTCTTCGGGAATGCGGCGCTGACCACCGGCAAGGTGATGTTCGTGCTTGCAACGGCTTCAGCCTTTTCGTGGATCCTGGCGCGGGCTGATGCGCCGCGCCAGCTCGCGACGTTGCCGATATTTTCCTCTCATGCCTCGCCGTGGGTAATCATGACCGGGCTCAATGTCCTGATGCTGCTGCTCGGTTGCGTCATGGAGGCCATTCCGATCCTGCTGATCATCGTGCCGATGATCATGCCGATCGCACTCAAGGCGGGCATAGATCCGATCTATCTCGGGATTGTCATGGCCGCCAACCTTTCCATCGGGCTGGTCACGCCGCTGATTGGCTCGGTCACGTTCGTGATGTGCGGCATCAGCCGCGTGCCTTTGCTGGAGTTCGGCCGTCAGTCGCTGCCGTTCATGGCTGTGCTGATCATTGGGCTGCTCGTTATCACTTACGTACCGGCGATAGCCCTTTTCCTTCCAAATCTGTTGATGGGACCAGGATGAGCCAATTCGATTTGTCAGGACGCATCGCGCTGGTGACCGGCGGTGGTACGGGGATCGGCCTCGGCATCGCCCGTGCTCTTGCCGAGGCAGGCGCGACGTTGGTGCTTTCCGGCCGCCGGCTCGAGATCGTTCAGGCAGCTGCCGCCGAACTGCCCGCTGCCGAGGCCATGGCGCTGGACGTCACCGAGCGAAGTTCAATCGACGCGGTGGTGACGGCGGTGCAGCAGCGACACGGTCGGATCGACATACTGGTGACGAGTGCCGGGACGAATCGCCGCCTACCCACGTTGGACTATGACGAGACAAGTTGGGATGCGGTCATCGACACCAATCTGAAGGGGGCATTCTTCTGCGCGCAATCCGCTGCACGAGCGATGAAGCCAAACGGCTGGGGCCGCATCATCCATGTCGGCTCGGTTGCCGCAACATTGGCGGGCTCCCTGCAAAGCGGCTATTGCGCGAGCAAGGCGGGGCTTGTGCAACTCAACAAAGTCATGGCGATCGAGCTCGCGCCATTTGGCATTACGTCGAACGTGATCTCGCCCGGCCCTTTCCGCACGCCGCTCAGCGAGCGGCTGTTCAGTGATCCGCACTGGGTTGCGACGGTGCTGAAGCGCGTGCCGATGGGCCGTGCCGGGGAAATGTCCGATCTCGCAGCTGTTGCGGTATTTCTTGCCTCTGAGGGCGCCGCATTTGTCACCGGCCAGAACTTAAACGTGGACGGGGGCCTAAGCACCAGCGTGTAGGACGGCAAGTCAGCCCCTCTGCCATCAGGCTTGCGCGACACGGTGGCCGCTTACCTCCGCCCCGTCCTCCGGCCGCAGCGCGAGGAATCCCGGCATCGCCATCAGCGGCAGTAGCGCGATCAGCAGGAACACGGCGCGGAACTCCGGCACGCCAGGCACATGGCCCGGCCCCGCCAGCATCCCCAGCAGCGCGGCGCTGATCGAGACGCCCAGCCCCATCGTTAACTGCTGCACCACGCTGCCCAGGCTGGTCGCGCGGCTCAACCGCGCCTGCGGCATCTCCGCGTAGCTCAGCATCTGCACGCCGTTGAATTGCACGGATCGCACCAACCCCAACCCGATGATGGCCAGTAGGATCAACCAATGCGGCGTGCTCCGCGACAGCGCCGCTAGTCCGGCAATCGCCGCCGCGCAGACCACCGAATTGCCGACCAGCAGCCGGCCGAACCCGAAGCGCCGCAACGCCACGGTCGAAACCAGCCGGATCGGTGCAGCGCCCAGGCTGGTGGCGAAAGTGAGCGAGCCGGACTGGATCGGGCTCAGTCCGAAGCCGAGTTGCAGCAACAGCGGCAACAGGAAACTGGGCGCACTGATGCCGATGCGGCACAGTCCGCCGGCCAGAGAACCGACGCGGAAGGTGCGGATTCGGAACAGCGTCAGGTCGAGCACCGGATTCGAATGACACCGTGCATAGTGCAGATAGAGCACCATGCAGCCGATCCCGACGGCAACGGTCGCCACTTGCAGGCCCGCGCCCACCGCGCCTCGGCCGACCGTCTCCAGGAAGAATTGCAGCGACGCCAGCGCCAGACCGCAGATCAGGAACCCCGTTGTGTCAAAACGCGACGGCGCCGTGCCGCGAACATTCTCCACCACCCGCGAGGCGACCAGGATCGCGAGCAGTCCAAAGGGGATGTTGACGTAAAAGATCCATCGCCACGAGGCGTACCGACGTAATCAGTCCGCCGAGGATCGGTCCCAGAGTCGGCCCGATCAGCGAGGGAATGCTGACATAGCTCATCGCCCGGACAAGCTGGCCGCGCGGGAAGGAGCGCAGCAGGATCAGCCGTCCGACCGGCGTCATCATCGCCCCGCCCACGCCTTGCAGCACCCGCATCGCCACAAGCATGGGCAAATTCGTCGCCAGCCCGCACAGCGCCGATGCAGTGGTGAATACCGCAAAGGCGGCGCAGATCACCGAGCGGGCGCCGAACCGGTCGGCGATCCAGCCGCTGATCGGGATGAACACGGCAAGACTCAGCAGATAGCTGGTGATGGCGAGGCTTAACCGCACCGGCGTCTCGTGCAGGCTGGCGGCCATGTTAGGGATCGCCACGGTGATGATGGTGGAGTTGAGCTGCTCCATGAGGAAGCCGAAGGCGACGACCAGCGGGATCAGCCAGCGACGCCGGTCGTTGCGGGCGGAATCCTGCACGGCTCAGTAGCCGCGCGTGATATCGAACCGGTTGGGTGGCTCCCGTCCGTCCTGCAAGGCGCGCAGGTTCTCGAAGAAGATATCGAGGCTGCGTGGGTTGTACGTATTCGGATCGTCCGTCCCGGTATGCGGTGTGACCACCACGTTCGGCGTCACCCACAGCCGGTGGCCCAGCGGGATCGGTTCCTGCTCGAATACGTCCAGCACAGCCCCGGACAGGGCACCGCTGTCGAGCGCATCGCAGATCGCGTCCTGATCCAACAGCGGACCGCGCCCCATATTGACCAGGCAGGCGCCGGCGGGCAGCAGGCCCAGGCGCCGGCGGTCTATCAAGCCACGCGTCGCCGGGGTGAGTGGGCAGGCCAGCACGAGGAACTCGGTCGCCGGCAGCACGCGGTCGAGGTCGGCGACCGCGACCACCTCGGCACAGGCGGGGTGAGTCCCCGCGCGCGTGCGCACCCCGGTAACGCGCATCCCGAAGCGTGCCGCTTGCGCCGCGACCGCGCCGCCGAGCGTGCCCAGTCCGATGACCGTTACGCGCCGCCCGGTCAGCGCGGTGCCCCATAGTTTCTGCCAGCGGCCAGCCCGCTGGTTGGTGATGATTTGCGGTATTCGGCTGGCCAGCATGAGCAACGCCATGAGGCCGAACTCGCCAGCCTTGGTCTGGTGGGTGCCGCGGTTGTTGAGCAGCATCGTGCCGGGCGGCAGCCAGTCGAACGGGGCGAGGTTGTCGAGCCCGGCACTGGTGAGGAACAGGACGCGCAGCCTGGGGGCGGGGCACGGCATCAGCGTGCGGATCGCGTCCTTGTCGCCGACCAACGCCTCGGCTTCGGCCATTGCCGCCGTGAACCCTGCTCGATCGTCGGCGAAGCTGACGTCGTGGCCTTCGCCGCTTTCGCCGGCCCGGACAGAAGCGGCCTGCCACATCTCGGGGGAGATGTGGAAAAGCGGATCGTCTCCCGGGTTCTGAACGTGGATGCGCATCGGCCTAGCGGACCTGGCCGCCGAGCCGAAGCGCCATGATCCAACCGGGCAAGGCGGCGGCCGGTGCTGCCGGCAGCATCAGCAGCCACCCGGTGGCATGGCGGCCGATCACCAGCGCGATGCCGACCCCCAGCAGAATGCCGCCGACCAAGCCGCCGGCGAGGCCGGAGGCGATGCCGAGCCAGATGATGTCGCCACGCTCGATCACGTTACCCCTGCTATGGGGCAACGACCGGTTTGACAAGCCTCCGGGCGGCCCGTATAGGCGCCGCCCACTGCCGGGAACGTGGACAGGCCCTATCTGGCCTGCGCCCGCCGCGCTGTATGCGCGGCCTACCGGTGCAACAACCAAGGAAGGCAGCGCGCCACCGATGACCAAGCGCGTCGAGAGCAAGTTCAAGATCAACCGCCGGCTCGGGGTCAACCTGTGGGGCCGGGCGAAATCGCCGATCAACCGCCGCGACTACGCCCCGGGCCAGCATGGTCAGCGGCGCAAGAAGCCGTCGGATTTCGGCGTGCAGCTCATGGCCAAGCAGAAGCTGCGCGGCTACTACGGCAATATCGGCGAAAAGCAGTTCCGCAAGTATTATCAGGAGGCTGTGCGCCGCAAGGGCGACACCTCGGAGAAGCTGATCGAGCTTCTGGAGCGCCGGCTGGACGCGGTGGTGTACCGCATGAAATTCGCTGTCACCCCCTTCGCCGCCCGCCAGTTCGTCTCGCACGGGCACGTGCTGGTGAATGGCAAGCGCGTGAACATCCCGTCCTATCTCGTAAACGACAACGACACGATCGAGGTGAAGGACCGCTCCAAGCAGCTTGCCTCGGTGCTCGACGCCTCCCAGAGCACCGACCGCGACGTGCCGGAATATCTGGAGGTAGACCACCGCGCCATGAAGGGCCGCTTCGCGCGGGCGCCGAAGCTGACCGATGTGCCGTATCCGGTGCAGATGGAGCCCAACCTGGTGGTTGAATACTACTCCCGCTGAGCGGGCTTCCTATATGGAAGGCGTGGCGCCGGGCGGGCCTTCCGTCCGGCGCTTTCGCATGAGGAGCATATGACCGACCAGCCTCGTCCCCTGGCCGCCGAGATCGCCCGCCGCCGCACCTTCGCCATCATCTCCCACCCCGATGCCGGCAAGACCACTCTGACGGAGCACCTGTTGCGCGCCGGCGGGGCCATCCAACTTGCCGGCAACGTGCGGGCGAAGGGCGAGCGCCGGCGCACCCGATCCGACTGGATGGGCATCGAGCGGGAGCGCGGAATCTCCGTGGTGACCTCGGTGATGACCTTCGAGCATGCCGGTTGTGTCTTCAACCTGCTGGATACGCCGGGCCACAAGGATTTCTCGGAAGATACTTACCGTACGCTGACGGCGGTCGATTCCGCGGTGATGGTGATCGATGCCGCGAAGGGGATCGAGGCACGCACCCGCAAGCTGTTCGAGATCTGTCGGTTGCGCGACATCCCCATTGTGACCTTCATCAACAAGATGGACCGCGAGAGTCGCGACCCGCTGGAACTGCTGGACGAGATCGCTTCGACGCTGGCGCTGGACACGGCGCCGGTAAGCTGGCCGGTGGGGCGCGCGGCGGATTTCGCCGGTACCTGCGACCTACGCCGGCGAGAGCTGCACCTGACCGGCGATTTGCCGCAATCCGATCCCCGGCTGGCCGCGCTTGGCGACGAGCTCGACCTCGTGCATGCGGCGCTCCCCGAGTTCGAGCGTGCGCCATTCCTTGAGGGGCACCTTACGCCGGTCTATTTCGGCAGCGCGATCAAGAGCATCGGCGTCGGCGACTTGCTTAGGGGTCTCGCTGAGTACGGGCCGCCGCCGCGCGCACAAGCGGCGGATACCCGCATTGTCGATGCTGGTGAGCCGGCGTTGACCGCGCTTGTGTTCAAGATCCAGGCAAACATGGATCCGAACCATCGCGACCGCATCGCCTTCGCCCGCGTCTGCTCGGGGCGGCTCACGCGCGGCATACGCCTGCGGCAAGTCCGCACCGGTAAGCTGATCCCGCTGCATGCGCCGCAATTCTTCTTTGCCCGCGAACGCGAACTTGCCGAGGAGGCATTCGCGGGAGACGTGGTGGGAATCCCCAATCACGGCACGCTTCGCATCGGCGATACGCTGACCGACGGCGAGGAGCTGAATTTCACCGGTGTGCCGTCATTCGCGCCGGAAATCCTCCGACGCGTCCGGCTGGACGATGCGATGAAGGCGAAGAAGCTGCGCCAGGCGTTGGCCGAGCTGGCGGAAGAGGGCGTGGTGCAGCTTTTTCGCCCGCAAGACGGTGCGCCGCCGATTGTGGGCGTGGTCGGCACGTTGCAGCTCGATGTGCTTGTGGCAAGGCTCGGCGCCGAATATGGCGTGGCGATCGGCCTGGAGCCGACACCCTGTACGGTGGCGCGGTGGATCGCTTCAGAGGACCGTGGCGCGCTGGCTGGGTTCATTTCCCAGAATCGCGGCGCGATCGCCGATGACGTTGACGGCGATCCAGTGTTCCTTGCCACCTCGGCGTTCATGATGCGCCGCGCCGCCGAGCTTAACCCAAGTGTCGCGTTCCGCGACATCAAGGACGCTCCGGCGGAGAAAGTGGCAGCCTGATCTAAACGGATGCGCGTAGTGGCGGATTGACATCCGCCCTACGAGGCTCCGAGCCTTGCGCCGTAGGGCGGACGTTAGTCCGCCGCCTAACTGCGCAGCGTGCGGCGGAAGAATTCCACCGCCGGCCCGAACGAGGCTTCGGTCGCGCGCAACTCCTGCTCGATATACACGAGCTCGATGGTACCTCCCGCCTTGCGATAGTTCGTAACGAAGCGTTCTGGTTCGGTGCCGGGAAACGCCGAATCGGGGTCGTGATAGTCGTGCACAGGGTCGGGTCTGCCCTGCACCCAGAGCGCCGGCGGGGTCAGTACCTTCTCGCCACGCTCCAGCGCCAGCATCGGATTGCCTTCGGCCATATTGGCCTCCGATCCCCAGTAGAGATCGTGCCGCTCTTTCATATTATTGCTCCAAGCCGGCGGATTGGCGCTTGCATGCAATCGTATGGCGTTCCGGTAACGCGAGAGCGGGTTGATCACCGGCCACAGCATCGCCACGCTGCGCACCGTCGCATCGAGCGCCGGCGAGCCAGCCGGCAGGGGGATCGCGGCGTAGCGGGCATCATGCGGACGCATCGCGGCCAGCATGGCCAGGTGCCCGCCACTCGATTGGCCGACGATGCTGACCAGGTCGGGACGCGCTCGAAGATCCGCAGCGCGGGCCTTCAACCAGCGGATGCCGTAATTGATGTCCGCCAGCGAAGTCGGATAGCCATCCCCGGCATGGCGGAAGTTCAGCGCGGCGACCACGAAGCCGCTTCTGGCGAGCGCCTCGTCGCGGGCTTGGCATTCCTGCAGGTCGCCGCTGTTCCATGCGCCGCCGTGCAGATCGATGACAACGGGGAACGGGCCCTGACCGACCGGCCGGAACAGCCGCAGCATCAGCCGCTTGTCCCCATGACGGATATATTCGGCGTCTTCAGTCGCGAACTCGTGGTTCTGCATCGAGACACACTCCTTTACAAACAGGCTACGCTACGACCGCCCCAGGCTAACCTGCTCCGTGCTCGCGGACCAGCGGGGAGCCGGCGGGTGGGATATTGACGCAGGCCGTGCAAGGATTACTTTCACCGGTGCTGCTCGCCGGGTATTTGTTCGCGGGAGTCGGATTGGCCGCTGAACTGATTTCGGCTCGCTGACATCGCGCCAGCCAGGGAAACACCGTTCTGTCAGACGATCGACCTACTCCCGAGACGCTCCGCCTTCGTGACGCGGAGGCGAGAATGCGTCGCGCGCTCGGCCTTGAGGGCGAGCAACCGCGGCCGTCCGTGGCCCCCCCTGTTGCGGAACGCGTCCCCCTGCTCAACCGACCCAAGCGCCGGTTCGTGGCCGACGGGGAGATTCCGGTTGTGCACGGCCGTCTGCAACGTCGGGACGAGGCCAGCGGGCCGCAAGCGACGGCGAGCCCGAATCGGGTGGAGGCGGCGGAAGCCGCGGCGCGATTCGAACGCGATGCGCGTGAGAAGGCCGAGCGCTCGCTTGCCGAGGCGCAAGCCACGATCCACGACCTGCAGACCAGGCTGGGGCACGCGCAACTCGCGGCGACCGAGGCACATAATGCGCTGGAAGCCGAACGTGCCGCCGCGGAGGCGTTGCGTGCTTCGTTGCAGGAGGCAGAACAGCAGATCACAGTGGCCCGGGCCGACAAGATGGCTGCCGAGCAGAAGCTGCAGGCGGTACAAGCCGCCGCGGCCGAACGACGGCAGGATCGCCAGGACCCCGAAACATCGGCGCCGGTAACACCTCGACGGCGGGGGCGCCCACGCAAAGTTGCGATAACGCCGCCGCCTGGCCGCCCACGTGGCGGGACCGCGAAGAAGAGCGCAACCAGCGGACCCGAACCGAAGCCCATCAGATGGTGGCTGACCGCGAAGCCGAAATCGAAACGGCGTTGACACCCCGGCATTCGCTCTGGCGCCATCTGCGTGTGCTGGTGGCGTTTGCGGGTTTTTTCCTGCTCGCCTCGCCCGCGCCGGCACCCGCCGCGCATACGGTGCTGGCGGCGGTGCCGATCTCGCGCATGGATCTTCCCTGGTGGCGAGCGCGGCATGAGGAGAAGCTTGCTGAGCTGCATCGGGGGCCTGTCGATCTGATCTTCCTGGGCGACTCCATCACGCAGGACTGGGAGCGGCACGGACCGCCCGCCTGGGCAGATTTCCAGCCGGTTTGGCGGCGTTTCTACGGCGACCGGCACGCGGTCAATCTCGGCTTTGTCGGCGACACCACTGCCAGCCTGCTGTGGCGCATCGACAACGGCGAGGTCTCCGGCATCTCACCGAAAGTCGCAGTCGTGCTGATCGGCGCCAACAACATGGGCCGCCCGCATTGGTCAGCCGCCGATACGGTGGCCGGCATCGACGCCATCATCGCCGAGCTTCGCAAACGACTGCCGCGGACGAAGATTCTGCTGTTGGGCGTGCTGCCCAGCGAGCGTTCCGCCTGGATCACCGCGACGACGGGCGAGATCAACCGGATGCTGGCCGCGACCTATGGCGAGCATCGGGTCGATGACGTCACCTTTCTCGATCTCACGTCGCTGTTCATGAAGGACGGCCGGCTGGATCGCGACATGTTTCTCGACCCGAAGCAAGATCCTCCAGGCGCGCCGCTGCATCCCGACGCGGCGGCGCAGGCGAAGATGGCAGCGGCGATGGAACCGACGCTGGCCGCGCTGATGGGCGACGCGGACCACAGCCAACGTCAGTGAGTGGGCAACCATCCGGCCGAAAAATAGCCACCGGAATAAGCGCACCAAGGGAAGACGCCGATGGCTCCTGCTGAGACGTTTCTCGTCACCGGCGCGACTGGAAATACCGGCTCGACTCTCTTGCGGCTACTGGAACAAAGGGATGTGCCACTCCGCGCGATGGTGCGGCGAGAAGTGGATGCAGCGCGCCTCGGTTCAACATCCGCCTCAATCGTTGTGGCCGACTTCAACGATACCACCGCGATTGCTGCGGCGTTGGATGGGGCGACCAGTGCCTATCTCGTGACGCCATCATCGGCCGGCGCGGAGAAGCAGCAGATCCGCTTTGCCGAGCTCGCCGCCGCGGCCGGCGTCAAACACGTGGTCAAGCTCTCGCAGTTCGCTGCCGATGCGTCTTCGCCCGTCCGGTTCCTGCGGTATCATGCGGCAGTCGAACAGCAGATCCGTGAGCTTGGGATCGGCTACACTTTCCTGCGCCCTAATCTCTATTTCCAGGGCCTTCTTGCGTTTCGTTCATCGATCGCGAGCGACGGGCGCTTCTTCGCGCCGATTGGTCAGGCACGGGTGAGTGCGGTTGACGTGCGCGACATTGCAGCGGTTGCGGCTGTCGTAATGACCGAGTCAGGGCACCTTGGCAAAACGTACACGATCACCGGACCGGCAGCGATTACGCATTCCGAGATTGCCCATGCCATCGGTAATGCCCTCGGGCGGGATATTGCCTTCGTCGATGTTCCCCCCGACGCATTTGCCGCCGCGCTGCGAAGCGGCGGCATGCCGGAATGGCAGGTCGAGGGCTTGGTCGAGGACTACGCGCACTATGCACGTGGGGAAGCCGCCGCGGTGCATTCGACGGTCCAGGAACTAACCGGCAAGCAACCTCGAGACATTGTCGGGTTTGCCCAGGATTACGCCGCCGCCTTCGGTCCCTAGTGCCCTGAGTCGTTCATACTGCGGGGTACAATCTCTCTCCGTCGCGCTCGCTGGCCTGAGTGTCGGTCCCCAAACCGATGCCGCCGAGGTCCGGCTCCCGCCGCTGCCACCCCAAGCGCTGCGATCCACCCCACGCCGGCACGCCCCTGAAAATTGCCTCCCAGGAAAGGTAATGGGTCAGTTTGAACTTCGGCTTTGGGTGATGGGGTGGACGCCCCCCGACGGCATCTGTGTGCCAAGGTGGCGGTGTCGAACTGTCACCTGAAGGAGGCGTCCATGGAGCAGGCTACCACGATCGGACTGGATATCGCGAAACACGTCTTCCAAGCGCATGGCGCAGACGCCGCCGGCCGAATGGTGTTCCGCAAGCGTCTGACACGAGCGAAACTACTTGGGTTCCTCGCGACGCAAACGCCTTGTGTCGTCGCGATGGAAGCCTGCGCCGGTTCGCACCACTGGGCGCGTGAGATCAGCAAGCTGGGGCACACGGTGCGCCTGATCCCACCCGCCTACGTCAAGCCGTTCGTGAAACGACAGAAGAGCGACGCGGCCGATGCCGAAGCAATCTGCGAGGCGGCACAGCGGCCGAGCATGCGCTTTGTTCCGATCAAGGACGAGGAGCAGCGAGCCAACGGCGTCGTGTTCCGAGCCCGGGACCTTCTGGTGCATCAGCGCACGCAGTGCGTCAACGCCTTGCGTGGACACCTTTCCGAATACGGCTACGTCTTTCCCCAGGGCATCACGCACGCTGCAATCCTGATCGCTCACGTCGACGATCGGAACTCCACTCTACCCGACAATGCACGGACTATTCTCAAAATACTGATCGGCACCTTCACCGCGCTGGAGTCACAGATCAAGGAGCTGGATGCCGAAATTAATCGGCGCTCGAAGGAAGACGCGCTCGCGCGACGGCTGATGACAATCCCGGGCGTCGGACCAATCACCGCCACGGCGATCACCGCGCTGGTGCCGGCCGCGGACGGCTTCCGCGCCGGGCGCGACTTCGCGGCCTGGCTGGGGCTGACACCGCTGCAGAAATCAACCGGTGGCAAGCAGAAGCTCGGCGCCGTATCGAAGCGCGGAGAGCGAACCATCCGTCGCCTGCTGATCCTCGGGGCCAGCGCGGTGATCCGACAGGCCTGTCTCCGTGGCGCGCCTGCCGGGTCATGGCTGGCACAGATGCTGCCACGCAAGCCGAAGATGCTGGTCACTGTGGCGCTGGCCAACAAGATGGCGCGCGTGGTCTGGGCGCTGTTGGTCAAAGGCGGCGTTTACAAGGCTCCGGCCGTGGCGGCGTAAGCCGGTCGCGACCGCGAGGGCGTAGGGCGAGCGGAAGGAGAGTATGGCGCAACAGTCGGCGAGACGGGGTCTGGAAAACCAGGGCTTTCCACAGTGCTTCGAGCACGCTTTGGGTGATTTGGACCCGGCCCGCGAACTCCCATACAGGCCAGCAGCAGACCATCGCTGCATCACAGGCCGGACAGATGGCAGCATCCGACTACGCGCCACCACAATCCCGAAGTTTTCTCTTGCCACGAAGGGGGCGTCCACAGATGGTCAAAGGCGGCGTTTACAAGGCTCCGGCCGTGGCGGCGTAAGCCGGTCGCGACCGCGAGGGCGTAGGGCGAGCGGAAGGAGAGTATGGCGCAACAGTCGGCGAGACGGGGTCGGGAAAACCAGGGCTTTCCACAGTGCTTCGAGCACGCTTTGGGTGATTTGGACCCGGCCCGCGAACTCCCATACAGGCCAGCAGCAGACCATCGCTGCATCACAGGCCGGACAGATGGCAGCATCCGACTACGCGCCACCACAATCCCGAAGTTTTCTCTTGCCACGAAGGGGGCGTCCACAGATGGAAAGCGGCGGTTCTGCGACCTGCCACCTCCACACCGACCGAGTGCACATAGAGGTGCTGCGCGGCGCGAGCAGCGGAGTAAGCTGCGCGGCCCGGCTGGACGAACATGCAATGTAGCCGTTGGGTTGAACCAACCAAATTTCGCCCTCGCGGAACGGCGCCGGTATATCAGGATCCAGCGACATTTCGAACCTCCTTGACACCATCGAATGAAGCGAACGAGAACACCCCATGAAAACCCTGTTTCTCGGTGGGTTTGCCGTCGCGGTAGCGCCGCGCATCCTCGCCAGGGTCACGACGAAGCTCGACACCGAAATCCTCGCCGATGAGCGCGACCACCAGCGACTGATCCCGCTGCTCGCCGAGGCGGAGATCGTCGTCGGCCATATCTGGCGCACCGACTACCCACCTGCGCCGCGGCTGCGCGTGTTACAATCGGTGTCGGCCGGGCTCGACCAGGTCGATCTTGTCGCGATCCCAAAAGGGGTCACGGTTTGCAACGTCTACGGCCATGAGCCAGCGATCGCCGAATACGCGATCACAACGATGCTGGTTCTGACCCATCGACTGTTCGAGCTCGTCAGCGAATTTCGCGGCGGCTCGTGGGCCGCGCGTCAGATGTACGGTGGCAAGCCGCGCGGCGAGGTCATGGGCCGCCGCTTGGTATCGTCGGCTATGGCCGCATCGGCCGTGAGGCGGCGTCGCGCGCGGCTGGGCTTAACTGCCGGGTACTTGCCGCCAACCGCAGCCCAGTCGCCGTCGCGGGACCGGCCGATCGGATCTATCCACTGGCCGACCTCGACCGGATGCTGCCCGAGTGTGACATATTGCTGATCGCCTGCGCACTCGGGCCGGAGACGCAAGGGTTGATTGACGCGCGTCGCCTGGCGCTGATGAAACCGGGTGCCGTCCTGATCAATGTCGCGCGTGCACCGATCGTCGACGAGGCGGCGTTGTTTTCGGCGCTCAAGGAGGGTCATCTTGGGGGCGCCGCGATCGACGTGTGGTCGCGCGAGCCCACGTCTGATGAGCCACAGCGGCGGCCATCGGAATATCCGTTCCACGAATTACCCAACGTCTTGATGACGCCGCACTGCTCGGGCTTCACCGACGGCGCGGTCGAACGGCGCTGGGGTTCGGTGGCCGGCAATCTCGACCGCCTCGTTCGCGGCGAGGTGCTCGAGAATGTTGTGGCTCAGACATGAGAGGCCCCTGCACCCCGCGCTGAATTAACTAAGGCCGATTGCGTCCTAGCCGCGAACTGGCCGGGATCGGTTCTGGAAAAGGCTTCGAGTGGTAACCGCGCAAAGGGGATAAAACAAAGGGACGTCCTTAAACCGATCCGCCGCATCGTCACGACGCATGACGCCACGGGCAAGGCCGTGTTTCTCAACGACGGTCCGGCCGAAAAGGTGGCGCGGCCGGACCGACCGATCGTCAACTGGCCACTCTGGGTGCTCGACACGTCCCCCGCGGAATGCTCCGGCACCGAGGATTTCGTGGCCAGGATGACGGGCCTGCACCCCGGTGCGAGCGGTGTCTATTTCCGCGCTCTCGATATTCCGCCAACCGGCGACTCGGTTCGCGCGGTCAATCCGCGGGCCGCCATCGAGGAACACGGCCTGGAGGCGGAAGCCGCGAAGGCTCGCCCGCCACGGCATCCAAGGATGCACCGCACCAGCACGGTCGATTTCGGTCTGATCCTGGCGGGCGAGGTCGATCTGCTGCTCGACGAAGAAACCCGGCACCTGACCGCGGGCGATGTCGTTGTTATGCAGGCGACGAACCATGCGTGGGTCAATCGCGGCCCCGGGATGTGCCGCATCGCGTTCATCCTCATCGATGCCAAAGATCCGCTGTGATGCGCCACTTCGGCGTTCTCGTCCCCTCCACCAACGCCACGGTCGAAATCGAGTACAACCAGTCGCTGCCGCCGATCCTGCAAGCGCACGTTGGCTGAACGCGGTGCTGAGCAGCGGCGCGGAGACAAGCCCGCGGGAGGTGCGGACGTTGAAACCCATCGGGGCGCATGAGCGAAGCCGCTGGAGTTCCGGCGATCACCGCGGGACAGGCGATCGCCCATGCCCTGCTTGCTTTGGGCTCGCGGCGGATAGCCCCTCAATGTACCAGTGCCAGACGGTCCAGTCCATGAAGACTAGAGGGACCGTTTATGAGGGAGCGGTGAGGCTTGCCAAATAGCAACCCACCCGAGCCATCGTCTCGTACGGGTGGATTCCCGACGTAACGGACTGCGCAGGTTTCAACCATGGGCTCGCTACTGCAAGGCGTGATCCTCGCACCTGGTCAAGAGAGCCGCGACGCAGATATAGCGGAACTCATAGCGTTCCGGATGTTCTCTGATCAATCGCTCTGCGCGCGCGAAGATCTCCTCGACGACTCGGTTGTCCTGATCGACAGGGAAGGCGGCGCTGACGACCGCCTCGGTGAAGGCGCGAAAGAATCGGGTGTAGCTCTCCGCGTAAGCTGCCACGTCGCCTGTGCGGCAAAATTCTTCAACGAACGGCACGGCGACCTCGTACGTCTCCGCCCGCTCCAAGTGAAAAAGCGATGCAAGAGGGCCGCCGGGAGCGGTAACTGGTGCAATGAGCTCCTCAAGCTGCCGGAAGTAGACCGGCTGGTAGAACGCTTCATAGCCTTGCCTGTCGATCAAGCCGGCATCGAGTACCTCCAGCACGGCATCGTTCAACGCATCGTAGCATCCGTCGCACGCGCGTGCGCCGCTCCCGGCGCCGAATACCTCCATGAGAACCTTTCCGCCAGGCACCAACTCTGCCGCTCGCGCCCGCAGAAAGCTCTCAGCATCCGCAAGCGCCTGTGCTCCGAACGCTGTACTTTCCTCAGAGGTTACTGTGCCCACGCCGCGGAGCATGCTTGGACCATTCGGCAGGATGTAGTCGCGAAGGCGATCAAGTGGCCTCCGGCTGAGGAAGCCGATTGCATTGAACGTCATGGCCAGATGAATGGAGCATGGCGGCAACAGCCGATCGTACATCGAGCCGCCAATCACGGCAGAAAAGACATCGTTGGCAAAGACCGATTGCCCTTCGGACCGGAGGTTTCGCAGGAGCCAATCGTAATCGTTGCTTGGCAAATCGCTATGGATCGTCTGTATCGGCCTGGATGTACGCAACCGGAACGCCGTGACCAGGCGCTGCATAAACCGGATCGAATTCTGACCCTCGGAGCATCCGAAGTCGGCGATCCCGATCGTCGGCGGCGAAGCGGCCAAATGCATGTCTGCAATGGCTTGCTCAAGCCATGGCAGGACAAAGTCCAACGCCGCCCACTGTGGGGTCGAGTTGCGGTTGTAGAAGCCGCCGCCCACCATTCCTGTGGTTACTGACATGGTACAGTCCTTCTATGCGGACTCGATCAGTGCGGCGCAGTCGGGCCGTAGCACACCCCCATCATAGCACGTGCGGGAACTCATCGAAACAAGCATTTGGCGACCTTATCGCGGCGCGCGCGGGCGGTTTTCGAGTTTGAAGCAGCCGCAAACTACCTCCATGACGCCAGAACCGGAAGGCTGCCCGGAAGAGAGGCCTCAGCAGATCGAACCCTCTCCTTGCGCATTTATCAAGACACACACCAAGAGTAAATCGTTGATTAGATTGGGCATTTGCGGTGCATGAGTCTGGTGCGCAGCGGCTGATGCAACGAAGAAGCCTGTACGGGCGTCCCGTGTGTCCGTTTTAGGCCCATCCCGGCTTGTAGCCGCTGCGATCACCCTACCGCCGCTTTGGGTCGAGGCTGTGTGAAAACGCCCGATTGTAACGGACGCGGAGAAGCGTTTTCCTCGGTCGCTCGCAACTTGGGCGCTAACTTGGATTTTCTCCCGCTGGAAACCTGACTTCGACCAGCGCGGGACTCGGAGATAGAAGAATTTCCTCTCCCAAAAATAGCCGCTCGCGTTTTCACACAGGCTCGGTCGAAAGCCGAGATTCAAACTGACCCACTATCCCAGGAAATTTTTCCTTGACATCGTCCGCGTTTTGTGTTCTTGTTACGTTCGTGTTCGACGCCGCCACCGCACCAGCCGAAGCCCTCCAACCCGATCCTGATCGGGCCGTGCCCCCTCGCATCGGCAAGGTCCTCGGGCTCCTCCGCACCCTCATCACCTACGGCAGGAATCTCGCCGACACGCTGCGCCAGCACAGCGCCGCTCCGCATCTCCTCCCCTGCTTCGCCTTCGTCGTCACCACCTTCGCCACCACCGATCTCGCGCTGATCCTCGCCCGCATCGCGCGCGGCCTGCTCCGCGCCGCCGCGCTCGAAGACAGGCTCCGCCAGCGCGCCGCCCGCGGCCAGGACCTGCAGCAGCCTGCGCGCAGCCGCCCGCCGTCCGCACGCAAGCCGCGCGCCGCCGACCCGGCCACAAGGCAGCACGACCCGGCCGGCGATCCGTGCCTCGCCAGCCCGCCCACGCTCGAGCAAATCGCCGCCGAGGACCGCCGCCGCCCGATCGGCGCCGTCCTCGTCGATATCTGCCTCGATCTCGGCATCGCACCTGGGCAGATGGATCGTGCGACGTGGGACGAACTGTCCCGCGCTGTCATCGAGTACGGCGGCAGTCTCGTCACTCTCATGTTCAGCCGCTTCAGCCGCAAGCTAAGCCAGCTCTCCGCCGAGACTTCGGTCCCATTCCCATCACCGGCCCGCCCATCTTTCCCCCCTGGCCCACAGCGCGTGCCGCCTCCCCTTGCGGGAGGATCGAGCCGCGAAGCGGATCGATGCGGGAGGGGGCCGTGCCAGTTGCGATACCACGGACCCACACAGCACCACGGGACCGGCCCACGCCAGTCCCGCCGTCCTGATTCGGCCCCGCTCCAGCTAGTGGCGCGCGCCCCCCTGTGGGACGGCGGCCCCAGCCATGAGCTCCGGCATGAGTGAGTGCCACCCGAGCGGTGGATCAAGGACGACTGGTGTCAGTTGGCTCTACAGGTGATACGCCGCAGTTTGAGCGACACGGGGCACTAGCTCCTGACCTGGACGGCAATCGTGCCATTGCGATACCGTCGCCCGCACGAAACATGCACCCGGCGGGGGGGACGATCATGCGACGGACGACGCTCGCCGCACTGGCCGCGGCGATGCTGCTGGCGGGCGCGTCGGCGCAGGCCGCCGGCACGCTCAGGATCGGCATGCAGGACGATCCGGACGCGCTCGATCCGGCACAGGGCGGCACGTTTGCCGGGCGTATCGTATTCGCCAGCCTGTGCGACAAGTTGATCGACCTGGATGGGAAGCTCGACTTTGTCCCGCAGCTCGCCACAGCCTGGTCGTGGTCGCCCGATTCCCGCGCGCTCACGCTGACCCTGCGCCAGGGCGTGCAATTCCAGGACGGCGAGCCGTTCGACGCCGACGCGGTGAAGGCGAACCTGGAGCGTTATCACAGCGCGCCCTACAGCCTGCGCAAAGCGGAGCTGAAGCCGGTCACCTCGGTGGAGGTGGTCGATCCGCACACCGTGCGCCTGGAGCTGTCGCAACCCTATGCGCCGCTGATCGCGGTGCTGTCGGACCGGGCCGGCATGATGGCAGCGCCGAAGGTGATCGCACAACTCGACAAGAACTTCTTCACCCGTCCGGTCTGCGCCGGTCCGTTCAGCTTCGTCGAGCGGGTGCCGCTGGACCACATCACGCTGCAACGCTTCCCCGGTTACTGGAATGCCGGCGCAATCCATATCGACCGCATAGAGTTCCACCCGATCGCTGATTCCAGCGTCCGCCTGGTGAACCTGCAGGCTGGCCAACTCGACATGATCGAGGAAATGGCACCGACCGACGCCGTCAAGGTGCAGCAGAACCCGCAATTGCAACTCGCCCGGGCCACCGCGCTCGGCTACGAGGCAATGATGATCAACCTGGGCAACGGCGCGGGTGCCGACACGCCGCTGGCGCATGATCCGCGCGTTCGCGCCGCATTGGAAGCGACGATCGACCGCAACGTGATCAACCAGGTTGCGGCGTCGGGCCTTTTTGTGCCGGACAACCAGTCGGAGCTGCCGACCAGCCGCTATTTCAACACCGCGCTGCCGGTGCCGCCGCGCGACGTGGCGCGCGCCAAGGCGCTGCTGGCCCAGGCCGGGGTCGAGCATCTCACGATCGGCCTGCGCGTCCTGAATACGCCGCTGGATAAGCAGATCGGCGAGATCATCCAGTCGATGGCGGCCGAGGCCGGCATCACCGTCAAGGTAGAGGCCGGCGAAACCAACGCCAACATCGCCGCCTACCAGCACGGCGACTATCAGGCCGGGCTGGTGATCTGGAGCGGGCGCTCCGATCCGGATTTCAACATCACCCAATACCTCGCCTGTGACGGTTTTCAGAACTGGGAGAAGTACTGCAGCCGCGATTTCCAGGCGGCGCTCGACAAGGCGCGCGCGGCGACCGACCCCACCGCGCGCGCGGACCTCTATCACCAGGTGGCAGCAATCTACACGACAGATCGCCCGATGCTGTTCTTGTTCCACATGACATGGCTCTATGCGCTGAGCCGGCACCTGAGCGGCTTCGCCCCTGTGCCGGACGGGCTGATCCGGCCACAGGGGCTGATGCTTCAGTAGAGCTGCAAATCTCAGGCCGAGACCAGTATCATCCACGATACGCCGAATCGATCGGAGACCATTCCGAAACGCGGTGAAAAGAACGTCTTGGCGAGCGGCATCTGCACTTGACCGCCATCCGCCAGGGCGCCGAACAGCCTGTCGGCTTCCGCCTCGTTTGCCGCCGTGAGCGACAACGCAAAACCCTGGAAATTCGGCTGACCCATGCATCGACCATCGGAGGCCATCACTACCGTATCGCCGATCCGAAGGGCTGCATGCATCACTTTGTCCTCAGACCCTGGCTGGCGCATATTGGGGTCCGGACTATCCTTGAAATGCATGAGCATCTGCACCTCGGCGCCGAGTGCGCTGCGGTAGAAGCCGATCGCCTCTTCGCAGTGTCCGTCGAAAAACAGGTAGGGTTGGAGTTGCATGATTCTCCTCCTCGGGGTTGGACGCTTGCCATTGTGGACAGCGTCCACTATGCATAGCATATGAAGTGGACGGTGTCCACATCACAGCAATGAGAGCACGGCCGGCGATCAGGGCAACAGCGCGCAGGACATACCGCCATGGCGACCTGCGGCGCGCAATGGTGGACGCCGGCATTGAGCTCGCGCGCAGCGGTGGAGCCGATGCCGTGGTGCTCCGGGAGGTGACGCGTCGGGCCGGTGTCGTGCCGAATGCCGCGTACCGGCACTTCGCCAATCGCCATGAGCTGCTGCAAGCGGTTCGTTCGGCTGCGTTGTCGGCGCTGGCCGTCGCGATGGAGACCGAACTGGCTCGCGTACAATGTAGCCGGAACGCCGCCGATTACGCGCGTGCGAGCCTGCGCGCCATCGGCATTGGCTATCTCAGGTTCGCGCGGGAGGAGACGGGGTTGTACCGCACGGCGTGGGCGATACCTGACGCCGCGCCGGGTACCGCGGATCCGGCCAAGGCCGGCAATAGCGGGCTCAACCCATTTCAGTTGCTGAACGTTGCGTTGGACCGCCTCGTTGAGGCTGGCGTTCTGCCCGCTGAACGTCGTCCTGGCGCCGAGTACCTGGCCTGGGCCGCGGTACGCGGCCTTGCCATGCTCACCATCGACGGACCGCTGCGGCGGCTTTCTCGCAAACAGACGGAGGAGATCGGGCAACGACTGCTCGACATGGTCGAAAAGGGTTTGTAGCGGGTACCGTTACCCTCGGGAGCGCAGATGCGGATCGCTCCGGGTCAACTGCTCGCCTGGTCGAGCTGAGCGATCGCCTCGCTATCGAGCTTGATCTCCGGCGCCGTCGCCAGCTCCGCCCATTGCTCAGGGCTGGTCGCGCTGACGATCGGCGCTGTGATCGCGGGTCGCGCGATCAGCCAGGCTAGCGCGATCTGCGCCGGCGTGGCGTGATGGCGCGCCGCCACGTCGTCCAGCGCCGCCAGGATGCGCAGCCCGCGTTCGTTCAGGTATTTGCCCGCCCCGGCGCCACGCGCGCGACCTGCAAGGTCCGCCTCGGAACGATACTTTCCGGTCAGGAAGCCGCTCGCCAGCGAGTAGTAGCTGATCACGCCGATCTGCTCGCGCCGGCACAGCGTATCCAACTCGCCCTCGAACGCAGGCCGCTCGGCAAGGTTGTAGAGGGGCTGCAGACTCTCATAACGGGGCAGGCCATGTTTGCGGCTGGTTTCCAGCGCCTCGGCAAGCCGTGCGGCGGTGAAATTGGATGCGCCGATCGCCCGCACCTTGCCTTGCTCGATCAGGCGCTGGTACGTCTCCAGCACTTCGGTCATCGGCGTGTCCGGATCGTCCCGGTGGGACTGATAGAGGTCGATGTAGTCGGTCTGCAGCCGACGCAGCAAGTCCTCCACCGCGCGCAGCATATACGCCCGCGACAGTCCCTTCTTCCCCTCCCCCATGTCGCTGCCAAGCTTGGTCGCGATGATCACCTGCTCGCGCGTGCCGCGCGCCTTCAGCCATGCGTCGATGATCCGTCACAGGAGAATTTCGGCATCACGAAATCGGCGAAATCGGTATCGATCTCGACCGGCGCTGCAGCCTGTGCCGGCGTCGCGCCGACCGCCGCCAGCAGCGTCGCCGCCCCGCCGGCCGCGCCGGAGCGAAGCAGACCGCGTCGTCCCAGGCCGGGCGCTTCCGTCGCGGTTGCGTCGCCTTGGTCGTTGTTCATTTTAGTGCCTCCACTGTTTGAGTTGTGTCCGGCGGTCTCCCGCGCCGGTGCGGGTCACACAGACTCCTCGGCCGCGGTGTTGCGGTCCAGGACCGATTGCAGGAACTGGCGGGTCCGCGGGCTGCGTGGCGCCGTGAACACGTCGCTCGGGTGCCCTTCCTCGACGATCGCGCCATTGTCCATGAATATTACCCGGTCGGCCACGTCGCGGGCGAAGCCCATTTCATGCGTTACCACCACCATGGTCATGCCCTCCGCAGCCAGCCGGCGCATGACCCGCAGCACGTCGCCCACCAGCTCCGGGTCGAGCGCCGAGGTCGCCTCGTCGAACAGCATGAGCTTCGGGTTCATCGCCAGCGCGCGAGCGATCGCGACACGCTGCTGCTGGCCGCCGCTCAACTGGTGCGGGTAGGAGAGCGCCTTCTCACTCAACCCGACCTTCGCCAGCAGAGCCATGCCCTGCGAGCGCGCCTGCTCGGCCGACTGGCGCAGCACATGCACCGGCGCCTCGATGATGTTGCCGATCGCGGTCAGGTGCGGATAAAGATTGAACGCCTGGAACACCATGCCGATCTGCGCTCGGATCTGCTCGATCCGGCGTTCGGGGTCCACTACGGTTTTGCCGTTCAGCTTGTAACGATAGACCGGATGCCCATCGAACCAGATGGTGCCGTCGTTGATCGGCTCTAGATGGTTGATACAGCGCAACAGGGTGGATTTTCCCGCCCCGGACGGGCCGATGATGCAGACCACCTCGCCTTTGCGAACCGACAAGGAAACGTCGGTCAGAACCTCGGTGTGACCGAAGGATTTCCAAACGTGCTCCAGCTGCACGACCGGACCGGCCGCATCGCCGGCCGCCGTTGCATCCGTCATGGCCCGCCCCCTTGTTGCCGCCGTCTGCACCGGCTGTCGCGACCCGCCCGCCCGGACTTGTCCTCGCACGGTATGGCCGAGATCGCGGGATACGCAACCCTCATGCCAGGAAACCATTGGCCGATGGTTTCATCCGCCGGCCGTTTGGCTCCGCAGCGGGCGGAACTTTGCTTGCCTTCAATGCACTCTGCCGCCGGCGACGGCAGATGCCGCGGCTTGCACCGGACCGCGACGGCGGGCAAGAACCCCGCCGGCGAGTAAGGGAGGATGAGGTGCTGGTTGCAGTCACCGGCGGACTGGGCCGGCTTGGTCGTTACGCTGTGTGGGCATTGACCGGCCACAACGTCCGGATACTCGACGTAACGGTGCCGCCGGACCCGCCGCCCGGGTTCCGTCAGGTGGACCTGCGCGACCTGGACGCACTGGGCGCCGCGATTGCCGGTTGCGAGGTCTTGGTGCATCTCGGCGCCATCGACCGCTCCTTCGCCACGGACGATGCGCTCACCATGCAGGTGAACGCCATCGGCACCTGGAACCTGTTCGAGGCCTGCCGGCGTGAAGGGGTCCGGCGCGTGGTGCATTGCTCGAGCAATTCCGTGACCGGCCTCGACCGGTCGAATCCCACGATGCCGCCCCTCTATTTGCCGGTCGATGAGGAGCATCCATTACGGCCGTCGGACGCCTATGGGCTGAGCAAGCGGTGCGGCGAGGCGATTGCCGAGGCGTACGCAAGGCGCGGGCTGGAAGTGCTGGTGCTGCGGCCATGCCTGGTCGCCTTTCCCGAAATGGCTGATTTCATGGCGGGACGCGATGCACCCGAAGGACGCAGCGAGCCAAGGCCGTATCTCTGCGCTTATGTAAGCCCAGAGGACTGCGCGCGGGGTTTTGCTGCTGCTGTTGCGTTGGCAGACTATGTTGACTGCGAGACGTTCTTCCTTGCCGCGGGCGACACGTTCGCGACGGAACCGACAGTTTCACGGCTGGAGGGTCTGTACGGTACACGCATCGCGCTGAAGGACCCGGGGCTTTATATTGACTTCCCACGCGCATCCCCCGTCAGCCATGCGCGGGCGCGGGAACGGCTCGGCTGGTCGCCCACCACGCGCTGGTCCGCCGATACGGGTTGTTATCGCTCGCAATGACTCCGGCCTTCGTCCTCCTCGGATACGTGCTCGGCTCCATCCCGTTCGGACTGCTGCTCACCGGGGCAGCGGGGCTCGGCGATATTCGCGGGATCGGCTCCGGAAATATCGGTGCAACCAACGTGTTGCGGACGGGACGGCGCGACCTCGCAGCGGCAACGCTGCTGCTCGACGGCGGCAAAGGTGCAGCAGCGGTGCTGCTTGCCGCATGGCTCGGCGGGCCGCTGGCTGGTCTTTGGGCCGGAGGCGGGGCGGTGCTCGGCCATCTTGCCCCAGTCTGGCTCCGCTTTCACGGAGGCAAAGGCGTCGCGACTGCGCTCGGTGTGCTGCTCGCGGCTGCCTGGCCGGTGGGTCTGCTCGCCTGCGCGACCTGGCTCGTGACCGCGGGGCTAGCGCGCACGTCCTCACTCGCCTCGCTGGCGGCGCTCGGGCTGGCTCCGCTGTTCGCCTGGGCGCTGGCGGACGCCGGCGTCGTTAAGCTCTCTTTGGTACTAGCCGTGCTGGTGTATGCCCGCCACCACGCCAACATTCGCCGCCTGCTTGCCGGCACCGAGCCCAAAATCGGCCGCTAGCGCGGAAGCGAAGGAAAAACCTTGATGCGCCGACAGCCCGGCTTCGACGCTGCGCGCGACCATCTGCGCTTGGCCCAGGCCGAGGGTGTCGGTCCGATCACCTATCGCAGGCTGCTGCGACGTTACCACTCTGCCGCTGCGGCGTTGGCGGCATTGCCTGGGCTCGCCCGCGCCGGCGGTCGGGCAGCACCCCCGGTCATCCCATCGGCCGGCGACGCCGAGCGCGAGTTGGAGCGCCTCAGCAGGCTGGGTGGCCAGATGCTGGTCCTGGATCAGCCGGATTATCCGCCGCTGCTCGCCCTGCTCGACGATGCCCCACCCGTCCTGTTCATGCTCGGCGATCCGGCAATACTCGCCGGCCGTGCGGTCGCGTTGGTTGGTGGCCGAAACGCCTCGGCGAATGGGCTCCGTATTGCCGAGACCCTGGCCGAAGAGCTGGCGGCGGCGGTCTGGTGGTGGTCTCGGGCCTCGCCCGCGGTATCGACGCTGCTGCGCATACGGGTGCGCTCGGGGCGCGTGGGGAAGGGGAAAATCCACTGACGGGTCGCACCGTCGCGGTGGTGGCAGGCGGCCTCGATGAGCCCTATCCGCCGGAGCACGCGGATCTGCAGCGCCGGATCGCCGAAAGCGGGGCAGTGGTCACCGAGGCGCTGCTCGGCACTGTGCCTCAGTCCCGCCATTTCCCTCGGCGCAATCGCGTGATTGCCGGACTTTCGTTCGGGGTCATCGTGATCGAGGCGGCACCGCGCTCGGGAAGCCTGATCACCGCCCGGCTGGCTCAGGAAGTGGGGCGTGAGCTGTTCGCCGTGCCGGGCTCCCCACTCGATCCGCGTTCGCGCGGGTCGAACGACCTGATCCGGCAGGGGGCTCATCTGACGGAAGGCGCCGCGGACGTGCTGGCAAACCTGCCGGACCATCCGCTCCTGCAGGGGCTCGCGCGAGACCCGCTGTTTGCCGGCCTTGCGGAGCCGCCCGTGCCGGCGCCCGAGCCTGAGGACGATCACCACGAGACGCCAAAGGACCTGGCGCAAGTCCGCGCCCGTGTGACAGATTTGCTCGGCCCGTCGCCCACGGCGGTTGACGACCTCGTGCGCCGCTGCCAGTTCTCTGCCGCCGCAGTCATGGCGGCGCTCTTGGAACTAGAACTCGCCGGACGCATCGAAACCCTGCCGGGACACCGGGTGGCGCTGCTGTCCGGGCATTCGCCCTTCTAAAGGGCCACCTGGCAGGTGCATTAGGACAATATGCCGGACGTCGTCGTCGTCGAATCCCCCGCCAAGGCCAAAACCATCAACCGCTATCTCGGTGACCGCTACACCGTGCTGGCGAGCTTCGGGCATGTGCGGGATCTGCCGCCCAAGGACGGCTCGGTCCGTCCCGAGCAGGACTTCGCCATGGACTGGGAGTCGGACGCCCGCGGCGAACGGCAGGTCGGCGCCATCGCGAAGGCGCTGAAGGGCGCGCGCACGCTCTATCTCGCCACCGACCCCGATCGCGAGGGCGAGGCGATTTCCTGGCACGTGCGCAACATGCTGGACGAGAAGCACGCGCTGAAGGGCGTCGATGTCCAGCGAATCAGCTTCAACGAGATCACCCGCAGCGCCATTCGTGCTGCGATGGCGGCACCGCGCGCGCTCGACCAGCCGCTGATCGAGGCCTATCTGGCCCGCCGCGCGCTCGATTATCTGGTGGGGTTCACCCTCTCGCCGGTGCTCTGGCGCAAGCTGCCGGGCAGCCGCAGCGCCGGGCGGGTGCAGTCGGTGGCGCTGCGACTGATCTGCGAGCGCGAAGCCGAGATCGAGGTCTTCCGCCCGCGCGAGTACTGGACCGTCGAGGTCGAGTTCACCACCCCGGCCGGTGCGCCGTTCACCGCGCGGCTGACCTGGCTCGAAGGCAAGAAGCTCGATCAGTTCGATCTGTCGAACGAAGAGGCGGCCCTCCGCGCCAAGCAGCGGCTTGAAGCCGGCCGCTTCCACGTCGAATCGGTGGAGCGCAAGCGGGTCAAGCGCAACCCGCCGCCGCCGTTCACGACCTCTACCCTGCAGCAGGAGGCTTCGCGCAAGCTCGGCTTCGGCGCCCAGCAGACCATGCGGGTCGCACAGCAGCTCTATGAGGGCGTCGAGGTTGGGGGCGAGACCGTCGGGCTGATCACCTATATGCGCACCGACGGCGTGCAGATGGCGCGCGAGGCGGTGTTCGCCATCCGCGACCACGTAAAGGCAGTAAACGGCGCCGACTACCTGCCTGCCGCGCCGCGCGAATACACCAGCCGGACAAAGAACGCGCAGGAGGCGCACGAGGCGATCCGGCCGACCGATGTGAGCCGCACGCCGGACAGCGTCGCCCGCTTCCTCAACGCCGACCAGCGCCGGCTGTATGAGCTGATCTGGAAGCGCGCGGTCGCCTCGCAGATGCAATCGGCCGAGCTCGATCAGGTGACCGTCGATGTGACCGACGGCGCGGGTCAGCGTCTGCGCGCCACCGGCTCGACCGTGGCGTTCGATGGCTTCCTCAAGCTGTATCGCGAGGACCAGGACGACGCGGCGGAGGAGGAAGACAGCCGCATGCTGCCGCCGATGGCCGAGCACGATCCGCTAGGGCGCGGCCAGGTCAATGCGCTGCAGCATTTCACCCAGCCGCCGCCGCGCTATTCCGAGGCGAGCCTGGTCAAGAAACTGGAAGAACTCGGTATCGGCCGGCCTTCCACCTATGCCTCGATCATCTCGGTGCTGCAGGACCGCAAATACGTGCGGCTGGAAAAGCGCCGCTTCATTCCTGAGGACCGCGGCCGGCTGGTCACCGCCTTCCTGGTGAGCTTCTTCGAGCACTACGTGGAGGCCGGCTTCACCGCCGCAGATGGAGGAGAAGCTCGACGACATCGCCGCCGGCGAGACCGAGTGGCGCGCGGTGATGCGCGCCTTCTGGGAGGAGTTCTCGCGCGCGGTCGAGCAGACCAAGGACCTGAAGATCAGCGACGTGATCAGCGCGCTGGATCAGGAGCTGGGACCGCATTTCTTTCCCGCCCGCGAGGACGGCTCCGACCCGCGTGCCTGTCCGGCCTGCGGTAATGGGCGGCTCGGCCTGAAGCTAGGGCGCTACGGTAGCTTCATCGGCTGCTCCAACTACCCGGCCTGCCAGTACACGCGTCGGCTGGCGATCGAGAACGGCGAGGAGTCAGGCGAGACGCTGAAAGACGGGATCCGCGTCCTTGGCCAGCACCCTGAGACGGGCGAGGAGATCACGGTGCGCCGCGGCCCCTACGGGCTCTACGTGCAGCAGGGGGAGCCGAGTGCGGATAAGAAGGCGCCGAAGCCCAAGCGCACGTCGCTGCCGCGGGGGATGGACGGCGAGCAGATCACGCTTGAGCAGGCGATCGCGCTTCTCAACCTGCCGCGGGTGATCGGCCTTCACCCCGAGACGCACGAGCCGATCGAGGCCGGGATCGGACGGTTCGGCCCGTTCGTGCGCATGGGGGCGATCTACACGTCGCTCGACCGCGACGACGACGTGCTCTCGATCGGCCTCAATCGGGCGGTCGATCTGGTGGCGCGGAAGATGGCGAGCGTCCGCACGCTGGGGGTGCACCCGGGCGACGGGCAGCCGGTCGCGGTGCGCAAGGGAAGGTTTGGCCCGTTCGTTCAGCACGGCAATCAGGTCGCCAACGTGCCGCGTGGGACGGCCATGGAAGACGTGACGCTGGACGATGCGTTGGGTCTGCTGCTGGAAAAGGGCAAGACACTGAAGCCGCGAGGCGCGGCGGCACGCAAGCAGGCGCGCAGCAGCCGGGCTGGGGCGAAGGCCGCCGCATCGCCGCCGGCGCCCGCTGAGAGCCCGGCCCGGAAGACTGCGAAGAAGAAAAAAGCCGCGCCTCGAAGGCGCGCGACCAAGCCCAAGCGTGGCGCGCCGTCACGCCGGAAGCAGGCGGCGGAGTAGGCCTGGGATCAGTGGAGGAATCCAGTCGATAGCCAAGGAACGGCGGCCACGATAATCAGCGCCACGACCAGCACGGCCATATAGGGCCAGATCCGCCCGATCGACTCATCGCTGGTTGCCCGACCAATGAGACAGGTCTGGTAGAAGCCGACGCCAAAGGGCGGCGAAAACAACCCGATTCCCATCGCCAGGATGGCGACGATCGCGTAGTGCACAACGTTCACGCCCACATGCTGGGCGATCGGGAACAACAGCGGCCCGAACAGCACCATTGCCGGCAGCCCCTCCAGTACGCTGCCCAGCACGATGAACAGGACAATCGAGACCGCAAGGAAGCCCGTCTTGCCGCCGGGCAGGCTGCCCATGATGTCGGCGAGCGACTGGGCAAAACCGGCCTGGGTCAACGCCCACGCCATCGCGGAGGCGGCGCCGATGATCAGCAGAATCGCGCCAGACAGCGCCGCCGTCTCGACCAGGATCGGCAGCACCGCCCGCCAATCGAAACAGCGATAAATCAGGAGACCGACCAGGACGGAATAAACGGTGCCGACCGTCGCCACTTCAGTAGCCGTTGCGATGCCGGCAAGAACCGCGTAGCGGATCAGGAACGGCAACACCAGCGCGGGAATAGCGACGATGAACAGGCGGCCAACCTGCGCGGCACCGACGGGCTCGCCGCGCGGCTTTTCACCGCGGCTGCGAAAGAAAATCAGCAGCACCAGCGCCGCGGCAGCCACCGCCGCCGGCAGCAACCCGCCGGTGAACAGCGCCGAGGTGGAAACGCCGGTCACCGCCCCGACAACGATCAGCACGAGGCTTGGCGGAATCGTCTCCGTCATTGCCGCCGAAGAGGCGAGCTGCGCCACCAGTTCGCCCGGTGCCTCGCCCCGCCGTTTCATCTCCGGCAGCAGCACTGGTGCGATCGCCGCCTGATCCGCCGCTTTCGATCCCGAAATCCCGGCAACGAGATACATCGCGCCGATCAGTGTATAGGAAAGGCCGCCGCGAAAATTGCCCACCAGCGCGCTCAGACAATCAACCAGCGCGCGCGCGATCCCGGTCATCTCCAGAAGCAGACCGAGGACCACGAACATCGGTACCGCCAGCAGCTCGATGGACGACATGCCCTGGTCCATCTGGCTGATGGTGATCGAGATCGGAATCGTCGAGGTGTAGAAGAAATAGGCAACGGTAGCGATACCGAAGGCGAACGCGATCGGCACGCCGCCCACAATGCAAATGCCTACCATGCCGACGAAGAAAATGACCAGGTCAGCATTGCCGATATTCTGGAAAACCGGCTCGAGCAACCACAATCCGATGGCGGTGACAAAGCCGATGCCAAGTGTGATCAGCAGTTCCTGCCGAGTCGCGCCTTCGAAAAGCTGCCGCAGCGCGACCAGCAGCATGATTGCCAGCGCGACGAGTTGCCCGGCAATCTCCCACGATCCAGGAATCTGCAGCGTCGGTGTGGTGATCGCCTGCTGCTCCTGCATGTAGCCGAACCCGGGCACCAGCAGCGTGGAGGTGAACACCGCGACGATCAGCCCCGAGAGGCGTGCAACGGCACTTTGCACACGAGGGGGCAGCCGCGCGACGACGACTGTCATGCGCATGTGCTCTGACCGCCGCAGCGCGATCACGGCGCCGAGGCTGACCAGCCAGAGGAACAGCATCTCCGCGAGCTCATCGACCCATAGCAGAGGGCTGTTCAGCGCATAGCGCCAGATCACGCCGGCGAACAGGATGCCGATCTCGATCAGCACGAGGGCAGCGGCGGCAATCTCGCATGTGAGGTCGATCGCTCGCTCGACGCTACCGAGCCAGCCCGCCGAAGCGGGGCGCGGCACCGAGATGCCGGCCATCTCAGGTCAGCGAGCCGGTGTTCTGCTCAAGCGCCGACCACAGTTGGGGATTAAACTTGCCCTGCCATAGCTTGTAGAAGCCGGATTTCACCAGCACCTTACGGAACGGGGCGAGCTCCGGTTTGTTGAAAGTCAGGCCCTGCTTCGTGAGCTCGCTCTCGAGCGAATTGTTGAGCGCCTCGTTCTCGGGGCGCTGCTTGAGCGCCTGTGCATCGAACGCGTCGGCGACGATTTTGCGGTGGCCCTCGGGCAAGCGGTTCCAAAAGGCGTCGTTCATGATCATCCAGTAGCCGACCCACATGTGGCTGGTCATCGAACAGTATTTCTGCACCTGATAGAATTTCTGGTCCTCGATCAAGCCAAGCGGATTTTCCTGCCCGTCCACCACGCGGGTCTGTAGTGCCGTATAAAGTTCCGCCACATTCAGCGTGACCGGTGCCGCCCCTAGGTGCTGGAACAGCGACTGCGAGATCGGGCTCGGCGGCACCCGGATCTTGAAGCCGTGCAGGTCATCGGGTGTGTTGATCGCTTTGGTGCTGGAGGTGATCTCACGAAAGCCTTCGTCCCAGATGCGCGTCATGGGATGCAGCCGCGTCTTCTCGATGTCGGCGCGCACTATCTCGCCCACCGAGCCGTCGAGCGCTTTCCAGGCCGTCTCAGCGTCCTTGAAGGCGAAGCCGACGTTGTCGATGGCCGCGCTCGGCACCAGCGTCGCGAGAATGTTGTCGCCGATTCCCATCATCTGGATCGCTCCGACGCGCACGCCCGACAGCATGTGCGTGTCGTCGCCGAGTTGGTTGCTCGGAAACACCTGGACGACGACTTCGCCATTGGTTGCGGCTTTGATCTGATCACCCGCGGCAACGACGTGCTTGGTGGTCGGGTGATCGGCGACCAGATCGATGCCGAATTTGATCACAAATTTTGGCGCCGCCCGCACTGGCCGCGACAAGAGACCCGCTGCGCCAGCTGCGGCCGCACTGGTCAGAAATTGTTTGCGGGTCATGTCAGCGGCCATCGTCAGCGTCCTCCCGGTTTTCTGTTGGTTGCAGGCAGTCCGGCCTGCGATCAGACGGCACTGTAGCCGCGTCCCGGCACGTGCGGAAGCCGGCGTGCCATAACCTCTGGCGCTGGAACCCGCCTACGGGAACCCTGATGGTTATGCCGGTGTCGGTCCGGTTGGACGATAACGTGAAGGATGTGCTGGAGGAAGAGGCGCAGCACCATCACATGGGTTTGTCGAGCTACCTGCGACTACTGGCTTCGCAGGCCACCGAACGCGTGCGAGGGGAACGCATCCGCCGGCAAAGCGCCGCGGTGCATATATCGGCCAGTCAGTGGAAGCCCGCGGATTCTACGAGGACTGGGGCGGGTTGCCGACCCCCGAGGACTGACATTGGGGCGGTTCCGGGCCGGACACATCGTCGTGGCCGATTGTCGCGATGTTCTGCCCAAGGAGCCCAACAAGCAGCGTCCGGCCGTCGTCATCGAGGACGACGTGCTGTTTGATGGATCCTATCCCAACGTCATCCTGGTGCCGCTGACCGACGACGCCCGGCTCGCCATCCCCGATCTGGCGGTGGCGATCGAGCCGAGCCCCGAGAACGGCTGCGCCAAACGCTGCTGGGCGCTGTCGCACTGCGCGGCGACGACATCGGCGCAGCGGCTTTCGCCGACGCATTCGGCGATAACAGCGGACCAGCTTGGAATGATCCGGCGGCAGGTAATGCTGGCGATCGGGGCGGGGTGCACCAACCGCAAGTAAAGTCGAGCGTCAGGAGGTAATCTCAACTGATAATACCGGCCCCGCCGCGGAACGGCCGGATAGATGGATCGGTGGGGAGCCGCCAACGCAGTGGCGGGACAACTGTGTTTCAATCCGTTGCTCATTAAGCTGCGGCAAGTCATCAAGCGCCAATCCTCAGCAATATGCAGTTCGTTCGATGGTTCGGAAAACCCGACGCGCTCCTTGCCCGCCGGCAGCAGTCGCTCGGACGCGTCTGCCCCGTTCTGTGACACAATGGATGCGGAGCCAATCTCGTGCCATGTCTCGATCGCCGGTTGATTTCGAGGTAGCCTGTCCCCTTATGTTCGCGATCTCCTCACCATGAATCCAGCAACCCTGTTTCATCCGGCGGTCGCGGCATGGTTCGCCGACCGGTTTGCGACGCCGACGCCGGCCCAGGCTCAGGCGTGGCCGGCGATCGCGGGCGGCCGGCACACTTTGATTGCCGCGCCGACAGGATCCGGCAAGACGCTGGCTGCTTTTCTGGCCGCGATCGATGCGTTGCTGCGTGAGGGGCTGGAGGGCCGGCTCACTGACCAGACGCACGTGGTTTACGTCTCGCCGCTAAAGGCACTATCCAACGACATCCACCGCAACCTGGAAATCCCGCTGCAAGGCATCCGAGCGGCGCTGCGCGAGCGCGGATTGCCCGATATCGAGATCCGCACCTGGGTGCGCACGGGAGACACTCCCCCCGGTGAGCGGGATCGCATGCGTCGCCGCCCGCCGCACATCGTCGTCACCACGCCGGAATCACTCTACATCCTGCTCGGCTCCGAGTCCGGCCGCACCATGCTGGCCACGACGCGGACAGTGATCATCGACGAGATCCACGCCATGGCGCCGAACAAGCGCGGCGCCCATCTGGCCTTGTCGCTCGAACGCCTAGCCGCGCTGTGCGGCGACAAGCTGTTGCGGATCGGGTTGTCGGCGACACAGAACCCGATCGAGGAGATCGCGCACCTGCTGGTGGGTGCGGCGCCGGATGGGTCGCCCGCCGCCGAGGCCTCCATCATCGACACCGGCCATCAGCGGACCCGCGATCTCGCCCTCGAGCTGCCTGGGTCGCCGCTGGAAGCGGTGATGTCGGCCGAGGTCTGGCAACAGGTCTATGACCAGTTGGTGCGGCTGATCGAGGCGCATCGCACCACGCTCGTGTTCGTCAACACGCGACGCATGGCGGAACGCGTGGCGCGCCAATTATCCGAGCGGCTTGGCGAGACGGCGGTGACCGCGCATCACGGCAGCCTAGCCAAGGAACAGCGGCTGACCGCTGAGCAGCGGCTGAAGCAAGGACAACTGAAGGCGCTGGTGGCAACCGCATCGCTCGAGCTCGGCATCGATATCGGCGATGTGGATCTGGTCTGCCAGCTCGGCTCGCCGCGTTCGATCGCCAGCTTCCTGCAACGCGTCGGGCGCTCGGGTCATGCGGTCGATGGCACGCCGAAGGGACGGCTGTTTCCGCTCTCGCGCGATGACTTGGTGGAATGCGCGGCGCTGCTGGATAGCGTGCGCCGCGGCGAGCTCGATCGACTGACCATACCGGACCAGCCACTCGACGTGCTCGCGCAGCAGGTCGTTGCGGAAGTCGCGGCGCGGGACTGGCCGGAGGCGGCGTTGTACCACCGGATGCGGCGCGCGTGGCCGTATCGCCATCTGGCACGTGAGGATTTCACCGATGTCGTGCACATGCTGGCCGAAGGGTTCAGCACCAGACGCGGGCGACGCGGCGCGCTGATCCATCATGATGCAATCAACCACGTGCTGCGTGGGCGGCGCGGCGCGCGACTGACGGCGTTGACATCTGGCGGCACGATACCGGACACCGCCGACTATCAGGTGGTGCTGGAGCCCGAGAACCAGACGATCGGCAGCGTCAACGAGGACTTCGCCGTCGAGAGCCTGGCCGGCGACATATTCCAGCTCGGCAACACCGCCTATCGTATCATGCGCATCGAACGCGGCATCGTGCGGGTGGAGGATGCACACGGCCAGCCGCCGACCATCCCGTTCTGGCTCGGCGAGGCGCCCGGGCGCAGTGACGAGTTGTCTGCGTCCGTCTCACGCCTGCGGGCGGCAATTGCGGCACGGCTACGTTCCGACCCCACGGGCGCCGCCGCGGAACGCTGGTTGACCGGCGAGATCGGACTGACCGACCCCGCTGCCGAGCAACTGATCGAATTCCTGCGCGCTGCGCACGCCGCGCTAGGCTGCCTGCCCACGCAAGAGACGTTAGTGCTGGAACGCTTCTTCGACGAAGCGGGCGGCATGCAACTCGTTTTGCATGCGCCGTTTGGCAGTCGGCTCAATCGCGCCTGGGGCTTGGCATTGCGCAAGCGTTTCTGCCGCAAGTTCAACTTCGAACTTCAGGCGGCCGCCACCGAGGACAACATCGTGCTGTCGCTCACCGGCTCCCATAGCTTCGAGCTGGCTGAGGTCGCTCGCTATCTCAGCGCGAAAACTGTCAAACCGCTGCTGATCCAGGCCTTGCTGGATGCGCCGATGTTCGCCACCCGCTGGCGCTGGGTGGCGGGAGTTGCGCTGGCCTTGCCGCGTTTTCGCGGCGGCAAGAAAGTCGCCCCGCAGCTTGCGCGCATGGAAGCCGAGGACCTGATCGCGGCGGTGTTCCCCGACCAACTCGCCTGCGCTGAGAATTTGGTGGGCGAGCGGGAGATACCGGACCATCCGCTGACCAACCAGACCATCTCAGACTGCCTGCATAACGCGATGGATATCAGCGGGCTGGAACGGCTGGTGGCCCGGCTCGAAGCGGGCGAAATCCGGGTAGTGGCTTGCGACCTGACCCAACCCTCGCCGCTCGCGCTCGAAGTTCTCTCGGCCCGCCCCTACGCGTTCCTCGACGACGCGCCGCTGGAGGAGCGGCGCACGCAGGCGGTCATGGCACGAAGATGGATGGCCCCAGAGAGTGCGGCGGAGCTTGGGCGACTGGATGCGGATGCGATCGCGCGGGTGCGGAACGAAGCCTGGCCGGATCCGGCGAATGCCGAAGAACTGCACGACGCGCTGCTGTGGCTTGGCTGTCTGACCGCGCCGGAGGCGCAAGCCGTGCCCGAATGGGATGACTGGCTGGCAGCGCTGGCGCGAGAGAAACGCGTGACGCGTCTGGACACGTCACACGCGATGCTGTGGATCGCGGCGGAGCGGCTGGCGCAGTTCCACACTTTGTGGCCCGGTGCACAGCGCGCACCCGACATCGAGCCGCCGGCCGAGCAGGCGCAGCGCGTGTGGTCGCCGGACGAAGCGCTGGCCGAGATTCTGCGCGGCCGGCTGGAGGGCCTGGGTCCGGTCACCCAGACCGCGCTCGCGCTACCGCTGGGCCTCGAGCCGGATGAGATCGCCGCTGCGTTGATTGCGCTCGAAACCGAAGGCTTCGCACTGCGGGGGCGCTTCACGCCCGGCACCAACCAGGATGAATGGTGCGATCGCCGGCTGTTGGCCCGCATCCACCACTACACGATCCGCCGCCTGCGTGCGGAGATCGAGCCGGTTGCTGCGCGCGACTTCCTGCGATTTCTGTTCGCCTGGCACCATTTGACGGACGAGACCCGTCCGGAGGGACCGGATGCGCTCGTCGCCACGGTAACGTTGCTGGAGGGGTTCGAGGCGCCGGCCGGCGCGTGGGAGACGGAACTTCTGCCGGCACGTATCGCCGGGTACGAGACGGCATGGCTGGACGATCAATGCCTGGCGGGACGGATCGCCTGGGCGAGGCTGACGCCGGCGTCCAGCCTCGCCAACGGCCGCGAGCGTGCGGCAGCTCCGGTGCGCACGACGCCGGTCACGCTGCTGATGCGGCGGCATCTGCCGTTCTGGACGTCGCTTTCTACGCCGACCGAGGATGGCGTGCAGCCAAGCCCGCGGGCGCTCGCGGTGGCGAACTGCCTGCGCACACAGGGCGCGTCGTTCTTCGATGAGCTGGTAGAAGGGACCGGCCTGCTGCGCCCACAGGTGGAAGAGGCGCTGGGCGAACTGGTGGCATTCGGGTTGGTGACATCGGACAGTTTTGGCGGATTGCGCGCGCTGCTGGTGCCGGAGGACCGGCGCAAACCGTTTGCCGGTGCGACACGACGACGACGCGTTCTGAGCTTCGACATGGACGACGCCGGTCGCTGGGCGCTGGCGCGTCGCGCCACTCCGGAAAGCGGCGCGGCGCAGGCACAGACGCGACAGGCGGCCACCGAGCATGTCGCCCGCGCGTTGGTGCGTCGCTACGGCGTCGTGTTCTGGCGGCTGCTCGCGCGAGAAGCTGACTGGCTACCGCCCTGGCGGGACCTGCTGCGCGTCTATCGCCGCATGGAGGCGCGTGGAGACATCCGCGGCGGGCGCTTCGTCGCCGGATTTTCCGGCGAGCAATATGCGTTGCCCGAGGCGATCGGCACGCTGCGCGACGTCCGGCGCCGGCAGTCCGACGGCGAGTGGGTTTCGCTATCGGGCGCCGATCCACTCAACCTTGCCGGTATCCTCACGCCGGGACCGAGACTACCAGCGCTCACCGGCAACCGACTGCTGTTTCATAATGGCTTGCCGGTGGCGTTCCTCATCGGGGGAGCGGTGCAGTTTCTGGCGACGCCAGACGCCGCCACCCAGTGGCAGATGCGCAAACAGCTTCTGCGTTCCGCTGCGCCCAGGATGCTCGCCGATCTGGCGTGAGATTGGGGCCGCCGTTCCGGTCAGCTATTGCCGATCAGGATGCCGCAGGCGAAGACCAGCGCGCCGCCGAGCGCCACCTGGACCGTCGCGGAGATCGGGGGCGTGTCCATGTATTTCCATCGGATCCAACTGATCACGCCAAGCTCGACGACCACAACGCCGATGGCGACCGCCATAGCCGTCCAGAAATCGGGGATCAGGAACGGCAGAGTGTGGCCGATCCCGCCGATCGTCGTCATCAGGCCGGTGATCGCGCCCCGGACGACCGGCGCCCCCCGTCCGGTGAGGCTGCCATTGTCCGACAGCGCCTCGGCGAACCCCATCGAGATGCCGGCGCCGATCGAGGCAGCCAACCCTACCAGGAACGCGTCCCAGGACCGGCCGGTGGCGAAGGCCGAGGCGAACACCGGCGCCAGGGTGGAGACCGATCCATCCATCAGCCCCGCCAACCCCGGCTGCACCACCCTCAGCACGAACTGCCGCCGCGCAGCCTTATCCTCTTCATCGCGTACCGGGCCGGGCAGGTTCTCCGCCACCAGCTTGCCGGCGATGCGCTCATGCGCGACCTCCGCCTCGGCCAGATCCCCAAGCAGCTCGCGGATCGAGGCATC
Source organism: uncultured Pseudomonadota bacterium (assembly GCA_963772445.1). Taxonomy (GTDB): domain Bacteria; phylum Pseudomonadota; class Alphaproteobacteria; order Acetobacterales; family Acetobacteraceae; genus CAVYXK01. The sequence continues at coordinate 225,905 of CAVYXK010000004.1, forward strand.
GGCGCTGCGCGCCGCGGCCCTGCGATAAAAACCCTGGGTCTCCAGTTCCATGCTCTCGGCCAGGTTGCGCACCGCATCGAGCCCCAGCGGACGCACCTGCCAGACGGGCTTGCGTTGGAGGAAGCCGCGCACGTCCTGGCGCCGGATCAGCGGGATGTGCTCGCCGAATTTCTGCCGGTACAGCTCGAGCAGGCGCCGGCGATGCTCGCCCTCCTCCTCCATCATCTCACTGAACACCTTGGCCGAGGCTGGGTAGTTCTCGCGCAGGCCCTCAGCGATATCGGCATAGATGCGGCTATCCTCTTCCTCGCTGGCGATTGCCAGAGCGAGGACCTCGCGCTCGGAGAGTTCGGAGAAATCGCGCATACGCGGCAATGTGATCCGCCGATGGGCAACGTCAAGCCGACCACGCAATGGTGCGAATGCCTCGCAGGCGCAGTGAAGTAGAACTCCCTCTCCCCTTGCGGGCCTTGCGGGAGGGGGCCGGGGGGAGGGGGCCCACCCTGTGCACCGCCCCATCACCCGCTATAGACCAGCCGGTGAGCAATGACCGACGCGACACCGACATGGACGAGAGCCTGGTGCGGCCGCCGACTGCACACGCGCACTGTGCCAATGCCAACGCACAAGCGGGCCGGCTGCACGCCGACCTCACCGCGCTATACGCGCGGCAGGACGCGATCCCCCGCTCTGCAAGCTGGCGGGCCAAGACGCCGCTGCACGTTGCCAGGCGTGTCCTGCGCACAGCATCACGCCTGCTGCCGCCCGGCATCAGAGCCGCCGCCATACGGTCGGCTCCGCGTTGGCTGATAGATCGGCTGGACCGGTCCGGCTCATACGGCCTGGCGATCGCACAGCGCTATGAAAGCTGGATCGAAGAGTTCGACCGGCTGAACGAGGACGACCGGGAAGCGATTCTTTCGCATATCGCACAGTGGTCCGATCCGCCGCTGATCTCCGTGCTGATGCCGGTGTACAATCCCGATCCGCGCCATTTGCACGAAGCAATCGCGTCGGTGCGTGCGCAGCTCTATCCACACTGGGAGCTATGCATCGCCGACGACGCCTCGACCGATGCGGCCGTTACTACGGTACTTGAACAAGCGCGTGCCGCAGAATCCCGGATCAAGGTCATGCGGCGCCGGGAGAACGGGCATATCTCCGCGGCCAGCAATTCGGCGCTCGAACTGGCCGTCGGCGAATTTCTCGCGCTGGTGGACCACGACGACCTGCTGCCGCCGCAGGCCCTTTATGAAGTCGCCGCGGCACTGGTGGAGCATCCAGACGCCGACATCGTGTTCAGCGACGAAGACCAGATCGACGAGTCCGGACGGCGGTCGATGCCGTATTTCAAGCCCGGCTGGAATCCGGAGCTGATCCTCCAGCACAATCTCATCAGTCATTTCGCCGCCTACCGCAGCGAACTGGTGCGCCGCGTTGGCGGGTTCCGGGCCGGCCTGGAGGGCAGCCAGGATTACGACCTGGCACTACGAATCCTGGAGCGAAGCTCGCGGGAGCGCATCCATCACATTCCCGCCGTGCTCTATCATTGGCGCCGAAAAAGCCGGTTGCAATCATTCTCGGAGACAGAGCCCGATCGCTGCGTCATAGCCGCGCGCCGGGCGCTCAGCGATCACCTGGACAGCATCGGCATAGACGGTGTGGTGGCTCCCGCGCCGGCCCTGCCGCAATGGAGCCGAATCGTCTACCCGATCCCCGACCCGCCGCCGCTCGTTTCAGTGATAGTGCCGACCGGCGATTACGCACACCGGCTGGCACGATGCATCGACGGTGTGCTGCACCGCACGGACTACAAAGGCCTGGAGCTGATCGTCACCGACCATGGCAGTGAAGCGCCCGAGGCGCTGGCTTTGCTGCGACGACTCTCCGGCGAGCCGCGCATTCGCGTGCTGCGCCATCCCGAACCGTTGACCTATGCCGCGGCCATCAATCGCGGCGTAGCAGAAGCACAGGGCACGCTTGTTCTGCTGCTTAACAACAATATCGACGTAATCCGCCCGGATTGGCTGCGGGAGATGGTATCGCAGGCGATCCGGCCGGAGATCGGCGCGGTGGGTGCCAAGCTGCTGCATCCCGACGGGCGCGTGCGGCACGCCGGCGTGGCGGTGGGCGCCGGTGGAATTGTCGGACACCAGTTCCTGTTTAGCGACGGTGGTGCGTCAGGCTACTGCGGCCTTCTGCAGTTGGTACGGAACGTTACGGCTGTGAGCACGGCTTGCCTCATGGTCCGCCGTGCAGCGTTCCTGGAAGTCGGGGGCCTCAATGAAACGGAGCTGGGGGCCGCCTTCGACGACGTGGATTTCTGCCTGCGACTGGCGGAAAGCGGTCTGTTGAATGTGTGGACGCCATATGCGGAGCTTTATCATTATGGACCGATGTCGCTCGGCGCTGATGAAATAGCGAAGGAGCAGGCGCGATTTGAACAGGGGATCGCGTATATGCGTCGTCGCTGGAGCCATGTGCTGGCGGCGGATCCGTTCTGGAACCTAAACCTGTCACTTGATGATCCGCACGTCGCGCTCGCCTTCCCACCGCGCCGGATCAAACCGTGGCAAGGGCCAGGCGGGCTCTGCCCCCCTGTACCCGCCGCCGGGGACAACTCCTCCTCGACCCCTCGGACGCGACGCGGAGGTCATCCTGGCAGCGGATAATGCTCGCAACAGACTGCCCGTCATCCTATCTTCGGCTTATGGTTCAACCGAGATCGCAGCCTGACCCCGCCAAGATCGACACCCACCGTACGGCGCGGCTGGCGGAGGAAGAACGCCTTCTTCGTGAGGCCGAGGAGAGCGTTGAACGGGTCGGGACCGTGCCCGCCGATGAGGTGTATGCGTGGTTGCGAAGCCTCGGGACGCTGCCGAGGCCAGTGCCGCGCCAAGACTGAGAAGAGTTCGCTTCTCCGGTGAGGCAATCGCTGACCTCGCTGCGGTTGAGACCTGGCTGACCCAGCCCGGTGCCGGCTCACGAGCAAGACGGCGGCTGGAGCGGCTTATTGCCGGCCTGGACGGGCTGGCCGATCATCCATCCGGTATGCACGTACCGCAGCCGGCCGACGCGAGTTCACGGTTGTGCGGTATCGGGTCGTATACAGGGTCGCCCGGGATACGGGTCGCGACGCGACCGCTGGCGATGTGACTGTGCTCCGTGTGTTCGGTCCCGGGCAGGATCGAGATGGGTGGTAGTAGCTCTGATCCGACTTACCTTCGTTTTAGGTAAGGAACCACTCACGTCGCTTCAAACAGACCCTGGCCGATGAACGCGCCCTGTTGCACGCCGCCCGGACAAGCAAACAATCCGCTCCCCACATGCGTGGTGAACTGGTTCAGCGCATCGAGCTTCGACATCGGCTCGAATATCTTGATGAAGCCCTGTCGCGGATCGCGCTGATAGGCGATGAAGAACAGCCCCGCATCATATTCAAGGCCCTGCCGCCACGGCGGCCAACGCTCGGCGGTGAAGTTCGTCCCGTCATTATAGCCGTAGCCGCGCCGCAGGATCTGCGCGCCGCCATTCCGCTCCACGGCGCCTAACCGCAGATGCGAGGTGTCCGGAATCACCGGATTGCCGTCGCGATCGACGGCGTCGAAATCCGGCGTGTCGAACTCGGTCTCTGCGCCCAGTGGGGCGCCTGAGTATTTCCGCCGGCCGATCACCTGCTCCTGGAAATCGACCTCGGTCCGGTCCCAGTGCTCAAGGGCCATCCGAATCCGGCGAACGACGACGTAGCTGCCACCGCGCATCCACTCTGGCCCCTCCTCGTCCACGAAGACGACGTGCTCCAGACTGCCGTCGAACGGCGAAGCAGGCCTGCTGGCGATGCCGCCAGCCGTCGGGTTGTGCGTGCCGTCCTTGAATCCCATGAGGTTGCGCGGCGTGCGCCCAGCACCGAAGTTCCCAAGAAAACCAGTTTGCGTCCAACGCAGGGTTGCACTGCCATAGGTCAACCGCGCGAGTTGCCGGACCGCGTGGAACGCCACCTGCGGATCATCCGCGCAGGCCTGCACTGAGAGATCACCGCCGCTACGGGAGGCGACGAGCTGCTCGCCGGTAAAGGCCGGCAGATCGACCAGGGCGTCCGGTCGCCGCGCCGCGAGCCCGTAGCGATCGTGTCCGTCCTTGACGAACAGGCCGGGGCCGAAGCCGAACGTCAGCGTCAGCCGCGCCGCCGGCAGGTCGAGCGCATCGCCGCTATCGCTCGCCGGTACGGTCTCGTCCGTGCCGATCGGCGCAGCGGTCTGACCCGACGTCATTCGTCCCGCGGCCTCGGTCCAGGCGCGCAGCAAGGCGACCAGTTCGCCCGGTTGTTTCGCCGTCAGGTCGAACGCAGCGAAATAGAGATGCCGCTGCTGCGGCGTCGCAATTCCGGCCTGATGCTCGCCCCAGAACGGTTCCACCTGCGACGATTCGGCGGAGCTCGCGGCGGTCTCTGTCGCTGCGCCGGCTCTCGTTGCCGCGACCAGCCCGCCGGCCGCGGCGAGGAAGCTGCGACGAGACGCGAACGGGCAGCGACCGGTCGAACGACTCAATGCGCAAGCACGAGGGTGTTGACCTCGTCCTCCACGTAATAGAAGCCGTCGCCGGCCGGGGTGACCGCAATGCCGAACAGGTCGCCGCTGCCGGGCGGAGATTGCGCCTTGTTGGCATCCACCCACTGTGCATAAAGCTGCTGGCCGGTCGTTGGATCGATCTCCACCACCTGGCCGTTCAGTCCGTTCGTTACCAGCAGGTGCCCATTGGGTGCCGTTACCATAGCCAACGGACGACTCAGCAGGCCGTCCTTGGTGACATCGCGCCCGGTTCCGGCACTGTCGGTCCGCGTCGCGGCATCGGGGATCGCAGCGATGCGGTTGCCGATTGCGTCCGAAACATAAAGCTCGCCATGTGCGCCGAGCGCAAGGCCGGTCGGGCCGATGATGAACACACCCTTATCCGCCTGCTCGCCAAAGCCGCTGGCGATCACGGTTTCCTTGGTAACGACCGGCGGCTTGCCGGCCGGCACCGACAGGTCAAGGCGCAGCACCGTGGCCTGGTTCACCACCGGCGATTCGTCCTCGGGCGCGCCGACCCCGAACCCGGTATTGCTGACGAACAGCGTCGCGGTCGACCCGTTGTCGATCATCGCCATATTGCCCCACGGCCCGTTTATGTTCGGACCGGTGATGGTGCCGGCAATATTGCCCTGCGGGTCGAGCACGATCAGGCAGCCCTGACCCTTGGTCGCCGTAGTGCCGTCATTGCTGGGCAGGCTGCCGACGATCACCCAGCCAGTCTTCAGCATCGTCATCGCGGTGGTCAGCCCGACCCCGCCCGGACATTGTGGCAGGTGGCGGGGGATCGACGCGAACAGCGTGAGCGCCCGGGTCGATGGCCGGTAGTCGACGATGGTGGTCCCCAGCCCCTGCAAGTTGTTCTTGTCGTTGAAATTGTCCACCAGCACGTCGCCCTGCTGGAGCTTTCCCGCCGAAACCGGCGCCACGAAGATCGCGTAGGGGTTCTCGTCGCCATTCGCCGGTACGGTCGAGGCCAGTGTGGTGTGTCGATGCAGGCGCTCCAGGAACCCGACCTCCCCAGCCCGCGCAGGCGAGGCGATGAAGGTCGCCGCCGCCATCACGGCGAACGCCGATGTAAGCGACAGCGCCGGGGGACGCCGTCCCCCCGCGTGCTTGCCGGGGCCATTCATCCGCTTGTCTCCTTTCCTCCAGCCGGGTCCGGTGCAGCGTTACCGCAATTGCGATGCATTCGCAATTCTGCCAAATCAGCCAACCCGACCCCGCGGGGCGCCGCCGGCGTAAGGCTCCTGTAAGGCAGGCCCGCCAGACCTGACGCGGACAGGCCGAGTCCATCGGCTGTTACACGAAAGGCGCAGGATGAGATTGTTCGCCCGAGCCGCCGCCCTTGGCACCTCCGTCACCGCGATTTACGCCGCGGCGACTGTCCTCACGCCAGAAGGCGCCCCATTGTGGCAATCGGCTCTGGCGCCAAAGGAGGTAGCGCACGCCTCGGTGCCGGACTCCTCTCCGGTGACAACTTTCGGGAGTGAGGGATCGCCGGTACGGGTGGCCGCTTATCTCCCACGATATCGGGATGGCCGAGCCACCGGCCCCGTGTTCGATGCGTATTACGGCGTGGTGCAAGTGCAAGCCGTGATCCGCAGCGGGCGTGTGGTGGCGGTCAACGTGCTGCGCTACCCCTACCATAGCGCGACGAGCCGCTCCATCAACCGCCGGGCGTTGCCGAGACTCGAGCAGGAAGTGATCAGCACCCAGAGCGCTGATGTTCATGCGGTCTCTGGGGCAACGCTCACCAGCGATGCGTTTATCCGCTCGATGACCGAAGCGCTTCGACAGGCGAGTAGCTGACTGCACCCGGACCTTCACACCCATGCGTGAGACGCAAATCCTGATGGGAATGCCCATCACGGTGGAGATCGTTGGCTGCGCGTCCAAAAGGCTCGTCGGTGATGTCTTCGCCTATTTTGCTGCGATCGATCGACGATTTAGCCTGTTCAAGCCCGACAGCGAGATAACCGCGTTCAATCAGGGCCGTCTCGCACCGACAGCCATAAGTTCCCACTTGCGAGAGGTATTGGCGCTCGCCGACCAGACCAGACGACTGACTCACGGTTATTTCGATATTTGCCGTCCTGATGGTCTTATCGACCCGTCTGGTATCGTGAAGGGCTGGGCGATCCGCAATGCATCCCGGCTTATCGAGGCAGCCGGTGCGAAAGATTACCTTGTCGAGGCCGGTGGCGATATCCAAAGCTGGGGCAAAGCTGCTGATGGCACGGATTGGAAAATTGGTATCCGCAATCCGTTCAATGATCGGGAAATCATCAAGACCGTGCGTCCGCTTGGTCGCGGCATCGCGACCTCGGGAACCTATGCGCGAGGGGATCACATCTACAATCCACGTCAGCCAGGCCATCCGATCGCAAACATGGTCAGCCTGACTGTCATCGGACCCGACGTGCTGCAAGCCGATCTTTATGCCACTGCTGCCTTCGCCATGGGCAAGCAGGGCATTTATTTCATCGAGGAGCAGCCCAAACTGGAAGGGTATGAGGTCGACATGAATGGCATCGCCACACAGACAAGCGGGTTCGGGACATTCGTCGTGTCATGATATGCAGCATCGATCATATCCTCAATCGCATCACGATGTACAGGCTGGTGCTGTATTACACTGCCGGTCTGCTTGCGATCACCTTCCTGCTTGGCTTCGCCGGGATGGTGCCCGAGGATCCCACGGCACTTACCTTCTCGCTCGTGCTGATTATTGGCACATGCTGGCTGACCAATCGCCTGTTCGCCGAGTTCCTGCGTGTGCCAGTAAACACCGAGTTGTTCACCATCACAGCACTCATCCTGGCGCTGATCATGCCGCCGGTGACGGCGCACAACCTTTTGGGCGTCGGTGGCCTCATTCTCGCCTCTGTCGTCGCCATCGTATCGAAATTCATCGTCGCGATCGGTCGCAAACATATTTTCAATCCCGTCGCCATCGGAGTCGTGGCGTCTGCGTTCATACTCAATCAGCCGGCAACGTGGTGGGTCGGCGGCAACCTTACGCTTTTCCCATTCGTCCTCGCTGGTGGCCTGCTCGTCACCCGTAAGGTCCAGCGCTTCGACACAGTGGGTATCTACATTATCGCAAATCTGGCGGCCACCCTGGCGACCAATCCGCTCAGCATGTATGGCACGGCACTGGAGCAAGCCATGCTTTACTCCCCGCTGCTGTTTGCCGGATTTGTTATGCTGACGGAGCCACTGACCGCGCCGCACGGGAAGCGGTCGCGCCTGGTATATGGCGCGATCGTCGGGGCGCTCTCGTCGCCCAACATGCATATCGGTAATCTTTACCTGACGCCGGAGATGACCTTTCTCGTCGGCAATCTGTTCGCCTACGCGGTGAGTCCGAAAGGCCGCTTCATGCTTACCCTGCTGCGTATCGAAAAGACCGCGGCTGGCTGCTGCGATTTTGTCTTCCAGCCGGACCGCCAACTTGCCTTCCAGCCGGGGCAATATCTCGACTGGACACTTCACGTTCCCAATCCGGACGACCGCGGCAACCGCCGACCATTCACCATCGCCTCGGCTCCGACCGAGAAAAATGTGCGGCTTGGGGTGAAATTCTACGAGAGGGGGAGCGCCTTCAAGCGGTCTCTCGCGGCGATGCGGCCGGGCGACATCATCTATGGCTCGCAGCTCGCCGGGACTTTTACCCTGCCAGCGGATCCCAAGAAGAAGCTCGCCTTCATCGCCGCCGGCATCGGTGTCACACCGTTCCGCAGCATGATACAGGAGCTGCTCAACCGCAGGGAAGAGCGCTCGATCGTCATGCTTTACGGCAACAACAAGCTGGCCGAGATCGCCTATTCCGACATTTTCCAGCGGGCGGCCTGCGAGCTCGGCCTGCGCATCGTTTATGTAGTCGCTGAACCGGGAGCGCCGGGCTACGCCGTCCACGAGGGCGTGGTCGATGAGGCTCTGATCCAGAACAACATACCGGATTACATGGAGCGCATCTTCTATCTGTCGGGTCCTCGGGCAATGGTTGTCCGCTTCCAGAACAGCCTGAGGGAGCTCGGCGTACGCCGCTCACAGATCAGGGTCGATTACTTCCCGGGGTTCGCATGAATCATTCGCTTGACTTGCGGCGCTGCGCGCTCGCATGCCGGGAGGCCTGATGTTCGCCATTGACACACAAGTTATCGCATCTTGCGGTTACGGCGCGGTGGCAGTAGGCGTTGCGATCGAGAGCATCGGCGTTCCTTTTCCGGGAGAGACGACTCTGATCGCCGCCGCCCTTTACGCAGGTGCGAGTCATCGCATGAGCATCGTCATCGTGGTGTTGGCCGCGACAGCGGGAGCCGTTTGCGGCGGCAGCATTGGCTTTTGGGCTGGCCGACAGTTCGGGTTGAACCTCCTTTTAAGGTTTGGGTGTCTTGTCGGCATTACGCCGAAGCGGATCACGATCGGTCGGTATCTGTTTTCGCTGCACGGCGGCAAACTGGTGTTTTTCGGCCGGTTCCTGCCATACCTCCGAGCCATCGTTGCTTTCCTCGCCGGTACGGGTCAGATGACGTGGCCACGGTTCTTCGTGTGCAATTCTGCTGGTGCGATCATCTGGGCGACGGTCTGTGGTGGCGGGTCTTTCTATCTCGGAAGGCATGTTGATCTGGTTCTGGGGCCAACGACCATCGCCGGTACCTTCATCACGTTCGCCCTGGTGGCTGCGGTCGTGATCGCCATCCGACAATACGAGACTCGATTGATCGAGAAAGCCGAAATGGTCCCTTTGGACGCTGATAGTTCGCGGACCGGATCGTAAGTGAGGATATAGATACGTATGGATCAGCAATTCCGACCCACTATAAACAGGCCTGTGGTGCGAACCGTCGTGGTTTGGGACCTGCCGACCCGGATCTTCAAGTGGTCGCTAGTTCTCGCAGTCGGCCTTGCCTTTCTGTTCAGCTCCAGCCACCCGCATGGTTCGCTTTTCCTGATTCATGTCGCCTGCGGATATGCAGTGATGCTGCTGCTGCTGTTCCGCTTCGCCTGGGGCTTTATCGGCGGACAGTATGCCCGGTTCCGATCTTTCGTGTACGGTTGGAGAGGTATCAGGCCGTATGCTGAAGGGTTGTTACGCCTCAGTCCACCGCGAACTATGGGGCACAATCCTGTTGGCGGCTGGATGATCATGACGATGCTCGTCACATTATCGGTCATCGGCTTGACCGGACTGCTCGCAGAAAGCAGAACTGGCGGAGCAGGGCGGCTGAGTGGATTGCTTTCCCCCGGTGCAGTCGTGGTTCTGGGAGATATTCACGCCTGGCTGGGATTTTTTATTATGTGGCTCGCCGGGTTGCATGTCGCCGGCGTCTTGTTCGAGAGTTTGCTGCATCGTGAGAACCTCGTTCGTTCGATGATCACCGGACGCAAGGACACAACGGATCCGAAAGACAGGAACTACCAAGTCTCACTTTGGCGAGCAGTTCCGCTGTTGGTCCTCCTCGCCCTCTTGGGCGCGTGGCTGGCTGCCGGTACGCATGTGCCGCCCCGCTGATCCGGGCTCGCCGTAAGCTGCCGGGGAACACAGGGACAAGATGCGTCTGCTTGTCATTGAGGACGAACCCGAACTGGCGACCCTTCTCCGCGCGGCCCTCTCGCGCGCCGGTTTCGCCGTGGACCTCGCCGCCACCATCGCCTCGGCGGAAGATTACCTGGCGGTCGCCATCTACGATGCGATCATCCTTGATCTCGGTCTGCCCGATGGTGACGGGCTGCGGCTTTTGCGCACCATGCGCGAGCGGGGCGATGGCAATCCGGTGCTGATCCTCACCGCGCGGGACGCGCCCGAAGACCGGGTGGCCGGCCTGGACACTGGCGCAGACGACTATCTGGTCAAGCCATTCCATATGGCCGAGCTGGTTTCGCGCATGCGTGCGCTGCTGCGGCGGCCGAACGCGGCGCTGGGAGTGCGGCTGGAACTTGGCAACCTTGTGCTGGACACCGCCACGCGGCAGGGGAGGGTGGACGGGCGACCGCTCCCCCTGTCAGTCAAGGAAGCCGCGCTGCTGGAGCTTTTCCTTCGCCGGCAAGGACGGGTGGCGACGCGCGAGGCGATCGAGCACAGTGTGTACGATTTCACCACAACGCTAGGTTCCAATGCTGTCGAGGTGCTGGTGCACCGGCTGCGACGCAAGCTTGTCGAAGCCGGCGCGACAGTAGTGATCCATACGCTTCGCGGTGTCGGCTACATCTTCGCCGTGCACTCATGATCCGGCAGCCCAGGTCGCTGGCGCACCGACTCGCCTGGCGGCTCGCGTTGGTCGTCATCGCCGCAATCGCCCTTGCCGCTACGGCCGTCGGTTGGCGCTCCGTGGTAGCAGTTCGCAACCTCGACGATACGGCGCTGCAGGATCAGGCGCGAGCGATCGCGGCACATATCGCGACGGGCCCGGACGGGCGCCCGAAACTTGACCTGCCACGCCCGCTTGACGACGCGTTCCGCTCTTCCCACGGCGACAACATATTCTTGGTTACTACTGCAAGCGGTGCTGTGGTGTTTGCATCGGGTCCCAACGCCCAATCCGTGCTCTCCAGTGTCACGCCGGCGAGTCCAGGCCTGTTCCGCGTGGCGCAGTCGCAGCGCTACCCTGACGGCATGGTCGGCTATGCCCTGACGACCGGCCCCTGGACCGTGATGGTGGCGCAGGGTCGCGAGCAGAGCGAGGTGCTTGTGCGCGGCGTACTCGCAGAGCTGCTGTCCACGGGGCTCGCCTTGCTGTTAGGCATCGGCACGATAGCGGTCCTGATCGGTGTCTGGACAGTCAGGCAGGGACTGCGTCCGGTGCGCGGTGCATCGGCCGCCGCAGCGGCGATCGGCCCGGCTCGGCCCGGTGCACGCTTGCCCGAAACCGAGCTGCCCGCCGAAATCGCGCCCCTGGTTAGCGCCGTGAACCAGGCGCTCGCACGGCTGGAATCAGCACTCGCAGCGCAACGCCGCTTCGTTGGTGACGCAGCACACTCGTTGCGCACGCCGCTCGCCGTGCTCATGGCGCGCATCGATGCGCTGCAGGACAGCATGGAGGCACAACGTCTGCGGCAGGACGCCGACCGCATGGCACGGCTGGTTGGGCAGATGCTGCAGATGGCACGGATCGACGGCGTGCCGCTCGACACCAGCGAACGAGTGGATTTGCATGCGGTGGCCATGGAGGCGATCAGCGCCCTGGCACCGCTCGCTGTGGCTCGCCAACTCGATCTCGAGCTAACCGGTGCGCCGGGAGGATCGATCCGCGGAAATCGGGCGGCGCTTGTTATCGCACTGCAGAACCTGATCGAGAATGCGCTGGGTCACGCGCCGCCCGGCAGCACCGTACAGGTGGAGCTGACGCCTTCCAACACGCTACGTGTGCTGGACCATGGTCCCGGCGTGCCGGAAGCAGAACGGGCGGTGATTTTCGCGCGGTTTTGGGGTGGGCGGAGACCGGCTGGGACAACCGGCGCGGGCCTTGGCCTGGCGATCGTGGCAGAGATCGCCGCGGCGCATGGGGGCTCAGCGCATGTCAGCGCTCGCGAAGGCGGCGGGGCCGTGTTCGAGCTGGACTTGCACGGCTCCGCGTTGGTCGCGACGCCTCCGGTCGGTGATCGTAGCGAGGGTCAAAGTCGCTCGGTGGAGGCACTCGAAATCGCCACGCGGCGGTGAATCGTGCGGCTGACACCATAGTGGCGCGTCCCGAGGATCAGCTCTGTTCTCGATCCGCTGTACTTATACCAGCCGCCCGGCTCGTTGACTCGAACGTGATTTGGTGCGGCTCGGAGCGGTACGATTCGGCGTCCCCGTTGGACGGAGGGGACAGCGATGACCGTAGCGATCACCCGTTTGGAGCGATCGGCGGCTGATCTGCGAGAGGCGGCGGCGGCCACTCGAGACGCCAAAGCGGCACGTCGGATGCTGGCGATGGCGTTGCTGCTGGAAGGCTGGTCGCGGGAAGCCGCGGCGGAGGCGTGTGCGATGGACCGCCAGACGTTGCGTGACTGGGTACATCGCTACAACGAGTCCGGGCTGGATGGCCTGTCCGACCGACCGTGCCGCCGCGGTCCGCCGCCCCGCTTATCGCCCGAGCAACAGGCCAAGGTGGTGGAATGGGTGCAACAGGGGCCCGACCTTGAGCGGGACGGCGTGGTACGTTGGCGCTGCATCGACCTGCGGCAGCGGATCAAGGATGAGTTTGGCGTCGAGCTGCACGAGCGCAGTGTCGGCAAGCTGCTGCGCCGGCTGAAGTTCACCCGGCTGCAGCCGCGTCCCTATCATCCGAAGAAGGATGCCGCCGCGCAAGAGGCATTCAAGAAGGAGTTCGCCAGCCAGGTGGCCGAGGTTGTGCCAGCCGCTGCCGCCGGCAAGCCGCTGGAGATCTGGTTCGGCGACGAAGCCCGTGTCGGTCAGAAGGGCACGCTGACCTACGTCTGGGCGCGACGTGGCTCGCGCCCGGCGGCGGTTCGCGATAACCGCCATGACTCCGCCTATATCTTCGGCGCCGTTTGCCCCGAGCGCAGCATCGGCGCTGCCATCATCATGTCGGCCGCCAACAGCGAGGCGATGGCCGAACATCTGAAGGAGATCAGCCTCCAGGTTGCCCCGGGGGCTCATGCTGTGTTGCTGGTCGATGGCGCTGGTTGGCATCAGCCGGGGCGCCGCCTGCCGGTGCCTGACAACATCAGCCTGTTGCCGCTGCCAGCTTACTCGCCGGAGCTGAACCCGGTCGAGAACGTCTGGGAGTTCCTGCGCGGCAACTTTCTCAGCCACTGTGTCTGGGACAGCTATGAAGCTATCCTCAAGGCATGTCGTAATGCCTGGAACAAACTGATGGCAATGCCCGAACAAATCGCCTCCCTCACCAGGCGCTCTTGGGCCAAACCGGCCATCGCATAGTAAGGAAGAAAGCCTAACCACAGAGACACCGAGGCACGGAGCCTGACCCTTCTCGGTGTCTCTGTGCCGCTGTGGTTAAGCTTTTTCTTACCTCCGTCACGAAATCAGGGGGCCGTGTCTGAGACACCGATGAGGTCATCCTCAGGGGCATGTCATGACGCCTGAAACAAACTCGCAGAACTTCCCGACCGCATCGTCTCCCTCGCCAGGCGCCCCTGGGTCAAACCAGTCATCGAACAGGGCGGCCGGTATTAGAGATGCGACTACGATGCATTCTCATCTGGGCCGCAATACAACCAGCGGTCGAGTCGCACTCGCCTGGCCGCGCCGGCTGTCATCAATCCATAACTTTACGGTCGGCGCCCCCGACCGGAAAACCGGTTGCCGCTAGGACGCGGACGCCATCCATAAACGGGGGAGAGACCATGCACACTCAAAGTGCAACGCTAGCGCTCGGCGCGGCGCTGCTGGCCGCCATCATCGCCGGACCGGCGCAGGCGCAGGGCGTTGTCACCGTCTATAGCGCCGACGGGCTGCATGACGGCTCGCCGAACTGGTATCAGACGCAGTTCGATGCTTTCACCAAGGCGACCGGCATCCGCGTGCAGTATATCGAGGGCGGCTCCGGCGTTGTCGTGGACCGCATCGCGAAGGAAAAGGCAAACCCGCAGGCCGACGTGCTCGTGACGCTGCCGCCCTTCATCCAGAACGCAGCCAAAAGCGGACTGCTGCAGCCTTACACACCCGAAGCCGCGAGCGCCATTCCCGCCGGCAGCAAGGATCCAGAGGGGCATTATTACGCGCTGGTCAACGACTATCTGAACTTCATCTACGACGCCTCGGCGCTTCCGGAGCCGCCAAAAACGTTCGACGACCTGCTCGATCCGAAATTCAAGAACAAGATCCAGTACTCCACGCCAGGGCAGGCCGGCGACGGCACCGCGGTCATGCTGCAGGTGATCCACGCCTTCGGCGGCAAGGACGCGGGTTTCGAGTATCTGCACAAGCTGCAGGCCAACAATCTCGGCCCATCGTCATCGACCGGCAAGCTGACGGCGCTAGTCAATAAGGGCGAGATCTACGTGGCCAAGGGCGATGTGCAGATGAACATCTCGCAGATGCCGGGCAACCCGAACATCCGCATCTTCTGGCCCGCTGGGCCGGACGGCAAGAGCTCCACCTTCGCGATCCCCTATTACATCGGCCTGGTGCAGGGCGCGCCGCATGCCGATGCCGGACGCAAGCTGATCGACTTCCTGCTCAGCAAGGAGGCGCAGGAACAGGTCAGCGCTGTCGCCGACGGGTTGCCAGCGCGTGACGACGTGCATCCGACCGACAAGATGTATCAAACGTTGCGCGGCCTGATGAGCACGGTGGAGATCTGGACGCCCGACTGGCAGCAGGTGCTGACGGACCTGCCGGCGGATGTGGCGCGCTGGCACGAGGTGACCGGCAGCTAGCGATGTCCGGCGCTGCGCTCGCCCCGGCGATCGATCGCAGCCGAGCGGCAGAGCGAGCCGATGCCGCGCCGGCAAGCGGCATCGGCTTCGACAGCGTGACCGTCGCCTATAAGGGAAGCGTGGCGCTCGACGCGCTCACCCTCTCGGTCGAGCCCGGCGAGATCATGGCGGTGATCGGCCCGTCCGGCTGCGGCAAGACCACCGCGTTGCGCGCACTCGCCGGGTTCGTGCGGCCAGTCGCCGGCCGCGTGCGCATCGGCGAGATCGATGTGACGGACCTGCCGCCGCATGGGCGCGATATCGGCATGGTGGTGCAGAACTACGCGCTGTTCCCGCATATGCGCGTGGCCGACAACGTCGCCTTCGGCTTGCACGCCCGCCGCGCCCCGGAGGCGGTGGTGCGAAGTCAAGTCGAGACGTGTCTAGCCATGGTCGGGATGGCTGAATACGCCAAGCGCTACCCGCGTCAGTTGTCCGGCGGCCAGCAGCAGCGCGTGGCGATCGCGCGCGCTCGCCATCCGTCCCCGCGTGCTGCTGCTGGACGAGCCGCTGTCCGCTTTGGATGCACAGATTCGCCGGTCCATGCTGGCGGAACTCGCCCGGCTGCATCGGGAGCTGCCGTCGCTGACGGTGCTTTATGTCACGCATGACCAGACCGAGGCGCTCACCCTCGCCGACCGCATCGCCATCATGCGCGGCGGGAAGCTGCTGGCCGAGGGTCGGTCGCGGTTGTTGTACCGCTATCCGCCAAATCGCTTCGCGGCGGAGTTCCTGGGGCGCGCCAATCTGCTGCCGGTGCGGGTAGAACAGGCCGGGACCAACACCGGCCTTGTTTCCGTGCGGCTTGGCGATACCAGGCTGCGAGCAATGGCCCCGCGCGAGAAGCTGCCTGGCGCCGAGGCTCTACTCTGCATCCGTCCGCACGCGCTCACCCTGGCAGCTAGCGATGCGGCCGACAACGCGCTTCCCGGCACGGTGCGTGCCGTGCAGTGGCAGGGCGACCTGCACAACATCGAGCTGGAGGCCGTAGGCGTGCCGTTGCGCATGGTATGCACGCCGCTGCGCGATCCCCCGCCGCCCGGTGCGCCGGCCACGCTGCATTTTCCGCCGGACGAGGCAACCCTGATCCCGACCGATGCCGAGTGATCTGGCGCTTCCGGCGCGTGCTGCCCCGCGCGACCTGGGCGGGACATGGGTGCTGTCGCCGCTGATTGTATTGGGGGCGCTGTTCTTCTACCCGCTCGGGCTGATCGTCGCGCAGTGAGGCTGTGAATTTTTCATCCTCCCGCCCGGATCTCTGACGATCGGGGGTTGCGCGACAGGGACTCGTTGCGATTCGCTGCGATCTCGCACAATTCGGAGATCGGCAATGTCGGCGACTGAGGGTCTGTTCGAGGACGTGGCGGAGCCGAGCAAGGCATCTGCGCCGGCGAGCGAGGCACCGGTTCGGTTGCGGCTGGCCCAGCGTGACCAGCCCGAGTTCCAAGTGGTTGACCTGGACAGCCTGTTGCCGACGGAGCATCCGGCACGAGCGGTCTGGGCCTTCGTCGAGACGCTGGAGCTGAGCGATCTGCTGGCGGGCATCAAGGCCCGGATCGGCGAGCCAGGCCGTCCGCCGGCGGACCCGAAGATCCTGATGGCGCTGTGGCTTTACGCCACGATCGAGGGGGTCGGCAGCGCCCGCGAGCTGGCGCGCCTATGCGAGGCCCATGTTGCCTATCGCTGGATCTGCGGCGGGGTGTCGATGAACTACCATACGCTGGCGGATTTCCGGGTCAGTCAAGTGGCGCTGCTCGACCGCTTGCTGGCGCAGGGCGTGACGGCGCTGGTTTCGGAAGGACTGGTGAACCTGCAACGGCTGGCGCAGGACGGAGTCCGCATCCGTGCCTCGGCGGGATCGAGCTCATATCGGCGGCGTTCCCGGTTGGAAGAGCTGCTGGCGGAGGCCGAGAAGCGGGTGGAGCAGTTGAAGACGGAACTGGAGGCGGACCCGGCGGCGAGCACGGCGCGACAGCGCGCGGCGCGCGAACGGGCGGCGCGGGAACAGGTCGAGCGGACCAAGGCAGCGCTGGAACGGATGCAACAACTGGAAGCGGAACGGGCGCGCCGCGAGAAGACCCATCGGAAAGACACCGCGAAGCAGAAGCCGCCACGGGCCTCGACCACCGATGCCGAGGCGAGAGTCATGAAAATGGCCGATGGCGGCTATCGGCCGGCCTATAATGGGCAGTTCGTCAGCGACCCGCAGACCCAGCTGATCGTCGCGGTCGATCTCGACACCACCGGCTCGGACGGCGGGCTGATGGCGCCGATGCAGCAGCGCATCGTCGAGACCTATGGGCAGACGCCGCAGCAGTATCTGGTGGATGGCGGCTTCAGCAAGCTGGACGATATCGAACGCGCCCATGCCGCCGGCATCGAAGTGTTCGCCCCGCCGTCGGACAACAAGCACAAGACCGATCCCACGGCGCCGCGCAAGAGCGACGGTCCGGGGACGGCGAAATGGCGCGAGCGGATGGCGAGCGAGGCGGGCAAGACGGTATACCGCGAGCGCGCCAAGCACGAGTGCATCAATGCCCATCTGCGCAATTGTGGGGTCGGGCGTTTGCTGGTGCGGGGCTGCCAGAAGGTCCGAGCCGTCTTGTTGTGGTTCGCTGTCGCGCACAATCTGCTGCGCGCCTTGGTGCTGCGCGACGCCGCGGCGCAGCCGATCGCGGCGCCCGCGGGGTGAAATGGGTCCGCGGCACGGCGAAGTACAACCTGGGCGGGCGGCCGGCGCGGGAGGTACTCGGCAGACGGGTGGAGCGGTCCTTCTGGCCGCGTTTCAACCGCTGTGCCGGCTCACCTCCGCCCTGCGCCCGCCGTGTCGACCCGCGCTTCGGTCACCGGCAAGTCGATTGCTTCACAGCCTCAGTCGGTGACCGGACCTACCGGGGCCTTCGCACCCGGAACCTACGCTGCCGGTACTCGGCGGTAACCTGTTCCGCAACGCCTTGTTTCATACGATCGAGATCGCGCTTGCCGCCACCGCCGGCTGTATCGTGCTTGGCTTCACCCTCGCGCTGATCCTGACCTTCGTTCCGTTTCCTGGCGTGCGGCTGGTGGCGCGACTGATCGATACCATCATCGCACTGCCAACCTTCCTGGTGGCGCTTGCCTTCACCTTCATCTACGGCTCGGCCGGGCTGGTGAACGGCGTGCTGATGCAGGTGCAGGGCAGCCACGTGCCGCCGCTTGATTTCCTGTACTCCGTATGGGGCGTGATCCTGGCGGAGATCACAGTCTATACCCCGTTCATTATGCGACCGCTGCTCGCCAGCTTCTCCCTGATCGAGACGGCACAGATCGAGGTCGCCAGCAGCCTCGGCGCCGGCGCCGGGCGGATCGTGCGGCAGATCATCCTGCCGGCGGCAATGCCGGCGTTGCTGGCCGGCGGCAGCCTGTGCCTGCTGTTGACGGTGAATGAATTCGGCGTCGTCTTCTTCATTGGCGCCAAGGGCGTGATCACCTTGCCGCTGCTCGTGTACGACAAGGCGATCCAGGAATTCGACTACACCACGGCCTGCGTCATCGCGGTCGTGAACGTTGCGCTGTCGCTCGCGCTCTATGCGCTGTATCGCACGCTGCTCGGCCGTTTCGGAGGTGCGCGTGCTGGTCTGGTCTAACCGCGGCCGCTTCGCCGTTTGGGGTGTTTTCGCCCTGCTGTTCGGGATCGTCTATGGATTGCCAATGGCGATGATTGCATTGGCAAGCTTTGCCGGCCAGTGGAATGGGGTGCTGCCGTCGCATCTGACGTTCGGCAATTACGCTGCCGTGCTGCAGGGCGAGTCCAGCTCCGAGCTGCGCGTCAGCCTGATCACCGGCGCCGTGGCAAGCGCCATCGCGTTGCTGCTGGGAAGCTGGGCTGCCCTGGCGCTGCGGGAGATCGCCCCGGCGTCACGACGAGTGCTCGGCGTGCTGTTCTTCGTTCCAAGTGCGGTGCCTTCCGTTTCGGTGGGGCTCGGCCTGCTGGTGGCGTTCAGCCGGCCGCCGGTGCTGCTGAACGGAACCACCGCGATCGTCGTCGTCGCCCACCTCGTGCTGGTGTCCGCTTTCGCGTACGGGAATCTGTCCGCCGGGCTGGCGCGATTACCTCCCGACTACGAGCAGGTGGCGGCGAGCCTGGGCGCGCGGGGGTTCTATCGGCTGCGACGCGTGACCTTGCCGCTGTTGCTGCCCTACATGATCGCCGCATTCAGTCTAAGCTTCGCGCTATCAATGGGCGAGCTTGGCGCCACGGTGATGGTCTATCCGCCCGGCTGGGTGACGATGCCGGTCGGCATCTTCGCCTTGACCGACCGCGGCGACGTGTTCCAGGGCGCCGCACTGACGATGGTGTTGGCGGTCAGCACGCTGGTCGTGCTGATAGGGGTGGCACAAGTGCCGACGCGGGCAGCCGCGCGGTAAGCCACCATCCTTCGGTCAACTGATATTACACATCCAACCATCCGCGCATCACCGGCACGCAATCGCCGGCGACGGTGGCGCTGACGGGGCCTTCGCCGGTCTTGCGGGCGCTGGCCAAGATACGGCTGGGCCGGCCCATTTCGATGCCCTGCTCGATATCGTAGGTCAGGTTCACGTTCACGCCCGGTGCCAGCGAGGTCAGCAATGCTGCCAGCGCCGCATTGGCGCTGCCTGTCGCCGGATCTTCCAACACGCCGAGCAGCGGCGCGAACAGACGGGCACGCAGCCGCCTGTCGCCTTCGTGCTGCCAGGCGTAGAGATGCAGCGACAATCGATCGCGCAGCGCTTCGACGCGCGACGCCGCGGAGCGGAATGCGGCGAGGTCGGGCGTAGCGCGCGATAAAGCTTCGACGCTGGTGACCTCGGCCAGCACGAACGGCGTCCCGACCGAGGCGACCAGTGGCCTGTGCGCCTCGGTGGCGATTTCTTTCGAGCTCAGGGACGCGCAGGCCGCGACCAATTCGATCGGCACGTCGTCCTCGATCGTCAGCGAGCGAGGCGCCGAGATGCGCGCGCCGGTGACCGCATCGTCGCTGCGCAGGATGTGCACGCGCACGAGACCGGCGAGCTCCTCGAAGGTGAGATGCTCGGGCGGGTTTTGCTCGCGCCGGGCCAGCACGAAACCCGTGCCGACGTTGGGGTGGCCGGCAAAGGGCAGCTCGGTGCGTGGGGTGAAGATGCGCACACGCGCATGGTGCTGCGGATTGTCGGGCGGCAACACGAACGTTGTCTCTGACAGGTTGAACTCGGCGGCGATCGCCTGCATCTGGGCGTCGGTCAGACCGCGCGCTTCGGGGAACACCGCCAGCGGGTTGCCGCCGAACTGGCGGTTGGTGAAGACATCCACGGTTACGAATTCATAGGCGGGCATAGGGTGCACTCCGTGCGGACGGTGCGGCTACGTTTCATAAGCTTTTAACACGGAGGACGCGCGAGGGCCACGGGGGGCCACGGAGATTCGGCGATGCCTCATTTGGCACGAAGCTTGTACCAGGGATGGGGCAGGCCCGGCGTCTTGACGCGCAGCGTGTACAGCGACGTGCTGGCGGTGAGCAGCAATGTCCGAAGATCAGCACCACCAAACGCGATGTTGGCGCAGACCTCTGGCATCTCGATGATGCCGATCCGCGTGCCGTCTTTGTCAAACACCCACACGCCGCCCGTTCCGGTGCAGAACACGCGCCCGGCCGCATCGACCTTCATGCCGTCCGGCACGCCATTCGTCCCGTCCGCCAACATGTCGGCGAAGATCCGCCGCCGCACCATCTCGCCCGCGGAGTTCGATCTCGATTGCATGGATGTACTGTGTCCAGCGTGTGTTCGCCACGTACAGCGTCCGCTCATCCGGCGATAGGGCCAGGCCGTTCGGATACTCGCACCACGCCACACGGTGGCTGCGCCCGTCTCGTGCGATCCGATAGACGGCACCTTCGCCTATGTCTCGTTCTGCGACAGGCACACGTATCGATGGGTCGGTGAAGAAGATCGTGCCGTCCGAGCGGCAGATCACGTCGTTCGGGCGATTGAGCCGGAGCCCCTCGAAGCGATCGATCAGGGTGCTCACCTGCCCGTCGTGGCCGGTCCGGGTGAGCCGCCGCGCGTCGCCTTCGCAGTTGATCAGATGTCCCTGAAGATCGAATGTCGTGCCGTTGCCGCCGCTGGTCTTGCGCACGATTTCCGGGGTTTCCCCCAACACCATACGACAAAGGACGCTCGCCCGGACATCGACAAAATAGAAGAAGCCGTCAGGATGCCAGAGCGGTCCTTCGGTGAAGACGAACCCGGTGGCCACGCGTTCCAATCCGGTCGACTCCAGAATGTCGGATAATTCGGCCATTTCCTCCCTCCTGCTGTCTGTCGCGGTGGCACCGACCCGACTTACTCCGGGATGCGGGTCGATTGCCACGCCACCATTTGCCACTGCCCGTTTTTGTCAGCGTAGACGTCAGTGAACCGGACGCTGAACGCGTTGGGCTTTCCGTGCGATGTGACGTGAATCCGGACGGTTCCGGTCAACACCACGACATTGCCGAAATCCGCCGCCTTCACATCGGAAGGTTCGACGGCGGTATAAACGGTCGCACCGGACTCCATCGCGCCGATCAGGCTCTGCTTGGTATCGAGCCGGGCCGATGAGTGCGTGTATACCAGCTCGTCCGACAGCAGCGTCTTCAGCGCCGCGATGTCCTTCCGGGCCATCGCGTTCATCCGCTGCCTGTCGAGTTCGATGATCTTCTGCGCGTTGGTTGGCATGAATTTTGCCCTTGGCCGTTGGTGCGCACCGTATCTCAGTAACGCACCAGTGTCACATCCGCTGCGCGCTTGCGGGCTCGCGCCATCGTCGCCTAGGCTCAAGCAGCGCATCTCCGCCGAAATGGGCGGCGCCGGGAGGGACGATCCGATGTGGGCGAAAGGCGAATACCGCGGCAGCACGTACCGCAACGATACCGATCTGCGCGCCTGGCTGGCGGAGTTGCCGCCCGAGACGGCGCTGGAACCGGATCTGCCGATCATCGACCCGCATCACCATTTCTGGTTAACGCCCGAGCGGGGCACCTATCTGCTGCCGGAGCTGCTGGCCGATATAGGCGGCGGGCACAACATCGTCTCGACCGTCTTCGTCGAGTGTCGCGCCATGTATCGTGCCGAGGCTCCGGCGGAGACGCGGCCGGTCGGCGAAATCGAATTCGTCAACGGCCTCGCCGCGATGAGCGCCAGTGGCGGTTTCGGCCCATGCCGGATCGCCGAGGGCATCGTCGGCCACGCCGACCTGACCATCGGCACCCGCGTGCGCGATGTGCTGGAAGCCGAGATCGCAGCTGGTGGCGGCCGCATGCGTGGTATCCGCTTCTCAGTGCCATGGGACGCGAGCGAGGTCGGCAAATACGTCTCGCGCCTCGTCAAGTCGCATCAGTTGATGGCACCGGATTTCCGAGAGGGGTTCGGTCAGCTCGCGAAGCTGGGCTATCGTTCGATTCGTGGCTCTATTTCCCGCAAATCCCGGAGCTGACGGATCTTGCCCGCGCCTTTTCCGACACCACGATCATTCTCGATCACGTCGGCGGCATGCTGAATGTCGGACCGTATGCGGGGCGTCAGACCGAGATCCTGAAGAGCTGGGGCGCCGACATCGCCGAATTGGCGAGATGCCCGAACGTCAACGTCAAGATCGGCGGGCTCGGTATGATCAATCTCGGCTTCGATTTCCATGAACGCGAGGCGCCGGCGCCATCGACGGAGCTGGCCTCGGCGTGGCGTCCCTACGTCGAGACCTGCATCGAGGCGTTCGGTGCAGGGCGCTGTATGTTCGAGAGCAATTTCCCGCCCGACAAGCAGTCCTGCGATTACACCGAGCTGTGGAACGCCTTCAAGCACCTCACCGCCGCAGCGTCGGCCGCCGAGAAGAAGGCGCTCTATAGCGGGACCGCGGCGCGGGTTTATCGTCTGCACGCGCCGTGACATCGCGCGCAAGCGCAACCGGCATATGAGTAGGGAGCAGACAAGAGAATGGCCAAGGGAATCTTGATTGCGGCGTTCGACTTCTCGAAGGCGCGAGCTGACGAATTCCACGACTGGTACGACCTGGAGCATATCCCGGAGCGCGAGCGCGTGCCGGGATTCCGAGTTTGTGCGCGCTGGATTGGCGCAGAGAACCCGAAGCAAGCCGTTGCCACCTATCACCTTGATAGCCTCGATGTTCTGGCGAGCCCCACCTATCGAGCCATCGCTCATGAGAACCTTTCGGTGTGGTCCAAGCGCATGACAACGATCTGCGACCGGCTGCTCCGCTTCGAAGGCGAGCAGATCGCGCCCGGCGATCAGGATCCTCCCCGCGGAGCGGGTGGATTGCTGCTGAACGCGATGAACGTCGTTCCGGAGCACGAGGCCGAGTTCAACGATTGGTATGACAGCGAGCACATCCCCGCCCTGGCCGCGGTGCCGGGCGTGCTCGCCGCGCGGCGCTTCCGCGCGCGCAACGGCTCGCCGCGCTATGTCGCGCTCTATTACCTGACGGCGCCCGAGGTGCAGGCCAGCGCGGAGTGGAAGCAGGCTGCCAGTTCGCAATGGACCGAGAAGATGCGGCTGCATTTTCGGGACCGTCTTCGCGTCGTCGCGCGCGCCTATCAGCGCGGGTCGTCGAGGTAAGGCGCGAGGCGCGCGAGTCCACCTCTCCCGCTCTGAGGCTGTGAAGCAATCGACTTGCCGGTGACCGAAGCGCGGGTCGACACGGCGGGCGCAGGGCGGAGGTGAGCCGGCACAGCGGTTGAAACGCGGCCAGAAGGACCGCTCCACCCGTCTGCCGAGTACCTCCCGCGCCGGTCGCCCGCCCAGGTTGTACTTCGCCGTGCCGCGGACGCATTTCACCCCGCGGGCGCCGCGATCGGCTGCGCCGCGGCGTCGCGCAGCACCAAGGCGCGCAGCAGATTGTGCGCGACAGCGAACCACAACAAGACGGCTCGGACCTTCTGGCAGCCACGCACCAGCAAACGCCCGACCCCACAATTGCGCAGATGGGCATTGATGCACTCGTGCTTGGCGCGCTCGCGGTATACCGTCTTGCCCGCCTCGCTCGCCATCCGCTCGCGCCATTTCGCCGTCCCCGGACCGTCGCTCTTGCGCGGCGCCGTGGGATCGGTCTTGTGCTTGTTGTCCGGCGGCGGGGCGAACACTTCGATGCCGGCGGCATGGGCGCGTTCGATATCGTCCAGCTTGCTGAAGCCGCCATCCACCAGATACTGCTGCGGCGTCTGCCCATAGGTCTCGACGATGCGCTGCTGCATCGGCGCCATCAGCCCGCCGTCCGAGCCGGTGGTGTCGAGATCGACCGCGACGATCAGCTGGGTCTGCGGGTCGCTGACGAACTGCCCATTATAGGCCGGCCGATAGCCGCCATCGGCCATTTTCATGACTCTCGCCTCGGCATCGGTGGTCGAGGCCCGTGGCGGCTTCTGCTTCGCGGTGTCTTTCCGATGGGTCTTCTCGCGGCGCGCCCGTTCCGCTTCCAGTTGTTGCATCCGTTCCAGCGCTGCCTTGGTCCGCTCGACCTGTTCCCGCGCCGCGCGCTGTCGCGCCGTGCTCGCCGCCGGGTCCGCCTCCAGTTCCGTCTTCAACTGCTCCACCCGCTTCTCGGCCTCCGCCAGCAGCTCTTCCAACCGGGAACGCCGCCGATATGAGCTCGATCCCGCCGAGGCACGGATGCGGACTCCGTCCTGCGCCAGCCGTTGCAGGTTCACCAGTCCTTCCGAAACCAGCGCCGTCACGCCCTGCGCCAGCAAGCGGTCGAGCAGCGCCACCTGGCTGACCCGGAAATCCGCCAGCGTATGGTAGTTCATCGACACCCCGCCGCAGATCCAGCGATAGGCAACATGGGCCTCGCATAGGCGCGCCAACTCGCGGGCGCTGCCCACCCCCTCGATCGTGGCGTAAAGCCACAGCGCCATCAGGATCTTCGGGTCCGCCGGCGGACGGCCTGGCTCGCCGATCCGGGCCTTGATGCCCGCCAGCAGATCGCTCAGCTCCAGCGTCTCGACGAAGGTCCAGACCGCTCGTGCCGGATGCTCCGTCGGCAACAGGCTGTCCAGGTCAACCACTTGGAACTCGGGCTGGTCACGCTGGGCCAGCCGCAACCGAACCGGTGCCTCGCTCGCCGGCGCAGATGCCTTGCTCGGCTCCGCCACGTCCTCGAACAGACCCTCAGTCGCCGACATTGCCGATCTCCGAATCGTGCGAGATCGCAGCGAATCGCAACGAGTCCCTGTCGCGCAACCCCCGATCGTCAGAGATCCGGGCGGGAGGATGAAAAATTCACAGCCTCAGAGCGGGAGAGGTGAGGTGTTGCGCGACTGCCCGCAGGCACGCAGCATCCGCTCCATGTTCCCGCCCCTTCCACCGCAGGCCGTGCATCTCTCCTTCGAGCCTGGCCCCTATCGCATGGCGATGGGCCTGACCGCCTGTCCGCGCGCCGACTGGATCGAGCTCGACGAGCGCCACCCTGGCGAAGTGGCAGAACGCCGCAAATTGCTCGCCACCCGGTGCGACGAGGTATTCGCTGCCGTCGCCGGCTCGGAGCCGGCACGGCGAGAAACGTGGGACGTTCTGACCGCGCACCTTGCAGAGACATGGCCGCACTGGTTCGCCGCCGATGGCGAGGTGCTGGAGAACCGACTGACCGGTGATCGCTGGGACCTGGCCGAGCCAGGCTGCGATCCGCTGGAAGCGGCGGCGCTGTTGGTGCAGGAAGATCTCTGCATCATCCAGGTCAGCGATGACGGCCCGCTGCTCACCGCCGGCGTCGTCTGCTTCCCAAGCTGCTGGCGGCTGGCCGAGAAGATCGGCCGGCCGCTCGCCACGATACATGGCCCGGTGCCGTTCTACGGCGAGAGGCTGGCGCGCCCGGTCGATCGGTTTATGCGTGTGGTCAAGCCAGGTCATGTCGCGGTGCTGCTCAACTGGTCGCTGTCGGATGACCCGACGCTATTTCAGCCCGGCGGCAAATGGCGCACCGACCGCAACGCGCACGTCACCGCCGAGAACGCCGGTGACACTCTGTTCGTGCGGGTGGAGCGGCAGACGTTGAACTCGGCTTCCACAGTCGGGCGCCGTGCTGTTTACCATCCGCGTGCACGTTTACCCATTGGCCCGAATCGCTGCGCGCCCGGAGATTGCGCAACGCTTGGCAGAAACGGTGCGTGCGCTGCCGCAGGAGACGGTGCACTACAAGAGTCTGTTGCGCTTTCGTGACGCGCTGCTCGACTACCTCGGGCAGATGTCCGAGGCGATCGCTCGCAATTGAAACCTCCGCCCCGCCGCCCCCGCACCCATCTCCCGGAAACCGCCGTCGTGCTGGTGACCGGCACCGACCCGGACGGCGACGCGCTCGCCCGGCCCGTCGAGTGGGACGGGGAGGGCCCCCCGCCGCAAGTACTGATGGCGCCGGAACCGCATGGCCGGCCCGCGCTCGCCCCGGGTCAGCGCGTCCTCGCCCGCCTTCGCCCCGCCGGGCCAAGCCGCTACGAGGGCCGCACGATCAAGCATCTCTCCGACACGCCCGGACGGGTGCTGGGCGTGTTCCGCCCGGGTGCCCGGGACGGTCGCATCGTCCCGACAGACCGTCGCGCAAAGGCGGAATGGATCGTGCCGCCTGGTCAGGATGCCGGCGCAACACCCGGCGAGATCGTGCTGGCCGAACCCCTCCCCCACCACCGGCTCGGCCTCAAGCCCGCACGGGTGATCGAGCGGCTCGGGCGAATGGGCGACGCGCGCTCGGTCAGCCTGATCGCCGTCGCCACGCATGATATCCCGCACGTCTTCTCAGCCGAGGTACTCGCCGAGGCCGATCGCGCCGGTCCGCCGGCGCTCGGCAACCGGGAGGACCTGCGCCAGGTTCCGTTGGTGACTATTGACGGACCGGATGCACGGGATTTCGACGACGCGGTGTTCGCCGAGCCGGACAGGACCGGCTTCCGCCTGATCGTCGCCATCGCCGACGTTGCACACTACGTCCGCTCGGATACGGCTCTCGACGCCACCGCCCTGGATCGCGGCAACAGCGTCTATTTCCCCGACCGCGTCGTGCCGATGCTGCCGGAGGCCCTCTCCAACGTTTGGTGCAGTCTGCGGCCAGAGGAAGATCGTGCCTGCCTGTTCGTGGAGCTTCGCGTCGGCACTAACGGGCGCAAGCTGAGACATCGTTTTGGCCGCGGCCTGATGCGGAGCGCGGCGCGCCTGACCTACGAGCAGGTGCAGCACGCGCATGATCGCAACGAGACGCTCGGGCTGTCGCTGCCCGCGCTCTATGCCGCCTTCCGCGCTCTGCTGGCGGCCCGGCAGGCCCGCGGTACGCTCGATCTCGACCTGCCGGAGCGGCAGGTGGTGCTCGACGACGCGGGCCAGGTGCAAGCGGTGCTGCCCCGACCCCGGCTCGACAGCCATCGGCTGATCGAGGAGTTCATGATCCTCGCCAACGTCGCCGCCGCCGAGGAATTGGAGCGGCACCACGCTCCCTGCATGTACAGAGTCCATGCGCCGCCTTCGGTCGAGAAGCTGGAGGAGTTGCGCAACTTCCTGCGCGGCTTCGGGATCTCCCTTCCTGCCGGCGATCGACTGCATCCACGCGACCTCGACAGCGTGTTGCGGCGCATCGCCGGTACCGCTGACGCGCCGGTGGTAAACGAGGTGGTCCTGCGTAGCCAGTCGCAGGCTGCCTACAGCCCGCACAATATTAGTCATTTCGGCTTGGCATTGCCCCGGTACGCGCATTTCACCAGCCCAATCCGGCGCTATGCCGACCTGTTGGTGCACCGGGCGCTGATCCGCACCCTGCACCTTGGCGAAGGCGGGCTGGGGCACGCGGGAGAGTCGCGCTTCGAAGCGATTGCCGAGCACCTCACCGCGACCGAGCGGCGCGCCCAAGCGGCCGAGCGCGACGCCATCGACCGCTATCTGGCGGCATTCATGTCCACGAGAGTGGGGTCGGTCTTCGCCGCTCGCATCTCCGGTGTCACGCGCTTCGGCCTTTTTGTCACAGTGGTGGAAAATGGGGCGAGCGGCATTGTTCCACGCTCGGCCCTGCCGGACGATCTGTGGCACCATGATGAACGAGAGCAGACGTTGACCGGCCGCCGTACACGCCTCGTTTTCCGCCTGGGACAGGAAGTCGAGGTGCGGCTTGCGGAGGCCAACGCGGTCACCGGCAGCCTCGCGTTCCAGCTCATGCAAGGCGTTCCGGCGCAGCCCTCGGGTCGCGCCCGACAATCGGGGAAGCGGTCCCGTTTCCGGTGATTCGGCTCGGCCTCCTGTTCCTGTTGCTTCTGGCGATCCCGCTCCACGCCGAGCCCTCTCTCCCAGCCCCCAGCTTCAACCCGACGCTGACCGCCGAAGTCTACGCCACGGCGCTTGCCTTCATTGCGCCGCGCGCACTCGATCCCGTCACGGTTCCGCAACTCGCGATCTGGGGTTTGCGTGGGCTGACCGCTCTCGATCCGGATCTTATCGCGACCGAGAGCGGCGGGCGGCTCGTGCTGACGATGGTGCAACGGACGATCTACGCGGCTCCGCAGCCGGCTGTGCAGACCCCGCAGGCCTGGGCGACGGCTGCCGTATCGATGGCGCAGGCGGCATGGGCCGCATCGGCCGCGGTCCGGCGTGCCGGCACGCAAGGTATCATCCAGGCCTTCTTCGACGAGATGTTCAATCATTTCGATCCCTATTCGCGCTATGTGCCGCCCAGCCAGGCCAGCCAGGAAGAGGCGGAGCGCGAGGGGAGCACAGGGATCGGGCTGACAGTGGCCACGGTGCACGGCGTGATCGTGGTGACGGCGATCGCTCCCGACGGCCCGGCCATGGGCGCGGGCCTACGCATCGGTGACCGCATCCTGTCGGTGAATGATCAGCCGACCGCCGGGCAGGAGAGCGCGACGGTCGCTGCCTGGCTTGCTGGCGCAGAGGGCAGCACTGTGCGTCTGGTGTGGCGCGCTCGCGACGGTCGCCTGCACCGGGCCGACGTCATCCACACCGCGGTGCCGCCGCAGACCGTGTTCGCCCAGCGTGTGGCGGCGATGCTGGTGCTGCGGTTGATAGAGTTCAGCCGCGACACCGATACGGGCGTCGCCGAGCCGATCGTGGCGGCGTACAACGCCCGCCACCAGCCGGATGGAATCGTGCTCGATCTGCGCGGTAATCGCGGCGGGTTGCTGCGTGAGGCAGTTTCCGTCGCGGACGAGCTGTTGCCCGCAGGCGTCGTTGCCATCGAGCAAGGGCGTGACCCCGCGGCCAATCGCGTCTGGAATTCAGCCGGTGGTGAGCTGGCGAAAGATGTGCCAGTGATCGTGCTGGTCGATGGGCGTACCGCCAGTGCCGCCGAGGTCCTGGCAGCGGCGCTGGCGGATCGCGGGCGCGCCGTCGTGGTGGGGAGCTCGACATTCGGCAAGGGCCTGGTGCAGACGCTCACCACCCTGCCCGACGGCGGCGAGCTGTTTGTCACCTGGAGTCGCGTGCTGGCGCCTCGCGGCTGGCCGATCCAGGGTCTTGGAGTGCTGCCGCAAGTATGCACCAGCCTCGGCATTGATGCGCTGGAACGGCAGTTGCAGGCGTTGGCGTCCGGCGTTCAGCCGATGGCGGCGGCGATCGATCGTGCCCGCAACATCCAGGCCGGCGTGCCGCCTGCGGAAATCGTGGCAATCCGCAGCGCCTGTCCGGCGGCCGAGGGCCGCGAATTGGATCTGGATGTGGCCCACTTCCTTATTGTAAACCCAGCCGCCTACGCTGCGGCCCTATTGCCGCCGATGCGGTAGAGGAGTTCCACTCTATAAGCGGTTGAACCGCGGCACTCCATCACCTTGCCCGTTGCCCGAGGCATCTCCGATTTTGCGGCCGAAGGCAAGAAAGCATAACCACAGAGGCGCGGAGGCACAGAGATGCGGTAGGCGATAACAAGCTCTGTGTCTCTGCGCCTCTGTGGTTATGCTTTCTTTCTTCTGTGGTCGTCACGACGCACCGGCCGCCCGGGCGAATTCCCGCGAAGACATCGCGTCGTTCACTCCGCCGGCGCCGGGGTTGCGCGAGCGCCACGGCGCAGCAGCAGCAAGAGCAGCAGAGGCGGAACGACGATAAACGCCATCATGTGAAAATCATTGTTGTAGGCAATGATCTGCGATTGTCTCTGGATCTCCTGGTCGAGAAACGCAGCGCCATGGGCCGTCGCCGGATTGTAGAATCGCGCCACCGTGCCAGCGCCCTGCAGGAGCCGGTCGAACGGCGTGATGTTTGCGGCAATGTCGGCATGCATCACCTGAGCGCTGCGCGCCAGCGTGAACGTGGTCACCGAAATGCCGACGGCAGAACCCATGTTGCGCGCCAACGCCTGCAACGCGGTCGCCTCGCCACGAAGCTGCGCCGGTAGGGTGAGGAAAGCCAGCACCGTCATCGGATTGAAGATCAGCCCGGTGGAGAACCCCTGCACGATCAGCGTCAGCATCATCTGGTTCTGGGTGACGTTGGGCGTCCAGGTGCTCATCTGGTGCAGAGCGAAGCCCAGCACCATGAGTCCGGCCCCCATGATCTTGCGCTGATCGACATGGTTGGCGAGCCAGCTCGCGAAGAACATCGCCGCCATCGTGCCGAGCCCGCGTGGAGCCAGTGCGATGCCGGTGGTGAACACCGGGTAGTTCGCCAGATCCTGAAGATACGGCGCCAGCAGCGCGGACGTGGCAAGCATCACCATGGAGATGCTGAACGTCATCGATACCGAGGCAATGAAGTTCCGGTCGCGGAACACAGCCGGCGACAGGAACGGCCGGCGAGCCGTGAGCATATGCACAATAAACAGATAGAACCCGAGGCCGGCCAGCGTTGCCTCGACGACGACCTCGCGTGAGCTGAACCAGTCGAGCTCTTGCCCGCGGGAGTGTCGGGAACGTGGGGGGATGAACCCGGGTGCGATATGACCGACCTGGCAGTTGCCGGTTGGGGATCGCGATGGGATGGGTAGTGCGTTTGATCGAGATAGGGACTGACAAACCAGCACGGAGTGTCGACGTTCTGGAGTCCGGGCCCCGCGACTTCAGGGACATCGCGAATCTCGGGCTGACGTTGGCCGAGGCAAAGCAACTTCTGGGCCGCGTGCAGCAAGCGGTGGCGGCCGCACAAGCTCACGATCATGCTGTTCTACGACCGGACTGCTCATCCTGCGGCGGTACATGTCATATCAAGGACTGGCGGCTCCATCAGGTCGCGACACTGTTCGGCGCGGTAGAGGTGCGACTAGCGCGGTTTCGCTGCACCAGCTGCGGTCATACCGAGGCTGGTGTCAGCTGGCCGTCGCATTGTCGGTCGACCCCGGAGCTGGACCAGCTGCGAGCGCATCTTTCCGCCCTGATGCCCTATCGCGTCGCCGCAGGCGTGCTAGGGCATCTCCTGCCAGTGGAGGCCGGAAAGAACCACGACACCTTGCGCAGCCATACGCTCAAGATCGGTGAGCGACTGCGTGACGCTGCCGCGGTCAAACCGGTGGCCGCCGCGCTGGCGATCACCGTCACCGTTGACTCTACATTCATCCGTAGCTGTGGTGACGGCGAACGGCATCTGGAGGTTCGCGTCGGCAATGTCGAGACGCCCGACGGAGGGCGGCAAGTCTTCGGCTCCGTCGCAAGGAGTGATACCAATCTCGCTGCATTGATCCGGCGAAACCTTGAGACGGCCGGCCGAACCGCCGAAACCACGGTGACCGCGTTCACCGATGGCTGTCCCGGCCTGCACTCGATTTTGGCCGAGGCTGGTATCACGACGCCGCCGATCGCGGACTGGTTCCATATCGCCATGCGGCTGCAGCACGCGAAACAGGCGGCGAGCGGATTGTCAACTGACGAGCCTCGCCGCACCCGAGCCAAGACAGCGATCGTCGCAGAGGTAGAGCGCCTGCACTGGCGAATATGGAACGGCAAGGCCAAGGATGCCCAGCTCACTCTGGAGCGGATCCGCAAGGTCATGCATGTCTTCAAGGGCGAACGCGCCCCTAGCACGAAGGGTGTGCCATCCCGCAAGCTGTGGCATGCGTTGCATGAGGTTGACGACTATCTCCGTAGCCAGAGCGCGCGGCTCGTCAATTATGCCGAACGGTATCGTGCAGGCTTGCGCGTCGGAACTTCGGTGACCCAAGGCACGGTCAATTTTCTGGTCAATCGGCGGATGAGCAAATCCCAGCAGATGCGATGGTCTCGACAAGGCGCTGACCTGCTGCTGCAGGTAAGGTGTGCGGTCTACAATGGCGCGCTCTGCGTGGGATTCGGTCACCTCTTTGAGATCGCCCCCAACTCAGACCTGCCCCTGGCGAAAGCGACGTGACCCCCACTTTCCCGACACTCCCTAGCGATAGGTGCTAACGCATCGAAACTGCGTCGAATTTCCCTCTTCAATTACGGCAGCATTGCTGACCTATTGCCCTGTCTTATTGCGAACCTGTATGGCCCACTCCAATGGCCCAGCAGCGCCTTCACCAGCCCCCTCAGGCTCCCCGATCGGCCCATTTCGGCTCCTGATCGCTCGCCTTATACCGTCGCCCGGCCATCGCCATCCTGTTCCAGCCATACCGCTAAGCCGCTCATCGGCGTGCTGAACAGTGCATACGATCTGACGGCATCGACCTACGCGGTTTCCGTGCCGAACCGTTGCGAGACATTCTGCATCGCCGCCGCTGTCCACGCACCGCGGCGTGGCATCCTGATCCCGCGAGATGCCATCTCAGAGGCGATCTGGCGAAGGCTGGTGCCCGTTCATAAAGCGCCTCCTGAAGGGCTCTCCTGAAGGTGCCCCAAGGCCCGCTCGGTTGGCCGGCAAGGTCTTCGAGCAACGGCAAACGGCGGCCCGCCTCTAAGTGTCCGTCCGGAAGGTTTGCGAGTTCTTTGAGTTGGTTAGCCTGTGGCCGAGAAACGCTCTTGAACCCGCTGGATTCGTTGTGACTGTATAGCTGGCACCGATTCGTGAGGTGCCAAATGTGGACCGATGAGACGCGGGCTCGATATGACCGAAGCGGGCTGCGCTATCCGAGCGATTTGACGGATGATGAGTGGGCTCTGGTCAAGCCATTGATCCCGCCGGCGAAGCCCGGCGGGCGCAAACGCAAAGTCGATGAACGGGAAGTTGTGAACGGCATCATGTATGTGCTGAGCACGGGCTGCCAGTGGCGCTATATTCCGAAAGACCTGCCGCCAAGGAGCACGTTGCACGACTACTTTGACCGCTGGAACTACGACGGCACGCTGGAGAAAATCCACCACACGCTCTATGTGAAATGTCGCGAAGAGATGCGGCGAGAGCCGAGTCCCACAGCTTGCGTGATCGACAGCCAAAGCGTGAAAAGCGCCGAAAAAGGCGGGGCCTGTATTGATCCGCATGGATACGATGCGGGCAAGAGTGCGCCTCGACGGCGCGCATCATCTATGGAGGAAGGTTCCATCCGGAGAGTTGTCGATTGATCCGGAAGCTGACGAGCGGCTTGGCTGGGCAACCGGCTGGGTCGAAGCCTCGTGACAAAGACCGCCTTGGGCGGCCGAGCGATCCAATGGGCCGTAACGTGAGTGAAGTTCGAGCAGGCCTCGAAAGAGTCGATGCAGATGCCGACCCGTCTCTTGCTCGGGGAAGGCCGCGCGGGCAGGGAAGAAATCGACAAGCGCACCTGCCTGGTCTGCCGGGGTATTGGGCACGGCACGTTGGAAAGGTGATGCGGGTAATCGAGGGAGACCCATCTGAGTCGGAGGTCGCGGCTCCAACACCGCGTATTGGCGGTGGACTCGGGCGGGTGTCGGACAGGGTCATCGTACTGTTGAGACCGGGTAACGCCGGCGGAGGGAAGGGCCCTGACTTCTGGTGCGCTTTCGACGATGGCGAGGTGGGGGTGATTGGCGATGAGCCTTGAAACACCCGACAAGATCAGGAACCTTCAGAGAAAGCTCTACCGCAAGGCGAAGGCGGAGCCTGCCTTCCGCTTCTACATTCTGTACGACAAAATCTGCCGCGAAGACGTGCTCCTACACGCCTATGCGCTTGCCCGCGCCAATGCGGGTGCCCCAGGAGTGGACGGCGTGACGTTCGAGCAGATCGAGGCGTCGGGTGTAGAGGTCTGGCTGGCGGGCTTGCGCGAGGAACTCGTCTCAAGGACCTACCGGCCTGATCCGGTGCGGCGGGTGATGATCCCGAAGCCAGGCGGCGGCGAACGTCCGCTCGGCATCCCAACGATCCGGGACAGGGTGATCCAGACCGCTGCCAAGATCGTGCTGGAACCGGTCTTCGAGGCGGACTTTGAGGACAATGCCTACGGGTATCGACCGCGCCGAAGCGCGATCGATGCGGTCAAGGAAGCGCACCGGCTGCTATGCCGGGGCTACACCGATGTCGTCGATGCCGATTTGTCGAAATACTTCGACACGATCCCGCATGCGGACCTCCTGAAATCAGTGGCCCGCCGGATCGTCGACCGCCACGTGCTGTGGCTGATCAAGCTGTGGTTACGAGCGCCGGTCGAGGAGCGGGATAGCGACGGGAAACGGCGGGTGAGCAGGGGCAAGGACCACAAGCGCGGCACACCACAAGGTGGGGTCGTAAGTCCGCTACTCTCCGTCATCTACATGAACCGATTCCTGAAGCATTGGCGTCTGACGGGACGCGGCGAGGCTTTCCATGCGCACGTCGTTTCCTATGCCGACGACTTCGTCATCCTCAGCCGCGGCCACGCAGCGGAGGCTCTGACCTGGACGAAGGGGGTGATGACGAAGCTCGGGCTGACGATCAACGAGGCAAAGACCTCGGTGAAAAGTGCCCGGCGCGAAGGCTTCGACTTCCTTGGCTACACGCTGGGACCGCGCCACCTGCCGAACGGTGGTCGCTGGTATCTGGGGGCATGCCCGTCCAAGAAGAGCGTGCAGCGGGTCAAGACCAAGATCGGCGACTTGCTGGTGCCGGGCAACAAGGGTGCCTGGGATGAAGTGCGAGCGCAGCTGAACCGTGTCCTACGCGGTTGGTCCGCTTACTTCTCCTATGGCGCTCTCGCCTCGGCCTATGAAGCCGTCGATCAACATGTCTACGACCGTGTGCTGCACTTCCTCCGCCAACGGCACGACGTGCAGGGGCGCGGTACAGGCCAGTTCTCCCGCGAGCATGTCTACGGGGAGTTGGGCGTACTGTGCCTTCGACGCGAGCGCGGGCGGTCGTCGCCGTGGGCCATGCGGTGAAGCCAGTCGGAAAGCCGGATGCGGGAAACCCGCACGTCCGGTTTGATGAGCGGGGACGGGAAACGGGGCACAGCTACCGCGCCCGTCCTCGACTCTACAGATCAAGGGAAAGAAGCGCCACATTCTGGTCGATACACTAGGGCTGTTGCTGCATGCCGTGGTTCACCCGGCTGACATTCAGGACCGTGATGGTGGCGTGCTGGTGCTAGCGACCTTGTTCGGCATGTTTCCCTTCCTGCAGAAGCTGTTCGCCGATGCCGGATATCAGGGGCCGCAATTTCATGCTGCGGCGGCCACGGTCCTGCCGAAACTATCGATCGAGATCGTGAAACGCTCGGATCAGGCGAAAAGCTTCGAGGTGCTCCCAAAACGCTGGGTCGTCGAGCGTACCTTTGCCTGGTTAGGGCGCTGTCGTCGGCTGGCAAAAGATTTCGAGAACCTCACCCGAACTGCGGTTGCCTTCATCCGCCTTGCCTCGATCCGGCTCATGCTGAGAAGGCTCTGCAATCCCTGCTAAACTTTCCGGACAGACTCTAAGCGCGTTTCCTGCGGGCAACGAGGCCGAGCCGATCAAGCCAATAGCGACGAGCGCCCCGCTGGCGGGCTCGGGCACCGAAGCGGCTCGCGGATCGGCGGCCAACGTTGCGAGGCCGTGTATCGGGGTTGCGAGGAAAGCTCCGAAATCATCAGACCCGACGATCTGGCCCAAGTCGTTGATCCCAGCGGGAACAGTTACGAGGGAGCCGGCACATTGATTGTCGTGAAGTGCCCTCGCGTGTCAAGGTAAGCTCCGAAATCATCAGACCCGACGATCTGGCCCAAGTCGTTGATGCCATAGGGAATCGTGAGACGGGAGCCCGGCGCATCGATTGTCGTGAAGTGCCCTCGCGTGTCAAGGTAAGCGTGAAATCCCGTGCTGTCACCATACTCCCCGACAATCTGTCCAGAGTCGTTGATGGCAATGGCCCCCGTAGAGAACGCACCCGGCACATCAATCAGCGTGATGTTGCCGCGCGTATCGACAAAGCCGTCGTTACCCTCCGGCCCGGCCCCGCTCCCGACGATCTGACCCAAGTCATTGATGCCTGTGGAATAATACGGATCATTGGTTAAGGTAGTAAAGGTGCCATGGGCGTAAATGAAATTGCCTATCGGAACAGCGGCTCCTAAGATCTCATCTCGGTTGTTGATGCCCGCCAGTTCCGTAAACGTAGAACCGGGCGCGTCTATGGTGGTGAAGTTCCCGTGGCTGTCCAGGAAGCCGTGCAGGCCCGTGTAGTCCGCAAAGTTCCCGACGATCTGACCCCGGTCGTTGATTCCAAAGACCGCAGTGTTGCCGGCGCTGGTGCCCGGCACGCTGATTGTGGTGAAGGTGTAGCCGGACACGCCGGCTCTTGCCGGTGATCCTGCCGCAAGGAGCCCACTCAAAGCTGCTGTCGCAATGATTATCGTTGGCACGCGCATGGCGCAGTCCCCCCTGTTTTCTGGCTTTACCGTATCAATCGCTTCGTCGGCTGTCCCTCGTTCGTCCCGTGCCGTGTCCGACCCACAGTGGCGGAAATCGTTGATGACAGCCTGGGTGAGGACATCGTACCACTTGGCGCCGACGTGGACCTGATAGGCGCGTTCCCCGTCCGACTTTTCGATGGCCCGCCATTCACGGAGAACGTGCCCGTCGGAGGCAGCAAACCGTTTTCGTTACCGGTTGAACGTGACATTCCCACCGGAAGTGCTCGGCGTCGTCCGGATAGACGCCGGATGGCGGCAAGGCCAGCGCCGGGGTCGCCAGCAGAGCGAGAGCAATTGCGGCGAGTGTAGCGGCTCCGTAGGACTCGCGCGGGCATATCCTTGTGCTCCCCGTCCCGCGCTACTCGCTCTCCATCACCCGGTGGACGCATCAACTAATCCTGAATTCACGCCGGGAACAGCGCGCAGTGCTCTTCGGCAAGCGGTGCCGCCGCTTGGTCGCCCGGCATTGTGGAGACCAGGTTGTAGAAGTCCCAAGGACCGCTGCTCTCAGCAGGCGTTTTCACCCGGAACAGGTACGCAGGCACGAGTGCGCGCCCATCCTTACGAACCGTGCCGGGGCCGAATGCGTCGTCGTCGAACGGCATCGCCTTCATAGCATTCACCGTCGCGATGCCGTCCCTCTTGGCCTGAGCTACCCCCAGTCCGGCGACCGCCTTGAGATAGTGCAGCGTGCTGGCGTAGCCGCCCGCATGAACCATGTTCGGGTAGTTATCCGGTGTTTTCGGCAACACCCGCTTGGTGAACGCGCGCGTCCGATTGTTCAGGTCCCAATAAAAACTCTCGGTCAGCACTATTCCTCGAGAGTGCCGAGTTCTCGGCTACTTTCCGACGGCCCATCGCTTGCGCTCGTAGTCTTCGAGCCACGGCTCCATGAGCCGGTCGAATTCCTCGAGCTGTCGTTCGGAGTAGGATTCGGGCGCGCAGTTTTCCAGCCAACCGAACACGTGAATTTCGATCAGGTAGCGGGGCATGTCCGGATGCTCGGCATGGAGGCGTTCCGCCGACTCCTCGATCGAAAGCCGTTTCCCGTCGGTCCAGACGATCTTGCGCCGCCTGGCGTCAACGTCGGCATGGTCCAGCGCGCCGAAGACCAGATCGAGCGCCTCGATCGAGTGTTGTCCCTCGGGCGAGTCCATCCATTCGAGAAAGCCCTCAATGAAGGGGTTGTCCTCGAAGGGGTGTCTGTCCTTGCGGGAGGGTTTTGCGCGCCGCTGGCCCATCGGATCAGGATAGCACCGCTGCTCACTCCTGTCGCCAGGCTCACGATCGATTTATCGTCGATCACGGGAGATTTAACATTGTTACAACGATTTCCAGGGTAACGACAGCGTTCATCAGAAACAACAACGAGTTCGGCCCGATGTCGCTGTGGATGCTCTGGTGGAACGCGATCTGGCTGCTGCGCCCGGCGTTCTCCCGCCTGCGAACCTTCCTGTGGTTCGCCACCGCGGTGGCAGGCTTCACGGTGCGGACGGAGCTGCTCGGCGTCACCTCCATCGTGCGTGCGCTGAACCTCGATCCGCGCTGCTACAATACGCTCGTCGATTACTTCCACAGCTCCGCCGTCAAGCTCGACCGGCTCACAGCGCTGTGGACCCAGCTGGTGCTGCGCCTGTTCCCCCAGAAGCTGCGCGTCAACGGCAGGTGCGTCCTGGTCGGCGACGGCATCAAGATCCCCAAGTGCGGCCGCAAGATGCCGGCGGTCAAGCTCCTGCATCAGCAGTCCGAACTCGAACACCAAGCCCGACTTCATCATGGGACACTCGCTGCAAGCCGTGAGCCTGTTGGTTCAGGCCGCCTCTAGCGTCTTCGCCGTGCCGCTCGCCGCGCGCATCCACGAGGGCGTGGTGTGGTCCAATCGCGACCGCCGCACCCTGCTCGACAAGATGCTCACCCTCCTCGGCATCGCCGCCGTCGAACAACCCTTCTACTTCGTCGCCGACGCCTACTATGCCGCGCGCAAGATCGTCTCCGGCCTGATCACGCAGGACAACCATCTCCTCACACGCGTCAAGTCCAATGCCGTCGCCTACACCGCCTACCAACAGCGCGGCCCGCGCAAGCGAGGCCGGCCCAGGCTCTATGGCAGGAAAGTCAAGCTCAGGTCCCTGCTGCAAGACCCCAAGGCCTTCCAGCAGGCCAAAAGCCCCGTCTACGGCGAGAACAAGGTGATCATCCAGTATCGGGTCCGCGACCTGCTGTGGCGCCCAGCCGGCCGGATGGTGCGTTTCGTCGCGGTGGTTCATCCAACAAGAGGCTCTTGCCTGCTCATGTGCACAGACACCTCTCTGCAGGCCATCGAGATCATTCGTCTCTACGGCCTGCGCTTCAAGATCGAGCACACCTTCAAGCAGGCAGTGCGCCTGATCGGCACGTTCACCTATCACTTCTGGATGTCCGACATGAAACCGTTGCGTCGCAACAACGGCAACCAGCATCTCCACCGGGCATCGCCCAAATACCGCGACGACGTCAAACGCAAGCTCCATGCCTATCACGTCTTCATCCAGGCAGGTCTCGTCTGCCAGGGACTGCTTCAGTACCTCTCCGTCGCCTATCCCCAGCTCGTCTGGAACTCCTTCGGGTCCTGGCTGCGAACCATTCGACCCGGCATCCCGCCCTCCGAGCTCGTCGTCGCCACCGCGCTACGCCACAGCCGGCCAGAATTTCTCGTGAATACCGCCCAAAGCAACATCTTCGCGAAATTCCTCACCGAGCGACAGGACCCGCACAAAATGCAGGCCTTCCGCCTCGCCGCCTGAGCCGAAATTCTGGGCAAACCCCAGACTCGCAAGCACTATTCCCTGAGCTATTTCTAACCCTACCCCACGAACCACCTGGATGCCCGCAACCAGGCCGGCGATGATCCGATCAGGCCTGCCCAGTCCAAATTCTCTGGCCTGTTTCAGGCAGTTCACCGTATCCGCTCCCCCATTCGCAAACGCGACAACTTTTGCCCCGCTGGCCTTAGCCATGAGCAGATAGTGCGAGAAATCGGTCGTCTCAGGGAATGGGTAAAGCACGGAACCAAGAACTCGGCCGCCAGCCTCGGTGACGAATCGGACCGTATCGTGCTGCATTGCGTGCCCAAATTCGTAATCAACCGTTATGAAGAACCAGGTGTCGCCACCCGCCCTTACCGTCGCTGAACCGGTAGATTTTGCCAGCATATAGCTATCAAACGTCCACTTGATCGTGTTCGGGCTGCACTGCGCTCCGGTGAGGGCTGGCGTTGTCACGCCTGGGGCGATATAAACCTTGTTCGCCGCGCGTACGACGGTATTAATTGCCAGCGCAATGGCAGAGTTCGATGCATCGGTGACCATATCGACGCCACCCTGGTCCAGCCAATTGCGGACAATGCTGACCCCAACGGCGGGCTTGTTCTGCGGGTCGGCGGCGATCACTTCGACATTGATACCTCTCTCCGAAGCCCCAAAATCCTCGACCGCCTGGCGCACGCAGGCGACGAAAGTTGGACCTACTGACTCTCGATACGGTCCAGACATGTCCGTCAGCACGCCGATCCGTATTGTCGGAACCTCCGCACGGGCTCGCAACAATGGCACAGAGGCAGCCGCGAGGCCTGAAACAACTTGGCGTCTGTAGTGTTTCATCTTAGTATCCTCTTCACGGCAACTAGCAACCGTGTCCACCCACAGGGCGCAAAAAGCTGCTGAGGGTTACTTGATCTCCCATTGAGCCTGATGGCGGATAACGCGTTCCACGTGATCCCCGCCACCGCCATGGGTTCCCCAAATTACCGTGCCATCAAACGTGCCAGTAAGGCCCGTGTATTTGCCGGTGCCTCCACGGAATACGCCGTTCTTGTCATCGAATGTTGAATAGATGTTATCGCCATCCTTGTC
Organism: uncultured Pseudomonadota bacterium; assembly: GCA_963772445.1. GTDB lineage: Bacteria > Pseudomonadota > Alphaproteobacteria > Acetobacterales > Acetobacteraceae > CAVYXK01. Next base: position 266,453 of record CAVYXK010000004.1, read on the forward strand.
AGTTCCTACGCAGCTCCCCGTGTCGGAGAACCTGTCGCCGATCTGCTGGAAGACAGCGATACAGCGGAACGTCGAGATGCCTGTGCAGTCGGAGCGCTGAGCTGCGCAGGGCGAGCTTCCTTCTACCAATTTGCTGAAACCGTCCCCCTCGGCGAGCTTAGCATTTCCGGCTTTGCCCATGTCGAGCGTCTGGATAAACCTCCAAGTGTTATAGCTATCAAACACGTATTTCCCGGATTTCTGCTCCGCGGTAGCTTGACGCGGCGCAACGGCGAGAAGGGCAAGAACGGCCGTGGTGATTATCACATTTTGCTTGTTCATGGTGCTTGTCTCCTCCGACATCGGCTGCCGTACGGTCTTCAGCCGGCACCATAACGGGCCCGCGACGGCTGAAGCCCGAGCCGGCTGAAATCCCTACTCTTGGGCGACCGGGCCAAATCGCTTCAATGGGTAGGTCAAGCAGGTAAAAGCGTGATGTCAAAGGCGTAAACAGGATGTAAAAAATTGTTCCCCCTCCGCGCTCCCCGGCGCTAGACTGCCTTCGACAGTGGGGGCTGTGGGGATGACGGTCGGAATCGACACCCGGGCAGCCGAAAACTCGGGGAGGCAGGACGACGCTCCGGCCGCGGGAGCCGAGCTTCTGCGGTTCGAAGGGCTGACCCTTGATCTTGCCGGCAGGACACTCTCAGCCGCCGATGGGCGCGAGATTTCCCTCACGCGCGCGGAGTTCGAGCTGCTCTCGGTGCTGATCCGCAGCCGTGGCCGGGCGCTCTCCCGCGACCAATGTCTCGACGCCATCGCCGGCCGTCGCGCCGAGCCCTTTGACCGCACCATCGATGTCCTGGTCAGCCGCCTGCGTCGAAAGATCGAGCCGGAGCCGAAGGCGCCGCGATTGCTCCTCACCGTCCCCGGCCATGGCTACAAGTTTGCCGCCAAACCGGTGCAGGTCGTGGCGAAGAGGCAAGAGCCAGCAGTGCCGGCATCAGCCGCAGGGGAGCCGTCAACGGCGCCGGCCACTCCGACAGCCGAGCGGCGGCTGCTTACCGTGATGGTGTGCTCTCTTTCCATTGAAACGGGATCATCGGTCCGACTGGACCCGGAAGAGCGGCATGGCATCCTTAGCGCGTTTCGCACGTGCTGCAACGACATATGCGGCCGATTCGGCGGCGTACCTGGCCCAGTCGCAGGCGACACGCTCCATATCTACTTCGGCTTTCCTGTGGCGCACGAGCACGATGTGGAGCACGCCGTTCGCGCCGGACTCGCGGTCGTTGCGGCAGTGCAGCGCCTCGATGTGGGCTTGGCGGTCGGGCTCAACGCGCGCGTGGGCATCGCAACGGGCGAGGCGGTCGCTGGTGATGGGCCACGAGGCGAAGTGTCCGGCGAGGCCCCGGCGCTCGCCCAAAGCTTAGTCGCTCACGCGGCGAGTGGCACCGTCGTGTTGGGGGCGGCAACCCGGCGCTTGGCCGGCGGCTTGTTCGAGTATCGCGCCCTAAGCACAGGGCAAGATTCGTTCCAAGTGCTTGGAGAGGCAGCCGTGGCGACCCAATTCGATGCGCTGCATCCCGGCGGCCTGACGCCGCTGGTGGGCCGCGGGGAGGAAGTCGCGCTGCTGTTGCGTCGCTGGCATCGGGCGCAAGCAGGCAACGGCAACGTTGTGCTACTCAGCGGTGAACCCGGTATCGGTAAGTCACGACTGGTTCGCGAATTGCGCAGTCGCCTTGCCGACACGGCACATATTCCATTGATCTGCTACTGTGCTCCGCATCAGCGGGACAGCCCCTATCATCCCTTTATCCAGCATCTTGAACACGCCGCCGGGTTTGCCCGCCTCGATGACGGTGGGGCGCGGCTCGGTAAACTGAAGGTGTTGTTGACGAAGAACGGCAGCGACCCGGAAACGCTCGCCTTGTTCGCCGACCTGCTTTCGATTCCGACCGACGGATCGTTGGCCAGGTTGAGCCTGAGCCCGCAGCAGCGGCGGGGGCGGACGGCCGCCGCCCTGATCGCTCAGGTCGTTGCCGCCGCCGCACGCGCGCCGGTGTTACTGGTTGTCGAAGACACACAGTGGATGGACCGGACGTCTCTCGAAGTATTGGATGAGATCGTGGATCGGGTCACCGATCTTCCAGTGCTGCTGATCGTGACCTTCCGTCCGGAATTCACTCCTCCTTGGAGCAGTCACCCTCAGGCGAGCGTGCTGGTGCTGAACAGGCTCGACTGCAGCGGAGCCAGGCTAATGGTCGATCAGGTAAGCGGCGGGGCGATGCCCGACAGCTTGAGCCGGCGGATCATCGCCCAGGCTGATGGCATCCCGCTGTTTCTTGAGGAGTTGACGAAGACGATGCTGGAAGGCGGCGCGGAGGCAGGTACCTCACTGCCGGCGAGCCTGTATGATTCGTTGATGGAACGACTGGATCGTTTGCCGGAGGCGAAGCGGGTGGCGCAGCTTGGCGCCGCGATCGGCCGAAGCTTTTCGCATGAACTGGTAGCGGGAATCTCCGACATCCCGGAGGGGAATTTGTGCGCCTCGCTGGACCAGCTTGTGTCGACCGGCTTGGTCGCGCGGCGCGGAATTCTGCGGGATGCGACATATACATTTAAGCATGCGCTGGTGCAGACGGCGGCGTACGAAAGTATGTTGAAGAGTCAGCGCACAGCAATCCATGAAAAGATCGTCGAGCTGCTGTTGGCACTGGAGCCGAACCTCGAAGACTCGCGACCGGACCTGCTCGCTTATCACTGCGAGCTAGCCAGCCTGATCGAGAAGGCGTCCGCGTACTACACTCAGGCCGGTTGGAAATCGAAGGATCATGGAGCCTACCATGACTCTCGCGAGCAGTTCAGGAATGCCTTGCGGCTCGCCGCCACCTTGCCTGAGGGCAAGACGCGCGACCTCGCCGAAATGCGTGCGCTCAGAGGTTACGGTATCACGATGGGCAACATCGAAGGTTATGCTTCTCCAAACTTCGGTGCCGCCCACTTCCGCGCGCTTGAGCTATGCGACCGGATGGGCCAGCCGCCGGAATTTCTGGGCATCAATTGGGGCATTTCCGTCTTCCAATCCCTTCGCAGTGATCTGCGCGGGCGCCTGGAGACCGCGGAGCGTCTATTGAAATGGGGCCAATTGCGGGGCGATATACGCGGAAGCATTCTGGGTGAGTTCCTTGCCGGCAGCGCGAAGGCGCAACGTGGAACCCTGGCGACCGCGCGGACGCATCTGCAGCGGGCACTTGAGCTCGCCGAGAGGAGCCATGACGATCCTACTGCTATCTGGACTTTTCGAGCCGCGATATCGCGTACGTTGGCGATGCACAACTTACATTCTTCTTTTTCGCGGGTCTTCTGTTGGATAGGGTATCCTGAACAAGCGCTGATGCACAGTTCAGCCGCGATCGGGCAACGCGAAGAGGATGAAAGAATCGTAGCGGAAACTATGCGCTTGGCGCAGCGCCTGTGGGTTCTGTCAGTCCTGGGCGAACCGCGAGATCTTGTCGCGCCGGCAGAAAAAATGGCTGAGCTGACCCGCCGTCATAACCTGCCACTGTATGCCGCGATGGCCGCGGTTATGCGCGGATACGGGGTCGCCCACAGCGGCCAACCCGAGGCCGGGCAATTGGCCATTAGCGACGGCCTCGCCGCTTATACTGGCACTGGGGCGGTGAAGGATTCCAGCTACTATCGTGCCCTGCTCGCCGAGACGCACAGGATGATGGGCGAAACCGACGCGGCCCTGAGCATCCTAACCGCGGCCCTCGTGGAGACGGAACATACCGGCGAGAAGTGCTACGATGCCGAACTCCACCGCGGGATCGGCGAGACACATTGGCAGTGCGGCGACACCGAGGCAGCCGAGCAATCCTTCAGGCAGGCTTTGGCCGTCGCGCGCGATCAGGGCGCCAGATTGTTGGAACTCAACGCCGCGACCAGCTGTGCGCGCTTGCTGCGCGATCGGGGCGAGCGCGCGCAAGCATACACGCTGCTATCACCAATCTACGGTTGGTTCTCCGAAGGTTTCGATACCGCTCCTCTGCGGCGCGCGAGGGTATTGCTCGACGAGCTCGAAGCGGCCAATGACGTCGCCTGCCGCATGGGGACGCGAAGGTGTCGGGCAAAACGTCCGCCCAAAATTCCGGCGATCAATCCGTAAGCATCCGCCGAGTGCCGCGGTGTTGTACGGCCGTTGACCGGTAAGAGGAGCAAAACCGTGGGCGGCGGCTATGCTGGCTGGCCGCGGCAGTGGATGAGGTCTGGCAGCGGCGGCACGGTCAGTTGTCCGGCGATGCCAATCCTGCTGCCGAGGTAATCCCAGAACGCACACCCAACTTGGCGCAGGTTTTGGCCAATCTGAGAAAGGCATCGCGACAGTCGCGTCAGCCCCGATTGGCACGGCAGTTCGGCCGGCCCGAGGCAGGTTGATCCGGCCGCACGGCTACCTTCAACGCCTAAGCGACGAGTCTCCGACCGGAGCCGGTCTGCCACCTTCGTGGCTCTGGCTCTCTGGCATTGGGAGAATTCGTTCAAGTCATCGCGCCCGGCAGAGACTCAGGGGCAGAGATGAAAAGCGCGTCGGTGTCGGGGGTCCCCAGGGCTACCAGAAGGGTCCGGGCGGTGTCGGGCGATTATCCGCCTGCGCCACGCGATCTCGCCCTTGACGGCGTCTCTGCAGTTGCTGCCAGATCCCGGCGTCGCGGTTGTAGAAATCCGGGCGAAATTGTAACGTACCATCGGTATCTACAAACGCGGTCTGATAGACCACGAATACCGGCACGGGCGCTGGCAGATTGCTTAGGGTGGTGCTGCCCATCGCGATCGCTTGATTGATCGTGTCGATCGGTTTCTGCATCAGCAGGGCGGCCAATCCGCGCGGATCCTGCACCCGGATGCATCCATGGCTGATGCGGCGGTTATCGCGGCTGAACAGATTTTTATCCGGGGTGTCGTGCAGGTAAACCTCGAACCGGTTCGGCATGTAAAACATGATCTGTCCGAGCCCTGCGTCGGGTCCCGGAAGCTGCTCCACCCCGCCATTGGGCAGCATTACCATGTGATTCCGCGTCAAATAATTTGGGTCGTGCCTGATCTTCGGCAGGATCTCCGCCGTAGCGATGTCGCCCGGGATGTTCCATGGAGGGTTGAACTCAGGTCCCTCGATCGTGGCGCGGAACTCCGGGCTTTGATTGCGCTCGACATCTTCGCCGACAATGACCCGCGTAGAGAAAACCGGCCGATCGGCGCGATAAAGTACCACTCGTTCGTCGGCAACGTTGACCCAGACGCGGTCCGCCGGCAGCCGCCGCGGCAGCCAGCGTTGGCGTTCAAGGTTTACCTCAATCTCGCGCAAGCGGTTCGTCGTGGCCTTGTCGCCGGCCGGGGTGCCCCAGCGATACCTCTGCAAAGCCTGGCGCAGCGCCCGGTAGGTCGGCGTCGTCGGCGCCAGCGGCCTCGATCACTGCCGCCGGATCGGGGCTGCCGATAGCGGCGTCGAGCACAGCAGCCACATCGATCGGCTCAGGCGTCAGGGTCTCGTCATCTCTTCGGCGCTCAACCGGCACGGCGCCGCGGGCCAGCGCGTCGGCATACGATAGGAAGGCGTCCGACAGCAACAGTTCGCGGTCAAGCGGCGGCAATGTCGCTGTCTGCCGCAGTAGGTTCGCGTGAAACAGCTCCGGGTCGAGACCCTGATCGCCGGCGCGCAACACGGCATTCACCAGTGAATCCGCCTGCGCTTGCCGGGTCGTCCATATTGGGTCGAAGCCATGCTGCGCGTAAAAGCGCCGTAGCAACCCGACATTCAGCCGTTCACCGGCGATGACTAACTCAGGCGCGCCGTCGATCAGCTCGCCGAGTTCAGTGTTGGCAGGCGGGGCCGGCACGGCGACTGCCTCGGGCTCCGGATCATCATCAGCGCACGCAGCAAGCGCACATGCTGCGGCGAGAGCGATCATGCCGCCTGCAATCGTCGCGCGTCGGGACACTTGAGCTGGAGGGGCGGAAGTCAAAGGCTTTTGGGGACCGAACCTGACCTTGTGCCACGGCGCGCGAAGGGGTGCCACTCCTCGACCTTTGCCGACCCACTCAATCTGTCGTTTTGACTCTTTGCGGAGAGTCGCGTTTAGATTTAGCCTATCTGCGAGCGTTTCAACCAGGCTATCTGCGAGCGTTTCAACCAGGGAGGTACGGATGTTCGACATTTCCGAAACACTGCCCCGCCACAGGCTGTTCCGTAAAGCGGCAATGGTTGCCGTCGTGGTTCCCGTGGCGCTCCTGGCGGCGTGTGCTCAGCAGCAGCCCGCCCCGCCGCCCGCGCCACCGGTCGAGGCTGCGCCCCCGCCGCCACCTCCGGCTCCAGCTCCGGCTCCAGCTCCGCAGGTACGGGGCTAGTCAGCGGGGCGCCGTAAGGCGCAAGAACCCGAGCCTCGTATCGCCGACCCAATACCTGACCGCATTGAGAGGGCCTCCAGGCGGTCGTCAAAAAGCCGCGTAAGGACTCGCGGCGAAATAAACGAATCGAGGAGCCGCAAACAAAGCACGAATAGAATCTGAGAATTTGCTAGGTGCGACGCGAGATGCGTCGGCTAGCGTCGCGGTGTGATCGACATCGCCGACATCCGTGCGCGTTGGCGGAAAGCAGCAGCCTTCCTCGATGAACGTGCCCGGCGACTGTTCGCCGCCAACGAAGCGCTGGCGCAGGGCCCTGGCGGCGTCACCGCGACCGCGAGCGCAACCGGGCTGGCGCGCAGCACCATCCAGCGAGGCATTGCGGAACTGCGGTGCGGTCGCAATGAACTGGGCGCCCGGCTGCGCCGGCCCGGCGCTGGCCGCAAGAGCGCGGTGACCCGGCAACCCGGGTTGCCGGCGGCGCTGGAGAAACTGATCGAGGACGCCATTCGCGGCGATCCCGGCTCGCCGCTGCGCTGGGTCAGCCGCAGTCAGCGTCACCTCGTCAAGGAGCTGACCGCGCTTGGCTTCAAGGTCAGCCAGCGCGTGCTCGGCAAGCTGCTGCGGCAACTGAACTACAGTTGCCAGGCCAACCGCAAGACGCGGGAGGGGAGCAACCATCCGGATCGCAACGCCCAGTTCGAGCACGTCAATGCGACGGTGCAAGCGGCGATCGCCGCGGGCGAGCCGGCGATCTCAGTGGACACCAAGAAGAAGGAGCTGGTTGGGGATTTCAAGAACAACGGCCGTGAGCTGCGTCGCAAGGGGGATCCCGAACCGGTGCGGGTGCACGACTTCAAGATCCCGGAACTTGGCAAGGTCGCTCCCTATGGCGTGTACGACATTGCTGCCAACCACGGCTGGATCAGCGTCGGCATCAGCGCTGATACCGGCGCCTTTGCGGTCGAGAGCATCCGGCATTGGTGGCATAGGCTCGGCAAGCAGCGTTATCCAATGCGACGTGCCTGACGATCACCGCCGACTGCGGCGGCAGCAACGGGCCGCAGGTGAAGCTATGGAAACGCGAACTCCAGCGTCTTGCCAACGAGACCGGCCTGAAGATCACGGTTACCCACCTGCCACCCGGCACCAGCAAATGGAACCGCATCGAACACCGGCTGTTCGCCTTCATCACCATGAACTGGCGCGGCAAGCCACTGGTGAGCCATCAGGTGATCGTGCAACTGATCAGCTCTACAACCACCGAGACTGGTCTCAGGGTCTGCAGCGAGCTCGACGGCAACCTCTATCCCAAGGGGGTGAAGGTGTCCGATGACGAGATGCAGGCGATCAACATCACGCGCCACGCATTCCATGGCGAGTGGAACTACACCATTGAGCCAAATCAACAACCGCCCTGAAGCACTTATTCCGCCGCGGGCCCTAAGCTGAGAACGCTCGCGGTCCCCACCCCTGTGCCTCAGCGGCGGCTACGTAGGTCGCTATAACGCGCCCGAGTGCACTGGCCGTTCAGCCGCGGTCGCATCGGCGGCAGGCGATCTCCAGAAAAGGGGGCGCGGGCAGCAACGTCGGCCAGCATGATGAGCATCTTCATCCCGCCATCGAAGCGGGAGAACGGACGGGCAACAAGAGGCGCTTGGCAGGTTGATGCGGTGGGCCATGTTGTGGGCTGCAAAAGGCGGCCTACAAAGGCTCAGCGAAATCAATCTGTTAGATGCGCGGATGGTGGAGCTGAGGGGGATCGAACCCCTGACCTCCTCATTGCGAACGAGGCGCTCTCCCAGCTGAGCTACAGCCCCATCCAGCGCCGCAGGCTGCGGAAAATGCTGTCGCGTACGGACGGAGTCAAGCAAAGCGGCAGTCAGTCACTGGCGCAAGTCGATCCGCCCGACAATCTGGCCCGACCGCGGATCGATCAGTACCACCCGATCCGGGCCACCTCCCTGCAAGTCGATCGCCAACCGATCGGCTACGGCGGTCAGTCCGGCAATTCTTGTTCCCGCTGGCTCGTCCAGCACCAGCGCCACATTTGGAGCGCTTCCGGGCGCAGTAGAGCGTTTGATGATCGTCACAACAAGCACGGTCGCGCCGATCAGGATTAGCACGCCCATGCCCACGGTTAACGCGGTCAGAACGCGCATGCCACTTCCTCCCTCGCGCGCGGTCCCGATCCGCGTTATCCGCGGGCTGTGTCCGATCCCGCACCTCTCTCCGGTCCGCTGCGCATCCTTGCCGGCAAGGAGGCGGAGGGCGAGCGTGTAGACCGGTTCCTCGCCGCGCGCATCGGCACGATCTCTCGCGCGCGCGTCAAGTCGCTGATAGAGGCCGGCCAGGTGCGCCGCGATGGCGCCCCCCTCCAGCAGCCAGCCGAGCCGGTGCGCGCCGGTACAGCCTATACGGTGAACCTTCCGGCGCCGCGCGCGGCGCGTCCGCTGCCGCAGTCGATCCCATTCCCCATTCTTTATGAGGATGCTGACCTGATTGTGCTCGACAAGCCGGCCGGGCTGGTGGTGCACCCGGCGCCTGGTAACGAGGACGGAACATTGGTGAACGCGCTGATTGCGCATTGCGGCGAGGAGTTGCGGATCGGCGGCGAGCATCGGCCGGGGATCGTCCATCGCCTCGACAAAGACACGTCCGGCGTCATGGTGGTGGCTAAGACCGAGCTGGCCATGCTGGGTCTGACGGCGGCGTTCTCCGCGCGGGACCTCGACCGGGCCTATCTTGCCTTGGCCTGGGGTCTGCCTGTGCCGGCCGAAGGCGAGATCGAGGGTGCCATCGGTCGAGACCCACGCGATCGCAAGCGCATGACCGTCCGCCGGTACGGTGGGGGAAAGCCGGCACTGACCCGCTACTCAACTCGCCGCGCTTGGTATGCCGCGGTTGCACTGCTGGAATGCTGGTTGGCCACCGGGCGGACGCACCAGATTAGGGTGCACCTGAGTAGTCGCGGCCACCCGATCGTGGGCGATCCACTATATCTACGCCGGATCCCGCAATCAGCCCGCCGATTGCCGGAACTCCAGCGGATGGAGCTGCTCGATTTCCCCCGACAGGCCCTGCACGCCGCTCGACTTGCTTTCGCCCATCCGCGCACGGGAAGCCGGCTGGCATTCGAGACCCCGCCGCCGGCGGATTTCGCCGGTCTGATCGCGTCGCTTGATCGTGACATGCGGGCGCCACAATCCTGACCCAATAGGTCAACATTATTGACAGGACTGGCGGGGTCCTGTATAAGAGCCATATCGAAGCGTGTCGGCTGGGACGCTTCGATTCGCCGAAGTACCGGCGAGCGATCCGGCTCCGGGCCGCCGCACTGGCGGGGCAAGCAGCCGAGACGTCACATCCTTGCCACCCGATGGACTGTAATTCAGTCCGCGGCGTTCGTGGCCTGTGCCATCGTGGGTGGGACACAACGCCGCCCAGACGAAAGGAGCCGAAAGTGGCCTCTGCCGTCCTTAACATCGCACCCGAGGGCAACCTGTCGCGGTATCTCCAGGAGATCCGCAAGTTTCCCATGTTGTCCCCCGAGGAGGAGCTTGCGCTCGCCCGTCGGTGGCGTGACGAAGCGGATATGGAAGCTGCCCACAAACTTGTCACATCACATTTGCGCCTCGTGGCGAAAATCGCCATGGGCTATCGCGGCTACGGCCTGCCGGTTGGCGAGCTGATCAGCGAAGGCAATGTCGGCATGATGCAGGCGGTGAAGCGGTTCGATCCGGACCGCGGCTTCCGCCTCGCTACCTACGCCATGTGGTGGATCCGCGCCGCCATCCAGGAATACATCCTGCATTCCTGGTCGCTGGTGAAAATGGGCACCACCGCAGCTCAGAAGAAGCTCTTCTTCAACTTGCGCCGGCTCAAGGGCCAGATGCAGGCGATCGAGGACGGCGACCTGAAGCCTGAGCAGGTGGCCAAGATCGCGCGGATGCTCGACGTGCCCGAGCAGGACGTGATCAGCATGAACCGCCGGTTGGCAGCGCCCGACCACAGCCTGAACGCACCCGTTCGCTCCGACAGCGAAGGGCGAGTGGCAGGACTGGCTCGTCGATGAGACGGAAAGCCAGGAGACGGCGATCGCCGATCGCGAAGAGCTGAGCGGCCGCAAGGCCCTGCTGTCCTCGGCGCTCAAGACACTAAACGAGCGCGAGCGGCACATCCTGATCGAGCGCCGGCTGAAGGACAACCCGACCACTCTCGAGGAGCTGTCGCAGCAATACGGCATCTCCCGTGAGAGGGTGCGCCAGATCGAGGTGCGCGCCTTCGAGAAGCTGCAGAAGGCGATGAAGGCGCAGATCGCCGAGCGGCGGATGCAGTCCGCGAGTGGCGGGCGCCAGCCGGTCGAGGTCGGCGCACGGTAACCGGCCTGCGCAACCCAGTGACCGCGACTGCGCAAACCTAACTTCCGCTTCCCCCGCTTGCTGGGGCCGGCGATTTGCCTGCCTGCGCGAAGCTGAACCGAACCAAACTTGCCTCAGCTCTTTGGGGTGTCTCGGAGTTCCGCGAGCAGTCGCGGCAGATCACGTGCCGTGTGCACGAAGCGGACGATTGAAGGCGGCGAGATGTCAGTCCGATAGACGAGCAGGTAGGGAAACCCCGAGACCGACCAGAAGCGGTAGCGAGCATCCGCAAGCGCCAGCTCGCGGCTGCCGATCGCCGGGTATCGGCCAATCCGCCGCGCAGCCTCGTCGATCGCACGTCTCAGCTTTTCTGCCGCGGTCGCATGCTCCATGTCCAGCAGCGCCTTTGCGATCTCCCGCTGCGCGGCGCCCGAAAACCGGGCCGGCGCGTCAAGTTGCGTCGCGCTTCGCAGCGATGATGCGATCCGCCTCGGCCAGCACCTCGTCGAGGCTATGCCAGCCATCGCGCTCTGCCTCCGCTTCGGCGTCTTCAAGCGACTTTATGAATTGGGCGCGGGCCTGCTCCTGCCGTTGCAGCAGGCTCACACCAGCTGCCACCACGTCGGATAGGTCCCGATAGCGGCCAGCGGCGACGGCCTCGCTGGCGAAGCGCTCCAGATCCGGGGGCAGGGTGACGGTGCTCATCAGTCACGACCGCTCTGAAGGACCTTCGAGCCGCTCACGCCCAAGCGAGCTCGGGCGCTAGTGCCAGTGTGCCAAATATTGAAACGATCTGCTACAGAACCCCGGCCTAATCCTCCGGCACGTCCGAGTTGCCGCGACCCAACGGGCGCTGCATCGTTACCACGTCCAGCCAGCGGCCAAACTTCAGCCCAGCGGCGCGCAATGTGCCGGCCATCTGGAAGCCGAGCGTCGCATGCACGCCGATGGATCCGGCGTTCTCGGAATCGCCGATCACCGCCACCATTTGGCGGAACCCCTGCGCAGTGGCGTCCTCGATGAGCCGGACCACCAGTGCCTTTCCCACGCCCTGGCCGCGCACGTCTTCGCGGACATAGACGCTGTTCTCAACCGTGAAGCGATAAGCGGAGCGCTCGCGGAACTGCGTGTAGTACGCGAACCCCAGAACGCCACTCGCATCGACCGCGACCAGCCAGTCCCAGCTCCGGCGGGTCACCTTTTCGAATCGCTCCATCATCTCCTCGACCGACGGGGGCTCTTCCTCGAATGTGCCGGTACCGGTCAGCACGTGATGGGCGTAGATCGACTGGATCTCGGGGATATCGGTCTGGATCGCCGGTCGGATCTGCATGGGCGGTCGCGCTCTTTCGGCTGATTACGCAGGCAGGCCGAGCGCGCCGGCCGCCTCGCGGACAAACGCCAGCAAGCCGGTATCGCGCCCGGCCGCTGCAACGAAGGACAGCCCGACCGGTGAACCCCGCACCGTCGCGGCCGGAAGGGAGACCTCCGGCAGACCGCACAGGCTGGCGATGGCCGTCACGCCGATGGTGGCCTGGCGGACCGCCTCTTGCTCGCTGGGCGGGGCAGTCAGCAGTGGCGCGGGGCAGGGGCTGGTCGGATAGACCAGAATGGCACCGCCGGCGAGCAGCGGCCGGACACGCGCCTGCAGCACACGACGGAAGGCTCGTCCAGGTGCCGCCGCGGCGGGGTCGATGGCGCGCGCGGCGGCAATACGCTCGGTCACTCCCGGCCCAAGCCGTGGCTCTGTCGTCTCAATCCAATCGCCCAGGACGGCCCAGGCCTCCTCCGCCTGCACCACGCGGAAATGGTCATAGATGCTGTCGATTCCCTCGGGCACCAGTCGAACGCCGATCGCGCGGCCACAGAACTGCTCCAGTCGCTCGAGCCGGGGGCGCAGCGCCTCGGCGACCTCGGGCTGGGCGTTCACCCACGCCTCTTCGACCCGAATCAGCGGCCCGCCGACAGCCTGCCGGTCGGGTGGGAGCAGCACCTCACCCACACCGGCCAGCAGCGACGCGTCGCGGGTGAACCAGCCGACCGTATCGAAGCTTGGCGCCAGTGGGCGCGCACCAGCCAGGCTGATAGCACCGAAGGTCGGTCGAATGCCGTACACGCCGCAATAACTGGCCGGGATGCGCACCGAGCCACCGGTGTCCGATCCGAGGGCGAAATCCACCAGTCCGGCTGCCACCGCCGCTGCCGAGCCGCAGCTCGACCCGCCCGGAAAACGGTCTGGCGCGCGCGGGTTGCGCGGGGTGCCGTGCCAGACATTCTCTCCGGTCAAGCCGTAAGCCAGCTCCACCGTCTTGGTCTTGCCGACCAGCCGAGCACCGGCCGCCAGCAGGGTCAGAATGACCGGCGCGGTGGTGCGCGCTGGCTTGTGCGTGCGGGCCCAGTCCGGGTTGCCGTAGGTGGTGATGCCGCCAGCAGCGTCGAACAGGTCCTTCGCTGCAAATTCCAACCCGGACAGACGCCCCGTGCCGAGCGGCTCAAGCATCAGCCGCCGGCCGGGAATGAATGCGCCGACCGTGTCTTCGATGGGTGGCATGGTTCCGGGGTCCTGAATACATTGTCTCGCCAGCGGATCAAGGTGCTCGCCGCGGGCGAAACCACTTCCCTGCCGAACCCGCAGTATGTCATAGGAACCTGCCTCGATCCCGGAAATAAGTCGAAGGGTGCCTGTGTGTTTGTTTGCTCTTCGTTGTCAATCGGCAGCATAGTTGTCTCAGCCTGAAGGCGCGACACCGGTGCGGGGGATCCCCGCCCCGTACCGGCAGAAGCATCGCCGGGCTGCCCGAAGCGCCGCTGAAGGGAACTGCAAGTGGATCTAACGAACGACACCGGCTCGGATCCTGCAGCCCAGGGACATGGCCGGGTTAACCCGGCCGGGCCCAATGTGAGCGCCGGGTCCGACTTGGCCGGGATTGCCCTCCCCCAGCATCGGACCGCCGACGGGCTGCACCCACGCCTGCAAGCCCTGGTGATGGCGGCGCGCTACTTTGGCATGGAGCTCGATCCGACGGACTTCCGCAATGTCGAGGCGGCGGCGGTGCCCAGCGCGGCATCGCTGTCGGCCTGGGCCACCAATGCCGGCATGTGGTCGCGTGCCCTGCGGCTGCGCTGGCGACACCTGATGCGCTTCCACAATGCCGGCCCCGTAGTGCTGCTATTCGATGACGGCAGCGCCGGCCTGCTGGTGTCCGCTAATACCGAGCACAAAGTCGTCTTCATCCGCGACCCGATGGCGCCGGAAGGCCAGGCTCCGGTGCCAGTCGACGAGCTGCGGCTCGGCCAGGTCTGGTCCGGCGAAGCAGTGCTGGTGCGCGCCAATCGCGGCCAGACGGAAGCCGAAGCGCCGTTTTCGTTGCGCTGGCTCGCCGGGTTGGTACTGACCGAGCGCAAGTCGCTACGCGATATCGGCATCGCCTCGCTTACCATGAGCTTTCTGGCCATCTTCCCCCCACTCGTGATGATGACGGTGGTGGATCGGGTGCTGCAGCACCACGGTTATGCGACCCTCACCTTGCTTGCGGTGCTGGTTGCGATCTTTATCCTCTATGAGACATTGCTCGGCTTCGCCCGCCGACTGATCGTGCTGAGCGTCGGGGTGCGCATCGATACCCGCCTCAATCTGCACGTGTTCAACCGGCTGGTGCGCCTGTCGCTCGATTATTTCGAGCGACATCCGGCCGGCGAAACGATGTATAGGATCAACCAGATCCACCGGGTGCGGGAGTTCCTGACCGGCAAGCTGCTGACCACCTTCCTCGACCTCATGACGTTGGTGGTGCTGCTGCCGTTCCTGTTCTTCCTCGACAGCACGCTGGCCTGGATCGTGCTCGGCTGCGCCTGTATGATCACGATGATCATTCTGGGCTTCCTGCGGCCGCTCAGGGTCCGGCTGTCCCGGGTGATCCGTGCCGAGACCGACAAGTCGGCGGCGCTGGGCGAGACCATTTTCGGTGTCCGGACGGTGAAATCCCTGGCTCTGGAGCCGCAGCGCAAGACGCTGTGGGACGAGCGCGTGGCCGAGGTGGGGCGCCGGCGGATTGCCTTCGGGAAGCTGGCCAACTGGCCGCAGACCCTGGTCACGCCGATTGAGCGGTTCATGTGGATCGGCGTGATCATGATCGGCGTCTTCATCGCGCTGCAGGACACGCAGGGTTATGCCGTCGGCGGGTTATTCGCGTTTATGATGCTGTCGCAGCGGGTCGCGCAGCCGTTGGTCGGGCTCGCCCGGCTAATCGAGGATTTCGAAGAGGTGGGCGGCGCGATTGGCGAGGCCGCCTCGGTGCTCAACCGCCCGCTGGAGGCCGATGCTGCGTCGGGTGGGCTTCGCCCAAAATTCGCCGGCGCGATCAGCTTCGACGATCTCACCTTCACCTATGCGGGCACCAAGATACCCGCGCTCGACCGCGTGAGCTTCGAGGTACCGGCCGGCACCATGCTAGGCGTCGTCGGGCGCAGCGGCTCCGGCAAATCGACCCTCGCGCGCCTGCTGCAAGGCATCAACCGTGACTATTCGGGGTTCCTGAAGATCGACGGCTCCGATTTGCGCGAGATCAACCTGCGCCATCTGCGGTCTAGCTTCGGCGTAGTGCTGCAGGACAATTTCCTGTTCCGCGGCTCGATCCGCGAGAACATCATCGCCGGTCGGCCGGGCCTGACGCTGGAGGACGCGGTTCGCGCCGCCCGCCTCGCCGGCGCCGAGGAATTCATCGAGCGCATGCCGAACGGCTATGAGACCTATATCGAGGAGGGCTCGCCCAACCTGTCGGGCGGGCAGAAGCAGCGGCTGGCGATCGCCCGTGCTCTGATCCAGGACCCGCGCATCCTCATATTGGATGAGGCCACCAGTGCACTCGACCCGGAGAGCGAGGCGCTGGTGAACGCCAACCTGCTTCGCATCGCGCGCGGACGGACCATGGTGATCATCACCCACCGGCTGTCCTCGCTGACCGAATGCGACCAGACTCTGGTGCTCGAGAGGGGCAAGGTGATGGACCTTGCGCCGCATCGCACGTTGCTCGAGCGCTGTTCGGTCTATCGTCAGCTCTGGGCACAGCAGAACCGCCACATGGAAACGCAAGGCCACCGGCATGCCGCTCTTGCTCCCACGCTCGTCCAAGGGGACTGATCTTGTCGAGCGGCACGATCCCGCTCTTCCTGTTCTACTGGAGTTCCAATCGCCTTCAACGGCGGTGCTCAGCGCGCCGATCCCGCGCATGGCACGCGGGGTGGCGTGGATCATCAGCGCGCTGTTCTTCTCGATGGTGCTGGCGATCGGTCTGATCAAGGTCGATCGGACGGTCACCGCACGCGGCGAAGTGGTGTCCAAGTCGCCGGTACTGGTCGTGCAGCCACTGGAAACCGCCATCGTGCGCGAGATCAACGTACACGTTGGCGAGCGGGTGCAGGCTGGGCAAGTCCTTGCGCGGCTCGATCCCACTTTCGCGGCGGCCGATCTCGGCTCCCTCGCCGCCCAGGTGTCCAGTCTGCAGGCCGAGGTCGATCGCGAGCAAGCCGAAGCCCAAGGCAAGCCGTTCACCTACACCGGGCTCAACCCGGATCTTTCGTTGCAGGCCGCGATCTTCGCTCAGCGCCAGGCCGAGTATAACTACAAGCTGCAGAACTACGCCGAGAAGCTCGATGAGCTGGTGGCGGAGATCAAGCGCTCCAACTCGGATGCTCTCGGCTACCAGGATCGTCTCGAGGTGGCAAAAAACGTTGAGTCGATGCGCCGCCAACTCGAGAAGCTGCAGGTTGGCAGCAAGCTCGAAACACTGGCGGCGATGGATAACCGGGCGGAGATGCAGCGCAATATGCTGAACGCCCAGCAGACGGCAGAGGCGTCAGCGCGCGACCTGGCGGCAGAGATCGCGGAGCGCGACGGCTACGTGCAGGACTGGCACGCCGACGTGTTGCAGAAACTTTCGGATGCCACCGGGAAGCTGTCCGATGCCCGGCAACAGTTGGAGAAGGCTCAACTGCGCCGGCAACTGGTCGTGCTTCGGACGGATCGCGACGCCACCGTGCTGAGCGTAGCGAAAGTCTCGGTGGGTTCGGTGCTCCAGTCGGGCGAGCAGTTCATCACCTTGATGCCGACCGACGCGCCGCTCGAAGTGGAAGCCGATATCTCGGGCAACGACGACGGGTACGTCCACTTGGGCGACCCGGTGGCGATCAAGTTCGATACTTTCCCATTTACGCGCTACGGCATGGCGTATGGAACCTTGCGGATAGTCAGCCCGAACAGCTTCTCCGTTCAGGACCAGCAACGTGAGGGCAACAATGACCCGGTACCCGTTCCCACCAACGACCTCGAGCCCTATTATCACGCGCGCATCACGATCGACCGAGTGGCGCTGCGCGGGATGCGGGACGGCTTCACCCTGATTCCGGGCATGCCGGTCGTCGCGGACATCAAAGTGGGCAAGCAGACCGTGCTGCAATTCCTGCTCACTCGGGTCATGCCAGTTGCACACGAGGCAATGCACGAGCCGTGAGCGACCGCCAGCCGCACATAACGGAACCGGTTCGGGCGCCCCTGTGCTTGATCGACTGATCTCGCCTGTCTCGCCGCCCGCCGCGTTGCGGCGCGGGATACGCCTGACCCAGCAGGGCAAGCTGCGGCCGGCGTTCCGGTTGCTGTCGCGGGCAGCGCGGGCCGGCTTGGCCGAAGCGGAGTACCGGATCGGTCGTTGCTACCTCGAAGGCGGCGGTGTGCCGCCGAGCCGGTCCGACGGGCTCCGTTGGCTCGAACGCGCCGCCGCCCAGGGCTATGTCGAGGCACAATCGCTGCTGGCGATCTTGTTGATGCAAGGGCCTGCGCCGTCGTTGACCCTCGAGCCGGGCGCGCGACCGGCTTCCACCCTGTTCGCCGCAAACGACGGCGACGGCAAGCCAGATTTCGACGCTGCTTTCAAATGGGCACGGCTTGCGGCGGAAGGTGGCTCCGCCGATGGCCAGGCGGTGCTCGGCTACATCCTCACCTCCGGGCCGGAGGCCTTGCGCGATCTGGACGCCGCCCGGCGCTGGTACAAGAGCTCGGCGGAGGCCGGCTGCCCCCAGGGAGCGCTCGGCTATGCGCTGGCGCTAGCGCGTGGGGCAGAAAGCGCGGACGAGAATCAACAGGTATTCGGTTGGTTGCAGCGCGCCGCGCAGGCGGGATTGCCGACCGCGCTCTATCTGCTCGGGGTGATGACCGAGCGCGGGATCGGCACCGCGCCCGACCGCGCCGCGGCCAGCGCGCTCTATAGAGATGCAGCGATGAAAGGCAATCGCTCGGCACAGGCCCGTTGGGGCTTGGCCCTCATGCATGGCCTCGGGGTTCCGGCCAATCCCCTGGAAGGTAAATCCTGGCTGCGTAAGGCGGCACTTGGCGGCGATCCTGAGGCAGCCGCCCTGGTCGGCGACCTCTACGCCAAGGGCGGCCCGCTCCCGCCGAACTATGCAGAGGCCGCGATATGGTTCAGGCGCGCCAGCGAGGCCGGACACAAAGCCGCCGCCCGCGCGCTCGGCATGCTCTATCTCACTGGTGCCGGCGTGCCGCGCGACCAGGAGGAGGCGGCGCGCTGGCTGCGCCTCTCCGCCGAGGCCGGCGACAACCGCGCCCGCGTCGATCTGGCGAACCTCTTGCTGCAAGGGATGGGCGAGACGGATGACGCCATCCGCACTCGGGAGTGGTTCGAGCAGGCCGCTGCTTCGGGCGATCTGGTCGCGGCGTTCAATTTCGGTGTCTGCCTCGCCGAGGGGATCGGCGTCGAACGCGACGAGCGCAAAGCGGCTGAATGGCTGCGCCGGGCCGCGGACGGCGTTGTCAACGCGCAATATTGGTACGGGCGCATGCTGATCGAAGGCCGCGGCGTCGATCCCGATCCCGAGGGGGGGCGGGCCTGGATCGCGCGTGCGGCAGAGGTCGGGATGGTGGAGGCCGAGGTCGCGCTCGGCGACCTGATGTTGAACGGCCGCGGCGGACCCCGCGACCATCCGGGCGCGCTGATATTGTTCGAGCGTGCCGCCGGCCGCGGCCATGTCGGTGCGATGTTCGCGCTCGGCGCCATGAACGGCGGCGGGCACGAGGTGCCGACCGATCGCGTCACGGCGCAGCGCTGGTTCCGTAGTGCAGCCGAGCGCGGTCACGCCTACGCCCAGATGATGCTCGGGCGGTATCTTGCCCGCGGCCTGGCGGGCGGGCAGGACATCGAGCAGGCGCGACTCTGGCTGGAGCGAGCGGTCGGCCAGGGCTTGGCCGAGGCCAACGGAGACCTCGCGGCGCTGCCGCGTCCGCCCGCTGCGCTCGCGGAAGCCGAGGCACGGGTTGCAAGCCGGTAGAGTTTTGATGGCGAGCGCTCGACCTCTCCCGCACTTGCGGGAGAGGTCGACGGTCACCGGCTGACCACGGCCCTGTAACCCGTGCCCACGCTCCTCGGGTACGGTCCGCCGCCACCACCCGATCCGGCGGAACTAGCGCGCGAGGCCTTCACCATCGCGCAGCGGGCGAGCAAGCGTGCCGACTCCATTCGCTGGTTGGACCGCGCCTGCCGGCTGGTGCCAGGGGATCCGACGCTCAAATTGGCACTCGCGGCCGCCTGCATGGGCGTTGATGACGCCCGCGCCGCCTGCCTGTTTGCCGCCGTCATTGCCGAACGACCGGTGCGCGAGGCATGGCTCGGCTTGGCCGGCAGCCGCCGAGCGCTCGGCGATCTGCAAGGCGCAGCGAAGGCGATGGCAAGCTCCCTGGCCGCCTACGCGCTCGTTCCCTCGTTGGAGAAGTTGGCGACCGCAATCGCCGGCGAGGTCGGGGCGGATGGATGGTGCGGCTATATCGCACCAAACCAGTTGATGATCCGGCTCGCCGATCGGCAAGCGACCGCGACGCTTTGCCTGAACGGGCAGCCGGTCGGGCGGCCCGTGCGTTCGGGGCTGCACCGGCTGCCGGGTCGGGCGGGGCCATGGCACAGCATCGCCGTTCTCTCCGGGAACGGTCTGCACCTGTTGGGCAGCCCAATCCGGCTCGCGGATATTCAGCGCACGGAGGGCTTCGTTGCGCCCTGCGAGGGCGGATTGGCTGGCTGGGCATGGCATCCGGGAGACCCAGACACAGACCCGGTGCTCACCGTCCGCTCGGAGCGAGGCGCGAAGTTCATCCGGCTGATCGCCGCCGATCCGGCCCAGGACGCGGCCGGCGGTGGGCTCGTGCGCATCCGGGGATTCCGTTTGCCGGCCGCGAAGCTGGCCGGCATCGGTCGAACTCTGCACGTGCTCGGCAGTGACGGCCGCGACTTGCTCGGCAGCCCGGTCGATCCCGGTTGGGAACTGCGGACACTCCCCCTCCCCTTGCGGGAGGCGGTTGGGGGGAGGGGGCGGTGGGTTGGAGCCGAGCGTCGTTCCCACCGCCCCCTCCCCCCAACCGCCTCCCGCAAGGGGAGGGGGAGTGTCCGCCCAGTCGATGTGGTTGTGACCGTCCACGGCGCAGCGGAGGAGACACTCGCCTGTCTCCACAGCGTGTGCGCTGCCTTGCCGCCGCCAAGCCGGTTGGTCGTGGTCGATGATGCCTCACCCGATCCGGAGTTAGCCGCTGCGCTCGACGCGCTGGCGCGGCAGCCGCGGGTCAGCCTGATCCGCCATTCGAAATCGCGCGGCTTTCCGGCCAGCGCCAATGCCGGCCTGCTCGCCTGCCGGGACCGGGACGTGGTGCTGCTGAACAGTGACACCCTGGTAGCACCCGGTTGGCTGGCAGGACTACGTGCCGCGGCGTACTCGATGCCGGATATCGGCACCGCGACGCCGCTCTCGAATAGCGCAACGATTCTGAGCTACCCGGCGCAGGCCGGCAATCCGTTCCCGGACGCCAAGGAGACCGCCCGCCTCGCACAACTTGCGCACCGGGCGAACGCCGGAGCGGTGGTCGAGATCCCGGTCGCAATCGGCTTCTGCATGTACATCCGCCGGGACTGCCTGAATTCAGTCGGCCTGTTCCGCACGGAATTGTTCGCGCAGGGCTATGGCGAAGAGAACGACTTCTGCCTGCGCGCCCGGCGTCTCGGATGGCGGCATGTGGCAGCCGCCGGCGTGTTCGTGGCGCATGCCGGAGGCCGGTCGTTCGGTCCGGCCGGCCAAGCTTTACAGACGCGAAACCAGGCCGTCTTAAACCGGCTGCATCCAGGTTATGACCGTTTGATCGCAGACTGGATTGCAGCCGACACATTGGCTGAGCCGCGGCGGCGACTCGATCTTCTTCGCTGGCGCGCCGCGCGCCGGCGCGGCAGCACGGCAGTGGTCCTGATCACCCATTCCGACGGCGGCGGTGTGGAGCGGCGCGCTGTGGAATCCTGCCGCATGCATCGCGCCGCCGGTCGGCGGGCGGTCGTGCTGCGGCCGGATCCGACCGAAGGTGCTGCTCCAGGGGTTGTGGTCGGCGACGGAACCGAAGGCGGCTACCCCAACCTGCGCTATGCGCTGCCCGACGAGTTGCCGGCGTTGCGACGGCTGCTGCGGGCCGAGGCGCCGACGATGATTGAGCTGCACCACGTCCTCGGCCATGCCCCAGCCATCTACGACCTGATTACGCAACTCGGCATCCCCTGCGAGGTGCATGTACATGATTACGTCTGGTTCTGTCCCCGGGTGCTGCTGATCGGGTCGGACCGGCGCTATTGCGGCGAGCCGCACGTAGAGACGTGCGAGATCTGTGTCGCGGATGCCGGCAGCGCGCTCGAGGAGTCGATCCCGGTTGCTGCGCTGCGCCGGCGTTCGGCGCGCCTGCTGGCTGGCGCGCGACGTGTCGTGGTGCCGTCCGAGGACGCCGCCGTGCGGCTTCGGCGCCACTTCCCGGACCTGCACCCGGTCGTCGTGCCGCATGAGGATGACGGCGCGCTGCCATCTGTTGCCGACGCTTCCCCACCGGGACTTGGCCGCCGCCGTGTTTGCGTCATCGGCGCGATCGGCGTCGCCAAGGGTTACGACATCCTGCTCGCCTGCGCGCGCGATGCCGCCTCGCGTGACCTTCCGCTCGAATTCACCATTGTCGGGCATACGATCGATGATCGCCGGTTGATGGCGACTGGACGCGCCTACGTCACCGGGAAATTCCGAGCAGAGGAAGCGACCAGCCTGATCCGCGCGCAGAAGGCAGATCTCGCCTTGCTTCCCTCGATCTGGCCGGAGACTTGGTGCTTTGCGCTGACCGATGCCTGGCGAGCGGGTCTCCGCGTCGCCGCGTTCGATATTGGCGCGCCCGCAGAACGGATCCGCCGGACTGGGCGAGGTTTCCTACTGCCGCTCGGGCTTTCTCCGTCCGCAATCAACAACGGATTGCTTGCAGCATTGTCGCTCATGGCGCCAGAATGAAGCAATTGACACAACTCTTCGAATAGTCTCCCACACCCTTCGTCCCGATGACCGCCAAACGTCGAACCAGCGAGAACACCCGAATGCCCGAAGCTGTCCGAGCCATCACCCGTCGACCCGAACCGAATCCAAGCGCTGCCGTAACGCCGCAGGCTCGCATGACCGAGCTCAAGGTCTCCGGCCATCTGATGACGCTGGAGACGGGCCTCTTCGCCGTTTTTCAGCCTCCTGGCTCGCCGGTCGCCGGTACGAACGGGCTGCCGGGCGTGCGGATTTCTTTGCCGCCCGGTCCGATGCGCCGCCCCGATGCCGTACGCATCAGCACATTCCGCGAGGATGGCTGGATGAATGGCGGCGACGGAGCGCTCGTGCGGGTTGCCGAGGGACCAGCGCAGGTGCTGGTGACGATCTACCAAGCGCCGGGTGCGCCGCCCGACGCGGCGCCTCAACTGCAGGTCACACGACTAACCGGAGAGCCGGCGACCGCAGCCGCCGGTGCCGCCCCCGCCCCGGCTGCCGTCCCGGTCGAAGCCGAGGTGATGGCGCATGTGCAACGCACTGGCGATGTCGGCGGGCAGCTCGGCGAGTGGGTCGGCGTCCGCGGCTCCAAGCTATGGATCGAGGGCTTCAGCATCACGCCGCGGGATGAGATTGCCGCAGCGGACATCGAGTATCAGGCAGTCCTCGGGCGCGGCTGGCTTTCGCCGTGGGCCGAGGGTGGAAAGTTCTGTGGCAGCCGCGGCATGGCCCTGCCGCTGCTAGGCCTCCGCGTCCGACTAAAGGGGGCGGCCGCGGAAACACACGAGTGCAGCTATTCCGCGACCTTCGTCGATGGCTCGGCGGTCGGCCCGGTTGAAGCCGGTGAAGCCTGTGAGGCGGCAAGCCTCGCGGGGCTGGAAGCTTTTCAGATCGTGCTGCGCCGGCGAGATGGCTCGAGCGGCCCTAAGGGCACGGCGCGAACGTCCGGACCGAAGCCGGTCGAGACCACCCGCAAATCCGTTCGGCGCGTCCGCTGAGCCAAATGTCCCAAGAACTCACGTTGGGGGTGGTCGGCCGGTGAAATACCTGTTCGTCCATCAGAACTTCCCCGGACAGTTCCTGCATATCGCGCGTCATCTCGCTGCCTCGCGCGAAAATGACGTGGTGTTCGTCACCGAGCCCAATCAGAACCATCTCTCGGGTGTGCGCAAGGTTCCCTATGTCGTGCCGCCACCCGGCGCTATCACGACGCATGTCATTGCTCGCGACCTCGACGCCGCCGGCCGGCGCGCCGAGACCGTCGCCGTCACCGCAGCCCGGCTGAAAGCGCTGGGCTTCGAGCCCGACATCATCATCGGCCATCATGGATGGGGCGAGCTGTTGAACCTGCCCGATGTGTGGCCGAACGCACCGTTGCTCGGCTACATGGAGTTCTACTATCACATCGAAGATGTTGATGTCGGCTTCGATCCCGAGTTCCCGACCCCGGTCGCGGACTATCCGCGCATCCGGGCGAAGAACGCGACAAATCTGCTCGCGCTAAATCTCGGCCAGCATGGCTTCACGCCGACGCGCTGGCAGCTCTCGACCTATCCGGCCTGGGCGCAGGAGCGGATCACGCTGCTGCCGGAGGGCGTCGATCTCGAGGCGTGCAAGCCCGATCCCGAGAGCAGGCGGCAGGAACTGATCATCGGCGGGACGAAGATCGGCAGGACCGAGAAGCTGGTGACCTATGTCGCGCGAGATCTGGAGCCCTATCGCGGCTTCCACGTCATGATGCGCGCATTGCCGCACATGTTGCGTGCGCGTAAGGATATCCGCATCGTCATGGTCGGCGGCGACAGCGTGAGCTACGGCGCGCCGCCGCCGCGCGCGACCTGGCGGGAACTGATGTGCGAGGAGCTGGGCAAGAAGCTTGACCCAAAACGGGTGTTGTTTCCCGGCCGCGTCGATTACCAGACGTATCTGAGGCTGCTCCGTCGCAGCGATGCGCATGTCTATCTCACATATCCTTTCGTCGCCTCTTGGTCGCTTCGGGAGTCGCTCGCGGCCGGCTGTGCCGTCATAGGCAGCGATACGCAGCCCGTCCGTGAGTTCATCGAGGACGGTTGCGACGGCGTGCTCACGCCGTTTTTCGACCCCAAAGGGCTGGCGCAGCGGATCCAGCAGGTGCTGGAGGACACTGCGCTGTCGCGGCGGTTGCGCGAGGGTGCGCGGAAATACGCCGAGCGGCACCTTTCGCTCGCTGATACATTGAAGAGTTACGAGTCAGTGATCGGGCAACTGACTTGCGCCGCGGATAATGATCGAGGTCGTGAACCGGGTCAGGCCAATGGGGGCTCTCGCCCCGCGATCCGCTCCCGCAAAACGGATCCGCGCATTGCGTCTCTTGCCCTCGCCGGTAGCTTGACCCAAGCGAACGTCGGATCGCCGGTGTAGCTTCGATCGCGTACTTCTCGAACGGCTCCCCCTCCCCTTGCGGGCCCCCCCTTGCGGGCTACCGTTGTCCCACAACCCCAAATCGACTTTCCTGAGTGCTGAGCAGCGGATTTGAGGCGGGTCGAGTCTGCATCAGCGATCTTTCGAGGCTCCCGCCGAACGGGCGGCGGCAGCCGGCTGGCGCCGCCCCTCCGGCAGGCCCCTTTGCAGCCCCCTGCGAAATCAAATTCGCTCCCGACCAACAACCCACCGGAGCCGATTCGCATGAACGACCAGCCGCAGCTTGGTCACTTTGGCAATCGCCGCCTGGCCGCGGTCGGCGACAGCCTGCTGGGGGCGATGCAGAAGCAGCGCACCATGTGCCTCTCGGCGTTGGCCGACAGCCGCGGCCAAGCCCGCCAGTTTCAGCGTTTCCTCGACAACGAGGCGGTCAGCATGCACGAGATGCTGGTGCATGCCGCCCGGCAGACCGCCCGGCGCGCCGTCGGGCGGCACGTCCTGGCGATCACCGATACCACGGAGCTGAATTACGCTCCCCACAGCGGCGCCAAGCGCGGCTTTGGCACGGTCGGCAACGGGACCGACATCGGCGTGCTGCTGCACCCGGTGATTGCGGTGGATGCCGAGCAGGCGGGCTGATCGGGCTGGTCGGTGCCACGGTGATCAACCGCACCGACGGCCCGGTGACGGACCATAAGACACGCCCGGCCGACGAGAAGGAGTCTCGCCGCTGGCTGGCGGCCGCCGAGACCGCCGGCGAGGTGCTGGCGGAGGCGGCGATGATCACTGTGGTCGAGGACCGCGAGGGCGACATCTATGACCAGTTCGCGCGTCGGCCGGACAACGTGCATCTGTTGGTGCGGGCCGCGCAGAACCGCTCGCTCGAGGGCGATGAGAAACTGTTCGCGCGATGCGCCGCCTGGTCAGCAGTAACACAGCACACCATCCAGGTGCCGGCCCGGCATGGCAAGCCGGCGCGGGCCGAGCGGACCGCCGTCGTGGCGGTGCGCTCCGGCGAGGTCACGATCAAGCGGCCACTGCGCGCCGAGCCAGCCCTGGCGCCGACCTTGACCCTGCGGGTGGTGGATGTGCGCGAGATCGCCCCACCGTCGGCGCAGCAACCCTTACACTGGTGTCTGCTGACCACGCATGCGGTGGGCGGTGCGGCGGAGGCGCTGCAGATTGTCGCCTGGTACCGGCTGCGTTGGATCATCGAACAGCTGTTCCGTACGATGAAGACGGACGGTGTCGATGTGGAGACCTCGCAGATCACGACGCCGCTCAGCCTGGCGAAGCTGGTGACGGTGGCGCTGATTGCCGCCGTGCGGGTCATGCAACTGGTGATCGGTCGCGACGGCAGTACGGGGCAGTCCATAGAGGACGTTGCCGACCCCGCCGAACTGCCGGCGCTACGGGCGATCAGCGCCTCCCTCGAAGGGCCGACCGACAAGTTGAAGAACCCGTTCGATCCTGCCTTGCTGGCTTATTACGCCTGGATCGCCGCACGCCTCGGAGGCTGGTCCGGCTACACCTCCAAGGGATATCGGCCGCCCGGTCCCAAGACCATGGCCCGCGGTCTCAAGCGCCTCGATGCCATGGTGCAGGGCTGGATGCTGGCTAATCGTTCCGCACTTGTGGGACTCCGGTAGCCCTTGCGGGAGGGGGCAGGGGGAGGGGGCCTCTCCAGGGAGGCACACCATGCCGCCAAGCGCGAAAACTTTGCGGGAAGGGGTTAGGGGGAGCGGGGCCTGCTGACCGAGACGCTGATCCAGCTCATGGTCTTCGCGGTAGCTGCGGTACCCGGCTATTTCGTTGCCGCGGCCATGGTGGATCGAACTCGGGCGCAAGGCAATTCAGATCCTCGGCTTCGCCATGATGGCGATAAGCTTCACGGCAATGGCGTTGATCCCCGGGATCGAGAAGTTGATCTATCCGTTCCTGGTCATCTATGGCATCAGCTACTTCTTCACCGAGTTCGGGCCGAACGCAACCACCTTCGTCTATCCCTCCGAGCTGTTCCGGTGGAGGCCAGGACCACCGGGCGTGGGGCCCCCACCGGCAAGATCGGCGGTTTCGTCGGGGTGTTCACATTTCCCATGCAGATGCACTGGCACGGGCTGCTGACCGCCGAGCTGGGCGCAGCCATCGCGAGCGCGCTCGGTCTGCTGTCCACCGTGTCGTTGCTGCCAGAAACCATGAGGCGCACGCTGGAAGAGCTGAGCATTGCTAGGGTATAATGCCGATCGCGGTCCTCTCGCCGTCACTGCCAGCGCAGGCGTGCCAAATCACGACGCGGGCGGGGTCTCGTAGTCGGGCAATCGCCATTCGGCAGGCTCGGCGGCGGCGTCCGCATACCAGCGCGCCACCAACTCGTGGCCGCGGACAGCCCGACAGTACGCCTGCGTAACGGCCGAAAGCGGCGGCTGCCATGTCAGGAAACGGGCGACAACCGGTGCAAACATGGCATCGGCAGCCGAGAAAGCTGCTCCGAACAGGAACGGGCCGTCTCCCCCAAAACGGCCGCGCGCATCGGCCCACATCGCCTCGATCCGCGCGATGTCGGCGCATGCCCCCGATGTACGGCCGAGCCCGGCGAAATCGGCACCGAGATTCATCCACATCGCCTGGCGCAGCTCGCGGAAGCCGGCATGCATCTCTGCCACCATGGAGCGAGCCTCGGCCCGAGCCCGCCGATCGGATGGCCACAGCGCCGGCGTTCGTTCGGCGCAGTATTCCATGATCGCGACGGATTCCCAGACGCGCGCCCCGTCATGTTCGAGATAGGAGACCAACCCGTTCGGGGATACCGCTGCAATCGCCGCGGTCGAGCCGCCTGGAGTGAACGGGATCACCGTCACCTCGACGTCGAGCCCGGCCAATTGTACGGCAAGCCAGCCGCGCATCGACCAGGACGAGTAGCGGCGATTGCCGATGAAAAGCCGTCCGTCCGGCATACGCTCCTCCTGATGGCAAACCTCAAGTACGGCAACCCAGCTCCGGCGGGGCGGCCCCAGCCAGCATCAGGGCGTCCCGCGTAAATTCACGGTGAGCCAATACCTGGCAACCTGGGTGGCGAGTTTCGGGCAAGATATGAATCTCGTCACGGGGGTGGGAGCTTGTTGTTCGCGACAGCCCTATGCCGGGCAAGGCAGCCAGACAAGACAGAGCATCCGGGACGCTGCTTCTGGCGTGCGCCCGGAGAGCCCTCAGTTGCGCTTCCGTGGCAGTAGCTGCCCGGCCAAACACCGTGAGGCGGCAGGCCGAGCTCGGCGGCGATGATCGCCTCCATCGGATGCCAGTCCAGGAGATGTGAAGTTGTGTTGTCCGGTGCGCTCATTGCATCATTCGAATTCTCTTTGGAGAACCGCGCGAAAGTGGGCGTCACGGTTCCGAACAACGCAGGTCGTGCGGAGGTGTGTCCAGAAAGTGTCGGCAATCTGAATGATCCGTGGACCAATGTCACGTCACAGGGATAAACATGTCACGTCCCAGAGAGCCAGCGCCGAAAGATGCTGAACCGTCGGGACGCGGCGCGAGCCGGGCCGCCTTCGTGGCCCGCTTGCAGGCGATCCTGCGGCACTGGCCGAGCGCCGACCGGCTGGCCCGGGCGGTCGGGGTATCGCCGTCGGCATTCCGGAAATGGCTTCGCGGGGAGGCCGAGCCAAGTCGCGAGCGCTTGGTGGCCTTGGCCGACGCGACCTCGGTCAGCATCGCGTGGCTCACCAAAGGCGAGGGACCGGAGCCACAATTTCAGGGCGTGCCGAGTACCGAGCGTGGGGTACCGGCGACGGCGGCCAATGGCACGCTCGATCTGCGCCGGTTCGTGGTGTTGCCCAAACGAAGCGAGGCGGCGGCGGCCGGCGCGGGGACGCCACAGCCGCCGAACACTCGGAGCGAGTTCATCGCCTTCGGCCATGACTGGATCCGTGATACGTTCGGGCTGGAGCCGACCGACCTTTTGCTCGAGGCAGCGGTGGGCGAATCGATGCAGCCCACGATCCGCGACAACGATCTGTTGTTGATCGATGTCACCGACCGCAAGCTGCGCGAATTCGGGATCTATGTGTTGGAGTTTCAGGGAGAGCGCCTGGTCAAGCGGGTGCAGCGCAAACTCGACGGCAGTCTGTTGCTGATCAGCGACAACGCGATCTATGAGCCCGAGCGGATTCCAGCCGAGCGAGCCCACGAGGTGGGCGTGGTCGGTCGGGTTGTATGGGGCGGCGGGCGAATTTGAGGCCTGGGCATGACGGATTGGCGCGAATGCAAGTAATGTGGCCGGCCCAACGTGGTTGCGGAACTGTGCAGGCCCGAGTATCGCCGCGCCAGTGACAAGCTTGCGCCACGATCTACCGCTCTGTTCCCACGTACCCAGCGACCTTAACGCACGGCGTGACGCCCCAGCTTGTGATCCGATAGACTATACCGGGTAAAGGAGTGCCCCAAATGAGAAAGATCATCGCGCCGACTGCGGCGGCGCTCGGAGTGGCTCTGGCGGTCTCCGGCTGCACCAATCCCTACAGCCCGGGGCAGCGTGCGGCGGGAGGCGCTCTGATCGGAGCCGGGACCGGGGCGGCGATCGGCGGCATTGCCGGCGGTGGCGAGGGGGCGGGGATTGGTGCGCTGGTCGGCGGAGCGGTTGGTGCCGCCGTCGGCGCCGCCACCACGCCAGCCCCGCCGCACCGGGCCTATGGCTACGCCCCGCCGCCCCCGCCGCCGCCATACGGGTACTAACGCGCTCAAGCGCTGGCGACGCGATGCCCCTTTCTGCGGCGACCCCTCCCCTGCCCCCTCCCGCAAGGGGAGGGGGAGTGTTAGCGTTGCCCTCCCTATACTGCCTGGCAGACGGCGGGGAACACGTCTTCGGCGAGAATCTGCACCTGCTCCAACGCCACGCTGTTCGGCATGCCCGGCAAATGGATACCAACCAGGATATAGTTGCAGTGGATCCGGCGACACACGGCAGCCAACTGTTCGGCCACCTCGGCTGCTGTGCCAAGCAGAAACCGATCCGCCATCAGCGCATCGAAGCCAACGTCGAACCGGTCGCTGCCCGGCACGTCCTTGTCCTGGCCCCAGGCACTGTAGGCGCGATACTTCGCTTCCAACCAAGGACGGGCGAGCCCGATCGCCTCGGCGCGCGAGCCCGCCACGAACACTTCACGCATCAGCGGCAACTCCGCCGGGAACGGTTTGCCGCAGCGGTCCAGCTCGCGCCGATACAGGTCCATCTGCCGCTCCAGCGTTTCCAGGCGATTGTGCGGGTTGATGAACCAGGCATCGGCAATCCGCGCGGCGCGCTGGATGCCGGCATCGGCATTGGCGCCGATCCAAAGCGGCGGCGCCGGCTGTTGCACCGGTTTGACCGAGCAATTGGCATCGTCGAGCTCGAAATGCGAGCCGGTCATCGTGACCAACTCTTCGGTCCACAGGCGGCGGATCGCGGTGAGGTTTTCCTCGAAGCGCCGCACCCGCTCTTTCGCCGTGGTGCCGAACGCCTTGAACTCCACCTCGCGATAGCCGAGCCCGGCGCCGAAGATCAGCTTGCCGCCTGACATCACGTCGAGCGTGGCAAGCTGTTCGGCAAGATCGAGCGGCTTGTGCAACGGCAGCAGCACGACGCCGCACAACAGGCGCAGCCGGGGCGCCAAGGCGGCGACCTGCGCGAGGAAGGGGATCTGCTGGACCATCTGGTAAGGCCGCGAGCTGTAATGCACGCCCTTGCCGACCAAGTCGAAGCTCAGCGCCTCGGCGCGACACGCCAGCGCAAGGTCGTCGGCGTGACGCAGCCGCATGTCCTCGCCCGCCTTGTGCTGGCCACGCATCAGGAGACCGAATTTCATCGCCTGGGCTCTCCCCTCGGCGCAGCCGATTCCGCCATCAGCCGCCCGCCTTTGCATCCACTTCTTTGAAGACGTCGCTGGCGATGCGGAACGCCTCAAGGCACGCGGGGATGCCGCAATAGGCGCCCGTCTGCAGCAGGATCTCCTTGATCTCGTCGCGGCTGACGCCATTGGTCAGTGCGGCACGCAGATGAAGCCGCAGCTCGGCGCCCCGGTTCAGCGCAACCAGCATGGCGATATTCACGATGCTGCGCGTCTTTCGCGGCAGGCCGGGCCGGGTCCAGATCGTGCCCCAGGCAACTTCCGTGGTAAGCTGCTGGAACGCGGCGTTGAAATCGTCGGCGCGCGCCAGCGAGCCATCGACATAATCGGCACCGAGCACTTCGCGACGCACTGCGAGCCCCTTCTTGAACAGCTTGCTCTGGTACTCGGGGCGGTTCGGAATCTCCGGCATCGGTTGCCTCCTGTCGTGCGAGAGCCGAGACGGTAAAGATTGCCCCCACCAGCGGCAAGCCGGTTCACTTGGCGCAGGACGTGACCTATGCATGCGCCACATAAGAAGGAGCGTTGCATGCCCGCACTGCGCTCGTGCCTCAGGCTAACCGGAGTCGCGCTCGTCGCCGTCGTCTTGCTGGGACTATCGCCGGCAATTGGCCAGCCAACTGGGTCCAGTGCAAAGATGATTGCCGCACTGCTCCCGGAGGTCGTGAACCTTTCCGTCACGAAATATGACAAACCGCCGGCTGCCACCGGGAACATGATCAGCCAGCCCTCGATCAAGGAGGACAAGGCGCAGGCCTCGGGCTTCATCATCGATTCGTCCGGCCTTATCGTCACGAACCGACACGCGGTGGGAGATGCGGCGGAGATCACAGTCACCCTGAACGACGGCACGCGCTTGCGAGGCACAGTGCTCACCGCGGTGACGCAGAGCGATATCGCCTTGCTGAAGGTGAATGCCGAACGGCCATTGCCGTCGGTAAAATTCGGCGACAGCGACAAGCTGTGCCCGGGTGACCCCGGTTACGTAATCGGCAATCCCTTCGGCTTCGACAGCACAATCACATCAGGGATTGTCAGCGCACTGGACCGTGACATGCCGGAGAGCGAGACCGGCTCGTTCATCCAGACCGATGCTGCCTTGAATCGCGGCAATTCCGGCGGCCCGATATTCAATCAGCATGGCGAAGTTATTGCCATCAGCACGGCCCTGTACAGTGCCGCTCCGGACACCGGATTCGTCGGCATCGGCTACGCCATTCCCGCCAATGACGCACGATTTATCATTAATCGCCTTCGTGCCAATGGCCAAGTAAAGCTGGGCTGGATCGGCGCTCAGGTGCAAGCGGTCACCACGGATATTGCTGCTGCTGTCGGCCTTGCTACGCCCGCTGGCTCGATCGTGCTTGACGTTGGCAGTGATTCGCCCGCAACGCATGCCGGGTTGAGCCCCGGCGACATCATCCTGAAGATCGATGACAGGTCTGTCTTGAACCCGCGGATCCTCAATCGCGAGATCGCCGAAAGCCGCATTGTCAGTACCGTCGCCCTCAGGGTATGGCGTGACAGGGCACTGCAAGTACTGCCGGTCACTATTGGGGAATCTCCCGCCGATTTAACGGGAGCAAAAACCGCCACCGGGGAAGTTCGGCAACAGCCGCGCGTCGCACGCGATGATCTCGGCCTTGTGGTGGGCCCGATCACGGAGGAGATCATGCAGGAGCTCGGTCTGGCGCCCGGGCCAAGCGCCGGCGTCGCTGTCCGACGGGTCGTGGCAAACAGCGTGGCTGACGATCATGGCATTGCGCGGGGATCGCTGATCCTGAACATCGATCGCCAGCCGGTGACATCATCGTCCGACCTGCAGCAACGTATCGATGCTGCGCGAAGCGAGCGGCGGGGCTTTCTCCTGCTTCTGCTTCGGAACCGGTCGGGACTGCACTAGGTATCCCTGCCGCTAGTGCCCTGAGATAGATGCATGTGCGTGACTCACTTTCGCGGAGGAGACCGCAATGGCCAATGTGACATATGAAGTACTGGCGCTGCGCTACGGCATCTTCGATGGACGACGGCAGTATCAGAACTATCTGATGCCGGACGATCACGCCGCGCCTGACCCGCTCGACTTCTTCGTGTTTGCGATCCGCGGCGGTGGCCGCACCATCGTCATGGATACGGGGTTCAACCCCGCCTCAGCCAAGCGTCGCGG
Source organism: uncultured Pseudomonadota bacterium (assembly GCA_963772445.1). Taxonomy (GTDB): domain Bacteria; phylum Pseudomonadota; class Alphaproteobacteria; order Acetobacterales; family Acetobacteraceae; genus CAVYXK01. The sequence continues at coordinate 299,017 of CAVYXK010000004.1, forward strand.
GCGGGAGCTGCTGTGCACGCCGGCCGAGGCGCTACGGCGGGCCGGGATCGACCCCGCCGACGTGAAGGACGTCATCCTGACGCATATGCACTGGGATCATGCGGGCGGTATGGAGTATTTCCCTGCCGCGACATTTCACATCCAGGCGGAGGAGATGGCGTATTGCACCGGGCCCTGCATGTGCCAGCCGTTCATGCGACGGCCCTTCGACGTGGAGGACGTGCAGAGCGCGATCCGGGCACTCTATGCCGACCGACTGAAGGTGCATGAAGGAACGGTCGAGATCGCGCCGGATGTGACCTTGCACCTGATCGGCGGGCATTCGGGTGGCATCCAGTCGGTACGCGTGCCGACCGCGCGTGGATGGGTCGTGCTGGCCGGGGATGCGGCGCATCTCTGGGGCAATATCCGCCGGCGCAACCCGTTCCCGGTGGTGGTCGATGTGGCGCGGATGCTACGCGGGTTCGACACACTGAACGCATTGGCTGACGGGCCGGACCATGTGATCCCCGGACACGACCCTCTGATCCTGAAGCGCTTCCCGCCGCTGGGGGAGAACAAGGAGATCGTGCAGCTTCACCTGCTGCCGATCGGGTAGAGATTCACGTGTCGCTTCGATTCGGCGCGGCCGCTCCTGCGAGCCACTGCGCCAGGACCCTCGGCGCATCAGAGAGGAACTGCTCGAACGCCGGGAGGGGCCTGACACTCTGCTGCAACTGCTGGGGAAGGCTCGGCAGCATCAGACGCAGCCGGGTCGTCGCCTGCGCGAGAGCGCGCGGGGAGCAGACCGCCAACGCTGCATCGACAGCGCCGCGATCGATCCGCAGCATCACGGCAAGGTCAAACGCGTCGCGCACGGCAAGCGAGTGGCCACGGAACTGGAGTTTCTTAGCCAACACCTCCTCCGCCGTCTGCGCAGCGACGATGCAGCCTTCGATCTCTTCCGAGAGCGTCCCCGGGGAGGTCAGGACGGGAGCCGCGATAAAGTCGATATCACCGCGCGAGGTCGAGAGTTTCACGCTCTCGCTGCTTTCGACGTAATCGTTGGCCAGGCGGGCGGCTGCCTCGTTGAGCCGGGGCGACAGCCATAACAGGGCCTGAACGTCGGTGATGAAGATGTCGATGTCGTAGGATATGCGGTGCCCATAGAGGTGCGCGAGGCGCGTGCCACCGCCCCAGCTCCAGGCGACGCGATGGGGCAGCGCGCTGTCTTCGATCAGCGCGACAGCGCTAGTGAGGAGTTCGGGCCAGTGCGAATCCGGCCATCTCTTCGATCCAGGCGCCATTCCGCCCTCCCAGATGCGGCACCCGCCGCGCCGCAGCGGCCAGATCCTGCCAGGTGATCCAGCCTGCCCCGACCAGTTCCATCAAGAGGGAGCGCGGCGCCTCTTCGAGTAGGATGCGGACCTGCGCCTGTCCGGGTCTCGCTTCGTCCAGCAGGGCGGCATGCAATTCGGCAGCGGTGATCCGCCGCCGGGTGGCGGTGTTGACCAGGTTCAGGGCCAGCGAAACCACGCTCATTTGGGCAATTCACCTGGGGCGCCGCGAGTGAGGCGTCAATGTGGTCAGGGCCAGCGCACCTCGGGCGGCAGGCTCATCAGGATCGCCTCGACGTTGCCGCCGGTGCGCAAGCCAAACAGCGTGCCACGGTCGTAGAGCAGGTTGAACTCGACGTAGCGGCCGCGGCGCACAAGCTGGTGCGCGCGGTCCGCCTGTGTCCACGGCGCATGCGTGCGCCGGCGAACGATGCGGGGGAACACCTCCAGGAACGCCGTCCCGACATCGCGGGTGAAGGCGAAGTCCGCGCTCGCATCACCGCTGAAATGGTGATCGAAGAAGATGCCGCCGACGCCACGCGGTTCGTTGCGATGCGGCAGGAAGAAGTAGCGGTCGCACCAGTCCTTGAAGGCTGGATAGCAACCAGGATCGTGGCAGTCACAGGCTGCGCGCAGGGCGGCGTGGAAGTCGGCCGCGTCGGCCACGGCCTCAGCCGTATCCGGCCGCATTGGCGTGAGGTCGGCGCCTCCCCCGAACCAGCCCCTGGTGGTGATCAGCATGCGCGTGTTCATGTGCGCCGCCGGCACCATCGGGCTTGCCATATGCGCGACCAGGCTGATGCCGCTGGCCCAGAAACGCGGGTCCGTCTCGGCACCGGGGACCTGAGTGCGGAACTCCGGGGAGAACACGCCCCAGACGGTGGAGACGTTGACCCCGACCTTCTCGAACACCCGCCCACGCATGACGCTCATCACCCCACCGCCGCCATCGGCCCCGTCGTCCGTCGGCCGGGTCCAGGCCGTGCGGACGAAACGCCCCGGGGCAGGCGATCCGGCTACGTCCCCGCCGGCTGCTTTCTCGATTGCTTCGAATGCGGCGCACAGCCTGTCCCGCAGGGTCTCGAACCAGGTACGGGCCTCGGCTTTCAGCGCGGCATGCGGAGGCACGGCCGGGGGGGCTGGCTTCGGCTCAAACATCCGGTCTCTTCCCTTGACGCACCACAGTTCGCTCCGCCGCACAATGCGGAGCCGCGCCCCCGATCTTGCAAGCCGGCCGGTCGCGTTGCAAAACCCCTGTCGTCACGGATCGGCGGACGCCGGTCAGCCTGCCGAAGGACCCACCATGGCCGAGCTGCACAAGAGTGATTTCCAGAACCCTCTGCTCGCCTGGATCGATTCGCGCCTGCCGCTGCCCTCGCTGATGTACAAGGAATACGCGGCGTTCCCGACACCGAAGAACTTCAACTATTTTTGGAACTTCGGTGCGCTCGCCATGGTCATTATGGTGATCATGATCGCGACCGGCGTGCTGCTGGCGATGAACTACCAGCCGAATGTCGGACTGGCGTTCGAACTCGGTGCAGCACATCATGCGGGACGTGAACTACGGCTGGCTGTTGCGCTACATGCACGAGAACGGCGCATCGATGTTCTTTATCGTGACGTACATCCACATCCTGCGGGGCATGTACTACGGCTCGTATAAGGCGCCGCGCGAGCTGCTGTGGATACTGGGCGTGGTCATCCTGCTGATCCTCATGGCGACCGCCTTCATGGGCTACGTGCTGCCCTGGGGGCAGATGTCCTATTGGGGTGCGACTGTCATCACCAACCTGTTCTCCGCCTTCCCGGTGGTCGGGCATGGCATCGTGACCTGGCTGTGGGGCGGCTACAGCGTCGATAACCCGACGCTCAACCGTTTCTACTCGCTGCATTACCTGCTGCCGTTCGTGCTGGTGGCGGTGGTGTTCCTGCACGTCTGGGCGCTGCACATCACCGGGTCCAACAACCCGCTCGGGATCGACGTGAAAAGCCCGCAGGACACGGTGCCGTTCCATCCCTATTACACCATCAAGGACAGCGTCGGCATCTGCGGCTTCCTGATTTTCTGGGCGCTGTTCGTATTCTTCTTCCCGAACGCGCTCGGCGATCCAAACAATTTCATCCAAGCCAACCCGTTGCAGACGCCAAGCGACATCGTGCCGGAGTGGTACTTCCTGCCGTTCTACGCCATGCTGCGCGCGGTGCCCGACAAGCTGGGCGGCGTATGCATCATGTTCGGCTCGATCCTGGTGCTGTTCTTCCTGCCCTGGCTCGATACCAGTCCGGTGCGCAGCGCGCGCTTCCGGCCGATTTTTCGGCAGGTCATCTGGGTGTGGGTGGCGGCGACGATCGTGCTGGGCGTGGTCGGCGCGCACCAGCCGATCGGCATCTGGGTGCCGATCGGGCGGGTTTGTACGCTTTACTACTATTTCCATTTCCTGGTGGTACTGCCGCTGCTCGGCGTGCTGGAGCGGCCGCTGCCGCTACCGGAGAGCATCAGTCGCGCGGTGCTTGGCGGCGGCGGAGGTCCGTTGCCGACCGGGGCCGCGGCGAAGCCGATGGAGAAGGCGTGATGCACCGATTCTGTGCGCTTGCGGCGGGCATGCTCGTAGCCGGCGTGCTCGCCGGGCCGGCGTTTTGTCAGGAAGAGGCGCCGCTGCCGAACGAGAAATGGAGCTTCAGCGGACTGTTCGGCAGCTTCGACCTGGCGGCCGCGCAGCGCGGCTTCTGGGTCTATCAGAACGTCTGCACCACCTGCCACTCCACGACGCAGTTGCACTATCGGGACCTCGCCGGGATCGGCCTGACGGACGCGCAGATCAAGGCGATCGCCGCCTCGGTGCAAGTGCCAAAGGGAGTGAACGACCAAGGCCAGCCGATCGAGGGGCCGGCCACTCCGGCCGATCAGTTCCGCTCGCCGTTCCCGAACGAGCAAGCGGCGAGGGCTGCGTTGGGCGGGGCGCTGCCACCCGACCTGTCGCTAATTGTCAACGCCCGGGAGGGCCATGCGGACTATGTGTACGGCATCCTGACCGGCTTTACCGACGCGCCCAAAGGCTTCGAAGTGCCGCCCGGCCGGTTCTATAACAAATACTTCCCGGGGAACCTGATCGCCATGCCGCCGCCGTTGAGTGACGGCCAAGTTGATTACGCGGACGGCACCAAGGCGACCGTGCCGCAGATGGCGCATGACGTAGTCACCTTCCTGTATTGGGCGGCGAACCCCGAGATGGTCGAGCGCAAGCAGATGGGCGTCCGGGTGGTGCTGTTCCTGCTGCTGCTGATGGGACTGACCTACGCGATGAAGCGCAAGGTGTGGTCAGACGTGCATTGAGGGCGGCGCGCCGGCCTCAGGGTCCGTCATCAGCAGAACGAGGGTGGTCGGGCAGCCGCTCTGCTGTTCACCCGTGTCCGAGCGACGCACAGCTTGCCAGCAGCGCCTCGTCCGCCGGATCGATCTCGATGATGTTGAATACGTCCATGTCGTTCGGATCGTCCGTCGGGCGGCTGCCCACGATCAACACCGACTGTACCGACTGGTGGTCGCACTGACGGTAGTACTGCGGTCCCTTGTAGAGGTCATATTTCAGGCCTTGCATCAATTCCACTAGCTTGTCGGTCACGAAGGTGCCGGCAGCACGTGCGGCGGTTAGTACCGTCATCACTCCGGCGAAACCGAGCCCACCGTAATCGCTTGGCACGCGGCCCTCATTCATTGCGCGGAACCGGCGGTTGAAGGTCGCAGCGCTCGGCAGCGTGTCCTCGAGCCGCCAGTAGTATGATGATCCTCCCAGCACGCCCTCGTAAGCCTGTGCCCCCGCGGCCAGGCGTGCGGCGAACACCAAAATCGGCGCGACCAGCAGCATGTTCTTCTTCAGCCCTGCCCAGTCCGCCTGCTCCACTGCATATTGCTGATCGAGGCCGAAATTGCACAGAATTAAGACATCGGGCTTCGCCGCCGCGACCTGCGCCAGGTACGGCGTGAAGTCCGTCGTCCCGAGCGGGTGGCGCACACTCGCGACCACCTGGATCCCGAACGACCTGCCGGCCTCCTCGAAGCCGCGGACCATTTCGGTCCCATAGGCATAGTCGGCAGACAAGAAGGCGATGCGCTTGTTGTAGCGGGAGAATACGTAACGGCCGACCGCCTGGGTCGTCATGTGGGGGGTCAGCGCTTCATGGAACGTGTTGGGGCTCCAGTCGGGCACCGCGACAATTGCATCCGACTGGCTGATCGAGTTGAACACAACGTTTGCCGCTTTGGTCACGCCGTTGATCGCGAGCTGTGTCGAAGCCGACAGGCCGCCGGTAACGAAATCAACGTGGTCGTTCTCGATCAGCGCGCGCGTAACCTCGACGGCCTTGGTCGGATCGAGCTCGTCGTCGCGCATCAGCAGCTCTGCCAACTGACCGTTGAGCCCGCCCTGCTCGTTGAACATTGCCACAGCGACACGGCCGCCGCGCAGCATGTCGAGCGCCTCCTCCTGGTAGGGTCCGGTGAGCGGGATGGGGAAGCCGATGCGGATCGGATCGGCCGCGCGAGCCCGTACAAAGGGCGCTGGCAAAGCGGCCAGTGCGAGTCCTCCGCCGAGCACCTGCCGGCGCGAGACGAGGCGGGTGGGGGTCATCGTGTCCTCCTGAGGGCGCACCTCCGGGTCTCCGGCGAGCGGTTATTTCAATGTCGCGAGATAGGCGACCAGGTCGGCGCGCTTGGTAGCGTCCTTGAGTTCCGGCATAGGGCATCTTGGTACCCGGAATGACGCCTTGCGGCGAAGCGAGGTATTTATCCAGCGTTTCCGGCGTCCAGGTGATGTTAGCGTTCTTATTGGCCACGGAATAGGAATAGCCGGGCACGGATCCCGTCTTGCGTCCGGCTATGTCGGCAAGCGAGGGGCCAATCATGTTCCGCCCCGCCTGGGTGGAGTGGCAGAGTGCGCATTGCGAGCGGAACACCGACTGACCAGCCTGGGGATCGGCAGCCCTTGCCGCCCGCGTCCCCCCGCCGACCAGCAGCAGCTCCGCCGCAAGCAGGAGCAGGACACGGTGAGGTTGAGCGGGCATAGGGTGATGCTCCCTGGCAACAGTCCGGACGATATTGGCATATCCCTGCCATCGACATTGACCTAGATCAGCGAATCGAGCGCTTCTACGACAAAATAAAGAAGTGCGATACGGCTCTCAGGTTTCGGGGAGGTAACCGATGCCGGGTGTGCTAGCTAGAGCAGCGTGGGCGATCGGTCTAGGCTTAGCAGCGTTGATCGTGGGCGCTGTGGTTCTGTTGGTGCCGCGACACCCGGCACAGGCGGTGCCCGACTTCGCCTCCCAGACCGGGCTTCCCTGCACTGCGTGCCACATCGGCGGCTTCGGGCCGCAGCTCACGCCGGCAGGCACCGCTTTCAAAATCGGCGGCTACACGCAAAGCGGCGGACAGGGACTGCAGGCAAACATCCCGCTATCGGCGATGGCGATCGGCTCGTTCACCAATACCAGCGGGGATCTGCCAGCCGATGCGGTCCCTCACCACTACAACGACAACAACAACCCAGCCTGGGACGCCCTGAGCGTCTTTATTGCTGGGCGGGTGACCGACAACACGGGTGGCTTCATACAGCTTACTTACTCCAATATATCTAATTCCACTCACGTCGATAACACTGACCTTCGGCCGTATACGACGGTGGTGACCGCATTTGGCAACGATCTTCGCCTTGGCTTGAGCATCAACAACAACCCGACAGTACAGGATCCTTACAACTCCACTTTTGCGTGGGGTTATCCTTATCTCGCCTCGGGGCTTGCGCCGACCCCGGCAGCAAACCCGATCCTGGTCAGCGCATTCGCCGCGAACTCCATAGGCATCACTGCTTACGCTTGGTACGACCAGCATGTCTATGTCGAGGTCGGCGGATATAAAACGATGGGGCCGAGCTTGCTGTCGGGGTTCGGCGAGGCGCTGACCGTCGGCGCCAGCCAGAACATCATGCCGTACGTCCGTGCCGTCTACGGATGGAACTGGGGCAACAACGCAGCTTGGTTGGGGGGCATCTACATGTCCTCGAACGTTAATCCGGCTGTTTCGGCTTTCAATTCAACCGGCGACTTCGGGCGCGATTTCTATGCCGATTACGGCGTGGATTTCGGCTACCAGTTTCTTGGTACCGGGCGGCATATCGCCACCGTGCAGGGTATCTACGTCTATGAGAACCAGAACCTGACCAGCACGACCACTCAGTTCAATAACGCCAATGGAACCGCATTCGCGTCGGGTTCCAGCCTCAATCAGCTCCGGATCAATGCCTCTTATTGGTTCGAAAATACCTACGGGGTCACGTTCGGCTGGCAGAAAACCTGGGGGCCGGCCAATCCGGTAGTGTATCTGTCGCCGGCGTTCGGCGGATCGGATGTGACCGGGAGCGCCAACAGCAAGCCGAACAGCAATGAGTTCATCTTCGAGGCCGACTGGGTGCCATTCGGCAAGGATACATCCTTATGGCGGCCGTTCCTTAACCTGAAGCTCGGCGTGCAATATACCGTGTACACGCAGTTCAATGGCGGCGGCAACAACTATGACGGATTCGGCCGCAACGCATCCGACAACAATACGCTCTACTTGTTTGCCTGGCTGGCATTCTGAGCCGGCACTGGACACCAACGGCAACTCCCGGTACGCGTCAAATCAGCCGGAATGCCTGCCGTGGGCGGTGGAGCGAATGAGCACGAAGATGGCCGACACGCCTATTGGGCGGCCCTCCCGATGGCCATAAACTCGGCCATCGTCCCGGTCATCGGCATCATCGGCGGCTCCGGCCTCTATGACATCGAGGGGCTGGAGGAGAAGTCCTGGCACCAGGTTGAAACGCCGTGGGGCGCGCCGTCCGACGCGCTGCTGTTCGGCCGCCTTGGCGATACGCGCTGCGTGTTCCTGCCTCGGCACGGGCGCGGTCATCCGCTGTCGCCGACGCATCTGAACTACCGCGCCAATATCGACGCGCTGAAGCGCTCCGGCGTCACCGACGTGCTGTCACTCTCGGCGGTCGGCAGCCTGCGGGCCGATCTGCCGCCCGGCAGCTTCGTTATTGTCGATCAGTTCATCGACCGCAGCTTTGCCCGGGTGAAGAGCTTCTTCGGTCAGGGCGTGGTGGCGCATGTCTCTATGGCGCATCCGGTGTGCGGCCGGCTCAGCGACGCGCTGGAGCAGGCGGCGCGCGGGCGTGGCTTGCCCGTGCACCGAGGCGGCACGTATCTGGTGATGGAAGGCCCGCAATTCTCGACCCGGGCGGAGAGCGAGCTGTACCGGAGCTGGGGCTGCAGCGTGATCGGCATGACCAACATGCCGGAGGCCAAGCTGGCTCGTGAGGCGGAGCTTTGCTATGCGACTGTTGCCATGGTGACGGATTTCGACTGCTGGCACCCGGAGCATGATCACGTCACGGTTGAAACGGTCGTGAAGGTGCTGCTCGACAATGCGGACAAGGCGCGGGCGCTGGTGCGGAGCGTAGTGCCGGAGATCGGGCGGCCACGTGGACTTTGTCCCTGCGGTTGCGACAGGGCACTGGATAACGCGATCATCACCGCGACCCATATGCGCGACCCGGCGCTGCTCGGGAAACTCGATGCGGTGGCCGGGAGGGTGCTGAGGAGCTAAGTCGGCGGGCCTGCCCGGCGATCAGTCGCCCTTGCGATTGACCCTCCGGCAACCCGTCGTCATGCCCGGCGAAGGCCGGCCATTCACGTCTTTCTGCAGCGACATGTTGGCCGGCCAAACCGGCACCGAAGAGTTGAGCGCAAGGACGCTTGGTATTACGCGGCGATCCAACTCCTCCGCTCCCCCGTGTAAATGGCCCCGGGATTGCCGCTGACCGTCGTGCGCCACATCAGCCGCGTGTCTTTTTCCGCATCGAACCAGGTGGCGGCGTGCACCAGACACCGATTGTCCCAGACCAGCAGGTCGCCGCGTGTCCATTCGTGGACATAGACGAACTGGGGCTGAGTCATGTGCGCCATCAGCTCGAACAGCAAGGACGCGCCGTCGCCATTCGGACCGGGCTGCATGCCGACGAACGGCCCCTCCAGCCAGTCCATCTGGCCGAACTCGCACAGATATAAGGCCCGCCGGCCGGTGACGGGATGCACGCGCACCACCGGCTGACGCTGGGGGCGCTCGTGCGGCTGCAGAACGATCGGCGTCTCCCCTGCCAATACCGCGTCGCGTGTCCGCCGCGCGCGCGAGCTCACGTGCAGCCCTTCGAGGCCGTCAACGCGTGCCTTGAGCGCCGGAGGCAGCGTGTCGTAGGCGGCTGTGCCATCGGCGAACAGCGTCTGCCCTTGGCCTTTCGGGATGGGTATCACCGCGAGGAACAATGAAATGTCGGGCGGCGGGCGGCGATAGCTCTGGTCGGTGTGCCAGCCCCGCCGGTGCGGAAACTGCGTCGGCAGCCTGCCATCCGCGGTCAGCGGTGGATCGGGCAGGCGCGGCGGCTGTCGCGACACCGGCGGCGTGTTGGAAACAACGAGAATTTCCGGCGCGGTCGCGTGCACCATGTTCAGCGGAGTGAGATTGTCGCGATAGTCCTCGACCTCCGGCCCAAAGATGCGGCTGAAACGAACCAGCAGGTCCGGCGCCTCGACCATTGCGTCCATGCCGTAAATCAGCAGCAGACCGTGGCTCTCCGCCAGTATGTTCGGCAATAAGTCCGGCTCCTTCTCCGCAGCCTTCACGAGCGAATGAGCTCCGCCGTCGCCGGCGAGAGAGACAATCGCACCGAAATTGGCGTCCGGAAGTGGCGTCAGGACCCGAAACGCGCTGCTCATGTTTTTATGCCATCCTCCGTTCAGCCGGTTGCCGCCTCGACGATCCGCCGCGCCTGATCCATCGCCGCGACGAACCGGTTCTGGCCGCGCAGCAGCTCGACCTTCGCGCAATTCCGGCGATGCAGGTCGGCGAAAGCTGGTAACTCCGCTGCAACGGCTAGCGTCGGCAACGGCGGCACAGTGTAGGCGGGATCATGCCGGAAGCGCGGCTCGCGCGTGTAGTTGATCGGCACCAGCACGCGCGCAAGTTCCACCAGCGCCGCGTTCTGCCGCGCCGCCGGCGCTGCGCGCAGCTTCGCCAGCAACGTCTTCAACGCCTCGGTGGAGGTCCGCGAAGCTGCCAAATCGGCCGTGCCGCCCGACGCAGCCTGATATTTCGCGATCGTGCCCAGGAATTCGTCGCAGGTCGCTATCCAATCGAATGGCAGGACTTCGGCATTCGTGATCCGTAGGACTGAAAGCAGATAGATTTTCATGTCCCTCAGCAGTATCTCGCGATCGGCGATCTCCAACGTGTCGTTCTCGGTGTGCCAAGCGATGTTGCCGCCGCAGCCGGACACGTCGTAGTAGCCTTTCTCCTCCCGCAAGCTATCCGGCATGGTAGAGCTCAACATGAACAGGCTCGGCAGGCCGATATTGTTGAAGCTATAATCGCCTGCTTGCGGCGGACGGTGCGTAGCAACTTCTGCGCTTGGCACGATATCGCGGATGGCACCCATCGCGATCCCCGCGCATTCGCTGAAACTGCGCGTGTCGTGATAGCTTGTGGCCCATCGGCAACCGGGACTGTCGCAATTGATCTGCGCAAGGCAGTTCCGGTTCAGGTCGAGCGCGAAGGTGTCGGCGAACCAGGTCGATCCGGCGTAACGGCCGGTGGAATGGCCCGGCCACCACGCAACCTTCACCGAGCGACGAAGCCCGTCGCGATGCGTCCACAGCACGCGCGCCAGTTCCAGCAATGTCGCATCGCCGGTCGCATTGTCGCCCACGCCCACGTCCCACGAATCGTAATGACCGTGGAGCATAACGAATGTCTCGGGTTCCTCCGCACCGGGGATCGTCGCAACCGGGATTTTCTGCAAGAACCAGCCTTCGGCCAGATCGGTGCGGATTGTGGCTTCGCCGCCTTCGGCAGCAAACGCCGCCAGCTTCTGCCCGTCAGGGTTGTTTACCGCCACCACCGGGATGCCTGGCTTGCGAAGGGAATCCTGTAAATCCGGGCTGCCCCAGATCGTCGTGCATGTCCCCCAATGGATATCCACGCCGGGATTGACCGCGATGAGCCCGGCGCCACCCCATTCTTCGATCAAGCTAGCAAGCGCCGGATTACCGAAGCCGCGCATCACAACGATGTTGCCGCCCACCAGGCGTTTCACATCCTCGATCGAGGAGATGCTGCCGCCGAACAGGGTCCGGATGTCGCGATTATAGCTCCGCAGCGCCCGCGGATTCGCCTTCAGCATCACCAGCCGCGCTGTCCGCCCGTCCGGGACGGATAGAGACGAGGATGGCGGCTTCGCCCGGTAGGTCACACCGCCAGCAGTGACCGAGGCGGAGTAAGGGATCGAAAGATACAGCTCCGGCTGGTACACCTCGACGGGGACGCCGGCACCGCGCAGTCGCGACACGATCGCATCGGCACTACGGTTCACGTCCTGGGGCTGCCAGCGGGGCATGGTGGCGAAAGTCTCGATCAGTCCCCAGGGCATTTCGAGACTGATCGCGTCGATGAAGCGTCGCTCGGCGTCGGTAATCGGCATCGTCACATCTCCCGAACCCAAGTCATGCGACCATCGAATTCGCCTGCTGGCAAGGTGGCCCTTGAACCGGGCGGGCCGCGCGGGTTGAATAGGGCGATCAGACAAGAAAACACGGAGGCAGGGACATGACGCGGATTATGCTACTCGCCGCGATGGGGCTGCTATACGGCACCGGGGCATTGGCCCAGGAGGCCGGCGACGCGATCCGTCCGCTGACGCTGATTGCAGAGTCCCAGGCCGCGGATCCACAGCAATACCAGGCGGCGGAAATCATCGCCGATGCGTGGCGGCAACTCGGGCTTACCGTGAATGTCCGTCCGTTGCCAGGCCAGGAGTACGGCCAGATCGTCTGGTATGAGCGTCAGCGTTGGGACATGACCACCTGGGAAATGGTCGGCCGGCCGGAACGCAGCGACCCGGACGAGCTGACCTATAATCTGTTTGTCTCGGCGAACGCCGCCAACGGTTATGACTTCGTCGATTACAACAGCCCCGAGTACGATCGCTTGGCCCAGGCGCAACGCCAGGAGCTTGACCAGAACAAACGCCGGGCGCTGATCGATCAGGCGCAGGAACTGATCAATCATGACCAGCCGTACGGGTTCGAGGTGCACCCGAAGAATATCGTCGCCTACAACAAGACCGTCTGGGACCCCGCCAGCATGGTGTCGCAGGCCGGCATCGGCATCCGCAGCTTCTGGACCTGGATCAATATCCGCCCGCTGGGCAGCCAGAAGGACGTGGTCCTGAATTCGGTGACGCCGCCCACGAACCTCAATCCGTTCAACATTCCCGGCGCCCAGGGTTCCTGGGCGACGGAACTGGTGTGGGACCGGCTGATGCGTGTCGGGCCCGACGGGCTGCCGCGACCTTGGGCCGCCGAGAAGGTCGAGCGACCTGGCCCGCAGACCGTGAACATCACCCTGCGCAAGGGGATGAAATGGAGCGACGGCCAGCCGGTGACGATCGACGATGCGGCGTTCAGCCTCACGGCGCCCGGGATCAGCGACAAGTCGCCCATGTACAAGCCCTTCGTTCGCAATATCGCCAGTGTGGACGTCACCGGGCCGGACACGCTGACAATCAAGCTGAAGGCACCCGACGCCGCGTTTCTGGTCAGCTCATTATCCAAGCTGAATCTGGCGCCGAAGCATGTCTGGGAGCCGATCTTCGCCAGCCTTCAAGGCAAGCCGCAGACCGCCGAAAGCATCCAGGAGGAGCATCCGGTCAGCTCCGGCCCATTCCATATCGTCCGCTACAATCCGAACCAGGAAATCGACCTGGAAGTCAACCAGGATCACTGGACGCACCCGCACATTCAGCGCTGGATCATGCGCATTATGCCGAACATCGCGGCGTCGATCGGCGCGCTGAAGAGCGGCGAGATCAACTTCCTGTCGGATTATACGGGAGATCCCGAGCTTTTGACCGATCTGGCGAAATCGTCGCCTGATATCGTGGTGTCTGAAGCACTGGACCTGGGCTTCAAGTTCATCGCGTACAATGAGCGCCGCCCACCTTTCAACAATCTCGCGTTCCGGCAGGCGCTGTCCGCGGTGATCGACCGCAAGCTGCTGGCTGAGGATGCCTGGGGCGGCGCCGCGCAGCCTGCCAATTCCTGGATCTCGCCGGCGCTTGCGTTCTGGCACGACGAGGGGATCGCGGAGCGCGTGCCCGGCGGTAACCTGGCGGCAGCGCAAAAGATCCTGAAAGACGCGGGCTTCGTGCTGGTGGATGGTCACTTGCATTATCCCGCGGGTGTCAAGGAAATCACGAAGCCATACCAGTGAGCCGCTGCTCGCGTGTATCGCTACGCTATCGAACGGCTCGGCCATCTCCTGCTTGTCCTGTGGGTGGTGGCCAGCCTGACTTTCCTGATGTTCCGACTGATGCCGGGCGACCCGACTCTGAAACTTCCTGTCGCCGACGTTCACCGAGGAAACCCGTGCAGCGCTGCTGAGAAGCTTCGGCCTCGATAAGCCGCTCTGGCAACAATACATCATCTATCTCGGCCAGCTTTTGCGTGGCGATTTCGGTCAGTCCTTTCTGCAGAACGAACCGGTCTCGCAGATACTGTGGAGTGCCCTGCCGAACACGGTCATCCTGACACTCGTTTCCCTCTGTCTCGCTTATCTGTTCGGCATAGTGACGGGTGCTTTCCTTGCTTTCCGCCGCGGCACGGCGACCGAGGCGGTGGCCATCCCCGTTGCCCTGGCGAGCCGCGCCGCGCCGGAATTCTGGCTGGGTATGCTGCTGCTCGCGCTGTTTGCTTTCCAGCTCGGCTGGTTTCCGACAGACGGCGCGATGAGCCCCGGTGCGCCGCTCGGCTCCCTCGGACACCGTCTGGCGTCGGCGGATTTCTGGTGGCACCTCTGCCTGCCGGCGCTCACGCTCACCCTGTTCCTACAGGGCCTGCCGTTGCTGCTTATGCGCGCGACGATGCTGGAGATCCTGAACGAGGAATTCATCGTTATGGCGCGCATGAAGGGGCTGTCGCGCTGGTCGATCGTGATGCGCCATGCCGCGCGCAACGCCCTGCTGCCGGTGGTGACAGCCTTTGCGCTGGGGCTCGGTGCGAGCGTCGGCGGCAACGTCGTCACCGAGACGGTATTCGCCTGGCCCGGCATCGGGCGGGTTCTGGTCCAGGCCGTGCAGGGTGCCGATTATCCGGTCGCGCAGGGCGCCTTCATTGTGATCGCTTTCGTGCTGGTGATCATGAACACGATCGCCGATCTGACTTATGCTTGGCTCGACCCCAGGGTCTCCGTCGGTGCGCGGCGCTAAGTCCCTGTTCCGATTCCTGCGTCGCGAGCCTTTCGCCGCGTGCGGTGCGGCGATTTATGCGGTGGTCGTCGCGATGGCGGTGTTTGCGCCGGAGCTTGCCCCCTATGATCCGCGCGCCTTGCTGATGCAGGGACATCGTATCGCACGCTACCTTCCGATCTCCGCCAGCCATTGGCTCGGCACCACTGCCGGCGGGCATGACGTGCTGAGCGAGCTCATATACGGGACGCGTGCCGCCCTGGAAGTCGGGCTGACGGCCGCACTGGGTGTTGTCGTGATCGGCACGCTTCTCGGCCTGCTCGCCGGCTATCTGGGCGGATGGGTGGATCGGATGATCAGCCGCATTTCGGATATTACGCTTGGCCTGCCGTTCTTGCCCTCCATGCTAGTGCTTGCGGCGCTCACCACTCCGGGGACACGGGTGATCGTGTTCACCGTGGCCGTACTGTTGTGGCCAAATACGGCGCGCGTGATCCGGGCGCAGGTGCTGTCGATCCGCGAACGCGCCTGGGTCGAGGCGGCGCGGGTGACCGGTTGCTCCACCGGGCGGATCATGTTCGTCCACGTGTTGCCGCAGGTGCTGCCGCTTTCGGCGCTGTACGGGTCGGTCGCAATCGGCTGGGCTATCCTGGCCGAGTCAGCCGCCAGCTTCCTAGGGTTCGGCGATCCCGATAGCATCAGTTGGGGCGTGATGCTGCAGGACGCGTACGCTAATCAGGCGCTCGGGCGCGGCGCGTGGAACTGGTTCACCCCTCCCGGTCTTGCGATCGTGCTGATGGTTCTGGCCGGATTCCTGATTTCGCGCGGATCAGAGAAGCTGTTGTTCCCCCGGCTGGCTGACCAATGACGCTGCTGTCGGTGACCGACCTGCAGGTGCAGTACCAGACTGGCGGCGGCACCGTGCGCGCGGTCGATGGCGCAGACTTCGCCGTACCCGCCGGCAGTATCGTGGGTCTGGTGGGGGAGAGCGGCTGCGGCAAATCCACGCTCGGGCGCGCTGTGATGGGTGTGCTGCCCGGCAATGGCCGGATTGCCGGCGGCAGCATCATGTTCGAGGGCCGCGAGCTAACCGCCATGTCGGAGCGGGAACGGCGCGCGCTGCGCTGGCGGCGCATGTCCTTCATCCCGCAAACGGCGATGAATGCGCTCGACCCGGTCCAGCGGCTGAGCGCGCATATGCGCGAGGTACTGTGCGAGCGGGGCGACCTGCGGCAGGACGCCGCGCAGGCGCGCGCGGAGCAGTTGATGCGATTGGTGGGGCTCGATCCAGCCTGCCTGTCGTATTACCCGCATCAGTTCAGCGGCGGCATGCGACAGAGAGCTTCGATCGCGCTGGCGTTGGCGCTGGAGCCGGCTTTAGTCATTGCCGACGAACCGGTGACCGCGCTCGACGTGATCGTGCAGCGCCAGGTGTTGGACGAGCTGCGTGATCTGCAACGACGGCTGGGTTTGGCGATGATTCTCGTCACGCATGACATCGCCGTGGTTGCCTATACGTGTGACCGGGCGGCCGTGATGTATGCCGGCAAGATCGTGGAATCCGGCCCGATCGCGGCTATATTGGAGAAGCCGTTTCATCCTTACACGATGGGGCTTACGCACGCTTTCCCGGACGTGCGCGGCGAGGCGATAGCGTTGGTTCCGATCGACGGCGCTCCGCCATCGCTGCTGACACCTCCGCCCGGCTGTCGTTTCGCCGATCGCTGCCCCTTTGCGGTGTCGCGCTGCCGCGCCGCCGAACCGCCACTGGTGGGTGTCGCCCCCGACCACCAGGCTGCGTGCTGGCGGAGCGACGAAGCCGTCGCGCTACGCGCGGAAGCCGCCCGGCCGGCGACGTGGGCAGCATGAACCAGCTTTCGCCAGTCATCGAAGCAGACGAGCTGTCGAAGACCTTCCGCTTCCGGCATCGCACGGTGCGTGCGGTCCAGCACGTCAGCCTCGCTGTCCGGGCCGGCGAAGCGCTGGGGGTCGTCGGCGAGTTCGGGCTGCGGCAAGACGACGACGGCGCGTTTGTTGCTTCGTCTCGAAGAGCCCAGCGCCGGGTGCATCCGCTTTTTCGGCGAGGACATCACCACCCGCCACGGCGCCGCATTGCGGCAGTTCCGCGCCCACGCACAGCTTGTGTTCCAAAACCCGTTCGACGCGTTCAATCCGCGCTTCACGATCCGGCGCGCGTTGATCGAGCCGCTGAACAATTTCGGTATTCCCCGCGCCGAGCATCGACACCGGATCGAGGCGGTGATGCAGCGCGTTCGCCTGCTGCCCTCCGCCGCCTGGCTGGATCGCCGCCCCCATGAGCTATCGGGCGGACAGTTGCAGCGCGTCGTCTTGGCACGTGCATTGTTGCCCGAGCCGAAGTTGATCGTCGCGGACGAACCGGTGTCGATGCTGGACGTTTCGGTCCGCGCGGGTATTCTGAATCTGCTGCGCGAAGCACGGGACGCGCTCGGGCTGGCGGCGATTTATATCAGCCATGATCTGGCGCTGATCCGCTACGTGTGCGAGCGCACGCTGGTGATGTATCTCGGGCGGGTGGTGGAAGAGGGACCGACGGCGGAACTCATCACCACGCCGCAGCACCCTTATACTCGAGCGCTGGTGGCTGCCGTGCCCGAGCCGCGGGTGGACCAGGACCGCGCGCCCCTACCGATTTTGGGGAGCCTGAGCGCGACACAGGACGACGATCGTGGTTGCGTTTTCCGTGCGCGCTGCCCGCATGCTTTCGGCCGCTGCGCGAGTGAGGCGCCGCTGTTACGCGAGATCGCGCCCGGCCGCCGAGCCGCCTGCCATCTGGTGGTCTCTGCATGACAGGCTGTAGATGACGGATATCTCGAGGGGTAGGATTACGACATGGACCAGATCGACCTGCGATCGGACACCGTCACCCAGCCATCCGAGGCGATGCGCGCGGCGATGGCGCGCGCCCCCGTCGGAGACGACCAATACGGCGAGGACCCCTCGGTCAACCTGCTGCAAGAGCGGATCGCCGAATTGTTGGGCAAGAAGGCTGCGCTATTCGTGCCCAGCGGCACCATGGCCAATCAGATCGGTCTGAAGCTGCTGACCCACCCGGGTGACGATGTGGTCGTCGGTGCCGAGGCGCACGTCGTCTGGCACGAGTCCGGCGCTGCCGCCGCCAACTCCGGCGTGCAGTTCACCGTCGTCGGACGCGGCGGCACGTTCGGTGCGGATGCCTTTCGGACCGCCTTCAAGCCCGCCGGTCACGTGGTGTTTCCGCCGACCACGCTGGTGGCGATTGAAAACACACATAACCGCGGTGGTGGGGTAGTGTTCCCGCAGGAGGACGTCGTCGCAATCTGCGCGGCCGCCCGCACGCTGGGCGTTGGCACGTACCTGGATGGCGCGCGGCTGATCAATGCGGCGGTGGCCAGCGGCTAGTCGCTGGCCGAATTGGCTGCCCCCTTCGATGTGGTTTCAGTGGCCTTGTCCAAGGGGCTGGGATGCCCGGTCGGGAGCCTGGTCGCTGGGCCGGCGGAGGCAATGCGTCGCGCCGTGCGGGCCCGGCGGATGTTCGGCGGCGCGATGCGGCAATCCGGCATTCTGGCCGCGGCAGGGCTGTACGCGCTCGACCAGGGCATTCAGAGGTTGGCCGAAGACCACGCCAACGCGCGTATCATTGCAGACTATATCGCCCAGACCGGGGCGGAGATAGACATGGCAACTGTGCAGACCAACATTGTCATTTTTCGGCTGCCGGACCAACTGCCCGACGCCGGGACCGTTGTTCGGCGGGCTCGAGAGCAGGGCGTACTGGTTGGCGCCTTCGCACCGCGAACCGTGCGCGCCACCACTCATCTCGACGTTAGTACCGCCCAATGCCGGCGGGCCGGCGAGGTTCTGGCATCCATCCTAGGAGCTCGAGCATGATCGATCCCAGTCGCGACCGGGTTTTGATCACCGGTGCCGCGGGCGCCATCGGCACAGCACTGCGCGTCGGTCTTCGCGCGCGATGGCAGCATTTGGTGCTGACCGATGTCCGCCAAGTCTCCGATCCGACTCCCAATGAGACAGTGATGCAGGCCGATATCGCCGATCGCGCGGCGTTGGAACGCATGATGCACGGCGTGAAAGCCGTCGTCCACCTGGCCGGGGTAGGTGGGGACTACACGTTGGAGGATCTGTTCCGCGTTAATGTCCGCGGCCTGTTTGACGTCTTCGAGGCTGCACGTCTCGCCGGAGTGGAGCGCATCGTCTATGCCAGCAGCAATCATGCGTTCGGCTGCTATCCGATCACCGAACCGGTCAGTCCGGTCCTGCCGCCTCGGCCGGATAGTCTCTACGGTGCTTTCAAGGTGCTGGGCGAGACGATGCTGCGCACCTATTACGATCGGCACAGCATCCGCTCCGTCTCGCTGCGGATCGGCACGTTCAGGACGCTGCCGATCGACCAGCGGTCGCTGGCAACATGGTTGAGCCCTGCTGACGCAGCGCGGCTCGTGGATGCGGCATTGCGCCATCCCGATCCGGGTTGCCTGGTCGTGAACGGCTACTCTGCCAACACGCGCATCAAGACGCATGATCCGAACTGGAGCTTCCTCGGTTACGTGCCGCAGGACAATGCCGAGGATCATATCGAGATGCTGCGTGCGAAGGGCGTCGACGTGGACGGGCCGTGGGAGTGGCCGGAGCACGGCGGCCAACACGCGCGGGCACCTGAGCGGCCGATGCGATAGTTCTCGCGTGCGCCCTTCGCCGGTAGATACGCTGTCAGCCGGTCGTGTCCCACGCCGGCGCGAAGCCAGGACTGACGCAGCGCCGATCCTTCGGCAACGCTTCGATCGCCGCACGGTCAGCGTCGTCCAGCACGACATCCAGCGCGCCCAGGTTCTCCTGCTGGCGCTCACGACGCACTGATTTCGGGATTGGCGCGACGTCCTTCTGCTCCAGCAGCCAGGCAAGCGCGATCTGCGACGGCGTGGCGTGGTGCTTGCGGGCGATCTCAGCCAGCACCGGGTGATTGACGAGCTGCCCCTTGGCCAGCGGCGAATAGGCGATGATCGGTACCCCGCGCTCGCGCACATAGCGCAACAACGACGGCTGGCGCAGCAGCACGTGGTATTCGAATTGCACCGCGGCGATCGGCGCACGCACCTCCTCGATCGACCGGCGCAGCAGCGCCACATTGAAATTGGCGACGCCGATGTGGCGCGCCCTGCCTTCCTGCTGCAGCGCCATCATCGTCTCCAGTGCCGTCGACAAGTCCATGTCGGGGGACGGCCAGTGGATCAGATAGAGATCGACGTAATCCGTACGCAGCATCTCCAGGCTGGCCGCCATCGTGACGCGCAATCGCTCCGGCGCCAGATTCTGGTTCCACACCTTGGTCGTGATGTGCAGCTCCTGGCGCGGCACCCCCGACGCAGCGACGCCGGCGCCCACCTCGGCTTCATTCTCGTACATCTGCCCGGTGTCGATATGGCGATAACCGAGCGAAAGCGCACTCTCCACCGCCGCCTGGCACTCCTGACCCGAGATGCGCCAAGTGCCGAAGCCGAGCTGGGGCATACGCAATCCGTTGGCCGTGATGATATGCACGCGCTGCATCTCCTGGCACTGAACTTTCCGGACAACCCTATCTTGACCATATCGTGAAGCGACACCGTCGCCAACCCGGTAGAAGAAAGAAAGCATAACCGCAGAGGCGCAGAGATTAGATCATTGCCTATCGCTTCTCTGCGACCTCTGCGGTTATGCTTTCTTTCTTGCCTTTTGCGCCCGCAGACTCGCTGACTACACCTGCTGCCCGCCGTCGATATGCACCTCAGAGCCCGTAATATAACTCGCCCGTTCCGAGCACAGAAAATACAACAGCTCCGCCACCTCCTTCGGTTGACCCACCCGCCGCATCGGAATCGCCCGCTCCACGATCGTCGAGGTGCCCGGCGCCAGGATCCCCGTCTCGATCTCCCCCGGCGACACCGCGTTCACCCGCACCCCGCTCGCTCCGAAATCACTGGCCATCTCGCGGGTCAGCGCCCACAGCGCCGCCTTCGACGTGGCATAGGCCGCGCTGGCGAATGGATGCACCCGCGACCCGACGATCGAGGTGATGTTCACCACGCTGCCGCGCGAGGCAATCAAATAATCCTTCAACCCCTGCACCAGCACGATTGCCGAGAAGAAGTTCACATTGAACACATGCAACCAATCCCAGTGCGGCATCTCCAGGCTGGTGATCTTGCCGCCGGCCGGTGTCTTGGGCGAGATCGCCGCGTTGTTGATCAGCGCATCCAGCCGGCCACCGACAATGTCGCGGATGTGCGGCAGCGCCGCCTCCACGCCCTCGATCGACGCAAGGTCGAGCTGGATATGGTTAGCCTCGCCGCCCTTCCACGGACAGCGTGGATCAAACGGATGGCGGGAGATTGTCAGCACCCGCCAGCCATGATCGCTGAACGTCTTCACGGTCGCATGCCCGATGCCTCGGCTCGCCCCGGTGAGCAGCAGCACAGGCTGCCGTTCCGACATCAATCCCTCCTGGACCTGACGCGCCATAGAGTCTGCCCGGTTTCGGGAACATCCGATAGTGCCGGAACCAGGCCCTCAAGCGGGGGAGGTGCAGTTGGCTTGGCGTTTCGAGTCAGGATGAACGCGCCCTATGATCCGGCGGCGACGATGTCCGTGGCGCGCCCCTTCGAGCCAGAGGTGGCGGTAGCACCGGACGGGTACTCCCTGGACAACGTGGCGTCAGGCGCATCCGCGAACCGGGGCGACGCCGCCCAGAAGCTACAGGAGGCGGAAGGAGAAGCAGGATGATAGGCAAATCTCTGTTCCTGGCAGTGGCGCTGTTGTTCGGCGCGCCTGCTGCCGTGCAGGCGCAGAATCAAACGCCGGCAGAGTCCGACGTGACGGTGACATTCAAGGAATGGAAGCTGCCCACCCCGGGATCGCATCCGCACGATCCGCTGGCGGCAGCGGATGGTTCGATCTGGTACACGGGACAGATGGCGAGCGTGCTCGGGCGGATTGATCCGCAGAGCGGCAAAATCACGGAATTCCACACGAAGACGCCGAATTCCGGGCCGCACGGGCTGGTTGCCGACCGTGACGGGAACATCTGGTTCACGGCGAATTTCAAAGGCTATATCGGCAAGCTCGATCCACGCACTGGTGCAATCATGGAATACCGGTTGCCGGGCAACGCCGCCGGTCCACATACGCCGGTGTTCGACCAGTCGGGCACACTTTGGTTCACCGTGGAAACCGGGGACATGGCAGGCCGGCTCAGGCCCGAGACCGGACAAGTGACACTTATGCGCGTCCCAACGCCGGACGCGGTGCCATACGGCATGGCGGTGAATGCCCAGGGCATTCCGTTCTTCGCCGAGTTCGGCACCAACAAGCTGGCGAGCATAGATCCGGCGACGCTGGCTATCCGAGAATACACGCTGCCGGACCCGGGCAGCCGCCCGCGACGCATCGCAATCGCAGACGACGGGGCGATCTGGTTCACTGATTACGCGCTCGGGAAGCTTGGCCGCTTCGATCCGAAGAGCGGACAGGTGCGCGAGTGGCCTTCGCCAGGCGGTGCGAATTCCAGTCCTTATGGGATCGCAATCGCAAAAGGTGCCGTGTGGTATAGCGAATCCGGCGTTACGCCTAACACGCTCGTGCGCTTCTCACCCGCGACCGGGAAATTCCAGGTCTGGAGGATTCCCTCGGGCGGCGGCGTCGTGCGCAACATGATGGCGACGCGCGACGGCAACCTGGTGCTGGCGTGCAGCGGTGTGAACCGGGTGGATCTGGTCGAGGTGCATTGACGCCCTCACCGGTTCGCTTCGCGAACCGACCCTGGATCAAGTCCGAGACAGGCTCTCTCTCGCAAGCGGGAGAGGCGGGCGGCGCGGCGAACGCTGCCCCACTGAATCACCCCAGCGTCGCCAGCACCTCCTTCTCGGTCGGAAACCGGCCGGTCGGCTTCTTGGAATAGGCGAGCCTGCCGTCCACGGTAATCTCGAACACGCCACCGCCCGACCGGCACAGGTTCACCTGTGTGCCGGGCTTCGACCGCTCGATCAAACCTGCCGCCGCGCGGGCGCGCGGTTCGTAGCCTCACATGCCGCAATATTCGATTTCGACCTGCATAAGCTGCTCTCCGGGCTGTCGCATTATTCGCTGCCAGACGGTGCTGACACGGTTGACCGAGGCCCGACCCACCTGGCGACCCTATCCCGCCTCACCCCTGCCATACCCACACATGATCCCGCGCCGCCGGCTTCGAGAGTCAGCGCCTTGATCGCGAGCGATTCATCCGTCCTCCCTACAACCCGTGCAACACGGCAAGCGTCTCCTCTGGTTCTGGCCGGTGCGTGTAGTCCGGATCGGCCTCGGCGAAGGCAACGATACCGCCGCGCCGAATGACGATGCGAGCGGGCATCGGCAGCCGCCAGCTATCGTCGCCGTTGAACTTGGCCAGGTCGATAGCGTTGGCCTTGTAGACCTCGATCAGGTCATCCGGCAGCCGAAACGCCAGCCCATAGGCCTCGGCCACCCTGTTGCCGGGGTCGGTCAGGATCGGGAACGTCAGCTTGTGCCGCTCCGAGCCTGGCTTTGTGAACTCCTGCAACTGCGGCGAGAGGACAAAGAGGCTTGCGCCCAGCGACGAGATTTCCGGAACCACTGCTTGCAGAGCATCCAGCTCATGTCGGCAGTAGGGTCACCAGAAGCCGCGGAACACACTCATCAGGACGGGTCCGGACGCGGCCAGCGCCGACAGCGTGACCAGGTTGCCGTTCTGGTCACTCAGTGTGAAGTCCGGCGCCTGTGCACCAGGCTTGATCACCTGCTCCAGAATGCCGGACCGGCGCAGCCGCTCGGTGGCATGGTGCATGATGGCAAGCCGCTCAGGCGGAATGCGTTTCGACGACCCTTCGCGCACTGCCGCCAATTTTTCCTCAAGGCTCATGGTGTTCTCCCTCACTGCATGCCCGGTTCCGTGACCGTTCGGAGCGGCCCGGAAAAAAGTAGATCCTCGAGCGACTGTTCCTATTTAACCCGATGTACACTTCCGAACCAAATAAACATGCACTCCGGAAAGCCGACTGCTCTCCAACGATCCGGACATCGTTCCGCCTCACCCCTGCCATACCGACACATGGTCCCGCGCCGCCGGCCGCATCGCCGGCGAGCCGGCGCCGACCTGCGTGCCAAGATACAAAAATGCAACTATCTCATCGTCCGCGGCAAGCCCGAGCGCCTGCTTCACGCCGGCATCGGACGCCGCTGCCCCGGTTTTCCACATCGCGCCGTAACCCTGCGCGTGCGCCGCCAGCATGATGTTCTGCGCCGCCGCGGCGGCCGAGCAAAGTTGCTCCACTTCGGGAATCTTGTGCCCCTTCTGGATGTGCGCCGCGACCACCACGATCAGTGGCGCCCGCATCGCCTTGTCGCGCTCGCGCTGCACCGCATCGGCCGAGGCGCCCGACTCGCGGCGCCGCAGCGCCTCGGCCATCACCTCGCCCAAATGCGCCCGCCGATCCTCCGGCACGATCACGAACCGCCATGGCCGCAGCCGGCCGTGATCAGGAGCACGCACCGCGCTGCCTAGCATCACATCCAGCTCATCCAGGGTCGGCCCCGGCGGTTCCAGCCGCAGTGCCAACTCGCGGCCAAGCAGCAACTCGAGTGCGTCCATTCTCAAATCTCCTGCGCAATAGGCCCGCTGGTGTGTGCCGGTGACGAGGTCCCGACTCAAGGGTTCTCGAGCTGGAACCGGACAGGCACTTCGGCAACCGCCGGGACGGGCGTATTGCCGCGCGTCGCCGGTACGAAGCGCCAGTCTCGTACCGCCGACAGGGCAGCGGAATCCAGCACCGGATAGCCGCTGCTGACCGCCACCGAGATGTCGTGCGGCAAACCGTCGGCGCCGACGCTGACCCGCAGCACCGTCCGGCCCTGTTCGCCGCGGAGGCGCGCGACCTGAGGATAGACCGGCGGCCGGTCCGACGCCATCCCGGCCACCGGCCGAGGTGGCTCGAACGACGCAGACGATGCGCCACCCGGCGCGTTGGCGGCAGCCTCGGTCTGCGCCGGCATTGAAGCGACCGGCGGCGCCGCGGCAGCGGGCGAAGGCGGCACGGCGCGCGACGCTGTGGCGGCAACCGCGCGCCGCGGCGGCGACGGGGGCGGACGCAGCGGCGGCACTGGCAAACGCAGCTCGATTGCTGTCTCCGAGGGGGCGATATCCGGCGGCGGTGGCTGCGGAACCGGTGGCGGAGGCTTGGCGACAGGCGGCGCTGGGACGGGCGGCGGCGGGACGACAACGGGCTGCGGCTGGGGTGGCGCGGGTTTTACCGGCCGAGTGGGCGCCGTGGGGGGCATCGGCGCAGGGGCCGCCGCGGGCTTCGGGGCAGGAGCTGCCGGCGGCGCCTCGAACACCATGGGAACCGCCGCCTGTTCAGGTACCCCGGGGGGCAGCACCTCGGTTCGCAGAAACACCAGGATCGCGGCGAGAACTGCCCCATGCAGCAACGCCGACAGCACGACCTTGGGCGGGTGTGACGCATCCCTGCCGCGGGAAGCCAACGCCTCGCCGGCTCGATCGCGCGCGACCCCCCCGGTTATCTCCGCACCCACTGAAGCCTCGGCGTGCATCGACATGAATGGCCCCGTCCGTCAGGCGGAGCGCCCTGCGATGTTCGTGACCCGTGTAGCCATTATCCTCCGGTTCCTCCCAACCCACAGCGGTAACGATGCGGCGTCTCTGCCGTCCGACTCAATCCACACCTACATTTGTGTCCCGGCAAGCGCCGGCGCACGCACCGGTCGTCCGCGATACGCATAGGCCACATCCCCGGCCACCGACGCCTCCTCCGCCAGGGTCCTCATCAGGTGATGCAGCGGCGACAGATCGCAGGCTGGATCGGTCGCCGCCGCATCCCCGGCAATAGCCAACGCCTGACAGCGGCAGCCGCCGAAATCGATCTCGCGGCGCTCGCAGGAGCGACACGGCTCGCGCATCCAATCCGTGCCGCGGAACGCATGGAACGCCGGCGAGTCAGCCCAAATCTCCGCCAGGCTGTGCTCGCGCACCGACCAGAAGACCAAGCCGGGAATGGTCTCCGCGGCATGGCACGGCAGCACGCGCCCCGACGGCGTTACGTTCAGTGATCGCCGTCCCCAACCGCCCATGCAAGGTTTCGGACGGCGCGCGTAATAGTCGGGAACGACCGCATCGATGACCAGCCGGTCGCGGTACTTCTCCCGCACTCGACCGAGTTCGGCCATCGCCTCGGCAACCTGCGCGCGCGTCGGCATCAGGGCGGCACGGTTGCGCAGCGCCCAGCCGTAATACTGCGCGTGCGCGATCTCCACCCGCGCTGCCCCCAGCTCGACGGCGAGCGCCACCAGCTCCGCCAGCCGCGCGATGTTCGCCCGGTGCACCACCACATTGATTGTGAGCGGCAGCTCCATCCCGACCACGGCGCGCGCCAAGCCAACCTTGCGCGCATGTGCGCCGGCGTAATCGGCAATGCGGTCTGCGGACTCCGCTCCTGCGTCCTGGATCGAGATCTGCACGTGATCGAGCCCGAGTCTGCGGAGCCGTTCCAGCCGCGCCACGTCCAGCCCGATGCCGGAGGTAATAAGGTTCGTGTACAGCCCCGCCTCGTGCGCCGCCGCCGCGATCTCCACTAAGTCGCGCCGCGATGCCGGCTCCCCGCCCGACAGATGGACCTGCAGCACGCCGAGGTCGGCCGCTTCGCGAAACACACGCGCCCAAGATGCCGTGTCGAGCTCCCCAGCCCGATCCTCAAGCGCCAGCGGGTTGGAGCAGTACGGGCAGGCGAGGGGACAACGATGCGTTAGCTCGGCAAGCAGCCCGAGCGGCGGCGGAACGTCCGTGATCGCCGGCCCACTCACAGCTCCACCATGCGCTTACCCACCAACTCCGCCAGCAGACCCGCCACATCGCCGGCGATTTCCGCGCGGTCCGCGGTATAGACCTCCGCCAGCTCATCGACGATCTGCCGAACCGTCCGGCTGCCATCGCAGCGACTCAGGATGTCGTGTGCCGGGTCCTCGGTCTCGACGACGCGTTCTGGCGCCAGCAGCATCCACGCCTGCCGGCGCGTATCAAAATGCAGCCGCACGCCGGCGGCAAGCCGCGGGCGCGCCGTCTCTGGCACTGACGCGCCGGTTTCAGGCATCGCCCGGCGCCGGCACAAAGGCGCCTGGCGGGATCAGGCCGGGCGAGACATAAGCGTGGTGCAGCGCATCCAGCATCGCCCACAACACGTCGCACTTGAACGACAGCGCGTCGATCACCGCGTGCTGCTGCTCCGGCGTGCGCGCATGCGTCTTGACGTAATTCAGCACGTAATTCGCGTCGCGCTCGGCCTGCGGTGGCCGCTTGCGGAAATACGACATCGTCTCGTCGGTGATGTAATCGTAATGCGCGAGCATGCCCTCCAGCCGCTCCGTGATGATCTGCGGCGAAAACAGCTCGGTCATCGCCGAGGCGATCGCCTCCAGCAGGCTGCGCTCGCGCACGAAATGCACATAGGCCTCGACCGCATAGCGCGTGCCGGGCAGCAGCAGCTTCGTCGAGATCACCGCCTGTCGGTCAAGCCCGAGCCCATCGGTCAGCTTCAGCCAGCGCTCGATCCCGCCGCCTTCCAGCGGGCCGGTGTCGCTGCCGTCGTGATCCTCCAACCGCTTGCGCCACTCCCGACGGATCTCCGGATCCTCGCACCGCGCGATCAACGAGGCGTCCTTGATTGGCACCATCGCCTGATAATAGTAGCGGTTGAGCGCCCAGGCCTGCACCTGACCCTTGCTGCACTTACCGCTGTGCAGCATGCGATGGAACGGGTGCAGGTTGTGGTAACGGCGAGCGCCCATCTCGCGCAGGCGCGCCTCCAGTTCAGCCGGGGTAAGAAGTTCGGTCAAAGACGCACCTCCATCCCATCGAACGCGACCTCGAAACCCGCGGCCTCAACCTGGCGCCGCTCCTCGGAGCCTTCGATCAACACCGGGTTCGTGTTGTTGATATGAACGAAAATACGGCGCGCCGGCAGATCCGCCAGCGCGGCCAGCGAGCCGCCGGGACCCGACATCGACACATGGCCCATCCGCGGCCCGGTTTTGCGGCCGACGCCGGCGCGGATCATCTCGTCATCGGTGAACAGCGTGCCATCGAAGAATACCACGTCCGACTGCCGCATCTGTGCTCGCACCGCATCGGTGATGTCGGCGCAGGCCGGCGCGATCAGCGCGCGTCGCCCGCCTGCTTCGATCAGTGCGGCATAGGTTGGGCCAGGCTCCGGCTGCGCGGCGGCGCGATCTTCCAGATACAACGGCACCTTTCCGGGCATCGGCAACAGGCAGAGCGACAGCCCACGGCCACAGTCGATCGGCTGCAAGGGCCACACCGTCACCCGATCGACCAAGGAAGGATCCAGCACGTCGAACACCGGGTTGGCCTTCAGGACCCCAAGGATCGGCGCTGGCGCGTACAGGCGGAACGGCTGCGATTCCCGTATTGCCAGCAATCCCGCGATCCCATCGACATCCGCGTTGATCAGAGCCACGCCGCTGATCGGCGAATGACGAAGCCCGTTTCGAGGCGCCAGCGCTGGCGTCGCGAGGATCTGCTGGCGCAGATCAGGGGACGCTCCGATCAGCAACCAGCCTAGGCCATCACCGCTGATCGCGATGCTGACTTGCGTGCGGAGCGGCACACGCGGATCGCCGGCCCGTGCAAGTGCACAGATGCGGCAGCCACAGTTCCATTGTGGAACGCCGCCACCGGCCGCCGAACCAAGGACGATCGCCGTCAGCCCCAGGTCGGGACCGACCATCCGCTAAACGTGATGGGAGATGCGATCAGAGGTCGACTGGAAGATAGCCGTTGATCTCCATTCCGATGCAGATCTCGCGGATTTTCGGGCGCTTCCAGGACATATTTCTCTCTCCCGCACCAAGTTGCCGAGGCCACGTCAGTTCCGACATGCCGCCAGTCCAACGGAGGCTAGCCGCGCCACTTCCGGTTGTCCAGACCCCTATGATATCGGACGACTGGCATCCTCGACCGTCGCGCGACGAGGGAGGTGCAGCGCCTCGAGCAGTAACAATGGTGAGCGTTACGTGATGAAAGTCGCCTCGATCGTTGCCGTCCTCCTTTTGCTCGCGGTGAACGCGCTCGCACTGGTGCCTCTGGCGGGCTTCTCCCAGCCATATCTGGCGGCTGCCACCTTGGTGCTCGGCGTTGTCGTGCTGGCCACGATCATCGCTCGGCGCAGCCCGAAGAGCGAGATCGGAGCCACTCCCGTCGAACCAGCCCGCCCCCCGCCCGCTGCCGGTCCCGCGCCGCAGACCGAGGCCGAAATTGTCAGCTTTCTCGCATTGCTGCAGGAGAAGGGTCGCCTGGTCGATTTCCTCATGGACGACATCAACGCATATGACGACGCGCAGGTCGGGGCGGCCGCGCGCGTCGTGCACGCTGGATGCAAGGCGGCTCTGCAGGAGCACTTCCAGATCCACCCCGTGCGTCCCGAAAACGAGGGATCGACGATCCGGATCGCCGCCGGCTATGCGGCGGACGAGTACCGGCTGCTGGGCAGGATCAGCGGGCAAGCGCCCTTCTCGGGGGTCCTCGTCCACCGCGGCTGGAGAACGGACGTTGTCAAGCTGCCGCGCACCCTGCGCAGCTCCGCCGACCGGCTGCCGACGATTGCCCCGGCCGAGGTGGAACTCAAATAGACAGCCCGGGCAGGCCGGCATTCGGCCCAGCCGGCGGCCGGGTGCCGCACCGGAAAGAGTCACTGGCCGAAGCGGTGCCTCCTCCCTCTTGCGGCGCGCCTCCGCTGACGGGAGTTTCTGACATGGCGCATCCGGACCCTGACTCATGAACGCTCGTTTCAGCCTCGGCATCGATCTCGGCACAAGCAACAGCGCGATGGCTGTCGCCGACCTTGAGACCGAACGGACAGCGATCGTCGAAATCACGCAGAGCCTGGGTCCGAACCAGGTCGGCGAGAGGCCGACGCTGCCGTCAGCCCTGTATCTTCCGCACCCCGAGGAGTTCCCGAAGGGTTCGTTTCCTCTGCCCTGGAGCGATAAGGGGGAGCCCGCAATCATCGGTCAGTTCGCGCGCGAGCATGGCGCGCTGGTGCCCGATCGTCTCATTACGTCCGCAAAGTCCTGGCTTTCGAATCCGCATATCGATCCGAAACAGCGGACTCTGCCGTGGAAGTCCGATATCGCAGAGGAGAAGCTCTCGCCCTTCGAGTGCTCGCGCCGCTACCTCCACCATCTCCGGGACGCGTTCTTGTACGCCGAACGCGCGCAGGGGCGGAATTGGGACCTTGCAGATGGCCAGGTCATCGTTACGGTTCCCGCCTCCTTCGACGAAATCGCCAGAAGCCTGACGGCCGAGGCGGCCGAGGCCGCGGGGCTCGGGAATGTCACGCTGCTGGAGGAACCCCAGGCGGCGTTCTACGCCTGGACAGCGCACACGGGCAGGGCGTGGCACGACTTGGTCGCTCCCGGCGACATCGTCCTGGTCTCCGACGTCGGTGGCGGAACGGCAGATTTCAGCCTGATCGCGGTCACCGATGCCGCCGGTACGCTGGAGCTGGAGCGCATCAGCGTCGGCGAACACATTCTGCTCGGCGGCGACAACATGGATCTCGCGCTCGCCTACGCGCTACAGGCCAAGCTGGAGTCGGCGGGCAAATCCCTGGACGCGTGGCAGTTCCTCGGACTCGTGCATGCCGCCTCCAAGGCCAAGATCACCTTGTTTGAAAATGACGCGCTGGCGGAAGCGCCGATCGCCGTCCCATCGCGCGGCTCCAGCCTGCTTGCCAGGACAGTGTCAACAACGCTCGATCGCCAGATGCTCGAGCAGATCGTGCTCGACGGTTTCTTCGCCAGGACCAGCATCGATGACACGCCGCGTGAAGGCCGCCGCGGGGGGCTGCAGGAATTCGGACTACCCTATGCATCCGATCCTGTGGTCAGCAAGCATCTGGCGCGGTTTCTCCGCCGCAGCCTGCAGAACGTGACGGCGAGCGAGAAGCTTGCATCGCTGGCTGGACCGCGGGCCGGGACCGAGGCTCTCATTCCGACCGCGGTGCTGTTTAATGGAGGCGTCTTCAAGGCTGCGTCGATCCGCGCCCGGGTGCTCGACCTGTTGGCGTCCTGGAACGGGGGACAGCCAGTCCGCGAGTTGCAAGGCTTCGAGCCGGACCTCGCCGTGGCGCGCGGCGCCATGATCTATGGAGTTCAGCGTGCGACGGGCAAAGGGATGCGCATCAAGGCCGGCACGTCGCGGTCTTATTACGTCGGTCTGGAAACATCGGCACTCGCCGTTCCAGGCTTCAGGCCCCCGGTGAAGGCGCTGTGCGTCGTCCCGCAGGGCATGCAGGAAGGCACGGAACTTCTGATCGAGGGACGCGAGCTAGGCCTCGTCACCGGCCAGCCGGCCGAGTTCCGATTCTTCTCCTCAGCCGTGCGCAGCGGCGACACGCCGGGACAGGTCCTTCCTGACGCCGAACGCGAACTGGAGGAAACCAGCCTGCTTGAAATCGAGCTTCCCGCGCTCCCTGACGCTCCGACGGGCCAGGTAGTGCCGGTGCGTATCAACTCGGTCGTGACGGAGCTCGGAACGCTGGAGCTGTGGATGAAACACACGAACTCCGATCGCCGTTGGAAGATCGAGTTCCAGGTTCGCACCGAATAGGGCAGGTCCGCTTCCGGCCTGCCGGTGAGCATCCGTGATGGCACCAGCCCGCTTCTCTATTGGCATCGATCTCGGCACCACGAACTCCGCGCTGGCCTTCGTGCCGCTCCAAGGTGAGGCGGAGCCGGAAATCCTTCTTGTTCCGCAATGGGATAGCCCGACCAGCCTCACCGACGAGCCCACACTTCCCTCCTTTCTCTACCTGCCCGAGGACGCGGTTGCGGCCCAGCTTCGTGGCAGGACAGCGGGAGCCGGGGAGTGGATCGTCGGCCGGCTCGCACGGAGGAGGGCCGGCGAAACGCCGGGGCGCGTCGTCCATGCCGCGAAGTCCTGGCTTTGCCACCACACGGCCGACCGGTCGGCCCCGTTCTTGCCGTGGGGATCGGAGGACCTGACACGAGAACAGAAGATCTCGCCGGTACGTGCCTCCGCACTTATCCTCAGCTATTTGCGCGGCGTCTGGAACGACCGGTTCGCCGAGAGCGGCTTCGCGTTCAATGACCAAGAGATCACGATCGCGGTGCCCGCCTCCTTCGACGCGGCCGCGCAGCGACTGACGGTCGCCGCCGCGGAGGAAGCGGGATTCCCCGACAGTGTACGATTGGTCGAGGAGCCGCAGGCGGCCTTCTATTGCTGGTTGAACCAGCACGACGCCGCGCGTGAGCTGTGGCAGCAGCTACCGGATCGCGATGGCGGGCCGCGGCACGTGCTGGTGATCGATATCGGCGGCGGCACTTCGGACTTCAGCTTGTTTGAGGTGCGCGAGAATGCGCGGAGTCCGGTCCCCCTCATCAAGCGCATCGCAGTGAGTGAGCACATCCTGCTGGGCGGGGATAATATCGACCTTGCGATAGCGCATTTGGTCGAAGCACGGTTCGGCGTGGAGCACGGTCAGCTTTCCGGCCAGCAATGGGATCATCTTGTCGCCCTCTGCCGCGATCTGAAAGAGACGGTGCTGTCAGACACGGGCTCGCCGGACCAGCAGTTTGCGATGGCGCTTCCCGGGCGAGGGGCAGGTCTGATCGCCGGATCCCGGACGGCGGCGGTGACACGGGCAGAGCTGGAACGTGCTCTGCTGGATGGATTCTTTCCGCTCTGCCCAGCAGAGGCACGGCCCTACCGTACGTCAGCGGCATTGCGGGAATTGGGGCTTCCCTATGCCTCCGACAGCGCCGTCACGCGACATCTTGCCGACTTCCGCCGGGACCGTGTGAGGATCGACGCAGTCCTGTTCAATGGCGGATCGCTCCAGCCGCTGCTGCTGCGGCAGAGACTCCGTGACCAGATCGGGGAGTGGCAGAACGGGTTCGTGCCGTTCATTCTGGAGAATGCCGAACCCAGCCTCGCGGTCGCGCGGGGTGCCGCGCGATTTGGCGCACTTCTCCACCGCCAAACCGGGCGCATCGAAGCCGGCGCCGCCCATGCGGTTTTCCTGGAAGTGCAGAGGCCGGCGGCAACTACGGGCGAGCCGGCGAATCGGTTGCTCGTATGCGTCCTTCCCCGCGGTGCTGCACCCGACGAGCTATTCGAAATCGCCAATCCTCCGCTCGAATTACAGACCAATCGCCTTGTGTCATTCCAGGCCTATTCCTCGACCCGGCATGGCAAAAGCCAGGCAGGAGACATCCTGGTGTGGTCCGAAGCGGATTTCCGCGCGCTGCCGCCGCTCCAGACGATCGCCAGGTTGGATGAGCCGTCCCGCCTAGGGACAAATCAGACCGTGCCGGTTCGCTTGGCCGCGAGGACGAACGCGCTGGGTCTGCTCCAGGTCTCCTGCGTCAGCGCGGACCAAGCGATCCAGCAGTCCTGGCCGCTGGAATTCAATCTCCGCCCGCACGAGCAAGGAAGCACCGCCGCGCCGGATGCAGCGGCGGTCCGCGAAACGCCCGCCCAGGTGGGGTTGAATGCCGCCGAGGGCACACTCGAAGCGCCGCAGAAGCATCTCGCGAGCGTTTTCACCCGGAAGGACAAAGTCGCCGCCCCCACGGTCATGAAGAGTCTGGAGCGCATCCTCGGAAGGCCCAGGAACGAGTGGAGCGCAACTCTGCTGCGAGCGCTTTGGTCTACCCTGGAGGCGCACTCGGAGGGCCGAAGGCTGTCGGTGGATCACGAAGAGGCATGGCTCGTCATATCCGGATTCATGCTGCGCCCAGGCTTCGGTGTCGCCCGTGACGACTTTCGTATGGACAGCTTATGGCGGCTCTACGAAGCCGCACCCTGCTTCCCTGGCCGGCGCATCAAGTATCAAGAATATATACTCTGGCGCCGGGTAGCGGGCGGCCTCTCGCGCGAACGGCAGGAAAAACTCCTGGTCGACGAGCTCGACAGAACTCCGCAGCGGAAAAGCACCCGCTGAGCTCGTGCGCCTGTCGGGATCCCTGGAACTGATCCCGCATGAGATGAAGGCGGAACTGGTCAACCTGTTCATCGACGAGGCCGCGGCACTTGCAAGCGCGGGGCAACCTTGTGCTCCCTACCTTGCGGCACTCGGGCTTCTGCTCAATCGGGCTCCGCTCTATGCCGGGCCTGAGACCGTCGTCTCGCCCGACCTTGTCGAGCGAGCATACACGGCGTTTCGATCCTTCGACTGGGCGAAACCGGAGCTGCAGGAGCTGCAGACCTTGTTCCTTCGGGCCGCGCGCGTTGTGGACGACCGGGGTCTGGATGTGCCCAAGCCACTGCGCAACCTGATCGCCGGCAAGCTCGAGAGCTCAGGGGTTGCCCCGCTCCGAACCGCGAAGATCAGGGGATTCGTGCCCGTTGGCATCTCGGACCGCGCCAGCCTCTACGGTGAGTCGCTGCCGCCGGGACTGGTGCTGGCCGAGAGATGGGACACTTCACGCTGCTGATCCCTTGCCCGGCATGGCCAGCCTTGCTCACCTCTCCCGCTCTCGCGGGAGAGGTCGCCGCGCACTTGCGCGGCGGGTGAGGGTGCCGGTGCGAATCGCGCTAGCCATCGACAGCAACGACTGGCACGCACGGGCGCTGCTGCGCGCTTTCGCTGCGCGCCGAGTGGAGGCGCAGGCGGTCCGCCTCGGTGACTGCGCATTCGATACGACCGCACCGTACGGACTTCGGCTTCCGAGCTTTCCCGACGCATTGCCCGATGCCGTGCTGGTGCGCGCCATCTCCGGCGGCAGCTTCGAGGAGGTAACGCGCCGGCTTGGCATCCTGCACGCGCTGCGCGAGCTCGGCGTGCCCGTGTGGAACGACGCGCGGGCGATCGAGCGCTGCGTGGACAAATCGACCACCAGCTTCTTTCTCGCGCGCGCCGGCCTGCCGACACCGCCCACATGGACAGTGGAAGGCGCGGACGCCGCACGGGTGATCGCCGCGCGCGAGACACAAAACGGCAAGCTGGTGCTGAAGCCACTGTTCGGCTCGCAGGGTCGCGGCTTGCGCCTGATCGAGCGGGCGGAAGACCTGCCCCCGCCCGCCGAGGTCGCCGGCATCTATTACCTTCAGCGCTATGTTCCGCCGTCCGGGACCGGGTTCGCGGATCAGCGCCTGTTCGTCTGTGACAGCGAAGCGGTGGGCGCGATGACCCGGCGGTCGTCGCACTGGATCACCAACATCGGCCGCGGCGCCGCGCCCGAGGCACTGACGCCGTCGCCGGCCCTCGCCGACCTGGCGCTGCGCGCCGCCTCCAGCGTCGGTGCGCATTTTGCGGGTGTTGACCTGTTGCAGGACCAAGCCGGGCAGACTTTCGTCCTGGAAGTGAACAGCATGCCGGCCTGGCGTGGGTTGCAGAAGGTCACGCCGGTTTCGATCGCCGACCACGTGGTCGCCGCGCTGCTGCGCCGGCTTGGATAATGCGCGAGGCAGCGATCCGGGCGGCGTTCATCGCCGCCTGCGCCGAAGAACTGTCCGTCCTGAAGCCCGGCAACGTGCACGTTCACGCGGACGGCCACGGCATGACCGTCGCCGATTTCATGCGCAGCGCCGAAGCAGCGGCACCGGTGCTGTGCGGCCACGGCGCCTCGCTGGGCGAGCGCATACTCGGCGCGGTCGTCGCGACGCGGGCGGAAGTCGGGCAGAACACCAATCTCGGCATCATTCTGCTCGCCGCGCCTCTGGTCACGGCCGCCGAGCGGCCCGAACGAGACTTGCAGACCGCCCTTCGTCGTGTGCTGAACGAAACCGGCTTGGCGGATACGGAAGCGGTGTTCCGCGCCATCCGGTGCGCCGCGCCCGCCGGGCTGGGGCAGGCGCCACGACACGATGTGCACGGTCCAGCCGATGTCACGCTGGCGACCGCGATGGCCGAGGCCGCCGATCGCGACAGCGTCGCCCGCCAGTGGGCTAACGGTTTCGCCGATGTGTTCGGACCGGGAATGGGGGCCTATCTGGACGCCCGTGCGCGGTGGCCCGACCCGGCCTGGGCGCCGCTGGGCGCCTATCTGTGGTTTCTCTCCGCCATCCCCGACAGCCATATCTTGCGTAAGCACGGGGCCGCCGCGGCCGAGCTCGTGAGGCAGGAAGCCATCCCGGTCCGCCGGCGCGTGCTCGT
Source organism: uncultured Pseudomonadota bacterium (assembly GCA_963772445.1). GTDB lineage: Bacteria > Pseudomonadota > Alphaproteobacteria > Acetobacterales > Acetobacteraceae > CAVYXK01. The sequence goes on from CAVYXK010000004.1 coordinate 334,903, forward strand.
GGAACCGGATCCCGCCGCCTGCCTCCCGGCACTGCTGGAGTGGGACCAGGACCTGAAGGCACGCGGCATCAATCCCGGCACCAGTGCCGATCTGACCGTCGCCACCATCCTGGCTTACCGGCTGCGGGACCGGTGACCGATTAACCGTTGATTCTTCCCGCCATCAGGCGGGATAACGTGGCATCCCCCGCGGCGCCGCCGTGCCGGGGATCGCGCGTTCGGCATACCGCAACAGCACACTGCGAGGAGGCGACCAAATGGCGAAAATTACCAAGGTCTGCATAGGTGAGTCCCTGGTGGGCGAGGGCAACGAAGTCGCACATATCGACCTGATCATGGGCCCCCGCGGCAGCGCCGTGGAATCCGCGTTCTGTCATGCACTGACCAACAACAAGGATGGGTTCACCTCGCTGCTCGCGGTGATCGCGCCAAATCTGCCGACCAAGCCGAACACGGTGCTGTTCAACAAGGTCACTATCAAGGGCGCCAAGCAGGCCGTGCAGATGTTCGGCCCGGCCCAGCACGCGGTGGCAAAGGCGGTGGCCGACAGCGTCGCCGAGGGCGTCATCCCGCAGGACGAAGCCGACGACCTGTTCATCTGCGTAGGCGTGTTCATCCATTGGGATGCCGCCGACGACAAGAAGATCCAGGATTACAACTACCGCGCAACGAAGGAGTCCATTGCCCGGGCGGTCGGCGGCCATCCTACGGCCGCCGAGGTGGTACGTCAGCGCGACCAGGTGAAGCACCCGTTCGCGGCCTGAACACCTTCGAGCGGGGCTAGCTAGTCCAAACCGGCGAGCCGGGTCATGACCCGGCTCCGCTGCGCCTGCCGCGGACCGGGGGTAAATCAGACGGCGGGAGAACGGCAATTTTTGCCAAGTTTCGCCGCGGAGGGGCGATCTAAAAACGAGGCGGAGTTTCCACCAGCATCAGGTGCGAGAATGACCGCTGCCTCGTCCTTCATAGACGCGCTTCACACCAATTCTCCAGCGCCGGACCGTGCGGACAGAATAGGCCTCTACGGCTGGCTCATCGGAAGCTGGCAGATGAATGCCGTCGTGCATCGCGACGATGGTACCAAGCATCAGGGCGTCGGCGAGATCCATATCGGCTGGGTGCTCGAAGGCCGCGCCATCCAGGATGTCTGGATCCTGCCGGGCGTCTTCTACGGCACGACACTGCGCATCTACGACCCCGGCCGGGATGCTTGGCACATTCTGTGGAGCGACCCGCTGCGCCAGTTCTATACGCGGCAGATCGGCCGCGCGCGCGGCCACGACATCGTGCAGGACGGCACGAACGATGCCGGCGAGGCGGTGCGCTGGAGCTTCACCGAGATCACGCCCAACTCGTTCCGCTGGCTCGGCGAGCGCTCGCGCGACGCTGGGGCAAGCTGGGAGCTGCAGGCGGAATTCTTTGCCCGACGAGTCACCGTCGCAGGCGGGGACCCGTTCCGGGACCGCACCGCCGCCGGGGTTCAGCCCACGTACTACGCTCACCCTCCGGCCGCCCCTCGGCTCTGAGGCAACACGTCGCTCCATCCATATTGTCGCCGCGCAGTAGCGCTTCGGCACAGGCTCTGTTAAGCTGCTAACACAGATGAGATGGTCCGTTTGCACATGTCAGCTCGGAGAAAGATAACGAATGCAAATTAGTCACGGTGCACGGGCGTCCTTGCCGGGTTTGGGGCTGCCTCAATGTTGTGCCTCGTCAGAAGAATCTGTGGGCGACGTCGGGTTCCGGCAGCTTACCAAGTGCATGATACAAGGCGATTTCGGTGACGTGGAAGGTACGGAACCCGTAGGATTTTCGCATGGTCAGTTTGGCCTTGTTGTTCAGACCCTCGACCACACCGCTGGAGAGCTGCTTCCTGGCGCGGAAGTAGTTCAGGATCAGCGCGCGGTGCGAGCGTAGCGTCCTGGCGATCTTCTTCATCGGCTCGATGCGGGAGCGCATGACCTGACCGCACCATTCATCCAGGAACTTGCCGGCCCAACTCGGCGAAGCATAGTCCCAGAACTGCTGGAAGTCCTCCTTCAGCAGATAGGCCCGTACGGTCCGCAGGTTGTAGCGCAGCAGATCGCGCAGGCGGAAGCGTTGATGCTCGGTCAGGTTGGCCTTGCGCTTGAGCACACACCAGCGGGTCTTCTTCAAGACTGGCTCATAGCCGTCCCGGGCCAGCCGGCGAGCCTCGGCGGCACGCACCTGGTCCAGCGCGGCATTCATCTTGGCGACAATATGGAAGCGATCGAGGATGTGGATGGCCTGGCTGCACCGCTCACGAATCACCTTCAGATAAGGCTGCCACATGTCCGAGCACACAAACTCGATCTGCCCAGCCAATGGTTCGCCGATCAGGGTGAAGAACTGCTCGAAGCTCTCCACCGTCCGTTCGCGACCGATCCATAGCAGGCGCGTGCACTGCTGCTCGATCTGATAGACCAGCGTCAGGTATTTGTGTCCCCTGGCATACTGGATCTCATCGACGCCGATCGCCACGATCGGCCCCAGTTGCCGGTGCTCGATCCCCCACTGCACGACATACTCGACCGACTGGCAGACCTTGTCCCAGGTGCTGCGAAACGACCCGGCGGTCTCCTGCCAGGACAGCTTCCTCGCCCAGTGCGCCAGGAACAGCATGTAGGCCTTGGTCAGCTGGTGCTTGCCGACACCCCAGGGGACCGCTTCGACCCGCACGCCGCAGGCCCGGCAATCGACCCGTCGCATGCAATAGAGGAACACCACCATGCAGCCCCAGAGGGGCACGAATTCGAACCGGCGCAGGCTCAGGTGATCATAGGCCGGCGCCGGCTTGCGACAGCCCGAGCACACCGGTCTCGAGCCGCGGCGGGGCCGCACGCTGATCTCGATGGTTCGGCTTTCGGCGCAATGTCGCGCCTTCTCGTAAACGAACCCAGGAAAGTGCTGGTAGTGGTTCAGCAGGGAGATCAGCCGCATGGCAGCGGGACCCAAAGGAGTTGCCGGCAGACGTGACAGCGTACCGGCGCAACGGGCTGCTGCCGATCCCTTGCAGACCTGTTGTCCGGACCTCGATCAGTGGCCTCGCAGCTGGGCGTATGAGGCGCGCGATATTCCGCCTGGCCGGCGGATGGTGGAATGCTTCAAGCCGTTCCTGCGCGACCTGCTGGCCTTGCAGCTATCACGCCAAACCTTGCGCCGACACCGCGACAACGTCTGGGCTCTCGGCGGTGAGGTCATCAGCCGATTGCAGATGGACAGCGACCTCCGGAGGCGGCCAATCAAGCAGGTCGTCCTCACCCTCATCGGCGACGATGGCGGGCCGCTGCTCTCCCATGGTCAGTCCGACACCGCGCAGCGCTCCTTCGACACGACCTGCCGCAAGTTGTTCCGCTTCCTGACAGACCCTGAGATCAGCCGCGATGAGGCGTAAAGATGCCTGCCGTGGTGGCGGATGATATCTCCGCTTCTGCCGATGTGGCGGCTGTGGGGTTGTGGGCAACGCGCTTGTGTTGTCCACAAATCCACCAGCCGGCCGGCTGAGTGATAAAACTAGCCCTCGGTATACCCCCGAAGCACCCACAGTTTCCGCTGACGAGCCAATGTTGTTGGGCGGGCGGCCCGGCGTGGAACGCCTGGAGCCGCAGAGATCTACTATCCGCTCGTCGCTGCGGGTGGCGCTTGCCTTCGAATACGCGGTCAGTCGCACCCTTCGTCTTCATGAACCTCCGCGATTGCCGAGGATGATCTTGATAGCGGTCTCGGTCGGATAGGCTGCGTCAAGCTTCTCGAGGAAGACGACGAACTCGCGCGAGCGATGGCGGTCCTTGACGCACAAGGTAAGGAAATGCTGCGCCATGACGGCCATGACGCTAGATCGGCAAGCCGATACTGTCAGCGCCGTTCCCGCCGCAGCGCAACAATTGGGCCACGGAGAAATCCGAATGGGTAAGTGGAAACTGGGTGGCCGGCCGGCTTGGTACGACAAACGTGTCGCACTGATCCTCCAGGGCGGCGGCGCGCTCGGCAGTTATCAGGCAGGTGTTTACGAGGAACTTGCGAGATCCGATTACCTGCCCGATTGGGTCGCTGGGATCTCGATCGGTGCAGTCAACGCGGCAATAATCGCCGGGAACGCACCGGAGAACCGCGTGGCTCGTCTCCGGGAGTTTTGGGAGGAAATCACCGCTCCCTCCTTAGCCTGGCCGCTCCTGTTCGGCGGGCTTTGTAGTAGGCTGCAGCACCAGCTCGGGGCGCTGTCTGCACTGCTGCTGGGCCAGCCGGGGTTCTTCCGACCCCATCCGGCCTATGCTTGGTTCACCGGCGCCAGCCCGATCGCCTACTACGACGCAAGCGCCCTGAAGACCACGCTGGAGCAGCTGGTCGATTTCGGCCGGATCAACGCCCGCGAAACTCGCTTCAGTGTCGGGGCCGTGAACGTGCAGACCGGCAACTTCACCTACTTTGATAACGCGGAGATCACCATCCGGCCCGAGCACGTAATGGCTAGCGCCGCGCTGCCGCCCGGCTTCGCGCCGGTCGAGATCGATGGCGAACTGTATTGGGACGGCGGCCTTGTGTCGAATACGCCGCTGCAATATGTCCTCGCGTATACCCGCGGCGCAGCCGGCTTGCTTTCCAGGTGGACGTGTTTCCGGCCCGCGGGCCAGTGCCGCGCACTCTCGACGATGCGGCGGAACGCGAGAAGGATATTCGATACTCAAGTCGCACACGCATGGGCACTGACAGTTTCCGCGCCATGCATGAGATCCGCTATCACCTCAATACGCTGCTGGAACGCCTCCCAGAGGCTGTCAAGGAGGGAGCAGACGTAGAGTTCCTGCGAAGGATTGCCTGCGTGACGACGATGGACATCGCCCAGTTGGTTTACCGGCCGGACGAGGTGCAGGGATCGTTCAAGGACTACGATTTCAGCCGCTCCAGCATGCGAGCTCGCTGGGCGGCGGGGGTGGGAGATACGCAGGCGACGCTGGCCGCGTCGCCCTGGCTGGAGCCGGTTCCGCCGGAGGTAGGTACACGGACGTTCGATGTGGCGCTCGGCCGGAGTGCCACCGGGGCTCCTTCGTTTACCTGGGCATCAAACGAAATGGCTAAGGCGGGAGAACGGTCGCTAGTCCACGATCTGGTTGGCCGCTGACTCCAGGAAGCCGGTGGAGATGCGTTCACCGGCGCAGCAACGCTGAGCATTAGTTCACGATGTGGTCGAGGTTATTGGTGATATACGTGGCAAACTCACCGAGCGATCTCGCGCACATCCCACCGGTCGCCCGCATTGTCAATGAAGACGACCTGTATCGCCATCCGGATCATGCGAATCCCTGCACTGTGGTGAACGTCTGCCGCAATGCGGCGTTGATCGCGGCGCGTGCGACCACTTCGGCCAGAAACGGCTCCCGGGACCGTAGGCGGGACACGGCATCTTCAATGTCCGAGAACGACTCGGGATCCGCCAGGACGGTCGAGGCGCTTATGGGGAGATCGTCCGGAACCTAAGCGTACCGGGACCTGGCCAGTGCCGTTGTGTCCTCGGTCAAGATTATCCCCAGCCTCGCCACGGAACAGCCGATAGCGATGCAGCTGACGACGCTAACGTCGTACAACGGGACAAACGCCATTCGTTCCCAGTTAATTCCGCCATGATCCGCCGCTTCACCCGGCCCTCCCGGTTCATCACGACTGCACGGGGCTAGCAACCATCCGGCGATAGTACCGCGAAAGGAAGAAAGTTTAAACGCAGATGAACGCGGATGTGCGCGGATGCACGCAGATGGTTCAGCGCGCTTCACAGACCGGGGACCACGCGTTTGATCTCCGTGCGCGGCTTGCTGCACAACCGCGAGGCTGGCGGTACTGCAATTCGTGTGTGAATGAGCAGTCAATGACACGTCCCGACAGATCATTCAGCATGTCGGTATCCTCGTGCATCAGCGTACATCCTCTTATATCTGCGTTTAAACTTTCTTCCTTTAGCGGATGTTGATGACAGATAGTTGCGGAAGTGTTGACGCCGAACGCGTCGGACTTGCCCTTATGCCGTCGCCTCAGCCGGCATCCGCAGGAACGCGCCCGCCTCAGCAGTTCCGACTGCAACTTACCGATCGGCAGCGCCCGTGGCTGCAAGCCCAGCCGCGCCGACAGACCTGCAGCGACCCCCGCAGCCTGGCCGGTCAGCCAGCACTGTGGAATCTCCCGCAGGAACGAATGGCTTGCAGCGTCGGAAGATACGTGCCGCCCCGCCACCAACAAACCATTCACCGTGCGTGGCACCAGACAGCCATACGGCACCGAAACCAACGGCAGTTTCGGTGACAGCGAAGGCGACACGCCGATCTCATCTGCATATGGCGTCGCATCGCTCCACCGCTCGCGCGTCACGCGCGCCACCCCGGGCAGCCGTCGCGAATGCCGTACGCCAAGCTGCGGTGCCGAGAGCATCAGGAACGCCTTTTCAAACCCCGGCGCATGCGCACGATACGCATCGAGGTGCTGTGCCATCAGCCTATGCGACCGTACCTCAACCTCGGTCAGATCCTGGATATCGACCGCGGAGTAGCCCGACAGCCGTGGTCCCATGAACAGCGCGACGTCGTTTCGCCAGGACACAAACGGCCGCTCGAACAACCCGCCGCAAAGCGAGCGCCCACGCTCCATAAAGGCAGAGAAGCCCGCCGCATCACCAGTCTTGAAAGCGATCCAGCGCGTCATGTCGCAGCCGCCCCAGATCCAGGCGGTGTTCATGCAGTGGTGGATGTCGCGCTCCTCGATGTCAGTTTCCGCCCCTGCCCCGGCGCGCCCGAAGATGTCGCCGTCGCCGGTACAATCGACCGTGACGCGCGCCCGGATCGCCAGCCGCCCTTCCTTGCTTTCGAACACCACGCCCGCGACCGTGCCATCTTCCAGAACCGACGCGGTGCCCATGCCGTGCAGCAAAAGATGTACGCCGCTTTCCAGCACCAGTTCCTGACTGACGAGCTTCAATCGCTCCGGATCGATGGTCGGTGACCAGGTGACGATGCCGTGAAACGCGGCCGTGCGCTCGCGCCAATAAGCCGCGGTCGCCTCGTCGGCACTGCCCCACGACGCACGCGGCGGCCCAGCAATGGCGTCCTTCGGCAGCCGGTCGAGCAGCTCGCTCGCGATACCACAGATGACCTGCGTGCCGCTCCAGTCGGTCATGCGGTCGATCCAGATGACAAGACCGCCGGTGGAGAGACCGCCCAAGTGGTTGTAGCGCTCCAGCAGCACGACATCTGCGCCGGTGCGCGCCGCCGCCACCGCCGCCGCCGTGCCCGAAGGGCCGCCCCCCACCACAAGCACATCGCAGTCGCGAAACACCGGAATGGCACGTGCCGCTTCGTGTACCACGCCGCCCGGCCGCTGCCGACGCGGCAAGAGACGTTTCGCGGAAAAGATGTCCGCCTCGAAGAAGAACGACTGGTTGGTCCGGCGCACCGCCTGTGCCGCGTCGGGCTTGTCCTGGCTCATCCAGTAACTCCTTACCCAGGGGACCGGATTTTCGTAACAGAGATCGACCCAGGCAAGGCGTCTCAAGCCAGCCAGCGACGTCGTCGCACCGCGGGACGGGCGTCGCGGTAAGATCGCCGCACGCCGCTCTCGTTCAGACCGAGATAGAACTCCCTGATGGCGGCATTCTCGTACACCTCCGCCGCCGGCCCTTCCAGCATGATCCGGCCCGTCTCCATCACATAGGCATAATCCGCTACCTCGAGCGCCATGGCGGCATTCTGCTCCACCAGCAGCACCGTCATCCCCAGCTCCTCCTTCAAGCGGATGATGATGCGGAAAATCTCTTCCGCAATCATCGGCGCCAGCCCGAGCGAGGGCTCATCCAACAGGATGACCCTGGGGCCGGAGATCAGCGCCCTGCCGATCGCCAGCATCTGCTGCTCGCCACCCGATAGATAGCCGGCGTCCTGCCGGCGGCGTTCAGCCAGGCGCGGGAAGAACCCATACACCTGATCGATCGCGTCGCGCACCCGCGGCAGGCGCGATTCGACATGTCCGCCGACGAGCAGATTCTCCTCGACCGTCAGACTGGCAAAGACACGCCTGCCCTCGAACACCTGGACGATGCCGCGCATGACCACCTCGTGCGGTACGAGGTGGTCGATGCGCTGTCCATCAAGCTCGATCGTACCGCGGCTGATTGTTCCGCGTTCGTCGTAAAGCAGGCCCGAGATCGTCTTCAGGGTGGTCGTCTTGCCGGCACCATTGGCACCAAGCAGCGTCGTGACGCGCCCGGTTTCGGCGGCGAGCGAGATACCCTTCAGCACCAGCACCGCATTGTCATAGACGACCTCGATGTCGTTCAGCCGCAGCACGATCGCCGGTCAGGCCGAGGTGGCGATCATCTTTTCCACCATGTCGCGATAGCCGCGGAACCAGGGCGTCTTCTTGACCATCGCGTTGCCTGTGACCTGGTAGATCTGCACCCAGCCGCCGCCCTCGTGATCGGTGGGCGTGAGCTGGAGCGGCGGCACCAGGCCACCCAGGCTGAAGTCCTTGATCGACTGGAAGCCCTGCTGCACCTCGGCTCCGGTCGGCGGCTTGCCGCCATTGGCGGCAACCGCCAGGCGGATCGCCTCGATATGCAGCGCGATGCCAAGCAGCCCGCGGTTGTAATAGACCGAGGAGTTCATCACCGCCGGCGGCTCCTTGCCTTCGGCCTTGAACATCGCCTTGATCTGCTGGTGCACCGGGTAATCGGTGCCGACACCGGCAAACTGCATGGTGTGATACCCCTGCGCCACACCCCAGCCACCGGCCGCTTCGATGTCGGCCTCGGCCGAGGCCCACACGAAGCCGAGGCATTTCGACAGCGGGAAGCCGACGCCGCGCAACGCCTTGATGGCGACCGACGGACTGCGCCCGAAGATGTGCATGAGGACGAAATCCGGCCGGTAGCGTTCGGCGATATCGAGCGCCTGCGCCCCCATTTCGATGCCCGGCGGCGGTACGGCGTAGATCTTGAAATCGTAGCCTTCCATCGTCTGCAGTCGCTGCAACACCGGCAGCGGCTCGTGGCCGGCGGGGTTGTCATACATCATGAAGGCGATCTTCTTGCCGTGCAGGTTGCCACCAAGCTGGTCCTTGACAAACTGGATCGATGCCGCGGCCTGCGACCAGTACGTCGCCGCGACAGGGAAGACATACGGGTTGTGAGCGCCGTTGGCGGCCGAGGCCGGGCCGAAGCCCGGGCAGGTGCCGGGGATACGATCGGCGTTGAGCCGGGGCGACAGGGCCTCGGTCTGCGGCGTGCCGTAGAGCAGGATGGACACCGAGCCCTGTGCCTTCTCGCGCTGGTACTCCTCGATGGCCGGGGGCACCTGGTACTGGTTATCAGAACTCGTTGATAGCGATCTGATATCCGCCAACGCCACCATTCTTGTTGATCAGGTCCTTGTAGTGCATCACCGCCGGACAAAGAATATTGCCCACGAGCTGAGTGGGTCCGGTGCGGTCGCACTGCTCAGCAATGACGATCTGCTTCTGTTGCGCGCGTGCCCGGCCCAGAAGACCAAGGCCCGCGGTCGTCGCTGCTGTTGCTATGACTGTCCGTCGTGTTGTCTGCATGGTGTTCCTCCTGTTGCTTGCCGTCTCGCGGGTTCAGTACCAGAACGGCCACGTTCGAAAGTAAGTCCGTACGTTGCGCCAAAGTCGGTCGAGCCCTTCTGGTTCGGCAATAAGAAAGAGAATGATCAGCGCGCCGAACAGGCAGAGCCGCAGTTCAGGCACGATCCCAGATACGTCCATGCCGGCGGGAAGCAGGCCGCCCATTGCCTCGAGCACGCGGCGCGTGACCACCGGCAGCAACGTGATAAAGGCGGCGCCGAGTATCGAGCCGGTCACCGAGCCAAGCCCTCCGATGATCACCATCGCCAGGTAATCGATCGATACGTCGATCTGGAACTGCTCGTAATTGGCGATCCCCAGATAGTAGCTGTACAGCGCCCCGGCGATACCAGCATAGAACGACGAGATCGCAAAGGCGAGGAGCTTGGTGCGGAAAATATTGATGCCGATGATCTCGGCCGCGATGTCCTGGTCACGCACCGCAACGAAGGCGCGGCCGAGGCGGGTTCGCTCGAGGTTCTTGGCCGCGATCACGGCAAGCACTGCAAACGGGAGCAGGAACAGATAGAAGCCCGCCTGCGTGTGTACAGCGAAGCCAAGCACGACCGGTGGCGGCATCTGGATGGTCGCCTGAATGCCGCCGGAGATCCAAGTGACGTGGTTGATCACCCACTCGATGATGAACTGCGCGGCCAGCGTGGCGATGGTAAGATAAAGGCCCCTGATGCGCAGCGACGGGATGCCGACCACGGTGCCGATCAGTGCCGTCATCGCGCCGGCCGCCGGCAGCGCGATCCAGAACGGCGCATGCGCACGGACGATCAGGTTGGCCGCCGTGTACGCACCCACCGCCATGAAGCCGCCCTGGCCGATCGAGATCAGCCCGGTATTGCCGGTGAGCAGATTCAGCCCAACTGCACCCACCACCGCAACGAGGATCAGATCGAGAACCGCAAGCACATAGTCCGACCCGAACAGCGGCGGAACCACGACCAGCAACACGAGCACGCCGGCCATCGTCCAGCGCGAGGCCGGCAGCGGATAGAACGCCATATCGGCGGCGTAGCTAGTCTTGAACGTGCCGGCCGCGCGATAGAACATGCCGCTAGACCCGCTGCACCCGGACTTTGCCGAAGATGCCGTAGGGGCGGACCATGAGCGCGGCGATCATCAGCACGTACGGCATGAAGTCCTTGGTCCCGCCGCCCACCAGCGGGTCGAGATATCCGGCCGACAGGCTTTCCACCACGCCGACGATCAGCCCACCAACCGCCGCCCCGGCAATCGAACTCGAAGCCGCCCAGGATCACCACTGGGAACACTTTCAGGCCGACCAGTGCGAGCTGGTTATCCACCCCGAGAAGCGCGCCCCAGATGACGCCGCCCAAGGCGGAAACGACGCCCGTCATGGCCCAGGCCAGGGCGGCGTAGCGCCGCACGTCGATGCCCATGGCGGAGGCGACCTGCTGATTGTCCGCCACCGCGCGCATGGCCAGCCCCGTGCGCGTGTGCAGGAAGAACCATGTGAAGCCGACGAAGAAGACGATGCTGACCACAGCGCCGACGAGATCGATCGGCGGCAGCATCACCGGGCCGATGAAGAACGGATTATCGGGGATCGGCAGCGTGATCGCGCGCGTGCCCGGACCGAAGGCAAGTGTGGCAACGCCGCGCAGCAACGAGGCAACCCCGATCGTCGCCATGATAACAGCGATGATCGGCCGGCCGAGCAGCGGACGCAGCACGAGACGCTCCAGTCCGAAGCAGAACGCCACCATTCCGGCGACGGCAAGCAGCGTGGCAACCCACCAGGGCAACACGGTGATCGCGGCGGCGGCTATGAAGCCGCCGAACATGACGAACTCGCCCTGTGCGAAGTTGAATGCCTCGGTCGCTTTGAAAACCAGGACGAAGCCGAGAGCGATCAGCGCATACATCATCCCGACGAGCAGGCCGTTCGCCACCAGCACCAGGGTGAACGTCGAGTCAAACATGCGCCGGAGCCTCGGTCGGCACCGCTGTCGGGGCGCCGGTGCCGGCGGGCCGCAGTCGTACCCCGATCGCGCGGAAGCGTCGCGCCAGGGCCGGTGCCAAGGGCTGATCGCCAAGATGCACCCAGCGTGCCCGCCCCAAACCGAGCTGATCGCGTATAGGAGCGTGGATCGCAAACTCTCCGGCCAGGGTCGCGATCTTGAGCCCAAGGGGGACAGCGAGGCCATTTTCGCGCCGCTGCTCGGCCGCCTCGGCAAGCTTCGTAAAGCGTGAATAAAGACGGCGCTTCAGCGGGCTAGCGGCGGCCGCGCCGGTGTCGAGCCGGTCGGCCAGCAGCTCGAACAGCCGCGGCGGAGCGATCAGGATCGTGGGGCCGATCTCGTGCAGGTCGCGCGGCACGGTATCCGGTCCCTCCGGGCAGTTGCAGGAGAAACCGACCTTCAGACCAAGGGCCTGCGTGTAGAGGGCATCCTCGAACGAAGCGAGCGGCAGGTAAGCGAGCGTCCGATCGCCTGGCTGCACATCCTCGGTCGCCATGAGGCGCCCGGCGGCGCCAAGCAGATCGGCGTGCGTCAACATAACCGGAAGAGGCAGCTTGTCCGGATCCCATGGATAGAGCAGCAGCGCTGCGTCCTGTGCGGACCGTCGCGCGATCTCGGCATCGACCGAAGCGTCCCGCTCCTGCAGTTGCGAAAGAGCCGGCAGCGCCGTGACATGCACAAGGTCAGACAGGCGGTCGCACGCCGCCAGCAGCATCTCCGCCTGATCTGCCTCCTCGGTGATCGCGATCGAGGCACGGCAATCGCGCAGGATGTGTGCGATGCGCCCGCTCTCGGCTTCGGGATGCAGTGGCACGCCGGCGCCTCCCAATGCCTGCGCGGCCAGCATCGCGGCATAAAGCTGCGGCCGGTTCTCCCCCAGCACCGCGAGTCGCCCGCCCGGCGAAAAGCCCTGCGCGGCGAGCCAGGAGGCAATCCCGCGCACCATGTCGGCGTGGGCGCGCCAGGTCAGCGTTTGCCAGATTCCCCACCGCTTTTCACGAAACGCCACGCGTCGCGGCATGGTCGCGGCGTTGCGCAGCAGATATTGCGGCAGGGTGGCGGGTTCGTTCATGCGGCTTGCGCCCGCCGTACCCGGCCGGCGCCGAGATAGGCGCGGATCACGGCAGGATCGTCCTGCACTTCCGCCGGCGTGCCCTCTGCGATCATCCGTCCGCGATCGAGCACCGTCACCTGGTCGGAGATGTCCATCACGACCGCCATGTCGTGTTCGATCAGGACGACGGTGGTGCCAAAGTGCTCGTTCACGTCGAGAACGAGCCGGGCCATCTCCTCCTTTTCCTGCTGGTTCATCCCGCCCATCGGCTCGTCCAGCAGCAGCACGCGCGGCTCCAGGGCGAGCGCGCGGGCAAGCTCGACCCGCTTGCGCAGCCCATAGGGCAGCGAAGCGGTCGGTTGCTTGCGCACGTCACCGAGACGGAGGCGCTCGATCAGCTCTTCCACCCGCGCGCGATGCGCGATCTCTTCCTTCTGCGCCAGGCCCCAATACAGGATCGAGCTGAAGACGCCCGAGCGCATGTGCACGTGCCGCCCGAGCATGATATTGTCGAGCACCGTCAGACCGCGGAACAGTGCGATGTTCTGAAACGTGCGGGCCACCCCGAGAGCGGCGATGCGCGAGGGGCGCAGCCGGGTGATTTCGGTTCCTTCGAGCCGGATCGTGCCAAGACCGGGCGCATAGAAGCCGCTTATGACATTGAGCAAAGAGGTCTTGCCGGCACCGTTGGGGCCAATGATGGAGCGCAGTTCGCCACGGCGCACCATAAGCGACACGTTCTCGATAGCAATGACCCCGCCGAAGCGAAGGCTGACGCCATCAACTCTGAGCTGAGGCGGCTCGGACGGACCAGTGCTCGCGGTCACCGCGGCCATGGTGATGCCCGGTGCCTCCCTGTACGCAGTGTTGTTATCGCGGAGTAGTGCTAACGGACCGACCACCCGATTGCAAGGCGCTGCCCGCCACCTGCGCAAGCAGGAATCCTTGCCCGAGCCAGACGTGATCAGCCGCGGGCGAGGACTTCCAATTCCGCGGCAGTGAGGGCGCCCGCATGCAGCGCGGTGGCGACCAGCGCACCTGCGGCGCCGGCGCGAGCCGCCAGCACCAGATCCTGCGCATTGCGAATGCCGCCGGCTGCATAAGCCTGCCGCCCTCCGCCCCGCCGCGCGACCTCCGCAATGCGCGAAAGATCAGGGCCCGCGCCGGAGCCCACCTGCGCCAGCGTCATTGCGATGACTCGCGATGGCCAAAGCCCTGCATCGGCCAAGATTGCCCGTGGCCCCCGAAAGGCATCCCCGCGGAAATCCAGCGAAAGCACCACGCGCGGGTTCCGGCAAAGCGACCGTACCAGATCAGGCGAACTCTGCGATTCACTGCCGATCACCAGACAGCCCGTGCACTGTGCCAGCCACGCAGCGGCTTCATCGGCATCACCGATACCGTTGTCCACCCAGAACTCCAGTTCCGGCCGAGCCTCAGCCAATGCCGCCAGCACCGAGACATGATCCCCGACGCGCTCGATCGCATCGAGATCGGCGACATAAATCCGGCGAAACGGGAACAGCCGCAACAGCCCGGCCAATACATCGGACGGCTTGCTAGACGGGCTGAGCGGCGTCTCGATCGGCCGGTATTCGTCGCGCCGTCCGCCGACCGCGCGCACGACCTCGCCGCCCTTGAGATCGATGACGGGAACAACGTCCATGCGCGATAGTCGTCCGCGGCGATCGGCAAGGTCAAGGAACCCGCATGCACAGCATCATCGGATGGGACATCGGCGGCGCACATCTGAAAGCGGCGCGTGCCGAGGACGGCAGGATCGTCGATGTCCTGCAGGTGCCATGCCCGCTCTGGCTCGGGCTCGACCGCCTGACCGAGGCGCTCGGCGCCGTCACAGCGCGGCTCGGCGCCGCGGACCGCCACGCCGCCACCATGACTGCCGAGCTCGCCGACATCTTCCACGACCGGGCGGAAGGCGTCGCAACACTTGCGTCCATTCTGGCGCGCCATCTGCACCCGACGACGGTGCGCATCTACGGTGGTCGCGCCGGATTCCTGCCTGTCGAGTCCGCTCCAGCGCACGTCGATGACATCGCCTCCGCCAACTGGCACGCCAGCGCATCGCTCGCCGCGCGGAGCATTCCCGATGCGCTGCTCGTCGATATGGGCTCGACCACCACCGACATCGTGCCGCTTGGCGGCGGCCGGGTGCATGCCGCCGGCTACACCGATGCGGAGCGGCTGGCTTGCGGCGAGCTCGTCTATACCGGACTGACCCGCAGCTTCGTCATGGCGCTGGCGCCGCGCGCACCAGTGGCCGGGGCGTGGACCACGTTGGCTTGCGAGTATTTCGCCAGCACCGCCGACGTGTATCGCATCCTAGGCGAGCTGCCCGACGATGCCGACCAGTTGCCGGCGGCGGACCACCGCGAGAAGACCGTGGCCGCCTCGATCGCCCGGCTCGCCCGCATGGTCGGCCGCGACGCCGCGCAGGCCGATCAGGCGGCATGGTACGCGCTAGCCGCCTGGCTCGCCGAGGCGCAGCTTCGGCACATCGAGGACGGTGTGCATCTCGTGCTCTCGCGCATCCCGTTGCGCGCCGATGCGCCGGTGATCGCCGCCGGCGTGGGGCGGCACGTGGTTGCGCGACTGGCGGCGCGGCTCGGCAGGCCACATGTGGATTTTGCCGATCTCGTTTCACCGGAAATCGGTTCCGCCGAGTGGGTGGGGCACTGCGTGCCGGCGGTGGCGGTCGCGCTGCTGGCCGATGACGCCGCGGCCCTGAACTAACAAGAATCTGCGGGCGGACGGCGGCGGCCTGGCGTCCGCCCCATGGCCCGTGGCCCGTAGTGCTCCCGTTTCATTCAGGGCGGGTCAGCCCCCCGGGAACTCCCAATGACAGTCATCGACAGCGGTTGACGCTGCGTCTCGATCTGCCGGATAAAGTCGCGCAGCGTCGTCTTGTCCGCGGTGTTGCCGGGCATCACTTCATAGGCCAGCGGGAAGCCCTGAGGTGTCACTACCAGGGCGATCACCACCTGAACGCAATCAGGCCGCTTGTCCCGGCTGTAGCCGAAGCGCCGCTTGCCGATCTCCGGCGGATCGCATTGTCACAACGACCGGGCGGGTCGCCGTAGCGTTACGTCACCCCCCTTCACTGCATCGGTTCGACACGTACCGCGAGTTCGTTGGCGTAGCCGACATCGACCTGATCGCCGGGCTTCAGATGCTGCACGAAGGACTGCATTTTGGGGTCCCGCACGTCGGCGGTGTGGCGCACACCACTCGGGCCGGTGAAGGTGACGCTGGTGCCGTCGGGCGCGGCCGAGACGACGGTGACGCGCGCGGCGACAACACCGCGGACCGCGCCGCCCGGCAACTGGCCCAGCGCCGACCGCTCTGCCCCCAGGGCTGCCGCGTCGGGCGGGACGGAGCCGGGCTGTGCCATCTGCACGGCGATCGCTTCCTGGTAGGTGATGGTGACGCGGTCACCAGCCTTGAGCTGCGCCAGGTTGCGCACCTCCGGCCCAGCGACAACGGTGGCGCGCGCCCCATCCGGCGTTCGCAGCAGCACCTGGCGGGTGGACATGTCAACCGATTCGACCGTAGCGACGAGCTGCCTTGTGTGCGCGACAGTGGTCGGCGGGGGGGCCGGGCTCTGGCAGGCTATCAGCGCGGAGAGCAAAAGCGCGCCGACGGCGGCGGACAGCCTGGATGGGGACCTCATGCGGGCGGCTCCATTCTGCGGGTCCGTTGGGGCGGACAGACAACTCAGCATAGCAGGAGAACACACCACCATACCATCCAAAGGTTCCTCAGTGT
Source organism: uncultured Pseudomonadota bacterium (assembly GCA_963772445.1). Classification (GTDB taxonomy): domain Bacteria; phylum Pseudomonadota; class Alphaproteobacteria; order Acetobacterales; family Acetobacteraceae; genus CAVYXK01. Next base: position 351,370 of record CAVYXK010000004.1, read on the forward strand.
TGTTCCAATCTGAAGGGTTGTTTCCGGCCGATACTGTTGAAAAGCTCCTGCGATCGCAAACTGGAGCAACATGGGTTCGCGTTGCCGATCGTGCCTGAAACGAATAAGCCCGAATGCGAGGTGTGCGGTCTAATGTAGCTGCACACCAGGTATCCCCGGAGTTTTTCAACAGCATCAACCAAAAGCCAGACCTCACCGTAGGAAACTCAAGAGAATTCTGCAACAAGCCAAAGTGCCAGATACCTCGGCGCGCACCGCCACCTTATTCGCGGATCCACCTACAATGAAGTGAGTATTCGACGTGTCCTGATGCTTGCGGTTTCTCCGAATATCGCGTTCGATGTCCGTGACGAACGTTCCCGCTCGCAGTCAAGTCAGGCACCGGCGTCCGGGCAGAGTGCGGCGATTTCGTAGCCTATAACAACGCGTTATCGCTGCAGTTCTGTGCGGCTTGGCAACTTCGCACCCAGATCGCGAACATATCCTAGCCGCGCCGGGCGATGAACCCGCCAGTTTGCCGGAAATGGATAGCGAAATATCGGCTTCGACGGCTTCTGGACGCTGGTGATTGGGACTTTATCATCGGTGAAGCCCGAGTCGGTCGACGGCACCGGGTGACCGGGCCGTCGGTGGATGTGGAGTAGAGACCTTCTGCGTGGAGAAAAACCAATGAAGCGAACCGCATCTCTGGTGATCGCCCTCTCAGGCGTGCTTGCGCTCGGGAGTATCTTCGGACAATCCGCCCCGGCTGCCCCGGCACCCACCGCCCCTGGCTTTGTCGGTCGGGCCGCATCCTCGGTCGCGGGATGTCCCGAACGTCGAATGGCGCTTGGCCAGGTCACCGAACGGGCAGGAGGTCCATGGGATCGCCTACTACTCCGACTTGAGTGGCACGAGCCAGGTGACCGGTACCATCGACAGCGCAGGCCACTTCCAACTGGAGCTCAAGTCGTTCATGGGGAATGGGCCGGTCGGAACCGTGCAGGGGACACGGTCTCAGCACGGAAGGCTCATGGCCTCGATGACCGGTGAGGGCTGCGCCAACATGCACCTTGACCTGGATCCAGCAGCGAACCTCAACAGGTCCGCAGGCGCGGCTTCGAAGCACACCGATTAGGTCTCCGACCGGAGACGGCCGAGTTCGGCTCGAACCGGCGACCCTGCACGCAGGTCACGTTGTTCTTCTAGGGCCTGTTGTCAAATCCCGACCGGGCGTCGCTGGCACCGGGGCTAGTGTACCGACTTTAACGCTTGTCGCCCACGGGCCACCTTCTCGAGGATGGCGGCGGCCGAGGCGGTCCAGACGAAGGGCTTGGGGTCGGCATTGTGGTGCTCCAGGTAATCGCGGATTGCCGCCACCAGTTCGGGCACACTCCTGAACACCCCGCGGCGGATGCGGTCCTCGGTCATGAGGCCGAAGAAGCGCTCGACCTGGTTGAGCCAGGAAGCAGAGGTCGGGGTGAAATGCATGTGGAACCGCTTGTGCCGCTTTAGCCAAGCCTGGACCTTGGCGTGTTTATGCGTGGCGTAGTTGTCGGCGATCAGGTGCAGGTCGAGATGCTTTGGCGTCTCGGCGTCGATCCGGCGCAGGAACCGGAGCCATTCCTGATGGCGGTGATGCGGCATGCACTGGCCGATCACCTTGCCGGTGACAACATCCAGCGCGGCAAACAAAGTGGTGGTGCCGTGACGCTTGTAGTCGTGCGTCATGGTGCCGCAACGGCCCTTCTTCAACGGCAAGCCAGGCTGCGTGCGATCGAGTGCCTAGATCTGGCTCTTCTCATCCACCGACAGCACCAGCGCCTTGTCGGGTGGATTGAGGTAGAGGCCCACGATGTCCTGCACCTTCTCGACGAACCGTTTATCGTTCGACAGTTTGAAGGTCTTCACTAGGTGCGGCTTGAGTTCGTGTGCCTTCCAGATGCGCTGCACGCTGGTGTAGCTGAGGCCGCTGGCGGCGGCCATCTTGCGGATGCTCCAGTGGGTGCCGGCCGGCGGTTTCTCATGCAGCGTCTTGTGCACGACCTGCTGGATCGTCTCGACGGACAGCGGCGGCTTGCGGCCCGGCCGCGTCGCGTCGCGCTGCAAACCGGCGATCCCTTTGGCGAGATAGCGCTGCTGCCAACGGCTCACCGTCACCTTGCTCCTGCCGACCGCGCGGGTGATGGCCATCACCCCCGTTCGGTCGGCCGAAAGCAGCACGATCCGTGCCCGCCAGACCAACTTCTGCGGGGTGTTGCGCCCGCAAACCCACCCTTCCAGCGTCGCCCGATCCGCCGGCGACAGCCAAATGCATGCTTCTGTCTTGCTCATGCCGGCAAACTCGCACGGCCTCGCCTCCATGGGAATCTTCCGTTAGGATCGGAACACTAGCCCGTGTTCGAACACCTTGTCGGCGATCGGCGCGGCGACGCGGTCGATGAACGCACCGCCAGAGGCTAACGCAGCAACGCCGATATTGCGCGCCGGCCGAAGTAGCCGGCTAATATAACCATGGTCGTTTGCGGTCATCGATTGGCGTGCCCGTGTCCGCCCCGATGTCGAAGGTCTCATCCTATGGCAGCGTGAACGGCATCGGCGGTCGAGGGCAGCGCGACGCTTCATCCCGTTCTTCCTTTTGAAGTAATGTTTGATTGCATTCGCTGAAAAATGGGTTGCCTCTGCACGCGACTGCATTGATCTGAATTAATGCGCCCCCCTTGCAACGTCGTCAGGGCACATAGGCGGAACTAACCGTGATCGAACCCAGGGGTGTCGCTGATCGCACTATTGCCTGGGGGATGCCCTGGCGCGATGGATTAGATGAATTTCCGCTACTACGAGGCGCGCTGCGCCCACGGCGGCTCGCTCACTGCGGGATTGCAGGCGCTAGTCGCGGTACGTCTGAGTGATATAGAGATGGCACTGCGCCATATGCGCGAGACTGCTGCTCTCGACCTCGACCCTACTCCCAAACAGTGCGGGTGGAGTGTGGATCGCCGGGCTCGGTGGGCTGTGGCAGGCGGCGATACTCGGCATCGTCGGTCTCGACCTGATGGATGACACAGCGGCGGCGCTGAGGCGGGGTGATGCGGCCCGCATAATGTCTACGCCGGCGCTGACACCCCAGTTGGATCGGGAGGTGTGGGTGGCGCCGGAGTCTCTGCTTCCATCCGCCTTCGTGAGAGCCCTAGTCCTTGCCGGTCTTCCTGCAACGCCGACATTCGATCCTGGTCGTCAAAGGCGGAACGTCCGACGCCGCTGTTCAGGCGATCAAGATAGCATAGCACTTCGTCGCGACGTTGTTTGGTCGCAACGGACTCGCTAAGGCCGATCAAGGCTGATCGCAAGCGTCGCGTGACTTGCACGGAAGTTGCCCCAAACTGCCGGATCTCGTCGAAGGATAGGGCTAAAATCATCCCATGTTGGCATCTGGAGGATCAGCCGTATCCTGCCACTGCTATCGATGACACGGCCCGCATCAAGCTTCCGACGACCAAGTCGTCGCAATAGATCCTCTATCTGATCCAGAGCTTGCACCGCCGTTGTCGGATCATTAACAGCCGGCGATAGGGCTTTGATCGCGATATCAACCAGCATACGAACGGCATACTTTGGATCCTGTTCGAACGTGCGCGTATTGGATAAACGAATTGCGCGCATGAGGGCCGCTTCTGGCAAGCGCAGCGTAGACCCATGTACGCGCAGCAGCACGGTATCCTCCACCAATGTGTCGCCCACTGCGCATTCGAGCACCATCAATGCATCGCCACTTTGAGCCAGGCGAACCAACGCGTCGACATCGAGCCGGGCGATGACACGCGGTTCACCCGTATAGGTGAGGACCTGCGTCTGTGAGCCTAGCTGTGGGATTATGCCGGCATCGTCAACGGAAGAGGAATCGTCTTTCAGAAAGTCACGGAATAGCTCGTTAATGACCGCGCGGCCCTTATTTCCGGTTGTCCGCAGCACATTGTTGATTTGCAAGTTATTGATGCTCTGGATCAGTCTAGCAAAAGCAAGCATGCTGACAACAAGAAGAGCGCCGACTAGGAGTGTAGAGAATGGCGGCACCCATCCGGAACCGCCTCGATCCGTCCAGGCCAGAGCAGCAAGCGAGTAGGCGAAGGTTGCGAAGAAAATACCAAGTGTGTGAAACAGCTTCGGATCGCTGCCGAAGATCACGACCAGTCGGGGGGATAGGCGACGGCGCTGAACTGTACCATCACGAACGCAATGGCAAATACAATGCCCGTGAGCGCCAGCATCCCCGAGCTTACCGTTGAGAAGAATGCCAGCGCTGAGCCGACCGACAGGTTGTACGCGTACGCTGGAAAATAAGCATGCTCAACTCTCGGCAGCGTCAGTCCGCAGGTAACGCTGACGGCCAGATAAACCATTGGAATCAGCCAGAGCGGCACGGGCCGGCTCTCAGAGACCGAAGTGAGTGCGCATGATTTTGGACCCTTCCAAACCGAGCCCCGTCATAAAGACCATGCTGACCGAAGGGGGCAGCATAAACATCTTGCGTTAAGGTCGTGGTGGTCATGTTGGCCGCTGACCTTTTGTCTACAACCACCACACTTGGGCCGGAGCCGATCGCCCACCCACTGCTCCCCGTCAGATAATTGATATCAGCGTCATTCGTTAAGAAGAGCGTGTAGCTGAACCTTGGAACGCTCGTACAAAGCGTTCGCGGTGCTTGATCAATTCCCCGATCTACCTCCCACGCCAATGCTGCGGACGCGATATTCAGGCCACTGATGGTCCCGCCCAGAATGGCCGCGAGCATAGTGACGAAGGAGCGCCTTGTTCCGCTCATACCTTAACTTTGCGTATCTTTCGTAGTTGGCCACCGGTTCATGACGGCCAACTCAATTGTGGAACAAGCTTGTACGGATAGTCCGGTTCTTTGTATCCATGCGGGTCTTGGCGTTTCGGCAGTTTCACCTTTTCTCGCGGAGCGTCCTCGTACGGGATGCGCTTAAGCAGGTGGGATATAACGTTCAGCCGCGTCCGCCGTTTGTCGTCCGAATGTACAACGAACCATGGCGCCCAGGACGAATCGGTTGCCTTGAACATGTCATCGCGTGCCCGGGAGTAATCGTACCAGCGGCTGTAAGATTTGAGGTCCATGGGCGACAGTTTCCATATCTTTCGTCCGTCGCCGATTCGCGATTCAAGCCGGCGTGTCTGCTCCTCTTCAGACACTTCCAGCCAGTACTTTAGCAGTATAATGCCGGACTCAACTATTGCCTTCTCAACGCCTGGGGTCATCTGGAGGAACCGCACTGCCTGTTCCTCGGAACAGAAGCCCATCACGCGTTCTACTCCGGCGCGGTTGTACCAGCTTCGGTCGAATATAACGATTTCTCCGGCTGCGGGAAGATACCGAAGGTAGCGTTGAATATACATCTGCGACTTCTCGCGTTCGGTCGGTGCTGGAAGCGCAACGACACGGAAAATGCGCGGGCTGACACGCTGGGTGATCGCCTTTATAACACCTCCTTTTCCTGCGCCGTCGCGTCCTTCGAATATGACGCAGACCTTCAGACCTTTGTGGATAGTCCATTGCTGCAGTTTGACAAGTTCCACATGCAGCCCGGCCAGCTCTCGTTCGTAGTCTTTGAGCTTTAATCGGCCGTTCGAGGCTGTGGAGTCATGGAGTTCATCATTCTGCACGTTTTTTGCTTTCTTCGTGGCACTCATTTCATCCTCCCTCCGCGATGCATCTCGCCGCTCCAGTGGGTCAGAGTTGCGCCTCCATAGCGCTCTTTGGCCACGCGAAGAACAGTCCGACATCGCCAGGCATTCCGCCGGGATAGTTGATGATGCGGGCGCTGAAACTGAAACCTCCAGGCTTGAGGTTAGTCTTCCAGTAATCGTAGACCTGTCGAGCTCCTGCGGGAAGGGTTGCCAGCCACTCGGGTTCGGACTCCTTCGCCACATTCTTGGGATCCGATTTGGTGATGGATGGTCTGCCTGCGTTGGTGATTGCGCGTCCGCTGTCGCTGCAGAAGCTGCTCGGGAAGGAGGTGATCAACAATTCGGTCTCACCGCGCTCGAACGCGCGTTTGATCCGGCCGAGAACCGCCTGCACACGCTCCTCTGTTATCTGAAACTCGTCGAGGCGCTTCTTGAAGGCACTGAGTTCTTCCTGCTGCCTGCGCTTGAGTTGTTCCTCCTCCTGCTGCTCTTTTAGGCGCTGCGCATCCCGCGTTGCGAATAGCGCGCTCACTGACAGCATCGGCGCTGGGTCGTTAGACATTTGGCCTCTCCTCTTTCAACCCGCTTTCGATCGGACGCTTAAAACCTGCGGGAAGTTGAGAATGTCCCAGCCGCTTAGCATTGATCCAGGTCAATTACAAGAGGCAGACAGCCCCAATCACCTCCACCGCGAGATTGAGCCAGACTACGATTGACGACGACTTCCTCCACGCCGACTTCCGATGGCGGGGCAATCATGCACTAGCCTCGTCTCCAGCTCGGCTGAGCATTTCCATTATCCATTCCTGGGCTGCATTAACGTAGATTCAGTGTGGACGGCTCCATCGATGTTATTGGGGAAACGAACCTTGGGCTTGCGACTCCGAAACCGTCTGTGCATATAAGAGAGCCATCTGGCAGGCCCTAGGAGCGGCAATGAGAACGGCATTGAAAATCACCGGTCAGCTCAGCTTCATCCTGCTGCTCGGCTTTGCCGGCTGCGCGTCGATCGGGCCAGGTACGGTGCCGCGAGATCGCGTAGACTACATTACGGCCGTTGCCGATTCCTGGAAGGAGCAGGCACTACTGAACATCGTCCGACTCCGCTATGGCGACGCGCCAACGTTTCTCGAAGTATCCTCAGTCATCAGCTCCTACACGCTTCAGGGACAAGTCTCGGCCGCTGGCCAGATCAGTTCCGACAGGACCGCCACGATCCCATCCGGACTCGCCACGTTGGGGGGAAGTGCAACATATATAGATCGACCAACAATCACATATACGCCTCTCACAGGTGATCGGTTTACGCGAAGCCTGCTTAGTCCAATTCCACCGAGCGAGATTTTCGAATTGATCCAGGCCGGTTACCCTGCGGACTACGTTCTTCTGATGACGACCCGTGCGGTGAACGGCGTCTATAACCGCTCCAGTATCGGCGGACGCTCCCGCGAGGCGGATCCCGAATTCTATCCGCTTGTCGAGGCACTGCGCCGCCTACAGCTCTCGGGAGCGGTCAGTGTGCGGCTCGAGAAGCGCGGGGCGGAGCAAGTTGGCATCCTCATCTTGTCGAACCGGCGGGCCGCGGAGGTAGATAGAGACCTACAATACGTTAGAGAAACGCTTAAGATCGCACCGGGGAGGAACGGCGAAATGACCCTTACATTTGGTGCGCTGCCACGCACCACAGGGGAAATCGCTTTCCTGTCCCGTTCCATGCTCGAGATCCTGCTCGAAGTGGCAGCAGGCATAGAGGTGCCCAGTGAGGACGTTTCGCTCGGACGGACTGTGGCGTCTACCCGCTCAGCCGAGGCTCCAACTCCTCAGGACCGACCGCTCATACGCATTCACTCCGCACCAGCCCGGCCGTCAGACGCGTTCGCGGCCGTACGTTATCACGACACCTGGTATTGGATCTCCGATGGCGACCTCGGTTCAAAACGTGTTTTCACTTTCCTGATGATCTTCTTCTCGCTCGCCGAGACCGGCGTGACCCCCCAGACCCCAGTGCTTACCGTTCCGGCCAGCTAAATCGGGCGTCGTCCGCCGAAGTAGGACGCTTCCTGTCGTTCGGCGGCTCGCGCTGTTGATCCATGTCAAACCAGTGATCATCGGGTTCGTTTACACAGAAGGTCGGGCAGGGGGCCCCGTACGGTCCGTGAGCCACCCCGAATAGACGAGGAGGAACATGATGCTCGATGAAGCGGTGGTCCTGGCGAGCGATGTGATGAACCGCGACGTGGCTGTGGTCCATCCCGAGACGCCATTGCTGCAAGCGGTGAGGCTGATGGCCAACCGCGGAATCAGCGGCATGCCGGTGGTCGATGACACCGGCAAAGTGATCGGCATGATCAGCGAGGGCGACCTCGTGCGGTGGCACGAGGGGCATTCCGAACGACAGGGCCGATGGCTCGACATGTTGGCTGAGGGCTTCGAGCTGGCACCGAGTTTTCTGGAGGGGCTGCGGGCAGAGCGGCACAAGGTGAAGTCTGTCATGTCGTCAGGTGTGACCGCGGTGACCGAGGACACATCGGCGCGCGAGATCGCTAGCCTGATGTGCACCAAGAGTATCAAGCGTGTTCCAGTGCTGCGTGACGGCAAGCTGGTGGGGATCGTGGCGCGGTCTGATCTGGTGCGGGCGCTGGCCCAGAAACTGGGAGAGAAAGCGCCGCAGACATTCGAACGAGAGACGGTGGATGAGGCGCTCCGCCGCAGACGACAAGAGACCTGATCCCGTGTCCCATCCGGCGTTCGGCATCGCTGGTGTGGCCGACCCGAAATCTACAGGAAGCCGCGGCTCCGCTGCGGTGATTTTATCGTCCACGATTAACTGCCGCCAAGGACGGTGTCGATCGCAGATTGTCCATCAGGATGTGGATACTGACCAGCAGCACCCAGCACGGAAAGACGAAGAACGCCCAGCCGAAGTAGCTGCTGGCGACCAGGAGAAGGAGCGCTGCTGCGTATCCGAGCAATGCAATCCAAGTGGCAGTGATGTGGGTTCGTATCACGAGCGTGGACGTCGTGATCATGAACACCGCCGCCATTTTGAAGGCATAGATATGCATGATGTTGTAGGTAAATGCGCGACCAAAAGCAAAAAGTGGCATTATCAAAGAGAGCGGTCGGCGCCACCGAATAGGCCAGGATAAGACCACTCACGGCTGAGGCGGCGATGAATATCATGCCGAGGAACATTAGTCTGCTGCCGAGGAAGACGGTGGCAAAAAACTGGTCCTCCATCGCCCCGAGCCGGTCTCGCAGAACACCCAGGAATCACATGAATGCCACGCCGGCAAAAGGAATCAGGTTCAGTGCAACAGAAACTCGCCGCGAGCTCGTTTTCAGCCAGGTGCCTACCTCCAGCGGATCAACCGGAATCGAGACCCGCAGCAACCAAAGGCTGGTAATCAGCAGGAGCGAGAATACAATTCCGGCGACAGTTGCGGCTCTCGGCGTTCGCAGTCCGGCGCGGATGAAGGAGACGTTGGAACGAGCAATAGAGGTGGATGCGTCATCCATTGTCGCTACGCTGCGTTCATATCCAACACGTCGGCGGTATGGCGGGCAATCATGCCTTCCTCATCAGTCGGGATCACCCATGCCGATACGGCTGACGTATCAGCACTGATCCGCCCTGTCCCGCATGCGTTGCGCGCTTCATCCAGTTCCACTCCAAGCCACCGGCAGCCTGCCGCCACCTCGGCGCGCGTCGCCGGATCGTTCTCTCCGATGCCTGCGGTGAAGACCAGCGCATTGAGCCCGCCCAGCGCGGCAGCGAGCGAGCCGACCTCCCTGATGATCCGATAGACAAACAGTCCGATTGCCTCGGCCGCCGCCGAGTCCGTTGAAGCGCGCAGGCTACGCATGTCGGAGGAGATGCCCGACACACCCAGCAGGCCCGACTCGCGATAAATCAGATGCTCGATGGCGCGCGCGTCCATCTTGTATTCGTCCATGAGGTAGATCAGCACGCCAGGATCGATCGATCCACAACGCGTGCCCATCATCAAACCATCGACCGCGGTGAATCCCATCGTGCTTGCCACACTGCGCCCGTAATGAACCGCACACAGGCTGGCACCATTGCCGAGATGGGCTATCACCACCTTGGACTCGGCGAGATGAGGGGCGATCTCATTCAGGCGGGATGTGACGTACTCGTAGGATAGACCGTGAAAACCGTACCGACGGACACCCAATTCGGTGAACCTGCGCGGGAGGGCAAATGATTGCGCCAGATGCGACTGGCCACGATGGAACGCCGTATCGAAGCAGGCGACCTGGGGTATATGAGGCGCCACTTCGACGATCGCCTGGATTGGCGCAAGGTTGTGCGGCTGATGCAGTGGTGCCAGCGGAACAAGCGCGGCCAGCGAAGCCACGATCTCGGGGTTGACCCGGATCGGCGTTGTGTATTTCATCCCGCCGTGCACCACCCGGTGTCCGATAGCCACAACCGGAGTCCCCTGGATTAGCTTAACGCTTGTTTCGAGTATTTCCCTGGTTGCCGCGTAGTGATCGAACCCGTCCGCAGGCCAGCTCTTTTCTGCAATTGTCTCGCCGCGCGCGTTCGTCACAGAAAGCCGGGGGGTTACGCCGATCTGCTGTATCTGCCCGCGAAACAGTAGGGCCTCGCTCGAGTCCGCCCCATAGAGAGCGAACTTGATACTCGACGAGCCAGCATTGAGGACCGCTATGCATCCGCGCATCGATCACGGACCCCTCGTTGCGGCGCGATCTCGCAAATCGTCACGCAACAATGTTGGTGCCCCCATCTACGTAGGTGGTTCCCCCAGTCACTCGACGCGCAAAGGGGGTAGCCAAGTAGGCACAGGTGAAGCCGACATCCATGATATCCACAAGCTCACCCAAGGGCGCCTTCTGTGCTGCCTCGTTCAGCAGCAACTCGAAGTCCTTCAGACCGGACGCCGCTCGAGTCTTTAGCGGACCTGGCGAGATCGCGTGCACCCGAATGCCCAACGGGCCCAGCTCAAACGCGAGGTAACGGCAGACCGCCTCCAGCGCAGCCTTTACCGGACCCATGACGTTGTAATTGGGCACAACACGGTTGGCGCCGTAATAGCTCATGGCGAACATGCTGCCGCCGTCTGTCATAAGGGGTGTGGCCAGCTTTGCCATCCGTATGAAGGAATGGCACGAAATGTCCATGGCCTTCGCAAAACCCTCAGCCGAGCAATCGAGCAGGCCGCCTTGCAAGTCCTGCCTCGGGGCAAATGCAATCGAATGTACCAGGCTGTCAAGCTTTCCCCAGCGCTCGCGAATCAGATCGAACACTGCCTCGAGCTGGCCCGGAACGCCGACATCCAGCGGCGCGGTTATAGACGCCTCCAGCTCCTGCGCGAGAGGTTCGACGTAAGTCCGTGCCTTGTCGTTCAACCAGGTGATCGCCAAGTCCGCGCCGGCGGTACGAAACGCTTTTGCACAGCCATAGGCGATAGACTGGTCGTTGGCGATCCCCACGACAAGTGCTTTTTTTCCGGCGAGGATCGGTCTGATGTTTTCGCTCATGATGAATCCTTCAGAGTATTGCGGCAGAGGCACTGGAGCGGCGTGAAGCCACGACCAGCAGAGCTACCGCGCAGGAAGCCAATCGGGTCAGCAAAGCATCGGCGCGGCTGGTCAGAATGATCGGCACCCGCGCCCCGAGGACGATGCCCGCCGCATCGGCACCAGCCAGAAAGGAAAGGCTCTTCGCCAGCATGTTCCCGGCCTCCAGGTCCGGCACCACCAGCACGTTCGCGCGGCCCGCAACGGGGGACACGATATGTTTGATTGCCGCGGCCTCAGCGCTGATGGCGTTGTCAAGAGCCAACGGGCCGTCTAACACTGCGCCGGTAATCTGTCCGCGGTCCGCCATCTTGCAGAGCGCTGCGGCCTCGATGGTTGACAGCACCTTGGGGTTGACGGTCTCCATCGCGCTGAGGATCGCCACGCGCACTTCGGAGACACCCATAGCGTGGGCCAAGTCGATTGCATTCTGTACGATGTCGACCTTATCCTCCAAGGTCGGTGCGATGTTCACCGCGGCATCGGTGATGATCAGCGCGTCGGCGTGGCCGGGTACATCCATAATGAAGCAGTGACTGATACGCCGTGCCGTGCGTATTCCGGCGTCGCGCGACACCACGGCACCCATCAGCTCGTCGGTGTGCAGGCTGCCTTTCATCAATGCTTCGGCCCGGCCAGATCGAACGAGCTCCACTGCTTTTGCCGCGGAATCGTGGCTGTGGGAGGCATCGACAATCTCGAGCCCATTGATATTGATCGCCGCACGCGCGGCAATGTCTCGAACGCGCGCCGCCGGGCCCACCAGGATGGGAACAATTAGACCAAGCCGTGCCGCCTCAACGGCGCTTTCCAGCGAGACATCGTCACAGGGGTGCGCAATGGCCGTCGTCACCGGCGGCAGGCACTGCGCAGCCTGGATTAGACGCTCATATTTCTCGTGGCGGCGGGTGTCAGGCCGGATTGCGGCGTCAGGCATGGATGACTTCCCCTTTGGCGGGTTTTTCAGTCCTTACGTCGAACAAGGCCTCTATCCGGTCGAGGCGGCGCCTGCCTTCCTCCGGCAGCGCTCCTTTTGCCGCTGTCATTCGCTGCAGCGCGTCCAGTGCCGCCCGTCGCTCGTCCATATTCTTCGGCAACAGCTTCGGGATCGCGCGGACGGCGCGTTCTTCATCAAGACAAACCAGCAAGTACTGTTCTTTCAGCAATTCCTTGAGTTGGCCCATCGTGCGCCGCTTTCCCGCTGGTTGTCCTGCTCGGATCTCCTTCAGCATTCTGAAACCGCGTTCATCGACGCTGCCCTCGGGTAAGCGGACATAGATAAGCGAGCGGAGCGCTGCTTCCATCAATCCCCCAACCTCGAAGCGCGTGTCCAACTGCGAACGCAGCCGCGCCTCCGCCGCCTCCCGGACCAGGTCCCGCTCGATATGCTGCCGCGCCGGTGGGACTTGCGGACCCAGCCCGACCATCGCCTGGAAGAGAGGTGATCCGTACGTGTTCAGAAAGAGCGCCTCGGTCATCGCGTCGCGGGCGTTACCATAGGCCTCCAGGCAGGTGCTGATCCAGGAAGACATCGCCTTTTCCGCAGCTAGCAGCGGGTTGTCGGGTGCCACGGGCTGTCGGGCGCCACGGACCGCATCCGCCATCACCTTTATCGGCTGCATCAACGAGTTCTGGTCGGAGAACATGGCGAACCGCAGCCGGTTCGGGTGCATCTGGCGGATTGCATCCGCCGCCGGCTGAGTCATCATGGCGCGGACTGTTGGCCCGAGAAGCGTCTGGTACAGACCGTGCGTCACCTCGGAAACACGTGCCGCCGTGGCGAACCGCAGATCGTCCTCCGGGCTGTTGGCACCGAGAGCGCGGATATCGTTCAGTGTTCGTGCCTCGAGCCTGAACAGATACCGCCCCTGGATCAGCTCGGGGTTCGCGATATCCTGATCAACCTCGGTTATGACCGCTTCGTATAATCCGGGCGGCATCAGATCGATCATGTCCATGCAAGCAGTGAATTCACCGTGCTCCTTGGTCGCGACCTTGCCCGACACGAAGATGCCGAGATGCCCGATCGTCTGATGCAGCGTATAGACTATCGTCTGTCCGTTCGCGACAATCTCTCTTTCGTGGTCATACAGGTCGGTGATCCAGCCCAGCGCCTGCTGCGGCGGGGTGATGTTGTCGCCCCAGGAGCAAAACACGATGATCGGGGACTTGATGTTGCGGAGATCGACCCGAAGCCCGTCCGACGTGCGAAGCTCGCCGGTGGCCAGCTTGTTGCCGACGAACAGGTTGTCAGCGATCCACTGCATTTCCTCGGCATTCAGCAGAACCGGGCTACCCCACCAGGTCTCGAAATCCAGGAATCGTGTGGCCTCGGTATCGACCTTTGAATAGACGTTGTAAACTTTCTGCCAATACGTGTTGGCTGGATTCAGAGATTCGAAATTGGCAACCAAGTGGGCCCCGTCGAAGATACCATATCCGATGTCTCCGGCGAGCGCAGTCATCCAGGTGCCGCCGAGTACGCCCCCCAGGTAGCGCAGCGGGTTCTTGCCGCGTACGCCGGCCCAATAGGAGAGCGGCGAGCCCGCCAGCATGATCGGCCCCGCGAGGTCGGGTTTGATGGCTGCCATCATCATAATCTGCCAACCGGCTTGGCAGTTGGCGATTATGACCGGCTTGCCCTCGGCGTCCGGGTGACGTGCTGCGACAGCCTCGACGAACACAGCTTCTGCGCGGCAGACATCCTCGACCGTTTGCCCAGGCATGGGTTCGGGCAAGAAGCCGATGAAGTAGCAGGGATGACCGGCGGCAAGGGCTACGCCAATTTCGCTATCCCGCTTCATTCCGCCGATCCCAGGGCCATGGCCGGCGCGAGGATCGACCACGACGAACGGCGGCTTGGTTGGGTCTGTCTTCATTCCTTCGGGCGGCGTGATGCGGACCAGGGCGTAATTGACCGGCCGGGGTAGCGTACGCCCGTCGAGGACCAGTTCGGCCCTGAAGTCGAGCACATGCGGAACTTTGCTCGAGCTATGCTCCAGATATTTGTTGCCGCGTTCACGTAGGATGTCGAGAAGCAGGATCGCGCGCTGCCAGGCGTCTATCCAGTATTCTTCAACAGGGCCAATTCCGTTCCAAGTCGACATGTTATTCTCTCCTCGGTTGATTCGTGTTCTGCCTCTATCGCCGAGGCGCAACCTCAGTCGCTCGCGCCAAAGATATCTCCTGGGCGACTAGAGCATTGATTTAGATCAAGGACGGGTATTCCGTTGTCTCCTTAACTATGCCCGACAACCTTGTCAAATCTGCCAACCTATTGGGTTTGATGAAGAATTTGTGTTACCCTGCGGAAGGGTCCGCCGGGGCGCAATGCAGGAATAGCCATGCAGACCATCTCACTTGAACCCGCGGTCGCCATGATTCCAGACGGCGCCAGCCTCATGATCGGCGGCTTCATGGCGGTCGGAACGCCTGAACGCCTGGTGGACGAGATCGTGCGCCAGGGTAAGCGCCACCTCACGGTAATCGCCAATGACACGGCAGCGCCCGGACGAGGCATCGGAAAGCTCGTGCAAGCCAGGTTGATACGGGCTGTGACTGCGAGCCATATCGGCCTTAACCCCGAAACGCAGCGACAGATGATCGCCGGGGACATCACGGTCGAACTCGTGCCGCAGGGAACGCTGGTCGAGCGGATCCGTGCAGGGGGGCACGGCCTCGGTGGGGTGCTGACCGCTACAGGCGTCGGTACGGTGGTTGAGGATGGCAAGCAACGCATCAGCGTAGGCGGAAAGGATTACCTCCTTGAAACTGCGTTGCGTGCTGATTTCGCACTTGTGCATGCCTTTCTGGCTGATTACATGGGCAACCTCTCCTACGCACTGACTGCACGCAACTTCAATCCTCTGATGGCGATGGCAGCCGCTACGGTAATCGCCACCGCGGACCATATCGTGCCTGTTGGGCTGATCGCGCCTGATCACGTGGTCACCCCGGCACCGCTCGTTGATTACCTCGTTGCCAACCAGTGAGGGAGAGATGGACCCCCAGACCACTATCGCGCGCCGCATTGCCCGGGAATTGCGCCCTGGCATGCTGGTCAATCTTGGTATCGGCATACCAACACTTGTCGCAAACTACGTTCCCGCGGGGCTCCGGGTCTTCTTCCAATCCGAGAACGGGTTGATCGGCACCGGCCCACTTCCCGAGGAAGGCATGGCTCATCCGACCCTGACGGACGCCGGTGGCCGTCCCGTCACGGCTCTACCCGGCGCGAGCACGTTCGACAGCGCCATGTCATTCGGACTCATTCGCGGGGGACATGTTGATCTGACGGTACTGGGAGGGCTTCAGGTCGATCAGACGGGAAGGCTCGCGAACTGGATGATCCCCGGGAAGATGGTGCCGGGGATGGGCGGTGCAATGGATCTGGTTTCCGGAGCGCGCCGTGTCGTCATCGCGATGCAACATAACGCCAGAGGTGCCGCAAAGATCGTCAGGGAATGCACCTTGCCGATCACCTCAGTGCGGCCCGTTGACCTCGTCGTTACGGAATTGGCGGTAATAGCGTTTCCGGGTGGCCGCGCAACTCTCATCGAGACTGCGCCGGGCGTCAGCATCGCAAAAGTGGTTGAGGCGACCGAGGCAGAGCTTGTCATTCCGGATCAGATCCCGGAAATGGCGTTGTGATCCCCTGGCCGGCCCCAGCAGGCAAACTTAACAAAGAAGGCTATGTGTTCAACGAGACTCTCAGGAATGGTACGCCCATCACCCTGAGGGCGGCCCGCGCCGATGACGGTCCCAGGATCCGGCGAGCCTTCAGAAATCTCGATCACGATACGACCTATACTCGTTTCTTCGGCTACAAGGCAGATGTCAGCGACACTGAACTGGAACGGATCACGGGCGCGGACTTCGATCGTGAGGTTGCCCTCTTGGTCACGATTGGAGCGGGGAACGACGAGGTAGTCATCGGCTGCGCCAGCTATTTCACGGTCGAAGCGGACCCTCCGGCTCGCAGTGCCGAACTCGCCTTCACCGTCGAAGAGGACTACCAGGGGCTCGGGGTGGCCAGCCTCCTCATGCGGCACATCGCCCACATTGCCCGGGAGAAGAATCTGACCCACCTGAAGGCCGACGTGCTCGTCCGCAATATTCCGATGTTGGCAGTTTTCAAGCACAGCGGCCTGCCGATAATGCTACAGCACGAAAGTGATGTGGTCCACGTGACGCTGTCGTTGCAGTCAGCTAACAGCGTAGCCGTATGATGGGGAACGGCGAGGTCTCCATAATTTGAGCAGGACAGTCTCTGATCAGCGCGTTCGTGGTCTGCACGGCACTCGTGTTATGAGGACACTCCGACTACTTTACCGACGACCCGCATCGGGCTGTGCCTTATTAATCGGAATGCCGATTGCAGTGCAGGTTATGCTTGGACCTTTGATATTAGCGATAAGACGCCCATCGTCGTGGGCTTCTCCCTCGACCGTGGCCGTTGTTGCCTCTCCTCCCATTTCCGTGATCAGCGCGTACACGTCGCAGGGACAGGTCACAGCGGCTGGACAGATACCGGCTCGTTGAGGCTCTGCGCCACCTTCAGCCTTCCGGGGCGGTCAGTTTAAGGCTTGAGAAGCATGGAGCCGAAGAGTCGGGCCTCTTGATCCTATCGGGCCGGCGGACCGCCGAAGTGGAGCGGGGCCTGCAGTAAGTTGAAGAAACGTTGAGGATCGAGCCAGAGAGAAATGGCGAACTGACCCGTACCTTCGGTGCGCTGCCGCGGAGCGCAAGCAAAATCGCCGTACTGTCCCGTTCCATGGTCGAGATCCTGCTCGAAGTCGCGGCAGGTACGGAGGTGCCCGGTGAGCATGTTTCGTGGGGTTAACGGGCCCCGCTACTCGGTCGGCGAACGCTCCAAATCCGCAGGACCGACCGCTCATTGCCATTCACTCGGCAGCAGCCCGACCCTCCGAAGCATTTGCGACCGTGCATTCGCCGATGCATGGCGCCGCTCAAGTGACCACCCCTGCCAGAAGGCTCAAGATCTGCGCAAAGGGGAGGACAAGAAGCGCGAGCGGAAGGCCTGGGAGGCACGCGACGATTGCCACCTGGAGTAGCTGTGTGCGTCCGACAGGAAAGATACTCATCTGCCGGACGACCATAAAGCTGCTACCCAAATCCACAAGAGACGACATGTCCGGATTTCCTAGCGGCACCTCGCCGTCTGGCCCGTTCCGTTCGATCCATTTCTCGTGGAAGAGCTTATTGTGCTGTTGGACCAGCATGCCATAGGATCGAAGTCCTTCTCGTCGGACCCGAGCCAGGAGCGGAACAAAAATCAGCAGCGGCCCGAAGGTGACGAACTCGACAAAGACCAGGTACGCGAACAACAAAGGCCCCATGGTGCGCAATGTGGCGATGTTCATGCCTTCGAAGTGGACGCGAAACGCGATTTCGGCTGCTAGTACGCAGCTCAAGGCGAAAGGGAAGATCGACAGAGACACATGCGCGACACCAAGAAAACCCAACCCCGCCGCCATGTCGGAGTGAGTGGCGAACAGATTCAGCCGCAGCCGAGATACCTCCCAGAGGAACAGCGTCCAGATCACCAGCCGCCAAAGCCATCGCAGCAGGAAGAATTGCACAAGGGGTATAGCAACGAATTGATACCACAATCCTGCGGGCAAGAGATGGAGCCCAGCGGGCGTTTGGATCGTGTGCCAAGTTGTGGCACCCACACCTCCAAGTTGTTCGATGGTAAGAAACCAAGCGCCGAACAGTGCGGCCACCAGGAAGAGGACCTCAGGCAGAACCGCGTCACGCCGACGCTGAGCGTGAGCCGCCGCCGCATGAAACGCTGGACGGTCTGCCAATTGGACGATCCCTGACTGAACGAACCGTAGGCCGGCAGCGCGAATCCGCGGACCCACCACGGTCTCTGCCGCGAATATCAGCGGGACAGCAATAAAGAAGCGAGCGTAGGTTGCAAAGTCCAACAAGAGGGACGAGCGCGGCGTGGGGCCGATTGCATACCCCTCGAGACTTGCGAACAGGAGCAACGGAACCCATGCGACGAAAATGAACGCGATGGTCCGGCGTCCCAAGCTCGGGCCCATTCCCTTGATGACCCCGATGCGTTGCATCAGGCGATAAGCCGGCCCTCCGAGCTCGAAGATCGGTTCAAGCTCCTGCTCAGGCGAAAGGCCAGGCAAATCCCGATCATCTCGCGTATCCAGCATGCCTTATCTCCAGTATGGTTGGATCGCGAGCGTGGCGGGCACCAGCGGAACATCAGGACGATTGAGCGTTGCCGACACATCATCCATCGCCGCTACGTTTCCTCCAGACCCCAGTGTTGAAGACGTATGGCGCAGGATCATGCGCTCCTCATCGGTCGGGATGACCCACGCGGACATGGTCGAGGCGTCAGTGCTGATCCGTCCTTTGCTACCCGCGTTACGCTGTTCGTCCAACTCCAGCCCCAACCAGCGGCACCCTGCTGAGACCTCGGCGCGCGTCGCCGGATCGTTCTCTCCGATGCCTGCGGTGAAGACGAGCGAAATCGAGCCCGCCCGGCGCGGCAGCGAGCGAGCCGATCTCCCTGATGATCCGATAGACAAACAGTCCGATTGCCTCGGAGGCCGCAGGATCAGGCGAGGCAACCAAGCTGCGCATGTCGGAGGAGATGCCAGAAACGCCGAGCAAACCCGACTGGCGGTCAATGAGGTCTTCGATGGCCCGGGCGTCCAGCGACCCGCCGACAACGCTATAGCACGAAGGTGATGTGGTCCACGTGACGGTGTCGTTGCAGCCGACAACAGCATAGCCGCATGATGGGGAACGGCTAGGTTGCCCATGAACATGACTAGGACAGTCCTGATCAGCGCGTTTATGGTCGGCGCCGAAACTCCTGTCATGAGGGTACTCTACCAAAGCTCACATCATCGACAACTCGCATCGGGCTGTGCCTTGTTAATCGGAATGCTGATTGCAGTGCAGGTTATGCTTGGACCTTTGATATTAGCGATAAGACGTCCATCGTCGCGGGCTTCTCCTTCGACCGTGGCCGTTCTTGCCTGTCCTCCTATTTCCGTGGCGATCATGGTGAACGTATGGTGTGGCCGATCCACAGTCCCGGTCGCCTTGGTCATGGTCTTCATATCGTTCCACGCAATCATGCCGGCCAGAGCACCGTTCGTTTCCGCAACGACATGCCAGTCCAGAGACGGGCACCCACCCATCGCTTTCGAGTGGAGGACATAAACGCTGCCCTCCGGCATTTGTCCCGATGCAAGACTGAGCGAGGCACCAAAGATCAGGGCACTCGTCGCAAGCAACTTACCCACAGCCATAGAGCATTCCTCAGCCTGGTCCTGTCGCCAGATGATCCGCAGGGACCTGTTCCGCTAGCGGTTTCGCAGCCGGGCGCGCCGACGAGCGAAGCCACTCACGCATGCGTTGGAAGATCACGTACAGCGCTGGGATCGCAAAGATTCCGATGAATGAGGCCGAGATCATGCCTCCGAAAACTGGTGTGCCGACATCACGCCGGGCGAGTTGCGAGGGACCGACGGCAACAACCAACGGAAGCAGTCCCAGGATGAAGGCGAAGGACGTCATCATGACCGGGCGAAACCGCAGACGAGCGCCCTCGGTTGCCGCTTCGAGCAGCGGAATACCCTCGGCGCGCCGCTCCTTGGCGAACTCCACAATCAGAATGCCATTCTTGGCGGCGAGTCCGATCAGCACCACCATGCCGATTTGCGCATAAAGATCGAGGGTAAGGCCTGCTAGCCAGATAGCAAAATAGGATCCTACCACCCCGATCGTCACCGACAGCAGGACCGGGACCGGGATGGTCCAACTCTCGTACTGCGCCACCAGGAACAGGTACGCAAACAATACCGCGAAGCCAAGGATGATGGCGGTCTTTCCTTCAGCGCGCTTCTCCTGGAAGGAGATGTCGGTCCAAAGGCCGGTGTATCCCCGTGGCAGCGTGTTCCGCGCAACCTGCTCCATTGCCGCCAGAGCCTGACCGGAAGAGACGCCTGGCGCGGGGCTACCCTGAATCGTCACGGCGAGCCGGTTGTTGTACCGAATCAACGCCTGTGGTCCGATTATCGGTTGCACCTCCACCAGGCTGCGCAGCGGTATCATCTGGTTATCCGCGCTGCGGACATTGATCCGATAGATGTCGTCCACAGCAGAACGGTCCTCGGCCTCCCCCTGCACCTGCACCTGCCAGGAACGGCCAAACAGGTTGAAGTCGTTAACATAGTACCCGCCTAGCGAAGCCTGCAGCGCCTGGAAGATTGCCGACGGCTCTACCTTCAGAATTTTCGCCTTCTCGCGATCGATATTAAGGTAGATCGACGGCGTGCTCGCCGAAAAGGTGCTGAACACCCGACTGAGTTTTGGGTCCTGATTTGCCGCGACCAGCAAGCCTCGCAGCACTTGCGCCAGAGCACGAGGACTGCCACCCCCGGCGTCCTGCAACACGTAGCTGAAGCCGCCACCGGTACCGAGACCGATGATTGGCGGGGGCGCCAGCGGCACCGCCCGCCCGCCGCGCAACTGGCGGAATTTCGTCCCGAGTTCGTGCGATAATCGCCGGGGCCGTCTGCCCAGGCTCTGCCCGCTCCTCGAATGGCTTCAGGGAGACTATGAGGAATGCGGCGTTTGCCTGCGAGTAGTTGTCGATAAAGTTGAGCCCGATCGTCGCCGAATAATCAGCAATGGCCGGTTCTTGCTTCAAGATGTCCTCAATCTGTCGTACGACCTCAGTCGTACGACCGATCGAAGCCCCATCTGGCAGTTGCACGACAACGAAGAAAGCGCCCTGGTCCTCCTCCGGCACGAAGCCGGTGGGGGTTATTTTTCCCAACGTCCAGATCCCGGCCATCGACCCGGCGACCATAACCAGGCCGATAATGGAAATCCGCACAAGCCTGGCCACGATGGCGCCGTAGCCGTCCCGCACCCAGTCGATGCCACGCATCAGCGCCCCTATCGGTCCGCGGCGCGGGCCATGATGTGGACGCAAAAACAGCGCACACAGCGCGGGCGATAGTGTCAAGGCGTTGATCGCCGAAAGGAACATGGCAACTGCGACCGTAACCGCGAACTGTCGGAACAGCTCACCCGAAATACCGGGAATGAAAGCCACGGGGACAAATACCGAGAGCAGCACAAGCGTGATTGCAATGATGGGTGCAAAGATCTGTCCCATTGCGATCTTTGTCGCTTCGGCGGGAGATAATTCGGGATGGTGCTCCATCACCTGCTCGACAGCCTCGACTACCACGATAGCATCGTCCACAACGATGCCTATCGCGAGCACGATCGCCAGCAGCGAGACGGTGTTCGCTGAATAGCCGATGGCGTTTAGCACGACGAACGTGCCGATCAGGCTGACCGGCACTGCAATGGTGGGAATAAGCGTGGCGCGCACACTACCCAGGAACAGGTAGACGACGAGCACAACCAGAACGAAGGCCTCGATCAGCGTCTTCTGCACCTCGTGAATCGTGTCAGTGACGAATGTGGTCGGGTCATAGGTCACCTTCCAGGCGAGGTCATCCGGGAAGCTTTGGGCTGCATCCTTCATGAACTGTTTGACGCCACCGAGAGCGGTCAGCGCATTGGCGCCAGGCGCCTGATAGATCGCGATCAGCGCCGCCGGCGTGCCATTCAGTCTGGTGGAACGATCAAGGTTCGCCGCGCCCAGTTCCAATCGTGCAATGTCCCCCAAGCGCAGCACGGATCCGTCCGGATTGGTCCGGATCACGATCCGCTCGAACTCGGAGACCGATGATAATCGGCCCTTCGTCTGAACATTGAGCTGCAACTGCTGGTCATTGGAAATTGGACGGGCGCCGATCCGTCCGACCGCGGCCTGGATATTCTGTGACTGAATGGCATTGATGACATCGGCAGTAGTCAGTCCGAGCCCGGTCAGCCGATCCGTGCGCACCCAGGCGCGCATCGAATAGTCCTGCGGTCCGAACAGCGTCGCGTCCCCAACTCCAGGCGTGCTCCTGATCTGATCCAGCAGGTTGATGGTCGCGTAATTCGAAATGAACAGCTCATCATGCGTTTGCTTCGGCGAATAGAGCGCAATGACGCCGAGCAGGGCGGAGGACTGCTTTTTTACGGTGACGCCCTGACGTCGAACGTCCTCTGGCAGTTTCGAAAGCGCCACCTGAACGCGATTGTTGACGTTGACGGTATCAATATCCGGATTCGTACCGAGCTCGAAGGAGACCTTCAGCGAGTAGCTTCCGTCGTTCCCGCTTACGCTCTTCATGTAGATCATCTTGTCGACGCCGATCACCTGGCTTTCGATCGGCTGCGCGATCGTGGCCTCGACTACGGCGGCCGATGCGCCCGGATAACTGGTTGTCACCGACACTTGCGGCGGCACGATGTCCGGATATTGCGCGATTGGGATCACCAGCAGCGACAGCAGCCCGGCAATCGTAGTGAGAATGGCGATGACAGTCGCCAGCCTGGGCCGGTCAATGAAGATGGCCGAGAACATGGGGTCAGCTCCGACTTAGCGGCGGCGGCGCGGGACTGGCGATAACCGGCGTGCCCTGCCGCAGGCTCTCCATGCCTTGCACGATCACCGGCTCGCCGCCCTTGAGGCCGCTCTCGACGATCGCGTCGGGGCCCGAACTCGCCGCCCAGTTTCACGCGCTTGACCGCCGCTTTTCCATCCTCGACCACGAACACATAAGTGCCTTGCTGATCGACCATCAGCGCTGATTGCGGTACAAGAACCTTGTCCTCGGGCTTCTCGGCTTCGACAGAAACCCGCACGAGCTGACCATCGATGAGCGAGCCATTCGGGTTTGGCAGGCCCGCCCGAACCAGAACGGTATCGGTGGCCTGATCCACCTTCACATCGACGAAGTTGACCTGGCCTGGCTGGTCGTAGGTCGAGCCGTCGGAAAATTGGATGCGCACCGTGAGCGCCTCGCTCTTCCTCCTGCGCTCCTCCTCCTCTACCTTGAGGAATTCGCGCTGGCTCACCGGAAAGGTCACATACATTGGGTTACGGCTGACGATCTCGGTAAGTGAGCCGCTATCTGGTCCGACCACGTTACCCTTTGTCAACTTGGAACGGCCGACCTCGCCGCTGATCGGGGCGACGATCTCCGTGTAACCGAGATTGATCTCAGCGGTCTTAAGGTTCGAACTCGCGACAATCACCTCGCCCTGCGCGGTTTTCTCGGCTGCTATGTCCCGATCCAGCGTTGCCTGGGCAGCAGTGTTCGTTTTCACCAGCTCCTCAGTGCGTGCGCGTTGTGCCGATGCATTGGCGTATTTGGCCTGTGCCTGCAAAAGCGCACCGCGCGCCTGCATCACCGCAGCTTGAAAGGTATCCGGCTCGATTCTGTAAAGAATGTCGCCTTCCTTCACCAAATTGCCTTCCTTGAACAGCACCTGTTGCAGGAAGCCCGTCACGCGCGCACGGATGTCCACGTGCTCGATGGCTTCCACGCGACCGACAAATTCGGTCGCGCGGGTAATCGGTCGCACTTCAGCCGCAACGGTACCGACAGGGATTGCGCTTGGCTGCTGTGCCTGACTGGGTAACGCTTGCGCTATCGCGCCGAATAGAGCTGCCGTAGCGATGTAGCGAAGCATTCGCGTCCTCTGCACCTGATCCTGGATCATCCTGCGGATAGCTGCTTTCGGCATATGGCGATGGCCTTTAGGTCGGGGGGTGGCTCAGGGTCACAGACGGGGGTTCTCCGAAAATGGAGTGGTAGGTCGCGGAGAACCTGCCAAAGTGCCAGAAACCATATTGGGTGGCAATCTCGGTAACTGTCGTGATATTCGGGTCAGCCAGTCGTAGTGCTCGCTGCGCCAAATTCATCCGGCGGAGCAGCAAGTATTTTTTCGGTCCCATTCCAAGGTGCTCATGACAGCAAAACCGTAATGTCCGGTCCGGCACGCCGATGGCGGCGCAAATTTCGGCAATATAGAGTGCCCTATCGGGATTCTCGTCGAGCACACGACGAAACCGACGCATGATCGTTTCGTGACATCTCTGTGCCCATCTCTCTTCCCGGGGTTCTGCGCCGTCCAGACACTTCGTCATCGCCTCGACCAGCGACTGCTCCACTGAGCGCGTCACTTCGGTGTGTCCTATCACCAACGGCTCCGCCTCGGCCAGGGCGCTGGCCTCCGCGTGCAGACGCAGAAGGTTGGTCATTGCCGTTATCGGCGGCGTAACCCGCAAGGTTTCGCGCGGTGGCATCAGGTCGCAGCCGGCGACCGCTATCCCCGCTGCAGCCATGTCTTCGATGGGCAACGACATTGCCCCCCTGGAGGTGGGTCCGGTGGAGCGCTCGTGATAGGTATGCGCCTGACTGTGACGCAGCAATCCGGTCGTTGGCATGGCTAGCCCATCGACCATCACATCTGGCCCAGGCCGAGTAAGAAAAGTAATGAAAGCGCGCGTTGGCACCTGCGTCAGGTGCTTAATGCACGGCCCGCTTTCCTCTCCCGATGCGATCCACAGGCGGCTGAACACGACGCGGACCGAGCGTGCGGAAAACGGCCCGCTGCGGGTCGGGACAACTTCTACCCGCGCGCCGACAAAGGCTGATTCGTACCGCTCTGAATCCGGGTAACTCTGGACGGAACTCGACAGCATCCGGCAACCCCCTGCGCCCCGGATTGGCCGTATGACAAGGGGTTACGAGCCGCATTGACCCAAGTCAATCGAAATCGCCAGGATTGGCGCCCGCAAACCGGTTGCGCAACGCGATATCGGGCACTCCTCGGTGCGGGCCGTGCCGCAACGTCTCGAAGGGCAGCTCGCCATACAACTCCCGATATGCGCCGGCGAACCGGCCAAGGTTGCCGAATCCGAAGCGTTTCGCAACGTCCGCGACCCGTACGGTCTGCGGAGTGCCTAGCCGTAGGGTGTAGTTCGCCAGTTGCATTCTGTGGAGGCGGACGTAACTCATCGGGCTCATATCCAGATGCTCCGCGCAATATTTGCGCAGGAGCCGGTCCGAGACGCCGAGCACTGCTTTGATGTGTGGCATGCTGAGGTTGCCCTCAGGATGATTCCGGATCAGCTCCTCAAATCGGGCCAGCACTTCCAGTCCCCGACGCATCGTTGGTGCGGCCTGGCTGGCCGGTTGCGCGGACAAGCACTCAACCAGAAGGTGGATCAGTTGCTGCTCCAGGCCATGCGCGGCCTCCGCGCCGGTGACCGGTCCCGATCGGGCATGGGTCGTTCGTATTGCAGCCAAATAGAGGCGGCGGAACTGCCTGCCCGCATCGGTGCGAGGTTGCCAGCGGCAAACCCCGGGCGGAACCTTTATTGCCGTGCCAATCAATGCGCCGCTATAGCGGGTGAACTCCCGAACTGGCAGCCAAATTACTCCCCAATGGCAGGGACCTTCGGTCCGCATGTGCGCGCATTGGCCGGCACCCAAAGTTATCAGCTCCTTGCTGTGCATCCTGATGCCGCCCCAGGTTGGAGGGACGCTGTACTCGATCGACAGCCCCACCAAAATGGTCTCCGACGGAACTCGTATGAAGGCGATGCGAGGAAGACTCTCCTCAACAGACACAAGCCGCAAATGATCCAGCTTTATCTCGGTTGACCGCGCCCGAAATCGGCCACTTCTGGTGAAAACAAAGCCGATACTCCCATCCGCAGACATCGCAGTCTGGAATTCCTGTGGTTCGCTGCAAGTCGAGGTCACGCTGCCCCGCACGTCGCCACCGTACCTCCGCAGAGCCGCTGCTGTCGGGCCAGGGAGACTCTGCCGCCGGCCCGGCGGCTAGCCAATTTCGGCAAAAAATTCATCTCGGATCGAGGACTCCACCTAATTTGCCGAATCTGGATAGTCGGCCGTGCGACCAACGCGTAGGGAGAGTACGCTAAACGGGAAAGGGCCAGAATTAGTGCCCAGCGTCCAGGCAGGGCGCGTGGATGGCCGCGAGACCACGCCGTGGCCGCCGAGGGGGAACACGGGGGAGCATGCAATGAACGAAGCCCGCGAGGCAGGACCGCGGGGCATTGACGCCTTCTTCTCCACGCCCGCTGCACGCGAAGATCGCTGGCGTGAGCTGGTCGATGCGGCCAGAGCTTGGGCTGCAGGCACCGACGACCGGGCCACTTTTGAGGCAGCACTGAATGACGCGGCCGCGATCGAAGAATTCCATGGCTATCCCGGCCCGCAACTGATGACGGCGCTCCGCAATCGCGCGGAGTCCGATGACGCCACCGGGACGGCTGCGCTCGCTTGGCGTATTTCGTCTGCCTTGTTCACTCGCTCATTCCGGCAGCATGCCGCTGACTGGGATCCGCATGGCGAAGTATCCGGTGCAGTGCCCAACGTCCTGCCGCCGTCGCTGGGCCGGCAGGAGAGGGTACTGCCTTACTTCGAGGTGCTGATCGTCACCGGCGCTCCTGCCGAGCGGTGGCCAGGGATCTGCATGGAATGGCGCCGCCTTCGTCGGGCGCAGGACGAGTTCATCTATGAGCCAGTGATCGTCGGCAGTGCCGAGGATGCGCTGTGTGCGACGATGCTGAATACGGATCTGGGCGCGGTGGTGATCCACGAGGGATTTGCCTTCCATTCGCGCCACGGCGCTCCGGTGCTGCGCAGCATGATCGACCCGCTTGCGGCACTGGAACCTTCGGACGCATCCGCGATGCGTCTCGCACGCGTTCTCAAACGGGTTCGACCCGAGCTTGATCTCTATCTGCTGTCCAACCGCCGCGTCGAGGAGATCGCTGGCGACCCGGCGGCCGAACTCGGTGCGGCGCGTGTTCTATGCGGTGGAGGAACCGCTGGAGCTGCACCTTGCGATCCTGGAGGGCGTGCAGGCGCGTTACGAGACACCGTTCTTCGACAATCTGAAGAAGTACGCGCAGAGGCCGATCGGCACATTCCACGCCCTGCCGATTGCACGCGGGAAATCGGTGTTCAAGTCCGATTGGATTCGCGACATGGGTGAGTTCTACGGGCCCACACTGTTCCTCGCCGAAAGCAGCGCGACGACAGGTGGCCTGGACAGCCTGCTGGAGCCAACCGGCAACATTAAACGCGCACAGGACCTGGCGGCGCGTGCCTTCGGCGCCGATCGCGTCTTCTTCGTGACCAACGGTACGTCCACCAGCAACAAGATGGTGGTGCAGGCGCTGTTGGCACCGGGCGACATCGCGATCATCGACCGCAACTGTCACAAGTCACACCACTACGGGATGGTCATGGCAGGCGGGCAGCCGCTTTATGTTGAAGCCTTCCCGATGACCGAATACTCGATGTACGGCGCGGTGCCGCTGCGTTCGATCAAGCGAGCGCTGCTCGCCGCCAGGGCCGAGGGGCGGCTTGATCGCGTGAAGCTGCTGGACCTGACAAACTGCACCTTCGACGGCCACATCTACAACACGCGACGCGTGATGGAGGAATGCCTGGCGATCAAGCCGGACCTCATCTTCCTGTGGGATGAGGCCTGGTTCGGCTTCGCGCGCTGGTCGCCGTTCCTGCGCCCGCGTACTGCGATGGGTGCGGCCGCCGACATCGATGCGTGGCTGCACGACCCGAAGAGCGTCGAGGCCTACGAGCGGCAGCGTGCCGAACTGGGCAACAATCCGTCGGATGCCGCACTGCTGGATACCCGGCTTGTGCCAGATCCGCGAAAGGTACGGCTGCGCGTCTATCAGACGAATTCGACGCACAAGTCGATGTCCGCCCTGCGGCAGGGCTCGATGATCCTGGTCAAGGATGTGGACTACCGCAAAGTGGAAGAGATGTTCCACGAGGCGGTGTTCACGCACGCGTCCACCAGCCCGAACCAGCAACTGATTGCCAGCCTGGATGTCGCACGGCGGCAGATGGAGCTTGAGGGCTACGGCTTGGTGATGAATGCCATCGAGATCGCGCTCGTGATTCGGCGTGAGGTGAACCGGCATCCGCTGATTTCCAAGTACTTCCACGTGCTTGGTGCCGATGGAATGATCCCTGTGGAGTACCGGCAGACGGGCTTCGTCGATTATCTCGCACCAGGCGCCAACTGGGCCAGTGCATTGCGCAGCATCCATGAGGATGAGTTCTGCCTCGATCCCACGCGGATGACACTCGTTTGCGGCACCGCGGGTTACGATGGAACCCAGTTCAAGAATCTGCTGGCTAGCCAATACAACATCCAGATCAACAAAACCTCCCGCAACAGCGTCCTGCTGCAGTCGAACATCAACAACACTCGTAGTGACGTGGCGCATCTGATCCGAGTGCTGATGGAAATCAGCCGCAAGATAGATGAACGGCTGGCGCAAGGCGAAGGCGAGCGCGAGGAGTTTGCGGTGCGCGTGAAGAGCCTGATGACGGACGTTCCCGACCTGCCGAACTTCAGTAGCTTCCACGATGCCTTCCGCCACGAGGCCGGTGTGGGTACTCCCGAGGGCGACATTCGTGGCGGCTTCTATGCCGCATACAATGCGAACGGCTGCGAGCACATCAGGCTGAATGACAAGGAGATTGACCGCCGGTTGCAGGACGGCCCGACGTTGGTGTCGGCAAACTTCGTCATTCCCTACCCACCAGGCTTCCCGATTATGGTGCCAGGCCAGGTGCTGACGCGCGAGACAATCGACTTCATGCGCAAGCTCGATGTGAAGGAAATCCACGGATACAACGCCGCGGAAGGGCTGAAGCTGGTTCATCCCGACGCGTTGGCCAAACTCGTTCGGGCCCAGGCGGCGTAGGGGGACATGCTCATGTTCGAATGGTTTGCTGCGACACTCAGACACTATCCTGAACTCGCTATCTTTTTGTCGCTGGCCATCGGCTACTATGTTGGCAGCTTCAGCTATCGAGGCATCGGCCTCGGCGCTGTCACCTCGACTCTCATCGCGGCCGTGGTGATAGGGCAGCTCGGCATCACGGTCTCGCCGCAGGTGAAGTCGGTCTTCTTCCTCATTTTCCTGTTTGCTGTCGGCTACGGCGTCGGACCGCAGTTCGTGCGCGGCATTGCTTCAGACGGAATACCGCAGGCGCTCTTCGCCGCTGTCGTCTGCGTGTTCTGTCTGGCCGCGCCGGTCATAGTCGCCAAACTTGCCGGTTACGACCTCGGCTACGCGGCCGGTTTGTACGCCGGATCGCAGACAATCTCCGCCTCGATGGGACTCGCGACCGACGCTATCAATCGCCTTGGTACGCCGCCGGATCAGGCGAAGGCCCTGCTGAATGCGATGCCGATAGCCTACGCTGTGACTTACATCTTTGGCACAGTGGGCTCGGCAGTCTTACTCGCCATTTTCGGGCCGAAGATGCTTGGCATCGACCTGGTCGCGGCGTGCAAAGCATATGAAGCGCGGCAGGGCGGCGCGGTGGAGATGGGCGGTGCCGGCTCGGCTTGGCATCGGTGGGAGCTGCGAGCCTTCCGCGTGGCAACCGGCGGTCGCGCCGTCGGCCTGACGGTGGTGGGGGCCGAAGCGCTGGTGAGCGGCGCGCGCGTCTTCATCCAACGGATCCGACGCAACGGCAAGATAGAGGACGCCATCGCAGACACCGTCCTGCAAGAAGGCGACATTGTCGCGGTTGCCGGTCCGCGCGACGTGCTGGTGGGAGTACTCGGGCCGGCCGCGCAGGAGGTCAACGATGCCGAGCTGCTCAACCTGCCGGTGGAAGGCGTCGATGTGTACGTTACGAACAAGGAAGTGGACGGCAAGACGCTGGCTGAACTTGCCTCGCTGCCTGCTGCCCGCGGCGTCTACCTACGCCGGATCGTGCGTGGCGCCATCGCGACCGTCATTCCGATCCTGCCTAACACGCGGGTGGACCGTGGCGATATTCTCACCATCGTAGGCCGGCCGCAGGACGTTGCCGCGGCGACAGAGCTGCTGGGTGTTCCCGATCGTGCAGGCGATGTCGCGGACGTTGCCTTTATCGGCGGTGCAATCACATTGGGTGCGCTGATCGGTGCCTTGGTGCTGAAGGTGGGCGGCGTGCCCCTGACACTTTCCACTGCGGGGGGCGCGCTGATTGCCGGCCTGGTGTTCGGCTGGCTGCGCTCGGTTAGGCCAACCTTCGGACGCATCCCTTCCTCGACCGTGTGGTTCATGAACTCGGTCGGCCTCAACGTCTTCATCGCCGTGGTTGGCATTTCGGCCGGTCCAGGCTTCGTCGCCGGGCTGCAAACCCAGGGCATCAGCCTGTTCCTGTGGGGTGTCGTCGCTACCTCGGTGCCGCTGATCCTGGCAATGTACGTAGGCAAGTTTCTGTTCCGCTTCGACCCGGCGATCCTGCTGGGCTGCTGCGCCGGTGCGCGCACCACCACAGCTGCGTTGGGCATGGTCTGCGAGAACGCCAAGAGCCAGGTACCAGCCCTCGGCTATACCGTGACGTACGCAGTCGGCAACACGCTCCTGACCATCTGGGGGATGGTGATCGTGATGTTGATGGCATGATATCGCACCCCTGATCCCCATCACCCACAAGTGTTCCGGAGATTCCTATGACAACCATCAGCCTCCGCAAATACGAGACGCTGGGCCCGTTCGAGGTCAAGGACGAACTGATCAAGATCGCCAGGCGCACCAGCTCGCAATCCAACCTTGCCTTCCTCAACGCTGGCCGTGGCAACCCAAATTGGATCGCGACGAAGCCGCGTGAGGCATTCTTCCTGCTCGGTCAGTTCGCAATCACCGAGAGCAAGCGAGCCATGGATCTGCCCGCGGGCGTGGGCGGAATGCCGCAGGCTCCGGGTATCGCTGCCCGCCTCGACGCGTGGCTCGCGCATCACACCGACAGCCCGGGCGCCGCGTTCCTTGGTTCAATGGTCCACTACGCTATCAAAAGATTCAGCTTCAAGCCCGACGCGTTCGTGCATGAGCTGGTGGACAGCATCATCGGCGATAACTATCCGGTGCCTGATCGTATGCTCGTCCACAACGAGCAGATTGTCCACGAATACCTGATGTGGGCGATGTGCGGCGAGCCGCGCCCGAGCGGCAAGTTCGATCTCTACGCGGTCGAGGGCGGTACCGCTGCGATGTGCTATATCTTCAAGTCTCTAAAGGCCGCGCGTCTGCTCAATCCTGGGGATACGATCGCCCTCGGCGTGCCGATCTTCACGCCTTACCTCGAAATGCCGCATCTCGAGGACTACGGCCTGAACATCGTCAACATCCGCGCCGAGCGCGAGGATACCTACCAGTTCACCGCAGCAGATTTTCGACAGCTTGAGGATCCAAAAGTCAAGGCGTTCTTCCTGGTTAATCCCGGCAACCCGACCGGTGTCGCGCTCGATGCCAACTCAATAGATCTGCTGGTTCAAATCGTAAAGACGAAGCGCCCCGACCTGATCCTCCTCACCGATGACGTTTACGGCACATTCATTCACGGCTTTCGCTCGCTGCTGGGCGCGCTGCCGCACAACACGATCGGAGTCTACTCGGTACTCGAAGTACTTCGGCTGCACCGGTTGGCGGCTGGGCGTCATCGCCCTGCATCAAGACAATCTCATCGACCAGATGATCGGCGGGCATCCCGAGAGCATCAAAGAAGCGCTGGATCGACGGTATGGGGGGCTCACGCTCACGCCGCGCGACGTAAAATTCATCGATAGGATCGTAGCCGACAGCCGCGATGTTGCGCTCAACCACACTGCCGGCCTATCCCTGCCGCAGCAGGTGATGATGACCATGTTCTCGCTGTTCGAACTTATGGACGAGGGCAAGGAATACCAGAAGGCCTGCATGGAGATCGTGCATCACCGTTTCCGCCTCGCCGTCGAAAGTCTCGGGCTCGATATCAAGGCGTGGCCAACCTATGACGCCTATTACGGCCTGTTCGATCTGGAGTTCTGGCTGAAGAACAACGTGTCACCGGAGGTGCTGGCCTATGTGAAGGCCAACGTTCATCCGCTCGACATCGTGTTCCGCCTCGCCGAGGAACACGGCATCGTGCTGCTGAACGGGGGCGGTTTCGCCGCCCCAAACTGGTCTGCACGGGTGTCGTTCGCAAATCTGGACGATGAGGCTTACGCCAATATCGGCCGAGCGGTTCGTGCCGTCGCCACCGGCTATGTTCGGGAATACGAGGCGGCGAAGCGGGCAAAGGGCTGAGTACCGCGCCCCAAAGAGGGTGTCATGATCAGTTGGTTCGTCGACGCCTTACGTCAGCACACAGAGGTCGCGTTCTTCCTGACCTTGGCCATCGGTTACATGTTGGGGAGACTGCGCTTCCGCGGCTTCTCGCTCGGCGCCGTCACAGGCACGCTCCTTGCGGGCGTGCTTGTTGGCCAACTTGGGATCAAGGTCTCGCCTGAGGTCAAGCAGTGCTTCTTCGTGCTGTTCCTGTTCTCCATCGGCTACCGTTGCGGCCCGCAGTTCTTTCAGGGATTGCGCAAGGACGGATTAGCCCAGGCCGCCATCTCCGCCATCATCGCTGTCACCGGCCTGCTTACCGCCTATCTTGTTGCCCGTGTATTCGGCTACGATCCCGGAACTGCTGGCGGCGTGATCGCTGGTGCGCTCACCGAGTTAGCCACGATAGGCACCACCGGCGACGCCATCAGCCGGTTGGATATCGGTGATGCCGCGCGCACGGTAATGACCAACCACATTCCCGTCGCCTTTGCGGTCACTTACCTGATCGGCGTCGTCGGTGCCGCCTGGTTCCTGTCGCAGATCGCGCCTCGGCTGATGGGCGTTGATCTCGCGAAGGAATGCGCTGAATACGAAGCACGCATGGCTGGCGGCGGTCGCAAACAGCCGGGTATTGTCTCCGCCTATCGGCGCATCGAACTTCGTTCGTACAGCATCCCCGAAGGAAGCAATTTTATTGGCAAATCGGTCGAAGACATCCTGCCCGACGAGCGCTTCTTTGTCGAACGCGTCCGCCGTGATGGCAAGATCATCGAAGCTGATGCCAACACGGTGCTCCGCGCCGGCGACGTCGCCGCCATCTCAGGGCGGCGCGGCGTCCTGGTGCAGCAGGTGGACCCCAGCTTGCCGGAAGTTGAGGACCCGGAACTGCTGGACGTGCCGGCCGAGCAGGTGGACATATTCGTCACCAACGCTCATGTCGATGGCGAAACTCTGAGCGATCTTTCGGAAGAACCCTTCGCCCGCGGCGTTTATCTTCACCGGGTGCTGCGCAACAGGATCGAAATGCCGATCGAAGCGGAACTGACAGTGCAGCGCGGCGACATCCTCACCGTGGTCGGCACCCAGCGGCACGTGGAAGCTGCGGTCAGCGCCATGGGCGTTGCCGATCGTCCGGAGGAAACCACTGATATGGTGTTCGTCTCCGCCGGCATCGTCGTTGGCGCGCTCATCGGCATTCCCGCACTGGCCTTCGGCAAACTGGAAATCGGCTTCTCGCTCAGCGTCGGCGTCCTGCTTGGCGGCCTGCTCTGGGGCTGGTTCCACTCACTTCGGCCGTTGATTGGCCGCATTCCAACCCCAACGCTGTGGATTTTCGAATCTTTGGGTCTCACTGGCTTCGTCGCGGTGGTTGGTCTGGCTGCCGGACCGGACTTCGTGCGGGGATTGCAGACCAGCGGCTCTCTCTCGTCATCGCCGGCATCGTCACGGTGATTGTTCCCCACGTGGTCGGTATCCTCGTGGGGCATCGGCTCTTCAAGATGCATCCTGGGATTCTTCTGGGCGTCTGTGCCGGTGCGGGCACTGCCACCCCTGCTCTCGCGGCGGTTCAGGAAGCGGCAAAGAGCTCTGTCCCCACGCTTGGCTATGGCGTCTCCTATGCGGTCGGCAATGTCCTGCTGGCGTTGTGGGGTACCGTGATCGTGGCGCTGCTGGCCTGACAGATGCACGGCAGGAGCGGGTCCAACCGCGCGCCTGTCCCACGTGGACAGGCGCGCTTCGGAGCCTCGACCGCGCGCCGCTTAGAGGCCCCCCCTTTGCATCGGGACGACAGGTTCTCACGTTCAAAACCACCGGCTTCGCGCTGCCTATTTGCCCGATGCCGTTCGAGCGTTGCCTATACGTTGCTGGAGGACGCCGACAAGGCCGCCGCCGCCGCGCGTGCGTCGGTGACCAAAGCATGGTAGTAGAGGCGGTTGTTGAAAAACCTGGCCGCGACCGGAAAGGAGGCTGGTTTTGCCAATTTTGGATATCCTTTCGCCCTGTGCGGTGCTGTACTGTGGTTTGCCGCGAACAGGCGGGTCGCATAAGAGTGGAGGAAGAACATGAGGCGCGTAGCACAATGGCGCGCCACCTAAATTACCGGTAAGCTGCGATCGGGACGTCCGGGTAGCCCGTTCATCTGGGAAACGCCCACCGAGACCGCAGACGATGAACATAAAGAAAGGAGGCAAGCGTGACGCAATGCACATGGGTTCGCCGTTCAGTCCTCGGACTGGTAGTTTCCAGCTTCACCGTAATGGCCGGCTGCGCTCCGCAACCTCCCGCAGCACCGGCGCCAGCCGCTGCAGGGACAACAGATGGGACCGTTACCTTCACCGGGGGGGCTGTCGCGGTCGGTATCGGCTACCAGTGGGGGAATGGTGTCCTGACGTTCCGTGGCATGCAGTACCCGTTTGGGATCAGCGGGCTGTCGGTGATCGATGTCGGCGTAACACGAGTCAGCGGTACCGGAACAGTGCACAACCTGCGAAACGTTGCCGATTTCAGTGGCAATTACGTCTCCGTCACTGCGGGCGCAACTCTCGCAGGTGGAGGCTCCGTGATGACCCTAAGTAACCAAAACGGTGTCGTGATCGATGGGATCACGACAGCTCAGGGTGTGCGTCTGACCTTGGCTCCAGGCGGCGTCAACATCACCCTGTCGGGCAAATAGAGACACATGTTGGGCCAGGGAGCTTGGCGTTGGTTCTTCCGTCGGCGCCACCGGGCTCGAGCCGTAAACGACGCGTTCGGTGCACGATGTCCCATTGATCTAGATCAATGCTGATCGCGCAAGATCGCCAGTAGGGGAGGTGATTGATCGAGGGTACCGGGCGCCTTGAGTTGGCACACGATAACTTGGTGGAGCATCGTTACATGATCAAGTTGGTCCGAAAATCTGTGAGTATCCCTGCGGCTACCATATCTACGGCAGCGCTGGCTTTGATGATTGGGTCAGGAACGCCCTTAGGCGCGAGAGCCGATGAGGCAACAGCAAAGAGCCAGGTGAAAGCGATGTCCGACTATGTGGCCGCACAAAAGGTCATATCGTTCTCCTTCGACACCGACCTTGAGATCGTCACTAAGGACAACCAGAAGCTCGATTTGGCGAGTTCCGGGACGGTGACTCTCAACCGGCCGGACAAGATCCGCGTTACCCGCCATGGCGGGTTCGCCGACGTTGAGGTGGTTTTTGACGGCAAGACGCTGTCGTTGCTCGGCAAGAACGCCAACCTCTATGGCCAGGTCGATGTGCCCGGCTCAATCGACCATCTGATCGATGTGTTGCGGGACAAGTACAATAGGCCGGTCCCCGGCGCAGACTTGCTTCAGTCGGATATGTACGATGAACTGATGCCGTCGGTCATCGATGTAAAGGATCTCGGCAGCGGTGTGATCGGCGGCGTCGAATGCGATCACTTCGCTTTTCGAACCAAGGAAGTCGATTGGCAAATCTGGATCGCGCAGGGAGCCCGTCCCTATCCATGCCGATATGTCATCACTTCCAAGCTCGTGGGCGATGCACCGGAATACAGCGTCCAGATCAGCGACTGGAAGACCGGCAATGAGGTCACATCCAGTGATTTCAGCTTTAACAACACAACGAACGCCAAAAAGATGGACTTGAAAGACCTTGATACCGATGAATTGCCGAAGATTTTTGCGGTTGGAGGATCCCGATGACCACGTCGAAACGGCTTAGCATCGTTCTGGTGGCCGGCGCCATCGGGTTTTTGGGGCTCCAATTCGGAGGGCGGCTTTTGGTGCCGGGTCTACACAGCTTCGTCTCGACCGCCCAGGCCGTCGTCGGGCGTCCGCTCACCCCTGTCAGCGTGGCTGGGGTGGCGCGGCGTACGACGCGGCGTTGCGCAGCGGGCGTTTACAACTGCTAGCGGCGGCATTTACAACTCCTAAAGTCGCCGCATCTCGAGCAGTTATGACCCTCAGCACCTTTATCGCGGGCCGGTTCACGAGGATTCTGGCGAGTAGCCTGATCCTCAACGCGACGTTCCCTCTCGACGTGCCGGCCCAGACGCCCCCGGCCGCCACCGCCCAGCCGGCCACGACCCAGCCGTTCAACTCGGAACAGCTCGACGCGCTGGTGGCCTCGATCGCGCTCTACCCCGACGACCTGCTGACCCAAATCCTGATGGCCTCGACGTTCCCGCTCGAAGTTGTGGCAGCGGCGCGCTGGGTGGAGGACCCGGCGCACAAGTCACTGTCCGGCGACGCGTTGGTGAAGGCCCTGGAAGCCGAGTCGTGGGACCCGAGCGTGAAGTCGCTGGTGCCGTTCCCGGTCGTCCTCGCGACCTTGAACAGCAATCTGACCTGGTTACAGCAGCTCGGTTATGCGTTCGCGACGCAGCAGGCGGACGTGTTCGCTGCGGTGCAGCGCCTTCGCCGCCTGGCGCAGGCGAACGGCAAGCTGGAATCGTCTCCCCAGCAGGTTGTGAGCACCGAGCAGGTAACGACCGAGCCACCGCCGGGTAGCAACCAGGCCCCGACGCAGCAGGAGATGCTCGTCATCGAGCCGGCGCAGCCGGACACCGTCTACGTGCCGAGCTACAATCCGGCAACGGTGTACGGTTCGTCATGGCCCTACCCGTCATATCCGCCCTACTACGCGGCCCCGCCGTCCGGCTACTATTTCGGCACTGCGTTGGCCACCGGCCTCGCATTCGCGGCCGGCGCAGCGGTCGTTGGCGGGCTATGGGGCTGGGCGCGGCCGGGGTGGGGCGGCGGATACGCCAACGTCAACGTCAACCAATTCAACTCGATCAACGCGAACCGGTCGCAGATTGCCTCATCCCGTTGGAGTGCCGGCTCAGCCGGCGGGCGACCCGCCAACTTCTCGCGCCCGCCTGGCGGACCGGTGGGGCTTCCCGGCCGTTCGCAAGTCTCCGTACCAGGCAGCGCAGTGCGGCCCCCGACCCGCGCCGGCGGTGTCGGCG
The DNA here is from genome assembly GCA_963772445.1 of uncultured Pseudomonadota bacterium. Taxonomy (GTDB): domain Bacteria; phylum Pseudomonadota; class Alphaproteobacteria; order Acetobacterales; family Acetobacteraceae; genus CAVYXK01. The sequence continues at coordinate 388,663 of CAVYXK010000004.1, forward strand.
GCGTGGGCCGGCCGGGTGGCCCCGGAGGCGTGGGTGGCGTGGGTGGCGCTGGGCGACCGGGTGGGCCCGGAGGTGTCGGGAACGCGGGCGGACCGGGTGGGCCCGGAGGTGTAGGGGGCGCGGGCCGACCGGGTGGGCCCGGAGGCGTAGGGAGCGCGGGCGGACCGGGTGGGCCTGGAGGGGGCGCGGGCCGACCGGGTGGGCCCGGAGGTGTAGCGAGCGCGGGCCGGCCGGGCGGGCCCGGAGGCGTAGGGGGCGCGGGCCGACCGGGTGGGCCCGGCGGCGTAGGAGGCGCGGGCCGGCCGGGCGGGGCCGGAGGCGTAGGGAGCGCGGGCCGACCGGGTGGGCCCGGCGGCGTAGGAGGCGCGGGCCGGCCGGGCGGGGCCGGAGGCGCCGGGAGGGCGACCCAGCGGCCCGCTGGCGGAGTCCAGCGCACCGGTGCGCAACGGCCGGGCGGCGCGTTTGGTACTATGAACAGCGGACGACAAGCTGGGCAGGCCGGACAGCGCGGCGCGCAGAGCCGATCGTTCAATCAGCAGCGATCATCCGGGGGCGGCGCGCGCGGCGGCGGTGGACGTGGTGGCGGCGGTGGACGTGGCGGCGGTGGACGTGGCGGCGGCGGGCGGCGTTAGGAGGTCATCGATGGGAACGCCGAAGAGCTGGGGTTGCTCGATTTTTGCTGCGATCCTCTCGCTCTCGGTCGCTCAGGCGGCGCCCGCGAACACGCCCGAATCCCAGCGGAGCTTCGCATCCGCCGAGGAAGCGGTGAACGCGTTCGTTGCGGCCCTGCGCGACAACCGGGAGGCCGACTTGCGAGCTATCCTGGGACCGGAGGCCGACCGCGTCATCGACTCCGGTGATCGGTATGCCGACCGGGAACTCCATGAGCGCTTCGTTGCCCTCTACGACGAGAAGCACACGATCGACCAAAAAAGCCCCGGGCGCGCCGAGCTGGATGTCGGTCCCAACGACTGGCAGCTTCCGATCCCGCTCGTCGAGAGCAATGGGCGCTGGACCTTCGACACGAAGGCTGGTGAACAGGGGATCGTCGACCGCCGCATCGGCCGGAACGAGTTGTCGGCGATCCGTACGCTGCTCGCCTGCGTCGATGCGCAGCACGATTATTTCGATCGCGCTAAGCAGGCAACCGGAAGCGGGTTCTACGCGACGCGCCTGGTCAGCACGTCCGGGCGCCACGACGGCCTTTACTGGCCGGTGGCCGCGGGCGAGACCGAAAGCCCGCTGGGGCCCCTGATCGATGCGGCGCAGGACGCGGGTTATCCGGGCGAACTGGTCGGCGGCAAGCCGATCCCGTACGAAGGCTACTATTTCCGCATCCTCAAGGCACAAGGTCCAAACGGAGATGGCGGTGCCAAGAGTTACATCCAGTCAGGCCGTATGGCCGGCGGTTTCGCGTTGATCGCTTGGCCGGCGCTGTTCGGGTCGAGCGGGATCATGACGTTCATCGTCGGCCCGGACGGCGATGTGTACCAGAAAGACCTCGGATCCGAAACGGCGCGCATCGCTGCGGAAATGACGACCTTCGACCCCGACCTGACATGGTCACGTGTCGACGTGACGAACGAGTAACAGAGGAACTCGGGCAGAGACGGAATTTGGAAGGATCGTCTATGCCCGCCAGTCGCGGACATCGCTCGCAGCTACGATGTCCGCCACAGCACGATTTCAGGGCTGGCAGCACCGGGCAGGACAATCATTCCAAGATCTGCACCAGCCGGGCAAGGACGGCAGCTGCCAACGTCCGGAGTGATCAGTCCAGCTTGAGAAGCGACGCGATCAGGTCGGACCGTACCTGTCGGCTGAGTGCCTCGATCGGGCGTATCCCGGGCAAGCAAACCTTGATCGCGGAAGTCGCCGCTTGGCAGCGCAGCCGCAACAACACCCACGTCACGCCGGATTGGCAGTTCACCACCGCCGACGCTCGCGTTAAGCTGAAGAGGCTATACCCCGCGGCATGAACCACTCAGGGCACTAGAGGGCGTTTTGGAGACAGTAGATCCAGCGGCAGGGGCGGCCCATGTTTGACCGCTCAGAAATCGCCACGCGGCAAGTATTCTACCGCGCGTTCGGAGTTGGCTTGCGCATCGCCTGGCCAATCATTTCGGTGCTTCTGCTGCTGAAGGTGATCCTCGGCATCGCGGTAGGGGAAATCGAGCGCTGGGGCATGTGGAAAGGCATCTATTTTGCGTTCGTGACTGGGCTGACCATCGGATATGGCGATATGGTGCCGACCTCCGGCGTAACGCGCACGCTGTCGATCGTCATTGGCGCCACGGGGATATTGATGACGGGGCTGGTGCTGGCGGTGGCGGTGCGGGCGCTGCAGGCGGCTGTGCCTTATGAAGGGGAGCGTGGTGGGAGCTAGTGGCCCTCGCCATCGAGCGCACCACCTCTATCGATCCCATCGAGGTGTCACCCGTCCCTTGGCTCGTCGACGATCTGGCGCTGGGCCGGTTCGGACGACTGCGGCTGGCGATCCATCTCGAGGACACCTTCGACCTTGAGCTTGCCGACGAGTTCGTGGAGCGATTTTGTAACGGTCTCTGGCATCGCCGGCTATTTCAGCCGTCACCATTCCGAGACTTCGAAATCTGCGGCCCTGCCATGTCGGCCTAGCTCCGCCGCCAAGACGCAACCGGCGGCGACGAGACGCAGCGAACAAGCACGCTTGCCATCCTCGACCGCCGTGCGCGAATGGACCGCCACCGTCGCACCGGCGGGCTGCGGAGGTCGAAGTCTGGCGCGTCGTCGGCGGCCTCAGCCACCAAACGGCCGCGCGGCGTCAGGCGCAGGTCGAGGCGGGACATGGTCAATTCTGACGCCATGAATCACGTGTTGGCTGAGAAGCCCCGGCATAGCGGCGCCCTTCAACAGCTTCGAAGCGATGCCGCAGTTCCCATTGTGGGGCACGGGCGCAGCTGGCGCGACCGAAGGCCGCGCCCGCGCGAAGCCCAGGGCTTCGGCGACAATCACCCCGTTGCCTCGAACGACACGCTCAAGGGGCGGGCGAAGAACCGGCAAGTCGAGATTATGCTGATCGGGACAGCAGCTGCCAACGTCCGGAGTGATCAGTCCAGCTTGAGAAGTGACGCGATCCGGTCGGACCGCACTATCGCGTCACCCAGCCGAATAAACGCGGCGAGATCACGGGGTGCCTCAGCCAAGCCGATCGATCTCCCGGCGACATCCGCGGGCGCCCACACTTCGCGGCTACCCAGAAGATAAATGCCATAGAACGCACGCAAGTCGCGCGCACCAAGCGATTCGAGTTGCTGCTGCACGGTATGGGCGGCAAGCGCCGCGTTGGTGACGATCGAGGTTTCGATCAGTGCCTCGCGGTATTGAGGATTTAGCGTCACATCGGGGCCAAACGTGTTCGCAAGTTTTCTGGCAGAAGTTTGAACAACAATGAGCTGACGATCGAGCACTTCGCGAAGTGTATGATCCGTTGCGAGCGCCAGATATCCGGCCGGCTCGAGGAAAACGTTGACTGCGGCTGATATTGCGCCGCAACCGCTATGGCCCAGAACGACGACAAGCCGTAGGCTGTCCCTCAGGTGATCGATCGCATATCGCAGGCTCCCAAGCACTTCGCCGCCAAGGCCATTGCCGGCAACGCGGACCACGAAAAGATCGTTGGGTCCTTCATTAAAAATAAGTTCGATTGGAACCCGTGCGTCCGAGCAGCCGAGGACGGCGGCGTAAGGGCGCTGCCCGGGTTGGCCATCGCCAGGCCGGAGGCCGAGATCACGCAGGTCAACCTCCACAATGCGACGTGCCGTACCGTCGCCCTCGGTCAATCCTTCCAAAAGATCAGCGAAGGCCCGATTGCCTTCGTCCAGACGACGCTGAGCAGAGTCTGCGTCTAGTGGTCGCGATCGCGTTGGCGAAGTCCGCGCGCTGTATCGATAGATAATCTCGACTGTTTTCATTCTCATGGCCGGAATGTTTTCACCCCGATGCGCGGATTACCACGATCCGGTCCATTGTGTCGAGCCTCCCGAGTACCGCACACAATTATTCGGACTCGGAGTAATATGAGACGGCGTTTAGGTGCCAGGGTAAGTTGTCAGCTATCCCGCCTTGCGCATCAGTCGTGACTCAGGCTGCGGAGCATTCCGTTTACGCGGCTTCCAAGATGCCGAGCGCGATGGCCGTTGGCGCATGTTGTGAAAGCGCCCGTGAAGGCGGAAGGTGTTGGCACATACGGGATGGGCATCAGAGAAAGTTTTGGAGCTCGTCGAGCTTCGGCAATATCGTTTTGTCGATGCGGGGCGTTTGAAGCCGAGTATCGCTTCGAGCTGGTGGCGAGGCGGTCGAAGGCGCGCTTTGTGGGAGAGTATGCAAAGTCGTGCGGACATCGCGCTGCGGCAGGGATGGACCCATGCCTTTCCGCGGGCCGAAGCCAAGACAGAGCCACCGAAATCGCCTCTCCAGGGCGGCGTCAAGGAGTGCGATGCATGCGCCGCGGAAGGATGCACGATCCGCCTCCCCGCGACTTTGCATGCTCTCCCGTGTCGGCTGCTTCGGCGAGTTTTGTCAGCGCTTACAGAAGCGTCGATCGAAGGCCACCAGATGCCAACACCGCAGCAACGTCCCGCGCACGAACCCAAGGTGGACAGGCGCCCGGTAACCACTTACGAGTCCATCCACGGAGCCGGTCCGCGCGCGCCGACCGGCGCTGAACGAAAGCAAGACGTGGTGACCCCTGCCTCGATGCAACCGATCGATTGCGACATCCATCCGGCGATACCCAGCACGCGCGTGCTGCTGCCGTACCTGGATGCCTACTGGCGCGAACATATCATCCGGCGCGGCATCGACGCGGACAACCTGGAACTCAGCGCTTATCCGTCGTCGGCGCCGCTGAACAGCCGGCCGGACTGGCGCCCGTCAAGCGGCATGCCCGGTGCCGATTTCGACCTTGTCCGCGCCCACGTGCTGGACGCATTTCGATCGCGCTTCGCGATCTGCAACGTGCTGAACGGCGCGCAGATCATGCACAGCGAGGACCTGGCCGCGGCGTTGTGCCGCGGGGTGAACAAATGGATCGCCGCGGAGTGGCTCGACCGCGACCCGCGGCTGCGTGCCTCCATCGTCGTGCCGGTGTGCAGCGCCGAGCTGGCCGCCGAGGAGATCGAACGCTGCGCCGCCGACCAGCGCTTCGTCCAGGTGCTCATGCTGGCGATGACCGAACTGCCGCTGGGACGCCGGCAGAACTGGCCGATCTATCGCGCCGCGGAACGGCACGGCCTGCCGATCGGCATCCACGCCGGCAGCGCCCTGCTGCACCCGCCCAGCGCAATCGGCTGGCCCTCGGTACTATCTCGAGGATTACGTTTCGCAGGCGCCAGGCTTTGCCGCCGCGCTGAACAGCCTGGTCACCGAAGGGGTATTCGTGAAATTTCCCCGCCTCAAGGTGGTGCTGATCGAATCGGGCGTGACCTGGCTGCCCGCCTATCTGTGGCGCATCAACAAGACATGGCGCGGCGTGCGCGCGGAAACCCCCTGGATCGACCGCGCGCCCTCGGACATCATTCGCGAGCATGTGCGCCTGACCATCCAGCCGTTCGACGACCCCGACGAGCAAAGCAAGGTGCAGACCATCATCGAGGAGATCGGCTGCGACGAGATGCTGCTGTTCTCGACCGACTATCCGCATTGGCACTTCGAGGGCACAGATGCCGTGCCGGACGGCTTGCCGCACGCGCTCGTCAGGAAGATCCTGATCGACAACCCGCTGGAAACCTATTCGCGCCTGTCCTGATGCGACGGACGCGCCGGAAACTGGAGACGATGCCATGAACGTAACGGTGCTGGATCGCCGGCCCGACAGCAGCAGCCAAAGCTTCACCGGCTTCATCGATTGTGATGTGCATCCGTTCTACAAGACGCCGGCGGAATTCGATGCCTTCCTGCCGGAGCGCTGGCGCGCGCACCGGCGGAGCATCGGCGGACGCACGCGGCAGGGCCTCGGCAAGGCGTCGAACTATCCGCGCATGTCGCCGGGCAACGGCCAGCGGATGGATGCCTGGCCACCGGACGGCAGCCATCCGGGCTCGGACCTGCCGTTCATGCAGCGGCAACTGCTGGACCTGTTCGATGTCGCCTACGGGTTGCTGGCGCCGCTGGTCGGCGGGGCCGGGGGCGAGCGGAACATCGAATTCGGTGCCGCAATGGCCACGGCCGTCAACGAATGGCAGCTTGCGCGATGGTGCGACCCCGATCCGCGCCTGAAAGCCTCGGTGCTGGTGACCGTCGAGCACCAGCAGGCCGCCATCGCCGAGATCGAGAAGCGGGCCGGCGACCGCCGGTTCGTGCAGGTGCAGATCCCGCCGCGCGGGCTCGAGCCCCTCGGCCGCCGCCGCTACTGGCCGATCCTGGAGGCTTGCGCCGCGAACGGCTTTCCGGTGTCACTGCATCTCGGCGGCACTAGTGGCCATGCGTCCACCGGCGGCGGCTGGCCGTCGTTCTACCACGAGGAACATCCGTCCTACGTGCAGACCATGCAGACGCTGGTGACCAGCCTGGTGTGCGAGGGCGTGTTCGAACACATTCCGAACCTGAAAGTGGTGCTGGTCGAAGGCGGCTTCGCCTGGCTGCCGGCGCTGTGCTGGCGGCTCGACAAGCACTACAAGCGGCTACGCGAGGAAGTGCCGTTCCTGCGGCAGAAGCCGTCGGAGTACGTCCGGCAGAACATCTGGCTGACCACGCAGCCGATCGAGGAGCCGGAGCGCCCGCAGGACATGCTGTCGACGCTGCAATGGATCGGTCCCGATCGGATCATGTTCTCCACCGACTATCCGCACTGGGACCAGGACGATCCGCGCTTCGCGTTCAAGGTCGCCCTGCCGGAGGCCTGGAAGCAAATGATCTACCGGGACAACGCCCGCGCCGTGTACAATCTAGACTAACCCATGAGCAGGCATGTTGTCGCCACGGTCGACGAGATCGCGCCGGGCGAATGCAAGATTGTGACGGTCAAGGGGCGCGAGATTGGCATATTCAACGTCAACCGGGAATTCTTCGCGCTGATCAACCGCTGCCCGCACCAGGGCGCCCCGCTCTGCCGCGGCAAGATCCTGAGCCGCCTTGAAGCGCCGCTGCCGGGCGAATACCGGCTGACCCGCCAGGGCGAAATGCTGCGCTGTCCGTGGCATTGCTGGGAGTTCGACATCCGCACGGGCCAGTCCTGGTGTGACCCGGACAGCGTGCACGCGCGTACCTATGCGGTCGAGGTCGAACCTGGCGAGACCCTCGCTAAAGGTCCGTTCGCAGCCGAAACTGTGCCGATTTCTGTCGAACACGACTACGTGGTGATCACCGTCTGACCGGATGGCGCGATGATCAGGCCGGAGCGATCGGCAACGACGGCCTCGGCGCGGCGGCGTCCGCGCCGGTCCAGCAGTGCGGTAGGGCGGAAAAGCGAAGCGTATTCCGCCGCCTTTCGCCGGGCAAGGGTCAACATCAAAGGCGCTTAGGATCCGCCGCGGAATAACTGCGTCGATCGGGCCTCGGCCGCGCCATCCCCGGCCAGGGCTTGGCCCGGCCATCCACGACTTTCCGCGGTTCCCCGAGGCACAAGGCCGGCCATTGCGGCGCCCGGACTGGGCTCGCCCCGAGAGTCAATCTTTCAGTCAGCTGGTATTAACATAGCGCGAAGCGGATGAAATCTTTTGTCTCATCCTTGCGGGTCATGCTGTCGCCGTACCGCCAAGCGAGCGAGGTCGCCTCGTCCAATGACCGCTTCGGTGGAATGCGGCCAGTCCGCCTTCGGGCATCGATGCTGCAACTCCGGACATTCGCTTCGCGGCCAGAGTTGGCCGAAACCGGACCGTCCGTTCTCGGGTGAAAATCGCCAGAAACGGACGTTCACTCGAGCCCCTACTGCCCGACGAGAATTCCTCAGCTGACTGCTCTTCCGTACGAGCACCGCCTGCGCCGCACGCTGCCTATCGCAAGGCCCTCTTGCTCGAACCGAACCCGCAGGTCGGACGCAAACCAGCGCTGCTCTGGCTGCGCCGAACGCGTCGGCGAAGCTGGCTATCGACCACCAACGCCAGAGGTGTTGTTGTGGCTGGCAACTCCACCTCTTTGAAAGACGCGGTGCCGGCGACAACAATGTCACCCAGCAGCGCTCGCCGTCTTGAAGGCTTCTCGATGCGAAGCCACAAAATCCTGCACGGTCATCGGCGGCTTACCGGTCAGTTTGGCGATGAACTTGTCTTCACCTGAGAAGAGGCCGTTCTGATAGTCGAGGGCGATCGCGCAGAAATGCTGGATCATGAACTCAGGCAAGCCTGCCTTCTCGAGACGCTCCCGATATTGAGGAATGGTCAGCGGCCGGTAGCTGATCTTGCGGCCCAGCACCTCCGTGATGGCCGCGGCAATTCCGGCCTGATCCAGCTCAATTGGTCCGCAGAGGGGATAGGTCTTCCCGACATGAGCGGCTGGCTCTGCCAGGATGGTCGCGATAACCCGCGCCTGGTCCTCCCCAGCAATTGGAGCATGGCGCCCGTTGCCATACGGCAGATCGATGATGCCCTTTTCGACAATGGTCGAGCGCATAAACGGGAACAACAGCCATTCCGAGAAGAAAGTCGGACGGATGTGGACGGTGGGAACGCCAGACCAGTCGAAAAGACGTTCGGCGATCCAGTGGTCGCGTGCGGCATGGCTTTCGGAATCTTCCCTCGCTGAAATCTGCGACATGTTTACAACGACTTTGAGCGCCGCCCGCTTGGCCGCATCGGCAAAATACGCCGTTGCTTGAATGAGTTCCCGGGCTAACAGGATAGCAAAAATAAGCCGCGCTCGTGCCGGCTGCCGCTCGGATTACGTCGTCGTGCTCCAACAGTTCACCGATCACGACCTCCGCGCCCGTGCCTCGAAGTGCCTCCGAGCGTTCGTCCTCCTTGTGGACCATCGCGCGGACCGCGTGACCTTTTTCAAGAAGATGTTGGACTGTATGTTGACCGGTCCTACCGGTCGCGCCGATTACCAAGAAGGTCTGCGTGCTCATCATTCATCTCCTGAGTGGATGGTTGAGGTTGCGTAAATGCGAGGGTGATCTCCGGCCCGACACGATGGACGATGGGTCGGGAATGTCACCCAGCTACCGCTCGTGTGAGCACCGCGAGATGCATCCGCCGTCGAAGGGTAAAGCCCAACTTGCGGTAGAGGGCGATAGCCGCATGGTTTGAGCTGAAGACATGCAGAAACGGGATTTCCGACCGCGCTGCTATCGATGAGGCCAGCGATCTGACGAGGTCCGCTGCGAAACCGTGTCCGCGATGCGCCGGTTCCACGCACACCGCGCTGATCTCGGTGAACCCGTCGAGGCGCATGCGCTCGCCGGCCATGGCGACCAACACGCCTTGCCGACGAATTCCGATGTAGTGGCCCAGCTCGATGGTCCGCGAACCGAAAGGCCCAGGTTGCGTCACACTCGCGAGCGCGAGCATCTCGGGAACATCGGCGACCCCAAGGGCCACGATCGGGGCCCCAGGCTGCGCTGCACAAGCACCGGCATCCTCCAATACCATCTGGTCGACAGAGTCTCGCCGGACCACCGAGAACGCAGACGGAGGCTCAACCCCTTCGGTCGTGAACAACGCGATCCGGTTATCGCCGCCGACCAAAGCCAGCAGCGACCGGAACGAGGCAGGCTCGGTGTCGACCGTCGCAGCGAAGGGCGCAACGGCCGCCGGATAGCGGCGGGCCCGCTCGTCGCCCTCGGCGAGACTCTCCTGGACGCCCGTAAGCGCTCGCCAGATCACCGTGTCAAGCGGATGCGGATCCGGCTCGCTCGGGGCATCTGCATCGTGACGGTATTGCATGGTTCACCACCATGGTTGCTAAACAATGCTGCAAGTCGCGGAGGGCGCCAGTGCGGAAAATCAGCTCGCACTGAGCCACGCGACGAAGTTCGCGTACCTGGTCGGCCCAAAGAGCCGGATGGGTCATCGACATGTGCCCGACCGAGCCATCCGAGACGGCACGCACAATGAACCGGCCACCGCGGACTGTGCGAGATCACGCTGCAGCGTCTGAAGGCTGTCTCGATAGAATTCTGCGTCGGCGAAATTGACCGTGAGCACCCTGGCCTTCACGCGGCTCGATCCTGGCTCGGCGTCGAAGTCACCTGACAACTCGAACGAATAGATCAGATAAGGGCGTTGCGGACAGCGTCGAAATCGAGCAGGTCGCCAACGACGACCTCCGCCCCGAGCCTGCGAAGGTGTTCGGACCGCTCGTCCCCGCGATGGACGAAGGCGCGGACCTGCCGGCCCTGTTCGAGAAGCTGAGCCGCAGCCGCGCCGCTGGTTGCTCCTGTGGTACCGGTGATGAGGAAACGCAAATCGGACATTCTCTGGACTCCTACGGTTCTAACCCCTATTTAGATGTGACCGGACATCTCAATAGATGTCTGCTATCATCTAACTTGTCAAGATCGCCGTTTGGGGGCCTGTCAGAAAGGTCAGCCGGTGAGAAAGTCGAAGCTGGAAGCCGCGCAGACCCGCGAAGCGATTGTGGCCGCCGCCGCAGATCTCATCCGGCGCACCGGGATCGCAGAAGCGAGTCTCGCCGACATGATGGCGGCGGCGGGCCTGACCCATGGCGGGTTCTATCGCCACTTCCGCAACAAGGAGCACTTGGTCTGGGAAGCCCTCTCCGCAGCGGGAGAGAAGGCGATTGCGACCATCGGTCGGAACATGGCGAAGGGCGGCCTTAATGCCGCCGTCGACGGTTATCTGTCGACCTCTCACCGCGATTCCCGGACGCCCATCTGCCCCTTCGCCGCCCTGGGAAGCGAAATGGCGCGGTCCGGGAAGGGAACAAAGGTCGTGGCGACGGAGGTGCTCGAGAGGCTCTTTGTCACGCTTGCCGGCGACACGCCGGACCGCGAGGAAGCGCGCGGCGACGCCATCGTTGCCCTCTCCACGATGATCGGCGCCATGACGTTGGCTCGTGTCGTGGCGGACAGCGCTCTGTCATCGGAAATCCTGGATCGCGCGAAGGACCACCTGCACCGCTAGGTCCGGCCCCAACATTTTTTCTCAGCCTAATCGAAATCGAAACTCGCAGGAGGTAGACACATGCAGACCAACACGAGTGATCAATTCCAGGTCGAGCATATCGAGTACGTTAGCGACCAGCCGTTCGACAATGTCGTGGCGGCGCTGGAGAAAGTGACCGGCGACGTCACAGACGGAAAATATGCGAGCGAGATCGCATCGGCCAAGGACAAGGAGGACTTCGAGGAGCGGACCAGAAATTTCGAAGCCGATAGCGGCTTCATGCGCTTCCTGTCCCTCAACCACGGCGGCTTCCTGACGCTGATGGGGTTCCCAGCAAAAGTGCGGCAGTACACGATCGGCAATCCCATGATCGCCGCCACGATGCTGCTGCATGACATCGGTGCGGCTTTGAACGTCCCCGTCCGTCTGGTCATCTACGAAGGCACGGATGGGCACACGCGGCTTGGCTATGATCGACCGTCGTCGCTCGTGGAGCGCCTCGGCAACCCCGAGCTCAACGCGGCCGCCCGGAAGCTGGACGCCAAGCTTGCGGCGCTCGCAGAGCGCGTGACCGCCGCATGAGCGCTTCAGCCGAGCCCGGCACGCCCGACCTGGAGCTGCACGGAGCAAGAACCGGTAACTGTCTTCGCGTGGCAATCGGGCTGAGCAAAGCCGGCCTCCTCTACAAGACCCGCCATGTCGATCTCCGCCGGGGAGAGCAGCGAGACGCGCCGCACCTTGCGCTCAACCCGGCGAGCAAGGTTCCCGGCCTCGTCGCTCGGTGAACGCGCAAACGTTCGTGCTCACCCAATCCAGCGCAATACTGTTCTCTGCCGCCGCCGCACCCGGTCGAATTCTGCCGCCGCATGGCGACAGCGCCCGCATCAGAGCTCTGGAGACGTTCTTCTATTTCACAACCGAGCGGGAGACTGTCAACTAGCCGATCGTCCTTTGGAGACCCGCGCGGATCAATACAGCTCGAATGGTTAATGGCACGCACATCGTTGACGATGCTGGTCACCTTTTCGGCTATGTCTGCTTTCGAGCAGTCATTGTAGCAACGACCACCATGCCGCCTCTACAACCGAAGGTGGCGGCTTCACAGATCAGCAACCCATGCGTGCCATGCTGATGTCGGCTCCGTCCTGGCCCACCGAGGCGGAGCGCCGAGGCGAGCGCGCTTGGTTGGCCCCTGGCGCGCTCGTTCGATTCCAACTCCACAGAACCTCTTTGCGGTCACGGCCTACCGCAGGCTGTGCCGTTCATCGGTCGGCAACCGGCGCGCGCCATGCTGACCCCGGCTCCGTTGCCTCTTCCCCGAGGCGGAGCCCGAGGCGGGCGCGTTCGGCCATCACCGGGCGCGCTCGCTGGATTCTTTAGGAATTGTTACCCATACAATTCTCATTCCTGATGCTGACCCCTACCCGATGACGGACCCCGTTGACCGGCCGGCGACACAAAGCCAACCGAGCGAATGCGCGCAAATCCTGTGCCTATCTCTCGAGCGACGGCGGCCGCTTTGGCGAGCGAGGAAAATCAAGGGGTAGGCCTCGTCCAGTGAAAAATTCAACCGGACAGCCGTGGTCCAGTGCGTCCGCCTCACGCACCGCGGTCCACCGCACGTCGGCACGCCCATGAAAATATTCCTTGACATCGCCCGCGTTCTGTGTTCTTGTTCCGTTCGTGTTCGACACCGCCGCCACCGCCCCGGTCGCCGCCGTCCAACCCGCCCCCCATCGGGCCGTGCCGCCTCGCATCGGCCAGGTCCTCGGCCTCGTCCGCACGCTCATCGCCTACGGCCAGAACCTCGCCGACACGCTGCGCCAGCACACCGCCGACCCGCATGTCCTCCCCTGCTTCGCCTTCCTCGCCATAACCTTCGGCACCACCGATTTCGCACGGATCCTCGCCCGCATTGCCCGCGGTCTGCTCCGCGCCGCCGCGCTCGAAGCCAGGCTCAGCCGGCGCGCCGCCCGCGGCCAGGACCTGAAGCCTATGGCCATCCGCCTGCCGTCCCCACGCAAGCCGCGCGCCGCCAAGCCGGCTGCCCCGGCCGAGGATCCGTGCCTCGCCCGCCTGCCCACGCCCGAGGAAATCCTCGCCAAGGACCGCCGCCGCCCGATCGGCGCCGTCCTCGTCGAGATCTGCCTCGATCTCGGCATCGTGCCTGGCCAGATGAAGCGTGCGACGTGGGACGAACTGTGCCTCGCTCTCATCGAGTACGGCGGCAATCTCGCCACTCTCGCGCTCCCGAACCAACGCAAGCGGCGCTCTGCCGTTCTCACCGGCGGCCCTAGCCCCAGCGACAGCCCCAGCTTCAGTCCCACTCCATTTGCCGGCTAGCCCATCATCGCGTTCCCCCCATGGCCGGCGCCGCCCCTGCAATCCCCAGCTCCCGCCTGCACCGGCCCACCCTAGCGAGTGCCCCCTCCCCTTGCGGGAGTGGGTTGGGGGAGGGGGCCGTGCCAGTTGAGGCACCATCGACCCACACAAGCACGCACGGGGCCGGCCCACGGCCAGCCCCGCCGTCCCGATTCGGCGCTACTCCCGCGAGTCGTCACGCCGGCCATCTTCCCTACGTCGCGGCCAGCCTCGACCCCATCATGGCCGGCCTTCCCACGTTATGGCCGGTAAGGACCGGCCATGACGATGCGGAGCGATGCCCTCGGCTTCCGAATATTTTCGTGGCAGGAGATGCAACGACAACGGCGGCGTTACCCGCCCCCCAGCGCCAACTCCGCCGCAAAGTGGCAGCGCGCGAAGTGCCCCGGCGCCACCTCCTGCAACGCCGGCGCCTCTCGCCTGCACCGGTCCTCGGCGAAAACGCAGCGCGGATGAAAGTAGCAGCCGGACGGCGGTGATGCAGGGCTCGGGACTTCGCCGCGCAGAATCCCATCGTCGCCGGATACGCGCGGATCGGGCACCGGCACCGCGCGCATCAGCGCTGCCGTATAGGGATGCCGCGGGCGGCGGAAGATCGCCGCGGTGGGGGCCAGTTCCACCAATTGCCCGACATACATCACCGCGACGCGGTCGCTGATGTGCCGCACCACCGACAGATCGTGCGCCACGAACAGGAAGGTCAGCCGCAGCCGCGACTGCAACTCCAGCAGCAGGTTCAGCACCTGCGCCTGCACCGACACATCGAGCGCGGACACCGGCTCGTCCGCCACCACCAGCCGCGGACCGGTGGCCAGCGCGCGCGCAATGCCGATGCGCTGCCGCTGCCCGCCGCTGAACGCGTGCGGGAAGCGGTGCATGAACTCCGGCCGCAGTCCCACCAGCCGCAGCAGGTCCGCGACGCGGTCCATCCGTTCCCTCCGGCTGCGCATGCCGTTCACCAGCAGCGGCTCGCCGACATTGTCGAACAGCGTCATGCGCGGATTGAGTGACCCGAACGGATCCTGGAAGATCATCTGGATCTCTTTGCGCAGCGGCGCCAGCTCCGCCGGCGGCATCGGCGCCAGATCGACCACCGTATCGCTGCCGGTGCGATACAGGATCTGTCCGCCGGTGGGGTCGATCGCGCGCAGAATGCAGCGTGATGTCGTCGTCTTGCCGCAGCCGCTTTCGCCCACCAGGCCGAGCGTTTCGCCCTCGTGGATCGTGAAGCTCACGTCATCGACCGCGCGCACCTGGCCGGTGACGCGACGCAGCAGCAGACCCTTGGCGATCGGAAAGTATTTCCGCAGGCCACGCAGCTCGAGCAGCGGCGCGATCATGCCGGTTCGGCCAGGTCGCCGTGCAGGAAGCAGCTCACCGCGCGTCGCGGACCGAGCGAATGCAGCGCGGGAACGGCGATGGAGCAGCGCTCGCGCATGATGTCTTCGCAACGCGGATGGAACGGACAGCCAGGCGGGCGGTTGAACGGATGTGGCAGGGTACCGGCGATCACCGGCAGCGCCGCGCGGGTCTCGGTCTGCAAGCTGGGGATCGAGCGCAGCAGCGCCCTGGTGTACGGGTGCATCGGCGCGTGGAAGATGTCGTCCACCGGACCCTCTTCCATGATGCGGCCCAGATACATCACGACCACGTAGTTCGCCATCTGCGCGATCACCCCTAGATCGTGCGTGATGAAGATGATCGCGGTCTGGCATTTGTGCTGCAATGCGCGCAGCAGGGCGAGGATCTGCGCCTGCGTCGTCACGTCGATCGCCGTGGTCGGTTCGTCGGCGATCAGCAGGCGCGGCTTGCACGACAGCGCCATCGCGATCATCGCGCGCTGGCGCAGGCCGCCGGACAATTGCCACGAAAACGCATCGATCCGCTGCTCGGCCATCGCGATGCCGACGTCGCGAAACAGCTCCACGGTCATAGCGCGAGCCTGCTCGCGGCCGATCGGGCGGCCGTCCGGGCGCTCGTGCAGCTTGATCGCCTCGATGATCTGCTCGCCAACCGTGTGCACCGGGCTGAATGCCGCCATCGGTTCCTGCGGGATCAGCGCGATCTCCGCGCCGCGCAGCGCGCGCATCATGCGGCCACGCGGCGGGAGGCGTGCAAGGTCGATGGGCGTTGCGCCCTGGCGATACAGAATCTCGCCGCCGGTGATGCGGCCCGGCGGGTCGATCAGTTGCAGGATCGCGCGCATCGTCACGCTCTTGCCGCAGCCGCTCTCGCCGACGATGCCAACGACCTGGCTGGGGAACACATCGAAGCTTACGCCGTCGACCGCGCGCACCGTGCCTTCGTCCATGCGGAACGCCACGCGCAAGTCGCGCACCTGCAACAGCGGCTCAGTGGCTGTAGGGATCGGCGGCATCGCGCAGCCCGTCGCCCACCAGGTTGAACGCCAGCACTGTGACGATGACAATCAGCCCCGGGATGAGCAGCCACGGCGCCAGCGCCAGCGTCTGGATGTTCTGCGCCTCCTGCAGCAGCACGCCCCAGCTTATAGCCGGCGGGCGGATGCCGAGGCCGAGGAAGGAAAGCGACGTTCTCGTTGATGATCATCACCGGAATGGCGAGCGAGCTGGTGGCGATGATGTGGCTGAGGAAGGTAGGTACCATGTGGCGCAGAATGATGCGCATCCGGCTGCAACCGGCCAGCCGCGCGGCCAGCACGAAGTCCTCCTCGCGCAGCGCGAGAAAACGGCCGCGGACCTCGCGGGCGAGCGTGGTCCAGCCGATCAGCGACAGGATCACGGTAATGGCGAAGAACACCTGGATCGGCGTCCAGTCGCGCGGCAGCGCGGCCGACAGCGCCAGCCAGATCGGGATGGTCGGCACCGATTGCAACAGCTCGATCAGCCGCTGGATCACCATATCGATCACGCCGCCGAAATAGCCGGAGATGCCGCCGAGCACGACGCCGAACACGACGCTGAGCGTCACGGCAACCAGGCCGACGGTCATCGAGGTCTGTGTGCCGCGCATGATGCGCGACCACTGATCACGCCCGAGCCGGTCGGAACCGAGCAGGAAGATGCGCTGGCCGGGATCGGCGGCCTCGATCAGGTGAATGTCGGTCTCGAACAGGCCAAGCACCCGATACGGTTCGCCTCGCGTGAAGAAGCGCACATGCACTTTTCGTTCCGGGTCGGTGGTCCATTCCATCCGCAGCGTCACCGGATTGCGCTTGCCGGCGATCTCCGGAACCCAGGGGTTCAAGCCGTCATCGAAAAAATGCAGTGTCTGCACCGGAATGAATGCCTGGCGCGCATCGGTTTGTTCCGGATTCTGCGTACTGAAGAACTCCGGGCACAGCACCACAAGATACAGACAGATCAGAATGCAAGCGCTGACCATTGCCAGATGGTGCCTGCGGAACCGCCACCACACCAGCTTCCAGTTCGATGCAACAGCGATCCGGTCCTCGACCGCGACGCCGACGGCGGCCACGTCGGACATGCTGCTAGATCTCCATCCGGATGCGCGGGTCCATCATCACGAGCGCGATGTCCGATAGCAGCGTGCCCAAGATGGTCAAGAACGAATAGATCAGCAGGATCCCACCGGCCAGGTACATGTCCTGGTTGATCAGTGCCCGCAGCAGCAGCGGACCGATGTTCTGCAAGTTCATCACCGTGGCAACGATCAGGCTGCCGGAGAACAGTTGCGGCAGGTACCAGCCGATCGTACTGACCAGCGGATTAAGCGCCAGTCGCACCGGATAGCGCCACACCAGCCGCCACTCGCGCATCCCCTTCGCCCGCGCCGTCACCACGTACGGCTTGTTCAGTTCATCCAGCAGGTTGGCCCGCATAATGCGCGTCAGCCGCGCCGTGCCGGCGATGGCCAGCACCAAGGCCGGCAGCCATATGTGCTGCAGCAGATCGATCACCCGCGCCATGCTCCAAGGCGCCTCGACATAAGCCGAGGAGAACAGCCCGGTGATACTGATGCCGAAATGCGCGAAGGCGATCCACATCAGGATCAGCGCCAGCATGAAGTTTGGCGTTGCCACGCCCACGTAGTTGATCACCGTGAACAGATGGTCGAACACCGAGCGCTGATGCGTCGCCGAATAGATTCCGACCGGCACCGCGATCAGCCAGGTCAACACGAACGCCATCGCCGCCAGTGCCACGGTCAGCCCAAGCTGCTCCTTGATCAGATCCGCATTGGGCCGCTGATACTCGAGCGACAGGCCGAAATTGCCGTGCAGCAGATCGCGCAGCCAGTACCAGGGTACTGGACGATGAACGGCTGATCCAGGCCATACTCGTGGCGCAGGGCATTGATCTGATCGGCGGTGATCGAGGTACCGGTCGCCGTCAGTGTCGCCACGTAGGACGTCAGGAAATCCCCTGGCGGAGCATGAATGATCGCGAATATGACGAACGAGTAGACCAGCAGCAGGAACGGCAGCAGCAGCAGGCGCTGGATGATGTAGCGGATCACTTGGCGAAGAAGAACTGTTCGGTGCGCGCATTGCCGGGGGTACGCAACGGCCAGTCATTGCCGATCGTCGTCGGCACGTTATGCATCTTGCTGTTCACCACCACGACGCCCTGGACCATCGGCGTAAGCCCGACAGTACCGATCTCGAACACATTGTCCGCCCAGATACGGAACAATTCCTGTGCCGCCTTCACCTGGCCATCGTGTCCGACGGTGCGTGCCGTGTCGATAAGTTGCATGATCCGCTTGAGCGGCTCGGTCGGCTCGACACCCTCCTTGCCGTTCGAGGTCAGCCACTTGTAGTACAGCGGTCCCAACGTCAGCGTCTGACCCGGCGAGTTGCGCGGATCGAGCTTGGAACCTCCGGTGAACGGGAACGCCGTGGTGTCCTCATTCCAGATCTCGGTCTCCAACTCATTGGCGGCACGCATGCTGAAGCCCAGCGCGCGCTCGCGGATCTGCACCACGGCATTGACCCCAACTGCCTGCCAATCCTTCGCGACAAGCTGCCCCACGTCGGGCCAGGCACCGAACGCGGGCACCACGTTGATCTCGATCGTCAACGGCTTGCCATTGGCCATCAGCCGCACACCCTGGGCGTTGCGCTTCGTCAGCCCGAGCGCGTCGAGCATCTTGTTCGCCAGGTCGGGCTTGAACTCGGTGTATTTCTGGGCCCATTCCTTACCGGGGAAATACGGATGCCACGGCGCCGGCACGGCTTGCCGCGCCTCACCCAAGCCCAGGAACACCAACTCCTCGATCTCGTCGCGATTGATCGCATAGGACAACGCGATGCGGAAATCCTTCGTCGCCAACAGCTTGCCGATCACCGGATCGGCCGTGTAGGTCATGTTGAACGCCACCACCGCATCCGACCCGCCGAAGGTCGGCCATATCAGCACGCGATACTTCCCGGTCTTTTCTTCCTGGTCCTTCAGCACCGGATAGTTGGTCATCAGGATGTGCCGCGCCTGCATATCGAAGTCGCCGGCAATGGCCGCCAGATTGAGCGCCTGCTGATCGGCGAAATAGGTGAAGCGGACCTCGTCGATATAGGGAAGCTGGTTCCCAGCCGTATCGACGCCGATATAGTATGGATTGCGCCGGATGATGAACACCGGGTCGCTCACTCGCGTAACCGGCATCCAGGCCGCCATGGTCGGGCGTTCCGGATTCGATGTCGCCGCGGCCTTGGCGGCAAATAGCTGGGTCCAGGACTTAAAGCTGGCCGCCTGCGCCAGCTTATCAAGATCTGCCATCGGGGTGTAGGCGGGGTGGAACTGCTTCAGATAATGCGCCGGTAGGAACATGGCGTAGCTTTGATCTGGGCCATCCTGGTTGGCGACCTCCGACAGGAACAGCGTTGCCGGCCGGTCGTAGGTGAACTGCACCGTGTAGTCGTCGAGCTTCGCCACTTTCGCGGCGGTTCCATCGGCATTCTGCATCCAGGTCGGCACCGCAGGCGTCAGGTCCTTGTTCAGCAGCACGTCCTTGTACCAGAAGATAATGTCATCCGCGGTGAACGGGGCGCCATCGGACCAGCGGGCACCCTTTCGCAGCAGGATCGTCCAGACCTTGAAATCGGGCGAGGCCTTCGCGCCGAGGGCAATCTTCGGTTCGATGTCCGCGCCGTTCGGGCTGAAGCGAAACAGGCCATCGTAGACCACGCGCACATAGTTGTTGGCGTCCGCCGGGCCCAGGAAGGCGCGGCGCCAGACGCCGCCATATTGGCCGATCTTCTCGACCACAGGCACCACCAGCGGCTGTTCGGGCAGCCGCTGTTCGACCGGCGGCAACTTGCCGGCCTTCACCTGTTCCGCCAGCGCGGGGGCTTCGTGGTACTTGCCGCCCTGCGCCGCGGCCGGTCCCGGTTGCGTCAGCATCAGGAGCCAGCAAGCAGACAGTACCGCCGCGAATTTCATCAGCATGGCCGTTCCCCCCTGTGCGGCGTGCCTCTACCGGACGCTCTCGCAACACGCGATGCTCGGCCAGGCGGGTGGCGGCGTCAATCGGCGATGCCAACGCCCAGGCGAATCGCTTGAACGGTCATGCGGTGTGTCGGACGACGGTTTTCCAGATAGTCGATATTCCAGCCGGCCTGCTTGCGGCGGTTCTTGAAGCTGGTTGTCGGGCGGGTCTTGGACAGCAGGTTGAGTGCGGTATGGCGGATGATCGCCATGTTTGCCGGGGCGTTTGCGCTGCGCAACCGCGCAAGGAGGGTATGCAACATCGTGGGGACATCGCGCTGCAGCAGGGATGGACCCATGCCTTCCCGCGAGCCGAAGCCGGGACAGAGCCACCGAAATCGCCTCTAGGTTCGCGCGCGAAGCTCCGTTACCGCCGCGGTCTGCTCGACAGCATCGAAATTGTCGCGCACATGGTGGACGCAGCGACCCTCTGGCGTCACCACGTAATCGAAGCCGGAGAAGTTGCGCACGAACAGGGCTTCCGTGGCGGCGCCTTCGGCGTTGAAGCCGGTATCGGCCATCGGCTGCCCGCAGCAGGTCTGGTCGCGCCGGTATACGACCTCATGGCCGAAGCGCTCCAAAGTTCGAGAGTCGCGACCCCAACTTCCGGGAAGAAGGCGTCGATGAAACAGGGGATGAGGAGCCCAATGCGCATTGAAGATCTCCCTCTTCAGCCGGTTACGGTAGAGATTTCTAGTAGTGTGCCTCTGAAGCCCTGACCTTGCCGCGGAAGACGGTCAGGCTGATCGCGGTGTGGATGAGCATCAGCGGGAAAACGATAATGCCCGCAAACCAGAACATGAAGGCCAGACTGGAATGAGGCGCCGCGGCTTCTTCGATCGTGATCGAGAATGGGATCATGTACGGCCAGAACGAGAGTGCCAGCGTCGCGAAAGCCGCCGCGAAAGTCAGCGCGACCATGATGAACGGGATACCGTCCCGGCGGAGACGGACGCTTCTGGCGGCCACAAGCGCAGCAATAACGCCGATTGCGGGAAACACGAAAAGAGACAGCCGCTCAAGCCATCTTGCCATGACCCGCAGGTTTTCCGCGAGGGCATACTCGAACACGACGAGCAGAAAGACGAGCGAGGTACGGGATCAGACGATACGCAGCGTCGCGGATTTCGGCTTCGCCAACGAGCCGCGGATGCGAGGTCACAAGCTTATGGGAGGCCTCTACATCGTGACGATCGCGCCACCGGCGCGCAAGCTCAAGCTCCTCTTCGGCAGAAAGGATGGGTAGCCTCTGGATCTCTCGGAGATACCGCGAGAGATTACCGTCCATTACTATTTTGACGGGGGCTGTAGCCATACCTGAAGTCCTGCGGAAGGCCCGGTGCTGGAGCCGGCCGAGGCGCTCCTTAGTGCTTACGAGGCCCGCTGAAGTGCTTACGAGGCCCGCTGAGTATCAAGCCTTTCCATTAGAGGAGGCAATTTCGACGAAAAGCGACCAGGCAGTGAAAGCGGTTGCGGTAAACAACTGGTGAGCGTGTGCGCCCCGTGCCTCCTGTCGAGGCCGGTGCCGCAATCAGGGGTTGACCTGTGGTTGAGCATCGATCTGAACTGTCGCAGTCATTCCCGCAACCAGCCGCACGCCTGCTGGAACGTGATCGATATGGATGCGCACGGGAATGCGCTGCGCCAGGCGGACCCAGGTAAAGATCGGGTTCACCAGAGCAAGCCCTTCCCCGTTGGGTTGTGCGTTTGCGACGTTGATGGCACGGGCCACGCTGTCGACGTGGCCGCGGATAATCTGGCTGTAGCCCATCAGCTTGATGCTGGCCGGGTCGCCTTTGCGGATTGAGCCGAGAGCAGTCTCCTCGAAATAGGCGTCGACCCAAAACGAGTCGGCGTCAACGACAGAGATTTCGTTTTGCCCTACGGTCGCGTAATCACCGAGCTGTGCCAACAGGTTTGTCACCCAGCCATTGACCGGGGAGCGGATCTCCGTACGCCCGAGATTCACCCGTGCCTGAGCCAGGTTGGCGAGGGCCTGCTGATACTGGGCTTGGGTAGCCACTGCGGTGCTCTCGTAGGTCTGCTTTTCTTCGACCGTAACCTCCAGCGTGCTCAGGTTCTGCCGGCGTTCCGCCTCTCTCGCGGCGTTTTGGGCATTGACCTGAGCCTGCTGTACGGCTGCCTCGGCAAGGTTCACGGCGATCCTGTAGTTGATCGGGTCAATGAGCATCAACAGGTCGCCCTTGTGCACAAATTGGTTGTCGGCGACTGGCAGCTCGACGATGCGGCCGGCAACCTCCGGCGCCATCGTTACGACATAATCGCGCACGGTGCCGTCTCGCGTCCATGGCGCCCCCATATAGAACGTCCCACGTTACCCTACTCAGCCAGGCCGCCACTGCAATTGTCGCCAAGGTGATCAGCAGCGGAACAATTCGCAGACGCCGCCTCGACACTTCACGCGCGACCGGCTCGGGAGTTTCTGCCGCTGCCACCTCATCTCTGGCCGGCTCGCGCTTCGCTTTGGTTTCGACGCTGATCATGGCGAAACCCAGCGGGCAACGATCAGCGTGATTGCGGAGAGCACGATCAAATAAACCGCGAACACGAACGCCGACGGGTGCCAGACGAAGTTCAACAGGCCAACGCAATTCGCGAGCCGTCGCAAACCGATGGTGATGACCCACGCAACAACCATGATGACCGAGATCGGCGCGACATAGACACCAAACAGGTTGATCTCGCTGAAACTCATGCCGCTGCTCCGGTCTCGAAGTACGCGGCGTGTTGCGTCAGCACCTCAGAGATCGCGAGGATCCAGGCGCGCGCGTGCAGAGCGGCAGGCATCTCGGCCGCAACGAGAGAGCTGTCGAGGAAAGCAAGGCGGGAAATTGCGACCGCGATGTTGCCGTGAGCCAGGGCCCTGAGCGCCGTATCGAGGTCGGTGTTCACGCCGAGTCCGAGAGCGATGCGACGAAGCTGGATGATCGCAGAACCCAGCGACAGGGCTGCCGAGAGGCGCGCGCGTTGCAGTGGGGTGGCCTGGTCCGGCAACGCCGAGAGCCGACTGTACCCCTTGCCCTCCCAGTCGTCTGTCGTCCGCGGGATCGGGCGCGAAATGAGGCGGCGTAAATCGCGCAAGGTCAGTGCCAGCAGACGGCGCGTCCGGAACGCGGGCGATAGCGGCGGCAGCAGGCGAAACGACAGCGTCGCGGCCGCCAATCCGCCGACGATCGCCAGCGCGCTGTTGTAAAATTGAACCGTGTCGTAGTTCATCTGGTTCGCCGGCGCAAGAAGCGGTACAAAATTGGCGGCAATGGCAGTAAATGCGGCCGCCTGCCACGGTTGCGCGATCCCGGCACCGGCGGGAACCAGGACAAGGCCGATCGCGAGGCTGAAGGCGACGAAGGTCTCCGACCCCGGCAACACCGCAAATGCGATGATCGCTGCGAAGACTGCGCTGAGGCAGGTGCCCACCATGAAACTCAGGGCTACCGCGTAGGCTTGGTCGGCTCGCGGCGCGAGCAGAATGACACCGATCGCGGCGAAGGTTATCGCTCCTGCACCATTCGGCCATTGGGTTACGATCCAAAGTATCTCCATGGCACCGATTATGACGAACGCACGCCCGGCGTTGATCAAAGATGGAAGCCAATCTGGTATGCGGACACGACGGACCCCCACATAGCGAGGAACGGATCGCGCAGGATCGGCAGTCAGGAGCGCCAGCGCGTCGAGCGCGAGAGAAATGCCGGCGAACACCGCGGCCGTTTTATCAGCAAGCAGCCGCAGGGACGGCGTGTCGGCGGGCAGCGCGACCAGCCTTCGCACGACCAAATCACAGATCTGGCGAAGATTAGTCGGGCCGGTGATCCAAGGCGTCGGTTCACCATGACCGGGCTCCTGGCGAAACTCTGCCGGCACGCGCGCGAGCACGCCTCGCGCCTCTTGCGAAGCGCGCTCGCCCGGAAGCCGCGCGAGCAGAACCGCCACCGTGCGCCAACTGCCGAGGGCGCTAAACAGACCATCCATCGCCTTCTGCAGTACCGGCGAGTGATACCGCAATTGAGAAATTCGCCGAGCGCCTGGTCGATGACCGGGTCAAGTGCGATCACTCGGCGGACGAGTTCGCGGCGAACCTGTTGTGTCTCGGCAAATTCAGCTCCGGCCAGTGCTAACGTGGTGGCAAACCGGGCGGTGATCTCGGCCGAGAGCGAAGCGATCAACCTTGCGAGCTGGCGTGGGGCGCCGCCGAAATCTGTTGCGGCCAGGACGATGCCGGCACAGACGATGCCGATGCAGATCTCGGTCGCACGAGTGATGGCGAGATTGAAGGCGTCCCCGTTTGGGCCGCCGGTCGCGCCGAGCTGGTCGCTCGCAATGATCGCGGCCGTATATCCGGCCAGCGCTGCCGCATACGCCGCAAAGTTGCGCAGCAGGGTGGCGACTAGAGCGCAGCCCGCGCCCCATAGGGCCAGGCCAATCAGAAACAGGACGCGGTTTTGCGGAAAGCAAGCAGTCAGTACAACGATCGCGACAGCACCGATCAGGGTGCCGATCATGCGGAACCAGCCCTTGCGGAGGGAGGCCCCAAGCTGGGGCTGACAAACGATGGCCGCCGAGGTACCGGCCCAGTACGCATTGTCGAGTTCGAGCCAGAATGCGATATAGAGCGCGAGACAAACCGAAGCCCAGAGCCGAAGACCGAACAGCAGCGGCGGACCGGCGGCCTTCACCGCCTCCGTCAATCGGGCCGTATCCCACATCGGGGCCGCCCGCTGCTGAAGGCGGGTGGCTCGAAGCCCCAGGCCAGTCATGGCCTGATGGTCGCGCCGCATTGCGCAGTGTCAACCTTTGCCAGACGTGGACCACGGCATCGACAAGGGCGTCGATATCCGTATCGCTGTGCAATGACAGCAGCCGAATGCGCCCGGCCCCAGCTAGCCTGGATTTCCACGGAGCCGAGCCCGCCTAACGGTGGGCGAGTCAAGCAATTCTAAAAACTCGCTTTTTTGCGTGATTTGTTATGCATGATGGTGCGCTGATAGCCCATTTGTACGTTGTCTTCTCCTTGCCAAAGGAAGACTGCCAGGATTCCGCCTCGCCATCGGTTGATGCAAAAATGCAGCACCATAGCCCTTCTCTGGCAGGCGCAGGGGTTGTCACGTCTTTCTCGCTTGACACTATATATGGGGTTAGACACCGTGCACAAGTGGCTATCAGAGCACCATATGACCTAATAAAGTGCCGCCGCTTCTTCGTCCGGCCGGCGACCCCACGGCAGCGCCAATACGAGGCATTGCGCGCCTATTTCTTCGAAGGCATTGGCTCTGACGCGGCGGCGCGACGGTTCGGCTACTCACCGGGCGCATTCCGGGTGCTCTGCCACGCCTTTCGTCGCGGCGAACTGCCAGACTTCTTCGCCGTCGTCCGACCGGGTCGGCGTGAGCAGCCCAGAAAGGGCCGTGCCCATGACCAGATCGTGGCGCTGCGCAAACGCAATTACTCAGTCTACGAGATCAGTCAGGCGCTTTCCGAACGGGGAATGCCACTCAGTGCGACTGCGGTACGCGAGGTCCTCGCCGCGGAAGGGTTCGCACCGCTGCCGCGGCGGCTCGACGAGGAGCGTCCGGCCGTAGCCGGGCCCAGCACCGAGGCAGTCGCCAACATCCGCAGCTTCACGCTCACGCCGCGCGAGTTCACGACACGGGTCGGGGGGCTGTTCCTGTTCATCGCCGAACTGGTGCGTTTGAACACCGACACCCTGGCGCTCGGCGCCAAACTCCCCGGCTCGCGCATGATCCCGGCCGCGCATGCTTTGCGCGCCTCGCTGGCTCTGAAGCTATGGGCCATTGAGCGGAAGAGCCATATCATGGCGCTGGTTGCCGACGAAGGCCTGGCGCTGTTCTGCGGGCTCAACGTCATGCCGAAGAGGAGCTTCCTGTCGGAGTATTCCTCACGGATCACCCCGCAGAACGTCTCGCGGTTGCTCGCTCTGTGGCACGAACGGTTGGCCGGAGAGGCGCTCTTCAGCGGGGAGTCGATCAACCTCGATTTCCACTCCGTGCCCTATTTCGGCGAACACCCGGTGGTCGAAACCCACTATCTGCCGAGGCGCAGTCGCCGTCAGCCCAGCATCCTCACGTTCCTCGCCCAGGACGCCGACAGTCAGGTGTTCTGCTACTCGAACGCCGACATTCGCAAGGGTGAGGAGGCCGAGGAAATCTTCCGTTTCATCGAGTTCTGGAAGCGTCAGCATGGCAAAGTGCCGCAGCACCTCGTATTCGATTCCAAACTCACGACTTACGAAGGGCTCGACCGGCTGGATGCCGCCGGGATCACCTTTATGACGCTGCGCCGGCGCTCCAAAGGCCTGCTGGCCGAAGTCTATGAGCTGGCAGCATCGGCGTGGCGCACCATCACGCTCAACCTGCCCAGTCGCAAATATCGCACACCCCAAGTCTTCGAGCAGAAGGTCTGCCTTCGCGAACGCACCTACCGACAACTGTTCATCAAGGATCTCGGCCACGATGAACCCACTATCCTTGTCACCAACGACAGGCATGCCAGCGCCCGCAACCTCATCACTCGCTATGCCAAGCGCATGCTGATCGAAAATGCGCTCGCCGATGCCGTACGCTTCTTCCACATCGACGCGCTCTCCTCTTCAGTCGGCTTCAAGGTTGATTTCGACATGGCGCTCCTCGTCCTCGCCAGCGCCCTCTACCGGTTGATGGCCCGACGCATGCGAGGCTACGATGATGCCCAAGCCCGCCGTATCTTCCGCGATTTGATCGACATGCCGGCAAACGTCGCCATCGCCACTGACGAGGTCACAGTGCGCTTCCACCGTCGCGCCCATCTTCCAATCGTACTCGCCTCCGGAACTCATCGACCAACCCGTCCTGGTGCCATGGTGGCAAGGCCGTTCGCTCCGCCTGATCCACTAGCATGTGAAACCTGTCGTGTTAGGCGATTTCCGGTCCGTGGAAATCCAGGCTAGCGCAGATCGACGGCACCCAACTCTGCCGCTCACATCCCGGCCGGCCACACGTCGTGGGCACACACTCGCGACACATACACGGGCGAGTCCCGTGTAATCAGGACCTCAGCAGTTTATCAGCTTAACGGGCCTTTCCCTCACCCGGCAAGGAATGCCATCGGCCCGGCGCAGGCGATGACCTGATCCCCGTCCCAGATGCCCAGCACCACCCGCTCGTCACCGCACTCTGCGATCAGATACGGATCGAGCACCACGGTGTCCTGCCGGAGTTCGCCCAGGATCAGCCGAGCCGGCGGAAACTCTCGCTTCACCGTGCGCGCGATGCGGCCGATCGCCGGCGGAACCTTCGCCAGCGCCAGGTCGCGCTCGAACAGCCGCCGCTCGACCCAGTACGCTTCGCCCCGCACCTTGCGTGACGCCAGGATGATGCCAGCCAGCGCCGGCAGCATCCCCGCGAGGATCACCGAAACCGCCGCCACCGAGGTTCCGACCACCGCCGCTCCCGCCACGCTCACGCCGAAGCTCGACACCGTCAGCAATGGAGCGATCCAGCGGTGCCGGTAGAGGAAGCTTGCCGGATGGGCGCGCACCTGCGCCAACCGGTGCCGATCCAGTTCGTCAAGTGAGATCGGCGTGATCCCGAGGTTTGCGAGCGCTCCTGTCAGCGTGCCCCAAGCGGGGGCATCGGTCAGCAGGAAGCTGTGGCCACGGCCACTGAGGTCGTCGAGCGGCATGTTCCCTCCTCGTAGTCAGGCGAAACGCATCGTCGAAGGAGCCGGAAACGGAAGCCTAACACGCCTCGTGGCCGCCGTCATGGGGGATTGCCACGGTTGTGAACGAATTGGCCGGCCCTCAGCATCAGGTCGAATCCCCACGGCGCGTTTGGCACGGACGTCGGCTGCTCGTGCACGGACGCAACAAAGCGCAACTCTCCTGATTTGGCCTCGGTCGAAGCGGGTCGATGCGCCGTCGCACGCTTGCTGGCCGGGAAACTGGCGGAATACACCGGCTGGGCTGAAGGGGGAGTCGCAACGTGTCGTACTGGCGACGGTTCCGCCTGCCGAGCG
This sequence comes from uncultured Pseudomonadota bacterium, assembly GCA_963772445.1. Classification (GTDB taxonomy): domain Bacteria; phylum Pseudomonadota; class Alphaproteobacteria; order Acetobacterales; family Acetobacteraceae; genus CAVYXK01. The sequence goes on from CAVYXK010000004.1 coordinate 416,543, forward strand.
GCCTCTGCCGTTGCTGCGCGGGATCGCCGGCAGGCCCGTGGCTGGGTCTCTGGCTCTTCGTCGTCGCGGTCCCTGCGATGGCCCAGGTGCCGTCCCCGGCAGCCCCAAATTTGCAAGTGGTTCCGCCAGGCTCGCCCCTGCCTCGGATCGCACCGGCGCAGCCCCCGGCGGTACCGGCTCCGCCGATCGCCCCAGGCGCACCGGTCCCGAACCGCCCGGTCCGGGTTACGCGCGTCGTCGTGGAGGGCGTGACCGCCTATCCGCCCGATGAATTCGCCACGCTCACCCAGGGCCTGACCGGTCCGGACGTTCCGCTGCCGAAGATTGAGGCATCCGCGAGGCCATCCTGCGCCGCTACCGTGCCGACGGCTATGTGCTGTCGGCGGTGTCGGCCAGTATCGACGCCGCCGGCGTGCTCTATTTCGTCGTGACCGAGGGCCGCATCGCCAGCGTCAAACTCTCCGGCGACATCGGCCCGGCCGGCACGCAAGTACTGCGCTTCGTGCGTCGGCTCACCGAAAAGACGCCGATCGATTCCGTGACGCTCGAGCGCTACCCCGAGCGCCCCCGGGAGATCGCCGCGGCCATGCTCGCTGGGCCATCTTGCATCGCGTTCCAGTGCCGAATCGGAGCCAGAGGCCGAGGGCGGATCCCAAAGCCATTCGCACGCGCGGCAGTCGCGGCCTTCTGCGTCGCACTGGTGGACAGCCGATATTGGGGCAGCGCAGCCCGACAGTCCCTCGGTCACGACGAACGGACCAAACTCCTTCGTCAGGACGGCACTCGCGCGGGCGCTTACGGGGGCCACCGCTTGCTGCGCAAGAGCGATCAGCGTCGATATGGCGGGACGCCTGACTGCCGGATCGTCGCTTTTGAGGGCCTGAGACGACTGGAAGTAAGCAGAAGCTTGTTCCTCTGCGCGCATGAATTTTTCCTGCGATGCCCGGTGCCAGTTGGTCCGCCGTGCCGTGGGGACCGGGAACTTGGTCAGTCTACGGTGGCGCGGGTTCCCGTGCCCTACGTTTTGTGAAGATAGGTAACATTTGCTGAACCGGACCTAAACCGAGGAAGGCAACGACGCTAAAGCGGACATGGCAATGTGCGCCCACATGAGTTAACGCATTCAGCATGGGGCTGTTGATTTGACATTTGGTGAAGGCGAGGGCTCGGCCGGCTGTTGATTGATAATGCCAAACTATTCCGCCTCAGCACCGACGCAAGCACCTCTCTTGCTTTCGCGGCCACACGCTGCGGTGGAGCATCCGAGTCCTCTTGGATCAGGGTCCGCACCCTCTCCCCCGGCACCTGCCCAGACAGGCGGTCTGGCGGCAGAAGTTCGACTTCGAAGAACGTCGTCTTACCTGGTCCCACCAAGCGGGAGACGCGCGCGGCGTAGTGCGGTGGGGCCATTCCGACCCATTATGTATCTCACCTCACGAGGTCGTGATAGACGATTTCGACACCCATGCGTCACGATTTGGACGAGCTGACGCCGTTGCTCTTCTGCCGCATCGGATCAGCCGCCCGGGATCGCGGACTCAGTCTGCCAACAGGACGAGAAGCGCCGTTGCGACAGGCCAAGCAGGAAGAACCTCGCCTCGGAGCACTGCGCACGGTCGAGGGGCCCCCATTCCTCGAAACACCCTGGCCGAGCTGCGACGAGAGATAGCGCACTTCCGTTTTTGACGTGCGCCTCGATTCCACGCGCGCGCAGCCGACGGGGTGTCGCAGTCGGTGACTCTCCCGGATTGCTCGCCGATCTGTGGTCAAGAGGCTCGCGCGGCGGGTTGCTGTTGCGCCTTAAATCCTGAGCCTCACGTCAACTGGTGCAGCAAATCCCTGGCCGAAACAAGATCAGCAGTCTCGAAGCCCTCGGTGAACTTATCGTAAGCCGAAGCGAGAACTTCCTTCGCTTCGCTCAGCCGGTCCTGTTCTGTCCGCATGCGGGCAAGGCTCAGTGCAGCCCGCAACTCCCCCAAAAGCGCACCCTGTTCTTGGGCCGCAGCGATCGCGGCGAGAAAACAAGCTTCGGCTGCCGATGCGGATTTATTCGCGCCCTCGTGGAGAACTCGCGAGTCCAGAGTTCCGGAGGAATTTCGGCTCAGGAGGCTAGCCCGCATTTCTCACCGAATCAGGTGCATCGGGGCTCCGAATCAGCGAAAATCATCGTGCCAACAAAGTTTTTCGTGGAACGGAGGATTTCCCCGATGCAGACAGAGTGTAGCGCAGAGCTGTTCGCCTTTGCACCTGTAGAAGGCCGCGCAGTGGTGGCCGGCTTCGACGGCGGAACGCTGACCTCGGATGCCGGGGCGCTGCTGCTCGGCGCGACCGACCAGGTGATTGGCCTGACCCGGCGGTTTGCCGCGTGTTTCCAGGACGCCCGCAACCCAGCCTTCGTCGAGCACGATGTGGCGACCCTGGTCAGCCAGCGGATCATCGGCATCGCGCTCGGCTACGAAGACCTGATCGACCACGACCAGCTCCGCCACGATCCGGTGCTGGCGGTGCTGGCCGGCAAGCTGGAGGCGCGCCGGTCGGACTGCGCGCCGCTGGCCGGCAAATCGACGCTGAACCGGCTGGAGCTGGGCCAGCCGGAGCCCTCCCGCTATGCCAAGATCAGCGCCGATACGGCGTCGATCGAGCGGCTGTTCGTCGATATGTTCCTAGACGCGCATGCCGAACCGCCGAAGCAGATCATCCTCGATCTCGACGCCACCGATGATCCGCTGCACGGACATCAGGAAGGTCGGTTCTTCCACGGCTATTACGACTGCTACTGCTATCTGCCGCTTTACGTGTTCTGCGGCCGACACCTGCTGGCGGCGAAGCTGCGGCAGTCCGACATCGACGGCTCGGCCGGGGCGGTTGAGGAGGTATCACGGATCGTTGCCCAGATCCGGGCGCGCTGGCCGAAGACACGAATCCTGCTGCGGGCGGACTTTGGTTTCGCCCGCGAAGAACTGATGGCGTGGTGCGAGGCCAATCGGGCGGACTACCTGTTCGGCCTGGCGCGCAACGAGCGGCTGGTGGCGCAGATCAAAGCCGAGTTGACGGCGGCGCAGGCCGAGGCCAAGCAGACCGGCAAACCGGCGCGTCGCTTCAAGGATTTCCGCTGGTCCACGCTGAAGAGCTGGAGCCGCCGGCGGCGAGTGGTGGCGAAGGCCGAATGGACCCAGGACGAGGCCAATCCCCGCTTCGTGGTGACCTCGCTTAAGCGCGGCGAGGCGGCGGCGCGGTATCTCTACGAGACGATCTATTGTGCGCGCGGTGAGATGGAGAACCGGATCAAGGAGTGCCAGCTCGACCTGTTCGCCGATCGCACGTCCACGGCGACCATGCGAGCCAATCAGTTGCGCCTGTGGTTCGCCTCGCTGGCCTATGTACTGCTGTGCGCGCTGCGCCGGATCGGGCTGGCGGACACACAGTTTGCTGCTGCCACCTGCGGGACGATACGACTTAAACTGCTCAAATTGGGGGCGTTGGTGCGGATCAGCGTGCGGCGGGTCAAGGTAGCGATGGCTTCGGCCTGTCCCTACCAGGGCGAGTTCGCTGCCGCTCACGCCGCGCTTACCGCGGCGGCTGCTGCCGCCTGATACGAAGCAGACAGCGCATAGTCCGATACGCTCTCCCGTGCAACGCTGCCTGGTGCGGCGCGACGCGGCGCGCGCGCAAAATCAGTCGCTACGCGGCTACACGATCGGCAGCGGGCAAATTGGCCGGGAGCACGATTACGTTACGGCACCAGTTCGATTTTGCCTGGAGTTTGTGAGAAATGCG
>CAVYXK010000005.1:0-11401 GCA_963772445.1 uncultured Pseudomonadota bacterium
GCCGGCATCCGGCCATTGACCCGCCTGTGAGCGAGGGCGCACCAAACTGCAGAATGGACGCAAGCCCACGACGCTTCGACTCCCGGGGCGCAGCAGCAGACCGGATCTGCGCTGCGCCCTGGCCGGGTCGTGACAGGACTTCGGAGAGATCATGAACGCCGCAACACCCGTACCACAGGCACCCGCATCCACTACCGCAGACAACACTCTGCAGCGCAAGAGCCGTGAAGCGGGCGTCGTCTCCGGCGGCCACCTGGTCGCGAAGGCGCTGAAGAACGAGGGGGTCGATACGATATTCACCCTCTGCGGCGGCCACATCATCGACATCTACGACGGTTGCATCGACGAGGGCATCCGCATCATCGACGTGCGTCACGAGCAGGTTGCCGCGCACGCCGCCGACGGCTACGCGCGCCAGACCGGCAAGCTCGGCTGCGTGGTCACCACCGCCGGCCCCGGCTGCACCAACGCCGTGACCGGAATTGCGACCGCATTCCGCTCCGAGAGCCCGGTGCTGCACATCGGCGGACAGGGCGCGCTCACGCAGCACAAGATGGGCTCGCTCCAGGATCTGCCGCACGTCGACATGATGTCGCCGATCACCAAGTTCGCCGCCACGGTGCCGAGCACCGAGCGCGTCGCCGACATGATCTCGATGGCGGCGCGTGAAGCCTTCAACGGCGCGCCCGGACCTGCGTACCTGGAGATTCCTCGCGACGTGCTCGATCGCGAGGTGGATGCGACCAAGGCGATCGTGCCCAAGCCCGGCCACTACCGCGCCTCGACACGCTCGCTCGGTGATCCGCGCGATATCGAGAAGCTCGCCGACATCCTGGTGAATTCCGAGCGCCCGGCGATCCTCTACGGCCAGCAGGTGTGGACCGCCCGCGGCCACGAGGAAGCGATTGCGCTGCTGCGCGGGCTAGACATCCCGGGCTACTTCAACGGCGGCAGCCGCGGGCTCCTGCCCCCGGGCGATCCGCATCACTTCGACCGCACCCGCAGCAATGCCTTTGCGGAAGCCGACGTGCTGGTGATCGTCGGCACGCCGTTCGACTTTCGCATGGGCTACGGACGGCGCATCAGCACCAAGCTGAAGCTGGTGCAGATCGACATGGACTATCGCACCGTCGGCAAGAACCGCGATATCGATCTCGGGATCGTGGGCCACCCCGGCGCCATCCTCGGAGCGGTGCTGCAGGCCGCCTCGGGACGGCTGAAGCAGGACAAGCGCCAGGCACGGCAGCAGTGGATGAAGAAGCTCGCGGAAGCCGAGAGCGCCGCGACCGAGAAGCTCATGCCGCTGTTCAAATCGAACAACCAACCGATTCATCCTTACCGCGTCGCCTACGAGCTCAACGAGTTCCTAGCCGACAACACCATCTACATCGGCGACGGCGGCGATGTGGTGACCATCTCCGCGCAGGCGGTGCGCCCGCGCCGACCCGGGCAGTGGATGGATCCGGGCGCGCTCGGCTCGCTCGGTGTGGGCACCGGCTTTGCCATCGCCGCCGGGCTCGCGCACCCGAGCAAGGAAGTGCTGTGCTACTACGGCGACGGCTCTTTCGGCATGACCGCCTTCGACATGGAGACCGCGAACCGCTTCGGCGTGCCGTACATCGCCGTGGTCGGCAACAACTCCGCCATGAACCAGATCCGCTACGGGCAGCTGGCAAAATATGGCGAGGAGCGCGGCAATGTCGGCAACCTGCTGGGCGATGTGCCGTTCGGCAAGTTCGCGGAGATGCTCGGCGGCTACGGCGAGGAGGTGCGTGATCCGGCGCAGATCGCCCCCGCGCTCAAACGCGCCCGCGAGTCGGTAGCGCGCCTCAAGCGTTCGGCCGTGATCAACGTCTGGGTCGATCCGCGCGAGTACGCGCCCGGCACGAAGAACCAGACCATGTACAAGTGAGACGCCCGGGGGACTTCACATGGGCAAGGCATTAGACGGCGTACGCATCCTGGACTTCACCCACGTGCAGTCCGGGCCGACCTGTACGCAGTTGCTGGCCTGGTTCGGCGCCGACGTCATCAAGGTCGAGCGCGCGGGCGCGGGCGACATCACCCGCGAGCAGCTGCGCGACATTCCGGAGGTGGACAGCCTGTACTTCACCATGCTGAACCACAACAAGCGCTCCATCACCCTCGATACCAAGAACCGACGCGGCAAGGCGGTGCTCGAGCGGCTGGTGAGATACTGCGACGTGCTGGTGGAGAACTTCGCTCCCGGCGCGCTCGATCGCATGGGCTTCACCTGGGAGCGTATCCAGCAGCTCAACCCGAAGATGATCGTCGCCTCGGTCAAGGGCTTCGGCCCAGGTCCCTACGAGGACTGCAAGGTCTACGAGAACGTCGCCCAGTGCGCCGGCGGCTCAGCCTCGACCACCGGCTTCGACGACGGCCCGCCGCTGGTGACCGGCGCGCAGATCGGCGACAGCGGCACGGGGCTGCATCTGGCTCTCGGCATCGTGGCGGCGCTGTATCAGCGCAAGAGCACCGGGCGCGGGCAGCGGGTGCTGTGTGCCATGCAGGACGGCGTGCTCAACCTCTGCCGCGTGAAGCTGCGCGACCAGCAGCGCCTGGCGCGCACCGGCGTCATGAAGGAGTACCCGCAGTACCCGGACACCAAGTTCGGCAGCGCGGTGCCGCGCGCAGGCAACGCCTCCGGCGGCGGCCAGCCGGGCTGGATCATCAAGTGCAAGGGCTGGGAGAGCGATCCCAATGCGTACCTGTATTTCATCACCCAGGCGCCGGTGTGGAAGGAGATCTGCAAGATAATCGGCAAGGACGAGTGGATCACCGATCCGGACTACGCCACGCCGGAGGCGCGCCTCCCGCGACTGAAGCAGGTGTTCGCGACCGTCGAGGCCTGGACGATGACCAAGACGAAGTTCGAGGCCATGGACGAGTTCAACAAGCATGACATCCCCTGCGGTCCGATCCTGTCGATGGAGGAGCTGGCCGCCGAGCCCTCGTTGCGCGCCACCGGCACCGTCGTCGAGGTCGATCACCCCAAGCGCGGCAAGTACCTGAGCGTGGGCAATCCGATCAAGATGTCCGACAGCATCACCGAGGTGAAGCGTTCACCGCTGCTCGGCGAGCACACGCGCGAGGTGCTCACCGAGCTCGGCCTGAGCGAGTCGGAAATCGGCGCGCTGCGCGCGGAAAAAGTAATCTGAGGCGCCTCGCTGGCGGCGCACGCTAAGCAGCATCCAGGAGCGGCCATGGGACACGGGAAGACAACGGTTCGCAAAGTGCTCGATGAGGCGAGGGCCGCGGGCCGCAGTGCGCTCACCGCGCCGCAGGCCAGGGCGCTGTGCGAGGCCTATGGGATCGCAGTGCCGAAGGAAGGCGTCGCGGCGACGGCTGCCGATGCGGCAACCCTCGCCGGCAGCATCGGTTTCCCGGTAGTGATGAAAATCGTCTCGCCGCAGATCCTGCACAAGACGGAGGCCGGCGGTGTGGTGGTCGGCGTCAAGAGCGCCGCGCAGGCGCAGGAGGCCTTCGCCACCATCGTCGCCAACGCGCGCCGCTACGACGCCAGCGCGGCGATCGAGGGCGTGCAGGTGCAGCAGATGCTCACGGGCGGCCAGGAAGTGATCATCGGCGCGGTGACCGACCCGGCCTTTGGCAAACTCGTGGCCTTCGGTCTCGGCGGCATCCTGGTGGAGGTGCTGAAGGACATCACCTTCCGTCTCGCGCCGGCCAGGCGCGAGGACGCGCTGTCGATGCTCGATGGGATTGCGGCCGCGGAAATCCTGCGCGGCGTGCGCGGGGCGCAGCCGGTGGACCGCGAGGCGCTCGCAGCGATGATCGTCAGCGTCTCGGAGCTGGTGGCGGACTTCCCGGAGATCTCCGAGCTCGACCTGAATCCCGTGTTCGCCACCGAGCGGGGCGCGACCGCGGCCGACGTGCGCGTGGTCCTCGACTTCAAGCCTGCGGTGGCGCGCTACCGGCCGAGCCAGGAGGAGATCGTCCGGCAGATGAACCGGATCATGAAGCCCGAGGCCGTGGCGGTGATCGGCGCCTCGGCCGAGAACGGCAAGATCGGCAACTCGATCATGAAGAACCTGATCAACGGCGGCTATCAGGGCGCGATCTACCCGATCCACCCGAGCGCCACCGAGATCCTCGGCAAGAAGGCCTACAAGAGCGTCAAGGATGTGCCCGGGGTCATAGACGTCGCGGTATTCGCCATTCCCGCCAAGTTCGTCGCCCAGGCGCTGGTGGAGGTGGGGGAGAAAAAGATTCCCGGCGCAGTGCTGATCCCTTCCGGCTTCGCCGAGACCGGCAACGTCGCCGGCCAGGAGGAAGTGGTCGCAGTGGGGCGCAAGTACAACGTGCGCCTCATGGGGCCCAACATCTACGGCTTCTACTACACGCCGAAGAATCTCTGTGCGACGTTCTGCACCGCGTACGACGTGAAGGGCACGACCGCGCTGTCCTCGCAGTCCGGCGGCATCGGCATGGCGATCGTCGGCTTCTCGCGCTCGGCGAAGATGGGCGTCTCCGCCATCGTGGGCCTGGGCAACAAGTCCGACATCGACGAGGATGATCTGCTGATTTTCTTCGAGCAGGATGACAACACCCAGATCATCTGCCAGCACCTCGAGGACCTGAAAGACGGCCGCGCGTTCGCGGAAGTCGCCAAGCGGGTGTCGAAAAAGAAACCGGTGGTGGTGCTCAAGGCCGGCCGCACCAGCATGGGGGCGCGTGCCGCGAGCTCCCACACCGGTGCGCTCGCCGGCAATGACAAAATCTACGACGATGTCTTCAAGCAATCTGGCGTTATCCGTGCGCGCTCGCTGCGCGACCTGCTGGACTTCGCCCGCGGCATCCCGCTGCTGCCGACACCCAAGGGCAACAATGTGGTGATCATCACCGGGGCCGGCGGGTCGGGCGTGCTGCTGTCCGATGCCTGCGTGGACAATCAGCTCACGCTGATGGCCATGCCGCCGGACCTCGACGCGGCGTTTCGCAAGTTCATTCCTCCTTTCGGCGCGGCCGGCAACCCCATCGACATCACCGGCGGAGAGCCGCCCACGACCTATCAGAACACCGTGCGCTTGGGGCTCGAGGATGCGCGCATCCACGCGCTGATCCTCGGCTACTGGCACACCATCATCACCCCGCCGATGGTGTTTGCCCGGCTGATGGTGGAGGTCGTGCAGCAGATGCGTGACAAGGGGATCGTGAAGCCCGTGGTGGCCTCCCTCGCCGGCGACGTCGAGGTGGAGGAAGCCGCGGAATATCTCTACCAGCACGGCATACCGGCCTATGCCTACTCGACCGAGATTCCGGTCGCCGTGCTGGGCGCCAAGTATCGCTGGGCGCGCGGCGCCGGACTCATTGCCGCAGTGTGAGCAGCGGCGCAACGCCCACAACGCAGAAAGAGGGTTTCTTCAGGTCGCAAGTCTCAGTTCAAACACGCCTTTGAAGGGGGAACTTTATGTGTGGCACCCGAGTGCTCAGATCGCTGGTCGCGTTGCTCGCGGCCGTACTGGTCATTTTCAGCTACTCAGCAGCAAGCGTCGCGCAGTCGACGGACCAGAGTATGCAGGACCGCATGCACGATCTGCAGCAGCAGATCGATCAGTTGAATCAGCAGCTGAAGCAGATGAGGGAGGAGCAGGCGAAGACCCAGCAGCAGGCGAGTACCGCGGTGCAGCAGGTGAGCGCCACCGAGAAGAAGGTGGAGGCGGCGGACAAGACGATGAGCGACTTCATGAAGGGCTTCTTCGGCACCTTCGACATGTCCATCGACGCGACCACCAAGGGCATGAGCGACATGCTGGCCTTTCCCTATAGCTGCACGGGCCCGGGCGGCACCCCGCCCTGCACGGCAGGCACCACGCCGAAGATGACGCCGAACTGGGGACCGAGCCCGTACGGGCGGGTGGGCTGGATGGGCATGATGTCCAGCAACGGCTCCAACGTCGGCTACCGCGGCGCGCACAGGATCGACGGCTCGACCGTCGACTTCGTCTACCAGGTGTCGACGGCGCTCAACCTCGCCGCTGCACCAGGACTGCAGAACACCTGGACGAAGCAGTCGAACACCGTGCTGGGCGCCATCGGCCTGGGTGACACCTACATCGGCTTCAAGGAGAAGCAGTGGGGCACGCTCAAGTTCGGCACCATGTACATGCCGTACAAGACCTCCACCGACCGCCTGAATCCGTTCGCCAACGGGCTCGGCGACTACTCGGTCATCATGGGCAACACCGGCGGCGACAACCGCGTCGAGTTCGGTACGCGCGCCGATCACGTGATCGTGTACGACTCGCCCACGTGGCAGGGCGTGAGCTTCGATGCCGCCTACCAGCTCGGGCAGAATCCGGACCCGTACAACAACATCGTGTCGCTCGGCGGCACCGACTGCTACGGCGGCAACCTCCCCGGCAGCGGCAACCTGCCGCTCAACTGCGACGACGGCGGCTACAACTACGGCTACAGCTTCGACATCAAGTACGAGCTGGGCGGGCTGTACCTGACCGCCGCCTACGAGCTGCATGGCGGCGTGAACCGCAGCAGCGACGGCGTGGGCTCGAACAGCCCGATCTACGGGGCACTGCTGGGCGCCCCCGGGGCCAACGGCTGCGCGACGCCCGCCAACGCGCTCAGCCTCAAGATCCTCGACTGGACGGACTACAACGCGATTTGTGCAGAGTTTCCCGGTGCGGCCGCAGTGGGCACGCCCGAGTACAACGCGGCGTACGACACGGTCAACGAGTACGCGTTCAAGGTCGGCGGCCAATACACCTTCGAGTTCGGGCTGACGATCTCCTATATCTATGAGAGCCTGAAGCGCAGCCTGCCGTCCTTCATGGAGTTTCAGAACGAGCGGCAGCGCAACGGCGACTGGCTGGCTGCCGAGTACGTGTTCAACGGCGGCGCCGATCGGATCGCGATCGGCTGGGCCCACGCCGGCGCATCGTTGGGTGATCCGGGTGGACAGCACAACTTCGACCCGAACGGCGTCGGTGACAACGAGGCCAACATGTACACCGCCGGCTGGTGGCACAAGTTCGACAAGCAGCTGAGTTGGTACATGCAGGCTGCCGAGACCGCGAACGACATCAACGCGCACTACGACATCGGCGCCGGCGGACATGGCATCAAGACCGACTGCCACGATGCCACGCACCCGCAGTTCATCGACTACAGCAGCGCAGGTCCGACCACCTGGGGCGGCTGTCACGAGATTGGCGTCTCGACGGGGGTGAACTTCAAGTTCTGAGGTTCCGGCAGTTACGTTGAGTACGATCGGCTCTCGTGGCAGCACGGCACGACCTGGGCGGTCCGCTCGCAGCAGCAACGCTGGCAGTGGCCGCTCTGGTCGTGTCGCCCTACACACCCGCGCAGGTAAGCGACTCCCGGCCCGAGGTCGTGGTCACCGCTGGGCGCGAATCCGACGCGCGGCTGGCCGCGAAGGTGGAGCAGACACTGCAGGGCGATCCGTACCTGTTCACCGGCCATATCAGCGTCAGCGCCGAGAATGGCGTCGTGCGGGTGGAGGGTGTGGTCGAGGATCCCTTCGACCTGCTGCAGATCCTGCGTCTTGCGCGCCGTATCGCCGGCAAGCGGCGCGTGATCAACGAAATCGAAGTGATGACCGGCAGCGTGGACCACGATTGACCCGTGGCGGGCGCGCACCGCCGCTGGGCGCTGCGTGCCGACGTCTCGCCGGTGAGCTACCATCGCGACACGAATGAGGAGAACGACCTTGCCCTTAACAAAGAACCGCGCGGGCCACGCCGCTCTCGCCGTCGCGCTGCTCGGCAGCCTGCTCGGGTGTGTACTCACGCCGCACCGGACGGAGGCCCAGAAGCAGGCCGACAAGGAAATCGCCGATCGCGTGGACAACGCGCTGCAGGCCGACCGTCTGCTCTACGCCAGGCACATCAGCGTGCGTGTCGACCATGGTGTCGCGCAGCTCTCCGGCTACGTCTGGGAAGCACCGGACCTCATCGAGGCACAACGCATCGCCGCAAACATCGAGGGTGTCACCGGGGTTGTGAACGATCTGGAGCTGCAGCGTAACGGACTGGGCGACTCGCCGGTGTCGCGCTAGGCGCGAACAGCCGGCCCCCGCTGAGCTGAGCCGGCAGTTGTGCCCGCGGGGCGTATGGACTCTGCGCGGGATCAGCTGTCAGAGCCGCTACGAAGATTGGTCGCGCGTCGGGGAGCGGTCCGCGTCGACTCTGCCTGACGGCTCATCCATGACTTCGTACCAGATGGCATTCAGTACGCCAAAGGCGAGCGCCAGCGCGGTTCCCAGAATCCAGCTGAAGTACCACATCGCCGCGCCCTGCTCCGTGTGTCTGCCGTTGTGCCCTGCGCCCTGTCAGTAGAGCCCCGTGTGCCGCCGGATCTCCTCGAGCGTGATGCGCCCGCGCAGTACGCTGAACACCCACGCGGTGTAGGCCAGCACTACCGGCAGCAATACCGCCACCGCCACCAGCATGATGAAGAGCGTGCGCGCGCTGCTCGAGGCGTCCCACACCGTGAGGCCCTGGTCCGGATGTGTTGAGGAAGGCAGGAGGAAAGGGAACAGCGCGATGCCCGCGGTGAGAATCGTGCCTGCCACGCTGACGCAGCTGGCGAGAAATGCCGACCCCGCCCGCCCGCGGCCCAGCAGCATCGCGCTCGCTGTCGCAGCCAGCAGCGCGCCGGCCGGTGCCAGCCACAGGATTGCGTGCGCTCGGTAATTCATGAGCCAGCCTCCCGGCACAAGGCCCACGTGCTTCATGAGCGGATTAGCGGGCCCGAGTGAGTCCGCGCCTCCCAGGATCCGCTGGCCTTCCACGCCCAGCGCCACCCACACCCCGGCCGCGATGAAGGCCAGCACAAACACCCCGGCCGCGGCGCGCCCAAACGCGGCGGCACGCGACGACATCGGCTCGCCCACCTTGAGGGCGGCATACGCCGAGCCGTGCATGATCAGCATGCTGAGGCTGACCACGCCCGCCAGCAGTGCGAAAGGATGCAGCAGGCCGAAGAATCCCCCGGTGAACACCGGTCGGCGCAGCTCATCGAAATGAAACGGCAGGCCGAGGAAGAGATTGCCGAAAGCCACACCGGACAGCAATGCGGGAACCGCGCCCCCCAGCAGCAGCGCCCAGTCCCAGGCGTTGCGCCAGGCGGCATCGTCGATCTTGTTGCGGTAGGTGAATCCCACCGGACGCAGGATGAGCGCGACCAGCAGCAAGAACATCGCCAGGTACAGACCCGAGAACGAGGCCGCATACAACAGCGGCCAGGCAGCGAACACCGCCCCGCCACCGAGAATGAACCACACCTGGTTGCCCTCCCACACCGGCTCGACGGATTCGAGCAGTGCGCGGCGCTCCTCGTCGGTACGTCCGACGAAGCGAAACGTCGCGCCTACTCCCAGATCGAACCCATCCATGATCGCGAAGCCGATCAGCAGTGCCCCGAGGATCAGCCACCAGATCACTCGCAGGGTTGCATAGTCGGGCACGTCGTCCTCCGCTTCAGTGCGTAACGGCCGGTACCGATGCTTCCGGCGGCCAGTAACCGAGTCCCTCGGGACCACGGCGGATCATGCGCACCAACAGATACACGTCGATGACGGCGAGCGCCGAATAGAAGACGACGAACCCTGCGAGCGACAGCCACACGTTGCTCGCCGGCACCGGCGATGCGCCGAGGAAGGTCGGCAGCACCCCATCGATCGCCCAGGGCTGGCGGCCGTACTCGGCGACGATCCAGCCGAGCTCGGCGGCGATCCACGGCAGCGGCAGACTGCAGAATGCGACCCACAGGAACCAGCGGTGCTGCACGAAGCGGTGGCGGGCAGCGAGATAGAACCCGGTCGCGAACAGTAATATCAGGAAGAAGCCGATCCCCACCATCACGCGGAAGCTCCAGAACAGCACTGGAACATTGGGCACGGTCGACCACGCGGCCTGCTCGATCTGCCGCGGCGTCGCCGCGGCCGGATCGCGCACGTAGCGCAGCAGCAGCAGGCCGTAGCCCAGGTCCGCCTCGTGGGCCGCGAAGCGCACCTGTGCGGCATCGTCCGCCGGGTTCGCGCGCAGCGCCTGCAGCGCAGCGTACGCCTCGACGCCGCTACGGATGCGCTGCCGGGCACGAGCCACGAGCTCGGTGATGCCGAGAACCGGCCGGTCGATCAGCGCGTTGCAATGAGCCCGAGCACCCAGGGAACCTTCAGCTCCGCGTGTGTCACGTGCGCCTGCACGTCGGGAAAGCCGAAGACCGTGAAGCCCGCGGGCGGCTTCTCCGTGTGCCACTCCGCCTCGATCGCGGCGATCTTCATTCTCTGGTTTTCGCCGGCCACGTAGCCGGACTCATCCCCCAGCACCACGACCGACAGTGCGCAGGCGAGCCCGAAGCTCGCCGCCACCGCCATCGAGCGCCGCGCGACATCGACGTTGCGGCCGCGCAGCAGATACCAGGCACTCACCGCCAGCACGAACACTGAGCCGACCACGTAGCCGGCCGCCACGGCGTGCACGAACTTCGCCTGCGCCACTGGATTGAACAGCACCTCGCTGAATGAGGTCCAGCTCCATGCGCATGGTCTGGCGATTGAACTGCGCCCCCACCGGGTATTGCATCCAGGCATTGGCGATCAGAATCCACAGTGCCGAGAGGCTCGAGCCGAGCGCCACCAGGGCGGTGACCACCAGATGCTCCACGCGCGGAGACGCTCCCAGCCGAAGAAGAACAGGCCGACGAAGGTCGACTCGAGGAAGAACGCCATCAGGCCCTCGATCGCGAGCGGCGCGCCGAAGATGTCACCCACGTAATGCGAGTAGTACGCCCAGTTGGTGCCGAACTGGAATTCCATGGTGATGCCGGTAGCGACTCCCATGGCGAAGTTGATGCCGAACAACATCCCCCAGAAGCGCGTCATACGCTTCCAGATCTCGCGCCCCGTCATCACGTACACCGCCTCCATGATCACGAGGATCATGGATAGCCCAGCGTCAACGGCACGAACAGGAAGTGATACAGCGCAGTCAGCGCAAACTGCGCCCGCGAGAGCGTGACCACGGCGAGATCGATCACTGGGCAGCTCCCGACGCGGCGGGTCCGGCCTGCGCCGGCGGGGCTCGCAGCCGCGGCTCCGGCAGGCGCTGACCATGCTGCGTTGCGATACCGAGCCGGCGGCTCGCCGCCTCGCCGTCGACCGTGATGCGGTGCGCGGGCGAGAAAACGCCCACCACAGCAGCGCCAGGGCTGCGATCTTCAGCACCACGAGCCCGGTGAGCTCGCGCCGCAGATTGCGGCGCCAGGGCGGCTGTTCGCTGCGTAGCGCTCCCATGCGCGCGGATATTAACGCCGGCGCCGCGGTGGCGTCGCGGGTTTGCGCCCGCAGGCAACGGGCGCGCACGGGCGGGCGATCGGCATT
>CAVYXK010000006.1:0-8870 GCA_963772445.1 uncultured Pseudomonadota bacterium
GTCCCTAGAGCGATTGAGCAGGGACGTGACCCGGCCATAGCAGATTGAGGCTGGAGGAGCCATGGCGACCGCAAATCCTGTACCCACCCCGACCAAGACCACGGCCGAAGACACCCTGCAGCGCAAGAGCCGCGAGGCCGGCGTCGTCTCGGGCGGGCATCTGGTGGCGAGGGCCCTCAAGAACGAGGGTGTCGACACGATCTTCACGCTCTGCGGCGGCCACATCATCGATATCTACGACGGCTGCATCGATGAGGGCATCCGCATCATCGACGTACGCCACGAGCAGGTCGCCGCGCATGCCGCCGACGGCTATGCCCGCCAGACCGGCCGGCTGGGGTGCGTCGTCACCACCGCCGGGCCCGGCTGCACCAACGCCGTAACGGGCATCGCGACCGCGTTTCGTTCCGAGAGCCCGGTGCTGCACATCGGCGGCCAGGGCGCGCTCACGCAACACAAGATGGGATCACTGCAGGATCTGCCGCACGTCGACATGATGTCGCCGATCACCAAGTTCGCCGCCACGGTGCCGAGCACCGAGCGCGTCGCCGACATGATCTCGATGGCAGTGCGCGAGGCGTTCAATGGCGCTCCGGGGCCTGCGTACCTGGAGATCCCGCGCGACGTCCTCGATCGGGAAGTGGATGTCACCAAGGCCATCGTGCCCAGGCCCGGCCACTACCGCGCCTCCACCCGCTCGCTCGGCGACCCGCGCGACATCGAGAAGCTCGCCGACATCCTGGTGAGCTCCGAGCGGCCGGCCATCCTCTACGGCCAGCAGGTGTGGACCGCCCGCGGGCACGAGGAGGCGATCGCGCTGCTGCGCGGGCTCGACATCCCGGGATATTTCAACGGCGGCAGCCGCGGGCTGCTGCCCCCGGGCGACCCGCACCACTTCGACCGCACCCGTGGCAACGCCTTCGCCGAGGCCGACGTCATCGTGATCGTCGGCACGCCGTTTGACTTTCGCATGGGCTACGGCCGGCGCATCAGCACCAAGCTGAAGCTGGTGCAGATCGACATGGACTACCGCACCGTGGGCAAGAATCGCGATATCGATCTCGGGCTGGTCGGTCACCCGGGCACCATCCTCGGGGCGGTGCTACAGGCAGCCTCCGGGCGGCTGAAGCAGGACAAGCGCCAGGCACGCCAGCAGTGGATGAAGAAACTCAGCGATGCCGAAGCGGCGGCCACCGAGAAGCTCATGCCGCTGTTCAGGTCGAACAACACGCCGATCCACCCGTACCGGGTCGCGTACGAGCTCAACGAGTTCCTGGCCGACAACACCATCTACATCGGCGACGGCGGCGATGTGGTGACGATCTCGGCACAGGCGGTGCGTCCGCGTCGCCCCGGGCAGTGGATGGATCCCGGCGCGCTCGGCTCGCTCGGCGTCGGCACCGGCTTCGCCATCGCCGCCGGGCTCGCGCATCCGAGCAAGGAAGTGCTGTGCTACTACGGCGACGGCTCCTTCGGCATGACCGCCTTCGACATGGAGACCGCCAACCGCTTCGGCGTGCCCTACATCGCGGTGGTCGGCAACAACTCCGCCATGAACCAGATCCGCTACGGGCAGCTGGCAAAATATGGCGAGGAGCGTGGCAACGTCGGCAACCTGCTCGGCGACGTGCCGTTCGGCAAGTTTGCGGAGATGCTCGGGGGTTACGGCGAAGAGGTGCGTGAGCCGGCGCAGATCGCCCCTGCGCTGCGGCGGGCGCGCGAGTCGGTGGCGCGCCTGAAGCGCTCGGCGGTGATCAACATCTGGGTGGACCCGCGCGAATACGCACCCGGCACCAAGAACCAGACGATGTACAAGTAACAGTCCGCCGGAGACTGACATGGGCAAGGCACTCGACGGCGTCCGCATCCTCGACTTCACGCACGTGCAATCGGGGCCGACGTGTACGCAGTTGCTGGCCTGGTTCGGCGCGGACGTGATCAAGGTCGAGCGCGCCGGCGCCGGCGACATTACCCGCGAGCAGCTGCGCGACATCCCCGACGTGGACAGCCTGTATTTCACCATGCTGAACCACAACAAGCGCTCGATCACGCTCGACACCAAGAACGCGCGCGGCAAGGCGGTCCTCGAGCGGCTGGTGAAATACTGCGACGTGCTGGTGGAGAACTTCGCTCCGGGCGCGCTCGATCGCATGGGCTTCACCTGGGAGCGCATTCAGCAGCTCAATCCGCGCATGATCGTCGCCTCCGTGAAGGGTTTCGGCCCAGGGCCGTACGAGGACTGTAAGGTCTACGAGAACGTCGCCCAGTGCGCCGGCGGCGCCGCCTCGACGACCGGATTCGACGACGGGCCGCCGCTCGTGACCGGCGCGCAGATCGGCGACAGCGGCACGGGGCTGCACCTCGCGCTCGGCATCGTCTGCGCGCTCTACCAGCGCAAGAGCACCGGCCGCGGGCAGAAGGTGCTCGCGGCCATGCAGGATGGCGTGCTCAACCTCTGCCGCGTGAAGCTGCGCGACCAGCAGCGCCTGGCGCGCACCGGCGTCATGAAGGAGTACCCGCAATACCCGGACGGCGGGTTCGGCTCCGCGGTACCGCGCGCCGGCAACGCCTCCGGTGGCGGACAACCGGGCTGGATCATCAAGTGCAAGGGCTGGGAGAGCGACCCCAATGCGTACCTGTATTTCATCACCCAGGCGCCGGTATGGAAGGAGATCTGCAAGGTAATCGGCAAGGACGAGTGGATCACCGATCCGGACTACGCCACGCCGGAGGCGCGGCTCCCACGGCTGAAGCAGGTGTTCGCGACTGTCGAGGCCTGGACGATGACCAAGACGAAGTTCGAGGCCATGGAGGAGTTCAACCAGCATGACATCCCCTGCGGTCCGATCCTGTCGATGGAGGAGCTGGCCGCCGAGCCCTCGCTGCGCGCCACCGGCACCGTCGTCGAGGTCGATCACCCCAAGCGCGGCAGGTACCTGAGCGTGGGCAATCCGATCAAGATGTCCGACAGCATCACCGAGGTGAAGCGTTCACCGCTGCTCGGCGAGCACACGCGCGAAGTGCTCACCGAGCTCGGCCTGAGCGAGTCGGAGATCGCTGCGCTGCGCGCGGAAAAAGTCATCTGAGGCTTGCGCGCTCGCATCGCTTGCGAGCGCACCGGCACTATTCGGGAGAGGGCATGGGAAACGGGAAGACTACGGTTCGCAGACTGCTCGATCAGGCCAAGGCTGCCGGCCGCAGCGCGTTGACGGCGCCGGAAGCGAAGACCCTCTGCGAGGCTTACGGCATAGCCGTACCGAAGGAAGGCGTTGCGGCCAGCGCAGCCGATGCGACCTCGCTCGCCATCACCATCGGTTTCCCGGTGGTGATGAAAATCGTCTCACCGCAGATCCTGCACAAAACCGAGGCTGGCGGTGTGATGGTCGGCGTCAAGAGCGCCGCGCAGGCGCAGGAGGCCTTCGCGACGATCGTCGCCAACGCGCGCCGCTACGACGCCACCGCGGTGATCGAGGGCGTGCAGGTGCAGCAGATGCTCGCTGGCGGCCAGGAAGTAATCATCGGCGCGGTGACCGATCCGGCCTTCGGGAAACTCGTGGCCTTCGGTCTCGGCGGCATCCTGGTGGAGGTTCTGAAGGACATCACCTTCCGTCTCGCGCCGGCCACGCGCGAAGATGCGCTGTCGATGCTCGATGGGATTGCGGCCGCGGAAATCCTGCGCGGCGTGCGCGGGGCGCAGGCGGTGGACCGCGAGGCGCTCGCAGCGATGATCGTCAGCGTCTCGGAACTGGTGGCGGACTTCCCGGAGATCTCCGAGCTCGATCTGAATCCCGTGTTCGCCACGCACGCGGGCGCCACCGCGGCGGATGTGCGTGTGGTGCTGGATTTCAAGCCGCAGCCGGCACGCTACCGCCCGAGCCAGGAGGTGATCGTGCGGCAGATGAACCGCATCATGAAGCCGGACGCCGTGGCGGTGATCGGCGCCTCGGCCGAGAGCGGCAAGATCGGCAATTCGATCATGAAGAACCTGATCAACGGCGGCTACCAGGGCGCGATCTATCCGATACATCCGAACGCCACCGAGATCATGGGCAAGAAGGCCTACAAGAGCGTCAAGGACGTCCCCGGGATCATCGACGTCGCGGTGTTCGCAATTCCGGCGAAGTTCGTCGCGCAGGCGCTCACCGAGGTCGGGGAGAAGAAGATCCCCGGCGCGGTGCTGATCCCTTCCGGCTTCGCCGAGACCGGCAACGTCGCCGGCCAGGAAGAGGTCGTCGCGGTGGCGCGCAAGTACGACGTCCGCGTGATGGGGCCCAACATCTACGGCTTCTACTACACGCCGAAGAATCTCTGCGCGACGTTCTGCACCGCGTACGACGTGAAGGGCACGACCGCGCTGTCCTCGCAGTCGGGCGGTATCGGCATGGCGATCGTCGGCTTCTCGCGCTCGTCGAAGATGGGCGTGTCGGCGATCGTGGGCCTCGGCAACAAATGCGACATCGACGAGGACGATCTGCTGACTTTCTTCGAGCAGGATGACAACACCCAGATCATCTGCCAGCACCTCGAGGACCTTAAGGACGGCCGCGCCTTCGCCGAGGTCGCGAAACGGGTATCGAAGAAGAAACCGGTAGTGGTGCTCAAGGCCGGCCGCACCAGCCTGGGCGCGCGCGCCGCGAGCTCGCATACCGGCGCGCTCGCTGGCAACGACAAGATCTATGAGGATGTCTTCCGGCAGTCCGGCGTCATCCGCGCGCGCTCGCTGCGCGACCTGCTGGACTTCGCCCGCGGCATCCCGCTGCTGCCGACGCCCAAGGGCAACAATGTGGTGATCATCACCGGGGCCGGCGGCTCGGGCGTGCTGCTGTCCGATGCCTGCGTGGACAATCAGCTGTCGCTGATGGCCATGCCGCCGGATCTCGATGCCGCGTTTCGCAAGTTCATTCCTCCTTTCGGCGCGGCCGGCAATCCCATTGACATTACCGGCGGGGAGCCGCCCACGACCTATCAGAACACGGTGCGCCTGGGGTTGGAGGATGCGCGTATCCACGCGCTGATCCTCGGCTACTGGCACACCATCATCACCCCGCCGATGGTGTTTGCGCGGCTGATGGCGGAGGTCGTGCAGCAGATGCGAGACAAGGGAATCGTGAAGCCCGTGGTGGCCTCCCTCGCCGGCGACGTCGAGGTGGAGGAAGCCGCGGAATATCTCTACCAGCACGGCATACCGGCCTATGCCTACTCGACCGAGATTCCGGTCGCCGTGCTGGGCGCGAAGTATCGCTGGGCGCGCGGCGCCGGACTCATTGCCGCAGTGTGAGCAGCGGCGCAACGCCCACAACGCAGAAAGAGGGTTTCTTCAGGTCGCAAGTCTCAGTTCAAACACGCCTCTGAAGGGGGAACTTTATGTGTGGCACCCGAGTGCTCAGATCGCTGGTCGCGTTGCTCGCGGCCGTACTGGTCATTTTCAGCTACTCAGCAGCAAGCGTCGCGCAGTCCACCACGGACCAGAACATGCAGGACCGCATGCGCCAGCTGCAGCAGCAGATCGATGAGCTCAACCAGCAGCTCAAGCAGATGAGGGAGGAGCAGGCGAAGACCCAGCAGCAGGTCACGACGACCCAACAACAGGTCAGCGCGACTGCAACGCAGGCCAGCGCCACTGACAAGAAGGTCGGCGCGGCCGACAAGGCCCTGTCGACATTCATGAAGGGCTTTTTCGGCACCCTGGACGTATCCATTGATGGCACGACCAAGGGCATCGACGGCCTGGTGGCCTATCCGTATGCCCTGGCTCCCGGCGTCACGAGCCCCTCTGGCCCGTTCGTCATCACCGGCGGCCCCAAGGCGGCGCCGAACGGGCGGCTCGGCTGGATGCCGATGATGTCGAGCAACGGCTCGAACGTCGGCTACCGGGGTACCCATGAGATTGGCACGTCTCGGGTCGACTTTGTCTACCAAGTCTCGACCGCCCTCAATATGGCGGCCGCGCCGGGCCTCCAGGACACCTGGACCAAGTCCTCGAACACCGTCCAGGGAGCCATCGGGCTGGGCGATACCTTCATCGGCTTCCAGGAAAAAGATTGGGGCAAGCTGAAGTTCGGTACCATGTTCCTGCCGTACAAGACCGCCACCGATCGGCTGAATCCCTTCGCGGGGCAGCTCGGCAACTACAGCACGATCATGGGTAATTCTGGCGGCGACAATCGCATCGAGTTCGGAACGCGCGCCGACCACGTGGCGATGTACAACTCGCCCAACTGGTCGGGCTTGAGCTTCGATGCCGCCTACGTGTTCGGCCAGAATCCGGACAACTACAACAACATCGTGGCATTGGGGTCGACCGACTGTTACGGAGGGAATATCCCGGGCAGCGGCAATCTGCCGCTCAACTGCGATGACGGCGGCTGGAACTGGGGAGTCAGCGGCGACCTGAAGTTCGAGATGGGCGGCCTTTATCTCGTGGCCGCCTATGAGCTGCATAACGGTGTGAACCGCAGCAGCGACGGGGTGGGCGCGAACAACCCGTATTACGCCTACCTTTACAACCTGGGTCCGAACAATGCGCTGAGCCAGAAGTTCCTCGACTGGTCGGACTTCCTCGCCTTTGAGGCGGAATATCCGCAGGCGGCGCCGGCGGGCTCGCCCGAGTACAACGCTTCCATCGATACGGCCAATGAATGGGCGATGAAGTTCGGTGGTCAGTACCGCTTCGATTTCGGTCTGACGGTCTCGTACATGTACGAGGACATGCATCGGGAAGTTCCGCAGTTCATGGAGTTTCAGAACGAGCGCCAGCGTACCGGCGACTGGCTGGCGCTCGAGTATGACTTCAATGGCGGCGCGGATCGGGTGGCGGTCGGCTGGGCACATGCCGGCGCGAGCGTGGGTGATCCGGGCGGACAGCACAACTACAACCCGAACGGGGTCGGCGACAATCAGGCGAACATGTATACGATCGCCTGGTGGCACAAGCTGGACAAGCAGCTGACGTGGTACTTCGACGCCGCCGACACGGTGAACGATGGCAACGCGCACTTCGACATGGGTGCCGGCGGCCACGGTATCAAGACCGACTGCCACGATGCCACGCACCCGCTGTTCATCGACTACAGCAGCGCGGGTCCCACCACCTGGGGCGGCTGCCATATCATTGGGGTGTCGACGGGTATGAACTACAAGTTCTGAGGATGAGGGTTGAGCAAGTCTGTGCGAGGACGGTATCCGTAGCGGCCGGGCGCGACTCGATCGGCTATTCCAGGTGGCGGTAGTGGCGGCAGCCGCTCTGGGGGCCCGGCCGACCGCCTTCGCGCAGGCACGCGGTGCTGAGTCCGACGCTTGGGGGACTCGAGCGGACGTCGTGGTCACTGCGACCCGGGAGGCGGATGCCGCGCTCACAGCCAAGGTGGAGAAGGCCCTGCAGGATGATCCCTACCTCTTTGCCCGTCACATCGACGTGGTGACGGAGAACGGCGTGGTGAAGCTGCAGGGGATCGCCACCGACCCGGCCGACCTGCGCCAGGCCTTGAGGCTTGCGCGGCGCGCCGCCGGCGGACGGCGCGTCGTCAACGAGGTCGAGTTGTGGGTGGTGAGCGAGGACAATGACAAATGACCATCGAGGCTCACGATTGCTCACGCGCTGCTGGTTTGGCGCGGTGTACGATCCGGCGAAAGCGAAATCAGGAGGAAGTGACCTTGCCCTCAGTCATCAATCGCGCGGGGTGCGCGGGCCTTGTGATAGTGGTCCTGTGCGGCCTGCTGGCGTGCGCCATGGGTCCGCCCAAAACCGACGCACAACGGCAGGCCGACAAGGAAACCGCCGCGCGCGTGCAGGACGCACTCGATGGGGACAACCTGCTTTACGCCAAGCACATTACGGTGCGGTCGGACAACGGTGTCGTGCGCCTCAGCGGCTTTGTGTGGGATCCCCCGGACCTCGACGAGGCCCAGCGCATTGCTGAAGGCGTCGAGGGCGTTTCCAAGGTCGTGAATGACCTCGAGCTGCAGCGCAACGGGATCGATGACTCCTCGGTCGTGCGCTAGAGGCGCGTAGCCCCCCTGCCACCGCGCTGCCGCCGTTCCGGCGCCGGGCGCCGGTGAAACCGGCATCCCTGCCGCGGGTCCTATTAATTGCAGGAGGCAAGCTACGGTTATGGCGATGCGGTACGTGTCCGGGTGGATCGCATTCTGCGCGGGCATCGCAGCGGCCCTTGCGGCGGCCTGCGCGAGCAGCCCTCCCCGATCACCCGCACAGGTTCAGGCGGATGAGGCCACGGCGAACCGGATCTATGCGGCCCTGGACCATGATCCCGTATATTACTTCCGGGACGTGGACGTCGGGGTGAACGATGGCGTCGCTCGTTTGAGCGGGTACGTGTGGACGACCTCCGCGCTGTACCGTGCTCAACGGATTGCTCGCAGCGTTCCCGGAGTCACCAAAGTAAAGGACGAGCTGCAACTGGAGCGCGCGGCGCAGAGAGGCGGTGGTGACGGCGGCGGAGCACAGTGAGCACGGCTGGGCCCGATCGCCTGGGCGGCCGCGGGGGCAGGCCGTGAACGGGCGAGCGACAAATCGACGCGCGTCGCTGCTCGCCGCGAGCGTGCTTGCGGCGTCCTGCGCGACGACCGCGCCGATCTCGCCGCCATCGTCGGCGCAGAGCAGCGCCGATGAGGGGCTCGCAAACAGTGTCTACGTCGCGCTGAACGCGGATCCCGTCTACTTCTACCGCCACGTCGACGTGACGGTCGACAACGGCGTGGCCGATCTCAGTGGCTACATCTGGAGCACGGATGCGATCTACCGTGCCCGACAGATCGCGAGCAATGTACGCGGGGTCACGCGGGTGGTGACGAATCACCTGGAGCTGGAGCGCAACGGGTTCAGCAACGGTCGCGCGCGATAGCGACAGGGT
>CAVYXK010000007.1:0-21386 GCA_963772445.1 uncultured Pseudomonadota bacterium
GCACCACCGGGTTGGTAAAGCGAGCCAGGTCCTCCAGACGCTGGTTGTTTCTGGTGGACGCCATTCGCCACTCGCGAATGGTTTGTCGGATCGCTTTGGCGGCCTTGTTGCTGATCGCCGGCAGGAAGCTGATAAAGAAACGCCCCCACCGGTTCTTCGCGCGCCGAGGTTGGAAGGTGTAGCCGAGGAAGTCGAACTTGATTTGCTCGTACTGCCCCGGCCGGTCATCATCCTTGCAGTAAACAATCCTGGTCTTCTCAGGATGAAGCTCCAGGCCGCACTCTGCAAATCGACCCCGGATGGCCTCCAACACTGACCGGGCTTCCTCCTCGCTCCTGCAGTGGACGATGGCATCCTCCGCGTATCGTTCGAACCGAACGCTCGGATACTTCCGATGCAGCCACAGATCGAACGCGTAATGCAGGAACAAGTTGGCAAGCAGCGGACTTATACCAGCCGCCCATAAGTTCGACTCTCCGGGGTGGTTCCCGAATCGGTAAAACTTCAATTCTGTGCCTGCCGACTGGGTTCACTCAGGGAGCAGGCAAGATGGGCAAGCCGATCGCGGTCACTCGCTTGGATCGATCAGCCGCAGAGCTGCGCGATCAGGCGGTGGCGACGCAGGAGGGCGCGGTGGTGCGGCGGCTGCTAGGGATCGCCCTGGTGCTGGAAGGGCATTCGCGGGAGGTGGCGGCGGCGGCGGTCGGCATGGACCGGCAAACGCTGTGTGACTGGATCCACCGCTACAACGCGAGTGGCGTGGAAGGCCTGAGCTCGCGCACCAGCCCGGGGCGTCCTCCGATGCTGAATGAAGCGCAGATGCAGGAGTTGAAGTCGCTGGTGCTCAAGGGTCCCGATCCGGAACGGCACAAGGTAGTGCGATGGCGCTGCATTGACCTGCGCGCTGAGATTGCGGCCCGCTGGTCGGTGACGCTGAACGAACGCACGATTGGCAAGCTGCTGCGTCGGCTCGGGCTGACCCGGCTGCAACCGCGGCCCTATTATCCGAAAAAAGACGCCGCGGCGCAGGAGGTCTTCAAACAAAACTTCGCTGTCCTGGTGCAGGAAACGGTGCCGGAGGCGGCGGCGGACAAACCGATCGAGGTTTGGTTTCAGATGCTATGAGGAAGGACACTGCCGGGCGAATTGTGCAGACTGGCGGGCGTCCAAATCAACACCAAAGGAGCCTGCCATCATGCAAAGCGAGGACACGATCTACGTCGCCATCGAACTCAGCTTCTCATCGTGGCTCGTCGCCATACGCTGGCCTGGAGCCGAGAAATCGCGACTGCACCGCGTGGCGGGTGGCGACACAGCCGCACTACTGGCACTGATCGCAGAGCAGCGCTCGCATCTCAGCGATAAGCTGGGCAGGATTGCGCACGTGATCTGCTGTTTCGAGGCGGGCCGGGATGGGTTCTGGCTCCAGCGGCTGCTCTCCGCCAGCGGCGTCGCCGTCCACGTGCTCGAGCCGACCAGCATCCTGGTGAGCCGCCGCGCGCACCGGGCTAAAACCGACCGGCTCGACGCCGAGGGTATGCTGCGCCTGCTCTCCGCCTGGCTGGGAGGAGATCGCCAACTATGCAGCATGGTGCGTGTACCGACACCGGATGAGGAGGATGCCAAACGGCCGCACCGCGAGCGCCAGCACCTGGTGCAAGAGAAATTGCGAATCGAGAACAGGATCGAGGCGCTGCTGTTCACGCAGGGCATCCGGGGAAGGCCATCGCTGCGCTCATGGGAGCGCGACCTTGCGGAGCTGCACACCGGCGACGGGCGCGCGCTGCCGCCTCTGCTGCGAGCCGAGCTGGACCGCTTGCGGCGCCGGCTCGTCTTGGTGCTGGAGCTGATCCGCGAGGTCGAGGCCGAGCGCGCTGATACGCTTGCCGAGACCGCCGAAGACGTAATGACCCAGAAGATCG
The DNA here is from genome assembly GCA_963772445.1 of uncultured Pseudomonadota bacterium. Classification (GTDB taxonomy): domain Bacteria; phylum Pseudomonadota; class Alphaproteobacteria; order Acetobacterales; family Acetobacteraceae; genus CAVYXK01. Next base: position 1,923 of record CAVYXK010000007.1, read on the forward strand.
TGGCGCTGCAGCGCATCTATGGTATCGGTATGAACTTCGCGGCCGTGCTGGTACGTGAGATATTCTACCGCTCCTTCGACAACCGTCGTCAACTCGCCAGCTATGTCGGTATCGCGCCGATGCCCTACCAGAGTGGCGGCATGGATCGCGACCGAAGCATCAGCCGTGCGGGCAATCCGCGGGCGCGCACGACACTCGTCCAGATCGCGTGGCTGTGGCTTCGCTATCAGCCAGGCAGCGCGCTCGCCACGTGGTTTCGCGAGCGCGTCGGCTCCCTGCAAGGGCGCACGCGGCGGATCGCCATTGTGGCGATGGCGAGAAAGCTGCTCATCGCGCTCTGGCGCTATGTCGAGACCGGCGCGTTGCCGAATGGCGTCGTGCTCAGGGCGAATGCAGACGCTGCCGTGTAAAGATGTCCGGGATTGCCGCCAGCGCCGTCTTCGCCGGCGGCGATACGGGGAGCGCGACCGTCTTCCTCTTTGGGGGGCCTCGCAGCCGCCCGCGTTTCAGGTGGGTCGCGTCTCACCGGTGCGACGCCTCGTGCATGAGGCATTATGGTGCCGGGCAATATCGCCCCGGACCGCATGTAAGGTGACGCAGTTGCTTTTGCTGCGAGCTAAGGTGCACCGGACCCGTAGGATCAGTCACACTCGGCCAATCTCAATCGCCAAGAACGGAGGCTTGCATTGCAGAAACGCTGTTGACAGTCGAAGCCTCATGTAAGGACGAGGCCAGGGTCGGGCAGAAGGGGACGCTGGAATATGTCTGGGCGCCGGTGGGTTCACGCCCTCCTGCGGTGCGCGACAACCGTTATGACTCCGCTTACCTGTTCGGAGCGGTCTGTCAGGCCCGCGCGGTCGGGGCGGCGATCATCATGCCGGCGGCCAACAGCGAGGCAATGAACGAGCATCTGGCGGAGATCAGCACCCAGGTCTCTCCCGGCTCACACGCGGTGTTGGTTTGCGACAGTGCTGGTTGGCATCAACGCGGCAAACGGCTGCGCGTGCCAAACAACATCACGCTGTTGGCGTTGCCGCCCTACTCGCCGGAACTCAATCCGATGGAGAACATCTGGGACTACTTGCGCGGCAACAAGCTCAGCATGCGCGTGTGGAACAGCTACGAGGCAATCGTGGCTGCGTGTCGGGATGCATGGCATTTTCTGGTCGGCGATCCAGACCGTATCAGGTCGATTTCGCATCGAGTTTGGGCGTGCGTCAATCTTTAAGGCGGCTGGTATTACGACACCACCTTGCGGGGTCCCCTTCGTCCGCTCCATGAGAGTTCCATCCGGACGTTCGACAGGGGCACGCAGCCACCGTCCAACGTACAGACGGACCCAAGCAAGGTCCGTGTGGTGGGCCACGGCACGTTCGACGAGATCATGCGGAATGGAATCAAAAAAGGCCTTGATGTCCAGATCGATGACCCAGTCGGTGTCCCAGCAGCGTTTCCGTGCCGTCCCGACTGCGTCAAGCGCAGAGCGACCGGGTCGATAGCCGTAGGAGTCGGGGTGGAACCATGGTTCCACCAGCGGCTCTAGGACCATCTTCACGACTGTCTGCGCCACGCGGTCGGAAACGGTCGGAATGCCGAGAGGGCGCGTGCCGCCGTTGTCCTTCGGTATCTCGACGAGCCGCACGGGCGGTGCATGATACGAACCCGACGACATCCGATTCCAGACCTTATACAGGTTGCCCTTCAGGTTCTGTTCGTATGCCGCCAGGGACACCCCATCCACGCCCGCAGCACCGCGGTTCGCCTTCACCCGCTGGTAGGCTTCCCAAACGAGTTGCTTCGGAATGTCATAAGACTTTGCCTCAGACACCGGCTCCTCCCCTCTCGGGTTGGCCTGCGCCTTTGGCCGGAGTGCCGGGTCCCTTCGCTCCGCCTGCATTACCAGGCTTCCTCGCTACTGCGAACCCGTCCGTCCCTGCGCCCCGCATTGGTACTCGGCTCCTCGCGGTTCTGCCGCTTGGAGGTCTCCCTTGGTATCGAGGCAACAGGTTCCCACGTTCCGCACAAGAGCCTCTCGCTGGTCTCACGCCGTCTTCATGCCGGTCGCCGCTCGGCCAGTCGGCAGGCTCCCTCCGAGCTTCGTCCCAGGCCAACAACTGGAGCCTGGTTTCGGCAACGTCCCAACGCTTTCGACACGTCATCAACGGTTCACTCGCGTTCGTCTTACCAGCGCACACCTGACGGGTTATCCCCGCCTTTTCCGCAACGCTCACTACCCCGGCCGTTGTGCCAGCGCAGCTTGCGGTGGTTTGGACCCTGATCCTGCAATCCGGGTCCGAGGGGCCGGCCCTCATCTCTTGTGCAGCAAGGCTGCTTCGAGTTGGCTTCGTTACATCAGAGCCTCCTCTTCGCGCCGTCGTGGCGCACGGTCATCGGCATATCGAACGATGATCATGTCGTCACGCGCTTCGCGCCGTCGCCAACGGTCGGCCCAGAGATCGAAGACGTAGTGGAGATAGACGTTGGCCAGCAGCGGCGAGATCACCGATCCCTGCCCCGTGCCCACGTCGCTCACCGTCACGACCCCTTCTTCCTCAACGCCCGCCTGAAGCCATTTACGGATCAGGCGTATGATGCGCGAGTCGCCGATCCGGTGCTCCAGGAAACGGACGAGCCAATCCTGGCTGACCGAGTTGAAGAAGCCTTGGATGTCGGCGTCCAAAATCCAGTTCACCTTGGTGCTGCTGATCCCGACCACGAGGGCATCCAGCGCGTCGTGCTGGTTGCGTCCCGGGCGGAAACCATACGAGAAGCCGAGGAAATCTTCCTCGTATATCCCGTTCAGCACTGCGAGCGTGGCCCTCTGGACAATCTTGTCTTCCAGGGCCGCCACACACCCAGCGAACTGCACTCCAACTCGATCGACCTTTGGGATCTGCCGAGGTCGTCCACCCATTTCACCCGTTGCACGGCCAGCGGTTCGTTGTTCTGAAAGTTCGGGGGTCTTCCTCAAGTTCGGTGCAGGCAGCTGGTGGGCGGCGGGAGCACACGCGCTCGTAGGAGTTCGACGCCAGCTCTCCCGTACATCGCCCGTTTCAGCGTCTTCAGTCGATTGATATGGCCCTCGGTTGGACCATTGCTCCAACTCACAGTCACCGCGTTTCTCACCGCCCCGATGTCCTGTCGCAGCGTGCGCGCGAACCGCTGCATGGCGTAGATGCCCGACTGCTGGGCGTCCTTGATCCAACGGTCGAGCTTGCGCCTGCTCCCGGCGCGCAATAAGCCGCGGAATCGCATCGCGAGGGCGCGCATGGCTGCGAACTCGTGCGACGCCACCTTGAGCGCGTCGACCTTCGCCGCTTGTCTTGCCGTCAGCATCTTCCGCGGCCGGACGCATAGCGCGGCCGCGACCAACGGTGAGATCGTCCGGTTTGTTTCCGGGTCAACCAGCATCGTGCCGGTTGGGCGCTGGGTCGGTGTCGTGGGTTCCGGGCCAGCCGCATGTCGCCACGGTGACAGGAGCCGGGCCAGATGCGAGTAGGATCCCGAATAGCCGAGGCGCTTGATCTCCTCGAACAAGCGGCCTGCATGGGTGCAGCCCTCTGCCCAGCGGCGTGACAGGTACTCGCGGAAGTAGGCCGGCGTACAGAACTTCGCCGCCATAGTTTGGCGCTCCGGCAGTTCCTCCAGGCGTATCCACCTGTCCACACGTCGCCGCCCGAGGCCAAGTTTACCGGCGATCGCTTTTGCATTGTGACCAGCCTCGTAGAGAGCGCGGACCCGCATGAACATCGACCGCTGCATCTCCCGCCGGGCAGTGTCGACCAGATCTCGATGCAACACTGCTTCCGATCGGAAGCGAGACGCGCGCGGGCACGCGTCCTGCCCGCCGGAAACCCGTCGGTCCGGCGGCTCGATATGGCGTGGCATTGCGGCCCGAAGCGGCCGTTCCAGTCGGGACAGCTGCCGCTCGACAGCCCCGCGGAAGTTCTGCGCCAAGTGGAAGCGGTCGGCGACTTGGCGTGCTTGCGGCGCACCCAGCCGCGCGCCTTCGGCATAGAGACCCTGACGGTCCCGGTTGATGATCTCGACACTCGGATGACGGCGCAACCAAGCGGCAGTGGCCGCCGAGGATCGATCGGGCAGCACGTCGACGACTTCGCGCGCCTGCAGATCGACGATGATCGTGCCGAATGTCCGGCCCTTCTGCCATGCCCACTCGTCGATCCCGATCACACGCGGTTCAGGCACGGCGCGAGCGGTCGCATCACGCTTCACATGGCGCAGGATAGTGTCGTCGCTTGTCGGCATGCCCAGGTGCGCCAGCAGCCTCTCGGCTGGCCGCCCTCCTGCGGCGTGACCGAACAGTCGAACGATCTCGGCCGCGCGTTGGGTGCGCTGCGCGGACGGAACCGCCAGCACCCCGGCGCCCGCCGCGAAGATGCGCCGATCGCACTGCTCGTTCCGGCACCGCCAGCGGCCGACCCGCAGTTTCACCGTTGCCGGCTCCCCCTGGACCGGAAGGTCCCGCAGGCGGCGTATGTAAGAACTGTGTCGAGCCCGAGATACCGTGCCGCACCGCGGGCAGACAGGTTTGCTGATGGAGACCGCCTGGATCACCCATCCGCCATCGTCACGCTCGGCGCAAAGAACCTCTACGTCGGCGCCAAGCACCCAGACCCTCTCGCGTTCCATCAGTCACCATGCCAGTTGCACCCCGATATGGTACGTTGGACGATGACCTGCACCGAAGTTGAGGAAGACCCGGATATCGAGAAGTTCGCCGCGGCTTTCCCGGCCGTGCATGCCGTGGCAGACCGCTACGTTATCGACCGCGATCGCTTCACCGCGGGCGGCGCCTCGCCGGCACTGGACATGATGCTGCATCTGGTTCGCACCCAGTACGGGATGGCGGTCGCCCTCAACGTCGCCAGCGTCTTCATCTACGATCAGGAGCATCTTCCGACTGACCGGCAGCCCAGGGTGTCGGCCGGTCGACTCAAACCTGCCGAACCACGGCTCACCGCTGCTATCCGTATCATGGAAGCTTCCGTCGAAGAACCGATATCGATCGCTCGAATCGCCGCTCGGGTCGGGTTGAGCGCCAGGTCGATGCAGGCGCTCTTTGTTCGTCATGTCGGTTTGACGCCGCACGCCTATTACCTCGATCTGCGGCTGGACGCCACGAGGCGCCTGCTCCTGCAAACCGCGTGGAGCGGAGTCGATATTGCTGCGGCATGCGGCTTTGCGTCGGCATCGGCTTTCTGTCGCGCGTTCCGGCGACGCTACGGCTGCACACCGCGCGAGCTCCGGCACGGGGATCTAACGACCAGCGTGCCAGGGAAACTCGGTGTGTCCATTTGATCACGACAGCCCGGACAGTCTCAGGCACTCGCATCTCGCGCTGTGCGGCTTATCGTCGAGATGGGGGACGCGCAATCGGCGTTCGGCACGTCGCGAGCGCACTATCCCAAACGCCGGGGAGACGAGGGCATAGCGCTCGGTCGCCCGGCGAGCAGCGGCAGGCCCTCTGACGCTCGCAGCCGCGCCGCGCTGGGTTTGATGCCGTAGCGCTGACGGAACGCCCGGGCAAAGGCTGAGCCAGAGCCGAAGCCGTGCGCGACGGCCACCTCCGATGCTCTGTGCGGGGTCTGTTGCAGCATCCGCCGCGCCGCCGCCAGACGCAGGTCGAGATAATATTCATGCGGTGATACGCCCAGCCGGGCGCGGAAGCGAAGCTGCAACGTGCGAACCGACAGGCCCACGCGTTTCGCGATTGCCGCCGTCGGGAGTGGTCGGTCTATGTGCGCCTGCATGCAGTGGATCGCCTGCGCCAGTTGAGGGTCGATGCTGGCGAGCCTGCCCACCGAGACGATCGGTTGCGGGTCTTCCGCGAGTTGCCTCTGGTCGTAGATGAACAGGCTGGCGGCGTCGAGCGCGAGCGTCAGCCCGTGCTGCGCACGCACCATGTCGAGGATCATGTCTAGCGCCGGCGTGGCGCCTCCCGCGGTGAAGCGCCCGCGATCAATCACGTAACGGTCAGACACGACCTCCACCTGCGGAAACGCGGCCGCGAATTCCTCCACGTCCTCCCAGTGTGTGGTCGCACGATAGCCGTCCAACAGCCCAGCCATCGCCAGCGGCCAACTTCCGGATTCGATGCCGCCCAGCGGCACGCCGCGACGCGCTACGCGTCGCAGATCGCGCAACACCGCCTTCGCGTGACGCTGCGCATGGAACGCTGCGACGACGAACAGCGCATCGCGCGGCGAGTCTGGCTCGAAGCGGCCGTACATCACCACCTGTATGCCGGAGCTGCTGCAGGGCGGCGCACCGTCGATCGAGAGCAGACGCCAATGGTACAGATCCTGCGCTGAGGCGCGGTTCGCCGCCCGCAACGGCTCGACCGTTGCGGCCAGTGACATCAGGGAGAAATCCGGTAGCACCAGCACATCGATCTGGTGGTGCCGGTTCTCGGCTGGGGAGAACAGTGAGAGCATCTTTTTACTGCGCAGAGAGTATCAGACGCTTCGCTTTTCGCATACTGGCTCGCCATGGGCGGTCGTACCCTCTGCCCAGGAGGGAGTGCCATGAACTGGGAAGTCTTCATCACCTGCGCGGTAACCGGTGCGGGCGCCACCACCGACAGGAGCGAGCACGTGCCGGTCACGCCCCGGCAGATCGCTGATGCTGCGATCGAGGCAGCCGCGGCCGGGGCGGCGGTCGCCCACATCCATGTTCGCGACCCGCAAACCGGCGTAGCGGCGCGCAGCCCCGCGCTATACCGGGAAGTGGTGGAGCGCGTTCGAGCGTCCGGGAGCGACGTGGTGCTGAACCTGACAGCGGGGATGGGAGGCGACCTCGTTCTCGGCGGCACTGAGCGGCCGCTGCCGCTCGGGTCCGGGACCGACCTGGCTGGCGCCGAGGAACGGCTGACGCATGTCGCGGAGCTGCTGCCCGAGATCTGCACGCTCGATTGCGGCAGCATGAACTTCGCCGAAGGCGATTACGTCATGACCAACACACCGGCGATGCTGCGCGCGATGGCGCGTCGCGTGCAGCAGCTCGGCGTGCGGCCTGAGATCGAGGTGTTCGACACCGGTCACTTGGTGTTGGCCAAGCAGTTGATCCGCGATGGGCTGATCGACGATCCAGTGATGATCCAACTTTGCATGGGCATTCCGTACGGCGCACCCGACGACCCGGCGACGCTGCTGGCGATGGTGCAGAATTTGCCGCCTGGTTGTGTATTCTCGGCATTCTCGATCGGCGGATGCAATTGCCGTATGTGGCAATGGCAGCGCTGGCAGGCGGTAACGTGCGCGTCGGGTTGGAAGACAATATCTGGCTCGCCCGCGGCGTGAAGGCAACGAACGGGCAGCTGGTCGAGCGGGCAGCGGCTATCCTCACTGCGATGGGTGCGCGCGTTCTCGGGCCGGAGGAGGTACGCCGCAAGCTGCGGTTGCAACGGCGGGGCATGGCGTGACGGAGATCCGACGCTGCGCCGTGATTGGCGCGGGCGTGATTGGCGGCGGCTGGGCGGCACGGTTCATACTGAACGGCCTGGACGTGGCCGTGTTCGATCCGCTTCCGGACGCCGAGCGGCGCACACGGGCGGTGCTGGCGAACGCCGCCCGCGCGTTCGCTAAGTTGACGTCGGCAGCGCTCCCCGAGCCGGGCGCGCTCCGCTTCGTCGACACCGTCGCAGAAGCGGTGCGCGAGGCTGACTTCATGCAGGAAAGCGCCCCGGAGCGCGAGGATCTCAAGTGTGCGCTGCTGGCGGAGATCGACGCGCACGCGCCGAGCGACGTCCTTGTGTGCTCCTCCACCTCCGGACTGCTGCCGAGCCGTCTGCAGTCCGGCATGCGTCATCCCGGCCGCTTCCTGGTCGGCCACCCCTTCAACCCCGTTTATTTGTTGCCGCTGGTCGAGCTCTGCGGCGGCATACAGACCGCGCCCGAGGCGATTGCGCAGGCTGCGGGTTTCTACAAATCGATCGGCATGCGGCCACTTCACGTGCGCAAGGAGATCGACGGGTTCATTGCCGACCGGCTGCTGGAAGCACTATGGCGCGAGGCGCTGTGGTTGGTGCATGACGACGTCGCCACGGTGGAGGAGGTGGACGACGCGATCCGCTTCGGCGCTGGCTTGCGGTGGGCGATGTTCGGCACCTTCCTGATCTACCGCCTCGCCGGCGGGGAGGATGGGATGCGACACTTTATGGCGCAGTTCGGGCCGGCCCTGAAGCTGCCGTGGACAAGGCTAATGGACGTGCCGGAGTTGACTGATGCGCTGATCGACAAGATCGCCGTCCAGTCGGACCAGCAGGCAGGCGGGACAGGATTGCGCGAATGGGAAATGCGGCGCGACGACGGACTGCTGGCGGTCATGCAGGCTCTGAAGACGGAGGAGATCGGCGCTGGCGCGGTGCTGAAGGAGTACGAACAGAATCTGTACCGGCGAGCGCATCGTCAGGCGGCCACCCGCAAGGTCGATCCCACGCAACCGCTGCGCCTGCAGGAGGGCGTTGTGCGACCGGATTGGGTGGATTACAACGACCACATGACGGAGAGCCGCTACCTGCAGGCATTCAGCGACGCATCCGACGCGCTGCTGCGCTATATGGGTGTCGATGCGCACTATCTGGCCGGCGGCAACAGCTACTACACCGCCGAGACCCACATCATGCACCGCCAGGAAGCAGTGGCGCTGGAAGCATTCTACACGACCACGCAGGTGCTCGCCGCGGACGAGAAGCGGCTGCACCTGTTCCATCACTTGCACCGAATGCGCGGTGACGTCGTGCTGGCGACGGCTGAGCAGATGCTGCTGCACGTGGACACACGCACTGGTCACGTCTGCCCGCTGCGCGCGGAGATCGCCGAGCACGTGCGCGCGCTGGCGGCGGCGCAGGCGGGGCTGCCGCGGCCGGAACAGGCAGGCCGATCCGTTGGCCGGCGCTAGCAATGCTAGACCCCGAAGTCGCCACCTTCGTCGCGCGCTCTGAGGAGTACTACCCGGCTTCAGCGAATTCGGCGCCGGTGGCAGAGAACCGACTAGCCTATGACCGCATGTGTGCCGCATTCCACGTGCCTTATCCTTCCGGCGTATCGACCGCCGACGAGTGCGTCGATGCCGAAGCGCCGCTGCGCCGCATTCCCATCCGCCGCTACCACTGTGCAGTGCGGCGGACCGATGCCGTCCTGCTCTATCTGCATGGCGGTGGCTTCGCGTTGGGCGGGTTGCACAGCCATGACGACATATGCGCGGAGCTCTGCCTCGGAGCTGCAATCGAAGTAACAGCACTCGATTACCGGCTGGCGCCGGAGGACCCGTATCCTGCTGCGCTGGACGACACCGAGGCGACGTATCGACATCTCTTGCGCGAAGATCGTCGCGTCGTGGTGGGCGGCGACAGCGCCGGCGGCAATCTGGCGGCTGCGCTGTGTCTGCGGTTGCGCCGCCTCGAGCTGCCGCAGCCTATCGGCCAACTGCTGATCTATCCGGGTCTGGGCGGCGATATCGTGCGACCCCCGCAGGCCAGGAAAAGCGATACCCCCCTGTTGTCGTCGTCGGACTCGGCTCACTACCGATTGCTGTATGCCGGCGGCACCGATCGGATCCCGCATGACGACCCTGAGTTTTTGCCGCTTCTGGCCGATGACTTTCGGGGCTTGGCGCCTGCCTCGATTTTCGCCGCCGAGATAGACCCGCTGTGCCGCGATGCGATCGAGTACGCCGAGCGTCTGCGGCGCGACGGTGTTTTCGCGGTACATCGTGTGGAAGAAGGCTTGGTCCATGGCTACCTGCGGGCGCGCCATTGCAGCGCAAGAGCGGCCAAAAGTTTCGCCGCGATTGTGAGCGAGCTAAAAAGGCTCGCGGTGTAGTCCGTCTTTCTTGGCGCCCACGATCTTCCGGCGAACACCGTCGATGCATGCCCGACCGAGATCCCGGCATGAACGACGCAGCCATAGAGCACGCAACGCAAAGCGCAGAAGCCGGCCATGCCAGCTCTGCCCATGCGCCGCCGAGGGGCATGACCCCCCCCGGCTGGCCCAAGTCTTGTGAATGACAACGTCCTTATCATGCGGAAGATTCGTGCTAGGGAAGGGGCTGTAGACCAGAATTCAGGCATACGCCGTGACCGATCCTCTCCCTCTGCGACCTTCCGACTTTTCCATCGGCGCGACCTTCTGGGGCGACCGCCGGACGTGGCGATGCACGGATATCGGCACGCGGACGATCGTCGCGATCCGCGTCGACAGCGTTGACGTGCGACTTGCGTCGCTTCCTTTTCCTTCGCGGCCTTGGTCGTAAAGCCCGGGCGCCAGCTGGAGATGTTTCACGGCCGCCGGGATGATAGCGACCAGATCAGCACGCCAGACTAACACTGGAAAATCGGTCGTTGTGCCGGCAGATGGCCTGAGAGAGGCGGTTGCGACGGCCTGCGGCACCTTGGCTTCGAACGCATCGGCGATCTCGCGGCCCGCACCCCGACACAATGCCGTCAGCATTATTCCGACCGGGATGACCCTCGCGCATCACGCCAACAATGGAACGTCGCCGGATTTCCGCGGGTTCCGACAGCCATCGACAAACTCCGGCATCTCAGCGAGACGGACGGCAAATTAGGCCGTACCGAGGCCTTCCGAAAGCTCACCCCCCAGCAGGCCGAAAGCCAAATCGGACACCGCAGACGTCGAGAAAAGACCCGGCGGCGCTCAACGCGTCCCGTCCGTCCTGGGCTGATGGGATGGCCGCCTCATTGTAATCGGCGTCGTTACGCTCGTCCTTGAGCTCATTGAAGGCCTTACCGGCCGCCCGCAATGCCTCATCGAGGTCGCGGACGAGCAGGCCGAATTGTTGGATCGTCTGATCATGCCGCCTCGGCGCGCTGCCGTTGGCCTGGAACAGAACGGCGCGCGCGGCATGGAATATGGCATAGTAGCCGGAATGGATGATCGCCATGGGGGATGCGTCGGGACTCTGCGCCAAGGCCTCGCGCAAATGAGCCTCCGCCTTCCGCCACGAATTCGCCGCCCGTGCCGGGTCGGAGCTCATACTATTTCGGCGCCGTCGCGGAGGATCGCTTCCGCCAGCTCAGTCGGCTGGTGTCCGTCCGCGTCCAGATAGCCGGATGGCAGCACGATCGGGCGGATATAGAAGCCGTTGAGGATGTAACCGTAAGCCAGGTCCGAGAGGGTGCGACGGACGCGCGGGCGGTCCGAGAGATCCCGCACCAGCACGGCCACGTCGTAATCGCTGTCCGGGCGAGCCTGCCCGCGCGCCCGTGAGCCGAACAGAATCAGCTTTTCCACCCCCGGCACCACACGCTCCACGGCCCGCTTGTAATCAGCGAGCTGGCAGGCTGCCTCATGGGGCAAGACGCCCGCGATCGTTCTCATGATGATCGAACCCGCTCGACCGTTTGGCTCATCCCGACACCACCCTTACCACGGCCGAGGGGCATCATGCCGTAGCCAGGTCCCGCGTACCAGACTGCCGCGCGAGCGGCGGCTCGTTCCCGCCACCAGTTCGCTTTCTCACGCGCCGGCATCATGGGTGCGATGGTCAGCGGCAACGCCGGCGTCCGGCCCGCGCGCCAGCCGGGCGAGCGCGCGGCGTACATTGCGGATCGCCTCGTCGGCCAGGGCCATGGCGGCCTCGAGGGCACTGTAATCGAACTGCTTGCGCGCGACGGGCGTGAGCGGCGGCAGCGGCACCGGCGGCTGCTCCGGCTCTTCGACGAGCAGCGGCGGCCGGCCGCGACCACGCCCCGGCTCCGGCCGGTACGGCGGGGCGACGGCGTCGCCGAGCGGCGTCATGCCGTGGAGCCCGAACAGCCGCCGTTTCGACCGATGGGTGATCTCGACGGCAACGCCGGCTGCGACCAGGCCGTCGAGCAGGCGGATCGCGTTCTTCACCGCGATGCCCAGCGCGGCCGCGAGCGAGGTGGCGGAGAGCAACGGCGCGGCGGCCAGGAGGTCGACCGCCGCCGCGGCGTGCGAGTTGCGCCGCCGGCCGGCAATCACCGTCCGTGCCGTGAACCAGGCACGCTCAAGCTCCATCAGCAGCTGCCGGCCGTCGACGGCCTCCTCGGCGAGTGCGCGCAGAAACGCCGGCAGCCAGGCGGACCGCTCAAATGGCGTCTCGGCGCGCAGCGCCGCGGCGCCGGTGAGCGGCACGGGTACGCGGAGGAGGCGCTGGCGGACCCAGAAGCGGAGCAGCGCGGCGCGGATCGGCGGCCGGGTGCCGCCGTCGTCCAGCCAGGTGTGCATCCCCTCGGCCGCGGCGAGCAGCGGCGTGCCGCCCGACCCCGCAAAGCCCGCGAGGTGTTTCTCGGCCCGCTGCACTTCGCCTTCCTCGTCGAAGTCCGGTGCCAACAGCCAGCGGTGCAGCGCGAGGGCGTGCTCGGCGGCGGCGAGGACGGTACCGCGGTCGATGATGCGGAGCGCCCCGTCCATGCGGAGCCGCAGGCCTTCGAGGACGGCGGCGAGGTGCCAGGGCTCGATCAGCCGGCCGTCGACCGCGGCCTGACGACGCACCGCCTCGAGTTGGGCGCGATACAGGAAGGCGGGTGTTGTACTTCCCTACCGAGTGCAGTGGGCTGCGCGTGAAATCAACCAGTTAAGCCTTGGCGATTGCAGTGCGACTTCGCCGTTAACGGTGCAGAGTTTGGCTCATTTTGCCTTCGCCGTTGCACAGTGCGGATGGCGCTTGGAAGAGTTCAGCACGAGCGGCACCTTTTGGGGTTGCGGGACTCGGTGGCGTTCTCGGATGACGGGGCGATGGAGCACCGAATCGCCCCGGGAGCCGTGGTCGCGCACGCCGGCAAGCGCTGGCGGGTGGAGCGAGTGCTCGGCGCCGATTCCGTCCTGTTGCGCGGTGAGGGCGGACCGCCCGTGGCGGCTGACCCTGCCCGGCTGACGTTTCCCGACCAGACGGCGGAGAACGCTGCCTCGCTGCAGTCTGTGGCTGCGGTGCAATGCACGGAGGCGGACTGGGTGGAGGCAGTGCGGCGGAGGGATCTCGTGCTGCGTCTGGCGCAGCAGCAGGACTGCGCCACCGCCGAGATCGATGCTGTCGCAACAGAGCTGGGGCTCAAGCCCCAGCGTGTCTGGCAATTGCTGCGCCTGGCCCGGACGCGTGGTCCTGACATTGCCACTTTCCTGCCGGCACGGCGGCAGCCGCGGACGAAACGCCTCGCTCCTGATGTGGAGGCCGTCATTGCGCAGGCGATCGAGCAACACTACGCCAAGCCGTCCCGACCCAGCCTTCTTAGCCTTTCGCGTGAGGTGGATCGGCGCTGCGCGGCCGGCGGCCTGAGCCCGCCCTCCTACGAAGCGGTGCAGGCGCGTGTGCGGCAATGCGACCGGCAGTGGCTGACGCGCCGGCGCGAGGGAGACGGGAAGGCCAGATCGATGCGCTTGCTGACCGGCGCCCACCCCGCGGCGGAGACACCGTGGGCATGTCTGCAGATCGACAGCACGCCCTGCGATCTTTGTCTCGTTCGCGAGGCTGATCGCACGGCGATTGGCCGGCCGACCGTTACCTTCGCGCTCGATCTCTACAGCCGTACGGTGCTCGGGTTCGCCGTATCGCTGGAGGGTGCGTCCACCGCCACGACCGCACGCTGCCTGGAGCACGCCTGCTTGCCGAAGGATGACTGGCTGGCCGCGCGGGGCCTCGCGCAGGTGCGCTGGCCGGTCTGGGGCAAGCCCGCAGTGCTCGAATACGATCAGGGACCGGAGAACGAGGCGGCCGGCATCCAACGCGGCCTCCGCCAGTACGGCATCGAGGGCAAGCGGCGTCCGGTCGGCCATCCCGAGATGCATGGCACGATCGAGCGCCTGATCGGCACCATGATGACTCAGATCCACGAGCGCCGCGGCACCACTTTCAGCAATGTGGGTCAACGCGGTGACGCAAAGCCCGCACAGCTGGCTTGCCTGACACTCCCCGAGCTCGAGCAAATTCTGGCCCTGGTGGTCGACACCTATCATCACACGGTTCATGCGGTGACGGGCGAGCGACCGATCGAGCAGCTATCTCGCCTATTATCGCCGTCCTGATCTGTCTGATGCGGAACGTGTGCCGCCGCGCCTGCCGGCCCGACGTTTCCTGCTCGACTTCCTGCCGTATGAGCGACGGGCGCTGACGCGCTGCGGCTTTCGGCTGTTCCGTATCGATTACAGCTCGCGCGATCTTCTGGGACTGTGGCGACGCGACAACGGACGCCGCGTGATGCGGGTCGTTGTCTATGATCCGCGCAGCCTGGCGACCATTTGGGTCCTGGACGAGGTCACGGGCGATTACATCGCGGTGCCCTATCGCGTGCCGCATCCGAACATGACCCTCGCCGAAAGCGAAGAAGCGCGTCGCCGGCTGCTCGCGTTGAGGGCCGCGGATCGAACAGAGCGTAGACTGTTTGAGAACATCGCGGCGATCCGCGCCATCGAGGCGCAGGCGAAGACCACGACGGCACGCCGCAAGGCCGAACGCACACGACAAGCCAGACGCGGGGCCGAGGAAGCAGCGACCCGGCTGCCCCGCCCGGCCGCATCGCCTGTTCCCGGGTTGGATGACCTCCAGCGCGGACCATCCGAGACGACCGACGCACCCTCGCGCACTGTCGTCATCGAGCCCTTCACTGATGTCGCGGTCCTCTGAGATGCTTGAGGGGGCGGCGACGCACCTCGACGAGAGTGCGCAGCGCATTCTGCAGCTCAACGATGAGCAGCGGATTGCGTACATCGATCGCGACCTCTGGATTGGCTACAGCAGGGCGCGCGACGCGCTGGCGCGGCTGGAGCGGATCCTCCGATCGGAGCGACGGATGCGCCCCGACAATTTGTTGATCATCGGCGCATCCAACAACGGCAAGAGCGCAATTGCGCGCCGTTTTCAGGCGCAACAAACGCTGCCCGAAGACCCGGCGGCGGAGCGGTCCCACATCCCGGTGGCACTGATCCAGGCGCTAAACGGGCCACGCATTCCGCAGCTGCTGACGGCAATCATCGCCGCCCTGGGGCGCGATGTGGCAGCGCGACGCACAACCGCGCAGCTCAGGAACGAGACCTATAAGGCCATGCGCGACGTCAGGCTGCGCCTCCTGCTCATCGATGATCTGCACAACATCAAAGGCACCGGCGTCACCAGCATGCTGGTCGAGTTGCGCGAGATCGGTTCGGTGACCGGGGTCTCGCTCGGCTGCTTTGCCACCAAGGAGATCGCCTACGTCCTGCGACAGGACGAGCAGCTCGCCAACCGGCTCGAGCCCTTTATCCTGCCGCGTTGGCGCCTGGACGAGCCGGACTATCTGCGGCTCTTAGCGACGTTCGAGCGACACTTGCCGCTCCGGCAGCGTTCCGATCTGACTGAGCCCGACATCGCCGCCCGTATTCTCGCCCTGGCGGATGGCCTGATTGGCGGGATTGCGGGCGTGTTGCGTCGGGCCGCAGTGGAAGCCGTGCGCACCGGCCGGGAGCGTATCGATGCTGCCATGCTGGATCGCGTCCGGCCCCTCTCACCGGCCGCGCTTGACGATCTGGCAGAGACGGCCGGCCTGTAGATGACCCACTCCGACGCCGCGTCGCGACCGGATGCACGCCTCATTGAGGACGCGAAGAACTGGCTGCCGACCGACGACGCTGAAGCGCACCGTTCCATTGTCGGTTTGTTGGCAATGATTGCGCAGGCCGGCGTCGATCCGATCGCCGCCTTGCGCGACGCCATGCACCGTTGGTTTGGCTCGGCCGCCCGGGATTTGTTGCGACCGCGGGCCGTGACCGAGCCGGCAACGCCGCCCGCGCCGGGCTTCGTTGCGCTTGAACCGCTGCCGCCGTTACGTCGCCCGACGCTGTGGCCGCAACGGCCGAAGCGGTTCGTCGACGAGCTGTTCAGCAGTTGGCTCTGGCGCGCGAGCATCGCGGCCGGAGTGCCGCCAAAGCGGTTTGCCGCTGAGATGCTCGGGGTACGCTATGCCGATCCCGACACCGAGGTGCCTGAGGGGACGCTGCGCCGGCTCGCCTTGCTCAGCGGGCAATCCGTTTCCACGCTTGCGGCGGGGACGCTCATCGGTGCGCCCCCTCTAACCCGCAGCGATGTGGTCTCCGAGGCACTGCTCCAACACGGCGGGTTCCTGTTGCGCGCGAAGGCACGCACCAGGCGGCCGCGCGCGCAACTGCAATACTGTCCGTGCTGCCTGGCCACAGATCCCCAGCCGTATTTCCGCCGGAGCTGGCGGTTCGCCGTCGCGGCGGTCTGCGCGCGGCACCGTTGTCGGCTACACGATGCATGCTGGCGCTGTGGCGCGTTGATTGACCTTCTCGATCAGGCACAGCCCTCCCCTGCGCCGCGCTGCGGGGGGGCGGTGCTGGCCGAAGCCGCGCGGACGCTGGCGCCGGACGCCGTGACGGGCCAGCGCGGCCTGATGTGCGTGCTGTATTATGTCGCAGCGGCCCTCGAGCCGGAAGCGCTGCGCCGCCACCGCGATGCCCTGGCCAGCCGGTTTCCGCCGGGCAGCCGGGCAATGGAGCGGGAACGCGCCATCGCCAATTTCGGCCCCAGCAATCTCGATCACTGGTTCGGGCCAGTCACTGACCTGCATCACTGTGACCTCATGCGGCAGCACGCATCCGGAAAGGTGCACGGCGCCTGGTTCGGGTCCGCCGGGGCGCGGGCCGCGGCGGCCACCTAGGACGTGCCGCCTCTGCGACGAACCCGGCCTCTGTCACGCCGCCGAAAACTGAGCGGTTCGTGGTTTGCCGCCCGGCCATCACGACGGGCCCGGCCAACCGACCCGCGGAAGGACAGTCATTGTCCGCCGTCGGCCTAGCGCCGTCGGAGGCGCGGTTACCTCTGGACTTTGCCGGCCGGGCGTCCGGGCCGGAGCCCGATGCGCCTGCGTCCGACGCCATGCTGGTGCGGCTCGACGGATTCGAGGGGCCGCTCGACTTGCTGCTCGATCTGGCTCGGCGACAAGAGGTGGATCTGGCTCGGATTTCGGTGCTCATGCTGGTCGATCAGTACGTTCTCGCAGTAGAACGGCTCGGCCTCGCTGCCACCCGCCTTGAGCGCGCCGCCGACTGGCTGGTGATGGCGTCGTGGCTCACCTGGCTCAAATCGCGGCTGCTGCTGCCGCAAGACAGCAAAGAAGCGGACGACGCCAAGCGGGCGGCTGGCGTTCTCATCGACCGCCTGGCTCAGATGGAGCGCCTCCGGACCCAAGTCGCCTGGCTCGAAGCACGTCCGCAGCTCGGCCGCGACACGTATGCCCGGGGGGCGCCGGAGAGGGTGACGACGACCCGGACACTGGCGGCCGATCCTGTGGCGCCCGCCCGACGCGATCGCCCGGCTGCGCTCCCTGATCGGCTGCGTTCCCGACGGCGCCGAGTTGGCGCGGTTCCTGCCGCCGCATCTGTTCGCGGTGCCGGTACCCGCTTCCCTGGCTGGCCGCACGGACCTGCCCCTGCAACGGCGTGGTGCCGTGGCCAGCACGCTGGTCGGTGCTCTCGAGCTGGCGCGCGATGCAGGCCTCCAACTGCAACAGGATGAGCCGTTCGGCCCGATCCTGGTTCATCCCACACCCGGTGGCGAGGACCTTGCCTCACCAGAGGCGGGCCAGCCGGCACAGGCCGCGTGAGTTGGCGGTATGGCCGGGAAAGCGGGGGGCATGATCACGATCGCACCGGATCGGGCGATGCCGGTGGTGTTCGGTTCACCCGCCGCCGCTGCGGCGCCTCAGGGGTTGCGAGTGGCGATTTGTAGTCGGGCTCCAGTTTGAAACGGAGCGCGGGCCAGCTGACGCGCATCGTCCGCAGAGCCACCCAGGGCGACCAGTCCGCGGCGTGAAAGCGGAACTCGAGCCGTCCGCAGCCGCCCCGCCCCATTTCGGGACCTCCCCGAGCGGTCACGTGCCTGAGCGGCCAGGTCGTCCCCCAGTTTGCCCAGAGCCAAGCGCGAGCGGTTGGATCGTGCAGTCCGTGCTCGAGCACGGAAGCGGGCACCGGGACCAGCGCGTGCAGATCGAGCGGCGAGACCCGCGCACGCCTCTCATCGAGCGTCAACGCCCATCTCGCTTCCACGGCATCGCGCAGCCGATCGGCCAGCCGGTGGGCGCCGGCGACGCTGATGGTGCGCTCATGCACCGGCCCCGTCACCAAGCGGTTGAACCAGCCCTCCGCCAGGTCAGCCACGCTCAGACGCCAGGGAATGACGCCGGGCCCGGCTGCGGCGTCCTGAAACGTGGGCGAGTTCCGCGGTCGGCCCGGTCACGGTGAGCCGGTGCTTGAGCCAGTCGGGGCTGGGCAGGCACAGCACGTCCACCGCGGCGCCGGCGGCCCCCGCCTCCCCGCCTGCTTTGTCACCACGGACAAGCGCCGCCGGTCGCAGCAGCGCGGCCGGAAACGGCACGGGCAGCAACAACTCTCGCGTCTTCGGGCGACCCCGCTTGCGCCTGTCCGCTGCCGCGATGACCACCGCCCTCTCCTTCTCGCCATGGCTCAGAGCCCCAACAGCTTCGCCGGGCTGTCGAGGCCGAGCCTGGCGCGCCGCACGTAACCCCGCATCGTCTTGAGATCGCGGTGGCGGGTGTGCGCCATGATCTGCTCGTCGCGCGCCCCCGCCGCGTAGGCCTCGGTGACGAAGCCCGCGCGCAGCCCGTGCGGCGACAGCCGCTCCGCGTCCGGGACAGTGAGTCCAGCCGCCGCAGCGCGCTTCAGCAGGATCTGCCGGATCGCGTCGGATTGAAGCGCCTCCGCCCCGAGGTGCCCCCAGCAGTCGATCTTGCGGAACACCGGGCCATCGCTGCATCCGAGGCCGTCCGCCACGCCTCCAGCGCATGCACCGGGCAGGTGTCCTTGCGCTCTCCGCGTGGGATGCCGATCCAGGCCCCCTCGCCTTCCGGGTCGCCCTTGGCGCGCGGGATCAAGAGGCGCACCCCGCCGTCGGCGGTGAACACCAGGTCCTCCCAGGTCACGGCGGCGAGCTCGGCGCGCCTGAGTGCCGCGGCATAGCCGAAGAGCAGCAGCGCCCGGTCGCGCGCGGCGGCGAGTTGCGCGGGCGCGCGCGGCACCCGGCGGCGGCGTCGGCGTTGCGCGTCCTTGCCGGCGGCGGAGGTTGCTGGAGCGGCGCTCATTTGCCCGTCTTGCTCGCCGGTGCGGCCAGCATCGCAGGCGGCGATCAGGCGGCGGATCTCGGCCGTTCCGAGTGCCGCGGCGCGCCGCGCCGGCGCCCCGTGCTTGCGCAGCATGCCCCTGAGCGGCGCGCGGATAGCGGGATGCGAGGACACCCACTCTAGCCCATGCAAAAGCTGCATCTGGCCGATCGCGGCGAGCCGGCGGCGCAGCGAGGCGCGGGCATGCGTCGGCGCGAGCGCGGCGAGATACGCCCCGACCGTGGCCGGTGCGGCCGGCAGCGCCGGCAGGCCGGCCGCCAGACACCAGGCGAAGAAATGCGTCCAGTCGGCCTGGTAGGCGCGGCAGGTCGCCGGGGCGAGCGAGAGGC
>CAVYXK010000008.1:0-108907 GCA_963772445.1 uncultured Pseudomonadota bacterium
CATGTTTCCCCTTCGGGTCCGGCAGGCTGAGCCGGTCCCATTGATTTTGCTTGATCCGGAGGTCGTTTTCCCGGTTTTTCGCGAAAACGTAGTGACAGAAATTCGCTGAAATTGGCGAATTTTCCTGCTTGCAGCACTCGGATTCTTATTGCTATCCGCAGGGCCAGATATTGGGGAAGCGATGTTCCTGCGCGTGGTTCGCGCCGCCGGCGGCGCCGGGGTGACGCACGAGTATGTGCGCGTCGTCGAAGCCTTTCGCGAGAAGGGCAAGACACGGCATCGCACCATTCTCAATCTCGGTCGCCGCGACGTGCTGGCGGCGCATCTCGACCTCGGCAAGCTGACGCGCCTGTTGCACGGCGAGGCGGTCGCTGCCGCCCCCGCCAGCGACCTCCGGCCCGATCAGGTGCAGGCGGTCGCGGCCTGGGATTGGGGACCGACGCTGGTGGCGCGCCACTTGTGGCGCGAGCTCGGGCTCGAGGCGACACTCGACCGGCTGAGCAGGCCCGGCCATCGCGATGTCAGCACGCTGAGCGACCGTGCTTTGCTGCTGGTGGTCAATCGCCTCACCGCACCCGGCAGCGAGCATGGGCTGGCGCGTTGGCTGGAAACCGACTTCGTCTGCGATCGCGACGGTCGGCGTTGGCTGGCGCAATGGCGCGACGAGACCAGGCGCAAAGCCAGCCGGACGCCGCGGGTGCAGGTCGAGCTGCGCCAGCTCAAACAGTGGTACCGAACGCTTGACCAATTGCTCAAACGCAAGGCGGCGATCGAGCATGCGCTCTATCTCAGGCTGCGTGATCTGTTCTCGCTGCAGATCGACGTGGTGTTCTACGACCTCACCTCGACCTATTTCGAAGGCAAGGGACCAGCGGAGCTCGGCGCGCATGGCCACAGCCGCGATGGCAAGCCGCGCAACCCGCAGGTGTTGGTCGGCCTGGTCTTGGTCGACGGCTGGCCGATCGCGCACCACGTGTTCGCCGGCAATCGGCGCGATGCCATGACCGTCTCCGATGTGGTGCATGATCTGGAGCAACGCTTCGGCATCAAGCGCATCGTGTTGGTGGGCGACCGCGGCATGGTTACCAGCCAGAACCTCGATGAGCTGCGCAGCGGCGGTCATGGCTATATCGTCGGTCGCAATCGCCGTCGCAGCGGCGAGATCTTCGACTATATCCAAAGCGCCACCGGAGCGTGGATCGAATGCCCGTGCGGCATCACTGCCGGCGAGAAGCCGACACCTCCAAAGACACTGGTTCAGGAAGTCACCTCGAACAGACCCGGTGTCCGCGTGTTTGTCGTTCATTCCGAGGAGCGCCTGGCGTTCGAGCAGGCGCAACGCGTCAAGGCCATGGATCGCGTGCGGAGCAAGCTCGACAAGCTGGCGCGTCGCGTTGCCAGCGGAAAGCTGAAAGCCCCCGAGAAGGTCGGCGCCGCTGCCGCCGCCATCCTGACCCGCCATCACGGTCACCGCTACTACGACTGGCGCTATGAGGACGGGGTTTTTCGCTTCTTCGAGCATCCCCTCCACTTCGCCAGGGAGAAGGCGTACGAAGGCAAATACGTCATCCAGACCGAAGAACCCAATCTGTCCGCGGTTGAGGCGGTGCGCCTCTACAAAGAACTCGCCGACGTTGAACGCTCTTTTGCCAATCTCAAGAACGTCATTGACATGCGGCCGATCTATCATCAGACTGACGCCCGTGTGCAGGCCCACATCTTCGTCGCCGCATTAGCTCACTTGCTGCACCGGGCCATCGAAAAGAAGCTCAAGGCTGCACATCTCGACCTCTCCGCAACCGAGGCATTGACGGCTCTCAAATCTGTCCGAGTGGTCGATATCGATCTCGGCAACGGCACCACAAAACGGTCGGTCACACGGGGCACACAGCGCGCCGCCGCGGTGCTCAGCGCCCTCGGCATCACCGAGCTTGATCCGCCAGTCCCGCCAAAATCGGCCCAAACCGTGATGTAGTGCCAAACCGTCTCGCCAGGCCAAGCAAAATCAACGACTTATGAGCGCGCAAGGGAAACATGGGCTTCTGTAATGGGGCCGCTGGTGTCAAGACCCTCGTTAACGCATCACGCCGCAGGGCTCGGGCTTCTGTTCGTGGTCGGCGTTGGAGCCGCCACTTCATGCGATCAGACAGACCGAGCGAGCCAATCTAGGGTGCGCGTGGTCCGGTGGTTGCTCCGGCCGACGCCCATGTTTGCGGCTTCACTCGATCCGCGTCCCTGCGACGGGACCTCGTTATCGAAGAGCTGTTGCGCCCTCCGTTGTCCCTCCTCCTTTTCCGGTTGAACTTATCAAGTGGCAGCGTCGGCTAACGTCCTGCTCCAGCGGAACTCGCTGCCATCAACCCACATGCGATGCAGCACCACCGCCAGTTTGCGTGCCAGCGCCACCTTCGCCCGCTTCAACCCGCGCAGCTTCGCGATCCGCAGGGCCCACGCCTTCAACGCGGAGAACCGCGTGGTGCGAGTGAGCATAACGTTTGCCGCTTCAAACAGCGTGGTTCGTACCATCGCATCGCCAACCTTGCTGATTCGCCCCGTCCAATCCACCTCGCCAGATTGGTAATTCTTCGGTGTCAGGCCAAAATAGGGCCCGACATCCCTGGATTTGCGAAATCTCGTCGGATCGTCGATCGCCGTCTTGTAGGTTATCGCAACAACTGGCCCGACACCAGGCACGCTCATCAGACGTCGGCATATAGTATCGTGACGGACGATACGCAACAACATCCGATGCAGCTTCCCGCATTCGTCTCGCAGGCTCGCCCGCGCCTTCAGCATCGCGTCCGCAACCGGCTCCAGCATCGGATGCCCTGTCACCAGCGCCCGGATGCGAGCCTCATAGCCGTTCTTGCTCACCTTGCCGACTTTCAGGCCGAAGCCGCGCAGCAGGCCGCGAATACCGAGCTCGACATCGTGCAGCTTGCCCAGCAGCAGCTTCCGCCCGACCAGCAGCACCCGGATCTCTTGCGCCGGCAGCGTCTTCACGTGCACCGGTCGAAACCAGCCCAGGCGCATCAACTGCGCCATGCCGCGTGCGTCGTTGCGATCCGTCTTCACCGTCATCGCCTTCAATGCCGCCTTGACGTGCCGGGTCTCGATCAGGATCGCCGGAAGCCCTGCTTCCGTCAGCCCCGCATGCAGCCACTGCGATAACGGACCCGCTTCCAGGCCAACCCGCGTGAACGTCAGGCCGATATCGCGAAAGAACGCAACGAGCGCCTCCGGCTCGCTCACCACCTTCGCCTCGCGGATGATCTTCCCGGTCCCGTCCACCACGCACACACTGCTGAGTTCCAGCGAGAACGTCGATTGCGGCACAGTATTCCACGGCTGTCCCTCTCTCGATGCTTGGGCCCGAGCCATTCGGACCCCGTTACACACCATCACTGTGAGGGACAGCCACCGCTCCTGCTAGCCCGTTCGCTGGGCGGCCCCATTACCGCATCTAGCCGCTCCAGGCCCGCGTCGCCCCTTCAGGCCCATGAACAATGGGTGCAGACCAAGCCCCGGGCGCCGGCTGGCGCCGGTACGGCGAAGAAGTTGCGCGCACAAGCCGGTACCGGCGCAACCTCCAGCGTGGTGTGAACCTGACGGCGCCAGAGGACAGCGATCAGGCTGTCGCATCCACCCCCGAACAGAAATTGTGCTCTGCCGTCCGGCCGGGCTGCGGTGCGGAAGCAGATTGCCTTGCCGCGCGGTCGATACACTCCGGCGAATTTCGGGTCGGTGATGTCCCGGTTGGTCGAGGTCGGCGTGATGGTGGCGAGATCGCCCTCACGGAAGATCGGCGACATCGCCTTGCCGGGCGTGCTGCTCATCGGTCCCAGCGCCACGACGCAGGTGGGATCGGCGACCATCCGGCGGGTATTCGTCGCACCTTGCGCCGGGTCGTACTGCCCGGCGGTCGCTGTGCCATCGTCCAGCTCCGGCGACTGCACAGAGATTGCCTTGCAGAAAGGCAATCGGGATGTGGTCCAGCGATTATTAGTCGGCCACCGAGCATGCGGCTCTGATGCAGGTCGGCGCGGGGTCCCCTTACTCCGCGTCCTCCTCTGCCTCACGCTTCAGCCGACGGAAGCTGCGCACGCTGAACGGCAGCATGGCCAGGTAGATCACTCCCCCCGCAGCCAGCGCCGCCCATGGTTCGGCCACCAGCACCGCAGCGTAGAAGCCGACGCCCAGCAGCATCGGCAGCACGTATTCCGACGGGACCTTGAAATTCTTGAAGCTCCAGACAGGCAACGTGCTTACGCAGAGCAGGGCCGTGCCCACCAGCACCAGGGCGCAGAACAGCGGGTTCTGCGCCACGATCACCAGCCAGGTCGCGTTCAGGGCCCGTCCTTCAAGGCCCACGAACAATGGGAACAGGACCAGCCCTGCGCCAGCCGGCGCCGGCACGCCGGTGAAGAAATTATATGCGTAAGCCGGTGCCGGAGCGCCCTCCAACGCGGCGTTGAAGCGGGCCAGACGCAGCGCCATGCAGACCGCGAACATCAGGCACGGGATGAAGCCGACACCGCCGAGCCATTGCAACGACCACAGATAGATGACGAAAGCCGGCGCCACTCCGAAACAGAGGAAATCGGTCAGGCTGTCGAACTCGGCGCCGAACCGGGAAGTGACTTTCAGCAGGCGCGCGATTCGCCCGTCGAGGCCATCGATCCCGCCGGCGACCACGATTGCCACGGCGGCAGGTCCGAACGCTCCATCCAGGGCGAAGCGCATGCCGGTGAGGCCAGCACACAGTCCGACGAGCGTCAGGATATTGGGGATCAGCCGGTTGAAGGATGGCCCCTTGTAGCGGGGCCTAGCTCGCGGTCGCAGTCGTCGCAATCGCCGGATCGGCGAGACGCGCGCTTCCGGGGCGGTCGCGTCGTCCGCTTCCTCACGGCGGGGTCGCAGGAAATCCGGCCGGTTCATGGTGCGATCCGTTCGGGCGCCAGTTCCGCGATCACCGTTTCTCCACCGATCATGGTCTGACCCTCTGCGATCAGCGGCCGCACACCCTCGGGCAGGTAAAGGTCGGTGCGGCTGCCGAAGCGGATGATGCCAAGGCGCTCGCCAGCGCGTACGGCGTCGCCTTCGCGCAAGTCGCACAGGATACGCCGGGCGAGCAGGCCGGCGATCTGCACCACCGCGATCTCGCGCCCATCCGGTAAGCGAATGGCGATCGCGTTGCGCTCGTTCGCCTCACCGGCACGGTCCGACCGGGCGTTGGCGAAGCTGCCGTGACGATAGGCGATGCGCGTCACGGTACCGTCCGCCGGCACGCGGTTCACGTGCACATCGACGAGCGAGAGGAAGATCCCGACCCGCCAGCGCGGGATCGGGCTGAGCCCGAGCTCGGTCGGCGGGACCACAGGGGCGAGGGCGATCACCTTGCCATCCGCCGGCGCGAGAAGCGCGCCAGCACGGCCCGGCGGCACCCGCTCGGGGTCGCGGAAGAAATAGAGGCAGAAGAGGGTGAACAGCAGGCCCAGCCACGCCAGCCAGTGCGCGATCAGCAGTCCGAGGACGAAGGCTGCCACCCCGCCGACGATGAAAGGCATGCCCGCCCGGTGCGGCGGCGCCAGCGCCATCCGGAGCGTGTCGGCAGCTTCCATCGGCCGGGTTATGGAGCCTCCCTTAGTTCCCGGCAAGCTGGCGTCGCGGATCAGAAATTCGCAGGTTCCGCTACAAAAATAACCGGAAGCCGAGGGCATCGCTCCGCGTCGTCATGGCGGGTCCACAGGTCCGGCCAAGGCCGCCAACCCGGCCATGACGCAACCATGCCGTCATGATCAGCCTATATTACCAGCGAAATGAGGTCGAACTTCTGGGCTTAGGGAGCGGCAGGAGGAATGCTCAACACCTGGCCCGGATAGATCAGCCTGGGGTCGCGAATTGTCTCGCGGTTCGCCTGATAGATCACGGTGTAGCGCATGCCGGCGCCGTAGGCCTGCCGGGCGAAACGCCAGAGCGAGTTGCCTGGCTGGACCATGACGCTGCCTGCGGCCAGCGCTCGCTCCGGGACGGCTTCTCGGGTGAACGGGAATTCAACGCGGGCCGTGACTTTGCCGGTTGCTCCAAGCTGATCGAGGCGGAGCTTGTGCATCCCAGGTGCGACGGGTTTCTGCGGCGTCAGGGACCATGTGCCGTCCGGCTGGGTGCGCGCCTCGCCGACTGGGGTGTTATCGACATAGACCCGGACGGTGCTCCCGGCGTGCGCGGTGCCTCCGAGCCGCACGTCGCCGCCCTGCCCGTAGTCGAGCGCGTCGAGCGCCAGCTTGCCTGGTGTGCGAAGACTCGGCGGCTGCAACACGCGTGGTGCGGCATTCGGCGTGGCGAGCACCGCCATGGCCGGTGCCGGGGCTGCCGGCCCGTTGGGTACCACCAGTATCACCGAGCCCGTACCGGCGACGGTCGCTCCGCCGGGTGCGTGCTCGGTCAGGGTGAGCTCGCGCGGCCCAGGCGGCAGCGGCACCGGCGGAATGAACACCCAATTGCCCTGAAGTCGGCCTGGGCCTCGCCGACGGTCTTGCCCTGATCCTGGATTGCCACCTTCGCCCCCGGCTCAGCCCGGCCAGCGATCACCGCCTGACCGTCCGGCGCGATGCGGACGATGTCGAACCGTGGCGCGGCGGGCGGCGCCGGTGCCGCAGCTTCTGTCTGCGGGTGCGGGGGTGGGCTGACCTGGGCAGGGGCGGTCGCTTCGGGGGTGGGGGCGGGTGCCTGCGAGAGGGGTACGCGATACAGCAGGGCGGCGATCGTCACGCCGCCCAGCACCACGGCTGCCGATGCGACGATCAGCGTGGGACGCAGGCCGGGTCGCCAGTGTGATGTTACCTCCATCGGTTGCAACCCTATGACTAACCGAGGAAAGCGGCAAGAATTTAGGCGGCCAGAAGTCGGGGTGCCTCGCTCGCCAGACGTGCCGTGAACGCCATCAGGTCCTGCTGCACGGTCGCGAAGCGGGGCAGCCGCTCGATACGGCCCTCGTCCATGTAGAGGAAACGCGCGATCTCGATCTGCAACGCGTGCACGCCCTCGCGCGGGCGGCCGTAATGGCGGGTGACGTAGCCGCCGGCATAGGGGTCGTTGCGGCGCACGACATAGCCGAGTGAGGTGAGTGTCTGCTCGACGAAGCGGGTGATGCGCGGGGCGCAGGCGGTGCCGTGGGCGTCGCCCAGCACGAACTCCGCCCCGCTGCCCCGGCCGGCTGGGCCGTGGGCGGGCATGGAGTGGCAATCGAGCAAGAGGCAGGCGCCGAAGACGGCGCGGGTACCGGCGATGAGTGCGGCTAGCGTGTCGTGGTAGGGCTGCCAGCAGAGGCGGATGCGGCGCTCGGCCTCGGGGAAGCGCAGCTTGTCGCGGTAGATTGTTTCGCCGGAGGCGACGACGCGGGCGATGGTGCCGAGGCCGGCGCCGACCCTCGGGCTGGTGGTGTTGACCCAGGCCGGGAGCTCGCCTTCGAACATCGCCGGATCGAGTTCCCAGGGCTCGCGGTTGGCGTCGCAGAAGGCGCGGGGGAAGGTGGCAGCGAGCAGGGGGGCGCCGTGCGCCGGGGCTTCCGCAAAAAGCTCATCGACGAAACTGTCTTCGCTGCGGCGGAGGGTGACGGGGTCGAGGCGGGCGGCGGCGATGAAATCGGGCGGGTACTGCGCACCGGAATGGGGCGAGGCGAAGACGATCGGGACGGTCTGGCGGACCGGGCGGCGGACGATCAGCGGCGGATCGACCGGCAAGGCGATTGTTTCGGGGACGGGTAGGTCCATCCGGCTATTGAAGCGGGCGCCGGGGCGGCTGTCACCACCCTGCCTTGCCCGGTCGGTGGCCGGCGCGCTAGAAGCGGCGGCCCGGCGCGAGGGGCGTATAGCTCAGCGGGAGAGCGCCTCCCTGACACGGAGGAGGTCCGTGGTTCGATCCCACGTGCGCCCACCATTGGGTGGCGATGCGTCTTGGGTGCATGCTTGTTGCCGTGTGCGTGGCGCCGTGCCTCTTTGATGAGCGAGAACTCGTGCCGCAGGGACGCAGAGGGTAGGCTGACCTAGTTGCGTTTGCAAGCAAGCTCGGGACCACAGACTGTCACATTTCGGACGATTGATGCAGGTCATCCCTCGTGTCATGGCCAGCGACGGCGGAGAACAGCCTTCGCAAGCGCCGGGGTGGTGCGGTGAATTCCTGCGTCCCCCTCCGTGCCGTTCATGATGCCATCTCACTGTGGGTCCGCTGAACTTCTGGAACCTGAGGCGCGCAATACATACCGACCGCCATGTCGAACGACTGTCTCCGACCCGCTGCGGACATGCCTCGCTGCGTGAGCGATACGGTCAATGAACTCTCAGCGGTCCGGGCAGAACGCTTACCTGAGCCGCACACTTCACCGAGGAGAAAACTCAAATGACCGACAACACCCAGACATCGAGCCAATCCCGCTCGGCGATCCCAGCCGACGATCTCAACCGCAAGCTCGCTGTGGTCGATCCGGACGATCCGAAACTGCGACATTTCGCGGTCGTCGGCGATACCTACACGATTCTCGTTTCGGGCGAGGAGACCGGCGGGCGCTATTGCTTGATCGACATGCTGGTGCCCAATGGCGGCGGTCCGCCGCCGCACCGGCACGACTTCGAGGAGATGTCTACGTTCCTTGAGGGGGAGGTCGAGTTCACCTTCCGCGGCAAATCGCAGGCCGCCACGGTGGGGACCACGGTGAACATCCCGTCCAACGCGCCGCACGCGTTGACGAACAAGTCGGGCAAGCCGGCGCGGCTGCTCTGCATGTGCACACCCGCGGGGCTGGACGAGTTCTTCATGGCGGTCGGCGTGCCCGTCGAGAGCCGCACCACGCCTGCGCCGATCCTCAGCAAGGAGGAGCAGGAAGCGTTCCTGAAGAAGGTCGAGACGCTCGCGCCCAAATATCGGACGGAGCTGCTCAAGCCATGAAGCATTATTGCGGGGCGCGCCGTCACCTGCTGAGCGACGCTCACATCAGTTGCCGCTCTGCTCTGCCTGTCTCTCTGCCTTGCCGACGAAGCTGGAACAGCGCACTCCGTCCCCCAAGGTAAACTTCGGCCACCCGGAGATGTCGGATAAGATGGGCAGCATCTCGACGCGTATGACGGAGCGCTTCGGCTGCCGTCACCCTTTCGCCGGTGCTGGCATGGCTTTCGCCGGCGGCAGTGCCGACCTCGCCCTGGGGGTCTGCGCTGGCGGCGGGATCGGGGCAATCGGCGTGGGCTTCACGCCGACCGAACAGCTCCGGGTCATCATCCACCAGATCGGCGCAGCGACCGACGCACCTTTCAATGTCAATTTCATCACCTGTTTTGACAATGATGCACAGATCCGCGTCTGCGCCGAAGAGAAAGTGCCAGTCGCCTCCTTCCACTGGGGTCATCCGTCGCCCGAGCACCTGACCCTTCTCCTTGATGCCGGCGTGTCGGTGTGGGAGCAGGTCGGCGACGTGGAAACGGCGAAGAAGGCCGTCAGCGACGGTGTCGAGGTGATTGTGGCCCAGGGCTGGGAGGCCGGTGGCCACAACTATGGCGGTCTGCCCACTATGGTGTTGGTGCCGCAAATTGTTGATGTGGTGTCACCCGCACCCCGCTAGCTTAGCTAGTCACGATTGCGTTCCGCGCCGATAGCTGAGTGGGCTCATGCCGGTCACCTTTCGGAACGCTCGGGAGAAGTTCGACTGCGACGAGAAGCAACTGGCCAAGGCGATCTCCGCTAGCGAGCACCGCCCTAGGGCCAGAAGGGTTTTTGCCCGTTCGAGCCGCAGCATGCCGAGGTAACGGTGCGGTGGTATCGCCATGCGCTTGGCGAACATCCGGTTGAAGTGAAACGGGCTGAGGCAGGCCACTGAGGCCAAATCGTCCAAGCCGATCTCGTCTTCGAGATGCTCGGTCATGTACTGAAGAACGCGCCGCAGCCGCTGTTCGTCGAGCCGGCGCCGCGTACGCGCCGTGCCGGGCGGCAGGACGGCGCTGGCGTAGCGCTCGATAAGCCGTGACGTGAGCGCCAACGCGACACTGTCAACCCGCATCCGCCCTGTCGAGGTGGGCGCCCGCATCTCGGCCATCAAAGACCGTCCTGCCTGCAAGACGATCTCGTCGTGCAACCCTCCAAGATAGCGAATCAATTCCGGGCCCACGTCCGCGCCTCCCCGCGCGTCCGCATGCTGCGCGAAGCGTTCTGTGGGCAGATAGATGTGAAGCACATCATGCCACTCGGAGATCCGGATATCCTGCTCCAGGACACCGGCCGGGCAGAGCCAGACGACGCCCGGCTCCACCTGGGTCCGCTGCCGGAGTCCGCCCCCCCTGCGCGTCACGACGGAATCCGCATGGCAGCCGACGGCGATGCCGATCTCCAGATGGCGCGGCTCGAACGGCGGTAGCTCGCCGGGCGCGTGATGCCGCAGGTCGGCCGCCAAGCCGCTCCACGATAGGGTCCTGGAGGACGCGAGAACGCCCTTCTCCCCGTATTTCCGCACCCCGTCCGCCTCAAGGTCCATACTGCATCCTCGCGGGCTGACCTATGCCCTCATCTTAGCGCCGCGCTGCGGCGTGCGGGTCCAAAAACAGCAATTTCGGAACAGACGGCTGCGCTGAGCTTCCGCATAGATGTCGCATTTCTGCGGGGGCGCGGTGGTCGAGGGGCCCCCGATACAGAGGGCTAGGACGGTGTATGCGGCCTTTGTCTTGATCCCCGCAGTCGTCGTCGAGATCGGAGGATCCGTCTTGGTCAACTCGTTGCAAACGAACCTGCCTGCGCAGCTTGTAGCGGACTTCCATTCTGTGTGCGGTGACCCGCACGCCCGCGCGGTCCACGCCAAGGGAATCATCCTGGAAGGCAGCTTCGAGCCGAGTGAGCACGGCCCGAGCACCACCAAGCCCTCGCCGGTTGACCACTCTTCGCCGAGCATCCGCGGGCCGAAGCCCTCTTCACCATGCAGAAGCCGCCCCCCGGAAAGCTTCGCCTTCCATGAACGGCAATAGGCGCGCGGTCCTCGCCGCCGCACTGGCGGCGGTCGGTTTCGCAGCCGGCGCTTGGCCTGCGGGTTCAGCCCCGTCCGAGACGGTAGTGCCTTTGTTGGCGCAGTTGATGCCCAACATTCCGGGCAAGACCCTGACGGCTGTCATCGTCGAGTTCCCGCCGGGCGCCCGGTCGGCGCCGCACCGGCATGGCGGCGCGTTTCTTTTCGCCTACGTGCTGGCAGGCGAAATCCGCAGCCAGATCGAAGGCCGGCCGGCCCGCACCTACCGGACCGGCGAGAGCTGGACCGAGCAGCCCGGCGACCACCACGTGCTGACCGAGAACGTGAGTCCAAGCGAGCCCGCGCGGCTGCTGGTCGTATTCGTCGCGGACACTGGGGTGGCGCTCAAGACCGACGACCCTGGCACGGAGCATTAGCATGACGCAGCGGCTCGACTACCAGTCACGCGCGCCCATGGGCATGAAGGCGTTCGGCGGCGTGCATGTCTATGTCGCCGGATGCGGGCTGCCGAAGCGGCTGGTGGACCTCGTATATCTCCGAGCCTCGCAAATCAACGGCTGCAGCTACTGCATCGCGACTCACTCGCACGACTTGCTCGAAGCCGGCGCCCCGGCGGAGAAGCTGATGCTGCTTTCGAGCTGGCGCGAGGCCGGCGGCTGGTTCACGCCAAGGGAACGGGCGGCGCTGGCCTGGACGGAGGCGGTGACTTCGGTCTCCTCGACCCATGTGCCGGACGATGCGTTCGAAACGGCGCGGGCGGCGTTCGACGAGAAGGAATTGGCCGACCTCACGATCGCGATCGGGCTCATCAACGCCTACAACCGGATCGCGATCAGCTTCCGTCACGGGCCGGCCGAGCCGCCCGACGCGGCAACGCCGTAGACAACGCGCCCAGGATCCCCGCATGCACCTCGAGCCGCTGCCCCCGTCCCGCACATCCTGCCTCCGGCCTTCACGGTTGGGCCTTGCCTCCTACGTCGCCGTACTGGGGGGCCTGTTCTTCTTCACGGGGTGAGGGCACTGGCTGCACATCGCGCGCTTCTGCTTGGTGGCTCCGCTGGCGCGGCTGATTATTCGAGACGCACTGGTTCTTGGTGTCGTGCGATGAAGTGGAGTGGGACGGGTTATGAGCCAGATCGACGCAGGTTTGCCTCTCCACAGGGATCACGGCGGCATCCGAAGCACATTGCCACCCGAGGCGCAAACAACGCAACACCGATCTCGTCTTCGAGCTGTCGAATTTGTCGGCTCAGCGGGGGCTGCGCGATGTGTAGCTGTCCGCCGCGCGAGTGAAGTTGCGTTCACGCGCGACCACCACGAAGTAGCGCAACTGCCGGGATTCCATGGCTATACCTGCAAGATATCGTCCCCACCAATTTAGTCTTGGACCGACGGAGGCTGAAAGTGGTCTGTCTGCGTCGTCGCGCCCGCCTCAGCGGCGCGGGCTTCGCGGCCCAACCATGGAGGAAAAGATGAAGGGAAATGTCGCGACAATCACGGTCCATCAAAGCCGGTCGGCCTCGGAGAGCTTGCGGGCCGCATTCGAGATACTTCTCGCTCCCTTGTTGGCGCTTGCCTACCCCTTCATCCTCCAGGCATTCCACGGCAGCGTCACAGGCATTCTGACCGCTAACGGGGCGGATATCGGGGGCTGGATCGGGGCGGTGCTCACGCTGGCAGGGGCATTCGGCGTCTCGGTGGTCGCCCTGGTTATGGCGATGAAGCTGACGGCCATCGCACGCCCGACGATCGCGCAGTCGCGGGCCAAGAAGATCGCCTTTGTCGCGGTCGCCGCGCCTCCCATCTTCGTTTTCGCCGGCGTCGTCATGTACATGCTTCACGTGCCGATCCAGGATACCTGGGTCTGGTCGGGCGCCTGGACGGTGGCCCTGCTGTGGGTCGCCACTGGTAGCAGCAGCACGGAAGCGAAGCTGCACGAAGCGGCAAGCCCCGGATGGCTGCGCGTCTCCCACGGCGTCTCCGCGCTGGGCATCCTGTTCATCTTCCTGTCGCTCCACCTGACCAACCATCTGTTCTTCATCGCCGGAGAGCATACCGACATGGCGGTGATGAAACTCTTTCGCCTGTTCTACCGCTCGAGCCGGATCCAGCCACTACTCGTGAGCTTGTTCCTGTTCCAGGCGGCGAGTGGCCTCACAATGGTCTCGCGCATCAAGACCAACGGCATCGACCACTTCCGCACCTTCCAAATCGCGAGCGGGGTGTTCCTCTCGATCTATGTCATCGGCCACATGGATTCGGTCTTCATCTACGCGCGCACCTTCGCGCGGATCGATTCCGGCTGGGCCTTTGCGACCGGCGCACCGACAGGTCTGCTCAAGGACGCCTGGAACATCAGGCTCGTGCCTCATTACGGGCTTGGGGCGTTCTTCGTGCTGTCCCATCTCTTCGCCGGCGCCCGTGCCGTTATGCTAAAGCATGGGGTCCGCCAGGATTTCGGCAACCGCTTGATGGTGAACGGCTCGGTCTTTGCCGCAGCCGTCGCCTTCTTCATCATGCTTGGCATGTGCGGCGTGCGCCTTTCCTTCGCGCTGCCCGGATAAGTCTGTTGCTCCCGCCCGTCGATTGGGTACGAGACGCGAAGCGCCACGGCCCGCCGAAATTTGATGGGCTTCGGCGCTGTCGGGCTCTTTGGAATCGCCGTGGGGAGTGCCCAGAAACTGGAGGAATGAGGACTGAGGCGATACGAAGCAAGACGTCGCATCTAGTCCGAACCCCTCGTCTCCACTAATACCAACGGCCCTCATACCGGAGGACGCTTAGCGAGATGACAGAGCAACCGAGCGGGTCAAGTTCGATCGACGCGCCTGGGCCGGGTGAACCAGGTGTTTCGGCTGATCACGGCGCCAAATCGCGGAACACCGACTCGGATCCCGCGCCGAGGCCGTCGGGCGGTCATCCGGCCGCGCGAAAGCGAAGATTGCTGCTTGGACTGCTGGGCGTTTTAATCCTAGCCGCCGTCCTCGTGTTTGGTATTCCCGCGATCCGGCTAGCTCTCAACACTGTTTCGACGGATGACGCGTATGTGAACGGTCACGTGACGTTCGTTGCCGCCCGCGTCCGCGGTCAGGTTTCCCGGGTTCTGGTGGATGATAACAACCGTGTGCACCGAGGAGATCTTCTGGTCGAACTGGACAAGGAGCCATATCAGAACGCAGTCGCCGTGAGCAGGGCCGCCGTCGATACCGCAAAGGCGAACCTGCTGGTGGCCATGGCCACGGTGCGCGGTATCGAAGCAGAGGCCCGGAGCCGGCGCTGGAAATTGCAGAACGCCATTGAGGACGTCGAGAATCAAGTGGCCTTACTGCGCGCCCGGGTTGCCGCCTTCGATAAAAGCAGGGCCACGCTGACGCTGGCCCAGCTTCAACTCGATCGCGCAAGCAAGTTGGTGGCGTCAGATACCGTGAGCCATTCGGTGTTCGACCAACGACAGGCAGATTTACTGACTGCCCGCGCACAAGTCACCCAGGCACTGGCCGATGTATACCAAATCCGAGCCTCTTTGGGGTTGCCGGCGGTACCCGAGAACGGAGATCTCACCCAAGTGCCGCCCGATCTCGATCAGACCTTTTCTTCCGTCCGCCAGGCGCAAGCAGACCTGATCCAGAGTTCGGCGCAACTGGGCGTTATCCATTCGTATGACCAGACGCCGCAGCAGATGCTTGAGCAGTTCGAAAAGTCTGACCCGCAGGGCAACATCGACCGCACGTTCGCTCGGCTGGCGGCAGAAGCGCCGACGGTCAAGGAGGCCGAGGCCAAGCTCGAAGCCGCCAAGCGCGATCTCACTCAGGCCGAACTGGACCTTCGGTATTGTGACGTCGTCGCGGAGATCGACGGCGTCGTCACCCGCCGAAATGTTAACCCTGGGGACAACGTTCAGGTCGGGCAGAGTCTCATGGCGATTCGTTCGCTCCACGACATCTGGGTTGACGCCAATTTTAAGGAGACGCAGCTACGCGACTTGCGCATCGGCCAAGCTGTCGATCTGTATACCGACATGTACGGCGACAGACATGTATTCGAGGGTCGCATCGCCGGCTTTACCATGGGCACAGGATCAACACTGGCGCTGCTGCCGGCGCAGAATGCCACGGGCAACTTCGTCAAAGTGGTGCAGCGGCTGCCGGTTCGGATCGACCTCGAAGGCTACGACGCCGACAAGACCCCTCTGTTCTACGGCACCTCAGTTGTTCCGTACGTCTATATCAACAAGCCGGCTACCGGACCCGATGCCGGGAAGTTTCTTCAAGCTTACGTGCCGCAATCGCCTGCCGATAGTTCGGCCGCGAAATCGCCGGGCGCCGCGCAATGACAGCCGCGGTACTTTCAGCTTCCCGATCTCATGCGGGCGAAAACCCCTGGGTGGTGGCCGTTATTGTCGTGGTACCGACCTTCATGGAGGTGCTCGATACCACAATCGCGGTCGTCGCGCTGCGCTATATCGCCGGCGGCCTGTCGGCTACGGTCGACGACGGCGAATGGGTTATCACCAGCTATCTTGCTGCCAATGCCATCGTCCTACCGATCACCGGCTGGTTGGCGGCACACCTCGGTCGCCGCAACTACTTCCTGCTGTCGATAGCCGTCTTTACCCTTGCCTCGGGACTGTGTGGAATGGCCACCAGCCTTGGTCAGCTCATCCTGTTCCGCGTGCTCCAGGGCCTGGCGGGCGGCGGTCTTCAGCCTAGCAGCCAGGGAGTGCTGCTGGACGCCTTCCCGGTGGAGAAGCAGGGCGTAGCGATGACGCTGTTCGGCTTCGCCGCCCTGCTAGCGCCGGTTGTCGGTCCGACCCTCGGCGGCTGGATAACGGACAGTTATTCGTGGCGGTGGGTGTTCTTTATCAATGTCCCGGTCGGTCTGTTGGCATTTGCCGCGTGCTATGCGCTACTCCGGGACCCGGACTATCTCACCAACCAGCGTATGGAGTTGCGGAAGCGGCCGTTCAGCTTTGACGCAATCGGCCTGTCGCTGCTGGTCATCGTCATGGTCTGTTGGGAGGTGACGCTCAGCAAGGGACAGGAATGGGATTGGCTGAGCGATCCATTCTGGCGCGTGCAGACGCTGGCGATTTTATTCGCTGTCGGCCTGATCGCGCTGATCTTCTGGGAGTTGCGCCACCCCAATCCCGTGGTCAACTTCCGGCCATTGCTAGAACGGAACTTCAGTGCGTGTTGCCTCATCATCTTTTGCGCCTACGCGGTGCTCTACGCCGCCAGCACCTCGCTGCCCGGCTTGCTTCAGTCTCTGTTCGGTTATGATGCTCTGAATGCCGGATTGGTAATGTCGCCGGCCGGGTTCTTTGCTGTCGTCGCAATGCCTTTAGTGGGCCGTACGCTTGGCCGGGGGACCGATGCCCGGTGGGTGATCACCGCCGGCCTATTGACCATGGCCGCCGGGAATTATTGGATGTCACAGATGAACCTGGACATCAGCCCGGGCCAGGCCGTCTGGCCTCGGGTAGTAATGATCGTAGGACTTGCGATTTGCTTTGCCCCCGCGAATGTAGCGGCCTACCTCTACACTCCAATGGCGCTCCGTGGCGCGGCTGTCGGCTTGTTGAGCCTACTGCGCAACGAGGGAGGCAGTGTAGGGACGTCGTTGGCGCAGACACTGCAAGAGCGCCGTGACCAATTCCACAGTCTGCGGCTCGGCGAATTCGTCGATCCCTTCAACGCGGCCGCGAATTCCTTCCTCGACCAAGCTCAGGCGCCGTTCCTCCAGCAGACTGGTGATCCGGTTGCGTCGCAGCAGCTAGCCTGGCAAGCACTCGAGAATTTGCGCGAGCAGCAATCATCCGCACTTGCTTATTTTGATGTCTTTTGGCTGTTGGCTGTGGTGATGCTCTTGATCGTGCCCGTGGTCCTGCTAATGAAACGCTCAGTGGCTCAGAAGGGGGTGCACCTGAGTGAGTAGAGGAGGCGGGTGCCGGATACTGGTTAACATGCGCTCCGACTCGCCGAGCGGGTGCAGTTGCGAAACCGGCTTTAGGGAAGATTCGGTTACGAGGACAGAGCTGTTGGATAACTGGACTTGGGGTCTATCGCTTATCGCGCTGACTATAGCAATCCACGTGACAGCTGTGGCGGTCATGGTCTCCGTGCTGCATAATATCCGGGTTCGGCTGGAAAGCCGGAGCCGTGGCTTACCGCATGTGGTCGTGATCGTGATTGGCGCTATCACTGCGATGGGACTGCTGCTTGCTGCGTTACACGGGATAGAGGCTGCGTTCTGGGCGGTGGCGTATTTGTGGCTTGGCGCGCTCGGGTCGCCTGAAGCTGCGATCATCTACTCCGTCGATTCGATGGCCACGCGAGGTGCTTCGGGGTTTACGCTCCAACCGCACTGGCAGTTGATGGGCGCCCTAGAGGCCGCCGACGGTATGCTGCTGTTCGGTATCAGCACGGCCTCCATATTCACGGTTATGCAGTTCTACTATCAACATCTGGTGTTTCGCGCCCGGCCGGACGCCTCTGCCAGAGCCGAATAAGCCCTAATCTAGAAAGTCTGAGTCGGCAGACCGATCGGCCTCCGACGGGTGCGAATGGTCGCTACTGCGTCGAGCGGCGGTAGCCGGGCCTGCCCGCCCGAACCGCCGGAGTTGACCCAGTTCAGACATTCGCACCGGCGTTGCGGTTTGCGGCGGCGGATGGCCGTTCTCCGGACCGGGCCAGGACATCGCCATGGGCCTGTATCCGTTGTAGGTCATGTGTACGGGCCGGCCTCTTGATGTTCAGCGCATTGAGGATCACGCTGGTCGCGGGGTCATAAGCGCAATGTTAGGCGTGACGAAGCTGCTCGCGCCCCGAGCTCTCCGATTCGGCAGTAATGTTGTGATAACTATCACAGGCAGGACCGCACTCGTTACCGGAAGTTCCCGAGGGATCGGCCGGGGCATCGCTCTGAAGCTCGCCGAGTGCGGCGTCGACAGGATCGCGGTGCACTATCTGAAGAACAAGGCAGCAGCCGAAGATACCGCGAGCAAGCTGCGGGAACAGGGCGTGCAGCCCTTGCTGCTGCAAGCCGATGTCACCAAAGTCGACGACATCACTCGGATGTTCGCGGCGGTCGAAGCCAGCTTTGGCGGGCTTGACATCCTGATCAGCAACGCTCGGCCCGATGTTGAGCACTTTTACCAACCGGTGCTTGAGATCCCGCTGGAAAATTGGCAGACGGCCTTTGATTCGCAAGCCCGTGCTCTGTTGGTCGCGGTGCGCGAGGCAGTCAAGAGGATGCGCGACGGCGGGCGCATCGTCGCCGTCACCTACGCTCCCGGTGGACGTACTGGAAGCTGGCAGCCTTGGGTGGCGATGGGATCGGCAAAGGCGGCGATGGAATCGTTGTGTCGCTATTTTGCCGTTGCCTTGGCCCCGCGCGGGATTACCGTAAATGCGGTAAGCCCCGGCGTGACCGACGACAGCGTGTTCAACACGTTGCCTCCCGAGGTGCTCCAGATGCTGAGGAAATGGGCCGAGAGCGGGTGGGTCCCGATGCGACGGCTCACCACTCCAGCCGATGTCGGGAATGTCGTCGCCCTGCTGTGTTCCGAACAAGCCGGGTTCGTCACCGGCCAGATTCTGCATGTCGACGGAGGCGCTTCTCTGGTGGCAGCCGATCTGCCGCTTCAACTCCAAGCCGGAAGCTGAGCCACTCGCGGTACAGTCCCGGTGATCACCAGGCGGGTCGTAGCACGACAGCACCCCGGCGATCCGATCGGCGTAGCGGCGGCCGTTGCAGGTTGAGGAAGACCCGGTGCCCTGCGTATGATGCACGGAACCGTGCCCCGTCCGGATGTGTCGGCGGCACGGCCAGCGCATGCCTCGCCGCACAAGAGTGGGGCAGCAGCAGGGCGGAATTCGTGATGGGCACCAGTCAGGCGGCTTCGGCGGCGTCTTGGTATAGCACTCTCAATCGCGAGCAATGGCGGGTGCTCGCTGCCGCGAATGTCGCCTGGCTGTTCGACGGGTTCGAGATCTACGCGCTGTTCCTGACGGTCGGGTTCGCGCTGCACCAATTGCTCGCCGTCGGCCAATATGCGGCGATCCCGCGTTACGCCGGCTATGTCCTTGCGGCCACGGTGTTCGGCTGGGCGACCGGCGGGGTCATCGGCGGCATCATCGCCGATTACATCGGTCGCAAGCGCACAATGGTTCTGACGATCCTTGCCTATTCGCTGACGACCGGGCTCAGCGCCTTCGCCTGGAACTGGCAGTCGTTCGCCGTGTTGCGATTTATCGTCGGAGTGGGAATCGGCTCTGAGTGGGCGACGGGGGCGGCGATCGTCGCGGAGCTGTGGCCCGACCATGCGCGCGGCAGGGCAGGGGGGTTGCTGCAGTCGGGCGCGGGAATCGGCGGGCTGATTGCTTCCGGGGTCTGGCTGGCGCTCGGCGGGATGGGACCCAACGCATGGCGTTTCATGTATCTGGTCGGTGCGCTGCCGGCGTTCCTTAGCCTTTGGATCTGGCGGAGCGTTCCCGAATCGTCTCGCTGGGAGCAGACCAACGAGCGCCGCCGCGAGGCGCAGGCGCTGCGGCGGAGCGGGACCGAACTTGCCGGCGAGCATGTCGCGCTGACGCGCTTCACGGTTGTTGACTTGTTCGCCGATCGGAGCGTCCGCGGGCGCCTTATTGGCGCGTTCGTGCTGATGCTGTCCGTCACCTTCGGCTTCTGGGGCGTCGCCACCTTTGTTCCGACCTATGTCGCGTCGGTGGCGGCCAAGGCAGGGCTTTCGGCGCCGCACTACGCGGCGTTGGCGGGGCTTCTCTACACCGGGGTCCAGACACTCGGTTTCATTGCGCTCGGCTTCATGGCCGATGCCGTCGGCCGGAAGCCGACGACGATGCTGTGGTACGCGATGTCCTTCATCCTGACGCCGGTCGTCTATCTGTGGACTCACGACATGTGGGCATTGCTCGTTGCCGTCACTGTCTTCGGGTTCTTCAGCGGCGGGATTTGGTCCTGGGCGCCCATCTGGTTGCCCGAGCTGTTCCCGACGCGCATGCGCGGCACGGCGGTGGCGTTCTGCTTCAATGCCCCGCGTTGGCTCTCTGCCTCGGGCCCGCTGATCGCCGGCGCACTGATCGTCGGGCTTGGCGGCTATGGCCCGGCGGCGACGATCGTCGCATTGTTCTTCATTGTGGGTGTCGTGGCGGCACCGTTCCTGCCGGAAACCATGGGCCAGCCATTGCCGGACACGCTGCAACCAGTGTCGCTGCCGGAGCCCGCGCCGCCGCGGCCGGCGTAAGCCCGGGCTCCGCCAGAATCGCCTGGCCCAAGCCTCCGTCAAACGGGACTTCCCGGGGTTCTTTCCGCCAGGGGCGAAACCGTTGACGGGCGCGCGCTATTGTGTCAGAAGGTTAATTCTACCTTCACGGGGAGGGGAATATGGGCGAACAGCAGCCCGGTGGCGGCACCGACCGGCGACGCGACTTCATTCGGAAACTTGCGGCAGGCACCGCCTTCGTCGCACCTCTGGTTGCATCCTTTTCAACCAAAGGTCTCCGCTTCAACGAGGCCGAGGCGCAACCAGGGGGCGGCAATGTACCCGTGCCCGAGCCCGGGAGCCTCGGGCTGCTTGCGGTCGGCGCTGCTGGAGTGGCAGCGGCCGTAGGCCTGCGTCGAAAGAAGTCAGACCGCGACGATAAATAGTCGTCGGGGACTGTTCGCGCGGATGACCGGATGTCGCTGCTCAGCGCGGCACTGATCGTTCGCGACGAAGAGGGCAACCTTCGGGCTTGCGTGGCCAGCCTGAACGGCGTTGCCGACGAAATCGTCGTCGTCGATACCGGCTCACGGGACCGCACCCGCGAGGTTGCTAGGGCAGCCGGGGCTCGATTGTTCGAGTTCCCGTGGCAGGACGACTTCGCGGCGGCCCGCAATGAAGCGCTCGCCCATTGCACGGGCGACTGGATTCTCTACATCGACGCCGACGAGCGGGTCCGTCCCGGCGGGCGTGACGATCTGACACTGGCGCTGGGCGACGCAGAAGCGGTTGGCCACCAGGTGCGCTTCCACGTGCGGCCCGGCTACACCCCGTACCGGGAGTTGCGACTGTTCCGCAACCATCCCGCCACTCGCTTCGCCGGAATTATTCATGAAAACATATGGCCGGCCGTGCTGCGGGTTATCAACGATGCTGGCGGACGCGTCGGCCGAGTGCCCCTCGGCATCGACCATGTTGGCTACGAGGGCGATCAGGCAAGAAAACAAGCGCGGGATCTGCCATTGCTCGTGCGACGGGTCCGGACCGACCCGGATTCGGTCTATTGCTGGCATCAGATCGGCCACATCCACCGGGCGCGGGGCGACATCGCAGCGGCTCGGGCGGCGCTGGTCAGCGGCATCGAAGTGGTGCGGGCGAAGTCTTCGCTGGTGCCACAGGATAGCCTGCCTTTTGTCGAGCTGGCCGTCATTGCGTTGGAGACCGGCGATCCTTCACCGGGCCCGCTGCTGGACGAGGCCCGCCGGCTGTTTCCTGACCAGTCCCACCTGGCCTGGCTCGAGGGGCGTCTGTTGCTCAGGGAACAGCGTTTCCACGCGGCGGCTGAGCGGTTCCTTGCGCTTGCCGCTCGCGAGGATGATGACCTGATCGACCATGCGCTTGCCTATGACGTGCGGCTGTTTGGCGCCTGGCCGCTTGCCGGACTGGCGACTTGCCGATTCGCCGAAGCGCGCTACACCGAGGCGGCCGAGCTGTTCGCCGCCGCGGCGCGCCGTGATCCGGAGCAGATTGAATATCGTGTGAAGCAGGCGCTGGCCGCTCGTTTGGCGGCGGCGGCCGCGGTCAGACAATGAGCTGCTCTTGTCGCAGCGACGCAAGGCATGCGGCGACCTCCTCGTGCGGAGCCTCGGTCAACTCATACAGGTCCTGCAGTTCATGCGCGATCGCGTCCTCATCTCTCTCGCCATCGCAGAGTTCGAGGACGATCGCCGCGGTATGGTTCAGATAATGCACCCGTTCGCGATCGGCCTGGTGCACCATGAAGCCTTCGGCGATCTGCTCGAGCTCGATACCCTCAACACGCCGTGGCGTCGTGGTCATTGCGTGTCTCCCGTATGCGCATCGCCGGTTCCTGCCAACGCAGTGTAGAGCGACGCAAGTGTGGCGCCAACTTGTTGTTGGTCATGATGCTGGCGGACATACGCCCAACCCTCCGCCGCGAGCTGTCGGGCACGCTGGGGATCGCGCAGCAGCGCCAGGCATGCCGCGGCGAACGCCGCCGGCTCGTCGGCGATCAACAGGTGCTTGTCGTGCTGGACGGCAATGCCTTCAGCGCCAATCGTCGTGGTGACCACCGCGCGCCCGTGCGCGAGCGCCTCCAGCAGCTTTATTCGCGTGCCGCCACCGGCCCGCAGAGGAATGGGCACGAGACCGGCCGAGACGTATTCCGCCGAGATGTCATCGACATATCCGACCAACTCGGCGCGCTGTGCACCGGCGGCCTGACGCAGCCGTTCGCTCGGCTCCGCACCGACAATACGGAGCACCGGGTCTTCACCTGCGGCGCGCAGACGCGGCAGGATTTGTTCGAGCAGCACGAGCGCTGCGTCCTCGTTCGGCGCGTATCCGAGTGTCCCGACAAACAGCAAAACACCTTTGGCGGGCGCACCCGGCAGTTCCGGCACTCGTATCGCATTGGGAAACACCGTCAATTGATCGCTCCCCAGGCGCTGTGCA
Organism: uncultured Pseudomonadota bacterium; assembly: GCA_963772445.1. Classification (GTDB taxonomy): domain Bacteria; phylum Pseudomonadota; class Alphaproteobacteria; order Acetobacterales; family Acetobacteraceae; genus CAVYXK01. Next base: position 22,695 of record CAVYXK010000008.1, read on the forward strand.
AGCCGCACGCGATCGACCTCGGACGCAACGAGGAGGCGGGAGAAGCGCTTTGTCCAGTGGCCCTCGATTGCATGGAAGCGCTCGGCCTCGCGCGCTTGCACGGCGGCCGCAAGGCTGTCGCCCCGCATCGCGTGCATCTCGGCAAGCTGCTTGTGAGTGCGCGCATCGTCGTCGTCCAGGTCGAGAACTGCCGGCACCGCCGACGCCACCAGCGCGGTCTCGACATACGGAACGAGGTAAAGCCGCATCACGTGGATAAGCGCCGGCGCGATGGTGGCCACGTGCGCGGCGATACGCCGGCGCAGCTCCGGGTTTGCGAAGCGGCACAGCATTGGCGTCGGCCAGGCAATCAGGCGCGCCACCGCGCGGGCCGGATCCTCGGCGAGCAAAGCAGGGGCAAGCGGGTCCTCCTCCAGCTCCTCGACAACAACGGATGATGTATGCCGGCGGACAAAGTCGGAGATCGTGGTCACTGCGCCGGCAACTGGAATGACGAGCAAGTGGACCGCGAAGCGCGCTGCGAGCGCCGCGAGCGTGACTCCCGCACGCATCGCCAGACCGTTGCCCGTTTGCGCCGGCATGACGGGGGCGATAAAGAGAAGCCGCGCTCGCGCGCCGGCCTCTTCCCGGCTCGCACATTGACCGCTATGGTTACGAGAACGCATGCACCCTGATGTTATCATACTGACGCCGATCAAGAACGCCACGCGGCATCTCGACAGCTTTGTCGGCGGACTGGAGCGTCTTAGCTGGCCTCGGGCCCACCTTGCGCTTGGCCTCATGGAAGGCGACAGCAGCGACGACACCTGGGTCCGGCTTCAAGAGAAGCTTCCCGATCTACGAGCGCGGTGCAGCCGAGTGGGCGTGTGGCGGCTGCCGTTTGGTTTCCAGATTCCGCCGGACCGTCCTCGGTGGGAGCCGGTCTACCAGATTCCGCGCCGGATCGTGCTGGCCAAGACACGCAACCAACTGCTGTTTCGAGCCCTGCGCGAGGAGAGCTGGGTGCTTTGGCTCGACGTCGATATCATCGAGTATCCTCCTGACACGATTGAGCGCCTCCTCGCCTATGAGCGGGATATCCTGTTCCCGCATCCGGTCACCGAGTACGGCGGCCCGACCTTCGACTACAATGCATGGCGCGACGGCGGGCGGACGCTCATGCACCATTTGCGCGGGGGCGATGATCTCGTCAGACTCGATAGCGTCGGGGCCACGATGCTGCTGGTTCGTGCCGATCTCCATCGCAACGGCCTGATTTTCCCGCCGTTCCCCTATGGGCCGGACCATCCGCGAGCAAGGCTGCACAACCGTCTGCTGGGCGGCCGGCGCGGTGAATTGGAAAGCGAGGGCCTCGGACTGATGGCGCTCGATATGGGGTATCAGTGCTGGGGTCTTCCGCATTTCGAAATTCTGCACGCGCGCGAGTCCTAGATGCGGTAATGGGGCCGCCCAGCGAACGGGCTAGCGGGAGCGGTGGCTGTCCCTCACAGTGATGGTTGTGTAACGGGGTCCGAATGGCTCGGGCCCAAGCATCGAGAGAGGGACAGCCGTGGAATACTATGCCGCAATCGACGTCTCGCTGGAACTCAGCAGTGTGTGCGTGGTGGACGGGACCGGGAAGATCATCCGCGAGGCGAAGGTGGTGAGCGAGCCGGAGGCGCTCGTTGCGTTCTTTCGCGATATCGGCCTGACGTTCACGCGGGTTGGCCTGGAAGCGGGTCCGTTATCGCAGTGGCTGCATGCGGGGCTGACGGAAGCAGGGCTTCCGGCGATCCTGATCGAGACCCGGCACGTCAAGGCGGCATTGAAGGCGATGACGGTGAAGACGGATCGCAACGACGCACGCGGCATGGCGCAGTTGATGCGCCTGGGCTGGTTTCGACCGGTGCACGTGAAGACGCTGCCGGCGCAAGAGATCCGGGTGCTGCTGGTCGGGCGGAAGCTGCTGCTGGGCAAGCTGCACGATGTCGAGCTCGGCATTCGCGGCCTGCTGCGCGGCTTCGGCCTGAAAGTCGGCAAGGTGAGCAAGAACGGCTATGAGGCTCGCGTCCGGGCGCTGGTGACAGGGCATCCGATGCTGGAGCCGGTTGCGGACGCGATGCTGAAGGCGCGGGCGAGCCTGCGAGACGAATGCGGGAAGCTGCATCGGATGTTGTTGCGTATCGTCCGTCACGATACTATATGCCGACGTTTGATGAGCGTGCCTGGTGTCGGGCCAGTTGTTGCGATAACCTACAAGACGGCGATCGACGATCCGACGAGATTTCGCAAATCCAGGGATGTCGGGCCCTATTTTGGCCTGACACCGAAGAAGTACCAATCTGGCGAGGTGGATTGGACGGGGCGAATCAGCAAGGTTGGCGATGCGATGGTACGAACCACGCTGTTTGAAGCGGCAAACGTTATGCTCACTCGCACCACGCGGTTCTCCGCGTTGAAGGCGTGGGCCCTGCGGATCGCGAAGCTGCGCGGGTTGAAGCGGGCGAAGGTGGCGCTGGCACGCAAACTGGCGGTGGTGCTGCATCGCATGTGGGTTGATGGCAGCGAGTTCCGCTGGAGCAGGACGTCAGCCGACGCTGCCACTTGATAAGTTCAACTGGAAAAGGAGGAGGGACAACGGAGGGCGCAACAGCTCTTCGATAACGAGGTCCCGTCGCAGGGACGCGGATCGAGTGAAGCCGCAAACATGGGCGTCGGCCGGAGCAACCACCGGACCACGCGCACCCTAGATTGGCTCGCTCGGTCTGTCTGATCGCATGAAGTGGCGGCTCCAACGCCGACCACGAACAGAAGCCCGAGCCCTGCGGCGTGATGCGTTAACGAGGGTCTTGACACCAGCGGCCCCATTACAGAAGCCCATGTTTCCCTTGCGCGCTCATAAGTCGTTGATTTTGCTTGGCCTGGCGAGACGGTTTGGCACTACATCACGGTTTGGGCCGATTTTGGCGGGACTGGCGGATCAAGCTCGGTGATGCCGAGGGCGCTGAGCACCGCGGCGGCGCGCTGTGTGCCCCGTGTGACCGACCGTTTTGTGGTGCCGTTGCCGAGATCGATATCGACCACTCGGACAGATTTGAGAGCCGTCAATGCCTCGGTTGCGGAGAGGTCGAGATGTGCAGCCTTGAGCTTCTTTTCGATGGCCCGGTGCAGCAAGTGAGCTAATGCGGCGACGAAGATGTGGGCCTGCACACGGGCGTCAGTCTGATGATAGATCGGCCGCATGTCGATGACGTCTTTGAGATTGGCAAAAGAGCGTTCAACGTCGGCGAGTTCTTTGTAGAGGCGCACCGCCTCAACCGCGGACAGATTGGGTTCTTCGGTCTGGATGACGTATTTGCCTTCGTACGCCTTCTCCCTGGCGAAGTGGAGGGGATGCTCGAAGAAGCGAAAAACCCCGTCCTCATAGCGCCAGTCGTAGTAGCGGTGACCGTGATGGCGGGTCAGGATGGCGGCGGCAGCGGCGCCGACCTTCTCGGGGGCTTTCAGCTTTCCGCTGGCAACGCGACGCGCCAGCTTGTCGAGCTTGCTCCGCACGCGATCCATGGCCTTGACGCGTTGCGCCTGCTCGAACGCCAGGCGCTCCTCGGAATGAACGACAAACACGCGGACACCGGGTCTGTTCGAGGTGACTTCCTGAACCAGTGTCTTTGGAGGTGTCGGCTTCTCGCCGGCAGTGATGCCGCACGGGCATTCGATCCACGCTCCGGTGGCGCTTTGGATATAGTCGAAGATCTCGCCGCTGCGACGGCGATTGCGACCGACGATATAGCCATGACCGCCGCTGCGCAGCTCATCGAGGTTCTGGCTGGTAACCATGCCGCGGTCGCCCACCAACACGATGCGCTTGATGCCGAAGCGTTGCTCCAGATCATGCACCACATCGGAGACGGTCATGGCATCGCGCCGATTGCCGGCGAACACGTGGTGCGCGATCGGCCAGCCGTCGACCAAGACCAGGCCGACCAACACCTGCGGGTTGCGCGGCTTGCCATCGCGGCTGTGGCCATGCGCGCCGAGCTCCGCTGGTCCCTTGCCTTCGAAATAGGTCGAGGTGAGGTCGTAGAACACCACGTCGATCTGCAGCGAGAACAGATCACGCAGCCTGAGATAGAGCGCATGCTCGATCGCCGCCTTGCGTTTGAGCAATTGGTCAAGCGTTCGGTACCACTGTTTGAGCTGGCGCAGCTCGACCTGCACCCGCGGCGTCCGGCTGGCTTTGCGCCTGGTCTCGTCGCGCCATTGCGCCAGCCAACGCCGACCGTCGCGATCGCAGACGAAGTCGGTCTCCAGCCAACGCGCCAGCCCATGCTCGCTGCCGGGTGCGGTGAGGCGATTGACCACCAGCAGCAAAGCACGGTCGCTCAGCGTGCTGACATCGCGATGGCCGGGCCTGCTCAGCCGGTCGAGTGTCGCCTCGAGCCCGAGCTCGCGCCACAAGTGGCGCGCCACCAGCGTCGGTCCCCAATCCCAGGCCGCGACCGCCTGCACCTGATCGGGCCGGAGGTCGCTGGCGGGGGCGGCAGCGACCGCCTCGCCGTGCAACAGGCGCGTCAGCTTGCCGAGGTCGAGATGCGCCGCCAGCACGTCGCGGCGACCGAGATTGAGAATGGTGCGATGCCGTGTCTTGCCCTTCTCGCGAAAGGCTTCCACCACGCGCACATACTCGTGCGTCACCCCCGCGCCGCCGGCGGCGCAAACCACGCGCAGGAACATGGCTCCCCCGATATCTGTCCCTGCGGATAGCAACACGAATCAGTGTGATGCAAGCGGGAAATCGGCCGATTTCAAGCTATCCCTGTCACTACGTTTTCGCGAAAACCGAGACCGGATCAAGCAAAATCAATGGTATCGGCTCAACCCGCCGGACCTAAAGGGGAAACATGGGCTTCTGTAATGGGGCCGCTGGTGTCAAGACCCTCGTTAACGCATCACGCCGCAGGGCTCGGGCTTCTGTTCGTGGTCGGCGTTGGAGCCGCCACTTCATGCGATCAGACAGACCGAGCGAGCCAATCTAGGGTGCGCGTGGTCCGGTGGTTGCTCCGGCCGACGCCCATGTTTGCGGCTTCACTCGATCCGCGTCCCTGCGACGGGACCTCGTTATCGAAGAGCTGTTGCGCCCTCCGTTGTCCCTCCTCCTTTTCCGGTTGAACTTATCAAGTGGCAGCGTCGGCTGACGTCCTGCTCCAGCGGAACTCGCTGCCATCAACCCACATGCGATGCAGCACCACCGCCAGTTTGCGTGCCAGCGCCACCTTCGCCCGCTTCAACCCGCGCAGCTTCGCGATCCGCAGGGCCCACGCCTTCAACGCGGAGAACCGCGTGGTGCGAGTGAGCATAACGTTTGCCGCTTCAAACAGCGTGGTTCGTACCATCGCATCGCCAACCTTGCTGATTCGTCCCGTCCAATCCACCTCGCCAGATTGGTACTTCTTCGGTGTCAGGCCAAAATAGGGCCCGACATCCCTGGATTTGCGAAATCTCGTCGGATCGTCGATCGCCGTCTTGTAGGTTATCGCAACAACTGGCCCGACACCAGGCACGCTCATCAGACGTCGGCATATAGTATCGTGACGGACGATACGCAACAACATCCGATGCAGCTTCCCGCATTCGTCTCGCAGGCTCGCCCGCGCCTTCAGCATCGCGTCCGCAACCGGCTCCAGCATCGGATGCCCTGTCACCAGCGCCCGGATGCGAGCCTCATAGCCGTTCTTGCTCACCTTGCCGACTTTCAGGCCGAAGCCGCGCAGCAGGCCGCGAATACCGAGCTCGACATCGTGCAGCTTGCCCAGCAGCAGCTTCCGCCCGACCAGCAGCACCCGGATCTCTTGCGCCGGCAGCGTCTTCACGTGCACCGGTCGAAACCAGCCCAGGCGCATCAACTGCGCCATGCCGCGTGCGTCGTTGCGATCCGTCTTCACCGTCATCGCCTTCAATGCCGCCTTGACGTGCCGGGTCTCGATCAGGATCGCCGGAAGCCCTGCTTCCGTCAGCCCCGCATGCAGCCACTGCGATAACGGACCCGCTTCCAGGCCAACCCGCGTGAACGTCAGGCCGATATCGCGAAAGAACGCAACGAGCGCCTCCGGCTCGCTCACCACCTTCGCCTCGCGGATGATCTTCCCGGTCCCGTCCACCACGCACACACTGCTGAGTTCCAGCGAGACGTTGATTGCGGCATAGTATTCCACGGCTGTCCCTCTCTCGATGCTTGGGCCCGAGCCATTCGGACCCCGTTACACACCATCACTGTGAGGGACAGCCACCGCTCCTGCTAGCCCGTTCGCTGGGCGGCCCCATTACCGCATCTAGGTGCCGTGGCAGCGCACGCGGTCACGCGCTGCCGGCTGACCAACGGCCAAATCCTGCATCTCATCACCGATCTCGCGGACAGTATGGTCGGCGAGGCAATACGCCGGAGCGGCTGTTGGGAGCCGACCGAGACGGCACTGATGCAGACCTTGGTGGCCCCGGGCGATATCGCCGCCGATATCGGCGCGCATGTCGGCTATTTCACAGTGCTGCTATCGAAATGCGTGGGTCCGACAGGGCGGGTCGTCGCGTTTGAGCCTGAAACGGGAAATTTCGAGTTTCTCAAGGCCAATTGCATCCTCAACGGCTGCACCAACGTCGTATTGGAGGCGTGCGCGGTGGCCGATCGGTGCGGTCGTGCCGAACTCTATCTGGCGGCCGGGAACCTTGGTGATCATCGCTTGCATGCGACGCGCGGTCGACTGAGCCGCGAAGTTGCCGTTACCCGGTTGGATGACTACTGGCGCGGCAGGCGACTTGACATCATCAAATTGGATGCGCAAGGCGTGGAGCCGGCCATTCTCGAAGGTGGAAGCGAAACGATATGTTCAAATGCCGGTCGGTTATTGTGTTTGATGGAACTGAGTCCTGGCCTTTGCCGCGCGGCAGGGCATGAGCTGGATGCCTTGCTGGAGCTTCTCGTCAGACTGGAGGCACGAGTATTCTCGCTTGCCGGCGGGGCTGCGGGCGGGCTGAAACCGCTGAATGGCGCGGCGCTTGTCTCTCTCTGGCGTGAGCTTCTGGCCAGCGAGCACGAAGACGCGAACGCCTCGCTGCTGCTGGCGTTCTCCAACGCCGGTTGTGAGCGCCTGCGGAGCCGTCTATCGGTATCTTGAGTGTTGCGGAATTTCGTGTTGACAAGGACGGACGCATGCCAGACGGCCGCTATCGCATCGGCTTCGACATCGGCGGGACCTTCACCGACTTCATCCTGCTGGATATAGACCGGTCGGAGATTCGCCTGCATAAGTGTCTGACTACGCCGCGCGATCCCTCGATCGGCGCGCTTGCCGGTCTGACTGATCTGCTTGCCGCCGCCGGCCTGCATCCGGCGGATATCTGTGACATCGTGCATGGCACGACGCTTGTGACCAACGCACTGATCGAGCGCAGCGGGGCGCGCGTGGGGCTGGTCACCACGCGCGGTTTCCGCGACATCCTGGAGATGGGTACCGAGCAGCGCTACGACATCTACGACCTGTTTTTGCGGTTCCCGGAGCCGTTGGTGGCGCGCCGCCATCGCCTGGAAGTCGCCGAACGCATGGATCGCGACGGCAACACGATCATCCCGCTTGACGAGGCGGAGGTGCGCGCCGCCGTGCGCCAGTTGGTCGCCGAGGGAGTCGAGGCAATCGCGGTCTGTTTCCTCCACGCTTACCGCAGCCCCGCACACGAACGCGCCGCCGCCGACATCATCCACGCGGCGTACCCCGATCTTGCGGTTTCTCTCTCCAGCGAGGTCGTCGCAGAGTTGTGGGAATATCAGCGAACTGCCACCACCTGCGCCAATGCGTACGTGCAGCCGCTGATGGCGCGCTATCTCGGCAAGCTGGAGCGCGAACTGCACGCGCGCGGATTTCGCGGGGCGCTCTATTTGATGCATTCGGCCGGTGGGTTGCTGTCGCCGGAGACTGCGCGCGCTTTTCCGATCCGCATGCTGGAAAGCGGTCCGGCCGGCGGCGGGCTCGCCACCGCGTTCTTCGGCGCGGCCTGCGGCAAGAGCGATGTGATTCCGTTTGATATGGGTGGCACCACGGCGAAAGCGTGCCTGATCGAGCAGGGGCGGGCCGAGGTGGCGCCGATAATGGAAGCGGCGCGCGTGCACCGGTTCAAGAAGGGTTCCGGCCTGCCGATCAAGGCGCCGGTGATCGACATGATCGAGATCGGCGCCGGCGGCGGCTCGATCGCGGCGATCGATGAGGTGGGGCTGCTGCGCGTTGGCCCACGCTCGGCGGGCGCCGATCCGGGCCCGGCCTGTTATGGACTGGGCGGCACGGAGCCGACCGTGACCGATGCCAGCCTGCTGCTCGGTTATTACGATCCCGGCTTCTTTCTTGGCGGCCGCATGGCGCTGGATCGAGCCGCGGCAGAACATGCGCTGAAGAGGGTGGGGACAAGGCTAAGTCTGTCGGCGGTTGAGACCGCCTGGGGTATCCACCGCATGGTGGTGGAGAACATGGCTGCCGCCGCGCGTATCCATATCGTGGAAAAAGGAAAGGACCCGCGGCGCTACGCGATGGTGGGGTTCGGCGGCGCCGGACCGGCGCACGCGGCGGAAGTCGCGCGCATTCTGGGCGTGCACCAGGTGCTGATCCCGCCGGCGTCGGGGGCGGCGTCGGCGCTGGGGTTCCTCGCCGCGCCGCTGTCGTTCGAGCAGGTGCGCAGCCATCCGCTGCGTTTCGGCGCACCCGGTGCGGCAGTCGCGATGGACACGGTGTTGAACGAGCTGGAAGCGGCGGCGCGCGGTCAGCTCGTGGCCGCTGGTGTCGATGCGGCCGATATCGTCTCTGAGCGTTCGGCCGACATGCGGCTGGAAGGCCAGGTGCATGAGATCAACGTGGCGCTGCCGGACGGTGTCATCACCGATGCGCGCATGCCGGAGATCCGCGTGGCATTCGCGGCTGCGTATGCCGTCCGCTACACCTCGGTTTATGAAGGCGTCGGCGTGCAGGCGATCTCGTTCCGCGTGCGCTGCCGGGGTCCGCTGCCAGCTTTGTCGCTGAACGAGGCCGATACTGGCAGCGGGGGCCGGGCGCTGAAGGCTTCAAGGCCAGCGTATTTCGGCGACGGCTTCATCGATACGCCGGTCTATGATCGCTACGCACTCGCGCGCGGTGCGGTGATCGCCGGCCCGGCTATCATCGAGGAACGCGAGGCGACCACCGTCATCTTGCCGGGCGACACCGCCCGCATCGATGCCAGCGGCACGATCGCCATCGATATAGGCCTGCCGGCAGATCAAGCGGCACGCGTCACCGCCGAGACGCCGGTGGCGGAAGCCGTGAAGCTGATTGAGGCAGATCAGGTTTCCTTAGAAATCATGTGGAGCCGACTTGTCACCGTGGTGGAGGAGATGTGGCAGACGATCTGCCGCACCGCCTTCAGTCTGATCGTCTCCGAGGCGCAGGATTTCGCCTGCGACCTGCTGGATGCGAACGGCGAGAGCCTGGCACATTCGCCGCGGGCGATGCCGGTGTTCAACCTGACCGTGCCGCGCACGGTGAAGGCGCTGCTGGAGAAATTCCTGCCGCACACGCTGCGCCCGGGCGATGTGCTGATCACCAACGATCCGTGGCTCTGCGCCGGGCATCTCTTCGATATCGCCGTAGTTACGCCGGTGTTCCGCAATGGCGCATTGGTCGCACTGACTGGCACAGTCGGCCATGTCGGCGATATCGGCGGCACCAAGGACAGTCTGCGCGCGCGAGAGATCTACGAGGAAGGCATCCAGATCCCGCCGATGATGCTGTACCGCGCGGGCGAGCCGAATCACGATCTGCTGGCGTTGATCGCCGAGAACGTGCGCAAGCCGGAGGAAGTGCTCGGCGACATTCACTCCTTCGTCGCCGCCAACGCGCTCGGCGCCGAGCGGCTCGGCGTCTTCATGGACGAGTACGGCATGCACGACCTGCGCGCGCTTGCCGAGGTGGTGCAAAGCCGCGCCGAGCGCGCCATGTGCGACGCCATCCGCGCGCTGCCGGACGGCGTCTATCGGTCGGAGATCTGGAACAACCCGCTGGGCGAGAAACTGCGTTATCCGCTGAAGATCACCGTGCAGGGCGAGAGGGTGGAGCTCGACTTCGCCGGTGCGCCGGCGCAGCTCGCGCAGGGCGGGCTGAACTGCACTTACAACTACACGGCAGCGCACTCCTGCTACCCGATGAAATGCATGCTGAGCCCGGAGGTACGCAGCAATGCCGGCTGCTACCGTCCGTTCACGGTGAAGGTGCCGGCGGGATCGGTACTGAATTGCGACAAGCCCGCCTCGGTGAACCTGCGCACGCGGGTTGGCTGGTATATCGCGCCGAACATCTTCCGCGCGCTGGCGGATGCGGCGCCCGACCGGGTGCAGGCGGCCACCGGACTTCCTGTCGCGATCAACGTTTATGGTCGTGACGCGGCAGGCCAAGTTTACGCCGACCATTTCTTTATGGGTGCCGGCCAGGGCGGATCCGCGCATGGCGACGGCAAGTCGGCGCTGCTCTATCCCACCTCGGCGGCGAATACCTCAGTCGAGCTGATGGAGGTACGCGCGCCAGTGCTGGTGCTGGAAAAAAGCTATGTGATGGACTCTGGTGGTCCTGGCCGGCATCGCGGTGGTCTTGGCCTGTGCACACGCTTGCGCAAGTTGCACGATGACGGGCTGCCCACGCTGGCTTCGGTGTATCCGGAAGGCGTGGGCGTCATCGTTGAGGGTCTTCGTGGCGGGCGGCCGGGCGGTGACGTGCGCGGGGTGGTGCTCGATCCGATGGGGAAGATCGTGCATAATTGCGGGACGGGTGAGCTGGTGACGCTGACGCGCACTGACCAGATCGTCGAGGTGCGGCTGGCGGGGGGCGCCGGCTACGGTGATCCGCGCGAGCGGCCGGCGGCGCTGGTGGAGCAGGATGTGGCCGAGGGATATGTCTCGGCGGAAGCGGCGCTGCGAGAGTACGGGGTGAAACAGGCTGCCGGACGAGCGGCCGAATAACACACCGGGGGGCACAATGAGCGAGATCGCCGCGGATAGGCCAAGAGCGGGCGCGCGCCCCGCCGCTCATCCTCGCTTTTTGAGCCTGCCGCCTTCGCGCTAATTGCGCCACTCTGCATAGCCGGTGCGATCATCGGCGTGCAGCTTATTGTCATGCTCGGCATCACCGCGAACACCTCGCTGATTGGCGCGCTGGCCGGCATGGCGTTGGCGCGCGTGCCGCTGGCAGCGTTCGCCCGCTACCGCTCGATCCATGTGCAGAACCTGGCGCAGAGCGCCATCTCGGCGGCTACGTTCGGCGCCGGGAACAGCCTGATGCTGCCGATCGGCATCCCCTTCGTCCTGGGTCGCGCCGACCTCGTTCTGCCGCTGTTGCTCGGCGTGTTCCTGGCGATGCTGGTCGACGGCTACATGCTGTATCGGTCGTTCGATTCTGAGATATTTCCAGCCGAGGGGGCTTGACCGCCCGATGCCGCTGCGGCCGAGGCGATCCGCACCGGCGACGAGGGCGGGCGCAAGGCCGGCATTCTCGGCATCGGCGTCCTACTCGGCATCGCCGGAAACTGGCTGGCCGGTATTCCAATGTCGGCCTTCGGCGTTGCTTTCATCGGAAATATCTGGGCATTGACGATGTTCGGTGTCGGCCTGCTGCTGCGCGGGTACTCGAAGCTGCTGTTCGACAATCCGCTGTTCGCGGCGGTGGTGCCGGGCGGAGACCTCAACAAGGCGTATATCCCGCACGGGATGATGGTGGGCGCCGGCGTGGTCGCGTTGGTGCAGGTGGGCGCAATCATCCTGCGCAGCCGCAACGAGCCCTCGGTCATCAGCAGGCGGGGCCGGCGCAGGTGCGTCGCTCGCTGGGACTCGGCGCTGCGGCCTATATCGCGGTCGCGGCGGTGATCGCGCCGGCCGGTGGCATCATCTCGGCGCTTCCGACCGGCATGCTGGTCGGCTTCATCATCTATGCCGCCTTCGGCGCTTTGGTGCACGAGCTGATCGTCGGGCTGGCTGCCATGCATTCGGGCTGGTTCCCCATCTGTGGGCGCAACGAGCCCTCGTCAACCAGGGCGACGAGCAACGCCAGATCCTCTGCGAACCGCCCTTCAGGTTCAGAAGTATAGTAGGAGAAGTTTTGTAGTCGTGCGTTGGGCGCGCCGCGGAAATCGGCAAAGCTGAGCGTCGTTGGTTCGCCAGATGAATTTCCGAACACCACGACGGTGCCCCTCGGTGCCACGAGCCGGATCGCCGCTGCCAGCGAGGCGCCGCCGGCGGACTCCAGGATCAGAACGAATTGGCGTTGTGCGTTTTCGATCCCCTGGGCCAGGTCGGCCGCACCCAACTCACGCAGCCCAGCCTCGCGCTCGGGGCTGCCGACTACCGCCGTGGCCCGCGCGCCGGAGCGAGCCGCGAACTGAACGGCCAGATGCCCGACCCCACCAGCAGCGCCAGTGACCAAAACCCGTCGGCCGAGCAGCGGCCCCCAAAGCGCAACGTCCGCAATGCCGTCAGGCCAGCGATCGGCAGCGTCGCTGCGTGGACGAAGCTGACTTGATCGGGCAACGTCGCGATCCGCTGCGTCGGCACGGCGGCTCGCTCGGCCCAGCCGGCCTCGTCCATCAATGCGACGATGCGCGCTCCCGCCGGCAGCCCGCTGCCGTCTGGGGCCGGGCGCAGCACCTCTCCGGCGATGTCCTGGCCGGGCCTCCAGCCTTCCTCATTGTTGCGAAACAAGCAGAGCTCACCGCGGTCGAGCGAAAAAGGCGCGCACCGAGACCAGTGTCTCGCCGGCCGTGGGCACCGGTTCCGGCACCTCGCGCAGTTCGACGGGCGCGCAACCATGTGGCGTGTTGACAACTGCGAGCATCCCACTCTCCCTCGCAGATGACGATGGGTCGGTAGGATGAGCTTCGCTGGCCTGGATGCCAAACGCGGCTGAGAGGATTGTCGCGAGATGAGATTACGGGCGCTGCTCACGGTCGCCCGCACGGCGAGACGAATGGCGGATAGCATCCCCCCCGTTCGCCAACCAACGCTCAACGGCGCCGCCGTCGCGGACTAATGCCCGATGCCAAAGACGCAACAGGCCGGACACTCCAATTAAGAGTGCCCGGCTACTGGTGCGGCCGTCAATTAAGGTCTTGTCGTAGAACTCTGACTTATGGGCAGGGGTTGGCTGCGGCAGTCTTCCATAGCGTGTTGGGTCCGCCATTGCCGCCGCCGGCTTCAGCAAGCTGAGGTGCCCGGCCGCCATTGCCACCGCCGGCTTCGGCAAGCTGGGGAGCTGCTCCGCCATTGCCGCCGCCGGCCTCGGCGAGTTGAGGCTGCCGTCCACCGTTGCCGCCACCGGACTCGGCGAGTTGAGGCTGCCGTCCACCGTTGCCGCCACCGGACTCGGCGAGTTGAGGCTGCCGTCCACCGTTGCCGCCACCGGACTCAGCGAGTTGAGGCTGCCGTCCACCGTTGCCGCCACCGGACTCAGCAAGCTGAGGCTGCCGTCCACCGTTGCCGCCACCGGACTCAGCAAGCTGAGGCTGCCGTCCGCCGTTGCCGCCACCGGACTCAGCAAGCTGAGGCTGCCGTCCGCCGTTGCCGCCACCGGACTCGGCGAGTTGAGGCTGCCGTCCGCCGTTGCCGCCACCGGACTCGGCGAGTTGAGGCTGCCGTCCGCCGTTGCCGCCACCGGACTCGGCGAGCTGAGGCTGCCGTCCGCCGTTGCCGCCACCGGACTCGGCGAGCTGAGGCTGCCGTCCGCCGTTGCCGCCACCGGACTGAGCGAGTTGAGGCTGCCGTCCGCCGTTGCCGCCACCGGACTCAGCGAGTTGAGGCTGCCGTCCGCCGTTGCCACCGCCGGACTCAGCGAGTTGAGGCTGCCGTCCGCCGTTGCCACCGCCTGATTTAGCAAGCTGGGGAGCCGCTCCGCCGTTGCCGCCGCCAGCCTCAGCGAGCTGGGGTGACTGGCGGGAGCAGTCCGTGGACTTAGTCTGTGCGTAGGCGCCCGTGGCCACTGTGAGGCCTAGCGCCAGGAACGCGGACGCCGCGACTGTCGCGTGTCGCATCCTTCCTCTCCTCTGTAGGAGCAGGTCGGCCCCCTGCTCATGGGCACCCCGAGGGTCGGCTCATATGACGTGCAACATCAGAACCTATTCCCCAGAATATCATTGTCCGGCAAGTTGCATCAGACATTCTTTTGCGGGGCCATCCTCCGGCCCTCCCCCGCCCTGCTACCGCCCGCTCTTAGCCATGGCGGTAAGCTCGGGATTGCCAGGACGATGGCCTGGACCATAGGAATTGTTGCTCTCCCGTGCGGAACAAACGCCGCGCTGAATTGCGAGGACCCGTTCAGGAATTCTAGGCATCCTCGTCACCGCCTCGGCGGGCTGCCTGCCCTTCGCGAGCAGCAAAGCGTCCAGAGCCGAGGTAACCACCTTGTCGAGCGGCGTTGTGCGACGTTGAGCGGACCAATAACTAGGTTGCAGCTTCGCTCACAGGGATGGGTTCGGGCACCACCCAGCCATCGAGAATTTGCAAGCCGACCACTTGCCGCGGGCTGGCGGCTCCCCATGGTGCACCACCTCGAGTTCGGTCCCATCATCCAGTCGGACGCGGACCAGCCAGTGACTTCCCTGATAGCGCGGATCCACGACGACAGCGCGTGCGCTCCCGGCTGCCTGGACGAGCGCAAGGTCGTGCGCACGCACGCAAAGCGTGACCGGGCCGGGTGCCGTGCTTGGGCCGGCACGCACGAGCCAGTCGGCATGCGCCGCCCTGACCCTGGCTTTGCCATCGGTTGCCGGTGCAAGCATGATCGCCGGCAATAGGGCACCACCGCCGAGGAAGCGCGCGACAGCGGGGCTGGCAGGGCAGTCGTAGATCACCCGCGGCGGATCGCATTGCAGAATGCGGCCCTGCCGCATCAGGGCGATCCGATCGGCAAGGGCCAGCGCCTCCGATTGGTCGTGCGTGACATAGACGAACGTCGAGCCAAGCCGCTGGTGCATGGCGACGAACTCGCCCTGCATAGCGCCGCGCAGCGTCGGGTCCAGATTGGCCAGCGGCTCGTCGAGCAGCACAATGCCGGGTGCCTTGGCAAGGCAGCGCGCCAGCGCGACCCGTTGGCGCTGACCGCCGGACAGCTCCAGCGGATGGCGCGTGGCGAAGTCCGCGAGCCCGACCTGCTGCAACGCCTGCGCGACGCGCCGGCGCTGCTCGGCCCTGCTCACGCCATGTCGTGCAAGCGCAAATCCTACATTGCCGGCGACCGACATGTGCGGCCACAGCGCGTACGACTGGAACACAATACCCAGGGCGCGGTCCTCCACCGGGACAAAGCGGCCGCTGCCTGAAACCAATTGTCCGCCAATGCGCACCTCTCCGGACTTCGGTTGATGAAACCCGGCGATGAGGCGGAGCAGCGTCGTCTTGCCGCAGCCGGATGCGCCGAGCACAACCAGGAACTCGCCCGCCCCAATATCCAGACTTACGCGATCGAGCGCGCGGTGCTCGCCGAAACAGGCGGTGACATTGATGAGTTCGATCCTCATGCAGCCCAGGGTAACGCGCGGCGCGCGGGGGCAGGCAGGAACACGGTCAGCCCGGCCACCGCGAACACAGCAGCGAGGCAAAGCACCGAGACAGCGGCAGCTCCGGCAATGTCGCCCCCCTGGTCCAGCGAGAAGATCAGCACGCCGATCGTTTCGTTGCCAGGCGACCAAAGCAGGGCGGAGACCGTCAGCTCCCCGAACGCTGTCAGCAGCACCAGGATACCGGCGCCGGCCGCGGCGGGGCCGAGCAGCGGGACAGTGATGGCGACGAGCCGATGCAGGAGACGAGCCGATGCAGGAAACGTGCGCCCTGAGCGCGGGCCGCCTCGTCCGTCACCGGGTCGATCCGCGCCAGCGCCGCCTGCACCGGGCGCAGCCCGAGCGGGAGAAAGCGTGGGATATAGGCCAGCAACATGATCCACCTGGTGCCGTAGAGCGAAACGCGCAGCAGCGGAAGCGGCGCGAGATAGAGCAGGATCATGCCGATCGCCAACACGATGCCGGGCAACGCATAGGGGGCATCGATCACCCGGTCGAGTGCTCGGAACAGGTGCTTCAGCCAACGTTGCCCGCCCCAACCGCGCAGCACCGACAAAGGGATCGCCAGCGCAGTGATGGTGGCGGCGGCGGCCAGTGCGAGCATGGCCGACGTGGCGATGGCGCCTGCCATCTCGGGCGTGGCGAGAACCGTTGCATAGTGAGCGAATGTCGCGGTCGCCGGGCGGAGCGGCACACCATAGGCACGCGACAGCGAGGTTGACACCAGCGAGCCGAGCGGCAGCACAGTGATTGCGGCCGCAAGCGCCAACAGTACCACGGTCGCCGCCAGGCGCCATCGACCGAGCTCGATCCGGTGTGCGGCGCCGCCGGCAGCGCCGCCGATCGTGCGCACATCGAGCCGTCCCGCGACCCATCCGCTTGCCGCTGCGGCGATCGCCGAGACGACGGCGAGGCAGAGGGCCATCACCGTCGCTTCCGGCAGCATCGCCGTGCCGAAGCCGGAGAGCTGCTGATAGATCAGCACGGCAAGCGTCGTGTAACGCGCCGGGATGCCGATCATGGCTGGGATGCCGAAACTGCCGAGACAGGACACGATGGCGAGGCCGAACCCGGCGGCGAGGCCCGGGCTCGCCAGCGGCAGTACGATGCCGGAGAGCAAGCGGGGGCCGCGTGCCCCAGCGGCGCGGGCGGCCTCGATCAACTCGCCCGGGATGGTGGCGAACGCCGCGCGCGCCGCCACGAAGACGATCGGCACGTGCTCAATGCCGAGCAGGAGCGCGATGCCCCATACGGAATAGAGTGCCGCATCGCTGCCGGGCGGCAGCGACAACAAGCCAGACGGCGACAGCATCTGCATCCAGGCTAGTGCCACGATTTGCGCCGGGATGAGCAGGGGCAGCAGGGCCGCCGCCGAGAGCAGCCGGCGGGCGCCGGCGTCCGTTACGGACACAGCAAGCGCATAGGCGGTGCCGATCAGTAACGAGACGAATGCTCCGCCCAGGCTGGTAACCAGGGACCGCAGGAGTGCGCGCGCCAGCACCGGAGAGGCCAGAACGCCGATGATCGCCTGCGCTCGAAGCGCCTCAATGAGGAGGCGTGCCAGTGGCAGCAGGCTGAGCCAGACAATGATCGCCGCTAGCGCCCACCCGAGCCAGGGTTCTGTTCGGGGAAGCCGCAGGGCTCAGCGCCCAAAATCGTCGGCGAAGCGTCGAAGATAGACTGTGCTCTGCTTGAGGATTGTCGCGATCGGCGGGGCCAACAGCCGGATTTGGGCGCGTGGCGGGAAGCCGGCCGGCGCCGGGATGTCGGCGCGCATCGGGAGATATCCCTGGGAAGCGGCGAACCGCTGCCCCGCCTGCGAGAGCAGGAAGTCTACGAACGCTTTGGCCGCAGGCTGGTTGTGCGCGGTTGCCAGGATCGCCACCGGCTCGGTCACGACGCTGACGCCTTCACGGGGGAAGGCGAAGCCGACGGGGGAACCGGCCCGCTCGGCGTTCAGCGCCAAGAAATCCACTATCACGCCATAGAGCTTCTCGCCGCCGGCCACCTCGGTCAGCACCTGTCCGTTGCCCTGTACCGCGACAGCACCGTTGCGCGCCAGCGCATCGAACCAGCCGAGCCCGAACCCCGGCAGGTCCGCGAGCGTGCCCATGAAGATCATCGCGGCACCGCTGTAGAGCGGGCTCGGCAGCACGACCTGGCCTCGCGCAGCGGGGGAGAGCAGGTCGTTCCAGCTCGCCGGGCGAGGCGCCCTGGTGTTGTAGATGATGCCGGTGGTGATGAACTTGGTGCCGAAGTAGGTGCGGTCCGGGTCATAGGCCGATTCCGGCAGACCCTGTACTGGGGCGTCGGGATAAGACAGCAGGTGGTTCTCCTGCTTCAGCCGCTGCATCGTCATCGCATCGGCGATCAGCAGCACGTCTGGGCGTGGTGCGCCGGCGGCGAACTCCGCTTCGAGGCGCGTCATCAGTTGCGTGGTGCCGTCGCGAATGAAGGACACCTCGACGCCCGGTACAGCCTGACGGAACGCGTCGACTGTGTGTTGCGCGTCCTGCGGTGGTTGTGAGGTGTATAAAACAAGACGGCCAGCGGGTGATTGCGCGGCTACCGCGGCCGCCGCCCACCAGACGCCAAGCGCGACCGTTGCGGCAAACATCGTTGCCAGCCTCCGCCGCGTCATGTGCTCTTGCTCCCCCTGGCCGCGTCACCGCAAGCCACCAAGCCCCGGCTTGCATGTCAACGGCAAGGCCGTGACAGCGGATCGCCCGACGGGCACACTCCGTTCCCGAATCCCGCCGATCCGGCGGGTGACGCACCGGCACCAGGCGCGGTTCGGGGACGGCACGAATGTCCGCACGCATTGCCCGTCTGAACTCGTGGCGCGACGCTGTTTGTGGCGCTGATCCTGTCGGCTGCCTGCGCCGATCAACTCGCGCAACGCCAGGCCAGACTTGCGCCGCTGGTCGGGCGACCCGTCGCAGACCTGATCCAGCAGCTCGGGGTGCCGAACCGGACCTTTAAGGCGGATGGGGTGGACTACCTTGCCTATGACGAAAAGCGGGTCGAGATCGTGCCGGGGGTCTGGGGTGGTCCGTGGTGGTGGGGCGGCTGGAACAACATACCGCCCGAGGTCGTGCAGTGGCAGTGCGAGACCACTTTCGCTGTTGCCGGGGGCGTAGTCCGCTCGTTCACCTTGCATGGCAATGCCTGCGGCTGACGCTTTCAGCCGTCTTGGGTGAAGATTCGGGACAAGAAGCGGCCGAAATCGCGGTTCGACTGGGCGCGTATGCGATCGTCACGGCCGATCGGGTAGGGTCGCGCCTCTGTGCAGAGACCCAGGATAATCTTGCGGAGGAACGGACCGTTCATCGGCAGCAGGGTGCGCTGGTCGCGCACCGTGCCGTCGCGCTCGACGCGCAGGCGGCAGCCGGCGAGCTGGCGCCCGATCAGACCACGCGGCATGGCGCCATCCCATTGGTGCACCGCGCCGGGATAGGCAACGATCGTCACCGCACTGCCGCCGCGCCGCAGGTCGTCGGCAACCTGCGCACAACGGGCCGGTCGGATCAGCTCGTCCTCGGCGCCGTATAGCATCAGCAGTGGCGCGCCGGTGGTGCGGCTGTCGGCAAAGCGGGCGATACAGGGGGCGTAGAACGCGGCGTGGCCGGCGAAGCGAAGCCCGGCGGGTGCCAGCTTGTCGGCGATCTGGGCATAGAGCGCATAGGTCGCGGCCATTCCGCCATAGGAGAAGCCGGCGAGTACCACGCGGTGGGGGTCGATATCGGGCCGTTCCGCCAAGTAGGCGAGGGCACCATACGCGTCGGTGAGGAACATCGATTCGGTGATGTGCAGGACCCGATCGATGAAGCTGGTGGCTAGATCGGTCCGCGAGGCGTAGGTCTCGACCACCATCGCCGCGATCCCCATCGCCGCGAGCTGTGGGCCATAGGTAGCTCCACGCTCGGCGATGTTGCCGGCGGAGCCGTGCAGCAGCACCACCGCCGGCGCGCGTCGGCCGGGAGCTGCCTGCGCCGGCAGGTAGAGCCGGGCGTTGACCATGCGCGTTGGTGCGCGACCGAAATCCTGTGGCGAGAACGGGTCACTGCTGGCGAACCTCACGCTCTCCACCCGCACGTCCTGGATCGTGGCCGGATCGGGCCAGGGATCGATGATGTGCGGGGCCAGCGGTTCTGAGGCGCCGGCGGTGCTGGCGGCGCACATCCAGAGGGCGAACGCGACGAGCAGGTGCGAGAGGGTCAGCACATCGAGGCGGGCGCTGCGCCTAATGGCTGCGTCCGGGGGTTACCAGCCGCCGAACCAGAACTCCAACGCCGTGCACGATGCCGACAGGGAAGAACAGCGCTGCCGCAATCAGCAGCGGCCGCAATCCGGCTACGGCGCAGAACACGATCGACGTGAGCCAGGCGGCATAGCCGAACAGTCCGAGCGACAGGCAAAATGCCGCCGCGAAGGGGGTGATCGGACCGTCTTTGCGGAGCGTCATGTCGCCCAGCACTCCCTGAGCCGGCAAAGGTTGCTCGCGACGCCGGTTGCCATCGTCGATGCGGCTCCGGGTAACGCTTGCTCATGCTAGCGCGCCACGGCGCGAATGCAATGTGAGATCGAATGATGGTCATGAAATATTCCGATGCCAGGCGAGCCAGACCCCCAATTCTCTTTGCGCACCGACCGCTTCAAGCAGGATAACCGAGCGGGTGGGCTTCGCGCCAACCCACTGCGGTGCGGACAATGTCGTGCAGGCTGGCGAAGCGTGGTGTCCAGCCGGTCTCGCGCCGGATGCGGTCGGACGATGCAACCAGTGCCGCCGGGTCGCCCGCCCGGCGCGGCGCCATGATAGTCGGAACGGAGCGGCCGGTGATATCGGCCACCGCGCCGATCACCTGCAGCACGGAATAGCCCTGACCATTGCCAAGATTGTAGGTGACGTTCACGTCGCGCAGCCGGTCGAGCGCGCGCAGATGCGCATCTGCCAAGTCTGTCACATGCACGTAATCGCGGATGCAGGTCCTGTCGGGCGTCGGATAGTCCTGTCCGAACACCTCGAGCGCCGGCCGTCGCCCGAGAGCGGCGTCGATCGCCAGCGGGATGAGATGCGTTTCCGGCCGATGATCCTCGCCTAGCCGCCCCGTGGGGTCTGCACCGGCCGCGTTGAAATAACGCAGGCACGCGCTGCGCAGGCCGTGCACGCGCTCGGCCCAGACAAGTGCGCGCTCGAGCATCAGCTTGCTCTCGCCATAGGGCGAGCCGGGATCGAGCGGCGCATCCTCGGCGATGGGGATGCGGTCAGGGGTGCCGAACAACGCGGCTGTGGAGGACAGTACGAAACGAGGCACGCCGTGACGCACGCACGCATCGATCAGCCGCATGCCGTTGGTTGCGTTCTCCAGCAGATAGCGGAACGGCTCGCGCATGCTCTCGCCGACTAACGAGAGCGCGGCGAAATGCAGGACTGCATCCCACTTTCCTTCGGATAGCACGGCGTTTACTGCGGCGGCATCCGCCAGGTCGGCTTCGATCAACGGCACTCCGGCGGGAACCGCGGCGCGATGTCCGGTCCGCAGATTGTCGAACACCGCGACTTCGTCGCCGCGCTCGGCCAGCGCGAGCACGACGTGGCTGCCGACAAAACCGGCACCACCGGTCACCAGGAAACGCTGACGCCTCATCGCGCCCGCGTTATGGCCTGAGCCGTGCTCGGCAGTCCAGCCGCCACGTGTTATCGCTTAGCCCCGGTGAGGGGAGGAGACGAAAGATGGATGTTCCCGTGCAGGGTTCGGCGGTGGATGCGACAGGCTTCGAAGCTGCCGCGCAGTACCGCCGCGACGGCTACGTCGTGATCCGTCGGCTGCTGACCGAGGAGCACGTGGCAGCCTGCCTGGATGCTCTGACGCGGCTCGCTGACGCGCCGGGAGTTGCCTCCGGGCAGAACCGCGAGCAGGCGTTCGTTGCGCTGGAGACCGGGGCGGATCCGGCGAGGTCCGAAGCCGGGCAACGGATCGATCTGGTGCGCAAGTTCGGCAATTTCACCGATTTCGACCCAGCCCTGATGCGCGCGGCGATGTCAGCGAAGCTGCACGCGATCCTCGACCGGATCATGGGATGCGGTCGTGTGCTGTTGCAGGAGATGGCGTTGGTGAAGCCGCCTCGGATCGGCGGCGAGAAGCCATGGCACCAGGACGCGGCCTATTTCCGTGGCAGCGATCCCAGCCTCATGTTCGGCGTCTGGATCGCGCTGGATCCGGCGACGCGCGAGAACGGTTGCATGGAGGTGATCCCCCGGTCGCACCGCGCCGGCCCGGTCCCGCACATCCCGCATGAGGACATCAATCTGTGCACGATCCGCCCGGATCATCTGCATGCTGAACGCCGGGTGGCTGTGCCGATGGAGCCCGGCGATGCGCTGGTCTTTCACAGCCGGATTCATCACTACACCGCGGCAAATCGTTCGGATAAACGTCGGCGCGCGTTGCAGTTCCACTATCACCAGGTCGGGATGGAATGGACGTCGCTGGCGGCACATCGCGACCTGTATCACGACGAGAATGGGGAGTACGCCGGCTGCACCGTCTCGCGAGGCAAGCCGTTTGCAGAAATATCCAGTTTCCTACCGCAACGACTGATCCCAGTCAGCGCGATGGACTGAGGACGACGGGTAGGCTTGCCAGCCGGCACTGCCGCAAGTTCGGGGTCAGGCGTGTCGGCATCGACCGGGGACGGCTCGACCGAGCCTGCAGGCCATTTTATTATTGAAGACCTCAGTGCCGCTGTAGAGGCAAGCTTGATGGTCCTGGCCGTGGTTGATCGACCCGGCGCTGTCCGGTAAAACAAAGTCGGTTCATGGGAACGAAGCGATGACGCTGCAAGGGAAGTTGGCATGGGCCGGCTTGGCCGTGCTGGGAGCGGTCGCCTTGGCCGTCGTGGCGTTGAGTCGGGGAGAGCCGGTCAACGCCGCTTGGCTTGTCGTCGCATCTGTCTGCATCTATTTCATCGCCTACCGGTTCTACGCGCTCTTCATCACCGGCAAGGTGTTCGGCATCGATCCCGCCCGGCCGACGCCTGCCCATCGTCACAATGACGGTCTCGATTACGTCCCGACGAACCGTTACGTGCTGTTCGGTCACCATTTCGCCGCGATCGCCGGCGCCGGACCGCTGGTCGGCCCCGTCCTAGCTGCACAGATGGGCTATCTGCCTGGCACGCTTTGGATCCTTGCCGGCGTGGTGTTCGCCGGCGCGGTCCAGGACGTGACCGTACTGTTCCTTTCCACAAGGCGCGACGGACGCTCGCTCGGCGATATGATCCGGACCGAGCTTGGTCCGGTTCCTGGCGCCGTCGCCGGGATCGGCGTGCTGCTGATCTGCATCATCATCCTCGCCGTGCTGGCGCTTGTCGTGGTGAAGGCCCTGATGGGCAGCCCATGGGGCACCTTCGCGGTCTTCTCCACCATTCCGATCGCCCTGCTCATGGGCGTTTACACGCGCTTTATCAGGCCCGGTCGCATCGGGGAGATGTCCATCATCGGAGCACTCCTGCTCGTGGCGGCGTTGATCGGAGGGCGGAGCGTCTCCGAGACGCCCGCACTCGCCGCGTGGTTCAACCTGAGCGGCGAGACGTTGGCTCTGATCATCATCGGCTACGGTTTCGTCGCCTCGGTGCTTCCGGTGTGGCTCTTGCTCGCACCCCGTGACTACCTCTCGACATTCCTCAAGATCGGCACCATCACGCTGCTGGCGATCGGCATTATCATCGTGCGCCCTGACCTGGAGATGGCTGCGGTGACGCGCTTCGTGGACGGCACCGGGCCGGTCTGGGCCGGAAGCTTGTTCCCGTTCCTCTTCATCACCATCGCCTGCGGCGCGGTGTCCGGCTGGCATGCACTGATCGCGTCCGGTACGACCCCGAAGATGATCGAGAACGAAGGCCAGATCCGCTTCATCGGGTATGGCGGGATGTTGATGGAGTCGTTCGTTGCGATTATGGCGCTCATTGCCGCGACTGTGATCCATCCCGGCGTGTACTTCGCAATGAACAGCTCGGCCGGGCTGATCGGTACCGACCCGGCGCACGCGGCCCAGGTGATCTCCTCCTGGGGGTTCACCGTCACGCCGGAACGTCCTCACCCGGGTCGCACACGAGGTGGGCGAGACCACGATCCTCTCACGCACTGGTGGTGCGCCGACCCTGGCGGTGGGCATGGCCAGCATCCTGTCCGGCTTCCTAGGCGGTCCGGCGCTGGCGGGGATCTGGTACCATTTCGCCATTCTGTTCGAGGCGCTGTTCATCCTCACCACGGTCGACGCCGGCACCCGCGTCTGTCGCTTCATGATCCAGGACCTGGTCGGCAACGTGGTGCCCGCGTTCAAGGCGACCAAGTCGTGGACCAACACCATCATCGGGTCCGCCCTTTCCTGTGCCTTCTGGGGCTACTTCCTTTACCAAGGCGTCATCGACCCGTTGGGAGGGATCTGGACCTTGTGGCCACTGTTTGGCACGGCGAACCAGATGCTGGCGGCAATCGCCCTGACGCTCTGCACGGTGGTGCTGTTCAAGATGAAGCGCCAGCGCTTCGCCTGGGTGACCATCGTGCCCACGACCTGGCTCGTGCTCTGCACCACGACCGCGGGGCTCGAGAAGGTCTTCAGCCCGGACACTCAGGTAGGTTTCGTCAGCCACGCCCTGAGATTTGCCGACGCCGCGGCTGGCGGGAATGTGTTGGCCCCGGCCAAATCCTTGCAGGAGATGAGCCGCATCGTCTTCAACGACTATGTCGACGCGACACTGGCCGGCGTGTTCGTCGCAATTGTCGTCGTGATGGTCATTTACGGCGTAACCCAGAGCCGCAAGGCACTCTCCAATCCAAAGAGCACGGCGGTCGAGATCGGTATCGCGGGTGCGCTGGTGGGAGGCGGAAATGACTGAGGTCATGGCTACTCGCGCTCGCCTGGTCTGCGAGGTTGTCGTCAAGACCGCCCGTCTTATGGTCGGCATCCCGGACTACCAGACCTATGTCACGCATCGGCAGACCAATCATCCGGATCAGCCGATCATGACATACGAGGAATTTTTCCGGGAGCGTCAGGCTGCCCGCTATGCATTCCACAAGGGCAGGTTTCGCGGCTGCTGCTGACATCGGGTGCGACGAACGCGCGCATCGTCGAGGGAAGAGATTATGGCTGGGAAGCCACCGACATGACCCTTCACTCGACAGTGCAGCGGCTACGATTGCGTCTGCACCCAGGCGATCACGCCGGCTGCAGGGTCTCACGCGGCAAGCCGTTTGCCGCGGCATCAAGCTTCGTGCCGCAGCGGCTGCTTCCGGTCAGCCCGATGGATTGAGCACGACGGGCAGGTTCGCCAGCCCGCGTAGCGTGTTGTTGTAGCGCCGGCGCACGGGCCCGGCGATCTCGATCGACGCCGCCTTGCGCGCCAATGCCGCCAGCACGACCTCGCCTTCCAGCCGTGCCAGCGCTTGGCCGACGCAGAAGTGGATGCCGGCGCCGAACGCCACGTGCGCGGCGTTCTGGCGGGTGATGTCGTATTCGTAGGGATGTTCCCATCGGCGCGGATCGCGATTGGCGGCGCCGAGGAACATCAGGATTTTCTCGCCTTCGCCGATGCGTTCGCCGCCAATCTCCACCTCGCGCGTCGTGGTGCGGAAGAATGTCTGCACCGGGCTTTCGAATCGCACGGCTTCTTCGAAGGCGGCGCGAGCAAGTGCGGGATCGGCGCGCAGGCGTTGGAACTGTTCGGGGAAGCACGCGAGGCAATACATGGCCGCGCCCAGGCCGCTGACGGTGGTATCGACGCCCGCGGTCAACACCGAGCGCACGACGATCGGTGCTTCTTCCGGGGTGAGGTCGCCGGAATCGGCGGCGGCATGGATGGCGGCGCCGAACCCGTTGGGTGCGAGCGCCGCGCGCCTCGATTGCGCCTGAATCCAGGCGATCACCGGCTCGGCGTCTTTGACGGCCGCTTCGAAGAAGGCGTTGCGTGGACCAAACGAGTTGAACACCATGTTGCTGTAGGGAAGCAGATAGCGCCGGTTCTCGCGCGGCATGCCGACTGCATCGGGGAAGACAGTCAGCGGGAATGCTTCGGCGAGATCGGGGATGGCGTCGAAGCTGCGGCGTTCCACAAGCTGGTCGATCAGCGTTTCCGCCGCGGCCGCGAAATCGGCGCGAAGCTTGCGCATCGCGGCTGGCGACAGCACGCGGTCCAGCACCTTGCGGGTGCGGTCGTGCAGCGGCGGGTCGGTTTCGAGCACCAAGCTTGGCAGGCGCCAGGGCTTCTCTTTCTTGAAATCGGCGAGGCCGGCGCCGCGAGCGGAGGAGAAGCTGGCCCAGTCCATCAGGACAGCGCGCACCTCGTCGTAGCGCGCCACGGCCAAGACATTGTAGCGGGTGAGCCGGACTACGGGCCCGGCTTCCCGCAGGGCTTCATGGGCGGGGAATGGGTCCTCGAAATACTCTTCTGTGTAGGGGTCGATATCGGATGTCGGGATGGACATGGAGCGGTCCCTCGTCGGGCTTTCCCGTTGGCCCTATACAAGATGGCCGGCAGGAACGGAGGGGGGAAATGTATCTCGGAACCCAGATCACGCCGAGGGACGATGCGGATTATCGGATGTGGGCGCAGCTTGGCGTGCAGCATGTCTGCGTCGATCCGCCGGGCAGCCCGCATCATTGGAGCCTCGATGACCTGAACCGCCACCGCGAGCATATCGAATCATTCGGTCTGGTGCTGGACATGGTGCAACTGCCGCTGTCCTCGCGCCCGATCGAGCAGGGGCAGAGCCCGAATATCCTGCTGGGCCGCGAGCCGGAGCGGCAGCGGGAGATCGATTCCATCTGTGCTCTGATCGAGCGGCTGGCGGCGGCGGGGATCCCGGCGGTGAAATACAACCTCAATATCATCGGGATTCCGCGCACGGCGAAGGAGACGGGGAGGGGCGGCTCGCGCAACGCGGCCTTCCGCTGGAGCAAGGCGGATCAGAAGGCGCCGCCCGGAATCGCCGGGGTGGTCGATGAGGAGGAGAACTGGGCGCGGATCGACCATTTCCTGCGCCATGTCGTCCCAGTGGCAACGTCGGCTAAGGTGCGGCTGGCTTGTCATCCGCACGATCCTTACACGCCGCCCGGCTATAAGGGGGTGACGCGCGTGCTGGGTACCGTCGAGGGGCTGAAGCGCTTCGTGACCATGCACGAAAGCCCGTATCACGGGCTGAATTTCTGCCAGGGCACGGTGGGCGAGATGCTGGAGGACCCCGGACGCGAGATCGGGCCAGTGATCCGCTGGTTCGGCGAGCGCGGCAAGCTGTTCAACGTGCATTTCCGGAATATCCGTGGCAAGCGGCTGGATTTTATGGAGGTGTTCCCGGATGAGGGGAGCATGGATATGGCGGCCTCGCTCCGCGCTTATCGCGATGTCGGGTACCAATACATGCTGATGCCGGATCACGTGCCGGAGATCGATGGGCGCGACCCTTCGGGGACGGCGTTCGCATTCTGTTATGGGTATATCCGCGGGTTGATGGACGCGATGGCATCAGTTGAAACTTAGGTCATCGAGTGCAGTGTCGCCGAGTGTCGTGCCTGCAGAAAAAACAGGCATCCACGAGGCCGCTCATCGGCTTTATCTTATTCGAAGAAGGAAGCCACATTGTAGCCGATTATGTCCTCAGGGGCACGCGGTGGGCCAGAGACTCATCGGTGGGCAACGGACGCCTCACTCGACGGACTGCCTTCTTCGTGCCCTTCGTGTTTTTTGCGCGCCGGTGCCCACATTGAACTGGCGTCGTTGCGACACTATCCTGGCCATGACCATGGAGACCCGGCGCTGAGCCCCCCCGCACCCGGAGCGATCGACTGCGATATCCACCCGGCATTGCCGGGGACCCAGGTCCTCGTCCCCTATCTGGACGACTACTGGCGCGACATCGTGCTCATGCGCGGTCTGGAGCGCGAGAACCTGGACATCGGCGCCTATCCGCCCGGTTCGCCGCTGAGCGGCCGCCCCGACTGGCGGCCGGCCACCGGCAAGCCGGGCACCGATTTCGACCTGCTGCGCCGGCAGGCGTTGGACGCGTTCGGCACGCGCTACGCGATCTGCAACGTGATCCACGGCGCGCCGGTGATGTTCAGCGAGGACCTCGCTGCGGCGCTCTGCCGGGCGATCAACGACTGGCTGCGCGCCGAGTGGCTGGACCGCGATCCGCGACTGCGTGCCTCCATCGTGATCCCGTATCACAGCGCGGAGCAGTCGGCGCAGGAAATCGAGCGCTGCGCTGCCGACCACCGCTTCGTCGGCGTGCTGATGCTGGCAATGGCCGAGCTGCCGCTGGGCCGGCGCCAGAACTGGCCGATCTATCGCGCCGCCGAGCGCCATGGCCTGACTATCAACATCCATGCCGGCAGCAGCTTCCGCCACGCGCCAACCTCGATCGGCTGGCCGTCCTATTACCTGGAAGACTACGTCGCGCAGTCGCAGGGCTTTGCCGGCGTACTGAATTCGCTGATCACCGAGGGCGTGTTCGTGGAATTCCCGCGCCTCAAGGTCGTGCTGATGGAATCCGGCGTGACCTGGCTGCCCGGCTGGATGTGGCGCGTTAGCAAGACTTGGCGCGCCATGCGGCCCGAAGTGCCATGGAACAAGATCTCGCCCGCCGAGATGGCGCGGAAGCATGTGCGGGTGACGATCCAGCCGTTCGACGCGCCGCCGAAGCGCGAGCAGGTCGAGCGCATCGTCGAGGAAATCGGATCGGACGAGATGTTCCTGTTCTCTACCGACTACCCGCACTGGCATTTCGAGGGCACCGACGCAGTGCCCGACTTCCTGCCGGAAGGGCTGGTGCATAAGATGCTATACGACAACCCGATGGAAACCTACGCGCGTCTGAAGGAGCAACGGCAATGAACGTGACGGTCCTGGAGCGCAGCCCTGATATGTCGGCGCAGAGCGCGCTTGGCTACGTCGATTGCGACGTGCACATCTATCCGGCGTCGCCCACCGAGCTCGATGCGTTCCTACCCGAGCGCTGGCGCCGCCACCGCGCCATGTTTGGCGGCCGTACCAGGCAGGCGCTGGCGCACACGGCGAATTATCCGCGGATGTCGCCGCAGGTCGGCATGCGAACTCGATTCCTGGCCGCCGACTGGCGGCATTCCCGGCTCCGACCTCGATTTCCTGCGCGAGCAACTGCTCGACGCATTCGGCGCCATACATGGCATCATGCTGCCGCTGGTCGGCCGCTGCTCGGACGAGCGCAATGTCGAGTTCGGCGCCGCGATGTGCACCGCGGTGAATGACTGGCAGGCCGCCATGTGGTCGGATCGCGAGCCGCGATTGAAGGCCTCGGTGCAGGTGCCGGTGGAGTACGCCGAAGCCGCGATCGACGAGATCGAGAAGCGGGCAGGGGACCGCCGCTTCGCGCAGGTGCAAATCCCCCCGCGCAGCCTGGAGCCGCTCGGACGCCGGCGCTACTGGCCGATCCTGGAAGCTTGCGCCGCCAACGGCTTCCCGGTGGCGCTGCATCTCGGCGGCACCAACGGCCATCCTTCGACCGGCGGCGGCTGGCCATCCTTCTATCACGAAGAACATCCCTCCTACTGCCAGAGCATGGAGGCGCTGGTCACCAGCCTTGTTGTCGAAGGTGTGTTCGAATGCATTCCCAACTTGCGCGTCGTGCTGGTGGAAGGTGGCTTTGCCTGGATGCCGGCGCTCACCTGGCGGCTCGACAAGCACTGGCGGCGGCTGCGCGAAGAGGTGCCGCATCTGAAACGGCTGCCGTCCGAGTATATCCGCGACCATATCTGGGTGACCACGCAGCCGATCGAGGAGCCGGAGCGGCCGGACGACATGTTGGCGACGCTCGAGTGGATCGGCTGGGACCGGGTGATGTTCTCCACCGACTATCCGCACTGGGACCAGGACGATCCGCGCTACGCCTTCAAGGTGACGTTGCCGGAGGCCGGCCGGCAGCGGATCTTCCGCGACAACGCACTGGAATTCTACGGACTGGAATGAGCCGTCACGTCGTCGCCGAGGCAGGCGAGATCGCGCCGGGGTCCTGCAAGATCGTCACCGTACGGGGGCGCGAGATCGGCGTCTTCTTCGTCAACGACGAGTATTTCGCGCTGATCAACCGCTGTCCGCATGAAGGCGCGCCGCTCTGTCGCGGGCGGCTGTTCGGTCTGATGGAGGCGGACCGGCCGGGCGCG
Source organism: uncultured Pseudomonadota bacterium (assembly GCA_963772445.1). GTDB lineage: Bacteria > Pseudomonadota > Alphaproteobacteria > Acetobacterales > Acetobacteraceae > CAVYXK01. The sequence goes on from CAVYXK010000008.1 coordinate 52,475, forward strand.
TACCGGCTGGTGCGCAAAGGCGAGATGCTCCGTTGTCCTTGGCACGGCTGGGAGTTCGACATCCGCACCGGCCAGTCCTGGTGCGAGCCCGACAGCGTGCGGGCGCGCACGTATAACGTCACGGTGGAACCGGGAAGCACGCTGGGCAGGGGACCCTTCGTTGCCGAAACCGTGTCGGTGCGGGTGGAGCAGAACTACGTCGTCGTCGAGGTGTAGTGGCAGCGCTCCCCCTCCCCTTGCGGGAGGGGGCCGGGGGGAGGGGGCCTCGCCGAGTCACGACCAGCATCTCAGCCGCCTATCCGGGGCCAGACGCGTTGCGATCATTCAGCCGCTGCCCGGGATCGGCGACATGATCTGGCATTTGCCGCATATCCGCGCGATCGCCGACTTCGCCGGAAAGCCGGTTACTCTGGTAGCCAAGCCGCGATCGGCAGCCACGGAGCTATTCGCCGGGGAAGCCACCGTGGGCGACGTGCTGTGGCTGGATCGCAACCCCGAAGCTCGTCGCGGCCTGCACGACGGAGCAGCCGGCTTCGCTCAACTCGTCGCTGCACTGCGCCGGCACGCGTTCGATGCCGCCGTGGTGCTGCATCATAGCCGGATGCTTGCAGCCGCAACCTATGCTGCCGGCATTCCACATCGTTTCGGCTACGGTTTTGGTTTGCAACGGCTGTTCCTCAATCGTCTGCCATTCCTGAGCAGATCGCAGCTTTCCTTGCACCCCTATGAGCAGGCAACTGCCTGGCTCGCCGCAGCCGAGATTCCGGTCGAACAGGCGGAACCGTCCCTCTCAGTCAATGAGGCAAGCCGAGCCGCCGTGCGGGCAGGCCTGGGCGACCCCATCGGCTCGCTGGTTGCAATCGGAATTGCCACCTCTGAGCCATACAAGCAGTGGGGAGCGGCACGCTTCGCGGAACTGGCGGCGGCACTGCTTGATAGCGGGTGGCCACGCCTCGTGTTGGCGGGCGGACCGGCCGAAGCTGAAGTGGCGGAGACGATCCGCCAGTTTTTGGGGGAGCGCGCCATCCAGGTTCACGCCGCACTCGGCTGGAAGTTGGGGGAGTTGGCGGCGCTTCTCGCAGAGGCGGCGTTTTACGTCGGCAACGACACTGGAGTGATGAACCTGGCATCCGCTGTCGGCATCCGCACATACGGGCTGTTCGGCGCCGTTCCGCCGTTCCACCACAGCCGTCTGATCGTGCCGATCCTGCCCCCGGACGGCCGCACCGATATTCTGACGGGCATGGCCCGGATCACCACAAGCGCGGTGCTCGACGCCATCCGCACCGATCGCGGCTCTCTCAGGCCCGTGCCCTGATGAGCACGAGGCGGAATTGGGCATAAACCGGTGGTGATGCGTGGTTACGCCGTGAGCGGAATGTCCCGATCACTTGCACAGGGCGGTGGAGATGGGGCAGTGTGACCTCACGTCGTCGTTACCACAGACATACAAACTCAACAAAGAATAAGGAGGCAGGGAAATGGCCGTCGTTGGACGGGTCGAAAGTCTCTGGCGTTATCCGGTTAAAAGCATGCGGGGCCAGGAATTAGCCGAGGCCTTCATCGGCTTTTCCGGGATATACGGCGATCGGCTTTATGCTTTCCACGACACAGCGGCCCCTAAGGGATTCCCGTTCCTCACAGGGCGGGAGCAGGAGATGTTGCTCCTTTGTCAGCCGAGATTCCGCCATCCTGACATCGCAGTTCGGCCGCCCAATTTAGCGGAATCGCAGGAGTTGGCGCCTGGCCTTACCCCTATCTATGCCAGCGCGGCCGATATGGCTGTTGAAGTCAAGACGCCTTCAGGGAAAGTGCTTGCGATCGATGACCCAGACCTGCTCGCCACCCTGTCGGAGGGACTCGACCAGACCCATGCCCTTACTCTCCTGCGATCTGATCGGTCTTTGACAGACTGCCGGCCCATTTCGATCTTCGCAATCGCCACTGTGCGTCAGATCGGAGAAGAGGTTGGCTTTACGTTGGACCAACGGCGTTTCCGGGCGAATATCTACGCCGACTTTGGCTCGATGGCTGGTTTCGCGGAAAACAAGTTTGTCGGTCGCACGCTTCAGATGGGCACAAAGGCCGTGGTCGCGATCACCGACCGTGACCCTCGATGCAAGATGATCACGCTCGATCCCGATACCGGGCAAGCGAAACCGGAAGTCCTGCGCCAGGTGGCTCAGGCGCATGACGGCAAAGCAGGGCTCTATGGTGCTGTCCTTGTGGAAGGGGCTGTCCGCGTTGGAGATGACATTGTGCTGTTGAATTAGGGCGTGGTGGACAGACCATACACCCATCAATAAAGGGGGAAGACCAATGCCAGAAAACACAGCCTCTTTATACATGCGCTTGGGCGGTTATGACGCGATCGCCGCTGTCGTTGATGACCTGCTCGAGCGGCTGCGCGGTGATCCGTTGCTCGGCAGGTTTTGGACCAGCCCTCGTAGCACGGACACAAACCGGCGAGAGCGCCAGCTTGCGATCGATTTCATTGCTGCGGCAGCCGGTGGGCCGACGTTCTACCTCGGGCGCGATATGAAGGCATCACACGCGGGAATGGGTATCACGAAAGAAGACTACGCAGCGTTCATGCGCCATTTGTCGGTGACGCTAGATACCTTCGAAGTGCCTGAACACGAGCGTGGCGAGGTCATGACGTTCATCGCCGGCCTCGAACGGGACATCGTGGACGGCTAGCCTGCCGGTCGTCGGAGACGGAGTCGCCGGAGACGTAAATCGCGGTCTCAGATCCAGTCGCCACTCGCCCAGCGTTATCCCATATGCGTTTGGCGGACTGATCGAGGTATCAATACCAGGCTCTGACAGGCATTTTCACAACAAAGGAACACGAGCACGTCCGACCGACATCCCTGTTGCGCATCGCCGGGGGCAGGGTCCGGTGGGGAATTCTCGCGAGGTACTATGTGGCCGACATCGTCGATGCCCGCAACTAGATCGAGAAAGCCCCGGACGAACACACGGAAATGCGGTATCCAACCCGCGCATCAGAGTCTGCAAACCGTCGTCTCAGCAACTCTGCCCCCTGCGCTGCGCAACAGCCATATATCGTATCACTCCGCAACTATGATGGAGAATGCATTGTCATGCTCAAGAGGGTTGACAACGAACATCAGAGTACCCTCTGCAGAGAGGTTTTGACGGGTTGCCGGAGAATTATCCCGGCTTCTGAGCCTCAAGACCCCCGGGTGCGGGTCCCTTTCGGACGGATGGCTTTGGGTGGACTCCGGTCGGTCCGCTCCCGGAGTACTGATCATAAAATCGGCCATTCGTCTGGTGACTGGCTGTGGCCGAATACGGAATGTCTGCTCACGAGCGGCACGGCAAGAATTCGGACGTTGCCTTGAGTAGCTAGCGGACGACCGCTCTCCGATCCCAAAGGGGTCATTCAATCTAGCCCGCAGCACTATTCAGGGTGCCAAGTCACAAAAGGGCCACATGCGGCGTCCGTGCTTGCGTACTGATGATCTACGCCCGCTGAGAAGGTCGCGCGCTCCTAGGGCCTTGCGGTAACGAAACGCATCGACCAGCGGTCAACTGGCGGCAACGGCTTGAGAGCCCGCCGGGGGAAGCCTCGGCGGGCTCTTTCGTTCTGCCGCCCGAGAGCCGCCTCTAGCTGGGCGGACGAGGCGGTTGCGGGGACAGGCAACCGCCTTCTGGGCGAACTGGGACGGGTGGTGCTACTTGGTCGCCTCAGCCGGCGGCTTGAAATCGTAGGAAATGCGACCGGCAGGCAGAAAGAACAGCGCTATCAATGCGCCGCCTTTCACCTCCGGAAAATGGCGGCTCCCCGGATCGGGGGCGGTCCAACCGGCTCCCTCCCAGCCCTGTAATCCTTTGAGTTGCGCGCCCTCGTCGATCGGGACCACGACGTTCAGCTCGCCGTAGGGATGACCATGATAGTCCCCGCGCATCACGTCGTCGTCGTGCACGTCCTTGAAGACGTGCGGATCCATGCTGTTCATGTAGACGGCGGTGATGCTGAAATGGAACGTCTCGGGGACCGGCTCCGAAATCCGGCTGCGCCGATAGTGGGGGCCGGTAATTTCCTGGTTCGCGGCCCACCCTTCCTCGACGCCCAACTTGATCAGGCGCGACAGTTCCTTGTGCAGCTCGCTCTGGGCGCCGTATTTCTGGTTCAGCCACTTCTCCATCTCAGCGCCAGGCGTCATATCCTTGACTTCCCTCAGAAATGGGATGGCGCCCCGGATCAGTTCTTCACGATGGTCCATCATCGTTTCCTCTCACGCTAGTACCCGGAATCAAAGCTGAGTTTCAGTGATCAAACCGCGCTCCACCTGAACCCGGTAAAGGTGCCAGATCATCGCATGCTTGGTCGCACGTTCGTAAGGGAATCGGCGCTGGCGTCAGGCAACAGTCTCGACAGCGTCGTTGAGGCATTCGACCTTGCTGTGAGCAAAATACTTTTCCGATGCGTCACCCGGACGACGAACACGATCGGTAAAACAGCATGAGCGAGAGCACAGGGCATGTCTAGCATTGGCTACGAGGGTTGCGAGAAGAGCCGAAGGCGCGATTTCACGACGCCCTCCACAGCCGCAATCGCGCATGGGAGGATCTTGTAAGGCACGACTTCGCTGCTGTCCGCGGCAAGACCCTTCTCGAGGCCACGTCGCCAAGCGACCCGCAGTTCCGTATTGACGTGGATGATGTTGATGCCGGCACGGATGGCGCCGACGAAATCCTCATCCCCCGTTCCAGACCCTCCGTGCAGGGTAAGGAAGCAATTCGTAGCTGCCTTGATCTCGGCGATCCGCGCAAGGTCGAGGTGCTTGCGGCTCGATCCGTCGACCATGCTGCGTGACATGCCGTGCCGATTACCGATCGCCGGAGCGAGCGCGTCGACACCAGTCGCCTGCACGAACTGTCTGGCCTCGTCAGAAGTGGTGAGTGCACCGCCCGTCTCAGACGCGGTCTCATGGATCTCCGACCCGGTCCCGATGTCACCGATCTCGCCCTCGATGAAGATTGCGGGATTGACGCCTTTGAGAGCCTCGACCGCTTGTCTGGTCTGCTTCACGTTTTCTTCAAAAGGTAGCGCGGAAATGTCGAAGACGATCGAATCAAATCCGGCTTTAGCTGCCTCTATCGCGCTCGTAAGCGAATGCGTGTGGTCGGCGTCGAGGAAGATCGGCACATCAAGCTCGCTGCGAAGACTGCGGATCACAGCCGCGATCTGACGTGTCCCAAGATACGTCCGTTCCCCCTCCGAGACGCCGACGATTACAGCCGTTTTCATGTCTCGCGCCGCGCCCAAAACAACTTTCAAAATGGCAATATCGCTGACATTGAAGTGCCCCACAGCGAAACCCTTCGCTTGTGCCTCACTCAAAACGTCCCGCAGTTCCTTCCCCATGATGGATTCCTCCTAAACGCTGAGTTGACGGTCGTTGTTCTGCTGTCTTCCCCGATTTCACTTGGTCACTCGAACAACATGCGCACGAGGAGATGTCCGGCGCGATGTGGCATCCGGGACACCTCGGGTCAAGGCAGCCTTCCCCTCCCCGCATTTCGGCAGCGCTTCCAGCACAGCACTGTCACATTGACGGCGGGTCGGGGCTGCCCGGCAATATCAGTCCCTTGGAGAGGCTCGGCATATGCTTCCGATTCGAAGCTGCAGCGAGCCAAGCCGGGTGTCGAGCACTCGGGCCCGGTGGCCATTGCGCCACGTCGTGCTCACGGCGCTGCGTTCATAGCGCGCCGCGCCGGTCAGCCCACGACATTCGCCTCCGTCGGCAATTGCAGCACCGCCTCTCCCACGGCGCACAGGAAATCACCCACTTGGGCCTTCTCCAGCAGCTCCGATAGCGCCGATCTCTCCTCGGTCATTCGGGATGCCCGCTTTGGTGAGCAGCGGCCCTCGACCGAATGGCAACTATGTGCGCAATCTGGCCGCTAACTCCGCGCATCACAACGGCGGCTAACCACCCAAGCACGAACCCGCTTCGCGGGATTGGTGCTGCGGGTGAGTTATTACCCGGTACCCGAACCATTGACCGATGAAGCAAGTAAGGTTGGGGCGCTGCCCCAAACCCCGCCAGGGGCCGAGCCCCTGGACCTCAATACTCATGCGCGTTTTCGATGAAGTCTTGAGCGAGGCGTAGTTGCCTCTCGAACATGGAGTTCCCTTCATCATGAGAGGAACTTCCGATGCCTGTTCCAACTATCGACCGCCCGGTCAGTGCGCTGCGGCAGCGCATGATAGAAGACATGGCGATGCGCGGCCTGCGATCCGATACGCAGCACGAGTATATTCGTTTTGTGCGCAGCTTCGCAGCCTTCCTGGGGCAACCGCCCGATACGGCAACGGCTGAGGATATTCGCCGGTTTCAGGTTCACCAGCGCGAGAGCGGAGTACAACCACCCACGATCAACTGTTCCGTCTCGGCGCTGCGCTTCTTCTTCACCGTAACGCTCGACCGGCCAGACCTGTCGCGGCGCCTGGTCCTGGCGCGCTATCCGCGCAAACTGCCAGCGGTGCTGAGTGTCGAGGAAGTGGGCCAACTGCTCGAAGCGGCACCAGGCATCAAATACAAGGCCATCCTCGGCACTGCCTATGGCGCGGGCCTGCGCGTTTCGGAAGTGGCCAGCCTCAAGGTCGATGATATCGACAGCACGCGCATGCTGATCAGGGTCGAACAGGGCAAGGGACGTAAGGACCGCAACGCCATGCTGTCACCCCAGCTGCTCGCGCTGCTGCGGCTGTGGTGGAAGGAAGGCAAGCGGCGCTCCGTCATGCTGCCTCATGGCTGGCTGTTCCCCGGACGCAGTGCCACCGATCCGATCTCAACCCGGCAGATCAACCGCGCGATCCATGAGGCAGCCGAAGCAGCGGCGATCAGGAAGCGGGTGTCGCCCCATACGCTGCGCCACAGCTTCGCCACCCATCTCCTGGAACAGGATGTCGATATCCGCGTGATCCAGGTCCTGCTCAGAAGGGCGACATACTGCCCACGAACATCTGGTCGAAGCACGGATCTACTATCGGTTCCATCCGCGATTTGGCGAGACCGTGCTGATCAAGCGACAGCTCGAGTACCGCGGCGTCGGTCTGGTGGTCATCTTGCAGCCAGACACCTCGCTCGCCTGCATTCCGGCGTGGATGACCCATGAAGCCGCGGCTGAATACGCGCTCAGTGACAAGCCCCAATTCTCTGTCAACGTCCTACGATCCCTGCGGGCCGAGATTGATGGGCTCTTAGGCTTTCTCCAGTCCGAGTCGAAGGCAGGGGAAGCCAATGTCGTGCCGATCCAAAGATCTGCAACTAAGCCTGTTCGAGGGGAACGAGGCGCCCCGTGTCGTGATGGCGACCGCACAGATGGTCGATCTGGCGGCATCGGTGGAAGCCCTCCTGCGCGAGATCGCGAGAGCGCTGGCAAACGGGGAGGCCAGCGATGAGCAAGATCACGGCTGAGCATCTTGCGCGCAGTGCGTATGTCTACGTCCGGCAGTCGACGGCCGATCAGCTGACGCATAATCATGAGAGCCGACGCCGGCAATATGATCTTGCGAATCGCGCCCGTCAGCTCGGTTGGACCGTAGTGGAGGTCATCGACGATGATCTTGGCCGTTCGGGTGGCGGCACCGCTAGGCCCGGCTTCGAGCGCTTGCTGGCTGCGATCTGCGAAGCACGCGTGGGCGCGGTGCTCGCGATCGAGGCGTCGCGGCTGGCGCGTAATGGCCGCGACTGGCACACCTTGATAGAGTTCTGTGGATTGGTCGGGACCCTCATTGTTGACGAGGACGGAATTTATGATCCTCGCCATCCCAATGATCGACTGTTACTCGGGATGAAGGGGATGGTGACATGATGCAGGACCTCGTGATCTTATTGAAAGGACAGACTTTCTTGCTGCGGATCGGATGATACTGCACGTCCAGTGGTGAGCGCACGTCGTACTACGGGCCGATCCAGATCATGTTCGCGGATGACATAGGGCGCGCCGACGCACGCCTGTCTCGCAGGCAGCAGTCCGTCCCGGATCAAGCGAACAACAGTCATCTTGTGGACGCCAAGCCGGCTGGCGGCTTCATGCAGGATCAGCTCTTGTCGCTGCGCCCGTTCGCCGTCGCGATAGACCGCAATCTGATGCACGCCGCGGAAATTGCGGACGCGCAACTGGGTCCAGCTTTGTCCTTTGGCCGAGCGTATTCCGAGCCGGTTGAGAAGTGGAGCGATGCTGTGGTCCGGCAATATGCGAGCGAGTTCGCGGACCAATTGCACGGTCTCGATGTTAGTCTTCCAGCGATTTTGCCCGGTGCGGTTCTTCGCACTTCAAGCCGCGTGTGATCTCCGCCCTGCCAATGCAGCACGAGGCGCAGCCGATCGGCCTCCACCGTGACGACGATCTCCTTGAGGACGGCGCGTAAAATCCGCTTGCGGGTTTCATTGGACGCTGCGGGATGGTTCCATAACTGAGGCAAGTCATCGGCGAGCGCCAACAGCGTCGCACGCTCATCGTCGCGCAGCGCGCGCGGCTGTTCGTTCTGTAAGCTCCGGATCTGCTCCTCGAGTTGCGCCACCGCCGCCAGGCGGTCATTCCATCGGCGTTCAAGTTCGCCGGCTACCAGCCGGTTGTCGGGATCAGTTGCATCATATTGCCGTCGCGCATGCGTCTCTTCGTAGCGGGCTTGTTGCAGTGCCAGTTCACTTTGCCGCAGCCGTTCCGAACCGGCCCGCTCGCGATCGGCAATCAACTGCAATGCCGCATCAATGGCCAGCGGTGAGATCGCACGCAGCACTTCCGCCGACACCGCCCCATCGATGCGCATATTGCTGAAGCCGACGCACTTCTTGTCGGAGGCGTAGTCCATCTCGGCATTGCAAATATAGCGCGTGTCGCGATGCGCATGATGCAGTACCTTGAGCTTGCGCCCGCAGTGCCCGCAGCGGAGCAGTCCAACGAGCAGCCCTCCGCCCTTGCGTACCGAACCTGCCACCATCGTCCCCTTCATGTTGGCATTGCCGGCGATAATCTTCTGGTTGCGATCATACTCCTCCCATGAGATGTAGCCATCGTGGTGGTCGCGGATCAGCACCTCCCACTCGTCGCGGCGACGCGCGACACCGTGAATGACGACTTTGCGCCCGTCTTCGAACCGAACTCGCGAGCCGGTGCGCCCAAACACATAGGCCCCGGCGTAGACCGGATTGGTCAGTAGCCGGTGAACCGCATGATAGCGCGCCGGGCGCCACTGCACGGCCCGGCCCTGGGGACCATAGACGGCAACCGGCAGGTCGATCCCCTCCTGCCGCAGCCACAAGCCGAGCTGGCGCACGCTGCCGATCTCGCTGAACTTGCGGAACACCAGAGCCAACGCCTCACGGATCCGCCGGTCAGGATCCTGTTCCAGGCGATCATTAGCGCCGCGTCGATAGCCGATCGCAACCGTCATGTACAGATCGCCGCGCGCCGCCTTCAGACGCAACGCCTCTCGTGAACGCTGCCGGAACATCGACAACTCGAGCTCGCTGAAGGCGCCTTTCAAGCCAAGCAGCAACCTGTCGTTGATCAGTCGCGGATCGTGGATTCCGTCCTCGTCAATGATCAGGCTGTTCACGAAGGCGCAGAATTCCAGCAGCGTGTGCCAATCGCGGCCGTTGCGTGCCAGCCGCGATGCCTCGATCGCCAACACGGCGCCGACCGTGCCGGCGCAGATTGCCGCCAGCAAGCGCTCGAAGCCGGGGCGGCGTTGACCACTGCCCGATCGGCCAAGATCATCGTCGATGACAATGACGTTCTCCCAGCCCAGCGAGCGCGCTCGTTCCACCAAGGCATATTGTCGACGCCGGCTCTCGGGGTTGTTGAGCAGCTGATCCGCCGTGGATTGGCGCACGTACACATAAGCGTCGCGCGCCAGGTGCTCAGCGGTGATCTTATTCATTGGCGGCCTCGGGCGGCAGCGCCGCGCCGGCGGCGATGTGCTCCGATATCAGCAGTTTTAGCAGAGCGGTCACTTCCGCCCGAGTGGGCCGAGGGATTCGGCTCGGTTCGAGCGCATTGGCCGTGGGCATGAGCAGATCGAGCTGTCGGCGGCTCGCTGGTCGGTCGATCATCACACTCCTCCCTCATCGGAATCGCAGGCGATAAGGATAGGAGTGCGCCATCAATCGTTCTGCGCAGCGTGAACAATGCCTCGAGCGTCAGACGGGGCATCTTCACGACCGCAATTTGCGCCGGCCAGGGCTCGGTCATCCAGGCCGGCAGCAACGCTCGCATGCCGTTAGGTTGCTCGATGACAAAGTGGCTGCTGCCACCATGCTGCAAACGACGTACGACAGCCACGCGCTCACCCGCACGCGGATGCAAAGGGTACCGGATCAGAACCTCAAACGGCTGTTCTCGGGCAGTATGTCGCCGTCTCGAAAGGGACAATGAGCGAGCTTGAGCTGTCGCTGTTTCGCCAGCGCTCGCAAGAGGCGCTGAAGCAAAAGGCGAGGCGCGGTGCGCTAATCCTCGGGGTTGCTGCCGGTTATGTGAAAGTCGGACGCGACCGGATTGAGAAGAATCCCGACCAGCGCGTTCGGGAGGCACTGCAGCTCGTCTTCTCAAAATTTGCCGAGTTCCGAAGCGTGCGACAGGTCCATATCTGGTTGCGTGATGAACGCATTGAGTTGCCAGTGAAGTCACACGATGGCGAGTCATGCGGCATCGTCTGGAGATTGCCTGCCTATAATATCGTGCATAACATTCTGACCAATCCGATCTATGCCGGCGCCTATGCGTTCGGGCGCACGACGAGTAAAGTGAGCGTTGAGCAGGGTCGCAAACGTGTCAGGCGCGGCGTGCACCGCCCGATGGCCGAATGGGACGTTCTAATCAAGGATCATCACGCGGGCTACATCACCTGGGAGGAGTTCGAGAGGAACCAGCGCGTGATCGCCAACAATGCAACTGGCAAAGGTAGCGCCGTGGCCAAGGGGGCAGTACGGCGTGGAGAGCTGTTGCTGCCCGGACTTCTGCGTTGTGGTCATTGCGACCGCAAGCTGCACGTGTCCTACAGCAGCAAGCACGGCCGCTAAAGCTGCTACGGTGCCCGCACCAACCACGGCACGGCACGCTGCATCTCGATCAGCGGCTTGAGCATCGACAGTGTCGTTGGGGCAGAAGTACTGCGCATCGTGAAACCGCTAGGCATTGAGGCTGCCGTCAAGGCGATCGAGACTCAGACTAGCAGGACATCGGCCGCGCAAAGGCAGCTTGAGCTGTCGCTTCAACAGGCGCGCTACGAAGCTGCGCATGCCCGTCGGCAATACGATGCGGTTGGATCCTGCCAATCGCTTGGTGGCCGGGGAGCTGGAGCGCCGCTGGAACGACGCCTTGCAGGCTGTGCGCAGGATAGAAGGCGAGATCGCTTCGATCGTCGCGGCCAAGCCCCCAGCACTGGGCGAACAGGAGCGTCAGCAGCTAATGCAACTCGGTGCGGATCTTGAGCTGGCCTGGTCGCATCCGGCTGCCACAGCCGCCACGCGCAAGCGCGTCTTGCGTACAGCGCTAAACGAGATCGTGGTGCGCAAGGAGGGGTCAGTCATCAACATGGTTCTGCACTGGAAGGGTGGAGACCACACTGCTTTGCAGGTCAAGCTGAGATTGAATGCTGCCGGCCGGCAGCATTGGCCGCCGCCTGAGGATGCGATAGCACTCGTACGCGCGTTGGCGCGTTTGATCCCGGATCGACAGATCGCCCGTCTCCTCAATCGTTTGGGCAAGTCGACGGGACATGGCAACGGATGGACCGAGCAGCGCGTACGCAGCTTCCGCAACCACCACGACATCGCGGTATACCGTGACGGCGAATGGGCCGAGCGCGGTGAGATGACCCTCGATGCGGCTGCACAGATCATTGGCGTCGCCAAGATGACGGCACTTCGCATGATCCGGAGAGGCGATCTCCAGGGGCGCCAAGCCTGCAAGGGCGCGCCCTGGGTCATCAACGCGGAGGATGTGGCTGCATTTGTCGCCCGGAGCCCATCAACAGATCCGGTAACACCAAATCCGGCGCAGCAGATCCTTGAGTTTCAGTGAGATAGATGGATGCGCATTATGACTCGTGACTGCTGGGGCACAGCAAGCTTGATACGACCGCGCTCTATGCGCGCGTTGCCACCAAGACGATCCGCTCGGTGACCAGTCCTCTGGAGCGTTTGGCGTTGTTGATGCAAGGCGAGGATCCCGGCGGCTGAAGCGGCTTGCGCGCCTCGATCGAGGTCGCCGATATCTTCCGAGCTGAAGGGGCCGGCTATCGTGCCGCCCAGGCCGGTCACCTGAGCCTGACCCAGCTGAAGGTCATGTCGGCGATTGAGAACTGCCGCACGGCAGCGCTCGGCGGTCACGTCGATGCCTGCGAGGACTGCGGGCATCAGCGCATTGCCTACAATAGCTGCCGCAATCGACACTGTCCCAAATGTCAGGGCGCCGCTGCGCGCACCTGGCTGGCCGAGCGCGAAGCCGACCTGCTGCCGGTCGGCTACTTCCATGTCGTCTTCACGCTTCCCACCGAGCTTGCAGACATCGCCGTGCAGAACAAGGCGATCGTCTACGATCTGCTGTTCCGTGCGGCGTCGGAGACGATGATGACGATCGCGGCCGACCCTAAGCACCTCGGCGCCAGCATCGGCATCACCGCCGTGCTCCACACCTGGGGATCGGCGATGACGCACCATCCCCATATCCACATGATCGTGCCGGGCGGCGGCATCTCGCTCGACGGACAGCGCTGGATCTCTTCGCGTCCGGCCTTCCTCCTGCCGGTGCGGGTGCTGGGCTCGCTCTTTCGCCGCTTGTTCCTCACCCGGCTGATCGAGCTCCATAAGGCGGGGCGACTCGCCTTCTTCGGCGCGCAGGCCGGTCTCGCCGACCACCGCCTTTTCCTGCGTCACCTCGCCGCGGTCAGGAAGAAGCGGTTCGTGGTCTATGCCAAGTCACCGTTCGCCGGCCCCGAGGCCGTGCTCGCCTATCTCTCGCGCTATACCCACCGGGTCGCCATCTCCAACCAGCGCCTGATTGCGTTCGACGAGACCGGCGTCACCTTCCGCTACAAGGACTACCGCCGCGATGGTCCCGAGCGGCAGCGCGTCATGACGCTCGCGCCGCACGAGTTCATCCGCCGCTTCCTGCTCCATGTCCTGCCACATGGCTTCCACCGCATCCGCCATTACGGCTTGCTCGCCAGTTCCGCACGCAAGGCCAATATCATGCGTGCCCGCGAACTGCTTGCCGTGGCACCGCCGCCGGAGCCCGTCGAAGTGCCAGAACCACTCGATTGGCTGCCGCCCTGTCCCTGCTGTGGCGGGCGCATGACCATCGTCGAGACCTTCGGGCGATGGAGGCAACCCCGCGCGCCACCTCACGCGCCCGCACCAACCGGGAGCACTTCGTCGTGACCCGGCACGGCTTGCGCTCACCTCACGCCGCAACACCACTGTTACGACGAATGCCCCCAGGCACGCCCTTCACCAAGATCAGCGCAAACGTGCTGAATATCAGCCGCTGCCAGATCCCAATTCTAGCCTCGCCCGGCGGAAAATCTCACTCACCAAGCTCTCGCCGGTTCCAGCGCCCAGCCGGTTCCGCCGTCACCACAACCGAGCAAAACTCGAAATCCCCATAGACCATCGTCGCAGCCCCGCGGATTCGTGCATGGGCGGTTTTCGTACGCCGGCCCCGTGCCCAGACGCGCGACCGGAGATGGCCGGCGTCCGAAAACCTTCACCATCCGGAGATGGCCGGCGTCCGAAAACCTTCACCATCCCCGCCGACAAAGCGGCGTTGGGGGATGTCCGCTTCCGGGGCGCGACCACAGTGGTTGGATGACCGGGTTGGGCGCGGTCCTGCCACCGCAACAGCACGGCGAACGACCGCTCTCGGGAGTGGCGCGGTAGCCACGCACTGACAGACTCGGGTCGAAAGCGGCCCTCCCCGGCTGAAAGCGCTCGTACCAGCGCCCCGATCATCCAACCCGTCATAATCCCTGTGCAAGGGTCTGATGTTCGTTGTCAACCCTCTTGAGCATGACAATGCATTCTCCATCATAGTTGCGGAGTGATACGATATATGGCTGTTGCGCAGCGCAGTGGGCAGAGTCGCTGAGACGACGGTTTGCAGACTCTGATGCGTGCGTTGGATACCGCATTTCCGTGTGTTCGTCCGGGGCTTTCTCGATCTAGTTGCGGGCATCGACGATGTCGGCCACATCGTACCTCGCGAGAATTCCCCACCGGGACCCTGCCCCCGGCGATGCGCAACAGGATGTCGGTTGGTCGTGTTCCTTTGTTGTGAAAATGCGCTGGTCAGAGCCTGGTGTTGATACCTCGATCAGTCCGCCAAACGCGGCTTGATCTGCTGCCCGATCGCCCAAAGAAAGGCTGACATCTCGCGGGCGATCGCCGCTGCACGGCTCGTCCTCGCTATGTGTTGAGGCCCTACGCTGGCCACTCGAGCGCAACCCTCGCTCGTCACATACCGCAGGGACGAGCCGCCCGTCCGGCAACGAACATACGGTCTAGGCGCCTTGCGATCCGGGACCCATTGAGTCGCCGATAGCAGCACGGTACCCAGCAGATCGCGTCTGCGCGGTGCATTCGGGCTGGCGAATCGCAGCGGGCAGTCGGCAACCCAACCCTCGAACAGCCCGGCCTGCTTCAGGCAGTCGATGAAGAACGGCAGTTGGCCAAACGGCGTCATCGGCGCGGCGGCGTCCCACTCGACGTGGATGCGCCCAGCGAAGGTGTCGGAGATCGCCAACGCCACTGCAACTTCCGGTTGCTCACCCGGATGGTGAACAGCGAGACCCCGCGGTTCTGTGCTCATGCCGGCGAATTCCGCCGATTCGGCCGAGCTGCGCAGTCACTGAACTGCCGGATTTAGGGTTATTGGTCGGCATCGGTTGGCTTTTGCGCGATGGTGATCCACTCGTTTCGCAGCAGCCCGTAGCGCACTTCTTCTTCGGGCGACATACGGAAGATCGCCACGCGGAAGCCGACACCCGCCAGCCGCTCGGCGAAATCCAGGCCGTAGTAGCGCACGTGGTCCTCGCCGCTGAAATGGGCGAAGCGTTGTTCGGGGGTCGTGATCGTCCGGTTCTCGTAGGTGTGCGGGCGCGTGGCATTGATTGGTACGCTGAGCACAGCGGTGCCACCCGGCTTGAGCAGGCGAAACAGTTCGCGCATGGCTTGACGATCGTCGTCGATGTGCTCCAGCACGTGATGCGCGATCACCACGTCGTAGCTGGCGTCCGGCAGGGGAACGTGAGTGATGTCAACCCGATGTGTGACGCCCTTCTGGTGCAGATCCGCTGTCTCGTAGAGCGGGTTGCCGCGCATCTGGCGCATCACGGCTTTCTCCGGTGCGAAATGCAGAACGCGCTTCCCCGCCAGTTTGTTACCGCCGCCCTCGTTGATCCAGAGATGAGTCAGCCGGTGGCGTTCGCGACTGCCGCACTGCGGACATCGTGCGTCCCATCGGGGCGGGTGTCCGACACTGATGAACATTCCGTTGTAGCCGCAAATCGGGCAAGTCCGGGCGATCCATTTCCGTGCGAACTGATGCCGATCACGGAGCCATGCGCCCACTAGTCGGCGGGCAACAGCAAGGTTGGGCGACGATTTCCGGTTTTGTACAAAGGTGAACCCGAGCATCCTCCTTAGCGCCCATAACCGGTGATTCGCAGCCGTAGAAACGCTGTCGCTCAGAGCCGGCAAGACAACGAATGAGCTGGTGAAGTTTATGTAACCCGTTGCTCGACTACGATAGTTTCGACGATCTCTTCATGCTCGTACATCCAGCGCCCTAGCCAGCCGGCGATCATGGCCCCCAGGATCGGCGCGATCCAGAACAGCCACAGTTGGGCGATATGTGGGCCCCCGGCAAACAAAGCCGGACCGGTGCTGCGGGCGGGATTCACCGAGGTGTTGGTGACCGGAATCGAGACCAGGTGGATCAGCGTCAACGCCAGCCCAATCGGAATTCCGGCAAAGCCCACTGCTGCCCCCTTCGACGTGGTGCCGATGATAATGAACAGGAAGAAGAAGGTCATCAGCACCTCGGTGAAGAAGCAGGCGCCGAGGCTGTATTTGCCAGGGCTGAGGTCGCCATAGCCGTTCGAGGCGAAGCCGTCGGGCACCCAGCCTGGCTTGCCGGAGGCGATAACCCAAAGCGCTGCTGCTGCCAGGATCGCGGCGATCACCTGCGCCACGATGTAGGGGAGCACATGGCGATTGGCACATCGCCCGGCCGCCCACAGGCCAAGCGTGACCGCCGGGTTGAAATGTCCGCCCGAGATATGCCCCACGGCGTACGCCATGGTCAGTACCGTCAGGCCAAATGCGAACGCGACGCCGAGAAAGCCGATCCCCAGACTGGGGAACGCCGCGGCCAGAACAGCGGCGCCGCAGCCCGCGAAGACGAGCCAGAATGTGCCGAAGAACTCGGCGGCAGCGCGTCGGGACGTATCGGTGTCCATTGATCTCCTCCCTCCCGAAATCAAGCCGCCATCCCAATTCGCGACTGCGGCCGAGAAACATAGGTCGCAAGTCGGATGAAATGGAAGTAAGTCGTGGATGACGTGCTTCGGTTACCCCCGCATCATATACCAGCCTGCTTGTTGCCTTGCCCAGTCCGACGAAGCCGCCCCTCGCTCGGGGCGGCGGCGTTTCGGACTTCCGCAGGTTGGGTCTTTAGGCTCACGAAGAAGCTATGGGTCTCCCGAAGACCCGGCCAATCAATCCGCCAGCCAACTGGCCTAAGAGGACGCCTGGAAATACGTACTGAAAGAAGATTGTCTCGTAATCGGCAGACCCGGCGGCTCAGCCGAATTGAAAGGTATGGAACTCCAGCTCGCCCTCCCGGAGGTAAAGCAGGCCGACACCGAGAGCCAGGGCGCCGACGGCCACTCCGCCGAGGACCATCCCAGCCATCACCGGCCATGCCCTGATTGACCCTCCCGATCGAAGTCGACTAGTGCGCTGATACCAAAGGCGCAGCAGGCAACCGGCCGCGCACCAAGCCAGCGGAGCGATGGCCACCATCGGTTCCCGAGCCCAGTCGGGCTCGGCGCCCGGCAGCTCAATGAGCAGGACCTGCGCCTCGGATAGCATGGCAATCGCGACGGCGCCGAGCACAACCTGCCACCAGCGACGAGCAAACCATCCAACCACGAGGCTCGGAAAAAAGATCAGCGGGCTCGCCAGTCCGCTGACCAACTGGAGGACGATCCCAGGCATGATCGTGATCATGCTGTTGAAAAGCGGTTGAGGGAAGCGTCATCATCGCGTTTGCTTGGCGGAAGGTCCACCACACCTTGCCGACGGGGGGAGTTTGGTGATGCACCTGAGGACTGTCTTCATATTCACAGCCGGCGCCGTTGTCGGTTACTGCGTCAGCTTGTATTACGCGGACCTTTTGTGGGTCGCCGACGCCAGTGTGCCGCAGAAAGCGGCGTGAGCGATGGGGGACGGCCCCCCGCAACCGGCTTGCAGGAGCAGGTTGCAAACCACCGTAAGCGGCGTGGGTCAAAAGCCCGGGTCGTGAGCGTTACGGAAAAGGCGCCGCGAGGCGTCAGGTGGGAGACAGGAAGGCGAACACCAGTGAACTGCCGCTCAAGTGTCGAAAGTACTCAGATGACGTCGAAACCGGCGGGTGATGTTACGCCGGGATCAGTCTGGACGATACCTGCTTACGGGCCAGACGGCGTCCGGCATAGAGGCAGCGCGATCCTGTTTCAGGCTCTCACGTTGAACTGCGGGAACCTTCGGTGGCGATGGCAAGCGAAAGGCACAAGCCCGCAAGGCGAGGCCGACAGTAGCGATGCGCCGCCAAGGGGCGGAACCGCTCGTAGTAGCGTTGAGACCGCTGTAATGGCGGAGGAGCGAAGGGGCGGTGCCATCCGGCAGGCATGGGGGATCAACCGGGCAACCGGGAGGAATCCCGCATGACCTGCAAGCCGTACCTGTCCATAGGCTGGATGGTGGGAGCCGGATGAGCCGAGAGGTTCACGTCCGGTTGTGTGTCCAGGAAAGGCTGGCATGTTCAGCAGGAGACAGACCTGCCGGGGTAGAAGTCAGAGCCCCGTAGTTTGGATAGCGGAGGGGAGGGAAACCGAACCTTCGAAGCCTATCGACAAGATCTCCCATGGGGAGGTCACGAGTCACCGGGCCGTATCAAAAGAGAACGCATTGTGGCCTCGAAAGTGAGTATCCCCGAGGGCCGAGCCCGCAACCGTAGGGTGAAGGCAGAATGACCAGCCGAAAGCTGACCGACACGACTGGTCACCTCGGCGGGGTGGAAGCGACAGCACGGTGACAAGGGCGTGCCAAGCAACTGGAGAAACCCTCCTCGTCCCAGCGAGAAATCGCCGGAGCAAGGTAGGTCGTATAACCGGCGAAACCGGGAAATCGGCCGAAGACGAGAGGGTGGCGGCTGGGTCCGTAGTAGCGATGAAACGGAGTAATGTCCGTGGAGCAAAGGGGCCCTGCCATTTGCAAAGTCTCCGACGTAAGGAAGGCAAGGACGAGATGATAAAGGCGTCCATCGATGTGCAGGACCTGAGGCGGAGAATATACGTCAAGGTGAAGGCTGAACCGTCCTGGCGTTTCGGGAGAAGGCGCCATCTGGCGCATGCTCAGAAACGAAAGGGCTTCGGTTGGGAGCGGCGGAGTAGGCTCACTCGGGGCTGGTTAACGGCTATCGGGTGAAACACGGCAGGCCGAAAGTCGCCCCAGCAGGATAGGTCCCATAAGCCTTGGCATGAAGCAAATGGGGGCGCGCAGTGCGGGAAATCTGCACGCTGCGTGCGACGTGGAGGGAGCTGGAAACGTGGCGTGGCCGAAATGTGTTGGCCAAACCGGCGCGCCAGTTCTCGACCCTACCTGCGAGAGGCCGGAGGTGAAACTCCTCCGGCCTACTCACCCCTCCCATCTGGTTGCCGCGTTCATCGTCGCCCCTGCGGGCGCGCTGATTTTAAGCCTGCTGAGCGCCTTTTTTGTTCGTGGCGTGGCGATCTTCGCCGCTGCGACGGTGATTGGCTATTTTGTGGTGCTGTTTGGCTGGATCGCTTACGCCGTTGTCTTCGACATAGCCGACCGCGAGGGTAGTAGGGCGATGGGGATGGTGTTCATCATTGCGCCGGCCGGCGGCGCGATGATCGGCCTGATTGGCGCAGGTTTGCTCTCGCGCCGTACACCGCGCACGATGCCGTGAACCGGTCGCGACCGGTGAGATTCGCCAAGCTATACGAAATCGCCCCGCCTCTGGCGGTGGGGCCACAGCGTGGGGGCCATATTCGAAGGTCGGCTCAGTGTCGACTTTGACCTTTTGCTCCCCACCGCGACAGACGACCGGAGGCGGCGCGAGGCCGGCGGCCCCGGACGGCGCCGAGCGTCCCCTTCGGATATAGTCTGAACCGCGCCCCTGTGGCGGAGTCGGGCGGTCCAGGTTACGGTGCGGGTGACGGTGACAGCGTCGGGCGAGGATTGCGGCGATCCGAAAGCGCCGCCTCCAGGCCAGAAACGATACGAGGCGACCTACCGTTGGCACGAGCGCAAGCAGCGCTTCGTGGCCGGGCCAAACGAGGTCGCCAAGCTCAGCGCGGCGAACCTGAAGCGCGCGGCGCCAGAATAAGTTGATAATAGCTTTCCATCGCCGCCGCCTCCTTGACGCCCTGGCCGTAGGCGGCGTTTATCCTGGGCTACGCAGGGCACGGTTTGGGTGCCAATCGTGAAACGCTGCATGGGAGGCTGGCGTCTTTTTCCTCCTGCAGCGAAATGACAGATCGATTTGTCAATGCAGAGCAAATGTGGCTGACTCTCGCGATGCTTTCGAGAGGGGTCGATCTTTAGATGCGTTTTCTGCCGTTTCGCTTCATGGCTGGCACTCTCGTGTTGATGGTAGGCGCTCACGCCCAAACACCCGCCGCCATCCAACGTTACCTGGCAGACCAACACAAAGGCTGCTCAATCTACGGCTACTACGAGTATTTTCGCGGAATGGCCGCTGGCATACCGGAGCCGGTCACAATCGCCAGTTACACAATCGAGTCGTGCGGCGGCGGAAATAACTTTGCGCGCACTGTCGGCGTCTTCTACGAAAGTAACGGTAAAGTCCGTCAGTTCAAGTCTCCGCCCATCAATGGACCTGATCTTGGCGACCCGAGCGGCGTGACGGTGCGCGGCGATCAATTCACTGTTCGGTCGCTCGCATACGGGCCCAATGACGCGCGTTGCTGTCCCAGCATTAAGCAAACGGCAACCTACAGGCTGATGAACGGGACAGTGGTCGCTGTCCGCTGACAGATAGCGGCCTCCAGGCTGCAGTGTTAAGCGGCTGGAACCGTGCAGAGCCGCCGCTCGGATCGGATGCTGAAGGCGTAGCCGGATCAGCACAGCATGCGGATCAGCCGCCGCAGCCACCGGGCCTCTTTCGGTTGGCAAGTTCGCTGCGGGGAGAGCGGGGCTTCGGCTATCGTCGCAGCACGCCAACTGACCCGGCGTCCATCGGCGGATTACAGTAATAGCCTTGCCAAGGAGGGCAACCATGACGTGGTCAAAGAAAGATCAATTCCGGACCGTCGTGATCAGCGGTGTGTTGCTGGTTGCGGGCACGCTTTGGCCGTTATCGTTTCCGGGTGCAGCGGACAGCGCGGAAACCAGGCTGTTCGATCCTCCCGTGTCGATCCGGCAAATCCCTGCCAAATCTCAGGAGGACACGGGAGGAGAGGTTGTTTGCACCTATTACAGGGATCTCATGATAAGGGAGAGCGGCACCGATACCCCCGAGCCGGACGCGGCGACGATCGTCATGGGCGCCCATCCTGCCTGCACCGCCGCTCGTCCGGTGAGCGGCGTTCCGTTGCCGACGCAAGGCTATTCGTTGCTCGGAAAGATACGCCGGTTCGTCGTGTTCTCCGCCACGGACCCCAATGGCGCGGTCCCGTTCATGGTCATGGACACGCCAAGCGGCCGCACGATCTACCAGGACGGAACCGCCGCAAATCGCGGGTTTCACGCCGTCTCCGTTGAGCATGGGGCGCTGCATCTTCGCTACACACGCGGCTTCAACGCCTCCTGCTCAATCGTAAAGGACCCTGCCGGCTGCTGGGCGCGCCTGATCGCAGAGGGCAAAATTCCGCAGGCTATGACGCACGCCCTCCCATCAGTGCAACGGTGCGCAGCATCCTACAAGGCGCTGCGGGCCACCCCGGACGACCCGAGCGTCATCATCTACGATGTCGAGATCACTATCGATGCGGCCGGGAAGACGCGCCTCCTCTCACGCGGGGTGGTGGGCTGCGAGCCGCTACCCTAACACGCCGTCGCGCTCGGCTGGGGGCCACATCGCGCTGACCGAGGGTCGAGGTTCAGTTTCCGCCGAGACACAGTATAGCCCGGGAGATATCGCATGCAGCGGCTACGGGAAGCGGGCTACGCACGTTGGGGGACACTCGGGCGCGACAGTTCCCATGCCCCCACCCCCCTGTTTGGGAGCCGAGCCCGAGCACGCGGGGCCCAGCGACGACCGCCGCACCGGTCGATCAGGCCCCGAATCCACTCCGTCTCAACGATCGTGCGTCAAGCCGCTTCGATCCTCGCCAAGCTTGCCAAACTGCCTGTATCGTCCGAATGAGTCAGAGCACCAGCTGCGGCTGCGTAGCATCCTGAACCAGTAACGCAGCGTGGCCCCAGAGCAAGCGACGACCGCATGCGCAGGTTGCTGATCCGATCCGTTCTCTCCGTTCTCGCCCTCGCCATCCTCGCGGTGGCATGGATCGTTGCGGGCCCTTGGTGGGCGCGGGCGCTCGACGCGATCCACACCACCCGACTGGCGACCGTGACCTCCTTATCGATCAAAAAGTACAGCGGATTTTTCCACTTCTTTCCCGGCCGAGACGGCGCGCCGCTCCCCGAAGCCGAGGGGTTCACGTGGTACGACTGGGGCAACCCGCTGGAACGCGTCGGCATACAGCTCGATCCCGGCGGCGTCCTCGTGCTCATCGACGGTGACCGTCGCTTCGTCCTCGGCAGGTGTCCCTGCGCGATTCCGGACCACGGTTATACACCGGCGATCGAGCCGGAGCCGGGCGATACGACCTCGATCACCCTCGATCGCGGCGTGGCGAGCTGGCCAACACCGTTCCATATCACCTGCTGCGGCTCGCTCGGCGGCGGCGGCAGCTGGTATCCCTGGAGACGTTACCTCTATTGGCACCTGTCGTGGACCAAGGCCGACGGTGCGCGGCTCGATATGCTTGCCCGTTTCGAGCAGAATTATGAGAGCGGGAGCGGCTGGAACGACCCCGGCGCGGCGAGTTTGGTGCGCCTCGACATCCGGCCGGCGCCGGCGCGGTAGTGCTCTCCTCGCTGGTGGTGCGTGGGCGGTGGTGACCTATGTCTGGCCGGCCGATAAGCCCGCGATTGCTTGCGCACAGAACGGCGCCATCGCGGCCGGACGTGACGCAAGCGGCAATACTGTCAACTACACGGGGGCATAGCGTCGGTTGTTATCTGAACAACGCTCTGATGTTCGCGTTGAAGGGGGGAAGGCGCGTTTTCCCGTCCGCACGCATTTTGGCGGGCATGCACAGTGAGGTGGTCGTGCAAGGCCGGAGACGGGAACCGCTGGACGTCGGTTGACATGTTCTGATGCACGGGCTGGTTACCGCCTTTCCGCATTTCGTCCGGGGCTAGTCCCTGTCGTTAGAAAAGGAGCAGCCAGCGATGCGACAAACACGGCGAGATGTGGGTGCGATGCTCGGCGCAATTCCGGTCGCTGCGATGCTCGGGCCGAGCGGCGCCGTCGCGCAGGGCGCGGCGGAGAGCGCGCTGCCGCCGACTCTGGACGAGCCGGGCAAGATCTTGCTGACTGTCTTTTTCCGCCATGACGAAACGAAAACGGTCGATGAGATCAACGAACATCTCCGCCAGACCGGATGGTACGACAAATTCCCGCCGCCCGGCGTCGACGTGGTGGCCTGGTTCGTGATGATGGGTATTGGCCAGGTCGTCATCGTCCGCCTGCCCCCAGATCGACTGCGCGATACGAATCGCGTGATCGAAGCCGCCGCCTGGGGTAGCTTTCGCACGGAGTTCTATCCGACCTACGATTATCGCCGGCTCTGGGCAGAGGCGAAGCGCCAAGCCGACGCGAAACGCTGAAGCGGGGAAGGGGACAGGATGGCCGAAAGCAGCAGGCTGGAGCAGGGCCGGGCGATGCGCCGCAAGTTGATGGGCGATGCCTATGCCGACCGGTTGGAAAAGACCGTCTACACCGACGATGTCATGCGGAAGTTCGCCGAGTACTCGACCGAGGCGGTGTTTGGCGGTTTGTGGACGCGTCCGGGGCTCGATACCAAGACGCGGGCGCTCATCTGTGTGGTTTCTGATACTGCCACAGGGCGTACGCCGGAGCTGGCGATCCACGTCCGCATGGCGCTTCGCCAGGGCTGGACCGAGGACGAGCTGGTGGAGGCGCTGCTGCATCTCTCCGGCTACGTCGGCCTGCCATTGGTGCGCGAGGCGCTGCTTACGGCTCGGGATGTGTTCGCCGAAATGCGCTCCGAACGGTGATTCGCCGGCTCCACAGCAGCGATGCCGCGGCGTTCCGCGAGATCAGGCTTGAGGCGCTGCGTTCGTGTCCGGAGGCGTTCGGCTCCTCGTTCGAGGAGGAGCAGCGCCTGACGGCAGACGATTTCGCCCGGAGAGTCGCGCTGGAGCTGCCGGACGCCGTCTTCGGCGCGTTTCTCGACGACGACGCTGGGCTTGTTGGCGTCGCCGGATTCCGTGTCGAGAAAAATGCCAAGGGGCGCCACAAGAGCACGCTCTGGGGCATGTATGTCCGCCCGGCCGCCCGTGGTCGTGGCGTCGCCACGGAGCTGCTGCGGGAGGTGATCGAACACGCGCGCAACACGTCTGGCGTGGAAATCGTGCAGCTCGCGGTCACGGTGGGTAACGAGGCCGCCCGCACACTGTACGATCGCGCCGGGTTCGTCCCGTATGGCATCGAGCGTCGAGCGCTGAGACTTGCGCCAGGCGATTACCGCGACGAGGAGATGCGGTGGTTCGACCTTGTGGCGCTTCCCATCACGTCAGCGTGAGCGTAGCTCCGCCACCGCTTCCTGATACGCCGCCAGCGTGTCGCGGACATCGTCCGCGGTGTGGGCCAGAGACACGTAACACTTGTTCTCGCTCTTCAGCACACCGTGCTTGCGCAGTCCGCGCGCGAGGCGCTTCTGTAGCTCGGCATTGCCGCCCAGCACGGCGCGATAGTCGCGGACGTCGGCCTCGGTGAACACGGTGTCGAACATCGGTGGCGCGCCGATCACCTGCCCCGGCAGACCTGCCTCCCTCAGAATGCGCGTGATCCCCTCGATCAGCGCCCGGCCTGTCGCGAAAACCTGTTCGTAAGCCCCAGGCCGCTTCAGGATTTGCAGCGTCGCCAGACCCGCGGTCGCGGCGACCGGATTGCCGGACAGCGTGCCGACCTGCATCAGGACGCGGTCCTCGCCCACCTTCGCGCGGTCGAAATGCGCCATGATATCGTCGCGCCCGGCAATCGCGGCCAGCGGGAAGCCGCCGCCGATGATCTTGCCCAGCGTGCAGATATCCGGCACCACACCGTAATATTCCTGTGCCCCGCCCCAGGCGAAGCGGAAGCCGGTGACCACCTCGTCGAAGATCAGCGGCACCTCGTATCTTGCCGTGACTTCCCGCAGCGCCTGCAGGAAGCCGGGACTCGGCGCTATCAGCCGCTGGAACGGCTCGACGATCACGCCGCCCAGCTCGTCATGGCGCTCCGCGATCAGGCTCGCCGCCATATCGGGGTCGTTGAACGGAGCGATCAGGACCTCGTCGCGCACGCTCTGCGGAATGCCCGGCAAATCCGGCACCGGCTGCGGGAAATTCCCCGGCCGTTTCGGCGCCAGGCTCATCAGCGAGTAGTCGCTCATGCCGTGGTAGCCGCCCTCGAATTTCAGGATCTTGTCGCGGCGGCGGAAGGCGCGGGCGACGCGCATGGCGTAGGCATCAGCCTCGGTGCCGCTGGAGACAAAGCGCACCTTCTGCGCGCAGGGCACCGCGGCGACGATCTCGGCGGCCAGCCGGATGCCGGGTTCGTTCTCGGCGAAGAAGGTCGAGCCGCGCGGAAGCTGCTCCTGCACCGCCGCCACCACCTCGGGATGCGCGTGGCCGACGAAGGCCGGTCCGGAGCCCAGCAGGTAGTCGATATACTCGTTGCCGCTGATGTCCCAGACATGGCCAGCGCGGCCCCGGTCGATGATGATGTCGGCCGGCATATTGCCGAAGCTGCCGCCAGGCAGCACCTGGCGCGCCATCTCCATCAACTCCGTCTCCCGCGCGCTGCGGGTCAACTCGGCCATGCCATCCTCCAAGCTCCAGCAATGCCACGATACTGCACCACGCATCGGCTCGAGGCGAGTGGGCTTCTTCGGCGCCCGGCTTGTGTTGCCGGCCGCCGCCGCATAGCGTCCCAGTTTCGTGTTGCAGGAACGGGGAGGCCATAATGCAACGGATATTCGCCGCGGCGTGCCTGGCGACATCGCTTTGCGTCGGCGCCGCACATGCCGACACCACGCTGGTGATCGGGATCGCCGCTGACCCGACCGGGCTCGATCCGGAAGCGGTACTGAACAACACCTCCGGCTTCGTGATGGCGACCATCTACGACAGCCTGGTGAAGTACAAGCCGGGCACGGTCGAACCCGAGCCGGGACTGGCACAGAGCTGGACCGTTACGGAAGATGGGTTGAGCTACACGTTCAAGCTGCGCAATGACGTGAAGTTCCAGGACGGCACGCCGTTCAATGCCGACACCTATATCCAGGGAATCAACCGTCAGCTGGATAAGTCGAGCCCAATCTACATTTATAACACCGGGCCGGTTGAGAGCTATATCGACTTCACTTATGGCGACGTCACTTCGGTGAACAAGGTCGATGATCACACCGTGACGTTTAAGCTGAAGCAGCCCAATGCGCCGTTCATCACCAGCCTGGCGATGGTATGGAACGGCGTGGTCAGCCCGACGGCAGCGGCCAAGTACGGCAAGAACTTCCGCAACAATCCGGTTGGCAGCGGCCCGTTCATCTTCCGCGACTGGAAGCCGCGGGACTCGATCACGCTGGATGCGAACCAAGCGTACTGGAACGGCAAGCCGCATGTCGATCACCTGATCTTCAAGGAATATCCCGACCCGCAGGCGGCGCTGCTGGCGCTGAAGAGCGGCGATATCCAGATCCTGGGCGACGTCAGCAGCACGGTCCTGCCGGCACTGCAGGCGGACAAATCGATCAAGCTCCTGACGCAACCCGGCCTGGCGGTCAGCGGCATGGGGATGCCGACGGACACGCCGCCGTTCGACAACGTGAAGGTGCGCCAGGCGTTGAACTATGCGGTCGATCGCAATGCTATCGATAAGGCGCTGTTCAAGGGCTATGCGGTGCCGATGGTCTCGCCGATGCCGGCCTCGGAATGGAGTTTCCAGCCGCAGCAGCCGCCCTACACGTACAATCCGACATTGGCGAAGAAGATGCTGGACGAGGCCGGAGTAAAGACGCCGATGTCGATCGAGTTTCTGACTTACAACACGCCGCGCGGCTATAACTCGGCCGGTCCCGATCTTGCGGTGGCGATCTCGGGCTATCTCAAAAAGATCGGTATCAACGCCGAGGTGCGCAAGCTCGACATGGGGGCCTTCCTGTCGACCGTGCGCAGCGGTAAGTACAATAACCTGTTCATGGTGGGTTGGACCGGCGACAACGGCGATCCGGACAACATCGTTTGCGAGCTGTACAGCTCACGCAATCCGGTTGATGACACGACGCGGTATCATAATGCCGACGTGGACCGTCTGTGTGTTCAGGGCCTGGCGGAGAGCGACCATGCCAAGCGCGTGGCGATCTATCAGCAGGTGCAGAAGCTGGTCTGGCAGGGAGCGCCTTGGCTGTTCGTGAACTCGGTCGAGCAGGTGCGGGCGATTCGGACCAATGTGCACGGCTACCAACTCAACCCGACGCAGATGTTCTTCGATATGGAGAAGGTGTCGCTCGGGAAGTAGCCGGTCCCCCTCACCGCTCCCTCTCCCCCAAAGTGGGGGAGAGGGAGTTATGACGACCCTACAGAATGTCGTCCCTGATGCAGGCGGTTGCGTGGCCGTTGCCGACGAGGCGAAGCGGTGGGACGGCTTGCGCGCAGGCTGGCAGCGCATAGCGACAGCGGGTGCGGAAGACGCAGCCGGACGGTGGATTGGCGGGGCTTGGGGGATCGCCTTCCAACAGGATTCGCCGGTTGGTGGCGCCGACGCCAGGCTCCAGCACTGCCGACAGCAGCGCCTCCGTGTACGGATGGCGCGGGCGGCGATAGAGGTCGTGCGCCGCGGCGCTCTCCATCACGCGGCCCAGGTAGAGCACGATCACGCGGTCGGAGACGTACTCCACCACCGCGAGATCGTGCGCGATGAACAGCATCGCCAGGCCAAGCTTCTGCTGTAACTCGCACAGCAGGTTGACGATCTGTGCCTGCAACGAGACATCAAGAGCGGAGACCGCTTCGTCAGCAACGATCAGCTCGGGCTCTAGCGCCAGCGCGCGAGCGATGCCAATGCGCTGGCGCTGGCCGCCAGAGAACTGATGCGGGTAGCGCACCAACGCGTCCGGCGGCAGACCGACGAGACGCAATAGCGCGGCAGCTCGCTCGGCCCGGCCGGCGCGGCTCCGTCCGACTGCGTGGATGATGAGCGGCTCCGTCAGGATCGCCTCGACGGTCATGCGGGGATCGAGCGAGCCGAACGGGTCCTGGAAGATCGGCTGCACGCGCCGGCGAAACGGCTTCAAACGACGCTCGGGCAGTGCGGTGACGTCCTCGGCCGCAAACAGGATGCGCCCCGATGTCGGGTGAAGCAGGCGCAGCACCGCATTGCCGATCGTGGTCTTGCCGGAACCCAACTCGCCCACCAGCCCGACGACCTCGCGCGGTGCGATCGAGAAGGACACGTCATCGACAGCACGCACCGGGTGCACCCGCGACAGCAGACCAGGGCGGTGAAAATGCACCGACAGGTGCTGCACATCCAGCAGAGGCCCGGTCATGCGGCGGCGATGTCCTGCCAGCGAAGGCAGCGCACCTGATGCCACTCGCCGCACAGTTCCAGCTCCGGCGCGCGCGCATCGCACAGGCCAGGACGAAAGAAGGCGCAGCGCGGATGGAAGGCACAGCCGGGCGGCAGGTGCGCCAGATCAGGCACGCTGCCCGGAATCGTCTCCAACGGTCCGACCGAGCGGTCCAGCCCGAGCCGCGGTACCGCGCGCAATAGGCCCATCGTGTAAGGCAGGCGTGGGTTGGCGAATACCGCTTCGCGCGGTCCTGACTCGGCGCACTGGCCGGCATACATCACCAGCACATTGTCCGCGATCTCCCCGGCGACACCGAGATTGTGGGTGACGAAGATCATCGCCATGCCCAGCTCACGTTGCAACCGCTGCAATAGGTCGAGAATCTGCGCCTGTACCGTCACATCCAGCGCGGTCGTCGGCTCGTCGGCAATCAGCAGCGCCGGCCGGCACGCCAGCGCCATGCCGATCATCGCTCGCTGGCGCATCCCGCCTGAGAGTTCGTGCGGATAGGAGTCGAGCCGAGCCGCCGGATCGGGGATGCCGAGTAGCGCCAGCATCTCCGTTGCGCGTGTGCGCGCCGCCCGCGCCGAGACGGCATCGTGGAACCGCACCGCTTCGACAATCTGCTCGCCGATCGTGTACACCGGGTTGAGCGAGGTCATTGGCTCCTGGAAGATCATCGCGATCTCGGCCCCGCGGATGCGCTGCATGTCCGGCGGCTCTAGCCGGGCGATGTCGCGCACCCTCCCATCCTTGCACGCAAGCCGCATGGAGCCGGCGAGCACGCGCCCCGCCGGTCGTGCCAACAGTCCCATCAGGGCGAGGCAGGTCACCGATTTCCCCGACCCCGAACTCGCCAACGATCACCAGCGTCTCACCACGTTCCAGTTGGAACGACAGGTTGCGTACCACCGGCACCGCGCGGCCACCAGTCGCGAACCCCACCGTGAGGCCAGACACCTCCAATAGCGGCACGGTCATTCCCGGCGCCGCGGATCGGAATAGTCGCGCAGAGCATCGCCGATCAGGTTGAAGCCGAGCACGACAACGAAGATCGCTAGCCCGGGGAAGGTCGCGATCCACCAGGCGGACAGAAAATAGTCATGTCCGTCCGCCAGCATTGCACCCCAATCGGCCGCCGGCGGCTGTGCGCCCAAGCCGAGAAAAGCCAGACCTGCCGTTTCCACCACCACCGAGCCCGCCTGCAACGTCGCCAGCACGAGCACGGGCGTGAAGCAGTTGGGCAGCACGTGGCGGAGCATCAGCCGCCGGCGGCTGCTGCCCAGCGCGCGGGCAGCACGCACGTAGTCGGCGGTACGCACTGCAAGCACCTGCCCGCGCATCATCCTCGCGTATTGCGGCGTATAGACGATGCCAATGGCGATAAGCGCATTGGTCAGGCTCGGACCCAGCGCAGCGACGATGATCAGCGCCAGCAGAAGGTACGGGAACGCCAGCAGCACATCGACAAAGCGCATGATCACCGCATCGACCGCGCCACCCATGAAGCCCGCCACTAAGCCCAGCAAGCCGCCGGTGCCAAGCGCGATCCCATCGGCCACGACGATCGCCAGCAGCGCATCGCGCGTGCCGTACAGCACCCGGCTGAGCACATCGCGCCCGTACTGATCCGCCCCGAACAGGTGATCGAGCGATGGTGACGACAGCGCATTAGAGAGATCCTGATCGGTCGGATCATAGGGTGAAACGAGCGGCGCCACGATCGTCAGCGCCAGAAATCCCAGCACAAGCACCAGCCCGATCCGCACGCTGCCGCGGTGCAGTAGCGCGCGGGCGGCCTGCCGCCCAGGGCTCTCAACGACCGGGCGTTGCGCCAGCGTCAGGCTCATCCGCGCCGGATCCTGGGGTCAAGGAACCCGTAGCCGATATCGACAAGCAGGTTCACCAGCACGAACACCAGGGCGATGAACAGCGCGCCTGCCTGCACCACCGGATAGTCGCGCCCCAGGATGGAATCCACCATCAGCCGGCCGAGCCCGGGCAATGAGAAGATCGTCTCCGTCAGCACCGCGCCCGACAGAAGCAGGCCGAGCTGCAAGCCGATCACCGTTACCACCGGGATCAGCGCGTTGCGCAGCACGTGCCGCACGATCACCCGCCGGGGTGGAAGGCCCTTCGCCCAGGCGGTGCGCACGTGGTCTTGCGTCATCACTGCCAGCATCTCGGATCGCGTGATGCGAGTGATCAATGCCAGTGGAATGGTGGCGAGCGTGCAAGCCGGCAGCAGCAGGTGACGCAGACTCTCCTCGATCATCAGCGGTTGGCCGGTCAGCAGCGCGTCGATCACGCTCATGCCGGTGACAGTGGGAGGCTGCAGCTCGGGCGGCATCTGCCCGCCGATCGGCAGCCAGCCGAGTATGCCGCCGAACAACAGCAACAGCATCAGGCCGAGCCAGAAGATCGGCATCGAAACGCCGAGCAGACTGGCGGTCAGTACCGGTGTGGTCGAGCCAGGAATTGGGGCGCAGCGCCGCCGCGACGCCGAGCGGCACGCCGACCAGGGTGGCAATCGACAGCGATGTCAGGGAAAGCTGCAACGTGACCGGGAAGGCGGTCAGCACGTCGTCGAAGGCAGGATGGTTCGTCTGCAACGAAATGCCGAAATCGCCGCGCAGCGCGCCGGCGGCGAAGCGGGCATATTGCACCCATACCGGACGATTGAGACCGAGTTGTGCGCGCAGCCGGGCCAGTGACTGCGGCGTGGCCTTGTCGCCCAGCAGCATTTGCGCCACGTCACCCGGCAGCACGTGCATCAACAGGAACACGATGACGCTGACGCCAACGATGACCAGCAGAAGCTGCGCCAGCCTGCTGCCGATCGTGCCGATCATTTCCCCCCGTCCACGCTGAGCGTCTGTCCGCTGATCCAACCGGCGTAATCGGAGGCGAGGAACAGTACCGCGCTGGTAATATCTTCGGCGGTGCCGAGCCGACGCAATGCGATGCGCTCGATCAGGCGACGCTGGCCTTCTTCGCCGTATGACTGCCACTGCGCCTCGCTGGTGGGGTTGCTGCGAACGAAGCCGGGGGCGACGCTATTCACCGTGATACCGAACTGGCCCAGCTCGTGGGCGAGCTGGCGGGTCAGTCCGATCTCGCCGGCCTTGGCGGAGGCGTAGGCCTGGATGCCCGTCAGGCTGACACCGAGCCCGGCACCGGAGGAGATCGTGACGATCCGTCCGCGTCGCGCGCGCTTCATGGCTGGAGTGACCGCCTGGGCGCACCAGAAGGCACCGGTCAGGTTCACCTCTATGATGGCGTGCCAGTCGTGTGGGGTGATCTCTTCCAGCGGACGACCAACCTGGCCGACGACGCCGCCGGCGCTGTGTACGAGGATGTCGATGCGGCCGGTCTCTTTCTCCGCCGTGGCGGCGAGCGCCTGTACTGCGTCGCGATCGGTCACGTCCAGCGGATGCGCGTGGCAGCGATCGCCGGCGAGGCGGGCGGTGTCGGCCAGTTCGTCTGCCAGCTTGTCGGTGGCCCAGACGTGTGCGCCGAGTGCGGCGAACTCGCGGGCGATGGCGCGACCGAACCCGTGCGCCGCGCCGGTGACGATTGCGGTGCGGCTCTGGAAATCGATCTTCATTGCGGCATCACCTGCGTGAGTTCATCAAGGTTTGCCCATGCCATCGGCCGCAGTCCTTCTTCGATTTCGTGGATCATCGCGATCAGCCGCGCGGTGATCGGCGCATCCATTCCGTGTTGCCGCGCGGTGGTCACGATCGGGCCGAGTTGCGGATCGGCCTCGGTCTTGCGCTTGCGGACCGCAAGGTCGCGCCAGATGCCGCTATGCGATTTGGCGGATCGGCGATTGTGCTCGACGAGCGCATCCAACGACCGAGCGGCGCCGTCGTCGGAGCCATAAGCGCTCGGGTCGAACCCGTCGAATGGCTCGGGCTTGATGCTTGCGCGGCCGGCGACGGCCAGCACCTCGCGCGCGAGCGCTGTGAACAAGGGCCGATGCGACGGCGAGGCCAGGCAGTCAGCCATCGACTCGTTGGTGAGCGCGGTGGCAAACAGCATCGCGCCGTAAGCGAGCTTCGCCCAGAGATAGCCCCAGATATTGCCGGTCAGTACCGCACGATCGTCGAACTGCAGCAGCAGGCTATGCAGCCGTTCGGCACGCGGCGTGATGCGCCCGTCGATTTCGCCGACGACGACGGCGCCGCGCCCGGCGTATTGCACCACGCCGGGTTCCATGTAGTCGGCGCCAAAATTGACGAAAGCGCCGACCGTGCGCGGCGTGCCGACGATGCCGGCGATGACCGTTTCGTTCAGCCCGTTCTGCACCGAGACGATGAAGCCGTCCGCTGCCAGGTGTGGGGCGATCGCACGTGCCGCGGCTTCGGTGTCCTGCGCTTTGACGCAGAGCAGGACGGTGTCGAACGGCCCGTGTACCGCATCGGATGTGACGGCGCGGCCTGGCGCGGTGAACTCGCGGACCGGACCGAGGATCTTCAGTCCTGCTGCGTTGATCGCTGAGACGTGCTCGGGGACGCGATCGACGAACAGCACGTCGTGTCCGGCGTGAACCAAGTGCGCGCCGATCGTGCCGCCGATCGCGCCAGAGCCCCAGATGACGATCGGGCTGCTCATCGCCAGCCGCTTTCGATCAGCGCGCGAGTTTCTTCGACGGCGACGGCCCATATCGCCAGCATCTCGTCGTCGGAGCGCTGGTAGCGTCCGCCATAGTTGCCGTCGCCGATCAGCGCGCGCATGCGCGCGGGATCGAGCAGGCGGGCACGGTCGATATCGAGCATCGGCTTGGCTCCTTCAGGCACGTGTGCACCGGGCAGCCGCGTCCATTGGAAGTTCTCCATCCAGGAGGCGTGGCTGGCGACCGGATCGATTTCTTGCACCTTGGCCCAGGTGCGTGGCGCGTTCCACCAGTTGTGGAAGCGGACGGTCACGTCCGGATGGGCCGACATCCACTCGATCGCGAAGGACTGTGCCGGAGCGTTGCCGCCATGGCCATTGACCAGCAGGATGCGGCGGAAGCCGTGTCGGGCCAAGCTATTCAGCACGTCTTCGATCACTGCCAGGTAGGATGAGATACGTAACGATACGGTGCCGGGGAAGGCGGTGAAGTGGGGTGTGATGCCGTAGGCGAGCACGGGGAAAACTGGGACTTGCAGCGGCTCGGCGGCTTCTGTCGCGACGCGTTCCGAGAGAATGCTGTCCACGGACAGGCTCAGACCGGCGTGCTGCTCGGTGCTGCCGAGTGGGATTACGGCTCGATCGTCGTTCTGGAGGTAGGCTTCGACCTGGCGCCAGTTCATTGCTGTGATGCGCATTGGTTCTCTCCTGCTCCGGTCCAACCCGGGGACATAGGTAACAGTTCAGCCCGACGAGATGGGTAACAGGCTAACTGGCGGCATGGAGGTGCACCTTGAAATCAGCCGTCCAAACCGCATTCGGCCCGTCACAGTCGGCAAACGGCGCCGTCCGCGGCGGCACTCGCTCGCGCCGACGCCGCGGCACCGTCAGCCCGGCTTCGTCGAACAGCGTGCCCAGCGTGCTCGCCGCCGGCCAGGCCAACCCAGGATCATGCGCCATCAGCCACGCCCGCACTTTGCGCGGGCCCCAGCTCGGATGGCTGCGCCGCGCTCCAAGTGCCGCCTCGGCGAGCGCCGGCGCGACGACGCCGGCGGCGGAGGGCGCTTTGTGGAGTTGTGGACAACCCAAGCGGGTTGCCCACAACTCCACAGAGCCAACAGCGACAAGCGCCTGATTTGATACGATGATGGATGGAAAGTGTTACCCATGTCGTCGGTCTATTCTGTTACCCATGTCGTCGGTTGGACACTCCTCGCCCCCCTTCCGCAGGGAGCGGGGTTCCCCTGTACTACTCTGCCGGCACCACGATCGGTGGGCGCTTGCCGGCGAGTCGCTCGAGCGCCAGATAGACGACGGGCGTCGTGTACAGTGTCAGCATCTGCGACACGATCAATCCGCCGACGATGGCGATGCCAAGGGGTCGGCGGAACTCCGCGCCGGTGCCGAAGGCGAATGCCAGCGGCAGCGCGCCGAACAGCGCGGCAAGCGTTGTCATCAGGATCGGACGGAAGCGCTCCAAACATGCCAAATGGATAGCATCGAACGGGGAAAGGCCACGCTGACGTTCGGCTTCCAGCGCGAAATCCACCAGCATGATGGCGTTCTTCTTGACTATGCCCATCAGCAGGATGATCGCGATCATGCCGATGACGCTGAGGTCCTCGCCGGCGATGAGCAGCGCGAGCAAGGCGCCGAGGCCGGCGGACGGCAACGTGGAAAGAATGGTCAGCGGGTGCAGCAGGCTCTCGTACAGCACGCCGAGGACGATGTAGATCGCGATCAGCGCTGCGGCGATCAGCAGCGGCTCGGTTCGCGCCGTGTCCTGCAGCCAGCGCGCATTGCCGGCAAACTCGGTGCGGATCTCAGGCGGCATGTGCAGCTCGTCCGCCGCCTTTTGCACGGCTGCCTCGGCGTCGCTCAGCGCCGTGCCGGGGGGCAGGTTGAAGCTGAGTGTGGCAGCCGGGAACTGGCCTTGGTGGAGGACCGCGAGCGGCGCGTCGCCCGGCTCGAAACGCGCCATCGCCGATAGCGGCACTTGCACACCGCTGCTCGAGCCGACATAGACGCGATCGAGCATCGTCGGGCTGGCTTGCAGCGCCGGGTCGGTTTCCACCACCACCTTGTACTGGTTGCGCTGGGTGTAGATCGTCGAGACCTGCCGCTGGGCGAAGGCGTTGTTCAGCGCGTTGTCGATGTCGGTCGCCGACACGCCGAGCCGCGCGGCAGCGGCGCGATCAATCACCACGTTCTCCTGCGGCCCCGCCCTGTCCTGGTCCGAGGTCACGTCGGTGATACCAGGCGTGGTCTTCAGCTTGTCTTCCAGCAACAGGCTCCAGTGCCGCAGCGCGGCCAGATCCTGGCTGATCACCACGAACTGGAACTGCGAGCCGCCGGTGCGCCCGCCACCGCGCAGATCCTGGGCGGAGAACAGGAATGTCTGGATACCGCCCAGACTCTCCAGCTTCGGACGCAGCCGAGCAATTACGTCTTCCGACGAGATGTGCCGCTGATTGAGCGGTTTCAGGCTGACCGCGACCTGCCCGCGGTTCAGCGAGCTCCAGCCGCTGGCGACGCCGACCTGCGAGCCGACCGTTGCCACTGCGGGGTCGGCCAGCAGCACGTCCACCACGGCGCGCTGGCGTTCCTCCATCGCCTTGAACGAGATGTCGGGCGAGGCGACCGTGGAGCCCATCAGGATCCCGGTGTCCTGGATTGGTAGGAATCCCTTGGGCACGGTGCGATAGAGCTGCACGGTCAGCACCACGGTCGCCAGCATCACCAGCAGCATGAAGCCGCGATGACGCAGCGACCAGCGGAGCGTCAGCGCATAAAGCCGGTGGTTAGCGGCCAGCAACCGCTCGATGGTGCGATCCAACCAGGCCCAAACGCGCCATCGCGGCGGGGTATGGCGCGGCACCATCCAGCGGCCGCAGATCATCGGCGTGAGCGTCAGAGAGACGGCCGCCGACACAACGATCGCCATGGTCAGCGTCATTGCGAATTCGTGGAACAGCCGGCCGAGGATGCCGCCCATGAAGATCAGCGGAATAAACACTGCCACCAATGACACGCTGATTGAAACGACGGTGAAGCCGATCTGCCGCGATCCGATCAGCGCCGCTCGCAGCGGCGGCACCCCGTGCTCGGTATGGCGGACGATGTTCTCGATCATGACGATCGCGTCATCGACCACGAAACCGACGGAGATGGTCAGCGCCATCAACGAAAAATTGTCGAGCGAGTAGCCCATGAACCACATGCCGGCGAGCGTGCCGCAGATCGACAGCGGCACGGTGACGGCGGCGGCGACCGTGGGCACCAACCGACGCATGAACAGCGCGACGACCATCAGCACCAGCGCGACGGTAACGACCAGCGTATCTTGCACGCCCACCACGCTGGCGCGGATCGTCGTGGTGCGGTCCTGGATCACCGACAGCTTGATATCGGGTGGCATCCAAGACATGAGCTGGGGCAGAAGCTGCCGCACGCGATCGACGGTGTCGATCACATTCGCCCCTGCTTCCTTGGTGATGGTCAGCAGAATTGCCGGCTGCTTGCCGTCCCAGGCTGCAAGCCGTGTGTTGGCGACGCTGTTCACCACCGTTGCTACGTCGCCCAGCGTGACCACGGCGCCACTGCCTGCCTTCAGCACCAGGCGGCGGTACTGCTCGGCCTGCGACATCTGCGGGTTGACGCCGATCATACCGGCACGCGCGGGACCCTCGAAGCCGCCGGTCGGCTCCAGCACGTTGGCGTTCTTGATTGCGTTCGTGACGTCCTGGGCGGCCAGCCCGGCTGCGGCCAGCCGCACCGGATCGAGCTGCACCCGCACCGCGGGTTTCTCGGCGCCGTTCACGGTGACATTGGCCACGCCATCGACCTGCGACAGGCGCTGACCCAGCACGGTGTCGGCGGCATCATAGATCTGCGCCACCGACAGCGTGTCGGACGACAGCGCAATAGTCATGATCGGCGCGTCGGCCGGATTGAACTTGCGGTAATAGGGGCGGGTCGGCAGATCCGACGGCAGGTCGGCGATCGCCGCATTGATGGCGGCTTGCACATCGTGCGCAGCGCCATTAATGTCGCGATCTATGTCGAACTGCACGACGACGGAGGTGGCGCCGATCGAGCTGATAGAAGTAATTTCAGCAACATCAGAAATCTCGCCCAGCCGGCGCTCCAACGGGGCGGCGACCGAATTCGCCATTGTCTCGGGATCGGCCCCGGGGCGCGAGGCGAATACCACGATGGTGGGGATATCGACGCTGGGCAGCGCGGCGACCGGGAGGAACCGATAGGCGACGACGCCGGATAGAAGAATGCCGACCGCCAGCAGAATAGTGGCGACAGGGCGGGCAATAAACGGAGCAGAAAAGCCCATCTACCTGCTCGGCAAGCAAGTAAGACTCACCGCAGAGGCGCAGAGCACGCAGAGATTAATTCTCTGCGGACTCTGCGCCTCTGCGGTGAATCTTTCTTCTTTCATTCAGCAGGTACCATCCCCGCCTCTGGCCCCACAAAACGCAGGCGCAACCGCTCGAAGGCGAGATAAATCACCGGTGTCGTATAAAGCGTGAGCAGTTGCGAGAGCAGCAATCCACCGATAATCGTCACGCCCAGCGGCCAGCGCAGCTCCGCGCCGGCGCCGTGCTCCAGCACCAGCGGCAACGCGCCCAGCAGCGCCGCCATCGTTGTCATCATGATCGGGCGGAAGCGCAGCAGGCACGCCTCCTCGATAGCGGCAGCGGGAGTAAGCCCACGTTGCCGCTCCGCCTCGATCGCGAAGTCGATCATCATGATCGCGTTCTTCTTCACGATGCCCATCAGCAGCACTACGCCGACCAGCGCCACCAGAGAAAGGTCCGCGCCGCACAGCATCAGCGCCAGCAGCGCACCGATGCCGGCCGATGGCAGCGTGGAGAGGATCGTCACCGGATGGATCCAGCTCTCGTAGAGCACGCCGAGCACAATGTAGATCACCACCACGGATGCCAGGATCAGCCAAGGCGTCGCCGCCAGCGCCCTCTGGAACTCCGCGGCATCGCCGGCGAAGCTGCCGCTGATGGTGGCCGGCAGGTCGATTGCGCGTTCAGCTTCATGCACCGCCTGCACCGCATCGCCGAGCGAATAACCCGGTGCGAGATCGAAGCTGATCGTCGCCGATGGGAACTGCTGCTCGTGCGTGATCACCAGCGGCGCCATGGCCTGCCGGATCGTGGCGATCGCAGAAAGCGGTACCTGCGCATCGTTGGTGCCGGGCACGCGCAGCAGTCGTAAGGCGGCGGCGTCCGCCTGCCATGCCTGGTCGGACTCCAGGATCACACGATACTGATTCGCCTGGCCGTAGATCGTCGAGATCTGCCGTTGACCGAACGAATCGTACAGCGTGTCCTCGATCGCCTGCATGGTGACGCCGAGCCGCATCGCCGACTGGCGATCGACCGTGATTTGAGTCTGCAACCCCTCGTCCTGCTGATCGGACGCGACGCCGCGAAGCTGCGGTGCCGAGGCCAGCCGCGCCACCAGCTTCGGCGTCCATTCGGCCAGCTCCGCCACGTCGGTGTCGAGCAGCGTGTACTGGTACGCGGTGCGGCTGACCCGAGCACCGATCGTTACGTCCTGCACCGGCTTGAACCACGCTGTCAGGCCGGGGATGGCGGCGATGTCGTGCTGCAGCCGTGCGATGACCGCCCGTGCCGGATCGCGAGCGCCAACCGGCTTCAGCGGCATGGTCAGTTGGCCAGTGTTCGGCGTTGCGTTGATCGTGCCGGCGCCGACGAACGATACCACGCCTGTCACCGCCGGATCGCCGGCGATGGCCTCGGCCGCGCGGTTCTGCATGGAGGCAAGACGCGGGATCGACACGTCCTGCGCCCCCTGCGTCACGCCCAGCAGCACGCCGGTATCCTGCTGCGGCAGAAACCCCTTCGGCACCACGATATAAAGCCCGATCGTTCCGCCGAGCGTCGCCGCCGCGACCAATAGGATCAGCGGCTGGCGGCGCAATGCCCAGCGCAGCGTATATCGATACAAGCGCAGCAGCCGGTCGAACCCGCCCTCCAGCGTGCGCGCGAGCAGGCCAGGATGCTGTTCCTCGATCGGCCGCAGGATGCGCCCGCACATCATCGGCGTGAGCGTCAGCGAGACCACGGCGGACACCACCACCGCAGTCGACAAGGTCATGGCGAACTCGCTGAACAACCGCCCGACCACGCCGGTCATGAACAGCAGCGGAATGAACACCGCGATCAATGAGACCGTCAGCGAGATGATGGTGAAGCCGATCTGTCCGGCGCCCCGGAACGCCGCCGCCAGCGGGCGCATGCCGGACTCGATGTAGCGCACCACGTTCTCGATCATGACGATGGCGTCATCGACCACGAAGCCGGTGGCGACGACCAGGGCCATCAACGACAGGTTGTCCAGGCTGTATCCCAGCAGGTGCATGACCCCGAACGTGCCGATCAGCGACAGCGGCAGGGCGATCGCCGGAATGAAGGTGGCGCGCGGGGAGCGCAGGAAGGCGAAGATCACCAGCACCACCAGCACTACCGACATAATCAGCGTGAGCTGCACCTCGTGCACCGAGGCGCGAATGGTCTCGGTCCGGTCCGCGACGATATGGACCTGGATGCCGCCGGGAATGGCACGTTGCAGCGTCGGCAGCGCTGCTTTGATGCGCTCCACGGTCTGCACGATGTTGGCGCCGGGCTGACGCTGGATATCCAGCACCGCGGCTTGCTGACGCCGGCCCTTCGCGAAATACCACGCGCCGACTCGGTCGTTCTCGAGCCCGCTGACCACGCTGCCAACTGCTGACAGCTTCACCGGTGCGCCGTTGCGCCAGGCGATCACCAGGTCGCGGTACTGCCCGGCATTCAGAAGCTGATCGTTAGCGCCGAGCGAGACCGCCAGCCGCGGTCCGTCGAAGCCCCCTTTTGCGCCATTGGTGTTGGCGTTGGCGACCGCCGTGCGCACGTCCTCCATCGAAACGCCGTAGGCAGCGAGCCGGGCGGGATCGACGCGCACCCGCACGGCGGGGCGCAGGCCACCTTCCACCGTCACCTTCCCGATGCCATCGATCTCGGCGAGTTTCGGCTGCAGCAGCGTGTCGGCGGCGTCGCCGACATCCTGGATCGGGATCGAATCGGAGGTCAGCGCCAGGGTCAGGATCGGCGCATCCGCCGGGTTCACCTTGGAATAGACCGGCGGGTAGGGAAGGTTGGTCGGCAGAGTGCCGTCCGCCGCGTTGATCGCCGCCTGCACGTCCTGCGCGGCGGAATCCATGCTGCGGTCCAGCGTGAACTGCAGCGTGATCTGGCTGGTGCCCTCGGAGCTCTGCGAGGTCATCGTCGTAAGACCTGGGATCTCACCGAACTGCCGCTCCAGCGAGGCGGTGATCAAGGTCGAAACGGTCTGTGGGCCAGCGCCCGGCAGTTGCGTGGTGACCTCGATCGTCGGGAAATCGACTACCGGCAGCGCCGAGACGGGCAGCGCCCTGTAGCCCAGCGCGCCAGTCAGCAGGATGGCGATCGCCAGCAGCCAAGTGGCGATCGGCCGGGCGATGAACGGAGCGGAGATGCTCACGCGCCGCGCCGGCTATGCCAGCCGCTTGCGCCCGGCGCTGTTGGCTGCTGAGGAGTGGTCGGCGCGGCTTGGCCGGCGGCGGGTGCGATCGCGATCTTTTTGCCATCCGACAGGCGCGCGGCGCCGTCGGTGACCACGCGCTCGCCGGGCCTGACACCCTCGGCAACGATCGCGCGCTGCTCGTCTTCGTGGCTGATCGTCACGGCGCGGCGGGTGACCGTGTCGTCGGCATTCACCACATAGACATAGGCGCCGTTCGGACCCTGCTGCACCGCTGCAACCGGAACCACCGTGGCGTCCTTCGCCGTCGCCACCTGCAGGCGCACGCCGACAAACCCGCCCGGCCAGAGCTTGCTGTCGGGGTTGGGGAAGGTCGCCTTCAGCTTGATCGTGCCGGTCGTTGGGTCGACCTGATTGTCGAGCACCGCGAGCGTGCCACGGTCGATGAGAGTGGCATTGTTCTCGACCGCGCCTTGCGGATAGGCCAGCACCGACGGCGTGCCGTTATGCATGGCATCGGCGACCTGTTGCAGCACCTGCTGCGGCAGCGTGAACACCACGGAGATCGGCTGAAGCTGGGTGATGACAACGATCCCGGTCGCGTCGGTGGCATGCACGATATTGCCGGCATCGACCTGCCTCATGCCGGTGCGACCGGCCAGCGGCGCGACGATCGTCGTGTAGCTGAGATTGGTTTGTGCGGACTCGATCTGCGCTTGGTCCTGCTGCACCTGTGCAGCGAGCTGGGCAACCAGTGCGCGCTGCGTCTGCGCCTGCTGCTCCGAGGTGGATTGGGCGGCGATCAGCTTATTATAGCGCGCCAGATCGACCTTGGCGTTGGCGAGTTGCGCCTCATCCTGGGTCTTCTTCGCGACCGCCTGATCGAGCGTCGCCTGATACAGCCGGGGATCGATGCGGGCGAGCACGTCACCCTTCTTTACATTTTGGCCCTCTTTGAAATCCACGTCGATCAGCGGCCCATCGACCATCGGTTTGATGGTGACGGTGTTGAATGCCTGCACCGTGCCGAGCCCATCGAGATAGATCGGCACGTCGCGCGTCGTCGCGGTGGCGACCAGCACGGGGATCGGCGCGGTTGCGAATTGGTCAGCGCGCGTGCTCGCCGGCTGATTTTTGGGCCAGAGGAAGATCGCGGCGCCAATGCCCCCTAGGAGCAGTGCGCAGAGGACCCCCATGCCCACGGACGAGCGGCGCCTGGTCCGCGCATCGCCCGGATCGAAGGCAACCCGATCTCGTGTACCGATATCCATGGGTCAGGCGGCCTCCCAGGGGCCCTGCCGGGCACGCGCAGATTGGGGTTGGACGTTTGTCTGATAAGTGTTCACCTCAGGTTTGCCCCGACGGGAAGCGAGATTGCACCTAATAGCACCTCCGGCCTCAGCCCGGCGAACTGACCGGGGGCCGCGCCACCCTCGTACCCTCGTCATGGCTTGGCTTGGCACGGTTATCCACGACGTGCCGGTTACAGAAAGGTAAAGCCGTCGATGGCCCGCCGGGCCTGTCCTCGGCCAGAACGCGCAGCAGCTTGCTCGCCGGCAGGCGACCGAACAACGGCGAAACGTCGGATAACACGAACGGAGGTGTTGCGATGATACCGGACGGGATGATCGCCCTTTCGAGCAGCTACGGACCAAGAGAGACAATGGACCGGCTCGCGACGGCAGTGACGAAGCGCGGGATGGCCATTCTTGCGCGGATCGATCACGCCGCTGCGGCGGCGAGTGCTGGTATGGAGCTTCGGCCGACGGAGGTTCTGATCTTCGGCAATCCGAAGGCCGGTACGCCGCTGATGCAAGCAGCACAGACGATGGGCATTGATCTGCCGCTGAGGGCGCTGGTCTGGCAGGACGGCGAAGGCAAAACCTGGCTCGCCTACAACGATCCCACATGGCTCGCCAGACGCCACTACGCAGATGGCGGAGCGGATCGCATTCTCGGCGCCATGACCGACGCCCTGGCAGCCGTAGCGCAAGAGGCGGTGCTTCCGGCTACGCAAGGCGCATCGTGATGAGAGG
The DNA here is from genome assembly GCA_963772445.1 of uncultured Pseudomonadota bacterium. Classification (GTDB taxonomy): domain Bacteria; phylum Pseudomonadota; class Alphaproteobacteria; order Acetobacterales; family Acetobacteraceae; genus CAVYXK01. The sequence goes on from CAVYXK010000008.1 coordinate 94,841, forward strand.
CACCGGGCCCGGCAGGGTTGCCGCTGCGCCGCGGGCCGGGAATGCTGCGGGTGCGCGGAAAGGGAAGGGGGCACCATGCCTCGTCGGCTGATCGACATCTCGGTTCCGCTGAAGGCGAGCATCGCCAGCGACCCACCTCACATGCTGCCGCACATCCAGTATCTCGATCACCATCAGACAGCGCCGCAGATGGCCGAGTATATGGGGGTGCGGATCGACCAGCTTCCGCAGGGCGAGTACGCGGCCGTCGAACGTGTGCAGATCAGCACGCATAACGGCACGCATCTCGATGCACCCTACCATTATTTCTCGTCGATGAACCACGCGCTGAACCCGGGCGGCGAGCCGTCCTGGCGGATCGACGAGGTGCCCCTGGAATGGTGCTTCCAGCCCGGCGTGAAGCTCGATTTCCGGCACCTGCCGGACGGCTACGTCGCGACCCCCGGAGACGTGGAGGCAGAGCTCGCCCGCATCGGCCACACACTGCGACCGCTGGAGATCGTGCTCGTGAACACCCGTGCCGGCACGCGCTACGGCGAGGCGGACTTCGTCGATTCCGGCTGCGGCATGGGCAAGGCGGCGACGTTGTGGCTGCTGGAGCGCGGCATCCGCCTGGTCGGCACCGACGGCTGGAGCTGGGACGCACCATTCAGTTTCACCCGCAAGCGCGTCGCCGAAACCGGCGATGCCAGCCTCATCTGGGAGGGCCACCGCGCGGGGCGGGAGATTGGCTACTCGCATCTCGAGAAGCTGCACAACCTCGAGGCGCTGCCATCAGATGGGTTCGAGGTCGTGTGCTTCCCGGTTAAGGTGCACCGCGGCTCGGCCGGCTGGACGCGCGCGGTGGCGATCCTGCCGGAGTGACGCGCGGCGACCTCTCCCCAAGAGCGGGAGAGGTGGACACGGGCTGCGTTCAGCCGCCCTTCACGCCGCCGGCGGTCAGCCCGGTCACGATCTCCTTCTGCATCAGTAGGGTCAGCAGCAGCACCGGCGCGGTGACCACCAGCGCGGCGGCGGCCAGCGGACCCCAGCTTACCTGTTCGAAGGTCAGCATGTTGTACACGGCAATCGGCAGGGTGCGGGTTTCGCGGTTGGCCAGCACCACGCCGAACAGGAAATTGTTCCAACTGAATATGAATGCCAGGATGGTGGCCACCGTGATGCCCGGCCGGGCCAGCGGCAGCGCGACGTGGCGGAACGCCTGCCAGATGGTGGCGCCATCGACCAGCGCGGCTTCCTCCAACTCGCCGGGCAGGCCCTCGAAGAAGCCGATCATGACCCACACCACGATCGGCACGGTCAGCACCAGATGGGTGATCACCAGCGGGGTCAGAGTGCCCACCATGCCCATCCACTGGAACAGCAGGAACAGCGGGATCAGGTAGGAAAGGCCGGGGGTGATGCGGGCGATCAGGATGAGCATCGCGGCCCGCATCGCCCGCGCCTTGGCGATGCCGTAGCCGGCCGGCACGCCGACTGCCAGCGCCAGCGCCGTGGCGCCGAATGAGACGATCACCGAATTCTTGGTATAGGTCAGGAAATCGTTCTCGGCGAACACCTTGACGAAATTCGCGAAGGTCGGCGGGTGCGGGATGAACACCGGCGGGAATGCGGTGTTGTCCAGCTCGTTCTTCAGCGAGAGCGACAGCATCCACAGGAACACGAACGCGGCCGGTGAGACGAGCGCCAGCACCGACGCATAGAGCGCGATGCGTCCGCCCAGCCGACGCAAGCGATGGCGCCTCATTGCCATTTGGCCCGTTGCCGCACGCCCAGCATCACCAGGCTGATCGCTACGATGATTACGAAGAACACCAGCGTGACGGCGCCCGCATAGCCGATGTGGTAATAGGCGAAAGCAGTCTGATAGAGGAAGATGTTGATGGTCTCGCTCGCGGTGCCGGGGCCGCCCAGGGTGATCACATAGATAACGTCGAACGATTTCAGCGCATCGATGGTGCGGATCACGGCGGCGACGACGACGAACGGCCACACCAGCGGCAGGGTGATGTGGCGGAAGCTCTGCCAGGCGCCGGCGCCGTCGAGCAGCGCTGCCTCATAGGGATCGATGGGAAGGCTGGCGAGCCCGCCAAGCACGATCAGCATCACCAGCGGCGTCCACTGCCAGGTCTCCACCATGGCGAGCGTCGGGATCACCGTGTCCGGGCTGTAGGTCCAGGTGAACGGCGGCAGGCCGATCGAGGTGAGCAGATAGTTCAGCACGCCGAGCTGCGGATGGAACATCATCGTCCAGACCAGTGCGATGGCGACCGGTGTGGCCATCATCGGCAGCACGAAAATGGTGCGCGCCAGGCCGCGCAGCGCGAAGCGCTTGTGGAAGCACACCGCCGCGGCCACGCCCAGCACGACCGGCGCGGCGACGGCGAGCACCGAGAAATAGAGGGTGCGCAGCACCGCCAGGCCGAAGCGCGCGTCGGTAAACAGGTTGGCGTAGTTGGACAGCCCGGCCCAGCTCGCGCCACCGGCGGGGTCCCAGTTGTTGAGCGAGATCACGATTGTGAAGGCCCAGGGGAACAGGATCACCGCCAGCACGATCAGTGCCGCCGGCGCCGCGAACAGCCAGTACCGACGGGCGTAGTTGGCGCCTCGCCGGGGTGCTGCACGAGTTGCGCCGGCCGGCGCCAACAACGTGGACGACACTTCTGGCTCCCTCCCGTTCGCCCCGCCTATGCCGCGCCCCGCCGGCTTGCGCAATCGCAAGCCCTTCGAAACACGTTCAGCCAGACCGGAAACGGCCGCCGGCCAGGGCCCCGGACCACCTCTCCCGCGAGCGGGAGGGGCGTATGTGGGCTCGGCTTGCCCGGTCATCATGGATCCGGTCTTGTCTCATCACCGTCTCATTTCGCGGTGCGCGAGACAGCTGGATCACGCGGTGAGATAACGTCGGGGGAAAACCCCGGATGCAGGCTGACGCATACTGGTGGCGTGTGGTTGGATGGGATTGCGCGGAATTGCGGGAGATTGCTTGCCACCGCCTTCGTGGTGGTCGCAATGAAAGGGGGCCGGCGCCGTTGTCGTGGCGGGCGAAGCAGGGTGCCGTCCACGACTTGCTGCACGCGCGGGCCGGGCGCCGGGTTATGCCGTGGGGACTTCGGCGAACTGGCGGTCCGGCGTGGTGGCAGGTGGGAGAAGGGCGGTGATGAGCGACTGAACCCAGTCGCCGTCGGGCGGCGGGTCGTTTAATTTCTCCATCAGGCGAATCAGCGCGGCTCTTTGTGGGGAGACGGCTTTGGTATGCACGGCGGCGGCGAGGAGGGCGGGCTGCGGTTCGTTCGCCGGCTCGGGTTCGGGTTGGGGCTCTGATGCCGGCGGCGGTGGCGGCGGTTCGGCAATCGCCTCGGGCGCCGGCTGCGGTGAGATTGCCTGGGCCATCAGGCCGATGGCGCAATGCTCGGTCCAGGCGGCGCGGTCGCGGGCTTCTTGGTTCTTCTCCAGCTTCTGTCGAGCTGCTTGCATGCGCAACAGCAGCCGCAGCGCGCTCTGGTCCGTGGCCGCGGGCATGACTCATCGGCTCCCACTGGACGCGGAAGCTATGGATCGCAGCCTGCCGGATAGCGGAAGCTGGTCCGCTATGATCCCGCCATCCCGCTACGGGCAGCCTCCGCTTCACCTACGGCTGTACCGAAGTGCCGTGATGGTATTGCTTTGTCGCCGACTATTCAGGTTGCCACCGATTGAACCGGCGCTCAATGCGCCAGCCACGCCGCGCATTCTTCACCGAGCCGGGCCCGTGCCATGGTTTCATACCGGAGATTGTCTTCTGCGGTCAGGGTATCGTGCCAGCGGCCATTCGTGCCCTTGTTGATGAAGGTCTGCGACCCCCCTTCCCAGAAGGCTCCGCCGAGGGGCGTGGCCTTGCTGCCATTGGCCTTCATCCAGGCGAAGCCGCAGTGCTCGACCATGGCCGGAAACCGGCTTTCATCGATGGCGATGTCGAGGAAGGCGGCGACCTTGCGCATCTGTCCAGGAAGGTCCCGGCGCAAGTCCTCGAAATGCAGGAGCATCAGGTTCGGTAGATTGCGGATCGCCCACCAGCTCGCCACACTCTCCCAGAACGGCCAGAACGGGTGACCATCGCCATCAAGCCAGTCGAGAAAATACTGCCGGATCGACTCGGGCGGCCTTCCGATCGGTGGTCCGGCGCGGCCGGGCGTGTCATTCAGCGCCGCATACCAGAGATCGTTCGCGTTCGCGTGGTGGTTATACAGGCTCCATACGACATCGCGGCCGTCCCGGGCGATGTAAACGTACTTGACCTTGGGTGAATAAACCAGCGCGTCCACGGGCAAGTGCGTCTTGATGAACCGCCGATGCGTCTGTGCTTCCAGTGCGCCTAGTTTCACATCGTTGGGTGGAACCCGCAGGTCCAGCCACGGCGACATATCCGCGACGGGCAAGTCATCCGCGCCCTCGAACAGCAACTGCGCGACAATCTGCTGTATCCATGTCGTTCCGGATTTGGCGTAGCTGGAAATGATGATGTCATCCTCCCGGAACCGGAACTGGTTCCACACCGAGCTGTCAAAATGATGGTTATGGAACTCGCGCGTTTTCGCCGGCCAGGCCACCGAAGGCATGCTTCTCTCCCTGTGTTTTTCTCTCCCGGCAGTATCCGTGCAGCTTCGTTCTGTTGCAATGGGATGGACAAGGCCTGGCGCCGATCAGAACCTGCCGGCTGCGAAGCCAGAGGATACGTCCATGCCCGACCCAACCGCCATTAGCCTCGAGTTCCAGCGCGGCTGGGATGCCGCCCTCCTCGCCGCGCGGCGCTGGCACGAAGCTCAGGCGTCGCAGACACTGGTCCAAGCGCGGCGGAGCCGGTTTCCGAGGAACCTGGAGCGCGAGGCCGAGGTCCATAAGCGTTCGGCGGAGCTGATCGTCACCCTCAGCCCCGACAACGTCTGATTGCGTTACTGGCTGGCGTCCGGGGTGCCGTTGCGCTGGAAACTCGCCCGTCCCCAGCAGATCTTAGATCGCGGCTAGAGGTTCCAAGCGAAATTGTCGGCGGTGTTAGATCGTGCGGCTGCCCCGCTCGCTGTGACGTTCGGTTTCGATTAGCGGCTCGGGCTGTTCGCCGCGCAAATGTGTACCCGTCCATTGCGTGCGGCGGGCGGCACACGCCGCTTGTCGCCGTTGCATCTCCTTGAGAAAGTCGGCTGTGACGGGCATGCGGGCGGGGGTGGCAGGTCATGCGGCATGCGATGACGTTTGTAACATGCAGTCCGGTGTTGTTGTCGGACGCCTAAGCCCTTTTATGGAAAGTCCGAGCTGCGCGCCTAGTGTCTGCCCGTAGGTGCTGACGCGGGCGTAGCCAATGCGGCGGTTTTGCGGGTTCGTTTCGGACATATCTTACGGACATTGTAACCCCTTGATGGCATTGGGTCAACGCAAATGCCCGAAAGTCTTGATTTACGAAATACGGGGTTAGCTGTAGCGGCTTGCACTCATGCGCGGCCGGGCTCGCAATCATCGCGAATTTGGGCTCACGCTCCGTGAGACTATCGGAACGCGTGGGCTCACGCTGAGTTGATCCTGGGCTCAGGCGGGGGTGTGACCGGAGTCACTGCGGATCGGATCACCACTGGTTACGACTGGAAACACGACCAGAGATAGGCCTGGTCAAGAACGGATGGAGGAAATACCGTGATAAGGTTTCTAGTTCCTGCGTTGGTGATGTTTCCGCTGCTGGGCGGGGTTCCAACGGAAGCGGCGACCGCCGCAACGAAAGATGCACTTGGCCTTCTTGATAGCCACGCGCCGATCGTAAAAGTTGAAGAAGGGTGTGGCAATGGCTATTTTCGTGACGGATACGGCAATTGTCGTTATTGGTATGGCGGCGAGCCGGCGCATAGCCCCCACGAGGGGTGCCCACCGGATAGGCATTTCGTGCATTGGGCTAATCACAGAGGGGGATTTTGCCAGGCAAACTATTAGCGTCACCGCTGCAGCTCGACCACCGGCATGTCGCCGCGGCCGCGCTGACGCTACGTGAGACTATCGGAGCGCATGGGTCACGCTGAGTGATCCTGGGCTCAGGCTCGGTGAGACGGACTTGCATTCATCGGCGTTGCGCCCAGGATCACCGAGCCTGCGCCCAAACCAACGGATAAGTCTCACCGAGCGTGCGCGGGTCGTAGATCACGGCTCGTTGCCGTCCTCGTCGCGGTGCATCCGGCGAAGCGTCTTGTCCATCCGCACGCGGTCGGGCTCCTGCTCCGCCCGTAGCCGTTCGATGAGGTCGCGGCCTTCGGGCAGGAACTTGCTACGGATGCGCCCGCCCGCGCGGTTGGTGATCTCGATCAACCCACCTTCCTCGCACATGGTCATTAGCTCGGCGTGAACCGGAACGTCGCCGCTGTCCAACTCGTCGCCGGTCGTGCCGCAATGGCGCAGCACCATTTCGACGATCTCGGCGTAAAGGTATTCTTCGCTCCAAAGCCCCGGCGTCGGCGGTTCTTTGCCGTGCCGGGTGGCACGACCTGCCCTGCCGGATGGCGGGGCCGCACGTGTTGCCGGAGGCAACATACAAGTGCGCCTGTTGGTGTAGCCGCTTGCAATCATCGGCGTCCGTGCTCGCAAACAAGCGGCGTATTCTGCTCACAATCGGTGAGACTGGACGGGTGGAATGCTCACGCTTTGTGATCCCGTGCTCGCAATCATCGGGGCGTGCTCACATTGTCTGCAACTGACGGCGCGCGCTGCGCATGCGATTGATATTTCAGGTGCTGCGCCGAGTTGCGCAATCGCAACTCGTGGCATCACAGCTACGGCGAGGTGGGCGAGTGGAGGTAGAGGGGACTATTCCGCTGCGGAGGACAGGGGGTGTGTCTGATCGCCGTAGCCAGCCAGCAGGCCGGCGACCGAGATATCCTCGTCTAGCGCCTCCCAATGCAACCCCCGGCTGCTGATCCGGAAGGCTTGTCGCTGCTCGGCCGTGGCGTGCAGGAGGCGGGGGAACCAGGCGAGCGGCACTCCCAGGACACGTCCATCGGACAGTGTCACCCACATGCTATCGTCATCGAAGGTGAGTTTCGTCGCCTTAACCGAAGAAGTCATTCCAAGCGTTCTCGATGTGTGCACGGTTCGCTTCTACCAGTTCCAGCAAACGCCGCAATGTCCTGGCATCGAAGCCATCATTATAGGCCACATGGACATCGGGGCGGAGCCAGAATTTGCCTTCCCGCTCGCCCTGTTCGACATGAACGTGCGGCGGCTCCCTTGGGTTACCTTCGTTCGCATAGAAGAAGAACCGGAAGCCGCCGGTCCGGAAGATCTCGGGCACTATTCTATTGCGCCATCGACCCGCCGTTTCCGCTTGGCGCGCCCGTCGTGGGCGTGGGCGTAAGCGAAGCCGGCGGCGGCAGCGGCGTCGCGGTGATCGGCGCGGCGGGGGCAGGGGCAGTATCCGGCTTGGCCGCCTTCGCCGGGGCGGCAGGATCGGCTGTGGGCGGCGCCAGAGCGACCGTGTAGTCCGGCACGATACGCGCCTGCTTGCCGGTGATCACCAGCACATGCAGCCCGATCGCCAGCGGCGCCGGGTCCGCCTGCGTCACCGACAGCAGGTCGCCGGTCGGCTGCTGCACGATATATTCCCACGCCTGAGTGTCGCCGACAGCGTGCTCGGCCGCGGTCCCCACCAGTCCACCCACCAGCGTGCCGCCGAGCGCACCGAACGCCGAGGCAACCGCTCCACCCGGCGCCTGTGACCCGGCGATCCCTCCAGCCGCCCCGCCGGTCACCGCGCCCACCGTCCCCTGCGCGCTGACCTGCACCAGGCGGCGACCGACGATCACGCCGCGATCGACCTTGTTGGCCTGTTGGACCGCGGCAGCCCCGTTGGTGTTCGGCGAATAGTCGGCGGCGCAACCCACCAGGGCAAAAAGCACCGCCGGCAACACAAGCATGTGGCGACTGAGCAAGGTGCAGATCCCGGGCAAAAAACGGCGCCGTGATAGAGCCGCGGGCCGGCGCTGTCACGACATGCGAAGTCGCCGCGCTACAGCCGTCGAATATGACAGCCTCATGATCCCGACAACGGCTCAAGCGCCGCCTTCGGCCAACCCCGAGCCGGTTGCGAGCAGGTGCACCGAGAACAGCCGCGCCGGGTCCGTCCACAGACGGTGCACCCGCCAGCCGGCTCGCTCGGCCAGGTTCGCGAAGCCCTCCACCGTGTGCTTGTAGCTGTTCTCGGTATGGATCGTCTCGCCCGCTCCGAACCGGATCGCCCGGCCGGCGAGGTGCACGATCTGCTCGCAGCAGCTCTCCAGATGCATCTCGATCCGGCTCTCCCGGTCGTTCCACACCGCGCGGTGGATGAAGCGGTCCAGATCGAAATCGGCGTCCGCTTCGCGGTTCAGCCGCGCAAGCAGATTGAGATTGAATGCCGCCGTCACACCCTGCGCATCGTCATAGGCGGGAATCAGGATCGCCGGATCCTTGCGCAGATCGACGCCGACCAGCATGCGTGCGCCAGGCCCGAGCGCAAAGCGTGCCTGCGTCAGGAACCGCCGCGCATCCGGCGGATCGAGATTGCCAATCGTCGAGCCGGGAAAGAATCCCAGCCGCGCCATGCCGTCCAGGGCGGCCGGCAGCGCCACCGGGGTGGTGAAATCCGCGGCGATTGGAAACACCGCCAGCGCCGGGCTTCGTCGCCGCAGCCGCGCCGCCATTCGCGCCAGCGCATCGGCAGCAACATCGATCGGCACGTATGCCGCAAATCGGGGACGGCCTAGTTTGTCGGCCTGTCCCAGCAGGAATTCGGCCTTGGTCTCGTCGCTCGCGCCGTATTCGATCAGTGCCGCCGGCGCATTGACCATCGCTGCAATGTCCGGCGCGAAACGCCGCAGCAGCGCCAGCTCGGTGCGAGTCAGATAGTATTCGGGGAGTTCGGTGATCTTATAGAACAGCCGGCATCCCTGCTCGTCGTAGAAGAGCTTGGCCGGCAGCGTCTTCGGCCGACGCGACAGCCCTTGCAACGCAATCGAGACAAGGGTCGCGTCCGCGGAGCGGACCAGACTGTCATTCGGCATTCGATTGTCCTTTAGATGTCGCGCGCGAGCCGTAGGCCGGAGAACTGCCAGCGCTTCTCAGGATGGAAGAAGTTGCGATAGCTCGGCCTGGCATGACCGGGGGGCGTGGCCACCGAACCGCCGCGCAATACCATCTGGCCGATCATGAATTTGCCGTTGTATTCACCGACCGCGCCGGCGGCTGGCCGATAGCTCGGGTAGGGCAGATAGGCGCTCCCAGTCCATTGCCACACCAGACCGGTCAGCTCCTGCATCTCGGGTCGCGTGGACGCCGCCTCCCACTCCGCCTCGGTCGGCAGCCGTGCATCAGCCCAACGCGCGTAGGCATCCGCTTCGTACCAGGAGATCTGCCGCACCGGCGCATCCGGATTGAGCGGTGCAAGCCCGCCCAGCCCCATCTGCATCCAGGCGCCATCGACGTTCTGCCAATAAAGCGGCGCGATCCAGCCTTCTGCCTGCGCCCGCGCCCAGCCATCCGACATCCACAGCGTCGGCGTGCGGTAGCCGCCATCGGCAATGAAGGCGAGCCAGTCGCGATTGCGCACCAGCCTGCTCGCAATCGAATAGGGATGAAGGAACACGCGGTGGCGCGGTTCCTCGTTATCGAAGCAGAATCCAGGGCCGGCGTGCCCGATGCTGCCCAGCCCACCCTCGCATGTCACAAACCGCGTCGGCCCGAGCGTCCCGGTTGGTTCTTGCCATGCAGGCAGCACCGCCGGGTAGAGCTTGCTCGCTGAAAATGCGTGCAGCATGTCGGTGAGCAGCAACTCCTGATGTTGTTGCTCGTGTTGCAGCCCGAGTTCCACCAGCGGTGCCGCGGCGGCCGGCATAGCATTCAGCAGCCGCAGCATCGCCGTATCGACGTGCGCGCGATAGGCGCCGATTCGCTCGGAAGGTGGGCGGGTCAACAACCCGCGCGCTGGTCGCGGATGTCGTGGCCCAACCGCTTCATAGTACGAATTGAACAGGAAGCGGAAATCAGGATCGAACACCTGATACCTCGGCAGGAACGGGCCGAGTACGAACTCCTCGAAGAACCAGGTGATGTGGGCGCGGTGCCACTTGGCTGGACTTGCGTCCGCCATGGACTGCACGCATTGATCTTCTGGAGAGAGAGCGGCTGCCAGTCGTTCCGTGTAAGAGCGTATTTCGAAGTAGCGTGTTGCCTCGGCCGCCACATGATGCGTGGCTGCTGCTGGGGCATCGTGCATGGGTCTTCTCCCGTCCCTGAGGGTAAGGATCCTTGACCGAACGCCTACGGTCCCCCTTCGACCCATGAGCCGCGCAAACGTGACAGGGGGGAGGCCACGACAAAACGGCTCGCCGTCAAATAGGCAGTCTGGCGCCAATGTCACCCGGCTGTCGCCGGGAAGGAACGCATTTGAAGCGGGGCTGTCCCGAGCCAGACGCGGCTCAGAACAAGGAATATCCGCCGTCGATCACAAAACTGTCACCGGTGTGATAGGCGCCGGCATCGCTCATCAGATACACGGCAATGCCGCCGAAATCCGCTCCTGTGCCCCAGCGTCGCATCGGGATGCGTGGCATGACGTTGCCGTGGAATTTCGGATTGCCGATGGCGTTCGCGGTCATATCCGTCTCGATCCAGCCGGGCACGATGGCGTGAGCGCGGATGCGATGGAGGGCGAACTCGACGGCGAGTGCACGTATCATGGAGATCATAGCGCCCTTGCTCGCGGCATAATGCTCGCTGCGCGGTGCCGCTTCGATCGCCGCCAGCGACGCCGTGCCCACCAGCACGCCGCCGTCGCCGCGTTCCACCATGTGGCGCGCGGCAGCACGGAAGGTGTGAAACGCGCCGTTCAGGTTTACCCGCAGCACACGGTCCCATTCAGCGACACTCATCTCCAGGAATGAAGCTACGCCGCGTCCTGAGACTCCCGCATTCGCGAAACAGCCATCGACCCGGCCGAGCGTGCGGACGGTCTCGGCAAACGCCGCTTCGACCGCCTGTTCGTCGCCCACGTCGCAGCGGAGCGACAGCACGCGCCGGCCGGTGCGTTCAAGCTCGGCCTGCGCGGTTGTGTTCTTCTGTGCATCGGTGCCCCAGATGGCGATGTCGGCGCCCGCCTCGGCCAGCGCCTGTGCCATGCCGAGTCCGATGCCGCCATTGCCGCCTGTGATCAGTGCGGCGCGGCCGGAGAGATCGAACGGTCGATACACCATGCGCGCGCCTATGTGCCGAGCCGATAGAACTGCGTCGCCGTGCCGCTGAACAGCTCCGCCTTTTCAGCAGCAGACGCGCCAGCCGCCAGCCGCTTGAATGCGTTCCAGCCGACCGCGTAGCTGTACGATCCTTTATCGACTGGGAAATTGCTTTCGAACATGCAGCGCTGCGGGCCGAATGCTTCGGTGCAGGTGTCGATATACGGCTTCCACGCCGCCGCCAGCTGTTCCGACGAGGGCGGTTCGGCCTGCGCCTCGAAGCCGAAGCCGTTGATCCGCATGCCCAGGCCGCCGAGTTTGACGTGCACGTTCGCGCATGTGGCCAGCTCGCGCATCATCGTGCGCCATGCCGGGAAAATTTCCTCGCGCCGGTTTGCGTAGGACCCGATCGCCAGCGGCCCGCCCACGTGGTCCAGCACGATGCGCGCGCCTGGGAAGGCACGGGCGAGTGATGTCAACTCGGGGATCTGCGGATGATAGAGCCAGGCATCGAACGTCAGGTCCATCGAGGCCAGTTTTGCAAAACCTTCGCGGAACTTCGCATCAGCGAGCAATCCGGCCGGCACCGGATAGCCCGGGTTGAGCACGACGGGATCGCGGTCCCACGCGGTGATGTGGCGGATGCCGCGGAAGCGGTCGCCGCCGGCGCGGATATGTGCCTCCAGCACTTTTTCCACTGCCGCGCCCAATGTCAGGTTCGCGTGCCCGACAATGCCCGCGCAGATCCGCGTCGGGCCATAGCGTCCCGATGCGCTCATCGCCGCGACGCCGTTGACGAACTCGGTCTCGCCGACCGGCTTCATCTCTTCGGCGCCGCCGGCACGGTGGAACGCGCGGCATTGCACGAACACCGTTGCGGTGATCTTGTGCCCGCTGTTCAGGTCAGCCAGCAGTTCTGGCAGCAGATAGCGCCAGTCGGGCCGGTCCCAGAGATGATGGTGCGGATCCACGATCGGCAGTTCGGGTTCGAGGATCGCCTCGTTGCGCCGGGCGAGCCAGTCCTCGCGCACTGCCAGGTAGTGGGTGGAACCGGTGGTGCTGCTCATCTCGCCTCTCCTCCGCTGTCATCCGCCGGTCGCCGCGGCGACCCGCGCGCGCACGATAGACCGTCGCGCGCGAAGCGTCAGCGCCCGGGCACCGTCAGTCCGCGAGACCCATGACGAAAGCCAAAGCATCTTAAGGCGTCCAATGTCGTGGTCTTCACGACGCCCGAGCGACCGCCGGTGCGAGCGATCCTACTCGTTTTGCCTGCGAAAGCAGGCATCCATGGGGCAGCCCGCGATTGCGTGCCATTGCATGGATTGGCCGCTTGCGCGGGAATGACGGACGAAGCATCGGCATTTCGCCCGCCTGGCAGCCGTCCGGGCGATGACCGCGGTTTGCCCTAATCGCCCGTCGCTGCGCAATGACCATATCTCCGCGTCTCATCGGTCAGTTGGATCTGGGGCGTCGAACTCGGAGACCGCTTCGACCCAGCTCAGTGCTTCCTCCTCTCTGCTTCGATTGAGACCAGCAACCTGGATCGCGACCCGCTTTCTACTCTCGGCCTGGGAATCCAAATGGCAGCATCGTCATTTCCATATGGAACGGCCCGACCCTCCAGCGCACAAACGCCGACCCAAGCACAGATAATCGCATCGAGCATGTCTTCATACGCCTTCACGTCCACTATAGAGGCGTCCAGCGCCAGCTCCGGCAGAGCCACCGTGACCCCGCCGATCTCACCTTCGAGCGCGATAACGATCTCCCTCCACTGCTGATAGAGGCGCGTGCGCCTTTCCGCGCGGCCTACCGACGGCCAATAGGTTCCGACCTTCGATGCTTTGTACGGCAATCGCTCCGCAGCGCCCGTAAGCTCCACGAGTGCGGGGTGCGGATAGACCTCGATTAGCCCTGGTGGCGCTATCGTCTCCGTGCATAGCGGATATCCGGCCTTGGCGAAGTCCGCCGTCAGCGCATCGCTCAGGGGGCCAGGACGCAACACGCTGGGCGTATATGTGCCGCATTTGCGGCTGCCATAGGCTCTCGAGACCTCGTTATCCGAGAACCGCCGACCAAGGATGGCCGAACGGGCCAGCGGCATATCGACTGCCACCAGATCGATCGCCTGGCCGCAGAGCACAGCAGCGGCTGCCAGCAAGGCAGCAACGTCCGGCGGCGAGCCTGTGGGGCGCTTCTGCGATAGAATAGAAGGGCTGCAGAGCGCAATAAAATGCTGATACGACGGTTCTGCAGCAATCAGGTGCCATCGCGAAGAATGATCCGCCACGAGTGCAATCCCGCTCGGCTGCGTCGGCGTCCAGGCGGCATCTATCCCTAGAATCGCCCGCACGTTTTAACCAAGATCACAAGCGGCCGCGCATGGCGCGGACCGCCTGGGCAGGCGTAACGGAAGGTGTTACTCGCGGGCGGCCCTCCAGACGCTTACGCAATGCCTCCGGCGTTGGCCGTTCGGCCATATCGCGTATCTCCCTCAGCAGGTAAGCGGACAGCGACATACCCGCAAGCGTGGCGCGCGACTTGAGCCGGCGGTGCGATGCGTCAGGCACATTGCGAATCTGGATCGTGGTTGCCATGCGCGGACCTTAAAACATCAGGAGCGAATGTCACGCACGGCTGGCGAGATCAGCCGCTGATCGCGCCGGCCACCAGTCCGCGGACAATGTACCGCTGCACGCACAACGCCAGCGCCAGTACCGGCAGCGTGATGAATGTCGCAGCCGCCATCAGCGTGCCCCACTCGATCGAGTTATAGCCGATATAACCCAGCACGGCGACCGGCAGCGTCTTCGTCTGGTCGTTCGAAAGCACCAGCGCGAACAGGAAGTTG
>CAVYXK010000009.1:0-190531 GCA_963772445.1 uncultured Pseudomonadota bacterium
TCGCCTGGTTCGGCATCCGATCCCGCGGCCTGCGCGGCGATCCGGCAACCTTTGCCGAGCCAAGCTTGCTGATGGTCCCGCTCAACCTGGTGGAGACGATCACGCGCACGTTCTCGCTTGTCGTGCGCCTGTTCGGCAACGTGATGAGCGGCGTATTCGTCATCGGCATCGTGCTGTCGCTGGTCGGATTGCTTGTGCTGGTGCCGCTGATGGCACTCGATTTGCTCACCGGCGCCGTGCAGGTGTACATCTTCAGCGGCAACTCGCGATGGTTTTCATCGCTGGCGGCCTTGGCAGTGCGCCACGGGAGCAGCAGCGGCCGAGACCCGAAGGAAAGGCGACCCCATCATGAATTTGTTGCCGATCGTTAGCATTCTGGGTGCAGCCTTGGCAGTGTCCTTCGGGGCGATCGGCCCTGCTCTGGGCGAAGGCCGCGCAGTGGCAGCCGCAATGGACGCGATCGCGCGCCAGCCGGAAGCCGCCAATACGCTCTCGTGTACGCTGTTTGTTGGCTTGGCGATGATCGAGACCATGGCGATCTACTGCTTGGTCATCGCATCGCTGCTATCGTTCGTGAACCCATTCGTGCACTGATGCGGTTCGACTGGTCCACTCTGGCCTGGGGGACGGTCAACGTCCTTGTTCCGCTCTGGCTGCTTCGGCGATTTCTGTTCCGCCCGGTGACGGACATCATTACCACCCGCAAGAATGCAGCGGAAGAGATGCTCGCCCAGGCCGCTGCCGCGCGCAAGGAGGCAGAGTCTGGTAGAGGCTGAAGTAGCCGAGCGTCACGAGAAAAAGCTCGCCGCGGAGAGCGACCGCATCCTCGCCGACGCTCGCGCGGCCGCCGAAGCGGAACGGTGCGGCTACTGGCGCTGGCGAAGGATCAGGCCAAGCAGGCCGGCGACGCGGCACATGCGGCGCTGGAGCGCGAGCGCGAGCAGATGCGCCGCGAGCTGGAGAAAGAGGCACGTCATCTGGCCGTGACCATTGCCTCTCGCGGTTAGGTCGCGTGCCGGCACCAGCAGTCAACGCGGCGCTGCTTCAATCGCTGGGGACCTGGCTGGCCGATCTGGCGCCGCATGAGCTTGGCCCCTGGCACAACCCGAGGAGGCGCTGGAATTTGTCACAGCGACCCCGCTCGATGCTCGGCGCAAGCGGCGCGCATGGCGATGCTGGCGCAACGCCTCGGGCGCACGCCGACAGTCAGTTTCGGAACTGATCGATCGCTGATCGCCGGGGTCGAGCTGCGAAACTCACATGCCAGATTGTGCAACAACTGGCGGGTGGACCTCGACCGGATTGCGCAGGAACTGAACCGGAATGACGAGCAGCTCGCCGTGGCTTGAGGAGGCGGCCGACCGGATCGCCAGGGCGCCGCTGGGTCCGGCGATTGAGGAATTGGGCCGCGTGCACACGGTGGGCGATGGCATTGCGATGATCTCGGGCCTACCCTCGGCCCGGCTTGACGAAATGCTGCGCTTCGACCGCGGTCAGTTGGGGTTCGTGCAGACGCTCGACCGCGACCTGATCGGTTGTGTCCTGCTCGACGAGGCATACTTCGTCGAGGCCGGCGAACTTGTGCGCGGCACCGGAGAGGTGATCCGAACGGCGGTTGGGCCGGCGCTTCTCGGCCGCATCGTCGATCCGTTGGGCCGACCGCTGGATGGAGGTCCACCGGTCGAAGCCGCGGCGCGCGACCCGATCGATGCGCCGGCGCCGGCGATCGTCGAACGAGACCTGGTCAGCGAGCCGGTACAGACCGGCATCCTGACGATCGATGCGCTGTTCGCGTTAGGCCGCGGCCAGCGTGAGCTGATCATCGGCGACCGCGGCACCGGCAAGACCTCGATCGCAGTCGATACGATCATCAGCCAGCGAAGCGCCGAGCTGATTTGTGTCTATGTCGCGGTCGGCCAGAGTTTCTTCCGTGGCGCGCGCCATCGATGCAGTGCGCCAGCACGGTGCACCCGAGCGCTGTATCTTTGTCGTTGCGCCGGCAACCGCACCGCCAGGCTTGCAATGGACCGCGCCCTTCGCCGGAATGACGATGGCAGAGCATTTCCGTGATCATGGTCAGCATGCGCTGGTGGTGATCGATGACCTGACGAAACATGCCGCCACGCATCGCGAGATCGCGCTGCTGACCCGCCAGCCGCCCGGGCGAGAAGCCTATCCCGGCGACGTGTTCTACCTGCATGCACGGCTGCTGGAGCGTGCGGCGAAGCTGTCGGTTGGGGAGAGGCGGCGGCTCGTTGACGGCCCTGCCGATTGCGGAGACCGATGCGGGGAATCTGAGCGCGTATATCCCCACGAACCTGATCTCGATCACCGACGGTCAGCTCGTGCTGGACGCGCGGCTGTTCCAAGAGGGCCAGAAACCGGCGATCGATATCGGCACCAGTGTCAGTCGCGTCGGCGGCAAGACGCAGGCCCCTGCGCTGCGCGAGGCAACCGGGTCAATGCGGCTCGACTACGCGCAGTTCCTGGAGCTGGAGATGTTTTCCCGCTTCGGGGGTGTTCCGGATGCCCGCGTGAAGGCGCAATTGGCGCGTGGCGCACGATTGCGAGCGATGCTCTCTCAGCCGCGATATAAACCACTCCGGCTTGTCGATGAGGTCGGGCTGGCGTGGTCACTGCGAGACGGCGTGCTGGATGAAGTTGCGCCTGCCAAAATCGCTGACTTCCGTGCGGCGCTTCCGGCGTGGCTGGATCAACATGCTGGGCCGGCTGTCCGGACGATCGAAGCCAGTCGGCAGGTCCCAGCGGAAGCGCGCGATCATCTCTCTGCGGCGCTGCGCAGCCTTTCCCGCCACTATGCATCGGCGAGTCACGCGCCGTGACGGAGCGACTGGCCGAGACGACCCGGCGCCTGGACAACGTGCATCAGCTCGAGGCGGTTGTGACCGCCATGCGGGCTATCGCCGCCAGTCGTGCCCAACAGGCGCGTGGCCTGCTGCCGGGCGTTCGCGCCCATGCATCAGTGATTGCGCACGCGATCGGTCTCGCCCTGGCGCTGCTGCCGGACCAATATCAGCGGGTGCGGGGCGGCGCGCAGCGTGGTGCGACCATCCTGTTCTGTGCTGAACAGGGCTTTGCCGGTGCGTTCAGCGATCGCATGCTGGAGGCGGCGGAGACCGACGCGGCAGCGGCCCGCGATCTCTTCCTGGTCGGCACGCGCGGCGTCATGCTGGCCCAGGAACGGCGCGTCTCACTGGCTTGGCATGCGTCGATGGTCCCGCATGCCGTCCTCGTTCCGGTCTTGGCTGGACGCATCATCGACGCGCTCTATGGCTGGTTGTCCGATCGCGCTGGGAATGAGGTGGATGTCATCGTGCCGACGTGGTCAGCGGCGGGCGGTGTGGTCGTTGACCGGCGCTCGCTGCTGCCGTTCGACTTTCGTCGCTTCGCGGCCCCGATGTCGGGGCAACCGCCGCTGATCACGTTGCCGCCGCCGGTGTTGCTCGCGCGCCTGGCGGAGGAATATGTGTTCGCCGAGCTTTGCGAGGCGGCGCTGACCGCGTTCGCGGCGGAGAACGAAGCTCGTGTCGCGGCGATGCTGGCGGCCAAGGACAATCTGGAGCGCATGCGATCGGACCTGGAGGCTCTGGAGAGGCAGATCCGCCAGGAAGAGATCACTGCCGAGGTGGTAGAATTGGCCAGCGGAGCTGGCTTGCGTTGATCTCGATCAATGGCAAGAGAGCATCGGGATGCAAGCTTGCCTAACATTCTTGAGTCGGGATCGAACATGACGAATTGGCAGATGTCGGAGATCGTGCGGAATCAAATTCCGCTGATGCTACCGCCGGACACCACTGTCCAGATGGCGTGCAAGCGGATGCATGACCGCCGCGTGGGAGCCGTGCTGGTGACCGACGCCAAAGGCCAGCTCGTCGGCATCTTCACCGGTCGGGACGCTGTCCGCTGCCTCGCCAAGGGTAAGAACCCGTCTGAAGCGCAATTGAAGCAGGTCATGACGAGCAAGCCGCAAACCATGCCGCCCGGCTGCACGGCGATCGAGGCGCTCCGGCTGATGCGTGACGGCGGTTTCCGCCATATTCCTGTCGTCGACGGCGGCGTGGTAATCGGCGTGGTTTCCCGCGGCGACTTCCGCGGTCTGGAGCAAGACCGGCTGGACGAGGAGACGGGGATCTGGGAACGGATCTGAGGCTTGCGGCTCAATGGGCCATGAGCACTGGCAGTTCGGCGGCGGTCCTCCTCGAGTGACAGAATAATCACGCGTGCCGCCCTTTCTATGGAGGCAAACGGGCAGCACGGAGGGACCGGATGGCGGATGTCGAACTGCCCGTGGGCGCCAGAGGCGCACTCTCTCATCAGGGCCTCCAGGCCCTCATCGAGGCGCTGGCAGCGCGCGGTTACCAGGTGTTCGGCCCGACTGTGCGCGACGGCGCGATTGTCTATGACGAGGTGGTGACAATCGACGATCTGCCTGTCGGATGGACCGATCGGCAGGACGCTGGGAGGTATCGTCTCGAGAGGCGTGCCGACAAGGCTCTGTTCGGCTACGCCGTCGGACCACAATCCTGGAAGCGCTTCCTGCATCCACCGATCGAGCAGTTGTGGCAGGCTCGACGCGAAGGCAACGGCTTTGCCATCATCGGCACTGTAAAGACTGCACCGAGATTTGCTTTCCTGGGCGTCCGGGCCTGCGAACTGCACGCCATCGCTATCCGGGATCGGGTGTTCACCCAGGGGCCATACCATGACACCAGCTATCAGCAGCGGCGTCAGGACAACTTCATCATCGCCGTGAACTGCGGCGAGGCGGGAGGCACTTGCTTCTGTGTGTCGATGAATACCGGTCCGAAGGCCGACGCCGGATTTGATCTCTCATTGACCGAATTGCTGGACGGTGACCGCCACAGCTTTCTGGTCGAGGTCGGCAGCGTGGTGGGCGGCGAGGTGCTGGCCGCGCTGCCGCACAGGCCGGCAACACTGGACGAGAGCGCAGCCGCGGATGCTGTCGTGGCGCAGACCGCGCATCGTATGGGACGCCACCTAGACACGAACGGCATCAAGGAGCTGTTGCAGGATAATCCCGACCATGCGCGGTGGGCGATGTCGCTGCCCGTTGCCTCACCTGCGCCAACTGCACCATGGTCTGCCCGACTTGCTTCTGCACCACAGTAGAAGACCACACAGACCTCGCCGGCCAGACCGCCGAGCGCGTGCGCCGGTGGGATTCGTGCTTTACGCTCGACTTCTCCTATATCCACGGCGGAAGTGTGCGGAAGGAGAACCGATCGCGTTATCGGCAATGGATGACGCACAAGCTCGCGAGCCGGATCGACCAGTTTGGCACCTCGGGCTGCGTCGGCTGTGGACGTTGCATCACCTGGTGTCCTGTCGGCATCGATATCACAGTCGAGGCCGCCGCTATCCGGGCAAGCGCGCGCGGTTCCAGGGAGGCAGAGCATGGAGGGGCTTGAGCGGATCGTCCTCGCGCATCCCTTCTTTGCCGGGCTGGAGGTGGAGTTGGGTCAGCTCGTCTCCGGATGCGCACGCAATCTGCGGTTCGACTCTGGAACCTACCTGTTTCACGAAGGAGACGCCGCCAACGAATTCTACCTGGTTCGTCATGGCGCAGTTGCGTTGGAGATCATGCCGCCAGGGCAACCCGCCGTCGTCTTCGCGACGGAGCGCGAAGGCGATATCGTCGGGACCTCCTGGCTGGTGCCGCCGTATCGGTGGCGGTTCGACGCCCGCGCCGTGGAACTCACCCGGGCGATCGGCATCGATGCCCGCTGCCTGCGCGACAAGTGCGAGGCGGACCATCATCTGGGCTACGAGATGATGAAGCGCTTCCTTCCGGTGATCGTGCAGCGACTCGACGAGGCCCGTCTCCAGATCCTCGATGTTTATGGGAAGCGCGACGCGTGAATTTGACCGCGGTCGCAGACCCCTTCGTTCCGGCGCCCTACCGCGTGGCGCATGTGCGGCGCGAAATGCGGGACGTGGCGACGTTGGAGCTCTGCCGCGCCGCCGGCGAGCGGCCAGCCTTCCAGCCCGGCCAGTTCAACATGCTCTATGCGTTCGGGGTCGAGGAGGTGGCGATCAGCATGAGCGGCGATCCGGCACGGATGGGCAGCTACGTTCACACCGTGCGCAATGTCGGTGCGGTCAGCGGCGCCATCGCAGCGCTCAAAGAAGGGGCGATCCTGGGATTGCGTGGCCCGTTCGGCACAGCCTGGCCAAGCCAGGTCGCCGAAGGATGTGGTGATCGTGGCCGGTGGCCTCGGTCTGGCGCCCCTGCGACCGGCCATCTACCACGTGCTTGCTCGGCGCGAGCGGTACGGCCGCATCGTCATCCTTTATGGCACGCGTAGTCCGGCCGACATTCTTTACCAGCGGGAGATCGAGCGATGGCGCCGTCGCCTGGACGTGCATATTTCAGTCACAGTTGATCATACCGACCCGTCATGGCACGGCAATGTTGGCGTGGTGACCAAGCTGATCGCACGGTCCGGCTTCGACCCTCACGGCACGATCGCGATGATCTGCGGGCCCGAAGTGATGATGCGCTTCACCGCCATGGCCTTGAATGAGGTCGGAGTTTCGTCTGACCGCGTCTATCTGTCGATTGAACGCAACATGAAGTGCGCCATCGGTCTGTGCGGCCACTGCCAGTTCGGGCCCAGCTTCATCTGCAAGGATGGCCCGGTGATGCGTTACGACCGCATCGCCGAAATTCTTGCCGTGCGGGAGATTTGACTTGAACGAAAAGCGACGTCCACGGCTCGCTGTCTGGAAATTCGCGTCCTGCGACGGCTGCCAGCTCTCGCTGCTCGATTGCGAGGACGAACTCCTGGCAGTGGCGGATGCGGTGGAGATCGCCTATTTCCCGGAAGCGTCGCGGACCATGGCAAAAGGCCCGTACGACCTTTCCCTCGTTGAAGGGTCGATCACGACGCTACACGATGCGGAGCGGATCCGCAGGGTCCGTCGGCAGTCGCGATATCTGGTGACAATCGGGGCCTGTGCCACGGCCGGCGGCATCCAGGCGTTGCGCAACTTCGCAGACGTGCAGGAATTCGTTGCCGCTGTCTATGCTTCCCCACAATACATCAAGACGCCGGCGACCTCGACGCCGATTTTGGCGCACGTGCCGGTGGATTTCGAGCTGCATGGCTGCCCCATCAACAAGGCTCAGCTTCCGGAGGTGATCTCGGCCTTCCTGGCCGGCCGCAAGCCGGCGATCAGCGGCCATAGCGTCTGCGTGGAATGCAAACTGCACGGCAATGTCTGCGTCATGGTTCAGGGCACGCCTTGCCTTGGGCTGGTCACGCATGCCGGTTGCGGTGCCCTCTGCCCCTCTTTCCGCCGCGGCTGCTACGGCTGCTTCGGCCCGATGGAGCGACCGAACACCGCGGCGCTGGCCAGCGAATGGCGAAAGCTGGGCGCCACCCCTCGGGACATCCGGCGCGTCTTCCGCACCGTCAACGCCGCCGCCGAACCCTTCCGCAAGGAAAGCGAAGCTCATGGCGAATAAGACGATCCGCGTCGATTACATCGCCCGCGTGGAAGGCGAGGGTGCGCTCGACCTGCACATCCGGGACGGACGCGTCACCTCGGCGCGGCTCAAGATATTCGAGCCACCGCGGCTGTTCGAGGCGCTGCTCCGAGGTCGCAGCTTCGCCGAAGCCCCCGACATCACGGCCCGCATCTGCGGCATTTGTCCGGTTGCCTATCAGATGAGCGCGGTCCATGCGATGGAAAACGCCCTTGGCGTGAAGGTCACAGGCCCCTTGCGGGCATTGCGCCGCCTTCTCTATTGCGGCGAGTGGATCGAGAGCCATGCGCTACATATTGTGATGCTGCATGCACCGGATTTTCTGGGCTACCCGGATGCGATCCAGATGGCGCACGAGCACGGCAATGCCGTGCGGCGAGGGCTTGCCCTGAAGAAAACCGGCAATGGGCTGATGCGCATGCTCGGGGGACGTGAGATTCATCCGGTGAATGTCCGTGTCGGTGGATTCTATCGCACTCCCGGCCGGGCTGAGCTCGCATCCTTGACAGAGGATCTGAAGCGCGCACGCGATCTTGCCGTTGAAACCGTCCGCTGGGTGGCGCAATTCCCTTTCCCGAATTTTGAACGCAACTACGAGTTCGTCTCCCTCCGGCATCCGGACGAATATCCCTTCAATGAAGGGCGCATCGTCTCAAGCCGCGGCCTCGACATCATCGCCGGCGAGTACGAGGCCGAATTCGAGGAACGCCACGTCGCACATTCGACAGCGCTGCAATCGGTGCTGAAGCGGCGAGGCAGCTATCTGGTCGGACCGATGGCACGATACAACCTCAATTTCGACCGCCTGCCCTCGCACGTTCAGGCGCTTGCTCACGAGGTTGGGCTGGGACCGGAATGTCGTAACCCGTTCCAAAGCGTCATCGTGCGTGCGATCGAGGTGTTCTATGCCTGCGACGAGGCGCTGCGGATCATCGCTGCCTACGAAGAACCGGACACGCCCGCTGTGCCATTGGAACCGCGTGCCGGCATCGGCCATGCCTGCACGGAAGCGCCGCGCGGCATCCTCTACCAGAGCTACCGGCTCGATGACGACGGCAGCATCCTGGAAGCCCGTATTGTGCCCCCCACGTCGCAAAACCAACTGAGCATGGAGGAGGACCTGCGCGAGGTCGCCAGCCGCTCGCTCGATCTGGCCGACGATGCACTGCGGGACCGCTGCGAGCAGACCATTCGCAACTATGACCTGTGCATTTCCTGCTCCTGCCACTTTCTCAAGCTTGCGGTGGGGAGTGTCGGGAACGTGGGGGGATGAACCCGGGTGCGATATGACCGACCTGGCAGTTGCCGGTTGGGGATCGCGATGGGATGGGTAGTGCGTTTGATCGAGATAAGGACTGACAAACCAGCACGGAGTGTCGACGTTCTGGAGTTCGGGCCCCGCGACTTCAGGGACATCGCGAATCTCGGGCTGACGTTGGCCGAGGCAAAGCAACTTCTGGGCCGCGTGCAGCAAGCGGTGGCGGCCGCACAAGCTCACGATCATGCTGCTCTACGGCCGGACTGCTCATCCTGCGGCGGTACATGTCATATCAAGGACTGGCGGCTCCATCAGGTCGCGACACTGTTCGGCGCGGTAGAGGTGCGACTAGCGCGGTTTCGCTGCACCAGCTGCGGTCATACCGAGGCTGGTGTCAGCTGGCCGTCGCATTGTCGGTCGACCCCGGAGCTGGACCAGCTGCGAGCGCATCTTTCCGCCCTGATGCCCTATCGCGTCGCCGCAGGCGTGCTAGGGCATCTCCTGCCAGTGGAGGCCGGAAAGAACCACGACACCTTGCGCAGCCATACGCTCAAGATCGGTGAGCGACTGCGTGACGCTGCCGCGGTCAAACCAGTGGCCGCCGCGCTGGCGATCACCGTCACCGTTGACTCTACATTCATCCGTAGCTGTGGTGACGGCGAACGGCATCTGGAGGTTCGCGTCGGCAATGTCGAGACGCCCGACGGAGGGCGGCAAGTCTTCGGCTCCGTCGCAAGGAGTGATACCAATCTCGCTGCATTGATCCGGCGAAACCTTGAGACGGCCGGCCGAACCGCCGAAACCACGGTGACCGCGTTCACCGATGGCTGTCCCGGCCTGCACTCGATTTTGGCCGAGGCTGGTATCACGACGCCGCCGATCGCGGACTGGTTCCATATCGCCATGCGGCTGCAGCACGCGAAACAGGCGGCGAGCGGATTGTCAACTGACGAGCCTCGCCGCACCCGAGCCAAGACAGCGATCGTCGCAGAGGTAGAGCGCCTGCACTGGCGAATATGGAACGGCAAGGCCAAGGATGCCCAGCTCACTCTGGAGCGGATCCGCAAGGTCATGCATGTCTTCAAGGGCGAACGCGCCCCTAGCACGAAGGGTGTGCCATCCCGCAAGCTGTGGCATGCGTTGCATGAGGTTGACGACTATCTCCGTAGCCAGAGCGCGCGGCTCGTCAATTATGCCGAACGGTATCGTGCAGGCTTGCGCGTCGGAACTTCGGTGACCCAAGGCACGGTCAATTTTCTGGTCAATCGGCGGATGAGCAAATCCCAGCAGATGCGATGGTCTCGACAAGGCGCTGACCTGCTGCTGCAGGTAAGGTGTGCGGTCTACAATGGCGCGCTCTGCGGGGGATTCGGTCACCTCTTTGAGATCGCCCCCAACTCAGACCTGCCCCTGGCGAAAGCGACGTGACCCCCACGTTCCCGACACTCCCAAGCTGGCGACTGCGCACGGCAGTCTGGGTACCGTGCTAATGCAACAGGGCCGCCTTGAGGACGCAGAGGCGGAGTCCCGGATAACCCTCGCACTCGACCCGAAAATCGCGATCGCACACAGTACCTTGGGCCAGATTCTATACGTCCATCAACGGCACGACGATGCGCTGGCGGAGCTTCGTCGCGCTATAGAATTGGATCCAAGCAACTCATCGCTTCACGCCAATCTCGGCACCGCACTGCGCGACCTTGGGCAGGACAGTGATGCCGTTGCGGAGTACCGTAAGGCCGTTGCTCTGGACCCCGGTTCCCCGATTTTCCATGCTCTGCTTGGCGTACTGCTTTCGGCCAAGGCTGAGGCCGGCGAAGCAGCGACCGAATTTCACCGTGCCCTGGAGCTTGACCCCAGACTGGCCGGCGATCTCTCCGATAGTGCCGACTACTTTATGGAGAGGGCCGCGAAGATCGGATCGTCGGACCTGACGAATGCAACCCTGATCGATGCCTGCTGGTTGTTGGTCGCGGCGAGCCGTCTGGCACCAACTCAGGACTATTCGCCCGCGCTGCGGCGCATCGACGACAAACTGACAGGTCCGCAGCACTGTCCCCCACACCAGGCTCCCGCGATGCCCTGATCCAGGCGAACTTACGGCGCTTTACGCCACCAGCGCCGATCGTTCGGCGGCGGCGCGGGCCCATGCGGCCTCGGCGTCCTCGTCGAACAGCTCGGTCAGTTTTTTCATCATCGTGCCGCCCAGCTCCTCGGCATCGACGATGGTCACCGCGCGCCGGTAATAGCGCGTAACGTCGTGGCCGATGCCGATGGCGATCAGCTCCACCTGCTCGCGGTTCTCGATCTCGCGGATCACCTCGCGCAAATGCTTCTCGAGGTAGTTCCCCGGATTGACCGACAGCGTCGAATCATCGACCGGCGCGCCGTCGCTGATCACCATCAGGATGCGCCGATGTTCGGTGCGCGCAAGCAGCCGGCGATAAGCAAAGAGCAGCGCCTCGCCGTCGATATTCTCCTTCAGCAGACCCTCGCGCAGCATCAGGCCCAGATTCTTGCGTGCCCGCCGCCATGGCGCGTCAGCCGCTTTATAGATGATGTGCCGCAGATCGTTCAGCCGCCCCGGATTGCGCGGCTTCCCGTCCTGCACCCATTTCTCGCGGCTCTGCCCGCCCTTCCATGCGCGCGTGGTGAAACCCAGAATCTCCACCTTCACCGCACAGCGCTCCAGCGTGCGTGCCAGGATGTCGCCGCACATCGCCGCCACCGTGATAGGCCGCCCGCGCATCGACCCTGAATTGTCGATCAGGAGCGTAACGACAGTGTCGCGGAACTCCATCTCCTGTTCCTGCTTGTACGACAGCGCCAGCAGCGGGTTCACCACCACCCGCGACAGCCGTCCCGCATCCAGCAGGCCCTCGTCGAGATCGAACTCCCAGGCCCGCTGCTGCTGCGCCATCAGCCGCCGTTGCAGCCGGTTGGCGAGCTTCGAGATCACGCCTTGCAGATGCTGGAGCTGCTGATCGAGCTGCTGGCGCAACCGGGTCAGCTCGTCCGGATCGCACAGATCCTCGGCGGCGACCTCCTCATCGTACAGGCGCGTGTAGGCCCGATAGACGGCGCTGTCATCGGCATTGGGGCGTTCGCGCCGCGGCTGCGGGCCTCCGGGATGTTCGTCGCCCTCGGCAATGGCGGCCTCCTCCTCGGATTCGTCGCCGCTGTCGTCGGCCGCATCACCCTCCATCTCCTCGGGCTGGGCGCCGAGCGTGCTGTCGGACTCCGACTGGTCCTGGCCCTCGCCCTCAGGTGAATCGTCCTGGCCGGACTGCTCGCCCTGCTCGCCTTCTTCGGTCTGCTCGTCGGCCTCGGCATCCGCCTCGGCCTCGGCCAGATCAAGCGCCGCCAGCAACTTGCGAGCGGCACGCGCGAAGGCGCGCTGATTGTTCTGCGTGCGGCCCAGTTCCGCCAGCGCCGCGTCGGCGTCCTCGCCCAGCGAATCACGCCACAGCCCCAGCACACGGCGCGCCGGTTCAGGCGCGGCCTCACCCGACATATGTTCGCGCGCCAGCAGCGAAAGCGCCGCAGTGATCGGAAGCTGGTCCTTCCGCGTCATGCGGTCGTAGCCTTCGGCCTCGCATTCTTCCGATAGTTTGAACCGCAGATTGGCGGCGACGCCGGCCATGTGGCGAGACCCGATCGTCTCCACCCGAGCCTGCTCCAGCGCATCGTAAACGTCACGTGCCTCTCGCTGCGCCGGCATTCGCGCATTGTGCACAGCGTCGTCATGGTGACGCAGCCGCAGGGCGATGGCGTCGCAGGCGCCGCGCAGCTTGGCCATCTCTGCCGTCGGCAGGGCACGGGTCGGCAGCGGGAGGCGGGCGCGTTTGCCCGACAGGCCGGACGGGCCAGGCTGGAAATTCACCTGCACGTCGGGTGTTTCGGCGAGCGCGCGCAGCGCGCCGGCGGTGGCACGCTTGAACTCCTCGCTGCGGGTGTTGTCCTTGTTGGTTCCGCTCATCGTAGGACAGCAATCGCTGCGAGCCCGCACCCATATGCGGCCAGCAGGACAGCCAGTATGCCCCAGAGATATACCCGCGACGGTTTTTCAGCCAGATCTGCTCGCACGGTCGCCAACTCCTCTTTGGTGGCGAGAGACGGCAGTTGCGCATCGATACGAATGATCATCGGCTCCAGGCGGACGAGGATCGCCTTCATATCGCGCAACTCGTCCTCGAGGCAGCCGATCCGCGCGTTCGTGTCGCGCACCTCGTTCTCAAGGCCGCCGATCCGCGTTTCTATCAGAACGCCGCCTTCACTCATCACAGCTTCCGTGGCAGCACGCCCGTCGGGATCTCCTCGTTGAAGCAGCGCTGATAATATTCCGCGACCGTCGCCCGCTCGGCCTCGTCGCACTTGTTCAGGAACGTCATCCGGAAGGCGAAGCCCACATCGCCGAAGATTCGCGCGTTCTCGGCCCAAGTGATCACGGTGCGCGGCGACATCACGGTGGAGATGTCACCGTTGATGAAGCCGGCGCGGGTGAGGTCGGCCAGTGCCACCATGCTCTCGACCCGCTTCTTCATCGCCGTGTCATGCTCATCGACGCTGAGCTTCGCCAGCACGATGCTGGTCTCCAGCGCGTGCGGCAGATAGTTCAAGGTGGCGACGATATTCCAGCGGTCCATCTGCCCCTGGTTGATCTGCTGGGTGCCGTGATAGAGCCCGGTGGTGTCGCCGAGCCCCACGGTGTTGGTAGTGGAGAACAGGCGGAACGACGGATGCGGACGGATCACCCGGTTCTGGTCCAGCAGGGTGAGCTTGCCCTCCACCTCCAGCACGCGTTGGATCACGAACATCACGTCCGGCCGGCCGGCGTCGTATTCGTCAAATACCAGCGCACAGGCGTGCTGTAGCGTCCAGGGCAGGATCCCCTCGCGGAACTCGGTCACCTGCTTGCCGTCGCGCAGCACGATGGCGTCCTTGCCGATCAGGTCGATGCGGCTGATGTGGCTGTCCAGGTTGACGCGGATGCAGGGCCAGTTCAGTCGCGCCGCTACCTGCTCGATATGCGTCGATTTGCCGGTGCCGTGGTAGCCCTGGATCATCGTACGGCGGTTGAAGGCGAAGCCGGCAAGGATCGCCAGGGTGGTCTCGCGGTCGAACTTGTACGCCTCGTCGATGTCCGGAACGTGCTCGGTACGCACGGAGAAAGCGGGCACGACAAGGTCGGTGTCGATCTCGAAGGCCTCGCGCGCGACGACTTCGGTGTCCGGCAGGTCGATCGCGGAGGTAGGCCGGATTTCGGCGAGAGTGGCGACCTTGTTCATCAGGCGATGTGTCCTGTTCATACTCGAAAATTCTAGACCGGGCGGCACGCGTGTAAAGTCCTCGCCCGGTCGGTCAGCTCGCGGCGGCCATGCGCGGCGTAGCGACAATGCGCGAGCGCAGCGTCGCATAGGCAAGATTGATCGTCTTCAGCCGTTCCTCCGCCGCCCGGTCGCCGCCATTGGCGTCCGGATGGTGGCGCTTGGCCAGTTCCTTGTAGCGCGCCTTCAACGCCGGCAGCGTCAGCGGCCAACTCAGGCCGAGTGCGGCGAGCGACTCGCGCAATTCCGGCGGAGCGGCGTCCGAGTGCCGGTCGGCACCGGGGCGGAGCCGCCCTGCGGCCAGTATATCCAGCGGATCGCGCGACCACTCAGTCTCCCATATCGCGGACCCGAGCCGGCCGAGCGGCCAGGTCGGGCGTTGCCAGGCGGTATCGCGGCGCAGCTCAACCTCGATCTCTGCTTGGCTCATGCCCTTGTAGTAGTCCCACGCGGCGTTGTAGCTGCGCACGTGCTGCAGGCAGAACCACCAGTACTGCTTCAGGTTTCGCCTGGATTTGGGCGCGCGATACTCGCCGGGCGCGCCGCAGCCGGGCATGTCGCACGGCTGGCCCGGCGCCGCCGGGTCAGGGGCAAAGGCCCGCGGTCGCGAAGCGCGTCGGGTCATAGTGCGCGTTATGTGCGCCCCAGTTGTCGGCTTGGCAATGCCGACTTGGCGGGAGGCGGTCGATGACCGATATGTCTCGCATGCAGCCGCCGAGCCGCACCGCCAGGCTTGAATCCGTTCTGCGGGACGCCTTTGCCCCGGCGGTCCTGCAGGTGACTAATGACAGTGCGCGCCATGCGGGCCATGTCGGGGCGAGGCCCGGGGGGGAAACGCATTACAACGTGCTGATAGTGGCCGAGGCGTTCCGGGGCATGAGCCGGGTGGCACGCTCGCGCGCGGTGCACGCCGCGTTGGCGGACGAGTTCGCCGCTGGAATGCACGCGCTGGCGCTGACGTTGCGGACGCCGGAGGAATAGGCGGCCGCTGGCGGTTCACCCCGTGGGTGAGCAACCGGAAGTTGCGCAGCATTCGGCGATTGCCGATACCTTTGCCGGGCGCGTGCACGTGGAATGGGACGCCGCCGCACCGGTGACGCCGTTCGGCCAACTGCCATTCTTCATCGACTACCTGAAGCAGGCCGGACTGTTCGACAGTTGGGTTGCCGACTGCCCGCTGGAGTTCAGCAGCCCGAACGCGCCGCGCAAACGCGATCTGCTTGGCACCGTGCTGCTGTCTGTTCTGGCGGGGCACCGGCGCTATGCCCATGTGACCGCATTGCGTTGCGATCCGGTGAACACGCCATTGCTCGGCATGCGCAAGGTGGTCAGCGAGGACTCGGTTCGCCGCGGGCTGGAGAAGATCGACGAAGCGGCAGGTCTGGCCTGGCTGCAAAACCACCTGGACTATTGCACCGCTCCGCTGCTCGGCGAGCCGTGGGTGCTCGACATCGATACCACCATCAAACCTTTGTACGGGCACCAGGACGGCGCCGAGCTGGGCTACAATCCCCATAAGCCAGGCCGGCCGTCGCACTGCTATCACAGCTACATGCTGTCGAACCTGCGGCTGGTGCTGCGGGTCGATGTGCTGCCGGACTTGCACCAGCTGGATCGCCCAGCTTCCTGGCGCACCGGAGCACCACGGAGCGGTTACACCCGTCCGGCGATATGATGACGTTCCGCGGTGCTGCATGGAGTCCTCCGCGGCCTTCCGTGTGAACCCTTTTCGAACCGTGGCCCCACCAAGGTCCGCCCAAGTGGTTTTTAACCGGCTGGACGCATGCGGCGTTGCCGCGGGCACGGCCGCTCGAGATGGCGTCTCCGGCGGAGGTCGTTTCGCGCATATGCGATCCGCGTAGCCCGCAAGGGGAGGAGGGCACCATGCCGCGAGGGCTTCAGCGATCTGGCGGTCTAGCGCGGCTAAAGCAGGGGAACGGGCAGCAAGGAGTGCTGGAAGCAAATCGATGCGGGCCTCACCAGCCGTTACGGCTGTGATACCGGAAGGGTGTGAGACGAACCGGCGGCCGGGTCGGGCAAGAAAAGCGGGTTTCTTGCCGCCGCACACGGACCGCGGCTGGCACCGCAACGCCAAAATCTTGACTTGACACGAACGGTCAACGAAGGTCGTCTTCGAGATGAACACCGGATGTATTGCCGGCAATAGTGGAGGACACGATGGACGGCAGCGGAAAAATTCCGCCGGTGAGCGCGATGGGACGGGAGGCCTTTCTCCTTGGACCGACCCCGGGGCGATTGCGAGGAAAATTATTCGCACATCGCCCGTTCGCCCGGGCCTAGCAGCAGCGGCCATAGCAACTCTCTTGGCTTTGACCCATCCGGCAGCCGCGACAACCGCGACGTTCAACTTTGATGCAGATACCCTCGGCACAGCGACGCCGTTCGCCGACACGAATAACGGGATCACCGCCACGTTCAGTTCGCCTGCCGACCCCGGAGGGTTTGAGGTCGTGCCTACGTTTTTCTCCACGCTGACCGGGAACGTACTCCTCGATCCGGGTCCTGCGGGCGCCGATAATATTCCGTTGGATATCGCCTTCAGCCAATCCATCAAGAGTATAAGCTTCCTGTTTGCCCTGAATGATCCTTCAAATACAACGTCAATGCTATTTTCTACCAATGCAGGCGGCAGCACATCTGCGACCGGGACTATTCCAGCAGGTGGATTTACCTTTCCCGAAGGGTCTCTTTCCTTCAGTGGAGCACCCTTTACGTCGGTTGTCCTGAGCTCGGGGGCGTTTGATTTCGCGGTCGACGATATTGTCGTGAGTACGTCCTCATCCGTGCCCGAGCCTGGTTCGCTTTCGCTGCGTGCTGCCGGGCTGGCGGGTCTGGGTCTGATGCGTCGTCGATGCGCGGCCAGACACGGGTAAAGAAAAGAGCTCCGCCCCGCCCTTGCGGCGATCTGGTTGCGAGAGGCCGAAAGCGGCGGCCCGTGGTCGGTCGGCGGCGGGTCGCGGGCCGCGCGATGCGGCGCAGGTCGAGGGTGTTGGGTCAGGCCGCGGTCGCGCCCGTCGGCCATCGCCGCACCCAGCCCGGCACCGCTAGCTGTAGCGGCTCGCCTTCACCGGGGGCTCTGCTCGCGATCTGCTCACGCTCTGCACCAATGACGGCGTGCTGATGCTCGCGCTTTCTGCCAGTCTGCTCGCGATCGACCCGCATGCTCGCAATCGAAGGAGCGTGCTCATGCTTTGTGCGAGGGATAAGCCATCCCAGCGGCACGCCTGCGACCCGCATTTTGTCGGTGAGCTCGCGGGCTCGTTCCGCTGCGAAGGTGCTGGTCAGGAATGTCCGGATCTCGGCTGGCTTGGCACGAACTCGCGGGCGAGCGTGGCGACGGTCGTAGCTGTAGTGGCTCGCACTCATCCGCGGGACTCGACACTGGATGGCGGCAGAACAGCCGCCGTGAGGAAGGCAAGGGCCGAAATTTGCGATGATTGCGAGCCCGGCCGCGGATGAGTGCAAGCCGCTACACCTAACCCTCGCCACCTTCCAACCGCTGCAGAACAGCAAGGCTTCGCTCCAACGCCGCGCCGTACCGCCCCGCGTTCTCCTGCGCCAGCCGGCGATAGGTCTCCACCGCCTCACGGATTGCCGCCAGCGCGCCAGCCTTGTCACCGGCATCACTCAGGCGGATCGACAGGCTGTTGAGGCTCGACGCGAGATCAGGCGCGAACCGTGCGGCATTCTTCCGCGCCAGCCGGCGATAGGTCTCTACTGCCTCTCGGATCGCTGCCAGCGCGCCGGCGTTGTCGCCCGCATCGCCCGGTCGGAGCGACAGGTTGTTGAGGCTCCTCGCGAGATCAGGTGCGACCTGCGCCAGCGGGCGACGAACCTCCGCTGCCTCGCGGCTCGCCGCCAGCGCGCCGGCATTATCGCCGGCAGCGCTCCGATGGAGCGACAGGTTGTTGAGGCTCACCGCGAGATCAGGCGCGAACCGCGCTGCATTCTCGTGCGCCAGCCGGTGACAAATCTCCACCGCCTCGCGGATCGCCTCCAGCGCGCCAGCATTGTCGCCGGCATCGCTCAGCCGTCCCGACAGGTTGTTGAGGCTCGTCGCCAGATCAGGCGCGAACCGCGCCGCATTCTCCTGCGCCAGCCGGCGATAGTTCTCCACCGCCTCGCGGATCGCCGCCAGCGCGCCCGCGTTGTCGCCGGCATCGCGCAGCCGGAGCGACAGGTTGTTGAGGCTCCCCGCCAGATCGGGCGCGAACCGCGCCGCATTCTCCTGGACCAGGCGGCGGCGAATGTCCATCGCCTCGCGGATCGCCGCCAGCGCGCCAGCGCGCCCGCATTGTCGCCGGCGTCGCTCAGCCAGAGCGACAGGTTGATGAGACTCCCCGCGAGATTGGGCGCGAACCGCGCCGCATTCTCCTGCGCCAGCCGGCGATAGATCTGCACCGCCTCGCGGATCGCCGCCAGCGCGCCCGCATTGTCGCCGGCGTCGCTCAGGTGGACTGACAGGCTGATAAGGACATGCGCCCGCCGTTCGCTGTCGGGCCCGACCTCCCGCAATAAGCAACGCGCGACAGCCACCGAAACTGGGCTCAGCCGAAAACTCCGCTCGATCGAATCCGATAACTCGCGCCATGTCTGCGCACGCTCCGGCCTTGCGGTCACCGCCGCGACCATGCAGTCCTGTAAACCTCGCTCTGCCGAGCCGCGCAGTGTCACGATATCGTGCAGCCGCCGATCGATCAGTTCCACTTGCAGCGATCCGGGATCACTCAAGGTCCCCCAGACCCATGCCGGACCGCGATCGCCTGCATCCTTGATCACCTGCCGCAACAACTCTGCCGCAACGATATCGGGTGCTGGGGCGAGGACGCGATCGCCGTGCATCAACTGCGCCGCACGCGCTGCATCGACGATTTGCGTCGGCGCCGGCAGGCCAATCTCCAGCTCCGGCGCTGCGAGCCGCCGCAGCGTGGCCGCGTCCAGTCCGTCGCGCAGTGCCGCCAGCCCTACCAGATGCGAACCTCCGCCGAGAGGTGCACGGTCACTTGCCTGGAAACCGACCGCCGCACCGGCAGCATCCAGGCGCTTTCGCTCCCGTTCCATCAGCGCACCAACGATCTCTCCCGCGCGAAGGCCGAGCGTGTTCGCCGGTTCATCCACTAGATGAATCGCTGCTGCCGTGATGAACAGCGGTAATGCATGCAATTCCGGTTCCTGCCGTAGCCACGCCACAAACTGCGTTTCATCCACAACCGGTGTGGCGCGCCGGCGATGCGCTGCCAACCGGGTTGCCGCGTCGCGGAACAAGCTTAGCGCGGTCCCGGGCGGCAGCGCACCGATCCCCACCTCCTGTGCATCGCACAGCGTGGTGGCGCCGCAATCATCGATCACCCGGTTCCATTCGTTCATTGGTCTGCGGCTCAGCAGCAGCAACCGGATCGGCGCCGGAGGAGGCGCCATGCGCGCCGGCTCCCGCAGCAGGCTTTTGACTTCGCTCGGCCACGCCTCGGGGTAATCGAAGATGATGAACAGTCCGTTCTGGGAAAGCGGCAACGTGGTTGCCCGATCCAGCGCCGCGAAGCCGGCACGCCATCCGGTCAGGGCCTCGGCGACCTCGGCTGCGAGGCGCGTCTTGCCCGCGCCACCGGGCCCAGCCAGGAAACGAATTCGCAGCCGCGGCCCGGTCCGCGCCCAGTCCAGGAGAGAACGCTTTTCCGCCTCCCGCCCGTGCAGCTCTGTCACAAGGCGCGATTTCCACGACAGCAGGTTGAATATTTCGAATGGTGAACGCGCGTCGGGCAACGCCTCGGCCCATGGAACTGTCGGTGGAGCAGGCGGCGGTCCGGCGCCGGACACCTGATACACGATGCCGGAGTTGCCGCCGACAACGACATTGCCAACGATATCGCGTGCTCTCAGGCGGCTGATCCAACCGAAAAGCGAGCCCGGCATCACTTCGGCCAGAACACGTCGTGCACGAGCTGCGCCACGGCCACCAACACGCCGATGATGCCGATCGCCCATGCCACGCGATCCGGCCCGGCTTCTTCGGCGCGGCCCGCTTCCGTGTAGGTCTGATTGATTGTACCGGTGTTATCGCGCATCTGCACGACGTTGCCTTTGATACGACGCGCTTTCAACGAATATGAATGTCGTGCCAGCGCCGCGATGACCAGCACGGCTGCTATCACGTAAACAATGATTTGTCCGGCGCTCATCCTATAGCCGCCGACTGCCTCCCTGCGGAGCCAAGCTACGCTTGGGGTCCCTCTCCGGTCCAGAATAATACTGGCGCCCGTAATTTTGGTTCTGGCGAACGCAACCCGAACCTCTCTGGCTGGAAGTGCGAGCGTCTCAACCCCTCCCTTCGCATTCCTTGCGGGAGGGATTGGGCTATGGGGATCGGGGGCTCGCTCCCGGCACCCTCACCCGCCACGCTGCGCGTGGCGACCTCTCCCGCAGCGCGGGAGAGGTGGTTTGACGATGTGCCGCCGCTCCCCGGCAGTACACGCTCCCGGCAGTGGGGTTGATTGCCTCGCCTGGAGATGAATTGCGCTGCGTGCCGGGCTACGCACCGCCTGAGGTACCTCATCGGTCCAGAACAGGGTTTGCAGCAACGACATTCCCAGCGACTGGCGGAGTTCCATTTCGCCTGGTCCGGCGGTCGCCGAATCCGCCGTCCGACTTCGATCCAGGCGTTCGGTATGCGCTGGAAAGCGTCGTCCGCTTGAGCAATGATCGTATCGGCAGCCTGACCGTCCTGGCCGACTGACCAATCCGGCTCAGCCGGAGAACGCGGTGACCACACCGGCGCTGTTGCACCACGGGATGGGACACACGATCCATGCCACCCCAGCCGGATCAGGATCCGCCGGACACCTATGCGGTGCATCAGGTGCCCGGCCACACGCGGTTGCGAGTGCCAGCGCGACGCGGCGACCGGGCGTATTTCGCGCGTGTCGGGCAGGTGTTGGCCGCCGCCCCGGATGTGCGATCGGTGCGAGTGAACCCAAGCACCGGCAGCATCCTGCTGCATCACGCCGGGCGGTTGTCGCGCCTGGCTGAGCATGCCGCCGCAGCGGGATTGTTCCGGCTGGGGGCCGGCCCGGCCGCACCGGTGCGCCGCGTCGTTCGGATTGGCGCGAGGCCGCGGATCGCGCCGATGTCCTTGGTGGCGGCCGGATTGGCCGGGCTGAGCGTCGTCCAGCTTGTCCGCTCTCGAGTGGCCGGCACTGCAGCCGAACATTTGTGGGGTGCCTATCAGGCATCCCGCGCTCTCGGCAGGCCGGGGGTGGTCGGGACGCTGGCCGCAATCGGAGCTGTCCAACTCGCTCGCGGGCGGGTGCTCAGCCCGACCGTGTCATTGTTGTCCTATGCGCTGACGGCCTACGCGCACGCTCGCCGGGATGCCTGATATCACTGAGTCAGAGTTCGCAACTCTGATGGCGCCGCTGGGGCCGTTCGGGCCGGCGCCACGGCTCGCCGCGGCGGTTTCCGGCGGCGCCGACAGCCTGGCCCTGGCCGTGCTGGCAGACGCCTGGGCTCGGGCCCGTGCAGGTTCCGTGCTGGCGTTGGTCGTCGATCACCGGTTGCGGCCCGAGTCGTCGCGCGAGGCGGCCGAAGCCGCTGCGCGGCTGGCCGCGCGGGGCATCGCCGCACGCGTGCTGACGCTGACCGGGCTGGCGCCGGGGGCGGGGCTGGCGGAGCGCGCGCGGGCGGCACGCTATGCGGTGTTGAGCGAGGCGTGTCGGGCCGAGGGCATCCTGCACCTGCTGCTCGGTCACCATGCCGCGGACCAAGCCGAGACGGTGATCACGCGGGCCCTGGCGGGCAGTGGCCCCGCCGGGTTGGCGGGCATGGCCTCTGTGGTGGAGACCACGTTCGTCCGGCTGATCCGTCCGCTGCTGTCGGTTCCAGCGATCCGACTGCGCGAGACGCTGGAGTCGCTCGGGATTGGGTGGGTCGAGGATCCCTCTAATATGGATGCGCGGGCCCTGCGGCCCCGGCTGCGCGCCCTGCGGGCGGATCGAGACGGAACCGGCGCGGCAACGGCGGCACTGGTGGCTGCTGCCAATGTCATGGGCCGCGAGCGGTCTCGGCGGGAGAGAGCGGCCGGATCGGCACTCGCGGCCACCGTCGTGTTGCGTTGCGAGGGGTTTGCGTTGCTGCCCGCTGCTCCGATTTCCGCTGAGGCTCTCGGCGGGCTGATCCAGATGATCGCGGGTGCGGACTTCCCGCCCGACCCCGCCCGGGTCACCGCGTTGGCCAGCGCGCCACGATCGGCGACCTTCGCCGGGGTGCGCCTGCTCGCGGCCGGCCGGCTTGGGCCAGGCCTGCTCATCGTGCGCGAGGCAGCAGCCATGCAGGCGGAGATTGCTGCGGTCCCCGGCGCTGTCTGGGATCGTCGGTTCCGCCTCGGCCAGCGAGCCGCACCGCCGCCCGGCAGCACGCTCGGAGCGCTCGGTGGCGATGCTGGGCGTCTGAGGCGGTGCTCGGACCTGCCGGCCGCCGTGCTGTGCACGCTTCCGGCGCTACGCCGCGGCGGAGAGCTGGTTGCGGTGCCGCATCTCGGCTACCCGTCATCCCAGACATGCGCCGCCACGCCGATCCTGTTCAGCCCACCACGCCCGGCCGCCGTTGCGGCTTTTTTCGCTGTGTGAACGCAATCGGGCGACCACTGCGCGTTCGGGGATGCGCGACGGCGTGCGAAGCCCTATGTTGTGATGGTAGCGGGGAGCCGGCTCGACGCTTGCATGGGCAGATGACGGGCATTTCGGGTCCTGGAGACACGACGAGCAGGCACACATGAGCAACTTCGGTCGCAACCTCGCGCTGTGGGTGATCATCGCCCTGTTGCTCGTGGTGCTGTTCAACCTCTTCCAGCCTGGCACCACGCATACGTCGTCCACCCAGGTGGCCTACTCGGACTTCATCAACGAGGTGAACCAGGGCCATGTCCGCGATACGGTCATCCAAGGCCGCACGGTGTCCGGCCAGTTCACCGACGGGCGGACGTTCGAGACCTACACGCCGGATGACCCGACCCTGGTGCACCTGCTGACCAGCCATGGCGTGCGGGTGATCGCGAAGCCGCAGGACGCCGACGTCAACCCGCTGCTGCACTACCTGCTGTCCTGGTTCCCGATGCTGCTGCTGATCGGCGTGTGGGTCTTCTTCATGCGCCAGATGCAGGCCGGCGGCGGGCGGGCGATGGGGTTCGGCAAGTCGCGGGCCCGGATGCTGACGGAAAAGCAGGGCCGGGTGACGTTCGAGGACGTGGCCGGCATCGACGAGGCCAAGGGCGAGCTGCAGGAGATCGTCGAGTTCCTGAAGGACCCGCAGAAGTTCCAGCGGCTCGGCGGCAAGATTCCCAAGGGCGTGCTGCTGGTCGGCCCGCCCGGCACCGGCAAGACGCTGCTCGCCCGCGCCATCGCCGGCGAGGCGAACGTGCCGTTCTTCACGATCTCGGGGTCCGACTTCGTCGAGATGTTCGTCGGCGTCGGCGCCTCCCGGGTGCGCGACATGTTCGAGCAGGGCAAGAAGAACGCACCCTGCATCATCTTCATCGACGAGATCGACGCGGTCGGCCGGCATCGCGGCGCCGGCCTGGGCGGCGGCAACGATGAGCGCGAGCAGACGCTGAACCAGATGCTGGTCGAGATGGACGGCTTCGAGTCCAACGAGGGCGTCATCCTGATCGCCGCCACCAACCGGCCGGACGTGCTCGATCCGGCGCTGCTGCGGCCGGGCCGGTTCGACCGCCAGGTGGTGGTGCCGAACCCGGACGTGAACGGGCGCGAGAAGATCCTGCGCGTGCATATGCGCAAGGTGCCGCTCGCGTCCGACGTCGATCCCAAGGTGATCGCCCGCGGCACGCCGGGGTTCTCTGGTGCCGATCTTGCCAACCTGGTGAACGAGGCGGCGCTGCTGGCCGCCCGCATGGGCAAGCGCGTTGTCGCCATGCTGGAGTTCGAGAACGCCAAGGACAAGGTGATGATGGGCACCGAGCGGCGCTCGCTCGTGATGTCCGAGGCCGAGAAGCGGATGACCGCGTATCACGAGGCGGGCCACGCGCTGTGCGCCATGCACGAGCCGGAATGCGATCCGGTGCACAAGGCGACGATCATTCCGCGCGGACGGGCGCTGGGGCTGGTGATGAGCCTGCCGGAGGGCGACCGCTACTCGAAGTCGAAGTCCAAGCTGCTGTCCGAGCTGACCATGGCGATGGGCGGCCGCGCGGCGGAGGAAATCATCTTCGGTCCCGAGAAGGTCTCCAACGGCGCGGCCGGCGACATCAAGATGGCGACCGACCAGGCTCGGCGGATGATCACCGAGTGGGGGATGAGCGACAAGCTCGGCATGATCGCCTATGGCGACAACAGCCAGGAGGTGTTCCTCGGCCATTCGGTGACGCAGGCCAAGAACGTTTCCGAGGCGACCGCCCGCGAGATCGACGCTGAGATCAAGGACATCATCGATCGTGCCTATTCAAAGGCGCGGCGGCTGCTGACTGAGAACATCGAAGAGTTGCACCGGCTGGCGCGGGGCTTGCTGGAGCACGAGACACTGACCGGCGACGAGATCCGCACGGTGCTGCGTGGCGAGCCGGTGATCCGGAAGGTGGTCGATGAGCCTGCGCCGGAGAGCCGGCGGGCCTCCGTGCCCACCACCGGGCGCCCGACGGCGTCGCCGACACCGCCGGCTGGCGGGCTGGGACCGGCGCCACAGCCGGGATAGGCCGCGTTTGCACTCGGCCGTGCCTCCGGCACCCTCACCCGGCTTGCTTCGTTTACCGACCTCTCGCGCAGAGCGGGGGAGGTGAGTTTTGCCGCCGCGCACCTGGGTCGGTCTGAGCCTCGACCGCCCGCGGGTGATGGGCATCCTGAACGTCACCCCTGACAGCTTTAGCGACGGTGGCGTGCATCTTGATCCTGATCGCGCGGTCGCGGCGGGGCTGGCGATGGCGGAAGCCGGAGCGGACATCATTGACGTGGGGGGCGAGAGCACGCGCCCGTTTTCCTCGCCAACGGATCCGGCGGAGGAGCGCGCGCGGGTCATCCCGGTCGTTGGCGCCCTCTCCCGGGCGGGCCTGACCGTCTCGGTCGATACGCGCAACAGCGCCACAATGGCGGCCGCCCTGGATTCGGGCGCGCGGATCGTTAACGATATCTCTGCGTTGGCGCACGACCCCGCTGCCGCGCCGCTGGTGGTGGCGCGTGGCTGCCCGGTCGTGCTCATGCACATGCGGGGCGTACCGGCGACGATGCATGGCTACGCGTCATATTCCGACGTTGCTGCCGAGGTCGCAGCGGAGCTTGCCGAGCGCATCGAGGCTGCGCTGCAGGCAGGCGTCAGGCGCGAGCAGATCGCCATCGACCCCGGCATCGGCTTCGCCAAGCAGCCCGCCCATTCGGTCGAACTGCTTCGCCGGCTTCCGGAGCTGGCGGCCCTCGGCTTTCCAGTCCTGGTCGGTGTGTCTCGCAAAGGGTTCATCGGACGCCTGACCGGCGTAAGCGAGCCACGCGACCGCCTCGCCGGCTCTCTGGCTGCCGGGCTGTTCGCGGTCGCCCAAGGGGCCGCGTTTCTGCGCGTGCATAACGTCTCGGAAACGATCCAGGCGCTATATATTTGGCACGTCCTCGCGAGTGGTTGACAGCACGACTGCTTCCATTTGGGCCACGGCATCGCTACAAGCGAAAAAAAGCACCAACGGACGAAGCAACTTCTGGATTTCGCATGAGCCAGGCCCGACGGCTTTTCGGCACTGACGGCATCCGCGGCACGGCGAATACCGAGCCGATGACCGCCGAGACGGCGCTGCGGCTGGGTCAGGCCGCGGGGCTGCTGTTCACCCGCGGTCCACATCGCCATCGCGTGGTGATCGGCAAGGATACCAGGCTATCGGGCTATATGATCGAGCCGGCGCTGACCGCTGGCTTCATCGGCGCCGGGATGGACGTCACGCTGGTCGGGCCGCTGCCGACTCCGGCGATCGCGATGCTGACGCGCAGCCTGCGCGCCGATCTGGGCGTGATGATCTCCGCCTCACACAACCCGTTCCACGATAACGGCATCAAGCTGTTCGGTCCCGACGGCTTCAAGCTGTCCGACGACACCGAGCGGCAGATCGAGGCGCTGATGGATAGCGATCTCGGACCGCGCCTGGCCCCGGCAGCCAATCTCGGCCGCGCGGCCCGGCTCGACGATGCTGGCGGCCGCTATATCGAGGCAGCGAAGGCCACGTTCCCCCGCGGCCTGCGACTGGACGACCTGAAGATCGTCATCGACTGCGCCCACGGCGCCGCCTATCGCGTGGCGCCGACCGTGCTGTGGGAGCTGGGCGCCACCGTGATCCCGGTCGGGGTAGCGCCGGATGGGTTCAACATCAACTGCGGTTGCGGCTCAACCGAGCCGGAGTTCCTCTGTTCCCAGGTGGTCGAGTACGGGGCGCATCTCGGCCTGGCACTCGACGGGGACGCCGACCGATTGCTGATTTCGGACGAGCATGGCGAGCTGATCGACGGCGACCAGATTCTTGGCCTGATCGCCCGGTCGTGGGCTGGGACCGACCGGCTGCGCGGCTCCGGCATTGCCGCCACTGTGATGTCGAACCTGGGGCTGGAGCGCTTCCTTGCCGGTCACCGTCTTGTGCTGGAGCGTACCCAGGTGGGCGACCGCTACGTGGCCGAACGCATGCGTGCGCAGGGCATGAATGTCGGCGGAGAGCAGTCAGGCCACGTGATCCTGTCGGATTTTGCGACCACGGGCGATGGGCTGGTGGCTGCGTTGCAGGTGCTGGCAGTGGTCGTCGAGCAAGGAAGGCCGGCGAGTGAAGTCTGCCGCGTATTCACCCCGCTGCCGCAACGGCTGAAGAACGTTCCGTTTGCTGGTTCGTCGCCGCTCGGCGATGTGCAGATCCAAGCGGCGATCCGTTCGGCCGAGGCGAGCCTGAACGGTCACGGCCGACTGCTGATTCGGGAAAGCGGCACCGAGCCGATGATCCGGGTCATGGCCGAGGCCGAGGAGGAGGCGGTGGTCGTCCGCGTGGTCGATGATCTCTGTGCGATCATCACCTGCGCGACCGAGTTGCGTACCGGTCCGGCCTGATCCGTTGGTGGCGGCGTTGGCCCGAGTGCTGGTCATCGCCGGATCCGATTCCGGGGGCGGGGCTGGTATCCAGGCCGACATCAAGACAATCACCGCGCTGGGCGGTTATGCCGCGACGGCCATTACTGCGCTTACCGCGCAGAACACGACAGGAGTTCACGGTGTGCTGCCGGTTCCGGCGGATTTCGTGCGCCGGCAGATGGCGGTCGTGCTGGACGATATCGGTGCTGATGCGATCAAGACCGGGATGCTGGCGGACGCTGCCGTAGTCGAGGCGGTCGCCGCGGAGCTGGCGTCCCGGGCACACCGTCCGCCGGTGGTGATCGATCCGGTGCTGATCGCCAAGAGCGGGGCGCGGTTGCTGACTGAGGATGCCATTGCCGTGCTCAAGCGCCGTCTGCTGCCCATGGCCGCGCTGATCACTCCGAACCTGCCGGAAGCGGAGGCGCTGGCCGGGATGGAGATCCCCGACCTGGATGCAATGCGCCGTGCGGCGGCGGCGTTGCTGACGCTCGGCGTGCCGGCGGTTCTGCTGAAAGGCGGACACTTGCCGGGTGATACGGTCTTCGATCTGTTGGCGACCGAGTCCGGAGTGGAGGAATTCGCGGCGCCGCGGATCGTGACGCGCCACACGCATGGCACGGGCTGCACTCTGGCCAGTGCTGTAGCTGTCGGGCTGGCGCAGGGGATGGGGCTGAGCACTGCAGTGCAGCGCGCGCGGGCCTATGTGCAGGCGGCGATCGCGGCGGCGCCTGGGTTTGGGGCCGGGCATGGGCCGATGAACCATGCCGTTACGGTCTATCCGGCGCGGCTTGGATAGGGGTCCTGCGACGCAAGAGGGTGCGCGCTTGCCAGCAGGGGCCGAGCCCAACCTGCGACCTGCTGGTCAGGCAACGGCGGCGCACATACCACGCTTCGCGTCGTGGCGGATCGCGCTTGGCGGAAGGGACGGAATGCGGCCTGGACACTGGCGACGAGCGTCCTGCCCTCAACGGGACCTGAAGGGCCCCTCACAGCATTCGGAGGGCGATGACGTGGCGACGCCGTTGATGCATGATGCTTGATGCATATAAGGGAGCTCGTAATGCGGACCACCATCGCCATCGACGACGATGTCCTTACGGCAGCGAAGGCCATCGCGCGCCAGAAGAACAAAACTGTCGGCCAAGTGGTCTCCGAGCTGGCGCGCAATTCGCTGCGACCGCCGGTCGTCGCAGCGGAACGAAACGGCGTACCACTGCTGCCGGTGCGGAGGGCGGGCGTCATCGTCACGGCCGAAATCGTCAATGCGCTCCGTGACGAGCTGCTGTGACTTTTCTTCCCGACGTCAACGTGCTGATCGCCTTGATCGACCCGACCCATGTTGGCCACGAAGCCGCCCACAAATGGTTCGCCGAGAGGGGCGCGGAATCATGGGCGACCTGTCCTCTCACGGAGAACGGCGTCATGCGCATCGCCGGTCACCCGAGATACCCCAATTCAGCCGGCTCGCCAGCCGCGGTCGCGCCGATCGTGGCACGCTTACGCGCGCTCGCGGGGCATATCTTCTGGAAGGATGACCTCAGCCTGGTGGATTCCGATCTCGTCGATGTCGATCAGATCGCGACGCCCGGGCAGGTCACCGACACCTACCTCTTGGCGCTTGCCGTCGCCAACGAGGGCCAGTTGGCGACCTTTGATCGACGCCTGTCGCCAAAATCTGTCCGTCACGGAAGGAGCGCGCTTCACCTGATTGAAAACGCTGGATAACGCGGCAATCAGATAGACCTGTGCCCGACGCACTCGCTCCCGTAGTCAAGCGCGCGGCTGGCCCGAACGGGACGGCACGCCCGGGCTTCTCTATGGGTGTGCGCAAGCAGTAGACATGCGGGATTGACTACCCGACTTGGAATGGAGCCAGCAGCATCGAGGTGTATCAGCTTGTAACGGACCGGCTTCTGTCATAGAAGTGACACACAATGATTCCGAGGTCGGCCAATGCTGGACAAACAGGTCCCTCGGGCACCGCGAAGCGGAGCCGCGGAGGTTTCAAACGGTTCGGGGTCAAACGCGAACGAAGAGGTCGAGCTGAAATTGCTCGCCCCGGCTGGGGCGTTGGAACAACTCCGTGAGGCATCAATCATAGCCCGGCGTGCCTGCAACGGAGGCGTGAGCCGCCGGCTCGAATCGGTCTACTACGACACGGCAGACCGCAACCTGTTCAGCCACGGCATGTCGCTGCGGGTGAGGCGCGACGGAAAAAGGTATGTGCAGACCCTCAAGCGCGGATCGGTTGATGGACAGCCGTTTGTCCGCGGAGAGTGGGAAACGGCAGTCGACAGTTTTGCGCCCGATCTCGCGTTGTTGCCGGTGTCCGAAATCGGCGCCCCGCTTGACAACATCATGCCCGCTGCGCTCGACGAGATCTTCGTAACAAAGGTCCGTCGCCGGACTCAACGCCTTGATTTCTTTGGGGCCGTCGTTGAAGTTGCCTTCGATGAGGGCTCCATCGAAGCCGGCGAGCGTCATGAGCCGCTGAGCGAAATCGAACTCGAGTTGAAGTCCGGCGCCCCGTCGGTGCTGTACGACCTTGGCGTTGAGCTGCTCGATATAGCGCCGGTCAGGATCGGCACGCGGAGCAAAGCAGAACGAGGCTACGACCTGGCATTCGGTGTGGCGCTAAAGGCGACGAAGGCGAGTGTGCCAGCCATCAGCATCGAGCACACGGTCGATGACATCATCAGCATATTACTTGCTACCTGCCAGAATCATCTTCTCGCGAATCAGGCCGTGGCTGAAAGCGGGGGTGATCCTGAAGGTGTGCACCAGATGCGAGTTGCATTGCGTCGCATGAGAACGGCCTGCGCATTGCTACACCGCGAATTGTGCTCACCAACGCTCCAGGCCTTCAATGCGGAGGGAAAATGGTTGGCGGATTTGCTCGGCGCGGTGCGTGATTGGGATGTGTTGATCTCGGAGACACTGAACGGGCCCTTGGAAGCCCTCAGGTCAGATATCCTCGATTTCGACGGCCTCCGCCAAGCTGCGGAGCCCCATCGCCTCGCGGCATATGCCCCCTTGCGGGAGGCGCTCGCGAGCCAGCGTTACAACCGGTTCCAGCTGTCCTTGCGGCATTGGATTGAGTTGCGCGGTTGGAGGAATGAGTTGCGCAACCGATCGCTCGCAGCGCTGCTGGAACCGGCACCGAGATTTGCTGGTCGAGTCCTGACGCGGCTGCACCGCAACGCCCTGAAACGTGGCGCACATTTCCGGCATCTGCAGCCCGAGGCCCGCCACGACCT
The DNA here is from genome assembly GCA_963772445.1 of uncultured Pseudomonadota bacterium. Classification (GTDB taxonomy): domain Bacteria; phylum Pseudomonadota; class Alphaproteobacteria; order Acetobacterales; family Acetobacteraceae; genus CAVYXK01. Next base: position 30,484 of record CAVYXK010000009.1, read on the forward strand.
CAGAATAGCCCTGAAGAAGCTTCGTTACGCGACGGAGTTCTTCCAGAGACTACTTGGCGGGAACGACAAAGCCCAAGATTACGTTGGATGCTTGGCGCATCTTCAAGATGCACTTGGTCATGACAACGATGCCTCGATGGCTTGGCCATTCCTCGACGCGCTTGCGCGTGATCCGGTCGCGCCAGACGTACAGCGGACTATCGGCGTGGTGATGGGTTGGCAGGCGCGTGACCGTATCGCAGTCGGGAAGGCGCTGCCCAAGCTTTGGCGTCAATTCAGGACCGTGCCGACACCCTGGCCCAAATTGACCGACCCAGGTTTTTAGGGGGTTGTGCCGACGCGGACGAGCATGCTTTGGAGGGCGGGAACGCATCTGTAGGTCCATATGGCCATCGCCAATAACGCGGTGCTGTACCAACATGGCGCCCTGCCATTCTCGATCGCCGCGGAGGGGGAGATCAGGGTCCTGCTTGTGACGACCAGAGGGCGTCGCGACTGGATCATTCCCAAAGGGTGGCCCATCCGAAAGCTGACGGCCGCCGCCACTGCCGCGCGGGAGGCATACGAAGAAGCTGGGCTGATCGGTACTGTCGTCGGTGATGAGCCCGTGGGATTCTACCGCTACGAGAAGCAGAGGACCTCGCTCGGCGCGGTGGTCTGCGAGGTGTCGGTGTTCCTGTTCGCGGTGGAACGGCAGCTTCGCAAATGGCCGGAGAAATCGGAGCGGGTAACAAGATGGTTCGCGCCCGAGGAGGCTGCGGCCATTGTTACTCCGGCAGGTCTTGCGGATGTGCTGCGGAGTGCAACCCGCCAGGTGCTATTCGGTGTCGGGTGAGCGCTAATCGCAATATTGCGCGTAGGCGCCTGCTCTCACACCTCTATTCGAGGCCGGATCGACGCCTGTCGCGAGACCAGAGGCCGCTCACCGGCTGCAGCGGCGCTGCTGAGTTTGGTAAATGCGCTGGCTTGCCAGCCAAACACGGCAGCGATCCTCTGGCCTTACGGCTCCACGCCGCCCCGGCCCGGCCGCAGAGTATGTTCCGTTTGGGCCGCCGCTTTGGGTGGATAGCTGTCGTTGCCGAATTCGGCGGACCAGTGATGCCTCTGAGCGAGGTGCTGCTATTGAGGTGATGCTGAGACCGGACATCAGGCCGGCAAGCTTCTAGACTGACGGCAGACGGGCATATGTCCAGCCGATCATGCGTCCAAACTGGCTTTGCGTGTGTTGAGCGCGTATACTTCCGTCCTCCCGATGGCACCGCTCCGAACCACAGTCCTGATGAAGACCGATATCGCCGGCTCTACGCCAAGGTTCCGTGCGCTGCTGGCGGCCGATCTACAGGCACTTCTATCTGAGCATCGCGCATTTGTGGCGCGTCACGCAGCCGATCAGGGTGGTCAAATCGTCAAGCCAGCCGGCGATGGCTACTGGTTGGAATTCCCAAGTGTTACCGCCGCTGTCAAATCGGCAATCGCCATGCAGGCTGCGCTCAGATTGGCACAGCCAAACAAGGGGGATGACCGGCTGTCAATGCGGGTTGTGATCGGGCTCGGCGATGTCGCGTTGCAGGAAGGCGATTTGATCGGCGATACGCTAGCCCATGTTTCCCTTGCGCGCTCATAAGTCGTTGATTTTGCTTGGCCTGGCGAGACGGTTTGGCACTACATCACGGTTTGGGCCGATTTTGGCGGGACTGGCGGATCAAGCTCGGTGATGCCGAGGGCGCTGAGCACCGCGGCGGCGCGCTGTGTGCCCCGTGTGACCGACCGTTTTGTGGTGCCGTTGCCGAGATCGATATCGACCACTCGGACAGATTTGAGAGCCGTCAATGCCTCGGTTGCGGAGAGGTCGAGATGTGCAGCCTTGAGCTTCTTTTCGATGGCCCGGTGCAGCAAGTGAGCTAATGCGGCGACGAAGATGTGGGCCTGCACACGGGCGTCAGTCTGATGATAGATCGGCCGCATGTCGATGACGTCTTTGAGATTGGCAAAAGAGCGTTCAACGTCGGCGAGTTCTTTGTAGAGGCGCACCGCCTCGACCGCGGACAGATTGGGTTCTTCGGTCTGGATGACGTATTTGCCTTCGTACGCCTTCTCCCTGGCGAAGTGGAGGGGATGCTCGAAGAAGCGAAAAACCCCGTCCTCATAGCGCCAGTCGTAGTAGCGGTGACCGTGATGGCGGGTCAGGATGGCGGCGGCAGCGGCGCCGACCTTCTCGGGGGCTTTCAGCTTTCCGCTGGCAACGCGACGCGCCAGCTTGTCGAGCTTGCTCCGCACGCGATCCATGGCCTTGACGCGTTGCGCCTGCTCGAACGCCAGGCGCTCCTCGGAATGAACGACAAACACGCGGACACCGGGTCTGTTCGAGGTGACTTCCTGAACCAGTGTCTTTGGAGGTGTCGGCTTCTCGCCGGCAGTGATGCCGCACGGGCATTCGATCCACGCTCCGGTGGCGCTTTGGATATAGTCGAAGATCTCGCCGCTGCGACGGCGATTGCGACCGACGATATAGCCATGACCGCCGCTGCGCAGCTCATCGAGGTTCTGGCTGGTAACCATGCCGCGGTCGCCCACCAACACGATGCGCTTGATGCCGAAGCGTTGCTCCAGATCATGCACCACATCGGAGACGGTCATGGCATCGCGCCGATTGCCGGCGAACACGTGGTGCGCGATCGGCCAGCCGTCGACCAAGACCAGGCCGACCAACACCTGCGGGTTGCGCGGCTTGCCATCGCGGCTGTGGCCATGCGCGCCGAGCTCCGCTGGTCCCTTGCCTTCGAAATAGGTCGAGGTGAGGTCGTAGAACACCACGTCGATCTGCAGCGAGAACAGATCACGCAGCCTGAGATAGAGCGCATGCTCGATCGCCGCCTTGCGTTTGAGCAATTGGTCAAGCGTTCGGTACCACTGTTTGAGCTGGCGCAGCTCGACCTGCACCCGCGGCGTCCGGCTGGCTTTGCGCCTGGTCTCGTCGCGCCATTGCGCCAGCCAACGCCGACCGTCGCGATCGCAGACGAAGTCGGTCTCCAGCCAACGCGCCAGCCCATGCTCGCTGCCGGGTGCGGTGAGGCGATTGACCACCAGCAGCAAAGCACGGTCGCTCAGCGTGCTGACATCGCGATGGCCGGGCCTGCTCAGCCGGTCGAGTGTCGCCTCGAGCCCGAGCTCGCGCCACAAGTGGCGCGCCACCAGCGTCGGTCCCCAATCCCAGGCCGCGACCGCCTGCACCTGATCGGGCCGGAGGTCGCTGGCGGGGGCGGCAGCGACCGCCTTGCCGTGCAACAGGCGCGTCAGCTTGCCGAGGTCGAGATGCGCCGCCAGCACGTCGCGGCGACCGAGATTGAGAATGGTGCGATGCCGTGTCTTGCCCTTCTCGCGAAAGGCTTCGACGACGCGCACATACTCGTGCGTCACCCCGGCGCCGCCGGCGGCGCGAACCACGCGCAGGAACATCGCTTCCCCAATATCTGGCCCTGCGGATAGCAATAAGAATCCGAGTGCTACAAGCAGGAAAATTCGCCAATTTCAGCGAATCTCTGTCACTACGTTTTCGCGAAAAACCGGGAAAACGACCTCCGGATCAAGCAAAATCAATGGGACCGGCTCAGCCTGCCGGACCCGAAGGGGAAACATGGGCTAGCGCTCGTCGTCCGCATTGAAGCGATCACGCCGGCGGACGAGATTTATCTCACATCGGCGGCTCGTCTCGCTTTGACTTCATCCGAAATACAAACAGCACTCGCCGATAGTTTCCAGCTGAAGGGCTTTGCCGAGCCTATCCCTGTGTATCGGGTCGAGCAGCGGCATCGCACCCAAATCATCGCCGACACCTATATCCTCGCCTCGTCAGAAGAATCTGTGGGCGACGTTGGGTTCCGGCAGCTTACCAAGTGCATGATACAAGGCGATTTCGGTGACGTGGAAGGTACGGAACCCGTAGGATTTTCGCATGGTCAGTTTGGCCTTGTTGTTCAGACCCTCGACCACACCGCTGGAGAGCTGCTTCCTGGCGCGGAAGTAGTTCAGGATCAGCGCGCGGTGCGAGCGTAGCGTCCTGGCGATCTTCTTCATCGGCTCGATGCGGGAGCGCATGACCTGACCGCACCATTCATCCAGGAACTTGCCGGCCCAACTCGGCGAAGCATAGTCCCAGAACTGCTGGAAGTCCTCCTTCAGCAGATAGGCCCGTACGGTCCGCAGGTTGTAGCGCAGCAGATCGCGCAGGCGGAAGCGTTGATGCTCGGTCAGGTTGGCCTTGCGCTTGAGCACACACCAGCGGGTCTTCTTCAAGACGGGCTCATAGCCGTCCCGGGCCAGCCGGCGAGCCTCGGCGGCACGCACCTGGTCCAGCGCGGCATTCATCTTGGCGACAATATGGAAGCGATCGAGGATGTGGATGGCCTGGCTGCACCGCTCACGAATCACCTTCAGATAAGGCTGCCACATGTCCGAGCACACAAACTCGATCTGCCCAGCCAATGGTTCGCCGATCAGGGTGAAGAACTGCTCGAAGCTCTCCACCGTCCGTTCGCGACCGATCCATAGCAGGCGCGTGCACTGCTGCTCGATCTGATAGACCAGCGTCAGGTATTTGTGTCCCCTGGCATACTGGATCTCATCGACGCCGATCGCCACGATCGGCCCCAGTTGCCGGTGCTCGATCCCCCACTGCACGACATACTCGACCGACTGGCAGACCTTGTCCCAGGTGCTGCGAAACGACCCGGCGGTCTCCTGCCAGGACAGCTTCCTCGCCCAGTGCGCCAGGAACAGCATGTAGGCCTTGGTCAGCTGGTGCTTGCCGACACCCCAGGGGACCGCTTCGACCCGCACGCCGCAGGCCCGGCAATCGACCCGTCGCATGCAATAGAGGAACACCACCATGCAGCCCCAGAGGGGCACGAATTCGAACCGGCGCAGGCTCAGGTGATCATAGGCCGGCGCCGGCTTGCGACAGCCCGAGCACACCGGTCTCGAGCCGCGGCGGGGCCGCACGCTGATCTCGATGGTTCGGCTTTCGGCGCAATGTCGCGCCTTCTCGTAAACGAACCCAGGAAAGTGCTGGTAGTGGTTCAGCAGGGAGATCAGCCGCATGGCAGCGGGACCCAAAGGAGTTGCCGGCAGACGTGACAGCGTACCGGCGCAACGGGCTGCTGCCGATCCCTTGCAGACCTGTTGTCCGGACCTCGATCAGTGGCCTCGCAGCTGGGCGTATGAGGCGCGCGATATTCCGCCTGGCCGGCGGATGGTGGAATGCTTCAAGCCGTTCCTGCGCGACCTGCTGGCTTTGCAGCTATCACGCCAAACCTTGCGCCGACACCGCGACAACGTCTGGGCTCTCGGCGGTGAGGTCATCAGCCGATTGCAGATGGACAGCGACCTCCGGAGGCGGCCAATCAAGCAGGTCGTCCTCACCCTCATCGGCGACGATGGCGGGCCGCTGCTCTCCCATGGTCAGTCCGACACCGCGCAGCGCTCCTTCGACACGACCTGCCGCAAGTTGTTCCGCTTCCTGACAGACCCTGAGATCAGCCGCGATGAGGCGTAAAGATGCCTGCCGTGGTGGCGGATGATATCTCCGCTTCTGCCGATGTGGCGGCTGTGGGGTTGTGGGCAACGCGCTTGTGTTGTCCACAAATCCACCAGCCGGCCGGCTGAGTGATAAAACTAGCCCTCGGTATACCCCCGAAGCACCCACAGTTTCCGCTGACGAGCCATATCCTCGTTGGCGATTTGCACGGATTCATGCGGCTCACCGAAACCTTACCGGTGACAGCAATCGAACGCTTACTCGATACGCTTAACGCGCTAACTCATAGAGCGGCGCATGCGTTTGGGGGCACGATCCGCTTCAGCATCGGCGATGCCTGCTGCGTAACATTCCGTGAAGTTTTCCAAGTGATAGCCGCAGCCGAGCGGCTCAGCCAAGACTGGGAGGCAGCAAGTCGCGAGGAGCGGTCCGGTTGTGGCATCAACATCGCCCTGCACCGTGGCAAGATTAACGCGTATCGATCTTTTCTCTATGGCGAGGGACTCCTGGTGGCCGCGCGCGTAGTGGAAGCCTCGGGAGAGGCACGGACAGATGACGAAGGAAGCGTCTTCGTCACCAGCGCGGTGCGTGACAACCTTTCCGGCACTCCATGGCACAACCGACTTCAACCTATCGCGTTAAATCTGCGGGATGCTCGCTTTGCTGGACTAGAGGTCTACCGCCTTGGCGGTGCATCGCTATGGGGACGGCGCGAACAGTTCAGCAACAACAAATAATCGCTGTGTGTGCCAGCAACGATTGATGTCTGGCGCGACCAGATGTTACCGACCGGGTTTCCCTCTCTCGAATGGCTGCTTTGGAGGGACCTTGGAGCGGACAAAAGAAGGGTATGGGTCAGGAAGGGCCGTTCGCCTCGATAAGATGCATTGACCGCAAAGGGTCGAATGCGCCCGTTCGGCCTGGCCCGGGCTCGAATGGTCGGATCCGATGGGCAGCCGACATTGGTGTTACATGGGGCGCGCCAGACGAGCCGGGTTAGCTGCCAGGGCGGGCGGACCGCAAGCAGGGGATGCATGATGCGCACGGAGAAGGACAAGATGCTTGCCGGGGAACTGTATGATGCCAACGCGCCCGAAATCCATGCAGACCTGGCGGCGACGCACAGGTGGCTCGCGCGCTACAACGCTGCACTCGACATGGCCCCCTCCGAGCGGCTCAAGCTTCTGGTGGAACGCTTCGCCGCTGTCGGAGACGGCGCCGTGATCCGGCCGCCGTTCCATTGCGACTACGGTTTCAACATTCGTCTCGGTGCTGGCGTGTTCCTGAACTTTAACTGCGTGATCCTCGATGTCGTTGAGGTCACCATCGGTGACCGCACGCAGATCGGGCCGGGGGTGCAGATCCTGGCGGCCGACCATCCGCGCGATACGGCGGGGCGAGCCTCTGGCCTGGAGTTTGGCCGCCCGGTCCACATCGGGCGCAACGTCTGGATCGGAGCGGGAGCGATCATCCTGCCAGGCGTTTCCATCGGTGATAATGCGCTGATCGGCGCCGGCAGCGTGGTTACCCGCGATGTGCCTGCCGGGGCTACTGCCTTCGGCAATCCGGCACGCGTGCAGGCCTCGATAGCATGCTAACCGCAAAACACAGCCCGAAGTCCGGGACCGTCGGCTCGCGAGGTCGGCCCTGGGTGGAAAGCGGTCATTCGCCCGGCTGCCCTCAGCCGTGCTGTCGTGTAAGCTGACCAGGGGTGCTACATGGGGTCTAGAAGGGCTTTCAGCCCAACCAGATTCTAGACGAATGAGGAGCAGCGAACCATGGACATCCGGGGGACCGACACGGCGGTGGTTTTTTAGATCCACAAAACGACGTGCTGAGCGAAAAGGGGGCAAACTGGGGAGCGGTCGGCGCGAGTGTCACCGAGAACCGCACCGTCGAGAACATGGAGCGGATCTTCAAGGCGGCGAAGGCGAACGGATTCGAGGTGTTCATCTCGCCGCACTATTTCTATCCGACGGATAACGGTTGGAATTTTAACGGGCCGCTTGAAACAGACGAGTTCAAGACACACTCGTTTGGCCGAACCGGACCGCTGAAGTTTGACGGGGTTTGCGAACTCGGGCGCGGATTGGCTGGACCGCTTCAAGCCTTACATCGAAGACGGAAAAACGTAAGAGGAGCAAAATTGCGGGCAGCGGCGGCTACGCTGGCTGTCCGCGGCAGCGGATGAGTTCCGGCAGCGGCGGCACGGTCGATTGTCCGGCGACGCCAAGCCTGCTGCCGAGGTAATCCCAGAACGCCACACTCAACTTGGCGCAGGTTTTGGCCAAGCTGAGAAAGGCATCGCGACAGTCGCGCCCGAGATCGCTGCGCGTGCCGCCGCTGACCTTTCGCTTCGTCACCTGGCAGCGGATGTCGTTTTCCGAGCCGTTGGTGTGCAACGGGATGTCCGGATGATCGAGCACAGCCAACAGTTCAGCCTTGTTGGCGTGCAGCCGGGCGAGCAGCCGATCGAGGGTGGCGAACCCAGTGTGCCGGCGGAAGATGCGGTCGAAGCGGGCGCGCAACTGGCCGCGGCGACGCGTTGTCGGGTTGGTTGGGTCCGGGGGCAGCATCGACAGGACTGCAAATGGCGAGGTCCTGCCGATCCGGCCGGGGTCTGAGAGCCGGGCAGAGGTACGGGATGGAACGCCAGGAAACCTGAGAGATCCCGTGCGTGCCCATGTGCAAACTGCCGGAGAGGGGCATACCGGCTGACCAAAGAGCTCAGGTCCGGAGGCGGCCCCCTGCCGCGCCGGGAGCGCTTCGGCGAACACGAAGACGGGGGAGCATGTGGAGCCCGGAACCGAATCCATAAGGGGCCGGGAATGCACGCGCAGGAAGTCGTAGCGCCTTCATAGTACTCGTGAGGTCGGGGAACCGGGACTCACCGGGACCCGATGGAGGGAAGGGAGGCGCCACGGAGAGAGAACCGTTGGCCGGAAACACGGGAGGGGACACTGAACCCCGCAAACCTGTCCACACAAGGACGACGGATAGCCGACTTGGCGAGGCGGCGGCGCGAGGTAGCGTTCATCGCTACACGGCCGCTGGCGAAACTCTCTCGTGAAGAACCGGATGCGGGAAACCTGCTCGTCCGGGTCTGTGAGGGGTGGGGGTGGTAACATCCCCACCTACTCGGCAGAGCGCGTGCCGACCAACATCGAACTGGCCGGCATCATCGCTGACGACCACTGCCTCGCGCAGAAATTCATGCGAGTGGATGCTGCCCCACAGCGCGCCCTCAGTGGCAATCTGCACCGGGTCGGGGGTCACCCTCAGCTCGGTGATGCCAAGTCGCTCGAGATGTGCCTGCCAGGCCGCCGTGTCGGCGAACTGCTTGTCCGGGTGCTCCGCCAGGCGAGCGATGACAGACCCGGACAGTGCCCGTTCACGCATGTAGCTCAACGCCGCGTCATTGATCACGTAATCGGTGTGGCCGGCGCGCAGCAGATCGAGAAAGTTCAGTCGGCTCTTGCTCCCCGTCGTGCCGAACCAGGCGAAGTTGTCGTTGCCGATCTGCGTGCACACCCCGTTGGCGCCTTTATGCCGCGCCCCGGTGTCATCCACCGTGATCCAGCTCGCCGTCTTGAGCCCGGCGCGTAGCACATCGCGCGCTTCCGCCAGGAACTCCTCCTGCCCGTCGATCAACAGTCGCACAAGCTGTCGCTTCGAGATGCCGACGCCGATCGCCTGCAGCAGCGCGAGCAAACGCGGTACCGTGACTTGTCCCTGGTGGTACTGGGCCAGCACGAAGCGGCGCAACTCCGGCCCGACGTGCCCCCTCACACCGGGCGGCAATGGGGCGATCACCGTCCGCCCATCCGGAGTGACCCAGCGCTCGCGCCGGTAGCGGATCACCCGCACCCGCAGCTCGAGGTCCTGCACCAGGAAGTCTTCGTAGCCCTTAAATCGCGAGCCGGCTGGAAACTTCCGCCTTGAGGATCTGCTCCTCGACGTTGACCCGTGGCGTTGCCTTGCCGCGGCCGCGGCGACGGGCGCGTTTCCCGCCTGGTTTCGGCGCGGTGGCGTTCTCCATACCGCTCGGTTTGATCGGCGGCCGGCCCTTCAGGCCCTTGAGCCGCGCAACTTCGTCGCGCAGCTCCGCTATCACGCGTCTCTGCTCGGCATTCTCCTCCAGCAGCTTCACTACCAGCTGCTTCAGCTCGGCCGGTGGCAGACCATCGATGTCGGGCGGGACGACCACAGTGAGCCTGAATCGTACCGCCCCGCGTCGGGGCAAGAAAAAAATCAGCCCCCGCCCGGAATTTTGCCCCTCTTACGGAAAAACGATCGTCGTCAGTCCGCACAAAGTCTGGGGCCCGCAGACCAATGATCTTACCTTGCAGCTGCGCAAACGGGGGATGAGCAAGGTTCTCCTGGGAGGCATGCTGGCAAACATCTGCGTTGAGTCGCATTTGCGCGACCTTCTCGAACAAGGCTTTGAGGTTGCGATTGTAAAGGACGCAACCGCTGGACCGCGTCATCCGGTATGGGGTGACGGCTATCAAGCGGCGATGATCAACTACCAATTTCTTGCCCATGCCGTGTTGTCGACCGATGAAGTGGTCGAACGCATGCATCCCATGGCGCCGTGATGGCACGCCTGCTTTCCGCTAACGTGGGACTCCCCCGCGACATCGCGTGGCAGGGTAAGCTGTCAATCGTCGTGTCATTACATCGCCATGCACCCAACGCCCAAGCAGGCCATCCAGAGTGGGGGTCGGCTGATCGATACGGGACACGAGGTCTATGGCATGGGGGTTGCGCCGCTCACCAACTCGATCGAAACGACTGAATAGGAAACCGCCACCATGGCAAGGTTCACCGATAAGATCGCCATCGTCACCGGTGCTTCGAAAGGGATCGGTGCGGGTATCGCGAAACGGCTCGCGGCTGAAGGCGCGTCGGTCGTAGTCAACTACTCGTCGAGCAAGGATGGCGCGAGCCGAATCGTAGATGACATCGTGGAGGCCGGCGGTAAGGCAATTGCCATCGGTGCAAGCGTGACGATGTGCTCGTCAACGATGCCGCGATTGATGCCCCGCCGCCGATCGAGAGTCTTTCGGTCTTGGAATTCAATCGACACTTCGATACCAACGTGCTGGGCCTGTTGCTGGTGAGATCGCGCGCGGCGGTTCGGGCCGGACGGCCTGACCACTACCGTCCCGGTGAAAGCGGATGTGCCACTGAGATATACCGAGCATTCACCGGGACGGAGTGGCATATATCGGTCGAGGCAGCAGTAGGATGGCCGAAGGCGGCTCCTGGCCTCATGGAGGGATACCATGCCCGCCGCGACAGATGTCCATCCGTTTCCAGCCGGGTTCCGAACCCAGGACATTCGGACAAATGGCACGACGCTGCATGTGCGGGTCGGCGGCCAGGGACCGGCGGCCATTCTGCTCCATGGTTATGGTGAGACCGGCGACATGTGGGCGCCCCTCGCAGCGGAGCTTGCGGGCGACCACACGGTTGTCGCCCCCGACCTACGCGGGATGGGCCTCTCCTCCCGCCCCGACGGTGGGTACGACAAGAAGACACAGGGCCAGGATGTCGCCGGCCTGCTCGACGTGCTCGGGATCGAGGGGGCGGACCTCGTCACCCACGACATCGGCAATATGGTGGGATACGCCTTCGCGACGCAGCATCCGAGCCGGGTCACCCGCTTCGTCATCATGGACGCGCCGCTGCCGGGAATCGGGCCATGGGAAGAGGTGCTCAAGAATCCGCTGCTGTGGCACTTCCGGTTCGGCGGCCCTGACATGGAGCGGCTGGTTGCCGGACGCGAACGCATCTACCTTGATCGCTTCTGGAACGAGTTCTCGGCTGATCCGAAGTCGTTTAGCGAGCCCGCACGCGAACACTATGCCGGGTTGTATGCCCAGCCCGGCGCGATGCGCGCCGGCTTCAACCAGTTCGCCGCCTTCGACCAAGATGTCATCGACAACAAAGCTTTTCTTGCCCAGGGCAAGCTGACGATGCCGGTGCTGGCGGTGGGCGGCGAGAAGTCCTTCGGACCGACCATGGCGGTTGTCATGCGCGCCGCTGCGACGGATGTCCATGAGCTGGTCATCGCAGGTTCGGGGCATTGGCTGATGGAGGAGCAGCCGATCGCCACAGTCGCCGCCGTGCGCGCCTTCCTCGACGGGCAATATTGACGGTCGCGCACTGTCGCATTCTACGAGACCCGATCGGCCCTGTGGGAGCGGACTCGGTGGCAATCGCACTTGCCTTTGACGGTGCCCCGCGTGGTTTGCGTGAATGTCGCTTTAGGGTCGATCCCGGCTGTAGCCGGTCCGGCCACCACACAGCCGCTTTGGGTCGATTCCGGCCCTTGGCGCCAACGGCGGGCTTCTGGGTATGCGTTCCTACGGCTTTAGATCGGTCTGGGTGTAGTCGGCGCTGACAAGCATCGGCATGCCGCCTACGTCGCAGGATGGAAGAGCAGATATAGCACGCCTCCGAAAGGTCTATTCAACCCTCGGCATAACATACAGCTTGCAGCTTGTTTCCATCGGGGTCGCGGACGTAGGCAGCATAATAGTTGTTACCATAATGAGGACGAGGCCCCGGCTTTCCTTCGTCGTGTCCCCCAAGGGACAGGGCGTTTTGATGGAATGCGTGAACTTGCTCTCTAGACTCGGCCGCGATGTGGGTGCCGTTGCCCCATGTCGCAGGGCGGCCATTCTCCGGTGTATAAATAAAGATTGTCGGCATTTCACCGTTCTTCTCATACGCGAGAGGTTTTTCCGGTGGCTTTGAAAGTCTAACAAAGCCAAGCGCGCCCAACACAGCATCGTAGAATGTTGCCGATCTATCCTTGTTATTTGTTCCGAGTGTGATGTGACTGATAATCGTCATGGCGGACCTTCGCTCAACCGTTCCAGCCATCATCGGACGGCGCGCAAGGGGCCGCAATGGGTCGGAACCGGCTGTCCCGCACAGAGCCTCAGCCCGGCGGACAGACACTTCGTGGTAGCCCGTCATCCAACCGGGCAAAACCTCTGTGCAGAGGTACTGGGCAGAAATTAGACATGTGGTCAGGGTTTGTAGCGACGACTTGACGGACCCGCGGGATCCGGGCCCCAATCCTGATCGACCTTGCCGGAGCGCCGCGGCGCTGCTTTCTTGACGGGTCGCCGTTTGTCGGTCTTTTCAAAGACGATCCCGTTCGGCGTCGTCCTCGGCTCCGAAGGATGCCGGGTGGCGCCATCGACGAGTTGGAGTGCCACGCTGCCTGATTATGATTGCGCATCTCGCGCGAACAGGGAGACGACCGATTACCGCGACACCGACCTTCGCTACGGCACACGGGTTTCTCGGGCGCGGCCGAGGTGACGGGGATGCAGACTTCGTTGTCGCCGGCATCCCGCTCGATATCGGCACCACCAACCGCGCCGGCGCTCGGTTCGGGCCGCAGGCGATCCGCGCGGCCAGCCGCATGTTGGTGGACGGCGCGCACCCAGTGTCGTGGATCGATCCGGCAAGCCTCTCCCTGTCGGACATCGGGGATTTTCGCATCGCACTCGGTGACATTCCGGCAAGCCTTGCCGCCATCGAGCATCAGGCGGCACGGCTTTCGCACCTGATCGCACTCGGGGGCGAGCACGGAATTACGCTGCCCTTACTGCGTGCGCAAGCGAAGCGGACGGGCGGGCCGGTAGGACTGATTCATTTCGACGCGCACGTGGACACATGGCCCGATAATTTCGGGCAGCCCTACGCGCATGGATCGGTGTTCTTTCACGCAATCGAAGAGGGGATCGTCGATCCCGTCCGTATGGTGCAGATCGGCATTCGCTCGCCGGTACAGCGCGAGGTCTGGGATTGGACTGTCGGGCGCGGCGTCACGGTCCTGACTGCGCAACAGATCCATGAAGCGGGTGCTTCCGATACCGCGGCCCGCATTCACGCAGTTGTCGGGCCAGCGCCGGCCTATCTCAGCTTCGATGTCGACGCGCTTGATCCCGCTTTCGCGCCAGGCACCGGGACGCCAGAAATCGGTGGGCTGGCAACCTGGCAGGCGCAGGCTATCCTGCGCCGGCTGGGTGGGGTGCGCTTCATCGGCATGGACCTGGTCGAGGTCGCACCGCCGTACGACGTTGCAGAGATCACAGCCTTGGCAGCGGCGACTATCGTTTGGGAGTACCTTTCGCTGGTAAGCGCCACGGGGTGAGGGCGCGTCATACCCTGGGATCAGGACTGAGCATCAATGAACGCAGGGGCAGAGCGAAGAAAAGGAGTGAATCCCCGGCCTAGGTCCCTTACATTAGACGCCGTTGACGCAATCGCACGTGCCGATGAGCCCGCAAGAGGGGCACAGCAACGACGTAACGCGTCCTTTTGGGTCGAGCCGGCCAACCGTGGGCCGGCGTCCTTGAGGGAACCGGATATGTCCGCTGATCGCACAGGTGCGATGAGTCCTCCCAGACATCGCTCGATCGCCTGAGCCGTAACCGGCGCGCTCTTTCGCGCCCGGTTGCCGGTCTCCTCCGCCACGCACTCCGTTTGGCCGTGATCCGGCCGTGGGGGTGCGTGCCTGCATGCCGTCTCGCTGCAAGGTTCGCCCGATGCCCCAATTTCGTTCCCGAGCCGCCGTTTCGCCCGTCCGCCGTAGCTTAGCCACGGCGTCGAATGTTCCGCACACGGTTGACGAGATCGTCACCGCCGAGCGGCCGTATGAGCCCCTGCACTGCCTACGCCCGGCCGTGATCACCGCGAATGCGCGCACGTTCTGCCGCGCCTTTCCGGGCGAGGTGCTTTACGCGGTAAAGTGTAACCCCGATCCGGCGGTGTTGCGCACTGTTTGGGCGGGCGGGGTGCGCCATTTCGACTGCGCCTCTGCTGCCGAGATCGCGCTGGTGCGCACCATGTTCCCCGGCGCGGCGATCCACTTCATGCACCCGGTGAAGTCCCGACCCGCAATCCGCGAGGCGTGGCAGCGTTATGGCGTAGGCGACTTTGTGGTCGATACCGCCGATGAGCTTGACAAGATCCTCTGTGAAACTCCCGGCGGTACAGAGTTGGGCCTGTTCGTGCGGCTGGCTATGCCCAAGGGCAGTGCGATGTACGATCTGTCCGGCAAATTTGGCGCGTCGGTCGAAGACGCCGCGGCCCTGCTGCGTGCTGCGCGGCCGCACGCTGCGCGCCTTGGCGTGCACTTCCATGTCGGATCGCAGTGCGTGAAGCCCGAGTCCTATGCGCGTGCGTTCACGCTGGTGGGCGAAGCGATCCGGCGTGCAGATGTCGCAGTGGAAATCATCGATGTCGGTGGCGGCTTTCCGGTGAGCTATCCAGACATGACGCCACCGCTGCTCGATGCCTTCGTGGCGGAGATTGAGGCGGGTTCCCGCTCCCTGCGGTCGCCGGAGGTAACACAGCTCTGGGCCGAGCCGGGTCGGGCGCTGGTGGCGAGCGGCGGGTCCGTGGTGGTGCAGGTGCAGCTTCGCCGCAGCGATGCGCTTTACGTCAACGACGGGGTTTATGGCAGTCTTTCGGATGCAGGCGCGCCAGGCTTTCGTTTCCCGGCGCGGCTGATCCGCCAGCAAGGGCGTGGTGCGGCACTGGCCGCGGAGCGTGGGTTCGAACTGTTCGGTCCGACCTGCGACAGCGCCGACCGCATGCGCGGGCCGTTCCTGCTGCCTGAAGACGTTCGCGAGGGCGACTGGATCGAGATTGGCCAGCTCGGCGCGTACGGCTCAGCTCTGCGGACTGCGTTCAACGGCTTCGACCGTGCGCAGCTCGTCGAGGTGAGCGACCCGCCGTTGCTCGAGACGCCCGGCCACGTGCCGGAGCCTGCGCACCTCGCTCAGGCCGCTTAGCCGACTTCGCAACGCCACGGCGACTGGGCGACCCCACCGGTCCAGGCCCGGTGGGGCGTCCGGCGACGCCCTCGTCCAGCTTTGAAGGAATGGAACAGATGAAGCATTTCGTTTTCTCCGGCCGGCTGGTGATGCTCGGCTTCGGCAGCATCGGTCAGGGCGTTCTTCCGCTGATTCTGCGGCATATCGAGATGCCGAGAGAGCGTATTACCATTGTCAGTGCTGCTGAGAACGGCACCGACGTCGCAACGGAGCATGGCGTGCGGTTCGTCCACCAGGCGCTCACCCGCGACAACTACAAGGACGTGCTGACGCCGCTCCTTGGGGTCGACGATTTTCTGCTGAACTTGTCGGTGGACGTGTCATCCGTCGCGCTGATCGCGTTCGCGCGCGGAGTGGGGGCGCTCTACCTCGACACGTGCATTGAGCCTTGGGCGGGCGGCTACACCGATCTTTCGCTGAGCCCGTCTCAGCGCTCAAACTATGCGCTGCGCGAGAGCGCGCTCGCTCTGCGTCGCGGCGTGGCGGGTGGGCCGACGGCGGTACTGACCCACGGCGCAAACCCGGGCCTTGTCTCGCACTTCGTGAAGGAGGCCCTCCTGACGATTGCTCGGGACACGGGCGCAGGGACATCCGCGCCGCGTACGCGCGAGGGGTGGGCGGCGCTCGCCGAAGGGCTCGGTGTCAAGGCGATCCATATCGCAGAGCGCGACACGCAGACAGCGGACATCGCCAAGCATCGGAGTGAGTTCGTCAACACCTGGTCGGTGGATGGCTTCGTCGGCGAAGGCTGCCAGCCGGCCGAACTCGGCTGGGGAACGCACGAGAAGGCTTTGCCGCCGGACGGGCGCCGGCACGAATTCGGCTGCGGTTCGGCAATCTATCTGATGCGACCGGGCGCCTCGACACGCGTGCGGAGCTGGACGCCGCAGGAAGGGTCGTTCCACGGTTTCCTGATCACGCACAACGAATCGATCTCGATTGCCGACTACTACACTGTGCGGGACGGTTCGGCGGTTCGTTACCGGCCGACGGTGCACTATGCCTACCACCCCTGCGACGACGCGGTGCTTTCGCTGCACGAGCTGGCCGGCAAGAACTGGGCGTTGCAGCCCTCAAAGCGGCTGATGATGAACGAGATCGCGCACGGGATGGACGAGCTCGGTGTTCTGCTCATGGGCCACGCGAAGGGCGCCTATTGGTACGGATCGCGACTGACCATCGAGGAGGCGCGCCGACTTGCGCCGCGCAACAACGCCACGAGCCTGCAGGTCGCGGCGGCAGTCCTGGGGGAATGATCTGGGCGATGGAGAACCCGTGTGCCGGCATCGTCGAGGCCGATGAGATCGAGCATGCGCGAGTTCTGGAGATCGCCCGCCCTTATCTCGGCGAGCTTGGAGGCGTGTACTCGGACTGGACGCCGCTGAAGGGCCGCGGCGTGCTGTTCCCGGAGGAGGTAGACGCGGACTGTCCCTGGCAGTTCCGGAACTTCCGGGTGGGGTAAGACGAAGCCCGGATTTGCGCGCGATCCTGGAGTGACGCCGCGGCAGGTTGGCGCGCAGGGGCGGTGAGGGCGGGGTTGACTTCAACCGTACCCCTCTGATGTCAATGATACCGCTTAGCCCAAAGCGGTATCCATGCCTGCGCTCAACGTCCGCAATCTCTCTGAACAGACCCACCGCGCTTTGCGCATCCGGGCGGCACAGCATGGCCGAAGCACCGAAGCGGAGGTCAGAGCCATCCTCGACGAAGCCGTTCGCCCCAAGGCGCGGGTAAAGCTCGGCTCGATGCTCGCGGCCATCGGCCACGAGCTTGGTGGGATCGCTCTCGACGTCACCCGTGACCAGACTCCACCGGATCCGACGATTTTCGAATGATTGTCTTGGATACCAAGGTTTTGTCTGAGCCTTTGACGGCGGACGGAGATGCGTCCGTCGCCATTCATCGTCGCCGATGTACCGGTCATCAATCCGCAGGAACCACCGTAGCGAGACACTCCAATGAGCGATGCGGCGTTAGGCACACTGCTCGGCGTCGGTAAAGAGGCCGAGGTATTCGTGTGTGGGGCGCTCGTCATGAAGCTCTACAAGGCAACAGCCGCGAAACGGTCGCCGTTCCGCGAGGCGGCTATTCTCGCTGCGCTAGAGGCTTTTGGATTGCCCACCCCCACTGTTCACGGCGTGAGGCGGATCGGCGAAAGATGGGGCGTGCTCATGTCCTATGCCGAAGGACCGTCCCTTGCCGAGGCCATGAGCAACCGGGCGGCGAACCCGCCAGATTGGCTGAACCGGATGGCGGGGTTGCATCTGCACGTGCACAGCTTTCCGGCGACGCAGTTTGCCAACCTGAAAACGCGGCTTGCCGCAAACATCAAGCAAACACCGATGCTGGACGAGTCTCGCCGGAGCACTCTGCTAGGCCAACTCGCTACAATGCCAGACGGCGATCGCCTGTGTCACGGCGATTTCCACCCTCATAACATCATGGGACCACCAGGCCGAGAGGTGATTATTGATTGGCTCGATGCGAGCCGGGGCGATCCAGCGGCCGACGTCTGTCGCTCGTATGTACTGCTTCGGCCTGCGGTCCCGGAAATAGCTTCCGCGTATGTTGACACGTATTCGCAGGTAAGCGGTGAAAGCCGCGACGCGATCCTGAGCGGGCTGCCGTTCATCGCCGCGGCACGACTCTGCGGAAGGGGTGCCCGAACTGGATGAGCTGATGCAGATGGTCGATGGCTAAGGGCCCGTCAGACAATAGGCGAATCGGGTAACGGTTGGGGATTTTCCGCGTCGACTATCCACCATATGTTGTGTGGATGGTCGATTTGGACAGCATAAGCGAACGTTTCGTGGCGTTGTCGCCGTATCTGGATGAACGGGGACGACGGCTATTTGCGGCAACCGAGGCGAGTAGTGCCGGGTATGGCGGGGTCGCTGCGGTGTCGCGCATCACCGGCATCGCGCCGAGCACGATCGGACGCGGCCAGCGCGATTTGACCGAGGACGTTAACCTCGATCCCGGTCGGGTTCGACGGCCCGGCGGCGGTCGCAAGCCGCGGGTGGTGACCGACCCGGGGCTCTTGCCGGCGCTACTGGCGTTGGTCGAGCCGACCGAGCGAGGCGATCCGATGTCGGCGCTACGCTGGACCTGCAAGAGCCTGCAGCGCTTGGCGGCGGACCTGCGGGCTCAGGGCCATGTGGTCAGCCATACGGTGGTTGGCGAGTTGCTGGCACAGCAGAATTTCAGCCTGCAAGCCAACAGCAAGACCAGAGAAGGCGGCGACCATCCGGACCGGGACGCGCAGTTCCGGCAGATCGATCAGAGCGTGAGCGAAGCGTCGGCAGCCCATCAGCCGGTGATCTCGGTGGACACCAAGAAGAAGGAATTGGTTGGCGACTT
The DNA here is from genome assembly GCA_963772445.1 of uncultured Pseudomonadota bacterium. Lineage (GTDB taxonomy): Bacteria > Pseudomonadota > Alphaproteobacteria > Acetobacterales > Acetobacteraceae > CAVYXK01. The sequence goes on from CAVYXK010000009.1 coordinate 49,243, forward strand.
CAAGAACGCCGGGCGGGAATGGCGGCCGAAGGGAACCCCCGAAGAGGTTCGCGTGCATGACTTCGTGATCAAGGAACTGGGGCGTGCGGTACCGTATGGCGTCTATGACCTCGCCGCCAATGCCGGCTGGGTCTGTATCGGGGTGGACAATGACACGGCCGAGTTCGCGGTGCAGACGATCCGCCGCTGGTGGGACGAGGTCGGGCGGGTGCGCTATCCTGACGCCAAGCACCTGACGATCACCGCGGATGGGGGCGGCAGCAACGGCTCGCGTGTGCGTCTATGGAAACGCGAACTTCACCGTCTCGCCACCGAGATTGGCATCGACATCAAGGTTCACCACCTGCCGCCCGGCACCAGCAAGTGGAACAAGATCGAACACCGCCTGTTCGCCTTCATCAGCCAGAACTGGCGTGCCACACCGCTGGTCAGCTATCGCGTCATCGTCGATCTGATCAGCGCCACCACAACCGATAAAGGCCTCATCGTCCGTTGCGAACTCGACGAACGAACCTATCCGAAGGCGATCGCCGTGTCCGACCAGCAGATGGATGCGATCAACATGACGCGCGCCGAGTTCCACGGCGAATGGAATTACACCATTCACCCGGGCAATCGCTCAGATCGCGCAGTTGATTCCTGACGGGCCCTAAGGAGCTTCGCCACCTGGCCAGAAATCGTCTGCCGTAACCTGCTCGAATGACCATGGGCAGGCGGACGGAAATACGCCGCGGTCCAGCCCGGTCTCGCGCGCTGCCACAAGGATCGCGCCGGCATAGGCCGAAGCCATCGCCTCGGGCAGCTTTGCTCTCAGGCTGGGATTATCGGCCAGATGATCCATCACCTCGCGGCGCTGCTCTTCGATCGTCAATCGCCAGCTATTGCCCTGCAGAGTTGGTTGGAACTGCCATTTGAGCAGATGCGCCAGGAGCACCTTCAGCCGATTGAGAAGCTCGCGTTTCTCGCTGCGTCCCATGCTCTCGATCTCCTCGGCGATGTTCTCAATGTCTGCCTCGGAGAACCGTCGGGCGCGTAACAAGGCCGCCTGTTCGTTTGCCCAAGCGTAGAAGTCCTGCTCATAGAGGCGCGAATTGCTCATTGCCTTGGCCCTTCCGAGTGCGGGCGGGAGACCGGCCATCACGCGCTTCGCCGCCGGCCCGTCCCCCGGGATTTGCGGAAGAAGTAGCATTCTTCTAGCAAGCGGACAGCACGAGGCAGAAGAGACGGGGGGACACGCAATGGGGACGGTCAATGCCAGCTTTGCTGCTCCGCGCCAAATGCTGGTCGGCGGTGGGGCGGTTGCTCGGATCGCGGAGGTGCTAGGCACGTTCGGCCTGTCGCGCCCGCTCGTCGTCAGCGATCCGGTGATGGTCGGCACCGGGCTGATCGCCCAGGTGCTGGGGCCTTTGGAGCGTGCCGGTATCCGGGCGGCGGTGTTCAGCGACACTGTGTCCGATCCGACCGACACGGTGATCGAGGCGGGGGTTGCCGAATTCGCCCGTTCCGGCTTCGATTGCCTGATCGGCTTCGGCGGCGGCTCGCCGATCGACACGGCCAAGGCGATAGCGATTCTGGCAGCCGGCGGCGGCAAGATGCGGGACTACAAAGTGCCGGTGCAGGCCGATCGCAGTGCGGTGCCGGTCATTGCGGTTCCCACTACCGCTGGTACCGGCAGTGAGTGCACGCGCTTCACTGTCATCACCGATACCGAGCGCGGGGAGAAAATGCTGATCGCCGGGCTGGGCGCATTGCCGCTGGCCGCGATCGTCGATTACGAGCTGACCTTCACCGTGCCGCCGCGCACCACCGCCGACACCGGCATCGACAGCCTGACGCACGCGCTGGAGGCCTATGTGTCGAAGCGCGCCAACCCGTTCTCGGACGCGCTAGCGCTGTTCGCCATGAGCCTGATCGGGCAGAACGTCCGCACAGCGTATAACGAGCCACGCAACGCCGGCGCGCGCGAGGCAATGATGCTCGGCGCCACACAGGCGGGGCTTGCCTTCTCGAACGCATCGGTGGCGTTGGTGCACGGGATGTCGCGTCCGATCGGCGCGCATTTCCATGTGCCGCACGGGCTTTCCAACGCGATGCTGCTGCCGGCGGTGACACGGTTCTCGGCGGGTGCCGCCGAAACCCGCTACGCCGACGCCGCGCGGCGCATCGGATTCGCCGAGCCTGCGGACAGTGATGCTGCCGCCGCCGCGAAACTGGTCGCCGGCCTGGAACGCCTCAACAGCGAGCTGGCTGTGCCGAGTCCAGCGGCCTACGGGATCGACGATGCGGCTTGGCACGGCAAGCTTGAGCTGATGGCCGATCAGGCGCTCGCCTCCGGCAGCCCGGCCAACAACCCGCGCGTGCCAACCAAGGAAGAGATTGTTGCGCTCTACCGCGAAGTCTGGACCGGCGCTCCGCTGAACGGATAGCGTGGGCCTGCCTGACCCGTAGCGCTGCCGGTCTTGCCGAATTCGTTATCTGCCGCCTTTGGGAGTGCTGGACGTTCAAGGAGCAAATCAATGCGAAAGAACCGCCTTCGCGAACTCATCGATGCGGGACAACCAACACTCGGGACGCATCTGCTGTCAACATGGCCGACACTCGTCGAGCTGGTTGGGCATACCGGGCTTTATGACTATATCGAATTCACCGCCGAATACGCGCCGTTCGATTTGCATGAGCTTGATAATCTTGGCCGAGCGCTTGAGCTGGTGAACCTCGCCGGGGTGATGAAAATCGAGCAGACGCAGTGGACGCATCAGGCGATGCGGGCGATCGGCTCTGGATTTCAAGGTGTGCTGTTCGCTGACGTTCGCACGGTCGCTGATGCGATTGCCTGCGTGCGGGCGGTGCGTGCGGAAGCACCGGGATCGGGCGGCTTGCTTGGGGTTGGGATGCGTCGCGACGTAGGGGTGGTACGCGAATGCGGAACTCCCGCATACGTCAAGGCGCTCGACGAGGCAATTGTCGCGATAATGGTCGAGAAGCGGGAATGCGTAGAGGATATCGACGCTATTCTTTCAACGAAGGGCATCGATATGGTGCAGTTCGGGCCTGCGGATTACGCTATGAGTATTGGACTCGCCGGCCAGTGGACACACCCAGATGTAGTGAAAGCGGAGCGAATCACGATTGAGACCGCATTCAAGAAGGGCATCCATCCACGCGTGGAGATTGAGCAGCCCTCGGAGGCCGCGCGCTATCTGGAGATGGGTGTGAGGCACTTCTGTATGGGCTGGGATGTCGGCATCCTGCATGGATGGTGGCGCGAGAATGGCGAGCAGATTCGCAGGGACCTCGGGGGTGATCGTTCTCGGTAGGCTCCGGCACGGGGTCGACGTTGTGATAGCGCAGTCCGGGCGTTGACCTTTTGGCGTCTTGCGCTCCAGATGGTGGGCAGCGTCATCGCAGGGGAGGATGAACATGAAAGCTACGCGACGCACCGTCTTGAGGACGGGACTTTCGGCGGGCGCAGTTGCCGCTGCGGCCGGGCCGCGATGGGCGAGGGCTCAGGGCGCACCGCCCGCCAACAAGACGCTGCGCGCGGTGATGCAGGCGGATCTGCGCGTGTTCGATCCAATCTGGACCACTGCGAACATCACCGGCTACCACGGCGCGATGATCTACGACACGTTGTTTGCGGTCGATGAGCAGTTTGCTCCGCAACCTCAGATGGTCGGCAAGTGGAGCGTGAGCGACGACAAGAAGCTTTACACCTTCGAGCTGCGTGATGGTCTTGGCTGGCACGATGGTACGCCGGTCACGGCCGCCGACTGCGTCGCCTCGTTGCGTCGCTGGGCAGCCGTCGATGCTGGCGGCCAGGCGATGATGGAGCGGGTGAGCGACATTTCGAAAAAGAACGACAAGACCTTCATTATCTCTATGAAGGAGAAGTTCGGGCCGTTGCTCGACCAACTGGCGAAGCCGATCACGCGCGACTGCTTCATGATGCGCGAGAAGGACGCCAATACGCCGCCGACCGAGCAGGTCAGCGCCAATATCGGCTCCGGCCCGTTCCTGTGGAATCGGGACGAAGCCAAGCCTGGCGTGCAATATGTCTATGACAGGAATCCGAAATACGTGCCGCGCCCCGAGCCGCCTTCAGGTCTGGCGGGAGGCAAGGTGGTGAGGCTCGAGCGCGTGATCTGGGAGAATATCGGCGACCAACAGACCGCACTGGCCGCGCTGCAATCGGGTGAGATCGACTTCTACGAGGTGCCACCGATCGATCTGCTGGGGCAGCTCGAAAGCGATCCCAACATCAAGATCGATCAGTTCGACAAAGGCGGCAACATCGTCATCTTGCGCATGAACTTCCTGCACAAACCGTTCAGCGAGTTGAAGGCACGCCAGGCGATCCCTTATCTGGTGAACCAGGAAGATTTCATGAGGGCGTCGTTCGGCAATCCGAAATACTACGGCACAGTGGATTCGATCTTCGGAACCCATACGCCATATGTGAATGACGATAATACCGAGTGGTTCCGCCATGGTGTCGATCTTGATAAGGCTCGGCAATTGTTCAAGGAGTCCGGCTATAGTGGCGAGCCCGTCATCGTGCTGCAGGCCACCAACTTCGCTTTCATGAGCAACTCGGAGCAGTTGATCGCCGCGCAGTTGCGCAAGATCGGCGTTGACGCGCAGTTGGCGCCGAGCGACTGGGGCGGCGTGGTCACTCGCCGTGCCGTGCAGGCCCCGGATAATCAGGGCGGCTGGGATATCTTCGTCACCGGCGACAGCGACTATTCTCACAGCGATCCGATCGGGCTCGCCACCTTCCAGGCCAACGGAATAAAGGGCTGGTATGGCTGGCCGAAGAGCGATGAGTTCGAGGCGTTACGCGCGAAGTGGGCGGATACCGATACCCTTGACGAACGCAAGGCGCTGGCGCGCCAGATGCAGAAAGTGTTCTGGGGCTTCGTGCCGACTGTGCTGCTGGGGAGGTACCTGCAACCAGTTGCCTACCGCTCCAACGTGAAGGGGTTCATCGGCATGCCAGAGATCATTCCGTTCTGGAACGTCGAGAAGGCGTGACAGCAGTCGTTTTGCGTGCCGCGGACGATCGGCGGACAACCGGCAGGGAGTTCTGGCGCGCGATGGCGAAGCAGTGTCACGCAAGGGCTGAACATCGGCGCGGTCAGTTTCATCCGCAACGCCGAACTCGGCACTGCCGCGCGACTGACGCTGATGCCGGAAGAAGCCTTCTTGCCTTGCCGATCGTGCTCATGCCGTTCCTCGTGGGTCCCGATACGCTGTCGGCAGGGGCTGCAGCCGGCCGCCTGGCGCCGGCGCCGCTGGCGCGGCACTCCCGCCGGAGCCGCGGGCAGCTCTGGCGCGTCGCCTACGCCGCCTCGACTTCTTTGGCGATTTTGGCACCAAATTGCTGTTCGGCCACCGCGAGATCGTAGTGCGCTTGCAGGTTCATCCAGAATGCGGCGCCGGTGCCGAAGTACCGGCCGAGCCGCAATGCGGTCTCCGCTGAGATGGATCGTTGCCCGCGCACGATCTCGGAAAGACGGTTGGCGGGCACGCGCAGCTTGAGGGCGAGCGCATTTGCCGTCAGCTCACGCGCTTCCAGCTCACTCGCCAGTGTTCGGCCCGGATGCACCGGGGGGAGCACGGCTCCGCCTGGATAGTGGAAAATCTCTTCGTCACCGTTCAACGCACAGACCCCCCTTCAGTGTGGGTCGGTGATGTGGACCTCGTAGGCATCGCCGGCTTTGAACTTGAACAGGATGCGCCATCGGCCGTTCACGTCGATCGACCAGAAGCCGCGCAGGCTGCCCTTGAGCTTGTGCAGGCGGACGCTCCGCAGTTTGCCGAGTGCATCAAGGGATGGTGCGGCACTCAATTCCGCGAGCCGTTGCCTTGCAAGGTCATCATCAAGCCCGGAGAACTTCGATTTGCCTCGCTCGATAAAGTCACGTGTGGCCGAGCCTTTCACCGATCTGATCATGGAAGAGCAGTCTTTCGTGCCTATTGATTTGGTGACTTATTACGGTCACGACACGCGCTCCCCTGGTTAGCCGAGCCGATCATGTGGGCTGCCAAGCGTCATACGTCAACCGTCATACGTCAGCCGGCTTCCCCGATTTGCCTGATCCGGGCGTTCCCGCAGCCATTCTGGCCATTCAGGCCGTCCGCCATGGGGTCTGTGGCCACACTAAAGCGCTCACCCGGACGGGCAATCATCCGGGAGGGGCTGACCCGGCCCCGCCTGGGGCCTCGCCGTCACACGCCACCTCGACAATAATACTCAGATCGGTCCGATAACGATCAACGCACCAAGCGGCGACGGGGAGCAGATCGCCGCGGCGCTGAAGAAGCGTGTGGATCAGTACCACCTAGTTGCCTCCGCAAATTATGGGTTGGCGTAGATGAGCACGACGATCACCGCGTTTCGCGACGCGCATAACTGGCGCCCCGAGCCGGCGGCCGAGGCCGAGGACGACGCCCCGCCGAACGCCGTCGAGACGGCGCTGACGCTGCTCCGTGCGATTGCGGAAGATCCGCTCGTGCGTGGCTCGCACCGGATCGCGGCGCGGCGCTACCTCCGGCGGCTCGAGCAGGCCGCGTGAAGTTCCGGCGCAAACGGGGCGGCTGCCGGGCCTGGCGGGCCTGGCTCGCGCTCGTGCGATCGACGGCGAGGATGCCGCCGAAGCGCAAGGCGATGGCACGGGCATGACAACAGGCCCAGGCCCCGTGACGGAATGCCCCTGCGACAACGACCAGCTCGATCCTTGCCCGCTCTGCGGCGCCACGATCAAGGGGGATGATCCGGTGCGCGGCGTGTGTCAGGCGGGCCATCGGCTCGCGGCGCGGCGGTATCTGCGCCGGCGAGAGCAGGATACCTGAAACGCGGCAGCTTCTAGTTGCCGCGGTATTTGGCGGTTTCACGCCATAGGCTAAGAGCCGCACCTTCGGATCGGCCTTGCACACGAATTTCCTCGGCTGTTTTCCCCGGTTCGACTAGAACTTGGTCAAAGTAGCCGATTGCCACCCAAACGGCTTTCGACTTTTGATAGACACTCACCTCATAGGTTTTGCCCCAAACTGTTACCTGATGCTTCATCTAGGTATCCTGTCCGCTAGTCTCTTTTGCTTCTCCGCCTCGGCTCCTGCCGCGAGCTGGTTCGCGGATTTCGTGCTGCAAGGAATATCCCGTTCCGCTTGACGTAGCCAATCCGCCGGTCGCAACCTGTGCGTGCATAATGCGGTTCCGGCCGTGCGAGAAGGTCATTCCCAGCGCGTTAGAGCTCGACCAATCGCATCATCGGCCGGCAACGCGACCAGGAAGGGCCGGATGGCGCGCTACGTGACCTTGGGGACAGGCCGCCCCGTAATAATGGAAGATCCATTGACGGCATCGTTCTTGTGCTACCCCCGCCCGCTCGATTGGGCTTGGGTGATGCATGAATGGCTAAGCTACCCCGGTTGGTTCACGTCGTATTACGCTGAGTATCTCGAGAGCGACTTATGGTGTGTGGTGATTCGCCCCCGCGTGCTTGATCGCGATGGGTATCAATGCTGGCGCTGCACTCACCGCGGCGACGACGTGCATCACGCGAGTTATCACCCATTGGTCATGGCGGGGTTTGCGGATGAGTGGTTGTTCACTGTTTGTCGGCGATGCCACGACATCATCCACAAAGGGAAGGATGACAAGCAGGAATTGGCGCAGCTGTTCAGCCGGTTGACCAAGCGCGGCCTCCTGCGGCAACGGCGACAGCAACAGCTACGGAAGCTTCTTGATCGGCACTTACCTACCCCCGAGCAGGTGGCACTATGGCAGAAGGCCAGCGCACCTTCCCGCGAACCACAAGACGACGCGCCGCAGCGCGACCGCGAATAGGGACAGACGCACCCATGGGCTGGAAACGCTGCCGGCACCGGTTAGAATGCCCCCTGGATCAGTCGTTTTCCATCATTGGCCGCCTTCGGGCGGCCTTCTCTTTTTCTGCCCTGGCGTGCCATCACGACCTTTCTCACAGAAGGACACACACAATGAAGCGTATCGTTCTAGCGGCCGTCATCCTGGCCGTCGCTCTGTTGACGGCTCGGGCGGCCGATAATGCCCCTGGCCGCTACGATACGGCGGTGCATCCGCTGATCATCGCGGCGGGGGAGGCGTCAGAGGCACAGGCGTGCGGCCTGCGAGATCCCAAGTGGACATCGGCCGTCCAGGGTATGATCGACCTAGCCACTATGGAAATCGCCTCGCGCATCTGGCCGAACGCACACAAGGGGACTGTGGAGGGGGATAGCTGGGTTGCCGCTGTCGCGCGGGCGGACAACGCAATCAAAACAGCCGAATCGGCGGCATCGAACCCCACGCCAGAGGAATGCCGCATTCTGCTGGACAGCGGGTGGCTCACCGCGATCGACCGTTACGTGACGGGTCAATGATGCGATGATCGACGCTGGCGCGGCCTTGGGGTTGCGCCTGATCCGCTTCGGCGGCTTGGCGATGACGATGTTGGGCCGGTCGGTCAGCATGGCGGAGAGATGGTTGGCGCCGGGCCGGGGCGGAAGGGGTAGCAAAGGATGGCTGTGTGAAAGCGGAGGCAGTACGGCCCGTCAGGATTTCGTCAGCGACAGGTGGCTGACGCAGCTAAAGCCCCCGTCGATATCCGCCTCAAATTTGTTGCCAGTGATTTTCCCCTCGATTTTGACAGGACTAATTATCGTTCCATCAAGTCCAAACACCGAGCCCCATTTGCTAAAGGAACCACTGGCCGTTATAGCGACATCCAAAATCGTCGTGCTGACGAACACGCTATTGTCGATCCAGTTGAAATGATCGTCTCGGACGACGATCACGATGTCGCGCCGTTGTCTGATCGCAGAATGGTCCGATCACCCTTGTATGTTCCATCGAACGAGCCCGCCGCACCAACCCTCCCGACCAGGCCCGCGTTCTGCCCTGGCAACGGCGCGCAGCTCGCCGCGAGCATGACGACAGCGAAACTGGCCGCGCGGAGGCAGCGCCAGTAGCGTGCCGGCACGCAAGGGCCATGACACGCAGGCGATGCATCGCATGTCATGCCGTGATGATCTCCATGTGGGCTATTATGGCTGCCGCCAGTCCACGCTCGAGTGGCAGGTCATGTCCATCGCTGCCGGTAGCGCGCTCACTGTGAAACTGGCACCGTGGCGCTCGACCACCGTGGCCGTTCTCTACTGGCCGCGCCGTTCGCACCGGCGGCAGGCGGGGCAATCTGCTCCGAATGTGTTTTGCCGTGACCGCGTCGGGACTTCCGCACCGGATTTATGCACAGTCTAAGTCATTGATTCCTCGGGTGAGGCAGCGAGGTGCATTTCGGCGCGGGTTGTTCTGATGTCGATAGCTAATTATGTTGTCCGGTTTATGTAGCACATCAGTTGTCCGCTTGTTTCCGGTCTGTTCGCAAGAGCTGGGACAGAACGGCTGGCGACGGGGCACGGTACGCCCCCACTGTCTTCTTCAAACCATGAATCAATTTCCTTCTTTTGCTGATGCGCCTGTGGAGTTGTGGGCAACGCTCTTCCGTTGTCCACAAATCCACAGGCGAGCCGGACCCAAGCGAGATCATGCCGCCGCGTCCAACGCCGCCATCCGCAGCGCCCCCTGCGCGTCATAGCGTCCCAGGCAGCGCGGGCCGTGGAACACCGCGTGGCTCCCGTCGTGATATTGCCGCACCTTCACCCGTGCCTTCACGAAATGAGCACGCAGCGGCGAGGGTGGAATTTGCAGCTTCATCCGTCGCCACGAAACCGTGTTGTCGCGGTCCACCTGGCGCTCCTCCTGGATACACAGAATTTCCCGCAGATCGACACCAGCAACTGCGACGAAAGCCGATCCCTCCTGCTCCGCCTTCACCGCAAACTGGGCGTGATGCGCCGGCAGGTAGCAATCCCGAATGAACCGGTTGGCCTCCGCAACCGTCGTGATCCCAGCCAGCGCCAGCTCCTTGATCAGGCGGTCCTGTAACGTCTGAAACAGCCGCTCCGAACGACCACGGGCCTGCGGTGAGTAGGCCGCAATGTGCTCCACGCCCAAATGCGCCAGCGCCCGCCCAACCTGCGTCAGCCGCTTCCGGTCAACCGGGCCGCCAGCCTCGGGCGTCACGAAGTAGTGGCTGCCCCGATCCGTATACAGGCTCAGTGCCAGGCCATGCGCGCCAAACACCTCCAGCAGAGCCTGGAACGTCAATTCCGTGCCTTCCTCCGCTACCAAAAACGCCGAGTAGATCACGTTCGTCGCGTCGTCCATCGTCACGATCAGGTCCAGCGCCTCCCGCCCCGCCAGCCATTCATGGCGCGACCCGTCCTGATGAAGCATCATCCCAGGCAACGGCCGTCGCGGCCGCTTGCGCCGGTGTGCGCCGCGCCGCGGGGCGCGCTCCAGAAGCCCCTTCGATTGCAGGTACGCCTTCGTCCACGTGTAGCCCCAGCGGAAACCGTGGCGGCGCACCAGGTGCTCGTGAAAGTGCTTCGCCGTGAACCCGCTGTAACGCGTACGATACAGCCGCTCGACCTCCTCCTCCCGATCGACCGGAACCCGCTTCCCGGACGCCCGGCCAAGCCGCCGGTCCAGCAGACCGGCCTCGCCGGCCTCTTCGTAGCGCTGTTGCCAACGACGGAATGTCCGCTCGCTGATCCCAAGCAGCTCCGCCGCTTCGCACTGGTTGAGTTCGCTCAATTCATACCCGTCCAGCACGCTCCGGAACTTGATCACTCGCACACCCTGAAGGGCTTCCGACCGGCGCATTCAGGGCTCCTCCAAAGGAGCCCATCATCACCGGACAGATCGTGTGCTACCTAAACCGGACATATCGTGTGCTACCGACAGGCGCGGGTTGTTCTGATTGCCTTCATGTCGGGTAGTGGCCATACTTAAAGTACACGCATTATTTTCTGACGCAGGAGAACGGGGGGAAGGAGGATTCAATGTGGAGGCTGGGTCCGCATCGGTGCGCCGGCCGATTTCAACACGGCCATGCAGTGAGCAGCCGGACTTCTTTGCGATCCGCAATAGCATAGAGGAACCAAACCATGTCAAAGAATGAATTACGAACTTCGCTCCTCGGTACCAATAATCAGGGTCTTCAGGACCCGTGCGAGGCAGGGATGCAAAAGAGCTTTGGCTGACAAATTGGCCACATCATCTGTTCAAGTAGTACAAGGTCAACCAGGATTTCTCGGTTATCTAGTTGCCGGTCCGGCGAACGAAAGTCAGCACGAATTCATTTTCGCCTCGATCTGGACAGACGCGGACGCACTAAAGGCGCGTTTTGGACAGGAATGGCGCAACTCACTGTTGCCGCCCGGATATGCAGAGCTGATCGAAGAGTGTTCCGTTGAGCACTATCACTTGACGGAGCAATCACTAGTATCCGGATTTGAAGAGCACGAAGGAGACTCCGCATAATACCCAGAAGTATGTTGCGGCACTCCAAGCGAGAGGCATTCCTGTTCAAGTTGATGCCGCCGGCTGCGAGACCAGCTGGGCCGAAACGGTATTGTACCGCTTCTCGGTCCCATTTGCATGTCGCGTGCCTCATTCCGCATTTATAACCATAAGCATTTGGCGGTGAGCCTCTCGGCGCACCGATCAGTCTATCAAAACGTCGCCGCAACCTTCGTAGAGCGGCTTTCGCAGATATCCGCATTCACTACTGTCCGGTTCACCGTGAACGGAGCGCCCGGAAGCATCTGATCTATAACAGCTTTTCGGCGATTTTGGGTGGTGTCGATTTGAAGCTGGCGGCGGTTTCCCCGAGGCTTTTCCGGGGAGGGGGCCCGCCGATGAACGCCGGAAAGACGCTATTCTCGCAGCTGATGGATTGCCTGCCTTGGAGCACGTTCACGCGGATCGTCGCGCGGTACGATGGCGACTACGACGTGCGAACATTTCCTTGTGTCGAGCAGTACCGGGCCATGGCGTTCGCACAGCTGACGTACCGGGAAAGCCTACGGGACATTGAGGGTAGTGGGTCACAAACTGACCCACTACCACATTGAGACATGCCTGTCGGCTCAGCCTGCGAAGCTCTATCATATGGGGTTTCGCGGACCGGTCCGGCGGTCGACCCTGGCAGACGCCAACGAAGCCCGTGACTGGCGGATTTATGCCGAATTCGCGCAACGGCTGATCGCGCAGGCGAGACGGCTTTGTGTGGGCGAGAGCCTGTTGAAGGACCTGGACAATACGGGTTTACGCGTTGGACTCGACCACCATCGATTTGTGCCTGTCGTTGTTCCCCTGGGCGCATTTCCGGTCAACCAAGGCCGCCGTAAAGATGCACACACTGCTGGATTTGCGCGGCAACATCCCGAGTTTCATCCATATTTCCAACGGAAAGATGCACGACGTGCATGCGCTCGACATGCTCGTGCCCGAGGCCGGCGCCATCTATGTCATGGACCGCGGGTACGTCGATTTCGCCCGCCTGTATCGGCTGCACCAGGCCGGGGCGTTTTTCGTGACTCGTGCCAAATCCAACCTCAATGCTCATCGGGTGTATTCGGCCGTCACCGAGCGCATCACCGGCGTGATCGCCGATCAGACGATCGCGCTGGATGGGCACTACACGAGTCAGGACTATCCGGAGCATCTCCGGCGAGTCCGCTTCAGGGATCCCGAGACTGGAAAGCCTCTGGTGTTCCTGACCAACCAGACGGCTTTACCGGCACTGACGATTTGCGACCTATATGCTGGCAGGTGGAGGTTTTCTTCAAATGGATCAAGCAGCATCTGCGGATCAAGCAGTTCTATGGGACCTCCGAGAACGCGGTGAAGACACAGATCTGGATCGCCGTATCGGTCTACGTGCTGGTCGCCATCGTAGACATCCGGATTGACGAACGGAACATAATCGCCCGTGATCATGTCTTCGACCCAAAGCAGGTGAAGGTGTTCCAGCGCCCTCGCAAAGCGCAGCGCATCATGGGCGAGGGGCAGCCAAAACCGGACTCTGCTAACGCCTGACAATCCTCACGCGCGATGCTAGCAGGTGAGAGTGGGCCCCACGCACTGGTGACACGCGCCTTGCGACGGCGATCTGTGCCGCCAGCGGCGTGTATATGTCCCGGTGGATGCCGGGCACTCCGATCGTTACGATCAGCGCACAGCGGGCGGCGACGCCTTCAACTCAGTACTCCCGGCTGCTCACGTTCCCGGTGAAACCACGCAGCTGTGCACATCCCGCGTCAGCTTCTCCACCCGTTCGGTCAGTGCCCATAATCGACTGCGTGAGTTGTGTGTTCTGCTCGCAGTCGCCGGGGACGAGTGGGACCACGTTCGACTTTCTCGGCTTCACCCATGTCTGGGGGAGGTCGCGGAAGGGCCGCATGGTGGTCCGGCAGGTAACGGCGAAGAGCCGTTACGCCAGGTCGGTGGCGGCAGTCACCGACTGGTGCAAGCGCCATCGGCACCAGCCGATGCGCGCCCAGCATGCGCACTTGTCGGCCATGATGCGTGGGCACTTCGCCTACTACGGCATCACTGGGAACAATCGGCGACTGAGCTGGTATGCGCATCAAGTCGTGCGGGTCTGGAAGAAATGGCTGTCGCGTCGCGGCGGCAAGGGGACGTTCCTGTGGTCTCGCCTCGACGAGTACCTCAGGCACCATCCGCTTCCACCAGTCCGCATCGTCCATCGCTACGCCACCGCGAGCGAAACTCTCGCGTGAGGAACCGGATGCTGGAAATCGGCACGTCCGGGTCTGTGGGGGGCGAGGGTGGCAACATCCTCGCCTACCCGGCTTTGGCATGCGTGTGACCAGGCGAGTAGCCGCCCGGGCCGAATTCGACGAGCACACCCTTGATGCTCTTGCCGGGAACGTTCGGCAGCTCGTGCTGGTAGACGAGGGTCACCCTGGCGTTCTTCGACTTCGGCAAGCAGCGAACAGGGGACGCCTTTCGTGGAGCCCCTATCCTTTGGTGGGCAGACGCGGGATCAGGCTCCTGCCTGTGAGCGGCGGAGCCATTCGTCGAGACCGATGCGGCCGAGGCGCGCCTCGCCCAACGGCACGAGCGAGCGCTCCTCGACCCGGCCGCCCCAGTATCGGGCCTCGGGGTCACGCACCACCTCGCGCGGGTCGCCGACCGCCTTCAGATAGCGGGCGACGATTTCGTTGAATGGCGCTCGTTCCGGGCCGGCGATCTCGACGATGCCGTTTCGCGGCGCCGCGAGCACCACCTCGGCGACGATAGGAGCAATGTCGTCCGCCGCGATGGGCTGGAACAGGACGGGCGGAAGCCTGACTATGTTTCCATCCGCACTTGAAGCGGCGATGCCGCCGAGGAATTCCAGGAACTGGGTCGAGCGGATGATGGTGTAGGGGATGCCGGAGGCCACGATCAGTTTCTCTTGGGCGACCTTGGCGCGGAAATAGCCATTGTCGGACCGGTCAGTTCCGACGATGGATAGCGCGACATGGTGCCGGACGCTCGCTGCAGCCTCCGCCGCGAGAAGGTTACGGCCGGAGGTCTCGAAGAATTCCAGCACCGCCTTGTCTTCAAATGAGGGTGAATTGGCGAGGTCGATCACCACCTGCGCGCCGGCCATGGCCTCTTTGAGCCCCTCGCCGGTAATGCTGTTGACGCCGCTGTTGGGCGAGGCAGCGACGACCTCGTGGCCGCCCTGGCGCAGAATGGCGACCGTCTTCGAGCCGATCAGGCCGGTGCCGCCGATGACGAGGATCTTCATGGTTTCACCTCCCTTGTCGATGACCGAAGACCCTAAATGGTTTCGAATTCGCCTCCTCGAATGTCGCGGAGCGGGCCCACAATCCGCTGGGTTGCCTTATTTATGGCCGACCTCGAAGGGTAGTGCCGGAGATTCTCCACAGGCGGCGCACCCTGCGCAAAAATCTTGCAGACCGTTTTCACACGGTCTGCTTGATTTTCGCGCCGAGTTCAAATCACTCCACCCCTCAAACCGTAATCGCCGATACCAAATCGCGCATTCTTGTTCTCGACGCCTGCAGTGCCAGTCAGAGACGTCCTCGTGACTGGCAGCCTGGGCCACCGGGCACGCCACGGATGAATTGCTCCTTCGAGGATGCCGCTGGAATGCGCCGACTCCTACGGGCGGCCGAGGTATCTTTCCGGTCAGGACGAGTGGTGGCCTTTCGACGCCGTCCGTTTCGTCTCTTGCAACGGGTGCCCGACCCGGCGCGTCTGGCAGTCGCGCAATTGCTGCGCCTGGCCCGGACGAGCCGGGGTGGATGGAACGGCACGTCCCGGCTGAGGTGCGCGAGGCGGGGCGGCCAATGCTGACGATGTTCGGCTTCGTCTGGGCCGGATTAATGTTCCTGACCGCGGGCGTGAACGCAGTCCTGGTTGTCTTCTCCGACCCGATGACTTGGTCAAAGTTTAACGCTTTGTTTCCGCCGATCTCGATGCTCGGCCTCTTCCTCCTGCAGAACGCCTACATGCGGGCGCGCGCGCACTTGTGATGTTACGGAACTCCCGATTGAGAAGCCGCTGGAAGTACGAGGCGAGCCTAATGATGACTTACTTCCAGGAACCTCAATGAAGCGGCGCTATCTCCTTCGTTCCGGTATCGCGCTTGGTGCCGCCACTGCCCTTGGCGTTCCGCGGGCGACAGCGATCGGGAAGAGTTGGGTAAAACCGGGCATGCCCGGCTGGCCCACCGATGCCGACTGGGCAAGCCTCAACCAGGCGGTGGGCGGCCGTCTCTCGCCGGTACGTCTGCCCGATCTCGAAGACCCGACTGTCCACAGGCTGATCAGAGACCCCTTCTACATCGGCGATCAGCCGGGTCTGACGCAGAGTTCCGGCTGGCTGGACGCCTGGCGATCCTCGCCCAGCGCGTATGTGGTCGCGGCGCAGAGTGCAGCAGATGTCGCCGCCGCCATCCGCTTCGCCCGGGCCCACAACGTCCGCCTCGTGGTCAAGAGCGGCGGTCACAGCTTCCTCGGTACTTCCAGCGCGCCGGATTCCCTCCTCATCTGGACCCGGCCGATGAACGCCATCACCGTCCACGATGCGTTCTCACTGCAGGGCGCCGGTGGCGATCCGGTCCCGGCGGTGTCGGCAGGCGCCGGTTGCATTTGGCTCCACGCCTACCAAGCGGTGACCGGCGGCGCCGGGCGCTACGTCCAGGGCGGCGGCTGCACCACAGTGGGGATCCTAGGCCTAGTGCTGGGGGGCGGCTTCGGCAGCTTCTCAAAGGCCTACGGCACGGTAGCTTGTAGCCTGCTGGAGGCCGAGATCGTCACCGCCGACGGCCAAACCCGTATCGTCAACCAAGCCCGCGAGCCCGATCTGTTTTGGGCCCTGAAAGGCGGTGGCGGTGGCACGTTCGGCGTTGTTACCCGCGTGACGCTGGCCACCCACGAACTCCCCACGACCTTTGGCGCAGTGACCCTCGATCTCCAGGCGCTTTCCGACGAGGCCTATCGGCGGCTCCTCGCCCGCTTTGTTGACCTCTATGCGACCAACCTCTGCAATCCGCACTGGGGCGAGCGGGCGTTCATCCGGCCCGACAACCGGCTGCAAATCGAAATGATGTTCCAAGGCCTCACACGGGACGAGGCCCTCGCCGCCTGGAAGCCGCTGATCGATTTTGCCAACGCCAGCGCCGATTATCTGGGCCAGGACGCCTTGAGCGTGTACGCTTTCCCGGCGCGCTATTACTGGGACGCGGCGGCCCACCGCCGCTACGCCCCCTCGGCGGTCGTTTTCGATAGCCAGACCGGCGCTTCCCCGACCGACTTCTGGTGGACCGGCGACGGCAATCTGGCTGGTGCCTTTTGGTACGCCTACACATCGGCTTGGCTGCCCGCCTCGTTGCTCAAGCCGCAAAACCAACCCCGGCTGGTGGACGCCTGGTTTGCCGCCAGCCGCCACTGGGGTGTTGAGGTCGCTTTCAACAAGGGTCTCGCCGGCCCCCTGCTGCTGCCATCGAGGCCGCGCGAGACACTGCCATGAATCCCGACGTGCTCGATGCCTTCGCGCTTGCAATGACCGGCTTCTACGGCCCGCCCGCCTTCCCCGGCTTCCCGCACCCGATCTTGTCGTGGCCGGCGCCTTCCGTTCACGGGTTCAGGCCGCCATGGCCGCGTTGCGCGTCGCCGCGCCCGAGACCGGCGCTTATGTCAACGAATGCGACTATTTCCAGACGGATTGGCAGAGGGCCTTCTGGGGTCCGAACTACGCGCGGCTTGCCCGCATCAAGCGCCAGCACGACCCCGACGGCCTCTTTGTCGTTCACCACGGCGTCGGCAGCGAAGCTTAAATTCAGGCTCGTCAGCGGAAACTGTGGGTGCTTCGGGGGTATACCGAGGGCTAGTTTTATCACTCAGCTGGCCGGCTGGTGGATTTGTGGACAACACAAGCGCGTTGCCCACAACCCCACAGCCGCCACATCGGCAGAAGCGGAGATATCATCCGCCACCACGGCAGGCATCTTTACGCCTCATCGCGGCTGATCTCAGGGTCTGTCAGAAAGCGGAACAACTTGCGGCAGGTCGTGTCGAAGGAGCGCTGCGCGGTGTCGGACTGACCATGGGAGAGCAGCGGCCCGCCATCGTCGCCGATGAGGGTGAGGACGACCTGCTTGATTGGCCGCCTCCGGAGGTCGCTGTCCATCTGCAATCGGCTGATGACCTCACCGCCGAGAGCCCAGACGTTGTCGCGGTGTCGGCGCAAGGTTTGGCGTGATAGCTGCAAGGCCAGCAGGTCGCGCAGGAACGGCTTGAAGCATTCCACCATCCGCCGGCCAGGCGGAATATCGCGCGCCTCATACGCCCAGCTGCGAGGCCACTGATCGAGGTCCGGACAACAGGTCTGCAAGGGATCGGCAGCAGCCCGTTGCGCCGGTACGCTGTCACGTCTGCCGGCAACTCCTTTGGGTCCCGCTGCCATGCGGCTGATCTCCCTGCTGAACCACTACCAGCACTTTCCTGGGTTCGTTTACGAGAAGGCGCGACATTGCGCCGAAAGCCGAACCATCGAGATCAGCGTGCGGCCCCGCCGCGGCTCGAGACCGGTGTGCTCGGGCTGTCGCAAGCCGGCGCCGGCCTATGATCACCTGAGCCTGCGCCGGTTCGAATTCGTGCCCCTCTGGGGCTGCATGGTGGTGTTCCTCTATTGCATGCGACGGGTCGATTGCCGGGCCTGCGGCGTGCGGGTCGAAGCGGTCCCCTGGGGTGTCGGCAAGCACCAGCTGACCAAGGCCTACATGCTGTTCCTGGCGCACTGGGCGAGGAAGCTGTCCTGGCAGGAGACCGCCGGGTCGTTTCGCAGCACCTGGGACAAGGTCTGCCAGTCGGTCGAGTATGTCGTGCAGTGGGGGATCGAGCACCGGCAACTGGGGCCGATCGTGGCGATCGGCGTCGATGAGATCCAGTATGCCAGGGGACACAAATACCTGACGCTGGTCTATCAGATCGAGCAGCAGTGCACGCGCCTGCTATGGATCGGTCGCGAACGGACGGTGGAGAGCTTCGAGCAGTTCTTCACCCTGATCGGCGAACCATTGGCTGGGCAGATCGAGTTTGTGTGCTCGGACATGTGGCAGCCTTATCTGAAGGTGATTTGTGAGCGGTGCAGCCAGGCCATCCACATCCTCGATCGCTTCCATATTGTCGCCAAGATGAATGCCGCGCTGGACCAGGTGCGTGCCGCCGAGGCTCGCCGGCTGGCCCGGGACGGCTATGAGCCAGTCTTGAAGAAGACCCGCTGGTGTGTGCTCAAGCGCAAGGCCAACCTGACCGAGCATCAACGCTTCCGCCTGCGCGATCTGCTGCGCTACAACCTGCGGACCGTACGGGCCTATCTGCTGAAGGAGGACTTCCAGCAGTTCTGGGACTATGCTTCGCCGAGTTGGGCCGGCAAGTTCCTGGATGAATGGTGCGGTCAGGTCATGCGCTCCCGCATCGAGCCGATGAAGAAGATCGCCAGGACGCTACGCTCGCACCGCGCGCTGATCCTGAACTACTTCCGCGCCAGGAAGCAGCTCTCCAGCGGTGTGGTCGAGGGTCTGAACAACAAGGCCAAACTGACCATGCGAAAATCCTACGGGTTCCGTACCTTCCACGTCACCGAAATCGCCTTGTATCATGCACTTGGTAAGCTGCCGGAACCCGACGTTGCCCACAGATTCTTCTGACGAGGCTAAATTCAGGCATGGTTACCTCACTCGAGTACCCGTCCATGCCGTATACCGTCGTGTTGTCGGTAACTTATTGGTCGTGGATCGCCATCGAGATATGGCTCATCGCGCGCGAACGGGGCGATGCGAACGCCATTTCGCAAGATCGCGGCAGCAGGAATCTGCTGATCGTGTCGTGGATCATTGCGATCGTGCTCGGCATTTTCACTGTGCCGTATGTCCTGCCGCAATTCACCATACACAGCAAGGCGGTTGCGATTGGCATTGTGGTGGTGTGGGCAGGAGTTACGCTGCGTCTTTGGGCGATCCAAACGCTCGGCAGTTTTTTCAATACTCGAGTGGTCGTACGCCAAGAGCACCGGTTGATCACCTCCGGGCCATACCACTATGTTCGCAACTGCCGGCGTCGGCTCTCATGATTATGCGTCAGCTGATCGGCCGTCGACTGCCGGATGTAGACATACGCACTGCGCGCAAGATGCTCAGCCGTGATCTTGCTCATCGCTGGCCTCCCCGTTTGCCAGCGCTCTCGCGATCTCGCGCAGGAGGGCTTCCACCGATGCCGCCAGATCGACCATCTGTGCGGTTGCCATCACGACACGGGGCGCCTCGTTCCCCTCGAACAGGCTTAGTTGCAGATCTTTGGATCGGCACGACATTGGCTTCCTCTGCCTTCGATTCGGACTGGAGAAAGCCTAAGAGCCCATCAATCTCGGCCCGCAGGGATCGTAGGACGTCGACAGAGAATCGGGGCTTGTCACTGAGCGCGTATTCAGCCGCAGCTTCATAGGTCATCCACGCCGGAATGCAGGCGAGCGAGGTGTCTGGCTGCAAGATGACCACCAGACCGACGCCGTGGTACTCGAGCTGTCGCTTGATCAGCACGGTCTCGCCAAATCGCGGATGGAACCGATAGTAGATCCGTGCTTCGACCAGATGTTCGTGGGCAGTATGTCGCCCTTCTGAGCAGCGTTTGGATCACGCGAATGTCGACATTCTGCTCGAGCAGGTGTGTGGCGAAGCTGTGCCTGAGCGTGTGCGGCGTCACTCGCTTCTTGATCTCGGCGGTGTGGGCGGCCGCATGCACGATGCGATTGAACTGACGCGGTGTGAGATGATTGGTCGGGTCTTGGCCGGGAAACAGCCAGAGCTGCGGTCGTGCGATGCGATACCAGTCGCGCAGCAACTCGAGCAGTTGCGGTGAGAGCATCGCAAAACGATCCTTGCGCCCCTTGCCCTGCTCGATCTTCAGCAGCATGCGTTTGGAGTCGATGTCCAAGACCTTCAGCGCCACCACTTCGGAGACCCGCAGACCGGCGCCATAGGCGGCACTCAACGCCGCTTTGTATTTCGGGCCGGGTGCCGCCTCGAGCAGGCGCACGACTTCATCCGGACTCAAAATGGCGGGTATCCTGCGCGGCTCGCGCACCACCGTAAGGTGCCGTGCCATGTCGGGTCGGTCGAGGGTTACGGTGAAGAAGAAGCGAAGCGCTGCCACCGCGGCCATTGATGCTCGGCGGGCGTACGCCGGTTTGCGTCTGATGCAGTTGGAAGCGGCGCAGGTCCTCCGGCGTTGCGGTATCCGGCGAGCGGCGAAGGAATGCGGTGAAGGACCAGACCTGTCGGATATAGTCGTTGCGCGTCTTCTCGATGAAGTTGCGCACCGTCATGTCCTCGATCATGCGCTGGCGCAGCGGGCTGATGGGCTTCTCGCTCATCGGGGTGCTCCTCGTCTTGAGGTTGACAACACCCCGATCTTTGGCTCACGCCGCTCCCATCACACTTGCTTCCCGGGCGTCATTCCGGCTCCGGCGCTACGTGCGGCGCTCTCCCGCGCAAGCGGGTTCGTTCTTGGGACTTTGTCGGCCGAGATGGGTGGAGGCTGTGTGGAAACGAGCCCTCACGTCGGCGACGCGCAACAAAGCCGCCGGCCTCACGTCAGAAACCGCAACGAAGGTGCGCACAGGACACCTGCCGGATTCGTTTCATGCTTGTTGCCGTTACGGCACGACGTTTTCCGTCCGCGCTGCATCGAGCGCCCTCGCGGGCCAGGCCAGATCGCGTGAGGCGAGCGGATCTCGGCCTCGGCGACGACGCGCCGCGTGTCGCACGAGAGCCTTCGCGCGAACAAAGTCCCCGAGTTGCGCCATCTCGATGCCTCAGAGCGCAAGCGCGGGCGCGTCGTCGCGCAGTGCGACACGCTTCAGGGCGCCGAGCGGGTCCTCCGCCGCGAGCGCACGCCCCGCCGCCGCGATCAGCGAGTCCATCGTAATCCCGCCACACTTGTCACTCCCACCCGCGATACCCTCGCGCCAAGCTAGCTTCGTCAAATTCGGAGGTTGCAACGACCATGACGAAGTCACCTGAGAACGACCACGAAGGCGGGCAACCCGCCATGCGCACGCCACCGATTGTGTCGCCGCAGGCCTGGGAGGCCGTGTGCCACCAGATGCTCGTGAAGGAAAAGGCCCTGACCCGCGCCCGCGACGCGCTGGCCGCCGAACGTCGGCGGATGCCGTGGATGGTCGTCGAGAAAGCGTACGAATTCGAGGGGCCCGATGGCAAGGCAAGCCTGCTCGACCTGTTCGCGGGCCGCCGGCAGCTGATCGTCTACCGCGCCTTCTTCGAACCCGCGGTGTTCGGCTGGCCGGAACACGCCTGCCGCGGCTGCTCCCTCGGAGCCGATCAGGTCGCCCACCTCGCCCATCTGAACGCCCGCGACACCACCCTCGCATACGCCTCGCGCGCGCCGCAGGCGGACATCGCGCGCCTGAAGGCGCGGATGGGCTGGGAGATGCCCTGGTACACCATCACCGACGGCTTCGACGCCGACTTCGGCGTGGATGAGTGGCACGGCCATAACGTGTTCTTCCGCGACGGCGAGCGCGTGTTTCGCACCTACTTCATGAACAACCGCGGCGATGAGGCCATGGGGACCACCTGGAGCTACCTCGACATCACACCGCTCGGCCGACAGGAGGTTTGGGAGGACTCGCCGGAGGGCTACCCTCAGACCCCGCCGTACAAATGGTGGAACTGGCACGACAACTACGCCGCGGAAGCCTCTCCCGACCCGAAGTGGGTCGAGGTGTCGGCCGCCGGAGAGGCCGCGTTCCGGAACCCCGATGCAAGCGCCAACGCATGACCCAGGCCCATCCCGTCGACGCGACTTGTGGTGCGAGCTGTGATGACGAAGGCGCTGCGGCCGCGCTCGGCCTTGCCGAATGGCTATGCCTCGCGACGACGCCGACCTTCGCCATCATGGCCCTGCTGGCGGGCCCGCTCGGCGGAAGCCGGATGGAATTGCTCTGCTTGACCGGGCATGGGCCCGCGCTGGGTGGAATGGTCCCGATGTACCTGCTCATGAGTGCGTTCCATTCACGGCCGTGGCTGAACCTGTTCTGCAGCCGGCGACGCGCCGCCTGCCCGTCCTGATCGGGTACCTGCGGCCGCGCAGGACAGAAGCGGGACGGAAAACCAGTGTCACGCAACATCGTCGCCTGCCTGAGTTCATGGCTGTAGAGAACGAACAGGCGGATGGAACCGCTTTGGTGCATGAATAGCCTGGCGGCGGCATCTGTCCGCCGGGTCGAGGATCAGCGGATTCGAGCGGAGGCCGGCATGCCGAAACTAGTCATCCGATGCCGGGTCGGCCGGAGGGATTTCACCTCCAGCCGCCCACAGAACCGTGCGTAAACCTCTCGATTTACACGGCTCGTCCCAGCCATTTTCTGCCACCTCGCGGTGACAGCCGACGCGGAAGACGAGTGCTCCTCCCGATCTCTCGGTTGACATCCACCTTCCTTGAACTGGGTCATCCTCTTCGCTCCGCACCCATTACAGGCACTTCATCACTACTACCGGATGATCCGCCCCCTCCATGCACATCGGTAGTTTCCCCCTTCGTGTTTCGCACTTATAGGGTTTTCCCTTGGCATTGCATGAAGAGTTCTCAAGTTCCGTACCCAAGCCCGGACCAAAGTCACGCCACCTATACACCGGACACCACATGGCCAATAAGTAGGCACCCGTCATGCTGATCCTGGGAAATGCTCACGTCCCCAGTTTCGATGTCACCTGAATGCATTTCGATGCGTCATCAGTGGTTCACTTCCATTCGTCTCTTTGATCCACACATGACGTGTTTGTCTCACGCCTTTTTGACCGTAACGTTCACTACCACAGCCGTTTGAACTGCAGCAGCTTACGGCTGTTTGAAGCCTGCTCCTACAAGCCGGCTCCGAAGGGCCTACCTTCATCTCGGGCACAGCATCGTGTTCCTTCGACACGTTCTTGACACAAGCCGGGTCGGCCGGAGGGATTTCACCTCCAGCCGCCCACAGAACCGTGCGTAAACCTCTCGATTTACACGGCTCGTCCCAGCCATTTTCTGCCACCTCGCGGTGACAGCCGACGCGGAAGACGAGTGCTCCTCCCGATCTCTCGGTTGACATCCACCTTCCTTGAACTGGGTCATCCTCTTCGCTCCGCACCCATTACAGGCACTTCATCACTACTACCGGATGATCCGCCCCCTCCATGCACATCGGTAGTTTCCCCCTTCGTGTTTCGCACTTATAGGGTTTTCCCTTGGCATTGCATGAAGAGTTCTCAAGTTCCGTACCCAAGCCCGGACCAAAGTCACGCCACCTATACACCGGACACCACATGGCCAATAAGTAGGCACCCGTCATGCTGATCCTGGGAAATGCTCACGTCCCCAGTTTCGATGTCACCTGAATGCATTTCGATGCGTCATCAGTGGTTCACTTCCATTCGTCTCTTTGATCCACACATGACGTGTTTGTCTCACGCCTTTTGACCGTAACGTTCACTACCACAGCCGTTTGAACTGCAGCAGCTTACGGCTGTTTGAAGCCTGCTCCTACAAGCCGGCTCCGAAGGGCCTACCTTCATCTCGGGCACAGCATCGTGTTCCTTCGACACGTTCTTGACACAATGAGCACGTTGCATCCAATCTTCGCCTCGGTCCGCTGTGTGGGCAGAGTCCGGGCCTGAAGTCGCCGGCCAATGATGGTCTTGTATCGATACACCGCAGTCTCGATCAGGCTCCGGCGGTTGTAGCCGGAACGGCGCTGCCAGCCCATGCGTCCATGCTTGTCGATCGTTGTAATATTTCGATCGCGCTGCGTCACCGTAGTCTCATTCGGAACCGCCGTCGCCCGCGGCGGTATGATGATCTCGGCGTCAGGATGGCGGTTGGCCACAGCATCGTAGACGATCTCGCCATCATACGCGCCGTCCGCTGTGAGTGAAGCGATCTCGGCATCGATCTGGTTAAGCAGACCAGGCAATTCGGACACGTCACCGACATCGTCCGGTGTCAATTCCGCGGTGACAATCTCGTGCGTGTCGGCAACGCGAGCGGCGTCTAGCTGTCTCCACGGGTGACTTGCCGAAGCGGCGGCGGTAGGCCGCCGCGAAGCGCCCTGCATTTGTGAACCCGTAGTAGCGCGAGATCTCAGCAACCGAGGTGCTTTTCGCACTGTGGCTCAGCTCGGCACGCACCTGTTCCAACCGGATGGCATGGAGCGCCGCGAGCGGCGTCGTGTCGCGGAACCGGCGGAATACCGCATCGAGTGTCCTGACACTACAACCCGCCGCGGCCGCGACCTGCTCCATGCGGATCGGGACGGCGGCATTCGCCCGCATGAAGTCTTCCGCGCGCCGCACATAGGCTGGAACCGCACCGAACCGGCCGCTTCCAAGCCACTCCAGGTAATTGTGCGGGATGCCCTGGAGCACCAACGACACCGCAAGATCGGTCAGGGACGCCAGTGCGACCGGGTTGTCGGCGACCCCGCCATGCCGCTTCATCTCGTCCATCAGAAAATCAATCTGACCTTTTAGGCTGGCAGCGAGCCCGCTGGTCCAGTCGATCCCGGGCTTGAAGGCGAGAGGTTCACGCAACCGGTTATCGAGCATGCCTTCCAGCGCGCGCTCCAACGCCGAGGCTTCGATCCAGAGATTTTCGCGCGCATTAACGTCGCTCGCCAGTATCCGGGTGCCGGGAGTGGCACGAAAGACGAGGCCGTTGGTGCCGGCCGCTGTCGTTTCGCGGCCGTGCGGGATCAATGTCGCCCGGCCACGGAGCATTGCAGTAAAGCAATAAGCGTCGATCCCGTCCCCACCGATATCGACCTGCGTCGCAAAGCGATCGCCACCATGAGCAATCATCATGCTGATGAGGCGTCGCTCCGCGATGCTGGTGATCGGTTCATCGAATCTGACCCGCATCAAGCCGCGGTTTTGCAACCGGTAGTGCCACACCCCGCTGTCGTTGAACGGGGGGCCGCTCGCACGTGAAAGGACATTGCCCAGTTCACTGGGGTCGAGCACGTGGATGATGTCAAATGTGCTAAGCGCGGCGGGATCGAGTGGCCGATTGGATCGCTTCAAGGTCATGCGCGCCAGAACGGCTTCGACATCTGCTTTGCAACATCTTCTCGGCTGAGGCCGATGTCGCTCAGAAGGTGGTCGTCAAGCATCGCCAGGACCAAGCGCTGTCGGTAACGCGCGCGCCACGAGTCAAGCAGGAACAGCAGGCGTTTGACCATCGAGATGTACCCGGAACACCCGCCGAGTGACTGCGTTTGCCCATGTTGCGGGTTGAATGCTTGGGTGATACCAGAGCTGCCGTCCATGTCACAACTTCCTCCTAAATTGCTTGCACGATGTTCGTTGGCTCGACGTGCGGCGTGACGCACCGGATGTGCGTCTGTGCAGCCGGTTCGATCCAAAGCACATTCCAGCGTATCGGCTACGACCTCCATCACTTTCTTACTCCTCTCGGGGCTGACCCGTTGCCAAATCTGTCCAAACCCTGCTAAATCTGTCTCATGTGTCTTGGGCTCAGCGATGTCCCGGAACTCTCCGGTGCCGGCGGGGCGGCGGCTCGCCGAGGCGAGGTGGGAAAAGAGGCCAAGTGGGGTGTCAACGCCCGTATTGGCTGTCGGACTTGCGAGGGGGATTTATGGAGATGCGACAAGCGGTTGGGGTTCGACGGGTCCTTCGTCGATCAATGATTCGGGCCTGATCAGCGAAGCCCGGCTCAACCGCGTCGTCGGCCACCCGAACGATGGACAAGCTAATGAAGGGCCGAGACTGACGAGGTCCTTGAGGTGGTCCCCACCCTCTAGACAGTTTGGCGGCGGGGCTAAGCTTGGTTCCGGTTTCCTCAGGCCGCCATTCGCTCCACCTTCATTTCGCCGAGCTGCCGCGTGTACGCCTCATCGGGTGCGTCCCAACAGGGCGGAATGCGGCCGAGCGGCATTGTAGTAGCGATCCAGCGCGCCAGCCCAGTCCTCGCGTCTGAACCGGCCTCGAACGCGTGCAGATAGACACATTCGTATTTCAGGCTGCGCCACAGTCGTTCAATGAACACAAATTGTCCATCCAACGGCCTCGGCCGTCCA
This sequence comes from uncultured Pseudomonadota bacterium, assembly GCA_963772445.1. GTDB lineage: Bacteria > Pseudomonadota > Alphaproteobacteria > Acetobacterales > Acetobacteraceae > CAVYXK01. Next base: position 75,803 of record CAVYXK010000009.1, read on the forward strand.
TCGAGATGCGCACCCTCGCAGCCTCCAGCACCCCAGTGAACTGCGGCGAGGTGAACTGGCTGCCTTGATCGGTGTTGAAGATCTCCGGCCAACCGAAGCCGGCCGGTGCCTCCTCAACAGCTTCAATGCAGAACTCCACGTCCAGCGTGTTCGACAGCCGCCACCTGGTCCGCCCGCTCGATCGCCAGTCCTCGCAGCAGATACGGATACACCCGGTGGGACATCCCGCTGCTGCCTCTGTCCATAGTGAAGATCGCAAGGGCGAGCACCCGCAGACGCATCTGCGCGGCGGTCCGCCGGCAACCGCCCCCGTCACTGTCAGCGGGATTGCATCATCCAGCGTGAAACCGGTCGCGGTGAACGATCCCAGCGCGCCGATCGTGTTCCCCGCCGTCAGCAACGCGGCTCCGCCGGCCGTTCCGGCCAGCGTCCCGGCAATCAGGGGAGCCGATTCGCTGATCCCGCCGAGCGAGTCCATCTCCAGGCTGACCGTCGTCGAGCCGAACGTCCCGGCCACTACAATGGAACCAGCCGTGGTCGTCGGGATCAGGCTGCCGGGTAGCTTCACCGCGCCGAGCCGCAGCGCGCCAGCGCCGATCCCCGTCAGCGAGGCCAGCGACAAGCCGACGCCGCGGCATTGTCACGGTAACCAGGGTTGGCGGCCGTGGCGGAAGCGGTCGAGACTGGCGGCATGAAGCCGCCACCCGACCCCCACTACCGCCATCGGTTCCCAGCCGAGATCATCTGCCACGCCGTCTGGCTATACCACGTGTTCAGCCTCAGCCTGCGGGACGTTGAGCTGCTCCTGGCTGAGCGCGGCGTCGTGGTCTCCTACGAGACGGTACGACGCTGGTGCAAGAAATTCGGCGCGAGTTTCGCTGACCGCTTGCGCCGCCGCCGGCCACGGCCAGGGGACAAGTGGCACCTGGACGAGGTCTTCATCCGAATCCGAGGCGTGCAGCACTATCTCTGGCGTGCCGTCGATCAGGATGGCGTCGTGCTCGACATCCTCGTTCAGGCCCGGCGCGATGCCAACGCCGCGAAGCGCTTCTTCAAGCGGCTTCTGAAGGGTTTGCAATATGTACCGCGGGTGATCGTGACCGACAAGCTGAGGAGCTATGGCGTCGCTCAGCGTCAACTGCTTCCCGGCGTCGAGCACCGACAAAGCCGATATCTGAACAATCGGGCCGAGAACTCGCATCGACCGACGCGACGAAGAGAGCGACAGATGCAACGGTTCAAATCGACCGAGCAAGCCCAGGACTTCCTCTCCGCTCACTCCTTTATCTACGGTCACTTCCATCCTCGTCGACACCAACTTCCCGCCCATGCCTATCGTGTGATTCGGTCGGACGCTTTCAAACTCTGGCATCAGGAGACTTGCGCCCGCCGCGCAGCATGATCGGCTCCGCACGACTACCCTCGGCTCCATACTGCCCACGCGAAGTTAACGTGACAATGCCCTACGGTTTGGCCATCGGCACTAATCGTGGCGATCTGCCCGCTCTGAGTTCGCGGCGGTGCACAGCTGCCTACTGACGCGCCGCCGCCGATCCCAAGCAGGACGAGACCAAACAGGACGAGACCGCACACGGTCGCTGCCGCCCCCACGGTGACCCAAGGGACGCGAGAGTTGCGAACTCCAGGACGACGTCCAGAGTGTCTTCACGTCGACGCGCGATAGCTCTGATAATGTCAACGACGCTTCTCCACACCTCACGCTCGTTGTAGCCACCGAACAGAGCGAGCCAAGCCAATAGGCTGAATTAGATTATTACAGGCTTCCGCGCCTTGCCAACAACGGCAAGCCCGCCCCCGCTAGGTTCGCCTAACGTTTTTTGGTAGCCTGTTGCCCGACTTGAGTTGTCCGAACTGCGGCGCTCGGCGTTGGCCGCGCGGGCGTCTGGGCGGTCGCATCGAAATCGCATTCGGCAGGGTTACCAGTCGGAGTACCGCGCGTGATTGCCTGAAAACTCGCGTTCGACCGATCCATCACCAAGCGGACGAAGCACGGGTGCAGGTAGAGCAGCCGGTGCGCTGCATCCTGCACCGTCCGGAACGCATCTGCGCTCATTGTCCAGGAGGTTGGCACACGCTCGAACGCCGTACGCAAGGCTAGCTGGTCCGGCTTGGTCGCATCGAACTGATCGAGGTTCACGTCCCCAACGTGCCGAAAATGACGCTAAGGGAATCCAGCTTTTTCAATAAGTTAGCCCAGGCGGTCTGGCGGTCTGGCGTAAGCCATTGATAAGCCTCAGTTTCCAGCTTTCGCATCTCGTTGCGACGTCGATCGGCGGCCGTGGCTTTACAAAAGGCGCGTACTGTCAAGAGTTCGTCCCCATATGACCGACTTCGTGCGGATCTCGGCGATGTTCTCAGCGCCGTCCGCACGGCGAAGTGTCAGGAGTGGGGAAAATGGCGGCGACAGGAGACCCCGACCTCGTCAATCCCCGCTAGAATTCCACGCCCATATCGTAACGAAGCACCCTGAGCTGAGATCGGCCACCTACCGTGGGCGGGCTTCGGATAACATGTTGAAAACGCTCAAATTCCTTACCGTCACTTTTGGCACGTGGGGGACGAGAACCCAGGGCGGGAAGGGTGTTCGGGGTGCTCGGCGCTGCGTGCGGTGGCTCCGGAGGGGGCACTATGCGCAGTGGGATCACCACGCCGCTTCCAGCAACTCCCGGACGACCGCCGGGCCGTCGATCTTGCGCGGGTTCGTGTGCACCCAGCGGTCGTGCATCAACTCCCGCGCAATCGTATCGAGTTGGTCCCGGGTGACCCCCACATCGCGTAGCCGTCCTGGCAGACCAAGGCCTGACACCAGTTCGGTCACCGCATCGGCGGCCGGCACACCGGGCCGAGCGAGAGCCTCGCTGACCCAGGCCTGGCGCTCGGCATTCACCTCGCCGTTGAACCGCAACACGTGCGGCAGCATCACGCAGGACGTGTAGCCATGTGGCACGCCGGCGGTCCCGCCGAGCACATGCCCGATGCCGTGGCTCGCCCCCTTGGGCACGCCGTTCTGCGACCCGACGATGGAAAGCCAGGCGCCCACCTGGCAGTCGAGCCGAGCCGCAGGATGGGCCGGGTCCCGGTGCACGTTCGGCAGCCCGCGCGACAGCAGACGCAGCGCGTGCAGCGACGTGGCATCCGAGAATGGCTGCGGTGCGACTGAGCAGATGTCCTCGACCGCATGATCAACGGCGCGGATGCCGGTGGACAGGAACAGCCACTCCGGCGTGTGGCGGGTAATCGCCGGATCCAGGATGACGATGTCGGTCACCGATCCGCCGCCGACGGTGACCAGCAGGTCGGCCTTCGCCGCCCGGGCGGCGTTCGCCGCCGCGACCACGTCGGTGCGCGGCGTGTGCGCGCCGATCCTGGCCCAGACCCCAGCCATCCGGTTACCGAGCGCAGCGCGAAGCTGGTCGAGCGTGTCGGTCTCGCGCGCCAGTGTGCCGCTGGCAAGCACATAGACCGCCTGCGCATCCAGCCGCTCGACCTCCCGGCGAAGCGCGGCGGCGAACGGCTCGCCATGGACCACGCGGTCCATGGCAGGGAACTGATGGACGCCGGGCATGGCCGCTACCGGCAGAAGGAGGCGAGGGCGTCGGTCTCGCGATGGTCGCTCGCGTAATCTTCGGCGATGCGTTCGTAGAAGCGTGCGGCCGCGTCGAATAGCTGCCGAGCCGCCGCGTCCTCGCCGGTGAACCCGGCGATCTCTTCCATCTCCGCGACCCAGCGATAGGCTTTCGAGAACATGTTGGGCGTGCCGCGCATGAGCCAGGCCAGAAGCTGCGGCTGGCTCGCTTCCAATTCGCGCCGCAGGAACTCGGCAGTGCCGCCGCGCGTCGCGGCCAGCATCATCATCGAGCCGAGAGCGGTGAAGCCCTTGGTGATCCCGGCGTAGGACATCTTCATGGCCGAGGCGACCCCGACCGGCCCCGGCAATATAGGCGTCACCAGCCCGTATTGTCCCAGCACCGCAACACGTTCGGCCTCCGGGCCGGACAGGTAGATCTTTGTGGCGCGGCTGCCCGGCTTGGGCGGGCCGCCGATGATGCCGCCATCGACGAACGGCGAGTCGGTTGCGGCGATCACCTCGGCGATGTGGCCGACAGTCTCGGGGTTGACCGCGTTGCAATCGACATAGATCGGGCGGCGCGGCGCGCGACGAAGCACCGGGCTCAGCCGTTGCGCCAGTGCGAGCGCGTCGCCGGGCGGCAGGATCGAGAGGATGATGTCGGCCTCGGAAAGCCCCTCATCGGTTGCGGCAAGCATGCCGGCTTCCCGCGCCCGTGCCGCCGTCGCCTCGCTGCGGCCGGCCAGTGAGGTCCGTACCTCGATCCCGTTTACCGTCAGGCAATGCGCGACTGCGCTGCCCATGGCTCCTGGGGATATGACCGCGACGATCGGGTTCATGTCTGTCTCCTGCAATCCGTTGGGCAAGCTTCAGGATCGGCGCGCGGAAAGCAACCGCCCCGCTCGGCGCTCGGTCGCGAACAGCAGCGCGCCGGCGCACAGGATCAGCCCCGCTCTGGCAAACGTGGCGGGCGAAGGGATGTTGCCCCAGATCGCGTAGCCCAGGATAAACGCCCAGATCAGCGCCGAATACTCGACTGTCGCTATCACCGAGGCGGGGGCATGTCGCGCCGCTTCGAACAGGCTGAACTGCCCGGCGCCGCCGAACACGCTACGAAGCAACAGCAACGCGAATTCGCTGCGGGACGGCGTGTGCCATTCGATCGCACAGGCGATCCCCGTACCGACTAGAAAGATCAGGTTGGTGAAGAAAATCTGCAGCAGCGACGTCTCGCGTCGGGCGATCTGGCGCATCAGGATCACCCCGTAGCCCCACTGCGCCGCGGCGAACAGCACCAGCAACGTTGGCAACGAGATGCGGACGCCCCAGGGGTTGGTCACCACCAGCACGCCGGCAAAGCCCACCAGCACAGACAACCAGCGCGCGGTGCTGACTTGTTCGCCCAGCAGCGGCACCGCCATCAGCGTCACCATCAATGGCGCAGCAAAATACAAGCTGAGAAGCTCCGCGAGAGGCAGTGTCCGGGCAGCCGTGTAGTAACAGAGCCAAGCCGTGAGCGTGATCAGGCCGCGGAACATCAACGCGCCTTTCAGGGGCGTGGCGATCGCTCGCTCCAGCAAACGGCGCCGTCCGATCGCCAGGCAGGCGAGCCAGATGGCGGCGCTGCGGACGAACAGCACCTCCCACACGGGCAGGCTGGTCACCAGCCATTTGATACTGGCGTCGTGGACCGAGAACAACGCGTAGGCGAGAATGCCGAGCCCGATGCCGAGCATGCGCGATTGTGGGCTGTCCGGCCCGTTGACGGGCCGCCAGCCGAAGCGTGGAATGCGGATCATGGAGGCGCGCATCACCAAGCCCTACGTCATTGCCGCCTCGGCCACGATCCCCTGTTCACGCTGATCCGATATTCCATGCCCCGCGCCTACCGGAAGATCGCCTTCGTCCTGGCCTCCTCGGACCACGGGGCCATGATCGTGAACCGTTTCGATTATCGCGCCGCCGGCAACAACGCCGGAATCGGTGTCGGCTATCAGATATTGGAACACTCTTCCTATGACATGTCGGAGGTCGACGCTGTGCTGCGGCTCCTCGATCTACGCCGGGAATATCACGGTGCCGGAGTCCTTGCGGTCGATTGCGGCGCCAATATAGGCGTGCACTCTGTCGAGTGGGCCCGGCACATGAGCCAGTGGGGCGAGGTGCTGGCGATCGAGGCGCAGGAGCGGATCTACTACGCGCTGGCCGGTAATCTCGCGCTCAACAACTGCTTCAACGCACGCGCGCTGCATGCTGTGATCGGCAGCACGGTCGGCACGATGCGCATTCCTCTGCCGGACTACCTCGCCCCTGGCAGTTTCGGTAGCCTAGAGTTGCGGCAGACCGAGCAGACCGAATTCATCGGGCAGCCGATCGATTATCAGGACCATCTGACGGAGGTGCTGACGGTGACGCTCGATTCACTCGGGCTCTCTCGCCTCGATCTCCTCAAGATCGATGTCGAAGGCATGGAGATCGAGGTGCTGGAGGGAGCGCGTGCGCTGATTGAGTCGCAACGACCGATCATCCTCGCCGAATACCCGAAGACCGATCGGCAGCGACTAGCGGAGATGCTGAGCGGCTGGGGCTATCGGCAGTTCATCGTCGGACTCAACATGCTGGCGGTGCACGAGACCGATCGCACCCTCGCCCATATTTCGGTCAATGAGGCAGCACAAGAAGGAGGAGCATGATGATCGTGGATCTGCGTATCTACACCTGCAAGCCGAACCGGATGAACGACTTCGTCGCGCTGTACAAGGAAATGGGCTGGCCGTTGCAGCAGAAATATCTCGGCCGGTGCATCGGGTGGTTCACCACGGTGGAGGGGCCGCTGAATCGCGTCGTGCACCTGTGGGCCTATGACAGCCAGGCCGACCGCGAGGCACGGCGCAACACCATGGCGGCCGATCCCGCCTGGCAGGCGTTCCTGAAGCGCGGCGCCGAACTGGATGTTCTGGTGAACATGGAGAACCGCATCCTGCGTCCGACGGACTTTTCGCCGCTGCAATAGGCGCGATCACGCGGACGCTGTCCGCCGTCGATGCCTCCTTGCTTCGCTGAGCAACCGGCTGCGCAAACCCGACGGAGTGCGGCGCTCAGCGCCTCGCTGAGAGTGCCGCGACCGCGTTCGCCAATCCTACCACCGATTGTGTGCCGTTGCGCTCCCGCAGGGTCACCCGTGCACTCGCTTTCTCCTGCCGCCCGACGATGGCCATGACCGGAATCACGGCTTCGCGCGCCGCCACTATGCGACGAGAAAGCGTCTCTGCTCCGTCATAGCACACCGCCCGGAGCCCGGCGGACTGCAACGCCTCGAGCACCTCCGTCGCGTAATCAACCTGCTCGCGCGAGATCGGCGCGACCGCCACCTGCTCCGGCGACAACCAGAATGGAAGCACTCCACCGTAGTGCTCGAGCAGGATCGCGACGAAGCGGCCGAGGGAGCCGAACACCGCATGATGGATCATCAGCGGCGCTGCGCGGCTGCCATCCTGCGTCACGTAGGAAGCGTCCAGACGAGCCGGCAGCACGCAGTCGAGCTGCACGGTGCCGCACTGCCAGGATCGCCCGAGCCGGTCGCGCAGGGCGAATTCGAGCTTGGGACCATAGAACGCGCCCTCGCCGACTTGAACGGAGAAGGAGAGCCCGCACTGGCACGCAGCCTCGCCCAGTTTGTCCTCCGCCCAGTCCCACATCTCGTCTGACCCGGCTCGCACCGCCGGCCGAGTGGACAGGGCCACATCGTATTCGGGAAAGCCAAGCTCGGCGTACACTTGCGACAGCAGTCTGACGAACCGTGCCACCTCGCCCTGAAGGTGCTCTTCGCGACAGAACACATGGGCGTCGTCCTGTTCGAAGGCACGGGCCCGCATCAGACCGTGCAACGCACCCGAGGGCTCGTTGCGATGGCAGGCCCCGAACTCTGCGTAACGGATGGGAAGGTCCCGCCAGGAGCGCAGACCCTTGTTGAAGATCTGAACATGACACGGGCACGACATCGGCTTGAGCGCCATCCGGCGATTCCCGTCGTCCACGCAGAACATGTTCTCACCGAACTTCTCCCAGTGGCCGCTGTGGACCCAAAGCTCGTGTGGCATAAGCTGCGGGGTCTTCACTTCGGTGTAGCCGTGGCGGCGCATCTTCCCGCGGATGTAGTCCTCCAACACACGATAGATCACGTAGCCTCGCGGGTGCCAGAAGACCATTCCGGGCGCATCGTCCTGGATGTGCCAGAGGTCGAGCCTGCTTCCCAGGCTCCTGTGATCTAGATCGTCCATGCGCTGTGCTCCCTTGTTCGGGGTGCGGCGAGGACGGAACCTGTGGAAACGAGAAGGGCCCCGTCCGTCACCGGCGGGGCCCGTCTGGCAGTGGCGGCTTGTCTTTACCGCATGCAACCAGGGGACGAACCGCCGGGGGCGGTCGTCGTCGTGGTCGAAGCGGGGAGGCGAAGCCGGTCCATAGGGATATTATGGAGTTCAGGCTCTCGATCGTCAACCGGCATGGTTACGTCTGTCGGTAGCACACGATATGTCCGGTTTAGGTAGCACACGATCTGTCCGGTGATGATGGGCTCCTTTGGAGGAGCCCTGAATGCGCCGGTCGGAAGCCCTTCAGGGTGTGCGAGTGATCAAGTTCCGGAGCGTGCTGGACGGGTATGAATTGAGCGAACTCAACCAGTGCGAAGCGGCGGAGCTGCTTGGGATCAGCGAGCGGACATTCCGTCGTTGGCAACAGCGCTACGAAGAGGCCGGCGAGGCCGGTCTGCTGGACCGGCGGCTTGGCCGGGCGTCCGGGAAGCGGGTTCCGGTCGATCGGGAGGAGGAGGTCGAGCGGCTGTATCGTACGCGTTACAGCGGGTTCACGGCGAAGCACTTTCACGAGCACCTGGTGCGCCGCCACGGTTTCCGCTGGGGCTACACGTGGACGAAGGCGTACCTGCAATCGAAGGGGCTTCTGGAGCGCGCCCCGCGGCGCGGCGCACACCGGCGCAAGCGGCCGCGACGGCCGTTGCCTGGGATGATGCTTCATCAGGACGGGTCGCGCCATGAATGGCTGGCGGGGCGGGAGGCGCTGGACCTGATCGTGACGATGGACGACGCGACGAACGTGATCTACTCGGCGTTTTTGGTAGCGGAGGAAGGCACGGAATCGACGTTCCAGGCTCTGCTGGAGGTGTTTGGCGCGCATGGCCTGGCACTGAGCCTGTATACGGATCGGGGCAGCCACTACTTCGTGACGCCCGAGGCTGGCGGCCCGGTTGACCGGAAGCGGCTGACGCAGGTTGGGCGGGCGCTGGCGCATTTGGGCGTGGAGCACATTGCGGCCTACTCACCGCAGGCCCGTGGTCGTTCGGAGCGGCTGTTTCAGACGTTACAGGACCGCCTGATCAAGGAGCTGGCGCTGGCTGGGATCACGACGGTTGCGGAGGCCAACCGGTTCATTCGGGATTGCTACCTGCCGGCGCATCACGCCCAGTTTGCGGTGAAGGCGGAGCAGGAGGGATCGGCTTTCGTCGCAGTTGCTGGTGTCGATCTGCGGGAAATTCTTTGTATCCAGGAGGAGCGCCAGGTGGACCGCGACAACACGGTTTCGTGGCGACGGATGAAGCTGCAAATTCCACCCTCGCCGCTGCGTGCTCATTTCGTGAAGGCACGGGTGAAGGTGCGGCAATATCACGACGGGAGCCACGCGGTGTTCCACGGCCCGCGCTGCCTGGGACGCTATGACGCGCAGGGGGCGCTGCGGATGGCGGCGTTGGACGCGGCGGCATGATCTCGCTTGGGTCCGGCTCGCCTGTGGATTTGTGGACAACGGAAGAGCGTTGCCCACAACTCCACAGGCGCATCAGCAAAAGAAGGAAATTGATTCATGGTTTGAAGAAGACAGTGGGGGCGTACCGTGCCCCGTCGCCAGCCGTTCTGTCCCTGCTCTTGCGAACAGACCGGAAACAAGCGGACAACTGATGTGCTACATAAACCGGACAACATAATTAGCTATCGACACCGGCATGGTTACGTCTAGAGCTTGCCTGTTCGGATCCGCTCCTTTGCAGCGCGCACCTTCTCGCCCGTTGTCTCGCTCAAGCGCCCCTGTTCCAGCAGCTCCTTCATCGGCGTCCAGTAGGTGTCCACCCATCCGTGGCGATGGCCTTCGTACCGATGTGGCGGCACGCCGATCTGGGTGAAGCGGAGTTCGCAGCCGCCGTCCGCATCGCGCAGGTCGAAAATTGCGATCGAATAATGGTCCGGCCACCAGCCCGTGGCACGCCAAGCCTGGACGATCTTCTCGTCGGGCTTCAGCACCAGGTTGAAACCGGTGATGTGCGAACCCCAGGCAGTGAAAGCCCCCCCGACTTCCTTGCTTATCTCTGCTTTCTCGCCAGAGAGTGACTTCATGCTTCTTTGAGTCCATCAGCATGTCATAGACATCCGCACGCGATGCCTTGAATGCGGCAGTCTGCTCGATCGTCTTGACTTCCATGACCTTTCCTCCTCGTTGGCGGCTTAGGTGCTACTTTGCATTCGTGTCATGATCCGACGCGGCGGCGTGCAGTCGCCCCGAGGGGAACCTGTTGGGACCGAGCCTCGGCTTGTATTCAACTTTGAACTCAGGCTAAAACACAACGGCGACCGGCCTGCCCCAGATCATTGTGCGAGCACGCGCCGACGCAAGCGGGAGGGGAATGAGCGGAAATCAGAGTCCAGAGCTTGGTCGGCTTCCCAGCGGCCCGCAACTGAGCACCGTCGCGAAGGAGAGGCACGAGGCGCAGGCCAATCTCGACGATCACATCTATGAACGTCTCAAGTCGATGATCGTCGACGGCACGCTGTTGCCCGGCGAGCGCATTGTCCCTGAGCAGCTCGCCGGCCAGATGGGCGTCAGCCGCACACCCATGTTGAGCGCCCTCAAGCGCCTTGCGCAAGAGCGCCTGATCATTTGGCGTTCACGCCGCGGCGTCTTCGTCCGGCGACTAACCAAACGCGAGCTCGCAATGATCTTCGAGGTGCGCGAAATGCTCGAAGGTCTCGCTGCCCGACGCGCGGCGACGGTCATCGAGCCGCACCAGGTCAAGCAGTTGCGTGCATTGTTCGCCGGCATCGACATCGCAGATACGCCAGAAAATCGCCGCGCATATATGCACCAGGATTATTTGTTCCATGCCGGCATTCTCGACATCGCCGCAAGCCCGCCGCTGGCCCAAACCATCCACTCGGTTAACATCCTGGTCCTTGCCTTCGGTGCCGGCCTGATCAAGTTGATCCAGGACGGGCTAACCGAGCATGAGGCCATTCTTGAGGCAATGCTTCGGCGCGACGCCGATGCCGCCGAGGCAGCCATGCGGGCCCATATCCACCGGTCCGTGGTGTGGCTTCATCATGAAGCGGATGTGCTCGAGCGCGCGACCGCTGGAGGCTACACGCAGATCGGATCGGCTGATGGCGCGGCGCTGGTGAGTGCTGATGCCGATTCGCCTGGTGCAGCACGCATTTCTCGGAGCAGTCGATCGATCGGGCGATGACGTTCAGGGTGTGACAAAGGGAGGGAGACCATGAGCGATACCAAGGGCGAGACACAAGGCAATCTGCGGAGCGGTGTATCGCGCCGCCGGTTCATCAGCAGCGGAGCCGCATCGGCAACGCTGCCGCCGGCTGCGGCCGCGAGTCTGGCAGCCCCCACTTCCGCCGCCAGAGCAGCAAGCCGTGTCAAAGCACTTGTCGTGGTGCAGCAACCGGGCTCGTTGCGGACGGTGGATCCTGGGCGAGCGTCCGAGGTGGACGCGGCCGCCATCATGCGTGTACTCTACGACGCGCTGCTCAGCCTGAAAGGGGCCGATCCGGCACCGGCCTACGCCACTGACTGGACGGTGAGCCCGGACGGCTTAACCTACGTCTTCAACCTCCATCCAGACTGGAAATTCAACGACGGGTCGCCGGTCACGCCGGAAGACTACATCTTCTCCTGCAATCGCCAGCGCAACAACAAGGCAGACGCGTCCTGGATGCTCGGCAACGTCGCCTCTATGGTCAAGAGCGGCCCAAATCAGATCACGATCAAGCTGAAGTCGCTTGACGTTGACTTCCTGAAACTGGTTCCGAACCCAGGCCTCGCCGTAACCAAGGCGGCCACTGTGAGGGCCCATGGCGGAACCGATGCCCCCGACGCTGCGACCAAGGATACCGCCACGACTTGGCTCGACCAGCACTCGGTCGGCACCGGGCCGTTCATGATCGATCACTGGGATCGTGGTTCCGAGATGCTGCTGCGGGCGAACCCGTACTACTGGGGACCCAAAACGTTCGAGACGGTGGTGTTCCGCTTTGTCCAGGACCCGACCACGCAGCGCGACCTGCTGCTCCGTGGCGATGCGCACATCGCGGTGAATCTCACCCCCGATCTTGCGGACCAGATCTCAAAAGCGCGGCCCGGCGAGCAAGACCGCAATCGTCACTGTGCCGGCGCTCGGCATTGCCTATCTCGGCTTCAACGTCAAAGCGGCTGGTCCGATCAGCCATCCGAAGGCCTGGGAAGCGATCAAAAACGCCGTGGACTATGCCGGCCTGAAGGACATCTATCGGGGTGGCGGCCAGCCGGTCGGCTCGATCGTGCCACCGCAGCTTCCAAATGCTCTGCCGGTCGCAGAGGGAATGAAGCAGGACATCGACAAAGCCAAAGCGGCGCTGGCGGCACTTGGAATGCCCAACGGCTTCAGCTTCAAGCTTACCTATGGCGCCGACCAGATGATCCAAAACGTCCCGGCAAGCCGACATGGCACAGAAAGTAAAGGCGGATCTGGCGGCGGTGGGCATTACCGCCGATCTCGTTGGAATACCGCTCACACAGGAGCTCACGGATTACCGCGCCGGCAAGCCAGAGGCGGTGCTCCATCTCTGGGCTGTCGACTATCCCGGCTGGACCGATTTCCTGCCAAACTATGCGCCGGGTGGGCACGTAGCCCTGCCGCGCCAGAATTGGAGCGTCAATTCCTCGCCCGAAGCCAAGCAGATTCGCGAGCTGACTAGTCGCGGCGATGGCGACCGTGGATCCTGCGCAGCAACTAGAGCCGGCTCTACAGGCGCAGCGGCTGATCAATCAGTACGGCCCCTATGCCTGGCTGTTCGAGACCAACTATCAGCTCGGCTACCGCACTGACGTGATCAAGAAACTTTCGGTCGATCTCCTTTCCTTCTTCAACATCCCGACGAGCGAGTTCGTCTAGCATCGAGGGCCGCCGCATTGCCCCACCGTCACGGCCGGCCATAACGGTGGGGCAAGCGGCCATGACTGGGATGCGGTGCCAATGACCAAATACATCGTCAGACGACTGTTGCTGCTAATTCCGGTGCTGCTGGGGATGACCCTGATCGCGTTTGCCGTCACCAAGGCGGTTCCTACCGATCCGATCATTGCATCGATCTCGCAGGAAGCATCGAACCATCCGGAGATCGTGGCGGCCTATCGCAAGGAGTGGGGTCTCGATAAACCCTTGTCGATCCAGTACCTGACTTATGTGAAAAATCTCCTGCACGGCGATATGGGCGTTTCTATCTACACCCATCGTCCCGTTGTCGAGGATTTGGGGGACTATCTTCCGGCAACGGTCGAGCTTGCGACTGTCACAATTTTCTTCAGCGTCCTGTTGTCGTTTCCGCTCGGCATACTCGCCGCCATGCGGCGTGGTGGAGATCATCGACTTTGTGGTGCGTGTGATGACGCTCGCCGGGGTTGCTATGCCGATTTTTTGGCTGGCTCTCGCTCTGCTCGATATCTTCTACTTGCACCTGGGATGGGCTCCGGCGCCGGGTCGCCTCGACTATGCGTTGTCGCCCCCGCCTCCGGTGACCCACCTCTATATCATCGATAGCCTGATCGCCGGGGAGCCCGCCGTTGCATGGGATGCGCTGTGCCACCTCGCTCTGCCCGCCTTTGTGCTGGCGACCTGGAGCGTTGGGTTGCTGACCCGCATGATGCGCGCCAGCATGCTTTCGGTGCTGCCGCAGGACTTCCTTCGCAACGTCAGGAGCAAAGGCGCTTCGGATTTTTACGTGATCCGCAAACACGCCGCGCCCAACGCGATGATCCCGGTTGTGACCGTCATCGGCTTGGCCTATGGCGACCTGCTGTCCGGCGCTCTGCTGGTGGAAACAATCTTTGGCTGGCCGGGCATCGGACGATATGCATATAACGCTGCCGTCCACGTCGATTTTCCTGCCATTATCGGCGTCGCCCTCACCGTGGGCTTCATCTATACGATCGTGAATCTGATCGTCGATGTCGCCTATGCAATTCTTGATCCGCGCGTTCGCGCCTCGCTCACGGCGGTGCCGGCATGACCGAAGCTGTAACAGCGGCGCCGCTTCCCGGTCGGTCATGGTTGCGCCGCCTCGGGGCAGCAGCCAGACGACTGCCCAATGCCGAGTTGCTGGTCGGCGTCGCCATCATCGTCACTTGGGTTATTCTGATCGCCGCTGCGCCGCTGATCACCAAGTTCAATCCGCTCTCCCAACAGATCGCGCTGCGGTTGCAGCCACCCTCCGCCGCCCATTGGTTTGGCACGGACCAACTCGGCCGCGACGTGTTTGCGCGCATCCTCTATGGCGGCCGTGAATCGCTGCCTGGCGCGGTTACCGTTGTCGCGCTGGGTTTCGTCACCGGGGTCAGTCTTGGTGCAATTGCGGGCTACTGTCGCGGCATCGTCGATGACCTGGTGATGCGACTGACCGATATGGTGTTGGCGTTCCCGCTCATCGTTCTCGCGATGGCCGTGGCCGCGGTGCTCGGTGCTAGCCTCACGCACGGCATCATTGCACTGGCCGTGGTTTGGTGGCCGCCCTACGTACGGGTGTGCCGAGCGTTGGTCCTGGACTTGAGCAACAAGGAGTATGTAGTCGCTTCACGCGCCGCTGGCCGGGGGGCGGCTGGCATTCTGCTCCGGGTCATCCTGCCGAACGCGCTTCCCGCGCTGCTGGTCATGGCTGCTATCGACATCGGCAGGGCGATTCTAAGTTTTTCGATCTTGGGGTTTCTCGGGCTCGGCGCGCAGCCGCCGCAGCCGGAATGGGGCGCGATGGTTTCCACCGGTGCGGCCGTGATGGACGACTGGTGGGTCGCCACGTTCCCGGCCATCCCCATCCTGACTCTGGCTTTCGCTTTCAACCTGATCGGCGACTCCATCCGCGACGCCTTGGATCCGTGGGTCGGGGGCCGCAGGCAATGAGCCCACCGCCAGCCGAACGCGTCGGCGAAGCGCTCCTCGATGTCAGGGACCTCCGTGTTGCAGTTGGACCGGAGCGGCAACCGAGACTCGTCGTGCGCGACGTCTCGCTCCTGATTCGCCCGGCAGAGATCTTCGGTCTCCTGGGAGAGTCAGGATCCGGCAAGAGCATGACCGTGCAGGCCATCAACAGCCTGCTTCCCCCCGGGGCTCGCGTGGCCGGAGGCTCGGTCAAATTCAACGGCGAGGAGTTGATCGGAGCCTCCAGCAAACGGCTTTCCCAGATCCGCGGCGACCGTATTGGGATGGTGTTCCAGGACTCGCTCACGTCATTGAACCCGATCATGCGGATCGGGCCGCAGGTGGCCGAGCCCTTGCTGCTCCACCACAAGGCCACCCGGCGACAGGCGGAGTTATTGGCGATCGAGCGGCTCCGGGACATGGGACTGCCGGATACGCAGACGGCTATGCGCCGCTATGCCCACGAGTTCTCGGGCGGGATGCGGCAACGTGCCTCGATCGCGACCGCGCTTATCTCCACGCCGCAATTGCTGATCGCTGATGAACCAACGACGGCCCTCGACGTCACGGTCCAGGCCCAGATACTCGAGATTTGCCGTCGCCTGAATCAGGAGCTCGGCGTCGCAATCCTTCTGATCAGTCACGATCTCGGCGTGCTGAGCGAGATCTGCACCACGATCGGCGTGATGTACGCTGGACGCATTGTTGAGACAGGCCGAGCGCAATCGCTGCTCCAGAAACCCAACCATCCCTATACGCGCGCCCTGGTCGAATCGATGCCGCAAGCCGGCTCTCGGGAAAAAAGGCTCAAGGCAATCGGTGGCGAGCCTCCCTCTCCCGAGGCACTTCCGGACGGGTGCAAGTTTCATCCGCGCTGCGCCTTTGTAGTTGCTAAGTGTGTTCGGGAGGAGCCGGCCCTCGCCCCGGTAGGGCATACGCAGACGGCCTGCTGGGTCGCACAAGCCGGAGAGCTGCCGGCATTCGTCCCGACCCGAACGGTCCGCGAGACATGGCAGGCGCAGCAACCCGCCCCGGCGCCTGTTCGGGAGGCGCTGCTCGCCGCTACGGGCCTGCGTCGCTACTTTGCGGCGCCGAGTGAAACGCTGTTCGGGCCGCGTCGCTACGTCCGCGCCGTCGATGGCGTTTCCCTTGAGCTTGCTCGGGGCGACACGTTGGGGATCGTCGGCGAGTTGGGTTGCGGCAAGTCCACTCTCGCGCGGTGTCTGCTGCGACTGACCGACCTCGATGCCGGGAACATCACCTTCATGGGCCGTGACATCACCAGTCTCGCGGGGGATGAACTCCGCCGCATCCGGCGCCACATGCAGCCGATCTTCCAGGATCCCTATGCGTCCCTCAATCCCCGGCGCCGGATCGCTGAAATCGTCGCCGAGCCGTTGGAGGTCAATGGCATCGCCGCCAGCGAAATTGCCGCTCGCGTGCCGGAGGCGCTGGAACTCGTCGGCTTGGCTCGCAGTGTCGGCGAGCGCTTTCCGCATCAACTCTCCGGAGGACAACGGCAGCGCGTGGGCATCGCCCGCGCGATCGTCCTGCGGCCAGCCCTGATCGTCGCCGACGAACCGGTTTCCTCGCTTGATCTGTCGATCCAGGCCCAGATCATCAACCTGATGCGCGAGCTGCAGGAACGCTTCAACCTCGCCCTCGTCTTCATCAGCCACGACCTGCGGCTTGTTCGGCAGCTCTGCTCGCGGATCGCGGTCATGTTCCTCGGCAAAATCGTGGAGAGCGGACCCACCGAGGAAGTGTGCGCACGGCCCCGCCACCCTTATACACAGGCCCTGCTCGCGTCGGTTCCGGAACTTTGGTCCGCTCGCGACCCCCGCACGCGCACACTGCTGACGGGAGATCCACCGTCTCCCATCTCGCCGCCGAGCGGTTGCCGATTCCGCACACGTTGCGGATTTGTCAGGGATCGCTGCATCGATGTGGTGCCCGAGCTGGCGGGCTCCGATAGCGATCATCTCTACGCCTGCCATTTCCCGCTTGAAGCGCACGTGCCGGCAACCGTTGCTCGTGGGCTCGTCCTCACTCGTTCCGCCGAGCCCGAGCTGCAGCCAAAGCCATAGCAGGCCAACGAGCACCACGGCCACGAGCACTGTTGCGGTCCACATGCGTTTTCTCCCGCCCTTCCGCCGTAGGGCGGAAAAGCGGAGCGCATTCGGCCACTCAGAAGAGCGGCACTATCCAACCACCAACTCGATTAACGCTATGCCAACCTGGCGTCGGTCACCTCAGTGCCTGCGCCAGCACGCGTACCGAGTGCATCGCCTCGCGTCCGACAAGGTCGGCTATCTGGTGGCGGCAAGAGGTTCCGTCGGCAATGATCAGCTCGCCGGGCGCCGCCTGGCGGACCGCGGGCAACAGCGCAGCTTCCGCCATCGCCTTGGATACGCCCAGAGTCTCGGCCTGGTAGCCGAAGGCGCCGGCCATGCCGCAGCAAGAGGCCGTGATCGGCCGCACCTGAAGCTCTGGGATCCGGCGCAGTACGGCGAGTGTATCGGGAAACGCGCCGAACGATTTCTGGTGGCAATGGCCGTGCACGTGCGCGGTCGTCACGATCGGCTGCAGATCGAGCGTGGGCTTTTCGCGGGCAAGAAACTCCGACAACAGCAGTGCGCGCACAGCAAGGTCACGTGTGGCTCGACCTGGCACGAGCGAGGGGAACTCATCGCGCAAGGTGAACAGGCAGGAGGGCTCGAGCCCTACCACCATCCGATCGCCGGCGAGGGCTGTCAGCATCCGACGCGCCTCGACGCGGGCTTGATCAACCAGGCCAGTAGCCAGAAAGGTACGACCGCAACAAAGCGGCCGGCCAGCCGAGCGCGGCATCACCGCCCGATAGCCCGCGGCAGTCAGTACGCGAAGCGCGGCACGAAGGTTCTCCGGCTCGAACCAGCGGTTGAAAGTGTCGGCGAACAGGAAGACCTCGCCGCGGGGGCCCGCCGACCCCCCCGCCTCGGCGTCGCGAAACGGATCGTGGTGCCATTCCGGCAGCGGACGATCGGCCGCAATGCCAAACCAGCGTTCCCCCCAGCGTCGCAACACCGCACTACGATTCCGCGCGTTGGCGAGCAGACGCACGCGCGAAGCAAGCGGCGCGCTCCGCGGCAGGTTGGCGATCAACCGGTCGCGGCGCGACAACCCGAGGCGGGCGGCACGCGCGGCCAGCACCTCGATCTTCATCTTCGCCATATCGACGCCGGTCAGGCATTCGCGCCGGCAGCCTTTGCAGGAGACGCAAAGCTGCATCGCCGCAGCGACCTCGTCGGACGCCATCGCATCGGGGCCAAGCTGTCCGGTCAGCGCCAGCCGCAGCGTATTGGCGCGGCCGCGCGTCACGTGCTCCTCGTCGCGCGTCACGCGATAGCTGGGGCACATCACGCCAGCATCGAAGCTGCGGCAGGTGCCGTTGTTGTTGCACATCTCGACGGCGCCGAGCATCCCGGACAGCGGGCCGGGATGCGAGGACCAATCGAGCACCGGCGCGAAACCGGGCGCCGGTGCGTAATCCGGCGAATACCGGAACAGAGACCGGTCATCCATGCGCGGCGGGCGAACGATGCGGCCAGGATTCAGCAGCGCGGTCGGGTCGAACGCATCCTTCACCGCCTCGAAGGCACGGACGATGCGGGGGCCAAACATCGAGGGGTGGAACTCGCTGCGGGCGATGCCGTCGCCATGCTCGCCGCTGTGCGAACCCTTGTATTCGCGCACCAGGGCGAAGCTCTCCTCCGCCACCGCACGCATGGTGGCGACATCCGCCGGTTCCTTCATGTTCAGCACCGGGCGAACATGCAGGCAGCCGACCGACGCATGCGCGTACCATGTGCCTTTGGTGCCGTGCCGGGCGAACACGTCGTTTAGCCGCTCGGTGAAATCCGCCAGATCGTCGAGCGACACGGCGCAATCCTCGATGAACGAGACCGGCTTGACGTCGCCCTTCATCGACATCATGATATTCAGCCCGGCTTCGCGAACTTCGGCGATGCCAGCCTGGAACGCGGCATCGGCCGCGCGCACGACCTGGCCGGGATAACCGAGATCGGCCATCACCGTTTCCAGCTCATCGAGCTTCGCCAGCAGCGGCGCATCGTCGTGGCCGTGGAATTCGACCAGCAGCAGGCTGTCAGGTTCCCCGATCAGCATACGATCGATCAGCGGGCGGTAGATCGGGATCGCGCGGCCAAGATCGATCATCGTGCGATCGACCAGCTCCACCGCTTCGGGATCGAGCGCAACCAGATGCTTCGTCGCCTCCATCGCAGCGCGGAAGCTGGGGAACTGGCAGATTCCGACGACCTTGCGCGGTTTGATCGGATGCAGGGTCAGCTCGATCGCGGCAGACACCGCAAGCGTACCTTCCGAGCCGACCAGCAATCGCGCCAGATTTTCGCGCCCAGCAGCGCGGGCGTCGGGCGTCAGCGCGTCGATGTTGTAGCCACCGACCCGACGGAGCTGGCGAGGGAAGCGGGCGGCAATCTCATCGGCTTCGGTGGCACCAAGCGCACGCAGCCGCTGCACCAGCTCGGCGATGCGCGGCGGCATCTCCGTGCCGAGATTATCGGCGAGCCGGCCGAAGCGATGGCGCGTGCCGTCGGCCAGGATGGCGTCGATCGCGGTGACGTTGTCGGCCATCAGCCCGTAGCGGATCGATTTCGCCCCACACGAATTATTGCCCGCCATGCCGCCGATCGTGCACCGCGCATGGGTCGAGGGATCGACCGGGAAGAACAGCCCGTGCGGCCTTAACGCGGCATTGAGGTGGCCGAGCACGATGCCCGGCTCGACCAGCGCGGTACGGGCGTCGGGGTCGATGCGCAGGACACGGCGCAGGTGCTTGCTGAAATCGATCACCAACGCGCGGTTGACGGTCTGACCGCATTGGCTCGTGCCGGCGCCTCGGGCAAGCACAGGAACGCCTTCCTCGCGGGCAATCGCCAGTGCAGCGGCCACGTCATCGATGCTGTGCGGCACGATCGCGCCGATCGGTTCCACTTGGTAAATCGAGGCATCCGTCGCATAGCGGCCCCGATCTGCGGGACGGAACAGGAGTTCGGCTGTGGTCTCGCACCTAAGGCGGGCCGCCAGCGCCTGTCGCGCCAAGCCGCCCTTTCCATCTTGCGGGCTAGGGGAAGCGCGCATGGCGCGGAACATAGCCCTTCGAACCGATCCGGGCCAGCCGCCGGGCCGGCCAGGACGACAGCCGCTACTCGGCCGCCATGGCGTGCACCGACGGCGCGAGCTGCGTCTCCACCAGCTTGGCGAACAGGCCGTTGCGCGCCAGCAGGGACGAGAAGGTCCCACGCTCGACAATGCGGCCGGAATCGAACACCAGGATTTCATCCGCATCGCGCACCGTCGATAACCGGTGGGCGATGATGAACGTCGTGCGGCCCCGCATCAGCGTCTTCAGCGCCCGCCCGACGCGTGCCTCGGTGGCCGAATCCAGCGCGCTGGTGGCCTCGTCCAGGATCAGGATCGGTGGGTTCTTCAGCAACGCCCGGGCGATCGCCAGCCGCTGGCGCTGACCGCCGGAGAGCGTGGCACCCCGTTCGCCGATCATCGTATCGTAGTCCTGCGGCTGGCGGATGATGAATTCGTGCGCGTCGGCCAGCCGGCACGCCTGCTCGATCTCGGCGTCGGTCGCATCGGGCCTGCCGACCCTCAGATTGTCCCGGATCGAGCGGTTGAACAGCATGCTTTCCTGGAACACCATGCCGACCGCGCTGCGCAGGCTGTTCAGCGACACATCGCGCAGGTCCTGCCCATCGATCAGGATGCGCCCGGAGGTCGGATCCCACAGCCGCTGCAACAGGGCCATCGCCGTCGATTTGCCGGCGCCGGTGTGGCCCACCAGCGCGACCGACATGCCAGGCTCGGCGATGAAGGAGATGTCGCTCAGCACCTTGGGTCCGCCGGGATAGGCGAAGGAAACGTGATCGAACGTCACTTCTCCATGCGAAGCGTCCAAGGCCTTTGCGCGCCGGGGCTCGGGGACCGAGCTCTGCGCGTCCAGCACAGCAAAGAACTCCTCGAGCGAGGGCAGGCGGAAGAACACGCTGGAGACGAACTGCACGGCGGACTCCAGCCGGCCGATCAACAAGGTGGAAAAGCCCATGAAACTGACGATCTGCGCCACCGTGGCATGACCGTTCAGGTGCAAAAACGTGCCGATCACCACGATGGAGATCACCGTGAGCGTGCTCGCCGCCCGGGTCAGCACATTCACCACCGCCCACCAGTTGAGCACCGGGAACTGATGGCGGATCACCTCCTGGGCGATATCGCCGAATAACCGTGTCTCGGCGGCGAGCCGGGTGAAGGACTGCACCACCGGGATATTGGCGAGCGCGTCCTGTGCGGTACCGGCCAGGCTGCTCCGAGCGCCCTCCACGAGCCGCTGCCCAGCCAGAGTGCGGCGGACCACGTAGGACGTGACCAAAATGAAGACGACCACCAGCACCATCAGGCTGAGCGAGAGCTTCCAGTTCATCAGCAGCGTCAGCGGCAGCAGCACAACAACCGCGACGATGGTGGAAAGCTGGTCGCGGAACAGCACCAGCCAGACGCTGAACAGCGTGTCGGTGCCGGCCAGCATGACTTTCATCAGCCGGCCGGAATGGATTTCGCCATGGAAGGAGAGCGGCATCGCCAGCACGTGGGCGAAGTAACGTCCCATCTCCGACAGCCGATGGCGGTGGGCGAGTCGCTCGGCCTGCAGCGCGACCGCCACGTTGGCGGCGATCCCGGCGACGCCCACCCCAGCCCAGATCGCCAGCAGCGCACCCGCCCGGTGCCATAGCAGAGCGCTGTCGATGCTACCCGATCCGGAAAGCAGGCCGATCACCCGGCCGAACAGGAACGGGTCGAGGAACTGCAACCCGGCGACCATGGCATTGGCCGCCACGAGCAGGGCGGCGATCCTGAGATCCCGGCCAAGCAGGCCGAATGCGCGACCATAAACTGTCAGGAATTGCATGCGTCCATCCTGGCGCCCTTGCGGGTCAGACTCCATCCCGCGACGCGAAAATCGCAGTCCCGTGTGGCAGGAACAGGGCGCGGCCCGACAAACAGTGTGACAATTTGCGATCGGCCGCGGCCTATATCAGGGCGGCGGGGCTGAGCTATAGGGGCGGCCATGGCCGGCCGCTCCTGGACCCGAATCGCCGTCAACGTCGCGCTGGACGGCGGGCTTGCCGCTTTGGCCGTGCCGGCAGCGCGTTGGATCGCCGACCCTGCCGGCTTCACGATGAGGCCGCTCTGGCTAATGCCGGCAGGGACCGCGGCGCTGCTGCTTGCCGGGCTGCCGTTCCGGCTGTCCTTGCAGTACTGGCGCTTTGCCGGGATCGGCGATCTTCTGAGCGTGGCGGGGGCCAGTGCGCTGGCGGCCGCACTATTCGCCTTGGCCATCGCGGCCGCGGGTGTGGGGCTGCCCGAGTCCGGGGTTTCCGGTCGTGTTCGCGCTGGTGCTGCTGGCGCTGCTAGGGCTGCCGCGGCTGATCTATGGCCGAGTAAGGGCGCGTCCGCGGCCGGCCATCGAGGACGGCGCGGATCGGTCCTCCGTGCTGCTGGTCGGCGCCGGCGAGGATGCGGACCTGTTTTTGCGCGCCGCCGCCAGCGAGCGACGCCAGCCGCTGCGGGTGATCGGGTTGCTGGCGCTGGGCTCGCGACAGACCGGGCGGCGCATCCACGGCTGCCCGATCCTGGGCTCGGTCGAGCAGACGGGCGCAGTGCTGGAGCGTCTGCAGGCCGATGGTCGGTTGCCGAGCCTTCTGGTGGTAACCACGCCGGATTTTGCCGGCCCGGCGCTGGCTCGGCTGGTCGAGCAGGCGGAGCGGTTCGGGCTGGGGGTTCGCCGCACGCCGCGGCTGACGGCGCTGGGGTCGGAGATGCCGCCGCGCGGCCTGGAACTGCGGCCAGTGGCGATCGAGGACCTGCTGAACCGCCCGCAAGTGCCGCTGGACCGCGAGGGGATGGCACGGCTGATCCAGGGGCGGCGGGTGATGGTGACCGGCGCCGGCGGCACCATCGGCTCGGAGCTGGCACGGCAGCTCGCGGCCCTGGGGCCCGAGCAGCTTCTGCTGATCGATAATGGCGAATACGCCCTGTGGCAGATCGACCTGGAGCTGGCGGAGAGCCACCCGGCGGTGCCGCGCCAAGCCATGCTGGTGGATGTGCGCGAAGAAGGCCGGGTCCGCGCGATGTTCGACCAATGGCGGCCGGAGCTGGTATTCCACGCCGCGGCGCTGAAGCACGTGCCGATGGTCGAGGCGAACCCGCTCGAAGGGCTGCTGACCAACGCCGCCGGCACGCGTCACGTGGCGGACGCGGCGCGCGCGGTGGGGGCGGCGGCGATGGTGCTGATCTCCACCGACAAAGCAGTGAACCCAACCAGCGTCATGGGCGCCTCCAAGCGACTGGCGGAGATGTACTGCCAGGCGCTGGACATCGCGGCTCTGTCGTCACGCGCCGGGATGCGCTGCGTGACGGTGCGATTCGGCAACGTGCTGGGCAGCACCGGCTCGGTGGTGCCGCTGTTCCAGCGCCAGTTGGCGCGCGGCGGGCCGCTGACCGTCACGCATCCGGATATGTGCCGGTATTTCATGACCGTGCGCGAAGCGGTCGGCCTCGTGCTGCAGGCAAGCGTGGTGGGGACGGGGGACGCGGTGCTGCCCTCGGGGCGCGAGGGCGGGATCTTCGTGCTGGATATGGGCAAGCCGGTGAAGATCGTCGATCTGGCTCGGCAAGTGATCCGGCTGGCCGGGCTGCGGCCGGACGAGGACGTGGAGATCCGGTTCACCGGTCTGCGGCCCGGCGAGAAGCTCCATGAGGAGCTGTTCCACGGCAAGGAGCCGCCGGTGGCGACGGGCTATCCGGGGCTGCTGATGGCCGCGCCTCGGACCGCTGATCCGGCCATCGTCGGGCGGGCGATGGACGAGATCGCGGCGGCCTGCCGCGGCGGGCAGGCGCGGCTGGCGCTGGCTTTGATGGGGCGGCTGATCCCCGAATTCGAACACAACGCGGACGGAGTGGTGCCGATGGCGACCCGGACATGAAGGTGCCGTTTCTCGACCTGCCGGCGCAGCAGGCGCGGATCGCGCCGGAGCTGCGGCGGCGGCTGGATGCGGTGATGGCGCACTGCCAGTTCATCCTGGGCCCCGAAGTGGCGGAGCTGGAGGAGAAGCTGGCGGCGTTCTGCGGCGCCTCGTTCTGCGTGGGCGTGAGCTCCGGGACCGATGCGATCCAGATCGCGCTGATGGCCGAGGGCGTTGGGCCGGGCGACGCGGTGTTCCTGCCGGCCTTCACCTACACAGCGACGGCAGAGGTGCCGCTGGTTCTGGGGGCGTCGCCGGTATTCGTGGATGTGGATGCGCGGACATTCCAGATCGATCCGGCTTCGTTGGCGCGGCGGGTGGCGGAGGTGCGGCGCGCCGGCCGGCTGCGGCCGCGCGTGCTGATCGGGGTCGATCTGTTCGGGCAGCCGGCGGATTGGCCCTCGGTGCGGGAGGTAGCGGCGGCCGAGCGGCTGTTCACCATCGATGACCTGGCGCAGAGCTTCGGGTGCTCGTTGCATGGTCGCCGGCTGGGGGTGGAGGCGGATGTGACGGTCACCAGCTTCTTCCCGTCCAAGCCGCTGGGGGCGTACGGCGATGGCGGGGCTCTGTTCTGTGAGGATGCTTCTCGGGCTTCGCTCTACCGAAGTCTTCGAACGCATGGCGAGGGCGGCTCGCGCTACGAGGTGCTGCGGACAGGGATGAACGGACGGCTCGATGCGATGCAGGCGGCGGTGCTGCTGGCGAAGCTGACGGTCTTCGAGCAGGAGCTGGCCGCGCGGGAGGCCGTGGCAGCGTTCTATGACCGGCATCTGGGGAATGCGGTGGTGATCCCGGCGCGGGTGCCGGATTCGGTCAGTGCCTGGGCGATCTATTCCGTGCTGCTGCCCCCGGGGGTGTCGCGGCCTGCCGTGCAGGCGCGGTTGCGGGAGAAGGGGGTGCCGACGGCGATATACTACCCCAAGCCATTGCACCTGCAACCGGCGTATCGGGAGCGGCATGACGGGACGGCGCTGCCGGTCTCCGAGGCGCTGGCGGAACGCATCCTGGCGCTGCCGATCCATCCGTACCTGAGCGAAGAGGCGCTTGGGTACGTGTGCGAGCAGGTGGTGGGGGCCGTGGCGGGTGGGTGAAGGGTTACGCGGCATCTAATATCAGCCGGCGAAGAGGCTGGACGTAGCCGAGGCAAGATCACCCTCACCGTCATGGCCCGGCTCAACCCGGCCCCGATCGTCACGGCCAGCGTCATGCCCGGGCTTGACCCGGCCCCGATCGTCATGGCCGGGCATGACCCGGCCATCCACGTCTTTTCGTGACACCAGCAACGAAGTCCGCAGATGACCCAATCAAAGACCGCCATCACGTAAGGGCTGTCGACGGTCACCCTTTGCGATCAGTCGGTGGTAACGTGGCGGCAGCAATGGCTCTTGCCGCAAGGAGTTCAAATGTTTCTCAATTTGCTTCAACGGCAACTGCGAACCTCGTTGCTCGTGGTGGCGGCTGGCATGACTGCGTGCGCGGCGCCAGCGCGCAGCCAAACAAAGACCACACCCCCACAAGTCGCAGCGAACGTCACCATTCCGGCCGGCACCGGGCAGCAAACCGCGGATCTGGATGGCGTTCGCCTTCAGGTTTTCACATATCGGCCGTCCGGGTGCGCAGTATTCGGCGTTTTGCTTGTCTTCCACGGACTTGAGCGGAACGCAGCGGGGTATCGTGATGACGCGATTCCGCTCGGGCAACGCTTCTGCATGCTGGTGGTTGCGCCGCTCTTCGACGAGACACGGTTCCCGACTTGGCGTTATCAGCGCGGCGGCATTGTTCGTGACCGCACCGTGCAGCCTGCGGCAAGCTGGACCGTGAACCTCGTGCCGTGTCTCGTGTCGTGGGTCAGACACCAGGAGGGCCGTGCCGATCTGCCATACGCGCTGATCGGCCACTCCGGTGGTGCGCAGTTCCTCAGCCGCGTCGTGGCATTTGCCCAGGACGAGGCAACACAGACCATCATCGCCAACCCGTCCACCTGGGTTCGGCCAAGCCTGGATGTCGCAGCGCCTTACGGTTTTGGGGGTGTTTATGGCCCGGCGGAAGGGGAACCGGCACTTCGACGCTATCTTGCGGCGCGGGTTACGGTCCTGCTCGGGCAAGAGGATGTCGGCTCGAAAAACCTTGCCACAAGTGAGGAGGCCGAGGAACAGGGCGGAACACGGTTGCAACGCGGTCAGACCGTGTTTCGGGAAGCGGAGCTTACCGCCCGCCAGCATGGATGGGCATTCAATTGGCGTCTGGCCGTCGTTCCTGGTGTTGGACACAACGCCCGTAGAATGTTGACATCGGATCAGGCGTTTGATGCGCTGCGACCATAATGGCGGCTAGGTCGAGCTGGTCTCGCGGGCGGTGTTATCGCAGCCGCGCGTTGCCGATGGCATGGAGCCTGCCCCCTCGACGGCTCGGAGAGGCTGCGATCGCGTACGGTCTCGGCCCGCTTTGCGAGCCTTGTGGCGCTGCAGGACAAGAAAGTTTAAACGCAGATGAAGACAGATGCACGCTGATGCACGCAGATGGTTCAGCGTGGTTCACAGACCCCGGGTGTATTGAGCACGGTGAATGTGCAGCCGATGACAGTCTGTCGCTATCTGCGTGCATCTGCGTGCATCTTCTTACATCTGCGTTTAAACCTTCCTTCACGCCTTTGCGGCTGGCGCTTTTGAGACGGAGGATCAGGCAAATCGACGAGTCGCGGCTGGCTGGCTCGGTTGTATATGCCATTGCGGGTGGGACAGTCGGCGGTGACCCGATCAATCGCATTTCTCCGGTGTTTGGCGCGGGAACAGGTCGGCGAGGCCGTAATCCTGAAGCTGCTCGAAGGTATGCGGGAGGACGATGTCCGCGATCGTGGCGAGCACCTCTGATACATTCAGGTAGAATTGCTTCATCAGCCGGAATTCGTTGAAGTCCTTGGGGCCCAATATGTCGGCCCCGTGCTGCCTGGTGAGCGAGTCGATTTCCTCGAATCGCTGCTTCCAGAGGATAGAGTACTGGAGGCGCTGGTTGATGCCGAAGATCGCAGCGTCTGGGAGCGCATAGACCCGGATGCGGCCGAGGAAGTCCTGGTCGTTCCATTTGCTGTTTCGTCAGATTTCGAACAGCTCGTACATGCAAAAGCCTGATCGGAGATATTTGTCGCTCAGGATCACAAACACCCTGTCGCCGGCACCGATGCGCTGCATGAACTGGGAGATCCGGTCGCCGATGGAACACCGCGTAAATGGCGTCCAGCGCCCAGCTCTGATCGAGCACAATGCTGTCGTGGAATAGGCCCGGACGGTGGAACACGATGCCGGCGTTGTGCAGGTAGGACAAGAGATGTTTGGCTGAGCTGACTCCTCCGGCTTGGTCGCAGTAGCGACGGAACTGTCGCTGCGTGATGGTGCGATATCGGCGCTGATCCGGTGGGCGGGCCGCGTCGGCGTCGCGCATTTCCTCCAGTCGCCGTTGGACTTTCAACCGTCCCACACCGATTGTGGCGATGCCCTGCTGTTCGTGCAACCAATGGGCGGCATCGTGCAAAGCCTCGTTCAACGCAGCGCGGCCCCGGTCGAATTTCGCGCTGTAGTGCACTACCTTGCGGAAGCGGAACGCGGACAGCGTTTCGTCGCTGAGTGGCGGGCGCAGGGCTTCGTCCTCCGGGCGATCGCAGCGGGTCTGCACGACCAGCACGGGACTGTTGGACTCCGCGAGATGGCGAATGTAGGCGCCCCAGTATTCAAGGCGATGGTTGCGGAACACGGCTCCATCGGCGTGCTGCTCTTGCGTACCCTCGAACTCTGGTGACCAGACCAGAAGGAACAGCGCGCGCGTCCGAATAAACAGCGCGTGCGTGCCGTGGTACAGGTCCTGTCCGCCGAAATCCCAGATATTCAGGCGATCGGCGGAGGCGCAACCAGTGCCCGCCAGTGCGGCTGAGGTCACCTGGATGCCGTGGGTCGAGGGGATAGTGTCGTCGTAAGTCTCGCCGCGAAGCTTCCGGCAAATCTGCGTCTTACCGACGCGCCCGTTGCCAAGCACGATCAACTTGAGGTCGCGTACGGGCTCCGCACCGCTGGCGCGGTCGCGAAGATGGGCGCGCACCGATTCCAGACAATCGTCGTTCGAGCTTTCGGACAGCACTTCGGCCTGGATGCCTGGCACATGGCTTTCGTGTAGTACCAGACGTTTCAGGGACGGCAGATGCAAGAGCTCCTCCGGCACATTTGTCAGCCGACATCGCGAGCAACTGAGCGATTGCAGCGCAGTGAGCGACGCCAGCGGTGCGAGGTCGCTCACCTGCGTGTACGAGCAATCGAGCGATTGTAGGGCGGCCAGCGACGCCAGCGGCGCGAAGTCGCTCACCTGCGTCTGCGAGCAAACGAGCGATTGCAGCGCGGTCAGAGACGCCAGCGGCGCGAGATCGCTCACCCGCGTGCCCAAGCAATCGAGCGATTGCAGGGCGGTCAGCGACGCCAGCGGCGCAAGGTCGCTCACCTGTGTGCGCGAGCAATCGAGCGATTGCAGGGTGGTCAGCGACGCCAGCGGAGCGAGGTCGCTCACCTGCGTGTACGAGCAAGAGAGCAATTCCAGGGCGGTCAGCGACACCAGTGGCGCGAGGTCGCTCACATCCGTGCCCGTGCCCGAGCAATCGAGCGATTGCAGGGCGGTCAGCGACGCCAGCGGCGCGAGGTCGCTTACCTCTATGAACGAGCAATCGAGCGATTGCAGCGCGGTCAGCGACGCCAGCGGCGCGAGGTCGCTCACCAGCGTGCCCGAGCAATCGAGCGATTGCAGCGCGGTCAGCGACGCCAGCGGCGCGAGGTCGCTCACCAGCGCGCCCGAGCAATCGAGCGATTGCAGCGCGGTCAGCGACGCCAGCGGCGCGAGGTCGCTCACCAGCGCGCCCGAGCAATCGAGCGATTGCAGCGCGGTCAGCGACGCCAGCGGCGCGAGGTCGCTCACCAGCGTGTGCGAGCAATCGAGCGATTGCAGCGAGGTCAGACCGACGAGCGGCTCCAGGTTGGTGAGATCCGTTCCTCGAAGAGAAAGGACCTCCAGCCGCGTCAATCTCACCAGGAGGCCAACTTGCGCGCCGATAAGGTTTGGCCGCGCTTTTGTACCGGCATGCCACGATCGATCGCCTGGAATTTCGTACCCGCCCACGTCGAGCCATCGCAAATGCGACAAAGCAAAAACCTCCTCGGGCAGGGTCGCCAGCCCAAGATTGCTCAGGTCGAGAGAGCCCGTCCGCCGCTCAGCCTCCTCGGCAATGCGCCGGCACGCGATACTCAGGCCATCGCGGGTCTCATCCATGCCGTCTAGTCTGGCACAAGTGTGCCGACAAAGTTAAGCTGCTTGTTTCACAGGCGGCGAGAGTGCGCCGCCCGGAAGACCTTAGTGCACTACTGGCGAGATCATTCCCCGCCCCACATTCATGCCTATTATCAGGGTCACAGAGCTCTGGTAAGAATCGACACGGGCGACGTGATCGGTGGTCACCTTCCGCCAGGGCCGAGAGTTTGGTGCGCGAGTGGGTTCTATCTCAACGCGAAGCACTGACAGCGAACTGGGAACGTGGCCGCCGCTTGTTGCCGTTTGAGAAAGTGCCAGGAGCCGACCAGGAATGATCGAGATCATCGATGTGACCGAGGTTCGTCCGCTCGGAAACTATCGCCTGTTCCTTCGCTTTTCGGATGGCACGTGCGGCGAACATGACTTTGCGGACCTGATTGCCGAGTCCAGCCCCATGACCGCCCCGCTCCACAACCCCGCGATCTTCGCGCGTGTGTTCCTCGAGCTTGGTGTGCCGACCTGGCCCAACGGGTTCGATCTCGATGCAATCGAGCTCCACCGCGAGATGCAAGCCGCGGGAGAGTTGCGCCGGGTCGCGGCGGAGTAGCGGCGCCGTTTTCGACCTGCGCGCCCTCAGGCCCCTGCCGCGGGGCTTGGGCGCCGCCCCCCTGATATGCGATTCCAGTCAACGTGAGCACGCCCTGGACAGAAAGCTCCGCCGGACTACGTTGGCGTGGTTCCCACAAGATGAAGGAGACGCACGATGGCAAGCCGAACTTCGGAAGCCGAATGGCGCGGCGACCTCAAGACCGGGAAGGGCGACATCAAGCTCGGCAGCGGCGCGTTCTCGGGCAGCTATTCCTACCGCTCCCGCTTCGAGGACGGGAAAGACACCAACCCCGAGGAGCTGATCGCCGCCGCCCATGCGGGCTGCTTCTCCATGGCGTTCGCCAACGCACTGTCCACGGGTGGCCACCCGCCGACCCGCATCCACACGGCGGCCGACGTGCATTTCGGCCCGGTACCCGGCGGCTTCGCGATTTCCCGCATCGACCTGGTGACCGAGGGCTCGGTGCCCGGCATCGATGCCGCCACCTTCCAGAAGACGGCCGAAGAGGCGAAACAGAACTGCCCGGTCTCGAAGGCGCTGAAGGCGGTAGACATCACCCTCGCCGCGAAGCTCGTTTAGCAGAGACTGAGAACTCCCCCTCCCCTCGCGGGAGGGGGCTGGGGGGAGGGGGCCGGCGAGCAGGCTTTGGCCCGACCTATCGGTGGAGCGGACCACTCGCATGAGGTTCCAGCTGGCACTGCTACCCCCGCCGACGCGCAGCCAAACCAACTCTTGACCAGTATAACACCTAACGGCTATAAACGCCCGCTATGCCTGAGGGGAAAGGGCTCCGCCATGGGATGCGGCCAAAGCCTCACCGTGGCAGGCCGCTCGACCGCCTCTTCCCATGAGATTATCTCGTGTTATGACCCACTATCCCGCACATCGCGAAACGAGACGCCGTTGAGAATAGACTGCGTCCACGATGAGCGAAAAACCGAGCCCCACGAAAACATCTCTCCCCGCTCGCGGGAGAGAGCCCGCTGCGAACTTGCTTCGGGGTCGTCGCAACAGAGAGCGGCGAGCGAGGTCATCTCACCACATGACCCAATGTCGCGCGCACCGCGAAACGAGACGGCAATGAGAATCGACCATATCCACCGTGAGCGAACATCTGTGCAGGAGAGGGCCCCCCTCGGGCTTCCGAGCCGAGGGTCGCCGCGCTGAGCGCAGCGGGTGAGCGTCCCCTCAAGCCATCTCACCACATGATCCAGCATCCCGCACATCGCGAAACGACACGGCGATGAGAATGGAGCGCATCCACCATGACCGGAAAGCCGAGCCCACGAACACCTCTCCCCTCAACCCGCTCCCGCAAGGGGAGGGGAGCTTTGCACGCGACCCGCCTGTGTAGCTTTCCCTCGCGGCGCGCATTACCTCTCCCCGCATGACGGAGAGGCCGATGACCAGCATCCGATCCCACCACCCCGCCGGGCGCCATTTCCTGCAAATCCCCGGCCCAACCAACGTGCCCGATCGCGTGCTGCGTGCCATCGAGGCACCCACCATCGACCACCGGGGCCCCGACTTCGGCCGCCTCGGCAAGCGCCTGCTGGCCAACCTGCGGACCATATTCAAAACGACCGGCCCCGTGGTGATCTACCCCGCCTCCGGCACCGGCGCGTGGGAAGCGGCGCTGGTCAACACGCTGTCGCCCGGCGATGCCGTGCTGATGTGCCAGACCGGCTGGTTCGCCACGCTGTGGCGGGAGATGGCCGAGCGGCTTGGCCTCGTCCCCACCATCATCCAGACCGACTGGCGGCGCGGCGCCGATGTCGATGCGATCGGTAGCGCGCTGGCCGCCGACCGCTCGCATCGCATCAAAGCAGTCTGCGTCGTCCATAACGAAACCTCCACCGGCTGCACCAGCCGAGTCGACGAGGTACGCCACGCGATGGATCAGGCCGGACATCCGGCGTTGCTCATGGTCGACACCATCTCCTCGCTCGCCAGCATCGACTATCGGCATGACGAATGGCGCGTCGATGTCACCGTCGCCGGCTCGCAGAAGGGGCTGATGCTGCCGCCTGGCCTGTCGTTCAATGCGATCAGCACAAAAGCGCTGGCAGCACACGAAACGGCGAAGCTGCCGCGCAGCTATTGGGACTGGCGGGCGATGCTGGTGGCCAACGAGACCGGGTTCTTCCCCTACACGCCCGGCACCAACCTGCTGTACGGGCTGGACACGGCGATCGGCGTGCTGCTCGACGAAGGGCTGGACAACGTGTTCGCGCGCCACGACCGCCACGCCGAGGCAACGCGCCGCGCCGTCCGCACCTGGGGGCTGGAGGTGCAGTGCCTCGACCCGCGGCACTATTCTTCTTCGCTCACCGCAGTGCGCGTGCCGGAGGGGCACAGTGCCGACGCACTGCGCGCTATCATTCTAGAGAAGTACAACATGAGCCTGGGCAATGGGCTCGGTATCCTCAAGGATCGTGTGTTCCGCATCGGTCATCTTGGGGACTTCAACGACCTGTCGCTGATCGGCACGCTGGGGGGCGTGGAGATGGGCCTGCGCGTCGCCGGCGTGCCGCACCATACCGGCGGCGTGCAGGCGGCAATGGACTTCCTGTCCGGCAATGCGTGAAGTCGGGACGATTGGAGAGGCCGCTTGGTATTTGAAACAAAGTTTGCAATCGTCCTGCGCAACGATCTTGCGGCATGGCAGGCGTTCAATGTGACCGCGTTTTTGACCAGCGGCATCATCGCCCAATTCCCTGAGATTATCGGCGAGCCCTATCGTGACCGCTCCGGCAATAGCTATAATGCGATGTCGGTCCAGCCGGTCATCGTCTTGGCGGCAGATGCGGCAACCATGACGGCAATCCATCGGCGCTCCCTGGATCATGGCGTGACGACCTCTCTCTACATCGAGGAGATGTTCTCGACCGGCCACGACGCAGCGAACCGGGAGGTATTCGGCAGGTTCGACCCGGAGGACGCCAAGGTGGTTGGACTTGCGCTTCGGGCCGACAAAAAGATCGTGGACAAGATCACCAAAGGCGCGAGGAAGCATCCCTGAAGACCCGGAAGCTGCGCACGAGGTCGTGTCCGCCGGTGACGGCTTTTCGGAGAGAACTGCTCGCGATAGGTTTCGTCGAGCCTCAACTGGCAATGGAACAGGAACTGCAGAGCCATGGTCGCCAACTCACAGCAGCATCAGTCCGCAAGCGTTGACTGGCGCCACAACGGTGTGCGCGTCATCAAGGCGCATCAGCTCGATCCTAACACTGCCCAAACGCCGGGGATGAGCCGGGCTGCCGCGATCAATGCGGCGCGTGTGGGTGCGCAGAAGATCTGGGCGGGGACCGTGAACATCCAGCCCAATGCGAAGACCGGCGCTCACCATCACGGAGCGCTGGAGAGCGTGATTTACGTCGTCCGGGGGCGAGCCCGCATTCGATGGGGCGAGCGGCTGGAGTTCGTCGCCGAGGCCGAGCCGGGCGACTTCATCTTCGTCCCGCCCTATGTGCCGCATCAGGAGATCAATGCCAGCACTGACGAGCCGCTGGAATGCGTGCTGGTGCGCAGCGACAACGAGGCCGTCGTCGTCAACCTCGACATCGAGCCGGTGGAGAAACCTGAATCAGTCTATTGGGTCGATCCCATTCATAAGCATCCATAGCCCATGCCGGCGATCGACCCCGACGCCTTCCTGCGCGACCTCTACGAGCTGCGCAAGATCGGCCAGTTCCGCACGGGCGTGCACCGTCCGACCTATTCGCCGCAAGACATGGAATCCCGCCGCTGGCTGATGGAGAAATTGGCGGCGTGCGGGCTTGATGCCTCGATCGATGGTATCGGCAACGTCTATGGTCGGCACAAGGGTCCTGGCCCGCACCTATTGGTCGGCAGCCATATCGAATCGCAGAACGAGGCTGGTTGGCTCGACGGTGCCCTGGGCGTGGTCGCCGGTGTCGCGCTGGCCCGCGCCGGGCTGCCGGTGGACGTGTGCGCCTTTGCCGACGAGGAGGGGCATTTCGGCGGTGGCTTCCTGGGCAGCCTCTCGATCATCGGCGAGCTGGCCGAAGCGGAGATCGACCATTGCCGCAGCCGTACCGGCACCGCACTGCGCGAGGCGTTGCGCAACGCCGGACTGGAGGGAAAGCCGCGCCTGCAGCTCGAGCCAGGCCGGCACAAGGGTTTTTTCGAAATGCACATCGAGCAGGGTACCCAGCTCGAGCGGGCCGGCCTGCGCATCGGCGTCGTCACCGGTATCGTCGCCATCTGGCAGTGGCGTCTGGTGGTGCAGGGCCAGCAGGACCATGCCGGTGGCACGACAATGGCCGAGCGCAAGGATGCGGGCCTGACCGCGGTCCGACTATTGGCAGCGATCAACTCCGAGTTCCCCCGCGTCGCCGGCGAGCGCAGCACCTGGACGACCGGACGCATCGTCCTCGATCCCGGCGCCGCCAGCATAATTCCGGGTCAGGCGGATGTGCTGTTCCAGTTCCGTGACGTCTCCGTGGAGGTGCTGGAGCGCATGGAGGCAACGCTGCGGGCACTCGTGCGCGATGCCAATCGGCGCGAACGCTGCGCCGTTACTTTGGAAACCGTATCAAAGGCCATCCCCGCGTTGTGCGATCCGGCGATGATGCGGGCGCTGGCCGAGTTCGGTGGAACAGCTTGCGCTTGGCGCCTGGCAGGAAATGCCCTCCGGCGCCGGGCATGACGCACAGAACATCGCCCGCCGTATGCCGGCGGCGATGCTGTTCGTACCGTCGATTGGCGGCATCAGTCACCATTGGGCCGAAGACACCAAGGATGAGGACCTTGCTCTTGGCATCCAGGTGCTCGATGAAGCGGCTCGCCGGTACCTGGCGGCCTGAGGCTCAGTAACCGCGCGCCCAATCGATCATGTTGCGCAGCGGCGCGCCATCCAGGTAGGCGCGCAGATTCTCGCAGAACAGCTCGATCGCGCGATGGCGGTTATCGTCGCTCTGACCCGACACATGCGGGGTGATCAGCACGCGCGGATCCCGCCAGAGTTGAGGCGGCGGCGTACGTTCGAACTCGCCGACATAGACATCCAGCACCACCCCACGCAGATGCCCACGCTGCAACGCATCGATCAGCGCCGGTTCGTCGATGATCTCGCCGCGGGCGACGTTGACCAGCACGCTGCCAGGCTTCATCGCGGCGAACCGGTCGTGGTTGAACAGGCGCGTGGTCTCAGGCGTCCATTGGCAGCAGATCACCACGAAGTCGCTGTCCGGCAGGAACCGGTCGAGGTCACCGGCGCCACCAAGCGCGGTGAATCCCGGCGGCAGCGGCGCATCCGGTTGCGCATGACGCCGGGTGCCGAGCACGCGCATGCCGAGTGCCGCGCACAGCCGACCGACTTCCATCCCGATGCCGCCGGCGCCCACCACGCAGGCGGTCTTGCCGTGCAGCAGCAACGACCGGTACGCACGGTGATCGAATGTGCCGGCGTCGCGATCGAGACACGCGCGATGGAGGCTCTTGGCGAAGTGCAGAATACCGGCCACCGCGTACTCCGCCATCGCCAGCGTATTGCCCGCCCCGCGCGAGGTTGTCACGATTACGTCGCTGCCCCACAGATCGCCGCGCAGCAGGTTGCTGGCTCCAGCCGGGCGCTGGTGGAACCATTTCAGCCGCGGGGCACGCGCGCGCAGATCGAGCGGAAATGGCCAGCCGCCGAGGATCACCTCGGCTTCCACAAGCAGGCGGTCGCGCTCGGCGCGGGGTCCGCTACCAACCGCGTCAGGAGCGAGATAGCGGGCTGTGGTGGCGGCTGGCCAGGTGTCGCGAATTTCTCCATCGAACCACCCGCCCGCATCGGTCAGGCGGACCGCCGGATCGACTGCCGTGATCTGCGCCTGTTCAGCCGCGCTGATACGCTGGATGGCGAGGACGTTGATGGTCCGCATGGGGGAGCTGCCAGGGCGGTGGTGAAGGAGAGAACGCTATACCGAGATGGTCACGGCTGAAAGCGCAGGAGGCACGCTGCTATCGATCAATATGGCGGTCATTCAGTCCTCGCGGGTCAGCGCCATGATCTCGTCGGTGCTCATCACGACATCGCCGCGACCACGCAAATGAGCAACCAGGCGAGCGCCCCGGCTGTTCTTGGTCCCGACCTTGGCGCGGATGATTTGCACGGCCTTGCCATCGAAATGGAACTCAACTTCCGTGTGCGGCAGCAAGCCCGCTCGCTCTCGGATTTCGGCCGGAATCGTGACCTGTCCTTTCGATGTAATGCGCATGATGGTCTCCTTACTCCTAAGCCGGCGGAGCCGGAACCAATAGGTTTGATGTAGCCTCTCCGCGGACGAGTGTCATCTGGCGGGGGGCGGCATGAGCCAGTCGCTGACGGAGCGCTACGACGAGCGGATCGCCGGGGTGCTGTCGTGCTACGACCGGCTGGTGATCACCGGGACGCTGCCGGTGATTTGCTATGCGGACGGGATGACCCGGTATCTCAATGCCAAGGGCATCCGCATCTTCGACTATCCCGAGTTCGCCAAGACGCTGCGAGATCGGGTGCGCGACGGCGCGGCATCGCTGGCTGCCGAGGCTGGGGTGACAATCGAGCACATCGGCAAGGCGCATATCCGCAAGGAGGAGGTTGTCGCGCGGGTGCTGGCACAGCGCGGCGATCATCCGGGGCTGGTG
The DNA here is from genome assembly GCA_963772445.1 of uncultured Pseudomonadota bacterium. Classification (GTDB taxonomy): domain Bacteria; phylum Pseudomonadota; class Alphaproteobacteria; order Acetobacterales; family Acetobacteraceae; genus CAVYXK01. The sequence continues at coordinate 112,270 of CAVYXK010000009.1, forward strand.
CACATCATCTCGGCGATGGAAGCCTGCGACGCTTATCAGCCCTGGCACGACAAGCAGACCCACAAGACCTTCGTGCGGCCGGACAGCGGCAAGTGCCTGCACTATTATTTCTACTTCCATGGATGCCTGGTTCGGGCTGATCTACCTGCGGGTCCCGACCTGGGCGCCGTTCCGCCTGCAATTCTACTGCAACGGCCATAGCTGGCTGGCTCGGCGTCTGAGTGCGGAGGGCATCGGCTACACCATGGCCGACAATGCCTTCATCCGCATTGACGATTGGGGGCGAGCCCAGGAACTGGCCGACAGCCTTTCGCCTGACCGGTTGCACCGCACGCTCGACCGGTATGCCGAGCGGTGCTGCCCGGTGTCCGAAGTGTTCGGGCAGTCCTATCACTGGAGCCTGATGCAGGTGGAATACGCCACCGACCTGGTGTTTCGCTCCAGCGCCACCCTCGGGCCGCTCTACGAGCAGCTGGTCCGGCAGTCAGTGCTGAGCGTCAAAGCCGAGCAGGTCGCCAGCTTCCTCGGCCGCCTGATCACGCCGTTGCTGGCGCAGGAGATCGGCTCGCAGTTCTCCACCCGCATCGAAGGGCACCTGCATCAAGCACCGCTTCGGCAAGTGCTCGATCAAGATGTACGACAAGCACGGCATCGTGCTGCGCATCGAGACCACCACCAACGACGTGTCGCTTCTTCAAGCACCACCGCAAGGTGGAACACCGCAAGGGCCCGCCGACCCGTGCCCTCGCACCGGTCAAGAAGTCGATCTACAGCCTGATCGATCTCCGCGAGAATCCTGCTTGGCTGCAACCGGCGCTATCTCGCTCACCTGTCCGCCCTGGACGACTTCTCCGCCGGGGTTCGTGCGCTCGCTCGCCTGACCAAGCCGCGCGAAGTGGACGGCAGGACGGTCAAGGGGATCAACTTCTTCGAGCCAGGCGGACAGTGCCCTGCTGCACGCCCTGCAGAACCCACGGGTCAATATCGCTGGCATTCGCCGGGGCGATCTGCTCCGCAGCGCTCGAGATGTTCTCGCCGACCCGACTATCGAGGCAGTTGCGCCGACTGCTCGACATCGGGGTGATCAAGCGGGTCACCGGAACCTACCGCTACTACCTGACCAAGGCCGGACGTGCCGCGACCGCAGCGGCGGAACGGCTCACCGAGGCGATCATCATTCCGGCTGTGATTTGATGGGATTTGACGCAGGAAGTGCAAAGAGTTCAGTGATAAGTGACTACATGTAGGAGTAAGGAGAGCTGCGATCGAAGGCAAGCGAGCGAGTTGCCTCTGGCAGCCAAGGTGTAGGACTATGACGGCATTCCGAGCGCGGCCGTCGCCGCAAGACAATCCGCCTCTCTAACAACCGTGAGTACACGCCCTTTTCGCCTCCTCCCATCCGCGAACGCGTACGAAAATCGGTCTCCGGCTTCGGTCGGCGTCGCAGGTCGGCGAGCAGATGGTACACTGGGAAGAGGGCCGGTGCGTTCTGTTTGATGACACCTACCGGCACGAGGTGTGGAACGACACGAACGGCGTGCGTGTGGTTCTGCTGATCGACGTGCCACGACCGTTCCCGCAGCCTCTGGCGTGGGTCAACAAGGCGGTCCTCTGCGTCGTGCGGTTGACGCCGTTCGTCACCGATGCGGTCAAATTGGAGCGGAAATGCGCTTGTGTTTGTCGGATCGAACATCGGGTCAATTCCGGTTATCGCAAATCCGCTCACTCCATGGCCGCAAAGTGCGACAAAATCGAGGCTCTGGCCGGGAACGAACGTTTCGGGAATTGTACATCCCGGCGAAGTCACATCGAAAGGTTCATCGAAGCCCGTTGGGAACGCCAGAATGTCAGTAAATAAGCTGTCTGCCGCCATCTGATATGCATAACCAGAGGCAGCTGCTGGATCGACCCACGAGCCTGACGGAACATTGGTAAATCCAAAGCAGCCGAGAAATCCTGAGTGCCCGTGTATAAATAGTATTCCATTCTTGCAGGTTATCGGCGGTAATGGCGGTCCCGGAAGAACCGGGGTGGCGGAGCCGCCGCAGGGCGTTGTTACCAAGCAGGCGATATACGTAGGACCGGTAACGTCATATGGGTTAACTAGATGTCCTGTGTCACTGACATACCCCATGGGGCCTAAATAGGTTACAGAGTTCTCCAAGCAACTGGACGTGCAATCTCCGTAATGGCCAATGCCATTCCCTGGTAGAACGATAGGATTCACATAAGAGTATTGCCCAGGGCCGCTCAATACTTCCCATGACACATAGCCCCCGCCGCCGGCCGAAGAATTGATGTAAAGCCCGATAGAGCTGGCTCCAATACCGAAGATCGCGGGCGAACCAGCGTCCGATGGATTAAAAAGGGCGGTGTAGGGGATCGAATGTGGATGTTTCTGTGAAATTAAAGGAGACAATGTCAGTTGTTGTAAGCGGGCCCGTGTTGCCGTCTGTGGTAATCGTGCCGGCCACCGTGAGATCCCCTACCGGCGGTATGTTCAGCGTATAGGTTACGGCCGAGGCATAGGCGCCCCCACATAGTCCCAGGAGCCCCGCCACGATTGGGGCTCCGACGAGCGTCAACAATGCAGTGACCCCGGCAATGAGCATCTTGCACAATGTCACGGCACGACCCCCTTTGGTTTTGTTGCGCTTCTGGTCGTAAGACGGCGCGGCTTGTGTCGAGCCCGGTCGAGCCCGGGTGCAGCATCCGAGACTGCGAGCGTTGCCGCACGGTCTTAAATCATTGAGGTACGATAGCTGAATTCACATCCGACACAATCAACCGTCGGTTGTAATGTGCGGCCGGCCCTGCAACCTCCAATGTCTCCGATGAGGATTTAAGACCGCATGACCCAACCTTTCGCCCTGACAACCCCGAAGGGCGGCCGGGACGATGGTGGGTCTATCGCTCTTACGCCGGCGCTCCCACCGTTGCTCGAAGAGGGGGCCGTATGTTGAAGCTCAAGATGTGGCTGTGGGGGTCTGTAAGACCAAGAGCGTCAGAGGAGAGGATTACGGGCTATCCCGTACGCAAGGAACCACTGATCGCGTGTTGACTGCATCTCTACCTGATGGGCTCATACATGGCGCGCCATTAGCCATATTGAGCAATATGATGAGAAGGGAGTGTCGATCTCGTTCGAAATGACCGGCGGCCCTCCTATGAAGGACCCTTCCGGTAACGACAATACGTCGTGAAGCGCGCGACTTAGACTGGTGCGCCAACGCAATGCCCGACGCCACTCCACAAATCCACCACGCCGCCTGTCGGCTTCCCGGGAACTATCGCTTCGTCAACCACCGCTTGCCGATGCGGCATGCCACCGTGAACGCGGGGTTGAAGACATTGCCAACATCATACCGGACGACCTGGCCCATCAAATGGCTGGCGGCGCGGGGCTCCAGCCCGTAGTCCTCATTGAGCCAGCGCAGCATCTCGGTCGTGGCGTGCTGCAACGCCTGATCCAGCGGCCGGGCGTTGCCGACGGTAAAAATATCCTCGGCCGTCTCGCCACGTGGCCAGCTAATCGTCCGTTTCAGGACCCGGAACGTCACCTCCATCTCGAAGGAGGTCTCGATGCCGGTGCCGACGATCTCACCGTCGCCCTGGCAGGCATGGCCGTCGCCCAGATAGAAGAGTGCCCCCGGCACCGATACCGGGAACCATGCGGTCGTGCCGGGCGCGAAGAGGCGATAGTCCATGTTGCCGCCGTTCTGCGCACTCGTCGCGGTCGAGAACGCCTGCCCGCGGGCCGGTGCAACGCCGAAGCAGCCGATCATCGGCTGAATCGCCGGGGCAAAGTTCTCGAGGCCCTGGGACGGCTCGCGCAGCCGCACGGTCCCGGCATTTGCGTCGATGATCCAGACGACGCGTTCGTTCGGCGGGCGATCGGGAATCGCAGCGGGATCCAGCACCGTGAAAGCGAGCGGCGAGAGGGTCCAGCCGGTCGCCCGGCTCGGCGTCAGCCGGTCGATGCGGACGGCGAGCGTATCGCCGGGCTCGGCGCCTTCGATGAAGAATGGTCCGGTCATCGGGTTCGGCCGCTCGGCGACCGCTACCTCGCTTGCGTCAAGGCCAGACGCGTCGACCGTCTCGGCTTTCAGCGTATCGCCGTCGGCGACCCGCAGGCACGGCTCGGCGGTGCCGATAACGTTGAAATAGCGGGTTGGACGAAATCGGTGCGTGGTCATCGGGCTCTCCCGCTGGGTTAGGCCGCCAAAAGCTTCCGACCAATCACTCTGCCGCTTGCTTCATCTCCGCAAGCGCACCTTCGGCCAGCGCTTTGCGTGCGTGCAAAATCTCGATGCCCACGATGCGATCAGCCGCATCAAAATGCAGGATTACGTCAGGATGGACTTCCTCACCTTCCACCGCCACCCCAGAAGTCGTGCTGAACCTGATCATCAGCGCATCGGCTTCGGGATCGTATGTCACGTCGGCAGCCATCGCTTTGCCCCGCGGTCGAAGGTTACTATCACCACCACGATACGGCTCCGGCTGGGCGGAACACAACCCGCAAGGGCTGTGTTTTCTTCGCCGCGGTGTTGGGGCGTCCTTCGGTCCGCGGTTGCCGAGTGGTGGAAGGCGTGTACCAATAGCGAACCGCATGCGGGAGGTTGCCATGGATGAACTCGTTCCTGTCTGTCTGGGAGTGCTGCTGGGAGCCGCGATCTGGCGCGGCACGACGGGGAAGATCCGGCTTGCGCTGAGCATTCTCGCCGTTTTCGCGTCCGGCGTCTTTGCCACTGTCGTCAGCGGCGAGTACGTCGATAGCTGGATCTACGTTCTGCTCGATCTGGGCGAGGCAGCGCTTGGACTCGCCGCGGGCTTCGCGGTGGCGCACTGGTTGCTGCCGGCCAGGAAGAGCTCGCGGCGGCCGGCAGCGCGGTGATGCACGCCAGCCCTTTGTGGAACCCGCAAGCGACGGCATAGCCCGGAGCTATAGGGGAGTGCGATTTCCCATCCTCATTCCAGCACGACCGAAACACCGATGGCGCCGGCGAGCAGTCGTTTCAGGTGAAAGCCGACCAGCTTGTCTTCGCCGGCGCGGCCCAGCAGGGCGGCGAAGGCGGGCAGCGCGGTTGGGTCATGGGCTTCCATCTTGGCGAACGCATCCAGATAGGCCTCGGTCAGCGCATCGGCGTGGCGCTCGGCGGTCAGCGGTTCGCATGCTGTCAGGGCTTCGCTCCGGCCGCGCAGAATCAGGTCGCCGACGGGACGGCCCTGGAAGCCGGGAATGCGCGCGACCACGCTGCCGCTGACGCAGATGCGAGTGCCGAGCTGCTTGTTGGCCTGTTCCAGCCGCGCCGCGGTGTTGATGGTGTCGCCGTGGGCGTTGTAGTCGAAATAGCGGCCGGTGCCGAAATTTCCGACCAGCGCCGGGCCGGCGTTGAGCCCGATACGCGTCACCCCAAGCGCTATCCCCCGCGCCTGCCAGCGCGCGCGCAAATCCTCGGCATAGACATCCATAGCCATCGCACAAGCGACGGCGCGCGCGGCGTGGTCGTCCTGCTCGGTGGGGGCGCCGAACAGCACATTCAGCCCATCCCCGGCAATCTTCACGAGCGTGCCGCCGTGGTCGAACACGATCTCGGTCATGCCGGTCAGGTATTCGTTCAACAGCGGCGCGATCACCGCCGGCTCCAACCGTTCCGACAGCGTGGTGAAGCCGGCAATGTCGGTGAACATCGACGTGACGTCGCGCCGCTGCGCGCCTAGGTCGATGCCCTCTCCAGCGCCGGCCAGACGATCAGCGAGATTGGGCGAGAAATACCGCGCCAACTGCCCGCGCGCCCGTTCCGCTTCCTGCTGGCGACGCTGATAGCTGCGTGTGATCTCCAGGTTGCGCAGCGTCTTGTCGATGGTGGTTTCCAGGTCCGCGAAGTCGATTGGCTTGGTCAGGAAGTCGAAGGCGCCACGGTTCATCGCGGTGCGGATATTGGCCATGTCGCCGTACGCCGAGACGATGACGGTGGACAGCCGGTCGTCGCGGTCCTGCAGGCGCGCGAGCAGCGTGAGCCCGTCCATCCGCGGCATGTTGATGTCGCTCACGACCATGTCGATGCCGGAAGTTTCGGTCAGCAGCGCCAGCGCGTTCACGCCGTCCTCGGCGAAGACGAAGCTGAACTCTCCGTCGCGGATCCGCCGGCGGAAGCGCTGGACGATCAGCGCCTCCAGGTCCGGCTCGTCGTCGACAACGAGAATCCGTGCCGTCATCCGCCGCCCCTGGCCTCCGCGATCACCGCTGTGACGTCCTGCTTCAGCCGCGGAAAATCCACCGGCTTGGTCAGGAATTTGTTGGCCCCCCGTTCTAGGGCCGTAGCCACCGTGCCGGCATCACCATAGGCCGAGATCATGAACACCGGCAGGTCGGGTCGCCGCTCTTTCACCACGGGCAGCAGTTCGAGCCCGGTCATGCCGGGCATGTTGATGTCGGAGACCAGCAGAATGATCTTCTTGCCGATGCTGTCCGCGAGCTTGTCCAGCGCGGCCGCACCCGATAGAGCGAAGTCGAGCACATAAAGCCCCTGCCGTGTTTCGCGGCGGAATTGCTGGCGGAACAGCGTCTCCACGTCCGGCTCGTCGTCGACGACCAATACCCTGACGGTCATGCCCGATCCTCGGCGCGCCCGCCGCCCGCTGTCATCTTGCGCGGCAGGGTAATGACGAATTCGGTGAAGGAGTCGGTCTGGCTGTCCACGGTCAGTTGCCCACTGTGCTGTTTGACGACGATATCGTAGCTGAGCGACAGGCCGAGCCCGGTGCCTTCGCCGGCCGGCTTGGTGGTGAAGAACGGCTCGAAGATCTTGTCGCGCACCGCGTCGCTGATGCCCGTGCCGTTGTCGCGCACGCGGATTTCCACCTGCTCGCCTACGCCGCGAGTGGTCAGGCGCAGCGTCGGCTCGGTTTTCAGGTCGCGGAACGCCGCCTCGATGGTGCAGGTGGCTTCCTGCGCGGCGTCGCGGGCGGCGGCGATTTCGGCTTCGTTGCGCTTGCGCTCGGTGATGTCGGCGTAGATCACGACGAAGCCGCCGCCGTCGACCGGGTTGTTGCGGATCTCAATCACCCGGCCGTCCGGACGCGTTCGCTCGAGCACGCGGTGCTGTCCGAGATTCGCGGTGAGACGCCGGACCTGCTCCGCCGCGTCGGTATCCCGGCCGTATTCGCCGCGTTCGGCCAAGTACCGGATGTAATCAGAGAAGGTCAGATGTTGCGCCAGGATCCCATCGGGTAGATCGAGGATATCCTGGAACTTGCGGTTCCACGCCACCAGGCACTGGGCTTCGTCGAACATGGCGACGCCGTCGCCCATGTTCTCGAAGGTCACGCGCAGTTCCGCCTGACGTTGCGCAAGCTCATCGGTGCGGGCGCGCAGCTCGTTCAACAGCCGGGCGCTTTCCATTGCGATCACCGCCTGGGCGGCGAAGTTTTCGAGCAGGGCGATCTGTTTGTCGGAGAACGCGCGCACTTCCTGCCGATACAGGGTGATATGACCGAGCGCTGCCTCATCTTTAATCAGCGGCACACTTAGCAGCGTGCGCACGCCGCCAAGATCGACGAGCGCGCGGGTGTTGGGTATACCGGCGCGATAGCCCTCGTCGGTGGTCATATCCAGCGTGTGCAGCGAACGCTTCGTTTCGTAGAGCCGGCGGAGGCCGCTACCTGGTAGCGGCGTCATCACTGGGAGTCTTGCCTTGAATTCAGCCCATGCCGAGGGCACACCGCGGTGAGCCGCGATGTGGACGCGTTCACCGTCGTATGTGTAGAGCATGCCGAACGCGGCTCCGCACAGCCGCATTGCCTTTTCGAGCATCGTATCGAAAACAGGTGCCAGATCGCCGCGCGAGGCGTTGATGACCTGCAACACTTCCGACGTTGCGATCTGCTGTTCCAGCGCCTCCCGTTGCTCGTCGATCAGCCGCGCGTTTTCCATTGCGATCACCGCCTGCGCGGCGAAGTTTTCCAGCAGCACGATCTGCTTGTCGGAGAAGGCTCGCACTTCCTTACGGTAGATCGATATGAAGCCCAGTACCGGCTTCATCCTTGAGAAGCGGTACTAAGAGGTTGGAACGCGCCCCACCCAGATCAGCAAGCGCGCGGGCGGCCGGGTTGCCGACCAGGTAGCTCTCGGAAGTCCTTACATCCGGGACGTGGAGTGGGCGCCTGGTTTCCAGGACACGCGCGGGGCCGCTGAGTGGCCGTACCTCCGTTGGATTTGCCGCTCGGAACTCAGCGTAAGCGTCGGGCACGCCGTGCTGTGCGGCGGAATGGAAGCGCTGGCCGTCATAGGTGTATAATGATCCAAATGCGGCCCCACACAGCCGCATTGCCTTTTCCAGCATCGTATCGAAAACAGGCGCCAGATTACCGGGCGAGGCGTTGATCACCTGCAACACCTCGGCCGTCGCGGTCTGCTGTTCCAGCGCCTCGCGCTGCTCGGATATCAGCCGCGTGTTCTCGATCGCGATCACCGCCTGATCGGCGAAGGTGCTGACGAGTTCGATCTGCCGCTCGGTGAACGGTTCGACCCTTTGGCGCATGAGCACGATAGACCCGATCGCTTCATCTCCGCGCAAAAGTGGCACGCCCAGCGAGGTCCGCTCTCCGCCGAGCCTTATCGCGACATCCGAGTAGCCCGGAATGGCCGTCACGTCGTGGATGTGAACGGGCCTGCGCTCACGCTCGGCTCTCACACCGGCCATCGGTAAGTTGGGGGGCGGTCGAAGCGGGCCTCGCGCTCGCACGGCGGCCTCGTAATCCGGCGAATAGCCATGGTTTGCCGCCAACCAACGCAACTCGCCCTCGCGGCGGAAGATCAGAGCCTGTTCGGCATTGCACAACCGCGCTGCGGTCTCGACCACCGTATCCAGCACCGGTTGCAGATCGAAGGTCGAGCGGCTGATGACCTTCAGCACGTCGCTGGTCGCGGTCTGGTATTCCAGCGATTCCTGAAGATCGCTCGTGCGCTGCCGCAACTCGCGCAATGCCGGCCGCGTCCCGGCCGGAAAATACCAAGATCGTTCTGTGCGTCGGGAATATGGACGGGCTGACCGCTCAGGACCACGCGTCCGGGCACCGTTTCCGGGCCTGGCGGGCGCGGAAACGTGGCCAGAAGCTGCGCCAGGGCCTCTGGGTCATGTTCGAAGCCGACACGCGCCCGCTGATGCAGCAGCGTTCCGTCATATTCGATAAAGCTCGCCGTTTGCGCGTTGCAGAGAGTTCGCGCGTAACGAAGGATCAGGTCCAACACTGGCTGAGCATCGTCGGGTGAGGCGGAGATCGCCCGCAGAACCTCGATGCTTGCCTCCTGCCGAGCAATCAGCGCGCGGTTGTGCACATTGCGTGCGGTCAATTCCGCCGTGCGGGTTTGCAATGCGCGATACGTCTCGGCGCTGGTTATCGCGATGACCGCCTGCTCGGCGAATGTCTTCAACAACTCGACCTGGCTGTCGGAGAAGCCGCCGCGCGTGCGGCTGCCGAGGCCGAGCACCCCGATCGCCACGCCACCGCGCATTAACGGGACCAAGACTCCCGACTTTGCGGTGAGGCCCCGCATCCTGGGGTTCAGCCCTGGTTCCGTCTCGAAGTCATCTATGCGTATGAGCTGACGATCCAGGATCGCCCGGCCGGCGGGCCACTCCTGCGTTGGCACCATCGGGTACATTGCTTCGGCCGCCTGCCGTACCGACGGATCGTCGCTGATGCCTGTCGCCGCACGCAAATGGATCAGCGTGCCGTCGAAGTCCCACACGCTTACGCCGCAACCGCCACAAAGGTCGCGCGCCCGTTCGACAATTAGATCGAAGACCGGCTGAGGATCGCCGGGCGAGGCCGACATCACCTTCAGCACGTCGATGGTCGCGGCCTGATACTCGATCCGCTCGGCGTAATCGGCTTCGCGCCGCCGCGCCTCCGTGATGTCGGAGACGGCACCAACCAGCCGCGTTACCCGGCCAGCGGCGTCGCGCTCGACAACCGTCTGGTCGCGCAACCAGCGATAGTCGCCGCTGGCCATTCGGACCCGATAGGTGAACTCCGCCCGCTCCGCGCTGTCCTTGAGATAGGCGATCCGCGCGGCGCGGTAGCCGGGCCGGTCGTCCGGATGGATCGCCTCCCAATAGCGCCGCTGGGTGAAAACTCCGGGATCATAGCCGAACAGGTCAAGCAGCGTCGGGGAGAAGCGCAACTCATCGCTCCCGGGCAGCCACTCGTAATACGCCACGTTGAGTGCACGCGTGACGAGCTCGAATACGTCGGCCGGGACGCCATCGCCGTCCGTCGTCGGACGCCGCGCGTGGACCGTCGGTGTGGTGGCCATGTCTCCCCCAAGCGGCAAAAACGACGCCGACCGGCGTGCCAGGCCGCAGTCTCAGTACCTTGCCACAGCGAAACGGTCGAGAACAGGGCTATTCGTTTTCCAAACCGCATGACGGCGCCGGATTACGGGAGTGGCTCGGTGCTGGACAGAGCGCGGTCTCTGCCGTCGTTCAATCTCCGGTCTTCGATACGTCGAAACGCAGCGTCAAGCGGTTCATCCCGTCGTGGCGCTCATAGGCCATGTGCTGGGCGAATTGGCGCATTAGGTGGATCCCCTGGCCACCGATAGTGGCCTCCGCAATCGAGACGGGCACAGCCGGCGGCACGACCGTGAGCGGGTTAAATGCCACCCCGAAATCCTCGATCGTCGCGGTCACAACATCTCCCGCATGCTGGAGCACCAGCCGCACGTCCTTGTTTACACCCGGCTTTTCCGGCTGGCCCTCGAAGCCATGCCGAACGACGTTGGACACCGCCTCCTCGAAACAGAGCTGGATGGCAAACGAGGTCGATGAGGGTAGGTTGAGACTTGCCGCAAGCGCCTCGGCCCAGGCCGTGACTCGTGCGAGCTCGGCCATCTCGGCCTGAATGACCAGCGTCTCTGCCATGCGAGCGCGGCCCCCGGGCGGATTGTCGGGCTGTTCGGGGTCTAGCCGGATACGGCGCTGACCGCGGCGTCCAGATCGTGCAGGATCGGGATGACGGTGTCGGTTCCGCTCCCGATTAGAACCTTCTCGACATCCGGCGTGGGCTTAAGTAATGCCATCCGACCGCCCTTGGATTTTATGGTTTTCGCACCTATGATCAGCAGCCTAATTCCCATGGAGGCAAGAAACGGGACCTCCTCCAAATCGACGATGACTTTGCGATGGCCGCCGGTTATTGCGCTAAAGTGCAGGTCTATTTTCTGGGCCCCGAGGATGTCCAGCCGCCCAGCAAGATTTACCTTGGCAATGCCATCGGCCCGCGTTTCGAGCTTCATTTCCATTGCATCGTCCTGCTCATCTGGGTTTGGAGTTTGCGGCAAAATCTTCATTTTAGCCCATAATTTGTACTGTGACGCTGGCTGGCCCTTGCGTTTGTGAATTTTTGGACAAAACTTGCGCAATAATGGTGCGGGGATGATGGTGGATGCCATGGTGAAGGTAGATCGTCTGTTACTGTTGCCGCGGTACCAGCCCGGTTGCGGGAGACAGGCTGCGTGACCGATGTTTCGGGACTGATCGACGCACCGCATGCGACGGCCGATAGCGAACCCCTGACAGCGATCCTGGATCAATGCCCGATCGGCGTCGCTATCGTCGGGGCCGATCTCACCGTACGCTACGGCAACGCGCATTTCGCGGAAATGGTGGCGGTGGACAGGGCGCGGAGCGGCTGGCCGACGCTCGACCGGTTTCTGGCCGACGCCGAAGATCGCCGGATGGTGCGCACGGAACTCGCCGTCGGGCAGACGCTCGCCCACCGCGAATTGCGTCTGACAGCGGAGGACGGCCGCTCCATCTGGGTCATGATGAGCGCCGCGGCCATCCGCTTTGCCGGCGTACCGGCGACGCTGGTCTGGCTGGACGACGTGACCAAGCGGCGTCTGGCGACCGACGCGTTGCGGGCTAGCGAGGAATGCCTGGACCTGGCGGTCGCCGGTACCCGCTCGGCGATCTGGGAGGTCGATTTCGGCCTTCGCACCACATGGTGGTCGAAGGAGTTCTACCGGATGCTCGGCTATCCAGACGACCAACTGCCCTCGCCGACCGAGAACGTTTGGGAACGTCATATCCATCCGGAGGACGCCGCGCGCGTCACCCGCGGCATTCGGCAGTATTTGCACGCCAAGCACCTTTCGCAGGACGCCGGCGGCGATGCGGGGATCTATGAGGCGACCTACCGGCTCTGTCGGCTGAACGGCAGCATCATCTGGGTCGTCGCCAAGGGCCGGAGCAGTTCCAACGAGCAGGGAAGGCGGCGGCGCTTCAACGGCATCATGCTCAACGTCACCGCCCAAAAACGCGCCGAGCAGGCGCTGCGTCAGGCGCAGCAGGATCTGATCCAGGCGGAGAAGATGGCCTCGCTCGGCTCGCTGGTCGCCGGTGTTGCGCACGAAATCAACACGCCGCTCGGCAACACGCTGACGGCGTCGTCGCACCTGTACGACAAGGTGCTCGAATTCTCGGCGATGCTGGAGGAGAATCGGCTACGGCGGGCTGATCTGGTCGCCTTCGTCAGCGTGCTGACCGAGACGACGCGCCTGATGGTGGCCAATTGCGAGCGCGCGGCTGAACTTGTCCAAAGCTTCAAACAGGTGGCGGTTGACCAGACGAGCGGCGAGCGGCGCCGGTTCGACCTCAAGGGTTATATCGACGAGATTCTGCTCAGTCTGCGGCCGCGGTTGCGCAAGACCGACCACCGGATCGCCGTCGAATGCCCGGACCATCTGGAAATAGACGGCTATCCCGGCGCGGTGTCGCAGCTGCTGACCAATTTCCTGCTGAACTCGCTCATGCACGCGTATGGGCCTGGCGAGGCAGGTCACATCTCGATCCGCGTGCGGTTGCTAGAGGACGGGATGGTCGAGCTCGTCTACACCGATGACGGGAGAGGCATCCCCCCGGCATTGCTGGGCCGCATCTATGACCCGTTTTTCACCACACGCCGGGGCACCGGCGGCAGCGGGCTGGGATTGCACATCGTGTACGATCTCGTAACGGGAACCTTGCGCGGCCAGATAGCAGTCGAGAGCGAGCCGGGCCACGGCACACGTTTCACCGTTCGTTTCCCGCCGCGTACGCCTAGCGACGCAATCAAGGCAGACGAATCGAATGACTGACCCTCAGGACGAGCTGCTTTTTGCCGACGATCTTACCGAGCTGCCCGGTGAAGGCGGCCCCGATCCCTGGAAGGTGCTGATCGTCGACGATGACGAACAAATTCACGCCGTGACCAAGATGGTGCTGGGCGACTTCAAGTTTCGCGACCGCGGGCTGCAGTTCCTGTCGGCCTATTCCGGCAAGGAGGGGTCCGCGGCGATCGCGGCCAACCCGGATCTCGCCGTGGTGTTTCTCGATGTCGTCATGGAGACCGAAAGCGCGGGCCTGGACCTGGCGCGCGATATCCGCGGCGCCCTCGGCAACGACTATGTTCGGATCATCCTGCGCACCGGCCAGCCCGGTCAGGCGCCGGAGCGCAAGGTCATCGTCGACTACGACATCAACGACTACAAGGAAAAGTCCGAGCTCACCTCGCAGAAGCTGTTCAGTACCATGGTCACCGCGCTGCGTTCATACAAGGACATCATGACGATCGAAACCACCAGGCGGGGGCTGGAGAAGATCATTACCGCCTGCTCGTCGCTGTTCCAGATACGCTCGATGGAGCTGTTCCTCTCCGGCGTGCTTCTGCAGCTCGGCTCGCTGCTGGAGGTCGGGATCGATGCTGTGCTGGTCAGCGCCAGAGCCGAAGGCGGCGATGCAAACGTCTCCACCGCCGAGGAGCTGCGGGTCGTGGCGGGGTCAGGTCGGTTCACCGCTCTTGTCAACCGTCCCGCGAGCATCCTCGACCCCAACGTCCTGCGAGCGCTGCAGGACGTGATCAACTCGCGTGAGAGCATGTTCATGACGAAATACAGCATCGTCTATTTCCATTCGCGGATGAACCGAACCACGGTGTTGTATATAGAAACGACGCGGCAACTCGAAACCGTTGACCACAAGCTGATCCAACTGTTCTGCAGCAATGCGAGCATCGGCCTCGACATGCTGGCTTAGGCACGCAGCCATGGACATCATCGCACCCGGGAATGGTCTGCCGCAGACGTCGGCCCCGACGGTCGGGGAACTTCATCTATGGGATGCGATCGTCGATTCTCATGTCAAGACCGCCGATGTCGAGCAGCGCTTCCTCGCCGATCGTGACCTCCCGGCCTGCGTGATCTGTTTGGGCAGCGAAATCCTCGGTGTGCTGTCGCGTCAAAGTTTGCTGGTCGAGCTGAGCAAGCCGCTGGGGCGGGACGTTTACATCAAGCGGCCGGTCGAGCAGCTCATCAAGGCGATGGACACCAAGCCGCTCGTGCTGCCCAGCACAATGCCAGTCGCCGCGGCCGTGAAACTGGCACTTTCGCGGCCGGGCGAGCAGTCCTACGAGCCTGTTCTGGTCGATGGCGGCGGGGCGCCGGGCATCCTTGAGGTGGACGAGCTGATGCGCGTCCAGTCCCGCCTGCTGGAACAGGCGATCCTCGTCAAGGACGAGCTGATCGAAGAGGTGCAGCGCAGGGCAGAGGAACTTCGCACCGCGCTTGCCAATCTCGAGGAGGCGCGAGACCGGCTGGTTCAATCGGAGAAGATGGCGGCGCTCGGCCAACTCGTTGCTGGTGTCGCGCACGAGATCAATACGCCGATCGGCGTGGCGCTGACGGCCGCGACTCATCTCGGCGAGCGTACCGCCACGTTCCGTCAGACCTTTGCCGAGAACCGCATGAAACGCTCCGACTTGCAGAGCTATCTGGAACTGGCCGGTGAAAGCGCCGACCTACTGCGTTACAACATCCAGCGCGCCGCCCCGTTGATCCAGAGCTTCAAGCAGGTCGCGGTCGATCAGGTGAGCGAACAGCACCGCAGCTTTGAGCTGAAATCCTATCTCGAGCAACTGATTGCGAGCTTGGCGCCAGAGGTGCGAAAAGCCGGGCACAGCCTGGTGATGGACTGCCCGGAGGGGATCGAGCTGAACAGCTATCCGGGGGCGCTGGCGCAGGTGCTGTCCAACCTGGTCTCCAACGCCATCGCCCACGCCTACGATCGAGGCGCGGGGGGCACGATCACGCTGACGGCCGTTCCGGACGGTACCACCGTGGCGCTGACGGTGAGCGACAAAGGACGGGGCATTCCGCCCGAGAACCTGTTCCGCATCTACGATCCGTTCTTCACCACGAAGCGCGGTGCCGGCGGCAGCGGGCTCGGCCTGCACATCGTCTTCAACATCGTCACCGAGACGCTGAAAGGGCGTATCGCCTGCCGATCCACGCCCGCGGTCGAAACCAGCTTCACGGCGACCATTCCTCTGTGCATCCCGCAATGAACGGCACTGCTGAGCCAGAGGCCGACTTCCTACTCGACGATGCGCCGGCGAACGCGGCGGAGGCGCCTGCCGCCGCGACACCATGGCGGGTGCTGATCGTCGATGACGACGAGAGTGTGCATTCGATCAGCCGCGTCGTGCTCGCCGATGTCCACTTTCAAGGGCGTGGCGTTGAGATCCTGAGCGCATATTCCGGGCGCCAGGCCGCCGCGATGTTGCGAGTTATACCAGCCGCCCTGTTCGATGACTGGTTTGACCCAGGGGCGCCTGGCGAGGGAGACGATGCGGTCGGGAAGTTCTGCGAGTTTGTTTCAGGCGTCATGACATGCCCCTGAGGATGACCTCATCGGTGTCTCAGACACGGCCCCCTGATTTCGTGACGGAGGTAAGAAAAAGCTTAACCACAGCGGCACAGAGACACCGAGAAGGGTCAGGCTCCGTGCCTCGGTGTCTCTGTGGTTAGGCTTTCTTCCTTACTATGCGATGGCCGGTTTGGCCCAAGAGCGCCTGGTGAGGGAGGCGATTTGTTCGGGCATTGCCATCAGTTTGTTCCAGGCATTACGACATGCCTTGAGGATAGCTTCATAGCTGTCCCAGACACAGTGGCTGAGAAAGTTGCCGCGCAGGAACTCCCAGACGTTCTCGACCGGGTTCAGCTCCGGCGAGTAAGCTGGCAGCGGCAACAGGCTGATGTTGTCAGGCACCGGCAGGCGGCGCCCCGGCTGATGCCAACCAGCGCCATCGACCAGCAACACAGCATGAGCCCCCGGGGCAACCTGGAGGCTGATCTCCTTCAGATGTTCGGCCATCGCCTCGCTGTTGGCAGCCGACATGATGATGGCAGCGCCGATGCTGCGCTCGGGGCAAACGGCGCCGAAGATATAGGCGGAGTCATGGCGGTTATCGCGAACCGCCGCCGGGCGCGAGCCACGTCGCGCCCAGACGTAGGTCAGCGTGCCCTTCTGACCGACACGGGCTTCGTCGCCGAACCAGATCTCCAGCGGCTTGCCGGCGGCAGCGGCTGGCACAACCTCGGCCACCTGGCTGGCGAACTCCTTCTTGAATGCCTCTTGCGCGGCGGCATCCTTCTTCGGATGATAGGGACGCGGCTGCAGCCGGGTGAACTTCAGCCGGCGCAGCAGCTTGCCGACACTGCGCTCGTGCAGCTCGACGCCAAACTCATCCTTGATCCGCTGCCGCAGGTCGATGCAGCGCCAACGTACCACGCCGTCCCGCTCAAGGTCGGGCCCCTGTTGCACCCATTCCACCACCTTGGCCTGTTGCTCGGGCGATAAGCGGGGCGGCGGACCGCGGCGGCACGGTCGGTCGGACAGGCCATCCAGCCCGGACTCGTTGTAGCGATGTACCCAGTCACGCAACGTCTGGCGGTCCATCGCACACGCCTCCGCCGCGGCTTCCCGCGACCAGCCTTCCAGCAGCAACGCCATCGCCAGCATCCGACGTGCCGCTTTGGCGTCTCGAGTGGCCGCCGCCGCCTCTCGCAGATCAGCCGCCGATCGCTCCAAACGGGTGATCGCTACGGTCATCGCTGTCCCCTCCGTCCAACGGGGACGCCAAATCGTACCGCTCCGAGCCGCACCAAATCACGTTCAAGTCAACGAGCCGGGCGGCTGGTATTAGTCCCGATGTCGCGGTGGTCCTGCTCAACGTCGTCATGGAGGACGATGATGCCGGGCTGAAGCTGGTACGCGAAATTCGCGAGCAGATGCGCAACACGCAGCTCCGCATTATCCTGCGCACCGGACAGCCCGGCCAGGCGCCGGAGCGTGAGGTGATCGTCAACTACGACATCAACGACTACAAGTCGAAGACCGAGCTCACCGCACAGAAGCTGTTCACGGCGACGATCGCCGCGCTGCGCTCCTACGCCGATATCATGGCGCTCGAGCGCAGCCGAAGGGGGCTGGAGCGCATCATTGCCGGCGCGCCGGACCTGTTCGCACGCCATACCATGACCAGCTTCGCCACCACGCTGCTGCGCCAAGTTGCCGAACTGTCCGGCCAGTCAGGCGACGGGGTGGTTGTGATCGCAGCCGACGAACCCGCCGAGGAGGCGGATCCGCCGATGCTGGTGGTGGCCGCCATTGGCGTTTTCCAGCCTGCGCTGGGCCGGCCGTATCGCCAGGCGTTGCCCGAACCGGTCGCCACACGGATCGGCATTGCGCTGGCCAAGCGTGTGGGACTGACCGGGGAGCACGAACTTCGTCCGGCCGATCCGCACGTCGGACGACCGCATGGCCGCAGTGTATTTTTGTGCCGAGTCAGCCCTCGATGGCGACCAGCTCGCCCTGGTCGATATCATGTGCGCCCTGGTCGGCGTCGGGCTGGACAATGTGCATCTGCATGGCCGGCTACTGCGCCACCAGGCCGATTTGGAGGCGCAGGTCGCGGCCCGCACGCAGGAGCTTGCTGCCATCAACGCCGATCTTCTACAGACGCAAAACCAGATCAACGAAGAGCTTCGCGTCGCCCGCACGCTGCAGCAATCGATCCTCCCCACCGCCTTCCCGCCGCATGACGGCTACCAGGGGCACGCCTTTATGCGCGCGGCGCGCATGATCGGCGGCGATTTCTACGACATGTTCCGCCTGGACGATCATCGGCTGGGCATCGTCGTCGCCGATGTCAGCGGCAAGGGCGTGCCGGCCGCGCTGTTCATGGTGCTGGTGCGCACGATACTGCAGGACCTCGCGTTGCGTGACCTGGCGCCCGGCGCTTGTCTGGCCGAAGCTAACCGGCAATTGATCGCGCGCAACCCGTTGTCGCTGTTCGTCACCGTGATCTATGGCATCATGGATTCACGCTCCGGCGTCTTCACGTTTTGCAGCGGCGGGCACATCATGCCCTATGTACTACGGGCCGACGGCGCTGTGGAAGCCATCAAGGCGCGGTCAGCACCGCTTGTCGGACTGATCGAGACTGCGGTCTATCCTGACCTAACGATCGCGCTTCAGCCGGGCGACGGACTGCTGCTGGTCACGGACGGTGTGGCGGAATGCTTCAATCGAGCAGGCGAGGCATTCGGGGAAGGGCGTCTGATGGCGATGCTGACCTCTGCCGGACCGATCGCTCTCGATCGGCTGCTGGATCGTCTTGTTGCGGAGCTGGACCGGTTTTCCGATGGACTCCCCGCATCTGATGACGTGACCGCGCTGGTGGTGCGCTTCACTGGCCGGACGCAGGCCGACGAGTCCGCTGATGATCAGTCGGTTACGTTATACGAGGGGGCTGCGCTGCCGCCGCACGCATTCTCCGATGTGGACCACACCATTAGTCAAGCGATAGCTGGCGGCTTGATCGGTGAGCAGATGGTTAGGAGCCAGGAGAAAACGCTGCCGCCGGGTATGGCGCTCCGCCAATCGCCTGCCGCTGCCGGCGTCGGGCCCGTTGAGGAGCAGGAAAACGTGGTTTCACCATCTGAGATGGTGAAAAGTGAGGAGCTGGCGGAACTCAGCGCTTTATTGCTGAAGTTCGAGGAGATTCACCAGGAAACCTTGGAACAGCTCAATCGCACAGATGCTGCTTTGGATGCAGCGCTTCGTCATTTCACTAAAGGAGAAACAACGTGAGTAGTATCGGTGAGGTGATGAGTGCAGTCAAGTCTTTTATTCTCATCGAAGAACGCGTCAGAGCTCAGGCTGAGAAGGTTGAAAAAGTCGCACAATACGTGGTTGACTTGGATCATCGTCTCGTTCGCGTTGAGACAACATTGGATATCGCGATGCGATATTCTGCCCCTCCCAAACCAATAATATCACGGATTCCGTCTGCGGATACGCCTCCGATGACGGAGGACGGCAGCGCCTCGGTGGCCCCATAGCTACGCCACGCAGAAGACCGATCGCACATTGCTTAATATCGGCGGTTACCATATTAGCGGTTACCATATTAAAGGCATCGTAGCCGACTAATACCACATCGGAACCTCGGGCGGGCCTTATCTGCCTACAACCCAGAACCGCCGACGCCGTTCCGGCGGCGAAGCATCCTCGGGACGGTCGAGCAGCAGCAGAGGCGCAGCAGGGCAGCATAGGCAAGGCAGACGCCGCGACGGGCGCCCGATCGCGCAGGATGGCGGAGAGTGCACCAACTGTACCGTGGGCCGGTTCGCTCGCATAGTCCAGACCTAGTGCCGCCAGCGGGTCAGCCAGCCCGGCCATGCTAAGGTCGGCCGGCATCTCCGTCCTCCGATGGCGATGATATCGATCAAATCTGACCAAACCGCTAGCTATGGCCTGCGATCTCTCATAGGTGTCCGGTGAGGATCGTAGGCAAATCGCACAGGAGGTTGAGGGTGTCTCCATGCCTCCGTCAACAGGTGATGGCAGCGCGTCATAGGGGACACTGAACGCGGGCGGCGCAATGGATTCCCGTTTGTGCAAGGAATGGCGGCGTACGACTACCGGCATCTCGGCCGTTATTTTCGGAGCGGAGGACGGAGCCACTACACCCGCGCCACCAGCGCCTCCTTCAGCCGGCGCAACTCTCCCACCGCAGCCTCGGCCTTCGGCCGCTCGATATCGAAATCCACGCCGGTCACGCCGATCTCTTGCATCGCCCTCAGATCGGCCACGATCTCCGCATCGCTGCCAGAGAACAGTTTCCGCTCGCCGTCCGATGCGCGCGCCGGCAGGACGGCGCCGATCCGCTTCACCCGGTACACCACCTTCACCCCACCAGGATCCCGCCCGGCTTCGGCAACGAGCTTGCGCAGCCGCTCGATCCCCGCCTTCAAGCGCGGCAGCGAGTCCAGCGGGTGCTGCTGGTTGGTGCCGATCGGATACCACGCATCGCCCAACCGCGCTGCGCGCCGCAGTGCCGGAGGGCTCTCGCCGCCGACCCAGATCGGCGGGTGCGGCTTCTGCACCGGCTTCGGCTCCAGCAGCACGTTCGCGAATCGGGTATAGGTTCCCTCGAAGTGGGGCCGTTCCTGGGTCCATAGCGCCCGGAACGCCGCCAGGTACTCGTCGGTCACGGCGCCGCGCTCCTCGAAGGGCGGGGTCCCTAGAGCGTAGAATTCGGGCTTGAGCCAGCCGGCGCCCACCCCCACCACCAGACGGCCGCCCGACAGCACGTCGATCGTCGCCAGCATCTTCGCGGCCAGCACGGCCGGCCGGTGTGGCATAACCAGCACCGCCGTGGCCAGCCGGATGCGCTCGGTTCGGGCGGCGATCCAGGCCAGGCTGACAAGCTGTTCGTGGCGCACAGCCGGATCGCCGCCATAGAACTCGCCGCTCTCGGAATACGGATACCCCGGCGCCGTCGTGACCGGCAGCACGACATGGTCGGTCAGCGTCAGGTAGTCGTAGCCAAGCGCCTCCCCCTCCTGGGCCAGACGCGCCATGGTGGCCGGCGCCGACAGAGGGCCGCTGTTCGGCAGGTTGAACCCGATCTGCACCCTACCCCTCCCACGCATAGCTCGACTGCCGGCACTGTGCCCGCCCGCCCCCTCCCCCTCAACTCGTGCTGCGCTATGATCGGGTCGAGGTCGCCGTTGCGATCGCATTCTACGGCGCCATGAAGTCGGCCTTCGCCTTGCACGAGACCGGCGTGGCAGAGGCGAACCAGCCCAGGAGCTGCCCGTGAAGATCGGATTACCCAAAGAAATCAAGACGCACGAATATCGCGTCGGACTGACACCGGCCGGCGTGCGCGAACTGGTCGGGCTGGGCCACAACGTGCTGGTCGAGCGCGGCGCGGCCGCCGGCATCGGCATCGCTGACGACGCGTATCGCAGCGCCGGCGGGGTGGTGGTCGATACCGCCGAGGAGGTGTTTGCCCAGGCCGACCTGGTCGTGAAGGTGAAGGAACCGCAACCGTCGGAGATCGCCCGCCTGCGGCCGGGCCAGGTGCTGTTCACCTACCTACATCTCGCGGCCGACCGGGCGCAGACCGAGGCGCTGCTGCGTTCCGGTGGAACCTGCATCGCCTATGAGACCGTCACTGACCGGCACGGGGCGCTGCCGCTGCTTGCGCCAATGAGTGAGGTGGCTGGGCGCATGTCCGTGCAGGTGGGCGCGCACTGCCTGGAGAAGGAGCCGGGCGGGGCCGGCATCCTGCTGGGCGGCGTGCCCGGTGTGCCGCCCGCCAAAGTGGTCGTGCTGGGCGGTGGCGTATCCGGCACCAACGCCGCGCGCATGGCGGTCGGGCTGGAGGCGAGCGTCACCATCATCGACAAGTCGCTGCCGCGGCTGAAGGAGCTCGATCTACAATTCGGCCCGCGCGCCACGACGTTATTCGCCACCACCGAGGCAATCGAGGATGCGGTGCTGGCGGCCGACCTGGTGATCGGCGCCGTGCTGGTACCCGGCGCCGCGGCGCCGAAGCTCGTCACGCGCGCCATGGTGCGCGCCATGCGCCCCGGATCGGTGCTGGTCGATATCGCGATCGATCAGGGCGGCTGCTTCGAGACCAGCCGCCCGACCACGCATTCCGCCCCCACCTATGTCGAGGAAGGCGTGGTGCATTATTGCGTCACCAACATGCCAGGCGCGGTGCCGCGCACCTCTACCTTCGCGCTGAACAACGCCACCATGCCGTTCGTGCTGGCGCTGGCCAGCAAGGGGTGGCGCCGCGCGCTGGCGGAAGACCCGCATCTGCGCCAGGGCCTGAACATACATGCCGGCAAGGTCACGCATGCCGCCGTGGCGCACGATCTTGGATTCACGCATACCGACGCCGACACATTGCTGACGGCATAACCGACAGGGGAGTGTCATGGCCGATCCGGAAATCGTCGGTCTGCGGGCCAAGCTGGCGACGCGGGTCCGTGCTGCGGAACTCGACCAGCGGCGCCGCGACTTCGATACGCGCAGCCAGGAATATCAGGTCGCATCGGATGTAACGATCGAGCCGGTGACGGCGAACGGTGTGAGAGCCGAATGGACCGCCACGCCGGACGCCGCGCGCGACAGCGCGATCCTGTTTCTGCACGGCGGTGGGTATGTGATCGGCTCGCTGGTCAGCCACCGTCACATGGTGAGCGAGATGGGACGGGCGGCGCGCTGCCGAACGCTGGCGCTGGATTATCGTCTGGCGCCGGAACATCCGTTTCCGGCTCCCGTCGAGGATACGCTGGCCGGCTATCGCTTCCTGCTGTCGCAAGGCCTGGCGCCTGACCGGATTGCGTTGGCGGGTGACAGCGCCGGCGGCGGTTTGGTCGTTGCCGCGCTGGTGGCGATCCGAAATGCCGGCCTGCCGCAACCCGTCTGCGGCTGGTGCATCTCGCCGTGGGTCGATATGGAGGCGATTGGCGACAGCATGATCGATAAAGCCGCTACCGATCCGGGCGTGCAGAAGGAGCTGCTGCTCGAACTGGCGGGGCTCTATCTTGGCGGAGCCGATCCGCGCTCGCCGCTGGCGGCACCGATCTACGCCGATCTGATTGGCATCGCGCCGCTGCTGATCCAGGTGGGCTCGGTGGAGACGCTGCTCGATGACTCCGTCCGGCTGGCGCGCGTCGCCGGGGCGGCTGACGTGTTTGTCGATCTGCAGATCTGGCCGGAGATGATTCATGTCTGGCATCTGTTCCATCCGGAACTGACCGCCGGGCGACGTGCGATCGGGGTCGGCGGCGACTTTGTCCGCGGCATGATGAACGGTCGACACAGGTGACGTTTCGCTCGATCTATAGGCACGGCTTCTCCCGCGTCGCCGCCTGCACCATCCCGAGCGCTTTGGCGGATCCGGCGACGAATGCGCAGTCGGTTCTGCGTGTGGCGCGGGAATGCCACGAGCGCGCTGTTGCCGTAGCAGTGTTCCCGGAGCTGGCGCTGTCGGCTTATTCGATCGATGACCTGCGGCTGCAGGATGCGCTGCTCGATGCGGTCGAGCAGGCGGCGGCGGCGATCATCGAGGGGTCGCGCGAGCTGATGCCGTTGGTGATCGTCGGCGCCCCGGTGCGGCACCACGACCGGGTTTACAACGCGGCGCTGGCGATCCATCGGGGGCAACTGCTCGGGGTGGTGCCGAAGGCCTACCTGCCGAACTATCGGGAATTCTACGAGCCCCGGCAGTTCGCTGCCGGTGCCGGCTGGCGCGGTGCCACGATCACCATTGCCGGCCGCGCGGCGCCGTTCGGGCTGGACCTGCTGTTCTCCGCCGAGGATGTCCCCGGGCTGACGGTTCATGTTGAAATCTGCGAGGATTTTTGGATCCCGGTACCGCCGAGCTCGCTGGCTGCATTGGCGGGCGCAACGGTGCTGGTGAACCTGTCCGGCAGCCCGATCACCGTCGGCAAGGCGGACACGCGGCGACTGTTGTGTCAGTCGCAATCGGTGCGCTGCCTGGCAGCGTATCTCTACGCCGCGGCCGGCGAGGGTGAGTCCACCACCGACGTGTCCTGGGACGGACAAGCGACGGTGTTCGAGAATGGCACTAAGCTTGCCGAGACCGACCGGTTCCCGACCGGCGACCGGCTCGCGGTGGCGGATGTCGATCTCGACCTGCTGCGCCAGGAGCGCATGCGGATGGCGACGTTCGATGATAATCGGCGCGCGCTTGCGCTTGGCGACTATCGGCGGGTCGGGTTCCGCGTCGATCCACCGGACGGCGATGTCGGGTTCGAGCGCACGGTGGAGCGGTTTCCCTTCGTGCCGGCCGATCCGACCCGGCTCGAGCAGGATTGTTATGAAGCTTACAATATCCAGGTCTCCGGCCTGATGCAGCGGCTCTCTGCCGCGCACATTAAGCGGGCTGTGATCGGGGTGTCGGGCGGGCTGGATTCGACGCAGGCGCTGATCGTCACCGCGCAGGCTTTCGACCGGCTGAAGCGCCCGCGCACCGACATCCTTGCCTTCACCATGCCGGGTTTCGCGACCGGCGACGAAACCAAGGCGAACGCGCATCGGCTGATGAAAGCGCTGGGGGTGACGCATCGCGAGCTGGACATCAAGCCGGCGGCGATGCGCATGTTGGAGGACATCGGCCACCCCTTCGCGCGTGGCGAGCCAGTGTATGATCTCACCTTCGAGAACGTGCAGGCTGGGCTTCGCACCGATTACCTGTTCCGGCTGGCTAACCGGCACGAAGGAATCGTGATCGGCACCGGTGATCTGTCGGAATTGGCGCTGGGGTGGTGCACCTACGGCGTCGGCGACCATATGTCGCACTACAACGTCAATGCCGGCATCCCGAAGACGCTGATCCAGCACCTGATCCGTTGGGTGATCAGCTCGGGGCAGTTCGGTCCCGAGGTGCTGGCGACGTTGGAAGCGATCCTGGCGACCGAGATCTCGCCGGAGCTGATACCGGCGGGTGCGGGGGAGAAACCACAGAGCACGGAGGCCAAGGTCGGGCCGTACGCACTGCAGGATTTCAATCTGTTCTACACGCTGCGTTTCGGATTTCGCCCTTCGAAGATCGCCTTCCTGGCCTTGCAAGCCTGGGAGGATGCGACGCGTGGGTACTGGCCGCCCGGCTTTCCGGAGTCTCGCCGGCAGGAGTACTCACTGGCTGAGATCAGGCGTTGGCTGCGCGAGTTCTTGCATCGATTCTTCGCCACCAGCCAGTTCAAGCGCTCGGCTTTGCCGAATGGGCCGAAGGTGACTGCTGGTGGCTCGCTGTCGCCCCGCGGCGACTGGCGTGCGCCGTCGGACGGCAATGCCGCGGCATGGCTGGCGGAGCTCGAGGCCAACGTGCCGGAGGAATGAGCACGGTGCGTGGAGTCGCCTCAGCTTTGCGGAGCGCGCGAACGGGAGAGATGTATGTGGGCTAGGCTTTCTGGTTATCATGAATGCGGGTCTATTCTCATTGCCGTCTCATTTCGCTGTGCGCGAGACGAGTGTATCGCAGGGTGAGAGTGGCGCGTGAATCGGCGGACGATTGCCGGCTGGCGAAGAGAAAGAGTTCGCACGGAGCGCCACGGAGGTCGCCATGTTGCGGGGCGGTGCTCATCATTGTCTCATTTCACTGTATGCGGGACGTCGGATCATCTGACGAGACAATTTCAGGGGAAATCATCGATACACGTTGACGGACACAGATGGTGCGTGGCTGGGGCGGATTCTGCACGCCGCTGTTCACTCGCCCGCTGCGCTAATGCGCGGCGATCCCGAACCTCTGCCCGCGAGGTCGTCGCGGTTCGTGGCATGGTGGCTCACTGGCGCGGCCCCCTCTCCCCTGCTGCGAGGTTGTCGCGCTTCGTGGAATGGCGCGTCGCTGGCACAGCCCCCTCCCCTTGCGGGGCCCGCAAGGGGAGGGGATTGTTGTCAGTGCGCCCGATCAGGACGCCCAGGACATCCGAGCCGCTGTTGTACGTCCATTTCTCGCCCGGCTGATGCATCAGGGGGAGTGTGCCAAGCCGACGCATCCATTCGTCCGGTGCAGGCGGAATCGATGGGCGCGGCGGTCCCTGGCCCAGGCGCTGCTCGCTCATGGCCGTCTGGATCGGATAGGTGTCCGGCGGCGCCATCACCATGCCGAGCCCCAAACGGAAGGTCAGCAGGTCGCGCAGCGTGATCGGGCGGTTCGCCGGTACCGTGTCGTCGAGTGGGCCATCGAGCCGCTTCAGCACTTGGCGGGCCACGAGCTCGGGCAGTAGCGGGTCTACGGGATCATCGAGGCGTAGCTTGCATTCCTCGACCAGGATCATCGCCGCCGCGGCGGTGGTCGGCTTGGTCATCGAGGAGATGCGGAAGATTGTATCGCGCTGAATAGCACCGACACCGATCGCTTTGTTGCCGATCGCATCGACATGCAGCTCACCGCGCCGGCTGATGGCGGCGACGAGACCGGGCACTTCGCCGCGCTCGACATATCCTGCCATCACGTCGTGCATGCGGGCGAGCCGCGGCTTGGATAGTCCGCCAGCGCTCATCGTCTGCTTGCCCCGTCTTGTCGGTGATTTACGTCGTCGCGAAACGCACGACTGCGATAGGCGGAAGGCGCGCGTCGGGCATGGTCCAGGAATCGCCACCGTTCTCGGAGATCCACAGGCCGCCGCTGGTCGAGCCGAAAGCGAGACGCTCGCCGGTGGCGTCGGTGGCAAGCGCGTGACGCCAGACGAGGTCGTAGGCGTGTCGCTGCGGCAGGCCGTTGGTCAGCACCTCGAAGCTTTGTCCGCCATCGCGCGTGCGGGCGACCACGACATTGCCATCGACGGGGATGCGCCGCTCGTCCTTGACCGCTGGTACGAACCAGGCGGTGTCCGGATCGAGGGGGTGGACGACGACGGCGAAGCCGAATTTCGAGGGGCGGATCGCCGTTATTTCGTGCCAGGTGGCGCCGGCATCTTCGGAACGGAACACGCCGTTGTGGTGCTGGCACCACATGATTTCGGGATGCGCGGCGCAGTGCGCCAGCATGTGCACGTCCTGCACGATCGGATCCCCGCGGCGCTCTGGCGGCATGTATTCGGCGTACATGCCCTGGTTGATGATGTCCCAGGTTTCGCCAGCGTCGGTGCTTGCCCAAACGCCGGCGGTCGATATGCCTAGGCGAATGTCGGAGGGGTCGCGGGGGTTGATCAGTACGGCGCTGATCCCCGGCTGCTCGCCGCCAGCAACGCCGAGCCACTGGCGGCGAGCGGGCATCAGCCACAGCTTCTCGTTTAGCGACCAGGATGCGCCGTCGTCGTCGGAGCGAAAGAGTCCGCCGGGCATCGTGCCGGCCCAGATGCGGCCAGGAACGCCGCCGGGCTCGAGTGCCCAGATCCTGCCAAGCGACCAGGGATGGGGATCGTCTTCTGCGTCCTGCGGCTTCGGTGGGAAGGCGGGAGTTGATAGTTCGTGCCACTCGCCGTTGCGGTCGCGGTGCCAGAGCTTGGCACCGAAGTGGCCGAGATCGAGCGCGGCGTGAACCGCGCCGTCGCTGCGTGCCAGTACGGCGGAGACGGGATCGCCGAGGAAATGCGCATCGACGACGTCCCAATCGCCGTTGCGACGCGCCAACTCGAACAGGCCCTTGCGGGTACCGACGTGCAGCCGATCAGACATGCGTTTCTCCTTCAACCACCGGACAGTGCCTGGAAGATGTAGATCTCGTCGCGTGGGCCGACGGGGTCGCTCAGGGACCGGCGATCGCTGACGGGTCGGCCGTTGACATAGGCGGCCACGTGACGACGCAACGTGCCCTGATCGTCGAGCACGTAGCCGCGCAGCGCCGGCTGCTGGGCGAACACGGCGGCCAGTGCCTCGGCCACCGTGGCGGCTTCCACCTGTGCGGAGGATGCCGGCAGGAAGCGCTGCAGCGCGGCGGTGAAGCAGACGGTCGCCATGACGTTTTGCCTCTTGTGCTTTTGGGTTGATATCAACATACTGAGCGGGATGTCAAATCGAAATGCGGTTCCGTTCGAGGTGACGCTGGCGGTCCGCGATGCCTGTCTGTGCCTTCATTTGCAGCGGGCGGCACGCGCGGTGGCGCGGCGGTTTGACGAGGTACTGCGGCCGGTGGGTGTGACCAGCGGGCAATTCTCGCTGCTGATGTCGCTCAATCGCCCCGAGCCGCCGCGGATCGGCGATGTCGCGAGCTTGTTGGCGATGGATCGCACGACGCTGACCGCAAATCTCAAACCGCTGGAGCGGCGCGGTCTGGTGAAGGTTGTCGTTGATGCTGAGGACAGGCGGAGCCGGCGCTTGCGGCTGACTCCGGCGGGTCGAGCTGTACTTGTTGCGGCGGTGCCGGTTTGGAAGCGGACTCATGCGGAGATGGAAGGGCTTCTTGGCGGGTCAGATCCGGATCGACTGCGTGCGGATCTGTGGGCGCTTTCCTGAGGCGGCTTCCTCGGCGTCCTCTGCGCCTTCGCGGTTACACTTCTTGAACCGCCGCTCGGGCGCCGTGCATCTGCACATGGCGCGCTTCGCGTCCGAAGCCGACCATCACGGCGATGATCACCGCGACGATCGCCGCGACGCCGGCCAATGGCCACGAGTAGTCCCCTCCCATTCCGGATGCGATGGCGCTCTGAATGGTCGCGTTCGCCGCAGCGAGCAGATTGCCGAGCTGATATGTCACGCCCGGGAACGTCCCGCGTATCTCTGGCGGCGACAGCTCGTTCAGATGCGCCGGAATGACGCCCCAGGCACCCTGCACGCAGATCTGCATGAGGAATGCTCCGAGGCCGAGCGCCAGCGGCGTGGCGGCGAAGGCCCAGAGCGGGATTATCGGTAATGCGGCCACCGCCGCGATCACGATGGCGGCTCGCCGGCCGATGTGCTGCGAGAGGCTGCCAAAGGCGATGCCGCCGAGGATGGCGCCAATGTTATAGACGATGGCGATCGTCGCCACCGTGCTCGTCGAGAACTTGTGCTGCACTTGCAGGAAGGTTGGATACAGGTCCTGCGTGCCATGGCTGAAGAAGTTGAACGCCGCCATCAGCACGACGACGTACACCGTCAGCCCGACGTTCCGCCCCAGTACCTGCCAGATCGACGGGGGCGGCCCGGCCGCGCGGCGGGCGGCCCAGTCCGGACTCTCCGGTACCGAGCTCCGAATATACAGGACCAGCAGCGCTGGGAGCGCGCCGATGACGAACATGCCGCGCCAGCCGACCAGCGGGAAGGCGATCCAATAGACGATCGAGGCGAGCAGGTAGCCGCTCGGGTAACCGGCTTGCAGCAGACCGGAGACCGAGCCGCGCCAATTGGCAGGCACCGATTCCATCGTCAGCGATGCGCCGACGCCCCACTCGCCACCCATGGCGATGCCGAAGAGCGCACGCAGGATGAAGAACGTGGTCAGGTTCGGCGAGAAGCCGGTCGCCAACTCCAGCAGCGAATACAGGAGAACGCTGGCCATTAGGGTGGGCCGCCGCCCGAACCGGTCCGCGAGCCGACCGAAGATCCACGCGCCGACTGCCCGCATGGCCAGCGTCAGCGTGATCGCGACCGTCACCACGGTGATCGTGGTGGAGAAGGTCTCCGCGATGTTGCGCAGGACGAAGACCATGATGAAGAAGTCAAAGGCGTCGAGCGCCCAGCCGAGATACGCGGCGACAACGACGTGGCGCTGCTGCGAGGCGGTCTGCATCGCCGTTCCCTCCCAAGGACAGCCGTGACTCCGGACGACGGATGAAAGCACGACCCTCGGCACCTGTCTCGTCGCAAGCGCCGCGCTATCTGATCCGTGATCGTGATGCACTCTACGTCGCTGTCGTCAAGCGTTACCTTCCGCGCCGCGGGCGTCCGCGACCGAAACCGCCTCGGGCGTCGCTCCCGCGGGGAACGTCTTGGCGATCTGCGGTGCGGCCCACCCGGCTGTCGGGTTGTCACCTTGATCAGGACCCGCAAACCGCGCTCCAGGCGGAGGATCGCCAGGATATCCAACAGCTTAAACTCAACTGTCGGCACCATGAAATAGATAGACGGCTGCAATGCGTTGCGCGTGGTTGCGTAGAAATGTTCGCCATCCCTGCGGTGGAGGATGCCGCCTCCGATAGATGTAAATGGCCACCGATAACTGCCGGCCATTGGTGACGGCATTGATCAGGAGCAACATCGTGTATTAAACTTTGGTAACTTCCTGGTGACTCAGCCCTTGCAGGACGAAAAAGTTTGGGGCTGAGCTGCGCTCGGGCGCGGCGAATAAACCGCGCACTGCAAGTAATTGCTCACCTGGGTAGCGGCCCGAGGCGAGTTATTTTGCAACGATTGGCCCATTGGGCAGCGAGGTATCTGACAAGACGTGCGGATCACGTACGAGTTCAACAGCATAGGAATCGCTTGACGCGGTAACGGGTGACTCAACTCTAAGACAGGGGTGACGCACACCCCCGATCTCAGCAAGTTATCGGTCGCCGAGAAGGACACGCTGATCCTGGCGTTGTTCGAACAGTTGACGACAGCGCATCAGAGGATCGCGGAGCAGGACAAGATAATCGCCGCGCAAGCCGAACGGATCGCAGCGCTAGAGGCGAAGCTTGAGCGACTGAACCGGCCACCAAAGACGCCAGACAACTCGTCGATGCCGCCGTCCAAAGGTCCAAAGAAAGATCGAGCAGAGCCGGACCACGACCGCCCACGGCGTAAGAGCCGACCGGGCGTGGGGCGGTCACTGCATCCCAACCCCGATCGCGTGGTTGATGCGACGCTGAGTGCCTGTCCCAAGTGTCGGGCGAGGTTTCCGAAGGCCGCCCAGACCCCCCAGCAGGTCTACGACCGCATCGAACTTCCACCGATCAAGCCAGATGTAACACGGGTACGATTGTTTGGTGGTTGCTGCTCCTGCTGCGGCGAGCACGTGTGCGCCGAGGCGCCAGCCGGTCTGGAGCCAGGTTCGCCCTTCGGTCAATCCATTGCCGCGTTGGTGGTCTATCTCCACTACGCCCACGCCGTTGGTATGCAGCGGTTGGCGCAGCTGATGGACGAGATCTTTGGCCTCTCGATCAGCGAGGGCGCGATCAGCAACATCTTGGCTCGAGCACGCGAACCTTTGCTGGCGGCGACCGCACCCATTCGCGCCGCCGTGCTCGCCAGTCCGGTGGTATGCTCGGATGAGACCTCGGCGCGGGTCAGTGGCAAGAATTGGTGGGAGTGGGTGTTCATCGGCACGCTCGCCGTGTTGCACGTAATCCATCCCAGCCGTGGCAAGGCGGTAGTGCAGGCGTTGTTCAGTGACATCAAACCACTGGTTTGGGTGTCTGACATGTTGCATAGCCAGCGCGGCCACGCAGTCAAATGGCAGGTGTGCCTGGCTCACCTGCTCCGCACAGCGAACTATGCCGTTGACTGCGGTGATACCGCCTTCAGCCTTCGGTTCAAGTGGCTGCTGCTACGTGCGCTTGCCATCGGGCGACGACGAGATCGTCTGACAGACAGTACTCTGCGGCAGTATCTGGGCGACCTTGAGCGCAGGCTCAATCGAATTATGGCTGTGGTGCCGATCGGCGAGCCGGGAGTTAAGCTACGCAAGTGCATCGCGGCACATCGAGAACACCTGTTCGTGTTCATGAGCCACCGCGACGTGCCTCCCACCAACAACATTTCCGAGCAGTCTCTGCGTCCGAGCGTGATATTTCGCAAAGTGACCAATGGGTTCCGCTGTGAGTGGGGTGCAGAGACCTACGCTGCCTTTCGTTCAGTCGTGAGCACAGCCAAAGCCAATGGAATTTCTGTGCTGCAAGCACTCCGAACCGCCCTGGCGGGAGCGCAAGTGCCCGTGGTCCTCCAACCAGCCACCCCAGGGTGAGCAATTACCACTGCAAAGCACAGGGTATTCTAGAAAGCCTGGTGCGCGGTGAAAAGAACGGACGGAGGATTGCGTTTAGGTCCGGCTGATTATCATCCGACACTTCCGGCATGGCGAGACGGGGAGGTTGATATCATGACCGTTTACGAACGCATCACCTGCACCCCAAGTCGTCGTCGTTTCCTTCGGAGCGCGGGCATTCTTGGCGGGATGGTGGCGACGTCTCGGGCCTGGGCCGATACCTTTGTCAATCTCGATCTACCGGGCGGGCCGGACCGGCGCGAGTTGACAACGGCCTTCCCGCAGAAGGCGCGGATGATTCTGCAGCGCACCCGGCCACCCTTGCTCGAGACAACCTGGGATGTCTTCGATCGCAACGTCTTCACCCCGAACGACCAATTCTTCGTGCGTTGGCATTGGGCGGTAATCCCGGAAGACGTGGACGTGGCCGCGTTCAAACTTACCGTTCGCGGTCACGTCAACCGGACGCTTTCGCTGTCGCTTGCGGATCTGCTGGCGATGCCGCGGGTCGAGCTCGTGGCGGTCTGTCAATGCTCGGGTAATTCCCGCGGTCTGTTCCAACCGCGGGTGCCCGGCGCTCAATGGCAAAACGGTGCCATGGGAAATGCGCGCTGGGGCGGCATCCGCTTGCGGGACGTGCTCGATCGCGCGGGTGTCAAGGCCAGCGCTGTTGCAGTTCGATTCAGCGGTTTGGACGATCCCGTCGTGGAGGCAGCACCCAAATTCATGAAACCGCTCGACATCGAGCACGCGCGTGACGGCGAGGTGATGCTGGCCTTCCAGATGAACGGCGAGCAGTTGCCGCTACTGAACGGCTTCCCGGTGCGTTTGATCGTACCCGGGATGGTATGCGGACTACTGGCTCAAGATGTTGGCTGACCTCGAAGTGCTCGATGCGCCGGACCAGAACTACTTTGAGAAGACCGCGTATCGCGTTCCCGACACGCCACATGCGAGCGTGAGGCCGGGGGAAACGGGGTTCAAGACCGTGCCGGTTTCCCGCCTGGTGCCGCGCTCCTTTTTCACCAATGTCACCGACACGACGACCGTCAAGTCCGGGGCGGCTATACCGGTCAGAGGGATTGCATTCGGCGGGGATGGCGGCGTGTCACAGGTGGAACTGTCGGCCGACAGTGGACAAAGTTGGCAGAAGACTGCCTTGGGCCGCGACGAGGGGACGTACAGCTTTCGCCAATGGAGTACGCAGATCACGGCGCCGCAATCTGGAATGCTGACTTCTGCAGGTGCGCTGCACCAATACGAAGGGTGAGGTCCAGCCGGCCGAGCCCAACTGGAACGGCGGCGGCTTTATGCGCAACGTGATCGAGCGCGTACAGCTCAGGGTGGCTTGATCCGGGGACGACGACAGGAGCTTATGCATGGGCATATCAGCCAATGCGACTGCCGGCGCCGCCCTCGCCAGGGCTGGCGTAATCCTCCTGGTGAGCGCCTCACAAGCTGGATGGGTCGGTCAGCCGGCTCTGGCCGCGCCGGCGACTTCACCACAGCCGGCTCCAGTTGCGGAGGCTCCAACGATTGCGCCTGCCCCGTCAATCGTTGAGGGCGGCGGCGTAACGCTGCGCTCGGTTAGCATCAACCTGCCTCACAGCGACGTCACCTTTCCCGGTGGCCGCGAGGCAGACGCTATCAACGACGACTGCCTGATCTGCCACTCGGCCGCCATGGTGCTTGACCAGGCTAGCCTGTCCCGAGCCGGCTGGCAGGCTATTGTCGACCAGATGCGCAATGACTTCAAGGCCCCTTTCCCCGCGGAGGACGGTCCGGCGATCGTTAACTATCTCGTCAACCTAAAGAGTGAAATCTCTCGGCCCGCGGGCCGCCAACCCGACGCCAAACATGGCGCCGTGATCGTCGCGCAAGGCACCGCAGCCGGCGCTCCGGCCTGCGCCCAGTGCCACGCCTTCAACGGCGTTTCCGATGCCAGCGGCGCGTTTCCTCGGCTTGCCGGCCAATCGGCTTATTATCTTGCCGCGCAGCTGCGCGACTTTGCCTCGGGCGTCCGGACAAGTGCAATCATGTCGCCGATCGCCAAGGCGCTGTCGCCCGACGATATCGCCGATGTGGCGGCCTACTTTGCGGGCGTCAATGCCCCGTTCCTGCCGCTCAAACCGGCCGATCCTGCCCTCATAAAGCGCGGCGAAGACTTCGCTAAGGCGGGCGACCCCGCGGCGCTGCACTGCAACAATTGCCACGGACCGGGCGGCGGGGGCGAGCCGCCAGTGGTCCCATACCTTGGGGGGCAGTACGCCCATTATATCGTCTTCACCTTGCAGATGTGGCAGCAGGGCTACCGCAAAAACAGCCCCGCCGCTATGGCGGTGATCGCAAAGAGGCTCGACGCCGCAGAAGTCGCGGCCGTTGCCGCCTACTACCAGCAGGTGGCCGGGACGCTCGAGGGGCCAGTGAAATCCCCAGCAGGACACTGAAACGATGCCGGGCAACGAGACTCATCGCTCCGCCGCCGATCGGCACGAAAATGTCGCCGCTCCCATCCGGGCGGAGGAAGCGACCGAAGCACTGAGGAACGGGCCGATCGGCGCGCTGGTCGTCGCTGGCATCGCCGTCGCTGTCGCTCTACACCTAATGATCGAAGCGCTTTCGTTCGAGATCCGTGGGTTGCTGCACAACTGCCGAATCGCCGAGCGTCGGAAGCCCTTGTGGCCGAGGTGTGCTAACGTGGTTATCAGTGTGACTTGCCGGGTCAGCTTGGCAATCAGGATTGCGACTTGGCTCGGACTTTCTCTAATCGGATGCACGGCTCAATCGGCCATTGCCGCTGATCCGGCGGCCGACGTTGATGGTGCCCGGATTGCGGCAGCCGATCGTGACCCCGCTAATTGGATGACCTATGGCCGAACCTATAGCGAGCAGCGCTTCAGCCCCCTATCCAAGATTACGGCCGACAATGCGAGCCAGCTCGGTCTTGCCTGGTTCGCCGACCTCGACACCAACCGCGGTCAGGAGGCGACGCCCCTGGTGATTGACGGCGTGATGTATGTCTCGACCGCATGGAGCATGGTCGAGGCATACGACGCCAAGACCGGCGCGCTGCTCTGGTCCTACGATCCGGCGGTGCCTCGCGCACTTGGCGTCAGGGGCTGCTGCGACGTGGTCAATCGTGGTGTCGCCGCCTGGAAGGGTAAGATTTTTGTTGGAACTTTCGACGGCCGACTGGTGGCGCTTGATGCGCGCACGGGAAAGCAGATCTGGAGCGTGATGACGGTCGACCCCAGCAAGCCCTACACGATCACGCAGGCGCCGCGCGTCATCAAAGGGCGCGTGGTGATTGGCAACAGCGGCGCGGAATATGGCGTAAGGGGCTACATCTCCGCTTATGACGCCGAAACAGGGAATCTCGACTGGCGCTTCTATACCGTACCGGGCGATCCAGCTAAGCCCCCTGAGAATCCGATCCTCACGGAAGCCGCAAAGACCTGGCATGGTGATTGGTGGAACGAAGGCGGCGGGGGAACGGTGTGGGAGAGCATCTCTTACGACCCCGAGCTCAACCTCATTTATTTCGGCGTCAGCAACGGGCTTGAATGGAATCATGGCTACCGCAGCGAGGGTAAGGGAGACAACTGGTTCCTGTCCTCGATTGTCGCGGTCAACGCCGATACCGGGAATTATGCATGGCACTACCAAGCCACCCCCGGTGAGGAGTGGGACTATGACGCGGTCCAGCAGCTGATCCTAGCGGACCTCCGGATCGACGGTGTGACTCGGAAGGTCTTGATGCAGGCAAACAAGAATGGATTTTTTTACATCATCGACCGCCAGACCGGAAAGCTGATCTCCGCCCGGAACTTCACGCCAGTCAACTGGGCAAGCGGCATCGAACTGAAGACAGGCCGGCCGATCGAGAACCCATTCATCCGCTACGACAAGACTGGCAAGCCTTCTTCCCAGCTTCCGGGCGCGCTCGGCGCCCACAGTTGGCAGGCCATGGCCTTCAACCCGAAGACGGGCCTCGTTTACATACCGGCGCAACAAATCGGGATGACATACGAGTTGGTAAGGGACTTCAAGCCGGCGGCGATAGGCTGGAATATCGGCACCGCCACCACCTTCAGTCCTGATGTCGCCGGATACCTGATCGCCTGGGATCCGGTGAACCAGAAAGAGGTGTGGCGCGCCAATTACCTGGGTCCATGGAACGGCGGAATACTGACCACCGCCGGTAACCTTGTGATTCAGGGTAATGCAGCCGGCTTCTTCAACGCCAACCGTGCTGATACCGGCGCGAAATTGTGGTCAGTCTCAGCCCAATCGCCGGTGATGGCTGCGCCGATCACCTACGAGGTCGACGGCGAGCAATATATCGCCGTGCTGTCAGGCTGGGGTGGCGCGTATCCCTTGATGCAGGGCAAGGGTTCGGACAAGTCCGGCAATACGCGCAATGTCAGCCGTGTGCTCGTGTTCAAGCTGGGCGGCAAAGTCACACTGCCGCCGCTTCCCGCCGAGGCGGCGCTGTTCAACAACGCGCCGCCACCTGTCGCCAACTCGGCGACGGTAGCTGCCGGAAATGGACTGTTCGATCGCTTTTGCAGCGTCTGCCACGGGCAAGCCGCGATCGGCGGCGGGGTGGTGCCTGATTTGCGGACCTCTCCGTTCCTTGGCGTTGATGCTTGGTACAGTATCGTCCTCGACGGTGCCCTGAGAGAGGGCGGAATGGCGCCGTTCGCGACGGTGCTGGACCGTGGGCAGGCCTCCGCGATCCGCGACTATGTGATTCATCGCGCCAACGACGATGATGCGCCGCGCGCCGGGAAACTGGCCCGTCAGCCGGATGCAAATCATGGGGCGGTCATCGTGGCACAAGGCACGGCGACCGGCGCCCCCGCCTGCGCGCAATGCCACGGCTTCGCCGGCGCCTCGGACCCGAGCGGGGCTTTCCCGCGGATCGCCGGACAGCCCGCCGCCTATCTCGAGCGGCAGATGTGGGATTTCAGGTCGGGTGCCCGAGCAAGCGCCGTGATGTCGCAGATCGCCCGCGCGCTGACGCCTGCCGATGCCGCCGATGTAAGCGCCTACTACGCGGGCGTCGATACGCCGTTTCCGCCGCTCGCGAACCCTGATCCGAACCTCGTCAAGAACGGAAAGGAACTTGCCGAGGCGGGCGATCCGGCAAAGGGAATCCCGGCCTGTGGCGCGTGCCATGGCGCGGGTGGGACAGGCGAGCCTCCAACGATCCCCTATCTCGCCGGGCAGTACGCGCATTACACGGCATTCGAGTTGCAGATGTGGAGGCAAGGGTTCCGCAGGAACAGCCCCGAGGCAATGGCTCTGTTCGCCGGCAACCTCAACGACCACGAGATCCAGGCGATCGCCGCTTACTACCAGCAGGCTCGCCCGCCTTCCACGTCCGTGAAGCCGAAGGAGTGACTTCGATGCCATCAGACGCACCGCGCTACACCGCGTCACGGTCGTCCGGCAACGTCGCCGAGTTGACCGGCGCGCCAAAGGAAGCGGCGGTCGCCCTTCGTAGGGGGCCGATCGGCGCGCTGGTTGTCGCCAGCATCGCCGTGGCGATACTCTTCATCGGCTGGATCGCGCTCTATTTCTTCCTATTCATTCCGCGAGGTCCCATTGGCTGAGCCGCCGTCAAACCCGCTGCCGCAGCCGCTTCCGGACGGCATCGTTCCCGAAGAGGTGGTCGCACGCACCGAGAGGCGCTGGCTCATTACGATGGCTACGGTGCTGGTCGTCATGCTGGCAGTCGTCGTCATAACCGGTGTCGTGGGGGCGCTGCACCCGGCCAGCAATGTCGAGGTCATCGATCCGCGGACGTTGCATCTCACCGGCGAGTTCGTCGAGAGCAATCTCGGCACGGCGATCGAGCCTGACGGCTCCGCCACAGTGAGGATGATTGGCGAACAATATGATTTCGTGCCGCATTGCGTCCAAGTGCCAGCGCAGACGCCGGTCAAGTTCCGACTGACCAGCGCGGACGTCATTCATGGTTTCCTGCTTCCCGATACGAACGTCAACACGATGGTTGTGCCGGGTTTCGTCGCCGAGGTGCGCACGAGCTTCGCCCGGCCAGGCGAGTACGATATGCCATGCAACGAGTTCTGCGGCCTCGGTCATCACGGCATGTGGGCGCGCGTGATCGTTGTTCCCCAAGGCCGTTTCGCGGAGCAGAGCCCCCTCCAAAGGACAAGCTGTGGGAAACGCAAAAAACCTGACGCTCTGTCACTTCTGGGTCGCCTTCGGCCTGTTCCTGCCGGCGGTGCTGTTAGGGGCCTGGCAGATGCTGATGCGTAGCCCGCTGCCGGCACCGCTCGACGATCCGGACGCCTATTACGCCTCCGTGACCTTGCACGGGACGGTGATGGCCTACGTGCTGACCACTTTCTTCGCGATGGGCTTCGGCTATGCGGTGACGGCGACAAGCCTCGGTCGACCCATTCGCAGCGTGCTGGCGGCCTGGATCTGCTTCGCTATCTGCCTCGCTGGCACGGTGATCGCCGCGGCGACGGTCCTCGCCGGTCGGGCAACGGTGCTCTACACCTTCTACCCGCCGCTCCTGGCGAGCCCCTGGTATTACATCGGGGCGTTCCTGCTGATCGGCGGATCGATGATCTGGGTCGTGTTGATGGTCATCAACATGATCGGCTGGAAGCGCGACAATCCCGGCCGGCCGGTGCCGCTCGCCATGTTCGCGATCACCGCGACGGCGCTGCTGTGGGCCTGGACTGCGGCGGGCGTTGAGCTCGAACTCGTCGGCATACTGCTGCCGCGGTCCTTCGGCTGGGGCGATCTGATCGACGCCGGCCTCGGCCGCACGCTGTTCTCGGTGACATTGCACGGGATTGTCTATTTCTGGCTGATGCCGGCCTATATCGCCTTGTACACGCTGCTGCCGCAGGCGGCTGGCGGGCGGCTCTACAGCGACACGATGGGGCGGCTCACCTTCATCATGTTCCTCGTCTTCTCGCTGCCCGTCGGCATGCACCATCTACTCGCCGACCCGGAGCACG
Source organism: uncultured Pseudomonadota bacterium (assembly GCA_963772445.1). Classification (GTDB taxonomy): domain Bacteria; phylum Pseudomonadota; class Alphaproteobacteria; order Acetobacterales; family Acetobacteraceae; genus CAVYXK01. The sequence goes on from CAVYXK010000009.1 coordinate 150,828, forward strand.
GCACAGGCTTCAAGTTCCTGCAATCCTCCCTGACCTTCCTGGTCGCTCTGCCGACCTTGCTGACGGTATTCTCGATCTCCGCCAGTCTGGAGATCGCCGGCCGTCTGCGCGGCGGCCGGGGACTCTTTTGGATGGATCCGGGCGCTGCCGTGGGACGAACCGATGGTGCTGGCGTCCGGATTGGCAGGGGTGATGCTCGGCCTGGGGGGCTTCGGCGGGTTCGTCAACATGAGCTACGCCATGAATTCAATGATCCACAATACGTCGTGGGTTACGGCGCATTTCCACATGATCTTCGGCGGTACGACGGTGATCATGTACTTCGCCATCGCCTACGAGATGTGGCCGTGCATCACCGGCAAGCCGCTGCGCTCGAAGCGGCTGGCGTGCTGGCAGCTTTGGCTGTGGTTCTGGGGCATGCTGATCACGTCGATACCCTGGCATATCGCCGGGCTGATGGGACAACCGCGCCGCGTCGCCGTCTTCGATTACAGTATTCCGTTCGTCGCTCAGCTGGCGCCCCTCGTCATCGCCTCGGTGATCGGCGGCTTCGTCCTGCTGATCTCGGCGATCCTGCTGATCATGATTCTCGTGCGTTCGCATTTTGGCCAGCGCTCGATAATGGAGCCGCTCCGCTACGCATTGGCGGTCAATCCGCCGCGGCAGGTGCCGCCGGCGCTCAACGGCTTCGCGCTGTGGAACGCGGTCTTGCTGGTGATGATGGTCGTGGCCTACGGCTACCCGATCGGACAATTCTTTTTCCTCAAGGCCCACTCCGTTCCCGCCATAGAGGTGACAGGTCAATCCGTCACGATAGGGAGGCGGTGATGGTCCAGGGGCGGGGGCCATTCAAACTCGCCGATCCGTGGCCGCGGATCGCTTGGTGGCTCACCGCCGCGACGCTCGGAGTATCAATGGTCCTGGGCTTTATCGTGCTCGGCCGCGAGCAGCAGAACGGGTTGCCGCTGGGGGCGTGGACCGCGTTTTGCCACGCGCTCGGCATCACCGCTGACACAGGGCCGGCGGGAGAGCCGCAGCCGCCGGTTGTCACGCCGACGCGAATTGCCTGGACCGGCGCCACGCTCGCGACGATCGCCGGTGGCAACTCTGAGCACGGCGCGTTCGTCGCGCTGTATTGCACTGCCTGCCACGGCGAAGGAGGGGTGAGCCATGCCGGCCTCTATCCCACGCTTGCCGGGATGGCGGGCTCGGTGATCTATAAGCAGCTTGACGACTTTCGCGCCGGCAAGCGGCAGTCGGGGGTCATGAACGCGATCGCGGAGGCGTTGTCGGCGTCGGCTTCGGCCGATGTGGCGGCTTATTTCGCGAGCCGTGCCGACGGGCTGAAGCCCATCCGCGGCCAGCCCTTTCAGTCCGGGCATACCCTTCGCGAAAAAGATCCCACCATTCGCCTCGTCTTCGCCGGAGACCCGGCGCGCGGCATTCCGCCCTGCGCCGCCTGTCACGGTCCCGCCGGCAACGTCATCGGCGCGCCGTCTTTGCAGGGGCAGCAACCCGCCTACATCGAACGACAGCTTGCGGCCTTCGCCCAGGGCTGGCGGCAGAACGACATCAATGTGCAGATGCGTACTATTGCGTCACAACTGACGCTAGATGAGATGCACAACATCGCTGAGTTCTATGGCGCTGGAGCCAGCCCGCAAATCGCAGGTCGGTAAGTCTTCCGGTTTGTGGTTCGCCACGCCGTCCAGCTCCTGCTCCGGTCCCTGCACCACCCAGTCGGTGAAGGGACACCGAGATAAGACGGGAATAGCCGGCCTTCGGCCATGATGACAGGACCGAACGACCAAATGCGATCGTGAGAGGCAATTTAGGCGAAGCAGTTGCTTGACAAAGTCAAGGAGTTGGTTGACTAATTCCGCATGCCTCCATCGGTCCAGGTCGAGGCGGTCCGCCGCTTCTCCAGGTTCTACACCAGCCGGATCGGCCTGCTGCACGACGGCCTGCTCGGTAGCGAGCTGTCGCTTGCCGAGGGGCGCATCGTCTATGAGTTGGGCTGTCGCGGAAGTGCCACGGCTGGTGCGCTGTCCGCCGAGCTCGACTTGGACCCGGGGTATCTCAGCCGGCTGCTGCGCGGTTTCGAGGAGCGCGGTCTGATCGAGAAGACTGCGTCCGCGACGGATGGGCGGCAGCGTATCCTCTCGCTCACCCCGTCGGGGCGAGCGTTGTTTGCAGCCATCGATGCGCGTTCGGCCGAAGAGATCGGCACGTTGCTCGCGCATCTGACGCCGGCCGAGCAGACCCGGCTCTGTTCCGCGTTGCGCACGGCGGAGACGCTGTTGGGAGGTCCGACCCCCGCGGCTGCGCCGGTGGTGCTGCGGCCGCCTTGGCCGGGCGATATCGGTTGGGTGGTACACCGGCACGGCACGCTCTATGCCGCCGAATACGGTTGGGACGAGACGTTCGAGGCACTGGTGGCGGAGATCGCGGCGGGTTTCCTGCGCACTGCCGACCCGAAGCGGGAACGCTGCTGGATCGCCGAGCGGGACGAGGCGATCGTGGGTTCCGTGTTCCTGGTGCGCCACTCGGACGAAGTCGCGAAGCTGCGGCTGCTCTACGTGGAGCCTGCCGCCCGAGGCGCCAGGCTTGGCCGGTTACTGGTGCGCGAGTGCCTGCGCTTCGCCACGGGGGTGGGGTATCGTCGCATTACGCTGTGGACGAACGACGTGCTGGTGGCGGCGCGCGCGATTTATCGCTCGGAGGGGTTCCGGCTGATTGCTTCGGAACCGCACCACAGTTTCGGGAAGGACCTGGTCAGCGAGACTTGGGAGCGGGAGCTGTAGGGCTGAATCGCTTCCGCGGCCACCTCGCCTTGCGTGGTTCGGGTTAGCTAGCGGCATCCGCGTGCGTACGATTGGGACGCGGCGACGGCTGCGACGCGGAAGATTCTCGGAGACAAGGGAAAGCCGCTCGACCCTATTCGATCACCACCAGCTCCCGTGGGCGGGACGACAGCAGCTCGCAGCCTGTCTCGGTGACCAGCACGTTGTCGATGATGCGTACCCCCAACCGCTCCTCGTGGATGAACAGATTGGGTTCGACCGATACCACCATGCCGGTCCGCAGTGTGTAGCGATTGCCGCCGAACATATTGACCGGCTCGCCCCAGGACGGCGGGAAGCCGGGTGCGATCCCATAGCCCGTCGTGTGCTGCCGATAGCGATCAAGGCCAGCTTCGATGAACACCTGCTTCGCCGCCTCGTGCGGCACAGTCGTCGGCACGCCGTCACGGATCGCCGCGATACATGCGTCCGAGGCGCGGCGCACCACGTCATGCAACTGGCTTAGCCGCCGCGACGGCGCACCAAGGCTCCAGACCCGACCGATCGTCGACGTGTAGCGCCGATGCGCCGCGGCCACCTCGACATGGCCGGGATCGCCACGCCGCAGCCGACGCTCGGTCGGCGCGCCGAGCACCGTGCTGCAGCGGTCGCCGGTCACGAGGTTCATGGTGCTGGCGGGCAATCCGCTACCCGCTGCGAGCAGCGTGTGGAACGCCGCCGCGGCCAGCTCCAGCTCGCTGCGGCCCTCCGTCACGTGCGCCAGCAGCGCGTCAAGGGCCTGGCCGGCGATCTCCGCGGATCGGCGGATATAGGCCTGTTCGCGTGGCGACTTCACCAGCTTGAGGTCCAGCACCAGCGTGCTCGGCTCGGCCACCAGCGCATCCCCGAGCATCGACTTGATGCGCAGGTAATGGTGCGGATGCAGGTACCAGGACGGCACCTCCATTCCCACCCGTGCTTTGGTCAGGCCGAGCTCGCGCACCAGGCGTTCAAATGCGTCCATCGGGTCTTCGGGCTCGGCGCCGTTCCAGCCGCGCACCTCATCGACCAGGGTGTCGTCTTCCAATTCGTTGCGGTCGGTCTCGCGGGCGAACATCACCAGCCGGCCGAGTGCCGCCGATAGCGGCAGGCACTGGAAGGACGTGTAGCCCTTGGTGTCCGATCCGATCAGCCAGTGCAGCGAAACGGGGTTGATCACCAGCAGCCAATCAAGCCGTGCCTCTGCAACCGCTTGGCGGGCGCGCGTCTGACGGTCACGGAATTCGGTCCCCGGAAAATCATGCTTGGACATGCGGTCAGGTTCCTTGCTGCATTTTCTCGGTCATGCCTTCGTCGTTCCGCGACGCGAGCCCGGCGAGGGTCCTTCGCCAGCCGGCACCCTCACCCGGTTCGCTTCGCGAACCGACCTCTCCCGCAGAGCGGGAGAGGTGAAATGGCACGCTACGACCGCTTCTTTCCATCAGTTGGCAAAGCGGGGGATCACCTCCTCGCCGATCAGGTGGATCGAGTGCATGACCTGCTCGTGCGTGGTCCGTCCGGCCTGCAGCACAAAGATCATCTGGTCGAGCCCCGCCGATGCCCATTTCTCCACCGTGCGACAGACCGTGTCCGGGTTGCCACCGATCGCCATTCCGTCCTCGATCAACTCGTCGTTGCTGCGGCTGCGGAATTTTGCCCGCACCGCGGCGAGCCCGCCGGCGGTGGCGAAGCGCACGTGATTGATCTCGGCATCGTTGTCGCCGTTGTACCAACGTGCCGCGGCGCAGGCGATGTCGCGCCCGATGCGGTCGTCCTCGTGCACACAGGCGAGCGCAAATGCCGCCACATGCTCGTTCGGATAGGCGCCGATGAAACCTGACCGATCGCCCTGGATGAGTTGGCGATACCGCGCAATCGCCGATTTCGTCTCGGCGATCGAGTTTCGCGTCACCCCGATTACGCCGACGCCAAGCCGTGCCGCGTGCTCGTACGTCTCGAAATTCGAGGCGGCGATCCAGAGCGGCGGGTGCGGACGCTGCACCGGGCGGGGCACGACGTAACGGGCCGGCAGGTCAAAGTGCCGGCCGCGATAGCCGGGGAATTGAGCGTCGGCGAACATGCGCAGCACCGCCTCGGTCGCCTCGCGCGCCACTTCTCGGCCGGTGGTGGGATCAACCCCGAGCGCATCGACCATATAAGGCGTGGAGCCGCGCCCCATGCCGAACTCGACGCGTCCGTTGCTCAACGCGTCCAGCGTTGCAACCTTCTCGGCAATGATGAACGGGTTGTGCACCGTCATCAGCAGCACCGCGAAGCCCAGCCGGATGCGCGCGGTGCGCTCGGCGATAGCCGCGAGCAACATGTCCGGGCAAGGGCTGTGCCCGATCTCCAGGAAGAAATGCTGCTCCGTCATCCAGAAATAATCGAAGCCGGCGCCCTCGGCGGCGACCGCTTGGTCGATCGCGTGCCGATAGGCGAGACGCTCGGCATTCTCCCCCCACGGCCGCGGCATCTGAATCTGCGTCATCAGGCCGAACTTCACGTGCTCCGCCCTCCATCCGACGGGCGCAGCATGCCGGGCGGCACGGCTTGCGTCCAAGACATACCGCCTATAGGTGATATTACCTTCAGGTCGTGCCCGTGATGGACACCAGGGCGCTACGCTATTTCCAGACCGTCGCAGAGTTCGCCAGCTTTAGCCGTGGCTGCGCCTGTCACAGCCTGCGCTCAGCCGCCAGATCACGCGGCTGGAGGCTGAGCTGGGCACCAAGCTGTTTGTCCGCCACGGCCACGGCGTCACCCTGACCGACGCCGGACGAACGCTGCTGGCGCGCAGCCAGGCGATCCTGCGCCAGCTCGAGCAGGCGCGGGCGGAGCTCCGTGGCGTCGCCGGAGGGCTGACCGGCACGATCAGCTTCGCGGTTCCCCCGGCTGCCGGGACATTCCTGGTCCCGGCGCTGGTCGAGCGCTTCATGGCGCTGCACCCGAAGGTATTTCTGAAAGTGGTCGGCGGCTACAGCGGCTACATTCATGAATGGCTGGTGCGCGGTCAGGTGGACCTGGCCTGCCTGCACGACCCGCTGCCGCAGCGCGGCTTCGAAGCAGTGCCACTGGTGCAGGAGCCGGTCTTCGTGGTCGGCCGGCCCGACCGCTTCCCGCGCGGGTGTGGGTTCATCCGCATTGAGGATCTCGCGCGCCTGCCGCTGATCCTGCCGAGCCGGCCAAACGCCTCGCGCCGTCTGCTCGACGGTGGGATGGCCGAGCGCGGGTTGACGCCGAATTTGCGCGTCGAGGTGGACGATCCCTCGCTTATCCGCGCCCTGCTGCGCGCCGGCAGCGGTTTCAGCCTGCTGAGCCGCGGCGCGATCGAGACCGAGCTTGGCAGCGGCGAGCTGCTGGCCCTGCCGCTGCGACCACCGGTGAGGTGGAATCTGGCACTGGTGCTGCCGGCACACGGGCCGCGCCCGCCTGTCGTGACCGCACTGGCAGCCGCGATCGTGGCACTATCGCGCGAACTGATGGCAAGTGGGGCCTGGCCTGGCCGCTCGTTGTCGTCGGAACCCTCCTGGCGTCATTCCGGCGAAAGCCGAAATCCATGCGGCCGCTTCCGATCGAACAGAGGAATAGTACAATGTCCACCCAGACCCATGTGCATGCCGGCGCGTCCGGCCAGTTCAAGCCGGCCGATCTCGTCGTTCCCACCACAAGGATGCTGGCCATTGGTCGGCTTACAGAAGCGGGGAAGAGCGCGGCGAGATTCCCGATCATGCCGTCGGAGGTGCGCGAGACGATCCGCCTCCATCTCACGGGAAAGATTGATCAGTGGTTCTTCCAGACAGAAGGCGGTGGGGTCGTCTTCATCATGAACGTGACGGAGCGTGCCGAAGCCTGTGAGCTTCTGGAGGCGCTGCCTCTGGGGCAGGCGGGCATGATGGCGTTCGAACTCATCCCGCTTGGCCCGCTCAAGCCTCTTGCTGTGCTTCTTGGCGAGACCTCGTGACACCGCATGGAGAGTGGCCCCTTGGCGACCGGCTGGCTAACGGAGTTTCGACTTACGTCCGCTGTTTGAGATGTCTGTTCAAGAGCGGCTCATCCGGTATCGGCCCTTCTGCCACAACCCGCCGATCTCGGTAGAGCGGCTCAAGCCGACTGTCGCCGAATTGGAGCGGCGCGGCGTGACGTTCACCCATCCTCCGCACCGGATCGCGAGGGATGCGTTCGCGGCGCAACGAAGATGGGGTGGCTCGGCGATCAGGCCATCTTCGATGCCACCCCACCGCCGCTCCGGCTCACCAAGCGTGAGCCGGAAAGGGTCGATGGTCGCACCCGCCCGCAGACGAGTGCGTGCCGTTACGTCAGGGTTGGGTGACCACCGAGGTGCCGGGTGGCACCACCACCGCCGAGGAGCTGGGAGCAGGAGTGACGACTGTGGTCTTGGGGGTCGTATCCTGCGCAGGTACGTTGGTCACGCAGCCCGCAAGGCCGAGCAAGATCAATGGGACGAACCAAGTGATACGCATGGGTGGGTATCTCCTTGCTGCTTCTGCTGTCAGAGCGTCTCTGAAAGGGGGGCAGCTCGTGGCCGGTCCATGCCCGAATCACGGCAGGTTCGCGGTGCGGGGTCACAAACGAGTGGGCGGCGGGCGGCGGCACCGGACCAAGTCTAGGAACAATCAGGGAACACAACTATTATAGGCTGGACGAATCGTGGCCATGGCGCAACAGCATGCCTGCATATGGGGTTTGATCGCCGGTACCCCGACTATATATTGACGGCTCGGCCGCCGGCCTCGAAATGGAGGGTACAGGTGAATCCAGGAGAGTCCGACGTGCTCGACGCCGTCCAGATGCGGGGCCGGTTCCAAGTCCATGTGGACCGCTCGCGTGACGAACTGCTGACCGATTTCGGCCGCGCCACCTTGAGCGATCGCTACCTGATGCCGGGGGAGGACTACCAGGACCTGTTCGCCCGCGTCGCCTCCTATTACGGCGACGACCAGGCCCATGCGCAGCGCCTTTACGACTACATCAGCCGCATGTGGGTCATGCCGGCGACCCCGGTGCTGTCGAATGGCGGCACCGCCCGCGGGTTGCCGATCTCCTGCTTCCTGAATGAGGCGTCCGACAGCCTGGAGGGCATCGTCGATCTGTGGAACGAGAATGTCTGGCTGGCCTCGAAAGGCGGCGGCATCGGCAGTTATTGGGGCAATCTCCGCTCAATCGGCGAACGAGTGGGCGCCGTCGGCAAGACCTCCGGCGTGATCCCGTTCATCCGGGTGATGGACAGCCTGACGCTGGCGATCTCCCAGGGCTCGCTCAGGCGCGGCTCGGCCGCGGTCTATCTGCCAGTGACCCATCCCGAGATCGAGGAATTCATCGAGATACGCCGCCCGACCGGCGGCGATCCGAATCGCAAGGCGTTGAACCTGCACCACGGCGTGTTGGTGCCGGATGCGTTCATGCGCGCAGTGGAAGCCGACGAGGCTTGGCCGCTCACCTCGCCAAAGGACGGGTCGATCGTCCGCTCGATCTCCGCGCGCTCGCTGTGGATCCGGCTGCTTACATCGCGGATCGAGACGGGGGAGCCGTACCTGATCTTCTCCGATCATGTGAATCGGGCGCGGCCGGAGCATCACAAGCTGGCCGGGCTAGAGGTGCGGACCTCCAACCTATGCAGCGAGATCACGCTGCCCACCGGGCGCGATCAGCACGGGATGGAGCGAACCGCGGTGTGCTGCTTGGCCTCGCTGAACCTGGAGACTTGGTTCGAGTGGCAGGACCATCCGACCTTCATCGAGGACGTGATGCGGTTCCTGGATAACGTGTTGCAGGACTTCATCGATCGAGCGCCGCCGGGAATGGACCGAGCCAAATATTCGGCGATGCGCGAGCGCTCGGTGGGACTCGGGGTGATGGGATTCCACTCCTTCCTGCAATCGCAGAACGTTCCGTTCGAGAGCGTGATCGCGAAGGTGTGGAACAAGCGAATGTTCCGCCATATCCGCGCGCAGGCGGACGAGGCCTCGCGCGTGCTGGCGGAGGAGCGCGGCGCCTGCCCGGACGCGAAGGAGTGGGGGATCGTGGAGCGGTTCTCCCACAAGCTGTCGATCGCGCCGACAGCATCGATCTCCATCATTGCCGGCAATGCGAGCCCGGGGATCGAGCCGATCGCCGCCAACGTGTTCCTGCAAAAGACGCTGTCGGGCAGCTTCACCGTGCGGAACCGGCATTTGCAGATGCTGCTGGCCGAGAAGGAGCGGGATAACGAAGAGGTTTGGTCCTCGATCACGCTGCGCGCCGGCAGCGTGCAGCACCTGGGTTTCCTGACCGAGCAGGAGAAGGCAGTGTTCAAGACCGCGTTCGAGCTGGACCAGCGCTGGATCATCGAGCACGCCGCCGACCGCACGCCGTTCATCTGCCAGAGCCAGTCAGTCAACCTGTTTGTGCCGGCGAATGTGAGCAAGCGCGATCTGCATCAGATTCATCTGATGGCGTGGAAGCATGGGCTGAAGTCGCTCTACTATTGCCGGTCGTTGTCGATCCAGCGCGCCGATACGGTGAGCGAGAAGCCGGCGCGCCCGGCGGAACTGGTGGTGGCGAACGACGCGGCCCGCTTGCCGGCGGTTGCGGCAGCGCGCCCGGGAGCTGTCGATTACGAAGAGTGCCTGGCCTGTCAGTAGCGACGGGACATTTTCTCTGACAATCGGGACGCGGGTCGGTGCCGGATTGACCCGGCGCGCGCCGCATGGTGCGCTGAGCGGCGTAACGAACGGGGAGGGGCCGCCATGCCGCTCGTGCAGAACACGGCGAAACGCAAGCTGGTAGAAGGCGGGATCGCGCTCGGCTTGATCCTGCACCATCTGCGCACGGCCGCGGCGCCGGCATTGGCCGCGGCCGGCGGGCACGATTTTCTGTTCGTCGACATGGAGCACGGCGCCTTCTCGGTGCAAGAGGCAACGCAGCTTTGTCTCGCCGCGCTGCCTACTGGGGTGACGCCGATCGTGCGTGTGTGCGCCGGTGCGATCGACGAAGCCACGCGCCTGCTCGACAACGGCGCGCTCGGCATCGTCGTGCCGCATGTCGATACCGCCAAGCAGGCGCGGGCAATTGCGAATGCGTTCCGCTATCCGCCGCAGGGCGAGCGAAGCTGGGGCGGATCGCCGGCCGTCTATGGCTATCTGCCGCCGTCGATGGCCGAGGCACAGGCGACGATCAACAACGAGATCCTGATCGTCGTGATGATCGAAAGTCCGGAGGCGGTGGACAATGCCTCAGACATTGCCGCGGTCGATGGCATCGACGTGCTGCTGATCGGCAGTTCCGATCTGACCTCGGCCCTGGGGATCGCCGGGCAGATGGGGCACGAGAAACTGATCGATGCTTATGCCGAAGTCGGCGCGGCGTGTCGCAAGCACGGCAAGGTGCTGGGCATGGGCGGCATCAGCGACGACGAGGATGCAGCCCGTTACGTCGGAATGGGCGCGCGCTTCGTCACCAGCGGGTCGGACCATGGGTTCCTTGTCTCTGGCGCCGCGGCCCGCGCGAGATTCTTGCGCGGGCTGAAGGTGGGAGAAGGGGATGCCGGCAAGAAGAACCGGAAAAGCAGGAAGGACTGATAATTGCCTGACGACGGTAAGCACGAACGTGCTTCTCCTCGCGATCGGCTGTCCCCTCCGTCCTGCCAAATCAGCAGCGACCTCAAACGGGTCGGCGTGATAAAATATGGTTTGAGGTTGTCGCTCTTCGGCTCATGCAACATTAAACGATGAGAAGGTAAAACACCTCATCGTTCTCGGCTACGCCGTTTCGTTGTCCACCCAACCACGGGTGGTGACAAAGGGACTCGATCCGTCCCGACAAGGCCAATGCCGCCGCAGTGTTCCGCACCCTCCACTCAAGCCAATCGCCATTGCCCAACTAAGGGCAAATCCACCCCCCGCCATGCGGGCGCGGGAAACACCCCACCGCGCGGGGCAGGAAATGCCGCGGCAGCCACAGCACCGTGTCGGGAACCAGAATGATGATCGAGATCACCACCACGAACACCACGTAAATCGGCGCCGACTGGCGCAGCGCACGCGAGAACGGCACGCCGGCCAACGTCGATGACAGCAGCAGGATGATGCCGCAGGGCGGCGTGATCAGCCCGAACGCCAACGTCACGATCACCACCACGCCCATATGCACGGCGTTGATGTGTCCCAGCTTCTCCAGCGACAGGATGACCGGCATCAGGATGATGATCGCCGGCAGTCCGTCCAGGAAATCGCCGACGATCAGGAACAGCACCGCGACGAAAAACAGGATGGCGCGCGCATCCGTGGTGCCGAGCGCGGCCACCCAGCCCATGATGATATCGGCGCCGCCCAGATACGCCAGCATCCACCCGAACGCCGACGCGGACGCTACCGCGGTCAGCGGAATCGCGTAGAGCAGCGCGGCCATCGCGATATCCTTCGGCAGCCGGCCGAAATGGCCGCGATGCAAGAGCGGCAGCAGCACCACCAGCGCATAGACCACGGCGGCCATGCCGGCCTCGGCCGGGGTGATCACGCCGCCCAGGATGGAGCCGATGATGATCACCGGGATCATCAGCGGCAGCACCGCGCCACGCAGCGCGGTCGCGAACTCGAAGAACGTGGCGCGCCGCTTCGGCACGCCCGGCGCACCGAAAAAATAGCTGTAGATCATCAGCCCGATGCAGACCATCAGCCCCGGCGCGGCACCGCCCAGGAACAGCCCGCCGACCGACGCATCGCCTACCGCGCCATAGACGATCGCCATGATCGACGGCGGCACCATCGAAGCGATCGAGGCGCCGGCCGCAATCAGCGCCGCGGAGAAAGCCGGGGCGTAGCCCTCGTCGCGCATCGCCGGCATCAGCACCGTGCCGATCGCCACCGTATCAGCGGTGGACGAACCCGAGATACCGCCGAAGATCATGCACGACACGGCGACCACGTGCGCCAGGCCGCTGCGCAGGTGCCCCACCATCGCCTGGGTCAGCGCGATCAGCCGCGGCGTGATCCGTGCCGAGGTCATCAGCTCGCCGACCAGCAGGAAGAATGGGATCGCCAGCAATGCCAGCTCGTTGATGCCGTTGAAGAGCTGGCCCATCAACGAGCCGATCGTCAGCGTGGTGAACAGCGACGCCACCACCACCACCGCTGCGATCAGGGCGAAGGCCACCGGCAGCCCGGCATAGCCCAGGAACAGGAACAGCCCGCACATCACCACGATGGCAGTCTCGTTGCCGCTCATCGTTCGGCCGCCTCGAGCAACAGGTCGGCGCCACCGCTCGCCGCCACGTCCCCGGCGGGATCGGGGAAACCGTGTATCAACCCGTTCACCAGCTTCTCGATCGAAAACAGGCCGATCAGCACGCCGGCGATCGGGATTGCCGCATACAGGACCGCAACCGGCGTCAACGACGGCATCAGGAAGCTGCCGAACCCAGTCAGAAAATTGACATAACCGAACCATGCCATGCAGCCGGCAACTCCGATCATGACAAGCTGCTGGAACACCTCGATCGCAGTGCGGGCGCCGCCGGCGAACAACTCTGCGGTCGCCGAGAGCCGGAAATGGTCGTTGCGGCGCACGCCGACCGCGCCGCCCAGGAACACGCCCCAGACGAAGAAGCCGAGCGAGAACTCTTGCGCCTCGAGCCATGGCCGGCGCAGGATACGGAACGCCACGTCACCGAGCTCGCTGATCAGGAACCCCACCAGCAGCAGCCCGCACAGCACGATAAGCGTGAACTCCAGCCCGTCGAGGCAGCGCCATTTGAGCTGCGGGCGCTTTCTCGACAGCACCGCGCCGGCAAGGTCGGCATAGCGCATGGTTGCGAGCGAAGCTGCTGATCAGGCGGTCGCCAGCTTGCGGGTCAGCGCGAGAAGCTGCACGGCATAGGGGCCGAGCGCCTCTGCCTGCTCGTCCTGGATCGGGCGGGCGACCTCGATGAAGCTGTTGCGATCCACCGCGGTGAAGATCTCGACGCCCATCTTGCTGAGCGAGTCGATCGCTGCGTGGTCGTATTCGAGCGCCTTTGGCACTTCCAGAGCGCGCGCGTACTCGAAGGCCGCTTTCACCCAGCCCTGTTCTTCAGTGTTCAGGCTGTTCCAGGTCTTGTCGCTGACCCAGAGGTGATTGTTGTTCGCCTCGTGGTTCGAGGCCGACAGCACCGATGCCACTTCATAGTGTTTCTGCGCGCGGTAGATGTCGGCGCCGTTCTCGGCGATATCGACCAGCCCTGTCTCAAGAGAGGTATAGACCTGACCAATCGGCATGTGCACTGGCACGGCGCCATAGGCGCTGAAGAACCTGTCCTCGGTCTTGGTGGCCTGCACGCGCACCTTCTTGCCCTTGATGTCTGCGATGCTCTTGATCTCGCTTTTTGAGTAGAACTTGCGGAACCCGAGCGTCATCAAGCCGAGCGACTTCGCCCCTGTCGTGTTCTTCGCAATCATCTCAAGGAACAGCGCATTCATCCCAGGGTCGAGCATCGACTTGGCTAGGTGGGACTCGTCGAGGAAGATGAAATGCAGCGAGAACACGCCGGCCTGAGGTACCACCGTCGCCGTATTGGCGGTTGCGTTGATGACGAAGTCGATGTCGCCAGTCCGCACCTTCTGCGCCATCTCTGGCTCCTGGCCGAGCTGCGCACCGGAAAACTCGTGGATCGAGAGCTTGCCGTCGCTCAGCGACTTGAGTTTGGCGTTGAACTGATCGGCCATGAAACCGTAGCCGGTGTCGTGCGGCTCGTCATGGGCGAAGGTGAACACACGGGTGCCCTGCGCGATGGCTGGAACGGTCAGCGCCGCTGTTGCGGTGGCCTGAAGCAGCGCCCGCCGCGACAGCTCGATCCGTTTGCTTTTGGACATAATACCAGCCGCCCTGTTCGATGACTGGTTTGACCCAGGGGCGCCTGGCGAGGGAGACGATGCGGTCGGGAAGTTCTGCGAGTTTGTTTCGGGCGTCATGACATGCCCCTGAGGATGACCTCATCGGTGTCTCAGACACGGCCCCCTGATTTCGTGACGGAGGTAAGAAAAAGCTTAACCACAGCGGCACAGAGACACCGAGAAGGGTCAGGCTCCGTGCCTCGGTGTCTCTGTGGTTAGGCTTTCTTCCTTACTATGCGATGGCCGGTTTGGCCCAAGAGCGCCTGGTGAGGGAGGCGATTTGTTCGGGCATTGCCATCAGTTTGTTCCAGGCATTACGACATGCCTTGAGGATAGCTTCATAGCTGTCCCAGACACAGTGGCTGAGAAAGTTGCCGCGCAGGAACTCCCAGACGTTCTCGACCGGGTTCAGCTCCGGCGAGTAAGCTGGCAGCGGCAACAGGCTGATGTTGTCAGGCACCGGCAGGCGGCGCCCCGGCTGATGCCAACCAGCGCCATCGACCAGCAACACAGCATGAGCCCCCGGGGCAACCTGGAGGCTGATCTCCTTCAGATGTTCGGCCATCGCCTCGCTGTTGGCGGCCGACATGATGATGGCAGCGCCGATGCTGCGCTCGGGGCAAACGGCGCCGAAGATATAGGCGGAGTCATGGCGGTTATCGCGAACCGCCGCCGGGCGCGAGCCACGTCGCGCCCAGACGTAGGTCAGCGTGCCCTTCTGACCGACACGGGCTTCGTCGCCGAACCAGATCTCCAGCGGCTTGCCGGCGGCAGCGGCTGGCACAACCTCGGCCACCTGGCTGGCGAACTCCTTCTTGAATGCCTCTTGCGCGAATGCCTCTTGCGCGGCGGCATCCTTCTTCGGATGATAGGGACGCGGCTGCAGCCGGGTGAACTTCAGCCGGCGCAGCAGCTTGCCGACACTGCGCTCGTGCAGCTCGACGCCAAACTCATCCTTGATCCGCTGCCGCAGGTCGATGCAGCGCCAACGTACCACGCCGTCCCGCTCAAGGTCGGGCCCCTGTTGCACCCATTCCACCACCTTGGCCTGTTGCTCGGGCGATAAGCGGGGCGGCGGACCGCGGCGGCACGGTCGGTCGGACAGGCCATCCAGCCCGGACTCGTTGTAGCGATGTACCCAGTCACGCAACGTCTGGCGGTCCATCGCACACGCCTCCGCCGCGGCTTCCCGCGACCAGCCTTCCAGCAGCAACGCCATCGCCAGCATCCGACGTGCCGCTTTGGCGTCTCGAGTGGCCGCCGCCGCCTCTCGCAGATCAGCCGCCGATCGCTCCAAACGGGTGATCGCTACGGTCATCGCTGTCCCCTCCGTCCAACGGGGACGCCGAATCGTACCGCTCCGAGCCGCACCAAATCACGTTCGAGTTCAACGAGCCGGGCGGCTGGTATAAGTTCCTCCCTGGTATTGCCGACATGAGAGGCGGGCACGTGGCATCGTGTCAATCGGGCACACCGGCCTGGCCGTGCCCGATGCTGTGCGCCGACGCCAGGCGCCGTAATTGCTACGCCGGCAACACCGGCGGCCGCCGCGCGTGCGAGTCCGTGTCGCGCTGATACGCATCCGCCGCCTTCAGCACACGTGCCTCGGCAAACGGGCGTCCGGCAAGCTGCAATCCGATCGGCAGTCCGTTCGGATCGAAGCCGCAGGGAATGCTGATTGCCGGCAGGCCGAGATAGTTGAACGGCCGGGTGTTCGCCGAGATAGCCAGGAACCGCGGCACTGCCTCCGGTGACCCGCTGTCCACATCGGTCTCGGCGAGCGTGGGCAGGCACGTTCGGATGGTCGGCGCGGCGATCAGATCGACCTGTGCGAACACGTCATCGGCGAAGGCCCGCAAGATCGGGCCGCGTCGGCTCAGTGCCTCGATGTAATAGGCGGCGGGGATCGCCAGCCCCGGATACATCCGGGCACTGAGATGCACGGCATAGTCCCCGGCTCGCTCGCGCAGCCATTGTGCATGGATGGTCGGCCCCTCGCAGCGCGACACGATGCCGCCATAGGCCGACACTGCGTCCATCAGCGGCAGCTTGATGCGCGACACTGTCGCACCGCGCCCCGCCAATACCGCAAGAGCGCGGTCAACCGCTTCGACCACGGGCCCCTCGGCGCAATCCAGGAAATAGGTCTCGGCCAGGCCGATCCGGCACCCGCGCAGATCGCCGTCCAGCGCTGCCTCATAGTCCGGCACCGGCACATCGGCGCTGGTGGGATCGCGCGGGTCATGTCCGGCAATCACCGACAACACCCGCGCGCAGTCGCGCGCGGTGCGGCACAGCGGCCCCACATTGTCGTGCGAGAACGACAACGGCATTGCGCCGTGGCGCGACACGCGGGTCTGTGTCGGCTTGATGCCCGTGACACCGCAGGCCGAAGCCGGCAGCCGGATCGACCCGCCAGTGTCCGACCCGAGTGCCGCGAAATTGAACCGCGCCGCCACAGATGCGCCGGAACCGGACGACGAACCGCCGGTGATGTAGTCGAGGCCCCACGGATTGTGGCAATCACCGAACTCGCGATTGTGCCCGGTCGGGTTTTGCGCGAACTCCGCCATGTTGAGCCCGCCCCAGGCGTAGGCGCCGGCGGCTTGCAGGCGCTCGAGCACCGTCGCCGTATAGCCGGGACGGAAATCTGTGCGGATGCGAGATCCGCAGGTGCACAACCTGCCCGCCTGGTAGTACATGTCCTTGTGCGCCATCGGGACGCCATGCAGCTTTCGGAGCGGTTGGTTCGCACGGACCGCTTCATCCGCTGCCCGCGCCGCTGCCTCGGCGCCCTCACGGTCCAGCCAGATGGTCGCGTTGAGGCTTGAGTTGACGCGCTCCAGATTGGCACAGCACGCAGCGAGCAGCCCGGCCGATGTTGCGTCGCCGGTACGCACCGCCTCGGCGGCCTCGACCAGCGAGAGATCCGCGAGCCCGGACATCACGATTGCTCCATCGTCGCCCGTAACGCGGCTTCGAAGCTCGACGGCTCGTCCTCGAAACGCAGCGTGCCCCGCAACGCGGCGAAGGCGCGGACTGTCTCCATCAGGTCGGCCGCCATGCGGCGCGCCGGCTCGTTCGGCGCGGCAACGCCGTGCCATCGCGCGATCGTGGTCTCTATTTCTGCGAGAAAATCGTCCATGCTAGCCCCCGGTTCTGCTGTTTGCAGCGCAGCATAGAACGGTTACGAAAGGCGATGCCATGCCTGATTCGGGTCCGCGCTCCGCGGCCACCTTTGCCGATACATATGAAACCGATGTCCCCGCCAGGCTCGATCGACTGCCCTGGGCGAACTTCCACTGGCTGGTGATCTGCGGCCTAGGCATCGCTTGGATCCTGGACGGGCTGGAAGTCACACTGGTCGGCTCGCTCTCCGGTGCAATCGCGAACAGCCCAGTGCTGCACCTCTCGGCGGAGCAAGTCGGTTTTACCGCGAGTGCGTACCTTGTCGGCGCAGTCTCCGGCGCCATGGTGTTCGGCTACCTGACCGACGTGCTGGGCCGGAAGAAGCTGTTTAGCGTCACTGTGCTGGTTTATTTGGTCGCCACCGTCGCGACTGGCGCATCCTGGAGCTTCTGGTCCTTCGCGCTGTTCCGATTCTTCACCGGCGCCGGCATCGGCGGCGAATACGCCGCGGTCAATGCTGCGATCCAGGAGCTGATCCCGGCGCGGCGGCGCGGCTTCACCGACCTTGTGATCAATGGCAGTTTCTGGATTGGCGCGGCGATTGGTGCCGGTGGTTCCGTGGTGGTGTTGAATCCGAGGCTCCTGCCGCCCGATATCGGCTGGCGCGTGGCTTTCGTTATCGGCGGTGTGCTCGGCGGCATCGTGCTGTTCCTGCGCCGCTGGATACCGGAAAGTCCGCGGTGGCTGATGACTCATGGCCGTCCCGAAGAGGCCGAGCAGGTGGTGCATGGGATCGAGGAGCGGGTCGCGGCTGAGATCGGCATCCCGCTGCCGCCGGTGCCGCCGATTCGCATCCGGTTGCGTACCGACGTGCATTCCTGGTTCCTGGCCGGCATGCGTGCGCTGTTTACGCAATATGGCCGACGTACCATTCTCGGCGTGGTACTGATGGCGACGCAGGCTTTCTGCTATAACGCAGTGTTCTTCACGTACGCGCTGATCCTGACGAAATTCTATGGTGTCGCGGCGGACAGCGTCGGGCTGTTCATTCTGCCTTTCGCCGCCGGCAATTTCCTGGGGCCGCTGCTGCTCGGCAGGCTGTTCGACACGATCGGACGACGACCGATGATCACCGCGACCTATGCAATATCCGGCATCCTGATGGCGATTACCGGCTGGCTGTTCGCACATGCCGGTTTGTCCGCGGGGGCGCAGACCGGGGCGTGGACCGTTATTTTCTTCGTGGCGTCCGCGGCCGCGAGCTCCGCGTATCTGACCGTTGGCGAGAACTTCCCGCTGGAGGTGCGCGCGGTGGCGATCGCGTTGTTCTATGCGTTCGGAACCGGTGTGGGCGGCGTCGCCGGACCAGCTCTGTTCGGCGCGCTGATCGACACCGGGTCGCGCACGTCGATCATGTGGGGATATCTGTTGGGCGGCTTCCTGATGCTGGTCGGCGCCGCGACCGCGGCGGTGCTGGTGGTTTCTGCCGAGCGGCGGCCGCTGGAGGAAGTGGCGCCTCCTTTGTCAGAGGTCGGTCGCTGACGACAGCCCGGTCTGTTCGATAACTGCGTTGCGCGAAAGCATGACCGGCCGGCACCTGCTTCGCGGTCGGCGCCCTGAAATCTCCGATCATTTTGAAATCTACTCATCACACCCGGTTGAGGCACTGACCTAGATCAATGACTTTGCCGTCACAGCATGACGCCCTGCCTCCGGTTGGCGAATATCGACAGCGGCCTCGACGCTCTGAAGATGGCAAGGTCCTACGTACCTCGTTCGATGAATCCAAGGAGAAAGCCCTACGCGATGCGCTTCCGCGGTGGGCTTCCCGCAGCCAGTGCACGTAAACTGATGTGATAGGAGACTTCCAATGATATCGTTCGATCCAGATCTCAACGGCATGCAACGCGCAGTCAGGGATGCCCTGAACGCCCACTGGCGACTATTTATGTTCCAAGGCGTGGTCATGATCATCCTTGGTGCCCTGGCCATCGTTGTGCCGGTGGTATCTACGTTGGCCATCGCCGTATTTGTTGGCTGGCTGTTCCTCATCAGCGGGGTCATCGGGCTAGTGGCAATGTTCTCGGCCCATGACGTCCCTGCGTTTGTGTGGAGTCTTATCACCGCGGCGCTGTCGGTGGCGATTGGCGTCATGCTGATCTGGAACCCGGTCGCGGGCACACTGGCGCTCACGATCGTTCTGACCGCGTTCTTCATCGCCGAGGGCGTCTTCCAAATCGCAACGTCGATCAGCTATCGTGAGATTATGGGCAGCCTGTGGGGCTGGTTGCTGGTAAGCGGCATTGCGGATCTGGTGTTGGCGGTGATCATAATTCTCGGCTGGCCAATGAGCGCCACGTGGACACTGGGCCTTCTCGTCGGCATCAACCTGATCACCTCGGGTTGGGCAATCGCGATGGCAGCGCTTGCCGGGCACAACCTGGCCAAGACGATGACCGATTTCACCGCGCCGGCACACGGCTGATCAATGTCGCACTGCACGGGCAAGCGTAGTGGAGGCTGGCGTCGCAGAAGGCGGCTCGCACCCGTCATGAAGTGCCCCTAGGGATACAGCGTAACTCGGCGGAGGACTGCGGGGCATAACTACGAGAACTGTAGTGAGTGGGCTGTCACGTCGTGTGAAGAGCTTTTCTGGTAGGATTTTCGAAATGGGCAAATTGACGATCGTGGGGATGGCTTTGGTGCTCATCGGCTTGCTCGGGTTCGCGATCCCCAGTTTCACAACGCGACACGCCAAGGACGTGGCTAAGATCGGCGACCTAAAGGTTCAAACCACGGAGAGCACCATGCACTTCATTCCGCCGATATTCAGCGGAGGCGTATTGCTTCTTGGTGTTACCTTGATCTCGCGAGTCCAGAGTTCCGGAGGAATTTCGGCTCAGGAGGCTAGGCGGAAGGCCTCCATTTTATTGGTGTCCTGTCGTTCGATGACGAATTTCGCGAAGGTGTTGCTCGGGGTGGCATTCAAGAGAAATTCCGGCAGGCTCTGGCGCAGGGCATTGGCCACGACCAGCTCCGAGGGCGGGATGCCGGGCCGAATGGTTCGCAGCCAGGAGCCGAAGGAATTCCAGACGGCCTGAGGGAAGGCGACGGCCAGATACTGAAGCAGTCCCTGGCAGACGACACCCGCCTGGATGAAGACGTGGTAGGCGTGGAGCTTGCGTTTGACGGCGTTGCGGTATTCCAGCAACTCACGATGGAGATGTTGATTGCCACTGCGGCGGCGCAGCGGCTTCATGTCGGACATCCAGAAATGGTAGGTAAACGAACCGATCAGCCGCACCGCCTGCTTGAACGTGTGCTCGATCTTGAAGCGCAGACCGTACAGGCGAATGATCTCGATAGCCTCCAAAGAGGTGTCGGTGCACATCAGGAGGCACGAGCCTCTTACTGGATAAATCACCGCCACGAAGCGCACGAGTCGACCGGCCGGGCGCCACAGCAGGTCGCGGACCCGATACTGGATGGTCACCTGGTGCTCGCCGTAGACGGGACTTTCGGCCTGTTGGAAGCCCTTGGGGTCTTCCAGCAGGGATCTGAGCTTGACCTTGCTGCCATAAACTCTGGGCCGGCCTCTCTTCCGCGGGCCACGCTGCTGGTGGGCGGTGTAGGCGACGGCGTTGGACTTCACCCGCGTGACCAGGTGGTTGTTCTCCTCGAGCAGGCCGGTGACGATCTTGCGCGCGGCATAGTAGGCGTCGGCGACGAAGTAGAAGGGTTCTGCGATGGCGACGATCCCGAGGAGCGCAAGCATCTTGTCGAGCAGGGTGCGGCGATCGCGATTGGACCACACCAACCCTTCGTGGATTCGCATGGCGAGCGGCACGGCGAAGACGCTGGCTGCGGCCTGAACGAGCACGCTCACAGCCTGGAGGGAATGTCCCATGATGAATTCGGGCTTGGTGTTCGAACTCGGACTGCTGATGCAGGAGTTTGACCGCCGGCATCTTGCGCCCGCGCTTTGGGATCTTGATGCCGTCGCCGACCACGATACACCTTCCGTTGATGCGCAGCGGCTGCGGGAATAGCCGCAGCACCACCTGGGTCCACAGCGCCGCGAGCCGATCGAGCTTCACGGCGGGGCTGTGAAAGTGATCGACGAGCTTGTTGTAGAAGCGAGCCTCGAGCTTCAGCGCCCGCACGAGGCTGGTTACGCCCAGCAGTTCCGTCCGCACCGTGAAGCCTGCCACGGCGGTGGCGAACCACAGGAAGGTGCGCAGACGCGAGAACGCCGGACGCAGCAGCCAAATCGCATTCCACCAGGGCATCCACAGCGGCATCGGGCCCTCTCAATTCTGTTGCCAGCATAGTATAGCACTGGTATGCTAAACCTATGACAAACAAACGCCTGGCAGTGATCAGAAAGCGCATTGGAAGCATCAAGGCGCAGCTGGCCGGCATTGAAGACATGCGGCCCGGATCGCTCACCCGCCAGTACAAGGATCCAGAGAACCGGAGGGGACCCTACTACCAGCTCAGCTACACGCGGCAGATGAGGAGCCGGACCGAATATGTTCCGCGCGACTATCTGCCCGAGGTGCGGCGTGAGATCCGCAACTATAAGCGCTTCAAGGCGCTCACCGCCCAGTGGATCGCCTTGAGCATCGAGCAGAGCCGCTTGATGATGAAGCGAGCCTTGCGACGGCAATGACCCGCGGTGCTATCCTCATCCGATGGGCAAGCGACGCGCAAAACACCCCTTCGAGAACAACCCGTTCACTGACGCCTTCCTCGAATGGATGGGCTCGTCCGAGGGGGAACGCTCGGTCTACGCGCTCGATCTGGTCTTCGCCGCACTGGATAATGCCAACGTCGACCCCAAACGGCGCAAGATCGTCTGGGACGACGGGAAACGGCTGTCGATCGAGCAGTCGGCAGAACGCATCCATGCCGAGCATCCGGACGTGCCGCGCGACTTGATCGAAACTCACGTGCTCGGGTGGCTCGAGGGCTTTGCGCCGGAATCCTACTCCGAACGCCAGCTCGAGGAGCTCGACCGGCTCACTGAGCAGTGGCTTGACGACTACGAGCGAAAGTCACAGGCCGCCAGGAAGTAACCCAGAACTCGGCACTCTCGAGCTTGATGGGAGCGGGGTTTTATCAGAGCCGTTGAGCCCCTGAGCTGGCCCATCTCGCGCGTCGCGACCCGGCGCGTCGTCGGGATCGCCGTTGTAATGCTGAACGCGAGGTTGATATTGGCGCCGTTCCCGCTGAGCAACGTGCTTCCGGCCCTCACGCGGGGAGCTCGTCACGCGCACCTTCCGGAGCAAGACAAGACATGATCCCTCTCAGTGACGCATCGCGACGCCCCTCACGCTTTCCCATCGTCACCACCAGTATCATCGCGCTGAATGGGCTGGTCTTCGTGCTCGAATTGATGGGAGGCGATGAATTTGTCATCCGTTGGTCGGCGGTGCCTGCCGACATAACGGCCGGCCATCACCTGATCACCATTCTGATGTGCATGTTCATGCACGCGAGCTGGTCGCACATTCTTGGCAACATGGTGTTCCTCTGGGCGTTCGGCCCGGAAATCGAAGACGTCATGGGTCCCGGGCGGTACGCGACGTTCTATCTGGCCGGTGGGGTGGTATCGGCGCTGGCGCAGGTCGCGGTCGATCCCGGATCCACGCTTCCCAGTCTGGGTGCCAGCGGGGCGATCGCCGCTGTGATGGGCGCGTTTCTGATCACCTATCCGCGCGATAAGATTCGTACGATCCTGGTGTTCGGCTTCTTCGTTCGCGTCACGTTCATACCAGCCGCACTTCTCATCGGGTTTTGGTTTCTTATTCAGCTTCTTAGCTTTGGCGTGATCGCGGACGTGCAGTCGGGCGGCGTGGCCTATATGGCTCACATCGGCGGCATGATCTTCGGGGCCGTCACCGCTCGCCTGTTCGAGTACCCACGCCGGCCCTCCGGACTATGGGACGAAGACTGATCGCACCTGGGGTCCACAGTTGAAGCTGGCGGTCCGCCCGTTGAATTGAATATGAGAGTTTTGTCCGGCCAGCGCGTAACACCACGGTAGTCGTATGGCGATGAGTGCTTACCGCCTATCAGGTTCGTGGTGCCCCGCTGGGGACAGCCCTTCGTCACCTTGCGTTTGCCTCGGTTGATGGAGACACCCGATGTCCCGCCCAGTTTGGCTAGGGCCGCCGCCGTTCCCAGGCAGTCTTCTCACCAAGGCGGGATCCGCGACGACCCGGCGCGCCGTTGCTGGGCAGAGCGGAGTGCTGGTTGACCTGGCTGCCATTGCGCTGGTTGTCACCGTCGTGGCGGTCCTGGCAATTGGCGTCGTCGGGATGTTCGCGCCGATGTCCGCCATCCAGACCCAGTCAGCCTCGCTTGATCCTCGCTTGCTGCCCGGGTACGCGGTCAGGACCGTATTGCGCATGCTCGCGGCCATGGTCGCTTCCCTGGTCTTCACGCTGACCTACGGAACATTGGCCGCGAAGAGCCGGCGGGCCGGGATGGTCCTCATCCCCCTGCTGGACATTCTGCAGTCAGTGCCGGTCCTGGGATATCTCTCCTTCACTGTAACATTCTTTCTGATGTTGTTCCCGCATCGCGTGTTGGGGGCGGAGCTGGCCTCGATCTTCGCCATTTTCACCAGTCAGGCGTGGAACATGGCGTTCAGCTTTTTCCAGGCCTTGCGGACCGTGCCGCGCGATCTCGATGAGGCGAGCCGTGGCTTCCGCTTCTCGTCGTGGCAACGGTTCTGGCGGCTCGAGTTTCCGTTCGCCGTGCCCGGGCTGGTGTGGAACATGATGATGAGCATGTCCGGCGGCTGGTTCTTTGTCGTTGCGTCCGAAGCGATCACCGTCAACGGCCAGCAGATTGCGCTCCCTGGCATCGGCTCGTACGTGGCGCTGGCGATCCAGCAGAAAAGTCTTGCTGGGGTCGGCTGGGCCATCCTCGCAATGACCCTGGTGATCCTGGTGTATGATCAGTTGATGTTCCGGCCGCTGGTCGTCTGGTCGGACAGCTTCCGCGTCGAGCAGACCGCCGCGCAGACGACGCCGCACTCGTGGTTCCTGCAGTTGCTGCGACATTCCCGCGTGATGCACCTTGCGGCGCGCCCCGCGGAATTTGGTATGCGACGCCTGTTCCGAGCCCGGCTGCTCAATCTTGTCCCGGCCAGGGATTTGACGACCGTCCCATCAAGGGCCGGGCGGCTGCTGGACGTGGCCTGGTACGCTTGTATCGGTGTGGCGACGGCCTGGATCGTCAGCGACATCGTGCGCTTCATCGCGACCGGCGTCGGCTGGGGCAACGTCTGGCTGACCCTGGAGCTTGGCGCATTCACCCTGCTGCGTGTGGCGTCCATGGTCGCGTTGGCCTCGCTGATCTGGGTCCCGATCGGGGTCATCATCGGCTTACGTCCCAAGCTGGCGGAGCTGGTGCAGCCGCTGGCGCAGTTTCTCGCGGCCTTCCCGGCCAACCTGCTGTTCCCGTTCTTCGTCATTCCCATCGTCCGGTTTCACCTCAACGCCGAAATCTGGCTCACCCCGCTTATGATCGTGGGAACCCAGTGGTATATCCTGTTCAACGTCATCGCCGGCGCCACCGCCTACCCGACGGATTTTCTCGAAGCCGCGAAAACCTTCCGCTTTCACGGCTGGCAGTGGTGGCGGTGCGCCTTGTTGCCGGGCATCTTTCCCTATTACGTGACGGGAGCGATCACCGCTGCCGGCGGCGCCTGGAACGCCAGCATTGTTTCCGAGGTGGCATCATGGGGGTCCGATCACCTCACTGCCCATGGTCTCGGTGCCTACATCGCCCAGATGACCACCGCCGGCGACTTTCCGCGCATCGTGCTTGGGATCGCAATGATGTCTGCATTCGTGGTGTTGTTCAACCGTGGGCTGTGGCGACCGCTCTATGCCTATGGCGAGCGCAACTGTCGGCTGGACTGAAAGGAAACAAGCGTGCTTCAGACGATCGAGGCTGGCAGCGTTGTGGGCGAAACCGAACTCGAGCTCCGCCACATCCGCAAGACATATCCGACGCCCTCGGGCCAGCCCTTCCTGGTACTGGACGACATCAACCTGACCCTGCACGCGGACGAGATCGTCGGACTGCTGGGCCGCTCCGGCTGCGGGAAGTCCACGCTGCTTCGGGTTGTGTCGGGTCTGGTGTCGCCGGCGAGCGGCGAGATCCTCTATCGCGGCTCCCCCGTGCGAGGGCCGGCTGAAGGGATCTCCATGGTGTTCCAAACCTTCGCGCTGTTCCCTTGGCTGACGGTGCTGGAGAATGTTCAGGCGGGACTGGACGCGATCGGCGTTGCCGAAACCGAAGCCCGGACGCGCGCGCTGTCGGCCATCGATCTGATCGGGCTCGACGGGTTCGAAAGCGCGTACCCAAGGGAACTTTCCGGCGGCATGCGCCAGCGCGTCGGCTTCGCGCGGGCCTTAGTTGTCCGCCCCACGATCTTGTTGATGGATGAGCCGTTCTCGGCGCTCGACGTGCTGACGGGCGAGATATTGCGCAGCGACTTCATCGAGTTGTGGACGGCGAAGCACCTCGCGATCAAATCGGTCCTGCTGGTGACCCACAATATCGAGGAGGCGGCCTTCATGTGCGACCGCATCCTGATTCTGTCGTCCAACCCGGGCCGTATCGCCGCGGAGCTCGCCGTCGAGCTGCCCCGACCGCGCGAGCGGCTCGCGACTGCCTTTCGTGACGTCGTCGATGACATTTACAGCCGGATGACGGCAGGACCGGCGCCGACCGCGGGCAACAAGCCGCCGGGGCCGATGGCGAGCATCAGCACCAAGCTGCCGAACATGTCGGGCATGCGGATCGTCGGCATGGCAGAGGTGTTGTCGCAACCACCTTTCAATGGTCATGCCGACCTTCCCGCCCTCGCGGCGCGCCTGCATCTTCAGGTGAACGATCTGTTTCGCCTGGGAGAGGTGACGCAGATGATAGGTTTTGCCGAACTGCGCGGCGGCGATCTGCACCTGACTGCGGCAGGCCGAGCCCTTGCCAAGGCGGACATGGCAGGCCGCAAGCGCCTGTTCGCCGATCACCTGCTGCGCTCGGTCCCGCTAGCGGCGCATATCCGCCGGATACTCGATGAGCGACCCAGCCATACGGCTCCCCGTGACCGCTTCCTCACCGAACTGGAAGACCATCTGAGCACCGAGGACGCCGAGCACACACTCAGTGCCGTCATTGGCTGGGGGCGATATGCGGAATGCTTCGCCTACGATCACCCGCGTCGGATGTTCAGCCTGGAAAATCCACGATGAATGGCCGGCAATGCCTCCCGACCTCATTGCCGCACTGACCACCCCTCCGCATTGGCCTTCGGCGTGAAGCGAATTCACCACGGTGATGAGCTTGGCAACCGGATAGCGCTTCTTATCGCGGCTGACCTGGATCATCGTTGCACCATGGAAGCGTCGGTTCTGTTCTGTTACCGCGCCCGCCTACGCCGTCGAATAACGGCTATTGGCGCGTCTTCCTCATTGAGGAAGGCGCCCTGGGAACTTCCGCTTTCCACCAAAGCGGTCGTCGAACCGGCTCGCCAGTGTAAAGCCCTGACCGCAGTAGACTTGCCGGAGGGCGGTGTTTGGGCCACTTGCCTCATCCTGGCCAGGCGATGAGGGACCAATGGGCGATGTCGATGTGGTGGTGATCGGCGCCGGCGCCGCCGGGCTTGGTGCCGCCACGTCCTTGCGCCAGGCTGGGCGAAGCGCCTTGGTGCTGGAGGCATCCGGGCGTGCCGGCGGGCGTGCCTGGACCACGCATCCTCGAGAACTCGGCGGGGTATGGTTCGACATGGGCGCGGTGTGGCTGCACGCTGCCGAGCGGAATCCGCTAGTGCCGATTGCGCAGGCGCTTGGGCAACGGCTGCTGCGCAGCGACGAGCTGCGGCAGAAGCGCACCTTCATCGGCTCGCGGTTGGCGACGGACGCTGAATTGGCCGACTACGATGCCGCCTGGGCCCGCTTCGAGCGCGCCGCGGCGGCCCTGCTGCGTCCGGGCCTGCCGGACCCGCTGCTCTCGGCTGTGGCACGGAGTCTCCCTGATGATCCCTGGGCGGCTACGATCGAAGCGTGGGAAGGCCCGGTGGTCTGCGCAGCCGATGCGGACCGGTTCAGCCTTGCCGACTGGCAGGCCAATGTACTTAGCGGCAGCAACCTGGTGCCAGAGGGCGGCATTGGTGCGTTCGTTGCTCGCCTTGCCGACGGGCTCGATGTCCGCTTCAACACACCGGCGCGGCGGGTGCGCTGGGACGATCCGGTTGCGGTTGAAACCGATCATGGGACGATTCGCACCCGTTCCTGCATCCTGACTGTCTCGACCGGCGTGCTGGCGGCCGGCGGGATCGCGTTCGATCCGAACCTGCCGGCGGCGGTGCAGGATTGCTTGCACGGGCTGCCAATGGGTTTGGCGATGAAAGTGGCAGTGCGGGCCACTGGACCGGATCGGCTGGACCTGCCGCTGCATTGCTCGGTTGACCACAGGGTGGAGCGTAACGGCGAGCCGCTGATGCCGTTCCAGTGCTGGCCGTACCGACGCGACTACGTGCAGGGGTGGATCGGTGGCTCGATAGCGTGGGAGCTGGCGCGAGCGGGCGATGCTGCCGCGGTCGATTTCGCGCTGGGCGAGCTGCGACGCATCTTCGGCGGGCGCGTCGATCGCCTGTTCGCGGGCGGCAGCCATCTGGTGACGCGCTGGGACGCGGATCCGTTCGTGCGCGGGGCCTATGCCTATGCCCGACCGGGTTGCGCCGGCGCGCGCTCGCAACTTGCCGAGCCGCTCGCCGGCGGGCGGCTGGTTTTCGCCGGCGAGGCCTGCAACACACCGTTCGGCGGCACTGTCGGCGGTGCTTGGCTCAGCGGCATGGCAGCCGCGGAAATGGCGGCCTGATGCCCGGCCTGATGTTCTGGCGGCGGCGTCCGCGTATCAATGTGGTCGAGCTGCACGGGCTGATTGCGCCTCGGCCGGGATTGCTGAACCTGAGTGGTGCCGGTCCGCTGATCGAGCGTGCCTTTGACACGGCGCGCGGTCGCCCGGTGATCCTGCACATCGATAGCCCTGGCGGCTCCCCTGTGCAGTCGGACCTGATCGCCACGTTGGTCCGGCGACGCGCCGAAAAGGCCAAGGTCGAGGTCCATGCGGTGATCGGGGATGTCGGCGCATCTGGTGGATATTGGATTGCCTGTGCCGCGGATCACATCCACGCCAACCCGATGAGCATAGTGGGATCGATCGGCGTGCGCGGCGGCGGTTTCGGGTTCAGCGAGCTGTTGGAGCACATCGGTGTCGAGCGAAGGCTCTACACGGCCGGCGAGAACAAGGCACGGCTCGATCCGTTTCTGCCGGAACGACCGGAAGATGTCGCATTCACGCGGGCATTGCTGGAAGAACTGCACGAGCGGTTCAAATCCTGGGTGCGGACGCGCCGGGACGGACGGCTGAGCCGCGACGAGAGCGCGCTGTTCGACGGCGGTTTCATGTTGGGCGAGCGCGCTTTGCGGTTGGGGCTGATCGATGGGCTCGCTGATGTCGATGGGCTGGTGCGCGAGCTGGGCGGAGAGAAGGCGCGGCCGCAGGTCTTGCGGCTGCAACGTCGCGGGCTGTTGCGAATGCTGCCGCGGCTGGTGATAGAGACGGCGCTCGATACGATAGAGGAGCGACAGATGCGGCTGCGGCTGCTGGCCTAGATCGATTTCCTGCCGTGTGGAGCCGCATTTACACCTCTCCCGCTCTGCGGGAGAGGTCACCGCGCGCTGTGCGGCGGGATGAGGGTGCGCGGCAGCCGGCCGACCCTCGCCCGGTTCGCTTCATAAACCGACCCTGGATCAAGCCCGGGGAAGCTGAGGTGGTCCCCATCCTCTAGACAGTTTGGCGGCGGGGCTAAGCTTGGTTCTGGGTTTCGTCAGGCCGCCATTCGCTCTATCTCCACTTCGCCGAGCTGCCGTCGATACGCCTCATCGGGTGTGCGCCCCGATAGAGCGGAATGCGGCCGAGCGGCATTGTACCTGCCAGCCGAGGCGCTTCGGCGGACACGCCGGAAATCGTCGCCATTTGCCGCGCTTGGCCGCGAGGAGGAGGACCGGCATCCGCCGAGGCAACGGGGCGGCCAATCCCTCGATTCCGGGGGGTCCCGATCGTAGGCTCACTTCACGGGCTCCTTATTCCACGCCGAGCCACCGCGTGACAGAGATTTACAACTCTTAATTTCGCGCTCCAGCGAGACCGCCACATTATTCCCACCGGCGCCTCCTCCGCCCCCTCCTTGACGGGCGCCGACCCTCTACTGCACTAGGTTTTGGAGATGCTCGTGTCGCGTACGCACTACCCCGTCAACCGAACGGGGCTGCTGTTGGTTGACCCTTACAACGATCTGCTCAGCGAAGGCGGCAAGCTGTGGCCGAAGATTAAGGCAGTCGCCGAGTCGGTCAACTTGGTTGTGCACCTACGCGCGCTCGTCGTCACGGCACGAAAGCTTGGGATTCGGCTTTTCTACGTGCCGCATCGACGGTGGTGTGAGGGAGACTATGACGGTTGGCGATACCCGAACCCTTCGCAAATCGCGAGCGATCGATCCGCAGACTTTGCCGATGGGACTTGGGGCGGGGACTGGCATCCCGATCTTGTGCCTGTAGCCGGTGACATCATAGTCAAACAGCATTGGGGCCAGAACGGATTTGCCGATACCGACCTTGACTTGCAGCTCAAGCAACGGGGCACTGAAAAGATCATCGTAGTGGGAACCATGGCCAACACTTGCGTGGAGGCGACCGCCCGCTGCGGCGCTGAACTCGGCTATCACGTCACGCTGGTGCGGGACGCGACTGCGGCGTTCAGCCCCGAGGCAATGCACGCTGCACACGAGATCAACGGGCCGACCTTTGCACACGCGATTTTGACGACCGATGCCCTGATAGCCGAGCTGCTCACGGAGGTAGAGCCCGGAGGTTCACGGATCGATCACGAACGCCCTTCGCTATCGACGCCGTATACGCTGAGTTGAGCGTCACTGGTCTGGTTGGTTTATAGCCGTCTCCGGGCTCGCGATACTGCGCCACGAATAGGTGTCGTTTGGGGACGTCTGGCGCACGCTGCAAGCGATGAGGGCGCCGTGAAGAGTGCTTCGTCCGTTCGCTCGAGCTGGCCAGACGACAGCAGGCGTTGTCATGGGAGCTGCGCGCGGCCATGAGCCTCGCGCGGGTCTGGCACGAGCGGGACTGAGCAGCCGAAGCGCGCGGACTTTTCGACCTGGCTCACCAAACGCTTCGAGTTGGCCCCACCTGCGGGTTGTAAAATGGCCCGTTGGCGCAACCCCCGGTAGTCAGCCCCGTCGCGGGCTGCGCGTTCCCTGCAAAGAATCCTGAAGAATTGCAAAACGTGGCTCTACAAGCTGACTCGGCTGTTAAAGGTGTCAATCGCCGTAGCAAACGCGGGTGAATCTGTGATCCGTCCCGCATGTCGGCCGCTGCAACACGTAGCACAGGATAACTCACGCTTGGCGGCCCGGATCTGGCAACCCTGTCAACGAGCTTGGCTGACAGAAGGCTGCCATGAGCGACACATCGCTAGAGAGCACATTCAGGCCCTGTTCGGACGACCAGGCGGTCAGCTCACGGTTCACGTGCACGGACAACGTCAGGGTCGAATTTGTGCAGTGCAAGGCCGAGGCTACGGTGCAGTGGAGCGTCGCGCGCCCCGAAGTCTCGCTCATCTGGGTGCGGGACAAAGGCAGCAACGCGCGGATCACCGTGGCTGGAGGGCAAGCCGACGACATCGCGTCGGGCCGGGCCAATTTCTGGTTCTTTCCGGAAGGTGTCGGCGCTGAGGGTCAGGTAACGGGGATGGGGGCGTACGACTGCGCCGGTGTCTCCGTCGATCCATCATTTCTGCCGTCGAGTGTCAAACAGTCACTTACCGAACCGATCGCCGGGTTTACCTGCCGCTCGCTCGAAGCATGGCATGAAAACTCAGCCTTTGTCAGTTATGGAACTAGCTGCCCTTGGCGCGGGCTGCGCCCGGAGTCCAGGCGACCGCACCGGGTCCGGCGCTTACATGATGCCGCCGACGAACAGCGTTCTCCAGGGACCTGAAAACCGGGGATAAGTCAAATGTTCCGGCACGCCAGATCGCATGGACGTTCGTGCTTTGCAGCCATACTTGCGATCGGACTGATCGTATCGTCGGCATCGGCGGCTCTCGCGGCCAGCCCTCAGGGTACCTGGTTGACGGGAAATGGCCATGGCGTCGTCCAAAACGCGCAATGCGGCGACGTGCTCTGCGGCGAGATTGTCGGTATCGATCGCGAGGCAACGGCGCCAATGCCGACCGATATGCACGGACGGCCACAGTGCGGCCTCACCATCATCACCAACGAAAAACCTGAAACGGACGGCACCTGGCTGGGTGAGATCACCGATCCGCGTGAGGGAAGCACGTATCAGGCGATGCTCTGGGTGGATGAACGCGGCAACCTGCACCTGCGCGCCTTCATTGGCATCCCAGCGCTGGGTGCCACGGTGATATGGCGCCCGTTCACGGGACATCTGACCGCAACATGCGGTCTGGCGTGACTATCGGAGTTTATAGGAGGAGGAGCAATGATGATGCACCGTGTCCCCACAATAGGACGCCGTAACCTGCTGGGTCTCGCGATCGCCGTTTTTGCCGTCCCCGTTGCGTGGCAGCCAGCGGGTGCCCAAACCGCGGACGCTTCGGCGAGGGTGCCGATTGAGCACCTTGACGACGCCTTGCTCGCGGCGAAGAAGGCGGGCGACCGCGCGCCATTCACTGAGCGCTATCGCGCGCTCGCCCCGGTAATCGAGCAGGTCTTCAACCTCGATGCGGTGCTTGCGGCCTCGATCGGTCTGTCATGGGCGACACTGCCCCAGGCGCAGAAGGCGGAAGTCGCGACGGCATTCCGCCGCTACACGATTTCCAGCTACCTTTCGAACTTCAACAGCTACAATGGTCAGACTTTCCAGGTCCTATCGTCGGTGCGCGCTGTCGGCAACGGCGCAGTGGTGGTTCAGACCCGGTTGGTGCGAGTCGAATGACTCGCCGGTGAAGCTAGACTACGTCATGCGCAGCGGCCCCGCCGGATGGCAGGTGGTGGACGTGTTGACGGATGGTTCGATCAGCAGTGTCGCCGTGCAGCGCTCAGATTTTCATGAACTGCTGATCGCCGGTGGCGTCCCGGCGCTGACGGCTGGCCTGGGGCGCAAGGTCGCCAACCTCTCCGGCGGCATGCTGGGATGAGAGATACGGGTTGGTCCGCTCCGCCTCTCGACGATCGGCGGTGCATCACCGAGGACCGAGACGCCGAAGACGACGCGGCGGCCGCGCCGCCGCGTCATGCCAACCTAGGAGGACCATCTCGGTACTGAAGGCCGGCCATCATCTCCGCGAGATAGTCACCGATCGGGCGTTGTTAGCCAGACAACCGGCGAATGTGTTGGTCGAAATCCGTTCTGGACTGAGACGACGTGGACGTGACGATCCTCAGCATGGCTGGCCAGCCCTCAGTCTCGGCATTGACGATCGCTACGTCCGCTGGTTCCGGCAGGCAGAGATTCTCGTGTTCGAGGAAATTCTGCGTCTCTTCGCGGTCGAAGCGTAGGGCAGATCCATCCATCTCCACAAGCTGGTTTTCGGTACGCAGACGTGCCAACGGCAACGGAACCGCACTGCGGGAGGTCAATACGAGATGGAATTGCCGGGGCGCGTACTGCAGCAGGAATTCGAGAGCGCTATGAATTCCGGGGTTGGCAATCCAGTGGTAATCATCGAGAAATAGAAAGACGTCGTCATCAGCATCCGTCAGCTCGTTAACCAACGTTACGAGGACAGTGTTGGCCGGAGCCGGTGAGACGGTCTTGCCGAACCCCGCGCCCGCGGTGACCACCGCCAGCTGCTTCGTCTCGAGCCCGGTGACCAGGTCGTCCGAAATCAATGCGATTGCCGCCGCGCCGAGGCTGCGCGCACGGCGCAAGGCATGGGAGATATAGAATAGAAAGCGTGCAGGCGCGTGCCACGCTCGCGGCGGCCTGGGCGGACTACCTCCATCGCAGTGGCAATTCTGTAGCGTGGCTGGCTCTAGATCCGGAAGACGACCAGGCGCCGCCGGTCGATCAGGCCTGCTGGGCGCCGTGGCGGCAGGATCTTGGTGAGAAGGATCTGTGGCAGCTTGCCTCTCATCAACTGCCGCCGACCGGCTGCCTCGCGGGAGGCCCCAGTCTGCCATCCGGGCGAGCGACCATCCCATGTTCCCCTGGCCTCTACCATACCCGATATCTTGCATGCCCCGAATGGGGGTGCGGTCCGGCAAACGGCGGAGGAATGAGCGGCGGAGGCTGAGGTCGAAAGAGAGTTGAGAGCCTGGCGGTGCGACCACGCGACAGGCTGCGGGACCCCGCGAAAGACGATCCCCCGGCTTCCAGCAGGCCGGAAAAGCCCGCGCCGGCCCGGCCAGAGGGACGGCCAGGCGGAGAACCGTTCCCCGATGACCGTCGCATCCCCCGAATGGGTGTCGCCAGTGGGCAAACTCGTTGGATGGGGCGGGGTGGGGAATCGCCTGCGCGAGCGACACATCCACGGCCTTTGCGCGATTTGGCGAATGGTTGATAATAGGATTGGCTGGTCGGTAGGTTGGCGCCGGTCTCAAGGGGGCGGGTCGGGGCCGAATTGCCGAGCATACCGCGATCGGACCTTTTTGAAGGACGATGGGTGGTGGATAATGCCGTCTTCACCTTTGGCCCGTTTCGGCTGAATCCCGCGGAACGGTTGCTACTTGAAGACGGGAAGCCGCTGCCGCTCGGCAGTCGAGCGCTCGAGATCCTGGTCACATTGGTTGAACGCGCTGGCGAAACAGTCCGTAAGGACCAGTTGATCAGCCGCGTCTGGCCCGACACGGTGGTAGACGAGGGCGCGTTACGCGTCCATGTCGCTAAGCTGCGCAAGGGGCTGCGCGACGGCCGGGACGGCAACCGCTTCATCGATAACGTGCCGGGCCGAGGATACAGCTTCGTCGCGCGGGTGACGCGCGAGCACCAGCAGGCGACCGCAACGCCGCCGAGCCGGCCTGCCCTTGTCGGCAATCTCCCCGCACAACTGACTCGCGTGATCGGCCGCGATGACATCGTCGCCACGGTAGTGGAGCGCGTTGCTCGACAACGCGTCCTGACGATTGTCGGTCCGGGCGGTATAGGAAAAACGACAGTCGCGGTTGCGGCCGCTGACGTATTGAGCGGCTCCTTTGCCGACGGCGTCTGGTTTGTCAGCCTGGAGTCGCTGCAAGATCCCGCGCTTGTACCGAGCGCGATCAGTGCCGTCTTGGCGAGCACGCCGAGCATTGGAGACCCGCTAAGTAGCCTTGTGGCCTGGCTACGGATAAGCGCGCATTGATAGTGCTCGATTGCTGCGAACACGTTATCGACGACGCCGCAACAGCCGTCGAGACGATGCTGAAGGCAGCGCCGCAATTGGCCATTCTGGCAACCAGCCGGGAGCCGCTGCGGGCCGAGGGCGAATGGTTATTGCGCGTGCCGCCGCTGGAAGTTCCGCCGGAGGGGAGCGGTCTCACAGTGGCCAAAGCGCTGGCCTTTCCCGCGGTCGAGTTGTTCAACGAACGAGCGATGGCAACGCTCGACAATTTCGTCCTTGCTGATATCAACCTCCCCGCCACGGTTGAGTTATGCCGCAAACTCGATGGCGTGCCGCTCGCAATCGAGCTGGCGGCCGCGCAGATCGCTGCCCTAGGTGTGAGGGGCCTTGCCGCTCAACTCGACGACCGTTTTGCGGTACTAACCGGCGGGCGTCGTACGGCGCTGCCGCGGCAACAGACCCTGCGTGCAACGATAGATTGGAGTTACGAACTCCTTCTTGAGCCAGAACGACGCTTGCTGTGTCGCCTGGCCGTTTTCTCCGCCGGCTTCACGCTAGAAGCGGCGACTGTCGTCACAAGCGAGGGCGACGATGCCCCGGTAGTCGTCGGCGAAGGCATCGTGAGCCTCGTCACCAAGTCGCTTTTGAGCCGGGACGGATCTTCCGCGGTCGGTCGATGGCGGCTGCTTGAGACGATCCGGGCATATGCGCTTGAAAAGCTCGCCATAAGTGGCGAGGCCAGCACACTGGCACGTCGGCACGCGGAGTTCTTCAGTCGCCTCATAGTACCCGGACGAGACGAACCCTGTGTTACGGATATCCAGCGACGATGTGGCCAGGTATGGACGAGAGATCGACAATGTCCGCGCGGCGCTCGACTGGTCGTTCTCGCCCGCGGGAGACGCGGCGATCGGCATTGCCCTGACGGCGGCGTTTGCGCCCGTATGGCTGCATTTAGCGCTCGTAACCGAATGCCGCGAGCGGGCGGAGCATGCGGTAGACGTTCTTGCATCCGGATTCAATCTGTCTGTGCCGCTCGAACGTCGGCTGCTCATCGCGCTTGGCATCGCGCTTACGCTGACAATGGGGCCTGCCGAAAGGACCAGGACTGTTTTGGCCAAGGTGCGGGAGCTTGCCGAGAGCGTGAATGACGTCGAGGCTGAACTGCGGGCACTCTGGGCGCAGTGGTCGATGGAAAATAACAGCGGGGAATACCGCGTGGCCCAATCCATAGCGCAGCGGTTCTCCACGGTCGCACAACGCACCGGCGACCAAGCCTTCACTCTTCTCGGTGAACATTTTCTCGGCGCCGCGCTATTATTTGGCGGTAGACTGCGCGAAGCGCGGCATTGCCTCGAGAGCGTACTCGAAAATTATGTCGCGCCACCGAACCGGCGGCACACGATCTTATTCCACTATGATCAGCACGTACTCGCCCGAGCGAGACTGGCCCGTGTACTTTGTCTGCAAGGGTATGTGCATCGGGCCAAAGAGCAGGCCCAGATAGGTTTCGAAGACGCACAAGCCGCCGATGCCGAGTAGGTGGGGATGTTACCACCCCCACCCCTCACAGACCCGGACGAGCAGGTTTCCCGCATCCGGTTCTTCACGAGAGAGTTTCGCCAGCGGCCGTGTAGCGATGAACGCTACCTCGCGCCGCCGCCTCGCCAAGTCGGCTATCCGTCGTCCTTGTGTGGACAGGTTTGCGGGGTTCAGTGTCCCCTCCCGTGTTTCCGGCCAACGGTTCTCTCTCTGTGGCGCCTCCCTTCCCTCCATCGGGTCCCGGTGAGTCCCGGTTCCCCGACTTCACGAGTACTATGAAGGCGCTACGACTTCCTGCGCGTGCATTCCCGGTCCCTTATGGATTCGGTTCCGGGCTCCACATGCTCCCCCGTCTTCGTGTTCGCCGAAGCGCTCCCGGCGCGGCAGGGGGCCGCCTCCGGACCTGGGCTCTTTGGTCAGCCGGTATGCCCCTCTCCGGCAGTTTGCACATGGGCACGCACGGGATCTCTCAGGTTTCCTGGCGTTCCATCCCGTACCTCTGCCCGGCTCTCAGACCCCGGCCGGATCGGCAGGACCTCGCCATTTGCAGTCCTGTCGATGCTGCCCCCGGACCCAACACGCCGAAGGCTCCAGCACGAACATGATGTCGGGGCTCAACCCCGGGCTTCGGTACCTGCTGCCTACGCTTCACGAGCGGCGTCGCCGTCACCCGTGCAAGGCTCGCTTCCGGCCGGCGGGCTGCGCCTCTACCGGGAGGGAGTTGAACCCTCTGGACCGCTCCGAAAGGTTTCAGGCTACATCCGTCCTCCTTTCCAGGACTTTCCTGACGCAAGCGGGGTTCACGCTTTTCTGGGTCCTGCACTATGCTGTGTGTCCTATCGCGTTGATGACGGGCGATATCGATGGCGCCGATCAGGGTGTGGCAACCATGAAGGATCTCGCAACAGGATTTGATGCGGCTCTCTGGAGGATCCTGGAGAATTGCTGGGAGGGGAAGGCGCTTGTCGAGCGTCGCGAGTTCGTGCGAGGATGCGCCTTGCTACGGAAAGCACTCGATAAGTGCGATCAAACCGGCTGGCGGATTTGCAATGCTGAGTTTCTGGGCGTCCTTGCGCAAGGACTAGCCGGGCTTGGACAGGTCGATACCGCACTCGTCACGGCCGACCAAGCGCTGGCGAGGGCCGACAATACTGCTCGAGAGTGCCGAGTTCTGGGTTACTTCCTGGCGGCCTGTGACTTTCGCTCGTAGTCGTCAAGCCACTGCTCAGTGAGCCGGTCGAGCTCCTCGAGCTGGCGTTCGGAGTAGGATTCCGGCGCAAAGCCCTCGAGCCACCCGAGCACGTGAGTTTCGATCAAGTCGCGCGGCACGTCCGGATGCTCGGCATGGATGCGTTCTGCCGACTGCTCGATCGACAGCCGTTTCCCGTCGTCCCAGACGATCTTGCGCCGTTTGGGGTCAACGTCGGCATTATCCAGTGCGGCGAAGACCAGATCGAGCGCGTAGACCGAGCGTTCCCCCTCGGACGAGCCCATCCATTCGAGGAAGGCGTCAGTGAACGGGTTGTTCTCGAAGGGGTGTTTTGCGCGTCGCTTGCCCATCGGATGAGGATAGCACCGCGGGTCATTGCCGTCGCAAGGCTCGCTTCATCATCAAGCGGCTCTGCTCGATGCTCAAGGCGATCCACTGGGCGGTGAGCGCCTTGAAGCGCTTATAGTTGCGGATCTCACGCCGCACCTCGGGCAGATAGTCGCGCGGAACATATTCGGTCCGGCTCCTCATCTGCCGCGTGTAGCTGAGCTGGTAGTAGGGTCCCCTCCGGTTCTCTGGATCCTTGTACTGGCGGGTGAGCGATCCGGGCCGCATGTCTTCAATGCCGGCCAGCTGCGCCTTGATGCTTCCAATGCGCTTTCTGATCACTGCCAGGCGTTTGTTTGTCATAGGTTTAGCATACCAGTGCTATACTATGCTGGCAACAGAATTGAGAGGGCCCGATGCCGCTGTGGATGCCCTGGTGGAATGCGATTTGGCTGCTGCGTCCGGCGTTCTCGCGTCTGCGCACCTTCCTGTGGTTCGCCACCGCCGTGGCAGGCTTCACGGTGCGGACGGAACTGCTGGGCGTAACCAGCCTCGTGCGGGCGCTGAAGCTCGAGGCTCGCTTCTACAACAAGCTCGTCGATCACTTTCACAGCCCCGCCGTGAAGCTCGATCGGCTCGCGGCGCTGTGGACCCAGGTGGTGCTGCGGCTATTCCCGCAGCCGCTGCGCATCAACGGAAGGTGTATCGTGGTCGGCGACGGCATCAAGATCCCAAAGCGCGGGCGCAAGATGCCGGCGGTCAAACTCCTGCATCAGCAGTCCGAGTCGAACACCAAGCCCGAATTCATCATGGGACATTCCCTCCAGGCTGTGAGCGTGCTCGTTCAGGCCGCAGCCAGCGTCTTCGCCGTGCCGCTCGCCATGCGAATCCACGAAGGGTTGGTGTGGTCCAATCGCGATCGCCGCACCCTGCTCGACAAGATGCTTGCGCTCCTCGGGATCGTCGCCATCGCAGAACCCTTCTACTTCGTCGCCGACGCCTACTATGCCGCGCGCAAGATCGTCACCGGCCTGCTCGAGGAGAACAACCACCTGGTCACGCGGGTGAAGTCCAACGCCGTCGCCTACACCGCCCACCAGCAGCGTGGCCCGCGGAAGAGAGGCCGGCCCAGAGTCTATGGCAGCAAGGTCAAGCTCAGATCCCTGCTGGAAGACCCCAAGGGCTTCCAACAGGCCGAAAGTCCCGTCTACGGCGAGCACCAGGTGACCATCCAGTATCGGGTCCGCGACCTGCTGTGGCGCCCGGCCGGTCGAACTCGTGCGCTTCGTGGCGGTGATTCATCCAGTAAGAGGCTCGTGCCTCCTGATGTGCACCGACACCTCTTTGGAGGCTATCGAGATCATTCGCCTGTACGGTCTGCGCTTCAAGATCGAGCACACGTTCAAGCAGGCGGTGCGGCTGATCGGTTCGTTTACCTACCATTTCTGGATGTCCGACATGAAGCCGCTGCGCCGCCGCAGTGGCAATCAACATCTCCATCGTGAGTCGCTGGAATACCGCAACGCCGTCAAACGCAAGCTCCACGCCTACCACGTCTTCATCCAGGCGGGTGTCGTCTGCCAGGGACTGCTTCAGTATCTGGCCGTCGCCTTCCCTCAGGCCGTCTGGAATTCCTTCGGCTCCTGGCTGCGAACCATTCGGCCCGGCATCCCGCCCTCGGAGCTGGTCGTGGCCAATGCCCTGCGCCAGAGCCTGCCGGAATTTCTCTTGAATGCCACCCCGAGCAACACCTTCGCGAAATTCGTCATCGAACGACAGGACACCAATAAAATGGAGGCCTTCCGCCTAGCCTCCTGAGCCGAAATTCCTCCGGAACTCTGGACTCGCGAGAATACTGGAGAGCTTTGCGATATTCCTGAGCTCCTTCGTATTAAGGGTAAGGTTCTTCTCCACTCGAGAGTGCCGAGTTCTGGGTTACTTCCTGGCGGCCTGTGACTTTCGCTCGTAGTCGTCAAGCCACTGCTCAGTGAGCCGGTCGAGCTCCTCGAGCTGGCGTTCGGAGTAGGATTCCGGCGCAAAGCCCTCGAGCCACCCGAGCACGTGAGTTTCGATCAAGTCGCGCGGCACGTCCGGATGCTCGGCATGGATGCGTTCTGCCGACTGCTCGATCGACAGCCGTTTCCCGTCGTCCCAGACGATCTTGCGCCGTTTGGGGTCAACGTCGGCATTATCCAGTGCGGCGAAGACCAGATCGAGCGCGTAGACCGAGCGTTCCCCCTCGGACGAGCCCATCCATTCGAGGAAGGCGTCAGTGAACGGGTTGTTCTCGAAGGGGTGTTTTGCGCGTCGCTTGCCCATCGGATGAGGATAGCACCGCGGGTCATTGCCGTCGCAAGGCTCGCTTCATCATCAAGCGGCTCTGCTCGATGCTCAAGGCGATCCACTGGGCGGTGAGCGCCC
>CAVYXK010000010.1:0-8430 GCA_963772445.1 uncultured Pseudomonadota bacterium
GATCTGGTCTTCGGCGCGCTGGACCATGCCAACGTCGACGCCAGGCGGCGCAAGATCGTCTGGACCGACGGGAAACGGCTTTCGATCGAGGAGTTGGCGGAACGCCTCCATGCCGAGCATCCGGACATGCCCCGCGACCTGATCGAAATTCACGTGTTCGGTTGGCTGGAAAACTGCGCGCCCGAATCCTACTCCGAACGACAGCTCGAGGAATTCGACCGGCTCATGGAGCCGTGGCTCGAAGACTACGAGCGCAAGCGATGGGCCGTCGGAAAGTAGCCGAGAACTCGGCACTCTCGAGCTCGGTGATGAAAAGCTGCAACTCGCCAGCCTCGGTAAAGTCTGTCTGTGCCGCGAACAACGTGACACTGGCAAGCCGGCGGTCGCCGTCACGCGCAAGTGCCGCAGCCGCGATTGAAAGCAACGTACCACCAAGGCAATAGCCCACCGCGTGCGTGCGCGCCCCCGCACAGACCGATCCCACGGCATCGAGCGCCGCGAGCACCCCTTTCGTCCGGGAGTCCTCGATCGAGGTTTCGCTCATCTCCGCTCCCGGGTTGCGCCACGAGATGGCGAACACCGTATGGCCCTGGCTGACCAGCCAGCGAATCAGCGAGTTGTGCGGCGAAAGATCGAGGATGTAGTACTTCATGATCCAGGCCGGCACGATCAAGATCGGTTCGCGGTAGGCGCGCGGCGTGGCTGGCGCATACTGGATAAGCTCGATCAGCTCGTTGCGGACGATCACCTTCCCGGGAGTGGCGGCGAGATTTTCCCCGATCACGAAGCCATTCGATGGGGGCGTGCCGCCCAACGCCTCGCGGACGTTTTCCAGCCAGTTCATCATCCCGCGCCGAAGGTTTTCGCCGGACGTGGCGACGGTTGCGTCGATCACCTCGGGGTTCAGCCAGGGCACGTTCGATGGTGAGAACACGTCCACGCACTGCCGCGCCGCGAAGGAGACGAGTCGATCATCGGCACGCGCAGTCCCCTGGGGAGCGGAGGCTGCAGCGGCCCACCACTCCTCGCTGAGCAGAAAAGCCTGGTGGATCAGGTTGAACGGCTGGGTCTGCCACCCGGCTGACTGGAACCGGTGGTCGCCTGGTGCCGGCGTTATCGCCGTCCGACCCCAACCGGCCTCGAACAGGCGGGACGACTGCAGGAGCGCGAGTTTCGCCAATCCGAGGCGCCGAAAGGGTGCGTTGGCAAGATGGGTCGCCCAGTCGATGAAGGCGAGGCCCTGTGCGACAGGAGACAGGCCATACGTGGCGCGGGCTTCAGCGGCGTGCACCAGAGCGTCCAGTGCATCCCCGGTACGTTGTTTCTGCGCCATGGCCGCGGCCTGGGCAGCCCATGTCGTTCCCGCAACAGCGGGCGCCAACGTGTCCATGGGAGTATCCTTCGAAGCTAGGCTTGGCCGGCAGCGGCGCTGCCCACATCATCCGGATCGTAGATCAG
Source organism: uncultured Pseudomonadota bacterium (assembly GCA_963772445.1). Lineage (GTDB taxonomy): Bacteria > Pseudomonadota > Alphaproteobacteria > Acetobacterales > Acetobacteraceae > CAVYXK01. The sequence goes on from CAVYXK010000010.1 coordinate 1,459, forward strand.
CATACCGGTTGCGGGCTCGATGCAGATGAGACGATTTTCCACACGCTTGACACCCGGCACATTCTCTGCTAGCACGCCGATTGCGCTGCGCCCCCGCATGTCGAATACGCAGCCGTCCAGCAGGACAACACCGTTCTCCACTGCGACGCTCACCGATGTCCTCGGTGCCCAGGGTGCCTGGGCGATCTCCTCGATAATCGACTTCCTGATTGCGGTGTCGTCCGCCGTCACCGCGCCCTCGGCTAATGCATCGCCGACAACCCGAACCAGATCGGCTCGGCTGATGATGCCGACCACTTTGTCGCCCCGTAGCACTGGCAGCCGCTTGATCCGCCTGCGCTGCATCAATGCCACGACCTCGGCAAGCGGGGTCTCTTCTTCGACGCTTATCACGTCTTGTGTCATCACCTCCGCCACGCGTCTGCCGTGCGTGTGAACGTATCGCTCAGCCTGTTGCCCAGGGAAGAAGAAGCTGGCGAACCAGCCAGGAGCTTTGCCTTCGGTGCCGGTCTCCACGCGACGCAGAAGATCGCCTTCCGTCAGCATGCCGACCGCCCGTCCCTCCGCATCGATCACCGGAAGCCCACTGACCCGGCGATCGGTCATGAGTCGGATAGCTTGCGCGAGCGGCGCATCCGGGCTGATCGCAACGACCGAGCGGGACATGAGGTCAGCAGCGATCATCGTGCACCTCTCCACGCGACCGGTCGCGCTAGTGCACCACTTCGCACCCGGCCAGGCCGAGCGCGGAGCGGTCGCGAATCATGACCTTGGCCCGTTCCACGGCGATGGTTCCGTGCCGGCGAAGCTGAGTCAGGCCGCGGCAGACCGTCTCGATCGTCAGGCCGAGATAATCGGCCATATCGGCGCGCCCCATTGGCAGTTCGATCAGCGCATACCCGTCCGGGTTCATCCGCCCAGCCATCTCGAGAAGGAAGCTGGCGATGCGCTCGGACGCCGTCTTGCGCCCCAGCAGCACCATGCGTTCCCGCCCGGCGCGGAGCTGACCGGCGGTAAGCTCACGCAGTCGGCGGGCAAAATCCAGGTCGTGGTCGGCCAGTGCGTCGACGCTGCGGCGCGAGTAGCGACGCAGGGTAACCGGCGTCACGGCTTCCGCGGCGAAGTCGTGCTCGTCCAGTGCCTCCCAGCCAAAGAGATCGCCGGGAAACAAAAACTCGCCGACCTGACGGCGGCCATCCTCCATCAGCTTGACGGTCCGGACGCACCCGCTCACGACCAGGTAGCAGTACGCCGCCGCGTCGCCTTGGGCGACGATCTCCTCGTCGCGGTCGGCGCGCACGGTGATCGCCTGCGGCTCCAGCAACTCCAGAACGTGCGGCTTGGCTGGCCTGGGGGTCACGCCGGCGCGCCAGATGGCGGGCCGTGACTGTTGGTCGATTGTCTGGACCGTAGCGAGCATTGTGTCCTCCGCTCTGTTGCACCACCTGTCGCTACGGACAGCACTACAGGGGCGTCTGGCGGGCCGAAATTCGGTATGCTGCGTACGGGATCCTACGTACGGGCGGATGGATGGGGACGGCGGAGACAGTTCATATCGTTGACGATGACGCGGCGATCCGTGACTCGCTTCGCATGCTTCTCGAATCGGCTGGCTTCGCTGTCCGCACGCATGACAGCGCCGCGGCGTTTCTGGCGGCGGCCCCGCCGTCAGGCGGCTGCGTGCTGACCGATGTCCGCATGCCCGAGATCGACGGCCTGGAACTGCAGCAGCGCCTGAATGATCGCGGTATCACGCTGCCGGTTATCGTCATGACCGGGCAAGGCGACGTTCCCGTGGCGGTTCGCGCGATGAAAGCCGGTGCGGTCGACTTCCTCGAGAAACCTTTTGGCGACGCACAGCTTTTCGACGCAGTGCGCCGGGCGCTGGAGCAGAGCAAGCGATGTCAGGAGGCCAAATCCGCCACTGCTGCCGCGGCTGCCCGGATTGCCGCGCTGACGCCACGGGAACGCGAGGTGCTGGAGCTGCTAGTGACCGGATGGCCTACCAAGGCGATCGCGAAGGAGCTCGGCGCCAGTCCGCGCACGATCGAGGTGCACCGCGCGCGAGTGTTCGAAAAGCTGCAAGCTCGCAGCCTTCCCGATCTGGTTCGCCTGGTGCTCGCAACCGGCGCTAAGGCGACGGGACGCGATTGATACTGGATGCGTGATGTGTAGACCCTTGATGTATCCGATTGTGCGGATGGTCGTGCGGTCGCAGACTGACCGCGGATGAAAAGCGACGCCAGGAGAGCCGGTTATGCCTTACAACCGGAACGAGGATCTACCGCCGGCGGTACGGGGCGCGCTGCCGCCGCACGCCCAGGACATCTACCGCGCCGCCTTCAACAATGCCTGGCATCAGCGGGCGCTGTCGGGTGAGTTGGATGAAGCGACCGTCCATCGCATCGCCTGGGGAGCAGTGAAGCGGCAATACCGCAAGCTGGGCGGCGAGTGGGTCCGGCGGGATCCTTCGAGCGACGCACTCGCCAGCCGGTGTTGACGCGCTCCGGCCGGCGTCAACTGCCGGCGCCGCCCCCGTGCGGCGCCGGGACCGAGCAACAGAGATCGCATACGGCGACTGGAACGCCTCCGGCGCATGCCGCGTGGCATCGGTCGCAGCTACAGCCTCCGTTCGGGCCAGATCATGAGCGGCCACGATCTCCTGCCACAGCCTCGGGATACTCTTGGCAGTCGCATCGGCAACGAGACAATGCCCGGCACCATCCAATGCCGCCTCGGCGCGAAGCCCAGGCGCGTCGGCAATCTGCTGCTCAAGCCACCGCCGGACATCCGGCCGAGCCTGTCGGATCTGCTCCGGCGATAACGTAACGCCTACAATTTGCTGTGTTCCTCAAGCTGGAGAGAGGCAACTGTCGAGTGCGCTACCGCCCGGACGTTTTCACCCCGTGGCTCGATGCACCGGCCGCACCCAATGCGCGACATGCGGCCAGAGTTCGTCGTCTGGCACCTTGACCAGATCCTTCTTCAGGGTGCCGGTGACCGTGGCGCGTGTAGCGGCGTCGAGACGGTCACGGATTGCGGTCAGGACGTGCGGCGGCGCGACAATGACGAGCTCATCGAATTCCAGCCGGGCGGCTGCCGCATTGAGTTCGCTGCCGATGCGGTGCGCAAACTTCTCCTTTCCCATCGTATGCGGATCGTGTCGTGGTGCCTGGGCATGGTGCGCCGACGACCCGGTGTGGAATGAAGCGCCGGGATGATCAGAACCCATGTCTGCTGAGCGCTTATGGGCCAAAACCGAGTCAAACGTAGCGTCGCTATACAATGCATTACCCGGCCCCGGTCGAACGAACCGGGCATGCTCGCCGTCGGCGACGACGATCAGCAGCCTGCGATGTGGGGGCATGTCGGGCCTTCCTCGGGAACACCGTCGAGCATGGCCAAAGGCTGAACCCCTCGCACGAGAGGCTCATTGATGTGGGTCAATCGATGACGTCGTGCATCGGTCGGGGCTTCGCGGCGTGACGGGATACGCCTGGACCGCTATCCTTCTATCCCCGGCGGCTGCCCGGGTTCGTGCGGTTGAGGCGGAGGGGGGTTTTCATTGTCCGAGCATAATAGCGCCCTGCGGGAACAGATGCCGGCGGACGAGGCGCGCTTGCGGCTCGCGGCCATCGCCGAATCATCGGACGACGCGATCATCGTCAAGGACCTGAACAGCACCGTCACATCCTGGAACAAGGCCGCCGAAGCAATGTTCGGCTACACGGCGGATGAAGTGGTCGGCCGGCCTATCACCGTCATCATCCCACCGGAGCAGGTCGACGAGGAAGCTTCGATCCTGGGCCGGGTCCGCCACGGCGAACGGTTGGTGCATTTCGAAACGCTGCGGCGTCGCAAGGACGGCACGATCATTCCCGTATCGCTCACCATCTCGCCGATCCGTGATGCGGACGGCAGGATCGTGGGCGTCTCCAAGATTGCCCGCGATCTGAGCGAAATGCAGCAGGTCCAGCAGGTGCTGCAGCGACGCGAGGAACTGCTCCGCTCGATCCTGGACACCGTGCCGGACGCCCTTGTCGTTATTGATGAGCGCGGCCTTATCCAGTCCTTCAGCGCAACGGCTGAGCGTTTGTTCGGTTTCAGCCACGAAGAGGTTGTGGGGCGCAATGTCAGCGTGCTGATGCCGTCGCCCTATCGCGAGCAGCACGACAGCTACCTGGCGCGCTATCTCTCGACGGGCGAGCGGCGCATCATCGGGATCGGCCGTATCGTCGTGGGTCAGCGCAAGAACGGCAGCACGTTCCCGGCGGAACTTGCGGTCGGGGAGGTAAAGCTGGCCGGGGAGCGCCTGTTCACCGGTTTCGTGCGCGATCTGACGGAACGCCAGGAGCGTGAGCGCCGCCTCAGCGAACTCCAGTCCGAACTGGTGCACGTCGCGCGCCTGAACGAGCTTGGCCAGATGGTTTCGGCATTGGCCCATGAGGTCAACCAACCCCTGACGGCGATGGGCAATTACCTGAGCGGCGCGCGGCGGCTGCTCGCCGCCGACAACCAGCAGGGCGCACAGCATGCGATGGAGCGGATCGCGGAGCAGGCCGATCGTGCGCGGCAGATCATTCAGCGACTGCGCGACCTCGTGAAGAAGGGCGAGGCGGAACGGAGCGTCGAAAACCTGGCGAAGATCATTGAGGAGGCGAGCGCGCTGGCACTGATCGGCGTCGGCGAAGAATTGAAGCTGAGCATAAGGGTGGACCGTGCCGCCGCGAATGCCGTGATTGACAGGATCCAGATCCAACAAGTCCTGCTGAATCTCATGCGCAACGCGGTGGAGGCGATGGCGGATTCGACGCGTCGCGAGCTTTTCATCGCCACAACTCGCCTGGGCGAGATGGTCGAGATCAGCGTCGCGGATACCGGCCCTGGCCTGGCGCCCCAGGTCCGAGCGCGGCTGTTCCAGCCGTTCGTCACCACCAAGCCGAATGGGATGGGAGTAGGTCTGTCGGTGTGCCGCACCATCGTCGAGGCGCACGGCGGCGATCTTCGAGCCGAAGATCGGACCGGCGGGGGCACCGTTTTCCGCCTGACGGTCCCCCACCCTGAAGGGTCTGTTCAGGTGGGCACGATGAGCCCGCGCGACCCGAATTGATTGATTTGCCTCAACGCAACCGGGCTAAAAGCAGCCAAATTCACCAACCCAGCTTCACGAAGGAATTGGGTCTTCGTCAGGCGGGCTTGGTCAGGTAGGCGCATGGTCGACAACAACGCAGGTGCCGTGGCGGTCATCGATGATGATCCTGCTGTCCTCGAACTCGTTGAAGTTCCTGCTCGAAGTCGCCGGTCGCCGTGTGGTCACCTACGCGTCGGCTGCGGCTTTCCTTGCAGACCGCGCGACAAAGCATGCTTGCCTGATTCTCGACCACCATATGCCGCAGATGACGGGGCTGGAGCTTGCAGCAAGGCTGCGCTCCACCGGTGCAGCCATCCCCGTGCTGCTGATCACCGGTTCGCCGTCCCCGGCGATTGCCACCCGGGCGGCGCAGCTTGGTATCGAAAAAGTGCTCGAAAAACCGCCAGTCGAGAATGATCTGCTGAACTTCGTCAGCGCGCACCGCTGAATTATCCGGCTTGTTTCCATGGCCTTGAGAGGCTGAACAGCCTTTGTCTGTGATCATAAGAGAATATCTCGGCATAACGGCCCCAACCGGTTACGGCTCCGCGAACAGCTTGCTGCGGTTCTGGATCTCCGACGCTGCAAGGGCATGTCCTGCCGCCGTCAGTCGCAACATGCCGTCGCCGAGCTCGGCGAAGCCAAGCATCTGTGCCACTTCGGCCACGCGAAACAGCCCCGCCACATTCAGACGGAGATGCGTCGCCAACGCGGATAGCTCGGCGCTACCGTCGAACGGGGGCCCGGCCACGGTCTCGGTCAATCCCACGATCCGGGGAGCCCCGATGACCGGAAGCCATGTGGTCAGGCTGGCGGTCGGCGCGACGTTCTTGGTGCCCCGAGTGGGCGCCGGGCCGGCGGTCATGCGCGCATAGATGTCATCGACGATAGACCGGAATTCCGGGTCGAGACGGTTGCGCGGATGCGACAGCGACACTGCGATCTCCGCACTGATTTGTCCTGGGTTCGATGACATCACCAGGATACGATCGCACATGAAGACCGCTTCCTCGATATTATGTGTCACCATCAATATCGCGCGGATCGCCAGCTTCCGTTCCGGCCAGAGATCGACAAGGTCCGAGCGCAGCGTCTCCGCAGTCAGCACATCGAGCGCCGAAAATGGCTCGTCCATCAGCAAGAGATCAGGTTCCACCACCAAGACACGCGCGAAGTCGACACGCTGGCGCATACCGCCGGACAGCTCACGCGGGTAGGCGTTCTCGAAACCATTGAGACCGATCAGTCCGATGGCCGACAAGGCACGCCGTTGTGCCTCGGCTTCGGAAACCTGCTGCGCGTCCAGCCCGGCTTGCACGTTCTGCAAGACCGTAAGCCAGGGGAGCAACGCGAAGGTCTGAAATCCCTTTTGAGGGCTCGCGAATCACCTGGCCGCGATACAGCACCTTGCCGCGTGTCGCTGGTACCAGCCCGGCGACGATACGGAGAAGGGTGGATTTGCCGCAACCAGAACGACCGAGCAACCCGACGATCTCGCCCTCGACGAGCGTGAAATCGATATCGTCGAGCACGATCTGCGGTCCGCCGGACGGACGCAGGAACTCTCGGGCAACATGGTGTATTCTGAGCAGCGGGTCGCCTGCCCTGACCGGCCCGTCACCGGGGCGAGCCATCGCTGCGTCCATCAGTCGAGCCATACGCGTAGAGCGGACGCCACAGCAGGCGGTTGAAAAGAATGACGAACTCCGACATCACTGGCCGCCGTTCGGGCGTGGATCGCCGCGCCGCCCGGCTGGCTCACTATCATGCCCACTCCGACAGGAGCGGACGCTGCATTCGCATCCCTCGACGATGGCGAACGGGCAGCCATCGCGCTCGCC
>CAVYXK010000011.1:0-11509 GCA_963772445.1 uncultured Pseudomonadota bacterium
GTCGGTTCTGGCTGGAGTGTCAGTATCCCCGCGACGAACTGGCACAGCAGGGAGCCGCGCGATGAATTATATCCATCGCCTGACAGCCGAGCGTGATGTGCTGGCGCAAGTCATTGCGGATGCAACCAACGAATTGTCGTGGCTGCTCGCTTATCTGTCACTCGATAAGTTCGCCAGACAGACAACGATTTCGTGCATATCAGCACGGATTTAATGCCGAAGCTAACAAGCCTTCGCAGCACTTTGGGCCAGGTTCCGCCGCGAATCCTGATCGCCCCGCCGGCCTGACCGGGCCGAGCCGCTCGCCAACCCCTCCAGCCACACCGCCTGCCGTCCGTCGCGCGCGAAGCGGCACGCGCGGCTGCGCGCACGAGGAGCCATCCCATGCCCGACGCCAGTCAGTTCACCCTGAACCTATTCGACAGCACCGCACTCGGCGGGACGATCCACACGCCGAACACAGAGGCTTTCGTCCCCGAAGACGACGACGAGGACGATGCGGCAGACACGCCCGCGGAGGCCGTCACACGCAAGCCGGGGCAGAATTTTTATTTGGACTCCGCCCGCACGCTCGCGCGCGGCTGGCCCGCCCGCGCCCGCGACAACATCGCCGCGATCAGGCTCAGCAAAGAGCTCGAAACGACGGGCCGAACACCAACGCCAGAGGAACAGGCGGCGCTGCTGCGCTTTGTCGGATTCGGCGCAACCGACCTAGCACAAAACGCCTTTCCACTGCCCGGCGAGACCCGGTTCCGCCCGGGCTGGGAGGAGATCGGTCAAGACCTCGCCGAAACCGTGACCCCGGCTGAATACGCCGCCCTTCAGCGGGCGACTGTAAATGCCCACTACACCCCTGAGCCGATCATCCGCGCGCTCTGGCGCCTCGCACAGCGCCTTGGCTTCACAGGCGGCCGTGTGCTGGAGCCTGGCATGGGCACGGGTCTTTTCTTCTCCCTGCTCCCAGCAGCCCTGCGCGACACCACGAAGCTCACCGGCATCGAATATGATCCGGTAACCGCGCGCATCGCCCGCCACGTCCATCCCCAGACGCGCATCCGCTGCGAAGACTATGCGCGGAGCCCCCTCGCCGGCGGCTTTGACCTGGCGATCGGCAATCCGCCCTTCGCAGACCGCATCGTGCGCGCCGACCCAACCACGGTCGCCCTCGGATTACGCCTGCACGACTACTTCATCGCCTGCTCAATCGCCCGGCTCAGGCCCAGCGGGATCGCCATCTTCGTGACCAGCACCGGCACGATGGACAAGGCCGGGACCACCGCCCGCGAGCACATCGCCGGCATGGCCGACCTGATCGGCGCGGTCCGGCTGCCCGAAGGCAGCATGCGCGCCACCGCCGGCACCGACGTCGTGATCGACATCCTGGTGTTCCAGCGCCGCGCCGAAGGTCAGGCCAGGGGCGGCGCCGACTGGCACGACCTCGTGGAAGTGGCGGTCGAGGACAGCGCGGCAGCCGAGAGCGACGAGAACGACGAGGAGGAGGATAGAGCAGGGGAGGGCACCCGCATCGGAGATGCCGCCCCCCGGCATCTCTGGCGCGGCGTGGTAGCGATCAACACCTACTTCGCCGCCCATCCGGAGATGGTGCTCGGCACGCTCGCCCAGAAGCGCGGCATCTACGGCCCCGGCCTGTCCACGACGGTGCTGCCGCGTCCCGGCGAGAAAACGCTGGAAGCGCAGCTGGATGCGGCCCTTGCCCGGCTGCCCGCCGGCATCTTTGAGCCACTGGCAGAGTCCCCCTCCGACGAGCCCGAGGATGAGCCAGCGATCCGCCCCGGCACCGCCGCGGACGGGGCCACGATCAAGGAGGGCTCTTTCTTCATCGGCAAGGCCGGCGTGCTGATGCAGATCGTCGAAGGGCGCCCCGTGCCGGTCGCCATCCGCGAAGGCAAAAACGGGGGAGGGGGCATCACGCCCAAGGCAGCCAAGATCATCCGCGCCCTGCTGCCGATCCGCGACGCCGTCCGCGAGGTGCTGCGCGCCCAGGCCGCCGACCTCCCCTGGCGCGAGCACCAGGTCAAGCTGCGCGTAGCCTACTCGACCTTCATCCGCCACTTCGGCCCAATAAACCACACCGTCATCACCACGACGACGGACCCGGAGACCGGCGAGGAGCGCGAGACGCACGGGCGGCCGAACCTCGCCCCCTTCGCCGATGATCCGGATTGTTGGCTGGTCGCCAGCATCGAGAACTACGACCCGGAAAGCGGGCTTGCACGCATGGGGCCGGTGTTCCGCGAGCGCGTCATCACCCCGCCGGCCGCCCCCGTCATCACGAGCGTCCTCGACGCCCTCGCCGTCACCCTGAACACAGTCGGCCGCGTCGATCCCGACCATCTTGCCGAGCTCCTCGAGCAGGACCCCGAGATCGCCCTCGCGGGGCTGGGGACTGCCGTGTTCCGCAACCCGAGCACCGAACAATGGGAGGCCGCCGACGCCTACCTGTCAGGCATGGTCCGCAGGAAGCTCGCCGTCGCCGAAGCGGCGGCCACGCTCGACCCGCAATACGCCCGCAATGTTGCCGCTCTGCGCGAGGTGCAGCCCAAGGACATCAGGCCGTCCGATATCACCGCCAGGCTCGGCCAGCCCTGGATCCCCACCGACGTCATCGAAGCGTTCGCCGAGCAAGTCCTGGGCGCGGCCGTCATCATCCACCACACCGAAAGCCTCGCGACCTGGAGCGTGGAAGGGAGCGCCTTCGTCGGCACCGCCGCGGGTACCTCCGAGTGGGGCACGCCGCGCCGCCACGCCGGAGCCCTGCTGCACGACGCGCTGAACAGCGCCACGCCGGAGATCTTCGACACCATCATCGAGCTCGGGGTCGAGAAGCGCGTGCTCAACGTCGAAGCGACCGAAGCCGCCAAGGAGAAGCTCGCCAGGATCAAGGACGCCTTCACCAACTGGATCTGGACCGATCCCGACCGCACCGACCGGCTGGCCCGCATCTAGAACAACCGCTTCAACAATCTGGTGCCGCGCCACTTCGACGGGCGACATCTGACCCTGCCGGGCGCCAGCAACATCATCCGCCTCTACGAGCACCAGAAGCGGGTGATCTGGCGGATCATCGCCGCCGGCAGCACCTACATCGCGCACGCGGTCGGCGCGGGAAAGACGTTTTCCATCGCCGCGGCGATCATGGAGCAGAAACAACTCGGGATGATCAGCAAGGCGATGCTGGTGGTGCCTGGCCATACCCTCGCCCAGACCAGCCGCGAGCTCTTGCAGCTCTACCCGACCGCCCGCATCCTGGTCGCCGATGAAACCAACTTCGTGAAGGAGAGGCGCGCCCGCTTCCTGGCGCGCGCGGCCACCGCGCGATGGGACGCGGTGATCATCACCCATTCGGCATTCCGCTTCATCGCGGTGCCGGCCGACTTCGAACGCGCGATGATCGCCGATCAGATCAGCACCGCCGAAGCGGCCAAACTCGCGGTCGATGACGACGACCGCATCACACGCAAGCGCATCGAGCTGATGAAGGAGAAGCTCACCGAGCGGCTCGAGGCAATCAAGACTTGTCGCGACGATATGCTGACCCTGGAGGAGATCGGCATCGACCAGTTCATCGTGGATGAAGCTCAGCAGTTTCGCAAGCTCAGTTTCGCAACTAACCGTACCAATATGAAGGGCGTCGATCCCGACGGCTCACAGCGAGCCTGGGACCTCTACGTCAAGTCGCGCTTCATCGCCAGCAAGAATCCCGGCCGTGCCCTGATCCAAGCCTCGGGCACGCCGATCACCAACACCCTCGGCGAGCTGTTCACGCTGCTGCAATTCCAGAACGAGGACTTGCTGCACGAACGCGGCGTCCACGAATTCGACGCCTGGGCGTCGTCTTTCGGCGACACCCGCACCGAGCTCGAACTGCAGCCCTCCGGCGCCTACAAGCCGGTCGAACGGTTCTGCGAGTTCATCAACGTCCCCGAGCTGATCGACATGTTCCGCACCGTCGCGGACGTGCTGCTCAAGGACGATCTGGCCGGCTATCTCAAGCTGCCCGCGATCCGGGGCGGCCGCCGACAGCTGATCACCGCCCCCGCCAGCCCCACTTTCCGGTCCTACCAGAAGGCGCTGGCGCAACGCATCGAAGACATTCGCAACCGCACCCGCCGCCCCCAGAAGGGCGATGACATCCTGCTGGCGGTCATCACCGACGGCCGCCACGCCGCGATCGACATGCGCCTGGTCTGGCCCGGCAACAACAACGAGCCAGACAACAAGCTCAACCGGCTCATCGCCAAGGTCCATCGCATCTGGAGGGAGACGGCCGAGCACCGCTACACCCGGCCGGACGGCTCTCCCTATCCGATCCCCGGCGCCGGCCAGCTGATCTTCTCCGACCTCGGTACCATTGCCGCCGAGGACAAGCGCGGCTTCTCGGCCTATCGCTGGATCAAACGGGAACTGGTGCGCCTCGGCGTACCCGCCTCCGAGATGGCCTACATGCAGGACTTCAAGTTGACGGCCGACAAAATGCGCCTGTTCACCGACTTCAACGCCGGCCGCATCCGCATCCTGATCGGCTCCTCGGAGACGATGGGCACCGGCGTCAACGTGCAGCAGCGACTGAAGGCACTGCACCACCTCGATGTGCCCTGGCTGCCGTCGCAAATCGAGCAACGCGAGGGGCGCATCGAGCGGCAGGGCAACCAGCACGAGGAAATCGAGCTCTACGCCTACGCGACCCTCGGTTCGATGGATGCGACGATGTGGCAGAAGAACGAGCGGAACGCCCGCTTCATAGCGGCGGCGCTCTCGGGAGATCGCAGCATCCGCCGCATCGAGGACCTCGACAGCCAGGCCAACCAGTTCGCTATGGCTAAAGCCATCGCCTCCGGCGACAGCCGGCTGATCCAGAAGGCAGGGCTGGAAAACGAGATCGCCCGCCTTGAACGGCAACGCGCGGCCCACATCGACGACCAGCACGACATCCGCCGCCGCATCCATACCACGCGCGCTGCCCACGAACACGCCGAGCGACGCCTTTCGGCAATCCGGCAGGACATCGCACGACGCATTGCCACCCGCGGCGATGCCTTCACGATGGAGATCGAGGGCCGCACATTCACCGAACGACGGACCACAGGCGCGATGCTGCTGACGAGAATCCGCATGGCCGTCCGCGAGCGCGACCTGCGTAGCTGGACCATCGGCCACATCGGCGGCTTCGACCTGACCTGCCGCGTCCATCGCGCCCTGGTGGACAACAAATGCACGGCGACGCTCATCCTGCGCCGCACCGACTTCGACCAGGAGATCGAGATCAGCAACGAGCTGACCAACCTGGGGCTGATCTCTCGGCTCGAACACGTGCTCGACCGGTTCGAGGACGAACTGGAAGAGCAGGCGCGGCGCAAAGCCGATGCAGCCGCGCGGCTGCGCGGCTACGAGCCACGGCTCGATCAACCTTTCCCCCTGCAGGCCGAACTCGACGAGAAGCTGGCGCGCATGGCGGAGCTGACCGCCGATCTGGCGAAGACCGAGAGCGTCATCGCCCAACGCAAGACCGAGCCGCCGGACCAACAAGCCGCCTGACGGGTGCGCGCCACACCTACAAGCATCCCAGCGGCCCTGCGGACGGCGTTGCTAAGCGATCCGCAAACCTGATCGGCGGACCAACAGAACGCATACGAACAACAGAAATCAACGCGCTGCCACTTGCCCAGCGGTCAGCGCAAGGGTCACGCGCCTCCGGCACGCGCCCGGCTTCGCCGGCTGACGCCCTTGCGCTGACCGCTGGGGAAGCGGCCGCCGCCCGGATGTTCATCAAGGGAAAAACACCATGAACATCCCTGACTTCGCGAAGGTGCTCAGCGCCATCATCCATCATAACGTCGATATCGCCCGCAACAGCGGAACCCCACGTGACTATCTCGTCCCAATGGCCTGGGGCGATCCGGGCCTCGGCAAGACCGAGATCCACGAAACCGTTGCAAAAGAACTAGGAGATCTCGGTCGCGATCTGATCGATCCCTCCGATGATACCGGCCGATGGGAGTTAGTGTACGCCGACATGCAAACCCGCGATCCGGCCGACCTTGCCGGCATGCCGTGGGTCGAAAACAGCCGCGCCATTCGCTGTCGCCCCGACTGGCTCCCGACCCGAGGACGCGGCATCATATTCCTCGATGAGTTACCAGCCTGCGGCATCGCCAACATGAACATCGCGGCGATGCTGATCCGTGATCACCGCATCGGCGAGCACCGCCTGCCACCAACCTGGATGATAACTTGCGCTGGTAACCATCAGCACAATCGCGCGGGCACCACCACTATGCCGACCCACGTGCGCAACCAACTCCTGCATTTCACAATCGAGGCTGACGCCAACACCTGGGCCACGACCTGGGCAAGCAAGCGTGGCATCAGCCCTATGGTGGTCGCCTACAACCGCTATCGCGCCAACGATTTCCACCACCGCTTCTCGCCCACTGAGAACGCATTCCCCTCGCCGCGCAGCTGGGCGATGACAGACCGCGTGCTGCGACTCGGTCTGCCCGAGAGGCTTGAACAGGAGTGCATCGCCGGCGCGGTCGGCGGACCCGCCCGCGCCGATTTCGACGGCTTCCGCGAGATCCACAAAACCCTACCAGATCCCGACGCTATCCTGGCCAATCCTGACAACGCCCCGCTGCCAGACAACCCGATGACCTATTATGCGCTGATGGGCGCTCTCGCCTGCCGCGCCACACAAGCCAATTTCGACAACCTGGTCCACTACCTCGAACGCCTCCCCGAGCAAGAGTTCTCCGTCGTCTGCGTGCTCGACGCGACCGCTCGGGACGAAGCATTGATGCTCACCCATGGCTACCAGCGTTGGGCCGCCCGACACGGCGAGCTCCTCAGCGGCTGACAACTCCGGCTACCCGTCAAACTTTTCCTTTCGAGACCAACGAAACCTAATGGAGGTCCAGGATGGACATCTCTGCCCGTGCGCTGCTGGTCAACGTCACCGTCCGCGTCTGGACCGGCGAAAAACGCGACCACGCCATCACCCGTGAAATCTGCGAGGCCAAGCACGCCGAGAAGAACGCCGTCCGCGCCAACAAAAGCTTGCTCGGCGAGGCGATCAGACCCATCCAGGCCGCCGAGCGTGCTGTCCGCGCCGCGGTCAACCAGCGCACGCTGCCCTGGATGGACGACGGCACCCGCATTCTCAAGGGTACCGCCTTCCTTGCCTTTACGGAGAACATGGCGGAACCCATACGCACCTTCGATGCCACGGTTGAACAGTTCATCGCCGATTATCCGGAAATCAAATACGAGGCACAATACCGGCTCGGCGATGCGTACAAAGAAGCCGACTTCCCCTCACACGCAACACTGCGCGACCGCTTCGGGGTCAAGCTCACCTGCCTGCCGGTGCCCAACACCGAGGATTTCCGCGTCCAGCTCGCCGACGACGAAATCGCCACGATCCGGCGCAACACCGAGGAGGCACTGCGCGGCACCGTGAACGACGCCGTACGCAACCTGCTCGACCGGCTGCGAGAACCAGTGAGCCACATGGCGACACGGCTCAGGCTGTTCCGCCGCCGATCGAACGGAAAGGTCGAACACCCGTTCCGCGACTCGCTCGTCGAGAACGTACGTGAGATCGTCAAGCTCGCACCGATGCTGAACCTGATGGACGACCCGCGCATCGCCGCGCTCTGCACCGACATCGAACGACATCTCACCGCACACGATCCTGACGCTCTCCGCACCTCCGATCAACTTCGCGAGCAGGTGGCCGACCAGGCCAGCGACATTCTGCGCCGGATGCAAGGCGCGTTCGCCTGAGGAGGCACACCATGCTGCCCGAGATCATCACCAAGGCGCGCGAGCGGCTGCTCGTGCGCGCACGCTTTCTCGGCTCCATCGCCCTCTGGCTACACTGGATCGAAGCGCCAGGAGTCGGAACGATGGCCACCGACGGACGGTACATCTGGTTCTGCCGGGAGTGGTGCGAAGCCCAGGGTGTCCGCAAAACCATGGGCGTCATCGCCCACGAGGTGCTTCACGTCGTCAACAAACACCATCTACGGCGAGGTGACCGTGATCCAGAGCGTTGGAACATTGCCGCGGACCTGGTCATCAACCGGCTACTCACCAAGGATGCATACGACCTACCCGAGAGCGGACTGTTCGACCGCGCGCAGCGCTTCACCGGCCTGCCCGTTGAGGCCGTCTACCTGCACCTCGAACAAGAACACCCGCAGCACCACCAACCGCCCGACGGAGCGGATCAACAGAATCAACAGGGCACCGCCGGGACGAACCAGACAAACGCAACCGCCAATCCAGACACAGGCCTCGGCAGTTCGACAGCAATCCGCGACAAGACAGCTTCCCGCACGCCCGACCCCGGTCCTGACAAAGTCACACCCGCGAAGCACTGGGGCGAAGTCCGCGACCTCACCCACGAATCCGGAAAGCCACTCAGCTCAAACGAACTGCGTCAGGCCGAGGATGACCTCGACGTGGTGATCCGCCAGGCGGCCGCCGCGGCGAAACGCGCAGGCCAACACGGCAACACCCTCCGCGAAACCATCGAGGCCTCCCTCGACCGAGTGGACTGGCGCGACCGCCTGCGCACTCTCTTCGACGGCACGCTCCGCAGCGATGCAAGTTGGTCGCGGCCCAACCGCCGTTTCATCCAACACGGCATCTTTCTGCCAGGCTGGCAGCGCACTGGCGCCGGCAGGGTGGCATTCGGTACTCGACACCTCCGGCTCCATCTCCGCCCTCGAACTCGCTATCTGCACCGGCAACCTGCTCGGCATCATCGAGGAAACCGGCCCTCAGGAGATCATCCTGATCCAATCCGACACAGAAGTTCGTCGCGTCGATTATCTCGACCCGGGCGAAACCTTCGATCAGATCGAGGTCGAAGGACGCGGCGGCACACGCTTTCAACCGGCCTTCGACTGGATCGCACAAAACGCGGACGACGCAAACATCATCATCTACGCAACCGATCTCCAGTCCTCCGACACGCCGGAGAACCCGGGACTCCCCGTGATCTGGCTCACACCGACGCGCGGAAAGACCATGCCGTTCGGCACGATCATACACGTAAGACCGTAAACGAACGCGGTTCAACCAGAACACGCGACGCCAGCCGACACTGGTGCACTCATATGACGTGCTCGGCCACCAGGAATATCTCTGAGCCCCGGACGCCGCAAAGACGTACCCACCCAGCAAGCTGAGATGAAAAAGCGATGCCGCATCGCCGGCAGCCGCGGCAAGGGTCGCACGGCCGCAGGCCGTGCGCCCGGCTCCGCCGGCTTCGCCCTTGCCTCGGCCGGCCGGGATGCGGCCGCGGAAGGCGGTCTTCCCCAAGGCAAAGGGAAGACAAAAAGCACTCCGAGAAAGGAACCAATCATGGCCGAGTTGCGCAGTGTCGACCCCGCCACCCTGATCCCAAACCCGAACAATCCGCGCCGCACCCCCGCCCCCAAAGCGATGGACTTGCAACTGGTCGCCTCCATTCGTGCGATCGGCATGATCCAGCCGCCCGTGGTCCGCGAGGTGGAGGGAGAACTGATGATCGAGGCCGGACACCGCCGCGTCGAGGCGGCGATCACCGCCGGCAAAACCCTGATCAACGTCATCGTAAGCGATACCAACGAGGCCGCTGGCGCCATGGGCTCGCTTTCGGAGAACCTGATCCGGGCCTCTATGACCAGCGTTGACATCTGGCGCGCAACAGAGGCGTTGGAGCAGCAGGGTTGGAACGAGCAGGCGATCGCCGACGCGCTCGCACTGCCCGTCCGCACCGTCAAGCGACTCAAGCTGCTGGCTCACCTCCACCCGCCAATGCTGGACGTGATGGCCACCGGCAACATGCCAACCGAGGACCAGCTGCGCACCATCGCAGCCGCCTCCCGCGAGGAACAGGCCCAGGTCTGGAAGAAGCACAAGCCGAAGAAGGGTCATGACTTCTACTGGCACGAAGTCGCCCGTGCCCTGTCCAAGCGCCGCATCCCCTTCAACGCCGCCAGGTTCGACGAGGAGACCGCCCACGCCTATGGCATCGTCTGGCACGACGATCTGTTCGCACAAGCGGGCGAGGACGGCCGCTACACTACCAATGTCGAGGCGTTCTTCGCAGCCCAGCAGGAATGGCTCGCCGCCAACCTGCCGCCCCGCGGCACGCTGCTGCCGGTCGGCGAACACGGCCAGCCCGAACTGCCGAAGAAGGCAGAGCACGTCTACGGCAAGCCCGGCAAGGGCGACTGCATCGGCCACTATCTCGATGAGCACTCGGGCGAGGTAAAGACCATGACCTACCGGCTGCCTGCACCCAAAAAAGCAATCAAGGCCGGCAAGAAGGGAGCGGATTCCAACGCAGAAAGCGACGACAGCCCGGCGACACCCAGGAGACCGGAAGTGACCCAGAAGGGCCAGGCAATGATCGGCGACCTCCGCACCGACGCGCTGCACCAGGCGCTACAGGAAGCCAAGATCGATGAAACCACAATGATCGCCCTGCTGGTGCTGGCCTTCGCCGGGCAGAACGTCACCGTCCATAGCGGCGCCGAGCTTGGCAAGTCCGACCGCGAGCAGATCGCTGAAACACTCACCGAGGGCGGGACGCTTACACATGACCCGGACGCGGTGCAGAAAGCCGCCCGCGCGACGCTCACCGCGGTCCTGTCGTGCCGCGACAACATGACCAACAGCGGCATCGTCGCCCGCATCGCCGGCGACAGCATCGGCGCCACGCAGCACCTGCCGAACATGGCGACCGAAGAGTTCCTTTCGTGCCTGTCCAAGGCCGGCGTCGAGAAGGCCGCGGCGGCCGAAGGCATGCGCAGCGGCGCGCGCGCCAAGGACACCCGCGCCGCCCTGATCGAACAATTCGCGACCAGCGTCTATGTCCACCCCGCCGCGCTATTCCGCCTCACCGAGCAGGAAATCGCTGAGGCTAAGCAGGCGGCCTCGTATCGCTACGACTTCGGATCATCCGACGATGACGAAAGCCTAGACCAGAACGAAGGCGCTCAGGACGGCGCCGACAACACCGTCGATGACGGTTGGGACGAGACCGCCGACGCCAGTGCCGCGTAGCGATCGTCGCCGCGTAAGCACACGGGCCAGTTCAGCCAGCGGACCGGCCCGTCATCCCGCCGCAAGGGGACCACGCCATGACCTATCTCAGACCCGGGAGCAGCATCGCCATCCCCGGCACCAGCCACGCGCATCCGTCGCGCCTCGACTTGCGGGGCCTTCGCGCCGGCATCGCCGAGCGCCGCCGCAAGCTGCTCGACCTCGAACTCGCCATGGTCGCCGAGTGCGAAGCCGGGGCAGCCCGCGGCCGTGCGCCCGCGGTCCAGATACACGACCGCGAGACCTGGGATCTTGCCACCTGGGACCGCTACCTCGCGGCCGCGGCCGCCCTGGAAGGCCAGTACAGGCCCACCAATGCGGCGCCTGCTGCGCGAAATCGACCAGCTCGAGCGCCTGCTCGCACTGCCCATCGCATCCGACGCCGCGGCAT
>CAVYXK010000012.1:0-17481 GCA_963772445.1 uncultured Pseudomonadota bacterium
CCCCAGGCGATGCGATGGACGGTCGCTTCATCCAACTCACCCGACAGCGCCCGCTGATGCCAGGCATTGTTGAAGGCGGCGCGGTAGATGTCCTGGGCGTGCGGCGGCAGCGCGCCCCGTACCGCCGGCGGTAGATCCTCGTTCCGGTTGTAAGGCATAACCGGCTCTCCTGGCGTCGCTTTTCATCCGCGGTCAGTCTGCGACCGCACGACCATCCGCACAATCGGATACATCAAGGGTCTACACATCACACATCCAGTATCAATCGCGTCCCGTCGCCTTAGCGCCGGTTGCGAGCACCAGGCGAACCAGATCGGGAAGGCTGCGAGCTTGCAGCTTTTCGAACACTCGCGCGCGGTGCACCTCGATCGTGCGCGGACTGGCGCCGAGCTCCTTCGCGATCGCCTTGGTAGGCCATCCGGTCACTAGCAGCTCCAGCACCTCGCGTTCCCGTGGCGTCAGCGCGGCAATCCGGGCAGCCGCGGCAGCAGTGGCGGATTTGGCCTCCTGACATCGCTTGCTCTGCTCCAGCGCCCGGCGCACTGCGTCGAAAAGCTGTGCGTCGCCAAAAGGTTTCTCGAGGAAGTCGACCGCACCGGCTTTCATCGCGCGAACCGCCACGGGAACGTCGCCTTGCCCGGTCATGACGATAACCGGCAGCGTGATACCGCGATCATTCAGGCGCTGCTGCAGTTCCAGGCCGTCGATCTCGGGCATGCGGACATCGGTCAGCACGCAGCCGCCTGACGGCGGGGCCGCCGCCAGAAACGCCGCGGCGCTGTCATGCGTGCGGACAGCGAAGCCAGCCAATTCGAGAAGCATGCGAAGCAAGTCACGGATCGCCGCGTCATCGTCAACGATATGAACTGTCTCCGCCGTCCCCATCCATCCGCCCGTACGTAGGATCCCGTACGCAGCATACCGAATTTCGGCCCGCCAGACGCCCCTGTAGTGCTGTCCGTAGCGACAGGTGGTGCAACAGAGCGGAGGACACAATGCTCGCTACGGTCCAGACAATCGACCAACAGTCACGGCCCGCCATCTGGCGCGCCGGCGTGACCCCCAGGCCAGCCAAGCCGCACGTTCTGGAGTCGCTGGAGCCGCAGGCGATCACCGTGCGCGCCGACCGCGACGAGGAGATCGTCGCCCAAGGCGACGCGGCGGCGTACTGCTACCTGGTCGTGAGCGGGTGCGTCCGGACCGTCAAGCTGATGGAGGATGGCCGCCGTCAGGTCGGCGAGTTTTTGTTTCCCGGCGATCTCTTTGGCTGGGAGGCACTGGACGAGCACGACTTCGCCGCGGAAGCCGTGACGCCGGTTACCCTGCGTCGCTACTCGCGCCGCAGCGTCGACGCACTGGCCGACCACGACCTGGATTTTGCCCGCCGACTGCGTGAGCTTACCGCCGGTCAGCTCCGCGCCGGGCGGGAACGCATGGTGCTGCTGGGGCGCAAGACGGCGTCCGAGCGCATCGCCAGCTTCCTTCTCGAGATGGCTGGGCGGATGAACCCGGACGGGTATGCGCTGATCGAACTGCCAATGGGGCGCGCCGATATGGCCGATTATCTCGGCCTGACGATCGAGACGGTCTGCCGCGGCCTAACTTCAGCTTCGCCGGCACGGAACCATCGCCGTGGAACGGGCCAAGGTCATAATTCGCGACCGCTCCGCGCTCGGCCTGGCCGGGTGCGAAGTGGTGCACTAGCGCGACCGGTCGCGTGGAGAGGTGCACGATGATCGCTGCTGACCTCATGTCCCGCTCGGTCGTTGCGATCAGCCCGGATGCGCCGCTCGCGCAAGCTATCCAACTCATGACCGATCGCCGGGTCAGTGGGCTTCCGGTGATCGATGCGGAGGGACGGGCGGTCGGCATGCTGACGGAAGGCGATCTTCTGCGTCGCGTGGAGACCGGCACCGAAGGCAAAGCTCCTGGCTGGTTCGCCAGCTTCTTCTTCCCTGGGCAACAGGCTGAGCGATACGTTCACACGCACGGCAGACGCGTGGCGGAGGTGATGACACAAGACGTGATAAGCGTCGAAGAAGAGACCCCGCTTGCCGAGGTCGTGGCATTGATGCAGCGCAGGCGGATCAAGCGGCTGCCAGTGCTACGGGGCGACAAAGTGGTCGGCATCATCAGCCGAGCCGATCTGGTTCGGGTTGTCGGCGATGCATTAGCCGAGGGCGCGGTGACGGCGGACGACACCGCAATCAGGAAGTCGATTATCGAGGAGATCGCCCAGGCACCCTGGGCACCGAGGACATCGGTGAGCGTCGCAGTGGAGAACGGTGTTGTCCTGCTGGACGGCTGCGTATTCGACATGCGGGGGCGCAGCGCAATCGGCGTGCTAGCAGAGAATGTGCCGGGTGTCAAGCGTGTGGAAAATCGTCTCATCTGCATCGAGCCCGCAACCGGTATGCTGATCTACGATCCGGATGATGTGGGCAGCGCCGCTGCCGGCCAAGCCTAGCTTCGAAGGATACTCCCATGGACACGTTGGCGCCCGCTGTTGCGGGAACGACATGGGCTGCCCAGGCCGCGGCCATGGCGCAGAAACAACGTACCGGGGATGCACTGGACGCTCTGGTGCACGCCGCTGAAGCCCGCGCCACGTATGGCCTGTCTCCTGTCGCACAGGGCCTCGCCTTCATCGACTGGGCGACCCATCTTGCCAACGCACCCTTTCGGCGCCTCGGATTGGCGAAACTCGCGCTCCTGCAGTCGTCCCGCCTGTTCGAGGCCGGTTGGGGTCGGACGGCGATAACGCCGGCACCAGGCGACCACCGGTTCCAGTCAGCCGGGTGGCAGACCCAGCCGTTCAACCTGATCCACCAGGCTTTTCTGCTCAGCGAGGAGTGGTGGGCCGCTGCAGCCTCCGCTCCCCAGGGGACTGCGCGTGCCGATGATCAACTCGTCTCCTTCGCGGCGCGGCAGTGCGTGGACGTGTTCTCACCATCGAACGTGCCCTGGCTGAACCCCGAGGTGATCGACGCAACCGTCGCCACGTCCGGCGAAAACCTTCGGCGCGGGATGATGAACTGGCTGGAAAACGTCCGCGAGGCGTTGGGCGGCACGCCCCCATCGAATGGCTTCGTGATCGGGGAAAATCTCGCCGCCACTCCCGGGAAGGTGATCGTCCGCAACGAGCTGATCGAGCTTATCCAGTATGCGCCAGCCACGCCGCGCGCCTACCGCGAACCGATCTTGATCGTGCCGGCCTGGATCATGAAGTACTGCATCCTCGATCTTTCGCCGCACAACTCGCTGATTCGCTGGCTGGTCAGCCAGGGCCATACGGTGTTCGCCATCTCGTGGCGCAACCCGGGAGCGGAGATGAGCGAAACCTCGATCGAGGACTCCCGGACGAAAGGGGTGCTCGCGGCGCTCGATGCCGTGGGATCGGTCTGTGCGGGGGCGCGCACGCACGCGGTGGGCTATTGCCTTGGTGGTACGTTGCTTTCAATCGCGGCTGCGGCACTTGCGCGTGACGGCGACCGCCGGCTTGCCAGTGTCACGTTGTTCGCGGCACAGACAGACTTTACCGAGGCTGGCGAGTTGCAGCTTTTCATCACCGAGCTCGAGAGTGCCGAGTTCTCGGCTACTTTCCGACGGCCCATCGCTTGCGCTCGTAGTCTTCGAGCCACGGCTCCATGAGCCGGTCGAATTCCTCGAGCTGTCGTTCGGAGTAGGATTCGGGCGCGCAGTTTTCCAGCCAACCGAACACGTGAATTTCGATCAGGTCGCGGGGCATGTCCGGATGCTCGGCATGGAGGCGTTCCGCCAACTCCTCGATCGAAAGCCGTTTCCCGTCGGTCCAGACGATCTTGCGCCGCCTGGCGTCAACGTCGGCATGGTCCAGCGCGCCGAAGACCAGATCGAGCGCCTCGATCGAGTGTTGTCCCTCGGGCGAAGTCCATCCATTCGAGAAAGCCCTCAATGAAGGGGTTGTCCTCGAAGGGGTGTCTGTCCTTGCGGGAGGGTTTTGCACGCCGCTGGCCCATCGGATCAGGATAGCACCGCTGCTCACTCCTGTCGCCAGGCTCACGATCAATTCATCGTCGATCACGGGAAATTCAACATTGTTACAACGATTTCCAGGGTAACGACAGCGTTCATCAGAAACAACAACGAGTTCGGCCCGATGTCGCTGTGGATGCTCTGGTGGAACGCGATCTGGCTGCTGCGCCCGGCGTTCTCCCGCCCGCGAACCTTCCTGTGGTTCGCCACCGCGGTGGCAGGCTTCACGGTGCGGACGGAGCTGCTCGGCGTCACCTCCATCGTGCGTGCGCTGAACCTCGATCCGCGCTGCTACAATACGCTCGTCGATTACTTCCACAGCTCCGCCGTCAAGCTCGACCGGCTCACAGCGCTGTGGACCCAGCTGGTGCTGCGCCTGTTCCCCCAGAAGCTGCGCGTCAACGGCAGGTGCGTCCTGGTCGGCGACGGCATCAAGATCCCCAAGTGCGGCCGCAAGATGCCGGCGGTCAAGCTCCTGCATCAGCAGTCCGACTCGAACACCAAGCCCGACTTCATCATGGGACACTCGCTGCAAGCCGTGAGCCTGTTGGTTCAGGCCGCCTCTAGCGTCTTCGCCGTGCCGCTCGCCGCGCGCATCCACGAGGGCGTGGTGTGGTCCAATCGCGACCGCCGCACCCTGCTCGACAAGATGCTCACCCTCCTCGGCATCGCCGCCGTCGAACAACCCTTCTACTTCGTCGCCGACGCCTACTATGCCGCGCGCAAGATCGTCTTCGGCCTGATCACGCAGGACAACCATCTCCTCACACGCGTCAAGTCCAATGCCGTCGCCTACACCGCCTACCAACAGCGCGGCCCGCGCAAGCGAGGCCGGCCCAGGCTCTATGGCAGGAAAGTCAAGCTCAGGTCCCTGCTGCAAGACCCCAAGGCCTTCCAGCAGGCCAAAAGCCCCGTCTACGGCGAGAACAAGGTGATCATCCAGTATCGGGTCCGCGACCTGCTGTGGCGCCCAGCCGGCCGGATGGTGCGTTTCGTCGCGGTGGTTCATCCAACAAGAGGCTCTTGCCTGCTCATGTGCACAGACACCTCTCTGCAGGCCATCGAGATCATTCGTCTCTACGGCCTGCGCTTCAAGATCGAGCACACCTTCAAGCAGGCAGTGCGCCTGATCGGCACGTTCACCTATCACTTCTGGATGTCCGACATGAAACCGTTGCGTCGCAACAACGGCAACCAGCATCTCCACCGGGCATCGCCCAAATACCGCGACGACGTCAAACGCAAGCTCCATGCCTATCACGTCTTCATCCAGGCAGGTCTCGTCTGCCAGGGACTGCTTCAGTACCTCTCCGTCGCCTATCCCCAGCTCGTCTGGAACTCCTTCGGGTCCTGGCTGCGAACCATTCGACCCGGCATCCCGCCCTCCGAGCTCGTCGTCGCCACCGCGCTACGCCACAGCCGGCCAGAATTTCTCGTGAATACCGCCCAAAGCAACATCTTCGCGAAATTCCTCGCCGAGCGACAGGACCCGCACAAAATGCAGGCCTTCCGCCTCGCCGCCTGAGCCGAAATTCTGGGCAAACCCCAAACTCGCAAGCACCGAGGATCAGCTCGATTTCCTCGACGACCTGATGCGCGTGCAAGGCTATCTGGACAGCCGCCAGATGGCCGGAGCGTTCGGGATGCTTCGCTCGAACGATCTCATCTGGTCGCGCGCCATTCGCCAGTATCTGCTGGGCGAGCGTGAACATCCCAGCGATCTGATGGCCTGGAATGCGGACGGCACGCGGATGCCGGCACACATGCACTCGGAGTATCTGCACCGTCTGTTCCAGGATAACGAGCTGGCCCAAGGGCATTTCACTGCCGGCGGCAAGCCTGTCTCGATTGGCGATATCCGCGTGCCGCTGTTCGTAGTCGGCACCGAGACGGACCACATCGCGCCATGGCGCTCCGTCTATAAGCTGCATCTGTTGAATGATGGCGACCTGACTTTCGTCCTGACCTCAGGCGGCCACAACGCCGGCGTGGTGAGCGAACCTGGCCACCCGCACCGGCATTACCGGATCCATCGCCGTCGGCCTGGAACGCCTTATCTGGGACCGGACGACTGGATGGCACAGGCCGAGCTGTGTGCGGGCTCCTGGTGGCCTCCCTGGCGGGCATGGCTGACCGCGCATTCCGGCGAGGAGATCGCTCCGCCGCCGTTGGGCGATGGGCAGTATCCACCGATCGATGAAGCGCCGGGGCGTTACGTTCGCGAGCATTGAGCCGCTCGCACCTTCCGGGAGATTGCTTTACCTTCGGCCCGCAATGACAGTTGCGCGGATTGAGACAGATCAATGCTTGGCGGCGGCGTGTGTGACTTTCTCCAGCAAACGCATAGCGCCGGAAGGAGGGATGAATGCCGCTGACCGCAGCCAGTATCATGACGCGAGATGTGGTGACTGCCCAGCCCGAGGAACTCGGTGGCCAAGGTCGCAAAGCTGCTGACCGAGCATGAGATCAGCGCCGTGCCGGTCTGTGACGAGCAGGGCCGGGTGCTTGTGGATCTCATGCGCCCGTTCGGCCAGGAGAATGCGCTGAAGCGCGCCTGGTGGCTCAACCTGCTAGCCGAAGGTACCGATCTTGCGCCTGCCTTCGTTGACTATATCCGGCTCGACCATCGGATGGCGCGCGATCTGATGACGACACCGGTGATTACGGCCCGGGACGATACTGATGTGCCTGTGCTGGCTGACCTGCTGGCTCGCCACCGGATCAAGCGCGTGCCCATCGTGCGTGAGGGGAAGCTCGTCGGCATCGTCAGCCGCGCGGACCTGGTGCGAGCGCTGGCGCGCGAACCAGATGCCGTCGCCGAGCCGGCCTGAGCGGACATTGCGAACTTCCGTATCGTGTCACCGATGCCTGCAACCGGCGGCCGGGTTGTTGCAATTCGCGGACCGGTGATCGATGTCACCTTTGATGCCGGCCCACTCCCGCCGATCGAAGAGGCGTTGCGGGTCGATTGGGATCGGCCGGGTGTTCTGGTCGCCGAGGTGCAAAGCCATGTCGATCCGACGACGGTGCGCGCGGTCGCGTTGCAGCCGACCGCCGGGCTTCGGCGTGGCACGCCGGTGCGGTTGACCGGCAATCCGCTCACCATGCCGGTCGGCGATGTGGTGCTGGGCCGGCTGCTCGACGTTATGGGCGAGGTGCGGGATCTGGGAACGCCGCTGCCCGCCGATACCGAGCGGTGGCCGATTCATCGTCGGCCACCGTCGCTCACCGAGCAAACGGAAACAGGGGCGGTGTTCGAGACCGGTATCAAAGTCATCGACCTGCTGGCGCCGCTCGCGCAAGGCGGCAAGGCCGCGATGTTCGGCGGTGCCGGCGTCGGCAAGACGGTGCTGGTGATGGAATTGATCCACGCCATGGTGGAGAAATATCAAGGTATCTCGGTATTCGCCGGCGTTGGCGAGCGGTCCCGCGAAGGCCATGAGTTGCTGCACGACATGCGCGCCTCGGGTGTCTTGGCGCACACGGTTCTGGTCTATGGCCAAATGAATGAGCCGCCGGGGGCACGCTGGAGAGTGGGACTTTCCGCACTGACCATTGCGGAGTATTTCCGCGATCGGAAGCACCAGAACGTGCTGCTGCTGATGGACAACGTGTTCCGCTTTGTCCAGGCAGGCAGCGAGGTATCAGGCCTGTTGGGTCGGTTGCCGTCGCGCGTGGGCTACCAGCCGACGCTGGCCACGGAAGTGGCAGCGCTGCAGGAGCGCATCGCCTCGGTGGCCGGCGCCTCGATCACCGCGATCGAGGCGGTCTATGTGCCGGCGGACGATTTCACCGATCCGGCGGTGACCGCCATCTCGAGTCACATAGAAAGCTCAATCGTGCTGTCGCGTGGCATGGCCGCGGAGGGAATTTATCCGGCGGTCGATCCGCTGGCCTCGTCCTCCGTGCTGCTCGATCCCCTGGTCGTGGGGTCGGAGCACTATGCTATTGCGGAACGCGTGCGCGAAACTCTGGCGCACTGGCGGGAGCTGCGCGACGTGATTGCCTTGCTCGGCGTAGAGGAGTTGGGCGTGCAGGATCGTCTGATCGTCGCGCGGGCGCGAAGACTGCAACGTTTCCTGACCCAACCCTTTGCCGTGACGGAGGCTTTCACCGGCATGCCGGGCCGGTCGGTGCCGCTTCAGGACACACTCGCCGGTTGTCGGGCCATTCTCGACGGCAAGGCGGATGAGTGGCCGGAAAACGCGCTTTACATGATTGGCGGCATCGAGGATGCGCGGCAGGCGGGCGGCAGGCGGTGGGCGCGGGGGCGAAGGTGTTGTGAGACTGCTGATCACCGACCCGACGGCGGTCGTCGCGGATCATACCGATGTTACGAGCGTGCGCGCCGAGGACGAGAGCGGCAGCTTCGGCATTCTCGCACGGCCATGCCGACTTTCTGACTGTGCTGACCGTCTCGGTCGTATCGTGGCGGCGGACGAACGGAGAAGCCGGCTACTGCGCGGTCCGGCAGGGCGTGCTAAGCGTCCAAGGCGGCCAGCAAGTCGCGATCGCGACGCGACAGGCGCAGCTTGGCAGCGACCTCGAAGATCTTGAGGCGTCTGTCCTGGCCCAATTCCGCGCTGACGCGGAGGCGGAGAGCAGCGGACGCGTCGCGGCCGTGCGCCTGCACACCCAAGCGATCCGACGGATCGTCGAGGCGCTGCGCCCCAGGCGCCAAATGGAGATCAATTCGTGACGGGCGAACCGGACGGGATGCTGCGCTCGGTTCGCCGGCGACGTGCCCGTCACCAAAGCTGGTTGCGGCAGGGCGAGCCATCCTTCGCCCGCTATCTCGCGCAGGTGGGCGCGCTCGGCTGGACGATCGTTGTACCCACGCTGCTTGGTGTGTTCCTGGGGCGGTGGCTCGACCATCGGCTCGGTACCGGAATTTTCTGGACTGGTCCTTTCCTGTTGCTTGGCCTCGTCTTGGGGTGCTGGTCTGCCTGGCGATGGATGCACGGACGATGATCACCAACATCGGCTTCCTTGCTGTCGGTCTGCTCGCCGGTACAGTCCATTTTGCGCTGCTGCGATGGAATACCGCGCTCTTCGCACAGCCACGCCGGATCTGGGTGGCTGTTCCGTTGCAGGTCGCGCGCCTCAGCGTGCTCGCCGGCCTGCTCGTAATAGCGGCGCTGCATGGCGCCTTGCCGCTTCTGCTCACCGCACTCGGGCTCCTGGTCGCGCGGCCCGTCGTTATGCGCCGGATCATAGCGTCATGACCGCCTCACCAGTTGCGCTGGCTGTCGCCTTTCGGCTGGGTCCGATCGCCATCACCATGCCGGTGGTCGCGACTTGGGGGATCATGCTTCTGCTTGCCGGCGGAAGCTGGCTGCTGACACGAAACTTATCGGTGCATCCTTCGCGGAAGCAGGCGGCGCTGGAAGTCCTGGTCGAAGCGATCGAGGCGCAGATCCGGGACACGATGCGCACCGAACCGCAGCCCTATTTGCCGCTGATCGGCACGCTGTTCGTGTTCATCTTCACGGCCAACTGGTCTTCCCTGGTGCCCGGCGTCGAGCCGCCGACGGCGCATATTGAGACCGATGCGGCGCTGGCGCTGATCGTCTTCGTCGCTGTCGCCTGGTTCGGCATCCGATCCCGCGGCCTGCGCGGCTATCTGGCAACCTTTGCCGAGCCAAGCTTCCTGATGGTCCCGCTCAACCTGGTGGAGACGATCACGCGCACGTTCTCGCTTGTCGTGCGCCTGTTCGGCAACGTGATGAGCGGCGTATTCGTCATCGGCATCGTGCTGTCGCTGGTCGGATTGCTTGTGCCGGTGCCGCTGATGGCACTCGATTTGCTGACCGGCGCCGTGCAGGCGTACATCTTCAGCGTGCTCGCTATGGTTTTCATCGCTGGCGGCCTTGGCAGTGCGCCACGGGAGCAGCAGCGGCCGAGACCCGAAGGAAAGGCGACCCCATCATGAATCTGTTGCCGATCGTTAGCATTCTGGGTGCAGCCTTGGCAGTGTCCTTCGGGGCGATCGGCCCTGCTCTGGGCGAAGGCCGCGCAGTGGCAGCCGCAATGGACGCGATCGCGCGCCAGCCGGAAGCCGCCAATACGCTCTCGCGTACGCTGTTTGTTGGCTTGGCGATGATCGAGACCATGGCGATCTACTGCTTGGTCATCGCATTGCTGCTATTGTTCGCGAACCCATTCGTGCACTGATGCGGTTCGACTGGTCCACTCTGGCCCTGCAGACGGTCAACGTCCTTGTTCTGCTCTGGCTGCTTCGGCGATTTCTGTTCCGCCCGGTGACGGACATCATTACCACCCGCAAGAATGCAGCGGAAGAGATGCTCGCCCAGGCCGCTGCCGCGCGCAAGGAGGCAGAGTCAGAGGCTGAAGCAGCCGAGCGTCACGAGAAAAAGCTCGCCGCGGAGAGCGACCGCATCCTCGCCGACGCTCGCGCGGCCGCCGAAGCGGAACGGGTGCGGCTACTGGCGCTGGCGAAGGATCAGGCCAAGCAGGCCGGCGACGCGGCACATGCGGCGCTGGAGCGCGAGCGCGAGCAGATGCGCCGCGAGCTGGAGAAAGAGGCACGTCATCTGGCCGTGACCATTGCCTCTCGGCTGTTAGGTCGCGTGCCGGCACCAGCAGTCAACGCGGCGCTGCTTCAATCGCTGGGGACCTGGCTGGCCGATCTGGCGCCGCATGAGCTTTGGCCCCTGGCACAACCCGAGGAGGCGCTGGAAGTTGTCACAGCGACCCCGCTCGATGCGTCGGCGCAAGCGGCGTGCATGGCGATGCTGGCGCAACGCCTCGGGCGCACGCCGACAGTCAGTTTCGGAACTGATCCATCGCTGATCGCCGGGGTCGAGCTGCGAAACTCACATGCCAGATTGTGCAACAACTGGCGGGTGGACCTCGACCGGATTGCGCAGGAACTGAACCGGAATGACGAGCAGCTCGCCGTGGCTTGAGGAGGCGGCCGACCGGATCGCCAGGGCGCCGCTGGGTCCGGCGATTGAGGAATTGGGCCGCGTGCACACGGTGGGCGATGGCATTGCGATGATCTCGGGCCTACCCTCGGCCCGGCTTGACGAAGTGCTGCGCTTCGACCGCGGTCAGTTGGGGTTCGTGCAGACGCTCGACCGCGACCTGATCGGTTGTGTCCTGCTCGACGAGGCAGACTCCATCGAGGCCGGCGAACTTGTGCGCGGCACCGGAGAGGTGATCCGAACGGCGGTTGGGCCGGCGCTTCTCGGCCGCATCGTCGATCCGTTGGGCCGACCGCTGGATGGAGGTCCACCGGTCGAAGCCGCGGCGCGCGACCCGATCGATGCGCCGGCGCCGGCGATCGTCGAACGAGACCTGGTCAGCGAGCCGGTACAGACCGGCATCCTGACGATCGATGCGCTGTTCGCGTTAGGCCGCGGCCAGCGTGAGCTGATCATCGGCGACCGCGGCACCGGCAAGACCTCGATCGCAGTCGATACGATCATCAGCCAGCGAAGCGCCGAGCTGATTTGTGTCTATGTCGCGGTCGGCCAGAAGTCTTCTTCCGTGGCGCGCGCCATCGATGCAGTGCGCCAGCACGGTGCACCCGAGCGCTGTATCTTTGTCGTTGCGCCGGCAACCGCACCGCCAGGCTTGCAATGGACCGCGCCCTTCGCCGGAATGACGATGGCAGAGCATTTCCGTGATCATGGTCAGCATGCGCTGGTGGTGATCGATGACCTGACGAAACATGCCGCCACGCATCGCGAGATCGCGCTGCTGACCCGCCAGCCGCCCGGGCGAGAAGCCTATCCCGGCGACGTGTTCTACCTGCATGCACGGCTGCTGGAGCGTGCGGCGAAGCTGTCGGTTGGGAGAGGCGGCGGCTCGTTGACGGCCCTGCCGATTGCGGAGACCGATGCGGGGAATCTGAGCGCGTATATCCCCACGAACCTGATCTCGATCACCGACGGTCAGCTCGTGCTGGACGCGCGGCTGTTCCAAGAGGGCCAGAAACCGGCGATCGATATCGGCACCAGTGTCAGTCGCGTCGGCGGCAAGACGCAGGCCCCTGCGCTGCGCGAGGCAACCGGGTCAATGCGGCTCGACTACGCGCAGTTCCTGGAGCTGGAGATGTTTTCCCGCTTCGGGGGTGTTCCGGATGCCCGCGTGAAGGCGCAATTGGCGCGTGGCGCACGATTGCGAGCGATGCTCTCTCAGCCGCGATATAAACCACTCCGGCTTGTCGATGAGGTCGGGCTGGCGTGGTCACTGCGAGACGGCGTGCTGGATGAAGTTGCGCCTGCCAAAATCGCTGACTTCCGTGCGGCGCTTCCGGCGTGGCTGGATCAACATGCTGGGCCGGCTGTCCGGACGATCGAAGCCAGTCGGCAGGTCCCAGCGGAAGCGCGCGATCATCTCTCTGCGGCGCTGCGCAGCCTTTCCCGCCACTATGCATCGGCAAGTCACGCGCCGTGACGGAGCGACTGGCCGAGACGACCCGGCGCCTGGACAACGTGCATCAGCTCGAGGCGGTTGTGACCGCCATGCGGGCTATCGCCGCCAGTCGTGCCCAACAGGCGCGTGGCCTGCTGCCGGGCGTTCGCGCCCATGCATCAGTGATTGCGCACGCGATCGGTCTCGCCCTGGCGCTGCTGCCGGACCAATATCAGCGGGTGCGGGGCGGCGCGCAGCGTGGTGCGACCATCCTGTTCTGTGCTGAACAGGGCTTTGCCGGTGCGTTCAGCGATCGCATGCTGGAGGCGGCGGAGACCGACGCGGCAGCGGCCCGCGATCTCTTCCTGGTCGGCACGCGCGGCGTCATGCTGGCCCAGGAACGGCGCGTCTCACTGGCTTGGCATGCGTCGATGGTCCCGCATGCCGTCCTCGTTCCGGTCTTGGCTGGACGCATCATCGACGCGCTCTATGGCTGGTTGTCCGATCGCGCTGGGAATGAGGTGGATGTCATCGTGCCGACGTGGTCAGCGGCGGGCGGTGTGGTCGTTGACCGGCGCTCGCTGCTGCCGTTCGACTTTCGTCGCTTCGCGGCCCCGATGTCGGGGCAACCGCCGCTGATCACGTTGCCGCCGCCGGTGTTGCTCGCGCGCCTGGCGGAGGAATATGTGTTCGCCGAGCTTTGCGAGGCGGCGCTGACCGCGTTCGCGGCGGAGAACGAAGCTCGTGTCGCGGCGATGCTGGCGGCCAAGGACAATCTGGAGCGCATGCGATCGGACCTGGAGGCTCTGGAGAGGCAGATCCGCCAGGAAGAGATCACTGCCGAGGTGGTAGAATTGGCCAGCGGAGCTGGCTTGCGTTGATCTCGATCAATGGCAAGAGAGCATCGGGATGCAAGCTTGCCTAACATTCTTAAGTCGGGATCGAACATGACAAATCGGCAGATGTCGGAGATCGTGCGGAATCAAATTCCGCTGATGCTACCGCCGGACACCACTGTCCAGATGGCGTGCAAGCGGATGCATGACCGCCGCGTGGGAGCCGTGCTGGTGACCGACGCCAAAGGCCAGCTCGTCGGCATCTTCACCGGTCGGGACGCTGTCCGCTGCCTCGCCAAGGGTAAGAACCCGTCTGAAGCGCAATTGAAGCAGGTCATGACGAGCAAGCCGCAAACCATGCCGCCCGGCTGCACGGCGATCGAGGCGCTCCGGCTGATGCGTGACGGCGGTTTCCGCCATATTCCTGTCGTCGACGGCGGCGTGGTAATCGGCGTGGTTTCCCGCGGCGACTTCCGCGGTCTGGAGCAAGACCGGCTGGACGAGGAGACGGGGATCTGGGAACGGATCTGAGGCTTGCGGCTCAATGGGCCATGAGCACTGGCAGTTCGGCGGCGGTCCTCCTCGAGTGACAGAATAATCACGCGTGCCGCCCTTTCTATGGAGGCAAACGGGCAGCACGGAGGGACCGGATGGCGGATGTCGAACTGCCCGTGGGCGCCAGAGGCGCACTCTCTCATCAGGGCCTCCAGGCCCTCATCGAGGCGCTGGCAGCGCGCGGTTACCAGGTGTTCGGCCCGACTGTGCGCGACGGCGCGATTGTCTATGACGAGGTGGTGACAATCGACGATCTGCCTGTCGGATGGACCGATCGGCAGGACGCTGGGAGGTATCGTCTCGAGAGGCGTGCCGACAAGGCTCTGTTCGGCTACGCCGTCGGACCACAATCCTGGAAGCGCTTCCTGCATCCACCGATCGAGCAGTTGTGGCAGGCTCGACGCGAAGGCAACGGCTTTGCCATCATCGGCACTGTAAAGACTGCACCGAGATTTGCTTTCCTGGGCGTCCGGGCCTGCGAACTGCACGCCATCGCTATCCGGGATCGGGTGTTCACCCAGGGGCCATACCATGACACCAGCTATCAGCAGCGGCGTCAGGACAACTTCATCATCGCCGTGAACTGCGGCGAGGCGGGAGGCACTTGCTTCTGTGTGTCGATGAATACCGGTCCGAAGGCCGACGCCGGATTTGATCTCTCATTGACCGAATTGCTGGACGGTGACCGCCACAGCTTTCTGGTCGAGGTCGGCAGCGTGGTGGGCGGCGAGGTGCTGGCCGCGCTGCCGCACAGGCCGGCAACACTGGACGAGAGCGCAGCCGCGGATGCTGTCGTGGCGCAGACCGCGCATCGTATGGGACGCCACCTAGACACGAACGGCATCAAGGAGCTGTTGCAGGATAATCCCGACCATGCGCGGTGGGCGATGTCGCTGCCCGTTGCCTCACCTGCGCCAACTGCACCATGGTCTGCCCGACTTGCTTCTGCACCACAGTAGAAGACCACACAGACCTCGCCGGCCAGACCGCCGAGCGCGTGCGCCGGTGGGATTCGTGCTTTACGCTCGACTTCTCCTATATCCACGGCGGAAGTGTGCGGAAGGAGAACCGATCGCGTTATCGGCAATGGATGACGCACAAGCTCGCGAGCCGGATCGACCAGTTTGGCACCTCGGGCTGCGTCGGCTGTGGACGTTGCATCACCTGGTGTCCTGTCGGCATCGATATCACAGTCGAGGCCGCCGCTATCCGGGCAAGCGCGCGCGGTTCCAGGGAGGCAGAGCATGGAGGGGCTTGAGCGGATCGTCCTCGCGCATCCCTTCTTTGCCGGGCTGGAGGTGGAGTTGGGTCAGCTCGTCTCCGGATGCGCACGCAATCTGCGGTTCGACTCTGGAACCTACCTGTTTCACGAAGGAGACGCCGCCAACGAATTCTACCTGGTTCGTCATGGCGCAGTTGCGTTGGAGATCATGCCGCCAGGGCAACCCGCCGTCGTCTTCGCGACGGAGCGCGAAGGCGATATCGTCGGGACCTCCTGGCTGGTGCCGCCGTATCGGTGGCGGTTCGACGCCCGCGCCGTGGAACTCACCCGGGCGATCGGCATCGATGCCCGCTGCCTGCGCGACAAGTGCGAGGCGGACCATCATCTGGGCTACGAGATGATGAAGCGCTTCCTTCCGGTGATCGTGCAGCGACTCGACGAGGCCCGTCTCCAGATCCTCGATGTTTATGGGAAGCGCGACGCGTGAATCTGACCGCGGTCGCAGACCCCTTCGTTCCGGCGCCCTACCGCGTGGCGCATGTGCGGCGCGAAATGCGGGACGTGGCGACGTTGGAGCTCTGCCGCGCCGCCGGCGAGCGGCCAGCCTTCCAGCCCGGCCAGTTCAACATGCTCTATGCGTTCGGGGTCGAGGAGGTGGCGATCAGCATGAGCGGCGATCCGGCACGGATGGGCAGCTACGTTCACACCGTGCGCAATGTCGGTGCGGTCAGCGGCGCCATCGCAGCGCTCAAAGAAGGGGCGATCCTGGGATTGCGTGGCCCGTTCGGCACAGCCTGGCCAAGCCAGGTCGCCGAAGGATGTGGTGATCGTGGCCGGTGGCCTCGGTCTGGCGCCCCTGCGACCGGCCATCTACCACGTGCTTGCTCGGCGCGAAGCGGTACGGCCGCATCGTCATCCTTTATGGCACGCGTAGTCCGGGCGACATTCTTTACCAGCGGGAGATCGAGCGATGGCGCCGTCGCCTGGACGTGCATATTTCAGTCACAGTTGATCATACCGACCCGTCATGGCACGTAATGCTGGCGTGGTGACCAAGCTGATCGCACGGTCCGGCTTCGACCCTCACGGCACGATCGCGATGATCTGCGGGCCCGAAGTGATGATGCGCTTCACCGCCATGGCCTTGAATGAGGTCGGAGTTTCGTCTGACCGCGTCTATCTGTCGATTGAATGCAATATTAAGTGCGCCATCGGTCTGTGCGGCCACTGCCAGTTCGGGCCCAGCTTCATCTGCAAGGATGGCCCGGTGATGCGTTACGACCGCATCGCCGAAATTCTTGCCGTGCGGGAGATTTGACTTGAACGAAAAGTGACGTCCCACGGCTCGCTGTCTGGAAATTTGCGTCCTGCGACGGCTGCCAGCTCTCGCTGCTCGATTGCGAGGACGAACTCCTGGCAGTGGCGGATGCGGTGGAGATCGCCTATTTCCCGGAAGCGTCGCGGACCATGGCAAAAGGCCCGTACGACCTTTCCCTCGTTGAAGGGTCGATCACGACGCTACACGATGCGGAGCGGATCCGCAGGGTCCGTCGGCAGTCGCGATATCGGTGGTCACAATCGGGGCCTGTGCCACGGCCGGCGGCATCCAGGCGTTGCGCAACTTCGCAGACGTGCAGGAATTCGTTGCCGCTGTCTATGCTTCCCCACAATACATCAAGACGCCGGCGACCTCGGCACGCCGATTTTGGCGCACGTGCCGGTGGATTTCGAGCTGCATGGCTGCCCCATCAACAAGGCTCAGCTTCCGGAGGTGATCTCGGCCTTCCTGGCCGGCCGCAAGCCGGCGATCAGCGGCCATAGCGTCTGCGTGGAATGCAAACTGCACGGCAATGTCTGCGTCATGGTTCAGGGCACGCCTTGCCTTGGGCTGGTCACGCATGCCGGTTGCGGTGCCCTCTGCCCCTCTTTCCGCCGCGGCTGCTACGGCTGCTTCGGCCCGATGGAGCGACCGAACACCGCGGCGCTGGCCAGCGAATGGCGAAAGCTGGGCGCCACCCCTCGGGACATCCGGCGCGTCTTCCGCACCGTCAACGCCGCCGCCGAACCCTTCCGCAAGGAAAGCGAAGCTCATGGCGAATAAGACGATCCGCGTCGATTACATCGCCCGCGTGGAAGGCGAGGGTGCGCTCGACCTGCACATCCGGGACGGACGCGTCACCTCGGCGCGGCTCAAGATATTCGAGCCACCGCGGCTGTTCGAGGCGCTGCTCCGAGGTCGCAGCTTCGCCGAAGCCCCCGACATCACGGCCCGCATCTGCGGCATTTGTCCGGTTGCCTATCAGATGAGCGCGGTCCATGCGATGGAAAACGCCCTTGGCGTGAAGGTCACAGGCCCCTTGCGGGCATTGCGCCGCCTTCTCTATTGCGGCGAGTGGATCGAGAGCCATGCGCTACATATTGTGATGCTGCATGCACCGGATTTTCTGGGCTACCCGGATGCGATCCAGATGG
>CAVYXK010000013.1:0-956336 GCA_963772445.1 uncultured Pseudomonadota bacterium
TCTGGATATCGCGCATTATGGTGACCTGGGGCGTGGTGTCGCCGCGCTAACCGCCTTTGCGTGGAACGAGTGGAGCTTTTACGGAATCCGGTTCCTCTTGGGCATCGCCGAGGCGGGGTTCTTCCCGGGCGTGCTTCTCTACATGACGTGGTGGCTCCCATCATATTACCGAAGCCGGGTGGTCGCGCTGTTCATGGCCTCCGGGGTTCTTTCGCAGGTCATCGGTCAACCGCTGGGAGGGCTTCTGCTGCGCCTGCATGGCGGGTTCGGTCTTGCCGGATGGCAGTGGCTGTTCATTCTGAAGCCTTGCCCACGTTCGCTATTTCTTTCGGGACCTGGATGCTGCTGACTGACCGCCCTTCAGAGGCAAAATGGCTCGATCCGGTGCAGAAGTCTTGGTTGATGGACCGCTTGTCATCCGAGCAGGCGCAGCGTGAGGCGGTCCGCAAGTACTCGCTTCTGGAGGCACTCAGCAATCCGAAGATATGGGCGCTTACGACCGCACAGGTTGGCCGCCAAGTTATCGGTTACGGCCTGGTGTTCTTCATGCCGCTGATCGTCCAGGGGCTCGGCGTCGCCACAGGATGGATCGGGGTCGTCTCCGCGCTGCCCTATGCGTGCGGCTTCGTCGCAATGATCGCCTGGGGATATCACTCAGATCTCACCGGTGAACGCGTCTGGCACACCGCGGGCACCTGCTTCCTGGTCACCGCCGGCCTGGTCGCCTGCCTCCTGTTCGGTCGGAACTACCCGGTCGCGATGATGGTCGTGCTGTCCATCACTGTGATGGGCAATCAGTCGTTCGCGCCGTGCTTTTGGTCGATTCCCGGCACTATGCTGACCGGTGCCGCGGCGGCGGGAGGTCTCGCAATGATCAACTCGTTCGGAAACCTGGGCGGTTGGCTCGGGCCGTCCGTCTACGGCTTGGTCAAGGATGCCACAGGCAGCACCAATATCGCCTTGCTCTGCTTGGCCGTGGGCCCGCTGGTTTCGGGAATCATCATAGTCCTGGTCGGCCACGATCGGATGCTGGAACGCATTCCAGGCCGGCGACTGACTGGCCAAGAGGCTTGAGATGTGTTGACAACCGGAACCACTTCACTTGCCGGGGCGAACGGGGTCATTCGCCTCGAGCGCGATGGCTTCAGGCGGAATCGTTAACGAAGCCTGAGTCGCGATCACAAAGAACTATCCAGGTTTGGTTCGACTTGAATCGAACTTGCCATAGCGAAACCTTACGGCCAGAGTAAGCGTTGCACCAGGCGGGTTCAAGGGACTGCCCGTAGTAAAATGGACAATGCTGTCGACCTGATAGCGCAAACTTATCAACCGTCGCCAGCTGCGTATCCGAGGAAACCGGAGTGGGAGATGTGGAGCATGGAGTACACCCGAAGGGATATTGCCGCGCTGACAGCGGGCGGGCTGTTCACCGGGCTGGTCGCGGGCGCTCAGCCCGTCTTCGCCGCCGGTCCGGGCCCAGTGTCAATCGAAGACACGCCCTGGTACGGCAAGATCAAGCAAGTCGGTCAGACCAACTTCAACGAGCGTGACCCCGAGCAAGGGGACGTCGAGGCCTGGGCGGACTATTGGGCCTCAGCCAAGGTCGAGGCCGTCGCCTTGTCGGTGTCGGGACCGGTCGCCTTCTATCCGACCAAGGTCCCGTTCTTCCATGTCAGCGCCTATCTGAACGGGCGCGACTTGTTCGGGGAATGCCTGACGGCCGCCAAAAAGCGCGGCATCCGGGTGTTCGGCCGGATAAGTCCGGATATCCAGTTCATGGACCCTAAACTTCTCGCAGCCCATCCGGACTGGTTCCGGCGCGACCAAAAGGGTGAACTGCAGTCGCCGGCTCCCGATATCGCCTTCACCTGCCAGTTCACGGGTCAGTTCACCGAACAGCAGCCCGCCATCTTGCGGGAGCTGAACGAACGCTACGACATCGACGGCATCTACATGAATGGCTGGCCAACCATGCAGGTCTGCTACTGCGAGGCTTGCCGCAAGATCGGCGACCCGCAGTCGGACGTCTACAAGGCGGCGGTAATGGAGGGCGCGGTCAACCTCACCGACCTCTACCGCCGCATCGTCCTCCAGAAGAGCAAGAACAACTTCTACAGCTGCAATGTCGCCGGCGGCCTCGAAGAGTCTGGACTTGATCAGTGGCAACTGACCCGCGACGCGGTCTGGTACACCTCCGACAACCAGGCGCGCTCAGCGATGGACGATCCCATCTGGCAGGACGCCCAGCAGGTGAAGTTCGCCCATGCCATGATGGGCAAACGGCCGGTCGCCGCCGTGACGGCGGGCTATACGCGGTCGGGCGCAACCATGTGGCGGCAGATCTCCGACAGCACAGCAGAGCCTACGTGCCGCATGGCGCAGACGGCGGCGGCGGGTGGCATCGTCTGGTACCATCAACTCGGCCTGGAGCAGGGTTTCAAACGGGACCGCCGCTGGCAAAAGCATGGGCGCGAATTTCTGGCTTGGCACGCTGCCAACCAGGATCATTTCCGTAATATCCGTTCGCTGGCGAACGTGGCCATCGTTGTGCCCTCGCGGACATTGAGCCGTTACCGCCCAGGCTCGAATGAAAACCGCGCCGACTACCTGCAGGGGCTCTACGCGGCCTTGATCGAGGCCCGGATCCCGGTTGACCTCGTCCATGAGAAGGATCTCTCGCTCGAGCGGCTCGCTGCCTACGACCTGCTGATGCTGCCCAACTTCGCGCTGATGAGCGACGTGCAAGCGGCGGCGTTGCAGGCCTTCGCACGCAGCGGCGGTTCGCTCCTGGCGACCTTCGAGACGGGTCTGTACGACGAGAATGGCAAGCCGCGTCCGGATTTCGCGCTGGCGGAGTTGTTCGGCATTGCCAAGGGGGGAGAGGCGCGCACAGACAAATCCTCGGTCCTCGGGTTGTCCCGGGTCAGTGCGCAGGTGCTGCGCAAGTGGGATGCGGTCGGCGCGGGCTTCGAGGATACCGACTGGATCGCCGGCCCGACGTGGATGCAGCCCGTCCGAACCGTCGCCGACGCGCCGATGACCTTCATCGATCCCTATCCGGTTTATCCGCCGGAGGCCGTCTATCCGCGTAGTCCGCCTGGCGACAACCCGTCGCTGGTTTTGGCGGAGAGGAACAGAGGGAGGTTCGCGTATTTCGCCGGAGACATGGACGCCACGTACTGGCAACTCGACAACCCGGACCTCGGCCGGCAGCTTGTCAATACGATCCGCTGGCTTCTGCATGACCGCGCCCCCGTTATGGCGGCCGGGCCGGGCCTCATCGAGGTGATTCCTTGGGAAACCGAGCTGGGCTACGCGATCCATCTGCTCAACTATAACGGCCCGCATGCGCTTCGCGGCCACATGCGCACGCTTCTCGACATCGGGCCGCAGCAGGTCCGGATGACCTTGCCTGCGGAGAAACAGATCCGTAGGGTGCGGTTGCTCTGGTCGGACCAAGAGGTCGAGTTCCACCGGGATGGGCGGACCATCCAATTCACTGTGCCGAAGGTTGGCTTCTACGAGGTTGTTGCGCTGGAGACTTAGTCGCGCGCGATACCGTGCGCCCGCGAGTCCCCACATTCGGCACAACCACGGAGGCCATGAACCGTGGCCTCTTGGCACGGATGTTCAGAGTTTGGTAGACGCACGGGCGAGTAGTTTCCACTCGCCGCCCTGCTTTTGCCAGATCATCAGGATGTGGAGGTTAGTGGAGCTTTTCTTGCCTTCCGGGATCGTCTCACCCTCTGTTACCCAATGAAATCGCACGATCGCCGTGTCGCCGACTACCCGGATCCAAGGATCTTTATATTCCAGCGACAGGAATTTCGAGTTGTCGGACGTGGCGTTTTTGATGAATGTGGCTTTGTCTTCAATATTGGCGTCGGAGTGGCTGTAGCTCAGTTCCTCGGCGCAAGGCGCGTCGAGCGCTTTCGCGTTGTGAGCGAACTGAGCTGCACGAAATGCGTCGAGACGCTTCGCGACAGCTTCTTCATCGGCGGATGTCGCTTGGGCCACTCCTGCTCCTAGCAGAGCAATGGTGACTAGCCCGAGAACCGGCAGGCCTTAGGTCAGATGACGACGACTGACGTTCATAACGTTCCTCCTGCTTGGCTTGGTATTAGGGACTTCGGCACTAACAGCTTGGAGGGTGTCGAAGAAGCGGTTAGGGTTGAGTTGTATAGCGACGTGGGTTGGCCGGGAACCAGCGTGAGCAAGCTATAAGTCACTGACCTGAACGATGGGGCATAGGCTATTGCGGAGCCGCACCCCCGCGGCCTTACCGGGTGGACACCCGCGCACGACCAACTTGCGCCGTCGTCAGGGCGAGCTTTTATCTGCTCCGCACCCCTCCACAAAAATTTGGCCACGACAACGCGAGCCGTCAAATCAGAGATGGCAGAGCGCTGGCGCTGGCGGTAATCTCTCGGCCGTCAACGTTGGCTGCTTTGGCGTTGCGTCGGCCCAGGGTCGGCGCGGGCGTGTGGCTTCTCTTCGTCACTGCCTCATAATACCCTATCAGCTTTGGGGAGGCTGCGGCTATGTTCCGCCCGAATGCCCTGAAGGCCCGACTCGTCGCCGGCGACGCTGTTTTTGGCGCATGGGTCGGAAGCGGGTCACCGACAAACGCGGAAATCCTCGGACATATCGGTTTCGACTTTCTGGTGATAGATCAGGAACACGGCCTCGCTTCGATCGGTGACGCTGCGGCCGCGTTGCGCGCCGCTGAGTCCTCCGGCACCCCCTGCATTGTCCGCGCGCCATGGAATGATCCGGTCTGGTTGAAGCGCATCCTCGATGCGGGGGCTGAGGCGGTGATGATCCCCTCAGTTGAGACTGCAGCCGAAGCGGCTGCCGCCGTGCGATCCTGCCGCTACCCGCCGCAAGGCACCCGGGGCTACGCCGCCACGGTAATCCGTGCCTCGACGTACGGGCTCGAGCCGGGCTACCTCGCCAAGGCAAACGAAAATCTGCTGATCGTCCTGCAGATTAAGTCGGCAGCGGCTGTGGACCACGCCGCCGAGATTTGCAGGGTCGAGGGTGTCGATGTCGTGTTCATCGGCATCAATGACTTAGCGGGCTCGATCGGCCGGCTTGAGCAGCTCGACCATCCGGAGGTGCGCCGTCTGGTCGAACGGGTAGAGGAGGTCATTCTGAAATCGGGCAAGCCGATGGGCACCGTGCCGAGCGCGGGCGCATCTTGGCAGCAACTTTTCGATCGCGGCTATCGTATGGTGGTGGGCCCGCACGATGTCGCGTTGTTGCGCGACGCGGCGCGGCAGGCTATTCAGGAGTGCACGAAGTTCCGGGCGGCGCGAGCCGCAGGCGCCACTCCGTAATCTGAACGGGATGGCGATGGTCTAGACTGCGGCCGCCAGAAGCAGATTGTCATAGCCGTCCCGCTATAGCGTGTGGTTCCCCTCTCACCGAAGCAGTGCGGTGACCCGGGCGTGCGTCTCCGTGATGGTTCTCTTCGCTGATGCGGCGAGCGCCTGTTCCTGGTCGCTTGCTATCAAAAGCGGCGCGTCGCCATCAGTGCACGAGCGCAGTCGGCGGTGCGCTGGCTCAGAACTTCTTTGCTGACCACCGGGATGCCGACGACCAGCCGGAAGAAGTTGACCACCCGCTCGGGGCGCGACAGGCCGCTAAGGTAGCCGTAGATGACGATGCGGTCGAAGCAGTGGTAGACGAAGGCCAGCAAGTCGCCAAACAGCTGGGTGAACAGTTCCATGGCAAACCCCGCGAGACCCGCTCAGGTTGGAAAAACTGTCAAACGTGGCGCGGGCAGCCGGATCGTGGAAGGCGCGAGCTTTCGGCTGGCCGACGAGGTCCGCTATATCCAGCGGCGGGCGGCCAACCATGCTGGCCGCATCGTCACCATTGGTCAGCTGACGCTGTTCTCCACCGATACCGGCGACGCATGGTTACTCGATCGCTCGGATCAACTCGCCGTACGGCTTGCCCGAGACGGAGAGAGCGAACCGGTCCACATCGAGGACACCGATACCGGGTTCGCCATCGGTTGGAAGGGCCATTATCGGATCGATGGGCACGCATTCGTCTACTCGGATCGGGAAACCGGCCGGGTTGTGACCATCCTCGGGTACCCGACCGACAAAATCGCTGAGATAGTTTAGTCGGCAAATTTCAAATATGTTTGGCTAGGGTTGAGTTGTATACCGACGTGGGTTGGCCGGGAACCAGCGTGAGCAAGCTATAAGTCACTGACCTGAATGATGGGGCATAGGCTATTGCGGCGCGTTGGCGCATGAATACCCAGATACTGACCGTCATTCCGGCCGACAGATGGCACATCGAGCGAGCGAAGGCCGGATTGGCGATCCTGATGCCCGAACGGTAGCGTGGCAGGCCGTCGTATGCCTCGCTGCAGGGACCCATGCCGTACAAGTTCAACGAACCGCGCCGCCACAAAATCCCCACGGCGAAATATCGTGTGACGAACTGGCCTGACTATGACGCCGCTCTGGTGCGGCGGGGTGCACTGACGGTGTGGTTCACCGACGAGGCGATCGCTGCGTGGCGTGCACCACCCACCGGAAGACGAGGCGGTCAGCCGATCTATTCGGCGCTCGCCATCGAGACTGCCCTGACAATCCGTCTGGTGTTCCACCAGCCGCTGCGTCAGACCGAAGGACTGCTACGATCCATTGCCGATGTGCTCGGCGTCGACATCGCCATCCCAGATCATACCACCCTCAGTCGTCGCGGTGTCGGCCTGACAGTCCGGCCAAAAGACATCCATCGGACAGACCCGCTGCACTTGGTAGTGGACAGCACCGGTCTCAAAATCTACGGTGAAGGCGAATGGCTGGATGCGAAGCATGGCAGTCGTTCACGCCGACGCTGGCGTAAGCTGCACATAGGCATCAACGCCGATACGCACGAAGTCGTGGTCGCCGAATTGACGCCGGACGATGTCGGCGACGTATCCACAGTTACCGAGCTGTTGGAACAGATCACCAGTAAAGTCGCGTCACTGACGGCCGATGGTGCGTACGATGGGGAGGCAGTCTACCATGCTGTGGCCGAACGCCATCCAGGGGCCGCGGTTATTATTCCGCCGCGTGCGACAGCAATTGCGAACGAGGCAGCGACGAGTCAGCGCGACGGGCATATTGCGATGATTGCGCAGCATGGTCGAATAGGCTGGCAGCGTCGATCGGGTTACAATCGAAGGGGCCTGGTTGAGACAGCAGTCTATCGCTACAAGACCATCATTGGCCGACGACTTTGCGCTCGGAGTCTGCTCAATCAGCGCAGCGAGGCAAAGATCGGATGCAATGTGCTCAATCGATTGACAAGTTTGGGTATGCCAGTCTCCGTTCGGAGGAGGTGACTGGAGGAACCAAGATGAAGGCTCGGATCACAGTCAATTCGCGCACCAACGCGGGTTCCATGAGTATTTTGCGTTGCGGCGACTGGATGGCAGTGCGCCGCGCCTGCCGGACGCAGACGCGTTGTATAACTCGTCAATCGTGCCGCATGATACC
Source organism: uncultured Pseudomonadota bacterium (assembly GCA_963772445.1). Lineage (GTDB taxonomy): Bacteria > Pseudomonadota > Alphaproteobacteria > Acetobacterales > Acetobacteraceae > CAVYXK01. Next base: position 7,512 of record CAVYXK010000013.1, read on the forward strand.
CGTTGGGAATTGCCGCTGCCGTCGCTGCCAGGCACCCTTGATTACATGGCGCGCGTGCAGGATGCGATGCTGCAGCGGCTTGGCGGCGACCTCGCGTCGGCCGAGGAGACCGAGCTCTATCTGCTGACGATCTACCACGAGGACATGCACGACGAGGCGTTCACCTATTCGCGCCAGACGCTCGGCTATCCGGCACCGGAATTTTCTACGGCACAGAACGCCGCTACCATCGACGCGGGACCGCTGCCTGGCGATGTCTCCGTGTCTGGGGGCGTGCCGTTGCTCGGCTCGCCGCCGGAGTCGCCGTTCGTTTTCGACAACGAAAAATGGGCGCATCCGGTGGAGGTGGCGCCATTCAAAATCGCCCGCGCGCCGGTGACCAACGCGGAATTCCTGACCTTCGTAACCGAAGGCGGCTATCGGCGCCGCGAGTTCTGGAGCAATGAAGGCTGGCGGTGGCGGGAAAGCGCCGGAGCGGAGCGTCCGCTGTATTGGGCGCAACAATCGGGCGGCTGGACCGAACGACGTTTCGACCGCGTTCAACCTTTGCCGCCGCATCATCCCATCATCCACGTGAACTGGCACGAAGCCGAGGCGTGGTGTCGCTGGGCTGGGCGGCGCCTGCCGACCGAGGTCGAATGGGAAGCGGCCGCTGCCACCGAGCCTGGGCCGAACGGCGAGCTGGGCAGGCGCAAGCGGCGCTATCCCTGGGGGGACGACGCGGCTTTGCCGCACCAGGCAAACCTCGACGGCAGCTCGCTCGGCGTCGTCGATGTTGCCTCCTTCGCCGCAGGCGACAGCGCCTGGGGATGCCGGCAGATGCTAGGCAATGTCTGGGAATGGACCGCGACGACGTTCGAACCGTTTCCCGGATTCTCGCCTGACGCCTATGAGGACTATTCCGCGCCCTGGTTTGGCACCCGCAAGGTGCTGCGCGGCGGCGCCTGGGCGACGCGCGGCCGGATGATCAGCAACATGTATCGCAACTTTTTCACACCGGACCGGTGCAACGTCATGGCAGGGTTCCGCACCTGTGCTCTATGATGCTGGCGCGGCGGCGCGCAGACACTCGGCCATGGCGGAGATTATCGCGGCAGCCTTCACATAGTTGTTTCAGATCGCCGCCGAACGCGACCATGCTGCACACAAACAGATGCAGCTTCGCCGCCGTGTTCGCAGCGACGTTTCGTTTTCCCGTTAACGTGGTACCGCACTGGTACTTATCGGCGGGGGCACGTGTCGGCATCAGCACCACGCCTGGTTTATCCCAAGGCGTGTTCGCCTACTCAGGCACCTTCGCCAGCTTATACAACTTCTATTTTGGCGATTACAGGCTCGCACTCGGCAACTCCGTCGGCGTCATCACGACGACGGCTCTGCACATTGACGGCCTTACCGGCGGGCCGGCGCTGACCAACTACCCCATCATCAACGGGCTGAGTTTCGAAGGTTCGCTGCCCTTCACGATGTTTGACCGCCCCGCCTCCTTCGAGGCATATGTCGTGGATACCTATTTTGCCGGCGCCGGCCTCTATCTCCAACATTGGGATGAGGTCGGCATCAGCATCGGAACAAGACGAAGGCCCGGCGAGCAGGTCTGGAATAACGGCTCGTCAGCGGAAACTGTGGGTGCTTCGGGGGTATACCGAGGGCTAGTTTTATCACTCAGCCGGCCCGGCTGGTGGATTTGTGGACAACGCAAGCGCGTTGCCCACAACCCCACAGCCGCCACATCGGCAGAAGCGGAGATATCATCCGCCACCACGGCAGGCATCTTTACGCCTCATCGCGGCTGATCTCAGGGTCTGTCAGGAAGCGGAACAACTTGCGGCAGGTCGTGTCGAAGGAGCGCTGCGCGGTGTCGGACTGACCATAGGAGAGCAGCGGCCCGCCATCGTCGCCGATGACGGCGAGGACGACCTGCTTGATTGGCCGCCTCCGGAGGTCGCTGTCCATCTGCAATCGGCTGATGACCTCACCGCCGAGAGCCCAGACGTTGTCGCGGTGTCGGCGCAAAGTTTGGCGTGATAACTGCAAGGCCAGCAGGTCGCGCAGGAACGGCTTGAAGCATTCCACCATCCGCCGGCCAGGCGGAATATCGCGCGCCTCATACGCCCAGCTGCGAGGCCACTGATCGAGGTCCGGACAACAGGTCTGCAAGGGATCGGCGGCAGCCCGTTGCGCCGGTACGCTGTCACGTCTGCCGGCAACTCCTTTGGGTCCCGCTGCCATGCGGCTGATCTCCTTGCTGAACCACTACCAGCACTTTCCTGGGTTCGTTTACGAGAAGGCGCGACATTGCGCCGAAAGCCGAACCATCGAGATCAGCGTGCGGCCCCGCCGCGGCTCGAGGCCGGTGTGCTCGGGCTGTCGCAAGCCGGCGCCGGCCTATGATCACCTGAGCCTACGCCGGTTCGAATTCGTGCCCCTCTAGGGCTGCATGGTGGTGTTCCTCTATTGCATGCGACGGGTCGATTGCCGGGCCTGCGGCGTGCGGGTCGAAGCGGTCCCCTGGGGTGTCGGCAAGCACCAGCTGACCAAGGCCTACATGCTGTTCCTGGCGCACTGGGCGAGGAAGCTGTCCTGGCAGGAGACCGCCGGGTCGTTTCGCAGCACCTGGGACAAGGTCTGCCAGTCGGTCGAGTATGTCGTGCAGTGGGGAATCGAGCACCGGCAACTGGGGCCGATCGTGGCGATCGGCGTCGATGAGATCCAGTATGCCAGGGGACACAAATACCTGACGCTGGTCTATCAGATCGAGCAGCAGTGCACGCGCCTGCTATGGATCGGTCGCGAACGGACGGTGGAGAGCTTCGAGCAGTTCTTCACCCTGATCGGCGAACCATTGGCTGGGCAGATCGAGTTTGTGTGCTCGGACATGTGGCAGCCTTATCTGAGGGTGATTCGTGAGCGGTGCAGCCAGGCCATCCACATCCTCGATCGCTTCCATATTGTCGCCAAGATGAATGCCGCGCTGGACCAGGTGCGTGCCGCCGAGGCTCGCCGGCTGGCCCGGGACGGCTATGAGCCAGTCTTGAAGAAGACCCGCTGGTGTGTGCTCAAGCGCAAGGCCAACCTGACCGAGCATCAACGCTTCCGCCTGCGCGATCTGCTGCGCTACAACCTGCGGACCGTACGGGCCTATCTGCTGAAGGAGGACTTCCAGCAGTTCTGGGACTATGCTTCGCCGAGTTGGGCCGGCAAGTTCCTGGATGAATGGTGCGGTCAGGTCATGCGCTCCCGCATCGAGCCGATGAAGAAGATCGCCAGGACGCTACGCTCGCACCGCGCGCTGATCCTGAACTACTTCCGCGCCAGGAAGCAGCTCTCCAGCGGTGTGGTCGAGGGTCTGAACAACAAGGCCAAACTGACCATGCGAAAATCCTACGGGTTCCGTACGTTCCACGTCACCGAAATCGCCTTGTATCATGCACTTGGTAAGCTGCCGGAACCCCACGTCGCCCACAGATTCTTCTGACGAGGCGGAATAACTTCCGCGTCGGGCTGAGCTATACATTCGGCCGGGACTTCAACATGTTCGGCCTCGTCGGCAGCTACCGGTTCTAGCCATGCCAATCCTGAACCGCCGGCATCTGCTGCTTGGCACCGCGTTGCCGCTATTGTCCGGCTGCGCCTCCGCTGCGTTCGTCGCCGCCCACGGCGAACCGCTCCCGGTGCACAGCTTCCACACGTTGCTCGCCGACCTCGCCGCCCTGACGCGCAATGTCGTTCGCCTCGGTCGTGATCGGATCACCGCCATTCTCGCCACCCCCACCAAGGTTCAGCGTCGGGCGTTCGAGCTGCTCGGCGTAGCGATCGCCGCGTAGACAGGTAGCCAACCCCAAAAACTGGCTAAATCAACCGCTTACGCTCATAAGCTGGTAAAGTTCGACCTAGCCCTGCTCCGGCGCGCCGGCTGTCGGCCAGACAAGAGGGTATCGTAACTACCCACGCCAAACAGCGGAGGCAATTTTTTGATAGCCATCTTCGTGCTCCGCTCTTATCCGATCATTGGGTCTACTATAAATCGTAAGGCAGCCGAGGACGCTGTTATCGCCGCCATTGCCGCGCTGTCGCGAGCAGCGGTTCTCCAACTGTCAGAAAGACTGGAATAGCCCGCATCATCGCCACCGCCTTGGTTATCGATCATCTCCCGTCCGGACTTCCGCCCCAGCGGCCGAGTGGCGCCCGCCAGCCGAAGAAAATCGCCATCATTCGCAGAAGGATGCACACCGCGGTGCCAAGCAGCATCGGTCCGAGCGGCGGCAATCCCAGCACGTTTCCGACCGAAACGATCGCTCCGGCGACCAGTGCCGCTATGGCATAGAGATCCTCGCGCAGCACAAACGGGATTTCTCTTGCGAGAACATCCCGTGTCATCCCGCCGCCAACTCCCGAGATCATGCCAAGCACCGCCGCCATCACCGGATTGATCCCGTAGCTGATTGCCTTCTGCGCACCGGTGGCGGCGAAGAGGCCCAGTCCGAAGGCGTCCAGCACCAGCACGGGACGGCTAAGCGAGCGGACAACCGGATACGCGAAGAAGGTCAGCAACCCGCCACCGATCGCGATGGCAAAGTCGTGCCAATTGGCGATGGTGGCAGGCGGCACTGCGCCGATCAGCACGTCGCGCGTTACGCCACCTGCCACTCCCACGACCCAGGACAGGAACAAGACCCCGAATATATCGAAGCGCTTCTGGATCGCGAGCACCGCGCCGCTGAGCGCAAAAATGAACGTACCGGCGCCATCGAGAGAGGCCATCAGAACCGGAGCGAAAGCGGCGTGCATGTGACCGAAGGTCAGGCAGCGGCGACGGGTCCATCGATCAGCCATGCACTCGCAGCGGCGAGCATCGCCTCGATCCCGGTGCGCAGGGTGGGATTGATGACCGGAGCAAAGTCAGGAGCATGGTTGGCGGGGATTTCATCAAGTTTGCCAGCCTGCTCGGCCGCTCTGTATTTGTCCGGGTCGATGCCGCCGATCACCCAAAACACTGCAGGTACGTTCCATGCGGCGCCGAAGAGGCCGAAGTCCTCGCTGGCCGGCGCCGGTTCAATCTCGTGTACCTGGTCAGCGCCGAAATGGCGCTCCAGCGCCGCCACCACCTTCCGGGTCGCGATCTCGTCGTTCCGCGTCAGCGGATATTGGCTCAGCACCGAGTACTCCGGCGGCTTCGGCGCGCCCGAGGCAGCCGCCTCCGCCTCGAGAATACGCTTGACTGCGGCCAGCACGCGCGTGCGCACTTCATCCTTGAAGGTGCGAACGTTAAGCCGGAGCAGGGCGTGGTCTGGGATGACGTTCTCGTTCATTCCCGCGCGCAGTGTACCGACGGTAACCACGGCACTGTCTGTCATGGCGACCTCGCGCGACACCACCGTCTGCATGCGCATCACGGCGGCAGCCGCCATAACAACTGGGTCGATGCTCTTTTGCGGCATCGAGCCGTGCGCGCCGCGTCCGAACAGAGTCACCTCCCAGCTATCTCCAGCCGAGAGAATGGTGCCGGTACGCCACCCGATCTGCCCGGCGCTGAGCGGCATTACATGCTGGCCGAGCGTCACGTCCGGCTTCGGAAAGCGCTCAACCATACCGTCCGTGATCATGGCGCGGGCGCCCTGGCCGGTCTCCTCTCCGGGCTGGAACACGGCGATCGCAGTGCCATTCCATTTTTGGCGATTCTCAGCCAGGAGCCGTGTCGCCCCCATCAGCCACGCCACGTGCATGTCATGTCCACAGGAATGCGCGATCGAGGTGGCCTGGCCGAAGCGGTCAGTGCCACTTTCCTGGCTGGCATAGGGTAGACCCGTGCTTTCCTGGATCGGCAATGCGTCCATATCAGCACGTAGCAGCACCGTTGCGCCGCTCCCATTGCGCAGCAACCCCACGACGCCGGTGCCGCCCACCTTTTCGGTCACATCGTAACCGTTCTCCCGCAACCATGCCGCAGCAATGTTTGCGGTTCGATGCTCTTGCATTGATAATTCGGGGTGGGCGTGGATATCTTTGTAAATCCCTTCCAACCTGGCGAGCAGATCTCCCGAGGGGCGAGACAACACATCAACCGGTTCGGTATGCTCTGTCATAGAGTCTTCTCCTGTTGCTGGGTCGGCCACCACGGGATCGCATCGAAGCCGGACGTCGGGGGGACCAACGACGGCCATGATCTCTCGGCTGATCCGAAGAGCCGCTTTGTGTGACAGGGCATCGGGGTGCTCGATGAGTGCCAATAGCTGCACGATTCGCAGCCGGCGGGCTGCATCGGTGGAACGATCCATACCGTCCATGCACAGCAGGCACATTGTCGCATCACTCCCGGCTCGGGTTGCCTGGAAGGCCCACAAATCCCGCTAGCGCCAGCCTCTCCGGACCGTGCAAAATACGCCTGGAGACTGCGGTTCCCAAGGCGGCCCAGTTCATCATCGCCGAAACCGCACTCCGGGCATTGAAAGCACTAAAATCCCTCACCCATTGCGACGGCGGACTAATTAGAACCGAGCCGCTTGTGGAAGGTGTTCCGACATGTCGGTAAGGTGATCACGGCAAGCCCGTTGCCTTTGCCAGCGTGCCGGTTGAGGCCTACCACCAGGCGCAGCAGTTGCACAGAGTGCTGCACGAGCTTGGGGCGACGCCGACGACCCCGACGACCATCCTGAGCGACGGGGCCGAAGGACCGAGGTCTCTTGGGAGATCGCGAGCGTCGGCCCGACCCGGCACGTGTTGGACTGGTTCCACCTGTCGATGCGGATCCAGCATGTCGCCCAAACGGTCAAAGGTTGGCCAGATGCGACCGCCAGGGACCGTCAGGAAGGCGCCCAGCTGGCCGACATCATCGAGCAGCATATCCGCTGGCGTCTATGGCACGGCCAGGTGGAGCGAGCACTCGATCTCATGGCAAAAGCCGCGGCGCCGGATGCAGCCTCAGCGAGCAAGCTGGCCGGGGTGCTTCGCGGGCTTGAGACATACGTAGCCGGACACGCCGAACTGATTATCGACTACGCGGTGGCCCGGCGTCGGGAGGAGCCGATATCGGCGGCGGCGACGGAGAGCACGGTGCAGTGGTTGCTGTACCGGCGGATGAACGCCAGCCAGCAGATGCGATGGTCACCCGCGCCGAGCGCACCTGATGCTCAAAGTTCGGACTTCGGTTGTGAACGGCACGCTCGACCGGGATCATGCCTCTGCCGAATGGCAGGCCAGGCGTCCGTTTCGTCAGGCTGCTTGATCACCCCCAGGTTCTCGACGGTCTCCGTGTAAAAAGCCCCATCGAAGACGGGAGCGACATAGGCAAGCAGGCGGCCACCCTTACTGGAGGGCGTCCCACCCGGCCAGGAGTTGAGGAGGGTTCGCCAAGGAGCTACACTAGACCCTGACCCGGGCAGACCACCGAGCTGGATATTTCCCATGGCGGGCTATGCGTGTATCGCTTGATGTAGCGCACGCCTGTTACGCGGAGGAACACATGATTCCCATCGTCGATCTGAAGACCGAGTTCGCCAAGCTGAAGATGCTCAAGGGTCGCACCCCAACTTCATCCGAGGCCGAGCGCGAGGGTGCTTTCGGACGCGTGGCGCCCTATCGCGACGGCGCTATCTTCACCGCCAAGTTCGCCGGCCGAAGCGCCTGGGAGCGGCACCCGCAGGGCGACGAGATCGTGCAGATCGTGGATGGCACGACGACACTCCACCTGATCACCGAGCAGGGACGGCAGTCGGTGACGCTCGGCGCTGGAATGATGGTGGTCGTTCCGCAGAACACCTGGCATCAGTTCGAAGCGCCTGACGGCGTGTGCGTGATGACGGCGACGCCGCAACCTACCGATCATCTGCGGGTTGATGTCGAGGACCCGCGCATGGTGGGTTAGTTTTAGCGAGTAGCTGCGCTCTACTGGAGACATACGAGGAGGATGCTGGTGTGATACCTCCTGGACCCGTGCTCCGCTCAATGGGCTGAATTGGTCGAGGAGAGCGGCATCGTTGAGATCGGTGGCAGACCAAACTTATCGAGCTGTACGCTTCGACCTTTCCGTTCAGTCTCCGGGCGGTGGAGAGGCGAAGAGAATCAAAGACGAGCTCGGAACGGGTCGGGAACTACTGTTCGACAATAACACGCGATAATAGTCCTTCTCGCGTGTTATATCCATAGCTGCCGAGCGGCCCCAACGGCGGCCTGACACCTGCCTCGGGTCGTCGCTGCTACCGGGCAGGTGTCGTGTCGCCGGCTGGCGAGCGCGGCTGCATTATCAGCCATTCCGCGACGGGGCCCGAGGCGGTGCTGCAGCCCCCGCGCGGCCGAACCTTGTTGCGATATTATCGGGCGGGCGTCCGCCGGACCAGCAACTCGGCGACTCAGGCAATCTCTTTCAGGTACCACTTCGTCCAGTCGATCACCTTTGCTTCCATGGGCGCATACGGGCCGGGCTCGTAGAAGCGGGAATTAACGCCTAGCTGGTTGTCCTCAACGATTCGCTTGTCCGCCTCGCTCGTCACCCGCCACATCCAGATGAGCTTCTCCAGGTCGTAGTGCACCCCTTCCCTCGCGTTCCCATTCACAAGCCATACCACCTCTAAGGAGGACGTCATCGGCGTGTGCGGTATGAAGCGGTAGAGCACGCCGTGATCGGCGTAAGCGATAAAGAATGATGACGGGGCGAAGTTGAGGGATGTAACACCACCGTCATAGTCGGTGAACGCACCCATAAGCGGCGCCACCGGCTTGCCGTCCTCTGAGCCGGTGCATGCCCCATCATACAGTGAATAGCGGCGCCCGACGATAGACTGCTCGCCGATTTCCGAACCGACGCGGTAGTCGATCGGGCCGACCTTGATCCCGAGCGCACGCGTGCGGGCTTCCATCGCTTCATTGAGCTTGGCGACACGTTCGATCGGCTTCTCGGCTGAGTGCAGCCGTGAGTATTCCGGGTGCGCCGGGGCGCAGTGGTAGCATTCAAGATAGTTCTCGACCGCTAATTTCCAATTTGCTGCGAACGGATAGGTCTCCCGGTGCGCCACCCGCGCGCTTGCCCACCCGTACGGACCGACTGTGGCAGTGATGGCGGCGCGCGCTCTGTTCATTGAAAGAGGCTTGTCCGCGATCGAGATGAAAACCAGACCCTCGACCACCTCGATATAGGTCGGCTTCAGGCCGTGAGACGAGAGGTCGAAATCGGCTGGCATGAGGCGAGCTGCTGCAAGTCTACCATCGAGCTCGTAAATCCATCCGTGGTAGGGGCAGATCAGCTGTGAGACGTGGCCAGAGCTGCCCCTGCATATGCGCGAGCCGCGGTGCCTACAGACGTTGGCAAAGGCGCGCAATTGCATGTCCTTCCCGCGTACAATGATAACGCTCTCGTCCGCCATCTCTTGTAGGAACCAGTCGCCAGGATTAGGCGCGCTGGACTGATGGCCCGCTAGGATCCAATAGCGGCCGAAAATACGGTCCATATCTCGCGCGAAGACCTCCGGACTGTTGTACAGCCCCTGCTGCAGTGAATGGGCGACGGGTTGGCTGCGTACCAAGTCGGCGATGAGCTTGCTCATGTAGGGATCCCTATTTCTACGACTGTAGTGGCGTTTGCCGAATGCAGAAGTACGCGTCGCGATATCTCACGGCGAACCGGCGCCCACCACAAAGGGCCAACCTTGCACGAGCGGGCAAATCGCATGCAGCGCGCCCTCCTACCCGAACCTTCTCGCCATTGTGCCCTCCCTCGACAATCATACCGGGCCCCTTGGCCAGTGTCAGCTGCCATCAGTTATGCTCAATTCCCGCAGCGACCTGGGTCCCGCTAGGACCGACGACGGCCTCACGCACTGATCAGCGTCTGCTCCGCCGCCTCCGTGCTGCTGATCCGCGCCTCGCGCGGGCTGGCGCAGGCTGCGGGACCCAAGATTGGACGACGTAGCCGTAGCGTAGGTACGGTCAGGACGGGCGCGTCGTGAACCTGCAGGTGGTGGACGCAACGGAACGAGCCATCCAGCTCCGGGTATCGGCGAGCGCACGCAACTCTCCCGATGCATGGGACCTTCGCTGCCAGGTGAGGGAGAAGCTAATCGGCTTCCTTCAGAGCGAGTATCCCAATGCGTTGCCGAAATTCCGGGCCGAGCTTGCCTCCGACCCCGCTAGCGCGGACCAAGGGAGCGAGCCCCGAGCTGCCTGACGCTTTTTCCATCGCCTGCTTGACGGAACCGAAATCCGTCAGCCGATCGCGAGCAGCTCCTTCAGGTGGCCATGGCCGTGATGCTGGTCACACATTGGAGGTGGTCCGTCCGCCCTAGACTGCGCCGTTGCGCTATGACCTCAGGTCAAGTTGTGCCGGTAAAACGATGTCGCTTTTTGACCTGCGGCGTCATCGATCCCGGTCGTTGAACGGCGCCATCTGCGCACCAGGCAACGGAGCCTTTCGCTTGCCGCGTGTCGGGAGGCGCGGGCGTCGTTCGTCTTCAAGGTACCGGCGCAGGCGCAAGGCGACGATGATCAAAGGAGAGGCAGCAGTGAGGAAAATCCTTTTGATGATGATCAGGACACTGAGCATCGCAACCGCAGTCATGGCCCATCCCGTTGGTGAGCGTTCTCCGGGCGCTGCCATCGCTACTGGCTATAGCCAGGCCCGCGTCCTTGAGCCCCGGCTCACGCGGAAACGTGGTCGAAGTCTGAAAGCATAGCGGCACGGAGAGAAGCTCCCCATGATCGCAGTCATGCTAATTGCTGGACTAACGCTACTTGTCGCCCTCTGCGTCGGCCACTCGATAGCACCTTCGTCACGCACGTTGACCGTGAACACGCTCGAGCAGCCTTGGCCATACCTCGCCGGCCTGTCCGCGATCTGAGATCATCCTGTTCGCCGCGCCAGCAGCCAAGCAAGCCGCATCAAGGACGCTGCCGCATGAGCAAACCCAAAGCCAAGACTATTACGATAGCGACGAAGGTCGGGATCGACGCGCCGGCGGCCGGGCCGGTGAGATCGTTCTTGAGCGTTGTGAGCGGCGTATCCCACGGGATGCCGCCACCTCCGGCCGCCGCGGCATGCGCGACAGGCGGGTAGCAGACGACTCCGATCACCAGCGCCAGCAGCAGGAGCGGAAGCCAAGTTTGGCGCACGGCCCGGGCAATGGACAGCATCAGGGGTTCTCCAGGTTGACGAACTGGTACTCCTCGTTCGTGATGGCAACGACTTCGTCGATCCGGCGACCGGGTGCTGGATCGGTCCTGGCGATGGCGACGATGAGGTTCACGGCTTCGGCGATGAGCGCCCGCATCGGTGCCCGGCTGACTTCCGCGATGAGCTGTTCCAGGCGGCGCAGGCCCGCACGCGCGTGGTTGGCGTGGACGGTGTAGACACCGCCGGGATGGCGGTGTTCCACGCCTTGAGAAGTGAGAGTGCCTCACCGCCGCGAACCTCGCCCACGATGATCCGATCCGGCCGCAGCCGCATGGTTGCCCTGAGCCGAGGGCGTGCGTGCGTGCGTTTCATCGCCGCAGCAGTGGAGTCGGCGAAGCGTGATGCGGCCTGGGTTGCCCTTGACGATACGCAATAATCCCGCCGCCACCTCAAGCACCGGAAGCCCGGTTATGTGCGGGCTCTGCGTGCCGCCTTATATTAGTTGGGCACGCTCGGATCTCAGCGGGGGGCGCCGAGCAATCGGCGTCCCTACCGCGATAAAAGAAGGGTGACGCAGTGGCCCAGGCGTTTCGTATCAGTCGTCTGCCTCACCCCTCAATCCCGAAGCGGCGCCAAGGCGGCGTTTTCCCGCTTGAAGTCGACGCCGTCGGCCGGAACTCTGCCGTGTTCGCGCGCAAGCCGGTGGCCGGCATAGATCGCTGCGGCGATCGTGCCGGGAGCGAGGCAGTCTCCAATTCGGACGAGCTTGCGGAGGCCCGCCAGCTGCCCGGCATCCTGCTGAGCCCTCAGCGCTTGATAAAGTTCATCCGCGGGCATCTGGGAGGTGACAAGTACGACGCTCGCTACCGGTACGTGCTCGCTCCGACCGGTGTAGACGCAGGCGGCCTCGATCCCGTTCTCGTCCAGGTGAATCACCGTCTTCGATGTCATGATGATGACGCCGAGCTCGAGCAGCCGTCGCTGGATCGCTGCCTGCTCGAGCGTGAACTGAGTGAACGACGAAACGAGGCTTTCGGGCGTGATCAACGTGACCGTCAGCCCAGCGAGGCGCAGCATCTCGGTAACGACGCCACCCATGTAGTAATGATCGTCGTCGAACACAACGACCGGGCTTTCCGGTACCCGTCCCGCCATGATGTCATCGGGCGTGTAGATCTTGGCGCGATCCAATCCGGGTAATGCAAATGCGTGCTGACGCCCGACGCCATCGCGCCGCCAGCGCGCCCCTGTTGCCAGCACGACGACCGGGCACTCGGCCTCGATCACCGAGTTGGGCACGAGCCGACTCTCGAGATATAGGCCGACGTTCGGCATCTTCCGCAGTTGCGTGACGCGCCAATCGCGCACACGGATCCACGTCGCGAGGCCGGGAAGCCGGCATTCGCGTGCAACGCGCCCGCCGAACTCGCGGGTCGCCTCGGCAAGAATAACTTCGTAGCCGCGCTGGCCGAGCGCCCGCGCGGCCTCGAGCCCGGCTGGGCCGGCGCCGACGACGAGGATCCGTTCATCGCTTGTTTTGAGCGCAATCCGTTCGGGGTGCCAACCGCGCCGCCACTCTTCGCCCATCGTCGGATTCTGAGTGCAGCGCATCGGCGCGCCGAGCTTGTCGCCCGAGGCACAAATGTTGCAGCCGATGCATTCGCGAATGTCGTCGAGCCGCCCCTCCTCAATCTTGCGCGGCAGGAACGGGTCTGCGATCGAAGGCCGGGCCGCCCCGATGAAGTCGAGCACCCCCTTGCGGATGAGCGCTGCCATGCGGTCCGGCGAGGTACCGGCCGACGCCGACCACCGGCTTGCTCGTCAGCGTCTTGACGAAGGCGATGAACGGCTCCTGGTAGCCCTCCTCTTTGAAGCGTGCTGTCGCGCTGTCGTTCTCCCAACTGCTGACATTGACGTCCCAGAGATCGGGGAGCTCAGCGAGCATCGCGACGATTTCGCGGCCCTCCGCCTCGCTGGTGAGGCCAGCGGGGCCGATCAGTTCGTCTACAGCAAGCCGGACGGCAACCGCGCAGGTGTCGCCGACCGCGTCTTTGGTATCATCGATCAGCTCGCGGAGAAGACGAACTCGGTTCTCAAGGCTGCCGCCGTACTCGTCACACCGGTGGTTGTGGCGACGCGACAGGAAGTGCATCGGGAGGGAAAGGTCGTGGCCAGCATAGACGTAGACGAGGTCAAAACCGGCCTTGCGTGCGTTTACCACAGCGCGGCGGTGCCAGACGCGATATGCGCGAATATCCTCCTTATCCATGGCGCGGGCTGAGACCGGCACGATGCCGAAGACGGGACGCGCCGAGGGGGCAAGCGGGATCTCTCGCGACTCGAGGTTGGGCACGCGGTAGCCATTGTGGACGAGCTCGATCCCCGCGAGGCTTCCATGAGCGTGGATTAGTTCGGTCGTGCGCGCGAGGCACGGGATGTCCTGCTCATCCCACAGCCGGATCTCCTTAATCGTGTTGCCGGTGGGGTGAATGTCGCACTGCTCGGTGCACACGACCGCCCAGCCTCCCTCGGCCTTTACCCCTCGCATCACCGCCATCGCCGTCGGCCAGGCCCGCCCCATGCCGTTGCAGTGAGGCACCTGGTAAAAGCGGTTACGTGCGGTGACCGGGCCGATGCGGACCGGCTCGAACAGGATATCGTAGCGCGGATCACGACTCACGTTCGCGCCTCTATCGCAACCTGTTCTGGCGCCATCTTCTCCTGGCCCCGAACGTCATCCCGATGACCTCCCGTCAGCTTGCGACGGTGATATTGCCGGGAGAACTCACCCGGGGCCAGACAGGCTGCGGCGCACCCACTCTTGGAAGTTCCGCACCGCATACTCCTGAGCCATTAGTATGCCCTCACGATGTGCCAGTGGGCGGATGCCCCGCTGATTTACTTCGCAGATGGCGCCGTCCTGTTCGACCACGAGGCGGCCGAAGGAGACGGTGTTCTCGAGATCGAAGTCCTTGTTCGCCAGCGTCTCTGATGGGAACAGCCATTCGGCCGTGAGCTCCATCTCTTCGGGTCCCATCGGCCGAACTGACACGATGCGCATGTAGTCGATGTGACCGACCATATAGGCCCACATGTGACGAAGCAGGCTCCAATCACACGCTCCTCCTCCGTCAGGCCGGAGAAGACAGCACCGTGTGTCCGCCCGTCCATAGACCAGGCGACGGCTCCTGGCCGCAAGCCGCCGCGGTATTTGGGGTCAGGGTCGTCACGGTGGGTTGCCCAGTCCGGATCGTCGGTACTGGTTCATGATTGAGCGGCCATAAATCGGAACAAGGCTACTGAGCTCCGGGTGGATCCCCGGGCAGTGATAGCACTCGCTAAAATTCTCCCAGTAGATCTTCCAGTTGCACCTGAGCGACTGCGCATGACATGCCCAGTCACGAGGCTCGCCACCGGCCAATTGGCAAAGCGCTGGGCGTTCGGGCGTATGGTCTCCTCGAGCGGCGCCTCGCCGCACGCCAGGTTGACGAACACGAAGCCGCCCCATTCCGTCAACGCGACATCGTAGAGCTGGTAGTTTCGGCGATCGAAATCCGCGCTCCTCCCCATCGCCGGGAATGCCGCAAGATGGCCGCGCAAATCGTAGCTCCAGCGATGGTAAGGACAGATGATCGCCTTGCCACGCAAGCGGCCTTCCGCCTCGGTGCAGAGAGCGGAGCCGCGATGCCGGCAAGTTGTGAAATGCGCGCAGTGCGCCGTGCTCGTCGCGCATCACCAGGATGCTTTGAGTTCCGAAGGTGAAGATGCGGAACGATTGGTTGTCGGGCAGGCTCGCGGCACGGCATAAATAGATCCAGTTGCGATACCAGATCGCGTGCAGCTCGCGCTCGTAATGGGCTGCATCATAGATAGTAGCTCGGCAGCGTCGGCTCGAGCTGCGCGAGACCTGTGTAGCCGTCGGGGACGCTATTATCCGGCGGGGTCATGGCTCGATCCTTCCTATTAGTGTCGTGCGTCTGTCTCTATCGCGCGGTATCCTCCTCAATCCGCCAGCGCGATGCGTTCGCGCGTGAACGGGATGGCCACGTTCGACGACCGATCGATCGTCATGGCGAGCTCATGCCCGGCGAACACGGCATCGGCGATCGTCGCTGGCGCGAGGCAATCACCGATACGATGCACGGCCGCGATGCCGTGATCGGCGAACTCGCCCGACCGTGCCATAAGCGCGTCGTAGAGCGCGTCGTTGGGCTGGCGAGCGGTTAGCGCCAGGATCGAGCCGAACGCGACGCGCGCAATATCCCCGGTATAGATGCAGGCGAGCGAGGCCTCGTGGCCAGCGATGCCGACGAGTTCCCTGGCAGCGCGGACCTCGACTCCGGCGCGGATCAACGCCGCCTGGATGCGCTTCTGCTCCATGGTCAAGCCCGTCCAGGACGACACCTCGACCGCCGGCGTCACATAGATCGTCGGCGTGCCGCGATGCTGCAGCAGTTCGGCAATCGCGCCGCCGAGATAATAGTGGTCGTCGTCGTAGACCAGTACCGGTTCCGGCATCTTGGTGCCGGCAAAAATGTCCTCGGGTGTAAAGACGGGTCCCTCTGCGAGACCCGGAATCGGAAAGCCGCTGGTCCCGCCTACCCCGTCTCGCCGCCAGGTCGAGCCGGTGGCGAGCACGACCTGGTCGAACCCGAGTTCGAGAATCTGATCCGGATCGAGCCGGCTTTCGCGGTAAATCACGACGTTGGGCAGTTTCTCGGTCGCGTGGACGCGGTAGTCGCGCACGCGGATCCAGGCGGAAAATCCCGGCAAACGGCTCTCCCTGGTAACCCGGCCGCCCAGCGCGCGTTCCGCCTCGGCGAGAGCCACGTCATAGCCGCGCCGGCCGAGCGAGAGCGTGCATTCGAGGCCTGCCGGGCCCGCGCCGACCACGAGAAATCGCTTCTGTGATCCGCGCGGCGGTACGTGCTCGGGATGCCAGCCACGCTTGAACTCCTCGCCTACGGTGGGATTTTGAGTGCAGTGGATCGGTGCGCCGTAGCGTTCGGCAGAAACGCAGACATTGCAGCCGATGCATTCGCGAATGTCCTCTGGCCTGCCCTCGGCGATCTTCCTGGGCAGGAACGGATCGGCGATCGACGGACGCGCCGCGCCAATGAGGTCGAGGACGCCTCGGCGGATCTGGGAGACCATCGTGTCCGGCGAAGTGAAGCGGCCGACCCCGACGACCGGCTTCTTCGTCATCGTCTTGACGAAGGCGACATATTGCTCCTGGAAGCCCTCTTCGGCGAAGCGCGAGGTGATCGAATCGTTGGCCCAGTTGCTGACGTTCACGTCCCAGAGGTCGGGGAGGTCGGCGAGCATCTCGACGACCTCCCGCCCCTCGCGGTCCCAGGCCATGCCAGCGTCGCCGAGCAGTTCCTCGACGGCAAAGCGGATTGCGATCGCACTGGTGTCATGAGCTTCTTCTCGCGTATCCTCCAGGAGTTCGCGCAGGAGCCGCGCGCGGTTTTCGAGCGAGCCGCCATACTCGTCGTTGCGCGAGTTGTAGCGACGCTGGAGGAAGTGCGAGGCAAGCGAAGCGTTGTGTGCGGCGTAAACATAGATGATATCAAAACCCGCTGCCTTGGCGCGTCGCACCGCAGCGCGGTGAATTGCGCGGAACTCGCGAATGTCCGACTTGTCCATGGCACGGGACTGGGCGGGAAATTGCGGCAGCGTGTTGCGCACCGAGCCGGGCCCGACTGCCGCCGATCGGCTGAGGTAGTTCTTGGCGCCGAGGCCGACATGGCCGAGTTCCACAGCAGCAAGCGAGCCGTGCGCATGGACGGCATCGACCATCTTGGCATGCACCGGAATGTCACGGTCGTCCCATAGACGGTCATATGGGTGGATCAGCTCTGATGACGGGTGAATCTCGCACAGCTGGGTCGAGACGACACCCCAGCCGCCCTCGGCCCTCATCGCGCGCAGACTGGCCTGGGCATTCGGGAAAGCGTGGCCGAGGCCGGTGCAGTGTGGCACTTGATAGAAGCGATTGGGGGCGCGCACCGGACCAATCTGCACCGGCTCGAAGAGGACGTCGTAGCGGGCATCACGCGGCATGGTTCTCCTCTCACGGTTCGGCAATCACCAGCCCGTCGACGGCTCCGCAGCCGCCGGGGAGCACAATGATCGGATTGACGTCGATCTCGTTGACGGGGTCGGCAAACGCGGAGCGAGTCCGGAGAAGAGGGCACCCGCGCGTCCCGTCGAGCAGCTTACGCAGCTCAAGGCAGTCAATGAGCTTCACGGCCACGCGGCGTCAAGGGGCGGGCGAGCCAACACAACGTCATGCACGATTTCGGGGTGGATACCGCCGGCACCGATCGGCCCGGTCGGACCGAACTCGGGTTGCGTGTCATACCCGGGACTCTCGATCTCTCCGCGGATCATCGTCACCACTAGCACGCGTTGCCCGAGGGGCGACGCGGGGTCGTCGTTGGCCGCGCTGACCGTGTCGGCGGTTGCGACGGCGCGCTTGACACCGCCGACATCGCCCTTGTGCATGATACCCGGCATCGCAGTTTTCAACGCGCCCGGCAAGCCCACGCCTCCGCCGCGGTGACCGCCCCGTTGCGCCTTCGGCACTGCGCTGCGCCACTGCGGGTACCCCGTCGGCCAGCAGCCGGAGCGCGTCGTTCTCGCTCAATGCGCCCGACACCGAGACGAAGTTGTAGTAGCCCATGCCGTTGGCGCCGCAGGGCAGGAACCCAGGATCAGGCGGAACAACTCCCATCCGATGTCTTCGATGGTCGCCTCGCCCGTCGCGATCCGGCCGGCGCTGATGTCGATCAGGTCGGGCCAGCGCTCGCGCAGCTCGTCGCGCGTGGACATCTTGATGACCGGTGCGGCGGCCAGCCCGTACGGCGTGCCGCGGCCGGTCGAGAAGACGTGCAAATTCATCCCGGCAGCCAGCTGCAACGTGCCGCAGATGAAATCGGACGCAGGAGTTGCCGCGAAGATCAGGCCCTTGCGGTCCACGCGGTCCCCGGGCGAGACCACCCCGGCGATCGCGCTGGTGCCCGACTTGGCGATCGAGCCGAGGGAGTGTCCAAAGAATGGGGGATCATGCCGCATTGGCTGACCGCTCGTTTTGATTGGCATATGGCTGAAACCGATGGCCCAACCCTGAACCGAGCGTTCCGTTGTAGACCGCGCAGCGAACCTGGAGTAGCAGATCGGCACCTCTTCGGGACCAGCGCATCTGCTGCGATTTGTTCATTCGCCGATTGACGAGAAAGTTTGCGGTCCGACGAGCCAACTAGTCTGACCTCTGAGATAATCGTCAACGTCAAGCAACGCATGCCACAACCCATGTGGCGGCGCGCTCCTCATGTTACGGTCGTGTTTTTCCTTGTAAACATGCATGACCTTGCGGATCCGGCCGATGCTTCGCTTGGCATTCTTGGCCTTGCCGTTCCATATGCGCCAACGCAGTCGATCGACCTCCTCGACGATCACGCTCTTAGCCTGCCTCCCGGCGACATCGTCAGCCGGCAGACCACTTGCTATCTGTGCCGCATGTTGGATCCGCATCGCGATATGGAACCAATCGAGGATCGGTGGCGTCGTGACCCCGGCATCGATCAGGATAGACCGCAGACCAGGACAACCGTCGGTGAATGCAACCACTTGAGTGTCGTCGGTTCGGCCAACGGCTCGAGAGCTCTGGCGGATCAGCACTGAGAGGTCGGTGTCAGCCTTCGCGACCGCACCGAACACCTGGCGGCCTCCGCTCGCAGTTTCGACATTTCCGACACGGACCTCCAGGTGCCGTTCACCCTCTTCGCAACTGCGGATGAATGTCGAATCCACACTGACGGTAATCGCTGCTGCTGCCATAGTTGTTGGCTGGTCCGAGGTCGCAGTACCAAGCTGCTCGCCGATCCGCAGCGTGTGTTTGCGCAATGTCTCAGGGCTCCTACCGGCGTCAATAGGCAGCAGGTGTTGCAGTACGTCAGCGGCGACGCGGTAGGTCATCAAGGCGGAGAGGTGAGCCTGCAGTTGGTCCAGCTCAGTGTCGAGCGGCAACGCGATGGCCAACAGACGCCCGTCTCGATGCAATTGCAGGCAGGGCACAGAAACCGGGGAAGCCGTACCGTCACTTCGCCGAACGGTGTCGCGATGCGGTGCCCCCGCCAGTCCTTCAGGTGGCATTTTCCGCTGCGGGATCGACAACACGGCTCCTGCAGTCCATGGCTGTGGACCTGCCCGGAAACGACCGCACGCTGAACGTTCGCCAGAAGCTGCTTCGCTTCCGGCAAGGTCAAACCCAGATCAGCGATATCGCGAAGACCTTCCGGCCGGCAGATCTCTACCAGATCAGTGCTTAGGCAGGGGGCATCATCGCTCGTCGCAATCAACCGCAACACCCATCGCATCCGCGTTCCCCCAGCCGGCTATCGACCCGACCGATCGTACCTCTCGTGTCGTCATCCCCCCATTCACTGGACACTCCCCCTCGGTCGGCTGGAAGGCAGGGCGGTAATCGCAAATCCGTTCGGCTTCGAGCCGCCGAAGGCTGCGCTCGATACTGGTGCTGAGTGTGTTGAACATGAGCCCAACCGCGTCCGGCGCCGATTGCAGCTGCGTCGCATCGGCAAAAACCGTCCTCCCATAAACACGCCATCCATCGGCTGGGGCGGATCGGGCTCGGCGCAACGATGATGCCCGCCAGATAGCCATCGAGTTCGAGGGTGGACATCGCCCGCTTCGGCGCCGCCCGATCGGATCCGCCGTCTGCTTGTGCACGTCGAAGAACCGCCGCCGCACATGCGCCGGGCAAAAGGCCAGCGTGATCGCCCAGTCGGGACGGTCCGCCTCGGTGAGTTCGCCATACCCCGTATAACCGTCGACCGGCAGTACGCCGTGGAAGTCCTCCAGATGTTCCTTGACGTGGGCCCGCGGCGGTCCTCGGCGTAGCGGAACACCGGCGAGCAGCGCCGCCACGTGGCGGCGATGGCGGAGGAATTCGCCCGCCCGGTCGCGACGGCCGCGCAGGCGCGCGCCATGCTGGGGCTGCGACCCGGCTTGGCCGCCGCGGCCTGAGGCGGCGCCCGATATTCACGGCTTTTTATCGCCGCCTCGGTGCCCGGCCCGTGATAAGAATGGGGCGGTGCAGTCGGGCGGCGGTGCGCGAGTGTCCGGCTGTCGCAGGAGGCCGGCTTGCCCGACATCGCACCCCCGACCGAGCGCGACCCCGCTGCAGCCTCCGCGGAGATGGATGCGTGGGTGCTGCGCGTGCTGGGCGTGGCCGTCGCGCGAGGGACGCCGCCGGATGACACGTCGCTGCGCGACGCGGTGCGCGACATGCTGCAAACCCTGTCGGCGGACCTGAAGCTGCTGGCCGGCGCCACCGGCGTGGAGGCGGCGCGGAGCCTGTTCGACGCCGGGGTGACCGCCGCGAAGGCGAAGGACTATCAGGGCGCGCTGGAGGCGCTCGGCGCCTGCAGCGACGAGGTGGCGAAGCTGCGGCGGGCTGCCAGCGCGGCCGACGCCAAGGGCAGCGCGGAGCCGGGCACCGTACACAAGGCGGTGAGGGACTTCGAGTTGGCCGAGGCGGCGTGGGCCGCCGGCCGGCTGCGCGCCATCGACGGCATGAACGCGCTGCGCCAGGAGCTGGACGCCTCGGACGACCCGGAGCTGCACGAAATCTCCGCGCGCATCGGGCTGCTGATCGACGGCATGTCGCCGGCGCTGGAAGCCGCGATCTCCGGCCTGCGGCAGACGCTGGCGGACGCGGGAGACGCAGCGGCGGCGCGCGGCCAGGTGGAAGGGTTGCTGCGCGAGGCGGCGGCCTTCCTGGCGGCGAATGCCACCGATCTGCAGAGTTGCGAGGAAAATCCCTGGAACATCGCCATTGCCATCCGGGCGCCGCTGGCGGCGGCGCTGCAGCAGATCCAGGTAGCACTGAAGGCGATCTGAGCGACCGAGGAGGCGCCGCATGCCACGACCGAACGACCTGAGGGCCTGGAAGGAGCGCTGGGGATTCAAGGGCGGCGTGCGGCACGAGCGCAGCGCCTTCGGCACCAGCGACACGTTCGCGCGCCCCGATGCGCGCACCGCGCCCTTCGACGTGCCGATCGATCGCTCGAAAGGGCGGAAGCGGGCGGTGGATGACAGCTTCCTGGAATTCGGCACCGAGGCGGAGCGGGAGCGGCGGAAGCAGGAACTGCTGGCGAACCGGCTGGCGATCGTGCCATCACAGGTCGGACAGCTCGATGCGGACGAACGGACCAACCCGACCGACGAGACGGCGGCGGGCCCGGAGATTGGCGACGACGGGACCGATGCATACGACGCGCTGGGGGGAGATTTCGCGCAGGCGCTGATGGCGAGACTTGGCGGGCGCTGGGGCATCGACCGCACCGCGCAAGTGGACCAGATCACCGGCGTCGCCTACAGCAAGCAGCGGCGCAACGAACTCGAAGCCACCGTGGGCAACCACTACCTGGTGGCCGAGTACGGCATGCGCACGATCAAGGAGAAGACCCGGTTCGACGCGCGCACCGGCATCCGCATCGAGCACGAGACGAGTTCCACCTATCTGCGCGACGCGCCGGACGAGGGCGTGGAAGGCGTGTTCGCACAGCTCTACGAGAAGGCCCGGCAGACGACACCGACGCTTCCGGATGCGGCGAAGGTCGTGTTCGTGAATTCCCCCGCCGTTCCGGAGAAACTGACCGCGATCTATGGGTCGGAGTGGGAGCAGCCGACCCCCGAGCCCAACCAGACAGCGGCAAAGGTGCTGCCCACCTGGACGAAGAAGACGCAGCAGCACAAAGCGAAGCCCATCATCGAACAGAAACAGGCCTGCCCCTGGGTGATCGGCATCGCCCCCGGCGTGCACGCCATGTTCTTCGCCAAGGAGCCCCAGAACGGCGTGACAGCGCCGCCTTCGGCGGACCAGATCCTGGACATGCCGACGGGCAATGCGTTCAAGGCCCTGAAGGAGCAACTTCTGGTCGGCGTCGGCGCCATGCCGTCGAGCTACCAGGCGGTGAAAGCGCTGGAGGCGCCCAACGCTGTCGCCCCGCTCGACGATCCCGCTCTGCAGGCCGCCGAACCCCTTGGCAACGCCGCGGCGCTCGACAGCGCCGTCAAGTCGAAGGGGCGGCAGACCCTGGCGGGGCTGCCCGACGACCACGCGATGAAGACGATCGGGCAGGCCTCGGCCAAGCTGGTGAGCGGATTGCAGGACGCGCTGGGCAAGCTTTCAGACCAGGACAAGGAGAAGTTCGAGAAAAACAAGCTGATCCAGTCGGCGCTGCACAACATCGGCCAGATGATGGAGGTGATGCCGACGTACATCGATGACATCCCGCGCTTCTCGCGCCTGTTCGACGTGCTGGTGGACGAGGTCTATCTCGTGCTGGCGACAGCCAAGCCTTACAAGCCAGAGGATTTCCAAACCTCCGCCAAGACCATGATGGAAAAGCGCGCACCCACGCTGGGCGAGATCCCGGGCGTGTCCAACGACACGTTTCTTCTGGCCAACGGCATGGACACTATCGCCTCTGCCATCACAGCCGCCAAGGGCGTGACGGGTGCCGATTCGAAGGTGAACCTGATCGAGGCCACCGGCAATCCCAAGTCGCGGGGCGCCAACTACTTCGAGGTGCAACAGAATCTGCTTGGCCCAAAGGCCATCTCCAATGATGGGCGGCTGGTAATGGGGACGCTCAACCCGTCCACGCCGACGCAGAAGATGAACTCGCAGCCGAACGACGAATGGAACGTTGGCAAGCTGATCGCAGAGATCCAGGGGAAGACTCAGACAGCCACGCCGGAGGAGCCGGCGGTCGTGGTGCTCGATATCACGGTGGAGAAGGAGCCAAGCCTGGGCGAAAAGCCGGAAGTCGACCAGATTGTGGCCGCCTTCAAGACCCAGATCGCCGATGGCTCAGTCCAACTGGTGCTGAGTAAGAGCTATCAGAAATTCCCGAGCCTCGGGAGCGGCAAGGTGATGAGCGGCGGCGTGACGGTAATCGGCACGGGGTCGACGGCCGACACGCTCAAACAGTCCCTGGGCAAGGCGCAGACCGACAGCGGTTGCATGGGGAACGACGAGACGCAAATGGTCAGCCTGTTCATGGAGCACGAGGAGGCCATGGAGCGCCCGATGCTGGACCGGGCTGCGAAGAACGCGAAGTTCGTGAAGGACCTAATGCCCGCCAACCTGCCCGACGCGCCGGGCAAGCCGAATCGGTTCGCCGAAGGGCTTCCCTTTGTTGTGGTGGACGACACACCGATCGCGCCGTCAACCGGCGGATCCGTGCCGCCGCAGATACTGCTTTATGAGATGGGCGTGGACATGCGGTTCAGCTTCGGGTTCCAAAACTCCAGCGCGCTGACCCTGCCGGGCGGCGTGCGGATCGCAACCGGCCAGGAAACCCAAGGTGAGTTGGCCGAAAAATTCTATGCCTTCGGAAAAATGATCACCCCGCCCCGTCAGCCAGTGGCGCCAACGGATCTTGCCGGATTTGCCAATCAGGCGTCCGCGGATGCCATGCAGGAGTTGCTGCCGCGCTTGGCGAAGCCGCCGAAGACGGGATTCTCCAATGACAACGACAAGGAAAGCCGGGCGTGGCGCAGCGGGATGGCGGAGGATCTGCTGGCCGCCGGCGTGCTGGCACCCGCACAGATCGAATGGGATGCCGATCGGGTGCCGACGAGCCTGCTGGGACACGATAGCCCCGGACGGATCGATCAGGACATTGCGAAGCTGACTGGCCTGCTTGGATCCGCGGCCGAGGATGCCGAGGCCCAGATGGCCCAGGCCCTGGGGCGGAGCTTCAAGCCCGGCGAGTTCATGGCCATGCGGCTGGCCTTCATCGGGCGACACACGGCAACTCTGCCTGAGCGCGACGAGCAGAACCCAAAAGAGTCGGAACGGGACCGTGTCAAGGATCCGCTCAACGTCAACACGCTCGCCACCCGGTCGAGCCGTGGCTGGAAGGCGCCGGATGGCGGCAAGCCGGTCCCGCAAACTGCAACATCCGCCACCCTGCCCAACCGGATAGCCTCTTGCGCGCTGGCCACGTCCGCCCTTTTCAAGCGCAACGAGGACCTGCCTGCCTTCACGGCGCTGGCCGATCCGCTGATTGCCAACAGCCTCGGCGAGGTGAGCCCAGAGGCGCGGCAGCGCCTGCTCGGCAAGCGCGCGGAGGCCGTCATCCGCCTGGCCAAGGCGCCGGCGCAGCAGACGAGCCCGCAGGAGGCAAAGCGGCAGGCCGCCGAGGTCATGAAGGATGTTGCTCGGTTTGTGGACATGCAGCCGTACCGCGAGGGCGGTGCCAACCTGCTGACGAGCGACGAAGTCACCGAGGCACTGGAGGGCGATCCAGCCCTCTGGACCGACGACAATTGTGCGTCCCTGATCGGTGCGTGCACGTCAAAGATCGGGGTGAAGGGCGATCTCGAACTGCTCGCGTCGCTCGTGCAATCCGTCGCGGCCTCCAACAAGGAGTGGAACGAGAAACAGGCCGTTCTTAATGGCACGAAAGCCACGCAATGGCACCGGACGAACTATCCGGCGATGATCGATGGGGCAAAGAAGCGCGAGGCACAACACAAACGGCTCGCCAAGCTTTGTGCCAAACGGCTCAAGGACCGCCTTAAGGACGTCGGCCAGGCGTTCGACGAGAGGCTGCCCGCCACCAAGCGACCCGCGCCGCCGCTGGCCCCCGCCGTGATCGGTAAGATCCCGATGGGCAACGCCCGGCGCGATCCGCCGCCGATGGACAAGGTCACGTTCACGAACATTGTCAAGGACTTCAAGAAACTCCAAGAAGACAACAAGGCCATCCTGGCCTAAGCTCGCGTTTACTGGAACAAGCTGCTCCGTGCAGGTTGCCATCGGTGCGCGATTTCCAATGCTTAACCCCCGACCCGTTCAAAATTACCAATGCGAGTGGGCAAGGGGACGACGAACTTGACGCTGAGCAAAGCCCTGCCGCCGACCCTCGTCAGAGGGTTCTGTCATGCCTCGCGCCATATCGGCGCGGCTGGCAGCACGGGGTCGGCTTTCCTAGGATTGCCGCTAGCCGGGTCGACGGGGGCTGATTGCGGTGGATTGCGTAGGCTGTGGCTCAGCGGCGGTGACCGAGCGGCCAGACCTGACAGCACAAGGCTATCGTCGGTTCCGGTGCAGGGACTGCGGCAAGCAGTTCAACGAGCGCAGCGACGGTGTCCTCAATCGAGCGTCGCTGCCGAGCGATATCATCGCGTTCGTGGTGTTCTGCCGGCTGCGCTACAGGCTGACACTGCGGGATCTCAGCGAGATCATGCTGTTGCGCGGTTTCACCATCAGCCATGAATGCATCCGGCAGTGGGAGGCGAAGTTGCTGCCCGTGATGGGCGAGGCGTAGCGTAAGCGGCGTCACGGCATAGGGGGCAGCTCCGGCCAGAGCTGGTATGTCGACGAAACCTACCTCAAGGTCCATGGCCGCTGGTGCTACTTGTATCGGGCGATCGATCGCGACGGGAACCTGATCGACACGATGCTGAGCGCGACCCGTGACATGAGAGCGGCCCAGAGGTTCTTCCGCTCGGCACGGTCGGTTGCCGGCTTTGTGCCGGACCGGGTGACAACCGACGGGCATAACTCCTACCCGCGAGCGATCCGCTCGACCTTGGGCCGCAACGTCCACCACAGGACGAGCGTCTATCTGAATAATCGACTTGAACAGGACCATCGCGGGATCAAAGGACGCATCCGATGTATGCGCGGCTTCAAGGAACATGACGCGGCAGACCGATTCTGCCGAGAGTACGATGAACTCCGCAATTTCCTGCGCAGCTGTCGATGGCTGTCGGAATCCGCGTAAATCTGGCGCAGTTCCATCGTTGGGAAGCCTGAGAGTCACCCGAGGCGGAATAGCGCTCGACGGCGTCATGTCCAGCCTTTGTGCGTCAGCTGTGACCGGCAGTCCTGGGCTGGGTGCCTAGGCCAGTGCTGGATTGAGATCGCTGGTGGAGACGCCGCCGGCGCCGCACCATTGGCGGCAAGCACGGCGCCGAGCCCAACTTCCAGGTTTTGCCTCGGCGCCGTGCACCACACCGTGCCGGGGCACGCATGCCGGGGCAATATCGCAGCTATTGCCGCGCCGGTCATCAGCGGGCCTGGCGATCTGATCAGGACGACCCCATCCCAGCACGGCTGTTCCTCTGCACGCTCTGCCGCGCCCAGGTGGTGATCTGCAGCCGTTGCGATCGTGGCCACATCTACTGCGCCGGTGATTGCGCCCATCAGGCTCGACACGACGCACAACGTGCCGCCAGCCGGCGTTACCAGTTAAGCCATCGTGGCAGGCTGTCGCATGCGGAGCGGGCCCGCCGTTATCGCGCCCGGCAAAAGAACGTGACGCATCACGGTTCACCATCGGCACCGGCGGATGATTTGCTGAGTGCTGCCTCGGTGACGGCCGCACGCGACACAGTCTCCGCCGGCGATGAGCCAGGACAAACGGCATGGCGCTGCCATTGGTGTGGCTGCCGCTGCCCGCCGCTCATCCGCCAGGGGTTTCTGCGCCGCCATGGGACTGCGCCGCGGCATGGTGCGGCGTTATGGGGCCTGATCATGGTCATCTCGCGCGAGCGCGAGGCAGAGATCCTGCGTTACTATCACGTGGAAAAATGGCGCGTCGGCACCATCGCCCGCCAGATCGGCGTGCACCACAACGTCGTCAAGCGTGTGCTCGCTCAGGCGGGTCTGCCCCGCCTTGGCAAGCCCCGCCCCTCGCAGCTCGATCCGTTCCTGCCGTTCATCCGCCAGACGCTCGAGAAGTTCCCCGCACTGACCGCCAGCCGGCTGTATGCGATGGTGCGCGAGCGCGGCTATCGCGGCGGGCCGGATCATTTCCGCCATCTCATCGCTTGTCACCGGCCTCGCCCCGCGGCCGAGGCCTATCTGCGCCTCGGCAGCCTGCCTGGTGAACAGGCGCAGATTTGACTGGGGGCAATGCCGAGCGCGGCATTGCCCCCACTATGCCGAGTACCAAACTATGCCGAGGTTGGGTGACGGGCCGCTCCCCGTACCGGATTTTTCGTGATCCACCGCGGAGAGCGCTCCGCGATCCTCGGCATAGTCTTCGTCGCTTTCAGAGAGCCTTCAGGTAGGCGAGGAGGGCGTCCTGCGGCCTGTAGACGCCCGGAGTCCCGTTATGCGCCGTGGTCTTAGCAAGCATTCTTTCTTTCATGGCGAGGTCCGCTTCTAGATAGACATGGGTGGTTTCCACCGATTTATGACCGAGCCAGAGGGCGATGACGGTAGTGTCGACACCAGCTTGCAATAGCTCCATGGCTGCCGTGTGTCGCAAGATGTGCGGCGATACTTTCTTGTTCTTCAGCGAGGGACAATGTTCGCGAGCCGTCTTGGCGTGCTGCGCCAATAGGTATTGAACGCCGTCATTGCTCATTCGCCCGCCCTGGCGATTGGGGAATACAATTAGCCCGTCACCCCGCACCGGCTCTTTGAGCCATGCTTGCAACACTGTCGCAGTCTGCTTCGTCAGCGGTGTGCTGCGTTCTTTTCGGCCTTTGCCGAGCACGCGGACATGTGCGCCGGCTCCGCACTGGACATCCTGCCTGGTCAACCCCGTAAGTTCAGACAGGCGCAGTCCTGTCTGTACCGCGAGTAGCAACCAGGCTTGATCGCGGCGACCGGACCAGGTGGTTTGATCAGGCGCTGCGAGCAAGGCATCGACCTCCGGTCGTGTCAGATAGTGGACTTGTTCATGGACGCAGCGCTTGGACGGAATGGCCAAGACGCGCTGGATCGACGCTGAATTGGCAGGTAATTCGAACGCGGTGAAGCGAAAGAATGAGCGGATAGCGGTCAATCGAAGATTCCGGCTGCGGGCGCTGATACCGCGTCGATTTTGGAGATCGTCGAGAAGGGAGCTGATCAAAGGGGCGTCGATTTGTTCGATGGTAAGCTGCGACGGTTCCTTACCAGGCCTAATCTTGGCGAATAGTAGCAGGAGGTGGAATGTGTCCCGGTATGATCTGATTGTATGTGGGCTGGCATGGCGCTGTTGAATCAGCCGCTGAGTAAAGAAGCGTGTCAGCAACGCCGAGAAGTTGGCAACGGGACTCATAGCATCGCCTCCCAGCGCCGTTCCAACCTGCCCTTGGCCGCGGATAAGAGCTGCGGACAGGCCGAGAGATACCAATAGGTATCGCGAACGTCGACGTGGCCGAGATAGGCCGAGAGGACGGGTAGGCGCCGCTCGATGTCTTGGCCGTCGTCGTACCATCGCAGAAGGGTTGTCATTGCGAAGTGGTGGCGAAGATCGTGCACGCGCGGACGCCGCTGTCCTCGCTTGGCAACCAGGCCGAGCTTATCAGTCAATCGTCGGAACATCCCATCGACGGCGTCACAGCGGACCTGCTTGCCCCGTCTATTAACGAACCAATGTGGAACTTCCTGGCCAGCCAGGAATTTGACTCGCCGATCCCGGTAGTCGGCCAGCGTAGCGACGGTAGTATGGTGCAACGGAACCATTCGGGACTTGCCGAATTTGGACGACCGAATTGTTAGGATGCCGCCGATCAAATCGACATCGTCAAGCATCAGATTGACCGCCTCGGAAATACGGAGGCCGGCGACGCTGATCAAACCAAGCAGGCAATGATAAGTGTGGTTCGCCATGCCGTCCTTGGCCGGCAGCGCCAAGGCTGCACGCAGCATGGCCTGAATGTCTTCGTTCGAGAAGAAGTAGGGCGTTCGTCGCCGGTAGTCGGAGGGTAGGAGTCCAACGGGCGGCACCTCTGTACGCGGGTCGATTGCCGAGCAATAGTGTGCGAAGCCGCGAACAAAACCTAGTCGTCGACCCCATTGGGCGGGTTGAACGGATTTCGGGAGTTGCGCCCAGGTGAGCGCAAGTTCGGTCGAGACGTACTCGGCCTGGGCCTGCTCGAGGAAGGACACGAACGACAACAGCCTTGTGCCCTCGTTGGCCAGCTTGAATCCTAGGGCGCGCCGCATGGCCAGGTACTCGCGCAGTGCGTCCCGCACGGCGATCATGCCGCACCTCCCGGCCAAGGCAGGCCAAGTGGGCGGAGAGCGTCGAAGTCGACTTTGGCATAGATGCCGGTTGTCTTGGGATGTCGGTGTCGGAGGAGGCTTCCGATCTCCGTCAAAGTTGCGCCCTGTCGAAGCATGTCGGTCGCCAGGGCATGACGAAACTGGTGCGCCCCACGGCACCGTGTCTTTATGCCCGCTCGGGAAATCGCCGCGCTGACAATCGTGGCGACAGTCTGCCCCGCGCCAAGTCCGCGCATCGGCGCTGTTACGCGCAGAAATAGTGCGCGGCAGGTGCAGGCTGGGCGGCGACCCCATTGCAGGTATTCGGCGATCGACTCGCCGACCTCGACTGGCAGCGGCAAGACCGCGGCCTGGTTTCCTTTGCCGATGACCGCAATAGAGCCGGCCTCCCAGTCGATGCTGTCCAAGGTGAGCGAGACGATCTCGCTAGAGCGGAGGCCTAGACGGGCCAACAGCATCAGGATCGCGTAGTCCCGACGTCCGACAGCAGTATCGCGGCGGCAACTGCTAAGAACTGCTCGCAGATGCTCTGGCGCGATCGCCCTCGGTATAGCCGTCATCGACCAATTGGGCACGGTCGGAACCATCCCGGCCAGATCAAGCTGTGTCTCGCCGCAATAGCCGAGGTAACGGAGAAAGGAACGCAGAGCGATCGTCGCCGCCTTGGCTCTGGCCGGACTGAGATGCGCTGTCTCTCGCCGCACGAACTCAATAACGTCTGGTCCTCGCAATGCCATCAGATCGATCGGTCCAGTTCCGAAGCGTTGGGATAAGAATGCTCGGGCAAACGGGCAGTACCTGAAGAAGCGTCTTCTGCGAAAGCCCCTGAACAGTCCGCAGATGAGCCGCATATGCGGCAATGATCTGCTCGATCGGCGTCGATATGCCAGCTGTTGGTGGTTCACCACAAACGCCGACCCGGCACAGGAATTCGATCAACCGCCGAAGCGTGGCGGCGCTCCCTTGCTTGACAGCTCTCCACTGTGCCGTTTCGCGAAGAAAGCGTCGCGCATGTGCCTCGTTCACCTCCTCGACACCAACCTTCTTAGATTGAAGCCAGCTGCTGAGGTGAGCGGCTACCCGAATCTGACGGCCCAGCAAATGCCGTTTGAATCCGTCAGCATCGAGAGAGCTCGCGAACGAGTTGAGATAGGCCACCAATGGACCTTCCGGCGGTCGCGCCAAAGCCCACAGTCTTCCCGTCTCAGGTTGCATTTTGTCCTCCTTCCACGATTGGAAGGAGCAAGGCTATGCCGACTCAGACAGCCTCGGTTGTCTGCTCGATCCCGCGATCTTCTCTGCACTCGGCATAGTCTGATTCTCGGCATAGTGGGGGCATTTCGGCCATCTGATGATCGGTCGGGCACGCCGTCCGCTGATGGCGTTCGTCATGGTGCTGAGCTACTCGCGGCAGATCTTCCTGCGCTTCTTCCTCGATGCCCGCATGGAGAACTTTCTGCGCGGCCACGTCGCCGCGTTTACCACCTGGGGCGGCGTCCCCAGGGTTCTGCTGTACGATAATCTGAAAAGTGCGGTACTGGAACGTCACCACGACGCCATCCGTTTCCATCCGACCCTGCTGGCGTTCTCTGCACACTACCGTTACGAACCCCGGCCGGTGGCGGTTGCCCGCGCTAACGAGAAGGGCCGCGTCGAACGTGCCGCTATGTGCGCGACGCCTTCTTCGCCGCTCGCCGCTTCGCCGATCTCGACGATCTCAATACCCAGGCCGCGGCGTGGTGCTTCGGCGTGGCAGCGGACCGCCGCTGTCCAGGCCAGGAGAGCCGTCGCGTCGGCGAGATCTTCGCCGAGGAGGTGCCGCGGCTGCTGGCGCTGCCCGAGCATGCCTATCCGCGCTCGAACAGGTGACGGTCAAGGTTGGCAAGACACCCTACGTCCGGTTCGATCTGAACGATTACTCTGTCCCGCACACCCATGTGCAGCGGATGCTGACGGTCCTCGCTGATCCGCACGAGGTGCGCGTCACCGATGGTCAGCAGGTTCTCGCCCGCCATCCGCGCAGTTACGACAAAGGCGCGCAGATCGAAGATCCCATCCACATCGAGGGTCTCGTCAAAGAGAAGCGCGCCGCACGCCAGCACCGCGCCACTGACCGGCTGATCCAGGCAGCGCCCGCCAGCCAGACACTGTTGGTCCGCGCCGCCGAGCGCGGCACCAATCTCGGCGCCATCACCGTGGTCCTGTTGCAGCTGCTGGAACGCTATGGCGCCGCCGAGCTGCAGGCCGCCATCAGCGAGGCGTTGGTGCGCGACGTGCCGCACCCGAATGCCGTGCGCCTGGCGCTCGAACGCCGCCGCGAGCAACGCGGCCTGGCGCCGCCCGTCGCCGTCGAACTGCCGGCGCACGTGCGGGCGCGCGATGTGCCGGTACAGCCGCATCGGCTCGACAGCTACGACCGGTTGAAGGAGGCGCCTGATGAATAACCTCGATGCCTTGCGCGCCCGCGCCGCGGCGCTGCACCTCCATGGCCTGACCACACATTGGTCAGAGATCGCCGACGCCGCATGGGTGGCGCCGTTCCTCGCGTGGGAGGAGCAGGAGCGCGCGCGCCGCAGCCTGGAGCGCCGCATGAAAGCCGCCCATATCGGCCGCTTCAAGCCGCTCTGTGACTTCGACTGGAACTGGTCTAAACGCTGCGACCGCGGCGCCATCGAGGCCCTGATGGCGCTCGATTTCCTCAACGACGCCACCAATGTCATTCTGGTCGGGCCCAATGGCGTCGGCAAATCAACGCTGGCGCAGAACATCGCCCACCAGGCGCTGGTCCACGGCCACACCGTGCTGTTCACCAGCGCCGGCCAGCTGCTCGGCGATCTCTGCGCGCTCGACAGTGACACCGCACTCCGACGGCGCCTGCGCCACTACGCCAGGCCGCAGCTCCTGGTGATCGATGAGGTCGGCTATCTCTCCTACTCCAACCGCCACGCCGATCTGATGTTCGAACTGGTCAGCCGCCGCTACCAGAAGGCCAGCACCCTGGTGACCACCAATCGACCGTTCGCCCAGTGGTGCGAGGTCTTTCCCAACTCGACGCTTTCATAAAGCCGTTCTCTTCGACTGGCTTGTGTGTCGTACGCGTGTCCTGAGTTCGTTCGCCTGCTCCGGCGACAATGAGATCTGCCAAGGCATACTTCGGGCAAGTTGCTGCCCGGACAGCCACCCCTTGCGCAACCAATCGAATATGGTCTGCGGTGTAATGCCGAGGATTTCCGCCGCGCCCTGCACCGAGTAGCTTCCGTCGGGCCAGCGCCGCGGATTTGCCCCTGTGCTGTTGATTTTGACGGTCGGGATCCGCCACTTCTTCCGCAAAACGTGGATCATCCCACCTGAGAATGGGGGGCCGTGGGCCGTGCGGAGCCCTTCCTCGTTGAGGATGGCGGCGATTTCGCCATCCATTTTCTGCATGCCGTTCAGCTCGACAATGCGGTTCCGAAGTTGGTCCGCGTCGGCGTGCTGCGCATCGCCCAGCACTCGCCTCTGCACCCAGTGTTCGCTTATCGCGCCGGTTTGCCAGAGGATCTTGATCCAGACCAAGCCCCGCCGCCGCTTTTGATCCAGAGTGACTTCCTTGATGACCAGCCGGGCAATCTGCTTGCGATCCGCCGCGGTTGTTGTTGCGGCATGCCATAATCGCGGCAGGTTTTCACCGAGCGCCAAGATCTCCTGTCGATCGGCGTCACCAATCGATACTGACTGTTCCCGACGCCAGATATCGTATTCTTGCTCGATCTGTTCCGCACGGCGCAGCTTCTCTTCCCAGACCCGCTCGAGAGAGCGTGCAACGAGACGGTTCTCCGGCTCCACAGCGTCGTACTGTCGCCGCGCGCGTTCGGCATCGAAACGCGCCCGTTCACGCTTCAACGACCATTGTCGCTCCAGCAGCCGAACTTCCTCCTCGATCTCGCCCAACGCGGCGATCGCCAAAGCGATCTGATCCGGCGCCAGGGCGGTCAGGATCGCGCGCTCGACTTCCGCGTCGACCAGCAGAGCCCGCACCTCCTGGCATCGTGGCTGTCCATCGGAATGGTGGTCTGCGGCGCATGTGTAGATCGGGTAATCGCCATGAGGGCCGGAGTAGCGCAGACACATGCGACGGGCGCAGCGGCCACAGCAAACGATGCCTTGCAACAAGGCGCAGCCTTTACGCGGAATGCCGCGCCGACCCTTATCGTAGCGATTCAGATTGTCCGCCAGTTGTCGCTGATTGGCCATGAACTCGTCCCAGTCGACGTAAGCCGGATGAGCATCCTTGAGACAAATCGACCAGTCCTCCGGCGCGACGGCGATCGTCCCAATCCGCCTGCTTCCGGGTTGCCGCCGCATCGGGTCTGGCCGTCGCCGCCCATAGACGTAGGCGCCAGCATAGGCCGGGTTCTTCAGAATTTGGACCACGCGGGCACTGTCCGCGGGCCGCCAGACGACGTTGTGCGGCGCCGGACCATTTATCGGTCTGTACTGGCAGCAGTAGATCGCTACGCTGTAGATAGCGCATGACCGCCTTGGCGCCGCGCAGCTCCCGAAACTTGGTAAACACCAGGCGCAACCGCTCCTGCACCTCCTCGTCCGGATTGAGCGTCACGCTTCCGTCGCGACCGTACATCAACCCCGCCGGAAGCGGCAATCGCAACTCACCTCGCGTCGCCTTCTGACGTTCGCCCTGGTGCAGACGGACCTTGATCTGATGCAGTTCCGCCTCACTCATAATCCCCGAAAGCCCCAGCAACAGCCGATCGTGATACGCGCCGGGATCATACAGCCGTTCGCCATCCGCAATTAACACCCCGAACAACGAGCACAGTTCCAGAAGCTGATGCCAGTCGCGGTTGTTGCGTGCCAACCGTGACGCATCCAGGCTCATTACCAGGCCGGCCTTGCCCAGGCCAACCTCCGCGATCACCGCTGAAATCCATGCCTGTCGCTGCTGGACGTACCCGACTTGCCCAGGTCGTCATCAATGACGTGAACGCGCTCGCGCGGCCAGCCAAGCAGGACGGCCCGCTCAACCAGACGATATTGCAGTTCAGTGCTCTCCTGGTGATGACGCACCTGGCCCGCGGATGACTGGCGCACATAAACATACAGCAGCTTGGCGCGGTGCGCCGTCGTGATGCGCTCCTCAGAGAGTGATGCCGTGGTCAGCATGATGTTTCTCCGTTTCCCGAGCGGACGCCGGGCGCAGGCGTTGCAGAAGTCGACCGATCTGCTGTGCCAGTTGCCACTGCTTCTCTGCCGGGAGCTGGGGCCACAGGCGCGGCAGGCCCGCTTGCGATCCGCTCACGCACACCGTGCTCTGGCCTCGCAGGTGTTCGATCGGACACCGGTCCGCCCTCGAAATCCTCATGACGGGAGGCGAGCACGGCCCGGATGTGATTCGCCAACGGCAAAAGTGTGCGCACCGAAATGTGCATGCGCCGGTTCGTGGCTTGAATGGAGCCCGCCGGGGCGAATGCCAGATCCGTGGCCGAACGCTGGATTGACCGCTCCCGCCCGTCCGCCAGCCGGACGACGATCAGATCAGGCCCACGTCCTGATCGACGATCGATGACCGGTAAGCAACTGCCATACAGGGGATGACACGGGTCAATGACTCTGACCTGAGCGACTCGCCGATCAACTTGCGTGGCATCATGAGATGGTCGGTAATCCTACTCTGGCCGACGCCATCCTCGATCGCATCGTCCACAACTCCTACCGGATCGAACTGAGTGGCGAAAGCCTGCGTAAGCAGCGGGCTGTCGCTTGACCCTGACCGGTCCATCGTGACATGAATCAACTTGACCTGACGGGACGTCACCACCTGGACGCCATCACCTCAGAACGGTGGACGGCATCAGATTGGAACAAGTGGACGCCTCAGGTTCAGCATGCCTGGACGGCATCGTCGGAATCCTCACAGATAGTGTTGAAGCGCGGATTATCAAACTCGAGAAGGGCTCTTATCGCGTGTTAGTTCTATAAGACGGGTGTCACCTTCTCGGTGATTCCTTCATGAACCAGTCGGCGAATAGAGTACCCGTGCGATCGTGTCCGGCGGGCGTTGCGAATCTTGCTCCGCGCGGCTCTCAATTTCGCCTTGGACCAGCGAGCCTAACCTCTGGCTGCGGCGAGGACGAGGTCGACGCCCTTCTCGGCCACCATCATCGTCGGCGCATTGATGTTTCCCGACGTGATGTTCGGGAAGATCGACGCGTCGATGACCCGCAGACCATTGATGGCATGGACCTGCAACCGGGAGTTCACCCCCGAAGTCGCCGCGTCAGGACCCATCACGGTCGTGCCGCACGGATGGTAGATCGAGCCGCAGTTTTCGCGAAAGTAGGCTAGCAACTCCTCGCCCGTATGCGCGGACGCTGACGGCTCCATCTCCTGCGCCGTGATCGCCAGCAGCGAGGGCGCCGTCATGATTCGGCGCACGAGACGGCTGCCCTGGATCACTTCCGCCCTGTCGTGCTCGGTCGAGAGATAGTTCGGCCGTATGGCGGGGGCTTGCGCCGGATCGACGGACACGGCTGTGACCGTGCCGCGGCCGGTCGGCCGGCACGGGTTGAACGCCACGAGAAAGCCGGAATAGGGTTCCGGCCGCAGGCCTGCCTTCGCGTCGGTCGGAATTCGATATGAGAGCGGGTTGAAGTAGAGCTGGATGTTCGGCCGGGCCTCCTCCCGCGCGCCTCGAAAGAACCCGCCGGCTTGGTTGACGCTCATGGCAAAAGGGCCCTTCTGCGTCAGCAGCCAGCGAAGGGCCAGGCGCGCTTGCCCGAACAGGCTGCCGAATTCGTCATTTAGCGTAGGAACTGTGGAGCGATAGTAGAAGCTGGCACAGAGGTGGTCCTGCAGATTCCGGCCCACCGCCGGCAGATGATGCCGGGGCTTGAGGCCGACACTCGAGAGGTGTTCCGCGTCGCCGATACCGGATAGTTGCAGCAGCTTCGGTGTGTCGTATGCACCGGCGCAGAGGATGACCTCGCGGCGCGCGTTGATTATGAGACGCTCGTCGCCGCGTTTCACCTCTACGCCTGTCGCGCGGCCGTCGGCCAGGACGACGCGACAGGCAAGCGTGTCGGTCATGATGGCAAGGTTCGGTCGCTTCAGCGCCGGCCAGAGGTATTCGCGGCTCGACGAGGATCGCATGCCGCGACGTGTGTTGACGTCGTAGACACCCGCTCCTTCGAGCGTTTGTCCGTTGAAGTCGGGGTTCTCCGGCAAGCCCAGATCGCGGCATGCCGCCAGGAACGCATCGCTGAGCGGATGCGTTCCGTGCCGCATCGGCGTGACGTGAATTGGCCCCGCGCCGCCATGCCAGGCGGACGCGCCGTCGGCATGGGTTTCGAGCTTGCGGAAATAGGGCAGCACGTCGTCGAAGCCCCATCCGGGATTGCCGGCGTCCCGCCAGTCGTCGAAATCCGCGGCAGCTCCGCGGACGAAGATCATCGCATTGATGGACCCGGACCCACCGAGCACTTTGCCGAGCGGTGAATAGATGCGCCGACCGCCGAGATTGGGCTCGGGCTCGGAATAGTACATCCAGTTGACGCGCGGGTTATAGTAACTTTTGGCGTAGCCCACGGGAACTTTCAGCCAAAACGAATTGTCGCTGCCGCCGGCCTCAATCAGGAGCGCGCGATACCGCCCGCTTTCGGAGAGTCGGGCCGCGACTATGCAGCCCGCCGAGCCGGCGCCGACAACCACAAAATCGAATTCGGGCACAATCACGCCCGGCGAATGCCGGGCATCCAACGCAACTCGCCGCCCCGACCTCTCGTGGGTTTCGAGTTGTTTTGGATTCCCGCTGACGAGGGAATGACAGAGGGCAGTATGTAGTATCAACCGCGCGCCGGGGCGAACTCTTTCACGTCGGCCGGCTCCGCGGCCACCTGCAAATGCAGCCGCTCCCCTTCATAGGGCGAATGGCGCGCGACCACGTCGAGGTTCAGTTCGACGCCGAGGCCCGGCTCGGTCGGCGGGATCAGGTATCCGTCATCGAAGGCGAGCTTGGTCTTAAGGATATCGGCATGGAAGCCGGAGAAGTTGACGATCGCCTCGTGGATCAGGAAGTTCGGCGAGGTCGCGGCCAGGTGTAGGCTGGCCGCGGCTCCCACTGGGCCGTTGTAGAGATGGGGCGCGATCTGCGCATACTGCGCTTCGGCCATCGCCGCGATCTTCTTCGCCTCCAACAGTCCGCCAACCCGGGCGACGTTCATCTGCAGGATCGAGGCGGCCTTCAGCTCCAACACCCGCTGAAACTCGTATTTCGTGGTCAGACGCTCGCCGGTCGCGATCGGGATCGAGGTCGCCCGCGCCACCTCCGCCATCGCCGCCTCCTGGCCCGGTGGCACTGGCTCCTCGAACCAAAGCGGATCGTATTTCTCGAGCCGCCGCGCCAGCCGGATCGCCGAGGCTGGAACCATCTGTCCATGGGTTCCGATCAGCAGGTCGGCCGCGCTACCGACCGCTTCCCGAAATCTTGGCGCAGAAGGTCTCGCACCGGTCCATGACGCCGAGCGAGAGATGGTGCCCGCTATAGGCTGTGTAGGGCCCGGCGGGATCGAACTTCACCGCGGTGAAGCCACGCCGGATCATGTCAATAGCGCATTCGGCGGCCAGGTCGGGATCGTTGAAGTCGAATTCGCCAGCAGCGTTCTTGGGATAGAGATACGTGTAGGCGCGCAGTCTGTGGTGAACGAGCCCGCCGAGCAGAGCGTGGATCGGCTTGCCCGCAGCCTTGCCGATGATGTCCCAGCAGGCGATTTCCAGACCCGAAACGATGCCCATCATCGTCGGGTCCGGCCGCTGGGTGAAGCCGCTCGAGTAGGCCGAGCGCCAAAAGCGCTCGATCCGGTGCGGGTCGTGACCGAGCAAGTGGCGTTCGAACACGTCCCGGATCAACGGCACGATGGCCCGAGGGTGGAAGGCGGTCGCATAGATCTCGCCGACGCCTTCGATCCCGCATTCAGTGCGGACGCGCACGAAGATCCAGTACATTCCGCCGACGTGCGGCGGCGGTACTGCAACGACATGGGTGTCGAGTTCTGCAATCTTCATCGGTTCCCCCCAGTGCTTGAGTACGACGACGCGGGTCTGAGTGAACTCCAGCGTTCCCCGCTTATCGAATGCTATACATCGTTCGCCGCCTTCAAGCGATGTGCCAAGCGGGCCGCCGCAGCACTGCTCCACTGCCTCGCGCTCCCTTGCTGAAGCAAGCCCTTTGCCGTTTCATGCGACCGGGAAAGGGGAGGAATGGCATGTCCGCACAACAGTCACCTGGCGACCAGACCGGGCTTCTGGATCGGCTTTCCGCTGGTGCCGTCATCTGCGCGGAAGGTTACCTGTTCGAGTTCGAGCGTCAGGGCTATCTGCAGGCGGGCGCATTCGTTCCCGAAGTGGTCCTGGAACATCCCGATTTGGTCGAGCAGCTCCACCGGACCTTCGTCCACGCAGGCTCGGATGTGGTGGAGGCATTCACCTATTACGGCCATCGGGCGAAGCTGCGGCTGATTGGGCGCGAACAGGATCTGGAACCAATGAACCGGCAGGCCCTGGAGATAGCGAAGAAGGTCGCGCGCGAGACCGGCACGCTGGTGGCCGGCAATATCTGTAATACGACAACCTGGGCGCCAGTCGACACGGCTAGCCAAACCGAAGCGCGCCGGATGTTTGACGAGCAGATCGGCTGGGCCGTCGATGCGGGGGTCGATTTCGTCATCGGCGAGACGTATTCGCATTTCGGGGAGGCGCTGGCGGGCCTGGAGTCAATCAAGCGGGCGAAGCTCCCAGCGGTCATCACGATGGCGATCCTCACCAACGGCATGACGCGTGAGGGCACGGACCCGGTCGAGGCGATGAAGCGACTGGAACAGGCCGGCGCTGAGGTCGTCGGTCTTAACTGCGCGAGGGGTCCGCGCACCATGATGCCGCTGCTTAAAAAGATCCGCGAGGCTGTGAAGTGCCGCGTAGCGGCTCTGC
This sequence comes from uncultured Pseudomonadota bacterium, assembly GCA_963772445.1. GTDB lineage: Bacteria > Pseudomonadota > Alphaproteobacteria > Acetobacterales > Acetobacteraceae > CAVYXK01. The sequence goes on from CAVYXK010000013.1 coordinate 46,646, forward strand.
CAGTGCCATACCGCACCTCACCGGAACATGCGACCTTCCAGTCGCTCTCCGACCCGGCGTGTGACTGCATTCCCGGCAACCAGCCATTTCCAGTGGCGCTCGATCCATTCACATGCAATCGCTACGAGATTGCCGAGTTCGCCAAAGAGGCGTGGGGCATCGGCGTGCGCTATCTCGGTGTGTGCTGCGGCGCCGGTCCACACCACATTCGGGCAATGGCCGAAGCGCTTGGCCGCCAGCCGCCGGCCAGTCGCTGACGGGCGATGAGGCCGATTGCGTTCGCTATCAGTCTCGCTGCAGCGAGGGCGCCCTGCTGCTGAATGTCGCACTGCGGGACGAATTCCACGAGATCGAAGGCAGCGATATGGGTTCGCTGCGCGGCGCCATGCAGAAGCTCAACAGTCTGCCAGTAGGTCAGTCCACCAGGCGCGGGCCCAATAACCCCCGGAATCACGGTCGGATCGAGTCCGTCACAATCGAGTGTGATGAGAAGGTTAGCGCCCGGCGGAATGGCATTGAGCGCCAACTGAACGCCGTGTGTCGCAACGTCACGTGCCGTGACGAAGGTGACACCCGCACGGCGGGCGTCCTCAAAATCGCCGACACGTGCGCTACCGGCTCCGCGGGCACCCACTTGGACGATACGATCTATCCAGGCCATTTCGCTCGCTCGCCGCATGGTGGACGACAGGCCGAGGCGGATGCCCTGCACTTCGTCGCGCCAATCGATATGGGCGTCGATCTGCAGGACGGTGAAGACGCCCTGCCCGTCGAAGGCCTGGAAAAGTGGGATTGGCACAGAGTCGTCGCCTCCCAGCACCACTGGCACGGCGCCACCTGCAAGCAGAACGTTCGCCGCCTCCGTGAGAGACCGTCCAGAACCTGGGGGTGATTACGTCGCACTTCGATACGGACGACGTGCCCACCGCTCTGCGTTGGCATGATCCCTGTTGAAGGTCTCGTTCACCACCGAGGTTCGGACCTTGAGCATCAGATGCGCGCCTCTCGGCGACCAGCGCATTTGTTGGTTGGCGCCCATTCGGCGGTGCAGCAACCACTGCACTGTACTCTCTGTGGTCGCCGTCGAGATTGGCTCATCGCTATGCCGGGCCTCCGCATAGTCGATGATCAGATCGGATTGCCCGGACACGTAGGTCTCGAGACTACGAAGCACGCCTGCCAACTTGGCCGCCGGCGCAGCGGCGGGTGATGCTCCTCTCGCAACGGCGTCGAGCGGTTCCAGCGTGTCGCTGACCAGTTCGAGGGCTCGCTGCACCTGGCCGTGCCACAAGCGCCAACGAATGTGTTGGTCGACAATATCCGTGAGGCGGGCGCCTTCTTGACGATCTTCGGCGGTGGCATCCGGCCAGCCTTTGACGCTCTGGGCGACATGCTGAATGCGCATTGAGAGATGAAACCAATCCAACACGTGATGGGTTGCACCGACGCTCGCCGCCTCTCCCAAGGATCGCGGCCCGTCGGCGCCGTCGCTCAGGATGGTGACCGGCGTGCGCGATGTCGCCCCAAGGTCGTGCAGCACACCGCGCAACTGCTGTACTTGCCGATCGGCCTCAGCCGGCAGACTGCTGAATACGACCTGCTCGCCGTTGTCGTTGCTGACCTGAGCGACGAAAACCTCGAAAGACCGCCCCTGGTAGCTGCGAACCGCCTTCACATGCCCGCCGTCGATCGCGAGTGCGATCGATCGCGCTTCGGTTGGCGCAGCAGAGGGAGGCAGCTTCACCGCGTCTCTCTCGAGCCTGGCGCCGACACGCAGCGTCCGCTGGCGGATCGTCTCTACCTCCGGGGCGTCGCCGAGCGGGAAGAACTCATCCAGCAGCGAGCGGGCACGGCGGTATGGCAACAAGCTGCCCACCTTGGCGAGGGTGCGTTCATAGTCCGGCGTGCAGCGGTCGGGCATGATCTCCGCGACCGGGGTGATGGTCCGGCGCGACGCCACGCCACATCGGCAGGGACCGAAACGCGGGGCACGAACGTCCACGACGCCATATAAAGACGTCAGTCGCCGGCGCCGGAAGTCCTTGATCGGACGTTGCGCGCCACAATAATCGCAGCAACGTCGGCTCCGGCAATGCTCCTCTGCCTGCGCCTGAACCACGTGGCGCTGCAGTCCGGCCAGGGTCATTTTCCCTTCTCCCACCGACAGCCCCAAGGTTTCCGCCGAGTATTCGGCCGTCGTGCACCCGCCGGCGCTGACCTCGTGCAGCTGCACGGTTCCCTCAACTCCGCCCAGTTCGACCATGACCCGCCACCTCATCCCGCCCTCCCGGTCCAGTGCCAGCAGGTCGATCCATAGACTGCTGGTTGAATGGGCCGTGGCGGCCCCCTTCACCGTGAGCATGCCATAGCCGAACGTTGGGCCCGGCATCCGTTTCGTCGAGCGGCGTAATCACCCCCAGGTTCTGGACGGTCTCCTTTGACCATTCCAAACCGCCTCGCCTCTATCCGGCACCAAAATCGGCAGAGTCCCCCGTCGGCCCTGAAGAATCAGGGAGATAGTCTGCGTTTGCGAACAACCGGCGCCAGATAGTCCCGGGCGTCACCTATGGCGCCTGCCCGGCTTGCTGAAGCGGCACGAATGACGCGCGTCCTGGCCCCCAGGTGTAGCCGGGTGGCGGATTGGCCGCCGGCATCGGCGTCGCCGCCTCCCTTTGCTGTCCCTTTCCACGCGGTGTCGTCTTTGGTCTCGCTGCCGCCGGGCACTCATCGACCGCGAGCGCCTGCTGAATGGGCTTGCTTTGGGTATACGTCGCTAGTTCCTCGATGGTCGACAGCTGCATGACCTGGTCGAACATGCTGGAACTGATGCTGCAGAATCGGTCGCCGGACTTCAACGCGAGTGTCGACTGCAGGTTCGCCAGCTCAGTAATGTATTTGTCGTGCTCCGTCTGGCCTCGCTTGCCATACGCGCGAGCAAAGAACGCTCTGAGATTCTTCTCTTTCGTCACGAGCGCCGGGCGCAAATGTCGAATGAGCGCGTTGTATTTGTCCCTGGTGCCGCAGGTCATGGTGATCAGCTGAAGCTGGCTTACCAGCGCGCTGACGTCGACGGCCGCCTTCTCCGCCGGACGCGCGCAGATGGGGGCACGCATCGTGGGCGGCATCGGCGGCACGAACTGCTCGGCCACGTTCTGCGGACTCGAGCAGCTCAATGTGCTGGCCGCGACGACCAGGGGGGCAAGACGACGCATCGGGGACCTCCCAACCCGAGCGAGCGCCAACTCGGCAAGAAAGGCAAGCCGTACTCTCGGTCGGTGAAGTCCTGCAGGTCGAGGGCGAAGACGGCATCAACCTGCTGTGCATCGACTTCGTTGCACCAGGCGTCGCAGCGGATCAGAGCCAGATCATCAACGGATAGGCGACAGAAGCCGACCTTCGGGGCACCTGTGCCGTTCCGGATGAAACCGATCTTGGCGAGGGTGTTGTAGCGGTTGGCGAGGACATAGAGGGTGCCGACATCAGGTTCGAGGCGCTGGCGTGGAAAGGACTCGCTCCTGCTCCTCGGCCGATAAAAGAATGGCGTTGCTCATCGTGGCCCGTTCGGGCTACCGCTCGGGTGGTAAGCCGACGTAGAGGTCTGGCCACACTGAGGTGCGCTGTGCGCCCAAGGCGGTCGTTCAGCTGCTCAGATGTCTGCTGCGGGTCGGATGCGGCGCTTCACGCCAGCGGACCCTGCTATCGCCGCTTAGGGGTGATGAAAGGCCGCGCCTCAGTGCTTTATGCGTGACTTCGTCATGTGGACCGCAACTCCGCCGTTAAGCTCTTCCTCCCTCTCCACTCGGTAACCGATCGCCTCGTAGAGGCGGATGTTCTGGACGAAAGGCTTATTGGTGTAGAGGCGCATGCCCGCCAACTCCAAAGATGCAGCTCGTTCCTCTGCTAATTTCAGGAGCCGCTTCCCAAAGCCGCGACCCTGAAAGGCTGTAAGGACTGCGACGTTCTCGATCAGAAGACAATCACCTTCGGGCACGGTCTCGATCAGCGCGGCCAGACGACTACCGACGCAGAGGAGGTCAAAGCGATGCTTCCTGTGAGGTGGACCCCATCCGTAGGACCGGCTAGTCAATTGGCTTAACTACACCTCCCACCCCGGCTCCATCCGTTTCTTCCTAAACCAGAATGCAATCCTTGTCTGATGCCCGAAGGCGGACTGGCCGCATTCTACCCGATCCGGTCATTCATTGGCGATCCGGCGAACGGCCGGAGCCGACCCATTGTGGAAGTGCGCTACGGGCCCGCGAACGGCAGCATTGGGCTCCCGCCTTTGGACCATTGGCTACAGATTGGTCGAAATCGAGACCACGTCCATCCAGCCCTTGCCCGCCTCGCGACAGGCTCAATCGGTTTCCACGACGGGGGTCAACTGCCTCGCGGCTCTCGCGCAGCCTAGCCTGTGAGCAGCAAAATCAAGATGGTTGCGGGGCCCGGCAACCATCTTGATTTGCTGTTGCGCGGCTGACGGTTCGAGTCCAGGTCCCCCAGCCACGGTAGCGGAAAAGTCAATCCCGTCAGATAGTTGAGGCAATTCAAGGCGTTGCGTGGTCCCGAATGCTACAAAGGGGGGCTACAAACGTGCTGCCAATGACCCGCCCAACCAAGCATCCAAAGACTGGAACCTACCTGATCCGTGTGGCCATCCCTGCACGACTTCGGGACAGTGCCCATCGGCTATTCGGGGTCCGCAGGGAGTTGCGGGAGAACCTTCGAACTAAAGACGCAACGATAGCACGCCAACGCGCCCCTGAAGCCCTAGCGAAGCTTCGGGGGATGCTTGAGCAGGCGGCGCGTGTTGCCGAGGAGGCGCCAGTAGGGCATTGTCACGTTAACTTGGTTTAGACGGCGTGGAGCCCCGCACGCCCGTGCCGCGCATTTTATGCCGCGTGCCGGGCACACGTCTCCCACCGCCAGACGTTGAATGCATCCGAGCGGATCGCGCGGTAGGCGGTGGCTGCCATTAGATGTCGGCGTGGATGGAAGTGACCATGGATGAATGCGTGAGCGGAGAGGAAGCCCTGAGCCTGCTCGGGCGATTTGAAGCGCTGCATCTGTCGTTCTCGTCGTCGTGTGGGTCGATGTGAGTTCTCGGCGCGATTGTTGAGATATCGGCTTTGCCGGTGCTCGACATCGGGAAGCAAGTGACGCCGCGCCACACCGTAGCTTCTCAGTTTATCAGTTACGATCACTCGCGGTACATACTGCAAGCCCTTCAGCAGTCGGCGGAAGAAGTGCTTGGCAGCTTGGGCATCGCGTCGATCCTGAACAAGGATGTCGAGGACAACGCCGTGCTGATCGACGGCGCGCCAGAGATAGTGCTGCACTCCCTGGATCCGGATGAACACTTCATCCATGTGCCACTTGTCCCCGGGCCGGGGTCGGCGGCGGCGCAGGCAATTGGCAAAACTCTGGCCGAATTTCTTGCACCACCGCCGCACTGTCTCATAGGAGACCACGATGCCCCGCTCGGCCAGGAGCAGCTCGACGTCACGCAGGCTGAGGCTGAACACGTGATACAGCCACACAGCATGGCTGATGACCTCGGCCGGGAAGCGATGGCGGTAGTGCGGGTCGGGTGGCGGCTTCATGCCACCACTCTCGCCCTCCCCCGCTCCGATCGCCAGCCTCGTTACCGTGACAATGCCCTACAACGGCGACCTCGGAATCGTCCGCAACATCGACCTCGAACAGAGCGAGCTGATCGTCGACTTCGACGGGCGGGACGTCAGCTATGGGTTCGGAGAGCTCGACGAGCTGGTTCTGGCCTACGCAACGACCATCCACAAGAGCCAGGGATCGGAATATCCAGCGGTCGTTATCCCGCTAAGCACCCAGCATTACACCATGCTGATGAGGAACCTGCTATACACCGGCGTCACCCGCGCCAAGCGGCTGGTGGTTCTCGTCGGCCAGAGGAAAGCGTTGGCAATTGCGGTCCGAAATCAGGGAACACGTCGTCGTTGGTCCAAGCTGCGGGAGTGGCTGCTCAACAAGCAGAGCACTGGGTCCAACGCGGTGCTGACTGCCGAGGCGCCGTAGCGGTCGGTCCGACTCCGCGCGCTTGTGTACGTTCGCGATCGTGAATGTCGAGTCGCCTCTCTTCGGGGTCTCCCAGCGCCTGCCGCCGTCCAACGTGGAGGCCGAGCAGGCGCTGCTGGGAGCCCTGCTCGCCAACAACAAAGCCTATGAGCGCGTCGCCGAATTCCTGATCTCGGAGCATTTCGCCGACCCCATCCATGGCCGCATCTATCAAGCGATTTCGCGCCGGATCGAGGCCGGACAGCTTGCCGATGCCCTCACCCTGAAGGCGGAGTTCGAGCATTCCGGCGTGCTCGAGGAGGTCGGCGGTACCGCCTATCTGGCTCAGCTCCTATCCGCCATGGTCGGCATCATCAATGCGGGCGAATATGGCAGGGCGATCCACGACGCCTGGCTTCGCCGCCAGCTGATCGAGATCGGCGAGACCGTCGTCAACAATGCCTTTGGCGCTGAGCCCGAACTGGACGGTCAGGCTCAGGTCGAGGCCGCCGAGCACAGCCTGTTCCAGCTCGCCACCGACGGCACAACGAGCGGCGGGTTTATCCCCTTCGACAGGGCATTGACCGAGGCGATCCGGGGTGCCGAGCGCGCCTTCAACCGCTCCGGTCATGTCTCCGGCCTGACCACCGGCTTACGCGATCTGGACGCGAAAACCGGCGGGCTGCACCCCTCCGATCTCGTCGTCCTCGCCGGTCGACCCGGCATGGGGAAGACGTCGCTCGCCACGACGATTGCTTTCTCAGCCGCCCGGGCTCTGCTCTCTGAGACTAGACAGGCTGACCCGAACGCGTCGCCGAAAAAGAGCGTGGCGATCTTCTCGCTGGAGATGAGCGCGGAGCAATTGGCAACCCGCATGCTCGCGGAGGAGGCGCGGGTCTCGGGCGATCGCATCCGTCGCGGTGATATCGGGCAGCGGGACTTCAATCGGATGGTCCTGGCGAGCCGGGCGCTTGCGACGCTGCCGGTCCACATCGATGACACGCCGGCGATCACGCTTTCGGCGCTGCGCACGCGTTGTCGGCGGCTCAAGCGGACCAAAGGGCTCGCTCTGGTGGTGGTCGACTATCTGCAACTGATGCGTCCCTCGACAGGCACGCGGGCAGAGAACCGCGTGCTGGAGATCAGCCAGCTCACGCAGGGTTTGAAGGCGATCGCCAAGGAACTAGCGGTGCCCGTGCTGGCGCTGTCGCAGCTCTCCCGTGCTGTGGAAAGCCGCGAGGATCGGCGCCCACAGCTGGCCGATCTGCGCGAATCGGGTACCATCGAGCAGGACGCCGATTCGGTGATGTTCGTCTACCGCGACGAGTATTACCTGGCGCAACATTCGCCCAAGCAGATGGCTTACGAGTTGGAGGAGAAATTTCAGAGTCAGCTAGACAAATGGCAACGCGACATGGAGGCGGCGCACAACAAGGCGGAGCTGATCATCGCCAAGCAGCGGCACGGCCCGACCGGCAAGATCGATCTGTTCTTCGAGGGCGAGTTCACCCGTTTCAGCGATATCGATCTGGTCCATAAGCCGGATGCTTGAGCATTCCTTCCTCGAGGTGCGGCGACCTGCATGACCCGTTAACGTGCAGTTTTGAACAAATCGTGCGGTGACCCCTGTTACGCTCGCGCGGCTACGAAGCGGCCCCGAACCGGTGCGCCCAACACCGATCCGGGGCCTGACCGCAACCCTTGTCTCAGAAGGATCACGGCTGATGACTACTCAAACCAAACGCACTCGCGATCTCAAGCGCGACCGCCTCGCCGGCTATCTCGCACCACCGACGCCGCGCGAGCGCGCCGCCCGCACCTCCCGGAGTGGACTGTTCGATTCCCCCGACGATGCACGTGTCTTCGGCTACGCGCGCGTCAGCACCGATGCGCAGGCCGAGGACGGCGAGAGCCTGGACGTGCAGCGCCGCCAGCTCGAAGGCTGGGCGATGCAACACGGCCGCGCGATCGATGCCGTGCACATCGAGGCCGGCGTCTCGGGCGCTGTGCCGTTCGCCGAGCGTCCCGAGGGCGGCAAGCTGTGGACGGAATTGCGCAAGGGCGACGTGCTGGTCGCCGCCAAGCTCGACCGTATGTTCCGCAGCGCGCTCGACTGCCTGACCGTGGTCGAGGCGTTCAAGACGCGCGGCGTGTCGCTCTGGCATTGTCACGGTAACGAGGCTGGCGATCGGAGCGGGGGAGGGCGAGAGTGGTGGCATGAAGCCGCCACCCGACCCGCACTACCGCCATCGCTTCCCGGCCGAGGTCATCAGCCATGCTGTGTGGCTGTATCACGTGTTCAGCCTCAGCCTGCGTGACGTTCGAGCTGCTCCTGGCCGAGCGGGGCATCGTGGTCTCCTATGAGACAGTGCGGCGGTGGTGCAAGAAATTCGGCCAGAGTTTTGCCAATTGCCTGCGCCGCCGCCGACCCCGGCCCGGGGACAAGTGGCACATGGATGAAGTGTTCATCCGGATCCAGGGAGTGCAGCACTATCTCTAGCGCGCCGTCGATCAGCACGGCGTTGTCCTCGACATCCTTGTTCAGGATCGGCGCGATGCCCAAGCTGCCAAGCACTTCTTCCGCCGACTGCTGAAGGGCTTGCAGTATGTACCGCGAGTGATCGTAACTGATAAACTGAGAAGCTACGGTGTGGCGCGGCGTCACTTGCTTCCCGATGTCGAGCACCGGCAAAGCCGATATCTCAACAATCGCGCCGAGAACTCACATCGACCCACACGACGACGAGAACGACAGATGCAGCGCTTCAAATCGCCCGAGCAGGCTCAGGGCTTCCTCTCCGCTCACGCATTCATCCATGGTCACTTCCATCCACGCCGACATCTAATGACAGCCACCGCCTACCGCGCGATCCGCTCGGATGCATTCAACGTCTGGCGGTGGGAGACGTGTGCCCGGCACGCGGCATAAAATGCGCGGCACGGGCGTGCGGGGCTCCACGCCGTCTAAACCAAGTTAACGTGACAATGCCCTGGCAGGTCTTCGAAGGCCGCGGGTCAAGGCGGGCCAGAGCGAAGATCTTCGGTCGGTCCGCAAGCTCCGGTTCCGCCTCGATCTCTGGACTGCGATAGCGGCCCCACTAGAACCGCGATTCGTTCAGTCCTTTTGGTTTTGTTTCTGTGTGTTTTAGTGGGCAGCCTTTGACAACGCTTGTGCCCGCAGCCATCCCATCACTAGCCTTCCGTTCCATACCGGGAATGGCAGATCGCGGTCGCGCTCGATCCGGTCCTGGCAGTTGTTCAGAAATGCCAGCACGGTCTCGCGCTCTAACGGTGTCATCTTTTGTCACTCTCCGCCATCAATCCGGTGGGTCATTACACTCGGTTCTGCCACTGCGGCATACTACCACGGCCCAGCAGGGAGCCGTGGTCCGTATGCGTCAGTTTACCACTCTCAGCCAGCTAGGCGCACACTGCTCGACGAAGTCGCCGAATCGCACCATCACGTCGTCGGCCATCATCCAACCGATTTGCGTCACCACTCCGCGTTCACCCCGTGTCCGATCCCTCCCTTAAGGCGTTCTTGTTTAGACGCAACAATGCGCTTCTGCATTGTCTCCGACAAGCAACGGCCAGTTGTGTGGTGCGACAAACGGGGTTAGGGAAAGTTAGCACCGGGAAGTGGCCGAAGAAACATCACGATCCCGCATCATCAGTATCAATGGCGTGCATATCAGTCGGCTGTGCTCCGCCAGCAGCCTCACCCCTTTCGATCGCTTACCGGATCACCCTATAGCTACGATCCGGACGAGAGACAATACCTTTCTCGGATCGTCCGCTTGCCTTCGAACCGCCAGACGACGGCCATAGGAACGCGGCCCCGCTTATAGCTCGCAGCACGGCGAACCGGTTGCGCTATGGAGCGCGGAATGGCGTCGCCGGCATGGCGTCTCGCCCGACGAGCCATCGCCGTTCGACGGCTCGACGGTGACGCCGCATTGCTGATCCGGAGCGCCCCGACATCTCCACCGCCAACCGCTGGGATTGCCCCGGCATCGCCTGCATCGGCGACCGCGTCATCTGGGACGGCGAGGCCGAATACCCGGGCCTGGAGCCGCTGACGACGTGGCCTCCGGACCGGACGGAGCGCGCCGAGCGCCCCAACTAAGGCGCGGTAAGCGGATCGGCCACCGCCCTCGCCGCCCATGTCACCGTATCGGCGTCGTCATCGCGGAGCATCGGTCCGTTATACCCGAGCATGAAGTTGCCCGGCTCGCGCCAGTTCGCCTGCACCCGGTCGAGATCGACGATCTCGGAGTTCGGCACGCCACCGAGCCACCGCGCCTCGGCGAAGCCTGCCACGGTCAGCGCCAGATTCCTGATCCGGCAGCAGTGATCCCGCAGCACGAAGCCGCGCCGCTCCAGCCCGACGATCGCCCGCGATGGGTTGAACCGCTGTAGATCACTGTCCGATGGTCTGTGTGGTGCACGCGGTGCATATTGATAATGCACGATGATGCTTAACGCAGCCGCCCCAAGATCAGCTAACAGATAGGTAACGCTAGATAAAGGACCAAATCATTGAAGACCCTGCTCCTGACCACCGTCGCGGCCCTCGGCCTCGGCGCACTCGCATCCGCGTCCGCCAATGCGCAGACGTTGCACGCTCGGCAGGGTCAGACCATCGCCCTCGGACCGGCCGATGGCTCGCTACTGGTTGCGGGTTTCCAGTCAGGTCAGATCCACCGCTAGGGTTTTGAAATCGCGGCGTTTTGGCGAAATCGCCTTAGCCGATGCAGGCTCCCCTTTCTTTGGGGGTCAAAATGGCGAAAAGTGAGCAATCCTGGGGCATTCCGACCGAACTGAGCCCGGAGCAGTTCCGACAATTTGTCTTACCCCACCTGACCGTTGGACGCCGGGGCCCGGCGCCGAAGCTGTCCCTCCATACCCTGTTTAATTACATCCTGAAAATTCTGTACCTGGGGTGTCAATGGAAAGAATTGCCGATTGCAAAAGACGCTGACGGTCGCCCGGAGATCCACTACACCCGAATTTATGGCGCCTTTCGGCGGTGGCAGGCCGGCGGCTGTTTTGATATCATTTTCCACTGCTGTCCGGTTCGCTGAGCCCGGATTTCCCAAAAGTTGCGGCGACATCAGGGATTTTGGCGGTTCGTTGCTGGGGCGGATTTGATCCCGTGACGGCCCTCCCCGACGATACGGGCGGAGGGCCAGGCCATGAACACCGGCAAGACGCTTTTCGCGCAGCTGATGGATTTTCTGCCGTGGAGCACGTTCGACCGGATTGTTGCGCGCTATCACGGCAACCGCGCGGTACGGACGCTGCCCTGCGCCGCACAGTATCAGGTGATGGCATTTGCCCAGATTACCTATCGGGAGAGCCTGCGTGACATCGAGGCGTGTCTGTCGGCGCAATCGACCAAGCTCTATCACATGGGTCTCCGAGGGCCAATTCGCCGTTCCACGCTGGCCGACGCCAACGAAAGCCGCGATTGGCGGATCTATGCCGAGTTTGCCCGGCGGCTAATCGCGCAGGCCAGGCGGCTGTATGCCGACGACGATCCCGACGTGGATCTGCCCAGCACCGTGTATGCTCTCAACTCGACGACCATCGATCTGTGTTTGTCGGTGTTTCCGTGGGCGCATTTTCGTTCTATCAAGGCAGCGGTGAAGATGCATACGCTGCTTGATCTGCGCGGCAACATTCCAAGCTTCATCCACATATCAGACGGTAAGCTGCACGATGTTCATGCGCTTGATATGCTGCTTCCCGAAGCTGGAGCCATCTACGTCATGGATCGGGGCTACGTGGATTTCGCCCGTTTGCATGTACTGCACGAGGCCGGTGCCTTCTTCGTGACCCGGGCGAAGTCGAATTTGGATGCCCACCGGGTGTATTCGGCGCCGGCAGATCGAAAGGCAGGCGTGATTTGCGATCAGACCATCGCGATGGATGGCTACCTCACACGGCGACATTATCCTGCACACCTGCGGCGCATCCGCTTCAAGGACCCAGAGACCGGCAAAACGCTGATCTTCCTTACCAATCAGGTGACGTTGCCGGCTTTGACGATTTGCGCCCTCTACAAGAGCCGCTGGCAGGTGGAACTCTTCTTCAAGTGGATCAAGCAGCATCTGCGCATCAAGCAATTCTACGGCATTTCGGAGAACGCGGTGAAGACCCAAATCTGGATCGCGGTGTCAGTCTACGTGCTGGTCGCCATCGTCAGGAAGCGGCTCGGTCTGGACGTGTCGCTCTACACATTGCTACAGGTCCTTTCGGTCACAGTATTTGAGAAAATGCCGATCCGATCTGCGATTTTGGCCACACCCGACCAGTTCGGCGACGCCGAAGTCAGCAACCAATTGGAATTATTCACTTTCTGACCGGACAGCAGTGATCATTTTCATGACCGTGGTACTGAGGCTTCACCAGACTAGCCTTCTCGACGTGACTATCATCCACGGCGATGGCACCACGACGGCTGCGAAAAAGGGCGGCGACAACATCGGCTTCAACAGACACAAGAAGATCAAGGGCGATAAGGTCGTCGCCTTCTGCGACCGAAATTGCAATGTCATCGCGCCGTTTGTCGCGGCTCCTGGCAACCACAATGAATCGCCGCTCCTGCGCGCGGCCTTGCCGAGCGTGATGCGGATAGCCCGTTTTGTTGGTCTTGACCTTCAGGGAACGATTGTCAGCCTGGACGGCGTATACGATTGCCGACAGAATCGGAAGGCGATCTTCAACCGCGGCATGGTGCCCAATATCAATGCCAATCCCAGAGGCAGGAAATCTGCCAAACGCGGTCGGAAACCGTTGTTCAGTGCTGACATATTCAAGGAACGCTTCGACACCATTGAGCGCGTGTTTGGTTGGGAGGATAAGTTCCGCCGCTTGCTGCTCCGGTTCGAGCGCCTCAGTCAGCTACATTATGCGTTTAAAACGTTGGCGTATACGATGATCAACCTACGCCATCTCTGCTAGCGTCTGCCGGGCGTTGTGTGCCGAATTGTGACGGCGCCGACGGGGCCGTGACTCCGCACGGCTCCGGAATGACAAAATTCCGACCTCCGACCCACAATATTACAAAATCATCGCATCGAGGCGGCACTCCCGGGTCTTCGCTTGATCGTTCGCGCTCGCCCAGCCCCGCAACGCCGGAAACCCGCAACCAGTAGTTAGTGATTTGGCTGCTCACCGGGTAGCGCGAGCCGTCCCGGCGCTAGGCCCACCGTCCCAAACTGGGCTGAAAAGCTCGATGCCACGGAACAAGTGGCTGTAGGGTGGGGAGGAATGGCAAACGAAATGGCATTCACCGGGGGCTCTCGCACGATGCATGATTCCCGCCGCCGCCAACGCCAGTCGGGCGATCGCGCCTTGCGCGCGATGGTTGGCGTCGGGACCGCGATCCTTGTGGTCGCCGCCCTCGCCGTCGCGTCGTCCGTCGTTGCGCCGCTGACCTTCGCGCTGTTCATCATCGCGATCGTCTGGCCCTTGCAAGCACGGTTGCAGGCACGACTGCCGAAGCTGATAGCTCTGGCGTTGACAATGCTCGCGACCATCGTCGTCGTTGGGGCCTTCGGCTGGACGATCACATGGGGGTTCGGCAGGGTCGGCCGCTACGTCGTCAACGAGGCCCCGCGGTTTCAGCTCCTGTATAACCAACTGAGCGAGTGGCTCGAAGGGCACGGGATAGCGGTCGCAAGCCTCTGGACCGAGCATTTCAACATGGGGTGGTTGCTGCAGATCTTCCAGCAGATCACCAGCAGGGTCAACGGCATGCTGAGCTTCACGCTCGTTGTGCTGATCTACGTCATTCTGGGCCTGTTGGAAGTCGACGATATCGCACGCAGGCTTCGCCGCATGAAGAACGTGGAATTCGGAACCGTCTTGTTGATGGGCGGTACGAGGACCGCGATGAAGCTTCGCCGATACATGCTCGTCCGCTCTCTGATGAGCGTGGTGACGGGTATCCTCGTGTGGGCTTTCATCTGGCTCTGCGGGCTCCCGCTCGCTCTGGAATGGGGCGTGATCGCCTTTGCATTTAACTATATACCGTTCATCGGCCCACTGATCGCGACCGTGCTGCCGGCGCTCTTCGCCGTGGCGCAGTTCGCAATCTGGCAGGACGCGATTCTTGTATTCGGATGCCTGAACCTCATCCAGTTCCTTGTCGGAAGCTATTTCGAGCCCCGGATCGCCGGCAGCGTCCTGTCGATGTCGCCGTTCGTGATGTTGTTCGCCGTCTTCTTCTGGACTTACCTGTGGGGGATCACCGGCGCGTTCATCGGCGTGCCTATCGTGATTGCGATACTGACGATCTGCGAGCAGCACGAGTTGAGCCGTTGGGTGGCGGAGCTCTTTGGGACGTCCGAGGCCGAGAGTGACGGTTAAGCCGCGGCCCGCAGGAGGCGATCGATGAGGCCGATTCTCGATCCGCGCGACGGTGACTTCGAGGACGATGCCTCGAGCACTAAGCGGCGATCATTCATCTCGCTGGCCGGCAGCCTGCTCGCGGAAATCAGCCTTCCGAAACTCGCGGTCGCCTGGATGCTGCTTATCGGCTTCCCTGGCCTGCTACTCGGAGCGGTACCGCTTCTGATCTCGATCTGGCTTACTTCGGTCTTCTCCAAGGCTGCTAACATCTTTACCGAAATCTGGCCTGCCCTGCTGCTGGCGCCGCTCGCGGCGGTCGGTTGGTTTGCGGGCCGTCCGCTCCTGCGGCTCGCCGAAACCAGCTTCTGGTCGTTGAACGCCTTGGCCGTCCAGCCTGCCTATATCGCGTTTCGAGAGGGACTTCGACACCTTGCCGAGCGGTTGCTTGCGTTCGGTATGCCCGACGCCCGACGCGCGTCAGTTCGCGCCGCGACCGCCGCTGCCGCAGGGGCCGCGGTGTTCGCGTTGGGGCTCGGCGTCATCGTCCTTATATGGCCCGCATCGCGTTGGATGGTCAGCCTGGCGGATTTCGGATCGCCTTACCGGTGGCTGTCTATCATGCTGGCGAACAGCGTGGTGCTCATTTCCGGCTATTTGGCAACTGCTGCAGTGATCTGGGGATGCGCCGACGCGATGATGCCCCAGCCGCGCGACCTTGGTGCCTTCTCGACGCAAACCACCCAAGGCCGGACATGGCGTGTCGCGCACCTGTCGGACATCCACACGGTCGGCGAACGCTACGGATTTCGCGTCGAGAGCGGACGGTCCGGGCCGCGCGGGAACGAGCGGTTGCGGCGGGCGCTGGCGCAGTTGGACGAGATCCATGCCGCGCAGCCGCTCGATGTGGTCCTAATAACGGGAGACTTGACCGATGCCGGTCGTTCCGCGGAGTGGGCGGAATTCTTTGATGCCCTGGCAGCATATCCGCGGCTCGCTGAGCGTGTGATCGCGCTGCCCGGCAACCATGACGTCAATGTGGTGGACCGGGCAAGCCCGGCCAAGCTGGAGCTGCCGACCAGCCCCACCAAGCGGCTCCGTCAGGCCCGAACGATGTCCGCGCTGGGCATGCTGCAAGGCTCGCGGCTCCGGGTCGTCGAGTGGGCCGGTCGAACTCGGTCCCACGCTGGCCGACGCCCTGAAACCCCATGCCGACGACATGGTGGCCTTCGCGGATCGAGGATCGGTCCGGCTGTCGAGGTCGATGGCCGCGTTATGGACGTCGATGTTTCCTCTCGTGCTGCCGCCCGAGACGGATGACGGCCTCGGCATCGTCGTGCTGAATTCGAATGCCGAGACGCATTTCTCTTTCACTAACGCACTCGGGCTGGTGTCCGCGGATCAGGTTCGCGCGCTCGGTATCGTCCTCGGACAGTACCCCCGCGCCTGCTGGATCGTGACCCTGCACCACCACGTCATCGAATATCCACAGCCGGCGAAGGCGCTGTCCGAGCGTATCGGGACCGCCCTCATCAACGGAAGCTGGTTCGTTCGCAGGCTGCAGCGCCTGACCGGCCGTGTGGTGGTCATGCACGGCCATCGGCATGTCGACTGGATCGGGGAGTGCGGTGGCGTCCTGATCGTATCGGCACCTTCTCCGGTGATGAACGGGACCGACTACGTCGATACGTATTTCTACGTCCACACCCTTGCTGCAGGGATCGACGGACGGCTTAGGCTGCTCGAACCTGAGCGGATCATCGTGGCGGGCACGGGGGCTGCGACTGCTCGGAACGAACCGCAGACCGAACGCATTCAGATGCCGCGCGGGATCTGAAAGGCACTCGCCGTCTGCTGCGCCTGACTGGGCTGAAGAGGCTGGACAACTAGCGCCCTTCATTTTTGGGCGCCCAGACAAATGGTGGGACGCCAGGCCGGTCTGCTCCGGCGTCGCCGGTGATATCGACGGACTGGGTCGTACCCTGGTCTCCACCAGGTGCAGACCGGTTGCCGCAGGCCGGATGAGCGTGCACGGCTTGGTCGCGAGTGCCGACAAATCGGCCTATGTCGTCGCCAAGCCAGGCGTCGTCGGCCTTTCAAGGTAACCGCGATCGAACTTGCCAGTGACGGCGTCACGGTGGATGCGATCTGCCCCCGCTGGGTGCTGACGCCGCTCAGAAGGGCGACATACTGCCCACGAACATCTGGTCGAAGAACGGATCTACTATCGGTTCCATCCGCGATTTGGCAAGACCGTGCTGATCAAGCGACAGCTCGAGTACCGCGGCGTCGGTCTGGTGGTCATCTTGCAACCAGACACCTCGCCCGCCCGCATTCCGGCGTGGATGACCCATGAAGCCGCGGCTGAATACGCGCTCAGTGACAAGCCCCGATTCTCTGTCGATGCCCTACGATCCCTGCGGGCCGAGATTGATGGGCTCTTAGGCTTTCTCCAGTCCGAATCGAAGGCAGAGGAAGCCAATGTCGTGCCGATCCAAAGATCTGCAACTAAGCCTGTTCGAGGGAAACGAGGCGCCCCGTGTCGTGATGGCGACCGCACAGATGGTCGATCTGGCGGCATCGGTGGAAGCCCTCCTGCGCGAGATCGCGAGAGCGCTGGCAAACGGGGAGGCCAGCGATGAGCAAGATCACGGCTGAGCATCTTGCGCGCAATGCGTATGTCTACGTCCGGCAGTCGACACGGCGTGACACCTCATCAGCGATAACCGCAATGCAGTTCGAGCTTGCAGGCCTGGAACCGCATCCGGATACGGTAACGCACTGATTCCACATGCCGCTTTCTCTTGGAGTGAGCACTGCATCGTCGGCGTACCCGGAAAGGTCTCTGTCATGGGCGGCTCATAAGAACGGTTCGTCACACGTGGGAAGGATGATTAGTCCTCGGCATCGACCGCTACGCTGGGCAGCAAGCGGCGTTGTCGCCCCATCGCGCGCGCGATCTCCTGGTCCGGCAGCGGACCATGCTGATCAACGCACTGCGTGGGCATCTAGCGGAGTTCGGCATCATCGCTCCCACCCGGCGCCATCACGTTGCTGATCTTTTGGGACTGCTGCAGGACGCCGACAGCGTGACCGGAGACCGGGCGCAACCGTCCGCCGATATGGATACATCCGCTGACTCGGCGTCGCGTAGCTTTGTGGTCAAATGCTACCACGTACGACGTCAGACCGACGCCCACAGCGCGCATCACCAAGGCTGGCCCGCGACATGACGAATCGATTAAATAACCCTCATCAATCGCTATATACGGCATAACATAACCACCTCGGCGTCTCAATTGTCGCAGGTAGCAAAGAGAGGAGTCTCTATGACCTTGATCCTGCTCCATCGCCGGCAGGCTGAGAGGAACCAACAGCCCTCATGATCCTGTTCGTCCTGGCTTATCTCGCCGGCATGCTCACCATCGTCAGCCCCTGCATCCTGCCCGTGCTGCCATTCGTGTTCGCCCGGGCCGGGCAGCCCTTCCTGCAGAGTGGACTGCCGCTACTCATCGGCATGGCCGCCGCCTTCGCCGCCGTCGCGACCCTGGCCGCGGTCGGCGGCGGCTGGGCCGTGCAGGCGAACGAATACGGCCGGATCGCCGCGCTGGCGCTGTTGGCCTTGTTCGGCGTCACGCTCCTGTTCCCTTCTCTCGCCGAACGGATGACCCGGCCGCTCGTCGCCGCGGGCGCGCACCTCTCCGCATCCGCCGACCGGCACGCGGGAATGGGGGGATCGGGCGTGGGGCCGTCCCTGCTCCTGGGCGTCGCGACCGGGCTGCTTTGGGCGCCCTGCGCCGGCCCGATCCTGGGCCTGATCCTGACCGGCGCGGCGCTGCACGGGGCGAGCGCCCGGACCTCGCTCCTGTTCGCCGCCTACGCCACCGGCGCGGCGACGTCGCTGGCGCTTGCGCTGCTCGTCGGCGGCCGCGTCTTCGCGCTGATGAAGCGCTCGCTCCGTGTCGGGGAGTGGATCCGGCGCGGGCTGGGGGTCGCGGTACTCGCTGCGGTGCTGGTGATCGCCTCCGGGCTCGACACGAGCGTTCTGACGCAGGTGTCGCTCGCCAGCACGACCGCGCTCGAACAGGGCCTGCTCGACAGGTTCCGCGCCGGCGCTGGCGCGCCACGGCACGCGACCGAGGTCGCGGCCGGCAATCCGGTCATGAAGACCAGCAATCGGACTATGACGATGAAGACGGCAGACGATCTGCCGATCGAAGACGACTTGCCTTCACTGTCGGGCGCGGTGCAGTGGCTGAGCTCGCCGCCGCTGACCGACGCCGCGCTGAAGGGCAAGGTCGTGCTGATCGACTTCTGGACCTATTCCTGCATCAACTGCCTGCGCGAGCTGCCCTACGTCCGCGCTTGGGCCAAGAAATACAAGGACCATGGCTTGGTGGTGATCGGCGTCCATGCGCCCGAATTTGCGTTCGAGCGCAACGTCGACAACGTGAAGAAGGCGGTCGCAAAGCTCAAGCTCGATTTCCCCATCGCGATCGACAACGATTATGCAATCTGGCGCGCCTTCGACAACGAGGACTGGCCAGCGGAGTATTTCGTCGACGCTCGGGGTCGCATCCGCCACCACCAGTTCGGCGAGGGGGATTACGCGACTTCCGAGCGGGTCATCCAGGAACTCCTGGTGGCGGCCGGCCAGACCGACGTGCCGATAGGGTTGGTTACGGTGAATGCGTCTGGCGCCGAGGCGGCATCGGACGCGAAGGATGATCAGCTCGCGACCGTTCGACGTCGCGCCCGGCAGCACGATGACCAATGGCACGATCGGCAGCATGGTCTCCGCCAATGGCCGCACCCTCACGGTGACCTACAAGGGCGGCGAAAAGAAGGTCTTCGTCCCGAACGGCGTGCCCTTGGTCAGCTACGCTCCCGCCGACCGCAGCGCGCTGACCCCGAACGCCAACGTGCTCGTCAACGCCGCCCGTGACGGCGAATAGCGTCCTCGTGGGGTAGAATGGACTCGCCCCCCCTATGTGACCGGGGCAGCGGTGGGAACTCAACTCGTTCTGCACATTCCTCGAGCGGGATCGCTGTCCGTCATATATGGTAGAAGCGCCGTGCGGCGGCGGGGACGCGTTGGCACATGCGAGATCGAGAGCGGAGGAAGTTCATCGTGAGCGCGGCAAAATCGCCTTGCTGATGGGACGCTCTTGAAGCCGAGCATAGGTCCAATCGGCAAAGTGGTCGTCGAATCCGTGCTGAACTTGACAACGAGCTTTATACATGCGTTCCATATCCAGCCGACCGCGGATCTGGCGTGGCTTGGCGGCTGCAGCGCGGACACTGGCTCTTTCTTGGAGTTTTGAAATAGGGAGGACAGCTGCTCATGAAGAGGCTTCTACGGATCGGCGCTGCGCTAGCAATTGCATCGACGGCCCTCCCGTTCAGTCACACCCGCGCAGCGGAGAACAAGCCGCTGGTCGTTGCCCGCGACATGGACTTAAACTCGATCGATCCGGCACGCGCCCTCTGCGATACATGTCAGATCTATCTTGCCGCCACCTATGAAACCTTGGTGACTGTGGACGCCAACAATCAGATCGTGCCATTGCTCGCCGAGTCCTGGGATGTTGACAACCAGCAGATGCATTACGTGTTCCATTTGGCGGACCAGGCAGTCTTCTCCGACGGCACGCCGGTTACCGCCAAAGACGTGAAGTTTTCGTTCCAGAGGCTCATCAACCTCAAAGCCGGTCCCTCCATATACGTGGACGATGTGAAGGCAGTGAATGTCGTGGACGATCATACTGTCGCCATCGATTTGAAGGCGCCCGACTCGGCGTTTCTTGGCATACTAGCCGCCACCTTCATCGGCATTACGAATAGTGCCGAGGCAATGGCACACGGCGCGTCGGATGCAGACGACGCCGCTACTAAGGACACCGCGGAACCTTGGTTCCTTACCCATTCCGCCGGTAGTGGTCCTTATGTCCTCAGTTCGTATAAGCCTAACGACGAGCTGCGGCTCACGCGAAATCCGAAATACTGGCGTAAGCCTGCACCTATCGACGATGTTGTGCTGCGCCAGACGAAAGACGCAGTCACCCAGTCGCAAATGCTGGAGAACGGCAGCGCCGACATTGCAATGCAGGTCGATCCGGATACCGCAAAATCAGTGCATAGCCCGGACGTCGTCATCCGCGGCGCTCCGTCCTTCAACTTCATTTACCTCGCGCTATCCCCCGGAGCGAAAAGCACCAAGGTCCCGCTGACTCACGACGTGCGGGAAGCGGTGGCGGCCGCACTCGACTACAACGGCATCATCGACGTGACGCTAGGCGGCCAGGGTCGTCCGATCGCAACACCGATCCCGCTCGGCTTCCCCGGCGGCGACGGCCATAAGATGCCGGTGCAGGACTTGCCGCGCGCCAAGCAGCTGATGACGAAGGCCGGGCTGAGCTCCGGCCTCGATATCACTGCGAAGTTTGCGGCCGTGAATTCGTACGGTGTCGACTTCTCGCTGCTGATGCAGAAGATCCAGCAAGACCTGGCCCAAATCAACATCAGGCTGCACCTGCAGCCGATGCCGTTCCCAATCTGGCAGCAGAACGTCAACGGTGATGGCATTCCACTAACAATCGGCTTCTTTGCGCCGGACTGCTTCTGCACCACCGAATATATCAAATTCTTTGCGATGATACCAGGTACCATCTGGGCCCGTCGTGCCGGCGCAAAGAACGACCCATCCATCTACAATCAGCGTGAGGTCGAGCTCTATGCGAAGGCGCTCGCGTCAAGTGGGGAAGCGATGCGGAAATTCTACTTCGACGTCGGGGAAGAGATTATCAAGGATCGCATCATCATCCCCTTGCTTAGCCCGAACCAAATCCTCGCATACCGCAAGGACATCGAGGGCGTTCGCGCTAGCACCTGCTGCATCCTCGAAGTGGCGAACATTAGCCGAAAATAGACTGCGGTGCCAAGGGCAGCATTGCTTCATTACGTGCTACGCCGGCTACTAATGATGCCCTTGCTGCTGCTAGGCATCGTCACTATCGCCTTCATGCTGTCTCATTGGACGCACGGCGATCCGTTGTCGTCCGTGTTGAGCGAAAGGGCAATGGAGAACCCCGATGTGGTTGCCGCGGCCAAGAAGCGTTGGGGTCTAGACAAGCCGCTTCCTGAACAATACGCCATCTATGTTGCCAATCTGGCCCAGGGCGATCTCGGCACCTCCTTCCGCACCAAGCGAAGCGTAGCGCGTGATCTCATGGATCGGTTGCCAGCGACGCTAGAGCTGGTGACGGCGGCGATGCTAATCGGCAGCGTGTTTGGCATCGGCCTCGGTGTCATAGCGGCGAAATGGCGCAACAGTGGTATCGATCACTTCGCGCGCCTGGTTGCGCTAATCGGCTCATCGATGCCCGCTTTCTGGGCAGGGCTAATCTTTCTCTATGCCTTCACCGTGGCCTTCGACTGGCTGCCCGGGCCGGGCCGAATTGACGCTGATCTGACACCGCCCCCAGTCCGGACGGGGCTGATGACCGTTGATGCACTGCTCGCGGGTAGCCCCACGCTCTTCTTCAACGCCCTCGCGCATCTGGTGCTGCCAGCGGCGGTACTGGGATGGGCTGTGATGGGGCTGATCTCGCGCATGGTGCGCGCCAACTTACTCGACGTACTCAACCAGGACTATGTACTACTCGCACGCGCGAAAGGCGCCCACGAGAGCCGGGTGCTAATGCGACATGCCCTGCGCAACGCGCTGATCCCTACCTTGACGATCATTGGCTTCTCCTTCGCATACCTGATCACCGGCGCGGTTCTTACCGAGACAATCTTCGCATGGCCTGGCGTCGGGTCCTATGCCGTCGATTCGGCGCGCAGCCTTGATTATCCCGCAATCATTGGCGTGAGCATTCTCGGCGGCGCCTCCTTTCTACTGATTAATCTGATGACGGACCTTATCTATGTACTGATCGATCCGCGCATTCGGCTTGGCGAAAGCACATGACCACGATCGCGGTCCGGCTGCCCGTGCGATGGTCACGTCCTGCCTGGATAACGGCACCCGTGTTAGCCGGCAGCATCCTGGTGCTGGCCTGGGTCGCGGTAGCGTTGACGGCATCCTGGTGGGCCCCCCACGATCCGCTTGCGACTGTTGGCCGGCGGTTACAGCCCCCCAGTGCGCGCTTCTGGTTCGGCACTGATGCGCTGGGGCGGGACGTGTTCAGCCGCACTATGTATGGCGCCGCCTATTCGATACCGATCGCGGTTATCGTGGTAATTGTCGGCGGGCTGTTCGGGTCCGCGCTGGGGGCCCTGGCCGGGTTTCTGGGCGGCGCCGCGGATGCAGTCGTAATGCGTGCAGTCGATGTTACCCAGTCGATGCCCCCGATCTTGCTGGCGATGGGCGTCACCGCCTCCCTCGGCCCCGGACTGCCGAACGCCGCCATCGCGATCGTCATCGTGTGGTGGCCGATCTACGCGCGGCTAATGCGCGCGCAAGTGATGGCGGTCAAAGCACAAGACCATGTCGCGGCTGCCATTGCCGGCGGTGCCACACCCGCGCGACTGCTACTGGCGCACATCCTGCCGCTGTGCTGGACACCGACGCTAGTGAACGCGACCATGGACTTCGGCCAGGTCGTCCTGCTTGCTGCCTCGCTGAGTTTCATTGGCTTGGGCGCGCTGCCGCCAACTCCGGAATGGGGCTCCATGATTTCGGACGGCGCCGTACATTTCTACAATTGGTGGATTGCTGCCGCACCGGGCGCGGCCATTCTCTCAGTAATCTTAGGCTTCAACTTTCTGGGTGATGGTCTGCGCGATCTGCTCGACCCACGCAGTGCCGAATGATCGACACGATCTTAGAAGTCACCGGGCTTAATGTCGTATTCCACGGGCCGAGAGGGCCGATCCCAGCGGTTCGCGGCATTGATCTCCGCCTTGCACCCGGCGAGGTCCTGGGACTCGTAGGCGAATCTGGTTCCGGAAAGAGCGTGTCCATGCGCGCGGTACTCGGTTTGCTGCCGGCGACCGCGCGTGTCACAGGCTCCGTGCGGTTTCTAGGCGAGGAGTTGGTCGATAAATCGCCGGCTCGGCTGCGCGCCTTGCGTGGAGCACGCATGAGTATGATTTTCCAAGACCCGATGACCGCGCTGAACCCGGTTATTCCCATTGGGGAACAGATATCAGAGGCGATTCGGATCCATAATCCCACAGTCGGTCGTCGCGAGGGACTGCGTCGCGCCCGGGACCTGCTGGAATTGGTCGCCATTCCCTCGCCCGAACACAGGTTGCGGCAATACCCGTTCGAGATGTCGGGCGGCATGCGTCAGCGCGTGGTGATCGCAATCGCTGTGGCCAACGACCCCAAACTGCTGATTGCGGACGAGCCGACTACGGCCTTGGACGTCACAGTGCAGGCACAGATCCTCGAGGTACTACGCCGTCTGCGCGATCGCCGCCGCATCGGCATGGTGCTGATCACTCACGATTTTGGCGTCATCGCCGGTTTGGCCGATCGGGTCGCGGTGATGTATGCCGGCCGCATCGTCGAGACCGCTCCCGTCGACGAGTTGTTCGATCATCCCCGTCATCCCTATACGCAGGGCCTGCTTCGGGCGACCCCGCATGTCAATAGCGGCGTTGTGCAGGGCATCGAGGTACTCCGCCCGCTCCGAACGCACTGACCGCGGGCTGTGCGTTTGCGCCTCGCTGTACAAAAGCAATTCTAGCCTGCCATATCGATGATCCCGTGTTGCGCCCGGTGGCGGACGTGCTGGTAGCTTGCCACGTTGCCGCCGCACCGACCCCGATTCCGGCTGATGGGTGAGTCGTCGCCATCGCAAACCGTGCCCGCTCTTGCAGTACGTGGGCTGGTGAAAGAATTCGCGGTGCGTGGCGCAGCATTGTTCAGTGCCGGTCTACCGGCCGTGCAGGCGGTGTCGGACGTATCGTTCGATCTGTCGGCAAAGGAGACGCTCGGGCTGGTCGGGGAGTCCGGCTGCGGTAAGTCGACGCTGGCCCGTTGCCTGGTTCGCTTGCTCCAGCCGACGGCCGGTGAAATACGCCTCCGCGGCACCGATATAGCAAAGCTCTCGCCCTCCTCGATGCGGCCACTCCGGCGACACATCCAAATAGTGTTCCAGTACCCGTACGGGTCGCTGCATCCACGAATGCGCGCGGCCGATATCATCGGCGAACCATTACGACTGCTAAAAATTGGCGCTGCCGAACGGCGCGCACGAGCGGTCGAGTTTCTCAGGCAGGTGCGACTGTCGCCCGATTATGCGAACCGCTACGCACACGAACTCTCGGGCGGGCAGCGACAACGCCTGGGCATCGCCCGCGCTCTGGTGTTAAAGCCAGATGTTGTAATTTTGGACGAGCCGGTGTCAGCTTTGGACGTCTCTATACAGGCAGGCGTGCTGACTTTGCTGAAGGAGCTTCAGGCAGAAATCGGTGTCGCGTTCTTGTTCATCGCTCATAATCTTGCGGTTGTGCGCAACTTTTCCGACCGGGTCGCTGTGATGTATCTCGGCAAAATCGTAGAGATTGCGACGCGCGAGCGTCTCTACTCTGAGCCCCGCCACCCTTACACCGTGGCACTGTTGTCGGCTGCGCCGGTTCCCGCTCCGCGGCAGGAGCGGGCACGTCAACGCATTGTGCTGCAGGGTGAACCGCCGAATCCTGCTCGGCCGCCATCCGGGTGTCGATTTCATACCCGCTGCTGGAAGGCACAGAGCATTTGCGCCTCGGTTGAGCCAAGACTAGAGGGGCAGCCTTCAACTCACGCCGTCGCCTGCCACTTCCCGGTTTCGTCAGCATCGGTGCCAGCGACGGCATCCGATCTGGCCGGCCGGAACGGCTCAGCGGTGAGATCTGAGCGCTTCAGGAAGGGACCGGAGGAACGCGAATGCGGTGTCCGGGCTGCGGTTCGGCGAATATAGCGGAGCGGCCGGAGCAAACGCTAGGCCGCCGTCGGCGGCCGCTCGTGCACTCCGGCCGGGTTACCCAATGGGGCACTGTCGGTAAAAAGCGCCTTCACCCGGATGCCGTTCGCCAGATCCTGGGCAGACGCGCCGCCGCTGCGGGGATCACGGGCTCCCTCCTGGAGCCGGTGACGCCGCACGGCATGCGGGCGGGTTTCGTCACCACGGCCTATCGGAACGGTGTGCCGGACGAGGAGATCATCGGCCACACAAGACACCGCAGCCTTACCACCATGCGGAGCTATGTCCGTCGGGCCAAGCTCGGCAGCGCAAGTCCGTCAGGGAAGCTCGATCTCTGACGGATTTGTGCCCCACCGGCCGCATCCTGACCGCCCACAAGAGATCGCGCTGGGATTGGATCCATGTTCACCGGCGGGCTGATGCCGCAGGCCATTCGCTTCTTTGATCCAGTCAAACCTGTCGTCGGGCAGTCTTCTGTTTAGACTGTGGGACGGCACCAACAACTGGATTTATTCCATGTTCCGACGCTAGGTGTTCCGGGTCTGCCTGCGCACTGCGGCGTCTCGCCGCTGCTCGCGCGCTCGCAGGTTGCCCAGCTTTGCGTCTTCCTGCCGCGCGGCGATTTCGCGTCTTGCTCGCCTTGCCAACGCGTCGGCAGGATACAAACACTACGAGGGCAATAAGAGTGACGGCGACGAGACGGACCCAAAATGGTACCCTTCCGCATCCGCCGCTCGCGCAATCAAAGACGACACGGAGGACCACGGTGGTGTCCAGCAGCAGCCCTGCAGCGAAGGCTAGCGCCGCTAGCGTAGTGACAATGCCGATGCGTGTGACCCGGCGCATACGGCTCTGCGGTGACATGCTGCGCCGAGATCGGCTTCGGTCAGTGCGGCGTGACACGTCAGTCGTCCATTAAGCGGCGTGCTAACCGGCGTTGCTGAAAGAACTGGTGATCAGCGGGCGGATTTCCCCGCCGCTCGCCGGCCTCGACACGCAAGCCGCAACGATTGCGATTGAGGTTGCGCCGCCAGCCAGGCGTTAGCGGCGTGCCGCGCCTCCTGAGCCCCATAGGGACTGCACCCACCGCGCATCTCCGAGACCTCCTGTGTACGTCACTCGGCGGCCTTGAGCCGAAGGTCTGGATCAATCCCGAGCTCCCGCCTCACAGTGGGCGAATTTCGCCGGATCCGCGAGGCGCCTGTCTGCCATCATCTGCCGCAGAGCGATCATCCCCGTTTCCGTGAAGAAGAGCCGGGGGATCGTGGGCGATGTATCAAGACGCATCAGGCCGCGATCAACCATGCTCTTGGCGGGTGGCGGCAGCTTTGGTTGGCCCTTTTGCGGACCACCTCGCCAGATCCTGAGCTGAAAGCCCTCGGCCACGGTGGGCAGCGTACCGAAGAACTTGTCTAGCTCGCGGCGGATGTACTCGCGCTCGCTGGCCGTGAGCGCGACGATGGAAGGTTTGACGGATGTGATCATGGCGCCGTCATAGCACGCCGCGGCTTCCGCGTCCGCGCTGGACCCATTACAATGCCATCGGGCGCAGTCACCGCCAGAAAGCGGCCAACTGTCCGTAACTACCGATCACTTGCGTCAGCGATCCCAATTCGTTCTCAGGAGCCCTTGGCGGCCCTGACATGTGCGGCCCCACGGGGTTGAGGCGACTTCTGATGGATAGAGAGACTCTGCTGGAATTGGAGCACCGTCTTGGACGGCTGCACGCACGACAGCGGCTGGGACTGGAAATAGACCATGAAGCGCGCATACTGGCCCAGGGCATCAACTTCTTTCATGCCGAAAATTGGTATTCGATCCATTCACTCACGCGAGGTGCGCTGAAGCTGGCCAGACTATATGCGCGTGGACGCCGGAATACAGAGTGCATCCGCGTCAGGCACAACGAGTTCACTTTCAAGGGACTGCCGTCATCGTTCGACGGTTTTGCCGTACTCCACATCAGTGACTTGCATGCAGACATGAATGAGGGCGCCATGCGACGGCTCATCGAACTAGTCGGTGGCCTACGCTACGACGTATGCGTCTTGACCGGAGACTACCGCGGCAAGACGTTCGGACCGTTCGAGGCTGCATTGGCTGCTGTTGGGGTCTTCCTCAAGTTCGGTGCAGGCAGCTGGTGGGCGGCGGGAGCACACGCGCTCGTAGGAGTTCGACGCCAGCTCTCCCGTACATCGCCCGTTTCAGCGTCTTCAGTCGATTGATATGGCCCTCGGTTGGACCATTGCTCCAACTCACAGTCACCGCGTTTCTCACCGCCCCGATGTCCTGTCGCAGCGTGCGCGCGAACCGCTGCATGGCGTAGATGCCCGACTGCTGGGCGTCCTTGATCCAACGGTCGAGCTTGCGCCTGCTCCCGGCGCGCAATAAGCCGCGGAATCGCATCGCGAGGGCGCGCATGGCTGCGAACTCGTGCGACGCCACCTTGAGCGCGTCGACCTTCGCCGCTTGTCTTGCCGTCAGCATCTTCCGCGGCCGGACGCATAGCGCGGCCGCGACCAACGGTGAGATCGTCCGGTTTGTTTCCGGGTCAACCAGCATCGTGCCGGTTGGGCGCTGGGTCGGTGTCGTGGGTTCCGGGCCAGCCGCATGTCGCCACGGTGACAGGAGCCGGGCCAGATGCGAGTAGGATCCCGAATAGCCGAGGCGCTTGATCTCCTCGAACAAGCGGCCTGCATGGGTGCAGCCCTCTGCCCAGCGGCGTGACAGGTACTCGCGGAAGTAGGCCGGCGTACAGAACTTCGCCGCCATAGTTTGGCGCTCCGGCAGTTCCTCCAGGCGTATCCACCTGTCCACACGTCGCCGCCCGAGGCCAAGTTTACCGGCGATCGCTTTTGCATTGTGACCAGCCTCGTAGAGAGCGCGGACCCGCATGAACATCGACCGCTGCATCTCCCGCCGGGCAGTGTCGACCAGATCTCGATGCAACACTGCTTCCGATCGGAAGCGAGACGCGCGCGGGCACGCGTCCTGCCCGCCGGAAACCCGTCGGTCCGGCGGCTCGATATGGCGTGGCATTGCGGCCCGAAGCGGCCGTTCCAGTCGGGACAGCTGCCGCTCGACAGCCCCGCGGAAGTTCTGCGCCAAGTGGAAGCGGTCGGCGACTTGGCGTGCTTGCGGCGCACCCAGCCGCGCGCCTTCGGCATAGAGACCCTGACGGTCCCGGTTGATGATCTCGACACTCGGATGACGGCGCAACCAAGCGGCAGTGGCCGCCGAGGATCGATCGGGCAGCACGTCGACGACTTCGCGCGCCTGCAGATCGACGATGATCGTGCCGAATGTCCGGCCCTTCTGCCATGCCCACTCGTCGATCCCGATCACACGCGGTTCAGGCACGGCGCGAGCGGTCGCATCACGCTTCACATGGCGCAGGATAGTGTCGTCGCTTGTCGGCATGCCCAGGTGCGCCAGCAGCCTCTCGGCTGGCCGCCCTCCTGCGGCGTGACCGAACAGTCGAACGATCTCGGCCGCGCGTTGGGTGCGCTGCGCGGACGGAACCGCCAGCACCCCGGCGCCTGCCGCGAAGATGCGCCGATCGCACTGCTCGTTCCGGCACCGCCAGCGGCCGACCCGCAGTTTCACCGTTGCCGGCTCCCCCTGGACCGGAAGGTCCCGCAGGCGGCGTATGTAAGAACTGTGTCGAGCCCGAGATACCGTGCCGCACCGCGGGCAGACAGGTTTGCTGATGGAGACCGCCTGGATCACCCATCCGCCATCGTCACGCTCGGCGCAAAGAACCTCTACGTCGGCGCCAAGCACCCAGACCCTCTCGCGTTCCATCAGTCACCATGCTAGTTGCACCCCGATATGGTACGTTGGACGATGACCTGCACCGAAGTTGAGGAAGACCCCGCAGCCCTCAGAATCGCCCGGCCGTTGTGTCGGCACCATGTCAGCGCGCGGCGGCGACTCGGTCGCCGTTGGACCCCGCTCGTCGCCAAGTCTCTGCGCTTGCAACCAGGCATCGGGATGCAAGCAATGGCCCGCAAGCCGCGGACGGGGCGACCACTCCCCTCGCTTGGTTCCCCCAAAATTTCGCTTCCGACCCGTCGTGAGCGGTGTATGAAGTTCGTGGAAGCTGGGTGCGCTGGATCACGATCATGCCGCGGGTCGCAGTTCTCGTGCTGCTGGGTTAGGTGGTTGTGTCGACTCGCAGTTTCGCTCGTCTGGGACGCCTGACATGGGGGTTCGTCGGGCGAATTCGGTCTGAAAGCGGAACGGGACGCTTATCACGTTCCCAGTAACGAGTTGGAGCACTGGCCGTGGCGGCGCCGCCTACCAGGTCACGGGAGTTCAGGATGAAAATCATCTATGATGTTGGTATGAACCGTGGCGAAGACACCGACTTCTATCTGAAGCGCGGCTTTAATGTGGTTGGTGTGGAGGCGAATCCAGCCCTGGTTGATGAGCTGCACGAGCGATTTGCGAAGGAAGTGACGTCTGGGCGCCTCCATATTGTCGGGAAGGCCATCAACTCAAGGTCGGGCCGAGCGCGGTTCGCAGTGAATCGCGTCCACAGCAATTTTGGGACCCTTCAGGACGAGTTCGTTTCTCGAAACAACGCGATTGGTTGTGAGAGCGACTTCATCGAAGTCGAATGCATCATGTTCGAGGAAGTGCTCAGGGAGTACGGCATACCGTACTACATGAAGATCGACATCGAGGGCTGTGAGATGCTGTGCCTGGAAGCGCTCCGCGGGTTCGGTAACCACCCAACCTATATCTCGCTCGAGTCATGTGTCGCGACCCCTGGGTGCGGCATCCGTGACACGATTGCTGAGTTGCGAGTGCTGCGGGAGCTCGGCTACTCTCGGTTTAAGTACGTGGACCAAGCCCGTATTGCCGGAAGTGTACGACACTTGTCATTGGAAGGCGAGCCGATCACTCACACCTTTCCACGAATTTCGAGTGGACCCTTTGGGGCGGAGACGCCGGGGAGCTGGAACTCCGCGCGATCTACTGCCATCCGCGGGATAGCGCTGCGTTTAGTGGACGATCTGTGCGGCCACAGCGGCCGTCTGTACGGGAGTCGCGGGGTGTGGCGCTTGCGCCGTCTGCGACATCGTCTCACTGGCCATCTCGAGCACTGGTACGATTTGCATGCTGCACTGGCGTGATGCGTGATGTGCTGGGAAGTCTCTGCGCGATGACTTAAACCAAAGACAACCCGCGAGATTAGCGATCGGAACCGCAGTGCCGGGTACTGTCGCGAGCTTTCCACATGGACGACAGATGTCACCCTCCGGCAAGGGCACCATAGTCGTTGCAAGAGACGCCGTAAAGTGGCTAAACTGAACATAGACAACCGACTAAGGACTCGCGGCGAAATAAACGAATTGAGGAGCCGCAAACAAAGCACGAATAGAATCTGAGAATTTGCTAGGTGCGACGCGAGATGCGTCGGCTAGCGTCGCGGTGTGATCGACATCGCCGACATCCGTGCGCGTTGGCGGAAAGCAGCAGCCTTCCTCGATGAACGTGCCCGGCGACTGTTCGCCGCCAACGAAGCGCTGGCGCAGGGCCCTGGCGGCGTCACCGCGACCGCGAGCGCAACCGGGCTGGCGCGCAGCACCATCCAGCGAGGCATTGCGGAACTGCGGTGCGGTCGCAATGAACTGGGCGCCCGGCTGCGCCGGCCCGGCGCTGGCCGCAAGAGCGCGGTGACCCGGCAACCCGGGTTGCCGGCGGCGCTGGAGAAACTGATCGAGGACGCCATTCGCGGCGATCCCGGCTCGCCGCTGCGCTGGGTCAGCCGCAGTCAGCGTCACCTCGTCAAGGAGCTGACCGCGCTTGGCTTCAAGGTCAGCCAGCGCGTGCTCGGCAAGCTGCTGCGGCAACTGAACTACAGTTGCCAGGCCAACCGCAAGACGCGGGAGGGGAGCAACCATCCGGATCGCAACGCCCAGTTCGAGCACGTCAATGCGACGGTGCAAGCGGCGATCGCCGCGGGCGAGCCGGCGATCTCAGTGGACACCAAGAAGAAGGAGCTGGTTGGGGATTTCAAGAACAACGGCCGTGAGCTGCGTCGCAAGGGGGATCCCGAACCGGTGCGGGTGCACGACTTCAAGATCCCGGAACTTGGCAAGGTCGCTCCCTATGGCGTGTACGACATTGCTGCCAACCACGGCTGGATCAGCGTCGGCATCAGCGCTGATACCGGCGCCTTTGCGGTCGAGAGCATCCGGCATTGGTGGCATAGGCTCGGCAAGCAGCGTTATCCCAATGCGACGTGCCTGACGATCACCGCCGACTGCGGCGGCAGCAACGGGCCGCAGGTGAAGCTATGGAAACGCGAACTCCAGCGTCTTGCCAACGAGACCGGCCTGAAGATCACGGTTACCCACCTGCCACCCGGCACCAGCAAATGGAACCGCATCGAACACCGGCTGTTCGCCTTCATCACCATGAACTGGCGCGGCAAGCCACTGGTGAGCCATCAGGTGATCGTGCAACTGATCGGCTCTACAACCACCGAGACTGGTCTCAGGGTCTGCTGCGAGCTCGACGGCAACCTCTATCCCAAGGGGGTGAAGGTGTCCGATGACGAGATGCAGGCGATCAACATCACGCGCCACGCATTCCATGGCGAGTGGAACTACACCATTGAGCCAAATCAACAACCGCCTTGAAGCACTTATTCCGCCGCGGGCCCTAAGTAGGGGTCCCAATGGTGGCCGGTCGGAGTAGGACCGATGCTGACCGTGCTTCTCGTCAGCCATAACGGCAGCGACACAATCGGCCGGACCCTGTCTGCGTTCGCGGCCGTTGCGCCGCCCGCCGACGGCTGGCAGTTGCTGGTGGTGGACAACGCCAGCACCGATGGCACCGCCAGGATCGCGACCTCCTTCGCAGATCGGCTGCCGCTGCATCTGCTGCAGGAGCCGAGGCGCGGCAAGGGCTTCGCGTTGAACACGGGTCTTACCCGGGTACACGGCGACCTGATCGTTTTAGTGGATGACGACATTCTGCCCCGGCCGGACTTTCTCGTCGAATGGAGCCGCGTCGCCGACACCTATCGGGACTGCGATTTCTTCGGCGGCGGCGTCGAGCCGCTGTTTGAGTATCCACCCCCGTCCTGGGCGCGCCAGCAGTGGTGGGCCGGCATGCTCTATGCGGCAACCAACGCAGGGGTACCGGAAGGCCCGATACACTACGATTCAAGACTGCCCTTCCCGCCTGATGTACTCGGGCCCAACATGGCGATCCGTATGACGGTCGTGCGTGCCGGGCATCGCTACGACCCACACTTCATGGAGGGCTTCAATTCCCTCATGGGCAGCGAGTCGGAATTCATCCTGCGCCTGATTCGTGCCGGCTATCGTGCAGGATTTGCGCCGGGCGCAACGGTCCGCCACATCGTCAACCGCCGGCAGGTGAGCCGGCGCTGGATCCTTCGTCGCTGCCAGCGTTACGGCCGGTGGGGCTATTGGCTGGGTCAGGCGTTGTACCCGTTGCCGTGTTCGACGTTGCTCGGCGTGCCACGCTATGCGGTGCGCCGAGTGGTCGAGCGCGCTTACGGCGTACTGCCGCATGTGCTGCGACTGGATGACGCGCGGATGATGGCACAGTTACGTCTGGTTGCCGAGGACATTGGCCTGATGCGCCAGGCGCGGCTCATGCGGAGGGTCGGCGGAGAAGGCGGCGCGCATGGATGAGAAACGCTAACCAATTGAAGGCTCTCGCCTTGACGATGAGGACGACTGGCTATCAACTTACCTTACGTGCTGTGCTCTTCACCGCCGCGGAGCAAAATCGTATCAATCAGAAGGGCTATCGAAAGAAGGCTGCCCGATTGGTGCATGCTAATCTGGTACTGGCGCAAAGCACACGGCGTATTTCCACGCATCATCAGGACAGTTATTTATAATGAAAAAGTGCTGCAGCGTAACCTCTTTGCGATCCGCGAAGAGCCACACAATGCCAACTTCAGCCAAGGACGATGCCGGAGGCCGGTACAAGTCTGGTACGGCGCGCCTGGGTCGCGAGGCCGAGCTGGTGGAGGGTCTCTATGCAAGAGGGCTTGTCGCCACGAAACAGTCCTGTCGGATGAGCTGGAAGGAACGGCTCGCCCGTGCCGTCAATGGGCTGCTGAGCTCCTGCGATATCCAGATCGTCCGTAGCACGAACCTTTGGCGCCCCACTTTGCAGCTCGGCCGCCAGCCCCGCCCGGGCGCAAGAGCTTCGAATATCGAGGCGCCATTTCTGAAAGTGTTCCAAGGCCGTGACGCCGATTTGCAGAACGGCTTCGATTTTGCCGTGGTCATGCCAACCACACTGCGGACCACCATCCATCAGGCACTTTCGTCGATCTTTCGCCAGGAGTTCGACGGCCGGGTGCAGGTGCTGATCGGTGTCGATGTCCCCCTCGGCTCGATCGCTGCGCTAGAGCAAACCTGTCGCGCCGTGCCGGAGCGGCAATGCGTGTTCTGCCTCTATCCGGGATACTCCACCTCATGGCGTTATGGCGGCCAGCATGCGGCCTGGGACGGGGGCGCGCTGCGTACAATGCTCAGTTACCTGGCCCAGAGCCGGTTCGTGGCGTATCTCGATGACGACAACTGGTGGTCGAGCGATCACCTCGCTTCGTTGCAGCAGGCGCTGATCGGAGGGGAATGGGCGTATTCCGGGCGCTGGTTCGTGCACCCGCGCTCCCGCCGTCCGATCTGCAAGGACGATTGGGAGTCGGTCGGTCCGGGAAGAGGTGAGTTCCGGCACCTCGGTGGCTGGTCCGATCCGAACTGCATCGCAATGAACAAGCCGATTTGCGAAGCGGTCCTGCCCTGGTGGTCCATCCCGATGCGCAACTCGCATACGGCCATGGACGCTGACCGCAACGTGTTCCGGATTCTGAACAGCCAATTCAGCGGCCGCGCCACCGGGCAGCATTCGGTCTTCTATGCGCTCGACGAGGCGGACGAACGGCACGAGAGACGCATGCGGCTGATCGGGGCCGACCGGTACGCCGCGGCGGCGACTATTGCCGAGCCGGAGCCGAGAGAAGGCGGAACCACGCCCGCTCCGCGTTGAGCAGGAGCGGTAGCGCACTGCCAGCCTGAACGTCCGAAGGTGGCTGGCGGAGCTACCGGAAGGGGCTTCATGCCCGGGCAATCCGGGAGTCCCGGCGGTCGGTCCAAGGGAGTCAAGGACGTGCAAGTGGTTGCGGGGCCCCAGGATTTGAACCTCGGACCTTCAGGTTATGAGCCTGACGACGGGTCGATCCGCCTTGAATTGGTCCGAGGCGGTCTCCCTCCCCGCCAGCGCCCCATCCCGCGGTTCCGTTCCAGGGCCGTCGCGATCCCGGACTTCGCAGAACCCTCGGCGCCGCTTGGGTTCCCGGCCGCGATGTCCCTGATCCGCATCGGCTCGCCAGCCTGCCGCCGCGCCGGATCAGGCCCCGCAAGCCAAAGCCCGTGGCCCTGGTGGTCAAGCGGAAGTCCGTCCATGACGGCGGATGAGCATCGCCGGGCCGGGGAGGCGGCCGATCGTCTATTCCAGGACATGAAGCGCCGGGTAACAGAGCAGCGCCGGCCATAGCGCCGGTGTGCGGGCGGCGCGCGTGTTGACGCCGCGCTGCCGCCCGCTGCCCACGCGGCTGTTGCCCCATCGCCTCCCCCGAGAATGGGGGCCGCGCGGGCACGGGCGTGATCTCGCCGATCGAGGATAACGTCACTGATGGGGCATCGGTTACGCTATGTTGATGAACGGCGGCTGTGGCCGTTAGTCTCCGGCCGGTGTCGAGCGAAGCGGCTCATAGCCGCACCACGCCGGCGGCATAAAGGACAAGCCACACAATCGCCCAGGCCGCTATGACGAGGGCGATCATGATCAACGTCGACCAGTTCACGCCGTGGCCTCGGCGTCGGGCTGCAGCAGCAGGAGGGCCTCCCCGTCAGTCTGCAAAGCTCCGCGCCTTCAATACGCCGGGCTGGGGGCCAGGGTTAGTGCCCACACTTAGAGCACGCTGAGGCCGTCGCCTCTTGTTCTCTCTCTCCGTTCTTCCGGTTTGCTGTCGGGATGGCGACGCTCTCCCAGGTCGCCGCCTGTACGGCGGCCATCAATATTGTCTGCGGCCGGTGCGAACGGCGCGGCCGATACCGCACCGCCCTGCTGGTCGAGCGCTACGGCGGTGGGCGAGCTAGTCGCGCTGCTGTCGGCGGACTGTCCGAAGCATGGCAACACGACGTGGTTACGATCGGTGCGATCCGCACTGCCCGATCTGTCGCGGCTTTTCGGGTAGCGGCCGGGATCGTCTTGGTTGTGGGTGGGCCCGGCACACCGAAACGGCTCCCGTCCTGTTCGGCCCAGTGCAGTGGGCGAGCCGGCTGGTTCAGGCGGTGACCACCTCCAACTCCCCATCATGCGGCTCGCCGGCGTTCACCGCAGTGATGTCCTGTGGGCAGGCGGAGATGGCCACCACGACATCGAACGCGGCTCGCAGCAGCACGTAATCGCCGGGCCGGCTCGACGGCGGCAGCCGGTCCAATCGCCCGTCGCTATCCACCGGCACGTTCATGAACAGGTTGCACGGTGACGGAGTCCACGGGATCGCGAGGCCAAGCGTTGCCAGCGCCTCGTGCAGGTTATCCGCGCAATTTCGATGATACGCGGTAACGCCGAGCTCCCGATAGATCCAGAGATTGCAGGCGCAGAGAAGGATGTCGTGGCGTCCGGGCGAGGTATCCTGCTCGATCGTCAGGATCGTGCGGCGGTGATTGCTGACCAGCGAATCGCCGCGGCCGATGTAGATGCGGCTGTTGCGCGAGCGGGTATGCGCCATCGACATATACTCGCCGAGGTCGTCGGCGTTGAACGCCCAGGTGTCCAGCACCTGGTTGCCCTGCGGATTGATCAGTTTCACGGCATCGCCCGCCTTCACTCTGACGGCAACACCGTGACGGGCGGGAATGCGCATTTGGTGCTCTCCTTGTTCAGCCGCGTAGCGCGCGTGGCATGGTCCGAGAGGCAGCGAGATGCATCTCGAGCGCTTTCACGCCGAGGCTTGCGGGAATGCTGATGGCGACGTAGATGATAAAGATGATCGTGTAAACCTGAAGGTACTTGAAGGTATCTGCGGCAATAAGCTGACCACGAAATATCAGTTCACCGATCGAGATGGTTGAGACGAGAGCGGTATCTTTGAATAGCGAGATGAAGTAGTTGCCGACCGGGGGCAACACAATCCGGATCGCCTGGGGCAGCACCACGAGCCGGAGGATCAGCCCGTGCCGGAGCCCGATCGCATCGGCGGCCTCCCATTGGCCCCTGTCCACAGCCAGGATGCCGGCACGAAACACCTCGCTGAGATAGGCGCCGTAGTTGATCATCAGGCCGAGAATGCCGGAGACGATAGGGGGCATCCGGATACCGACGAAGGGGAAGACGTAGTAGATGTAGAACAGTTGCAGGAGCAGCGGTGAGCCGCGGATCAGTTCGACGAAGACGGTGCTCATCCAATAAATTGCGCTGCTGCGTTGCCTGATACGCCCGAGCGCGAGCAAGAGCCCGAGCAGCATCGCCAAGGCCATGCTGGCGAACGTGAGCAAGACCGTCACCTTGAGCCCATCAAGCAGGTCGGGCGCCCAGGCAATGGCGTCCGCGAGCACCGGTGTCCGCCCGCCTCAGGTTTGCCGTGGACTACGGGTTCAGGAAGAAGCTCGTCGGCGTCAGTCCCCATTTCTCGAACAGCTTGGCAACCGTGCCGTCAGCCTTCATCGCTGCGTAGTCTTTGTTGAACGCCTCAACGAACGCCGTGTCGCCCTTCGCGACGGCGAAGGCGCAGCCGGTCGCGACCTTGTCTTCAGGCTTATAGTCGCCGACAAGCTCAAAGTTCAGAGAGGGGTTCTGCTTCAGCGCGTAGGCCGAGAGCGAGCCGTCCACCACCGCGGCGTTGAGCCGGCCGGCGGCGAGGTCCGCGAACACGTTCTGGATCGTGGGATATTGCTTCAGGTCGATCTGCTTGCCCGCTGGGCACGCAGCAGAGGCCTTCTTCAGCATGTCGATATAAACGGTACCCTCGTAGCTGCCGCCTGAATGCCCACACAGATCGGCGAGACTGTGCAGGTTCAGCGGGTTACCCTTGGCGACATC
The DNA here is from genome assembly GCA_963772445.1 of uncultured Pseudomonadota bacterium. GTDB lineage: Bacteria > Pseudomonadota > Alphaproteobacteria > Acetobacterales > Acetobacteraceae > CAVYXK01. The sequence goes on from CAVYXK010000013.1 coordinate 84,061, forward strand.
CAGAGATTCCGGATTATAAAAGACGACATCCGTAAAATCCATCACCTTCTGACGCGCGGGTCGGATGTACATGGCATCGCCCATAAGATCGATGCGGTCGCTCTGCACCGACGGAATCAGGCTGGCGAACGGCATGGCCACCACCTCGATCGAGGCGTTGATGTTCTCGCGCTTGAGGAACTCCCGCAGGATGTCCGGCAGCACGCCTGCGGCCTGCTTGCTACCCGAATCGATGTAGCTGAGCGGAGCGTCGTTGGACGTGCCGATGACGAGGACGCCCTTCTGTTGCACCTTGGCAAGCAGTCCCTCCGCATATGCCGTGGGTGCCACGAGCGCGACGGCGGAGACGAGAGCAACCAGGCAGTAAAGACGTGCGGCCGGAAATGTGGGCAGCATTGCTTCCTCCCTATGACACTGTGATAATGACGCTGCTCGCGCGACCGCAGTGGAGTCAAGCAACGCCGAAACCTATAGGCGCGGTGCCGTGCGCAGCGTGGGCCGCCCGGGCGCCGTGGCGCCGGCACCCACGACGGGCGCAGCAATCATCTTAGTGCCGGTACCGGCCGCATCGTCACCGCGGGACCAAGGGATTGATCTCGATCACTTCCAGGGTGGACGCTGAGGGTCGATCCTGGCAACTACGACAAGGTCAGAACCAGCGTGCTCCACGCCGAAACCCTCCGCAAATCCTTCGGCGCCGCCCCGGTCCTCATTGACGTCTCCCTCACCCTCCATCCCGGTGAGGTCCACGCCGTCATCGGCGAGAATGGCGCCGGCAAATCGACGTTTGCGAAGCTTCTTGCCGGCCACGAGCAGCCCGACCACGGCCGCATCCTGCTCGACGGGGAACCGGTCCGTTTCGCAGGCCCGGCGAATGCCGAACGCGGCGATGGCGGTCACCGCTGCTCAATCTACTACGGCGAGGCGCCGATCGAGGGCACTTATATCGTGGGTTCGCCGCTGATTACGCCGCAGAATGCGAAGGAGTACTATGACCCGAATTCGCCGTTCTGAGTCGTGAGGTCGCCGGGCGGGGCGGATGAGGGTGAGGGCTCGCGCCCGGCACCCTCACCCGGTTCGCTTCGCGAACCGACCTCTCCCGCAGAGCGGGAGAGGTGAACTTGTAGGGGTATCGGCATGAAAACCATCAAGGGCCCGGCGGTCTTCCTCGCGCAATTCGCCGGTGATGCGCCGCCGTTCGACAGTCTGCGGGCAATCGCCAGTTGGGCGGCCGGGCACGGCTATAAGGGCGTGCAGATACCGTCCTGGGACGGGCGCCTGTTCGACCTCTCCCGCGCTGCCGACAGCAAGGATTACTGCGACGAGGTGAAGGGTGTCCTGGCGCAGGCCGGGCTTACGCTGACCGAGCTTTCGACCCATTTGCAAGGCCAGCTCGTTGCCGCGCATCCCGCCTACGATATCGTGCTTGACGGGTTCGCGCCGGCGGCGGTGCATGGCAATCCGTCAGCACGACAGCAATGGGCGGTCGATCAGTTGATGAAAGCCGCCCGAGCGTCGGAGAACCTGGGGCTTACCACGCATGCGACATTCTCCGGCGCGCTGGCGTGGCCGTTCCTGTATCCTTTCCCCCAGCGTCCGGCGGGGTTGATCGAAACCGCATTCGAGGAGCTGGCCCGGCGCTGGGTGCCGATCCTCAACGCCTTCGATGCCGCCGGCGTCGATGTCTGCTACGAGATCCACCCGAGCGAGGACCTGCACGATGGTATTACCTTCGAGATGTTCCTCGAGCGGGTCGGCGGGCATAAGCGCGCCAATATTCTATACGATCCCAGCCATCTGTTGCTGCAGCAGCTCGATTATCTTGGCTTCATCGACCTCTACCATGAGCGCATCCGTGCCTTCCATGTGAAGGACGCGGAGTTCAATCCAACCGAGAGGGTCGGCGTGTATGGCGGGTATCAGCCCTGGATCAACCGCGCCGGTCGTTTCCGTTCGCTCGGCGACGGGCAGGTGAATTTCGGCGGCATCTTCTCCAGGTTGGCGCGATACGATTTCGAAGGTTGGGCCGTGCTGGAATGGGAATGCTGCATCAAGGACTCCGAACAGGGCGCGCGCGAGGGCGCACCCTTCGTCCGCCGCCACATCATCGAAGTGACCGGCAAGTCGTTCGATGATTTTGCTGCCAGCGGCGCGAATGCAGAGGCGAACCGCCGGCTGCTGGGGCTCACGCGATGACGGTCGCGCGCCGCTTGCGGTTGGGTATGGTCGGCGGCGGACGCGGGGCTTTCATCGGCGGCGTGCACCGTATCGCCGCGCGGCTCGACGACCAGTACGAGCTGGTTGCCGGGGCGCTGTCGTCCGATCCGGAGCGTGCGCGACAAAGCGCCGCCGACCTGCACATCGCGCCCGAGCGCTGCTACGCCAGCTTCGCCGAGATGGCACAACGCGAAGCCGCCAGGCCCGACCGCATCGACGTCGTTGCGATCGTTACCCCGAACCACCTGCATCATGCGGCGGCACGCGCCTTCCTCGATGCCGGCATCCATGTGATCTGCGACAAGCCGATGACACGCACCGTGGAGGAATCCGAAGACCTCGTCGCCGCGGTCGCGCGGAGCGGACGCGTGTTCGTGCTAACGCACAATTACACCGGCTACCCGATGGTGCGGCAAGCCCGCGAGATGGTCGCGGCCGGTGAGCTCGGCGCCATCCGTGTCGTGCAGGTCGAATATCCGCAGGCCTGGCTGACCACGCGCCTGGAAGCAACGGGCCAGAAACAGGCGGAATGGCGCACCGATCCGGAACGCAGCGGGGCCGGCGGCAGCCTCGGCGATATCGGGACCCATGCATTCAATTTAGCGGAGTTCGTCACCGGTCTGTGCTGTACGGAGTTGGCGGCCGAGCTCAGCATCTTCGTTCCTGGCCGGCGACTCGACGATAACGCGCAGGTTCTGCTGCGATTTGCCGGCGGTGCACGTGGTGCATTGTGGTCGAGCCAGATTGCGCCGGGCAACGAGAACGCGCTGCGCCTCCGTGTCTATGGCGAGGCGGGCGGGCTGGAATGGGCACAGGAATCGCCGAACCGGCTTCTGCACGCGCCGTTTGGCCAACCGCGTCGGGTGATCACGCGGGGCAGCGAAGCCGCTGGGCCGGCGGCCGCTCATGCGACACGCATTCCCGCCGGTCATCCCGAAGGCTATCTGGAAGGCTTCGCCCAGCTTTATCGCGATGCCGCCGAGTTGATCCGGGCGAGGGATGAGGGGCGGACGCCGGATCCGAACACCGGGCTGCTGCCTGACGTGCACGACGGCGTCAGGGGCATGCGCTTCATCGCGGCGGCGGCCGCGTCATCCCGCGACAACGCGGCCTGGATGAAGATCGCGGAATAAGCGATGAACCGCGACAGCGCGCCGCGCGAGGTGTGGCTCGTCGTAAAAGTATGGGATGCGCCGATTCGGCTGTTCCACTGGGCGCTCGTCGTGCTGGTTTTCATGAGTTGGCTGACCGCGCATGAAGACTGGATGGATTGGCACATGCGGTCCGGCTACTCGATCTTCGCGCTGTTGTTGTTCCGATTCGCCTGGGGGTTCATCGGCAGCGACACGGCGCGGTTCAGCCAGTTTGTGCGCAGCCCGATAGCGGCGCTGCGGTATCTCGCAGAGTTCCGTCGCCGCGCGCCGGACACTGAGATCGGCCACAATGCCGCCTTCGGCTGGATGGTGCTGGTGCTGCTCTCGCTGCTGGCGCTGCAAGTCGCGACCGGTCTTTGTGCCAATGATCAGGTACTCACCGAGGGTCCGTTTGCCGAGGCCGTCGGACAGGACACCAGCGACTGGCTCAGTCATATCCACGTGCTGAACTTCAAGGGGATCGAGGTCCTCGTCGCGGTGCATGTCTGCGCGGTGCTAACCTATGCCGTGGTCAAGCGGCACAACCTGATCGGCGCGATGATCAGCGGCAACAAGCGGTTGCCGCCGACGCTGTTGCCTCCACGTCTGGCGAGTCCGCTGCTGGCGGCAGCCATTCTGGCCGCCGCCGCCGCAATCGTGGCTTTTGTCGGGATCTACTGGGCGCCTACTTAGCGCGGAACTTGTTGTGACAGGCGGTGCAGGCGTCGGCCACCGTCTTCACCTGGGCGGTGAACCCGGCTGTGTCGTCCGCCTTCGCGAGTTGCGACAGCTTCTCGGCCGCGGCGACAAGATTGGCGGCGGCCTGATCGAAGCCGGCTCGGTCGGACCAGATCGCCGGCAGCGCCTTGGTGTTGTTGCCGTGATCGCTCCCGGGCGGGAAGGTGGTGGGGAACTGCTTCATCCAGCGCGCCATGGCGGTGGCCGCGTTGGCGAAGGTCTTGACCTCGACCTTATGTTTGACACCCTCGTTGATGCCGGTGAAAGTACCGAGCAACAGGTCCTGGCCGGCTTGGCGCGTTTCGATGATGTTGAACGCCGGCTCCTGCGCGCGCGCTACGCCGAGGATGCCGGCCACGGCGATGCCGAGCAGCGCGAGTCTCGTCCTGTTCATCCTGTTTCCTCTCGCTTGTTAACCCGCCCGACCGCATCTTGCATTGTCTGGCTCAGGGCGCCAACGCGAATCGTGCCGCCCCGGGTCGAGGTCCTGAAGGAGCGTCCATGCCTTTGATCCGTGCCGTTGCCGTGTTCTGCGGCTCCCATGCCGGAAACGACCCGGTCTTCCGGACTGCCGCCGGGGCGCTCGGGCGCGGCATCGCCGAGGCCGGGTTGCGCCTGGTGTTCGGCGGCGGGCGGATCGGGCTGATGGGCGCGCTGGCCGACGCGGCGCTGGCCGCATCCGGGCGGGTGACCGGTGTGATCCCCGAATTCCTGACGCGGCGGGAGGTGGCGCATAGCGGCGTCTCGGAACTGATTGTCACCGACAGCATGCACTCCCGCAAGCAGCGAATGTTCGAGCTGTCGGACGCGTTCGTGTCGCTGCCCGGGGGATTGGGGACACTGGACGAGACCATCGAGATCATCACCTGGCGGCAGCTCGGTCTGCACGACAAGCCGGTCCTGCTCTGCGATGTGGCGGGCTCGGTGGGGCCGCTGCTGGCGGCAATCGACGCGGCGATCGCAAGCGAGTTCGCGGCACCGTCGGCGCGGCAACTCATTGAGGTGATGCCCGGCGTGCCTGCCACGCTGGAGCGGTTGATCGGCGCAGATGTGCCGGCAGGAGGCGAGGCGGCGCGCATGTAAATTGTCGCGCAGCTTGAGATTCTCTTGCGGTCCAGCAGACCGACGGGAGCGGAAACGCAACGAAGAATGGCTTGCACTGCGCTGCCTTTATGGTCGCAAGCTCCTCTGCCGCTGGTGAACCACATGTCGAATCGACAAGGAATGACCAATTGAGGCGGTTTAGCCCCTTGCAAACCAGAATGCGGTCCCCATCTCCCGGCATCGGCACTTTTCGCCGTGGGTCATGTTTGCCCAGTCCACGCTCCGCGTCGTCTTCGGCACTTCCCATTGAAAAGCAATACGGTCCACAGAGTGTGGATCGCCGAAAAACCGGAGTGACGTGATGTCATCAGGGACAGTAAAATGGTTCAACGCCCAGAAGGGCTACGGCTTCATTCAGCCGGATGACGGCTCGAAGGACGTATTCGTGCACATCTCAGCGGTCGAGCGGGCTGGCCTAAGCAGCCTCAACGACGGCCAAAAGGTCACCTTCGACGTCGAACGTGGCCAGCAAGGCAAGACGTTCTGCGGTGAATTTGCAGGTCTCATGAGCCGAGGATCCGGCGCTGCCGCACGCAGCGCCGGTCCGTTATGTGGGGACGCCACATTTTGACACTGCACAAGTTCGCGATCGGCGACCGCGTTCAAGTAAATCTAGATGTCTCCGTCGGTGGCCGGCAACCGGACCTCTATACGATCTCTCGTCTTCTGCCGATCGAAGCCAAGGTCTGCCAATACCGCGTCAAGCGAGAGCATGATGGGTTGGAACGCCGGGTGGGCGAGGATCAGCTCATACGAGAAGTACCCGGCGAAGCCCTGGAAGTGACCTGCCAGTCCGCTGCATCAGCGTAGAAGGCACGCGGACAGGCACTCACGGTAGATATCTTCCCGGCGACGGGTGACGACCCGCCCTGTAGCTTCGGGCAAGACGGCTGACCTTGCACGGGCGCCAAAGTTGGCGCCGCGCAAGGTCACGGAGCAATCAGGGCGCCTCGGCAGCGAGCTTTCCGAATTCCTCCGGTGAGAATGCCCGGTACTGTCGTCGTGCGGACATTGCCTCGCGATGTGAGAGCAACCGCCAACTTGGTCATCAAATCGCCGGTGGGCATCTCGACCACGAGAACGACGTCATATTGGCCAGTCGTCACGTAGCCGCGGACCAACCGACCGCCCAATCCTGCGATGAGGGCCTTGGTGGCCTCGGATCGTGCTACCACGTCTTTGACGGCTTTTGCCCGCCCTTGGGTCGGTCCAATTCAGAAAACACACAAACGTTAGCATGGAACTCCTCCGTTTTGCTGAGCCACAAATGCGTCGTGGCGGGAGCGCCGCGCCTCTGCTGGACCGGGCGGCCGGGATGTGCCGCCACTGCGGGGCGCAGCTGACCGAACTGCGGCGCAAGGTCCTCGGCCTTGTGCTGGAGAGCGCCCGGCCGATGGGCGCGTACGAACTACTGGACCAGTTGCGCGGCGCGGCGCCGCCGACCGTGTACCGGGCGCTCGATTTCCTGCTGGAGCACGGGCTCATCCACAAGGTGGAGAAGCTTTCGGCCTTCGTCGGCTGCAGCCATCGTTGCGATGGCGAGCACATCGAGGCGCACGCCGCGCAGTTCCTGATTTGCAAGCGCTGCGGCCGCGTCGTCGAGGTGGATGACCCAGAGGTGGGTGAAGCGCTGGCGCGGGCGGCACAGCGCAACGGTTTCGGTCGAGGCGGAGGGCGTGTGCGCGGCTTGTGCAGGATAGGAGGCGCGGTGTGTTGATGAGTTGAAGCTGCTTCCCGGCCCCCTCCCGAAGGGCCCCTTGCGGGAGGGGGTTGGGGAGGGGGCCGGGGGGCCGAAACGCGACGCCTGATGTGATACCCTCACCCCGCCACCACTTGACCCCCGTATGCCAACCACCACCGAAGACATCGGTTCGCGAGACGGACGACCATCCCCCGACGCACTGCTGGCCGAGGCCCAGCGAAGTGGGCGCGGACGGCTGAAGGTATTCCTCGGCGCCGCCCCGGGCGTCGGCAAGACCTTCGAAATGCTCTCCGCCGCCCAGGCACGTCGGCGCGACGGCACCGACGTCGTCGTCGGCATCGTCGAGACGCATGGCCGGAAGGAGACCCAGGCGCTGCTCGACGGGCTCGAGATCATCCCCCGCCGCCGCATCGACTACAAGGGCCGCACGCTGGAAGAAATGGACCTCGACGCCATTCTCGCCCGCCGCCCCCAACTCGTGCTGGTCGATGAGCTGGCGCACACCAACGCGCCTGAAGTCGGCACCCGAAACGCTACATGGACGTGGAAGAGCTGATCGCCGCAGGCATCGACGTCTACACCACGCTCAACGTCCAGCACGTCGAAAGCCTCAACGACGTCGTGGCACAGATCACCCGAATCCGCGTCCGCGAGACCGTCCCCAATTCGATCATCGACCGCGCCGACGAAGTCGAGGTGATCGACCTTACTCCACACGATCTGATCCAGCGGCTGAAAGACGGCAAGGTCTACGTGCCGCACCAAGCCGAGCGCGCCGTCCGGCACTATTTCTCGCCCGGCAACCTCACCGCGCTGCGCGAGCTCGCCTTGCGACGGACCGCGCAGCGTGTCGATGAGCAGATGGTCAGCTACATGCAGAGCCACGCCATCCCCGGCCCCTGGCCGGCCGGAGAGCGCGTGCTGGTCTGCATCAGCGGTAGCACCGACGGCCTGTCCGTGGTGAGGCGTGCACGGCGTCTGGCGGACCGACTGAAGGTGCCGTGGTCCGCGATTCACGTCGAGACATCCCGCAGCCTGCGCATGAGCGAGGCCGAACGCAGCCGCATCGCGGAGTCACTGCGGCTGGCCGAGCGACTCGGCGCCGAAACGGTCACGCTGCCTGGCCAGGACGTCGCCGGTACGGTCGCCGAATACGCACGCGCCAACAACTTCACCCATATCGTCATTGCGCGCTCGAAGAAGTCCTGGTGGCGCGACTTGGCATTCGGCTCTATCACCGAACAGCTCGTCCGCCGCGCCGGTGGCGCCAACATTCACGTGATCGCCGGACAGTCGCCGGAAGAGCGTCCGCAGGCCGCGCGCACCGTGACTGATGCCGCGCCGCGCGCAGGACCGGACGCAAGCCCCTATCTCGGCAGCTTGGCCTGCGTTGCCGGGGCACTCGCCATGGCGCTGGTGCTGCACGACGTGCTCGGTATCACCAGCATCGCGCTCGCCTTCCTGACCGCGGTGCTCGCGAGCGCGGTGATGTACGGCCTCTGGCCCTCGCTGCTGGCCTGCCTGGCCAGCGTGCTCGCATACAATTTCTTTTTCCTGCCGCCGCTCTACACCTTCACCATTGCCGACCCCGAGAACGTAGTCGCGCTGTTCTTCTTCGCCGTGGTCGCGGTGATTGCCAGCAACCTCGCCGCGCGGGTGCGTTCGCAAGCGATCGTCGCTCGCCAGCGCGCACGCACCGCCGAGGAGCTTTATCAGTTCAGCCGCAAGCTCGCCGTGGCGGCCAATCTCGACGATCTCTTGTGGGCGACCGTGCACCAGATCGCCCTGATGCTGAAGGTTCGCGTGGTGATCCTGCTGCCCAACGACGGCAGCGTGGCGGTCCGCGCCGGCTTCCCCCGGACGACGAGCTCGACGCCGCGGACATCGCGGCAGCGAAATGGAGCTGGGAGAAGAACCGCCCTGCCGGACGCGGCGCTGATACACTGCCCGGCGCAAAACGACTGTTTCTGCCGATGCAGACCGGACGAGGCCCGGTCGGCGTGATCGGCATCGACCGCGACGAGCCCGGTCCGCTACTGACGCCGGACCAGCGCCGCCTGTTGGATGCACTCGCCGACCAGTCGGCGCTGGCGATCGAGCGCGTCAACCTTGTGGAAGACGTCGATCGGGCGCGCCTGGAAGCCGAGCGCGACCGGCTGCGTCAGGCTTTGCTGACCTCGATCTCGCACGACCTGCGCACGCCGCTGGCCTCCATTCTGGGCTCCGCCACCAGCCTCGCTGCCGGCCCGGTGCCGGAAGCCATGCGAGACACCCTGATCCGAACCATCCAAGAGGAAGCCGAACGGCTGAACCGCTTCATCGGCAACCTTCTGGACATGACCCGAATCGAGTCCGGCCCACTGAAGCCCCGCGCCGGCCTCGCCGACCTCTCCGACGTGGTCGGCGCGGCCTTGCAACGCGCCGGCAAGATACTGGCGCAGCACCGTGTGCAGCTCGATCTCGCGCCGAACCTGCCGATGCTGGAGCTCGACATGGTGCTGTTCGAGCAGGTGTTGTTCAATCTGCTGGACAACGCGGCGAAATACTCGCCCGCCGGTACGCTCATCCAGTTGCGCGCTTGGCGAACCGACGGCCGCGTCTGCCTGCAGGTGATCGACGAGGGTAACGGCATCGCAGACGCCGATCGTGAGCGCATCTTCGAAAAATTCTACCGCGCCCGTGGTGCTGATACCGGTCCCCCTGGCACTGGGCTCGGCCTGGCGATCTGCCGGGGTTTCGTCGAGGCGATGGGCGGCACGATCTCCGCCGCCAATCGCCAGGATCGTTCAGGCGCCATATTTAACATCACCATGCCCGTCCCAGCACATGCCGACCGCACAGCGGATCTCGCGCTGTGACCAGCGATGCGCGGCCCCTGCGTATCCTGGTCGTCGATGACGAGCCGGCAATCCTGCGATTCCTTCGGGTTGGGCTGACGGCGCAAGGCTACGTCGTTACCGAAGTATCGGACGGTCACGGCGCGCTCGACGCGGCGCGGCGCGGCGCGACGGACCTTATCGTGCTCGACCTCGGCCTGCCCGACATCGACGGGTTGGAGGTGATCCGTCAATTGCGCGCAGCCGGCTCCGATCTGCCGATCATCGTGCTGTCCAGTCGCGACAACGAGGGGGCAAAGGTCGAGGCGCTCGATCTCGGCGCCGACGATTTCGTGACCAAGCCGTTCGGCATCGGCGAGCTGTTCGCCCGAATCCGCGCCGCGCATCGGCATCGGCTGCAGCAGCACGGAGAGCGTCCGATCTTCCGCAGCGGCGACTTGACCGTCGATCTGGTGCGCCGGATCGTGACGGTCAGGGGCGAGGAGGTGAAGTTCTCGCCGCGCGAATACGATCTGCTGCGACTCCTGGTGGCCCATGCCGGAAAGGTGCTGACCCACAAGATGATCCTGCGCGAAGTCTGGACCGGCGACACTGATGTGCAGTACCTGCGCATCTACATTCGCGCCTTGCGGCAGAAGATCGAGGCGGATCCCGAAAGGCCGCAGCACATACTGACGGAGACCGGAGTGGGCTATCGGCTGCGAGCGCCGGATTGAGGGTGATGTCGGTGAGTTGTCGGTTCGGCGGCCCGGCCCCCTCCCCCCAGCCCCCTCCCGCAACGGGAGGGCGAGTCCCAACTCCCCCTCCCGTTGCGGGAGAGGGCTGGGGGGAGGGGGCCGGGCGGCAATCTCAGACATCGTCCGAAACGCAACCATGCGCATAGCCGACCTGATCGCGCCTGCCCAGGTCCTCGCCGGACTCCGCGTGCAGGACAAGCCGCAACTCCTCGCCGAGCTCGCCCGCCGCTCAGCGACCGCCACCGGCATCGACGTACCCGCGATCCTCACCGCGTTGCAGACACGCGAGCAGTTGGGTTCCACCGGCCTCGGACAAGGCTTCGCCCTGCCACATGCTCGCATCGACGGCCTCACCGCTTTCTTCGGCCTGTTCGCGCGGCTGGCGCGGCCCATCGACTTTCAGGCAATCGACGGCCAGCCGGTTGATCTCGTGTTCCTGCTGCTGATCCCGCCCAACGCCGACACCGAGCATGTCGCCGCGCTGGCAGCCATCGCCCGGCCGATCCGCGACCGCCAGTTCGTCCGCGAGCTGCGTCAGGCCAAGGACGCGGCGGCGCTCCATGAGCGGCTCGCCAGCGCGTAGGCCAGCAGGCTGGCGAAATACACGAGCGCCTCACCGCCAGCAATATCTTTCCAGCATTGAGTCGCGCGATCCGCGTGCATCATCGTGCATCTTTTTACATCTGCGTTTAAACTTTCTTCCTTTCGTGCTGCTGCCTGTGCATCATCGCTTGAGCGACGTGGGCTGCCACACTGGCCATCACGTCGTTCCAATAGCCGGGCTTGGTCTGACGGAACAGGCGCACGGAAGGGTACCACGGGGTGTCGGAGCGATCGAGCAGCCACCTCCAGTCGGGCGCATAGGCCAGCAGGATGCACGCCGGGCGGCCCATTGCGCCGGCAAGATGGCCGACTGCGGTATCGACTGTAATCAATAAATCGAGATTTTCCAGGATCGCCATCGTGTCGTCGAAATCGATAATTTCCGCACCGAGGTTGAGCAACGGCGCGGCGCCGAAATACTGTCCGGCCTGACTCGCGGCGGGGCCTTTCTGCAGAGAAACCAGAGTTACACCGGACACTGAAGCCAACGGCGCGAAGGCGGCGAGGCTGGCGGAGCGCGAACGGTCGTTGTTGTGGGCTGCGCGGCCGGCCAAGACGATGCCGATGCGACATGAAGTTGCGGGTGCCAAGCGATCGAGGCGCTCTTTCCACGCGGCGGCCCGAGCCGGATCGGCACGCAGATAAGGCACGCCGCCCAAGACGTTGTCCGGCTTGGTGCCATGCAGCGCGGGCAGGCCAGACAAGGCGCGGTGCTGACTGGCTCGGGCGATGGTGCGGGCTTCGGAACGGTCCGATTGCGCCTCGATCCGCATCGTACGAAAGGGCTCCATGCCGTTCAGAATCCGCCTTGAACATGCTCGCCGGCGGCATCCTGCTGCCACCATGGTCGTCCGGTTTGCCGCCGCCTCGCCGTACAGCACGATCTATGCCTTCGGCGACAGCCTATCAGACGCCGGCAACATCTACGCCGGAACTGCCGGTCTGCTGCCACGCCCGCCGTATTCGAACGGACGGTTCACGAATGGCCCGGTCTGGGTGCAGGAAGTGTCGCAGGCGCTTGGGCTGGGGCTGGTGACGCCGAGCCTGCTCGGCGGCAACGATTTCGCGTTCGGAGGGGCGGAAACCGGCACCACTCTGGTGCACACGGAGACTGGGTTCGATCTGCCCAGCCAGTTGAGCGCGTTTGAGGTGGCGGTGCCGGTTCCGCAACCGCGCGCGCTCTACACACTCTCGATCGGCTCGAACGACCTGCTCGACATCTTCGCCAGCTCGCTGAGCCCCGCGCTGAAGGTGACGGCTGGACTGCAGGCGATCCAGAACATAGATACGTTCGTGACCGGCCTCGCGCTGGACGGCGCCCACAACCTGCTCGTGCTGACGGTGCCGGACCTGGGGATGACGCCGCTGATCCGCAGTATGGGTCCCGGCCCTAGCCAGACTGCTTCTCTGTTCACCTTTTTGTTCGACCAGACGTTGCTTGCCAGTCTGCTGCCCATCCAGCAGGCTTTCGATCTCAACCTGAAAACAGTCGATACCTTCTCGCTGCTCGACGAGGCCATCGACGATCCCGCCCGCTTCGGCCTCACCAACGTGACCGACCCGTGTTGGACAGGCGATTGCTTTGGCCGGAACGGCACGCTCTGCGCATCCAGCATGGCAGCACAGGACAAGTACCTGTTCTGGGACCAGCTTCATCCGACGGCGCGTGGTCAGGCTATAGTGGCGAACGCGGCGTTGAACGCCATCCCGGAACCGCCGGCCTGGATGGTGCTGGTCCTTGGGCTTTGTCTGATCGGCATGCTGAGATCTGGGGGCACCCGCCTGGCGACTGGGTAATCTGATCGGCTCGTCCGACACCGGGCTGATGCCGGCAAGGCGATAGAGGCCACGCTCGATCAGCGCCACCGCGCGCAGCGCTTTGCCACGCCCATCGCAATATCGATGGCTGCCGCCATACCGTCGAAACTGCCTGCTTCTGTCACGATTATCAAGTCACCGCCGTGCGCGCGCCGGAGCCGATGATGAGTACATGCTCGTCCCTGATCTCTCCAGTCAGTTGCAGCAGCATGGTATCCGGTTCCGGTTGTGGGAACCGGGTGCGGCGGCCGCAGTCTTGCACCGCCGCGGACGACGCGATTCGAGTGACGGCACGCAGCCCGAAGGCTGCCGCGACGGCGATGTCGCTTGTCCAATGAGGCCTGAGTGCTAAGGCGTTAGCTGGCCGGCCGCTCAGCAACCGTGATAGCGACCTCAAAATGACCTGTGAACGGTAGAATTGAAACAGGTGCGTGCAGGCGCACTATGGGCGCACCGGTAGCTTCCCACGGCGTACTCGCAATCAATTCGAGGATCGTGGCCGCTCCACGCGCCACCAAGGATGATGCAACTCGTCCGGAAAGGCGCAGGACAGCGATTGTCTCCGGCGCCACCGGCTGAACCCTGACCCTGCCACCGCGTGAGGCCGGCGACAGGATACCGCTGTCGGGTCCGCTCAGGCCGATGCGCACCGACCATCGGCCGGGCGCCTCTTCAGATTGAATTAATGGTCGGCATAGACGGATTTGGATGCCGCTACGATAGTTCCTGCTCAGGAATTGGCGTAGACGGTGCAAGGCGGTCGCGAAGGCCTGCTCGCGTTCTCCCTTGACCCGCGTCTGCGCTGAAAAACCTGCCTCTGTCTGTCTGATCTCCACCGGGCCATACCGAGCAACGACAATTTCGTTCGCGACATCGCTGAACCGGAGAATCAGCCAGCGATCGGGAACCAGGCTCGGCAAGCGCGCCAGCAGCGGCGTGATGTAATCCGGGCCAAAGTGCGGCTTCGATGCGGCGCTCAGACTGGTCATTCTACGGCATGCTCATTCCAAGTATCGCCAGGACGATACAGGATCCTCGTGCCCCGCGCGACCGCCGAGGTACCTTGCCTTCCTGATGGTGGATGTGGTGGTCAGCAACGGGCGGGGCACAACGACGCCGGACACGGCCACCACCAGGAGCGAACGGACCGCAGGATCTGATTGCAGTGGGCCGGACCAATCGTTCATGGCGCGTTGGAACAGTCGTTCGTGAGGCATATAAAATCGATAAGGCTTATCAGCACCCAAAATAAAGGAGCACATTCGACCCTGCTCATACGTCGCTACTATACTGTTGGCGCCCGTTCGATATAAGATTTATATTCAGCAACGACCCGACAGATTAAATCCTAGCAGCAGCTTTGGATTGCGCTGGAGCCAGACTTGGTTCGTCGCGATGTGACGTTGCGATGCCCCGACTATCTGGCGGCCTTAATGCTGGGTCGCAAGCGGCTGTTCGTTTGCTGGCTCGACCAAACCGCCACCTGGCCGGTCGAAGGTGGGTTGATCCCGGCGGCTGGCCGACTTACCGCAGAGGCGCAGAGTTGGCCGAGGAAATTGTGTACCGGCGAAGCCCGTGCTTCAGCACGACACTGTTCAAATGATCCAGCGAACCGAGGTGGTATCCGCTGAGCTGCAAGTAAGTGAGCGAGCACCTGAGCTTCGTGAGGTGACACGATTTGCTCAACCTCCTTGAGCTCAACGACAAGCTGCTCCGCGCTGGCGAAGCTCGCAGGCAAGGCACGCGGCACACACAGACCGCAGAAGACCAGGTCCAAGCCCACGGTGCACTGTGATCGCTGTCTCGATGTCCTCTTTTGTCAGCTCGCCGCCCAGGTCAGCGTCCATGTCGAATCCCTGCGTCCTGTGCACCTCTGCCACGAAAATAGCCCCAAGCCGAGGGCATGGCGCGGTATCGTCATGGCCGGCCCACGGGTCCGGCCAAAGGCCGGCCCGAGGACAAGCTCCGGCCGGCCATGACGCAACTAGGTAGCGCCAGCATTTTCACCCGACTGTGGTGCGCGCCCGCGCGCTGGCTGGCTGCGGTATGACTTTCTCAGAGCAGGCACGCAGCTTGGTTAAGAGCGGGTAACCAGCCCTCCCTCAGATGGATCTACGCCGCAGTCGCCCCCTCACCGCCCGGCGTAACAAGCGAATTCCCGCGCCAACGCCTCGTAGATCGGTCGCTTGAAATCCACCGCCAGCGCTGGCAGCTCGTCCAGCTCCGCCCAGCGCCAAGCGTCGAATTCCGGATGCGGGTCAAGATCCAGCCTGATATTCGAATCCGACCCGGTGAACCGCAATGCGAACCAGCGCTGTCGCTGACCCCGATAGCGTCCGCGAAGCGCCACGCCAACGAGGTTTGGCGGCAGATCATAGGTCAGCCAGCCCGGATACTCGCCGATGATCTCGGCGCGGTCGGTGCCGATCTCCTCGGCCAGTTCCCGCAGCACCGCTGTGCGCGGATCCTCGTCGGGATCGATCCCACCCTGGGGAAGCTGCCATCCGCCAGCCTCGCCCTCGGCATTGGGAAAATCCGCCCGGCGGGCGACGAACACCTTCCCGTCCCGGTTGAACAGCACGGCACCGACATTCGGCCGATACGGCAGCTCGCTCATTGCTTGGCCTGCGCGCCTCCCGACGACGCTGCCGGCGGCTCGACGAGCGCGCTCACCGGAGCCAGGGCCAGACCGTTCGCCGCCAGCTCATTTGCCCACGCAGCGATCCGTTCCACCGTGACCGGCCGCACCGCCCCGGCCAGCCCCAGCGCGCTGCCCTTCTGCTGCGCGATCCAATTCAGCGAGGCTAGCTTGGCATCGATCGAGGCTGCATCGTCCGGCTCGTCGGTCACTACATCGACGTGGCGGCTCCAGACCGACGGCAGCCTGCCGTGGTCGTGCGCGCTCTCCCCCGGACGCGGATCGACATACAGCAACCCGCGCTGCGCGAGCGTGGTGAGCACCGGGTTCATCTGGTCGGGCACCGAGGCGAATCGCTCACCTCGCGTCAGCCCCAGCGCCCCGGTTGCCCCGACGTAACCGGCAATGCGCGACAGCGCCCAAATGAGCTGACGGTTGTTGTCCTCGGGCGACGCCCGCGTGCTCAGGGCGTGGTCACCGGGATCGTTCAGGGGAAAGCTCTCGGGCTCCATGGGGATGGACAGCAGATACTCGTGCTCGCTCAGCCGAGCCTCCGCCAGCAACCGATCCGGGGCGGCGGCGTAGGGCGACACTGCCAGCGTCACCCCGCCAGGTAGGGTGCGGATCGCATCCTCGCTGGCAGCCGCGTTGAGTCCGATGCCGGCAAGCACCAGGCCGACCCGCGGCCGGCGGCTACTCCGGTCGAAGCCCGCCGCATAGACCTGCATTGGCATCCGTCCGTCTTCGGCGATGCGCGGAAGCTCGGAACCCGGCAGACCCGGCGCTGGTTCCTCCAGCGCCGGGTCGGGATCGGTTATCGGCCCAGGCGTACCACGCCCTGGTCGCGGTCCCGGTGCCGCCGGAGGGGTTGTGGCCAGCTTGACGGCAGCGGGCGGCACCGCCGGTGGCGGCGCCTGTGCAACGTGGGGAGCGACGGCCGGCGGAGGCGGGGACGGAGGTCCGAGGACCTGCAGCACCGCCGCGCCGCCGCCGAGCGCGACCATCACCACCGCCCAGAAGGCGCCCAACGCCCGCCAGGCAAAGCGGCGCCTCGGCCGCAACACTGCTCAGTTGGCGGAGGCGGAGCGGTGCTGCTCGGCCATCGCGTTGACGACCACCAGCGCCTCCTGAAGCTGGAAATCCGTCTGGTCCGGCTTGGCCGGATCGAATTTCGGGAAATTCGCCGGCGGCTTCGACGGGATCGAGCTGACGATCGGCGGCAGATCGGTCCGCGCCGGTGGCCCTTCCTGCGTGCCGCCGGTGTTGGTGATCGTGTTGTTCAGGTCCCACTCGTGCTCAGGACCGAAATGATCAGTCTTCTCCGCGCTCTCAGCCACGGGGACGTCAGGCGCGATCCCGAGGTCCTGAATCGAATGGCCAGAGGGCGTGTAGTAGCGCGCCGTCGTCAGCCTCATCGCCCCGCCACCGGGCAGCGGAATCACCGTCTGCACCGAACCCTTGCCGAAGCTGCGCTCCCCCAGCAGCACCGCACGGTGATGGTCCTGCAACGCGCCGGCGACGATCTCGCTGGACGAAGCCGAACCGTTATTGATCAGCACCACCAGCGGCACGCCGGGCATCAGATCGTCGCCCTTGGCGTCCCAGCGCTGCGAATCATCGGCGTGCCGGCCGCGGGTGGAAACGATCTCCCCATGATTAACGAAATCGCCGGCCACTGCCACGGCCTGATCGAGCAGCCCGCCCGGGTTGTTCCGCAGATCGAGCACCAGGGCCCGCAACTTTCCGCCGCCCTGCTTCTTCAGCGAGGCGAGCGCGTCCCGGATGCCGGAATCGGCGTTCTCGGTGAACTGCGTCAGCCGGAGATAGCCGATGTCATTCGGCTCCATGTGGTCCTTAACCACCTGGATGTGGATAACCTGCCGCTCCAGCGTGACCTGGATCGGAGTATCGATGTTCTGGCGCTTGATGGTCAGCGTGATCTTGGAGCCCGGATCGCCGCGCATCTCATCGACCGCCTTGCTGAGCGGCAGACCCTCGACGGTCTTGCCGTCCAGCGCGGTGATAATATCGCCTGCCTGAATTCCGGCACGCGAGGCGGGAGTGTCGTCGATCGGGCTGATCACCCGGATCAGGCCCTGGTCCTCGGTGACCTCAATACCGAGACCGCCGAATTTGCCTTGGGTCTGCACCTGCATGTCGCGGAACTGCGAAGCGTCCATATAGGCCGAGTGCGGATCAAGCCCGGCGAGCATGCCGTCCAGCGCGTTCTCGACCAGCTTCTTGTCGGGCACCGGCTCGACATATTCCGCCCGCACCCGCTCGAACACGTCGCCGAACAGTGTCAGCCAGCGATAGGTGTCGGCGCGGTTGGCGTCGGTGTCATCCTGGGCAAACGCGTGTGCGATGCCGAAGTGGGGGGCGAGAAACCTGGTGGCGGGGATGGCCGCGACCCCCGCCAGGAAGGTGGCGCCAAGCAGAAAACCGGTGCGCAAACGCCGGGGACGGACTTGCATTCGTTCTTTCCTCTCGCACCCCGGCCCGCCTCGGCTCGCGCCGAGTTGACCGGTGCGCCTATTTTGGTGAAGGAGCCTCCTTCTATCCGGCTTCCTAAGCCCCTAGTCCAGTACAGAATTCTTAAGGGTTGCTGAACTGTCGGGGCGCCCGATCAACTGCTGGCGTGCAACCAGGGCGCCGGATTGACCGGCTCTCCGTCGCGCCGCAGCTCGACATAGAGGCTGGGCCGGTCCCGCCCGGCGGCGGGGTTCCAGCCGGGCATGACCCCGACCGGGTCGCCGGCGCGAACGACAGTCCCGAGCTTGGCGTCCAGCCGCTCAAATCCCGCCAGGACCGCGTCATAGCCGCCGCCGCAATCGATAATCAGCAGCTTGCCGTAGCTGCGGAACGGGGCGGCGAACATCACCCTGCCGCCGCAGGGCGCTACGACACGCGCGCCTGGCGCAGCGCGGTACGAGATGCCGACGGCGGGGCCGGCGTCAGTGGGATCGCCCCAGCCGTGCAACACGGTCCCAACGACGGGCGTCAGAAGCTGACCAACCGGGCCCGCGGATGACGCTATCGCGTTCTTTCCGGTGGGAGCGGCGAAGGCGACCTCGCGACGCCGCGCGTCCGCGAGTGCCGACGCGCGGTTTTCGCGTGCGGCGCGTGCGGCGTCGGTTCGGGCGCGCGCTTCCTCGTCCCGGCGCGCCTGCTCTAGCTTGTCGAGAAGCGCCCGCAAACTGGCGGCCTGGGCGGCAAGGCCGGCTGCATGGGCAGCGGCGGCGGCGGCCTGATCCTGGGCATCGCGGCGGCCCTGATCGGCGAGTGCAAGCTGGCGGTCTAGCTCGGTCGCCGCCTCGGCCTGTGCCGCTTCGGCCGCCGCGAGCTTCGGCGTCTCGGCGGCAAGTGCATCGCTCGCCGCCTGCAGCGCAGCCTGCTCGCGCCGCAGCGCCTCGGCCTCCGCCGCGACCTGATGCGCCATTCCCTGCAGTACCAACAACCCGCGGATCGCATCTTCCGGCGGCAGCGAGACCGCCAGCATGGTCTCCGCGGGATAGAGCGACAGGCGCTCGATCAGCGGCAGTAGCGGCTCGATCGCCTTGGCGCGCTCCGCCAGCCGTTCGGCCGCCTGCCGGCGTGCGGCGGCGAGAGCTTCCGTGCGGGTGGCCGCGTCTTCCGTAGCCAGCTCTGCCTGCCGCACGCGCGCCTCGGCGGCACTGCGCTGCGTGGCCAATTGCGCCGCTTCGGCCGCCAGTGCGGCGGCGCGCCCTGCTGCGCTCTGCTGGGCGGCCAGAGCAGCCGCGCGGTCGCGTTCCGCCTGGTCCAGTCGCGCCCGCGCATCGTCCGGGGATTGCGGCGCCGGTCCATTGCCGGCGGCCTGGGCGGCGGCCCGCGCGATCAGCAGGGCGGCGAGCAGACTAGCCGGAAGCGCGCGCCGCATCGGGATCGATCAGCGACACGCCGGTCATTTCGGCCGGTTGCGGCAACCCCATCAGCGCCAACAGCGTCGGCGCCACATCGGAGAGGCGTCCGTCATGCAGCGCTGCCGCATTGCCGCCCATCAGCAGAACCGGCACCGGATTGGTGGTATGTGCGGTGTGCGGCCCGCCCGTTGTCGGATCGCGCATCAGCTCGCAGTTGCCGTGATCGGCGGTGATGAGCAGGGCGCCGCCCTGCTTTCCGACCGCCTCCGCGATGCGGCCGAGCCCCGTATCCACGGCTTCAACCGCCCGGATCGCAGCCGCCAGGATGCCGGTATGGCCGACCATGTCCGGGTTGGCGAAGTTCAGCACGATCAGGTCGTACTTACCGGAGTCGATGGCGGCGACGACCTTGTCGGTGAGTTCCGGCTCGGACATCTCGGGCTGCCGGTCATAGGTCGCCACCTTCGGCGAGGCGACCAGGATGCGGTCCTCGTTGGGGAACTGCGTCTCGCGTCCGCCATTCGAGAAATACGTGACGTGCGCGTATTTCTCGGTCTCCGCGGCGCGGAGCTGGGTGCGGCCGGCCGCCGCGACCACCTCGCCCAGAACGTTGTTCAGATGTTCTGGCGGGAATAGCGTGTCCAGGAAGCGGTCGAGCTCGGTGCTGTACTGCGTCATACCGACGGCGGCGGCAAAACGGATCAGGCGCTCGCGCCGAAAGCCATCGAAATCAGCATCGAGCAGCGCGCCAAGGATCTCCCGCACGCGGTCGGCACGGAAGTTGAAGCAGAGCAGTCCGTCGCCGTCCCGCATTCCTTGATAATCGTCAATGACGACCGGAACGACAAACTCGTCGGTCGTGCCGTTGGCGTACGCCTCGTCCATCGCCGCGATCGGCGTCGCGACACGCTTGCCCTCGGCCTGAGCAAGCGTGCGATATGCTTTCTCCACGCGATCCCACCGCTTGTCGCGATCCATGGCGTAATAGCGGCCGCAGACGGTGGCGATCGGAACGTCCTTCGGCAACGCTGCGGCCAGCCGAGCCAAGTCGTCGCGTCCCGATTGCGGCGGGGTGTCGCGTCCGTCAGTGAAGGCGTGCACGACGGTCGGGACGCCGCTGGAGTGCAGCAGCGCGGCGAGTGCGGCTGCGTGATCCTGGTGCGAGTGAACGCCGCCCGGAGACACCAGGCCGAGCAGATGGCAGGTGCCACCGGTTCCCTTCAGCCTGGCGATCAGATGCGCGAGGACCGGAGACTGGCCGATCGTGCCGTCCTGGATCGCCCGACCGATACGAACAAGCTCCTGCGGAACGACGCGCCCGGCGCCGATATTCAGATGGCCCACCTCGGAGTTGCCCATCTGCCCGTCCGGCAGGCCGACATCTCGACCGGAGGCGCGCAGGAAGGCGTGCGGGCAGGTGGTCCAGAGTCGGCAGAAATTGGGCATGCGGCCGAGCCGAATGGCATTGTCGGCGCTCTCCTCGCGCCAGCCGAAGCCGTCGAGGATCGCCAGCATCACCGGGCGAATCGGCTGCTGCATGTGCCGCTCCTACGTCCCCTGGCTGGGTAGCCCCAGGAATGCGGCGAAAACAAGCGGTTCCCGGCGTCGCAGGACTGCAACCAAAGCTTAATATTCCCGATCCTAGCAGGGCCGGCCGCTGGCATGGCACCTCTTGCGCTGTCCGATAGGCGGGGGAGCCAATAATGGACGAGGTCATGGAGAGCGTGCGGCTGCGTCACGCTGAGCCGAAATCGGTTGAGGACTACATCGACGAGCTGCCGGTTTGGGCCGACGGCACCAACCTGAAGACCGCGCCGATGACCAGAATGCAATGGCGCATCTGGTCGCTGGCCGCAGCCGGAAAGTTCTTCGAGGGCTTCGTCGTCTTCATGACCGGCGTGGCGCTGCCGCTGATCGTGCGGGAATTCCATATCAACGCCGCACAGAAGGGCTTCGTCAGCGCCGCGAGCCTCGCCGGCATCCTGCTCGGCGCCGTGCTGCTCGGAGGGCTCTCCGATTACTTCGGCCGCAAGCGGATGTTCATCGCCGAGATGATCATCTTCGTGGCCTTCCTTGTTGTTCTGGTTCTCTGCAACGACTTCATCTCGCTCGTCACCTGCCTGTTCGGGCTCGGCATGGCGCTTGGCTGCGACTATCCAACGGCGCACATGATCATTTCCGAGAGCATCCCCAGCAACAATCGCGGCAAGCTGGTGCTTGGCGCGTTCGGCTTTCAGGCGCTCGGTGCGTTGGGCGGCACAGGCGTCGGCTGTCTGGTTCTGTCGCTGTACCCCTCTCTCGATGCCTGGCGCTGGATGTACGCCACGGCGATCATCCCGGCGCTTGCCGTCACGATCGGCCGGTTCTTCATCACAGAAAGCCCCAACTGGCTCTCCGTGCGTGGTGCACACGACAAGGCCGAGAAGGCGGTCAGGAAACTGCTCGTGCGTACCCCGCAATATCCTCGGCATATCAACCTGCACCGCGGCAGGGCCGGTACGCACGAGGAGGCGCGCGGCAACCAATCCTTCATGGCGCTGTTCAATGACCGCAACAGGCGCGCCACGATTTTTGCCTCGGTTCCCTGGTTCATCCAAGATCTCGGCACCTACGGCATCGGCATCTTCACCCCGACCATCCTGGCCGCCGCACGCGGCGGCGGCCCGGACCATATCCGCAGCCTGAGCGATCTGATCTCGGACGGAATCCGGGCCGCCAAGGGCGCGGCGCTCATCAACGTCCTGCTGATCGTCGGCATCATGTTTGCCGTGCTGCTCGCCGACAAGCTCGGTCGGATCAAGCTGCAGATCTTTGGCTTCATCGGCTGCGCCGTCGGTCTGCTGCTCGCCTCTTTCTCGATGGATTTCAGTGGCGCTGCGCAGATCGACCTCATTTTTGCCGGCTTCATGCTGTTCAGCTTCATGACCAATATCGGCCCGAACGCGCAGACCTATCTGCTCGCCGGCGAGGTGTTCCCGACCGAAGTCCGCGGCATGGGCGCGGGCTTCGCTGCCGCGTTCGCAAAGATCGGCGCGGTGATGACGGCCTTCCTGTTCCCGATCCTGCTTGCCAGTATCGGCACGCGGGCTTTGCTTTATGGCTTGGTCGTCACCTCGGTGCTCGGCGCCATCGTGACGTGGATGTATCGGATCGAGACGACCGGCGTGAACCTCGATCGGATCGGCCGATGATGCATCGCAGGCGTCTGCTCGGCGGCGCCGTCTCGGCCGTGGCGCTGCTCGCACTGCCACGGCAGCCGGCGACAGCCGCCGGCGTGACGCTGAGCATCACCGGCTCCACGCTGCTCTATCCGCTGTTCGAGCTCTGGATCCCCGACTATGAGAGTGCCAATCCGGACGTAAAGATAACTGCTCACGCTACCGGCTCGGGTGCCGGATTCGAGCAGGCGATCGCCGGTACTGCCCAGATCGGCGCATCGGATGCGTACATGTCCGACGAGCAGGCAGAGCACAATCCGGAGATCGTCAACATCCCGCTGGCGATCGCGGCCCAGACGGTGAACTACAACGTTCCCGAGTTGAAAGGCGCGACGCTGAAACTCGACGGACCTATGCTGGCCGGCATCTACTCGGGCGCCATCCGCGACTGGGATGCGGCGCCGATTGCCGCGCTAAACCCCGGCACGCATCTGCCGCACCAGCCGATCATCCCGATCCGCCGCGCCGACGCCTCGGGCGACACCTTCGTCTTCACCCAGTTCCTCGATTTCTCCACCCAGCAGTGGGAGGATGAGATCGGCTACGGCACCTCCATCGCCTGGCCCGCCGTGCCTGGCGAGCTGACCGCGACGGGCAATGCGGAGATGGTGAAGACCGCGGCCGCAACGCCGTACTCGATCGCCTATATCGGTATCAGCTTCCATGACGATATCGCCAAGGCCCGGCTGGGCACCGCACTGATCGAGAACCAGAGCGGGAAGTTCCTCCGGCCGACCGCCGAAACGATAAGCGCCGCCGCCTCGGTGTTGGATCCGCGCACGCCGGCCGACGAGCGCCTGAGCCTGGCGTTCGCGCCTGGCGACAATTCGTATCCGCTGATCAACTATGAATATGCAGTAGTTTCGATCCGCCAGCCGGATTCGGCGACCGCCCTCGCCATTCGCCGCTTCCTGCTTTGGACGATCGCCACGGACGGCGGGAACTCACCAAAGTATCTGGATGCCGTGCACTTCATCCCACTGCCCGATTTCATCCGCGCGCTGAGCGAGAACCAGATCGGGCGGATCAAGTAGTACGACGCTTTTCAGCCGGGGTGAGGCGCTTCGGGAGAGCCGGTTCCGACCCATCGCGGCGGTGGCCAGGCTCCCCACCCGAACCGCCGGAGTTGACCCAAAGCGACCGTTCGATAACACCTAGGGGTTGACAGCCGCGACCTGCGGTTCGGTGAACGGCTCGGTGCGGTGCACGACCCCGTCGGCGTATAATTTGTCGATAACGCCCTCAGACAGGCCCAGCATGCGCGCGAGAATGTCGGTCGTATCGTCCCCGATCGACGGCGCGCCGCGCCAGATTCGCCCGGGTGTCAACGACATTTTTGGCACCACGCCGTAGACGCGGATCGGAACGCCCGACTGCCGATCCAGCACCGGCACCGTCATCTCGCGCGCCGCATAATGGGCGTCCTCGTATTGGTCGCGCGTGTTGAATACCCGCGCGCAGCCAATCTTCGCCGCATTCAACTCGGTTTCGACCTCAAGCGCCGTGTGCGCGGCGCAATACTCGCGCAGGCGCCGGTCGAGATCCCGGCCCTTCTCGGAATTGACCGCCGCCGCGTCTTTCGAGCAGGCGTCATAGCTGTATTCGACCGGATCGAGTCCAAGGAACCTGGGCACCCGGTCATAAATCGGCCCGCCAAGCGCGCCGATATAGACCCACCCGTCGCTGCATTTGAACGTGTCGTAAGGCTGGAATCCCGGCGGACGGTTTCCGGTATGTCCGTAGACCGCACCTTCGCCGGTGTAGAGTGGCAGGGTATTGCCATTGGTCTGTGCCACCGCTTCGTATTGCGCGAGGTCGATCACCTGACCGCGCCCGCTCTTCTTCACCTCCCACAGCGCCATCATCGTCGCCGCCCATCCGGTCAGCGCGGTGAGGTAATCGCCGGTGTAGGTCTTGGCCCGCTGCGGTGGCCCGCTGGGGTCGCCAGTGAGGTTGATCATGCCGCCATAGGCCTGCGCGATCGCGTCGTAGCCAGGACGGCCGAGATAGTCCTCCTTGCCGTATTGCCCGTAGGTGCTGACCCGCACGATGACGAGGCTTGGGTTGACCGCCAGCGCCAGCTCGTTGGTGATCCCGTTGCGTTCAAGCGTGCCAGGCGCCGACAATTCCATCCAAACGTCCGAAATCTTCCACAGCGCCATCAAGAGCTCGATGCCGCGGGCGTGCTTGAGATCGAGGCCCATCGATAGCTTGTTTTTGGTGACCTCGGCCTCGTCGCAGCCGTGGGGACGCGGACCGCGGGTCAATTGCGGCGCGGTAAAGCGGAAGACATCGCCGCCGGGACGTTCGGTATGGATCACCTCCGCGCCGAATTCGGCCAGCTTCGTACCGATATACGGCTGCGCGATCAGCACGCCGGTGCCGACTGCGCGAATCCCTTCGAGCGGCCCGAATGCAGGAACCACGCAGGGCGTCGCCGGCCGCTTCAGGTTCTTGATCCAGTCGGGGATGGCCGGTTTCAAATCGTCGATCGCGTCCTCGTGTTTGATTAGCCTTGGATCATGCGCCATGATTTTAAGCCTCCCTATGCGTCGTACGGCCCGAGTTCCACCAAGCACCTTAAGACCCGAGGATAACAGCCTAAATCGATGCAGACTGGTCGCTTTCCGAGCATCTATCGATGATTGGATTCGTGAGGGGCCGCTGGAGCCCTTCCAGCCCCTCGCTGATAGCCCCGCATGGCCGCCAACTTTCGCTCGGTCCGACCTTTGCTAGTCCCACAGGGAAATCTGCAACTCAGAATATGATGCAGCTGAACCTGACGCGAGTCCCGGTTGGCGGTGGCGAATGGCGCATCTCGGACATTGGCTCGGCTGGTCGGAAGGTCCGGAATCCACCCAAGAACGAACCCGCTTGCGCGGAAGAGCGCTGCGCGTAGCGCCGGAGCCGGAATGACACCCGGGAAGCAAGTGTGATGGGAGCGGCGTGAGCCAAAGATCGGGGTGTCAACCTCAAGGCGAGGAGCACCCCAATGAGCGAGAAGCCCATCAGCCCACTGCGCCAGCGGATTATCGAGGACATGACGGTGCGCAACTTCATCGAGAAGACACGCAACGACTATATGAGACCTTGCTTACGATCGCGGTCCGGATGGAGACGCGGCTGGCCCTTTAGCTTTTTAACTGGCCGTATTCGCGTACCACAAATTGCTGCATATTGCTTGCTTCGTTCCAGCTTCACGACCTCGCAGCAAAACCTAATAACAGCAACCAATCAGCCGGCGACATATCGCAGACAGCTTCGCAGACGAGTTCCTCGGCAACAGATGTTACATATGATGCTAGGCTCATTTGAGTGCCCTGGATAGTCGGAGTAAACCGCCCACCGCTGCTAGGGGACTGCTCCCGAACATCGTCCGCATTCGCCTTATATTTTGATGCGAATAGCCGCCAAACCGGCACAAAAGGCCAGCTTCCTCTCTGCTGCCTGAGTTACATCGCCGCCACCCCACCGCCGTCGATATACATCCGCGCCTGCTACCCTCACCCAAGCGCCCATAGCTCGCATCCCCAAATCCCTCTACTCATCCGGCGTGCGCCTGGCCCTGCCCGATGCCCCCGCCCTGGCCGCCGGCCACGGGCATGCGGTGCTGTTCACGCCCGACGGCGAACTGCTCCGCCTGACCGCCGAGGAGGCGGCCTCCCAGCTTCCCTCGCTGGGCCCGCCGATGCTCGTCCACGCGCCGGCAACGTTCCGCCGCCTCGGCCTTCGTCCCACTCGATGTCTCGACCTCCTGGAGCTGTTTGCCTTCGTCCTGCCCGCGCGCACGGCCACGCCCACGCCGCGCGGCCTCTGCCTGGCCTTGGACCTCGACCCGCCGATCGGCCTGCAAGCCGAAGCCGCGGCCCTGCCGGAGCTCGCCGCCCTGCTGCTGCGCCGCCTTGCCGCTGGCCGCCACCTTGCGCTCAACCGCGACGCCGCCGGCCTCGCCGCCCGGATGGGCCGCGCCGGCTGGGGCTGGGCGCCCTTCGTCATGTCCGCTCTCGGCGAGCCCGACGCCGCGCCCTCCGCCGAGGCCCTGAAAGTCTGGAAGCGTCTGCCGGAATGGGAGGACACCGCCCCCCTCCCTGCCCCCTCGGCGCATCCGGTGTCGGAGGCCGAAGCCCGCGCCCGCCTGGCTGCCATGCTCGGCCCCGACGCCGAGCAGCGCCCCGGCCAGTCGGACTATGCCGGGGCTGCTGCGGCGGCGTTCAGCCCACGCCAGGCGCGCGGCGATCCGCACCTGGTGCTTGCCGAAGCCGGCACGGGCACCGGCAAGACGGTGGGCTACATCGCCCCGGCCAGCCTCTGGACCGAGAAGAACCGCGGCGCGGTGTGGATCAGCACCTTCACCCGCCACCTCCAGCGCCAGATCGACGCCGAGCTTGCCCGCCTGCACCCGGACCCTGCTCAGCGCCGCCGCCGCGTCGTCGTGCGCAAAGGCCGGGAAAATTACCTCTGCTTGCTGAACCTCGAAGAGGCGCTGCGCCCAGCCATGACCGGCCTGATGCCGGTCTCCGTCATTCCGCTCGGCCTGATCGCCCGCTGGGCGCTGGCGACCGCCGATGGGGATATCCAAGGCGGCGACCTGCCCGGCTGGATCGCCGAGCTGTTCGGCGCCGGTACGGTGCTGGCGCTGGCGGATCGCCGGGGCGAGTGCATCCATGCCGCTTGTGCCCATTGGCGCCGCTGCTTCGTCGAGCACACGATCCGCCGCGCCCGTGCGGCCGAGTTGGTGGTCGCCAATCATGCCCTGGTCATGACGCAAGCCGCCTGGGGTGGGCTCGACGACGCCACCGTGCCGACCCGTTACGTGTTCGACGAGGGCCACCATCTGTTCGACGCCGCTGACGCCGCCTTCGCGACCGTGCTCTCCGGGATGGAAACCGCCGAGCTGCGGCGGTGGCTGCTGGGTGCCGAGGGCGGCCGATCGCGCGCACGCGGCCTCGCCTGGCGGATCGGCGAGCTGGTGGCCGGCCGTCCACCGCTGGAAACCATGCTGGATGCCGCCTTGCAGGCCGCCCGCGCCCTGCCGGCACCAGGCTGGACGGCACGGCTGGCGCAGGACGGACCAGAGCTGGCAGGTCTCGAAGCCGGCCGCCCCAACCCGGCAGAAGAGCTGCTGCGCATGCTGCGCCGCCAGGTCCTCGCCCGCACCGCCGGCGCAGAGGAACCCGCCGGCACAACGCTGGAATGCGACCTCTACCCCGTGCTGCCGGAGCTTCCCTCCATCGCCCAGCGCCTGGGACGCGCCCTCTCCCGCATCGCCGAGCCGCTCGCCTTGTTGCGCGAGCGCCTGTCCGCCCGTCTCGACGAGGAGGCGGACGATATGGACAGCGCGACACGGAACCGAATCGAGGCCACCTGCCGTTCGCTCACCCGCCGAGCCCTGAACCCACTTGTCGCCTGGCGGTCGATGCTGCGCAGCATCGAGAAGTCGCAGCCGGAGCCGGGCGTCCGCCCGGACCACGTGCTGTTCCTCCGCCTGGAACGACGCGACGCCATGGAACGGGATGTGGGTCTGCACCGCCATTGGCTCGACCCGACCGTGCCCTTCGTCATGACACTGGCCGCCCCGGCCGAGGGACTTCTCGTCACCTCCGCCACGCTGCGCGATTCCGGCGACATCGACCCGGAAAGCGCCTGGGCGGCGGCCGAGACGCGCGTCGGGGCCCCCCATCTCCCCTCCCCGGCCCTACGGGTCGCGGTCGCCAGTCCGTTCGACTACGCCGCCCAGACCCGCGCCTTCGTCGTCACCGACGTACCGCATGGGGATTTGGCCGCACTCGCCGCCGCTTACCGCGCGCTGTTCCTGGCGGCCGGTGGCGGCGCGCTAGGCCTGTTCACCGCGATCCGTCGGCTCGTGGCCGTGCATGCCCGCATCGCCCCGGAGCTGGAGGCAGCCGGCCTGCCGCTCCACGCACAACACGTCGATGCGATGGATAACGCCACGTTGGTCGATATCTTCCGCACCGAGGAAGAGAGCTGCCTGCTCGGGACCGACGCAATGCGCGATGGAGTGGACGTGCCCGGCCGTGCGCTGCGGCTGGTGGTGTTCGAGAAAGTCCCCTGGCCGCGCCCCGATATCCTGCACCGCGAGCGCCGCATCCACCTCTCGGCCGGCGATCCCAAGGCGTATGACGACCGCGTCGCCCGCCTGCGACTGCGCCAAGCCTTCGGGCGACTGATCCGGCGCGCCTCCGATCGTGGGGTGTTCGTGCTGCTGGACCGGCAGACCCCAGGCCGGCTGCTCTCCGCCTTCCCGGCCGGCGTCGTGGTCCGCCGGGTCGGCCTGTCACAAGCCGTCATGGAGACGCGCAATTTCCTGAACCAACCGGCTCTGCCCGATTGAACCGCCCCGGCAGTTCGACCACGCTCCTCGCTCTCAGCCGAAGGGAGAACGTTCATGGCTGCGCTATCGGAACTCGACGCGCCCGAGGCGCTCGTCTGCACTATGGTCCTGGTCGCAGCCGCCGACGGCGGCATGACGGACCGGGAGATCGGGGTGATGGCCGCGCAGGTGCAGACCCTGCCGGCGTTCCGCCATTTCTCCAGCGACCAGCTTGCGCTGGCCACCGATACGGCAGTGAACCTGCTGCGTGAGGAGGACGGGTTGCGTCACGCCGCGAGCCTGATCCGCGCCGCGCTCAGCCCGAGCTTGCGGGAGACTGCGTATGCGCTGGCCTGTGAGGTGATCGCCGCCGACGAGGTCGCTGGGCAGCAGTCGCTGGAGATGCTGGCTTTCGTGCGGACCGAGCTTCACCTCGATCCGCTGGTCGCGGCGGCGATCGAGCGGGGCGTGCGAGCGCGCCACCGGCCGGTGTGAGGGTGGGGCGGCAGTCCGTGGGACATAAATTCGGCGGCGAAGAGGTGATTGCAGAGAGATTGTGTAACCTATTGCTATTGCAGCATAAATTGAGCTATTCCGGCTGCCGCGGGTGGACATTCGCCTCATTTTCTGGGGCGAATAAATGGCCACGTTTCCTAATCCTACTGAGTCGCAAACGGCGCGATCTGGCGGCCTGATTTCGGCCTTGCTGCGACGCGGTTGCGGTATGGTACGAGTGAAGATTCGAACCGTTCGAGGAGGGCGGCATGGATCTTCGCGATGGGTCTGGCACGGAAGCCCGGTTCAGAGTCTACGCTGCGGATTTGGCCTCGGTGCTCGGCCATGCCGACCGGGTCAGACCGTTCGAAGACTACTGCATCGGGTTGATCTTGACCGAAGGCCGCAAGAGCGTCGAACCGCTGGCGGCGGTGACCGCACCGGAGCGCACCGCGGCCCAGCACCAGTCGCTGCTGCATCTGGTGGCGCAAGCCCCCTGGTCGGACCAGGCGATGCTGACCCGGGTGCGCGAGTTGGTGCTGCCATCGATCACCCGCGATGAGCCGATCCAGGCCTGGATCATCGACGACACGGCGTTTCCCAAGAAAGGCCACCACTCGGTCGGCGTGGCCCGGCAATACTGCGGGCAGCTTGGCAAGCAGGAGAACTGCCAGGCGGCGGTGAGCCTGTCGGTGGCCACCCATCAGGCCAGCCTGCCGGTCTCCTATCGATTGTATCTGCCGCGGGAGTGGGCTGACGACCCGGTGCGGCGGAGCACCGCTGGGGTGCCAGCGGAGGTTACGTTCCAGACCAAGCCGGAGATTGCATTGCAACAGATGCGCCAAGCCCACGCTGATGGCGTGCCGGCGGCGGTGGCACTGATGGACCCGGCCTATGGCAACAACAGTGCCCTGCGTGCCGGGATCAGCGAACTCGGACAACCCTACGTCGCCGGCATCCTGCCCACCACAGCAGTCTGGCGGCCGGGTGAGGCAGCATTGCCATCGCCGGCATGGTCGGGCCGCGGCCGGCCGCCCAAACGGCCGCGCCGTGATGAGGCGCATCAGCCGGTCTCGGCCAAGGTGCTGGCCGTGGAATTGGCCACCGACGCCTGGCAGCCGATCACCTGGCGGGAGGGTAGCAACACGGCGCTGAGCTCGCGCTTTGCCCGCCTACGGGTGCGCCCGGCACACGATGATACCAAACGGAACGAGCCTGCGGCGGAAGAGTGGCTATTGATCGAGTGGCCGGAGGGCGCGAGCGAGCCGGACCATTACTGGCTTTCCACGCTGCCGTCGGACATCGCGTTCGAGCGGATGGTCGATCTCACCAAGCTGCGCTGGCGGATCGAACGCGACTATCTGGATCTGAAGCAGGAAGTTGGGCTCGGCCATTACGAAGGCCGCGGCTGGCGGGGTTTTCACCATCACGCAAGTCTATGCATTGCGGCCCACGGATTCCTGGTCTCCGAGAAGGAGACGATCCCCCCCTCAGGACTTGCTCGCGCCTGGCACGGCCAGCGACCTGCTGTTCCCGCAGGTTACCGACGCCGGAGAGCTGCCGCTGCGTCCGCAGCGTCACGTGCCGAACTCGATCGCTACGCTGCGCATCCGCCTCGCCCGCACCTTCGCCCTTGCATTGCCGCGATGTCCTTGCTGCGGACATATGCGCAAGCCGCCAGCGCGGCATGATGAGTGACGCAGTAGGACTAATATAATATAAGAAATGGTCCTCTGTGACGCCATCGGACGGCCAACCTCGGGTTCGACAGATCCGGGGAGGCGTGGCGAGCGGGCGGCCCATTTGCGACGGCGCGAGCGGGTATCGCAGGGAGCGGCGCATGTCCGACACCACGCTCTACCCGGCCGTCAAACGCTCCCTCGAAATGGGCGGGCTTCCTCGTCAAACGGGACGTCAACGGTTGCGATATCGTCACCGTGCGCGATGCGAGCCGTCGTGGAGATGAAGCTCGGTTTAGCCTCGAGCTTCCGCTGCAGACGACCGACCGCACGCGCGCGGCAGACGAGGTATGGCACGCGGTCAATCGACGCCGGAACGGGAAGCCCATCCTAGGCGATGCAGAGAGGGTTCGCGCCGTTTGCGGGCCGCGACACCCAGTCTGTGTCGAACCGAATGAGGGTGCTGCATGACGACGTATTGCCTATTTTTTGCGTGTGATGACGTTCACCGTAATATTTACAGGTTTGTCCATAGCTTCCGCACCGACCAGCAGCGGCAGCCACTCCGCGAGACTTGGCCAGTTGTCGCCGCAGTCGTCGACGCACAGCTCGTCGCTACCGCTCAGTTGAGAATTGGCGCCCAACTGCTTAGGATTCCCCTTATCAAAAATGTAAATCATATGGCCGCTAGGGGCAATGTTAATCGTAACCTTATCCGCGCCGGCGAGCGCTATTGCAACGTGCCGATGAGGCACCATCTTGAGTTGCAGCGGTACCGAGCTCATCGCTGAAAGACTATATTTGGCGTCTGAGCTTGCCGACCAGTAGCATGCCACCGTCACGATGATGCCGATTACCGTCAGCCCAATCGGTAGGGCTGAGGCTGCAACCGCTAATCGGCGGAAGCGCCGCGCTGCTGTCGCCGATTTGTTGTCAACGAGTACAGGCCACTTTGCGATCTCGATCCGGGTCGCCACGAGCGCGGCCGCGATCAGCGAAACCACCAAAATGGGCCAAAGCTCCGCTACGGGGCGGATCCCCCAGACAGCGGCCGCGCCGCACATGAGCGAGGCGAACACGATAGCGGGACCGGACGCGCTTAGCACCGTCAGGCCGACCCGCCAATCGGTCCGCCGACTGACGATGTCACGCAATGCCAGCGGCAGGCTCCAGAAGACCAGTGCTAGGAGCAAGAACAGCGTCACGAACAGGACGGCGCATTGGATTTCGGGAATGAACGTCGAGAAGAAGTCCGACTTCTCCAGGAAATGGATAATTAAGCTTCCGATGACCACGCCCACCGCTCCCACGAACGATGGTAGACAGAGCCGGCGTAACGAACGCATGGCGTCAGCGGTTCTACCCACCGACGGAGTTAGCGTAAGGCCGGACGACAGCGCGACAAGGGCGGCGATCAGGCCTAGATCAAGCGGGATGTTCGCATCGGGAAGCGTCCGAGTCCCCGCGATATATCTGTCCCAAAGCACCAGCATTGTCAGAATGATCAGGGCGCCGCTACCGATCGCCCCGCCGCACAGGGACCACCACAGGACGCGAAGCCGGCTTGGGCGGTCATAGCGTGCGGCTGAATCGAACTGCGCCGATGCCGCAATCGGCGTGCCGCCGGACGAGGTCTTGGCGATCCAAGGCGCCCAACGCATGATCGCGAGCAAGCTCGCCCGGCGGTCGCGCTTGCCGAAGCCGGCAAGCTGATCCGCCACTGCGCGCCGGAACGCCTCCCGCTCGGCCTCCGCCAGCCCCTCCACTGCTTGGCGCAGCCGAGCGAGCCGCCGACGAATGCGGTCGCGCTCGGTGGCATCGTCCGGCCGGCGGTCGCTGGTCGGCAGGCGGCGCGCATCCGTCAGCGCCGCGTCCGCTAACAGCCGTGGCGGCAGAATGGCCTTCACCGCCGGCACGGCAAACAGCAGCGCATCGACGGTCTTCGGCGCGTTGGATGCGGCTCCGACCGCTTCAAGCCTCGCCCTGATCGCTTCGTCGAACTTAGGGCCCAGGTCAGGATCGAGATTGCGGCGCTCGTCCATGACCGTCTGCAAAACGAGTTTATCCGCAGGTGAGGCCTCAGCGGCAAGGCTCTCGGCAGCGGCGGCGCCGAAGTCCACGAGAGCGGCGAGGGCATCCGGATCGCTTGCGCTCACCGTGGCCGCGAGGGTTACGAGATTGCTGCGGACGTTGCTGGACTGGTCGTCCATCGTAGCGCCAAGACGTTGGGTGATGGTCGCCCAAAGGGGAGGGGTGGTACGGCCTGAGCGGCTAATGCTGCCCGTCTGTGCGCTCATCGCTCGTTCCCCAGGCGCCGCGTCAGTTCCAGGATCGCCCCTCGCATCAGGTGCCGTGGGCCGTGCAGCGCGCTTTGCAAGGCCAACTCGTCGGCCTCCGGGTCCGGTGGCTCTTTGATCCTGGCGAGGATCTCATCCACGTTCATCCACCACGAGGTCTGCAGCCTAGCCAAGGGCGACAGCGACGCATCGCCGCCCAGCGTGGCAGCACGGGCGAGTTGCGCAAGCCTATCCCGCCACCAGACGTCCGGTTCCTGCCCCACCGGGATCAATTGTGCCTGCCGCCCGTCGGTTCTGCCCTTTCCCGCCGCCCTAGCCCGGTTCGCCTTGAAGCGTTCGAATTTTTCGCGGCTGAATTGCCGGATCAAGCTGCTCAGGACCACGCCCGCCGAACGGGAATCCCATGCGACGCGATCCCAGCAGCGCAGAATCGCAACGCATTGGCTCCAGGTCAGACCGGTCGAGACGGTGTCGGCCTGCGCCGCACGCTCTGCCGCGTCGCGGAACTCCGCCAGATCGGGGTGATCGGCCATCAAGTCGCGGACCGACTGCAGCAGGCGCTCATGCATGATATCGTAGACCTTGTCGGAGCCGCGGCGCGGATTATCGCCCTTAACAAGGAACGCCCGCTGCAGCCAGTCGAGCATGCGGTGCCTGCGCACGTGATCGCGCAGTGGGGCGGTCAGCAGGGAAGTGTGCTGCACGAAGCCGCGCGTCGTCGCCGTGCCGGCGATCTCGCCCAGCATGTCGAGCGCCTCGTCGCGATCGGGGTCGCTCGCAACAGCGATTCAATGTCCGAGACGACCAAGGTCGCGCGGTCGTCGCCACTGCGCGCGAACAGTTCGTGGCAGGCAATCGACAAAGCGACGGCATCGACTGCAGCCTCCGTCTGCAAGGCCTGCCACAGCGCCTCCTGCTGATCCTCCGGGATCGGGTGCGCGCCGACTGTGTGCGGGCAGTCGGTCATGACCTCGGTCGCTTCGCCCCGGGTCATCGGCTCCAGGTGATAGCTCGATCTGTCGAGCGGCGAGGACTGCCGCACGAGCGGCCCAAGATGATGAACTAGGTCGGCGTACCACTCCTTGCGCAACGAGAGAACCAGATTGAACGCGCTGCCGGCACTCGCTACTTCCGCCAGCATCTCCATCGTGCGGGCGCGCGTCTGCGGGCCGCTGAGCGTGAATGCCTGCTCGAACTGGTCGAGCACAAGCACGATGCGCGGTGACATGTCTGTGTCGCCGTCGCTGCGTGGAACAACCTGCAGGAGCATCTCCAGGCCCTTGAGGACCGTCGTGGCGTCGTTTCCGTTCTTGGCACCGCACGCACGCAATTCCTCGTCCAGCAGGGCGATGGCGTCAGGGTTGGCCGCCTTCAAGGCCTTCCGCAGCGAATCGATCGGCGTCTCAGGCTGGATCAATCCCGCGATCGCGGCGCTCAGCCGCTGCCAGTACGCGGCCATTGCCTCGATGGCGAGGGTGCCGCGCAGGAACCGCGCCAGGACCGAAAGCCGTTCGAGCGCCGCGGCCCCCGGCGCGAGGATTTTACTGCGCACGCGATCCGCCGGGGCGAGTGCCCGGAACCACGTAGCCACGTCGTTCAGCGTGCTGTGCGCCGGCGCGTGTGCCACCACAAGGTCCAGCGTCTGCTGTTCCAGCGCTGGGTCGAGCAGCACTCCCTCGGCGATCGCGGTGGCGAGCCGCCCGTCCAGCAGCGTCGCGCACGCATCCAGCCCGTCCTCCGGGCCGGGCCTCAGATAGACCGGGCACAACCCGCTGGCCTCGAGCGCCGGCAGCACGGCCGCGCGCAGCAGCGAGGTCTTGCCGATTCCCGATGGCGACGTAAGGATCGTGAGCGGCCGCAGATCGATCATCTCCGACAGCCGGAGCGTCGCCCTGGCACGGCCGAAGAACATGCGATCTTCGACGGGACCGTAAGGGCGAGCACCGATGAAGGGATTTGTTTCGCTCATTTGCTGCCGTGTGCAGAAAGGCACGGCCCCCCATACCGCCGCCCAGTCATCCGACCCGCCTGACGGCACCCACCGTCGCATAGGCGTTGAAGAAATGGTCAAGCCACGCCAGAAACAGCAAGGGGTCGAGTGCCTTCAGATTGAGACCGTAGGTATAGGTCATCCAGTTCCTGAACAGGTCGCGCAGGCCGTCGTCGGGGGTCCGTGCCAGCCCGGCCTCGATCCGATGCAACGGGTCCGGGACGCGTGCGGCTGTATTAGGGATCAGCCACCGGTTGCTGCTGTGGTCCTTGTTCTCCAACGGGCCGCGCAGCAGGGCGGTGAACAGGATCTGCAGGCTGGGAGCGAATACGCCTGCGCCGAGCACCAGCAGCACCGCCTTGCGAAACTGCCCCAGGAAACCATCCGGCAGCGGCATTTCCCGGTCGGCGCCGCTGCGCCATTGCTCGGCGGTCAGCAGCGCGTGGTCGGTGTCTTCGAGGCAGCCGAACGGCTTGATCAGCACCACCCGGTCGTTGTCGGTGACCCCGTCCTTGCCGATTGTGAGATCCTGCCGCACGGGGTGCCCACCCATGACTACCACACGTTGCGCCCAAAGACCGGTCTCAGTGCTCGGGTTAGGGACAAGCCGGAGGTGTTCCACCGGCATCGGGTCCGATCCCAGCGCCATGTCGAGCCGCATGTCGGGGCTTGTGGCGACGATGAACAGCCGGTTCTTGGCTTGATACCTGAGCCAGTTGGCAGCGATCAGGCGAAGATAGACGCCGAGCGGCCCGGGCGTGCCGCGCCGCCGGCGCCCAACCCGGCGCTGATTGTCAGCGCGGCCGTGCCGTCGTCGACAGAGGTGGCGCGAATGATCGACCCAGTCACGTCGAGCCACGGCGCAAAGCCGCTGATCTTGCCGAGGCGCAGCATGTCGCGGATGACGACCGCCGGCGCAGCGCGCGGATAGCCGGCCTCGGCGAATGCATACGGACCGAAGACGATCACCAGGCTCTTATTCTGCCTGCGAATGCTTTCCACGATGGTCGCCGCAAAGGCGCTGGCCTGGTCGTCGGCGACCGGGCGTGACGACTGCGGGAACGCGGCACGCATCACCGCGACCGCGGCCGGCCCGATCTCCTGTGCCTCCAGTGTCGCGCTGCGATCGGCGAAGGCGGCGAGCGGCGTAAACTCGTCGGGCTTCTTGGCGGTGTTCAGCAGGATCACTACAAGTCGGCGCGCCGGGTTCGCTGTCAGTGCCTCGACCGTCCGGCCGATCTCGTTGATCGTCTGATAGCGGCCGAGCCCGCCCGGGCCCACGCAGTGCACGATCGCGGCGCACTGGCCCAGTTCGGTCGTGAGTTCATTGTCGAACGCGGGAGCCGTAGCCCGCTCGTCGGACCACAGGCGGTGCCCCTGGGCGATCATCAATTCGGCCAGAGTGGAGCGCAACTCCACGCTGATAGCCTCGGCACCCCGATAGAGGAACACTAGGCTGGCCATGCGCGTCCGATCGACTGGCGGCGGATCTGCTGCGTTTTCGAACCGTTGCATGAAGGCGGTCGCGATGTCAATGTCCGTTTCCAAGCGGGGAGGATCAGATGCCTAAACTCAGTGCCGTCGAGGTATCGTTCGAGACGCCAGACAGTCTGTTCGGCATCCCACTGCCGAAGATCGGGTTTAAAGGAAGCTTTGAGCCCGACGAGACGGAGAAGAACTTTGCCTGGGCGATTTACATCGAGTTAACAAGCCGCGTGACGCTCGCGCCGCTGGCAAACCAGGAAGGTTCATTGCGGGAGGCGCTGAAGTCCTACTATTCCGCGTTCAAATCGCTGCGCGAGCAGTTGCATCGGGCCGGGCCGAGCATCGGCCGCCGCAGCGACGGCGACGGGGTCCCGCTAGCCGCAACGACGGTCTGGCTGATGAACGGCATTTTCCGCCCGTTGCTCGCGCAATGGCATCCGCGACTCGCGATCTACGAGGAACAACGACCGAGCGGGGTCGGCGCTTTCGCCCACGAAGCGGCCTGGGAACACGGCCCCGCGTTTCGCAACGACCTCGCGGCCGCGCAAGTAAAGGTGCGGCCGTTTGCCATCCTTTACGAAACGGTTTGCGACATTCGGCCGTCCCTTGTTCCACCAGAACATTGAGCATCTGCGAGTCACCGGAAGTCGTTCGGCGGATGCGCCTTTGGACGTCGCAAAATGCTGTAAGTCATCCCATTTCATCCAAAAATTTGTATATCATTTAAATATTGGATGGCACGGTTCTAAATAGACAAATGGCGTGCATGGGCCGCGTCGAAGCGGCGGGGGCCGATCGTTGGCATTTGGCGTGCATTTTCGGCAGCCGAGGCTGAGGGCCTGCGCCGGATATTGGTCAAAAACGCCACATGATCGCCGAGGGTGGGAGGCAAGCGCAGGCGCGCACGCTCGCTCTTGGTTACCCTCTGGCGCCGGAGCACCCGTTCCCTGCCGCGCTCCAGGACACACTCGCCGGGTACCGGTTCCTGCTGGCCTCTGGCGTCAGCCCCAAGCGCATCGCGCTCGCCGGCGAGAGCGCGGGCGGCGGGCTGGCGATCGCGACACTGGTCTCGCTGAGCGATGCCGGCGAGCCCCTGCCCACGTGCGTGTGGTGCAGCTCTCCATGGGTGGATCTCGAAATGACCGGATCAACCATGGTGAGCAAGGCTGCGGTCGATCCACTGATCCAGCAGCCGTCCCTAACCGAGCTGGCGACCGCCTATTTGCATGGCGCCGATCCCCGCACGCCGCTCGTCTCCCCGATCCATGCCGATCTGCACGGCCTGCCGCCTCTGCTGATCCAGGTCGGATCGGCCGAGACGCTGTTGAGCGACTCGCCCGGCTCATGCCGGCATGAGTAGCGACGATGATCTCCGCCCACGCTTGGAGAAATGCGCCAGGGCTGGCAGATCGTTCGACAGCACCGCCTTGAACGGCTCGTGCGATTTCTACTCCGGGTTCTGTGGCCCCATTTCATATGCGCGATCAAGCGCGAACATGGCCTGTGTTAGATGCTCCACCCACAGTGTGCCGCCTCCGCCACGCCAAGCGCGGCAAAACAGACAGCACGGCGCAGCGAGCCCAGCTCTGCGCTGGGAACGCTACGTTTCGTCAAACGGCCCCTAATTGCTAGGCTGGAGCTAGGCGATCAACGTGACCTGCGTGCAGGGTTGCCGGTTCGAGCCGGATTCGGCCGTCTCCGCTCGAACACCTATTGGACCTGCGTAGCCCGGCCTGCGGACCTGTTGAGGTTCGCTGTCGGGTTCAGGTCAAGTTCCATGTTGGCGCAGCCCTCACCGGTCATCTTGGCCACGAGCCTTCCGTGCCGATCCCGTGTCCCCTGCACGGTTCCGACCGGCCCGTTCCCCATGAACGACTTGAACTCCAGTTGGAACTGCCCTGCACTGTTTACGGTACCGGTCACCTGGCTCAGGCCACTCAAGTCG
The DNA here is from genome assembly GCA_963772445.1 of uncultured Pseudomonadota bacterium. GTDB lineage: Bacteria > Pseudomonadota > Alphaproteobacteria > Acetobacterales > Acetobacteraceae > CAVYXK01. Next base: position 122,909 of record CAVYXK010000013.1, read on the forward strand.
GAGTAGATCGCGATCCCGTGGACGTCCGTCCCGTTCGCTGCAATGGCTAGGCGCCATTCGATGTAGGGACATCCCGCGACCGTGGATGCGGCCCGACCGACATAGCCGCGACCAGGGGGTGGGGCCTGGGCCAGGGTGGATTGTCCGAAGATACCCCCGAGCGCAAGCACGCCTGAGAGGGCGATCACCAGAGATGCGGTTTGCTTCATTGGTTTTTCTCCACGCAGAAGGGCCTCTACTCCACATCCGCCGACGGCCCGTGTCCAGCAGGTGCCGTCGACCAACTCGGGCGTCACCGATGATAAAGTTTCCCAGTCACGGTGTCCAGACGCTGTCGAAGCCGACATTTCGCTATCCATTTCCGGCAAACCGGCAGGTTTATGATCGCCAGCCTGGGTTGTAAATGTTCCAAGGACACGTGTCCTCGCCCGGCGCTGCCAGAGGATGATCGGAATCTGGGGGTGAAGCTGCCAAGTCGCACTGAACCGCGGCCGTAGCGCGTTGTAATAGGTGCCTGACTTGACTACGAGTGGGAACGCTTGTCACGGACATCGAACGCGATATTCAGAGACATCGCACGCATCAGGACACGTCGACTAGTCACTTCATTGCGAATAAGGTGGCGGGCTCATTGCTGCAATCCGATGCGGCCAAGCTGCGATCGGTTCAATGGGGAATACGATGAGCAATCCTGAGATCGATGCCATTCGCGAGCTTCTGCGAGCACGCCCGCGACCAGTCGAGTTAGCGGAACGGCGCGAGCGGCTCGACGCGATGGGGGCCCGCTACGCCTTGGCATCCGATGTTCGGACTGAACGTGTCGATGCCAGTGGCGTACCTGCGGAATGGACGTTGGCGCCGGGCGCGGATCCAAACCGCGTGATAATATTTCTGCACGGGGGCGGCTACATCTCCGGTTCGATCGAAAGCCATCGACACATGGTCGCCGAGGCCGGCAGGCAAGCACAGGCGCGTACGCTCGCGCTTGGCTATCGTCTGGCGCCGGAGCATCCGTTCTACCAGCAGCTCAAGATGGGGCGTGAAGCGCTGGCGGCCGTCGGCACATTTATCCGTGGACAGTGCTCAACTCGACGAGGTCGGCCGAGGAGTGGACGTCGCAAACAGCGTTACAAGGGCTCGCCCCCATTCAAGATCGCCCCGCGCGGCGATGCTTACCGCTGAAAGGAACTCCATCATGCACGTTCAGACTATCACCACGCCAGGCGGCGAAGAGCTGGTGCTCATGAGTCGCGCCGATTACGACGACCTTGTGGATACGCGCGACCATGCCCAGGCAATGGCCGCGCATCGACGTGGCGAGGACGAGGGACTGACCAATCGCAGCCGAGCGTCCTGACGAGGCCGCGATCGAGGAGACCTATCTCAACCGAAACGGCGCCGCCAACTCCGCCTGCGTTGGGACGGCGGATGGGAGCCCGCGGCGAACGTATCGGCCGCGCTGTCACCCTCGCAATGCGCCCCGCGATGCGTTACCTGTAACGGATGGAAACTCGTGCATCCTCTCGCGACCGGATCGCCCGTCATCGCGCCGCGCAGCGCAAACGCGGCTTGCGGCCGGTCGTGCTCTGGCTTCCGGATGTGCAGGACCCGGCTTACCAGGCGCGGTTGGCAGACGAGTGCCGTCGCCTCGCACATTTGACGGCTGACGAGGACGCTGTGGCAGAGGATTTCGCCCAGCTCGCGAGCCGAATCGAGGGATGGCACTAGGGCTCGCGGAGGCCCGGCGGGGCATTGTGGTTCTGGTCAGACTGCCGCGCGACAAGGCGCGGCCGGCTGTCGTGGTCCGGTCGGACCTGATGGCCGAACTGCCCTACGCGACCGTGCTGCCGATCACCACGGAACTGCGCATGGACATCAGCATGCGGATCGACGTGGCATCCGGTAAGGAGACGGGACTGCGCATGGCGTCGCAGGTCATGGTGGGCTGGCCGCAGACGGTTCGCCTCTCCGACATGGGCGAGGTGATCGGTCGTCTCGACCGCACGACGATGCGTACGGTTACGCGCCAGATGGCTGTCTTGCTGGGTATAGGCGTCGGGACCGGCAGGCGGCGTCCGCAGTCCTAAACGCCCGTCTGATATAATGTGCTCACCATATGCCCCCTCACCCCCCAATTCGCGCTACCCGCCTGCTCGGCCTGGACCCTGGCCTGCGCTTCACTGGCTGGGGTGTCATCGAGGCCGAGGGCAACCGTTTGCGCCACGTCGCCGACGGAGTCATCGCCACCGACCACACGCAGGACGTCCCCACACGCCTGCGCGCCCTTCACGATGCACTGGCCGCGCTGATCGCAACTCAACGCCCGGACGAGGCCGCCATCGAGGAGACCTATGTCAACCGCAACGGCGCCGCCACGCTGAAGCTCGGCTACGCCCGCGGCGTCGCCCTGCTGTCCGGCGCGCTCGCCGGTATCCCAGTTACCGAATATGGCGCCATGGCGGTGAAGCTCGCGGTGGTCGGCACCGGCGCCGCGGCCAAGGAACAGGTGCAAATGATGGTTCGCCGCCTATTGCCTGGCGCCGCCATCCGCCGCGCCGACGCCGCCGACGCACTGGCGGTCGCCATCTGCCACGCGCATCACCGCGCCACCCGCCTCGCCTGGAACCGCAAGGTCGGCGTCGGGTGATCGCCCGCCTCACCGGCCGCGTCGCGCAACGCGACGAGACAAGCTGCGTGATAGACGTGAACGGCGTCGGCTACCTCGTGCAAGCCTCGACGCGGACGCTCGCCGCCCTGCCCTCGCCGCCGGAGCCCGCGGTGCTGCTGATCGAAACGCTGGTGCGCGAGGACGCCATCCTGCTCTACGGCTTTGCCGATTCAGCCGAGCGCGACTGGTTCCGCCTGCTGACCACGGTGCAGGGAGTCGGCGCCAAGGTCGCGCTCTCAGTGCTGTCGGCTCTTTCACCGCGCGACCTCGTCACCGCCATCGCCGCCGGCGACCGCGCCAGCCTGACGCGCGCGTCCGGGGTCGGCGCCCGCCTCGCGGTGCGGCTGCTGACCGAGCTGCGCGAAAAGGCCGGTGCCATGCCCTCGGCCCCCGGCGTGCCGGCGATCACGCCGACGCGCCTGCCCAGCGTGGCCGAGGACGCCGCCTCCGCCCTGGTCAATCTTGGCTACCGCCGCCCGGAGGCATTGCCGGTCGTCGCCCGCACAGTGGACCGGCTCGGCGAGGCCGCTGGGCTGGATGCGGTGATCCGTGAAAGCCTGAAGGAACTGGCGCAACGCACAAGCCAGGGGATCACGGGGTGACGGCGCACGAAGGCTCCCCTCCCCCTGCGGGAGGGGGCCGCAGGGAGGGGGCCGACGCGCATCGGAACCTGAACCGCCATGAGTGACTCCGAAGGCCGCACCGTCTCGGCCGCCCGCCGCGAGGAAGACGCCGCCGAAGCCTCGCTGCGCCCCCAGTCGCTGGCCGAGTTCATCGGCCAGAACCGCCACGCGGGAGAACCTCGCCGTCTTCATCCGGGCGGCCCGCACCCGCGCCGAACGGAACCCCAACGAAGCCCTGGACCACGTACTGCTGCACGGCCCCCCCGGCCTCGGCAAGACCACGCTCGCCCAGATCGTCGCCCGCGAGCTCGGCGTCGGCTTCCGCGCCACCTCCGGCCCGGTGATCCAGCGCGCCGGCGACCTCGCCGCAATCCTGACAAACCTCCAACCCAGGGATGTCCTGTTCATCGATGAGATCCACCGGCTGCAGCCGGCGATCGAGGAAGTGCTCTACCCCGCCATGGAGGATTTCCAGCTCGACCTGATCATCGGCGAGGGCCCCTCGGCGCGCTCGGTGCGCATCGACCTGGCCGCCGTTCACCCTGATCGGCGCCACCACCCGCGCCGGCCTGCTGGCGACGCCCCTGCGCGACCGGTTCGGCATCCCGCTGCGGCTGGTGTTCTACACCCCGGCAGAACTCGAACTGATCGTCCGGCGCGGTGCGGAGAAACTCGGCGTCGATCTGACCGCGGACGGCGCCGCCGAGATCGCCCGCCGCTCCCGCGGCACGCCGCGGATTGCCGGGCGCCTGCTGCGCCGGGTGCGCGACTTCGCTGCGGTCGGCGGCTCGGCGACGGTGGACCGCCAGGTGGCAGACGCCGCCCTGACCCGGCTCGAAGTCGACGCCCTCGGCCTCGACGCTATGGACCGGCGCTACCTGCTGCGCATCGCGGAACACCATGCCGGCGGTCCCGTCGGCGTCGAAACCCTGGCCGCCGCCCTGGCCGAGGCGCGCGACACGCTGGAAGACGTGATCGAGCCGTTCCTGATCCAGGAAGGGCTCGTGCTGCGCACCAGCCGCGGCCGCATGCTGGGCGAACCCGGCTGGCGTCATCTCAACCTGCCGGCGCCCGCGCGCGTCCCCGACCAGCTCGATCTGCTGCGGGACGATGGATGAGCGGCAATCCCATCGCCACCGTGGCGGAAGGCCGGCATCACTACCGCTTGCGCGTGTACTACGAGGATACCGACGCCGCCGGTATCGTGTATCACGCGAACTATCTTCTCTTTGCCGAGCGGGCGCGCACTGAAGCCCTGCGTGATCTCGGCATCGCCCATGCCGACTTGCTGCGCGAGTACAACCTGATGTTCGTGGTGCGACGCATCAAAGTGGACTATCTCCGCCCCGCCCGACTCGACGAGTCGCTCGAGGTGGTGACCGAGCCGGTGTCGATGCGCGCTGCCGCCCTGGTGCTGCGGCAGGACGTGCAGGGTCCCGCTGGCTCGTGCGCCGTGTTGGAAGTCGAATTGGCATGCGTGCCGCCGGGTGGCCACTGGCCGGCGCGCATCCCGCCGCGCTGGCGGGCGGTGTTGAGTGACATGCAGGCGGCCCGGCCGGCCGCCCGAGAGGAGTAGATACGGTGGATCGCGCAGTCGATGCGGTGGGTCTGGGAACGGCGGGCGGCGATCTGTCGCTCTGGGGACTGTTTCTCGAAGCCGACATCCTGGTCAAGATGGTTATGGTCGGCCTGCTCGCCGCCAGCGTCTGGGTCTGGGCCGTGGTGTTCGAGAAATGGTCCAGCCTGCGCAAGGTGAACAAGGACGCCGATGGGTTCGAGGACCGGTTCTGGTCCGGCGGCAGCCTGGACGAGCTGTTCGATCAGGAAGGCGCGCGGCCCTCCCATCCGATGGCGGCAGTGTTCGGTGCGGCGATGGGCGAGTGGCGGCGCACCGTGCGCGTGGCCGGTGCCGATGTCAGCCGCACCAGCGTGCGCGAGCGCATCGATCGCGCCATCAGCGTGACCGCGCAGCGCGAGATGGACCGGCTGGAGCGCTGGATGGTGTTCCTCGCCTCGGTCGGCGCGACGGCGCCCTTCATCGGGCTGTTCGGCACGGTGTGGGGGATCATGCACAGCTTCTCGGCCATCGCCTCGATGCACAACACCAATCTCGCGGTGGTGGCGCCGGGCATCGCCGAGGCGCTGTTCGCCACCGCGATCGGCTTGGTGGCGGCGATCCCCGCCGTGCTTGCCTACAACAAGATCAGCACCGATCTGGCGCGCTTCGCCGCCCGGCTGGAAGGCTTCGGTGCCGAGTTCAGCGCCATCCTGTCGCGGCAAAGCGAAGAAAGGGCTTGAGCCATGGCTGTCGGCCCGCTGAGCAAGGGACCGCGCGGCCGCTACCGGCCGCTGTCCGAGATCAACGTCACCCCGCTCGTCGATGTGATGCTGGTGCTGCTGATCATCTTCATGGTCACCGCGCCGCTGATGACCTCCGGCGTGTCGGTCGATCTGCCGAAGACCGACGCCAAGCCACTGAACACCGATAGCGAGCCGCTGACGGTCTCGATCAACGCCGAGGGCAAGATCTACCTGCAGAACGAAGAGGTGCAGATGCCCGAGTTGGTCGCCAAGCTGCAGGCCCTGTCGCAGAACAATAACGACCGGCGAATCTTCGTCCGCGGGGACAAGGATATTTCCTACGGGCTGGTGATGCAGGTGATGGGCACGATCACCCAGGGCGGCTTCACCAAGGTCGCTTTGCTGGCACAGCCGCCGACAACGCCAACCGCTCCGGCGTCAACGCCCGCCGCCCCCGCCGCTGCGCCCGCCACGCCAAAAGCTCCGGCGCCCGCCTCACAATCGACGCCGCCGGCGCAGGCCAAAAACGGCTGAGGCCAGCCGTGCGCGGACCGGATTGACCATGTGGGGCGGGTTGATGCCGTCGGGCATGACCCCGGAGCTGCGGCGCGGCGCGGCAGTCTCGGCGTCCGTGCACGTGCTGATCTTGCTGGCGCTGCTTCTCGGCGTGCCGTTCTTCCGACCGCCTGAAGCGCCGCCCGAGGAGGCCGTAGACATGGTGTTCCAGGGCACGGCGCCGTCCACAATGAAGGCGCAGGCTCCGGCCACGCTGCCTGCACCAGCTCCCGCGCCGGCGCCGCTGCCGGTGCCGCCCGCCTTCCAGCCACCGGAGCCACAGCCGAACGAGTCCGCACCGCCGCCTCCGCCCCCTCCCCCGCCGCCACCTCCTGCACCGGCTGCAACGACCGTGGTGCCGACCCCGCCCCTGCCTGTGCCGCCGCTGCCCACGCCTGCACCCGCTCCGGTGGCGCCGCCGCCTCCGTCCCAGGCAGCAGCGCAACCCGCACCGACCCCGGCCCAGCCGTCTCCCGTTCTCCCGCTTCCCCCCTCCCAGTGCCGCCACCGCCGATGCCCAGCCACACGGCCCAGCCCAACCCGACCAAGAACCCGGCGCCTGAGAGCGACGCGCTCGACAACACGCTGGAGAAGCTCGCGGGCGATGACCCGCCAGCAGAAAGCGCCGACCGCGCGCTATAACCCGGCGCAGGGCGGCTTGCCGAACAGCGGCGGCAGTCCCACGGGCAACGACACCGCCGCCCTGACCGCGGCAGAACGCGGGGCGATCGGCGATCACGTGCGGCCATGCTGGACCACTGACCCCGGCGCGCTCGACCTCGACAAGATGCAGGCGCTGCTCACCGTCACCACGGACCCGACCGGCGAGGTACGGGTTGCCAATGTAGCGCCGGCGGACCAGGGCCGGCTTGCCGACCCGCGGTTCCGCGCTTTTGCCGAGCGGGCGGTGCGCGCGGTGATGGACCCGGCCTGCGCCAACCTGCCCCTGCCGCCGAGCATGCTGGGCAAGGTCAACGTCCTGACGTTCCGCTTCAGCCCCTGATCCCGTTCCGCCCGGCCAACATGAAAGATGCGCCGATGACCGACCAGACCACATCTCCGCTGCTGACTCACCGGGTCCGGATGCCGCGGCGCGCCTTGCTGGCGAGTGCTGCCGGCGCAGCCGGATCGCTGGTGCTGCCGGCGGTCGCACGCGCGCAAACACCGCCCGCCGCTGCGCCGGCGGCTCCCCCCGCTGCATCGTCGGCGCAGAGCGCGGTGATCGACGTGAACCGCGCCCGCGCCGCGCCAATTCCGATCGCGCTGCCGGCGCTGGCCGGCGCCGACCCGGCGTCACAGCAGCTCGGCAGCGACATCATTCAGGTGGTTTCCAACGATCTCGCAAGTTGCGGGCTGTTCCGGGTGATCAACCCGCAGGCATACATCCAGGCGGCGGCGAACCCGACCTCCGACGTGCCGGACTTCCAGAACTGGGCGGCGATCGGCGCGCAGGCGCTGGTGACCGGACGCACCGCCTCGCAGGGCGGCGGCGAGGTGCGGGTGGAGTTCCGCCTGTGGGACGTGCTGCCGCAGACCCAGCTACAGGGCACCGCGTACACCACCACACAGAGCAACTGGCGGCGCATCGCGCATATCATGGCGGATGCGATCTATCAACGACTGTTGGGCGAGAGCGGGTATTTCGACACGCGCATCGTCTATGTGGCGTTGACCGGACCGCGCGGGCGGCAGACGCGTCGGCTGGCGATCATGGACCAGGACGGCGCCAACTACCGCACGTTGACGGACGGCGCCTGGCCAGTGCTGACACCGCGCTTCTCGCCCAAGCGCGACCAGATCGCATTCATGAGCTACGCGAATGACCGGCCGCGCGTCTATTTGTTCAATCTCGGCTCCGGGGCGCAGAGCGTGCTCGGCGATTTTCCGGGCATGACCTTCGCGCCCCGCTTTTCGCCGGACGGCAACAGCGTGATCATGGCGCTGGCGCGCGGCCAGGGCTCTGCGATCGTGGTGGTGGAGCTGGGGAGCCGCACAAGCCGGCAGCTCACCAACGCGGACTCGATTGATGTCAGCCCGTGCTACAGCCCGGACGGGTCCCAGATCGTGTTCAACTCCGACCGCGACGGCGACCCCCAGCTTTACATAATGTCGGCGGGCGGCGGTGGGGCGCGGCGGATCAGCTTCGGCCATGGACGCTATGGCACGCCGGTGTGGTCGCCGCGCGGCGATCTGATTGCGTTCACCCGCTATGGCGGCGACGAATCGAATTTCTCGATCGGGGTGATGGCGCCCGATGGCAGCGGTGAGCGGCTTCTGGCCGAGGGCTGGGACGTCGAGGGGCCGACCTTCAGCCCAAACGGACGGGTGCTGATGTATTTCGGTACCACGCGCGCCACCGGTAGCCGTGGCGAAGGGTTCTCGTCACATCTGGCCTCGATCGATATTACCGGATTCAACCGGCGGGATATTGTCACGCCGACGGGTGCTTCGGACCCGGCTTGGTCGCCGCTGGGGGGGTGATCGGCGGGGGATCAATAATGGCCAGCGGTCTGCGAGACTGGTGAGATCCGCAGCGAGCAGCCTTCTCGCCTTGCTTGCCCTCCAGTGCTGCTGGGCACGTAACCTTCAGGGCAGCCGCACCACAGAAACAGCCTGAGAGGCGACCGTCTGCCGCGTTCCAGCTTGGCTCTGCCCACGCGAGCACTAACGGCAAATGCTGGACCGCGCCCTCGCGCGCCCGCAGCTGATCCACGCAGCGTAGCCTGGCGCGATGCAGGACTGTGCGGCCGCTTCGCTGGGCAAGTCCGGCGCCCGCGACCACCATTCCAAATCCGGATGGTCGAAGTCGCAGAATTCATTTGGCTTATGCTGCACCGCAGCACAGCTTCTGAACAGGCGCGAAAAGAGGCGAACTCGCAGCGTGCCAGCGCTGCCCCGCATCCCGTTACGCCGTTCGACTGATATGTTCTGCCGAAGGAGGCAGTCTCGATGTTCCGCCAAAGTTTCACTGTGGCCAACATGTGCAAGGCCCTTCTACTTGCGACCGTAGTTGGCGTTTCAGCCTGTTCCGACCCTAGCTCTTGGCAGGTCGCGGACGCGGCTTGTCAGCCCCAAGCGGCAGCCAGTGCCGACGCTGCGGCCTGCCTCGAAATGCCTCACGCAGTTCGCTGGGACCCGAACGAATCTGGAGCTCCACGCCAAGGTGTTTACTACGACCCATGAGGAGTCCTGATACGGGCCCCGCGTCTCAGAATCTCCGAGGTCCGCGTCCTCGGCGGGCGCTCGGAGGTTCACGAGGCGGCCCATCTACGATAGCCTCTGATACCAACCGGCCGACAGAGCGACCCTCGCCTCTCATTCCCGCGCAAGCAGGCATCCACGGGACTGTCTCGGATTTCGTGCCGTCGCTTGGATTCCTACCTGCGCGGGAATGACGGAGGAAAGTGTCAGCGTTTTCGGCTTGCCGTCGGTCGCAGCCCGGCGGGTGCGTGCTTGCACTCTTCCGCGATGTGCACGTGCAGGTACAAAACCGCAAATCGGCGGACCGCCGTGACCATAAAATTGGACTCGGATGGCGTCGAAGATCAGCGATGCTTCCGCCCTTGACCGCCCATCCAGGCAATCTTGGTCAGAACGTCACGTTGGTCTGCAGCCCGATTGACAGCGCGTTCCGCGTGCGCGACGTGCCGCCTGGATGGATGATGTACTGGATGTCGGGCATGAGGGCCACGCCGCGATACACCGTGGCGGTGTACATCGCCTCCAGCTCCTCCTCGTGCGATTGCACGCCCACAGGCGTGCCGAGCCCGCCGCCGGTCAGCGGCTGGCCGAGCATCTGCTCAAGTTCTTGAGTTCCCGTCAGCGACCCGCTCACCTGAAACCAACTCGCTGCGACGCCCAGCGTGTCCTGCGGACGACCGATGAAGGAGGCGGTCGAGACCACACCCCCGAACACCTGGTTCTCCAACGGTGAGGTGTCGTGATCGGCATGCACCCAGCCGCCGAACGCGATCAGACCGTCGGTGTCGCCCTGCCCGGTGCGCACGAACATCTGGTCCACCAGCACGTAATACATGCGTCGCCCGTTATGCGGCTGGCCCGGCAGTCCGCTCACCGCGATCGGCTGGCCGCTGGTGCTGGTGTACAGGTCGGGATAAGTCGAGGTGTCCTCATCGAAACCGAACTTGTAGTGGCCGAGCAGGTGGTTCGGTCCGAAGCTCGGTATCCAGCCGATCTCGAGCGGGACGCTGAGGCCTGTGGTGCCCTGCTGGAACAGAGCCCAGCCTGAATTGCCGCCGAAGTTCGGATTCACCTGAAACAACCCGCCCATCACGTAGACGGTGGGAACGACGAATACACGCGCCTGGCCGCCCCAGGTCGCGGCCGGCCAGTCCGGCTCGCCGGGATAGACCGGCAGCGGGTGCGGGTTGCCGCAGAAGATCACGTTCATGAAGTCGCAGTAGAGCGGCGAGGACGCGAAGTAGTTGCCCACCGGCAGCCGGCCCGCCGCGATGTCCACCCTTCCGTTGTCCAAGGTCTGCTCGCCGTACAGATACACCAGGTGGGCGCCCACGTTGCCGCCTCCGCCAAAGATCTGCTGCACCGCATCCAGGTCGTCGTCCAGGAAATCCGCGCTCGCGCTGCGCCCGTTGCGCTGCACGATCACGGAATGCAGGGCGAAGCCGGGCAGGCCGAGCAGCTTCCCGCCGTCGAGATCGATCGAAAGCCCGATCTGCGACGTATAGTCGATCCCCTGCCGCTGGCCACCCTCGACAATGGCGGCGGTCTCCGAGAAGTAGTTGAGCCCGATATCGATGCCGTGGTCCTCAAGCCACGTCCGTGCGCCAAGCCAGTCGCCCAACAGATGGTCGGTACCGAACGGCGGGGAATAGAGCGAGGGGAATCGCGGGGGGCGCGGCGGACGGCGGCGGCTGGACGGCAGCGGGGCCGCCGGTGCTCTGCCCCGGCTGCTGCGCCTGCGCAAGCTGCGCCCAGAGTGGCAGAAGAAGGAACACAAGCACGATGCTGACACGCATGATTCCACCCGCCGGCTGCACGACCGAACTCCCAGTCCCCTACACCTCTCCCGCCCTGAGGCTGTGAATTTTTCATCCTCCCGCCCGGATCTCTGACGATCGGGGGTTGCGCGACAGGACTCGTTGCGATTCGCTGCGATCTCGCACGATTCGGAGATCGGCAATGTCGGCGACTGAGGGTCTGTTCGAGGACGTGGCGGAGCCGAGCAAGGCATCTGCGCCGGCGAGCGAGGCACCGGTTCGGTTGCGGCTGGCCCAGCGTGACCAGCCCGAGTTCCAAGTGGTTGACCTGGACAGCCTGTTGCCGACGGAGCATCCGGCACGAGCGGTCTGGGCCTTCGTCGAGACGCTGGAGCTGAGCGATCTGCTGGCGGGCATCAAGGCCCGGATCGGCGAGCCAGGCCGTCCGCCGGCGGACCCGAAGATCCTGATGGCGCTGTGGCTTTACGCCACGATCGAGGGGGTCGGCAGCGCCCGCGAGCTGGCGCGCCTATGCGAGGCCCATGTTGCCTATCGCTGGATCTGCGGCGGGGTGTCGATGAACTACCATACGCTGGCGGATTTCCGGGTCAGTCAAGTGGCGCTGCTCGACCGCTTGCTGGCGCAGGGCGTGACGGCGCTGGTTTCGGAAGGACTGGTGAACCTGCAACGGCTGGCGCAGGACGGAGTCCGCATCCGTGCCTCGGCGGGATCGAGCTCATATCGGCGGCGTTCCCGGTTGGAAGAGCTGCTGGCGGAGGCCGAGAAGCGGGTGGAGCAGTTGAAGACGGAACTGGAGGCGGACCCGGCGGCGAGCACGGCGCGACAGCGCGCGGCGCGCGAACGGGCGGCGCGGGAACAGGTCGAGCGGACCAAGGCAGCGCTGGAACGGATGCAACAACTGGAAGCGGAACGGGCGCGCCGCGAGAAGACCCATCGGAAAGACACCGCGAAGCAGAAGCCGCCACGGGCCTCGACCACCGATGCCGAGGCGAGAGTCATGAAAATGGCCGATGGCGGCTATCGGCCGGCCTATAATGGGCAGTTCGTCAGCGACCCGCAGACCCAGCTGATCGTCGCGGTCGATCTCGACACCACCGGCTCGGACGGCGGGCTGATGGCGCCGATGCAGCAGCGCATCGTCGAGACCTATGGGCAGACGCCGCAGCAGTATCTGGTGGATGGCGGCTTCAGCAAGCTGGACGATATCGAACGCGCCCATGCCGCCGGCATCGAAGTGTTCGCCCCGCCGTCGGACAACAAGCACAAGACCGATCCCACGGCGCCGCGCAAGAGCGACGGTCCGGGGACGGCGAAATGGCGCGAGCGGATGGCGAGCGAGGCGGGCAAGACGGTATACCGCGAGCGCGCCAAGCACGAGTGCATCAATGCCCATCTGCGCAATTGTGGGGTCGGGCGTTTGCTGGTGCGTGGCTGCCAGAAGGTCCGAGCCGTCTTGTTGTGGTTCGCTGTCGCGCACAATCTGCTGCGCGCCTTGGTGCTGCGCGACGCCGCGGCGCAGCCGATCGCGGCGCCCGCGGGGTGAAATGCGTCCGCGGCACGGCGAAGTACAACCTGGGCGGGCGGCCGGCGCGGGAGGTACTCGGCAGACGGGTGGAGCGGTCCTTCTGGCCGCGTTTCAACCGCTGTGCCGGCTCACCTCCGCCCTGCGCCCGCCGTGTCGACCCGCGCTTCGGTCACCGGCAAGTCGATTGCTTCACAGCCTCCCTGCGGGAGAGGTCGCCGCACGGCAGCGCGGCGGGTGAGGGTGCCGGACGCCTAGGCTACAACCCGTTGCCGATTCCAGTCACCCTAAACGTGCTCTAGCGGGATGGCCGGCGAGACCACCTACCTAAGCGTCGCGCACGATCTGCTGTGCGTCCGCCACCAGCGCCTGCAGGTGCTGCTCGCTCTTAAAGCTCTCGGCATAAATCTTATAGACGGGTTCGGTACCGGATGGGCGCGCCGCAAACCAACCGCTGCGCGTGACAACCTTGAGACCGCCGATAGGAGCGTCGTTCCCTGGAGCGCGAGTGAGCTTTTGCGTGATCTGTTCGCCGGCAAGGTCCGCCGCAGTGACAGAATCGGGTGCCAGCCGCGCCAGCCGCTCCTTCTGCTCGGACGTTGCCGGTGCATCGATGCGCGTGTAGTAAGCCGTGCCGAATTCCTCGGTCAGTGCGTTGTAGTGCTCGCCGGGATCCTTACCGGTGCGAGCGGTGATCTCGGCTGCCAGCAGGTCCATGATCAGCCCATCCTTGTCTGTCGTCCACGCGCTGCCGTCGCGGCGCAAGAAGCTGGCGCCGGCACTCTCCTCGCCGCCGAAGCAGTACGAACCGTCGAACAGACCTGGCGCGAACCACTTGAAACCTACGGGTACCTCGGACAGTCGACGGCCCAGCTTGTTGACGACATGGTCGATCATGCTGCTGCTGACCAGGGTCTTGCCGACCGCGGCCGTTGTCGGCCAATCGGGGCGATGCGTCAGCAGATACCAGATCGCAACGGACAGGTAATGGTTGGGGTTCATCAGCCCCGCTGTCGGTGTGACGATGCCATGCCGATCTGAGTCCGGATCATTGGCAAAGGCAACACGATACTGGTCCTTGAGTCCGACGAGTCGGGCCATCGCGTACGGGCTGGAGCAGTCCATGCGGATAACGCCGTCGTGGTCAACGGTCATAAACGAGAAGGTCGGATCGACCTGCGAGTTGACGACCGCGATTTCCAAGCCATAGATCGTATTGATCGGTTCCCAGTAATGCACGGCGGCGCCGCCAAGCGGGTCGACCCCCAGGGTAAGCCGGGCGGCGCGAATGGCATCCATGTCAACGACATTGGACAGATCGTTGACATAAGGAAGCATGAGATCTTCCTCGTGCGTCGTTTCCGCGCTCATGGCGATCTTCAACGGCACGCGCTTCACGGCTTCATTGGCGGCTCCCAAAAGTTGGTTGGCCTGCCGCTCGATCCATCGGGTCACGTCGGTATCGGCAGGCCCGCCATTGGTCGGATTGTACTTGAACCCACCATCCTCCGGCGGGTTGTGCGAGGGGGTGATGACAATGCCATCGGCGAGGCGATCACTCCGTGAGCGGTTATGCATCAGGATGGCGTGCGACACGACCGGGGTCGGCGTGAACCCGTCATCTCGCTGGATGATAGTAGGCACCTCGTTGGCCGCGAGAACTTCGAGTGCGGTACGCTGTGCCGGTCCAGAGAGCGCGTGCGTGTCTTTGCCCATGTACAGGGGTCCAGCGGTACCCTGCGCGCGCCGATAGTCACATATGGCCTGGGTAATCGCCAGGATGTGTGCCTCGGTGAACGAGCCATGCAAGGGCGAGCCACGGTGCCCGCTGGTGCCAAAACTGACCCGCTGGGCAGGGTCATCCGGATCGGGCCGGCATTCGAAATACTCGCGTTCGAGACGGGCCGGATCCACCAGCATCTCTCGCGGTGCGGGCTTGCCGGCGAGTGGCGAGATCGTCATCTGCGTGCGCCTTCCTATGGTATCGGGCAAGGTTTCGCGTTCCAGATTTCCGCTGCGTATTGGGCGATCGTCCGGTCGCTGGAGAATTTACCAGAGCCGGCTACGTTGAGGATCGCCTTGCTGGCCCACTCGTCGCCATCACGATAAAGTTCACACAGCTTCCGATCGGCGTCCAGATAAGACCCGAGATCGGCAAGATGCATGTAGCGATCCCCTTGCGCCAATAGTGCATCGTGCAGCGGCGCGAAGGCGCCGCGCTCGTACTGGCTGAAATAATCCTCGGAGATCAGATCCAAGGCGGCCCGGGTTTCGGGCTCGTTGCCGTAATGCCAATATGGGCTATACCAACCGCGGCTGTCGGCGACCTGTTGTGCGCTGAGTCCGAACAGAAAGAAGTTCTCCTCGCCCGCCTCCTCTGCCATCTCGATCGTCGCACCATCTCGCGTGCCGATGGTGAGCGCTCCATTCATCATGAATTTCATGTTGCTCGTGCCGCTCGCTTCGTAACCCGCCGTCGAGATCTGATTGGAGACGTCGGCCGCCGGTATCAGACGCTCGGCCAAGGACACGCAATAATCCGGCAGGAACACGACTTTCAGCCGGCCGCGCGTCACCGGATCGCCGTCGATCGTGCCCGCCAGGTTGTTCAGAAACTTGATGATAAGCTTGGCGAACACGTATCCCGGAGCGGCCTTTCCGGCAAAAAAGAAGGTCCGCGGCACCATGTCAAGCTCCGGATTCGCCTTCAATCGATTGTACAGCACGATGATGCGAAGCGCGTTGAGCATCTGCCGTTTGTATTCGTGGATACGCTTGATCTGGCAGTCGAAGATGCTGTCGGGATCGACCGTCTGCCCGCAAGTCGCCTTCAACCAGTTGGCGAACTGCGATTTGGCGTCGCGTTTGGCTCGCCAAAAGGCGTCGCGGAACGCGGAATCGGCCGCAAGAGGCTTCAGCTTCGCGATCTGCCCAAGATCGGTTGTCCACCCATCGCCAATTGCGTCAGATATGACGCGGGACAGCCCCGGGTTCGCCAGCAGCAACCAGCGCCGCGGCGTGACGCCGTTGGTCTTGTTGTTGAAGCGCTCTGGAAACACTTCGGCCAGATCCTTGACCGTCGTCGTACGCAGCAGCCCGGAGTGGATTGCGGCGACCCCGTTGGTGCTGTGCGAGCCGACGATCGCCAGGTTCGCCATTCGAACCTTCTTCTCCGAGCCTTCCTCGATCAGGCTAACGCGGCCGACGCGGGGCTCGTCGCCTGGATAGCGTCGCCGAACCTCGGCGAGCAAACGGCGATTGATCTCAAATACGATCTCCAGATGCCGTGGCAGGATCTGCTGAAAATAGTGTAGCGGCCACTTCTCAAGCGCTTCAGGCAGCAGCGTATGATTCGTATAGGCCAGGGTTCGTTGCGTCAGATCCCAGGCCTCGTCCCATTCGAGATGTGCATCATCCAGCAGAATGCGCATGAGCTCGGGTACTGCCAATGTGGGATGCGTATCGTTGAGTTGAATCGCAACCTTGTCAGGAAGACTACGCCAGTCGGCATTGTTGCGTCGAAACCGACGCATGAGATCGGCGAGCGAGCAGGCAACAAGAAAATACTCCTGCACAAAGCGCAGCTCCTGCCCCATCTCGGTGGAGTCATCAGGGTACAGCACGCGGGTCAGTGTGTGGGCTGCGATACTGCCGACCTGGGCGCCAACAAAATCGCCGCGGCTGAATTCCTCAAATTGGAAATAATCGTGTGATGCGGCATTCCAGAGTCGAAGCGTATTGATGGTTTTGCCGCCATAGCCAACGACCGCTCGATCGAACGGGACACCAATGACAGTGGAAGGGCGGCCAGGCACGGCCTGGAAGCTCCCGCGATGCATCTCGAACGAGCAACCGAGCTTGATTTCGACGATTTCGTTGGGACGCGCCACCTCCCACGGATCGTGGCGGCTCAGCCAATTGTCCGGACGTTCACGCTGCCAGCCGTCTTCGATGGATTGCCGGAACATGCCGTATTGATAGCGCAGACCGTAGCCCATCGCCGGAAGCTGCATCGTTGCCATTGAGTCGAGGAAGCAGGCAGCAAGGCGCCCAAGACCGCCGTTCCCAAGCCCGGCATCTGGTTCCTGCTCCAGCAGGCCGAACCAGTCGACATTCACTCCCCGGGCGGCTCGCTCGACAAAGGGCTCGAGCAATAGATTGGTTACATTGTCGGCCAACGACCGGCCGATCAGAAACTCCATCGACAGATAATAGATGCGCTTCGGGTTCTGCTGATCATAGGTGCGCTCGGTGTGCACCCAGCGCTGCGAAAGCACGTCCCGAACCGATCGGGCGGCGGCTTCGAATTTTTCGCGGTCGTCTGCCGTGTTCTGATCGATGACATTGTCGAATAGCAGATGTCGCTCGTAAAGTGCGTCGCTATGTCCGGAGAACTTGATTGGACCGCAGCCGTACTGCTCCAGAAGGTCCTGGCCGGCAATGACGTTGGTTGTTTCATTCATGGCAATTCTCCCTCAAACCCGCTAATGCTCCCCGCACCCGCCGCTTGGACGACAGACCCGTTCCAGATTCTTGATGCCGGGCGCGTCGCCATAATGGCTGAGGACGCACAGGGTGCCGGTATCGAGCAGGCGCCTTTTTGATGAATCTTTTCTGACGCTCCTTGGCCGAATACCCGCCGAGGCCGCGCCGCGACCCGACGCCAGCCTTCGTGGGCCGGGTCGGCCAAGCCACCTCCTGTAACGGGTTGAGCCGTAGTCTGTCTTAGTCGAAACGCAGCCCTTCGTCGCGGTTTGAAGGGGGGCCGCCGTGCCTCCGGGAACGAAGCAGTGATGGCAGATGCGATTGATGCTCGGACCGAGATCAACAATTCGTGAGAATAAGGGGCATCACCGCGATCGAACAACGGCCGATAACTGGCTTTTCTCGTGTCCGAGTTTGCCTGGTTCGTCGTCTGGACGAATGATGTAGATCAATAGCGCACGCTGTGACAAAAAGCATGCTGCCCGAAGACAGGTATCGGAGGGATTCCATGGACACAATAACTGAAGCTCAGTCGATCAGTGCCTACGGTCCGGCAAGGTCCACCGTGCAAGGCAGCCCGCTCGAGGCGGCGGAGCTGCGGCGGATGCAGGCCTATTGGAAGGCCACACTATACCTGTCAGCCGGAATGATCTACCTGCGGGACAATCCGCTGCTCCGTGAGCCCCTGAAGCCCACTCATGTCAAGCGACGCCTGCTCGGCCACTGGGGCTCCGATCCAGGAATGAGCTTTACCTACATCCATCTCAATCGCCTGATCAAAAAGTATGATCTGGACGTCATCTTTCTTGCCGGACCGGGGCACGGCGCACCAGCCCTGATCTCGAATGTTTATCTCGAAGGCACCTATTCAGAAATCTACAGTGACATCTCCGAAGACGAGGAAGGGCTGCGCCGTCTATTCAAGCAGTTCTCCTTTCCGGGCGGCATCGGTAGCCATTGCACACCGGAGACACCCGGTTCGATTCATGAAGGCGGAGAGCTCGGGTACTCCTTGTCGCACGGCTTCGGCGCGGCATTCGACAATCCTGATTTGATTGTGACCGTAATGGTCGGCGATGGCGAGTCGGAAACCGGGCCCTTGGCCACGTCATGGCACTCGAACAAGTTCCTCAATCCGGTTCGCGACGGCGCGGTGCTCCCGGTGCTGCACCTCAACGGCTACAAGATCGCGAATCCCACAATTCTTGCCCGAATCCCGCATCAAGAGCTGGAGCACCTGTTCCGCGGCTATGGCTACGAACCCTATTTCGTCGAGGGTTCCGACCATGACAGCATGCACCAGGCAATGGCAGCCACGCTGGAACACTGCATACGAGAGATCCGGCGGATCCAAAAACAGGCGCGCGAATCCCCCTCCAAGGTCGAGCGGCCCCGCTGGCCCATGGTGATCTTGCGCAGCCTCAAGGGATGGAGCGGTCCCAAAGAGGTCGACGGGCACAAGGTCGAAGGGTTCTGGCGCGCCCATCAGGTGCCACTGGCAGAGATACACGAGAACCCCGCGCATCTGGCCATGTTGGAGGAATGGCTGCGCAGCTATCGGCCGGATGAACTCTTCGACGCCGAGGGGCGCCTGCAGCCCGAGCTACGGGAACTCGCACCGAAAGGCGCCCGCCGGATGGGTACCAACCCGCACGCCAACGGCGGAGTGTTGCGTAAGGCGCTGCGGTTGCCGGACTTCCGGGACTATGCAGTCGAGGCGGACAAACCGGGCATCAACGAGGTCGGCCCCACACAGATCCTGGGCCAGTTCTTGCGAGACATCGTCCGCGACAATCCGTCCAACTTCCGTGTCCTCAGCCCGGACGAAAACGCCTCCAACCGCCTGACCGCGCTGTACGAGGCGACCAAGAAGGCTTGGCTCGGCGAATACTTTCCCGAGGATGCCGATGGCGGCGAGCTGGCGCCGGACGGGCGGGTCATGGAAATGCTCAGCGAGCACACGCTCGAGGGCTGGCTGGAAGGCTATCTGCTAACCGGCAGGCACGGCTTTCTCTCCAGCTACGAGGCGTTCGTCCACATCATCGAACTCGATGTTCAACCAGCACGCCAAATGGCTCGAGAAATCCGGCGAGTTACCCTGGCGTGCCGATATCTCCTCGCTGAACCTGCTGATCACGTCGACCGTCTGGCGACAGGACCACAACGGCTTCACGCATCAGGATCCTGGCTTCCTGGATGTTGTCGCCAACAAGAGCCCGAACGTGACGCGGATCTACCTGCCGCCCGATGTGAACTGCCTGCTGTCGGTTGCTGATCACTGCCTTCGAAGCTGCAACTACGTCAACGTGATCGTCGCCGATAAGCAGCCGCACCTGGTGTATCTCGACATGGATGAGGCGGTGAGGCACTGCACGAAGGGCGCCGGAATCTGGCAATGGGCTAGCAACGACCAGGACAGCGAACCGGACGTCGTCATGGCCAGTTGCGGCGACGTCGCGACGATGGAAGCTCTCGCCGCCACCGCCTTGTTGCGGCAGCATTTCCCTGAACTGAAGGTACGCTTCGTCAACGTCGTCGATCTATTCCGGCTGGAACCGAACACCGAGCACCCGCACGGGCTCTCGGACCGTGAGTTCGATGCGCTGTTCACCCCGAACAGGCCCGTTATCTTCAACTTCCATGCCTATCCCTGGCTGATCCATCGCCTGACCTACCGTCGGACCAACCACGACAACATCCACGTCCGCGGGTACAAGGAAAAAGGCAACATCAACACGCCGATGGAGTTGGCGATCCAGAACCAGGTCGATCGCTTCACCTTGGCGATAGATGCGATTGACCGCATTCCGTCGCTCAAGCTCCGCGGATCGCACGCGCGCGAGGCATTGACGAATCAGCAGCTCGATTGCCGCCGCTACGCCTATTCCGAAGGAATCGACCCGCCGGATATCCTCAACTGGAAATGGCCGCTCTGAGCCGCCTCATGTCCTTACCCTCGCGGGGCCGGCACCAGTGACCGCCGGCCCTCCAACGCGTCCTCGATCTCCTCCAGACTGTGCCCCTTGGTCTCCGGCACCAGGGCCGCGGTGAAGACGATGGCAACCACCGTCAGCACCGCGTAAATCACGAACGTGCCGGCGCGACCAGACAGGTTGATGAGGCCCAGGAAGCTCACCGTCACCAGCAGGTTGAAGCCCCAATTGGAGATGGTCGCAAGACTCATCGCTCGCCCGCGTACCGCGAGCGGGAAAATCTCGGCGATCAGCAGCCAGAACACCGGCCCCAGCCCGACCGCGAAGAACGCCACATAAGCGGCGAGCGACACCACGGTGATCCAGCCGAGCGATCCCGAGGCGCCGAGCGCAAAACCGCCTGCCAGCACCAGCAGGCCTGCCGCCATGCCGCCCAGGCTCCACAGCAGCAGCGCCCGCCGCCCGGCGCGGTCGATCAGCCACATCGCGACCAGGGTAAGGGCCACGTTGACGGCGCCCACCCCGGCGGTGGCCAGAATCGATACCGAGGCCGACGACAGACCTGCCGCCTGGAAAATCTGCGGCGCGAAATAGATCACCGTGTTGATGCCGGTAATCTGCTGGAACATCGCCAACCCAACGCCGACGATCAGCGCGGGCCGCAATTCCGGGGCCAACAACGCCGACCAGGGCACCAGCCGACCGCCCTCACGCCGCAAATCGGTGCGCAAGGCAGCCAGCTCGCCCGCCACGTCGCCCTGCGGCCCGCGCAACCGGCGCAGCACCGCCTCGGCCTGCGGCAGGCGTTGGTGCCCGGCCAGCCAGCGCGGACTTTCCGGCAATACCAGCATCCCGGCCGCCAGCACCGCCCCTGGCACCACGCCCAGCCCCAGCATCCAGCGCCAGCCGCCCGGCGTAGTGGCGAAGGCATAGCCCACCAGGTAGGACACCAGAATGCCCAGCGTGATGCAGAGCTGGTTCAGCGATGTCACCGCCCCGCGCGAAGCGGCCGGCGAGATTTCCGCCAGATAGAGAGGCGTCAGCATCGAGGCCACTCCGATCGCGATGCCGATCAGCAGCCGTCCCGCCAGCAGCATCCCGACACCGCCGGCGAAGGCGGAGAGCAGGGCCCCGATCACGAACACCAACGCGGTGACCAGGATCACGCGTCGGCGGCCGAAGCGGTCGGACAGACTGCCGGCCACCATCGCCCCGATCACCGCGCCCACCAGCACCATGCCGGCGACGATGCTCTGGCCGCCTGTAGAGAGGTGGAAGACGTTGCGGATAAACAGCAACGCACCGGAAATGACGCCGGTATCGTAGCCGAATAGCAGCCCACCCAGCGCGGCTGTGGCTGAAATCAGAACAAATTGCACGTCCGTCCTCCCACGATGGCGGCCCCGATCCCCGCGTCCCGCAACGGCCGGATCGCCGGGGAGCGGACCAGAGCCCTGGCGGCTGATCGATAATGGGCCCCCGCCCGCAGAAATCTATGTGATGGCAGCGGGAATCACATCAGCGGCCAGGGACTCTATTATAGGCAGTGTGGGCAGGGGCGTGTGGGAAGCTTGCGCCGGGCGGAATCATGTTCAGCCTTCAGCCGCGACACTAGGGTTCCGCCACGGAATAACTGCGTCGATCGGGCCTCGGCCGCGCCATCCCCGTCATGGCCGGGTTTGGCCCGGCCATCCACGACTTTGCTGCCAGCAGAAAGGAAAATCGTGTATGGCGCTGCCCGCGCGGGCACTCATGTATTGGACGACCGGGCGCCACAAGACGATTCGTTCGATTCTCGGCGGACCCTAAGCCGCGAGATGATCACACCAGTTGGCCCGTCATTGCGAGCCGAAGGCGAAGCAATCCCCTATATTAGGTTCATTCGAAACCAGCCGCGCTGAAGCGCCTGATGTCGGAAGCATGGTTCGAGCGGCGCGCGGCCAGCCCGCTCACCGCTCGAGCTCATCGCGCACGGCCTGTCCCAGCTCCTGCATGCGGAACGGCTTCTTCAGAATACGCAGGCTGACCTGCCTGGACACGAAGTATCCTGAGATCAGCATGACCTTCAGTTCGAGGCGCCCATGTGTCGCCATCTCGGCCAACTCGAGACCCGACATATCAGGCATGCGCACATCGGTGATCACGAGGTCAATGCCGGGCGTATCGGCAAGTATCCGCAGCGCCTCGCGACCGCCGCCGGCCTCCAGCACGCGGTAGCCGGAATCGGCTAGGAACTCGGCGACGATCGTGCGCACATGAGGGTCGTCGTCAACGACCATGATGGTGGCATTTTCAGTTCGTCCCGTCGGCATCATCGCACGCGTCTTCCAGGTAATCCATTTTGCGCGCCGCACGGCTTGCCACGCACCACCCCCCCGAGCCCTGATTAGCACCGTGAGCCGCGCTCTGGTGGTGGAATTTGATCGCGGAAAAGTAACAAGATAGCGACTGAGACCGAACGGGTCAGTCCGCAAGCAAAGTGGGTACGGAGCCGTCGCGAAGTCCAGTTGGGCGGCCAGCCGGCCGACTCTGCCGCCGCCCGCCCTTCTTGCTGGTTTGCCGCCCCGGCGCTACTCCCCGCCGGAAAGCAGCCGAGACGGGAGCCGCCGTGGCCGTAAAGGATGTCAGGAAAGTCGTGCTCGCCTATTCGGGCGGGCTCGACACCAGCGTGATCCTGCGCTGGTTGCAGGTGACCTATCGCTGCGAGGTGGTGACCTTCACCGCCGATCTCGGCCAGGGCGAGGAGCTCGCTCCCGCCCGTCGCAAGGCCGAACTGCTCGGCGTCAAGCAGATCTTCATGGACGACCTGCGCGAGACGTTCGTGCGGGACTTCGTCTTCCCGATGTTCCGCGCCAACGCGCTCTACGAGGGACAGTACCTGCTGGGAACGTCCATCGCCCGGCCGCTGATCGCGCAGCGACAGATCGAGATTGCCGAGCAAGTCGGCGCTGACGCGGTGGCGCACGGCGCCACCGGCAAGGGCAACGATCAGGTGCGCTTCGAGCTGTCGTACTATTCGCTGAAACCGGACATCAAGATCATCTCCCCGTGGCGCGAATGGGACCTCGGCAGCCGCACCCGGCTGCTGCAATTCGCCGAAGAGAACCAGATCCCGATCGCCCGCGACAAACGCGGCGAGGCGCCGTTCAGCGTCGACGCCAACCTGTTGCACTCTTCATCCGAGGGGAAAATCCTGGAGGACCCGGCGGTCGAGGCAGACGAGATCGTCTATCAGCGCACCATCCGCCCGGAGGATGCGCCAGATCGGGCGACGGTGGTTGCCATTGATTTCGAGCACGGCGACCCGGTGTCGATCGATGGGGAGCGGCTATCGCCGGCCGCGCTGCTGACGCGCTTGAACGATCTCGGCCGTTCCAACGGGATCGGCCGGCTCGATCTTGTGGAGAACCGTTTCGTCGGTATGAAGTCGCGCGGCGTCTACGAGACCCCAGGCGGCACCATCCTGCTGGCGGCCCACCGCAGCATCGAGAGCATCACGCTCGACCGCGAGGCGGCGCATCTCAAGGACCAGGTCATGCCACGCTACGCCGAGCTGATCTATAACGGCTTCTGGTTCAGCCCGGAGCGGCGGATGCTGCAGGCGCTGATTGATGAAAGCCAAAAATCCGTCACCGGGCGGGTGCGGCTGAAACTCTACAAGGGCAATGTCGGCGTCATCGGGCGGGAGTCGCCCAACAGCCTCTATTCGATGCGGGTGGTCACGTTCGAGGAAGACCAGGGCGCCTATGATCAGTTCGACGCCGAGGGTTTCATCAAGCTGAACGCGTTGCGGCTGCGGCTTGGAGCGATGGCCGGACGCCGCGGCGGGACGCTGTAGGGATCGGACGCCGGGCGGGTGAAGTAGAGTTGAGCACCCGACAGGTGCAAGCCCGGCCATCCACGACTTTGCTGCTAGCAGAAAGGAAAATCGTGTATGGCGCTGCCCGCGCGAGCACTGATGTATTGGGCGACCGGGCGTCACAAGACGATTCGTTTGTTTCTCGGCGGACCCTAAGGCGGCCAAGCGTCGAGCCCCAGCAAACGCCGGCCTAGACCGGTCAGATCGGCGGGGGGCCACGGCTCGACGCGATTGTAACCGGGGCGGCTGCGCCACCACGGAACGCAACGGCCAGTCCGCCACAACTCGATGGCCGCTTGCCGCAGTTGCTCGTTCAGGGTCGGGTACATCGCGACATAGAACGCGAGGCGCGGAATGGTCGAGTTGTTCTTCGAGTTGCCATGCGGCAATCTGACGTCCCAGGCAATCAGATCGCCAGCCGCGGGCACAGAGACGATTTCATGTTCATCCGCCACAGTAAACCAATTCTCCCCACCGCCATCGTTGGCCGACTGCGCCGACAATCGATCGCGATCATGGTACAAAGCCGGCACGCAGCGGAATCCACCCTGTCCGACCGCGGTGTCGGTCAGCGCCAACACCCCTTGCAGCATCGCGACATTGGAATCCCAGGGATTCAGGTCCCAGTGCAGTCCGTACGGTTCAGCGTATCCAGGACGCCATGGCGGGGTGAACCTACACGAATCGAGGGACACCCAGAGCGCATCGGTGTTCCATAGCGCCGCCCAAACGCTATGGAGCGCCGGGTATTGTCGAATGTCCCATTGCGCCTGATGGCCCCAGATCGGCAGCAGGTCTCCCCACTCACCGCCGTACGCGTCCCAACCCGAAGAATCTCGGACCGGTACGCCGAGTTCGTGTTCAAGCACCGCAACAAGCCGTTGGCAGAGCGAGGCTGGCACAACTCCCGGCACGCGAACCCATCCGAACTCACGGAAATGACGCAGATCGATTGAAACGGTCATTGGGACTGGCCCCTGAATTTCGATCCACCTCTCCCGCCCCTGCGGGAGAAGCCGCGTATAGCGCGGCGGGTGAGGGTGCGGCACTCGAGGCCCTCACCCGGTTCGCTTCGCGAACCGACCTCTCCTGCAAGAGCGGCAGAGGTAGAGTTGGGGACCCGACAGGTGCAAGCTGCCACCATGCAACTCAGCCTGATCGTTCCCGCCCCCTTCTCTTCCCTCTCCGGCGGCTACGCCTATGACCGGCAAATGGTGAACGGCCTCCGCGCCGCCGGACACACCGTCGATGTCATCGAGCTGCCGGGCACCCATCCCGTTACCGACGAAGCGGCACGCAGCGCCGCGCGCGGCGCCTGGGGCTCGCTGCCACGCGACGTGCTGCCGGTGATCGACGGCCTCGCACTGCCGGCATTCGCGGGTCAGGGCGATGCCCTGGCCTCCCGGCCCGCCGTCGTGCTGATTCATCACCCGACCGCGCTCGAGACCAGCCTCAGCGACAGTGACCGCGCGACGCTGCGCAATACCGAGCTGCGGCTGCTACCGAGGTTCGCCCGCGTCATCGCCACCAGCGAGCCAACCGCCGAACGCCTGGTGGCCGACTTCGGCGTGGGCCGTGCGCGGCTGCGCGTGGTCGTCCCCGGCACCGAGGACGCACCGCGCAGCACAGGTTCCGGCGGCCTCGGCTGCGCGATACTGTCGATCGGTGCACTAATCCCGCGAAAGGGCCACGACGTTCTGATCCGCGCGTTAGCCCGTTTGTTCGACCTCGACTGGCGACTTACCATCGTCGGCTCGGCCGATCGCGACCCGACGCATGCACAGGAACTCGCCGCTCTGGCCCGACAGCTTGGAGTTGCCGATCAAGTGCGTTTCGCCGGCGAAGTGGACGATCCGACGCTCGACGAGCTGTGGCGCCACGCCGATCTGTTCGCGCTGGCCTCATATTGGGAAGGCTACGGCATAGCGGTGGCCGAGGCGTTGAAGCGTGGCGTGCCGGTCGCGATAACGACTGGCACGGCCGCTGCGCTGGTGCCACCGGAAGCAGGCGTGGTGTGTCCGCCAGGGGATCACAACCAGCTTTCGAAAGCGATGCGGCGGATGATCTTCGGCACCACGCTGCGGCAAGAGATGGCGGAGGCCGCGTGGCAGGCCGGTCGGGCACTGCCATCGTGGCGGACGCAGATCGAGGCCTTCGCCGCCGCGCTGATCGTCTGAGGGAGACGCCCATGCTGCTCGGGGCCATCGCGGACGACTTTACGGGCGCAACCGATCTTGCCTCCATGCTGGTGCGCAACGGCATGCGTTCGGTGCAGCTCATCGGGGTGCCACGACAGTCGGACTCGCCACCGGATGCGGATGCCGTCGTGGTCGCCTTGAAATCTCGCACTGCACCAGTGCGACAGGCTGTGACCGAGAGTCTCTCTGCCCTCGCCTGGCTGAGGGAAGCAGGGTGTCGGCAGTTCTTCTTCAAATACTGCTCGACCTTCGACAGCACCGACCAAGGCAATATCGGCCCGGTGGCTGACGCGCTCTTGGCAGCACTCGACTGCGGCTTCGCGCTCGCCTGCCCTGCCTTCCCGGCAAATGGCCGCAGCGTCTTCCAGGGCCATCTCTTCGTCGGATCCAGCCTGCTCAACGAAAGCGGGATGGAGAACCATCCGCTGACGCCGATGAAGGACGCCAACCTGGTGCGCGTGCTCGGACGCCAGACCGACGGGACAGTCGGGTTGGTGCCCTACGCAGTGGTGGCAAAGGGCGCCGAGGCAATCGCCGAAGCGATGACGGCGCTGAAAAACCAAGGCCGGCGATATGCGATCGTCGATGCGGTGAGCGACCAGCACCTGTCGGCAATCGGAGCCGCGGCATCGCAACACTCGCTGGTCACCGGCGGATCCGGCGTGGCGATGGGCCTGCCAGAGAATTTCCGCGGCAACGGCCTGCTGCCATCGCGCAGCGATTCCGCCGCGCTGCCAATGGTTGATGGATATGCTGCGGCACTAGCCGGCTCCTGCTCTCGTGCTACGTTGGGCCAGGTGGAAACCGCCGCCGCGCACGTGCCGGTACTGCAACTCGATCCCCTGGCGCACCCGGACGCGGCAGCGCTGAGTTCGCAGGCACTCGAGTGGATCGACGGCAAGCTCGGCGCGGCACCAGTGGTGATCGCCGCGTCAGCACCACCTGACAAAGTGGCGGCGCTGCAGCAGCATCTCGGACGCGATGCGGCCGGCGCGCTTGTAGAACATGCCCTGGCGATGATCGCAGATAGGCTGTTCGAGCGCGGCGTGCGGCGGCTCGTCGTTGCCGGCGGCGAGACGGCGGGAGCAGTGGTGTCGCGACTTGGCGTGCGCAGCTTGCGAATCGGCGCCGAAATCGATCCCGGCGTGCCGTGGACATACGCGGAGGGCGAGCGCGAACCGCTGCTGTTGGCATTGAAATCCGGAAATTTCGGCGCCCCGGACTTCTTCCTCAAAGCCTTCAAGGTGCTCGCATGACCGAAAACGACACCAGGCACCTGCTCGTCGAACTTGCCGCCAGCCTGTTCGCGCGCGGCTTCTCGGTGGGTTCCGCCGGCAATATCAGCGTGCGTCTGGACGATGGCTTTATCATCACGCCGACCAACTCCTGCCTCGGACGGCTGGATCCGGCGCGGCTGTCGCGTCTCGATGCCGGGTTCCGCCATATCGGCGGCGACAAGCCGTCGAAGGAGGTGTTCATGCACCGCGCCTTCTACACGGGCGGTCGGACGCCGGCGCGGTGGTGCACCTGCATTCCACAATGGCGACAGCGGTTGCCTGTCTGCCCGACGTTGTTGCGGACAACCCAATCCCGCCGCTGACCCCTTATTTCGTGATGCGCGTCGGGCGACGTTTGCCGATCGTGCCCTATTACCGGCCTGGCGATCCCGCCATGGAACCGGCAATCGAGGCCAGCGCCCAAAACGCGAGAGCCGTCCTGCTCGCCAACCACGGGCCGGTGGTATCAGGAAAGACCCTGACAGATGCGGTCTATGCGGCCGAGGAACTGGAAGAAGCTGCCCGCCTGTTTCTGCTGCTGCGCAACACCGCGCCGCGGCTGCTGACATCGGCGCAGATCGACGATCTGCTGGCCACGTTCGGCTGAGAGAAAATAGGGGCGCCTCGCGGCGCCCCCATCCGTGTTCACGCGGGTATTGTCAGCCCAGGTGATCGGTTGAGTTCTCTTCGCCCATGCCGCCTTCATGCTCCGGCATCGGCATGGCGGCTTTGCGCCGACGCGTCCCGACCTTGCGCGGACCGGTGGCGCGTTTCGCTGCAGCCTTACGACCGCCTATCTTCGCGGCGACCTTGCGACCAGCGGTCTTGCGGCCAGCCTTCTTCGCGGCGGCTTTGCGTCCAGCGGTTTTGCGCCCTACGCCCTTCTTCGCCGCAACCTTGCGACCGGCCTTCTTCGCGGTGGTCTTGCGACCGGCCATCTTGCGCCCGGCGCCCTTCTTTTTCGCCGCAGCCTTGCGCACGCCGGCCTTGCGACCTGCCTTGCGCGTGCCCGCTCGCATCGCCATCGGTTGGGCGCGAGTTGTCTCGGTGGTGTCGTCCTCGGTGCTCACCTGAGGGTACTCCTTCTGATGTTGGGTAGGAGGTCGCGCGGTGCGTCGAACGGCCGCGGGTCGAGAACGCGTCCCGGCGGCCTGCTCCGCAACGTGCCTGCCGGCGCGGCGTTGTCGCGCAAGCAGGCCAGCTCGATCGGGCCGGCGACCGGATCGGCTGAGTTGTGCAGTTTCTTAAGGCGGGCGCCTGTGAATCCTGCCGACCGGCCGACGTATCCGGCGTGGGGCATCGTTTGCCCCTCGCGCCACGGCCGCTTGCACCCACACGCGAATCGCGATCGGTCACGGCGCAACGTCTGCGCGCGCCCCGATAGGCTCTGCTTCGCGTGGACGAGGCTGCGGTCCATGGACCGTCCTTCCGTAGTTGCATGCCGGCGCCGACAAGACGCGATTGCCGCGCGAATCGCGCGCATGCATGACAACTCCGCTATTCGCCACCTGCCATATGCATGTCAACAAAAAGCAACCGTTTCGCGCGCAGGTTCGATAAAAATTTCAGCGCGCGTTGTCGCCACCACGCATCATCGCCACAAAGAACCGCCGCGTCATCGCTGACGCGGCGGTGTCCTTCTGCGCCCCTGCGCCGCGAAGCCGGTTAAGGGCGATCCTTCAGCGGCACGAATCGGAGGTCGTCAGGCCCGGTGTAGTTCGCAGTCGGGCGGATGATCTTGCCGTCGATCCGCTGCTCGATCACATGCGCGCTCCAGCCGGCGGTGCGGGCGATGACGAAGACGGGCGTGAACATCGCGGTCGGCACCCCCACCATGTGATAGCTGACGGCGCTGAACCAATCGAGGTTGGCGAACATCCCCTTGGCATCCGCCATCACGGCTTCGATCCGGTCGGCGATCTCGAACATCTTCGTCGAGCCAGCGGCCTTCGACAGCCGCCGCGCGACCTCCTTGATTACCTTGTTGCGCGGATCGGCGACCGTATAGACGGGATGGCCAAAGCCGATCACCACCTCCCGTGCCGCCACTCGCCGGCGGATATCGGCCTCGGCTTCTGCCGGGCTGTCGTAGCGGTTTTGCACCTCGAACGCGACTTCGTTGGCGCCGCCATGCTTCGGCCCACGCAGTGCGCCGATACCGGCGGTGATCGCCGAGTACATGTCGGACCCGGTGCCTGCCACCACGCGGCACGCAAAGGTCGAGGCGTTGAACTCGTGCTCGGCGTAGAGGTTGAGCGAGGTGTGCATCGCCCGCACCCAAGCCTCGGGCGGCGGACGGCCGTGCAGCAGATGCAGGAAATGGCCGCCGATTGAGTCGTCGTCGGTTTCCACATCGATCAACCGGCCGTTATGGGCATAGTGGAACCAGTACAGCAGCATCGAGCCCAGCGAGGCCATCAGCCGGTCGGCGATGTCGCGGGCGCCGGGATGATTGTGGTCGTCCTTCTCCGGCAGCGCGCATCCGAGGGCCGAGACGCCCGTGCGCATTACATCCATCGGGTGCGCCGCGGCTGGCAGCGATTCGAGCACATCCTTCACTGCCGCGGGCAGGCCACGAAGGCTGCGGAGCTTCTCCTTGTAGGCGTGCAGCTCAGCCCGATTGGGCAAGGTGCCGTGCACCAGCAGATGCGCGATCTCCTCGAACTCCGCCGCCTCGGCGATGTCCAGGATGTCGTAGCCGCGATAATGCAGGTCGTTGCCGGTTCGCCCAACGGTGCAGAGCTCGGTATTGCCGGCAGGCACTCCGGACAATGCGACCGACTTCTTCGGCCGGTTCGCACCCGTCTGACCCGTCTGTGCTTCGCTCATGGCTCGGTCTCCTCCTTGGTCAGAAAATTCCCGGCTTGCCTTCGGCAAGGCGTCCGGCCGGCAACGCCACATGGATTCGTCCCAGTTCGCCGGCAGGCAGGCGTGGCAGATCCTGCACGGCCTCGAGGAAGCGGTTGGCCTCGCGGGCCGAGATAACGCCGTCTGTCAATGACTGGAACTTACGGATGTAGTCGTCGCGCGCGAACGGCCTCGCGCCGTGCGGATTGGCATTGGCGACCGCCAGCTCGTCCTCGACCCGGCTGCCGTCCTTCATGAACACCTCCACCCGGGCGCCGAACGCGATCTGGTCGGGATCCGTGGCATGATAGCGCCGCGTCCACTCCGGGTCCTCGCGCGTCTCGATCTTGTGCCACAGCCGCACGGTGTCGGCGCGTGCGGCGCGGCGCGGCTCATAGCTGTCCACGTGGTGCCATCGCCCGTCCTGCAAGGCGACGGCGAAGATGTACATGATCGAATGGTCGAGCGTCTCCCGGCTCGCCGTCGGGTCCATCTTCTGCGGATCGTTGGCACCTGTGCCGATCACGAAATGCGTGTGGTGGCTGGTGTGGATGATGATCTTCTCGACCTGCTCGGGGTCGGGGATCTTCTCGCGCATCCGGAAGGCAAGGTCGATCAACGCCTGGGACTGGTATTCGGCGCTGTGTTCCTTGGTGAAGCTATCCAGGATGCCGCGCTTGGGTTCGCCAGGTTCGGGAAGCGGCACGTGATAGACGGCGTCTGGTCCGTCGAGCATCCAGGCGATCACGCTGTCCTCGCCTTCATAGATCGGGCTCGGTGCCCCTTCGCCGCGCATGCAGCGATCGACCGCCTCCACCGCCAGCTTGCCCGCATGCGCCGGAGCATAGGCCTTCCACGAGCTGATCGCGCCCTTACGTGACTGGCGGGTGGTAAAGCTGACATGCACCGCCTGCTGCACCGCCTGATAGATCGTCTCGACGGGAAGCCGCAGCAGCGTGCCGATGCCGGCCGCCTGCGCCGGGCAGAGATGGGCGATGTGGTCGATCTTGTGCGCATGCAGGCAGATCGCGCGCACGAGATCGATCTGGATCTCATAACCGGTGGCGATGCCCCGGATCAGCTCGCGCCCGGAGCGCTCCATGCTCTGCGCCACCGCCAGGATCGGCGGAATGTTGTCGCCCGGATGCGAGTAGTCGGCAGCAAGGAAGGTGTCGTGCATGTCGAGCTCGCGCACCGCGGTGCCGTTCGCCCACGCTGCCCATTCCGGGCTGACGCGCCGCGCTGTCGCCACGCCGAACACGGTTGCGCCGCCCGAACGCGGATGGCCGAGCGCCGCGTCGCGGGCAGACACGACCGGATGACGGTTGATAGCGGCGATCGCCACCGCGGCGTTGTCGATGATGCGGTTGACGATCATCGCCGCCACGTCGCGCTCGACCGCCACCCGATCAGCAGCAACGGCGGCGATCTTCCAGGCAAGCTGGTCTTCGCGGGGGAGTTCGGCCTTGGACGGATATACCCGGACCTCGTGCTGCTTCACACCAATCCTCCAGTGGACGCTGTGCCCCGGTCTTCGTAAGGTCGCTGTTCCAGGGCGGCAAGCCGCGACGGCAACGAGCCCACGAACAGCAGCACCGGGGATGCATATATAAGAGTGTCCATACCATTCGAGCGGGTGATCGTCGGTGATGTTGTCACCGCCGACACCATCCTCACTCAAGGCTACGTCGCGGTGCACGGCGAGACGATCGCCGCGATCGGCCAGGGCGAGCCGCCGCCGGCCACCGACGTGCTGGACTACACCGGCAAGCTGGTATTGCCAGGACTGGTCGATGGACACATGCACACATCCTCCTCCATCGGCTGGCAGGGGATCGAGGGATCCACACGCAGCGCCGCGGCCGGCGGCGTCACCACCTGCTGCGACATGCCGTACGACGTGCCGTTGCCGGTGACCGACGCGGGCAAGCTTGCCGACAAGATCGGCTGGGTCGAGCGCACCTCCCATGTCGACATGGCGCTTTACGGGACCATCACCAAGACGGGTGGAGTGGGCGCAATCCCCGAGTTGGCGGCCGGCGGCATCTCCGCGTTCAAGCTCTCGACGTACGAGTACGATCCCGTCCGTTTTCCACGCATCGACCACCCGACGATGTTCGCTGCCTTCAGCGCAATCGCCACGACCGGCCTGCCGGTGGCGATCCACAACGAGGACCAGGAGCTGGTGGAGACACTCACCGCGGAAGCCCGCGCGGCCAGACGCAGCGAGCCGATCATGCATTGCCGCACGCGGCCGCCGCTCGCCGAGACCATGGCGGACCTCGACATTTTCGAGATGGCCCTGGCGACGGGGGCGCATGTGCATATCGCGCACTCCTCGCTGGCACGCGGCTTCGAGATTGCCGAGACGTTCCGCCGCATGGGCGCGCAAGCGACAGGCGAGGCCTGCATCCACTATCTTTGCATGACCGAGGACGACATCGTCCGGCTTGGTGGGCGGGGCAAGTGCAATCCGCCGTTCCGCTCGGTGATCGAGATCCCGCGCATGTGGGACGCGCTGCTTGCCGGCAAGGTCGCTTACGTCTCGACCGATCACGCGCCCTGGCCGCTCGAGCAGAAAACATCGGCCGACATCTTCGCCTGCGGCGCGGGGCTGATCGGCCTGCAAAGCTTAGCGCCGCTGATGTACACGCTACTCGCCGAACGCGGCCTGTCGCCGACCCTGATGGCGACATATTGCGCCGAACGCACCGCCAGGCTGCATGGACTGTGGCCGAAGAAAGGAGCGATCCGGATCGGCTCCGACTGCGACCTGCTGGTGCTGGAGCGCGGCGACTTCACCTTCGACGAAGCGACGATCGTCGATCGGCCCGAGCTGCGTTGGTCGCCCTATCATGGCCGCCGGATGCGCGCGCGCGTGGCCGCGACGCTGCTGCGCGGGCAACTGATCTGGGATGGCGCGAACGTGCTGGCTGCGCCGGGCAGCGGGCGCTTCGTGCCGAGGCAAAGCGCCTGAGTGCGATGGCTGGCGCTCGCTGCGGCGGCGCTGGTGCTCGGCGTGGCAGCCGCTGTCATGGTGCATATCCGGCGCCACGTCGTGCCGCCTGACTGCCGTGACCCGAGAACGCTGGCCTTGGTCCATCAAAGCTTGACGAACCATTTCCACCTGCCGGCATCGACGCGCATCGATCACATCCGCATGCTTGCAGGCGGCTGGCTCGCGTTCCGCTTCGTGTGCGAGGCGGACCTTGAGGTGAATCTCGCGGAGCTTCCGCCCGGCCCGAAGCCAGGCTTCGTCAACTACACGAGCCAGTTGACCGATGCCGGCCAGCGCCAGGAAGTCACCGTCACCGTCTCCCCGCTCATGATATGGGTCCCTGTGCAATGACACGTCGCATCACCGTCGCTGCCGCTCAGCTCGGGCCGATCCAGCTCGCCGAGCCGCGCGAGGTCGCGGTCGGGCGCATGCTGCGGCTCATGGAGCACGCGTACCGGCGAGGCGTGGAACTGGTGGTTTTTCCCGAGCTGGCGCTGACAACCTTCTTTCCGCGCCACTACCACGAACACATCAATCAGGCGGATCGCTGGTTCGAGACCGAGATGCCGTCGCGCGAGACGGCGCCGCTGTTCGACGCGGCGCGGCGGTATGGGATCGGGTTCCATCTGGGCTATGCAGAACTGACCGAGGAACCGGACGAAACGGGGCGGCTGCGCAAGCGCCGCTTCAACACCGCGATCCTCGTGAGCCCGGCCGGCGAGATCCTGCTGAAATACCGCAAAGTCCACCTGCCCGGGCATGCCGAGTTCGATCCGGCGAGACGCGTGCAACACCTGGAGAAACGCTATTTCGAGGTTGGCAATCTCGGATTCCCGGTCATCCGCGCGCCAATGGGGAACGTGCCGGGCGTTAACATGGGCTTGATGATCTGCAACGACCGCCGCTGGCCGGAAGCCTGGCGGGTCCTGGGGCTGCAGGGCGTCGAACTGGTGATGCTGGGTTACAACACGCCCAGCACGAACCAAGCCGCGGGCGGGTTCGAGGCGCACCATCTGCGCGTGTTTCACTCGCATCTCTCGATCCAGGCCGGGTGCTATCAGAATTCGTGCTTTGCGGTGGCGACGGCGAAGGCGGGGGTCGAGGACGGGTGCGAGCTGTTCGGCCACTCGATCATCGTCAACCCGCAGGGCGAGATCATCGCTCAGGCGGGAACCTGGGACGACGAACTGATCACCGCCGACTGCGATATGGAGATGTGCCGGCTGGGGCGGACAACGGTCTTCGCTTTCGAGAAGCACCGGCGACCCGAGGCGTATCGGCGAATTGTCGAGCAGGTCGGGGCGGTCGAGCCGGAGGTGTGGCGGGGCCGGAGGTGAAGCTGTTCGTCGCTGTCTCCGAACTATCTACCTTACAGCCAGTAACCACGCTTCGTTCACCCCGTCAGCCATCCCCATGCCGCGTGCTGACTCCGGCGAACCCCACGGAGATAGCTGCGTCTCCTCCTTTCGGTTCAACCTGCCAGCGCGAGTATCGCCAGCGCCGCCGCGGCCTGGCACGGCTCGATCACCGGCACGCCCGCGGCTTCCTCCACCGCCCGACGATGATGCGCCATGCCGGTGCAGCCGAGAATGACCGTCTCGGCGCCGCCACGCACGCAGGCTTGCGCCGCATCGATCAGCCGGGAACGAGCGGCCGCGGGCTCGAGCAGCTCCTCCATCGTCACGTTCAGTGCCAGTTCGGTAGCCAACCGCGACTCCAGCCCCATCGCCCGCAATGCCGCCATGTGGCGCGCCTTCGACGCCTCGACGATCGCCACCACGCCGAAGCGCTCCGCGCGCGCCACGGCCGCCGCGACTGCGGAATGGAACACGCCGAGCACCGGGCGGCGCGCCACCGACCGCGCGGCCTCGATCCCCGGATCGGATGCGCAGGCAATCACGTAAGCGTCTGCCGTCTCGCGCTCGATGCAACGGCAGATCGGCTCGACTGCCGCGTGCCAGTCGCGCCAGGAATAGATGGCCGGCGGCCCGTCCGCCAGTGAGACGACGTCCAGCGCCGGTCCGTCGGCAAATCGGAAAGGCGCAAGCGTCTGCGATATTCCCTCTCCGCAGGCCGTGGAGCTGTTTGGGTTGATCACCAGTATCCGCGCCACTGGCGAGATTCCTTCACTCCGTCAGCTCGGATGTCGGTGTCCGTGGCCTGGACAGCGCGTCCTTGCTGACGAAAAGCATACGCCGACGGAAGGCTGTCGGGCTTTCGACCGTCAACACCGCCTTGAGCGATTCCAGCCCACCGGCAAAGAACGGGCGTTGCAATGCAAGACCCCGGGTCTCCGACCAGGCCGGAACGTCGATATTGTAACGACGCGCCAGATGCTCGGCTACCGCCGCCAGATAGGCATCGCGCACGTCGTTATCGAGGAATGGCGGCGGCTCGGCGATCGCCTGCGCACGATCTTCCGGATTCGCATGGAAGCAATCCAGGAACTCGCGCAGCGCCGGATCGAAGTCTTGCTCGCCTCGCTGCACGCGCTCGGCCACCGCACGGAGGCTGCGTGGGCGTTTCATGACCGGCCCGTCCCCGGCACGGCATCGCCCGGTGTCGCGACACCCAGTATCTCCTCAAGGCCAAACCGGGTCTTGGGTCGGATCAGGCGGTCTGGGTAGAGCTCAGAAACAAGGTCCAGTGCTTGCGTAGCATTGATGATCCCGATTTCGCGGGCCAGATTCCGTATATCGTCCACGTCTCGGCTCTCCTCGACGCCGCCGATCCGCATGGCTCGGCATTTCATCGCGAACAGGTATCGCGGGTTCGGTACGATGACCCGAAGGCTCGGCCGGTCCTCTGACGGGTAGGTTCCAAATAGTCCCCTGGCATCAGGATCCGCCGCGCTGAGGAAGCGCTTGACGCCGTCGTTCAGCCAGTCTCGATCCCACCCGTGCTCCTCTGCCATCTCGGCGGTCAGCCGGCGAATGGTTTGTCGATCGGTTTCGAACACCGCATCCACGTCTCTCGTCGCCGTTCGCCAATCGTAGGTCAGCATCAGGGCGGCACCACCGTAAATGGCGATCTCAACAGTCTTTCCCTCCGCATGAGCGCGCTCGCCCAGCTCATGCAATGCGCCCTGCAATGAAAGCCGATCGAATAATCGGCCCTGGGTCATCTGCCGTCTCCTTCGCCGACGCCATGGCTTGCATCGCGGTTCGCCTCGCTCCAGAAGCCGCCGCCGGATACCGAACTATGTGGAGCAATCGCTGGCGTCTTCGCCGCCATTCTGGTCCCTTTGCCACCTCCCGCAATGGAGTTGGCACGGCGATGGCGACGGTGATCACGGTTGCGCAGCAGAAGGGTGGCACCGGCAAGACCACGCTGGCCGCCAACATCGCCGCGGCGCTCGCCGGCAAAAGCCGGGTCGCGCTGCTCGACATCGACCCGCAGCGCAGCTTGGCGCGCTGGCACGAGCTGCGCACCGCGCGGACAGGACAGTGCACCCCCCTCACCTTCTCCGACCTCTCGGGCTGGCGGCTTGGCGCCGAGCTCGAACGGCTGAAGCGCAGCCACGACGTGGTGCTGATCGACAGTCCGCCGCAGATCGACACCGATGCCCGCCTGGCGATCCGCGGCGCCGATCTCGTGCTGATCCCGGTGCAGCCGAGTCCACCCGACATCTGGGCGGCGGAAGGCACGCTCAAACTTGCCCAGGCCGAGCGGCGCACCGCCCGGATCGTGCTCAACCGCGTTCCCGCCGCGTCCCGGCTGCGCGCGAGCGTAGAAGCCGACATCGCCGCACGCCGGCTGCCGTTGCTGCGAACGGCGCTCGGCAACCGCACCGGCGTCGCGCTGGCATTCGCGGCCGGTCTTGGCATAACGGAGGCCGCGCCGCGCTCGACCGCCGCGGCCGAGCTGCGCGACCTTGTTGCCGAACTGGAGACGCTGCTGTGACGTATCCTGCCACATCCGTCTGGGGCTGGGTCCTTGCCGTCCACATCCTGTGCGCCGTGATCTGGGTCGGCGGCATGTTCTTCGCGATCGTCGTGCTCCGCCCGAGCATCGCGGCGCTGGAGCCTGCCCAGCGCGTCGCCATGCATAACCGCGTGTTCCGCCGCTTCTTCCTGGTGGTGTGGCACGTCATGCCGATCGCGCTGATCACCGGCTTCGCAATGGTGTTCGGCGTGCTCGGTGCACCTGCCAGCCTGCCGTGGAACGTCAACGCGATGATGGCTCTCGGCGTTATCATGGCGGTGGTTTTCGTCGCCCTGGTGTTCGGCCCGTATCGTCGCTTCCGCGCCGCCGTCAGCACTGCCCGTGCCGGCGAGGCGGCAGAGCGGATCCGGCGGCTGATCCTGCTGAACCTCGTGCTCGGGATGGTCACGGTGGTTCTTGCGGCTCTTTGAATGGTTTGCTCGATTGTATGGAAAGACATAAAGGCGCAGCTCAGAACTGAGGCGGCCGCATGAACGATCTCTACGAGGACGATGTCCTGCTGTGGTCCGAGCGGCACGCCGCCCTGCTGCGTCGGCGGGCTGCTGGCGAGTTGGTCAACGACGCCGAACTGGATTGGCCGAGCGTCGCCGAGAAGATCGAGACCGTTGGCAGGAATGAACTCCGAGCCTGCGAGTTCCATCTCGTCCAGGCTTTGCTGCACATGTTGAAGGCCCACGCTTGGCCGCAATCTCGCGACGTGCCGCACTGGGAAGCAGAAGCGCGTGGGCAGCGCGACGAAGCACGTGCGGCATTCGCGCCCTTCATGGCACAGCGCATCGACGTGGCGGCGCTCTACCGGCGGGTGCTTCGCCGGCCGCCCGACAGCATTGACGGCATCCCGCCGTTGCCCGTGCCCTCTGACGGCCCGGTAACGCTCGACGAGCTGTTGGCCGAGCCGCGAGACTGAGGGTACGATGATGAAGAAGGGCGTCGTAGGGCGGAAAAGCGAAGCGCATTCCGCCACCTTTCGCCGTTCAAGGGTCAACCTCAAGGGTGGCTTTCATACCGCTCAGCAGCCACGACTCAAAAGCGACGATGCCGAAGGTACAGGGGACGCTGTGCTATCCGCCTGCAGTAGGTACCGGCTGGTAGAAGCTCGCGTAGCTCTCGCGTAGCGCCCGCTTGTTGAGCTTGCCGGTCGCGGTGTGTGGCAATTCCTCCACCACGACTACGGCGCTAGGCACCCACCACGTCGGGACCTTCCCCGCGTAGAGGTCGACCACCTCCTGCGGCGCTGGTGACGTGCCGGGACGCGGCACGATCAACACAAGCGGCCGTTCCATCCATTTCGGGTGCGGCACCGCAATCGCCGCCGCCTCGAGAACGTCGGGGTGTGAGACGGCGATGTTCTCAAGCGCAATCGAGCTGATCCACTCGCCGCCAGACTTGATGACGTCCTTCGTGCGGTCCACCAGCTCCACAAAACCGTGCCGGTCGACGGTAGCGACATCACCGGTGTCGAACCATCCTGCCGCGTCCGCGGCACCTTCCTCGCCGCGATGCAAATATTGCTCGGTGATCCAGGGGCCGCGCACTTTCAGGGCTCCGAACGCGACCCCGTCTCAAGGCAGTTCGCGATCCTCGGCGTCAACGATCTTGAAGTCGGCGCCAAACACGCAGCGGCCCTGGCGCAATTTCTGCGTGGCCAGGGCCTCGCCGGCCAAGCCTACAGTCTGCTGCGTCAGCGCATTGCAGGTCACGACCGGGCTGGTTTCGGTCATGCCCCAGACATGCACGACCGAGACGCCAAGCTCGGCGAGGCCCTCCATCATCTTGCGCGGCACCGCCGAGCCGCCGGAGATCACGCGCCGCAGCGTCGAGAGCCGGTTGTTCGTTTCCTTGAGATACTGCAGCAGCATAAGCCAAATGGTGGGCACACCATTGGCGACAGTCACCCGCTCGGCTTCCAGGAGCTCGTGTAGGCTGGCGCCGTCCATGAACCGGCCGGGCAGTATCTGCGGCGCGCCTGCCATCGTGGCAATGTAGGGAAGGGCCCAGGCCGCCCCGTGATACATCGACGCGCAGGACATCACGCGATCCAGCGCGCAGATGCCGAATGCGTCTGGCTGGTTCGCGCCGAGGGCGTGGAGGATGGTCGAGCGATGGCTATAGAGCACGCCCTTCGGCCGGCCGGTCGTTCCCGAAGTATAGCAGAGCGCGCTCCCGGTGTTCTCGTCGAATCTGGGCCAGACATAGTCCTCGTCGACTGCGGCCATCAATGTCTCATAGCAGAGAAGGCTGACACCGCGCGGCAGCGAAACCGGCGGCATTTCGTGCGGCTCGCACATCATCACCACGGCACGCACACCCGGCAGATGCGGCGCAATCGCCTCGACCAGCCCGACGAAGCTGGTATCCGCGAAGAGAACGCAGTCGCCGCCATGATCGACAATGTAGGCTACATCGTCGACGGCGAGCCGCGGGTTGATGGTATGGCAGACCGCGCCGCTGCCGGACACGCCATAGTAGAGTTCCAGATGACGGAACCCGTTCCAAGCCAGCGTGCCGACTCGGTCGCCAAAGCCCACATCGAGACGCTGCAATACCCGCGCTAAGCGCCGCGCGCGGCGCTCGATCTCGCAGTATGTCGTGCGGTGGAGGGATTTTTCGGGCAGGCGCGAGACGATCTCGCCCGCGCTGTGATGGCGGGTAGCGTGGCGGATGAGGTCGGAGACCAACAGAGGTTGGCGCTGCATTAGGCCCTGCATGGCATTCTCTCCTGATTGTCTGTCGTTGCCATCTCGTGGCGTGGCGATGGATCGAGGCAACAGGCGAGCACCGGCGTGCGATGGTGTGCAGCCCGCATGCTCAGTCAGGCTCTCCAGAATGGCTTGCTCGCCTCCACGCTCGCCTCGACGCAGGAAATGCCAGTGTCGTGGAGGAATCCGGGCCGCGAGGTGCTGAGCCAGAGCGCGAGCTGCTGCCGCTCACACGACCGCTGTCGCCAGAGCGTGAGCGCGGCACGTGCTAGCTAGTTTCCGGCGCAAAATTCAAATTCTGGCAGAGAAGTAGCGGGATTGACCGCAAGCAATTGTCCCGCCGGAGAGGCTCGGCGGGACGATCAGGGGCGGGATGTCTGGACGGCGTTGTTAATTGGCTGACTGATTGTCGATCGCGTGTCCGATATTGATCAGGTTATCGGAGATCACCCCGAGGCCAACCCAGCGCTTCATGCCATTATCGCCGCGATAACGACATCGATTGAGGCCGTGTCGTCGCTTGCTCACACTGATGCGTCCTTCGCATCCCGAGCGCCATCGCTGGCCGTTGCGGAACCATCGCTTCTTCTGTTCACGTTTGCGGGCAGTGTTCTTGCTGTTGTAATTGGGGATGCAGACCCGCTTCACTCCCTTGGCTTTTGCCGCGGCTTCGTTTTTCGCCGAGTAGAAGCCGGCATCCGCGGCAATGAGCCGGGGAATGCAGCCCAGCTTCGCTTCATGGGCCTCAAGCGCCGGGATCAGCAGCTCTAAATCACTGGGACGTTGATCGTAGATCACGTAGTCAATGACAATCTGATTCTCGGCTTCCTGGAGCTTGATCAGCTTGCCAAACTCGGTGGGCTTGCCCGACTTTCCTTTGCGGATCACCTCGGTCGATGGCTCAAAGACACTGACGATTTTGCCTTCGCTGTGGGTATCGCCCGCAAAGATGCGGGCTTTCGTTTGACGGAGCACCTGCTGAACCAGTGGCACCATCTGATCGAGCACCTGGCGCTGACCTTCCAGCACCGTCTGCCTAGCCGCGTCGGTGCAGCGCTTCACGCCAGCGCCGATCTCCTTCGAAAAGCGCTTCGCCTGCCCTACAACGCGGCTGGTCGCCTCCACCAACTTGCCATAGGCTCGCTTCATCTTGTCTCGACAGGGCTCGGTCTTACCGCGCGCCGCCCGAGCGATCTCGATCACCCGATGCTTCACACTCCGGCTCCGATCACGGAACTTGGCCCCGACCTCGCCGGTCAACTTGACGATCTTGCGCATGCCTCGGATCAACACTCGGACCCCATCACCTAACAGGCTGCTGTCAGTCGGATAGTGGATGTTGCGCTCAACCACAGTGGTATCGACGCGCATCTTGCGCCCTTGCACCACCTTCTGGGCCTGCGCGATTTGCACGATCCGCTCGTGGATCTGCTGGATCACCGCCGGTCCCAGCGCGATCCCCCGCCGAGTAGCCCCGGGGAATTTCACCCCGAGGCCCTCACAGAACCGGACGTATGCCTCTCGACATATCCGGCTCGTGTCACCCTCTGAAGGCTGCCGCCTTCCGTCAGGCCCAGCGGCTCCTCCGGTCTCCCGTTGGCCTATCGGTTCTGACGCGGATGACCCCCTCCCTTCGCTCCGTGGGCATTACCCCACCTCACCGCTACTACGGAGGAGTCCGTCCCAGTGCTCCGCATCGGTACTCTCGCCTCGCGGTTTTCGCCGCTTGTGCTTCTCCCTTCACATCGGAGCGACTGGTTCCTGCAGTTCCGCGCGAAAGCCTGCATCCGCTTCACGCCCTCTGTACGCCGGCCGCCGTCTGCCCAGTAATCAGGCACCCGACAAACTCGTCCCAAGGTAGGCGTTTGACCTTGGTTTCGGCGGCATCTAACCTTTTCGACGCATCATCGAGGGTTCATTTGCATTCGTCTCTCGGATGCCCACCTGCCCAATTTTCACTTCGGGCTTTTGATCCAACGCTCACCACCACACCTTTTGAGCGCAGCAGCTTGGACTGGTTTGAGACCTGTCCCTGAAGGCCGATCCCGAGGGGCCTACCCTCATCTCTCACGCAGCTGTACGACAGCGTTTTCAGTTCATATCGAACTCCTTCCGCTGCCTCTGCAGCACAAAACGCCCCATGGTCTTGGCGTCAGGCACCTTCTCGCTACCGACACGGGTGAAGTCGCGGTACACCAGATTGGCGCGCACCTCGCGCTCTAACACCTGATAGCTCCAATTGCGCAGGTGCTTCAGGATCAGCAAGCGCAGCACTATCTCGGCGGAGAACCCCGGCCTGCCGCGACGGCGACTGTTGGGGTGGCGCTGCGCCAAAGCTTGGTGAACCGCAGCGATGATTTCGTCATCCGCGAGTATTGCGTCGACGTGCGGCATCCATGCCTCGCGCAGATCCTTGACCTCTGCCGCGATCAGTCCGTCACCG
The DNA here is from genome assembly GCA_963772445.1 of uncultured Pseudomonadota bacterium. Taxonomy (GTDB): domain Bacteria; phylum Pseudomonadota; class Alphaproteobacteria; order Acetobacterales; family Acetobacteraceae; genus CAVYXK01. The sequence continues at coordinate 165,241 of CAVYXK010000013.1, forward strand.
AAGCTGCGCTGCAGGCGTCGCGCCTGGATCACGCCGGATGCTTCCCAGCTGCTCGGTATTTATCGTCGATCATGCATACAGGCATACATGACTGTGGCGCGTCGTTGCCGACGAAAATGTTGTTTTCACAGTTGCGGTTTTTGCGCTGGTACGAATCTATTGTTCCGCATTCAATCCGACCCAGTGCGCTTGCACAGTTTTCGACGCATCACAGCTGCACCAGCAGCCGATTTCCCCTGCTAATTTTGCGCCGAAAACTAGCTAGTACGATCCCCCCGCGCAGGCGTAGGAGAAACGTCGCGGTTGCCGGCCGAACCAGTCCGAGCATCAATGTCTGTGCTGTCACCGGAGTCTCCTGTGGTGTTGGGGTTGACTTCCTTCTTCGGCTTCATGGATGCATTTGCATCGGCGTGGCGCTCGCGAGGAGCGCGCCGCCCGACGGTGGCGCCGCGACGCGATGCACGGCGATGGAGGAGAGGCTTGGCCAGGCGACGATTACGGTCATGGTGAGCATTGCCGCACCAACCAGCGCATCGAAACCGCGGCGTACGCCAGGTCGGCCAAACAGGGAGGCCAGGAAGCGGGCACCGAAGCTGAGCACCGAGAATTTGGTCAGCGACCCCATTGCGGCGCCCAGGCCAAAATAGGGCAGCAGCGGCAGCCTCAAAGTTGACGCGAGCGCGCTCAACACAAGCACCGTCTCGACCCAGACCAGCGGGTTGAGGACGCTGACGCCGAACGCTTGCAGTAGCGTGGCCGTTCGCGAGCTGCAGGAAAGCCCGAACATGGGCGACCCGCCGCCTGCCCACGCGGTCCGCAGGACCCGTATGGCGCTGAGTAGCAGGTAGCACGCGCCGGCCCAGGTGAGCAGGCTGATGGTGAGTGGATTGGCGGCGATCACTGCGCCGAAGCCCAGTGTCGCGGCGACGATGATCGCGATGTCGCAACCCAGGCAAATGCTGGCGACGAGGGAAACCCGGTCCCCGGCAAGACCGTGGCTAAGAACAAAGGTGTTCTGCGGGCCAAGGGACAGGGTGGCCGTCAGCACGGGGATGAGGCCGAGTTGGAACGCATTGAGCGCAGCGGTCATCGCGGCGCCCCCCCGGTTTCGCCCACCGCCCAAGTCAGCGAGGGACAAGGCGCGGGAGCAGTGGCGGACGCGAGAGCAATGGCAAGGAAGAAACGAGAACTTTGCATGACACGCCCCAGGAAAAGCTGCGGGCGATGATTCCGGCTCGATCTCGCGGCCAGATCACCCGTGGGTAACGGGCTGGTAACAAGACTCGCAAATCGGCTATGAAGGGCACTGGGAAGGCTGGCTGGTTAGCAGGTGGCGTGAATGCGCAGCCGGATCCTGATCGTTGGCCGCGACGTGGCGCTGCGAGCCCAGCTTGCGCGCCTGCTGCGCGGCGGCGGTTATCGCATTGAGCTGGCGGAGAACCCAGCGCATGCCAGCCGGATCGGCTTCGAGGGCATCGCGCTGGCGATCGTCGCTCCCGAGGGATTCGGCCCCGAGGGCAAAGGCCTCATCCAGGAGCTGCGGGCCGCAATCGGCAGCGTGTTGCTTGTCGCTGCGCCAAGCGGCAAGCGAGAGCCGCACGCTGATGTCCTCGACGTGGCTGATGAGGCCAGACTGCTTGCGCGAGTGGCCGAGGCGCTAACCCCCGCCCCCGAGACCGAGACTACAGAGCCGATCCTGCTGTTCGCGGGTTACCGGCTAGACCTCGGCGGGCACACCTTGCTAGACCCGAGCGGGGCGGAGGTAGCACTGACGCATGGCGAGTTCGGCGTACTGCGTGTGTTCGCGCAGCGGCCGGGACGGGTGCTGGCACGCGAGCAGCTCCTGCGTCTCTTGGCGGGGCGCGACGCCGAAACATACGACCGCAGCATTGACATGCAAATCGTGCGGCTACGCCGCAAGATCGAACCGGATCCCAAGCACCCGCGCCTGATCGTCACGGTGCCCAGTAGTGGTTACAAGTTCGCGGCCAAGGTGCGTCAGGCGGACGCGACCGCTGCGCCGGTACTCGAGCCGGAGCCTTCGTCGCCTGAGGCGGCACCGAGCTTCCCTGAACGGCGTTACGTCACCGCCCTGGTGGCCGAACTGGTCTCCGCCGATGGCCGAAACTTTCCTGATGATCCCGAAGATCTGCGCAGCGTCATCGATACGTTTCGAGGCTACGCCGCCGCCGTCATATCCCGGCACGGCGGAACCGTGGCCCAGCATGTCGTCCGCGAGGTGCTTGCCTATTTCGGCTACCCTTTAGCCCAGGAGCATGCACCCGAACGGGCTATCCATGCCGGGCTCGCCCTCGCCGAGCATCTTGCCGAGGGCGACGTGGCAATCCCTTTGGGACTCGCTGTCCGAGTCCGCGTGGCAAGCGGGCTCGTGGTCGCCGATCCCACCGGTGAAGTGCTAGGCGAGACGCCAGGCGAAGCTAGGCGGCTGCACGAGTTGGCAGAAGCGGGCCAGGTGCTTGTTGGAGAAAGCACACGGCGCATGGCCGGAAGTTTGTTTGCTTTTCGACACTTCGGATCGCTCGCCGTCAAAGGTGTCGCTGGACCGATGCAAGCGTGGCAGGTGCTCGCCCCGAGTGCACTCGCGAGCCGCTCCGAGGCACTTCATGCCAGCACCCTGTTGCCCCTCGTTGACCGCGAAGACGAACTCGCGCTGTTGCTTCGGGCCTGGCAGAACGCGAAAAGTGGCGAGGGCCGCTTGGTGCTACTCGCCGGCGAGCCCGGCATCGGCAAATCGCGCCTGCTCGCGGCGCTCGAAGAAGAACCGGTTGCCGAGCAGCGCACGACACTCCGATTTTTTTGCTCGCCGCTGCACAAGGACCGTGCACTCCATCCAATCATCGCGCACTGGGAGAGAGCGGCCGGGTTTGAGCGGACGGATCCTGGCGAAGTGCGTCTGAACAAACTTGAATCCATTTTCGTTCGGCCGAAGCCGCTGCCCGAAGATATCGCATTGATAGCTGCACTGCTATCCGTTCCGATGGGCGAGCATTATCCGCAACTCGACCTCACTCCTCAGCAGCGCAGAGAGAGAGAACCCATTCCGCGTTGCATCGCCGGTTAGAAGCGGTAGCGCAACAGCGGCCTGTCCTGATGCTGTTCGAGGATGCGCACTGGGCCGATCCGAGTTCGCTCGAACTGCTTGATCGTCTGGTGGACTCGCTAACACGGCTAGCGGTCCTACTGATTATCTCCCACCGTCCCGAATTTTCGTCCCCCTGGATCGGCCGCGCGGACACCAGCCTGGTGGCATTGACCCGACTCAACCGCCGACACTCCGGGGCGCTAGCAGCACAGGTGATGGCTGATCGCTTGCTTTCGCATGAGTTACTGGAAGAAATTGTCACTCAGACCGACGGCGTGCCGCTGTTTATCGAGGAACTCACGAAGGCCGTGGTCGAAGACTCACTGAAGCTCGACTTATACGGCAGCATCTCTGGCGGTTCCTGGTGACTTTGCGGGCCTCACTGATGGCCCGTCTCGACCGGCTGCCGGCGGCGAAACAGATCGCGCAGATCGCTGCGGTCATTGGGCGAGAGTTTTCCTACACGCTGCTAATGGCGGTGGGTTCCTTTTCAGAGGCTCAGGCCAGCAAGGGATTAGACCAACTGGTAACCTCCGGGCTGGCATCGCGCCGTGGTGTTCCGCCGGAAGCAGTTTACACCCTCAAGCACGCGCTGGTGCAGGAGGCAGCGTACGAAAGTTTGCTACGGAGCCGGCGCGCAGTCATCCATGGGCGGATCGTGGACGTTCTGCTGGCCAAGGAACCTGGCATCGAAGAGTCGCAACCAGACCTGTTAGCGCACCACTGCGAACAGGCCGGGCGACTCGAAGAAGCAGCCACATATTACAATCGTGCTGGCCGGCACGCGCTCCACCATGGGGCTAACAACGAGGCGCGCGAGCACTTTGGGCATGCTCTTCGGCTGATTGCAATGTTGCCGGAGGGCCAAAACCGGGACATTGCGGAATTGCGAGCGCTGAGGGGGATCGGCGGCATCCTGGCGCTCAATGCAGGCTATGCTTCGGAGCAGTACGGCGTCGTTGCTACGCGAGCGGCAGAGCTGTGTGAGCGAGTCGGATACCCACCGGAGTATGCAGGCGTCAGCCACGGCCTTTTTATTTTCCAGGTTTTCGGAGCGATCTGACGCACGCTGTGGAAACGGGAGAGCGCTTGCTGCACTGGGGCGACTCAACCGGAAACTCGCGCGGCCAAATCGTGGGGCACTTCTGCATTGGTTTCGCAAGATCAATGCGCGGCGAGGTTGCGGTGGCCCGCTCTCATCTGCAACTGGCGCTCGCACAGCATCTTTCGAGCGGCGGCGATTTGCGGGATGGTTTGAGTTTTTCTTCTCGACAATCGCATTTGAGACTGTCGGTTGTCATGCACGGCATGTTAGCGCTTGCCACCTCATGGGCCGGATATCTCGAGCAAGGACTTGCACTATTTTCCGCGGAAGATCCACAACGCACGCAGCAAGTCGAGACAGCATTGGAAATGGCAACGATTCTTCGCTGGTACCAAACGACGGTTGCACCATATCTAAATCATCCGTCGGAGCTCCTGAAGGCTGCCGAGAAGCTGGCGATTCTCAGTCGCGATCAAGAACTGCCGTTTTATCGTGAAACCGCGCAGATCATGCGAGGTTATGCGGTCGCTTGCTGTGGCGACGTTGAGACTGGACGAGTGTTTATCCAGGAGGGCCTTCGTGCATACTTGGTAAACGGAGCAGTCCTCTTGTCATGCCAATTTCGGGCCTTCCTGGCCGAGACATATCAAATGTTGGGCGACACGGATACGGCATTGCACATCCTCGCCGAGACTCTACAGGAGACGGAACGGACTGGCGAAAGATGGTACGATGCAGACCTATATCGACGAGTCGGTGAAACGCAGTTTGAGTGTGGCCGAGTTCAAGAGGCCGAACACTGCTGTCCGGTCAGAAAGTGAATAATTCCAATTGGTTGCTGACTTCGGCGTCGCCGAACTGGTCGGGTGTGGCCAAAATCGCAGATCGGATCGGCATTTTCTCAAATACTGTGACCGAAAGGACCTGTAGCAATGTGTAGAGCGACACGTCCAGACCGAGCCGCTTCCTGACGATGGCGACCAGCACGTAGACTGACACCGCGATCCAGATTTGGGTCTTCACCGCGTTCTCCGAAATGCCATAGAATTGCTTGATGCGCAGATGCTGCTTGATCCACTTGAAGAAGAGTTCCACCTGCCAGCGGCTCTTGTAGAGGGCGCAAATCGTCAAAGCCGGCAACGTCACCTGATTGGTAAGGAAGATCAGCGTTTTGCCGGTCTCTGGGTCCTTGAAGCGGATGCGCCGCAGGTGTGCAGGATAATGTCGCCGTGTGAGGTAGCCATCCATCGCGATGGTCTGATCGCAAATCACGCCTGCCTTTCGATCTGCCGGCGCCGAATACACCCGGTGGGCATCCAAATTCGACTTCGCCCGGGTCACGAAGAAGGCACCGGCCTCGTGCAGTACATGCAAACGGGCGAAATCCACGTAGCCCCGATCCATGACGTAGATGGCTCCAGCTTCGGGAAGCAGCATATCAAGCGCATGAACATCGTGCAGCTTACCGTCTGATATGTGGATGAAGCTTGGAATGTTGCCGCGCAGATCAAGCAGCGTATGCATCTTCACCGCTGCCTTGATAGAACGAAAATGCGCCCACGGAAACACCGACAAACACAGATCGATGGTCGTCGAGTTGAGAGCATACACGGTGCTGGGCAGATCCACGTCGGGATCGTCGTCGGCATACAGCCGCCTGGCCTGCGCGATTAGCCGCCGGGCAAACTCGGCATAGATCCGCCAATCGCGGCTTTCGTTGGCGTCGGCCAGCGTGGAACGGCGAATCGGCCCTCGGAGACCCATGTGATAGAGCTTGGTCGATTGCGCCGACAGACACGCCTCGATGTCACGCAGGCTCTCCCGATAGGTAATCTGGGCAAATGCCATCACCTGATACTGTGCGGCGCAGGGCAGCGTCCGTACCGCGCGGTTGCCGTGATAGCGCGCAACAATCCGGTCGAACGTGCTCCACGGCAGAAAATCCATCAGCTGCGCGAAAAGCGTCTTGCCGGTGTTCATGGCCTGGCCCTCCGCCCGTATCGTCGGGGAGGGCCGTCACGGGATCAAATCCGCCCCAGCAACGAACCGCCAAAATCCCTGATGTCGCCGCGACTTTTGGGAAATCCGGGCTCAGCGAACCGGACAGCAGTGGAGGCCGAACAGAGTTTCAAACAGGCTCTGGTCGTCGCGCGCGCGCAAGGTACTAGGCTGTGGGAGTTGACCGCTGCCACGAGTTACGCCCGTCTGCTTCGTGACCAGGGGGACCCGAAGGCCGCACACCGTCTGCTCTCGCCAGTTTATAGTTGGTTCAATGAGGGACTTGATACATTCGTTCTGAAGAGGGCCAGATCGCTTCTGGACGATCTCACCGGGTCACCACCGGATGCTGGCTAAGGACTGTCGATAGCTAATTATGTTGTCCGGTTTATGTAGCACATCAGTTGTCCGCTTGTTTCCGGTCTGTTCGCAAGAGCAGGGACAGAACGGCTGGCGACGGGGCACGGTACGCCCCCACTGTCTTCTTCAAACCATGAATCAATTTCCTTCTTTTGCTGATGCGCCTGTGGAGTTGTGGGCAACGCTCTTCCGTTGTCCACAAATCCACAGGCGAGCCGGATCCAAGCGAGATCATGCCGCCGCGTCCAACGCCGCCATCCGCAGCGCCCCCTGCGCGTCATAGCGTCCCAGGCAGCGCGGGCCGTGGAACACCGCGTGGCTCCCGTCGTGATATTGCCGCACCTTCACCCGTGCCTTCACGAAATGAGCACGCAGCGGCGAGGGTGGAATTTGCAGCTTCATCCGTCGCCACGAAACCGTGTTGTCGCGGTCCACCTGGCGCTCCTCCTGGATACACAGAATTTCCCGCAGATCGACACCAGCAACTGCGACGAAAGCCGATCCCTCCTGCTCCGCCTTCACCGCAAACTGGGCGTGATGCGCCGGCAGGTAGCAATCCCGAATGAACCGGTTGGCCTCCGCAACCGTCGTGATCCCAGCCAGCGCCAGCTCCTTGATCAGGCGGTCCTGTAACGTCTGAAACAGCCGCTCCGAACGACCACGGGCCTGCGGTGAGTAGGCCGCAATGTGCTCCACGCCCAAATGCGCCAGCGCCCGCCCAACCTGCGTCAGCCGCTTCCGGTCAACCGGGCCGCCAGCCTCGGGCGTCACGAAGTAGTGGCTGCCCCGATCCGTATACAGGCTCAGTGCCAGGCCATGCGCGCCAAACACCTCCAGCAGAGCCTGGAACGTCGATTCCGTGCCTTCCTCCGCTACCAAAAACGCCGAGTAGATCACGTTCGTCGCGTCGTCCATCGTCACGATCAGGTCGAACCCGCTTCCCGGACGCCCGGCCAAGCCGCCGGTCCAGCAGACCGGCCTCGCCGGCCTCTTCGTAGCGCTGTTGCCAACGACGGAATGTCCGCTCGCTGATCCCAAGCAGCTCCGCCGCTTCGCACTGGTTGAGTTCGCTCGATTCATACCCGTCCAGCACGCTCCGGAACTTGATCACTCGCACACCCTGAAGGGCTTCCGACCGGCGCATTCAGGGCTCCTCCAAAGGAGCCCATCATCACCGGACAGATCGTGTGCTACCTAAACCGGACATATCGTGTGCTACCGACACTAGTCAAAATAACACTTGACGAGGATAATAACTAACCGTATAATGGCCGCCATGTCCGACAGCACCACCGCCAACCTCGCCGGCCAGCTCATGCCCGACGTGTACCACGACCTCATCCACAAGCTGCGCGCGGCGCTGCCGTCGCCGCCCACCGACAGCCCCGAAGACCGCGCACGCCGAGACCGTGCCGCCATCGCCAAGATCGCCGCGCTCTGTCCGGCCAACGCCGCCGAGGCCGACATTGCCGCGCTCTACGTCGCCGCCTCCGAGCAGTGGAAAGAGTGCCTGCGGCTCGCCCAGCAGCCCGAAAGATCGTTCCACGGGGCACTGAAATACCGCACCCAGGCCAACAGCATGATGCGCCAGGCGCAGAGCGCCCTCAGGCTGCTGTTACGCATGCAGGCCACCCGCCAAAAGCTGGAAGCGGACAGTGAAGCCCGCGACCGCGCCGCCTGGACCGAGCATTGCGCCATCGCCCTGATGACAGAGGCACTGTCACCACCGCCCACGCCCGTGGCGGCCGAGCCCCCAGCTCCGCCGCCGGCGGCAGAACCACAGCCCGCCCCTGCTCCCCGTCCCCTTGCGGGAGGGCGCAGAGAGGAGGGGGCCGCCTCAGACCGGCATCATGCTGCCCATCACGACGCAGCCATCCATCCGAGTAGCGCCGCGTCCATCCGCCCGACCGCGCAGCCGCCCGACGACGATTTGCGTCAAGCCGCATAGCCCCCTCCCCTTGGGGGCCCGCAAGGGGGGGAGTTCAGGCTGCTGGCAGCTTGACGATGAATCGGGCGCCCAGGATGCGTCCTTCGGCATCCGTGCGGTTCTCGGCCGTAAGACGCCCGCGCAGCGCCTCGACGATCTGCCGGCTGATCGACAGGCCGAGCCCGGAGTGCTGGCCGAAGCGCTCGTCCTTCGGCCGCTCGGAATAGAAGCGGTCGAAGATCCGCTCGAGCTTGCCTTCCGGGATGCCGGGCCCCTCGTCGTCTATGACGACCTCGATCGTCGCCCCGTTCTGGCGCGCGACGATATGGATCCGGCCCTTCGGCGGGCTGAACGATTCTGCGTTGTTGATAAGATTGCGGAACACCTGAACCAGGCGATCCTCGACACCGCGGACCGTCAATCCGGCGGCTGGCGCATCGAGATCGATCCACGGATCGGCCTCGCCACGGGTCGCCTCCTGCAGCCCCTTCAGCGCATCCAGGATGGGCGCGATATCGACGCGCTCGGTCATCACGCGCGACAGTTCGGCGTCCACCCGGGATGCGTCCGACACGTCGCTGATCAGCCGGTTCAGACGCGTCACGTCGTCGGTGACGATGGCGAGAAGCTGTTTCTGGCGGGTCGGGTCCTCGATCCGGCGCAGTGTCTCGATGGCACTACGGATCGACGACAGCGGGTTCTTGATCTCGTGCGCCACATCGGCGGCGAAGCGCTCGATCGCGTCCATCCGATGCCACAGCGCCGCGGCCGAGTTCGGCGAGCGCCACGGCCAACGCGCCGACCTCGTCACGGCGTGCCAGCAGGGAGCGCGGAACGCTGCCGGTACGCCCCTGCCCTTCCCGCATCTCCGCGGCGGCCCCGGCAAGCCTCAGGATCGGCCGGGCGATGGTCAGCGACAGGTACCACGACAACAGCACCGTCAACGCCAGCGCGAGGGTGAACAGGCCGAGAATCGACATGCGCACGGCGAACAGGCTCGCGTCCACCTCGCGCGCCTCGCGGGTCAGCAGGATGATGCCGACGGTGTGGCGATTGCGCTCGATCGGCTCGGCGACGGTCACCAGCAGCCGGTTGTCGCGGGTACGACGGATATACGGGGGCATCTCACGGCTCTGGTCGGAGCTCGACAGTTGCAGCTCTTCCTTGACGTCGGGCTGCCATTCCGGCCCTGCCCCGCCGGGCGTCAGATCGGCTCGGGGCGTCCGATACGGCAGCAGTGACAGCACCTTGTCGGACACCCAGCCGATCGCGCCGACCACCGGGCCGTGGTTGATGGCGGGCGGCAGCGCCCCGATATCGGCCGGCCCATTGGCGCCGTTAGCGGCTGCCGAATTCGGCGATCACCGTTCCATCCGGTGCATAGACCTTTGCCTGGGCGTCCGGGGTCGGCGCGGTGATCCGGAACAGCAACGGGCGGACGATCTCGGGCACCAGCTTGGGATCAGCGGGGTTGCTAGCGTTGACGGCACTTTGTGCGAGTGCGGCGGCATAAATCTTGGCTTGCTCGCGCAGGGCGAGCACTTCGGCTTCCAGAAGGCCGTTCTGATACTGGTCCAGATACAGCAGCGCAGCCAGCAACAAGACGAGCGGCAGCAGGTTGACCAGCAGAATGCGCCGCAGCATCGGCGGCACCCAGCGGCGCCGACCGATTGCGCCTGCGGCCCGATCCTCCGCTCGGGATAGTCGCTCTGCCGACGGGCGTCCCCTGAGCGGAAGCTGCAGCAAAATCAGTGTTCCTTGTAGCGGTAGCCGATCCCGTACAGGGTCTCGATATGGTTGAAGCTGTCGTCGCCGGTACGGAATTTCTTGCGGATGCGCTTCACGTGGCTGTCGATGGTGCGGTCATCGACGTAGATGTTCTCACCATAGGCGGCGTCGATGAGCTGGTCGCGGCTCTTTACCATGCCCGGGCGCGCCGCCAGCGCCTTGACCAGCAGGAATTCGGTGACCGTGAGCTGGATGTCCTGGCCCTTCCAGGTGCACTGGTGCTTGGTCTCGTCCAGCGTCAGGTCGCCGCGCACGATCACCCCGCCCGGGGCTGCGCCGGAGCCCTCGGCGCGCGACGCCTCGTTCCGGCGCAGCAACGCACGGATCCGCTCGATCAACAGACGCTGACTGAAAGGCTTGGTGATGTAGTCGTCGGCGCCAAGGCGCAGCCCCATCAGCTCATCGACTTCCTCGTCCTTCGAGGTGAGGAAGATTACCGGCATGCTGCTGCGCTGGCGCAGCCGCTGGAGCAGCTCCATCCCGTCCATCCGGGGCATCTTGATGTCCAGGACGGCGAGATCGACCGGTCGCGAGGTCAGGCCCTGCAGTGCGGTCTCGCCGTCGGTGTAGGTGCGAACCTGGAACCCCTCCTGCTCCAGCGTCATTGAGACACTGGTCAGGATATTGCGGTCATCATCGACCAGGGCGATGGTCTGCTTCATTGGGTTGCATCCTTCGGGGCCAGTTTCAGGCAGCCCCTGTGGAACCACATTGTGGCGCATTGTGGACGATAGGCGAACACATTATGGCGACAGAGACGCGATTCCAGCCCGGGCGTTTCCACTCCGCCGCGGCGCATTACCGGGCGGGACGACCGGGTTACGCCCCGTTGCTGATCCGCCGCGTGGCGCGCCTGTGCGGGCTTTCGCCTACATCGCGCGTGCTTGATCTCGGCTGCGGGCCGGGGCTGCTGGCGGTCGCTTTTGCGCCGTTTGCCGGCGAAGTTGTGGCTATGGACCCCGAGCCGGAAATGTTGGTGAAGGTGGTCGAGCAAGCGGTGCCGAACGTGACGCCGCGGCTGGGCAGCTCGTATGACCTCGGGCCGGGGCTAGGCCGGTTCCGGATAACCACGATGGGACGGTCGTTTCACTGGATGGATCGCGCCGACACGCTGCAGCGGCTGGACGAGCTGATCGAGCCCGGCGGAGCGGTGGCGCTGTTCGACACGATCCATCCGGAGCTGCCGGACAATGCGTGGGCTGTGGAGTTCAAGGAATTGCGCCGTCGCTATGCCGATGACGATCTCCCGCGGGCGCGGCATCGATCCCCCGGCTGGGCCAGGCATGAGGCGGTGCTGCTTGACTCGCCGTTTCGCCAAGTGGAGATCGCCGCAGTGATTGAGCATCGCCGTGTGCCGGCGGAGTCGCTGGTCGACCGCGCGCTGTCCATGTCCCGCTAACACGGGTGGGCGAGCGGATCGAGGCTTTCACAAAAGAGATCGCGACCTTGGCCACATCCTGGGCGGTGGACGGCGTGCTCACCGAAGTGGTCGAATCGCGCTCGCTGATCGCGTTTCGGCCGGGAGAGCAGCCAGCGTGAGCGACACTATGGCTTGGGCCGCCCGCAAGCTGGTGCGGGCGGCCCGCTCGGGGACGCTGGCTACTGTCGTGCAGGGGCAGCCCTTCGCGTCCTTGGTCACCCCGGCGACGGCGCCCGACCTTTCGGTGCTGCTGCTGCTCTCGGATCTATCGGAGCACACGCGGCATCTGCGGGAGGACCCGCGCTGCGCAGTCCTGGTGGCCGGTACGCCGGAAAGCGCCAACCCGCAGACCACGCCGCGCGTCACGCTGACCGGCCGGGCCGAGCCGATCGAGGATCAGGCGCTGCGTGCCCGCTACCTGGCGGTGCACCCCTATGCCGCGCTTTATGCGGATTTCGGCGATTTCCATTTTTGGCGAATGCGTCTAGAGGCGGCGCTCTTCGTCGGTGGCTTTGGCCGGGCGGCCCGGCTCGGTGCCGGCAGGCTAGCGCTCGATCCCGCAGCCGTGGCGGCGATTGCCGAAGCCGAGGCCGAGATCATCGGGGAGTTCAACGAGAGGCATCCGGGGGCGTTGGCGCGCATCGCCGGAGAGTTGGGAGACTGGCGCCTGGTGACGGTCGATGCGGATGGGTGCGACATCGGGGCGGGCGAGACGGTTATCCGCGTTCACTGGCCCGCCCCGGTCGCGAGTGCCGCGGATGTGCGGCGGGAGCTGGCGGGATAGCGTCATAACTTGAGGCGTCGCCTCGACCCGAAGCTGCCGTTCGTGAGGATTGAGGCGAACGGCATGGTCTAGCGGAAGCGGACGTTCATATTCCGACAGTCGATGGAAAGCGGATCGATTGATCTAAATCAATGACTCCTCCAGCTTTGTGCGTCTCGGCTGTTCGGCCGGTGGGCAGGAGTAGGACAATGCTGAGCGAGGTGTGGAGGTCTCTCGTCAGAAGGTACATCGTTTACGATATTCCGGAGGAAATGGACGCTTGCTTCGATTGTGAAGCGGTGCAGTGTCCTGACGAAAAATACGAAACCTGCCCCAAGCGCTTAGCTCAAGCCGCCGAGTTGAGAGCCGCGCGAACGGCCGAGCCTACGGAAAGCTGATCCTTGCGCGCCGGTACCAGCGAGGGACGCAGGCGGCGCCACTTCTGATGTGGTCGCCGATCCTGGGAGGCTCGTCGACTTACGCCAGTTCTTCGAGCAGCGTCTTCGCCTCCTTCAGATCGGTCGTGTCGAACCCTTCCGTGAACCAGCCGTAGACCGGCGCCAACAACGCCTGGGCTTCGGCCCGCCGGCCTTGCTCCGCCCACAGCCGGGCGAGGCTGGTTGCGGCGCGGAGTTCCCAGGCCTTCGCGTCCTGTTCCTGCGCCACGGCAAGCGCCTGGCGCAGCTCCGTCTCGACCCGCTCGTCGGCCGAACCGTGGGCGTGCAACAGCAGTTCGCCTCGAAGCTGGTGGAGCGGCGACAGGTACGAGCGTTCCCCGGTTTGCGCGGCCTCGCCGAACGCGCGAGCGGCCAACTCCAATCCCTCCGGATACCTCTTGCCCGCCAGCAGGCTGTCAACCAGCAGGGCAAGCGAAATCATGAGGTTGTGATTCCTGAGACCTATCGCCGCCACGATCTGAAGTCCCTCCCGCTGCCGCCGGATTCCTTCCTCTGCATGTCCAGAGCGGGACAAGCCCCAGCCGAGGTGAACCAGCCCCATAGCGCGCTGGTTCGGTAGTTCATGCGCGTCCGTCAGGCTGAGCACTTCTTGTGCGGTGGAGATCGTTGCGGCGATATCGCCGCGCAACGCATGGACGTGGCTACCGTGGAAGAGCGCTTGTGCCAATGACGCCGGATGCCCCAAACGGCGCGCCCGCGCGATGCATTCCCCCGCGAGCCGATGCCCTTTGACCGGATAGCCGCACACGGTCTGCCCGTGAGCGTCGAACGCCAGCAGGCACACGCCCGGATCGTGCCCGATATAACGGTGGCGGTGATGCGCGTGGCGTTCCTCGTCATAGATCGCCGCGCCCGCACTTGTATGCTCTAAGGATGTTCTGAAGCGCCCGAAGAAGAAATCTGTCGTCCATGCGCAATGATGTGCCTGCAACATGACATCCGAATCGCCCGTTTCGCGGGCGATCCGCATGACATCAGCCGAAATCTCTTCCGCCCGATCGAGCCGGCCGCGCGCGGCATTGAAAATCCACAGATTGACGATGGCGGGCGCGATATCGGTGGAGCTTTCGAGCCGGCGCCCGACTTCAGCAGCCCGCTCCACGACTTCGCCGACTTCCGGTGCCGACCAGCCAAGCCCGTTCGTCAACGGTGGGGCGAGTTGTGACAGGATCGCCAGCTCGGTGCGCCAGCACTCGGCTGTTTCCGGCTGCGCCACCACCAGCGCCAGGGCATGGCGGAAATGCTCGACGGCTTCCCGATTGGCCCCGCGTCGGACCGCTGCTTCGCCAGCTTTTCGCCAGAACACGATCGCCTCGGCCGAGCGTCCGGCATTCTGCAGATGGCGGGCGACGATCTCGGGCTCGGCGCCACGATCCGCGCCACCCGCCGCCAGCAGCGCGTCGGCCGCCCGTCCGTGCAATTCCTGCCGCCGCCCGCGCAGCAACGTGCTGTAGGCGGCGTCCTGCACGAGCGTGTGCTTGAACAGGTAGAAGGCGTGCGGAGCGGCACCCCGGCAAAACAGCAATCCCGCATCGCCCAGTTGACCCAATGCGGCTTGCAGCTCCGTCGCGTCACGCTGTGCCACCGGCTCGATCAGTTCATAGGTAAACTCGCGGCCGAGCACCGCGCCGATCTGCGCAACATCCTTGGCGACCGGCCCCAGCCGGTCCAAACGAGCCATCAGCGACGCATGCAGCGTCACCGGCACCGACAGCGCGGTAAGCGATGTCGTCGCCAGCACCGCGGCAACCCGGTCTCCGTGCGCGGCGCTTTCCAGCACCGCCTTGGTCAGCTCCTCGACAAACAGCGGCACCCCGTCGGTGCGCTCGACGATCTCCGCGACGATATCGGGACTGAGCGCGGCATTGCCGGCCAGTTTTTGCACCAACGCCTCGCCGTCGCGTTCGCCGAGCCGACTGAGCGCCAAACTCGTGACGTGGGCGCGACCGCCCCAGGGCGGCTCGAACTCGGGGCGAAAGGTGATCGCCAGCAGCACCGGCAGCCGGCGTATCCGGTCCACGGTCAGATCGAGCAGCTCACGCGAGGTCGGATCAATCCAGTGGGTGTCCTCGAACACCATCAGCACTGGTCGGCGCCGCGCCTCGGCTTCGAGCTGGCGCAACACCGCCTCGAACAGCTTCTCGCGTTTGCGCTGCGGGCTGAGGTTGAGGTCCGCGGCGGAGCTCGGCAGCGACAGCAGATCGGTCACCAGCGCGATATCGTCGTCATTCGGCGTCCCTGGTGCGAGCAGAGCCCGGAGTTTGCCGAGCTTGGCTGCGGCCGTGTCGTCGCGAGCGAACCCGGCGGCACGTTCGAGTTGGGCGATGACAGGATGGAGCGCGCTGTCCTGGCGATGCGGCGAGCAGAAATAGCGCAGGCGCGTATGAGGATCGGTTGCGACGTGCTCGGACAGCGCCGCCGTGAGCCGCGACTTGCCGATGCCTGGCTCGCCAGAGATCAGTACCACCCGACCTTCGCCGCTTTTCGCCTGTGCCCAGCGGCGGAACAGCAGCTCGATTTCCTCGTCACGCCCGACCAGCGGGGTCGTGCCTGCGCGCAGCGCCTCGAAGCGGCTGAGCGTCGCGCTCTCGCCGAGAACCCGCCAGGCATGCTGCGGCTCCGCGAAGCCGGCGAGCAACCGGGGTCCGAGATCGGCCAGTTCGAACAATCCGCCGACCTGCCGGCGTGTAGCATCGGCAATAACCAGTGTGTCCGGCTCCGCCAGCCCCTGCATGCGGGCGGCCAGGTTCGGGGTCTCGCCGACCACGCCGCGTTCCTGCGACGCACCCTCGCCGATCAGGTCGCCCACCACGGCGAGCCCGGTCGCAACGCCGATCCGTACGCGCAAGGGCACGCGGCCGGACAGGCCGGCGACCGCGTCGATCACCGCGAGCCCGGCCCGCACCGCTTGCTCGGCATCGTCCTCATGCGCAAACGGGTAGCCGAAATAGACCAGCGCTCCATCGCCCATATACCTGGCGACGAAGCCGGTGAAACGCTCGACCGTTTCCGCGACTGAGCGGTGATAGGCGCCGATGAGGTCGCGCAGATCCTCGGGATCGAATTGCGTCGATAGCGCGGTCGAGCCGACGATGTCGCAGAACATCACCGTCAGTTGCCGACGCTCGGCGGAACCGGCACCAGTGTCAGCGCTTTCATGTCGTCGCGGAGGCTCGGTCACTGCGATCGGCGTGCCGGAACTTGCGTGGTCTTCTCGCAACGTGGCGATTGCAACCAGCAGCTGGCGGCGATGGCCAATCGACGTGACACCCAATCCGATCAGATCATCGGCGGTAAGTTCCGGGAGCACCGCGGCATTGATGTCGTTCTCGCGGAATGCCGGCACGTATTGCTCGAGACCGAGCTGGTGTAGCCAACCTGCGACGTCGATTGCCATCTCAGGCACCATTCTTGCGGGAAAGCGCACCCATCATCTGCCGCTTGTGCCCCAACAGCAATAACCTGGGAGCGGCTTCCGGGCTGGCGGGCGTCACTCAAGTCCAACCTGCATGCCGCTTTTGGCGTGTAATACCAGCCGCCCGGCTCGTTGACTCGAACGTGATTTGGTGCGGCTCGGAGCGGTACGATTTGGCGTCCCCGTTGGACGGAGGGGACAGCGATGACCGTAGCGATCACCCGTTTGGAGCGATCGGCGGCTGATCTGCGAGAGGCGGCGGCGGCCACTCGAGACGCCAAAGCGGCACGTCGGATGCTGGCGATGGCGTTGCTGCTGGAAGGCTGGTCGCGGGAAGCCGCGGCGGAGGCGTGTGCGATGGACCGCCAGACGTTGCGTGACTGGGTACATCGCTACAACGAGTCCGGGCTGGATGGCCTGTCCGACCGACCGTGCCGCCGCGGTCCGCCGCCCCGCTTATCGCCCGAGCAACAGGCCAAGGTGGTGGAATGGGTGCAACAGGGGCCCGACCTTGAGCGGGACGGCGTGGTACGTTGGCGCTGCATCGACCTGCGGCAGCGGATCAAGGATGAGTTTGGCGTCGAGCTGCACGAGCGCAGTGTCGGCAAGCTGCTGCGCCGGCTGAAGTTCACCCGGCTGCAGCCGCGTCCCTATCATCCGAAGAAGGATGCCGCCGCGCAAGAGGCATTCAAGAAGGAGTTCGCCAGCCAGGTGGCCGAGGTTGTGCCAGCCGCTGCCGCCGGCAAGCCGCTGGAGATCTGGTTCGGCGACGAAGCCCGTGTCGGTCAGAAGGGCACGCTGACCTACGTCTGGGCGCGACGTGGCTCGCGCCCGGCGGCGGTTCGCGATAACCGCCATGACTCCGCCTATATCTTCGGCGCCGTTTGCCCCGAGCGCAGCATCGGCGCTGCCATCATCATGTCGGCCGCCAACAGCGAGGCGATGGCCGAACATCTGAAGGAGATCAGCCTCCAGGTTGCCCCGGGGGCTCATGCTGTGTTGCTGGTCGATGGCGCTGGTTGGCATCAGCCGGGGCGCCGCCTGCCGGTGCCTGACAACATCAGCCTGTTGCCGCTGCCAGCTTACTCGCCGGAGCTGAACCCGGTCGAGAACGTCTGGGAGTTCCTGCGCGGCAACTTTCTCAGCCACTGTGTCTGGGACAGCTATGAAGCTATCCTCAAGGCATGTCGTAATGCCTGGAACAAACTGATGGCAATGCCCGAACAAATCGCCTCCCTCACCAGGCGCTCTTGGGCCAAACCGGCCATCGCATAGTAAGGAAGAAAGCCTAACCACAGAGACACCGAGGCACGGAGCCTGACCCTTCTCGGTGTCTCTGTGCCGCTGTGGTTAAGCTTTTTCTTACCTCCGTCACGAAATCAGGGGGCCGTGTCTGAGACACCGATGAGGTCATCCTCAGGGGCATGTCATGACGCCTGAAACAAACTCGCAGAACTTCCCGACCGCATCGTCTCCCTCGCCAGGCGCCCCTGGGTCAAACCAGTCATCGAACAGGGCGGCTGGTATAAATAGCATCGCGTTATCGGCGTATCCCCGATAAGGAGACCTTGATCGAGGAAGTCGCCGCCTGGCAGCGCAGCCGCAACAACACCCACGCCAAGGCGGATTGGCAGTTCACCACCGCCAACGCTCGCATTAAGCTGAAGAGGCTATACCCCGCAGTATGAACGACTCAGGGCACTAGGAAACTAAAGCTCAGCTCACCATGGCGGCGAGACCGCAGCGATGCATCATGCCTGCGGCAGGAACAGAGTGACCACGCTGCCACGCCCCAGAGCGCTCTCGATGGCGACATGGCCGCCGAGCTGGCGGACGAAGCCGAGCACCTGACTCAGTCCAAGGCCGCCACCCTTGCTGATCTCCTTCGTCGTAAAAAAGGGCTCGAATGCCTTGGTCATGACTTCCTGCGACATCCCGCTGCCGGTGTCCGTCACGGCAACGAATGCACCTGGCTCCGCCTCGCGGTTGTCCGCGAGATCATCACGGTCGAGTTCCGCGGGTCGTGTGGCGATCGTGAGTGTGCCGCCGTCCTGCATGGCATCTCGTGCGTTGATCGCCACATTCAATAGCGCCGCTTCGAACTGTGCGGCGTCCGCGCGGCACGGTCGCAGATCCGGATCCAGGCGCAACTCCAGGCGAATCGATTCTCCCACGCTCTGTTGAATTACTGGCAGGAATCCGCTGATCAACAGGTTGACGTCCACCGTTTCCGTTTGCATGACTTGCCGTCGGGCGAAGGACAGCAGGCTCAACGTCAGACGGGCGCCGCGCTCGGCCGCACGCCGGGCCCGGGTAACGAGCGCCTGGATCTGGTCGTTTGAGTTCGCGGCTCTTCCAATCAGGTCCAGGCTGCCTGTAACGACCGCCAACAAATTGTTGAAGTCGTGCGCGATGCCGCCGGCAAGCTGTGCAACCGCCTCCAGGCGACGCACCTCACGCAGGCGATGTTCGGTGTGCAGGCGCCGCTCGGTTTCCGCGTGCAGCAGCGAAAAGGCTGCCTGTTCTGCGTGCGCCCGTCGGATCGCCACCCATGATGCGATCAGCAGCGCCAACGATCCGACAGCAGCCGCGACTCCATATGCCACCAAGTTATCATACTAGCGTTGCAGGATTGTCGCCCGATCGACGCCGAGGCTGACCCACACGGGGTAGCCGGGAACCTGTTCGTAGGAATACAGCTCTTCGTTGTGGTCGCCGAGAACGGAGGGGCCGGCAAACAGGCCACTACGCGGCTGGGCGACTATGTGGCGCATCAGTGAATCACCGGCGCCGAGGTGCCACAGCCCTCGTTGGGAACCATACCCGCCTAAAACCTCGCCATCCGTCTGCACCATCAGAACGTCGTGCACACTCGGCGTCCCCCTAGCGAACAGGTGGGCCAAGTATGCTGGCTTAAGTTCGGCATGGATGGTACCGTCAAATCTGCCATCCGGAGCAACCCGCCGACGGATCACGCTGAGCGAGACCGGCTGCATTGATTCACCCGTAAGTATTGCGCTGACGTAGAGATCGCCATGTTGATCCGTCTGGAAGAACGCCCGCTCGGCGATCCGGCTGCCGGGCTCCCTGGCTTGGCTTGCTGCCCGTATGGTTCCGTCATGATCGGCGATCCAGATCGCGTTGACCTCGTCGAGCGAGGCCGTCAGCCGGGCCAGGAAATCCCTGGTCTCGGGTTTCTCGATGTCGCTCCAATCGAGGCCGCGCAGGTGGTTCACAACCTCCGCCAGCACGAGTTCCTCAATCTGCAGTTGGTCGCGAAGTGAGTCTCCCAGGACCTCAACTGCGTTCAGGATCGTCGTTTCCTCCTCGTGCATGACATCCGTCCGGCTTTTCCATGCCGCCCCGGCGAAGAACAGAGCAGGCACAAGCAGCCCCGCAGCTATCAAGAGCCGGTGCAAGCGGGCGGAGGACCGAAAGGACAGGGTCATGCGCAGAACGTCTGCAAGTGGTGCGCGTCACTCATGTAGCTCAGGCAGATGGCGGCTAACCACCATTGCAGACGTTTTGCAGACATTCAAACGCCGCCATCGAATTAGTTTCCGCCGCCTGGCTTCCACTTAAGCGAGAGTTTGAACGAACCTTCCGCGGCGGTCTTAGCAATCACGGCGCCAACCTCGGCCTTCAGAGAAAAGCCAAGTTCGAGCTGCACTTCCTGCGGCCCATCGATCAGTCCCCGGATCTCGGCCATGACCGCGGCCGTCGCCGGGCGCAGAGTGGCGAGCGCAGCTTCGAATTTTTGCTGCGCCGCCTCGACCACATCGCCGCGTCCGACATAGCCCCCTCGATCGTCAACTGTCTCTTCGACGACGACGCTGCCGCCGCCTGACAGTTCGTAGCGGACCAGTTTTGTTGCCATGGATACTCCTCCGTTTCGACCGGCGCCGCGTCGGTCAGCGCGGGCAGCGTCCCTCTGCGTCAGGCGGTGGAATGAAATCACGCGGTCGGGTCGTGCCCTCGACAGCGAGGCCGAAGTGCTCACGCTGCGCGGTGGAAAGGCAGCGGCTCAGATGGGCGACCACGAGCGCGGATAGCTCCGAGACATCGGGATACGTCTCCCACACCCGCGCCGTTTTGTCATCGGAGCTGGTGACGACGCGGCGCCCGTCCGGGCTGAACGCCGCCGACCACACCGTATCCGTGTGCCCCTCCAGCACGGTGGCGGTGGGGCGCGGGCCGGACAGATCCCACACCCGCGCCGTGCCATCACCGGAGGCGGTAACGACGCGGCGCCCGTCCGGGCTGAACGCCGCCGACAACACCGTATCCGTATGCCCCTCCAGCACGGTGGCGGTGGGGCGCGGGCCGGACAGATCCCACACTCGCGCCGTGCCATCACCGGAGGCGGTGACGACGCGGCGCCCGTCCGGGCTGAACGCCGCCGACAGCAGGCTAGCCGTGTGCCCCTCCAGCGCGGTCGCGATGGGGCGCGGGCCGGACAGGTCCCACACCCGCGCCGTTTTGTCATCGGAGCTGGTGACGACGCGGCGCCCGTCCGGGCTGAACGCCGCCGACAACACCATATCCGTGTGCCCCTTAAGCACGGTGGCGGTGGGGCGCGGGCCGGAGAGGTCCCACACCCGCGCCGTCTTGTCCCCGGAGGCGGTGACGACGCGGCGCCCGTCCGGGCTGAAGGCGGCCACGTTCACGTCATGCGTGTGCCCCTCCAGCACGGTGGCGGTGGGGCGTGGGCCGAACAGGTCCCACACCCGCGCCGTTTTGTCATCGGAGCTGGTGACGACGCGGCGCCCGTCCGGGCTGAAGGCGGCCACGTTCACTTCATTCGTGTGCCCCGCCAGCACGGTGGCGGTGGGGCGCCAGCCGAACAGGTCCCACACCCGCGCCGCGCCATCACCGGAGGCAGTGACGACGCGGCGCCCGTCCGGGCTGAAGGCGGCCGACCCGTCCGGGCTGAAGGCGGCCCACCCCACCCAATGCGTGGGCCCCTCCAGCACCGTGGCCGTTGGGCGCGGGCCGGACAGGTCCCACACCCGCGCCGTGTGGTCAGCGGAGGCGGTGACGACGCGGCGCCCGTCCGGGCTGAAGGCGGCCACCTTCACGTCATTCGTGTGCCCCTCCAGCACGGTGGCGGTGGGACGCGGGCCGGACAGGTCCCACACCCGCGCCGTGTCGTCAGAGGAGGCGGTGACGAGGCGGCGCCCGTCCGGGCTGAATGCCGCCGACAACACCCTATCCGTATGCCCCTCCAGCACGGTGGCGGTGGGGCGCCGGCCGGATAGGTCCCACACCCGCGCTGTGCGGTCAGAGGAGGCAGTGACGACGCGGCGCCCGTCCGGGCTGAACGCCGCCGACAACACCATATCCGTGTGCCCCTTCAGCACGGTGGCGGTGGGGCGCGGGCCGGACAGGTCCCACACCTGCGCCGTGCGGTCATCGGAGGCGGTGACGACGCGGCGCCCGTCCGGGCTGAAGGCGGCCGACAACACCCTATCCGTATGCCCCTCCAGCACGGTGGCGGTGGGGCGCGGGCCGGACAGGTCCCACACCCGCGCCGTGTGGTCCCAGGAGGCAGTGACGACGCGGCGCCCGTCCGGGCTGAAGGATGCGGCGCTCACCCAGGCCGTGTGGCCGGCGAGACAACTCTCCCTATTCCGCATCCAAGCGTTTCGCAGCGCCGCGGCTGCCTCGGACGATAATGGCCTATCGCCGCCATAAGCCGGCCTGGGGAGCGCCTCCAACGCCAGTAGCACCGCAGTCATGTGGTCCCCACGCGCGCTCTCCTGCTGGGCGAAGGCGGCAAGGGCGCGCGATTCCTGCAACAGGGCTGCGTTCCGCGCCTCGTTCGCCGCGGCCTCCGCGGCGCGCGCCTGTGCGAGGAGGCGTTCGAGTTCCCTTGTACGGCGATCATGATGATCGCGGCTTGCGGCAATGAACTCGGCTTCGGCTCTGGTAGGGCGCGGACGGTCGGGGCGGTTGCTCTCCAACCATTCGAGGGCAAGCGCAACGTCCTGGCGCCGGAGCAGGTCGTCTTCCTTGCGCCCTCGGATATTCCAGGTCTGGAACTCGCGATCGATATGAGTGCGCCAAAAGAGGAAATCCGCATGCTCCTTGATCAGATCGGTAAAAAGCGGCCAGGCGGTCATAACCGATTCATGAACGAGTTCAGCGGTGCCCTGCTCGCCGGATAAAGTGACGAGGCGGTGCCCCGCCAAAGCCTCCAGGACGGTCCAGTCTCCAGGCGAAGTATCGGTTCGGAGCAGCAGACGACGCGTTGCTGAGCCCGAGTCCAGGCGCACGAGGCTGAGAAGGACGCGGTAAAGGTCGTGGTCTTTTATCGGATCGCGATCCGACCGGCCGCGCCGCAGTTCGGCAACGGCCAAGTCGGCCTGGGTCCGGATCGCTCCGTCCAGGAGACCGGTCCCCGCGGGGAGATCGGGTCCGGCCATGTGCCAGCCCTGGCCGGGAACCCGCCTGAGTTCGGACCAGGCCTGCACCAGAGCCGCCTGCAGCAGCGGGAGCCTGCCCTCCGTTCGCGTCGTTTCCGTTGCGAGCTGCTTGGCAAAGAACGGATCCACAGTTGCGCCGAACACGTTGGCCGGTCCCGAGACGGCCTCGACGACTTCGTCGAATTCCATCACGGTCAGAACGTACGGGGCGAGCGGTCCGCCGAGCATTCTTGCGGCGACGGCATCGCCGGTGACCATGCGCTCCATGAGGTCGCGCCGGCCGGTGAGCAGGACATGCGAGTCGGTGCGGTCCAAGGCTGCCGCGAGGAGCTGCGGCAGGAGGATGGTGCGCTGGCGCGCGATTCCTGCCTCGCACGCAGGATCGGCGGTGAAAAATTCCTCAAACTGGTCAACCACGATCAGTGTGCCGGGCAAGTCCTGGTCCCGGGCGGCGTTGAGCGCGGCGGCCAAATTGGCGGCCTCCAGGCGGCTGACCCATTTTTCGGTGGCCGCAATGCGCTCTTCCCCGGGTTGAGCGTGGCCCAGGCCGACGGCGATCGCCTCGGCCAAGTTCTGCAAGGGGTTGAGCCCTGGACGGAAAACAACCGAGGCCCAGCCCCGCCGCTCGTACAAGGGTACGACGGCGGCGCGGGCGAGGGAGGATTTGCCGCTGCCCGAGGCGCCCATGAGTCCGACCAGGCGTTGCAACTCCAGCCGATCAACGAGCTGCTTCAGGGGGCGGCCACGGCCGAAATAGAGGTGCGCGGTGGGGGCATCGAAGGCGGGCAGGCCGGGATAGGGTTGGGCGAGAGGCGGCCAAGCCCGGGCGAGGGCGAACGCGGGGATGGCGAGGCCTTGTTTGACCTCACGCTCCAGGCGCTGGGTAATCATGCCGAGGACGCTGTTGTTGGCGAAGACTGGAGCGCCGCTGAGCCCTTCCTCGATGAAGCGGAGCGGCGATCTGGCGTCGGCCTGCGCGACGAACCAAGGGCCGAAGTTTGCTGCTGTTAGCACGCCGCTGGTCGGGGTGCCGTCCTCGATGCCCTGGAAGCCGAAACTATGGAATTCGACGCGTGCGCGTGGCGGTACCACGCGCTCAGGCGGTTCGACGCGGAGGGGCGGAATGAAGGGCTCGGCGAAGCGGTTGCGTGGCGCGAAAATGGCGATGTCGGCGACAGGGGAGGTGAGCGCCTGGGTGATCGGCGGCGGGGGGAACCAGGCGAGGAGGTCGAGGGTGACCTCGCCCCGGCGGCTCAGTTCCGCGGTTGTCGTGCAACCGATGAGCGGCGCAGTTTCACCTATGCGGCGGCCAAAGACGAGATTGGCGACATGGGCGCAGGTAAGGACGTAGGCGTTACCGTCGGCTCCCCTGGCTAGAAATCCCGTACCGGCGACGCTCTGCCGGGCGCCGCCTGGCCGCCAGAAGCGGACGATGGAGTCGTGGAGCGGCGGGGTCATATATTTTGTCCGCCTTCGCTCGGGGAGCGTAACGCCCGGGTGCTCCGCTATTCAACAGCAATCATTCCGCCGCGAATGGCCGTGGTGGACCGCCGTCTGATCCACCGCGCCGGGCTGGAGGGTTGAATGCAATCCTCCACCAACCAAATCGTTGTGATGACCGCACGACCAAAGCGCACCATTATTCTTGGCGATGTACACCCCCCTCCCCGCATTCGAATTTGCCAGCCGGCATCTTCGCCGACCAATCACGCAACATTCGCGTGCATCACTCCATCCATGCTCCCAACGGAATTGTCTCGTGCGACGATCCAATCTCTCGTGTACAGCGGATTGAGACACCTGTGAGAATGAACCAGATCCAAGTGACTTCCAGCTCTCCAGGAAGCCGTCTCACTCATGCGCCAACGTCTCTCTTACAGCGAAACGAGACGCTCGTGAGAATAGGTCTCCGACCCATGACCGGGCCCGACCGTTGGCCGGCAATCACATCCGCCCCTTGGCTTCAGCTAGCTGCGCACGGAATGTCTCGCCAGGGGATCCAACATCTCAGTTGCAGCGAAATGAGACGCCAGTGAGAATTTGCCGCCGGCCCCCCGACCCGCCGAACCGGACCCACCCGCTCGGTTGAGCCCACCCGCCAGCGGCGCTAGCGTCCCGGCGATCGGATACGGGGAAACCACCAGTGCTCACACTCGGCTACAAGGCATCCGCGGAGCAGTTCGACCCGCGCAAGCTGCTCGCCTTCTCGGTCCTCGCCGAGCAGACGGGGTTCGACACCGTCTTCGTCAGCGACCATTTCCAGCCGTGGAAGCACACCGATGGCCACGCGCCCTCGGCGCTTGCCTGGCTGGGCGCGCTGGGCGCGAGCACTCAGCGGATCGTGATGGGCACGAGCGTGCTGACGCCTACCTTCCGCTATCACCCCTCGATGGTGGCCCAGGTGTTCGGCACGCTTGGCGCGATGTTCCCCGGCCGCGTGGTGCTGGGCGTCGGTACCGGCGAGTCGCTGAACGAGGTCCCGGCGACCGGCATGGAATGGCCCGAATTCAAGGAACGCTTCGCCCGCCTGCGCGAGGCGATGACGCTGATCCGCCGGCTGTGGACCGAGCAGCACGTGACCTTCGAAGGCCAGTACTACCGCACCGAAGGACGCCACGATCTATGACCGGCCCGACCGGCCGGTGCCGATCTATGTCGCCGCCGCCGGCGCGCTGGTGGCGAAATATGCCGGTCGCAGTGCCGACGGGTTCATCTGCACCAGCGGCAAGGGGACGGACGCTCTACGCCGAGACCCTGCTGCCCAATGTCGCGGAGGGGCTGAAGGCCTCGCAAAAGCCGGACCGCCCCTATGACCGGATGATCGAGATGAAGGTCTCGTTCGACACCGACCGGCAGCGCGCGATGGAGGACACACGACACTGGGCGGCGCTGGCGCTGACCCCGGAGGAGAAGGTGTCGGTCGAGGATCCGCGGGAGATGGAGCAGCTCGCCGCCGCGCTGCCGGTCGAGCGTGCCGCCAGCCGCTGGATCGTCTCCACCGATCCGGACGAGCACGTCGAGAAGATCCGGCCCTATGTCGAGCTGGGCTTCCGCCACCTGGTGTTCCACGCGCCCGGCCCCGACCAGGAGCGCTTCCTGCGGCTGTACAGCGCGCAGGTGCTGCCGAAGCTGCGCGCAGCGTTTCGGCTAAGCCGGCCATCGTCGGTGACAGTGCCGATCCGCATGACTGCGCATTCGGCTCTGGAACTGTTCGCCGTGCCCGGCCTGCCGATGGTCCGGGCCGGCGACGACCTCGCCGCGCTGATCGCCGACGGGCTGGCGCGAGCCAGGCCGACCTGCGCGACGGCGACGTGGTGGTGGTGGCGCAGAAGATCGTCTCCAAGGCCGAGGGTCGCGCTGGTCGATCTCGCCACCGTCACGCCATCGGCCGAGGCGGTGGCGCTCGCCGCCGAGGTCGGCAAGGACCCGCGGCTGGTGCAGGTGATCCTGTCGGAGTCCACGCGCGTCGTGCGCAAGCGGCCGAACCTGCTGATCATGCAGCACCGGCTCGGGCTTCGTGATGGCCAATGCCGGCGTCGACCAGTCCAACGTCGCCGCGCCGAGGGGAAGCGAGCGCGTGCTGCTGTTGCCGCGCGACCCGGACGGCTCCGCCGAGCGCCTGCGCGACGGGCTGGGCCGACGCTTCGGCGCGCCGATCGGCGTGATCATCAGCGACAGCTTCGGCCGACGCCTGGCGCCGCGGCACCTGCGGCGTCGCGATCGGCGCGGCCGGGCTGCCGGCGCTGATCGACCTGCGCGGCCGCCCCGACCTGTTCGGCCGCACGCTGGAGGTCAGCATCCTCGGCTTTGCCGACGAGATCGCCGCCGCCGGCTCCCTGCTGCAGGGCCAGGCCGCCGAGGCGCAGCCGGTCGTTGTCGGTGCGCGGACTGCGCTGGACGGCGCCGATGCGCCGGCCGCCGCACTGGTCCGCCCGCCCGAGGAGGACCTGTTCCGTTGATCGTGGTCGCGCTGTCGGGCGGGATCGGCGGCGCCAAGCTCGCCCTCGGCCTCAGCCGTGTCCTGCCGCCCGAGGAGCTGCTGGTCGTCGGCAATACCGGCGACGATTTCGAGCATCTCGGGCTGTCGATCTCGCCCGATCTCGACACGCTGATGTACACGCTGGCCGGCCTCGACAATCCCGAGCTGGGCTGGGGCCGGCGCGACGAGACCTGGTCGTTCATGGAGACGCTGGCGACGCTCGGGCGGCGAGACGTGGTTCCGGCTGGGCGACCGCGATCTTGCGCTGCACGTCGAGCGGACGCGGCGGCTGCGAGCGGGCGAAGCGCTGTCCTCGATCACCGCCGATTTCTGCCGGCGGCTCGGCGTCGGTCCGCGCATCCTGCCGATGAGCGACGATCCGGTGCGCACGCAGCGTGCTGACCGAGGCGGGGTGGATCGGCTTCCAGGACTATTTCGTCCGCCAGCGGCATGCGCCTGTGGTGCGGGCGCTGGCCTTCGAGGGCGCCGAGCGGGCACGCGCCCATCCTGACCTTCTGGCGGCGAATCGCGGAGGCCGAGGCGGTGGTGATCTGCCCGTCGAACCCGTTCATCAGCGTCGAGCCGATCCTGGCGATTCCCGGTGTTCGCGCCGCGCTGGAGACAGACAACGGCGCCGGTCGTCGCGGTGTCGCCGATCATCGGCGGCCGAGCGGTGAAGGGGCCGACCGGCAAGATCATGAGAGAGCTGGGGATGGTCCCGAGCGCGCGAGCGGTGGCGCAGCGCTACGGCGAGCTGCTGGACATGTTCATCGCCGATACGGAAGACGCCGCGACGATGGAGGGTCTGAGTGTACCCGTCCGGCTGGCGCCGACATTGATGACAAGTCTCGCCGAAAAGATAGCTCTGGCAAGGGTCGTGCTGGAGGCGGCAACGGCCCTGCAATGAGCAGTGAGATAATAAGCGGCGTGTGGGCGGCGGTGCCGGTGAAGACGTTCGCCGCGGCCAAGCACCGGTTGGCATCGTTGCTGACCCCGGCGCAACGCATCGCACTGGCGGCGGCAATGCTGGAGGACGTGCTGTCGGCGCTGGCTGATGCGCCGCTCGGCGGGATTATGGTGAACACCGAGGATTCGACGGCGGCGGCGCTCGCCGGGCGCTTCGGCGCGGCGGTCGTCGCCGAGGACGCGCAGGACGGGCACACCGCCGCGGTCGCCGCCATGGCGCGCATCCTGGCCGCACGGGGCGCATCGGCCATGCTCGCATTGCCAAGCGACATCCCGAGCGTGACGGCAGCGGAGATCGAGCACGTCTGCACTGCCGGGCAACGGCCGCCTCCGGCTTTCACCATCGTGCCGGCGCATGACGAGCGCGGGTCGAACGCGGTGCTGGTGGCGCCTCCCGACGCAGTGCCGCTGCGCTTCGGCGACGATAGTTTCTTCCCGCATCTGGACACCGCGCGCCGGCATGGCATCGAGCCGGTGGTCGTGAAGCTGCCGGGGATCGCGCTCGATATCGATCGTCCAGAGGACGTGCATGCGTTACTACGGGCGATGCCTGCGCTGCCGTCGCATGCGATGCGGTTACTGTGGGAGATGCGGTTAATCCCCCATTAAGAACTTGCGGGCAGGGTTGGTCGGGCGCGCATACAGGGATCGGACCCGCACCATGGATGCACCACCAGGCTCGCCGTTCCCGCTTGTTGCCGAGTTGCCGGGCATCCTGGAATTCACCGGCGAGTTCGGCGTCGAGGTGAACTCCTTCGTGCCGTTCGTCTATTGGCTGCACCAGGCGGGACTGATGCGCGATCGCTGGGTCCGTACCTACGCTGGTATGCGGGCGTTCTATTTCTTTCTCGATGATCGGCAGATTCTGGAGAAGTCGGAGCCTCGCCGGTACGTCTGGCCGGCGCAACGGCCGACATGGATGCCGACGCGCGACGACCATGCGTCCCTGCGCAGCCCGTTCGAGATGTTCCCGGACTACCGGGCGCGGTATCGCGACGGATCGTTCGAGACGCCGAAGCCGCTGCTGGTGGTGCACAACAAATACAGCGTGGAATGGGGACAGAGCCCCATCAACTATCTGCCGCCCGAGCTGCTGTGGCACGTGTTCGAGGAATTGGGGGCGCGGTTCCAGATCGTCTATCTGCGCCCGGGGATACTCGGCGCCGAGCCGGCCGGCTATTCCGGCGACCACCAACCGGACCTGGCGTTCGGCGATCTGGAGGTCGTGCGTCACTTCCCGGACGTATGGCTGTTCGATGAGCTGGCGCGGGAGATCAGGCCGCGCGCCGATTTCAACGAGCTGAAGCTGCGCCTTTACGCACACACTTGGTTTCATCTGACGGCACAGGGTGGCAATGCGCATCTTGCCGCGTTGTTCTCCGGGGGCATGGTGGCGATCCTGCACCGGCTGGGTCAGGAGATCCGGCACTCATACCGGCACGGTCATTTCGCGTACGCAGCACACCCGGCGCCGACTTACATGATCTGCCGCACCGTCGAGGAGGTGATGGAGGCAACCTCGGTGTTGCGGAGCTGCACCGTGGGTGGTGGGCGGGTACCGGTGCCGCCCGAGTGCGCGGAAACGATCGCAGCGCTGTCGCCCGAGACGCAGTGCAGCGCCGACCGGATGCTGCCGGACGGGGAAGCGGTACCCGTAGCCGCGTGAAGCTTCCACTACACCTCTCCCGCTCTCGATCGGGGGTTGCGCGACAGGACTCGTTGCGATTCGCTGCGATCTCGCACGATTCGGAGATCGGCAATGTCGGCGACTGAGGGTCTGTTCGAGGACGTGGCGGAGCCGAGCAAGGCATCTGCGCCGGCGAGCGAGGCACCGGTTCGGTTGCGGCTGGCCCAGCGTGACCAGCCCGAGTTCCAAGTGGTTGACCTGGACAGCCTGTTGCCGACGGAGCATCCGGCACGAGCGGTCTGGGCCTTCGTCGAGACGCTGGAGCTGAGCGATCTGCTGGCGGGCATCAAGGCCCGGATCGGCGAGCCAGGCCGTCCGCCGGCGGACCCGAAGATCCTGATGGCGCTGTGGCTTTACGCCACGATCGAGGGGGTCGGCAGCGCCCGCGAGCTGGCGCGCCTATGCGAGGCCCATGTTGCCTATCGCTGGATCTGCGGCGGGGTGTCGATGAACTACCATACGCTGGCGGATTTCCGGGTCAGTCAAGTGGCGCTGCTCGACCGCTTGCTGGCGCAGGGCGTGACGGCGCTGGTTTCGGAAGGACTGGTGAACCTGCAACGGCTGGCGCAGGACGGAGTCCGCATCCGTGCCTCGGCGGGATCGAGCTCATATCGGCGGCGTTCCCGGTTGGAAGAGCTGCTGGCGGAGGCCGAGAAGCGGGTGGAGCAGTTGAAGACGGAACTGGAGGCGGACCCGGCGGCGAGCACGGCGCGACAGCGCGCGGCGCGCGAACGGGCGGCGCGGGAACAGGTCGAGCGGACCAAGGCAGCGCTGGAACGGATGCAACAACTGGAAGCGGAACGGGCGCGCCGCGAGAAGACCCATCGGAAAGACACCGCGAAGCAGAAGCCGCCACGGGCCTCGACCACCGATGCCGAGGCGAGAGTCATGAAAATGGCCGATGGCGGCTATCGGCCGGCCTATAATGGGCAGTTCGTCAGCGACCCGCAGACCCAGCTGATCGTCGCGGTCGATCTCGACACCACCGGCTCGGACGGCGGGCTGATGGCGCCGATGCAGCAGCGCATCGTCGAGACCTATGGGCAGACGCCGCAGCAGTATCTGGTGGATGGCGGCTTCAGCAAGCTGGACGATATCGAACGCGCCCATGCCGCCGGCATCGAAGTGTTCGCCCCGCCGTCGGACAACAAGCACAAGACCGATCCCACGGCGCCGCGCAAGAGCGACGGTCCGGGGACGGCGAAATGGCGCGAGCGGATGGCGAGCGAGGCGGGCAAGACGGTATACCGCGAGCGCGCCAAGCACGAGTGCATCAATGCCCATCTGCGCAATTGTGGGGTCGGGCGTTTGCTGGTGCGTGGCTGCCAGAAGGTCCGAGCCGTCTTGTTGTGGTTCGCTGTCGCGCACAATCTGCTGCGCGCCTTGGTGCTGCGCGACGCCGCGGCGCAGCCGATCGCGGCGCCCGCGGGGTGAAATGCGTCCGCGGCACGGCGAAGTACAACCTGGGCGGGCGGCCGGCGCGGGAGGTACTCGGCAGACGGGTGGAGCGGTCCTTCTGGCCGCGTTTCAACCGCTGTGCCGGCTCACCTCCGCCCTGCGCCCGCCGTGTCGACCCGCGCTTCGGTCACCGGCAAGTCGATTGCTTCACAGCCTCAGAACGTCAGAGATCCGGGCGGGAGGATGAAAAATTCACAGCCTCAGCGCGGGAGAGGTCGGTTCGCGAAGCGAACCGGGTGAGGGTCTCCCTCGCCGCGGCGACCTCTCCCGCGGAGCGGGAGAGGTGAACTTGCTGAACTTGCTCGAGATAATGGTCGAGCCGCTCCAGTGTTGCCGCCCAGGTGTAGCGCTGCTCGACCAGGCGGCGTCCGGCGGCGCCCAGCGCTGGATGGCGGCCATCGAGCACCTCGCCCACCAGCCGCGCCATCTCGGATGCATCGTCGGCGACCAGAAGGTCCCGGCCGGCTTCGGCGCGTACGCCCTCGAAGGACTGGCGGGAGGCGACGACCGGCCGGCCCATCGCCATCGCCTCCAGCACCTTGTTCTGCACGCCACGCGCCATGCGCACCGGACTCACCGAGACGGCGGCGTGCGCCAGGTACGGTCGTACGTCCGGCACGAACCCGGTAACGTGCACGCCCTCGCGCTTGGCCAGGCTGAGCACGTCGGCACCCGGATTGTTGCCGACGATATGGAACTGTACGCCAAGCCAACGTCGCCGCAGCGACGGCAGCACCGCATCGGCGAACCAGATGACGGCGTCGGCATTCGGCCAATAGTCCATATTGCCAGTGAAGACGATATGCGGCCCGTGGTCGTGATAGGGCGAGTCGAAGCAGAGGTCTGGCGAGAACCGATCGAGACCGACGCCCATTTCGACCCAGGTAAGACGTTCGGCGGTTTCCGGCGCCAGTTCGGCGAAACGACGCGTCTCCTGCTCGGTGACCAGGAAGGTGACATCGCAAGCCGATGCGGCGCGACGCTCGTAAGCCAGCAGCGTGCGTGCCTCGCGCGCCCAGATGGCGCGCAGCGGCCAGCGCGCTTCGCGTGCGTAGAGCACGTATTTCTCGGAATCGATGTCCTGCATGTCGAGCACCATACCCGGGCGGTCGAGATGCAGGACATAGGGCGCCATCGCCGCCGAGTAGATATAGACGATATCCATATGCGCGCGCGCCAGCGTGTCGTTCACCCAGCGCTGCAGCCCGGAATGGAAGTAGTAGTCCAGCGTCAGCGGGCGGCCGGGGCGGAAGCGAGCCAGGGCCTTCAGCCTCTGACGCCGCTTATCGATGCCGAACGCCGCGACCTCGGCGCAGATCGTCTCGAGGTGTGCGACGTGCTGCCAGTCCGCCGGATCGTCGATCAGACAGCCGAGATACACTCGGTACGACCGCGCCATATGAGTGATCAGGTTGTAGCCGCGGATCTTCTCGCCTTTGGTGAGCGGGTAGGGAATGCGATGACTGATGAAGATCAAGTTGCGCACGTTTGGGCTTGTTCCTCGCGCAATGTCCTCCTCTCCCGGCACCCTCACCCGCAAAGCGGGAGAGGTGGGTGGGATTGTCAACGCCGCGCGGGGATCGCCCAGGCTTCACTGCCACGCTCCGTGAGTTTCACCGGATACGCCTGGCCACCCGCCTCATTCAATGCCGCGATCAGCCGGTAGCGACGCTCGGTGGGTACGACGAACATCATGAAACCACCGCCGCCGGCGCCGGAAACCTTGGCCGCCAACGCGCCGTTGCGCCGGGCCAAGGCCTCCAGCGCTTCGATATGCTCGTTGGAGATAGCCGCCGCGGTCCGCTTCTTGGCCATCCATGAGCGTTCCAGGATCGCCGCAAATCCCTCCATGTCGCCGAGCAGCACCGCATCCTTCATGGCGGCGGCGTCCTGCTTGAGCTGATGCATGGCGTCCAGCGCATCGGCCGCCCCGGCATCCAGCCGTTCGGACTGCTGGCGGATGATCCGGTCGGACAGGCGGGACTGGCCGGAGAAGCAGACCACCAGCGAGGATTCGAGCTCGTTGATCACCGCCTGGCTGAAGCGCAGCGGATTGACGATGACACGGCCGCCGGCCAGGAACTCGATGAAGTTGATGCCACCGAACGCCGCGGAGAACTGGTCCTGTTGGCCACCGGCAAGTCCTAGATCGACGCGCTCGATCTCGTGCGCGAGATGCGCCACTTCGTAGCGCCCAAGCGGAATATCGAGATACGCGCAATAGGCCTCGATCAGCGCGACCACCAAAGCCGACGATGAGCCGAGGCCCGAGCCCATGGGCGCATCGACCACCGTCGTGACAGTGATCGCCAGCGGCTGGCTGGCGTTGTAGTCGCGCACCAGCCGCTCATAAACGCCGCGATGCAGCAGAAGCCGCGAGTCCCGCACGACGGGGGCGGCGATATGGCTTTCCTCCTGGCCAACGTCGCAGGCGTCGAACACCAGGCATCCATCGTCGCGCGGCTGGATGGAGGCGAAGGCGTAGCGGTCGATGGTCGCGTTCAGCACCGCTCCGCCGAACGTTTCAGCATAGCTCGGCAGATCGGTGCCCCCGCCGGCAAGGCCAAGCCGCAACGGCGCACGCGCACGTACCGCCTGATGACGGTGATGCGCGCCGCGGATTGCTGTTCGGCGGATGGCGTGATCGATGATTTCGTCCATGGCGCGCTCGACCGCAGGATTATGCCCGCACTATAACAACCGGCCCGACATGCAACAACGATATCCGCAACCCGGCGACCGGTGCATTTCATGCTTGGCAACGAGATGCCGCTCAGGCAAAGCTCGGGCATGACCGAGGCAGACAGCCAGTACATCGACGCGTATCTGTCACGATCGGCGACCGCGATGACCGAGTTGGCGCGCGACCGCGATGCCCAGGCGTTGCTGGCGCGCATGGCAGAGATCACCTGCCGGGCGATGCGGGCCGGGCGCAAGCTGATGATTGCCGGTAACGGAGGCAGCGCGGGTGATTCGCAGCACATCGCCGGGGAGTTCATTTCGCGCCTGATGTTCGACCATGCGCCGCTGCCAGCCATTTCGCTGACCGTCGATAGCTCGGCGATGACTGCCACGGCCAACGATTACGGCTATCAGCACGTGTTCGAGCGGCAGGTGCTCGGGCTCGGCCAAGAAGGCGATGTTTTTCTGGGCATCTCCACCTCGGGCCGCTCGCCCAACGTGCTGCGCGCGCTCGACGCGGCCCGCGGCAAGGGGGTGGTCTGCCTCGGTTTTGCCGGGCGCTCCGGCGGGAACATGGCGGAACGCTGCGAGCTCCTGTTCCGCGCGCCGTCGGACCACACCCCGATCGTTCAGCAGCTCCACATCACCGCGGCGCACGTGTTCTGCGCGCTGATCGAGCGGGGCATGTTCCCGGACCTCGTGCCTGCGTGACCGTGCCCGCGGCGACCATCCGGCAATGCGCCATCCTGGCTGGCGGGCTCGGGACCAGGCTGGGGGCGATCACGGCGGCGACGCCGAAACCGGTGCTGGATATCGGGGGCCGGCCATTCCTGTCCTGGCTTATGCGAGAGATGCTGCGGTTCGGGGTCGAGGAGATTCTTCTGCTCACCGGGCATCTCTCTTCCGTGGTGGAGGACGCGGTGCTCGCCGCGGCGGAACGGCTGCCGCGGCGCGTCAGCGTGCGGTTTTCGGTCGAGCCGACGCCGGCCGGCACCGGCGGTGCGCTGTTCCACGCCAGGGCACTCCTGGCGGAGCGCTTCCTGCTGTGCAATGGCGACAGCCTGTTCGACTGCAATCTGGCCGAACTGCTGCGCGATGCCGCCGGGGACGGTCCAGAGACGGTCGGGCGGATGCTGTTGCGGCGAACCGAGGATGCGTCCCGCTATGGGGTTGTGGCGCTGGATGGGGACAGAATCAGTTCGTTCCAGGCGCGGCCGGCGCCCGGCACGTCGGGGATCATCAACGCCGGGGTGTACCTGTTTGACCGGCAGGTGCTGGACCACGTGGCACCGTGCTGCTCGCTGGAGCAGGACGTGTTGCCGGCGCTGGCCGCGGCGGGCGGACTGCGCGGCACGCTGGCCGAAGGCTGGTTCATCGATATCGGGATTCCGGCGGACTTGGAGCGGGCGCGCGAGGACCTGCCTCGCTGCCTGCGCCGCCCTGCGCTGTTTCTGGACCGCGATGGCGTGCTGAACGTGGACCACGGCCATGTCGGCACGCGCGATCGCTGGCACTGGATGCCAGGCGCACCGTACGCGGTGCGGCTGGCGACGGCGCTGGGCTGGCACGTCTTCGTGGTGACCAACCAGTCCGGCGTGGCACGCGGGCTTTATGATGAAGCCGCGGTGCGGGAGCTGCTGGCCTGGGTGGCCGACGAGGCGCGGGGGACCGGCGGCACGGTCGATGACGCCCGCTATTGCCCCTATCACCCGGAGGGCGTTGTCTCGGCCTATCGCCGGGTCAGCGACTGGCGCAAGCCGGCACCGGGTATGCTGCTGGACCTGATCCGAGCCTGGGAGCTGGATCCGGAGCGATGTGTGATGGTGGGGGACGCAGCGACCGATCTTGAGGCGGCAGCGGCTGCGGGCATGCGCGGGTGCCTGTTCCCCGGGGGGAACCTGGCCGAGTTCGTCGCGCCTATTTTGGCCGGCGCATCTTCCCTTGCCGCGCCAGCGGAAGGATGAGGTAATTGCGCCGCAATAGTCGGAGGAGGAACGGATGGTCACCTACACCTGGGAGCACATCCACCTGCGCAGCCCGGATCCGGAGGCGACAGCGCAATGGTACGAGCGGATGCTGGGCGCTGAGGTGATCCGGACCGGGCAGCCGGATGGGGCGATGCGGATCGACCTCAATCTCAGCGGCGGGCAGAAGGTGTTCATTGCCCCGGCAAACCCGAAGCTCACCACCGCTCCGCCACCGCAAGCGCCGTATTTCGGCCTGGAGCACATCGGGCTGACGGTGACCGATATCGACGGCGCGGTGGCGGAGCTGAAGGGGAAGGGCGTTGAGTTCACGACCGAGCCTACGACGGTCCGGCCGGGGGTGCGGATCGCGTTCATGCGCGGTCCGGAGGGCGTGTTGATCGAGCTGATCCAGCGGGGTTAGGCTGGGCGGAGCAGTTGGCGCGACCCCCTCCCCCCGGCCCCCTCCTCGCAAGGGGAGGGGGAGTTCCTTTTGTTACGTCAGGCCGCCGAGGCGCAGGCCGTCGGCGTAGCGGGCGCGGTCTTCGACGAGACGGATCGGCGAGCGTTCCAGCGCCTGGGTGACCGAGAATCGCGGTTCGAGCGCAAGCAGCCGTTCTCGCACTTTGGAAGCTTGATCGTGCCGTCCCAGATGGCCGAGGGCTGCCAGTTGCGTCTTGTAGGATGATGAGAAGCCAGGGTTCAGCGCGATCGCTCGTGACCCGAGCTTGACTGCTGCCTCGGTACTCGCCGCGCAGGAAATGCGGCAGGGCGAGCGAGCCCTCGTAGACGAACCCGAACGGATCATCCGGCGCGAGGCTGCGCGCACGCGTAGCGCGATGGAGCGCTTCTTCATGGTGGCCGGAGTAGCTGTGCGCAAAGGCGGACGGCACCAGGCGAGCGGCAGATTGGGATTGGCAGCGATTGCTCGTTCGTGCAACTCGAGCGCTTCGTCCGGTCGCTGCTCGATGAATCCCCGCACGTGGCCGGCAAGGGTCAGGGCGCGTGCGTCGTCTGGTGCGAGATCGACCGCGGTGCTCGCCAGCTCCTGGGCGCGACGGGTGGCCTCGGCGATATCATCCGCCCAGCCCTGGCCGAGAGCGAACAGGTACCATTGGGCAAGCCACGCGAGAATGCGGGGATTGTTCGGATCGAGGCTGAGGGCACGCTCCAAATTCTCGCCGGCGGCCTGGAAGCCGGATCGATCGAGTCGGAAGAGGTGCGGAATAGAAGCGTGCAGCAGGTCATGCGCGCTGGGACTGCCGTGGAGCAACGCTGACACGCGTTCCCCCTCCCACAGCAACAGCCTCGATTCGAGCTGGGGACTGTGCCGGATGCATGCCTGGCGAGGGAATAATCGCCTGTGCGTTATATCTTGACCATACTTCTGATTGTCTGTTAAGAGATTCGAACGCCATATAGTTGTATGGACCCAAAGGCCTGGTCCAAAACAGTGCACCGGCGCAGGCTGCTCGCGTTCGCGGCTCAGGTTGGTGCTTCTACCAGCCGTTCGCCTGTTCGACGCCGCCGCCCTGTTACAGCATTGCCTAGTCGGAGGTGAGCCATCTTCCCTCGCGACACCGAAAACGGGCCCGAGGTGCGCAGCCCTCTCGCACCGCCGCCGCTACTCAGGAGGCGCGGCCACGTGCATATCCGCGAGCACTGCATCGCCGTAGAGTGCGCAGGGAACCGGCTGCACTTGCGCGAGCGGCAAATCGGCGCGCAGGCGGATCGGCGCGTCCGTTTTGGTGATCCTGAGATTGATGAACAAGGGGCCGAACCAGGACTCCGGCTCCACGATCCCCTCGAAATGCTCGACATGCGTCATCAGCGGGAAGTTGGCTGGCCGACGCACCAGCAAGCCCCAACCGGGTGCCGCGCGCGCCATCAGGCCAAACTGCACCTGCAGAAACCCGCCATGTTCGCCCAGCGCGGTCAGGAAGGGCGGGCACATGCCGGCTAGTTCGGGTGGTGCCGCTTGATCCCATGCTTCCGGAAAGCCGGGGAAATGGCAGGCATCGGAGAGCGGCAGCCAGCTTTCGCCATCCTGGCTCCAGAACATGCCGGTCCCGTCATAGAGGACCCAGCAATCGATCGGGCAGAACAGCCACCAGCCAAAGGCCGTGGCGGAACAGAGGGCTTCGCAATAGCGGACAGCGCGCATTGGCAGGGTTCCGACTGCCGAGCGATCGGCGCGCTGCGGCGCCCGTGCCCCGTCGATGAAACGATAGAAGCGGACATTCGGGGGATTCATGGATCACTCCGTACCAGGAGGGGGGCCCGCGGCGCGGATGGATGCCGGGCCGCGGGGGACGCCGTCAGCCAGGCACTCGCACGCCATCGCCGACGCGGATGGCCGGCAGTCGCATGCCGTCGCCGACACGGACCGCCGGCAGACGCATGCCGTCGCCGATCCGGACGGAGGGAAGTCGCATGTCGTCGCCGACACGGACGACTGGAATGCGCGTGCCAATGCTGACCCTGATTTTCGGGGTCTTCATCGAGGGACCTCGCTTTCTCGCTGGTGGTTGAAAGGACCGTGCAGGGCACGGTGATCCGGGCCCGATAGTATCGGGCCGGACGGGGGACAGGCTCGGCACCGCCTAGGGTTTTTGGGGCGTCGAAGCTGGTTGGGGCAGATGGCAAAGCCTTCAGCCACGCGGCATGCGATGCCGCGTGG
The DNA here is from genome assembly GCA_963772445.1 of uncultured Pseudomonadota bacterium. Lineage (GTDB taxonomy): Bacteria > Pseudomonadota > Alphaproteobacteria > Acetobacterales > Acetobacteraceae > CAVYXK01. The sequence goes on from CAVYXK010000013.1 coordinate 203,359, forward strand.
CCGAAGGCTTCTCACTTGAGGGAAAGCGGCGGGCGCAGTTCGCCCGGCGATGGGCGATGGATAGACTAGGCGGATCCGGCTGTCAAGCTTTTTTTCCTATCTATCTGAGAAATTATTCTCGCCCCGTTGCGCCCTCGGCCGCAACGCTACGCCCGGCGACCCTCGGGTCAGAGCCCGGGGCAGCCTCTCTCCCACAACGGCTACGGATTTCACATATCCACGGAACGAATGGGGCCTTGCGGAGACGGGTTCACACGAAGTGCCGCGGAGGGTCACACGGAGGGCCACGGGAGCGCGACGTGCCACAGTCCCGCCTTCGGCCGAAGGCCAATCACCCGCTCGGCGAAAGCATCCAGCAAAATGGGGCGACCTCCGTGGCCCCCCGTGGGTCCTTCGTGGTGCTCCGTGTGAACCTTTCCCCGCCATGAGCGCAGCCCCAGGGATCGTTTCGGACATCTGCGACCGCGACAGCCCAAAACGGGCGGTGGGTGCGGTGGTCCCGCTGGTTTCAGACCACGGTGGGTTGAGCGATTGGCTGACCCTGCTGGGCGCGGCGGGCTTGCCAAAGCGCGACGAAATCGATCGGCTGCAACAGGACTGGGGGGAAGCCGCCGTCACGCGTCACGTCCGCGAGAATGTTGCGGGCGAAGGGGAACAGGACGCGCGGGCACTCGACCAGCAGCACCGGCTCGATCGCATTGTCCGGCAGCCCGCTCAGGGTGAACAGCCCCGCATAGGCAAGCTCGGCGACGAACACCGTGGCAGGGGAGGCCTGGTTCTGCCCATTCCCTTGGTTGCTCGGGGCCTCATGCGCCTCCGCGCGGATCATCAGCGAGACTTCATAGACGTGCTGATTTTCGTGCACGCGCCGGGCCTGCACGTCGAGATTGATGTTGACCTGCGGCTGGGCCCGAAGCTGGGAGAAGATCTGCGGGGCGCCCGGCACCTCGAAGGAGAGGTCCTTTACGTACTGAACATTGACCACCAGCGGCGGCGGACGCTGCTGGCCGCCGGGCTGCGGTGATGGGGTGGTTTCCGACATCCGGCTCTCCTGAACGTGCGCGCATCCGGGTAGCACGTCGCGGGGGTGTGAGACCAGTGGGAAGGACGTGCTACGAGGGGAGCGCGCACAAACGCCGCAAAATATGAGGCAAATACGAACACCTGGGAGCGGCCAGGCTGGCGGGTTCCGTCATTCGCTGGTCGTGACGGCCCCGCTGGGGGAACGCGGGGGAAGGGACACGTTGCGCTCGGGCGGCTAGATTTCCTCGACGCGCTGCACGCCGGGCAGGTTCTTCAGGGCCTGGGCAAGCCGCGGCGTCACGTGGAAACCGCCGGCAAGCGCGATCTCGACGTTCTGTGCGTGGCCGAGCGACGGGACCAGCACCACCCTGCCCTTGCCGCCGCTTTCCCGGCCCAGCAGGTCGCGGATATGCGGCACCGCCTCGGTCGCCTCCAGCCAGACGCGGATCGCCGCGCCGATGCCTGCAGCGGCCTTCTCGAGCGCCGTCACGTCCTGCGCGGTGATGCGCAGCACGTCGGCTTGCATCTGCAGCTCAGCGCTGACCAGAACATTGGCGCCGACCGCTATGAGTTCGCGCGCGCGGCCGAGTACCTCGCTGAACAGGGTGACCTCGCAGGACCCGGACTGGTCGGAAATGCGGACCCACGCCATGCGGGAGCCGGTTCGGGTGACGCGTTCCTTCACAGCAACGACGGTACCGGCGAGCTTCAGCCGCGTGATACCGGCCCGGGCGCGATCCTCGACTTCGGTCGCCCGCACGGCGCCGATCCGCCGCAGCACCTGCGCATAGGCGTCGAGCGGATGTGCGGTGAGATGGAAGCCGATGGCTTCCGCCTCGAAGCCCAGGCGATCGAGCACGGGCCAGTCCACCACGTCGGGCAACCGCAGCGGCTCTGGCCCACCACCGCCGAACAGGCCGATCTGGCCGCTTTCGGCTTCTTCCCGCCGGGACTGGGCGCGGCGTAGGATGGCGTCAACGCCGGCGCACAGGCGGGCGCGGTTGGACTCGAGACGATCGAAAGCGCCGGCGCGGATCAGGTTTTCGAGCTGCATCCGGTTGAGCTGCCGCGGATCGGCACGGGCAACGAAGTCGGCGATATCGGCAAAATCGCGGCAGTTGCGGGCGGCAACCAGGGACTCGATCGCAGCAACACCGACTTTCTTCACCGCGGCGAGCGCATAACGGATGGCGAGCCGGCCCTCCTCCAGCCGCTCGATACCGAAATCCGCGCCGGAGCGATTGATGTCGGGCGGCAGGACCGGGATCGCAGCGCGATCCGCTTCCTGTTTCAGGGCCGCCAGCCGATCGGTGTTGCCCAGCGCCAGGCTCATGCAGGCGGCGAGGAAGACTTCCGGATAGTTCGCCTTCATCCAGGCGGTCTGGTAGGCGAGCAATGCATACGGCGCGGAGTGGCATTTGTTGAAGCCGTAATCAGCGAATTTTGCCATCAGCTCGAAGACTTCGGTAGCCTTCGCCTCGCTGATGCCGCGCGCCATCGCACCATCGACGAAGGTCTCGCGCTGGGCCTCCATCTCCGAGCGGATTTTCTTGCCCATCGCGCGGCGGAGCAAATCGGCGCTGCCCAGGCTGTAGCCGGCCATGCGCTGGGCGATCTGCATGACCTGTTCCTGGTACACCATGATCCCGTAGGTCTCGGCCAGGATCTCGGTCAGTTCCGGGTGCGGCGCCGCCCAGGGTTCACCGTGCTTGCGCCGGCAGTAGTCGGGGATGTTCGCCATCGGGCCGGGCCGGTAGAGCGCCACGGCCGCGACAAGGTCGTCGAACCGGTCCGGGCGCATCTGGCGCAGCACGTCGCGCATGCCCTGGCCTTCCATCTGGAAGACGCCGCCGGCATCGCCGCGCTGGAGCATCTCGTAGGTCTTGGGGTCGTCGAGCGGCAGCCGGTCGAGATCGACCTCGACGCCGAGCCCGCGCAGGAAGCCAACGCCGCGCCGCAGGATGGTGAGCGTCGTCAGGCCGAGGAAGTCGAATTTCACCAGCCCGGCCTGCTCGACGTGCTTCATGGAGTATTGCGTGACCAGCAGGTCTGAACGAGGGTCGCGGTAGAGCGGCACCAGCTCGATCAGCGGACGATCGCCAATCACGAGGCCGGCGGCATGGGTCGAGGCGTGGCGGTAGAGGCCCTCGATCTGCAATGCAATTTCCAGCAGCCGCGCGACGCCCTCGTCGTCGTCGCGCATCTGCTGAAGCCGAGGCTCGCCTTCGATCGCCTGCGCCAGGGTGACCGGCTTGGCGGGGTTATTCGGGATCAGCTCGGCAACCTTGTTCACCTGGCCAAAGGGCAGGCCGAGCACGCGGCCTACGTCGCGGACGGCGGCGCGCGCCTGCAGCTTGCCGAAGGTGATGATCTGGGCGACCCGATCGGCGCCGTATTCGCCGCGCACGTAGTCGATCACCCGATCCCGGCCTTCCTGGCAGAAGTCGATGTCGAAATCCGGCATCGACACGCGCTCGGGGTTGAGGAAGCGCTCGAACAGGAGGTTGAACCTGATCGGGTCGAGGTCGGTGATGGTCAGCGCCCAGGCCACCACTGAACCGGCACCAGAACCGCGCCCGGGCCCGACCGGGATGCCCTGTGCTTTGGCCCACTGGATGAAATCGGCGACGATGAGGAAATATCCGGCAAAGCCCATCGCCGCGATCACTGACAGCTCGTACTCGAGCCGCTCGTCGTAGCGGCGGGTGCGTGTCGGCATCGGCATCAATCGCCGCCATGCGGCGGGCGAGTCCGTCGCGGGCCATGGCGCGGAGCGTTTCTTCCTCGGTGCTGCCGGGCGGGACCTTCGGGCACACCGGCAGTAATGGCTTGCGCGTTTCCACCATCACGGCGCAGCGGCGGGCGATCGCCAGCGTGTTGTCGCAGGCATCTGGCAAGTCGGCGAACAACGCGCGCATATCGGCGGCCGGCTTGAACCAATGCTCCGGGGTCACCCGGCGGCGGTCCCGGTCCGAAAGCAGCTGTCCCTCGGCAATGCAGAGCAGCGCGTCGTGTGCCTCGTGCATTTCGGGGCGGCTGAAGAAGCAGTCGTTGGTTGCGACGAGCGGCAGCGCGGCGGCGTCGGCAAGGCCGATCAGCGCCGGTTCCACGGCGCGCTCGATCGGCGCGCCGTGGCGGTGCAATTCGACCATCGTTCGGTCGGGGAATGCTTCGGCAAACCCCGCAAGCAGGCGTTCGGCTTCGGGCCGGCGCCCGTCTCCCAGCAGGCGGGCGAGCGGGCCGGAGGAGCCGCCGGTCAGCAGGATCAGGCCCGCTGCGTGCGCGGCAATCGTGGCGAAGCCGAGCTGCGGCTTCAGCCCCGGGTCAGTTTCAAGGAAGCCAAGCGAGGAAAGATGCTGGAGATTGTCGAGCCCGCCTGCGTTCTGTGCCAGGAGCACGATCGGGTCCGGGGGGAGAGCGGGGTTGTCCTCGCGGGTGAGCGCCACTTGGCAGCCGATGATGGGCTGAATCCCCCGTTCGACGCAGGCCTGGCTGAATTCCATCGCGCCGAACAGGTTGGCGGTGTCCGTGATGGCAACAGCCGGCATACCGACCTCGCTCGCCAGGACGGGGATTTTCTCGGCTTTGATGGCGCCCTCGCTGAGCGAGTAGGCGGAATGGACCCGAAGATGGACGAAATCGGCGTGCGGCATGGCGTGAATGTAGCTTTTCGGTCGAAGTCGCGGTCACGAGGCTTGCGTTTCGTGCTGTGGCGGGCATATAGCGAACAGACTGGTTGGAGACTGGTTGATTGCACAAAGTCGGTGCGTTCGAGGCCAAAACTCACCTCTCGGATCTACTGAGCCGTGTCGAGCGCGGCGAGCAATTCACGATCACACGCCATGGCAAACCGGTGGCACAACTGCTGCCAGCGGACGAGAAGCGAGACATTGCGCGGATCGAGGCTGCGATCGCTCGGCTACGGGAGCTTTCTGCCGGACACAGGCTGGAGGGCGACTGGAAGGAATTTCGCGACGCCGGCCGCAAATGGTAGGCGACTTTGTACTGGACGCGTCAGTAACCGCCGCCTGGTGCTTTGCGGACGAGGCATCCGAGCACTCGGCAGCCTTGCTGGCGAGCATGGGACGCAGGACCGCAGTCGTGCCGGGGCTCTGGCATTTCGAGACCGCGAGCCTGTTGCTGCGCGCGGAACGACGCGGACGGATCAGCCAGCCCGTCTGCGCCGCATTCGTCGAGACGCTGACGCGGCTGCCTATCGAGACCGATACGGAATCAGAAAACCAGGCGCATGGGCCGATCCTTATCCTTGCCCGTAGCCATGGACTGACGCCCTATGATGCGGCGTATCTCGATGTGGCCATTCGTCGCTCTTTGCCCCTCGCCACCCGCGACCAGGACCTCATCAAAGCGGCGCGTCAGTGCGGCGTGGTCGTGGTGACGACGTAATGACAAGTCCGGAATCTGCTGTCACGCTCCTGCACGTCCGAAAGGTTGCCGGCGAGACTTTCGGCGATAGCGACAAAGCCAATCGCTGGCTGCGCCGTCCGCTGAAAGAGTAGGGTGACGAGGCTCCGCTCATTGTTGCCCGGACGGAAGCCGGCGCCCGCTTCGTCGAGACGATACTCGCCAAGATCCGCTTGAGTGGTGCAGCCTGATGGTGGCCGTACGACTGCCGGATGGCAGCACGCCAACGCAGTTGGATTGCCAACGGAGTTTGAGGCCGTACGTTCTATCTGCGTCTATCTGAGGTTCCTATCTTTTGCTGGCCTGCGTATCGCCTCGGCCAATCGAGGAAAGCAAGAAAGGTGGAACCGCAGATGCACGCAGATACGCGCAGATAAGATCGAAGGCAACCGGATGACACGCCGCTCATGACTGGTACAAGGTGCAAGGCCGGCCACGACGGCGGCTGTGAGCGCCGCCAGCCAAGCGTGCGCAAAACGATATGCGGGTGCCGCATCATATCGCCACCACCCTTCCCTCTCGCAGCGTGACTGTCCGGTCCATGCGTGCCGCGAGTTCGGGGTTGTGCGTGGCAATCAGCGCCGCAAGCCCCTGTCGACGCACCGCGCCCAGTAACTCGCCGAACACCACGTCGGCGGTATCAAGGTCGAGGTTGCCGGTCGGCTCGTCGGCAAGCAGCACCTTGGGCGCGTTGGCCAGCGCGCGGGCAATCGCGACCCGCTGTTGCTCGCCACCCGAGAGCTTGCCCGGCAGATGGCTGGCGCGCGGCTCCAGCCCGAAGGCGCGCAGCAGAGCCATGGCGCGTCCCGACGCCTCGCGCCGACCGCGCCCGGCAATCATCTGCGGTAGCACCACATTCTCCAGCGCCGAGAATTCACCGAGCAGATGATGGAGTTGATAAACGAAACCAATGGTGTCTCGCCGGATTGCGGTGCGCTCGGAGTCAGCCAGACCTCCGGCATCACGCCCTTCAATGACGACCGAACCGCCATCTGGCCTTTCCAACAGGCCAGCGAGGTGCAGCAGCGTCGATTTGCCGGCTCCGGATGGCGCCGCCAAGGCAACAATCTCGCCCGCTTCCAGCGTCAAGTCCGCCCCGCGCAGTACCGGCAAAGTGCCGCCGCCGCTCTGATAGGTACGCCGGACGCCGCGCAGTTCCAGCGGCGGCGCGCTACTCATGGCGCAGAGCTTCGACCGGATCGGTGCGGGCGGCGCGCCAACTTGGATAGAGGGTCGCGAGCAAGGACAGCAACAGGGCCATCACCACGACTTTCAGGACCTCGCCCCAGTCGAGCCGGGCCGGCAGATGGGTCAGGTAATAGACCTCTGGGTTGAAGACGTTCACGCCAGTCAGATGCTGAACGGCGTCCTGGATACGATCGATGTTCCAGGTGAACAGCAGGCCGGCGACCGTCCCGATCAGGGTACCGGCGACGCCGACCGAGGCGCCGCACATCAGAAAGATGCGCATCACCGCGCCGCGCCCGGCACCGATCGTACGCAGCACCGCGATGTCGGCGGTCTTGTCCTTCACCATCATGATCAGGGACGAGATGACATTGAACGCCGCCACCAGGATAATCAGGGTCAGGATGATGAACATCACGTTCTGCTCGACCTGGACGGCGGTGAAGAAGCTGTTGTTGCTCTGCTGCCAGTCGATCACCGTGATCGGCGTAGCGGCGAGCGCCTGGCGAATTTCCGCCGTCGCATCGGCGACACGCTCCGGGTCTCGCACGGTGACCTCAATCTGGGTCACCGCGTCCGGCTTCTGGAAATACACCTGTGCCGCCGGCAGCGGCATGAACACGTAACTCGAATCATAGGCGTACTCGCCGACGTTGAAGATCGCGACGATGCGGTAGGCTCGCACCCTCGGAATGGTGCCGAAAGCGGTTGCCGCGCCCTGGGGGGAGACCAGCGTGATCCTGTCGTTCAGCCAGACGCGGAACTGGCGCGCCAGGCCGGCGCCGATGGCGATGGCGTCGTCTCCGTTGAAATCATTGAGCGTACCGGCGATGACATGGCTGCTGACGAGCGGTTGCGCTTTAAGATCGGCAGGGCTGATGCCACGCACCAGCCCGCCCCCGGAGGCGCCCCGCGGACCGGTCAGCAGCACCTGCCCATCAATCACCGGCACCGCGGAGACGATGCCGGGCAGCTTGTCGATACGTTGTGCGAGCGACTGATAGTTGGCGAGCTCGCCGCCGGCGCCGTAAACGCCTAGATCGCCGTTGAAACCGAGGATGCGGCTCAAGAGATCGACCTTGAAGCCGCCCATGACGCTCATCACGATGATCAGCGTCGCGACGCCGAGTGCGATGCCAACCAGGGAAAAGGCGGCGATCACTGAGACGAATCGCTCGCCCCGCCGAGCGCGCAGGTAACGGCCGGCGACTGTCCGCTCGAAGGCGTTGAACATGCTTACGCGATCCGGGCGAGGGCGCTCTCAGGCGATAGTTCGCTCCGCTCGCCGCTGGCGCGGCGCTTCAGCTCGACCGTGCCGGCCGCGGCCCCACGCGGACCAACCACGATCTGCCACGGATGGCCCATCAGGTCGGCATCGGCAAATTTCACGCCGGCGCGCTCCTCGCGATCATCGTACAGTCCCGCCGCGCCGAGGCCGCGATAGAGATCCTCACAGATGCGATCGCAGGCGGCATCGCCCGGCTTGAGGTTCAGGACGGCAGCGCGGAACGGTGCGATGCTATCGGGCCAGATGATCCCCGCCTCATCGTGGCTGGCTTCAATCACCGCGCCAACGAGGCGGCTTACCCCGATGCCGTAGCTGCCCATCTCGGGGTTGACCGGCTTGCCGTCCGCGGCGGTAACGGCGAAGCCCATCGGCTGCGAATATTTGCTGCCGAAGTGGAAGATATGCCCCACCTCGATGCCGCGCCCCTCGCGCCGTCGGTCTTGCGGCACGCTCTCCCAAACCGCCGGAGCGTGCTTGTCGTCCGTTGCCGCGTACATGCTGGTCATCAGGGCGAAAAACAACTCGAGCTCCGCGGGGTTGTCGTAGCGGTACTGCGCGTTGACCCAGTCGATATCCTCGAAGCCGCGGTCGTAGAAGACCTGGCTCTCGCCGGTGGGGGCAAGGATGATGAACTCGTGGCTGAGATCGCCGCCGATCGGTCCGGATTCTGCGACCATCGGGATCGCCTTGAGCCCGAGCCGCTGGAAGGTGCGCATATAGGCCAGCATCATCTTGCGGTAGCTGATGACCGCGCCGGCGTGGTCGGTATCGACGCTGTAGGCGTCCTTCATCAGGAATTCGCGCCCACGCATCACGCCGAAGCGGGGTCGCACCTCGTCGCGGAATTTCCATTGGATATGATAGATGATCTGCGGCAGCTCGCGATAGCTGCGCACCGACTGGCGCATCAGGTCGGTGACCACTTCCTCATTGGTGGGGCCGTACAGCAGCTCGCGATCGTGGCGGTCGCGGATCCGCAGCATCTCCTTGCCGTAATCCTCGTAGCGGCCGCTTTCGCGCCACAGTTCGGCCGGTTGGATCGTCGGCATCAGGATCTCCTGTGCCCCGGCCGAGTCTTGCTCTTCGCGTACCGTGCGCTCGATGTTCTTCAACACGCGAAAGCCGAGCGGTAGCCAGGCGTAGATGCCGGCTGAGGTCTGCCGTACCAGACCGGCCCGCAACATCAATCGATGCGAGGCGATCTGGGCTTCCGCCGGGGTTTCCTTGAGCGTGGGGATCAGGCTGCGGGAGAGGCGCATCTGCGAAGCGGTCCATGTTGCGAGCGTGCGGGAAGGCCGGACCCTAAACGTCCTGAAGGTGCGTGCCAAATGCCGGTGAAGTTACTAAGTCGAGACAGAATTGTGCGTCGCACAAGGTGTTCACGAAAGAAGATCGGCAGAATTCCCGCGTTTTCGGATAGAAATCGCGTGACATTCGACTCCGATCGCTATAGCAAAAGAAAGGGCCCGCAGGTCCAGCCTGCGAGCCCAGGTTTAGGGAGGAAACGCCAGTCACACGGCAGGTCGAGGAGAACCTCCTCTTCCTCGCCGTGATGATGCAGGCGTCTCACAGAGTTCCGCAATATCAAATTAGCGTCGCGCGGTGAGAATTTTGCCGCACGCGACGCCGTTTGCAGCTTTATTAGGCAGGAATGTGAGCAAATGCTCGCAAAATGATCATTAATCGGACAGCGCCAGCCAGCCGTGGCGGAAACTGAGGTAGGGGCTGCGGATGAGCAGCCACGCTCCGAACCAAATCACTGCCGCGACCAGCGTGGTCGCCAAGATTTTCGCAAGCAACCGCGGATGCGCCGGGGCACCGCGCCAGCCGGTCTGCGGATCGGGCTCAGGCGGTGCGTGGGCGCCGAACGGCAGCACGGCGAACAGCGCCGTCCACCATATGAGTACGTAAAGAACGAGGCCGGTAAACCAGTTCATCCCGCTGTTTTAGCCGCTCCGGTCGTTTAGGTCACCGCGTGCTGATCCGCAGCAGATGCACATCAACCAGCGGCCGCTTCTGCAGGCGCCGTCCGAGCGCCCGCCGCAACGCGGCGCGCGCTGCATCGGCCAACGCCGCGTCATCGCGACGGAGCGGCGTCGGCAGGTCCGCCACCGCAGCGGCAAACTCCCCGGCAATCCGCGTGGTCTCGGGATCCTCCGGCTCAAAGAGGCCTGGGGCGCTGACCTGCGGCTCGCCGCACAGCCGTCCGGCGCCGTCAACCGCCAGGCTGGCGAGCACCACGCCGTTGAAGAGCATCCTCCGGCGTGCCGCCATGACGCCACCGGTCAGGGGCACCAGCCTGCCTCCATCGGGGACAAGCCGGCCGACAGCCGCGCTGTCCACCACCTCTGGCCGACCGGGCGCCAAGCTCAGTATGTCGCCGTCCTCCAGCAGCAGCGGGGTAATCCCGGCCTCGCGCGCCAGCTCGGCGTGCGCCGCGAGATGCCGCCATTCGCCGTGCACGGGCACGGCGTAGCGAGGCTTCACCAGCCGATAGAGCCGCCGCAGCTCGTCACGGGCGGGATGACCGGAGACATGCACCAGATGGTCCATGTCAGTCATCAGGTTGACGCCGCGGCGCACCAGATTATCCTGTACGCTGCCGATCGCGCGTTCGTTGCCGGGGATTACCCGGCTGGAGAAGATGACGGTGTCACCCTCGCCCAGCACGACCCGGGCATGCGTGTCCAGCGCGACGCGGGCCAGTGCCGAGCGTGGCTCGCCCTGGCTGCCGGTGATCAGGATCAGCAGGTTGTCGTCGGGGATCGAGCCGACATCGTCTTCCGGGACGAACTCGGGGACGCCGCGCAGGTAGCCGCATTCGCGGGCGGCCGCTTCCAGGTTGCGTAGGCTGCGCCCGACCAGGGCGGTGCTGCGTCCGGCGTCGCGTGCGGCGAGCGCGATCGATTCGAGGCGCGCGACGTTGCTGGCGAAGCAGGTGACGGCGACACGGCCGCGCAGGCCGCGGATCAGCACGGCTAGGCTGCGCCGCACCTCGCTCTCGCTGCCGGAGTGGCCTTCCACCATCGCATTGGTGGAGTCGCAGACCATCGCCAGCACACCCCGCTCCCCGAGGGCGGCGAAGGCGGCTTCGTCAGTTGGCGGGCCGATCAGTGGATCGGGATCGAGCTTCCAGTCGCCGGTGTGAAGGATGATGCCGGCGGGGGTGGTGATCGCCAGGGCCTGCGATTCCGGGATCGAGTGCGCGACACGCAATAGACGCAACGAAAACGGCGGCAGCTCGACGGCGCCGCCGGGGGCGACGACATGCACCGGCACCTGCGCGAGAAGCTGCGCTTCAGCAAGCTTTCGCCGCAGCACTGCGGCGGCGAACGGGGTGGCATAGACGGGACAGCGCAGTTTTGGCCAAAGCCAGGCAACGCCGCCGATATGATCCTCATGCGCGTGGGTGATCACCAAGCCGACCAGCCGGTCGCGGCGTTCCTCAATGAACGCCGGATCGGGGACCATGATCTCGACTTCCGGGTACTCGGAGCCACCGAAGCCAATGCCGCAATCGACTGCGAGCCATTTGCCGCTGCAGCGGTACAGGTTGAGGTTCATGCCGATCTCGCCCGTCCCGCCCAGGGGCAGGAAGGCTAGATCCGCATCAGGACCGTTCATTCGCTCTCGCTCGGGCGCAGCTTCTCACGCGGCAATTGGGGCGCCGGATTTCGCTCTGCCAGCATTCGAAGGCCGTCCAGGGTCAGGTCGGGCTCGATCCGCTCGATGACGAGGGTGCCTTCCGCGAACAGGGGCGCCAAGCCGCCGGTCGCAATCACTTTCATGGGCGCGCCGTACTCGGCCTTGATCCGGGCGACAAGCCCCTCGATCAGCCCGACATAGCCCCAGTAAATACCGGATTGCATGGCGGGGACGGTCGAGCGGCCGATCACGGCTTGCGGGCGGCCGATGCCGATACGCGGCAATCGCGCCGCCGCATGGTGCAGGGCTTCAATCGAAAGATTGATCCCGGGCGCGATCACACCGCCGAGATAGGCGCCGTCCTGGTCCACGATGTCGAACGTGGTCGCGGTGCCAAAATCCACGACGATGAGCGGTCCGCCGAAGCGCCGGTGCCCAGCCAACGAGTTCAATAGCCGATCCGCGCCCACTTCTTCAGGGTTATCCACTTTGATCTCGAACCCCCAGTCGAGGGAGGCGCGGGCGATGAGCGGCTCTATCATGAACCAGTCGCGACAGAGGCGCCGCAAATGGTAGAGCGCAGCGGGCACGACGGTGCCGATCACGGCGGCGGAGACTGCGTCGCGCTTTACTCCGGCGCGGTCCAGCAAGGCCAGCAACCAGACTGCGTATTCGTCGGACGTGCGCTGGGCGTCGGTGCGGATACGCCAGTTGCCGCGCCAGCTTCCACGGTCGTGCACCGCGAATACCACGTTGGTATTGCCGGCATCCACTACGAGCAGCATCTGGGAGGTCCTGCGCGAATTTGGTGTGGAAAGGGTTCACACGGAGGGCCGCGGAGAATCCAGTCGCGGTAGGGACGCGCATTACTGCGCGCCCCCCGCGCAGAACCGTACGTGCGGCTTTCCCCCATACGGCTCCCACCTCGGGTGTGTGAGGACGCGAGGTCGCGGCAGATAGTCATTGGCGAGCTCCACGATCCGTTTCCACGTCGTGCGATCCCGGTTCCCGCGCCGTTGCATGGCGCGCTGCCAGAGCCGGACGACATGGTACCAGAACGCTCCGATCGCGGCACTGTTGGTCGGCACGCGTGGTAGTTGAAGAAGCCTCTGACCACCTGCCCCAGCCCCCTTCCGCACGGCCGCAAGGGGAGGGGGCTAGGGGGCTTCCCCAGCGAGGCACCCTGCCGCCAGGCCCGACGACCTCGTGCGACAAGAGCGGCCGTTTCCGGTCTGGCTGAACCTGCTTTAGCCTGTCCGGGTGGCGCACCATCACCACCCCCACGAGGCTCAGGCCCCGGCGCCGGCTGGCCGAGCCTTCGCTGTCGGCGTGACGCTGAACGCGGGCTTCGTGCTGGCGGAGGTGGCCGGCGGCTTGGCGGCCAACTCGGTGGCGCTGCTGGCGGACGCGGTGCACAACCTGGGCGACGTTCTCGGACTGCTGCTGGCCTGGGGCGCGACCTGGCTCGGACGGCGGCCGCCCGCCGCGCGCCGCACCTATGGGTGGGGACGCAGCTCCATCCTGGCGGCGCTGGTGAATGCCGCCGTCCTGCTGATCAGCGTTGGTGCGATCGGCGTGGAGGCGGTCCGGCGCCTTGCCTCGCCCCAGCCGGTCGCCACTTTGCCGGTGATCGCAATTGCCGGCGCCGGCATCGTGATCAACGGCGTGACCGCGCTGTTGTTCGCGCGCGGCCGGGCAAGCGATCTGAGCATTCGCGCGACATTTCTGCACATGGCAAGCGATGCCGGCCTGTCCTTCGGCGTCGTCGTGGCGGCGGTGTTGATCCGCATCACCGATTGGCTGTGGCTCGATCCGGCGGCGAGCCTCGTGCTCGTTGTGGCGATCACCTGGGGCACCTGGGGGCTGCTGCGCGAGAGTGTCGATCTGGCTATGGACGCAGTGCCGGAGGGCGTCTCGCGCGAGGAGGTACAGAATTACCTCGCCGGACTGCCGGGCGTGTCGGAAGTCCACGATTTGCATATCTGGGCGCTGAGCACGACCGAGACCGCGCTGACCGCGCACTTGGTTTGCCGCGACGATGTGGACCGGCGACGCTTGCATGAGCTATCGGCCGAATTGCAGGCGTGCTTCGGGATCGGGCACGCGACAATACAGGCGGAAACGGAAACAGAGGCGGAACTCTGTCGACTCCGGCCTGATAGTGTCATATGATGCTACTTCTGTCATCCTCTATTGCGCATGAAAGTATTGTGACAGAAGCTTGATCTGGGCCTCGGCACGCCCATCCGGCCGCCGCGTGGGCCTGGCCCACGCGGCACAGAACTCAGCCCGCGATTTTCGGCTGCTACAGGCATTTTTCTGTCCTTCCGCTCAGTATTCCTGGCGCGTGGGCCGGAACAGGATTTCGTTGATGTCCACATCATCCGGCTGGACCACCTCAAGGGCTCGCACGGCATGTTTGGTGGCCGCATAAACGGCGAAGCCAGGCCCGACCTTATGGTCGGCCACAGAAGAGACGTTTGCATCCAAGCCCGATGGCAGAGATCTCGAGGCTGCTGTTTCCAAGTTTGCGCTTCTGCATCTGCTGAGTCATGCCTTTGAATTACAGATTGGAGCAGTCGCGACCGTTCATCTGCGATATTGCTCGTCGCTCACCTTTTCCATCCAATCGACGACCTGGCCGTTCAGCGCTTCCTGAATGGCGATATGGGTCATTGCTGTGGTTGGCGTGGCGCCGTGCCAGTGCTTCTCGCCCGGCGAGAACCAGATCACGTCGCCCGGCCGGATTTCCTCCACCGGTCCGCCCTCGCGTTGGACCCAGCCGCAGCCGGCCAAGACGATCAACGTCTGACCCAGTGGATGCGTATGCCAAGCGGTCCGGGCGCCGGGCTCGAACGTGACACTGGCGCCCCGAACACGTGCCGGATCTGGCGCCTGGAACAGCGGGTCGATACGGACAGAGCCGGTGAAATAGTCCGCGGGTCCCTTGCCGGACGGTCGTGAGCCGCTTCGCATGATCTCCATTGTTTCATTGCTCCATCTTGTTGGGACAGTCAGTGTGGGTCGGGGTCAGCGCGGTTCGAGCCGCAGCGTGGTCGGCAAGATATCGGAGCGTACCATCTCCTGCGCATGACTGCTCGGCTGGTACTTCCTCAGGAATTCGCGGCTGGCCCGGGCGACCGCAGCGGGTTCGCTCGCCGGGATCGCCTGCACCGCCAACCGGCGGCCGCCAAACTCCAGCGTGGCGGGCCCGCCCGCCGCGAGGTCCGTGTACCAACGCCCCTTGGTGCCGAGCCACGAACGCACGAAGACGTCGGCGTCGGCGACCACCACCCAGATCACGACGGCGCTCTTGGGGTGCTTCTCGGTCCGGATCGCGACCTCCTGCACGTCGTGCAGTTCGTGCAGGGTGTCTGCATCGAAATTCGTCATGGCTTGGTCTCCCCGCAGCGTCGGAAGCCCGTCGTGCTGCGGCCGGTTGTCTCGCCGTAATCTAGAACCTGCATCTGTTGGGGATTACCCGCTTTGGTCCGCAGACGCTTATGATCTAGGCTCATCAGTGCCGCGGCGCCTCAAACCAGGCGTCGCATCCTCTGCCAGCATGGAACCGACGTTACCGCGCGCCAAGAGTGACGCGAACCGGCCCGGTGCCTCAGCACAGGGCCGGTGCCCCGCGCTTAATCCTCTGCGCGACTTGTATTCATGCGTAAAATTCGGATCGAAGAGGCAACTCACGTCGTGTCGGTTGATGCCGATGTCCGCCAATTCGCCGTCGGACATTGCAGCCAGCTCGCTGCTTTCGGCGCCCCGGGCGAGCGCCGTCTGCAAACGGGCGCCAAGGGCTTCGACGAGGCGGGCGAACGGGCCCCGGCGTGGCGGCGGAAGCTGTGGTGCGTAGTCGGCGTCATCCCAAGTGGTGTGATAGGACAACATGTTCGGAAGCTCGAACTTCAAGCTGTCCCTAGAGGTATGGGCAGTCATGGGTGTTGAGGATCCTTTGCCAGAGGGCTGTGCGCCAATACGATTGATCTCCATGGTATCCACCGTCGTTGTTGGAGTCGGAATGCTTCCGGCATTTTCTGCCTTGCCGACGGTGACCTATTTAGCGCCGCCCCTACTATGCGATTAGATGCTAAGATGCGTATAGGCTTATGAGCGAACTTCACCAATGCCACGCGAAAACTTCAATGACCTGCTCGCCTTCCTCGCGGTCGCAAGGGAGCGCAGTTTCACCAGGGCGGCAGCGAAGCTCGGTGTTTCGCAGTCGGCGCTCAGTCACACCATCCGTGGACTTGAAGAACGGCTTGGTCTCCGGCTGCTGACCCGCACCACGCGCAGCGTCTCGCCAACCGAAGCCGGTGAACGTCTGCTTCAGACCCTGGGCCCTCGGTTTGAGGAGATCGACGCCGAGCTTGCGGCCTTAAGCGAGCTTCGGGAGAAGCCCGCCGGCACGATTCGGATCACCGCCACAGATTATGCGGCCGACATGATCCTCTGGCCGAAACTCACGAAATTCCTGCAGCAGTATCCGGACATCAAAGTCGAGATCATCATCGACTATGGCCTGACCGACATCGTCACCCAACGTTTCGATGCTGGCGTGCGAAGCGGGGAGCAAGTGGCGAAGGACATGATCGCCGTGCGTGTCGGGCCAGACATGCGCATGGCGGTCGTGGGAGCTCCGTCGTATTTCGCGAAGCGGGCACCGCCAAAGCGGCCGCAGGACCTGGTCGGTCACAACTGCATCAATCTGCGCCTGTCCACCTATGGCGGGCTGTACGCCTGGGAGTTCGAGAGAGGCAAACGTGAGCTGAGGGTTCACGTAGAAGGCCAGCTCGTCTTCAATGGCACTTTCCAGATGCTCAATGCAGCCCTGGCCGGATTCGGCTTGGCCTATGTGCCGGAGGACCTGGCGCAGCCCCATCTCGCCACAGGTCGTCTCGATCGGGTGCTTGAAGACTGGTGTCCTACCTTTTCGGGATACCATCTCTACTACCCAAGCCGGCGCCAGCTCTCGCCGGCCTTTGCCCTGCTCGTCGATGCGCTTCGCTACCGCGACGCCCGAAAGGCGTTGCAAAATTCTTGACTCGCACCACGTGCTAAAAGCCGAAGGACGGCTTTCCACCTTTGCGGAAATTCAAACTGGCCCACAACCCGGGGCAGCGCCAGATTGGACAAGTGCGGCTACTGGTGAGTATCCTCGCGCGGCGGCACGGCGTTCATCAGGGGGACGCATGACGGCAAGCGCGGCCTGGACCGATACGGCGATCACAGTGGCCGGGACGAAAATGCATGTCTCGAGCGCCGGCAGCGGCCGTCCGCTTCTCGTGCTACATCATGACATCGGCACGCCGGACGGACTGCCGTTCTATGACAAGCTCGCGCAGCACTGCACCCTCCTGCTTCCGCACCACCCGGGGTGGGGCCGGTCGGAACGACCGCAATGGCTGCGCAGCGTGCGCGACGTCGCTGCGATGTACCAGTGGCTGCTGGCTGAGCTCGGGACCCACGAGTGCTCGGTGGTCGGGCTCGGCTTCGGCGGCTGGATCGCGGCCGAGATGGCATCGTTGTCGCCGCGGCAGTTCCATCGGCTGGTGCTGGTCGGCGCGCACGGCATCAAGCCGCCCGAGGGCGACATCCTGGACCAGGCGATCATTAGCTACGTCGCCTATCCGCAGGCGGGATTCCATAACCTGGATGCGTTTCGTGCCACCTTTGGTGACGTCTCCACCGACCACCTCGAGCAGTGGGATATCGCCCGCGAGATGTGCTTCCGCATCGCCTGGAAGCCCTACATGTATAGCCAGACATTGCCGCATCTGCTGGGCGGCATTCGCAGCCCCGCCCTGGTGGTGTGGGGCGACGACGACCGGATCGTCCCCCGCAGCGCCGGCGACGTATATGCCAACGCGCTGCGCGACGCGCGGCTGGAGATCGTCCGCGACTGCGGACATTTCGTCGATATGGAGAAGCCGGACGAGCTGGCGACGCTCGTCCTCTCCTTCGTGACCACGAGTTAACGGTCGTAACCGACCGAGGGAGCGCGCCATGCACCTGATGTATTTCACCGAACAGCCAATGTCGGCGTACGATGCGAAGGAGGGGCTGAAATACGGCGCCACGGCGCTGACCTTCTCGAACTGGCATTTCGACCCAGTGGCCGGCAGCCGGCTCTACAATCAATACATCGAGGACTACATCTACGCCGAGGAATGCGGCGCCGACGGCATCATGCTGAACGAGCACCACAATGCGCCGTTCTGCATGCAGGCCAAATGCAACGTGTTCGCCTCAATCCTGGCCGCGGTGACCAAGCGCGTGAAGATCGTGCTGCTGGGCAACCCGCTACCGCTGGCCGAAAACCCGGTGCGCCTCGCCGAAGAGCTGGCGATGATCGATATGATCAGCAAGGGACGGCTGGTATCGGGATTTGTGCGCGGCGGCGGACAGGAGCAGCTCGCGACCGGCGTGAATCCCGCCTATAACCGCGAGCGCTTCGAGGAGGCGCACGACCTGGTCGTAAAGGCCTGGACACAGACTGGGCCGTTCCGTTGGGAAGGAACGCATTACCAGCATCGGGTGGTGAATCCCTGGGCCGTCCCGCTGCAAAAGCCCTATCCACGGGTGTGGATCCCCGGCGTATTGTCGAAAGAGACGGTGATCTGGGCGGCCCGGCACCGCTATCCCTACATTGCGCTGAACACGGCGATCGACGCCACCCGGACGATCTGGGATCTGTATTCGAAATCGGCCGAGGAGGTTGGCTACACGGCAGGGCCGGAGAACTTTGGCTACCTGATCCGCGTCCATGTGCAGGACAACGAGGAGAAGGCGCTAAAGAACGCGCGGCAGTTCATGTGGATGCAGGGCGAGTTCACCGGCCTCGCGCACCCGGTCTGGGCCAACCCGTCCGGCTATTTTTCGCCGTCCGGTCGGCGCAGTTTCGTGGAGTTCGCCGTCGGGCGGGCGAAGAACCCACGCGGGCAGCCAACCTTCGAGGAGCAAGTGGCAAACACGATGATCATCGCCGGTACGCCGGACCAGGTGATCGCCCGGCTAAAGATGCTGATCGAGCAGACGCGGCCCGGCATTATGGGATTGTGGGGAAACGACGGCACCGTCAGTGCCGAGGACACGCGCACCTGCATCCGCTTGCTGTGCCAGGAGGTAATGCCGGCGATACGCGAGCACGGCAGGTCGCTGGGATTGAAAGATCCATTCGAGGCGGACGCGCCGGTCAGCATCGAGTATTCCCGCGACCTGCCGCGCGCCGCGGCGGAGTAGGGCGGAAGCGAAGCGCATTCCGCCACTCCGCACTCTATTCCGTATCTGCAACTATGGCCGGGAATTCCCGCATGATCCCGAGCTCCCGCTCGAGATCTGCAATCAGATCGTCTGGATCCTCCAGCCCGATATGCAGCCGCACCAGCGGCCCCTCGAACTGCCCGGAACCCGCGGTGCGGGTGACGAACCCAGTGGTCGGCAACGCCAGGCTCTCATACCCACCCCAGGACGCACCAATCCCGAACAACTCCAATCCTTCAGCGAAGGCGTGCGTTGCCTCGACGCTGAACCGCGGCTGAAACTCAACGCCGAACAAGCTGCACGCCCCGGTGAAATCACGTTTCCACAACTCGTGTCCCGGCGCTCCTGGCAGCGCCGGATGCAGCACCTGCTTGACCTCGGGCCGCGTTCGCAACCAATGCGCCACCTGGATGCCCGCCTCCATCTGCGCCGCCAGCCGCACGCCCAGAGTGCGCACCCCGCGCAGGCACAGCCAACAGTCGTCGGGACTTGCATACTGACCAAGCGCGCTCGCCGTCCCGCGTAACCGCTGCCAGTCGGCGTCCGAGTTCACCGTGATGCTGCCGATCAGAAGATCGGAATGCCCGCCCGGATACTTGGTCAGCGCCTGGATCGACACATCGACCCCATGCCGGAACGGCTGGAAAAAATGGATGCCCCACGTGTTGTCCATCAGCACCTTCGCCCCGCGCGTATGCGCCGCCCGGGCAAGCGCCGGCACGTCCTGTACCTCGAATGTGTGGCTTCCAGGGCTTTCGACGTACACTACCTTGGTATTCGGTCGCATCAGGTCGGCGATACCCGCCTCGTCGATCTCTGGATGGTAGAACGTCGTCTCGATGCCGAAGCGCGGCAGAGTACTGGTGGCGAAATTGCGCGCCGGCCCATACGCGCTGTCCGGCATCAGGCAATGCTCGCCGGAATTGAGGAAAGCGAGCAACGGCACCGTCACCGCGGCCAGGCCGGAGCCGACGATCTGGCAGCGCGTGCCGCCTTCGATTTCGGCGATCGCATTTTCAAGCGCCCAATGCGTCTCGCTGCCGCCCAGCCCGTACGTAAGAACCTGTTCACCCCGCCGCGCGGCAAGCGCCCGTCGCTCCGCCATGGTCGGGTAGAGCACCGTAGAGCCGCGCAACAGCGGCGGGTTGACAAAGCCGTGCACGCGCTTGCCCGCCCGCCCGACATGCGACAGGCGGGTGCGGAAATGATGCCCGGATTTGTCCCCCGGCGATTCGTCGGCCATTTCAGTTCGTCTCCACTGGTGTATCGGGGCGACCGCCCCATTCGGTCCACGACCCGTCGTACACAGCGCCCTGTGGCAGCCCTGCAAGCGTCAGGCCCAGCGTCAGGATGCAGGCGGTCACGCCACTGCCACAGCTCGTCACCATCGGCCGCGTGCCATCGGCGCCGGCCGCGGCAAAGCGGGCGCGCAGCTTAGGGGTGTCGAGAAACGTTCCATCCGCATTCAGCAGTTCGGTGTAGGGCAGGCTGCGGGAGGCGGGAATGTGGCCGCTGCGCATGCCGGCCCGCGGTTCCGGCACCTCGCCGGTGAAACGGCCGGCGGCGCGAGCGTCCAGCATCAGCTCGGCGCGGCATTCGACATTGCGCAACACGTCCCCGATACCGCGCAGGCGGGCAGCGCGAAAATCGGGCCGAAACGCGGCCGGCTGGGCGGGGGAGGGGGCACCTACCTCGACCGGACGTCCCTCGCGCCGCCATTTCGGCAGACCACCGTCCAGCACAGCGGCACCGTCGTGGCCGAATAGGCCCATCAGCCACCAGCCGCGCGCCGCCGAGGCGAGACCCTTCTGGTCGTAGAACACCACCCGCGATTCGTTCCCTACCCCCATCGCACCGATCAGCTTGGCGAAGCGTCCCGGGCTGGGGACCATGTGCGGCAGGTCGGTGTCCGGGTCCGCCACTTCGTCGATATCGAAATAGCGCGCGCCGGGAATGTGCGCGGCGAGAAACTCGGTCCGCCCGTCCTTGTTTTCATTCGGAAGGTATTTGGTTGCATCGAATACGACCAGGTCCGGCTTGCCTAGTTCGGCGGCGAGCCACTCGGTGCCGACCAGCGCTTGCATCGTCCTACTCCTGCGACGCCGGCGCCAGCACGATGCGCCGGTTCTGCCTGCCCTTGCTTTCCATCTTCAACACCTGCACGCGGCCGATTTCGCCGGTACGGGCGACATGCGTGCCGCCACAGGGCTGCAGATCGACCGGCGGCTCATCGGCGCCGATCCGCACCAGCCGAACGCGGCCGGTGCCGCGCGGCGGCTTAACTGACAGGGTGCGCACCAGCCCCGGATCGGCATCCAGCACCGCCTCATCGACCCATTCCGTGCTGACCGGGTGATCCGCTTCGATCAGCGCGTTCAGCCCAGCCTCGATGGCCTCTTTTGGTGGCGGGTTCGGCAAGTCGAAATCGAGCCGGGAGCGATCCAGGCCCACCGAGCCGCCAGTCACGGCCGCCCCGCGCAACAGGCTCGACAGCAGATGCAGCGAGGTATGAGCGCGCATCAGCCGGTAGCGGCGCGGCCAGTCGATCGCCAGCTCGACCGAAGCGCCGATTGGCGGCAGCGTCTGCCCCGGCGCCGGGACGTGCAGGATCGCGTCGTCCTCGCCCTTGATCGTATCGACCACCGCGACCTCGCCACCATCCCATTGGACGAGGCCGACATCGCCGGGCTGGCCGCCCGAACGGGCGTAGAAGATGGTGCGGTCCAGCAGGATCCCTTCGTCGCCGCTCGCCAATACCGTCGCTGTGACCGTGGCCAGACGCGGGTGGTCAAGAAACAGCCGCTCGGTCATGCTGTCATCCATTGTTCCCGCAGCGTCGTGCGCCGCGCGTTCAGCCATAGCAGCGCGATTGCCGCGACGGAATTGGCCACGCGTCCCGCCAGCACGGCATCGATCGCCTCGGTCGCCGGCCAGAGGCGGACGCGGATATCCTCGTTCTCTGTCCTCAGGCCAGCCTGTCCCAACAGCCCCCCGGGTCCGGCCGGCGGCGCCTGCACGCGGCCGGCGAACAGCGAACAGAGCTCATCCGAACCGCCCGCGGTGAGCAGGAACTTGCCAATCGGTTCAAGCCGGTCGGGGCAGAGCCCCGTCTCCTCCTGCACCTCGCGCCGGATCGTCTGCTCAGCGGTTTCCGTCCCGTCGCACAGCCCGGCCGGCACTTCGATCATCACCGGATCGAGCCGGGCGGCGAGGGCCGGAAGCCGGAATTGCTCGATCAGCACGACCGCGTCACGTTGCGGGTCATAGGGCAATAGGGCGGCGGCTGGGCCGCGCCGCCACAACTCCCACGTCCGTACGGCCGAGATCGTACCATCGAAGCGACGGTGCCGGAACCGCACGACATCAAGGGGATAGCGGCCGTTCCAGACGCGCTCGTCGGAGTTGATCCAGGCATCGGGGTAGGCGGGGAAGGGCGGGGTGGGCATCCGGCCAGCATACGGTGCTTGCAGCGGGGCGCCAGTGTCCCCGGATCATCTCACCCGCGCTGCGGGAGAGGTCGGTTCGCGAAGTGAACCGGGTGAGGGTCCCGCCCGCCTTGGCACCTCGCCCGCCGCGCTCCGCGCGGCGAGTATCAATTCACGACTGCAGCACCGAGAAGCTGGCGCAGGCGGCTGGCGCCGGCGGCGCCCTTCACCGCCTCGCGCCAGCTTGCTTCCGCGATCCGCTGGTGGGCGGCGATCGCCTCATCCGCACCGGTGATCATCGCCACCCCGGTCTGGCCGGACGGCTGGGCGTCCGCGCGGAACGGGTTGATCGCCAGGCTCGCCCGGTCGCGGGCGCGCAGCACCATGAACAGCGAAGTCGGCTCGGCGCCGGTGAGAAGGCCGAACTGCAGCCCCATCGGCTCGGCCTCCATCAGCGCGGCCATGTTCTCGATCTCGGTCTCCGCCACCTGCCTGCACATCCGCCGGACGCGATCAGATACCGGCAGACCGGGTGCAATTCCGGTTTCCAATAAGCGGCGCACCGATTGCATCGGAACGATACAGATGATCCCCGGGCGGCGCAGCCCGTACATGCGCTTGCTCGCGGCGAGGATCCCCAGCACTTGCTCGCCTTGGGTGCGTAGCCCCATCCGTTCGGTGGTTGCCTGCGCCGCTGCTTCGTCGAACGCCTCAGCCAGCGTTGCGTCGTACGCGTCGGAGGTGGTCAGGTAGCAGAGCGGCCCGAAGAGTTGCAGGATCTGGTCGGCGGTTTCCTCCATCTGCCGCAAGCGCTCGAAATACGCGATTGGTCTATTATAATACTCAACCCCGATCCCCAGCAGCGACAACGGAGAAATTTTCAACAACTCGGCCAAGCGCTTAACAGTGTCGAGCTTGATTACCTCGCCCTTCTCGTAGCGGTAGAGCGCTGCGCGCGAGACGCCGAGGCGTGCCGCGATCTCTTCCGCCCGAAGGCCCGACTCCAGCCGAAAAGCCCGGAGCTGCTGGCCGATCTCCGTGAACCGCATGGACATCTCGACTACCCCGCCCCACCCCCTGACCGCGAGAAGACGCACCTTCTCACAATTCGGTGATGGGCTCGAAGGTTATGGCGGCTCGGCCCCGGGATCAACCATTTATATTCGGCATCGGTCGTGATCGGGCGCTATTTTTTGTTCCTGATGGAAAAATCGGCCAAGCCCTCGGTTGCCATGACAAGGGCCGAATGGTCGAGGTCGGCGCCGCCGTGCGCAGCGCAGGACGCGAACAGTTGCTGTGCCACCGCGGTGTTCGGCAGAGCAAGACCGAGTTCGCGGGCAGCCGAAAGCGCCAGATTCAGGTCTTTCTGGTGCAGCCGGATGCGGAATCCCGGGTTGAAGCTGCCGTTGATCATCCGCTCGCCATGCACCTCGAGGATGCGCGAAGACGCGAAGCCGCCCATCAGGGCGGCGCGCACCTTGGCCGGATCGGCACCGGCCTTGGCGGCGAACACCAGCGCCTCGGATACCGCCTGGATGTTCAGCGCGACGATGATCTGGTTCGCAACCTTGCAGGTCTGACCGTCGCCGTTCTCGGGCCCAACGTGCGTGATATTCTTGCCCATCGCCTCGAACAGCGGCTTGGCGCGGGCGAAGGCCGCGTCGGGGCCGCCGACCATGATGGTAAGCGTCGCCTGCTTGGCGCCGACCTCGCCGCCCGAGACCGGTGCGTCGAGATAGTCGCAGCCCTTCACGTTAATCTTTTTTGCGAATTCTTTGGTAGCAATTGGGCTGATCGAGGACATGTCGATTACCAGCGTGCCGCGCTTAAGCGCGGCGGCAACACCGTGTTCGCCGAACAACACGGCTTCCACGTCGGGTGTGTCGGGCACCATGAGGATAAGCACGTCGGATTTGCCGGCGACCGCGGCGTTGTCCGGCACCACCTCCGCGGCGGTACGGATTTCCTCGGTGAGGCTCCGGCGCTCCGGCACGATTAGTTCGTGCCCAGCCTTCTTCAGATTGAGCGCCATCGGGCGGCCCATGATGCCGAGGCCAATGAAACCGATTTTCATGTACTGTCTCCTTCGGACAAAAACCACCTCTCCCGCTCCGCGGGAGAGGTCGGTTCGCGAAGCGAACCGGGTGAAGGCCTCGCCCGCCGCACCCTCACCCGCCGCGCTGCCGCGCGGCGACCTCTCCCGCTTTGCGGGAGAGGTGAAGCGGTGCCTACACCACCCGCTTGAGCCAGCCCAGCCCGGACACCGTCTCGCCCTCCGGCCGATACTCACAACCGATCCAGCCGCGGTAGCCCAGTTCGTCGATGCGGCGAAACACGAACGGCCAGCCGATCTCGCCTGTGCCCGGCTCGTTGCGTGCCGGCACGTCGGCGATCTGCATATGCGCGATCACCGGCATGAATTGTTCCATCCGCTTGGTGATGTCGCCCTCCGTGATCTGCACATGATAGACATCGAATTGCAGCCCCAGCCGGTCGCGCCCGATCGCCTCGACGATAGCGGCGCCCTGTGCCTGCGTGTTCAGCAAATAGCCCGGCATGTCGCGGTGGTTGATCGGCTCGATCACGACCCGGACGCCGGATGCCTGTGCCTGCTCCGCCGCCCATGCCAGGTTGGCAGCGTACACAGCCGCCGCCGTGGCCGCCTTCACCTCCGCCGGCACGATGCCGGCCATGCAATGAACCAACGGGCAGCCCAGTGCGCCGGCATAGTCGACCGCCTGCTTGACACCGTCGCGGAACTCCGCCTGCCGCCCGGGCAAGCAGGCGATGCCCCGCTCGCCCTTGGCCCAGTTCCCGGGAGGCATGTTGAACAGGGCTTGGCTGAGCCCGTTGGCGTCCAGGCGGCGGCGGATTTCGGCCGCGGGAAACTCGTACGGAAACAGGAACTCCGCGGCCTGGAAGCCAGCCTTGGCGGCAGCATCGAAGCGATCTAGAAACGACACCTCATTGAACATCATCGACAGATTGGCGGCGAAACGTGGCATCGGGTGGCCCCTCCCCGGACGTGCGGCCGGAGAGTAGAAGCGCGCCAGAAGCTTGACCAGTCGCCACGGAAGCCTGTCCGGTCGGGCCTTCGCCGGGCCTTTGAAAGGGGGAAACCATACCCGAACGCGTTCTGCTGGGAGTGTTGCTGGGCGGGCTGGCCGTCGGTTGCGTCCTTGTGCTCTATCCGTTCTTCTCTGCGTTGCTGTGGGCCGCGATCCTCGCCTTCACCACTTGGCCGTTGTTCGAGTGGCTGACCGTCCGGCTCCGGCTGCGCCGGGGAGTGGCGGCGCTGGTCATGGTCCTGCTGACCGCGGTTGTCGTGGTGCTGCCGCTCGGGCTTGTCGCACCCGGCAGTGCGACCAACGTCATGCATCTGCGTCACAGCATCGAAGCAGCCCTGCACGATGGCTTGCCGGAGGCGCCCGGCTGGGTTCATGGCGTGCCGGTGCTGGGCCCGAGCCTGGCCGATCTGTGGAATGGCTGGGCCGCCGATCTCAGTGCCGCTGCGGTGTCACTCAGGCCCTACCTCGGTATCGTCCTGGAGGGGCTGTTCCACCTGCTGCTCGGCATTGCCGGCGGGGTGCTGATGTTCGTCCTGGCGCTGTTCATCGCATTCTTCTTCTACGTCTACGGCGAGCCGATGGCGGAGCGGGCGCGGGCGATCCTGCTGCGCATAGGCGGGCCGCGCGGGGAGCGCATGCTGGTGATGATCGGACTCACCGTGCGCGGCGTCGTCTATGGGTTGCTGGGTACCGCGGTGATGCAGGGCGTGCTGGTGGGGCTCGGGCTGGGGTTGGCTGGCGTGCCGCGACCGGTGCTGCTGGGGGCGCTTGCCGGGTTTATTTCCGTGTTCCCGATCGGCGCGCCCGTGGTCTGGGTCCCTGCTACGCTCTGGCTACTGGCCAACGACCATCTCGGCCACGGGCTGTTCCTCGGCGCATGGGGCCTCGTGTGTGTCTCCGGCTCGGACAGCGTCGTGCGGCCGTGGCTGATCGCCCGCGGGTCAGAGCTGCCGTTTCTGCTGACCGTGCTTGGGGTGCTCGGCGGTGCCGTCGCGTTTGGCCTGCTGGGCATCTTCCTGGGTCCGGTGCTGCTTGGCGTCGGCTACACGCTCGTCAATGAATGGGCCGGCGAGCCATTGCCGGTGCTCACCCCCGACCACCGCGCGCCGGATTGCGACCGGGAATGACTGCATTCGTGCATGCGGGCGAGGTACTGGTAGCCTAGCACTGGGCCGGGGAAGGGCGGGCAGGAGGCTGATGTCGGATCACGACGACGATTCTCAGCCGTCGCGTCGAGGGGCCATAGTTGCTGTCGCGGTGATCGCGGTGGCGATTCTGGTGGTGATCTTCATCGTGCGCCAATTGCACCAGGCTTCGGTCATCCAGGACTGCGTCATGTCGGGCCGCACCAACTGCGCGCAAATTCAGGCGCCAACGCGGTAGGCGGCAAACGTCATCGCGAGCCGAAGGCGAAGACCGTATGTCCCCTTGCCTGCTGGGAGGCGCCTCACCCTCGATGCGATACGAGGGTTGCTCGGGATGGTCCGGGCCGAGCCTCAAGCAAGGAGGGTGAGCCGTGGAGGATCATAGCGTCGCCTAGGTCGCTTTGGACACATCGAAGCTGCGCAACGCGGTGGCGATTGCGCAAGCGGGCCGGGACGGCGAGATCCGCTATCTCGGCGAGATCGACAACACGCCGGCGGCAACCGGTCGGCTGGTTGGCAAACTGGCGAAGCAGCACACAACACTGACATTTGCTTATGAAGCAGGCCCAACGGGTTACGGGCTGTATCGGTAAGAGGAGCAAAATTGCGGGCAGCGGCGGCTACGCTGGCTGTCCGCGGCAGCGGATGAGTTCCGGCAGCGGCGGCACGGTCGATTGTCCGGCGACGCCAAGCCTGCTGCCGAGGTAATCCCAGAACGCCACACTCAACTTGGCGCAGGTTTTGGCCAAGCTGAGAAAGGCATCGCGACAGTCGCGCCCGAGATCGCTGCGCGTGCCGCCGCTTACCTTTCGCTTCGTCACCTGGCAGCGGATGTCGTTTTCCGAGCCGTTGGTGTGTGCAACGGGATGTCCGGATGATCGAGCACAGCCAACAGTTCAGCCTTGTTGGCGTGCAGCCGGGCGAGCAGCCGATCGAAGGTGGCGAACCCAGTGTGCCGGCAGAAGATGCGGTCGAAGCGGGCGCGCAACTGGCCGCGGCGACGCGTTGTCGGGTTGGTTCGATACGCCTTCAGGTCGGCGTAGAACCGCCAGATCAGCGAGCGGACGCGCCGCTGCGCGACACGTTGCGGCTCGGTGAAGGTGTCAAGCTTGTGCACCAGCCGCTCGGCATGCACCCAGCTTGCGTCAGGAAAGTCCTGGAAAGGAGGACGGATGTAGCCTGAAACCTTTCGGTGCGGTCCAGAGGGTTCAACTGCCTCCCGGTAAAGGCGCAGCCCGCCGGCCGGAAGCGAGCCTTGCACGGGTGACGGCGACGCCGCTCGTGAAGCGTAGGCAGCAGGTACCGAAGCCCGGGGTTGAGCCCCGACATCATGTTCGTGCTGGAGCCTTCGGCGTGTTGGGTCCGGGGGCAGCATCGACAGGACTGCAAATGGCGAGGTCCTGCCGATCCGGCCGGGGTCTGAGAGCCGGGCAGAGGTACGGGATGGAACGCCAGGAAACCTGAGAGATCCCGTGCGTGCCCATGTGCAAACTGCCGGAGAGGGGCATACCGGCTGACCAAAGAGCCCAGGTCCGGAGGCGGCCCCCTGCCGCGCCGGGAGCGCTTCGGCGAACACGAAGACGGGGGAGCATGTGGAGCCCGGAACCGAATCCATAAGGGGCCGGGAATGCACGCGCAGGAAGTCGTAGCGCCTTCATAGTACTCGTGAGGTCGGGGAACCGGGACTCACCGGGACCCGATGGAGGGAAGGGAGGCGCCACGGAGAGAGAACCGTTGGCCGGAAACACGGGAGGGGACACTGAACCCCGCAAACCTGTCCACACAAGGACGACGGATAGCCGACTTGGCGAGGCGGCGGCGCGAGGTAGCGTTCATCGCTACACGGCCGCTGGCGAAACTCTCTCGTGAAGAACCGGATGCGGGAAACCTGCTCGTCCGGGTCTGTGAGGGGTGGGGGTGGTAACATCCCCACCTACTCGGCAGAGCGCGTGCCGACCAACATCGAACTGGCCGGCATCATCGCTGACGACCACTGCCTCGCGCAGAAATTCATGCGAGTGGATGCTGCCCCACAGCGCGCCCTCAGTGGCAATCTGCACCGGGTCGGGGGTCACCCTCAGCTCGGTGATGCCAAGTCGCTCGAGATGTGCCTGCCAGGCCGCCGTGTCGGCGAACTGCTTGTCCGGGTGCTCCGCCAGGCGAGCGATGACAGACCCGGACAGTGCCCGTTCACGCATGTAGCTCAACGCCGCGTCATTGATCACGTAATCGGTGTGGCCGGCGCGCAGCAGATCGAGAAAGTTCCGTCGGCTCTTGCTCCCCGTCGTGCCGAACCAGGCGAAGTTGTCGTTGCCGATCTGCGTGCACACCCCGTTGGCGCCGCCGCGCCCCGGTGTCATCCACCGTGATCCAGCTCGCCGTCTTGAGCCCGGCGCGTAGCACATCGCGCGCTTCCGCCAGGAACTCCTCCTGCCCGTCGATCAACAGTCGCACAAGCTGTCGCTTCGAGATGCCGACGCCGATCGCCTGCAGCAGCGCGAGCAAACGCGGTACCGTGACTTGTCCCTGGTGGTACTGGGCCAGCACGAAGCGGCGCAACTCCGGCCCGACGTGCCCCCTCACACCGGGCGGCAATGGGGCGATCACCGTCCGCCCATCCGGAGTGACCCAGCGCTCGCGGCGATAGCGGATCACCCGCACCCGCAGCTCGAGGTCCTGCACGACGAAGTCTTCATAGCCTTTAAAGCGCGAGCCGGCCGGAACTTCCGCCTTGAGGATCTGCTCCTCGACGTTGACCCGTGGCGTTGCCTTGCCGCGGCCGCGGCGACGGGCGCGTTTCCCGCCTGGTTTCGGCGCGGTGGCGTTCTCCATACCGCTCGGTTTGATCGGCGGCCGGCCCTTGAGCCGCGCAACTTCGTCGCGCAGCTCCGCTATCACGCGTCTCTGCTCGGCATTCTCCTCCAGCAGCTTCACTACCAGCTGCTTCAGCTCGGCCGGTGGCAGACCATCGATGTCGGGCGGGACGACCACAGTGAGCCTGAATCGTACCGCCCCGCGTCGGGGCAAGAAAAAAATCAGCCCCCGCCCGGAATTTTGCCCCTCTTACCTGTATCGACAGATCACCGGTCTTGGTCACGACTGCATCGTGGTGGCGCCGTCGCTGATCCCACAACGGCCGGGCGATCGGGTGAAGACCAACCGCCGCGACGCGCTGTCGCTGGCGCTGCATGCGGTGCGCCAAGCCACTGACCGCATCGCCCGTTTGGAACAGGCGATGCGCGCGGCGATGCCTGGTTGGTCGCTGGCGTCGTCGCTGGCAACCGCGCTGATGGCGGTGCGCGGCATCGACTTCATCGCGGCCACCACGCTGGCGGCGGAGATCGGTGATCTGGCACGCTTCGGCACGCCACGCGAACTGATGGCCTGGCTTGGTCTGGTGCCGAGCGAGCATTCCACCGGCGAACATATCAAGCGCGGTCCAATTACCAAGACCGGCAACCGACGCGCGCGCAGCACCCTGATCGAATGCGCCTGGGCGTATCGCCATCCACCACGGGTCGGCCCGGACAAGCTGGCGAAGCTCGAAGCGGCGCCGTCGGCCGTGCAAGATATCGCCTGGAAGGCGCAAACCCGGCTGACCGCGCGCTATCGAGCGCTGCGCCGCGCCGGCAAGCTCGATGTCGTCGCCATCACCGCGGTGGCGCGCGAGCTGGCAGCCTTCATCTGGGCCGTCGGCCAGGCGGTCGGCTCCGGCGCGACGCCGAAGGTGTAGCCGAGCCAGCAGGCCGCCGAGCCAGCGCAGACAAACATCGTGCAGAGGTGGGGGCGAGGCTAACGGCAGGGGGAACTCCTGAGGGATTGCGAGAGGCCGGTCAGATCACCGACCGACGCCCGAGCGAAGACGCGGGACAGCCCCCGGACAAAACACGGACTTGCGGAACCAACCCGCGCATCAGAGATGGATCACCGACGTCTCCTAGCCTCACCCCCGCCTCTGCACGATCATCCTTGCCGGACAGTCCAACACTCAACGATGTTCGGAAAACAGGGAGCTTGCGCGGATGCTTGACAAGGGACATGAGAGCAATCCCCTGGAGGGTGCGCACCCTCGCGGGGATTGCTTGGCCGGGTCGAGCGGGTCACCGCTTCGTCCCTTAGTTAGGGCCCGCCGAGAAACGAACGAATCGGGATGACCACAAAAACGCAGGAATAGAATCGCAAATTCGCTAGGCGCGACGCAACGTCAGGAGGCAATCCTCGTGATCGACCTCGAGGACATCCGGCGGCGCTACCGGCACGCGAAGGAATTTCTCGACGAACGCGGCCGGCGGCTGTTCGCTGCCAACGAGGCGATGGCACAAGGCTACGGCGGGGTCACGGCAACGGCGGCGGCAACTGGGCTAGCGCGCAGCACGATCAATCGCGGCATCCGCGAGCTGCAATCGGGAAGCAATCCGGCCGTGATTTGATGGGATTTGACGCAGGAAGTGCAAAGAGTTCAGTGACAAGTGACTAATTTGCGCGGTACCAGGACCTGCGCTGCGGTCGTCTTGCCTGCTCCATTGGGGCCACCGAGGACAACGAGTTCCTTCATCGATGGTACCCGCCAACGTCATTCCCCTGGTGACGCAGCCGGTGCTTGAGCACTCCGCCCAAAGCGCGCCTTTACCCGCTCACGCATCGACTGGAACACCACGTACAGCATAGGGATCAGGAAAATCCCGATCGAGCTCGCCCCGATCATCCCGGCGAACACTGCCGTGCCGACATCGCGTCGACTGAGCATGGCCGCGCCCTGAGCGACGACCAGCGGCAGCAGCCCCAGGATGAAGGCGAACGATGTCATCATCACCGCACGGAACCGGGTGCGTGCGCCGAGCACAGCGGCCTCACGGATCCCAACTCCCGCTTCGCGCTGATCCTTGGCGAACTCGACGATCAGGATGGCGTTCTTCGCCGCCAGCGCGATCAGCACGACCAACCCGATCTGCGCATAGAGATCGACCGAGAGATGGCCGACAACGATGCCGATCAGCGCCGCCAGCACGCCCACCACGACCGACAGCAGCACCGGGATCGGGATCGTCCAGCTCTCATACAGACCGACCAGGAACAGGTAGGCGAACAGCACCGCCACACCCAGGATGGCGCCCGTCTGGCCGGCCGCCAGCTCTTCCTGATAGGCGGTGCCGGTCCATTCGTACCCATAGCCGCGCGGCAGCGTCCTATCAGAGATCGCCGCCATCGCAGCCAGCGCGGTGCCCGACGAAACCCCCGGTGCCGGCCCACCATCGATGGTGATCGCGCGATAGTTGTTGTAACGTGTAATCACCTGCGGCCCGGTGATGAACCTTAACGACGCGATTGAACGCAGCGGCACCATCTCGCCGGTCTTGTTGCGCACGAAGATGCGCCAGATCGCCGGAATGTCGTTGCGGTCGATAGCAGCACCCTGCACGTTCACCTGCCAGGTGCGGCCGTACAGGTTGAAATTGTTGACATAGATACCACCGAGCGTGGCTTGCAGCGCCGTGAACACGTCATTGATGTCGAGCCCGAGCGCCTGCGCCTTGTCGCGCTCGATGTCGAGGTAGAGCGACGGATTGCTGGCGGTATAGGTGGAGAACACACGCGTCAGCGCCGGGTTCTGGTTCGCCGCGGCGACCAGCCCACGCATCACCTGGCCGTTCTGAACCGGATCCTGGCCTTCCAGCGCCTCTAGCTCATATTCGAAGCCGGAGCCGGTGCCCAAACCGATGATCGGCGGCAGATTGAACGGGAACACCATGGCCGAGCGGATGCTCTGCACAGCGCCGAAGGTGTGCGCGACCAGCGCCGCAGCCGAATTGGCGGCGCCGATTCGGTCGGCAAACGGTCTCAGTCGCGCCACCAGGAATGCCGAGTTCGGCTCCTGGGCGCCGTCGAGCAGCGAAAAGCCGATGATCGCCAGCGTATCCTGCACCTGCGGCATGGTCTTCAGGATGGCTTCGATCCGGCTCGCCACCTCGCTGCTGCGGGCCACCGAGGCGCCGTCCGGAAGCTGGGCGGATATGAAGAAGGCGCCCTGGTCCTCCTCCGGCAAGAAGCCGGTCGGCGTCGTTCGCATCATCCAGCCGGCGCCGACTCCGAACAGCACGACCAACAGGATCGATAGCGATGAGACTCGCACCAGCCGGCGCACCACGGCAGCATAGCCGTTGCGCACGCGATCGATCCCGCCCAGGACGAACGTCATCAGTCCGCGCCGCCGGTGCGCCGTATGCCGCAGAAACACCGCGCAGAGCGCCGGCGACAGCGTCAGCGCATTGACCGCCGAGATCAGCATCGCGCAGGTCATCGTCACCGCGAACTGGCGGAACAGGATCCCCGACAGGCCCGGGATGAAGCCGACCGGTACGAAGACCGAGAGCAGTACCAGTGAGATGGCGATGATCGGCCCGGTGATCTGAGCCATCGCCTGGCGTGTCGCCTCGGCGGTGCTGAGCTCCGGATGCTCCTCCATCACCCGCTCGACGTTTTCGACCACCACGATTGCGTCGTCCACGACGATGCCGATCGCCAGGACCATCGCCAGCAACGAGACGGTGTTCACCGTGTAGCCGAGCGCCAGCAGCGCGGCGAAGGTGCCGATCAGGCTCACCGGCACGGCGACCGTGGGGATGATTGTCGCGCGGACGTTGCCGAGGAACAGGAACACGACCAGCACGACCAGCGCGAACGCCTCGGTCAGTGTGCGAATCACTTCGCTGACCGTGTCCCTGACGAAGCTGCTGGAGTCGTACATAATCTGGGCGTGCAAACCCTTGGGGAACCTCGTGGACAAGTGCTGCAGTGCAGCCGCAACGGCCGTCGAGGTCTGCACCGCGTTGGCTCCTGGAGCGAGATAGATCCCTACGGGCACTCCCGGCCTGCCGTTCAGCCGCGTCTCGCTGTCCATGTTCTGCGCGCCGAGGTCGATATCCGCCACGTCGCGCAGGCGCAGCACCGAACCGTCGGGATTGGCGCGGATAACGATGTTGCCGAACTGTGCCGGCGTAACCAGCCGGCCCTGGGTCTGCAGGTTGAACTGGAACTGCTGGCCGTTGCCGATCGGCCGGGCTCCGATCCGCCCGATCGGCGCGACCGTACTCTGCTGGTTGATCGCATTGACGATGTCGGTCGGAGAGAGATTAAGGCTCGTCAGTTGGTCAGTGCGGAACCACACGCGCATCGAGTAATTGAGCTTGGAGAATAGGTTCGCCTGTCCCACGCCCGGGGTGCGCGAGAGCGTATCCAGCACGTTGATCAGCACATAGTTGGTGACGAACAGCGGGTCCATCTTTGGATCGTCGCTGTAGAACGCCAGGAACTCGAGGATCGCCGCCGATTTCTTCTGCACTGTCAGCCCCTCGGCCTGCACCTCGGCCGGAAGCTGCGACAGCGCCGTCTGCACCCGGTTGTCGACGTTCACTGTATCGATGTCGGGGTTGGAGCCGAGCTGGAAGCTGACAGTCAGGCTATAGCTGCCGTCATTGGCGCTGTTCGACTTCATGTAGATCATCTTGTCCACGCCGACGACCTGCGCCTCGATCGGCTGGGCGACGGCGCTTTCGACCGTTGCGGCCGAGGCGCCGGGATAGGTCGTGGTGACCGTGACCTGCGGCGGGACGATATCGGGAAGCTGGGCGACGGGAATGCGCGTCATCGCGATCGCCCCGGCAATCGTGATGACGATGGCAATGACGATCGCCAGCCGCGGGCGGGCGATGAAGATCGCCGAGATCATTGTCGTGCGGCGAGGCTTTGTCCGTCATCGGCCGCGGTGGTGCGGCCCTTCAGGGTTGCCGGGTTCACGCCGGGTGCGGGCGATGCCGGACCCGGTGCGACCACCTCGCCGGGATGCACCTTCTGCACGCCGTCGACGATCACCATCTCGCCTTCCGTGAGTCCGGTGAGCACGGTCGCGACCTCGGGCGTCGATTGGCCCATGGTGATGCGGGTCTCCTGCACCTTGTTCCCGGGCCCGACCGTGAAGACGTACTCCCCCTGCTGGTCGGACAGCACGGCGGCGCGGGGCACCGCCAGCAGCTCGACCGGCTCGGCTCCTTGCAGCAGCACGGTGACGAACTCCTCGGCGACCAGCTCGCGCACTGTCGCGCCGTTCATCATCGATTTGGTGAGTACCGGATTAGGGATGCGCGCGCGCAGGATCAGCGTGTCCGTGGTCGGCGAGGCAGTGTTGTCGAAGAAGTCGAGCGTGCCGGTCTGATCATACAGCCGTCCGTCGGGCAGCCGCAGCCGGATTACCACGGCCTTGAACCCACCCTTGTCCGCGTATTGCCGGCGCAGGTCGAGCGCGGTGCGCAGGGGCACCGGGAAGACCACGTACATCGGATCCTGGCTGACGATCGTGGTCAGCGTGCCGGAACTGGGCGATACGACGTTGCCGACGGTCACGGCGGTACGGCCAATCTTGCCGTCGATCGGCGCGTGGATTTCGGTATAGGCGAGGTTAATCGCCGATTGCTTCTCCTGTGCCTGCGCGGCCAGTACGTGGGCTGCGTCCGACAGCATCGTGGCTCTCGCCGCATCGACCGCTGACTGCTGTCCTGCCGGCGTCTTCAAAAGCTGGTCGGCGCGCTGGTAGGCAAGCGTGGCGTTGACGATCTGCGCCTGCGCCTCCTGCACCGCCGCCTGCTTGGCCTCGAGGTCGGCCTGGAACGGGGGCTGCTCCAGCAGATACAGCAGGTCACCGCGCTTCACCTCTGAGCCCTCGACGAATTTCTGCTGTTCGAGGAACGCCGTCACGCGGGCCACCAGCGCCACGCGGTTGATCGCGCCGATTCGGCCGACGAATTCCGAGCTCTCGGTGATCGGCTGCTTTTCGGCCCGCACCACGCCGACCGCGGGCGGACCACCATGGTCGGGGAACTGGGCGCGCGCCGACCCCAGGGTGCACGACACCGCGGCGGGCACTGCGACCAGCACAATCGCGGCAAGGCGGCGGAACCACATACGACGGCTCTCCGGCGAGGGCGAGCGGCTCACATGGGCGTGTGCCGCGCGCCTGCAAGGAGCCGCAGTAGAGTGAGGCACTGGCCTAGGTCAACCAAGCGAGCCGCCGGCGACCCAAATGGGCAGACGCCTCACACCGTGAACTGCTCTGCGATGATCCGCTCCGACAACCCCTGATCGGGGTCGAACAGCACCGCCACGCTTACGTTGCGATCCTCACAGACAGCTACCGAGACTACGTCACGTACCTCTGTTAAGTCTGCCACCGCAGCCACCGGGCGCTTGTCGGCCTCCAGTATCTCGAACAGCACGTTCGCCGTACTCGGCAGCAGCGCCCCGCGCCAGCGACGGGGGCGAAAGGCACTGATTGGCGTCATCGGCAGCAGATTGGCCGACAGCGGCACGATCGGGCCGTGCGCCGACAGGTTGTACGCGGTCGAGCCGGCGGGGGTGGATATCAGCACGCCATCGCAGATCAGCTCGGGCAGCCGGACGCGGCCATCGACCGTGATCCGTATCCTAGCGGTCTGACCAAGCTGGCGGAGCAGACTCACTTCGTTGAACGCCAGCGCCTCCTCGATCGCGCCGCTCGCGGTGACTGCGTGCATGCGCAGCGGGTGCAGCAGCGCTTCCTGTGCCTGGGCCAGCCGCTCGATCAGCCCCTCCTCGCGGAACGGGTTCATCAGGAAGCCGACCGAGCCGCAATTCATGCCATAGACCGGGGTCGAGCGCCCCAGCACGCGGTGCAGGGTCTGCAGCATGAACCCATCGCCGCCGAGCGGCACGACAACGTCCGCCAACTCCAACGGGCAATTGCCGTAGTGAGCAGTCAGCCGTTGCTCGGCCTCGCACGCTTGCGCGGTAGGTGCGGCGGCAAAGGAGATCCGCCCCGGAGTGGTCACCAGTCCGTGCGATGGCGCTACGACGGCGCCCGCCGGAGCGACCAGTGGTGCGTTCACCCGAGCTTCCGATGCTCCAGCACCGGCATGTCACGCCGCACCCGGGCGGTGACCGTCGGATCGATGCGCGCCGTTGCCCAGCCGGTGCCGTCCGAGACCTTGGCGACCACGTGCCCCCACGGGTCACAGACCAGCGAATGCCCGTAGGTGAAGCGCGGCTCGTTCTTCGCCCCCTCGGTGTGCTGTCCCCACGTGGCCGCGGCGGCGAACCAGCATTGGGTTTCGATCGCGCGGGCGCGGATCAGCGTCTCCCAGTGGTCCTTGCCGGTCTGTAGGGTGAAGGCGGCCGGCAGGAACACCACCTCGGCGCCGGCCCGGCGCAGCGACAGGAACAGTTCGGGGAACCGCACATCGTAGCAGATCGCCAGTCCCAGCTTCATGCCGTCCGCCTCGCAGGTGACCACCTCGTCGCCCGCGCCGTAGGTGTTGCTCTCGCGATAGCCGGTGCCGTCCGGGGCGACGATGTCGAACAGGTGGATCTTGCGGTAACGGGCGATCTCGTCGCCATCTGGTCCAAATACAACGGTGGTGTTGAAGAGTTTGTCCCCACCCTTCTCACCCATCGAGCCGCCGTGCACGTGCAGCTTCTCCTGCCGGGCCACGTCGCGCAGGAACTCGTAACACGGGCCGCCCGGCTGGTTCGATCCTGGCTGCGGCAACTCCTCGGCCTGCTCGAACTTGACGGCGCGCGTCCCGCCGAGGCAAGTCCACATCTCCGGCAGGCTGACAAGGTCCGGATGATCGGCGCTCACCGCCTCGCTGAGCAGTCGCCTTGCCTGGTCGATATTGGCGCTCTTGTCGGCGCCCGGCTTCATTTGCACGACGCTGACGCGCATCGCATCCTCCGGTGATCGGTTGTTGGTTGCACGATCCGGCGCAGAGATGACCCGACTGGCCGGGTTGTGGCAATCGCGCCTCTATCTCGGCCAGTCCAGCCTGGGTTCCAGACGGCCTTCGCGGCGGGGTGGTTCGACCCGGTTGGCGGTGCGCGGCGGACTGCCCGGCGACGGTGCGTCGCGGGACCGCTCCTGCTCCTGGAGCTCGTGCACCGCCGGCGGGATCGGCGGGCGGGTGATCACCGGGGCGCGCCTTTGCGGTTCGACCGGTTCAGGCGGGGTGTACATCTCGTCGAAATGAACCGCCCGAGCGGTTTCCGGAAGGCGCAGCGAAAGTGTGCGGATCTCGGCCTGAATCTCATCGAGCCGTGCCTCCACCCCGTCGAGCCGCGACTTCACGCCGATCACGCTGAACGGCACCAGCAGGAAGGCCAGTATCCAGAGCAGGGTCGGAACCAGGAGGACGAGCGGCAGCCACCAGGGCAGCCAGAGGGGCAGGTTGAAGGGCAGCGTCATCGGGGCAACGTAGCACCCCGCATCAGCAACGATCCATCCGCGCCCGTTCTGCCGGAATGCGGTGGCGGCACGTGCGTCCCCAGTGCCAGCCACACCCCGAGCGTCGCGAGAAGCACGACCAGCGGCGCCGCGCGCCACGCCGGGACTTGACGAGCATCCACACAACTTGGGTCGGCGATCTGCTTTCGACCGGTGATCATGGTGCGAACAAGGTTCTCGCGATGCAGCAAACTCTCGAACAGCACGCCGGCGACGTGCACGCCCACCAGCCAGATGATCAGCAAACCAAGCCAAGCGTGGATGTCGCCGACAACAGGAATCAGGCCTACCGGAAGCAAACCGCTCAACCGTCCCGCGCCCCCGGTTCTGCCTTCCGCCAGCAAGCCGGTCACCACGATTGTCGACAACATGGCCAGCATTGTCATGATCATCCACCCGCCGACCGGGTTGTGCCCCAAGGCGCGCGGCGGATCGAGGCGCAGCAGGCCCCGACCATACGCCGACACGCTCGACCAACCGCGCACGAACGACCGGAACCGGGCGTGCTCCCCGCCGATGAACCCCCAGGCCAGCCGGAACAGCAGCAACAACGTCACCGTGTAGCCGCAGGCAACGTGAATGAGGAACAACGACCCATGCGGGTGGCTGGAGCTGAAGAGAAAGCCGACGAATACGGCAACGACGAGCGACCACTTGAAGAGTTGAGTCGGCAAGTCCCAGACCACAACGGTTCGCAGCCTCGGCGCGTTAGCGCGAAAGTCGGCCAGTGGTCCATCTTGCCCCCTGCCCGGTTGGGCATGTTGCGATGCAATGTTCCAGTGAACTACCCGGGGTCGCCCGGTCGCAAGGCCGTCATGCCCGCCCCGTAGGTGGATTTCGTCGCGCTGGCGTGCCAAGCCAGCGGCTCGCCGCAAGGGATGTCTGAATGATTCTGCTGATTCCCGGACCTGTGAACACACGCCCGGAAGTGCGAGCGGCGCTCAACTGCGATCTCGCGCCGTGGGACAACGACTTCCGCCCTTTCTACAGCTCGATCCGCCAGCGTGTGCTGCGCATTGCTGGCGGCCGCGGTGAACACGCGACGCTGCCGCTGCAGGGTTGCGGGCATTTCATCACTGAGGCGGCAATCAGGACTTTCGTCCCGCCCGGGAAGAAGCTGCTCATCCCCAGCACCGGCGCCTATGCCGAACGGATGACGCGGCTGGCGCGCGAGGCCGGGCGGATCCCGGTGCCGCTCGCGGTGTCGCCGGTCGCACGGACCGAGCCGTCCGCCGTGGCGGCGGCACTCGAGGCCGATCCGGAGATCAGTCATGTCGGCATGGTGTACAGCGAGACCGGCAGCGGCGTGGTGCATGACGTACCCGCGATCGCCGCCGCGGCCCGCGCGCTCGGACGGCGGGTGATTGTCGATGCGGTCTCTGCCTTCGGGGCCTGTCCGCTCGACATCTCGGCCCATCCCGAGGTCGATGCGGTGGTGTTCACTTCCAACAAATGCCTGGAGGGTGTGCCGGGCATTGCGTTTGCGGTCTGCCCGATCGAACGGCTGGTTGCCTGTGTCGGGAATGCGGAAAGCTGGTCGCTCGACCTTGCCGACATCTACCGGCACGCGCTGCGGCATGGCTGGGGGAGTTTCCGCTTCACACCGCCCGCCCAGGTGTTGAATGCGTTCAAGACGGCGCTCGATTTGTATGAGGCCGAGGGCGGCCAGCCGGCGCGGCTTGCTCGATATTCCGCTAACATGTGCGTGCTCTACGACGGCGTGCTTGCACTTGGGCTCAAGCCATGCCTGTCGCCAGAGGTGCAGGGGCCGATCATTGTCAATGTCCATGCGCCGGACGATTCGCGCTGGGATTTGCAGCGTTTCGTCGATGCCCTGAAGCGGCGTGGCTTCCTGATCAGCAATTTCTACAATACCGAGACCCCCAGCTTCCGTATCGGCTGCATTGGCGCGATCACGCCCGAGGACATGCGCCGCTTCGTTGCCGCAGTGGGCGAGGTGTTGGCTGAGCTTGGGATCAACCGCCGCCGCGCCGCATGACGCGGCGAAGGCCAGGGTTGCCTTGTGCAAAGAGGTTCACACGGAGCACCACTGAGGATCGCACGGAGAATCACGGAGAGGCAACATCGTCCCGCAACATAACGACCTCTCTGGCGCTCGGTGGGATCCTCCGCGGTTCTCCGTGTGAACCCTTCCGAACCGTGAGCTCTCTCCGGCCGGCGATCGTTCCGTGTATGTGCGACCGCCGTAGTACATCGAGGCATCCATGACCACCGACCTCGAAATCGCCCGTGCCGCGACGCTGCGCCCGATCACCGAGATCGCCGCCCGGCTCGGCATCCCGCCTGATGCGCTGGAGCCCTATGGCCGGTTCAAGGCGAAGATCGGGTTCGACTTCATTCGCTCGCTCGAGGATCGCCCGGACGGCGCCCTGGTCATGATGACCGGTATCAATCCCACACCAGCCGGCGAGGGCAAGACCACGACGACAGTCGGCCTCGCCGACGCGCTGAACCGCATCGGTACCCGTGCGGCGATCTGCCTGCGCGAGCCCAGCCTGGGCCCAAGCTTCGGCCAGAAGGGCGGCGCCGCCGGCGGCGGGCGGGCACAGGTCGCACCGATGGATGAGATCAACCTTCATTTGACCGGCGACGTCCACGCCATCACGATGGCGAACAACCTGCTCGCCGCGCTGATCGACAACCATGTCTATTGGGGCAACGCGCTCGGGATCGACGTTCGTCGCGTCTCCTGGCGGCGTGCGCTCGACGTCAACGATCGTGCGTTGCGGAGTATCGTCAACGGGCTCGGCGGCGTGGCCAACGGCGCGCCACGAGAGGATGGGTTCGACATCACCGCTGCCTCCGAGGTGATGGCGGTGTTCAGCTTGGCGCGCGACCTGGCTGACCTGCAGGCGCGGCTTGGTCGCATGATCGTGGCCGAGACGCGCGACGGCCGCCCGATCAGCGCGCGTGACCTGAAGGCGGATGGTGCCATGGCGGTGCTGCTGCGCGACGCCTTGCAACCCAATCTGGTGCAGTCGCTCGAGGGTTCGCCGGCGTTGGTGCATGGGGGTCCGTTCGCCAATATTGCGCATGGCTGCAACTCGGTGATGGCAACGCGGC
This sequence comes from uncultured Pseudomonadota bacterium, assembly GCA_963772445.1. GTDB lineage: Bacteria > Pseudomonadota > Alphaproteobacteria > Acetobacterales > Acetobacteraceae > CAVYXK01. Next base: position 244,221 of record CAVYXK010000013.1, read on the forward strand.
TGGCGCTGAAACTGGCGGAGGTGGTGGTCACCGAGGTCGGGTTCGGCGCCGACCTGGGGGCTGAGAAGTTCCTTGATATCAAATGTCGCGCCGCCGGTCTGCGGCCGGCGGCCAGCGTCGTGGTCGCCACCGTCCGAGCGCTGAAGATGCACGGCGGGATGGCACGCAGCGAGCTGGCGCGCGCCGATGCCGCCGCCGTGGCCCGCGGCGTGGCCAACCTCTCCCGCCATGTGGAGAACCTGGGCAAGTTCGGCCTGCCGGCAATCGTTGCGCTGAACCATTTCAGCTCCGATACCGGGGCCGAGTTCGCCGTCGTGCGGGACGCCATGGCAAGGTTCGGCGTTCCCGTCGTGCTGTGCCGGCATTGGGCCGAGGGAGGCGCGGGTGCCGAGGATCTGGCTCGGACGGTGCTGGATGCGATTCGGCAGGGCGACGCACGGTATGCGCCGCTTTATCCGAATACGCTGCCGCTGGCCGAGAAGATCCGTACCATTGCCCGCGAGATTTACCGCGCCGCGGATATCGCGCTGGCGCCGGCTGCCGAGCGCCGGCTGGAACGATTCGAGGCAGCGGGGTGCGGCGAATTGCCGGTCTGCATCGCCAAGACGCAGTTCAGTTTCAGTGCCGACCCCACGCTGATGGGTGCCCCCGAGGGGCATATCCTGCCGGTTCGCGAGGTTCGCCTGTCGGCCGGCGCGGGCTTCGTGGTCGCGATCTGCGGCGACATCATGACGATGCCCGGCCTGCCCCGGGTAACGGCGGCAGAGTCGATCCGGCTGGACGCGAACGGACTGATCGAGGGGTTGTTCTGAAGCGGGGCGAGAACGGGGCGCCGCTTAGGGCAAGCGCCCCGCTCTCGTGGACCGGGCTGGCTTGGGGCGGGCGACGCCGAGCCCGATCAGACCGGCTCCGAGTAATGTGATCGTTGCGGGCTCGGGCACGGCCGTACTGTTGTAGGCGACGTTATCGTGGTGCCCCGGATGTTAAAGGCGGAGTCTCGCCTAGACTTTACGAGGCAAGAGTGGCCTCGAAGCCGATCTCGACGTTCATCAACTTGGAGACCGGGCAACCGGCCTTTGCATTCGTGGCGATTGACTGGAATGTGGCGTTGTCGATGCCCGGTATTTTGGCGACGAGGGTGAGATGCACCGAAGTGATGGAAAATCCGTGACCATCCTTTTCCATGACCACTTCTGATTTACTGTCCAGTTGCTCCGGCACAAAGTTCGCCATTCCGAGCATCCTGACGAACGACATGGTGAAACATGCGGCATGAGCTGCGCCGAGCAGCTCCTCCGGGTTGGTACCGGGCTTTTTGCCGTAGCGGCTGAAGCAGGTGTAGGGATAGTTTTCCAGCGCCTGACTCTCGGTCGCGACCGAGCCCTTGCCCTCGCGCAGGCTGCCGCTCCAGGTAGCGCTTCCGAAACGTCTCATGACTCCTGGCTCCTTTTATGTTGTGCATGCGTTGAGCTGCCGGGCGGACCTTGTGACGGCCGCCCGCAACGGCACGGCTCCGTCAGGCCGACTGTCCCGCGGCTTCGAGAATCAGCCGCGTGATTTCGTCCGGATGGGAGATCAGTGAGAGATGGCTTGCCTTCACCTCAATGGTCTTGGCGCCCATCCGCTTCGCCATGAAGCGCTCCAGGTCCGGATTGATCGTGCGGTCTTCCGTTGAGACCGCATAGTAACTCGGCTTCGATCGCCATGCCGCGTGTGTTGTCTTGCCGTTGAGTAGGGCCTTGTGGAACGGCTCCTGGACTGCATACAGCACCTTCGCCTTCGCTTCCGGCAGGTCGCCCGCGAAGTCCCGGAGGAAAGCTTCCTCGGAAAGCCGTCCTTCGTCGCCGTCGAAGATGATGCCGGCCGTGGCCGGCGGCGTCGGAAATCGCTTCGCCAACGCCGTGTAGTCCTCTCCCGCGTCCGGCGCCCGCGCCGCCACATAGACCAAGGCCGAGACATTCGGATGCACGCCGGCCTCCGTGACGATCATGCCGGAAAAGGAATGCCCGACGAGAACCGTCGGACCATCCTGTCGCGCCAGCACCCGTTGGGCCGAAGCGACCGCTTCAGGAAGGGTCGTCAGCGGGTTCTGCACGGACGTCACGTTAACGGCCGCCGCCTGCAATCGCGCGATTACCTCGGTCCAGCACGAGCCATCGGCAAACAGGCCATGCACGAGCACGACGTTGCGCGCCTTGGTTGGCATGGCAGGAGGCGCCGCCATCCCGCGCACGGAGACCAGCGAAGCCGCGCCACCGGCGGCCAGGAGAGTCGAAAGGGTGCGTCTGTTTATCATCATGAGTCATTCCCTATCAAGAACGACGAGCAAGAACGTCCGGTTGCGAAGCCTGACGGAGCGGCGCACCGCCGGACGCCTGACATTTTGGTGTCGCATCGTCGCTCATTCCCCTTCCTGCATCTTGGTGCGAGCGCCCGGCGTGCCGGGATTCGCAACTCACACATTCATCAAGTGATGAGGCCGGCGGGGCAGCACACTGCCCCGCCGGGCGCGGCCGTCAGGTCGTCCAGCACCAATCTGCCGGCAGCCAGCGGTAGCCGCTCCCCTCGCGCACCACGTGCCCGAAGCCAGGGAAGGGTAGATGGTAGCTGCTGACCAGCGTCTTGTCGGCCGCTGCGCGGTCGAGGAAGGCCATGCGCGTCTTAGTTCCCTGTGGCACGTCAAGGTCGAAGTCGAACGGCCATTCCGGATGCAGGAAGCTGACCGCCGAGTTGACGATGACGTCGCCGGAGAGGAGCATTTCTTCGCTGCCGGAACTGATATGCACCGACATATGGCCTGGCGTGTGACCGGAGGTGTCGAGGGTGGTCACACCCGGCGCCACCTCCGCCCCGGCCTTGATCAGCCGCAGCCGGGGGCTGGCCAATTTTAGATTCACCTGGGTGACCAGCGGCTTTTGCACAGGGGGTAGTTTGCGTACCAGGTCGGGGGCGCTCCAGAAGGCGACTTCGGTCTCGCTGGCGACGAATTCGGCCGAGGGGAACAGCAGCGACGCGTTTTTGGCGTCACTGATACCCCACAGGTGGTCGAAGTGGGCGTGAGTGAGCAGGACCATGTCGATATCGCCTGGCGCGTAGCCCGCGGCGGCGAGGTTGCCAATCAACCCGCCGGTCGTTTTCTGGAACTTGTCGACGCCGCAGCCTGCATCGATCAACACCAGCTTGTCGCCGGTGTTGACGAGAATGGTGTTGATTTGCAGCTTCACCGGCCTAGATGGCTGGAACGTGGATGTGAGCAGGCCTCTTGCGTCCTCGGCCCGATCGCCCCACAGCGTTTCGGCCGGGAATGCGAGCGTGCCGTCGCTGACGACGGTGATCTCTATGGTGCCGAGCCTGAAGCGGTAGAAGCTGGGCTGCGCACGCTCGCCCGCCTGGGGCGCACGGGCGAGGGCGGGGGCGGTGGGGGCGAGTGCGGCGGCCCCGACGGCGGCAGAGCCGGCACGCACGAGCATCCGGCGATCAAGCATGAGCATGTCTGTTCTCCATTGCGATTGGCTCCAGTCACCTGTGAGCTTGGGTCCATCCTTTGCTTCGTCTCGGTGCGCATTGTCCTCTGGGCGCCGAGGCACCGCCAATAGTTGAGTGGGCGCCGACGCACGGCCAATAAATGAACGTATATTCGTGTAAAATCGCGTTCGCTTCGGGCCGCGTGCCTCGACCTTCGCCGCTCTCGGAAGAGCTAACGGATAGAGGCCGCTCACACAGATACTGGGATGCGTGGTATGTCTGACCGATCCCTGAGATTTGGACCATTCGAGCTTTTTCCCCAGCGCAGAGCGCTTATCGAAGGCGGCAAACCGCTGAGGCTGGGTAGCCGGGCTTTGGAGGTCCTGATTGTTTTGGTTGAACACGCCGGCGAACTGTTGAGCAACAAGGACCTTCTCGCTCGAGCGTGGCCGGATACCTACGTGGAGGAAGCCAATCTTCGCGTACAGGTCATGGCGCTTCGTAAGTCACTAGGAGACGGCCAAGGCGAAGCCCGTTACATCAAAAATGTTCCCGGCCGCGGATACTGCTTCGTTGCTCCTGTCGTCGGTCATGGACAACCTAAGACCGTGGACCAGCCTGTCGGCGAAGACATCGAGGCGAGTTTTCCGGTCCTCCTGACCCGTTTGATCGGCCGGGACAAAGAGGTCAGTGCGCTCGTCGATCGATTATCGCTGCGACAATTCGTAACCATCGTCGGGGCGCCTGAAATCGGTAAGACCAGTGTTGCTGTGGCAGTCGCCCGGCATCTGGTCAGCGAATACAAGGACGGCGTTCATTTCGTGGAGCTTGCATCCGTATCCGACCCGGCGCTTGTTTCGAGCGCGGTGGCGATGGCTCTAGGCATTCCGATCTGGTCGGATGCGTCGCTTCCGGGCGTGGTGGAATTTGTCTGCGACAGGCACATCCTGATCGTTCTCGACAACTGTGAGCATGTCCTGGACGCAGCATCCGAATTGGCGGTGGCTCTCCTGAAGGGCGGCTCGCGCACACATGTTCTCGCAACCAGCCGAGAGCCGCTTCGCGCTGACGGAGAATGGCTTTACCGCCTGCCAACGCTGGCCGCGCCGCCTCCGAATGAGGCCTTGACCGCCGCAAGAGCTCTTACTTTCCCAGCCGTGCAACTGTTTGTCGAAAGGGCCCTGGCAGCTCTGGATTCGTTTGATCTCACCGACGCAAACGCGGACATCGTCGCCGTCTTGTGCCGCCAGCTCGGCGGCATTCCGTTGGCGATTGAACTAGCAGCGTCCCGCATCGACGTCTTCGGAGTAGCCGAGCTTGCCGCAGATCTCCACGATGGGCTCGAACCTCTGCAGCGCGGCCGTCGCACCGCGGTGCCAAGACATCAGACGCTGAGAGCAGCGCTGAATTGGAGCTTCGAGTTGCTGTCGCATGGCGAGCAGACGATCCTGGCGCAACTCAGCGTCTTTAGGTCGCCATTCGACATGGAAGCCGCTGTCGCGGTCGTGGCAGACGGCGAAATCAGCCGAGCAAATGTCATCGAAGCGATTGCTGATTTGACGGCGAAGTCCTTAGTCGCCGCCAATGTCAGCGACCCGACAACTTGCTTCTATCTGCTGGAGACGACGCGCGCTTATGCGGCCGAAAAGCTCATCGAGCCGGCGCCGGTGGCCCGGCGGCACGCCGAATACTTTGCGGCTTTCTTCGAAAGGGCCGAGGCCGATTTGGATACCGGCCCAATGCCGATATTTCTCGAGGCGTACAGCCGGCGCATTGATGACGTACGGTCTGCATTGGATTGGGCCTTTTCCGCGGATGGCGATGGGGCGGTCGGCGTGGCCCTAACCGTTGCCAGCGCGCCCATCTGGGTGAGACTCTCTCTCTTCCCGTTGTTCTTTCTTTGGGGGGATGTGGCACTTCTCGAAGAGTTCAAAGGTCGTCTGGAACGAGCCATCCAGTTCTTGTCCCGGGTGCCAAAGCCGAATTTGCGCCAGACGATGAAACTCAATGCGGCACTCGGCGTCGCAATCCTCAATACCGAGGGATCGACTTCGCAAATGAGCGAAGCCTTTCGCAAAGCGTTGGACATCGCGGAGGATATTGGCGATCTGTCCTTTCAGATGAAGGCACTCTGGGGTTTGTTCGTCGAGCGTAGTATGGTCGGCGACTATGCTCTCGGCGTCACAATCGCGCGGCGATTTGCGGCCGTGGCCGACCGCTTGAGCCTTCCCATCTCGGTCGGGGATCCGATTCTCGGCTTGGCGCTGCATCATTGTGGCCAGCATGCCAAGGCCCGTCTGCACGTCGAGCGAACCATGCGCATCTCGCGCGTCACGCCTCGGGTGCCGACGAGCAGCGGTTACGGATACGATGACAGGACGACCACCGGCGCGCAGCTCAGCAGAATTCTTTGGATCCAAGGCTTTGCAGATCAAGCCATTGCGGCTGCACGCGATGTCATTGCCGACGCCGTGTCACAGGACCACGCCCCCGCGGTCTGCTTTGCGTTGGCTATGGCTGCGTGCCCTATCGCATTCTGGATCGGGGATCGTCACGCTAGCCGGCGTTACGTCGACGTTTTGCTGCAGCATTCGAACAAGAATTCGTTGGCCTTTTGGCGTGACTGGGGCCACAGTTTCGATTTCATTTGGAAGCGACGATACTCGGCCGAGGGTGTCCCGGCCCCAGGCATTATGCCCGGCGATGCCGTGTTGGCGCCGTTGCTCTTGGACCTACTGAGTACGATTTCCGAGGAATTCGTGACCTCGGAGGTGGTCGCCCGCGCCGAACAGGGCCTAAGTGTTTGGTGTGCGGCTGAAACGCTGCGTGCCGAAGCAGAGATACTCTTGAAAGGGGATGGGCCGGACAGAATGATATCTGCAGACTCGCTTTTTCGGAGGTCTCTGGAACTGGCTCGGGCGCAGGGCGCGCGGGCCTGGGAACTGAGAACCGCAACAAGCCCGTTTCCAGCACAACCAGAAGCGTTCCTCAGAAGCGTATGAACTGTTGGCTCCACTGCTAGACCGGTTCACCGAGGGCTTTGACACGGCTGATTTTTTGGCGGCGTCAGCGCTCCGCGCCGAGCTCCAGTCATAAAAGCGCATTGGTGCAGCCTCTGTAGGTCCGTTCTGCTGCGCGCGTCGTGCACTCGTGCGGGCGGGCTAGACATGGTGGGCAGCCTAGGCGAGCTCGAGAAGGCGGCGCAGGGCCGATTCCGTGAAGACTTTCGTCGCCTGCGGCGTCCGAAACTCTTCACGCTACCTGCCGTCGACTATTCCCAAGAATCAACGTCTGCTTGTCGCCGTTGGACACTGCAAAGCGGCCGTTCCGGACTCGGCCACCTCTGGTCGTGAGGCGAATGTCCGGAGTCTCCGCATCGATGCCTGAAAGCCGACGGTCGCAAAACCACCCATGCACGAACCCGCTTCGCGGGATTGGTGCTGCGGGTGAGTTATTACCCGGTACCCGAACCATTGACCGATGAAGCAAGTAAGGTTGGGGCGCTGCCCCAAACCCCGCCAGGGGCCGAGCCCCTGGACCTCAATACTCATGCGCGTTTTCGATGAAGTCTTGAGCGAGGCGTAGTTGCCTCTCGAACATGGAGTTCCCTTCATCATGAGAGGAACTTCCGATGCCTGTTCCAACTATCGACCGCCCGGTCAGTGCGCTGCGGCAGCGCATGATAGAAGACATGGCGATGCGCGGCCTGCGATCCGATACGCAGCACGAGTATATTCGTTTTGTGCGCAGCTTCGCAGCCTTCCTGGGGCAACCGCCCGATACGGCAACGGCTGAGGATATTCGCCGGTTTCAGGTTCACCAGCGCGAGAGCGGAGTACAACCACCCACGATCAACTGTTCCGTCTCGGCGCTGCGCTTCTTCTTCACCGTAACGCTCGACCGGCCAGACCTGTCGCGGCGCCTGGTCCTGGCGCGCTATCCGCGCAAACTGCCAGCGGTGCTGAGTGTCGAGGAAGTGGGCCAACTGCTCGAAGCGGCACCAGGCATCAAATACAAGGCCATCCTCGGCACTGCCTATGGCGCGGGCCTGCGCGTTTCGGAAGTGGCCAGCCTCAAGGTCGATGATATCGACAGCACGCGCATGCTGATCAGGGTCGAACAGGGCAAGGGACGTAAGGACCGCAACGCCATGCTGTCACCCCAGCTGCTCGCGCTGCTGCGGCTGTGGTGGAAGGAAGGCAAGCGGCGCTCCGTCATGCTGCCTCATGGCTGGCTGTTCCCCGGACGCAGTGCCACCGATCCGATCTCAACCCGGCAGATCAACCGCGCGATCCATGAGGCAGCCGAAGCAGCGGCGATCAGGAAGCGGGTGTCGCCCCATACGCTGCGCCACAGCTTCGCCACCCATCTCCTGGAACAGGATGTCGATATCCGCGTGATCCAGGTCCTGCTGGGGCACAGCAAGCTTGATACGACCGCGCTCTATGCGCGCGTTGCCACCAAGACGATCCGCTCGGTGACCAGTCCTCTGGAGCGTTTGGCGTTGTTGATGCAAGGCGAGGATCCCGGCGGCTGAAGCGGCTTGCGCGCCTCGATCGAGGTCGCCGATATCTTCCGAGCTGAAGGGGCCGGCTATCGTGCCGCCCAGGCCGGTCACCTGAGCCTGACCCAGCTGAAGGTCATGTCGGCGATTGAGAACTGCCGCACGGCAGCGCTCGGCGGTCACGTCGATGCCTGCGAGGACTGCGGGCATCAGCGCATTGCCTACAATAGCTGCCGCAATCGACACTGTCCCAAATGTCAGGGCGCCGCTGCGCGCACCTGGCTGGCCGAGCGCGAAGCCGACCTGCTGCCGGTCGGCTACTTCCATGTCGTCTTCACGCTTCCCACCGAGCTTGCAGACATCGCCGTGCAGAACAAGGCGATCGTCTACGATCTGCTGTTCCGTGCGGCGTCGGAGACGATGATGACGATCGCGGCCGACCCTAAGCACCTCGGCGCCAGCATCGGCATCACCGCCGTGCTCCACACCTGGGGATCGGCGATGACGCACCATCCCCATATCCACATGATCGTGCCGGGCGGCGGCATCTCGCTCGACGGACAGCGCTGGATCTCTTCGCGTCCGGCCTTCCTCCTGCCGGTGCGGGTGCTGGGCTCGCTCTTTCGCCGCTTGTTCCTCACCCGGCTGATCGAGCTCCATAAGGCGGGGCAACTCGCCTTCTTCGGCGCGCAGGCCGGTCTCGCCGACCACCGCCTTTTCCTGCGTCACCTCGCCGCGGTCAGGAAGAAGCGGTTCGTGGTCTATGCCAAGCCACCGTTCGCCGGCCCCCGATTGGCTGCCGCCCTGTCCCTGCTGTGGCGGGCGCATGACCATCGTCGAGACCTTCGGGCGATGGAGGCAACCCCGCGCGCCACCTCACGCGCCCGCACCAACCGGGAGCACTTCGTCGTGACCCGGCACGGCTTGCGCTCACCTCACGCCGCAACACCACTGTTACGACGAATGCCCCCAGGCACGCCCTTCACCAAGATCAGCGCAAACGTGCTGAATATCAGCCGCTGCCAGATCCCAATTCTAGCCTCGCCCGGCGGAAAATCTCACTCACCAAGCTCTCGCCGGTTCCAGCGCCCAGCCGGTTCCGCCGTCACCACAACCGAGCAAAACTCGAAATCCCCATAGACCATCGTCGCAGCCCCGCGGGTTCGTGCATGGGCGGTTTTCGTACGCCGGCCCCGTGCCCAGACGCGCGACCGGAGATGGCCGGCGTCCGAAAACCTTCACCAAGAGACAAACTCTGAGATGGCGTTTCACGAAGGCAAAGCCTGTGATGCGGTTATCCGCGTGCTGGAGGCACGCAAGGGCAAGAGCCGGCGCGACGTTCGCTCGCGGGAGAAGGATGGCGATCCGGCGCCGATCGAGTTGACATGCTGAATCGGCGATCGCCTGTTCGCGTTCGAGCATACCGGCATCGAACCCTTCGCAGGGCACGTCAAATTCGAGGCCGAGGCAGCAAGGCATTTCGATCCGATCAGGAACATGCTCGCCCGCAAGCTGCCGCCGAACGATGTCTTTGAACTTCACATGCCGGCCATGGCGATGCAGGGGAAGCGCAAGCGCGAGCTTGAGCAGATACAGACCGCCCTTGCCCAATGGATCGAGGCGACCGCACCGACGGTAAAGGCCGTGCCTTACGCCTCTTGCCCAAAATCCGTTCTAAAGGTGAGGCCGGCCGGAGTGCCGTTCGACGTTTCCTTATACCGCTTCCTGCCGGCCGCTCCCGTGCCCGGTCACTTCCAGATCAGGCCTGTGGTCAGCGTCGATCTGGAGGAAGCCCGCGAGGATCACTTGCGCGAAGCCTGCGCCAAAAAGTTTCCCGAGCTTGACGCGTGGCGGCAGAACAGCGGTGCGCGAACCGTCCTGATCCTCGAAGATAACGATCTTCAGTTTACCAATCCGCAGTTCGTATTCGACGTGCTCACTCACGTCGAGAACGCGATCGCCGGCAAGCCGGATGAAATCCACCTGGTCAGCACCATGACCGCCGACCTTTGGCTTGTTCATGCGCTGCGCATCGGTGATCAGACCTATTACCAACTCAGCAAATTTCGGCAGTGCATGACGCAGATCGACGCCACCACCCTCGTTGATTTGACTGGCCGATGACCCCAGTTCTTCCGCCACGAACGGTGAGAGTTTCTGGACGTGATGAACAACCCCTTTCAGCGACACCTGTCCAACCCGGCCCAGGTCTATCGGCACGGTCAATGTCACTAACACCACAATGCCACTCCCCTCGCGAGGAGGGGTTGGGAGCGCCGCCCCACCACGATGACCGGGAAGCCGAGCCTACGAACACATCTCCCGCCTTGCGGGAGAGCCCGCCGCGCTCCGCGCGGCGAGCGAGGGTGCTCGGCTGAGGTCGTCTCACCATATGATCCGCCATCCCGCGCACAGCGAAACGAGACGACGATGAGATATAGACCGCATCCACGATGACCGGAAAGCCGAGCCCAGGAACACCTCTCCCGCTCTTGCAGGAGAGAGCCTGCCCTCGGGCTCCGACCCGAGGGTCGCCGCGCGGAGCGCGGCGGGTGAGGGTGCTCGGCTGAGGTCGTCTCACCACATGATCCGCCATCCCGCGCACAGCGAAACGAGACGATGATGAGACTGGAAAGCCAAGCAGCGCGGAGCGCGGCGGTGAGGGCCCTCCCCTCAAGTCATCTCACCACATGATCCGACATCTCGCAGACAGCGAAACGAGACGCCGATGAGAATAGACCGCATCCATGATGACCGGAAAGCCGAGCCCACGAACCCCTCTCCCGCCTCGCGGGAGAGAGCCCTGCCCCCGGGCTACGACCCGGGGTCGCCCCGCGGAGCGCGGCGGCTCCCAAGTTATCTCACCACACGATCCACCATCCCGCAGGCCGCGAAACGAGACGCCAGTGAGACCAAACCGCCTCCACGATGACCGACGAAGTCAAGCCCACGACCACCTCACCTCTCCCGGCCTACCACCCTCGAAGGTCGCCGCGCGGAGCGCCGCGGGTGAGGGTCCCTCCCCCAAGTCATCTCACCGCATGATCCACCGTCCCGCACACCGCGAAACGAGACGATGACGAGAATAGAGCCGCGCCCATGATAACCACCCAGGAACATCGTGATGGTAGCGGCGGGGCTCATGGCCGGATGGCGTTTGCATCGGGCCTGATCTGCGGCTCTGCGCGGGCCGGTCCGATTGCCGCCTGCTGCTCCCTCCGATACGGTCCGCCCACCTTTCCCACCAGGTACCTGCCATGAAACTGACTGCCGAGCGTCTCGACCGGATTAGCCCCAGCCTGACCATCGCCATCTCCACCAAGGCGCGCCAGCTCCAGGCTACCGGGCGGGACGTGATCAGCCTCTCCGCCGGGGAGCCGGATTTCGACACGCCGCGCAACGTCAAGGACGCGGCAATCCGCGCCATCGAGGCCGGCGAGACTAAATACACCGATGTTGCCGGCACGCCCGCGCTACGCCGAGCGGTGGCGGAGAAATTCCGACGCAATTCGGGGATCGACTACAAGCCGGAGGAGATCATCGTCTCGACCGGCGGCAAGCAGGTGATCTTCAACGCCATGCTCGCCACCCTGAACGCCGGCGACGAGGCGATCATCCCGAGCCCTTGCTGGGTGAGCTACCCCGATATCGTCTCGCTTGCCGACGGCAAGCCCGTGCTGGTGCCATGCGGGCAGAACCACGGCTTCAAGCTGCGCGCCGAAGACCTCGAAGCCGCGATCACGCCGCACACCAAGTGGTTCATCCTGAACAACCCCTGCAACCCGACCGGCGCGGCGTACAGCGCCGCGGAGCTTCGGCCGATCTGCGACGTGCTGCTGCGCCATCCCGGCGTGTGGGTGTTCACCGACGATATCTACGAGAAGCTCGCCTATGACGGGTTCCGCCCGGCCACCGTCCTGGAAGTCGAGCCGCGACTGCGCGAGCGCACGGTCACGATGAACGGCTGCTCCAAGTCCTATGCGATGACCGGCTGGCGCATCGGCTTTGCCGGTGCGCCGGTGGCTCTGATCAAGGCGATGGACAAGTTGCAGAGCCAATCCACGTCCAACCCGTCGTCGATCAGCCAGGCCGCCGCGATCGAGGCGCTGACCGGTCCGCAGGAATCGATCCATGCCATGCGTGACGTCTATCAGCAGCGCCGTAACATCGTCGTCGAGATGCTAAACGCCGCCCCGGGAATCACCTGCCACCGTCCCGAAGGGGCATTCTATGTCTTCCCGGCAATTCACGGCTGCATCGGCAAGACTTCCCGCGGCGGCGCGCGGATCGACCATGACGAAGCGTTCGTGACGGCGCTGCTCCAGGAGGAGAACGTCGCCGCCGTGCATGGCGCTGCATTCTGTTACCCGGGGCATTTTCGGATCAGCTACGCGACCGACACCGACAGCCTGAAAGAAGCCTGCCGGCGCATCCAGCATTTTTGTAAAGGACTCGCCTGATGCCTGCACTCGCGTCGCGACTTGATCGGGTGCGGGTCGCGGCCAGCGTGGCGATGACCATCCGCGCCCGCGAGCTGCGGGCACAGGGCGTCGATGTTGTCCAACTCACGATCGGCGAGCCGGATTTCGCCACGCCGCGCCTGGCGATCGAGGCCGGCTATCAGGCCGCGCTGCGCGGCGAGACGAAATATCCGCCGCAGGACGGCACGCGCGCCCTCAAGGAGGCGATCCAGCGCAAGTTCAAGCGCGATAACGGGCTGGATTTCGCCTACGATGAGATCTCCGTCTCCAACGGCGGCAAGCAGTGCATCTTCAACGCGCTCGCCGCCACCGTCGATCCCGGCGACGAGGTGGTGATCCCCGTGCCGTCCTGGAACGCCTACACGCTGATGACGCGCTTCCTGGGCGGCGAGCCGGTCCTCGTGCCGTGCCCGCAGAACAACGGCTTCAAGCCGCGGCCAGAGGATATCGACGCGGCGATCACGCCTCGCACCAAGTTCCTGGTGCTGAACAACCCGAACAACCCGACCGGCGCGTCATGCTCGCACGACGAGCTGCGCGCGATCGCCGATGTCATGGCGAAGCACGAGCATGTCTGGATCCTGTCGGACGACATGTACGAGCATCTCGTCTATGACGGCTTCCGCCACGCTACGATCGCCGCCGTCGCGCCCGAGCTGCGCGAACGGACGGTGACTGTCAGCGGCGTATCCAAAACTTACGCGATGACGGGGTGGCGCATCGGCTTTGCCGGCGGCCCGAAGCCGCTGATCCGGGCGATGGTGAACATGCAGGGCCAAGTGACCGCGGGCGTCTCCACGGTCGGGCAGGCGGCTGCCGCCGCGGCGCTGGACGGCCCGCAGGAGGGTGTGGCCGAGATGGTCGCCGCCTATAAGCGCCGGCGCGACACGGCGATGGAGATGATCAACGCCTGCCGCGGCATGGTCTGCCACAAGCCGGAGGGCGCGTTCTATCTGTTCCCCAACATCGCCGGCTGCATCGGCAAGACAACCCCCGGCGGGCGCCGGATCGACACCGACGAGGATTTTGCGCTGGCGGCGCTGGACGAGGCGCATGTCGCGCTGGTGCATGGTGCGTCGTACGGTATGAGCCCTTATGTCCGAATCAGCACGGCGACGGACGACGCCGCGCTTGCCGAAGGCTGCCGCCGTATCGCTGCGTTCTGCGACGGATTGCATTGACCGAAGTGCCATCCGCAACAATCCGCCCTGGGTGCGATGCCGATGCCGCCGGGATCACCGCACTGATCGGCGCGTGCTGGGCCGAATATCCCGACATCGTCTTGGACGTGGACGGCGAGATGCCCGAGTTGCGGGCGCTCGCCACGTACTATCAGACGAAGGGGGGCCCGCTCTGGGTGGCTGAGGCGGCGGGCGGGATCGTCGGCATGATCGCTGCCCGTCCCCACGGCGACAGAGTCTGGGAGATGTGCCGAATCTATGTGCTGCCCGATTGGCATGGCGGCGGCCTTGGCCACCGTCTGCTCGACGTTGCCGAAGCGCATGCCCTGGCCGCCGGCGCCACCAGGCTCGAGCTCTGGAGTGACACACGGTTCCGGCGCGCGCACCGGTTCTATGAGAAGCGCGGCTACAAGCAGGCCGGCCCAACGCGGGAGTTGAACGACCGCTCCAACTCCATCGAATTCCACTACGTCCTATCGATCGATGGGACGGAGCGGGAGCCTCCTCTCGCGTCGGTGGAGCGGCCAGCGCAGTCGCTTGGCGCCGCCCCCTCGGGACGCTAATCTTTACTTGATGGCATCGATAGATCCGGCCTCTTGCCGTGTCCTGATCCTGGCTGCCGGACAGGGGCGGCGGCTCGGTCCAAATGCGCCGCCCAAGGTTCTCCTGGAATTCCACGGCCGCAGTCCGCTTCGCCGACATATCGAGATCCTAGCGGCCTGCGGGCTTCGGGACATCGCCATCATAATCGGCTATCGCCGCGCCGACCTGCGTGCCGAGCAGGTTGCGCTGCACAGTGATCTCCGGATCAACCTGATCGAGAATCCGTCGTTTCGCGACGGCAGCGTCGTCTCGCTCTGGCATGCGCGCCATGTGCTCCGTGCCGGGTCGGCCGTGATCCTGATGCATGCCAACGTCCTGTACGATGGTTGCTTGATCGACCGCCTGCTCGGGTCGCCGCATGAAAACTGTCTGCTGCTGGACCGCACGATCGAGCCCGGCGAGGAGCCGGTGAAGCTCTGCATCTCCAAAGGCCGCATCGTCGATTTCCACAAGCGGCCGCAGATCGGCCATGAATGGCACGGCGAATCCGTGGGCTTTTTTCGCTTCTCGCCCAAGGTTGCGGCGGAGCTCGCCGACCGAGCGGAGGACTATATCACCGGAGGTCGAACCCAGATGGAGTACGAAGAGCCGATCCGTGATCTGCTGCTGGCCCGCAACGGGCGCGATTTCGGCTTCGAGGACATCAGCGACCTGCCCTGGATCGAAATCGACTTCCCACGGGATGTCGAGAAGGCGCGCCGCACCATTCTGCCGACCCTGCTCGCATGAGAGCCGGTCCTACTCCTGAAGATATGGCTGACTTCCGGCGAGACGGCTTCCTGGTGGTCCGCGGCTTTTTGCGCGGCGCACTCGCCGAAGTGCGGCGCTGGCTTGAGGAGATCGCAGCGGCGCCGGAAATTCCTGGGCGGCACATGGTTTATCACGAAGACAGCCTGATCGCGCCGGGGCAGCGTATTGTTCAGCGAATCGAGAATTTCTGCCCCTTCCATGCCGGCTTCGACGGGCTGCTGCGCCAGGGTGCGCTGATTGAATGGGCTGGGACGTTGCTGGGCGGCGAGGCTGTACCTGTTCAAGGACAAGATCAATTTCAAACTGCCCGGCGGCAGCGGGTTCAAGGCACACCAGGACCAGCAGGCGGGATGGAGCGTTTATGCGCCCTTGTTCCTCACCGCCATGCTCAGCATCGACGAGTCGACCGTCGAGAACGGCTGTCTGGAAATCGCAGCCGGGCGGCACAAGGAAGGGTTGATCGGCGAGGAATGGCGTCCGCTCGATCCCGAGGGGCTCACCTTCGAGCTGGTACCGACCATGCCGGGCGACGTGATCTTCTTCGACAGCTTCGTCCCCCACGCCTCCGCTCCCAATCGAACCGAGGCGCCGCGGCGCATTCTGTACGTCACCTACGCCCTCGCCGCGCACGGAGATCGTCGAGCGCGCTATTTCGCTGACAAGCGGCGCGATTTTCCGCCCGACGTAGAACGCGAACCGGGACGCTCCTATACGTTCCGGGTCTGAACTCTATTGCGGTCGGTCGGCAGCTTCAGCGGCGCGTTGCTTGGCGCGCGCGAGCTGGATACCGATGCCGATCGCAGCCGGCACGAGGACAATGGTACCCGAGACCAGCACGAGAGGAAGCGCCCCGACCCAGGCGAGCGGACCGATCAGGTAGAAGAGATCATCGGGGTCGAAACCGCGGATCCCGCCCAGCACGACGGTGCCAGGCTCCAGCTTGGTCTCAATCTCCTCCGACCAGTAGAGGCAGAGCGCGAGGCAGCCGCCGCACAACAGCCCGAGCGCGATAGCCCAAGCCCCGAGCGAGTCTTGCCTGAGGCCGATGCCTACGGCCACGAACATTGTCGCATTCACTACCGTATCGGTAACGCAATCGTGCAGATGGCCGGCCGCGCTCGACCGCTGGTCAGGCGGGCGAGCTCGCCGTCGGCGCGGTCCAGCAGCGCCGATAATACCCAGGCGACGCCTCCCCAGATCTCCGCCTCGCGGCTGCCCCAGGCAAAGCCAACACAAGCCACCGCACCGCTCACCGCGCGCAGCGCGGTGATATGGTTCGGTGTGATCGGCGTCCTCACCAGCGGGTGCACAAGCACCCGCGCAAGGCAATGGCTCCAGGTCTTCGCCATACGGTCGATTTCAGTCGATAATTGGCCGACTCGCATCGCGCGAGTCCGTCTTTGGGAGGTCGTTCATGCTGCTCTATCTCGCCGGCGTGCTGACCGCCGTGGCCGCCGCCGCCGCGCTAGGTGCGCTTTTAGCGGCGTTGCGGGTTGGGCGCGACATGCAGCGGCTCCGCATCCTTGCTGAGCAGGGGCTCGCCGGTACCCGCAGCGAAGCGGACACCACGCGCGAGCGCCTGACCCTCCTTAGCGGTTCGGTCGAGGCCGGCGTCGAGCGGGTGCGCACCACGCTCTCGCGCGATCAGGGGGAGCTGCGGCTTGCGCTCCGCGACAATATCGGTGCCCAGTTCGAGACCACACGCACCATGCTGGAAGCCAAGCTGCGCGAGTTGCGCGAAGGCAACGAGACCAAGCTCGCCGAGATCCAGAAGACGGTGAACGAGCAGCTCCATGCCGCGGTCGAGAAGCAGATGGACGAGAGCTTCAAACGGGTGATCGACCAGTTCACCGCAGTGCAGAAGGCGATGGGCGACGTGCAGGCGGTCACCGCGCAGATCGGCGACATCAAGCGGCTGTTCTCCAACGTGAAGACGCGTGGCGGCTGGGGAGAGGCACAGGTGCGCGCCATGCTGGATGACATCCTGCCTGTCGGTGCGTATGAAACGAATCGTAAATTGCGCTCTGACTCCGATGATGCGGTGGAGTTCGTCGTGCTAATGCCCGGCCGCGGCGACGAACGGCCATTGCTACCGATCGACGCGAAATTCCCGGTGGAGGACTACGAGCGGCTGCTGGCCGCCTCCGAGGCTGGCGATGCGGAAGCCGAGCGCGCTGCGTCCCGCAAGCTGGAGGCGGCGCTCCGCCTGCAGGCAAAGAAGATCGCGACCAAGTACATCAACCCGCCGGTCACGGTTGAGTTCGCGGTGATGTACCTGCCGACCGACGCGCTGTTCGCCGAGGTGGCGCGCATCCCCGGCCTGATCGATGAGATCGGCCGCGAATGCCGCGTGCTGGTGCTGGGGCCGAGTCTGTTCCCGGCGCTGCTGCGCACCATCCATCTCGGCTTCATCACGCTGGCGATCGAGCAGAAGGCGGACCAGGTGCGCGAACTGCTCGGGGCGACGCGCATCGAGATGCTGCGGATGGACGACGTGCTGGAGAAGCTGGCCAAGAATGCCGGGACGATGTCGAACACGATCGAGCTGGCTCGCCGACGCACCCGCGTTGTGACCCGCAAGCTGCGCGGCGTGGAAGCGATCGACCCTACGCGCGCCGAGCAGGTGCTGGAGCTGGATAACGAAGCATTCGCCGAGGAGGTGTAGGTGCTCGACCTACTCGGCAACGCGGTGGTATCCGGGTTGCTGCTGGGCGGGTTCTATGCCGCGGTAACAATCGGCGTGTCGATCTCCTTCGGCATGCTCGACATTGTCAACATCGCCCACCCGGCCTTCATCATTCTTGGCTCGTATTGCGCCTATATCGCCAATGCCTGGGTCGGCATAGACCCGATCTTGGCGGGCGTTGTTCTGTTGCCGATTTTTTATCTGCTCGGCGCCGGCATCTATCAAATCTATCATCTGAGCTTCGAACGGCGCGGCGAACAAAGCCTGCGCGGCCTCGCTTTCTTCTTCGGCCTGCTGTTCATCACCGAGGTCTCGCTAGTGCTGGTGTTCGGTGTCGATTACCGCTTGGTCGAGGCGTCCTATATCGGCCCGAGCCTTCATCTCGGAGTGGTGGATCTGCCGCTCCGACTGCTGGTGCCTTGCGTGGTTTCCCTTGCGCTGATTGCCGGCCTTCAGCTTTTCCTTTCGCGCAGCTTCATCGGCCGTGCGATCCTGGCCGTGGCGCAGGATCAGCTTGCGTTGCGGCTTATGGCGGCCGATCCGGTGCGGATCAAGCGCATCGCTTTCGGCGTTTCGATTGCCACCGCTTCGGTGGCGGGTGCCATCCTGATTGTCATTCAGCCGGTCGAACCCTCGCTCGGGCGTGAGTATATCGGCCGCGTGTTCGCGATCTGCGTACTCGGCGGGCTGGGCAGTTTTGCCGGTACGGTGGTGGCGGCAATGGCGCTCGGCACGGTCGAGAGCCTGACGGCAACGTTTTACGGCCCGTCCTGGTCGCCGGCGGTGGCGTTCGGGTTCCTGCTGATCGCGCTGGCGGTGCGACCCGCTGGCGTGTTCGGCCGATAGGCGATGCGCGGCAGTGCGTTCCTGCTTGCCGCTGCGGTCTGCGCGGCGATCGTTTTCGTCGCGATGCGATGGATCGGCAATGGCTATGTGTTCTTCGCCGGCTACGTGGTGCTGCAGTACATTGTGCTGGCGACGGCTTGGAACATTCTAGGTGGCTATTGCGGCTACGTGAATTTCGGCACCGCGGCCTTCTTCGCGCTGGGCGCTTACACCACGGTGGTGTTGCAGAAGCTGGCGCCGCTCCCGCTGCCTGTGGCGATGGTTGCGGGCGGCATCGTATCCGGCGTGCTTGGGCTTGGGATGGGCTACCTGACCCTGCGGCTGCGCGGCGCCTATTTCTCGATCGCCACGCTGGCGATGGCGGTTGTGGCGCAGACGCTGATGGTGAACTGGAGCCTCGTCGGCGGCTCGGCCGGCACGTTCATCATTCGGCCAGCGCAGGCGCCGCTGCTTGGCATTCCGTACATCCAGTATCTGTGCCTGCTCATGCTGGCGCTGTCGGTGCTGACGTTGGCGCTGGCGCGAATGATCGAACGCTCGCGGCTGGGCTACGGTTTTGCCGCGATTCGCGATGACGAACTGGCGGCGGAAGCGTCGGGTGTGCCGACCTTGCGGCTGAAGCTGCTGGCGACCACGCTGTCTGGCGCCATCATGGGGATGGCGGGCGCGCCGTTGCCTTTCTACGTCACCTATCTCGATCCGCCCTCGGCATTCAGCCTGTCCTATGCGGTCAACACGATCGCCATGCCATTGATCGGCGGCACGGCGAGCTGGCCGGGGCCGGTGATCGGCGGGGTGCTGATCGCGACGCTGCAGCAGGTGGCGACGGTGACGATCTCCTCGGCGGTCAACCTGCTGATCGTCGGCGTTGTGCTGGTGGGTTTTGTGGTGGCGGCGCCGAACGGGATCCTGGGGCTCCTGCAAGCTAGGCGAGTCGCGACTTGGCCGCGCCTGTGGCTGTTCGCCGGGCATCGATGAGCGCGGCGCTGCTGGAGGTCAGCGGGGTCAGCAAGCGCTTCGGCGGATTCGCCGCGCTGGATTGCATCGATCTTGCCGTGCGCGCAGGCGAGCGGCTCGGGCTCATCGGGCCGAATGGCTCCGGCAAAAGCACCCTGGTCAACTGCATCGGCGGTACGCTGCGCCATGATGCGGGACGCGTGCGCCTTGATGGCCATGTGCTGGACGGGTTGCCGGCGCATCGGCGCGTGCGGCTTGGACTGGCGCGCACGTTCCAGCTTCCGCGGCCGTTCGCCAGCCTGACGGTCGGCGAGAATTCTGCGTATTCCGATCGAGTACTCGGCCGTGAGTGGCGCGCGCACCGATATCGCGGCGCAGTGCGAGGGGCTGCTGGGTTTGGTCGGGCTGCACGAGCGAGCGCGGGCCCTGCCCCGCGATCTGACTCAGGTGGAGATGCGCAAACTCGAGCTGGCACGCGCGATGGCCGCCCGTCCCCGCCTGCTGATTGCCGACGAGGTCATGGCCGGCCTGTCACATAGCGAGATCGACGAGCTGCTGACATTGCTGCTGCGATTGAACGACCAGGGCGTGACGATCATCATGATCGAGCACATCATGCGCGCGGTGATGCAGTTCAGTCAGCGACTGGTGGTTCTGGTCGCCGGTCGCAAGGTGGCTGATGGCGATCCCGCGGACGTGGTCCGCAACCCCGAGGTGGAGCGCGCCTATCTTGGCGAGTAGCCTCTCAGTTACTGGGATCAGCGCCGGCTACGGCGCAGTGCTGGTGCTTCAGGATGTATCGCTGTCGGTGGCGCATGGCGAAACTGTGGTGCTGCTCGGCACCAACGGCAATGGCAAGTCCACGTTGATGAAATGCGTCATGGGGATCGTCCGCCCGAGAGCCGGCAGCATCATGGCGGAAATCGATGGCGAGCGCCATGAGCTGATCGGACGCTCGACCGAGGAGATTGTCGGGCTCGGCATCGCCTTCGTGCCCGAAGGCCGCCGGCTGTTTCCCCGGCTTTCGGTCACCGAGAACCTGCTGCTCGGCGCGTTCCGCCACGCCGCCCGCGGCGCGATCGAGCGCAACCTGGAGTCCTGCTTCGCGACGTTCCCCCGCTTGAAGGAACGGCGCCGGCAGCTTGCCGGCAGCATGAGCGGCGGCGAGCAGCAGATGCTGGCGTTGGCGCGCGCGCTGATGTCTTCGCCTCGCATGCTGCTGATCGATGAACCGTCGGTCGGACTGGCGCCGGTACTGGTGCGGCGAACCATCGACAAGATCAAGGAGCTGAAGGATGGCTATCAACTCACGGTGCTGATGGCGGAACAGAATTTCACGCAGGCGGTCCGCATCGCTGACCGCGGATATGTCATCGTGCACGGGCGCATCGCGTTTGAGGGTGGTTCGACGGAAGAACTCGCGAACAATGAGCTGATCCGGAGATTTTATCTGGGTCTTTGAAGCTCACTCATCCGTTATCTGGTGGCGGACTGGCGCGGCGCAAACAGGCCTCCACGTTCCGCGAGCTGGTGAGAACTGGGGGCACGGATATCTTTGGAGTTGGAGGACCTATCCGCACGACTCCTGGCGATCGAGGCGGTGGCGGGACACCTCGTGGTTCATCTCGCGGTGCGCGACGAAGATCCCTCTCGCTGGCTTGCCACACGCAAGGCACTGGCGTTGCATGCCGCGCACAGTTTCGCGCAGGACGGAGCTGCCGATGGGCTGGCGCATGCCATGTCCGATGCAATTGCCGCATTCTTCGACGACGTTGAGCGTGCTGTCTGTGCGACTTCGGTACGTGCCTGGCGCCAGGGGGGACGACAGTAGCCAGGATCACGCCTCGAAACCGGCCCTGCCAGCCGGGCGTTTGAGTCGTCTGCCGCCTGCGTGGCGGTGATGGCGCCCGGCAGGCGCTGGCCGCGCAGCAGAGCGCGGCACCCAACCAGTCTCCGGCGCCGCCGTTCTCGATATCGCCGGAAGCGCCCAGGTCACACGGATCGGCACAACTCGGCCATGAAAGCGCCAAAGAAACCCTTGGCCAACGCTTGTCGCAGTCCAACGGCACGATCCAGCCGCCGGCCGTGGATCCAGGAATGGATAAGCTGCTGCCGGCAACCGGGACGACGATGCCGGTCTTGAAGCCACCGCCGAACGTGCCGAGCAAATAGTCGGCAGGGGCGGGTTGCGTCCTTGTCCGGCGGCGCCATATGGCGCGGTGCAGCGGGCTGGGTTTGTGGCTCGCTGTGTTCGACGTTTCCTCCCTAAACTTGGCGGCGCTCAAGGGCGTCGCCTTTCTTTTGTCCAGTCGTATGGCAGGGCCTCGCAACCACCTGCCCACGCCTTTATGTTGAGTTGCATGGACCTCGAATTCAGCGAAGACGAAATCCAGCGCTACTCACGCCACATCCTGCTGGCGGAGGTGGGCGGCACCGGGCAGGCGCGGCTGAAAGCGGCACGCGTGCTGGCGGTAGGTGCCGGCGGGCTAGGCTGTCCGGTTGTGCTTTACCTGGCGGCGGCAGGGGTCGGCACGATCGGCATCGTCGACGATGATCGCGTCGAGTTGTCCAACCTGCAACGCCAGATTGCCCACACGACGGGGCGACTCGGCGCGATGAAGGCGGTGTCGGCAGCCGAGGCGGCGGTCGCGATCAACCCCGGTGTGCGGATCGAGACGCATCCGACGCGGCTGACCGCCGACAATGCGGGGGCGTTGGTCGCGGATTACGACATCGTCTGCGACGGGACGGACAATTTCGCCACGCGATTCCTGGTGGCCGATGCCTGCGTGCTCGGCCGGCGCACGCTCGTCTCGGCCGCGGTGCTGCGTTTCGAGGGGCAGCTTTCGGTGTTCAAGCCGCACGCCCATGCTGGAGGTCCCTGCTATCGCTGCCTGTTTCCTGAGCCGCCGCCTGAAGGCGTTGTGCCGAGCTGCAGCGAAGCCGGCGTGCTCGGCGCCGTTACCGGCGTGATGGGCACGTTGCAGGCCACCGAAACGCTGAAGGAGATTCTCGGGATTGGCGAGTCGCTGTCGGGACGTTTGCTGATCTGGGATGCGCTGGCGACGCGCTTCCGGCTGGTGCGCCTGCGCCAGGACCCGGCTTGTGCCTTGTGTGGTCCGGCCGCCACGATCAGGGACCTGTCGCAGCATCGTACCGCGGCTGCTCCTGCCTGTGCCGTCTGACTTGCCCGACAGCAGGCTCGGCATCCTGCTGCTGTCCGGCACGCACGAGCGGGCGCATTACGCTTTCATGGTGGCGGCCGGGGCCGCAGCAGTGGGGCGCCGCGTGGTGCTGTTTGCAACCAATGCCGGGTGCCGCGCGCTGCTCAGTGACTGGAGCGGCTTGACAGATGCGGCGCGTGATCAGCGCGTCCGTGATGCTGGTGTTGCCGGAATGGACGAGCTGCGCGAGGCGGCTCGCGAGCTGGGGGTCCGGCTGATCGCGTGCGAGGCCGGGCTGCGCGCTGAAGGCATCGATCCGGCCGGGCTGCTGCCCGATGTCGAAGTCGCCGGACTTGCCACGTTCTTTGCCG
This sequence comes from uncultured Pseudomonadota bacterium, assembly GCA_963772445.1. Classification (GTDB taxonomy): domain Bacteria; phylum Pseudomonadota; class Alphaproteobacteria; order Acetobacterales; family Acetobacteraceae; genus CAVYXK01. The sequence goes on from CAVYXK010000013.1 coordinate 267,229, forward strand.
AGATCGGCACAGCGCAGACCGTCACGCTCTGAATGCTTGACGCAATTCGGCAGGCTTTGGCACGAGCATGGGCATGCCGACTTGGCGTCTTGCTATGCTGGTTCTTCTCGTACTGCTGTCGGCGCTCGCTGCACCGGTAGCCTGGGCGCAAGCCCCGGCGCCCAAACCGATCCCGCTGCATCCGCCGAAGCATACGTCATCTGGTCGGGCGCCCCGCACCGCGGTCAGGCTGCCGGTTCCGCCGATTCCGCCGGCAAAGCAGCCGGCACCTGCCGGGGCGACCACCGCGCGGGCGGCGAAGCCACCGGAGCAGGACCCCAATAAGGGCGCCGTGACCGGCCTGCCGCTGCCGCGCTACGTCTCGCTCCGCGCGGACATAGTGAACCTGCGCGCCGGCCCCGGCGCCCGTTATCCGATCGATTGGGTGTACAAGCGGGCAGGCATGCCGGTGGAGATCCTGCGGGAGTTCGATGTCTGGCGGCTGGTCGAGACGCCGGACGGCGAGAAGGGCTGGATGCATGAAGCCACCCTGGTCGCGCGGCGCGATGTCATCATCACCGGCGGTCGCCAGACCTTGCGTGCGGATGCCAGCGACACCGCGCGGGCCGTCGCCGAGCTTGAACCGGGCGTGATCGCGCATGTCCTCTCTTGCGCGACCGGAGCTACTTGGTGTCGTGTACAGGTCGGCGACTATCGCGGTTGGCTGCCGCGCCTGGCCTTCTGGGGCACGCTGCCGAATGAGGCGATCAACCCCTGATGGTTTCTTGAACTCCGAATCGTTTCGTTGCCCGTATCCTTATGGAGCCGTACGAAAGATGATGCTGGCGGTGGTCCGCTGAACCCGAAGCTGTTCGATAATGCGAATCGAGTCCGCCGTTCCGTGCGACATTCGCGACCCGGTCGATCACACTATCACGACTCGCGTGCTCCCGCGCAAGTATTACGTTACGATCACGGCACGGTGGTAGCGTGAGGTCGCGTGCGGTTCATGCGACAACCATGTCGGTCAGGGGGAAGTCGTTGCCTTTGAACAGCAGGGGCACGTCCAGATGCTGCGAGCACGCGTAGGCGAAGCAGTCGCCCATGTTAAGACTGGCAGGATGACGGCCCTTGCCGAAGCGATCGAACGCCTTGACGGCAAGGCGACCGTGCTCAGCAGTGATAGACACGATCTCCGCTTCGATTTCACTAAGAAACCGGTCGAGCACCGCTTGCGCGCTCTCCACCGAGGTGTTGCCGACATGGGCAAGGCCCAGTGTGGCTTCATAGACTGCAATTGCAGAGGTAACGACCTTGCTTGCCTGGCCAAGACGCGCAGCGAGCGCGGACGCTTCAGGTTCGCGCGCCACTATGGCGATGATCGCGGACGCATCCAGGAACACTATGCGTCGCCCGACAGCGCGTCGAAGAAGGCTTTGTTGGCTGGTTTGCCTCCGGGTCTGGAAAAAGTCGCGAACTGATCCTAAATCGGCTTCAATCGCTCGATCAACGGAATTTTTGCGCATTCGCGCGCATATTCGTGCTCGACAGCTTCGCGAACCGTCTCGGTCAGGGTCTTCCGCTTGACGCGGGCGAGGCGCCGAACCGCTCGATCGGTCGCTGCATCTTTGATGTGGAAGGCCATCTTCTACACCGTTCTGTCTAGACGGAACCAAAGGTAGGGATATACAGGAAGACGAGGAGTTTTCAAGGGCGAATCCGCGTGGCCATGTCGCTCACGCAAGCAGCTATCCACGGGATGCGCCGTAGGCGGCGGTCAACTCCTGACGGTCTCCACCTCCAGCGGGAACAGCGCATCGGGATCGGCTGTGTGCAGCAGGTGGAATACGTTGAACCGGTAGGCAGGTCCGGTTGAGATTTCCGGCGGGGTGAATGGGAAAGCGAGGTTGCCTGCCGTTGAGAGCCGGCCTGGGTAACCGTGATGCAGCAGGTATTGTTTCGTGGTCCGCATCACCTCGGCGGCGCGTTCGCGGCTCGGCGCGATGACCTCGCCGAGAACGAAGACCTCGCCTGGTGGGGTTTCATGTTCGGGCGCGGCCATGCGCACTCCGTCCACGCCATAGACGCGGAACGTCAGAGTGTAGTCCTGCGGTGCGTCTTCGCAAACCAACTCGCGCACCACTGCGGCCACTTCGGGCAAGATGTTGCGGTGCCGCGCAATGAAGCGGGGATCGGCAGCGCCGGCCAGCAGAATCGCGCGTTCACCGATGGGGCGTGCACCCTCAAGCTTGATGGCGGGATCTGTGCTCGGAATCCACCGCGCTCCGCTGACGCGGGTGCGCCGGTCATCGACGGCGCGATAGGTCGCCGCCGCGAGATCTAGTCTGCCCTCGGGTTCCTGCACGGCGTAGGGATCGGCCTGTTCATACAGACTGTGAGCGGCGACGGAGACTGGTGTGGCGCGGCGTTGCGGCGCCATGCTCTCCAGCTCGAACCCGTCGTGGTCGAGCGTGGCGAGAATCGAATCACGCCCGCCGGGCACGCAGCAGAGCGATGCGCACTCAATGATCTTCGCCATGTGCATCGTCAGGCCGACGGGAAAGTCGAGCATTGTCGGCAGAGCCGCGAAGATCGCAGTGTCGCAGGCGCGGCCGGCGACGAGCACGTCGATATCGGCAGCCAAGGCGCGACGGAACGGTTGCGTGCCCATCTGGCCTATGATATGCGCCGCCGCATCCACTTCGTCCGCGGTCAGCGCCGGCATTGCGTCCAGCCCGACGATCTTCCCCGACCGCAGCGCATCCTTGAGCAGCCCACGCGGGATGTCGGCGCGCAACACGCCCATTCGAAACGTTATCGCTTCGGCGCGCGCAATGTCGCGCAGGATGGCAAGGGTCGCTTCCAGATGCGGCGCGGCGCCAGCGGAGCCCGCCGAGCCGATTACCAGCGGGATGTCGAGCTGGCGCGCTCCGAGCAGCACTTTGCGCAGGTCCCGTCCTGTGGCCGCCGGTGCGGTCGCCATCTCTCCCGACCCGAGATAGGCAGGGCCGATGTCGATCGATCCCATGTCGCAGCCGATCATATCCGGCTGGCGTGCCAGTCCGGCGGTGAAGGCCGGCGTCGGAATGCCGTAGCCGAGCTGGCCGGATGCGCCGAGCAGTCGCATCGGTCGTGATTGGCGCCGCAGCTTCTCGAGCACGCGTCCGGACGCGCTCATATCTCGATCTCCAGCAGCGGGGCGTGCTGCTGCGCGCCGTATACGTCGCGGTCGCCGGGATCGCCCGCCATGATCGGCCGCGCCAAGGTGATCTTGATGGCACGGCCGAGGGGGTACGGCATCACCGCAACGTCGTCTGGCGCGAGACGATAGAGCGCGGCGATCCTGGCCGGGGACAGCGCGGGCGATTGCACGGCTCGCTGGTAGTCGGCGTCCGCAGCGAACATCACGTCCAAAGTCAGCCGGCGCGGCCCGGCATTCTTGCTGCGGATCACCTGTGCGATGTGCTGAAGCTGCAGCATTCACCTCTCCCGCTTTGCGGGAGAGGTGGACGCAGCAGTCTCTGCCGGGGTCCGCATCACTCCGCCGCCTTGCTCGCCGTGCGTCGATCGATCTCCGCCTGCACCGCGGCCTGTGATTGCGCGCGGAACCATTCGCTGTTCTCGGCCGCGAAATCGTAGTTCGCGCGGCGAAGCTCCCGGCTCTGCTGGAAATGCGGATGAACGTAACGTGCCATCAGCTCGTAGTGACGCTTCGTCGCTTCCCAATCGGCCCAGTTGTGCGCCAGCTCGGTGATCACACCGAAGCCGCCCGAGCCCTCCAGCAGCGTCTCGATATACGCAATCGCGTCATCCGGCGTGCCAATGCAGGCCGCCTGGTTCGCGATCAACCATTCATACGCGTCGCCGATACCGGCAGGGACGATCGGGAAGGTGGCGACGTCGCGGAAATATTGCGCGAACGCCTCCAGACCGAAGCGCACGTTCTCGCGCGCCTGCTCGCGTGTCTCGGCGACATGCAGCAGCGTCACCAGCCGCCAGTTGCGCCGGTCGGACGTCTTGCCGTGCTCGCGCGCCTGCTCCTCGTAAAGCGCCCAGTTCTTCGCGTGATGCGCCATCGCGTCCGGCGAGGTGCCGCCGATCGACAACATGCCGATCCCATGCCGCCCCGCAGCCAGCGCACCGGCCGGCGAGCGCGACGCCGCAACCGCAAGCTCCATCCTCGGCTGCGTGTAGCAGGCGAGCTGCAGCCGTGCGTCCTTCAGATCGTACCAGTCGGTTTTTTCCGTCACGGTCTCGCCGGCCAGCAGGCGGACGATCACGTCCAGGCTCTGGTTCATCATCCGCCGCTGGTCGGCCGCCGCCACGCCGATCTTCACGGCATCGTGCACCAGCGCCCCGGGGCCGACGCCGAACATCACGCGTCCGCGAGTTCAGGTGGTCCAGCAACACCATGCGGTCGGCGAGGATGAACGGGTTGTGATACGGCAGCGACGCCACCCCGGTACCCAACCGGATGTGCCGCGTCCGCTCCGCCGCGGTGGCAATGAACACCTCCGGCGAGGCGATGATCTCGAAGCCGCCCGAGTGATGCTCGCCGATCCAGGCTTCGTGATAGCCGAGGCGATCGAGGTGCTGCACCAGCTCCAGGTCGCGCTCCAGCGCGAGAGTCGGGTTCTCATCCAGCGCGTGGAACGGGGCGAGGAAGATGCCGCTCCGCAGATAAAGCTCGGTCATCCGGTCCACCTTCGATGTCCTGCCGGCCGACACTACGCTGGCAGAACGCGTGGTCAATCACAGGCGATCACCCGGTTGCGATTTGCCTCCGGATTACACGCGTCTGACATGCGGAACGAGGCAATCGTTCGGTGCCTGTTGATCGAGCCCCTGGAGTTCCTATGCCAGCCATCGACAGCAGCCGTCTTCTTGGTGTGGTAGCCCTGGTTATCTGTGTGCCGGCTTTGGGTGCCTGCACCTCGGTGCTTTCAGCCACGACCGCCGATGTAGCTGGTGTAGCAGCCGCCGGGATCAGCAGCGGGATCACCAAAAATGCGGCGGTCGGCACTGCGATCGGGCTCGGCGTCGCGGCCGCCGCCGATGCCGGGCTGCGATATATAGAGCGGCGCGTGCACCATGCGGAACAGGTGCGGATCGCCAGCGCTGCCGGTCCGCTGGCACCGGGGCAAGTCGCGCACTGGAGCATCGTGCACGACGTGCCTATCGAGGCCAACGAGCATGGCCGGGTGACGGTGTTCCGTGTCTTCGCCGCTCCCGGTTTCACCTGCAAGCAGATCGTCTTCTCGGTCAATGAGAAAAACGACCGGCCCGTTGGCTACTACACCACGACCATCTGTTTCGACGGGGTGTGGTGGCAGTGGGCCGAGGCCGAGCCGGCTACCGCGCGCTGGGGCAGCCTGTAATGACATGCGCCGTGCGAGCGCGCGGAGCCGCGTTGCTCGCTGTCGCGGCTGTTCTGCTCGGCGGGTGCAAGGACTTCGGCACTATTGCCAGCGTCGCCAGCGGTTCGGCGACCGGCAATCCGGGGATTGGCATCGCTGTGGGCATTGGGGTGAGCGCGGGAGGAAATTTCCTCTCCGACTACATCGCCCGCGTGCGTGCGGGTGCCGAGCTGGATGTCATTGCAGAGACCACTGGCGCGTTGCCGGTCGGCGGCGAAGCTGCATGGGCGATTCACCACACGATCCCGATCGACAACGAGCATGGCGAGCTGCGAGTGATCGATGCGATCAACACGTCGCTCGCGCTTTGCAAAGAGGTGGTGTTCTCAGTCGATGATGGCGGCGCAGGCGCACCGCGAAACTGGTATACGGTGGATGTTTGCCGTGATCCGAAGCGTTGGAAATGGGCCACCGCGGAACCCGCCGTCGAGCGGTGGGGATCGCTTCAATAAGCGCTCAGGAACTCGCCCCGGCGATGAGCGCATCCAGAGCGGCCCGTCGCTTCGCGCACACCTTGCTCATCAGCTCCGCTTTGCGCAGCCCGTGCCAATGCGTTGGGACGCGACGGAGGGCCTTCCTGCCGCGCGCCTCAACCCAATTGGCGAGCACGCCAAGCGCGGGCGCGAGGTCCGCGTGTCCGCCCTCCGTGAGCTGACCCGCCAAGGCCGGGGTCACGGCGGCGTCATTCGAACGTCCCAGCAGTGCCTGCAGTTTTTTGCACGGATGTACAACCGCTTCGACCTTCGCGGGCGGGTAGAGCGGAGCGAGGAACTCGAACCCGTAGCGCAACTTCTTGATCGACTTGCGCAACGCATGCAGCTCCTCGCGCGATCCGCCTTTCAGTCGCTTTCCTCGACGGGCAACCTTGCGCGCCATCCGACCAAGCAGCGCCGGCCCCAGTTCGGCGATTGGTCGGCGGAGGGCTGCGCTGCCCAGTAACGCTGGGTCTCGAGCCCCATCTTCTATCCAACCGGCGAGACCCAGCAGCAGAGTGGTGAAGGCCGGACCGTCGAGCTCTCGGCGCGCATCGGCCTGTGTTGCAGCGCGCCATTGTCCGGCTCGCTCGCGCAGCAGATCGAGCCAGCCTTTCTCCGAGCCCCGAGCGTCCACGGCGGGCAGCGTCTCGCCGACCAGCACGTCCCAGTCGCGCGCTTTACCCAAGACTTGGCCGATACGGCGCAACTCTTCGTTGAACCGCCCGGTCGTCTCCCGCCGCAGCACAGGCTGGAACAACACCAGCGCTGCCCGCATTCGCCGGATGGCGACGCGAAGCTGATGGACGCCCTCGGGATCGCTGATCCGCACCGCCGACATGTTGGCCACCATGTGACCGAGGATGGAGCGAACGATTTCGCCGAACGCCTCGGTTGCCGTGATGTCGCGAGCGAAACTCAATGCGGGCGCGTTGGCTGGCGTCGGCCGCTCGCCGGATCTGAGGCGCAAACCACGCTCCGCCTTGCTCGCCGGCTCCAGCGTGAGTGGAGCGGCGGCAGTGAGCTCGATCGCTAGCCGATAGAGGGCGCCCGGATGGCCCCGCTTGAGCTCCAGCTCCAACTCCGAGACCGGCTCGCTGCGCCCGGCCGCGCAGATCATCCCCTGATCCAGTGCGGCCTCCACGGCGGTCTGGGCATCGACCCGCAGCAGCCGGGCGGTGCGCCGGATGTCCGTGACGAAGACCGGTCGCAATTCTCGCGCAGCCCTGCCGCGCAGCGCAGCGCCAACGGGTGTTTCGGTAAGCGGGGAGAGATCGGGCCTGTCGGTCTCGATGGGCCGCTCCCACTCCCCGCGTTGGGCAGCGACGCCGACCGCGGGGGCCGACTTTGCCGTTTGGACTCGGCGCTCGCCGCTGCGGCGGATGCGCAGGGAACAGTGCCGCCGAGCCAGATCAAGCCTTGGCGTGTCGAAATAGGTCGTCACCTGATGATGTTCTTCGGCCGCCGTACCGGCGAGCACAGGGTGTCGCTCCAGCGCCTCAATTGCGCCCGGCGCCGCTCGCAGTTTGATCTCGGTCTCGATCGGGTCCCGATTCGACGGCATCCCCGCCTCAGGCGCGTAGATGGTCGGGGATGCGCATGCCGAGCCGGAGCGGCACCTGCCAGAGCTCCCGGACTTGGCGCACCGTCCGGAACCCCGCGCGCAGATAGGTCGGCAGCGCCCCTGGGTGATCGGCGGTGCACGTGTTCACCGTCATTCCTCGCGCGCCCTGGCGCCATACCAGATCGACCGACTGGCGCAGGAAGGGATATCCGACACCGGTGCCGATCACGTGCGGCAGCAGGCCGAAATAACTCAGGTTGATGTCGGGCCAGGTTCGCGCGTCCAATTCGAAGAACCCGGCCGGCTCGCCGTCGCGGTAGAGCACGTGGATAGAGATCAGCGGGTTGGCGAGCAGCGCGGCCAGTTCGTCATCAGGCATGGCCCGGCGCAGCCACCAGACATAATCCGCGCCCACCGTGTCGTAGAGATAGCGGTAGAATCCGACTGTGCATGACGCCGCGCGGACGACCTGGCACAAGGTCGGCAGGCCCGGCGCAACCTCGACCGGCGGGCGATCCATTCTCAGGAACGTCACCGTCACCGCGACGCGCGTTGCCGGTTCCATGGCAGTGGTCAGTTGTCAGTGGTCAGGAAGATAGCCTGACCACTCACCACTGGATACTGACCGCTGACCACTGATTAGTTGTCGTCGAGGAAACTGCGCAGCTTGCGGCTGCGACTGGGGTGCTTCAGCTTACGCAACGCCTTGGCCTCGATCTGGCGGATACGCTCGCGCGTGACGTTGAACTGCTGGCCCACCTCTTCCAGCGTGTGATCAGTGTTCATGCCGATGCCGAAGCGCATGCGCAGCACGCGTTCCTCGCGCGGCGTCAGGCTGGACAGCACGCGTGTGGTGGCCTCGCGCAGGTTGGCCTGGATGGCGGCATCCAGCGGGATGATCGCCGCCTTGTCCTCGATGAAGTCGCCTAGGTGGCTGTCCTCCTCGTCGCCGATCGGGGTTTCCAGGCTGATTGGCTCCTTGGCGATCTTCAGCACCTTGCGCACCTTCTCGAGCGGCATGCCGAGCTTATCGGCCAGCTCCTCCGGCTGCGGCTCGCGGCCGATCTCGTGCAGCATCTGGCGCGACGTGCGCACCAGCTTGTTGATCGTCTCGATCATGTGCACGGGGATGCGGATAGTGCGCGCCTGGTCGGCGATACTGCGAGTGATGGCCTGGCGGATCCACCAAGTGGCATAGGTGCTGAACTTGTAGCCGCGACGGTACTCGAACTTATCGACCGCCTTCATCAGGCCGATATTGCCTTCCTGGATCAAATCCAGGAACTGCAGGCCACGGTTGGTGTATTTCTTCGCGATCGAGATCACCAGTCGCAGATTGGCCTCGATCATCTCCTTCTTGGCGCGCGCAGAATCGCGTTCGCCGCGGCTGACGGTCATGAACACGCGGCGGAACTCGGAGATGGACAGGCCGGCATCGTTCGCCACCGCGGCGATTTGGTTGCGAATATCGGCGATATGCTCGGCGTCCTTGGTGGCGAACGTCTTCCAGCCCTTGCCGAGAAGCTTGCTGACACGCTCCAGCCAGTTGGGATCGAGTTCGCTGCCGCGATATTGCTTCAGGAACTCCTCGCGATTCACCTTGCAGGCCTCGGCCATGCGCAGAAGCTGGCCTTCTAGCGCAGTCAGCCGCTGATTGAGCTGCTTGAGCTGGGTGACCAGCTCTTCGATACGGTTATTGTGCAACCGCACCTGGGCCACGGTGTGAACCAGCTCCTCGCGGCTCTTTTCGTAGGTCCGCTCGGATCGTGCGTTGACCTCTTCGCCGCTGGTCATCGTTTCCAGCCGGCGATTCTGCATCTTGTAGAGCTTCTTGTAGTGCCCTTCGATCTCCTCGAAGGTGGCGAGCACTTCCGGCTTGAGCTTCTCTTCGAGCGCCGACAGGGAGATGCCGGCGCCCTCGCCCTCATCGTCGACTTCGAGGTCCTCACCGACCTCGAAGCCGGCGTGCGCCTCCGCCGGCACCGCAGCCTCCGGCGCGGTCGGGGCGCCGGCGCCGGCGCCGTTGGTGCCTCCGCCCTGGGTCGCTTCCAGGTCGATGATGTCACGCAGCAGCATGCGACCGGCCTTGAGCTGATCGTGCCAGGTGATGATTGCCCTGAACGTCAGCGGGCTCTCGCACAGCCCGCCGATCATCATGTCGCGCCCCGCCTCGATGCGCTTGGCGATAGCAATCTCGCCCTCGCGCGACAGCAGCTCAACGCTGCCCATCTCGCGCAGGTACATCCGCACCGGATCGTCGGTGCGGCCTATGCTCTCCTCATCGACGTTGCCGGTGGGCTCTTCCTCGGCCTCTTCGACCTTCTCGACCTTGGCCGGGACTTCGGTCTCTTCGCTTTCTTCGCTCTCGACGACCTGGATGCCCATCTCGTTGAGATTGGCCATCACGTCTTCGATCTGCTCAGAGCTGTTCTGCTCCGGAGGCAGGACGTTGTTCAGCTCGTCGAAAGTGATATAGCCGCGCTCTTTGCCGCGGGCGATCAGCCGCTTGACCGCGGCCGACTGCACGTCAAGCAGGGTGGTTTCCACGTCCTGCTCGACGGTGGCGGTATCAGCAGTCACATTCGGCTTGGTCGCCATCTCTACGGCACTCCGGCAAAAATCATCACATCGGGCTTCGGCTACTTAAGCCTCGGCCTCGCGCTGTTCTTCCCCGCACTGGATGGATACGAGGTCGGCCCTGAGGGCAATCAACCGGCGTTGCGAGTCCTGATCCATGCGCGCCTGAAAGTCGCGCTGGGCCGTCGCAACGTCCTGTTCCAGCCGGCCGCGTTGCATTAATCCGAAGATGTGCCACCAGCCTTCCTCGGCGTCCCCCGGCGTCGCTTCGGCCGACGCGAAGTCCGGCAACGGGAATGGGACCGCTGCCAGAACTCGCGCGGCATCGGCCGCCAATCCAGAGGCTGTGAGGTGGTCGATCAACCCTTGTGAGTCAAGCACGTCCGCGTGATCGGCCCAGTTCAGCAACGCTTTTCGCAGCAGGTCACAAACCGGCGACAGCTCCAGCGCGGTGAAGGCATGTGCGACATTGGAAAGCAGGCTCGGGTGGCGGAGCAGGACGGCGATCAGGATTCGGGCGCGCTCGTCGGCAGTGGCGGTTCCGCTGGGGAGCGGGCGAGGCAATGTGCGCGCGGGCGCGGCGCGGGTCCGCCGACGCCGATCGGCGAAAAAACGGTCGAGCAGGACGCCGCGGTACTCGCGGGCGAGCACGCGATCGGCGATGCGTTGGGCTGCGCCTTCCAGGCGGTGCCGCAATTGCGCCCGCTGCTCGGCGCTTTTATCGCCGGTACCATCGCGGATCAGGTCAAATAACGCATCGGCCAGCGGCTGCGCCGCGGCGAGCACCGTTTGGAACCCGGCCGGCCCGCGGCGCTGCACGAGCGTGTCGGGATCCTCGTTCTCCGGCAGCGTCGCCAGCCGGAGCGTGCGGTCCGGGGCGAGCAGCGGCAAGGCCAGATCCGCAGCGCGGGCGGCAGCGCGTCGGCCGGCCGCGTCGCCGTCGAAGCACAGCACCGGTACCGGCGAGAGCCGCCACAGCTCGGCGAGCTGGTCCTCGGTCAGGGCCGTGCCCAGCGGCGCCACAGCGCCGCCGAACCCGGCCTGGTGCAGAGCGATCACGTCCATGTAGCCTTCAACGACCACGATCTCGGCCTTACCCCCCGGGGCCCGCACCGCCTCGCGCGCCAAGTCGAGCCCGTAGAGGCTGCGGCGTTTGGCGAACAACGTCGTCTCCGGTCCGTTCACATATTTCGGCTGGCCATCGCCCAGGATGCGTCCGCCGAAGCTGATGACCACGCCCCGCCGATCACGGATCGGAAACATCACGCGGTTGTAGAACAGGTCATAGATGCGTCCGGTTTCCGCATCGGCGCGCATTAGCCCGGCCTCGACCAGCAGGTCGGTCCCGATCCCCTCGCGTCCGAGATCAGCCGCCAGGGCGCCGCGCCCCTCACCGGACCAGCCGAGTCCGAAGCGGCGGATCGTCTCCGCGGCCAAGCCGCGGCCGCGCAGGTAATCGAGCGCGGCGCGGCCTTCCGGTAGCAGAAGACGGCGCTGGAAGCTCGCAGCCGCCATCTCGAGCACGCCGGCCAGGGTGTGTCGGCGCCGCTCGGCTTCGGCGAGGGCAGGGGAGAGAAGCGGAACTTCCAGCCCCGCTTCGGCGGCAAGGCGGTTGACCGCCTCCATGAAGCCGGCGCCCTCCGTCTGCATGACGAAGGTGACGGCGTCGCCGTGCGCGCCACATCCGAAGCAATGGTAGTGGTCGTCCCAGATATGGAGGCTTGGCGTCTTCTCGCCGTGGAATGGGCAGCAGGCCTTCCACTGGCGGCCGGCGCGCTCGAGCTTCACCCGCCGGCCGATCAACGGGGCGAGCGGCGTGCGCGCCCGCAATTCGTCAAGGAAGCCGCCGGGGAGGGCCATCAGCCGGCCAGCTTCGCCCGCACGATCGGCCCAACCTTCGCCATGTCCAGCGTGGCGCCGTGCCGCGCCCGCAGCGCCGCCATCACCTTGCCCATGTCCTTCATGCGGGCTGCGCCGGTTTCCGCGATCGCATCGACAATGGTGAGCTGCATCGCTGCCTCGTCCATCTGCTGGGGCAGGAAGCTTTCAATCATGGCGATCTCGGCGTCCTCCTTGGCCACCAAGTCAGGGCGGCCACCCTGGCGGTAGAGGTCCACGGATTCGCGGCGCTGCTTCACCATGCCGCGCAAGGCGGCGAGCACCTCCTCGTCCGGCACTTTGTCGATGCCCTTGGGGCGCGCCGCGATATCGACGTCCTTGAGCCGGGCCAAAATCATCCGCATCGTCGAGGTGCCGGCGGCATCGCCTGCCTTCATCGCGGCCTTGAGGCGTTCGGTGAACTGCTCTCTGAGACCCATGGCGCGTCGGCTCCCTGGTGATTATCCCCTCTATAATACGGTTATGTGCTGAGTGCGGCCCGGACAAAATTTCCGACTTTGAGTGGCTGGCTTGCCGCGGGAAATTTCTTCCGCTAGTTGTCACGCCATGGCGGCAAACATCGATGAAGTGATCGAGCGGCTGGGCGGGGCCGAGGCCGCAGCGCGGTTGGCCGGCGTCAGCACGGAGGCGGTGCGCAAGTGGCGCCACGCGCGCGCCATCCCATCGCGCCACTGGCAGGCGGTGATCTCGGCCACTGGGCTGGACCTGTCGGACCTGTCCGGGGTGTCCGGCGGCCGGCCCCAAACGGGGACAGCCGCGCAGGGGATGGCCGCTGACGTCCCCGATGGGGCGACGGCTGTTCTCGTGCTGGGCGACGGGACGGTTTACTGGGGCCGCGGATTTGGGGCTCACACCGCCGATTCGGCCCCGGTGGGCGAGGTCTGCTTCAATACCGGCATGACCGGGTATCAGGAGACGCTGACCGATCCGTCCTATGCCGGTCAGATCATCACCTTCACCTTTCCCCACATTGGCAATGTCGGCAGCAATGCCGAGGACATCGAGGCAACCACCATTGCCGCGCGTGGCCTTGTGGTGAAGCAGGACGTCACCGAGCCGTCCAACTGGCGAGCGGCGCAGCACCTCGACGCCTGGCTGCGGGTACGCGGGGTGGCCGGGATCGCCGGAGTGGACACGCGGGCGCTGACGGTGCGGATCCGTGATGGGGGCGCGCCAAACGGTGTGCTGGCCTATCCGGCGGATGGGCGGTTCGACGTCGCCGCCTTGCAGGCGCAGGCAGCGGCGTGGCCGGGACTGGAAGGGATGGACCTGGCCAAGGAGGTATCGTGCCGACAGACCTACGCCTGGGACGAGACGCGCTGGGCTTGGCCGGAGGGCACCGGGCGGCAGACGGTGCCGCGGTTCCACGTCGTGGCGGTGGATTATGGGGCCAAGCGAAACATCCTGCGCTGCCTGGCATCGGTTGGTTGTCGGATCACCGTGGTCCCGGCGACTGCAACCGCCGAGGAGATCCTGCGCCATGCGCCGGATGGCGTGTTTCTGTCCAATGGGCCGGGCGATCCGGCAGCCACGGCGGAATACGCGGTACCCGCGATCCGCGGCGTGCTGAAGGCCGGTGTGCCGCTGTTCGGCATCTGCCTCGGGCATCAGTTGCTGGCGTTGGCCCTGGGAGCGAAGACTTTCAAGCTGGAACGCGGACACCGTGGCGCCAACCAGCCAGTGAAGGACCTGATGACCGGGCGAGTGCAGATCACCAGCCAGAACCACGGTTTCGCGGTCGATCCCGAGACGCTGCCGGCAGGCGCTAAGGTGACGCATGTCAGCCTGTTCGACGGTTCGAACGAAGGCTTGGCCTGCGAGGACATTCCGGCGTTCAGCGTGCAGTACCACCCCGAGGCGAGCCCGGGGCCTTCCGATAGTTTCTACCTGTTCGAGCGGTTCGTCGGGATGATGGAGACGCGACCACGATGACTGCGCTCGAGGTCGTGCTGGCGGCCGCACGCATGAACCTGCGGGCCGACACTCCCGAAGATGGATTCGCAAAAATTCGAAACCTGAGCGGTTTCCGTTTCTCCGATGTCGAGCTCGCTCAGGCTGTCGCGGACGGTGTTCGTGATCACCTGTTGCGCGAGCCCGTTCGGCTGTTGCCCGGATGCCTTCAGTGTTTCTGGCAACTTGAGCTTGTGGAGGTCGTAGATGGCCGGGCTTGATCCGGTCACGGCCCGCGGGTCGAACTGACCACCGCAATTCTCGGGGCCGATACAAAGGCTAGGGGGCGGCAAGGCACAAGATTGGAAGAGAGTCATGAGTGAGCCGCTATACCTTCTTGCTGTTGATGCGAATTCATCGTTTGCCGATCTCGAGACAATTCGCGACTATGTGACCACAAGCAAGGATTTCAGCTCCTGGTGGAACCATGTTGCAGTGGTTTTCATTCTTGAAACCAAGCTTGATACTGAGACGATCGGCGAGAGGCTGCACAAGTTGGCGCCGCAAGCAAAGTTCCTTCTGGCTGAGGTAGACCCTGCCAAGTCACAAGGCTGGTTGCCCGAGGTCAGTTGGAAATGGATCGAGAGGCGCGCTCTATCGGCAACGCCGGTGATGAGCTCTCGCTTCTAGAGATGCCCCGCCGCACCGACCTTCATTCCATCCTCATCATCGGCGCCGGACCGATCGTCATCGGCCAGGCCTGCGAGTTCGACTATTCCGGCGCCCAGGCCTGCAAAGCGCTGAAAGCGGAAGGCTATCCGGATCATCCTGGTGAACTCCAACCCCGCCACTATCATGACCGATCCCGGTCTGGCGGACGCCACCTATATCGAGCCGATCACCGCCGACTTCCTCGAACGCATCATTGCGCGCGAAAAGCCCGATGCCCTCTTGCCGACCATGGGCGGGCAGACCGCGCTGAACGCCGCCATGCAGCTTGCGACATCCGGCGTGCTGGCCCGCCATGGTGTCGAGCTGATCGGCGCCCGTGCCGAGGTGATCGAGCGTGCCGAGGATCGGCTGAAATTCCGCGAGACGATGGCTTCGATCGGCATCGAATCACCGTGCAGCGCAATCGCGCATTCCCTGCCGGAAGCGCGCGACGCACTGGCGATGACCGGCCTGCCCGCGGTAATCCGGCCAAGCTTCACTCTGGGCGGCACCGGCGGGGGCATCGCCTACAACAAGGAGGAATTCGAGCAGATCGTCGCCGGCGGACTGGACGCCTCGCCAACCACGGAAGTGCTGATCGAGGAATCCGTGGTCGGCTGGAAGGAGTTCGAGATGGAGGTGGTCCGCGACCGGGCGGACAACTGCATCATCGTCTGCTCGATCGAGAACGTCGATCCGATGGGCATCCATACCGGCGATTCTGTCACCGTCGCGCCCGCGTTGACCTTGACCGACAAGGAATATCAGCGGATGCGCGACGCCTCGATCGCCTGCCTGAGGGCGATCGGCGTCGATACCGGCGGATCCAACGTGCAGTTCGCCGTCAATCCGGCGGACGGACGTATGGTCATCATCGAGATGAACCCCCGCGTTTCGCGTTCCTCTGCGCTGGCGTCGAAAGCGACCGGTTTCCCGATCGCCAAGATCGCGGCGAAGCTCGCGGTGGGTTACACACTTGATGAACTTGCTAACGACATCACCCGCACCACCCCGGCGAGTTTCGAACCGACCATCGACTATGTCGTGGTGAAAATCCCGCGCTTCACCTTCGAGAAATTCCCGGGCACGCCGCCACTGCTGACCACGTCCATGAAATCGGTGGGCGAGGCGATGGCAATCGGCCGCAGCTTTGCCGAAGCCCTGCAGAAGGGGCTGCGCAGCATGGAAACCGGCCTCTCCGGCCTGGACGAGATCGAGCCGCCGGGCGATGGCAGTCCCGATGCCTTCCGAGCCGCACTCTCAACCCCGCGACCCGATCGCCTGCTGATGGCGGCACAGGCGTTGCGCGCCGGCCTCAGCGTCGAGGACATTCACGCTGCCAGCAAGTTCGATCCCTGGTTCATCGGCGAACTGGCGCGTATAGTTCAAGCCGAGCGCGATATCGCGGCGGTCGGGCTCCCGGCCGATGCCGGCGCCTTGCGCCGGCTGAAAGCGCTCGGCTTCTCTGACCGGCGGCTGGCGGAACTCTCGCATCGCACGCCCGACGAAATTGCCACGCTGCGCAGCCGACTGTCGGTTCACCCGGTGTACAAACGGATCGACACCTGCGCCGCCGAGTTCGCCTCGGTCACGCCGTATATGTATTCCACCTATGAAGGCGGCTTCGGCACGCCCCAATGCGAAGCCGACCCGACTGACAGGAACAAGATCATCATCCTCGGCGGCGGGCCGAACCGCATCGGCCAGGGCATCGAGTTCGACTATTGCTGCGTCCATGCCGCCTATGCGCTGAAGGACGCCGGGTTCGAAACCATCATGGTCAACTGCAACCCGGAGACCGTCAGCACTGACTACGACACCTCCGACCGGCTCTATTTCGAGCCGCTCGACGCCGAAGACGTGATCGCGCTGATCCGCCGCGAACAGCAGCGAGGCACCGTGCTCGGCTGCATCGTGCAATACGGCGGCCAGACACCACTGAAACTGTCGCAGGCGCTGACGCGGGCCGGCATCCCGCTCCTGGGCACCAGCGCCGATGCGATCGACATTGCCGAGGACCGCGAGCGTTTCCAAAAGCTTCTGCAAAGCCTGGGCCTGCGCCAGCCGGAGAACGGCACCGCTCGCTCGGCAGAGGAAGCCGAAGCAATCGCCGAGCGTATCGGCTACCCGGTGGTGATCCGGCCAAGCTACGTGCTCGGCGGACGCGCCATGGAGATCGTCTATGACCGCGCCGGCCTGCATCGCTACATGCGAGAAGCGGTGCGCGTGTCCGGCGAGAATCCGGTGCTGATCGACCGCTACCTGAATGACGCCATCGAGGTCGATGTCGATTGCATCGCCGATGGCGAAACCGTCTATGTCGCCGGCGTTATGGAGCACATCGAGGAGGCCGGCATCCATTCCGGCGACTTCAGCCTGCTCGATTGCCGCCCTACACGCTGTCCCCGGCCACCGTCACCGAACTGAAGGTGGAGACCGAGGCAATGGCCAAGCGCGCTCGGCGTGGTCGGGCTGATGAACGTGCAGTATGCGATCCAGGACGACGTGATCTACGTGCTGGAGGTCAACCCGCGCGCCTCGCGTACCGTGCCGTTCGTTGCGAAGGCAACCGGTGTTCCGGTTGCCAAGGTCGGCGCCCGCGTGATGGCGGGAGCAAGGCTGGCCGATTTTCATCTCGACGACCAGGCAGTGGCGCCGGCATGTCGCCGTCAAGGAAGCGGTGTTCCCGTTCGCCCGCTTCCCCGACGTGGATACAATCCTCGGCCCCGAGATGAAATCGACCGGCGAGGTGATGGGCCTCGATTCCAGCTTCGAACGCGCCTTCGCCAAGTCCCAGCTCGGCGCCGGGGTGATCCTGCCGCAGTCCGGCACGGCGTTCCTGTCGATCAAGGACGCCGACAAGAAGGGCGTGCCGGCGCTGGCCCGGCGGCTTGTCGATATGGGCTTCTCGCTCCTCGCCACCCGCGGCACCGCGGCCAAGATCCGCGAAGCCGGGCTGCCGGTCACGGTAGTCAACAAGGTCCTGGAAGGGCGCCCGCATTGCGTCGATGCGATTCGTTCCGGCGAGGTGCAGATCGTGGTCAACACCGCCTCGGGCCCGCAGTCGGTGGCGGACAGCTTCGCCATCCGCCGCAGCGCACTCACCCACGGCGTCCCGCATTACACGACCATGGCCGGGGCACGGGCCGCGGTGCACGCGATCGCCGCCCTGCGGGCGGGCACGCTTGAAGTGGCGCCGCTGCAGTCCTACTTTCGCGGATCGTTCTAAGCGCAGCCGAAGCGACCGGGCACCGGCCCGGCGCATCGGTCGTCTTTTCGCGCCACCCTAACGTCTTGACCACCGAAGGACCACGCAGTGCAGAAGTTCCCGATGACCGCCCCCGGCTTGCAGCGGCTGGAAGAGGAACTCCGGCAGCTCAAAAGCGTCGAGCGCCCGGCCATCATCCGCCAGATCGCCGAGGCGCGTACCCACGGCGACCTGTCCGAGAACGCCGAATACCACGCCGCGCGCGAACGCCAGTCCTTCATCGAAGGCCGCATTGCCGAGCTCGAGGAGATCGTCGCCTCCGCCGAGGTGATCGATCCCTCGACACTGTCGGGCGACCACGTGAAGTTCGGCGCCCATGTCCGCCTGGTGGACGAGGAGACCGAGAAGGAGGCGAGCTACCAGATCGTCGGCGTGCACGAGGCCGACATCAAGCGCGGCCGGCTCTCGGTATCCTCGCCGCTGGCCAAGGCGCTGATCGGCAAGAAGATCGGCGATGCGGTTTCGGTGCCGGCGCCGGGCGGCGATCGGTCGTACGAGATTCTCGACATCAAGTTCCTCTGAACCTCGCGTGATCGCTCTTTGCCGATGTGCGAGGCCGCGGCGACGCGCATCGCCGGTAAGGTGTTGCGCACGCCGGTGCTGGCCGCCGATGCGCTGTCCCGCGTCACCGGCGCCGAGGTCACGCTGAAGCTCGAAAATCTGCAGGCCGACCGGCGCCTTCAAGGAACGCGGCGCGGCCAACCGCCTGGCTTTGCTGTCTGCCGAGGAGCGGGCGCGCGGCGTCATCGCCATGTCGGCGGGTAACCACGCACAGGCGGTGGCGCGGCACGCGCACCTGCTTGGCATCGACGCGCCACGATCGTCATGCCGAGCTTCACGCCGGCGACCAAGGTGACGCGCACCGCCGGCTGGGGGGCGAAGGTGGTGCTGCACGGCGAGACGCTGGCGGACGCGGCCGACGCACGCCGTCATGCTTGGCAGAGCAGGAACAGCGCATCTTCGTTCACCCCTACAATGATCCGGCCGTCATTGCCGGCCAAGGCACGCTGGCGCTGGAGTTGCTCGAGACTGCGCCGGAGCTCGACGCTCTGGTGATTCCGGTCGGCGGCGGCGGGCTGCTGGCCGGCTGCGCTGTCGCGGCGACGGGGCTGAAGCCCGGGATCGGGGTTGTTCGGGGTGGAGGTGGAGGCGTATGCGGCCATGGCGCAGCGCCTGGCCGGCGAGACCGTCTCGGTCGGCGGCCCGACGATCGCCGAGGGCATCGCGGTGCGCGACATCGGTGAGTTGCCGCTTGACATCGTTCGCCAGCTTGGCATCGAGGTGCTGGTGGTGCCGGAACGCGCGATCGAGCAGGCGATCGGCCTGCTGATCGAAGGCGCCAAGACCGTCGCAGAGGGTGCCGGCGCGGCTGGTGTTAGCTGCGTTGCTGGCCTACCCGGAGCGGTTCGCCGGCAAGCCGCGTCGGCGTGCCGATCTCCGGCGGCAACATCGACGCGCGCATCCTGTCGAACGTGCTGCTGCGCAATTTGTTGCGCGACGGCCGCCTGCTGCGGCTGCATCATGCAGATCCCCGACCGCCCCGGCGTGCTGGCCGACATTGCCGGGCAAGATCGGTGCAACCGGCGGCAATATCATCGAGGTCTCGCACCAGCGCCTGTTCGCCGCCGAATCGGTGCAGGCGGCGGAGCTGGAAGTGATGGTCGAGGCCCGCGATCCCGAGCACGCCGATCAGATCATGGCGTCGCTGCACGGATAGTTACGTGGTGCGGCGGATCTGATTCCAATCCACCTCTCCCGCGCCGCGGGAGAGGTCGGTTCGCGAAGCGAACCGGGTGAGGGTTCCGGGCGCCTGCAAGCGGGGAGATGAATTCCCGCCGCACTTCCCCCGCCCCCAATTCCGCGCTCAGATGCCGCGACCCCCCAATCCGGCCAGGGAGAACGCCATGCACATCACTCCCAGCGGCGAGACACTCGGCGCTCGCGTCGATGGCGTCGACCTCGCCCATCCCCTGTCAGAACAGGACGTGCGCACCATCCTGCGCGCACTCGGCGCGCACGGCGTGCTCTGCTTCCCCGGCCAGACTTGCGACACGGCCGCCTTCGTCGCGTTCGGCCGCCGCTTCGGGGAACTGGAGATCAACGTCGCCAACGTGTTCCACGCCGAGGACTTCCCCGAGGTGATGATCCTGTCGAACATGAAGGACGAATCCGGCAAGCCGCTCGGC
This sequence comes from uncultured Pseudomonadota bacterium, assembly GCA_963772445.1. Taxonomy (GTDB): domain Bacteria; phylum Pseudomonadota; class Alphaproteobacteria; order Acetobacterales; family Acetobacteraceae; genus CAVYXK01. Next base: position 287,193 of record CAVYXK010000013.1, read on the forward strand.
CTGCATGACGCCGGCCAGGGTTGGCACACCGATATGTCGTACAGCCACGACATCGCGTTGGCCAACATCCTGCACGCGCAACGCGTGCCTCAGCGGAACGGCAAGCTACTCGGCGAGACGCAGTTTCGCAACATGCACGCCGCCTATGAGGACTTGCCAGCCGAGCTGAAGCACCGGCTGGCCGGCCGCAGCGCTACGCACGACTTCGCCAAGTTCTGGGACATGATGCGCGCACGCCCGGGATCAACCCGCAAGCCGTTGACCGAGGAACAGCGGCGCAAGAGACCGCCCGTCTCGCAGCCGCTGTTTCGTCGCCATCCCATCACCGGTCGCACTGTGCTCTACGCCAATCCCGGCTACGTCATGTGGATCGACGGAATGGAGGAGCGCGAAAGCGGGGAGATTCTCGACTTCCTGTTCCGCCACCAGGAACGCGCCGAGTATTTCTACGCCCATCATTGGACCGAGGGCGACGTGCTGATGTGGGACAATATCGGCACCATGCACAATGCGGTGGCCGACTATACCGCGGACGAGCCGCGCTACATGCGGCGGATCCAGGTGATGGCGACACTGGACTACGGCTCGATGGTTGCTTGATCGGGACTACTATCCTCGTCATCGAGCACGTCCAGCACCACCACGGTGACGTTGTCGTTCGCTTGCCGTGCCAGCGCCGCTTCAACCAGCCGCTGCGCGGCGTCCTCCCCCGCCGTACCGAGCAACGCGGCGATGTCGTCTTCAGAGATCGTCTTGGTCAGCCCGTCGCTGCATAGCAGAAACCGATCCCCCGGGCGCAGCACGTCGGTTGCCTTCTCCAGCACGAATGCTTCCGCCTCGCCGGCTCCCACGGCGCGGGTGATCACGTTGGCTTGCGGGTGGGTTTCGGTTTCATGCGCACCGATAACACCGGCATCGACCAGCTCCTGCACCAGGCTGTGATCGCGGGTCACTTGGTAGAACGCGCCGCTGCTCAGGCAATAGGCTCGGGAGTCGCCCGCCCAGAGACAGGCGTAATGCGCGGCGCGCACGCACAGGATCACCACGGTGGAGGCGATCGCGACCCCGGGTCCGCGCCGCGCCGCTTCCTCGATCAGGGTCCGGTGCACGGCATCAATCCGGGAGCGGATCTCGGCAAGCGCGTCCGCCGCGCCGAGCCCCGGCTCGATCGCGCCCAACGTTTCAGCGATCATGCCGGAGGCGACCTCGCCGGCCTGGTGGCCGCCCGCCCCGTCTGCCACCGCCCAAATACCAAGATCGGGCCGATCGACGAACGCATCCTCGTTGTGCCCGCGCCTTGGCCCGGTATCGGTCATTGCCGAGGAGCGCAGCCGTAAAATCATTCGGTCGGCTCCGCCCGTTCACCGTCGTCGATCATGGCAGCGAACCCGGCCGGGTCGGGCAGGCCGGGCAGCGAAAATCGCGTGGCGGCCACCAGCGGTCCGCCGGCTGTCCACCACAGCGTATGATCCTCCGGCGCATCAGTGCCGTATTCGGGCGGTGGCAGGCGCGCGGCCACCTGCTCCGGCGTCGCGTCCTGCTCCAGGGCCATCCGTCCGGCTGCCTCGCAGACATCCAGCCAGGCGTCTCCGACCGCCCCGCCTGGAGCGGTCTGCCCAGCGGGATACACGGCGGCTACGGTGAGCGGGAAATAACGCCCGACGCGATCGACGCTGGGAACCATGAGGCCGAGCACCGCGCCCGGGCCGCAGACCCAAGGCGGTAGAAAGAACCGCCAGACTGGTGCGTCCAGCCAAGCCGGCAGCCAGCGCTCGCCCATCGCACGGCGGGCGGCATCGAGCGCGCGTTGCAACCAGGCGTCCCACGGTTCGATAAAGCTGCCCGGGAGGCCGGTGCGCACGAAGTCGCCGCGCGCCGGCACCTTGCCGAACAGGCCCACCCGCGCACCTTCGGTCACGGGCACGTTCCGGCCGCCCCGCCGCGACGCGACGGATGGGCCGCCCCAGTCGGAAACGTCAAGGTCGCAGGACCGGACATCATGCAACCATCCGCGAAATGGAGCGCAATCAAGGCTAGCCTAGCACATCACAGACAGCGCCGCAGCGTCGTTGCCTGCGGGACCGGCACGCCCCCGACGACCTGGAATATTCGCCTGCATCCCCGCCCTCAGTGCGATAAGATTGCCCGCACAGAAGACTAGAACCCGAGGGAGCCTATGAGCACGCACGAGAGCCTGGAGCATCAGGAGCACGCCGAGCATGCCGCTATCCATGGCAACAAGCGAGCCGCCCTGCTGATCGCCGTTCTGGCCGCCTCTCTGGCGATCTGCGAACAGCAGGGCAAGCACGCCGAGATCGCGGTGCAGGAACAGGCGATCCTGACTGCCGACGCCTGGGCGCAATATCAGGCCAAGTCGATCCGCGGCGCTGTGGCTCAGGACATCCAGCGGCTAGCCACCACGCTCGATCGCCCGGTGGACGCGGACCTGATCGCGACGCGCACGAACGTGCTTAAGCAACTCCAGTCCGATCAAGTCCATTACGAGACTGATGCAAAGGATGGCAAGGAAGCGATCGCCGCCCGCGCCCGCGCTTTCGATGCGGCCCGCCAGGAGGCGCTCGAACGCGACCACAGCTACGATAATGCGGCGGCGGCGCTCGAGCTTGGGATCGTGCTGGCGACCGCCTCGGTGATCACGGCTTCGAAGCTGCTGATCCGCTTCGCCTTCGTTCTTGGCGGCATCGGGATCGTGCTTGGCGTGCTTGGTTTCATCGCACCGTCGCTCGGTGCGCTATAGGCTCAGGCCTCACGTCTCGCCAGCGCGAGCAGATGCGTTCGGTACTGCACCACCCCACGCTCGTGCAGTCGGGTCTGCCAGGGCCAGGTCTGATCCTCGGCGAGTAACGTGAGTCCGGTCACCGACTGTGCGTGCGCCTCCTCCTGCAGCAGCGCACGCAGGAACGGCTCGGCGTCGCCGGCGTAGGCGCCGCGCTGAGAGTGGCCGCCGATCCATGTCTCGACTGGGGTGGCACGGGTGGACCAATCGTACGGACAGGCCAGCAGGATGCGTCCGCCGGGACGCACAGCTTCGGCGAGTCCCGCCAGCAGGCGCAGTGGTTCGTTGACGCAGTCGAGCAGATTGAGCGCCGCCGCCAGATCCGCTGATCCCGGCAGGAAGGGAAGAGTGAGCGCATCGCACGCCCAGAAATCCACCCGCTCGATACCGGCGAGCGCAACTGGGAAACGGCGGCGATCATAGGCAAGGCCGATGCGGCGGCGGGGATAGGAGACCATGCCGCTACTCGCCTTGCGCGCCACTCGCAGCAGGGCGAGATTGATGTCGATGCCCAGCACGAGCGCGCCCGGATGCCGCGCGGCAAGGTCGAACGTCGTGCGTCCGGCGCCGCAGCCGAGGTCGAACACGCGGGTGCAAGCCGGTCCGTCGGCCATTTCCAGCAGCCGCGCCAAGCAGCGCCGGGCGGCGCCTGGGCGCGGCCCATCGCCAGGCGGCGGCTCGATCGGATCGAGGTCGGCCCAACCGTCCCACGCATAGGTCGAGACCACCTGGCGCATCGTATCGAACCATGTGCCCGGTCCAATCGCATCGCCCATCAGGCTTTCCAGCGCCGGGTCGAGGTCATCGCGCAGTAGCAGTTCGACGCTGCGCTCCGCCATCAGCGGCCGCAGCGCCGGAACAATCACCGGGATGCCGTCGATGATCGGATATTCGTGGCGGCAGTCCGGGTTCGCGCAGTGCAGGATGCCGGTGCGGACGTCCTCATCCTGCTCCTCATACACCGAGGCAAGAACAAGGGGGTGGCGACCGCGCCCATGCTTGATGCAACTGGGGCAGAGCGGGGCGAACGCCTCGAAATGGCGGCGACGCAAGCTTGGTTCAGCCGCCGATCAGGACGGTCTCGCAACCCGGCCCGATGATCATGCCGGTCGGGCCGGGGATCGGGCCAACACAAGCGTCGTGCATTGTCGTGTCGAAGAGCCGGGCGGCCGGCAGCCCATTGATCGTCACGGTGGCAGAGCCTTTGGCGATGACGCCGGGACCGCCGGGAATACAGGACGGAAGATCGCACGGCTCGGTCTCGTCGGTGACGCGCGCGGCCGGCATGCCACCGATCGTGACGGTGGGAGAGCCGCTGAGGATCGGCAGCGGCATCGGCGGGTGAGGGAGAGGCGTGGGCACGAGAGCCGCCGGGTGGATAGGGGCGTGGCAGTGCGGCTCGTCCTGCAGGACATTGTCGCCAATCCGCGCAGCCGGTTGTCCCATTTTAGCCTCCCGGTCGAGACGGCGCGACGTTATCGTGTTCTGGCAGCCCGGCAAACCCGGATCGCGGGACGCACGGCGCGGTTCGATGCTGTCGCGATGAAGGAGACGTGCATGGGATGCTTCTGCCACAGCACGATGTTGCCGCTGTCGGCGCTGCTGCCAAAGCTGAATGTGTCGGTCAGCCTCGGCCTGCCTGGGGCGAACGTTCCGATGTCGTTGTCCGCTTGGCTCAACCTGCGCGGGTTGCCGGCACTGCCGTGGACGCCGGAACCGGGCTGGCTCACCCTGCCGCTGCCGCACCTGCAACTCAATGCTCGTGCGGTCGCAACGATTTCAGCATTGGTATCGCTGCGTGCTCAGGTGCTGGCGCAGTTCGGCCTCGACCTGCTGATTCCCCAACAGGCCCTCGCGTTTGCTCGCATCGTCGCCACCATGAATGCGCGCCTGTCATTGATGGCGAACATCAATCCGTTGGGCTGGATCCGGCTCGCGGCGCTGAACGCCGCCATCGATCAGGTGCAGCTTGCGCTCAACGCAGGTCTGTTTGCCCCCTCGGCCAACCTCATGATGTCGCTCAGCATGCCCGGCGGATTCCCGATGGCGCGCTGGGGGAACTTCCTGGCGTTGCTGCGCCTGCTGGCGCCGATGATCGCCGCCTGCGCGCAGCTCAATATCAGCTTGTCGGAGACGGCGCAGCTCTCCGCCGCCCTTCGTATGTTGGCGCGGCTGTCGCTGCCGCCGCTCGCCATGCCGCAATTGATGGCGAGCCTGACGGCATCGCTCTCCGCTGTGGCGCAATTGCAGGCGAGCCTCGGCCTGCCGGTCCTGCAGCTCGGCTTCCCGGCAATTCAGTTGCGTGTCCAGGCCAAGCTTGGGGCGCTGTTGCCGGCGCTGTCGGCGCGCTTTGGCCTGAACCTCGGTGGCGGCGGGGGAAGCCTGCTCGCCGCCCTGCTGGCGCTGCTGCCCAACCTGCCGTTCGTGCCGACCAGCCTCGCCACCAGCGCGGTGGTGCAGGCGGCACTGTCGGCACAGGCATTGGCGTCTCTGAGCTGGCAGGTGCCGCTGTCACTGCCGGCGATCCGCATCGGGCTGCCGACCTGCGCGCTAGTGGCTCGGCTCAACGCTGCGCTCGGCATCAACGCGGTGCTGCCCTCGCCATGCGGGTCCGGCTGCGATGCGGCGAAGATCATGAAAGCCCTCGCCGCCGCCTGAAGCCTGCCCAGCGGGACCGTCATGGTCACGGCAACTTTAAGGCCGGCTGGTATCACCTCGACGAGGCGGCCAGCTTGCGGGGCGGATTCCAGCTCGCCGAGCGCGCATCCCCGAGCGTCCCGTCAGCGTTCTGCGGCCGGTAGGCAACGACGATCCCACGGCAGATGAATTTGATCTTCTCCTTGACGATCTCACCCTCGTCCCAATCGATGCCGGTGATCAGCGGTTCCTTGAACTCAATCCGCAGGAAGGCTTCGTGGAAATCGAACCCGCCGGTGAACTTGCGCTTGACCAGCACGGCTTTCTGGAATTTCCCGTAGGTGAGACAGGACTGGAGAAACCGAACCGAGGAGATATCCACTTGTTTGGTGATGGTAATTTCCTTAACTTCCGGCTTGAATTCGATGTCTCCCCCTTCGAGGTATTTTGCGAACCGCTTGCTGCTGCTCTTCGCCTTCTTCTTCTCAGCGTTCTGGGCCGCCGGAGCGCCGTCGCGGCCGGGGGGTGCGTGCAGGTTGTTCTCTCCCAGATTCCCCGACGAAGGTGATCCGCCGCCGTGCCCTCCTCCGCCGTCCTCGGAGTCGCCCAGGCTGACCCCGAAGTCGAAATCATCGACCTCGAAGAACTTGCCGTCCTCGAAGTCCTTCATCATGTCGGTGTCGTCCTTGTCCCAGACACTGGTGCACTCCGCGGCCACGCCTCTTCCGTTGTTGTCGATGAAGGTCATCAGCACGTCGTTCGATTCTCTGTCGGCCATACTCCCCTCCTGTTGCTCAGGTCCTTCGGCTCGTTCACTGCGACGCCAAGCGTGACACCAGACGGATCGCAGCCGTCACGCCTTCAAGCTGGTAATGCGGGCGCAGATAGAATTTCGCCTCGTACTTGCCGGGCTCGCCATCCTTCTCGTCCACGGTCACCTTGCCCTCCTCCAGCGGATGGGCAGCCTTCCATTCCTCGCTCGAAGTGTCCGGCGAGCCGTCGATATAGTGGCGCAGCCAAGACTGGAGCCAGTGCTGAATTTGCACTCGGTCGAGGGACGTTCCCACCTTGTCGCGCACCATGCATTTCAGGTAGTGCGCGAACCGGCAGGTGGCGAGCAGATAGGGCAGGCGGGCCGCGAGGTTGGCATTCGTCGTCGCCGCCGGATCGTCGTATTCCTGCGGCTGCTGCAACGACTGCGCCCCGACGAAAGCAGGGAAATCGGAGTTCTTCCGATGCACCAGCGGGATAAACCCGTTCATCGCTAATTCCGCCTCGCGTCGCTCGCTCAGCGCGACCTCGGTGGAACAGCGCAGATCGGTGTCGCCGTCGGCGGTCGGGAAGCGGTGCGCCGGCAACCCCTCCACCGCGCCGCCCGTCTCGATTCCCCGGATGCGCACACACCAGCCGTACAAATTGAAGGCTCGGGCGATATTCGCCGCCATGGCGTAGGCGGCATTGGTCCACAGAAACCGGCTCGCATCGGGCCCGTCCACGTCCTCTTCGAAGTCGAACGTGTCGAGAGGCTCGGTGGCAATGCCATATGGCAGGCGGACCAATACGCGGGGCAGGCAGAGACCGAGATAACGGGCATCCTCGCTCGCCCGCAGCGATCGCCATGAGGCGTATTCCGGGGTACGGAAGATGCGCGTGAGATCGCGCGGGTTGGCCAGCTCCGCCCAGGAATCCATCTGCATCACCGTGGGCGACGCCCCTGCGATGAACGGGGCGTGCGCCGCCGCCGCGATCTGCGCCATGTCGGCCAGGAGCTGCGTATCCTGCGGGCTGTGGTCCAGATAATAGTCGCCGATCAGCAGGCCGTACGGCTGGCCGCCGAACTGGCCGTACTCCTCCTCATAGACCTTCTTGAAGATCGGGCTTTGGTCCCAGGCCGTGCCGCGGAACTTGCGCAACGTGCGGATCAGCTCACGCTTGGAGATATCGAACAGCTTGATCTTCAATTGCGGCCCCGGATCGGCCGAAAGCACCAGGAAATGCAGACCGCGCCAGGTCGATTCCGCCTGCTGGAATTCCGGGTGGTGCAGGATCAGGTTCACCTGCTCGGCAATCTTGCCGTCGATCGCCGCGATGATCGCCTCCAGCGTGCGCAGTGGATCGTCCGACAGCAGCGAGCGGTGGGCGCGCGCCTGCTCGGCAAGGGTTTCCAGCGCAGCCGAGACGGTGGCCGCGACCCGTGTCTCCTGGGGAGCGACCTCGCGTTCCAGCAGTGCCGTGAATTCGGTATCCGCCATGCCATGCTCGCTCAATTGATAGCGATCTCCCCGGCCTGCAGGGTCATTTCACCGCCGCCGTTGAGGGTCATCAACTCCTGCGCCGACGCCGAGATCAGGCCGCCGCTAAGGCTGATGCCCGTGGTGTTGATGGTGATGCTGTTCGACCCGACCTGTAAAGTGATCAACTCGTTCGCCTTGAGCGTGATCGACTGCCCGGCGCTGACGGTGCTCGATCCGGCGCTGACTGTGATCGAATGATTGCCGGTGGACACTGTCAGGCTGTCGTTGCCCTTCGACACCGTAACCGAATTGTTGCCCTGGGACACGGTCAGCGAGTTGTTGCCCTCGGAAACCGTGATCGAACGATTGCCCTTCTGCACAGTCGTTGTCGTGTCCTGGGTGATCGTCACCGTCTCATTGTTCTTGACGACTTTGTTGTAGTCCTTCTGTGCCTGGAAGAACACCTCCTCGGAGCCTGCCTTGTCCTCGAAGCGGATCTCATTGAAGCCGCCGCCGCCTGTCGAGGAGTTGGTCTTGATGGTCGATCGCGTCTTGTTGTCCGGCAGCGTATAGGGCACCGTGTTGTTGGCGTTATGGACGCAGCCGACGACGATCGGCCGGTCCGGGTTGCCCTCGAGGAACTCGACCACGACCTCCTGCCCGACGCGCGGGATGAAGATGGCGCCCCAGCTCGCCGCCGCCCAGACCTGTGCCACCCTGATCCAGCACGAGCTGTTCTCGTCCTGCGTCGAGCTGCGGTCCCAGTAGAATTTGACTTTGACCCGGCCATACTGGTCGGTGGTGATCTCGTCGCCGGACGCTCCTACCACTTTCGCCGTCTGTGGTCCGCGGATCATCGGCCGCGGCGTCTGTCGATTGAGTTGGAAATGCGTGCTGCCCTTGATCGCCTGGAACGTGCAGCGGAACGTATCGCGCATCGCGCCTGCCGTGGTGGCGGAGCCTTCCGCCATCGATAATGTATATGTCGCTCCGATCACGGTGTATTCCGTATTCTCCGAGTCCTGATAGAATTTGGACAGCGTAAATTTGCAGCCGGTGTAAAGACGCCGGCTGTTGCTTGTGCCGTACAGGATCTGCCGCCGGGAATTCAGGTCTTGCATGCGAACGTCGGCCAGCTTCTGACCGTTGTCGGTCGTGTCGTACGGTCCGGGGTAATCGTACACCTCCAGCGTGCCGTAGGTATGCGAGCCGCTCAGCGTCGAGCGAGTCTCCAGATCGGCCGTCGGCGTGGTGAAGTTGTAGTCACGGTAGGTGAACTTGCCGGGCATGACCATCAGTTCGGACGACCACTGCCAGATGTGATCCTCGACCGCCCGCAGCTCCGTCTGGTCCGCCTGGAACGGGATCGCCGCTCCGATCGAGGCGTGCGAATTGGGATCGTCGCAAATCACCAGCGTGTGCTTACCGTCGGCGTGCTGGAAGAAGTAATAGAGGCCCCACTGCTCCATCAGCCGGGTGACGAAATCGAAAGCAGTCTCCCGGTATTGCACGCAGAACTCCAACTCCGTGCTGCCGGCCTGGTTCTGGCGTTTGTCCTGGACGTCGGAGAACCCGGCATTCTGGAAGATCTGAGAGATGATCGCGTAGGCGGACATGTTCTGGAAGATCTGGCAGTCCTGCGTGCGCGACAGCAGCCAGATCCAGGGCCGCAGCTCGATGCGGTAGCTGAAGGCGCCGCCGCGCAGGCCGGCATAGGCAACGCGGGCGACGATGCCGTTGAAATAGCGCTTGCTTTTATCCGGCAACGTGATCGACACCGTGACCGAGCTGCCGAGCAGCGACATCAGCTCGCCCTGAGCTTTGATGCTGGACATCTGCAGCTCGTACAGGAATGGCCGGCCCAGCGCCTCGGTCGCGGTCATCGCGTCGAACACCAGCGCAAAGCCCGGGTCCGGCGTCACTTTGACATTGATATAGGTGGTGGTCGAACTCGTGGAACCCGACATGCGCCGCCTCGGATCGTTATTTACGGAAGCAGGGGACTGTCCCCCAGGCCGCTCAGAAAGCCTGCCTCCGGTCTTACAGATTTGCCGGACAGCGGAAGGCCCGCAGCGCCGACATGTTGAACGGATTGCGCACGCTGCTCGCGTTCAGATCGAACACTGCGTTGCCGGCCGGGCTGGTGAACGTGACCCGGAAACGATCGGGCTGTCCGCTCGGGGTGATCCGTGCGGCGTCGAGCAGGCGCAGCAGCGACCACGCATCGTTGTTCTCGACGATGGTTGCCTGCCCGCCACTCGCCGGGGTCATGGTCACCCGAGTCTGCGTATTCCCGGCGCTGCCAGGCCACTGCATCATCATCGGCTGGATCGGACCGTGCGCATACGTCGTCGACTGCCCGCCGATCTCCACGCTGACCTGAGCCAGGCCCGGATCGAGTGTAATCGGCACGAGTTGGAACTTCACCTGGATCTGCGACCCGCCGGCGGTGAACAGCGCATCGCGGATATCTGCGGCACGCTCGAATTCCGACAGCGCGTCGGGCGAGAGGCCGAGCTTGGTGTGGTCGGGCGACTGCCATTTCCATGGCGTGCTGGTGATATCCACGAGCGGCTTCAAATACTGAGCGAAAAACTGGTCCATCAACCCGCCCGGACCCAGCAGATGCGTGAAATCGTCGAGCGGCACATCCTCCGAGCTGCCGACGATGAACGGGTACCGGTTGAACGCTGCTTGACACAGCGGCACGACCTTTGATCGCCAGGCGTCCATCAGCTCGGTGCTGGCGCCGCTCGCGGTCACTTGCGAGCTTGATTGCGAGACGGTCTGCAGCATCGCCGCAACCGGCTTCGGCACGCTCTGCGCAATCTGCTGCAACTGGCTCGCCGCCCCGGCTGCGCCGCCACCACCGCCACCGCCCACTCCGCCACCGCTGATCATCCCAAGCAGCGCAGCCCCCTGGTTCGGCGAGTTCGCCGCCTGACTCATCCCCTGGTAGATCTGCTGGATCTTGGCAACGACATCTTCCAGATGCGGCGAATCCGTCTCCTTGCCGGTGACGAACTCATGCAGGCCCTTGAAATGCTCATCGACCCGCGTTGCCGGATCGATCGGCTTGCCGCCCGGCCCCATCCCGAACGCCGCTCCCAGCACCCCGGCGATTTGCTGCTGCTCGAAGGTCATGCCGGCCTGAGTCAGATACTTGGCGAATCCGCCAAGCCTCTTGCCGACCTGGGCTGCCTTCGCCGCTGCCTCCGCGCTCGCTGCGGGCCGGCTGAGCTGCGTCTCCTGATCCACCGCGGTCAGCAGATCGCGCAGCGGCGAATCGGGCGCCGACAGCAGATAGAGCTCGTCCGCGCCCTGTGACAGCGTCGCGAACGGCTTGAGCGCGACGTCGGCGAGCAGTGCGTCCCAGCGCCTTGTGTAGTCGTCGAGATAGAGCCCGGTAATGTCGCGATTAAGCTGGTTCATTTCGGCGACCGAGCCGACCACCCCGCCCCGCTGCTGCCGCCCCAGCACCCACGCGTCCCCGGACGCGTCCTTGGTCACGTGCGGGAGCACCGTGAGGAAGACGGTGTGATACCCGTCCCAGGTGAAAATTCCCGGCACACCGGTGTTGAGCGGCTTGCCGTCGCGCAGTTCAAACACGCGGCCGCCGGCCGGTCCGGCATTATCGGCAACCGTCCAGTCGGGCAGCGACTGCACGACGGAACTACGCAGCATCCGGTTGTAGAGATATTGTGCCAGCGGTTCGCTCGTCAGTGCGCCGCGCACCTGCGCCACTAGCGGCCCGTCCAGCGCCACCGTCGCCAGCGGATAGTCCAGCATCGCCTGCAAGTGCTGCTCGAGCGACTGCCGGGTATCGGCGTTATCATCGCCAGGGTAGCTCGCATTCAGATCGGCATCCACCCACTGCTCGACGAGGTCGCGATCCAGCGGTCCCTGCCGCCCCAGGATCAGATAGACCTTCAGCGCCTCGTACAGGAAATCGGGCTCATTCAGATGCGCCCGCATCTGCTCTTCCAGCCGCGCCAGCAGGCGCGGCAGCAGCAGACCGTTCAGCGCCCGCGTATACGCATCGATCGTTGCTGCTGTGATCTTCTCGCCTTGATACAGGCCGAAGGTCATCGCGATCGGGATCGACTTGGGCCGATCGTTGTAACCGCCGCGCATGCTGCGCAAGGTGTCGAGCGGCGGCAGAATCGCCTTCAAATCGGTGTCCTGCGGCCCGCGCTTCAGCAGCTCGGCGTATTGCGCCTGGAAACGGCCCGCCTCGGTATGCGCCTGGGCGATCATCGCGCGGTTGCCCAGCCAGCTTAGGGTCCAGACGCCCGTCAGGATCAGCAAAGCAAGAGCGCAGCCGGCATAGGCGCCGATATAGGTCCAGCGATGGCGCCGCTCGACCTTCGGATCTTGGCTCACAAGATTGGCCTCGCCGAACACTACTTCACGGATCAGGCGGGCCAGGAAATAGCTGCGCCCCACCCCGCTGAACGCCGTCACCGCCTGTCGTGCGAGCCCGAACTGCCCCGCCATGGCCCCCAGCAGCCGGTCGATCGGCGTGCCGTCCTGCGTGCCGCTGGTGAAATAAATCCCGCGCAACAGCGGCCGCGCCTCCAGCCGGCTCGGGCGAAAGGCTTCGGTCAGGAACTCGCTGGCGATGCCGCGCAACGAGGCGATCTGCTGCGGGAAGCCATAGATCAGCCGCCGGCGCTGCACGTCTGGTTCCTGATGCACCCGCTCCAGCATGCGGTCGTTCAGTCGCGCCAGGAGTTGGTCGAACTCCGGCGCGAAATCCGCAACGGCTCCGCCCTCGCTCTTGCCAGCGTCGAGCGGGAAGGTCATGCCCCAGACCTGTTCGCGTTCCTCCTTGCCCAGGTTGTCGAAGAATTCGACGAAGCCGGCGATCAGGTCGGCTTTGGTGAACAGCACATAGACCGGCACCCGCACGCCCAATTCGTCGGCCAGCTCGCGTACCCGCTTGCGGATGGCGCGCGCATGCGCAAACCGCTCCGTCTCGGACAGCGTCGCCAGGTCGGACAGGCTGACCGCGACCAGCACACCGTTGAGTGGCTGGCGCGTGCGATACTTCTTGAGCAGCTTGAGGAAGCCGGTCCACGCGCCAGCATCCACCGCGGTATTGGAATCCTGAGTGGTGTAGCGACCCGCTGTGTCGATCAGCACCGCCTGGTCGGTGAACCACCAGTCGCAGTTGCGCGTGCCGCCTACGCCGCGTACTGCCTGCGGTCCATGCGTGTCGGCAAGCGGAAAACTCAGGCCGCAGTTCACCAACGCAGTCGTCTTTCCGGCACCCGGCGGCCCGATGAACATGTACCATGGAAGCTGATAGAGGTGTCGGCCGGACCGGCCGCCGAGCTTGGCACGCTTGAGTGCGTGCAGCGCTTCCGTCAGGCGCTCCGACAGCAGCGCCACTTCCTCGGCCGAGGCGGTCGCGGCGGGATCAGGCTGCGCCGCGGCGACGCCCTCTGCCAGTTCCTTGTCCTTTTTCTTCGCCCGCAGCTCGTGGATCAGGTTCTCGATCAACCAGCCGACCATGATCACCGCGACCGCGATGCTCCGCGCAAGCTCGCTGCTGAGCGGGCGCAGCGCACCCACGCCGAGCAGGGGTCCGAAGAACCAGACGATGACCGCGAGCAGCAGCGCGCCGAGGAATGTCCGCACCCAACGGCTGCTCACCAGCCTCATGGACAAACTGATCATGGCAGGCTCGACGTTTTCATCAGCACGATCTCGGTTCGTCGGTTGTGTTCGCGTCCCGCCGGCGTGGAGTTGGGCTCCAGCGGGTCGGCGTCGCCCTTGCCGACCGCGCGCACGCGCTTGGGATCCGAAAGCCGCGACTCCACCACTGTCGCCACCGCATCGGCGCGTGCCTGCGAGAGCTGCCAGTTGGACGGGAACTGCACGGTATGGATCGGCTGATTATCGGTATAGCCGTTGATCAGCACGTCGCCCTTCTCGTCCTGCAAGGCCGTGCCGATACGCTGCAGCAGCGGTAGATAGCTGGGATTCAGCGTCGCCGAGCCGGACGCGAACATCGACCGGTTGGTCAGCCGCACGGTCACCGATTGCGGGTCTTCGAACACTTCAACCAGCCCGGCTTTGATCTCCGGCTCGAGGAACTGATGCAGGTTGGGCACGGCGGCGCTGGTGACGGCGACAGTCTCCGGCTTCGGTGGGGGTGGTACCGGGGCTACGGCAGTGCGTGGCACGACGATGGTTCCGTGAGGCGGCAGCGCTGCGATTTCCGTGAAGGCAAGGTCGGAGGTCCCGGCCAGCGAGAAGTTGAAGCCGACATAGATCAGGCAGGCGAGGCCGAGCGTGGCGACCGCCAGCGCCCAGATCGGGATGCGCTGGATCAGCGGCGTGTAGCCGGTCTCCAGGCCGCGCCAGTGCGGCGACAGCTCGCGCTCGAAATCGCCGCGCCGCTGGCGGATCGTGCGATACACCGAATCGCGCAGCTCGGTCAGCGCGGCGATGCCGCGCGGCATCACCCGATAGCGTCCCTCGAAGCCGAGCGATGCGCAGAGATACATCAGCTCAACCACCTCGCTGTGCCGACCGAGATCCTTTTCCATCTGCTCGAGGATCTCGAAGAAGCGCTCGCCGCCAGACACCTCGTTGTGGAAGATGCTCGTCAGACTCTGCGCCGCCCAGGTGCTGGTGCTACCCCAGGGGGTGCTCAGCACCAGATCGTCAATGGTGGCGCAGAGCGCATAGCGGGCGGCGCGCAGGCTGCGGGTATCGAGCCCGGTGGCGAGCGCCCGCTTCTCGAACTCGCGCACCGCGTCGACCATACCGCGACGAAGCTGCTCCACATTCGGTGCGCGCCCGCGCTCCGAGCCGATGCGGATCGCCGCCGCGAGCAGGGGTGCCGCTGCCGCAAGCAGGTTGTTGGCGCCAACAGCCGGCACGACGCCCGGGCTCGGCGGTGGGGCAGCAGCAACCGGGGCCGCCGCTGCCGTGCCGACGCGCCCGCCCGGCCGTGGCCGGATGATGGTGGCTTCGCTATCGGACGGTTCGGCAAATGGATCGTCGCTCATCGGCCGCTCACCCCCTGATCGCCCAACACTCTAGCTCAAGTCCGGGCACCTCACCTGTGACGTGGATCGCAATTCCGCCCGAACGAGCGAGCGCTGCCCAATACGGACTGCTGCGGTCGAGCTCGAAATAGCTGGTGCCGGCATAATAAGGCAGTTGCCGAGGGGCGACCGGCAGCGCACGCACTGCGACCCCCGGCAGCGCGACATTGATCAGCTCGCGGATCTGCTCGACCGGGCCGATTTTGACGAGGTTGGGAAAGTTGCGCCGCAGGGCTTCGGCCGGCATCTGCGCCTTCACCGCCAGCACCCAGGTCGCGTTAGCCACCAGCGTGCGATCGGCGATCGGGCCCACGCGGATGCCGAACTTCCGCTCCTGCAAAGGAATCGGCACCGCATTCTGCTCCAGCACCGCAGACAGCGCCTGACGCAGCGCTGCGATCACCGGGCGGAACGTCGCCTGCAGGTCGTCGTGGCGGTACGGCGGGAAGGCTGGCGGACGCTTCCGCGAGTCGGTGAAGGTCGCAAGCTCACCGGCGAGGCTGACGCAGACCCGATAGAACGTCTCCGGATGCATCTGCCCCACCGTGGCGGTCAGGTGGGTCAGCAACGGCTCGTAGCGGTTGCAGAGCTGTAGCATCAGATAATCGGCGATCTCCGCCGCACCCCGTGTCGCGGTCTCCGACACGCGTCCAGCGAGCGCCTCTGCACGATGGTGCAGTAGGCCCTGAAGCTGCGTCACGAACCCCGCCAGTACCGGCGAGGCACTGGTGAGCAGCAGCGGCGGGATATAGCTGTCGTCGAGCTGCACACTCTTGTCCGCGCGGACCTCGGCCACGCGCGCCAGGCCGATTGCGGCGTGGCCTTCCCGCGCATCGCCTTCCAATGCGTAGCGCAGGCGCAGCTTGCCGATGGGCACCATGGCGGTGCTCTGATATCCGGCATTGGTATCGACTGCTTCATGCTCGTCGAGCGCGAACCGCGCGACGGTTTCCACTTGCTCGCGCGGCGCCGACTCCACCGCGCCCGGTTGGCGGACCGGTAGGATCAGATAAACAATATTGTTGCGTGCGCTCTCCGGTAGATCGAGCGGGCGCGGGTGATCGACGTCGCCGGGGACGCTGAACGGTGTACCATCGGGCAGGACGCCGGCCATCGCGCGGACTGCGAACTTGCCCAAGGTTAATAGGTCGGTGTCCAATTCGAACTGCGTCAGGCCGTAGGCAAAGGGGCGGAGGCCGCCCGTGCTGGTGCGGACCAGCCGCTCGAAATAGCGCTCCTGCTGCTGCAGATGCTGCGGCTGCAAGAACAGCCCCTCGGTCCAGACGACCTTGTTGTCCCAGCCCATCGTCAGGAGCCGGCTTTGGCCGGTTCCGCCTTCACGACAACGGCGTTGCGGCCGGCAGTGATCGTCACTTTCGTGGTCTGATGCGGCGAGACTGGAACGGTCGCCCGCCAGGTGGCGTGCTGGAAATCGCGATAGGCCGCCAGCACGCCAAGCGCCTTCACTGGATCGGTCGGTGTCAGGGTCGAGGTCTTGGTCTGCCCGGGCGTCAGCAGGAAATCGTCGCGCTTAACGAGGTCGGTCTTCAGAAAAGCCTGGTCCTGATTGAAGAGTTGGAAAAATTCCGCCCCCTCGAACCCGGTGGGAGAGGCAAGCTGATATACACGGACAACGATGGGCGCTGCTTCCCCCGACGGAGTCGGATTGACGTCCCCGCTGGCCGAGACTGTGAGATCGACGACGGTAGGGGGCGGTGGCGGCGGGGGAGAACACGCCACAACCCCCGCCAGCAGCGCGAGCGCCGACGTCCGCTGAACCCATCGCTTCATTCCGGCCGTCCCCTCTCGTCTCAGCTTGAATGTGCCCCCGATCGGTAAGCAGGGGGAAGCCTTAGTTGAATTGGCGAGGGTTCGCCTCCGCTGGTCACAGCTTGCGCATTTGCGCGGCATAGGCACGGGCGAATTCGCGCCCGAACACCAATTGGAAATCGTCTTCCGCCTCCCGCGCGATCTCCTTATAAGTGTCGCAGAACAACTCCCAGTAGCGTGACTTGCGGGTGCCGGGCATGATGTTGTCAAGCATCCCGGGCTGCAGGCGCCGCTCCAGGGCGCCTGGCTCGAAGCGCTTGAGCAGGCCGACCAGCGCGGTCTGCACCCCGGCCATCACCGCCATCTCGTGCGACCGTACATCGTCGAACGCCTCGCGCGCCGCTTCCAACGGCGGCATGTAGCCGGGCTTGTCTGGCTGCAGCAGCGCCGCCACGGCATCCTCGGTGGTGACCGAGAACTTGAGTGCGTTGTTGTCGCGTGCGCGCAGCATGGTCTGTTCGACGCGAAACTCGTTCTTCACGGCGGCCCGCGAGATCAGCACCTGGCGCAGCCCTTCCACCATCGCCCTGAACACTTCGCCGGCCGCGCGCAATGCGGCCTCGGGATCCGTGCCGAGGCTCAGGCCGGCCACCCCGGCGCCGTCTAGGAAGGCGGCTAGCAGCCGGCGGGTATCGGCCGCTGATGGCGAGCCCATGCCCACTTGCGCGGCCGGCGCCGGCGCGGGCGGGGGTGGCGAAGGAATAGCCGGCGGGGCCGCCGGCACCGAGGCGGGCATCGCTATCGGCGGCGGCGCAGCCGCACGTTGAGGTTGACCGGGCGGCGTGTCGCCAAGCAGCGCATCGATGTCCAACTCGTCGAAATTCGCCGTCGCCACCGGCTTGGGCGCAGCAAAGACGTGCAGAGGAGCATCCGCATTGTCCGCCTGCGACGGCCCCTGCCAGGACTCGGCGGGTGTAATGCCCTGGAACAGGTCGTCATCCGGGTCGATGCGCGCCGCGCGCTTGGCTTCCTCGGCCAGATCGAACGGATCCTCGCTGCGCAGCGCCGACGGCGGCGCCGCGATCGGATGGACGAAGCCGGGCCGGCCCACGGCGCCGAACGCGTCGTCCAGCGGGTCGTTGCCGAGCGGGTCGGGCGCCAAGTTGCCGGCGCTAGCGAACGGGTCGGTGCGCGGCAGGCCGCCCGGGAGCACTGGCGCATGTCCGGCAGCAAACGGCGGCGCTTGGCTGGCTGTGGGCACAACCGCCTCGGCCACCGCGACCACGTATTCCCCGAGACGAATTTCGTCGCCGTCGGTGAGCTCGATCTCGCTGTTCCGCGGCACGCGCTCCGCGGCGCCGTTAACGAACACCCCGTTGGTGCTGAGATCGGTCAAGAGATAATGCCCGCCGGCAGCCGTGATCACGCAATGGGTCTTCGAGAGCTGGCGTTCCGGATCTGGCAGGACCCAGTCATTGCCCGGACCCCGGCCGATTGATAGAGTCCCGTGACTGAGCGTGCGCGTAGCGCGATCGCCTGAGCCGGCGGCAAGCGTCAGGGTCAGCGGCATAAACGACCGCCGATACTCAGGCGGGACGTTGCACGTTCAGTGGTTCGTTCGGGGGCTTGCATGGCGGATATCACTCTGGCCGAGTTCAATGGTCGTGTCTGGCTGGTGGGCGGGGAGGGGCATCTTCAGGACCTGCTCGCCAACACCCTGCCCCAAGACATTAGCATCGAACTCGTGCAGTGCGAACACTCCTCGGATGTCCATCACCTCTGGGTTCAGAATTGCGGAGAGCCGGCGCCGAGAACCGACGGAATGCCCTGGCAGATCCATCCCAACATTGTCGAGCGCATCCGCCGTCGCTCGCCTGATTATGCCGTATTCTTCAGCCAGTGGTCGGTAATGCTCGACCAGGATGCGCTGATCGTGATCAATGCCGCGGCGTCTCGAGCGAAGGAGAACCCGGACGTGCCGGTGGTCCTGACCGAATATCTTGATCCGGAGGGGCCGCAGTCGATCGTGGACTTGTCGCGGCTCCGGGCGCAACTCATCGAGGACCGGCTGAGCGAACACGGCATTGCGCGTCCGCGGATCGAGCGCATCCGACGAAACGTCAGCGAGGTCCCGGGCATGTCACAGGAGAGCCAGCGCGTCGATATCATCGTGCGCGCGAAGTAAGGGCACGCAAGGCCGGGTCTCAGGCCATAGTGCCGACTGCTGGTCGGTTGCGGCGAATGTAGTCCAACCCTCAGAGAATCCGAGAAAAACCGTCACCAGTAAAATGTTCGGTCCAGCCAACGCGCTTTGGGGTGCTGCCATCGTTCTTCTGGCGGGCATAACTATGGTTGCCGCCGAACGGTCAGCCTCAAGGGCGACTGTGAGGCCTCGCCCGCCGCACCCTCACCCTCCGCACTGCCTGCCTTCACCGAAGTGAAAAACGTGTGGAGGCGGCTTACTTCAGCGAAGCGAGCAGAGCGTCTAGATCGGGTTCGGTTTCGTCGGCGGCGGGCGGCGGCGGCTCTGCATTCAGGCTGGCGAGCAGCTTGTCGAGGTCGTCCTCCGGGGCCGCGGCGACAGCTTCTGGTTCGGACGCTTCCGCTTCTGCAGAAGGTTCTTCTGGCGTGGTGTCGGTGCCCAGGCTGGCGAGCAGCTTATCCAGGTCCTCCGGCTCGTCCGTTTGCGCCGCCGGCGGCTCCGGAGCTGCCTCGGGCTCGGGTTCTCCCGTTGCCTCGGCCTCGACCTCCCGCTCCGGTGCTGCCACAACCGGCTCGGGCGCCGGTGGCGGCGCCGCCGGCTCGGCTTTCGGCTTCGGTTTGATCTCGACCGGCGCCCAGAACCCGGCGAGAGGGTTGCCGGCAACCGAGGCGAACCCTCCCAGCCGCAGCTCCGGCCGGCCTCGGATCGACAGCAGCGGCATCACCCGGTACTGCCCGACCTGCACCGCCTGGCGCTCAGTGTAGAGCCGTTCGGTGCATGGCAGAGCGATCTGTTCGTCATCGGTATCGACGTAGACGTAGTACGGGATGTCGTCGACCCCCATTACTGCCCCGAGCTTCATCTTGGCACCCTGCTGCGCGAAGGTCTCGGCCAGCAGCAGCCCGGGGATCAGCGCCGGGTGGCCCCACAGCATCGCGCCGAGCCCGCCTTGACGGGTGAATTCCTCGAAACCGAAGGCATCGATCGGGTCGGTTTTCCTCCCATAGGGCATGCGCAACAGGAAACTTGGCGTAGCAAGCCCGAGATAAGCCGCCGCCGTCAGCGCAAACAGTGCCGAGAAAGCGTCCTTGATCATCGGATGCTGGTCGTGGAACGGGATTTTCAGCGCGTCCGGTGCGATGCCGGTGATGAAAGGCGCACGAGCGGCGGCGGCGATCTGCGCGATGCGGCCGAGCAGGTCGGCATGCGGTGGCGCCAGCTCGAAGCCGTAGAGCCCGATGATCGCCGAGAGTGGCCCCTGGTGCGCATCGAGCGCCGGCTGCTCCACCAGCATGCGGTAGAGCCCGGTTTCTTCGAGCGCGTCGCTGGCGGCGAGGTCCGCCGCCAGCTCCTCGGCCGAGACGTCGTAGAGGACGATCTCCATGCGGGCGCCGGTCTCGATCCGGCGCACGAGGAACTCGACACCGCGCCAGATCGCTTCGGCGGTCTGGAAGTCCGGGTGGTGCAGCACCCGGCGCATCGCCGCCGACAACGCCTCATCGACCCGCGCGACCAGCGCGTCCTGCCGGGCGTCGCGGGCCGGTTGGATGAATGGGCCGACCAGTCGGCGCATCAGGTCATCGACCGATCCCTCGGCGGCCGATCGGGTGCTGGTGCGGCCGATCAGGCGGGCGAAGTCGGATAGCCGGGCGGCGGCGACGTCGCTGCCGCGCGCGCGGCGCGGGGGCGGCGGCAACGGTGCCTCGCCGCCCCAGGACAGCACCTCCTTGGCGGCGCGGTCGAAGCTGGCGCGGCTGCCGAGATTGCCACGCAGGTCGCACAATTGCTCGAACAGTTCCAGGTTCTCGGCAAGCTGGTCGGGGTGGAAATCGTCGATCGCCCCGATCTTCACCGCGACCGTGCTCCCCTCATCGGCAAGCGGCAGCATGAGCGACGGCGCCATGCGGGCGATCACGTCGTCCAGGTTGTCCACATCGACCTTGACCGGCTTGCGTGCGGCCACCGCATCACCGATTTCGACCTGGCCAGCGTTGGCACGGCCGGAAAAGTCGCCAAGCAACGCAAGCCGGAACCTCTGGACCGGTGCCGGCGCCCGTGGGGTGCGGCTGAGGCGACCGAAACTGACTGCGTATTCCATGCTGGCCCTCCCGACGGCGCCCGACGATACCAGCCGATGCGGAACGGAGGATAGCACCGTCGCGGCCCCGAGCCGTTCCCGTTCAGGCTGACAGCGGAGGATCGATCGTGGTAAAGGCGTATCCTCCTTCGCGGCGGGATCGAGTTCGGTCGCGGAGCCGAATCTGCGGCGCCAGCGGGTGACCGCTTCACAGGAGGTACAATCGTGAAGAAAGGTGAGCAGCCGGAGCTTTCCGCGAAATGGTGGGTTGGCAGCCAGCCGAAGGGGCTGAAGAGCGCCACCAAGCTGGAAATTGCCCTGAAAGCGTACGAGGGCGCCAAAAGGAAGCTGGAGTCCAGCGGCAATGAGGACGCGGCCAAGTTTGCCAGGGACGTCCTCGGCGGGGTCGAAACCGCGGTCGATGCGGTGATCGCCGAGGCATCCAAGGACAAGAAGAATCCCGAGATGGGGTTCACCGTCGATGCACTGAAGAAATTCGACAAGCTCTACGGCGTGGAGCAGGCCTCGATCGAATTGCAGCTTACCGACGACGATGACGGCATGTTCTCCGACCCCGAGGTGTACCACGCGTACCTGACCAAAGGGTTGAAGCGCCTGCGCAGCGGCGGAGAGATGAATTTCGGCTTCGTGCTCGGCAAGAAGGCCGAGGATCATCGTCTGGCGATACACAAGAGCAAGTCGGCCAAGGCGCTCGCCAGCATGGTGGCCAACGAGACTAAACTGCATGCCTTCACCTTCGGCACTGCGATGCCGGATCCCGATGCGGCTATGACCCTCCGGCTGAACCTGGAGGGACGGCAACTGCCCGGCCTGAAGAAGAAAGGCGAGCGGATGCTGAAAAAGTTCAAGCCGCAGCCGTTCCAGAAGATTATTCTCGTGCTCGAGGGCAAGGAGGTAGAGGACCTTGCCGACCCGGAAGACACCGACGTCGATGAACCCGACGAGGCCCAAGGCGATGTTCAGGGGACAGCACCCGGCTATGACGCGGCCGCGCTGAAGCGCGAGCTGGCTGAGCTGATCGGACGGGTGCAGGCGCTTACTGATGCTACCCGCAAGGGCGATCTCGCCCGCTTGGCGAGCCATGCGAATGCCGGGCTCAACGGCAACAATCTGGGGGCCGCCGCCGCCGCGATCGAGAAGTTACGCCAGGATCTCGATCCCAGCAGCGTAGCCTATGACAAGTCCCGCCAAATCTGGCTGGCCACGCGCAAGAGGATCGAAGGCGAGATCGAGAAGTTGCGAAGCCAGATTGTCGCCACCTATCAGCAGGACGGCATCGCCGGCGAGATCGACAGACTGTATCGCGCGAAGGTCGCGCCTGTGCTGACATCGCTCGACGAAAGCCTCGCCACCAAGCTGGACGAGGCAACGAAGGAGGCGGATCCGGCCCGTCGAACTCAATTCGTGACGGAGGCGCGCGGCATCATAGAGCGTTATCAGAGCTACGTCGCCAGCGACCCGACGATCCCGCTGCTGGACAAGAACCCCTTCGTTGAACTCTCGATCCGGCAGACAGTGACAGCGACACTCTCGGCGCTCGGCAAGAGCGTGAATTGAGCGACTGAGCACCTAGTCTGGGCAACCGGGGCGGCTAGGGGCTGAAATGGTCAAGTTAGCGTAGGTACGAGCGTCTACACGGGACAGGTTGGCCGAAGGGTCGATAAAAAGCAAACCCAGTGCGCCGGCCCATCGGGCGGCGCGTTGCGTGTGCCGGGCGAGAGGAGGCAGCTCGGAGGCCGCAGATGCAGAGAAAGATGCGTGGGTCGAACGTCCGCCGCACGAAGTCCGCAACCTCCTTCGCCGTCATGTAGAGCCGAGAAACCCGCGGTGGTTGTAAAGCCTCAAAACCGATTTCCTCGGAGTCGGGGTATATCACCTGCTTTTCTATCAGATCGAGGCTGGCCAGCTCGTCATTCTGCATATTCTGCATATCATTCATGGTGCGCGTGATTATGGGCATCTGCTCTTCCCCGAGCCCTAAGCGCAGGCGGTGGAACTCGGGCAGCGAGTACTAACTAGTTTTCGGCGCAAAATTAGCAGGGGAAATCGGCTGCTGGTGCAGCTGTGATGCGTCGAAAACTGTGCAAGCGCACTGGGTCGGATTGAATGCGGAACAATAAATTCGTACCAGCGCAAAAACCGCAACTGTGAAAACAACATTTTCGTCGGCAACGACGCGCCACAGTCATGTATGCCTGTATGCATGATCGACGATAAATACCGAGCAGCTGGGAAGCATCCGGCGTGATCCAGGCGCGACGCCTGCAGCGCAGCTTCGGTGACGGACTGATCGCGGCAGAGGTCAAGGATCTGCGCGAGGCATGGATGCCGCACGTCGACGCAATACTCGCGGATGACGAAATCATCGCTGCGGTTCACCAAGCTTTGGCGCAGCGCCACCCCAACAGTCGCCGTCGCGGCAGGCCGGGGTTCTCCGCCGAGATAGTGCTGCGCTTGCTGATCCTGAAGCACCTGCGCAATTGGAGCTATCAGGTGTTAGAGCGCGAGGTGCGCGCCAATCTGGTGTACCGCGACTTCACCGTGTCGGTAGCGAGAAGGTGCCTGACGCCAAGACCATGGGGCGTTGGGGGATCGCGCTGGGACCGGCGGTGATCCAGCAGATCCACGAGCGGATCGTGCAAATCGCGCAGGCCCAGAAGGTGGTGCAAGGGCGCAAGATGCGCGTCGATACCACTGTGGTTGAGCGCAACATCCACTATCCGACTGACAGCAGCCTGTTAGGTGATGGGGTCCGAGTGTTGATCCGAGGCATGCGCAAGATCGTCAAGTTGACCGGCGAGGTCGGGGCCAAGTTCCGTGATCGGAGCCGGAGTGTGAAGCATCGGGTGATCGAGATCGCTCGGGCGGCGCGCGGTAAGACCGAGCCCTGTCGAGACAAGATGAAGCGAGCCTATGGCAAGTTGGTGGAGGCGACCAGCCGCGTTGTAGGGCAGGCGAAGCGCTTTTCGAAGGAGATCGGCGCTGGCGTGAAGCGCTGCACCGACGCGGCTAGGCAGACGGTGCTGGAAGGTCAGCGCCAGGTGCTCGATCAGATGGTGCCACTGGTTCAGCAGGTGCTCCGTCAAACGAAAGCCCGCATCTTTGCGGGCGATACCCACAGCGAAGGCAAAATCGTCAGTGTCTTTGAGCCATCGACCGAGGTGATCCGCAAAGGAAAGTCGGGCAAGCCCACCGAGTTTGGCAAGCTGATCAAGCTCCAGGAAGCCGAGAATCAGATTGTCATTGACTACGTGATCTACGATCAACGTCCCAGTGATTCAGAGCTGCTGATCCCGGCGCTTGAGGCCCATGAAGCGAAGCTGGGCTGCATTCCCCGGCTCATTGCCGCGGATGCCGGCTTCTACTCGGCGAAAAACGAAGCCGCGGCAAAAGCCAAGGGAGTGAAGCGGGTCTGCATCCCCAATTACAACAGCAAGAACACTGCCCGCAAACGTGAACAGAAGAAGCGATGGTTCCGCAACGGCCAGCGATGGCGCTCGGGATGCGAAGGACGCATCAGTGTGAGCAAGCGACGACACGGCCTCAATCGATGTCGTTATCGCGGCGATAATGGCATGAAGCGCTGGGTTGGCCTCGGGGTGATCTCCGATAACCTGATCAATATCGGACACGCGATCGACAATCAGTCAGCCAATTAACAACGCCGTCCAGACATCCCGCCCCTGATCGTCCCGCCGAGCCTCTCCGGCGGGACAATTGCTTGCGGTCAATCCCGCTACTTCTCTGCCAGAATTTGAATTTTGCGCCGGAAACTAACTAACCCCGCTGCTGCCTAGCCTCAACGATCAGGCACAGCATCTCGAACAGCAGCGAGGCGCCGTTGAACGCTGTGATGCTGCCAACGTCGAAGGGCGGCGATACCTCCACCAGATCGCCGCCGACAAAGTCGATGCCGCGCAGCGCGCGCAGCAGCCGCATCGCTTCGAGCACGGTTACCCCGCCGGCTTCCGGCGTGCCTGTTCCGGGCGCCTGAGACGGATCGAGACTGTCGATATCATACGAAAGATACACCGGCCCGCCCGCCGCGACGCGGCGTGCCTCTTCGGCGGCGAACCGCCATCCCTTGTCGTGGAACTCCTCCATGGACAGCACGCGCATCCCGCTGCGCAGGCTGAAGCCCCACATGTCGGGATCATTGGTGCTGCCGCGGATGCCGATCTGGATGACCCGCTTCGGGTCCAGCAATCCTTCCTCGGTGGCGCGGCGGAATGGCGCGCCGTGGTGGAAACGCGATCCGAGATAGTCGTTTCCGGTATCGCAATGGGCGTCGATATGGATCATGCCGAGCGGCCGGTGCGCCGCAACGGCACGCAGAATCGGCAGGCTGATCGCATGGTCGCCGCCGACCGACAGCGGTACCACGCCGGCGCTGACAACGCCGCGATAGAACTCGGCGATTTCAGCCAGCGCGCCTTCAAGCTCATAGGGCTGCTCGATCCAGCAGTCGCCGAGATCGCGCACCCGGGCCGTATCGAACGGCCGCACGCCGGTGGCAGCGTTGATTCGTCGCAGCAGCGAGGACTGATCACGGACAGCGCGCGGCCCGTGCCGGGTCCCGGTGCGATTGGTCACGCCACCGTCGAATGGAACCCCGATCAGGCCGATATTGGCATCCGCCAGCGATTCGCTGTGCGGAACGCGGAAGAACGTGGCGATGCCCGTGTAGCGCGGACGCGCCTGCGGATCAGTCATCTCTTCATATTTCTTCGGCTGCTTGATCATCCGTGGCCCCTTCTCGAACGATACGGCGCCCACCTTACCAGAGCTTGGTAGCGGAAACGCGGGTCAAGTCTTCGACCGGACGGTACGGCACTATGGGGTCGTGGCCGAGGTCTCGGCACCATAGGAGGTGAGTTGCCCTGCCGCTTCTAAAGCCCTCCGAACCTCCGGGTCGAGCAAGGCAGCCAGTTCGGCTTGGTGCCGATAGCCGGGCATCAGCGCGGCTAACGCCGGATCCGGCCGGCTCGCGGGGTGAAAATAGATCTCGCTGAGCCCATCGGGAAGCCGGGGGACAAGGCGCAGCAGGCGTTGGGTCGTCATCCCCCCGCTCCAGGCGATGCCGAAGCAGTAATCGTTGGTCAGCAGGCCGGCTCGGCGTGCCTGCCTGCGAAGAATTGCCGCCCAGCGGAAGAATGCCTGGGCGCCGAATGAGGGACGCGTTCCGCAGGCCGCGAGTACCGTCGGGGGTTCCGTCGGAACCCGTACCGCGAGCAGCCCGAAGTCGCGGCCGATCTCGATCAGCAGCCGCCCGACAGTTGGATGCAAGTGCATGTGCTTGTGGGCATCGACGTGATCGAGCGGCAGACCGGTTTCCGCGAAGGCCGCGAACTGCGCGCGGATCTCGGCCGCGACCTGCCGGCGGACGCCCGGCCGGAAGAAATAGTCAATTCCGAGTCGAATCTGGCTGGACGGAAACCGGCCGCTTGCATCGACCGGAGCAGGGCTTTCTTCCGCCGTCAACACAGCGGGTCCTTCGATCACCACCAAGTGCAATCCGACACGCAGGTCCGGTAATCGTCGGGCTCGGCGCACAGCATCAGCAGCCGCCGGACCGGCAACCATCAGGCTGGCGGCACCCAGCACACCATCACGATGGGCACGTTCCACCGCCTCGTTGACCGACTCGGACAGCCCAAAATCGTCGGCCGTTATGATGAGCCGCTTCACGTGCAGGAAGGCAACGGGGGCCGTGCCCCCTTGTCTTGCGGCTGCGCGTCAAGCCGCCGATTTCGATGGCGGTCCGCGAGGATTCGGCGCGCGCCCCGTCGGTCAGCATCTCCATTTGACCCGAAATCTGGCCGCCGTCCTCCACCTGCAGGCGGCGGCAGCGCGCGGTCCCGAGCACCCGGCCGGTGGCACGGACGATCAGGCTGCCCCGCGCGGTCAGGGTACCGTTCATCGTACCAGCAATCTCGGCGTCTTCCACCTCGACCTCGCCCTTGAACATGCCGCCAGGGGCGACCGCCAACTCGGTCGCGTGGATCATGCTGGCTTCGACGGTGCCCTCCACGACCAGCCGTTCGGCGTCCTGCACGGTACCTTGGACGCTGATGCCGCGGCCTACGACAAGGGTGCGGCGCTCCGAGGGATCGCGTGCCGGGGCACGGGCCGGCGCCAAGGTGGGGCGCTGTCCGGGTTGAGGCGGAGTGACGGGGGCAACTGGCGGAGTGAAGGGCGGTCGAGCCATGAATGGCGCCTCCTTGGGTGGGGCGGGACGGAAAGGTGGCACGCCCAGACCGGAATTGGCCGGTCTGTCGCGGTGAGCGGCTTGCGCGTCGGACGAGCCGTTGGCGTGGTCCGCTTCGGTATCTGCCAAGCCAGCCGGCAGAGTTGCCGGCTCGCCCGGTGATGGATCCTCGTTTTTGCGTCGCTTGAACACAGGCTTCTCACCCTGATTGCGGATAATGTCAGACCGAGACATCGGAATTGGGCTAGCACGGTGCTCCGCGTCGCGCCAAACCAAAACCCGAGGTCGAGGGACTTAATCCGCATGCGCATCATCAGGCGGCGGATGTGTCGGATTCACGGGCCATCGCATAGGCTGCGTTGCGAACGGATCGGAGCAGACAGGCATGGATTACGGCAGGCTCGGGCGGACCGGGCTCAAGGTCAGCGTCGCCGGGCTGGGCGCCGGCGGGTTCAGTCGTCTGGGACTCGGCACCGGAAAGAGCGAGGCGGAGGCAGTGGCGCTGGTTCACGCTGCGCTCGATTTGGGGGTGAACCTGATCGACACGGCGGCGGCATATGGCACCGAAGAGGTGGTGGGTCGGGCGATCGCCGGCCGACCTCGCGACTTTGTCGTGATCGCGACCAAGGCCTCGGCGGTGCGGGGGACGGAACGCACGCCGCCGGCACGTGTGGTCGAAAGTTTGGATAATTCGCTCCGCCAGCTCGGTGTGGATTGCATCGACGTCTTCCAGCTTCATGGCGTGCCGCCATCCGGCTACGACTATGTACGCGAGGTGATCGTGCCGGCGCTGCTGGCAGAGCGGGAGAAGGGCAAGTTCCGCTTCCTGGGGATTACCGAGACAGCGCCGAACGACCCGGAGCACGACATGCTCGCCCGCGCGGTGCCGGAGGAAGCGTGGGACGTGGTGATGGTGGCGTTCCACATGATGGCACAGAACGCCCGCCGCGCGGTGTTCCGTGCCACGCGCGCGCATAATGTGGGCACGCTGCTGATGTTCGCGGTGCGCAGCATCTTCGCCCGCCCGGCGCAGCTTGCCGGGACGATGCGAGAGCTGGCGGAAGCGGGCAAGGTGCCGGACTGGCTGGCTCGGTCCGATGACCCCCTTGAGTTCCTGGTGCATGCGGGTGGGGCGAGCAGCTTGACCGATGCGGCCTATCGCTTTGCCCGCCACGAGCCTGGCGTGGACGTCGTGCTGTTCGGTACTGGTGATCGCGCGCATCTTCGGACCAATATCGAGTCGATTCTCAAGCCGCCACTGCCGGATACCGACCGTGCGCGACTCGGGGAGCTGTTCGGTCACCTAGTCGGCGTCGGGCTCGATTTGCCGCCGCGCCGCGGTTCAGCCGCCCTGGCGAGGGGCTGAGCGATGCCGTGCTTCAACGTTCTGGGAATCGGCAACGCGATCGTCGATCTGGTGGCACGGGCCGACGACGCGTTCCTGTCGAAGCACGACATGCGAAAAGGCGGTATGGCGCTAATTGACGCGGCGCGCGCCGAGGCGCTGTACGCCACAATGCCGCCCGGGCAGGAGAGCAGCGGCGGATCGGCGGCCAACACCTGTGCGGTGGCGGCGGCATTGGGCGCTCGCGTTGCTTATCTCGGTAAGGTGGCGGATGACCAGTTGGGTGCGGTGTTCCGCCACGACATTACGGCGGCCGGCGTGCATTTCCCCTCGGCCCCGCTGGTCGGTGGCGCGCCGACCGCGCGTTGCCTGATCCTGGTGACCCCGGACGGACAGCGGACGATGAACACGTATCTCGGCGCATGTGTCGCGTTCACCGAGTCGGATGTGGACGCCGCGCTGGTGGCGGATGCTGGGGTGCTGTACCTGGAGGGCTACCTGTTCGATCCACCGGCGGCACAGGCGGCATTCCGGCGCGCCGCCGCAGCCGCGCATGCGGCTGGGCGGCAAGTTGCGCTGTCGCTGTCCGATCCGTTTTGTGTCAATCGCCATCGGGCGGCATTTCGTGCGCTGGTGCGGCGTGACGTGGATATCCTGTTCGCGAATGAAATGGAGGTCACCAGCCTCTATGAGGTGAACGCGTTCGAGGAGGCGATGGAAGCGGCTCGCCGGGATGTGGGGCTGGCCGTGCTGACGCGGAGCGGAGCCGGCAGCGTGATCCTGCGCGGGGCCGAGACGGTGTCGGTGGCGGCTGAACCTACGCAGGTGGTGGACACGACCGGGGCGGGGGACGCCTATGCGGCGGGGTTCCTTGCCGGGCTCGCCGGCGGGCGTCTGCTCTCCGTTTGCGGGCAACTCGGCAGCATCGCCGCCGCCGAAGTGATCAGCCATACGGGTGCGCGCCCAGTGGCTGACCTCCGGCTTCTGGCGGCTGCGGCACGTTGAGGTAGATCGCTTCAGCCGACGGTGGCTTCGCCGAGCTTCTCCGCCAATCGAGGCAGGCGCGCGTGCCGGTGCGGCGCCAGCCAGTGCTGGAACCTGTCGAGATAGAGATAGATCACCGGTGTCGTATACAGCGTCAGCACCTGACTGAGCATCAGCCCGCCGACCATCGCGTAGCCGAGCGGCTGACGCATCTCCGATCCGGCCCCGTGCTCCAGCATCAGCGGCAGCCCGCTCAGCAGTGCCGCCATCGTGGTCATCAGGATCGGGCGGAAGCGCAGCAGGCAGGCCGGGCGGATCGCCTCCAGCGGCTGCATCCCGTCCCGCCGCTCGGCATTGATGGCGAAGTCGACCATCATGATGCCGTTCTTTTTTACGATCCCGATCAGCAGGATGATGCCGATCATGGCGATCACCGACAGATCGACATGCGCGATCATCAGCATCAGCAGCGCGCCGACGCCCGCGGAGGGCAGCGTGGACAGGATCGTCAGCGGCAGGATGTAGCTTTCGTACAGGATGCCCAGGATAATGTACACTGATATCAGTGCCGCGGCGATCAGATAGGGCTCCGTGGACAGCGAGTCCTGGAACGCCTGAGCGGCGCCTTGGAACGAGCCCTGCAACGAGATCGGCGCGTCGAGTTGGCTGCGGATCCGGTTGCGCCTGCTGTCTCGCCCTGCGGCTTCTGGCTGATGACGAATTCGTAGAGCCCGGGCGGCACCGCGTCGACGAGTTCCATGTAGTTCATGAACTCCGCGTGCTCCTTTGCGGCCACCGCGGTGCCCACAAAGATAGCCAGGTGCCCGACTTTCTGGTTCAGGCAGTAAAGGATTGTCTGGCCGGCACGCCGGATGTCGTCGACGCTCTCGTAGTTGTCGAGGATCCAATCAAGAGCCTGCTGCGGCGGGGTGATATTATCACCCTCCGAGCAGAAACATATGATCGGAGACCTGATCTCACGCAGATCGAGGCGGATGCCGTCGCTCGTGACGAGCTGCGCCGTCGAGAGTTTGTTGCCTATGAAAAGATTATCGACCATATATTGCAGCTCTTCTCCGCGCAGCAGAATGAAATCGCCCCACCATTTCTCGAACTCAAGATAACGCTTCTCCTGCTGATCCGGATTCGCCCAGACGTTGTACCCCTTGCCCCAAAAGGTGTTGGAGGGACTGCCGGCATCGAAGTTCGCGATCAGCCAGGCGCCGTCGAAGATGCCGTTGCCGAGATCGCTTGTCAGACGGGCAAGCCAGCCCCCGCCGAGCATCCCGCCCAGGTAACGCATCGGGTTCTTCCCATGGACGCCGGCCCAGTAAGACAGTGGCGCGCCGGGGATGAGGATTGGCCCGAACACATCGGGTCGCATGCAGGCGGCCATTATCGCGTGCCACCCGGCCTGACAATTCCCGACGACGAAAGGCTTCCCCGGTGACTCGGGATGGAGTGAGCCCACCTTTTCGATAAACACGGTGTGCGCATGCGCCACATCCTCGACGCGCTGGCCGTCCACCGGATCCGCAGTGAAGCCTATGAAATAGACCGGATGTCCGAACTTGAACGCATCGCCGATCTCGCTGACCGCCTTGAAGCCGCCGATACCTGGCCCCTGGCCGGCGCGAGGGTCGATGACGACTACCGGCCGCTTGCGCTCGTCGATCTCGACGCCGGCCGGGGGGATTACACGGACCAGCGCGTAATTGACTGGTCGTGTCAGCGTGTCACCTCGCAGCACAATCTCGAAGTCATAGATCAGAACCGAATTGATGGGACGCGTCCGCATCTCCTCGTACTGATTGCCGCGCCGGCGCAGAATGTCCAAAAACAGGACCGACCTTTGCGCGAAGTCACGCCAATACTCAATGAAAGCCATCGGTGCCAGCCCGCTGAATTCATTCAGGGCCATCGGCGCCAGTTTGCTGATTTGTTCCTGCAACCCTTCCCGCGCTTTGGATGATGCAGGAAGCTTGGCTGAGGCGGTCGAAAGTTCGGTCACGGCTGGATTCTCCTTCTCGCGCCGGGACAGCGCCTGGCTCTGTCAAAGTTGTTGTGGCCATTTGCGTCGTTGCAGAAAGATCTGCGTCGGACGCCGATCACGCCGACCGCCGAACCAGCGCCAGAGCATGACGCGCGATCATGAGCTCCTCGTTCGTTGGTATGACGTAGCAGACGACGGCGCTGTCTTTTGACGAGATGCGTGGCCCGTGTCGGGCATTTGCCTCCGCATCGATCGCCACGCCGAGCCAGGACAACCTCGATCCGATATTGGCGCGGACGGGCGCCGCACTCTCGCCGATCCCGGCAGTGAAGACGAGCCCGTCGATGCCCCCCATCACCGTGGCCAGCTCCGCCACCATGCGCGCGCCACGCAAGCTGAAGTAGTCCAAAGCGAACCGGGCCCTCGGATCCTCGCTCGCCAGAAGCTCGCGAACGTCGCTGCTTACGCCCGACAAGCCCTTCAAGCCGCAGTCGTGATAAAGCAGCTCCTGGACCTGCTCGACCGACATGTGCTTGTTCTGGAAAAGATAGAGAAGTACACCCGGATCCAGGCGCCCCGGCCGAGTCCCCATCGGCAGGCCATCGAGGGCAGAGAATCCCCAGCTCGCTTCGACGCTCCTGCCGCCGACGAGCGCGCACATCGAGCAGCCGTTGCCGAGATGGGCGACGACGACCCGGCCCTTGGCCAATGAGGGATCGATTTCTTTCAGGCGCCCGGCGATGTACTCGTAGGAGATGCCGTGAAAGCCGTAGCTCTGCACGCCCTCGCGGTGCAGCGCCTCCGGTATCGGCAGCCTCTGGAACAGTTCGTCGTGGCCGCGATGAAACCCGGTATCGAACACCGCGACCTGGGGCATCTCGGGCAACTGCGCATGGATATGCTCGACCGGCGCTAGCTCGACCGGCAAATGAAGCGGCATGAGCGGTACGAGCGAACGCAGGTAGCGGAGAGAATCGTCATCGATCATCACCGGCAGCGAATAGCGCGTACCTCCGAAGACGAGACGATGCCCGACGACTATCGGCACCTCGCCCTTCAGGTGCTCGCGAAGCCATTCGGTCAGCTTCGATACAGCAGCGGCAACGTCCGGGATCTCCTGCCTCGCGTACGTTCGATCGACCAATTGCACATCGCTGCCGCGCTTGGCGGTCAGGTGAGGTCGGAACCCGATGCCATCGAGCTGACCCCTGAATGCCAGTTGCGGATCGTCGCCCGGCAAGACCTCGAAGAGTTCGAACTTGATGCTCGAGCTGCCCGCATTGAGGCAGAGAACTGTGTCGCTCATGCGCGGCTCGCTGCTTGAACCCGCTGCTCGGCCAGGTGATGAGCGTACAGGGCACCGATGGCGGTGGAGGCCATGCGCGTCCGCACGCTGTCGGCGCGGCTCGTCAGGATGATGGGCACCGTGGCCCCAAGCACGATGCCGGCGGCATCGGCCTGGCCAAGGAAGATCATGTTTTTTGCGAGCATGTTGCCGGCTTCGAGATCGGGCACGACGAGGATCTGCGCATGCCCCGCAACCGGCGAATGAATGCCCTTGATCGCCGCGGCCTCGGCGTTGATTGCATTGTCCATCGCCAGCGGCCCGTCGAGAATCCCGCCGGTGATCTGACCTCGCTCAGCCATCTTGCAGAGGCTTGCCGCATCTGTGGTGCCGGGGATCTTTGGGTTGATCACTTCGACCGCCGACAAGATCGCCACACGCGGCTCTCCGAGACCGAGGCCGATATGCAGGTCGATCGCGTTTTGAACAATGTCGCGCTTCGTCTCGAGATCAGGGAAGATGTTGATCGCCGCGTCGGTGACGAACAGAACCTCGGGGTAGGTCGGCACGTCGATCACAAAGACGTGACTGATTCGCCGCCCCGTGTGCAGCCCACTCTCCTTGGCTACGACCTCGTGCATCAGCACGTCGGTGTGCAGGCTGCCCTTCATGAGGCTCTGCGCCTTGCCGTCGCGGACAAGGCGCACGGCGGCGGCCGCGGCCTCTTCCTCGGTTGCGACATCGACGATCGAGAAACGGCCGATGTCGAGGCCGGCTTTCTGGGCCACTGCGCGGATCCGCTTTGCGGGCCCGACCAGGATCGGCGCGATGATGTTCTCCTCGGCGGCATCAATGGGGCCGGCCAGGGCGTGCTCCTCGCATGGCCAGACGACCGCCGTCGGGATCGAGGGAATACCCTTCGCCCGCGCGATCAGCCGTTCGTATTTCTCGTGCGTCTGTGCCGCTCTGGGCACGGACGTATCGCCCGCGTCGGTCGTATAGGCGGCGGGCTTGACAGCAGGGTTGGAAGCCAAGGCCTGATCCTTCAATGGGAGCCCGATGCGGCAGCGACGCCGCTCGGGGCAGCTGCGTGTTGGCGGCGAGGGTCGGGACGGATTTGTCGACGCTTTGGTGCATGAATTCCGTGCACCAAAGCGCTTCACGGCTGCTCGGCGTGCAACTTGCGTGGCTCGACAGACGAACGGATCATTCCCCTGAGCCAACGTTGAGCCGGATGACTGTCCATCCGCCGATGCCAGAGCATGGCGAGCGAGACCCGCGGCGAGGGGAAAGGCAAATCGCGCATCACCAGCGGGCAGATTCGTGTCAGGTCCAGAGCGACCCGCCGCGGCAGCACCGCGAGGCTGTCGGAGCCGACCAGCATCAGCACGATCGACAGCATCGGGACGCGCACTGCTATCTTCCGCGCGAGCCCGCGTTGCTCCAACGCCTCGTCGATGAAAGTCGTGTCATCCCCGGTGGAGCTCGTCAGAACGTGCGGAATTTCCGCCACGTGTTCCGCGGTGAAAACAGGAGCCTGGCTTGCCGGATGGTCGCGGTCGAAGATCACAACGAAATCGTCTTCCATGATACCCACGCACTTGAACCGCTCACCGCCATCGACCAGCCTGGTCAGCGCGACGTCCGCCCCCAGATCGAGCTGATCCAACACATCACGCTGCCCGACCGGCTGCACATCCAGGCTGACATGCGGCGCCATCTCGGACACCCGACGTGCCAATTCGGGCACGATGGCTCGGGCGGCATGGTTGTTCACCGCTATTGTAAAAGTCCTGGCCGCTGTCGCCGGATCGAATTCTTCCGGTTCCAGAGTGAAGCGCAGCGTGCGCAGCGCGTCGCGCACCGGTTCGGCCATCTGCTGCGCCCGTGCGGTCGGCTGCATGCCGTCCGGCGTGCGGACGAACAGATCGTCCTTCAGCGTCGCCCGCAACCGCGCCAACGCGTGGCTGGCTGCCGGCTGACTCAGACCCAATCGCCGGCCCGCCCGGGTGAGGTTGCGCTCCTGCATCACGGCGTCGAACACGATCAGCAGGTTGAGGTCGATCGCTCCCCAATTGATTGCGCCGAATGCGGCGAACTCGCTCCGAACCGGCGGCGTACCCGCCTGCCGATCCGAGAGTCCCGCGACCGCTGGCGAAATCGAGGCGCGCGTCGAGACGGAAGTCTGTAACATGGCTCATTCCCAACCTGCATGCGACCACATG
The DNA here is from genome assembly GCA_963772445.1 of uncultured Pseudomonadota bacterium. Classification (GTDB taxonomy): domain Bacteria; phylum Pseudomonadota; class Alphaproteobacteria; order Acetobacterales; family Acetobacteraceae; genus CAVYXK01. The sequence goes on from CAVYXK010000013.1 coordinate 322,033, forward strand.
GAATCGGCATGGTCGGGGGGCATGTGGGCGCGGTCTGATGCAATGCAACATGTCCACGCCACAGGCGCGCCTGGGCTCGTCGGCGGCCAGGCCTGCCCGTCGATCGATGGTCCGGAAGAGCCGGCGCCACGTTCAGGCGGCGGCGCGTGCCGCGGGCTTCAGCGGCGGTGCCATGAATTGCGGGCCGACCGGGTCCTTGACGTGGCGCCGGAGGATCGTCTCGATCTCCTGCAACGCGGCGGCATCGAGCGTCCAGCCGCTGACCTCGGCCACAGGATGGAGTTGGTCGGGCCGGCGAGCGCCCCACAGTGCAATCGTCTCACCGAGGTCGAGGATCCAACGCACCGCCAGCGCCAGCACGCTGCGGCCATAGCGCTCGCCGGCGAACTGCGCGAGTGCATCGACCGCGGCGAGGTACTGGCCATAGCGCGGCTGTTGGAACTTGGGATCCGTGCGGCGCAGGTCATCGCCGGTGAACCGGGTGCCGGCTTGCATGCGCCCGCTCAGCAAACCACGGCAGAGCGCCCCGTAGGCAAGCACGGTTAGGTGATGGCGCTGCGCATACGGCAGCACCTCGGCTTCGGCCTCGCGCTCGAACAGGTTGTACGGCGGCTGCACGCTGTGCAGCGGCGCCACCGCGCGGAACCCCTCCATCTCGGCGGCTGAGAAGTTGCTCACCCCGATTGCCCGAATTTTCCCCTCCTGCAAAAGCCGGTTCAGCTCCCGCCCTGTCTCCTCGATCGGCACGGAGGGATCCGGCCAATGCACCTGATAGAGATCGATCCGATCGGTTCGCAGTCGGCGTAACGAGTCCTCGATCTCCTGGCGGATCCTCCGGGGGCTGGCATCGCGGAATACCTTCCCGTCGTGCCAGTTCAGCCCAACCTTGGTGGCGATCAGCACCTTTTCGCGCCGACCGCCTTCGGCCAGCGCCCGGCCGACGATCTCCTCAGCACGTCCGAAACCGTATGCAGGCGCGGTGTCGATCATGGTGATGCCACGCTCGAGCGCGGCATGGATCGTTGCGACTGACTGCTGTTCGTCGGTGCCGCCCCACATCCATCCGCCGATCGCCCAGGTCCCGAGAGCAATGCGAGACGATGTCATCCCGGTCCCGGCAATTTCGATCTGCTCCATCCTCAACTCCTGTTCCGCAGCATCGCTGCACCGGTAAACTCCTGTTCCGCAGCATCGCTGCACCGGTAGCTGGGGCTGGACCGATGGGTCGGCTATGCGCGCAAATGATACGCGGGTTGCAATCTCTGCCGGTCGTGCTGATATGCGCGCGTATTGCGTCGCGTTCCGCGGTCATTCTCCGATGGCATGCTGTTATGCTGCGAGCACGTGCTTGCTTGCGGCTTGAGCAGTAAGCTTAGCGGTATGGTTGAGAACCTCCAGAGGCAGCCCATCTGCCTCGCGGGGCCTCCGGCGAGGCTCACTGCATCAGTGGAAGGGCTCCGTCAATGGACCAGGTCATCGTCAGGATGGCCGCTCCCGCGTTTGTTATCTTCGGCTCGCGCGGGATTGAATGCGCCATCAGGATCGCCGGCACGACCGATGGCCACAACGGCGGCGCTCGAGAAGGGTGACACCCAGTTCGCCATGGTCACACCGGAAGGTGTGGTCGGCAATGCGGCCAAGGGCGGCCGTCTCCGGCTGGCGGTCGGCAAAAGTAACCGCGCCCCGCTGTCGCTGATAGGGGGAAGAGTATCGAGCGGATCGCCTTACCGAGGACGTGAATGCAACACATGCAGGCAGCAAGTTGCGCCATAGAATGACCGGAGGCATTGCTTGGGACTCGTTCGCTTCGCACTGAAATACCCCCACACCTTTTACGTGGTGGCAGCGCTAATCCTGTTTCTCGGGGTCACCGCAGCCGTTGAAATGCCGACCGATATCTTCCCGGAGATCAATATCCCGGTGGTCTCGGTCATCTGGCAGTACACCGGCCTCGACACGACGGAGATGGAGCAGCGCGTCACCACCTATAGTCAGGTACTCGATCAGTTCGAACGTCAATGGAATCAGGGACATCGAAGCCGAGACCGTGAACGGCATTTCGGTCCAGAAGATCTATTTCCAGCCGGACGTCAACCTCGACCTTGCGATCTCCCAGATCGTCGCCGCCACGAACGCGATCCGCGCCTTGATGCCAATTGGGATCGAACCGCCGGTAGTGGTTCAGTACAGCGCGTCCGCGGTGCCCGTCCTGCAGATCAGCCTCAGCTCCGACATCCTCAACGAGTCGCAACTCTACGACTACGGTATCTACAAGCTGCGACAGATGGTTGCGCCGATCCACGGCGTCACATTGCCTACGCCAGCCGGTGGTAAATACCGGCAGATCATGGTCGACATCGATCAGACGAAGCTTCTCGCCAAGGGCCTAACACCGCTGCAGGTGGTGAATGCGGTCAACGCTCAGAACCTGACCCTGCCAGGCGGCGACGAGAAGATCGGCAAGACCGATTACACCGTCCGCACCAATGCGATGCCGCCGACGATCGAGGCGCTGAACGACATCCCGGTCGGATATTCGAACGGCGCCACCGTGTTCCTCAGGGATATCGGTCACGTCCGAGATGGGAACCTGGTGCAACAGAACATCGTGAGAGCGGACGGCAAGCGTTCTGTGCTGCTCAGCATCATCAAGAACGGCAACGCTTCGACCCTGACGGTCGTCAATGCGGTCAAGCACGTGCTGAACATCGCGCGGGCCGCGGCGCCAGCCGGCATGGTCATCAAGTCGTTGTTCGATCAGTCTGTGTTCGTCGTCTCATCGGTGGTCGGCGTGCTTCGCGAAGGCGCGATCGCGGCCGGGCTCACGGCGCTGATGATCCTGCTATTCCTCGGCTCATGGCGACCGACGATTGTCGTCATGATCTCGATCCCGCTGGCGATGCTGACCTCGCTCGTCGCCCTCTACTTCCTCGGCGAGACGATCAATACGATGACACTGGGTGGACTCGCGCTCGCGGTCGGCATTCTCGTCGATGATTCGACGGTGACGATCGAGAACACCTACCGCCTCCTCGACGAGGAGAAAATGCCGCTGCCGAAGGCGACGCTTCACGGCGCCGCCGAAATCGCGATGCCGACGCTGGTCTCGACCCTGTCGATCAGCTGCGTCTTTACATCGGTGATCTTCCTTGAGGGACCTGCCAAATATCTGTTCACGCCGCTGGGCCTCGCCGTCGTCTTCGCGATGCTGGCATCCTATGGCCTGTCGCGGACCCTTACGCCGATCACGATCGGTCAGTTACTGAAGGGTCAGGCACACAGCGCGTCGGCGGAAAATTCCGGCAACGGCTTCTTCGCCCGGTTCCACGCCTCGTTCGAGCGCGCGTTCGAGCGTCTGCGCCAAAATTATGTCCGTCTGCTCACAATGCTGCTGACCCGCCGGATCATCGTCCCGATCCTCGCTGTCCTGGTGCTCGCCCTCGGCGCCGTGATGTTCGTCTCTGTCGGTCGCGATTTCTATCCGGCAATCGATGGCGGCATGATCCAGTTGCACGTCCGCGCGCCGCCGGGCACCCGCATTGAGGTGACGGAGCAGATTTTCCAGGCGGTTGAGGACAAGATCCGCCAGATCATTCCGAAGCGAGACCTCGACCTGATCGTCGACAATTTCGGGGTGCCGGCACGCTCATATAACTGGGCGTTCTCGGACGGCACGACCATCGCAGTCAACGACGGCGTGATCATGATCTCGCTGAACGAGGGTCATGCGCCAACGGCCGACTATGTCCGCAAATTGCGGGAGGTGCTGCCGGCGGCGTTCCCCGAGGATTTGTTCTATTTGCAGCCTGCGGACATGGCCACGCAGATTTTGAATTTCGGGCTCACCGCGCAGATCGACGTTCGCACTGTCGGTTATGACAGAGCAAGAAACCTGCGCATCGCCAATGAGCTGTGCCGCCGCATCGCCGCTATTCCGGGCGTTGTCGACGCCCATCTCCAGCAGGAGGTCTATGCCCCCGATTTCTACGTCCAGATCGACCGCGCGCGGGCCCTGCAGTTCGGCATCACCGCGAGCGACATCGGTAACAACGTTGGCACGAGCCTGAGTTCGTCCGAACAAGTGGCGCCTAATTTTTGGACGGACCCGACAAACGGGATCCCGTATTACATCGCCGTCCAGACGCCGGAATACCAGGTTAGCTCGCTCGACGACCTCGGCAATACACCGGTCAGCACGGGAACCGCCCCGCCGACGGCCCAGCCGGTGCCGGGCGAGCTCAGCAATGTGGCGACCTTCACGCGCGACTCGGTGCCTGGCAGTGCGAATCAAGCCAACATCCAGCCGGTCTACGAGGTCTACGCCAGTACCCAGGGGCGTGATCTCGGCAGCATCGCCGGAGAGATCCGGAAGATCACGGCAGGTCTGCGGAAAGATCTTTCCCCCGGCAACACGATACAGGTGACCGGTCAAATTCCGAGCATGAACAACGCCTTCGGCGATATGAGCATCGGCCTCTTGTTCGCCGCCGTTTTCGTCTACTTGCTGATGGTCGTGAACTATCAGAATTTTGGTGATCCGTTTGTCGTCATCCTGGCATTGCCGGCAACGTTCTGCGGCATCGTCACCATGCTTTACATCACCGATACCACGCTGAGCGTCCCGGCGCTGATGGGCGCGATCATGGCGGTCGGGGTTGCCTCGGCAAACTCGATCCTGCTCGTCACGTTCGCACGCGAGCAGCAACTCGGCGGCATGAAGGCGTTCGATGCGGCGATCTCGGCGGGACACACCCGCATTCGGCCGGTGCTGATGACGGCGACCGCGATGATCGTCGGCATGATCCCGATGGCAATCGGCGGCCCGGGCGAGGAACAGAATGCCGTCCTCGCGCGCGCGGTCGTCGGCGGCCTCCTGTTCGCAACCCCGACCACACTTTTGGTCGTGCCCTACCTGTTCGCGATGCTGCGCAAAGGCAATGACGGCAAGCAGGCGCACGGCGTCTTCGCGGAGACACCTGAATGAACGAGATCAACCGATCGCCCGCCTCGGAAGCGCCGCAGCGGCTTTCCCCGGCACCTGATGGCGATATCGTCCAACTGCCACCGGCCAAGCCCGGAAGGCCGAGCAGGTCCCACGGCTGGCTGGTCGGGGTCGGCGTGCTCGTGCTCTTTTCTGGTGCGCTCGCTGAGGGTGTATGGCGGCATTACACGCAGCATCTCCAGGTCGTCCAAACTGCGGAGCAGCAAGCCAATTTCGTGCCGCGCGTGAGGGTTGATGAGGTGGCGCGACGTTACGGCGACGTGGACGTGACGCTGCCTGGCACAACACTCGCCTTCGAGCAGGCAAACATTTACGCCCGCGCAAGTGGCTATGTGCTAAAGCGCTTTGTCGATATCGGCGATCACGTCAAAGCGGGGCAGCTCCTCGCGGAGATCACCGCACCCGAAGTTGAGGACCAGGTCGCCCAATACCAGAATAGCCTAGCGCAAGCCGTGGCAACGCAACTCCAAAACGACGCGGAACGCAAGTCGGCACAGGTGACCACCATCCGCTCTTCCATCCTCGCCAAGCAGGGCTGGTACACGCAGGAGCAAGGCGACGTCGATCGTTATAGCTATCAGGCTCAACAGAACGCGACACTGGCTGCCCAACTCAATGCCGCGGCTGTGCAGGCGCAGCTGAAGTATCAAAGCCAGCAGAAGGCCTACCAGCAGGTGGTGGCGCCCTTCGATGGAGTGATTACTCAGCGGAACATCGATGTCGGCAGCCTGATCGCCGCTGACGCGACGAGCGGTACCTCAATGTTTTCGATGGTGCACAGCGATGTGATCCGCGTTTGGGTCTATGTCCCGCAGGAGAATGCTTTTGGTGTGAAGCCCGGGGTCGACGCCATCGTTCGCGTCCCGGACATGCCTAACCTAACTTTCCGCGGCAAGGTGACGCGGATTGCGGACGCCCTCCAGCCGGGGACCCGGACCCTGCTTACGGAGGTCGACTTACCCAACCCGAAGGGTACCTTGACGCCGGGGATATATTGCACCGTCGAGCTGCAGATCCCGCGCGCGTCTCCTGCCCTGATGGTGCCTGCATCCGCGATCATCTTCAATCAGAACGGCATGCAGGTCGCGGTGGTCGACAACGGCATCGTCCATCTTCACAAGATTGCGATTGCCACGGACTTCGGTACCGAAGTCGAAGTCAGCGAGGGTGTCAACGAGGGCGACAAGGTCATTCTGCAACCCCCCGTCAATCTGAATGACGGCGACAAGGTGCGGATAATTCCCAACCCCCCGACGCCGTAACTGCGGCTGTGCTCACCAGAGAGGCTCAGAGATACTCTCCGGTCTCTGCGCCTCTGTGGTGAATCTTCTCCTTACTTTCTCTTGCTGCTTCGCAGAAGCTATTGCGCCGGCACTGTCTGCCTCGCTGGACTGCTGACCAACGCAGCAAGCTCGTCAGCGTCCAACGTCTCCTTCCGCAACAGCGCCTGCGCACATGTCTCCAGCACCGCCCGCCGCTCGGTCAGAATACCGGTGGCACGGTCCATCGCCGCCTGCACAAGGTTGTGCACTTCACGGTCGATCGCCTGCGCCGTCGCTTCGCTGTAATTGTGCTGCTGCGGTTCCGGCATCTGTGTACCAAGGAAACTGCGTGGTTCGCGCTCCAAGCTGATCGGTCCGATCTCATCGTCCATCCCATAGCGCGTCACCATGGCCCGAGCGGTGTCGGTGACGCGTTGCAGATCGTCGGCCGCTCCGGTGGAGACTCGGCCGAACACCACCCGTTCCGCTGCTCGGCCGCCGAGCAGCACCGCCATGCGCGCCTCCAGCTCCTCACGACTCATCAGGAATTTGTCCTCCGTCGGGCGTTGGATGGTGTAGCCCAGTGCGCCGACCCCGCGAGGAATGATGGAAACCTTGTGCACCGGATCGGTGCCAGGCAGCGACAACGCCACCAACGCATGGCCCATTTCATGATAGGCCACCGTACGCCGTTCCTCGGGCGACAGCACGCGCGACTTCCGCGACAGTCCGGCGACGCCGCGCTCGACCGCCTCGGTCAGGTCCGCCATCGTCACCGCATCGGCGTGCCGGCGCGTGGCCAGCAGCGCCGCCTCGTTCACCACGTTTGCAAGGTCGGCACCGGTCAGCCCAGTGGTGAGCTCAGCGAGTTGCGCCGGGCTGACGTCCGGCGCCGCCTTCACTCGTCGCAAGTACATCGACAGAATCGCCTCGCGCGCGGGTTTGTCGGGCCGATCGACCAGTACCTGCCGGTCGAAGCGCCCGGCGCGCAGTAGCGCGGGATCTAAGATTTCGGGCCGATTGGTTGCCGCCAGCAGCACCACCCCGGACTGCGGGTCGAAGCCGTCGAGCTCGACCAGGAGCTGATTGAGCGTCTGCTCTTTCTCGTCGTGCCCGCCGCCGGTGCCAAACACGCCTCGCGCACGGCCGAGCGCATCCAGTTCGTCGATGAAAACGATGGCCGGAGCCTGCGCCCGCGCCTGGGCGAACAGGTCGCGCACCCGCGCCGCGCCCACGCCCACGAACATCTCGACGAACTCCGAGCCAGAGATCGAAAAGAACGGTACGCTCGCCTCGCCGGCCACGGCGCGGGCGAGCAGCGTTTTGCCGGTGCCGGGCGGCCCCACGAGCAGAATCCCCTTGGGCACATGCGCGCCGAGCCGCCCGTAGCCGACAGGATCTTTCAGGAAGGCGATGATCTCGCGCAGCTCCTCCTTCGCCTCGTCGTTGCCGGCAACGTCGGCAAAAGTCGTCTTGATGTCGGTCTCGACATACACCTTGGCGCGCGAACGGCCGATCGACATCAGCCCGCCGCCCATGTTGCCCACCGCACGCCGCCAAAAGAACGCCCACAACACGAAGAAGCCGACCGTCGGCAGCAGCCATCCAAGCAGGTTGGACAAGAAACCATTGGTCTCAACCCCGGTGAATGTCACGCCATTCTTGCGCAACATATCCGCGAGATCCGGCGCGACCGCGGTGGTCGAGAACAGGATCCGCCCGTCCGGCAGTTTCTCCTTCAGCTTGCCGGTGACGCTCTGTCCTGCCACCTGGACCGAATCCACCTTGTGCTCTTGCACGAGCTGAAGGAACTGGCTGTACGGGATGGTCTCAACCTCCTGATGCGCGATCCACCAGTTCTGAAACAGGAAGATCGCGATCATCGCGAGGAACCAGTATCCGAAATGTGCGCCGACCTGCTCTTTCGACGGCTTGTCCTTGTGCGGTGGCAGGCCCATGCCGCGATTGACGGCCTGCTTGGCGTGGCGCTGGAACAAGGCGCGCCATTGATCGCGCGAGGGCAGAAAGCGTGCGATGTCCATCGACTGCGCCTCCTTGGGGGCATCGCCGGTACCTCCGGCGTGGCGTCATGGTACACTAGTGAGCCTCACGCGGCGATGCGATGCCCCTTGGCGTGCCCCTGGGCGGGCTGCACTTCGATCGTCAGGTGCGACAGGGAGTGGAACCGGGCGAGGCGGGCGCGGAAGTCGTCCGGCCCGCGCGCGCTCGCCGTCGTCACCGCGAGGATCGCGGCACCCTCACCCGCCGCGCTGCCGTGCGGCGACCTCTCCCGCAGGGCGGGAGAGGTGTACGGGAACCCGGCGTTTCCAGTCAGGATGAACGCGCCCTAAAGCGGCGAAGGAGGGGTGATGCCCCGGGCGAGGGCCACATCCCTCAGTGGCGGCATTATGGTGTCATGCAAAGAGACGCCCTCAACCAGGGCCACGGCGAGGTTCTCGAGCGCATGCTGGCCTGGAAGACGCACGGGCTTTGCGGCGTCTTGTGGGCGGCAGGCCCGGCATGCGGCGGCGAGCCAGCTTGTTTGGCGCTGAAGCGAGGCGAGGCCGCCATAGAACGACGGATCCCAGACCTGCACATAAACCGAGGCGCCCCATCGGGTTTCGCCATCAGCGCGACCGTAGCCCGATAGGCCCTGAGTCAGTGCCTCGATAAGAAGCGCAAGGGCGAACCCCTTATGGCCATGATCGAGACCGCCGATCGGAAGCAGGGCTCCGGGCGGGTGTGCTCCCAACACAGACGGGTCTTCCGTTGGAGCGCCAGAGGCATCGATTGCCCACGCTGCCGGGTAACGCCGGCGCTCAGCCGCAAGTCGTGAGGTCATTGCAGCGGTCGTTATCGAACTCGAGATGTCGATCAGGATTGGTTTGTCCTTGGTCGGGATCACAGCAGCGAGCGGATCGGGCGTGAGCAGCGGCTCGGCGGACCCGAAGGGCGCGACCTGAGCGGCGGAGGGATCGGAGCAGGTGACCAGAGCCATGTGCCCATCGTCGGCATGGCGGGGCAGGAACACCGCCAAAGCGCCAATATGGTGGCTGCGGCGAATCACCACTGAGGCGGTACCTAGCCGGGTGGCGCGTGACGCCGCCGCATCCAGGGCACGTTTGGTCAACCAGAGCCCAGGCAAACGCCGGCCATCCCAAACCTGTGCCGCCTCCCGGTCGGTCAGAATTGTCGGCTCGCCGCTACGGGTCATTGAGCCGGCAGCAATCTCCTCCAGATATTCGGGCAGGAGTGCAAGCCCGTGGGTGGAATGCCCCATTGCGTCGGCGGTGACGAGCCCATCGGCCGTGACGTCCGCCTTGTCTCGATCAAGTCCTGCGTGCTGAAGCAGGGAAGTGGCGAAGGTAACGAGCGCATCCCGGGGATAGCGGTTCATGTCAGACTCGCTCCTTGCGGTGAGCGCGTTGCGATACGTGCCACGGGATGATCAGCCGTTCGGCTACGACAACGAGCCAGAACAGCAGCAGCCCAAGTGCAGCGAGCATGATGATGATCGCGAAGGCGACGTCCATGCGCAGATTCCCCGACGCAATCTGGATCTGGTAACCAAGGCCTGCGTCGCCACCGATCCATTCGGCAATCGTCGCGCCGACGGTGGCGTTCACCGCTGCGCCCTTCAGACCGACAAAGAGCTGCGGCAGGGCGGCAGGCAGGCGGATTTGGATAAAACTCCTGAGCGGCCCGGCTCCGGTCGAACGGCAGAAGCGGTCGAGGTCGGTGCCGAGCGAGGTGAACCCAAGAATCCCGTTCAGCAGGATCGGGAAGAAGCAGACAAGGTAAACGATGAGGAACTTCGGGAGAATACCGAATCCGAACCAGGTCACAAAAATCGGTGCGAACACGATCTTTGGTACCATCTCGAGTGTCACGGCCAGGGGATAGAAAGTACGTCGGAGAAGCGGTGAGAACGCGACCACCAGCGAAAGAGGCACACCGATCGCGATCGCCAGGGTGAAACCGCCCAGCGTCTCCATCCCGGTGACGACGGTGGCATCGCGTATCACCGGCCAGTTACGAACGAACTGCAGCGCAATGGCGAGCGGCGCCGGCAGGATGTACGCGGGGATGCCGAATATCAGTACCGCGAAATGCCAGATCGCGATAAGCACTAGCGCGAAAATGAAGGGCGTGGCGTGCGCGCCCAGTATTCCGAATGCAGGCCGGGAAAAGATGCGGCGCGGCGCCGCCATCGAGCGTGTTTCCATCATAACACGCCGTAGCCGCGGAAGATTTCCTTGATCTCTGTCACATGTTCTGAAAATGCGGCACGCTGGCGTAACGTGAAGTCACGGGGCCGCGGCAGGTCGATCGGGATACGACGCACAATTCGCCCGGGGCGAGGCGAGATGACCATCACTTCGTCGGAAAGTTGGACTGCCTCCTCGATGCTGTGCGTGACCAGCACGACGGTCATCGACCGCTGCATCCAGAGCGTCTCAAGATCGCCGCGAAGCTGCTCGCCGGTCATTGCATCCAGGGCGCCGAGTGGTTCATCGAGCAGCATCAGCGGCGGATCGTGGATGAGAGCGCGGCAAAAGGCAGTGCGCTGCTGCATCCCACCGGACAGTTCGTAGGGTCGGCGGTCGAGAAAGCCGCCCAGTCCGACGGAGCGAAGCAATGCCTCGGCCTTCGGCCGGTACTCCTTTCGGGAAAGGCCGCGGAGCTCGATCTGGAGCAGCACGTTGTCGAGCGCGCTGCGCCAGTCGACCAGAACGCAGGATTGGAAGACGATCCCGAGATCGGTCACCGGTGACGTAACCGGTCTGCCGGAGATCGCGACAGTCCCTTGGGTTGCGGAAACGAGGCCGGCGATGATCATAAGCAGTGTGCTCTTGCCACAGCCGGAGGGACCGACCAGGGAGACGAACTGGCCGGGCGGGATGGAGAGATCGACAGGACCGAGCGCCCGGATCTCTCCTTTTGGGACTGAATAAGACTTGCTTAGCCCCGTGATATCGATTGCGACACTCATTCGCCCCGCCGGTCTCTCAGGCAGATTTCGGAACGAACTGGTTCGTGTAGAAGTCCGCCGGCTGCATGGTTGTCTTCAGTTGCTCATAGTTCTCAAGCAGGCTGAGAGCAGACTCCCAATCGGCTGGCACATTGAGCCCGAGCTGATGCGCGGTGTTGGCCTTTGAGTACAGAATTGAGAGGGTCACATCCAGTACCTTCCGCGCCTGGATCTGCTCGGTTTTGTCTGGCTTGATGGCATTCGCCTCGGCCAGTGCATTGACGGCTTCCTCTGGATGGTCCTTCGCCTCCTGAACTGACTGAATGGTTGCCGCCACGAACCGCTTGCACAGATCGGGCTGGTTGGCGACCGTGTCCTTATGGGCGACGATGGCGTAGCCAGGCTGCGCAACGCCATAGTCAGCGTAGTTGAAGATAATCGGCGGCTTGCCACCGTTTGCTTCGATCTCTGCCGGCTTATCGTCCATACCGCCGAGAATCGCCGGGGCCAGACCACGAAGATAGCTGGGCACCAGAGCGTTCTCGGAGACGTTGGTCAGCTCGATTTTACTGATGTCGACGCCGGCGTTCTTGCAGGCGACAGGAAAGAGCGTATTGACGCCGGCGCCGGCGGTGGTCAGGACCCGCTTACCTTCCAGATCCTTGAAGGTCTTGATCCCTGAGTCGGGATTGACAAGCACCGAGTTGGTTCCCTGGGCGTCGATCGTGGCGATCGATATGACCGGCGCACCTTGCGCGGCGAGCTGCATCATGGTCGTTGCGGAACCGTAGGCGAAGGTGGTGTCCTTGTTCGCGACCAGCCGTATTACGGAACCCGAGCCGTTGCCGGACTTGATGTCGCACGCGATTTGATCGGCGTTGTAGTAGCCTTTCTGAACCCCCAAGAAAAAGATGCCGTGCGACCCGTAATACTGCCAGTTCATACGGAAAACCACTTGGTCGCTGGCATAGCTTCTGGCAGGCAGCAGGGGCGCTGCGACTGCTGCGGTGCCAAGGGCAGCGAAGCCACGTCGGGTTATCGATGGTCTGTACGTGTTCATTCGTTCCTCCTCCGTTGTGGGTTAAGACTGCTCTGCTTTATATCAGCCTCTGAACGTGACAGGCTCCTCCGTCATGTATCGCGCCATTTCGTCCCAATCGGGCTCCACGCCCAGCCCGGGACCCTCGCGGACGCGAACCCGGCCCTGCTCGACCGGGATGCGGGGCATAATCAGCTCCGCCTCCATATTCTCCAACCCGAAATCGACCGCACGGCGGATCGGCGCCAGCGCGGCGGCGAGCTGCAGGTTCATCGCCGTGCCGATGCCGACTTCGAACGCGCTGTGGATCGTCAGCTCGAACCCGAGCAGCGGCAGCACCGCGGCCAGATCGACGATGCTCTGCGGGCCGCCCCACATCACCACGTCGGCCAGCACCACATCGACGCAGGGCTGGCGGATCGCATGCGCCAGATGGTCGAAGGTGATCACGCACATATTGGTCGCCAGCTTGGTCGCCACGTGCGCGCGAACCTGCGCCATCCCGGCGATGCCGCGCGTCGGGTCCTCGTAGTATTCGAGCTTCAACTCCTCCAGGCGCTGCGCCAGCGCTGCTGCCTGCGCCGGCGGATAGTTGGCGTTTGGGTCCCAGCGCAGCTTCACCCCATCGCCGAGAGCCGCACGAAGGTCCCGCAGCAGCGCCACGTCCCAATCCGGAGATGTCCCGGTGCTTTTGATCTTGAACGCCGTGAAGCCGGCGCGGTGCTGCTGGTGCAGTGTGTGCTCGACCACCTGGTGCCGGCGCCCTGGATCGGCGAACAGCTTCGGCAGGTCCCGACGATCCACCGGCTGATCCAGCACCAGCGCGGGGATGTGGCAGACGGCCTCGATGCACGTCTCGCCGCGACCGCCGAGGATCTGAAAGATCGGCTGGTTCTGCTGCCGCCCTTGCCAATCGAACAACGCCATCTCCAGCCCGGCCCAGGCGGACCAGTCGCGCAGCCCGTTCCGGCTGGCGATCATCGGCCCGACGCCGGCACGGCGCAACGGCAGATGATCGAGCGGACAGGCCCCAAGCAGCTTGCGCGCCATCTCTGCGCAGGTAGCAACGACCTCGTCGGTGCCGTTGGTCTCGCCGAAGCCGCGTCGGCCATCATTCGTCTCGATCTCGATGAGTAGCCGCTCCGTGGTCCGCCGCATGTACATCGCGCTGACATAAAGCTGGCGCATCGGCACCGAGACGCGGCGGAAGGTGATGCGACGGATGCGCGGGGTCGCATCGGGCGGGCGAGCGGGACCAGTCAGGACTCCGCCCGGCCCGGCAATGCAGGCTGCCGTTTCGGTGGAAACCAGCAGCGGCTGCGTGCAGGACTCCAGCGTCGCGGCAAGTGCGGCGATGTCGGCGACGCGCGCATCATCCTGGCTGATGGCCACCAGCCCGATCTCAACGCCGCCCAGCTCGGCGGCGATCGCCAGGCCGCGTACCGCCTCTGCACCGCCCTCGAGCCTGCCTGGATTGATCAGCAGGATCTGAAAGCCTCCCGCGGCCATCGCTCGCGCTAGCTCCGCCGGCGAATGCCGATGTGCGTTGATCGCCAGCGGCACCCGTGCCCCGGCAAATCCGCGACAGGCGTCCGCCAGATCGGCACAGGGATCGGCGATGGCCGCCAAGCCCAATCGCTGCCCGAGCTGGCAAAGCCGCCCCAGCTCGGCGGGATGGAACTGGCCGCCGAGGCGGATTGCCAGCGCGACTCCCGCCGCCAGTTGCCCGGCCACGCGTTCCAGCGCCTGCTCCAGCGCCGGCAGGCTTGTCTCCGCGCTCGCCAGAACCATAAGCTGCGGCCCCGGGATCGACGGTATCGTTTCATCCGCACTGATCTCCACGGCGACGGCCATCTCGCGCCGCAGCACCCCACCCCGCAACGCGCTCATGGCTGAACCCCCGTCGCCGCAGCGGGAATCGACTCCATGGCGCAAACGGCGACAATGGTCCCGATCACGCGGCGCACCCACGCCGCACCGGGGAGACGGCCATGACCGAGCATATCGACAAGACCTATCGCCCCTACGACGCCCGCACGCAGCCGCCGCATCGCGTGCCCGGCTACGAGCGCACCTTCAAACGCACGCCTGACGCGCCTTTCATCGCGCGCCCGCTGACCTTGACCGAGCGCACCGGCCCGATCGGGCTTTCTCGCCGGCTGCCGGCAGACCGGGCAGACCTGACCCGGCGCTCGGCCGACGGACCGCGGGCGCAGGGCCCGCAGATCGTGGCGCGCGGCCGCATCGTCGATGAAGACGGCGCGCCCATTTCCGGCGCACTGGTCGAGATCTGGCACGCCAATGCCTCGGGCAAGTACATCCACGAGGATGATGCGTTCAACGCGCCGCTCGATCGCAATTTTGCCGGCAGCGGCCGCGTGGTGACAAATGCAGATGGCGGCTTCCTGCTCACCACCATCAAGCCGGGACCCTACCGGGCTGCCCCAGGCTCCTGGCGGGCGCCGCATATCCATTTCTCCATCGTCGGGCCGAGCTTCATGGACCGGATGGTGACACAGATGCATTTCCCCGGGGAGATGCTGAACGAGTACGACCTTATCCTGAACGCCGTGAAGGACCCCGAGGCGCGCTCGCGCCTGATTGCCGAAGCCCTCCCACCGAGCAAGGAATCCGGTGATGCACTGACCTATCGTCACACCATCGTTCTGCGCGGCCATGTCTGAGGCTTCCGCCGCTCTGCCGACGGCCTGGCTGACGGTCGGACCGTTCTTCCCGCGCAGCCTGATCGAGCCCGCATGCAACGATCTGACGCGGACCGGACGCCGGAAGGCGCGCGGCACCCCGATCCTACTGGCCGGGCGGGTGCTGGACCAGGGCGCGCAACCCGTCCGCAACGCGGTGCTCGAGATCTGGCAGCCCGATGCACAAGGCCTGTTCTCTCACCCGGCGGACCCTCGTGCAGCCGAGGCCGATCCGAATTTCGTCGGCTGGGGACGCAGCGCGACTGGGCCAGACGGATGGTATCGGTTTCGGACCATCATGCCCGGCCGCCGGTCTGACAACGCCGCCGGCACGCGGCTGCCGCATATCGACATGACGGTGCTGGCGTCCGGGATCATGCGGCGACTGACCACGACGCTGTTCTTCACCGACGATCCCGACAGCGAGGACCCGGTGCTGTCATCCGTGCCGAGTGTGGAGCTGCGCCGCCGGCTGCTCGCCCGGCGGGCGCTGGAACTCGATTACGACGGCGCGCAGGCCTACCGGTTCGACGTGATCACGCAGGGGGAGGGGGAGACGCCGTTCTTTCTGGACTAGTGCCACCACTATTCGATGCACTTAACACAAGGCGCACGACACGGCGTTCCGTGTAGAATTCGAATGAGTCGAGCTCCTCCTCAACGACGTGGAACGCATCGTCGCCAATGACTCCGCTCGCACGTAGCTCGATCAGCGTATGACGCTGCACGGTGAGCACGTGTTGGCGAGCCGTCAGCAGCAACTCGTCATCCGCAGTCGGCCCCTGTTCACTTTGGCGCAGCAGCGTCCGATGCTCCTCCAGCAGCGTCTCGATGGGTCCCGGCAGTTGCGCCAGCGCGTTCAGTGCGGCTTCCGCGGTGCGCTGCCGCGCAAGCCGGATCTCCGCTTCGACTTCCCCGGTGTCAGCGAGTTTCAGTCGCAACATCAACGGCCGAAGGCTGAGGCCCTGAATCACCAATGTGCCGAGCACGACACCATACGCCGACAAAAGAATCAGGTCACGATAAGGAAAGTCCTGCGGCAGCGCCAGCGCCGTGGCGAGCGTGACGATGCCACGCATGCCGCACCAGGAAATCACCAAGCCTGTACCAACAGTCGGCGGCGTGACAGAGGGGCGCAAAGCCGCGACGAGGTGCTGGTTCTTCCATCGCGCGACGGTGTTGTAGCCCATCACCCAGACCACGCGCACGACCACCACCACGCGAGCACGGCGCCGGCGAAACCGAAGGCGCGTCCGCCAACGATGCTGTGCAGACCTGTCAGAATCGGCCGCAACTGTAGCCCGGCCATAATGAAGGCGAGCACGTTCAGCACGAATACCGCAACCTCCCACACGGCATAGGAAGGAATCCGGCGGCTCGCGTCCAATCGGGCGGGTGCGATGCGGGCGAGCGTGATCGCATAGCAGACCAAAGTGATAACCGGTGACAGCATCAAACGATCAGCGAGGATCCAGACGGCGAACGTCGAGACGAACTGAGTGATGACCGCTGTCGGCAGATCGGTGATGCGACGCGAGAGAATCGGGAAAAGCGAGCCCAGAACCATCCCAAGAACGACGCTGCCGACCAGGGCGCCAAGCGCAACCGGCATTGCGCCCCAGCCCGCCCAGGCCCCCGCGGCGGCGAGAATGGCTGCGCGGTAGATCAGCAGCGCGGTCGCGTCATTCAGCAGGCTCTCGCCTTCCAAGATCACCATCGCCCGGTGCGGCAGACGCAATGCCCGCAGCACCGCGACCGCGGCAGACGCATCCGGCGGCGACACGATAGCGCCGAGCGCGATCGCGACCGGCCAGGACATGTCCGGGCGCAGTATCCGGGCGAGCCAGGCGACCGCTGCCACCGTCAGTATGACAGCAATCATCGCTGGCAGCGATTGGCATCCAGTAGATGCGGAGATCGCGCAGCGACATGTCGTACGCAGCATCGAGCAGCGTCGGTGCGACAAACAGCGTCATGACCAGCTCAGGTTCGAGCGAGAGCGACGGCGTGCCCGGAACCAGCGCGAGCACTGCTCCGGCAATGGCGAGAAATGCCGGATAGGGCGCCTGTAGTCGCCGCGCCAACGCTGACAGCGCGGCGCCCAGCAGCAGCAGCATCACGATAATCTCAAACAGGCTCATGACCAGCACTATGTGAAATCGGGGAGGTCATATCATAGGCGCGGTCTGCCGCACTGAAACTCAGCGCAGCCTCTGATCGAGCGCGTCGCGCAACCCGTCGCCGAGCACGTTGAATGCCAGAACCGTGACGAAGATCGCCAGCCCGGGGAACAGTGTGATCCAGTCGGCAACGCCCAGATAGCTGCGCCCGTCGGACAGCATCGCGCCCCATTCGGGGCTCGGCGGCTGCGCGCCCAGGCCGATGAAGCTTAGCGATGCGCCGGTCAGGATCGAGGTGCCGACGCGCAGCGAAGCGTAGACGATCACTCCCGGCAGCGTGCCCGGCAGGATGTGGTGCAGCATCAGCAATGGCGCGCGCACGCCGATGCTGCGCGCCGCCTGCACGTACAGCGCTTGCTTCAGCGCCAGCGTGCTGCCGCGTACCAGGCGGGCGAAGACCGGCACGCTGAACACCGCCACAGCATAGATCACGTTCGCCACACCCGGCCCCAGCGCGGCGACCACGCCGATCGCAAGCAGAATGCCGGGGAACGCGAGCAGCACGTCGCACAGGCGCATCGCCAAGCTGTCGATCCAGCCGCCGAAGAAGCCACTGACCAGCCCCAGCAACACGCCGGCAAACCCGCCCAGCGCCACCGAGACGAATCCGACTGCCAGCGAAATCCGCCCGCCCCACAGGATCCGGCTGAAAATATCACGACCGAATGTGTCTGTACCGCAGAGATGATGCAGGGAAGGCGGGGCCAGCACGTTCTCGTAATCCGGTGTTGCCCGATCGTATGGGGCGATCAACGGCGCGGCGATCGCTGTGGCGATCACGATGATGATCACGATTCCCGCCACGAGGGCCAGTCGTTTGCCGCGAAACCGACGCCAGAATTCGGAAAGTGGCGAGCGAACCGCGCCGGACGAGATGATCGCGACGCTCATCGCAGCCTGATCTCTGGATTCACCAGACCGTACAGCAGATCGACGATCAGATTGATCAGCAGGAACTCGAAGGAGAACAGCAAGATCTCCGCCTGGATCACCGGGTAGTCGCGGTAGCTCACGCTATCGACCAGCAGCCGTCCCAGCCCCGGCCAGGCGAACACCGTCTCCACCACGATGGCGCCGCCAAGCAGGAAGCCGAATTGCAAGCCGGTCAGCGTGATCACCGGGATCAGCGCGTTGCGCAGCGTGTGCTTCCAGATGACGCCACGCTCCGGCACACCTTTGGAGCGTGCGGTGCGCACGTAATCCTCGGCGACAGTCTCGACGAAGGCCGAGCGCGTGAAGCGGGCCATCACCGCGGCGACGCCGAGGCCCAGCGTCAAGGCCGGTAGCACGAAGCTGCGCCACCCTCCATAGCCGCCGGTCGGGAACCAGCCCAGCCGCACGGAGAACAGGTCGATCAACAGCAGCCCCAGCCAGAAGCCGGGAAACGAGATGCCGGAGATCGCCAGCACCATGGATGCCTGGTCCTCCCAGTGTCCGCGCTTCACACCGGACAGCACGCCGATCCCGATTCCGGCGATCACCGCCCAGAGCATGGCGAAGACAGTCAGCCAAAACGTCGGCATGAAGCGTTCGCCGATCAGCTCGGAGACCGGCTGGTGGGTCTTGATCGAGCGTCCCAGGTTCAGCCGAACCGTCTCGGCAAGATAATGCAAGTATTGCGCGACCAGCGGCCGGTCGAGTCCCATCTCCGCCCGCACCGCGGCGATGTCCTGCTGCGTCGCGTCCGGCCCGGCCACCAGACGCGCTGGATCGCCCGGCAGAACATGCACGAAGCCGAACACCAGAATGGTGACGGCCAGTAGGACCGGGACGGTCCCAGCGAGCCTCCGGATTAGGTAGTCGAGCACAAGGTCAGTTCAGCGTGGCGTCCGGCTCCAGTGAGAATTGCACGTCCGGCCGCATATAGGCGCCGGTGAGATTCTTCGAATATGCGGCGAGACTGTGATTAACCGCCAGCATGATCCAAGGTACGTCCTTCCACGCCTGTGCCTGGACCTTCGCATAGGCGGCGGCCCGCTTGTTCGGATCAACCGTGCTCAGCCCGTCCTCGATCGCGGCATCGGTCACCGAATCGCTGTACCAGGCAATATTGAACAGCACCGGCGGGAATGACTTGGTGTAGAGTATGGGCCGCGTGCCCCAATCGGCGTCCCCGGTCGAGGATGACCATCCAGTGTAAAGCATGTCGATCGTCGAGTCCTCTGGCTTCCGGACATTGAAGATCTTCGCAGTCAGAACGCCCGCCTCCAGCGACTCGATCCTCACCCGCACGCCGACGGCGGCAAGCTGCTGCTGGATGAACTCCATGCCGCGCTCCACCACGGTGTTCGTTCCCCCAGTCAGCACGGTATCGAACCCGTTGGAATAACCAGCCTCGGCGAGCAGCGCCTTCGCCTTGGCCGGATCATACGGCCAAGTGCCCTGCCTCTGATAGAAGTTCAGCCGTGGCGGCATGACCGAATCCAACGTGTCGGCATAGCCACTGTACACCACCCTGATGTAGGCCTGCTTGTCGATCGCGTAGTTCAGTGCCTGGCGCACGCGAATGTCGTTAAACGGCTTGCGCATGTTGTTCAGCGCGATGTAAATTTGTAGGATCGACGGCTCGTTGAATATCTTGATGTTCGGGTTGTTCTGTAGGCCTTTGATCATCTCTGGCGGCACCGGGAGGATGAACTGCGCCTCCCCGGCGAGCAGCATGGCGATGCGGGCGCCGTTCTCCGGCACGCTGCGATAGGTGATCGTGTCGATCTTTGGCAGGCCCGGCTTCCAGTAATGCTCGTTTTTCTTGAGTTTCAGCGTGTCGGGGGTCCAGCTCACGAATTCATAGGGGCCGGTGCCCGACGGATGTCGTGTCATCTCCTTCCCGTATTCCTGCACGGATTTCGGGCTGACGATCATCGCGCCGGGATGTGCGATGTCATTGAGGAAGGCGCCGAACGGGTATTTCAGCGCCACCTTCACCGTGTAGTCATCGACCACGCCGGTGTGATCGACCATGGCGAACAGGCTCTGCCGCTTCAGATGATTAGCGGGATTACCGGCGCGATCGAAGCTGAACTTCACCGCCGCCGCGTTGAACGGCGTGCCGTCGTGGAACACGGCGCCCTTGCGCAAGTGGAAAGTGAATGCCTTGGCGTCTTCGCTGGCCTCGTAGCTGACCGCCAGTGCCGGCACCAGCTTCATGTTTCGGTCAAGGATATAAAGCCCCTCGAACATCAGCCGCGCGGCGGATTGCGACACGTTGTCGTTCAGGTCCGCGGGATCGAGGCCGGTCAGGTTTTCAGGTACGCCGACCACCAGGTTGCCGCCGGCGCGCGCCGTCACGGCCGCGACGCAAAGCATGGCCGCCAACAGAAGACGAGAAAGCAGACGAGGCACGGCGCTATTCCTCCCTAGTAAAGTCCTCCCACGTGGTGGCGGGCGACGTAGTGGTCCTGGCCCACTTTCACCAGCGGCGCCACGATGGGCGGGTCTTCCAGCCGGCGCAATGGGCTTGGCACCTCGCTATCGTCCAGTTCGATCGAGCGGTCGCGTCGGCGTGGATCAGGCACAGGCACCGCGGCCAGCAGCCGGCGCGTATAGGCGTGCTGCGGGTTGCCAAGCACCGCGTCACGCGGCCCGATCTCCACGATCTGACCAAGATACATCACCGCGACACGATGCGCGACACGCTCGACCACCGCCATGTCATGGGAGATGAACAGATAGGCGAGACCCAGCCGTGCCTGCAGCTCCATAAGCAGATTCACCACCTGCGCGCGGATCGAGACGTCCAGCGCCGCCACCGCCTCGTCGGCAATGATCAGCCGAGGCTCACTGGCGAGCGCACGGGCTATACAGACGCGCTGGCGCTGACCGCCGGACAGTTCGTGCGGATAGCGGTGGGAGAACGCCTCCGGCAGCCCGACCTGTCGTAGCAGCTCAGCGACCCGTTGCTCGATCGCATCGCCTGACGCCAGTCGGTGCGTGCGGATCGGCTCGGCAACCGAGAAGCCGACGGTCAGCCGCGGATCGAGCGAGGCGAATGGGTCTTGGAACACATACTGCACCGAGCGACGCAGCAGCTTCTCGCGCGCCACGTCCAGCGTGGTCACGTCCCGCCCGTCCAGGCTGATGCGTCCTGCCTCTGGTTGCTCCAGGCGCAGGATGCTTCGCCCTGTGGTCGATTTTCCGCAGCCCGACTCGCCGACCAGCGCCAGCGTCTCGCCGGGCCTGATCTCGAAACTGACTTGCTCGACCGCGTGGATGCGGCCGATGTGCCGGCGCAACAGGCCGGCGCGCATCGCGAAGCGCGTGACCAACCCCTGCACCGCCAGCACCGGCGTCTGATTGCGGCGCACCGTATCCTGTGCCGGTGCGTTGCCATGCTGGTCGGGAAAGCGGCGCGGGTACGGTTGGCCCGCCAGCGCCCCGAGCGCCGGAACCGCCGCCAACAGCGCGCGCGTGTACGGACGGCGCGGCGCATCGAACAGCGCCACCGCCGCGTCCTCCTCTACTTTCTCGCCCCGGTGCATCACCACCACGCGGTCGGCGATTTCCGCCACCACGCCCATGTCATGGGTGATGAACAGCAGCGCCATGCCCAGTTCGGCTTGCAGCGAGCGGATCAGTCGGAGCACCTGCGCCTGCACGGTCACGTCCAGCGCGGTGGTCGGCTCGTCGGCAATCAGCAATGCCGGCCGACAAGCGAGCGCCATGGCGATCATCACCCGCTGCCGCATGCCGCCGGAGAGTTGGAACGGGTAGCGGTCGAGCTGGCGCGCCGGGTCCGGGATGCGCACCCGCTCCAGCATGCGCCGCGCCTCCGCGCGCGCGGCGGTACGGCCGCACCCCTGGTGCAGCATCACCGCTTCGGCAATCTGATCGCCGATTCGCAGCACTGGATTGAGGCTGGTCATCGGCTCCTGGAACACCATCGCCAACTCGGGGCCGCGCAGGCGGCGCATGCGCTCTGGCGTCTCCCGCGCCAAGTCGATCACCGTGCCAGCGCGCGTGCGAAAGCGGATGGCGCCGGCATCGATGCGCCCGCCCGTGTGGTCGATCAGGCGGGTGATCGCCAGTGCGGTCACCGACTTGCCGGAACCGGACTCGCCCACCAGCGCCACGGTCTCCCGCGCCGCGATCCTGAGGTCGAGCCCGCGCACGACCGCGACGCGACCCCGCCCCTCGGCAAAACTGACGGTCAGGCCAGAGACGTCGAGCAGCGGCGCCGGATCCTGTGCGGCGGCACCGCCGCCCAATCCTCGATCTCCACCGGTTGAGAGTGCGTCCATCGTCGCTTTCTAGCGCGGCGAGGGCACGATCTCGCCGCGCTCGATTGTGTAAAGGCGCTCAGCCAACGAGGCGAGCAAGGCGGGATTCGAACTCGGTGATAAGAATCGCCATCTCCGGGCGGTGCTGCCGCAGCGCGGACAGCGCCTCGGCATAGCGGCGGGCCAGGGCGGGCGCGAGCCCCTGAAAGGGTTCGTCCAACAGCAGCAGACGCTCGCCGATCATCAAGGCACGGCCAAGCGCAACCATTTTTTGCTGGCCGCCGCTCAACACACCAGCGGGACGGCGCACCAGATGCTCGAGCTCGGGCAACAGGGCGCAGACCGCGCGCAGTCGTCGCTCCACCTCCGCCGGGGTGGCGCCGCAGGCCTCGGCGGGCAGACGCAAATTTTCGGCCACACTCAGCGTGTTGATGAGCCGCCGGTCCTCCGGCACATAGCCCGTACCGTGCCTGGCGCGCTTCGCCGGCTCCCAGCTCTCGACCGGCTTGCCATCGATCAGCACGCGACCGCGACTGCGGATCAGTCCCATGATCGCGCGCAGCGTGGTTGTCTTGCCCGCGCCGTTGTGACCCACCAAGCCAACTGTCTGGCCCTTCGGAACCTCCAGGCTCAGGCCGCGCAGCACCCGCGCACCGGCCAGCGTGACCTCAATGCCGGAGACCGACAGCGCCGGGATTGGCGCCGTCACAGCACGCGCGCCCGCACGTCCGGATCGGCCAGCACCTGCTGCGGCGGACCGACGCACAGCAGGCGGCCTTCCACCCAGACGGCGACGCGGTCGGCGAAGCGCGCGACCACGTCCATGTCGTGTTCAACGAAAATGGCACTGACACCGCGGGCGCGCAGCGCGGCGACCAGCCGATTCATCAGCGGCAGCTTATCGGCGCTGCTGACGCCGCTGGTCGGTTCGTCGAGCAGCACGATCTGCGGCGAAAGGGCAAGCGCCACCGCCACGTCGAGCAGTTTCCGGGCGCCTTCCGGAATGGCGCGGGCCGGCTGCGCCGCCACCGCCTCGAGACCGCAGAGATGCATCAGACGCGCCACCTCCTCGGCGGCGTGCGGGGCCGCAAGCGGCTGGAATGGCCGCCAGAAGCCGGTGCGCCCGGCCACGGCGGCGAAGCGCACATGATCGAGCACGCTGCGTTGCAGGAAAAGCTGCGGATGCTGGAAGGCGCGCGCGATGCCGACCCTGGCGATTGCGCGCGGAGTCAGGCCAAGAATGGAGCGGCCGGCAAAGCGGATCTCACCTGCCTCTGGCCGCAGATAGCCGGTGCAGATATTCAGGAACGTGCTCTTGCCCGCGCCGTTCGGGCCGATGATCGCCAGGAACTCCCCGGGCGCGAGACTGATGCTGACATCATCGACCGCGCGAATGCCGCCGAAACTGAGATGGAGATGCTCCGCCTCCAGCAATGCCGCGGTCATTACAGCGCGCGTCGCGGCAAACGCTCTGTCGATACTCGCGGTGGCGACAGGACAGCTTCGACCGTTTCCAACAATCCCGAAAGGCCGCTGCGGGCGAAGCGGATCACCAGCAGGATGACACCGCCGAGCAGGATTTCCCAACTGTTGCTGAGATACTGCGCCGCCGAGATGCTGAGCAACTCGTAGAGGGCAGCTCCGAGAAACGGGCCCAGCACGCCGCGGCCGCCCAGCACCGCTATGACGACGAATTCCGTCGAAGTGGTCCAATAGACGGCATCGGGCGCGACATGCCCGACCGCGGTCGCCGCGACCGCGCCGCCCAGTCCGGCGAAGAAGCCCGAGAGCGTGTAGGCCTGCAGCAGCACGCGGTTCGCCGAAACGCCGAGATACTCAACGCGGATCTCGCGGTCCTCGATGGCGCCCAGCGCCCATCCCGCGGGGCTTTGTAGATAGCGCCGGAGCAGCAGAGCAAGCATCAGCGCACCTGCCAGGGTGAGATAGAAGAGCCAGCGCCCGAACGCGGCGGCGCCAAGCGGCGGGCCGAACAGGCCGGTGACCTCCACGCCCAGCCCATCAGACCCCCCCGTGAGGTCGTAGGATTTCAGCAGAATCGAATAAGCCACCATCGCCATCGCCAGATTGAGCATGGCGAAGAAGACGCCGCGGTAGCGGACGACGAACAGGCCGGTGAGCGCCGCGGCCATTGCGCCCGCGGCCGCCCCGGCCAGCAACAAGGCGATGCCCCAATCGCTTGCCGCCGGCGCCAGCGCGGCCACGGTATAGCCGCCGATGCCGTAAAACAGGGCGTGGCCGAAGGAGAGCAAGCCTGCCTCCAGCAACAGCCCTACCGCCAGCCCAGCCAATCCCGCGGACAGCACGATGGTGAACTGGAAGGTGTCACGTGGCACCATCAGCGGCAGGGCGGCGTAGCAGGCGATCAGCGCAATCAGCGCCGCGATGCGCGGCAGGCGCATCTCAAATGCTCCGCTGCCGGACGGCGCCGAACAGCCCGGTCGGCCGGACAAGCAGCACGAGCAGCATGATCAGGAACGGCGCCACGGTACTTAGCACCGGGATGAAGAACACCGCCAGCGAATGCGCCACACCAATGATGAGCGAGGCCAGGATCGCGCCCTCGATCTGCCCCAGCCCGGCAATGGCCACCACGGCGAACGACAGCACCATCATGTCCGCGCCGATGCCGATGCTGACACCGATGGTAGGCGAGGCGAGCGCGCCGCCCAGCGCCGCCAGCACGCCGCCCAGGGTGAAGCTGAGCACCTGCACGGCCCCGACCCGGATGCCCATTGCGGACGCCATCTCAGGATCTTCGGCCACTGCGATCATGCACCGCCCCGTGCGGCTGCGCCGCAGGAACAGCCTCAGCGCCAGCAGTACCAGCACGGCGATCGGTACCAGCAGAAGCTGGTAGTTGGTATGCAAGAGGCCCCCGATGCGGGTGGCGCCGAGCAGACCAAGCGCACCGCCGGAATAGTAGGGCGACGTGCCGAACACGAGCTTCTGCCCGTCCTCCAGCATGAGAAACGCCGCGAAGGTTGCCAGCAACTGGATGTTTTCGCGCCGCGACGCCTGCTCGATCTCGAAGGTCCAGCGCAACAATAGCTGCTCCAGCGGCGGGCCGAGCAGAACCCCGACCACCAGCGCGCTCAACAACAGGCCAGGGTAGATGGCGTCGCCGGGCAGGCCGAGCGCGCCGATCATTCCCCAGAGCCAGGCGGCGGTGAACGCGCCGATGGCATAGAAGCTGCCATGCGCGGCGTTCAGCACCTTCAGCACGCCGAAAATCAGGCTGAGGCCGACAGCCACCAGAAAAAGGGTCGCACCCGAGGTCACGCCATCGATGATCGCCGATACGAGCTGCCAGATCATCCTGGCCTCGGGTGCGGACTGGTTACGGCTGATACTCCGCCGGAGCCGGCAGCTTGTCCAGGATTGCGGGAGTAAACGCGTCGATCCAGGCTTCCTCGCTTTGGCCCGCGGGCGCCATGATCATCTCCGCGGGCAAGGTGACGATCTTGTTCAGCACCGCGAAGGGATAGGCGGAGCTGTGCACCGAGACGCCGACCTGTTCGCCCCAGGTGGCCTGGTGGTCCTGGCGGATGGTCATCGTGCCGAGCATGGTTGGCACCTGCAGCCCCGCCAAGGCGTGCGCCACGTCTTCATTGCTGGGCCAGGCACCGCCGCCGGCCTTGATCGCCGCCTGGTATCCATCGCGCAGCGCCAACAGCGCCCGTTGGATGGTGAACGGATAGGGGGAGACCGGATAAGTGCCGAACCGCTGGTGATAGGTGTCCACGAATTTCGCCAATTCGGGGTTTCGGATCGCGCCCAGATGCATGAGATAGCCGTGTTCCGCGCCGACAACCACGCCATCCGGCAACGCCTTCATGCCTTCGATGTCGCCCTGCGTGCCCGCCGCGAGCGCCACCAGCCCCTGGTTGAAAATCCCTTGCGCCGCACCCTGCTGGATGAACGCAACAACGTCGCCGCCCCACAGGCTGGAATAGATCAGGGCGGGACGCTCGCCCGCCACGCGGGAGAGTTCGCTCGTGTAATTACCGGAAAACAGGGCGGGGAACAGTGCCGTCCCCAGCTTCACGTTCGGGTTCAACCGTTGCAATGCGAGCGTGAAATATTTCCATTCGTCACGGCCGAACGCATAATCTGGATTTATACCGGCGATGGTCGTGGCCTGCGGATACATCTTGGCGACATACAACGCCATGGCGACGGCGTTCGACGAGGCCGGCGGAATCGTGCGGAAGATCCACTTGTAGGAATGTCCCTGAAACAAAGAGTTGGTGTCGCAGTCGGACATGATCGTGAGCATCGACAACTGCTCGGCGACCGGAGCGACGGCGAGGCAGTCGGCGCTCGAGGCGTATCCAAGCACGGCCGCCACGTCGCCGGACAAGGAGCGCAGCTCGGCGACTTGCTTCGTCGAGCCGCCCAATTCGTCGATATAGCGCGCTTCGATCGGCACGCCGTCGATGCCGCCGCCGTGGTTGATCTCGTCGATCGTCATCTTCGCTGCGTCGGCGGTTGGCCCGCCGACCACGGCGCCCGAGCTGGAGAAGAAGGTAACGATGGCGATCTTGAGCGCGCTCGGCTTGGTTGCGGCACGGCCGGCGACTGGCGCAAGAGCCAGGACCAGGGCCGCCGCCATTCCGGCCGCCAGCCAACATCTGATTTTCATGTTGAGCCTCCCACTGCAACAGAAAATCTGCCACCGGCCCGGTGCCGGATCAAGTGCCACGGTGGACACAGCGAGGCACCATCTTTAGCATCATAGGTCAGGAGCAGCGGCATGACAGGCTACGAGCAACTAAGGACAGAAACCACCGCGCGTGACCGAAGCCTGCGCGAAAAGGTCATGTCGCTGGAACAGGCGGCCGCGCTGATCCGTGACAACGAGCACGTGGCGATCGGCGGCTGCATGATGTCGCGCACGCCGATGGCGATGCTATGGGCGCTGGTGCGTGCCGGTCGGCGCGGCCTGACCATCTCGCGCAACATCGTTTCCTCCGACGGCGATATCGTCTTCGCCTCCGGCGTCGCCCGCAAGGTGATCACCAGTTGGTTCAGCCAGGGTATCGTGTGGGGCATCTCGCGCGTGATGCGTCACTGGGTAGAGACCGGCCGGGCTGATTTCGAGGAATGGAGCCACATGTCCATGGGCCTGCGCTTCCGCGCCGGCGCCATGGGACTGCCGTTCATGCCGATCCGCTCCTTGTTGGGATCGGACGTGTATCGCCGCGTGCGTGAGCAGACACATGAAATGACCTGTCCGTTTACCGGCGAGCGGCTGGTTCTTCTGCCGGCGCTCAACCCCGATGCCGCCATCATTCACGTGCAGCGCTGCGACCCCTACGGCAACGCCCAGTTCGACGGCCTGCCGTTCATGGATATGGACGTCGCGATGGCAGCGAAGCAAGTCATCGTGACGACCGAGCGGATCGTCTCCAACGACCAGATCCGCCGCGCGCCGGACCAGACCAAGTTTCCGTTCTTCACCGTAGAGGGCGTGGTAGAGGTGCCGTATGGCTGCGCGCCCCACGAGTGCTATGGCCAGTACGAGCCCTTTTTCAAGCACATGGACATGTTCGCCGAAATGACCCGCAAGGACCCGGAACGCGGCAGCCGGGAGTATCTCGAGCGCTTCTACTATGAGCCGAAATCGTGGAACCAGGCGCTGGAGCGCATGGGAATGGATGATCTGCTGACGGCGACGCGCGCCGGCCGGAGCATCTACGATGTTTAACGCCGGGCAGCCCGGCGGCTACACCACGGCCGAACTGCTCGCCGTGATGGCCAGCCGGGCATTGAAAGACGGGCAGATCGTCTTTGCCGGCGTCGGCACGCCGCTGCTGGCCGCCACCTTGGCGCAGCGCCTGCATGCGCCCGGCCTGACCATCCTGTTCGAGGGCGGCGTCATCGGGCCGTTCATCGTACCCGGCGAGTTGCCGCCCTCGACCAACGAGCAACGCTGCACGCGGCGCGCCAACATGGTGCTGCCGATCACGGACGTGCTGCTTCTGCTGCAGCGCGGCTATGTCGATGTCGGTTTCCTTGGCGGCGCACAGATCGATCGCTACGGCAACATCAACAGCTCGTTCATCGGCGACCCGGACCACCCGAAGACGCGGCTGCCGGGCACCGGCGGCGGCAATGACATCGCCAGCCTCTCGCACGTGATGGTGGTGATGAAGCACGAGAAGCGCCGTTTCGTGGAGCGGGTGGAGTTCATTACCAGCCCAGGCTATCTGACCGGCGGCGCAAGCCGGCGCGAGACGGGACTGCTCGCCGGCGGCCCGGAGCTGATCATTACCGACCTCGCGGAACTGGGTTTCCATCCCGAAAGCAAGCGGATGCAGATCGAGGCACTGCATCCGGGCGTGACAGTCGAGCAGGTGCAGGCGAACACCGGTTTCGTGCTGGAGGTGGCGAGTGACCTCCGCGTGACCGCAGTGCCCGCCGAGCGCGAATTGCAGGTGCTGCGCGCGCTCGATCCCGACCGCCTCTACACCGCCTGAAGGGGCACAACGCCTATGCCCGCGAAAATCGGCATCGCCATGCGAAATTTCACGCGCTTTCCGGAACTTCCGGACCCGAGAGCGCTGGTGGAATACGGCGTCTGGGTCGAGCAGCTCGGCTACGAGTCGTTGTGGGTGTGGGACCACATCCTCCTGGGCACCGATCCTTGCTTCCCGATCGCGGATGCGTTGACGGTGCTCACCGCCGTGGCCGCCCGCACCAGCCGTATACGGCTCGGCACCGGGGTGCTGGTGTTGCCGCTGCGCAACCCGTTGCTGCTGGCCAAGCAGGTGGCCACACTCGACCTGCTCGCGGAAGGGCGGTTGGAACTTGGCGTCGCCTCCGGCTGGTACAAGCGCGAGTTCGACGCGGTCGGCGTGCCCTTCAGCCAGCGCGGCCAGATCATGGCAAAGAACCTGGACATTATGATCCGACTGTGGACCGAACCCGAAGTGACGGCCGACATTCCGCCATACAATATGCGCCAAGCGGTGATGTTTCCCAAACCCGCGTCCCAGCCCCACCCGAAGCTGCTGATCGGCGGTTACGTCGAGGCGGTGCTGAAGCGCGCGGGGCAGCGGGGCGATGGCTGGCTGACGTATTTTTATACGCCCAACTCGTTCGCGCGCTCATGGGCGAAGGTTTGCGATTATGCCAGGGAAGCGGGTCGCGATCCGGCAGCCCTGCATAGCTGCAACCAGTTGCCGATCATCGTCGGGCCCAGCCGCGAAGCCGTGCAGGAACAGATGATGGAGTGGCTGAACACGGAGTGGGATTTTGCCGGTTGGAGCGAATCCACGGCCGACAGCGCCATCATGGGGACCGCGGCCGAGTGCCTGGACCAGCTACGGGAGCATGAACGGGTGGGCACGCAGCGCATCGTGCTGGTGCCCTATCGCTACGAGCGGGAGCAGATCGCCACCATCGCCCGCGAGATCCTGCCGCATTTCGGGCAGGGCTGAGCACAAAGCCAGGAGACCGGGAAATGACCTCTGATATCCGTCGAAACGTTCTCGCGCAGGTTGAGGCGGACAAGGAGAAAGCAGTGCACTTCCTGCAGCAGATGGTTGGGATCCCAAGCGTCACTGGGGACGAGGCGAGGGTCCAGCGATTCCTTGCCGACACCATGGATCGCATGGGGCTCGACGTCGATCAATGGGAGACCGACTGGGAGAAGTTGAAGCAGCATCCCGGCTATCGCCCGGTCGATCGCGGCTATGAAGGACGGCCGAACCTCGTTGCCACCTGGAAGGGCACGGGGGGCGGCCGATCGCTGCTGCTGAATGGCCATTCCGACGTGATCCCGGTCGGCAGCGGCGAGGGCTGGAGCGACGATCCCTGGTCGGGCGCTATCAAGAACGGCCGCCTGTATGGGCGCGGCTCCGCCGACATGAAAAGCGGCGTCGCCAGCCACGTAATGGCGGTTGCAAGCCTGATGGCACTCGGCCTGCGCCCGAAAGGCGATGTTTACATAAACGTGGTGGTGGATGAGGAAATAAGCGGCCACGGCACGCTGGATACGGTGATCCGCGGCTATAAGGCGGATGCCGGTATCTCAGGGGAAACGAGCGACCTCGCGATCCAGCCTGCCTGCATCGGGCGCATCTGGTTCACGATCGAGATCAACGGCAAGCCCGTCGGGATCCAGCGGCGTTACGAAGGCGTCAGCGGCATCGAGCTCGGCTACAAGATCACACAGGCCGTGGCAGCGCTCGAAGCCGAACGCGTCGCGACCGTGACGCATCCGATGTACCCGCGCGCCATCGACGCGATCCCCTGTGCCATCGGCAGCTTCCAGGCCGGTAATTACCCCAGCGCGTTTCCGGCGACTTGTCTTCTCAAAGGCAGCATCGCCACGGTCCCCGGCGAAGACCATGAAGGAGTGAAGCAACGTCTGGTGGATTGGGTGGCGCGCGCCGCGGCCGAGGACCCTTGGATGCGAAGGCATCCACCGAAGGTCCGGTTCGTCGGCTACGACGCGCAGGCGTCCGAGATCCCGCACGATCACCCGATCGTAACGACTGTCGCAGGCAGCTATCGGGAAGTGATCGGGCGTGATGCGGAAATGAGCGGCCGGCAGGGCGCGGCCGACACCCGGTTCCTCAATCTGTACGGCAACACGCCGACAGTGATTTTCGGTCCGGGATCGACCGCGGTGATGCATTCGGACGACGAGTATGTTGCGATCGACGATTACATCACCGCGATCAAGGTGATAGCGCTGAGCATCTGCGACTGGTGCGGCGTGCAAGGCGGCTAATATAAGGCGCCCCAGGCGGTCGAATGATCCGTCTCAACGTTTGCCCAACAAGCGCCGCAGCCGCAGCCACACCAAGCGCGCCAGCAACCGGAGCGGCGACATTCGGGCGGGTGCGGAGACCGGCTCACCGGCGAGACGGCGTTCCAGCGTATGGGCGACCGCGGCGGCGATTTCGCCCGCAACCGTTTGCACGATCGGGCCGCGGGCGAGCTGTGCCAGGGGGCCGCGCAATGTATAGCCGACAGCGACATCCGCGCGAGTGGACGCTGGCCCGTCCGGCGCCAGCACTATGTGCGCGTCGCCCGAAAGCCGGGTTTTGCTGCGCGCGTCGCTCGCCTCGCCGGTCAGCGTCGCCGTGTGCGTCGCCTCATCCAGCGTCAGCACGCCGGTACCAGCAAATAAGACGGTGATCGGCCCCAGGGCGACGCGCATCTCTCCCGAGATAGTGCGGTCTATAACCGAAACGAGCCGCGCCCCGGGCACGCAGTCCGCCAGTAGCGCCGGATCGTGCAGGGCGGCCCACACCTCCGGCATCGGCCGCGAAATACGCACGGTCAGTTCGATGGACGGACCCGCCGCCCGCACCCCAAGGGCGCGCTCCGCCGCAATGGCGGCGGGTGCTACCTCGATCGGAGTCAGCGCCGGCAACGGCGCGGCGGCAGGCGCGGCGGTCGCGACGCGCTCGCTCAACACGCGGCGTATGGCGCGCACGATGCCCGCATAGCCGGTGCAGCGGCACAGGTTGCCGGCCAGCTCCAGCCTGATCCGCGCCGCGTCGGCATCCGGCAGGCGCAGCACGATATCGCGCGCGGTGATCAGCATCCCCGGTGTGCAGTAACCACACTGCAGCGCGTGCTCGGCGGTGAACGCGGCGCGCAGCCGCTCTGTGACCGGATCGTCCTGAAGCCCCTCGATCGTCTGCACAGCCGCACCTTCACAAGCGACAGCGAGTGTGATGCAAGACCGGGCCGGCGCACCGTCGATCAGCACCGTGCAGGCGCCGCAAACGCCATGCTCGCAGCCAAGATGCGTACCAGTGAGCAGGCGGTGCTCGCGCAGAAAGTCGGCGAGGTGCAGGCGGGGTTCGAGCTCCGCCGAAACAGCCTCATCGTTGACCACGAGGTTCACGCAACTCATGGCAGTGCCGCATCCAAAGCGCGGCAAACCACAGCGAGCTGCATGCGGCGGGCGACCTCGTCGAGCGAATGAACGCCCGCCAGCGCCGCGCGCGCACCGTTGATGTTCACGCACACGCCCTCCAGCAATAGCGGCTTCCCGCCGAGGGCGCCGATGACCAGGCGGCGCGTTTCGCCGGCCACCAGCGCCGCGGCCATGGCATGGGCGAAGTCGCCGGGTTTGCGGCAGGCTTTCACGTATCCCCAGCCCGCACCCGGCCGCAGGCGGGGGATGCGAATGGCGGTGAGGATCTCGCCGCTTTCGAGCACGGTACTGAAGGCGCCGGTGACGAACGCCGCCACCTTCATACGGCGCGTGCCGGCGCGCGAGCGCAGGATCGCCTCGGCGTCGAGCGCGGTGAGCACGGTCACCCAGTCGGCGGCGGGATCGGCGTGACACAGGCTGCCGCCGATCGTGCCGCGGTTGCGCACCGCGCGATACGCGATGTCTGCCGCCACGTGCGCCAGCACATTCCTCCCGATATCCGGCGCCAGCCCGTCCGATATCGCGGCGTGCGTCACGCAGGCGCCAATGGTCACGCCCTCCGCGTCCTCGCTCACGCCGCGCAGCTCATTCAGATGGTTGATCTGCACCAGCATCCGTGGCTGTGCCACACGGAAATTCAGCATGGGAACCAGCGACTGACCACCGGCCAGCACGCGTGCCTCGGGGCCGGAAGCGGCAAGCAACGCTGTCGCATCGGCCAAGCTTGCCGGGCGCTCGAACTCGAAGCGGGCAGGCTTCATGCGGCTTTCGACAGCAGCGCGGCCAAGATGCGGTGCGGCGTGATCGGCAGCTCCGTCAGCTCGACGCCAAGCGGCGCTAGCGCATCGTTCACCGCATTGGCGAGCGCCGCCGGCGGGCCGATCGCGCCGCCTTCGCCGATCCCCTTCTGGCCGAAGAACGATAACGGCGACGGCGTCTCCATATGATCAATGCGGATATCCGGCACTTCGGTCGCCCCGGGCAGCAGGTAGTCGGCGAGCGTGGCGGCGAGCGGCTGGCCGAGCGCATCGTACGGCATCTGCTCGTAAAGCGCCGTCCCGATTCCCTGCGCCACGCCGCCGACCACCTGGCCATCGACAATCATCGGGTTGATCAGTTTTCCGCCGTCCTCACACACGGCGTAATCCAGGATTTGCACGTCGCCCAATTCGGTATCGACCGCAACCACAGCGGCATGGGCGGCGTAGCTGAAGGTGCCGGAATCCCGCAGCGTCTTGTAGCCTGATGTCACCTCCAGCCCGCCCGGCGGCGCATCGTCGGGCAGATCCTGTGGGCGCAGATACCAGGTGCGCGCCACATCGGCGATCGTCACCTCACCCGCCGGCCCCTTCACGATGCCGTTCCCTACGCGGACCAACCCGGGCTCGGTCTGCAGCAGATGCGCGCCAATCCGCCCGATCCGCTGCGCCAGTTCGGTGCAGGCGGTCGCCACCGCGCCGCCCGCCATCACCATGCAGCGCGAACCCCAGGTACCGGTGGAATAAGGGGTCATCGCCGTGTCGCCGTGCACGACCCGGATGGCGGCAAGCGGCACGCCGAGGATCTCGTGCCCGACCTGCGCCAGCGTCGTCTCCAGCCCCTGACCGTGTGACTGGATGCCGACGCGCAACTCCAGCCCGCCATCCGGCGTCATTCGTGCCACCGCCTGCTCAAAGCCCGGCACCATCGGGATGCCCCAACCGGCATAGACCGAGGTCCCGTGCGCCGCCTGCTCGCAGAAGACAGAAAAGCCAAGCCCGATCCGGGTGATCCCCGTTGCCTCGGCCTGGCGGCGGCGCACGGCGGGAACGTCGATCGCGGCAGCGACCCGGCGAAGGCAGGCCGGATAATCGCCGCTATCGAAGTGCTTGTAGGTGATATTGTCGAACGGCATCGCCCCGGGCGGCACCAGATTGCGTAGCCGCACCTCCAGCGGATCTAGCCCGCCCTGACGCGCGATGGCGTCCAACATCACTTCCAGCGCGTAGCACACGCCGGCGCGGGCCACACCACGATAGGGCAGGATGGGCGGCTTGTTGGTGGCCGCCGAAAACGTCCGGCAGCGATAGGCCTGCATCACGTATGGGCCGGGCAGGATGCTGGCGATCTGCGCCGCTTCCAGGCAGGCGGAAAACGGGTATGCCGAATATGCTCCGGCGTCCACCACCGCCTCGGCATCGATGCCGATCAGCGTCCCGTCAGCCTTCGCGTGCACGGTGATGTCGTAGTCGTGCTCGCGGCAGTTCGCGTTGCTGGTGAGCTGCTCGCGGCGGTCCTCGATCCAGCGCAGCGGACAGCCGAGCAGGCGGGTCAGGAACGCGGCGCAGATCTCCTCCGGTAGAAGGATGCCTTTGTAACCGAAACCGCCGCCGACATCGGGCGCTACCACCCGGATGCGCGCCTCGTCGAGTCCGAGACAGCCGGCGAGTCCGGTGCGCACTATATGAGGCATCTGCGTCGAGGTGTACAGCAGAAGCTGCTCCAGTCGCCGGTCCCAAACCGCGACGACGCCACGACCCTCGATCGGTGACATGCATTGCCGTGCCGTGCGCAGCCGCCGCCGCACGGTGATTGGCGCCTGAGCCAACCGCTCCGGTGCCACCGCCACGAAGGTTTCCAGAAATACGTTGTCCGGCCAGTGCTCGTGCACGCGAACGGACGTGGCCAATGCCGCGCGCATATCGGTGATTGCCGGCAGTTCCTCGAGGTCCAGCGCCACATCAGCCGCAAGGTCTTCGGCTTCGGCACGCGTGGGCGC
Organism: uncultured Pseudomonadota bacterium; assembly: GCA_963772445.1. Taxonomy (GTDB): domain Bacteria; phylum Pseudomonadota; class Alphaproteobacteria; order Acetobacterales; family Acetobacteraceae; genus CAVYXK01. The sequence goes on from CAVYXK010000013.1 coordinate 357,086, forward strand.
CACACATACGGCGATCGGTTCGCCGACATAGCGGACCTTATCGGTCGCCAGCACCGGCTGGGCGGAGGTGCGGAACCCGGGCAGGGCAGAATTGGCGACGATCGGCTGCACGCCGACAAGATCGCCGGCGAGGAACACGCGGCGCTCGGCGCCGGCGGGCTTGTGAATGGCACGGATCCGCGCATGCGCGAGCGGGCTGCGGACGAAAGCAAGCTCTTGCATGCCGGGCAGACGGATGTCGGCGACGAACTCTCCCTTTCCCCGCAGCAGCCTGTCGTCTTCCAGACGTGGCACAGAAACGCCGATCCCCTGCCTGTCCGAGCCAGGTGCGGCGCTTCTGTTCGGGCCTTCGACAGCGTCTCCTATGGACATTCCCTGGTGGGATCAGCCATTAGAGCCTGGCGGGCGATGTGTCGCCTCGTAGAGAAACCAACTACGCCGTTCGGTTTCATCGATCCAGACCTCAAGCATGCTCGCTGTCGCGACGTCGCCGTACTCATCGCATGTATTGTGCACCTGCCGCATCGCCGAGGTCAGACGGATATTGTCGTCCTTTAGCTCCGTGAGCATGTCCTGCGGTTCAACATATTCCGCATCATTGTCGGCGATACGTTGCATTCGTGCTATATGCCCAATGGACCGCAGCGTAGTGCCGCCGATCTTGCGGGCCCTCTCGGCGATCGGATCGGTCATCGCGAAAATTTGGTCACCCTGCTCATCGAGCATCAGATGATAGTCGCGGAAATGCGGCCCGCTCATATGCCAATGAAAGTTCTTCGTCTTCAGGTAAAGAGCAAAAACGTCAGCCAGCAGACCGGCGAGTGCCGCGCTGACATCCCGCGTGGCGTCCGCGGAAAGATCGGTCAAGCCTCCCGGCTGTCCCGCATGTCTGGCAACGGCGTGCTTCTTCGTCATCTGCTTCCCCTCCTTTGCGGTTGTTGGCGCACGGATGATTTACAGGCGGCGCCTGACCCCGAGTTCTCCCGAGACCAAGCCTACTCGCAAATCAGATTTGAACGCGAGCCCATTCGGCGCAGGCACGCCGAATATCCGTTCCAGTGCAGCGAGCAACGCGGGGACAAAAGCCAGGCTCGCCGTCAGCGTGCAGCCGAGGCTGATCAGCAGCAGCACGCCCATCGACGCCGTGCCTGGATGTCCCGAAAGAGCAAGCGAGCCGAAAGCGGTCCCCGTGGTCAACGCAGAGAACGCCACCGCCCGTGCCGTCGCCGAGGCCAGCATCTCCCGCCGCCCGGCGCGCCAGTTCATCACGAAATAGATGTTGAACGACACGCCGACGCCGAGCAGCAGCGGCAACGCGATGATATTGGCGTAGTTCAGACGCAGCGGCAGCAGCACCATCACCAGCACGGTGAGTGCGGCGGAAAGCAGCAGCGGGGCCAAGACCAACGCCGCATCACGCAGCCGGCCGAGCGCCACGACTAGGATCACCGCGATCGCCAGCACCGCCGCCACCGCGGCGGAGCGGAACGCACCGACGATGGTGTCGCTCGCCGCCACCACCGTCACCGCGGTGCCGCCGGCATCGGGCGCCACGCGCATCACCTGCGCGACGAACCGGTGCAGCCCCTGGCTGTTGCGCGCGGAGGCCACAGGCAGCACCTCCATCCGCGCCTGTCCGTCCGGCAGGACCCAGTCCCGCGCGATATCCGGAGGCACCGACGCTAGGTCGGCCGGCGCGGCGCCGAGTGCGGTGCGCATCCGGTCGAGCTCAAGCGGCAGGAATCGCGTCAGCGCATCATCGACCGCGAGCACCATGTGATCGGGCGCGTGCACGATCTGCCGGAGATCGCCGGCGATGGCATCCAGTGGATCACCGGGCGGCAGCAAGTGAAGGGCCGGGTCGATCTTCGCCAACGCGGCACGCGCCGCGGCGCGGCTCGCAGCGACCGATGACGGCTCCGTGCTGGTCGGCGGCAGCAGGCTTGGTGCCAGGATCTCCGCTGCGTCCGCGACCAGTGTGAGCTTCGAGCTCTGCTCTGTCGGCACGAAGCTTTGGATCGTCAGCACGCTGGATACCGTCGGTAGCCGCCGCAGCTTCGCCGCCAGCGCGCGCGCGTCGCTCACGTTTGGGGCGAGGATATCGATGCTGTAGGGGTTGCTCAGCGGCTGGTTCATCAGATCGCGCAGCGTGCGCATCGCCTCGCTATTCTGATTCTGCGTGTCCAGCGGATCGGAATCGAACGCGAGCCGCGGGGCGAGCGCGAGCGCAAACACGACCAGCGCCGCAAACCCCGCCAGGATCGGCCGGTGCCACCGCGCGACGAACCGATCGGCGCGCCGCCCCCAGGCGAATCCGACTTCGGCACGCTCGTCGGGTGCGCGGCAGAGTGTGATCGCCGCCGGCAGGAAGGTCATCGTGCAGAGGAACGCGATCAGCATCCCGGTACCGGCGATCAGCCCAAGCTCGGCCACGCCACTGAAATCCGTCGGGACGAACGCAAGAAAGCCCGCCGCGATGGCAAGCGCCGCAACAAGGATGGCGCCACCCGCGCGTCGCGCCGTCAAGCGCAGCGCCTCCGGCACCTGGCCGGCATCGTGTCTGGCCTCACGGAAGCGGACGGCAAACTGGAGGGAGAAGTCCACGGCAATGCCCACGAACAGCACGCCAAACCCCACTGACACCAGGTTGAGCGTGCCGATCGCTGCCACCGCGAAGAGCAGCGTCAACATCAACCCGAGGCCAAGTGTCCCCAGGATCGGCACGATCAACCGCCAGCTCCGAACTGCGAGAACGAGCCAGAGCGTGATCAGAGCCAGGCTGCCAATGAGGGCGGTGACTGTCCCTTGGGCGACCGTCGCGAACTGGATGTCGGCGAGCGCCACCGGCCCGGTGATGCGCACCCGTGCCGCACCGTTCTGCACGAACGGAAGCTTCGCTGCTGCGGCGCGGATCGCTGCTGTCGCCGCGCCGCCCGGTTCGAGCGAGTGGAAATCAAGCCGCGGCTTGAGAAGCACGAATTGATACTTGCCCCCGAGATCGCTCAGCCGACCGCTGAGCATCTGCTGCCACGACAAGGGTTGCGGATGGCCCGCAAGCGCCGCTGCCATCGCCGCGTGGAACGCCTGCAACTCGTTGCGATACGCCGTCAGGTTAGCGCCGTCGTGTGTCACTCCCTGCCCCAGCAGGCCGAGCGCCGAGAAGAGGCCCCGCGCCGTGGGATCGGCCGAAAGCGTGCCCAGAAACGGCTGTGCATCGATGATCCGGTTCATCAGGCGAGTGAGATCGGGCGTCGAGAGGAACAGCAGTCCTTCCTTCTGAAGATAGGGCGACGAATCCGGCTGGCTTATCATGCTGAAATGCGTGTGGTCGGGGGCGAGCGCATGCGTAAGATCGCGCGCAGTCTGCTCCGCCTCTTCCGGCACATTCGCGTCAATGACCGCGACCAGCAGCCCCTGGAATTGCGGGAAGGCGTGCTCCATCGCCATCTGGCGCTGTCGCCACGGAAGCGACGCGGAAAACATCTGATCTGTGTCGGTGTTCACACCGAGATGGCGACTGGCATAAACGCCCGCACCCATGGCAAGCAGGATCCCGGTGAGCACGACCATCCAAGCGTGCTTGCGGCTCGCGTCGACGAGACGAATGAGGATGCGCTGGAAAAACGGTATGTTCGAATCCGTGCTTGCTGTGAAAGCTGCCCGACGCGGCCCCGTCATGCCAACTCGCCGCTTGGCATGACGGGGCGGTGGAGTCCTCGCGTCATCTCCGGCGTCTTTTTCCGCGGTGATAGACCGCCCCTCGTCGCCAGGCGGAGCGGACCAACTCGTGTCTCTCATCCCAGCATGCCACCGGAAAGGTTGGCCACCTTGCGCCCCAGGCCAGCCGTCAGCGCCGGCACCCCACCGGCCATCAGCAGTTCATGAAAATCCGAGCGCTGCACGGCAACGCGACTGATCGAACCATCTGTCAGCACGTCCACGGCCTGCCACCCGGATGGACCGTTGCGCATGACATAATCAAGCTTCACCGGCGAATCGTTGGCGCGTACCAACCGGGTCTGAACCACCACCTCGCCGTTGCCGACAGCGCGCACTGACGGCAGAACCTGGAAACTCTGACCGTTGTAGCTGTTGAAGTTCGAGACGTAGCTCGACACCGTGTAGCGGCGGAATGCGGCCGCGACTTCTGGCTTCTGCGCATTCGGCAGCGTTGCCCAGGATAGACCGATCGAGGCCGCCAGCACCGCGTCGAGGTTGAAGACCTGCTCGACCACCGGGGCGAGCGCGCGATAGCGCTCGCTGAATGACGTGCGGTCGCCCGCCTTCATTGCTGCGAGCAAGGCGTCGTCAAGATGCTCGATCGGCACCCTCGCGGAGGCGTCGTCCGTGGTTTGGGCACTGGCGGGCTGCCACGCAATAGGGACGACAAAAGCGGTGATCGCTAGACCCAGCAGGTCGCGGCGTCCGATTGCGGGGATATCGTGCGTCATCATTGCTCCTCCTCCTACAAACTCCGATATTCACGCGAGACCGCATTCAGCGGTCAGATGTCCGGTGAACGGGCGCCATATCACTGTTGCGCCCAGTGCTGGGATGCCGATAAAGGCACGCGGGTGCAGGTCGCCGCGTTCACCCAACCAGACCTTCGCCTGATAGGTGCTTCCGTCTCGCGGATCGGTAATCTCGCCGAGCCAAGTGCCGTCGGATTCGGGTTTTTCAAGGGTGATGATGGTGAGACCGCACTGCGGGCGCCCGTTCACATCGGTGGGCATTGGCGCCGCCGGCGCGCGTTCGAGGCCGACAATCCGACCGCAGAGCGCTTTGCCACATTCTGCGATCCGGACGACGCCTTGGCCATTTGCCGTCAACCAGGTGCCTTGAGGGCTGGCCGCCGGCGCCGCCCATGCCGACGTGGCAGTCAGCCCGATCGCGAGTATGGCTGCGAAGGGGCATGCGGCCTGACGTGCCTGGGCATGGGCGTTATTTCGAATTATCAAGTCGGCGCCAGAAATTGTTCTTCATTGGCGGCACGTAAGCGCTGGCTTTGGCACAAGACATGTGTTCTCGCGAGTCCAGAGTTCCGGAGGAATTTCGGCTCAGGAGGCTAGGCGGAAGGCCTCCATTTTATTGGTGTCCTGTCGTTCGATGACGAATTTCGCGAAGGTGTTGCTCGGGGTGGCATTCAAGAGAAATTCCGGCAGGCTCTGGCGCAGGGCATTGGCCACGACCAGCTCCGAGGGCGGGATGCCGGGCCGAATGGTTCGCAGCCAGGAGCCGAAGGAATTCCAGACGAGCTGAGGGAAGGCGACGGCCAGATACTGAAGTAGTCCCTGGCAGACGACACCCGCCTGGATGAAGACGTGGTAGGCGTGGAGCTTGCGTTTGACGGCGTTGCGGTATTCCGGCAACTCACGATGGAGATGTTGATTGCCACTGCGGCGGCGGAGCGGCTTCATGTCGGACATCCAGAAATGGTAGGTAAACGAACCGATCAGCCGCACCGCCTGCTTGAACGTGTGCTCGATCTTGAAGCGCAGACCGTACAGGCGAATGATCTCGATAGCCTCCAAAGAGGTGTCGGTGCACATCAGGAGGCACGAGCCTCTTACTGGATGAATCACCGCCACGAAGCGCACGAGTCGACCGGCCGGGCGCCATAGCAGGTCGCGGACCCGATACTGGATGATCACCTGGTGCTCGCCGTAGACGGGACTTTCGGCCTGTTGGAAGCCCTTGGGGTCCTCCAGCAGGGATTTGAGCTTGACCTTGCTGCCATAGACCCTGGGCCGACCTCTCTTCCGCGGGCCGCACTGCTGGTGAGCAGTGTAGGCGACGGCGTTGGACTTCACCCGCGTGACCAGGTGGTTGTTCTCCTCGAGCAGGCCGGTGACGATCTTGCGCGCGGCATAGTAGGCGTCGGCGACGAAGTAGAAGGGTTCTGGGATGGCGACGATCCCGAGGAGCGCAAGCATCTTGTCGAGCAGGGTGCGGCGATCGCGATTGGACCACACCAACCCTTCGTGGATTCGTATGGCGAGCGGCACGGCGAAGACGCTGGCTGCGGCCTGAACGAGCACGCTCACAGCCTGGAGGGAATGTCCCATGATGAATTCGGGCTTGGTGTTCAACTCGGACTGCTGATGCAGGAGTTTGACCGCCGGCATCTTGCGCCCGCGCTTGGGGATCTTGATGCCGTCGCCGACCACGACACACCTTCCCTTGATGCGCAGCGGCTGCGGGAATAGCCGGAGCACCACCTGGGTCCACAGCGCCGCGAGCCGATCGAGCTTCACGGCGGGGCTGTGAAAGTGATCGACGAGCTTGTTGTAGAAGCGAGCCTCGAGCTTCAGCGCCCGCACGAGGCTGGTTACGCCCAGCAGTTCCGTCCGCACCGTGAAGCCTGCCACGGCGGTGGCGAACCACAGGAAGGTGCGCAGACGCGAGAACGCCGGACGCAGCAGCCAAATCGCGTTCCACCAGGGCATCCACAGCGGCATCGGACCCTCTCGATTCTGTTGCCAGCATAGTATAGCACTGGTATGCTAAACCTATGACAAACAAACGCCTGGCAGTGATCAGAAAGCGCGTTGGAAGCATCAAGGCGCAGCTGGCCGGCATTGAAGACATGCGGCCCGGATCGCTCACCCGCCAGTACAAGGATCCAGAGAACCGGAGGGGACCCTACTACCAGCTCAGCTACACGCGGCAGATGAGGAGCCGGACCGAATATGTTCCGCGCGACTATCTGCCCGAGGTGCGGCGTGAGATCCGCAACTATAAGCGCTTCAAGGCGCTCACCGCCCAGTGGATCGCCTTGAGCATCGAGCAGAGCCGCTTGATGATGAAGCGAGCCTTGCGACGGCAATGACCCGCGGTGCTATCCTCATCCGATGGGCAAGCGACGCGCAAAACACCCCTTCGAGAACAACCCGTTCACTGACGCCTTCCTCGAATGGATGGGCTCGTCCGAGGGGGAACGCTCGGTCTACGCGCTCGATCTGGTCTTCGCCGCACTGGATAATGCCGACGTCGACCCCAAACGGCGCAAGATCGTCTGGGACGACGGGAAACGGCTGTCGATCGAGCAGTCGGCAGAATGCATCCATGCCGAGCATCCGGACGTGCCGCGCGACTTGATCGAAACTCACGTGGTCGGGTGGCTCGAGGGCTTTGCGCCGGAATCCTACTCCGAACGCCAGCTCGAGGAGCTCGACCGGCTCACTGAGCAGTGGCTTGACGACTACGAGCGCAAGTCACAGGCCGCCAGGAAGTAACCCAGAACTCGGCACTCTCGAGATGTGTTCTGGGCGCACGAAATGACGGGCCGGTGCGCATCTCACGAACCGTACCATGCGTTCGCTTGCCACACTCGGAATGCGGTACCGTGTGGTGCTGCGAAGTAGAGTTTGCGGGCCAAGCATGCGATCGGTCTCCTCCTGCATCCGAAGACGGTGCAGGGAAGGTGATCGCAAGCCACGTGCACCTCTATGACAAAAGTGCGGTCAGTTTGGTCGTCGGACCCGATTGATGCTCAGTCCGCTCACGTTTCCGTGATCGCGTCGCTATTTGCCCTCCAGTTTGCGTTAGTGGGCACGGATGGCGGCTGGGGTTGCTGCCCCAGAGCGCAGCGTCAATTGTGCAGCCGGAGAGAAAGCGCGAGTCCGCATGAGCAATGTTGCGATGGGCCCGGCAATGCCGGATGCAGCCAACATCATTGTGACAATAACAAACTGATAGATGCCAGCATAAACGGGGCTGGCGCCTGACACCATCATCCCGGCCATCACGCCGGGTATCCAAACCAATCCCAGCGACTTCAACATGTCGAGGCGGGGAAGGAGGCTGGCGTACACCGCACTCTGCACGTACGGCACAACGGTCACAGCGGGAGCGGCGCCGAGCGCCAAACCTGCCTCGACCTGGCCCGTATGCGAGATGACGTTGGCACGGAAGCGTTCGGCGGCTTGGGCACAGGCATTCATGGCATTGGCGATGATCATGCTGCCCACCGGCACCAGCATCGCGAGGTTCGTTTGCAGTGCACCGGTCACGATCATTGCGGCGATCACGATTCCGGACCCGGTAGCGATCGCACAGAAAGAGAGCAGTTGTGGCTGACTTACACCCAGAACGCGCCGCGATGCAGTCACGGCCGCGGCGACCATCATCAGCAGCAGGATGAGCGCACCGATGAGCAGACTTCCTCGCAGCAGCAACGCCAGAGCCACACCGACAAACACCATCTGAACGAGACCCCGTGCGATCGATATCGCAGCCTCGCGCTCTGCGTGCACGGCAAACCGTCGGCACAAAACCACAACGGCCATGCATAGTGCAACCGCGCCGGCCGCTTGCGCCATTCCCACGATGATGTGGCTGCTCAGATAGTTCAGCAAATCAACAGGCATCTAAAACCTCCCTGGTGGGACCAATCGCGACCAGCCTGCCAGCCGCCAGTACCATTGTGCTGGCGGCGATACGGGCAGCCTGGGGTCTATTGTGCGTGACGATCACACACCTCATCGATCGCTCGCGAATGATGCTCAGCACGAGTTCCTCGATGCCTCGCGCCGAGGCCTCGTCGAGTGCCGATGTCGGTTCGTCAAGCAGCAGCGCCTCTGGAGAGTTCGCCAGGGGGTGAATGGCTAGAGGCACAGAAGCGTGGACTACTTCGCCGGAATGCGACCCTTCGTCCGTGCAGTGGAACTGGGCAGCTTCTCCCGCGCTGCCGCCGAGGAGGGCGTAAAGGTCTCCACCGCCTCCCGCTACGTCACCGCCCTGGAGGCGGATCTGGGCGCCGCCCTGTTCAACCGTTCAACCCGCCGCCTGCACCTGACCGAGGTCGGCACCACCTTCTATGACCGCGCGGTCCGCATCCTCGCCGAGGTGGCGGATGCGCGGCTGGCGGCGACCTCGCTGAACATGCGGCCGCAGGGGCTGCTGCGGATCAACATCCCCGGCGCGTTGGGCCGCCGGCATGTCGTGCCGCACCTGCCGGATTTCCTCGTCGCGCATCCTGCCAGCTAGGTGGACGCGACGCTGACTGACGAGACCGATGACCTGGAGGATCACGACTGCCTGCATTTCGCGCTGCAGCCGAAGCAGGCCTGGTATTTCCTGCCGCACGACGCGCCGACGACGGAACCGCTGGAAGTCGCGGTGCGCGGCCGCCTGCGCGCCAACGATTTCGAGGCATTGCTCGATGCCGCGCTTGCCGGCCTGGGGATTGCGCTGCTGCCCGCCTGGCTGACCGGCGAGGCGATCATGGCCGGTCGCCTCACCCCACTGCTTCCGGACTGGGAGGCGCTGATCGCCCCCGGGCCGCAGCGAGCGATCTGGGGCGTGTATCCGCCCAAGAAGGTCGTCTCGCCCAAGGTGTGCGCCTTCCTGTCCTTCATCGAAGCGCGCTTCGGCAAGCCGCCATACTGGGACCATGCGGATAACTCGCCGGAGACAGCCCCAGGCCGGCCAAGCGCCTTATCGCGCCGCGCCAGGTGACGCTTCAGGTCGCGCCGCTGATTTCGATCGCTCTCGGCGAGATCGTCGGCCGTGAGCTGCCACGTACCGGCCTTGACGTTCTGCTCGACCTGCTCCGGCCGGGTGGCGCCGGCGATCACGCTCGCCACGGGCTTCTGCGCCAGCAGCCAACTGAACGCCAATTCCAGCATCGTTTTGCCGCGGGCTTCACAGAACGCCTGCAGCTTCTCGACGACCGGCCAGTTCGCATCGGTCATGTAGCGATCCGCAAGGCGCTTCGTCTTGGTCAGCCGCGCGCCTTCCGGCATTGGGGCATTGCGGCGGTATTTCCCGGTCAGCAACCCACTGGCCAGCGGGAAATAGGGCAGCAGGCCGAGGTCGTATTTGGTCGCCGCCGGGATCAGCTCCTTTTCGATCCCGCGCACCAGCAGCGAGTATTCGTCCTGGCAAGAGACAAAAGCGTGGAGGTGCTCGGTGCGCGCAGTCCACTGCGCCTCCACCACCTGCCAGGCCGGCAGGTTGGAGCAGCCGATGTAGCGGACCTTGCCCTGGCGCACGAGATCGTCCAGCGCCCGCAACGTCTCCGCTATCGGGGTGCGCGGGTCGGGCTGATGGAGCTGATAGAGGTCGATCCAGTCGGTGCGCAGCCGGCGCAGGCTGTCCTCTATCGCCTGCATGATGTAGCGGCGTGACGCGCCGGCCTTCACGCCGGCATCATCCATCGGTATGCCGAACTTGGTTGCCAGCACGATCTCCTTGCGCTTCTCGCCGAGAATCTGGCCCATACAGGTCTCGGAGCCGCCGCGCTCGCCGTACGCGTCGGCGGTGTCGAACAAGGTGATGCCGCAGTCGAACGCCTTGTGGATCACCGCCTTCGTCGCCTCGAAATCGATTCGTGCGCCGAAGTTGTTACATCCGAGCCCGATGGCCGAAACACGAAGGCCGGACGTGCCGAGATTACGAATTTCCATCTGCCCCTCGGGGTGCCGATAAGCCGACTACGAAGATCGCGGAGGTGTCTTAGCTGAGGGGATCCAGCACGACGACGGGAATTTCACGCTCCGTTTTCGTCTGATACTCCGCGTAGGGTGGCCAGAACTCCAGTGCTTTCTCCCACAGGCGCGCGCGCTCCGTGCCCGTGGCGGTCCTGGCGCGAGCCTTCATCTTCGCGGTCCCGACCTGAACTTCGACCTCGGGATTTGCGAGGATGTTGCGGTACCAGCCTGGGTGCTCGGGCGCTCCCCCTTTCGACGCGATGACGAAATAGCTGTCACCGGTCCTGCCGTAGAAAAGTGGGAATACGAACTTCTCTCCGGACTTTCGGCCGGTGGTCGTCAACAGCAGGGATGGTACCGTCATCTCCGGCCGGTCCGGTTGGCTCATTTTGTACATGTGCCCATCGGTGCCGCCGCTTGAAATGTAGCGCTTCGCGTGCTCCTGCATCCATCCCGGAAGGTTCGGAGCGAGCTTGGCCTCAGCCATACTTGAGTCTCCTTTTGATCCCTCTGCCAAGTTAACGTTTACGCCCGGAATGACATTCGCCCGCAACCATTCAGCGCCGCCACCAGCCGCGCTTCTTCTGAACCGATGGCGTGTCCTCCGCGCCGATCACGATCGGCCGGATTGCCGGCTCGGCGTCCCGATCGTTCGCCGGCGCCGGGGGCTCTTCAGGCGGAACGGGCGGCTCGTTGACTGGCGGCGGCTCTGGAGACGGCTCCGTGACCGGCACGTCCGGCGCCGGGGACTCGGCCGTGGATACGATGTCGTCGACTGGCTCGATCGCCGGCGGCGGCCCGGCCACAATCGGCAGCGGAGTCACGGCCGCGGCAGGAGACGGCTTCGCCTGCGCCTCTGCCTGCTCCAGCGCGTCGAAAATATCGAAGGCCGGGCTGCCGAACGGGTCCGCGGGAGTCGGGCCGATATAGATTGGCGGCAGTTCCGGCTGCTGGGCACCGGGTTCGGCAACGGCGGGCAGCGCATCGTCATCCTCGCGCCGCCGGCGCCGACCACCGCGTCGGCCGCGCCGCCGGTCGCGCAGGTCATCCCCGTTCGCCGCCTCGGCGTGTTCGGGAACCCCCTCGACATGCTCCATTACGTCGCGTTGGTCCCCCTCCGGCCCCGCCCCGACGTTCGAAGCCGCAGGCGCCGGAGCCTCTTCCCGCCGCCCACCGCGGCGGCGGCGGCGGCGGCGGCGGCGGCGCTCACTCTCCTCCGCTGTCTCGCCTTGCGGGCCCTCCGATGTCTCCCCATTGGGCGCGGCTGTCTCGGCGCCCACCTCGGTCTCCTCGGTGTCGGACTCCTCATCCTCGTCGGAGGTTTCGTCCTCGTCCTCTTCCGCCTCTTCGTCCTCCAGATGGCCGGGCCCGGCGGTGATCGCCAACGGCCCTTCGGACGGCACCTGGGCGCGCAGCCGATCGATGCGGAACTGAGCCGCGAACAATGCGTCGTCGGCCTCGAACATCACGCGTATCCCGTAACGCTCCTCGATCTCGCTGAGCCGGTCGCGCTTGTGGTTGAAGATGTACATCGCAACCGGCGCGGCAGCGTGCACGAGGATCTCGGCGGCACGACGTTTCGCCGCCTCTTCCTCGATACCGCGCAGCACGTGAATCGCGGCATTCTCGGTACTGCGGACATGGCCGGTGCCGCTGCAATGCGGGCAGGTGACGAAGCTGGTTTCCGCGAGCGATGGCCGCAGCCGCTGACGGCTCATTTCCAGCAACCCGAAATGGCTGATATGGCCGAGCTGGATACGCGCGCGATCAGCCTTCAGAGCTTCCTTCAGCCGCCGCTCGACGATCGAGTTATGCTTCTTCACCTCCATGTCGATGAAATCGATGACGATCAGGCCAGCCAGGTCGCGCAGACCGAAGCTGCCGGGCGACTTCGTCGGCCGCCTCCTGGTTGGTGCGGAGCGCAGTCTCCTCGATCCCACGCTCGCGCGTTGAGCGCCCGGAGTTGACGTCGATCGCCACCAGCGCTTCGGCCTGGTTGATCACGAGGTAGCCGCCGGAGCGGAGCTGCACGGTGGGGCTCAGCATGGCGTCGAGCTGCGCATCGACCTGATAGCGGGCGAACAACGGCTGCGCCGCGGCGGCTCCGGAGTCGCGCCAGAGCTGCACCTTCTTGACGTGGCTTGGCATCAGCATGCGCATGAAGTCGCGCGCCGCACGCCAGCCGTCTTCGCCATCGACGATGATCTCGTCGATGTCGCGCGAATACACATCGCGGATAGCGCGCTTGATTAGGTTGGCTTCTTCATAGATCAACGACGGGGCGACGGAGCGCATCGTGTGCTCGCGGATGTCATCCCACAGGCGCAGCAGATATTCGCAATCGCGCTTGATCTCCGGTTTCGGGCGGTTGGCGCCGGCGGTGCGCACGATCAGTCCCATGCCGGGCGGCAGGTCGAGCTCCGACATCACCTCCTTGAGCCGGCGGCGATCGGCGGCAGAGGTGATCTTGCGTGAGATACCGCCGCCGCGCGGCGAGTTGGGCATCAGCACGCCGTAGCGTCCGGCGAGCGAAATATACGTCGTCAGCGCGGCCCCTTTTGTGCCGCGCTCTTCCTTCACCACTTGCACCAGTAGGATCTGACGGCGGCGGATGACCTCCTGGATTCTGTAGTTGCGTAGGAAACGGTAGGGAATTCGCCGTTCGCGGGATTCCTCCACTACGTCGTGCTCGCCGCCAATGGTCTCGGGTGGAGGCGAGTCCGGAATGCGGTCGAACTCCTCGTCGTCGGCTGCCTCGCTGTCCGGTTCGGGGGCCGCGGTTGTCTCACCGACGGAAGCGACCGCCTCTCCGTTGCTGTCCGGTGTCGGTTCCAGGGACTCGGCTAGCAACTCTGCGGTGGCGCCGCTTTCGTCGCCGGTCTCGGTCAGCACGGGTTCTGCCGACACTTCTGTCGGGGAGTCGTCCGCCTGGGCGGCGTCGCTCACATGAATAGGTTCGACCGCCAGCAGTTGCGCCGGCTCCGTCACCGCCTCGGTATGGGCGGGCGGCTGCTCCGGCTCGGTGTCGGGAACCGGCTCTACGGCCGGCTCGGCTGCACTCCCTAGCGCCTCGTCGCTGCTGTCGGACGGAGACGAATCGGCCGCCGCGGCCTCGGCGTCTCGGTCCGCGGCTTCTTCCTCGGCGCGTGCCTGCTCGGCTTGCATCTCCAGCAGGCGCTGCCGGTCGGCGACCGGGATCTGGTAGTAATCCGGATGAATTTCGTCGAAGGCGAGGAAGCCGTGCCGGTTTCCGCCATATTCGACGAACGCTGCCTGAAGACTGGGCTCTACCCGGACCACCTTCGCCAGGTAGATGTTGCCCTTGAGCTGCCGCTTGGCTGAAGTCTCGACGTCAAAATCTTCGAGGCGGTTACCGTCCAGCACCACCACGCGGGTTTCTTCCGCGTGCGTGGCATCGATGAGCATACGCTTGGTCATACAGTCGTGAACTCCGGTGTGCCGCCGGGGCGCGCCGCACCTGGGACGGGGTGCGCGCGGCGGGACGGCTGAACAGGTGGATGAGGTAAGGACCGTCCGTCGGCCAGAAAAGCACACCCCGCAGGCCGCCGGACGGGATCGGCTCCCGTTCGGCCCTCGGCCAAGTGCGGGCTGTGGCTGACATTGCGGCGGTCATTGGTCCGGTTTAACGGGTCCCTGGTATCACTCTGGGCAGGCGAGCCGGTGTTCCGGGCAGGAACGCGGCCCCATTCGGCAATGCAAGTGTCGGCGCGCAAGCGCGGCCGACCCGGCGCGCGAGCCGCGCGCGGCGCGGACGACGGCAGTGCCTAGCGGCGGCGCGGACCCATTTCCGGATCAGCCTGACCCGGGCATCCAACCCAGGCCGCACGGGGTCTCCGCGTTCGCCCGCTGGGCCGGAAGACCGCACAGATGGGGCGGTTCCCGGGATACGTCGCCGGAGCGATCCCGACCATGAAGCAAATCTACGCGCGCCGCAAGGCGCGAAGCGCGTCCCAGCCGCCGAGACCCGAAAACAGTAGCAACCGGGCCGCCTAGCGCGTCCGAAAATGGCGAGAGCGGTGCCCGGATCCCTGTCATGATGCGCGTATGCATCTGGACCGCGAGGCCTGCTATCGGGCGCTCCTGACACGCGACGCCCGTTTCGACGGACGGTTCTTCGTCGCCGTCCGGACCACAGGAGTTTATTGCCGGCCGATCTGTCCGGCACGACCGCCGAAGCTCGAGAACATCGTCTTCATGCCGAGCGCGGCAGCCGCGCAGGAGGCCGGCTTCCGCCCTTGTCTACGCTGCCGGCCGGAGGCCTCGCCGGATCTCGCGGCCTGGAACGGGACATCGAGCACGGTGTCCCGTGCCCTGGCGCTGATCGCGGCCGGCGCGCTGGACGACGGTGACATGGACGGGCTGGCGGCGCGGCTCGGGATGGGCGAGCGGCAGCTCCGCCGGCTGTTTCAGAAACATCTCGGTGCCTCGCCGAAGGCGGTCGCGCAAACCAGGCGCTCTCTGTTCGCCAAGCAATTGATCACCGACACCCGCCTTCCCCTCGCCGAAGTCGCGCTGGCGGCCGGGTTCGGCAGCGTCCGCCGCTTCAACGACACGTTCCGTAAGCTCTACGGTCGCGCGCCCAGCTCCCTCCGGCGCGCCGGGGCCGCGACGACAGCAGCCGACTCGGCCGTCACCCTGACCCTGCCCTACAAGCTGCCGTACGACTGGTCCGCCATAGTGGGTTTCCTGGCGCCAAGGGCTATACCCGGCGTCGAGCACGTACGTTCTGATCTTTACGCGCGGACCATCTCCCTTGGCGGTGCGCACGGGACGATCGCCGTTCGCCCGGCGGACCGGCGGCAAGATACCCATGCCCTCGTCGCCACGATCCGCTTCCCCGTCATCACCGCGCTGCCGGCGATTGTCGAACGAATCCGGCGCATCTTCGACCTGGGAGCGGACCCAGCCATCATCGCGGAGCATCTTTCGGCGGACCAGCGGCTCGCGCCGCTGGTTGCTGCGCGGCCGGGTCTGCGGGTTCCCGGCGCCTGGGATGGCTTCGAGCTGGCAATACGGGGCATCCTCGGCCAGCAGATCTCCGTCGCCGCCGCCACCCGCCTCGCCGGCAAGCTTGTCACCGCCTGTGGCATTCCGCTTCCGTTGCCGGACGCACTGGATGCGTCGGACCTCCGATACGCGTTTCCCTCCCCGGACCGGATCATCGGCACCGACCCGGCTTCCGCGCTCGGAATGCCTGGGGCTCGGGCCAGGGCCATTCTGTCCCTTGCTGCCACGGCAATGGCGGACCGGCGGCTGTTCGAGGCGGGTCCGAGTCTTCAAGCTGCGATCGAGCGGCTCCGAGCTCTCCCCGGCATCGGCGAATGGACCGCCCAGTACATCGCCATGCGCGCATTGCGCGAACCCGACGCGTTCCCGGCTGCCGATATCGGCCTGCTGCGGGCGTCGGCCACCGGCCAGGGGCGACCGACGCCCGCGGAGTTGTTGATCCGTGCCGACGCATGGCGCCCATGGCGGGCTTATGCCGCTCTTCATCTCTGGACGGCAGGTGCGGCAATGCCCGGCCCTGCGGAGGAGAGGCCTCTTGAAGCTGCTTCTTAGCCGCGTCGCATCGCCGATCGGGACGATACTGCTCGTCACCGACGGCGAGGCGCTGCGCGCGCTCGAGTTCCTGGACCACGAACCGCGCCTGCACCATTCGCTCCGCCTGCAGTATGGTTCCTACGAGCTGACCCCGGTCCTGGACGTCGGCGAGCCTGGCAGGTGCATCGAGGCCTATTTCGAAGGAGATATGGTTGCATTTGACCGCGTTCCGGTCCGCACCGGCGGCACGGAGTTTCAGCGCCAGGTCTGGGCGGCGCTGCGTTTGATCCCACCCGGCACGACAACCACTTACGGCCGATTGGCCGCACGGATCGGCAGGGCGAAAGCGAGTCGAGCTGTGGGGCTTGCGAACGGCGCCAATCCTGTCGCGATCGTGGTACCCTGCCACCGCGTCGTCGGTGCGGATGCGCGCCTGACCGGCTACGGTGGCGGCCTTGAGCGGAAAGCGTGGTTGCTCGCGCACGAACGCCGCCACGCCGCTGGGATGCCGCGGCAACCGGCTGTCGCTTCAGTAACATGATAGTTAATGTCCGGTAGAAATCGCTCGGCTGCTTTGCGCGTAGAGCCTGTTGCGCTGCCGCAGTGAAAGGTGGTAGCCGGTCCGCGCCGCTGCCATGGTTACTCGGAACGATTGGCGGCGAGCGAGAGGGTTCGCCGTGAAGTAAGCGTGTCGGCTGCGGCACTCTGGCTGTTGCTACAAAAGGCCAGGCGAGACGCAATCCCTACGATGGTACGCACGATCGCGGGGGAATTTTCCCGCGTTCAGCGCGGAATGACGAGTTGCCGCCAGCCGGCATCATCACTTCCGCGACCAAGCCGAACCTGAGTTCAGGAGTTAGCCTCATGACCGGAGGCCGAACAGCGGACCTGGAGCCCGCAGAATGGCTTGCATAGCCGGCCCCGCCCATGGTAGCTAGGTGGGCAGAACTAGGTGGAACGCTAGGTGGGCGCCAGTGGCCGGGGACAATCGGTATCTGCTTCGTCAAGGGCACGCGTGGTCTGTGTGCGTCGAGGTCCCGAGGCCGCTGCAAGCCAAACTCGGACGTCGCCTGAAGCGCACCCTCGGCACCCGTAACGTTCTCCTGGCGCGCACCAGACGATGGCCGGTCGTGGCCGATCTCAAGCGGCTGATCGAGGAAGCCCAGACCGGTGCCGCACGAATGCCTGATGCTGTGGCGTTCAGGGCAGAGCTTGAGGAGGCACGGCAGGATGAGGCTGATCATCCGGGCCTGTATGACGACGACGATGATCCCAATGCCGCCCTTACATCCCCGACCGGGCTTGTCGAGGATGCCATCGTTGAGCGTGCGGAGCAGATAGAGCGAGCCGAGGGCGAGCAGGCAGCGCAGGTATTCGCCGCGGTGGCGATGGGTCGTGCCACGCCGCTCACGCTATACGCCGACGACTGGCTGGCGTCCGGCACGCTGTCGGGTCGCCCACTGAGCCGTAAAGCCGCCCACGAGCGCCAGTTGTCCATCACCAAGCTCACCGGCTGGCTTGCCGCGGAGAAGCTGCCCAGCACCGTCGAGAGCATCAGCCGGCGCATCGCGGGGAGGTTCGTGGGGGAGCACTTGGCTTCCTCTGGTGCCGCTCCGGTGAGTTGGGCGAGGCACGTCCGCAACCTCAGCGCCTATTGGCGGTGGCTGGATCGTCGTGGGGTCGTGCACGTCGGCGAGGAGCTTACCAACGTCTGGTCCAAGCTGGTGCCACGCGTCGGGTCGCCCACGGTGAACAGCCTGGAGGCAGAACGTCCCTTCACCGATGCCGAGTTGGTCAAGCTGCTGAATGGGAACCCTGGAGCCACCCTGAAGGAGTTCATGCTGCTCGCCGCGCTGTCCGGGATGCGCAGGGATGAGATCGCGACGCTGAAGGTGTTCAACGTGGAGCACACCGAAGCGCCAGGGCCGGTGTTCGTCATCAAGTCCGGCAAAACTGCTGCCGCGGCTCGCCGTGTCCCGGTGCACTCCGCCCTGGCCGAGCTTGTCAGGAGGCGTTGTGCCGGCAAGCAGGGGGACGCGTGGCTGTACCATGAATTTGGCACCGGGCCGGACCGGTCGGCAGCGCTCGGCGTAGCCTTCACCCGTTACCGGAGACGGCTGGGCATCCAGGAAGGAACCGGGAGAAGGTCCAAGGTCAATTTCCATAGCTTCAGGCGGTGGTTTGTCACCAGCGCAGTTAATGCCGGGCAGCCGGGGCACATGGTGGCGCTCGTTGTGGGGCACGCAGAGGGGCGCAGAGGGATGACGTTGGGCCGGTATTGGGCTGGTGCTGACGATGCGGCGTTGAGAGGCGTGGTGGAGAGCGTCAGGCTTCCACCGGTCGCCCAGGCGTCGGAAGGTCCTCGGACCTGATGGTCCTCGGCACCCGAGATGAACCCCGCCAAACTATAGGGCTCCAGAGCAGTCGCGCTGAGGGACGCTGCTGGGCGGCGCGGCGCGGGTCGGCGCGGGTCCAACGTCTACCTCCGGCGTGGACGGCTCAGCCCGATCGCAGCCGTTCAAGGCATTGCGGGATGCGATGGACAGGGCAGGGCTCAACGCTGACCCGAAGGGGGAGATTCACTGTGCAGGAAGTGGTGGCCGTTCTGGCCGTGGAAGGATAATGAAGCTGGCCGAGATCGGACACCGTTTGGGAGCGAAAGTGAAGCCGGTGGGCGGCATCGCGCCCGTGCCGCATGCCTGATCCAACTGCGCTCGGTTGGAGAGGCGGGTCTCGGTCAGATCGGCACCGCTCAGGTTGGCATTCCGCATGTTGGCGCCGCTGAGGTCTGCGCTGCCCAGGTTGGTGTTGGTCAGGTTGGCGCCGCTGAGGTCAGCACCGACCAGGGTGGCGCCGCGGAGGTCGGCACTCTTCAGGGAGGAGACGGGCAGTTTGGCACCCCTCAGGTTGGCACCGCGGAGGTCGACACCCTGCAAGTCGGCGGCGGTCAGGTTGGCGCCGTTGAGGTCTGCGCGACCCAGGTTGGCGTTGGCCATGTTGGCGTCGCTGAGGTCAGCACCGCCCAGGATAGCGGCGCTCAGATTGGCATTACCCAGGTCGGCGGCAATCAGGGCGGAGGAACTCAGGTTGGCGCCGGCCAGGTGGGCGCCGCTTAAGTCCACCTTCTCATATCCGCCTGCTCGCCTGCCGATGACGGTAAGTGCGGCTTGGATATCGGATGCCGGCTGATCGGTGACCTTCCCTTTGGTGCCGTTACGCACGAATGCGCACAGCGCCTCAAGGACCGGCTGATGATACTGCGCGGACGTGTTCATCACGCCCTCAAGGGCATAGACGCCGCCTAACCGCACCATGAGCTTGTCGTCTCCGGCGGTCCCTAGGTCCTCGAAGCCTTTCGACACCTGATTGCGGGCAGCTTGCAGTTGTTGGCGCGACGCCTGTTGCTGCTGCCAGAATTGGAGATACGCCCCACTCGCACCGAGCAACACTACGACACCGCCAATCGCTTGACCAACCGTTCTACGGAAGCTGTCCTCAACATCAGCGCGTGCCTTGGGGTCGCGGATTTTCAGCGTCAGTCGAGCTACTTGCCGTTTCGGGAGCCGCCACCAAAGCCACCAGATTGCCCACAGCGCAAGTGCTGCGATGACGGCGACAGCGACAACCTCCCACCGGTTGATCATTCCCTCCCCCTTACTCAGTCGGCTCCCGCACCCCAGCGTGGTCGCTCGGAGGTCCCGCTGCGTCCTCCCGACCCTCGTCTAGCCGCGGCGGAGGCAAGCAGGTCGGCACGTTCATTGAGCGCCTCGCCAGCGTGCCCCTTGACGTAAACCAGACGCGTCTCGACGCCACCCGCACGCCTGCCCTCGATCGTCTGCTCGATGAGGGCGCACGTGGCGATCACGTGGGGGGTCTTCCTGGCGTAGCTCCCGTCGAGCCATTTGACCGAGCAAAGGCTATCCGTGTGGATGGTGAGGTCGGACGTGTGGGGAGCGCTCTCAGGTGGGGAATAGGCACGGGGATCGTGCTTGGCGCCGTCCACGAGTCTTCCAGCCGGCTCAGCGTGCGTGTTTTCCGGCCGCTGCTGCGCCACGGTGGCCCGGAGGGACGCTACGAGACCGACACGCCTCCACGCCCACGGTGCCAGCTGTTGCGACAGCCGGACGGACCTCTACGGTCGCGTCTTGCCTCGTCGAGCTGCTATTTTGGCGACCGCCGCACTATCTCGGCTTGCGCCTTGTCACGCTGAGCGCGCACAACTCGGACCCGCTCGGCGGGCAAAGCAGACGCGATAACAGTCAGACACGCGTCCCACGCCGCTACTGCCTCCTCTAGCCGTGCTGTCCGGCTCTCTAGTGCGCCGAGCGTCGCGAGGGCATTGCCGAGGTCGTTTTGCGTCGCCGCCCAGGCAAGCGGCACACGCTCGGGGGTCCTCTCCTCCAGCGCCCGGCGATAGGCTGCCGCCGCTGCCTCTAGGGGTGCTATCGTCAGTTCGCGCTCCCCGAGCATTGCTAACGCGCGGCCGAAGTTGTTCTGCGTCGTTGCCCAGTCGAGCGGCACACGCTCGCGAGTCCTCTCCAACAGCGCTGCCGCGTAGGCCGCCACTGCCTCGCCCAACCATGCTGTCCCACTCTCGCGCTCCGCGAGCCCCAAGAGCGCGCTCCCGAGATTGTCTTGCGTCATCGCCCAATCGAGAGGCAGGCGCTCGCGCGTCCTTTCCTCCAGCGCCGCGCGGTAGGCGGCAACTGCCTGCTCCAGCCGTTCTTTCCCCCGCTCCCGGCGTCCGAGCGCCAGAAGCACACCGCCGAGGTTGTTCTGCGTCGCGGCCCAGTCGAGCGGCACACGCTCGCGCGTGTTTTCCTCCAGCGCTGCACGATAGGCGGCCACCGCCTCCTCCAGCCGCGCCGTCCCGCTCTCGCGGCCGCCCAGCATCGCGAGCGCGTTTCCGAGATTGTTCTGCGTCGCAGCCCAGGCCAACGGCGTTCGATGGCGCGTCCGTTCCTCCAACGCCGCGCGGTAGGCGGCGACCGCCTCCTGTAGCCGGGCTATCCCTAGCTCCCGTCTCCCGAGCGTCGAGAGTGAGGTTCCTAGGCTGTCCTGCGTCCTAGCCCAGTCGAGCGGAACGCGCTCGCGCGGTTGTAGTTCGAGGGCGCGGAGGTAGACCGTTATCGCCTGTCTCAATGCTGAGTTATCGCCGCGCTCCTCACCCTGACTTTGCAGCGTGTTGGCCTGTCGCAGGAGCAGGGCGCTCTTCTCGTTCTGATTGGACACCAGCGCAGCAGCCTCCCCAAACAGGCGTGCCGCGTCCAGATAATCCAACCCCGCGAGGGCAAGTTGAGCCTCGGCTGCCACAGCGCGCGCGGCCTGGGATATTTGCTTCGAGGCAGCCGCTTCTGCCTCCCTGGCGAACCGCTGCGCCTCCTGAGCTGCGGCCTCCGCCGCTGCACGTGCGGCCTGAAGATGCCGCCGCGCCTTGTCGCGATCGCCCGAAGCCGCGGCCTCCGACGCCCTTTCCACATGTTCCTGCGCTACGGGGTTGTCCGGACGCAAAGCGGTGATCGCGGCGGTGGCTTTGCGGGTCTGCTCGATGACCTCTGCCAGCTTCTCCACCAGCCGCTCGTCAGGGATGTCCGCGTGGCCAACGGTCGCGAGCATCGTTCGCATCGCACCCTGCGTCACGCCAAGCCTTTGACTGAGGTCGACTATCTTCTCCGCAAGAGGGCCGACAGCACCGGCCGCGGCGGCCTTCGTTAGGTCCTGTAGTTCCGAGGCGGTGAAGCCGACGACAACGCCGCTGATGGTTATCGTTTCAGCCGTAATGTCCGTGAGCGCGACCCCGGTCTGGGACATGGTGGCAGGCTTAGCCGCCCTTTACCGTATCGCTCGGCGGCACGCCCGCGCGCACACCGCGGATGTCGATGTCGCCAGTGAAGGTGCCGTGTTCCACCTTTACGCCCGTTCCGGAGGCGGTGATGTCGGCAAGGCGCAGGTTGGCCGCTGCGACATCCTTGAGGTCCACACCGATTGCGGCCGCAGCGGTGGGTGCGTGCTGCTGGACGAGCTCTATCAGGGTGCGTGCTGCCGCGACTAACTCTGCGTCTTGTCCAGCACCGTAACCTGCCAGGTCCTCTTCGACAACTGCTCGCCGGCTCTTCGACGCTGGTGCCTCCTCAAGCTGCTCAATGGAGACCTTTGGGTATCGGCGTTTGATCAGATCCTTGAGCGCCGTGAAGGCATCCTTGACCAGCGCGCTGACAAATTCCTTGCCGGCGACGGCGCCTGCACCCAGCGCGAGGCTGAGCGCGACTGCGCTGATTGGCTCCACGGGCTGGCTCCTCCCATGTCTAGGTTAGAGCCTACCCCTCATGCGGTCCACGTGTCGCCAACAATCTCAGCAAACCACCGCTGGGCCGCTCGCTCCCTTGCGGTGCCCGGCGGACAGCCTTCTTGACTCCGCACAGCGTGACCTCTCGGAAAGCCAGCGTCGCCGAGCACGTCCTCACGCCCGCTGAGACGGCCGACCGTTGCCGTATCGCAGCCAGCGCTATAGACTGCTATTACTAGGGGCCGACGTTCCGTAGACGGCTGGCGATTGTTGGAGTCCACCGTGCCAATCCCCGCATATGATCAGCTCATGCTGCCCGTCCTGCGTCTCTCTGCCGAGAAGGCATGGGGCATGCGCGACTTGATCATGCGCATTGCTGACGATCTGAACCTCACGCCTGCCGAACGCGACCAAGAGATACCGAGCGGCGGGACAAAGCTCATAGCGAACCGCGTGCATTGGGCAAAGACTTACCTCAAAAAGGCCGGCCTTTTAGAGCAACCGAAACGCGGGACGGTGCAGATCACTCAACGCGGTCGTGAGGTGCTGAATGAAAACCCCGGCAATATCAACGTCCGATCGCTTCTGCGCTTCCCCGAAATGCAGGCTTTCCTAGAAAAGACCAAACCGCCAGAGGGACAGACTGAGCAGCAGGTTTCAGGGCCTCCAGCGATCCTTGCCAGCACTCCAGAAGAGCAGCTTGAAGTCGCTTCTGGTGCACTGAACGAGGCCCTGCGGGATGCTCTGTTGGCGAGAATCCTTGAGGCATCCCCGGCGTCGTTCGAGAGGCTCATCATCGACCTCCTGGTTAAAATGGACTACGGCGGATCACAGGCGGATGCTGGCGAGCATCTTGGCCGCTCCGGAGATGGAGGGGTGGACGGCGTTATCCGCGAAGATCGACTTGGCCTGGACCGTGTTTATCTTCAGGCTAAGCGCTACAAGCCCGGCAACCAAGTTGGCAGCGAAGCGGTCCAGGCATTCATTGGCGCCCTGGTAGGGAGAGGCTCGCAAAAGGGAGTCTTCATCACCACCTCGGCCTTCACAAACAAGGCCCGCGAGGTTGCCAAACAATCCGGCGGCTTGCGTCTGGTTCTGATTGACGGCGAAGAACTGACCAAGCACATGATCGAGTTCGACGTGGGCGTGAGAGTTGCCCGCACCGTCAAGGTCAAGCGCATCGACCTCGATTACTTCGAGGACATAGAGACCGAATAGGCCGTCACCTTGAAGGAGAGCACGGCGCTTTCGTCCCTGGCGGCCCGGGTATTTGCGTCAGGTGCAGGGGCGCGAAAGACGGATTAGCCTGAAATTAGGACACCGCGGCCGCTGGTGGGGTGTATCAAATCGTATCAAAGTATGCACACGCTGGGGCCTTTTTCCGAGCCGCTGACGGGCGTTGTGCGGCGAGCGCTACCAGGGGACCCGGAAGCCACCTCAGGCCCCTCCGCGGCTTTCCTGAGTCAAGCACAGGGCACATCCGCTGGGCGCCGTATGGTCCACCTGATGCGAACACCGCGGGCAAAGTAGGAATAGGCCGCATCGAGTCCGCCGGCAACGCGCCGAGCACCAGACTGCGGCACGATCAGACCGCCATGCATCGGCAACGCGAGCACGCCGCCATCGCTGCATGCATCGCTTCTGTCGACGCTCGTCCCTAGCGCGAGCCGTTGCGGACCTCGATCTGTCACGGCGGGCGTGGTCGCTTGTTGGGCACTGAGGGCAGATGACCTCCACGCGCTCGCCCAGCGGGACCGCCAGCGCCACGCGCAGACATTCGACCCGCGATCTGTGCGCCGGCAGCGCCGCTATCGCTCGGGCATCCCGGCTTGGCGTAATCCTTCCAGGAGCTTGGTATTAGCGGCGTAGTGAGGAACCTTCTGAAAGTCCGCGATGCTGCGCAAGTTCCGCGGGGTAGCCAGGAACTTCTGCAAGTCCGCTCGCGCCTGAGCGGCCTGCCCATTCTCGCTCTCGGCTGCGATCAGCGTCAACCACGGAAGTTCTGCAGTACGCCCGCCCTCGGGCGGATATTCGCCAATTGCCAGCTGCGCCTCCGCAATGGCCTCGGGAAATCGACCGTTTGCCAACAATCCATTAGCAAGATGCTGATCAATAGCCGGGCTCGTTTCGGCGATTAGCCGCTTTGCGGTCACGTAGTTCTCGAGCGCCTCCTTAAATCGCCCCTGGGCCATCTGGATCTGGCCAAGCTCGAAAAACCTCCAGCCGTCCAGCGGATCAAGTTCGATTACCCGCCGGATGAGTGCCACGGCTTCGTCAAACTTACCTTGCGTGTCTAGCACCCTCGCTTTGCGTCGCAATACATTGACATCGTTGGGTGCCAAGAGAAGCGCGCGGTCAGCAGCCTTATTCGCGATATCCAAGTCGGCATCAGGGTCGGACGAAAAGCCGTCGGCTACAAGCTGTGCACGGTATTGAGCTTTTATCGTGAGCGCGATGACGTAGTTGGGATCGAGGGCCAACGCCCGATCAAGCAGCGAGAGCACCGCCAGATAGTTCTTCTTCGTGTTAGCATAGAGTGAACTCGTCCCTGCTGCGAGTAAGAGATCACGCTTGTCGAGACTATTGGGATGCTCCCGCATCGCGCGCGCGACCTCAGCGTCAACCGCGGCCTGTCCGAGGCCCTCGGTGATATGGTGAACGATGCTCTTCCGTTGGTCGCTGCTATCGGCACGATCGAACTGCTGCGACCAGATTGGTCGGTCATTGTCGGTTTCATACAGGGCCGCCGACACGATCAGGCGTCCGTCCTCGCGGCGCGCATTGCCCGTGAGTGCGAAGTGCACCTTGTGGTCGCGTCCGATCTTATGCAGGTCAACCGTCTTGCCACGATAGATGGCGGCGGTAGCCGCGGGTATGAGCGGAGTGTAGGGGTTCTGGGCGAGTCGGTCGGTCACATCTCGGGTGATACCTGCGGCGACGCCATCCTGTGCCGGCTCACCGCTACTGTTCTCGAACGGTAATACGATGAACGATAAACGTCGGTCCTCGGGGGAGTAGGCCGCTGGGCGCGATGCCGTCAGCGGCCTGAAGACGCCTGACGCAAAGCCGACGAGTGCGAGCAGCGCGACCGAGAACACCGCAGCAACAACCACATGCCGCTGGCCAAGCCACCGCGGGCTGGGCGCGGGCTGCACGATGCTGACGGCTGACGGCTCGCCGGGATGAGCAGCGCGGCGCACCTCAGGGAGGAAGCGGTAACCTCGTCCGGGGACGGTCAGGATGCAGCTAGAACCAGAGCGCCCCGCATCGAGTGCGCGGCGCAGCGACGAGATCTGCATGGTGAGGTTAGCGTCCTCAACCGTCGTTCCCGGCCATACGGCGCGCATGATCTCGTCCTTCGAGACGAGGTCGCCTGCCCGCTCGACCAGGACAGCGAGCACGGCAAGCGCTCGCGAGCCAAGGCTGACCTGTCGCAACTCACCATTCTCGGTACGTCGCGACAGGCCGCCGCGTGGGTCGAGACGGTATTCCTCGAACAGGAACACATCAGACGAACTGCTCGTGTCCATGATCCGACCCCCCTAGCTCGGCGACGGATCGGCAAGGCGTAGGCGTAAGCCTATGAGGCTGCTCGGTTTTGGAAGAATTTGCAAGAATTTGGGAGCGGCTTGTTGCGGCTTTCTAGGCCCGTCTGATCGAATTCAGCGAAATTCGTAGTGGGAGGAGAGCATGGC
Organism: uncultured Pseudomonadota bacterium; assembly: GCA_963772445.1. Lineage (GTDB taxonomy): Bacteria > Pseudomonadota > Alphaproteobacteria > Acetobacterales > Acetobacteraceae > CAVYXK01. Next base: position 383,062 of record CAVYXK010000013.1, read on the forward strand.
GACTTACACGTGGCTGGCATCTGGCGGCGGCGATTGGTCGGTGGCGTCCAACTGGACGCTCGATGGCATCGATCCGGCGCCTACCGCGCCCGGTCCTAACGATACTGCCTACTTCAACACAACGACGGGCACGATCTCGGGCAATCCCGATGTCTTCTTGCTCCTTTTCAACACCGACGCCTCCAACTTGACCTTCACCGGCCAGATCACGCTCTTAGCCACCGACATCCAAGGCACACTCACACTTGCCAGCGGCGCCAGCATCGCCGCCTCGTTCGCGGTTGATGTTGCGGAAGACAAGTCTGGCACTTTCGTGGTCGAACCGGGCGCCAGTTACCGTTACCTCGCCTCCTCCGATCCGTTCGGTCCCCAGAATTATGTGTTCAATATTGGAAGTACCCCGTTCGATAGCGGTAACGAAGACGTTGGCGCTACCGGAACAGCGATCGTGGAGGGTCCAGGGGCGCTGGTCGACACGGGGCCCGACGGGGGTGCGACCGTTGGCTTCCTTCCGGGGAGCACCGGCTCGCTGCAGATCTTAGCAGGAGGGGTGGCGAAGTTCGGGACGACGGACCCTGCCGACATAGCCGCGCTTTCAGTGGGAAGGCAGGGAACAGGGACAGTGACGGTGGATGGAACCGAGTCCCAACTTCAGCTGTCGGGCTATCTGTACGCAGGACGTGCCGGTACGGGCACAGTCACCCTGACGAATGGCGCGACCTTGACCGAAACTGCCGTGCCCAACGACGTGGTCTCCACCTTCGGGTTCGCCATTGTCAGCGGCGGCGTGAATTTGACCCCAGGCACGGGCTTCCTGAATGTTTTATCCGGCAGCACGGCCACCTTTAGCGACTCGCTCTACTTTGGCAAGAACGGCGACACTGGCGTGGGACGCGTCTCGGACGGCACGCTGAACGTGGTGGGGCAGTTGGAGCTTGGCGCCGGCACGGGGGCGCCGGGCGGGAAAGGCACTCTGACAATCAATGATGGCGGTGTCGTTCGGGATATGACGGCGGCGCCTCCCTCTCCCTCGAACGTCCTGCTGGGTGCGACGGCCGGCACCACCGGAACCGCCGTCGTCGATGGCTGGGGATCGCTTCTCGACGCGGGAGCGAACGCGATCGATGTCGGTACAGTCGGCACCGGCACGCTGACCGCTTCCAACAAGGGCCTGATCACGTCCACCGGGCTGACGGTCGGCGACAGCGGCAACGGCACGCTGAACCTGACCAGTGGCGGCGCGGCCATTACCAAGCCTCCTTCGGGGGCCGGGGCGGCGTTGACGGTCGGCGCACAAGCCGGCGGCACGGGCTCGATCAGCGTCAGTGGCTACGGATCGGCCTTGATTGCAGGCGGCGAGGCCGTTCTCGGTGGGACGGATACCGGCACCGGCATCACAGCAGGTGGCACCGGCGACATCTCTCTGTCGCAAGGCGGTTTTCTTGGCACTGGTCGCATGACCATCGAGGCCGGTTCTGGTCTCGCCATCGACGGCACGAGCGCGGCCCTCGTTGCAGGAAACCTATCCGATGGAGGTGGGATCACGACAAGCGGATTGCTGGCGGTCACCGGCGCGCTATCAGGTACTGGCTCGCTCACGCTGGATGGCGGCCTTGCAAACCTGGGGAGCCTGGACTCCACGAACGTCAGCTTCGGCGGAGCGCCGGCGGCGCTGCGCATACAAGCCCTTAGCGGCACGAGCAATGTCTCCGGCATGCAGACCGGAGACATTGTCGATCTCGTGGGCCAGCAGGGGGTCTTGCTAAAAGGCGACACGGTCACGACGAAGAGCGGCATGCTGTTTCTGAGCGCAGCGCCGTCAGGCGACACCTACAAGCTGATCCATTCGCTGGACGGCACTGCCGTCGTGCTCACCCCGGCGTCGGGACACGGAGTGAACGACATGGTCACTGCTGATATGGGTCTGTCATTCGCCAGGCTAGACGACGCGCCGAATATCTTAGCCGATCTGCTAGAGCGTCACGGAGTAAATCGATACATGGGCTCGCTTCACTTCACCGCCGACGACGAGACGGGCGGCTATATTGGCGCTATCGCGGGAGTCAGCCCTAACGCTGCAGCCGTCGATTTGCTGATGGCCCATCACTCCTTTGCCGCTGCTGGTGGGGTACATTCATAGGTGGACAGGCCGAAAACCACCCGCCGCATCATTCACGGGACCTGTGGGTCTGCTTTCAGGGAGCCGGCCAGAGCGGCTGAACGACCGAGATGGGCGTGGAGCTGCCCTTTGCCTCGGTTCTGCGAATGGCCGCTCTCGGGAGCACCAACCCGACGGCTAAGCGGCTGCCTTGGGTCGAGAGCGGTCATCGGTTTGGGCGGCTGGAGGTTTTGCGACGACACCGCCCCGCGCCGCAATCAGCGTCCGCCAGGATCTCGCGGCCACCCAGTGCTTGCCGACGGGTGGCACATAGATAGCGGGGTGGCGTTCAAGCGGGGCACGGCGGGATAGGCTCGCCCGTCAGTGCGCCAGGGAGCCATCCGGGAACCGAAACAGCCGGCGGGACCTGCGTGCTGATCGGTGGGACGCCTGTGCGCTTGAGCGAGCCCCAAGTCGTTGGTGGCGACGCCGAGCAGATCGCCATCGAGTGGGCGTCAAGCTGGCTGGTGATGGTGGGCTACGCGTGCGGCTGGGTGGGTAGCGCTGCGCACGCATGCTGAGGTGCTGATAGAGAGGCGGTGAGCGGGGCAGCATGGAAGGGTCGCAGCGCGTCCTACGCGGGCGACGACCGACCATGGATGAACCCTGTTCAAGGCCTACGTGGCGTTGAACCAAGCGCTGGAGACTCAGCCCTTCCGGGCTTCGTTCGCTTGGACGGCGCCACGCTGGCGTAGACAACACCGACAATGGGTAGACCATGCTCAGGCTATGCCGCTGAGCCGTCCCTGAGAGGTCGGCCAAACGTCAAGCGCTGATGGGGAGCTTGTGCGGGCCTCCGTCTGGCGTTGGCCCAGGTAGGCCTTGGAAGATGAGACAATGAATGGTCTAGCCCTAGAGAGCCGTCCCTGGGCGATCGACCAGACGATAAGCTCTGAGCCTCTCCTGTGAGGTTCCCCGTCTGGCTTCGGCCCAGGACGGCCTGGAAGCTTCCCCTTACCGGCTCCTGCTCTAGGTTCGTCCGTGATCAGTCTTCCCACAGAGCCGAGCAGGCAGGAGAACGTCATGCATCCCTGGCGGTCTGGAGCCTGTTGTCTCGGGCTTTGCGCCCGCCCCAGCCCCCGATGGGGGTCCGGTCAAATTTTCTTCTAAGGCTCTTAGAGGAAAGTTTTACCCGACGCCCCCGCACCGGAGGACACTTGGGGGCGCCGGGTTTGACCGGAGGGATCAGCCGACGAAGCGGAGCCCGGAGACGTTGCCCGGGAGCTTCTGTGGTCTCGCCCCGATCTCGTCAATGAACGCTTTCCAGGCCGGGCGCTTGATGATGTCCGCGAAGATTTGCTTCGAGACCTTCGCCAGCGTGTAAATGTCCACGTTGCTGATCTCCAGCCGCCCACGCTGCTTCGCCTTCCGCACCGCCTGGGCAGCCCTCGCGGCGTTCCCAGTCAGGGGCTTCCGCTCGATCAGGCTGTCATCCTTCTCGACGTGGCACCCCGGAAACATGATGTCATACTGCTCCGCGGAGAGCCCCGACTGGTTGGACTGGAAGATGACAACATTGCAGGGCAGGCACACGCCGTCCTTCATAACACGCGCTGAGCCACGCAAGACGGCTTGCATGGTGTGGTCCATCAGTGACCCGGAGCGCATATCCCGGACCTCTTCGGGCGCCACCGTCTGCACCGTCATGTCGATGTTCTGGGCGGCTGCGCAGGCGGCGTAGTTCACCGTGTGGGACATGTAGTTCAGCCCAATGAGCACGATGTTCGGGCACTCGGCGTAGTCATTGGTGGACGTGTGGGCGCCGTAGTGCAGGAAGCCGAGGCGTGAGCCATGCGGGACCTTGGCGTGGTCAAGACGATCCCTCAGTGCCTGCTCGATGCTCACCCATCGGTTCCAGCCTTTGAGCTTGAACTCGCCCTTGTAGCTGATGCACAGCACCTTCTTGTCATGAGGGATGCGGTCAATGTAGCGCGCGACGGTGTCCAGTAGGTCGCGTGCGGCAGTCTCCTTGCCATCCTTGAACACGGACCGACTGGCAGCCACGGGCACCAGCTTGATGTCCAGCGGATCATAGCGCTTCTGCACGTCTGAGCACATCCAGTTGACACACTGGGGATGGCGCTTCTCGAATTGCCGGTAGACCTCGCTGACCTTGGCACTTGCGTCCGTAGCGATGAAGGGCATCAGTGAGGTCGGGAGCTCTGGGATGTGCGTGACGACTGCCACATCTTGCCCGAGCTTCTTTACTACGCCTCGGTCACCAGCCATCTCGGCCAGGGCGCGGACCTGGGCCTTCAGCGCGTCGTCATCGTCTACGGCATCTTCCAGGACCTCGTAGTTGACGCCCCAGAACGCGAGGTCAGGAGCGATGGTGATGGCCTGATCTGCCGTCTTGTCGATCTCGGCACTCCACTCCTTCAGCTTCAGCGCTGCCTCGGCCCACCCATGACGCTTCAGCACCTTGGTGAGCCCGAGGATGGTGTCGCTGTCGATCACTACAGGACGCCGGAAGCACGCGCTTTCGTCCCAAGTAACGACCTGCCGTGGCGCCAGCCGATACGCGAACTTGCCCGCCAAGCGAAACTCTCCGCCTACCAATGCGAGCCCACGGCGTAGGCTTTCCTGCGTCGCGATGCAGACCTGTGCGCGGTCCACGTCGGCAGCCGGAACGCCTCCCTTTGAGTTAGTCGTGGCGCAGGCCGAAAGGATGCAAAGCGTGTGCTTGATGTCCGCGAGGTGGTGGGCAACCTGCCGGATGTCCTCACGCCGGTTGACTAGGATGAGCAGCCCAACGTCTTCGCGTGTTGGATCAGCGACGAGCGCCTTGGCGAACGCGATGATGCTCTGGGTCTTGGCCGTTCCGCATGGCATGGAGCAGACGTGGAGTTGCCGGGTTATGGTGCCATTGGCTGCTGCTTCGAGATAGCCAAGAAGCTCGCGTATGGCGGCCTCCTGATGGACCGAGATGGTATTGCCGGGTGCTTCCTGCGCCACCACAAGACGGTCGTAGGCTGCGTCTGCCAGTCCAGTGCGGCTGGCGACTTGGGTGAGCATGGTGTTGTTCCTTGGGTTGGTGAAGGGTGTGGAGGCCCGCACGTGGCGAGCCCCCGAGTTCATCAGGTGTTTCAGGCGATCTGGATCAGTGGAACCAGCGCACGGCACCGCTCGACGGCCGCTGCATACAGCGCCGCACAGTCCGCGCAGTAGTTCTCCAGCACGTCCTCGGCCGCGCAGACCACGGCATGGAGCTCGTCGGGTGAACGCAGAACTACCGCTGGATCATCGCTCGAGTGCTGGTAGCCCGTGCCCATGCAAATCGCGTGATCCACGATGGTCATGAACAGCTCGCAGTAGCCCTCGGTCCCGTCGTAGTCCTGGGCCAGTTCGGTGATCACCTTCCAGTCCTGGGCGTCGACGGTGATGCTCTCTTCGGCCTTGAAGATGGCCAGTGCGGCCGCTGCGAAGGCGTCATTCAGCTCCTGCCACTTGGCTCCGGTCAGCTCCTTCAACTCGTCATACCGGAAATACTGCTCCCGGTTGGCCATCGCATGCAGCCACCGGAGTTCCCTGACAGTGATCTCGCCGCCGATCTCGTGGTGCCGTAGGTCCTGCTCGACATCCATCAGGGTGTAGGGGTTGCAGTCATCCTCGATCCGCTCGATCAGATGGCGAGCGTGGCGGGTGAGAAGACGGGCAGTCTCGTAGGAGATGGAGGTGGTGGGCGTGAACATGTTTGCGTTCCTTTCAGTGCGAGGTTTTGAGGTGAGACGCTGGAGGCGTTAGGACCGGGGACAGGTGCCAGCCTGCGAGCCCGCGTAGTGGGTCCACGGTGAGCACCCGGATGCCGGCCTTACGCTGTGCTTCGGTGGGCCTGCGGTATTTCGATGCGGAGCCCTTAAGCCGCGCTGTCGTCTTGACGTCGATTAGGATGGGCTTCTCGCCAGGCTTCCACGCGACCAAGTCAGCGATGCCGTGCTGACTGACATTGCGGAAGGTTTCGTAGCCCTGGGCGAGCAGCCAAGCGCAGGCGATGTGTTCGCCAAGTGCACCTTGGTGCTTCTGATCCAATTGCTGCACTCGCAGGTGGACCTTGAGCCGGCATCGAGCCGCTCATGGCTGTCATCGAGATTGCAGCAGACGAGCCGCGAGGTGGTCTGGCGCGGGGTAGTGCCCTGCCAATGGGCATGATTGGTGTCGTCGGTAAGCATCGTCATCAGCGCCGGCCTCGGGTTTCAGGTGATCGATGCCGCCTTGGCCGTCCGCGAACGGGGACAACGCTTCGACAACGGTGGTCCACGTGTTGGTGTCCGCCTTCAGGTCATCGGACGGCACGAACGAGGCGTTCTTGTCGATGAACCCGAAGAAGATGCGCTTGCCGGCTGCCGAGGTGCGGCGATCGGACAGGACCGAGATGGTTCCACGATACCGGCTGGCGCTGCTGGCGACGGTGAGGCGAAGATCACTCAACGCAGCACACGGCAGTGTCACACGCGGATGGGGTGTCCTGGTGCGTGCACGAAGCAGTAACGCGCGTATCTCGGTATAGCGAGGCAGGCCGATGGACCTGGCTTCAACATAGCCGATGGTGCTCATGGTGATGTCTTCCACATGTGCGAAGGGCCGCCCGAAGACGGCCCCGCGCATTACGAGTTGAGGGTGAGGAGGTGGTAACAGTCAGCGCGAGAGGGCGTCGATGTCGATGACGCGCTGTGCCAGCAGAAAGACCAGCCACCAGAGCGCCAGAACACTCGCCGGTGCTTGGATGGCCACGCCCAGTTCGGTCATGCTCGCCGCCTTCTTGTAGAGGTGCGCGGCGATGATCAGCTGCAGCCAGTCGATGTAGGCGTCTTGCCGTCGGATGTAGGCCAGTTTGTTCAGCAACGCGCCAGCGAGGAGCTGTGACGCAACGGGTGCATCGGGGTCCTGGACGAAACTCAAGGCAACGGGTTCGGCCTCGGCGAGGACCTGCTCCCTGGGCGTGCCTGGACAGCACTCGGTCACGGTGGTGCTCATTGGAGTTCCTTACGGTTACAGGGGGATGGGGTGCTTATCCGAGACGGCGGCGACGCCACGGCGGTTCGTAGTTGATGCGCTTCACGGGTTTCATGGGGCAGCGGCTTGTGCGGCTCGAACGTCAGCGTCGCGGAGTGTGCGGCGGGATCAGTCCCGGGCTGGTCTTCAAGCGGCCTCTTGGACGCGCACAGTTGGGGCCGGTTTGCTCGCACCGATTTGGCGCCACAGGGCTTCGGGGTGCTGGAGGCTACCAAGGTATGGGGCAACGCCTCGGCGCCGTCCTGGCGCGTCCTGGCATTCGCAAAGCGGCCTTCTACCGTGGCACCCAAGGCTGTTCGCACAGCCGCCTCGGGGGAGGCTGCGGGAGCTTGTCGATTGCCGACACTACACCACGCGCCGAGCCCACCACCGGGCCAGCGAAAGACGCTGCCGACCCATTCGCCTCCATGCCACACCGCGATCTCGTGCACGCGGCCGTGCCAGTGGACGAGCACGGGGTATGCGCCGGCACGCTTCGCAGCGGTGATGATGGCGTTGATGGTGGGGTCCGATAGTGGACGTTCCCTGATCGTGTCGAGCGCGGACTGCACGGGGAACTGCTCAGGCGTCATGGTTTCGAGCCGGCCTTTCGGCCGTCGATCGGTCGTCATTGCGTTGTTCCTCAGAAATGCGTCGGGCCGCTCAATGGCGGCCCTTGGTTATCGTCAGTCTGTTTTTGCGGCTGTCGTGGTCAGCGGGCCGCCTCGGCCATACCGTCCGCCGCGATCTTCTGGGCGGCAACCCACAGCGCGTGCCGCACCGCCTGTGCAGGCTGCACGAATGGCGAGCCTCTCCGCCGCTGTATGTCAGCCGCGATCAGGCGCAGCCATCTCGTGTCCTCTCCGGTCAGTCGCATGTTGAGCCTTTCAGTGGGCGCATCGTCGCTCATGGTGATGTTCTCCTTGATTGCTGTGGGGGCCGCCTACGGGGTTACACTGCGTGCCAGGACGCGGCGGTGGCGTCGTGGCGCTGAGACAAAAAGGGAGCAGCACGAGGACCGTGGCGTTGGTCGTCGCGCCCGGGACAGCCGATCGCGTTCTCCTCCTTATACGTGCTGAAATTTAGGGCGTTGAAACCGGCCCTCGGCTACGGTTCCAGCGTTGGGCTCTTACTATCTGGCCCCGGGATAGGCGCTGAGAAGGCCGTTGCGAAGTGCAAAGAGCCAGCCCCCTACCGTCGAGCCGTGCAACCAGAGCATGCCTGCTCAGGCGGTATATCGACTATTATAGTGCCCGTCGGCCCGGACCCTGCGCAGGCTTCCGGCCCCGCTTGGGTCCCGTGGAGGCGATCCCTTGCGCATTCAGCTTGGCGATGCGCTCGGCTCGGGCCGCCTTCGCCGCTGGCGTGTTCCACTCGGACAGGGTCTTCTGCACGGCCACCTCGCGCCGCTCTGCGGCGATCCTCGCGGCTTCCTTCTTCTGGGCCTCGACCAGAGCCCCTGCCCGGGCGGCGAGAGCCACCGCGCTGAGCGCGAGCATGCCGCTGGCAGGTAGTGGTGGCTTCTCCTTCTGCTCGGCGTCGAGCTTCGCTTGCCGATCCTCGCGGAAGCGCCGGGCGAAAGCCAGCAGGGCATCGACAAGCCGACCCTGGGTCTCCCGTGGTAGGCTCTTGGCTTCTACGATGCCTCGCCGGTTGATCTGACCGACGTTCGCGCCATCGCCAGCTGTTTGGAGATTGATCAGGTCTTCGGTGCCGAGGCTGAGCCGAACGGTCCCGAGAGATTCAACATCCAAAGTCGCGTTCGGGTCGATCGTTAGCGCCTCTCGGATGACCCGGAGACCGCCGAACGCCATCGCGTCGTTCCGCCGGGACCACTCAAAGGTCTTGGCCCAGCGAGCAGCGGCATCGTCAGCGATCTCCAGCCGACGCTCCCAAGCGTCCCGCGTCTTCTCTTCGGCTTCACGCTTCTGCGCCATCCAGGTCTCGTCGAGCGACCTGACGCGCTTCAGGATGACGGTTGTCGGGTCCTTCTTGGGGTCGAGACCGGCGGCGACCGCCTCACGTTCCAGTCGAGCGTGCCGGGCCTTCTCGTTGGGTGGGTAGTATTTGAGGATCATGAGGTTGAGGGTGATGCCACAGTGTCGACGTGGCACCGTGTCAAAAGGAGAAAGGCAGGTAGGCGAGAACGTGGGGTCGGCATCGAGCCGGCGTGCTGTGCGCCGTCCGCCGCGGCCTCACAACGCCGCCCCAGCGGCCTCCCCGAGCATCCGATAGACGCTGCTCCTCGCTACCCCAAGCGCCTGGCGAGCGTCGCCGGCTTCTCCCCTGCCGCTATCGCTGCCCGTATCTGGATTTTCTTTCGCGGAGACGCAAGTCTGCAAACACGGCCTTCAGAATGGCGGTCGCGTTCCTTGCCCCTGCTATCGCTGCCCCGATCCAGCGGCTGAGCCTTCCGCCGTGTCAGCGTTGGGTCCGCTGGACACCCCAAGCCGCCTAACGACATCCCCCACGGTCATGGCCGACCACGGTGCGCCACGTGGTGTCTGAATGCCTTGGGCGGTCAACTCCGCGGCCATCTGCCGCAGCGATAACCCGCGAGCTTGTAAGTCCCGGATGACCGGCGCGAGTTTCAACGCGCGTGCCTCAGCGCGCCTCTTGTTCGCCTCAGCGCCAAGCCTGCCGTCTACGGTGTGACCATGCCAGCCGCCGAGCTTCGTGCCACGCTCGCGGGCTGCGGCGAGAGCTGCCTTGGTGCGCGCTGAGATCATGCGGCGTTCCTCATCCGCGACAAGCGCCATGATGCCTACGGTCAACCGGTTAGCGGACGGCATATCTACCGCGATAAATTCGACGCCTGCCTTGCTGAGGCCCAGGAGGAAATGTGCATCACGGCTCAAGCGGTCCAGCTTCGCGATAAGCAAGGTGGCACCCTTCAAGTCGCATGCCCGGAGTGCCGTCGCCAACTCAGGGCGCTCGCTGTTTACGCCGGACTCGATCTCGGTGAACTCCCCTAGCAGGGACCAGGCGCCCCCATTGAGATACGCCATGACAGCCGCCCGCTGTGCTTCGAGTCCCAGACCGCTGCGGCCCTGACGCTCCGTGCTGACGCGGTAGTAAGCGACGTAACGGCCGTTGGCCATGGTGCAAGCTCCCTGTGAACGAACGTCGAGAGTCTTCATACGGCGGCTCGTGCGGATGATGACGTGCAGGGTTGGAATCTCTGTGATTCGCAGAATGCATGGCCAGCCCGATTCACAAGCGACTTGGCTGCGGTAAGTGGTCCTTCTGTCGGCCGTAATCACGCGGGACCGACTACCGAAAAAAGGACCAGCCTGTGAAGAAAGCTACATGCTGCTTGCTTCTTGTCTTCCCTCTTGCGCTTGGCGGATGCAGCCTTGCTCAGCAAGTGGAGTATGCCAAGGCACAAGAGCGAATGGCCGCCGCAAAAGCCGAATGCAAGGCAGAGCATCCGAATAGCCTTGCGGATCAGGCCGACTGCCAGACCGCAGCAGAGGACACTATCGAGCGCCCCGTTCTCCAGAATGGTGATCTGCTGTCACTGATGCAGGCGAAGCGGAAGCTTCTGGCCTTGAGAGTGGACCACGGCGAGATCACCAGGAGCGAGGCCGATGTGCAACTCGCCGAGGTGCTCTCTGAGATCAGAGACGAGGAGCTGGCGCGCGCCAGTGCCGCTCGTGCAGTTGCCGCACAACAATCGGCCGCGTCCGCCCAGATGCTTGGGGCCGCAGCAAGGCTACTGCAACCGCAGCAGCCAGCGCCCTATTACACGCCGCCCGTGGTGAACATGAACTGCAATCGGGTCGGCGTATTCACGAACTGCACAAGCTACTGACGCATGATGCAGCGGAGGCCCTTGCAGTGCCGAACGGCTCGCGAGGGTCTCTCGCCCGGCAATTGCCGCTGGTGGCACATGGAGTTGCCATGATCGGCATCGCCACTGCCGCTGCTGCTGTGGTCGCATCGTTTGATCGCGCAAAAACGCGCCACGCAACGCTACGCCGCCATGCACGCCGGGGACCCTAACGACATTGACCCACCGGGTGGTCGCTGATCGAGTTTCAAAAAGTCAGGCTTCATTGGTTGTTGTTGTTATCATTCGGAGTCCTGGACGTTTAACGCAGCGGTGGCCCAGCCGAGGACCGGCAAGGGTATATGCTCAACATACACCCCTGGTGGTGAGCAGCGCATGGCCGTCGTCGGGGAAGCAGATGGCGTAACGCAAAACGAAACCCGGACCAAAATGACCCACCGGGTAGGGGTGCTCCTCGATTTCCTCACACGGGGGGCACGGTCGCGCTACGATTTGGGTTCCCGTAGAGGGGGCCGGGGTGCCCCGGTCGATTTCCAGAAGATGGGGGGCACGGTCGCGCTACGATTTTGGTTCCCATACCGGGGCGTGGAGGTTATCCTACGGGAATGTTCCTCGACCGGCGCGATGTATGGGTGAGCATCTCAAGGTGGGCATTCAGGTGGGCACGCAGTTTCCGACGTCAGCTTTTCCCTTTGCCTTCAACAGGTTCGCCCAGCCTCCCCCGCCTGTTCCGCGTCATGACCGGAGGACAACATACCTTCGTGAGCTGTGAACTACATCACAGCCTATGAGGGCAACCAGGGATACGTTTGGCTGCGGTACCTGGAGGGAGGGCTGAGATGTTGAATGATGATCTCTCTGCCTACTTCATAGCTGTGAGTTCTCTGCGCAGTGCGGATCCGGCGGTTCGCCGACCGGCGCTCTCCGTGCTTTTGAAATTGGTGCGCGGCGGCAAGGGGCCCGTTCAGGCCAGGGCCGAACGCGCACTGGCGAAGGAATTTGGGCCCTACGCCGTCAGCGAAGGGTTGTCAGGCTGCGTTGGGTCGATAGAGGCTGTGCATTCCTGTTGTGAGGACGACAGGGATTGCCGCGCATGCCCTTGGTTATGGGAGGACGCGCCATCGGACTTCGATGCCCGGGCAGCCTTTGGTATTGGCGCGGAGGTTTGATCCGGCGCTCAATAGCAACGGAAAGCACCGAAACGTTGAGGTGATTTACAGTAATCACGAAAAGACATCGATGGCCGGGTCTGATCCTCGGATCAAGTGCGGGGACGGCCATGACGGGGGCCATCGCTAACGGGCGTCTTTAAGGGGCGAGAATTAAACCGGACACCTGTGGCAGAAGCCTTACACGGCGGCGTGGCAGGGGATTCGCTCGAGCATCAATCTTCGGGCCGGCCGGCGTAATCGCTGCATTCCGCCCTATCGAGCGAACCGATGATCGCACTGGCGTTCTGTTGCGATTGATAGAAAGTCGCGCAATCAGCCACATCCTGCCAGGGTAAAGCGTGACGACCATCCGCGTGCCGGACTGGTCCAGTTGCATTCGCCGCGGCAGACGGATTCACTGTGGCGACCGGATCGGAGCAACGGGCGGGACGCGTGGCGCATGGTGGTCGTGCCGGAGGCGGCTGGGTTTCAGCGTCGGGCCGCTGCCTCCGGGTCGGCCGCGATGCCCGATGTGAAGCAGGGCGATCTTCCTTACCGCAGCGCCCGCCCGGCGCGGCTCAGAGGCTACAGCTTTGGATGACGGGCTGATCCTCGGGCTCCTGGCGATCATCGCGGCACTCGCCACCGTTGCGGGCGTGCTGTCGGTACGCACCCGACGGCTTGCCCGCGAAGCGAATCGACAGGCGCGGCTGTCCGCGCAGCAATCGGCGGAGCTGGAACGCCTCCGCCGAGCCGACGCAGCCATTCTCGAACGCCTGCCAGACCCGTTGATCGTGCTGGACGCCGAGCAACGGGTGCGGCGAACAAACGCCGCCTCGCGCGCTGCGTTCGGCACGGATGCGGCCGCGGTGCTGCGTCATCCCGGGCTACGCGGCGCCATCGACCGCGCCTTCGCGACCGGCGAGGCGCAGAGCGTCGAACTATCGCGACCGGTGCCGGTCCCGCGCGAGGTTCTGGCCACGGTCGTGCCGCTTGATCCGCCTTTGGCCGACGGCGGCTGCGCCATCGTCGTCCTGTCCGACCGGACGCGGGAGCGGGCGGTGGAGCGCACACGATCGGACTTCGTCGCCAATGCAAGCCACGAGCTGCGTACGCCGCTCGCCTCATTGATCGGCTTCATCGACACGCTGCGCGGGCCCGCTGCCGACGATCCGCCGGCGCAACAGCGTTTCCTCGGCATCATGGCCGAGCAGGCGGGGCGGATGAACCGGCTGATCGACGATCTGCTCAGCCTGTCGCGCATTGAGCTGGTCGAGCATCAGCCGCCTGCCGAGCAGGTCGATCTCGGCAGGTTGCTGAGCCGCTTGGTGGCCGGGTTCGAACCGCGGCTGGTTGCCGAGGCGATGACGCTGGAGACCCGACTGGCACCCGGGATGCCGCTGGTGACGGGGGACGCGGACCAGCTCGCGCAGGTGGTGCAGAACCTCCTGGACAATGCGGTCAAATATGGCGGAGACGGCAAGCTCGTGCGGCTCGAGCTGGCATCGGCGCCGGACGGAGGGCGCTGGCCCCCGCGCCCGGGGTTGGTGTTATCGGTGACCGATCGTGGGCCGGGTATCCCGCGCGAGCATCTCCCGCGGCTGACCGAACGGTTCTATCGGGTGGACAAGGGGCGGTCCCGCGCGGTCGGCGGGACCGGACTGGGGCTGGCGATCGTCCGCCATATCGTGAACCGCCATCGCGGCCAGCTTCTGATCGAGAGCGAGGAAGGAGCCGGAACCACTGTGAGCGTTTGGCTGCCGCTCGCCGCGCAACCGGTTACGCCGACTTGACCATCCGCTTGACGCAGACGATCACCGGCAGGGACATAGGTGTCGGAGAACCGCATGTGATTGCGACCGATACCGAACGTCGGCCTTGCCGGCGGTCACGCGTTGCGGGACCTGACATGAGACGGGACGAATGACCTGGCTGCGCTCGGCGCTGTTCAACGCGTTCTTCTTCAGCATCAGCGGTATTCTATGCGTCCTCGGCACTTTCCTGCGCCTGGCCCGGCCGCAGGCGACAATTCTGGTGCCAATGGTCTGGGCCCGGATCGTGCTGGCCGCCTTGCGGCTGATCTGCGGCATCCGGCTGGAGCTGCAAGGACGCGAATATCTGCCGCGCGGGGGAGCCGCGCTTATCGCCTCGCAGCATCAGTCCGCCTTCGACACGCTGGTTTGGCTCACTCTGCTGCCGCGCTGCTGCTACGTGCTCAAGAGCGAGCTGCGCCGCATCCCGCTGTTCGGTGCCATGATCGCCCCGGCCGGCATGATCGTCGTCCATCGTAAGGCGGGTGCGGCGGCGCTTCGGCACCTGACGCGAGAGGCCGACCGCGCCGCCCGCGAGCAGCGCCAGATCGTCATCTTCCCGGAAGGAACCCGCGGCGAACCGGGCCGGGTGCTCCCCCTGCAGCCGGGTGTGGCAGCAATGGCGGCGCGAACCGGGCTGCCGGTGATCCCGGTGGTGACCAATTCCGGGCGTTGCTGGGGCCGGCGCGCATTCCGCAAGCGCGCCGGAACCATTCATATCCGGCTGCTGCCGCCGATCGCTGCTACCGGCGGTCGCAACTCGCTGATGGCCACGTTGACCGCGGCCTTCGAGGCCGGTTTGGGGAAGGATGTGGACAAGTCTGTGGGCTGACCGGCCGTCGGGCTCCTAGGACACCGCAACGGCGATCTGTAACCCGCTGATCCAACACCATTTCTGTCGTGAGTTCTGCCTCATGCCGGACATCGGAGAGGATGGGGATGATTGTCGCGTTTCGCGTTACAGTTGCATGACGGGTCGAGATTATTGGACCGATGCTGAATGTTGTTCAACGCCAGCCAGCGCGATAAGCGGCACCGGTCCCTGGCGGAGCGACCCATGCGGCGGCGTCTGTTCCTCGTCTTCACGGCGCTGGTGCTGGTGATCGTCGGCGGCGTCTCGATCTGCTGGTATATCGCCGCAAGGCGGGTGTCAGAGGGCGTTCTTGCCTGGGTGGCCGCGCGGCGAGCGGAGGGATGGACGGTCTCAACGTCTGGCCAGACGCTGGCCGGTTGGCCGCGCACCGCCGGCGTGGTCGTTGCGGGATTCCGACTTGCCGGAGGAGAGCCGGACATACCCGGTGGGGTGTCCTGGGGGACTGATCGTCTGCTCGTCGGGCTCGACCTGCTGCATCCGAACCATCTGGATGTGCTCGCCTCGGGGACGCAGCGAATCGGCCCGCTGCAGGGTCCGGAGGTCGCCTACACCACCGAGTTGACGCACCTGCGCCTGCCGCTGCGGTCGCCAGCTCCGACGGTGGAACTGACGACACGCGCGCTGCGCGTCGGCACGGATGGGCTGGCGATCGCTAGCACGCGGGCGCTGATCACCGCCAACCCGACAGCGGGCAAGGCCCAGCCAGCCCTGAGCGTGATGCTGGACGCGCAGGACATCATGCTGCCGCCCCATGTCAACTGGCCGCTCGGCCGCCACATCGCATCGCTGTCGGCTGACGCGGCGCTCGACGGACCAATACCGCCCCCGCGCGGCTTTACCGCGGATTTGCGCGCCTGGCGCGATGGCGGCGGCATGATCGACGTGCGGCGGCTCGATTTGCGCTGGGGCCCCCTGGACGGCAGCCTGACCGCGACCGCGTCGCTCGATGAGAACCTGCAGCCCCTCGCCAGCGGGGCGGCGCGCGCGAGCAATTACGCCGAGACGCTGGACGTTCTGGCGGCACGCCGGGTCATCGGCGCCGATGCCGCGCTGGCGGCGAAGGCCGTGCTGTCGCTGCTCGCCTCGGTACCGGCGAATGGACCAGCACAGGTAGAGGTCCCGTTCACGATCCGCGACGGCACCCTGGCGGTCAGGGGCATTCCGCTGGCGAAGCTCCCGCTGCTGCAATGGCCCTCCCAGTAGTTCACCTCTCCCGCTCCGCAGGAGAGGTGGACTGGCAGCGCCGATCTGCTACACTACGCTTATGCATTTCCGGACCCTCGGCACGCGAATTAGCACCCCGGCTGCCTGACGCAGCCGGCCCACGTTCGTTCGTGCCCTCTGTCCGGAGCCTTCCTTCCATGTCGAATGACTTTGCGCCCGGTGCGGCTGACATCGCCGTTCGTTTCATGCTCGATGTCGACGCCGACCCCGCCCTTCTGCCTCGGCTGCTGGCGCCGTTCGCCCGGCGCAACCTGACACCCGACCGGATGTGGTCGCACCGCAGCGGCCGGATCATGCATGTCGAGATCGCGATGGAGGCGATGCCTGAATTGGCCGTGCCGCTCGTCGAGGGCAATCTGCGGCAGGTGGTCGGCGTGCGCAGCATCACCCGAGTGCGGCCGGATCGACAGCGCAACGCTGCCTGACGGCGGACCCAGCCGAACCCATATCTGATTTGGCGACACCGCCCCTGCTGATGCAGGAGGCGGCCGGCGGCAAGGGGAGTGGCGGGTGACGGACGCAATCATCCTGGCGCGCGCGCAGTTCGCCTTCACTCTCGGCTTCCACATCATCTTGCCGGCATTCTCGATCGGGCTGGCGAGCTACTTGGCGGTGCTGGAGGCGCTGTGGCTGCGCACCGGCCGCCCCGTCTATCTCGACGTGTTCAATTACTGGTTGCGCATCTTCGCGATCGGCTTCGCCATGGGCGTCGTGTCCGGTGTGGTGATGGCGTACGAGTTCGGCACGAACTGGGCGCGTTTTGCCGATAAGGCGGGGCCGATCGTCGGACCGCTGATGGGCTACGAGGTGCTCACCGCGTTCTTCCTCGAGGCAGGATTTCTCGGGGTCATGCTGTTCGGCATGAAGCGCGTGGGCCCCCGGCTGCATTTCCTTGCCACATGCATCGTCGCCATCGGCACGCTGATCAGCGCGTTCTGGATCCTGGCCGCCAATTCCTGGATGCAGACACCTGCGGGCTACACGATGACTCCTGACGGGCGCTTCATTCCCACCGACTGGTGGCAGGTGATCTTCAGCCCGTCTTTCCCCTACCGGCTCGTGCACATGGTGCTGGCCTCGTATCTGTCGGTCTCGTTCGCGGTCGGCGCGGTCGGCGCGTATCACCTGCTGCGCGACCGCCAGAGCCAGGCGGCAAGGGTCATGTTCTCCATGGCGATGTGGATGGCTGCCATCGTGGCGCCGATCCAGGTCATCGCCGGCGATCAGCACGGGCTGAACACGCGCGAATACCAGCCGGCCAAGGTCGCCGCGCTCGAGGGCGATTTCGATACCGTACCGGGGACGCCGCTGATCCTGTTCGGCATGCCGAACCTTGGGCGAGCGCGCACCGATTATGCCGTCGAAGTTCCGCATCTCGGGGCACTGATCCTGACCCATAGCTGGAACGGCACGGTGAAGGGGTTGAAATCCTTCCCCCGCCAGGACTGGCCGCCGGCCCCGTACGTGTTTTGGTCGTTCCGCGTGATGGTGGGACTCGGGTTCCTGATGGTCGCGGTCGGCTGGTGGAGTCTGGTCCAACGCCTGCGTGGCCGGCTTTATACGACACCGCTGTTGCTGCGCGTCGCGGTGGCGATGGCGCCCGCCGGGTTCATCGCTGTCCTGGCGGGCTGGACGACGACCGAGGTGGGGCGACAGCCGTTCACAGTGTACGGCCTGCTGCGCACCGCCGACAGCGGATCGCCGATCGCCTTGCCGGGGATCGCCACCTCCCTGGCCGCGTTCATCGTGGTCTATCTGATCGTATTCGGCACCGGGTTCCTCTACCTGCTGCACCTGATGCGCCGGCCACCCGGCGCTGGCGAGACCGGGCCGGAGCCGGGCGTGCCGGTCCGCTCTGCCGGCATCACGCCGGCACCCGCGCTCACTGCGCACATGCCCGAGCATCCGGCCGCCGGAGCGTAGTGTCATGGCATACTGGCTGCCGATCGTCTGGGCCGGGCTGATCGCATTCGCGGTGCTCGCTTACGTGCTGCTCGACGGGTTCGATCTTGGCGTCGGCATCCTGTTCGCGGTCGAGCACCACGAAGACGATCGCGACGTAATGGTGAACACTATCGCCCCGACCTGGGACGGCAATGAGACCTGGCTGGTGCTGGGCGGCGGCGGGTTGTTCGCCATGTTCCCGCTGGCCTACGCGGCGATCATGCCGGCGCTCTACCCGCCGATCATCGGCATGCTGCTCGCCCTGGTGTTCCGCGGTGTCGCGTTCGAGTTCCGCTTCCGCGCGCGATCAGCGGGAGGACGTCTCTGGTGGGACCGGGCGTTCCTGGCCGGTTCAGCGGTCGCCGCGCTGTGCCAGGGCTTCACGCTGGGCGGGCTGTTGCAGGGCATCCGCGTGCAAGACCGTGCCTATGCCGGCGGCTGGTTCGACTGGCTCACCGGCTTCACCGTGCTGTGCGGGATTGCGGTCGTGCTCGGCTACGCCTTGCAGGGCGCGTGCTGGCTGATCTGGCGAACCGAGGGGCGGCTGCAGCGCTCCGCACGGCGACATGCGCGCGTGCTTGGGGTCGCACTACTGGCGCTGATCGTGGTGGTCAGCCTGTGGACGCCGATGCTGAACCCGATGTTCAGCCGGCGATGGTTCGGCTGGCCGGGGATCTTGCTGACCTCTCCGGTGCCGATCCTGGTGGCGCTGGTGGCGTGGCTGTTCTGGCGCGGTCTCGAGCGGCGACACGAACTGACGCCGTTCCTCTGCGCGCAGGCCTGGTTCGTGCTTTGTTATGCAGGGCTCGGTATCAGCCTGTTTCCGCTGATGGTGCCGCCTTCGATCACCATCTGGCAGGCTGCCGCGCCGCCGGCATCGCAGCTATTCCTGCTGGTCGGCGCGTTGGTGCTGATTCCGATCATCCTTGGCTACACCGGATTCGCCTATTGGGTGTTCCGCGGCAAGGTGCGTAGCGGGGAGCACTATCATTGATGCGCAGGCGGCTGCTGTGGTTCGCGACGCTTTACCCGTCGGGCGTTGCCGCCGTCGGTGCGGTCACGCTGGGACTGCGTCTGGTTATTGGTCGCCTTGAGATAATTGGTCATTGCATCCAATGCGTGTCGTCCCTGTACGCGTTTGCCACATCAGCGTGCTTTCGCGATGCGTCCGAGGACGCCGACAGAAGCATTGAGGCGAAGCGCAAACCGTTCCGGGTCCGGGAATCAGGTCAGGGAAAGCAGTCAGAACTTCCGCGCAGCGGTGCAAGGTCACCAAGTTTCATATGAATGTCATACCAACCGCCCAAGCGACTGACTCGCTGATCCCGTGCGGAAGCATCACGCCCCGGCGAGGCTTCTCTGTGCCTCCGTGTCTCTGTGGTACTGCCTCGTCGGTCTGAAGGGATTGCATTTAAACTGTCAACTCCGCTACGGCATCAGCTCGTCCAACCGATCCCGCGCCCGATAGAAACCGGCCAGACCGCGTGCAATCAGGGGCAACACCGGCGCCAGCGGCAACGGTCGCAACCTCACGCGCGGAAACGCCGTATCCGTGGCGCCACCTGCCAGTCTCGCCAGATCGCGGCCCATCATTGTTGCCGCCGCGATCCCCCTGCCGTTGTAACCGAGGGCGGCGAACACCCCGGGAGCCAGCTCATGCAACCGCGGCACACGGTCCGCCGTCATGGCGATGAACCCTGTCCAACTCTCTTCCCACCGAACACTGTCGAGCTGTGGAAACAGCCGCTTGACCCGATCATTCACCAGCCGCCAATCGGTCGGGCGCTCCGGGCCGCCGAGCGGGCCACGGCCGCTGGCGTGCAATCTCCCGTCCGGCAACATGCGTACGGCTGACACGAGCCGCCGCGTGTCGCTCAGCGACTGACGGCCGGGCAGGATCGAGTGCCACAGATTGTCGGACAGCGGAGCGCTGACGAAGCCGTAGCTGCGCACCGGGACGATGCTCTCGCGCAACCCCGGCCAGAGTGCCGTGGTGTAGGCGTTGGTGGCGAGAATGACGCAATCGGAAGTGACCTCCCCACGTTCCGTCCGAACGCACCAGCTTCCGTTGCTCCGACTAACGCCGTGGACCATCGTATGCGCATGGATGGCGGCTCCGGCCGCCGCCGCGGCTCGAGCCATCCCGCGCACGTAAGCGAACGGGTTAATGTGACCACCGCGCCGGTCGATCGTCGCCGCCCGATACACATGTGAACCGACCATCTCGGCGCAGCGCCCGGCATCGAGCACCTCAACCGGCGCGTTGCGTTGCTGCCAGTACGCGGCACGACGCTCCAGTGCACGGCGACCGGCGGGAGCATGCGCGGCGAAGATCAGCCCGGTACGCACCGGCCAACACTCGATCCGCTGGCGCTCGATCAGACCGAATACAAGGTCGGGCCCCGACGCCACTGCGTCGATTACCGCCGCCCCGCGGTCCGGACCGTAGTGGCGAAGAATCGCGGCCTCATCAACCTTGAGATACGGCACCACCTGCCCGAACGCTCGGCCGGAGGCGCCCCAGCCGACCTCCTTCGCCTCCAGCACCGCAACCTCTGTGCCCGCTTCCGCCAAGTGAAGCGCGGCTGAAAGTCCGGTGAAGCCGGCGCCGATCACGACCACCTGGACGCGGCGGGGGCCATCGAGCGGTGGGCTGGGCGGCGCATCGGGCGCGGCGCAGGCATAGACGGCGGGAGGGGCGGAGTGGTCGGAGAGTGGCGCGTAGCTCATGATCGTCAACGGCCGGTGGGGAAGTCGCAATAACACTCAGGGCACCCCATACCCGCCTCCGCCCGGCGTCTCGATCACGAAAGCATCGCCCGGCTGCAGCTCAGCGCTGGCGGTACCAGTCAGTATCGCGATGCTACCGTCGGCATGCTCTACCCACTGCCGCCCGAGCGCACCCGGCGCCCCACCCTCCAGGCCGAACGGCGGGACGTTGCGGCGCGACGAGACGATCACTGCGGTCATCGGTTCCAGGAAGCGGATCCGGCGCACGGCGCCGTCACCGCCGCGCCAGCCGCCTGCACCGCCGGAGCCGCGGCGGATGGCAAATTGCTCCAGACGGGCGGGATAGCGCAGCTCCAGCACCTCCGGGTCGGTCATCCGTGTGTTCGTCATGTGCGAGTGCACCGCGGCAACCCCGGCAAAACCTGGTCCTGCGCCCGTACCGCCACAGATTGTCTCGTAGTATTGCCGTGTCGCGTCACCGAACAAGAAATTGTTCATCGTCGCCTGCGAGCAGGCGATTGCACCCAGCGCACCAAACAGTGCGTTGCAAGTGGCCTGAGACACTTCGGTATTGCCTGCCACGACGGCAGCACCGGGGCGTGGCGAAAGAAACGTTCCGGGTGGAATGATCAGCTCGATCGGCTTCAGGCAGCCGTCATTGAGCGGAATGTCGTCACCCACCAGGCAGCGGAACACATACAGCACGGCCGCCCGCATTACGGCTGGCGGGGCGTTGAAGTTGTTGTGATCGCGTTGTGCCGAGGTTCCGGTGAAGTCGACCGTCGCCCGGCGGCCGGCGCGATCCACCCGCACCGCCACACGCAACAGCGCACCATCATCCATCGTGTATTCGAACGCACCGTCGCCGATGCGATCGATCACCCGACGGACACTCTCCTCGGCATTGTTCATCACGTGACGCATGTAGGCGGCAACAACGTCCCAACCGTATTGCGCCACCACGCGCTTCAGCTCCTGCACGCCCTTCTCGTTGGCGGCCACCTGCGCCTTGATATCGGCGACGTTCACGTCCGGGCTGCGCGCCGGATATTTTGCTCCGGCCAGCAGCGCGCGGAGCTCGGTTTCGCGGAAATGTCCGCCGTCCACCAGCAGGAAGTCGTCGATCACCACGCCTTCTTCTTCCAGCGTGCTGGAGCTCGGTGGCGTGGAGCCCGGCGTGATGCCGCCGATATCCGCATGGTGCCCGCGGCTGCCGAGGAAGAAACGGATACGCGTGCCGGCATCGTCAAACACCGGAGTGATCACAGTAACGTCGGGCAGGTGCGTGCCGCCGTTGTAGGGGTTGTTCAGCACGACCACGTCGCCCGGTTTCAGCGTGCCGCGCCGCCTGGCAAGAACGGTACGCACGCTCTCGCCCATGGCACCGAGATGAACGGGAATATGCGGCGCATTGGCAACCAGATGGCCTTCGCCGTCAAACACAGCGCAGGAGAAATCCAGGCGCTCCTTGATGTTGACGCTCATGGAGGTGTTCTGCAGCACCGCCCCGGTCTGTTCCGCGACGTTCATGAAAAGGTTGTTGAACAGTTCCAGCAGTACGGGATCGGGACGATCGCTGCCGGGCGGGACGCGCGTTGCGAGCGGCACGGTCCGCCGCAGAATCAAATGGTCAAGTTCGGTGATCTCTGCCGCCCAGCCAGGCTCGACGACTGTGGTGGCATTCGCTTCGCGGATTAGCGCTGGTCCGGAAATCCGGTCTCCAGCCAGCAGGGTCGCCCGGTCGAAGACCGGCGCCGCATGCTCCGCGCCGTCGGTGAAGATGCGGACCTGATCCACAGCAGCCGGTGCGACTTCGGCGCGGGACGGGAGCTTTGCCTCGCGCATCGGCTCGCCGGCCGCCACCGCTTCCACCGCCACCGCCTCCACCATCAACGCGCGGTCGGGGGTGACGAAGCCGAAGCGGGCCCGGTGCGCAGCGGTGAAATCGGCAACGATGGCTGCAAAGTCTGCTAACGGAACAATCAACGCCGCTTCAGTGCCGGCATAACGAACGTGCAACTGCTGGTGCACGACCACGCGCGATGGTTCAGCCCCTTGGGCAATAAGCGCTTCGGTCGCTCTCTGCGCGAGCGTCGTCGCCAGCGCGGTCAGCGCGGGCATTGCATCGGGGGTAAACGGGATCTCGACTGCCTGCTCACGCAGCGCGGTCTGATCGGCAAGGCCCATGCCGTACGCCGAGAGCACGCCGGCAAAGGGATGGATGAACACTGTCTCCATCCCCAGCACGTCGGCGACCAGGCAGGCGTGTTGGCCGCCGGCACCGCCGAAGCAGTTCAGCGCGAAGCCGGTGACATCGTGGCCCTTCTGCACCGAGACCTGCTTGATCGCGTTTGCCATATTGGCGACCGCGATGCGCAGGAAGCCTTCCGCCACTTGCTGCGGCGTGCGCTGCTCTTGCGTGGCCGCCGTGATTTCATCGGCAAGCGCCGCAAATTTCGCGTGCACCGTCTCCGCGTCCAAGGGCAGATCGCCATTTGGCCCGAAAATCGCCGGAAAATGCCGCGGTTGGATCTTGCCCACGCAAAGATTGGCGTCGGTGACCGTCAGAGGTCCGCCGCGGCGATAGCAGGCGGGACCGGGATCGGCGCCGGCACTGTCCGGCCCGACGCGCAGGCGCGCACCGTCGAAATGCAGGACGGAGCCGCCGCCCGCCGCCACCGTGGTGATCGCCATCATCGGTGCGCGCAGCCGCACGCCGGCGACCGCGGTTTCGAAGGCGCGTTCGAAACCGCCAACATAAAGCGCGACGTCGGTCGATGTCCCGCCCATGTCGAAGCTGATGATCCGCTCGAGCCCCGCCATCGCCGCTGTGCGAGCTGCGCCGACGATGCCGCCGGCCGGCCCTGAGAGGATTGCGTCCTTGCCCTGGAACGAATGCGCCTCTGCCAACCCGCCGTTCGATTGCATAAAAAACAATCGCACTCCCTCAAGCTCGCCGGCGACGTGATCGATGTAGCGGCGCAGAATGGGCGAGAGGTAGGCGTCCGCGACCGTCGTGTCCCCGCGCGGAACCAGCCGCAGCAGAGGACTCACCGCGTGGCTGGTCGAAACCTGCGCAAAGCCTGTCTCCCGCGCCAATTCCTCGAGACGCTGCTCGTGTGCGGGGTATTTCCACGCGTGCATCAACACGATCGCGCAGGCGGTGATTCCTTTCGCGCGTGCCTTCGCAAAGGCCGCGCTCGCGCCTGCCTCGTCCAACACCTCGATTTCCGCGCCGTCGGCCCCAACGCGGCCGCCGATCTCGACGACGTCTTCATACAGCATCGAGGGAAGTTGGATCGCCAGATCGAACAGGCGCGGCCGCGTCTGGTTGCCGATACGCAATATGTCGGCGAAGCCACGGTTGACCACCAGCAGCGTGCGCTCACCCTTGCGTTCCAGCAGGGCATTGGTGGCGACAGTGGTGCCCATCTTCACGCTGTCGGTGACCCTCGAGGGAATCGGTGCGGTCGGCGCGAGACCGAGGATCGTGCGGATGCCTGCCAGGGCGGCATCACGATAACGGCCGGGGTTTTCGGACAGCAGCTTGTGGGTGGAAAGCCGCCCCTCGGGATCGCGGGCGACGATGTCGGTGAAGGTGCCGCCGCGGTCGATCCAGAACTGCCACCTGCCGTCTGCCAAGCTCTTCATGAAACTCTCTGCCATCGGGTTGTCCTATGGACCGGCAAGTTTCGAGCAGGACCACCCGAAGCCGGACCAGCCGCGAAACGTATTCTAATCCTGCACCGGACCCAGCGGCGGCAGCGATGAGGGTAGCGGTGGCGAACGCGGTGGCGGTGTGGCCGATGGCGCCGGCAACGCACCCGCCGGCGGAGGCGGCGACGGCAGAGGCGGCAGCGGTGGCGGCGGTGCCGTCGTCGGTTGCGGCAGCGGGCCGGCCGGTGGAGGGGTATAGGGCAATGCCGGCTCTGGTACGGCCATCGGCTGCGGCTGAGCCGGCGGGGAATAGGCGGGTGCCGGCTGTGGGGCAGGTATCGGCTGCGGCACAGGAACGGCTTGCGGTGGCGAATAAGGGGGCGCTGGTAGCGGCGCCTGTTGTGGGACTGGAGGTGGCGTCGGGCCCGCGGATGCCAGCCAATCGTGCAGCGAGCGGCGGACTTGATACTCGAACTCGACGTTCATCTGCTGCATGAGCTGGCGGGTCAGCGTGTAGAGCGCCGCCGGCAGGTCGCCACCCACACCGGTAAGCTGCCGGGTCACGGTCGCCTGCGCGAAACCGGCGCGCACCCCGGCAGAGGTATAGATATTCAGCGTGACCGAGAAAGCGCCGGTGATTGTATCGCCGCTCTGCACAATGGCGGCATCGTCGATCGTGAACACCGCGCGCCCGGCTGAGCCGACCGGTTTCAACCGTTCCGTCGCCATCAACCGCAGTGCGGCCTCTGGTGGCGCCGGGTCGTATTGGCTGATATCCGGCGGTCCCGAGGGAACGTACTGTGACTGTACTTCCAGGGTCGCCACGTTCAACGCCAGCGGCGGCAGATAGCTGAAGTCGAGCGGTGGGAAGCTCGCTTGCGGTGCCGGCTGCTCCGACCCGCAAGCCGCGAGCAGCAGTACGAGCAGCAGGGCGACGGCAGGGCGAAACCAGACGCGCATCGGCATGCTGGGGATCATGCGCTCACCTTTCGACCCGCCCGGGCGGCGGAGAGCAGCAAACCGCTGCCCTTCGGTCAATGCAGTCCGGCCCGCCCGCGCACGTCCTGGCGGGCGAAGCGGAAATCAAAATTGCAGAACTCGCAGGTCATCACGATCTCGCCCCCCGCCGCCATGTGATCGAGGTCATCAGGCGGAAAGCCCTCGAGAATTCCCGCCAGCCGGGCGCGCGAGCAGCGGCAGCCATAGGACAAGGCGCGGGCACGGTCGGCGGCAACACCTTCAGTGTGGAACAGCCGGTAGAGCAACCGCTCGGGAGCCAGCCCGTCGTCGAGCAGCTCGGCGTCGGTGACGGTGGCCGCCAGCGTCGTGGCCGTGCGCCAGCTCTCTTCCTGGTCCTGTTCCGACATATTCGGATCGACCCCACCGGCGCCCGCAATCTTCTCCAGGATCAGCGCCGCGGCGCGCCAGCCAAGCGCGGTCTTCTCGCAGGCCAGATGCAGTGCACAGCGAAGCTGTTCTGAACTGCGAAAATAATGCTGGGCCATGTCCGCCAGGTTGGTGCCCTGCATGGCGACGATGCCCTGGTGACGGTGCTGGTCGGGGCCCTGATCGACGGTGAAGGCCAGATAGCCATCGCCGAGCAGCCGGTCGGCGGCGGGCGACGCGCCGGTCCCCAACAACGCGGCGAGCCGGTCTGCATCGGCACGAGCGTAGCCGCGCAGAGCGCCGTCATCCGTGCAGTCGACCAGAAGCATCGGCACCGGGCCATCGCCTTTGGCCTGCAGGCTGAACGAGCCCTGGAATTTGAGCGCCGCGGCAAGTCCGGCGGCGAGCGCCAGCGCTTGGCCCAGCAGCCTGCGGACCGCGCTGGGGTTGGCATGCCGGGTGAGCAGCGCATCAGCGAGCGGACCGAGCCGAATCAGCCGGCCGCGCACCGGGCGGCGTGGCAGGAAGAACGGCACGATGCCGCGGGGCACGACCATGTCGGGCACAGCCGGTCGCTGGCTGTCGAGGAAGGCAGGGATTTCGGCCATTGCCCCAAGATAGGCGTGCGAGGGTGCAGGCACTACCGTGAAGGCATGCAAGTCGTGCTTCGCCCGCTGTGCCCCTCGGATGCGGAGGCCGTGGCGGCATTGATCCGTGCCGCCTTTGCCGCACAGCCTGTTCCTTTGGATCCGCCTGCCTCCGCCCTGAGCGTCACCACGGATTTGCTGGCGGCCCATCTGGAACGGGGGGGCGGCGCGGTCGCCGAGTGGGGTCGCCGGATCGTCGGCGTGGTGCTTTGGGAGGCGGGCGACGGCGAGCTGCCGATCAGCCGCTTGGCCGTCCATCCCGAGGCGCGGCGGCAGGGCATCGCACGGGCGCTGCTTGGTGCGGCGGAGGGAGCGGCGTGGCAGCGCGGACTCGCGCGACTCCGGCTCGGCACGCGGCTGGCGCTCGCCGGCAACCGGCGACTGTTCGCAAGCTGCGGCTTCGTCGAGATCGCCCGACACGCTCATCCCGGCTATGCCGAACCCACCTGGGTGGAGATGGAGAAGCGGCTGGCTTAGGCTGCCCGACTCGAGGAAACGATGGGTACGCGGGCCTGGACCATACTCGCGGCGCTGGTACTGGCGCGCGCCGGCTTCGGCTACCAGTTCCAGACGGTTGCCAGCCTGGGCCCGGAGTTGATGTCCCGCTTTCGTCTCGACTATGCCGGGCTTGGGTCGCTGATCGGTGCCTACATGCTTCCCGGAGCTTTCGTCGCATTGCCGCTCGGCCTGCTGGGGCGGCGGTTCGGGGACCGGACCGTTCTCGGAACCGGGCTCGCGCTGATGACCCTGGGCGGGTTCATCAGCGCTCAGCACGGCGACGTCCGGTGGGTTGCTGCCGGGCGGATGGTCGCCGGGATCGGGGCGGTGGCGATGATAGTGCTGGCGAGCAAGGTCATCGCCGACTGGTTTCATGGTCCCCGTTTCATGCTGGCGATCGGGATTTCGGTGGCCGCCTACCCGGTCGGCGTCGGGCTCAGCCAGTTCGTCGGCCCGCTGTTAGCCCAGCGTTTCGGCTGGCCTGCCGCGTTCCTCTCCGGCGGGCTCGGGATGGGACTCGCCACGTTGCTGTTCCTGGCGGGGTTCCGCGCGACCGAAGGATCGAACGCCGTCCCCCGCACTTTCTCGGTGCCGAGCGGGCGAGAGTGCCTCCGGCTGCTGGTCGCCGGGCTGATCTGGACCGCATACACGGCAGGCTATACCGGCTTTCTCTCGTACTTGCCTTCGTTGATGGCGGAGCGTGGCGAAGGGCTGGCGCTGACCGGGCTGGTGGTTGGGATCGCCACCTGGGGCAGCGCTCCGGCAACGTTGCTCGGCGGCGCGGTTGCCCCGCGTTTCGGTGCCGGGCGCACCTTCTTCGTTGGCACCACGTCGCTGGTGGTCGGTATGGCCGGGTTCGGTCTGCTCGACTGGCCAGTGGCTTGGGGGGGGCTTGTCGGCGTGCCGGGATCGTTGCACGCGGGAGTAATCATTGCGGTCGGCACACTGTCGGCGCGGGCGGAGCACCGCGCGGTCGGAATGGGTGTGTTCTACACCATGTACTACGCCGGCGGTGCGGTGGTGCCGGCGCTGTGTGGCCGCGCCGCCGACCTCTACGGCAGTCCGGTGGGCGCGATGTTCGCCGCCGCGGCGATCTCGGCGCTGGCGGCGCCGATGTATCTGCTGCATCGCCGGCTGGCCAGGCGCGAGTTGGTGCCGGTGCCGTCGTGACTCGCGTACCGCGCGGCGTCACCGATGCATCATCAGGGGTATGGCTGCGTGCTCCAGCACGTGGCGTGTGACACCGCCCAG
Source organism: uncultured Pseudomonadota bacterium (assembly GCA_963772445.1). Lineage (GTDB taxonomy): Bacteria > Pseudomonadota > Alphaproteobacteria > Acetobacterales > Acetobacteraceae > CAVYXK01. The sequence continues at coordinate 411,178 of CAVYXK010000013.1, forward strand.
GATCAACTGCCGCAGCCGCGAGTGCGAGTAAGCGCCCATCACCAAGAGGTCGGCGCCGAATTCGCCCGCAGCCGCCAGCAAGCCGGCGCCGACGACGTTGTTGATCGACTGGAACATCATCCGGTCGGCTACGATCTCGTGGGCAGCCAGGTAGTCTTCTAGTTCGGGCGCCATCGGCCCGCGCCTCTGGTAGTCCTCCGACCAGAGAATGCGCACCGCCTCTGCCCGCCGCAACCAGGGAAGCGCTGCCAGAACGGCGGAGGCGGACTCGGCTGACCCGTTCCAGCCCAGGCAGATGCGCGTGCCGATTGCCTTTGGCGGGACGCGCGGAGCGATCAGCACCGGCTGGCCGGAGTCGAACAGCACGGCGTGCAGGGCGTCGGACGAGGAGACATCTTCCCCGCTTGCCGGATGCGGGACCACGGTCAGGTCGGCGAGCCGCGCCTCGTAGGCGACGGTCTCTGCTTCCCGGCCTGGAGTGGCGCGGAAACTCGTGGTGGGAAGATCGGCGTCAGGCGCGGCCGGCGCCACCTGAATGGCATTGTCGGCAACGAACTGGTCGAACATTGCACGCATCTCGGACTCGCGGCCGCGCGCCGCGACCACGTGCAATACAGCGAAATGGGCGCGCCACATCCGCGCTGTCATCAGCGCGGTGGACAATGCCGCCGCCGCCGTCGCGGTGGTCTGGAGCGGAAGCAGCAGCTTGCGGATCGCCATGAGTCCCCCTTCGTTAGCAAGAGATGGCTCTTCGGCCCATGCCGCCCGGGCCGCCGCGGTGCCGAACCAAACTTGTCGCATGCTAAAGCACGTTCAACCAGACCGGAAACGGCCGCTGGCCGCGGCCCGTATGTGGGGCTCGGCCTTCCGGTCATCGTGGAGTGGGCTCTATTCTCATGGCTGTCTCGTTTCGCTGCATGTGGGACGTTGGATCATGTGGTGAGATAGCTTCAAGGGAAACCACGGATGTACCTTTAAGGCGATGGGAAGGGTTCACAGTAGAGTTGAGGAGGGGCGCGGTGCCACATCAAGTGGTCCGTCTCCCCTCCCCGCTCATCAAACCGGACGTGCGGATTTCCCGCATCCGGCTTACCGACTGGTTTCACGGCAGGCTCACGAGGTGGCGTCTGGGTTCCGGCACATGCGCAGACGCGGCAGGCCAAGCGTGCCGAACACCGCTTCCTTGGTGATGTGCCGCGTGCCGCGCGTCGGCAGTGTGCAGCGCCTGGCGAGAAAGTTGCGTACGCGGTCATACAGATGAGCCTCGACGACCCGGTCCGTGACGTAGTGAGAGCCTGGGCTGAAGTAGTTGCACCATCCCCGCGGCAAGCGGTTCAGCGTGTCGCGCACTTCTGCCCAGGTCCCCTTGTTGCCCGGTACCAGGACCGCACCCACTTTGTCCTTCAGACGCTGCACGCTCTTCTTCGACGGGCTGGCGCCGATGAACCTTCGGCCGGTCTGCCGGAAGCAGTGTGGACCAAAGCTGTAGCCCAGGAAGGCGAACCGCTCCCGCCGTGCGTCGCGCAGGCAGGTCTTGTCGTGGTTCAGGCTCAGCCCCAGGCGTGTCATCACGCGGTCCGTCCACGCCAGTGCCTCGGCCGCGTAGCCACGGCTGAGGATGACAAAGTCGTCCGCATAGTTGATGACATGCGCTCGCCAGGCCTCGCCCCGGCCGCTCGGTCGCCAGTGCTTCAGAAAACGGTTCATGTACAGGTTGCCCACCAACGGGCTGATCACACCCCCTTGGGGCGTGCCGTGCCGGCTGGCCTTGCCGCCTTCCATGCGCCGCCTGCCATCCGCATCGGTCGTTTCGACCGGTGCCTTGAGCCACTGCTTGATCAGCCGCAGCATGTCGCGATCGGTCCCCGGACTTGATCCGGGGATGCGGCGGGCAATCGAAAGCATCAGCTCGTGGTGCGGAATGGTATCGAAGTACTTACTCAGATCGGCATCGACCACGTCGGTGTAGCCCTGCCGCAGCAGGCCCAGCACCGCCTGGATCGCCCCGGTCGCGCTGCGTTTCGGCCGATAGCCGAACGCCGCCGGGTCCATGTCCGCCTCGAAGATCGGCTCCAGCACCAGTTTCGCCGCGGTCTGCACCACCCGGTCCCGGATCGTCGGAATACCGAGCGGCCGCTCGCCGCCACCGGGCTTCGGGATCATCACCCGTCGCACCGGCTGGCACCGATACGTCCTCCGGGTCAAGCCCGGGGGCATGCATGCTTCGTGTGCAGTTCCTCGCCGAGCCGGGCCAGCCAGTCCTCCCGCCCCGCCGCCTCGATCTGCTCGAACGTCACCCCATCCACCCCCGGCGCACCTTGGTTGGCGTGCGCCAGGTCATAGGCGTGGTGCAGGATGTCCGTCCGCCAGACCTTGTCGTAGAGCAGGTAGAACCGGAATCCTCGGTGCGATCCTCCGTGGTGCTCCGTGTGAACCTTTTCGTGCGATGCATCGCTCGCTTTTGGGTGCGGCCACTGGCCGCGCTAGGGTTCTCCGTGTGGGCCCCTTCCGTTCGAGACGGTATCGCCGGCCGGTGATCGTTTCGCGGCAGGGTGGCGGAACCCGACACATGCTGTGATAGGGTGCGGAACAAACCAAGCAGGGGGGCGGCGCGGAATGTCACGCAGGTTTTTTGGTACGATGGCAGGAGGGCTTGCCGCGGCGATGCTCGCCTTTTCGCCGGCAAGGCTGCCGGCGCAGACCGTCAAGATCGGGCTGATCAACAGCTATACCGGGTTCCTCGCCGAACCGGCCGACGAAGCCCAAAAAGGCATCGATCTCTACGTCAAGGAACACAGCAAGGATCTGCCGCCGGGTGTCAAGGTTGAGCTTTTGCGGCGTGACGACGCCTCGAATCCAGAGGTCGGCAAAAGGCTGGCGCAGGAGTTGATCACGCGCGATCACGTGCAACTGCTGGCGGGCATCATTCTATCGCCGGTTGCGGCCGCGGTAGCGCCGCTTACGGCGCAGGCGAAAGTGCCGCTGGTCATCTGTGCCGCGGGCGCCGGCGTCGCGATCCCGCGGATTTCACCTTATGTCGTGCGCGTTACTTTCACCCTGTGGCAGGAAGCTTATCCTATGGGCAAATGGGCCGCCAAGCAGGGGTGGAAGCGGGCCTACACGGCGGTCACCGACTTTATTGCCGGTCATGACGCCGAGGCGGGTTTCACCAAGGCCTTCACCGATGCCGGCGGCAAGATCGTCGGCGCGGACCGGTTTCCGCCGGCCAACCCCGACTTCACACCGTTCGTGCAACGCATCAAGGACGCCAAACCTGATGTCGCGTATATCTTCGTGCCCGCGGGTACGCAGGCGACGGCGATGATGCGGGCGATCACCGACCTTGGCCTTCCTCAAGCCGGGATCAAGATCGCCTCCACGCAAGACCTGGTGCCCGACGAGGAATTGCCCAATATGGGCGAGACGCCGTTGGGTTTGATTACTGCTGGAACTTATTCCGTCGCCGGACAGCGGCCGGCGAATGTTGCCTTTCTCGCGGCCTGGAAGCGCGAATATGGCGATCTGGCCATTCCCGACTTCTTCTCGGTCGATGGCTGGGACGGGATGGCGATGATCTTCGACATGATCAAAGCGACCAAAGGCAATTTCACCGCCGACCAGGCGATGGCGTTCTTCAAGAACTGGAAAGACCCGGACAGCCCGCGCGGCCCGATTGCGATCGACCCGGCGACCCGGGATATCGTGCAGAACATCTATATCCGTCGCGTCGAAAAGGTCGACGGGAAGCTCGCTAATGTCGAAATCTCGACGATCCCGATGGTCAAGGATCCCTGGAAAGAGCTGAACCCAGCGAAGTGATCAGGCGGCTGAAATGCTGAGGCTTCATCCGTCATTCCGGCAGAAGCACCCGTCATTCCTGCGCAAGCAGGAAATCCACGCGGCGGCACGAAATTCGAGGCCGGTCGCATGGATGCCTGCTTCCGCAGGCATGACGGGTGAGGGCTGCACTTTCGCAGCACTAGCGCAGCACATGGACGACACGCTCGCCACGGCCTTTTCGATCGGCTTTCACGGTATCGCCTTCGCGATGGTGCTGTACCTGATTTCGGTCGGGCTGTCTGTCACGATGGGGATGATGGGGTTTGTCAACCTGGCGCATGGCGTATTCGCGATGGCCGGCGGCTATGTGATGACCGGGCTGATGAACCGCCACGGCGTGCCGTTGCCGTTGGCTCTGGCCGCGGCGGCAGCCTCGGCCGCCGCGATCAGTGTGCCGATTGAGAGTTTGCTGTACCGGCGCCTCCATGGCGGCAGCGAGCTCGACCAAGTTTTGTTGACAATGGGGCTCGTTTTGATGTCGGGCCCGGTCGCGCATTACATCCGTGGGCCGGTGCAGCAGCCGCTGCAACTGCCGCCGGACTTGAACGGCGGCCTGCGTCTTCCGTTCGGCGAGGTCCCCGCCTATGAGGCGCTGCTGATCGCCCTTGGTGCCGGGCTGATGACAGTGTTGTGGCTGGGCTTCGAGCGCAGCCGAGCCGGGGCCAAAATCCGTGCCGCGGTTGACAATCTGCGCATGGCACAAGCCGTGGGCATCAACACGTCCCGGCTGTTCAGCCTGACGTTCGCGCTGGGCAGCGGCCTTGCCGGGGCGGGCGGCGGGCTTGGCGCGGCACTAATACCGATTGTCCCCGGTTATGCGCTCGACAATCTGGTGTATTTTCTGATCGTCGTGGCGATCGGTGGGCTCGGCAATATCCGGGGGCCGTTTCTGGCGGCATTGCTGGTCGGCATCACCGACAGCGCCTGCAAGTATCTGGTGCCGCAATTCGGTGCTTTCCTGATTTACGCGATGACGATGGCGATCCTACTGTGGCGACCGCGCGGTCTGTTCGGGCGAACGTAGCCGGTGCCAGGGCCGCGCTGTCGGCACCGGACGCGGCCACGATCGAGACGTTCGCCTCCCGTCACCGCTTTCGCGCCTATGAGGCGTTACCCTGGCTCGTGGCGCTTGTCTCCTATTTCATCTTTCCCAGCTATCTACCGCTCGCCGCGCAAATCCTGGCAACGATTCTGTTCGCGTTGTCGGCCGATCTGGTGCTGGGCTACGCCGGTATCGTGACTTTGGGCCAAGCGGCGTTTTTTGGCACGGGCGCATACACCGCCGGCATCCTCGCCGCGCATGGTTGGGGCGAGCCGCTCGCCGGCCTCGTCGCCGCGGCGGTGACGGCAGCGGCGGTCGGATGGCTGAGTGGTCTCGTAATTCTGCGCAGTACCGGACTGACCCTGCTGATGCAGACGCTGGTCGTTGCCGCGATGCTGGGCGAGGCGGCGAATAAGGCGAGTGCGATCACCGGCGGCGATGACGGGCTGCAAGGGATGCAGGTGTGGCCGCTCTTCGGCCGGTTTGAATTTGATCTGTTTGGCCTGTACTGCGTTTTTTTATTGCCTTGCCGTGTTGTTCTTGTGCTGGCTGGCGATGCGGCGCATCGTGCATTCGGCGTTTGGCCGCTCATTGACCGGCATCCGCGAGAATGTCGGGCGCATGCATGCGATCGGCGCGCCGGTGGTCAGGCGCCGGCTTGTCGCCTACACGATCTCGGCGGCGTTTGCCGGGATCTCCGGTGGGTTGGTTGCGCAGACAACGAGCTTTGTCGGACTCGACACACTCGGACTTGAACGCTCGGGTACCATTCTGATCATGCTGATCATCGGCGGGGTGGGTCGTCTTTACGGTGCGTTTATCGGCGTGCCGCTCTACATGATCGCGCAAGACCGGTTCTCGTCGATCGATCCGGTCTATTGGTATTTCTGGATCGGCCTATTGATGGTCGTGCTGGTCACCTTCGCCCGCGGCGGTGTGCTGGGTCTTGTGGAGCGGCTGTGGCAAAGGGTCCGGGGGCCGCGATGAGCGTGCCGGCGCTTGAGACGCGAAGGCTGAGCAAGAGCTTTGGCGCGCTGTCGGTTGCGAACGCGATCGACTTTCGCCTTGAGCGCGGGGGGCGGTACGCCTTGATCGGGCCGAACGGCGCCGGCAAAACCAGCTTTGTCAATCTGGTGACCGGCGCGCTGTCGCCAAGCGCGGGGCATATCCTGCTCGACGGCGCCGACATCACTGCTCTGTCGCAAGCCGCCCGCGTCAAGCGCGGGCTTGTTCGTACCTTCCAGATCACGGCGTTGTTTCGCCGGCTGAGCGTGTTGGAGAATGTGACGCTCGCAGTGTGCGAGCGGCGTGGAGTCGGCGGTGACTTGTGGCACCCTGCCGGGGATCATGGCGCGGCGATCGAGGAAGCGTATGCCTTGCTGGAACAGATGGGGCTTGCCGAGGAGGCGCTGCGTCCGGTCGCCACACTCGCCTATGGCCGCCAGCGCCTGACCGAGATTGCCGTGGCTCTTGGCCTGGCGCCGAAGGTCTTGTTGCTCGATGAGCCGGCGGCGGGGGTGCCGTCGGGTGAGAGCGGCTTGATCGTCGAGGTGATCGAGCGGCTTTCCGCGGACATCGCTCTTCTGATCATCGAGCACGACATGGATCTGGTGTTTCGTCTGGCTCGGCGGATCGCCGTGCTGGTGCAGGGACGCATATTGGCCGAAGGACCGCCGTCAGAGATCGCCGCCGATCCTCGGGTGCGGCAAGTTTATCTTGGCGAGCGGATGCGGGCATGAAGGGCGGCGGCTTGGTCCTGTCCGGGGTGTCGGCCGGTTATGGCGAGACGATCGTTTTGGAGAGGGTCGCGCTCGATCTGCCGCCGGGCGGCACGCTGGCAGTGCTCGGGCGCAACGGCGTCGGCAAGACGACTCTGCTAGCGACGATCATGGGGCACACGCGGTTACGCGCCGGCTCGATCCGCTTTGCCGGCTGTGAGATCATGGGCTTGCGCCCGTTTCAGCGGGCTCGCCTCGGTATCGGGTTTGTCCCGCAGGAACGGGAGATTTTTCCGTCGTTGACGGTCGCGGAGAATCTTGTGGTGGCGGGTCGGCCAGGGCGATGGTCGCTCGACCGGGTATTCGATTTTTTCCCGTCGCTCGCCGAGCGGCGACGGCATCGCGGCAATCAGCTCTCGGGCGGGGAGCAGCAGATGCTGGCGATCGGCCGGGCGCTGATGGGCAACCCATCGTTGCTGTTGATGGACGAGCCGCTCGAAGGGCTGGCGCCGATCATCGTCGATGCGCTGCTTGCGGGCCTCGAGCGTCTGAAGCAGGAGGACGATCTGGCGTTGCTGCTGGTGGAGCAGCACGCCCATCTCGCGTTGGAGCTGGCGCAGCAGGCGATCGTGCTTGACCGTGGTGCTGTCGTCTATTCGGGACGGAGCTGCGATCTGATCGCGGCTCCCGACCGTCTCGACGCGCTGATCAGCGTCGGCACGCGCTGAGCGATCGGATCGGATGATACGGAGTGATCGAAGGTGATATTCGAGTGGTTCTACGGGCTGGACATGGTGGTCCTGTACCCGTGACGATCGCGCTGATCGCGGGCGCGTCCGAGCTCGGCAACTGGTTCGGCCGGCGGTCTCGCGAGAGTGTGGGTTCGGAAATCGGCACGCTGACGGGTGCGGCTCTCGGCCTTCTCGCCCTACTGCTGGCGTTCAGTTTCTCGATCGCGTTGTCGCGCTTCGACGCACCCCGCGAGGTCGTGCTGGAGGAGGCCAACGCGATTGGCAGCACGGCGAACTTCGCGCTGATGCTGCCGCAGCCGGCCCAGGCGCAGATTCTGAGCTTGCTGCGCGACTACACCGCGGTGCGTATCGGCCTCGGATTTCCGTACGACCCGGCGAAGCTGGAGCAGGATATCGCGAGATCCGTGGACCTGCAGACCCGGCTCTGGCAGCAGGCCGTCGCGGTGACGGCGGCGGCGCCGCAGTCCCTGCCGGCGTACCGCTTCGTTGCCTCGCTGAATAAGGTGAACAATATCCATGAGAAATGGCTAACTGCACTGCGCTATCACGTCTCCGGCGCGGTCATGGTCATGCTGATCGGGGTCGCGATGGTAGCGATGGCGTTCACCGGCTACCACGCCGCCGTCAGCGGTGGAGGGCGACGCATTGCGGTCCTGGTGATGTCCGTGACCGTTGCCGTTCTGATCATGTTGGTCATCGATCTCGATCGACCCGATCGCGGGCTGATCCAGGTGCCGGTCCAGCCGCTGATCGACGCACCTCACGGCATTCCGGGATAGCTGTCCCGGATGGCAGCGCTCGATCGGGGGCGTAGAACGCCTGGTTAACAATACACAATCGCAACATGTAGGCGCTCGTCCCGGCTTGCGCGGAGAGCGCTTTCGTGTAGGCAATCCTCGGCAAACTTGAGCTAGATAGTGCAAAAATCACCGGGGAAAGATCATGAAACGCAGGACGGTGGCGCTTCTCGCAAGCCTGTGCGCCGGCATTGTGGTCGGCTTGGCGACGCCTGGCGGCTCGCCGGCCGTTGCCGCTACCCCCTCGAAACCGGCGATCAGCGAGGACGCGCGTTCCGCCCTTGCGCAGATGGGTACGGCGCTGCTCGCAAAGGAATTCTCGTTCCGGGCGCGGACGATCCGGGTCTACTCGAACCAGGACGACGTGTTGCTCCATATCGAGCACGAATTCACAGTTACGGTTCTCCGGCCGGACCGGCTGCTGGTTGATGGAACGGGCGATGATGGGCCGCGAAAGCTGATTTATGACGGCAAGACTGTCGTGCTGTCCCAGGACAACGGCAAAATGTACGCCAGCCTGCCGGTGCCCAATACGATTCAGCAGATGATGTACGTTGTCATGGGCCGCTTCGGCCTCGACTTTCCGCTGGCGGATTTCCTGACCAATGCTCCCGACAAGGCTTTCCTGACAGGCGTGACGTCTGGCCGAGTGGTCAACACCGTGATGATCCATGGCGTTCCCTGCCTCCATCTGGTATTTTCGCAGCCGCCAGGCATCGAACTGGAGCTATGGCTGGAGAAAGATCGTGCGGTGCCGCGACGACTGATCGTGATCGATAATGCGCTGCCCGGCAGGCCGAATTTCGTTGCCGAGATGTCCGACTGGAATTTCGGCGTTCATCCGGCCGATGCGGACTTTGCCTTCACGCCGACGGAGGGTGCCAAGCAGGTGGAATTCGGCGCGGTCACGGGAGAACTGCGCACGGGAGGATCGCCATGAACGGCTTAACTCGGCTCTGCCTTGCCGCGGCAATGGGCTTGTCGATTCCCTTGCACGCGTTCGGATGGGGATCGGTGACCGGGCCGCACGGCGGCACCGCCACGACTGGTCCAAGGGGCGCCGGCTATGCGCAAGGTCCGAACGGCGCCACCGCGTATCGCGGCCCGAGGGGCGCCGGCTACGCACAAGGTCCCAATGGCGGTACCGCCTATCGCGGTCCAGCGGGCGCCGGTGCCGCCTACGGCCCGAATGGCGCCACGGCGTATCGCGGCCCCTATGGTGGAGCCGCTGCGACCGGTCCTTATGGTGGGACTGCATACCGGGCACCGTACGCGGGCCGTGCTGTTTACGGCACTGGCGCGGTCTATGCTGGCGCGGCAGTCCGGCCGTGGGTTGCGGCGCCTTACTACGGAGCTGTCGTCGCCGGCGTCACGCTTGGCACGGTTATCGCGGCCACGACTCCGCCTCCGCCTCCGGCGCCACAGTTGTGTTGGTTCTGGTCCAGTCCCGCGCACACCCAAGGTTATTGGGACTACTGTGGCTGATAGGAGAGACGGCTCGTACCTGTACGGTCTAATGATTGTCGGCACTCGGCGCTACACGCACAGCCGCTCGACACGGCGGTAGCGTTCCGCTGCGTCCTGCGTTGCGCTGGAAACTCATGGCACCATACATAAAATGGCAGCGATTCGGGTCGCCGCGGATGATTCTCTATCTCGCTCTCGTCATGATCGCGGCCAAGGTCATCCTACATGGTGTGCGACCGACAAACTTGCAGCGAGCCTGGCAAAACATCCTCGCGCGTCAGAACCAAAGATTGGCGCCGCGCTTTCTCTTGCAGTCGGCGATCTCGACGATCCTCGCCATCCGCGATGGCATCAGGGACGCGCGCACCGGACGCTCGCCGAACTTCTGGACGATGATGTCTGACTCCGCACAGCCTTCGGCGCGCCTGCGAGAAGGAATCGCGCCAACAGGAAAGATCTTCCTGATCGCTATCGCGCTGGACGCCATATACCAGATCCTCGAGTTGAAGACCTTTTACCCAACCGAGGCGCTCATCATTGCGGTCCTTCTGGCATTCCTCCCCTACCTGATCGTCCGCGGACCCGCAGCGCTCGCCGCTGGCACCGCGATAAAGCAGCAGTCTCTGCAACGCCCGCAAATCAGCGCCCCGCTGCTCTTCATAGCGAATGACTGCCTTGACATCGGTATCGCGCTTGGATCGCCCGTGTCGCTCGACTATCGCCGTTCAAGTTCAACGGCACGATCGAGCAGGTCCACGTGCAGTATTGGTGCCAGCATAGTAAATTGGGTCTCGCACCACCCCAGCAGCTCGAGACATGCTCGCAGCGCATTGCGGGTCCGGGCGCAGCGTCGATGTTTTGGCGGTCGGGGTAGGACACGGAATCGGCAGAACACGGTTCACCTTCCCAACGCGCCAAGCGTGAATGTGCGGCCCGTGAGGCTAAGCGCCAGGCATCCCCGCATTTGTCGGCGCCGGCTGAATCATCTGCGCGCCGCCGGCTTCGATCTCGAACACCGCCAGGCCGCGCCGGACCCCGCCGTCCGGAAGCAGCGCGAGCCAGCCATCGGCGCCAGTGAAGCCGGATGCATTGGTGAGCGGGCCCACCCCGGTGCTGACGACGCGCGCGATGGAGGCTGCATCAAAGGCGAGATCCGCCGGGCCCGGCGGGGGTGCGCCGTAGCGGGCGGTAAAGGCCTGCACGAAGGCGGCGCGCGCCGCCGGGTCGGGCGCGGCATACCAGGCACCGCGTAGCTCACTGGCGCCACTGCGCGGATCCGACCACAGCGATGGGCCAATGAACTGCACCGCCGGCGGACTAACGAAGTAATACGGAAGCACTGAGGCGAGCTCGGACAGCGCCTCGCCGGTATCGGCGAGCAGCAGGACGTTGAAGGGCGGCGGCGGCAATGCCGTATGCGCAAGCTGGTCCGCTCGCTGCCGTCCTGCCGCCGTGCCCTCGGCACGGGCAGCGCGCATCTGATCCTGAACTGGCGCCCAGCGCGCGTCGTAGTCCGACAGCGCGCGCGCGGAGTGGTCGATCGCCCCCATGCCGGGCGCGTGAAACTGGATGTTGGGCGGGGCCAAGCCATCGACGGTCGCCGCCTGGCTAAACGCCGACGCCATTGCACGACCGAAATCGTTATCCGGGAGCAGTGCCGCCAAGTTGGACTTTCCGAGCTGCTGGGTGGCACTCACCAATCGTCGGACCTGCTGACCGGGCGTAATCCCGAGCAGCCAGACGCCGGACGCGGCCACCGCCGGATCGTTGGAGAAAGCCAGCATCGGGACATTGGCGCTGCGCGCAGCCGGCGATGCAGCGGCAACCTCGGGCGCGGTGAGCGGGCCAAGGATCATGGCTGCGCCCGCGGCGAGCGCGGTGCGAACGGCGGCCGCGGCACCTTGCGGTGTGCCGCCAGTATCCTCCTGGATCAAAACCGGCGAGCCGGGGGCAGCGAGCGCAAGCTGCGCAGCCTGTAGCATCGGTTGGCCGATATTCGCACGAGGACCGGTCAGCGGCAGCAGGATCGCTACCTTCTGGTTGGACGGAGCAACCGAAGGACGCGCGCCAGACGGCGCATAGCCCGGCGGGCCGCCATAATATGTGGGAGTGCTACCGGGCCCGCAGCCCGCGAGGCCGGCAACCCCCGCAAGGAGCAGGAATGCCCGACGAAGCATGCGCCGCACCTCCTCAGGACCAGGGGTCGGACCGGGCCGGCCACGGAGGTCTTGTGCTGGTTTCCACGCCGATCGGCAACCTCGGCGACCTCTCGTCCCGGGCACGTGATGCGCTGGCCACCGCCGATCTTGTCCTGTGCGAGGACACGAGGCACACCGCGCGCCTACTCGCGGCGATCGGCGTCAGCGCCAAGGCCGAGCCGCTTCATGAGCACAACGAGGACGCGCGGACTCCTTCTGTACTCGCGGCGCTGCATGCCGGTCGGCGTGTCGCGTTGGTCTCGGATGCTGGCACCCCCTTGGTTTCCGACCCCGGATACCGACTGGTGCGTGCCGCGATCGCCGCCGGGCTTCCGGTGACCGCCGTGCCGGGGCCGAATGCGGCGGTCACCGCCGTGGTGCTGTCCGGGCTGCCCCCCCTGCCCTTCCTCGTCCTTGGCTTTCCGCCGCCGCGGCAGGCGGCGCGGCGGGCTGCGTTCGGCGCCCTGCGCGCGGCCGAGCGCGCCGGTCTGGCCGCCACGCTGATCTGGCACGAAGCGCCGCACCGTCTGCGCGAGACGCTGGCCGACATGGCGGATGCGTTCGGCGACCGGCCGGCCGCCGTGGCGCGCGAGTTGACCAAGCGGTTCGAGGAAGTGCGGCGAGCATCACTACCCGACTTGGCTCGCCACTATGCCGACACGCCGGCGCGCGGGGAGATCACGGTGCTAGTCGGGCCGCCGGCAGAACAGGATCCCGAGGACCTCGACGGACGCCTTCGCGCCGCCCTGGCCGCACATAGCGTGAAGGACGCAGCCGCCCTCGTAACCGCTGCCACCGGTCTGCCACGCCGGCTGGTCTATGAGCGCGCTCTGGCGTTATCCGGCCGCAATCGGGCCACGTGAACTGGCGATCTTCATCTATCGGGAAAACCAATTGCAGAGTTTGACCCCCGGTCTCGACCTCAACGCCTTCTTTGGCCACGTGCGAAGCGCCGAACAGCGAGTGCTGCTCCTCGATTACGACGGCACGCTGGCGCCATTCCATGTCCATCGGGCGAAGGCCGTGCCGTACCCGGCGGTATCAGCCATCCTTCCCTCGCTTCTCCGCTTGCCGCGCTGTCGTACCGTGATTGTCAGCGGACGCCCGGTCGCTGATCTTACCCAGCTAATCGGCGTGCAACCGTTGCCCGAAATGTGGGGATCGCATGGATGGGAACACCTCTCCGCCGACGGGACGTACTCTCTCGCGCTTGTGGATGAGGCATCTGTTCTTGCCCTGCGACGCGCTGGGGAAATCCTCGATGCGTTGAATTTGCCCAATCTGCGGGAGGCTAAGCCGGTGAGCGTGGCCGCGCACTGGCGCGGATTGCCTCCCGACGAAGCAGACTCGATTCGTCGCTACCTCCAGCACGCCTGGACCGGTCTGCTTGCGGGCACGCGCCTGCAACTCGATCCGTTCGATGGCGGACTGGAACTGCGCGTAGAGGGGCGTGATAAGGGCTCGGTTGTGACTGAGGTCCTGGCGGAACTTGCCAGCGATGTGGCCGCGGCTTTTCTCGGCGACGATCTGACCGACGAGGACGCGTTCCGGGCAATGGCGGGAAAGGGCCTTCGAGTCCTGGTGCGCGCGACATTGCGGGAGACGCTCGCTGACCTTTGGTTGCAGCCGCCTGAGGAGCTCATCGGTCTCCTTGTGCGCTGGAGGGAGGCATGCAGGCCCACTAGCAGCGGGCGGCGGCCCGCTGAGGGACACGATTGCAATCGATTTCAGTAACGGACGGGGCTCGTCTGTCATGTGGTTGGCTCTGTTGCGGGATCCTGCTTGAGATTAAGCCCATCCGCGAGGCCAGCCGTGACGGCGTGGGACTGGTGCGCCCGAGAGTCAATCTTTCGGCCGGCTGGTATACTGCGTGCGTTGGCATTCATCGGCGTCATAGCGAGATGCCGATGATCAAGCTGGGATGTCCGCACGTGCCGCCGATATTGCGTGTAGTCCGAGCATCGTCCGCAACTTTCGGACAGGAGAATGCTATCATGAAAGCGCCGCTTTTCGCGGCGATCGTTCTCGCTGCGGCTTGTATTTCGGTCGCAGACGCGGGCTGTCATCCCGAAGCACCCGCGAGTCCTGACGCTACGGCGTGCCACGTTCGCTGGGATCCGAGCGAGTCCGCAGTTCCGCGCCCAGGTGTTTAGTACGACCCGTGAGGAGTCTGTCAGATGGCCGGGTGGCACTTGTCAGATTTCTACGACATGGGACTTACCCCAGGCACAGCAGCACCGATGAGCACGCCGATCTGCGCTACAGCGCCGGCGTCGCCGAGGCGCTCGGGCTGGAGCAATTCGGGCTGCCCGAACGGGCGCTCTACCCCGACGCTCGCTAGACGGCCTGCAAAGGTGGACGATCGCGATGTTTGAACGCTTCACTCCGGTCGCACTTGCGGGCACGCGCGCCCTACTTCTGTTCTCCGGTCTGACTGCGTGCACGGGCTCACCTGCGACTTTCGCGTTGCGGCCCGCCTTCGAGGTGATGACGCCGGCAGGGGTGGCGGGTGTTAGCATACGCCAGTCGCCGCCTGGAATGACCGATGCATAATTTACGCAATTAGTAAAGGCAAGCATGGAGCAAGCGTCGCGTGGCAACGTGATCGCCGGTCGCGTCGAGCCACCATTTCCTTCGCAGCGTATCGTCTGGCACGTAGACCTGTCCGCTTCGAGGGGCATCTCACAACTAGTCGTGAATGTCTTCGATGGCGCGAACCCGTACGCATACGAACAGGAGACAGAGGCGAACGACGCGCCGACGGCGGTGATCACGTCCGCTGTCGAGTCGATGTCCGAGCGGCTGCTGGCCGATGTCGCCGCTCATGTGAACATGCCGAATCGGCTCGTTAGAAAAGTCCCGCAAAACGAAACGAACTGATCATCCTGAACGGGCTCGCCTCGGTGCAGGCGCTGAACACGGCTACCTCGCAGTCAGGTGACCGGCGTACTTCAGACAGTCGATTCCTGCCTTCGTGCCCGCACACGACTGCTCGCCCAGGCGCGGGGCGAGCACAGCAGGAGTTGCCGATCAGTCCGTCTGGCCGGTTCCCATCTCGGCGAAGTGGCGCGCCATGCGTTCAGCATCGGGCGCCACGCCGGTAAACAGGTGAAACGCCTCGACCGCCCGCGCAGTTCCGTCTCGAGCGGGAAGTAAAGGTGAGTAGGCCGGAGGAGTTTCACCCTCCGGCCTCTCGCAGAACCGGACGTGAACCTCTCGGCTCATCCGGCTCCCACCATCCAGCCTATGGACAGGTACGGCTTGCAGGTCATGCGGGATTCCTCCCGGTTGCCCGGTTGATCCCCCATGCCTGCCGGATGGCACCGCCCCTTCGCTCCTCCGCCATTACAGCGGTCTCAACGCTACTACGAGCGGTTCCGCCCCTTGGCGGCGCATCGCTACTGTCGGCCTCGCCTTGCGGGCTTGTGCCTTTCGCTTGCCATCGCCACCGAAGGTTCCCGCAGTTCAACGTGAGAGCCTGAAACAGGATCGCGCTGCCTCTATGCCGGACGCCGTCTGGCCCGTAAGCAGGTATCGTCCAGACTGATCCCGGCGTAACATCACCCGCCGGTTTCGAACGTCATCTGAGTACTTTCGACACTTGAGCGGCAGTTCACTGGTGTTCGCCTTCCTGTCTCCCACCTGACGCCTCGCGGCGCCTTTTCCGTAACGCTCACGACCCGGGCTTTTGACCCACGCCGCTTACGGTGGTTTGCAACCTGCTCCTGCAAGCCGGTTGCGGGGGGCCGTCCCCCATCGCTCACGCCGCTTTCTGCGGCACACTGATGTCCGCTACCCAGATGTTCGGTCGAAGCAGGTTGGCCGGCACTGGCATTCCCGGCATCTTCGCCATTCCGACCGGAGTGGTGTTGATCAGCCCGTCGGCTTCGACCATCGCGTGCGTCAGGTCCGTGCCGGCAGCTGCAAACCTGCACCGAAGCGGGCGCAGAGCGCGTCGGCGACAGCGTGCGCGCGCCGCCCGGCGATGTCGAAGATCGTCGGCGTGCCGACCCCCAGCATCATGGCCGCGTGCCCGACCGCCGAGCCCGCACCGCCCGCGCCCAACTGCACCAACCTGGCTGAGCGGCGCGTCCGACAGGCCACGGCGGAACCCGGCCGCGAAGCCTGACCAATCCGGGCGCGCGCGTCGTCCGAGAGCTCATGCAGCAACGGGATCACGCTCTGCTTGCAGGGATAGGTGATATTCAGTCCGGCGAAGCCCATGCGCTCGGCGGCGGTCAGCAAGTCGGGCAGTGCCTCCCGTCCGAGGCCGAGCTGGTCGAGGTCGATCGTCTTGTAAACGTAGCGGAGACCCTGCGCGGCGGCCTCCTGCTCGTGCAGGAGGGGCGTGCGGGATGCCTGGATGCCGGCTCCGATGAGGCCGACGACCAAGGAAAGCCGGTGTTGAACACGAGATTCCATACCGCTTCGTTTCCTTGCGCCGGTTTTCTGCGAGGGCCTCTCAATCCGACGTACCCACCGACGCGGGTGAAAGTCGCCAGACCGGGAAACTCGATGGGCACGAAATTGCTGAGAACTGTGCCAGTGGTCATATCTACCCCAAAACGTGTCGGCCTCACCGGTTCAGCGCCGCGAAGCGGCCAAACCGGATCAGGCGCGGCCATGGCGGGAGCGGCGGCTGGGGTGGCAGAACGATCAGCGTAAAAGCTCCATCAGCAGTCGATCGAGCCGCAAGCGCCCTTCGGACGTGGCCCGCAGGCGCCCTCCGGCCCGCTCGAGGTAGCCCTCGTCGGCAGCGCGACGGAGCACGTCGGCATCCACCGCGTCGTCGAGCGGCATACCGGTGCGGCGGACGAAGCGTTCTTCCTCGATGCCTTCGCGCAGCCTGCAGGCCCATCAGCAGCATCTCGCGCGCGCGGTCGGCCGCAGTGACGGGCTCTTCATGCGTCGTCCCGTGGCCGTGCCGCTCGACCCGCTCCGCCCATGGTTCCGGCGCGCGGTGTCGCCGGGTTGCCAGGAGCGAGCCATCGAGCGTGATACGACCATGCGCGCCGGGTCCGATGCCCGCGTAATCGCCGTAGCGCCAATAGGCCAGGTTATGCCGGCTCTCGGCGCCCGGGATCGCATAGTTGGAAATCTCATAGTCGAGCAAACCGCGGCGCGCCGCCTCCTCCCCGGTCGCCAGGTAGAGCTCCGCCGCTGTCTCGGCGATCCGGCAGCACGATCTCGCCCCGCCGATACAGCGCCTCGAACGCGGTACCGGGCTCGATGGTGAGCTGGTAGAGCGACAGATGATCCGCCGCCAGCGACAGCGCCTGCCGCAGCTCGGTCCGCCAGGCCGCCAGCGGCCTGACCCGGACGGGCGTAGATCAGGTCGAAGGAGACGCGCGGGAAGAGACGCCGCGCCATCTCCAGCGCGGCGATCGCCTGTGCCACCCAATGCTGCCGCCCGAGCATCCGCAGCGCGACGGGATCAAGGCTCTGCACGCCGAGCGAGACGCGGTTCACCCCGGCGGCCCGGAAGGCCGCCAACCGGCCGGCCTCGACGCTGGTGGGATTGGCCTCCAGCGTGATCTCGATGTCATCGGCCGGCTCGAACAGCTTCGCTGCGTCGTCGATCAGCGCGGCGACGGTGGCCGACTCCATCAGGCTCGGCGTGCCGCCGCCGAAGAAGATCGAGCCCAGTTCTCGCCGGCCGAGGCGGGCGGCTTCCCAGGCGAGCTCGGTCCGCAGCGCTGCGGCGAAGCGGGCCTGCGGGATGCGTGTCGCGCACATGCGAGTTGAAGTCGCAATAGGGGCACTTGGCCAGGCAGAACGGCCAGTGGATATAGAGCGCGAGCGGTTCCATCGCCCTAAAGGTTGTGACGATGCCCCCTTCGGACAACGCCGCCGGCTCCGTCGAGCGCGTGCGCTCGGCTCTGGTCGCCGCCGGCCATCCCGACACCATCACCGAATTCCCGACCAGCACGCGCAGCGCCGCCGACGCGGCTGCGGCGGTCGGCTGCACCGTAGCGCAGATCGCCAAGTCGATCGTGTTCCGCGCCGCCGAGCGTCCGGTGGTCGTTATCACCTCCGGCGCCAACCGGGTCGATCCGGAAAAAGCAGCGGCGGCGCTCGGGGTGAAGCTGGCGCGGGCCGATGCCGACTGGGTGCGGGATGTGACCGGCTTTGCGATCGGCGGGGTCGCGCCGGTGGGCCATCGCACCCCGCCGCTGCTGTTGCTGGACGAGGATCTGATGGCGCTCGATCCGGTGTGGGCCGCCGCCGGCTCGCCGAGCCACGTGTTCCGCACGACGGCGGCGGAGTTGCAACGGATCACCGGGGCCAGGGTGGCGCCGGTGGCGAGCCGGTAGCAACGGCTTTCGCCGCGAGCGGCGCCCGTCACTGTGAAGAGTCGTCCGACAGGCTGAGCGTAGCGAGCGACCGAGGTAGCTCGCCAAGTTCGTAGTGCTGGTCTTGCGTGACGGCCAGCGTCTTGAGCGCGCTCAGGTTGCGAACAACCGAGAGGCGAGTGGCGCCGCTGCCGGTGAGATCGAGCGATAGATTGGTGAGCCCCTTGAGGTCCTTCAGCGCATCCAGGCTGTTGACGCCGCTGCCGCGAAGATCGAGCGACAGATTGGTGAGGCCCTTGAGGTCCTTCAGCGCATCCAGGCTGTTGACGCCGCTGCCAAGATCGAGCGACAGATTGGTAAGGCCCTTGAGGTCCTTCAGCGCATCCAGGCTGTTGACGCCGCTGCCGACAAGATTGAGCGACAGATTGGTGAGGCCCTTGAGGTCCTTCAGCGCATCCAGGCTGTCGACGCGGCTCTCGCTAAGATTGAGCGACAGATTGGTGAGGCCCTTGAGGTCCTTCAGCGCATCCAGGCTGTCGACGCGGCTGTCGCGAAGATAGAGCGACAGATTGGTGAGGCCCTTGAGGTTCTTCAGTGCATCCAGGCTGTTGACGCCGCTGCTGGTAAGATAGAGCGACAGATTGAGGCCCTTGAGGTCCTTCAGCGCATCCAGGCTGCTGACGCCGCTGCCGGTGAGATCCAGCGTCAGATTGGTGAGGCCCTTGAGGTCCTTCAGCGCATCCAGGCTGTTGACGCCGCTGCTGGCAAGATCAAGCGAAAGATTGGTGAGGCCCTTGAGGTCCTTCAGCGCATCCAGGCTGTTGACGCCGCTGCCGCGAAGATCGAGCGACAGATTGGTGAGGCCCTTGAGGTCCTTCAGCGCATCCAGGCTGTTGACACCGCTGACGGCAAGATCGAGCGTCAGATTGGTAAGGCCCTTGAGGTCCTTCAGCGCATCTAGGCTGTTGACGCGGCTGCCGTGAAGATCGAGCGTCAGATTGGTGAAGCCCTTGAGGTCCCTCAGCGCATCCAGGCTGTTGACGCCGCTGCCGTGAAGATCGAGCGTCAGATTGGTGAGGCCCTTGCAATCTGGCAAATCGCTCAGCCCATCGAGCAACGGCGTTTGGAGCGAGAGTTTCTTGAAGCAGTGATGAAGCCAACGCAGGTGTGTGAGTTGGCTGCTGGTAAAACTCAGCGACGTTAATTGACCTTGATGATCATACAACGCGGCAGGTTGTCTCCAAATTCAAGATCGCGCCTGTTTTGCCAGGCCTCGAATTCCCCCCAAAGCAGGTAAGCGACCTGAGGTGGACCCCATCCATAGGACCAGCTAGGACATTCGCTTAACTACACCTCCCACCCGGGCTCCGTCCCTTTCTTCCTAAACCAGAATGCAATCCTTGTCTTGCTTTGGTTGCCGCTGTGGAGATGTGGACAACGCGTCAGCGTTGTCCAAGCGAAGCGGCATATCCACAGCGGACCCCGCGCCGCCCCGGCCCAGGCCGGCCCGCCACACCGCCATCGGCATGGCGTGCCCGAGCGCCTGGTGCGGACGCAGCTCGTTGTAGAACGCGATCCATTGCCCAATGCCCGCCCGCGCCTCCCGCGCGTCCGCGTATCCCTTCAAATAGACCTCCTCGTGCTTCAGCGAGCGCCACAGCCGCTCGATGAACACGTTGTCCATCCAGCGCCCCCGCCCATCCATCGAAATCGCGATCCCGGCGTTTAGCAGAACCCCGGTGAACGCCTCGCCGGTGAACTGGCTGCCCTGGTCCGTGTTGAAGATCTCCGGCGTGCCGAAGCTCGCCAGCGCCGCCTCCACCGCCTCCACGCAGAACCCCGCCTCCATCGTGTTCGACAGCCGCCACGACAAAACCGACCGGCTCGACCAGTCCATCACCGCGATCAGATACAAAAAGCCGCGCTGCATCGGAATATACGGGTGAGTAGGCCGGAGGAATCTCACCTCCGGCCCCTCGCAGAACCGGACGTGAACCTCTCGGCTCATCCGGCTCCCATCATCCAGCCTACGACAGATAACCCATCGACCAGTGAATGAAAGCACCCGGCCGACCTTGCGCAAATCGCTTGAGTATCTCGGCAGCCCTTGTTTTATGGCCTGCCAGCCTCTTGTGCTTGCGCATCAGCCACCGGATCAGGAACAGGTTCATGTGCCGCCACACCGGCTTGAGCGCCGATCCGTGGAACCGGCCGTAGTATTGCTGCCAGCCTTTCAGGACCGGAGTGAACATGGCCGATAGATCGTCCAAGCTCTTGTCGCTCTTCAGTTGCAGGTGCCATCCCCTGATAGTCTGCCGCATGGCCTTGAGGGCGTCGCGGCTGACCGCCGGGGAAAAGTTCACGTAAACCCGGCCATACTTATCCAGCGCCTTGCGGGGCCGGAACGTATAGCCGAGAAACGTGAACTGGACGACGGGGTGATCCCCGGTCCGATTGATGTCCTTGCAATACACGATCCGTGTCTTGCCCGGATGCAGTTCGAGCTTGCAGGCCTGGAACCGTTCCCGGATGCGATCAAGCACATACTCCGCCTGCCATTTGCTCTTGCAGTGAAGCACCGCATCGTCAGCATACCGGGCAAACCGGACGCCGGGCAGATGTCGTGTCACCCACAGACCAAACGCATAGTGCAGGAACAGATTGGCCAGGATCGGTGACACGACACCCCCTTGCGGCGTGCCTCTGTCGCGTTCCAGGATCTGCCCATCCGTGGTTTGCATTGGCGCTTTCAGCCAGCGTTCCACATAGAGCAGGATCCAGGGCTCCTGACAGTGCTTGCGCAGAGCCCTCATCAAGAGGTCATGGTCGAGATTGTCGAACAGCCCCCGGATGTCAAACTCTACAACCCAGTCGTAGTCCCAGCAGCGGCGTCTGGTGACAGCGATTGCCTCCAGCGCCGACTTTCCCGGACGATACCCGTAGGAATCCTCGCAGAAGATCGGATCGAGCCGCGGCTCCAGCCGCATCTTCACCGCCGTCTGCGCGATCCTGTCGGCCACCGTCGGGATGCCCAGAATCCGGACGCCTCCTGACTTCTTCGGGATCGGCACGGCCTTCACCGGCGGCGGAAAGTAGCTGCCGGCGTTCATCCGATTCCAAAGTTTGTATAGGTTGTCGCCCAGCCTCTCCTCAAACTGCTCGATCGTCTCGGCGTCGATCCCCGCAGCACCTTGGTTGGCTTTTACATGTAACCATGCCTCCCATATCAAGGTCTTGGGAATGTCATAGGGCTTGCAGGTCATGCGGGACTCCTCCCGGTCGCCCGGTTGATCCCCCATGCCTGCCGGATGACGCCGCCCCTTCGCTCCCCCGCCATTACGGCGGTCTCAACGCTACTACGAGCGGCTCCGTCCCTTGGCGGCGCGTCACTATTATCGGCCTCGCCTTTCGGGCTTGCGCCTTTCGCTTGGCATCGCCGCCGAAGGTTCCCGCAGTTCAACGTGAGAGCCTGAAACAGGATCGCGCTGCCTCTATGCCGGACGCCGTCCGGCCCGTCAGCAGGCACCGTCCGGCCTGATCCCGGCGCAACATCACTCGCCGGTTTCAACGTCATTTGAGTACTTTCGACACTTGAACGGCAGTTCACTGGTGTTCGCCTTCCTGTCTCCCACCTGACGCCTCGCGGCGCCTTTTCCGTGACGCTCACGACCCGGGCTTTTGACCCGCGCCGCTCACGGCGGTTTGCAACCTGCTCCTGCAAGCCGGTTGCGGGGGCCGCCCCCCATCTCTCACGCCGCTTGCTGCGGCACACTGATGTCAGCGCACCAGACATGGTTCGGGCGCGCAATCCGCACATCCCGCAGCAGATACGGGTAAATCTTGTGTCCCGGCGCCGGCCTGCTGGTGCGCGGCTTCGGACCCAGGGCCGCGATCCCCATCGCCCGCATCAGCCGCTGCACGCGCTTGCGGTTCACCGAAACCCCCTCCGCCCGCAGCGTCGCCATCACCCGGCGCGAGCCGTAATACGGCCGCGCCAGGAACAGCGCGTCGATCGGACGCATCAGCGCCAAATCCGCCTCGTCCTCCGGCGGCCGAGGCCGATAGACGCCGGAGCGGTGCAGCGCCAGCAGTGCGCATTGCCGTCGCACCGAGAGCTGCCGATGGTCCCGATCGAGCATCGCCGTGCGGTCCGGAGCGCTCATCTTCCGGACCTCCGTGCCAAAAAATCCCGCTCCACCGTCAGTTGCCCGATCTTGGCGTGCAGCTTCTCGATCTGCTTCTCCGCCTCCGCCTCGGCTCCGGCGCCGGATTCAAAGGCGCGCGCCGCCTGCTCCTGCAGCTGCTTCTTCCAGGCGTAAATCTGCGTCGGGTGGACCTGATGGCGAACCGCCAATTCAGCCACCGTCGCCTGCTCGCGCAACGCCTCCAAGGCGATCTTCAGCGCCGCGTCTATCTTGCGTCTGCTCTTGCTCATGATCCGCTCCGTCTCGCATGACGGAAGCCGCGGCGCGCTGTAGCTAAGCGGGTGGTCCTATTTTCGGGGTCCACTTCAACCATGGGCAGTGCTGCCACCGCCACGCCTGATGCTGCGCGGTGCCAGTTCCGCCCCTGCAAGCTCTGTCGCAGGAACTCTTCCTTCTCCGCGCGATCAATGCCCCAACGCAGTTGCCCGCGGTAGCGCACCACATCGCGCAGGCGCGAACCGCGTAGCAGCAGGGCGCGGCGGCGCTGCCCTGCAAGCCAGTCAGAATATGCCTGGTTGAACGTACGGTTGGCTTGTTCCCCTGCCGCCAGTGTGAGCCCGGAAAGCTGCCGTAGCGCCGGAATCAGCCGCTCATGCGGAAGGCGATAGGCGCCGCCGGGAAGCGCCTCCAGCAACCGCACTTGAGGCGATGCCAGATCCTTTAGGTACCGCTCCAGTACCGCAGTTGCCAGAGGCACCTTCTCGGCCAGTTGCCCTGGCGTGCGGCCCTCTGGCAAACGTTGATCCTTGCTGAGATCAACTAACTTCAGCAGTGCCGCGAGGATCGTGCTTCGCTCCCCGGCTGATAGCGATCGAGCTGGCTGGAGACGTACTCCGCAAGCAACCCGACAGCGCCGCCTGCGATGCGATAGTCGCCTTTACCGAGATGCCTGTCAGGCTTGCTCAGAGCACGTTCGTTCAGAGCCAACAGCGTGATGCCAATATCGACCGGGGATACACGCGCCTCGTCGTTTTTCATGCTCTCGACAAGGTCCTCGAGAGTGCCGAGTTCTGGGTTACTTCCTGGCGGCCTGTGACTTGCGCTCGTAGTCGTCAAGCCACTGCTCAGTGAGCCGGTCGAGCTCCTCGAGCTGGCGTTCGGAGTAGGATTCCGGCGCAAAGCCCTCGAGCCACCCGAGCACGTGAGTTTCGATCAAGTCGCGCGGCACGTCCGGATGCTCGGCATGGATGCATTCTGCCGACTGCTCGATCGACAGCCGTTTCCCGTCGTCCCAGACGATCTTGCGCCGTTTGGGGTCAACGTCGGCATTATCCAGTGCGGCGAAGACCAGATCGAGCGCGTAGACCGAGCGTTCCCCCTCGGACGAGCCCATCCATTCGAGGAAGGCGTCAGTGAACGGGTTGTTCTCGAAGGGGTGTTTTGCGCGTCGCTTGCCCATCGGATGAGGATAGCACCGCGGGTCATTGCCGTCGCAAGGCTCGCTTCATCATCAAGCGGCTCTGCTCGATGCTCAAGGCGATCCACTGGGCGGTGAGCGCCTTGAAGCGCTTATAGTTGCGGATCTCACGCCGCACCTCGGGCAGATAGTCGCGCGGAACATATTCGGTCCGGCTCCTCATCTGCCGCGTGTAGCTGAGCTGGTAGTAGGGTCCCCTCCGGTTCTCTGGATCCTTGTACTGGCGGGTGAGCGATCCGGGCCGCATGTCTTCAATGCCGGCCAGCTGCGCCTTGATGCTTCCAACGCGCTTTCTGATCACTGCCAGGCGTTTGTTTGTCATAGGTTTAGCATACCAGTGCTATACTATGCTGGCAACAGAATCGAGAGGGTCCGATGCCGCTGTGGATGCCCTGGTGGAACGCGATTTGGCTGCTGCGTCCGGCGTTCTCGCGTCTGCGCACCTTCCTGTGGTTCGCCACCGCCGTGGCAGGCTTCACGGTGCGGACGGAACTGCTGGGCGTAACCAGCCTCGTGCGGGCGCTGAAGCTCGAGGCTCGCTTCTACAACAAGCTCGTCGATCACTTTCACAGCCCCGCCGTGAAGCTCGATCGGCTCGCGGCGCTGTGGACCCAGGTGGTGCTCCGGCTATTCCCGCAGCCGCTGCGCATCAAGGGAAGGTGTGTCGTGGTCGGCGACGGCATCAAGATCCCCAAGCGCGGGCGCAAGATGCCGGCGGTCAAACTCCTGCATCAGCAGTCCGAGTCGAACACCAAGCCCGAATTCATCATGGGACATTCCCTCCAGGCTGTGAGCGTGCTCGTTCAGGCCGCAGCCAGCGTCTTCGCCGTGCCGCTCGCCATACGAATCCACGAAGGGTTGGTGTGGTCCAATCGCGATCGCCGCACCCTGCTCGACAAGATGCTTGCGCTCCTCGGGATCGTCGCCATCCCAGAACCCTTCTACTTCGTCGCCGACGCCTACTATGCCGCGCGCAAGATCGTCACCGGCCTGCTCGAGGAGAACAACCACCTGGTCACGCGGGTGAAGTCCAACGCCGTCGCCTACACTGCTCACCAGCAGTGCGGCCCGCGGAAGAGAGGTCGGCCCAGGGTCTATGGCAGGAAGGTCAAGCTCAAATCCCTGCTGGAGGACCCCAAGGGCTTCCAACAGGCCGAAAGTCCCGTCTACGGCGAGCACCAGGTGATCATCCAGTATCGGGTCCGCGACCTGCTATGGCGCCCGGCCGGTCGAACTCGTGCGCTTCGTGGCGGTGATTCATCCAGTAAGAGGCTCGTGCCTCCTGATGTGCACCGACACCTCTTTGGAGGCTATCGAGATCATTCGCCTGTACGGTCTGCGCTTCAAGATCGAGCACACGTTCAAGCAGGCGGTGCGGCTGATCGGTTCGTTTACCTACCATTTCTGGATGTCCGACATGAAGCCGCTCCGCCGCCGCAGTGGCAATCAACATCTCCATCGTAAGTCGCCGGAATACCGCAACGCCGTCAAACGCAAGCTCCACGCCTACCACGTCTTCATCCAGGCGGGTGTCGTCTGCCAGGGACTACTTCAGTATCTGGCCGTCGCCTTCCCTCAGCTCGTCTGGAATTCCTTCGGCTCCTGGCTGCGAACCATTCGGCCCGGCATCCCGCCCTCGGAGCTGGTCGTGGCCAATGCCCTGCGCCAGAGCCTGCCGGAATTTCTCTTGAATGCCACCCCGAGCAACACCTTCGCGAAATTCGTCATCGAACGACAGGACACCAATAAAATGGAGGCCTTCCGCCTAGCCTCCTGAGCCGAAATTCCTCCGGAACTCTGGACTCGCGAGAAGGTCGTCCGCGAGTGCATTATCCATCGTGAAGCCCGCTGCGTCTGCAATCACAGCCATGACGTCCTTTGCCTGCGCCTCGGTGAACAGTCGAAGCGGCACCACCAGTTGTCTTCGATCAGCCAGTTCGTCATGCTCGAAGTCCAACCACGCCGGCGCGTAATCCCGGCGAAATGCTACAATAAACGTGATCCTGTGCGGGGGCCTCGCCGCTGTTACGGCATGCTTCAGCAGTTGAAATACCGGCCGATGCGATCTTCTACCCGGCGACAACTGTTCAAACTGGTCGAGAACGATCACACGTCCGGCGGACTCCGCGCTCGGGCCGAAAAGATCAGTCAGTTTTTGCGGGGACCCGGCATTGGGCGCCGCCGCCCATCCGTCCTGAACCGCCGCCAGAAGGCGCTTTTCCGGCTCGTCCGGCACCGCCTCCCAATAGTGGTGCTCGATCGGCGGGGTCTGATTTTTGAGGATAGACGGCAAACCAGCCCGAAGCAGCGAGGTCTTCCCCGCCCCAGATTCTCCCGAAACGACGACGAGGCTGATTTGGTCGTTGAGAATGTAGTTGAGCAGCGTAGCAATATCTGCTTCACGGCCGAGCCGGCGGAACAGCTCAGCGTCGTGCGGCCCAAACGCCATGGGTCCTTTGATCGCGGTGGGTCGGAGATCGCCGGCGCCGGCAAGTGGTGGTGTCAGGCGCCTCCACATACGAAAAACAATCCAACCAACCAACAGGGCGGACAGGGCGTAAAGCCCGAGAGAGCCGATGCCGCTGACGTTCTGCCATAGTGCTTCGTCGATGAAACCGAACTGCTTCGGTCGGGTCGCATGACCCAACCAGGTCGCTCCGGCAACGGCAGCCAATGCCGCGAACGCCGCAATCTGATCCTTCGTTGAGTGTTTTAGAAACTGAACAATTCTGCTAATCTTGTCGGTCAGTTTGCGAGCGCCCTCGATGTCCCACATTGGTCCAATTACCTTGGAATGGCCCTCCCAAGTCAGACGCCGCATCAACCGATAAGGACCGCCACAGACGATTGGAGGAGTTCTCGCCCACCAAGCACTTTTGGTCCGGGTTTGAGCGACCGCGTCCTCCCCGGAAGGGAATGTGCCACGGCACGAGACGTATTGGAAGCGAGATCGCAGAATAATTCCTGAGCCGACGACGGTTTCGCACAATCGTGCCCTTCGGGCATCGATCTGTCCGATGCGGGACCCGGGGCTCAGGGGTAACGAAGGCGATGATCGGCACCCTTGCCCGCGTTGCCGGGCGCGCGCCCTGCTCTCGCCGAAGCAAAGCCGCTTCCGCCTCGCGCCTCCGCACCTGCTGTGGCAGTCTGATCGCGCAGGCAACGCCGTTCGGGAGCACCGCTCCTGCATCGCGCAAGGAGACAAAGCCCATGATCATCGACTGCCATGCCCACGTGTTTCAGAACTGGGAGACTGCCTGCGGGCACGCATCCAGCGAAATCCACCGGAAATACATGCAGAAGGTTCAGACCCGCACCTCTGCCAAGGTATTCGGGTCGCGTGACGGTAAACAGGTCTCCGGCGCCGTGCTGTTTCAGCAGGGCGACAACGGGTGGTCAGGGCTGAAGGAGGTCAATTTCCGAGTGGGCAATTTCGGCCGGCTCGACTTCACGATCGACGGCGGGGACTACCATTCCCAATACATGCCGGTGGGTATGCAGCAGATTGTGGCACCGCCCGAGCTGATGCTGGCGCAGATGCAATATGCTGGCGTGGATCACTGCGTTTTGCAGGCCGGTGGGGGCTATGGCGCAATGAACGATTACAACGCGTTCGCGCAGAACCAGTACCCCGAGCGCTTCACCGCGCTGTTGAATGTTGACGAACCGCGTGCTGCTACCGAGGCGGGGCTGCGGGAGTTCGACCGGGCGCACCAGCGGCTCGGTCTCCGGGCTGTGTACTTCGCGCTGGATGCGTTCGCTCGCTATGGTTTCGATGTCGACTTCGACGATCGGGGCCTCGACGCCTTCTGGTCACGTGTGGAAGACGCAGCCCTTCCGGTGTTCATCGAGGTGACCGCGATACCGAATTATGACGAGGCCAGTTACATCGTGAACATCGTCCGCTTGCATCGGCTGATGGAGCGTTTCCGGCGCATCCGCTGGGTCCTGGTGATGGGACCGCCAGTCGGATATTTTGCCCGATCGGGCCATTGGGAATTTCCCGAGCCCGTGGAAGCGGCCTATCGGGATGAGAACCTGCTGATCGAGGTGATGTTCCCGATCACCTGGGGCGGGGTCTGGGAATACCCCTATCCCGAGGCGCAAGAACTTATCCGCTGCATGCGTGACAAGTTCGGCTCGTCGAAGCTGGTGTGGGGTTCCGATATGCCCAATGTGGAGCGGTTCTGCACCTACACGCAATGCGTCGACTACGTCCGGCGCCATTGCAGCTTTCTCTCTGCGAGTGAGAAGGATGCAATTCTGGGTGGAAATATTGACCTGCTGCTCGGTGTCAGCACCCGGTTGCCGGCCTGTCGTGGCTGACGCTCGATCACGGGTAACCCTTTCCCAACCGTGATCCGACCAAGCTTCGCCAAGTGGCGTTTGCAGGCTCGACGTCTCCGCACGGCCGGTCGGGACGGCATCACCAGCCGGCGATCGTTTCGCGCATGTGGCCCTTGCGGGAGGAACGGCTTGAGGGCTGCCCTTGCCTGCCGGTCAACTGATCCGCATATGCTGGGTCAGTTGACCGGAAGCCGACCATGTATCCCCTCGAGATCAGCAAGGTAGTGGCCGCGTTGGGTGGTGCGCGGGTCGTCGGCAGTGCGCCGCACACATTGGCCGAGCTCACAGCCGCGGTCGCTCAAGGACTGCCGAGCGCCGTGGTGCCGGAGTTGGCCGCCAATGCGGCTCCCAATGAGGCGGAAGCGCACCGACGAGTGGCGGCTCTTGTGACCTCGCCGGCGAGTTTGAAACGCCGGGTTCGGCTCTCACGCGCGGCGAGCGAGCGTGCGGAACGCTTGGCGCGGATTGTCGCCCTGGCGCGTGAGGCGCTGGGTGATGCCGATGAAGCAAGGACCTGGCTCAACGAGCGGCATCCCCTGCTCGGCTCGTCCCGTCCGATCGAGGTGGCCGCGACGGATCTGGGTGCCCGGCAAGTCGAACGTATCCTGCACAATATCGAGCACGGCTTGCCGGTCTGATCAGGATTGCCCGCCGCCCTGAGACTGTTCCGCCTTGGCTCGACGGCATTCCCGGTCTGGGATGGCGCCGGCGCGGCAGCCTATGGTGGCCGCTGGAATCCCCCCGGCACGGCGGTCATCTATGCATCCGGCACGCTGTCTCTGGCCATGCTGGAGCGTCTCGTGCAGCGCCGGAACCTCAGGGACACGCTGATGGTCGAGGCTGCGGTTCCGCCGGACGTGGTCATCGAGGATCTTGCAGGTCAGCCGCCGCCGAACTGGCGCGCGCTCGGTAGTCCCGAGGCGGCGGCCGCTGGCGGAGAGTGGGTTCGATCGAGTTCGAACCGCCCTTCTCCGGGTGCCCTCCGCCCTGGTGCCACGAGAAGACAATTACCTCGTCAACCCGGCTCATCCGGATGCCCAGCGCATAATCGTCAGCTCGCCGGAGCCGTTGGAGTGGGATGCGCGGTTATTCGGAATTCCTTCGCCGAATCCAAAGGGAGGTTCGGTCTGACGCCCTTATCGGGCTGTGACGCATCACCGGCTCTGCCGGCCGATTGCCTCGCGGGCAAACGAGTGGACCGCATGACCGCTATGTTATAGCGTTCTGATCCGCTAATACGCTTTGCCGGTAGGAGGATCAGGATGGAGATGTCGCCCACTCAGGCCATGGCCGCCACTCTGCGCGATCTGTGCACGGCGGCGGAACGGAGGAGAGCTGTCAAGGCTCTCATGACTGCTGCCATGTTGGCAGCCGTGACGAGCGGAAGCACTCTCGCGGGTCCCGCTACCCAGGGGGCCATCAACGCAGTGGGCGTTGAGAACGAGTATGCCGATGTGATCGAGCAGATCGGCGGCAAGTACGTTCGGGTTACGGCGATCGAGACCGATCCCAATACCGATCCGCACACCTTCGAGGCCAGTCCGAAAGTCGCTGCCCAAATCGCCCAGGCCGAGCTGATCGTAAAGAACGGCCTCGGCTACAACTCCTGGGCAGATAAGATCATATCCGCCACCGCAAAAGCTGATCGCAAGATTATCGACGTGCAGCAGCTTCTGGGTCTGCCGGATAGCACCCCGAACCCGCATTTGTGGTACGATCCCAAAACCATGCCTGCCGTCGCGAAGGCCGTTGCGGACGACCTCTCTGCTCTGCAGCCGGCCAACGCCACGTATTTTCAGAGCAATCTAAAGACCTTTGGGGCCTCGCTTAAACCGTGGTTTGCGGCGCTCGCCTCGTTCAAGGCGGCCTATCCCAGAACGCCGGTCGCGGTTACCGAGCCAGTGGCCGACTACATGCTGGAAGCAGCCGGCTGCGACATACTCACACCCTACAGCCTGCAAGCCGCGATCATGAACGGCACTGACCCCTCGCCCCAAGACGTCACCACGCAGAACGATCTGCTTTCCGGACGCAAGGTGAAGGTCTTCCTGTACAACCAGCAGGTGACAGACACCCTGACGCAATCGTTCCTCGGCCTGGCGAAGAAAAACGGCATTCCTGTTGTGGGGGTCTACGAGACCATGCCGACCCCGGGTTACAATTACCAGTCTTGGATGGTCGCGGAGGTCGCGGCTCTGCGAAAGGCCGTCGCGAGCGGGGTGTCCACGGAGACGCTACAAGCAGGACACTGAACAAGATGCTCGCAGTAAACGATGTTCTCGCCGTGCATAAGGTGAGTGTCTCCCTCTCCGGGCGCCAGATTCTGCAGGATGTTGATTTCAAGCTGGGGCCCGGCGAGTTCTGTGGCCTGATCGGTGCCAACGGCTCGGGCAAGACGGTCCTGCTGCGAACGATCCTCGGGTTCGTGACGCCTAGCAGCGGAAGCATCACCGCGGACGGCCATAGCCGGCTGACCTCGGTCGGCTATGTGCCGCAGAAAATCGTGCTGGACCCGTTCATTCCGCTGCGTGCACGGGATCTGGTTGCGCTCGGGATCGACGGACACCGGCTGGGTCTTCCGATCGCCTCAAGAGCACAGCGGCGCCGCGTTGACGAGATACTCGAAGCCGTGGACGCGATGGAGTTCGCCGACCAGCGGCTTGGCGAACTTTCGGGCGGCGAGCAGCAACGGGCGCTGATTGCCCATGCTCTGATCCGGCGTCCGCGCCTGCTGCTGCTGGACGAACCTCTCGCCAATCTCGACGTCAAGAGCGCCGCCGGCATTGTCGCTCTGCTGCGCCGCCTCTCGATCGACGAGCAGATCACCGTCCTGCTCTCGGCCCACGACATGAACCCCCTGCTTCCGGCAATGGACCGTATCGTCTATCTGGCAAACGGGCGTGCGGCGAGCGGCCGCACAGAGGCGGTGATTCGCACCGACGTGCTGAGCGAGCTGTACGGCTATCACATCGATGTAATCCGGGTGCACGGCCGCATCCTGGTCGTGGCCGGCGCCGAGGCGCCTGCTCTGACAGATCATCCAGTTCACGTGGTTCATATCCCGTAAAATTACACATGACCTCTGTTGTCTCGTTCGTGTTCGAGCCTGGCTGGCTCACCAGCGCCCCAGTCCGAACGGCGGCGGTGATCGGCGGCGGAGCCGCGCTCGTTTCGGCGGTCGTCGGCGTGTTCACTATTATCAGGGGACAATCCTTTGCCGGCCACGCCCTGGCTGATGTCAGCAGTGCCGGCGGGGCTGCGTCATTTCTGCTCGGAATCAACCCACTGCTCGGTTTCCTGGTGATGGGGGTGATCGGAGCGGCCGGCATGGAGCTGGCCCATGTGTGCCGGGCCCGCGAGCGCGACCTGGTCACCGGCATCATGCTGGGCGCCGGGCTCGGCCTGACGGCTTTACTGCTGTACCTGGACGTCACGTCGAAGAGCACGACCGGGGCGACGATTACCGTGATGTTCGGCTCGATGTTTGCTATCCCTCCGTCAATCATCCCGCTCGCTGTGGTGGTCGGCAGTGGCGCGCTCGTCGCGGTTGCAGTGTTGTATCGCCCCTTGCTGCTCAGCTCGCTCGATCCGGAGCTTGCTGCCGTCCGCGGGGTTCCGGTGCGGCTGGTCGGCGTTCTGCACCTGATCGTGCTGGCGCTGGCGGTTTCTTTGTCAGCCATCACGGTCGGCGCCATTCTTTCCACCGCGCTGTTGATCGGGCCGGCCGCCGTCGCGCTGCGGATCGCCGCGCGGCCCGGCCGAACCGTCCTGCTTGCTGCCGCGATCGGCATCGCCACGACCTGGGGCGGAATCCTTCTGGCCTACGACAGTTACTATTGGACGGCGGGACATAGCTGGCCGGTCAGCTTCTGCATCGTCACGCTGATTTTCCTGACCTACCTGCTGGCGGGACGGCCGCGACGCCGCAGCAGGCGGTCAGAGCGTCACCTCCCGGCCGGCGACGTGCAGCAGGCTGGATCAGTCTGAGCCGTGTTCGCGAGCTTCATGGTCAACACATGGCTAGCGGCGACGATCGTCGCGGCGGTCGCCGGCCTGGTCGGCTTCTTCGTCGTGATCCGAGGGGATTCATTTGCGGCGCATGCGCTGCCGCTCGGCACGTTTCCCGGCGCTGCCGCGGCCAGCCTGCTAGGCATCGACCAATTTGCCGGTCTGCTGGTATTCGCCGGGATCGGCGTGATCGGCATAAGCCAGCTCGGGCGGCGCGAGCGGCATGAGGTCGCCACCGCATTGTCGCTGACCATGTTGCTTGGCCTCGGAGCGCTTTTCCTGAGCATGACCGGCGAATACGCCCAGGCGGTCAATGCACTGCTGTTCGGGCAAATCCTCGGCGTCAGCCGCAGCGATCTCGCGGTGCTGGTTGCGGTGAGTGTTGTCTCGATGGTCCTCACAGCGACGCTGTTCCGGCCGCTGCTGCTGAATTCCATTTCGCCCGAGTTGGGCGAAGCTCGCGGAGTCTCCGCCCGCCTGGCGGAGGTTTTGTTTCTCTCCATCGTCGCACTGACTACCTCGGTGGCGTTGCCGATTGTCGGCGCGCTTCTGGTCTTCAGCCTGATGGTGGGTCCGGCCTCTGCCGCGCGTGCCTTGACGCACCAACCGCTGCGTGCCGTGCTACTTTCAGTCGCTCTGTCCTTGACGATTGGGTGGGCCTCGGTTGCCCTCGCTTTTCTCTCAAATTGGCCGATAGGTTTCTTTGTCGGGAGCCTGAGTGCGCTCGCCTACGGCGCCGGGCGGGGGTGGATGCCGTTCGCGTCCTCCGGCCGACGCGGCCAATCGACTATGTGAGTTTCGCAGCGGGTACACTGAGGCCACTCGGAGAGCCCTCAGACCGGGTGGGCGCAGGCGGCACATGTGCCATCGAGCTCGACCGTAGCAGTATCGGTCTGGAATCCGGCGCGCGTCGCGGCGTGCGCGAGAGCCTCCAAAATAGCGGTGTCCTCCAATTCGGCCACGGTGCCGCACTGACGGCAGATGAGAAACTGCGCGGCATGATGGTCATGGTCGGCCTGGGTGCATGGAACAAATGCGTTCAGGCGTTCGATTTTGTGAATCAGCCGTTGCTGCATCAGGAAATCGAGCGCTCGGTAAACGGTCGGCGGCACGGCATTCTTTCGGGTTGCGCTGAGGCGACTCAGAAGCTGATATGCTGTTAACGGCCCGTCAGCTTCCAGAACGAGCCTCAGCACGAGCCTGCGAAGCTCGGTGAGCTGAGCACCTTGACGCGAGCAAACCTGCGCCGCCGCCTCAAGCTGGGCCGCTATGGCACGCTTCTTTTTCGAGTTCATCTCTTACCCTCAGCGCCTGGTTGGTCGCGTTAGCGTACTGCCGCCTCGCTCAGCGGGCTAGCTCCCTCCGATCTGGCCCGCATCAAGGGCAGCGGGAGGAGTGTTGACTCCTCAGTGTCGGGTTTGGCCAGCCAACATGCAATCCGCGTCTCGTTATCAATGTCGCAGCACGAAGACGTGGATGCCCGACCTTCGCCGAGCATGACGGCGGGTGTTGCCAGAGGGTCACGGCAAAGGCACATATAAAACGATTCCGTACTTGGGATATCTGCGTCCTTGGAAGCCGTTTCGCAACGACTGGCCCTTCTCCGTGATCACTGCTTACCCATTAGTTCCGGCATCCGGGGTACGGCGCGCGCTCGTCGCTGCCGTGCCGGGGTCCCGCCGTTCAGTGCCGACACGATCAGCCCGATCCCCTCCGCGTGCCAGCGCTGCACTGCCTTGTGGTCGGCGCCCAGCGCTGCGCCCAGCCTGCGCCACGGAAACAGGTACCGCTCGGTCACCGGGTGGACCAGGCTGCGAGCGCCAACGATCCGCCGCAGCACGTAACGATCGATCGGGATCAGAGAGAGCCAGCCCATCGCCTCGTCCATGCGGGTGATCTGCCCTGCCTGCGGCACCGGCGGGCGCACCCGCTGCTCGGCCCAGCCGTAGCTCTCGATCGCGGTGCGCACGATCTCCAACGAAGACGTCCGCAACCGCGTGGACCATCCGGTCCCGGGCAGGGCCAGCAACGTGGCGCCCGCTTCCTCCAGTCGCCAAGTGACGTATGTCGCATCGAGGCACAGCTCGTCAGTCACATGCATCCGGCAGATCCTTGTCTGTTTCGTCAGTTCAGCGGGGGAAGACCGGCAACGGGTAGGGTGTGCCCTCCAGCACCGTGCCGTCGGTGATCAGGCCCCAACTCCGCGGGTGACCGGCCGGCAGCGGCTCGCGTGTCGGGTCGTCGGGCGGCGGCACGAAACCGGGCGGAGGAAGGCGGGCGCCAATTCGCCGCCCGCGCTCGATCGTCGCCCAGCGGGTCATTCCCAGCACCGCGGCGATCGTGTCCCAGGTCGCGCCCTCAGCGCGAAGCCGGCGGATTTGGGTATCCTGGGCATTGGTCCAGATGTGCTGAGCCGGCATGGTGCGTCCTACGTTCTGTCCGCGGCATTGTTAGTCTGACAAACGCAATATGTCAAGCCAAATAACCGGCACCGCCGCAATTAGAGCTTCCGGCGTTAGTTCTCCTGACCTATAATCCGCCTATGACCCAGCCGAGCGAGATCGGGGCCCGCATCCGGGCCACCCGCCAAGAACGTAGATGGACGCAGGATGATCTCGCCGCCGCGGTGGGGGTCTCCCGCAGCGCAGTGGCCCAGTGGGAGACCGGCCGCGCCGGCCAACTCACGCCTAACCTCACCCGGATCGCCGAGACGCTCGGCGTCGGCGTGGAATTCCTGATGTTCGGCAATGATAAGCGGACACCGATACAAACGAAGACCAGCGACGAGCTGGCGATGCTGCGGCTTTACCGCGAGTGTGTGCCGGACGACCGGCAGCTCCTGCTGCGCACCGCCCGCCGGCTGGCGGCGGGCAAGATGTCATCGCGCTGACACCGTCCTCTCATCCGGATGTCACCCGAAGCGAGCAAGCCGTGACACGGCAATTTAGTCGATTCGTCGCGTGCTCGCGTTCTGGTTCACGACATTCCTGGCCGCATGCGGCTGCTGGCTCGCCCTGCCAAAGGTCATCCCGCCCGCGCTGCCCTGCTCGCTGAGCAGGCGGGCGCATTGCCGGGCAGTCACGCAACGAACTGCTGTGTGGGGGCTCGGGGCGGAAGTGCCGCCACCTCCTGAACGCACTCGGGAGAGCACGCGGTCCTGGCTCGGCCCGGTCATCGCGGTTCTGGCCGAACGGTTGACCGAATGCCTGCTGCGCGCCGCGATCGCCGCAATGATCTGATAACCAGCCGAGTAATGACCCCGGCCGGCGGCGCTCGCACCCATTGTCATGGCTCGCTCACCAAGTGCGGAATGCGCTCCGCTTACCACCGTACCGGCTCTCCGCCGCAGGGCGTAAAAGCGGAGCGCATTCCGCCATTCCCCCGCCTTCAGCCGCGGGTGCCTTCGAAGAACTCCTTCACCTTGGCGAAGAATCCTTCGCTTTCGGGGTGGTGCTTCTCGCTCTGCTGCGCTTCGGCCTCGAACTCTTCCAATAGCTCGCGCTGGCGGCGGGTCAGATGCTGCGGCGTCTCAACCGCGACCTGGATGAACATGTCGCCGCGCGCGGCACTGCGCAGCACGGAGAATCCCTTGCCGCGCAGGCGGAACTGATCGCCGGTCTGGGTGCCGGGCGGCACCTTGACCTTGGCTTTGCTGCCATCGATCACCGGTACCTCGATCTCGCCCCCGAGCGCTGCCAGCGTCATGCGCAGCGGCACTCGCAGGAAGATGTTGGCCTGTTCGCGCTGGAAGATCGGGTGCGGCCGGATCGCCACATGCACATAGAGATCGCCCGGCGGCGCGCCAGGGCCGCCGGCCTCGCCTTCGCCCGGCAGGCGGATGCGCGTGCCGTCCTCAACGCCGGCCGGGATCGCTACCTGCAGGCTGCGCTCCCGCTGGACCGTGCCGGCGCCGCGGCAGACCCGGCAGGGGTTGCGGATCACCCGGCCGGAACCGTTGCAGGTCGGGCAGGTGCGCTCGACAAGGAAGAAGCCCTGTTGCGCGCGGATCTTGCCGGCGCCCTGGCAGCTCGGACAGGTATCGGCAGGACGCGCCCTTGTCCTCTGACCCGGTGCCGTTGCACGCCTCGCAGGCGACGCGAGTCGGGACCCGCAGATTGGCCTTCGTGCCGGTGAACGCCTGGGCCAGGTCGATCTCCACCGACTGGCGCAGGTCGTTGCCGGCCCTGCGCTCGGCTAGGCCCGCCGCGGCGGCTGCCCATGAGATCGCCGAACATCTGATCGAAGATGTCGCCGAGCCCGCCGGCACCCGAGAAATCGAACCCGCCGCCAAACGGACCGGCGCCGCCGCCCTGCTCGAACGCGGCGTGCCCGAACCGGTCGTACGCCGCGCGCTTCTGATCGTCCTTCAGGATGTCGTAAGCTTCGTTGACTTCCTTGAAGCGTGCCTCGGCCTGCTTGTCGCCCGGGTTGCGATCCGGATGATACTGCATCGCCAGCTTGCGATACGCCTTCTTCAGCTCTTCGCCGCTCGCCTCCCGCGGCACGCCGAGAGTGGCGTAATAGTCCTGTTTGGCCATCTCAGCCCTTCAACACCAGACGCAAAGAGATCGCGCCCGTGCGCGGCGCGGCGCGGGCGCGATCTCTCATGTGACGACCACCGGATCAGGCAGACTTCTTCTTGTCGTCCACCTCTTCGAACTCGGCGTCCACGACCTTCTCGTCAGGCTTGCCGGCAGTCCCTGGCCCGCCCGCAGCGCCACCCGCCCCCGCGTCAGGACCGGCGGCCCCCGCACCGGCCGACTGCGCCTTGTACATCGCCTCGCCGAGCTTCATCGCGGCCTGGCTCAGCCGCTCGGTCGCTTGCTTCAGCGCAGCAGTGGTCGGTGCCTTCCAGCGCCGAACGCGCGGCGCGATCGCCGACTCCGCCTCGCCCTTCTCCTGGGCGCCAAGCTTGTCGCCGTGTTCCTTCAGGTTCCGCTCCACCTGATGGATCAGCGCCTCGGCCTGGTTCTTGGTCTCGACGAACTCGCGGCGCTGCTTGTCGGCCTCGGCGTTTGCCTCGGCTTCCTTCACCATGCGCTGGATGTCCGCCTCCGACAGGCCGCCCGACGCCTGGATGCGGATCTGCTGCTCTTTGCCGGTCGCCTTGTCCTTGGCCTGGACCGAAACGATGCCGTTGGCGTCGATATCGAAGGTGACCTCGATCTGCGGCACGCCGCGCGGCGCCGGCGGGATGCCCATCAGGTCGAACTGGCCGAGCAGCTTGTTGTCCGCGGCCATCTCGCGCTCGCCCTGATAGACCTTGATGGTCACCGCCTGCTGGTTGTCGTCGGCGGTCGAGAATACCTGGCTCTTCTTGGTGGGGATCGTCGTGTTGCGCTCGATCAGCCGGGTGAACACGCCGCCCAGCGTCTCGATGCCCAGCGACAGCGGTGTCACGTCGAGCAGCAGCACGTCCTTGACGTCGCCCTTCAGCACCGCGGCTTGCACCGCCGCGCCGATCGCGACCACCTCGTCCGGGTTGACGTTGCGCGCCGGGTCCTTCCCGAAGAACTGCTTCACGGTGTCGATGACCTTGGGCATGCGTGTCATGCCACCGACCAGGATCACCTCGCTGATCTCGCCCGCGGTCACGCCGGCATCCTTCAGCGCCGCGCGGCACGGCTCCAGCGTCTTGCCGATCAGATCCTCGACAAGCTGCTCGAGCTTCGCCCGCGTCAGCTTCATCACCAGATGCTTGGGCCCGGAGGCGTCGGCGGTGATGAAGGGCAGATTGATCTCGGTCTCCTTGGAAGACGAGAGCTCGATCTTCGCCTTCTCCGCGGCTTCCTTCAGCCGCTGCAGTGCCAGCCGGTCACGCCGTAGGTCGATCCCCTGGTCCTTGCGGAACTCGTCGGCGAGATAGTCGATCACTCGGGCATCGAAATCTTCGCCGCCCAGGAACGTATCGCCATTCGTGCTCTTCACCTCGAACACGCCGTCGCCGATCTCAAGGATCGAGATATCGAACGTGCCGCCGCCAAGGTCATAGACCGCGATCGTGCCGCTGGTCTTCTTGTCCATGCCATACGCGAGTGCCGCGGCGGTGGGCTCGTTGATGATACGCAGCACCTCCAGCCCGGCGATGCGCCCGGCATCCTTGGTGGCCTGCCGCTGGCTGTCGTTGAAGTACGCAGGTACGGTGATCACCGCCTGGCTGACCGGCTCGCCCAGATAGGCCTCGGCGGTCTCTTTCATCTTACCGAGGATGAACGCGCTGATCTGGCTCGGCGAGTATT
Source organism: uncultured Pseudomonadota bacterium (assembly GCA_963772445.1). Taxonomy (GTDB): domain Bacteria; phylum Pseudomonadota; class Alphaproteobacteria; order Acetobacterales; family Acetobacteraceae; genus CAVYXK01. The sequence continues at coordinate 449,501 of CAVYXK010000013.1, forward strand.
TCTGGCCCTTCACTTCGACCCAGGCATCACCGTTGTCGCCACGCACGATGGCGTAGGGAACCAGCCCCTTATCCTTTGCCACCATTGGATCGTCGTAGCGGCGACCGATCAGGCGCTTGATTGCGTAGAGCGTATTGGAGGGATTGGTGACGGCCTGCCGCTTGGCCGACTGGCCGACCAGTCGCTCCCCACCGTCGGTGAAGGCGACCATGCTCGGGGTCGTGCGCGCCCCCTCGCTGTTCTCGATCACCCGCACGTCCTTGCCTTCCATAATGGCCACGCAGGAGTTCGTGGTGCCGAGATCGATGCCGATGACTTTGCTCATGAGATCTCCTCTTCAGCGAACCCGGGCGGCCCGAAGCACCGCTGGAGTCCCTAGGTGGAATTTTGGTGAGGCGGATGTATTGAGCCGGACTTCGCCAGGCAAGGGCCGACCGCGATTTTCGGCAGGTCTGCGCGCGCCGCGTCCCGCCCGGCCGTCAGGCTGCGGTGTCCACCTTCGGTTCGGCACTGGCCCCAAGTTCGGCCTGGGGCGCCTTGGCCAGAACCACCATAGCGGGACGCAAGAGCCTCCCGTGCAGAGTCCAGACCGGGGTCCAGGCCGCCAGCACCGTTCCCGGCTTGTGCAGCACGCTTTCCTGCTCGGCCATGGCCTGATGCAGATTGGGGTCGAATGGCTGGCCGGTGGGATCGTCGCGGCGGATTCCGTTGCGCTCCAGCAAGGCCAGGAATCCTCGCTCGACGCCCTCTATGCCCTCACGCAAACGCCGAACGATTTCCGGCTGGCCGGGCTCTGCCGGGGGCAGGCTGTCCAGGCCGCGATGCAGGTTGTCCGCTGCCTCGACCACGTCGGCGGCGAATTTCTGCACTGCATATTGCCGCGCCTCGTCCACGTCGCGGCGGGCGCGGGAGCGCACATTGGCCATCTCCGCCTCGGCCCGCATCCAGCGGTCCTTCATTTCCGCGACTTCGGCTTCCAGTTCGGCGATCCGGGCGGTCGCGGCCTGCATGAGCTGTTCCTGGGTTTCCGGGATTCGGTCGGGCGCGGTATCGCCGCCCGGGGCACCTTCGGCCCGGTTGATGTCGGTCTCGCTGTTCATGACGCGATCAGTTAGGACGGTCGCAGGCGCGCGACAAGCCGCAATGGTGGGTTGCACGCCAAGGTGCGGAAAGCCGAAGGAGCGATGCTGGCGATCGGCTGTTTCATTCCGTTGCTGCTCGGCATTGGCGGCGGCATGGCTGGCGCGATGATCGGCGGCACGCGTGCGGGGACTATCGGCGCGGTCGCCGGCGTGGTCGTGGGTGCCGCGCTGATGCTGGCGATGCTCTGGGGGTGGGATAAGATCAGGACGCCTCCGGAATAGCACCAGGCGCAGGACATGATGACCGGCCCCCATCATGGCCGGGGCCATGTGCCGGCCATATCCTACCCATTTTGGCAGGCCAACAGCGAATCGCGGGAGACGGCTCTCACGCTATCGCCATGTCCGTCCCGTGCACCGCGCAATGGCCGCGCACACTCATGCCGGCATCTATTTAAGCTTCGGCGCGGACATCTCCTCGCGCTGTCGGGCCTGCACAAACGCTCGCAGCACTGCGTTCATCCGGGTCTGGTAGCCCGGGCCATGCGATCTGAACCAGCGCAGCACGGACGCATCGACCCGAATATGGATCGACTGCCTCGGCTCGGGCACACCGATTTCGACTGTGCTTTCCCAACCTTCAGGCAGCGGGCCATCGTCTTCGTCCGCCAGCCGCTCCACCTCGGCCTGTGACATCGCCTCGGCGGCTTTCCAGTCGCTTCGGGTGTCGCCACGTGCGCGCATCGCTTCGATCTCGTCAGCCGTAGCGCGCACGATACGCTCTTTCCTCGCCATCCCTCGCTCTCCTGAACGATATCAGCCGTATGGCTTCGCCGCGTTCGGTCCAAATCACCGCGTAGAATTTCGTCCCGATCAGACCCACCGTCACAAAACGCGACTCGCCGCCGCGCGGGGATGGGTAGTCGATAACCGGGCGCCCATCGAACAGCAGTTGCCCATCGAGCAGGTCAAGCCTGTGCTGGTCCCGATTGGCCGCCCGCTTGGTCTCGTCCCACTCAAATAGCATCTATGTTAGTAGACACACATGTAGCCATCGCCAAGGCGCTCAAACTCCGGCAGCCCATCTCGTGCCACTGCCATATCTTGATGATCTCGGCGAATCTGATCGCCGCCGCACTGCCGGTCAGCCCAGCAACCGCCCGATCACGCGCGCGGTGTAATCCACCACCGGAATGATCCGGCCATAGTTGATGCGCGTCGGACCTATCACGCCGGTCGCGCCTAAAATGCGCCCGGCCTCATTGCGTGCCGGCGAGACGACCATCGAAATCCCCGACGTGCCAAACAGCCCGCTCTCAGCGCCGATGAAGATACGAACACCATCGGATTGCTCTGCCAGCTCGAGGAGACGCAGCATCGTCTCCTGCGCCTCCAGCCGCTCGAACAGCCCCTGGATCGCTGACAGACGCTCGATCTGCGTGACGTCCGAAAGCAGCCGCGCCTGGCCACGAATGATCAAGCTTCCCCCGCGTCCCTCCGACGTCCAGGTCGCCAGCCCCGCCTCGACGATCTGGGCCGACAGGGCATCGAGCTCGGTGCGGTTCGCCGCCATCTCTTCGGCAACGATCCGCCTGAGCTCGGTCAACGGGCGGCCGGCGATGCGCGCGTTCAGGTAATTGCTGGCCTGCTGCAAGGTCGACGGCGGCAGGCCTGGCGGCGTATCGATCACCCGGTTCTCGACGTGCCCGTCGCCGGTGACCAGCACGACCAAGGCGCGGCCGGAGCCGAGCGGGACGAATTCGATGTGTTTGAGAGGTCCCTCGCTTTTAGGGGCGAGAACAAGGCCGGCAGCCGACGACAAGCCAGCCAGCATCGCGCTGGCGTCGGCCAGCGTCTCTTCCAGGCTGCGCCCGGATGCCGCCAGCGCCGCGGAGATCGCCTCCCGCTCGTCTTCCGAGAGTTCCCCGAAGTGGAGCAGCCCGTCCACGAAAAGGCGCAACCCCCGCTCGGTTGGCAGTCGTCCGGCGGACGTGTGGGGTGCGAACAACAACCCGGCATCAGTGAGGTCCGCCATCACGTTGCGGATCGTCGCTGGCGAGACGTTGAGCGGGAGCCGGCGCGATAGTGTACGGCTGCCAACCGGCTCCCCAGTCTCAAGATACTGCTCGACGATGTCGCGAAGCACCGCGGCCGAGCGGGCGTCGAGACCGGGGGGTAGCTCGATGCCCCGACCGCCGATGCGCGAGGTCGGCCCTGCGGCGTTGATCGGGGTGTCCATCCGGTTTCTCCGAGCAATCAAGGTAGGGGGCAGGGTGCGGAGGGTCAATTCGACCGTGCCGTGACAGGGGACGCCGCATCTGGTTTCTGTGTGGTGTCTTCAGTTTCGGGAGTTCACCGATGCGCCCGTCCGGCCGCGCCGCCGACGCCCTGCGACCCGTTGCCATCATCCCCGGCTATGCCCGTCACGCTGAGGGTTCCTGCCTGATCCGGATGGGAAACACCGAAGTACTGTGCGCCGCCAGTGTGGAGGGCCGCGTTCCCCCGTTCCTGCGCGGCTCCGGCCAGGGATGGGTGACCGCCGAGTACGGGATGCTGCCGCGCGCTACCCACACTCGGGGTGACCGCGAGGCCGCGCGCGGCCGGCAGTCGGGGCGCACGCAGGAGATCCAGCGGCTGATCGGCCGCAGCCTGCGTGCCGTGGTTGATCGGACAGTGATGGGGGAGATGACGGTCACGCTCGACTGCGATGTGCTGAACGCCGATGGCGGCACGCGTTGCGCTGCCATCACCGGCGCCTGGGTGGCATTGAGCTTTGCTTTCAGACACCTGCGGAAAATGAAGGTGCTTGCGCGCGATCCGCTGTCCGGCCAGGTCGCCGCGGTCTCCTGTGGGATCGCAGCGGGCGAGGCCGTACTCGACCTTGATTATGAAGAAGATTCGGCGGCCGAGGCCGACGCGAATTTCGTGCTGACCAACGCCGGTGGGATCGTCGAGGTGCAGGGCACCGCCGAACGCGCGCCGTTCTCCGAGGCGCAGCTTCTAAACCTGCTGGCGCTGGCGCGTGCCGGCACGGCTTCGTTGTTCGCGCTGCAGCGGGACGCATTGGGGCCTGACTGATGGCCCGGAAACTCCAGCGTGGCGCGCGCCTGGTGCTGGCCAGCCACAATGCGGGCAAGCTTGCGGAGGTCGTAGAGTTGGTCCGCCCGTTCGGCTTCGACGTGGTCGCTGCGGGCGCGCTCGGGTTGGCGGAACCGCAGGAGGACGCCCTGGACTTTGCCGGCAACGCAAGGATCAAGGCGCTCGCCGCCGCGCGAGCGAGCGGGCTGGCCGCGCTGGCCGACGATTCGGGTTTCTGCGTCGCCGCCCTGAACGGCGCGCCCGGCGTGCATTCGGCGCGCTGGGCTGGACCCTCCAAGGACTTCGCGCCTGCGATGGCTCGGGTGAACGCCCTGTTGGGAGACGCCGCCGACAGCCGGGCTTGGTTCATCGCCGCGCTCTGCCTCGCTTGGCCAGACGGCGACACGGCGACGTTTCTGGGCCGAGTGGACGGCGAGGTGGTCTGGCCGCCGCGCGGTGATAACGGATTCGGCTACGACCCGATCTTTCTTCCGGCCGGCGCGTCCGGCACCTTCGGCGAGCTGAGGTCGGAAGAGAAGCGCGCACTCAGCCACCGCGCCCGTGCTTTCGCTCAGGTTCGGGCGGCTTGCTTCGAACTCCGAAACACCACGTGATGTTGTTCGGGGATATAATCAAATATTCTCCGCTAACTCAGCGACTTTCCTTAAATCCCGCACGAAGGCCTGATACTCCCGGTGCCGCGCATCCTCGTCTGGCACGCGCAGCAGGAAGGACGGGTGCACGGTTACGAACGCCGTTTCGGTGTCGGAAAGCCGGATCGGCCGGCCGCGTTCGCGACCGATTGTGACTGCCCGGCCCAGCACTGCGCGCGCCGCAGTGGCACCTAGCAATACAACAAGAGACGGAGCCAGGCGTACGCGTTCGACATCCAGCCAGAACCAGCAGGCCTGGATCTCCGGCGCCTCGGGCGTCTGATGCAGACGCCGTTTGCCGCGCGGGGTGAATTTGAAATGCTTGACCGCGTTGGTGACATAGGCGGCACGTCGGTCGATGCCGGCCTCTGCCATCGCGCGATCCAGCATCTGCCCGGCGGGTCCGACGAAAGGACGGCCGATCACGTCTTCCTGGTCACCCGGTTGCTCCCCGATGAACATCACCCGCGCGCCCGCCGGCCCCTCACCGAACACCGTCTGCGTCGCCGGTTCCCAGAGGTGGCAGCGCCGGCAATCGGCGGCTTCGTGCCAGGCGGTCTCGATCCCGGGATCGGTGCCGGCCGGCATCACCACAGGGCCGAGCGCTGGCCGATCGGGCGGCCACGGCTCGTCGCCGAGCAACTCAGCCGCGGGAATTGAGCTGCCGGGCTGCGCTGTGGCCAGCAACTCGGCGCCGTAAGCAGGCCAATACGCGGAGAGTCCCTCGTCATCCGGGACCGACGCTGGATCAACGCCTGGGCCGAAACGGAGTCCTTCCTGATCCCAGTGTGCGCTGCCGTCCGGCGTGAGGATGGAGACCGCAAACCGGGGGAACCGTCGCGCGAGCAGTTGTGCATCCGCCTCCAGGACAAAATGGGCCGGCTTGTACCAGCCGACATACCGTGTCTCGCTGCCCTCGCGTACTGGCAGGTAACGGAGTTGCGTGCGCATCCGGTGCTGCTCGGCGCGCACGGCCAGCGCCAACCCTTGCGCCAGACGTGTGTCGGGGTCGGCGCGGTCTTTCAGCACGCGCTCTCCGTTATGGGCGCGCCACACCACCCGGTACAGCACGTCGAAGCGTCGCCGATCGCGCGCCTGGATCGCCAGCCCAGCCATTGCTACCAAGGCTCGGGAGATACTGAAGCTGCCCGCGCTGTCCGGCGCCGTATGCGTGTCCTTCGGCGCCACGTGCCACTGCACTTGATCCGGTGAAGTGCCGGCCAGCACGAGCGCTCGCGTGGCGCTACGCCAACCGTCCCAGTCGGTCTCGCTGTGCAACGCAATCCGCCGCATTGGCCGCAGGGAACATGATCGGAGTGCGGTTTCCAAGCCCGCTCACGTCCTCTTATGTTGGCCAGCCAAATCGGGAGGAACGTGATGGCCGCCCCGGAAGACTTCACGCGCATCGGCGCCGCCGGTGCACCGTCCTTCTCGCGTGACGAAGGCATGCTGCTCCATCTGCGCGGGGCCGATCTGCCACAGGTCTGGGCGATGGAACTGCCAACCGGGGCCGCGCGCCAGCTTACGTTCCACGACGAGAAGGTCGCCTTCCTGCGTCGTTCGCCGGTGGATGACCGGCTGATTTACGGCATCGACCGGGGCGGCGACGAACGCCAGCAACTTCTGTTGATCGACCCGTCGGCACCACGCCCTGTGCCCGTTGCGCTGACCGACGATCCGACGGTGATGCATGATTTTGGCGGCTGGTCACCGGACGGCGCGCGGGTTGCGTTCGCCGCCAATGCGCGTGATGAGGCGCATTTCGACGTGATCGTGCAGGACATCGCGACGGGTGTGCGTCGCTGCGTCTATCAGGGCACGCATATCGTCACGGTGGCCGGGTGGCGCGCGGATGGGGCGCGGCTCGCCGCGGTGGCCGATCGCGGCTACGGCGATATGTCGCTGATGATCCTCGATCTCGAAGCCGGCACGGTGCAACCGTTTCCGCAGCCGGGACCGACCAACTGGCAAAGCGTGCGCTGGTCCCGCGGCGGCCGCACCCTGCTGGCGCTAACCGATCATGGCGGCAGCGACCATCTGCGGCTGTGCCGGCTCGACCCCGAGAGCGGCGCGGTCACGGTCGTGTACGCCGCGTCGGGCCGGGACGTAGAGGCCTGGGCGATCTCGTCCGATACGACCCAACTCGCCACGATCGAGAATGACCGCGGCTGGTCGGTGCTGCGCGTCGGTCCAACCGGCGGCGACAGACCCGAGATTACCGGCCTGCCCCACGGCATCGTAGCCGATCCGGCCTTCTCGCCGGATGGCGGACGGCTCGCCTGCACCGTGGCGGCTCCGACCGAGCCGCCGGGACTGTGGATGGTGGAGGGTGGGGCGGCACGTCCCGTGTTCCGCTGCGAATCCTATGGTGGCTTCATGGTGCTTTCGGCGATCACTGAGTGTCCGGACCTGTGGAAGGCAGCCGTCGATTACTATGGCATCGCGGATTTTCGCACCGCGCTCGCCGGTACTGGCCCGTGGAGACGCAACCATCGCGCGGCAGAATACGGTGATCCCGAGCGGGATGAGGCGTTGCTCGAAAGGATCTCGCCTCTTGGCCGGGCGGACCGGGTCCGCGTCCCGCTACTGACGTTGCACGGAACGCGCGACCCCAGGGTGCCGATCGGTGAAAGCGAGCAGTTCGTCCGTGCACTTCGCGAAAGGCAGAAACCCGTCGAATACCTGGTGTTCGACTACGCTGGCCACGGCTTTATCCGCCCGGCGGATCGACAGCGAGCCCACGCCGCCGTGACAGCATTCTTCGCCAAACATCTGTGATTCCAGGCATCGAGAAGCTGCCAGGTCACATCCACCATCATGGCGATCCCGTTCCCCCGCGTCCGCCTTTGGCATGCGCGTGGCCTGTCCTGGCTCTCGCCAACCTGCTCTGGGCGGGTAACATCGTGCTTGCCCGGGGACTCGCCGGCGCCGTGCCGCCGGTGGCGCTGGCCTATTGGCGCTGGACCGGTGAGTTCCTGGTGGCGCCGCCGTTTGCCTGGACGCGGCTCCACCGCGAAGCGCCCTTGCTGCGACGGCACTGGCGCATGATGCTGCTGCTCTCTGCCACCGGAATCGCCAGCTACAACACCCTCTCGTACATCGCACTCACCAAGACCACGGCGCTGAACGTGCTGCTGCTGCAATCGGCGGCACCGCTGGTGATCCTGATCTGGGCCTTCCTCCTGTTTGGCGAGCGGCGCCCTGGCTCGCATTGGGCTACGTCGCGGTGTTCCCGTCCTTCACCGCCTATCTGCTTTTTAACCGCGGGATTGAGTTGGTCGGGCCCGGTCCCGCCGGCCAGCCCATGCACTTGATGCCGCTGTTCGGCAGCGTGCTTGCGGTGGCGTGCCTGGGTGAGAGCTTCCGAATCTACCACGCGACCGGCATCGCGCTGATCGACGCGGGTATTCAGCTGGCTTCGTGTCGCGCTGCGCGGCCCTCCGCGGGCGTCGCCGCGCACAAAGCGTAACCAAAGAGCATCCGCACAGAAAGCTTGATTTTGACTCCAGGATCGGCGCACCTCTCACCCTGGGAGACGCGATTGCACCGACTAGCCCTCATCCTGGTGACCGCCGCAGCGGTGGTCTCCACCGCCCAGGCGCAGCCATCCGCGGCGCCGATACCCCCGGCGCCGGTGGCACCTGCGCCGGCCGCCCACCAGCCAAAGTCGGCGCCCGCGCCGCTGACTTCCAACCAACCCGCGCCAGGCGCCGTGGCTCCGCCCACGACAGCCGCCAAGCAGCCGGAGACAACGGCGGCCGTGCCGGCACCGGCCGCCAAACCGTCCGAGCCCACCGCCCCGGTGACACAAATGCCGCCCGACAAGGTCGTGGCGATCCTGGGGCAGCCGGTGATCGGGCCGCTCGGAGCCGTGGTCGGTCGGTTGGTTGATGTGTTGGTCGGTCAGAATGGTCAACCACAAGCTGCGGTGATCGATTTCGGCGGCTTCATGGGGGTCGGCAGCCGCAAGATCGCCGTCCACTGGAACACGCTGCATTTCAACCCGGGAGACCCCAGAGTACCCTATCGTGCTCGATCTGCTGCCGGAGCAAATCAAGGCGGCGCCGAGCTACGAGGGCGAGACCAAGCCCGCACCGGTTGTGGTAGCGCCTTGGGAGTCGCAGAAGCCGGCCGCCGAGGCCGCCAAGACCACTACGCCGCAGTAGAGAACGATGCCTCGCGACGGTTCACTTCCGGCAAAGCGCAACCTTTGGGCGCTCGACCTGCTGAACTTCTTCCTGGCCGACGTGCAGACGGGCTTCGGTCCTTTCGTCGCGGTCTATCTGACCACGCATAAATGGACCGAGGTCGAGATCGGCTTGGCGCTCAGCCTGGGCACCATCACCGCGATGGTCAGCCAGATCCCGGCAGGCGCCGTAGTCGATGTCATGCGCAGCAAGCGGGCCGCCGCGGCGGTCGGCATCTTGGCCGTAGTCGTAGCGGCGCTCATGCTGGCCGTTCTGCCAGCCCAGTTGCCGGTGGCGGTCGCAGAGATTCTGCACGGCGTCGCTAGTTGCGTGATCACGCCAGCGATTGCCGCCATCAGCCTTCGCCTCGTCGGGCATGCCGCGTTGGGTGAGCGATTGGGCCGGAATGCCTCGTTCGCTTCAATCGGCAACGGCCTCGCCGCCGGGGTGATGGGCGGTATCGGGACATATCTGTCCAGCGGAGCGGTATTCTGGCTGACCGCGCTCCTTGGATTGCCGGCCTTGTTGGCACTGTGGCGCATCCCCCCATCCAGCCCCTTGAACGAGCTTCCGGACGACTTCATCCCGGCCGTCTCCAAGCGTCAGCGTGTGGATTGGCAGGGGCTTGGCTCGCTCGTGGCCGACCGGCGGTTGCTGGCCTTCGGGGCCTGCGCGGTGCTGTTCCATCTTTCCAATGCGGCGATGCTGCCACTGGCGGCATCCGAGGTGACCAAACGGGCCGGCGATTACGCCAATCTGATCATAGCCGCCTGTATCATGGTTCCCCAGGCCGTGGTGGCGTGCTCGTCGCCATGGATCGGGCGGCGGGCCAATAGCTGGGGGCGCCGGCCAATCCTGCTGGCCGGCTGGGGCGCACTGGCAGCCCGAGGATTGCTGCTGGCAGTCCTACCAGGGACTTGGCCGCTGGTGATGGGTCAGTCGGTGAGCGGGATCAGCGCCGCCGTCTTTGGGGTTATGCTGCCGCTGGTGGCCGCCGACCTCACCCGCGGTCGGGGCCATTTCAACCTGTGCATCGGCGTCTTCGGGCTATGTTCGGCGGCGGGCGCCACGCTCAGCACGACGATGGCCGGCTGCGTCGCTGACAATGTCAGTCAGACCGCAGCGTTCCTGGTGCTGGCGGGCGCCGGGCTGGTCGGAACCTTAATGATCGCGACGCTTATGCCGGAGACGGCGGCAAGAGGCGACACTGTGAAGGCGGATAGACGGCGTGCGGCCGCTCGAGGTGGACTCTGGTCGGAATCAGGGGCCGGCGGGTGGTCTGTTGAAGCGAAGGCGTTGCGGGTCCGCGCGGGGCAGGATTCGCGCCGGTAGCGGTCAGAAACCCTCGCGCTCTATCCGTTTGCGCTCCAGCTTGCGGGCGCGACGCACTGCTTCGGCGGCTTCCCGTGCGCGTCTTTCGGATGGCTTCTCGTAGTGCCGGCGGAGCTTCATCTCTCGGAAAATTCCCTCCCGCTGCATCTTCTTCTTGAGCGCCTTGAGCGCCTGATCGACATTGTTGTCACGTACCAGAACTTGCACTTGGCCGCCTTCTCCTTTCGGTTCCGCGTGCCCCGCCGATCGGGCACGCCTTGGTTGGTTCGATCGGGGACGCACGTTACTTTTCGCCGCCGGTGCTCCGGCGCGGGGGGGCGCGCTATAACACGCCCCGGCGGCCTCGCCAAACCTTTCCCCCAGGCATCTCGGATGTGTCATGGCCATTCTCAAGATCGCCCGCATGGGCCATCCCGTGCTTCTCACCCGCTGCGAGCCGGTGTCGGACCCTGGCGCCGCGGACATCCGCCGGCTCATCGCGGACATGATGGACACGATGGAGGACGCGCCTGGCGTGGGCCTTGCCGCGCCGCAAGTGCACGTGCCGCTGCGTCTGTTCGTCTTCCGCGTCCCCGGTGAGCGCAAGAGCGACGATCCCGAGGACCTACCGGTCGGCAATTCCGTCCTGATCAACCCGGACATCGAGCTCTTGTCTGATCAGCGCGTGCTGCGCTGGGAAGGCTGCCTGTCGATCCCCGGCCTGCGCGCCGCTGTGCCGCGCGCACCGCGGATCCGCTATCGCGGCGTGGACTGCGACGGCAACCTAACGGAGCGCACCGTATCCGGCTTCCACGCCGGCGTTATCCAGCACGAGTACGACCATCTGGACGGGATTCTCTATCCGATGCGAGTGACGGACTTTCGCCTGTTCGGCTTCAATGAGGAGCTGACCAGAGCGGCGCTGGCGCAGCAGACGACGACCGGCGCACGCACATGATCGCGCCCCCCGAGCGCAGCGATGAGCGAGACGCCGCGATCGATGCACTGCTACCGAACGTGCCGTTCGATGGCTGGACGTATCGCGCATTGCGCGTCGGTCTCGCAGCCCTGGGCGGGGATCCGCGGGACGCTGAGGTGCTGTTTCCGGGTGGCGCAGGAGACATGATCGCAGCGTATTGCGATCTGGCGGACCGTCGGATGGAACTCGAGGCCGCCACGCTCGAGCTCGACGCGATGCGCATTCCGGCGCGGATTCGTGCCGTGATTGCTTTGCGGCTCACCCAGAACCGCTCGCATAAGGAAGCGATCCGCCGCGCGCTGGCCGCGCTGGCGCTGCCAGGCGATGCCGGCGCTGCTGCTCTTTGCACCGCCCGGACGGTGGACGCGATGTGGCACGCCGCCGGCGATCGTTCGGCGGATATCTCCTGGTACACCAAACGCGCCATCCTGGCCGGCGTGTACACCACAACCTTGCTGTATTGGCTGCGCGATCCCGGCGAGGATGACGCTGCCACGCTGAGCTTCCTGGACCGGCGGCTGGCCGATGTCGGGCGCATCACCCGCGTACGCCGGAAGTTCGAGTCCGCGCTGCGCCGAGTTGTCCCACCCATCCTTCGGGATGCCGCACTATAGCTATCCCAAGTGGCGGCAAGCGCGGAGGGCTTCTTGGTCGTTCCTCGCCCGGTATCAGTCGGCCGCTGCCGCGAGCGCCGACGTATCATCCAGCGCGTAGCGGGTGAACTGCCAATTCAGGGCGGGCAGCGGACAGATCTCCATCCAGCCCTCGGCCGGTTTCATTACGATCATCATCACCGTCGCTGAAAGATTGTCGCCGACGGCGGCCGGGCGCGGTGGACGGCACACCGAGTAAGGCGTCGCGAAATCGTCGAAGAACGCGGCCTTCAGGTCATCGACGGTGATCCGTCCTCGCCGTCGCGTCAGCGCGCCACGTACCCGCTCGGCGCGATATGCTGAATCCGGGGTGGTCGGCAGCCCTGTGTCCCGTAGCTTCGCCAGCGCCGCCACGCTCTCGAAATGATTGGCGTGCACAAGCAGCCCGTCCTGCGGCTGCAGCAGGAAGCTCTCGTCCGGCGCGCTCTCGATGTCCAGCGCCGCGCCCCCGGCATGGCTCAGCATGATATTGTTGGAGACGGTCTTGGGCGTGGCATAGATCGTCTGCACCGCCAACGCGAAATGAGCGCTCTCCAGTGCCCGCCGGCGCAGCAGCACGAGCGGCACACCGGGGCGCTTCTGGTCGCGGTCGGACGACAGAAAATTCGCGGTCAGCCCGATGCCCGCCGCGTTCATGCCGCAGCGGGCGAGCCCGCCGGCCTCGGTGAAGGTCAGCACGTCCGGTCCATCGTCACGGCGAATGCGCAGCACCACTCCTGTTTCGGCGCACTCGGCCCGCCAGTCCCAGTTCTGCCCGTGCAGGACCTGCCGGTCGGCCGAGGCATCCGGCAGAATGACTGCCCCGGTACAACCGTCCGGCTCGCCGGTACGGCGGGCTTCCGCCAGCAGTTCGGTGCGTGCGTTCACCACCACCACATGCTCGAACGGACAGTTCGCGCCCTCGGCTATGCCGTGCATCTCTTCCAGATACGCCGGCTCGAAGCGATGGATGATCGGCAGCATTCCCTCGACGAGGGTGTGCACCTGTGCGTGGGATAGCTTCTGCTTCTCGAAGGCCGTCAGGTAGATCTCGGCTGAGCGATGGATACGCGTCCTCGCCGCTTCGCCGTATTGTCGGCCGCGTTCGTGCGGCGACCCGGTGATCTCGATCAGGGGAAAGGGAGGGGGCTGCATGTCGGTCCTCCGTCGGAAACGTTGGTCGAATGGGCGAGCTGGGGATCAACATGCTTCATGTTGTCTTTGTCGGCAACTCCGGGGGTGGCGGCAAGAACAAACCATGATCACCAACGCAGTCGATGATTCGATCCTCGTCCGCTTCCGCGCTGCCCTCGACCGGGTCTATGGGGATCGGATCGACCGCGTCGTGCTGTTCCGCTCCCGCACGCGCGGCGATGCCACCGCCAAACTCGGATCACGACATTGCGGTCTTTCTTCGGAACCCAAGCAGCTTCTGGCAGGAGATGGGACCATTGGCGGACACTGAGACGGCATGCCGATGTTTGGTTGCGGCCAACGGCCGCGCTGTGCGTCTGCGGTTCCAATTGCCTGCTGGTCTTGCTTTCAGCTCCGTCCGATGGAGGGGGCAACTCTACACCCCGCATCCGCCCGAGACCATGCGCTGCGGTGGCGTCTAAGCAAAACAAGAACCTGGAACCGCAGATCCACGCCGATGAAGCGTGCTTGCTTCAATGGATTTCGACCCGCGGCTTGCCGGCCCATAGCCGAAGGCGAAGACCATATGTCCCCTTGCCTGCTGGGAGGCGCCTCACCCTCGATGCGATACGAGGGTTGCCCGGGATGGTCCGGGCCGAGCCTCAAGCAAGGAGGGTGAGCCGTGGAGGATCATAGCGTCGCCTAGGTCGCTTTGGACACATCGAAGCTGCGCAACGCGGTGGCGATTGCGCAAGCGGGCCGGGACGGCGAGATCCGCTATCTCGGCAAGATCGACAACACGCCGGCGGCAACCGGTCGGCTGGTTCGCAAACTGGCGAAGCAGCACACAACACTGAGATTTGCTTATGAAGCAGGCCAACGGGTCACGGGCTGTATCGGCGCGACGCCGAAGGTGTAGCCGAGCCAGCAGGCCGCCGCAGCAATCCCCCGGAGAGTGCGCGACATCGCCGGGGTCGCTTCGCGCCTCGAAATGACAGCCAGCCACAGGGAGCTTCTTGGTGAAGTGTCCTTGCATAGGATACTAGTCGGAATTGCGTGATCACGATTGGATCCGAACACTCCGCGTCTTCTACACCTCTGCTGTGAATCCTCACTTCTAGCCTTGCCGAACAGCCAGGCCACTGGCTAGTGTGCCGACCAGCGGAGGAACGCGATCAATGACGGAGTGGGATTACATCATCGTAGGCGCCGGCTCGTCGGGCTGCGTGCTGGCCAACCGGCTGACCGAGGACCCGAACGTCAAGGTGCTTCTGCTGGAAGCCGGACCGAAGGACGATAATTTCTGGATTCCGATCCCGGTCGGCTTCAACAAACTGCTCAACCACACGCGCTACAACTGGTGCTTCGCCACCGAGCCCGAGGACAATGTTCGCGGCCGCTCGATCCCGATCCCGCGCGGCAAGACGCTGGGCGGATCGAGCTCGATCAACGGCATGCTGTACGTCCGCGGCAATCCGCTCGACTACAATACCTGGTCCCAGCTTGGCAATCGTGGCTGGTCGTATGAATCAGTGCTGCCCTACTTCCGCAAATCCGAGCATTTCGAGGGCGACGGCGACGACACCCGCGCCAAGGGTGGCCCACTGAACGTCGCGCACATGATCGAGCACCACGAGATCTGCGATGCGGTGATCGAAGCGGCCGCCGCGGAAGGCTGGCCGCCCAATCCCGACTACAACAACGGCCACCAGGAAGGCTTCGGTTACTACCAAGTGACGCAGAAGAACGGCCGCCGCTGGTCCACCGCGCGTGCCTTCCTCGACCCCACCCGCCGGCGTCCGAACTTGCATGTCGAGACCGATGCGCACGCCACGGGGATCATCCTGGACGGCAAGCGCGCCGTAGGCGTGCGCTATGTGCGTGCCGGACAGCCCACCGAGGCGCGCTGCCGCGGCGAGGTGCTGGTCGCTGCCGGCGCGGTGAAGTCACCCCATCTGTTGGAGATGTCCGGCATCGGCCAGCCGGCGCTGCTGGCCTCGCTTGGCATCGAAGTGCGCCACGCCCTGCCGGGCGTGGGTGAGAATTACCGCGACCATTACGCCCCCCGCCTGAACTGGCGGGTGAAGCTGCCGATCACGCTGAACGAGGAGACGCGCGGGCTGAATTTCGCTAAGGAGGTGGCCAAGTTCTTCCTTCTGCATCGCGGAATTCTGACGCTCACCGCCGGCATCGTGTACGGCTTTGTGCGCACGCGACCGGAGTTGGAAGAGCCGGACGTGCAATATCATTTCGCGCATGCCAGCTACGCCACGGCGGCCACGCGCATCCTGGATCGCGAGCCGGGGATGACGCTCGGCGTTTACCAGTGCCGGCCGGAATCGAAGGGCACGATTCACGCGAAATCACCGGATCCGGCGGCCAATCCTGCCATTCGCCCGAACTTCCTCGCCGACGAGGTGGATCAGCGGACCGTCGTCGCGGCCATGAAGATCGGTCGCCGGATCATCGAAAACCCGACCATGGACAAGTACCGCGCCTTTGAGATGAACCCCGGCCCGCAAGTGCAGGCTGACGACGAATGGCTGGAGTTCGCCCGCATCAACGGCCAGACCACCTATCATGTGATCGGTACCTGCAAGATGGGTCACGACCCGATGGCGGTAGTCGATGACCAGCTTCGCGTGCAAGGTATCGACGGTTTACGCGTGATCGATGCCTCGATCATGCCGACCATGGTGTCGGGCAACACCAACGCCGCAGTTATCATGATCGCCGAAAAGGGCGCCGATATGGTGAAGGAGGCGGCCCGCCAGCCGGCTCGGACTGCCGCGCTGGAGTTGGCTTGACGCTACGGCGGCGTCGTCAGGATGACGCAGTTCGTCCGGCCAGAGAGCAGGCAATCCTCCAGCATCGCCTTGGCGCGCAGTTCGCGGACCAGGAACAGGCCAAGCACGATCAGGAACAGCGTGACCGCGACAGCCGCCAAGCTGGCGGTCTGGCGATCCGCCTCCTCGTCGAACTCGTGGAACCAGCCGGTGTCGTCGAACAGGCTCATGAAATGAATCTAGTGCGCTACGTCAGGTTGCACAAATGCCTCCGGTTGCACAAAGCGCAATCGCATGGTGGACTGCGGCTCACGGCGGTGTGATGTCACGCTTGGCTGTTCGCCATCTATCGCAGGACACGGCCTGGGCCGAGTTGATCGCTCGCATCGGGCGCCCCCGCCTGCAAGTGGAGCGTGGCCGCAGCCCATATGAGGCGTTGCTGCGGGCGATCGCCCACCAGCAGCTTCACGGCACCGCTGCACGGGCGATCCTGGCGCGGTTCCAGGCGCTCTACGACGCCGGCACCTTCCCGTCGCCGGCACAGGTCCTGTCCACGCCTGAGGCGGCCCTGCGGGGCTGCGGCTTCTCGACCGCCAAGATCGCCTGCCTGCGCGAGATCGGCGCACGCGCCATCGATGGCACCGTCCCCACGAGACGGCAGGCCGCTCTTCTGTCCGATGCCGAGCTGATCGAGCGGTTGACCGGCATCCGCGGCGTCGGGCGATGGACCGTGGAGATGCTGCTGATCTTCACACTGGGAAGGCCCGACGTGCTGCCGGTGGATGATTTCGGAGTTCGCGACGGCTATCGGGCGCTCTACGGGCTACCCGAGCAGCCCAAGCCGCGGGACTTGGCCGCGATTGGGGAGGCGTGGTCGCCATTCCGCTCGACGGCGGCCTGGTACCTCTGGCGCGCATCGGACGAGGCGAGACGGACGAAGGAACCAACATCGCGCGCGTGAACGCGTTTTGCGTGCCGGCTCGCGGGATGCTAGAAACGGCGCGCCATCCCATCCGAAGGAGAGGCGTATGATCAGACATATCCTATTGGCTTTCGCGGTTATCTGCGGCATTGGCGGCGCGACGCTGGCAGTCGCAGGGTTCACCGCGCACTCGGCCATGGCTTGCGACGATAACACGTCCAACACGTACAAAGGGACCTGAGTCCACCTCTCCCGCTCCTGCGGGAGAGAGCTTGCCCTCGGGCTTGATCCGGGAGTCGGTTCGCGAAGCGAACCGGGTGAGGGGGTGCCGGGGCTTATCCCCACCCTCACCCGCCAAGCTCCGCGTGGCGACGCTCGGTCGAAGCCTAGCAAACGCCCCGATCAATCGTTCCTACCCCGCAGAATCAGCAGCCCGCGGGCTGGGTCATAGGCGAGAATCGCACCCACCGTGAACAGAACGCTGCTCCCCACCACGACCGCGAGTGATATCCAGTCGATCTCGTGGTAGAGGGCGAAACGAACCAGCTCGATCCCGTAGGTGAACGGGTTGGCACGGCAAACATCAAACAACAGCGGGCTCGATTGCTGCACGAGCCACAGCGGATAAAGCGCCGACGACGCAAAGAACATCGGGAAAATCACGAAATTCATCACCCCGGCGAAATTCTCTAGCTGCTTGACCACCGAGGACAGCAACATCCCCAGCGCGCCCAGCATCAGGCCGTTCAGCACCAGGGCGGGCAACACAGTAAGGTAGCCCCAGGCGGGCGCCTCGATGCCATATAGCCAGGCGATCAGCAGGAAGGCATAAACCTGCAACACCGAGACCGAGGTACTGGCAAGCAACTTCGAGATCAGCAGATACCAACGGGGGAACGGACTGACCAGCAGCATA
Source organism: uncultured Pseudomonadota bacterium (assembly GCA_963772445.1). GTDB lineage: Bacteria > Pseudomonadota > Alphaproteobacteria > Acetobacterales > Acetobacteraceae > CAVYXK01. The sequence continues at coordinate 467,181 of CAVYXK010000013.1, forward strand.
CGCATGTTCCCCATCTCCCGGTCATAGACCATGGAGAGCGAGGACTGCATGCCGTTGAACAACTGAATCATCGCGATCAGGCCGGGCGTTACGTACACCTCGTACAAGACATAAGTCTGGTACGGCGGGATAATCGAAACGCCCAAAATCTGCCGGAAGCCGGCGGCGAAGATGAACAGCCAGACCAGCGGACGCACCAACGCGGCAACGAATCGCTCCCGCTGATGCAGGAACCGCAGCGCCTCGCGCCAAGTGATCCCACGCAGGCAGATCAGATACTGCCACAGGCTGAAGCCACGCCATGCCGGTTCGGCTGCAATTGCTTCGCTCATGGCTCGGCCCCCACCAGGGCAGCGAAGGCACCTCGCATATCGGTCGCCCCGACGGCGCCGATCACCGAGGCCACCTCGCCGGCAGCCATCACCTTGCCGCGGTGCAAGACTACCAGATCATCGGACGGCTCGACCTCATCCAAAAGATGCGTCGCCCACAGCACCGCAACCCCGCGCTCGCTGACCAGGCGTCTGACGTGACGAAGGATTGCCCACTTAGACGCCACGTCGAGCCCGACCGTCGGCTCGTCGAGCACCAGCAGACGCGGACCGTGCAGCAAAGCGCGGGCGATCTCCACGCGCCGCATCTGGCCGCCTGAGAGCTTGCGTGCGGTCTCCCTCGCCCGCTCGGCAAGTTCGACATCCGCCAGTACCGCTTCCGCCCGACGACATGCCACGCGACCGGCAATCCCGTGCAGTGCCGCGTGGTAGAGCAGGTTATCCCGAACGGTCAGGTCGAGATCGAGCGTGCGCGCCTGGAACACCACGCCGAGCCGGCGCAGCGCTTCGCCAGGCTGGGTGCGCACCGGATGCCCCAGCACGCGGATGCTGCCGGCGCGCGTATCGAATAGGCGCGTGATCAGAGAAAACAGCGTGGTCTTGCCCGCACCGTTGAGGCCAAGCAGAACGTTGAACCGCCCCTGCCGGACAGAAAGCGTAACATCGTCCAGCGCCTTGCGCGCACCGTAGGCGTGGCTGACATGCTCCACCTCCAGCGCGGGCGGGGCGTCGGTGACGGAGGACGGCTGCGCCGGCCGGTCGAGGGGTGCCGCTGTGGTTGTGCTCATCGCCGCGCGTTTTGCGCCGTCCGGCGGCTGCTCGGCAAGGTGGCGAACGGGGATTCAAGCGGTCGCGCACTCACCCCATCATGGCCGTCGACGCAGTCGCGTACCGGATGCACCGGAAGCGTGCATGGTTACTGGCTTTTCGGGGCTTGGAGCCGCCCTCAAATCGTTCCATTCAAGAGCAAGTGCAATACCCGGGTAGGGTGGTGTTGCTCTGGCAACGCACTATGACCAGCACTGCGACGCCGAGCGCAAGGCGATCGTCCGGTTGCATGCCGCCAGACAGTGGCAGCGACGGATGTCGGACGAGTACTCATTCGCTGGTTTTCACGCGCAAGCGACAAGTTTTAACGCAGATGAAGGCAGATGTGCGCGGATGCACGCAGATGGTTCAGCGTGGCTCATCGGCCGTGGAGCACGCCTTTGATCTCCAGGCGCGCCTTCCCGAAATCAAGCAGCAGACAGAGTTGCAGGTTGGTCGCCTTGAGATAATTGATGCAAGCATCCGATGCGTCTCGTCCAGGGCTTTGGTGATCTTCAGCTCGACCAGAAGTGCATCCTCGACCAACAGATCTGCGAAATGCTTGCCGATCATCAGGCCATTGTAGTGTACCCTGACACTGCATTGCTGCACAACCGGCGACACGCAGTTCGTGTGCTGACGCATTCTCATGGACTTTTTGCAGGAACCCAACTCCAAGCGTGTTGAGCACGGTGAATGCGCAACCGACGGCTCGTTCCGACATATCATCCCGCCTATCGATATCTGCGTGCATCAGCGTGTATCTTCTTACATCTGCGTTTAAAACTTTCTTCCTTTAGCGATGCTGCCGACAGATAGTTGCGGAAGTGTTGACGCGGAACGCTTCGGACTTGCTCGTCAAGCGCGAACTTGGCCGCGCGCGCCACTCGCTGCGCAGAAGTTGATTATCTCGCTCACGTTGTTGTCGATGGCGGCGACGCTGCCTGCTGTGCTCCGCATCTCAACGTCATACCTTGCGTGACTGAAGCCTGCTCCTCCACCGCACCGGCGGTGCCCCTCAACGCGTGCGCGTCTAGCAGAACGGCCCCGAACACTCCGGGGGAGGGGCGCGATGGACTCCTGCTTACGCAGAAAATGACGGGGGAAGCGCCTATCTCACGCTTACATCCGTCCCCCGTCCACCACCCAAAGCTGCGCCGAGCACATGCGGCTATCGTCCGCGGCCAGCCACAGCACCAAACGTGCAACGTCCGCTGGCACCAGCTTCTGCTTCAGGCACTGCACCTGCATCAGGTTCTTCTCGGCCTCAGGTGTCAGCCACAGCTTGATCTGCCGCTCGGTCATGATCCAGCCGGGGATCACGCAATTCACCCGAATGCCGTCCGCGCCCAGGTCACGCGCCATGCCTTTGGTCAGCCCCTCCACCCCAGCCTTCGCTGTGGTGTACCCCGGCATGCCGCCCTGCAGCGCGTGCCAGCTTATCGAGCCGAAATTGATGATCGACCCGCCGCCGGCGGCCTTCATCATCGGCGCTACAGCCTGAATGGCGAAGAACTGGTGGCGCAGATTCACCGCCATCCGGTCGTCCCAATACTCAGGCGTCACTTCCTCCCATTTGTGCCGCTGGTCGTGGGCGGCATTGTTAACCAGCACGGTGATTGGACCAAGCCGCCGCCCCACCTCGGTCATCGCAGCACGCAGCGCCGCGATGTTGGTGACGTCGCAGCACTGGAAGAACGGCTTCGGGTAACCAGCCGCCTCCAGCCGATCGACCAGCGCACGGGACTCGTAGTCAGCAATATCGACGAATCCGACGCGCGCGCCTTGAGCAGCGAAATGCGTCACCTCCTCGGCACCGATGCCGCTGCCGCCGCCGGTGACGAACACCACCTTGTCCCGCAGGCTCGGATAACTTGCGAACTGATCGCTCATGGCACGAATCCCCGTTGCCGCAACGCCGCAATCACCGCCTCGACAATCACCGGAGGCGGGGGAAGTACGGATACCACGATCGGATGCTCGTCGGCACCCGGCTCCTCCAGCGTGGCGAACTGACTGTCGAGCAGCGCTGGCGGCATGAAATGATCCTTGCGCGCCGCCATCCGCTCGCCGATCAGCTCACGCGAGCCTTGCAGATACACCAGAGGTACGTTCTTGCGCGAGCCGATCAGGATATCGCGATAGGCCCGCTTCAACGCCGAACAGGCCACCACCGCTGACTTGCCCGCCTCCAGGTCCTGATCGATCGCCACGGCGATCGCCCGCAACCAGGGCAGACGGTCGGCATCATCAAGCGGAATGCCGCTGCTCATCTTCGCGATATTGGCCGGCGGGTGAAACCTGTCGCCCTCGACCACGTCCCAGCCGAGCTGCGTGGCCACGCCTTGGGCGATCGTCGTCTTGCCGCCGCCCGACACGCCCATCATCACTACGACCACGGGACCCGGCACCGAGGTCTCCTTCGTTCGGCGCATGGTGCGGCGTGTGTAAAGGCCGGTCAACGGCTCGACGGGCCGGTTCCGCATCGTTAGGATTCCCGCACGCAAGCGGAGGGTAACCTGGGCGCCGGTCAGCCTCAGCGCGTCACGGCGCCGGCGGTGGCGCAATGGCGGCGGGGAAGCTCCCGAATCCGGTCCGGGGTTGGCACTCTCCGCAAACGGCCCGGGTGGCACTATTCTGAACGTCAAGTACGGGAGGACACTGGCCAATGCCGACGCTGATGAACCACTCCCCCCTGGCGCGCTCGGCGATGGCCTATGTGCTCGCCGGCGGACGCGGCAGCCGGCTGCAGGAGTTGACCGACAACCGAGCGAAGCCGGCAGTGTTCTTCGGCGGCAAGTCGCGCATCATTGACTTCGCGCTCTCCAACGCCGTGAACTCCGGCATCCGCCGCATCGGCGTCGCCACCCAGTACAAGGCACACAGCCTGATCCGCCACATGCAGCACGGCTGGAACTTCTTCCGCCCGGAGCGCAACGAGAGCTTCGACATTCTGCCGGCCAGCCAGCGTGTCTCGGAGACGCAGTGGTACGCCGGCACCGCCGATGCGGTCTATCAGAACATCGACATCATCCAGAGCCATGCCCCCGAGCACGTCGTCATTCTCGCCGGCGATCACGTGTACAAGATGGACTACGAGCCGATGCTCAGGATGCATGCCGAGCAGCAGGCTGACGTAACCGTCGGTTGCATCGAGGTGCCGCGCACCGAAGCGAGTGGCTTTGGCGTGATGCATGTCGATGCCGAGGATCGAATCGTCGATTTCCTGGAGAAGCCCAAAGAGCCGCCCGCCATGCCCGACAAGCCGGACATGGCTCTGGCCAGCATGGGCATATACGTGTTCGAGACGCGCTTCCTGATCGACCAGCTTCGGCGCGATGCCGACGACCCCAATTCGTCGCGCGACTTCGGCCGCGACATCATCCCGCGCCTGGTGCGCCACGGAAAGGCGCTGGCGCATCACTTCACCGATTCCTGCGTCCGCTCCGGTCAAGAGAAGGAAGCCTACTGGCGCGATGTCGGGACGGTCGATGCCTATTGGAGCGCCAATATCGACCTGACAGACGTGGTTCCTGCCCTCGACCTGCATGACAGCGACTGGCCGATCTGGACTTACGCGCAGATCACCGCCCCGGCAAAATTCGTGCACGACGTGGAGGGACGCCGTGGCATGGCAATCAGCTCACTGGTGTCCGGCGGCTGCATCGTCTCCGGCGCCGCGCTCCGCCGTACGCTGCTGTTCACGGGCGTTCACGTGCATTCCTATGCCAAGGTCGAGGGCGCGGTGGTCCTGCCCTACGTGCAGATCGGCGAGCATGCCCGCCTGACCAACGTGGTGATCGACCGCGGCGTGCGTATCCCCGAGCGACTGGTGGTCGGCGAGGATCCCGAGCTTGACGCCAGGCGCTTCCGCCGCTCGCCCGGCGGAGTCTGCCTGATAACTCAGCCAATGATCGACCAACTGTGATCCGCACTATCCGCACCATCAAACAATGAAGGCGCTGTCGGTTGCGCCCGAAATCTATCCGCTGATCAAAACTGGTGGGCTGGCTGATGTAACCGGCGCCCTGCCGGGGGCGCTGGCGGCCGAGGGCGTGGCGACGCGCTCGCTGGTCCCCGGTTACATGTCAGTGCTGGAGGCGCTGGGCCCGGCGCAGGAAGCGTTGCGCTTCGACGACCTGTTCGGCGGCCCGGCGCGCGTGCTGGGCGGACGTGTCGCCAACCTCGATCTGTTCGTGATCGATGCGCCCCACCTGTTCGTACGTGCCGGAGGGCCGTACGGCTACGCCGACGACGCGGCCCGCTTTGCGGCACTGGGTTGGGTGGCGGCGGAGATCGGGCAGGGCGCGATCGCCGGGTTCACGCCTGACATGGTGCACGCGCATGACTGGCAGGCGGGGCTCGCGCCGGCCTATCTACATTACCGCCGCGGGCGCCGACCCGGCACCGTGATGACGGTGCACAACCTCGCCTTCCAGGGCCAGGTCCCGCCGCATCTGCTCGGTGCATTGCGCCTGCCGCCGGCGGCATATTCGATCGAGGGCGTCGAGTACTATGGCTCGATCGGCTTTCTGAAGGCGGGGCTGGCGCTGGCCAACCGGATCACCACGGTTTCCCCCACCTACGCCGACGAAATCCGCACCGATGCAGGTGGTATGGGATTAGGCGGGTTACTGCGGGCCCGCAGTGCGGCGATGGTCGGCATTCTCAACGGCATCGACACCGCTGTCTGGGATCCGGCGAGTGATCCGCATCTTTCGGCGGTGTTCGATGCCCAGCGCCTCGCCGCGAGGGCGGCGAACAAGGCAGCGGTGCAGGCCCGGCTAGGGCTGGCGGCGGAGCCGGACGCGCTCCTGGTGGGCGTGATCAGCCGGCTCGCTTGGCAGAAAGGCATCGATCTCCTGGCCGAGGCACTGCCGGCGCTGCTTAGCGCCGGTGGTCAGCTCGCCCTGCTCGGCACCGGAGAGCTGGCCCTGCAGTCAGCGTTCGCCGCTGCCGCGGCGGCCCACCCGGGGCGCGTCGGCGTGCTGCTCGGCTACGACGAGGCGCTGGCGCACCTGATCCAGGGCGGAGCGGACGTGATCGCAGTGCCGTCGCGCTTCGAGCCGTGCGGGCTGACGCAGCTCTGTGCCCTGCGCTATGGCGCGCTGCCGCTGGTCGCTCGCGTTGGTGGTCTGGCCGACACAGTGATCGATGCCAACGAAATGGCCGTCGCGGCCGGCGTGGCGACCGGGATTCAGTTCGCACCACCCACACGCGATGCGCTGGAAGCGGCGATCAAACGGGCGGCGCGGCTGTGGCACCAGCCGAAGGCATGGGCTCGGATGCAGCGCAACGCGATGGCGTGCGATGTCGGCTGGGCACGCCCGGCGCGGCGCTATGCCGAGCTTTATCGTGAGCTGGCAGCTCAACCCACCGCGAGATAGGCGCCGAGCACAACCACGCCGCTGATCGCCAACAGCGCGTGGACGCCCACCAGTGTCGTTGTGAGCCTGCGACCGAGAATCCGTCGGCGCAGGATGACGAGGCCAACGGCCAGCGCGAGGCACAAGAGCGCAACCCCGATTCGCCGGAATCCTCCTGCCCCGGCCTGCGCCGCACCCGCGACGGCCGGCGCCAGCGCCGCCAAAGCGGTGCCGCCCGCGCCCAACAGCCCGTGCAGGACGCCGGCCGGCCACGGGGTGCCCGGCGGGCGAGCGCCACGGAGCTGCACGATCGCCAGCGCGGCCACGAGTGCAAGGGCAGCAATCAGCAACAGAACCGCGTCGAAGAGCATGGCTGATCGTACCGCGGCCAAAGGTCCCGCAGGAGCCGGGAGCCCAACCCACCTCTCCCGCTCTGCAGGAGAGGTCGCGGCGCGTGAGCGCGGCGGGTGAGGGTGCCGGGTGCGAGCCCCTACCCAGCTCGCTCTCCCACAGCTCGAACGGCAGCGGCGGACATAGCCCCAAAGCAGGAAACGCGCCGAACGCGCAACCTTGGGCGTAGATTTCAGTTAACCGGACGCGTTTTCACCCCTTGGGTAGCCACCGTGCCCGATGACCAACCCACACAGACAGCCGACGCGACACGAGGGCGGGAAGCGGAGCATCCGCAGGACATTCCGGTACTCGGCTGGAAGAATGTCGCACGACGGGCCTGGAAAGATTTCCAGGACAAGAACCTGTCGCTGGTTGCCGGCGGCGTCACCTATTACGTGATCCTGGCGTTGTTTCCAGGGTTGGCGGCACTTGTCTCCATCTATGGTCTGGTTGCCGACCCCAACCAGATCGAGCAGCAGCTCAATTCCTTGAACGGGCTTCTGCGGGTTCGGCCAGGCAGCTTATCAGCGGCGAACCGCATCAGCTTGCCTCGGCGCCAGGCGGCGCTCTCGGCATCGGCGTGGTCCTCGGCATTCTGCTGGCGCTGTGGAGCGCATCGCGCGGGATGAGCGGGATGATCACCGCACTCGACATAGCGTACGACCAGCCGGAGCGCCGTGGCATCTTTCGCTATAACATGATCGCGCTGCTGCTGACCCTGGTATGGGTGATCGGCATCCTGATCGTGGTGGGTCTGGTCGCCGGGCTCCCGGCGGTGATGACCGCAAAGGGGGCCGGCTCGGCTACAAGGACCGTGGTGCTGATCGTGGAATGGCCGGTGCTGATCCTCTTCGTCATGACGATGCTGGCAATTCTCTACCGCTATGCACCGGATCGTGACGAGCCGAAATGGCAGTGGGTGTCGCCGGGTGCGATCACGGCAACAGTGCTCTGGCTCGTCTTCTCGATCTTGTTCAGCGTGTACGTTCGCATTTCGGCAGCTATAACAAGACATACGGCTCGCTCGGTGCAATTATCGTGCTGCTGACGTAGCTTTGGATATCTGTATCCGCAGTGTTGCTTGGTGCGGAGATCAACGCAGAATCCGAACGTCAGACCAGGCGAGACACAACCGTAGGCACACCGGAACCGATGGGCCGACGGGGAGCTGTCGCAGCGGATACGCTGGGAGAATCCGCGGACGGGCGATAGAGCGAGGTCGGCTCGGGCATTAGGGCCAGACGACTCTCAGGCTGTTGCTAGGGCGAGCCTTCCGTCAGCATGCAGTCATATGAGCACGCAACTATTCGTTTACGAATCGATGCGAACATTTGGACGATATCTATAGCAGCGAGACTGCGATCTGGTCGCGAGAGTGGATACGGTTTTCCGGCAGGCAGGGGTCCATCGTTGGTGCGGCCCGTCAGGCTCAGCAACCGGGCCTGCTTGACCGGACCGGCGCGGCTGAAGAAGGGCTGGTACTATGGTGTTAGAGCTTGATCAGACCCAAACCGATAACGTAGCCTACACGTTCCCCATTGAGACCACGCTGGACTCACCTCGGCATCGTTCCATCCGGTGCCATGCCGGAGAATTCACCGCGGCCGAGGTCGTTGTGGTCGAGGCGTGGGCCTACCTCATCCCGGGTGTTGAAAGCTTTCATCTTGGCCAATTCCAGGACGGCGGCGCCTGCATCTGGCTTCTGGTCAGGGATACGGAAGCTCCGGAAACGCTGGCGACGTGGCTCATCTGGCCGGAAGCAGAGCAGATACTCGTCAAGACCATCGGCCCGAAGTCACGGCAGAGTGGCCATCGTACACTCAGGTCAGCGTTGCAGGCAGTGACATCCGCCTCGCCGGTACAATGGCACAGTGTAGCCCTGATCGCGGACGCAATGCTCGCCTCCCGAAGCCCGCCAGACCTCACTCAAGCACCCGCCCCCGAACTGAAGGTGGCCGCGTAGCAGCGCCAAGGAAAGACACGCAGAAGGATCAACGCGAGTAAACGAACCATGGAACAGGTCGTCGCGATAAAGGATAGTATCCCGCGGGAAGTCGAGATTTTCCGCCGCGGTCGTCGTGGCATGGGCTGGAGCCAGGCGGCGCTTGCCGAGACCGTTCTGGTGCCCGTGGAAACGCTGCGGCGCTGGGAGGATGGCGAACTGCCAATCCCCCCGAAGGTGATCGCCTGGGTCAGCCTCTACGCCCGCTCTTGTCCCACCGACGACATATCCACCGCACCTGCGGTAACCGCGCAGTAAGCGCTGAATTCACAGCCTCGCTCTAGACTCGCCCTGACAACCGGGCACCGTCCGTAAGCTCCATCAGCGTGCATCTGCGGTTCCAATTTCTTGCTTTGTTTGCGCATCACCGCGACGCATGGTCCAGGCACGCGCGGGGTGCAAGCGTTGTCCGCTGCCGCAGGTGGCCGCTTGTCGAACCTGGGCCAGCATCGGTACTAGCGAATGCCGAACAATGAGGGGAAACGATGCACACCAAGATCGGCCGACGGAAGGTAATCCACGGCTTGGCGGCAGGCGGCCTAGCCATCCCATTCATCCGACCGGCACGCGCCGCCGAGGCAGTCCAGATGATCAGCCACCGCTTCCCGGCGCTCGAGTACCTGGCTGCGAAGATGCGCAGCGCCATCCCCGGCGTCGAGGTTAACACCCAGCTCATGCCCTTCGACAAGGCGCTGGAGCTGGCAACAATCGCCTTCTCGTCCAAATCCAGCACGCCCGATATCGTCTATGCCAACGACAGCACGTTCCTGACCTTCGCCAAGAACGGCTGGATCCGGCCGTTGGACGATCTCTGGCAGAAGTACCGGCAAGAATTCGACCTGGACGACTTCACCGAGAAGGTCCGTCAGGAACGCAGCTATCAGGGCCATATCTGGTCGGTGCCATCCACCAGCAACGTGATGCTGTTCTTCTACCGCAAGGACCTGTTCGACAAGGCCGGCAAGCAGCCGCCAAAAACCTTCGTCGAGTACCGGGACCTCGCCAAGTCGTTCAATTCGCCGCTGCGAGCCGGCACCATCAGTTGCCTTCGCCCGGTCGATGCGGCGCTGAACGAGACGTCATGGTACATCAACGCACTCGGCGACGGATGGTTCGACGAGCAGTGGCGGCCGATTTTCAACGACCCGAAGGGGCCGCAATCGACATGCTGAAGGAGATCACGCGCTACGCGCAGCAGGGCTTCACCAGCGCCGCAAACGACGAGTGCACAATCGCGCTGCAACAGGACACAGCGGCGATGGGCCTGCAATGGGCGACCCGCGCGCTGTCGATGGACGACCCGAACAAGTCGCGCGTCGTGGGCAAGATCGACTGGGCCGTGCCGCCGCAGGGCCACGAGCCATTCGGCGGCGACGGCTACTGCATCTCGGCCTTCACCAAACAAGATCCGGACCTGCTGTTCCGTATCCTGGCGACGGCCACCAGCAAGCAGAACCTGCGCGGCGCCGCCGGGTTGATGGTGCCGACCCGGACCTCGCTGCTGCAAGACCCCGAGCTCAAGGAAAAATATCGTTTCTATCCGGCGGCGCTCGCCTCAATCGCGGTCGGCGAGGGAACTCCCCAACTGCCGGAATTCTACTCGGTGGGCGATTTCATCACCCGCGGCGTACAGCAGGCCGTTACCGGCGAGATGGAGGTGAAGCCAGCGCTTGACGCCGCCGCCGCACAGACAGAAGCGTTCCTGAAGGGGCATGGCTATTACCGGTGACGGCCTCGCCGCATCGGCGGCGCTGCCATCCCCGGCATTCACCAGGCGTCGCCGCCGACGAGCCGGCACGCATGCCAGCGCCTGGCTGTTCCTGTTGCCGAGCACTGTCGTGTTGGCCGCCGTGCTGCTTTATCCCCTCGGCTATGCAATCTATCTGAGCCTGTTCAACTACGATCTCGGCGCCGGCATCGAGCGGTTCATCGGCCTCGGCAACTACGGCGCGCTGCTGTCCGAGGCGCGGTTCTGGGACTCGCTGCAACGCACCGTCGGCATCGTCAGCGCCGCGGTGGCGCTGGAGTTCAGCCTCGGCCTACTGGTCGCCTATGGGCTCTACCGGCTGAGCTTCGGCGTGCGTACGCTGAATCTGCTGATGTTCATGCCGAACGTCATCACCCCCGTGGTGGCGGCGCTGTTCCTGCGCTGGATCTTCATCGGCCGCTGGGGGCTGTTGTCCGGCATCCTGATCAGCCTGGGGATCTTCCCGCCCGACTTCCTGGGCGATCCCGGCTGGGCGCGTGGCACAGTGGTGCTGGCGGATGCCTGGCAGTTCACGCCCTTCATGATCCTGGTGCTGTACGCCGGCCTCAACACCGTCGATCAGAGCCAGATCGAGGCGGCAGCGATCGACGGCGCCGGTGCCTGGACGCTGCTGTTCCGCATCATGGTACCGGCGATCCGCCCGCTGATCCTGTTCGTGCTGGCGATCCGGCTGATGGACGCATTCCGCTTCTTCGACCAGATCTACGTGCTGACCGCCGGCGGCCCGGGTACGGCAACCGAGACGATCACGCTCTACACCTATTCGCTGGCGTTCCGGCTGCTGCAGGTGGGCAAGGCCTCGGCACTGGGCGTGCTGACGCTGCTGATCGTGGCCGGCGCGATCTCCACCATGATTGCCGTGCTCTACCGGCGCGAGAAGGGCGTCTTCTGATGCGCCTGCGCCGCCGGATCGAGGTTCCGCTGTTCCTCCTGCTCTGCGCGTTCACCGCGGTGAACCTGACGCCGATCGGCTGGGCACTGCTGACCTCGTTCAAGCACCCGGTCGATGCCTTCGCCGTGCCACCCAAACTGATCTTCACCCCCACCTTCGAGTTCCACTACGAGGTCTGGGTCGAGAAGGCGTTCTGGCACTATCTGATCAACAGCGTAATCATCTCGGCCAGCACCGTGGTGGTCTCGGTATCTATCGGCACCATGGCGGCATACGGGCTGTCGCGACTGGCCAGCCGCGCCTCGCGCGGAGTGCTGTTCGGCATCCTGGCAATGCGCATGTTCCCGCACATCCTGCTGGCGATCCCGTTCTTCGTGCTGGCTAAGTGGCTGGGGCTGATCAACACCTATCCGGCCATGATCCTGGCGCTGATCGCGATCAACCAGCCCTTCACCATCTGGCTGATGCGCAGCTTCTTCCTGGATGTGCCGGCCGAGATCTACGAGGCCGCCGAGATCGACGGCTGCAATGCCTGGCAGGTCTTCGCCCGCGTCGCGGTGCCGCTGGTGCGGCCGGGCGTGTGGGTCACGGCGCTGTTCAGCCTGCTGCTGGCATACAACGAATTCCTGCTCGGCCTGGTGCTTACCGGTCCGGCGACCAAGACGCTGCCCGTCGCGCTGGCCGAGTACGGGGCGGAGGACATCAATTACTGGACACTGTCAGCCGCGGCGGCGGTCGGTATCATGCTGCCGATCGTGGCGTTCATGATGCTGCTGCAGCGGCACCTTGTGCGCGGCCTCGCGCTGGGCGCGGTGAAGGGATAAGGCGCGCTGGTACTGCGTCGCACTGCCGGCCCGCTCTTCCGCCGCCCGCCGCCCGGCGCTAGGTTGTCGCATGGCCGAGCCAGCGCCCTTCTGGAAAACCAAGACCCTCGAGCAGATGACCCCCGACGAATGGGAGTCCCTCTGCGACGGCTGCGGTCGCTGCTGCCTGCACAAGCTGCGCGATACTGACACCGAGGCACTGTCGTACACCAACGTCTCTTGCCACCTGCTCGATCTGAAGCGATGCCGGTGCCGTGACTACGCGCATCGCACGAAGCGCGTGCCCGACTGCGTGAGCCTGACGCCGGCAACCGTGCGCGAGGTGGATTGGCTGCCCCCGTCCTGCGCCTATCGTCGCGTCGCGGAAGGGAAAGGGCTCGCCTGGTGGCATCCGCTCGTCTCCGGCGATCCCGAAACCGTGCACCGAGCCGGCGTGTCAGTGCGCGGGCGCGCGATCAACGAGCGTCAAGCGGGGCTGCTCGAACACTACATCGTCGATTGGCCGGGCCGCATGCCACGCCCGCGCCGGCCGGAAAAGGAGAAGACCGAATGATGCAGAACGCGCTGTTCGGCGGCATCAACGCCGCCGTGCTGACGCCGATGAACGCCGATCTGTCGCCGGATCCCGACAGGATGGCGGCGCATTGCCGCTGGCTCTTGGCCAATGGCTGCAACGGCCTCGGCGTGCTGGGCACCACCGGTGAGGCGAACAGCCTCGGCATCGCCGAGCGCATCGCGCTGCTGGAGGCGCTGGTGGCGCGCGGTGTTCCCGCAGCGCGGCTGTTGCCCGGCACCGGCACGACGGCGCTGACGGACACGGTCGATCTGACGCGAAGGGCCGCCGCGCTGGGCTGCCGCGGCGCACTGCTGCTGCCGCCGTTTTATTACAAGAACCCCTCCGATGACGGGCTGTTCGCCTATTTCAGCGAGGTGATCCACCGCACCGGCGGCGAGATCAAAATCTACCTCTACCACTTCCCACAGCAGGCGGTGATAGGCTTCGGCGTCGAGCTGATCGGGCGCCTGCTGAAGGCGTTTCCCGGCGTGGTGAAAGGGGTCAAGGACAGCAGCGGCGATTTCGCCAACAGCCGTGCCTATGTCGAGCACTACGCCAAGGATGGGTTCGAGGTGTACGCCGGCGATGACAGTCTGCTGCTGTCGTTGCTGAGGGTCGGTGCGGCCGGCTGCATCACCGCCGCCGCCAACGTGAATTGCTCGGTCGGCGCCAGGGTCTATGCCGGCTGGAACACGCCGGCAGGCGAACAGGCACAGCTCACGCTGACGGCGACGCGCAAGGCCGTTACCTCGGTGCCGCTGATCCCCGGTCTGAAGGCGCTGGTCGCGCGCAATACCGGCGATGCGGGCTGGCGCGTGGTTCGTCCGCCGCATCTGCAACTGACCGCCGAACAGCAGGCCAAGCTATTCTCCACCTTCGACGCGTGCGGCGTGGAGCTGGCTAAAGCCTCCTGATTGACGCAAAGGGGCAGCACGCTGGACTCCGCCCCGGGTCTTGCTCCCGAGAACCGGGGTTGTGCTGCCACCGCGCGGGGAGGGCGGCATGAACCAGACCACCGAGCGCCTCCTGCTACGTCCCTGGCGGGAAGCCGACCGTGCCCCCTTCGCCGCGCTCAACGCCGATCCTCTTGTGATGGAGTTCTTCCCCTCCTGTCTCGACCGCGCAGAAAGCGACGCACTCGCCGACCAAATCAAGGCGGCTTTCGCCAGCCGCGGTTTTGGCCTGTGGGCGGTCGAGCTACCCGGCTCCGCCCCGTTCATCGGCTTCATCGGACTCTCGGTCCCACGCTTTGAGGCTCATTTCACGCCCTGCGTAGAGATCGGCTGGCGCCTGGCGCGCGCGTATTGGGGCAAAGGCTATGCCTCTGAAGGTGCCAGGCGCGTGCTGGCGTATGGGTTCGAGCAGTTGCAACTCACCGAAATCGTCTCGTTCACCGCGTGCGAGAACCTTCGTTCACGCGCGGTCATGGAGCGGCTAGGGATGCGGCGTGATCCTTCCGGCGATTTCGAACATCCCGCCCTTCCACAGAAACACAGGCTGCGCCGGCACGTGCTGTATCGCATCGCCGCGCCGAACCACACAAATCCTGAATGACCGCATATCGGAGATCCACGAATGAGCACCGCGCACCCGTCTGCCACACCCACTGTGCAGATCGACAACGAACAAGTCCGCGTGACCGAGTGGCGGTTTGCCCCGGGCGAGGCGACGGGGTGGCACCGGCACGGCTATGATTACGTGGTAGTTCCAATGACGACCGGACGATTGCTGCTGTCAGAACCCGGAGGGGCGATGCGTCACAGCGCTTTGCAAGCGGGTAGCAGCTACTATCGCGACCGCGGGGTCGAACACGACGTTATCAACGACAATGATTTCGAGTTCGTCTTCGTAGAGATCGAACTCAAGCGGGACTGAGCGGCTGATGCGAACTCGTATCGGGTGTATCAGTCCACCTCCCGGCATCGCTTGCAGCGACGGGGCCACGTCCCGAATTTGGTAGCTCTGCGGCTCGCGCAACTCGTTCTTTGAGCCGGCACCCCGAGGTGACAGCCGTCGAGCGCCAGTAATCTGGCGCAACTCGATGAACGTCCGGTTGATCAGATCGAGCCCGATCGCCAGACGGCCGTCCGGTGTCCTTCGCGTTTTCGCTTTTTCGCCACTCAGCGGTGCATAATCGCCGGCGTCCAGTTTGCCGCCCGGCGAGCAAGCCGCGCCTCGGTCGTTTCCCCATCGTAGTCGGGGGCAGCCGGCACCGCGGTGAACGCCGCCCGATCATGCAGCGCATTGGTGTTGATCACGGCGCGCAGTCCTGACGCGGTTTCGCACACCCCGCCGACATAGACCCCGCACCGCCGGCAAATCAGGTAATCAGCAGTGCGGGAGCCGAACCGGTAAGGCTCAACCAAGCTCCAATCGTCCGACCAGATTTCGAACAGCCCGTCAGGGTCTGAAACAGTGCGCGTCGCGTGCGCCCGGCAGAATGAACAGGCGCACGCACGCGCATTGTCCGCCGGCGGCCTGGTCAGTCGCAGCCGAGTGCGGATCACGCCACAATGGCAGCGTCCGGCATGTTCCATCGCAGGCTCCAGCGGCAGTGCGCCCGCCCCGGCTCAGACCAGCGGACGAGCGATGTGTTCCTTGTACACCGGCCGCGTCAGCAGCCGGTCGTACCAGGCGCGCAGATGCGGAATCTCGGGCCGGTGGAACTCCATGGTGAACCAGCGATGCACGTGCACGCCCCAGGCGATGTCGCACAGCGTCAGTTCGTTGCCGGCAATGAACGGGTGCTTGCCCAACTCCGCGGCGATCATCCCCCAGGCGCGCCCAGCGTCCTTGATGGCCTGCGCGATCGCCGCCTGGTCCCGCTGCTCCGGCTTCGTGCGCACCAGGCCGACGAAAATCACGCCCTGCGGCCGGTTTATCACCGTCTGCTGCGCATCGAGCCAGCGATCGACATTGGCGCGCGCATGCTGATCCTGCGGCCACAGCGTCGTCGTCGGCGGATGCGCGTTGCAGAGATAGCGCAGGATGGCGTTGCTCTCCCACAGGGTGAAATCGTCCTCCTGCAAGGTCGGCACCAGCCCGGTCGGATTCATCGCGCCATACTCGGCGGTGTCGGTCTTTCCGAACGGTCCGCCGACATCAATCCGCTCGTAGGGCAGCTTCAGCTCTTCGAGCAGCCAGATCACCTTCATCACATTGCTGGACGTGCTGCGGCCCCACAGGATGCGGCGCATCGCGGTTTCCTCCTTCGCTCGCTACCAACCGAAGCCTAGGCCGGTTGCACCGAAGCGGGAAGCCGGGCAAACCGGCGCCCCATGACGAGACCGCGCGAGCACACCGTCGCCGCACTTTCGGCGTTGACCGGCGGTGCGGCGCTGGGGATCGCACTGGCTGCCGAGTACCTGGGCGGGATGGTCCCCTGCGCGCTCTGCTTGTTGGAGCGCTGGCCCTATCGCATCGCGATCGTGCTGTCGCTGGCGGCGTGCTTCCTGCCGGCGGCCCTTGCCCGCGTGGCGCTTGCCCTGGTCGCGTTGGTCATGCTGGCCGGCGCCGGGTTGGGCGCGGTGCATGTCGGCGTGGAGCAGGGCTGGTGGCCGAGCCCACTGCCGGAATGCGCCGCCCCACGGATCGCGGCCGGCAACATTGCCGCCCGGCTCGCCGCCATGCCGGCGCGACCTTCCAAGCCCTGCGACGCGCCGACCTTCCTGATCCCGCACGTGCCGGTATCGATGGCGGCAATGAACCTGATCTACTCGCTGGTCTTCGCGGCGCTGCTGGCGATCTTCCTCTGGCGCGCCGGATCAGGCAGACGAGCATGAGATTGCCGGGCGATCTGCCGGAACGTGCCGCGGTGCACCGGATGATCCGGGTCGATCACGCCGGCGAGTATGGCGCAGCCCGCATCTACGCCGGCCAGCTTGCGCTGCTCGGCAACACCGAGAACGGCCCCGTGTTGCGCCACATGCAAGCCCAGGAACAGCGCCACCTGCTGGCCTTCGAGGAGCTAATCGGCCGCCGCCGGGTCCGCCCGACCGTTCTTCTGCCGCTCTGGCATCTGGCCGGATACGCGCTCGGCGCTGCCACCGCCGCGTTGGGGCCACGCGCGGCCATGGCCTGCACGGTCGCGGTCGAGGAGGCGATCGACGCGCACTACGCCGGCCAGATCACCGCCCTCGAGGACTCCGAACCGGAACTGAAAGCCACCCTGGAAGTGTTCCGCGCCGAGGAGCTCGAGCACCGCGACATCGGCTTGGCGCACGGGGCCACCGATGCGCTGGGCTATCGACTGCTGTCGGCCGCGATCAAGGCTGGCTGCCGCGCCGCTATCGCGCTCAGCGAACGCATCTGACCGGGGCCGGGCCAGGCGCGATGCGCTAAAGCCACAATCGAAAGAGTTCGCCCGCGCCATCGATTAGAAGCTTGCGTTCCGGCGGCCGCCGGCGCAACGCTATGGCAGCCAAATCTCCGGCGAGGGGGCCGCACAGGAGAAGGAGCCGCAACCATGATTGCACGTGCCGCGGGAGCACTGGCTCTCGGTTTCGTCGCAGCGGTTGTATCGCCGAACCCTGCCAACGCGAAGATGGACCTGCAACTTGGTCCGGACGGCCTGCAGGACAGCAGCGGTACCGTTTTCACCATAGGAACGGCAGGGATGAACGGGCACGCGGGCGGTTCCTACCAACCCGGAAAGGGCGACGATCCGTATTATTTCAACATACCCAGCGAACGACCTGTCGAAAGCGCTCCTGGGTTCTTATTTCACATCCCGTTAGGTAACGACCAGTCGCGCTGAAGAAAAAGCCCCGGGCGGCGCACTTGGCTGAAAGCGGCTGATCCCCCCTGCCTGACGCTCCGGCCCGCGCCGGGTGACGCTCTGGTCCATACCGCCTGTTCCATACTATCCTCCCTGCAACCAACAGGGGAGCAAGACGATGCAGCGGCGGGACATATTGAAAACGGTGCTGGCCGGGGCGGCGGCGCTGGCCGCGCCGGGGATCGTGCGGGCGGAACCCGAGACTACCATCACCTTCGTCCCGCACGCCGACCTCGCTTCGTTCGACCCGGTCTGGACCACGGCCGACATCACCCGCAACTTCTCGGGCGCCGTGTACGACACGCTCTACGGCTTCGACTCCTCCTTCGCGGCGCAGCCACAGATGGTCGAAGGCCACCAGGTCGAAAGCGACGGCAAACTGTGGGAGATCCGCCTGCGCGACGGTCTGCTGTTCCACGACAAGACGCCGGTGCTGGCGCGCGACTGCGTCGCCACCATCAAGCGTTGGGCGACGCGCAATCCGCTGGGGCAGGCGATGATGGCGCGGGTCGATGAAATCGCCGCCGCCTCGGACAAGGTGATCCGCATCCGACTGAACAAGCCGTTCGCCCTGGTGCCGACGGCACTCGGGCAGACGGACTGCGCGATCATGCCCGAGCGGCTTGCCGTAACCGATCCGTCAAAGCAGATCCCCGAGGCGATCGGCAGCGGCCCGTTCCGCTACGTCGCCGCCGAGCGCATCCCCGGTGCCCGCGTGGTGTTCGCCAAGAACACCGACTATGTCCCGCGCCCCAATGGCGTGCCGAGCTTCACGGCCGGACCCAAGATCGTGTACGTCGACCGTGTCGTGTGGAACTTCATCCCCGATCCGGCAACCGCCTCGGCTGCGCTGATGCAAGGCGAGGTGGACTGGTGGGAGAACCCGACCATCGACCTGGTGCCGCAGCTCAAGGCCAACAAAGACCTTGTCGTCACGGTGAAGGACCTCCTCGGAGAGATCGGCTGCCTGCGGTTCAACGAGCTCTATCCGCCATTCGATAACCCCGCGATCCGCCGCGTCGTGTTGTCGGCGATGGACCAGAAGGAAATCATCACTGCGGTTGCCGGCGCAGCGCCCGAGCTGATCAAGACCGATGTCGGCCTGTTCGTTCCCGGCACGCCGATGGCAAGCACCGTCGGGGTGGAGGTCACACGCGGGCCGAAGGACTACGAGAAGATCAAGCAGGACCTGATCGCCGCCGGCTACAAGAACGAGAAGGTGGTGGTGCTGTCAGCGCAGTCGATCCCCTCGATCTTCGCCGAGGCGGAGGTGGCCACCGACACGCTGAAGAAGATCGGCCTGAACGTTGATGACCGGGTGACCGACTGGGGCACGGTGGTGCAGCACCGCGCCAGCAAGGAGCCGCCGGACAAGGGCGGATGGAACGTCTTCTATACCCTTCTCGGTGGCTTCGGGAACATCTCGCCGGCGGCGGACTTTCCTATCCGAGGGAATGGCGCCGGCGCCTGGTTCGGCTGGCCGACCGATCCGAAGATGGAGGCGCTGCGCGACGCCTGGTTCGATGCCCCGGACCTCGCGACCCAGCAGAAGATCTGCCGCGACATGCAGGCAGAGTTCTTCCAGAACCCGTCCTATGTGCCGCTTGGCATGTATAACAGCCCGACCGCTTTCCATCTCTACCTGAAGGGCATCCACGACGGCTGGCCACAATTCTACGGGGTGCAGAAGACGGCCTGAACAAGGATTTGCCGTGAGACGAGCGCGCCAGGTGCGGTCCTTTTGCCGTCATTGCGAGGAGCGAAGCGACGAAGCAATCCCCCGCGGAGATACGCACAGACGGGGAGATCGCTTCGCCTTCGGCTGACAAGAAACTGGGGCTGTTTAATTTTGCTGGGCTTGGGGGATGGTATCAGTTGGCGGCATTGTAAGGAAGTCATACCGCAGAGACGCAGAGGCGCAGAGATTTGATAATGCGGCGCCTCTGCGTCTCTGCGGTATGACTTCCTTACACGATTGCTACGAGACCGACCGGGGGGGGTGGGCGGTTTCGTCCAGCGCGGGTCGGATCACGTGCCTGTGGGAAACTCGCAATGACGGTCGCCACCGCGGAACTGGAAGCATTAGACCGGGCCGATCCGCTTGCCCGGTTCCGCGATCTGTTCGAGTTGCCGGAGGGAGTGATCTACCTCGACGGCAACTCGCTCGGCCCGTTGCCGAAGGCGACCAAGCCGCGGCTGGCCGAAGTGGTGCAGCGGGAATGGGGGCACGACCTGATCCGTTCGTGGGAAACCAACGAATGGATGGCGCTGCCGTTCCGCGTGGGCGAGAAGATCGGCCGGGTGATCGGCGCCGAGCCTGGCTGCACGGTGGCGGGCGACAGCACCTCGGTGAACTTGTTCAAGGCGCTGGCGGCGGCTCTCGCGCTGCGACCGGAGCGGCGAATCATTGTATCGGAGCGCGGCAACTTTCCGACCGACCTCTACATGGCCGACGGTCTCTGCCGGTTGCTGCAACGCGGGCACGCGGTGCAGGCCGTCGAACCCGAGGCGATCGAAGCAGCGCTGGATGAACGCGTCGCGGTGCTGATGCTGACGCATATCGATTTTCGCAGCGGGCGCATGCACGACATGGCGCGCCTGACCCGAGCAGCGCACGCGGTGGGTGCAGTGGCGGTGTGGGACCTGTCGCATTCCGCCGGAGCGGTGCCGCTGGACGTCGCCGGGGCTCGGGCCGATTTCGCGGTGGGATGCGGCTACAAGTTCCTGAACGGCGGGCCGGGGGCGCCGGGATTCCTGTATGTTGCGCCACGACATCATGACGTTGCGATGCCGCTGACCGGCTGGATGGGGCACGCCGATCCCTTTGCCTTCGCGCCGGACTATGTGCCGGCGGCTGGGATCGGCCGTGCGCTGGTCGGCACGCCCGCTGTCCTGGGCTTGGCGGCGCTGGAAATGGGCGTCGATCTCGTGCTGTCCGCGGACATGCAGGCGGTGCGCGCCAAATCGTCACGGATGATGGAGCTGTTCATCGAGGCGGCGATGTCGGCGGGATTCCGTGTCGTCACGCCGCTCGATCCGGCGCGGCGCGGCAGCCAGGTGTGCGTGGCGCATCCGGAGGCGGCTTCCATCATGCGGGGGCTGATCGCGCGAGGCGTGATCGGCGATTTCCGTCCGCCGGACGTGCTGCGCTTCGGCATCACGCCGCTGACGCTGCGATTCGTGGAGATCGGCGCGGCGGTGCAGGCGATGGTGGCTGAGAGTCGCGGGGACGGCGGGGCGAACGACTCCACTCAGCGCTCCTGAAAGTGTCCCGGCTGGCTGGCGATCGGCTGACACTAGCGCCCCGTGTCGCTCAAACTGCGGCGTATCACCTGTAGAGCCAACTGACACCAGTCATCCTTGATCCACCGCTCTGGTGGCACCGACTCAGGCCGGAGCTCATGGCTGGGGCCGCCGTCCCGCAGGGGGGGCGCGCCACTAGCTGGAGCAGGGCCGAATCAGAACGGCGGGGCTGGCGAGGGCCGGTCCCGTGGTGCCTCAACTGGCACGGCCCCCTCCCCCATCGATCCGCTTCGCGGCTCGATCCTCCCGCAAGGGGAGGCGGCACGCGCTATGGGCCAGGGGGGAAAGATGGGCGGGCCGGTCAAGGGAATGGGACCGAAGCCGGCGCTGGCGGCGGGATCGCCGGAGAGCTGGCTTAGCTTGCGGCTGAACATGAGAGTGACGAGACTGCCGCCGTACTCGATGACAGCGCCGGACAGTTCGTCCCACGTCGCACGATCCATCTGCCCAGGCGCGATGCCGAGATCGAGGCAGATATCGACGAGGACGGCGCCGATCGGGCGGCGGCGGTCCTCGGCGGCGATTTGCTCGAGCGTGGGCGGGTTGGCGAGGCACGGATCGCCGGCCGGGTCGTGCTGCCTTGTGGCCGGGGTGGCGGCGCGCGGCTTGTGCGCGGACGGCGGGCGGCTGCGCGCAGGCTGCTGCAGGTCCTGGCCGCGGGCGGCGCGCTGGCGGAGCTTGGCTTCGAGCGCGGCGGCGCGGAGCAGGCCACGCGTGATGCGGGCGAGGATCAGCGCGAGATCGGCGGTGGCGAAGGTCGTGGCGACGAAGGCGAAGCAGGGGAGAAGATGCGGGGCGGCGCTGTGCTGGCGCAGCGTGTTGGCGAGAGTCCTGCCGTAGGCGACGAGGGTGCGGACGAGGCCGCGGACCTTGCCGATGCGAGGGGGCACGGCCCGATCGGGATCGGGTTGGAGGGCTTCGGCCGGTGCGGAGGCGGCGTCGAACACGAACGGAACAAGAACATAAAACGCGGGCGATGTCAAGGAAAGATTTCCTGGGAGGCAATTTTCGGGGTGTGCCGGCGTGGAGTGGATCGCGGCGCTTGAGGTGGCAGTGGCGGAGCGGGACCTCGGCGGCATCGGTTTTGGGGACCGACACTCAGGCCAGCGAGCGCGACGGAGAGAGATGTACCCCGCGGTATGAACGACTCAGGGCACTAGCGGCTTTTGAGAGCGAGTTTTCCGCGGGACCAATCGTCATGCCCGGCGAAAGCGACATCCACACCTGATTATTATCAAAATCAATTCCGACTCGAGCGGGCCGGGACCGCAACCTCCAATGGTGAGACCAGCTTCCGGAACCAACCGCCAGATTTAGGCTGGTCATTACTCTAATCCAATTTGTGCATCATTCCGTAGCGCGAGACCCGTCTGGTCGATTTGACAACCCGCATTACTTTCGAAAAATGCCCGGATTTTGATTCTAATCAAGTTTGTGCATTATTCCGTAGCGCCGATCCCCGCTTTGGGTATTGCCAACCCGCAATACTATTGAAAAAAACGCCTTGCCGGAACTTTCCGTATCGGTATTATGATCCCCAAGAGCCGCTGAAAGCGTGGGGAGGCGCGGGATAGAAATGTCCAACCGCGAACGACCCTGGATGGTGGAATCTTCGAGGTCGAAAACAGCGGAACGGCGACGTTCAGCACAGTGAGCGCCTCCGCCACCTCGGATTTCGCGTTGTATGATAGTGGTGTGGTCACCGTCACCGGTGGCTTCACCAGCGACTGATTCTACTCATCCATGATGGCGTAACGGACGACGCCGCGCGGCGGCGCTCGTCATGATCGCGGAAATGGTGCGCTCTAGTGCCAGGGAGGGCTATACGCCATGACCACCTATAGTTGGACGTCCGGCGTTAGCGCTGACTGGAGTGCCTCGGGCGACTGGTCGCCGTTGGGTGTCCCCAATGCCGGCACCAACACGGTGACGGTGACCGACACCACGCTATCAGGTGGATCGGTGGCGGTGCATGACGGGCCGAGCGGCAATAATAGTGTCAGTGCCGCCGGCGACACGGCGGCGAGCAAGGGCAAGACGTTCGACTATCTCGCTGGTACTGGGGCGGACAAGTTCACCGGCGGGTTCGAGAACGACACGGTTTACGTCTCCGCCGCGGCGGTAGGCGGCGACACGCTAACCGGCGGCAGCGGGTCCAACGCGCTGTTGCTGACCACTGCCGGGACGTTCAGCCTCGGGGGCGTCAGCAATTTCACCAACATCTATCTGGCGGCCGGCACCAACACTGTGACGGTGACCGACACAACATTATCCGGCGGGTCGGTGGCGCTGCATGACGGAGCGAGCGGCAACAACACGATCAGTGCCGCGGGCGACACGGCGGCGAGCAAGGGCAAGACGCTGTCTTATCTCGCCGGTACAGGCAACGATAGCTTCACCGGCGGGTTCGAGAACGATACCGTCTATGCGGGGTCCGGAACCGACACGATCAATGCCGGCAGTGGCAACGACACGATCTTTGCCGGCACCGGGTTGGGGACGTTCACGGCTGGCAGCGGCAGCGACAAGTTCGTGTTCATCGCGGACAATCTACCCACTCAGACGCTGGATAAGTTCCAAGTCAGCGCCGACGATCTGGTGGTGTACGGCATTCACGCCACCAATGGGTTTGACCTCGGCAGCACAGACAATGGGCTGAACCCGTTGCCCCCGACGACGATTGATCCGACGATCTTCATCGCGAATGCAAGCGGCAGCTTCGCCAGCGCCAGCCAGCGCTTTGCCTACGATACGACGAACGGTGAGCTGTTCTACAGCGCGACCGGTAGCAACGCCTCCGAGAGCATTATCGCCACCCTGACCGGGGCGCCGACACTCACTGCCGGCAATATCCTGTTCCAACATTGAGGCGCAGCAGACCAGTACCGGTCTGCACGTATTGCGCCGGTCGCTCCGCAGTGGTCTCATGCTCGACACAAACGAACGGTGCGGGAAGGAAACCATGCGAGGAATTGCCCTGGCGGCAGCCCTATGCCTGCCGGCAATCGGTGCGTCGGCGACCGGCTTCACGGTGAGCACGCCGGATTTCCACAACGGCAGCACGATCCCAATGGTGCACGTGTTCAACCAGGGCGGCTGTACCGGAGGCAACAAGTCGCCCGCATTGTCATGGTCGGGCGAACCCGCGGGCACGCAAAGTTTTGCGGTGACGATGTTCGACCCCGACGCCCCTACCGGGAGCGGATGGTGGCACTGGACCGTGTTCAACATCGCGGCGAATGTGCACAGCCTGCCGGAGAATGCGGGGGCACCACAGTCAACACAACTGCCGCCGGGCGCGATTTCAAGGGCGCATCGATTACGGCTTTTCCGGCTATGGCGGCCCGTGTCCGCCGGCCGGTGATCGGCCGCATCGCTACATTGTCACCGTATATGCGCTGAAGATACCGAAACTGCCGCTGGATGCTCAGTCCTCAGGACCCATGGTGGGATTCGTGCTGCATCTGAACACGCTCGCAACCGCCCAGACCATGGGACATTACGGGCGACCACGCTGAGGGTGCATTAACGACGCGCGGCCGGCCGTCCACTTGCCCGCCAGCGAACCCACCAGTCCCTGCGGCAGGAAGATGATGAACATGACCAGCAATGCGCCATAGACGAGATTGTCCCACCCCACCGCCGCCGTGCCGACGGCGATGCGCAGCGTCTCCCCAAGCACGATGGTGATGATCGCTCCCACCGTCGGGCCGATCACTACATAGATCCCGCCGACCACAGCGGCGAACACCATCTGCAGCGACACCGCTACGCCGCTCACCGTGTCGGGCGAGATGAACATCTGGTATTGGCAGTAGAGTCCGCCGGCGAAGGCGGTCATCGCCGCGCTGAGCAGCGTGATCTTCAGCTTCTCCGCGGTCACGTGCACGCCGGCCGCGGCAGCAGCGTCTTCATCCTCGGCGATCGCCTCCAGCGCGTAACGCAGCATGCTGCGATCGACCAAGTAGCGGATCAGAAGGCCGACCGCCCAGGCACCAAGCGCAATCAGGTACCACGTCTCCTTGCCGGTGAACTGCAGCGCATAGATCGAGCTGCCTCCGTGGTAGCGGTTCGGCGTGTAGCCGAGCGATCCGCCGGTATAATCGCGCGTCGCGGTGATGACCTGCAGCACGATGGCGCTGAGCGCCAGCGTCACCAGCGCGAAATAATGGCCGACAATTCGGAAGCGGAAGCAGGGATAGGCGATCAGCAGCGCCACGGCAGCGGTGGCCAGCATCGCCAGCGGGATGCCGAGCCATGGTGTCAGGTGAAGGTCATTCCACAGCAGCGCCAGGACATAGGCGCCGATCCCCATGAAGCCGCCATGGCCCAAGGACACCAGACCGAACCGCCCCATTACCGACCATGACGTGTAGATCAGCGACCAGATCAGGATGATGACCATGATGTGAAGCGGATAGGGCTGATGATACACGAAAGGCAGCGCCACCAATGCGGCGCCAACCACCCACGGCAGCACCCGCTTCACGACCGCCGCGCCATTAGTCCGCGCGGACGGGCAAACATCATCGCGATGAAGAAGGCGAAGGCAAACACGTAGCCCCATTCAAGATCGAGATAGAGGCCGCTGACCTCGATGATCTCGGCAAAGATGAACGCGGCGATGAAGCCGCCGAACATATTACCGAGCCCGCCGAGCACGCAGATCATGAAGGTGATCGGCCCAAAGGTCAGGCCGATGAATGGGTGAATGTCGTACTGCAGCACCAGCAGGCAGGCAGCGAGCCCAGCCAGCGCACCGCCGATCAACGAGGTGATCAGATAGATGCGCCGTGTATCCACGCCCATCAGCGGCATGATCTGCCGGTCCTGCGCGATCGCCCGGATCGCCGCACCGGTGTATGTGCGAGCCAGGAACAAGTAGAGCAGCACCATGCCGCCCAATGCGGCACCGCAGGCAAGCAATCTTGCGTAGCTGAGATACATGCCGGAGACTTCCAGCACCGGCAGGCGAATGCCGAGATTGCGGAAGTCGATGCCGAACGCCACGGTAGCAAAGCTCTGCAGGAAGAACAGTACGCCCCCGGTGGCCAGAAGCTGATTGATCGGGGCGGCGCCGAGCAGTGGCGCAATTACCAGCATATGCAGCATCACCCCGAGTCCGCCGACCCCGGCAATGCAAATCAGCGCGGCCAGCAGGAACGGCAGGTGGAACGCGGTGTACAGAAAGTACATCCCGTACATACCCAGCATCACCAGCTCGACGTAGCAGATCCACACCACGTCGATCACCCCGAAGATCAGGTTCAGCCCGAGTGCCAGCAGCGCCAGCACGCCGCCGAGCAGCACGCCGTTGATCAGCGCCTCGAGCAGGTAGATGTCGAAGATGCCGAACATCCTACGGTGCCCTTTGCTCTGTCAGACGCCGAGATAGGCTTCGCGGATGGTTTCGCCCGCCAGCAGGTCGGCGGCAGTGCCAGTGGTTCGCATGCTGCCGGCTTCCAGCAGATAGGCGCGATCGACCACGCGCAGCACCTGGCGGACATTCTGCTCGACGATCAGCACAGTCAGGCCGCTGGCGCGGATGCGGCGCACCAGCTCGAACACCTGCTGAACGATCACCGGCGCCAGACCGGCGGAAGGTTCGTCAAGAAGCAACAGGCGCGGGTCCGACATCAGTGCGCGACCAATGGCGCACATCTGCTGCTCGCCGCCCGACATAGTGCCGGCCAACTGATGGCGCCGCTCCGACAGACGCGGAAACAGGCCATAGACGAATTCGAGCCGCTGGCGGAACTTCGGTCGTGCCGTGGCCACATAGGCGCCCATCCGCAGGTTGTCCTCGACCGTCATGCGCGCGAACAGGCGACGATTCTCCGGCACATGCGCGATACCCAGCGCCAGGATGCGATGCGCCGGCGTGGCAAGCAGATCGGTCCCTTCCATGCTGATCGCGCCGGCAGTGGGGCGTACCAGGCCGGAGATCACCCGCATCAGCGTGGTCTTGCCGGCACCGTTCGGGCCGATTACGGCGACCGCCTCGCCGGCCGCGATTTCCAGCGAAACGCCGAACAGCGCTTGGAAGCCGCTATAGCCGGCGTCCACTTCGGTAAGGGTCAGCATCCCGCTCACGCGGTGGCACGCGCCGCGGTCAACGCCTGCACGTCGCCGGCATCGGTGCCGAGATAGACCTCGATCACCCGCGGATCTGCCGCCACCTGCTCCGGCAGACCTTCGGCGATCTTCTCGCCGTGGTCGAGCACCATGACCCGATCGACCACGCGCATCAGCACGCCCATGATGTGCTCGACCCAGATGATGGTGATGCCGAGCTCCCCGCGGATGCGGCGCAACATGTCCGCGGCCTGGTCCATCTCGGTTTCGTCAAGCCCGCCCAGGCTTTCGTCGGCCAGCAGCAGCTTGGGGCCGGTCGCCAGCGCCTTGGCCAGCTCCAGTTTCTTCAGCCCGGCGGCACCGAGGCTGCTGACGGATGCCGTGCGGTCCGCGGTGAGGCCGACCATCGCCAGTGCATGGTCCGCTGCCTCGAACGCGCGAGCACGGGAGTGTCGGCCCTGACCGTAGAAACCGGCGAGTGCCACGTTCTCGAAGATCGTCAGCCGGCGGAACGGGCGGGGAATTTGGAACGTGCGCCCGACGCCCCGATCGATGATGCGGTGCGGCGGGGTACCGGCGATCTCACGCCCCTCGAACCGGATCGAACCGGCGGTGGGCGCAAGCGTGCCGGACAGCATGTTGAATATGGTGCTCTTGCCCGAGCCGTTCGGGCCGATCAGGCCGAGTATCTCGCCCTGATCGACCTTGAACGACACGTTGGCGACCGCTGTGAAGCCGCCGAAGCGTTTGACCAGGCCGGTGACTTCCAGCACGGAGGCGCGGTCACGGCGCCGCGTAGGGCGAGCTGGCCGGCAGCTTCAGCACGGGTTCACGTTCCTGCTGCGCCTTCGGCCAGACGACATAGGCCTTGTCGTCGATATACTGCACGACCACCGGATAGGCGCGCTCGTTCTGCCCCTCCATCGGCTGTCCCGGGCCCTGGAACTTGACGCCGAAGCCCAGCATGGTGTCGCCATCCGGCAAATCGGTGTCCATCGCCGCCTTGCGCAGATCATCCGAAGTGATGCCGCCGTATTTCGTGATGGCGCGCGGCAGCACATCGGTCAGGAACAGATAGGTGTTCGACGCCGACATGCCGACATGCGGTGACTTGA
Organism: uncultured Pseudomonadota bacterium; assembly: GCA_963772445.1. GTDB lineage: Bacteria > Pseudomonadota > Alphaproteobacteria > Acetobacterales > Acetobacteraceae > CAVYXK01. The sequence continues at coordinate 495,391 of CAVYXK010000013.1, forward strand.
TGACGGTGTCGGGCTTGGCCTTCATGTACTCATCGCCGATCAGCTTGATCAGCGGCGGCAGATCCGGGCGCAGCGCTTTCTGGTTGGTCTGCCAGATCGAGATCGGATCGACATCGAAGAAATAGTTGGCGTCGGTGCCCACCGTCTCCTTCAGCTTGGAATAGACGGTATAGCCGGCGCCATGCCCGATCAGGGCGGAGAAATGCAGCCCCAGCTCGCGCGCCTGGCGCAGGAACAGGGTGATATCGGGATTGTAGCCGGTGTGCAGGATCACATCCGGGCGGGCGCGCTTCAGCTTGGTGACGAGCGACGACAGATCGGGCGCGCTGGCGGAATAGCCTTCGTCGAGAACCACCTGGAGCCCGGCCTCCTTCGCGCCCTCGGCGTTGCCCTTGGCGACATCGGTGCCGTAAGGCCCATCCTCGTGGATGATCGCCACGCGCAGGTCCTTGGGGTCTTTGCCCAATTGCGCTTTCGAGTAGGCGGCGAGCATCGCGGTGGAGGCCAGACCCCACTGCGTCCCATAGGGCTGGGGCCGGAACACGTATTTCAGGTTGCGCCCTTCCAGCACCGGTGAGGCGATGCAGGTGGTGATCCACATGAACTTCTTGAATTCCTCGACGCGCGCCGCAGCGGGGACGCATTCCGCCGATGAATAGAAGCCGAGCAGCATATCCACCTTTTCCTGCTCGATCAATCGGACCGCTTCGTTGATGGCGACGTCGGGCTTGCTCTGCGCATCGACATAGATCGGCTGCACCTTGTAGCCGTCGATGCCGCCGTGTTCATTGAACCAGTCGATGACGAGCTTGGCCCCGAGATAATGCAGATCGGACCCGCCGCCGGCGAACGGACCGGTCAGGTCATAGACCACGCCGATCTTGATCGTCTTGTCCTGGGCTTCGGCGGTGGTTGCTGCTGCCACCGTCACGGCAACAATGGTCAGCCCGCCGAGCAGGCACGCAAATATTTTCCGAAGCACCCCAAACCTCCCTGATTGATGTTCGTTTTCCGACGCCCGAGGCAACAGCTTACGCAGCCGTAGCGGTCGGATTCAAGTGGTTTCGCGGGCTGCCGGGCGGGCGACGACGACGATTCCAATTGCTTGATCTCCGGTGCCACGCGCGCCATGGTCTGGCCGCTGGCCAGGGACCGATTCCGTGACCGACCCACCGCTGACCGCCCGGCGCGCCGACATGCCGGCCGAGCCCACCCAGGCGCGGCGCTTCGGTAAGGCACGTTCCGCGCAATCGGCCGCGCTGCTTGAGGACTATGTTGAGCTGATTTCCGACCTGCTCGCCACCGAGGGCGAGGCGCGCCCGACCGACATCGCCCGCCGGCTCGGCGTCTCCCACGCCACCGCGATCAAGACAATAGGTCGCCTGAAGCGCGAGGGGTTGGCAGTCGCCAAACCCTATCGCGGCGTGTTCCTCACCGAGACCGGAGACAACCTGGCCGAGCGTGTCCGGACACGCCACCGACTGGTGGTCGATGTGTTGGAGGCGATCGGCGTGCCCGCCGAGGCGGCCGAGCAAGATGCCGAGGGCATCGAGCACCACGTATCCGATGCCACGCTAGCCGCTTTCGGCCGATTCCTCCGGCGCAAGGGGTGAGCACGTCCACCTCTCCCGCCATGCGCGAGAGGTCGGTTCGCGAAGCGAACCGGGTGAGGGTCTCGCCCGTTGCGTTGCCTGTCTTCGGGGCGACCCACTTCGCAAGATCAACACCGCAAGCCCCTCACTTCGGAAGCACCACGTCTGGGATCGCCGGAACACCATGCTGCGCCAGCCAAGCGAACGTCGCCGAATACCACGCGATGATTCCCCGCGGATCGCCTGAGAAATGCCCGGCAGACGGATCGGCGAGCAGCCCGACAGGTGCCCCGTCCTCCAGTGCGGTCTTATAGAAAGCAATCGACGCGGGATACGGCGCGCGCGTGTCGCGCAAGCCTATGATGGTCAGCAACGGCGCACGTTCGGCCGCGGCATAGGTCACCGGCGATTGCTCTCGCAACAACTGCGGATTCGCTGCCGGCTTCTCACCGAAGAAGCGTCGCTCTATGTTCGAGTCGGCAGCTACCTACCGACGTGGCTGCAGCATACAAACGAGCACGGTGTGCAGATCCATATTCGCTCGTTCAGGGGTCGTCACTGCGCTGGCTGTGATGTTCGTCGTCCGACCGTCGCCGCTGCGTCGGCACACAGCCGTCATTCATTCCGATAGTCTCACTCGTTCGGAAGCTGCCCCAGCAAGGACGCTGCGCGCGCAGCAAGGCATCCCCGATGACACGATGGAGCACGGGTCGGCTTGTTCTACTCCTTCGGCGATCGCAAATACGCCGTGGCTGTCTGCCTCAGTCTGGTCTTCCATTCCACGAACCGTGCGCGGGCAACCGGGTCGGTTCCCGACGTGACCGCCGAGGCCCAGAGCGTCTCTTCCCGGCGCCGGTATTCACAGAGGCAGGTAGCCGCGACGTAGATGGGAAAGCGGAGGGTCAGTTCCGCAAGAAACTTCTGGTCCTCATAGGTCAGCACGTAGGGATCGAATGGCTCGATCGCCTCGAGTGCCGACTTGCGGACCATCCAGCTGTGGACGCAGGGCGGCACGCCACCGGCCTGCGTCTCGTAGGTGGCGTCGAAGAATTCCGGGGGCTGGAGGACGCGGTTCGCGGGTTCAAAGACCATGTCCAGATGCGCGTCCTGCTCACCCTTGCCGTCCCACCACCACAGCGCGCGGCCAACCACGGCCGCGATTTCCGGGTGGGCGCGCACGATCGCGATGTCGTGGGCGAATTTTTCGCTGTGGATGGTATCATCCGCGTCCAGAAACACCACGAATTCACCGCAGGCATGCCGCAAGCCCAGATTGCGTGACTTGCTCAGGCCGCGGTTCGCGTTGTCCGCGTGCTGAAGCACGGTGATCCTTCCCTGTGACGCCCGGGCTGTTTCCTCCACGATGCGCCGCGAGGCATCGGTGGAGCCGTCGTCAATCACGAGGATTTCGTAGCTGTCATGGCTTTGCCGTGACACGCTGAACAGCGTTCCCCTGATCGTCCGTTCCGCGTTGAACATGGGAATGATGACGCTGATATCCGGCACGGACGCGGCGCGGGTCCAGTGGATTTCCGAGGGGACGGGCAACGGCTTCAATGCGCGCGCGGTAAGAACGATCGGGTATTCCGGATCCTCGGCGGAGAACAGGTCCGGTGGCACTTCATTCACCGCCAGACCCATCAGGAACGCGGCCGCCAGGCCGACATTGCCGTGGGAATGGACCAGCAGCTTGCGCGGGTCAAAATGGGCGGACAGTGCCCGCTTCAGTCCGGGCCCGAAGAATGACCAGAGGAACTCCCCGTCATGCGACGACCCGGCCTGCGTGATGCCGGGCGCCGTAAGCAGCAGGGTTCCGCCGGGCCGCAGGATCCGTGCCGCCGTGGCGACCGCGCGTTCCACATCGGGAATGAGCTGAAGGACCTGGGTCAGAATGAGGCAGTCATAGGTCTCGTCGGCGATGCTCGTGCATGTCTGCAGGTCATCGATGACGTTTGCTTCGGTATTGGTGGGGTCGATGTCAAGAATGTCGATGTGGCTGCCCGCGCGCGCGTGTTTCGCGGCGTATTCTGCCTGCTTGATTTCCAGGATCCGGCCATGAAGATCACCGGCGTGGGTCTGGATGAAGCGGTCGATATAGGGCCGGTCCAATGGCGTTCCGCGATCGCAGCCCCAGACGCGGCTGACCGGGGTGACGCGGAAGAAATCACCGCCACGGAACTGTGCCGGTGATGACACGGCGGTTTGCACGCTGGCGAAGTTGTGGCGCCGTTCCGGGCTGATCGATACCGGTTCGGGCCGGCACGTGCCGCGGGTGACAAAACGACCGATGTTCCTGTCCCCGACATCGCCTAGGAGCGACCTGAGCTCGTCCACGTCACCGTCCGCCGCGTCGAGCCGCGGGAGATTGAACGCATCGATGTAGGAGAGCGGATAGTCCGGATAGCGCGCCACGCCGACCGCGCACAGGTAGCCGGCGTCCCGGCAGGCCACGGCCACATCACGATCGGACAGGCCGAACGGGTAAGAGAGGGTGCGGACCGGACGCCCCGTATGAGATTCCAGACAGGCGCGCGAGCTCTCTATCTCGACCTTCGCCTCGGCAAGCGACAGGGCGGGAAGCGGCCGGTGCGATATTGCATGGGCCCCGATTTCGAACGGCCATTCCGACAGCTCCCGCAGCTCGGTGGACGTGGCGGGCCGGGGCAGGTCGTTCAGTCCGATACCGCAACGCGTGGCAAGCTCTTCCACGATCTGGTAAACGTCATCAAGCGGCAGGCGGCGCAAGCGGTCCCAGACCGAAGTGAACGGGTCGGGCGGTGCCCCCCCGGCCCCCGAAAGCCTGATACCGGGCAGGCGCGCCTGAAATATCGCCTCGACGCTTTCCGGATGCTCCCGCGCGGCCTGGATGATGGCGGGCAGTACATCCCACCAGAAATAGCGCCGGTCCACGAACCCGGTGGGTACCAAGACGGTCGCGGGGCAGTGGTATTTGCACAGGATCTCGCGGGCCGCGCCCAGGTTGTCGGCAAAGCCGTCGTCGAACGTGACGCACGCGATCCCGTCGGTCCGCGCCAGGCTTGTCAGCGCCGCGACAAATTCGGTAAGCGGCAGAATGCGATAGCAGGAGGTCAGGTAGGCAATGTGGCGGTCAAAGCGGTCGGGGCTGATCGCGGTCCGATAGATGCTGCCCCCGCGGGCTTCGCGGACAGAATGATACATCAGGATCACGGGGACGCGGAAACCGCGGATCATCGCCTGGTACGGAGCTGGTCCGGTTCAGAGATCGTAAGGACGTGTCGGGTCATCCGCGGCAAGATACTCCGCGAACTCCACCGAGGTATACGGCAGTATCCCTGCGTGGCCTTCTGCAACGAGTCGCCGGCCTTCAAGCGGATGAAGTGCACCGTTCCGGGAACCGTGACATGCCGGAAGCCGCGCGCTGCCATGTCGGCGTACCATGACCAGTCCTCGAACCCATGGCGCCGGGAGGGGTCGGCTTTGGGCAGAGGCTGTTCGAGCAGGAATTCGCGCCCGATGCCGCACAGTGAGGTCCAGTGATTGCGGACACACAGGCCGCGCGGATCGAGATATGGGTCCCGCCAGTCCATGTGCACCAGGATCTCCGAGCGCGTGCCAAAGAACACGCTGTACTGCGGGTGCAGCACCGAGAGACGCGGCGCATCGCAGGCGCAATATGCCGACCACGCGGCACCGACCCAGCTCCGGCACCAGAGGTCATCGCCATCCAGGAACAGGATTAGCTCCCCGCGCGCGGCGGCCGCGCCCGCGTTGCGCGCCAGGCCAAGGTCGGCGACGGCGATGTTCAGCACCTGGCCCGGCCTGGTGCCATAGGAAGCGAGGACGTCCAGGGTTGTCCTGCTGGCGTTGTCCGCGACCGCGATCAGCTCGCAATCGTCCGCGAAGCCGCACGCCTCGACGGCGCGCAAGGCGCTGTCAATCGACCGGGCCAGCAGCAAACCCTCCTGGCTGCAGCTCAGAACGGCGCTTACCTTCATCGGGTCCGGACCCTACAGCACGGTGACGCGCGGCCCCGCCGCGAGGCCATCCGCCTTCCAGCCGGCGACGGACACCGGGTCATCCCAGTGGTGCACAAGCAGGGAGGCAAATTCCGCGTAGCGCACGGCGATGAATTCCGACATCCAGCGCCGGTCGTCCGGATCCAGATCGCGAGAGTCGAGCAACAGCGAAACCCGGGATGGCGGGCCCAGGATCTGTGGGCCATGATTGCGAAGCAGCGCGACGCCCAGCGGATCGGTCTTCACCACCAGGTTGTCGGGCAACGCTGACGTAACGAGCTGCGCGACGAAGAGCGCGGCGCGGGGCAGGTCGGCCGGAACGTGGCAGTCGGCCGCCGCCTTGGGGCCGTAGAACATGTGCCAGTAGCGCACCATGCCGGGTGCGCAGGATAGCAGCGTCAGCCAGGGGCGCGCGCTGGTTGCCAGTAGCAGGGACGGAGACAGTAGCGCCGCTGTCAGGTCCTCCCGCAGCGGCGAGAGGGAGACGGAGAGGCAGTGGCAGCGGGCGCACCGGATCGTGGTCGCCATGAGGGATCTGTCGAATCCTGAAAGGGGGTTGGAGGCAGGGTGCAGACGAAGATCCTGAAGAAGATGCGCGTTCAGCGCTGGCTCGAACTGATGTATGTCCGCAAGCTCGTGGCGCAGCCGATCCGGATCCCGCAGCACACACAACCACATCGTGCGGCCTGAGGCGTCCGGAAACGCGCATGCGGCGGCGAGGCCGGAGTACCGCGACGGAAAGGCCGGCGCCACGATGACCCGGGGATGGGGGGACAGGCCGTCCGCAGCGCCCCAGCGCACGAAATGCTCCAGCAGCGAGATGTTTGGCAGGAGGTTGGTCGTGACGGATTGCTGGTAATGCGCCGGGTCGAACAGCGCATGCGGACTGCAGGCGTGTGAAAAATCGCTGAGGTACTCGACGTAGGGGGCGACGCCGGTCCGGACGGCGGGCTGCTGGCCCAGGAAATGCGCCGGATCGAACAGCGGAAAGGGCGATGCGTTCTTGCGCCAGCCGGTGGTGAGGTAATGTTGCAGCGGAGCGCCGATCGGCTCCGCCTGCCCGCAGGATGCCAGCGACCGTGCGTAATGGGCGGGATCGAACAGCGGTTGCTTGGAAGACAGCGCGGGGTTGGCGAACGCGGCGGCGAGGCAGTTCTGGAATGTGGTCCAGTCGCTGTCGGCCGGGAAGCCGAGCCGGCGGTACTGGTCGGGGCCCAAGAACGGATGGATCACCCGCCGCTCCCGCCACCCGCTATGCACGAAATGCGCGAAGGGATCGAGGCCGGCGCTAGCCACGTCGGTGTTTATCGCGCTGTAACCGCGCTTTGAAAAGAACGGGTGCGGATCGGTGTTCACGAAGGCGGGGTTGAAGAGGAAATCGAACACATCGATGGCCGCCAGCTGGGGGTTCTGGGCCCTGACATAGAGCGGATCGAAGAGCGGCATCGGGCTGACTTCGTGCCGGGCGCCGATGGTGACGTAGTGGTCGAACGGGGTGACCGTGGCGGGGATTTCCAGCGGCGGGGAGAGGCTGGCGAGCTGGGAGGCGTACCAGGCCGTTTCGATGAAGGGGAACAGTTCCGGTGCCGCTGTGCGTCCGGCGGCGAGGTAATGTTCGAAGGCGTCGGAGGGGGAGGCGAAGGTTTGGGAGACGGCTTTGGAATACGCATCCAGCGCGACGCCGCCGCCGGCGGTTGCCGCCGCGAACCTTGCCGCCAGGACGGGTGATTCAACGTCCGTGAGTGTCATGGGGCGAGTATACCGAGAGCATGCAGAAGTGTGGGGGCCTCACGCGACGTCCGCCTGGGGAACTTCGGTCTGATTGTCATTGGCGAGTCTGGGGTGCCAGCTTTCGAACAGTGAGCGCAGGGTGCCATCGAGCGTCCGCGTCTGGACTTGAAGCAACAGGTGAGCGTCTCGCGGCCCAGTGACCACAAAGCTGCGCAAAATGGCCATCTGGGGGACGGTCCCCCGCGGCAGCGGTAAGCTTGCCCGGCTGAGTCGAGTCGGGGGGCGAAGTGATGCAGCAAAGGTGGTCGGCCGAGGAACTGGTTGCGAGATGGACGCGCTCGCCGGCGCCCGCAAGAGCGAAGCGCGGATGCGGAACGCGCCGGGATCGTGCTGCTGGCGGCAAGGGGGCTGCCGTCGCGTGCCTTGCCCGTGAGTTGGGCGAGGAGGCACGCCAGATCCTCGCCGAGAGCCTCAAGCGCGCCGCTCCGCCCGCCGTGGGCGCGGAGCCCACCGCCATAGCGATGCGCGTTGCCGCGGCGATGCGCGTGACCTTAGTTCCCCAGGGTGGATGCGGCTTCCCCGAAGTGCGCGTGCGTGGCACCCGCCCACTGGATTTTTCCAGCCCTGAATACGACGCGTGAGTCACAACCGGCCATCATCCTGCTTGACACCAATGTGCTTTTGGGGCTGGCGCCTACCACACTTGAGCCCACGGTCCTGGCGTGGGCCGAGACCGTCGCTGAGAGTCAAGCCAGACAGGCTCAAAATCCGAGAACCGGCTACATAATGCGGCGGCGGGGACGTCGCGGCTTGGTTTTTGGGCGTTCCATAAGCTCGCATGCTCTAGTGTATGACATTGCAGGACCTTCGTTCCAGCAATTTACGAAAGCTTGATAATGCTGCTGCGTTATCACAGACCAGCGGATGACACCTACACTATGGCGGTGTAGGAGCCCTTCCAGCCCCATAGGATCTGTCGATGTTCCTGCTAAACCAGAAAGAAGAAGTCGTGGTTGTAGCGGGGGGATTCATCATCATGAGCGATCAGGAGCTCGATTTCAGCCATGATATATCCGTTTCTGCCCAGCTCGTCGGTAAGCAGCAAACTCTGACCTTCAACCGCGATTATACAGTCCGAAGGGTCGGTCCCCTGGTTTTCGTTGAAATCCGGAGTCTCAGGCCCGACCGAGATGAGGAACAGGAGTTCTATCTAAGTGTTGGTAATTATGGCCCGATTGGATATCGCTTTGGCCCGAACCGATATACGGGCATGGTTGACATCGGCGCTGGCCGTATCCGGGGCTGGGTTCAAAGGCTCTGCGCAGATCCCTCTCCAGTGCGGCTTCGTATCCTCGTGGACGAGCGAGAAGCAGGCAAGGCGGTGGCGAACAGTTATCGCTCCGATCTCGCGGCTTTCTCGTATCGCGGCGGTTACGACGGGTTCGATATACCGATGCCCGAAGAATGTTACGATGGGAACGAACACCGGATTGAGGTCGAGATAGATGCCAAAGGACGCCCAAGGATCTCTTCCCCGATACAGACTTGGCAGTTTCAATATCGTAAGTCGCTTGACATAGTGTCTGGAGAGCGCGTTGCAGGATGGGTATTTGACCCGGCGGCCCCTCGCAGCGGAATAGACTTGAGCGTCGTCACTGACTCCGGCGTGATCACATCCGCGACCACATTCCCCCGGTCTGATGTTGCCCAAGCTCTGGGCGCCAGTGCGGCCGGATTCGACTTTACGCTGGACAGCATTGAAGGAAAATTTTGGATTGCGGACTCCGGCAGCAAAGCCACGCCCCTATTCGGTCCCTTCTTACGTCGTCATTTAGCCGATCTCGTTACTGAGGTCCGAACCGTTATTGCAACCCGCAGGCTCAACGTGCGTTCGAAGTTGGCTGGATTGTCTAAGGCAGCTGCGACCGAGTTAGCCAGAGTACGAGCCGCTGGCCGCGGCAGTGATATATGGACTACTCTCGAGATACCTGCCGCGCGCGTTAATTCGGCAAGCACCTGCGTCATAATTCCCGTCTATAGGGGAACGCAGGACACCATTGCGTGTGTGGAGTCGGTAACGGCCAGCCTGCTGCTCCCAGGCACACGCGTAATTGTGGTAAACGACTGCTCTCCCGAAGAAGAGCTTGCCTCCTGGCTAAGGGAGCGCGCGAGTGCGGCTCAGTTTGAACTGATCGAGAGCCGTGTTACGCGGGGATTCGTGGGAAGCGTCAACGCGGCGCTTTCGCGCTGCAGCTTTCAGAATGAAGATGTCGTCCTGCTGAATTCCGACACGTTGGTTCCTCCGCACTGGATTGAGCGATTAAAGGTGGCCGCATATTCAGAGGATAATGTGGCGTCCGTCACTCCATTTTCAAATAACGCCACCATCTGTAGCTACCCGGTTCCGCGTGTGGTCAATGAGTTGCCCCACGGGATGTCTCTGGCGCAGATTGATGCAGCGTTCAGAAAAGTCAACGGTGGAGCGACCGTTCCGCTGCCCACCGGAGTGGGATTTTGCATGTATTTACGTGGGGATGCTCTCCAAGAGGTTGGGACATTCGATGAACGCTGGGGCCGCGGGTATGGCGAGGAGAATCACTGGTGCATGGTGGCAGCGGACCTCGGTTGGAAGCACCTCTTGGCCTGCGATCTTTTTGTGTTTCACAAGGGTTCTGTGTCGTTTGGCGAAGGCCGCGACGCTCTGATGCAGCTCAACGGCGCCCAGCTTCAGGAAATGTACCCCGAGTACCCCGAATTGATATGGCGCCATGTGCGCTCCGACCCGGCCAAGCCTTATCGTGCAAACGTCACGGCAGAGATCTTTAAGGCAATGAAGCGGCCGGTTGTAGTTCATATTGCCCACGAGAGGGGAGGCGGGTTGGAAAATCACGTGCGCGATCTCATGCGATTTGAATTCGGACAGGGAATAGCACCGCTATTATTATCAGTGGACGGCGCCGACCGACTGAAGCTATCCAATACTAAGCTAGGAGTTGCAATCACCCTCGCACCAGCGGAAATGCTCAACTTTCTCCGTAGTGTTCTCGACGACGGTCACGTGTTGCGTTGTCACTTTCATTTCCTTCCTGTGGTTGGTGGCGATTTTGTGGAGAAGTTGAGAACGATCTCTCGTCAGATCGTCGTGACAATCCATGACTTCCATGCTGTCTGTCCTCGGCTACATCTTCTAAACTCGTCCGGAAAATATTGTGCGCTGCCATCCATACCCGATTGCCAGAAGTGTGCTTCTTCCGGCAAGCTCAGCGATGTATTGGGGCTCGATCCGGCGTCCGACTTTCGTATCACGAAGTGGCTCGACGTTCATGGTGCCACTCTTAAGGGCGCAGACCTGGTGATCGCTCCATCCACATTCGCCGCCGACATAATCCGTCGCAGATTCGAGTTGTCGAACATCACGATTATTCCGCATCCAGAGTCAAGACCACGTGCCGATGCTCTACGTGGTCGTAGAAGATTCGGCGAGGTCGTCATCGCGGTTCTGGGGGGCATTGGCCCAGAGAAGGGGTTCTCAGAACTGAAACTTATGATAGCGGACTCGGAGCGCCGTCGACTTGCCCTTCGATTTGCCGTTATCGGCTACACCTCAAACGATAGCGAGCTTTTAGAACTCGAGAAAGTGTCGATTTCTGGGCGGTACAATCTGTCAGACCTCCCTAGACTTCTAGACGAAGTTACTCCAGACCTTGTCTTCGTCCCCAGCATAGTCGGCGAGACATATTGCTTCACGCTTAGCGAAGCCCTATCCGAAGGTCTGCCAGTCGTCTGCTTCGATCTCGGCGCCCAAGCAGAGCGATTGCGCTCCTATGGCTATTCGGCCGTTATCCCCGCAAGTTTGTCACCGAGCAAGATAAACGACTGCCTCATTGAGTTGGCCCATGAGTTTAGGGAAGGAAGGTATACTGAGCGCCCCGCGAGCACCTTGTCGTTCCAGGAGTATTACACGAGGCTCGAGCAAGGAGTCTGCCCTCCGCTGGACTCCAATACTACAACAAAAAAGACGCTTGGGCCGCGGCAGCATGCGAGTAGAACTCGGCCGGCTACCAAAGCCATGCGCCAGCTCGCTAGTGCTCGTTGAATGAACGTGGCACAAATAGAGTTTGACCGAGCCCACGCTGACGCTGGCTCGACTTACCTGGTTTTTTTCACGGCGCGATCGGGAAGCAGCTGGTTGGCACTGGTTGGCACGCCATCTGCGCTCAACCGGGCTGATGGGTGATCCGGATGAATGGTTTAACCCGGACCACTGGGAGCTCAACAGAACTAGATTCAAGGCGAGATCGGCCTTCGAGTACATCCTTAGCTTGCGCTCGGGGCGTTGCCCCAGCAATGGGGTTTTGGCTGCCATCTAACCCAACTTCGACAGTTCGGCGGCGCCGGCGGCGTGAAAGCCGCGGAAGTCTGCGGATTTTGTGAGTGACCCCAAAACTGTGGTGCAAAAACCCCGCTGCCATCCTCAGCTTTCGCCGCGGATTTGCTTGACGCCCTGCGATTCGTGGTGGTGTCCTGCGCCGGGTCAGGACAGGAGCCATGTTCGTTCGCGTCAAGAAGATCGGCCCCTACGATGCAGCAGACGGGGTCTGGCGCGTCGCCTATGCCTTCGATCCGTCCCGGTGGGTGATTCTTCTTTTTGCCGGAGACAAGTCCGGGCAGGCACCGCTCGCTTCTACCGGCAACTGATCGCAAAGGCGGACGCACGGTTCGACGATCATTTGGCGCGACTGAGCAAAGAGGATGAATGAATGGCTATCCTTGTTGACGACATTCTGAAGAAGTTTCCCGCCGAGCGCGCCATCGCAGCGCGGGCCCGCGAGCTGGTCGCCGAATATCTGACCCTTCAGGACCTCAGAAAAGCCCGCACCCTGACGCAGGAGCGTATGGCCAAGCTACTCGGCATCAAGCAGGAAAATGTTTCCCGCCTCGAGAAGCGCACTGATCTGTTGCTTTCGACCCTAAGCAACTACGTCACCGCCATGGGGGGGCGCTTGCAGATCATCGCTGAGTTCCCCGATCGGCAGCCGGTCGTGCTCGCCGGCCTCGGCGACGCTGCCGAGGCGATGCCGGGAAACGCCGGCAAGCGCAGGCATGCCGCTCGGTCGAGGCCTGTTCGCGCCCGTAGGCGAGCGCCGCGTAGAAGCTAAAGGCAGCGATTCACGCCTCTCGCCCCCTCAGCCAATGTCCACCACCGCATCAGCCGCGAACGCCCCCTCACCCTCCGGCATAGCGAAAACCGGGTTCAGGTCCACCGCCCGCAACCGATCCCCCGCCTGCACCGCGAACACCGACAACCGAGCCAGCATCGCGGCCAAGGCCGGCACATCGACCGGCTTCCGCCCCCGTGCGCCCAGCAGAAGCGGCGCCCCCTGCACGCTGCGGATCATCGCCTCCGCCACATCCACACCGAACGGGCAGCGGCGAAACACCACGTCCTTTAGCACCTCCACGAACACGCCGCCCAAGCCGAACATCGCCATTGGGCCGAACACCGGGTCGCGGTGGATGCCCAGAATGCACTCCACGCCGCCGCGCATCTGCTTCGCCACCAGCACGCCCTCGATCCGCGCAGCGGGAATTGCGTGCAACGCCCGCTTCATCAGCACGCCGAACCCATCCCGCACCGCGGCCGCATCGGCCACGTTCAGCAGAACCCCGCCCATCTCCGATTTGTGCAAAATGTCCGGCGACAGAATTTTCATCACCACCGGGAACCCCAGACCTTCGGCTGCCGCCACCGCCGCGGCTTCCGCCGCACAGGCGCGTTCCGGCACCGATCGGATTCCTGCCCCCGCCAATAGAAGCTTGGCCTCGGCCTCGCTCGGCATCGCCGCCGGCAACGTAACTGGCGCCACCACTGGCAAAGGCCCGGGCGCCTCAGCCGCGAAAGCGACCCCAAACCGCCCCATGGCGGCGATCGACACCACCGCCCGGCTCGGATCCTCGTGGCAGATCCACCCCTGCTCCTCCAGCTCACGCACGCCCTCGGCCGGCGCGATCACCGACAGCACATAAAGCCGGTCAGGATACCGCGCCCGCACCGCGTTCAGCTTCTCCAGCATCCCCGGCCAGCGACGCGACGAGGCCACCATGGTGAAGAAAGCCAGCACCGAGGTGTAGCCACCGTCCCGCACCACCGACTCGAAAAAGGGCTCCAGCAGGTTCAGGTCATTGCCCACCTGCGCCGTGGCATCCACCGGGTTGCGCGGAGCGCAGAACGACACCAGACCGCGCAACCGCGCCTGTGCGTCCTCCGGCATCGGGGGCATCGGCAGCCCAACCTGCTCCGCCACGTCGCTTACCAGCACGCCGGCGCCGCCCGATACGGTGAACATCCCCAGCGTGTTGTGCACTGGATAGATCCGGCGCGTCGCCGTCTGCGCGATGTCCAGCATCTCCTCGGAGGTGCGCGCCCGCACCACGCCGAACTCGGCCATGACCGCCTCGGTCACCGCATCGTCCCCGGCAATCGAGGCGGTGTGCGAACGTGCCGCCGCCGTGCCCAGCGCGCTCCGTCCCACCTTCATCATCACAATCGGCTTGCGGGCGGCCCGCGCCGTCTCGAACGCTGCAATCAGACCCGGCGCCTCGCGGATGCCCTCGATATACGCCGCAATCACATCTACCTCGGGGCTCTCGGCCAGCCAGCCGATGCACTCGCCCACCGTCACATCCGCCTCGTTGCCGGTCATGATGCAGACCGAGGCGCCGATCCCGCGATTGCGCGCCAGTGTGTAGAGGTGCGTGCCATAGGCGCCGGACTGGCTGGCAATGCCGATCCGCCCGGGCATCGGCCAGCCGCTGTCGAACGAAGAAGAGAACGTCGCGTAATAGCCGGTCTGCCCGTCGAACACGCCGAGGCAGTTGGGGCCGAGCACCCGCATCCCATGCGCCCGCGCCACCGCCACCATGCGCGCCTGTGCCGCCTCGCCGTCCGCATCCACCTCGGCAAACCCGGCGGTGAACACCAGCGCCGCCTTGGTGCCGCGGCGGCCGAGTTCTTCTACTGCCGCCACCGCGATATTGGCCGGCACGGCGACGATCGCCACGTCCGGCGCCTCCGGCAGCTCCGCGACCGAGACATAAGCTTTGACGCCCTGCACCTCCGGCCGGTTCGGATTGACCGGATAAATCGCGCCCTTGAACCCGGATACCTTCATGTAGGCCAGCGGCCGTCCGCCAATCCGCGTCGGATCGTTCGATGCGCCGAGGATCGCCACTGAACGCGGGGCCAGAAGCGGCGTCAGGCCGGTAAATCGGCCACTGGTCTCGGTCGTCATCGGAATCCCTCCCGCGGCGTTTTCTACATAGCCCCGACGGCATGCAGCTCGCCGCGACCCGGGGGCCGCCATGCTATGGGGTGGCTCCATGCGCGCAACCCCTCCGGCGTTGGAACGGATCTCGGTCACGGTGCCCGAGCCAGCGGTCGAGGCCTATGAGGCGGCGTTGGGCAGCGTCTGCGACAGCGTCGGCTTCTTCCGCGACCATGCCACCAGCTTGTGGCAGATCGAGGGGATCAAGCCGGTCGGCGCCGCCGATCCGGAGCTCGCCGCCGCCCTCGCGCTCGCCGCTGGCCTGAGCCAGTTCGATGCGCGCCCGGTCCGTGCGTCGGTCCACGCCGAGGGATGGATCGAGCGAAGCTATGCGTCGTTCCCCGAGCAACTGATCGGCCGTCGTTTCGCTGTCCGCGGCAGCCACCTTGCCGGCGCGCCGACGCCCGGGCGGATCACGCTTCGTCTGGATGCCGGGCTGGCTTTCGGATCCGGCGAGCACGGTTCGACCCGCGGCTGCCTGCGTGCGCTGGAGCATCTCGCCCACCGCCATCCGCGCCGCATCCTCGATCTCGGCACCGGCTCCGGCATCCTGGCGATCGCCGCAGCGCGATTGTTGCATCGGAGAGTGCTCGCCACCGATATCGAGCCCTGGTCGGTCCGCCTCGCCCGCCGCAATGCCCACGCGAACGGCGTGGCGCCCCTGGTCACGGCCCGCCTGGCAGACGGCTGGCGAGATCCGGCCGTGCGCGCGGGCGCGCCCTACGACCTCGTCCTGGCCAATATCCTTGCGCGTCCGCTCGCCGTGATGGCCCGCCGCCTTGCGGCGCATCTTGCCCCCCGAGGCATAGCCGTGCTGTCCGGGCTACTGCCGGCGCAGGCACGGGCCGTCCTGGTAGCGCACCGGCGCCACGGCATTATACTAGCGCGTCGGATCGAGGACGGGTCCTGGACCACGCTGGTGCTGCGCTGCTCTTGTCATTCCGGGCGAAACGAAGCGCAGGGGATCAAACGCACGCCCCGTGACCGAGGAAAGCGCGAGCGCGCGACCTCGGTCAGGGAGCGATCCTCCACTCACCGTATTCCTTGATGGCGGCGTGCATCACATCGGGGGCGAGGTCCAGTTCTCCGGGCCAGGTGACCGATCCGTGTTCGATATAGACTTGATCAAATATATCCGGGTCCCGGAGGCGCGCGAAAACTCCCGCTTCCGGTGAAGCAATCAGTGCGGAGAGATCAATCGTGCCGGTAAGACCATCCACAAAGCACACCGATAACCGGTAATTGGGCAGCGTCGTGACCTCTCGCACCCGCCACGGCGCGGAGACCCGTACGGCTGGCGTTATGGAAGCGGCTCGATCTTCCTGGGCGACTGCCTCTGAGCGCATAAGTTCCAGTCCTCAGTTCGATGCGATGTTATCGATCAGTGCCTCGTGCTCTGCGTACAGGGCATGAAAGTGTGGCCGCGGGTGGTCCTGCCACAACATCTGGATCAAGATGCCGTAGAACGTGCTCAGCGTCGGCATTGCACAGGGTCGGTCAGGACGACCGCCTCGGCATCTTCGCACGCGGACGAGCGGCCGCACCACGCGCTTGCCAGAGTGGCCAGCCGCTCCACTCGATTGTTGGGATCTGCCCCCGTCATCCCGCGAACACCCGCCGCCCGGCCTTCCACGTCCCCAGCACCCGCCCCTCCAGGGCCCGCCCGTCGAATGGCGTGTTCTGCGCCTTGCCGGGCAGACGCCCAGCCTCCACCCGCCAGACCCGCTCGGGATGGAACAGACACAGATCCGCTGGCGCTCCCTTGACCAGACGCCCCGCCTCAACACCCAGCAGCGCCGCCGGCCGCGCGGTCAGCAGCCCGATCGCCTGCGCCAGCCCCAGCGCTCCCCCATGCACCTGCGCCAGCGTCACCCCGAGCAGCGTCGCCAGCCCAGCACCCCCCGGTGTTGCCTGGGCGAATGGCTGGCGCTTGTCGTCGGCGTCCCTCGGCTGATGGTCCGAAGCGATGGCGTCGATTGTCCCGTCCGCAAGCGCCGTCACCACCGCCTGCCGGTCAGCGTCACAGCGCAACGGCGGCGACAATTTCGCATAAGTGCGGAAATCGCCGATGGCCGTCTCGTTCAAATCGAAATAGGGCGGCGCCGTATCGCAGGTCACCGCGAACCCATCCGCCTTGGCGCGGCGGATCAGCTCCAGCGCTTCGCCGGTGGAGACGTGGGCGAAATGCACCGCGCCGCCCGTCAGCCGTGCCAGCCTGATGTCGCGGGCGACCAGGATTGCCTCGGCGGCGGCTGGAATGCCGGGTAGGCCCAGCCGCGTGGCAAGCTCCCCCTCGGTGGCTGCCCCGCCGGCGGCAAGCGACGGGTCCTCCGGGTGCTGCACGATTCGCCGGCCGAACCCGCCGGCATAGGCCAGCGCCACACGCATCAGCCGCGCGGAACCCAGCGCCCGCGCACCGTCGGTGAACGCCACCGCCCCCGCCTCCGCCAGCAGGCCGAGTTCCGCCAACTCCTCGCCGCGGCAGAAGCGGGTGATTGCCGCGTACGGCAAGATCGTCAGGCTGCCGGTCTCCTCGCCCCGGGCGCGTAGCAGCCGCACCAGGGCGGGGTCGTCGATCGCCGGTACCGTGTCGGGCAGCGCCGCGAGGGTGGTAATCCCCCCAGCGGCCGCCGCCTGAGCCGCCGACGCAATGGTCTCGCGGTATTCGTAGCCCGGCTCGCCCAGCGCCGCGCGCATATCCACGAGGCCGGGGCATAGGATCGCGCCGCCTTCCTGCACCACCACCGCCCCGTCCGGCCGCCCCAGCCCGCGGCCGAAATCGGCGATGCGCCCATCCCGCACGAGAAGCTCGCCCGGCTCGTCGAGCCCGCTTGCCGGATCCAGCAGGCGCGCCCCGACGAACAGCGTGTCGGGGCCGGGGTCACTCATTCCCGGGTCCTCGCGACAGCGTATCCAGGACCGCCATCCGCACCGCGACCCCCATCTCAACCTGCTCGCGGATGACGCTCCGCGAGGGGTCGTCGGCCACCGCGCTGTCGATCTCAACCCCGCGGTTCATTGGTCCGGGATGCATCACCAGCGCATCAGGCTTGGCATATGCAAGCTTGCCGGCATCCAGTCCGAAGAAGCGGAAGAATTCGCGCGCGCTCGGCACCAATCCGCCCGCGCCCTTGCCCTGGACCATCCGTTCCCGCTGCAGACGCAGCATCATCACGATGTCCGCACCCGCCAGACCCGCCGCCATGTCGTGGAACACCTCCACGCCCAGCCGCTCTACCGCCGGCGGGATTAGCGTTGGTGGTCCCACCACGCGCACCCGGCTCCCCATCGTGGTCAACAGGTGGATGTTGGAGCGCGCCACCCGCGAATGCGCCACGTCGCCGCAGATCGCGACGACGAGATTCTCCAACCGTCCCTTGCGGCGCCGGATCGTCAGCGCATCGAGCAGCGCCTGCGTGGGATGCTCATGCGTGCCGTCGCCGGCATTGATCACCGCGGCATCGACCTTCTGCGCCAGCAGGTTCGGCGCGCCGGACTGGTCGTGACGCACCACCAGCAGGTCGCAGTGCATCGCGTTGAGCGTCGCCGCAGTATCCAGCAGCGTCTCGCCCTTGTTCACCGAGGAATTGGCAACCGACATATTGATCACGTCAGCGCCCAGGCGCTTGCCGGCCAGCTCGAAGCTGGTGCGGGTGCGGGTGGAGTCTTCGAAGAAGAGGTTGATTAGCGTGCGCCCGCGCAACAGGTCGCGCTGGGTCTTGCCGGAGCGGTTGAGCAGCACGTAGCTTTCGGCGAGATCGAGCAGATGGCCTATCTCGTCAGGGTAGAGGCCCTCGATCGTCAAAAGGTGCTGCTGCCGGTAGGACACGCGGCTTCGTTGCAGGAAGGCGGCGGCGCGTCAACGCCGGATTGGAGGCCGGCAGCCTGACCTGCCGGCACGAACCAAAGCCGGGGTAGCATCCGTGGAATTCAAGTACACAGGGCGTCGCTCCGCTTCGGGAAGCCGAATCATGATCCGCTGATACGGCAAAGAATAGTCTCCAGACGCCGCAGCGCTCACGCGCACCTCGTGCGGCGTCCATGACAATCCCAGACGTATTTCTGTCATTGGTCCATTCGCAGTAACTCCGTCGTCCTCGATCAGCACGAACTGACTTGTGCCATGACCCTCGCCTGGAAAGACCAGCACGCAACGGGAAGGCTCGTCGTGGCGCCTCGCGAAGCCAGCCGCCGGATCTGTCATCGCCACAATTGCCCCCGCAGGAACTACCAGCGGTAACCGATCGAGGGGCGCCGCCAGAAAAGTCGCCGCGCCGGAGGGCAAACGCTCTTCGGTCCAGAAGTCGAACCAGCACTCTGGCCCTGCTGGAATATGCACGCGGCGCGCCCGTTCTCCGGGCACCACGACCGGAGCCGCGAGCAGGAACGGGCCGAGCATCAGCTCATCACTATCCTCCCAGGTGCGCGGATCGTCGCCGAAAGTCAGGAAAGGCGGCCTGATCACAGGTTCGCCGCTACACGCAGCGCGATGAATCAAGCTGTACAGCGTTGGCATCAACCGCAGGCGCAACCGGATCGCGGCGAGGATCGCCGGTAGCACCTCCGGATGCAACCAGGGGCTGGTGAACACGCCGCCTGATTTCCACGAATTCATGATGAAGCGCGGGTGCAGTAGCCCAGCCTGGGTCCACCGAACCAGCAGCTCCGGCTCCGGCACCGGGCCAGCAAAACCGCCAACGTCATGGCCGGTGTTGAGCAGACCCGAAAGGCTCATCTGCAACCCGGTACGCAGGTTCCAGCGCAAACTTTCCCAGCTCGTCTTGTTGTCGCCGCTCCAACTCTGAGCATAACGCTGCACGCCCGGGCATCCGGCCCGCGTCACCGTAAACGTCCGCTGGCCCGGCGCCGACACAAGCTGCTGCTCCAGCGTGGCGCGCGTCATGAGAAGTGCCTGCACGCCGCGGATCAACTCAAGCGGCACGGGCCGGCCGAAACCGGCGCAAGCGGAGTCGTCGTCTGGTAGGTTGTATTCGTTGTTATCGTTCCAGCCAGCATCAATTCCCTGCGCCAGAACCCGTGTGGCCAATCCGTTCTGCCACCAGCCGCCCCCCGCAGGACTTGTGAAATCGATATGCGCGCCCTCGCCATCCCAGAATTGCGCGATCGAAGGAGTGCCGTCTGCTTGGCGCACAAAACCGCCGGCGGCAGCGACCTGCGCGAAAGCCGGGTGATCCTCCAGCAGGCACGGCTTCAGATTGGCAACGACCTTGATCCCGGCGTCGTGAAAGCGCTGGGTAAGCCGTTGTGGTTCGGGGAACTTCTCCCGATTCCACGTGAACACGTATCGCCGGCCTTCCCGCATGGTGTAGCCGGAACCGAAGTGGAATGCGCTAAGCGGTATGTTCTCGGCCGCACACCGGTCAATGAACGCCTCAATTTGCGACTGCGCATCGGGGGCATCCGCAATCGCCATTGCCGTCTGTGCAAAACCCAGGGACCATCGTGGCGGCAGCGCCGGACGACCTGTCAGTTCGAGGAATTTCGGCGTTACCTCGGCAAGTCGCGGCCCGAGGATCAGATAGAAGTCGAGATCGCCGTCGCGTGCCTCGTAGCTGCGGTACGCACCGTAGTAGTTGTCTCGCTCGCAGCCGAGGTCGAACTCGGCGCGCGCGCCGTTGTCATAGTACACACCGTAGCCAGTTCCGGTGGCGCCATCCCGCACCAACAGGAACGGCCAGTGCTTGTATAGTGGATCGCCGCTACGCGGGTCGAAACCAAGACTGTCCAGCATGGCGATACGCAGTCGCCGGCCGTGCAAATTCAGCGGCCCCGTCTTGTCGCCTAGACCGTAGTAGCAGTCGGCCTCGTGCCGCGTCTGAGCGTGCAGTAGCGTCCCACTGCGGCCGAAGCCGTACGGATGGTTTGCGCGGTCGGCGGCGAAGACACGCCCATCGGGCAAGCGCCAGGTCACTCGCAACGGGCGCAGCGCGACTTCAAGCGACAACACCGCGGTGCCAAGCGTGATGCCCTCCGCCGTGCGAGCCACGTGGAACTCCGGCACTGGCCAGCTTGCTTCGTCCAGCCGGTCGCGCCCTTCCCACGGCACGTCGGCCGCACCATGCGCCAGCACAGTCCAGGTACGATCAAGTCGCGGTACCCCGTTGCGCAGGAATAGGACCCGTACGAGATCGGCGGCCAGCAAGCTGATCCGGCAGTCGATGCCTCGATCGCAATGCAGCAGCAGGCCGCGATCTGTATCCTCCGCCCGCTCCACCGCGCGCAGCGGTATCACGCCGGCAGCCCAACATTGCTCGTCGCCGAGACAAGACGCGGAACGGCGCAGCCATCCGCATCGAAGACGTGGATCGCCTCCGGGGGAAGATGCACCTCCGCGCGATGTCCATAGGTGAGTCCGGTCTGCCCATGCAATTGAACTGTCAGTTCGGGTGCGGCGAGCCGCACGTAGCTCAGTCCACCGAGCTGTTCCACGTTGACCACCTCGGCGCTGACCTCATTCACCGATGAGGTGCCCGTGCGCACATGCTCTGGTCTTATGCCAAGCGTTACCTCCGTCCCGGTCGGCAACCTGGCCGGGGCGTGGAGAACTCCGACAACAGGCACTTCGACCATAACCCCTTGTGCGGTGGTAGCCACCGTTCGCCCCTCCAGGAAGTTCATCCGCGGCGACCCGATGAAGCCGGCTACAAAACGATTGGCGGGGGCATTATAAAGCTCCAGCGGCGCACCAACTTGTTCGACGGCGCCTGCTCGCAGGACAACGATCTTGTCGGCCATCGTCATTGCCTCGACCTGGTCGTGCGTCACATAGATCATCGTCGTTCCCAAGCGCCGATGAAGCTCGGCAAGCTCACCGCGCATACTGACCCGCAGCTCGGCATCCAGGTTGGACAACGGCTCGTCGAACAGAAAAATCTTCGGTTCGCGAACGACGGCGCGCCCGATCGCCACGCGCTGCCGCTGCCCGCCGGACAGCGCGGTCGGCCGGCGCTGCAGGTAGGGTTCGAGCTGAAGCATACGAGCTGCCTCTGCCACGCGTGCGGCGATCTCTTGCTTGGGCGTGTTCAGGTTTTCCAGCCCAAAAGCCATGTTTTGGAAGACGGTCATGTGTGGGTAGAGCGCGTAGGATTGAAATACGAGTGCCAGGCCCCGTCGCGCGGCCGGTATATCGTTGACCCGCTGACCTTCGATCAACACATCTCCTTCGGTTGCGCTTTCCAGTCCGCAGATGATACGCAACAGCGTCGATTTGCCGCAGCCTGACGGACCGACGAAGACCACGAACTCCCCGTCGGCGATCTCGAAGCTCACGCGTTTGATGACGTCCACATCGCCGAACCGCTTGATGATCCGATGAAGCGCCAGTGCGGCCATGTTATTTCACTCCCGCCGAGGCAATTCCTTGCGTGATCTGCCGCTGCAGTAGCAGGAACACGACGGTCACAGGCAGCAGCGTCAGCATCGTCATTGCCAATACATAATTCCACTGCGTCGCCAGCTCTCCCTGGAAGGAATTGAGCGCAAGCTGGAGCGTGAACTTGCTGCTACGGTTCAGCACCACCATCGGCCACAGGAACTCGTTCCACCGCCACATGACGGAAAAGATTGCCAGCACGGCAAGGGCAGGCGCGGACAGTGGCAGCACGATGCGCCAGTAAATCCGCCACTCGCTGGCATTATCCATGCGCGCCGCCTCGATCAGGTCATCCGGCAGCGTCAACATGTACTGGCGCAAAAGGAACACGCCGGTCGGTGTCGCCACGCCGGGCAAGATGACACCCCACAGGCTGTTCGCGAGACCGAGCTCGGTGGCGATCAGATAGTTTGGTACCAGCACGATGGTTGGAGGGATCATCAAAGTCGCCAGCATCACAAGGAATACAGGATCGCGGCCCGAGAATCGATATTTGCTCAATGCGAAGGCCGCCATTGAGTTGATCAACAACGTGATCACTGTCGCCACGACGGTAATGAACACGGTGTTCCAAAGATAAAGCGGAAAGTTGAATTGTGTCAGCAGCTTGCCATAGTTGCTCCACGCGGCGTGCAGGCGCAGTACCGGTTCCGTATCCCGTACCGGGGCGCGAATGATGACGCCCCCTTTCGCCGGGTCTACAAGCTGCGCCGTCAACCCGATACGTCGCGCTTCTGCCAGTTCCCGGCCGGCATTGTTCCCCGAAGTGATCCGGAACAGCGGCAGCGGATGGTCGTAGCCGGGCACGCTGACCTGCGCGCGTTCCCGGGGCAAGAACCTTGGCGGAAACATGTCCAGGCCCGCCTCAGACTTCAGCGAACTGACCCCAAGCCACAGGACCGGGCCAAACATGAGTAGTACGCCCAGGACGAGGTACGCGTAGCTGGCCCAGTCGGTCCAATCCAGCCGCCCACGACCCCGTGTCGCGGTCAGCCAGCGCAGGCCGCGCACCCGCTCAGCCACCGCGAGCGCTCCTGCGCATCAGCGCAAGCTGCAACAAAGTCAATACCAGGAGCACCGCCGCAAGCAGCAACGATGCGGCAGAGGCGAGACCATATTGCCGTACTTGCTGCGCAAATCCGGTATTGTAGATGAATTCGACCATGTAGGTGGTGGCACTCCCAGGTCCGCCGCCGGTCAGCACCCAGACCTCGTCGAAGATCTGCACAGCACGGATCAGTGCCAGCACCAGCACGACCAGAAGGTTGGGCATCAGCAACGGCAATGTCAGGCGCCAGAAAACCCTGCCCGGCGGGGCGGCGTCCATTGCCGCCGCCTCGTAGATATCGCGCGGGATGGCCTGCAAACCGGCCAGCAGGATCAGCGTGTAGAAGCCCATATGCGCCCAGATGCTGACAAACACCGTCCAGCCAAAGGCCCAGTGTGCGTCGAGCAACCAGTCGATGGGGGTCAGCCCCACGGCTGACAATCCCGCGTTGAGCAGGCCGAATC
Organism: uncultured Pseudomonadota bacterium; assembly: GCA_963772445.1. Taxonomy (GTDB): domain Bacteria; phylum Pseudomonadota; class Alphaproteobacteria; order Acetobacterales; family Acetobacteraceae; genus CAVYXK01. The sequence goes on from CAVYXK010000013.1 coordinate 518,942, forward strand.
GCTGTAGTATCCATTTCCAGATCAACGCTACTACCACCGGGGACAGCAGCACCGGGTAGAAGAACACCGCGCGGAAGAATCCGCGGCCGATAATTCGGCGGTTCAACACCAGTGCGGTGATCAGGCTGAACACGATCATCAACCCGACCTGAAACAGCACGAATCGTGCGGTGTTCCAAACGCCATACCAGAACTGATCGTTCGTGCAGCTATTTGGCTGAAAGTGGTCCTTGCACGCCAGAAGCTGCGTCAGGTTCGCGGCACCGACGAAGGGGCGCTGGGATGGCAACAAGTCGGTGCCACCGGTCAAGGCATAATACACGTTGATGGCGATCGGCAAGAAGGTGAACAGGGCAAAGACTGCGAGATTTGGCCCCACAAACAACCAGCCCAGGCGCCCGCCCCGCAATCGAGCCTGTGCCCAGCGCATGGGCCGCTCCGGCAGGTTCATCGCGGCGGCGAACCCACCCCACAGCAGGCGCTGCAGCGGACCAGGAGAGGCAGCATTGATAACGTCCGACATCGCGTCACTGCTTCACGGCGGCAAGCTGCTGCTTTATATCCTCCGTGATGCGTTGATACGCCTGATCGAGCGTTAGCTGCCCGGCGATCACCTGGCTGATCCGATTCACCGTTGCGTCGAAAATCACCCGGTTGTATTTGTAGCCTTGCAGCCGATACGCAAGCGGCTCGAGCTTCTGCGCCGATTCCAGGAATGCTTTCATTCCTGCCTTGCCGGCTGCCGAAAGGCTCGCATAGTTCACACCCGACTTCAGTAGTGGAATCTCAGCAGGAATGTTGTCGGTGCGTTCCATCATCTCCTGATAGACGTTAGGCTGCGCCAGGTAATCCAGGAAAGCAGCAACTGCTTGCGGGCTCTTGGTTTGCTTGAAGCCGACCAGTGCCGCACCGCCAGGCATTCCCGTGCACGCCACTGGACCGCATGGATCCGGCACCGCCTGCCAATCAAAGTCGCTGCCTATCTGCTTGTCCATGCGGTTGAGCTGCCAGCTTCCTGAATAGTACAGCACAATCTGCCCGTTGGCGAAGGCACTGAACGCGTCGCGGTAGCCGCTACCCGTCGCTGCCCAGACATCCTTTTCGACCGTGCCGTTTTGATTCCACGCAACAAAGCGGCTGGCCATTGCTTTGAAGCCCGCATCGATCACGTCGGGGGATCCGTCGGGCGCAAAATATTTCGCTCCATACGAAATCGCCGGGCCGGCGAAGCGGTGGCCGGAGCGGTCCCAGGCCATGCCATATGGGGTCTGCGTGGCCTTTGCAACTTTCTCCACCGCAGTTGCCCAGTCGTCCCACGTGGCGGTCGGTGGTGGGACGCCCACGCCGGCCTGATCGAACAACGTCTTGTTGATGAACGGGCCGGTGACCGTAAGCTGTGTCAGTAAGCCATAAATCCCGTTGTCATTTGGACCGGAGCGCATCCAGTCCAGCACGGGACCGAATGCGGCTTCCCACCGCTGGGCATCCGGGAGAAATGGGCGAAGGTCGAGCAAATACTTCCCGGTGGCGCCAAAATCCGTGACGCGGGCGATGTCGGGCCCGTTGCCGGCCGCGAGCTGTACCGGCAGGCTCTGCAGAATGGTGCTGTAAGGCACGGTATCTACGGTTACATGGATATCGGGATGATCTTTGGTGAACCGGCTCGCGAGGTCCTGATAGACCACGCATTCGTTGCCGTCCTGATAGCACATCACCCTGATATCGGCTGCAAACGCGATGCGGGCGCCGGCAATGACCGCGATCGCAAGGCCGGCAACGCTGAGATGGTTCATGGGCGTTCCCTGACATGCTTTGACCCCAAGTCTGGCGCGGAACAGGGCGGAAGTCGAGAGCCGGGGCTTTGGCCTGCCCTAATCCATCACCGCCTGGCCACCGCCCTGGCCCGTCTTCGGCTTCCGCATGAAGAAGAACAGCAATAGCGTCGGCGCCGACAGGATCGCCATCAGCCGGTGCGCCCTGCACCATCGTGTCGATGATCAGCATCAATTCGCTGACCGCCGGCGTCCAGTCAGAAAGCCGCCATAGGCTCCAGGTCAGCAGGCAGGCGCCGCACGCCATGATGATCCGGGAGTCCATCTTGTTGGTGATACGGCCCGAGATCATCATCGCGATCATGGCGCCGACCCCCCGCGGGGCGAGCAGCAGCCCGGCGACATCCACCGGATAATTGCCGAGTTGTTGTAACCACGGCGCCAGCAGCATCATCCCGACGACGAACATCACCACGAACCCCATCGCCAGATTCCGATCCTTGAACAAGGCTGGGCTGACGAAGGTCCTCTCGCCGGTGAACATATGCACGACCACTGCTGTCCGGTCAGAAAGTGAATAATTCCAATTGGTTGCTGACTTCGGCGTCGCCGAACTGGTCGTAATTGCTCACCCTGGCTGACGGGCTACTGCCCGCCGCTGCGCTGAGCGGCCGCGGCCGAGGCAAGTCGCGGCCTGAAATAAACTTGACACGGTTACGGGCGACTCAACTCTAAGCGCGGGGTGACCCCGCCCGCCGACCTCAGCAAGCTGAGCCACGCCGAGAAGGACGCGCTGATCCTGGCGCTGGTCGCGGAGTTGGCAGCGGCACAGCAGCGGATCGCGACGCAGGAAGCACGCATCTCGGCACTGGAAGCGCGGCTCGACGAACTGAGCCGTCCGCCGAAGACCCCCGACAACTCGTCCAAGCCGCCCTCGCAAGGCCAGAAGCAGGATCGCCCAGCGCCGGCTGCCGATCGTCCGGCGCACAAGAGCCGGCCCGGGGTCGGTCGGACACTGCATCCGAACCCGGATCGTGTGGTTGATGCCAGGCTGAGCGTTTGTCCTCAGTGCCAGGCGGCGTTTCCGGAAGCCTTACAGACGCCGCAGCAGGTCTACGAGCGGATCGAGCTGCCGCCGATCAAGCCGGACGTGACGCAGGTGCGCCTGTTCGGTGGTCGCTGTGCGTGTTGCGGCGAGCGGGTGACCGCCGAGGCCCCGCGCGGGCTGGAGCCGGGCTCACCCTTTGGCCAGTCGATTGCGGCACTGGTGGTCTATCTGCACTACGCTCATGCCATCGGCATGGAACGGCTAGCCCGGTTGATGGACGAGCTGTTTTCGCTGTCGATCAGCGAGGGCGCGATCAGCAACATGCTGGCCCGTGCACGCGAGCCGCTGCTGGCCGCGGCGACAATGATCCGCGCGACGGTGCTCGCCAGTCCGGTGGTCTGCTCCGATGAAACCTCGGCGCGGGTGAGCGGCAAGAACTGGTGGGAGTGGGTGTTTGTCGGCACCCTGGCCGTGCTGCACGTGATCCGTCCCAGCCGCGGCAAGGCCGTGGTGCAGGCGCTGTTCGGTGCCACCAAGCCGATGGTGTGGGTGTCCGACATGCTGGGCAGCCAGCGCGGCCACGCGGTCGAATGGCAGGTCTGTCTGGCACATCTGCTGCGCGATGCGCGCTATGCCGTGGAATGCGGCGACACTGCCTTCAGCGGCCCGTTCCGACGGCTGCTGCTGCGCGCCATCGCCATCGGCCGCAGACGGGACACATTGAAGGACACCACCCTGAAGCAATACCTTGCCGATCTGGAGCGCCGGCTCGACCGGATCATGGCGGCAGTTCCGATCGGCGAGCCGGGACGCAAGCTACGCAAACGCATTGCGGCAAACCGGCCGCACCTGTTCGTGTTTGTCACCAATCGTGACGTGCCATACACCAACAACGTCTCCGAGCGGCATCTCCGCCCCAGCGTTGTCTTCCGCAAGGTCACCAACGGTTTCCGCTGCGAGTGGGGCGCTGAAACCTACGCCGCCTTCCGCTCGCTCGTCAGCACCGCCAAGGCCAACGGCGCTTCCGTGCTTGGCGTTCTCCGCTTTGTGCTGGCCGCCAAACTACCCGTCGAGCCGGCCGTAGAGGCAGGGTGAGCAATTACAACTGGTCGGGTGTGGCCAAAATCGCAGATCGGATCGGCATTTTCTCAAATACTGTGACCGAAAGGACCTGTAGCAATGTGTAGAGCGACACGTCCAGACCGAGCCGCTTCCTGACGATGGCGACCAGCACGTAGACTGACACCGCGATCCAGATTTGGGTCTTCACCGCGTTCTCCGAAATGCCGTAGAATTGCTTGATGCGCAGATGCTGCTTGATCCACTTGAAGAAGAGTTCCACCTGCCAGCGGCTCTTGTAGAGGGCGCAAATCGTCAAAGCCGGCAACGTCACCTGATTGGTAAGGAAGATCAGCGTTTTGCCGGTCTCTGGGTCCTTGAAGCGGATGCGCCGCAGGTGTGCAGGATAATGTCGCCGTGTGAGGTAGCCATCCATCGCGATGGTCTGATCGCAAATCACGCCTGCCTTTCGATCTGCCGGCGCCGAATACACCCGGTGGGCATCCAAATTCGACTTCGCCCGGGTCACGAAGAAGGCACCGGCCTCGTGCAGTACATGCAAACGGGCGAAATCCACGTAGCCCCGATCCATGACGTAGATGGCTCCAGCTTCGGGAAGCAGCATATCAAGCGCATGAACATCGTGCAGCTTACCGTCTGATATGTGGATGAAGCTTGGAATGTTGCCGCGCAGATCAAGCAGCGTATGCATCTTCACCGCTGCCTTGATAGAACGAAAATGCGCCCACGGAAACACCGACAAACACAGATCGATGGTCGTCGAGTTGAGAGCATACACGGTGCTGGGCAGATCCACGTCGGGATCGTCGTCGGCATACAGCCGCCTGGCCTGCGCGATTAGCCGCCGGGCAAACTCGGCATAGATCCGCCAATCGCGGCTTTCGTTGGCGTCGGCCAGCGTGGAACGGCGAATCGGCCCTCGGAGACCCATGTGATAGAGCTTGGTCGATTGCGCCGACAGACACGCCTCGATGTCACGTAGGCTCTCCCGATAGGTAATTTGGGCAAATGCCATCACCTGATACTGTGCGGCGCAGGGCAGCGTCCGCACCGCGCGGTTGCCGTGATAGCGCGCAACAATCCGGTCGAACGTGCTCCACGGCAGAAAATCCATCAGCTGCGCGAAAAGCGTCTTGCCGGTGTTCATGGCCTGGCCCTCCGCCCGTATCGTCGGGGAGGGCCGTCACGGGATCAAATCCGCCCCAGCAACGAACCGCCAAAATCCCTGATGTCGCCGCAACTTTTGGGAAATCCGGGCTCAGCGAACCGGACAGCAGTGATGCACGACGAAGAGGTAGAAGCCGCTCACCGCGAGCACTGCCGCGATGATGATCTCGGTCGATACGAACCAATCCTTGATCTCGCCGCGATCGAGCATGAGCTGCAGGCCGGCGATACCAACGGCGATTGCGGTGAATCCGAACCAGTCGAATCTCAGACCCTGCTGCGCGCGCGGGCGCGGAAGGAAGAACCACAGGCCGAGCGTGCAGATGATGCCGAACGGCAGGTTGAGTTGCGGTAGGGACACGCATTACTGCGCGCCCCCCGCACAGAACCGTACGTGCGGCTTTGCCGAGTTGGCCCGGGGAGTTTCACCCCGAGCCGCTCACAGATCCGGACATGAACCTCTCGATTCATCCGGCTCGTGCCATCCACTGAAGGCTGCCGCCTTCCGCTGAAACCGACGGGCTCCTCCGGCTGCCCGTTGGCCCGTCGCTTCAGCGCGGATGGCCCCCTCCCTTCGCTCCGTGGGCATTACCCCACTTCCGCACTACTACGGAGGAGTCCGCCCCTGCCTGGCTCGTCGGTATTTCGGCCTCACGGTTTAGCCGCTTGTGCCTTTTCCCTTGGCATCGCCAGACAGGTTCTCAAGTTCCGTACAAGAGCCTGGATGAGATTCACGCCCTCTATACACCGGACACCGCGTGGCCAGTATGCAGGTCTCCGCCACGCTCTTCCCGGGGGATGCGAGCGCCCCCGGTTTTGATGTCACCTCAAGCCTTTCGATGCGTCTGCGAAGATTCGCTTGCGCTCGTCTCTCTCATCCATACCTGACGTGATCGCTGTCACGCCTTTTCCACGACGCTCACTACCGCAGCTTTTGGCTGAAGCAGCTCGTGGCGGTTTGAGGCCTCCCCCTGCAGGGCGGCTCCGAAGGGCCCTCCTTCATCTCTCGCACAGCATGACGACTGTTCGTCTTCTTGACGCACCCCGCATACGGCTCCCACCTCGGGTGTGTGACGGCAAAAACGACCTGCCGTATGCGGCCCAGACCCTGTGACACGCCTGCCCGGCCCTGCGCCCGGAGCGTGCTTCGCTGGTCCGCATTCCCCTTGGCCTCTGCCCTTGGCTCCGCCAACTCCGAGGCCGGCAGGCCGGCCCCGTTCGCCGGTTTCATCGCTACTACGGCAAGGCCCGACTTCTCACGTCCGTGCTTTCGCGGCTCAATAGCCCACCCCACACGATTGTTGTGTACGCTTCGCCGAGGACGTCGCCGCCACCGACGCAACACTCGCTACCAGGCGGGCGCTACCCCTGACCTGGGCCGGACTTGCACCGGCTGGATCGCGCCAGCTTCCTGGCGCACCGAAGAACACATAGCGCCAATTGTAGAGCTCGGCAGATAGCCGCCCGGGGAGTGTCGGGAACGTGGGGGGATGAACCCGGGTGCGATATGACCGACCTGGCAGTTGCCGGTTGGGGATCGCGATGGGATGGGTAGTGCGTTTGATCGAGATAGGGACTGACAAACCAGCACGGAGTGTCGACGTTCTGGAGTCCGGGCCCCGCGACTTCAGGGACATCGCGAATCTCGGGCTGACGTTGGCCGAGGCAAAGCAACTTCTGGGCCGCGTGCAGCAAGCGGTGGCGGCCGCACAAGCTCACGATCATGCTGTTCTACGACCGGACTGCTCATCCTGCGGCGGTACATGTCATATCAAGGACTGGCGGCTCCATCAGGTCGCGACACTGTTCGGCGCGGTAGAGGTGCGACTAGCGCGGTTTCGCTGCACCAGCTGCGGTCATACCGAGGCTGGTGTCAGCTGGCCGTCGCATTGTCGGTCGACCCCGGAGCTGGACCAGCTGCGAGCGCATCTTTCCGCCCTGATGCCCTATCGCGTCGCCGCAGGCGTGCTAGGGCATCTCCTGCCAGTGGAGGCCGGAAAGAACCACGACACCTTGCGCAGCCATACGCTCAAGATCGGTGAGCGACTGCGTGACGCTGCCGCGGTCAAACCGGTGGCCGCCGCGCTGGCGATCACCGTCACCGTTGACTCTACATTCATCCGTAGCTGTGGTGACGGCGAACGGCATCTGGAGGTTCGCGTCGGCAATGTCGAGACGCCCGACGGAGGGCGGCAAGTCTTCGGCTCCGTCGCAAGGAGTGATACCAATCTCGCTGCATTGATCCGGCGAAACCTTGAGACGGCCGGCCGAACCGCCGAAACCACGGTGACCGCGTTCACCGATGGCTGTCCCGGCCTGCACTCGATTTTGGCCGAGGCTGGTATCACGACGCCGCCGATCGCGGACTGGTTCCATATCGCCATGCGGCTGCAGCACGCGAAACAGGCGGCGAGCGGATTGTCAACTGACGAGCCTCGCCGCACCCGAGCCAAGACAGCGATCGTCGCAGAGGTAGAGCGCCTGCACTGGCGAATATGGAACGGCAAGGCCAAGGATGCCCAGCTCACTCTGGAGCGGATCCGCAAGGTCATGCATGTCTTCAAGGGCGAACGCGCCCCTAGCACGAAGGGTGTGCCATCCCGCAAGCTGTGGCATGCGTTGCATGAGGTTGACGACTATCTCCGTAGCCAGAGCGCGCGGCTCGTCAATTATGCCGAACGGTATCGTGCAGGCTTGCGCGTCGGAACTTCGGTGACCCAAGGCACGGTCAATTTTCTGGTCAATCGGCGGATGAGCAAATCCCAGCAGATGCGATGGTCTCGACAAGGCGCTGACCTGCTGCTGCAGGTAAGGTGTGCGGTCTACAATGGCGCGCTCTGCGTGGGATTCGGTCACCTCTTTGAGATCGCCCCCAACTCATACCAGCCGCCCTGTTCGATGACTGGTTTGACCCAGGGGCGCCTGGCGAGGGAGACGATGCGGTCGGGAAGTTCTGCGAGTTTGTTTCAGGCGTCATGACATGCCCCTGAGGATGACCTCATCGGTGTCTCAGACACGGCCCCCTGATTTCGTGACGGAGGTAAGAAAAAGCTTAACCACAGCGGCACAGAGACACCGAGAAGGGTCAGGCTCCGTGCCTCGGTGTCTCTGTGGTTAGGCTTTCTTCCTTACTATGCGATGGCCGGTTTGGCCCAAGAGCGCCTGGTGAGGGAGGCGATTTGTTCGGGCATTGCCATCAGTTTGTTCCAGGCATTACGACATGCCTTGAGGATAGCTTCATAGCTGTCCCAGACACAGTGGCTGAGAAAGTTGCCGCGCAGGAACTCCCAGACGTTCTCGACCGGGTTCAGCTCCGGCGAGTAAGCTGGCAGCGGCAACAGGCTGATGTTGTCAGGCACCGGCAGGCGGCGCCCCGGCTGATGCCAACCAGCGCCATCGACCAGCAACACAGCATGAGCCCCCGGGGCAACCTGGAGGCTGATCTCCTTCAGATGTTCGGCCATCGCCTCGCTGTTGGCGGCCGACATGATGATGGCAGCGCCGATGCTGCGCTCGGGGCAAACGGCGCCGAAGATATAGGCGGAGTCATGGCGGTTATCGCGAACCGCCGCCGGGCGCGAGCCACGTCGCGCCCAGACGTAGGTCAGCGTGCCCTTCTGACCGACACGGGCTTCGTCGCCGAACCAGATCTCCAGCGGCTTGCCGGCGGCAGCGGCTGGCACAACCTCGGCCACCTGGCTGGCGAACTCCTTCTTGAATGCCTCTTGCGCGAATGCCTCTTGCGCGGCGGCATCCTTCTTCGGATGATAGGGACGCGGCTGCAGCCGGGTGAACTTCAGCCGGCGCAGCAGCTTGCCGACACTGCGCTCGTGCAGCTCGACGCCAAACTCATCCTTGATCCGCTGCCGCAGGTCGATGCAGCGCCAACGTACCACGCCGTCCCGCTCAAGGTCGGGCCCCTGTTGCACCCATTCCACCACCTTGGCCTGTTGCTCGGGCGATAAGCGGGGCGGCGGACCGCGGCGGCACGGTCGGTCGGACAGGCCATCCAGCCCGGACTCGTTGTAGCGATGTACCCAGTCACGCAACGTCTGGCGGTCCATCGCACACGCCTCCGCCGCGGCTTCCCGCGACCAGCCTTCCAGCAGCAACGCCATCGCCAGCATCCGACGTGCCGCTTTGGCGTCTCGAGTGGCCGCCGCCGCCTCTCGCAGATCAGCCGCCGATCGCTCCAAACGGGTGATCGCTACGGTCATCGCTGTCCCCTCCGTCCAACGGGGACGCCGAATCGTACCGCTCCGAGCCGCACCAAATCACGTTCGAGTCAACGAGCCGGGCGGCTGGTATCAGACCTGCCCCTGGCGAAAGCGACGTGACCCCCACTTTCCCGACACTCCCCTCGTAAATGAGGAAGTCGAGGAAGCGGAGCGGCAAAGCATGGGTGCCGAGCGCTGGAAGGCGGGTCGGCGCATCACGTTCTGGGCCTCTGTTCTCCGTAAGGACGTCGACCCGAAAGCCACTGCCATTCACATAGGATGCGGCTACCCCTGCCTTGAGGTGAGGGACGGCACGGAATGAAGGTTCAGCCTTCTGAAGGGCTTCAAGCAGGGACGGCATTCGCTCGTCCTTGCTGATCGCAGTCGACACCGTAGTGAACTGCGCGATGTCAATGTCGCCGGTTTGAAGGATCGCGTGAGGAAGGCGGACACCCAGCATGGGGCCGTAGACCTGATACGCGACGGTACCGATAAGACAGGCTCGCAGGCGGAATACACCCGCTGCTCCGAGTGCGGCCAGGATTGCGCCAGTCTGATCGGGAGGACTCTGGAACCCGGCACGCCGGAGGGTGGCGATCAAATGACGCCGTTCCCGGTAGTCGTCTTTTGCTTGTTTATGTTCCTCGATCCGTTTTCGGACGTCCGGCGTATCGGCGCCCACATATTTCCGGGGTTGGCTGCCTGAAGCGTCGCGGGCACCCTGCTGGAAATACCAGTAATCCCGTCCCTTGACGGTGACTTCGAACGAAGCTGCCGGACGGCGGAAACTCCGTGTGGAACGCTGCAGTAGTGCAGCGATCCACGAGTTCGGCATAGGCGGTTTGGGTCATCAGAGAGACGGTATCAGCCATGAGGTGCCCTGGTTATGCTTATCCGGACACGATAAGTATAATGGCTTGATGGCTAACCGACAACACCCGTTATACTTATCTGTCGGTAGCACACGATATGTCCGGTTTAGGTAGCACACGATCTGTCCGGTGATGATGGGCTCCTTTGGAGGAGCCCTGAATGCGCCGGTCGGAAGCCCTTCAGGGTGTGCGAGTGATCAAGTTCCGGAGCGTGCTGGACGGGTATGAATTGAGCGAACTCAACCAGTGCGAAGCGGCGGAGCTGCTTGGGATCAGCGAGCGGACATTCCGTCGTTGGCAACAGCGCTACGAAGAGGCCGGCGAGGCCGGTCTGCTGGACCGGCGGCTTGGCCGGGCGTCCGGGAAGCGGGTTCCGGTCGATCGGGAGGAGGAGGTCGAGCGGCTGTATCGTACGCGTTACAGCGGGTTCACGGCGAAGCACTTTCACGAGCACCTGGTGCGCCGCCACGGTTTCCGCTGGGGCTACACGTGGACGAAGGCGTACCTGCAATCGAAGGGGCTTCTGGAGCGCGCCCCGCGGCGCGGCGCACACCGGCGCAAGCGGCCGCGACGGCCGTTGCCTGGGATGATGCTTCATCAGGACGGGTCGCGCCATGAATGGCTGGCGGGGCGGGAGGCGCTGGACCTGATCGTGACGATGGACGACGCGACGAACGTGATCTACTCGGCGTTTTTGGTAGCGGAGGAAGGCACGGAATCGACGTTCCAGGCTCTGCTGGAGGTGTTTGGCGCGCATGGCCTGGCACTGAGCCTGTATACGGATCGGGGCAGCCACTACTTCGTGACGCCCGAGGCTGGCGGCCCGGTTGACCGGAAGCGGCTGACGCAGGTTGGGCGGGCGCTGGCGCATTTGGGCGTGGAGCACATTGCGGCCTACTCACCGCAGGCCCGTGGTCGTTCGGAGCGGCTGTTTCAGACGTTACAGGACCGCCTGATCAAGGAGCTGGCGCTGGCTGGGATCACGACGGTTGCGGAGGCCAACCGGTTCATTCGGGATTGCTACCTGCCGGCGCATCACGCCCAGTTTGCGGTGAAGGCGGAGCAGGAGGGATCGGCTTTCGTCGCAGTTGCTGGTGTCGATCTGCGGGAAATTCTGTGTATCCAGGAGGAGCGCCAGGTGGACCGCGACAACACGGTTTCGTGGCGACGGATGAAGCTGCAAATTCCACCCTCGCCGCTGCGTGCTCATTTCGTGAAGGCACGGGTGAAGGTGCGGCAATATCACGACGGGAGCCACGCGGTGTTCCACGGCCCGCGCTGCCTGGGACGCTATGACGCGCAGGGGGCGCTGCGGATGGCGGCGTTGGACGCGGCGGCATGATCTCGCTTGGGTCCGGCTCGCCTGTGGATTTGTGGACAACGGAAGAGCGTTGCCCACAACTCCACAGGCGCATCAGCAAAAGAAGGAAATTGATTCATGGTTTGAAGAAGACAGTGGGGGCGTACCGTGCCCCGTCGCCAGCCGTTCTGTCCCTGCTCTTGCGAACAGACCGGAAACAAGCGGACAACTGATGTGCTACATAAACCGGACAACATAATTAGCTATCGACACACCCGTTATACTTATCCTGGCAGGCGAAGCATAACCAGATACCGCCCTCGTCGGGCCTTCAACTCGACGGTGCGCACCGCACCTAGCTACCATTCGGTTAATGCGCACTCGCATCGCGGAATGACCGTTCAACCCTGAGGGAGGCGGGAACCGGTAACGAGCGAACCCTCTCCTGCGTGCTCGATCCCCTCTAGGAAGCGAACGTAGTGGTCGGGTAAGCCATGCGCGCGGGCGCCTTCTCGCAACAAGGTGATGTACCGGAGCGACGGGCGGCCATCTATCTCATTACCCTGCGCGACGTAGGTCGCGGCCCGAAGTCTGTTGCCCGCTGCGTCCCCCGCATCAATCCACAGCGGGCGATAGCGCCACCAAGGAACCCCCTCCGAGGCGTCCAGACGAAGGAGATCGTGGCGTGAGATCGCATACAGCACGCCCCAAACGTCGGCCTGCGGATGGGCATGCAGGTTGGCCGGGGCGGCTCTGCCCCTTGGCCACCCTGGGAGGTTGAAACGCAGCTGGTAACCGTGTACTCGACCGGGGCGCCACTCTACGGGGGACATACCGCGCCACCCGCGGAAGGAGCTGTCGTGCATGTTGGCGCCGTAAGCGAAATACCAGACTTGCTCGCCAGGCGGTCCGATGAGGCGGATGCCATGTAGTCGATACAGGCACCAGGACACGGCCCATGATCGGGCAATAAGCATGCGGATTCTCAACAGCGTTCTCAACGGGACTGTCCGGAGTTGGGGGGCTGAGCAGTCCGGCGAGACGCCAGGGACCAACCGAGCACTTGGATTCTTGGATTTGCCTCGATAGTCGCCATCCTGGCTCCCACTGTACCGGCCTGATCAACCACCATGCCGCGGCCTCTCGGCTCCTGCAAACGAACAGGCCGGATGGACGCATCGACAGAACTCGCTTGACCTGAGACTTCCGATTCGGCCGGTCTCGCGTAAGCGAATTTGGCCATTGTTTAGGGCTCAACGACACGACATCAGAATCGTCAAATCCTTGGGCGTATAGGCCGAATCCGCTCGAGCTGTCCGAAGCGTCAGGCCGCGCAGCTACTCGACGTTAACTTTCACCTCGAAGTTAAACACGAAGGAACTTAGAGCGTTTTTGGCTTGGCGGCGCGGCACATAAGCGGCGCCGCGCGGGTTTGTGGCCGGGCCGCGCCGGTGAGCCAAAAACGTGTTGGACTAAAGCGCCAGCTGAGAGCTTCTATGGGGATTGTTGTCGCGTCCCTGGGATCGAACAGTTGCGCTGGCTGACAGGTCGGCTGGCCAGAGCTGGCGCCGTGAGTGGTGTGATCTGGTGCTCTGAGACTGCGGCTGGCGATTGACCGGACGTGTGACAACGTCCGCAGGACCTGCAGACCTGTCGGCAAGGGATATGATCTCGCACGACACGCGCCGATTGCTGCCGTGGTCAGCATCGTCTGGGACGACAGCGCGGAGAGGGAGTGGCGGAGAGGGCTTCATGAGCTATCGCACCACATCGGTGGGCGCGGCGGTGGAGTTGGTGGCAGAAGGCCGCAAGTCAGCATCTGACCGCCGCAACAGGGGCAGACATCGATCTCCACACCGGTGAGGTCGCGGAGGCGATCCTGCCATCGGCGCGGCGATGGCACCTCCGGTGGTGGTGGTGCGGCGAGGAGATCGCGGCAGAGCGCCAGTTTCGCGCTGCGATGGCAGTTGGCGAGGAAGCCGATGTGGCGGATGCGATGGAAGCCAGCCGGCACGATATGCTGCAGGAAGCGGCGGATGAACTCGTCAGCGGAGCTCGTCATGACCTTGGTTTTGCCGTTCTGCCGATAGTCCTTCCAGGTGAACCTGACTTGGCCATCGTCGAGGCCGAGCAGACGGCTGTTGGCGATAGCAACGCGGTGCGTGTAGCGGCCGAGATAGCCGAGCACTTGCTCAGGACCCGCGAATGGGGGTTTGGCGAAGACGACCCAGTCGTTTTGGGCCGCTGCGTCGACCCGGGCGGCAAAGCTGGCGGGGCCCACCAAGGCGGCGAGGGCGCCGGAGAAGCGGAGCTCACCATCGGCGAACGCGGCACGCAGTTGCTGGATGAACAGGTCGCGGAAGCAGCGGGAGAGCACGCGGACGGACAGGAAGAAGCCGGGAGGGCATGCGATCCAGCGTGTCTGGTCGGGTGAGATGCCGCCGCCGGGAACGATGCAGTGTAGATGCGGATGGTGACACCCACGCCCACAATACCCTGAGCCCGGACAATACGGATGTTCAGGTCTTCTATCCCTTTCACCCGCTTCATGGCGTTGCCCTGCAGATCCTTCGCAGACCGAAGCGGGGAGATGGGGCGGTCTGTGTCATGGACCCAGGCGGGAGGCGACTGAAGATTCCCGTCTGGATGCTGTTGCGGGAATGCGCCGAGATCACGATCTCCAAACGACCGCACCTGGGTAAAGAAGCGCTCCTATCTCTTGCTTCATTGATTGCATCACAACCCGACTCCGAAGACCGTGTTCACGATGGCCTTCTGCAAACGCCCGTCAGCGAATGCGAGGGAGGTCGTCGTGGTGCAACTTCAACTTCTGGACCTGATGATTCGAAACGAATGCGATGCCGTGTCACTGGACGCAGCGACACGCGCCGATCTCATCGATCTCATGGCTCGCGTTGTGGTGGCGGTCTTTCACGAGGAGAGGGGAAGCAATGACGGACGTCGTATACAGCGCCAAGATCAAACCGGAGCACCTGGCTCGCAAGGCGATTGTGTACCTTCGGCAGTCCAGCGAGAAACAAGTACGACAGAATAAGGAAAGCCAACTCCTCCAGTACGCAGTGGCCGAACGGGTGCGCGCTCTGGGCTGGAAGCAGGTCGAGATCATCAATAGTGACCTGGGATCGAGCGCGGGCATTGCCTCCGCCCAACGGGAAGGCTTCGAGCGTGTCCTCAGCTTGGTAGCACTGGGAGAGGTCGGCATCGTCGGCAGCCGGGAGGTATCGCGGCTATCCCGGACGGACAAAGACTGGTGTCGGCTGCTGGAGGTGTGTCAGATCTTTGGAACGCTAATCGCTGACGAGCAACAGGTATACGATTTGAATTATCTCGACGATCAATTGGTGCTGGGCATCAAAGGGACCCTCAGCGTCGTCGAGCTCAAGGTCATACGCCAACGATTGCTAGCGGGGCAGGAGTCCAAAGCCCGCCGCGGCGAACTGTTCAAAAGGCTCCCGATTGGGTATGCCCGCGACGCTGTGGGTAAGGTTGTGTTTCACCCCGAGCGACGGGTCTGCGAAGCGGTCCAACTCGTGTTCGCCAAGTTTCGAGAACTGTGGAGCGTGCGTCAGACATTCCAATGGTTCCGTGACCACGACATGGAGCTACCGGCCAGCCCGATCCAGGGAACGCAGCTGGTCTGGAAGATTCCCTCGCAGAGCCTGATCCGCGACATTTTGTGCAACCCCTTCTATGCTGGCGCCTATGTTTGGGCACGGCGTCCGGTAACGACCTTGCTGGTCGACGGCAGGCTTGAGAAACGTCAGAGCGCGATGCGCCCTGCTGAAGAGTGCCGCGTCTTCATCCGCGATCATCATGTAGGTTATATTGACTGGACCACATACGAAGAGAACCGACGAATGATCCGGCGTAATTCCGTGAACCGGGAGGGGGACGAATCGATGGCGGCGATACGCGCTGGCCAGGGTCTTCTGGTAGGACTCTTCCGCTGCGGACACTGTGGACGCAAGCTACATGTACGGTATTGGGGTGGCCGCGGTACCAATGCACGCTATCTTTGCAAGGGCAACTATGATGATGGCGGGCAGTATTGCATCGGCTTTGGTGGCAGCTCGGTAGACCGCCGGGTGGGACAAGAACTACTAAAGACGATCGCGCCTTTGGGGGTGGAAGCCAGTCTGCGAGCGCTGGAAGAGCTGAGCGCCAGTGGTGCCGCTCAACGTGCCGCCCTGTCCCGCAAGCTCGAGCAGCTGGTGTATGAGGCAAAAAAGGCCTTCGAACAGTACGACGCGGTGGATGCTCGCACAGCCAGGCGCAACCATTCCATTGCCGGTCAAAAGCGAGCCCTGCCTGATCTGGAGAGAGTTAGTTTGAGCCAAGCTGCGCGAATATGCGGCGTCAGTCACCGCACGATCGAACGGCTGGTGGAGGCCGGTCTGTTAAAGGGCGAACAGGTAACTCCTCGTGCACCTTGGGAAATTCATCGCAGTAATTTGGACGACGCACCCATTTGCAGGATTGTTGATCGCCTCCACCGCACTGGCAAACTAATTTTGCAAGGGGGCTGCACGGAAGACCAGTTTGCCTTGTTCACTGAAAATGCAGGAGATGATAATGCCAGGTGTCATGAGTGAGGGTTCTGATGCAGAGCCTGTCCCTAGGTATGCAGCACCGCGATCGCGCCGATCTCGGCGCCAAGGTAGCGGGAGTCGGCGGCGACGCTGCGCAGCGCCTCCGTCGCGGCACGAAATAGGATAGTGTAGACGACCGCCTTGTTATGGAACGCAATCTCGGCAATCGGCGCGGGTATGGTGAACACGACGTGGAAGTAGGGCACTGGCAGCAGCTCGGCCTCGCGTGCTTCAAGCCATTCGGCACGCGCCAAGCCCTGGCACTTCGGGCAGTGCCGATCACGGCAAGAGTTGTAGGCGCAACGAACGAACCCACAATCGGCACAGTGCTCGACGTGCCCGCCCAACGCCGGCGTCCGACACGCCTCGATTGCCGCCATGACGCGGCGCTCGGTGCCACCGAGATGGTCCGCGTGGGCTCGCCGGTACGCCGGGCCGTGGTGGCGGAAAATATCCGCCACCTCCAGCACGGGGCGCATCGTGACGGTTCAGGCGGGTGGAGTTGAATCACCTGCGGTGTGAGCTGCCGCCCGCAGGACGTCCAGCGGGCTGGTGGTGGCACACACCTTGCTGGTGGCGAGACGCAGGTATTTTGCCGTGGTGTTGAGACTACGATGGACAAGCAGCAGCTGGATGGTCCGCAGATCGGTGCCGGTCTCGAGCAGATGGACGGCAAAGGCGTGGCGCAGTGAGTGGGGCGTGACCGGCTTGGCGATGTTGGCTTGGCACCGCACGATCCGGCAGGCGTCCTCTACCGCGGAGGCCGTGATCGGTTGACCGGGCAGATCGCCGGGGAACAGCCACTCCTTCGGCCGAACCGTGCGATAGTAGTCTCGGAGGATCTCCAGCAGCCTGGGCGAAAGCATCACGTATCGATCCTTCCGCCCTTTGCCCTGCTCCACGCGGATGGTCATGCGCTGGCTGTCAATCGCGGCGGGCGTCAAGCGGACCGCTTCCGAAATCCGCAGACCTGCGGCATAGCAGACGGTCAGGATCACACGGTGCTTGAGACTCTCGACAGCGTCGAGGAGTTTGGCGACCTCCGCGGGGCTCATCACGACGGGAAGTGTTTGCGGCCTGCGGCAGGTTGGGATGACGTCATCGACGTTCCATCCCCGCTGGAGCGTAATCTTGTAAAGAAAGCGGATGGCGGCCACCGCCACACCAACCGAACTGGCTGCAAGCTCCCTGTCCCTGGTCAAATAGAGTTGGAAAGCGTGGATCTCGGCTGGGCCCAACAGATCTGGTGATTTATGAAAGTAGCGTGCGAACTGCGATATATACTGAAGGTATGCCCGTTGCGTGTGCAGCGCGAGGTTGCGAACTTGGCCTCGTCAGAAGAATCTGTGGGCGACGTGGGGTTCCGGCAGCTTACCAAGTGCATGATACAAGGCGATTTCGGTGACGTGGAAGGTACGGAACCCGTAGGATTTTCGCATGGTCAGTTTGGCCTTGTTGTTCAGACCCTCGACCACACCGCTGGAGAGCTGCTTCCTGGCGCGGAAGTAGTTCAGGATCAGCGCGCGGTGCGAGCGTAGCGTCCTGGCGATCTTCTTCATCGGCTCGATGCGGGAGCGCATGACCTGACCGCACCATTCATCCAGGAACTTGCCGGCCCAACTCGGCGAAGCATAGTCCCAGAACTGCTGGAAGTCCTCCTTCAGCAGATAGGCCCGTACGGTCCGCAGGTTGTAGCGCAGCAGATCGCGCAGGCGGAAGCGTTGATGCTCGGTCAGGTTGGCCTTGCGCTTGAGCACACACCAGCGGGTCTTCTTCAAGACTGGCTCATAGCCGTCCCGGGCCAGCCGGCGAGCCTCGGCGGCACGCACCTGGTCCAGCGCGGCATTCATCTTGGCGACAATATGGAAGCGATCGAGGATGTGGATGGCCTGGCTGCACCGCTCACGAATCACCCTCAGATAAGGCTGCCACATGTCCGAGCACACAAACTCGATCTGCCCAGCCAATGGTTCGCCGATCAGGGTGAAGAACTGCTCGAAGCTCTCCACCGTCCGTTCGCGACCGATCCATAGCAGGCGCGTGCACTGCTGCTCGATCTGATAGACCAGCGTCAGGTATTTGTGTCCCCTGGCATACTGGATCTCATCGACGCCGATCGCCACGATCGGCCCCAGTTGCCGGTGCTCGATTCCCCACTGCACGACATACTCGACCGACTGGCAGACCTTGTCCCAGGTGCTGCGAAACGACCCGGCGGTCTCCTGCCAGGACAGCTTCCTCGCCCAGTGCGCCAGGAACAGCATGTAGGCCTTGGTCAGCTGGTGCTTGCCGACACCCCAGGGGACCGCTTCGACCCGCACGCCGCAGGCCCGGCAATCGACCCGTCGCATGCAATAGAGGAACACCACCATGCAGCCCCAGAGGGGCACGAATTCGAACCGGCGTAGGCTCAGGTGATCATAGGCCGGCGCCGGCTTGCTTGTGCTGCAGAGGCAGCGGAAGGGGTTCGACATGAACTGAAAACGCTGTCGTACAGCTGCGTGAAAGATGAGGGTATGGCCCCTCGGGATCGGCTTTCAGGAGCGGGTCTCAAACCAGTCCAAGCCGCTGCACTCAAAAGGTGTGGTGGTGAGCGTTGGATCAAAAGCCCAAAGAAAAATGCCTCGTCAGAAGAATCTGTGGGCGACGTTGGGTTCCGGCAGCTTACCAAGTGCATGATACAAGGCGATTTCGGTGACGTGGAAGGTACGGAACCCGTAGGATTTTCGCATGGTCAGTTTGGCCTTGTTGTTCAGACCCTCGACCACACCGCTGGAGAGCTGCTTCCTGGCGCGGAAGTAGTTCAGGATCAGCGCGCGGTGCGAGCGTAGCGTCCTGGCGATCTTCTTCATCGGCTCGATGCGGGAGCGCATGACCTGACCGCACCATTCATCCAGGAACTTGCCGGCCCAACTCGGCGAAGCATAGTCCCAGAACTGCTGGAAGTCCTCCTTCAGCAGATAGGCCCGTACGGTCCGCAGGTTGTAGCGCAGCAGATCGCGCAGGCGGAAGCGTTGATGCTCGGTCAGGTTGGCCTTGCGCTTGAGCACACACCAGCGGGTCTTCTTCAAGACTGGCTCATAGCCGTCCCGGGCCAGCCGGCGAGCCTCGGCGGCACGCACCTGGTCCAGCGCGGCATTCATCTTGGCGACAATATGGAAGCGATCGAGGATGTGGATGGCCTGGCTGCACCGCTCACGAATCACCTTCAGATAAGGCTGCCACATGTCCGAGCACACAAACTCGATCTGCCCAGCCAATGGTTCGCCGATCAGGGTGAAGAACTGCTCGAAGCTCTCCACCGTCCGTTCGCGACCGATCCATAGCAGGCGCGTGCACTGCTGCTCGATCTGATAGACCAGCGTCAGGTATTTGTGTCCCCTGGCATACTGGATCTCATCGACGCCGATCGCCACGATCGGCCCCAGTTGCCGGTGCTCGATCCCCCACTGCACGACATACTCGACCGACTGGCAGACCTTGTCCCAGGTGCTGCGAAACGACCCGGCGGTCTCCTGCCAGGACAGCTTCCTCGCCCAGTGCGCCAGGAACAGCATGTAGGCCTTGGTCAGCTGGTGCTTGCCGACACCCCAGGGGACCGCTTCGACCCGCACGCCGCAGGCCCGGCAATCGACCCGTCGCATGCAATAGAGGAACACCACCATGCAGCCCCAGAGGGGCACGAATTCGAACCGGCGCAGGCTCAGGTGATCATAGGCCGGCGCCGGCTTGCGACAGCCCGAGCACACCGGTCTCGAGCCGCGGCGGGGCCGCACGCTGATCTCGATGGTTCGGCTTTCGGCGCAATGTCGCGCCTTCTCGTAAACGAACCCAGGAAAGTGCTGGTAGTGGTTCAGCAGGGAGATCAGCCGCATGGCAGCGGGACCCAAAGGAGTTGCCGGCAGACGTGACAGCGTACCGGCGCAACGGGCTGCTGCCGATCCCTTGCAGACCTGTTGTCCGGACCTCGATCAGTGGCCTCGCAGCTGGGCGTATGAGGCGCGCGATATTCCGCCTGGCCGGCGGATGGTGGAATGCTTCAAGCCGTTCCTGCGCGACCTGCTGGCCTTGCAGCTATCACGCCAAACCTTGCGCCGACACCGCGACAACGTCTGGGCTCTCGGCGGTGAGGTCATCAGCCGATTGCAGATGGACAGCGACCTCCGGAGGCGGCCAATCAAGCAGGTCGTCCTCACCCTCATCGGCGACGATGGCGGGCCGCTGCTCTCCCATGGTCAGTCCGACACCGCGCAGCGCTCCTTCGACACGACCTGCCGCAAGTTGTTCCGCTTCCTGACAGACCCTGAGATCAGCCGCGATGAGGCGTAAAGATGCCTGCCGTGGTGGCGGATGATATCTCCGCTTCTGCCGATGTGGCGGCTGTGGGGTTGTGGGCAACGCGCTTGTGTTGTCCACAAATCCACCAGCCGGCCGGCTGAGTGATAAAACTAGCCCTCGGTATACCCCCGAAGCACCCACAGTTTCCGCTGACGAGCCAGAAAAATATGGGCAGGTGGGCATCCGAGAGACGAATGCAAATGAACCCTCGACGATGCGTCGAAATCGGTAGATGCCGCCGAAACCAAGGTCAGCAAGCTACCTTGGGATGAGTCTGTCGGGTGCCTGATTACTGGGCAGACGGCGGCCGGCGTACAAAGGGCGTGAAGCGGATGCAGGCTTTCGCGCGGAACTGCAGGAACCAGTCGCTCCGATGTGAAAGGGAGAAGCACAAGCGGCGAAAACCGCGAGGCGAGAGTACCGATGCGGAGCACTGTTGCGGACTCCTCCGTAGTAGCGGTGAGGTGGGGTAATGCCCACGGAGCGAAGGGAGGGGGTCATCTGCGTCAGAGCCAAAGGCCAACGGGAGACCGGAGGAGCCGCTGGCCCTGACGGAAGGCGGCAGCCTTCAGTGGATGACACGAGCCGGATATGTCGAGAGGCATACGTCCGGTTCTGTGAGGGCCTCGGGGTGAAATTCCCCGGGGCTACTCGGCGACAGCCCGAGCACACCGGCCTCGAGCCGCGGCGGGGCCGCACGCTGATCTCGATGGTTCGGCTTTCGGCGCAATGTCGCGCCTTCTCGTAAACGAACCCAGGAAAGTGCTGGTAGTGGTTCAGCAAGGAGATCAGCCGCATGGCAGCGGGACCCAAAGGAGTTGCCGGCAGACGTGACAGCGTACCGGCGCAACGGGCTGCCGCCGATCCCTTGCAGACCTGTTGTCCGGACCTCGATCAGTGGCCTCGCAGCTGGGCGTATGAGGCGCGCGATATTCCGCCTGGCCGGCGGATGGTGGAATGCTTCGAGCCGTTCCTGCGCAACCTGCTGGCCTTGCAGTTATCACGCCAAACTTTGCGCCGACACCGCGACAACGTCTGGGCTCTCGGCGGTGAGGTCATCAGCCGATTGCAGATGGACAGCGACCTCCGGAGGCGGCCAATCAAGCAGGTCGTCCTCGCCGTCATCGGCGACGATGGCGGGCCGCTGCTCTCCTATGGTCAGTCCGACACCGCGCAGCGCTCCTTCGACACGACCTGCCGCAAGTTGTTCCGCTTCCTGACAGACCCTGAGATCAGCCGCGATGAGGCGTAAAGATGCCTGCCGTGGTGGCGGATGATATCTCCGCTTCTGCCGATGTGGCGGCTGTGGGGTTGTGGGCAACGCGCTTGCGTTGTCCACAAATCCACCAGCCGGGCCGGCTGAGTGATAAAACTAGCCCTCGGTATACCCCCGAAGCACCCACAGTTTCCGCTGACGAGCCCGAACTTGCATGTCCTCGATCATGCGTTGGCGGAGCGGAGTCATTGACATCTCCTCTACAGGATGAAGCGCGCGACAGTGCGCACCGCCATGGTCCTGCAATCGAGGCTGTTAGATCAGAGGGAGGAGCGATCCCGTGGCCGTCCCGACCCCGCCACGTCAATCCCCTCACATCGATGTGGCCAAGTCATGAGAAAGAAGCGCTTTAGTCCAAGGGCGATTATCGTGTGTTACCGCCCAGCGAGTGCCGATGCGCCCCGTCAAGGATCGCTGAAGACCGGCCACGCCACACTCTGCCAAGGAAGCGGATGGCGGCGACCGCGACCAGGATCCAGGTCGCCGACAGCTGCCGCTCCTAGATGAGTGGAGCTGGTAGGGCGAATGTCGGCTGGACTCAACCGCTCGCGCGATTTGCCGAAGTGGGCGGTCTGCGTGCCGGAACTTCGGTCACCGAAGGCACCGCCAACTTCCTCGTCAACCGGCGCATGAACAAGTTGCAGCAGATGCGATGGTCACGACGGGTGCCGATCTCCTGCTCCAGGTTCGCTGCGCAGTCTTCAATGGAACGCTCGGCTTGGGCTTCGGTCAATTGCTTCAATCGCACGCCAAACAGAACGAGCAAACCGCCAAGGCAGCATGATCTCCCAATCGCTGGACACTCCCGGGACTGACAGGCCAGCGCCTCGGATGACAGGTCAGTCCCCAACCTCGCCGAATCCAGCCGGCCTCAAAAATTTCGAGGGTTTGGGCTTACAACCCCGGTCTATCTCCCGATGACGGGCAATGCGCCTCGAACTTAGAGCAGGGATCGCGGATTGTATACCAGTATGCAGGCTGTTATGGTGCCGTGGCTGCCTTCCGGCTGAGCCGGCAAAGGGGAGGAAAATCATGCAACGACGCAACTTCGTGGCTTCGGTGGCGCTCTCGCCGCTGCTGGTACTGGGTTTGACGGTGGGCCACGCGATGGCGGATGCCACCGACGTGCCGGCGCCCGGCAAGAGCAAGAAAATCGACGCCATTAAGGCCCGCGGCTCGCTCAAGGCTGCCGCCATCGGCGAATTTCCGTGGCTGCCGGAGAACACCTCCGGGAGCGGACCGAAATTCTCCGGACCGGCTTGGGTGCTTGCCAACGAATATGCCAAGCGCCTCGGCGTCAAGCTGGAGATCATTCCGGTGAGCCACGAGACCAAGGTGCCGATACTCGCGACCGGAGAGGCCGACATCTCGATAGCGCCGCTCTCAGTGACACCACAGCGCGAGAAAGTCGTCGATTTCATTGTCTATTCTAAATCGAGCCTGTGCTTCTTCGGCCTCGCGGACAACCCGAAGCTTAAGAGCGTGAAATCGGTCGACGATCTCAATTCTCCCAACATCACGATGGCGTATTTCACGGGGACGCCGCCGGAGACCTGGGCTCCGACCCGCTTCCCCAAGGCGAACCTGAAAGGCGTGGCAGGCTCGGGCGCCAATGCGCCCGTGGAGGAGATCCTGGCCAAGCGAGCCGACGTGGCGCCGATCGATAACGTCGCTTGGCCAACTCTATCGAAGAAAGTGCCGAGCCTGACGGTCTTCCCGGCGGGCGACGGATGTCTACAGAGCAACGAGATGGCGACCGGGGTCGGGCTAGCCGTCGACAAAGGCGATCCGGTGTTCCGCGATTGGCTGCAGGCGGTTTATCAGTCCATAAAAGACCAAGTGACGGCCGAGGAACTGAGGCTGCTGAAGAGCAGCTGATCTCGGATTGACATGGGCGGACGGGCGCATGCTCGTCCGCCCGAGTGGCTCCGCAGCGCTGAGTCCGCATGCCTTCGATTGTCCTCTGGCCCATCGTCGACAGCTGGCAGTTCCTCCTGCAGGCCCTCTGGACGACCATCGTCCTGAGCGTGTTGTCGATGACGCTCGCCTTCGCGATCGGTGTCGCGGTCGGCGCGCTCCGGACCTATGGCGGCCGGCTGCTCGACCTCGCGCTCGGGTTCTATGTCAATTCCATGCGGGCGATCCCACTGCTCGTCGTGCTGGTCTGGACCTTCTTCGCTTTTCCTCTAGTAATCGGCCATTCGCTCAACGTGCTGGCTGCGGGCGTGATCGGTCTCGGCGTCCATCTCGGCGCCTATATGGCCGAGACGATTCGGGCTGGGCTCACGTCGGTCCGCAAAGGACAGATGTGGGCGGCGCTCGCGCTCGGTATGAACCGTATTCAGGCGATCCGCACGATCATCCTGCCTCAAGCCTTGATTCGGATGATGCCGGCGCTGGGCTCGCTCTTCGTGTTCGCCGTGAAGGACAGTGCGATCGCCTCGGTCATTGCGGTACCCGAGCTCTTGCGGCAGACGCAGGTGGTGGCCGGCAACACCTTTCGCCCGTTCGAGCTCTACACGGCCGCCATGCTCGCCTACTTCCTGCTCTGCTTTCCCGTCGCACGCGGCGTCGACCGGATCTATCGCCGCCTCGCCCATCTGGGCTCGTCATGAACCTCGATTGGAGCGTCGTCTGGAACAATCTGCCGCGCTTCTGGGACGGCGCGCTCATGACCATCTGGCTTAGCATCGTCACCATGGCGCTGGCGATCCCCGGTGGCCTCATCCTCGCCTTCATGCGGCTCTCGAGGGTGCGCCTGGTCGCGAAGTCGGCCACTGCTTTCGTCGAGTTCTTCCGTGCCACGCCGCTCATCCTGCAGATCTACTGGGCCTATTATGTGCTGCCGGCCTATTTCGACATTCGGCTGTCGCAACTGATGACGGCAATCCTGGGGCTCGTCTGTAATATTTCGTCATTCAACTCCGAGACGTTCCGGGCCGGCATCGTCTCGATCCGACTAGGACAGTGGAACGCCGGGCGCGCGATCGGTATGACCGATGCGCAGGTGATGGGACGGATCGTGCTACCGCAGGCGCTCATGCGCGTGCTCCCCGCGCTCGCCTCGACGTGGGTCTCGCTCTTCAAGGACACTTCGCTGGTCTCGATCATCTCGGTGGCGGACCTCTCTTATGTCTCGCTGAAGATCCGCACGGAGAGCTTTCGAATCTTCGAGGTGCTGACCGCGATGGCGGCAATCTACTGGATGATGGGCTATCCGCAGGCGAAGCTCGTGGACTGGCTGCATCGGCGCTACAAGGTGGCGGAGTGATGGGCTCTCGAGAGAAGCATCGAAGGGTCGGCCACAGTTCGGCACCGATCCTCACCCTCGAGCGCATCTCAAAGCACTACGGCGCTCTGACCGCGCTCGAGGATGTGAGCCTGACAGTCAATCGCGGCGAAGTCGTCTGTTTGATCGGTCCCTCCGGTTCCGGCAAATCGACGCTGTTGCGCTGTGCCAATGCACTCGAGACGCTGGACGGCGGCCGCATTCTCTTCGAGGGCAGCGAAGTCCCCGCCGACGATCCCAAGAGCGCCCGCGCTGTCCGTCAGCGCATGGGTATGGTGTTTCAGAATTTCGAGCTGTTCCCGCATCTGACCGTGTTACGCAACGTCACGATCGGGCCGACCACCGTACTGAGGCTCGACGCGGCGGCCGCGGAGCGCCGGGCGCGGGTACTGCTCGCGAAAGTGGGCTTGTCCGACAAGGCATCAGCGCATCCGGCGGCGCTCTCGGGCGGGCAGCAGCAGCGCGTCGCGATTGCGCGCGCGCTCGCGATGGAGCCGGCTCTGATGCTATTCGACGAGCCCACCTCCGCCCTCGATCCCGAGACGGTGGGCGAAGTCCTGACCGTCATGAAGGCGCTCGCCGACGAGGGGATGACCATGGTCGTGGTGACCCACGAGATGGACTTTGCCCGGCGCGTCGGCGACTGGGTCGTGGTGCTCGACAAGGGCCGGGTGATCGAGGAAGGCTCGCCCAAGCAGATCTTCGAGACCACCACCGTGGCACGCACGCGTGAATTCCTTAGCCATTTGGGCTGGCATGGCGAGAGCACGCTCGATGCAGCCGCCGAAGTGCCTGTAGACAAGGAGGAAGTCGGCCGATGAGACAGGAACGGATCGACCGCGCGGAGGTCTTCGTCGTCGGGCCCGAGGTGGAGCGCTACACTTGGGCCGAGGGGATGACCGACCAGTATATGGTCAACATCATCCTGCGCTTGACCGCCAACAGCGGGCTCGAGGGTATCGCGGGCGCCGCGATGATCACCTCGAACGGCTTCGACCGCTCGGTCGGCGAGGCGCTGCGCAACATCCTGCCGGACGTGATCGGCCAGACCCCGGCAGAGCGTGAGAGCCTTTGGCACCGCATGCGCAATCTCGGCACGCCCGTGATGCCGCAGGCGCAGTCGCTGGTCGACATCGCGCTCTGGGACATGACGGCGCGGCATGCCGGCCTGCCACTCTATCAGCTGCTTGGCGGCGCGCGGCACAAGATCCTGTCCTATGCGTCGACACCGCTGCTGGCGGACAACGCCGCCTATATAGACTACGTGGCCGAGCGGCAGCGCGAAGGCTTCAAGGCGGTGAAGTTCCACTGCTGGTGCAACCCCGCGCGGGATCTCCCGATGTGCGAGGCTGTGGCCACGCATTTCGCGGGCAGCGACATGGGGCTGATGCTCGATGTGGAGCAACGCTACGACCTCACGGGCGCGCTCAAAGTCGGCCGCCGGATCGGCGAACTGGGATTTCGCTGGTTCGAGGCGCCCCTGGTCGACACCAACGTCGAGGGTTATCGGCAACTGAAGCGCGAGACCACCGTGCCGATCATCGCCGCGGGCAATACCTGGCTCGATCTCCAGCAGCTCGAGCACGCCATTCGCGCGGACTTCTGGAGCGCGCTCCGGGTCGACGCGACGATCTGCGGCGGCATCACGCCGATCCGCAAGATCATGGGCCTCGCCGAGGCGAACGGCATGACCGTGGAAGTCCAGTGCTGGGGCTACACACTGACGCAAGCCGCCAACCTGCATGTCATGCTGGCGTACGGCAATTGCACGTACTTCGAGCAGCCGGTGCCCTATGCCGCCTTTGAATATGGTGCGACTAACGTGATCCGCACGGACAAGGAGGGCTTCGTCCATGCGCCGGATGGGCCTGGACTGAGCATCGGCATCGACTGGGTGGCGGTCAAGAAAGCGGCGATCTTGCAGTTCGAGGTCAAGGCATAGGCGCGACAGCGCCGACGGAGAACGGACGGTTCCGTCAGCGCTCGAGCCTGGTCGTGAGCAACACGCTGGGGCTGTGGAGCCTCCCGTTCAAGCAGCTTCCAGGATACCGAGCGCGATGGCTATCCGGTGCATATGGTGAAAGCGCCGTTGCAGCGGCGGGAACGCGTTGGCACATGCGAGATCGAGAGCGGAGGAAGTTCCGGAGTTTGTCGTGACTGCGGCAATATCGCCTTGCTGATGGGATGCTCTTGAAGCCGAGCATCGGTCGACATCGGCCCTTGACGCCACGATGATCCTGCTCGAGCCGATTGTGTTGAGGTAGCAGATCCTATGCGGGTGGACGGCAACCGGGAGCTGGACTGAAGGTTGCCGTTCCTTCGGATGGAGATGATCAATGCCGACACCCCTCGCACCCCGCACCCGACGACCGTCGTCCTAAAGCAAGATGTCTCGTTGTTCGTTGCGAGACCGTCCAGAACCTGGGGGTGATTACGTCGCACTTCGATACGGACGACGTGCCCACCGCTCTGCGTTGGCATGATCCCTGTTGAAGGTCTCGTTCACCACGGAGGTTCGGACCGTAAGCATCAGATGCGCGCCTCTCGGCGACCAGCGCATTTGTTGGTTGGCGCCCATTCGGCGGTGCAGCAACCACTGCACTGTACTCTCTGTGGTCGCCGTCGAGATTGGCTCATCGCTATGCCGGGCCTCCGCATAGTCGATGATCAGATCGGATTGCCCGGACACGTAGGTCTCGAGACTACGAAGCACGCCTGCCAACTTTGCCGCCGGCGCAGCGGCGGGTGATGCTCCTCTCGCAACGGCGAGCTCGACATTGGGGAAGATGAGATCGCAGGACGGGGCCGGCCTTTCGCCTTTTCAGCGCGCACGCGCTCATAGGTGGCCAAGCCGTAGTAGTCGGTGAGGCCGAGCGCCTGGATCGCAGGTGTCCGAGCTTCGAGCGCCGCGAGGCAGTCCTCCCAAGCGTTAGGTCCTTGAACTGGTCGTTCAGGATCGTCCCCGGCGCGTGGGCGTGCGGCTCCCAGCGTCGCCAGTGCGCTCCGGAATCGACGGCTTCTACTCCCAGGACCCCTTTCCTCCGTGGGCCAATCCAGTCCATCAGCAGTTTCCAGCGCACGGGGCCCCTTGTATTTTGGCAAGTTGCCGCCATTCTATACGGCAGATTGCCGCAACCTTCAAGGGAGGTCCTGAATGTCCGCCGTGGTCGAAGAAGTGGCCCGCAAGCTCGGCGGACATTCGGTGCTAGGGTGGAACGTCCGGTCGCAGGCGGACCTCGCGCTCGCTGTGCGCCGACGCCTGCCGCTCGTTGCGCTCAAGGGCCTTGCCCAGGCGGGGCTCACCGAACAGGAGATCGAGCGCTTCGTCATCCCGCAGCGGACGCGCCGCCACCGCGCCGACAAGAAGCAGCCCCTGACGATCGAGGAATCTGATCGTGCGGTCCGGCTCTTGCGAATTCAGACCGTGGCCGAGGATACGTTCGGCAGCAAGGAAAAAGCGAACATTTGGCTCCGCCGCCCGCTCTCCGAGCTCAACGGCGAGACGCCACTCGACATAGCGCAGACTGAAGCCGGCGCGCGCGTGATCGAGACGATTCTTGCGAAGATCGCCTGGGGTGCCGCCGCCTGATGATCCTTTGGCGCTTGTCTGGCGAGCAGTACGCGCGCTCGTTCGACGGCGGCTATGGCCTGCTCTACGACGGGCGCTGGAACACCGCAGGGCATGCGGTCACCTACTGCGCGACCTCGCCCTCGCTATGCGTGCTCGAGAAGCTCGTGCACGTCCAAGATCCCGACCTGCTGCCCGCGCTCGTGATGGTCCGCTACGATGCTCCCGAGGGCTTCGACATGGAGACCTTTTCCGTGACCGATTTGCCTGAGTCGTGGCGGCTTCAGGAGAGCTGGACGCAGCAGCGTGGCGATCAATGGCACGCGGCGATGAACGCCCCGCTGCTCCTCGTACCTTCAGCCATCGTCCCGCTCGACGGTTCGCCCGATCAGAATGTGCTGATCAATCATCGGCATCCCGCCGCGGCCGAGATCACGATCGTGGCGGCTGAACCGTTCGTGCTGGACGCAAGGTTGTTCTAGGCGGGCGAAGGGGCGGCGATGGTCGTTAGCATCTTCCCACCAAAGCGCGGCGGTGTGCCGCCCTTTGACACGCCATTCGCGCTCCAACACGACAACAACTGGAACGACTACAGCTTCCAGACGCTCTATCACCTCTAGCCGCCAAACCGAGCCCGGCGCTGAGCCGACGTTGATCGGACCGGTCAAGATTCTCCGCCGCGGCCAGACCAAGGCGGACGGCATCCAGGTCCAGCAGCCCTTTGAACGGCTCGGTGATGAGTTCTGCTCGGTTGGGGTCTCGCTCGACATCCCGGTGCAGGATTCACGGACAAGACCCCGTGGAGCGCCCGTTCTTTGCGCTCGGTTCGAGCCGTCCGCTCGGGCCGGCAAAGTGGAACAACGTCTCCGCGACCGATTTCTACCGCGCGGTGCTGGAGGGCGAACCCTACCCCATGCGCGGGCTGGTGGGATTCGGCTCCAACCTGTTGCTCGCGTTTTCCGACCCGCTGCGCGCCGTCGCTTCCTTCAAGCAAGCCGCATCGCCCTCCGCGTGATGGCCTCGTCATGAGCAGCACAATGAAAAAAGAGCTGGCCTTGCAGTCGGCGCAAGATCTGACGGAACCGTTTCGAGGGCTGTTCACCCGCCTGTCAACCGGCCAAACGCGCAGGATGCCTGCGGGCGGCGGGTGCAGTAGCGATGCGGGATCTCCCGGCGTCTCTCCCAGCCACACGGGCCAATCCGCCGGCTCCAGGATCACGGGCATGCGGTCGTGCAACTCCGCCACGTCCGGGCTGGAATCGGTAATGACGATGGCGAAGCTGCGGGTCACGGTGCCGTCCGGCCACCGGAAGCCTTCCCAGAGCCCAGCGAAGGCCATGGGCTCGCCGTCTTGCCGGGCGATCGCATAGGGCTGTTTCCCGTTCGCAACCACGCGCCATTCGTAGAACACCTCTGCCGGCACGATGCACCGACGTTGTGCGAAGGCTCCGCGGAACATGCCGGATGTGGCGACGGTCTCCGCACGCGCATTGATCGGGCGGCGGGCGTGCTCGGGGTCTTTGGTGAAATGCGGCAGTAGGCCCCACTGGAGCAGGTCAAGGTGCCGCTCGCCGGTCTCGGGATGCCTCCGCACTACGGGCGCCATTTGCGTCGGTGCGACGTTCCATGACAGCTCAAGGTTCCGCAGCGGATTGACCGTGTGGAATATCCGCCGGAGCGCCTCGGTGGGCAGGAAACTGGCATATCTGCCGCACATGCGGGGAAGGTAGGGGCACGCTGATTGGCAGGAAAGCGGGAAACAGGCCGGTCATTCGTTGCCGCCCCGCCCCTAGCCACACCGTGGCGTTGGCGTCTTCGCGTTCGGTGTCGAAAGGTTGTCCACAAGAGGCTGCGCTCCACCGCTTCTTCTAGAATGACGGTGTTGCCGGAGACTGCCTCGCGTAATAACCCTTGTTGTGAAATCACTTTAAGTTCTAGCAATATCAAATGCTTAGCGCTGTTGCCTAGATTTTGGGCAAGATATCGAAGCTCTATGTTTCAGAAGGGTTTCACAACTCAGCGAACAACCTTGTCCACCGAGTTTTCCCCATCACTGCGGACATTACGGTTCCCGGTGGCCAAGATCCCCGCACGGCTGTTCCCACGATCGCCTGCTGTCTGCTCGCACCGGCTCCCGATCAACTTGCATCGACCCTGGAATATCGAGTGGCCCTGTTGCGTTTACGCGATGATCCGACTTGTGGGATTGGACCTCCGCATGGAGTCGGATCAGGCGCAGCCGGCCCCCAACCCGGCTGCGCGCCACCACAGTGGCTTGGCATCGCCCCTGGGGCATCCGACGTATCCAATGTGCTGACCGACAGGCCCAACATCGTTGTCGCCAAACCGGCACGCCCACTGTCCCGGCCAACGAGGTCGCAACCGACCAGGCCATTGCAACCCTACGCATCCGCGCGCTCCACCAACTGCCGAGGCACCAGCCATAGTACCGGCAGGATCGCCGCATACACCAGCGTGATCGCGGCTACGCACACGCCGAACCCGCCGAAGCGGTCGTACAGCGCCGTCCCCAGCACGTCGCCGAACCGCGAGACGACGAAATATAACGCGCCCGACAGCATCAGCACCGAGCCCTGCAGCGCCTCCGGACACGAGCGGATCAGCAGATCCATGTACGCCCCCGTCGCCACGCCGCCCATCAGCCCGATCGGCACGGCCGCGATCAGCGCGCCCTCGATCGAATGTATCACCAGCAACGGCACCATTTGCGGCACCGCCGCCACCGTGCCCCACAACAGCAGCCGCCGCGGAGGATACCGCCGACACAGCACGCCGTACAGCAGGAAGGTCGGAATGAATGACGCGGCGAAGATCGCATTCCACTCGCCCCACTGGATGTCCGACGCATGCAGCGTGTTCTGCAAATAGTACTGCAGCGGCGTCTGCGTCCCGGGCGCGAAGTTCCACAACATCCAGATCAGCAGCGCAGGATA
This sequence comes from uncultured Pseudomonadota bacterium, assembly GCA_963772445.1. GTDB lineage: Bacteria > Pseudomonadota > Alphaproteobacteria > Acetobacterales > Acetobacteraceae > CAVYXK01. The sequence continues at coordinate 550,433 of CAVYXK010000013.1, forward strand.
GATCGGCCAGTGCTGCACCAGCCGGCGCAGTTGGGCAGCAGGATGGTGCAGCCCGTGCTCGCGCCTGACATTGTCGAACATGAAAGCCGGCCGCCAAACGCCGTACAGCGCTACCGCCGCCATCGCCGCTCCGCCCAGCAGGAACAACGTGTGGGCGGCACGGTCGGCGCTCCCTGCCTCCAGGTACTCGCTCAGCGAGCCGCCGATCACCAGCGCCACCATCCCGGGGATCGAGCCGAAAATGTTCCACGCCGCACTGATCTGGCCCGACATCAGGTGCTGCTCGCCGATCGCCGCCGTCAGCCCGTTTTGCGCGCCGGAGACGAACAGGAACGCCGTCGTCAGCAGCACGATCTCCGCCAACAGCGTGCCATACGTCACCGGCACGGCAGCGAACGCGAGATACAACACCGCCGTGATGCCGCCGAATAGCATGAAGAACCCGCGGTCGCCCCGCCCGAGCGGGTCCCGAACGTCGCGCGCGAAGCCGAACAGGCCCGATAGATACAGCGGAATCGCCGCGATCAGCCGGAAAGTCGCGACATCCTGCGCCGACAAGTGCAGCTTGTTCTTTAACACGAACGACAACGGCACGTCTATCAAGCCCCCGCTCGGCGCGCCGACCGCCAGCAGCACGATCAGCACGCCGAGATACATCATGATCCGCCGCCGGACCGGAGCGGCCAGAACCTCGGGCGCGACCTGGGCGAGAACGTCCACCAGCAACACCCTCACTAAAATCCGATTATCGAAGCTCAGCCGGCGAGCTGCTCGTACGCATGGCGGGCGCTAGTATCTCCGTAGTCGGGGAAGTATGCCCAATGCCGGGCGAAGCCGCACGCATTAAAGCTCCAGTCCGCGCCGCCGCGCCGCCGATAGCCGGTTCGGCTTTCCAGCGGCTCCGTTCCGACTTCAGTGCAAATTCAACTGTCGGAACATCCTCGAAGCTGTCATCCTGGTCCGTGGGTTCGGTGATCGTGTGTGCAATCATAACAACAGGCGAAAAAGGGCCGCCGTTTCGCTACCGTGTGCGAAGCGTAGGACAGACCCTTCCGCAGTCGACCTCCGGCCGACCGGCACTCACGCCGCCGGCCGGACAATCCGCCCAACACGCAATTCCCCTTTCGCCCCCACCCCTGCGCCCCCTTCGGCACATCCGGCCGGAACCCGCTCGTACAACCGGAACCCGACTCGGTTGAGCTCCTCGGGCGGGTGCGACGCCACCCCCCCTTCCCTGGCGGCCCGGGCCTCGGTCTGACGGTTGCTGAAGGCCCGCACGAGGTAGGACTGCACACTCTTCGCCGATGCCGGCTTGCCACTCATCCTCCGCGCACAGCGCGCCGCTGATCTCCTACCGGTGGGGCCCGAGACCAATCACTGGGGTCCAGAAAACCCCACTAAATCACGCCTCATTAAGCCACTGATCTAGGTGAACATTCTTCACGTCGCTTTGCCGGTCCAGAAATCATTTGATTCCTGGACCCAATGGCGCAATTCTGCCCACCAGAGATGGAGGGCGAACATGGCGGACAAGCCGAAACGGGCGGCGCTCTACCTCCGGGTGAGCACGGATGGGCAAACCGTGGATAACCAGCGGCTGGCGTTGGAAGCCGTGTGCGAACAGCGCGGCTGGCGGGTAGTCGAGGTCTATTCCGACAACGGCATGTCCGGCGCCAAAGGGCGCAGCCAGCGGCAGGGCTTGGATACCATGTTGAAAGATGCCTCCCGCGGGAGGTTCGAACGTCGTGCTGGCCTGGGCACTCGATCGGCTCGGCCGCTCGTTAGTGGACCTGCTCGATACGCTGGGTGAACTGGAGGCGGCCGCCACAGCTCTGGTCCTACATCAACAAGCGATCGACACCACCACGCCGGCCGGACGAATGTTCTTCCAGGTTACGGGCGCCTTCGCGGAGTTCGAGCGCGCGATGATCCGAAGCCGTGTCAGAACGGGCCTAGAGCGCGCGAAGGTCCGCGGGGTGCGCCTTGGGCGGCCGAAGACAGGGGCCAAAATGGAAGCGGCCATACGGGCCCGTCTCGCGGCTGGGGAAGGTATTAAAAAGGTGGCGAAGGCGGTTGGCGTCGGCAACGGCACGGTTTCCCGGATTAAAGCCGAGATGGCCGCGACCGCCCCGCAGCCACAACGGCCGGATAGATCTGGAACTATATCGCGAACCCGGCGGGCCGCTGACAGATGAGGCACAGACTAGCGGCATGAAACAGGTTCGCAAGACGGTGGGTCAACATCAAAATCTTGCAGAGTGCCAACACTCGGATGTTCTTTAGCGCGCAACCACGCGCCTTCCTTCTCGACCGCACGGAATACGCGAAGGAAATTCAGCCCGGCGATACCAGCCACGGCCTGTTCCGACCAATCACGGCAAAAGAGCTCCCCAAGTAAATGTGGGAACTTGCTCACGTCTTCCAGTCCCACTGGTGTTGTTGGCACACCAAAGAAATCCGACCCAATCCCGACCCGGGTCAGACCAACTCGTTCGACTAAGCGTTCAATCATATCGGCAACATCGCCAAGTGTGGCCCGGGGGCGCTTCCCCGTCTCGCGTTCTCTCGCGGCGATGATCGCGGCACGGCTGTGCCCGAAGTCGTTCTTCACGGCATCTCGTACGGCTCAAGACTCCCCTCATTTATCAAACCGGTCCGAAAACGTCTGCGAAGAGAGGTTGCTCGTGCAGCATTTGGGAGAAGCGCTGCATCAATGGGCGCAGCCAGTCGTCACGCATGGTCGGGATGAGGTCATAGAGCAGGCAGCCCTGGCGGAACAACGAATGGGCACGGCGTTTGGCGGTGTTGGTCTTGAGCATCCGATCATAACCCAAGGCTTCGCCGGCGGCCCCCAGCAAGGTCAGCAGGACGACGGCGAATGCGTTGATCAGCCATAGCCGGTCACGCCGCTCGGGGGATTTGACACGGATGGTGCCCAGACCCATGCCGAAGCGCAGGTCCTTGCTGTCGCGTAAGCTGCATTCGATATCCCATCCATGATACCGCTGATAGTTTAACCAACTCGCCGGGACCGCCCATACTCGGCCGCGAGGCGCTTCGAGCGCTGGTTCGCTGGCTGGGATCACGCGATGAACGAGGCCGGTCGACCGGTATGGCAGATGTTGCCCGACGACCGGCGACGCACGGTGCTGCGTGCACTGACGCTGATGACACTTCGCCAGAGCCGCGCGGTGGTTGTGGCCGGGGAGTCCAATCATGGTGAGCGAGGTTTGGTGTCCGGCGCCCCACGGCATGGTGTCGGACAAGATCCACCGTCGGCATCGGGAGCGGATGGCGATAGTCTACATTCGCCAGTCCACGCTTCAGCAGGTTGAGCGACACCAAGAATCGACGCGGCTGCAATATGCTCTGGTGGATCGGGCGCTGCAGCTTGGCTGGGACCGCGCATCGATCGTGGTGATCGACGATGATTTGGGGCGGTCTGGTGCCTCGATCGAGGGCCGTCCCGGCTTCCAGCGTCTGGTGGCAGAGGTCGGTCTCGGCCATGTCGGCATTGTGCTGGGGGTGGAGATGTCGCGGCTCGCCCGATCATGCCGGGATTGGCATCAGCTGCTGGAGATCTGCGCGTTGTTCGACACGTTGATTGCGGATTCCGAAGGCGTGTACGATGCGGGTAATTTTAACGATCGCCTGCTGCTGGGCTTAAAGGGTACCATGTCTGAGGCCGAACTTCACATCATCAAGGCGCGGATGTTAGAGGGGCGGCGAGCGAAGGCCCGTCGCGGCGAACTCGGCAAGACGGTACCGATGGGATATCTGCGGCGTCCGTCGGGGGAAGTCGTCCTGGAGCCCGACGAACAGGCGCAGGCGACGATCCGGCTGGTATTCGACCTGTTCGATCGGTTTCGCACCATTGGCAAGGTGCTGCGCTACTTGGTCGATCATGACATCGGGATGCCGGTGCGCACGCAGGGCGGCACCAACAAGGGCGAGTTGGAATGGCATCGCCCCAACCGGGTTTCGCTGAATGATCTGTTGCACAATCCGACCTATGCGGGTGTCTACCTATATGGCCGGCGAGCGTCTGATCCACGCCGGCGCAAACCAGGGCGACCGGGTACTGGACGGCGCTCCAGCCCTCCGGAGGAAGCCGAGGTGTTTCTGCCGGACCGTCTTCCAGCTTACATCAGTTGGGAACAGTATCAGCGCAATCAAACGCAGCTTCGGTCGAACAAGGCGACGGTCTCTGGAGTGCCACGCGCCGGCCAGGCCTTGCTGTCTGGGCTGCTGATCTGCCGTCGGTGCGGTCTACGAATGACCGCCCAGTACAACCAAAACGGCACCGCTCCGCGCTACGTATGTATCCACTTGGCCAGCGACTACGCTGGACCGGTCTGCCAGACGCTCAAGGCGGCGCCGCTTGATGCTCTGATAAGCCGGCTTGTGGTGGAGGCGCTCGAGCCGGCTGCGCTGGAGGTAAGCTTGCTGGCGGCCGGCGAGCTGGAACGCGAGCGCGCGGCGCTGGACGCTCAGTGGCGCCATCGGCTCGAACGAGCAGGCTACCAGGCGCAACGAGCCCGCCGGCAATTCGATGCCATAGAACCGGAGAACCGACTGGTGGGCCGTACTCTCGAACGCCAATGGGAGCAGGCGCTGGCCGAGCAGGCACGCCTGGCAGGGGACCATGAACGTTTCCAGCGTGACCAGCCGCGGAGCTTGACCGCAGCCGAAGTTGCAGGAATTCGCCAACTGGCACACGACTTACCCGGCGTCTGGGCAGCCGCCACTCAGGAAGAGCGACAAGCCCTGGTTCGCCTGCTGCTCGAACGGGTGTTGGTTGAAGTCATCGACGGCACGGAGCAAGTCCGCGTGAGCTGTCATTGGCACGGTGGCCACCAAACCTCGCACCAGCTGGTTCGACCGGTTGCTCGTCTCGACCAACTCAGCACTTACCACCAACTGACCGCCCGTGCAGCCGAGCTGCGGCGTGCTGGGAAGCGCCATGCAGCGATCGCGGAAATCCTCAACCAGGAAGGTTGGCGACCACCTAAGCGACGTGACACATTCACCGCGTTGATGGTTAAGCGTCTCCTCAGCAAAGTCGAAATCGTTGGGCACAAACGGCGACCTGTGGTCATTGAACGTCAGCCCGAGGAGTGGACGATTACCGAATTGGCTCGGCATCTCGCTATGCCAAAATCGACCCTCTACAGCTGGGTCCAGGAGGGACGTCTGCGCAGTCGAGCGGTTCGCCACCAGGGCACGACGTTCAAATTGGTGCACGCCGATGATGCCATGATTGCCGCCCTTAAGCTGGCTCGCGCAACTCCCCCGCCATGGCGTCGTCGGCCGCCGCCAATCGTCGTGGCGGGCTCTCCTGACCCTGTAGAGTCTTGAGAGTCGCCATGCCTGGTCGATCTCAATTCCCCAGCGACGGCCGTACAGGCCGGTCAGTTGCTTGGCCGTGGCATCGGTGCTGCTGGCGGCCAGGCACCAGGCTTGCTTCATATCCGGATCCTGGACACAGGCCACGCTTCCCACCCGGTAGCGATCGGCGGTGACCTCGGCGCCGCGCAGCACCCGGGCGCGTCCGCCGGCCTGCACCCAGTCGGCCGCGGTGCGCGTCTCACCGGTGGCGCTGGTCACGGTGATGTTGCCACGGAAGCGGATGACGTAGTCGAAATACAGCTCTTCGGTCAGCATCTTGTACAGTTTCTGATCGCCGAAGCCGCGGTCGGCCACGATGCACACCTTGACCCCCGCCGGCAGCAGCTCGGCCAGCCGGACCAGCACGCGATGCTCGTAGAAGCCGCGGCGCTCCTTGAGCGTGCTCTTGTCGACGGTCAGCCATACCAGGGGTGTCGAGCGACCGTGGTCGCTGATCAGGGCCAGCATGATGGTGGCCTGGTTGTCGGCGTCGAAGTCGGTCCAATCCATGGCCACCACGATGGAGCTGCGTGCGCCGATGACGAAGGGCACCCAGCGCACCAGAATATCGTCGACGCTGATGGCAGTATTGGAGAGCAATCGGTCGACCTGCTTGATCGCGTGCTTGGGCTTCAAACTACGCGCCGCGGCGAGGCCTTGGCCGATGGCACAGATAGCCAGGGAGCCGCTGTGCAACACGCCAAGCGTGGCGTCGCATAGAGAATTGACACGCTTGGCGTGAAGGTCCTGCTCCGGCAAGCCGCCAAGCAGGTCGCGAATTCCCTTGTACGAAACGCGCTCCCGGATGACCATGGCAGCTCCCGAATCGGTGTCGGGAGGCAAACTCGCCGGTCTGCGGGGAGCGCGGAACTACTTTCGCGACTTCGCAAGGATCCATCATCTGCGGCGGCTTCACAATTCTTTTTGGAATCGCCTCTACGGTCGCCCGATTCTTTTATGTCATACGGAAAATGAGGGGATGTTTGAGCTCGTACGGGGATCATCCATTGCCGGACTTCTTCGTTGACGAAGTCCGGAATGAACGTAGCCATCACCAGTCCATCGTTGGCCCGCAATCGCGCCAACACGTCATCGGGCACATTCCGTGCATGATCGCAGATCGCCCGGGAGTTGGAGTGAGAAAAGACGATCGGCGCGCTGCTGATATTCAGCACCTGATGCATCACATCAGACGAGACGTGGGCGCAATCTACTATCATACCAAGCCGGTTGAGCTCCCGTACAACGGCTCTGCCGAACGCCGTCAACCCACCGTGCCGCGGCTCATCAGTTGCCGAGTCCACCCAATCGAGCGTCCCGTTGTGGCAAAGCGTCATCAACCGAGCGCCCGCTGCGTACCACACGCGTAACGGTGAAAGCCTGTTTTCAAGCCCGACACCGCCTTCTACGGCAACGATGGAAGCTATCCGCCCGAGACGCTTCGCCCGTCGTATATCCGACGCCTTCTTTACAGGCAGAAAAACGTCCGGATAGGCCTCGTGCATGCGTAAGATGACATCGATCTGCTCGAGGGTGGCGCGCGCCGGATGGTCGGTGTCGCTTGGTATAAATGCCGCCCACACTTGTGCGCCAACGTGACCCTCGCGCAATCGAGGGATGTCGGTGTCGCCGTCCTGATGTACGCGCGCCAAGTCATAGGCTACGATATCCCCCTTGGCGATCGGATCGTTCCGTATGACCCACGGCAGGTCGTTGTGGCCGTCGATGAACGGGACGTTTTCCATTAATGCAATCGCTTGGCAAATCGCCGTCGCGCGACGGGCACTCGATCTTTCCAATTCCACCCCCAACCTCTGATCCAGCGACCACTGGTCATCCAGCGTGGTGACCAGTTCCAGCTCATGCGACAGCGTTCCATACCACGGAACCTTCAGGCGAGATAAAATCCGAATGAGCCGAAGCCTAAGCGGCAATGGAGACCCAACGGTTCCTCGAGAGAGGAATGAGCGCCCGTCGCCATCCAAGCGTGCTCGCCCGTGCGCCACCGGAAGGTGGGGCGAAGCGGTCAGTATGATGCACCATTGGTTGCCGGCGGGCAAAACCGGGAGCAGCCACCGCCTTTCAGCTCCGTTATTCTCAGATGGGGCGGCACGGACCGCTATCCGAATCGGATCATGACGACACCGCGACGGGGAGAAGGCATATGAAGGCGCATATCGTCGGTGGCGGCTTCGGCGGACTGGCAGCCGCCGCGTACCTTATTCGCAACGCAGGGATGTCCGGCCAGGACATCACGATCTACGAGGCTGGTGAGCGGCTGGGCGGCGCGTTCTCGTTGGCCGGCAGTGCGGCAACTGGCTACATCCTGCCGACCGGCTCCGTCTTTGATGCGGAGTTCCGCTGTACTTTCGACCTGCTCGCGTCGATCCCCTCGGTGAGCAATCCGACGCGTTCCGTCAAGGATGACTTTTTCGCCTTCAATGAACGCTACCCATTCCACGACCGGGCGCACATCATCGACCGCAACGGTCTCATCGTGGACAGCCCGCGTTTCGGCCTGAGCATCCGCGACCGGCTCGATCTCGTGCGGCTCGCGCTGACGCCCGAGGCGATGCTGGACGGACGGCGCATCGACGAATTCTTCCGCGCCGACTTTTTCGCTACCGAATTCTGGCTGCTCTGGACGACGATCATGGGGCCGCTGCCGCAGCACAGCGCGATGGAAATGCGACGCTACATGAACCGCTTCCTGCCCTTGCTGCCAGATCTGTCGGACATGTCCCACGTCCTGCGCACGCGCTTCGACCAGTACAAGTCGATCATCGAACCGATGGTGGCGTGGCTGCGCCCACGCGGTGTGACCTTCCTGACCGGCGCGTTCGTCAGCGACATCGGCTTAGCGCCGTCGCCCGGCCGGATCACCGCGAGCCGGCTCGACTATGAACGCAGCGGCGGCGCAACCTCCGTCGCCGTCGCGCCGGAGGATGTCGTGCTGGTGACCCTCGGATCGCAGGTCGCCGATCTGTCGGTAGGATCGATGACCGAGGCGCCGCAACCGCAACGCAGTGGACGGCCCTGGGCGCTGTGGCAGCGCCTGGCGGCGGGACGCTGGGATTTTGGTAATCCCGACGTGTTCTTCGGTGCGGCCCACGTACCAGACACGCAGTGGGTGACCTTCACGGTCACCACGACCGGGACTGAGTTCTTCGACCAAATGACGGCGCTGACAGGCAGCGAGCCAGGAAGCGGCGGGCTTGTGACGCTGAAGGACTCGAGCTGGCTGCTCACGCTGACGATCTTCCACCAGCCGGAAGTCATCACCGAGCCACCCGGCACGAAGCTGTGGTGGGGCTTTTTGCTGTATCCGGGCCGTACCGGCGACTTCGTCAAGATGCCGGGCAATGCATGCACCGGCGCAGAAATCCTGGAGGAGGTGCTGCGGCAACTGCGGTTCGACAGGCAGTTGGACGCGATCATGGCGTCGTCGGTTTGCATCCCCTGCTATCTTCCCTACGTGAATAATGTCTGGTTGCCGCGCAAGCGCGGGGATCAGCCGCGGGTGGTTCCCGAGGGGGCGACGAATTTCGGCTTCATCGGCCAGTTCGTGGAGGTTCCGCGTGATATCGAGTTCACCATCGAATACTCAGCCCGCACGGCGTGGGAAGCGATCCACCGTCTGCTCCGGCGCGGTCCCGCGCCGCCGCCCGTCTATCAGGGCCAGTATGATCCGGCGGCGCTGTTCGCCGCGCTGAAGACGCTCGCCTGATAAGACTTGCCCGCAAGGTTCTTCCGGCAACGTGCGGAATGACCATGCCCGGTCGTGAATTGTCCGGTGTTTGTAGCTCGTGAGGCGTCCGGTCAATTGGACCTCCTTGATGGGAAGTTTGGATGGACCAAGCACTACGAGGGGACCCGTCGGATGCGTTTTTTAGATGTGCTTGGCCGGACGGAGCGGTCTGAGCTCCTTGGTGAAATACGGCAGCAGCCCCCATTGCAGCAGATCCAGATGGCGCTCGCCCGCTCGGGATGTCGCCGCACGACCGGCGCCAATTGTATCGGCGCCACATTCCAAGACGGTTCGAGGTTCAGCAGCGGATTGACCGTGCGGAAGGTCCGCCGCATCGCGTCGGCGGGTAAGAAGCTGCCATAGCGCCCACACATAGGCAGGAAAGTAGAGCAGCCGCGCTACTCCGGCTCGCGTTCCCGGTCTGCCATTGTGCGCTTGTAGGCTGGGCGGGCGTGGCACGCCGCGAGCCAACCGCGCAACGCTGGTGTGGCCGCGAACAGTTCGGACGCTGGCAGCGCATAGCGGACGACCTCAGCCACATTGATGTCGGCGACGGTGAACCGGTCACCAACGAGGAAGCGGCTTCGCGCCAACTCACGGTCCAGCACACCGAACGGCGCGCGCAGTGCATCGATCGCAGCCTGGGCGACTGCGGGGTCACGCTTCTCTGCCGGGTAGCTGGCTCGGTGATAGAGCACCTGGATCGAATGCGGCTCGACCTCGGTTGCGGCCCAGAGCGACCACATCCCCATCTTGCCGTCCTCGGCGATGTCGGCGGGACCCAGTGCGCCGCCATAGCGCTTGGCCAGATAAAGGTTGATTGCCAGTGACTCGTGCAGCACCAGGCCGTCATCGTCGATTGATGGAATGTGGCCGTTCGGGTTGACCTTCCGGAAAACAGGCGAGCGCGTGTTCAACGGTGCATCTGGCGCATCCGGGTCAGCGAGCCGGTACGCCTGCATGACCGGAACGTGTTTGAATGGCAGGCCGATCTCATGGGCCAGCCAGATGCAGCGTGTCACGCGGGAGCGAAGGGCACCATATATCGTCAGCATCAGAATCGCCTGGACAGTGGTGGAGATGGGCTGAGGGTAGTTAGGGCAAACCACAGTCGCGATGCAATGCACTGTCGCTGAAACGGGGTGACCGCTTGCGCCCCAAGTTGTCACGCTTCAGCTTCCAGTTGCGTGTCTATGCGTGTATCGCTTGATCAAGCGCACGCCTGTTACTCGGGAGGAGAGCATGATCCCCGTCGTCGATCTCAGGGCCGAATTCGCCAAACTGACGATGCTCAAGGGGCGCACCCCGACCTCGTCCGAGGCCGAGCGCCAGGGTGCCTTCGGGCGTGTGGCCTCCTACCGCGACGGCGCGATCTTCACGGCCAAGTTCGCCGGCCGAAGCGCCTGGGAGCGACACCCGCAGGGTGACGAGATTGTGCAGATCGTCGATGGGGCGACGACGCTTCACCTGATGACCGACCAGGGGCGGCAGTCGGTGACGCTCGGCGCCGGAATGATGGTGGTTGTTCCGCAGAATGCCTGGCATCAGTTCGAAGCACCTGATGGCGTGTGCGTGATGACTGCGACACCACTGCCTACCGAGCATGTGAGGGTCGACATCGAAGACCCCCGGACGCTGGGGTGAGCTGCGAGTAGGGCGCTCCTAAAGCGCAAGGAACCAGTGCGCCAACTGGAGGGAAACTCAAATCGAGGACAAGCCAAGCGGGGCTTGCCAGGGCTCGTCGACCATCTTCACGGCGGCGTCCGCGAGGGCGCTATCATGTCGCCGACGCAGATCGCGACAAGTAGCGTCACTGCACCGATCAGCAGGACTGCGATCATGGGGATTCTCCCTGCGCTAAAGACTCAGACCTCGACCACGTTCCCGCGTGAGCCGGGCTCGAGGACGCGGGCATGACTGTAGCCGGCAGCGGCGCCGGAACTCGGAGAATCCTGGGCGGCAACCGGATGGGCCATCACTGCGGTTGCGATGCTCAGTGTCCCGATCACTGCCAAAAGGATTTTCCTCACTGCCGTCTCTCCTTACCGATCCGCGCGCCGGTTTCTCCTGACGACGCGGAGGATCGCTAAAAAGTCAGGCGATTTCAGCGAGGTGCGTCACATCGGAATTATGATCTTCACCACCCATAATGTGTGATCAGGGTCACCGCCACGCCGTTCCTTGCTTTGTCTCATGAGAAGCCTCGCGTTTCGTGAGGACTTGTCGGCGGGACGGGACGCGACTCCCGTCGCATATCCCGGTCCTGTCTCATCCTGCCCTCGGGATCGCATCGCCCCCGGGCGCCGCCGGCTTCAGCGATCGTCACGGCGCTGGAGCCACGCCGGCCGGAACGCGCACCCTCTGATTTAGGTAAGCGAATTTCACCCCTCGCGCTACTTGGGCCCGGCGAAGGATAAGGCAGTAGGGTGAATCGCGCGGCGCTAAGCGGAGGTGCGTTCTCGCTCATCTTTTCCTGCGCCGCGTTCTACCGGCCGGCCCGCGATGCCACGCCTAACGCCAACGCGGAACGCCGGCTGCACGCACGGCATTCACCGACTACCGCGCGCGGCCAAGAACATCACCTGCAGCTTCAATTTCGATTGGCAACTGTCCCGTTTCGGGCTATGATAGGGACAGTTCGATAGCCGGGATCCAGGAATCCTATGCCTCACGCTGCCCTTCGGTTGATCGTCCCGAATACTGAAAATGGGACAGTCAGTCACCCGCCACGCCGTCGGCCGAACGCTGCCGTCCGGTCCCGCGAATACCTAACCCCGGCCGAGGTTGACCGACTGATCGACCCGCGAAGGGCAACCGGTGGGGACAGCGCGATGCTACCGCCATCCTGTTGGCCTATCGGCACGGCCTGCGGGTGTCGGAGTTGTGCGCCCTGACCTGGGATCAGGTCGATTTCAAAGGCCATCTGCTGCACGTCCGGCGGTTGAAGAACGGCCAGCCGAGCACGCATCCTCTGACCGGGACTGAGCTGCGGGCGCTGCGCCAACTCCGCCGGGATAACTGGCACGGTCGTTACGTCCTTATGTCTGAGCGCGACGCGCCGATGTCGCCAGCCGGCTTTCGCAAGATGCTGGCACGTCTTCTCGAGGCTACCGGTCTCGATTTCCCCGTGCATCCCCACATGCTACGCCATGCGTGCGGCTACAAGCTGGCCAACGACGGGCAGGATACGCGGTCACTGCAACTCTACCTTGGGCACAAGAACATTCAGCACACCGTCCGCTACACACAGCTTGACGCGGGTCGGTTCAAGGGGTTCTGGCAGGATTGAGTTGGCATGCTCTCGAAAGCGATTTGCCAATGCCCTCCGAGAGACCTGGACGATGCCTTGAGTCGTGTGCTGGTCTCCCTCGGTCCGGTGATCCAGAATGCCGGCGGTGTCGAAGTAGAGTCCAAAGTTTGAGGCTGCCATAAGAGCCCGCTCGGCAGTTGGATAAGGTGTGAAGAAAGTCGCCGAAGCCGATGGTATCGGCAGTGGGACCGTGTCGAGTGATCAAGGCCATGGTAGTGGCGTACCGAGGTCACGCACCGGTTCGGCCATTGAGCCGCGAGGCTACTGAGGCAGTCTTGGACCAGCCAGCATCAGCCCGCCCTCGAACAGATCGGAGGAAGTCCCTGTGAAGATAACCGAGATTTCGTGCCACGTTCTACTTGCTCCCGAGATGGATACGTCTAGCACGTCGTCCGCCCAGGACAGCTTCATCGTCATCATCCGGACCGATGAGGGGATCGAGGGCATTGGTGAATCCGATGTGAACCCATGGATCGCCCGGGCCTGCATTGAAGCGCCTGGAACCCATACGATGGGACAAGGCGTTCGCGAAATGCTGCTCGGTGCTGATCCGCTATCGATGCGACTTCCTGGGCAACCAATTCGGCGAAACCTTCGATGCCCCATTTCGTGGCATGATACAGGGAGTTCCCCGGGAACGCGACCTGCCCGCCATAGGAAGAGATCTGGATAATGCGTCCGCCGCCTTGCGCGCGAAGATGCGGAATAGCTGCGCGGATGAGCTGGATCGACCCGACCAGGTTGGTCGCGATGATGTCATCGATCTCCTTGTCTGAGAGTTCTTCGGCCGCGCCGAATAGGCCATAGCCGGCGTTACTGATTATCACGTCGATACGTTGAAGCTTAGCGAACGAGCTTTCAACAACCTGATGCATCTTTGCTGTATCGGTCACGTCGAGAACTTCGGCGTAGAACGTTTCGGGATAGCGCTTGCGCAGATCGTCGACTTTGCCGGCGCCGCGGACGGTGCCGAGGACGCGGTCACCGCGTGCGAGAAGCTCCTCGGTAAGGTGGCGGCCAAAGCCACTGCTTACACCAGTAATTAGCCACGTGCGCTGTGACATCGTGAATTATCCCACTTCCCCAGCATATTGCTCGTTCGTCACCTTCTCCATCCACGTGACCGCCTTGCCGTCCTGCATCTCGGCGATAGCAATGTGAGTCATCGCGCAATCGGGCGCTGCGCCATGCCAGTGTTTCTCACCAGGCTCGAACCAGACGATGTCGCCGGCCCTGATCTCCTCGATTGGACCGCGTTCCCGCTGCACACGGCCGAGGCCGGCAGTAACAAGGAGCGTCTGGCCCAGCGGGTGAGTGTGCCATGCCGTACGCGCGCCTGGCTCGAAGGTCACGGTCGCGCCACTCAGATTGCCGCTGCCACTGAATGGTGCATCGATCCGAACGGCGCCGGTATCCGGGGTGGCGGGGCGGAGCTGGGTGGGCTCGTCGCGCATGGCGGGACGATAGGGGACGCGCGGGAACGGAGCAAGAACACCGACGCCTTTCTGCACCGTGTATGCCGTATATTTGCCGTATGGCCAGTAATACGTTTCGATATACGCCAAGGAAATCAAGCAAAATCAATGGCGTCCCGGGTGCGACGAAACTGAGAACTGGTTCCTCAGGGTCCCCGTCCCTCTGAGCGGGCCTCGGCCAGCATAGGTTCAGGCGTTGCCGAAGCGGATCCAAGCAAGTGATCCGGGCTGGCAAGGCGTAGCTGAGCCGGCCTGCCCAAGCGGGATCGGGTGTTGCGCGGACTGGACGGTGCTTCTCTTGCCCGCGGCGAAGCCGAGAAGTTGTCCGGACTGCCACTGGGCGGCCGCGCGAGATGAGAGCGTCGGCGGAGACAGCGCCGGCAAGCCTCCGGTCTGAAGAGAACCTAAGCCCCACCAACTGAGGCTTTCTTTGCCCCCCGCTTGGGCGGAAGCGAGGGTCTCGAGTATCGCGGTATGCTTACCCGACCATCAAAATGGCCGCTGGCGGCGCAACCAGGGCGAAGCCTTTCGCCATGCGGTCATTCTCGAGGTAGTTGCGCGAGTCACTCGGCGCGATTGAGGAGCCGGTAACTCGTCGGGCTCATAACCTGAAGGTCCCAGGTTCAAATCCTGGCCCCGCAACCGAATCTTGCAGTCAGACCAGAGACTTACGCCGAGTCCTAGCCACTGGGTCGGAGCCTTTGTCACTCGTGTCCGGTCTGTGTCCGAAAAACGCTCGTCGGCGAGTGTCTGGCAGCGTCTGCGATGGCGGGGCTCACCTGGGGAGGCTGGCAGTCGAGTCCGTTCGTTCCAGCCCTTACGCCCCGGCCCGCGGTGGCCCATCTTCTCGGCCGTGCTTACCTCTAGCCCGCATATCGTCATCGCCCGCGATCCGCGCCGGATCAAGCGCAAGCCCGGCGCAGGCCTCGATCGTCGTGGACCGGAGCCCTCCGACCACCTCGGCGGCCGAGCATACTCGGCGCGGCGATGCGGCGGATCGGCTGTTTCAGGACATGAAGTGCCGGGCAGCCGAACAGCGTCGGCTATAGCATCGTCGTGTTCTTGCTCTGTTCTTGCCGCCGGGCTGCCATGCTGACGCCGCGATGGCGAGGATCCACCGCCGAGCGGCTGGTGGAGCACTTGGAACGGTCGGGCTTCGTCGTCATGAAGAAGCCGGCGGCGCCGGTGCCGGGCTGAGGGGTGGATCGGGTGACGGCTTCCAGTCATCCCGGCCGACCGCCCGGAGAGACTTGCTCGCCTGTTCGGGGCGGAGGTTTCCCCCGCCGCGGGCTGAGGTTCACTGCGGCTGCCGGCTCACATCTGGCCCTTGAAATTGGCCAGAGCAGAGCGCACCTGCGCCCTGAATCGATATGGCATTGGTTTCCGCTTATCCCCGGATCGGGACTCGACAATTTCGAGAGCGCAAGCCGGTGGTTTTAGCCGGAACTCAGATCGGACATGCCAATACACGATCCCTAAAGGGTCAGAACCGGCTTCCGCTATTGGTCGTGCTGGCGATAAATCTCGTCTGCCTCATCATGGCCGTGAAGACCGATAGCCTCCGTTCAGCGGGCATTGATGCGCTTTTCAGGCAGTGGCGCGAGGTTGTGCCAGCAGGCGTCGGCACTATCCTGATCGGAATTGTGAATGGTCTCCTTAGCCCCAATACGAAGGCCCGACTGGTCTTTTGGCGTTGGTCTAATCCTTTGCCCGGCAGCTTCGCATTTTCGCATTACGCTCAACATGACGCCCGCATCGACATGTCAGGTCTCCAGGGGAAGGTTGGCCCGTTCCCGTCGAACCCGCGCGAGCAAAACGCCCTGTGGTACAAGCTCTACAAATCAGTTGAAGATGTCCCCGCTGTCGCTGACGCTCACCGCATGTTCCTGTTCGCGCGTGACTACACGGGCATCGCTGTCTTAATGCTGCTGGTCGGCGGCGCGATAGGCATTTGGCAAATCCCTTCGACAGCAACGGCTGCTGGGTACGTCGGATTGCTACTGCTGCAATACCTCCTCGTACGGGAAGCTGCCCGCAACTACGGAATTCGCCTCGTTACGACTGTCTTGGCACTTAAGGCTTTGGAATAGCTTAGAGAGAAACTCGAGAGTGCCGAGTTCTGGGTTACTTCCTGGCGGCCTGTGACTTGCGCTCGCAGTCGTCAAGCCACTGCTCAGTGAGCCGGTCGAGCTCCTCGAGCTGGCGTTCGGAGTAAGATTCCGGGGTCTTCCTCAACTTCGGTGCAGGTCATCGTCCAACGTACCATATCGGGGTGCAACTGGCATGGTGACTGATGGAACGCGAGAGGGTCTGGGTGCTTGGCGCCGACGTAGAGGTTCTTTGCGCCGAGCGTGACGATGGCGGATGGGTGATCCAGGCGGTCTCCATCAGCAAACCGGTCTGCCCGCGGTGCGGCACGGTATCTCGGGCTCGACACAGTTCTTACATACGCCGCCTGCGGGACCTTCCGGTCCAGGGGGAGCCGGCAACGGTGAAACTGCGGGTCGGCCGCTGGCGGTGCCGGAACGAGCAGTGCGATCGGCGCATCTTCGCGGCAGGCGCCGGGGTGCTGGCGGTTCCGTCCGCGCAGCGCACCCAACGCGCGGCCGAGATCGTTCGACTGTTCGGTCACGCCGCAGGAGGGCGGCCAGCCGAGAGGCTGCTGGCGCACCTGGGCATGCCGACAAGCGACGACACTATCCTGCGCCATGTGAAGCGTGATGCGACCGCTCGCGCCGCGTGTGATCGGGATCGACGAGTGGGCATGGCAGAAGGGCCGGACATTCGGCACGATCATCGTCGATCTGCAGGCGCGCGAAGTCGTCGACGTGCTGCCCGATCGATCCTCGGCGGCCACTGCCGCTTGGTTGCGCCGTCATCCGAGTGTCGAGATCATCAACCGGGACCGTCAGGGTCTCTCTGCCGAAGGCGCGCGGCTGGGTGCGCCGCAAGCACGCCAAGTCGCCGACCGCTTCCACTTGGCGCAGAACTTCCGCGGGGCTGTCGAGCGGCAGCTGTCCCGACTGGAACGGCCGCTTCGGGCCGCAATGCCACGCCATATCGAGCCGCCGGACCGACGGGTTTCCGGCGGGCAGGACGCGTGCCCGCGCGCGTCTCGCTTCCGATCGGAAGCAGTGTTGCATCGAGATCTGGTCGACACTGCCCGGCGGGAGATGCAGCGGTCGATGTTCATGCGGGTCCGCGCTCTCTACGAGGCTGGTCACAATGCAAAAGCGATCGCCGGTAAACTTGGCCTCGGGCGGCGACGTGTGGACAGGTGGATACGCCTGGAGGAACTGCCGGAGCGCCAAACTATGGCGGCGAAGTTCTGTACGCCGGCCTACTTCCGCGAGTACCTGTCACGCCGCTGGGCAGAGGGCTGCACCCATGCAGGCCGCTTGTTCGAGGAGATCAAGCGCCTCGGCTATTCGGGATCCTACTCGCATCTGGCCCGGCTCCTGTCACCGTGGCGACATGCGGCTGGCCCGGAACCCACGACACCGACCCAGCGCCCAACCGGCACGATGCTGGTTGACCCGGAAACAAACCGGACGATCTCACCGTTGGTCGCGGCCGCGCTATGCGTCCGGCCGCGGAAGATGCTGACGGCAAGACAAGCGGCGAAGGTCGACGCGCTCAAGGTGGCGTCGCACGAGTTCGCAGCCATGCGCGCCCTCGCGATGCGATTCCGCAGCTTATTGCGCGCCGGGAGCAGGCGCAAGCTCGACCGTTGGATCAAGGACGCCCAGCAGTCGGGCATCTACGCCATGCAGCGGTTCGCGCGCACGCTGCGACAGGACATCGGGGCGGTGAGAAACGCGGTGACTGTGAGTTGGAGCAATGGTCCAACCGAGGGCCATATCAATCGACTGAAGACGCTGAAACGGGCGATGTACGGGAGAGCTGGCGTCGAACTCCTACGAGCGCGTGTGCTCCCGCCGCCCACCAGCTGCCTGCACCGAACTTGAGGAAGACCCTGATGAAGGGAACTCCATGTTCGAGAGGCAACTACGCCTCGCTCAAGACTTCATCGAAAACGCGCATGAGTATTGAGGTCCAGGGGCTCGGCCCCTGGCGGGGTTTGGGGCAGCGCCCCAACCTTACTTGCTTCATCGGTCAATGGTTCGGGTACCGGGTAATAACTCACCCGCAGCACCAATCCCGCGAAGCGGGTTCGTGCATGGGCGCATAGCGGGCTCATCGCGGCCGGCCGCCTACGTCGGCTCTGCCACCCAGAGCTGCCATTCGGTGGAGCGGCGCTGCTCCTCAAAGCGGACATTCCATCCGCCTACCTCCCGGGCTTCACTGGGTCCATTCGATGTCTCGAGCCGGCGCGAGGCGGGGGTGCCGAAGCCCCTGGAGCGGGGACGTTTCCGCGGATCCGGACGTTACAAGCAACTACGGCTGTTTGGGAGAGGTATTGCTCGAGGATAATGGCTGCCCTCGCCACTGCAAGAACTCCTTGAACAGGATATCCCGTTCCGTAGCCGTAATCGGGCCACTTGAGAGCTTAACGGCGATAAATCGGTTGAAATCCTTCTGGAGATTGTCGTTTACCGGCACTGTTGCAGCCTTCTGATCAAGCCATTCCTGCGCCGGTGCGAAACGCGTCCACCCCGGCACTTGTGCCGCCAGGTTCACTTCGCGCCACTTGGGGTGGCGGGGCGGCTTCTGGAACTCATCGAACCTGCTGAAGAAGGCGTCCACAAATCGGGCGACTTTGTTGTGGCGCTCGGTGCGCGGCGACCAGGCGTACACGGCCATCACGTCGCCAACGGCGATCGTAGGAACCGACGCGCCTTCGGAGACGAGCAACGGGTATTCCTGGTGCGTGAACTCGGCTGGCAGATAGGTCTGCGAGAGCAGTGCCTGGTCGATCGGGACGGGAAGGAAATGGATTCCGCTATCCGCCGACAGATCGGCGAACAGCGGTATCGGAGCACCGCCAACATGGATGATCGCGGCAATATCGCCGTGCTTCAGCTCCTCGACGCCTGTGACCTGTTTTTCGTGCTCGACTTTCGCATCGATGCCAAGCTGGCTGAGTAGAATCTCGGCGGTCATCGCCGATCCACTGCCGACGACATCGACATTGACGCGCTGGCCGTTCAGATCTTTGAGCTCTTTGATGTCTTTGCGAGCCAGGACGTGAACCTCCTCATCGTAAAGCTTGGCGATGTACTGGATGCCCTGGGCGAGGTTGGGGAACATGTTGTGCTGCTTCGCGTAAGTCAGGGCGTCCGCCTGGACGAAGCCGATGTCGATACCTTTGAGATAGAGAATGTCGGAGAGGTTTTGCAGCGAGCCTTTGCCGAGAACCGGTAGGACGCGAAGTGTATCATTATCCAGGATAGTGAGATCCGCCGCCGTGCGTGCGTAGGTGCCACCCTCCATGCCGGTGATGACGCCGACGGTGCCCTGATTGGCGCGAACGATCAGGTCCTGCGGTTGCTGCGCGAGGGCGGGCGCGGCGAACAAGATACACAGCAGTGCCGAGATGAGTTTCATGACGTTTCGCCGTCCATTCGTATGAGCCAGGTTCCGTATCATGAGATCGGTCGTACCTTTTGGCGCATTTCGCCTCCCACGATCAGAGAGTAGCAAACTGTCGATACGTCCAGGTTGTGTTCCGAGGATGAAAACGCTTCTCTCTAGACGGCGCACAGGATACAACTGCGAACAGATGGCCTGCAAGAAAAACTGCTCAGACGGAAGCAATCCGCAGATGAAATAGAGCGGGCGCACGATGATGCAACCTTTACGCGAGTGCCCGCGGGGGAAACGGAGGCGAGCATGCAACGTCAACGTCAGAGAGGGTTTTGCGGGACCCAGGCGGCGTGGATCCCTGCAGCGCTCTGGGCACTCTTGCCTGTCCCATCGATGCTGCCGTTGCAACGTGTAGAGGCCCAGCAAACCGCTGATATCACCCCTCCGGTGTCGAGCGCACAGGCGGATGAGCAGATAACGTCGCTGCTTGGGCAGGTCGAAACCTTGCTCGACGAGGGTCATGTCACATCGCCCGCTGGCGGCAATGCGTCGGAGGTATTCAGTCGAGCACTGGTGCTTTCTTCTTTCGCATCGCCGGCAGGACTGCGGACGATGGCGGGATTCCCGTCAGCCCTGAAGAGGCGCGCGGACGCCGAGCAGGCAGCAGGTCATATGGACCTCAGTGTGCGGATCGAGGTTTTCGCCGAGGTCGTATCTTCGGTCATCGGTTCCCGAGACACCCTGCCACGGGCGGATGCCGCTCCGTCCACTCAATCCGGAGTTGCGACAGATACGGCCGGCACCGCCGACCCTGCGGCGCGGCAAGTGGCGGCAGTGGCGACGCAGGCCACTGCGGCGATGCCGGGTCTTGGCGCTGCTGACCAGGCGCCACCGCCGGCCAGTGGAGAAACATCTCGGAGGGATGTCGGCGCGTCACCTTCGAAGGCAATCACGGAAACAAGGTCCCCGCAGCCGGCGCTCTCAGCACCGACCAAGCCTATCGATCAGCATGTCCCGCCACCGGCCGGGGAAACCGGCCCGCCCGCTTCGTCAGGCGCGCCGCGGACTGTCGAGACCGCGAGGGGGTCCGGGAGCACTCAGGCGCTCTCGGCACCGACCAAGCCTATCGATCAGCATGTCCCGCCACCGGCCGGGGAAACTGGCCCGCCCGCTTCGTCAGGCGCGTCGTGGACTGTCGAGACCGCGAGGGGGTCCGGGAGCACTCAGGCGCTCTCGGCACCGACCAAGCCTATCGATGAGCATGTCCCGCCACCGGCCGGGGAAACCGGCCCGCCCGCTTCGTCAGGCGCGTCGCGGACTGTAGAGACCGCGAGGGGGTCCGGGAGCACTCAGGCGCTCTCGGCACCGACCAAGCCTATCGATGAGCATGTCCCGCCACCGGCCGGGGAAACCGGCCCGCCCGCTTCGTCAGGCGCGTCGCGGGATGTGGAGACCGCGAAGGGGTCCGGGAGCACTCAGTTTGCCGCACTGCCGCCTGCTGCAGCGGCCACCGCCGCAGCACCGGACGGCATCGTAGCGACACCTGGACCGCCCAAGGTTCCGCCACTGTCAGCCGCGATGGTCGATGCGCTTCTCAAGCAGGGAGAAGTGATGCTGTCGATCGGGGACATCTCGGCTGCCAGACTCCTGTTCGCCCGCGCAGCAGAGTCCGAAAATGGCAAAGCCGCGCTTGCGCTGGGGGACACCTACAATCCGGTATTCCTCGCCGAACACGGTGTGGTGGGCCCTCAGGCCGACCTGGAATTGGCGAAAGCCTGGTATCGTAAGGCCCTTGCCTTCGGCGAGCCACTCGCCAGGGAGCATGTGGCCGGGCTGGGTGGCGACACGCATGCTGAAGCCCAGGGATCGATGAACACGCGATGAGACCTGACGCCGCCGGACCAACAGAGTGGAGCATTCAACTCACGTCTCACCGCGGTTGTGTCGGAATGCGAGCCGCAACACTCGTGGGTCAGACGTAAAGGATTACTCGCGCCGAGGTCCGCTCCCGTGAAGGGTTCCGGACGCCGGCGGCGAGGAGTTAGCCACTGGCACGGGCCGGCGTCCGGAAGCCTCCGAAGAACGAACCCGCGGGGGCCTGAGGGGGCGGGTTTAGCGTACGCGCTATGGGGATTTGGCAGCAGCAGCGTGTGCTGGCGGGTGAGCACGACGGCCGTTGATGCCTTTGATTAGGCGACTGGGAGGAGGTAGCGGGTGGGACTGACGATCGAGGTGGAGGTCGAGCACGGCCATAATATGTGTGTTTGGGTGGCAGTCGTGCCCAGCTGCTGCAACTAGACGAAGGCGCCACGTTCGGCCAGACCCATGGCGGAGGCCAAGGGACCGGCTTTAACCTGCGCAGGGCGCGCGTGGGTGCGCAGGCCACGATCGCGGACCAGTTCTCGATGGATGCCATCTGGGATTTCGGGGGTACACCGGATAACCACTCAAGCCTGTACGCAGCGGATCTTGCCTATATCGGTTTCAAGCCTTTCGTCATTCCTATATCGGTTTCAAGCCTTTCGTCATTCGCGGCGGCGTGTACAAGTGGCCGTTCACGCTCGAGTACCTCGCAATCCGCTGCGGATATCCTGTTTCTGGAGTGGGCGAGCATCGTCAACATCGTGGGCGGCCTTGTCGCCGGGGCGGACCGGGTCGGCGGTCAGTTCGGCGCAGCGCGCGAGCGATCGTTCGCGGCCGTGTTCCTGACCGGCGGGCGCACTGGGCCCGACGCGCGGAGCGGTCAGCGCGCGGTCCTGGGGCGCGCTGCTGGTTTGGTGATCAAGACCGACAATTCGGCGCTGCATCTCGGCGCCTCGGGCGCCTGGCTCTACCGCGTCCCGAGTAGCGGAGGCGGTGTCCACACGATCGACCTGTCCGATCAGCCGGAGTTGCAGATCGACAATGTACCTCCTTCCTTGTCAACCGGCCCGATCGCGGCCCAGAGTGCGTTGATAGGTGGCCCGGAGGTGGGGCTCGGATGGGACAGGCTTTGGCTACAAAGTGAGTGGTACGGCATCAGGGTAGAGCGCAGCCCATAACTGCACCAGCTCTACCGCGCCATGGCCTGGCTGGACGAAGAGCTGGCCGATCAGACCGGCGCAACCCGCGCCCCGCGTCGTACCAAGGACGTGATCGAAGAGAAGCTGTTCGCCCGCCAGCGCAGCCTGTTCAGCGATCTCTCCGTGGTGCTGTTCGATACCACCTCGCTGATGTTCTACGGCGCCGGCGGCGAGACCTTGGGCCAGCGCGGCAAGTCGAAGGACCACCGCCCCGATCTGCGCCAGGTGATCGTCGGCGTGGTGCTCGATGAGGCGGGCCGGCCGATCTGCTCGGAGACATGGCCGGGGAACGCCACCGATGTGAAGGCGTTGCTGCCGGTGGTGAGCCGTCTGCGGGAACGCTTCGGCATTGCCCGAATGTGTGTGGTCGCCGACCGCGGCATGATCAGCGCTGAGACCATGACCGAGCTGGAGGCGCTCGGCCTTGAGTACATCCTCGGTGCGCGCGAGCGCAGCGACAGCGAAGTGCGCGAGGTGGTGCTGGCGGACGATCGGCCGATGGTACCGCTGGTGGTGAAGCGCGCGCGCGGCAGCGAGACCGCTCTCGAGGTCAAGGAGGTCGTGGTCGGCGATTGGGGACCCGGCTGCAAGCCGCGCCGCTATGTGGTCTGCTTCAACCCCGAAGAAGCCAAGCGCGACGCCGCAGCGCGTGAGGTCATTCTCGACAGTCTGCGCGGCAAACTCCAAGAGGGCGACAAGCAACTGGTCGGCAATGCCGGTTATCGCCGGTTCCTGGCAACCCCGCGCGAGGGACACTTCGCGATCGATCCCGCCCGCGTCGCCGAGGATGCCCGCTTCGACGGGCTCTATGTGCTGCGCACCAACAGCAAGCTGCCATTCCTCTCGGTTGCCCTGGCGTACCGGCAGTTGTGGAGAGTGGAGGCGATCTTCAGAACGGCAAAATCCATTCTCGAGACCCGGCCGATCTATCATCAATCAGATGCTGCCATCGCCGACACCTGTTCTGCTCGTTTCTCGCCTTGTTGCTGCGCAAGGACCTCGATGAACGGCTGGCTGCGGCTGGCGTCACCGCCGAATGGGCGGACATCGTTCGCGACCTCGATCGCGTCGAGCAGATCACCATCGAGCAGAGCACCAAGCGCTATGTGCTCAGACCCCAGGCGCCCGGCTGTGCCGGCAGTCTGTTTCAGGCTCTCGGTGTCGCCTTGCCGCCATTGTTCCGTCAGTTGCCAACCAAGACGCCGCCACCCAACGCGGCGTCAATGCCACCCCCGAAGCGCCGCGGCCGGCCGCGGCGGGGTGCCACGTCGCCTTGAATTTTCCCGATTCTCCTTGCTGTTCAGTGACTTCGAGATTCCTGCTGATCGGGCAGTTGGTAGTGCGCCGGGAGACCGGCAAGGAGTAGGAGGTGGAAGTCCTCTACGATGAAGACATAGCGGGTCACATCGACCCCGAGCCGTGCGTTGTGTCCCGCGAGGGGCATGGCGAAGCGTCGGCAGGGGAGCGTGCAGGCTGGCCATTGAGCCGCGTAAGGCCCTTATCCCGGGTGCCGACGGCGTTACCATGTCGGAAGGCAACACGGACCGTTGCGTTATCGCGAGCAGCGAGCCGACCCGGCGCGGTCAGAGACCCCAGCATGTACGGATGCTCCTTGCCCGGGAACCGGGAGATCTCCCGCCCGGCCAGCGGCGTAAGCGGCTGGTCCGCGCCAGGAAGGTGAGGAACCGAAGCTGGCGATGCACGGGAGGGAGAAGTCAGACTCCGCCATAGTAGCGACGAAGCCTGCGAACAAGGTTGGGTCACCAGCTGCGGAGCGGGTGGAGCGAAGGGCGGGGGCCGAGGGGAATGCGGGACAGCAAAGCACGTGCCGGGCACAGGACCGGGAAAACGTGTCACAAGCACTGGACCGCATACGGCAGGCTGCTTGCCGTCAGACACCCGAGGTGGGAGCCGTATGCGGGAATGCCGCACGTACGGTTCTGTGCGGGGGGCGCGCAGTAATGCGCGTCCCTACCGCGATTTACACTATTGACAATAGTGTATCAGAGGGATCCCAGTGCTGGCCCGCTATGTCTGTTTCAGGGTCGGCGGCCAGATTCTTTGAGCGATATAGAGGTCGCTCATGCCGTGCCGATGTTATGAAGGCCGCGCGGCTTCATCCCCCAACAGGTCACGCGCGATCGACCACCCCATCAGTTCATCGTGGTCGGTCCAGTGCAACTGCCCATCGAGGTCGTACTGACTATAGGCGAGCAGCACGGCAGCCTTGACCCGTAAGCCGACGATGGTCGTGGCACGCAGATTGGCGATCGCTTCTGCCAGCTCCTGCTTGGCTTGCATGAGAGACAGAACTTCTTCCCGATCTTCAGCCGACGGACCCTCCACCGACCATTGCTGGTTCTCGATCAGTTCGGCGTGTCGGCGGTGCTTTTGCTGAAGCTCGGCACCAAGCCAACTCAACTCGGCATCTCCGGTGGCGCCCGCCACACCACCGGGATACTGCTCGCGCGAGCGTTCATCCTGCGGCATTTGCCCCCCTGCCCATAAGGCGCGGGCACGAGTGTCCGCCTCCGCGCCGCGTCGTGTCACGCGATCTTTTGGCTCATTGGCCCGTAACCCAAGCTAGACCTAAGGAATATCTCGCAAATCTGAGCAAATAGCGCAACATTCTGGTTTCGATACAGATTAAGCGGGCCGCCCCGTTGTGCGCAAACCCTGACAACCGGCAAAACCCGCGGACCGGAGCTAAGCCCAAGGAATATCTCGCGAATCAGAAAAGACTCACGCATCCGTGAACTTTGGGTTAATGTGACGGGTCCAAAAGTCGCCGTCAGAGCCCGTCATCACTTCGATAAACTCCGGAGACGCAACTGTGACCGAGCTAGACGAGCTGCGCAGCTCACCGGCTTGCGCCGGGAGGAAAGCAGGAACTCAACCGCTGATTGTAATCGACCGCCGACCGGTTATCGGGAGAAGCATCTGCCTCTGGATCGGCACCCTCGGGCCGGAATTCGATCCCGTCCCCATGGCGACCATCGACCGGGCGCTCGGCCAGGATATTCTCGGCCGGGCATTTGCCGTGATTTGGGGCACAAGCGCCCAAGTTCCCTGGGAAGACGAATGGCTGTCCAACGAGGTCGCCTGCACCCGGACCCGCCGGCGCGAGGTACCGCTCGTGCTTCTCGCGGATGCGGCCGACCCGCATCTCGCCGCGGAAGCGGTCGGACAGTTGCATCTAAGCGGCTACATCCCAACGTCCAGCGAGCCGGAATCGGCGGCCACAGCGCTTCGGCTCGTCATCGCCGGCGGCCATTACGTTCCAGGGGGATGCTTTGACGCCGACGCGGCCTCGCCGATCGCCTCGCAAGACCCACCTTGGTCGGCACGCGATGTCAAGCTTACGGCACGCGAGCGCGCCGTGCTGGAACTGCTGAAGTGCGGCTTGCCCAACAAGATCATCTCTTACCGGCTGGAAATGTCCCCGAGCACAGTGAAGGCGCATGTGCACAACATCATCGTCAAGCTGAACGTGCGTAACAGAACGGAGGCCGCCGTGGCCCGTTATGCGTCCCGCTCAGAGCGTACGTCCTCGATGCACCGGCGGGTGGAGGCAGCATCCGGGTAGGCGGCTGGATCGGGCCTGCCGCACTTGACTTACGAGCCGCCCGCTTCGCAAAGTGAATTTGGTTACGACACTGATGAGCCGATTATGTCGCCCTGCAGTTCCTGCGCGTCCGATACACTGTTGCTCATAGTGGGGGTCACCGCACGATTTGTTCAAAATCGTTGCGCTAAGCCGCCAGAGGCAGAAACGCAGCGCGAACATCGCGTAATGGCCTGAAGCCCTGCTCGAGTGGGTTCGCCGACACCGATCTCGACTTGCAGCTGAAGGTCATCATCGTCCATCGTTAGTCTCTTGGACACTTGGACAATACCTGCATCGAATCCCCCGGCCGGTTCGCGATGGAACTCGGCTATCCCCTGGTCACGGATGCGACGGCTGCCTTCTCGCCGGAATTGATGCACGCCGCGCAGAAGCCTTGGCTTGGCCGCTCGTCCTCAACTCACCAACCTCATCGCTGGCGTGCAAAGCGCGATAACGCAGCCATTCCGAATCGATGATGCGTGGTCATTCAAGGGGAATCGGGGCGAATCGAGAAGATTGCCGGGACGTACGTGGTCGTGCGCCTCTGGGATGGGCGCCGACTGATAGTGCCGCTTTCCCATTTTATCGAGCATCCATTCCAGAACCTGACGCACGAAACCGCCGCTTTGATCGGGCTCCGTGCAGCTCTTGGTGGATTACGCCGTGCCGGTCGAGCGCGTTCGTCCAAAGCAACGGAGATCGTCGAGGCTAGTCAGCTTTGGGACGGGCGTGTCGTGAACCTGCAGGTGGTCAAGGCAACAGAACGAGCCATCCAGCTCCGGGTCCTGGCGAGCGCACGCAATTCCCCTGATGCCTGGGACCTTCGTTGCGAGGTGAGGGAGAAGCTAATCGGCTTCCTTTAAAGCGAGTATCCCAATACGTTACCAAGGCTCCGGGCCGAGTTTTCACGCCAGAGTACGAGCTAAAGGGTGACGGAGCTTCGCACTGCGCTGCGAGCCACCCGGCCAAGAGCTCTTCACTGAAATTGCATGGCAGGAGAGAAGTGTCCAGAAGCGGGGAGATGGCGGGTAGCGGATCTGTCGCGCCGCGCCCGACGCCTCACGACGGGCACCCGCGCATGCCGAGACACTCTTTCACACGACCCCTTGTCGTATCGAAAGATCGTCGAGGTCGCCGGCGAGAAGCGCGAGCTGGTCTTGCGGATTTCCCCACCGGCGCAGGACCTCGGGCGTCGGCAGCAGCCAACGTCCCGCCCGAACCTCCAATACACGCCTCCGGCCTGCGGGCGAGGGGCACGCAGGTCCAGTATGCACGGCGTCGATAGTGCAAGTGAAAACTTGCCATACCGCCATGCCTTACAGGGGAGACCTTCACCCACAATGATCTGCCACTGACGTGCCAGTAGTGGGCGCGTTCCGTGTAAAAAACGAAAGCTAAAGCCATGAAAACAGTAACTGTCCCCCTCGCGGCGGCAGCCGTGCCTGGCGTGACACCCGCGGCCGCACGGAACCAGCAGCGGCTCGGGAACAGAGCCTTTTACCAAGGCTCCGGGGCTGCCCAGGGATGGACCGGCAACTCGAGCCGCCTGGGAGACCGCCAATCTCTGCAATGCGACCCAACCGCCCTCGGCGATCGAGTGTTCACCAACTGCCGATGAGCAACGCCTTGCGCTTGCGGCTTCTGAGGCACCTCGCTCGCCGCTACCAAGCGGGCGCTACCCTCGATAAGCTCGCCCCTCTGTTTGGCTGCAGTGCGCGCACTCTCGCCGCCCGGCTCCGCGAGCTCGGGGTCACGATCCGCCCCCCGGGCCGGCCTCGTACCGTCACCATCGTCGGCCTCGCTGCCCTCGGCTTCACTGAGGCCGAGATTGCCCGCAGGCTCGGGGTCTCGCGGGAAGCCGTTACCCGGGCGCTGCACCGCTACCCTGACCTCACCGGCTAAACCCAATCCAACGCCGCTGACCAGGGCGGGCTCGCATCGCGGATCAGAACGCTTTCTGGCTTCATGTGGGTCCGGAAGTCATCAGACGCGTCGCCCACCGGATTCAGGTTGTCCCGCGCAGGTGCGGCAGAATCACGGGGAGCGAACACGTGACCAGCGCCGGTCAGGACGTTTGCTGGGGATTGAACGAGTGCCGGCCGAGCTCAGCCACCACGAGCTCGCGTAGCCAACGATGAGCTGTATCATTGCGGCGAGTCTCGTGCCAAATCAGGTAAATTGGCACCCCGGGAAGTTCGAGTGGAAGTGTTAAGACCCGCAGCCCGAGCCGCCTTTCCATTAGCGGTGCCATGCTTGCCGGGAATATGCCCAACAGATCTGTGCACGCCACGACTGTGGGTACTTCAAGAAGCTCACTCACATACTCGCGAGTTCAGAGTTTCGGAGGAATTTCGGCTCAGGAGGCTAGGCGGAAGGCCTCCATTTTATTGGTGTCCTGTCGTTCGATGACGAATTTCGCGAAGGTGTTGCTCGGGGTGGCATTCAAGAGAAATTCCGGCAGGCTCTGGCGCAGGGCATTGGCCACGACCAGCTCCGAGGGCGGGATGCCGGGCCGAATGGTTCGCAGCCAGGAGCCGAAGGAATTCCAGACGAGCTGAGGGAAGGCGACGGCCAGATACTGAAGTAGTCCCTGGCAGACGACACCCGCCTGGATGAAGACGTGGTAGGCGTGGAGCTTGCGTTTGACGGCGTTGCGGTATTCCAGCGACTCACGATGGAGATGTTGATTGCCACTGCGGCGGCGCAGCGGCTTCATGTCGGACATCCAGAAATGGTAGGTAAACGAACCGATCAGCCGCACCGCCTGCTTGAACGTGTGCTCGATCTTGAAGCGCAGACCGTAGAGGCGAATGATCTCGACAGCCTCCAAAGAGGTGTCGGTGCACATCAGGAGGCACGAGCCTCTTACTGGATGAATTACCGCCACGAAGCGCACGAGTTCGACCGGCCGGGCGCCACAGCAGGTCGCGGACCCGATACTGGATGGTCACCTGGTGCTCGCCGTAGACGGGACTTTCGGCCTGTTGGAAGCCCTTGGGGTCTTCCAGCAGGGATCTGAGCTTGACCTTGCTGCCATAGACTCTGGGCCGGCCTCTCTTCCGCGGGCCACGCTGCTGGTGGGCGGTGTAGGCGACGGCGTTGGACTTCACCCGCGTGAGCAGGTGGTTGTTCTCCTCGAGCAGGCCGGTGACGATCTTGCGCGCGGCATAGTAGGCGTCGGCGACGAAGTAGAAGGGTTCTGCGATGGCGACGATCCCGAGGAGCGCAAGCATCTTGTCGAGCAGGGTGCGGCGATCGCGATTGGACCACACCAACCCTTCGTGGATTCGC
Organism: uncultured Pseudomonadota bacterium; assembly: GCA_963772445.1. Taxonomy (GTDB): domain Bacteria; phylum Pseudomonadota; class Alphaproteobacteria; order Acetobacterales; family Acetobacteraceae; genus CAVYXK01. The sequence goes on from CAVYXK010000013.1 coordinate 579,801, forward strand.
ATGGCGAGCGGCACGGCGAAGACGCTGGCGGCGGCCTGAACGAGCACGCTCACTGCCTGGAGTAATGGCGACCTCGCCATTATGAAGAGCGTTTTAGCTTACCGTCGCGACCGCCGTTCACGGCTCAACAGGCGACAACGTGCGCCGCGACGCCAAGCTAAAACGCTCTTCAATATGTGTCGTGCGTCATTATGTGGCGGCGTCGCGGCGCAGCGCGTGATTTCCCCGCAGTGGTTCGGCTTGGCCGCCACATAATCTAGCCGTCACCTTCTTCAATGGGCCCAGGACGTTCCTGCGCGGCCCCAGGGGGGAGAGTGCTATGTTGGAGCTGTATTACAAGTATCCGCGGGTTCTTCGGCGCCTTCGCAGCGGAGGGCTTAGCGGCGAGATGGATCGCATCGCGGCCTATCTCTTCGAACACGGCTACAAGCGTGGATCGGCCAAGGTCTATCTACGCCGGCTCGGCAGGTTCAGTGGCCATGTATCGGGCGCCACTTCGGCCAAGATGATCGACCAAGCCGTAATCGACGGGTTCGTCGCCGGGTACCCGACTGAGGCACCCCGCATCTCCGAACGCACGGCGATTGAGGTTGCGCGCAGGGTCGCTCCCGAACGCTTCTCGATCCCGAGCGCCGAGCCGGATCCGCACAAGCCGTTGCTCGGCACTTATTTGGATCACTTGCGGCGCGTCCGTGGTCTTGAGCCCAAGACCTGCGAAGGGCTGCTCCTCGCCGCCCGCCGTGTTCTTACTTGGCACGATGCGCATGTTCCGGGGCAGCCGCTTGCCGTGATGACGAGCGAGCATGTGCTTTCTGTCGTCGAGCATCTTCTGGCGTTGTCGTCCAACGATCAGACGCGAGCGTTGACGACGTCACAGGTCCGCACATTCCTGCGTTTTCTGCATTGGTCCGAGCTCAACGGACAGGATCTCGCCCGGTTTGTCCCGCATACGCCTTGCTATCGTTTCGCCCACCTGCCGCCTCGGCTGGCATGGGAGGACGTCAGGCGCGCCATCGACGCGATGGGAGTGACGGCGCCAGTGGACGTTCGGAATCGCGCCATCCTGCTTCTCGCCGCCACGACAGGGTTGCGCAACAAGGAGATCAGATCGCTTGAGCTTCAAGATATCCATTGGCGCAAGGCCGAGGTACTCGTGCGCCGGACCAAGGCGAAGCGTGACCGCGTTGTGCCACTGCTACGGGAATCAGGCGAAGCGCTCGCTAACTATGTGCTGCACGCCAGGCCCAAGAGCGACAGCCCGCGCGTGTTCCTGCAGCATGTCCCGCCTGTGCGCCCCATCGACGGCAGCACCGTCATTTCGAGGATAGTGCGATCCGCACTGGAGCGTTGCGGCCTTGAGCTTCCACGTGTCGCCGGCGCGCATCTGGTACGTCACAGCCTGGCCACCCAGCTTGTCATGCAACGGCGCCCAATCAACGAAGTCGCGGATCTACTGGGCCATCGCAGCATCGATACGACCGCCATCTATGTGAAGGTGGCGGTGTCGCAACTCGCTGACGTCGCCCTGCCATTCCCGGAAGGTGCGGCATGACCAACTTCGCCAAGACGCTCGCCGACCGGGTCGACGGTTTCACCGCCCTTCGCCGGTCGCTCGGTTATTCCTTCCAGAATCAGGCCTCGGTATTGCGCGCACTGGTCCGATACGTCGAGGCCGAACAGATCGACGGCCCGCTGACGCAGGAGTTGGCGCTCAACTTCGTCTTCTCATGGGATGGGACGGCCAACGGCCGCGCCATTCGCTACGGCGTTGTTCGTCGCTTTGCGGAGTATCTCGCGATCTACGATCCGCAGACCGCAGCGCTCGATGCCAAGGCGCTCCCGAGATCCCGCGCGATTCCGCCGCCGCGCATCCTGAGCGATGACGAACTCGGATCGCTCATGTCTGCATGCCGCAGCGTTTCGCCGGGCTATCCAGTGCGAGCCATGGTATTGACGCCGCTGATCGGTTTGCTGGCCAGCACGGGCTTGCGATCGGGCGAAGCCCTCCGCCTCGATCGCGCCGATGTTGACCTCACAGGCGGCGTCTTGCACATCAGGAAGACCAAGTTCCGCAAGGATCGACTTGTCCCGGTCCATTCGACGACGCTGGATGCGCTGCGCGACTACGCTCGCCAGCGCAACTCGATCTTTCCAGTACCGAAGGACCCAGCATTTTTCCTCAGTTCGCGCGGCAACCGGCTGTCGGCCGCGGGGTTACGCCAAGCATTCGTCGCCGCCTGCAAGGTCGCTGGTCTCGACAATGGCAAGATCTTGCGGCCGCATGATCTGCGACACCGGTTTGCCGTCACACGCATTGCCGCCTGGCATAGGGAGAAGGCAGACGTGCAAGCGCTCCTACCCGTGCTGGCGACCTATCTCGGCCACGCCCGATATAGCGATACGGCCTACTATGTCACCGGTACGGCAGATCTCCTCGGCCTCGCAGCCGAGCGGGCATTTGTCGGTGGAGGTGCCGCATGAGCTCGCGCTCCTCTCTCCCGTCGCTGCTGGAATCCTTCTTTCGTCACCGGATGACGAAGCAGCGCAATGCGAGCCTTTCGACCATCGCCAGCTACCGCGACGCATTGCGTATGCTGATCCTGTTCGCCGCCGAGCACACGCAGCGAAAGCCGTGCGCATTGACGATCGCCGATCTCGATCGCGACCTTGTCCTCGCATTCCTCGACAACCTTGAACAGACGCGAAAGAACACGATACAGACGCGCAATGCTCGGCTGGCGGCAATCCGGTCATTCTTCCACCGTGTGGCAGCAAATGACCCTGCCTCGCTTGGCGTCGCGCAGCGTGTCCTCGCGATCCCGGTCAAGCGGTCGCATACCGAGGTGACGCATCATCTCGCCCGGCACGAGCTTGACGCTCTTGTCGACGCGCCGGATCAGCAAACCGTGCGCGGACGTCGTGATCGAACGCTGCTGCTCTTCCTCGGGCGTACCGGTGCGCGCGTTTCCGAAGCACTCGGAGCCGACGCGCGCGATCTTCAGCTCGATCGGCCGCGGCCGCAAGTGCTTCTGCACGGCAAGGGGCGCAAAGAACGGATCGTGCCGATTCCCCAGGAGTTGGTTAAAGCACTGAAGGCGCTCATGCGGGAGCGCGGCCTCGAAGGACACGAGGAGCGGCCGCTCTTCGTTGGTACTCATGGTGAGCGCCTGACGCGTTTCGGAGCGACACACATCGTGCGACGTGCCGTCGCCACGGCTATCACCAACAAGCCGGAATTGGCGGGCAAGTCCATCTCGCCGCACGTCCTGCGACATACGCTTGCCATGACGCTGCTGCAATCCGGGGTGGACCTGCTGACCATCCAGGCATGGCTTGGCCATTCGCAGGTCGCTACCACGCATCGCTACGCGGCCGCCGACGTCGAAATGATGCGGCGCGGCCTGGACAAAGCAGGCGTCTCTGGCAAGCAGCCGGCCCGGTTCCAGCCTAAGGATGCTGTGCTGCAATTGTTGGAGGCCTTCTAGATTATGTGGCGGCCAAGCCGAACCACTGCGGGGAAATCACGCGCTGCGCCGCGACGCCGCCACATAATGACGCCCGACACATATGAGCGGGTTCCGTTCGAGCACCTGCTGCACTTGCATGGCTAAACCCGCCATTCCGCGACGCATGTCGGTGGTGCCGCAGGCAAGATAGACTCGGACACCAGGCGGCGCGGCGATCATGACTGCCCCAGGACGGCCAGCACCCGCCGCAATGCGTCTTCGTTCACCTGTGCATCAACGCGCACCTTCGCACCGCCCGACAGCATGATCTCGATCCGCCCGTCTGGCTCGGCGCTGGGCGACGCCAGTGGCGTTGTCGGTGGCGCCAACTCCAGCGCTGCGGGGGTGGTTGCCTCCGGGTGTGAGAGCCCCGCCACGACATCGACGCGCACGAAGCGCGGCTTCGTGTCGGCCACCGCGCCGAGCGCACCGCACAGCAGCCGTTGCCGCCAAGTATAGAGCAGGCCGCTGCTGATGCCGTGCTTGCGGGCCACCATGATCGGCGATACCCCTGGCTGCAAACTCTCTGCCGCAATCTCGCGCTTCTGCTCCGCTGTCCAACGGCGTCGGCGCTCGCGACCCGTGATCACCTCGATGCGGCGATTGCCAGCACCCGTACGATCGGTCGTAGGAGTGTCCTCAGATCCCAACGCCACTGCCATCACCCGGTCGTCCTTCCTCAAGGACGACAGGTGGCCCGATTTTCATCGCGTCGCGCAATGTGCCGGCGCGACATCGCTTACGAGCGCTGCGGTGATGCGCGCGAAAGAATACGTGAGGGTGGCGATCAGGGCGCGGTCGCGCAGATCGCGCACAGTGTTGGTCGGAATGCTGTCGATGAGCTTGCGCCATTCGACTGCGTCGAGCACCGGCGTTGTGCCGGTCTTCACGACGTGCTTCGGCCCACGCACGGCTGCGCCCGGGTTCATCGGCAGCACCTGGCCGGTGATGAGCCAGTCGAACAGCATGCGGACGGCGGCCAGCTGCTGCTTCACGCCCGGCGCCCCGTGTTTCTCCTGGAGCTGCTCGATCCAGGCCGCCACATGGATCGGTCGGATGTCGGCGAGTGTCAGGCCGCGATCCTCGCACCAGGCGAAAAACCGGGCACATGCACGCGCATAGGCGCGGCGCGTGTGCGGGTTGCGAATGTTGGCGGTGAAGAATTCGATGTAGCGCCAGCTGGCCTCGTCGCCGGCGCTCGCGATGAGCACCGGCACTATATAGGTGTCGGCCGGCGCGATGAGCGTGCCGGGTTCGATGACGACGGGCAGCTGCTCATTCACAGCGAGATCTCGGTCTCGTAGTTTCCGGACACCCCCCGGTAGTTCCTGCGCGCTGCGGCGGCTTCGTCGAAATACACGATCGACCAGTCCGGTAGCTCGGCCTTCACCGCCCGGGCGATCGCACGGCCTTCGGCCGCGAAGGCATCGAGGTCGATCTCGTGCTCGAAGGATGTCTGGAACCGGGCGCACCAGCGCGCCAGCCGCTCGCGTAGCCTCGGGCTGAGCGGCAGGCGGTCCGGATTGAGCGGCGCGCCGTCATGGTTCCAAACGCCGGCGCGGCCGTAGTCGGCCATCAGGCGGACCTGGTGGGATGGTTTGGCGGTCATGATCCGTTCTTATCATGGGGTCCCCTGCCCGGTCAATCTTGCGTATGATAAAGGCCGTTGGACTAAACCGCTTCGCGGTAGTTTCCTAGGCATGATCTACGGACTCTAGTCTAGCAACATTCTAATACGAGACCGGCACGGTAATCGTGCCAGACATTCCTGGTGTGACGACGCAACTGCGTGACGATGTAGCCGGCGCCATGTGGCGCTGTTTCCTCACACAGGAGCTGCCAATGAATCCGCTGCGTCGTCACATGATCGAAGAGATGCAAATCCGCAATCTGACCCCGAACACACAGCGCGTCTATGTCGAGCAGGTGGCGCGCTTCGCCCGCTACTTCGGCAAATCACCCGAGCTTCTCGGGCCAGCCGAGATCCGGATGTATCTGCTGCACCTCGTCAATGACAAGCGCCTTGCCGCCAGTTCCATCATCGTCGCGGTGTCGGCCCTGCGGTTCCTCTACACCGTCACACTCAAGCGTCCCTGGGTGGTCGAGGACGTCATCCCGGCTGGCAAACAAGCCAGAAAGCTGCCTGTCGTAATGAGCCGGGAGGAGGTGGCACACTTCCTAACGGCCGTCGACAATATGAAGCACCGCGTCATCCTGACGATCTGTTACGCCACCGGCCTGCGCGTCTCCGAGGCCGTCCGGCTCACCCCCGATGCCATCGACAGCAAGCGCATGGTGATCCTGCCCAGGGGAAGGGCCGCAAGGACCGCTACGTGATGCTACCGCCCAGGCTGCTCGATCTGCTCCGGGAGTATTGGAGACGAACCCGTCCCGGTGCCTGGCTGTTTCCCGGTGATCGGCCTGATCAGCCAATCGGTCCGCTCGCCGTCAACCACATATGCCGACAGGTACGGGCGAAGTGCGGCATCACAAAGCCAGTGGCGCCACATACTTTGCGCCACGCGTTCGCCGTCCATCTGCTGGAGGCCGGCACCGATCTGCGCACGATTCAGCTGTTGCTCGGGCATCGCAACCTCAGCACCACGGCACGGTACCTGCTGATCGCCACCAGCAAAGTATGCGCCACCACCAGTCCGTTCGAATCACTGCCAGCTGTCCCGCCAACCGCCCCGGATCTCGTGCCCGCCTGACGCGCGGGTTCAGTGACCCACAATGGGCTGGAAGTGGCGGACGTGTTCCGCCACTTCGGCCAAGCTTTTCGTGACCAGCACGGCGCGTCGCTGTCGCCTGCGCGGCGGCGCGCCATGCTGGCGATCGAACGCTGCCGCACCGCCGCCCTCGGTGGCCATGTCGAGCGCTGCAGCGACTGTGGCTATCAGCGCATGTCGTACAACAGCTGCCGCAATAGAAGCTGCCCTAAGTGTCAGGGCCTTGCCCGCGCCCAGTGGCTGGCGGACCGCCAGGCAGAACTGCTCGAGGTGCCCTACTTCCACGTGGCGTTCACAGTGCCGGAGCCGATCGCCGTCATCGCGTTCCAGAACCAGACTGCAGTTTACGACATCCTGTTCCGAGCCGCCTCGGAGACGCTGCGCCGCATCGCCGCCGACCCCGAGCATCTGGGCGCGGAGATCGGCTTCCTCGCTGTGCTGCATACCTGGGGGTCCGCGATGACGCATCACCCGCACCTGCATTGCCTGGTGCCGGGTGGCGGGATCGCACCGGATGGTCAGAGCTGGATCTCCTGCCGCTCCGGGTTCTTCCTGCCGGTCACGGTGCTGTCGCGAATGTTCCGGGGCCTATTCCTGCACTATCTCGAGAAGGCGTTCGCCGCCGGCGAATTGTGCTTCTTCTCCGAACATCGTCACTTGCATGAACCCGCGGCGTTCCGGCGCTATCTGGCACCAACCCGCGAGACCGAGTGGGTGGTCTATGCCAAGAGACCGTTCGCCGGTCCGGCTCAGGTCCTCGACTATGTCGGGCGATACACCCACAGGGTCGCCATCTCCAACAACCGGCTGGTGTCCATCGACGGGGACAAGGTGTGCTTCCGCTGGAAGGACTATCGGGATGGCAGCCGGCAGAAGATCATGAGTTTGAGTGGTGACGAGTTTATCCGCCGGTTCCTGATCCACGTGCTGCCGGATGGGTTCCACCGCATTCGCTACTTCGGCTTCCTCGGCAACGCCCACCGGGCGCGGAAGCTGGCGCTATGCCGGGGACTGCTCCGCATGGCGCCGGCCGCACCAGCCAAGCCGCCCGCCGACTATCGCGACCGGTACGAAGCCCTGACGGGGCTGTCGCTGCGCCAATGCCCGAACTGCCTCACCGGCACCATGGTGGTGACCGGCTGCATCGAGCGGCCCAGGGTCTGTCAATCGGTGCCGGACACCTGACGATGGACAGCAGCCGCGCCAGACCCATGACGCTGCGAAACTCGCCTGCACGGCGACGCGGCTCTGCGGCCTTGATCCTTATTTCGGAGGTGCCGGCGATATCTGCGCAACCGCCGACACCCGGATTGCAGCCAAACTCCGCCCTGCTACTCCACGGCAGGCAGGACCGCATGCAAGGTTCCCTGGCTCACGCGACCCGCTCCCTGCGCGGTCAGGCTGACCGACGGCATTCAACGCCCATAGCGCCGTCGGGGGGAGCGGTTTAGTCCAACACGTTTTTCGCTCACCGGCGCGGCCTCCGGCTCCGGCGGCTGCACCCGAGCTTCGTGCGCCGCGCCGCCAAGCGAAAAACGCTATTCATTATCATACGCAAGATGCGGGCCGGGGGGCAGGGGGGCGTGTCATTTTGAAAATTAAGTGCCGGCGGTCTTTGGACGCTATGTGGCAGAGCCTGCCCAGGCTCTGCTGACGTGGCGCGCCGCCGATCCGAACTGCCGAGGGCTAAGCCGCGCAGCTTCAGCAAGCCGTTCCACGGTCAAGGGAGCTCGGAGATTCTTTCTCGCGAAGGCGAGGGCATTTTGCACTCGGTCCGGCTTTGCATCAAGCTCAAACATCGCCGAATGCTGAGACGGGCCGCCCGCACGTCGGTGATGGACGACCATCATTCTAGCAGTAGCTCGGGCGATATCCTCGCCCATATCACGCTCAATCAGACCGAGCGCCATATCGATGCCGGCAGTCACCCCGGCGGACATCCAAACAGGTCCATCAGCAATGTAGATACGGCGTCAGCGCAAGAGGAGCGGATCGACCGAGATCGACTGCTTCAGCGCTCTGAGTGCGAACGTCGTGCGCGAGTGCTGAATGCCCGGAATCCTATAAAGCTTCTCCGTCAGGAAGCGCTCGTAATGCTCGGTTCCCGACACGGCGAGCTTGATGAGGTAGTCGTAATCGCCGGTGACGAGGTGAGCGTCGACCACCTCAGGAATGCGCAGCAACGCCTCGCCGAACTGCTGCAGCACCTTGTCGTCATGCTTGTTGAGCGTCACCTCGACGAACACGGTGTTGGCGAGGCCGATCGCCTTGTGATTGATGACGGCGACGTAGCCGTCGATCGCGCCGCTTGTCTCAAGCCTCTTGACCCGCGTCCAGCACGGAGAGGCGGACAGCCCGACCGTGCTTGCAAGCTCACTCATCGTCAGACGAGCGTTTCTTCGGAGCGCAGAGAGTATCTTCCGGTCGATAAGGTCGATCGGGCCCGACTCCCCACCCTCCCGCTGGACGGCATAGACCTTCTGCCGTTTTGCCATTTCTCGGAATTCCATTCTGCACTTTGGCCATTCTAGCCCGAACTTCGGTAAGAAATCAGCCAAAAAGGGGCCCACATTTGAGGGCAGCCGGGAAGGCGGAGCCGACACCGATGCCGCCCGCAGACAAACTGGTTCGAGGGCCAACGAAATGAACAGGACGTTCGTCAAGACCGATGGGCTGCAGGCGCGGCGTGGCGCCGATATCCTGCTCGAGATCCTCGCCAGCGAAGGCGTCGAGTACATCTTCGGCAATCCCGGGACGACCGAGCTCCCGCTGATGGATGCCCTGCTCGATGCCCCGAAGATCAAATACGTCTGGGCGCTCCAGGAGGCGACCGCGGTGGCGATGGCCGACGGATACGCGCAGGCAGCGCGGCGGCCCGCTTTCCTTAACCTCCACACGGCGGGCGGCCTCGGGCACGGGATGGGCAATCTCCTGAATGCCAGCGTGTCGCAGACGCCTCTGGTGGTGACGGCCGGTCAGCAGGATTCCCGCCACACGGTGACGGATCCCTTGCTGTTCGGCGACCTCGTGCGGCTCGTCGAACCGGCCGTGAAGTGGGCGCGTGAGGTGGCGACCGCGGATCAACTTCCGATTCTCGTGCGCCGGGCCTTTCACGACGCGAGCGCTGCCCCGACTGGTCCGGTGTTCCTTTCCCTGCCGATGGACGTCATGGAAGAGCTCAGCACGGTGGGCATCGCTGGGCGCTCGCAGATTGATCGGAGAGCAGTCGCCGGCTCACTTCCTGAACTGGCACGGCATCTGGCTTCGGTCACACCAGGACGGCTCGCTCTCATCGCCGGCGACGAGATTTATGCGAGCGGCGCTGCGGCGGAAACGGTCGCGGTCGCTGAGGCACTCGGGGCTCCCGTCTACGGATCCTCCTGGCCGTCGCGTATCCCTTTCCCGACATCCCATCCCCTCTGGGCGGGCAATCTTCCGACGATGGCGCGCGCTATTGCCGAGATCCTGTCGAATTACGACGCGATCTTCGCGCTCGGAGGAAAGTCGCTGATCACCATCCTGTACACCGAAGCTTCCGCGGTGCCGGATGGCTGCGACGTTTTTCAGCTTTCGGCCGACGTGCGAGATCTCGGACGCACCTACGTGACCAAGCTCTCCGTGGTGGGCGATGTCCGCGCCTCCCTGACCGAACTGCTGCCGCATCTCCGGGTCGCGACGCAGGGACGCGCGAGCGCGTACAAAGCCCTTCTCGAAAAGGCGGCGCGGGACCGGGCAGCGCAGAGGCAGGCGCTTGAAGCGATGGCTGCCGGGCAGATGGATGCACCCAAGATTACTTCCTTTTTCGCCGCACATGAAGCCGTTCGCGCGATCGGTCCGAAGGTCGCCATCGTCGATGAGGCCATCGCGACCTCGAGCCACGTAAGGAAGTTCCTCAACAGCGACTCGCCGAATCAGTATTCCTTCCTCCGCGGAGGCGGTCTCGGCTGGGGCATGCCCGCCTCCGTCGGCTGCTCGCTCGGGCTCGGCCGCGAGCCGGTCGTCTGCCTCGTGGGCGACGGCGCGGCGATGTATTCGCCGCAGTCGATCTGGACCGCTGCGCATGAAGGCCTGCCCGTGACGTTCGTCGTCATGAACAACCGCGAGTACAACGTCCTCAAGAATTTCATGAGGACGCAGTCGGCCTACGTCTCCGCGAGGACGGGCCGCTTCGTGGCCATGGACATCGAGAATCCGGCGATCGACTATGTTTTGCTGGCGGCTTCGATGGGCGTAGCCGCACAGCGCGTCGAACGCGCCACCGATCTCGCACCGGCGATCGAAGCCGGAATCGCGAGCGGCGTTACCAATCTTGTCGAGATCCTGATCAGCGCCTCGTGAACGCAGGCCGCGCGATCTGTTGCCGCGAACGTAGCAGGTGAGTCTCAAGGCAGCCGAGGAGATCGCCCGATGTTCAATGCGGATGCGCGCGGAGGTGTGGAATACACTCCCGATGGGAGCTCCGATCTTAGCTGCCAACTCCTGATCGCTACCTCGATTTACCGTGTCATATGGAATTTGGCAGGACGGGGCGGACGACGACCACCATACAAACATCCCACCGCCAGCAGGCGTAGGTATGCGTGGCACTTGGCCTTCGTTCCCGCATGCGCACACGGTGCAGGCGACCGCGACTGAAAGGGTGTCATGCGCATGCACGATCTAGGACTATCGCGTTCGTTGGAAACGGTGCTGTAAGGATTCGAGCAACCGCCTGCGTGCGCGCCCGCAATCGAGATCTTTCCAGGCAACGCCGTTCGACGCCGCAGGGCCGTCTGCGGAGGTATTCAGGCCGAGATTGTCCACGTTACCCGGCCAGGGCGTGTGACAGGTCGATTTCAAGCAGGCGTGCATCTCCTCGCAGCTTGCGAAGATGGTATCCGCAGCGACGGTGAGACGTGGGTGGACGGCGGCCCGCGATCCAACCTCCGGAATATCCGGCGTAAGCTGATCTTCGTGCCAGCCGGCCAGCGCTACGAGAGTCGGAACGACTATCGCGTTCCGCCGCGTATCACCTACTTCTATCTCGAACCCTCCTGGTTTCCAACCTGGCCGGAGACATCCGGCAATCCGAGGATACCAGCGGCGCGCCTTTTCTTTGATGATCCCGAGCTTTGGAAGACCATCGGTAAACTCAATGCCGCAATCGAAGCGCCGGCGTCTGACGATACGTCCTATCTCGAGGCTCTGGGATCCGTGCTCGTCCACGAGCTCGCGCGGATGGACGTTGGCGCGGGCGAGCCTAAGGCCATCGCCCGCGGAGGTCTTGCCGCCTGGCAACAGCGTGTCGCGGTCGAACACATTGAGGCGCATCTGGCCGAAACGCTGCAGCTTGCCGAGCTTGCTGCGCTGGTGAGGCTGAGCCCGTGGCACTTCTGCCGAGCGTTCAAACAGTCCGTCGGCTTGCCGCCGCTTCGATATCGGTGCGCGCGGCGCATGGAGCGCGCTAGACAATTCCTCGCGCAAGGGGACATGCCGGTCACCGAGATTGGATTGGAGCTCGGCTTTTCCGAGACCAGCTCCTTTACGGCAGCGTTTCGCCGCGTCGTTGGACTTACCCCGACCGCGTACCGACGGAGTCTCGCTTGCCGGCCGGAACATCCGACCGTTTCAGTACCCACCGCACGCGTCTGATGAGCCAAAACGCAATGGCGGTGCCGCAAGCTGGAAACGTTGCGTGCATCATTCCTCGCCGTTTTAGCGGCAACCAGGCGCACAGTGTTTCGCCAGCGCCGCTCGGGCTCATCCGCCTCGGGCATCGCTCAGCTCGTCGAGAAGCCGCTTCGCCGCGGTCAGATCGGCGGCGTCGAACCCTTCGGTAAACCGGCCATAGACTGGCTGCAGGACAGCCGTGGCACCGGCGGGGTGGCCACGATTATGTAGCAGGCGGGCAAGGCTTGTCGCGGCGCGCAATTCCCAAGACAATGCCCCTTGCCGGCGCGCTTCGTCTAGCGCCTGCCGGAAAAGAGCCTCCGACATTTCCACGGTTGAAGGAGTGCCCTGCAACAAGAAAAGTTCACCCTTGATGCGCAGCAACTCGGGGGTGAGCCAGCTTGTCTCGGAACGCTCGATCTCTGCTTCGAGTAGCACAAGTCCTTCAGCAATCCGCCCGGTATGCGCTAACGCCTCCGCTAGCTCGCTCAGGCCGGTCAAGAATTGAAAGCTCGAGCTGGGCTTGGCGATCTCGTCTGAGCCGCTGTGCGGTACCCGCGATTTTGTTTCGAGGACGCCACCCTTGAGGGCGACAATTTTGTGAAACCTAGAACCCGACGCAGCCCAGAGAGAAGAGCCATGCACTCTCGAATGATCGAGTAGCATTCCCGCGTAATGCGCTGCGGCAGCACCTCGCCCTCGTAGCCGCATGCTTCACAGCCCGCTCCGTTTTCGCTGGTCCAGGTCGGCGCATCGTCTTGAACTTCGGCCCCAAGGCTGGTGAGCCGCACATTTACGATCGCCGCGATTGCGATATGGTCAGTGCCGCCGCATTTCGGGCACCTCATGTCGAACCGATTGCTCATCGGTTTCCACCTCGCGGCGGAATGCTTGGACCGCGGGTCGCGACCGCGAGAGCGATACGATCAGGCGCACGGTCGGCCTTGCGGAATGTGAGGCGGCAATCTTCGCCGTGGGTGCGGGCAACGTCCTGGGCGAAGTCGAGCGCGGCTCGAATGTCGGCAATATCATGGGCGGTAATCCGACGGCGGCGCGGCATCCAATGCGCACTCCGCTGTAACAGGTAAAAGCGCTTCGCACTTTGGTATTCAAGACGGGACAGCACTTCAGCATCTGAAGGCGTGCGTGTCGGATCGACATACACGCGGAAGAAAATCGCCCCCGTCGCACCGGCGTCGTCTTCGGTCTCGATGATCGTCTGCGCGGCCTCGTTGATGCTGGCGAAGCTGCCGAGCTCGGCAAATGGGCTGCCTCTTTCTCCGCGTGCGATCAGTTTCCACATCGCTAGGCCGTGCCGATCGGTGTCGTATCACCGTCAAGGAAGGCGAGCATCGCAATCGCCTCAGCTTGTGCGGCCGTCTCGGTCGGGACGGCCTGGCCGTCCATGAGAAAGCCGTGCTTCGCGTCGATGAGGCGTCACAAAATAAGGCTCCGGCCATTCGGCGTCGAGATAGGTGCGCACCTCAAAGCCGCGCCGTTCGCCGATGACGGCGTGTGGGTGTTCCGCGATCTTCCAGATTTTTATATCGTTCGTGCTGCCGTTCGCGAGGACCAACAGGTCGCGGTGAGTTATCGTCGTCCGCGTGACTCTTGAAAATAAAGTTGAAGTCTTGCGGTGCGGTCCGCAGTTCTAGCCGCTCGACCGTGATGAGATGAACGGCATGCTCGAATGCTCACTCGAATCCATGGTCAGATTTCCGATCGTAAATGAGCTTTTCGAGGATTTCAGGGATAAAGGGTGACCCCTTGGGCATTTTCGCAATGGCGTTGGTAAAGATTTCCAGTCGTAGGTTACCGACTCTCTTCTGCGATAGGTTTTCCGGATTGCCCGACATGAACTCAGTGTAAAATGCATCTTCGTTGCCAAGCATCCACGCGAGGTAAAGGAGATTCTGCTTGAGCGGCTTCCGCAGCAGGTTGAAGCCAACAACGACCGCGCTTTTCGAAGCATTTTAGCGCCTCAAAAATGTGGTGAAGGCAATCCGACACCATTCCCATGATGATCATATTGATTACGACCCGGCGGGCCTCTGCCGGATATCCGGTCTTCACAAGCGCCTCGGTGAGATCTTCCTTGGCCAGCCTGCTAAATTCCTCCGCGCTGACCTGGCTTTCGAAGTTGATCGTCACTAGATGAGCACCCGCAGCCTCATATTCGACCAAGGCGCGGACGCACTCGTCGTGCAAGAAAAAGCAATATGAGTGCGCCAACCTCCATCGCTCGGGTATCCATTTGAGGCGGTTGCGCGGAATTAGCCCGACGCTCATGGGAGTTGAGTGGGACGACGGTGTGACGGCTGCAATGTCCTCGTCATGCCGAGAGCCGTGAAATCGTGCTGTGGCTCACGTTGAAGCTGCGGGCGATGTCGCGCACCGGCTCGCCTCTGTCGCGCCGCTTGATCGCCTCGCGCCGCTGATGAGCGGTGAGCTTGAACGGTCGACCCAAGCTCTTGCCGTTCGCCTTCGCCCGCTCCCGTCCTTCACTGGTGCGCGTGCGGATAAGCTCTTTCTCAAACTCTGCCGGCCCGCCAAGGACGGTGAGCATCAACCGCCCATGCGGCGTGGTGGTGTCGGCCCAGGCGTCGCCCAGGGACCGGAATCCGGCCTTCCTGTCGGTGATAGCGGCAAGGGTGTTCAACAGGTCGCGGGTAGATCGGGCCAGCCGGTCAAGCCGTGTCACCATCAGCACGTCGCCCGCCCCAAGCTGGCCCAGCAACCGGCGAAGCTGCGCGCGGTCGGTCTTGGCCCCTGACGCCACCTCGCGGAACACCTTCTTGCATCCGGCCTTGGTCAATTGGCGCACCTGAGCGTCAGCGCTCTGGCCGCCGGTCGATACCCGCGCATACCCGTAAATCATGCCCGCATTTAGCACCGGACTTGTGCAACAGAAAAGCCCTTTGCTTTCAGTGCCCTGATTTTGGTGCACAAGTCTTAAGAAATGCAACAGAGGCCGTCTCGCGCGATTGTCGGCGAACCGGAGCTGTCACTTTCTAGCGCGCCGTCTTGCCCATTCGTGAAAGGCCTCGCGCGTCTCGCCGTCCCTTGGAAAGAAGCTCTCGATACGCAGTTCTTGAAGGGTAACGTCCTGCGGTGTCCCGAGTGTCGCGATTGTCGTGAACAACTGAAGCCTGATTCTGTCTTTCTGAAAGTGCATGGGCAACACCGGACCTTCCGGAGTTGGTGGCGCGGCGGCCAGCGTCGCGGATCGAACGCCATCGTAGTTCAGGAGTCTCTCAAGCAACCTCGCCGTCTCGGCGGTGCCGTCCGCGACCGCGTCTGCCTCCACGCTCCGCAAGAAGTATCGAACAACGTCCGCCCAGTTCGAAAGATGTGGTTTCAAGATATCCGGCGCGGCCAGAGAGTCCGCGAGATATGGTATCCGGCTCGCACCGGAGCCTGTCTACCGCAGAGGCCAAGGCGGTCCTGGCCGGCCTGCAGCGCCACCTTGTTCAGGCGCAAGCCGAGGAGCACTGCCAGATCCGGCGACGCTGCCCTCGATGTGGGGGACGGCGGCCGCTGAAGGATCGGCGGCCTCGGCAGCTGCGGTCGTTGTTCGGTACGGTGCAAGTCCGCGCCCCGCGGTTTGAGCCCTGCCAATGCAGCGTGACCCTGCGCACGATCCTCTCTCCGGTGACGGAGATCATGCCCGATTGCTGCACACCAGAGTAACCGCGGTGATCCCGCCGAAGGCCAATCGCCGGACGCCGCGGGCGTTCGATCGGCATCTCTACAAGGCACGCCACCTGATCGAAAACTTCTTCGCCAAACTCAAGCAGTTTCGCGCCATCGCCACACGTTACGACAAGACCGCACGCAACTTCCTGGCCGCCATCTACCTCACCGCCAGCGCGATTTGGCTCAATTGACGACACGCCCTAGTACTATCCGTCGCGTCGCGGCAAGCGATCGCCACGTGATTCCGCGCCCGACATTTCCACAGACTGAGCCGGACACAGCGTTTCCAGGAAAACAGCGCCTGCAACGAATCCAGAATCGATCGAGGTGACCACGATGCTGTACAGAACGGCCGTCGACCTTTACGGCATCTGTTCAAACGTAGGTTATGTCGCAAGGAGGCTGGGCTGGCACGGTGCCGATTGGGGAGAGGAGGTGAGCCCCAGGCCTGCGCTGACATTCCCGCCACGGAGATGCAGTCCGCTCGGTTATGTAGCCAACGCAAGATCACCGCGTTTTGCATGTGTTCATCGCAGGGTTATTATTGGACTCCCAAAGATCGCCGCAGTCGCAGCGATCTTTGTGGAAGGGGATTCCACCAGCAGGATAACCGCGACACCACGGCTGCAACAGAAGGACCAGACTGATGGGCAAGCCATCGCAACCAAAGCTTGCCCCGTGGAATGAAATCATGCTGAGCACGCGGGCGCGGAATGTGCTGCACAACGAGTGCATTACTACCACAACTGAGTTGCGCAACGCGCTGAGGGCAGGACGTCTCTTGGGAGCGCTGAATTGCGGTCGCGTGACCTACGAAGAATTGGCTGCGGCGTCCGGATTGCGCCCGGTCCCAGAATATCGGCCCCCTCGCCGGTAATACAAACTAACCACGGCAACCGCGCGATCCGCATGTGTTACCGAGGAACATCCCCAACGCCGAAGTGCTGTTGCTACTCGACAGCACAGCGCGGCAAGACTCCAATGTGGGCACGGCTACTTTGTACGCGGCATTGACTCTCTGGCACGCGTGCATCAACTGGAGGCTCATTCAATTCCAGGAGTTATGCATGGCACGAACAAGGAGCCTTTCCCGATTCCTCCGGGCGGCACGTGAGACGCGCGGCCTGTCGGTAGCTGAGGTGGCTGAGCGAGCAGGTGTCGCGGCCATGTCAGTGTACAACTGGGAGGCAGGGCGGTCCCGCCCGCGCTCAGCGAACCTGGCGGCGTTGTGCAAGGTCTTGCGAATCAAACCTGCCGAGGCGCAGGCGATGACGGGAGTTTAGTCGAGGAATTGGTGACCGGCCGGCTGACCGTTCCTCGAAGTTGCAACACGAGACCACGCGCCTCTTGCGCTGCCGACCTATTCGTGCACCCAAGCGGCCCGAGGAATTCTTCCTGGGCGTGGCGCAACAGGTATCGGCGATTGGTTGCCATTGCGTTACCGACAGCAGTATTCGCTGTGCTCGGGGCTGCTTTTTCACTGGACAGGCTGGCCCTACCGTCCGCGCGCATGTGTGGTCGATACGCTTCCTTATTTGCCAACCGAGGCCATGCGCCGGACGTTCCGGAGGGTGAATCAGCTGCCAAACCTCGAACGGTCGTGAAACCTAGCACCGACGCAATTAGCGTGCCGCCTGCGGCTCGGTGCAACTTAGGCGGGGGGAACACCCGTCTCAAATGGGGAGATTAACATGCTTGAGCTACCCGGCCAAATGCAAGTTACACTAGTCGCTCACTACGGCCATAAACTTGCCGAACTCGCCCAGCTCATAGCCGATTTGCAGGACATGTTGGCATCGGCCTTGAGATACGCATTTCAGCCGTACCAGGTTGGGCAAGTCCATGGAACACTCATCGGTCTTGAGGGTTACCGCGTCGGCGGAAAGGTTAGGAACGACGAATCACAATTGCTGGTCGATCCCGAGAAATTGCTGAGTTTCGTAAGGAGCGAAATTCCTTCGATTAAGGTTCGAGTGGGCGGATTCGGCACAACCAGGAATTCCCGTTCGGCACCGGGGGATGCATCCATATATCCGGTCATTTTCTGTTCAACAAGAGATCGCTGTGGCGATAGGATGGCCGGTCGACTACTCGAATTCAATCGACGACCTGAGGTGGCGTTTCGCCGAAGTGCTGAACGTTCGTCATAAATGGCATAAGCAAGTGGGTGACTGCGACAACGATTTCTTTTTCGCCCTCGGGCGTGTAGATCATCAGCGCACCGACGCTACGCAGCTTCAAGGCGTGGCAGAACAAGTTCGATCATCACTGGCTGAGCGAGACGGCGTCCTTTTGACTATCGGTGTGGATACCTTGCGTTTCGTTGCGTACCAGGACACACGACTGCCCCCGGAGACATCATGCTGGTTCGCGGTTACGGGCGAAAAGTCGCTGACGGCGGAGAGATTGCTGGCTCTGTATCCGAACAAGCCGCCCCCGAGTTGCTGATTGCGCGGCCTGATGGTCACAGTAGCGGATCGGGCCCTCATGCTGCGGGCGGAACGCTCGCCTCTCCGCTTGTTTTCTATTGCACCCAGCCGGCCACTGTAATGACGCTGGCTCGGCTGGGACGGGTGGTCTCCATCGCGGCAGTGCTGTTCGCGGGGCTGGTCTGGATGCTGTGCGCCATCGGTTCGCTCGTCGGCGTGCTGCACGGCGGCAGGCCGGACGGGTTCATGGTGGCCTTCTTTGCCTTCTTCGCGCTGGCGCTGGCTTTGGCGGGGCGCGCAATCCGAGACGTGCTGGCTGGCGAGGGCGATCTCGTTGTTACTGCGGCTTCGGGCAACTTGCAGGTTGCAGATCTAGCATTGTTCGGTGCGAGAGGAGGCGCCAGCTCGGTATCACCAATCGCATTGGCGAACGATGAGGCGATGCTGCCTAGCGATCTGCGAGGCGGATTTGCGGCGAACGTCTTTCTCGAATATGAAGCCATCGCGCGCGATCTTCGGGATGACGCCTCATCGTTCCCGGCTTCGCCTACGCCCTAGAGCGGCACCGGCTGCTTGCCTCCATCGAGGCTTCTGCCCGCGACGGTGTCCGCCGGACCCTCAGGCGTGGGACGCCGCAACTCTGACACAGTCACCGAAAAACCTGGACGGCGCATCGGCGCTAGCGCGCGGGAAGGGCGATTATCGCGTGTTATATTGAGCTTGCGGGCTTGTAAGCGTGGTCTTACCCATGAGGATCCCGTAACCGAGCGCATGAGGAACATCATCTGTTCCAAGGAGGGACGGAATTGGGCGATAGCTGCTGTCAAGGGGTTGACGCCGCAAAAGCCGCTGATGCGCGCCTACCAGCGTGATCCAGAGGCGATTGAGGCCTGGAAGCAGACCACCTATCCGCGCCTGGCGGCGCGGGCGAAACGCGCCGGGGCGGAGATCTATTTCCGGGATGAGTTCGGGTTTCGTGCCGATGCCGTCCAAGGCAAGACCTGGGGCGTCAGGGGGCGCACGCCGGTGGTCGAGGTGCCGGGCCCCCGAAAATCGGTTTCGGCGGCATCCGCGGTCAGTGCCAAGGGCGCCTTCTGGTTTGTGACCTATAAGGGCGGGATGACGGCAGAGCTATTTGTCGGCTTACTCAAGCACGTTATGCGTGGTCGCAGAAAGCCGCTGTTTTTGGTGTTGGACAGCCTGCCCGCTCACAAAGCGAAGATGGTGCGAGACTACGTCGCCTCGACGAATGGCAAACTCGAACTGCACTTCCTGCCCGGCTATGCGCCAGAGCTGAACCCTGACGAACTGGTGTGGAACTACGTCAAGCGCACCGGCACGGCCAAGAGCCCACTCGCCTCCGGCGAGTCGCTACAAGGCCGCATCGAGGCCGACTTGCAGGCTGTCCAGGACGATCCGGCGCTGGTCAGATCTTTCTTCAGGGCGCCAACTGTAGCCTATATTGTTGACGGATAATGCTGCCCTTACGACCGCTGCGAGCCGCACTGCCCCGATCTGCCGCGGCTGTTCATGCCGTGACGCATGGCCACGCCCAGCGCACCCGGCGTCACCATCTCCCCACCCCCGCCCGATCAACATTGCATCGGTCCTGGAATATCGGCGCTCCTGTTACGTTTACGCGATGGTCCGACCTGTGGCCTTGGACCTCCACATGGCGTCGGACTGGGCGCGGCCGGTCTTCCCAAGGACCGGCTGCGCTACCCGGCAGGCCACCCCGGAGTTACCCAGCTCGTTCGATGTCGAAAGACTGTCCACAAAGACCAATATCAGGCTAACTGCACCGTATTCCTGTGTTTCAGAGCTTGGCGAACAACTTTGTCCACCGAGTTCTCCCCATGATTGGGGATGTTACGGTCCCGATGGCCATAACACAGAGGGGCCGCCCCTCGCGAAAAGCGGCCCAGTGGGCAGGAACTGCATCGAGAGCCCTGTCACGAAGCTCCCGACCAGCCGGACGGCACCACACCAGCATGATCGCGTCAACCCGACCGTTGGGCCGCCGGACGGCCCATTGGGCCGTACAAAGGAGGGCCGCCCCGCAGGACGGCCCAGGTCACACGTTCGGCAAGCGCCACGGCCACGTGCTGCGGATCCGTGCCCTAGATGCGGTAATGGGGCCGCCCAGCGAACGGGCTAGCGGGAGCGGTGGCTGTCCCTCACAGTGATGGTTGTGTAACGGGGTCCGAATGGCTCGGGCCCAAGCATCGAGAGAGGGACAGCCGTGGAATACTATGCCGCAATCAACGTCTCGCTGGAACTCAGCAGTGTGTGCGTGGTGGACGGGACCGGGAAGATCATCCGCGAGGCGAAGGTGGTGAGCGAGCCGGAGGCGCTCGTTGCGTTCTTTCGCGATATCGGCCTGACGTTCACGCGGGTTGGCCTGGAAGCGGGTCCGTTATCGCAGTGGCTGCATGCGGGGCTGACGGAAGCAGGGCTTCCGGCGATCCTGATCGAGACCCGGCACGTCAAGGCGGCATTGAAGGCGATGACGGTGAAGACGGATCGCAACGACGCACGCGGCATGGCGCAGTTGATGCGCCTGGGCTGGTTTCGACCGGTGCACGTGAAGACGCTGCCGGCGCAAGAGATCCGGGTGCTGCTGGTCGGGCGGAAGCTGCTGCTGGGCAAGCTGCACGATGTCGAGCTCGGCATTCGCGGCCTGCTGCGCGGCTTCGGCCTGAAAGTCGGCAAGGTGAGCAAGAACGGCTATGAGGCTCGCATCCGGGCGCTGGTGACAGGGCATCCGATGCTGGAGCCGGTTGCGGACGCGATGCTGAAGGCGCGGGCGAGCCTGCGAGACGAATGCGGGAAACTGCATCGGATGTTGTTGCGTATCGTCCGTCACGATACTATATGCCAACGTCTGATGAGCGTGCCTGGTGTCGGGCCAGTTGTTGCGATAACCTACAAGACGGCGATCGACGATCCGACGAGATTTCGCAAATCCAGGGATGTCGGGCCCTATTTTGGCCTGACACCGAAGAAGTACCAATCTGGCGAGGTGGATTGGACGGGGCGAATCAGCAAGGTTGGCGATGCGATGGTACGAACCACGCTGTTTGAAGCGGCAAACGTTATGCTCACTCGCACCACGCGGTTCTCCGCGTTGAAGGCGTGGGCCCTGCGGATCGCGAAGCTGCGCGGGTTGAAGCGGGCGAAGGTGGCGCTGGCACGCAAACTGGCGGTGGTGCTGCATCGCATGTGGGTTGATGGCAGCGAGTTCCGCTGGAGCAGGACGTCAGCCGACGCTGCCACTTGATAAGTTCAACCGGAAAAGGAGGAGGGACAACGGAGGGCGCAACAGCTCTTCGATAACGAGGTCCCGTCGCAGGGACGCGGATCGAGTGAAGCCGCAAACATGGGCGTCGGCCGGAGCAACCACCGGACCACGCGCACCCTAGATTGGCTCGCTCGGTCTGTCTGATCGCATGAAGTGGCGGCTCCAACGCCGACCACGAACAGAAGCCCGAGCCCTGCGGCGTGATGCGTTAACGAGGGTCTTGACACCAGCGGCCCCATTACAGAAGCCCATGTTTCCCTTGCGCGCTCATAAGTCGTTGATTTTGCTTGGCCTGGCGAGACGGTTTGGCACTACATCACGGTTTGGGCCGATTTTGGCGGGACTGGCGGATCAAGCTCGGTGATGCCGAGGGCGCTGAGCACCGCGGCGGCGCGCTGTGTGCCGCGTGTGACCGACCGTTTTGTGGTGCCGTTGCCGAGATCGATATCGACCACTCGGACAGATTTGAGAGCCGTCAATGCCTCGGTTGCGGAGAGGTCGAGATGTGCAGCCTTGAGCTTCTTTTCGATGGCCCGGTGCAGCAAGTGAGCTAATGCGGCGACGAAGATGTGGGCCTGCACACGGGCGTCAGTCTGATGATAGATCGGCCGCATGTCAATGACGTCTTTGAGATTGGCAAAAGAGCGTTCAACGTCGGCGAGTTCTTTGTAGAGGCGCACCGCCTCGACCGCGGACAGATTGGGTTCTTCGGTCTGGATGACGTATTTGCCTTCGTACGCCTTCTCCCTGGCGAAGTGGAGGGGATGCTCGAAGAAGCGAAAAACCCCGTCCTCATAGCGCCAGTCGTAGTAGCGGTGACCGTGATGGCGGGTCAGGATGGCGGCGGCAGCGGCGCCGACCTTCTCGGGGGCTTTCAGCTTTCCGCTGGCAACGCGACGCGCCAGCTTGTCGAGCTTGCTCCGCACGCGATCCATGGCCTTGACGCGTTGCGCCTGCTCGAACGCCAGGCGCTCCTCGGAATGAACGACAAACACGCGGACACCGGGTCTGTTCGAGGTGACTTCCTGAACCAGTGTCTTTGGAGGTGTCGGCTTCTCGCCGGCAGTGATGCCGCACGGGCATTCGATCCACGCTCCGGTGGCGCTTTGGATATAGTCGAAGATCTCGCCGCTGCGACGGCGATTGCGACCGACGATATAGCCATGACCGCCGCTGCGCAGCTCATCGAGGTTCTGGCTGGTAACCATGCCGCGGTCGCCCACCAACACGATGCGCTTGATGCCGAAGCGTTGCTCCAGATCATGCACCACATCGGAGACGGTCATGGCATCGCGCCGATTGCCGGCGAACACGTGGTGCGCGATCGGCCAGCCGTCGACCAAGACCAGGCCGACCAACACCTGCGGGTTGCGCGGCTTGCCATCGCGGCTGTGGCCATGCGCGCCGAGCTCCGCTGGTCCCTTGCCTTCGAAATAGGTCGAGGTGAGGTCGTAGAACACCACGTCGATCTGCAGCGAGAACAGATCACGCAGCCTGAGATAGAGCGCATGCTCGATCGCCGCCTTGCGTTTGAGCAATTGGTCAAGCGTTCGGTACCACTGTTTGAGCTGGCGCAGCTCGACCTGCACCCGCGGCGTCCGGCTGGCTTTGCGCCTGGTCTCGTCGCGCCATTGCGCCAGCCAACGCCGACCGTCGCGATCGCAGACGAAGTCGGTCTCCAGCCAACGCGCCAGCCCATGCTCGCTGCCGGGTGCGGTGAGGCGATTGACCACCAGCAGCAAAGCACGGTCGCTCAGCGTGCTGACATCGCGATGGCCGGGCCTGCTCAGCCGGTCGAGTGTCGCCTCGAGCCCGAGCTCGCGCCACAAGTGGCGCGCCACCAGCGTCGGTCCCCAATCCCAGGCCGCGACCGCCTGCACCTGATCGGGCCGGAGGTCGCTGGCGGGGGCGGCAGCGACCGCCTTGCCGTGCAACAGGCGCGTCAGCTTGCCGAGGTCGAGATGCGCCGCCAGCACGTCGCGGCGACCGAGATTGAGAATGGTGCGATGCCGTGTCTTGCCCTTCTCGCGAAAGGCTTCGACGACGCGCACATACTCGTGCGTCACCCCGGCGCCGCCGGCGGCGCGAACCACGCGCAGGAACATCGCTTCCCCAATATCTGGCCCTGCGGATAGCAATAAGAATCCGAGTGCTGCAAGCAGGAAAATTCGCCAATTTCAGCGAATCTCTGTCACTACGTTTTCGCGAAAAACCGGGAAAACGACCTCCGGATCAAGCAAAATCAATGGGACCGGCTCAGCCTGCCGGACCCGAAGGGGAAACATGGGCTTCTGTAATGGGGCCGCTGGTGTCAAGACCCTCGTTAACGCATCACGCCGCAGGGCTCGGGCTTCTGTTCGTGGTCGGCGTTGGAGCCGCCACTTCATGCGATCAGACAGACCGAGCGAGCCAATCTAGGGTGCGCGTGGTCCGGTGGTTGCTCCGGCCGACGCCCATGTTTGCGGCTTCACTCGATCCGCGTCCCTGCGACGGGACCTCGTTATCGAAGAGCTGTTGCGCCCTCCGTTGTCCCTCCTCCTTTTCCGGTTGAACTTATCAAGTGGCAGCGTCGGCTGACGTCCTGCTCCAGCGGAACTCGCTGCCATCAACCCACATGCGATGCAGCACCACCGCCAGTTTGCGTGCCAGCGCCACCTTCGCCCGCTTCAACCCGCGCAGCTTCGCGATCCGCAGGGCCCACGCCTTCAACGCGGAGAACCGCGTGGTGCGAGTGAGCATAACGTTTGCCGCTTCAAACAGCGTGGTTCGTACCATCGCATCGCCAACCTTGCTGATTCGCCCCGTCCAATCCACCTCGCCAGATTGGTACTTCTTCGGTGTCAGGCCAAAATAGGGCCCGACATCCCTGGATTTGCGAAATCTCGTCGGATCGTCGATCGCCGTCTTGTAGGTTATCGCAACAACTGGCCCGACACCAGGCACGCTCATCAGACGTCGGCATATAGTATCGTGACGGACGATACGCAACAACATCCGATGCAGCTTCCCGCATTCGTCTCGCAGGCTCGCCCGCGCCTTCAGCATCGCGTCCGCAACCGGCTCCAGCATCGGATGCCCTGTCACCAGCGCCCGGATGCGAGCCTCATAGCCGTTCTTGCTCACCTTGCCGACTTTCAGGCCGAAGCCGCGCAGCAGGCCGCGAATGCCGAGCTCGACATCGTGCAGCTTGCCCAGCAGCAGCTTCCGCCCGACCAGCAGCACCCGGATCTCTTGCGCCGGCAGCGTCTTCACGTGCACCGGTCGAAACCAGCCCAGGCGCATCAACTGCGCCATGCCGCGTGCGTCGTTGCGATCCGTCTTCACCGTCATCGCCTTCAATGCCGCCTTGACGTGCCGGGTCTCGATCAGGATCGCCGGAAGCCCTGCTTCCGTCAGCCCCGCATGCAGCCACTGCGATAACGGACCCGCTTCCAGGCCAACCCGCGTGAACGTCAGGCCGATATCGCGAAAGAACGCAACGAGCGCCTCCGGCTCGCTCACCACCTTCGCCTCGCGGATGATCTTCCCGGTCCCGTCCACCACGCACACACTGCTGAGTTCCAGCGAGACGTCGATTGCGGCATAGTATTCCACGGCTGTCCCTCTCTCGATGCTTGGGCCCGAGCCATTCGGACCCCGTTACACAACCATCACTGTGAGGGACAGCCACCGCTCCCGCTAGCCCGTTCGCTGGGCGGCCCCATTACCGCATCTAGTAGGCTCCCCAGATTTGGGGGCCGCGCAGGGTGGTTCAGACTCCGCCAGTCGCCGTAACCCGGAAGCTGCGATCCGGTTGCCGAGGCGTGAGCCGTCCGGGCACAGAAAAGGGCCGCCCCTTGCGAAGCGGCCCAGGCTTAGATGGGAATCGTCTTTTTCAACTTTAGCTGGCCAGGCGGATTTTCCAACCCGCCTTTGCGACTGCCTGTGGGCAGGATCAGGCGGCGCCCGGCCCCGGTGGCGCCACCGGCTTCTGCGGGATTTCTCGCCTCCTGTCTTCCTCAATCCAGGTTTCAGCCTCGGCTTTGGTCTTGAAGCCAAGTACGGTCTGACGCACGCCGTTGTCGCCTACCACAACAACGTCAAATCCGGTTTGGCCTGATCTGGGGGCAATCGTGTATGTGGTCATGCGCCAATTATGGCATGCGGGGGACCGGATTGGATCACGCCTCTTTTGCGGCGCCCCGGCCGCAGGCATGTAGCCAATCGCAGCCGGAGCGATCGGCGCGGCCGATACCGGCCGGCTGGTCGAGCGCCTGATCCGGACAGCCAGCTTCAACCAACGCGCGGGACAGCTTCATGGTGGCGCCGGGCCGACTGACGGCTTCGAATCGCTGGCCGTTCCATTCAGCAGTCGCCACGTCCTGTCGCCTGCCGTGAACGCTCCCGCTTTGGCTGTAACGCGCCGTCATGGCCATCCGGATCATTGCCGCGCATCGAGGCTGCCGTAGCCTTCGCCCGGGACGACGCTCTGCTGAGGGTTTCAGAGCCGCCGAGGCGTTTGTCCCACCATCACTCCTATCTTGCGAGCGGCGAATGAGGGCGAACGAATGCGCCGGGACACGAAAAGGGCCGCCCCAGCGGAGGACCTGTGGCCAGGCCAACCACAACGCGGGCGACCGGCGACAGTGAGGAACCATGAACCACACCCTCGATAGCCTCGCCATCGCGCTGCGCGGCATGCCTCGCGACGCATCGATCCTGATCGAGACGCCGGACGGGTTGCGCCCATTGGTGCTGGTGAGCGCCACGCATGTTGCGGAAGCGGACGGCAGCCTGCAGGCTGTGTCGGGCGGCGGCCGCTATGCGATAGTGCTACATGCCGGTGATGAACAACCGCGGGGAGGGACGGTCACATGACCCACGCGACATTTAACGCAGGTCTGGTCAAACAGGCAGCGTCGAAAGCCCTCGAAGAACGGCAGCGTCTCCCAAATCAAGACGAGAAGATCGGTCGCCTTGGCGAGTTAGCTGACATCGCCACAGATCTCATCGCGCAGCAGGGGCCTACAGCGACAATCGGCCTAGATCTTGAGGATCACAAATTGCTCCACGGCCGCTTCCCGCCGCAAAGCCCAGCTGTCGGCCAAGCGACGAAGGCGGCAGACGCCTACGTTGCGAAGGCGATCGCCAAGCTGAACGAATTGCTGGCGCGGCTGACCGCCAAAAAGTAGCCCCTGCCGCGGAACCCTGGCCGCCCGCTCTCGCCGTGCTACCGGGGGCGCCGTTCCGGTTCGGCTCACCTCTCCCCGTTCGACGGTGTCCGCCCCATCTCTCCTCCATGCTCAGCGACAAGCCGAACATTGTCATCGCCAAGCCGCCGAAGCGGATCCGGCACGAGCCGAAGGGCGCCGCGGTGCCGGCGCGCATCGTGGACCGCAGCAAGGTCCCCCGACATGTCGGAAGACGAGCACCACCGGGCCCGCGCCGCGGCCGATCGGCTGTGGCAAGAGATCACTGCGCCAGGCCCGGAGATAGCCCGGCAGGCGCGACCGCTACTGGCGCGGCTCCGGGCAGCCTGGCGGGGCCGATAGCGGACCGACCTGGACATTCCGGAAAACCATTGACGCGCTTGCTTGCTTATAGCGAACATGAGGCATGGCCCTGCTGATCCAACCCAAGGCGGCGAAGGCCGCCAAGGGAATGCCGCGGGAAGACTGGGACCGCCTCAGGAAGCGACTAGAGCGCATTGCCGGCGAGCCCCGCGGCAATCACCCGGACGTCGAGCCCCTGAAGGGCGGCGGTTACCGGGTTCGGCAGGGCGATTGGCGCGCCATCTATGACATCACCGACGGCGACGTAGTTGTGGTGCAGGTGGGGAACAAAGCGAAGGGCACGGTGCCTTGGCCACTTACTATCGAAGAGGCGGAGCGCCTGATCGGCGGGGAGAACCCGGTGAAGCTCTGGCGTGAGAAGCAAGGGTGGACGCAGCGGGCGCTCGCAGGCGCGGCTGGGATCAGCCCGAGCCTGCTGGCCGAGATCGAGGGCGGCACCAAGACGGGCAGCGTAGAGACGTTGCGGAAACTAGCGCACGCGTTGAAGGTCGATCTCGACGCGCTCGTGCTCTGACCCCCGCAGCGCCGCCCGAGTCGCGCCAGCATTTCCGCGGCTCTCTCCTGGCTGTGCTGACCCGGTTTGTTCCGCCGCCGGGTGGCGCGACAACCGTCGGTCGACGAATGAGGGCACGAGGCTGACGGATGGCGCGCTGGAACGACGGTTACGTGAGCGACGTGGCCTACACAGCTAACATCTACCGCGAGGAGCTGCCGTCCTGGCTCGCGCTGTCCGCGGTGCTGCTCGGCCAGCGGCCGCCCGATCTGGCGCGACCGTTCCGCATGGCGGAGCTCGGTTGCGGCCACGGAATGTCGCTCGCAGTTGCCGCCGCCTGCTCGCCGCACGCCGAGTTCTGGGGCTTCGACTTCAACCCAGCACATATCGAGAGCGGCCGCGCTATTGCGGCCGAAGCAGGGCTGACGAACCTACACTACGAGGAACGATCGTTCGCCGAACTAGCTGCGATGCCGCAGGACGCGATGCCGGAGTTCGACCTGATCGCCCTGCACGGCATCTGGAGCTGGGTTAGCCCCGAGGCGCGTCGCGACATCGTGCGTTTCATCGCGGCGCGTCTAGTCGCGGGTGGGCTGGTCTACAACAGCTACAATACCCTCACAGGCTGGTCGGCGATGCTGCCGTTGCGTGGCCTGATGCGGCTGCTGGGCCAGGGGCCGATGCGTTCGGATCAGGTGTTCCCGGAGGTCGTCAAGCTGATTGAGCAACTCAAGCAGGGCGGCGCCGTGTACTTTACCCTGCATCAAGCAGCGTTGGAGTCGCGCCTGAAGATGCTGGCGACGCTCGACCCGCGCTATCTCTCGCATGAATATATGAATGTGCACTGGGAGCCGGTGCTGTTCGCGGACATGGTCGCCGAGATGGCTGAGGCGAAGTGCGGCTTCATCGGCAGTGCGACTCTGACCGACAACATCGACGGCGCGTCGGTACCCGGCGGGCTGCTGCCACTGTTGTCCGCGCAACGCGACACTGTGATGCGCGAGACATTGCGCGATCTCGGCAACGGGCAGGGCTTCCGGCGCGACATCTTTCGTCGTGGTATGCAAGCATTGCCGGCGGCGGAGCACCTCGCATGGCTAGATGCGGTCGTGCTGCAACCGACCGCGCCACGCGCACAGGGCGAGACGACATTCCCGAGCTCGCTGGGGCAGATTTCAGGCAAGGCGGAGATCTACGATCCGGTGCTGGACTGGTTGGCCGCCGGCCCGGTCGGGCTGCGCGAGCTGCGGCAGCTGCCAGTGTTCACCGGCCAACCGGCGAGTGAGGCGCTGCAGGCGGCGGCTTTCCTGGTTGCGGGCAATTTCGCCTATCCGATGATGCCGGCGGCGACACAGGGAGCGGCACGCGAGTCGGCGCGCCGCCTCAACCGTACGATCGGACGCCAGAACGAAATGGGCGGAAGCATCCCCAACCTGGTGGCGTCGACGATCGGCACGGCGATCCCGGTCGATTTGGTGGAAGCGTTCACGGTGAGCGCATTGCTCGATGGCGTGCAGGCGGATGTAAACACGCTGACCGAGCACGTGATCGGCGTGATGACACGCACGAACCGCAGCATGCAGCGCAACGGCAAGCCGGTCGCAAATGCACAGGAACTCCGCGCGGCCGTCACCTCGATGATAGAGGCACTGATGCGGCGGCGCGGGTTGCTGGAAAGCCTGGGCGTGCTGTGACAGCTAGGGATCACCGCACGATGTTTTTGGAATGGCCCGCCCTTCCAGCCCAGCGGCATAAGCCGCTGGGCAATCGGAGGAAGGGGAACGAGGATGCAACCAGCCAAGATCGCGGTCATCGGGGTGTCGCGCTGACGCCAAATGTGCAACAGGGGTTCGAGGAAAATCAGCGCCTTCCTTGCACGGAAAATTCGCACCGCTGACGCCAATTCTGCAACACAGCAGGACGTATTTTGACCCTTAAGTGCGACAACGTGCTCAGACTTTGGACCTTATGCGCGACAAACTGCTCTGAAGACTGGCCAAGTGACAGTCGGGTGACAGTTGGGTGGAATGCTCCGACGGAGATGACGCGGCTTGGGCAGAAGCGCGCCGAAAGGCAGATGTCGTTTCGCGCACACTGGCGGATGCGCCTGCCAACGTCCCGTACTCGACACCGCCGCACTGCAAACGGTCATTCGCGCGACACGGGGCAACACCGCGCGAGTATTCCAGCTCTTTGGGGATTTGGCCGTCGCCGCCATTTGCAGCGGTGAAGAGCGAATCACCGCTGAGGCAATCGGGGCATGGCGGCCGTCGGCGTACGATCGGGCCTTGGCGGGATGAGCCGATCCACACTGCCTCCGAGGCGGCCAGGACCACTGCCCGAGATCCCGCCAGCTAAAACCGACGAGATCCTGTCCTCCTGGTTGTCACGATCGGCAGCCCTCTACAGGGCACGCTCGGAAGCGCTGCTCGAACAAGTCGGGGTCACCGAGACTTCGCCCGCCATTCTCGATCGCCAGGCAACGGCGGCGGATTTGGAAAGGCTCGCGGTTGCAATGCGCTCCTCTCCCACGTCACTCCGGCGCATGAGCTTTGCAGGCCAGCCGCACGAAACGCTTCAGTTCGTCGCGCATAAGAAGCCCGTCTGGACCTGCCGTCAGTGTGCACGGGAGTTTGCCAGCCGAGGCCTCGTTCAAGTCAGGCTGCGTCAGTGGTTCGTCGCCGTCGCCTCATCGTGCCGGCGTTGCGGTGATCGGCTCATGCCAACGCGCATCTACACAGCCCGAGCCATCCACGAAATCGTCGCCGCTGGTGAACTGTATGAGCAGCACGCCTTCGTTTGCGAAAGGCTCGCGCGTGCCCTCGACGATGAGCGGCCGATCGGTGCCGTCACCCGGGCACTGAGAGCCCTCGCCGCGCCCGTGCCCACACACGGGCAGGTCCTCTACCGTGCCCGCAAGCGTGGGCGCCTGCCGCGTTGCCCCGGCCAGACGCCGCCGCTTCTATGGCAGCTTGTGGGGACCAGACAGCTTCGCCGCCACGCGCATAGCTACAGATATTGGCGACCAGCCGCCCACCGCCCATACGTCGCGTGGCCATTGGTCGGCCAAATCGCCGCGACCGTCGGTCTGACCGTCCTTGCTCAGGCAGGCATGGAGATGTGGGGCCTGCTCAGAGACTTGGGTCTTGTGGATTCCGGTGACCAACTCGTCGTCAGGGACATCCTCGCCAACGTCGGATGACCCGGGGCGTCATTACGAGTTGCATATGGAAATTGACGCTTATTTGCGACGCGCTGAATTGGGGTCAATGCGACAGCAAACGCCTGCATCGCATGTATCTTGCAGCCCATGGCATCGCGGATCCAGTTGTCGAGCGCGCTGGGGTCATTGCCGCGCAGCAGGCCGCGGAAACGCATCGATTGCTTCTGCCGTCTCCCCCATGAGGTTGGCGTGAACAGCGATAGCGGGTCGCCCGGCCATCTTGGCGGCGCTGTTGCTT
Source organism: uncultured Pseudomonadota bacterium (assembly GCA_963772445.1). GTDB lineage: Bacteria > Pseudomonadota > Alphaproteobacteria > Acetobacterales > Acetobacteraceae > CAVYXK01. The sequence continues at coordinate 610,617 of CAVYXK010000013.1, forward strand.
ATGACAGCGGCGGATGCCCGTTCCGAACCTCTGCTGGCCGAGCAGCTTCATCACCCAACAGGTCGCGGGCGATCGACCAACCCATCAGTTCGTCGTGATCGGTCCAGTGCACCTGCCCATTATGGTCATATTGAATATAAGCCAGCAGCACTGCTGCTTTGGCCTGTAATCCGACGATGGTGGCGGCACGTAGGTCAGCAATCGCCTCAGCCAGCTCCCCTTTGGCTTGCATGAGAGACAGGACTTTTTCCTGATCTTTGCGAGGGAGTTCTCCCCGTAGCCGTTGCTGGTATTCGACCAATTCGATGTGTCGGCGGTGCTTTTCCTGAAACTCCGCAGCGAGCCGGCTCAGCTCGGCCTCTTCGTCGGAGCGTGCCGCATCACCTAGACGCAACTCTCGCGTGCATTCATGTCGTGGCATCAGCCCCTCACTACCTTACGACGCTGGTAGCGCTGTAAACCCCCGCACCGCGTCGTGTCACTCCCATCTTTCAGCCTAGTCTTTTGGAACGCTTCCACGTCTAGCCACGAATTCGCGTCTTTCGGATTTAATACGAGACTGTCTTAGGAATTGAGAAATGAGGCGCTCTATCACTAAAATAGAGACTCCCAAGTGGTGAAAATTGAGTTAGGATGCGTCAAAATCACGTGAGCCCTTGTCCGGGGGGCCGCCAGCACATTGGAAGTCGGAGGCAACATTAGTGAGCGAACTACAAGGTGTGCGTAGCCCACCATCTTGCGTCGGGATCGAAGCGCGAACCCGATCGCTAATAGTCGTTGATCGAACGTCCCCTGGTCGGCGGCAGCCTTTGCCATTGGCTCCGTGTCGTCGTACCAGAACTTAACCCTATCTGGGTGGCCACTATCGATGCAGTGGGCAGCGATATCCTCAATCAAATCAGTACCGTCATCTTCGGGACAAGTGCCCAAGCGCCCGCCGAAGACGAATGGCTGTCCAACGAAGTCGCCTGCACCCGGACCCGCCGACGGGAGGCACCGCTCGTGCTGCTCGGAGATGCGCCCGATCTGCGTCTTGCCGAGGAAGCAGTCAGACAATTGCATCTCAGCGGCTACATCCCAACGTCCAGCAGCCTGGAATTGGCGTCTACAGCGCTTCGGCTCGTCATCGCCGGCGGCCGCTATTTTCCCGAGAAGTGCCTTGACGCCGACAAGGCCACGCCGACAACCTCGCAGGCCCCAGCCAGCTCAGCGCACTATGCCAAGCTCACGACACGCGAGGCAGCCGTGTTGGAATTGCTGGAGCAAGGCCTACCCAACAAGATCATCGCGAACCGGCTGCGAATGTCCCAAAACACCGTGAAGGCGCACGTGCACAATATCATCGCCAAGCTGAACGTGCGCAACAGAACGGAGGCAGCCGTGGCCCGCTATGCGGCGTGGACGGCTCCGATCGGACTTCGTGGTGACGAGGCGGCTGCGGGGGATGCCGGGGTAGCTCGCGCCGGCTCGTAACAGCTCCGCTGCATTGCTCCGTGGGCTGTCCACTCGCCGATCCACCGGCCAGACGCACGTCCGGTGCTGGCATGCGATTGCAACTCCCCCCGGGTAAAGCGCGTGCTGTTTGGTCATCGGTCAGGCCGGGGGTGCTAAACGGCCTGTTCGTCCCACTCTGCTTCTGCTGATAGCGGCTGCTACCAACACCCGGATCACGACCGGCCACCGCTAGTCAGCGCGGCTGGAAACCGAAAACCCGCACCTGATCGCGCTGTCCGCAACCCCTCCACGCCCGTGAGAGGCTGCGGCCACGCCGACGGCGAAGGGGCTCGACCCCGCCGACCGCAAGCTAGCAGACCGGACGGTGAAGCACGGGCGCGAGGCGCTGCGGCTTCCCCGGTCCGATCTCAATGCCCATTGACACCGTAACGATCGGCGTCCGGTGGCGGCTCGATCCAGTGACGTGCTACACATTTGAGCGACAGCTCGTTGCCGCACTAACACAGATGCGGCGAATGGTCTTGACAGTTCCGTCCCACACCAATTCCTGGCAGTATTGAAGATTGGCACTCGCCTCACCCCACTAGAAAGTTGGCGGCATGCAGCTCGGCAGGGGCGACACCGGTGAAGTCGATGGAGTGCCCACTGCCGAGCGGCAGCAGCGCTCCGCCGGCAGGGTCGGTTTTTATCGCGGACAACACCTTGGAGACGCTCGTGTAGCCGCCGAGGCCTCCGAGCAGGTCGATCACCGCCGTCGAATCCGTGGCGAGCCCGCTGATCTTGTCGATGCCGCCGTTCAGGACATAGACGGTCAGTCCCTGGGATTGGTCGTCGATCGTCGCATTGACCGGATTGGCACTGCCCCCGAGAAAGGCAATATCGTTTCTGCCGTTGAATACCAGCGTCGCGTTCCCGCCGGAAAGGGTTACAACGTCGCTGCCCGTGCGGGCGTAGACCGTCTGTCCGGTGCCAGTGCCGATAGCTGTGCGGGGTCGCGACGTATCCACTACTAGACGCCCGTTCAGCCTGCCTGGTACGCTGCTGAAGTTTGCGGCGTTTCCGGCGGCGTCCACCACCGAGGCGCTGGCGGGCAGCTTCACACCGGTAACGGCAAGGTTTTTCGTATTTTGACCCACCGCAATGGTGTACTCGAAGGTGAGCGTGTTGGTGCCCGAGCCTGAGAGATAAGTCGCGGTGCCGCCATCATTCAGTGACAGCGTCGGGGTGCCGGTTACGTTCACAACCTTGGTCAGTGTCAGTGTGATGTCGGCAACCTGGTCCGTGCCGAGATCGGCCCAGGCGGGGGTGGCATCTGCTGAAGTGACCACGGCTCCCGTTAGGCTAGTGAAGCCTTCGGTGTCTACCCCATCCAGATTGAAGTTCGGGTTCGCTATATAGTACCAAACACCAGCAGCAGCCGCTTCGGCCTCGACGTTGGCCACTTCCTTCGCGCCGCTGACGTACTCCACGGCGATAACAGGCTTGCCAGCAGCCAGCACATTGTCCAGCAGATTAAGATTGTAGCTTACGTCTGCTGGCGGCTCTGGAGTAGTGGCGTTCTGGTAGAACAGTCTGTTCCTCGGACACGCCATTGATGGTCTTCACCAACCCGCTGTTCGTCATCAGGTCTTCCGCGCCCGAGGCATTAAGCCAAATCTGGAAGCCTGGATCCTTGGCGCGGGCGTAGGCGGCCAAATTCTCGATCAGGGTGACCATCGCACCTTCGGCGTTACCACCGGGCGCGTGCGCCGGCGCCCACGGGGTCTCGCATTCATCGACCACGTCGAGGAGGGCACCGTCGTAGCCCTGCGTGATCATCTGGTCGATGTAGTTGGTGCTGACGGTCCACCAGGCAGGCGTCTAATACGCCACCTGATAGTTGCCGGGCCATGAGGGATCGACAGGGCCGAGAATCGACTTCGGCAGGGTGGGCCAGTAGGGGCGAAAATTCTCCGCCTCCCCTATGCTGAAGTAAGCTAGCAGCAGGCCGTCCCCGGATTCCATCTGGGCGACTTGGGCTGTCGTGAAGAAGTCGCCGTCGTCATCATAGAGGTCAACGACCTTTACGGCGACAGGCGCGGCGGCGATTTGGGCTGGCACGACACCCTGCAGCACGTAAATGCAATTCTCTGGTGTTGTCATCGCAGGTCCTCAAGGGGGATGGGTGTTCGCTTTGGCACGATTGAGGATACAGGTTTTTTGGGGTGTCCAACCGCCTCGACACCTTCGATCGGAGGTATGAGCCGGGACTCCCCACGTTAGTGCATGTGTGGACGGCCCCTCGGATGCAAGAGAAAAAATGAGAAGGCTGACGGGCGGGTCGACTGCGATCATGTGTCCGGCCTGTCGACGCGGTGCCATGACCGCTGGCCCAGATGGGATCCGCGATCCAGACCCAAACACGGATGCGGCTTCGTAAGCCGTTGCACCAAGAGGGTTCACTGGATCGTCGGTTCGACCGATCGTGATCTCACTTGGCTCTTTCACCCCGGCGTCAACGCGCGGTTCAGGCGTCCCCAGGCTGTTGCCGGTCAGCTGTGACGCGCGTCATCGTGCACGCCCATCACGCGACGAAACGCCGGTCATTGCCGACGGTGATGAGCGAGCGTCGGTACACCTCCCCGCGCGTCATCAGCGCCCATGCCACCCGGTCCATCTTGTTGGCAAGTGCCACAGCCACGACTTTGCGCGGCTTGCGCAAGAGCATAGCCCGCAACCAGTCCGTCATCTGCTTGCTGCCCGGCTTCATGGCGGCCTTGATCACCGAGGCCGCGCCGGTGACGAGCAAGACGCGCAACCGTTCGTTGCCAGCTCGACTGATCCCGCCCATCCGCTGTTTCCCGCCGGTCGAATGTTCCTTTAGTGTCAGGCCGGCCCAGGCGGCGAGGTGACGGCCCGATTCAAACGCCGCCGGATCGATCTCGATCGCCAGCGTCAGCGCGGTGACTGGGCCCACGCCGGGGATTGTGGCCAGGCGCTGGCTGACCGCGTTGGCCTTGTGCGCGGCGGCCAGTTTCACTTCGATTCCCTTGATTTTGGTGTCGAGATCCGCAATCTGCTGGCCCAGCAGGACGGCCATGTCTTTGGCCTCGGGCGGGATGGCGGTCTCCTGTTCAATGGCGGACAGCAATGGACCAATCTTGCTGATCCCCTTCCCGGCGATCACACCAAATTCGGCGGCATGGCCGCATAGCGTGTTGACCAGCAGGGTCCGCTGAGCAACCAGACTTTCGCGCACCCTCAAAACCATGCCTTGAGCCTGTTGCGCAACCGACTTCACCGGCACGAACTGCATCCCCGGTCGCCCCGCCGCCTCGCAGATCGCCTCGGCGTCATTGCGGTCATTCTTGCCACGTTGACGTAGGGCTTGACGTATTGGGGCGGGATCAGGCGCACCTTGTGACCGAGCGTGACCAGTTCGCGCGCCCAATAGTGAGCGCCGCCACAGGCCTCCAAGGCAATCTCGGCGGTAGCAAGCTTCGCGAAGAAGGGGATCATCTGTGCTCGGCGGAGATTGGTCCGCAACACCGGCCGATCCTGCTGATCGATGCCATGGAGGGTGAAGACCGCTTTGGACATGTCGATGGCTATGCGTTTATACTGAGTCACGGACGGCTCCGATCTTGGTTGTTCACAGCCCAATTCTGGCACGCGATGCCGTGGGGCCGTCCACCCAACACGGATAACCCGAAGCTTGAAAGACGCCTCGTCACCTTTGCCGGGCAGCTGGCCGGCCGATGGGAGTGGAGAGTGGTTGGACGCTAGGGTGGCCCAGTCGTTCCGTCGTCGTAGTTCTGGAAACCCATGCCGTACAAGTTCAACGAAACCCGCCACCACAAGTTTCCCAAGGCAAGATATGGGGTGACGAATTGGCCAGAGTACAATGCCGCTCTGGTACGGCGGGGAAGCCTGACGGCCTGGTTCACCGAGGAGGCCGTGGCGACATGGCATACGCCAGCCACAGGAGAGCGCGGCGGTCAACCGATCTATTCGGCGACTGCTATCGAGACGGGTCTCGCGCATTAACCGACGACTTCAGGCCTGGACTTTGCCCAACCAGCGGACCGAGGAAGGGATTGGATGCAGCGTGCTCATTGTGTCAAGAACGTGTCGAAGGACACGATGCTGTGCCCGAGATGAAGGTGGGCCCTTCGGAGCCGGCTTGTAGGAGCAGGCTTCAAACAGCCGTAAGTTGCTGCAGTTCAAACAACTGTGGTGGTGAACGTTACGGTCAAAAGGCGTGAGACAAACACGTCATGTGTGGATCAGAGAGACGAACGGAAGTGAACGACTGATGACGCATCGGAATGCATTCGGTGACATCGAAACTGGGGACGTGAGCATTTCCCCGGATCAGCATGGCGGGTGCCTACTTATTGGCCATGTGGTGTCCGGTGTATAGGTGGCGTGACTTTGGTCCGGGTTTGGGTACGGAACTTGAGAACTCTTCATGCAATGCCAAAGGAAAACCCTATAAGTGCGAAACACGAAGGGGGAAACTACCGATGTGTATGGAGGAGGCGGATCATCCGGTAGTAGTGATGAAGCGCCTGTAATGGGCGTGGAGCGAAGAGGATGACCCAGCTCAAGGAAGGTGGATGTCAACCGAGAGATCGGGAGGAGCACTCGTCTTCCGCGTCGGTTGTCATCGCGAGGTGGCAGAAAATGGCTGGGACGAGCCGTGTAAATCGAGAGGTTTACGCACGGTTCTGTGGCCGGCTGGAGGTGAAATCCCTCCGGCCGACCCGGCATTGGACGACGTGTTTCGGCATGCCGGCCTCTGCGCGAATCCGCTGATACTCGACCCGGGTGGACAGTGTCCGCGTGTTGAGCCCGCCGGCGGCCGTCATAGCGGGGCGCCTCGACAATGTCGACCGGGGTTATGACACTGCCAGTCACGGCTCGGCTGGCGAGGAGCGACCCGAGAGAGGAGATACCAAGCGGCGGAGCCGATTGCTGCCCAGAGCGCGATGCTGGTGAATAGACCGACCACAAGCCGCCCCGCTCCGTCCGTTCCGGTCAGGGTAACAGCGATCCGCAGGTGCGGAATACAAAGAGGGCTGCCCCAGCGGAGCGGCCCAGAGCGATGGGGTAGTCTGGTAGCCGTTAGCTTCCTGGCCGCTGCCTGGGCCGCCTGACCCGAACTATGTCAATGCCATGACGAACCTGGAGAAAGCGATCGGCCAAGTCGTCGCCTACCTCTACACGGGCGATGGAAAAACTCCCCTCGTGACGGTTGAGGGCGAGGTGTCCACTTACATCACTCAGTATGCAAGCTTGATCGACGGCTTCTTCATCGACGGGATGGCGGTCACACTAAGCACCCTGTCATATTATCAACAGCTCGATGGTTCTCGCGAGTCCGGGGTTTCCTCGGAATTTCGGCTCAGGAGGCGAGGCGGAATGCCTCCATTTTGTTGGTGTCCTGTCGTTCGACGACGAATTTCGCGAAGGTGTTGCTCGGGGCCTCAAGACTTCCCTCATTTATTAAACCGGCCCGAAAACGTCTGCGAAGAGAGGTTGCTCGTGCAGCATTTGGGAGAAGCGCTGCATCAGTGGGCGCAGCCAGTCGTCACGCATGGTCGGGATGAGGTCATAGAGCAGGCAGCCCTGGCGGAACAACGAATGGGTGCGGCGTTTGGCGGTGTTGGTCTTGAGCATCCGATCATAACCCAACGCTTCGCCAGCGGCACCCAGCAATGTCAGCAGCACCACGGCAAATGCGTTGATCAACCACAACCGATCACGCCAATTTTCGTTGTGCCCGAACATCGGAAATAAAGTCACCTCCGCCGTCCGAGCGAGTTCTCTCAGCAGGTGGTTGGCACGCGGGTAACCGGAGCCGAGTCTTTCGTGCGGGACCCGATCCTCGATCATCAGTACACGCTTTGCGCCCGAGTTCGCTCGTCGTGCCGCCAGAGTGTTCTCGCGCCTATAAGGCAGCTGTCCCGCAAGCCAGTCCTGATGGCGCTCAAAGAATATTCGATGGTTGCGCCGCTGCAAATCCAGAGCTTCGTCGGTCGCCGACGCGCTTCCGAATTCGTAGTGAAGGATGAGAACGTCTGGCTCGTAAACAACCCGCAGCCCTGCTCGCCAGAGCCTCAGGCAATAATCGGTTTCCTCATAGTATGCAGGCGAGTAGCGTTCATCGAAACCGCCGAGGCGCTCAAACGTGCACCGCGGTGTCATAAGGAATGCTCCAGAGCAGTAATCCACGTCTCGCCGGAACATCGCTTCAGGATCAGTGGGGTTGCAACCTCTTGCGTAACCGGTGCAGGTCCCGTCGTTCCAAACTATCGACCCAGCCTCCTGGAGCGTCCCATCGGGCAACACGATACGACCTCCGACAGCGCCAACGTCCGGCTCGCCCTCTATGGTGCGCAGCGCGGCCTCGACAGTTCCTGGCATGAGTTGGGCATCGTTGTTGAACAAGAGCAGGTGTCGCCCGGTTGCCGTGCGCGCAGCTCGGTTTACTCCCTGGAGAAAATGAAGATTTTCCGGGTTCTTGATGACCGATGCCCCCGATATCCGGGCTAGGACATCGTCCGTAAGGTCGGTTGAGTTATTGTCGAAAATAACAGTCTCGACGCGCACGTCTGCACTGCTTAAGCACTCGATAATGGATGTCAGACACCCGAAGGTTAGCTCCGCCTGATTGTGCAAGATCAGGATGATGCTGACGTCCGGTCTGGTACTCGACGGAAGCTTCAGCGTCCCACTACTCGCTAGGAACGCCTGCATTCTCGCAAACAGAGCTGCCCGAGTGGCTGCCCTAGTATCCACACCCCCGGCCATCAATGCCTCTGCTGATGGCGTTGCAGACCTCCCTGTGGAGGCAGGTGGCGGATTTCAGCTCTAAAGGAGAGGGATGGCGCGCTTTCCGAAGCAGGACGGAGGCAGCAAGTCGAAGCGGCGAAGTCAGGCGCCACGATGTCGACATTAAGTACATATCGTGAACTGCTTTGCAGGCCGCATACTGCTCCATCCGAGCCTCTTCATGCGCTCGTTCTCTTTCCTGCTGGAGCGACCCGAGCGCGCTCGTAAGTCGGCCGATTTCAGTCTCCTTCTCGTCAATGCATAGCCGGTTCGTGAAGTTCTGCCGCAGCAACATTCCTTGAATACCACAAATCATATCTTTCCGGCGATGCGCCTCGGCATTTTTCCGCTTGATCGACTCTTCGAGCCGCTGTAGCTGCTCTTGCGCCCCTTTCAGCTGCAGAAGTTCGTGATCTAGCTTCGAGATCATCTCCTGTTGCTCTCGTAGACGCTCTTCCATGCGCAGGAGAGCCTGCTTCTTCTCTTGAAGCGCGGAGTCGCGCACGCGGAGTGTTTCTTGAAGTCCGCTGGCAACTGCGCTGGCGCGCTCATATGATTCGCTCAATCGTCGATGATCCTCCGTAAGCGCCTGAATTCGAGAGAGATCATGCAGAACGCGGGCCTGCCAGCGAAAAGTCTCGCCGCGAGCGGAGAAGATCCGACGCGCAACCGCCGCATCGGCAGAGTGGTAGCCGATCTCAAACAATTGCCGTAAAGCAGGCTCCTGCTCCACGCCAACTCCAAGAATGCCAAGCCCATTCGAATGGAAGAACTCGAAAGAGGGGTATTGTGCTGCGAGCTCCTGCCAAACCTTCCAGACACCAAAATCGCGCTCACGCACATTCGTGTCGTGAAAGACAGCGACCCCGCGGTTCGAAAGAGTGTCTCGCCAGCAATCGAAGTCGTGTCGGACCGCTTCGTAGGAGTGCGTACCACCGATATGTAGCAGGTCTACGCTATTGGCAGCAAAATACCTGCGTGCATCATCAAAGGTGGTTCGCAGCAGCGTTGAGAAGTTCGCATACAGGCTATCGTTAAACCGATGCACGTCAGTAAAGACCTCTTCCCCGTACTGCCCCGAATGCTCGTCGCCCTTCCAGGTGTCCACCGCAAATGCACGGGCAGAGAGACGCAACTCTGCAATCGCCTGACAGAAGGCCGAGTAGGAGTTTCCGGTATGGGTGCCTAGTTCAACGAAAGTCGATGGACGGACAACCTTTACCAGCCAAAAGGCAATGGCGATATGACCAGTCCATGGGTCCGGCTGCACGATACGTGTCGGCTGCCAGAACAACTCCTCACCTACGGTGAGCAAATCTATGACACGCTGCATATCGGACATTTGAGCACGATCCTAATTAAGTTCTGAGTGGGCCAAGGGCCACACGGTGAGGGTTACCCAGCCGCATTGAGGGCCAGCTTGTTAAATGCATCGATAATGCCCGTCAATTGGCTCCCCCGCGGCGCGCGGGATTGGCTACGGCCCTAGAAGCATCCCGAACCTTCATCATGGTGCGGTCGCACGCTATCGCGGATGAGCTGCCGGTCTGCGTCGCCGGCGTTGGCGTCGAGTTCCGGGAACGCCAAAAGGCGTTGTCGGCGCTAAATTCTCCCGGATGCTGTCCCTATCGCGCAGTGCCAAAGGCAAAATTATGCACATCGGGCAGCTCCTAAGGCAGAAGCCGGGTACATCCGCCAAGGTCCTGGTGGCGGACGCAAAAGCGCGGTTGCGCGTCAGCGGGGCTTGCTGGCAGCGCTGGAAGTGCTTATCGAGGACATCATCCGCGGTGATCCCGCTGCGCTGGGTAAGAGGGGCAAAATTCCGGGCGGGGGCTGATTTTTTGCTTGCCCCGACGCGTGGCGGTTCGATTCAAGCTCACTGTGGTCGCCCCGCCCGACATCGATGGCCTGCCGCCGGCCGAGCTGAAGCTGTTGGTGCTGAAGCTGCTGGAGGAGAATAGCGAGCAGCAACGCGTGATAGCGGAGCTGCGCGAGGAGATTGCGCGGCTGAAGGGACTGAAGGGCCGCCGCGGATCAAACCGAGCGGGATGGAGAACGGCACTTCGCCAAAACCCGGTGGCAAACGCGGCCGTCGGCGTGGCCGAGGCAAGGCGACACCCCGGGTCAGCGCCGCGGAGCAGATCCTCAAGGCGGAGGTTCCGGCGGGCTCGCGGTTCAAGGGCTACGAGGATTTCGTGGTGCAGGACATCGTGCTGCGGGTGCGGGTCGTGCGCTATCGCCGCGAGCGCTGGGTCACCCCGGATGGGCGGACGGTGATCGCGCCCTTGCCGGCTGGTGTGAGCGGTCACGTCGGGCCGGAGCTGCGCCGCTTGGTGCTGTCGCAATACCACCAGGGGCAGGTCACGATGCCGCGTCTCCTGGCCCAGCTCCAGGCGATCGGCGTCAGCCTCTCGAAGCGGCAGCTGGTGCGGCTGCTGATCGGCGGGCAGGACGAATTCCTGGCGGAAGCGCGCGACGTGCTGCGCGCCGGGCTGGAGACGGCGAGCTGGATCACGGTGGATGACACCGGAGCGCGGCACAAAGGTCGCAACGGCGTCTGCACGCAGGTCGGCAACGACAGCTTCGCCTGGTTCGCCACGACGGGGAGCAAGAGCCGGCTGAAGTATTCGAGAAAATGCCGATCCAGTCCGCCACTTCGCTGACACCCGACCAATCCGACGATGCCGAAGGCAGCAACCAATTGGAACTGTTCATTTTTTGACCGGACAGCAGTGTCTGATCATCGCGAACTATGGCAGCGGTGCGCGCACGAGGTCTAGCAGAGCGGGACCTCAAATGCGCATTCTCGAGATAGTCAGGAGTTGAACGATGCCATTCTTCAAGACGGATGATGGCGTTTCGCTGTTCTACATCGAAATACACCGTGTCGGGGATGATAACCGGCACGCCCGGCATGGTCAGGCTGAAGTTGGACAGTCGGGCATTCAAGCGCATCGCAGCGGCCAACGCAATCAGCACCAATCCGGGGCAATCCCAACTTCAATCGGGGGTTTTCGGACGGTGAGGTGGAGATGCTGTTGGTGAGGACGCCGGGGAGGCTGTTGTGCTCGGAGTCCCGTTAGAAGTTAATATGGTTGAGAGCCGAACTCCACATCATGCGAGTGAGCAAACCCGCGATACAAAAAGTCGGAACGGCAATGCGCCACCCGCCGCCTGCCATTCCCAAAACGATAACGCCGAGAACGTAGCACTCCGTGAAGGCGCGGAAAATTGCGATGTCCTCCACCCAAGGTCCACCTGCGGTCAATAACGTCATCAATATGGCGGTCGATGCCCAGGCCAAAGTTGCGGGGGCGAGAGATTTGCAGCGAGATGCAGGGACCAAATTCATCGCTACAGTTATGATGAATGCTGCCGAAGCCAAAGTTGCTAGCGCCATCCGGCGTCCGAGATCGCCGGTAAGAGGACGCAATATCGGATAGGACTGCGGCACTATGATCCTTTCGATCGTGTGTAGCCAACCAACCCCGGGCCAGCCGATGTCGCTACTTGCGGCGAGGGGTGCTTGGAACATAAGCGCAAGCGCTTCCCTCCATAGGAGGCAAGGAAGCAAAGCAACCCCGCACGCAAGGACTTGGCGCAGACGAATCGCCGAACGCTCACGACAACTCCAGGCAACGACCGACCACACAAAAAATCCTGCAGGCACGAAGACAGCGATTTCGCGTGCAAGAGGCGCCAGCGCAGCAAACAGTGAGAAGAGCCAAAGTCGGCCTGAAGCCCAAGCCCATAGCGCGAAGAGAACGAATACTTGTGGGACAAGCTCAGTGGTGTCATGGGTGACGGTAACAACGAATCCTGGCCATATCGCGATGGCGAACGGGATCCAGAGCGGCAAGCCGGCGGCATTGACAACGCACATCGATGCCGCACCAACCAAACCAACGGCTGCAATGTTGACGAGGACGAGAGCGACCGGAACCAATTCCGCCTGTCCGAGTGAGGCGATCCACGCTAGCACAGGATAGAGGATTCGTTGGGCTCGGGAAGCCACAGAATCAAACTTGACCCCGTGACGAGCATCGGATGTTGGCCAAGGGTCTACTGCCAATCGATAATAAAATTCTCCGTCATACCCGGCGGAGTGCTTTCGAACGATTATCGGGGCATCCAAAGCGTTTTCGTTGACGAGCAGATCGCCTGCGTCAACGAAAACGGAAAAATCGTAGTGCGCATGCCTAAGTCCGGGAAGCAGAGCCATCAAGTAAAGAATAGACAAAAGACCTCCAAATGCAACGGGATGGAGGACCTTCCTAAATATAATGCGCCCACTTTCATAATTTGAAAAAGATGAGTTAAGGGCGGGTTCGGAAGAATAGTCAGAAGTCTTCTCGCAACATGATGGGAATTTACTACTAAGCGCCGGGATGGCCAGATAAGCGAGCCGCTTCATTTCGCGATTCCCACGCGCAACAGAGTCCAATATCAGGCCGCATACTAACGAAAGACACGAGGCCAGTGGCTGGCACAAGGTTTATCCCGTTCACTCAGGTTGGTCTATATGTAGCGTTTGGGCTGGATTGGCGGCATGGCATTGGTTTGGCGGCATGGCATTGGTTTGGCGGCCACCGCGTGGGTTCGAGTGTTTGGTGACCCTTGCGGGGATTGTCCCGCTCGCCCAAGCCCGGTTCCTCATCGGTGCTGACTATGGCAGGTCCGGACGTCATGATCTTTGGGAATCTCGATGGAGGTTTCCAGAAGCGTGCCAGAGTATTAATCGCCACGCAAGTAGACACCTCGAGAAACCTCTAGCCCGAAGTTTGCACTGACATCTGCGGATCTGACCAGGGCTTGCTTGCCGGATCTGCGATTTTGCTGGGTGGAATGTGGGTCCTGTCGCAAATTTCTACCCGGCGGCGGCTGAGCGTATGATTGCCGGCAGGGGTCTAGCGGGAAGGCATACGATGATCGAGTTCAAAGGCAGTCATTTTGAGCGGGACGTTATCCTCTGGGGCATCCGCTGGCACGTGGCGTATCCGATCAGCTACCGCCAGGTCGAGGAAATGATGGAAGAGCGCGGGGTGGAGGTTGACCACGCCACCCTCAATCGCTGGGTGCCCAAGTATGTGCCTCTGTTGGAGCAGAACTTTTGCACGCGTATGGAGTTGACCCGGTTTCGTGGACACCTGAGCATTTGCGTTCGAGGAGTCCACCATGTCGAAGACGAGACGATGTTACGCACCTGAATTTCGGCGTCAGATGGTTGAGTTGGTGCAAGCTGGACGCTCGCCGGAGGAGCTGGCGCGCGAGTTTGAGCCAACCGCGCAGTCGATGCGGAACTGGGCGGCGCAGGCGAAGCGCGATGCCGGCCGCGGCGATGGGGGCCTGACGACGGCGGAGCGCGAAGAGCTCAACCGCCTGCGACGTGAGAACCGCCAACTTAGGCTTGAGCGGGAAATCCTCTCAAAGGCGGCGGCCTGGTTCGCTCGGGAGACGAACGCGATCCCCGCGAAGGGTTCCGGTTCGTGAGCGATCACCATCGCGAAGCGATCCCCCGGAGGGAAATGCCGCGAAGCGGCATCCGCGAACTACCCGATCGCCACCATGTGCCGGCTGCTGGGTGTCTCCTCCGGCGGCTACTACGCATGGGCGAAACGCCAGCCGTCGCAGCGGGCCCGGTCCGACGCGGCGCTGATGGCGGAGATCCGTAGCGCGCATGCGGGTTCGTGCGGCATTTATGGGGCGCCGCGGGTTCATGCCGAGCTGGCTGCCAAGGGCATCCGCATCGGCCGCAAGCGTGTCGCCCGGCTGATGTCGAAGGCAGGTCTCGCCGGTGTGAGCCGACGCAAGTTCGTCACCACCACGGTCAAGGGCGATGGCCGGGAGGCACCCGACCTGGTCGAGCGCAACTTCACGGCGGAAGCGCCGGATCGGCTGTGGGTCGCTGACATCAGTGTGCCGCAGCAAGCGGCGTGAGAGATGGGGGGCGGCCCCCCGCAACCGGCTTGCAGGAGCGGGTTGCAAACCGCCGTGAGCGGCGCGGGTCAAAAGCCCGGGTCGTGAGCGTCACGGAAAAGGCGCCGCGAGGCGTCAGGTGGGAGACAGGAAGGCGAACACCAGTGAACTGCCGTTCAAGTGTCGAAAGTACTCAAATGACGTCGAAACCGGCGAGTGATGTTGCGCCGGGATCAGTCCGGACGGTGCCTGCTGACGGGCCGGACGGCGTCCGGCATAGAGGCAGCGCGATCCTGTTTCAGGCTCTCACGTTGAACTGCCGGAACCTTCGGCGGCGATGCCAAGCGAAAGGCGCAAGCCCGAAAGGCGAGGCCGATAATAGTGACGCGCCGCCAAGGGACGGAGCCGCTCGTAGTAGCGTTGAGACCGCCGTAATGGCGGGGGAGCGAAGGGGCGGCGTCATCCGGCAGGCATGGGGGATCAACCGGGCGACCGGGAGGAGTCCCGCATGACCTGCAAGCCCTATGACATTCCCAAGACCTTGATATGGGAGGCATGATTACATGTAAAAGCCAACCAAGGTGCTGCGGGGATCGACGCCGAGACGATCGAGCAGTTTGAGGAGAGGCTGGGCGACAACCTATACAAACTTTGGAATCGGATGAACGCCGGCAGCTATTTTCCGCCGCCGGTGAAGGCCGTGCCGATCCCGAAGAAGTCAGGAGGCGTCCGGATTCTGGGCATCCCGACGGTGGCCGACAGGATCGCGCAGACGGCGGTGAAGATGCGGCTGGAGCCGCGGCTCGATCCGATCTTCTGCGAGGATTCCTACGGGTATCGTCCGGGAAAGTCGGCGCTGGAGGCAATCGCTGTCACCAGACGCCGCTGCTGGGACTACGACTGGGTTGTAGAGTTTGACATCCGGGGGCTGTTGGATACCGCTTCATACTACCCCCACGGTCATGAGGTTGGGTTGAACAGCTGGGGTTGGTGGTCTATCACCTTGATCCGCAGTCCCTTTTGTTTGCCTCGCACGATATGCACTGCCTCGAGCTCGCCGCGCTTGACACGCTGCAACACGGTCTGGCGGGAGACCCTGAGCGCGCGCATTGCTTCCCGCATTGGCAGGAAGTCGTCGCCCGCTTCGCCCTTGAACCGAGCGACGAGGGCATCGGTTAAACGGATACGCCATGGCGCGCCAGGCGTCGGTTGCTCACCGGCAATGATCCCGTCATTGAGTAAACGGTGAAGCGTCGACGGGGCAATGCCAAGCGCTGCGGCAGCCTTCCTGATGGTCAGCAATTCGCCGTCGGGCTCTTCAGTTCCGCGCTCGAAGCACGGAATATTCCAATGGTTGCGCAGGCTACCGACGTGGTTCGTCTCGAATCGATGACCATAGGCCGTGCTACGCCCCTGCCGATTAAGGATGCCTGCAATGACGCTGTCGGGGTAATAGCGGGCCAACCGGCGAATGAGCGCGATCGTGTCCTCGTCGGTGCGGATGGTCGCCGGCCGCGAACGTGGCAGTGTTAAGTTTATTTCATCGAGTGCGCCACCCTTCCAGCGGATCACAAGATGCGCAGCGGCTTTGTCGCGCTCAACTTTGATGGTGATCTCTTCAACCAGCGCTCGTAGCAGTTCTTTCCGATCGCGTGATGTGGTGCTTGGGGCGTGCCAAACTCTGGCGAGATCGGGCCCGATCGAAAGCAAATGATCGCGCTCCGCCTGAGTGAGTACACGCGGGCGCTCTTGCTCGCGACGCGCAAGTTCAGCCTTTGCGGCTTCAAGAGCGCTTAGCTTTTCCTCCCACTCGCGCTCCAGTCCACGAGCTACAAGGCGATTGTCCGGGTCAACAGCACGATATCGTCGCTCGGCACGGCTTGCTTCATAACTTGCTCGCTCGACACCAAGGCGCCACTGCTTGAGCACAGCCTCGCGATCTGCTTCAAGCCGTTCCGCGGCCGCGATACTGGCAGCCAGCTTCGCTGGCTCGAGGATCGCAAGAAATCTCTGTGCAACGGCGTCATCGATCTGAACGCCACCAACATTGAGGCAATAGACCCCGCGGCCTTCGACAATGATCTTGCCGGGGCAGTGGTAGCCAGGCGACGACAGCCGACCGTGGTAGTGTGTTCGAAGCCGACGCCCGCAATGACCGCAACGGGCGAGACCCTGCAGCAGGGCACTGCCTTCTCTCACAGCGCCATCCTCCTTGTGGGGGCCTGGTCGGGTATTCCGCGCGATGCGCGCCTGATTGGCCTCGTAGGTCTGCCATTCTATGAACCCAGGATGATGGTCCGGGATGAGCACCTGCCAGTCGGAACGGGGAAGATGCCGGATGCGCTTATGCCGCCTGCCCGCAGCATCCAACACCGTCTCGGTGCGGGTCTTTCCGTAGGCGTAGGCACCGGCATAGACGGGATTGGTCAGCACATGGTGAATGGCCGTGTAGCTCGCGTCGACCCAGCGGATGTCGTGGCCCTGGTGCATCTGCAGCGGAAACGGCAGACCTTCAGAACGGAACCAGAGCCAGACGCGGCGGGCCGAACCGGTCTCGGCAAATTTGGCGAAGACGCTGCGAATGGCCGTCACGACAGCTTCGTCTGGGTGGAAACGGACTTCGCCGTCGGCGTCGCCCCAAACAAAGCCGACCGGCAAGCCGCGCCGGAGTTCGCCGCGTGCGGCCTTGTTGCGAATACCGCCATTCAAACGTGCGCGCAGCACGTACAATTCGGCTTCGCTCATTGTCCCCTGTTGATGGCTGCGTGAATCCGCGTAAATCTGGCGACGTTTCTGTTCCGACTTCGAGCCTACCGCCACCAGCGAAAACGAGTGTGGCTGGGTGGCCAGCCCCTATCAAGGCTGGCCTTCGGCCCCCGCCTCTGGCGGCTTTCGGCCTTGACAGAGGCTGGCCACCCAGCCGTCTAGCTGTGATCGCGTTCGACGGTGAGGTCGGCGGAAGCCTCGGCAACTTTCGTGCCAAGTTTTCGAACGTCGCCAGATTTGCGCGGATTCCCACCGCCATCGACAGTCCCCTTCAAACCGAGCAAGAGTTTATCGTTGAAAAGCCCCGGATGGTAGATGCCATCCGCGTCGCCGATCAACGTATCGCTAATGCCGGCAAGATCGATGAGGCGATACCAGTCGGCGTTGTTGCGCGCGAGGCGAGATACTTCAAGACCGAGCACGATGCCGACATGGCCGAGCGCCACCTCAGCGGTCAGGCGAGCAAACCCTGAGCGGACAACCGCGCCCGAACCAGAAAGACCAAGATCCTCGTCGATGATAACGATCCGGTCATCGGACCAGCCAAGTTCGCGGGCCTTGATTGCCAAGGCATACTGTCGGTCCGTTGATTCACGATTGTGCTCGACCTGACTTGGGCTGGACTGGCGCAGATAGACGATCGCCTGACGGGCGAGGTGACTTGCGGCGATCTTGGCGTGCTCAGTCATTGCTCGCCTCCTTCTCCTGCTCGGCGGCCAGCATCTCGAAGCTCGCCGCGCGGTGTTCGCCTTCATCGAAGGCTTCTACAATCCGCGTCGTCGTCACTCCTCGATCGAGTGGCGCTTCCTTCTGCCGGCCGAGGTGAAGCCTCGGGGCGGTCGAGGGCAAGCTGGCCGAAGCGACCACGGCGGCGTTCGAACCCGAAAGCCCGGTCATGACCAGTACCCTGATGGAGGCAATCTGTGACCCGGACAACATAGCGTCAGCCGTGCGTGCGGTGATGCGCAACAAGGGCGCGCCCGGCGTCGACGGGATCACCGTCCGACACCTGCCGGGCGTCCTGGAAGCGCACTGGCCGGAGATCGAAAATCAACTGCTTCAGGGGCGCTACCAACCGCAACCGGTACGTCGGGTGCAAATCCCGAAGCCGGCCGGAGGGAGGCGCGACCTCGGCATTCCAACCGTGATCGACCGCGTGATCCAGCAGGCGGTGCTGCAGCGGCTGCAGCCGCTGTGGGACCCGACATTCAGCGAGCACAGCTACGGCTTCCGGCCGGGCCGCTCGGCCCACCAAGCGGTGACACAGGCGCAAGCCTATGTCAGCGAAGGCTATCAGTTCGTCGTCGATCTTGACCTGGCGAAGTTCTTCGACCGAGTCAATCACGACCGGCTAATGGCTGCGGTGGCCGCGCGGGTGTCCGACCGGCGGGTGCTTCGGCTCATCCGGAGCTTTCTGACCGCCGGTGTGCTTCATGGCGGGCTACTCGAAGCGAGTCACGAGGGCACCCCGCAAGGCGGCCCGCTCTCGCCCTTGCTCTCGAATCTCGTGCTGGATGAACTGGATCGCGAACTCGAGCGCCGCGGCCATCGCTTCGTGCGCTACGCAGATGACTGCAATATCTACGTGCGCAGCGAGACGGCTGGCCGGCGAGTGATGGCGAGCATCACCCGCTTCATCGAACGGCGTCTCAAGCTTCAGGTCAATGCGGAGAAGAGTGCCGTGGCTCATCCATGGCAACGCTCCTTCCTCGGCTTTACGCTGACGGAGGAGAGCACGCCACGCCGACGCATCGCCGACAAGGCCGTCGTCCGGTTCAAAGACCGGGTGCGGAATTTGACGGGACGCAACCGCGGGGTGAGCCTGTCGCGGATGATCGCCGACCTGAACCCGCTGCTGCGGGGATGGGCCGGCTATTTCGGCTTCAGCCAAGGACGTGAATTGTCCTCACTGGACGGTTGGGTCCGGCGGCGCCTCCGTTGCGCCGCCTGGATTCAATGGAAGACCAGACCACGGCGCCTCGATGAACTGCGCCGCCTCGGCGTCTCCCGGCGGACGGCCTTCGCGGCCGTCATGAGCCCGCGGGGGCCGTGGCGCGTCAGCACGAGCGAGGCGCTACATCTCGGCTTCTCGAAGGCTCGCTTCCGCGGTCTCGGACTGGCCTCCATGGAGAGCGCTGGCCGGACCTAATCCGCCGAACCGCCGTGGTACGGACCCGTATGCCCGGTGGCGTGGGAGGGGCGGCATCGCGAGATGCCCCCCTATCCCGATTGACCGCCGTTGCGCGCGGCCATCCCCACCCGGTACCAGCCGGGAGGCAGGGAATGGCTCCGCCAGGGGCCCCCGGAAACTAAAGAATGGTTGCAAACAGGAGGACAAAATGCCGTCCCATCAGGTGTCATAAACCCAAACACTCACCTGTCCACCAAACCGGGGCAGGTCCAGTAAGAGTCCGGTGGGCCCCAGTTGGCGATTGGACGAGACATAGATGTCGAGCCGCTGCGCCGCGGCATCGAAGTCGCTGCGGGTCACCGTCCAAGGCGGAGCCAGACCGAGCGCCTGTTGCAGACGGGTGGTGTCGCGCATCGTCGTGCCTCTCGTCGTCCCGGCCTGTTCGAGGGTGGCGCCGTGCTCGCCCCCGTCAATCGGGATAGGGGGGCATCTCGCGATGCCGCCCCTCCCACACCACCGGGCATACGGGTACGTACCACGGCTGTTCGGCGGATTAGGTCCGGCCAGCGCTCTCCATGGGGGCCAGTCCGAGACCACGGAAGCGAGCCTTCGAGAAGCCGAGATGTAGCGCCTCGCTCGTACTGACCCGCCACGGCCCGCGCGGGCTCATGACGGCCGCAAAGGCCATCCGCCGGGAGACGCCGAGGCGGCGCAGTTCGTCGAGGCGCCGTGGTCTGGTCTTCCATTGGATCCAGGCGGCGCAACGAAGGCATCGCCTGACCCAACCGTCCAGTGATGGCAATTCACGTCCTTGGCTGAAGCCGAAATAGCCGGCCCATCCCCGCAGCAGCGGGTTCAGGTCGGCAATCATCCGCGACAGGCTCACCCCGCGGTTGCGTCCCGTCAGGTTCCGCACCCGGTCTTTGAACCGGGCGACGGCCTTATCGGCGATGCGTCGGCGTGGCGTGGTCTCCTCCGTCAGCGTAAAGCCGAGGAATGAGCGTTGCCATGGATGAGCCACGGCACTCTTCTCCGCATTGACCTGAAGCTTGAGACGCCGTTCGATGAAGCGGGTGATGTTCGCCATCACTCGCCGGCCAGCCGCCTCGCTGCGCACGTAGATATTGCAGTCATCTGCATAGCGCACGAAGCGATGGCCGCGACGCTCGAGCTCGCGATCCAGTTCATCCAGCACGAGATTCGAGAGCAAGGGCGAGAGGACGCCCTGAACGCAAAAGGTAACTTTCGGTTTGAGCGCGAGATTAGGCAATGGCGGGGTGGATTGGTGGTTGACCTGCGCCGTAAATTAGCCTTGCCAACGTCATGGCCTATTATGCCCTCTGCTGACTCCTGCGCCCCGGTCAGGTCGCCTTTCGGCTTCCTCGGTTCCAAGATCGGAACGTGACGCAGGCCTCCCTAGGTAAGTTCGATCGCCTTCCCCGCGCCCCTGCCGGATCTACATCCCTGGCCTTTGATGGATGTGGACTTCGCGATTAGTCGCCCGCTCGTCCGGTCAGGGATGCCTCGTATCCGATTTCTGTTCGTCAGGTCGCGGTTTTGCTCCGCACTTCCTTCAGACACCGCCTCGCGGTGATGCCCTTGCGCTTCGCTAAGCCTTCACCTCCATCAGGAGAGGACGTCACTGCTGGAGGCACACCGCTCCCGCGAAGCGGGTTAGTCGCGTGCCTAGCATGTTCGATAGCTCGGGGGTGAAAGTCCCCTAGCCAACCTGATGGAGGTGAAGGCTTAGCGAAGCGCAAGGGCATCACCGCGAGGCGGTGTCTGAAGGAAGTGCGGAGCAAAACCGCGACCTGACGAACAGAAACTGGATACGAGGCATCCCTGGCCGGACGAGCGGGCGACTAATCGCGAAGTCCACATCCATCAAGGGCCAGGGCTGTAGATCCGGCAGGGGCGCGGGGAAGGCGATCGAACTTACCTAGGGAGGCCTGCGTCACGTTCCGATCTTGGAACCGAGGAAGCCGAAAGGCGACCTGACCGGGGCGCAGGAGTCAGCAGAGGGCATAATAAGCCATGACGTCGGCGAGGCTAATTGAGGCACTCCAAGGCCGAAAGGCGGAGAAACAGATAGGCCGAACCGGGAACGAGGGCTGAATGGCGCCTATGTCGTGGGCGACATAGGCGCCATTCCTCCGCGAAATCGCCGTAACTCGGCGGAAACAGGCCATCCTCCCAGGCCGGAAGGAAGACGTGCGTGAACTCCAGCCCCTTGGCGCGATGCAGTGTCATCAGGCGCACACGGGCGGTATCGTCCTCGCCGGGTCCGCCGGTCGCGAGAGCGGCGTGATCGAGCAGTTCGCGGGCGGTGTGGAAGCCGGCCGGCGAGCTGGATCAGCTCCTGCAGGTTCTCGAACCGGTCCTCGGTGGTCTCTGCCTTGCTCTGGCGCAGCATTGCGCGGTAGCCGGTCGCATCCAGCAGCAGCGAGAGCTGATCGGCGAGCGTCGGCTCGGTGTCCCGCCCGACGCCTCGGATTGCGTCCGCGAAGGCGTGGCCCGCCGAGCGCGTCTTCGGCGGAAGCGGCACAGTCTCCAGGGCGGCGAGCAGCGACACCTGGCGCCATGCCGCTTCCACTTCCAGTATCTCCATCGCCTTGGCGCCGAAGCCGCGCACCGGAATGTTGATAACCCGACGGAACGCTTCATCTGCCTGGCGATCGTCCGGGGCGGCGCACAGTCGCAAGAGCGCGAGTGCATCCTTGACCTCGGCACGCTGATAGAAGCCGACGTCGCCCACGAGGGCGTCTCGAAGGAGCGGTCCTCGGGGGGCGGTCCGCTCGCCATTGGTGATTGATCTCGGTAGCAGCCGAAGGTCAGGGTCGTGCGCGGGTCGGTGCCTGCAACCCCCGCTTCGGCGCCCAGGCGCTGCGCGCCTGTCATGGCAGGCGAATCGCCTCCGGTTCGGCCGGCACGGTGAAGTTTGCAAGAGCAAACGTCCGCACCACTGCCGGCCTCAGGGGTTTCCGCGCCCGCCTTGCCCGTCCGCAGCAAACCGCACCCGAGGGGAGGACGCGGGCACAGGGCCCACGACCCCCGGGCGCACACGAGAGATCAGATCATGGCAAGCAAAACCACCCCGAAGACCGCCCCCAAGGCCGCCGCCCCGCGCCAGCCTATGCGCCAGGCCACCACCCTCGAACTGGTCAACGCCCTGACACCCTCCGAAACCAAGGCCGAGTAGATGAGCGCCACCTTCGGCCTCGAGCCGGTCGCCCACGCCAACATCCGCGGGACCATCGAGGAGCACGTGATCCGGACTCTCCAACGAGCTGCGCGACAACCTCAACGACGAGGCGATGGCGATCTTCCTGCAGCGGGTCGTCAGCGGCGCCCACGGAGCCGCATTGTTCTACGGCGCCAAGAAATCCGACGCCATGGCCCTCCACACCCGGCTCCTCAACGACGACCGCGACGAGGACCGCGACGGGGCCTCGGGTTCGAGAGCCGGGCGGCCCGGGCCGCCGCCTTCGCCGCCGAGATGGGCCTCCAGGCCTCCGCCCTCTATGCCGCCGCCGAGGGTGCCGTCTCCGCCTCGCCCACATCACCGGCGACGAGTGGAAGCCCAACGAAGGCTCGCAGCCCGCGGCCAGGGTCGAGCAGAAATCGACTGCCGCGATGATGGCCGTCCTCGCCGACTGAGGCACCTTCACTTTTCACGCGAGGAAGAAGGGAAAGAAGCACGATGAAACGCCGCAAAACCCGCAACGCGGTCGCACGCGCGCTCCGGTCACCCCGCTTCGGCAAGTGCGTCGCCCGCAACGACAAAACCTACCGCCGCAAGAGCCGGGCCGCGCCATGAGCGCGAGAGCGACTGACAGCCTCACCCGGCACCACGCCCCTCCCCTCCGCCGGGCCCTCCCCCCGAGGCAGGGGAATCGCATATGAGTAAAACCCTCTTGCGGGAGAAGTTAAAGTAAATTCTGAAGTAGCTCCAGCACGGCGCAAGAGCTGGCCATGAACTCTCTGATCACGATCTTCGCCGATATCGACGACCCGCGCGACTGCAACTCCGGGCACGATTTGTCGGCAATGCTGTTCATCGCCCTGGCGGCAACTTTGTGTGGGGCCAAGAGCTGTGTGGAGATCGCCGACTTCGCCGCCCTCAACCAGGCGGAGCTGGCAGAAATCGTCGACCTGCCGCATGGCCAGCCACGACAGCTTCAACAGCAACCCCCAATCACGAGATTCCAGATCGTGGACAGAACCCTTGAACCGCCGATCCCCGGCGCCGCTCGCACCGACCGCGCCTTCATCACCCCATGCTGCACAGCCAGCGTCACCGAATTCCTCGTTGACGGGCGGCTCTGGTTCGCCGGCTCCATCGCCGGCCACGGCCGGACCAACCCGTGGCCAGGCTCAATCGACGACATCAACGACACCGGCACCCTGGTCGATGTCAATGGCACCGAACAGCCGATCCACTGGCGACCAGCACCCGGCGACATGAACTAATCGGAGGACACCACCATGCCCGCCCGTGCTAAACTCGAGCCTATGAACGTCGCGCTGCAAAAGCCATGGACTCCGGAGCGCTTCCTCGCCTGGGCCGAGACCCAGGAGGAACCCTACGAGTTCGACGGCAACCAACCCGTCGCCATGACCGGAGGCAGCCAGAACCACGATCGCATCACCGGCAACATCTATACGGCCCTACGCTCGCGGCTGCGTGGAACGCCCTGCTCCAACCACGGCCCGAATCTCGGCGTCCGAACCATCAACTCCAAGATCCGGTATCCCGACGCCCTGATCACCTGCACGAAGTTCCCCGGCTCCGAGAAAATCGCTCCAGACGTCGTTGTCGTCTTCGAAGTCGTGAGTTCCAGTTCAAGCAGCACCGACCGAATCGAGAAAGTCCGCGAATACGCAATGGTCAACTCGATCCGGCGATACATCATCATCGAGACAAACTTCGGGGGCTTGCTCGTGCTCCATCGCAAAGTTGCAGAGGACGATTGGACGGCACTGACATTGACCGGCGATGACATCCTTGAAATTCCGGAAGTGTCAATCAGCATTCCTGTGAACGAACTCTACGAAAACGTCGATTTCGCCGAAGCGTCTGCAGGCGGCTGATCACCGCGCGCTCAATACATGAACGAATTGCGCCGGCGTCAATATTGACCGGTTGGGCGCGTCCCCTGCAGGGATCGCTACGCAGCTTCCGTAACCTCGCCCGGGCCTGACGCCCGGCCTCGCTAACGGAAGTCGAGCCGCCAGGCGGCTCGCCGCATCCGCGCTAACATCGCTCGCGCCACATGTCGCGGAACACCGCTGCGCCGCGCCTGCCAGCAACTCCGGGCCAGTGTTGCGCAGGGTACCGCTCGATCTCGTCCGCCAGCAGATCCAGGTCTTGCCCAACTTGAACAGCGACGTTTGAAGGCGTGTTTTGCATCAGGGTGTTACGCGACCGCGCGCGGTTCTTAGTGTCCGTCCGGAAGGTTTGCGAGTTCTTTGAGTCGGTTAGCCTGTGGCCGAGAAACCTTCTTGAACCTGCTGGATTCGTTGTGACTCTATGGCTGGCACCGATTCGTGAGGTGCGGGTCAATCCCTTTCGCGACGGCCCCCAGGCGAGCGCGCGCCGCTTCCCGTGCCTGATCGACGGTCAGGCTGCCCCAGACGCCCAACGGCTCCCGCACCTTCCGGCGGGTTGCCGGATCGGTCCATTGCACGATGAAGGTGCGGGTTCCCCTGGAAGTCAGGCGCACCCCAAGGCCGGGGCACGCGGTATCGAACAGCAGGCGGTCCTTCTGCCCCGGTTCCAGCTTCGCCCCCAGTTCCTGCTTACGGACCCCTTGCGGACCCCAGCGCCGGGTCAGCATGGCGATCTATGGCGAGAGAATCAGGGGGTCCGGTTCTAAAGTCAAGGTAAAATGGCGGCTGTTGTCGATTCGTGGCGATGCGTTGCGGACCCGCGTCGCTTACTCTTAATCAGCGGGTCCAAGGTTCGAGTCCTTGTGCGCCCACCATTGTAAATTACTGGAATCGCAATCCGCGCTGGCCACAAGCCCGGCTACCAGACCGATCAACACAGCGTTGGCACCGATTGCGGGCTTGCCGGGCGCGTTGTGTTCGTGCCTGAACCACGGCTCCAGACCTCTGTCGTATCTAAGGTAAGGCGCAGCCGGTGGCTGCGCCGCCGTTCCGGCATACCCGCCACTCGTCGCCGGGCATCCGACATATCACACCGTGCTCACCGATCATCGCGGACGCCCGGAAGGCACCGCCTGCCGATCACGGGCGGAACGGCAATGCGGGGATCGACCATTCCAGGACATGAAGCGGCGGATGGCCGAACAGCGGCGGCCGTGACCGGAAGGACGTGCCTGGGATGGTATACCCAGCACGACCCACTCGCCTGTTCCCGCCCCGATCTCACGGGCGCTTGGTGAGAGGATCGCACAGCCCAATGCGTGTGCCAAATTCACGGTCTGCAATTTACGGTTGATCGCGTGCTTGTGATATGCCATTATCCCGTTCGGGCGCCGTCCCTCCGCGGCGTTTCCTTCCCTATCTGCAACCTGGGCGCGCGCCCTTCCCGGCGCGCGTCATTTTGATTTGGGGCTGGCCGCGAACTCGAGCGGTCCGCCGGCTCACGCCGTTTTCCGGATGCCGTCGCCCACGGCGGCACCATCGCTCGCGGCGAAGCGCGAGACGACGATGAAGCAGCGGCCCTCAGCCCCCGCTCAGCTCCTGACGCGGCACGCGGCCAAGGAAGCGGGCTCTCTGCCAAATCTCAGCCGCATGATGGTCCCCTAGGACTCTGGCGCAGACGTTAAGTGCGGCATCATCTGTTGGGCAGGCGATTTCGCGGACAGCTTTTATGTGCCCGTCGGGATTCGTCGTGATGAAGAAGCCGCCGGCGCTTTCGCCGCGCCCAAGCGTGGCACCCGACGATTGCATCGGTCCACGGGACGATGAGGCCCATTCGCGGATGTGATTGAGAATCCTGAAACGCGGACGAACCTTCAGGCGTGGCTCAATCGGCCGATCGTCGGGTGGAATTAGCCTTTGGGCGACAGCAGCCTATGCATGCTAAGACTATCGGTCTGGCACACGAGATCCTTGCAGGGCTGGAACTCGGCAAGCGCTTTCCGCGCGGGTGCGGCGTCGCTCCCCGACACACTCTGTAACATTCCGATCACTGAACGACTTTTTTATCCGATCCACGCGATTGTCGCGTCACCGACGGTTGATCGCGGCCGCTGCTGGTTCCATGAATGCAGTGCGCGGAACTGCCGACCACCACGGCCGGCAGTCTAGCGCGATTTCGTGTTCTTTCCGGCTACCCGGACGCCCGCGCATGTCCTCTCTCCCCGCCAATTCAACCCTTGCGGGTGCTCCCCGGGCCCCGCAAACCGCTAGGGGAGAACCCGGACGAGACGACGAGACGCGGACTGCCGCGTCCCGGCGAGACGCCATGCAGCGCCGGCATCGGCCGATCGGCTCGGCCGTCCTGCATGCGCCGCAGACCCTGCGGGCGCTGGTTCGCACCGACGAAATCTGGCTCGTCGTCGTTGCCGCCTTCGTCGGGGCCGGCGCCGGCGTGATCGTCTTCCTGATGACCCTTGCGGCGCAACTGGCCCACGTGTTCCTGTTCGGCATCGACATGGACCAGCACCTCAGCGCCACGACCCAGATCGAGCCATGGTGGCGCTCGGTGGTGGTGGTGCCGCTGGGCGGCCTGGTGCTCGGGGTGTTCGGCCTTGGGATTGCCCGGCTCTGGCCGCGCCGCGCGATCGACCCGATCGAGGCGAATGCGCTGTACGGCGGGCGGATGTCGCTCAATGACAGCATCACGGTGATGCTGCAGACCATAATCTCCAATGGTGTCGGTGCCTCGATCGGGCTGGAGGCCGGATACACGCAGATGGGCGCTGGCCTCGCCTCGCGCCTGGGCCGCAGCTTCCGGCTGCGCCGCAACGACCTACGCGTCCTCGTGGGCTGCGGCGCCGCCGGGGCGATCGCGGCTGCCTTCAATGCGCCGCTGACCGGCGCCTTTTACGGATTTGAGCTGATCATCGGCACCTACACGCTCGGCACCTTTGCCCCGGTCGCCGTCGCCTCCATCGTCGCCGTGTCGGTGCTGCACGCCTTCGGCCCCGCGCCGTTCGAACTGACGCTCGTGCTGCCCCCCCTGGCGCCGCAGGACTACGTGCCCATCCTAGCGCTCGGCGTGTTCTGCGCCCTGATCGGCATCGCCATCATGCGCGCGGTGACGCTGACCGAGGAACTGTTCCGCAAGAGCGGCATCCCCGGCTGGCTGCGTCCGACCGTGGGCGGCCTTGCGGTCGGCCTGCTGGCGCTGAACACGCCGGCGGTGCTGTCGTCGGGCCATGGCGCGATCGGCCTGGTGATCGAGACCCCGTTCCCGGTCTGGTGGCTCGGCTTGCTGGTGGTCATGAAGGCCTGCGCAACGGCCATCTCGATCGGCTCGGGTTTCCGTGGCGGGCTGTTCTTCGCCTCATTGTTCCTGGGCGCGCTGGTCGGCAAGTTCTTCGGCAGCGCGCTGGCGCTGATCAGCACCACCCATCTCGTGCCGCCGGCGAGCATGGCCGTGGTCGGCATGAGCTCGCTCGCGGTGGCGATCATCGGCGGCCCACTGACGATGGGGTTCCTGGCGCTGGAGACCACCGGCAGCTTGCCGCTCACCATCGCCGTGCTGGGCGCCTGCGTGCTGTCGTCGCTGACCGTACGCCGCACCTTCGGCTATTCCTTCGCGACTTGGCGCTTCCACCTGCGCGGGGAGGTGATCCGCAGCGCGGTCGATATCGGCTGGATGCGCAACCTGACGATCGGGCGGATGATGCGGCGACAGGTGCGCACGGTACGCGCCGACACGCCGTTGGCAGCGTTCCGTCGCGACTTTCCACTCGGCTCGACGCAGCGCGTTGTGGTGCTGGATGCAGAGGACCGTTATGCCGGCATCGCGTTGGTTCCAGAGGCGCATGCCGACGGCGACGACAACCACATGCTGGCGGACGTCCTGCACTATCAGGATGCGATGTTGCTGCCGCAGATGAGCATCAAGGAAGCGATCGCGATGTTCGAGAACGCCGAAAGCGACGTACTTGCGGTGGTGGATGGGCCGGAAACCAAGCACGTCATCGGGCTCTTGACCGAGCAATACGCGCTTCGGCGCTACAGCGAGGAACTCGATCGCCGGCGGCGGGAGCTGTCTGGGGAGTGAAGACCAGAGGCTCTGCCCTCTGACCATCTTCCCTTTTCAGGCCGCCCGCTGAACGTAGCCGTAGCGCAGATTGCTGGGCGCCGGCCCGGCCTGCTCGTACGTCGCCTTGAGCGCGGCGAACCGGCCCGCGCCGAGCGCGGCATGTTGCTCCGGCTTCACCGCATAAAGCCGCGCCGAGTTGCCGCTGAAGACCGCCGAGGAGCCGTGGACCAGAAATAGCACCGGCCGAGGCGGCTCGCCGGGATGAGGTGCGCCAAGGCGCTTGCGGTAGAGCGCAAGCCAGATCTTCTCGCCGTCCCGCCATTTCACGGCCCAGTCGCGGCCGAACCAGACTGCTTCGTCCGGCGCGGCGGCGGTGGCCTGGACGGCCCCGCCGGCTGCCGACAGCGCACCCACAAGAACGCCGCGTTGGGCGATCGGAATGGAGCCATGCAAGCGTGCCGTCATAGTGCATGTCCCTCGCCGTTCGGCACTAACATAGAGCCGTGGCGCGGTGCATGCCCCGCTTTTTTGCGGGTAGCGCGGCGCCGCTCGCGCGTGCTTGAAGACGGCGCCGCCGCGGCGGTCAGAACTTGCCGATAAAGTCGCGCTTGCCGAGTTCCACTCCATTGTGCCGCAGAATCGCGTAGGCGGTGGTGACGTGGAAGAAGAAGTGCGGAATCGAGAAATGAAGAAGATAGACCCGCCCCTTCATCGAGCGCTGCTGTCCGCCTGCCATCCAGACGATGTCCTTGTCCTCGGAGCCGTCGAGCTGATCGCGGCGGAAACCCTGGACGAAGTCAAGCGAACGCACTACGCGATTCTTCAGCTCAGCGAACGTTGTGCCATCGGCATCCGGAAACGACGGAAGCTCGACGCCGGCGAGCCGGCCGGGCGCGTTGCGGCCGAAATCGCTGGCCTGCCGCACTTGCCTGGCCAGGGTGAACATGTCGGGATACAGCCGAGCCTGAAGGAACGCGGAGTTCCTCGAGCTTCTTCTCCGCGGCATGAGCCGCGCCCTTATCGATGATTGCCGACAGGCTTCCGAGCATTTGCGTGAAAACTGGAACACAGGCATCGTACATGGAGAATGACATGCGACCGACCTCCCTAGTGCTGGCGGCAGCGCCGGATTGCGTGCCGAGCCGGGTCGCAGTCAACCCGATCAGCCGCTGCCAAGCAACGGAGCGGGTCGGAACGAGATGTTAGCGCACCATGCCCATCTGCTCGCACATGCCGGCTACGGCGCGATCATGCTGGCAATCTGTGTCGAGAGTTCTGGGCATTCCGTTCCCCGGCGAAGCCACGCTGATCGGTGCGGCCATCTATGCTGGGACCACCCACCGGCTCGACATCGGCCTGGTGATCGCCGCCGCGGCGGCAGGCGCCATCGTGGGTGGCATCATCGGTTTCTGCATTGGTCGCAGCTTCGGCTTTTGGTTGCTGACGAAATATGGCGTCAGGATAGGTATGTACGAACGACGCATCAGGCTCGGGCAGTACCTGTTCATGCGGTATGGCGGAATGGTGGTTTTCTTCGGCCGCTTCGTAGCGCTGCTGCGCGCACTGGCGTCGTTCCTGGCCGGCGCCAATCGTATGAGCTGGCCGCGTTTCCTGGTCTTCAACGCAGCGGGTGGGATCATCTGGGCGAGCCTGTATGGTGTCGGCGCCTATGTCTTCGGCAAGGAAATCCACCGCGTGGCCGGTCCGATCGCGCTGGCACTCGCAGCGGTTGCCCTGACCGCGATCGTCACCTGCATCGTGTTCCTGCGCCGCAACGAGAAGCGGTTAGAGGACGAAGCCGAGCGAGCGCTGCCCGGACCGGTCAGCGCGCTGCGCTGAGCGAGGAGCGTGGAACGCGGCGCAGCCATGGCCGCTCGATATCGGGAAGCAGCACGGTCAAAAGCCCGATCAACGGCAGGAAGGCGCAGACGCGATACACCGTGTCGAGACTGGTCGCGTCGGCAAGCTGACCCAGCAGCGCGGCACCGAGCCCCCCCATGCCGAAGGCGAAGCCGAAGAACATACCGGCGATCGTGCCGACCTTCCCCGGCACCAACTCGGTCGCATAGACCAGGATGGCGGAGAACGCCGAAGACAGGATCAGCCCGATCGCGATCGTGAGCGGAGTGGTCCAGAACAAGCTGGCGAAGGGAAGCGCCAGGCTGAACGGAAACACGCCGAGGATCGAGACCCAGATCACCAGCTTCCGTCCGAACCGGTCCCCGATCGGACCACCCGCAAACGTGCCGATCGCCATCGCACCCAGAAACATGAACAGATGCAGCTCGGCGGTCTGCGTCGAAACGTGGAATTTCTGGATCAGATACAGCGTGTAGTACAAGTTCAGCGCCGCCACGTAGAAGAATTTCGAGAAGATCAGCAGCCCCAGCACGACCAGCGTCCCCACGATCCGCCGGCGCGACAGAGTGGGGCGGAGCTCCACGCCCGCCGTATGGCGGCGCCCACGATGCGTGGGGGCGTTCGCCCGGTACCAATGCCCGACCTGCCACAACACAAGGATCGCCAACAACGCCGCGGCGGTGAACCACGCGATGCTGCCCTGACCGCGCGGCACCACAACAAAGGCAGCGAGCAGCGGTCCCAGCGCCGATCCGGAATTGCCGCCGACCTGGAACAGCGACTGCGCCAGCCCGTGCCGGCCACCCGAAGCCATCCTCGCCACGCGTGAGGATTCCGGGTGGAACACCGACGAGCCCACCCCGACCAGCGCGGCGGCGATCAGGATCGTCTCGAACCTGCCCGCATGCGCCAGCAGAAACAGCCCGAGCAGGGTGAATCCCATTGCCACCGGCAGCGAATACGGCATCGGCCGGCGATCGGCGGCCAGGCCGACCAGCGGCTGCAGCAGCGACGCGGTGAGCTGAAAAGCCAGCGTGATCAGCCCGATCTGGCCGAAATCGAGGCCGTATGAGGTTTTCAGTACCGGATACACCGCCGGCACCAGCGATTGGATCATATCGTTGAGCAAGTGGCAGAAGCTCAGCGACAGCAGGATCGCAAATGTTGTCGTCTCGGCTGCCGGACGGCTGGTGGCGATGGCGTTGTCGCTCAAGGATTGGTCTCGCGCTGGGTCGTGGGCGCCTGATTAAATCATGGCAACCCGGGCGACCACTGCCGGATAGGGGTAGCTGGTCTGCACGCCGCTGGTATCCGCATTCCTCCGCGGTGCCAGTGCTCTCGTTTCACATTATTCTAACACGGAGGAAGAGCGGGGTACACGGTGGACCACGGAGCTGGCAATGCTTCGGGCGAGCGGGTTGTTGCGCTTATGATCGAAGGCCCTCAGGCGGCGAAAGCGCCGACGCCCCACGCGTCATAAAGAGCATTCAGCGCCCTTGGAAGCGCGGCCGGCGCTTCTCCATGAAGGCGGTGCGGCCCTCGCGATAGTCGGCGCTGTCGAAGCAGGCCGCGCTGGCCCGCCGGATCGCCTCAATATCGCGATCGCCGGGGTCCTTCAGCACTTCGTTGATCGTAAGCTTGGACGCCGCGACCGACAGCGGCGCGTTGTCGGCGATGGTGCGCGCGATGTCCAGCACAGTGTCGTTCAGCTCTTCGTCGCTGACCATCTTGTTGATCAGGCCGATGCGCTCCGCCTCCTGCGCGTCGATGCGGTTGGCGGTGTAGAGGATCATCCGCGCGTGCGCCGGGCCGACAAGATGTACCAGGTTGCGCAGCCCATCGAACCCATAGGCGATACCAAGCCGCGCGGCGGGTATGCCGAACTGGCTATCGACCGCGGCGATCCGCAGATCGGTCTGCATGGCGATCGCCAGACCGCCGCCCAGGCAGAAGCCACGGATGCGGGCGATCATCGGCTTCGGGAAGCTGTGCAGCTTGTCCCGCCCGGCGCTGGTCAACCGGTCGTATTCGCGCTGCGCGTCGGCGTTCGCGCGGTTCTTCTCGAACTGGCTGATGTCAGCGCCAGAGACGAAGGCCTGGTTGCCCGCACCAGTCAGGATCACAACGCGAACGTCATTATCCTCGCGGAACTCGTCGAGGATCTCGCCCAGCCCGCCCCACATCTCGATCGACATGGCGTTGCGCTTTTCGGGCTGGTTGAACGTGATCAGCCCGACGCCGTCATCCTTCGTCGCGAGCATCTTGCCGCCGGCGTATTCGCGGCTCGTCGTCCCGATGGCGGTATCCATCTCAGATCACTCCCTTGCTGCGCATCGTCGCGATCTCGTCGTCGCTGTAGCCGACCGAGCGAAGCACCTCGTCGGTGCTGGAACCGGCCTCCGGGGTCGGCAGGCGGATGTCCTTCGAGAAGCCGGAGATGTTGATCGCGGAGGCCACGACCTCGGTATCACCGATGGTCGGGCTGTGCATTGGCAAAGCCATGCGCAGATGTTTCACCTGCGGGTCGGCAAAGACCTGGTCGATCGTGTAGATCGGGCCGCAGGGAATGCCGTTCTCCTCGAACAGCTCGATCCAGTGATTCGCCGGCTTGGTACGGGTGATCTCACCGATCGCGGCGTTGATCGCCGCCCGATCTGCGCTGCGGCCCTTCTGGGTCTTCCACTTCTCATGCTCCTTCCAGTCCGGCCGGCCGATCGTCTCGCAGAACCGCTCCCAGAGCCGCCCGGAGCTGGCCGCGATGTTGATATGCCCGTCGCTCGTCGGGAACACGCCGGTGGGAATTCCTGTCGGATGGTCATTGCCGGCCTGCTTCGGTACTTCGCCGGCGATCAGCCAACGCGACGCCTGGAAATCAAGCATGAAGACCTGCGCCTCGAGCAGACTGGTGGTGACCCAGCGGCCGACGCCGGTGCGCTCGCGGTCGAACAGCGCCATCATGATGCCGAGGGCAAGCAGGTTGCCGGCGGTCAGGTCGTCCACCGGGATGCCGACACGAACCGGCCCTTGGCCGGGCAGGCCGGTGATCGACATCAACCCGCCCATGCCCTGGGCGATCTGATCGACGCCGGCGCGGTGGCCGTACGGGCCATCCTGCCCGAAGCCGCTGATGCTGCCATATACGATGCGCGGGTTGATCTTACGCACGTCGTCGTACGACACCTTCAGCCGGTGCTTCACCTGGGCGCGCATGTTCTCCACCACCACGTCGGCGGTGCGGGCGAGCCGCATGAACGCCTCGTGGCCCGCGGAATCCTTCAGATTCAGACGCATCGCCCGCTTGTTGCGGTGCAGGTTCTGGAAGTCGAACCCGTTGCGGTTGCCGGCAATGTCCTCGCCGCCCACTGGCGGCGGCTCGATGCGGATCACATCGGCGCCCCAGTCCGCCAGATGGCGCACGCAGGTAGGCCCGGCGCGGGCCAAAGTGAGGTCCAGCACAGTCAGGCCATTCGCCGGCAGTCGCGTTTCGGTGCGCAGGTTTCGATCGGCTGGGCTTTCGGGCATCGCGGCGGGTCCTCATTCTGCGCCGCAGATTGTCGGCCGCATCGGCCGCGCGCTCAAGTGCGGGCGAATCGATCGCCCGCGCGGCGAACCGCGCTCGCACTATCGCGATCCGCCGCCGGATTACGTCGCCTGCCTGCCCTGTTCGATCTGATCGAGGCGGATGCTCAGTTGGTCGAAGCGGGTGTCGAGATACGCCTCGAAATTGGCGATCCGCTGCATCAGCACTGTCAACGCGCCGCTCAGTGCCTCCCGGATCAGCTTATTTTCGTCCCGGATCGAGCGTTGCTCGGCTTGGATCAAGCGTTGCTCCGCTTGGATCGAGCGCAACGTCGTGCCGATCCACTCCGGACTGACCGTCTCACTCATCGTTCGTGCCGCGGCGCGCCGCTCCACAAGAGGGGTGCAAATCTATGCCTCCATTGAGGATGATGCAATCGTTGCCACTTTGCCATGCCATTCGGATCTTGAGGTGCCTGGTGGCGCACGATGCGCTTGAATAGACGGTATGGACGTTGTGGACCTCGCGCTGGTGCTGGCGGTCGACGGCTCGGCCAGCGTCACCTTCGACGAATTCAACCTGATTGCCGGCGGCATGGCCGCGGCGCTGCGCGAGCCGGCGGTGATCCGGGGTCTGATCGGCGGGCCGGCGCATGCCAGCATGGCGGCGCTGCTGCTCTGGTCCGGCGCCGGCGCGCACGACGTGATCGCCGACTGGAGCCGCATCGGATCGGCGGCGGATGCGCGGGCCTTTGCCGATGCGGTCGATAACATGCCGCGCTCGGTCCCGGCAGGAGAGACTGCAATAGGCGAGGCCCTGCTGGCCGCGCTCGAGCTGCTGGCCCGCGCGCCGGCCAAGGCCACCCGGCAGGTCGTGGATGTGATCGGCGACGGGCGGTCCAATGCGGGCATACCGCCAAGCCCGATCCGCGACCGCATGGCGGCGGCCAGAATCACTATCAACGGGCTCTGCATCCTGCACGAAGAGCCCGATCTATTGCAGAGCTACACCAATGAGGTGATCGGCGGGCCGGGCACCTTCGCGGTGACATGCAAGGATTATGCGGAGTTCGGCGCGGCGATGCGACGCAAGCTGTCGCGCGAGGTGGGCGCACCGATCGCGTGACCCGCGGGCCTCAACTTGAAGGGGAACGATTTCCGGCATGGACGTCGTCGCACACGCACATCATCGTCGCGGCAGTTGTCGTCGTCGCCATTGCGATGCGCGTATACGGGTTGAATGGCCGCTTCGATTATGACGGCTACGATGAGGGGGTGTACTGGCAAACTCTGCGTGCTATGAGCGCCGGTTACGGCCTCTACCGAGCGATATTCTGCTCGCAGCCGCCCGTCTTCCCGCTGTCGATATATCCATTTTATTTGCTGTTCGGTTCTACGATCTCAGCAGCTCGCCTGGGCGTCGCTGTGCTTTCCCTGCTTGGCCTGGCCGGCGCGTACCTGCTGGGCAAGGTATTGGCCGGACGTGTGGGTGGAGTTGCGGCGTTGGTCATCGTTGTCGCGACCCCATCATATCTGCAAGCGTCGCAAACGCTCCAGGCAGAGGGCCCGGCGACCGCCTTCCTGTTCCTGACCGCCGGCACGGCACTCATGTGGTCTGAGCATCCGACAGGCAGAAAGGGTCTTGTGCTCGCCACCTCGTGTGGGATCACGCTCTTGCTGGGCATTTTCACCAAGCTGCTTGATGTTACTGCTATCATTCTAGTCCTT
Source organism: uncultured Pseudomonadota bacterium (assembly GCA_963772445.1). GTDB lineage: Bacteria > Pseudomonadota > Alphaproteobacteria > Acetobacterales > Acetobacteraceae > CAVYXK01. The sequence continues at coordinate 645,995 of CAVYXK010000013.1, forward strand.
GTGCTTGCCCTTGCATGGCTTTGGCAGATCCGGCGAGAGCCACGCTTTGGCATTGGGGAGGTTCTATGGCCAGTCGCCGGCGCGGCTGTTGCAGCCGTCGTCGTGTTTCTGGTTGTTTGTGCACCCTTCCTGAGTTCACTTCCGGCAGTCGTGCAGCAGGTGTTGACATTCCATATTGCGGCGAGAAATGCGCTGACCGTCTCGGAATCCAGTCATATTCATCTACTTTACCGATTCTTGGTTGAGAATGCAGTCCTTAGCGTGGGGGCAGTTATAGGTCTCGTTGTCGCGATGCTGAGGCGAGATTGGCGGATAGTCCCGCTGATAGCGTGGGGTCTGGCCACGTTTCTCATCCTTGTAATTCAGCGTCCGCTTTTCTCGCGTCACGCCATCGTGCTTATCCCGCCATTGCTCGCGATCACTGCTTTGGCTTGGAATGGCTCAAGACGAAACGGAGCTCTCCTGACAGGCTTGCTCCCACTCGCCGCTATTCTCACTGGTGCTCCCGCCAGTTACGCATATTATCATACCCTCGGGATCAGAGCCGAAAGCAGCGACGCTCAGCGTGCAGGGGAGATCGCTGAAGACTTGCAGCGAGCGACTACGCCTGATCAATGGGCTATTACCGATGCTCAATTCATAGCGGGATTGGCAGATCGCGACACACCACCCTGGCTCGTGGATACCTCCTCTGTACGCATCAACAGCGGCTATTTGACCTTGCCGGAGCTGATTGAGGTTGCATCCGATCCGCGGGTTCACGTCGTGCTATTTGCGACTGATCGCCTGGCGTCCGCGCCTCTTGCCGGGTTCCATTCCTGGGTAGCACAACACTATCATCCGCTCCGCATGTACGGCGCGGGAATAGAACTATGGATACGATAGCGGTCCGCTCAGTCGGCTCCATCCGCGTGATAGCTTACGCGCCAGATCGTACCGCTCACGTCATCACTCACCAGCAGCCCACCGTCGGGCGTGACTGTCACGCCGACTGGCCGGCCCCACACCTGGGTATTGGAGACAGTGAAGCCAGTCAGGAAATCCTCGTACTCGCCTGTCGGACGGCCATCCTTCATTAGCACGCGCACCACCTTCGATCCGGTCCGCTGGCTCCGACTGAACGAGCCGTGCATGGCGACGAAGATCGAGCCCCAGTAGCTGGGCGGAAACTGCCCGCCCTCGTAAAAGGTCATACTTAGTGGCGCTGAGTGCGCCTGAAACAGCATGTCCGGCACGATGACGCGGCCGGCGAGATCGGGCCGCTCGCCACGATGCTGCGGGTCCTCGTGATCGCCGATGTAGAACCACGGCCAGCCATAGAAGCCGTGCGGCACCAGCCGGGTCAGGAAGTCGGGCGGCATGTCGTCGCTCATTCCGTCACGCTCATCGCCCGTGCACCATAGATCGTCGTCGCCTGGCGTCAGCGCCATGCTGACACAGTTGCGCAAGCCGTTCGCATAATGCACGATGTCATGTCCATCTGGATCGCTCTCGAGCACAGTGGCGCGGTCCTTCTCGGCGTTCCAGGCGGCGCCGATTCCGTCCCGCTGCTCGATCGCGTGGATGGAGTCAGCATCGAGGTGCGGCATCACCGGGTCGCTGGCGCGATCCTCGCCGTGATCGGTCAGTGATCCGACGCTCACGAACAGGTGCCGCCCGTCAGACGAGAATACGATGTCGCGCGTCCAGTGGCCGTCGGTCGGTAAATTCGCTATCACTGTCTCCCCCGCACCTTGGGCGACGGTATCGCCGACGCGGTAGGGAAACCGGACCACCGCATTCCAGGTGCTGACATAGACGAACCTTGGGTCGGGCCCAGGTGGCCAGAGCGCGATACCGGACGGCATGAACAGGTTGCTGGCGAAGACAGTGGATGAGTCCGGATGGCTCGGATCCTGCCCCATGCGCAACACGCGGATGCGGCCAGCGTTGCTCTCGGCCACGAACAGGTCGCCGTTGGGTGCGAAGCGCATCGTGCGCGGGGTGGAAAGGCCAGTAGAGAAGATTGCAACTGTAAACCCCTTCGGCACCGACAAGGTACCAACCGGCGGTCGAGGCACGGTGCGGGGGGCGTTGATCGCCGCTGGGGTTGAGAATGGCGGGGGCATATCGGCCGGTGTAACACGATGACGCACGCCCGGTGCATCCTGGCGCCAGTCACTGTATGGGCCGACGGTCTGTGCAGACGCAGTCGCACCGATGAAGAGCGCAGCGATGACCGCGCTCCACGCAAATTTCGGCATGGATTGCTGACCCGTTGTGGTTCCTATCCGGGACCGATGCTGACCCGTTCTGCGTGGCTTGGCCACCCCATCGGCGGTAACGGTGTGTAAGCAGAGAGCACCGCAAAATGTAGTGAGACGGCGTGGGCACCTCCCATCTACCGGCCACCCTACGAACTCGTGAACGTTGGCACCGGGCGGAAAAGCGCCGATACTTGATCCGGCGGCCGAGGGTGCCGACGCCGTCTCCCCCCATCTCTCTTGCGAGGGGCTGGGAAGCGGCGGATCGGGATCGATGGCCGCGGGTAGCAGTTGCTGGTGAGGAAAACAGTGGCATGCCTGCCGACTGGGAAATTCCGGCGAACTTGCAGCCGGATCCGAACGACTATCCCTATGACCTCGATCGCGCGCTGAGCGCCGTCGTCGGACTGCGCGCGTACGTGCCGCCCGATGCGTTTACCGCCGGCATATTGGGAACCGAGCGCGCCGGCAGCGGCGTGGTGATCCGCGAGACCGGGTTGGTCGCCACGATCGGCTACCTGATCACCGAGGCCGAGACGATCTGGATTACTTCGAGCGATGGGCGCGCCGTCGCGGGCCATGCCCTGGCCTATGACCAGGAGACCGGGTTTGGCCTGGTGCAGGCACTCGGCCGGCTGAACCTGCCGGCGCTCGAGCTGGGGGATTCCGATTCCCTGAAGGTCGGCGACCAGGTCGTGTTCGCCGCTGCCGGCGGGCGACATCACTCGGTGGAGACGCGGGTGGTCGGCCGACAGGAATTTGCCGGATACTGGGAGTACGTGCTGGACGACGCGATGTACACTGCGCCGGCGCACCCGTTCTGGGGCGGCTGCGGGCTGATCGGCGGGGACGGAAAGCTGATGGGCGTCGGCTCCCTGATCCTGCAGCAGGGCGATCGCAAGGGCCGCCGGCTCGATATGAACATGGTGGTGCCGATCAGCCTGCTGTCGCCGATTCTCGACGACCTGCTGACGTATGGGCGAGTGAATCGGCCGGCGCGACCCTGGCTTGGCATGTTTGCGACCGAGGCGGACGATGCGCTGATCATCGGCGGTCTGTCGGACAACGGTCCGGCCGAGCAGGCTGGCGTCCGTACCGGCGACCGGGTCCTGGCGGTGAATGGGGAGGACGTCGGCGACCTTGCTGGGCTGTGGCGCCGCGTTTGGGCCTCCGGCAGTGCCGGGGCTGAGGTGAAGCTGCGGATTTTGCGCGATACGGGCCCCGTGACGATCTCGGTGCGGTCGGGCGATCGCGCCAAGTTCCTGAAATCGCCCAAGCTGCATTGATCTGATGGGACAATTGAAGGCGGCCGTATTGCCGGTTACGCCGTTCCAGCAGAATTGCAGCATTCTTTGGGACGAGGAAACCAAGCGTGCCCTGGTGATCGACCCGGGCGGCGAGGCGCCACGGATCGCCGATGCGATCTCGCGGCTCGGCGTCACGGTCGAGCGAATCCTGCTCACGCACGGGCATATCGACCACGCCGGCGGCGCTGCTGAGCTGGCCGAAGCGCTGGGCAACCTGCCGATCGAGGGACCGGACCTGCGCGACCGGTTCCTGCTGGAGGGGCTCGCTGCGCAGGCCAGCAGTTTCGGGTTTGCCGGCGTGCGCAACGTCGCGCCGACACGCTGGCTGCGCGAGGGCGATCATGTGAGTCTCGGCCAGCATCGGTTCGATGTGCTGCACTGCCCCGGCCACACACCGGGCCATGTCGTTTTTGTGAATCACGCCGGGCGGTTCGCAATCATCGGCGACGTGCTGTTCCAGGGCTCGGTCGGACGAACCGACTTTCCGTATGGCGATCACGATGCGCTGATCAGTGCGATCCGCGACAAGTTGCTGCCCTTGGGCGACGACTTCGCCTTTCTGTGCGGCCATGGCCCGGGTTCGACCATCGGCGCGGAACGGCGCCACAATCCCTTCCTGCGGAATCAGGAGACGCGGCGGTAAGCTGATGTGGTTCCACCTCATGCCGTACACGCGTCTGTTCGCCGAGCGCGTCATGCCGCAGGTACCGGGCATGTTCTCCGAATGGGAGGATCGTTGGTGGCCACAGCCGATGGCTGCGGTCCAGCGTGCGATGGTGCCGCCGTTCGTCCCGAGCCTGCGCGCAGCGGAATGACGGCACTCACCGCTCGCTGCTGCATTGCCGGGGGCGGACCCGCCGGCATGATGCTCGGGTTCTTGCTGGCGCGCGCCGGCGTCGATGTGCTAGTGCTCGAGAAGCACGCCGATTTCCTGCGCGACTTCCGCGGCGACACGATCCATCCTTCCACGCTCCAGGTGATGGACGAGCTCGGTCTGCTGGATGAGCTGCTGACGCGCCCGCACACCAAGGCGCCGAGGCTTGGGGCGCAGATCGGGAGCGAGTTCATTGAAGTCGCAGATCTCACGCATCTCTCTTCGCGTTGCGGCTTCATCGCCTTGATGCCGCAATGGGATTTCCTCGACTTCTTGGCGGCGCATGCGAAGTGCTATCCGAGCTTTCGGCTGATGATGCGCACCGAGGCGACTGGCCTGATCGAGGAAGCCGGTCGCATCATCGGGTTGCGCGCGCGCGACCCGAGCGGCGAACTGGAGATCCGCGCCGATCTTGTGGTCGCCGCGGATGGGCGGCATTCCGTTCTGCGTCAGGCCGGTGGCTTCAAGGTGTTCGACCTTGGGGCACCGATCGACGTGCTGTGGATGCGGCTGTCGCGCCGCGAGGGCGATCCACCGCTTTCACTCGGGCGCGTCGGCGCTGGTTCGATGTTCGTCACCATCAATCGCGGCGACTACTGGCAATGCGCCCTGGTGATCGCCAAGGGTGGGATCGAGGCGACCCACGCAAGCGGCCTGCCGGCGTTCCGAGCGCGAATCGCCGAACTGGTGCCGGACTTCGCCGACCGGGTGGACGAGCTGAAAAGCTGGGACGACGTCAAGCTGCTGAGCGTCGCGGTCAATCGCACGCGCGAGTGGTGGCGGCCGGGGCTGCTGCTGATCGGCGACGCCGCGCACGCGATGTCGCCGATCGGCGGCGTCGGGATCAACCTGGCAATCCAGGATGCCGTCGCCGCGGCCAACATCCTCGTGCCGCACTTACGCCAGGGCGCCGCGGGCCCGGAAGTGCTGCGCCTCGTGCAGCGCCGGCGAGAGACGCCAACCCGGCTGACGCAGGGCCTTCAGGTGTTGGTCCAGAACCGCATCATCAGCCGCGTCCTGGCGACGCAGCACACACCCAATGTGCCGCTGGCGCTGCGCCTGTTTCAGGAAGTGCCGCGTTTGCGCCGGCTGCCGGCCTTGGTGATCGGGCTCGGCTTTCTGCCGGAGCATGTGCAGACGTAAGGGCGGGGAGCCCCCAACCCGTGTCTCCCGCTCTTGCGGGAGAGGTCGCCACGCGCAACGCGGCGGGTGAGGGTCTGGCTAAATGCCGGCACCCTCACCCGGTTCGCTTCGCGAACCGACCTCTCCCGCAGAGAGCTTGTGAAGCTTTCGGTTTTTCGGACGTTCTCAGAAATAAATACGCATGATTTCGAAGGATTATGCGCCACTCGAAGCGCCAGAGTCGAAAGATTCACAAGCTCAGAGCGGGAGAGGTGTAATTATTGTCGTTGGACGAGCTCGATTTTGTAGCCGTCCGGGTCTTCGACGAACGCAATCACCGTGGTGCCGAACTTCACCGGCCCAGCCTCTCGCGTCACCTTGCCACCGCCGCGTCGCACCAACTCACAGGCCGCCGCCACATCAGGCACGCCGACCGCCAGATGACCGAACGCAGTGCCCAGTTCGTATTTCTCGACACCATAGTTGTACGTCAGTTCGATCTCCGCCCCGCTCGGATCGTCGCTGTACCCAAGAAAGGCGAGCGTATATTTCCCGTCCGGCACGTCGCGCCGGCGAAGCTCCTTCATTCCCAGCAGCTTGGTGTAGAAATCGACGCTGCGCTGCAGGTCGCCGACGCGAAGCATAGTGTGCAGAAAGCGGCTCATGCGATGTCTCCTTCTCTATTGCGTACCATTCGGATCGAGACCCAGCAGGAATAGCCCGGCCGCGTCCGCCTCTACCAGTGTGGTCTCCCGCTCGGCTAGCAAGGTGCCGCCGGCCTCGAACGCAATTCCGCGCAATCCGGCGGAGGCCGCGCGCCGGACCGTCTCCGGTCCCACCGTCGGAAGGTCGGCCCGGCGATCCTGACCCGGCTTGACCAGCTTGACCAGCACGCCGCCCGGACCGGGGCGCGCCAGAGCGGGGCATCGGGCGAGCATCCCGTCAGTTCCCTCGGCCGCCTCGACCGCGAGCACGATCCCCTGCTGGACCACGCAGCCCTGCCCGACATCGACCGCCCCGAGCGCCCGCGCCACCGCAACGCCGCGCGCGATGTCGGCCATCGCCAACGCGTCCGGCGTCGCACGCGAGAGCAGCCCGGCCGGGGCCAGCGCCTCGCCAAGCACCTCGTGCGCGCCGACGACGCGGAATCCTTCCTCGCCCAGCACGCGCACCACGGCCGCCAGCAGCCCATCATCGCCGGCAAAGGCGGCGCGGCCGATGCGGGCCAGGATGCGTGTGCCCTCGGCATCAGGGCGCAGATCGAGCAGCGAGGGACGGCGCACCGGCCCGACAAGTACCAGCTCGCCACACCCATTGGCACGCAACACCGCCAGGATGCGTCCTGCCGCGCCGATCCGGATGAACTCATGGGGATAGGGAGCGAGTACGGCGCGATCGGCAAAGCCGTCGAGCCCAACCATGAACACGCCGCGTCCAGCCGCGCGCGCAGCGGCGGCCACCCGGCCCGGCATGGCACCGCCCCCCGCCAGAATCCCGAGCGCGGGCCGCCCGGTTGCGTCCATCGTCGGTTCTCACAATAGCGTCCAGACCAGATTTTCCGCCGATCGGAGATGCGCCGCAACCGGGGCAGACATGCGGGCGGCATCGTCACGGTCTCTGGCAATCCCGGAAAGACCGACGATATGGTTTTACTATAGACCGTCGGCTTGTGCCCAGCCTTGTGCCGACCCGGCCGAAGGACCCTTCTTTGATGACCACAGTTCGCTGGCAGCCGGACCGTGCAAAGCCACGTCCAGCATGGCCCGTGCCGCCGCTCTTCGCCGCGATTGCGCGTGGGTTCGGCGGGCATTGTCCGGCTTGCGGCCGCGCACACCTGTTCAACGGCTTCCTCAAGGTGGTCCCGGTCTGCCCGAACTGCGGCGCCCCGCTCGGGCTTGCCCGTGCCGACGACGCGCCGCCCTATTTCGTCATCCTGATCACCGGCCACATCATCATCCCGCTGCTGCTCCTGGTGCAGAAACTCGCCAACCCGCCAAGCTGGGAACTGGCGGCGACCTTCCTGCCGCTGACCCTGGCGCTCGCTCTCGCACTGCTGCGTCCGATCAAGGGCAGTATCGTCGGCGTCATGCTGGCACTCGACATGTTGAAGTCCGAACCGAAATTCGAATGACCCCCGGGCCGGCCGGAATGCCGGCAGCACGGCTTGTCCGTGTCGAGCTGGATGGCGAGCCGTTGACCCGCCTCTCGCCGCTGCTGGAGGCGGATCGCGCTCAGGCAGTCGCCGACCTGGCAGCCGAGAATCGCTTCGCACCGCTCACCAGCCGGCATGGCCGGTTATCCGGACCGTTCGTGCTGCATCTCTCAATTCAGGAAGGGCGACTGGTGTTCGACATTCGCCGTGCGGATGACAGTCCGTTGATTGCCATCGGTCTGGCGCTTGGGCCATTTCGGGGATTGATAAAAGACTATGGCCTGCTGGTGGACAGTCACGTTACTGCCGTGCAGGAAGGGCGCGAGGCACGCATCCAGGCGATCGACATGGGGCGGCGCGGACTGCACAACGAAGGCGCGGCGCTTTTGATGCAGCGGCTGGCCGGGAAGATCGACATCGACCTGCCGACCGCCCGCCGCTTGTTCACCTTGCTCTGCGTGCTGCACCAGCGGCTCTGAATCGCTTACGGGCTTAGTGTTCGAAAAGGTTCACACGGAGAACCGCGGAGAATCCAAAGAGCGCCACGGAGTTCGTTATGTTGCTAGACGGTGCCTCCGTGGCGCTCGGTGCGATCCTCTGTGGTGCTCCGTGTGAACCCCTTTCGGGGCGGTATGCCTCATTCGCGTTCGCCTATAGCCGCGCTGTGCCAGCACTCCTGATGCCAACTCCTGCTCGCTCGAGCGCGATCCGTAAGCTACCTGACACCCAGGGAGGGAGCCGTATGACCCATCCATCATCGCTGATCGGCCAACCGAAGACCGCCCTCGACACGCCAGCCCTGCTGGTCGATCTCGATCTCATGGAGGCGAATATCGCGCGCGTGGCCGAAACCTGCCGCGCGCATAGAGTGGGCTGGCGACCGCATACCAAGGGCCAGAAGACGCCGGAGATCATTGCCGAGGAACTGGCCGCCGGCGCGATCGGCGTGACCTGCGCCAAGTTGGGCGAGGCGGAGGTGCTGGCAGCAGCCGGGCTGCGTGACATTCTGATCGCCAACCAGATCGTCGGACCGGCAAAGATGCAGCGACTGCGCGAGCTTCGCCAGCGCGCCGATCCGATCGTCGCAGTGGACAGTCCGGCTCATGTCCGGGAGCTCGGCAGGGCGATGCAGGGCCTCGAGCGGGCGCTTCGAGTCGTCATCGAGGTGGACATCGGCATGCATCGCGCCGGGGTCTCGCCCGGCACGCCCGCGGTGGAACTGGCCGCAACCATCGCCGCACAGGCCGGGCTGCGTTTCGTCGGCGTGATGGGCTGGGAAAGCCACGCGGTCACGATCGCAGACCCCGCGGAGAAGGCGCGCACCGTGGCCGACGCCATCGCGCTGCTGACCGCCAGCGCCGACGCGTGCCGGCGCGCCGGCTATCCGGTGGAGATCGTCAGTTGCGGCGGCACCGGGACCTTCCCGTTCTGCGCCCAACAACCGGGCGTCACCGAAATCCAGGCGGGCGGCGCAATCTTCAGCGACATGCATTACCGCACGCACTATCACCTGGACTTCCCCTGCGCGCTGACATTGCTTGCCACTGTCACCAGCCGGCCGACACCAACGCGCGTGATCCTGGACGCCGGCAAGAAAGCGATGAGCAGTGACGCTGCGGCACCGCATCCGGTGGGAGTGTCAGAGGCGACCGTTCGGCTGTCTGCCGAACACGGCACGATCGAACTTGCCTCCCCAAATGATCATCCGAGGATCGGCGACAAATTGGAGCTGATCGTCGGCTATTCCGACACCACCGTACATCTGCACGAGGAGATCGTCGGCGTACGCAACGGCAAGATCGAAGCCATCTGGCGGGTAGCTGGGCGCGGCCGGATCAAGTAGCGCATCGCGGGCAGGCGGGCATTGTGCTGTCCGTTCCTGAACGCCACAATGCGGGAAGCAAGTTGAGAACCGTACCGATGAAGATCGATGGCGTTGCTTATCGCACGATCTGGCTGGACGAAGACGGCTGGTCGGTGCGCATCATCGACCAGACGAAGCTGCCCTGGACGCTTGAGATCGTACGGCTGACCACGCTCGAACAAGGAGCGCACGCAATCCGGTCGATGCAGGTGCGCGGCGCGCCGCTGATCGGCGCTACCGCCGCTTATTCTCTGTGCCTTGCGCTCCGTGCCGATCCCTCGACCGATGCCATGGAGAAGGCCGCGGCGTTGCTGGCCGAGACACGACCCACCGCCGTGAACCTGCGCTGGGCGCTGGAGCGCATGCTGGTCCGGCTACGCAACACCACGGTTTCGGCCCGCCGGGAAGCGGCCTACGCCGAAGCCGCAGCAATCGCCGAGGAAGACGTCGTGCAGAATATGGCCATCGGCCAGCACGGCCTGAAGCTGATCGAGGCGGCGTCTGCAGGCAAAGCGGGCCAGGCAGTCAACGTGCTGACGCACTGCAATGCCGGCTGGCTGGCAACGGTCGATTGGGGCACCGCGCTGGCACCGATCTATGCGGCGTACGATAGGGGCATCAAGCTGCATGTGTGGGTGGATGAGACGCGCCCACGCAACCAGGGCGCGGCGCTGACGGCGTTCGAACTGGGCAAGCACGGCGTGGCACACACAGTGGTGGCCGATAATGCCGGCGGGCACCTCATGCAGCATGGCGACGTGGACATGGTGATCGTCGGCGCTGATCGAGTCACCCGTACCGGCGATGCAGCGAACAAGATCGGGACTTATCTTAAGGCGCTGGCGGCGCGTGACAACGATGTGCCGTTCTGGGTAGCGGTGCCCTCGGCCACGATCGACTGGACGGTGTCCGACGGCATCGCGGAAATTCCCATCGAACAGCGCAGTGTCGCCGAAGTCATGGAGGTGACGGGCCGCGCCTCCGACGGATCAGTGCTGACGGTGCGCGTCGCCCCTGACGGGAGCACGGCGGCCAACCCAGCCTTCGATGTGACGCCGGCGCGACTCGTCAGCGGGCTCATCACAGAGCGCGGGTGCTGCGAAGCAAGCGCCGCGGGACTGTTGTCGCTGTTCCCGGAACGCGTTCGATAGCGCAAGAACACGCGACGCGATCAGCAACCGATGAGGCGATGATGCGGGGATTGCTGGTTGTGATGCTCCTTGCGCTAGCCGCCTGCGCAGCGCCTCACCCGACGGCGGCCCCAACTCCGAAGCCGGCGCTGAACATTTCGCCAAATGCGCACGACCCACCCTTCGCAACCGTTCCCTACGAGCCGATCAGCCGCGAGTCGGTCGTGGCGATCGCGCTCCGCGAATGGCGCCTGTTCGGGCAGGCGGTCGATGACGACCCGCCCGGCACCAGGCCTCCGCTTCTGCCGGACCAGATGCCTGAGCGCATGCCCGGCCTGTGGCAACGCGTCGGCGAATACTGGTGGTTGGGGCAGGATGCCGGCACCACTGCTTCCGCCTGGACGGGCAAGCAGGACGCCGACGGCACAGTGTTCCCTGCCAACCGGGACGACGGTTACGCGTGGTCTGCGGCCTTCGTTTCGTATGTGATGCGTATCGCCGGTGCCGGGGCGCGCTTTCCCTATGCGGAAGACCATTCCTATTACATCAATATCGCCAAGGAAATGGCGCTGGGAGAGACGTCCGGCTGGCTGATTACCGCCGAGCGACCGTCCGCCTATGCGGCCCAGCCCGGCGACCTGATCTGCGAGGGACGCGGCAGGGCCGCAAAGCTGACTTACGATCGCCTGCCAACCAGGCATTTTCCCGCGCATTGCGACATCGTGGTGGCGAAAGCGCCGGGCCAGATCTCAGTGGTGGGCGGCAACGTCGATCACGCAGTCACCATGAAGCATGTGCCGGTCACCGCCGACGGAAAACTCGCGACCCCCGACGGGCAGGTGCTGGACACGCGCTATCCCTGGATGGTGGTGCTGCGGGTGCTCTATCCCACGCCCGTCTCCTGACCGGCTATTTCCGAGATGGCACCACAGTGATCTGACCACTTCGCTCCAGCGTGGCCAACGCAACCGCGTCCAGGTCAAGAAGATGAGAAGATGCGCTCGATGGATCGCCTCGGCTAACTCCAGATGGCTGACGCCGCCGCGACGCATCACCCGCGCATCCGCCCGCCCATCGCGCGCGATGACCGTGGCGCGGCCTGTCAGGATGAGACCGACGAAGTCGGATCGCTGCGCTAGTTGGACCGCCACCCAATAGAGGATCACGATCCCGGCGGTTGCGGCCAACGTCGGGAAATATGGCGACCCCTGCGTTAAGGCCCGGCTGACATTGGAGCCGATGAGAATCGACAGCAAAATGTCGAAGGATGACTGCAAGCCGAACGCACCCCGGCAACTCGGATCAGCACAAGGCCGTACGCATATGTCAGGACGCCTCGAGCCGTCATCTGCCAAAGGTGATTTCTCCCCGGTCCGGCCCGATCACCAGATAGATGTCATGCATGGCCAAGGTCCCCTCGCCGTTTGAGGCTCGTCGGGCAGAGACCATGCCACGGCACGGGAGAGTCTGTCTGGCTGCGGTCAGCGTGTCTGGGCCCCGCCCACCGGTCCTGCTGTTCCGCTTGTTGCTTCGCCGCTTCCTCACGGTGTCGTTCCTCGACCACTTTCGCGTGGTGATGTCCGATCGCGCACCCGGCGAGGCCACCGAGCACGGCATGGTGACCGGCGAAATGGCCCACGCCGGTGCCGATCGCTGCGCCGCTGAGGCAACCTGCTGCCGACGCGGTTCCGGCGGAGATAGCGAGCAACAGTGCAGAGGCGAAGATCCATTTCATGGCGTCCTCTCTCGCGGGTGATAGCCGAACGGCAGCCGGAACGTCAGCCACCAAGCGGCGGTTTCGGCGATTCGCCGGCGAGGTGCGCATCGGCATCTCCGGCTGGACCTATCCGCCGTGGCGAGGAGTGTTCTATCCGCGCGGCCTGCCGCAGACGAAGGAGCTGGAGTTCGCGGCGAGCCGGTTCCGCACGATCGAGATCAACGGCACATTCTATGGCCTGCAACGCCCGCAATCCTTCGCCGATTGGGCCGACCGCACGCCCGAGGGCTTCGTCTTCTCGGTAAAGGGGTCTCGCTACATCACGCACATGCTGAAGCTGCGGGATCCGACGGTACCTCTCGCCAATTTTCTGGCATCCGGAGTCCTGCGACTAGGGCCGAAACTTGGACCACTGCTCTGGCAGTTTCCGCCACAATTCGGATTCGTCCCGGAGCGGATCGTGTCCTTCCTGCGCATGCTACCGCACGACACGGCAGCGGCAGCCGAACTCACCCGTCACCATGACGCGCGGCTGAGCGGGCGCGCATGGACAAAAACGGACGCAACCAGGCCGTTGCGCCACGCTTTCGAAATCCGTCACGACAGCTTCCGCACACCGGAATTCATCGATCTGCTGCGCCGCTATGACGTTGCGCTGGTCTGTGCGGATACCGTCGAATGGCCGCGGCTGATGGATGTGACATCGGATTTCATGTACTGCCGCCTGCACGGTTCCGAAGAGCTGTACGCAAGCGGCTATGACGATGCGGCGCTCGACACCTGGGCAAGACGGGTCGCCGCTTGGGCACGAGGAGACGAGCCGGAAGACGCCCACCGGGTCGGCGGACGCGGCCGAAAGCGCCGGCGTGAGGTGTTCGTTTACTTTGATAACGATGTCAAAGTGCGTGCTCCGACCGACGCCACCGGCCTAGTCGAGCGGGTCTCGAAGCTGTTGGATCAGGATCCACACTCATAGGTGCCATCAGCGTACACGATGGTGTTCGCCGCAAATGCTAGCTAAGCTAGTTAGTACCACTCTGTAGTCGCTCACCTTGAGCCGCAACGACCTACTCTTGCTCAGGCGCTTGACATCATGCTGAGGCGACGAGGGATCGCCGGCAAATGCCTCTAAGCGCTCCAGAATTCGGTCGCGGTCGCGTGCCGGGAGCTTCCGTAATTCCCTTAGGGCGGGCTTCGCGAACTCGATGCCCGGAATACTGGAAACTGGCTCGTCCCCCGCCTCACTCATTGCGACATTACTCCGCCGCCACCTTCTCCGGCCCCGCCGCCTTCAGCTCGGCAGCCTTCGCCTCCACCAGCTCCACGATGTGGTCGATCATCCGCCCGGCCTCGATCGTGTGGTCCGTTTTGCCCGCCTTGTACACCATGTGCCGGCCGGCGCCGCCGCCGGTCAGCCCGATATCGGTCATCAGCGCCTCGCCCGGCCCGTTCACCACGCAGCCGATGATCGACAAAGTCAGCGGCGTCTCGATATGCGCCAGCCGGTCCTCCAGCTCCTTCACCGTCTCGATCACGTTGAACCCCTGGCGGGCGCAGGACGGGCAGGAGATCACCTTCACCCCGCGATGGCGCAGGCCGAGGGCCTTCAAAAGGTCCCAGCCGACCCGCACCTCTTCCTCCGGTTCGTCGGACAGCGAGACCCGCAGCGTATCGCCGATCCCCGCCCACAGCAGCGAGCCCAGCCCGATCGCCGACTTCACCGTGCCCATCCGCCGGCCGCCGGCCTCGGTGATGCCGATATGCAACGGGTGATCGCAAACTTCCGCCAGTTGCTGATAAGCCGCCGCCGCCAGGAACACGTCGGACGCCTTCACGCTGATCTTGAACTCGTGGAAATCGTGCTGCTGGAGGATATCGGCGTGATAGAGCGCGCTCTCGACCAGCGCTTCGGGGTTGGGTTCGCCGTATTTCTCGAGCAGGTGCTTCTCCAGCGACCCCGCATTCACCCCGATCCGCATCGAGCAACCGTGGTCGCGGGCGGCCCTGATGACCTCCCTCACGCGCTCGTCGCTGCCGATGTTGCCGGGGTTGATGCGCAGGCACGCGGCCCCGCTGTCGGCCGCTTCAATCGCCCGGCGGTAGTGGAAATGGATGTCGGCCACGATCGGCACCTCGACCTGGCGGACGATGTCGCGCAACGCCAGCGCGCTCTCGCGGTCGGGGCACGATACCCGCACGATATCTGCTCCGGCTGCCTGCGCCCGGCGGATCTGCGCCACGGTTGCCGCCACGTCGGTAGTCAGCGTGTTGGTCATGGTCTGGACGCTGATCGGCGCCCCATCGCCCACCGGCACAGGCCCGACATGGATACGGCGGGACTTCCGGCGCGTGATGTCCTGGTAGGGACGATAGCTCATCGGTGGACTATCTCCATGACTGCAAGCGGGGGTGGCTCGTGGCTCCCGAGAATGGGGAGTGATGCGGCGTAGTGCTACCGCGACGCGGCGGCGATTGGCGCCAGCCGGCCGCTCTTGACCGCATCCGGGTCGAGCGGCAGGTCGCGCCGCACGGCGCCCGGGGTACCGAGCGGTGACGTCGTCGCCCCGTCCAGCACCAGCTCGGTGCCGCCGGCGTTGCCAGTGGTCAGCATCAGGCCGGGACCGGGCGGCACCGGCCAGCTTTCTCCGGCGTGCAGGATGCGGCTGAACAGCACCTGGCCGCTGTGGTCGCGCACCTGGATCCAGGAATCCGCGCTCGCCCGCACGGCCAAACCCGCCGACGGCTCGCCAGATCCACCGGGGCCCGCGCCGGCGGGCGCCGGCGGTGGCGCCGGGGTTGCAGCCGCTGCAGAGCTCGGCGACAGGTTCGGGTCCGTGACAGCAGGTGGGGCGGGCATGACCCGGTCCGGGACTGGAGAGGCGATCGTGGCCGGTGGGGTCGCCGTCGCCACCTTTGACGTTGCGGGCGGGGTCGTCATCTGTGCTGGTGCTGGTGCTGGTGCTGGTGCTGTTGCAGTTGCGACTTGCGCCGGTGCAGGCGCCGGAGCCTCGGCCAGGGGCGCCAGTCGTGCCGGCACCGGGGTGACCGCCTCTGACGGTAGCCGTCCTTCCCCCGACAAGCGGTACCACCCGGCATAGGCGCCAACGACCAGCACCAAGCCCAGCAGCACCACGGCGCCCGCCGGCAGCCCGCTCTCAGGCAGAGGTGCTGGAAACGCCAGTTCGGGCTTACGCCCCACTTCCGCCGCTTCGGCCTTGAATCGACGAGACAGCTCATCGGGGTCGAGCCCCAGCGCCGTCGCGTAGCTACGCAGGAACACCAACGCGTAGGCGTTGCCAGGAAGCTCGTCGACGCGACCTTGTTCCAGCGCGGCGAGATACGATTGGCGGATGCGCAAATACGCTGACATCTCGGGCAGGCCGTAGCCCAGCCGTTGGCGCGCTGCGGCCAAGTCCGCGCCGACCCGAGGCGCTGTGACGGTGGCGGCCGCCGGTTCAACCACGCTCGATCTGCGGCTCAGCAGCACAGCAGCCCGCCCCCATCCACGCAAGCCACGTCTCACGCGAGTGATCCGGCCATCCGCGCAACCCCTGGCGGCGGCGTCCGCACCGGACCCTTTGGCCTACCGGCATCCTAAACTGCCGTGTCTCGTAGCGTACGTCGAACTCGGCGCGAAGCAAAAGACCAAATAATTCCAGAACCTGTCATCAACTGACGCGGCGCTCGCGCCTACACATCCAGTCCGTGCTCGCGTGCCCAGACCGCGATTGGCTCGCGCAGGCTCGCCGCCCCCGCGCCCTGGCGGAGTTCGGCCAGCACGGCGCGGAATGCCGCCAGGTCAAGCCCGCCGAGCACGCTCTTCACCGGCATGAAGCTGGATGCCGACATGGACAGTGTGGTCACGCCAAGCGCTGCCAGGGCGATCGCCTCGAGTGGCCGTCCCGCCGCCTCGCCGCATAGCGAGACCGGGACGCCCGCGCCGCCCTTGGCGGCAGCGGCGGCGCGGACGATCTGCTCGATCAGGTTGAACACGGGTGCCGACAGCAGATCGTAGCGCCCCGCCAGAGCCGGCGCTCCCCGGTCGGCGGCGAACAGAAACTGCAACAGGTCGTTGGACCCGATCGAGACGAAGTCCACCTCGGCCAGCAGGGAGTCGAGCTGCCACATCAAAGCCGGCACTTCCAGCATCGTGCCGATCTCCAGCCGCTCAGGCGGCCGCCGGATGCGTTTCGCCTCGGCCAGCAATAGCGCGCGGGCAGCGCGGAACTCGGCCACGGTCGCGACCATGGGGAACATCACCGTCAGCGGTCGGCCGGCGGCGGCCAGCAACAGCGCCCGAAGCTGCCGTCGCAGCACCGCCGGGCGATCGAGGCCGACGCGCAGGCTGCGCCAGCCCATCGCGGGATTGGCTTCCTCCGGTTGCTCGGCGTTCGGCAGCAGCTTGTCGCCGCCGAGATCAAGGGTGCGGAACACCACCGGCCGATCGGTGGCCGCGTCGAGGACGCGGGAATAGAACGCCGCCTGCTCGGCAATGCCGGGAACTGCCCCGCGCGCCAGCATGGCGATCTCGGTGCGGAAAAGGCCGATGCCCTCGGCACCAGTGCGGTCCAGTTCCCCCAGTTCCAGAGCGAGCCCAGCATTGAGCATGAGTTGCAGAGGCGCTCCATCCGCCGTGGCGGACGGCTTGCGACACAGCCGTTCCCAGTCCGACCGCCGGGCGCTCCGCGCCTTCAAGGCCCGATTGTAAGCGGCTTCGACATCGGACTCCGGCCGCAAATAGAGCGCACCCTCGTCGGCGTCGAGCACCGCCTGATCGGAGGGCCCGGCGGCTGCCAGTGCGCCACGGGCCCCGCCAATTGCCGGGAGGCCCAGGGCGCGTGCCAGGATGGCCGCGTGTCCGGCTGGAGTTGCCTCCTCGATCACCAAGCCGCCGATGCCGCTGTCGTGCCAGCCGAGCAGCTCGGCTGGGCCCAGCCGGCGGGCAAGCAGGATCGCCCCAGGCGGCACGGGCGGACGTGCCGATGTACCGGCCAGCTCAGCCAGCAGCCGCCCCGCCATATCCTCAAGATCGGCAAGCCGCTCCCGCAGATAGGGGTCGGCAATGCGGCGCATGCGGTCGTGTACCTCGCTCGCCACGCGCTGCACCGCGGCTTCGGCGGTCAGGCCGCTGCGGATCACCTCGCCGACCCGATGCAGCCAGCCGGCATCTGCGGCGACCAGCCGATACGCCTCCAGCACCTCTCGCGAGGCAGCGCCCGCCTCCCCGATATCGGGAAAATGTCCGTCCAACAGCTCATCGAGCGCGCGCTGCAAGCGCTCCGCTGCGGCCTGCAACCGGTTCATCTCGGCGACCGGGTCATCGGCCAGCAGCCGGCCCGTCATCACGCGCGCTCCGTGCCGCACGACCGCGCCGATCGCGATTCCGCCTACCAGCGGGACGCCCGAAAAAACGCGAGGAACGGTACCGGCGATCCCCTCCTCGGATCCGTCCGCTGCGCCCGCCGCTGCCAGCAGTTCGGCGAGCAGCATGGCCACGGTTTCCAGCTCTTCCACCTCGTCGGACAGGTAGTTCCGCACCGCCCGGCTCTGCACCGCCAGCACACCCACGATGCGCCCGGCGCGGCGGACCGGCACCGCAAGGATGGAGGCGAAGGGCTCTTCGCCGGTTTCCGGTCGATAGGCGAAACGCGGATGGTTCTGCGCATCGGCGAGGTTCATCACCTGCGCCCCGGCGGCAACCAGCCCAACGATGCCTTCGCCGACGCGAAGCCGCGTGCGCCCGACGGCGGACAGGTTGAGCCCCTTGGTTGCCGCCAGCTCCAGAATGTCGCCGGGGCGCTTGATGTAGATCGAGCAGACTTCGACCGCCATCTCCGCAGCCACCAGCTCGGCGAGTTCCGATAGCTTGGGGGCACCGTGCGCCATCCGCTCACGCAATGCGCCGAGCAGGCGGCGCGGCGCGGTTAGCGGGGCGTCACCCTGGGCCAGCACGAGCCACAATCCGCGTACGCGCCGCAAGGGCGCCGACTGCTTGTCTGACCAGCTCCTCCAGGATGGCGGCGGTGGACTGCTCGGAGGTGACCATGCCGACCGATTGGCCGGCCATCATGGAGCCGGTCTCCACATCGCCGTCGATCACGGCTCGGCGTAGGGCTCCGGCCCAGAAATGCTCGATCTCGAGCTGTGCTGCCTCGCGTGTGAGCTCGCCGGACTGGAAGCGGCGGATCATCTCCGCCTGATGCACCAGGAAACGCTTGGTTCCATCGTTAACCAGACCGCGGACGGGGATTACCGGAAAGCGCTCGTCGAGTTGGACCGAGGGCAGAGCGTCGCGAGCATTGGCCCGAATGAAGGCCCGTTTGAAGCGCGGGTGAGCGACGGATTCCGTCGTCGCGGCGAAACGGGTGCCGAGCTGCGCACCCGATGCGCCCATTTCGAAATACGCGACGATCGCCTCGCCGCGGCCCAGGCCACCGGCAACGAACACCGGCACCTCGTGCAGATGAGGCAGGATCTCCTGTGCCAGCACGCTCAACGAGACCGGACCGATATGCCCGCCCGCCTCGGAGCCCTCGATCACCAACGCATCGACGCCGGAGCGCACCAACCGCTTGGCCAGTGCCAGGGCGGGGGTGAAGGCGATCAGCTTCGCCCCGCCGTCTTTGACGGCACGCACGGCGCCGCCGGGCGGGATGCCGCCGGCCAGCACGATATGCCCGACCCGTGCCGCCAGGCAGACCTGGATCAACTCGTCGAGCGCCGGATGCAGGGTGATCAGGTTGACGCCGAAGGGCTTGTCGGTCAGCGCCTGGGTACCGGCGATCTCAGCGGCCAAGGCTTCGGGGTACATCGAGCCGCAAGCGATCACGCCGAAACCGCCGGCGTTGGAGATGGCGGCGACCAGATGGCGCTCGCTGACCCAGGTCATCGCCCCGCCCATGATGGCGTAGCGACAGCCGAGGAACGCTGTGCCGCGCGCCCAGAGGCGGTTCAACTCGGCGCGGGCGCCCTCACCCGGTTCGCTGCGCGAACCGACCTCTCCCGCAAGGGGGAGAGGTGAGTGTTGGTCGGTCAGCGTGTCGAATTCAGTTGGCATCCAGACCGTATGCGGTGTGCAAGGCGCGGACGGCGAGTTCGGTGTATTCGGCGGCAATCAGGACGCTGACCTTGATCTCGCTGGTCGAGATCACCTGGATGTTGATCGCCTTGTCGGCCAGCGCACGAAACATCGTGCTGGCGACGCCGGCGTGACTGCGCATACCAACACCGACGACGCTGATCTTGGCGACATCGGAATCGGTCAGGATTTCCGCGTACCCGACCTGCGAACGGGCCGCGTCGAGCGCCCCCCTCGCCCGAGGCAGGTCGGCCTTGCCCACGGTGAAGGTCATGTCGGTGGTGCCGTCGGCCGAGACGTTCTGCACGATCATATCGACGTTGACGTGCTGCTCGGCCATCGCCCCGAAGATCGCGGCGGCGATTCCGGGCCGGTCCGGGACACGGCGGACCGTGATCTTCGCCTCGTCGCGCGAATAGGCGATGCCGGAGACGGTTTCCTGCTCCACGATCTCCTCCTCATCCACCACCAGCGTGCCAGGGAGGTCCTGGAAGCTTGAGCGCACCTGCACGCGCACCTGCTGGTTCATTGCCAGCTCGACGCTGCGGGTCTGCAGCACCTTGGCGCCGACCGAGGCCAGCTCCAGCATCTCTTCGTAGCTGATCCGTGCCAGTTTGCGCGCCCGCGGCACCAGCCGGGGGTCGGTTGTATAGACCCCATCCACGTCGGTGTAGATGTCGCAGCGGTCGGCCCTGAGCGCAGCTGCTAGCGCCACTGCGGAGGTATCGGAGCCACCCCGGCCAAGCGTGGTCACACGGCCGTTCGGGCTGACGCCCTGGAAACCGGTGACCACTGGGACCTGTCCGGCTTGCATGCGGCGGACTAGCTCGGTGCCTTCGATGGCGGCGATGCGCGCTTTGCCGTGGGCATTATCGGTGCGGATTGGAAGCTGCCAACCTTGCCAGGAGCGCGCTTCGACCCCGATTTCCTGCAGGGCGATGGCCAGCAGGCCCGCGGTGACCTGCTCGCCGGTGGCGACCACCGCGTCGTATTCACGGGCGTCGTGCAGCGGCGACAGCGCCTGGCACCAGGCGACGAGCTGGTTGGTCACGCCGGCCATGGCGGAGACCACGACCGCAACTTCATGGCCGGCCTGCGTCTCGTGCTTCACGCGGGCGGCAGCGTTGCGGATGCGATCGAGGTCGGCCACCGAGGTGCCGCCGAATTTCATGACCAGGCGCATGTCTTCGATGGTCGGGTTGTCAGCCGGGATGGCAAGGGAGACATAACGGCGGGGTCCGGGAGGGGCAACATGCCGGCGAGGACGGTCTCGGCTGCGGAACTGGCGCGGTTCGACGCGATGGCGGCCCGCTGGTGGGACCCGGACGGACCGATGCGCGCGTTGCACCGGATGAACCCGGCGCGGATCGGGTGGATCGTGGAGCGGGTCGAGCGGCGCTTTCCCGGCCGGGCCGGCCTCTCGCTGCTGGACGTTGGCTCCGGCGGCGGGATCGCTGCCGAGGCGCTGGCCACACGAGGCTTTCAGGTGCTCGGGATAGACGCGGCGGCGGAGACGATCCACGCGGCGCGGGCGCATGCCGGGCGACGCGGGCTGCCTGTGGCCTATCGGGTCGCGACCGCCGAGACGATGCTCGAGGAGGGACATCGCTTTTCGGTGGTGACGGCGCTTGAGGTCATCGAACATGTGCCGGACCCGGACGCCTTCCTGAACGTGCTGGGGAGGCTACTTGAACCGGGTGGAGTGCTGTTTGTCTCGACGCTGAATCGGACGTCCCGGTCTTATGTCGCCGCCAAGATCGGCGCCGAGTACCTGCTGCGGTGGCTGCCTGTGGGAACGCATGACTGGCGGCGGTTCATCACGCCGGCGGAGTTGGGAGCCGGACTTCGCAGGGCGGGGCTGCGGCTGGCGGACCTGGCTGGGCTATCGCCGGATCCGCTGCGTGGCGGCTGGCGGGTGACGGCCGACCTGTCGGTAAACTATCTGGCGCTTGCAGACCTCGGGTGATCGGCTCCGCCGATTGTGACCTTTCCAGGGCATGCGCGTGCAGCCTATTGGGCCGGGGACGGTTCGAGTCATGGACCGTCCGGGCTACCCGGCTCGGGCGGCTCAGGTTCTGTTCGCTAGCGAGAGGACGACGATGAGGATACGAGACGCCGCCATGGCGCTGGCCACGACCGCTTGCCTAGCCTCGCGCCGGCACTGGCGCAAACGAGCAACTGGAGCGGCAGCCAAGCCTATCAGGGCCAACGGGGCTACACGCAGGGATACAATCAGGGTGCCATGACCAACCACGAGCTGTCACGGCAGAGGCTTCGGCGTGTTCAAGAACGGCCACGGCGTCGGCCACCCCCAACTACCAGGGCCAGACCGGCAACAAAACTGCCATGTCTGGCGCGAATAGCTATAGCGGGAGCCGAACCGCCGCGAACACCGGGGCCGACGCAACTGCCCCCAGACCAGGGTTGGGCCAATCGTAGATTACAGATCAGCAAGCGGGGGTTCTGACCGAGATATCTCGCGCTGCATACGATCGCTTAGTTGCTTGAACGCGCGGCGACTTATCTGAATTCCAATGCGCCTCCCGCCCACTAGAACAACTGTTAGGACACCCACCTCACTCCCTGGAGTGAGGTGGGCGTCTGCATCTACGGCCTCGAAATCGTCTGATGGACCGATAGTCATAGGCTTCGTTCCCTTGTTTGACCGGCATCGACCACACGATAGCGAGCGGGGCGGCTCGGGTGTCTGAGGTGGACCCCATCCGTAGGACCAGCTAGGACATTCGCTTAACCTCCCACCCCGGCTCCATCCGTTTCATCCTAAACGATCCGCCGCATCAGCGCCAAATCCGACGCGTCCTCCGGTGGCTGAGCCCGGTAGACGCCGACCGGTGCAGCGCCAGCAACGTGCATTGCCGCCGCACCGAGAGCTGCCGATGGCCGCGCTCGAGCATCGCCCTGCGGTCCGGAGCGCTCATCTTCCGGACCTCCGCGCCAAAAAATCCCGCTCCACCGTCAACTGCCCGATCTTGGCGTGCAGCCTCTCGATCTGTTTCTCCGCCTGCCCAGCAGCCTCGGCCCCAGCACCCGGTTCGAAAGCGCGCGCCGCGTGCTCCTGCAGTTGCTGCTTCCAGGCGTAAATCTGCGTCGGGTGGACCTGATGGCGAACCGCCAATTCAGCCACCGTCGCCTGCTCGCGCAACGCCTCCAAGGCGATCTTCGCCTTCAGCGCCGCGTCTATCTTGCGTCGGCTTTTGCACATGATCCGCTCCGTCTAGCATGACCGAGCCGCGGCGCGCTGTAGCTAAGCGGGTGGTCCTATTTTCGGGGTCCACTTCACCTAATGGAAGCAAAATCTTGCAAAAGGGGGAAGCCGGTCGCATACAGGATGGGCAGCAAAGTTGCATGGTCCGCGACGAGCGTGAGGTTCAGCCTTGGGAGCGTCATCATGACTAAACCCACGTGGGCCGCGCTGAAGGCTGCAGTGACAGTTCTGGGGTTGTTCTGCGCGCTCTCGGCCGCGGCAAAGACTATCAGTATAGAATTCCTGCAAGGAGTGATTGATCCTCAAAGTGAGGGCGAGTTGGGAGGGCTGGCGTGCAGGAACTACGACCATATAGTGCACGTCGATATTACAGTAATCTGGAGTGGCCTCGTTGTTGCGGAGCAATCAGACTATCAGAGGCTAGTTTTCTGGACTGATCGTGACAGTCATGGATTTGCGACGGAGTATCTCTTCCCAAAAGGAAGCTACTCGTTCTTGCACGGGTCCTATATTGTGAAAGGGTATTTCATTGTCCGTTCTGGCGGGATGCCCCAAGGGTCTCATCTGTTGCATTCGAAAGAGTAGATGACGCGACTGTGATGTTGAATCCCGCCATAGAGGAAACGAAGGCGAAGGGCTCTCGCTGCCCCTAGGTGGCGGTGCCGGGTGGCCGCTGCGGATCGCGTTCGCCTGAAGTTGGACTTCGGCGCAGCGAACTGTCCAACTTCAGTAAAATACCGCCACGAACAATACCAGCAACAGCAGCAACTTCAATAACAACACACAGGTTGGTAACAACATAAGGCTGACACAAACGGGCAGCAGCAATAGCAAGCTGCCAGCCGTTGATCTCGATCCGGGCGAGGCCTACGGGCCCCGCTTTTCTCGTTCGGCGGTGGCATTTTCGAGGCTGCCACGGGCGCTTGCTGCAAAAGCGCCACAATGCAACAAGGTCGTTGGGGTAGCTGGTATTTAGTTGGAACTCTGCATACTCTGAGTCTCCGCGGTGAATCGTCTTGCTGGTGCATCGTGGCGGCGCTAACCGAGCCTGGAGCTGTGTCGGAAGAAGTCATATCGTAGAGGCGCAGAGAGGCATGCCTGTCATTGCGGCGCAAGCAGCAATCCATTGCACTATCGACAGCGGCTGGGTCGGTTCTTTAAGGATTCAACACATAGGACACGCGTGTCCTATGTGTTGACCTGAAAATGCGACCGGCAACCTCTCTGGGAATCCGGCAATGAAATCAGCCGTCGGCGCGGGGTACCCAGGGGATGCGGGAGAACTCGATACCGTCCTCGGCCAGCGCCTCGGCTTGCTCCGGCGTGGTCTCGCCATAAATTCCGTGCCGGTCGCTTTCCCCCCGATGCATCCTGCGAGCCTCTTCAGCGAAGTGCTCGCCGACATAGACGCAGTGCTTCTCAACCTCGCTGCGCATGCGCTGAAGCATCGCCCGCATGTGATCGGGTAGCTTTCCGCCGATCGCACCAGGAGGGGGCGCTGGCGGTCCTGGCTGCACCTGCGGCTCTGGCGCCTGAGGCGGTGCCGGCGCCGGGGGCCGGTGCGGTTTGGCAACCGCCGGAGCCATCAGCGCCCGGCGGACGGAAGTATTTCCACAGGCCGGACACTCAATAAGCTTGAGTCGAACCTGCTTCTCGAACGCGGCGCTGTCGGGGAACCAGCCATCGAACTCATGGTCCTCGCTGCACTGCAACTCATAGTGGATCATGTCTCGACCTGCCGACCCGACCCTCAATCCATATCACCAGATCGAAAACATAAGGTCATCTAGCACTTATTGCAAGCAGTTGCGAGACAGCTTTGACATCTGTGCCGCACGGTATTCCGGCGGCCTCAGCGGCCCTGGAAGTCCGGGCGGCGCTTCTCGTTGAAGGCACGGATGCCTTCGCGGCGGTCTTCGGTCGGCACCATTCGGTTGTATGCCTCAATCTCGAACATCATTCCGCTGATGAGGTCCATATTGAGCCCGCAACCGACCGCCTGCTTGATCTGCCGTGTCGAGATCGGCGCGTTCGCGGCGATCGTCGCCGCCGTCGCCAGCGCCTGCGCCAGCAAGTCTCCAGCCGCGCAGATCCGGTTGACCATGCCCCAGGCGAATGCCTCTTGGACCGAGAAGGGCCGGCCGGTCAGTATGATCTCTTTCGCCCGGCGGGCCCCGACTGCCCGGGGAGAGTTCTGCGTGCCGCCGGCGCCTGGCATGATGCCGAAGGTCACTTCGGTCAGGGCGAAGCGGGCGTGCTCGGCGGCGTAGATGAAGTCGCAGCAGAGTGCGATCTCCAGCCCGCCGGCAAAAGCCGCGCCGTTGACCGCGGCGATCACTGGTACCGGACAGCCCAGCAGGGCACGGATCGCCCGCTCGAAGATCAGATGCTGGTCCTGCCATTGCGCATCGGTCATGCCGTTGCGCTCCTTCAGGTCACCGCCGGCGCAGAACGCGCGCTGCCCGGCGCCGGTGAGCACGATACAGCGTTGCGCCGATGGCGCAGCGTTGATTGCATCGAAGCAGGCGAACAGATCGCGCCCCATCTCGGTATTCATCGCATTGGCGACGTCCGGGCGGTTCAGGGTGATCAGCTTGATGTGCGGCTGCGGCACTTCGACGCGCAGCGTCGCGAACGTGGCGGACATGGGCAGTCTCTCCGGCGGTACTGGCGGGAAGACTGCGCGCACGCGAAGTCGAGGGCAATTCGGAGGCGATTTGCGACGCCGCCTGCGGCGGTCGCCTGTGCGTGAGACGGTTCACACGGAGGACCGCGGAGAATCCAGCGGAGCGCCACGGAGTTCGTCATGTTGCTGGAGGGTATAAACCCCTCCGTGGTCCTTGCGATCCTCCGTGGTGCTCCGGTGCGTCCCCGAAGGGCGCGTTCACCTTGCGGGTGGAAGTCCCGCCCGGGCAATGGTCGGTTGGCCCGGTAGCTGGCAGGCGACACTGTCGGGCAACCGGCTGGGTCGAAGCCCTGCGACAAAGGCCGCCTTGGGCGGTCGAGCGAATCGACGGGCCGTAATGTGAATGAAGCCTGAGCAGGCCTCGAAGGGGAAGTTGTGGACGCCGACCCGCCCAGAGCACGGGGAAGGCAGCACGGTTTGGGGAAGCAGCCGACAGATGCACCCGAACCGGTCCACCGGGGTAATGGGAACGGCACGTCGAGATAGGAGAGCGTGCAAGCGGGGGAGACCCGTGCTGGACGAGCGTAGCGGCCTCAACGGCGCGGCAAGGCCAGCCGGCACGGCACGGCACGCCCCAAGGGGGTGTGATCAGCCCGTTGGTGGACAACCTGTACATGAACCGTTTTCTGAAGCACTGGCGACCGAGCGGCCGGGGCGAGGCCTGGCGAGCGCATGTCATCAACTATGCGGACGACTTTGTCATCCTCAGCCGTGGCTACGCGGCCGAGGCACTGGCGTGGACGGACCGCGTGATGACACGCCTGGGGCTGAGCCTGAACCACGACAAGACCTGCCTGCGCGACGCACGGCGGGAGCGGTTCGCCTTCCTGGGCTACAGCTTTGGTCCGCACTGCTTCCGGCAGACCGGCCGAAGGTTCATCGGCGCCAGCCCGTCGAAGAAGAGCGTGCAGCGTCTAAAGGACAAAGTGGGGGCGGTCCTGGTACCGGGCAACAAGGGGACCTGGGCAGAAGTGCGCGACACGCTGAACCGCTTGCCGCGGGGATGGTGCAACTACTTCAACCCAGGCTCTCACTACGTCACGGACCGGGTCGTCGAGGCTCATCGGTATGACCGCGTACGCAACTTTCTCGCCAGGCGCTGCAAACTGCCGACGCGCGGCACGCGGCACATCACCAAGGAAGCGGTGTTCGGCACGCTTGGCCTGCCGCGTCTGCGCATGTGCCGGAACCCAGACGCCACCTCGTGAGCCTGCCGTGAAACCAGT
Source organism: uncultured Pseudomonadota bacterium (assembly GCA_963772445.1). GTDB lineage: Bacteria > Pseudomonadota > Alphaproteobacteria > Acetobacterales > Acetobacteraceae > CAVYXK01. Next base: position 672,620 of record CAVYXK010000013.1, read on the forward strand.
CGGTAAGCGGATGCGGGAAATCCGCACGTCCGGTTTGATGAGCGGGGAGGGGAGACGGACCACTTGATGTGGCACCGCGCCCCTCCTCAACTCTACTGGATTCTCCGCGGCCCTCTGTGTGAACCCTTCACGCCGCTCCCAGGCAAAATTGTTAGCTAAATCAGCAGCTTCCCGGCTCTTGGCGGAAAATCTTCGCGTGCCGCGATTTCTACGGTTAGCAATACAGGGAAATCCACGGAGCGCCACGAAGGGCATCATGCTGCTGGGCGGCGGCTCCAACCCACCACCCGGCTCGCTCACCGCTCGCGGCGGACCGTGTAATCCGCGACATCGCGCAGCGCGCGACGGAACAGCGTGTCGGGGAACACACCCAGTGCCGCCTTCGCCTCGGCCGCGAAGCCGGCGGCGCGGTCCAGCGTGGTGTCGATCGCCCGGTTACACGCCATGAGGCACATCGCCTGACCCAGGTCTGCCTCGACCTGTTCGCCGCTACCGATCGTCCGCTGCCAGAAGGAGCGATCCTCTGCGTTCCCGTGTTGATAGGCCACCAGCACCGGCAGGGTGATCTTCCCCTCGCGGAAATCATCGCCCACCGTCTTGCCGAGAATTGCCTGGTCGGCGACGTAGTCCAGCGCATCGTCCACGAGCTGGAAGGCGATGCCGAGATTGAGTCCGAACGCCGCGAGCGCCTCCTCTTGCTCCCGCGGCCGACCGGCAATCACCGCGCCTACCTGGCAAGCGGCCTCGAACAGCGCCGCGGTCTTGCCACGGATCACCTCGAAATACCGCGACTCCGACGTGGCGAGGTCGTTCTGGGTGACTAGTTGCAGCACTTCGCCCTCGGCGATTGTGGCGGCCGCCCGCGAGAGAATGTCGAGCACGCGCAGCGACCCGTCCTCGACCATCAGTTCGAAGGCCCGGGCGAACAGAAAGTCCCCGACCAGCACCGAGGCTTTGTTGCCGAACACCGCGTTGGCCGAGGCAAGCCCCCGGCGCAGCAGGCTCTCATCCACCACATCGTCATGCAGCAGCGTGGCGGTGTGGATGAATTCCACGCAGGCCGCCAAGCCGACGTGGCGGGCGCCCCCGGCCTCCGACGGATAGTCGCACAGGCGCGCAGCCGCGAGAGTGAGCAACGGACGCAGCCGCTTGCCTCCTGCCGCCACGAGATGTGCTGCGAGCTGCGGGATCAGCGCCACCGGGCTCGCCATCCGCGCGACTATGGTGCGATTGCACGCGGCGAGATCGTCCTGCACCAGAGCCAGCAGCGAAGAAAGCGCGTCCGGCTCGTCCGGCTGCCGCGACGGGACAGTGGCGTGGCCGGCCAACGGGCTCTCCCGGCTTGCATCTCTGACGATCACCGGCACCATATCGGCGGCCCGAAAACGCGGGTCAAGGAACGCCCCAGTAGGCAAGGACCAGCGCGACATGCGAGTCGTGGCGACCTCGAACGATCCGGTGAGACTGTCTTTCCTCACGGCTCTGCTGATGGATGCCGGCATCGCGTCCATGCTGCTCGACCAGCATGCGAGCGTCATGGAAGGCAGCATCACGGCGATCGAGCGGCGACTGGTCGTCGCCACCGCCGATGAGAGCCGCGCGCGACGCGTCCTCGCCGAGGCCGGCGAGCTCTGAGTGGAGACGAGCGAGGGCGGGCTGTTGGGCGGCCGGCTGCGCTATGCGCAGCCATGCCGGGGGTTCCGCAGCGGCATCGAGCCGGTTCTGCTCGCCGCCGCGGTGCCGGCGCGAAGCGGCGAGCGTGTGCTCGAAGCCGGCAGCGGTGCCGGCGCCGCGCTGCTCTGCCTGGCCGTGCGGGTGCCGGGGATCACCGGCATGGGCGTGGAGCGGGACGGTGAGCTGGCGGCATTGGCTCGGCGCAATGCGGCGGCGAACGGTTTCCACGGACTGGCGTTCGTCACTGCCGCAATTGCCGATGCCGGCCCGCTCGGCAGCTTCGACCACGCCCTTGCCAATCCGCCTTACCACCCGTCAACGGGAACGGCATCCCCGGATCCGATGCGCCAAACGGCGAAACAGGGCCCACCCGAACTGTTGCGCGAATGGGTGGGAGCCATGGCAGCTTATCTGCACCGCCGGGCCACGCTGACGCTGATCGTACGTGCAGCCGCCTTGCCGCCGGCCATCGCAGCCCTGGCGGCAGCCGACTGCCCGCTATCGGCACTGTTTCCACTATGGCGCCACGCCGGCGGACGGGCAAAGCTCGCGTTGCTGCGGGGCGTCAAGGGTGGCCGCGGCCCTTTCCGCCTGCTTGCCGGTCTGACGCTGCATTCCACAAACGGCAGCTTCACGCCCGCCGCCGACGCCGTGCTGCGGGAAGGAGCGGGTCTCGACCTGGGATGACCCCCACTATCCGTTCAGCCCTCGCTGCTGTTCGGATGCCGCAAATGCCAGAGCCGCTCGTGCGCCGCGACAAGGCTTTCCATATTACGCCGCCGGGTTCCGTCGGGGGTCAAAGGCCGGCGCGTCAGCATCATCTCGAGTACAGGCAAAAGCTGTTCCGCCACTTCCAGGTCGCCCTGATCGCAGGCATGATGAAAGGCAATCAGGATCTTGTCCGACAGGCGTCGGCTGTAGCGCGGTGCCGCGGTTGGACTGGCTGCACCCTCGCGAACGATTTCTGCTTCCGTTTGACTCACAGCACCCCCCGGCGCCCCTGTGTAGCGTCTCGTTTAGCTCACCGGCATCCTACTTTGCGACGGTCAGGATCACTAGTCCGTCATTGCCACGCTATTCAGCCGTTATTTCGCCCGGACACGCCAATTTTTGTCAGTGCGTCAGATTATCCGCGCACTGGCAGGGTCTCGAAGCACCGCTTCGGCCGGCGCGGCCGCAATCGGCTCGGACGCGACGGTGGACGGGTCGTCGAACGCCTCTTCCCAGGTGCCGGTAGTAGAGGCCCGGCTATACTCGGTCGCGCGGTTTTCGAAAAAATTGGTGTGTTCGACGGCATTGAGCATCTCATCCAGCCAAGGCAGCGGATTGCGGGCCAGATGATAGAGCGGGTTCAGCCCGAGCTGCACCAGCCGCCGGTCGGCGATATAGCGAATATATTCCTTCACCTCCCGCGCGGTCAGCCCTTCGATCGGGCCTTGCTCGAACGCCAGATCGATGAAGGCATCCTCGTGTTCGGTGATCGTGGCGCAGGTGACATAGATCTCCCGCTTCAGCTCCTCGGTCCAAATTTCTGGATTCTCCGCGATGAAGGTGCGAAACAGCCGGATCACCGACAGACAATGCAAGGTCTCGTCGCGGACCGACCACGAGATGATCTGGCCCATGCCCTTCATTTTCCCAAAGCGTGGGAAGTTCAGCAGGATGGCGAATGAGGCAAAAAGCTGCAGCCCCTCGGTGAAGGCGCCGAAGGCCGCCAGCGTCTTCGCAATCTCCGGCCGACTTTCGACCGAGAAGCTCTGCATGTAATCGTACTTGTCCTTCATCTCCTTGTATTTGAGGAAAGCCTGGTACTCCACCTCCGGCATGCCGATTGTATCTAGCAGATGACTGTATGCGGCAATATGGACCGTTTCGGTATTGGAGAAGGCCGACAGCATCATTAGCACCTCGGTCGGCTTGAACACGCGACTGTAGTGCTTCATGTAACAGTTATTAACCTCGACATCGGCTTGAGTGAAGAACCTGAATATCTGGGTCAATAAGTTGCGCTCAGCGGGGGTAAGATTGCGATGCCAATCCTTGACGTCGTCGGCAAGCGGCACCTCCTCCGGCAGCCAATGGACGCGCTGCTGCGTGAGCCATGCCTCATAGGCCCACGGATATCGAAACGGCTTGTAAACGGGGTTTTCCACCAACAAGCCGAGGACCGGCGTATGCTGCTGGGTTCCTGGTGCCGATGCGTCCATAACAAATTGTCCATCCCGAGGGTCATGGGCCTGGGCCGAGTCCACCCGGCCGAGGCGATCACTAGCGTGCCATGGCTGCCGACGCAAGATACGGTGGGAATCCCGGTGAAGTCTTTCAATATCTAGGATTTGGGGAGACGGAGCGGGTTCCCCGGACCGCGAGTGGATGCGAACAGTCCCGGAACAGTCGATGTCCCGGAACGGTGGATTGGTCTGCAAAACTAGATTATCAGTCGCTGCTTTCTATCGAGCGCGCCGATAGTAACTTTTCATTCAAACCGCCACTGTCGGCGGCGCGATCTCGTCTTGACTCAAGGCCAATAATTCCGCTTCACTGCCTACTCCGCATCCGGCCTGGGAGTGGCTCCGGACATGATAACAGAGACGTTCAAGGAATTTACCTTCGAGGCTGCGCATCAAATCCCCCCGCACTCCGAATTGCACGGCCACTCCTTCAAGGTTGTGGTGTTCCTGCAAGGCGAGTCCGATCCGGTGTTCGGTTGGTCGCACAATCTGTACGAGGTCGAGACGGCCATCGAACAGGTCAAGAGCCAGCTCGACCACAAGTACCTGAACGCCATTCACGGACTTGAAGTGCCGTCGCTCGAGAATGTCGCCCGCTGGATTTGGCAGGAGCTCGATACCAGGCTTGCCGGTGTGGATCGGGTGGTGGTCAGCCGCGGCTTCGAGGGCAGTGTCGAAGGTTGCACGTGCTCGCGTAGGCACCCCGCGCAAATGCGATCCCATGCCGAGCGGCCTGTAGCGGCGCATTTGTCGGCAGCGCAGCCGTGAGCGTCAATGTACACCGGTTGCGCCCGTCGGGTAAAGCCAACCAGTCGGTCGATGGCGCGCTGAGTCTGGCGGAGCGGATGGTGATGATCAACTCGGCCGAGACCAAGCTCGCAGAATTGTTCGACGTCCTGCAGATCGATCACCGCAACGACCATCTCACGCGCGACACGCCGCGCCGCGTGGCCCGTATGTTTGTCGAGGAAATCATGCAGGGCCGCTACTGTGACCCGCCCGAGCTGACCGATTTCGATAATGTCGAGGCATTCGACCAGTTGATCGTCACCGGCCCGATCGAGATCCGCTCGACTTGTGCCCACCACCTCATGCCGATCTACGGAGATGCCTATATTGGCGTGGTACCCTCGGTTGATGGGCGTATCATCGGTCTCTCCAAATACGATCGAGTGGTGCATCATTTCGCCACCCGGCTGCAAATCCAGGAGGAACTGGTCAAGCAGATCGGCCAGTTCATCATGGACCGGACCACACCGCGGGGAGTGGCGGTCCGGATCAGCGCAGTCCACATGTGCAAGACTCATCGCGGTGTCCGTGCCAGCCATCGTAGCCGAATGGTGACCAGCGCGTATTTCGGCACGATCGCCGAAAATGAAGACTATAAACGGGAGTTCCTGCAGGAGTGTCTGGGACTTCAGCAGGGCGGCTAACCCCCGGGCCGGCCGCCACCCAGCCGACCGCTGCGCGACTCGAGCGTCTGACGCTCGGGATGATGCTGGCTTTGCTCGCGTACTCCCTGCTGGCGATGCAGGATTCCACGGTGAAATGGTTGGTCGCCACGGTGCCGGTTTGGCAGGTCCTGTTCCTGCGCAGCGGCATCGTGATGGCCGGCTGCCTTGCGGTCGGCGGACGCGAGTTGGTCCGTCAGGCGGCACACACCCCGATCCTGAGTCTTTTGCTCTGCCGCGGCGCGGTCACGCTGGCAGCCTGGTTCTGCTATTTCACCGCCGCCCGTTTCCTGCCACTGGCGCAGCTCATTACTCTATATTTCACGGCACCGGTGATCGTGGCCTTGCTGGCGGTGCCGTTGCTCAAGGAGAGTGTGGGACGGGCGCGTTGGGCGGCCGTCCTCATCGGCTTCACGGGCACCATTGCCGCGGCCAACCCGGCAGGGCTCGTGCTGTCGCGTGCGGCGATGCTGGTCCTGCTCGCTGCCGCGCTGTGGGCGCTCGGGGTGATCCTGACGCGGCTGATCGCTCGCCAGGAGCCCTCTCTTGTACAAATGCTTTACAACAATGCGTTCTTCCTGGTTGCGACCGGGCTCGCCTCGGCGCTGGCCTGGCATCGGCCGACTGGGACGGAGCTGTGGTTGTTGCTGCAGGTTAGCCTGCTCGGCGGGCTGGGCCAGTTCTGCCTGTTTGAGGCGGCGCGCCGCGCTCCCGCCTCGATCACCGCGCCGCTCGAATATACCGCCCTGATTTGGGCCTTCCTGCTTGGCTTCGCGGTCTGGGGCGATATTCCTCGCCCACCGGTGTTCATCGGCGCCGTCCTGATATTGGGCGCCGGGGTCATGCTGATCATCGCCGAACGGCACGGGGGCTGGCAGGGCAGATCACGACTCCGCGCGGCCCGATAGTGCAGAGCGGCAAGTCACGCCGTGTTAACTTTACCTGCCGATCCTACGGGATCGACGGTAAATAGGAGTTGCAATGCGACTGACCCGGCGTACCCTTGCACGCGGAATGGTCATGCTGGCCGCCGGCGGGCTGCCACCGCCGTCCTGGGCCGAGGATCTACCGCCGCCCACTGGCAAGGTGATTCTGACCATCACCGGCGCGGTCACCCGCCACAACCGCGGCTCGGATGCGGTGTTCGACCGGTCGATGCTCGAGGCCGTGGGATGGAGTTCGTTCGAAACGCGGTGCCCCTGGTACAATGGGCCCAGCCTGTTCGCCGGCGTGCTGATGCGAACGCGGATGCAGAAGGTCGGCGCGTCCGGGCAGACGCTCATGGTCACCGCGCTCAACGATTACACTACGCAGATTCCGCTGGCCGACTTCACGCGATATGACGTGCTGCTCGCTCTGAAGCGAGACGGGAACTATATGCCGGTCAGCGACAAGGGACCGCTGTTCATCGTCTACCCCTATGACAGCGACCCCGAGTTGCGCCGGCAGACCTACTACAGCCGCTCAGCCTGGCAGGTCTCGGAGATGCAGGTCGTCTGACAATGGGCGCGTGGACCCCGGCGGGATCAAAAGTCGTTCTAGGCTGGCGGCTCGAGCTGATCTTCACCGGGGTGATCGCCTTCCTGGCGGGTGTGGCGCTCTATGCCTCGGTGCTCGTCACCCAACGACAGGCGGTACTGGATTCCGAAGCCCGCTACAATATTACCTGGCTGACCAGCCAGGCGGGGCTGGAATTGGCGCGGCTGGAGGCCATGATCGGCGCCGCGAGGATCCCCGGAACAGGCGTCGATCGAGACGACGTCCGGACTTGGTTCGACATCGTCGAGAACCGGCTACAGGTCGTCTCCAACGGGGAGGTCGGCGCGTTCATATCGGACCGGCCGGAGCTGCACGGAATCGCCACCGAACTCCGCGCCAGGCTGGCCCAGGTTCGGGTGCTGCCTGGCGGTTTTGATCGCCCGGAAACCGCCGGCCAGGCGCTGGCGCTGCTGATGCCGCTCAATCCCAAGCTGGCTCGACTGTCATCGACCGGCTATACGCTCAGCAGCGAGATCGCTACCCGCGACCTGAACGATCTCCTGCGGCTGCAGTGGGTCTTCTCGATCCTGCTCGGCGGGCTGGTCCTGTGCGCGTTCGGACTGATCGGGCTGTTGTCCTGGCACAACCGGATACTCAAACGCACGCATGTGGACCTCCGGCACACAAGCGAGGACCTGCGGGCGCGCGACGTCGAATTGCAGACCCAGAACGCCCGGTTCGGCGCGGCGCTGAACAATATGTCGCAGGCGCTCTGCATGGTCGATGCCGAGCAGCGGATGATTGTCTGCAATGTCCGATTCCTCGAACTGTTCGGCCTATCCCCGAATCTGGTACGGCCCGGCGTCGCCGTCGCCGAAGTGTTTGGCGCGATCAGCGCGAATGGCCGCTATGACCGGCGGATCATCGAGACGATCCAGCTCGAGCAGCTCTCCCTGGCCGCGACCGGCCGGCCCTGGCGATTCATCCAGGAGGATGCCAGGGGCCGGGCGCTGTCCGTTTCGCACCAGCCGATGGAGGACCGAGGGTGGGTGGCCACCTATGAGGATATCAGCGAGCGGCGTCAGGCCGAGGCGCGAATCCGTTTCATGGCGCACCATGATGCGTTGACTGGCTTGCCCAATCGGCTGCTCTTCCGCGAATGCATGGAGGCGGCGCTGGAGCGCATCCGACGGCCCAGCGATGCCCTGGCGGTGCTCTGCCTGGATCTTGATTATTTCAAAGACGTGAACGACACCCTCGGCCACCCGGCCGGCGACGCATTACTGGAAGCAGTGGTCGCCGGCTGCGGGACTGCGTGCGTACGGGCGATATCGTGGCGCGACTCGGCGGCGACGAGTTCGCAATCCTGCAGTTCTCCGAGCAGCAACCTGGCGATGCGGAGTTGCTGGCGCAGCGGATCGTCGAGGCGCTCCGACAGCCATACGACATCGAAGGTCAGCCGGTCATCGTAAGCGTCAGCATTGGCATCGCGATCGCCAGCGAGGCTGGCGTCAGCGCCGATGTGCTGCTGAAATGCGCCGATCTCGCGCTGTATCGGGCTAAAGCCGATGGACGCAGCACTTACCGGTTCTTCGAGGCGAGGATGGATGCCGAAATTCAGGCCCGTCGCGCTATCGAGCTCGATCTTCGCGAGGCGCTCGCGCGCGCCGAGCTCGAGGTGTTCTATCAGCCTCTGTTCGATCTTCGGCGCCGGACGGTCAGCGGCTTCGAAGCGCTGCTGCGCTGGCGCCATCCGGAACGCGGCATGGTCTCGCCGGCGCAGTTCATCCCCATCGCCGAGGACCTTCGCCTGATCACTCTGATCGGCGACTGGGTGCTGCGGCGCGCCTGCGACGATGCCGGCTCCTGGCCCGAGCACGTGAAGATCGCCGTCAATCTCTCGCCCATGCAGTTCCGCACCGACGACCTGGTGTCCACGGTGGAACGCGCGCTGGCGCGGTCCGGCCTGCCGGCGCACCGGCTGGAGATCGAGATCACCGAATCGGCGCTGCTGCAGAACAACGACAGGGTGTTGTCCACGCTGCATCAGCTTCATGCTCTCGGCGTGCGCATCGCCCTCGACGATTTCGGCACCGGTTACTCCAGCCTGAGCTATCTACGCAGTTTTCCCTTTGACAAGATCAAGATCGACCAGTCCTTTGTCCGCGAGATTGGTAGCCGTTCAGACTGCCTGGCGATCGTCACCTCGATCGCCTCGCTTGCCCGGCAACTTGGAATGAGCACGACCGCCGAGGGGGTAGAGACCGCGGAGCAGCTCGCCGAACTGCAGACAGCAGGCTGCGATGAGGTTCAGGGATTCTACTTCGATCGCCCGAAGCCGCTCGCCGCAACGCTCAGGTGGTTCGACGGCAGTGCCGAGCGCATGCGTGAAACAGCGGCCGCTGCTTGACAGGCCTCAGACTGCTTTGTGGTTGAGCCGGTTGAACTGTGCGGCGCTTGAAGACGTTCTTGCAGGCAGTCTGTTGGTTATCCACGGGAAGACACCCCTGCTGCAAACCAGCGATTGGCGGCAGATTGGCTAGAGCGCAGACTCGGAATAACCTGGGAACATCGTGGAAGATAGCGACGGCTGGTGCCGGTCGCGAGCCTCGATCAGCGGCATGTGCTAGGAAGATATTCAAGTTGAGACACTATTGAGCTAGCATATGCCCAGTTGACCCCTCGGGCAGTTGCCTTGCTGCGCAAACCGTGCTTTACGCCCCGCCTTCCCTGCCGGGGGCGACGGCCGCCTCCGGCTATGCCCGGCATTCCGCGGTGGAATGCGGCCCGCCTCGGGCCAGGGCCGAAACCAGCCAGAGGGAGCTAACATGCCGCTTTATGAGTGCGTGCTGATCGCACGCAACGACGTGACCCAACAACAGGTCGATGCCATCGCCGATGGCATCGCCGGGCAGCTCGAAGCCGATGGCGGCGCGGTCAAGAAGCGCGAATACTGGGGGCTGCGTGGCTTGGCCTACCGGATCAAGAAGAACCGCAAGGGCCACTACATGCTGCTCGGCCTCGACGCCAAGCCCGCCTTCATCACCGAGATGGAGCGCCAGCTCGGCCTGAATGAAGACGTGCTGCGCTACATGACGATCCGGGTGAACGAGATCGAGGAAGCTCCCTCGGCCATCCTCAGCCGCAAGTCGGACGATCGCGACCGGAGCTTCCGAGGCCCGCGCCCGGCTGGGCGCTTCGACAGCGGCCGCCGGCGCGGCTATGACGACCGCGAGGAATTCCGCGCCCGCGAAGGGGCGTTGGAAGACTTCCGTGTTGGCGGAGAAGAACCGTGAGCGGCGAGCAGCAGACCATCCCCGACGCGGCGGAAATCAACCCGGCCGCTCGTCGCGCCGCCGTCGGCGCGCGCCGACCGTTCTATCGCCGGCGCAAGTCCTGCCCGTTCTCCGGTCCGAACGCACCGAAGATCGACTACAAGGACGTGCGCCTGCTGTCGCGCTTCCTGTCGGAGCGTGGCAAGATCGTGCCGTCCCGCATCACCGCGGTGTCCGCGAAGAAGCAGCGGGAGCTGGCGCTGGCGATCAAGCGCGCCCGCTTCCTGGCGCTGCTGCCTTACATCGTAAGCTGACGGAGCGCGCCATGGCCGCCGTGGAGTTGATCCTGCTGCAACGCGTCGAGCACCTTGGCCAGATGGGCGAGGTGGTGAAGGTCAAGCCCGGTTACGCGCGCAACTTCCTGCTACCGAAGAAGAAGGCGCTGCGCGCCACCAAGGAGAATCGCGAACGGTTCGAGCAGCAGCGCGCCCAGCTCGAAGCGCAGAACCTGCGCCGCCGCGAGGAAGCCGAGCGCGTCGCCGAACGAGTCGGCGGATTGTCGGTCGTCATCATCCGACAGGCCGGCGAATCCGGCAGCCTGTACGGCTCCGTCTCGGTGCGCGACATTGCCGAGGCGGCCACCGCCGCCGGGCTCACGATCGATCGTGGCCAGGTGGTGCTGAGCCATCCAATCAAGTCGCTCGGCCTGTCGCCGGTACGCGTGGTGCTGCATCCGGAAGTATCGATTCCGGTGACTGTGAACGTCGCCCGCAGCCCCGACGAGGCCGAGAAGCAGGCCCGCGGCGAGCGCGTCGGCGCCGAAGAAACGGACGAGCAGCCGGACATCGACGCGTCGGCCCTGTTCGAACCGGGAGCCGAGCAGCCGACCATCTGAACGGGCGCACCTTCGGAGCCGCGTCGGCTTCGTGCAGGTAGACGCAACCAGAGAAGTGCCCGTCACAGCACCGGCGTTGTCGGCGGCTCGCCTTCCTCCCAGGCGTTGAAGGTGGCATCCCAAAGTACGATCCGCCCGTCACGTACGATCCACACCTCGGTGCCGTGGCCGAGCATCGCCTTGCCCGTCCTGGCGTCCTCCCAGCTCGCCTCCCAGGTCAGCACCGACCCGCTCCCGCGATCTTCGGTGCAGACTATTGGTCGTTTGCCGAAGGATGCAACTCAGCCTCTATGCCGGCGCTCCCCCGCCCGCTCTCCAACACGTCGCAAGCCAGCCGGATGAGCTGGTCGGCCATGGCCGGCAACCCGGCCCGATCCGCGTCTTTCGCCAAGCCGATCAGACGATCGCTTAGCATCAGCGGACTCAGTGGCGCGTGCCGGCTGTTCTCTGGAAAGAGTTCGGGCATTATGTGAAGCATCGGAGTTTGCCTCGCTCGGCGGCGGTTCTGAGACCACCAGACTGCGGACGCGTTCTTATCGGCTGGTTAACGGCCGCCGGGACCTCCGGACCGAAAGAATGCGCGAAGCGCCAGGATGCGAAGCGCGGAGGCGAGTGGCTGGCCCGGCTCGCGCGCCGCGTCGGTCGCTTCCACCAATGCCGAGAGCGCCTGGGCACGCGCTGCGGCGATCTCCGACAGGGCCGCCCAGAACTCGCGCTCCAGCGCCACGCTGGTGCGATGCCCGGCAAGCGAGAAGCTGCGCTTCACCAGCCGGTACGACGGCACCGACGGGAGCATGGGGCTGCTCATGCCGGAACGGACAGGCGAGCCGCCGCCCAGGCGGCCGCTTCCGCCACCACCGGATCGGGATCTTTAAGCAGCCGCACTGCCGCGGAGCGCAACCCGGGCACCCCCGAGTTGCCGATCGCGATCAGGACGTTGCGCACGAAACGGTTTCGGCCGATCCGCTTAATCGGCGAGCCGCTGAACATCGCACGAAACGACGCGTCGTCCAGCGCGGCCAGTTCGGCCAGCCGGGGCGCGTTCAGCTCGTCCCGTGCCCGCAGCTTGACGTGCGCCGTCGCCCGGGCGAACCGGTTCCACGGACAGACCGCCAGGCAATCGTCGCAGCCATAAATTCGGTTTCCGATCAGCGGCCGCAACTCGTGCGGGATCGGTCCCGCGTGCTCGATGGTCAGGTAGGAGATGCAGCGCGTCGCGTCCAGCCGATAGGGCGCGGGGAACGCGTCAGTCGGGCAGGCGGCAAGACACCTCGTGCAGGTGCCGCAGCGATCGGCGTGCGTCGCATCGGGCGGCAGTTCCAGCGTGGTGTAGATCTCGCCCAGGAACAGCCAGGAACCGTGCCGGCGCGACACCACATTGGTGTGCTTGCCCTGCCAGCCCAGCCCGGCCGATTGGGCCAGTGGCTTCTCCATCACCGGCGCGGTATCGACGAACACCTTCACGTCCGAACCGAAGCGAGCGACGATGAACTGCGCCAGGTGCTTTAGCATTCCTTTCATCACGTCGTGATAGTCGCGATGGCGCGCATAGACGGAAATAGTACCACGGTCGCGATGCTGCAGCGGCTCCATTGGATCGGCATTCGGCGCGTAGGAAAGGCCCAGAGCGATGACGCTGCGCGCCTGCGGCCATAGCACCCGCGGGTGGCTGCGTTGCTCGGCGCGCGCTTCCAGCCAGCCCATGTCGCCGTGCTGGCCGGAGGCGAGGAATTCGGCGAGGCGTGTGCGCGCCTCCGGCCCCAGTTCGGCGGGGCAGAAGCCGACCGCATCGAAGCCGAGCGCCAGGGCCCGGTCGCGGATCAGCGCGGCGGCGGCGCGCTGATCAGTGCGGCTCGGGGCCAAGCTCCAGGCCTGCATACGCTTCGGCGAGCGGCAGTTCCACGCCGATCTCCGGCATCACAAGGATGCCGTCGCCGGTGACGGTGGAGCGGAGCCAGCGCTGATCTTCGCGGGCATAGACCTCGGCGGCGATCAAGTCCTGTTCGAGCAGGATGTAACGCCGAATGCTGGGCGCCGCTTCGGTACTCGCGGTTCTTTTCGATGCGGTCGGTCCTCGCCGTGGTCGGGCTCAACACTTCGATGACGACCACTGGATCGGTGATTTCTTGCGCGTTATTGGCGACCGGTGTGCAAACCACCATCAGATCGGGGTAGCGGGCCGTATGCTCGAGCCGCAGCCGCATCGTTTCCCGGTAAACTAGACACCGGCCGGCCAGGCGTTGCCGCAGAGCAAATTCGAGGGCCCCGGCAATCTGGTTGTGCACCGAACTGGCGCCCACCATGGCCCGGGGCTCGAAGCCGTCGAATTCCCACCGCTCCTCTTGCCGGTTCTCCCAGGCCAGGAATTCCTCCACGGACATCCGAGGGCGGCGCAACGCGACGTTCATCATCGTCTCTCCCAAAACTGCGGCCTGATCTTACTGCGTTTTCGGCGCAGCCGGAACTCAGCCGCGGCCCCGATACGGGGCCACGTCCTGCGGGGGGATCCAGGCGCCCGCCGGCGGTGCGCCGGTCTGCCAGAACACGTCGACCGGCATCCCACCGCGCGGATACCAATACGCGCCGATGCGCAGCCAGATCGGATCCAGCAGCGACACCAGTCGGGCGGCAATCTCCATCGTGCAGGCCTCATGGAACGCGCCATGGTTGCGAAACGCAGCGAAATAGAGCTTCAGTGACTTGCTCTCGACGATCCAATCGCGCGGCACGTAATCGATGACGATATGCGCGAAATCGGGCTGGCCGGTCAGCGGGCAGAGCGAGGTGAACTCCGGACAGGTGAAGCGCACCACATAGGGTTTGCCCGGCGACGGATTGGCCACACGTTCAAGCTGCGCCTCGTCGGGGCTGACCGGGATCGGCGTTGGGCGGCCGAGCTGAGTCAGCCCGGCATACGGGGATTCGGCGTCGGATCGGGTCATGGCGGTTCCTCCACCGTCCAGCCGGCGCGCAGCGCCGCAGCGTGCTCATCCAGCCGGCCGGCGATGATGGCGGCACGCAAGCCGCACATCAGGTCGTGATAATAGGTCAGATTGTGCCAGGTCAGCAGCATCGGGCCTAGCATCTCCCCGGCCTTGAACAGGTGATGCAGATACGCACAGCAATGCCGCGTGCAGGCAGGGCAGCGGCAGGTCGGATCGAGCGGACCGGCATCATCGGCAAACCGCGCGTTGCGCAGGTTGAACACGCCGTGGGAGGTATAGGCGCGGGCGGTTCGGCCGGCACGGGTCGGGATCACGCAGTCGAACATGTCGATCCCCCGCTGCACAGCGCCGACCAGGTCGTCCGGCGTGCCGACGCCCATCAGGTAGCGCGGCGCGCCACCGGGCAGGCTCGGGACCGTGGCTTCCAGAACAGCGAACATCGCCGCCTGGCCCTCGCCGACCGCCAGTCCCCCGATCGCGTAGCCATCGAAGCCGATTTCGACCAACGCCCCGGCCGAAGCGGCACGCAGGGCTGGGAACACGCCGCCTTGAACGATGCCGAACAGGCCATAACCGGCGCGGAGACGGAATGCCTCCTTCGAGCGCGCGGCCCAGCGTAGCGACAGCTCCATCGACCGCCGTGCTTCGTCCTCAGTGGCCGGGAACGGTGTGCACTCATCGAGCACCATGCTGATGGTGGCATCGAGCTGATGCTGAATCTCGATCGAGCGGGCCGGCGTGAGCCGCAGGGTGGTGCCGTCGAGATGCGACTGGAACGTCACTCCATCGGCATCGAGGGTCCGCAGCTTGGCCAGCGACATTACCTGAAAGCCACCCGAATTGGTCAGGATCGGCTCCGGCCAATCCATCAACCGGTGCAGCCCGCCGAGCGCAGCCACGCGCTCGGCCCCTGGCCGCAGCATCAGGTGATAAGTGTTGCCAAGCACGATCCGCGCACCGGTCTTACGCACCGCATCGGCAGTCATTGCTTTCACCGTGCCGGTGGTGGCGAGGGGCATGAAGGTCGGTGTCTCTACCGTGCCGTGGGCCGTCTCAAGCAAGCCGGCGCGCGCCGCACCGCTGACCGCGACCAGGCGGTAGGCGAATTCCGTCACGCCGCGCCTCGTTTCGAAGGGAAGCGGTCAAGCGTCTGGCGATCGCCACCTACAAGAATGTGCCCGTGCTCCCGCCAGATCGCGTTCAAGATAATGATGAAGCGCCTGCGCAGGTACAAAAAAGAGCCCTGAGGGACCCCCATGCTGGCGCAGAGCTGCGCCCCCCGGGAGTTTACGGCCGGAACCGGCGTCAGGGTATCGCAAGGGAGATTGGTCATTTCAGAACCTGAAATCAACTGCACCACTCACGCCGCGAGCGGAGGATGGACACGATCAAGCAGACAAGCATCGCCGTAGGAATAGCAGCGATACCCGGTTACGATTGCATGCATGTAGGCGGCTCGCATTCGACTTGTGCCGGCAAAGGCACAGACCAGCATGAACAGCGTCGAGCGCGGCAGGTGGAAATTGGTCATCAGCCGATCGACGGTGCGGAACCGGTAGCCTGGCAGAATGAACAGCTCGGTTTCGCCGGCGAACGGATGGATCGTGCGGTCCGGTGCGGCGGCGCTCTCCAGCAGCCGCAGCGAGGTCGTGCCGACAGCAACTACGCGCCCGCCTGCCGCGCGTGCTGCGTTGATGGCGGTGGCGGCGGTCGGGGTGATCTCGCCGCGTTCGGCGTGCATCCGGTGCGCTGTCACGTCCGCGGTCCGCACGGGCAGGAAGGTGCCGGCGCCGATATGCAGCGTGATGCTGACCCGCCGCACACCGCGTCGATCGAGCGCGGCGAGCAGCGCGGGGGTGAAATGCAGCCCGGCGGTCGGCGCTGCCACCGCGCCCTCGCGCGCGGCGAAGATCGTCTGATAGTCCTCGACATCCTGCGGCAGGACGCCAGCTGGGCGGTCGATATAGGGCGGCAGGGCGAGCGCGCCCGCCCGTCGCAGCGCTCCCGCGAATGCCGCACCGTCGAGATTGAACGCCAGCGTCACGCCGCCATCCGGATCGCGCGACCGCACTGTCGCCATCAATTCCGGCGCGCCGTCGAAGCTCAGCGTATCCCCGCAGTGCAGCCGCCGCGCGTTCCGCGCCAGCACACGCCAGCTCGCGATTCCCAGCGGTCGATCGAGCGTGATCCCGATCCGCGCCTCGCCGCGCCTCGCCGCGAGCTGTGCCGGGATCACACGCGTGTCGTTGATGACCAGGATGTCTCCGGGGCGCAGCAAGTACGGCAGGTCCCGCACGATCCGATCCTCCAGCGCATCGCCGACGACGAGCAGGCGGGCCGAGTCGCGGGGTCGCGCCGGATACTGTGCAATCCGCTCGGGTGGTAGCTCGAAGTCGAAATCGGAGAGCCGCGGCGGGCCGGAGCCGGGCAGGGGAGTCATTTGGTCCATCGACCGGATGTAAGCTTGGCGCTCGCCCCGGCCAACACGACGATCCCTGGCGTCCGGCGCGCCGGGCGCCCACATTGACGCGCGCTCGTGTCAGAGGATGACCTCGTGGGTCGGAACATCGTCGCGCTCGTCTGGCTGGGGGGTGTCGTGCTGGCCGTTGTGCTGTACCTCGTTGGCCCGGGCTCTTTCATCGGCGCGAGCCTCGCTGCTCTGGCGCAAGCGGAGTGGGTGATCGCCAACGGCATCGCCTATCTGTCTGTGCAGACCTTCGACCTTGTGCGAGCGGCGGCGATCTCGCTCTTTGTCGTGTTCATTGTGCTCGGTCTTCTCGCAAAGCAGCGAGGCGTCGGGCGGGGCGGCCGGCTGGTCGGATTGACGGTGCTGTTCGCCGTGCTGATCGCGCTGGGCGGATACAAGTCCCGCTTTTGCTGGTTCGCGGCGCTGCTGGTGGCTGGCGCCGGAGCAGTCGGAATGACCCAGCGATTACTAGCGCCACCGCTGCGCGGCCCATGGCGGTCCGGGCCGTTCCGGCACGGGGGCGAGTCCAGCCCCCGACCCTAAGCCGGGCTCGGCACGACCCGGCGCAGTACCCGGATGAATGGGAGGCTGACCAGTACCGCCCATAGCTTGCCGACCAGTTGGCCTTCCAGGAACTGCAAGCTGCCGAAGGCAAGCCACAGGAACACGATCGAATCGATGACCAGCCCCAGCGTGGCCGATGCGAACACCGCGAGCACCAGCCGGCGACGCTGCAACGGCGTATAGACCGCGAAATCGGCCAGCTCGCTGCACAGGAAGGCGACCGCCGAGGCCAGCACGAGACTGGCGGGAGCGATCAATGCAGAAAGCGCCGCACCGGCGGCGATCGCGCCAAGTCCCCAGACCCTGCCGAGGCAACGCTGGACAACGTCACGGAGCACCAGCGCCACGCCGACCGTCACAACGCCGGACGGCGCCAACAGCCCTGGAAATACAGGCACCAGACACGGCTGACCGGCGGCGCAGACGGTCCCGACATGGCCGATCATCCAATTGGCCAACGGGATCATGCCGAGAAACCCGAGAAAGGCCGTGAAACCGATCCGGCCAGGCACGCCCTGCTCCGTCACCGCGGTAGGTAGGATGCGATCTCAACCAGATTGCCGTCCGGGTCGCGGCAATAGACCGAGCGCATCGGCCCCAGCGCGCCCTCGCGCGGCACCGGACCTTCCAGCACCGCCACGCCGCAGTCGTGCAGATGGGCGATGACATCGGCCGGGCCGACAGCGGTGATAAAGCAGAGATCGCCCGCTCCCGGCGCATCGTTAATCCCGGTGACCCAACTGCGAGGATCGGAATCGGCCGGGCGGAGGTTGATTTTCTGCCCACCGAACTTCAAAGCGGTGCGCCGCTGCGGGCCAAACTCCTCCCGCTCCATCCCCAGCACGCGCTGATACCAGGCTGCGGTCATCTCCACGTCGGCAACGTTCAGCACCAGGTGGTCGATCCGGTCGATGGTGAATCGCATCACTCCAGCCCCTCGTAGAAATCGTTGCCTTTGTCATCGATCACGACGAAGGCTGGGAAATTCTCCACCCGGATGCGCCCGACCGCTTCCATTCCCAGCTCCGGATATTCCAGCACTTCGACCTTGCGGATGCAGTCCAGGGCGAGCCGCGCCGCCGGTCCACCAACGCTGCCCAAATAAAACCCGCCATGCGCCTTGCACGAACTCTCTCACTGCGCGGGATCGGTTGCCCTTGGCCAGCATCACCAGTGAGCCTCCTGCCGCCTGAAAATCTGGCACGTAACCATCCATCCGTCCGGCGGTGGTCGGGCCGAAACTGCCGGTCGCGTATCCCTCCGGAGTCTTTGCCGGCCCGGCGTAATAGACCGGATGCGCCTTGAAGTAGTCGGGTAGCCCCTCGCCGCGGTCCAGCCGCTGCTTCAGCCTGGCATGGGCGATGTCGCGCGCCACCACCATCGTGCCATTGAGCGAGAGCCGCGTCTTCACCGGACAGGCGGAGAGCTGCCGCAGCACCTCCGGCATCGACCTGTCCAGGTCGACCGGCATGGCATCGTCCCCCACCTCCGCGTCGGTGGTCTCAGGCAAGTATTTCGCCGGGTCCGTCTCGAGTTGCTCGAGGAACACGCCATCCGGCGTGATCTTTGCAAGGATCTGGCGGTCGGCGCTGCAGGAGACGCCGATGCCGACCGGCAGGCTGGCGCCGTGCCGGGGCAGCCGGATCACCCGCACGTCATGGCAGAAATATTTGCCGCCGAACTGCGCGCCGATCCCCATGAGTTGGGTCATCTCCAGCACCTGCGCCTCGGTCTCTAGGTCGCGGAACGCGTGCCCGGCCTTGCTACCGCGGGTCGGCAACGTATCCAGCCAACGAGTGGAGGCGAGCTTCACGGTCTTCAGCGTCAGCTCCGCCGAAGTGCCGCCGATGACGACGGCGAGGTGATAGGGTGGACAGGCCGAAACTCCGAGCGTGCGAAGCTTGCCCTCAAGGAAAGCCGTCAACCGCTCGGGCGACAGGATCGCCCGCGTCTCCTGATAGAGAAAGCTCTTGTTGGCCGATCCGCCGCCCTTGGCGACAAACAGCAGGTGGAACTCCTCAGCGTGCTCGTTGCCGGGCGCCGCCATGATATCGAACTGGACAGGCAGGTTGTTGCCGGTGTTCACCTCCTCGAACATCGAAAGCGGCGCCATCTGCGAATAGCGCAGGTTGGTTTCGGTGTAAGTGCGGTGCACGCCCCAGGCGATCGCCGGCTCTTCGTCGCCGTCGACCCAGACGCGCTGGCCCTTCTTGCCGAACACCAGAGCGGTGCCGGTGTCCTGACACATCGGCAGCACGCCGCCGGCGGCTATGTTTGCGTTCTTCAGCAGATCGAGCGCCACGAACCGGTCGTTGGCCGAGGCTTCGGGATCGTCCAGGATCGCCCGGAGCTGCGCGAGATGCCCGGGGCGCAGCAGGTGGGAGACGTCGCGGAAGGCCTGGAACGCCAGCTCGGTAAGTGTCTCCGGCGCAATCCGCAGCACTCTTGCTCCGTCGCAGGAAACCGTGCGCGGCCCGGCAACATCCAGCCTCTTCCACGTTGTCGCCGCCGGGCCCAGAGGAAACATCCGCGCGTAGAGAAAGCCGAGCGGCGGCGAGATCGGCGCGTTCATGGCACGCTCCTTGGCGGGCGGGACAGCGTTCGGCGTAAGTTGGGCGGGGTCTCAGGCCTTCGGCGGACCGCGGTGGCGGAACGCATCCAGGCTGACGACCTGCGGCTGTTCCGGCTCCTGCTTCGCCGCGGCGGGCGCTTCTTCCGGCGCAGCCTCCGCTGACGCCGGGCCATGGTCGGGGCGGAAGCGCATCCCGTAGCGGATATATGGATCAGCGAAGGAGACGATCGCGCCCAAGGGGATGACAAGCGTCGAAGGCACGCCTCCGAAGGACAGGCCGACGCTGATCAGCCCTGCCTCCTCATCCACCTTCAGGTCCCAGAACTGATGCTGGAGGACGATGGTTATCTCCTGGGGGTACTGGCTGCGCAGCCGGGGCGGCATGACGACGCCCGGATGCTGGGTCCGGAAGGTGACGTAGAAATGGTGCTCACCCGGCAGGCCGTGTGCGGCCACATGGGCGAGCGCGCGGACGACGACCTGGCGCATCGCCGCCTCTGTCCACTCATCGTAGGGCAGCAGGCTCTCGACCGTCGGTTGCTGTTCGTCCGTCATCGCGCCGACAATACCGTGATCGGCGGTCAGTTGCCAGCGGATGGGGGGCTTCTGTTGCCCGGTGCCCCCCGAACCGCGCTTATCGCTTATGCAGCGACAGCGAATGCCTCATTGTCGTTGGCATTTGTCGAATGGCCCGATAACGGCGGAACCATGCCGGGCGAAAGATCCGTCTTTACCGCGCGTGTCGAGCCTGTTTCGCCCCCAAAGCCCCCTGACGGGGAATGGTGGAGGCGCCGGGTACCGCCCCCGGGTCCACGACGCTTATTCCACGAACCGTTTATCGCCATAGCCGGTCACCCGGCCAAGCCAAAGATAGGGGCTTCCTCGGCGTGATGAAAGGGGGAGTGTTCCTTTCATGGCGCTTGGGCCCGCCAGCTAGGATTGATAGGATCGATCATCAAACTCGGGCCGCAAGGTGCCTCGGCGTCAAGCGGAACGGGCTCCCAATGCGATAGACGCCTGTGAGCGGCCAATTCTGGAGCGAATATGCGCCTTACCGACGACCAGATGACGGAAATCCAGGCGGCCCGTTCCTCGTCCGCTGAGACGAGACGACCGACGGTACCGGACCTCGAGGCTATTCTCTACCAGGAGATCCCGGTCCTGGATCACGGGTTCATACGGGTGGTCGACTATATGGGCAGCGATGCGGCGATCGTGCAGGCCGCGCGGGTATCGTATGGCCGTGGGACGAGGAAGGTTTCCGAGGACGAAGGCCTGATCCGCTACTTGATGAGACATCGGCATTCCACGCCATTCGAGATGTGCGAGATCAAGTATCATGTAAAACTGCCAATTTTCGTGGCGAGACAGTGGATCAGGCACCGCACCGCAAGTGTAAACGAATATTCCGCTCGCTATTCTATTCTCGACAAGGAATTCTATGTTCCCGATGTGGACTATCTTAACATCCAAAAACTTGACCGACAAATCGAGCGACGCGAACGGGAGGGCCAGGCAGACCTTTTTCCCTCCGTTGAGGCATGTCACCCACGCCACATCGCGGAGCAATCGAGCACAAACCGACAAGGGCGTGAGGCGCCGCTCCCTCCGGATGAGGCTCGGCAGGTTCTTCAATGGATTAAGGATGAAGCTGCGCGAGACTACACGATATACACAAAGTTGCTGAACGAGGACGCAAACGGAAACGTGTTAGACCCGAACCGTCATGGGATTGCACGTGAGCTGGCCCGCATGGTGCTCCCCACAAACATATACACCCAGTGGTACTGGAAGATCGACCTGCACAACCTGCTGCACTTCCTGTCGCTCCGGGTCGACCCGCACGCACAATACGAAATCCGTGCCTACGCAGAGGCCATTCTAGAGACAGTTGCTGCGTGGGTGCCGCTTGCCTGCCAGGCGTTTCGCGACTACCGCCTTGGGGCCGCGACTCTGTCGGCGCCTATGCTGGCGGTGGTCCGCCGGATGCTGGCCGGGGAGCAGGTGGAGCAGGCAGGGAGCGGCCTGAACAAGCGGGAGTGGGGGGAGTTGATGGGGGTGCTGGGGCGGTCGGGTTGATAGACTATCCGCGATTCGCGTATAGATGCTCCATCTATCTTTTGGGTCTTCAGGAAATCGAGTGGGTGGTTTTGAGGGATCATAGCGGCGGAAGCATGATGGAGACTGGCTTTTTGGAGTTTGGTGCTGCCTCGGATTCCGGCATGATGAGGCATGGCACGATCGGACAAGCGACGGCGGCGGCTGTCGGATGGGTATTCGTTCGCGGGGTTTCGTGCGCAAGCGACGGTACGCGGTGTATTCGGTGATCGGGATGTACGGATCGTCAGGCTCGATCGGCGCTCAAAAAAACCGTTTGCGGTTGCTGCGGGCGGGTCCAGTCGGGCTGGTACGACCGGCGGAAGCGGTGGGTCCGGGATCTTCCGAGCGCCGGCTTTCGCATCGTTCTGGAGCTCGAGATGCGGCGTGTGGCGTGCGGTATTTGCGACAGCGTGAAGCTAGAACGGCTGGATTTCCTGTCAGACAACCCGCACTTCACCAAGCGCTTTGCGTTCTACGTCGGCCGTCGCTGCAGGCAGGCTTCGATCCGCGACGTGGCCAAGGAGCTGAAGCTCGACTGGGACACGGTCAAGACGCTAGAGATGCAGTACATGCGCGCCCAGATCGAGCGTGCCGGCGCACCGACACCCGAGGTGATAGGCATTGATGAGATCTCGATCCGCAAGGGCCATACCTATCGCATCGTGGTCAGCGACTTGGTTCGCAAGCGGCCGATCTGGTTCGGCGGAGACGACCGCTCAGAGGCCAGCATGGCTCAGTTCTACGCCTGGCTAGGACCCAAGAAGACCAGCAAGATCAGGCTCATCGTGATGGACATGTGGAAGCCGTTCGGCAACGTGGCGCGGGAGACGGCGCCGCAGGCGGCGATCCTATTCGACAAGTTCCATATCATGCGCCACCTCGGCGAGGCGCTCGACGGGGTACGCAAGGCCGAATATGCCCGCCTGCGAGGCAGCGACCGGCGCTTCATCAAGGGGCAGAAGTACACCCTGCTGTCACACCGCGACAATCTCACGCTCGGCGGCAAACGCTCGCTCGCGTTACTGTTGGCCGCCAATAAGCGCCTCAACACCGCCTATCTGCTGAAGGAAGCGTTCGGCCAGCTCTGGGACTACCGGCGGGAGGGCTGGGCGCGGCGCTTCTTCGACAACTGGCGGGCCAGCCTCAAATGGCAGCGGCTCAAGCCATACGAGCGTTTCGCCGACATGATCGATCGCCACGGGCACGGCATCACCGCCTACTGCCAGCCGCAGAACAAAGTCTCACTCGGCTTCGTCGAAGGCCTCAACAACAAGGTCCGGGTCTGCCAGCGACGAGCCTACGGATTGAAGGACGAGGAATATCTCCGCCTCAAAGTCCTCTCCATCATGCTTCCGCCGCTATGATCCCCCAAAACCGCCCACTCGATTTCCTGAAGACCCTATCTTTTGTTCAAGATCGATCTGGAATGCTGACGAAACTTTCCATTACCCATTCGAGGAGGCGCTATGCCTTGGAGCGTGGAAGATCTGGAAATTACTCCAGACGATCTCGTCGCAGTCCGCCTGAGCGACGGCTGGTACGAGATCGATATGCTCGGGTATCTTTGTATCCAAGGCCGCTCGGCGCAAGTTTGGGATCTTCACGTGTGTGGAGTCGGTCCCAACACTCTCGGTCGGGGCGCGCTTCGAGGATTGGCGGATGGGTGACGGAGAGTTCTTGATGTCGACGAACTCTACGTTGCGGGAGCGGCTCGCACGTCTGGGGCCGGTCCGGGACGCCGACCCGCCGCCCTTGTTTTCCGGCGAGTTGGTCACCCTCGTGGTGCGCCGCGTGGGCCGGTTCGATAAGCGCATCACGGTCGCACGGCGTCTGCGGGCTGCCGGTCTGACCCTGAAGGCGGCGCACAACACGATCAACAGGCTGGCCGAGGCAGACGTTGCGGTCTGCACGATCGCCGAGGGCGCCGACATTCCCTCGCTCGCCCGCGACCTCCTGGAACTCGACGCCGGGAAGCAGTTGACGCTGAGCGACGTCATAGCTCCTCAGCTTGTCGGTCACGATCACCCGCGGTACATATTGCAAACCCTTCAGAAGCCGCTTGAAGAAGCGCTTCGCGGCGTTGGCATCGCGCCGGGCCTGAACGAGGATGTCGAGCACGACGCCATCCTGATCGACGGCACGCCAGAGATAGTGCTGCACGCCTCAGATTCGGATGAAGACCTCGTCCAGGTGCCACTTGTCCCCTGGCCGGGGCCGGCGGCGGCGCAAGCGGTCAGCGAAACTCGCGCCGAATTTCTTGCACCAGCGTCGTACCGTCTCGTAGGAGACCACGACGCCGCGCTCAGCCAGGAGCAGCTCAACGTCCCGCAGGCTGAGGCTGAACACGTGGTATAGCCAGACGGCGTGGCAGATGATCTCGGCTGGGAACCGATGGCGGTAGTGGGGGTCGGGTGGCGGCTTCATGCCGCCAGTCTCGACCGCTTCCGCCACGGCCGCCAACCCTGGTTACCGTGACAATGCCCGGCGGAGGGCCGCCGTCTCCGGCTGGCGGCCGGAAAAATTAACTGCGCCCCGCTGTCGCTGATAGGAGCAAGAGTATCGAGCGGATTGTCTTAGCGGGGACGTGAATGCAACACATGCGGTTCTGTCGCAAATTTCCTGTATCATGGCGCAAACTCACCAAGCAGCCGCCACACCGTGAGAAGCCATGGCCTTTTTCCTGGACCGCTGCCGTGGCGCAACACTTTCTCATGTCCGCGGCGGCGCGGACGCTGTCGCTGGTCGATCTTTGCGATCTGTCAGAAGACGCAGCGCACAAGATGCTCTGCGGTATGCGGTGGCCCGACACCGACGGCGCCCCGATCTGTCCCAATTGCAGCTGCGCGGCCGTCTATACCTATCGGTGTGCCGGCTGTTCAAATGCAAGGCCTGCCACCGGCAGTTCTCGGCGACCAGCGGAACCTCGCTCGCGTGCCGGAAGCTGCCGGTTCGGACTCTGCTCATGGCTTTCAGCTTGTTCGTCAACGCCGCCAAGGGCATCAGCAGTCTTCAGTTGAGCCGCTATCTGGGGCTGCATGCGAAGACCGCGTTTGTCCTGCTGCACAAGCTGCGATGCGCTTTGGCGTCGAACTTCGCGACGACCCGTTTGAGCGGGGTCGTTGAGATCGATGGCGGATGGTTTGGCGGCAACGTCCGGCCGGAAAATCATCGGGCCGCTCGCGTTGATCGGCGTCGACGCCAACACAAAAGCGGCAAGCGCCGCTGCGTCGTGGTGATGCGCCAGCGGGGCGGCCCGACCGTCACGGCAGTCGTGAAACATGAGGCCGAGGCGGTCCCGATCATTCGCCGTCGCGTCGCCAGAGGCAGCACGGTCCACGCCAACGAGGCAAGAGCTTGGGACGATCTCCCTGCGAGCTTTAAAATGAAGCGGATCAATCATCGCGAAGCCTACAGCAAGGATGGCGCCTGCGCGAACCAGGCAGAAACCTATATCTCCCGGTTGCGACGCGCGGAGATTTGGTCAGCATCACCATAATCGCCGGGCCTCATCTTGGCCAGTATGCGGGTGAAATGGCGTGGCGCGAAGACATGCGCCGCCACGCCACCGGAACCCAATTCAATGCATGTGGCCGCTTGGCCCTGGGCCATCCGCCATCACGTGCCTGGATCGGATATTGGCAGCGGCATCGCCAGAGGGAGGAACTTCGTCAAGCCGCCTGATCGGCGATCCGCCAGAGGACGCCGTGGCCGGCGCCGTCCGACGCGAGTAGTCCGCGTTGGTGGAGGCGGTTCAACGTGTCTCTGACTTTCCATTGGACGTGGGCGAAGCTGGCGCGATCGGCTGGGTCAAGCCCGTTGTCGATCATCACGGCCCTGACAGGCAGACGAGCTCGTTGCGGTTGCGACCGAACGAGGTTTAGCGTTTTGGGGTGCGCTAGGAGCGCTCTATCGCGGGTGGGGCAAGGTCAAGCGTGGCGATGTGGCGGAGGGGATATCGCTTCTGTACGGCGGTCTGAGCGCTTATCGTGCGACGACCGGGGCGGTGTTATGGCAGCCCTATTTCATCGCCCTCCTGGCCAAGGCATGTGAGATCGCCGGGCAAATCGAGGAGGCCATGACCCGGCTGGACACCGCCCTGCAGATTGCCGAAAGGACAGGTGAGCGCTGGTTCGCAGCGGAGCTATACAGGCACAAAGGTCAACTGCTGCTGCGGCAAGGGCATGCCGAGGAATCCGAGGAACTGTATTGCAAAGCCCTGAGCATCGCCAAGGAGCAGGAGGCCAAGCTCTGGGAATTGCGCGCCGCCATGAGCCTCGCCCGGCTGCGCCGCGATCAGGGCCGCTGCGCTGAAGCCCATGAACTCCTCGCGTCGATCTATGGCTGGTTCACCAAAGGCTTCGGCATGCCCGATCTGAAAGAGGCGAAGGCGCTGCTCGAAGAATTGACTGCGTCGGCGATTGCCGCAGACGGGCAAGCAATTCCAAGCGAATGTAGAACTCTCCAGCCGACCCGACCATTCGCTTGCGAGGGCATGAACGTCAGCTTGAGGTCGCTTCCTGGCGTCGACAATTCCCAAGAACAAACGTCTGCTTATCTACAGAAATGGGCCGTTCGTTAGTTCCGGCCGGATGGCTCGAAATGGGATTTGCTCCGGAAACACACTCTCCGCAGCAACTCGACGAACTCGACCGGCTCATCGAGAAATGGATCCAAGATCACCAGCGGCAGCCCAAGGCCCAACAAAGAGGAGCGAGAACTCGGCACTCTTGAGCTTGCCAAAGAAACGCCAGAAAATGTAGTTTGGTGCCAAAGTGCTCTCGCCGATCGAAACCTGCGATCGGTAACGGCAACACGCGTCGGCGGGTCACGCCCGATTGCCGCCCGCGACCTCATCAAGCCAGACGCCGATGCTTGCAGCAGCGTCACCATAGAACGTGCGATAGAGATCCTCTGCAACGTATCCGATGTGCGGCGTGGCCAGCACATTGTCCAAGGCCCGAAAGGGATGATCGGCCGGCAAGGGCTCGGTGTCGAAGACGTCGACCGCGGCTCCTGCAATCGCGCGCGATCTTAAGGCCTGGACGAGAGCGCCTTCATCGACGACGGGACCGCGCGACGTGTTGATCAGCCAGGAGGTGGGCTTCATGAGCGCAAGATCAGCGGCGCCTACAAGGCCGCGCGTGCGCTTGCTCAGGATCAGATGGATGCTCACCACATCGGCCTGGCGAAACAGCTCGTCCTTCGTCACTAACGTCGCCCCCGCGGCCTCGGCGATCTGGGGCGTCATGTTCTGGCTCCAGGCGATGATCTTCATGCCGAAGGCGAGGCCGATACGCGCGACCTGTCCCCCAATATTGCCCAGGCCCAACACGCCCAGCACCCTGCCGTCAAGTTCGCGGCCGATCGATGTCTGCCAGCCGCCGTCGCGGACAGAATTGCTCTCCCGGACGATCTGGCGCGCGCTGGCAAGAATGAGCGCCCATGTGATCTCGATCGTGGGTGTTGATCGGTAGCCGGTCGCGGTAACGCGAATGCCGCGCTCCTCGGCCGCCACCCTGTCGATCGAGGCGTTGCGCGATCCGGTCGAGGCGATCAGCTTGAGCTGCGGAAGCCTCTCGATGACCCCGCGCAGCAGCGGCGTCCGTTCCCGCATGACGCAGATCACGTCGAACGGCAGCAGCCTTTCGACGACTGCGTCCGGATCGGCGAGATGATCATTGAAGACGGTGATTTCGGCCCTGCCGGCGATGGAAGACCAGTCCGCCATCTCAAGCGCGAAATTCTGATAGTCATCAAGGATCGCGACTTTCATCTGGCCCTCCTTCCAAGCAATCGCTCACGCCGGTTCGAAGTCGAGGCGCACGATGTCGATCGCTACCAGCACGGGCTCCGAGATTTTTCGGTTGTCGGTGACGAGCGGGTACACTCGCCGACGACGGCCAGAGCCAAAAGGTCGCTCATCCTGTCCTCCCGTTCAGCTTACATAATCGGGTGTACTTGGCTGCGGCCATCAGGCGGGGAATTTGTCCCCGAACATGGGCAGGCCGCTCTTCGACGACTCTCGCGTTGCCTCGTCCTGGATGACGTCCCAATGCTCGGCGAGCAGGCCGTTTTCGATGCGCAGGATGTCGACCACGACCCAATTGACTGGCTGCCCGATCCCGGAAAACCGGCCGTGGAGCACAACATGGTCGCCCTCAGCAACGATCAGCGCATTCTCGTAGTGCAACTCTCTCGGTGCGGCCTTGACAAGTTCGAAGAGCCCCTCGCGCCCCGGCGCGATATGCGCGCTATGTTGGATATAGGCTGGCGACCAGAAGCGCTCGGCTGCCTTGTAGTCCTGCTTGTTGAATAGCGTGTCGAAGGCTTCGAGGACGAGAGCCTTGTTTTGCTCCGACGTGATCTTGCTCAAGGTATCCTCCTACGCTGCTGCACTCGGTCTCGCCGCGACAGCGTCATACCAGCGTTTGAACGCGGCGCTTTCATCCGGAACGGGCACGTTGAATGCGCGGGTTGCAAAATCGACCGTCACCAAGGTGGTGATCTAGGCAGGGAAGCTCTCCCGCAGCTCGAACCGAGGCCGCATCGGCGACACGCTGCGATGGAACTGGCGTCGTCACCCGCATGCCGTCGGTGACGCCGATCGGTGGGTTCACGATGAGCCGGTCGCCCGGTCGCAAACCGGCACGCACATCGACCGTGCCGCCGTTATCGGCGGCAACATCGAGATGCCGCAGCCGCGCAACGCCATTCTCGTACACCGCGGCCTGCAGCCCGTCCTTGTCGAAGATGAGCGCTTGTGAGGGGACGGACATGACCGGATAGAGCTGCGGCTCGTCCAGCCGCACGACGGTATAGATGCCCGGTGCAAGAGTGCCGTCCCGGTTGTCGACATCGATTTCAGCGAGCACCGTACGCGTGTCGGCCCGCAGAGCGCTTGCGTTGCGCGCGAGCCGGCCGTGGAACACGCGACCGGGCAGCTCCGGTACCGTCACCTCGGCCTGCTGGCCATCCTTGAGGCCAAAATAATCCTCCTGTGGGACGTAGATCTGCACCCGCAGAACATTGGTATGCGCGATGGAGAACATGGGCGTTCCGCTGTTCGCGTCGGCGGTAACCAGGCTGCCGACATCGATCTGCCGGCTCGTGATCATGAATGAGGCGGGTGGTGAGCACGGCACCAGTCGCACCGATCGGGTGGCCGTGGGCGATGGCGCCGCCTTCAACGTTGACGATGTCCTGCGGCAGTCCGAGTTGGCGTGTCACCGCGATGGCGATGGCCGCAAAAGCCTCATTGATCTCGACCCGTTCCACCGTGCCGAGACTCCAGCCCGCACGCTGCAGCGCCTGTTTGACGGCGGGGATCGGGCCGAGGCCGAACATGCCGGGCTCGACGGCGGCGATGCCGTAGGAGACGAGCCGGGCCATCGGCGTGAGGCCACGCCGCTCCGCCCATGATTCATCGGCCACAACCATCGCGGCGGCACCACTGTTCAGTCCCGGCGCGTTGCCGGCGGTGATGGTTCCGCCCTCGCGGAAGGCGGGTTTCAGCGCGGCCAACGCCGCGAGCGTCGTGCCCGGGCGGTTGTGTTCGTCCGCCTCGAACACTGTCGGGCCCTTTCGCCCCGGAAGCTCGACCGCCACGATCTCGGCCTTGAACCTGCCGGCAGCCTGCGCCGCGCTGAAGCGCTGCTGCGAGCGCAGCGCCCATCGATCCTGTGCTTCTCGGTCGATTTGAAACTCGCGGACGAGATCTTCGGTGTGCCAGCCCGAAGGTTGATCGGAGAAGGCGTCGTTCAGCCCATCACGCAGCACGCTGTCATAGAGCTGCCCGTCGCCCAGGCGATAGCCCCAACGGCCGCGCGCCACCAGGAACGGCGCCAGGTCCATGTTCTCCATCCCGCCGGCCACGGCGACGTTCGCCCCACCGAGCAGGATCTCCTGCGCCGCTGACACGATGGCCTGCGCCCCGGAGCCGCAGACGCGGTTCACAGTCATGGCTGGGACGGTGACCGGCAGCCCGCCGAGGATCGCCGCTTGACGCGCCGGGTTCATCTTGGCGCCTGCCTGGACGACGTTGCCCATGACCACGGTCTCGATTTCTTCGGGCTTGAGCCCGGCACGCGCGACGGCAGCCTTGATGGCGATAGCCCCGAGGTCAGGCGCCACGATGTCCTTGAGGCTGCCGCCGAACGTGCCAATCGGGGTTCGCACCGGATCGCAGAGAACGACCGAGCGTGGAGTCATGACTGTATCCTTCAGGTCACGAGTTGCTGGCCTTCATGCGCGGTAGCGCGCGGAGGGGTGTTCTTGCCTGCGTCGGGCCTTATAAATGACGATCATCATCCATGCGGGTACATGATACTCGTCCATATCCTGTCAAGGGCCGTGCGGAACCATAATTCCGGAACAAACGGGCAGTTGGCGGGTGGGCTGGTTGGCACGAACTGTGCTTGATGCGGCTTTGTTGGGACTTTTCGTGTGCGGCAGACGCAAAGTAGCAGTGTGATCGCCACGGCGGCACGCCCCGCGAGTCGTGGCCGGAAGCGGTGCAACCATCGCGAGTCTCGCCGCTGGCGACAGGACATGCGGGAGCGATGGCCGCCTGACCGGCGGAAGCGGAAGCCAGCGAAGATGGAGGCAGCGTCCGGCCGGGGCTTATCCGGCGGGTCCGCAGGCCAGCGCCCGGATCGTCTCTCGGGCGGTGATGATCGCGCCCAGCGCCTCGGCGCCGACACCCAGACGAATGATCAGGCGGCGGGCGTGGCTGATCACGCGGCCGGGCAGCCCGAGCAGATGGAAGCGCAGCGTCTTCATCCGCCTGGTCGCCCAACCCGCGCCCAGCACCAGCCGCTTCATCGCGGCATTCAGGTTGTGCGCCAGGATCGCCAGCGCCCACCATGCAGCATTGGCACCGAACACCCCGGATGGCAGTTGCCCGCCGGCAAGATCGGTCTTGAGTTCGGCATGCACCTGCTCGCTCTTGCCGCAGCGCTCGCGCAACCACCAGATCACCTGATCGCCGGCGTCTTGCTTGTTGGTAACGACACCGAACAGCTTGTAGGTGCCTTTGCTACCGAACTGCTGGGTGGGAAACGGCAGTTGCGCCTCATCGCCGAGCGGCAGTTGGCGCAGCGGTTCGCGGATCGCCAGGAACCGGTAGTCCGCCCGCTTGCGGCTGTGCCCCGCCCAGTTCGGCACGTAACAGATTTCCGCCCACTCCTGATCGGTCTGCTGCGGTTTGCCTTCGAACATGCGGACCAACGGCTGCCACTCGGTCTCCGCCGTTGCCAGCACCGCCGTTCGGAACGCCTCGGTCACGTCAGCGCCGATCGCGAAGTCGATCACGCCGAAGCGCGGATCCTTCCCCTCGCCGCAATACAGCAGCAGCTCCTCCTGGTAGCCTGCCGTGTCCGAGCGCAGCGAAACCTTCGTCACGCTCGCCGGCAGGTACCGCAACGAAGCTTGCAGCACCCGAAGCTGCTCGTGTCCCGCCGGCACATTGCCATCGCGGAACTCCGAATACAGCATGCTGCCTTGCTCCGCCCACCAGCAGTTCAGCGGCTGATATGCCTTGAACCCCTTGTAGCAGGGCAGTGCGTCGCGCTTGTGCGTCTCGATCAGCGTCGCATCCATGTCCAGCGTCGCCGTCCGCCTCGGCTGATGCGTCTGCATGAAGCCGAGCAATACCTGGTTGACCCGCCACAAGCCTTGCAGCGCCTCCGTCACTGGCGGGATGGACGCGCTGCCGGCAACCGCTTTCGGCGCCGCCGCATCGTGAAAGCGTTCCAGCCAGTCCAGCACCGAGGACGCCGACGGCACCGCGCGCTGCCGCTCCCGCCGCCAGCGCGTCCTCAGCGACCGCCGTTCCCGGCGCGTCAGCAACTCCCGCTCGATCGCTCTCAGCAATGCTGCAAACCCGGCGTCCTGCTCCAGCCGGTCCAGGTCCGCGGCGCAATCGCCCCCCGCCAGGTTCAGCAGCAGCACTGCGAGCACCATCTGAAGGTCCAGCCAGCCTTGTTCGCCCGCAACATGCACATGTTGGCGGATCGCTGCCGCCAAGCCGCTTGCCTTCACCAGCTCCAGATAGAGCGGCAGACCAGCCAACGAGGTTAGCCCGGCCGCCGACGGTTCTGCTTCATACTGGAAACCCAGCACGCCTTGTGACAGCATCCCGCACCCCGTTGGTGATGGTTCTCGATTCGCAAACGCAGACTATCTCCCTGATTTTTCAGGGCCAACGGGGGACTCTGCCGATTTTGGTGCCGGATAGAGGGGAAGGAAGAGAGGGACAGATGCGGGTGAGCCGGCAGCAGGCGGCGAAGAATCGCGAGCGGATCGTGGAAACCGCCGCGCGCATGTTTCGTGAGCATGGCTTCGACGGCGTGGGCGTCGATGCAATCATGAACGCCGCCGGTCTCACGCACGGCGGATTCTACGGTCATTTCCAATCGAAGGACGATCTCGCCGCGGAAGCGGTGGCGCGCGCGCTGGAGAGCCGAGAAACAAAGCCGCTACACGAAGCTGAGCGATCTCGTGTCCGGTTATCTGTCGGAGCGACACTGCGCCGACCGCGCGAATGGTTGTGCCGTCGCAGCCTTAGGCGCCGATATGGTGCGTCAGGGTGGCGGCGCCCGCCGCGGGCTGACCGCGCACGTACGCGCTCAGCTCGACCGGTTCACCCGTCTGCTGAGGAACGGTACTGCGGCAAGCCGGCGCAAGCGCGCAATCACGACGCTCGCAGGAATGGTTGGGGCGCTGACGCTCGCCCGAGCTGTCGATGATCCTGCCTTGTCAGCAGAGATCCTCGCGGCGGCGCGAGATGCCTTCGGAGGGCCGCGGCGGGTCGATCGGAGAAGGCCGGCGCGGTAAAAGGGGCTTTGGTCGTCGAGCGCTAGGTCGACCTGCGTTTTGTGAACGTCTGGCTTCAGCTGCTCTTCGAGGCCTAGATTCAGGGTCGCGTTTATGCGGCCGCAGCGTAAACAAGTATCTTCAACTTACCCCCGCTTGTAGAACGCGCGTCCGCGCTGCGCAGGAGCTGGCGCTTTTATTCCTCCTGGCGAATCGGTCCCGCTGCCGTTGGGGACCCGAGCTTCCGAGTTTGATGCTGCCGTTGCAGGCTGACCGGCAGCGTTCGTAGGCGCGTTCCTCTGGCTCGGCCACCAAACTACCCGCCGGACGGCAGAAGTCTCCAGCACCAAAAAACCGCCCTTGCGGCTAACCTATCACCTTGCGGGCTTCAACCATGTGATACGCTGCCTCCGGCGTCTGCCATCAGACGTTGGCGGCGCTTCGTGTTTTTCAACCAGTCCATAGCTATATATTCAAGAAATTCATCCAAACCGTCACGTCCCGTCCGCCGCGCGGTAACAACTTGCTCCCGACCGCAGTCAGAACGTCCTGAAAATTCACTGTCTGCTCGCTCGGTGGGCGGTCGAGAATTTGGAGGTATTTGGGATAAGTCCCAGTCATTGTGAGCCTTGACCTAGTAGAACGGCGCACGCGCTGTCGCCATCGAACGCCGTGGTTGCAGCGCTGCGCGGTGATCGTCTCTCGTCCTCAGGCCCGTCCGCCCGCCAGGTCATGACGCCCATCCGGCCCAGCCGCCGCACACGGTCGCGACCATCAGTAGCGGAACGCGCGCGCGACCTGCAGCGCCAACGTGTTGATGCAGTTGCCGACGCCGCTCGATTGCAGCAGTAGCGCCCCCCGTTCGCCGCCCAGCTAGGCGCCAGATCAGGGTCGTCCTGAGTTGTCTGTTGCTTACGCATGGTTCGCTTGCGCTTATGCACAAACGACGGTTTGTCAGGCTTCGCATGAGTTAGTCTCATGCGTTGTACTCGCGGCACCGAAACCGGCGCTATCCTTGAGCCGTGCGCTCCGGTCGCTCCGTGATGGCCACCGAACCGCAGCCCCGGCACCGCATTCCCGTCTGCGCCCTTCAGAAAGGGCGAGACCCTACCGGCGGCCGCGTCGGCCAACCAGAGGTCCTGCGCCCCGCAACTCCTGACAGAACCGCCAGTCCGGCGACTTTCGAGCGAGGGAGAAGGAGTTGCTCGCAGCCGCGCGTGGCCGCACTTTCTGGGGTAGCAAATCGATACGCCCTCTCGCAGGCTTTGGGGAGCGGTGACAATGGACCTCGTTATCCGCAACGCACAACTCGCAAGCACGCCGCACGCGGCACCGATCAATATCGGCGTTGCTGGCGGCCAGATCGTCGCAATTAACCCACAGCTGGCGACCGCTGCCGAAGAACACGATGCCGAGGGTTGTCTCGTATGCGGCGGCTTCGTGGAACCTCACATCCATCTCGACAAATCGGCTATTATAGATCGCTGTGGAGCTGAGGCCGGCCGTCAGCCCAACGCAGTGGCGCGCGTTGCGGCCGTGAAGCACAGCTTCACCGTCGAGGACCAGCGCTGCCTTTTCCTGTGCATTGTTGGCACCCAGGGCGGCTTGGTCCGACGCAAGCTTGTACTTGGCGTCGTCGTATAGCTGTTCAGCGACCGCCCGCTCCTTTACGAGCGCGGCGTAGCGGTCGTAGGTCGCTTGGTCGGCTTCCACCATCGCCTGCGCCGCCGCCGCCTGGCGCTGGGCATGCACGTAGTCCGTCTTGAGCGAGTCGAGATTCAGCACGGTCTGCCCCAGATTGGCGCGGGCCTTGTCGAGCGCGATCTGGAACTTGAGCGGGTCGAGGCGGAACAGCACTGGCCCTTTTTGCGTGCTCGCCCTCTTGCACCGGGATCTGATCCACGATCCCGGAAATGTCCGTGGAAACCGTCAGGACATTGGCTTGCACGTCCGCATCGTCGGTTTCCTCGTAGAGGCCGCCGCTCAGCCGGCCGCCGACGTTCAGGACGACGGCTCCGAGGGCAAAGAGCGCATAGCGCAGTCGCCGGCGAGACCGGCGGCGGACGGGGGCCTCCGGGACCCTCTCTCGCTCACGGGCCACCGGGGCCGGCGCATCGGCGATCGTCTCCACTCGAGAGCGGGCGGGCGAGGCCGGCGCGTCGGCTGGCATGGAGGATCGTACAGTCGCCTTATCGTATCAAGCATATACGGTTCGTGGCTGCCGAAGTTCCAATGCGCTTGCCCGCGCTCCGGCATGATCGGCCCGCTCGGCGGGCTGCCGCGCCTTGCCCGCTTTGATCGGTTCCGCTACATGGCCGCCGCCGCCCCTGTTCGGCGCGGCAATTGCAGGAGCGCGGACCATGGCCACTGTCGTCACCATCGAAGCCGAAGCGCGAGCGCGCGCCGGCAAGGGAGAGGCGCGGGCGACCCGGCGAGCCGGCAAGGTTCCGGGCGTAATCTACGGCGCACATGCCCCGAACACCCTGATCGCGTTGGACCCCCGCACCGTGTTGCGGGAACTGCAGCGGCCCGGCTGGCAATCGCGCGTCTATGAAGTGAAGACGAACGGCAGCACGGAACGCGCACTGATCCGGGACGTGCAGTACCATCCGGTGACTGATGCCCCCGAGCATGTCGATTTCCAGCGCCTCGCACCTGGCGAACGCATCCGCGTCGCTGTGCCGGTCCATTTCGAGAACGAGGGGCTGAGCGACGGGCTCAAGCGCGGCGGCGTGCTCAACATCATCCGCCATACAGTCGAGGCGTATTGCGATCCGGACAATATCCCCGAGCGCTTTACTGCCGATCTGACCGGCCTCACGTTCAATGACAATGTGCGCTGGCACGATCTGAAAGGTGCTGAAGGCGTCCAGCCGGTGATTGCCGATCGCGACTTCGTGGTCGCCACTGTGGCGCCCCCCACCAAGATGGGCGAGCCCGCCGCCGAGGCAGCCGCCGCGGCCGCCGCCCCGGCCGCCGCTGCCCCGGCGCCCGCCGCCGCTCCCGCCACCCCGGCCAAAGCCCCCGCCAAGGGTGCCGCACGAAGGTGAGGCAGCGGGCGATGTACTTTCACCTCTCCCGCAAGCGGGAGAGGTGTTTTCTACGTTGATGCGCCGTGCTGCTGTGGGTCGGGCTCGGCAATCCCGAGCCAGGGATGGCGCGCAACCGCCACAACATCGGCTTCATGGCGCTCGACACGATTGCCATCCGCTACGGCTTCGGCCCCTGGCGTCGCCGCTTCAAGGGCCTGGTCGCCGAGGGCACAGTCGATAATCAGAAGGTGCTCGGTCTGAAGCCGCAGACCTATATGAACGTCTCCGGCGAGAGCGTTCAGGCAGCGGCGGCCTTCTACAAGCTTCCGCTCGAGGCGATCACCGCGTTCCACGACGAGCTCGATCTCGTGCCCGGCAAGGTGCGGGTGAAGCGCGGTGGCGGAGCTGCCGGCCATAACGGGCTGCGCAGCATGGATCGGGTCCTGGGCTCGCCGGACTATTGGCGGGTGCGTCTTGGCATCGGCCATCCGGGGTCGAAGGAGCGTGTGCTCGGCCATGTGTTGAGCGATTTCGGGCCCAACGACCGAGTCTGGCTGCTGCCGCTGCTCGACGCGGTGGCCGACGCGGCACCTCTGCTCGCCGAGGGCCGGCCCGAGGAGTTCATGACCAAGGTCGCGCTGCTGGCGCGGGAGAACGAGACGTAGGATGGGCTTCAACTGCGGCATCGTGGGCCTGCCCAACGTGGGCAAGTCGACGCTTTTCAATGCCTTGACAGCGGCTGCGGCCGCAGCCGCGAATTATCCGTTCTGTACCATCGAGCCGAATGTCGGCCGCGTGCCCGTGCCCGACCGGCGGCTTGACGTGCTGGCCTCCATCGGCAGGTCGGCCAGGGTGGTACCGACCTCGCTGGAATTCGTCGATATTGCCGGGCTGGTGCGCGGCGCGTCGCGCGGTGAGGGGCTCGGCAACCAGTTCCTCGCACATATCCGGGAGGTGGACGCGATCATCCACGTGCTGCGCTGCTTCGAGGACCCCGACGTGGCGCACGTCGAAGGCTCGATCGATCCAATCCGGGATGCAGAGACGGTCGAGACCGAACTGATGCTGGCGGATCTGGAGAGCCTGGAGCGGCGCCTTACTGGGCTCCAGAAGCGTGCGCGCGGCGGTGACAAGGAAAGCGCGGCGCAGCTCGCCTTGATCGAGCCGATCGCGGCGGCACTTGCCGCCGGCCGCCCGGCGCGCACGGCGATCCCGGAGGGGCAGGCGGAAGCGGTCCAGCGCTTGCAGCTCCTGACCGCCAAGCCGGTGCTCTACGTCTGCAATGTCGAGGAAGCGGCAGCGGCGGCGGGGAATGCATTCTCTGCCCGCGTGATGGAGCGGGCGGCGGCCGAGGGGGCGCGCGCCGTCGTGGTCTCGGCCGCGATCGAGGCAGAGGTGGCGCAACTGCCCCAAGCCGATCGCGGCGAGTTCCTGGCCGGGTTGGGACTGCACGACAGTGGGTTGGATCGTGTCATCCGCGCCGGCTACGACCTGCTGGGGCTGATCACCTTCTTCACCGTCGGGCCGAAGGAAGCCCGCGCCTGGACGGTGGTGCGCGGTACCAAGGCGCCGCAAGCCGCCGGCGTGATCCACGGCGATTTCGAGCGCGGGTTCATCGCCTGCGAAACGATCAGCTACGAGGGTTATGTCGCCTGCCAGGGGGAGGCGGGGACAAAGGAAGCCGGCAAGATGCGGGCCGAAGGCCGGGAGTACCGCGTCGCCGACGGCGAAGTACTGCTGTTCCGCTTCAACGTCTAATTCCGGGCAGCCGAGAAAGCAAGCTTACCTGCCATACCCGGTCGGGAACGCATTCATGCGACCGGATGGCGGAGCGCTTATTCAGCGCAGCGTGATCGCGGCGAGCCCGGCCGCGTACGACGCGACCATCGGCAACCAACTCGCCCTGCAGCAGGCGTGATGCTGCCTGCGCAGCACTGGGAGAGCGCTACGCAGTCAGTCCGTCATACTGCCAGTGCGGCTGATATGTGCGTTGCTTGTTATGTCGGCGCTGCGGAGCTGACTCGCGACAACGGCACTTCCGACTACCAGGACGATGCAGACGGCGAGCCGTGTGAGCCGCGTTGTGGGCGACTGCCGCTTCTGGCGCGGTCGATTATTATACCACCAGTCCTCGAACCAGTTCCTGTCCACCAGGAATGGGAGCATGGCTATCACTCCTCCCTATGTTGCCTCGGCGGCAGCGAATTTGCTGCCGCGGCGGCAATCATCCGGCAAGGGTGCTCTGGCCGCTGTGAGACAGTTCACAGGTTTTGGATTTTCTTGAGTGCCATAAAGGACACGCCGGAGTTGTGGCGCTAATTTGGTGAATGAGGCTTGGCCATGCCCCGCAGCGCCTCGGTCGCTCGGCGCATCGGCGTCGTCCAATCCCCCAGCCGCTCCTGGCGAAAGATCCGCAGCCCTGGATACCAGGGGCTGTCGTCCCGCCCGCTGAACCAGCGCCAGCAATTGTCATAGCGGTCCAGCAGGAACACCGGCTTGCCCAGTGCACCGGCCAGATGCACCACCGCGGTATCGACGCTGACCACCAGATCAAGGCCGGCGACGATCGCCGCGGTATCGGCAAAGTCGCCAACCTCCGGCATCGGGTCATGTATCACCAGCCCGGTTGGCGCCGGCTCGGCTGCCGCCGGCCCCTTCTGCAGGCTGATGAAACGCACACCCGGCACGCCGGCGAGCGGCGCGAAAGCGGCCAGTCCCGCACTTCGCCGACCGTCCAGGGTGGAGAACCCCGGCAGCCAGGGACGCGCCTGCCCGGCCCAGACCAGCCCAACCCGCAGGCAGCCGGATGGCAGGCCGCGTTCCCAGCTCGCGATCAGTACCGGATCGACCGAAAGATATGGCGTCTCGCCGGGGATCGTCTCCATCGTCGTGCCGAATGCCCGCGGCAGGCTGAACACCGGACAGTGATAACCGAACGATAACAGCGGTGAGCCGAAGACGTTCAGCTCGGCAACGCCGGCGATGCCACCGGCCAGCCGTTCCAGTTCCTGGGGCACGGCAAGCACCACGCGAGCCCCACGCTCCAACCAGCAGCGGCACATACCGAACAAATTATAGTGTGTCGCCGAACCCCTCCTCATGAGTGACCAGGACGGTGCGACCGCTCAGGTCCAGCCCCCCGATGCCCGGCAGCAAGGGTGGCGAGCGGAAGCCCGGTGTGACCTGGCTGTCGCAACCGCCACTCATAGTCGCGCCAAGCCTCCGTTAGTCGTCCGGCGTGCAGAAGCGCCACCGCACGGTTGACCCGAATCTGCGGGTCCTCAGGCGCGCGCGGCACTGCCGCATCGTGCGCCGCGATGGCTTCATCGAACCGCCGTTCGATTTTCAGCAGCATGCCCAGGTTAGACCAGCCGGCCGCCGGCGTTGGATCGATCGCGACCGCTCGCTGGACATGCGAGATGCCCGCCTCGATTTCCCCCAGCTCGGCCAGCACCAATCCCACCGCATGATGCGCGCCGGCATCGTCGGGCGCCTGGGCAAGCCACGCGCGGAAGTGGGTAACCGCCTCAGCCGGCCGCCTCAGCCGGACCAGCAGCTCCGCCAGGTCACGGCGCGGATGCGCGTGACCGGGCCGCGTGCGGGCCGCCGCGTCCAGCAGCGGCATGGCGTCATCGAGGCGCCCCTGTGCGCCCAACGCGAGGCCGAGCAGCAGCTTCGACGCCACGTCCTCCGGTGCGACATCCAGTAGCCGGCGGCACGTCGTCGCGGTGTCGGCAAAGCGCCCCGAACTCGAGCCCCTCGAGCGCCACGGCGAGCAGATTGACCCGGCCTGATCGGGTAATCACACGCTGGCCAGCCGGCATCGGGCACCTCCGCCGGCGCAGCCTTGCCCGGACAGGTTAAGCCCGGGTCAATAGGCGCCAAGAACGAAACCGTCAGTCGGTGAGCGGCGAAATCGGCCACGCCGGGCGGAACGGCCGGGGAGGGCTGATCCGAACCAGTTTATGCTGCGCGCAATGAGACGCCGGGTTCTCTATTTGGACCTGTACCTACATGCGATAGCTACGTTCATCGCCCACGATCATGGGGATCGTATAGGAGGGCACCAATGCATAGAGTCTCACCCGCTGGATGGCCGGGATGCGGAACCGGGCTTCAGCCAAGGATAAATGGAATTTTCCGACGTTGAATGGGACCATGATAAAAGGCTGAAAAACATCGAGTAGCATAAGCTCGATTTCCTGGATGCTATCGACGTGCTCGACGGTCCGTGTCTCTGCAGCTCGGCTCGGACAGTCGAAGGTGAGGCTTGCTGGATGGCGATCGGTTTGCTCGACGATATTTGCGTTAGTATCATTCGCACAATGCGAGGGTCTGTCCTCCGTGTCATCTCGATGCGAAAGGCGCGACATGGTGAACGACAACACTACTACAAAGTTTTCGGCCGCTGAACTGCGGAAGAGGAATCGCGGCAAGACCCGAAGCGATATGGATCACCTCCGCCGCATGACGGAGGCAGAGCTTGAGGCCAGCATTGCCAGTGATCCCGATTGGAATGAGATTCCGCGGGATTGGTTCCTGAAAGCGAAAGCGGCGATGCCGGCGCGGAAGAAACTCGTCTCTGTGCGACTGGATGCCGACGTTCTCGACTGGTTCAAAAACCAGGGGGCAGGCTATCAGACACGGATGAACGCTGTCCTGCGTGCGTTCATGGATGAACAAAAGAGGCGAGCCGACGACCGGCGTGCCCGCCGGTAACGCACGCTCCACGCCGTTAGGTTGCGTCCGAAGCGAGCGCTCAGGCGTAATCGCTGGCGGCTGTCACATCGCGATGGCGATCCGACAGGACCGGATTGAACAGCAGCGACAGCACCACGGTCACGACGATGTTCACCACCAGCGACGACAACGCGATGTAGCAGGGGATCGTCGTGCCGAAGAGTGTCAGCGGATAGACAGGGGCGAAATTGACCGAGGCAGCCATCCAGGTGCCGAGCACGAGCCCGGTCGCCCAGCCGATGAGCAACGCCCAGCCATTCAGCACACGGGTATAGAGCGCCAGGATCACCGACGGCAGCGTCTGAACGATCCACACGCCGCCGAGCAACTGCAGCCACAACGCGTATTGCAGTGGCAGGGCGAAAATGAACACCAGTGCTCCCGCTTTCACCACCAGAGATGCGATCTTGGCGATCCGGCTCTCCTCGGCATCGGTGCAGGTGGGATGGATGAACTCCCGATAAATGTTGCGCGTGAAGATATTCGCCGTCGCGATCGACATGATGGCGGCCGGCACCAGGGCGCCGATGGCGATCGAGGCGAACGCCAGCCCGACGAACCACGACGGGAAGGCGGAGAGCAGCAGCGCCGGCACCGCGAAATTGTTGCTGTATGCCTTGAACCCGCCGGCAAACGCCGGAAGATGCGCCACACCGGCGGCAATTGCCATGAAGCCGAACAGCGCCAGCAGGCCGAGCATCAGCGAATAGGCCGGCAGGATCGCCGCATTGCGCCGGATCACCCGGGCGCTCGACGAGCCCAGGATGCCGGTGATCGCATGGGGATAGAGGAACAGCGCCAGCGCGGAGCCCAAGGCGAGTGTCGCGTAGGCGCCGAAGCTGCCCCAGGATCCCGCCGGCGGGTGGGCGAGCAGCAGCTTGGCCGCCGGCACCGCACCGAACACCTTGCCGAACCCGCCAAGCTGAATTGGAATCGCCACGATCGCCGTGATCACTGTGATGTAGATCAGCAGGTCTTTCACCACGGCGATCATCGCCGGTGCCCGCAAGCCGGACGTGTAGGTGAAGGCGGCCAGGATGATGAAGGC
This sequence comes from uncultured Pseudomonadota bacterium, assembly GCA_963772445.1. Lineage (GTDB taxonomy): Bacteria > Pseudomonadota > Alphaproteobacteria > Acetobacterales > Acetobacteraceae > CAVYXK01. The sequence continues at coordinate 713,905 of CAVYXK010000013.1, forward strand.
GATGATAAGCGGCAGATCGCCCACTACCCCGCCGGCCGGCACGCCGAGCGCGCCGATCACCACCTGCATGCCGACGAGCTGCAGCGCGATATAAGGCATGGTGGCCAGGATGCCAGTCAGCCCGACCGCCAGCGCCAGCCACCGGTTGCCGAACCGACCGCGCACGAAATCCGCCGAGGTGATATAGCCGTGCCGGTGGCAGACGGACCACAGGCGAGGGAATACCAGATAGAGGATCGGGTAGATCATCACGGTGTACGGCACCGCGAAGAAGCCGATTGCCCCGGCGCCGAAGAGCAGCGCCGGGACGGCGATGAACGTATAGGCGGTATAGAGGTCGCCGCCGATCAGAAACCAGGTGACGATGGTCCCGAATCGCCGCCCGCCCAATCCCCATTCAAGCAGCAGCGTCAGGTCGCCGCGGCGCCAGCGCGCGGCAAAGAAGCCGATCAAGGTGATCAGCACGAACAACAGCACGAAGATGGTGACGGCAACCCCGTTCATCGGCCTAGGGCTCCGTCCGATGCTCGAGGAGATAGACCAGCCCGATGATCAGCACGCTGAGGATGATCCAGAGGAGCTGGTACCAATAGAAGAAGGGAAACGACCAGAGTGTCGGCTCGGTCCGGTTGTAGAACGGGACCCACAGCACCGCCACGAACGGGATAATCAGCAATACCCGAGCCCAATGCCACTGGTGCAAGTCGCCGTTACCTCCCGATTTACGGCGATCCTAGCGTGCCGGCAGTCCCGGGTGAACCCCCCCTTCCCTAGCGGGACCGGCGAGCGGGAGAGCGTGTGTTTCCGTGATGATGAATGCCGCCCATTCTCATCGGCGTCTCATTTCGCTGTGCGCGAGACAATGGGATCACGTGGTGAGATAAGGATCCGCCGCGGAATAACTGCGTCGATCGGGCCCCAGCCGCGCCATCCCCGTCATGGCCGGGCTTGGCCCGGCCATGCACGACTTTGCTGCTAGCAGAAAGAAGAATCGTGTATGGCACTGCCCGCGCGGGCACTGATCTATTTGACGACCGGGCGCCACAAGACAATTCATTTGTTTCTCGGCGGACCCTAACTTCGGGGAAATCCCGGATGCACGTTTGGGACCTCTCCAGGTGGTCGAAGAATAGATCGACATCAAACTCGTCGCGTGCGGTCGAGCCGAACAAATAAAGGTGCTGCGCACCGAGGCCTTCAGCTCGGCCTCGTGCTGCCTCAATCTCTCGATGACTTCGTCACGTTTCATGGGCACCGATACCTGCAACCCCATCATAGCACAACCGAGAGGGACCGACATCACGCCACCCGGTGCAATAACTCCTCACCAGCCGCCTGGGGTGGTTTTGCGACAGTCCGCTTCCGGGCTGAGATATTCATAACCGGACATTCGCCTCACGGTGGAGACTGGCCGGAAGCTGCCAGTCTGCTCTCGAGCGCGCGGCAGCCACCGCCGCATTGCCGAGCTTGACACAGCTCCCAACCCATTGCTGTGCGAAGGCAAGCCAATGGGGGAACCGGTATTGCCGGGCGATATCAATGGCCTCCGTCAGCTTGCTCCGCGCCTGCCGCATCGCGCAGGAAAGTGTAAATTCGCGCGCCGATCGGGCACGCAAAAGGATGCTAGGGAACGGAATGATTGGAGGGCGGTTGCGAATAGCATCGATATTCACAGACATCGTGAAAGCCGAGCCTTTTGTAAACGGGATGTCCCCTGACGTTTGATTGCAGCATTCCCAGCCGATATCCGTGCTCGCGAGCCTCGAGCAACGGTAGCGCCGTCATAGCCGAGCCGACGCCTTGTCGGCGCGCGTGCGCTACTGTCGATACGGCGTAGATCCCGGCCAGGCCGGCCGCCGGTACGAGCACCGACGTGGCGACTGGCTGTCCCGCCAAAAACCCGAGATATCGCGGACACGCGGCATAACTTTGAACCGAAAGGGTCGGTTCGAGGTCCGCGAGCGCACGCGCCGCATCGTCCGGGAAACCGCTACCCTCGGCAACGACGCGCGCCCACAGACGTTGCATGTCGGGGCCTTGCACACGCTCTATCCTGAAGCCAGCGGGTGACGCGACAAAGTGGTGAAGTGTGCTGAGATCGATCACCATGCCGATCATGATCCGGGCCAGGGAGAGGCCGCAACACTCAAGGCGCTCTGCCAATCCAATCGGACGTGTGTTCGGTCCTACCCACCACATTGCTGGAGCACCACGCCGGTTGACGCTCGCTTGGATTAGCTCAAGCGCAGGTTGAATGTTGTCGTCCGCGAGTTTAGCGTAGGGCACCCCGTTAAAAACGGCGAGCTGAATGCCGGATGCGAACCAACGGAGGTCTGCGCTTTCGTGCGACTCCCCTCCGGATACCTGGCCGTAGTCACGCCAGAAAGCCCAAAGGTTTTCATCCATGGCAGAAAGGAGAACGGCGCGTTCGGTGTCCTCGGCGAGTATATCGGGGCCCATTAGGGGGTGCTCCGTTCAACGGAATGCTGGCCCAGCGTCGTAAACGGGATGATGCTATAATAAATTGTGTTGCCGCTTGCCTTCTCGTAGTCTGCAACCAGCCTGCGGAACCCTGCGTCTTCCTCGGGGATGAAGCTCTGCTGCCACCAGACCGTTGCTGTGGTGGCGGCTACTTTACCGATGCGCGGTCTTGGCAGCGCCGTTGCTGCTGTGATCCCCAGGGACCCGGAAAGCATAGAACGCCGACCCATGGTTGCCATGAACTGCCGACGGCCGGTTTGCCGGCTTCGCTTGGTTATCATCGCTTATCTCCTCCCTTTGCCACATACCGACCGGGAGCGGTTCCCGAACCGCCGTCCGCGTCTTCGAGCGCTTCGCTTTGCTCTCAAGGGCATTACAACGATGCAATCGCCATCTTTTGTTGTCAAGATTTCGCCCCGAACCACGAATCGTGGGCGGGATGCAGGCAGCGTAACCCGCTACTCGCGGCACGAACGCGCGACCGCTTCGCCCTCCCTGACTGGCCGTAGGGCTGGCGCCTCCGCACCTAAATCAGGTTGTCCACGCGATCTGGCAGTCGCTGGCGAGATCGGCCGCGGCGTCCGAGGAAGTAGATCCGGGGCAAAAACCTTAAGCTCTGCTCCTGGGCGAGGCGCGGGCGGCAGCTGGTCCGGCCAACCACATCGCCCTCACGCCCGGCCGCGCCGAACTTCAAACAGCTAACTTCCAATCACTCGCGATGATCAAATCCCCATAGGCCGGCCGCCGCAGCATCGCCAACTTCCCCGCGGTTTCCTCCTTCAAGCCTTATCGGACGCCCCGGACACCTGCCGTCCGGACTCCTCGCTCGGTTCGTGCTCGGCAGGTGTCCGGGGCGTCCGATAATCCTTAACGATTCCGGCTGTAGCCGCCGCGATCACCCTACAGCCGCTTTGGGTCGCCTCCGGCGGTTCGGGTGGGCAGCCCGGCTACCGCCGCTAGGGGTGGAAAGCGGCCCTTGACAGCGCACATGGGCACTTGGTGGAATGGAGCGACATAGCGGTGCATGAGCATGGCGGGCAGGGTCGCCTGATCGGCTTTTGTTGTGGCTGCCGTCCCGGTGAATTATAGTGGTTTATCGCGGTTTTGAGCACAACCGGGCGCTGTCGAATTGGCCGGCGGAGGAGGCGAGTGATGGGCGCGACAAGTCGCGTTGTGATGATCGAGGCGAAACCCGAACCTGTCCGCGTTGACCTCGCGCGCTGCGCGGTCATCGTCGTCGACATGCAGAACGATTTTGGGGCCAAAGGTGGCATGTTCGACCGGGCCGGGATCGACACCGCGCCGATCAAGCAAGCGGTCGCAAACACCGCTCGGGTACCAGCCACTGCCCGCTCGGCCGGTGTCACGATCGTCTACCTCAAGCACGAGCACCGCCCTGACCTAGCCGACACCGGGGGAGAGAACGCGCCTCACTGGATCAAACACCGTCCCTTCTCGGTCGGCAAGACCGTCACCGCGCCTGACGGGCGCACCAGCCGTATTCTCGTCAAGAATACGTGGAACACCGAGATCGTACCCGAGTTGGCACCCCAGGATGGCGATGTGATCGTGTCCAAGCATCGCTACAGCGGCTTTTTCGAGACTGACCTGGATACGATTTTTCGGGCACGCGGCGTGAAATACCTCATCGTGACTGGATGCACGACAAGCGTGTGTGTGGAGTTGACGATCCGGGACGCCATGTTTCGTGACTATCATTGCCTTCTGCTGGCTGACTGCGCCGGCGAGCCGATCGGCAATGGGTTGCCACGCAGCAATCACGAGGCATCCTTGCTGGTGATTTAGCTACTGTTCGGCTGGGTCTCGGAGTTCAAACATTTCGCCCGGGCCCTCACCGGCTAGTGCGTCGTAAATCAAGGCTTTCGGAAACCACGCTCGGCCCCTGGCCCTAACGTCGGTCTGAACTCCTGCCGGCAGGCCCTTCAGGGGAAGGTCCGCTCTGGGTCGAGACCAGTCATTGGACAGGTTTCGCCGGTATTACTGTAAATCTGCGTTTTAGAATCTCTCTTTTGCCATTGCTGCCGGCAGACGATGACGGACCCGTTGACCGGCCGGCGATACAAAGCCAACCGAGCGAATGCGCGCAAATCCTGTGCCTATCTCTCGACCGACGGCGGCCGCTTGGCGAGGGAGCAAAATTAAGGGGTACGCCTCGTCCAGTGAAAAATTCAACAGGACAGCCGTGGTCCAGTGCGTCCGCCTCACGCACCGCGGTCCACCGCACGTCGTCACGCCCCTGAAAATATTCCTTGACATTGCCCGCGTGTTATGTTCTTGTTCCGTTCATGTTCGACGCCGCCACCGCCCCGGCCGCCGCCGTCCAACCCGATCCCCATCGGGCCGTGCCGGAGCGCATCGGCCAGGTCCTCAGCCTCCTCCGCACGCTCATCGCCAGCACGCCGCCGACCCGCCTCTCCTCCCCTGCTTCGCCTTCCTCGCCACAATCTTCGGTACCGGCGATCTCGCCCTGATCCTCGCCCGCATCGCCCGCGGTCTGCTCCGCGCCGCCGCGCTCGAAGCCAGGCTCAGCCGGCGCGCCGCCCGCGGCCAGGACCTGAAGCCTACGGCCATCCGCCTGCCGTCCCAACGCAAGCCGAGCGCCGCCAAGCCGGCCGCCCCGGCCGAGGCTCCGTGCCTCGCCCGCCTGCCCACCCCCGAGGAAATCCTCGCCAAGGACCGCCGCCGCCCGATCGGCGCCGTCCTCGTCGAGATCTGCCTCGATCTCGGCATCGTGCCTGGACAGATGAATCGTGCGACGTGGGACGAACTGTGCCTCGCTCTCATCGAGTACGGCGGCAATCTCGCCACTCTCGCGCTCCCGAACCAACGCAAGCGGCGCTCTGCCGATCCCGCTGGCAGCCCCAGCGGCAGCCCCAAATTCATTCCCATTCCCATTGCCGGCCAGCCCATCATCACGTTTCCCGCATGGCCGGTGCCATCTCCACAATCCCCAACTCCCGCCTGCACCGGCCCACCGTAGCGAGTGAGCCAGTGCCGCCTCCCCTTGCGGGAGGGGGTTGGGGGAGGGGGCCGTGCCAGTTGAGGCACCATGGACCCACACACAAGCACGCACGGACCTCTTACTTTTGAGGTCAAGTGGAAAATCGACTGTTCGGCGGTTTTTTCGCCCGAGACCTGCTGTGATGGTCGCAGCGCGCACGACCGCCCTCAAGGACGCTGCGCGCCGCCTTCGGCGGTGGCCTGCGGGCCATCCTGTGTGCCGGGCATGCCCGGCAGCCTGGGGGTGAAAGTCCCCTGTGCAACCTGATGGAGGTGAAGCACGAGCGAAGCGCAAGGGCGGAACCGCGAGGGACCGTCTGAAGGAAGCGTCGAGCGAAATCGCGTCCCGACGAACAGAAACCAGATATGAGGCAGCCATGATCGGACGAGCAAGCAGGACAGAGCGAAGTCCATATCCATCAAGGATCACGGCTGTAAATCTGGCGGGAGTGCGAGGAAGGCTGTCGGACTTACCCCGGGAGATCTGTCGCGTGTCCCGTCCGGGACTGGGGTGGTCGCAAGATCACCCGAGCACGCGGCAGAAGTCAGCAGAGGGCGTAGTAGGCCAGACCATCGGCCGAAGGCCCGAACGGTCCCCGCAAGGGGTTGAAGGAGAGGGCGAGTAGCTTGGGCGTCTCATGGTCCCAGTAGCGGCCGCGAAGCCACGGCGAGTGGCGCTTCCTTCTGCCGGTCGAGGTGAAGCCTCAGGGCGGCCGAGGGCAAGCTGGCCGAAGCGACCACGGCGGCGTCCGAACCCGAAAGTCCGGTCATGACCAGTACCCTGATGGAGGCAATCTGTGACCCGGACAACATGGCGTCAGCCGTGCGTGCGGTGATGCGCAACAAGGGCGCGCCCGGCGTCGACGGGATCACCGTCCGACACCTGCCGGGCGTCCTGGAAGCGCACTGGCCGGAGATCGAAAATCAACTGCTTCAGGGGCGCTACCAGCCGCAACCGGTACGTCGGGTGCAAATCCCGAAGCCGGCCGGAGGGACGCGCGACCTCGGCATTCCAACCGCGATTGACCGCGTGATCCAGCAGGCGGTGCTGCAGCGGCTGCAGCCGCTGTGGGACCCGACATTCAGCGAGCATAGCTACGGCTTCCGGCCGGGCCGCTCGGCCCACCAAGCGGTGACACAGGCGCAAGCCTATGTCAGCGAAGGCTATCAGTTTGTCGTTGATCTTGACCTGGCGAAGTTCTTCGACCGAGTCAATCACGACCGGCTAATGGCTGCGGTGGCCGCGCGCGTGTCCGACCGGCGGGTGCTTCGGCTCATCCGGAGCTTTCTGACCGCCGGTGTGCTTCATGGCGGGCTATTCGAAGCGAGTCACGAGGGCACCCCGCAAGGTGGCCCGCTCTCGCCCTTGCTCTCGAATCTCGTGCTGGATGAACTGGATCGCGAACTCGAGCGCCGCGGCCATCGCTTCGTGCGCTACGCAGATGACTGCAATATCTACGTGCGCAGCGAGACGGCTGGCCGGCGAGTGATGGCGAGCATCACCCGCTTCATCGAACGGCGTCTCAAGCTTCAGGTCAATGTGGAGAAGAGTGCCGTGGCTCATCCATGGCAACGCTCCTTCCTCGGCTTTACGCTGACGGAGGAGAGCACGCCACGCCGACGCATCGCCGACAAGGCCGTCGTCCGGTTCAAAGACCGGGTGCGGAATTTGACGGGACGCAACCGCGGGGTGAGCCTGTCGCGGATGATCGCCGACCTGAACCCGCTGCTGCGGGGATGGGCCGGCTATTTCGGCTTCAGCCAAGGACGTGAATTGTCCTCACTGGACGGTTGGGTCCGGCGGCGCCTCCGTTGCGCCGCCTGGATTTAATGGAAGACCAGACCACGGCGCCTCGATGAACTGCGCCGCCTCGGCGTCTCCCGGCGGACGGCCTTCGCGGCCGTCATGAGCCCGCGGGGGCCGTGGCGCGTCAGCACGAGCGAGGCGCTACATCTCGGCTTCTCGAAGGCGCGCTTCCGCGGTCTCGGACTGGCCTCCATGGAGAGCGCTGGCCGGACCTAATCCGCCGAACCGCCGTGGTACGGACCCGTATGCCCGGTGGTGTGGGAGGGGCGGCATCGCGAGATGCCCCCCTATCCCGATTGACCGCGGCCGTGCGCGCTGCGGCCGTGCGTGCGCAGGCCGGGACGAAGAAACGGCGCTCCAGCCGAACCAAGAAACGGTCATGTGGTTTTTGGCCTTGTGAGGTGGGTGTGCTTTCCCCAAGCGCGGCTTACGCGACGGCGGCCTTGGTTGCTGACGTATAGTTGGGATCGAACAGTACCTGGCGTTGCAGCAGGGTGCAGACCAGCTTCAGCAGCCGATCGACCACAGTGCGCAGTGCCCTGCCGTGGCTGCATCCGCGCGCCCGCAATGCGACATAGCGCTGTTTGCTCCGCGGATCGTGCACCAGAGCGATCATTCCCCATTGGTACATCGCATTGGCCAGCCGCTTGTTGCAGGCCAGCCGGCGCTGCACGAAACAGCTTTTGCCGCTGCGTTTGGTGACCGGTGCCTGGCCTGCCAAGGCGCGCAGGGCATGGTAATCTCGTCGGCGCAGAGGTTCAGTGGCCTCGGCGAGCAGCGTGGCGAGGACGATCCTTCCAATTCCTGGCACGGAGTGCAGGATCGCCACGTCGCGCTGCTCGGGGCTCTGCCCCGGCACGCTCTCCCCGGGCTCGATCACCTGCGAACCGGCCAACTGGGTACAGAGCGCCTCGATCTCGGCATGCACGGCCTTGATCTGCCGGTTGAGCAGGCGGATGCGCGGCACCAGGCTGCGGATATGGCCGGTGGCCGCCTCGGTGGCGCCGGGGCCTGCAGGCAGCGGCGCTTCCTCAAGGACGCCACAGACCTGATCGGCATTCAACCTTCTGACATGATGCGCCTTGAGGATGCGGGCGATGGTCTCCTTGTGCAGCCTGGCGCCCTTGGCCGGGGTCGGCGCGAGTTGCCACAGCTCGAGCAGCCAAGCGTCGGCCAGGTTATCGGCCAGGGACAGGATCTGCGGGTAATAGCGCCACAGTTGCTCGCGCATCCGGCTGGTCAGCCGGACGCGATCGCGGGTCAGCTCGCTGGCCAGGCGGGTAGCCTCGCGCAACCGGACGATCAGCGGGTTGGACGGACTGAGTTCGCGGAACGCGGCGCGGTCGGTGCGCAGGCTGCGACCGAGCGTGTCGGCATCACGCGTATCATCCTTCGCCCCGGCGATGTTGTAACGATCGCGGAAACGGTCGAGCTGCTTGGGATTGATGGCGAAGGTGCGAAAGCCGCGATCGATCAGCGCATCGACCGCGGGGCCGTGCGAGGTCTCGATGGCGACGGCGATCTCGCCGGGCTGCGCCTGGGTGGTGCGCAGCAGCCAGTCGCCGAGCTCGGCATAGGCCGTGGCGCTGTGGCCCGGGTCGTGACGGCCGATCAGGCTACCAGTGTTGTCGAACAGCGAAATGCGATGCTTCTCGCTGCCCCAATCGAAGCCGACGAACCAGGCGGGTTCAGTGTCGGATATTGCTGATGGTTCTGCACTCATTGACCTCTCCGGATAGAACTGAGGCCCACCGCGATGCTGGTCGTTCCCTATACGGGCGCTCGATGGCGCGACCTCTTACTGGACTGTCATCGCGGCCTCCCCACCGGGGCGCTGATCCGTGCGAAGGCGCTCCAGGCGCGGGGCCGGAGGGCTGCTCCCGGCGGGTGGCCGATCCACTTCCGCCTCAGCGGCGCGGTGGATGCAAGGGGTATAGGGGCCGGCCCATGGCCAGCCCCGCCGTCCCGATTCGGCGCCACTCCGGCGAGTCGTCACGCCGGTCATGTTCCCCACCGTGGCCGGCCTTCCAGCCCCGCGTGCCGCAGAGGCAATCCTTCAGCGGCCTGGTATCATATCACACCACTCTGTGCAGCAGCTCGTCGCCAGCCTGAAGCCGGCAACAATTCTCCACCGCCAGCGTAAAGCTGCGATCGAACGTGCCGGTGGTCAGCCAGCCGATATGCGGGGTCAGCACCACGTTCGGCAGGTGCAACAGCGGATCGTCCGGAACTGGCGGTTCGCCAGCGAACACGTCCAGCCCCGCCGCGGCCAAGCGTCCGCTGCGCAGCGCATCAACCAGCGCCGGCTGATCCACCAGCCCGCCACGGGCGGTGTTCACCAGCACTGCGCCCGTCCGCATGCGAGCGAACGCGGTCGCATCGATCATCCGCGCGGTCTCCGCGGTCAGCGGCACGTGCAGGCTGATCACCTCGGCTTCGGCCAGCAGCGCATGCAGCGGCCGAAACTCGCCGGCCGCATCGCTCCGTGGGCTGCGCGCGGTGTAGATCACGCGGCAGCCGAGCGCACGCAATACGGGTGCCAGGATACGAGGCACGGCGCCGTAGCCGACCAGTCCAACCGTCCGCCCGCCCAGCTCCCCGATCCCGTCCTGCACAGCGGGATCCAACGCGAAACCTCGACCCTCGCGCATCGCCGCGTGGAACACTGGCAGCCGGCGCAGTGCCGCCAACATCAGTGCCAAAGTCAGCTCGGCCACCGCGCGCGCATTGGTGCCGGGCAGGTTGCACACTGGGATCCCGCGTGCCCGCGCGGCGTCCAGGTCGATCGTGTTGACCCCGACCCCAATCTTCTGGATCAGACGCAACCGAGGCGCCGCCGCAATCAGCGCCGCGCTCGCCGGGGATAGCACGTGCCAGAGCACGTCGGTCTGTGCCAGCAACGCCGCGTCCGGATCGGCGCAGGGCACGATGCGCAGCGTCTCGGAGCACAGTGCGGCAAGCCGCGCCGCCAGGTCCGGCCCGGCCCCATAGTGGAACAGCACGTTCAACGTCGTGGCCCGAATCTTATGTCCCGCGGCGCGAACGTCCCAGCACCGTTGGCCCGGCGAATTTGGCGCGGGCGCCCAGCGCCTCCTCGATGCGGAGCGCCTCGTTCCATTTCGCCATGCGTTCGCCGCGAGCGAAGCTGCCAACCTTGAGCTGGCCGACACCCCAACCGACCGCGAGATGCACGATCGTGGTGTCCTCGGTTTCACCCGACCGGGCCGAAACGATGCCGGCCATGTTCTCCGCGCGCGCCGCGTCCCACGCTTCGCGCAACTCAGTCAGCGTCCCGCGCTGATTGGGTTTCAGCAGCACGGCGTTCGTCGCCCCGCGCATCGCCGCTTCGCGCACGCGGGAGGCCTGGCTCACCAGGAAATCGTCTCCCACCACCTGCACATTCCGCCCGACTTCGGCTGTGAATGCGGCGAACCCGACATCGTCGTCCTCGCCCAGTGGATCCTCGATCGAAACGATCGGATATGATTTCACCCAGCCGGCGAGCATCCTGATCATGCCGTCGGTGTCAAGCTCGCGGTTCTCGAGGCCGAGCTTGTACTTGCCGCCTCGACCGAGCTCGGTGGCGGCGACGTCGAGCGCGATCGCAACTTGCGGGCCGGGCTTGAACCCTGCGCGCTCGATGGCGCGCACGAGCATTTCCAAAGCGGCTTCGTTCGTCTTGAAGGTCGGCCACCAGCCGCCCTCGTCGGCGACCCCGGCGAGCGTGCCCGCCTCTGCCATCAGCGCGCCGGCGGCACGATAGACCTCGGCGGTCCAATCCAGCGCCTGAGCAAACGAGGTCGCCGCGGGGCAGACGACGAGGAAGTCCTGGATATCGATACGACGTCCGGCATGCGCGCCGCCGCCGAAAATCTGAATCTGCGGCAGCGGCAGGGTGACCATTTCGGGGCCGCCGAGATAACGATAGAGCGGCTCGCCGGCAGCGGCCGCGGCTGCCTGCGCAGTGGCGATCGACACGGCGATCAGCGCGTTGGCGCCAAGCCGCGACTTGCTCGGCGTGCCGTCGAGCGCGATCAGCTTCGCATCGACGGCCGCCTGATCGGCGGCATCCAGCCCGACCAGCGCGCGGGCGATCTCGTGGTTGATGTGCCCGACCGCGCGCTTCACGTCGTACCCGCCAAAGGCTGCGCCGCCGTCGCGCAGGTCGAGCGCCTCGGCGGTGCCGGTCGATGCGCCGGCTGGTGCCATGCCGCGCCCGACGGCGCCGCCCTCCAGCAGGATATCCGCCTCTACCGTCGGCCGTCCGCGACTGTCCCACACCCGGCGGCCCTGCACGAACGCAATATGCGTGTCGGTCATCCTATCTCCCTTGCCCAGGCGGCGCGCACATCGGCGAGCCGATCGACCGGAGTTGCCAATAATGCCCGCGCCGTGCGGCGGACCCGGTCCTTGTCCTGCTCGCGCGTGATGTACTCGACCGGCGATTTGCCATCCACCCGCGCGAGGAACAAGCCAGGGAGCAGACGGGCGGCACGGGTTTCGAGTGCCGCCGGCGCCTCCCACGTGACGCCGGCGACATAAGCGGCGGCGAGCGCATCGAAACAAGCCAGGAAGCGAGCGCGCGCAGCGGGGGTCCACAGGCATTTCAGCAACAGGTGATTGAGGCAGAAGGCGAGATCAAAAGCCGGGTCGCCCCACCAGGCGCATTCCGCGTCGAGAAAGACGGGACCGGCGGGACCGATCAGGATGTTCTTCGGGCTGACATCGCCATGCACCAGGGCTCGCTTGTTCGCCTGGATGGTCTCTACCAGCGCGGATAGCGCTGCAGCACGATCGGGATGTGCGTGCGCCGCGGCGATCAGATAAGGCTCCAGCCTGATGTCGAAGAAGATCTTGTCGGTCGGGAATTCCGCCTCGACCGAGGGATCGGCGGCGGTCGCCGCATGGATGCGGACCAGGCTGCGTGCCACGTGGGCAGCGAAGTCCGGCTCTGCGTGGCCGGCATGGAGCCCGTTCTTCCACAGTGGATGATTCTCGGTCGGCAGATATTCCATCGCCAACACGCCGGTCTCCGTGTCCTGACCGAGGACCGCAGGGGCCGCACCGGGCACGGCGGCATTCGCACGACGCATCCAGCGTGCTTCGTAGAGGTTGCGCGTCACCGGCGCGCGCCAGTCGGCGGCGACGCGCAGCTTCGCCAAAGCGCGCTTCACACAGATCGGGCCGGGAGGCAGATCGATCCGCCAAATGTCGGAAGACACGCCGCCAGTCAGTCGTTCGCCCAGGATGTGCCGACCTGTATCGAGCAGGTACATCCGATGCAGCGCATCGAGGATCTGCTTTGGCGGGTGCTCTATCGGCATGGTGCGAGGACGAAACCGTGCGCCGTCGCCCGTTAGGGCCGGCCGTGCCGAGGGTGTGATCGCTGCCAGCCGGGTGTCATTCTCTTCTGCACCCAACTCAACCGCCACGCATCTGCTGCGTGGGATGCGGCAGCAATTCCAGCGCCAGCTTGATCAACGCTGCAATCGAAGGTGCGTTGAGCTTAGCCTTGAGCCCCGCAACCACGTTAGCGGCAGTGCGGTAACTCAAGCCAAGGTGACTGGCGATCTCGGCGACGCTCTTGCCTTGGCCGAGCAACTCGAGCACGTCGGCCTCGCGACTGGACAGACCGCGCAGCCTGTCGCCGGGGGATCGTACGTTCATCAACGCAAGGTTTTGTGCCACCGATGGACCGAGATGGATCCCGCCACCGGCGACGTTCTCGATGGCATCGAGCAGCACGGCCGGGTCATCGCTCTTGGTGATGTAGCCCCTGGCGCCGGTTTCCAGCGCGCGCGCTGCGAGCGCGGGGTCCTCGTACATGCTGAACACCACCACCTTCTGGTCCGGTCGTTCGACCAGGATCTCGCGCAGCACGGCAAATCCGCTGCTATCCGGCAGCTTGAGATCGAGAATAACGATATCCGGGCGCAGCTCGCGACACAGGCGCAGCCCCTCGGCGCCCGTGCTTGCCTCAAAGATCTCCATCTCCGCACGTGTTTGCAGAAGCCGCCGGCAGCCGGCGCTGACGATCGGATGATCTTCGATCAGCAGGATGCGCATGATTGTTCTTCCTTGAGCGCCCGCGCCGGCAACCGCGGAATGCTGATCTCCACCGAGGCCCCACCCGCCGTCGTGTTGCGGACTGCGATCCGGCCGTTCACCTGACGCGCGCGTTCCGCCATTCCAAGCAGGCCGAAGCCGAAGCGGAATCCCGCGGGGAATCCCACTCCGTCATCCACCACGGAGATGTGGATGATGCCGCCAGGTCCTTCATCGACCGTCACCACCACGGACCTCGCTTTCGCGTGCCGAATGACGTTGGTGAGGCATTCCTGCACGATCCGGTAGATTGCCAGGCTGGCGGCCTCGTCGATCTCGGTTTCGGCAAGTTCCACATGGAGCGAGCACGAGAGCGTCGGATAGCGCGCCTGCCATCGGCTGACGAGCTGCCGCAAGGCTTCCGCCAGTCCCATCTGGTCGAGCACCAGCGGCCGCAGACGGTCGAGCATGTGATAGGTGGCCCGCTGGATGCCGTCAGCTAGTGTGGTGATGGACCGGGCCCGCTCCTCGATATCCCGCAACGGAGCCGATTCCGGCTTCAACACACTGAGGATGCAGGAGGCATCGGCGCGGATGCCGAACAGGGCCGGCCCGAACTCGTCGTGCAGCTCGCGCGCGAGTTCCTTTCGCTCGGCTTCCTGCACCGACATCATCCGGTCGATCAGCAGCCGGTTATCGGCGATCGCCCGCTCCAGCGTCCGCCCCAGGCGGTTGAACTGCATGCCGATCCGCCGCAGCTCGGCCACGCGGATCGGCGGCAGCAAATGAAACTGTCCGCGTTCCAACTGATCGAAAGCCTCGGCCATGGCCAGCATGGGTCGCAGCGATCGGCGCACCGCCAGGCAGATCATCGCCACGATGAGCACCCATAGTCCGCCGAGCAGGACTGCCAGGAGCCGGGTCTCGCTCCAGATCTCTTCAATTTCGTCAGAGGGGTTGGTTCGCATTTCGACATCGCCAAGCGTCCGCCCGTCGGCAACGATCGGGAACAGCTCGGTCGGCGACGACGGCGCCAGCAGCCTGAAGAACCATTGCGGTGCGTCTGGTGCGTCAGAGGGAAACGGGACGGAGGCCAGCATGCCTGCCAGCGATGGCGCCGGCTGCAGGGCAAATTCGACATGCCGGACCTGCGGTAGCCTGGCGCCCATGCGAGCGGTGCGTTGCAACGGATCGCTCGCCGTCGCGATGTCGTTCAATGCATCGCGGATCAACAGACGCCCCAGCCGTGTACCGGAGCGCAGCTCGGCCTGCACGCGCGCGTGCGCCCCGCCGAGGATGAAGCCGAGCGCGGCGATCATCCCGAGGAGCAGGAGCACTGTTGGAATCAGCACCAGCCTGGTTTGCAGGGAGGCAAGGTCAGGTCGCCGGCGCCAGATCGTGTGGACGAACGCCACTGCCGTCGCCCACCACGCTCCGGCGAGCCTTCCGCATTTCTGCAAGACGTGCAACGTCCGTTGTGGGAAACGATTTGGCGGCAGTAGAAGCGTGTGCAACGCTTCCTCCTCCGGGACATTGAGTTATGTGGGCATCCTAGGCCATCCGCGTGTGTGCCGCACAGCCGGCGCGCACCGCAGAAGGCAATTTGCGCGGTCGCGCTCTCTCGGCGTCGCCGCTTGCCGGAGGCCACGGTCAGGCATCTGGTCGCCCAGAGTGCCAAGCTCGGCTTCGACGGGACGCTGCAGCCGACCGCCAGCGGGCTATCGCATTGCCGCCTTGAGGTTGTCGTCGATCTTCGCCAGAAAGTCCTGTGTGTTCAGCCAGGGTTGGTCCGGGCCGATCAGGATTGCCAGATCGCGGGTCATCGAACCCGCCTCCACCGTCTCGATGCAGACCCGTTCCAGCGTCTCGGCGAAGCGGGTGACGTCGGGTGTGTCGTCGAACCGCCCGCGATAGGAAAGGCCCCGCGTCCACGCGAAGATCGAGGCGATCGGGTTGGTCGAGGTCTGCTTCCCCTGCTGGTGCTGGCGATAGTGGCGGGTCACCGTGCCGTGCGCCGCCTCGCTTTCCACGATGCGTCCAGTCGGGTTCATCAGAACCGAGGTCATCAGCCCGAGTGAGCCGAAGCCCTGCGCCACCACGTCGGACTGCACGTCGCCGTCGTAGTTCTTACAGGCCCAGACATAGCCGCCATTCCACTTCAGTGCCTGCGCCACCATGTCGTCGATCAGCCGGTGTTCATACGTCAATTTCCGCTTGTCGAACTCCGCCTTGAACTCGCGATCGAAAATCTCCTGGAACAGGTCCTTGAAATACCCGTCATAGGCTTTCAGGATGGTGTTCTTGGTCGAGAGATAGACCGGCCAGCCGCGCTGCAGCCCATAATTGAAAGAAGCCCGGGCGAAGCCTTCGATCGAACTCGCGTGTGTTGTGCATGGCCATCGCGACGCCGGCGCCGGTGAATTCATGTACATCGAGCGTCTGCGGCGCGCCGCCGCCGGCCGGTTGGTATGTCAGCGTGACGCGGCCGGGGCCCGGTATTTTCATCTCGGTTGCGCGGTAGATATCGCCATAGGCGTGTCGTCCGATGACGATCGGTTGCGTCCAGTGTGGCACCAGTCGCGGGACGTTTCGGCAGATGATCGGCTCGCGGAAGATGGTGCCGTCGAGGATGTTGCGGATGGTCCCGTTCGGGCTGCGATACATGCGCCGCAGATTGAACTCGCGCACCCGCGCCTCGTCCGGGGTGATGGTGGCGCATTTCACCCCCACGCCGTACTGCGCGATCGCTTTTGCCGCATCGACGGTAACCTGATCGTCGGTCTTGTCGCGGTACTCGATGCCGAGATCGAAATATTTGAGGTCGATATCCAGGTAGGGCAGAATGAGCTTGTCCTTGATGAACCCCCAGATGATGCGGGTCATCTCGTCTCCGTCCAGCTCCACGACGGGCGTCTTCACCTTGATCTTTGCCATTCTGTCCTCACGCAAGCGGGGCGGGTGGCGCATGCCGGCCCGATCGGCGGCGGACATTCGCATCGGGCCGGCGGGCGGACAAGCCTAACCAGAGAGAGGATATATTCCGCCCCCTGCAGCCCGCGGGACCGCTCAATGCCCCCGCAGGATCTGCGACAGGAACAGCTTCAGCCGGTCGGTCTGCGGGTTCCCGAACATCGCCGCCGGGGGGCCGCTCTCGACGATCTCGCCACGGTCCATGAACATGACCCGATCGGCGACCTGCCGGGCGAAGCCCATCTCATGCGTGACGCAAACCATGGTCATGCCAGATTCCGCCAGCTCGATCATCACGTCCAGCACTTCCTTGATCATTTCGGGATCGAGTGCGGAGGTCGGCTCGTCGAACAGCATGATCTTCGGCCGCATGCAGAGCGCGCGGGCGATCGCCACGCGCTGCTGCTGCCCGCCGGAGAGCTGGCCGGGATATTTCTTCGCCTGCTCCGGGATGCGCACGCGCGTGAGGAAGCTCATTGCCAGCTCCTCGGCCTCGGCCTTCGGCATCTTGCGCACCCAGATCGGCGCCAGCGTGAGGTTCTCCAGGATGGTCAGGTGCGGGAACAGGTTGAACGACTGGAACACCATGCCGACCTCGCGGCGGATCTGATCCAGCGCACGGGTGTCGTCCGTCAGCTCGGTGCCGTCGACAATGATCCGGCCTTCCTGGTGCGCCTCCAGCCGGTTGATGCAGCGGATCATGGTGGATTTGCCGGAACCCGAGGGCCCGCAGACCACGACGCGCTCCTTCTCCGCGACGGTCAGCGAGACGTCGCGCAGCACGTGCAGCTGCCCGAACCACTTGTTGACTTTATCCAGGACGATGGCAGGCGGTGCTTTTGGCTCGATCGTCGCGGCGGGCTGGGTCAATGTTGTGCTCATGGACTCGATTCCTGTCAGCGGCGCCGGCCGCGGTCAAGTTCGCGTTCCAACCCGTGGCTATATTTCGACATGGCGAAGCAGAATGCGAAATAGATCACCGCGAGCAGCACGTAGATCTCGTTGCCGAAACCCTGCCACGGCGGGTCCGCCACCGTCGTCGTCCCGGCCTTCAGCAGATCGAAGATGCCGACGATCAGCACCAGCGACGTGTCCTTGAAGAAGCCGATGAAGGTGTTGACCAGCGGCGGGATGACCAGCCGCAGCGCCTGGGGCAGGATCACGAGCGAGGTCTTCTTCCAGTAGCTCAGCCCGAGGGCATCTGCCGCCTCCGCCTGGCCGCGCGGCAGAGCCTGCAGCCCAGCGCGCACTACCTCGGCGAGGTACGCGGCGGCGAACAGGATGATGGCCACCTGAGCGCAGAGCAGCTTGTCGATGTTCATCCCCTGCGGCATGAACAGCGGAAACATCGTGGTCGCCATGAATAGCAGGCTGATCAGCGGCACGCCGCGGATCAGCTCCACATAGACGACGCAGAGCAGCTTGACGGCCGGCATTTCGGTCGAGCGACGGCCGAGGGCGACGAAGACCGCCAGCGGGAAGGCCGCTGCCAGGCCGAGAGTCGCCAGGATGAGCGTGAGCGGCAGCCCGCCCCACTGGTATTGCGGCACGTAGGGCAGGCCGAACGCACCACCCCACATCAGGATGCCGATCACCACCAGCGTGCCGATCCAGAACAGCGCAAGCTCCTTGCGCCAGAAGCGGCGCATGGCAGAGATGGCATAGAGGAGGATGAACAGCGCGATGCAGATCGCCGGGCGCCATTGCTGGGCGAATGGGTAGAACGCGAAGAAGATGAAACGATACTTCTCGCGGATCACCGCCCAGCAGGCCCCGATTCCCTGCGCAGCCCTGCAGACCTCGGTGTTCGGGCCGTTTGGACCCTGCGGTACGCTCCAGACCGCGTTCACCAGCGCCCAATCGACGAAACCCCAGACGGCGCGCAGGATGACATAGGCCAGCACGAGAGTGATCGCGCTCGACCACCAGGTGCCGAACAGGTTGGCGCGCGCCCAGGCAACCGCTCGCATTGGTCAACGCGTCCTGAACGCGATGCGCGCATTATACCAGTTCATGAATGCACTGATCGATAGGCTGAAGCAGAGGTAGACCGCCATGATAATAGCGATGCCTTCGATCGCCTGGCCGGTCTGGTTCAGCGTGGTGTCGGCAATCGAGACGATGTCCTGGAAGCCGATGGCGACGGCGAGCGAGCTGTTCTTGATCAGGTTCAGGTACTGGCTCGCCAGCGGCGGGATGATCACGCGAAGCGCCTGCGGCAGCACGATCCTCCGCAGCACCAACCCACGATGCAGGCCGAGCGCCCCGCCTGCCTCCCACTGCCCGTGGGGGACGGCAAGAATCCCGGAACGGACGATCTCGGCAATGTAGGTCGCGGTATAGACCACGAGCCCGATCAGCAACGCGCCGTATTCGGGGGTGACAGTGGCTCCGCCCTGGAAGTTGAAGCCGTGCAGCGCCGGCACGTCCGGCCGGAATGGGGCGCCCATCGCCGCCCAGACGGCGACCGGCAGCCCGATCAGCAGCAGAACCGCCGCCGGCCAGACCAGCGGCCGCCGTCCGGTTGCCGCCTGCCGGCGGTCCGCGAAACGCGTCCACAACGCCGTCAACACGATCCCGGCGATGAAGGCGAGAAGGGCGAACCAATGCGCCGCGGTCCAGTCGACCACCGGCACCTTGATGCCGCGGTCCGACAGAAACACGCCGCCGACCGGATGAAACGCCTGGCGCGGCGCCGGCAATGCCTGCAACAGCCCGTACCAGAAGAAGAGTTGCAACAGCAGCGGGATGTCGCGGACGAACTCGACATAGGTGGCGGTGATCTTCGCCAGCAGCCAGTTGGAAGACAGCCTGCCGATGCCGACGAAGGTGCCGAGCAGGGTAGCGAGCACGATGCCGACCACAGCAATCCGGATCGTATTCAGGATGCCGATCAGCAGCGCCCGGCCATAGGTCGAAACCGACGCAGTGTAGGCGATCGGGGTCTCGCCGATCGGGATCGAGGCCGGCTTGAACAGGAAGCCGAAGCCGGTCGCAATGTGGCGTGCCGCCAAATTGCGATTGGTATTGCCGACCAGAAACCAAACCACCACGCCGATCCCGCCAAGGATCACCATCTGCCAGGCGACATTGCGGAGGCGCGGGTCCGACCAGCTCAACCGTAACCGGCGCCGGGGCGCCGCCCGCGGGCCGGTCAATCGCGGGTCTGCGGTAGTGCTTGACATGCCTGCGTCGCTCTCGGGGTGGCCCCATCCTGACTGGCATTTGTTGCGGCGGCAAGCAACACCTGCACCCTCACCCGCCGCGCTGCGCGCGGCGACCTCTCCCGCAAGAGCGGGAGAGGTGGAAGTTGCTCGGATCTCGCTAGGAAGACCCAACCGCCCGCATCAGCCGCGCCCAGTCCTCGATCGCGCTCTCCTGCCCCGGCACCACCTGGATCGCAAACTGCGTGTAGCCCGCATCGCGCAGCGTCGCGAGCTGCTCGAGCAGCATCGCCGCGGGGCCGGTAAACGTGGTGTGGCGGATCAGCTCGGCGGTGACGAAGGGCCGCTCCTCCGGCTTGACGAACAGCAGATGCCCGCGATGGTTCTCCAGGTAGCGGGCATCCGCCGGCTCGAACCGGCGGGCCCGCTCGATATAGCCCGCAACCTCCTGCCCGACGGTCTCCGGCACGACCGACGTGTTCGGTAGCCCCGCCAGCGCCTGGTCGGCCGCACGGTGCAGCAGCACGGCGGCACGCGGGCCGGCCTGGGCCAGCGCGCGGGGGGAATCGTAAGGCTCATCCTCACCGAGCACGCAGCCTAGTGCGAAGGCAGTCGCCGACAGCTCACGCGCCTCATGCCCGGCGGCGGCCCACTCGTGCTGCATCGCCTCGAGTTCGGCAATTCCAGAACCTGGCATGCCGATGAAATTCAACCAACCGGCACCAAGCTTCGCAGTCAGCGCGCGCGATTTCGGCCCGTAGGCGGAGACATGCAACCGGATCGGGTCGCGGGTATTGATCAGCCCCAGCTCGGGATTCAGGAAGCTAATACGGTGCCGCTGCCCCTCGATTCCGAATTCAGGGGTCTCCTCGTCGAGCAGTGCCAGGACGACCCGGACGTACTCCTCCATGTCCCTCAGCTTCATCGCTCCAAGGCCCATGGTGCGCCGGCCGGTGAAGCCAGTACCAACGCCAAAATCGATGCGCCCGGGCGCGAGCGCGTTGAGCGAGGCAAAGGCGCCAGCCGCGACCGGGGCAATGCGATTGGACGGGATCAGCACGCCGGTGCCAAGCCGGATGCGCGACGTTTTCACCGCTGCGGCGGCCATCGCCACGAAGCAGTCGGCGCACAGCATTTGCGTGTCGTAGAACCAGGCATGGGTGAAGCCCAGCTCCTCGGCCCGCTGCACGACCTTCCAGGAGTCGGCGGCGCTGGCCAGCGCGATCCCGAATTCCATGGTGTCGATCCCTCCACCTGCCTATGCACTCGCCGGCCAGCATAAACCGCTCGAGCACTGTCGCAAATCATCAGACGCACAATTGCTGGTTGCCGACGCCGCTTGCGTGCATAATGGTGGTTCGCCGCGATGGACAAACCCGCGTGAATACAAAGTGCCCGCACGGCCCTGCTCACGCGCGATCGCGTCGGCCCGGCGCGTGATCCGTACCTGTCCGTGACCTTCCTGACTGATTTCGCCGATGAGGCTGTGGTGTTGCCGCTCGCTCTGGCGGTCGGCTTGGTGCTGCTGGCGCTCGGCTGGCGGCGCGGCGCCGCGGCCTGGGCGCTGGCGGTGGGAGGCACGCTCGCGGTCATGCTGGTGCTGAAGGTGGCCGGCTGGGCCTGTGGACCGCCTCTATTGCGCACGCCGAGCGGGCATGCCGCCGCCGCCGCAGTGATCTGCGGTGGGCTGGTGCTGATCGTGGGGCGGCGGGATCGCCCGCACCGGGTGTTATTCATGGCTGTGCTGGCCGCCGCTGTCGTCGGTGTGTCGCGCCTGTTGCTCGGGGCCCATTCGGTGCCGGAGGTCCTGATCGGCGGAGCCGTCGGCATTGCCGGTGCGTCGCTGCTGGCGCGGCTGGCCGGCCCGCCACCGCAGGGATTGCGGGCGCGCTGGGTGGCCGCGGTCGTGGTTGTGGTGCTGGTACTGTTCCACGGCACAAGGTTGCCGGCCGAGACGCATATCGGCGGCTTCGCGCTTCGCATCGCGCAGCAGTTTCGGGTCTGTCGCGGCGCTCCCGGATCGAATCAGGCGTTGGGGGCTCAGGCCCGCCCGTACGTATCCTCCAGCCGCACGATATCGTCCTCGTTCAGATAGGGGCCGGACTGCACCTCGATCAGTGCCAGCGGAATCTTGCCCGGGTTCTCCAGCCGGTGCACCGCGCCGAGCGGAATATAGGCGCTTTCGTTCTCGTGCAGCAGAAACTGCTCGTCGCCGCGCGTGACCAGTGCGCTGCCGCTGACCACCACCCAATGCTCGGCACGGTGGTAGTGCTTCTGCAATGACAGTTTCTGGCCCGGATTGACGACGATCCGCTTGACCTGAAAGCGGTCGCCGTGGATCAGTGACTCGTAGAAACCCCAAGGGCGATAGGTGCGGTTGTGTGCGACCGCTTCCGACCGACCCGCTGCCTTCAGCCGATCGACCAGCTTCTTCACGTCCTGCGCGTGGCCGCGATGAGCGGCCAGCACTGCATCCTCGGTCACCACCACGACAGCGTCCGTGAGGCCAACCACGGCGGCCAGCATGCCGTCGCTGCGCACATAGCAATTCTCCGCATTCTCCAGGATCGCGTCGCCGACCGCGACGTTGCCGCGGGCGTCCTGCGGGCCGAGCTGCCAGAGCGCAGTCCAGCTACCGACATCGGACCAGCCGAGATCGGCGGGCACGACCGCAGCGCGCGTGGTGCGCTCGGCCACCGCATAGTCAAGGCTGATCGATGGACAAGCGGCGAACTCCGCCGCGCCCAGCCGGATGAAGTCGAGATCGGCGCGGCGCGACGCCACCGCTGCGCGAACCGCTTCCATCACGGCCGGCGCGTGCTCGGCCATTTCGTCGAGCAAGATGCGCGCCGTGAAGACGAACATGCCGGAATTCCACAGATGCCGGCCGGACCCGATCAGCTCGACGGCGGTGGGCGCGTCGGGCTTCTCCAAAAAGCGGGCGACGTGGTACACGTCGGGGATATCGGGCAGCGCTGTGCCGAGCTCGATATAGCCATAGCCCGTCTCCGGCGCGCTCGGGCGCATGCCGAAGGTGACAATGCGGCCGGCCCGCGCAGCGGCGACCGCGGGCTGTAGCAGACGGTGCAGCGCATCGGTATCGGCGATCGAGGCATCGGCCGCCATCATCCATAACACCGTTGCCGGATCATCCTCGGCCGCCAGCAGCGCCGCCGCGGTGATGGCCGGTGCGCTGTTGCGGCCCACCGGCTCCAGCACGATGCGCGCCCCGTGGATACCCGCGGCGCGGAGCTGCTCGGCGATCAGGAAGCGGTGCTCGTCGTTGCACACCACCATCGGCGGTGCGAAATCGGGCCCGCTCGCCCGCAGCGCCGTCTCCTGCAACAAAGAGCGCTCGGAGGTGAGCGGCCAGAGTTGCTTGGGGAAGCTCTCGCGCGACACCGGCCAGAGCCGAGTACCGGAGCCACCCGACAGGATGACTGGAAGGACGCGTTGCTTGGTCAAAGCTGTTTCCTGCGGGGATGATAGGCCCGAGAAAGTACCGTGTCGCGAACGATCCCACAACACGCCGCGCCGGTGAAGTCGTTGTATCTCAACGCCACTTCAACGTCGAAGGGAAGCGGGAGCTCCTTTTTACTGATCGATCCAGTTTTCGAGCTTGAGGCCGCGTATCCGGGAAAATTCCTGTACATTGGCGGTGACCAGCGTCAAATCCAGGCTACAGGCATGAGCGGCAATGAGGAGGTCATTGGCGCCAATGGACTGGCCTGCCGCCTCAAGTTCGCTGCGGATGCGCCCATAGTTTGTATCGGTCGGAACGTCCAGTGCAAAAACGTCAATTTCGCCCAGGATATCTTCGACCTTTCGGAGCAGTTTAGAAGAGCTTTTCTTGGCACAGCCGTATCGCAGCTCAGCTGCAACGATGATGCTTGTGCATAGCTGGCGCTGCGTGGTCCTGGCGCGCCGGGCAGCGATACCCCTGGGATCTTTATCATGTCCGATATGATGTTCGTATCAAGCATGAACCGCGCCGGCATCAAAAGGGATCCTCAGGTCCCGGAGGCTGATCCTCGATCTCTAGAAAATCGTCGCGGAGTGGTTCCCAGGAATCCAATAGCGCAGCCAATCCCCGCTTGCGCACTGGCAGGATCACCAGCGCGTCGCCCTCCCGACGCATAATCGCCTCGTTGCCTGGCAATTCAAACTCGACCGGAATGCGAACCGCTTGGTTGCGACCGTTCCTGAATAATCTGACATGCCGCTGTTCCTGGGGCACATAAGCCTCCGTGGACATATGCCAACAACATATGCCTCCATTCGTCGCGCTGCAAGGGCACCGTCATGCGCCGGACCCGCCTCACGCCGGCGCCGCGTCAGTCACCGCGAAGCCAACCCCGATGCTGCCATTCCATTCCTCGGCTCGCAGATACCCTGCCAGATGCAGCGGCACGCCGCCGCCCAACAGCACGTCCGCTAGCCTCCCGTCACGCGCCCGGAACAGCATCGCCTTGAGGCGCGGTCCACCACCTTCTCCCTCCA
Organism: uncultured Pseudomonadota bacterium; assembly: GCA_963772445.1. Lineage (GTDB taxonomy): Bacteria > Pseudomonadota > Alphaproteobacteria > Acetobacterales > Acetobacteraceae > CAVYXK01. Next base: position 737,893 of record CAVYXK010000013.1, read on the forward strand.
CGAAGGCGCGGATGGTTGCGCCCTCGCGTCCCACCCGGTCGGCGCGCACCACACGTGCCCGCTGCACCACGAAGAGCGGCTCCTCGTTGCCGGCGCCGAATGGCGCCAGCCGGCCCAGATGGGTTGCCAGTTCGGCGGTCGCACCAGGCACGGCCAGTGTGCCTTCGACCGCCAAATCTGCTGCGGATGGCAGAGCCGAGGCAGCGCACAGCCGTTCGTCGAGGAACGCGTGGAACGCTGCCAGACCTGGCGCCGCCAAGGAAAAGCCGGCAGCCATCGGGTGCCCACCGCCAGTGGCCACGATCCCCGCCTGGCGGGCGGCGATCACGGCGGCGCCGAGATCGATCCCCGGCACCGACCGGCCGGAGCCCTTGGCCGTGCCCTCGGCAATTCCGGCCACGCAGGTGGGCCGGTTGAAACGCTCCTTGATCCGCCCCGCCACGATGCCGACCACGCCGGGATGCCAGCCCTCGCCCGAGACGACCAGCGCGGCGCGGCCGGACTCGGCCTGCAGCGCGGCAGCGGCAAAGGCGGCTTCGAGGATCGCTGCCTCGACCTCCTGGCGCTGCCGGTTCACCACCTCCAGGCGTTCGGCGAGCACCGCCGCCTCAGCCGGGTCCTCGCAGAGCAGGAGTCGCAGGCCGAGGTCGGCCTCGCTGATCCGTCCGGCGGCGTTGATCCGCGGCCCCAGGCCATAGCCGCAGGTGGCGGCAGTCAGCCGGTCGCGCGTCTGCGCCACCGCCAGCAGCGCCGCAATCCCAGGCCGGGCGCGGCGGGCCATCACCTTCAGCCCCTGACACACCAGCGCCCGGTTCACACCGGTCAGCGGCATCACGTCGCAGACCGTCGCTAACGAAACCAAGTCGAGCAGCCCTAGCAAGTCCGGCTCCGCCCGCCCGGCGAACGCGCCGCGTCGGCGCAACACCCGCACCGTCGCCACCGCGGCCAGGAAGGCGACCGCGGCGGCGCACAGCAGCGACAGGCCGGAGGCGTCGTCGAGCCGGTTAGGGTTGACAGTTGCCAGCACCGGCGGCGGCAAGCCGTCCGCCTTGTGGTGGTCGAGCACGATCACGTCCGCGCGCCCCTGCAGCGCCGCCAGCGTCTCGCCCGCCGCGGTGCCGCAATCGACGCACACGACCAGCGTGGCGCCGCGCTGTGCCAAGCCGAGCAGGGCGGGCACGTTCGGCCCGTGGCCCTCGGTCATGCGGTCGGGCACGTGATGCAGCACCGTGCAGCCGAGCCCGCGCAGCAAAGTGATCATCAGCGCCGAGGCGCAGGCACCGTCCACATCGTAGTCGCCGAACACACCGACCGTCTCGCCGCGCGTAGCCGCATCCGCCAGCCTCTCTGCCGCCGCGTCCATATCCAGCAACACTGAGGGGTCCGGTAGCAACGCGCGAATGGTCGGAGCGAGGAAGTGGCACGCAGCCTCGACATCGATGCCGCGGGCAGCCAGGAGCCGGCCGACGATCTCCGGCACGCCGACACGCTGGGCAATGCCGAGGCCCACACGCTCCTCGCCCAAGCGCCAGACCCATCGTCGCCCGGTCAGGCTGCGGAGAACGCCGAGAACTGGTTCTGTCATAGGGTGGATCCGGTGAGGCTGCTGGGGCGCGGCTCAGCTCGCCTTACCTGATCGCGCACGAGTCGCGGTCCGCTCAGGTCGGGACCCAGGTCTTGGTGGTGAAGTTGTGATGCGCCTCGACGTAGCGGACGGTGCCGGACTTGCTGCGCATGACGATCGAGTGGGTGATCGCGCCGTGCCCGAAGCGGCGGACCCCGCGCAGCATCGCGCCCGGGGTGACGCCGGTGGCGGCGAACATCACGTCGCCCTTGGCCATTTCGGTGATGGTGTATTTGTGCCTGGGGTCACTGACGCCCATCGAGCAGGCACGTTCGATCTGCGCATCGTTCTCGTACAACAGGCGTCCTTGCATCTGGCCACCGATGCAGCGCAGGGCCGCCGCCGCCAGCACGCCCTCCGGCGCGCCACCGGATCCCAGGTAAATATCGACGTAGCTCTCCGGCATCGCGGTCGCGATCACGCCGGCCACGTCGCCGTCGCTGATCAGCATGATGCGCGCGCCCGCCTCGCGGCATCCGGCGATGATCTCCTTGTGCCGGTCGCGGTCGAGGATGCAGGCAACGATGTCGGAGACGTCGCATCGCTTTGCACGGGCGAGGTTGCGCAGGTTCTCGCCGACCGGTGCATCGAGATCGACCACGCCGTCCGGCAGCCCGCCGCCGGCCGCGATCTTGTCCATGTAGATGTCGGGGGCGTGCAAGAAGCCACCTTTTTCGGCCATGGCGACCGTGGCGATGGCGTTGGGCCCGCCCTTGGCGGTCAGCGTGGTGCCTTCCAACGGATCGACGGCGATGTCCATGGCCGGGCCGCCCTGGCCGAGCTTCTCGCCGATATAGAGCATCGGCGCCTCGTCCATCTCGCCTTCGCCGATCACCACGGTGCCGTCGATGGCGACAGTGTCGAAGGCCTTGCGCATGGCTTCCACGGCGGCGCCGTCTGCCTCGTTCTTCTGGCCGCGGCCGATCCAGCGCGAGGCGGCGAGGGCCGCTGCCTCGGTGACGCGGACGAGCTCAAGTGCAAGGTTCCGGTCGGTGACTTCGCCGGGGGCGGGGCGGGCCTGTTCGTCCATCGTTTCCTCGGGGTTCGGGCGGGTTCGGAGCGACTATAGCACGGGGGTGGGGGCACGGGCGCTCCGACAGGCGTCATCGCGGAATGGCAAAGACGCCCGGTCCCCGCTCACTGAATGGCCCTCGTCCATGATAGCCGCCGGCTGTGACCACGCGTGACCGGCTGTGCACGGGGCGATGGCGGCCATCAGCCTCGACGGCCCGCCCTCCTGGCGCGGCATCAGGCGGCGTGGCGGTTTCGTGCTATCCTTTGGCCTGGAGCACGGCGGCGCGATGAGCACAGCTACCACGACCGATCTGGCCGAGCGCATCCTCGGCATCCTCCGGGCCCACGAGGCCGAGCTGCGCCGTGCTGGTATCCGCCATCTGTCGCTGTTCGGCTCCATTGACCGCGGTGACGCCGGTACGGCCAGCGATATAGACCTCGCTGCGGAGTTTGATCCTGCCGCTCGCATGGACCTGTTTCGCCTGACGGCGCTGGAGCGGCGGATGACGGAAATTCTTGGCCGCCGTGTGGACCTGTTGCCCGAACCGGTCGAGAAGCCGCGCCTGCGGGCCAACATCGATCGGGACCGTCGGCGTGTCTTCTAAGTACGATCCAGCCGATAGCTTGGCCGACATCATCGAGAATGCCGAGCGAGTCGAAATCCACCTGGCGGGCATGGATCGGCAGGCGTTTGAGCGCGACGGAAAGACGCGTGATGCCGTTGAGCGCTGCCTGGAACGGATTTGCGAGCCGCGTATCGTTTGGGCGGACGCGCGGCGGAGCTCATGCCAAGCCAGCCCAGGGGCGACATCCGCGGCATGGGGAACCGGCTGCGACACGCCTATGACCGGCTGGATCTCGATATCGTATGGAACACCGCCCGAGACCGTCTGCCCGCCCTTGCGGGGGATGCGCGACGGGCGCTTGTGCAGGTGGCCGGCAAGGACCCCAAATGACTGCGCTGCAGGGCTGACAAGTGTGCCGCGCTACATCCCCGCCTGCAAATTTCTTTCCTTGGGTTCCGAAATGATAAACCCCATCACGCGCGGGGGATGAGGTTGCGGAGCGGGAGGCGGCATGGAGAGCTACGATGCGATCGTCATCGGCACTGGCCAGGCGGGGCCGTCGGTGGCGCGGAGGTTGGCGGGTGCCGGCCGACGGGTTGCGATCATTGAGCGCGGGCGCTTCGGGGGCACCTGCGTCAACACCGGGTGCACGCCCACCAAGGCGATGGTCGCCAGCGCCTATGCCATCCACATGGCGCGTCGCGGCGCCGAATTCGGCTTCTCGGTCGGCGGGCCGGTCAGCGTGGATTGGGAACGGGTGAAGGCGCGCAAGGATGCGATCGTCGCGCCGAGCCGTGCGGGGGTGGAGCGGTCGCTGCGGCAGACCTCGGGTATTACAGTGATCCGGGGCTCGGCGCGCTTCGTCTCGGCGCGCGAGGTCAGCGTTGACGGCCGCGTGCTGACTAGCGAGCGGATCTTCCTCGATGTCGGCGGCCGGCCGAGTGCGCCGCCGATCCCGGGGCTCGACACCATCGATTATCTGACCAGCGATACAGTCATGGAGCTGGCTGCTTTGCCGGCGCACTTGGTGGTGCTGGGCGGCAGCTACGTCGGCCTGGAGTTCGCGCAGATGTTCCGCCGGTTCGGCGCCGAGGTGACCGTCCTGGAGGTGGCACCGCGGCTGATCGCCCGCGAGGACGCCGATATTTCGGAGGCGGTGAAGGGAATACTCGAGGCTGACGGAATCCGGGTGGTGCTCAGCGCGTCCGAGTTGTCGGTCGAACGGCACGGCGACGGGCTACGGCTTCGCTTTGCCGGCGGCGAGGCCACGGGCTCGCACCTGCTGGTGGCGACCGGCCGGCAGCCGAACACCGACGATCTCGGCCTGGAGCACGCCGGCGTCGCGCTGGATGCACGCGGGTTCATCGTTACGGACGAAACGTTGCAGACGAGCGCGCCGGGGATCTGGGCGCTCGGCGACTGCAATGGCCGCGGCGCCTTCACCCATACGAGCTACAACGACGGAGAGATCGTCGCGGCAAACCTGCTGGAGAACGCCGGCCGCAGCGTGCGAGATCGCATCATCGCCTATGCGCTCTATATCGACCCGCCGCTCGGCCGCGCCGGGATGACGGTCGATGAGGCGAGGGCAGCACGACAGCGCGTGCTGGTGGGCTCGATCGCGATGGAGGACGTTTCGCGAGCGTATGAAAAAAGCGAGACGCTCGGTATGATGAAGATCGTGGTGGATGGAAAGACGCAGGAGATCCTGGGCGCCACGTTCCTGGGCACTAGCGGCGACGAGGCGGTGCACTGCGTGCTGGACACGATGTACGCGAAGGCACCGTATCCAGTGCTGCAACGGGCGATGCACATCCATCCGACAGTGGCGGAGTTCATCCCGTCGCTGTTCGAGGATCTGCGGGAGGTTTGAGCGGCCAAGCCAGAACTCCAATCGCGACCGGGTTCGGTGGCTCCCCACGCCGCTGGCGCCCGGTTATCTGAAGCGGCCGAATCCGCGAGCCCCCGACGCTACGACCGATGGTGACTCTCGCCAATCCGGAACGGATTGAGCACCATCGCGCCAAGGCCGGCGATGTCGCTATCGTTCCGTGTTACGAGCGTGAGGCCATTGGTCACGGCAGTCGCCGCGAGAAGTCCGTCGATAATCGGGATCGGCCTGATCGCGCTCATGCGTCCCCACTGATCGGAGACCGCATTGTCGATACCGAGCACTCGACCGTCGAACGCGTTCTCGACTTGCCGCAGCCATCGTTCGAGCGCCATCGCTTTGTCTGGGTTCCTTGGGCGTGCAAGCTCGACCCCCTTGCGGATCTCCCCGAGAACGAGCGTGCTTAGAAAGAGATCCTCGTCGGCGATCGCAGCATACCAAGCCGAAACTTGGGGGTCGCAGCGATCACCCTTTCGGACCTCGGAAATGATGTTAGTGTCGATCAGGTAGCTCACAGATCGACTTCACGTCCGAGATCATGGCCGCGCTCCAGGTAAATTCCCTCAAGCGGCGCGGATGCAAGCAGCGCCTTCAGGCTGACTTTAGGCGGTTCGACAAAGCGTTGCCGAAGAAGCGTGCGCGCGGCGGCTTGACGCGCTGGATCGGCCAAGGCTGCAGCGACATGCCGAACCAGACTCGCGTCTTCCTTTCGGACGCTGACTTCGACCCGCACGAATCCCTGGCGCCTCATCCGCGCGCGATGACTGGCGAGCGAGGACTTGGCTCGGCTACTCATTCTCAAGGCCTCCACATTTCCGGAAAGGCTACCGGAAAATGGAGGCGGATGCAAGCCCTGAGGCTGCCTGCTACACGCCCTTGGACTTGGGGAGGGTAACCGTCAGCACACCGTTCTCTGAAGGTCGCCTTCCGCTCCCGGATCGACTTCAAGGCAGGCGCAGGCTGCGTTGGAAGGTTCCGAAAGCATGCTTGGCGAAGTGCATGTTCTCCCGCTCGTCCTTGCGTTCCAGCTTTTTCTCCCCGCGAATCGTCAGAACGTCATCGTCTAACGCTACCTCGATGTCCTTTTCGGATGCGCCGGGCAGTTCGGCGGTGATGCGCATCTCCTTTTCGGGGCGTGAGGGAGCCATCGCCGCGGTCCCGCAGCGGGATCGGGCGAAACACATCATCGAACACCCATGGACCGGCAAAGAATCAACTCTGCTCAGGTTCTGGCCCCTTTCATCAAATGCCGAGTTGGAGGAAGCATCCTGAGACACGGGCATCGGGCCTGGAGGGTGTGTGGCTGGTTCGATCGCAGAGGCTTCTCCGGCTGGGTCAGATGCGCGCCGGACTGCTACGTCTGAGCGCTGGCTGAGCGTGGCCGCCGTGGCGACCGCTTTCGCCGCCTGGGAACTGATCACGGCGTTCCGCCTCGCACCAGCCGATCTGCTGCCAGGACCAGTTGTAGTGGCCGCGACGTTTGTCGACGTTCTCCGCCATGGATACCGCGACACGACGCTGGCACAGGATGTGTTCGCGACCTTATATCGTTGTGGGATAGGATTTTTGCTGGCCTGCGCGACGGGGATCCCGCTCGGGTTGCTGATGGGGTACCGGGCCAGGCTGCGGTCAGCGCTCGACCCAATCGTGCAGTTCATGCGCCCGCTCCCGCCGCTGTCTTATCTGGTTCTGCTTATTCTCTGGCTGGGAACAGGGAACGCGTCGAAGATCGCTTTGCTGTTCCTGTCTGCCTTTCCGATCGTAGTCAGCAGCGCCACGGCAGGGGTGCGTTCGGCGCGGGAGCAGAAGCTGCAGGTCGCGCGCTCGCTGGGGGCGAGCGATTGGCAGGTGTTCCGGTTTGTCATTCTGCCATCCGCGCTGCCGATGATCTTCACCGGTGGGCGAATCGCGCTCGCGGTGGCGTTCTCTACCGTGGTGGCGGCGGAGCTGATGGCGGCGACCGACGGGCTGGGCTGGATGGTCTTCTCGGCCAGTCATTTTCTGCGCAACGACATCATCCTCATGACCGTCATCCTCCTGGGACTGCTGGGCCTGTCACTGAACCGGCTCGTCCTGGCGGTCGATGCCGCGATCATCCATTGGCGCGGGGTGGAATGAAGCGGCATTGGCCGGCGCTGATTTCGCTCGCGGTGATCCTGGCGGCGTGGACGGTGGCGACCCAGCTCGATTGGGTGAGCGACCTGTTTCTTCCTGGCCCAGGGGAGGTCTGGTCTGCGCTGCTCGATCTGTTGCAGAATGGCTATAAGTCGCGCTCGCTCTGGGCGCATGCGGGATTAAGTTTGGAGCGAGTTTTCGGCGGGTTCGTCGCCGGCGCGGCGGTAGGGACGTTCCTTGGTCTGGCGATGGGGTATAATCGTAAAATCGAGGCGATTTTCAGCCCGTTCATCGAGTTTCTGCGCCCGCTACCCCAACTTTCGTATCTCGTCTTGCTGATTGTCTGGTTCGGCATCGGCGAACTGCCGCAAATTCTGCTGCTTTTCCTGACGGCCCTGCCGGTTTCAGCGGTGGCGGCGATGGACGGGGTGAAGGGCACCTCGGTCCAGCGGTTGCAGGTGGCCCGGACGCTCGGGGCGAGCGAGTGGCAGATTTTCCGCCACGTGGTGCTGCCCTCGGCGTTGCCGGAGATTTTTACCGGTGCACGCTTGGCGATCGGGGTGGTGTATGCCACGCTGATCGCGGCCGAGATCATTGCCGGCAGCACCGGGTTGGGATGGATGATCCTGGACGCCGGACGTTTTTTGCGTTCCGATTATGTGTTTGTCGGTATCATCCTGATCGGTTTGATGGGTCTGGGGCTGGACCGGATCTTGCTCGCGACGGAACGGCGCGTTGCGCACTGGGCGGGCAAGGCCTGATCGGGCGGAGAAAAACAGGGGAGAGGCACGGATGCGAGGCACGATTTCCATCGGACGACGCCGCACGCTGCAGGCGGCCGGGGCAGCGGCAAGCTTGCCGCTGTTCGGCATCGGCCGCGCGCGGGCAGCGGGGCCGGACGCGATCCGGGTGGCGTTCTTTGTCGAGACCAAGCCCACGATGATCGCCAAAGGCGAAGGCTGGTTTGAGCAGATGGCGGGCGCCAAGATCCAATGGAGTGAGACGGGCAGTGGGGCCGAGATTAATACCGGCATGGCTGCCGGCAGCTTCGATATCGGGTTGGCCATCGGATCGTCTCCCACCGCGGCGGGACTGAGCCAGGGAATCCCGTATGAGCTGATCGGCATGGTCGATAATATCGGCCCGGCCGAGGACATGGTGGTCCGCAAATCGGACAACATCCGCGTGCCTGCTGATTTCAAAGGCAAGAAAGTGGCGACGCCCTTCGGGTCCACCTCGCATTTCCGGCTGCTCGGGTTCCTTGCGGTGAACAAGCTGACGCAGGCGGACGTGACGGTACTGGACATGAACCCGAACGCGATGGTCGCCGCGTGGGACCGGGAAGATATCGACGCCGGGTATGTATGGGCGCCGGCGAAGTCGAAGATGCTGGAGAATGGCGGGGTCCTATTCTCCACGTACAAGGAGCTGGATGCCGCAGGCTATGTGATTGCCGACCTGATCGTAGCGCACAAGGCATTCAGCCAGAAATACCCGGACGCGGTGGTGGGATTTCTGAAGGCGTATGGGCGAGCGCTTGCGTTATGGAAGGCGAAGCCCGACGAGGCGGCGCAGATCGTCGCGAAGCAAGCTGGCGTTACAGCCGATGTCGCGAAGCACGATATGGAGGAATACGATTTCATCTCGCAAAAGGATCAGTTGTCACCGGAATGGCTGGGCGTGCCGGGCCAGCCGGGAAAGTTCACTGGGGTGCTGATGCGCACTGCCCAGTTCCTGGCGCAGCAGAAGAGCATCCGCTCGGCGCCAGGGCTCGCCGTGTTCCAGAAGGGCACCAACACCACGTTCCTGCAACGTGCTGTTTCGGCCTGACACGGGACAGCCGGCCGGGGCTGCGCGAGAAGAGCCGGGGGCTCCGTTTGTCGCATTCAGCAACCTGACCGTGGAGTACGGGTCGGGTACATCGGCGGTTCGAGCGCTGGATCGGGTCAACCTGTCCTTTGGGTCGGGCGATTTCGTCTGTATCGTCGGGCCGTCCGGATGCGGCAAAACAACGATGCTCCAGACGCTGGCAGGGTTCATTCAGCCCAGCGGTGGAGAGGTGACATTGCGCGGACGACCAATTAGTGGACCTGGCCCGGACCGCGGGGTCGTGTTTCAGCAACCCGCGCTGTTTCCATGGATGACAGTGGCGGAGAATGCGGGGTTCGGGCCGAGAGTGCGCGGGGCTGACTCGGCAGTGCGCGCGGTGATCGTGGAGAAGTACCTTCGGACCGTCGGATTATGGGAGTTCCGCAACCGTTATCCCTATGAGCTGTCAGGCGGGATGCAGCAGCGGCTGGCGATCGTTCGTGCACTGGCGAACGACCCGGAGCTGCTGTTGATGGACGAGCCGTTCGGAGCGCTGGACGCTCTGACGCGGGAGCGGATGCAGGAGGAATTGCACGCGGTCTGGCGACGGAGCGGGATGACCGTGGTGTTTATCACTCATAGTGTGGAGGAGGCAGTTTATCTGGGGACGGACGTGGTCGTGATGTCGCCTCGGCCGGGGCGGATCGTGGAACATTTGAAGGTGGATTTCTGTCTCCAGCCAGAGGGGCGGGACATTCGGTCGATCAAGTCGAGCCCGGAGTTCGTGGCCGCACGGGAGCGGGTGCTGTCGTTGATCTGGCGGATGGAGGGGTGAACGACGAGTGCCAGCGCTGATTGCGTAATCCGCTCGCGCCACTCGCAACTCGGGTTCAGCTATGGCGGTCGGGCGGTGAGGTGGCGGCAATCTCCTGCACCAGCTTGCGGGTGACCGCTTCGGTGAAGCTCTGGTAGTCGTGCACCTCGAGCACAAAGCTCGTCTCGCCCGCTGTGACGCTATGCCGGAAGTAGTTGCCCAGCCCGCCAGGCGGGTGCGTGTGCCGCTGCAGCCACGGGATGTCGCTCTCGTTGGCGATCGCCAGGCCGTTGATGACGATGCCCTGCTTCGCCGCCTCATCGCGCGCATCCTCCACGGGTCGACCGGAGTTGTTGGTGCCGTCCCCGGCCACATCGATCACCCGTCGCGTCGCTTGCAGTCCGCTATCGGCGAGATCCTGCATCGCCAGCGTGACGCCCTCGCCGATCGCTGTGTGACCCCAGGAGGAGCGGGGTGCATCCTGCAGCTTCTGCGCGAAGGCGCGGGCCAACTCGGCGTCGTGGATCACCGTCCAGCCGATCACGTTATCCACTTGGCCCTCGCCGGCGAATTCGACGAACGCGACGGCGATTGCGCCAATAGGGCCGCCCTGGATCGCCGCGATGACGCCGGGATTGGTGAAGGCTGCGTAGTAGCCCTGCTTCTCCAGCTTGTATTCGTCGTCATTGATGCTGCCCGACACATCGTCGACCAGCACGAGCGCGACGTCGACCGCCTGGGCCGCGTGCGCGAGCCGCGCGGCGCAAAGCAGGGAAGCGGCGAGAAGGAGGAACCGTTTCATCTCGGCCTCTCTCTTTTTCGAAGCGATCGCGTCAGGGTGGAATGCCGCCCGCGTGCCGGTCAATCGAAATCAGCCGGCGACACCAGGCCTGTGTCCTCGCACGGCGCCCGTCGGCTCAGGCCGCCGTGCCGAGCAGGTCGTCGGCAGCCGCGCGGGCAGCCTCGGTGATTGTCTCGCCGGCCAGCATGCGGGCAATCTCTTCGCGTCGGGCCGGGGCATCGAGACATCCGACCAGCGTCGATGCCCGTCCGCGCGCGGCAGCCTTGGCGACCAGAAGATGCGCTGAGCCACGCGCCGCCACCTGCGGACTGTGCGTCACCACCAGCACCTGCAGCCGGGTAGCCACCCGCGCCAGCCGGTCGCCGACCGCGGCCGCGGTGGCGCCGCCGATCCCCAAATCGACCTCGTCGAACACCAGAGTGGGGACCGAGGAGCCGGCGGCCAGCACCACTTTCAGCGCCAGCATCAGCCGCGACAATTCGCCGCCAGACGCCACGCGGGCCAGCGGAGCGAGCTCCTGTCCGGGATTGGGGGCGATCAGGAAACGCACCGCGTCTGCGCCGCCCCTTCCCCAGTCGGACTCGGCGAGTGGAGCGATGTCCACCCGGAACCGCGCCTTTTCCAGCCGCAGCGGAGGAAGCTCCTTCGCCACCGCGCGCTCCAAACGTGCGGCGGCAACGCGCCGAGCAGCAGACAGCGCGGCGGCGGCTTCGATGTGGGCCTGGCGAGCGTGGTCGGCGGCCTGCTCTAGAGACTTGATCTGGTCGGCATCCGTCTCGAGCGCCGCCAGGCGGGCGCAGAGAGTGGCGTGCAGCGCCGGCAGCTCGGACACGGCGACCTGGTGTTTGCGAGCGGCGGCGCGGAGCGCGAACAGCCGTTCCTCGGCCTGTTCCAGCCGGCGAGGGTCGGATTCCGAGTCAGCGGCCAGTCGGGTGAGCAGGGTCTCGGCCTCGGCCAACGCCTCCTCGGCCTGTCCCAAGGCGGCCAGCGCGGCAGCGGCGGGATTGGCAGTCTCCGGATGCGAAGCTGGGATCAGGCGTTGAAGGGTGCGCGAAGCAGCCCGCAGCGCCGCCACCGGGGCCGGACCGCGCCGATCCCGGGGGTTAAGCTCGGCCAATGCCGCGGCAACGGCCTCGGCGCGGCGCTCGCTTTGTTGCAGGCGCTGGCGCTCCGCGGCCAACTCCTCCTCCTCCGCGTCGCGCGGCGCGAGGGCAGCGAGCTCGGCCACCGCGTGACGCAGCCAGTCCTCGTCACGCTGGGCCGCCGCGATGGCGGCCCTGGCCTTGGCGAGCCCCGCCACGGTATCGCGCCAGAGCCGCCAGGTGTCTGCCGCTGCCTCCCTTAACTCCACCGGTACCGCAAATGCGTCCAGCAGCCCGGCATGGCTCGATGGATCGGCGAGGCCCAACTGCTCGTGCTGGCCTTGAACCTCGACCAGTAGGGCGCCCGACCGGCGCAGCAGCGCCACCCCGACTGGCTGGTCGTTGATGAAGGCTCGCGACCGGCCGTCGCGGCCGAGCAAGCGGCGCAGCACCAGCTCGTCTTCGGCCTCGATGCCCTGCTCGGCCAGGAGTGCAGTCACCGGATGTTCGTCGGGCAAGACGAAACAGGCGGTGACGCTTGCCTGTTCGGCGCCGGTCCGCACCAGCCCGGCATCTGCCCGCACACCGAGCGCCAAGCCGAGGCTGTCGAGCAGGATCGATTTGCCGGCCCCGGTCTCCCCGGTCAGTACCGTCAGTCCGGCGCCGAAGCTCAAATCCAGGCGCTCGATCAGCACCACGTCGCGGATCGAGAGAGCGGTGAGCATCCGCCTGCTGGCTTAGAATACGAAGTTCCAGGCCCGCGCGAGGATGCCGTGGCCCGTCCCGGTCGGCGGCGGCAGGCCCTTGATCAGGCCGACATTGTAAAGATCGGCGTAAGTGTCGGCGTACCACGGGCTGCCGGGGTAGTTGTAGCCGAGCACCGCCGCCGTCCGCATCGCCGGCTCGCGCATGCCGAGCCGAAGATAGATTTCCACCATCCGGTGCAGCGCCTCGGGCACATGGTTGGTGGTCTGGAAGTCGGCGACAACTCGCTGGAACCGGCCGAGCGCTGCTTCGTAGAGGTGCTGGTGCTCGTACCAGAGCCCGATCGACATCTCGTGGCCGGCCAGATGGTCGCGGGCAAGGTCGATTTTCAGCCTCGCGTCCTGGGCGTAGGGGCTGGTGGGGTAGCGGTCCACCACCTGCTGGAGGGCGGTCATGGCTCGTGCCGTATCTTGCTGGTCGCGTTGCACGTCCGTGATCTGCTCGTAATAGCAAAGCGCGCGCAGGTAATAGGCATAGGGCGTGTCGGCGCCGTTCGGATGGAGCTGGATATAGCGATCGATTGTGCCGATCGCCTGCGTGTAGTGGTTCTGCAGGTATTGCGCGTAGCCCTGCATAAGCTCCGCCTTGGCGGCCCAAGCGGAGTAGGGGTAGTCCTGTTCGACGGAGTCGAACTGATCCTCGGCCGTGGTGTAGCGCTGGGCGTTCAGTGCGTCGAGGCCATTATTGTAGAGCGTCTCGACCGGAGCTGGCGGAGCGTCGGCCTTCTTATCGCCGGATCCTCCGCACCCGGCCAGCAGCGCCAGGACGATCAGGGTGGGGCCAGGGACGGGTCGCCAGCGGTTGGTCATCGAATCTGCTCCATAGCCGGGCTTATACCAATCCGCTCGTATGGCATGGAAGGTATCGGGGTGCCCGTCAAAGCTTGGATTTGACCCTCCCGATGTCGAACAGTTCCCTGGGGCGTACCGGCGACGGCTCTGATGGCGTCGGTCCGGTCGCCTCGATGGCCCCAAGGTCTCACGCGGCCACAGGTCCGGCCTGATGCGGAGGACACGAACGATGCACGATTCGTTGCCGGACCCCTTCGGAGCTGCCGGCATCGAGCGGCCCCTGCGTGGCGCCGCGGGTAATGCCATGTTCGGCAGCGACGTGGTGGCGGAGACGCTGCGTGCGCTCGACATTCCATATATCGCGCTGACGCCAGGGGCGAGTTTTCGTGGCCTGCACGACAGCCTGGTGAACCACCTCGGCAACGAGCGACCACAGATGCTGCTCTGCCTGCACGAGGAGCACGCGGTGGCAGTGGCGCAGGGCTGGGCCAAGGTGACCGGCAAGCCGCTGGCTGTCGCCGTGCACGCCAATGTCGGCCTGTTCCACGCCACAATGGCGATCTTCAATGCCTGGTGCGACCGGATGCCGATGCTGGTCCTTGGCGCTACGGGCCCGGTCGATGCGGCCCGCCGGCGGCCTTGGATCGACTGGATCCACACGGCGCGCGACCAGGGGGCGATTGTCCGGCCCCATGTCAAATGGGATGACCAGCCGGCTTCTCCTGCCGCGGCACGCGAGGCGCTGTTACGGGCCGCCTGGCTGACCGCGACCCCGCCCATGGCACCCGTCTATGTCAATTCTGGATGCGGAGATGCAGGAAAGCGCGCTGTCGGAGCCGTTGCCGCCGCTCGAGGCGGCGCGGTTCGTGCCGGCCGTCGTCCCGGCTGCACCCGCCGAACTTGTGGCGCAGGCGGTCTCGGTGCTGAAAGCCGCGGCGCGCCCGCTGATCCTGATGGGTCGGGTCTCACGCAGCGAGGCGGCGTGGACGACGCGCATCGCGCTGGCCGAAGTGCTTGGCGCGCGGGTGATCACCGATCTCAAGCCGGGTGCTACGTTCCCCAGCGAGCATCCGTTGCATGCCGGCGTATCTGGCGTGTTTGCCGCGCCGGAGGTGACGCGCGCCATTGCCGAGGCCGACGCGATCCTGAGCCTCGACTGGGTCGATCTGGCGGGCACGCTGCGCACCGCCTGCGCCACGGCGGCACCAGAGGCCAGGATCATCCAGGTCTCGCTCGATCATCACCTGCATAACGGCTGGAGCATGGATTATCAGGGCCTGCCGCCGGTCGATCTGATGCTGGCGGCTGATCCGGATGCCGTGGCGACAGCGATGCTGAAGGTGCTGCGATCGGACGGTGTGAGTGTGGCGCCGCGTCAGCCGGCCCCGATTCCCGGCGATGTTCCGACTTCGGGGCCGATTTCCCTGGAGCAGATGGGCTGCGCACTGCGCCAGGCGGTGGGCGCGCGCGATGCCTCGTTGCTGCACCTGCCGATCTCCTGGAACGCCGCGATCTGGCCGTTCCGCCATCCGCTCGACTACATCGGTTCCGATGGCGGCGGCGGCATTGGCGGCGGGCCGGGTATCGCTGTCGGCGCGGCGCTGGCATTGCGCGGCAGCGGCCGGCTGCCAATCGCCATCTGCGGCGACGGCGACTTCCTGATGGGTGCGACGGCGCTGTGGACCGCCGTGCACTATAGAAATCCCCCTGCTGGTCGTGGTCGCCAACAACCGCAGCTTCTACAACGACGAGGTGCACCAGGAGCGGATGGCCCGCATGCGAAACCGCCCAGTAGAGAACAAGTGGATCGGCCAGCACATCGGCGATCCCGAGATCGATCTGGCACAGCTTGCGGGGGCACAGGGTGCCGAGGGGTTCGGACCAGTGCGCGATGCGGCGGAGATGCACGTGGTGTTCAGTGAGGCAATCGCAGCGGTGGAGCGTGGCTGTGTCGCGGTGGTCGATGTGCGGGTGATGCCGGGCTACACGCCGGCGATGGCAAATGCGATCGGACGCGCGCCGGGCAGTAGCTGATGTCAGGTCCTCTTGAGATTGCCCGATTCTCTACTGCCCACCCCCCCAATTCGCCTCCTCCCGCACGGGCTGCGGCGGTCGCACACGACCATGCCGCGTCCAGCCGGCAAACGTTTATGCGGTGAAGGTGAAGCTGCTGCCCGTGCCACATCACCAGCTTCTCCGGCATCTCCTGTTTCGCCAGGTCGATGAAGTTCTGTCCGCCACAATGCATCGGGAACACATGCTCGAGATCGAATTTCTTGAGCTCCGCCATCACTTGGCGCAAGTAGTCATCCGGTGCCGGGGCCAGGTGGAACTCGCCGATGAGTGCGTAAATTTTGTCGACGGCGGCGACCTCCTGCGCGCGACGCAGGGTGTTGATGATGCCGGCGTGGCCGCAGGAGGTGATCACCACCAGCCCGCGATCACCCAGGTGGAAGCAGGTGGCGTGCTCGTGCCAGTGCTGATCGGGCTCCCGCTTTCCGGCAAGTTCGTCGGCGGTGAAATGGTGGTTCATATAGGCGTTGGTATCGCAGCCCAGTCCGTCTCGAACGCCGTATTCCACCCAGGTGTTCGGCAGCACATGCTCGATGCTGGTACGCGGCACCACGCCGGTGGTGAAGGCTTGGCCTTCGATGACGACGGGCATCTCTGATAGTACCGACTCCACGTTCAGCACCCTCAGTCTGCGCCGATCCAACGGGGTGCCGAGTTCCGTGGAACTGCCGTCCATGTTGCGGATATAGCGATGGCAGAAATCGTCTTCTCCGCCGGTGTGTAGGCGCAAGTCCTTGCGCATCCTGGATTGCTGCGCTTCCAGGAGCCCCATCAGGCCGCCGACATGGTCGTAGTGGCCGTGACTGATGATCAGCGCATCCACTTGGGCGACATCGATCTTCAGAATCTCGAGATTATTCGCATAAACGTCGGGTGTGAAGCCGAAGTCGAGCAGGTAGCGACGTGTCTCCTGGCCTTTCCGGGACTGGATGTGCAGTGCCAGCCCCCACTCGCTCTCCAGAGTCGCCCTGCGGCGCCTCGGGAAATCCCACGCGGCTGACCGTAAGACCGGGCGCCTGGCCTCCACGCAGGAAGATATCGTGCGTGTTGTCGGTAATCTCCCGGACAATAATCTCGTCAACTACCGGCACATCGATCGGGGCGGGAGCGGCATGGGCGGACTTATCTAGTGGGATACTGCACGTTAGCAGTGAGCCGCCAAGCACGGCCGAGCGTTGCAGGAAGCTACGGCGATCCAGCGAGAGCGGCATGTGCGGTCTCCTGACGTATGCGCATCGATCCTAATCCACGACGAAGATCGGAAGCAAGCGAGTCGGTTCTCCGTCCATCAGCCATGGCAGCCACGGCTCAATGACCGCACTGGGTCGCGAAGAACGTTCAGCCATGCAGGGCGCCGGAATGTTCTGGGTGTGTGTTTGCCTGCATACTGCGGTGCCTGTACCTGTCCGGCCGAGCGCCACAGCCATGGAGGCGATATAATGCCAAGCGACGGCATCGCACTGGGGTCGAGCGTCGTCGGGCGAGGCGATCTGGTGGTGGCGAACATCTTCGCTGATGCCACCGCCGTCGCGCGGGCGCTTGGCCTCGATATCGAACTGCCGGATTGCGACAACGAAGATCCGGCCTATTGGGAACGGGTGCATGCCAATGGTGGCTACAAGCGCCGGATTGAGGGGCGGATTGCAGATCCGTGGCTGGAGGGCGACCTGGACTGGTCGCTGCTCCTCCGCCTGCCTTGGGGCGAGGTGTGGTTCGACATCGAGGAAGGCGTGAAGCTGTTCCTCCCGGCTGCCGAGATTGCGCGTGCGCTTCTGCTGCTGGATGGATTGCGCGCCAAGGGCATCTGCCTGACCGGCGAGGACGGCAAGAGCCGCGTCTGGGTCTCCCCGACAAGATTCGATGACGGCGCGATGGAGCGGGTGCGCGGTCAATCGGAGGCGGCGGGACTGGTCCAAGGCTTCAACGAGATCGTCTGGGAGCTGCCGCCGGACCGGCGCTGATAGCTGGAAACGAATGTACCGCAGCGAGTCATACCAGCCGCCCTCGAGACTGATCGTCCCTTGCACCACGGGGTCATGCCCGGCGAGGCCGGGAATGCGAAGAATAAGACGTGGATGGCCGGCCTTCGCTGGCATGACGGCGTGAAGCCGCGACTCGCGAGAGTCGATCTCTCGGCCGCTTGGTATCAGATCCTATGAACCTCCAATGTCGAAGGGTGAAACAAGTCCTCGACGGCAAGTCGTCGGGCGGAGAGGCCCTGCGCGTGGTGATGCCGCAGGAAAGTCTCCAAGACCGTGCGGTTCGCAGCGACGCCGTATGGCCAGAAATCCTCGCCCATCAGGGCACGTGACGCCTTCACCTGCTCCTCGACGAACGGGAGCGTCACCTTGGGTGCAGCGGGGTCCGAAAGCTTCGCCAACGCGAGCGCTTTCGCCTGCTCGAACGCCTTCATCACCGCAAACGGCAACCACGGATGCCGCTCCGCCAGGCTGCGGCGGATGCCGATAAGATGCATAATCGGAAAGATGCCCGTCCGGCGGAAATACGCAGTGGCCGCCTGCATCGGGTCGGAGAACAGCCAGCCGATGATCGATGGGTTCTGCTCGAGCCCGGCGGGCGCGCGCGGGGCGATGATTCCATCGATCTCGCCGGCGACCAGCATGGCGTTCAGGGTGGCACCTTCGGGCGCGGATTCGATCCTGACCTCCGGCGGCAGCGACAGCGCGATCTTCTCCACCCGGCCCGGCTGGCTCAAGCCGCCGCGGACCCAGGTGACCTCGGATGGTTTCACGCCGTACTCATCCTCCAGCAGCGCGCGCGCCCACACACAGGCGGTGAGCTGATATTCGGGCGTGCCAATTCGCCGGCCGCGCAGATCGGCGGGGGCGCCGATGCCGCGATCCCTCCAAATCACGATGGAGGCGTGGCGGAACGCACGGGACGGGAATACCGGCACGCCTATATAGGGATTGTTCCCCTGTGCCAGCTTCACCACGAAGCTCGAGAGCGAGAGCTCGCAAATGTCGAACTCCGCGTGGCGAAAGGCGCGGAAGAAGATCTCCTCCGGCTCCAGCAGCATGAATAGCGGGTCAACGCCGTCGATCTGCACAGCACCGTCCGCCAGCGGTCGCGTGCGGTCGTAATCTCCCACCGCCACCGAGAGATCGAGCTTCGCCATGATCGCCCTCCATCTGAATAGTTGCGTCGAGTCCTGACTATACCAGTTGGACGTCCACGGCGACCGCGGTCACGCCTATATCGGATCAACCATCGACGTACGAGGCGACGCCGTTTCCGAACGACCAGTCGGCGCGTTCATTCGATGATATCACGATCTGAACGTCTTGCGGCCTCACACCCGGATCATTTGCCAGCAGCTCGACGACACGTCTGTAGAACGCCTGCTTGGTCGGGGTGTCGCGCCAGTTGCCGGGGATCCTCCTTGCCGGTCACAGGCTGCTGGATAGGCGTATGACTGGCGGACATGAATATCTCCAGTTGCGGAAGTGTGTCCCCGCACAGGTAGGCTGGTCTCCGGCGAGGAAAATGTCCCGGCCCGGACGACACTCTTTAAGCTCCGGTCGAATGGCCGGTTGGCTTGATAGAGCTAGCGGCCTGGGTCATGCGAATGAAACCGGCTGCATCCACGCTGACACCCCAACCCGGCGGCAACACCACTGTTGAGTCGACTGCTTCGATCACCATCGGCCCGTGCAGTGCTACTCCCGGGATCAGTCCTTCGCGCGAGAGCACCGGCGTGCGCGTGAGAACGGACTCGGCGAACCATACGTCCCGACTGTGCTCGCGCGCCCGCTGCGGGTCGGGCGCCCGGGCGAAGGCTACCTGAGGCAGCGATCCCACCGCGGTCAGTCGCAAATTGATGAGATAGACCGGCTCGTCGCGGTTGGCGTGCCCATAGGTCTGCTGGTGCTTGGCGTGGAAATCCGCGGCCAGCCGCTCAGGCGTCGCGCGTGTAATCGGCCCTTCAGCGATCGGAAGCGTCAGCTCATAAGCCTGCCGCCGGTACCGTAGATCCGCCTGACGCAGCAGCGCCTGACGGTCGGGTGGAACCTGCGCATCGGCCAGGAACGCCCGCCCGGCGCTCTCCATCTCGGCGATCGCTTCTGCGAGCCGCTCGGGCGCCAGCGCAGCGAGGCCGGCGTACAGCGTGCGCGACCAGTCGCGCCTGATATCGCTTGCAACCAGGCCGAGTGCCGAGAATGCGCCGGGGGCTGGCGGGACGATGACCTCCGGAATGCCCAGCTCCGCGGCGAGGAACGCGGCGTGGACCGGGCCGGCGCCGCCGAATGCGATCAAGCTGAACTCCGCCGGATCGTGTCCGCGCTCGATCGAGACGATGCGCAACGCCTGCGCCATGTTGGCGTTCACCACTTCGGCGATCCGCGCCGCTGCCTCCAGCACCGACAGGCCGAGCGGTTGCGCCACGTGCGCTGCGATCGCGGCTTCGGCGGCGGCGGCGGCGATGCGAAGCGCGCCGCCCAGCAGCGCTTCCCGGCTCAGCCAGCCCAGCACGATATCGGCGTCGGTGACGGTCGGCCGCGTCCCGCCGCCACCGTAGGCCGCCGGACCGGGATCGGCGCCGGCGCTGTGCGGGCCCACTTTCAGCGCGCCGCCAGGATCGACCCAGGCGATCGAGCCGCCGCCAGCGCTGACCTCAGCCAGATCGATCACCGGGACGCGGATCGGGTGCCCAGTCCCGTGCATCCAACGGTTGGCGTGACCGCCACCGCCGACTTCGTACTCCGCCGTCACGGCGATCTCGCCGCCCACGATAACGCTCGCCTTCGCCGTCGTGCCGCCCATGTCGAAGCTGATCAGATTGGGCCGACTGAGCTGCCGTCCGGCCAATGCCGCGGCGATCACCCCGGCGGCGGGGCCGGATTCCACCGTCATGGCCGGCATGCGCAGCGCCTCGGCCACATCGACCACGCCGCCGGACGAGCCCATGACGTGCAGCTTCGGCAGCCCGAGCGCTGCCGCCGCGTCGCCGAGCCGGTGCAGATAGGAGGTGAGCAGCGGCCCGACGACCGCGCAAACCGCCGTCGTGCTGGAACGCTCGAATTCACGGATTTCCGGCAGCACGTCGCAGGAGAGGAATACCGCGACGTGAGGAAGCGCCGCCCGCAGCGCCGCGCCAATCCGGCGCTCATGCGCATCGTTGAGGAACGAGAACAGCAGCGAGACGGCGACAGTATCTAGGCCCGTTTCGTCGATTGCCGCGACCAATGCCGGCAGCTCCTGCTCGGCAAGCGGGGTGACGACGTTGCCCTCTGCGTCGATGCGTTCGGTAATTTCGAAGCGGTGGCGGCGGGGGATCAGGACAGCGGGTGCGTCCTGCAGCAGGTCATACAGATCGGCACGCGAGGAGCGGCGCAACTCCAGCACGTCGCGGAAGCCGCGTGTCGTGATTAGTCCGGCGCGGGCGCCCTTGTGCTGCAGCAATGCGTTGGTGACCACGGTGGTTGCGTGCGACAGCACCATGACATTCCGCGACTCGATGCGGCTGTCCGTCAATGCCTGACGGAGCCCTGCCACGACACCGGCCGCGAAATCCTCTGGCGTGGTCAGCAGCTTGCACACCGCGATCCGGCCGGTCCGTTCCTCCACGGCCGCCACATCGGTGAAGGTTCCCCCGATATCGATCCCGATCCGCCAGCGATCCGCCACGTCGGCGGTCGAGCTTTCGCTCACAGGGGTTCAAGCCGCAGTGTCGTCATCAGGACTTCCGGCCGCACTATCATCTGCGCGTATGGGCTCGGGCTGTACTTGGCGAGAAATGCCCGGCTGGCGCGCTCGATCGATGCCGAGTCCGTGGCCGCAGTCACGCGCATCGGGATGCTGCGATCGCCGATGTCGAGCGTCGCGCGGCCGTCCGCAGCAGCAGCCCGATACCAGAGGCCCTTCGGGCCGCGAACCGAACGGATAAACACGTCGTCGTCAGCGACGACGACCCAGATGATCGCGGTCCTGTGCTGTCGCTCGCCGGCGACGATCCGCACCTCTTGGGTCGTGCGCAATTGATCGAGCGTTTCAGCGTCGAATCCACGGGCCATGGTCTGTCTCCTGCTTTTGTGGACGTGGTGATCTGTCTGGTGATCTGTCTAGGGCGCGATGTCGATGCCTTGTGGGCGAATCAGTCCATCCGGCGTTGGGGTGAACCCGCTCACCTTGGCAGACAGCGCCCAGAGCCACTTGTAGTGATACAGCACGATGTGCGGCATATCGTGAAGATACATATCGACCACCTTGCGGTACAGCGCCTGCCGGGTTGGCACGTCGTTGACTGATCGCGCCTTGGCCAGCAAATCGTCGAATGCCGGATTGCAGTATTTCCCCCAGTTCAGGAATCCGTTGCAGGCGAGCCAGATCGACACGTTGCCGTCCGGATCCGGCCGGCCGCTCCACAGCACCAATGCCGCGTCATAGTTGCCAGCCTGCTCCGCGGCCAACGCGGCGTTTGCTTCCATTGCCTGCACTTTCACCCGGAACCCGGCTTCACCCGCCATCGCCTGGATCACCTGGCCGGTCTGCTCTGCCACCGGGTTGTTGCCGACTTGCAAAGTGAAGGACGGGTGCTCTACCCTGGCCTGTTGCAGCAGCATCCGCGCTTTCGCCAGATCGCGCGGCGGCACGGGATGTTCGGGGTCCCAGTAGCGCGTGTGCGGTGCCTCGAACTGGGTGGATGGGACAAATAGCCCGTTCATGACCACCTGATTGAGCGCCGCACGGTCGATCGACGCTTCCAGCGCCGCACGAATGTGCTGATCCGCGAAGGTGGCGGCGTGAGAACCATGCGCGACGTTGAGCGAGATTGTCTCGTAAGCAAGCGCGGTGGTGGTGATGAGCTGCAGCTTCGGATCGGCCTGCACCGCGGCAATGTCGGTCGGCTGCAGCCGCTCCACCATGTCGAGCTGGCCCGCCTTCAGATCCACCAACCGGACCGTGGTGCTGGGAATCGGCTGATAGACGATACGATCGAGCTTGATCGCGCCGGCGTTCCAGTAGCCGGGGAAGCGGTCAACCACGATCCGGTCCTGCGGAACGCGCTGCGTCAGCTTGAACGGACCGGCGCAGGACAGCTCGTTCGCCACGTCCTTGCCGAGCCGCGCTATCGCCTGCGGTGCCAGGACCATGCCCGCCCGGTCGGCAAGCACCGCGATCAGCGGCGCATACGGTGCGCCGAGAACGAACCGGACCGTATGGGGATCGACCACCTCCACTGCCGAGACCGGCTTCAGCTCTCCCTTTCGCACGCTCTCCGGCGCGGTCTGATCGCGCGCGATGGTCGCCTTCACGGCATCGGCGTCCAGCGTCTCGCCATCCTGAAACCTCACGCCATTGCGCAGGGTCAGCGTCAGCGACATACCGTCCGGCGACCACTGCCACGCCGTCGCGAGCTGTGGGACGAAATCGCCCTTCGCGTCGGTGTCGATCAGCTTGTCGCAAGTCGCAGCGAAGACGATGCGATCGACGAAGAAGCCCCCCTGCGCCGGGTCGAGCACGTCCGGGTCCTCGTTGAGGCCGATGCGCAGCGTGCCGCCGGCCAGCGCAGGAATCGCCGGGGTTAGCGCGAGCAGGGCCACGGTGAGCAGAGTAGGGATGGCTGGGCGGGGCGGGCGCATCGCTGGCTCCTCGGGGGTGGCGGCAAATCAGCTTGCCGCAAGAGGAACGCTGCGGCGAGACGTGCGGTCGGGGACGTCATCATCGGGTGTCCGGCAAAAGCAGAATCGTCCCCGTTCTGCGCCGCATCCAGGATTATTTCTTCTTTCTTGCTTCGATGCCGGAGCAGGGTTTCGCGAAGCTCGGCGGTGAGGCTACTGGCATTAACTCTTCACGGCGCGCCAGGCTTGCCGCCGGCGCAGCGTTCGCACATATCAGCGACTCGATCCCCTCGACCGGACAAGGAGGATGACATGGCGATCCAACTCGGGCAGGTGGCGCCCGATTTCGAACAAGACAGTACGGAAGGTCGGATCAGCTTCCACAAATGGCTCGGCAACTCATGGGGTGTGCTGTTCAGTCATCCGAAAGACTACACACCGGTCTGCACCACCGAACTCGCCGAGGTCGCGCGGCTGAAGTCGGAATGGGACAAGCGCAACGTCAAGCCGATCTCACTTTCGGTCGATCCCGCTGACAGCCATAAGGGCTGGGAGAAGGACATCGAAGAGACGCAAGGCCAGAAACTGAACTTCCCGGTCCTGGCCGACGCCGATTTTACCGTGTCGAATCTTTACGATATGGTGCACCCGGAAGTGGATCCGGCGGTGACGGTGCGCAGTGTGTTCATCATCGACCCGAACAAGAAGGTCCGGCTAATCATCACTTACCCGCCGAGCACGGGTCGCAACTTCAATGAGATCCTGCGGGTAATCGATAGCCTCCAGCTCACCGATGCGCACAAGGTGGCAACACCGGCAAACTGGACCGAGGGGCAGCCGGTGATCATCTTACCCAGCGTGCCGGACGCGGAGGCAAGGCAGCGTTTCCCGCGAGGCTTCAAGACGCTGAAGCCCTATCTGCGAGTGGTCGAGCAGCCGCCGCTGCCACGCCGCTGACGGTGGGCCCAGGTAACATTCACCTCTCCCGCTTGAGGGAGAGGTGAATGTTTTTCGGCGGCCCGTCCGCTAATCATCGGCGCGAGTTGCTTACGGAGGTTCGAGACGCATGGCGATGATCGAGGCGAAGTCGCTGCGGCGACGCGAGGATCCGCGACTGCTCACCGGTCGCGGCCGCTACACCGGCGATATCAGGCCGCCCGGTCTGTTGCATGCGGTACTGGTACGCTCGCCGCATGCTCACGCCGATATCACCAACATCGAGGTCGGCGCCGCGAGCACCATGCCGGGGGTGGTCGCGGTGGTCACCGGCGCGGAGCTGACGGCAGACGGCGTGGCGCCAATTCCCGGGGGCATCGGCTTCCCGCGACCGGACGGCTCGCCGGCGCCGAAGACCGATCGCGCCATCCTTGCCCAGGGCCGAGTGCGCTTCGTTGGCGAACCGGTGGCGGCGGTCATTGCCGAGAGTCGCGCCGCCGCGCAGGAAGCGGCGGAAGCGGTGATGGTCGACTACGCCGAACGACCCGCGGTGGTCACCCCGTCCGCTGCCCTGAGTGACGGCGCCCCGCAGGTCTGGGGAATTGCACCCGGGAATGTCGGCTATCTCTGGCGGGGCGGGCAGACTGAGCCCACCGAGGTCGCGTTGCGCGCGTCTGCCCACGTGACGAAGCTCGACTTCGTGGTCTCCCGCGTCACCGCCAATTCGATGGAGCCACGCAACGCGTTCGCCGTCATCGGCCCCGACGGGCGCCTGACGGTGACCGCCAGTCACCAGAATCCGCATTCGCTGCGCGGTGGTGTGGCTCAGGTAACGCAGCAGGACCCGGGCGCCGTGCGTGTCGTGATCGGCGATGTGGGCGGATCGTTCGGCATGAAATCAGGCCTGCACCAGGAGGTCGTGCTGGTCGCCTGGGCGGCGCGCCGGTTCAATCGCCCGGTGCTGTGGGAATCCGACCGCACCGAAGGATTCCTGACCGATGAGCAGGCGCGCGAGATCGAAATCCACGCCGAATTGGGGTTCGACTCGGCGCACCGGATCACCGCGTTCAAGCTGCGCTGGAACCTCAATGTGGGTGCGTATGTGTCGGGTCGGTCCGGCTGGGGGGTCGGCAATATCGGCGGCACAGCCGGGGTGTACCGCATTCCGCATATGTCGGCGGAAGTCTGCGGCGTGCTGACCAACACCGTGCCGACCGCGGCGTATCGCGGGGCAGGCCGGCCGGAGGCGACCTATACGATCGAGCGGATCATGGACGTGGCGGCACACGAGCTGGGCCTCGATCCGTTCGAGCTGCGGCGGTTGAACCTGATCCCGCCGGAGGCGATGCCATACAAGACGGCGCTAACCTTCACTTATGACTGCGGCGAGTTCGAAGCTGGCATGCGCCAGGCCGCCGATCTCGCCGACATGGCCGGATTCTCCGCACGCCGCGAGGCTTCGGCGCGCAACGGCAAGCTGCGCGGCCTGGGTATTTGCAATTGTATCGAAGTTGCCGGGGGTCCGTTCCTGCGGCCCGGCCGTGACAATGCCTCCATCGCGTTGACCGCTGACGGGCGGGTGATCCTGCGCACGGGAACGATGTCGGTGGGCCAGGGACTGGAAACTTCGTTCCCGCAGCTCGTTGCCGAGCGGCTCGGGGTGCCGGTGGAGCGGATCGAGTACCAGCAGGGGGACACCGACCTGCTGCCGTTCGGTCGCGGCAGCGGCGGCTCCGGCGCGATGCCGATCGGTGCCTCGGCGATCTCGGTGGCGGCGGACCAGGTGATCGACAAGGCCAAACGCATTGCCGCCGAGCTGCTGGAGGCAGCGGTTGCGGATGTAACCTTCGAGGACGGGCGCTTTCGTATCACCGGCACCGACCGTTTCGTGGATCTGACGGAAGTGGTGCGCGCCGCGCATGATCCGGCGCGGCTGCCCCCGGGCGAGACGCCGGGCATCGACGAGCTGGGGGCGTTCCAGGCCACCGCGGTCACCTTTCCGAACGGCACCCATATCTGCGAGGTGGAGATTGACAAGGAAACCGGCGTGACCGAGATCGTCCGCTACACCGCGGTCGAGGACCTTGGCCGCGTGCTCAACCCGATGCTGGTCGCCGGGCAGATCCATGGCGGGGTGGTGCAGGGGCTTGGCCAGGCGCTCGGCGAGCAGATCGTGCACGATGCAGCGTCGGGGCAGATGCTGACCGCATCGTTCATGGACTATCAGATGCCGCGCGCGGCCGACGTTCCGGAATTTCGGTTGGCGCTGCGCGAAGTGCCGACACGGGTGAATCCCGTCGGCGCCAAGGGTGTGGGCGAGGCTGGCACGGTGGGTGCACTGGCCGCGGTGATGAATGCGGTCAACGATGCGTTGCACCAGGTGGGGGTCCGGCATTTCGACATGCCAGCAACACCGGCGAGGGTCTGGCAGGCGATCGCGGCAGCGAAACCGGTATAGGGGTCGGAGCGCCAAACGTCAGTGCACCGCCTATTCGACGATGCCGTGCGCGATACGACCGAGTGTCCGACGCATTGCAGTTAGCCCCCCGCAGTGAACGCGTTGAACGTGATCAGCGTGTAGGTGTCCTTCACTCCTGGCAAGGCCTGCAGTCGCTCCGTGACGAACAATCCGATGTCCTGCGAGGGATCCAGGTAGAACTTGCCCAGCAGATCGTATTGCCCGGATGTGGAATACATCTCCGACATCTCCTCAATCTGGTCGGCCGCCTCCTGCGCCACCTTGTAGGCTTGGCCCATTTCACACTTGATCATCACGAAGATCGCCCGCATGAACCGCCTCCTGCCGCGAGGACCGGCAGCATAGGCGGCCGGGAGACGACATGGGAGGTACCGGATGGACGTGGCATCATTCGACCAGACACAGGCACGCAAAAGCCGGGTCGCACCGCGCAGCGGGGGCCACCTTGTGGCCGACGCACTGGTAGCACAGGGGATCGACCACGCCTTCGCGGTGCCGGGCGAGAGCTACCTCGACGTGCTCGACGGCCTTTATGACGTCCGACAAAAGGTGAAACTGGTCACCTGCCGGTTCGAAGCGGGCGCGGTAAACATGGCGGAGGCGTACGGAAAGCTGCATGGCCGTCCGGCCGCGGCATTCGTCACACGCGGACCCGGCGCCGGCCACGGCGCGATCGGCGTGCACATTGCCATGCAGGACAGCACGCCGCTGGTATTGTTCGTCGGTCAGATCCCGCTCGGCGATTCCGGCCGCGATGCGTTCCAGGAGATCGATTACCGCCGCATGTTCAGCCCGATCGCCAAATGGGTGACGCAGATCGATCAGGCGAAACGCATTCCCGAAATCGTCGCGCATGCGCTTGATGTTGCCACATCGGGCCGGCCGGGGCCGGTGGTCGTGGCGCTGTCCGAGGAGATGCAGCGCGACATGGTCGAGGCAGCCGATGTGCCGCGTGCCGAGGTGGTTCCGGCAAGCCCCAACCCAGCGGCGATGACCCGGTTTCACACCATGCTCGGGCGCGCCCGCAAACCGCTTGCGGTGCTCGGCGCGTCCTGTTGGTCGGCGGCCGGCCGGCGAGCGATCCGGGAGTTCCTGCATGGGAACGCCATTCCGGTCACGGTCGGGTTCCGCCGCCAGGCGCTGTACGATGGGACGCTGGACAATTTCGTCGGTGATCTTGGTGTCGGCGCTGATCCGGCGCTGCTGGCGAAAGTTGAGGAGGCCGATCTGATCCTGGCGATCGGCTCGCGCCTCGGCGACGCCGTCACGCAGGGCTACACGTTGCTGGAACCCGGCAGCGGCGACATCCCGATCATCCAGGTACATCCTGACGCTGCCGAGATCGGCCGGGTGTTCCGCCCTGCTCTAGGCATCGTCGCCGATCTCAATGCATTCGCCCTGGCCGCGGCCGCCATGGAACCGGTGCATGCCGCCTGGGATGAGTGGACGATCGAGTTGCGCGATATTCGCGAGGCCGGACGCGAGGTGCCGGACTATGAAGGCTCGCTCAATCTCGGCGAGGCGATGCGCGAGCTGGAGCGCCTGCTCGCACGCGATGCGATCGTGACCACCGATGCCGGGAATTTCTCTGGCTGGGCGACGCGTTTCATCAATTTCGGCGAGCATCAGCGTTATATCGGACCAACCAACGGCGCGATGGGGTACAGCGTGCCGGCCGCGGTCGGTGCGAAGATCGCGTTTCCCGACCGCATGGTGGTCAGTCTTGTCGGCGACGGCGGGTTCCTGATGACCGGCCAGGAGATCGCGACCGCGTTCCATCATGGCGTGGCGCCGATCGTGCTGGTGTTCAACAACCAGATGTACGGCACGATCCGCATGCACCAGGAGCGTGCCTATCCGGGTCGGGTGTCCGGCACCGGGCTGACCAACCCGGATTTCGCGAAGCTGATCGATGCATTCGGCGGCCACGGCGAGGTTGTAAGTGAGACCGCCGCCTTCGCTCCGGCATTCCGGCGAGCGATCGCCAGCGGCCGTCCCGCCGTGCTGGAGCTGCGCATGAATCCCGAGCAGATCACGACGCGGGCGATGATCGGCGAACTGCGCGCCGGCAAGGCGGCCGCCAAGCCAGCCAGGCCAAAACGCGCGGCGGCGCCGAAGCATCCGAAGATCGGAACGCGCGGGAAACGCACCTAAATGAGGCCGGCCGCATGTTGTACCGGCTGAGCCACCGGTTCAGAGTCGATGCCACTGGCAGGCCGCTGCCACCCGCCGGCACCAGGATGGCAGAGGCCGGTGCCGCGTATCGCGCCGGCCGGCTCGATGTGGCGGAGCGTTGCTGCCGGGAGGTGCTTGCGCGCGAGCCGCACCATGCCGAGGCGTCGCACCTGTTGGGCGTGATCTGCACCGACCGCGGCGAGACGGGGGCGGCGCTCGACTGGCTACAGCGGGCAGAGCGGCAAACCCCCGATGTCGCCCGCCTGCAGTATCATATCGGCAATGTGCTGGCGGCCGAGGCGCGTCATGCCGAAGCGGAGGCTCGGTTTCGCCGGGCGCTGGCGCTCGACCCCGGATTCGTCGATGCCTGCAACAATCTCGGCACGGCGCTGCGCACGCAGGGTCGGGATGATGAGGCAGAGGCCAGCTTCCGCCATGCCCTGGCACTGCGTTCAGATTACGCGCCAGCGCACTACAATCTCGGGCTGACTCTGGCCAAGCGCGGCGACCTGGAGGCGGCGGTGGCGAGCTTCCGCACCGCTCTTCTCATTCGATCCGATCCGCCGCCGATCGGCCGGCTGGTCGAAGTGCACGATGCGCTCGCCCAGACGCTGATGGAACTCGAACGCTACGACGAAGCGCTGGAGGTCTGTCGCGGCCGTTGCGCGCTAAAACCCGAAGACAAGCAGGGCGAGTGGCACGAGGCGCTGGCCCTATTGACGCTCGGTCGATTTGCCGAAGGTCTGCCGAAATACGAGAGCCGTTGGGGGCTGCCCGGATTTCGCGACGACACCGAAGCCGCGCTGCCGCCGCCAACTGTGCCAACCCTGGTATCGCTCATCGGCCAGCGGGTGCTGCTGCGCGCCGAGCAGGGACGCGGTGACGCGATCCAATTCAGCCGCTATGTGTCGCTTGTCGCGGAACTTGCCGCGACGGTGACGGTCGCCGTGCCGGCCGACCTGGTTGGTTTGATGCAGAGCCTAACGGGCGTCGATACAGTGATCGACGACACCGGGCCAGAGCCCCCGCATGACGTATCAGCGGCGATGCTGAGCCTGCCGCTCGCATTTGCAACCGAGCTGGAGGCCATTCCGTGCAAGACGCCTTATCTGCGGCCATCCCCTGAGCGACTAGCCGCCTGGCAGGAGCGGCTTGGTCCGCCGGCGGGACCGAGAGTCGGCTTCTGCTGGTGGGGCTCGCAACACATCCCGGAGCGGTCCATGACGCTTCCAGATCTGGCGCCCCTATTGAGCCCGCGAGGCATCGAGTTCCACGCCGTGCAGAAAGAGATCCCGGAGACCGATCTTGCCTGGCTGGCGCAACACGGCGGCCCGGCCCGGCACGACTCGGCGTTGAGCGATTTCGCCGAGACGGCGGCGCTGCTCGAACTGATGGACTTGGTGGTCACCATCGATACGTCGGTCGCGCATCTGGCAGGGGCGATCGGCCGGCCGGTCTGGATCATGCTGCGCCGTAATCCCGACTGGCGGTGGTTCGTCGGCCGAGACGACAGCCCCTGGTATCCGACCGCCCGCTTGTTCCGCCAGGGTAGGGCCGGCGGCTGGGAACCGGTGGTCGAGGCTGTGCGGACGGCGCTGCGACGCTTTCTTGCCGAACCTGGGTGAGGCCCGCCCAGCGCCGGCCTGACCCCGGCCTTGCGCCGGCGCGCGCTGCGCTCATGTTACAGTGCCGGGCATCCGGAGCCCCCATCCCCGATTAGCGCGAGCCACCTAATGAACCGTTCGTCACTCGTTGTCACCGCAGCCCTCGCCCTGAGCTTCCTCGGGGCGCCCGTCGCCGTCGCCGCGCCAGCGTCGACGCCGATGATGAGCTGGAGTGATGCGCAACTCGCCCAACGCGTGCTACCGGCCACCGTCAACATCATCGTGGAGAAGATCGTCCACGACGAGACCAATGGAGGCAGAGGTCGGCGCGAGACGTTCTTCGGCTCCGGGTTCGTCATCGACCCCAACGGCATCATCGTCACTAACCGGCACGTCATTGATGGCGCGGTCTGGATCAGCGTCGGTTTTACCGACCGCAGCCAGGCCGAGGCTCAGCTCATCGCTGCCTGCGGGCTGATGGACCTCGCGGTTCTCAAGGTCGATGCGGGTCGGAAGCTGCCATATCTGAGCTTCGGCGACAGCGACGTCGCGCGAATTGGCGATCCGGTTCTCGCAGTCGGCAACCCGCTCGGCCTGGGTGTATCGGTCAGCGCCGGGATCGTCAGCGCGCTCAATCGCGACATCATGGAAACCCCGTTCGACGACGACATTCAGACAGACGCAGCGATCAATCACGGCAATTCCGGTGGCCCGCTGATCAACCGCTACGGCCAAGTGATCGGGGTGAATACGGCTCTCACCACGCTCGCGCCAGAAGGCGGCTCGATCGGCATCGGCTATGCGATCCCCTCGGACGAGGCGAAGTACGTCGTCAGCAAACTGCTCGACCCGCACGCGAGCATGCCCGGCTGGATCGGCGCACACTTGCAAGACGTCACCTCAGACCTGGCGCGGGCGTTCGGCCTGAGTCAGCCGCGCGGCTTCATCGTAACCGGTACCGACCCGGGCGGACCCGCGCGAGCGGCCGGGCTCCAGACGGGTGACATCATCCTTCGCTTCGGCGAGCTGGAGCCCTCCGATACCCGTGGACTGCTGCGCGATATCCTGGTTATGCCGCTCGACCAGTATGTCCCGGTGCTCATCTGGCGGAATGGTCAGCAGATCGAGCTTCCGGTGCAAGTGCGTGCGTGGCCGAATCTGAAGGAGGAGCGCGGCATCATGATGGCGGATGCCGACAGCGCGCAGAACGCGCGGCCGCCGAGCCTCGGACTGCAACTTGCACCGATCACCGAGGCAGAGCGCAAGCAGTATTCGCTGGCGGCAACCCAGGGCGTGCTGGTCACCGGGGTGGATACCGAGACCGAGGCGTACGACCGAGGCGTTGCCCCCGGCGACGTCATTCTGAAAGTCGAGAACACGCCGGTCGCTTCACCCGACCAGGTGGACAATCTCGTACAGATTGCTCGATCGCAGGGTCGCGTGGTGGCCATGCTGGTGGGCGGGCAGCACGAGCCGCGCTGGATCACGTTGTATTTTGGGAGTACCAAACCGTCGACGAGGATAGGCGCTCCGCCATCGGCGACGCAAGAACCGCAGGTGGCGGCCAGCCCGGCCCGGCGATAAAGCAGGAAGAGGCTTGGCGGCGTTATGATCAAACGGTTCCATGTCCTCTACGTCGGGCAGATCGAGCTCGACAATCTCGGTCTGGATGGCACGCCGGCAAACGAACGGCGCTATTCCAACGAACGCTTCGCCGAGGTGTTCTGGACCGCGCGCCGCATCGCCCAGACGATGGACGAGCTCGGTTATTACGCGCTGTGGACCGCCGAGCACCATTTCCAGCGCGAGGGCTATGAGTGCCTGCCGAACCTGATTCAGCTCGGGCTCTGGCTCGCCACCCAGACCAAGCGGCTGAAGTTCGGCTGCGCCTTCAACGTGCTGCCGATGTGGCATCCGATTCGCCTCGCGGAAGACTACGCCATGGCGGACATCGTCACCGACGGGCGCATCATCATGGGTGTCGGCCGCGGCTACCACACGCGCGAGGTGGAGACGTTCGGCGCCCCGCTGCTCGATGCGGAGGCGAACCGCACCTATTTCGAGGAACAGCTTCAACTGCTGCTGACATGCTTCAATGAGGAGTCATTCCATTTCAAAGGCAAGTATTATGAATGTCCCCCGCCAGTCGATTACCGTGGCTATCGCCTGAGCGACATCACGATGGTGCCCCGGCCGAAGCACCTGCCGGTCGAGATCTGGATGCCGATCGCCAGCGGCAAGACCATCGGCATGATGGCGAAATACGGCCTCAAGGCGATGGTGACGCTGAACGGAGAAAAGATCCTGGACGACGTGGTGCGTGCCTATCAGGCCGCCTGTGCGGAACACGGCCAGCAGAAGCAACTTGGGCAGGACGTGATCTGGGGTGCCGGGCTGTATCTGGCGGGCAGCCAGGAGGAGGCGATCCGCCGTGTCGAGCCGTCACATGACGAACGCTACAAATGGTTCGCGCCGTTCGGCTTCGTACGCTACGCCGACGAGCAGGGCCGCACCTGGGGCACGCCCGGTGCACCGTCGCGAATCCCGTCGCTGCGCGATGGGGTGCAGCAGAAGGCCTGGTTCTGCGGCACGCCCGGCCAGGTGATCGACGGCATCAAGTCGATCGAGGCCAAGTATCCGGGCCTGGAGGATTTCATGATCCACTGGGCTGAAGGGCTTGGTCCCAACGAGTTCGAGGAGCAGCTCCGCTGGTTCGCCCGGGATGTAATGCCGGCGTTACAGCGGGCGTAGCGTTCCCCCTCCCCTTACGGGCCCGCAAGGGGAGGGGGTTGATCTCGTCAGACGGCGTCGTAATCGATCACGACGCGCGGACTGACCGGGCGGGACTGGCAGGTGAGGACGTAGCCGGCCTCGGTCTCCCACGGCTCGAGCGAATAGTTCGTCGCCATCTTCACCTGGCCCTCGATCAGCCGCGCGCGGCAGGTGCAGCACATCCCGCCTTTGCACGAATACGGCAGATCGAGCCCGGCGCGCATGCCGGCGTCGATGATCGCTTCGCCGGCGGCGACCGGGAACGTGCTGCGAATGCCTTCGAAGACGACGGTCGCCTCGGCGGTTGAGGCTATCTCCGAGGTCGCAGGGATTGGCGCACGATGGCCGCCTTCGCCCGGTGTGAAGCGCTCCACATGCACCTGCTCGCGCGTAAGGCCGAGATCGAGAAGTGCGGGTGCCAGCCGCTCGATCATTGGTTGTGGCCCGCAGACAAACGCGTGTGCAATCTCCTTGAACGAAACTGTCCAGCGCATCAGTGCACCGAGCTTCTCCGGGTCCAGCCTGCCATTCAGGATCGGGATGTCCTGCCGCTCGCGCGACAGCACGTGCCACACTGAAAGCCGCGATAGGAAACGGTCCTTCAGGTCCTCGAGCTCAGTGCGGAAGATGATGCCGCTGCTGGTGCGGTTGCCGTAAAACAACATGAACTGCCCTCGCTCGCGGACGAGAACCGTTTTCAGGATCGACATCACGGGCGTGATGCCGGAGCCGGCGGCGAAGGCTACAAGAGTGCGCCGCGAGCCTGGCTCGATCGGCACGCCGAAGCGCCCGTCAGGTGTCATCACGTCGATCATCTCGCCGACACGCGAGTTCTCGTTGGCCCAGGTCGAGAAAGCGCCGCCGGGAAGTCGCTTGATCGCCACACGAAGCTCGCCGTCATCGAGCCCCGAGCAGATAGAGTAGGAGCGTCGCAGGTCTTCGCCGTCCAGCGTGGCGCGAAGTGTCAGGTGCTGGCCGGGCGCGAAGCGGAACACCTCGCGCAGATGGTCGGGAACCGCGAAGGCCAGAGATACGCACTCCGCCGTCTCGTGGCGGAGATCGGCGATGCGGAGCCGGTGGAAGCGCGGGTGGGCCATATGCGATCCCGATGGGGTTGTGGCGGGATGGAGCGGGTCCAATTCTAGCGCATGAAACAGGCACTGCATTGCGTCACGGTCGAGACGCGCGGTCAGGGATTTACGGATGTCACCGGACTGGTCGCTGACTGGGTCGCGGCCGAGCGGATCGGCGTCGGGCTGTTGACGGTGTGGTGCCGCCACACGTCGGCGTCGCTGCTGGTGCAAGAGAACGCCGACCCGGACGTGCGCGCTGACCTGGAGGCATTCTTCCGTCGCCTGGTGCCGGCATCAGGTCACTACCGCCACGCCGACGAAGGACCGGATGACATGCCCTCGCACATCCGGGCGGCGCTGACGCTGACACAACTCTCCGTGCCCGTGCAGGATGGGCGCCTGATGCTTGGCACCTGGCAGGCGATCTATCTGTTCGAGCATCGGGCAAGCCCGCACCGGCGGGAACTCGTTTTGCACCTGATCGGGGAATAAGAACCGCTCAAGCGGCTACAGGTGCATTCCGCGCCAAGCCACCGAACAGGTCGAGCATCCGCGATCGCCACGCCGCCAACGGGTCATTCGCCGCCAAAAGCTCGAACCGGCTGGTGCAGCGCGCCCACATGAAGGCGCCGAACACGATATAGTCGGCGTAACTGGGACCGTCTTTGCCGCCGAACCACTCCTGCCTGGCGAGCGTCGTCCGCAGCGGAGCGAGGGAGGCGCGGAATGCGGGCAGTCGCTCCTCCCGCCCGGCCTGCACCTGATCGAGCTTCATCCCGAACCGCTCCTCGCGGGTCTTGCGGAAATAGGGGCGGTCCTTGGTATCGAGCACATCCAAAACGTCACGAATGATGAGTCGCGCGATTGCCGGATGCATCACCTCGTCGGTCCAGGCATTGATGAACAACGCATGGGCGTGGCCCATCTCGCAACCGAATAGGCTCGGTCGGTCGTCGTATCGCTCGTCCAGGTAGGTTGCGATGGCCCAGCTATCCGAGACCACCTTGCTGCCATCCTTGATTACCGGCACGCGGCCCTGGCCGGAGAAAGCAAGCGCCTGCTTGTCTGAGAAGCGCCAGGGGACGGTGCGAGCCGGCAAGTCCTTGTGCGCCAGCGCCATGCGAATGCGCCAGCAGTACGGGCTGAACCGCAGCGCCGGATCGGCCCCCGCAAGCTCGTGCATCACGATTGCCATTCCGCAATATCGCTTCCCTTCATCAGCAATTGCAAGCGTGAGATAACGCTGGATTTGGGCCGATTTGCCCGGCTACTGAACGCTGCCCGCGAGGATCGCGATGCGACTTCCCGCAGCCCTGCATCCGCTGCGCCTGACCGTCTATCGGCGGTTGTGGATCGCCTTCGTGGTGACCTCGCTTGGCACTTGGCTGCAAAACACCGGCGCAGGGTGGCTGATGACTTCGCTCGCTCCGTCGCCGTTCTTCGTGGCGATGGTGCAGGCCGCCACCATCCTGCCCGCGTTCCTGCTCGCGCTGCCCGGCGGGGCGCTCGCAGATATCGTCGATCGCCGCCGCTTTCTGATCGGCGCGCAGGGTTGGACCATGCTGTCCGCTGCGCTGCTGGCTGGTCTGACCCTCGCCCACCAGACCGGCGCCTGGGGTCTGCTTGGGCTGACATTTGCGATCGGCATCGGCTCGGCGCTGACCGCGCCGGCCTGGAGCGCCATCGTGCCGGAGCTGGTGCCACGCGGCGACCTGGTATCGGCGATCGCGCTGAACGGGATCGGCTTCAACTTGGCGCGCGCGCTGGGGCCGGCACTGGCCGGCTTCCTCGTGCTGCTGGGCGGCGCCGGGTTCGCTTTTGCGCTCTATGCTGTTTCGATCGGAGCGGTGATCTGGGCGCTGGCGATCTGGCGCAAGCGACGGCGCGACCAGTTGAGCGCGCTGCCGCGCGAGCACCTGCTGTCGGCCATGCGGGCCGGAATGCGCTTCGTCCGCAACACCCCGGCGATGCAGGCGGCGATGGTCCGCGCCTTCGCCTATTCGCTGCCGGCTGCCGCGCCATGGGCACTGCTGCCGCTGGTGGTGCGTGACCAGCTTGGCCTCGGCCCTGGCATGTACGGGTTGATCCTCGGCCTCATGGGTGTGGGCGGCGTGACCTCGGGGATGCTGCTGCCGGCGGTGACGCTGCGGCTCAACCGCGGCTGGACCGTGCTGGCGGCCACGCTTGCCTCCTGTGCCGGCATTGCGCTGCTCGGGCTGGCCCGCCATTGGTTGGTCGCCGCAGCGGGGATGGCGCTGTTCGGAACTGGCTGGGTGGCCGCCTTCGCGGTGATCCAGGCTGCGGCCCAGCTCGTGGCACCGCCTTGGGTGCGGGCGCGGTCGCTGGCGATCTATCAGCTTGCCTACAACGGCGCGCTGACCCTGGGCGCCTTCGGCTGGGGCTGGCTCGCCGACGAAATCGGACTTCTCGAAGACATTGCTCGCTGCCGCGGCGTTTGGGGCCGCAACTGGGATCCTGGTGCGTGGCTTCAGCCTGGACATGGTTGCTTCGCGGGCACCCGCCGCCGCCCCGCCGGAGGCGGTTCCCGAAGCACCAGCAGCCGAATTCCTGCCGATGCTCACCCACGGCCGCGTGCTGGAGACAATGCAGTACCGCGTCGATCCTCGGCGCCGCGGCGAGTTCCTCGACGTGATGGCCGAAGTGCGGCTGGTGCGCAGGCGGGCCGGCGCCGTGATCTGGCAGCTCTACGAGGACGTGGCGCATCCCGAGGGTTGGCTGGAAATCTGGTCGATGGAGAGCTGGACCGACCACCTGCGCGAGGCCGGCCGGATGTCACACGACGACCACGCAGTGCTGGCGCGCGCGGCGGCGTTTCAGCGCGACGCGACGCCGCCGCGTCCAAGCCGGTATCTGGCGGTCGATCCAAGCCGGTCGCGGAGCACGGCGTCCAAGCTCCCGCACTCGGATTCGACGCCGGCCGGCGAGCCCGAGGGGGGCGCATTTCGGTGACAGCGTGGAGGCATTATGAGTTCATCGAGACCAATGGTCTCAGTCTCTCACTAAGAACGAAAATGGCTGGAGCCGTGCATATGCGCAACCTCGACGACGATCTGATCGCCAAGCTCAAGCGGCGTTCCGCCCGGCATGGTGGCTCGGCGGAAGCGGAGCATCGGGAAACCCTTCGTCGAGCTCTCGAATCAGAGAGCGAAGCTTCGTTCGAGACGTTGGCCGCCGAATTGCGAAATCTGACGAGCGGGCGGAAGCAGACGCAATCGGAGGTCTTGTTACGCGAAGGTCGCGAGGAGCGGTGAACAGGTTCGTCATCGACGCCTGCGTCGCGCTCAAATTGGTGGTCGCGGAGGACGGCACATGGGAAGCACCGGTACTGCATTAACGAGCCAAGCTGATCACGCCGGGTCAGTTCCCAAGCGTTCTGATTTTGACACGGAGGGAGGGCGAGGGGCACGGTGTGCCACGGAGACTCTCGCCGTCGTGGCCGGGCTTGACCCGGCCATCTACGTCTTTTCGCGACGCAGCAGAGGAGTGCATAAATGGCTGGCGCGAGGCAGGCGATGACGGTGAGAGTCTCCGTGGCACACCGTGCCCCTCGCTCTTCCTCCGTGTAAAAAGATCAAAGCCTTCGTGATCACCGACCGTCTGCGTCATTGCCGAGCCGTCCATTCAGACAACCACAGCAAAATCAGCGACATGCGGCACTACCATGCTGCCTGTTGCACAAAAGTTGCTGGTGGCACGATGGGAATGCCACGAAAAGGAATGAGCGCGAGCAGATAAGCATCACCCGATACGATCACGTCCGCGCGACCGTTCACCGCGACTTCGAGAAACTTGCCGCCCGTCGGATCGCGGCACGCGGCAATGCGTTCGGTGATGATGATTATTTCCGCCTCCTGCAGCAGTTTCCGCATCCGATCGGTTGCAGCCGGAGCAATCAATGCCGAGAGTTGTGGACGCGCCAGCACCTCAAAAAGCTGTCCTTCCGTAGCCGAAGATTTCAGCAAGGTTCCGCGCTGCGTCACCACATGCAGAGCAGGCGCGGGAAACGATCTATCCTTCAGGGCCGCACTGACGAAGACGGTGGGGTCAACAACGGCTCTCATCCAAGCTTCGGCTCGACTTCGCGCTGGGCCTGCTTGAGCCTATCAATATCATCATCGGTTATCCCGGCGGCCACGACCCGCGCGAGATGCTCGGCGTCCAGGGATAAGTTCGCCCCCGGCTCAATCGTGACGATCACGCGCTCGTCGGAGCTTATCCCGCGCCGCTTCAGTTCCGCCGCGACTTCTCCGGCAGCGACTTCGATGGTCTCTGGCGCTCCGGTCATTGGTCTGTATCCTCATCGTGAAACAGCGGGGGCGCATCCAGACAATCTCAGTATAGCACGCGGCATGAGCCGGCGCAGTGATACGCCCGCCGCACCGAACTCTGATCAATCTGCGGCGCTGGTATTCTCGAGGCCCGCCATGTGTCGCGAGCCGCCCATCAGAGACGGCCGCTGGCATAAAACCTGACACTTCGGCCGCAAGCGAACGATTTATCGGCGGCCCGCCCCGCCGATCGCCTACATGACCGAAAGCACAGGAGCCATCCGCATGAGCGATGTCACCCGTCTCGCCGCCACCGCCGCGCTGCTCGGGGACCCGGCGCGCGCCAACATCCTCGCCGCGCTGATGGACGGCGGCGCGCTGACCGCCAAGGAGCTGGCCTTCGCCGCGCATGTCACCCCGCCGACCGCCAGCGGGCATCTGGCCAAGTTGACCGATGCCGGCCTGCTGACGCCGGACCGGCAGGGCCGGCACCGCTACTATCGGCTGGCTTCGCCGCAGGTGGCGGCAATGGTTGAGAGCATCCTGGCGCTGGCCGGACAGACCCAACCGCCCGCCCGCCCCACCGCCTGGCGGGGCGGCGAGGCGCTGCGGACGGCACGGACCTGCTACGACCACATCGCCGGCCGCCTGGGGGTGGCGCTCGCCGACCGTCTGGTCGAGCGAGGCCATGTCGTGCTGGCCCCCGACGGAGGCGAAGTGACCGACACCGGCCGGGAATTTCTCGCTCGGTTCGGCGCCGACCCCGCGCACGCCGGCAGCGTCCGGCGAGTATTCTGCCGCCCCTGCCTGGACTGGAGCGAGCGGCGCCCTCATCTGGCCGGGCGCGTGGGCGCCGCGTTGGCCTGCCGCTGCTTCGAACTGGGCTGGCTCGCCCGGATGCGCGACACCCGCGCGGTCGCGATCACCGAGGCCGGTCACGCCGGC
Organism: uncultured Pseudomonadota bacterium; assembly: GCA_963772445.1. Lineage (GTDB taxonomy): Bacteria > Pseudomonadota > Alphaproteobacteria > Acetobacterales > Acetobacteraceae > CAVYXK01. Next base: position 777,095 of record CAVYXK010000013.1, read on the forward strand.
TTTGCCGAAACCTTCGGCGTCGCGCTCGGCTGAGCGTTCGCAGCAGGAAGGCGGGGCTTGCTCGGCTGCCCCATGCGGGGCACAGCGCGTCCTAAGCAGGGCCAACCGCGCGAGACTCGGAGGGACGACCGCCATAGATACGCATATCGAGCTACCGCCCGGCTCCGTGACCGAACGGATCGCGCCGATCTCACGCCAGGTCTGGGACGCAAAGTACCGCCTGAAGGACGCGCAGGGCACGCCGATCGACCTCGCGATCGAGGACACCTGGCGTCGCGTTGCCCGGGCGCTGGCACGGGCCGAGACCGACACGGCGCATTGGGAACGCCAGTTTTACCAGGCACTGGAAGATTTCCGGTTCCTCCCGGCCGGACGGATCCTGTCCGGCGCCGGCACCAATCGGCGCGTGACGCTGTTCAACTGCTTCGTCATGGGCGAGATCGCCGACGACCTCGGCAGCATTTTCGCCCATCTGCGCGAGGCCGCACTGACCATGCAACAGGGCGGGGGGATCGGCTACGACTTCTCCTCGTTGCGGTCGAAGGGAGCACCGGTGAAGGGCGTCGGCGCCGATGCGTCGGGCCCACTATCGTTCATGGATGTGTGGGATGCGATGTGCCGCACCATCATGTCGGCGGGTGCTCGTCGCGGCGCGATGATGGCGACCATGCGGTGCGACCATCCTGATATCGAGGACTTCATCACCGCCAAGCGTCAGGCCGGCCGCCTGCGCAATTTCAACCTCTCGGTCCTGGCGACCGATGCCTTCATGGCCGCGGTCGAAGCGGACGCCGAGTGGCCGCTGATGTTCGGCGGCATTACCTACAAAACTATCAGCGCGAAGGCGCTGTTCGATGCCATCACCCGCGCCACCTATGATTACGCCGAACCGGGCGTGATTTTCATCGATCGCATCAACACTCGGAACAATCTCTATTATTGCGAAACCATCCGCGCGACCAACCCATGCGGCGAACAACCACTGCCCCCCTACGGCGCCTGTCTGCTGGGCTCGATCAATCTCGCGCGGTTGGTCCGGCAGCCCTTCTTGCCGGAGGCCCGGCTCGTCGATGCCGAGCTTTTTGATCTGGTCGGGGTCGCCGTTCGCATGATGGATAACGCGATCGACCTCTCCGGCTTCCCGCTCGAGGAGCAGCGCCGCGAAGCACTGACCAAGCGGCGAATCGGGCTCGGCATGACCGGCCTTGCCGATGCGCTGATGATGTGTGGCCTGCGCTACGGTTCGGCGGAGGCAGCGGAGACCGCGGCGCACTGGGCGCACCAGATCGAACGCTCGGCCTACACCACGTCCGCCCATCTGGCTGCCGAGAAGGGCACGTTTCCGCTGTTCGACCCTGACCCCTATCTCGCCGGCGAGACCATACGTAACCTGGATGACGATGTGCGTGCGCTGATCGCCGAGCACGGCATCCGCAACGCTTTGCTCACCTCGGTCGCGCCGACCGGCACCATCTCGCTCGTGGCGGACAACGTCTCAAGCGGCATCGAGCCGGTGTTCGCGCTCGCCTATACCCGAAAAGTCCTGCAACCAGACGGATCGATGACCGAAGAGGAAGTCTCCGACTACGCCGTCCGGTTGTTCCGAGCGAAATTTGGCAACGATACGGCTCTGCCCGCGCATTTCGTGACGGCGCAAGACCTGACGCCGGCCGAACATGTGCGAATGCAGGCAGCGGTGCAGCGTCACGTGGACAGCGCCATCTCGAAGACCGTCAATGTCCCGGCCGACATCAGCTTCGAGGCGTTCCAGGAAGTCTACCTCGACGCCTACCGCAGCGGCTGCAAGGGCTGCACGACATATCGGCCGAACGAGGTGACCGGGTCAGTGCTGCAGGTAACGCCGTCCGAGGCGCAGGCTGCTGCAGCGCCGCCCGTAGGCGAGCTCCTGGTGCGATCCGAAAGGCTGACCGGCGCCACGTACAAGCTACGCTGGCCGGACAGCGAGCACGCGATGTACGTGACGATCAACGACATCGATCATGACGGCATCCGCCGTCCCTTCGAGGTCTTCGTCAACTCGAAGAACCTGGAGCACTACGCCTGGGTGGTAGCGCTGACGCGCATGATCAGCGCAGTGTTCCGCCGCGGTGGTGAGGTCGCTTTTGTTGCCGAAGAACTGAAGCAGGTGTTCGATCCGCGCGGCGGCCGATGGAGCAAGGGACGCTATGTTCCCTCGCTCGTGGCAGCGATCGGCGATCTCATCGAGCAGCACCTGATCGAGACCGGCTTCCTGGTGCGACCAGCCTCGCCAGTGAAGAAGGATGAGCCTGCGGTACCGGCGACAAACGCCAGCCCGTATCTTGGTCCGCTTTGTCCGAGATGCAGCCAGCCCGGCCTTGTCAAGGAGGCCGGCTGCCTGTCCTGCATGCACTGTGGGTGGTCGGAATGCAGCTGAAGCGGCTGGGGGGCTTGCCCGAACCTGAGCTTATGTCAGCCTGATCCCTCATGATCGCCTTTGCCGAGCTGCTGGAGCGGCTCGTCTTCACGCCCTCGCGCAACGCCAAGATCGCGCTGCTGCGCCGGTACTTCGAGACCGAACCTGACCCGGATCGCGGCATCGGGCTGGCAGCGATCGCCGGCGAGTTGGCGTTCAGTACCGCCAAGCCCGGGCTGATCCGTGAGCTCGCTGCGGCGCGCACCGACCCGGTGCTATTCGGGTGGTCGTACGACTTTGTCGGCGACCTCGCCGAGACCGTTGCCCTGATGTGGCCGGAAGCGGCCACCAGCGCGCCGCCGCCGCGCTTATCGGAGGTGGTCGAGGCACTGGAGAGCGCCCCGAAGCCGGCTCTGCCGGGCATCGTTGCCGGCTGGCTGGATGCCTCGGACGCCTCCGTGCGATTGGCCCTGTTGAAGCTGATCACCGGTGGGCTGCGGGTCGGTGCCTCCGGCCGGCTGGCGAAGATTGCGCTCGCCGAGATCGGCGGTGTCGATCCGGATCTGGTCGAGGAGGTGTGGCACGGCTTGGCGCCCCCTTACCTGCCACTGTTCGCCTGGCTGGAAGGACGTGCGGAGCGCCCGGACCCCGCCGATGCTCCGGTGTTCCGCCCGCCGATGCTGGCCCATCCGCTGGAAGAGGCGGACCTGGAGACGCCGGACGTAGCGGCGTTCCGCGCCGAGTGGAAATGGGACGGTATTCGCGTACAGCTCGTGGCCACGAAGGGCGGCCGGCGGCTCTATTCGCGCGGCGCGGACGATATCTCGCGCGCGTTTCCCGAGATCATGGAAGCGATGACATTCCGCGCCGTGCTGGACGGCGAGTTGCTCGTCATGCGCGACGGCCCTGACGGGCGCCAGGTGGCGCGGTTCGCCGACCTGCAGCAGCGGCTTAATCGCAAGCTGGTCAGTGCCAAGACGATGCAGGACTACCCGGTCGGCGTGCGACTCTATGACATCCTGTTCGATGGGGAGGAAGACGTGCGCCCGCTGCCGTTCGATGCACGACGGGCGCGGCTGGAGGCGTGGTACGCGCGCGTGCAGCCCGCGCGCATGGACCTGTCGGCGCTGATCCCGTTCGCTTCGCTGGACGAGTTGGGCGCGCTTCGGCTCGGCGCGCGTGCCGCGTCGATGGAAGGGATCATGCTGAAGCGCGCCGACAGCCCTTATGTGCCCGGCCGTCCGAAGGGGCTGTGGTGGAAATGGAAGCGCGATCCGCACACCGTCGATGCGGTGCTGATGTACGCCCAGCGCGGCCACGGCAAGCGCAGCAGCTATTATTCGGATTACACGTTCGGTCTGTGGAAGGGCGATGAGCTGGTGCCGGTGGGCAAAGCCTATTTCGGCTTCACCGATGCCGAGCTGTCCTGGCTGGATCGTTGGATTCGCAACCACACCATCGCGCGCTTCGGCCCCGTGCGAGAGGTGGAGAAGTCGTTGGTGCTGGAGGTCGCGTTCGACGCTGCGCAGCTCTCGGCGCGGCACAAATCCGGCGTAGCGATGCGGTTCCCGCGGATTGCCCGTATCCGGACCGACAAGCCGGCTGTCGAGGCCGATCGGCTGGAGCATCTGATGGCGTTGGTGGAGAATCGGGTGGCGGAGAAGGTAGTCTATTGATACCAACCGGCTTGGACATTGACCGTTGCCCACTCTCGAATGCCAATAGAGGCGGATGCGGTCAGGACCGTTGACAAACCAGTTCCAACCCGATCGTGGTCCCTGCCCATGTGACCTTCGGCGGAGCGAGAGGATCTGATCACGAACCCGTGAATGGCCTGGATTCCGGGCCCGGCGTGAAGCCGGCGTGCTAACGATGCGGATGCATCCACAATCGGTCACGAACAGTGAGCGATAGTCAGGCTGAATGGATTAAGCGGGTTCTCGGCTATGAGATTGGTAGCGCGAGGCCTCCACCAGACGCTGGCGACGTGGTCAGCCCGTTCCAGCTCGCTAAACTGCGGCTTGCGTGGGTGGACGCACGATCGGCGGTACGGTCGGACCTCGACCGGCTGCGCGCTGCGGCGCTGATTGAATTCGCCAACGACCCCCTGGCGGCAAATCTGGCCCGGCTGGACGCGGTGCTCGCCGCCTTTACCGAGGGGTTGGAGGATAAGCTGGACGAGGCGGTCAATGCTGCTGATCCGGCCAAGCGGCGTGCCGCTCTCGCGGTGGCGCAGCCGGTTGCGAAAAGCTACCTCGATCACGTCCTCGATGACTCGCTGATAGATCATATCGAAGTAAATCCCTTTGTGCCCGTCATTATCTCCGGCCGCTTGCTGGGTCCATTGTCGGAAATCGTGCAAGCTCTCGCCGAGGCGAAGTCGCCGTAGCGCACACTGCGAGGAGACAGATCATGCCCCCGCCTTTGTATGTCGTTCAATACAGAGATAAATTGGACGATCGGTGGGTGAGGAACGCCTCAGATAGGGCGGAACTTGCGGAGCTGCGTCGTGATACCGCGATGGCAAGCTTCAACGACGCCACGAAGACGTGTGAAATCGTGAAATCTATGTCGAGTACAAGGATTTACGATTCCGCTATCGAGTTATCGCCCCGCTCATGGTCGGTGGCGCGGACGCCGTGTATGTTGCCCAAACTTACGGCACGCCCGCTCTTGCGGCCTACCGCAAGCAAAAGCTGGACGACGCCAGGGACGCATTTCGCAACACTGTCTACAACCCGATCGATCCGGCGACCACCACCGGCATCGATGCCGGCATGGATCAGGCCACCGGCTTTGCCACACTGACTGCCGCGGCCGGCTCCGGATTTGCCTCGGAACCTCGCACGATGATTTACAGTCGAAGGCGATGCTTTGCGATGCATTGGACCGCGGCGACCTTGCAGATGGCCTGTTGTTCATCGAGGAAATTCCGACCGCACTGCAGCCAGCTCTGACGGCGTGGCGGGAAGATGGCAATAACGCCAGCCCACTGCCGAGCGCGCTCGAAAAACTGATCACGCCACTCGACCAGCAGATGAATTTGACCGCGAATGCACCGGTTGCGAAAAACTTCACTGCGCTGCTGAACAAGGCGAAGCAGCAGCAGGTGAAGGTATTCGGGATTGATGGCGGTGACGGAGATTCGGGAGTCGATAAAGGCCATGCCGGCTTCCCGGAGCGCCGGGACGTCAAGATGAACAAGCTCGCCGCTGACGTGATGCGTCAGGTCCTTGACGACCCCGCCAACCAAGGGAAGAACTTCGTTGCCTCGGTCGGCGCGGCGCACATGAACACGCACGAGGGAGGAATTCCCGGCATCGCCCAATTATTCAACATTCCAGGCATTATCGTGGATCCGGCCAGCGGCAAGCTTGTGCCGCAGCCGGACGATCCGTCTAAGCGGGCGATGCCAAGCAAGGAGGAGCAGGCGTTCATCGACCGCTACGTCGATGAACTGGAAAATGAAATCAAGGACTTCCGGGACCGTACCGGCGACGCGGCTCGGATCTTGCAGAAGGATATTTATAGCAGCGCCAAAGCCCTGGCCGCGAAACTGCGCGTGGACGGAAAGCTGGCCAATATCGGCAGCGTGGACGCAGCGTTGCAGGAGCCGGAGGTACGTCAGCGCTTCACGGCCTATACCGAGGTCGTCAAGGCAGCACTGGAACCGATCGACGCGGACAAGCTCGACGGTTTCGTTGCGACTGCGATTGGCTCCGGCAGCGGCGCGCTGGCAACACTGCTGACCCGGCACGCCGCGGGGCGTAGCCGTGTCGATCTGATCGATCAATTGGCGATCGCCGGCGCCGACATGACAGCGCGCGACGAAAACGGGGACTCGCCCATGCACTTTGCGGTGCGTCGCCGGCGAGACGACGACCCCATCGCCGCCAGAAACCAGGCGAGGACGGTTGAAGCGCTGATCATCAATGGCGCCGACCCGAATGCTACCGACAAAGACGGGCGCACGGCCGCGCATTGGTCGGCGCTCAACAACAACACCGACGCGCTGGAGTTGCTCTACGGTCGCGGCGGTCGGTTCGACGTCACCGATAAACGTGGATGGACGCCATATGAAGTCTCGGTCGGATCGACGAAGGTCGAAGCCGAGGAGTGGTTTTACGGCAAGGGCCAGCCCAATCCGCCCGGGGTGAATGCAGTCAGCCCCTCGCTCAGCAGCGTGGATGCGCTGATGAAAGCAGTAAAGTGCGAGGATCCCAGCCACGTCGCGAAGGTGCAGACCGCGCTGACGGAGTTGTATGGCAATCCCGACCTGCGTCCGGTGCTGGACCTGCTGGCGCTGGATTTGCTGTCGCCACGCGACCCGCGGAACGGCGGCGGACTGCGCATTTATATCGCCGACTCCGACACGGTGAGCGGGCTTTTCAATGATCCCACGAAAAATATGAATGGCGCGTACGACGACGGCGCTCATGTCAGTATGGTCGGCGCAAACTCGAGTGCCGACTTCGCAGGGTGTTTGATCCACGAACTGACGCACGCGGCCGCGCGGGTCGCGTACGGGAACAACACCCAGCCGTTCCCGAACGGTCAGAAGGACGCTTACCGCCAAGCCGCGACCGACGACGTGCGGGCGACGACCTTGCTGTGGCCCGGGGATCAGAAAGAGGACGCGGTGAAGGACCGGATCAGCGGGCGCATGGACTTTTACGTTCTGCGCTATGGCGATGAAGCGGAATTGAAGCTGATGCAGGAGTTTGTCGTCAGCGTGCCGCAGCTCATGGCGGAATTTGGGTCTGCGGAAACAGCTAAGCTGGCGCCGAACCTGACGCAGTATTTCCGCGGACCGTTCGCGGCCGCCTGCGCCGCCGCGGCGAATGATCCGCGCTTCGCGGCGGCACGCGGCAAGCTCGACAACACGAACCTAATCGCCACCGCCCAGCCGCGCCAGCCGGCACCGCCGACACGCATCGTGCCTCGGGCCGACACACCCGACCGGATCGTCAGTATGGTTCGCGACAATTATCTTGCCGCGCACGGCGGCCCGACCGGCGATCCCGCCAAAACGCCGTATAAGCCGGATCAGTTGGGGATGGTCAATCACCAGCAATGGGCGTTCGATGCCCGAATGCAGCGGGTCGAGAAGATGCTGCGAAAGGTGCTCGCGGAGCAAGGCCTGCCCGGCGAGCTCATGGCGGACGGATTGCGCGACCTGGCGAAGGCAATGGACACGCAGATTCAGGCTGCGACGTTGGTGAAGGATATCGACGAGCCGGCGCGTGCCCTGGCATTGAACTGGGTACGCGAGGCGAAGGTTGAGTATGCAATCAAGCGGCGCAGCGACGGCGTGCTGCCGGACGACCGCGCGCTGGCCGAGGCGATCGTGATCGAGGCGGAAAACCTGGCGTGGAACAATCCGCCCGTGATCAGCACCGTGCCGGTCGCTGTGGAGGTGGATCCCACAAGGCACCAGAAGATGATCGACGATCTCGCGGTTGCATTGGGCAATGCATCAAACAAGCAGCGGGCCAATCCGAGGCAGCTCCTTACTACGCTCGCGGCGGCTCTCGCCGGAGACAAGAACAGGGGATTTTACCGCAAGGTGGACCGCGGGGGTACTAGCGCGCAGCATGTCAGCATCAGCGGCAAAAATGCCAAACGGGTCTGGATGGAAGAGCTGAAGGCGGCGTAGGGGAACCAGCCGAGGAGTCGGGGCGTGACCTACGTCCCATTCGACCCCGCTCTGGTAAACGATGGCGATGCGGGTGCTCGACATCGACCCATCTGCGCCGATTAATGAATGGCATGACCACCGAGATGTCGTAGCTTGTCCGGATTCCGCATGACATAGATTGCGATAATCTTATCATCCTCGATCTCCAAGGCCGTCGTTTGCAGAGTATCGCCCTGCTCGATCATGACGAAGCCCGGCAACCCGTTGATGAAGCCATAGCGCACGACCCGCGACATCGTCCTGGCGAAGATATGCACGAGCGACGCCTGGAACCGCACGACGCTCTCCACCCCCACAATCGGGCGCCTTGCTGCCGGCGTCTTTCCACCACCATCCGCATAAATCGTCACATCCGCCGCCAGCAGCGATCGTAACTGGTGCATGTCGCCGTTGCGGGAAGCCGCGAAGAACGCAGCAGCGAGTTGCAGACTGCCTTCCTTCGGCATGTGAAAGCGGGGGCGCGCGGCGCGAATATGGGTCCGGGCACGACTGGCAAGCTGGCGGCATGTTGCGGGCTCGTGCCCGATCGTTTCCGCAATCTCATCGAAGCTGACACCGAACACGTCATGCAAGAGAAAGGCAGCGCGTTCCAGCGGCGACAGGCGCTCCAGCGCCATCATCAGCGGCAGCGTAATATCGTCGATCTCATCCTCGGCCGTCTCGACGACAGGTTCCGGCAGCCACGGACCGATATAGGTCTCGCGTTGGTGGCGCGCGGATTTCAAGTGGTCGAGGCAGAGGCGTGTCACGACGCGGCGGAGATATGCTTCCGGCTCGCGCACCGCGTCGCGATCAGCGTCGAGCCAGCGGAGGAACGCCTCCTGCACCACATCCTCGGCGTCCGCGACAGATCCCAGCATCCGATAAGCAATGCGGACCAATCGCGGACGCAGTGGATCGAAGACGGCAGCGGCGTCCTGGCCGGGCGTCTCCGCCATCAGGCCGCCTTTCGCTCGTGGACAGGATGGACCACGCGGAACCCGACCTGGATCCGGTTCCATCCGTTGATCGCGACGATCAGCAGAGTGAGCGCCACCTGCTCCTGCTCACTGAACTGGGCCTGCAGCGCTTGATAAGCATCATCGGGCGCATGTGTCTCGGGCAGCAGCGTCAAAGCTTCGGTCCAACCCAGCGCAGCGCGTTCCCGCTCGGTATAGAGCGGCGATTCCCGCCAGGCATCGAGCAGATAGAGGCGCTCCTCCGCCTCGCCCTGCTTTCGGGCCTCGGCGGTATGCATGTGAAGGCAAAAGGCGCAGCCATTGATCTGCGAGGCGCGGATCTTCACCAGTTCCATCAGGCTCTTCTCCAGCCCGCTCTGGAGCGTAGCCTTGCTGAAGTCGAGCCACGCCTGCATTGCGGCAGGCGCGGCGGCAAACGGGTTGAGTCTCGGGGTCATTATCGTCTCTCCTTCATCAGAGGCATTCCGGAAGAGATGACGAACCGGACGAGTGATGTGTGACATGCCGCGGAGATCTTTTACCATCAGCGCTTGTTGGCGCGGTCAGGGGGTTCTACGACGGCGCCCGTCCGTCCGGGCCGCGGCTGCCAGGCCGGGACGGCTGCATCCGGAGCGACTCGCCATGACCTACCTTGCCGCCGCTGACCTTCCCGCCAGCCCCGCCGGCGAGCGGTTCCGCGCCCTGCTCGCCCGTCCGGGCATCGTGGGATTGCCTGGCGCGCATAACGGCATGGCAGCCCTGCAGGCGAAGGCGACGGGGTTTCAAGCGCTCTATCTCTCCGGCGCGGCGATGACAGCGCAGATGGGCCTGCCGGATCTCGGCGTGATTACCGTCGATGAAGTGTGCTTCTTCATCCGCCAGATCGCGCGTGCAGCAGCGCTGCCGGTGCTGGTCGATGGCGACACCGGCTACGGCGAGGCGCTGAACGTCATGCACATGGTCCGCTGCTTCGAGGACGCCGGCGCCGCTGCCGCACATATCGAGGACCAGATGCTGCCGAAGAAATGCGGCCATCTGAACGACAAGAAGCTCGCCGACGCGCACGACATGGCGGCCAAGATCGCTGCGGCAGTCCGCGCCCGCCGGCACCTGTTCGTGATCGCCCGCACCGACGCCGCGGCAAGCGAAGGCATGGACGGCGCCGTTGCCCGCGCCCGGCTCTACCTGCAAGCCGGCGCCGACGCGATCTTCCCCGAAGCCCTGACAAGCGCCGAGATGTTCCGCGCCTTCGCCGAGCAGGTGAAGGCGCCGCTGCTCGCCAACATGACCGAGTTCGGCCGCACCCCGTTCTTCACCGCCAGCGAGTTCGAGCAGATGGGCTACAAGATGGTGATCTGGCCGGTCAGCTCGCTGCGTGTCGCCAATAAGGCCCAGGCCGAACTCTACGCTGCGATCCGTCGTGACGGCGGCCCACAGAGCATGATCGACCGCATGCAGACCCGCGCCGAGCTCTACGAGACCATCGGCTACCACGAGTACGAGGCGCTCGACGCCTCGATCGTGCAGACCGTCGTGCCGCAGGGTATGCCCCAGCGCCAGCCGTGATGCACATCGCCCGACACACGCTCCCAGCCGGCCAGGAAACAGGAGTGCCAGCCCGCATGAACCGCCGCACTCTGCTCGCGCTGCTGGCGCTCGCGCCGGCCGCCGCGCTCGCCCAGTCCGATGAGCCAACTGGACCGCAGCCCGAACTGCCGAAGCAACAGCTCGTCATCGTGACCAAGGACGGCCAGCGGCACGTCTTCAACGTCGAGCTGGCTGCCACCCCGGTGCAGCAGGAGACCGGGCTGATGTTCCGCACGAGCGTCCCGCCCGATGGCGGGATGCTGTTCGACTGGGACACGCCGCGGCAGTCCGAGATGTGGATGAAGAACACGCTGGTGCCGCTCGACATGGTGTTCATCGCCGCCGACGGCACGATCGACTCGATCGCCGAGAACACTGTGCCGCGCAGCCTGCGCATCATCGCCAGCCACGGCCCCGTGCTGGCCACGCTTGAGCTGGCCGGTGGCACCACCGCCCGGCTCGGCATCACGGTCGGCGACAAGGTGCTGGCGCCGATGTTCCACGACATGGGGTGATCGTGCTAGGGCACCCCGCAGGGACACTGTCACGGGGCGTGGCGCAGCCTGGTCAGCGCGCGTGTTTTGGGTACACGAGGCCGCCGGTTCGAATCCGGCCGCCCCGACCACTGGTTTGACGAACGGAGCAGAACCGGCCATGCGGGCCCGCATCTACCAGCCGCCGAAGAACGCGATGCAATCCGGCCGCGCCGGCACCCATCACTGGGTGATGGAGTTCGAGCCCGCCGCGCCGCGCCGCGCTGATCCGCTGATGGGCTGGATCGGCAGCACGGATACCCAGGCGCAGGTGAAGCTGACCTTCGAGAACCGCGAGGAGGCAGTCGCGTATGCCGAGAAGCACGGCATCGCCTATGACGTGGAGCTGCCGCAGGAACGCCGGGTCAAGCCGAAGGCCTACGCCGACAATTTCCGCTTCGGCCGGCGAGAGATGTGGACGCATTAGCTCGTGAAGGCGCGCTCTCGACGCCCCATTGCCCCGGTTCGCGCCCTTAGCTCAGTTGGATAGAGCAACAGCCTTCTAAGCTGTGGGTCACAGGTTCGAGTCCTGTAGGGCGCGCCACGGGCGCTACGGCACCCGTCACCTTCGTTGCGGAATGCTCGCTATCTGGTTTGCAGTTTGCGCCCGGTTTGCGGAGGAGCTGCGCAGCTCCTTCCCAGACCTCGATTGCCATGGCCGCCATCTCGCTCCGCCTGGGCAAGTAGGTATCAACGATCGACTGGCAGTAGGCGATTTCCCAACCGGTGACGGAGGCTATCATCGGGACCGTGGCGCCGGCCTCCGCCATCCGCACCACAGCGGTCCGCCTCAGGTCCCGCCTCTGGAGGTCCTTCAAGCCTGCCTTCCTTCTGGCGGCATCCCAAAGGACCTAGAGAAATTTCTATAGCCCCAGGCGAGGCCCCTAGGGCTGGCAATGAGGGTCTGGGCGGCAGGGGCGGATTGCATCTCCGCCAGTCGCTCCCGGATCGGCCCGACCAGCCGGTTGTGGAGCGGCATCTCGACCAAGGCCTGGGTCTTTTGCTGGCGGAGACGGAGGAAGAGTCGGCCATCGCGTTCGGAGAAGGAGTTGGCGGTCATGGCCAGCACATCGGATGGCCGCTGAGCCGTGTAGAGGAGCAATAGGAAGGCCCTTCCTTCTCGCGCCAGAAGCCGCGCTGGACGGCGGTGCGGACCAATTGGTCGAGTCCGCCCCTCGGCAACCAGTACCAGCCTGGCCGGATCGCGGCATTGCGCCGCAGCGAGGCTTGCTGGACGGCGTCGGCGTCGAACAGCAGGTCCTCGGCATCGAGCCGGATGGTTTCGAACTGTGCGTCGAACTTGTCCGCCGGGATGAACTTCCCGCGCTTGGTCAAGGTGTCGATGATCTGCTGCTCACCGGAATAATCGTTGCGGTCGAACTCCATGCGGAAATCGTCGATGCGGCGCAGTGACTTGGTCACCGGGAAGACGATGGTCTTGAATGTCTCCCTGAGCGCGCTGGTGAAATTGTTGGCCTCACGGTCGCGCACGCCATCGAGTTCGGTCATTTGCGGCGAACCCTTGCCGTGCTGCGCCAGGATGCGTTCCTCCACTTTGCCGATCGCTCGCATCCGCCGGGCGCTCAGCCGCAGGGTGGCAACCGCGTTCGGGTCGGCGGTAAGCACGAGAACGCGGTTTTGCCGGTCCTGCCTATCCCACCAATCGACGAAGTCTTGTGGCAGCCTGTCAGCGGGTCGTTCCAGGATCACCAAGGTCGGGCGCTCGTCATCAGAGTGGATCTCGTCGAGCGCCGGCAGGATGGCGATCTTGTCGGAATAGAGAGCGCCGGTGCGCGGCTTGAAGACTTCGGCCAGCTTTTCGCTGAGCGTCGCCGTCACCTGTTCGTCCGCGATGTTCGCGGCGATCTCGGTAATTTCGGCCGTGACATTGGCAGTCTGGCCAAAGAAAATGCGCTGATCGACACCCTGGAACAGGTACCACGCCTGGCCTTGGAGGCGGCTCAACGCGCCCTTGATCTCTGAGACATCAAGTAGCGGATCAACCAGTGTCTCGATCAGTTCGCCATCCGTGAGGCCGCGCAGCGGGGTTTCTGCTGCCGAGAGCGAAGACATCAGCAGCACCTTGGCGACAGCCGAGGCGGTTGGGTTACCATCCGCAACGTCAATCTTCTCCGCGAGCGCATTGCCGCGATCAGCGATATCGCGCGAGATGGCGTTGGTATAGGCCGAGTTAATCTTGCGGATTTCCTCGATCGTTGCCTGATCGTTGAAGTCCAGGTGCTGAAGGCCGATCAGGAAGACGTTGTCGTTGCCCGCCATTGCGCCGCGAACGGCTAGCCGCAACAGGCGAATCAGTGCACGGGTCTTTTGATAGCCGCGGTTCTCGGCGAAGCGTGCGACGATGTCGCGGATCGAGGGGTGGAACGGGTAGGTCTCCCGGATGCGCTCGACGAAGGTCTCCGGCGTAGTCGGGATCGAGTTGACACGCTTAGCCCTCTGGAGTGCCCCCACATACGCCTGTGCGACCTCGTCGATCCGGTCTTGCGACGGCAGCGAGTCGAACAGACGCTTGCGGACGATCTCGAAGACCTCGCCGGTGTTCTGCTGGACCGGGGTGATCGCCTGGGCGTTGCGGTCGTAGTGCTTGGTCAGGCTCTCGATCAGCGTACGGAGCTGCCCGGAGCCATCGAGGTAAACATCGTCCTTTAGGTTGGTGACAACGACGCAGGCCCGGGGGCACCGCGGCAGGGCGTTGAACAGGCGTTCCAGCGTGCCGATGGTCAGGTCGCCGAGGGTAGTCGCCCCGACCGGTTCGCCTTGGGCCATCTGCAGGTAGCTGGGAAGCTCGTCCAGCAAGACGAGCACCGGCTCCGTGCCCAGGACGTTGACCCACTCGTTGAGGCCTGGGGTTTTCGCGCCGGAGCGCCAAAACGGTGCCATCACGTCCGCTCGGCCAAGCTGCTCGGCGATGAAGCCCCACAACAACGTCTCGGGGCTCTGGTGGCCGTTGAAGATCACCACCTTGGCGGCCCCGAAGTCGCTGCTGTTGGCTATTTTGGGGACGATTTCCCGGCGCAGTACGGGTCGGAGGCGAGTAGCCCGAAGGCGATCAGGCTATGGGTCTTGCCGCCCCCCATGGCCTGGGTGAGATAGAAGGCGCCATCGTCGGACCTACCGGCCAGCCGATCGAAGCCACGCCGGACGAGCAGTTCAAGACCGGCAGTGAAGTAATTGCGTCGGAAGAACTCGCGGCCGTCAACTTTGCCAGAAGCAAAGTCTTCGATTTGTGCGACCTGTTCGACGAGGCTGTCACTCGTTACTACGGCATTTGGCGTGCAAAGCTGCTTGACATTGGGGATTGGCATGACCCAGCTCAGAAGATGAAGACCTCCGTGTCGAGGTGACCTAAGTTCATTGCTTCAGAACTTTCGGATCAGCTCCGAACCGCGGCCCAGTTTTTCATCATGTAGCGCACGTATCGTGCGTGAGTTGATGGACAACTGATGGCTGGGCACACAGAGGGCTAAAGGTGCCGCTGGCATCGTCGGCAAACCCGCTTCGGCGAGTGGTGCTTCTTGCGAAGTGCCGTGCTGAGCGGCAATCGTTCGCCTTTCCCAACGTCGAGCGGCGGCAGTGACCAGCGGCACGTCCAACGAGCTCTACGCGGCAATCCGCCCGCTGGTCGCCTGGCCGGCACGGCGGCGCAGGCGCCGTTGCGCCGGCTGGTCGGCAGAGCTGGAAGCGGCGATCGCGCGGATCCCGGCGGACAATCCTCTGCCAGATATGACAGCGCTACCAGTGGAGGAGCCGGTGGATCACGTCGGCAGAGAAGTCTTCCGGAAGCCGAGATCACCGCTCCTTCACGAGCCCGCCGCACCATACGCCGGGCGAACCCCCTGGCTCGGCCAAACGTCTCTTGCGGCGGCAGGCGCCGGCTTCGTCGCTGTCGGATCAGTTCGCCACATGGCTGAACGGAACGGCGCCTGAGGTCGCCGGCGAGGCGAGCGAGTTTCGCCCCGAGCCAGGAACCAGAGCCGCCGTCGCCTAAAGGCGGAAGCGCCGGTAGGGGGGCGAGCCCCAGCCGGCGCCGTAGCCGATTCCGGGATGGAGGGGGGACCGGCAGCAGCCGCAGTGGACCTCTTTCGTTGGCGCAGGATGGCCGGGGCAATCCCGCCCGGCGGGGTGCCTGGGAGGGGGGCCGACCCCAGTTTTGGGTCCCCAGTGGGTCCCCAGACTTGCTGATTTGGTTGCGGGGCCAGGATTTGAACCTGGGACCTTCAGGTTATGAGCCTGACGAGCTATCCGAGCTCGCCGGCTGATCCCTTGCCAAAAGGACTTTGGTGACGTGTTGGACGGGGATGCTGGCGCCGCGGGGCTCGTCCAGGGGCGGCCGTCCTTTCCTGCTAGCCCTGTCCTTTCCTCTGGCGCTGTGGTGCTTTTCCGGCCGCGCCAGACCGGGGCAGTGCGGATCGCAACCGCATGCCCCCCTGGTGCCCGGCGCCGCTCTGCTTGTTGCCCGCCATGTTACCCTGTAATATGATACTCGGATCTGATTTCGCTTAAGTGCTTGTTTTTATTGGTGAGCCCGGAGGGACTCGAACCCTGGACCCCAAGATTAAAAGTCGTATTCTACCGGATCGGCGGGCTGCTTGCGTGCAGATATTTTGCGGAACCAGATCGGCGCGCGAGCCCCCAGCGAAGTCATTTCGTTACGGCATTACTCTGCCACCGGATTTGCCACCGAAATCCCGAGCAAGCGGTTATAAAGGGCGACAAATGGGAGAAGCCGAGCCTCGGGAAATTGGCGATTTTCCGTGCATTTAAGAAAAATGGATGCACAGCAGATAAGGCCACCAACGCATTACAAAACCGCTGCACTACCGCTGTGCTAACCCGGCACGAGCGGTCCTTCTAGGCGTCTTCGGCCGCGGCTTGCAACCGGGAGGAACAGGATGACCGCCATCGAGGTGAACGGCCGCTCCTACCGCCTGCCTGAACGGCCGACGGTGGTAATCTGCTACGACGGCTGCGACCCTGCCTATATCGAACGCGGCCTTGCCGACAGCATCCTGCCCACCATCGCCGCGCTGCGCACCGAAGGCTTTGTCGGCCAGGCCAAGGCCGCGCTCCCCACCTTCACCAATCCCAACAACGTCTCGATCGTCACCGGGGTGCCGCCGGCCATGCACGGCATTTCCGGCAACTATGTCCTCGACCGCGCGACGGGCGAGGAGCGCATGATCACCGATGCGGCGCTGCTGCGCTGCGGCACCATCCTGGCGGCGATGGCCGATGCCGGGGTGCGCGTCGCCGCGGTCACGGCCAAGGACAAGTTGCTGCGCCTGCTCGCCCACAACCTGCGTGGGATCGCGTTCTCCGCCGAGCATGCCGACCGCGCGACCCGCGCGACGAACGGCATCGCGGATGTGGAGGCGATGGTCGGGCGGCCGAAGCCCGACCAGTACTCCGCCGATCTGTCGTTGTTCGTGTTGGATGCCGGGCTGCACCTGCTTCGGCGCGGCGACGCCACGCTGCTTTATTTGTCGCTGTCCGATTACGTGCAGCACGCATATGCGCCGGGGGAGCCGGAGGCCGATGCCTTCAATCGCGCCGTGGACGAGCGGATCGGGCAGTTGATCGAGGCCGGCGCAATCGTCGCCGCGGTGGCCGATCACGGCATGAACGACAAGTGCCGACCGGATGGCAGCCCCAACGTTGTGTATCTGGAAGCCGAGCTGAACCGTTGTTTCGGCGAGGGGGCGGTACGGGTGATCTGCCCGATCGCCGATCCCTTCGTGCGCCATCACGGCGCGCTGGGGTCCTTTGTGCGCGTCTATCTGCGGCGCGCGCGTGACCTTGCGGGTACTGATGGCGGCGACCTCGGAGCTGCCCGGGGTGGCGGAGGTTCTGGACGGCGCAACCGCCGCGCGCCGCTTCGATCTGCCGCTCGATCTGGAGGGCGATTTCGTCGTGTTGGGGGACGCCGCCACGGTGATTGGCGCGACGCCGGCGGAGCACGACCTTGCCGGCCTTGCCGGACACCGGCTGCGCTCGCATGGCGGGCTGGCCGAGCAGACTGTGCCGTTCATCTTGTCGCGCCGGCTGACCGAGCCCTATGCGGCGACAGCCGCAGCCGGACGGCTGCGCAATTTCGACGTCTTCGACGTGGCGCTCAACGGCGTGGAGTGAGGGTATGGCAAGGCGCCGCGCGGTTGTGGTTGTGCTGGATGGGCTGCGCCGCGACTTTATAGATGCCTCCGGCACGCCGGCGTTGCACGAGCTGGCGGCACGCGCATGCCAGTTCTTGGCGCATCGGTCGGTTTTCCCCTCGGCGACCCGCGTGGTGTCGGCGAGCTTCGCCACCGGCTGCTATCCGGCGCGCCACGGGCTGCAGGGCAATGCGATGGCGCTGATGGAGGGCGACCGGCTGGTGGCGCATGATGCTGGTCTTCCAGGATTCCTGGCACACAAGCGGGTGGTGACGGGGCACGCGCTGGCGGTTCCGACACTGGCCGAGCGGTTGGCTCCGCATGGCGGAGCGGTGGTGTTCAGCAACGTCTCGCCTGGCGCGGCCTATGCGCATGATCCAGACGCGTTCGGGCACGTGTTCCATCGTGCCGGCTCGTTTGGCCCCGGTCGGGTTCCGCTCGATCCGTTGCCGGTGCGGCTGGACACGGCCGGGGATCGCGAGACGAGCGAGCGCTTCATTGCTACGGCGCTGCAGCCCGGCGGGCCTGCGTTGTCCGTTCTGTGGTGCGGCGAGCCCGACCACATCCAACACAACACGCCGCTCGGCTCGCCACTGCACCGGCGCGTGCTGGGCGAAGCTGATCGCAACGCCGGCTTGGTGGTGGATGCCGTGGACCGCCTGTGCGCGGCCGGCGAAGACGTGCTGCTGATCGTCTGCTCGGACCATGGGCACGAGACGGTCAGCGGCATTGTCGATGTCGAGGCCGAACTCATTGCTGCCGGGCTTAAATCCGGCCCGGAGTCCGGCGATGTGCTGGCACTGTCGAACGGTACCTCGACGCTGATCTATCTGCATCCGGACCATGAGACGATGCGTCCGGCGCTGGCGAATATCTTGCGGTCTCGCGACTGGGCCGGGACGGTATTGGATGGAGCCAGTTTATCGGCGGTTGGGCAGGCGGCGACCAATGCGCTCGCCTTCGCGGTTTCGTTCCGGGCGGAGGAGCGGGCGAACGAATACGGCATCGCCGGTTGCGCGCTGGCCGGCAAGCCGCGTTGGGGCGATGGCGTGCCGGTTGGTTGTGGGCAGCATGGGGGACTGGCGGCGCATGAGCAGGCGCCGTTCCTGGTGATTGCGGGCGAGGGATTTGCGGGTGAAGGCGTGTGTCAGAGCGAAAGCCGCATTGTCGATCTGGCGCCGACGATCCTGCACCACCTGCGGGTCGAGGCAGTCGGGATGGATGGCCGGCCCTTGCAGCAGCAATGATAACTCAGCGTCCTCTGCGCCTCTGCGGTTGGACTTCTTCAAATCTAACCGCAGAGACGCAGAGAGTGCTCAGGCAGCCTAAACCAAAACGATCTGCTCGCGGCGGAGTTGGACGGTAAGTTCGTCGAGCGCCCTGCCGATCCGCTCGATCATCTCGTCGATCTCCGGCTTGGAGATGATCAGCGGCGGGCTGAAGCAGAGCACCTCGCCGGGGACGGTGCGGCCGATGACGCCGTTCTGCTCGATCAGCTTTACCCAGCGTGCTCCGATCTTCGCGGTGGGATCGAAGTTCCGGTGTTCCGCCCTGTCTGCAACCAACTCCACCGCGCCGATCAGCCCGACGCCGCGCACCTCGCCCACCAGCGGATGGTCGGCAAAGCGCTTGCGCAGTGCTGCCTGCATATGTGGACCGACTTCGCGGACATGCGCGCCGACATCCATCTCGTCGTAGATTTTCAGCGTCTCGATCGCCACCGCGGCCGGTACGGGATGGCCGGAGTACGTGAAGCCGTGACCGAAGGTGCCGATCTCGTTGCTGTGCTGGGCCATGGCGTCGAACACGCGGTCGTTCACCATGACCGCGCTGATCGGCAGGTAGGACGAAGAGAGCGCCTTGGCGCAGGTCAGGATGTCGGGTTCGATGTTGTAGGTCTGGCTGCCCCAGTAGTTGCCGGTGCGCCAGAAGCCACAGATCACCTCGTCGGCGACGAACAGGATGTCGTATTTGCGGCACACCGCCTGGATCTTCTCGAAATAGCCGCGCGGCGGCACCAGCACGCCGCCGGCGCCCATCACCGGCTCGGCGAACATGGCGGCGACCGTGTCGGGATCCTCGGCCAGGATCAGCTTCTCGAGCTCCTCCGCACACCGTGACGCGAACGCGTCCTCGGTCTCGCCAGGCTGTGCGAAATGATAATGGTGCGGCGTCATCGTGTGGATGAAGCCGGGCAAGGGCACGTCGAAGCTGCGGTGGTTGTGCGGGATCGCGGTCAACGAGGACGAGGCGATGGTGATGCCGTGGTAGCCTTTGTTGCGGCCGATGATCTTCTTCTTCTTCGGCCGGCCGAGTGCGTTGTTGAAGTACCAGATCATCTTGATCGCGCTGTCGTTCGCCTCGGAGCCCGAATTGGCGAAGAACACCTTGCTCATCGGCACGGGGGCGCGCTGGATCAGCATCTCGGCAAGATCGATGCAGGGCTCGTGCGACTTGGCGGTAAAGCCATGGTAGTAGGGCAGCTTGCGCATCTGGGCCGCGGCCGCCTGTACCAAACGCTCGTTGTCGAAGCCGAGCGAGGCGCACCAGAGGCCGGCCACCGCCTCGATGTATTCCTTGCCGGTGTCGTCCCACACGCGCACGCCTTTGCCGCGGGTGATGACGATTGGCCCCACCTCCAGATGCGTCTTCAGGTCGGTATAGGGGTGCAGCACATTGGCGATGTCGCGGGCGGCGGCCGAATTGGCGCCGAACGGGGGTGGGCTCATGGAGGTCTCCTGACTGGCGTTTACCAGCCAGTATAGGGCGGGAACGGTCCGAGGTCACCACCCCCGTGGCCCCCGTGTCGGTAGCACACGATATGTCCGGTTTAGGTAGCACACGATCTGTCCGGTGATGATGGGCTCCTTTGGAGGAGCCCTGAATGCGCCGGTCGGAAGCCCTTCAGGGTGTGCGAGTGATCAAGTTCCGGAGCGTGCTGGACGGGTATGAATTGAGCGAACTCAACCAGTGCGAAGCGGCGGAGCTGCTTGGGATCAGCGAGCGGACATTCCGTCGTTGGCAACAGCGCTACGAAGAGGCCGGCGAGGCCGGTCTGCTGGACCGGCGGCTTGGCCGGGCGTCCGGGAAGCGGGTTCCGGTCGATCGGGAGGAGGAGGTCGAGCGGCTGTATCGTACGCGTTACAGCGGGTTCACGGCGAAGCACTTTCACGAGCACCTGGTGCGCCGCCACGGTTTCCGCTGGGGCTACACGTGGACGAAGGCGTACCTGCAATCGAAGGGGCTTCTGGAGCGCGCCCCGCGGCGCGGCGCACACCGGCGCAAGCGGCCGCGACGGCCGTTGCCTGGGATGATGCTTCATCAGGACGGGTCGCGCCATGAATGGCTGGCGGGGCGGGAGGCGCTGGACCTGATCGTGACGATGGACGACGCGACGAACGTGATCTACTCGGCGTTTTTGGTAGCGGAGGAAGGCACGGAATCGACGTTCCAGGCTCTGCTGGAGGTGTTTGGCGCGCATGGCCTGGCACTGAGCCTGTATACGGATCGGGGCAGCCACTACTTCGTGACGCCCGAGGCTGGCGGCCCGGTTGACCGGAAGCGGCTGACGCAGGTTGGGCGGGCGCTGGCGCATTTGGGCGTGGAGCACATTGCGGCCTACTCACCGCAGGCCCGTGGTCGTTCGGAGCGGCTGTTTCAGACGTTACAGGACCGCCTGATCAAGGAGCTGGCGCTGGCTGGGATCACGACGGTTGCGGAGGCCAACCGGTTCATTCGGGATTGCTACCTGCCGGCGCATCACGCCCAGTTTGCGGTGAAGGCGGAGCAGGAGGGATCGGCTTTCGTCGCAGTTGCTGGTGTCGATCTGCGGGAAATTCTGTGTATCCAGGAGGAGCGCCAGGTGGACCGCGACAACACGGTTTCGTGGCGACGGATGAAGCTGCAAATTCCACCCTCGCCGCTGCGTGCTCATTTCGTGAAGGCACGGGTGAAGGTGCGGCAATATCACGACGGGAGCCACGCGGTGTTCCACGGCCCGCGCTGCCTGGGACGCTATGACGCGCAGGGGGCGCTGCGGATGGCGGCGTTGGACGCGGCGGCATGATCTCGCTTGGGTCCGGCTCGCCTGTGGATTTGTGGACAACGGAAGAGCGTTGCCCACAACTCCACAGGCGCATCAGCAAAAGAAGGAAATTGATTCATGGTTTGAAGAAGACAGTGGGGGCGTACCGTGCCCCGTCGCCAGCCGTTCTGTCCCTGCTCTTGCGAACAGACCGGAAACAAGCGGACAACTGATGTGCTACATAAACCGGACAACATAATTAGCTATCGACACACCCCCGTGGCCCCCGGTTGCGGGGAGACGTGGGCGCCCCTCACGACGGCGGCAAGGCCCCTCAGCTTTATCCTCTCCCGCGAGAGGAAGTGGCCTTGGAGATAGCTCACATGCTAGCATCCCCGATAACCAGCAGGAGAGGAACGATGGCAAGCGGAAGCAAATGGCGCCTGTCCGGCGACTATTTTGAAAATTTGCAACTGCGACGTGGTGTGTCCCTGCCTGGTTTCCACCGCCGCACCCCTCTCTGCACGGCCGAGCCAAGGTGTCTGCGATGTGGTACTTATTTTTCACGTCGACAAAGGTAACTACGATGGCATTGCGCTCGACGGGCTCAATGTCGCGGTCGTGGCGCATACGCCTGGCGTAATGGGCGAGGGCAACTGGACGCTCGCCGTCTATATCGACGAACGAGCCAACGACCCGCAGACCCTTGGGCCGTCCAATTGAGCGCTTCATCATAATTGCCGGCTACAAAATGGGCCAATGCAAGCCCATAGTGCAGAAGCGGTGTTTTAGCCAGAGGATTGAGCCGCCTCGACCGCCCCAGATGATCAATGGCCTTCTCAGTATCTCCAGCAAAGGCTCTCAGCATTCCGCTTGCAGCCCAGGCATCCGCAGAATTGCAGTTGAGCACGCATGCACGATCCACTACAGCGATTCCACCGCTGAGGTCGCCTCCAGGCAAAGCAATGAGATGCGCGGCCGGAACGAGCACTTCGGGGTCATTAGGGGCGCGCTGCACGGCGTCTCGCGCCGTCTGAACATAGCCTGCCAGCTCGCCTTCTGTTGGCGCCGTCCAATGCATTGCCGCTGACATCCAGTTCACTCAGGCCAGCCAAGCCGAAGCAACGGCATAATTGGGGTCGATTTCAACCGCGCGATGCAGCAGCCGGAGGGCTTCCTCTACGCTGTCGCGGGTGTTCAGGTCATCGGCGAACCGGGCGCGCAGGACGAGATCGTAGGCCCCCAGGTCCTCAGGTGGTTTGAGCCGCGCTCGCTCGATCTCAGCATCTCGGAGCTCCGGCTCGATTGCGCCAACGACGCCGGCTGCGACTTGGTCCTGCAGCTCGAAAATATCGGTCATGATCCCGTCGAACCGATCGGCCCAAAGATGCACGCCCGTGGTGGCGTCAATCAACTGGCCGGTGATCCGCACACGCTCGCCGGCCTTGCGGACACTCCCCTCCAGCACATAGCGCACGCCGAGCTCGCGCCCGACTTGGCGAATGTCGGGTGATGTTCCCTTGTATGCGAAGGTCGAATTGCGGGCGACAACGAAGAACGAAGGCACGCGTGACAGCGCCGTGATGATCTCCTCGGTCATGCCGTCAACGAAGTAGTCCTGCCCTACATCGCCGCTCATGTTCTGGAACGGCAGCACCGCGATAGCAGGCTTGTCGGGCAGTGCAAGCGTCTGCTCCAGTTCAGCGCGGCGCAGGGCGGCTTCGGGAAGCATCCGATAAGTGCGCACCGGCTTGGCGATATTCTTGACCTTCTGATCACCCATATCCTCGAACGCGCAGACGAGCCGGCCCCGCACATTCTCATGCACCACGCCCGAGACCACGATCCCGCCTGGTTCGGCCAGCAACTCCAGCCGTGCCGCGATATTCACCCCATCGCCGTAGATATCGCGCTCCTCAATAATCACATCGCCTAGATGTATCCCCACGCGGAACGTCAGCCTTCGATCCTCCGGCTCCCCCACCGCATCCCGCATCACCTGCGTCTGAAACTGCAAAGCACATTTTGCCGCCTCCACGGCACTCGGGAACTCCGCTAGAAAACCGTCGCCGGTACTCTTCACGATACGCCCGTCGTGCCGGGCAACCGCCGGCTCGATCACGCCCGTCATGAGGGCGGTGAACCGGGCATGTGTTCCCTCTTCGTCGGCGTGCATCAGCCGCGAGTAACCAACAACGTCAGCGGCAAGAATGGCAGCGAGGCGACGGATCATTGCGGGATCCGGGTCACGAGGGCGGCACTCCTCCCTGGTGCTTTGCTCATGGACCGATATTATGATCCTATTGGTCGACATACCAGCTTCACCCAGCACCACTACGTCTGGCCCGGAGCGAAGCCATGCAATTCGGCTATTTCACGCTCAGCGACAACCACTACCGCGACAGCCGGCGCCCGCCCAATCAGTTCATCGCCGACATCGTCGATGAGGCCCTGTACGCCGAACAGGTCGGGCTGCACTCGGTCTGGATCGGCGAGCATCATTTCAGCACGCTGGGCGTGCTCTCGTGCCCCGAGCTGGCGTTAGCCTACATCGCCGCGCTCACGCAGCGCATTCGCCTCGCGCCGGCGGTCACGGTGCTGCCGCTGCACCACCCGATCCGCGTCGCCGAGCAATGGGCAAGCCTCGATCTCCTGTCGGGCGGACGCGTCGATTTCGCTGCCGGCCGCGGTTATGACCGCCGCGAATACGTTCCACTGAACGTTTCGTTCGAAGACAATCAACTCATCTTCGAAGAAGGCATGGAGATCGTGCAGCGCCTCTGGGCCAGTCCGGCGCCGCTGACGCATCGCGGCCGGCACTATGCGTTCGAGAAAGTCTCGATCACCCCGCAGCCGGTGCAGCGCCCCATTCCGTGCTATGTCGCCTCGTTCTCCCGCCCCTCGATCGAACTCGCGGCCAGGCTCGGCTGCGGGCTGATTGTCGCACCTTTTGCCGCGGCGATGAGCTTCGGCGGACTCGCCGAAGTGGCACGCCTGTATCGCGAGACCTGCGCCAAGCATTGCACTACACCGGGGCGGCTGATGTGCAGCTATTTCATCCATTTCCACGACACCCCGGAGCAGGAAACCGCAGCCCGCGCCCGCCAGCTTCGCTACTACCAGGAATGTGTCATTCCCGCCTTTCCAGGCGATCCGGCCACTGCCCCACCGAGCTATCGCTACTTCATCGGCATGGTAGATCGGCTCAGGAACGTCCGCCCGGAGGACCTGACCGACAACGCCGTTCTGCTCGGTTCAGCGGAATGGATCACCGACGTGCTCAAGCGTGTGGAAGCTGCTGGCTTCGACGAAGTGATCCTGTATTTCAACGTCGGCCTGAAGCCGCACGCCCAGGTAAAGGACGAGATGGCACGCTTTACCGAGCAGGTGGCTCCGGCGTTCCAGAGCTGATGCGCAGCAGCGGACAGGCCAGGATGCCGTCCTGGTCCAGGTTTGAACGCACCGGCGCGCACCCCTCACCACGCCGCAGCCCGTAAGCGCGCAGCGTGGTATCGGCCACGCCCTTACTGTCGCCCGGCATCTCCATTCCCCACAGGGGCCCGGCGTGTATTCGTATCGTCGCCTCGACTTGTTGCGCCAACCGGTTACGGTCACCAGGATGAACGAGATTGTTGTCCGCTCCAACGAAACGCACGCCGGGCGGAGCGAACACCGCGATATAGGCCATCGGCGACGGGTCGAGCAGGACCACCAGGCTGTCCGGCGGCATGGGCGGTAGCGCGACCGCGACAGCCGGCCCGCCCGGCGCGATGCGCCCCAGTCGGGATAGACGGTGACGGTAATCAGCACGAGAACCAGGGCGGCGGAGCAGGCGTGCTGCCACTCCACGGCCAGTCGTGCCAGCAGCGGCCGGAGCGCGATCACGATCAGAACGCCACTGAACAGCTCCAGCGTCGCAAGATAGCGCAGGATCGAGAAGCATACCTCCCAGGCGACATAAGACAGCGCCCAGAACGCCGGCAGCACGGCAGCGCGGCGATCGGGGCCGCGCTGCCGTGCGGCCCGGACGGCAATCGCCAGTGCCGCGACCCAGCCCAGCGCGATGCGTGGATCCCGGGTTGGCAGTTCGGTCACCAATGTCTGCGGCGTGAATGCCCAGAACAGCGGGTAGAACAGCGCCTCGACGAGCGAGCGTGGCATGAATCGAAGATCGGCCATTCGCGCCGGCGCTCCCCAGGGTGAGCGGAAGAGGTCGTTAAAATAGGGAAACACCGGGTTGCCAAAGCGCTGCCACAGGCTCCACCACCAGAACCCGCCGGTGAGTCCTGCACCCACCAGCCCTCCGGCAGCGAACCGAAGCAGCCGCCGCACCCGTCTACCTGGAGCTCCGGAGATCGGCAGCACGACCATCAATCCCAGAGCATAGGGCGCGGACGTCAGCTTCAGCCCCACCGCGATCCCGCCCAGCAGGCCCGCGGCGAAACAGACTTGCTCCGGCGGCTCGGTTCCGTCAGCGCGGGCCAGGAGCAGCACGGCGCCGAGGATGCACGCGGCCGGCGCCATCTCGCTCATTGCGGTTCCCAGCGTCGGCAGTCCCGCCGCGCCAGTGACGCCAATGACGGCCGCCGCAAACGCGTGCTGCCGGGGAAGCAGCCGGCGTGCCAAGACGAGCACGAGCACTGCGGCAAGCGCATGGGGCACAGCAAGGATAGCCGCCAGCAGTCGCGGCGCATGATTGAAGGCCTGCAGCAGCAGCACGTAGGCGATATCGAGCAGCGGAGAATAGAACGTCTGCATCTGGGCCGGATTGAGGTCCGTGCCGATCCGCCCGTGCAGCCACGCATACCCATTATAGAGATCTCGAGAGTGCCGAGTTCTGGGTTACTTCCTGGCGGCCTGTGACTTTCGCTCGTAGTCGTCAAGCCACTGCTCAGTGAGCCGGTCGAGCTCCTCGAGCTGGCGTTCGGAGTAGGATTCCGGCGCAAAGCCCTCGAGCCACCCGACCACGTGAGTTTCGATCAAGTCGCGCGGCACGTCCGGATGCTCGGCATGGATGCATTCTGCCGACTGCTCGATCGACAGCCGTTTCCCGTCGTCCCAGACGATCTTGCGCCGTTTGGGGTCGACGTCGGCATTATCCAGTGCGGCGAAGACCAGATCGAGCGCGTAGACCGAGCGTTCCCCCTCGGACGAGCCCATCCATTCGAGGAAGGCGTCAGTGAACGGGTTGTTCTCGAAGGGGTGTTTTGCGCGTCGCTTGCCCATCGGATGAGGATAGCACCGCGGGTCATTGCCGTCGCAAGGCTCGCTTCATCATCAAGCGGCTCTGCTCGATGCTCAAGGCGATCCACTGGGCGGTGAGCGCCTTGAAGCGCTTATAGTTGCGGATCTCACGCCGCACCTCGGGCAGATAGTCGCGCGGAACATATTCGGTCCGGCTCCTCATCTGCCGCGTGTAGCTGAGCTGGTAGTAGGGTCCCCTCCGGTTCTCTGGATCCTTGTACTGGCGGGTGAGCGATCCGGGCCGCATGTCTTCAATGCCGGCCAGCTGCGCCTTGATGCTTCCAACGCGCTTTCTGATCACTGCCAGGCGTTTGTTTGTCATAGGTTTAGCATACCAGTGCTATACTATGCTGGCAACAGAATTGAGAGGGCCCGATGCCGCTGTGGATGCCCTGGTGGAATGCGATTTGGCTGCTGCGTCCGGCGTTCTCGCGTCTGCGCACCTTCCTGTGGTTCGCCACCGCCGTGGCAGGCTTCACGGTGCGGACGGAACTGCTGGGCGTAACCAGCCTCGTGCGGGCGCTGAAGCTCGAGGCTCGCTTCTACAACAAGCTCGTCGATCACTTTCACAGCCCCGCCGTGAAGCTCGATCGGCTCGCGGCGCTGTGGACCCAGGTGGTGCTGCGGCTATTCCCGCAGCCGCTGCGCATCAACGGAAGGTGTATCGTGGTCTGCGACGGCATCAAGATCCCAAAGCGCGGGCGCAAGATGCCGGCGGTCAAACTCCTGCATCAGCAGTCCGAGTCGAACACCAAGCCCGAATTCATCATGGGACATTCCCTCCAGGCTGTGAGCGTGCTCGTTCAGGCCGCAGCCAGCGTCTTCGCCGTGCCGCTCGCCATGCGAATCCACGAAGGGTTGGTGTGGTCCAATCGCGATCGCCGCACCCTGCTCGACAAGATGCTTGCGCTCCTCGGGATCGTCGCCATCGCAGAACCCTTCTACTTCGTCGCCGACGCCTACTATGCCGCGCGCAAGATCGTCACCGGCCTGCTCGAGGAGAACAACCACCTGGTCACGCGGGTGAAGTCCAACGCCGTCGCCTACACCGCCCACCAGCAGCGTGGCCCGCGGAAGAGAGGCCGGCCCAGAGTTTATGGCAGCAAGGTCAAGCTCAGATCCCTGCTGGAAGACCCCAAGGGCTTCCAACAGGCCGAAAGTCCCGTCTACGGCGAGCACCAGGTGACCATCCAGTATCGGGTCCGCGACCTGCTGTGGCGCCCGGCCGGTCAACTCGTGCGCTTCGTGGCGGTGATTCATCCAGTAAGAGGCTCGTGCCTCCTGATGTGCACCGACACCTCTTTGGAGGCTATCGAGATCATTCGCCTGTACGGTCTGCGCTTCAAGATCGAGCACACGTTCAAGCAGGCGGTGCGGCTGATCGGTTCGTTTACCTACCATTTCTGGATGTCCGACATGAAGCCGCTGCGCCGCCGCAGTGGCAATCAACATCTCCATCGTGAGTCGCTGGAATACCGCAACGCCGTCAAACGCAAGCTCCACGCCTACCACGTCTTCATCCAGGCGGGTGTCGTCTGCCAGGGACTGCTTCAGTATCTGGCCGTCGCCTTCCCTCAGGCCGTCTGGAATTCCTTCGGCTCCTAGCTGCGAACCATTCGGCCCGGCATCCCGCCCTCGGAGCTGGTCGTGGCCAATGCCCTGCGCCAGAGCCTGCCGGAATTTCTCTTGAATGCCACCCCGAGCAACACCTTCGCGAAATTCGTCATCGAACGACAGGACACCAATAAAATGGAGGCCTTCCGCCTAGCCTCCTGAGCCGAAATTCCTCCGGAACTCTGGACTCGCGAGAGAGATGATAATTCCGCAAATCCCAACTGGTGTCTGGTCCCGCAATCGCGGCAGCGAGCAGTACACCCGACGCGAGCGCGACAACGCCAAGCCATTGCCCCAATGCCGGGCAGATCCACGGCTGCCGAATGGATTTCGCGCCTCCTGCAACCGTCTGCATGCAGATAGGCTATGCGGCTCCGGCTTTGCTGCCTCGTTAACCCGGCCCGTGCCGGATCGGCTCCCCGTCGCGCGGCGTTGTCGCGTACCGTGGCAGGTCATCGAGTATCTCGAACCACGGCACCTGCTCTTCGACATGCACATGTGCCCGCGGCACGACAGCGGCCGCATCGCCGAGGCTGCACACATACAGATCGACGTGATCCGGCCTTTGGTCGCTTTCATATGCCATTGGGGAACCGCAGCGGTCGCAGAAGCTGCGCCTCACACCCGGCGAGGACGCGTACACTTTCGGCGTTCCCTGCGTGTATCGAAAATCCGAGCGTCGAACGATCAGAAATGTAGTGACGGGCGACGATGTATTGCGCCGGCAGCTTTCGCAATGACAATGGACGACCTGCAATGGTACACCTGATACCGCGAAGGCGATATCGCCGCAGAGACAATGACCGGTCAGACGGCTCATCATTAACTTCTCCTGTGAAGGCTGGGTTCCCGGTTCGGGGATGCCTCGATAATGACGCTTCGGTCCACGCCGGAGCGACCTTGCTCTCATACCTGAATTTATACCAACCGCTCTTGCGGTTGACTCGCCATGCGCTCCGGGTAGGGCGGAAAAGCGAAGCGCATTCCGCCGCCTTTCGCCGTGCAAGGGTCAACATCAAAGGCACCAGGTATTATATATAGCTCACATCGGCGTGCTGACGAACGCTGCTGTTGGGCCCGGCAAACCCTTGCTGCTGGTGGCCATGTGCCTGGCGGTGCTGCTGGCGCAGGTCGATACGTCGGTGGTCAAACCTGGCGATCCATGCCATCGACGCGCCCGGCTTGCGGGCGGCCATGCTCATGGGCGGCGCGGTACAGCTTGCGGGCGCCGGCGCCGCCTGACTGCTGGCCGGCTAATGGGCCGCAAACGCTTGCTTTTGCGGGCCGCGGCCCCATAGCTTCGCCACCCTCCACAGCAGGAGCGAGGCATGGATTTCGACCTGTTCGTCATCGGCGGCGGCTCGGCCGGCGTGCGGTGTGCACGCATTTCCGCCGGGCATGGCGCCCGGGTCGGCATCGCTGAGGAACGGTTCTGGGGCGGCACCTGCGTCAACGTCGGCTGCGTGCCGAAGAAGCTGCTGGTGCAGGCCGGCGAGTACGGCGGCTGGGCCGACGATGCCGCCGGCTTCGGCTGGGAGATCCGCAAGGGCCCGCACGACTGGGCGAAACTGATCGCCGCCAAGGACCGTGAGATCGGGCGGTTGTCCGGCATCTATCGCCGCCTGCTCGACGGCGCCGGTGCCACCGTCTTCGAGGCGCGCGCTCGGTTCCTGGACGCGCACACTCTGGATGTCGGCGGGACACGCGTCACCGCTGAGCGCATCGTCATCGCCACCGGCGGGCATCCGGTGCGGCTGCCGATCTCAGGGGCGGAGCTTGGTATCGTCTCGGACGACGCGTTCTATCTGCCGCGCATGCCGAAGCGGGTGGCGGTGCTGGGCAGCGGCTATATAGCGGTCGAGTTCGCAGGGATTTTTGCGGCGCTGGGCGCCGAGGTCGATCTGGTGTTCCGCCAGCCACTGCCGTTGCGCGGCTTCGACCACGACCTGCGCGAAGGGGTGGCGGAGGCGCTCGGTGCGCAGGGCATTGCACTGCATCCGAGCTCTCTTCCAACGCGAATCGAAGCAGACGGAGAAGGTCGACGGCTGATCTTGGGCGAGGATCACGCGATTCGCACCGACCTCGTATTCTTCGCCACCGGCCGCCGGCCGGCGACCGCGGGAATGGGGCTGGAGGCGGCCGGGGTGGCGACGGATGCCGATGGTGCGGTGGTAGTGGACGAGCACCTGCGCGCCAGCCAACCGACCATCTTCGCCATGGGCGACGTGACTAACCGGCTGAATCTGACGCCGATTGCGACCGCCGAGGGGCATGCTCTGGCGGATTCGCTGTTCGGCGGGCGACCTCGCCGGATTTCGTTGGAGAACGTGCCGACCGCGGTGTTTTCTACGCCGCCGGTCGCCACGGTGGGGCTGACCGAGGAACAGGCGGCGCTCCGAGGGCCGGTCGACGTTTATATCACGAGGTTCACACCAATGCGGCACACGCTGAGCGGGCGCGCGCGCAAGTCAATGATGAAGCTGGTGGTGGACCAGAGGACGCAGCGCGTCGTCGGCGCGCATATGCTGGGCGAGGACGCGCCGGAGATCATGCAGGGGTTGGCGATCGCGCTGGTGATGGGCGCCACGAAGGCCGATTTCGATCGCACGATCGGTATCCACCCGACGGCCGCCGAGGAATTCGTGACGTTGCGGACGCGCACGCGGGTGGCGGGCGTGGCCAAGGCGGCGGAGTAACGGCGCGGGCTACCGCGCGACGGTGGAAGTAGGGCATGCCTGTCGATCCTGGCTCTTGCCGCGTCCTTATTCTGGCTGCCGGACAGGGGCGGCAGCTCGGTACGAATGTGCGGCCCAATGCGCTTCTGGGCTTTGGGGGCGGCAGCCTGCTTGCGCGACATTGCTGTGATGATCGGCTATCGCGCCAAGCAATTTCAGGCTGAAGTCGCTAGCCTGCAGAGCAGCCTTCAGGGGCGAACGCACTGCTGGGTGGCGAAGCGGTGCTATTCAAGGATAAAATCAACTTCAAGCTCCCGGGTGGAGGCGGGTTCAAGCCGCATCAGGATCAGCAGGCGGGCTAGACCGCTTATGCCCCCTTATTTCTCATCGTCATGCTCAGCATCGACGGGTCAACGATCCAGAATGGCTGTTTGGAAATCGCCGCCGGCCTGCACAAGGCGGGGATGATCAGTGACGAATGGCGGCCACTCGAGGCCGAGGGGCTTGGCCTCGAACCGGTGCCGACAGCGCCCGGTGACGTGATCTTCTTCGACAGCTTCGTGCCACATGCATCCGGTCCGAACCGGACGAAGTCGCCGCGGAGGATTCGGTAGGTCACGTACGCGCCGGCGAGATATGGGGACCATCGCACGCGCTATTTCGCCGACAAACGGCGTGACTTCCCGCCCGACATAGAACGCGAGCCGGGAAGGACCTACACATTCCGGGTCTGAGCGCTGCTGCGCTGAGGGCCCGCCGAGAAACAAACGAATCGTCTTGTGGCGTCCGGTCGTCCAATACATCAGTGCCCGCACGGGCAGCGCCACACACGATTTTACTTTCCGCTAGCTCTACGCCATGGCCCTATGATCCGCGACGTTGCCGCGGCTGGAACGCCAGGCCAAGTTGAACGGCGACGCCGTGGAGCCACCTGTCGTTCGTCCAAAGCGCCGTCCCGGTGGTTAGCCTCGCTCCGGCAAGCAGATGCGCATCGACATATCCTATGCCGCGCCCGAACAAGGCATGGCGGTCGATGAAATGCAGCACTTCTGCATCGGTGGCGACGCTCGCGCGCGGCAAATCCGTCAGGGCGTTCAAGATGACCTCGCGCTGACGAAGATGGCCCAAGGCGAGCTCACCGACAATAAAAGGATGCATCAGAACCATGTCGGTGTTGAGCAGGCTGGTCAGAACCGTATCGCTCGCGCGAAGATGGTCAACCCAAACCGAGGTATCCACCAGGATCACGTTGCGGTCGACCGTCGCCGCGAAGGCGCCTCCAGGCCGGGTTCGCTGCCGCCCAGACGCGCCAGCCGCCGCGCGCTCTCACGCTCTATGAGAGCCTTCAGCGCTTCGCGGACCAAGCTGGACTTCTCCTTCAGGCCGGTGAAGGCCTGAGCTTTGGCCACGAGGTCATCATCAAGGGCGAGCGTCGTACGCATCTGTAAAATCTCCCTGCCGGCACGGTAATATCATCATTTGATGTCGGCTTCAATGCCTACACAGTGCCAACGCCGCCAGACCCGCCGGCGGAAGCGTGGCTCCGGATACTCTGTCGCGGCTGTCGGAAGCGGCGGAGCGGCAGTCCGCCGAAATAGCTTTCGTCATCTTTCGTTTTCTTTCGCAAAAGACGGCTGTTCTAAGCCACCCCCATGGCAGAAGGTTTCGTCACCACCCGCTTGCATCCGCCAACATTCGCGCTTAAGGTGTAGCCCAAGGTGTAGCCCCAGGGGAAAGGGGAAGGCAACATGGCACGACTGAATGCGCTTGCGCTCCGGCGGATCAACAAGCCGGGCCGGTATGCGGATGGCGGCCGATCCGGGCTTTATCTCAAGATCGGCCCCACTGGCGGCCGGAGCTGGCAATTTCGCTACCGTCGCGGCCCCAAGACGGTGTGGCTTGGCCTCGGCGCCGAGCCGGACGTTGGCCTCGCTGATGCGCGGGAGAAGGCGCGGGAGTGGCGGAAGGTGCTGGCGAGCGGGCTTGATCCACTGAGCGAGAAGCGCAAGCGCGAAGCGGAGGCCAAGGCGGCACAAGCCGCCATGTCCTTTCGCGCCGTAGCCGACCTTTACCTTGCGGCGCACTCGCCCGGATGGCGCAACCCGAAGCATCGCCAGCAGTGGGCACAACACGCTGCGCGATTACGTGCTGCCGGTGATCGGCGACATGACGATTGCCGCCGTGGATACGGGGGCCGTGATGAAGATCGTGGAACCGCTGTGGCGCGCAAAGGCCGAGACCGCATCACGCGTGCGCGGACGTATCGAGAGCATTCTCGATTACGCCAAAGCTCGCAACTGGGGTAGCGGCGAAAATCCGGCGCGATGGCGCGGCCATCTCGACCACCTCTTGCCCGCCCGCTCCAAGGTGCAGCGGGTGGAACATCATGCCGCGGTGCCGTGGCGCGAAATCGGCGGCCTTATGGAGAAGCTGACCGAACAGAGCGGCGTGAGCGCGACGGCGCTGCGGTTCGCGATCCTGACGGCCTGCCGGAGCGGTGAGGTGCGTGGCGCGCGCTGGCCGGAAATCGACATGCAGAACGCGATTTGGACTGTCCCGGCCAGCCCATGAAGGCGGGCCGGGAACATCGGGTGGCACTCAGTGACGCGGCCATGGAGATTATCCGTGCCGTAGAACGGCTCAGGTGCGGCGCTGATGCCCTGGTGTTCCCCGGCGGCAGGACAAGTGCTCCGCTGAGCGACGTAGCCGTCAGCAAGGCTCTGCGCACCGCTTGCGCGGGGAATGCCACGGTGCACGGCATGCGGAGCGCGTTTCGCGATCGGGCCGGTGAAGCGACCAGCGTTCCCGCGCGAAGTGATCGAGATGGCTTTGGCGCATCGCGCCGGCGACGCGGCCGAGCAAGCGTACGCGCGTGGCGATCTGTTCTAGAAGCGGCGCCTGCTCATGCAGGCATGGGCGGAGTTCTGTTCGCGCCCGGCACCGGCCGGCGAGGTGGTGCCGCTGCGGGCCGCATGACCGCTCATCGCTGACCGCGCCCAGCGGACAACGATGCAACTCGCGCATCCATTTGGCCCATAGGGGCGGCAACTCACGATGCGCGCAGAACGCGCACGAAGTATCTTCGTCCAGGTCCGGCATTGCGTCACCTCGCTTGTCGGATCGGCGCGGCCGGTGTTGGGAGCACCGCCGCGCCATCGTCAGGCCCTGGAGCTCGGTGAAACAGCCATGGCCGAGGTGCTCGCCCGCTTGGCCGCCAGTAAGGCGGTGGCGAAATTCGCCCGGCAACTGGCACGGAAGGCCAAACTGACGCGTAAGCCTCTGCGCGAGACGGCGCTGGCGACGATGTGGCACCATCCCACGGCACGGCCGGTCCTGGAGCAGATGCTCCAACTCCCGGAAGGCCCTTGCTTCTCGATAGTGTTTGAGCAGCTCGATCGCAACGAAGACCTGGTCCGCGCTTGGTTGCTGGCTACTCTGCACGACGAAACGATATCGCACACGGTCATGCGCACTATATTCATTGGATTCTTGATCCATGTTCGCGGGAAACGCTTCTCAGCCTTGCACCGAAGCTCCAATGGTGCCTGGTTCCTCCCTTCTTTCGAGCAAAGAAGTTCACTGATAAGAACCGTCCAGCGTACGTGCTGACATCCCGTGAACTCAACACCTATGCCCGTGTCTTTTGGGAAATCGCGCACGCCATTTCTAATCTGTCGCTCTGGGTGGAGCGTCAGCACGCTCCGCCATCACCCTATATACATCCTCAGCCAAGTGCCTTGCCGTATAAGGCCCCAGCCCCCCGTACTCGCGGAGGATCGAAGCGCTGACCTCGATCATAGCGTTCGTGACAGGCCGGCGACTGACGAGATCGAGATCACGCCCGAGACTGGATCGTGCAGGGTTTCAGGCATGAAAAGGCCGAACTTGTACGCGCTGCGCTTCGGACAACGCTCGGTACCATATCAAGATTTCGTCCTTAAGGGAGACGCACCGTCTCCGATATTCGTTTATCCTATCTCGAGAGTGCCGAGTTCTGGGTTACTTCCTGGCGGCCTGTGACTTGCGCTCGTAGTCGTCAAGCCACTGCTCAGTGAGCCGGTCGAGCTCCTCGAGCTGGCGTTCGGAGTAGGATTCCGGCGCAAAGCCCTCGAGCCACCCGACCACGTGAGTTTCGATCAAGTCGCGCGGCACGTCCGGATGCTCGGCATGGATGCATTCTGCCGACTGCTCGATCGACAGCCGTTTCCCGTCGTCCCAGACGATCTTGCGCCGTTTGGGGTCAACGTCGGCATTATCCAGTGCGGCGAAGACCAGATCGAGCGCGTAGACCGAGCGTTCCCCCTCGGACGAGCCCATCCATTCGAGGAAGGCGTCAGTGAACGGGTTGTTCTCGAAGGGGTGTTTTGCGCGTCGCTTGCCCATCGGATGAGGATAGCACCGCGGGTCATTGCCGTCGCAAGGCTCGCTTCATCATCAAGCGGCTCTGCTCGATGCTCAAGGCGATCCACTGGGCGGTGAGCGCCTTGAAGCGCTTATAGTTGCGGATCTCACGCCGCACCTCGGGCAGATAGTCGCGCGGAACATATTCGGTCCGGCTCCTCATCTGCCGCGTGTAGCTGAGCTGGTAGTAGGGTCCCCTCCGGTTCTCTGGATCCTTGTACTGGCGGGTGAGCGATCCGGGCCGCATGTCTTCAATGCCGGCCAGCTGCGCCTTGATGCTTCCAACGCGCTTTCTGATCACTGCCAGGCGTTTGTTTGTCATAGGTTTAGCATACCAGTGCTATACTATGCTGGCAACAGAATCGAGAGGGTCCGATGCCGCTGTGGATGCCCTGGTGGAACGCGATTTGGCTGCTGCGTCCGGCGTTCTCGCGTCTGCGCACCTTCCTGTGGTTCGCCACCGCCGTGGCAGGCTTCACGGTGCGGACGGAACTGCTGGGCGTAACCAGCCTCGTGCGGGCGCTGAAGCTCGAGGCTCGCTTCTACAACAAGCTCGTCGATCACTTTCACAGCCCCGCCGTGAAGCTCGATCGGCTCGCGGCGCTGTGGACCCAGGTGGTGCTCCGGCTATTCCCGCAGCCGCTGCGCATCAAGGGAAGGTGTGTCGTGGTCGGCGACGGCATCAAGATCCCCAAGCGCGGGCGCAAGATGCCGGCGGTCAAACTCCTGCATCAGCAGTCCGAGTCGAACACCAAGCCCGAATTCATCATGGGACATTCCCTCCAGGCTGTGAGCGTGCTCGTTCAGGCCGCAGCCAGCGTCTTCGCCGTGCCGCTCGCCATACGAATCCACGAAGGGTTGGTGTGGTCCAATCGCGATCGCCGCACCCTGCTCGACAAGATGCTTGCGCTCCTCGGGATCGTCGCCATCCCAGAACCCTTCTACTTCGTCGCCGACGCCTACTATGCCGCGCGCAAGATCGTCACCGGCCTGCTCGAGGAGAACAACCACCTGGTCACGCGGGTGAAGTCCAACGCCGTCGCCTACACTGCTCACCAGCAGTGCGGCCCGCGGAAGAGAGGTCGGCCCAGGGTCTATGGCAGGAAGGTCAAGCTCAAATCCCTGCTGGAGGACCCCAAGGGCTTCCAACAGGCCGAAAGTCCCGTCTACGGCGAGCACCAGGTGATCATCCAGTATCGGGTCCGCGACCTGCTATGGCGCCCGGCCGGTCAACTCGTGCGCTTCGTGGCGGTAATTCATCCAGTAAGAGGCTCGTGCCTCCTGATGTGCACCGACACCTCTTTGGAGGCTATCGAGATCATTCGCCTGTACGGTCTGCGCTTCAAGATCGAGCACACGTTCAAGCAGGCGGTGCGGCTGATCGGTTCGTTTACCTACCATTTCTGGATGTCCGACATGAAGCCGCTCCGCCGCCGCAGTGGCAATCAACATCTCCATCGTAAGTCGCCGGAATACCGCAACGCCGTCAAACGCAAGCTCCACGCCTACCACGTCTTCATCCAGGCGGGTGTCGTCTGCCAGGGACTACTTCAGTATCTGGCCGTCGCCTTCCCTCAGCTCGTCTGGAATTCCTTCGGCTCCTGGCTGCGAACCATTCGGCCCGGCATCCCGCCCTCGGAGCTGGTCGTGGCCAATGCCCTGCGCCAGAGCCTGCCGGAATTTCTCTTGAATGCCACCCCGAGCAACACCTTCGCGAAATTCGTCATCGAACGACAGGACACCAATAAAATGGAGGCCTTCCGCCTAGCCTCCTGAGCCGAAATTCCTCCGGAACTCTGGACTCGCGAGATCCTATCAAGCTGGTCTTTTAATCGTGTTATAGGCCGAGCCTCTAGGCCAAAGCCCAGCAGCCTGCCTTCCGCCTCGACGCGAAATTGGTATGCCTCGTTATCCTCTTCCGACCAAAACCAAACATCATGCACCGCGCGATTGCGTACATTCGTGTATCCCCGCGCGTCTTCAGCGAATTGATTGACTCTTTTAATTAATTCGGTTCCGCCTGTTGACTCAACCAATTAAGAATCGTGGTTATTGCCTGTACGCGAGGACGTATCCCTATCATCTGAGCCGTGATCGCAGGCCCGCTTGAACCAGAGCTGTTGCTCATTTCCCAAATGGCAGCATCAAGCGTTAACTCGATATGCGCTTGGGTAGCTGCAATCCGTGCAGCTAAGCGGTAGTGCTCTGCAAGGGCCGGATGATCAATTACAAACGGTTTGCCATCGACTACAAACGAATAGGTTGCCGCTGGTGTGGATGGTTTCGAGGATCTTCTCGCCATGCTATCCTCCCTGCCATGAGCAATCAGGGAAGCGACGCCCAGCAACGCGAGCGCGACAGACTCCTGCTCCGGCTGCTGAAAACCCCTCCCCAGCCACGCCCAAAGCGGAAGCGCAGCGAGGAAACCTCACAGAACCGTGAAATTGAGTTGAGTCCGCCCAACGGCAGACGGCCGTCCAGCCGTCTTTTTTTCCGCCAGCGCGAAAAGGCGCGCGCCTTCTGCTTAATCCCGGCACGCGCTCTGGGCATCTTGCAACGTCGCGAGGTTGCCTTGCCATGTATCAGCCATCGCCGACTGTGAGGCGATACCGAGCAACCATGCCGCGACTAAGCGAACGAATCCAGGTGTGATGCTGCGAGCACTACGCGCGTCATCCGGAACCGATTTGCCTCCACAAGATCGGGCCAGCGGGCCTGGCGTACTCGGCGATCCCGCCATGTCGCCACTGCTAGTCGAACCAGCGCCCGTCCCGCAAAGCAGCGGAGGAGGGCGAGATGTGGTCGGCCACAACGCTGGCATTTTCCTCCAAAGCTGGGCACAATGCCCTAGCGCTGCGGCGCACGCTCAGAAGGATACGCCGCCCATGTTCGAGCTTAACCACAGTCAGATCGACGCCATAAGGTTTTCGAAGGAGTTATCTGCCGCAGTCGCAGGCAGTGTGGACGATCCCGCGCTAGCATCTATGGCAGGCGAAGGCAAAACGTAGATTATGACTGTGATCATCGACGCCCCGCAGGCGATGGAAGAGAGCGCTGCCGTTAAAAGAGATGCTGTCGTCATCGGCCGTGTAGTGTCAACCGCCGGATCACAAATCGTCGCGCTCCTCAGAGGCGATGTCGGCGATCATGGGGGCGTGCAGATGGGAAGCCTTGTTAGCATCCGCAGCACTCACGCGACCGTCTATGGATTAATTAACGGCATGAACACGAGGATGCCTCTGATGGTGGGCGAGGATGCCGAGCTGAGGCTGGCGGAGATCTGTCTGCTCGGTGAGGTTGCCGACCATGCTGTTGGTGGCAATGCCAGTTTCCGCCGCGGCATCTCAGTGCTTCCATCGTTGGACGCCCGCGTCTGTGCGGTTGATCACGAAGAGATGGCGGTTATCTATGCTCTCCCCGGCCGACCAACCGTCTGCATCGGCTCCGTGCATCACGACCCGCGTGTGCCAGCGCGGATCGCTGTTGACGAATTGCTCAGCAAGCACTTCGCGCTCCTGGGGACAACCGGTTCTGGTAAGTCATGCGGCGTGACCATTGTACTCAAGCGCATTCTCGAACAGAGCCCGGAGGCCCATGTGCTGATGCTCGATCCGCACGGTGAGTATGGCCACGCGTTCGGACCGCAAGCTGAACTCCTGACAATCGAAAACTTTCGTCTTCCGTACTGGCTGTTCACCTTCGACGAGTTTACCGAAGTTCTCTTTGGCAAGCAGAAGGTCGAAATGGCCGCCGAGGCAATGTGCCTTCGGGACATCGTGGTCGCCGCGAAGCTGAAGTCGGCTGCGAGAGGCACAGACCCACGCCGTATCACAGTCGATAGCCCGGTTCCGTACATGTTCAGCGACCTCGTCGCTCAGTTGGATTGGCGATTGGCCGCCTTAACCGGGGTCATCTGTCTACATACCTTCGTCTGAAGGAAGCTTTGACGACGCTGCGGACCGACCGACGCTTCGAATTTATGTTCGAAACCGGGATGACCGTCCGCAGTCTCGCTGGGCTACTCGGCCGGATGTTCCGCGTGCCGGTGGGCGGAAAGCCAATCGCAATATTTGACCTTGGTGGCATTTCATCCGAGGTGTTGAATGTGGTGGTGGGCGTGGTGGCCCGCCTTGCGTTTGACTTCGCATGCTGGTCCCGGCAGCGGATTCCAGTACTTTTGGTCTGCGACGAGGCACACCGGTTCGCTTCCCAGAGCACCACCGGCGACTTCGCGTTGGCGAAGCGGGCACTGTCGCAGATCGCCACCGAAGGCCGGAAATATGGCATCAGCCTCGCTGTCGTCAGCCAGCGACCGTCCGAGCTTGCCGCGACCATCCTGTCGCAATGCAACACCGTCTTCGCCTTCCGAACATCAAACGAGCGGGATCAGGAAATTTTGCGGGCCGCTATGTCCGATGCGGCGGGGGCGACCTTCTCGGCACTCCCCTTCCTAGGCAACGCCGAGGCCATCGCGATCAGAGAAGGTGTTCCGGTTCCGATGCGGCTTCGCTTCGCCGAACTGCCCGACGGCGAGCAGCCGCAGAGCAGTTCCGCGAGATTCTCCGAGAGATGGAACGACACAGACAGCGCTACGGTCACAGAACTAAATCGCTTGGCCGCCGCATTTCGGAATCGGGCGGCTGACTTTGCGGGAGAACCTTGAATTTGTTTTTCTATCGAAGAAATCATATGCTGGACGGGTTGTGATCGGAGCGTCCATGGCGCGCGACGGTGACGGTCGAAGCGGAACGGTCCGAACAGGAGTATTTCCGGCGAAGCTGGCACGTCCATGGTCCCGGCTCCCTTGGGGCAATCAATGACGGTTCCTCTGGTCTCTCAGAGCCGCTCGGCGGCTGGTCCCCTCATTAGTCCCCTTAACCGACGGTGCCCGGCGCCAATCCTGCCATCAGCTCGCGCTCGCTTCCCCCGGCATTGCACCCGATCCCCCGCCAGGCATCGGGACGCGACGCGGCCCAATACTGCGCGTCCCGACCTTGGCTGCCCCCCAGAAGAAAAGCGATCGAGGGGCGCCAGCCTAAGCCACTTAGAGGCGGTTGCGGCCGCGCCGCGGACCGCTTTCTAGTAAGCCCCGAACCCGCTGCCCCCAGTTGCAGCGCTGCTGATCCTAGTGGGTGTGCTCTACGCTCTGGTTGCCTTGGCGATTTGGGCAGCATGGCGCGCTTGGCGGTTGCTGTAGAGCGGCGAGCGTGACGACGCTGCCGGCAGCGCCCCCGCCGAAGCGGAACCGGTGTTCGCAAAGGCACCCCGAAAGCCTTTGAAAAACGTTGGATTTCCAAAGGACGGATCGACACAATGGAAATTGGCGCGAGATGACGGGCATGAAATTGCGGTGGTAAAGGAAGAGCGAACGGGCGAGGCGGTGCTTCAGACTGCCGCTTGGATGGGTTGTCTCGTCTTTGAAGACGAGATCTACGCGACCGGGCAACGGCAACGGTACGAGGTGGGTGTCAGCGGAACGAACGAAATCGGCCTCGATGCGGGCAATTGCGAGGTCGGACCAGGAACGCGGCACGGCGTGCCTCCGGGCGGCGCGAAACCACGCCGATAGCACTGACTGTCATCGCCCTGGCTACCTTCGACGCCGGCAGCCGCCGCGAAGGTCCGTGCTATGCGCGCATTGCGCCCGATCAAACTGCGGTTTCAGGATCGAAAAGCGGCCTATTCCGCTACTTCCGCGCTCTCTCCGGTCGCCTTGCCGGGCGATTTGTCCGGCCGATCGGCCCTTAGCGCGGCGAGAATTGGCCTCACGCTGCCGCAGGGCGGCGATCACGATTAGCGCCTTGCGCAGCCCTTCGCGTGTTGTGCGCAGCTCGCGCTCCGCCCTCATCCGTGCCGCGCGCTCGGCGTCGCAATATTCCGGTGTGTCGCGCTCGCTCGCGCCGGGCTCGCGATTGCTTTTTCCGGGGGCAGCACAGGGTCGGGTCGCCGACGCTCCTGCTGCGCTGCGTCCCGATGCCTGGCGCGCCTTTACGTGGCCCCAAAGGATGATCCGTATGGCGCGAGTGCGGCTGTGGCCGGGTCCAGTCGCAGGCGGGAGATGGAAGCGTGAGCCGGTGGCGAACGCTGCACGTTGGGCGCTGATGTGTTGCCCAATGTGTAGCCCAAGTAGAAGAAGCCGATCCAAATATATGCTAAATCACTAGGTTGCATGGTATAGCTCGCGGAGCGGCAAGGACTCGAACTCTGGATCAACGTTGTTCCGCTTGGCCACTCCACACCAACGCCGAACCAAGCCCCTGCGATCGCCGCCCACCGCCTTGACCGGCCGCTCGCCGTCCGCTCATTCTCCGCCCACGCCACCGGCCGCTGAGCGGACCGGTCACAACGCGCAAGACGAAGGGGGATGCGATGCCTCAGGTAACCCTGACGGTGAACGGCAAGCAGCACACGGTCGAGGTCGAGGACCGCACCCTGCTGGTCGAGCTGCTGCGCGAGAAGCTGGGCCTCACCGGCACCCATGTCGGCTGCGACACCAGCCAGTGCGGCGCCTGCGTCGTCCACGTGGACGGCATCTCGGTGAAATCCTGCACCATGCTCGCCTTGCAGGCGGACGGCGCCCAGGTCCTGACGATCGAGGGCCTCGCCGCAGCCGGACGGCACGCTGCACCCGATGCAGGAGATGTTCCGCGAGCACCACGCCCTGCAATGCGGCTTCTGCACCCCCGGCATGGTCATGAGCGCCATCGACCTGGTGCAGAGCCACCCCGAAGGACTGACCGAGAAGCAGATCCGCGAGGGGCTGGAAGGCAATCTCTGCCGCTGCACCGGCTACCATAATATCGTCAAGGCGATCGCCGCGGCCTGGCCGCTGATGCACGGCAAGGCAATGCCTGCGGCGGCGGAATAACCGAACAAGGGGGGAGCGCAGCATGGCTTACGAGGGGATCGGTGCCGCCGTTCGCCGCAAGGAGGATGCGCGGTTCCTGAGCGGTCGCGGCAACTATACCGACGACATCAACCGCCCCGGCCAGCTCTACGCCTACATCCGCCGCTCGGACCGGCCGCACGCGCAGACTCGGCCGGCATCGACACGGCGGCGGCGAAGGCCTCGCCCGGCGTGGTTGCGGTGTTCACCGGCGCCGACATGGCAGGCCGACAATGTCGGCGGCCTGCCCTGCGGCTGGCAGATCCACAACAAGGACGGCTCGCCGATGGCCGAGCCGCCGCACCCGGTGCTGGCCGTCGGCAAGGTGCGCCATGTCGGCGACCCGATTGCGGTGGTGATCGCGGAGACCAAGCAGCAGGCCAAGGACGCCGCCGAGACGCTGGAGATCGACCTTACGGACCTGCCCGCGGCGGCCACGCTGCGCGAGGCGCTGGCAGCCGGCGCCGCTGCCCGTTCACGACGGCGCGCCCGGCAATCTCTGCTACGACTGGCAGATCGGCGACAAGGCGGCGGTCGATGCCGCCTTCGCCAAGGCCGCCAGAAGTCGTGAAGCTCGAGCTCACCAACAACCGGCTGATCCCGAACGCGATGGAGCCGCGCGCCGCGATCGGCGATTTCGACCCCGCCTCCGGCGACTACACGCTCTACACCACCAGCCAGAACCCGCACGTGATCCGGCTGCTGATGGGCGCCTTCGTGCTGCACATCCCGGAGAACCAGCTGCGCGTGGTCGCGCCCGATGTGGGCGGCGGCTTCGGCTCAAAGATCTACCACTATGCCGAGGAAGCCATCGTCACCTGGGCCGCCGGCAAGCTCCGCCGGCCGGTGAAATGGACCGCCGAGCGCACCGAGAGCTTCATGTCCGACGCGCACGGCCGCGATCACGAGACCACCGCCGAGATGGCGCTCGACGCCGACGGCAATTTCCTCGGCGCTGCGCGTCTCCACGCTCGCCAATATGGGCGGCTATCTGTCCACCTTCGCGACCTTGCATCCCGACCTACGCTGTACGCGCACGCTGCTTGCCGGCGTGTACAAAACGCCGGCGGTCTACTGCGAGGTGAAGGCGGTGTTCACCAACACCGTGCCGGTCGATGCCTATCGCGGCGCCGGACGGCCCGAGGCGACCTTCCTGCTGGAACGCCTGGTCGATGTGATTGCGCACGACACCGGGATGGACCAGCGTCGAACTGCGGCGGCAGAACTTCATTCCGTCGAACGCCTTCCCGTATCAGACCCCGGTCGCGCTGCAATACGACAGCGGCGACTACCAGGCGACGCTGAATACGGCGCTGAAGGCGGCCGATTACGCCGGGTTCGAGGCGCGGCGCAAGGCAGCCACCGCCCGCGGCAAGCTGCGCGGCATCGGCATTTCGACCTATATCGAGGCATGCGGCATCGCGCCCTCGCGGTCGCCGGGGTCGCTGGGCGCGCGAGCGGGCCTTTACGAGTGCGCCAATGTCCGCGTCCACCCGACCGGCAGCGTCACCGTTTTCACCGGCACGCACAGCCACGGCCAGGGCCACGAAACGACCTTCGCCCAGCTTGTGCACGAGCAGCTCGGCGTGCCGCTCGACCAGATCGAAGTGGTGCATGGCGATACCGCCAAGATCCCATTCGGCATGGGCACCTATGGCAGCCGCAGCCTCGCGGTCGGCGGCAGCGCCATGGTGAAGGCGATGGACAAGATCGTCGCCAAGGGCAAGAAGATCGCCGCCCACCTGATGGAAGCCTCGGTCGAGGACATCGAGTTCAAGGACGGTAAGTTCACCGTCGCCGGCACCGACCGGTCGAAGACGCTGACCGACATCTCGCTCGCGGCTTATGTCCCGCACAACTACCCGATCGAGGAACTGGAACCCGGCCTCGAGGAAACCGCGTTCTACGATCCCGAAGAACTTCACCTTCCCGGCCGGCTGCCACGTGACCGAGGTCGAGATCGACCGCGACACCGGCGAGGTCGAGGTGGTGAACTTCGTCGCTGTCGATGATGTGGGCCGAGTGATCAACCCGATGATCGTCGAAGGCCAGGTGCAGGGCGGCGTGGCCCAGGGCATCGGCCAGGCGTTGCTGGAGCACGCCGTTTACGACGAGTCGGGGCAACTGCGTCAGCGGCTCGATGATGGACTACACGATGCCGCGGGCCGACAACGTCCCCAACATCAAGGTTGCCACAGAAACCACACTGTGCACGCACAACCCGCTGGGCGTGAAGGGCTGCGGCGAAGTCGGCGCGATCGGCAGCCCGCCGGCAGTCATCAACGCCGTCATCGACGCGCTGCGCGACTATGGCGTGCGGCACCTCGACATGCCCGCCACGCCGCAGAAGCTCTGGTCCATCATCCAGGCCGCCCAGCCGAAGATGGCGGCGGAATAGGCCATAGGGGGATACCACGATGTACGATTTCGCGTATC
This sequence comes from uncultured Pseudomonadota bacterium, assembly GCA_963772445.1. Classification (GTDB taxonomy): domain Bacteria; phylum Pseudomonadota; class Alphaproteobacteria; order Acetobacterales; family Acetobacteraceae; genus CAVYXK01. The sequence continues at coordinate 821,696 of CAVYXK010000013.1, forward strand.
AGAAGCCCGCGAGCGTCGACGCAGCGGTCAAGCTGCTGGGCGCCGATCCCGAGGCCAAGGCGCTGGCCGGCGGCATGACGCTGATCCCGGTGCTCAAGCAGCGGCTGAACCGGCCCTCCACGATCGTCGATCTGGCGAAGACCGGGCTGGTCGGCATCACCGTCGGCGCCGACGCCGTCACTATCGGCGCCATGACGACCCATGCGGCGGTTGCGCATTCGGCCGAGCTGCGGGCGAAGATCCCAGGGCTGGCGGACCTCGCCTCGTGGATCGGCGACGAGCAGGTGCGCCATCGCGGCACCATCGGCGGCAGCCTGGCGAACAACGATCCGTCGGCTTGTTATCCGGCCGCGGCGCTTGCCCTGAACGCGACGATCAAGACTAACAAGCGCGAGATCAAGGCTGACGATTTCTTCAAGGGCATGTTCGCCACCGCGCTGGAGCAGGACGAGCTGATCACCTCGGTGAGCTTCCCGGTGCCGCAGAAATCGGCCTACGAGAAGTTCCGCAACCCGGCCTCGCGCTACGCGATCGTCGGCGTGTTCGTGGCCCGTTTCCCCAGCGGCGTGCGTCTTGCGATAACCGGCGCCGGACAGAACGGCGTGTTCCGTCACCGCGAGATGGAGCAGGCGCTGTCGTCGAATTTCTCACCCGATGCGATCGCGAAGATCACCACCCCGGCGAGCGGACTGAACAGCGACATCCACGCCAGCTCCGAATATCGCGCCCACCTTATCGGCGTCATGGCACGCCGCGCCGTCGCCAAAGCTGCGTGAGCCGTCGAACCCGCTACCTTCTTCGCCTCTCCCGTTTTGCGGGAGAGGCCGGATCGCGCAGCGATCCGGGTGAGGGTGCCGCCGCCACGAGCTTCTTCGCCGCGTTCGGCCACAACGGCGGTCCCCCTCTCGACCCCGACGAAGACCCGGGCATCCTCTCCTGGCGCCATTGGTGCTGGAAGCGCGCCCACAAGCGCGCCTGGAAGACCCCGCCGCGGGAGATCGCTCTTCGGCGCCTTGCACGCGCCGAGAGTCTGGGCATCACCTATCACGCCTTCACGCTCGAGATCTTGGAGCGCGGCATCTATCTCTAGCAACGCACAGCCGGACGCATGCCCAACCACGTTGTCGTCATAGGCGCCGGCATCATCGGCGCCGCCAGCGCGGCAGAACTGCTGCGCGACGGCCATCGAGTCACCATCCTCGAGCCCGGCCGTCCCGGCGGCGAGCAGGCCGCCAGCTACGGCAACGGCTGCTGGCTCAGCCCGAGCTCGGTGGTGCCGCTGTCGCTTCCCGGCATCTGGCGCAATGTCCCGGGCTGGCTCGCGGATCCACTCGGACCGCTGACCATACGCTGGCATTATCTGCCCCGTCTTACACCGTGGCTTGTGCAATTCCTTCGCGCCGGAGCGACCGAGGCGCGCGTCGCCACGACTGCGCGTGCGTTGCGCCCGTTACTGGCAGACGCCCCCGAGCGGCATCGACGCCTGGCCGACGAAGCCGGTGTCGGATCGTTGATCCAACGCCACGGCCAACTCTACGTCTTCCCCGACCGCGCCGCCTTCGAAGCCGAGGCGTTGGCTTGGCGCCTGCGCCGCGAGAACGGCGTGCAGTGGATCGAGCTCTCCGAGGACGAGCTGCGCCAGCGTGAACCGGCCCTCGATCGTCGCTACAGGCGTGTTCGTCGAGGATGGCGGCCATTGCCTCGATCCCGGCGCGTATGTCGCGGCGGTGGTCGAAGCGGCATGCGCGCGCGGCGCCGAGCTGAGGCAGGTTCGCGCGGTCGGCTTCCGCATCGAGGACCGGAGGCTGCGGGCGGTTCGCACCGACGGCGGGGAGATCGCCTGCGACCGGGCGGTGATCGCTGCCGGTGCGCGATCCCGTGCGCTGGCAGCCGCCGCGGGCGACCGCGTGCCGCTGGAGACGGAGCGGGGCTACCACGCCGTGATCGAGCATCCCGAAAGCGGGCCACGCCACCCGGTCATGCCGAGCGACGGCAAGATGTCGGTCACCATGACCGCACAAGGGCTGCGCATCGCCGGACAGGTGGAGCTGGCCGGCCTGGAAGCGGCGCCGAACTGGCGGCGGGCAGAGATTCTGCGCGACTTCGCCCTGCGGATGTGGCCGGGCCTGCCGCGTGATTTGCCGGCGGAGCGGGTGAAGCTCTGGATGGGCCATCGTCCATCGACCCCGGATGGGCTGCCCTGCATCGGCCCGGCCTCGGGCTGTCCCGACGTGGTGCATGCATACGGACACGGACATATCGGCCTCGCCGCCGGTGCGCTCACCGGTCGCCTGGCCGACCATTGACCCCCGCCCTTATTCTGTGCGACGCTTCTATTAATGGTACGAATTCTTGTGGAGTCGTTGCGGGCGCAACATGGAAGTCTCCGCGGCAATCCCTCTCTACAATGGAGCGCGTTACCTGGCCGACGCGATTGAGGCGATTCTCGCGCAAAGCAAGCCGGCTGCCGAAGTCATCCTCGTCGACGATTGCTCCACGGACGAAAGTCGCCGCATCGCCGAAAGCTACCATGACAAGGTCACTGTCCTTTCAACGGGCAAAAACAGCGGTGTGCAGATCGCACGCAACCTTGGGATTGCGCACGCCCGTACCGACTGGGTCGCTCTTTGCGATCAGGATGACATGTGGTCCCCAGTTTATCTCGAGAAACTGTCGGAATTGTTAGACAGCGAACCGGGTATTGAGTTTGCCTTCTGCGATTTTAGGACGCTTCGGTATGGGGAGCTGGCTGCCGCAACGAAGTTCGATCAGGCGCCTGCAGGCTATTGGGAATCAGCGGGGCGCCGGGTCGTGTCGCACGGATGGGTGTTCGACAAGAGCTTCGCCGGCCAGACATTTTTGTGGTATCCGATGTTCCCGTCTGCCAGCTCGTTCAGCAAGCGCCTCATCGACAAGGTGGGGGGGTTCAATCCCGCCATGAACGGGAGCCGGCCCGAGGACGGGGAATTCGTGCTTCGTTGCCTCTACCGCGCCAAGGTCGGTGTGTTGCCGGAACCTCTAGTGACGATCAGACGGCATGAAACGAACTTCAGTCGCGATGATCTTCTGACTCTGATCGATGAGGTGAGGGCGCTCAAATGGATCAGGGAAAATCACGAAGAAGCGCGCCAGTACATTGACATCATTGATAGCGAGATCCGTCGGCGGCGGATTAATGCCGTCCATGGTGCCTTCGCAGCCCAGCGACATGACCTTCTGCGGGCGCTGATGAGCGAGGTCGCGCCAGAGGACCGGACAGCGAGCTTGCGAATTAAGGGCGTGCCGAGCAATAAACGAATCGGGCTGCCCGCAAGAACGCAGGAATAGAATCGCAATTTCGCTAGGCACGACGCGGCGCCCCGAGACAATCCTGAGCGAGTGATCGACGTTGACGACATCCGGCAACGCTGGCGGCAGGCGGCGAAATTTCTCGACGAACGTCGCCGACGGCTGTTCGCCGCCAACGAGGCCATGGCGCAAGGCTACGGCGGGGTCACGGCAACGGCGGCGGCGACTGGCTTGGCGCGCAGCACGATCAATCGCGGCATCCGCGAGCTGCAATCGGCAAGCAACGATATCGGCAACCGGGTGCGCCGTCCTGGCGGCGGTCGCAAGAGCGCGGTGGCGCATCAGCCAGGCTTGCCGACGGCGCTGGAGGCGTTGATCGAAGACGCCATCCGGGGGGACCCCTCTTCGCCGCTGCGCTGGGTCAGCCGGAGCCTGCGTCACCTCGTCAAGGCGTTGGCCGAGCAAGGGTTCGAGGCCAGTCAGCGGGTGGTGGCGAACCTGCTACGTGAGTTGAAATATAGCTGTCAGGCCAACCGCAAGACCCGCGAGGGGGCCAGCCATGCGGACCGCGACGCGCAGTTCGCGCACATCAATGCGACGGTGACGGCAGCGCTCGCGGCCGGTGAGCCGGCGATCTCCGTCGATACGAAGAAGAAGGAACTGGTCGGCGATTTCAAGAACGCCGGCCGGGAGTTGCGTCGCCAGGGGGAACCCGAGACGGTTCGCGTGCACGACTTCGAACTGCCGGAACTCGGCAAGGTCGCCCCCTATGGCGTCTACGATATCGCCGCCAACCATGGTTGGGTCAGCGTCGGCATCGACGCCGATACCGGGGCCTTCGCTGTCGAGAGCATCCGGCGCTGGTGGCAGAAGCTGGGTCAGGCGCGCTATCCCAACGCCAGCCGTCTGGTGATCACGGCGGACTGCGGTGGCAGCAACGGCTCGCGGGTGAAGCTCTGGAAACGCGAGCTGCAACGCTTCGCCAACGAGACCGGCCTGAGAATAACAGTGACCCACCTGCCGCCCGGCACCAGCAAGTGGAACAAGATCGAGCACCGTCTGTTCGCCTTCATCACCCAGAACTGGCGCGGCAAGCCACTGGTCAGCCACCTGGTGATTGTGCAGCTCATCGGAGCCACGACGACCGAGACCGGCCTTCAGGTGTGCTGCGAGATCGACGCCAATCTCTACCCCCGCGGCATCAAGGTCAGCGAGCAGGAGATGCTGGCGATCAACATCTCCCGCGACGATTTTCACGGTGAATGGAACTATTCCATATCACCTAATCAACAACCCCCTTGACGCGGTTATTTCTCGGCAGGCCCTAAGTCTCTGATTGCCTCTCTGCCAGGAAGCATCGGGATAGCTTTGAATAGTCTCCTGCAACGCCTCTCAGCGGGCGCGGAGTTGCTGGGCACGAGGGCGCGGCCCACGGGTGGGACTGCCGTTTCCCGCGGAGGCTGATGGCTGACGGACACGGGGCCGGCAGCTTAAATAGACTGGACAATCTTTCACGACGTGAAGCGTGGCTTGTCGAACGCCTGAGTGCTATACTTTCGCCGAAACTGCGGCAAAGGCTACAAGAGATGATCCGGTATGCACTGGTCGCCTCGATCATGCTTGGCACATCCGGTGCGGCGTTCGGCGCCACACTTAAGGTTGGTGCCGAAGAAGAATACAAGATGCCGAGCCAGGCTCTCGCCCACGCACACGACGGCGACACGATAGCGATCGAGCCTGGTACCTATTTTGATTGCTCCCTCGTCAATCAGAACGACCTCACCATCGAAGGCACCGGCCCCGGGGTCGTGATGACCGACAAGACGTGTCGTGGCAAGGCAATCCTGATCACCAACGGCAACAATATCACGATCCGCAATCTGACGTTGCAGCGCGCCCGCGTGCCCGACCAGAACGGCGCCGGCATCCGCGGTCAGGGTGGCAATCTGACCGTCGTGAACTCGCGGTTACTGGACAATGAGGACGGGATTCTGGTTGCCCCGAAGGGCACTGCCGCGGTCCGGGTCATCGGCAGTGAGTTCGTCGGCAACGGCAAGTGCAGCGGCAAGGGCTGCGCCCACGCCATCTATGTTGGGGCGATAGCCTCGCTCGACGTCGAAAACTCGCGCTTCCTCGATACTCACTCCGGACACAACATCAAGTCGGATGCGGCGAGCACCACTGTGCTGAACTGCGACATCGAAGACGGGGCTAACGGCACGTCAAGCTACCAGATAGACGTGCCGAACGGCGGTAGCGTACGGATCGAGGGCAACAAGCTCGAGAAGGGACCGCACGCGGAGAACTATGCCACTGCGATCATGATCGGGGAGGGAGGGGTCACTCACCCTTCCGATGGTCTGGTTGTTCGCAATAACATGCTGATCAACAACACCGGGCATGAAACGACGTTTGTGCACAACATCACCGCGACGCCGGCGCAGTTGTCGAGCAACGTGTTCAAGGGCGGCAAAGTGATCCCGTTGGCGGGCGACGGGACGGTCAGATAGCACCCGCGGCGCTCGTACCCGCGTCACGGCAGGTGCCCGTCATGGCCGGCCATGACGGTGCAGGGGTGCCCGCACATCACGCTTCCCCGCCGCTAATCTCGGCTCGGCAGGGGCTGCGGAGGCCGAACCCCTCACTCAGGATACTCCGGTATCGATCCGCCAGAACTGAGGGCATCCTCGCCGCACGCGCCCGGCGCATCGCCGCAGCTTGCTCTCGGTATCGTTCGGGGTCGGAGCGGGTCACGATCTCCTCCAGAATTACGCGCATTCCGTCAGGATCGTCGCACAGATATCCGATATCGCCGAAGCGCGCGAACAGATCCGCGACGATGGGCAGCCGCGTGGCAATGATCGGCTTTAGCCAGGTGATGGCATCGAGCAACGCACCGCTGGCCGACAGGTTGTAGTAGCCGGGATTGAACGGCAGGAAGACGAAATGCAGCCGGGAGAGACGAGCCAGGAACTCCTGCCGGGACAGATGCTGGTCGGAGGTCGGGCTGTCCAGTACGGCGAAACCGGCCGGATCGCTCCCCGGCATCATGCGCCCAACCAGATGGAACTGCACCAGGCCGGGGTAGCGCTCGCGGAACAGTGCTGCGGTATCGAGGAAGGCGGTAATCCCCTTAGCCTCGGTCGCCTGGCCCACGAAACCGATTTGCACCGGTCGGCTCAATTCCGGCTCAGGCACCAGCGGAAGCTCGCCCAGATTGACCGGCAGCGGCAGCACGTCGGTCCGCTCCGCGGCTTGCGGCGCGATCCGTGCCAGCTCCTGGCGGATGGCTTCCTCAAGAACCAGGAACCGAAGCCGGGGATCGTGCCGTCGGCCCAGCGCGGAGGCAAAGTCGAGAGCACGTGCGAACGGATTGCGCGGCCGCCAGCCGAGCAGGCTGTGCAGCTCTCCATGCAAGCCCACCTGAACGACCAAACCCCGGCGAGCGAGTCGCAGGATCAGCAACGCGACAAAGATCGCCGTCGATGTCGCCGAAAGGAACATGACCAGGCACGGCTCGCGGCGCGGCGCTGCCCGCAAGGCCGAGCGCACGATGTTGAACTCGCGCACCATCCGGCGCATCGAGACGATGTGCTGGCGATAGCGGAACCACGGCGCCAGAGGCATCTCGTAAAACGAGATACCGGGTCGCCCGCGCAGCGCTTCGTCGCGTTGCAGCTCTCGCAGGTGAGATGCCTCCGCATAGACACGGATCTCCTCGTCGGGACAGGCACGCGAGATGGTCTGGATGGTGACGCTGTTTCCTGGCGCATGCCAGGTGCCGGTCCAGGTCAGCTCGAAGATCAGGATCACCGCGCCAGGCTCTCAGGCGTCACAACCCCGAAATAGCGAGGGCGAAGCCCCGCATGCAGCCAGGTGATCAGGGAATAAATATCAAAGACGGGCACGCCTAGCGCTCGACGCAGCGCAGCCGCGTAAGGCGGCATGTTGGTGCATTCCAGCACGATGGCGCCGATATCAGGATGGCGGGCAATCAACCTGTGTCCGGCATCAAGTATGTCCGCTTCCGCCAGATCGACGTTGAGGTCCTCGCTCTCGCCAAGGATCAGCACGCGGAAGAACTCCCGCCCCTCTTCGGTGCCGACGATCGGGGTATCGGGTGGCACACCGACGGCCTCGAGATGGCGGGGAGTGAGCGACCCGGCGGCAACCGTGATCACGCCCACGCGCCGGCCGGGCGGCAGCATCGCCTGCACCCAGGGCACCTGCATCAACGCACTGGCGGCGACCGGCACCCGCACATGCGCCGCCAGCTCGCGCTGGAACAGTGACAGGAACCCGCAATTGGTGGTGATCGCCTCGGCGCCGATCGCCACGAGTTCGGCCGCGGCATCCAGGAAATCCTCCAGCAGCCCGGCGGCGCCGTTCAGCACGACGCGCTCCGGGCTTGCCCCGCGCACCACCCGGTATAGCACCGGAAATGGCCAAGTGGTCGCGTTACCCATATCGCCCGGGACGCGCGCGAACTTCGCCTCCAGCATCAGAATGCCGAGCGGTGCGCCATAGATCGCCTTCCCGCCGGAAGCGATGCGATCCGGGCCATGTTCGGCATGTCCAAAGCTCATGCTGCTATCACCTCTTGCAGACCCGGTTTGGTACAGGCCGCAGGAGCCAAGCGGTCACGCACCTGGCGCCATGTCGCCGGACGCCCGTGGAGTTCGCCGATGAAGAAAGCATAGAATTCATCCAGCCAGTTGAGGAAGCGAACCAGATCCTCCTGAGTCCGCACATATGGCGTGCAGCCGGGTAGCAGGGACGGCGTGTGATAGGTGAGCACGAACACGCGATGCCCGCGGCTCATCATGTGACGTAACAGACGCTTGGCTTCTTCGAGCAGGATTCCTTCCGGGGTGAGCCTGATCCGCTCCAGAAGGCCAAGCCGGGCCATTAGCGCCGGACCGTGAAGCACCTCGCTGAGCGTGCTGAACTGCACCCGCCGCAGCGTCTCGCTGGCTTCGGCAAGACGCCCGACGAAGCCCGCTGTGCTCGGCAGCTCCAGGATGGTCCGCTCCGGATCGATCCAGTACGGCGCGGCGCTGGCTCCCATGAAATCAGGACCGCCCTGTCGCGCGAAGCTCCAACCCGGCATGACGCTGCTATCCACCAGATAGCCGAGATGGCGAAGAATGTCGCCGGTACGGGGGCCGGCGCCAAAGCGGCCCGCGCGGTAAATGCGTGGCCGCACCCCTAGCCCGTCCTCGATCGCCTTCGTCAGCACTTCCAGCTTTCGGTACTCGAGCGCGACCGGAAGATTGCCGGGGTAGCTATTGGGCGCCGTCAGCTCCTCGGTCAATGGCGGCGACACCCAGGCGTGGAGTTGCGCCCCGATGTCGCAGCGTGCGTCGGCCAGCAGCTCACGAAGTGGGTCGCAGCCATCACTCTGCGTCGCCACCGGATAATCGATCATGTAGGTCGGTACAACGCCGTGCCGCTCGAAAATGCGGTGTGCAAGGAATTGCTGCGACATCGATCGGACATCGGCGGAGCTCCGCGAGAATGGCTCGCGTGACCAGTCGAATGTCTCCTCGGCGTCGATCAGCGTCACGATCAGCGGTGGCACCGCCGCGTCCAAGGGCGCCGGTGTATGCAGCCGCGGATCGAGGATCGATGTGCCGCAACCGAGCTGCCGCAGTTCCTCCCAGTCCGATTTCGACGGCGCAACCCAGCGACGCATGCCACCTCGTGGCACCTGATAGATCTCGAGATAGCGACGCGCTACCTCCGGCATATCGAAGATCGCGCGCACGAATTCAGCTGCCTGCGCCCCGACCTTCTTGCGCAAAGCTGGATCGTCTGCCAGCCGGAGTGACAGTGTTCACGTACCCCTCGCTGTCGTCGAAGAAGAACCCGGTCTCTCCGTCTTTGACGAACAGATCGTTCACGCCCGGGAGGCGTCGCACCACGACCGGTAGTCCGTTGACTTGCGCCTCCGGCACCACCATTCCAAACCCTTCCAAAGTAGAACCGAAAGTCATTATATCCGCCGCCTGGAAATAGGGATGTGGATCGACCACCTCTCCGGCAAAGATCACGCGGTCGCGCAGTCGGTTCGCATCAATTGCGACCTCGATCTCGGCGAGGTAGTTGGGATCCACCGCGGGACCGACCAGCAACAACATGGCCTCGCTGTGCTGTCGCAGAATGATCGGAAGATTTTGAATCAACAGCAACGGGTCCTTGCGGCGATTCAGCGCGCCCACGAAGATCAGCACCAGGGCATTCGGGGGGATGCCGAGCTTGGCGCGCATCCGGGCGCGGGCGCCGGGATCCCACCTCGGACAGGTGATGCCGTAGGGCACCAGATGGCACCGGCCGGCCGGCATCACCGCGGCCGATTCCTGCTGCAGCCGAGGGCTGACGGAAATCACGACGTCGAACAATCGGAACAGCCGCGATACTAGTGCCTGCAGCGAGGGCCGGTAGCAACTCACCAACACCGGCACGCTGTCGTCGAGCGTCGATGACAGCACCAGACGGCGACGTGCCAACTTGATGATGAGATAGCTCAGAAAGAACCAGTCCGCATGCGTGCGCACGGGGACGGTGTCGTAGCGATGAAGGTTTCGCAGGAACCAGATCAGCAGCTTCAGTTCATGCCACCAGCCGGTGAGTGGCCGGCGGCTGAGATAGCGGATCCGGTTGAGCGTGGAGCAGGCCTGCGGCGGTTCCACTGGCTTCGGCGTCGCGGTCACCAGCAGCTCATGCTGTACCTCTGGCGCCAGCATCTGCATGAAGCCGGTGCGCGTTCCATGAAAACGCCCTCGCCGGTGAATTGCGGACGATAGTACTTAAGAACGTGGAGAACACGCGCCGAGCGCCCCACCTTTTTCGTGAGATTCACCGACGCTCCATTCTGGATCACATCCATTCTTGCCGCCGCCGACCATGCCTCTACAATGCCGTTCCATCAGCATGTCGCGGCAATGTTAGCCGTCCGTTACGGAGCCTCTTCACCGCCGCTCCGCCCTCCCGTGATTTTAGCTACGTTAGACCAATAGTGCACCGTTCGCAATCGAAAGGCCCGACTATAAAGTGGGGCTGCTTCGCAAAATTGGGAACCGCGGCGCTGGGTCGGCACGCGGGAAAGTTGTGGCTCCTGGAGCAGTTCGTCTCTCAGAATGGGGGCCAGCGTGTAGCTCCATGCCGGCTTACCGCCGCACGCAGACTCGATCGGCGCCCATGCCTCGGCTGGATGCCCTTCCGAACGCGTTCACGGGCCAAGCATCAATAGGATCGGTGCCCTATCTGAGCCCGCCGAAATTCTGCGACACGATTGCTTGGTATTGCCGGGCCAGGGTGTCCGGGAGCCGCGAGTCGCGGGCCCGGCGAAGAGCATCGACCTGAACCTCATAGCGGGCCTCATTCACGTTCTTAACGATTTCTTGTAGTGCCGAGCACATTCCCTCTATGTCGTCGCAAAGATAGCCAATGTCGCCGAACTGTTCGAACATGTCGGCGATCACCGGGTACGATTCGCGATGATCGGTTTCAGCCAAGTGATGGCATCAAGCAGGGCACCACTGGCGGATAGATGATAGTATTCTGAGCCGAAGGGCAGGAAGACATAGTGAATTTGAGCGAGCCGTTCGACGAACGCCTTTCGCGTCAGATGCTCGTGCGTCACCTTGCTTGCTAATACCGAGAAGCGTTGGAGGTCATCGCCCGGGTAAGCGCGCCCGATCACATGGAACTGGATATGCGACTCGTAGCGATCGGAAAATTCCTTGGCTACCTGAAGGTAGGTGGAGATACCCTTCGCCTCGGTGGCCTGCCCAACGAACCCAATCTGCAGCGGATAGCAGAGCGGCACGCGGGGAACCGACCAAACCTCGCCAATATTAACCGGAAGCGGCAGCACGTCCGCGGCTAATGCAGCACGAGGAACCAAGTCGGCAAGCTCGCGCTTGATGGCGTGCTCGAGCAGCAGAAACCGAAGCTTCGGCGAGTGAGGCGCGTGTAAAGCCGAATGCGTGTCGAACGCTCGCACCATCGGGTTGCGGGACCGCCACCCCCGCACATCATTCAGGTTGCCGTGCAATCCGACATGGACGGCAAGCGGTCTACGGGTCGTCCGTTGAATGATGGAGATTGCAAAGATCGACGTCGACGTTGCCGACAGCAACAAAACCAGGCACGATGAGGATCGGGGAACGCTCCGCAGCGCGGCACGTAAAGTGGCGAATTCCCGGATCATGCGCCGCAGCGAGACCATTCCAGGGCGATGCCGATACTGTGGCGCAAGCACGATCGGATGGAACGTCAGCCGCTTCCATCGGGTCAAACTCGGGTCGCGACGAAGCTCCGCTAGATGAGAATTGTCGGCAAAAACTCGCACGTCGTGTCCAGGCAACGCTTCGGCGACTGTCTGCAGCGTGGCGCTATTGCCTGGGGCGTGGTGGGTGTCAGTCCACGTCATTTCGAACGCAAGAATCACGGCATCGTCCGATCATGACCTCCAGTCATGCGCAGTCTGGCATCGCCGGTCACAACGGTCTCATGGCTGCTTCATGAGTTCTGGGAGTGCTGTTCAAGGCGCTTTCGTGGAGATCCGCAGTTGGCGGCTCACCACGGGCCTCGCACAGCGCGGCGAGCCGCCGATGCACGGCCATTGGCGTGGTGAACTCCCCGTTGAGTTCATTCCGAAAGAACGAGAGATATGCGTCGAGATCAGCGATCATCCGACTGAGATCTGCAGCAGTGCGAACGTATGGCGTCTTACCCGGCCTAAATGACGGGCTGTGCAGCGTCAGAGTGAACACACGTAGGCCGCCATGATAAAGGTCACGGGTCAGACGCAGCAGCTCGGCCAGTGTGTTTCCTTCCGGCGAAAGCCTGCGCGGATGCAACAGGTCAAGCCGGGCCGCCAATCGATCGAGGCCAATCCGGCGCGCCGATACGGAGGCTAGGTGATCGGTGACCGGTGCCAAAGCACCCCGCAGCAGCCCGCCGTGTCCCGCCGTTGTCGGCAGCGACAGTAATCGCTGCGCCCTGCCGAACCAGGAAGGGTGGGAGTTGAAGGCGCGGAAATCGGGGCCGCCATCGCCGGAATAGTCGTAGTGAGGGCACACGCTGAGGTCGATGTTGAAGCCAAGCTCCTCGATCGTCTCCAGTGTGTTCGAGCTAATTCCGTAACGCCCTGCCTTGAACAGGGTTGGCGCCTTACCGAAAACCGCGCGAACCTGGTTGGTCAGGTTCCGTATCTTTAGCGATTCGAGAAACGGACCGAGATTGCCTCCATAAGAGTGCCACGCGTCCCGCGGTTCGACGGCGGGCGGCGTGCTCCAGGGCTGCATATGCACGCCGACCTCGCAGACATCCTGATGAAGGCTTTGTACCACGCGCGCGCTCGAGTCCTGACTGGCGACCGGCCAATCAACCACCAGAGCAGGCTTGAGGCCATGACGCAGGAAGACTTCGATGCCACCTGGCAGATCGGCTATCGCGGAAACCTGCCCGGCATCGGCGGCGGTCCCCTTCTGCCAATCGAATTCGGCCTCCGTGTCGATGATGACCAGCAGCATCGGGCGCAGCTCGGGCGGCAGATCAATCCGCTTGAACCCGAGTGACGTTCGACCGTCTTGCACCGTGTCGCAGAATTGTACCCGGAACTTTGGAGCAGTCGCAGGAGTTGGCATTATGCTGCGTTCCTGCGCGGTAATCCAGCGATAGACCTGGACATATTCCAGGGCAATCGAGCGTATATCGAAATATGTCTCCGCGAGCCGGCGCGCTTCCTGACCCATTCGCTCGCACGTCGCAGGGTCAGAGATCAGAGTCCGCAAGCAATCGATAAACTGGTCAAGTGTGTCGGCGAGCATCCCCGTGCGCGCGTGATCGATCACGTGATCCGAAAGCCCAGGAAGAAAGCGGGACACGATCGGGCGGTCGCTCGCCATTGCCTCGAGAAAAACGTTCGGAAAACCCTCGATCAAGGAGGCAAACACGAAGGCATCGCAAGCATCATAATACAAAGAAGGATCATTGCAAAATCCGGGAAGCAGGACCTGATCTCTGACCCCTTCTGCCGCTGCAGCCGCGAGCACCTCCTGGTGGTAGCGCGCATCTAATATCGGGCCTACCACGATCAGCTTCACCCGGCGGTTCGCCACGCCGGCAAGTGCCCGCACCAGGAACAGCGTGTTCTTTCGCCGCAATACAGATACGACGTTGAGCAAGACGAAATCGTTCTCAGCAAGCCCCAGCAGCCGGCGCGCTGTCCGCTTGTTGCGCAGCTCGCTCGTCGCCCGAATTGAGACGCCCTGCGGGATGAACCGCAGGCGCTCTCGTTGGATCGATTCCAGCGATCGGCGAAGCAAGTGTGGGCTTATGACTATGAACAGGTTGATCAGTCGACTGAGAAGCGTGACAGTCGGCCTGTTTCGGGGCCGGTAGCCATGGATCAGATCGGTCGGGCTGTCATTGAGGGATGACGAAAAAATCACCTTCCGACCGCACAATCGTGCAAACAGATAGCTGATAAACCAGCGATCGACATGACTATGCGCGTGCACCACATCGAATCGCCAGATGTTCCGCCGGAGCCACGAGACAACAGCGCCTACACCCGAGCGTCCGCATTCGTTCGCAAGGTAGTGAATCGTGATGTCCCCAACCCTCTTCCGAGGTTCCCCGTCGCGGGTTGTGGTCTCCAGGACGAGAATTTCGCCCTCGATCCCTCGTGCCACGAGCATCGCGATCAGTTTCGTGAAATATATTCCATCGCCGGTATAGTCAGGCTGGAAGCGGCGGTAGATATGAAGGACGTGAATCACCTTCCGCGGTCGCTCTGCCGGCACGGGTAATCTCCTTCGATTTACCGGCAACGCCGCGGAGCTTTCGTCGCCGTTTCGACCAAGCGACGATATCCTGGATGGGCAGCTCGCCCCCGCGTACCGCGGGCGATGCTGCGCCCGACGCAGAGTTGGTCACCTGCCAAGAACCGCCGGCGAGGCCGCACGCTTCCTCCCTTCCAACATATCAGCAAAATACTCCACGGTGCGCTGCAGCCCGGTCTCCAGATCAACCTTCGGCTCCCAGCCTAGCAACTCACGAATGCGTGTAATATCGGGACAGCGCTGCGACGGATCGTCCTGCGGTAGCGGCCGATGCACGATCGTCGAGCGCGACCCGGTCAGACGAATTGCCAGTTCGGCGAGCTCCAATACTGTGACCTCGTTTGGATTGCCGATGTTGATCGGCCCCGCGACCTCGGCGCCCGTCGCCATCAGCCCGATCAACCCCTCGATCAGATCACCGACGAAACAGAACGCCCGTGTCTGGCGGCCGTCTCCATACACCGTGATCACCTCGCCACGCAGCGCCTGGACGATGAAGTTCGAAACCACCCGCCCGTCATTGGGATGCATCCGCGGGCCATAGGTGTTGAAGATGCGCGCCACTTTAATGCGGACCTTGTGCTGGCGCAGATAATCGAAGAACAGGGTCTCGGCGCAGCGCTTGCCCTCATCGTAGCAACCGCGCGGGCCCAGCGGGTTGACGTTGCCGCGGTAATCCTCGGTCTGCGGATGAACCGTCGGATCGCCATAGACTTCGCTGGTAGATGCCTGCAGGATCGTCGCCCCGACCCGCTTCGCCAGCCCCAGCATGTTGATCGCGCCCAGCACGCTGGTCTTGGTCGTCTGCACCGGATCGAACTGATAGTGTACCGGCGAGGCCGGGCAGGCTAGGTTGTAGATCTGGTCCACCTCGACATAGAGCGGGAAGGTGATGTCGTGGCGCATCGCCTCGAAATGCGGATTGCCGATAAGATGGGCGATGTTGTCCTTCCGGCCGGTGAAATAGTTGTCCACGCACAGCACGTCGTCACCCGCGCGCAGCAGGCGTTCGCAGAGATGCGAGCCCAGGAAACCGGCCCCGCCAGTCACCAGCACGCGCTTGCGCGTAACCGTCATCAGACCCGTTCCTTCATGTGTGGACGGGCAAATTCTCAGACTGATGCCAGTGACGCAAGGAATAACAGGCCATGCCCTCCCGTCACTTGCCGCCGCCGCGTCCTCCGGGTGATGCTGCCGTCACCACGCCGCTGCGTGCGAAGGAGGATATGCCATGCCCGACCGGCCGTTCACCCAGGCTGACCTCGACACCCTCAAGCAGTGGGACACACCCACCATCTGCAATGGGCTCGAGCTCGTCGCGCCGGAGCGACGCGCAATCGGCTTCACGGTCGAGCCAATGGTGCCGATCGAACCGAAGCTGCCGCCGATCGTCGGCCTCGCCCGTGTCGGCATGATCCGTGCCAAGGAAGCGCCCCGCGGCAAAGTGGCCAATCGGCTGGACTGGTACGATTACGTCGCCGACGCCGATCTGCCGACCATCGTCGTGCTGCAGGACCTGGACGACCGGCCCGGTTACGGCGCCTGGTGGGGCGAGGTCCACTCGACGGTGCACAAGGCGCTCGGCGCGCTGGGCTGCGTCACCAACGGCTCCTACCGCGATATCGACGCCTGGGCGCACGGTTTCCAGATCATCGGCGGCCGCGTCGGACCGAGCCACGCCCATGTGCACATGGTCGATTTCGGCAAGCCGGTGAACGTGTTCGGCATGCAGGTGGCCCACGACGACGTGGTCCACGCCGACCTGCACGGCGCCGTGGTGGTCCCGGCCGAGGCGGTGAAGAAGCTCCCCGCCGCGATCGAACTGATCGCCCGACGGGAGAAAGTCATCCTGGATGTCTGCCGCGACCCCGGCTTCACCGTGGCGAAGCTCCGCGATGCCATCCGCCGATCTGGGGAGATTCATTGAAATCGGATGGCGTCCTTGCCGATACTACGGCAATGCCGTATATCTCCGGATGATCGTGGAGTTCGATCCAGCGAACCGCGCAAAACATGGCGTGTCGCTGGCGATGGGAGCGATCGTGCTCGAAAACCGGATCGCCGAGATGGTGGACGCCCGGCGTAACTACGGTGAAGTCACGGTTCAATGCTTTCGGCTTGGTCGCCAGGCGATTGTTCGTTTGCACTTACACGATCCGAGGCGAGACGTTCCGGGTGATCTCGGTGCGTAGGGCAAATAGACAGGAGCAACGGAGATGGCAACGGTCCGAGTGACGCCGGCAATGATCGACGAGGCCATCCGCGAAACCGACTGGGCCAGGAGCGACGCGCAGACAGATGAGGAGATCGCGCGCAATGTCGCGAGCGATCCGGATGCGGCACCAATTCTCACCGATGCGGAAACCGCTGCGGCTCTTGTGCGTACGACCCGGGGCCAGCTCGGGCTTTCGCAGGCGGAGTTTGCACACCGGTTCCGGGTGCCGATCGGCACGCTGCGGGATTGGGAACAGAGCAGGCGGCAGCCGGACGCGACGGCGCTCGCCTATTTGCGGGTAATTGCTCGTGCGCCGGAGGTGGTGGCCCAGGCGCTCGCTGCGTGAAAGGGGGGCAGAGACGCCCTGCAATGTCCGCCGTTGCGACCTCTTGAAGCCGGACTATCGACACTGATGCATCGCGACCTCCGCTCTTCCGTATGCCCGCATGATTGCCCTTCCACTTGCGCACTCGAGGTGGAGGTGCTGGACGGCACGCGCATCGGCGCCGTCCATGGCGCCGCCGACAACGACTACACGCCGGCGTGATCTGCGCGAAGGTCGCGCGCTACGCCGAGCGCATCCATCACCCGGACCGGCTGACCCATCCCCTGCTGCGCACCGGACCCAAGGGCTCCGGCCAGTTCCGCACGATCGGCTGGGACGAGGCGCTGGACCGCACCGCCGCCGCAATGGCGGACGCAACAGCGCGGCACGGGACCGAGGCGGTCTGGCCGTTCTATTACGCCGGCACGATGGGGCTGGTGCAGCGCGACGGGATCAACCGGCTGCGCCACGCGATGCGCTACTCGCGCCAGAAACTCACCATCTGCACCTCGGTCTGCGAGGCAGGCTGGTCCGCCGGCGTCGGAGGCTACCGAGGCCCGGACCCGCGCGAGATGGCGAAATCCGACCTGATCGTGGTCTGGGGCGGCAACCCCGTCGCCACCCAGGTGAACGTCATGACGCACGTCACCCGCGCGCGGAAAGAGCGCGGGGCGAAGCTGGTGGTGGTCGACCCCTACCGCACCGGCACCGCCGCCGTCGCCGACATGCACCTGATGCTGCGCCCGGGGACCGACGGCGCGCTGGCCTGCGCCGTGATGCATGTCGCGTTCCGCGACGGCTGGGCAGACCGCGCCTACATGGCGCGCTTCGCCGACTGCCCCGACGCGCTGGAGGCGCACCTGGCGAGCCGCGGTCCGGACTGGGCCGCCGGCATCACCGGCCTCCCGATCGACCAGATCGAGTCCTTCGCTCGGCTCTACGGCGCGACGAAGCGCAGCTACATCCGCCTGGGCTACGGGTTCTCCCGCTCCCGCAACGGCGCGGCAAACCTGCACGCGGTGACCTGCCTGCCCACCGTGACCGGCGCCTGGCAGCACGAGGGCGGCGGCGCGCTCTGGAGCAACCGCGGCATCTATCACTGGGACAAGACCCTGATCGAGGGCCTCGACGTGCGCGCCCCCTCCGTCCGCGAGATGGACATGAGCCGCATCGGCAGCGTCCTGACCGGCGACCGCCGCGAGTTGGGCGACGGACCGCCGGTGCACGCCCTCTTCATCCAGAACCAGAACCCCCTGACCGTCTGCCCGGACAGCAACCGCGTGCGCCGCGGCTTCGCCCGCGACGATCTGTTCGTCTGCGTGCACGAGCAGTTCCTGACCGAAACCGCGCGCTGGGCCGATGTCGTGCTGCCGGCGACGATGTTCATGGAGCACGACGACCTCTATCAGGCCGGCGGCCACACCTACATCCAGATCGGCCCCAAGCTGATCGATCCCCCCGGCGAGTGCCGCTCGAACCACGAGGTGATCAACGCGCTGGCCGCCCGGCTGGGCGCCCGCCATCCGGGGTTCGAGATGACCGCGTGGCAGATGATCGACGCCACGCTGCGCGCCTCCGGCTGGCCGGATGCCGCGACGGTGCTGCGGAACCGCTGGCACGACGCCGCTCTGCCGTTCGAGCAGGCGCATTTCCTGGCGGGCTTCCCGCACCCGGGCGGGCGGTTCCGGTTCGCGCCGGACTGGGCGCGGATCGGGCCGGATCACGCGCGCATGCCACGCCTGCCGGATTATTTCGCCGTGGTCGATGCGAGCAGCAGGGAGTGTCCGTTCCGCATGGTGACGGCGCCGGCGCGGCAGTTCCTGAACACGAGCTTCACCGAGATGGCGAGTTCTCGCCGGCGGGAGGGACGGCCCGGCGTGCTGATCCATCCAGCGGATGCGGCCCGACTTGGTGTGCTGGAGGGCGGTCGGGTGCGGCTGGGGAATGCGCGCGGGGAGGTGGTGGTGCGCGCGCGGCTGTTCGAAGGCGTGCAGCCGGGGGTGGTCGTGGTCGAGAGCATCTGGCCCAGCGAGTGCTACGAGGGCGGGATCGGGATCAATGCGCTGACCAGCGACGATCCGGCCCCGCCGTTGGGGGGCGCGGTGTTCCACGACACGGCGGTGTGGGTGAGGGCCGAGGCAGCGGTTGTGCCGCTGGCGGCGGAGTAGAGGGGCGGGTGGGGGGCGGACCTGGGTAGAAGAAAGAAAGCATAACCACGGAGGCACGGAGAAGTACCGGACAATATGTTCGCGACAGTCCTGCCGACCCGAGGGCGATTCACCGGGGTGGGGAAGGGCGTAATAATTTGGCATCCTTGGGTTGTATCTGCAGCGATCAGATTGGTATTCCGCGAATACTTGAAATCTCTTTCCATAATGGGTCTTATGCGACTTTGACAGTGTAAGTCACCGATAGAAATGTCACCCGCGTCACCGATAGAAATGTCACTTGGGACATCAGTCATCGGGGCGGCCGGAGTGGCGTGCGATGACGGTGATACAGGTGAGCGAGCGCGAGTTGAGCCGGCTGCGGGTTATGGTGGAGCTGGGCGGACGGTCGGCTTACCGTCGCAGCGGCGGCGGAATTGATGGGTCTCGGGCGACGCCAAGTGTATCGTCTGCGGCGCGCCTTGGCGACGACCGGGCCGGCGGGATTGGTCTCCAAGAAGCGCGGCCGTCCCGGCAACCGCAGGCGGGGACGCCGATGACCGCGCCCGGTGATGCGACCCGGTGCCCCTCAACCTGGGGCGCCGGGTCGTCCGCTTCCGCATGCAAGCGCGACGTCAGGTCGGCGCTGTTTCGACCCGAATGACCGAACAGAAGCTGAATTTGCTTCAATCGAAGGCCCAACATCGCTTGCGCCCCGAGTGACATTTCTATCGGGGAGAAATCGTGACTTTTCAATCGGGCACGGACATGTCTCTTTTTTCCGAGAGGCGCGACCTACCAAATTCACCGCGCCCCCGGAATGACCGACGGCACCGGCGCGATTTCGAAACAGAGGACGTGATGAGTTGGGTTGTCATTCCCTTGGACGCCAAGCGGCCAATCACGAAGGGAAGAATTCGGAAAGCGCGCTTTCTGGTCGATGAGAGCCTCGGTGAAGAGGCAGCGTTGCTGCTCCGAAACCTCGGTTGGAATGCGGTTTTCGTGACAGACCTAAACTTGCAGTCGAAGGATGACCGCACCGTATTTTCCGCCGCATGGAAGACGCGGCGCGTGCTTTTCACGCATGACCGAGATTTTTTGGACAACCGAAGGTTTCCGCACCACAGGAACCCCGGCGTTGTCGTGTTTGTTGTCGGTGCCTCGGGTGGAGATGATGACCGATTGTTGAGAGCAGTCTTCTTGGCGCAAGCTTACATCAGGGTTTGGGGACCGGATTACATGCGAGGAACCAAGGTCGTGTTTTCGGATGACGAACGCTTTTCAATCGAGCGAAAGGAAGAAGGCGGAACTTTGAAGACGCGCCGATTTTGGGCACCCAAACGAGGAGAGCTTTTCGAGTGGGAAGGATTATGAGCCTAACCCCGAAGCAGCGGCGCTTGAAGGCGGGAGGAGCTATCCGCGTTCATGCAAATGGATCACTGGAACATTACCCATTATCCAACGGAAGGTCGCACCGCGATCTTGGAACTGATGAAACGGCAGTTAGTCGTCGGTGACATAGTCGCGAAATACACTTTGATCGACGAATTGCTGTCAGTCGTAATATCCCACTACTATTTCACGAAGCCGCGCAAAGGCTTCTCGTTCCGACAGCTTTGGAAGACCAAGAAATTCCAGATTTTCGCCCATCACGTGCTTGACGACACTTACCTTCTAAACAAAATGAAACTGGTTCGTGCAATCGGGGAGATACCTGCCCCAATTAGGAATGCTATTGAACGGATCAATGCTGCAAGAAACGCGTTAGCCCACAGCTTCTTTCCCGAAAACCGGCGGCAATATCCTCCGCACAAGAAGGTAATCTACCGCGGTATGGACTTATACACGAAGCAGGGCACTGAGCAGTTCGCCGAGGATTTCGCGACCGTCAGACTGAAGTTGGACAGCAGGAATCTCGAAGTCACTGAACAGCAAGGAGAATCGGGAAAATTCAAGGCGGCGTGGCGAACAGCACCACGGAGAGATCGCTGAACAGGCTGCGCCGGCGGGCGAACAGCTTCTCTTCGATCACGTCCTTGGTACGACGCGGGGCGCGGGTTGCGCCGGTCTGATCGGCCAGCTCTTCGCCCAGCCAGGCCATGGCGCGGTAGAGCTGGTGCAGTTCGAGGCCATCCGCGCCATCGATCAGATAGGCATCCAGCCACTTCTCGCAGGCTCGGTCGGAGCCGGATACCATCAGCCGATGCAGCACACTGACAAACACCGCGCGTTCGAGGGAAAAGCCGAACCCCCGCCGCTGCGCCAGCTGTTCAATAACCCGGCGGCAGCCGCTCTGTTCCCAGAGCCGGCCAAACAGCAGTGCTGCACCGATGCGCATACTGGCACTGCTCTCAAGGGTTGCGGCCTCGCCGCTGGAGATCAGCATGGCGGTCTCGGAGAAACGTGCGCCGGAGCGCAGCAGGGTGTCGAGCTTGCCGTCGGCTTCGAGGTCTTCGATGCGCCCGAGTGTGGCCAACACGCGTTGGCTGGTGCGCCGGCCATCGCGGGTGTTCTCCACGATCTGCAGATAGCGGCGGTCGCCCGAGGGTTTGATGCGAAAGAACATGCGGTGCCCAGTTGAGACACCGCTCGACTACATCGATTCTCCTCCTTATGCAAAGAGATTTTCGGAATCCTTGGCGCAAACATGGCACCGCAGATCAGCGCAAATTTCAGCCCGCACTCGATCAAGCTATTGAAATGACTCGTTTCACCTCTCGCTGCATCGCAGCGAACTGTCCAACTCCAGTCAGAGACTACCTGTTCAAGCGTGCCGGATGGATGTAGGCCACAGACCTAGCTCTTATGTGCGTTGCAGCGGCTTGCGAAATTCAAGACTTTCGGGCATTTGGCTTGCCCCTGATCTATCAAGGGGTTACAGTGCCCGTAAGATATGCCCGAAACAGAACCGCAAAACCGACCCCTCGGCTATGCCCGCGTGAGCACCTACGGGCAGACCCTTGACGCGCAGCTTGAGCAGCTACGCAAGGCGGGCTGCGCCAAGGTTTGCCGCGAGAAGGTGACAGGGGCGCAGGCCGACCGGCGCGAACTGCTGAAGATGCTGAAGGCCCTCGCCCCCGGTGACGTGGTGACGGTAAGGCGCATCAACCGGCTGGCGCGCTCGACCTTCGACCTCTTCGCCATCGTCAAGCAGATCGTGGACGCCAAGGCGCAATCCCGGTCACTGGCGGAGCCGTGGGCCGATACCGCCACCAGCACCGTGAGACGCGCCGATCGTGTCAGTTGTCAGGGTCGGCCGCAAGTGGCGCGTCACAGCGGGCTTCAGCGACCGTGCCCCCGCTTGCGCAACCCGCTAGTGCACTGCCGTCAGCTTGCATCGGAACGTCGCATAGCTGGGCTCGCTAGTTGTTGGTTCAGCATAGGTCCCGTTGTGGAACTGGCAGGGGCGATAACCCTTCAGCTCTAGCCGGATGCTATCCTTGTCAGCGGGCAGTAAATACCCTTCGACCTCTGTCGTGCCCGAGTTCTCGTCATGCACAAAAAAACTCGCGCCTTCCGGGTCTAAGTCCACCCGAATCAAAATGCGGTCGAATGGTGGCACCATCGGATTCACCCACCGCATCATATCCCCCCAAGAGGCCGCCCACGCTGTGGTGGGTTGGGCGAGACTAATGGAATTGTCGTTGTATCGAAACGGCTGCTTGGCTGCTAGCTGCATCTTGCTCTCGTCGCCGAGAGAGAGACGGCCGTTGTCAAGCGCAATCTGCTTAAGGGGAACCGCAACACTGGTTGTGCCGAGGCCTATAATGGAGCTTACCTTCATGTTCTGGCGCTCGACTACAATGTCCTTAATGACACCCAGAACTCTCCCCCTGGGTATCGAATACACTCTTCCCAACAAGTAGCTTTGGCTGGACCGTTTTGCCATCGGCTAGTCTGGGCGGCTCTGGAGCCGGCAGGTCACAGCCGAGCACGCGCCCTAGGGCGTCGCGCGGTTGTTCGCCCCTGTTAACCACGATGAACCTAGGTAGTGACGCGACTTGCTTGTGCAGATCACCCGGGTCGCATGGTCGTGCCTGGGCCTGTGCAGCCGCTATGAGTACCATCACGAGAATCAACACCACGCTGCCCCGATGCATCCCCTTTCCTCCCTGTTTGAGCTAAGGTGCCAGTCACGCCCGCGATAGCGCCCGGTGGCACACGGTTTGTAACTTCTATCGGACTTATTGACGAGTCCCTCCTCGTGTCGAATAGCGAGACGACCGCCATAAAAAACGCGAAGATCGCGGATATAGTGACGAACAATGCCTGGCGGGCCACAGTTGTCTGGACGGCGCCGAATTCGGGATGAGCAAGATTGACAAACTGGAGTGCCTGCATTCGGGCGCCATAACCGAGAGTGACGCTGGCGAAGGCGCAGACGACAAAGAGACCACCAGCGAGGCTCTGAGTCCCTGACGGGCGATGATCCGGGACCAGCGCCTCCCGAAGGACGAATCCAACCACGATGAAAAGGCTGAGCTGCACAGTGATTAACATTGAGACGGCTTGATCCACCGATGCGAGACCTGCGCTCAGATACGAGCCGATCTGATCTAGTCGTTGTTCGCTCTTCTGGATCGGAATGAACGCCTCGTTATTCTGGCCCACAAGGTACCGATTGGTCAGCCAAACTACCAGGAACAGCCCAACAAATAGCGCTGAGGCCCAAAGGATTTTGCGCTTAGTCATGTGAAGCACGGCGTCGGCACGTTCGTTCCTCCATGGCGTCTCTATGACCTCGTGATGAGGCCGTATCGGCCCGCCCGGGGGACAAGGGGAGGCCCCCAGGGGGCGTCGAAAGCCCGAATCCAACCCCCTATTATTCTGGCTCGTCAGCGGAAACTGTGGGTGCTTCGGGGGTATACCGAGGGCTAGTTTTATCACTCAGCCGGCCGGCTGGTGGATTTGTGGACAACACAAGCGCGTTGCCCACAACCCCACAGCCGCCACATCGGCAGAAGCGGAGATATCATCCGCCACCACGGCAGGCATCTTTACGCCTCATCGCGGCTGATCTCAGGGTCTGTCAGGAAGCGGAACAACTTGCGGCAGGTCGTGTCGAAGGAGCGCTGCGCGGTGTCGGACTGACCATGGGAGAGCAGCGGCCCGCCATCGTCGCCGATGAGGGTGAGGACGACCTGCTTGATTGGCCGCCTCCGGAGGTCGCTGTCCATCTGCAATCGGCTGATGACCTCACCGCCGAGAGCCCAGACGTTGTCGCGGTGTCGGCGCAAGGTTTGGCGTGATAGCTGCAAGGCCAGCAGGTCGCGCAGGAACGGCTTGAAGCATTCCACCATCCGCCGGCCAGGCGGAATATCGCGCGCCTCATACGCCCAGCTGCGAGGCCACTGATCGAGGTCCGGACAACAGGTCTGCAAGGGATCGGCAGCAGCCCGTTGCGCCGGTACGCTGTCACGTCTGCCGGCAACTCCTTTGGGTCCCGCTGCCATGCGGCTGATCTCCCTGCTGAACCACTACCAGCACTTTCCTGGGTTCGTTTACGAGAAGGCGCGACATTGCGCCGAAAGCCGAACCATCGAGATCAGCGTGCGGCCCCGCCGCGGCTCGAGACCGGTGTGCTCGGGCTGTCGCAAGCCGGCGCCGGCCTATGATCACCTGCGCCTGCGCCGGTTCGAATTCGTGCCCCTCTGGGGCTGCATGGTGGTGTTCCTCTATTGCATGCGACGGGTCGATTGCCGGGCCTGCGGCGTGCGGGTCGAAGCGGTCCCCTGGGGTGTCGGCAAGCACCAGCTGACCAAGGCCTACATGCTGTTCCTGGCGCACTGGGCGAGGAAGCTGTCCTGGCAGGAGACCGCCGGGTCGTTTCGCAGCACCTGGGACAAGGTCTGCCAGTCGGTCGAGTATGTCGTGCAGTGGGGGATCGAGCACCGGCAACTGGGGCCGATCGTGGCGATCGGCGTCGATGAGATCCAGTATGCCAGGGGACACAAATACCTGACGCTGGTCTATCAGATCGAGCAGCAGTGCACGCGCCTGCTATGGATCGGTCGCGAACGGACGGTGGAGAGCTTCGAGCAGTTCTTCACCCTGATCGGCGAACCATTGGCTGGGCAGATCGAGTTTGTGTGCTCGGACATGTGGCAGCCTTATCTGAAGGTGATTCGTGAGCGGTGCAGCCAGGCCATCCACATCCTCGATCGCTTCCATATTGTCGCCAAGATGAATGCCGCGCTGGACCAGGTGCGTGCCGCCGAGGCTCGCCGGCTGGCCCGGGACGGCTATGAGCCCGTCTTGAAGAAGACCCGCTGGTGTGTGCTCAAGCGCAAGGCCAACCTGACCGAGCATCAACGCTTCCGCCTGCGCGATCTGCTGCGCTACAACCTGCGGACCGTACGGGCCTATCTGCTGAAGGAGGACTTCCAGCAGTTCTGGGACTATGCTTCGCCGAGTTGGGCCGGCAAGTTCCTGGATGAATGGTGCGGTCAGGTCATGCGCTCCCGCATCGAGCCGATGAAGAAGATCGCCAGGACGCTACGCTCGCACCGCGCGCTGATCCTGAACTACTTCCGCGCCAGGAAGCAGCTCTCCAGCGGTGTGGTCGAGGGTCTGAACAACAAGGCCAAACTGACCATGCGAAAATCCTACGGGTTCCGTACCTTCCACGTCACCGAAATCGCCTTGTATCATGCACTTGGTAAGCTGCCGGAACCCGACGTCGCCCACAGATTCTTCTGACGAGGCATTATTCTTGATAACAGATTTTGCCGAGACTGGCGCGACGACCCCGTTCACGGCCGTGGTTCGGCGCGTGATGATCCAGTTTCCCGGCCGCCAGTCGGCCACCCCAACCCTCGACCCGGTTCGTAGCGGAGGAAATGCGCCGCCCGCGACCCAGCTCCTATATATGACTACCTGATCGTCGCCGACCACCATCTGCGCACCTTCTCGGTGGAAGGTCCGATGACCGACGATCAGCCCTGGCAGTCGGCCGCCCGCCACGCCCGCGACCGCCAACAGCGGCAGGTCGTGTGCGGCCCGGCCGGCACGGATCGGGAAAAGCTCGCGGCAGAATTTCAGCGCACCCACAAGTTCGGCGGAGTTCCGCCAGGAAGCATCGTGAGGCCCCGTCAATGACCGACCAGCTCCCCGCCTTTGCCAGCCCGGCCACGACCACCACCCGCTTACGCGTGGCATATCCCGTGCCGGCGCTAGTTGCTGCCGCCGGGGAGCATGCCTCTCTCCGTTTCCTCGAATTCTTCGCGGCCAACATCCGCAACCTGCTCACGCGGCGGGCCTACGGCCGCGCCGTGGCGGACTTCCTGGCTTGGTGCGACGATCAGAGCGTGCCGTCCGTTTCGGCCGTGCAGCCGCTTCACGTAGCCGCCTGGATCGAGCCGCAACAGCAAGAACACGCAGCGCTGACCGTCAAAGCGCGGCTGGCCGCGATGCGCCATCTGTTCGACTGGCTGGTGACTGGCCAGGTCGTGCCGGTGAACCCGGCCGGATCGGTCCGCGGTCCCTCGCATTCGGTGAAGGCCGGCAAGACACCGGTGCTGTCGCCGGAGGAAGCGCGCACGCTGATCGAACAGCATCGACACCACGACGCCCGTGGGCCTGCGCGACCGGGCGCTGATCGGGTTGATGGTGTTCAGCTTCGCGCGGATCGGCGCGGCGCTCGGCATGAAGGTGGAGGATGTTTACACACAAAACCGCCGGCTATGGGCGCGGCTGCGCGAGAAAGGCGGCAAGGCGCACGCCATGCCGTGCCACCACAACCTTGAGAGCTACCTCACCGCATACATCGAGGGCGCAGGCCTGGCCGGAGATCCCAAGGGGCCGTTGTTCCGCACGATCGGCCGCGACAAGGGTCGTCCGTTGACGCGCACTCCCCTGCCCCAGCCAAGCGCCTATCTGATGATCGGCCGCCCCAAACCCCTCTAGGATTTTGATCATTGTCCCCTCCCGGTCGTTGTGGACGAATCATTGTGCACTAATCCTACTGAGTCGCAAAACCCGGCGGGCTGGCGGCCTGATTTTGGCCTTGCTGCGACGCGGTTGCGGTATGGTACGGGTGAAGATTCAAATCATCGCGGAATACGCGGCAGAGCCGTTCGGCGCGCGGGAGCCGCTGATCCTGATCAGTATCGGAAAGAGCTACAACGAAGAGGACAGGAACATCTCCAATTCTGTCCGCGGCTGCTGGCTTATCAATCCCGAGAGGGCCCGCAAGCACAAACTCGTCCTCGCGCACCAGCGCGGGATCGTAGTCGGCGCTTTCCGCCCGACCGCTTGGCTGCCCTCCACAACGGCCAATTTCCCTTGGCACACGGGGAACGAAAACCGCTGGGGATTCGTCGGCGATCCGGCAGATGAAAAGACCGCGCGCATTTACATGCGGAAGCGAGTCCCGGAAGCGTATCGCGCCAAGGGCGCGGCCAACCCCGTCAGGTTCATCGCACCGCTGCCCACGACGGGCTAGCTCGGTCTCAGGGACGAGCCGGTCCCACCAGTTTACTCGGGGCGGCGGCCCCTGTCCGCAGGCCTCGACCCGAGGCCCGCGGTGCGCGAGTGCCGCAGGCCCCCCTGTTCGATCTTCGGGCTCCTCCAGACCTAATAACACTTGACAGTTATGCCCACAAACTGTATAATCGCCCCCATGTCCATCACCACCGTCCCGAACCCCACCAACCGCGCCGACCAACTCATGGCCGACGTGTACCACCACCTCATCCACACGCTGCGCGGCGCGCTACCACTACCTCTCACCAACAGCCCGGAAGACCTCGCTCGCCGAGACCACGCCGCCATCGCGAAGATCGCGGCTCTGCACCCAGCCAACGCCGCCGAGGCCGAACTCGCCGCCCTCTACGTCGGTGCCTCCGAGCAATGGAAGGAGTGCCTGCGCTTCGCCCAGCAGCCCGAAAGGTCATTCCACGGAGCACTGAAATACCGCACCCTGGCCAACAGCATGATGCGCCAGGCCCAGAGTGCGCTCAGGCTGCTGGAGCGCATGCAGGCCACCCGCGAGAAGCTGGAAGCCGACAGCGAAGCCCGCGACCGCGCCGCCTGGACCGAACACTGTGCCATCGCCCTGATGACAGAGGCGTTATCACCGCAGCCAAAGCCGACAGAGATTACCGAGCCACCCGCGCCAGAGCCGCAACCGGAACCAAATCCGGTGGAGCAACCGCAGCCCGCCCCCCTCGCCGCCGAGCACGACGCAGCCAACCATCCGCACAGTCCCGCGCCGATCCGCCCGATCGGGCGGGTCCCCGATCACATGTCCCTCGCCCCGCCCGACCACATTTCGTCTCAAGCAGCATAGTCCCCCTCCCCTTGCAGGGCCTTGCGCAGAGGGGGGGCAGGGACGCGGCCAAGGTGCGGTTCAGCTCACCGATGGCAATATCTTCTCACCGCCCGCCGGCCTTGCCGGCGGCAAAGCGCACTGCTTCTTCCGCTGCCCGGAACAGGGCGCGCGCCTTCTGACGGCACTCTTCGTACTCGGCCGCCGGATCAGAATCAGCCACGATCCCGGCGCCAGCCTGCACATGCATGCTGCCATCCTTCACCAAGGCGGTGCGCAGTCCGATGCACGTGTCCATCGTGCCGTTGGCGGCGAAATAGCCGATGCATCCCGCATAGATGCCACGCCGCGTCGGCTCCAGTTCCTCGATGATCTCCATCGCCCGCACCTTCGGCGCGCCGGACAACGTACCGGCCGGGAAAGCCGCCACCAACGCGTCCAGCGCGTCCAACCCGGCGCGAAGCCGACCCTCGACGTTGGAGCTGATGTGCATCACATGGCTGAACCGCTCGATCGTGAAGCTCTCGGTCACTCGGACGCTGCCGAGTTCGGCGACCCGGCCGACGTCATTGCGCCCAAGATCCAGCAGCATCAGATGCTCGGCCCGCTCCTTCGGATCGGCGAGCAGTTCGGCCTCCAGCGCCTGGTCCTCCTCGTGCGTCGCACCTCGCCGCCTGGTACCGGCAAGTGGGCGCAGCGTGACCATGCCATCGCGCAGCCGCACCAGGATTTCCGGACTCGACCCCACCACGGCGAAGCCGCCGAAATCCTGGAAGAACAGAAACGGTGCCGGATTGATCCGCCGCAGCGCGCGATAAAGGGCGAAGGGCGGCAGTGCGAACGGCGCTGAGAAACACTGGCTGAGCACAATCTGGAACGCATCGCCGGCAAAGATGTAATCCTTGGCGCGCCTCACCGCAGCGATGAACGCCGCTTCCGAGAAAGTCGAGCCCGGCGGCGGCAATGCCGGAAGCACGACTGGCGGCGCCGGATGCGGCAACGGACGATCGAGCGCCGCCTGAGCCTCCCCCAGGCGCGCTTCGGCCGCCGCCAGGGCGGCCTCGGCCGAGACCTCAGGATTTGGGTAGATCGGTGCCGCCAGTGTCAGCTCGTCCTTGACGTTGTCGAAGATCGCGAACAGCGTCGGGCGGATCAGCAGGGCATCCGGCACGCCGAACTGATCCGGATTGGTGTCCGGCAGCCGCTCCATCAGCCGCACCATGTCGTAACCCAGATAGCCGGCCACCCCACCCGTCATCGGTGGCAGCGTAGCCGGCACATCGAGCCGTGTTTCCTCGATCAGCGCCCGCAGGCTTTCCAGCGCCGGCCGCTCCTCCGCCACGAAGGCATGCGGGGCCGACCGCGCATGCCGGTTGACCTCCGCGCGGCCTCTCCGGCAACGCCAGATCAGGTCCGGTTCCATGCCGATGATCGAATACCGGCCACGCACGGCACCCCCTTCAACGCTTTCCAGCAAAAAGCTGTTGGGCCTCCCGTGCGCCAGCTTGAGAAAGGCGGCCACCGGCGTTTCCAGGTCCGCAACGCCCTGCCACCACACCAGCGTGCCGCGTCCCAACTCATAACTGCTACGGAACCCGGCGACGCCGGTGGGCAGGGCGACATTCATGATGCTTCTCTTGTGGCTCCTCTGGGGATCATTGACCGTTGACGAAACTGTCGAGCACCCTCTGGTTCACCTGAGGGTTGGCACGCGCCCGCAGCGCCCCCTCGAACTCCGCCGCCAGGTCCGCGGCGGCCGAACGGGTCAGCGCGTCTGCAATACTGTCATAGCCCGACTTGTCTGCTTTCGTATCCGGCGCCTCGATCTTGTCCAGAACGGCGACGACGAACCCGTCCGCCGTCTGGACCATTGCCGGCTCTTTCGGTTTCAGGCCGAACAGCACGCGCTGCAGTTGCGCCGGCATGTCGGTGTCTGCGGCGTCGCGCGTGACCGGCTTGGTCTCCCGCACGGTCAGCCCGGCCACCGTGGCGGCATCGGTCAGCGATTGGCCCCCTTGGACCGCGGCGAGGAGTTTGGCAGCCGCCTCCTCCGCCTCCTTCTGGCGTGCTGCTTCCGTCCAGTCCGCCTCGACCTCGCCTCGAACTGCGTCGAACGGCTTGGTGGTGGCAGGAGTCACACTCTCGACCGTCAGGGCGAAATAAGAGGAGGCGCCATTGCCCTGTGCGGGCGAAACCTCAGTGAGCTGCGCTGGGGGCTGGCCCGGCGGCGTCTTGAACGCGGCCTCGACCAATGCCTTGCGCAGGTCGGGCGTACCGGGGATTGGCGCCGGCGTTCCTTCCGGCGTGTTGCCGTTCGCGTCCAGCGTGCCCTGCACGCCGACCAGGCCGAGATCGCTCGGCAGCTTGTCCAGCCCGGCGCCAGTGCCGAGGATGTCGTCCACTTTGTTGGCGGAGTCGTAGATCTGGCTCGCAGCCTTGTCGGTGAGCACGCGCGCGAGAATTTCCGGCTTCGCCTGCTCGAAGCTTTGCTGGGTCCCGGAGGTCTCCTCGGTCACCTTCAGCACGTCCCATCCGAGCGCCGTCTTTACCGGCGCGGACACGGTGTCCGGCTGAGCCGCGAAGGCCGCTTGCGCCAGTGAGGTGTCGGGAATGCCCTCCTGCGTGGTGTTATCGAGTGCGACGGCGGTGCCGCCGTCGGCCTGTGCCGTCTGCTGGATCGCCGCCCAATCGGCCGCCCCGCCGCTCCACTGCGCCGCCAGCGCCTTCGCCTTCACCTCGTCCTGCAGCACCGCCACCTGGACCGAGCGCCTGGGTGCGACGACGTAGAGCTCCCTGTGGCTGTCGTAGTACGCGTGCAACTCCGCGTCGGTAGCTGTCAGCGTCCTCTCCAGCGTCCCCGGAGTGAGCACCGCCGCCTTGATGCGGCGGAATTCCGGGCTGCGATAGAGCCAGGGATGGTTGGCGTACCAGCGTTGCAGCTCTGCCGTGCCGGGCGCCGGCGGGGCCGACACTGTCGCGACGGGCAGCTCGACCGTCAGGGCCGAGCGCTTCTCCTGTTGGAAGTCGAAGACCTTCCGGACCAGCAGCCCCGGCGCGCTGGCGCCGGCGGCGACCGCGCTGAGAAGCTGCTGGGAGGCGAGCTGCGCCCGCATGAGGTCGAGAAACTGCGGCTCCGACAGTCCGGCGTTGCGCAGCGCGGCTTCGAACGTGGCGCGGTCGAATTGGCCGTTGGCGCCGCGAAACGCCGGCATGGCAAACACCGCGTCGCGCAACGCCGCATCGGGCACCACGATGCGCAGCCGCTCAACCTCCCCGTTGAGCGCCACCTGCCCGATCAACTGCCGCATTGCCTCGTTGGCCACCTGCCGCCGCAGCGCCGGAGTCACGTCCTGCCCGCGCTGGAGCTGCCGCTCGGCCTGCGCCATATCGCGCTGGAAGGTCTGTTCGAACTGCTGCGGCTCGATCGTCCGTCCACCGACCTTGGCGAGCCAGGTCGTGGTGCCGATCTGGCGCACTACGTCCCCGACGCCCCAGACCACGAAGGAAAGAACCATGATCCCGAAGAAAACGCGGACGGGCCAGGTTTCCAGATAACGGCGGAACGCGGTGAGCATCGATTGGTCCAGGCGGCTGACCGGCCGGAGCATATACGGCCCGTGCACGGCCTTTGCCAGCCATCCGCTTTCGGCTACGCCGAACGCAAATCAGGGTGGAGAGGCGAATGCGCCAGCTCGTCGCCGGAAACTGGAAGATGCACACGCTGCGGGCTGAGGCCGCGTCGCTGGCGACGGCGGTGCGCGATGGCGCCGCGGGCTTGGCGTGCGAGCTAGTGGTCTGCCCGCCTTTCGTCCACCTCGTATCCGTCGCTCGGCTGCTTGCCGGGTCTCCCGTTGCTGTCGGCGGCCAGGATTGCCATCAAGCTACCCACGGCGCCCACACTGGCGACGTCTCTGCCCCCATGTTGCGCGACGCCGGCGCCGCGTGGGTGATCCTGGGACATTCCGAACGGCGCCAGGACCACGGCGAAACAGACGAGCTGATCCGCGAGAAAACGGTCGCCGCGATGGCGGCCGGCCTCGTGCCGATCGTGTGCGTGGGCGAAACCGACGAACAGCGCCGGAACGGGCAAGAGACCGAGGTGATCGGCTGGCAGATTTCCGGCAGCCTGCCGAAGGGGTTCGCCGGCGTCGTTGCCTACGAGCCGGTCTGGGCGATTGGCTCCGGGAAGACGCCGACCGAGCAGCAGGTCTCGACGATGCACGCCTTCATCCGCGAGGAGCTCATTCGTCAGTTCGGCGAAGCCGGCCGCGCGATCCGGATCCTTTATGGAGGGTCGGTCAGGCCAGCCAATGCCGCCGCGCTGCTTGCATTGCCCGAGGTGAACGGGGCGCTGATCGGCGGCGCGAGTCTGAAAGCGGAGGACTTTCTGTCGATTGCCCGCGCCGCGCGGGCGGGATAAGTCCCTGGACCCTGGCCTTCGCCGAGCCGAGGACACTGCCGCCGATGATGGCAATTTTGATGGTTATCCACGTCTTCGTGACAATCGCGCTGATCGGCGTGGTATTGATCCAGCGCAGCGAGGGCGGCGGCCTTGGGATCGGCAGCTCGCAGGGCATGGGCGCGTTCATGTCCGGCCGGGGCACCGCCAACTTGCTCACCCGCACCACGGCGGTGCTGGCGGCGCTTTTCCTCGGCCTGTCGCTGACCATGGCGGTGCTGAATCGCAGCACGTCCGGCGTCGGAGTCTCGATCCTGGGCGCGCCGCCGACCTCTCAACCGGCGCCCCTGCCCGCGGCGCCGCCGCCGCATCCGGTGCCGAATGCCCCGGCGGCTCCCTCGGTCCCGCACTGACAA
This sequence comes from uncultured Pseudomonadota bacterium, assembly GCA_963772445.1. Taxonomy (GTDB): domain Bacteria; phylum Pseudomonadota; class Alphaproteobacteria; order Acetobacterales; family Acetobacteraceae; genus CAVYXK01. Next base: position 854,610 of record CAVYXK010000013.1, read on the forward strand.
CGCGCTTCCCCTCGCCCGATTCGGATTTCTATAGTGGCCGCCCATGACGCGGTTCGTCTTCATCACCGGCGGCGTGGTCTCCTCTCTCGGCAAGGGCATCGCCGCGGCAGCGCTGGGTGCGTTGCTGCAGGCGCGCGGCTTTACCGTACGGCTACGCAAGCTGGACCCCTATCTGAACGTCGATCCGGGCACGATGAGCCCCTATCAGCACGGCGAGGTCTTCGTCACCGACGACGGGGCCGAAACCGATCTCGATCTCGGCCATTACGAGCGTTTCACCGGCGTGCACGCCACCAAGGCCGACAACGCCACCACGGGACGCATCTACTCCGACGTGATCGCCAAGGAGCGGCGCGGCGACTACCTGGGGGCGACCGTGCAGGTGATCCCGCACATCACCGATGCAATCAAGGAGACGATCCTGCGACAGACCGCGGATTTCGACTTCGTGCTGGTGGAGATCGGCGGCACGGTGGGCGACATCGAGAGCCTGCCGTTCCTCGAGGCGATCCGCCAGCTCGGCAACGAGCTGGGGCCGGAGCGGGCGATGTTTGTGCACCTGACTCTGGTCCCGTTCATCCCGTCCGCCGGGGAGCTGAAAACGAAACCGACGCAGCATTCGGTGAAGGAGTTGCTGAACGTCGGCATCCAGCCACAGATGCTGCTGTGCCGCTGCGACCGGCCGATCCCGCAGGGTGAGCGGCGCAAGATCGCGCTGTTCTGCAATGTGCGGCCCGAGGCGGTGATCCCGGCGCTCGACGTCGATACGATCTATGCGGTGCCGCTGCGCTATCATGCCGAAGGCATGGACCGCGAGGTGCTGCGGCATTTCGGCCTGCCCCACGACAGCGCGCCCGACCTGGTGCGGTGGGAAAGGATCGTTGATGCGGTGCGCTCGCCGGAAGGCGAGGTGCGGATTGCGGTGGTCGGCAAATACACGAGCCTGCTCGACAGCTATAAGTCGCTGGCCGAGGCGCTGACGCATGGCGGCATCGCCAATCGCGTGCGCGTCGGATTCGACTGGACCGACAGCGAGATCTTCGATCGGCCGAACGCGGTGCAACGGCTCGAGGGCGTACACGGCATCCTGGTGCCCGGTGGCTTCGGTGAACGCGGCACGCCGGGCATGATCGAAGCGGTGCGTTTTGCCCGCGAGCGGCACGTGCCGTTCTTCGGCATCTGCTTCGGCATGCAGATGGCGGTGATCGAGGCGGCGCGGAACCGGTCCGGGCTGCACGACGCCTCGTCAACCGAGTTCGGGCCCTGCCAGACGCCGGTGGTGGGCCTGCTCACCGAATGGGCTCGCGGCAACGAGATCGAGCGGCGCATGGAGGGCGGCAACCTGGGTGGGACGATGCGGCTCGGCGCCTACCCGGCGGTGCTGAGCGACGGCAGCATGGTACGCGAGATCTATGGCGGGGCGCCGCGGATCGAGGAACGGCACCGCCATCGCTACGAGATCAATGTGCACTACCGCACGATCCTGGAGTCCACCGGCCTGCGCTTCTCCGGCATGTCGCCAGACGGCGTGCTGCCGGAGGTGGTGGAGCTCCCCGAGCATCCCTGGTTCGTCGGCGTGCAGTATCATCCGGAACTGAAGTCCAAACCATTCGACCCGCACCCCCTGTTCGCCGGGTTCATCGAGGCCGCCGTTGGCCAGGCCCGGCTGGTCTAAGACCAAGAAACCCCCTCCCCTTGCGGGCTACGCAAGGAGAGGGGGATTGTTGGTTCTATTCCTTAGCACAAACGGAGATGAGTTGCGCAGTTGTCCGGCTGGCTGAACAGTATCGTTGCGCTGAAGCGCAACCCCCAGCTTGGGACACTGCTGGTGCTGCCGTCTTCGCTTTCGATGGGTGTCTATTTCGGCACTCGCTATCAACAAGATCAGCGGCTCGTCCAATTTCTGAACGCTTGGGGAGACTATAATCGGCAGATCGGCCAGATACGGCAGTGGATCGTGGACAGCCTGGCCGTCTTCAACATGACTGCGGACGATATCCCCGCCTCCATCACATTCTAGAGGGCGGCCATTTCCTGCATGTTCCGCTGGCGTGCAGGCGTGCGCGGGTACAAGCCGTCCATGACGGGGGACCGGCCGCGACGGTTCTTGACCGGGTGGTATTCGTCTTTACCGTAAGCCGCGGCGAGTTTCTCCCTGGAGAGCAGTCCGAGGGCCCTGAAGCGGGCGTTGGTAAAGGCGCGGTGCAGCGCGCTCAAGGAGCTCGATCATCACGGTCCCTTTGGGGGCCGCACTGGCCGTCCGTTCCGGGACCTTGAGGCGACGGAGTTCCTGGTAGCGTCTGCTACGCGTCTTCCACTGGACCCAGACGACGCAACGAAATCGCCGCCGTGTCCAGCCGTCCAGTGATGCCAACTCGCTCCACTGACTGAAGCCGAAGTATCCGGCCCATCCCCGCAGTAGCGGGTCAGGTCGGCGATCATCCGCTCCAGGCCCACCCCGCGATGTGCCGCCGTGTCAGGTCGCGCACCCGGTCCTTGAATCGGGCAACGGCGTTATCGGCGATGCCTCGCCGTGGTTGCGGTTCGTTCGTGACCGTAAATCCAAGGAACGACCGCTGCCACGGCCGGGCGACGGCACTCTCTTGCATGTTGACCCGAAGCTTGAGACGTCCCTCGATAAAGCGGGTCAGACCGGTCATGACCCGGCGGCCAGCCTTTTCGCTGCGAACGTAGACGTTGCAGTCGTCCGTATATCTGACGAATTGGTGGCCGCGGCGCTCAAGCTCGCGATCCAGTTTGTCCAGCACGAGGTTCGAGAGCAGCGGCGAGAGGACGCCCTGAACGCAAAAGGTAACCTTCGGTTTGGGCGTGAGATTAGGCAATGGCGGGGCGATCGTCATTCGGCACTCCATCCCCCTCTCTTCCATACCGCCGAACGAAATGACGCCCAATCCACGCCGGCAGCCCCTGCTGATGGAAGTTACCTTTTGCGTTCAGGGCATCATCGGTCCGCCTTGCGGCGTCCTCGGTCCCACGGGACGCCATGCAGATCTCCTGGGGGTAACCCTCGCAGCCCTTCCTCGCATGCTCGCCGGATTTACAGTTCTGGCCCTTAATGGATATGGCCTTTGCAACTTCTGCCCGCTCATCCGACCAGTGCTGCCTCGTATCCGGTTGCTGTTCGTCGGGTCGCGATTTCGCTCCACGCTTCCTTCAGACAGTCCCTCGCGATTCTTCCCTTGCGCTTCACTCGTGCTTCACCTCCATCAGGTTGCACAGGGGACTTCACCCCCAGGCGGCCGGGCATGCCCAGCACACACGCTTTGCGCCGCCTTCGGCGGTCGCCTGCCGCGATCCTTGACCGCCGCTGTGCGCGGCGCCGTTCAGGCTTCAGGCCGGGTCAGAAAAACAACTCCGTCCGGCCGAACAGAAAAACAGGGCTATCAGCGTTCATGGCGCGGTCGCTCTCCACCACCGCCGAGCCTTACATGTATCTGGACCCGGACAAATGCTTGACCTCGCGGGAGGTTGCGAATATTGTGGTGTTGCTTTAGTGTGCCGGTTAGCTTGGGGATCCCACCAAACGGTGTCGAGGAGGTTCAATGGCGCACTCACCCGATATGGCGCTGCTGACGCCGGAGGCAGTCGACGAGCGTCGCCGCCGTCAAATCGAACCAAGTCGGATCGTCTTCCGAATCTCGGGGCTCTATGGGCTCTGTCCCGAGGGTGTGAAAGTTCCAGTTGGTGCGGCCGGAGTAATCAACTCGGGTCCGGTATCAGTGACGATCGACCCGGACGCAAACTCGAGCTGCAACCTAGGGATGATTGACTTCTCTGAAAACAAACTAAAAGTCCGTTACGGAGTGCAAGCAGTTTTTCCAGCGCTCTACGAACTGGTGACTTCTGGCGATCATGATCGCGGGTTGTTGAACCCAGTGCGTATGGTTGCCACTGATGATTGCACCATCATGCCGAATCTGATGGGGTGGCGAGCGCTTGGCTGCTTGGACTTTTTGCCCGGATCGCTCTGGTCCGGCGCGGATGGAGGATGAGATGGCGCCATCGTCTCCGGTTCGGAGCGCTTGATACTTCTTCAACAGGGCCGCCCGGTTCAGGTCTTATACGAAACGCGCTTCTTCATTCGCTGGCCAGAGCGCCTGGGTGCAGAATCGATGTATCTGAAGCTCCATGGTTCCATGGTCCTTGTTCCCGCAATTGGAAGTTGACGCCACACAAAGGGCATAGCAATCGGCCCCTTGGAACCGTGGAGGAGATTGAGCGCCTTTTGCGAGCGGCACGTCAGCGCCGGAGATCCGATAACCCAGGCGGGAGCCGTAGCTATGATGCGCGCGACTAGCTAATGGAACTGCCTTACCTACCCCGCCGCACTCCAAGCTTTGCGTTCATCGTACATCCTCGCAGTGAGGGAGACATCTTTCGCGCGAAATGCTTATCTCTGTTGCGCAGCATCAGCGCGAGTGACTCGGATTTTGTGATGCGAGCCCGCTCCCTTCCACCAACGATTGTTGGTGAAGTGCTCTTTGGCTTTGCTCCATTCCGCGGGGAGATCATCAGCATCCCGTGTCTGCCGGGGGAAGTGATGAGCGTACGCGGTCGAAAAGAGATCCTGCGTGCTGCGCAAATCGCGCTGGACCGGGGCGCCAAAGTTGTCGGGCTGGGAGCCCTGACCGCTCCTGCGACCGGAGGTGGATCGTTGCTAGTCGAGCAGCTCCCCGCCGGGATCACAATAACCAACGGGAACTGCTATACGGCTGCCGTGCTTCGACGGAACGTCCTGGAGGCTATTCGGATACTTGCCTTGGAGCGCCCTACACGCATTGCCATCGTCGGATGTACTGGCTCGGTAGGTAGGGTCGTCTCGCGGCTGCTTATCGATGCCGGGTTTGAGAATTTGATTCTTATCGGTCGCACTGCGGAAAAGGCTAGGCGGCTTCTCGGCGAAGTGGCGCCGTACGCTTCTTTTTCTGAAAGCCTTGCCGATGTCGCCGCGGCGGATGTAATCGTGGCTCTCACAAATGCGCCGTCGGCGAGGCTGACGCCAGAGGTTATCCGTATTGGGGCGATCGTTATCGATGCTGCTGAGCCCGCGAACGTCTCTGATGAGGATGCGTCGGCATGGAACAGCCACGTCCTTATCACCCGTGGCGGTCGCGTAAGGATTCCCGGATACCGATGTACGTACGATTTCGGCCTTGGGGACTCCACCGAGACCTTTGCTTGCCTAGCCGAGACGTATTTGTTTGCCCGAGAGGGCATCTATGAACACTCTGTCAGCGCGCCTCACCCGGGCTTCGTCGAGCTTCTCGAAAGGGCGGCACTACGCCACGGCGTCCGGCCGAGCTTCGCACTACCTGCCATCCGTGCCCCAGATTGTCTGTCTGTATCCAGACCCGGAATCCATGAGAGGTAATCGATGAGTGCGGGTAAAATCGATACGAGCATCGCTCCGAAGTCCTGGAGGAAGCTTTCATGAATTGGTACATCCGTGGAGACTGGTACGCATGCTGCAGCTGCAGTGTCGGCTGCCCGTGCGCAGTCGGCGGACTGGAAACTGCGGGTAGCGACGGCTGCTCTGCGGTGCAGATCATGGAAATCCACGCTGGCGAAATCAATGGCACAGACATGACCGGCGCGAAGGTCGCTGCGGTCGTCGACTGGCCAGGAGCTATGATGGGTGGCAATGGCAGGGGGCGTCTGTATTTTGATGTCGAGACATCACCTCAGCAGCGAGAGGCGCTGGGTAGCCTGATAAGCGGTGCCTTAGGAGGTGGCTTCTCTCGCATCCCCGAACTGGTCCCGACGGTCCTGCCGGCCAAGCTAGCGCCGATCAGAAAAGTAAGCGGTCCTGATGGCATCTCGATCATCGTGGGAGAATTCGGCAAAGCTGTCGTAGCTCCTATGCGCTCGGCGACCGGCGATGCCTTACATCTCCGGGGCGCGGGCGGATTTCGTGATGACGTGACACTCGCCACGGGAACGGGATCCTGGTGGCATGACCCCGAACTTGAGCAGTGGGAAGGAGGCGGATATGCCGAGCAAAGCTACTTCGACTGGCATTCGTAACCACGAGCTTACTGATTTTGGCGCCCTCGCGGACGCGTTAGTCAACGCCCTCGGGCTACGCCTACCACCGGTCGCATTGGCTTTCGTCACACAGCGGCCTCCAGACACCGACTTGTTCGAGGATCTGGTCCCTTCGGCCTGCACGCTCTGGCGTCGCGGCGAGGGAAGGACCTTTTTCGCCCCTGCAGCTGTGCACTACAACTGCCCCATCGGTGCAGTGACGATGGGCTTTTCAATTCCTGAACAGCAACGGACTCACCTGGCGGAGGTCATAGCGCGAATGGCCGGGATTGGCTACATCGAGCCCGATGAAGCAAGAAACATCCCATCGGTTTCGTGCGATAAGAGCGGGATCATCTACGGCCCACTGCGAACGTTTCCGCAGGAACCTGATGCTGTGCTTGTTTGGGTCTTATCCGGCTCGGCCATGCTTTTGGCTGAAGCGACGGGAGCGTGCCGCTGGACGCCTGAACAGCAAGGCATTGCTGTTTTCGGTCGCCCATCCTGCGCGGCAATCCCCGTCGCTGTTCAACGCGAAGTGGTGACCTTTTCGCTCGGCTGTACCGGAATGAGGACATTCACCGGTATCGACGGGGATCTTCATCTGGCTGTATTGCCGTATCCCTCGCTCGCAGACCTTCCTCAGCGGCTTGAGGCGGTCGCGCGGACGAATACCGAAATGGCACTGTATTACGCCGCCGAGAAGGATCGCTTTACCTGCGGAGCAGCCCTGTGACGAAATCTTTCCCTCGATGGCGATCCGGGGACCGTGCTTGTGCAAAGTATGGCCCCTTTCTCTGCGGGCGAGGAGAGGGTTGCCGCCGTGCTGGCTCCGATTTTCCTTTAGGCGGACAGCGACCAGGAAAAGGCCTTTCTCGCGACGCAACAGGCTGACGAGGCGCGGCATATGCAGTTCTCCGAAAGGACGCACCGTATGGAGCCCTTCGTCAAGGGATAACGGACCGATTGGACCTGCCGTCAGGGGCTGCGCAAAGCAGGGAGACACGCCATGCCGCTGGTTGAAGTCACTGAGATCATGTCCGCGCCGGTGCAGCGGCTTTGGGATGTAATTGGCAACGTCGAGGCATATCCGAACCTGATGAGTCACGTTCGCTCGCTCAAGGTGCTGGAGATGGGGCCCGGCTATAGGATCACCGCCTGGGAAGTCGACTGCAAAGGCTTCATCATGCGCTGGACCGAGCGCGAAGAGAGCGACCGTGAGCGCCTGCGCATCGACTATCGACAGATCGAGGGCGACATGTCGGTCTTCGAGGGCTTCTGGCAACTTCGAGCGCTGAGCGCCAACGTCTCGGAGGTGACGCTTGCGGTGCGGTTCGAGATCGGCGTCCCTATGCTGAGCGAGATGCTGGACCCGTTCGCCGAGCTCGCAATCCGCGAGAACTCCCGTAAGATGCTGCAATCGATCGCCTCTGCCCTCGTCCCGAGGCCGGACCTCGCGCGGGACCGATGACCGCGAAAACGGCGTTGAACGCGCCTGGCGCGGTGACGGAGCTCGCGGCTGGACGCGCGGCCGTGCTGGCGGCCTATCACCGCCATCTCAGCCTGGGTCTCGCACGCCTCGCCGAACTGATGCACGCGGGTGTCGAGGCGCGCTCGCAGGGCGTTCATGTCTGGGACGAGGACGGCGAGCGGTACCTCGATTGCGGCGGCTACGGCGTCTTCACGCTCGGGCATTGCCATCCGCACGTCGTCGAGGCCGTGGTCAGGCAGGTGCAGACCCATCCTGCCACGACGTATTTTCTGCTCAGCCGCATCCGGGCCGAGGCGGCCGAGACACTGGCGCGCGTCGCACCCGCGGGCCTCGATTTCGTCCACTTCGGACAATCCGGTGCCGACGCAGTGGAGGGCGCGCTGAAGCTCGCGCGTCTGAACGGCAGGCGGCGGGTTGTCGCGATGAGCGGCGGCTATCACGGGCTGAGCTTTGGTGCGCTCAGCGTGACGGAGCACGAGGCGCACCGACGGGCCTTGGCGCCGCTGCTTGACGACGTCGCCTTCGTCCCGTTCGGGGATGCAGCGGCACTCGCCGAGGCACTGCGCGCCGGCCCCCCAGCCTGCGTGATCGTCGAGCCGGTGCAGGCTGAGGCCGGCGTCGTCGTTCCACCGGATGGCTACCTGCGCGCTGTCGAGCGGGCCTGCCGGTCACATGGCGCGCTGCTTGCAGTCGACGAGATCCAGACCGGGCTTGGTCGTCTCGGCGCATGGTGGGGCGTCGGCCAGGAGTCGGTCACGCCCGACATTCTGCTGGTCGGCAAGGCCTTGAGCGGCGGCGTCATCCCGGTCAGCGCGGTGGTGGCGACCGAAGCGGTGTTCCGTCCGTTCAGCCGCGATCCGGCATTGCATACATCAACCTTCTCCGGGGCGCCGATTGCCGCGGCGGCGGCGAAGGCCGCGGTCGAAGCGATCGAGGCCGAGGACATCGTCGGGCGCGCGGCGCGGCTCGGCGAGAAGCTCCGCACGATCGTCACGCGCGCGATCGCGGAGACGTGCCCGGGGCTGGTGCGCGCGGTGCGCTGCGCCGGGCTGTTGATCGCCATCGAGTGGGAGGCAGACCATTACGCGCTGGACTTCCTGATTGAAATGCTCGACCGGCGCGTGATCCTTGCGCTGTCGAGCAACGCTCCGCGTGTCACGCGACTGACGCCGCCCGCGATCATGGCGGACGAGCATATCGCGGAGTTGGAAGCGGCCTTGCGGGCCAGCGCCACAGCGCTGGCACGGCGATAGCGATCCTTTCAAAACCTGCTTGGTCGCTATCGCGATCGGCAGCAGTCTGCGCGGATCGTGTCCGCCGCTGTCGAAGCGCTCGGCAAGGCCAGCCCATGACGCCTCGGCTGCCAGAGTCGGCGCGAGCGGATCGCGAGCGCGCCTTGCACACTCGGCAGGGACGCCCGCTTTGGCGAGCGCGAGGCGCCGCTGCACGGCGACACAGACCAGCAGGCCGACGCCTTGGCTTGGAGTTGTTTCGGCGCCGGCAGGCCGAAGTAGCCGACATCGCGAAGCGCCCTGTACCGCGGCTGCGGCGGAGTGCCAAACGCATCGGCAGCCGCGGCCCCAGCGGCGGTGTCGGCCAGCAACGGGCCGAGGCAATCTTGCGTCGCCGGCCGGATCGGCGGCCGTTGCAGCATCCATGGCGCAGCGGTCAGTGGCCGTTCCGCACTGATCCTCCCCCTCCGAAGTGGTCCGCCCTGAGTGGCATTGAGCCGGAGCTGGACCGAGATGGCGAGCAAGAGACACAAGCCTGAGGAGATCGTGGCCAAGCTACGGCAGGTGGACGTGCTGGTCTCGCTGGCCCGGAGCATGGCCGACGCGATCCGGGCGATCGGCGTCACGGAGGTGACCTACTACCGCTGGCGCGGGGAGAAGCAGATCTTGTAGGAGGCGGCCAGGGGAAACTACTGAGCCGCGCGCGCCGGTGCACCTACATCGAGCATGACGGCTGTCTGTCTGCGAGCGCCGCGGGGCGGCGAGGACAAGGAGCGGCTGACGGCCGACCTCACCGTCGTGGGCGCGGAGACCGGCTACATCGGGCCGGGTAGTTCCTGGGGGAACAGCTATATCGAGAGCTTCGATGCCGGCTGCAGGATGAACTGCTCAAGGAAGGAGGTCTTCTACTTGCTTCGGGAGGCCCAACTCGTGACCGAAAGCTGGTGCCGGCACTACAATACCGACGCGCACACGCCTCGCTCGGCTTCAGGCCGCCCGCTGGACCACCCGGTGGGGGCCGATCACCGCTGCGATACGAAGCTGGCAGATCGCCCATCGCCCCTTGCCTCAACATATCGGATGACGCAAAAGAGCTCCGCGAGGTATACTATCGCCATATTGGTGCAGGAGGGGTGGATGGATCGCGTCGTCTCAATCCGTCGAATGATCGAAGAGGGTGAGCAGGCAGACCTCTTCTCTCCGTACGTCGTCAGCAAGAAGCCGTGGGATCTTGCCGCCAGGCGGGAGGCAAAGGCCGCTGGCCGTGCAACCGCGGCCAAGTTCGATCCCAAGAGCCGGTTCAGCGATCTAAGAATCAGCGTGTTGGAGGCGGCCGAGCAGGACGACAAGGTCTTCATCCGCTGGCGGCTGCGCGGCAAATGGACAAGTTCGTTCATGGGCCTGAAGCCAAGCGGCCGGGAAGTTGATATTACTGGCGTTAATACCTACCGGTTCGTGGGCGACAAGATCGTCGAGACGGACGGCGAATTCGATGCGCCGAGCTTCATGCTCCAGGCGCGCGGCGCGATTAGCTTCGAGGAATGCGTGCGGGCGATGGTCGAGTTCTCGCGTCCGCCGGAGGTCGAGGTCTCCCCGATCCGCGTGGCGGACGCAGCGCGCGCGGCAAGCACGGCCGCGGCGACAGACAAGACCAAGGCGGAAAGCTGACCGTAGGCTCAGCGCCTCGCGACGATCAGCGCCGGATGAACGCTACCGCGCTCGTGTCCGATCGCCGCCGCTGCCGCGCGTCTCGAACAGCCGCTCGTATTAGGCGGCGCCGAAGACCTGCTGGCCGCAATGGACCGAGCAGCCGCGACCGCCGTTCGATGACCTGCGCGACGCCGGACGGGCTTGCCACACCGCCTCCCAGTCCTGGAGCCGCGCAAAAAGCAGGCGGTGAAAAGCGGCCTGATTTGCGTACTCCGACGCGCCTTTGGGGCACCCATCGCCCGGCCTACATGATGCGCGACGCCCGCCACGCAGCGCTGGCGGCGAAGCTTTGGATTTCCTTGGTGGAGCTGCCGATCACCTTCAGCCGGCGCGACAGCGCAGAGAGCGCCACGTAGTTCAGTTGCGGGCTCGGGTAGTCGAGGAACTCGCACGGATCGAGCCCGTCGCACACCGCGAGTCCGCCCTCGATGAACACCGACGCGGCCACCGGCAGCAGCTCCGTCACCGTACGCTGCACGATCTGGCCATAGCGCGCGTCCGCCTGGCATTTCTCGCGCAAATACCAGGTACCCCAGGCGACGTGCCGCACCTCGTCGCGCCGGACCAGGCGCAGCCCTCCGGCGATGCCCGGCAGGAATTTGTGCCTGTTGCAGAAGTCGATGACGAAGTGCAGCCCGGTCATGCCGAGCATGCCTTCCACGATCAGGTGGTAGATCGACACCGCCTCGACCTTCGCCGATAGGTCCCGTGGATCGGTGCGCAGCCGGTCCATGGCCTGCGCGAGGCGGCGGTCGAACAGCTCGGTGAAAGCCTCGTTGCAGCGCTTGCGGGCGTCGTGAATTGCGCTGGCAGCAGCCTGCGGTTCCGGCATGAACACTTCGCGCCAGAAACGCTCGAAGAATTGCATATGCCGTGCCTCGTCGGCCTGCTGCGTCGCGAGGAACGCCCTTTCCTGGTCGTCCTCCGCGGCAATGATGACCGGGGCGAGCAGGCTGGCCACTCTTTCCTCGGAGGCGAAGAACGGCGCCATGCTGCGGATCAGCATGGCCCGGCGATCATGCTCGAGCGCGAGCCAGTCGCGCTGGTCCTGCGCGAAATCGAGCGCGCCGACAGACCATGGCTGGCGTTCCCACAGAAAATAAAGCCGGCGAGGGAGCGAGGGTCTCGTGCGCCTGCTCAGCGCCGCGTTGTCGATCGGGCGCTCGCCGCGTTCGGTTTTGGCAAGAGGATGCATCACCGCCATGCTCCTTGGCATACGCTGCCTCCTCCAGACTAAGCAGCCGCAAGACCTCTGGGGAAGCGCAAAAGTCCGAGCGTGCGGATGGCGGAGAAGGAACTGCCGGAATTGCGGCCCTCACGGCGCTGCTGTAGCATCACATCCCGGTACGGAAAGCGGAAGCCGCCGCAGGTCGTCCCGGAAAGTCGGCCAACGGGAGGTGCGGTGCGATGGAGATGGACGCCTCCGAACACCTGTCTAAGCGGCTGGACAACTTCCTCGCTTCGCGCGCGATGAGCCGCGAGACGGTGCTTGTCTCGGTCGACGAGCCGTTCGGCCGGCCACTTCTCGTCGTGGCGGCCGGATCGATCCTGCAAGGTGTCGGCAACGCGCGTAGCGACCTCGACATCATCGTTGTCGTCGAGCGCAAGGTTTCGCGGCTGCCGCTCGCGTCCTACGCGCAATCGGTGCTGATCGATCCGAAATACTTCGATGTGGCCGAGGCAGAGGGCTGGCCTTCTGCCATCCGCGATTCGCCTTGGCCTCCCATCGGGCATATCGAGCTGGCACGGTGGGGCCAGCGCTGGGAGCGGCTGCTCTACGCGACGCGGTTCGCCTACGGCCTGCCGTTGCTTGCTCGTGACGGATGGGACCGCTGGATGGACGTGTTCCGTGAGCCCTGGCTGATCACACAGGTCTGCCACTGGTGGCGCGTCGAGGCGGTGCGCAGGCGGATAGCGGCGCGCTGGCTCATCGGCCGCAAGCCAATGCTCGCCGCACAGCGTCAGCTTGAGGCCGTGCTAGCCGTCCTTGAGAGCCGGGCGGCGGCAGCGGGGCATCATTTCTTTGGCCCTAAATGGCTCTCGGAAAAGCTTCGCGCCATGGAAGACAAGGATGGGCTTGCGATTCTTGGCGCGATCATGCGCGGGCCGACGCGCGAAGCCGAGGTGGCGGCTTACATCGAGCGGTGCGAAGCGCTGTTGGACAGGCTTGGCATTGGCGGGGATGATGATGGCCTTGTCGCCTACCTATCCTACCTGCCGGGCACTCAGGTCGAGGCGCGTCATGGGCAGATCGTGGTGAGCCGCGGCAATCTGCGCAGCGTGGCGTGCCGCGACAGCGCGGTCCCTCGCGGCAATTCTGGCGCGCCGTTGTGGCAAGGCGGGATCACTGCACATCCGCCACCCGCGTTGCTCAGTCTGTTCGCCGCGGACATGATGTGGGTCTCGATCGGGGCGAGGCCAGTGTGATGCCGGCTCCCGAAGCGGTCCGCGCGGCTGCATTGGGCGCTTACGGCGCTTTGCGTTTCCTGCGGCGCGTCCAGGCTGGGCTCGCGGATATCGAGGGCGCGCTCGCCCATGGCCAATACGGCGTCGCGGCCTATATGGCGCGAACCGTCGCGCTGCTTTGCCTGTCGATCCGGTCCCTTGCGCATGGGGCTGACATCGACCTCGACGAGGAGTCGGTATCGTTTGATTACTTTGATCGCGTCCCTGCCGACGAGGTGGCCGCCGCAATGGAGCTTGCGAACGGGGCGCTGGCGATTAATGACCCAACCGCGACGGCTTGGCTGGATGCGTTCCGCGCTTACGTTGCTGACACCGAGCGCCTGCTCGGCTACGACAGCCCCCTTCCGCTCCTGCGATCGCCGGAGGGGGCGTTCGGCCTGATCGGCCTCGCCCGACGATGGACGCCGATCCTGGACGCACTTGACCTTCCCTCGGTCCTGCCCTCTCGATGGGTGATGGCGTCGAAGCCGCCCGAGCCGAACCCGGCCGATTGAGCTTCGGTATGCCGCCAATCGACAACCAATGGGCCTTGACCTCTATCTGCGGGGCGGTCACAGTGCGGTTGGCTCCGTGCCGTGCAGCGCAGGTCCCTACTATCTTTGCGGGCGGCATATGCAACATCTCGCTATTCGTCACGTCCAAGCGCAGACGATTAGTTGGTGCAACCGCAGTTGCGTCTTTTGCCCGAGCCAGAAGTTCGACATCGAGCGCGTCCTGATGTCGCGCGCCTGTTATGAGCGCATCCTCCACGAACTGCGCGCATGCGGCTTCAGGGGGCGGTTCTCGCCCTACCTGAACAATGAGTCGTTACTCGACAGGCGTTTGGTCGAATTCGTCGCTTTGGCCCGCGCGCAGCTGCCAGGGTCGGTCCTGTTCATTGCGACAAACGGCGATGCGCTCACCATCGGGCGCGCGATCGATCTGTTTGAGGCCGGCCTCGATCGCATCACGATCAATTGCTACGATGACCGCGGCGGCCGCGTCGCCCGGATGCAGGCGATGGCGAGTGAGCTGAGCCGCCGCGTTCCCGGCCTGTACTACACCGAGGCCTCCACTTTCGAGGCGATGGTGAGCCTTCCCGTTGACGGGCCGGTCAGGCGGGTGGTCTGCGTGCGCGACTGCAGGGAGTTCCAAATCGAAGATATGCACAACATCGCTGGAAACGTGCCGGGCGCCGCGATTCCGGTAGCCCCCCTGCGGCTTCCCTGCTATCGCCCGTTCGAGCAGCTGCACGTCCGCTACAACGGCGATGTGGTCCTGTGCCACTGCGACTGGAAGGGGGAGGTGGTGTTCGGCAACATCAACGAACAGTCGCTGCCGGAAATCTACAACGGAGCGGTCGCGCAGGGGTATCGGGAGCGGCTGGCGCGCCATGACCGTAGCGGCAGATTGTGCGCGCAGTGCGATTTTCCGGGCGTGCTCAATTGATGGATAGTCACGTTCCGGCCGGCGCAACAGACGCCACGCCCGACAACGACGCAATCGAGATGTATCTGACTCGACCGTGCCACATGATCGTGGAAGCCGCGTCGCGTTGCAACTTTCTGTGTCCGCTTTGCCTTTGGACACGGAACAGGCGCCACGGCTACCTGGACTTGGAGACGTTCGCGCGCTTCGCTGATCAGGCCGCGCCAATGCTTAGGCGCCTGTGCTTCGCCGGGCGGGGGGAGCCGACGCTCAACCCGGACCTCTATCGGATCCTGAAGAAATCGGTTGATTGCGGGATAGTCACCGATCTCGCCACCAACGGATCGAGCCTGCTGGCCAACGTCGATGCCATTCTGGATTCGGGGATCGATTATGTGAACGTTTCCATCGAAGCCGACAATGCCGAGGACTATGCGCGTTACCGCGTCAATGGGGACTTCGCGTCGGTCACCGCTGGCATGGCGCGCCTCGCGGCGGAGAAGCAGCGGCGCGGCCTGAAGAAGCCAGGCCTGCGGACATGCTCCGTCATTTTCAACTTTAATGAGGACTGCCTTGCGCAACTACGCGGTTACTTCGCTGGACTCGGCTTTGAGGGCTTCATTTTTAAGTCGGCGCATCTCGGCCACGGCTTGCTGGCAGAAACCGAGGAGGTGCTCTCGAGCCGCTGGTTGCCGCACAACGCGTCGAAACGCCGCAGCCAATACAACGGATTCGACGCCGGCCGGTTCACCTGCGGCTTTCTACAGCGCGGACATCTGCTTTGGAACGGCGACGTTTGCCGCTGCGCCATCGACCATCAGACCATGGTCGCGGGCAACATCAACCGGGAAAGCTTTGAGGAAATCTGGACAGGTCGGCGCAGCAGGGACATCGTCCGCCAGGTGATCGCCGGAGAGTTCGCCAAGTGCGCGAAATGCTCCTTCTCCGGGCGGCACATGGAGGAGTCGGGCAGCTCCATCTACTTGATCTGACGATGTGCAGTCGCGCTCTGCCACAATGAGGATCGTCTATATCAGCTACGGCGTCCTCACGGCGACGAGGGCACACAACCTTCAGACGGTCAACACGATCAATGCCTTGACGGCGCGTGGGCATGACGTGACGTTCATCAACCCACGGCTGGCTCCGATAGGTCCATTGGACTGCCAGCCGCCCCAAGCCAATCTGCCCCGGTGCAAGATGGTGATCCTGCCGGCCGGCAATCTCTTCAGGCTGCACAGGACTTGCACCCCAAAAGGGCGCTTTTGGTCCTTGTATCTGGATCGCTCGGTTTTCGCATGGCGTGCCCTGCGGCATCTGTGCGCGGCGAAACCCGATGTTGTTATAACGCGTGACATTGTGGTCTGCGCGTGGCTGACGGTCCTGAGCTGGATCGCCCGCGTGCCGGTCGTCTACGAGCTGCACACGCTCGAACAGGTCATGTTCGACGCGGAGGATGCGTTGTGGGCCGAGGCGGGCAGCGCCCTCGCGCAGAGTGTGCGATCGGTGACCGCGACGGACTTTGCCGGCCATCAGGACGACCCCTCGCTGCCGGGCAGGCTCTACAAGCGATACATCCGGTGGATAGAGAAGGTAGCGCTATGTAGGGTCGCGCTCGTGCTGGTGCTGACCGCGGTGATGGAGCAGCGGCTGCGCCGCGAATTCGCAGTGGCGGAAACCCGCGTCGTTCCGAGCGGCCATCGTTTCCGGCCTGTCCCGGCTTGCAACCGGCGCGACCAGCGTCTAAAGCTCGCTCTGGATCCGGATCGCAGGATCGCGATTTATGCGGGCCTATCGATGCATGGCAAGGGTCTCGATCTAGTCTTTGCCGTCGCGCGGCACCTGCCCCCGGATTGCATGGTGCTCGTCCTGGGTGGGGATACAGTAACCTGCGCAAAGCTGGCGGCGCTCGCTTGCGAATTCGGCCTGTCGCAGCTTGCCATTATGCCGCGCGTGCCGCACGAGTCGGTCGCCGACTATCTCCGCGCGGCAGACATAGGGCTGCTGCTCTATCCACCCAGCCGGTACCTGGCGGAGTTTTCCTCGCCGATGAAGCTGTTCGAGTATTTCGCCTGCGGCTTGCCGGTGATAGCAACAGCGCTCCCCTCCTTGCGAGAGGTCGTGAAGGATGGTGTTAACGGCGTGGTGGTCGCACCTGATGACCCTGGCGCGATCGCCGCTCTGGTCGCCGCCACCGTTCGCGATGTCGTCCTGCTCGATCGTCTTGGCGCATCCGCACGGGCGTGCGCGGCCCGGTATGATTATGCGCAGCGCGCCAGGCGGATCGACAAGTCGATCCGCCTCTGCCTGGCGCGCCGCGCGGCGTAACGGGAAAGCCAATGCTCCTCAACATAACTGCAACCGCTGCCTGCGCGGCCGATTGCATATACTGCCCACAGGGGCCGTTTCGATCGGCGATGCACGGGAAGCCCGCCTACCTGTCGAAGCAGGAGTTCGCGGCGCTGCTGCCGAATCTGGCGGACACGCAATTCGAGGCTTTCAGCTTTGGTGGATTTTCGGAGCCCTTCGAGAATCCCGACATCATCGAGCTGCTCGGGCTCGCGGCCGAACAGAGCTTCGTTGGGAAAGTGAACGTCTACAGCAATGGCGAAGCCCTGACGCCGGAGCGCGTGAAGGCACTACGGCATCTTACTCTATCTTATGTCGACATTAGTTGCCACGGCTTCGACACGGACACCTACCGGCGGACACGGCGCAACCTCGATCCTGGGAAGGTGCGCGACAACATACTGTCCCTTCTCCAGAGCCGGCAGAACATTGCCGAGCTGGTGATTTCCGTCACCGGGCCGTTCGGCTCTGCCGAATCCTTGGACGAGCTGGCGGCGCTTTGCGAACGGTTCGGCGCCCGGCTGGAGCGCCGGTCTCTGCACAGCCGCGCCGGACTCCTGCGCATCGGGCGCCTCCCCGCGCGGGCGAGATCCGGCCCGTTCCGATGCGCAAAATTCGACTTCGCCAAGCCTGTCTTGGTACCGGGCGGCGACCTCAGCCTGTGCTGCCAGGATTTCGCGTTGGATTATGTGATCGGGAATCTCCATAGCCGGACCTTCGGGGACATCATGGCCCACTCGCCAGTGCGTCGGCACGTTCTGGACGTCGCCGAGGGTCGTAAGGAGGATTCGACCCTGCGTTGCTATCAGTGCGCATTCTGCGTGCCCATGGAACGGGTTTTGTAACTCCGCAAGGTCCGCGAGCCGGGGCTAGGAGGCCGCATGATCGCCTTCGCCATCTTCTCACTCTGCCTGCTGATCGCCGTCAGGAACGCGTGGCAAACACGACGCTCGATCCGCTGGATCGAGGACGGCAACCGGATGGAGCCGCACACGCCGCGGGTTGCGCTGCGATTTGTCGTCCTCATCCCGTTGCTGCGCGAGCAGGCTGTTGTTGGCAATCTCCTCCGCCGCATGGCTGCGCTGGACTGCACGGCGGCTGCGCAGGTCCGGTTCGTGTTCATCACTACATCGCGCGAAGGCGACGGCCCCGGATCGACGGCCCATGTGCTGAAATCGAGCGCTGCGGAGAATCAGAAAGCCCAATTTCGTGCATCTTCATTGTACAACAGGAACGGATACTTGCAAGGCAGACCAGCTGAACTTTGCTCTCGCGCAGCTCGGCGTGGCCGGCGAACGGGCCGAGGATCTTTTCATCGGCGTCTATGACGCGGAATTCGTCGCCCGATCCACGGACGCTCGCCTATATTGAGGAGCGCATCCGCGATGTACCGGATCTCAAGGCGATCCAGCAGGTGCCTGTCTACTTCCAGAACATGAAGAATGCGTCGAGCTTACACGAGCTTTATCTGATGGCCCGGCCGATCCATAACGCTCTGTTCGCCCTGACGGTGGAGGTCCCCGGCATGCGCCGTCAGCCGGCCGCGTTTTCCAGCCCCGACGGGTCGATGCGGCGCGTCTTCGGCGGCTGGCTGTCACACGGGCTGGGCCACGGCCAGTTCTTCCGCTTGGATGTGCTCACCGATCTGGGCGGTTTCAGGCCGCCTAGCTGCGACACGCAATTCGGCCACGCCTTGGCGCTGTGCGGCATCCCCATCCATGCACACCCGATGCTCAACGTCGGACAGACGCCGGGGTCGATCCGGGTGCTTATCGGCCAGGGTGTGGTGTGGTTCAACTCGATGAACACGATCTGGTGCACGAAGCAGTTGGTGGACACACTGCGCCACACGAACCACTCGCGGGCCGCCGCGTGGGTCATGATCGTGCGCCTGCTGCACTCGAACCTTGCCTGGGCCGTCTACCCGATCGCCTTCCTGATCGCGATGATTTGGTGCATTATTTCAGGACGCTGGCTTCTCGCGGCGTACGGCGCGCTGGCCTGGAGCACGTACCTTGTGGCGGTCACCATGATCGTGGCGCGCTTCGACCTGTGGACCGGGTTATGCCGCCGGTTCGAGCCGATCACGACACCCTCTGTCGCGACCAGGATCGGCATCGTCATGATGTTCGGCATCGAGAAGCTGGGTTCCTGTATCAGCCCAATCCTATGGTGCGCTTACACCGTTCGAGGTCTCATCCGCCGGACTCCCATCGTGCTGCACAAGACCGAGAGGGTCGAGACATAGGAGCATCGCCACGTGTCCACTGCCCCGACGGCGCGAGGTCACACCCTTTGCGAGTACAGTCTTGACCTCGGTCTTTATCGACCGCGACGGAGAAGTTTACGCCTGCTGCCACAAGGAGCCGGTGTCTTACGGCAACATATATCAGGCACCCCTGGCAGCGATCCTGGCGGGCGAGCAGGTCCGATTGCAGCAGGACCGATCCCGGACCGGCACGCTGCGGTGCTTCGATCGTTGCAACCTGCTGACCTTCAACAGCAAGCGCCTACCACCTTCCGGACTGTCGCCATCGCCGGTCTTTCCCCGGATCAACAAGCTTACGCTTTCGCTTGGCTGGTTCTGCAACATCGACTGCGTGATGTGCCCGCAAGACCATGCGGAGCGCAATTTTCTCTCGGTCGAAACGCTCGTGCGAAACATCGACTGGCCGTCCGTGGGCGAGATCATCTGCGAGGGCGGCGAGCCGCTGGCGGCCCCGACGGCGCGGCGCCTGTGGGACTACCTGGCGAGCATAGGCAAGAAGGTGAACTTTGTCACCAATGGGCTCGTCGTCTCGCCGCGGACGGCGGCGCAAATCGCCACCCACTCCGACTACATCTACATCTCCTTCAATGCTGCGACCGCCGAGACCTACGCGCGCGTGTCACGGGGGGGGCTTGGAGCAGGCTGTTGCGCAATCTTGGCATGATCCAGCAGGCCCGACAGGCGGCTGGCACCGACCTTAAGATCATTGGACATTTCACGATCGTCGAGGAGAATCTCCAAGAACTGCCGGCGTTCCTAGACTTCGCCGCATCGATCGGCCTGGACATCGTTAACTTCGGCTACAACCGCATCGAGCAGTTCGGCGTCTGCATCGACCGATTGCTGGAGGGTGACACCAGCTTGCGCGATGTGTTGCGTGCCCACATCCGGCAGGCGTTGCGCCGCACCGAGCATCGTATCCAGATCGATCCAAGCAGGCTGCAATATCTCGGGTTGCTGGATCGATCCGATCCACTGCAGCGGAAGGTGGTTTATCCTTCTGGTATGTGACAAGATAGAGCAGAGCGACATGCCGACAGCGGAGACAGGAATGAGCCACCTCAATAAGTCTGCCCTAGCGCTGCACGGCGGGCCTGCTGCCGTGACGCAGCACGCGAAGCTGGTCTCGCCGTTAAGTCTTGACGCGCTCAAGGCCGCGCTGGGTCGCCTGATCGACGGCAGCATCTTCTCCAACGTCTCACCCGACGGTCCGATTGCGCAGTTCGAGCAGGCATTCGCCGCGTTCGTGGGGGCGCCCCACTGCCTCAGTTTCAGCAACGGCACCTCGGCGCTGCTGTGCGCCTACCTGGCCGCCGGCGTCGGGCCGGGCGACGAAGTAGTGCATCCCTGCTATTCGTGGATCTCGGCGATTGCCCCGGCGGTGCAGGTCGGGGCGAGGCCCGTGTTCTGCAACGTCGACCCGCACTCGATGCTGTGCGATCCGGCCTCGCTCGAACGGAATATCACCGATCGAACGAAAGCGATCTCGGTGGTCCACATGCACGGCAATGTGTGCGATATGGACATGATTTGCGCAATCGCGAGGCGGCACAAGCTGGTGCTGATCGAGGATTGCAGTCACTGCCACGGCGCGCAATGGCGTGGCGAATCATGTGGCCTGCTCGGCGACATCGGCTGCTTCTCTTTGCAAGGCGCGCCGATCGGCGGCAAGGCGGTGACCGGCGGCGAAGGCGGAATCGCGGTCACGCGATCGCGAGACCTGTACGAGCGCATGTTGCTCGTCGGACATATCAACCGGTGGCCTTCGGGCGGGCGCTTCGGTCGGGATCACTGGGATCGCCTCGCCCCGCTGAACGTCGGGATGAAGTACCGCATGCACCCTTGGGCGGCTGCCTGCGCATCGCTGATGCTGGAGCGGGTATCCGAAACCAACGAGAAGAAGCGGGTCATCCGCAGCCGGGTGAAGAAGGCGCTGGACGGCTGCGACGCGCTCTGCTTGGTCGAATCGACTGAAGGATCAGTGCCGGCAGGATTCTACGGTGGGCTGAACCTGATTTACCGGCCGAACTTGGCGCACGACGTGCCCGCCGGGGACGTGCTTTCAGCCCTCGTGGCGGAGGGCGGAATGGTCGGACGGGCGCCCTGCCCTCTGCTCCATACACAACCGTTCTTCACGAGCGACGACCGGCTGCGCGACCTGCTGCCCGGGCGGGAGAGGATGGCGGATGCGAGCTTCCCTCGCGCCGAGGCGACCCACGCGAACATTCTGAACATCCTGCATCCCATGAACCTGGAACCCGACGATCCTTACATCGCCCAGCTACTCGATAGTGTCGGCAAGGTATTCGGGCATATCGCGCGCCACCGGAGTTTGTCGCCGCAACCCGCGCCGGACCGGCGACGGCCGCCAACTCGGCGGGTGCAGCCGCAAGGGTCCGGCGACCGCGGCGCAGGGCCGTTGCGCTTGCAAACCTAGCGGTCGATCGGGGGCGCCATATGCCGCTTCGCTACCTGTTCGGACCGGTCGGGTCGGATTACGCCGACGAGAACCTGTTCGGGGCGCGGCGGAACGGCGAATGCCTGGCTTTTCATCCCTGCGACGCCCCGGATATTGTCATCCGCAACGAAGACACATGGCAGCGGGTCCTCGCTCGCCTGCCCGCGGGGTGGTGCCCCGACTTCATTGCCTTAATGCTGCCGTACAGTGCGATTCCTACGTGCCTCTGGGAGGCGCCAATTCCCCTGGTCGGCCTCGCGGGCGACTGGCATCTGTTGTGGCACTACTATCGCTATGCGTTGCCGCGCTGCGACATGGTTGTGACTGATGCCTGGGGTGCCGGGCTGCTGAAGCGCTTGGCGTTGCCTGTCGTCACCGGCAACCTTTTCGGCTGCGCCCTGTCCTTCCTTGGCGCGCCGCGCGAGGGCGTGCGAGACATCGACGTCCTTTATGTCGGGAGCCTCCACCCGGCCGAACAGCGGCACCGGCTGCCGTGGCTGCGGCAACTGGCGATCCGCCTCGGCAGCCGCTGGAACGTCGTGATCCGCAGCGGTGTCGCGCGCGCCGACTACCGTCGCCTGCTGCAAAGGTCGCGGGTCGTCTTCAATCGCAGCGTTCGCCGCGAATGCAACCTGCGCGTCTTCGAAGCCGCGTCCATGGGTGCCCTGCTCTTCCAAGAGGCCGAGAACGAGGAAGTCGCCGATTATTTTCGTGACGGAGAAGAATGCGTTTTTTACACCGAGGAGACGCTCTGGCCTCGGCTCGATAATTATTTAAGCGACGAGATCGAACGTCGTCGCCTGGCGAATGCTGCCGCACGGCGCGTGAGCGACTTCGCTTTTTCTGCTCTGTGGAACGGCATCGTATCACTGGTCGCGCGGCATTGGTCTGATCTCACCGAGGCGGCTCGGCGCCGCGGCTCCGCCGACGTGGCGCAAGGGCGCGATGCAGCCGGCCGGCTGTGGGAACTATTCTGTTGCCATACTGCGACGAACTCCGCGCCGGACACCGGGCCGCCGCTGATCTCCGAACTGAACCGCACTATCTCAGAACAGCCGACCGCGCAGGCGTGCGCTCTGCTAGGCTTGGTGATCGCGCGCCAAGCTCAGCGCGAAGGTGCCTTCGATTATACCTGCGTCGTCCGCGCCGCCGGCCTGTTGCGGCAGGCGGTGGAACTGGCGCCGGAAAGGCCGCTTCTCCGCCTCAATCTTGCCGAGGCGTTATGGCGCGCGGGCGAGGACGCAGATGCGCTCGATGCGTGCCGGCGGGCCATAGCCCTCATCGAAAATGCTGGGGGGCTTTGCGAGGACGACCTGAATGGGGGGCATTTTCCGCCAGCGTACGACACATTCCGCGTAGAATGGGAGCGCGCGGCGTGGACGAATGCGGGCCGTCCGCGCGGTGAAGCTCACGCCAAACTCGTGCTTCTGGAATGGCGCCTCTGCAGCCTAGTCGCGACACTCAGCGGCGACCTAGACTACTATCGGCGTGCGATGGCATTGCGCGATGACTTGTGGAGCAGCCGGGCCGCCCTTGGTCGAGCCCTGCTGCGGGCCGGGGATCCGCGGCAAGCCGCTTGCCACTTACGGCGCGCGGCGGAGCTGAACCCGTTCGACCCTGTGCTTGCCGACAACGTCCTGATCGCGCTGCGCACATGCGGCGACCGCCAAGGCGAGGAGCGTTTCCAGGCCGAATGGCGACTGCTATGCCGGGCGGTTCCTTCCGGCTGCCCCGAGGTACGCTTCGCGCAGGAAGTAACACGATGAACGGCCGTCGCGGTCCAGAGGCGCGCCCTGTCATGGCGGTCGGCACCGGCCGCTGTGGGACGCATTTCCTCACAGCGCTCTTCCAGCAGGAGGGCGATGTTCTCGCCTTGCATGAATCGGATCCACTGAACGAAGCGTTCCATCGCTATTGCCGATGGAATCGCCTGCCGGTCGACGACGCCGGCTTCCTGGACATCAAGAGTCGCGAAATCGAAGCTGCGCAAAGGACGGGCAAACTTTTCTTCGAGGCGAGCGCGTATCTCTCGCTCAGCATCAGGCTGCTGTTCGATGCTTTCGCGCCGCGCTTCATCCTTATCACCAGGGATCCGGTCGACACCGTCAACTCACTCTGGTCCAAGGGCTGGTACGAAGCACCCTATCGCAAATCGTTGAGCGCGGCCGCGGTCGGCTACCACGCGATCGGCGCCCCACATCATTTCTTCAGCCGCCCGGTCCCTTGCGGAAGCAAGTTCGACGACTGGCAGGCGCTTTGCCGCATAGGCAAGCTCGGGTGGTACTGGAGCATGCTGAACCGCGAGGTTCTCGCACAGTTTGAGCAACTGCCGAAAGATAGCTGGACCGTCGTAAGCCTCGAACAGCTCGATCACAACGCCTATCTGCGCCTGGCGGCGTTTGCCGGGATAGAGCCCAAGCTCTCGGCCGCGCAATTCCGCCGAATTGCAGACAAGCGGCCGGGAGCGCTGCCGGGCCAGCGGCCGCTTTGGTCGTGGAGCGCGATCGAGCTTGAGGCATTCGCCGGTCAGGTCGCCAACGTCGCGCAACGCCTGGGCTACGCAACGGGCTTCGCTGCGCGTTGGCGTCAGGCGCGTGACGCGATGCGGGAAGCGCACGCATGACCCTCGTGAACAACACGCGAGTCAGGCCGCGGCACCTATTCTTGATCGGCGCCAAGAGACGGCTGATCAACAACACGCCCTACGACGTGTACCGGTTGGCCAGCTTCTTCCCGCCCGAAGAGGTGGATGTCATCGACCTGCGTTTCGACCCGCCAGACCCGCTGCCTGCGAGCAACTCCGTCGTCCTTTTTCTCGAGACGGCTGGGACGTGGATGTGCTTCGACTGGAACCCCGAGCGCTTCATAGGGCTGCTTGATGCCCTGATCGCGAACTATCCCGTCTGCACGGTCGTCGGCCCTCAGGCAGCGGCATTGCGAGAGCTGACGGGCTACGACTTTACGGCGGTCGATCGGCTCGATTTCCGCTCGGCGATTGCGCCGGAGGCCAACGGTCCCGGCCTCGAGCTGACTCCGGCATGGCTCGATGCGGAGCGTCACCGCGCGTATAACGGGGAACACTTCGACGGCAGACGGATGCGCCTGCTGCCCACATTCTCCATCAATTATTCCATGAACTGCCCGCTGCGGTGCAGCTTCTGCTACTATGGCGAGGCGCGGCGCAGCGCGCACGAAGGCTTCCCCGCGACGATGCGCGATATAGAGCGCATATGGGCTCACGGCCATCGGCATTTCTACTTTATGGACCCGAACCTGCTGCTGAGTCCGCTACAGTTCGATGCCCTGCGCGATTTCCATGTGCGGACGGACGGCCAGTTCAGCTATTTCTGTCAGCTTTCGCCTAACTACCTGTCCGACGCCCGGCTCCGTCGTCTCGCAGCCAGTGGATGCCGCGGCATGGTGATCGGCATCGAAAATGCCGAGCGAATCGCCGCCAAGGGCTCGATCGGCGAGGCGCGGGACGGGGTCGCGCAGGTGCAAGCGCTCGGTATGATGCCGATGCTGTTCTTCATGATCGATGGCCGGAACAACGTCGAGGCGCTCCTGGATGTATTCGACTCGATACCGTTCCGATACACCGTGATTAATCATGCATTCGCCGGTGACCGGTCGCTGCAGTCCATCCAGTCGGGTTTCTCGGCGAAGCAAAGGATTGTTTCACAGAACCGAGATCTAATCACGCGCCTGCAGCACCATCCGTTCTACCTGGGCGCACTGGCGGCCCACGCGCACGAGGCGGGCCCTGTTAAGGGCGCTGACTAGTGCCGTCGGCCGTGATCGTAGGGCTGGGGTTGTCCGGGCTCGGCTGCGCCCTCGAACTGACGCGCCGAAAGATCTCCTTCACCGCCTTCGAAAAAGAAGACCGGCCTGGCGGCCTTGCCAGGACCGAGAGCGCCGACGGCTTTGCCTTCGATCACGGTCCCCATATCCTGCTCGGCGTGCCGGCCGAGCTGGTGGATCTTTTTGCGACGCTGCCGGGCCTCGAGCTAGCCGATTTTTCAGCCGAGTCTTGTATCGCCGTCCGCAGCGGCCTGAAAGGCGTGGTGCCGGTCCCATTCCAGCGCAATCTCAACTGGCTTCCAGTGGTGGAGCGCGTCCGGGTGCTTTGCGACCTTGCCTGCCGCAGAGCATCCGGAGCGCCGGCCAGCTACCGCGAATACGTCATCGGGCGCTGTGGCAGGCGGATATTCGATCTGTTTCTGGAGGGATACGAATCGAAGCGGCTGCGCTTCAGCCTCGACGAAATCCCGCCCGACTGGGCGAAGCGCGTCGAGGCTCCTTCGCTGCCTTCGCTGTTCGCCCCGCGGAGGTTAGGGAATGCGTCCGGAGGGCCCCGGACGGAAAGCCGCTTCAAGTATCCGCGTTTCGGCGGCATCGAGGCGCTGCCGCGCGCCATCGCCGAACTGCTTCCCGCAGACAGTTTGCATTTCGGCAGCGAAGTGGTCGAGATCGATCTGCGCGGCAGGCACGTCGCCCTCGCGCGTGGCGGAGCTGTGTCCTACGACCATTTGGCCTTGAGCCTGCCGCTGCCGGAGATCGTCGGCCTGATCAAGGACCCACCGTCGGCGGTGCGCCAGGCGGCCGCCGATCTGATCTACGCGTCCGTCTACGTCGTTGGCTTCGGCATCGATGGGTCCGTCCCGGCCTTCTCCTTCCTGCGGTTTCCGAGGGCCGATGTGCCGTTCTACCGGCTGACGCTTGCGTCTGCCTACGCGGCCTGCAATGCGCCGCAAGGATCGAACGTCGTCATGGCGGAGATGAGTCATCATTCCGTCCGGCATCCGGTGTCTCCGCTTCAAGCCATCGATCAGTGCCGCAAGGGGCTGGTCCGTGTCGGCCTGCTTGGCCGGGCGCAGAAAATTTGCGTCGAGCGGATCGAGGATATCCGCTACGGGCACGTCATTTACAACCGGCGGACCGAAGCAAGCGTCCACCTGATCCTCGGCTTTTTGGAGGAGCATTCGGTCTTTGCCTGCGGCAAGTACGGCCGGTGGAAGGACATGCTGATGACCCAGTCGATCGCGAGCGGGATGGATGCCGCGCGCAGGATCGGCGCTCTCGCTGCTGGCGGCGCGTAAGGTCCGCCTGCAACGCGCGTATACTGCTTGCTCGACGGATCGGCGGACGGCGGCTTAGGATACGGCCAGGTCTACACGGGCTCGGGGGCAGTCATGTTTTCTGGGGAGCATGGTCGTGCGGCGGCGAAACGAGCCGCAGGAAAGGACTTGCGGCGACCTCGTGGGCCCGTGCGCGACCTGCGCGCGGAGCCTGGTCGCTCTGAACGCTGAGAACCCAGATGCGCATCGGCATCATCGGCGGGGGTGATACGCTGGCGGCCCTCGGAATCGCGTATCAGGAGAAGCCCTGCAAGACGCCATACGGGGACACGTCGGCGCCGATGCGGGTGGGACGGCACAGCGCTCATGAAATCGTCACCATGCTGCGGCACGGCTCGGAGCATCGGGTCGCGGCTCACCAAGTCAACTACCGCGCTAACATCTGGGCGTTCGGCGACGCGAAGGTCGATCTGCTGCTCGGCGTTTCGGTCTGCGGCAGCCTCACGCCGGACGTCGCGCTGGGGACGCTAGCGATTTACGACCAGATTATTGACTTCACCCGCACCCGTGCCTCGACCTTCTTCGATCGCGGAACGGAGGTGCGCAATGTTGATGTCAGCCAACCGGTCTGCGACGGGCCGCGTCGCCGCAGTGTCATCGCGCTTGTGCGGGCGGCCGGGCTGCCCTGTGCCGAAGGCGGCGTGATGGTCGTTATAGAAGGACCGCGATTCTCCACCCGCGCGGAGAACAGCATGTTCCGCATCCTGGGGGGGCACTTCATCACCATGTCGGCGGCGCCCGAGGCATTCCTTGCGCGCGAGCTGGGCATTTGCTATGTGCCGATCAGCTTGGTCACGGATCACGACGTGGCCGGACTCGATCGCGTCACCGCCGACGTAATTGGCAGGAGCGTTGTGCAATTCCGCTCGCGCGTGCCCACTGCCGTCGCAGCCCTGCTGGACAAGATCGACATGCTCCCGCAGGTCTGCACTTGCTGCGCGGGGCCGCCGGCCGTCGTGCCCGTTGACCGCCTCAACCTGACCGGCACGCGGCCCGGGTGACGAGCGATCGTGACAAGCCATCAGCAGCACCTGCTTGAGGATTGCGACCTGGCGCGCAGGCCGATGATCGAACGGATGATTTCGCAAATCGAGCTGGAAATCATCACGGCCTGCAATCTGAGGTGCTACAACTGCGACCGGTCCAGCAGGCAGGCGGTCTCGGGCGAGCGGATGAGCGTCGGGCAGGTCGCGCAGTTCGTCGACGAGTCGCTGGAATTGAATTGGCGGTGGCGCAAGATCGTCCTTCTCGGCGGCGAGCCCACACTGCATCCGCAGATCTTGCCGATCCTGGATCACCTGGGCCGTTATCGTGACAGCTTTCCCCAGGTCACGATCCAAGTCACGTCGAATGGATACGGGAAGCGGGTGGAGGCGGTACTGCAGCGCCTGCACAACTGGGTCGTCATTCGCAACACGCGCAAGACGTCGGTGGTGCAACCCTTCGTGGCGTACAATGTCGCGCCGCAGGATCTCGATGACTTTGCCGACGCGGACTACGCCGGCGGCTGCACCATCCCGTTCCAGTGCGGCATGGCACTGACCCGCTACGGGTATTACCCGTGCGGCGCGGGCGGCAGCATCGACCGCATATTCGGCTGGGGGATAGGTGTTCGCACGCTGCGGGACGTGACGCCGCAGCGGCTGGTTGGCGCGTTCACCCTGCTGTGCCGGCATTGCGGCCATTTTCACGGCCAGAAGGCGAGCGCAGAGATCATGTCGCAGACTTGGACCGAGGCTTACCGGAAATGGCACGAGCGGCGGCCTCAGCTCCCGCTTGCGGCAACGAAGCAGGCGCCGCGGCGCGCGGCGACGGCGGCGGCCGATGACGATGAATGGAACCCTTAAGCGAAGCGCCGATTGGCAGGAAGCGAATGCCCTGGTGCAGGCGGCCGGGCTGCAACCCTATGCCCGGTCTCCGGCCAAGGCATGGGATGCCCTACGCGCCTGCAACTTCGTTCTTGCCAACGTATCGAGGCTGCATCCTGTCCTGGATGTCGGCGGCATCCGTGACTACTCGCATATCTCCCGGTGGTTGGCGGATTTCGGCTTTCGGGTCGAGGTCATCAACCCGGCGTTCCGCCGGGACTTCAGCGAACCTGACGGCAAGGTCCGTTACGTCATGGGCGATGCGACTGAGAGCCATTACCCAGACTCGTATTTCGGAGCAGCAACGTGTCTGAGCGTGATCGAGCACGGCATTGTGGCCGATCGGCTTTTCCGGGAAATGCGTCGCATCCTGATCCCCGACGGCTATCTGATCGTATCCACCGATTTCTGGTGTGAACCAATCGACACGGGGCGCAGGCGATGCTTCGGCGCTCCCGTAACGATCTTTACAGCCAAGGACATCCGCACATTATTGCGCCAAGCGGCGGATCACTGTTTCCAGCCGACTGGCGTCATCGACTATCGCTGCGATGAAGCGGCGGTGCATTGGCTCGGACTGAGTTATACGTTCATCGACTTTGCCCTTCGAAAGGTGGAATAACCCCGATGCACCGGGTTGCGGGCACCCTGCCGATCGCCCTTGCACCGGCGACGGGCGGCCGCTTGCCGGCGGTGCGCGTCGAGATCGACTCCTGTGCGGTTCGGTTCGAGACTGATTGCCCGCCCGCGCTTCAGAGCCTGGACGGCCTGCTGCGGGAAGTGTTTACCGGTCGGTACTTCGAATTTGCGGTTGCCCCAGCCGACCTGCGGGAGCGGCTGCCGATCCTACGTTACCTGGACCGGGCTTCGTACGAGACCGTTTACGAAGCCGAAGCGGATGTCTGCACCTTCCAGGCCCCGTGGGCCGACATCCAAGGGTCGACGCTGCTGGCAATGTGGCTGCATCTGCTTTCGGAACTGGTGCGCCAGCGCCGGGGCGAATACCTGCTACACGCATCTGCCGTCGTGCGGCAAGGAAGGGCAGTGGTGCTGTTCGGCCATGGCGAAGCCGGTAAGACGATTTGCGCCCTTGATCTCTGCCTGCGCCACGGGTTCGAGTTGTTCGCCAACAACCGTGTGAAGGTGGGCGTCGGGGACGGAGGCGTGCAGCTTCTGAAAGGAGATCCCGTTTTCCGGCTGCGTTTCAGCAGCCTCGTGCAATACAGCGAGCCGCTCGCCCAGCAACTCTTTGCCGGGACGGCGGTCGACCAGCCCGCATGGCAGCGCAAGCAAACGGTGGACCCCGAAGTCCTGGGCGTCAGGGTCGCCAGCACGAGGCCGCGGGTCTCGGCATTCGTGTTGCTCACGCTCGATGCGGAGAGCAACCCGAGTTTCGTGCAGGAAATACGAACTGACGCCAGGTCTCACGACGCTTTCTTTGCCATGGCCGACGTCGCACGGGGGATCTCCGATCTCATCCGGGGCGCGAGCTTCGTCCCGCTGCTCGACGGCCACGGGTTCCGGGACGTTTATGTTCCATGCCTCAACTCGCCTGAGCTGGTGCGATGCAGGGTCGCCTTTATGAAGACGCTGTTTTTCACAAGCCATGTGTTGAAGATCCGCGCACCGCTGAATCAAGCGGTCGCCACGATATTACAGTCTTTTGACGCAGGCTTTTGAGGCGATTGACGGAGCGGCGCCCGTGCGGCTTGCTGGCAGCCAATGCATCGCGGTGCCGCCGACGACCACTGCTATAGCAGCAGGTTCCGGCGGAGTTTGCGTCGGGAGGACAGCAGATGGTGAAGCAGGACACGGCGCCTTCATTGCCGGCAATTCGCGACCTGCGCCCGCCGATCAGGGCTGATCGACCAGGCCAGCTTGCCGCCTATCGCGCGGGCGCACTGGCGATTGGGGCTGTGGCCACCGGAGCCCTGGCGCTGGGCGCGTTGGCTATTGGGGCCCTGGCGATCGGACGGCTGGCGATCGACCGCGCGGCGATCGGCGATCTGCTGCTGCGCCGCGGTCGTGCCAGACGAGTGGAGATGCAAGCCCTGGTGATCGAGGAGCTGATCGTCGGCCGTTTGACGGTGCGGGAGTTCCTACGCGGCCAGGACGAGCATTAGCGTCAGGTCATGGATTGGCGTTCCCTGACCCTGTCCGCGCCAGCCGGGCGATCGCCATCTGGTTGCCCGCGGCGGCCGCTTGTTCGAACCATTTGCGTGCCTCGACGGGGTCGCGCGGCACGCCGTGCCCGGTGGCGTAAAGCCTGCCGAGATTGAACTTCGCCGCGGCGTTGTTCTGGGCGGCGGCCAACTGATACCAGATGCGCGCCTGGACGTAGTCCTGCGGCACCGCCCACCCGTTCTCATAGAACTCCCCGATCGCGTTCTGTGCGACAGCAACCGCACTCTTTGCGACCGCATTGCGCTTGCCCGCAGCCCGACGCAGCAGTTGCAGCGCCGTGGCAAGGTCCTTGGGCACCCCGGCGCCATGCTGATACATGAACGCGAGCTGCACCTCCGCCGGCGGAAAGTCATGCTTCGCCGCACGCTGATACCATTGCGCCGCCGCCGCCATGTCTGTCGGCACGCCGTCTCCGCGGCGGTAAATGTTTCCGAGGATGGTCTGCGCGAGCGGGCTGCCCAAGCCGGCGGCGCGCAGCAGCCATTTGTTGCGTTCCGCCGGATCGCGCGGAACGGTGATGCCGACCCCATAGAACCGGGCGACGGCGACCTGCGCCGGCGCATAGTTCTGCTCGGCCGCGCGGCGATACCAATCAAGCGCCGCGCTATAGTCGCGCGGCACGCCAAACCCACGCTCGTGCATCACCCCGGTGAAGTACTCCGCGCGGGCGTAGCCCTGCGCGGCGGCATGCTCGAACAGCGGCACTGCGGCAGCATAGTCCTTGGGCACTCCCGTGCCTTTGGCCAGCAGCAGACCGAGATCCGTCTGCGCCTTCGGCTGTCCTTGGTCGGCGAGCGACCGAAGCGACGGCAGGGGCACGGCCGAGGTAGAACTCGGCGCTGCCTGCCGGTTCCTGCAACGGCGGCGTTTCGAGCGCAGTCGCGACCGGTGCCTCGGATGACGCCTCGGTAGGTGTGAAGAAGAAATCCCCGTCGATCGGCGAACTCGAGACCCATGGTTGCTGCGCACCCTGGGTCTCGTGCTTCACCTTCAGCCCGACACCGTTGAACAGCCGGAAGATGTCCAACCCTGGCTGACGCATCTCGTCGGACAGCGCCATCGCGAAGGGCCCGTCGGGGCCGCTGCCGTCAGCGGCGACGTTGCCGGGTTGCGTGGCGAACGAGACCAACGTGCCTTCCGGCGCGCGCATCTCCGCCAGCCCGCCGGCAACCCCCCGCGTGCCGAGACTGCCAAACGGATTGTTGCGGCAGGCGTCGAGGATGACGATGTTGAGCCGCGTGCCGGCGCCGTCCATCTGCTTCAGCACAAGGTCGGCATCGATCATCTGAAAGTCGACGTCCTGCACGCGCGAGGGATTGGCATCGACCGGCAGCAGCCAGTTCTTTCCCTCCACCTGCACGCCGTGCCCGGCGTAATAGAACAACGCCACGTCGGCACCCTGGATCTGCCGGCCGAAGTCCTGCACGAGCTGCTCGAAATGGGACTTGTCGAGGTCGGTTTGGGCGCCGCCGCCGATCACCGTAAAGCCGAGACGTCGCAACGTGTCTGCGATCAGCTTTGCGTCATTGCCGGAATTGGCGAGCCGCTCGACATGCCCATAAGCGGCGTTGCCGATCACCAGCGCGACGCGGTGCTGATTCTCCTGCGCCCGGACACATGCCGAGCCGCTCGCAACCAGCAAGCCGACGACAAGCAGGAACCCGGCGGCATGCCTGCCAAACCGGCGCAGACGGGCCGACCAGGGGAGCGCTGTCCCCTGGCCATCCGAACAAAACCGGCAGACGGAGAGGCTCAATAGTAGTGCCAATGATTGTGCCCCCAGTAGCGATGGTGATAGTAGTGGTGGTTCCAGTAATAGGGATAGCGGTGCCCGTGGTAGTAATAATACACCTCGGTCACCGGACTGTCGGGCTGCACCACGTTCGTTCGGGTCGCAGCGAGGGCTGCTGGCGCGGCAGCCAGCGACGACAGCCCAGCAAGCGTGGCGAGCGACAGCAGGGACATGCGCATAGTCTTTTTCTCCGTCGAACGTCCTCCGGCCGGAAGATACCCGTGCCGGCGCGCCTGATCCTACCCGATCCGCCGCACTGGGGCGATCGGAGTATGGCACCGGGATCGCGCGTGTGGTGTCATGGCCACGGGGCTCCATGCAAGGAGGACGGAATGGCGGAAAAAATCGACGGTGGCACCGACGTGTTCGAGATCATGCACACCACGCGATCGATGCGGCGGTTGCGGCCCGATCCTGTGCCGGACGAGCTGATCCGCAAGATCCTGCAGGCCGGCGCCTGCGCCGCTAACGGCGGGAATACTCAACGCTGGCGCTTCCTGGTGGTCAAGGATGCGGCGATCAAGAAGGCGGTGGCCGCCTATTACAAGCGCGCTTTCGACGAGGTGGTGGGGCCGCGTTACCGTACCAGCGCACCGCCACCTGGCGTGAGCGCCGAGCGCTACCAGCGCCAGCACGCCGCAGTGGAGTATCTGACGGAGCATTTCCACGAGGCGCCGGTCTGGATCGTCGCCTGCATCGAAGATACCGCTCCCCCCAACCGCTGGTCGGGCGCCTCGATCTATCCGGCGGTGCAGAACATGCTGCTGGCGGCACGTGCACTTGGCCTCGGCTCGACCCTGACCACGCGTCATCTGCTGTACGAGAAGGAGACAGAGACGGCGTTGGGGCTACCGCCCGGCGTGCATTCCTACGCCATCCTGCCGATCGGCTGGCCCATTGGCCGGTTCGGTCCGGTCGGCCGCGGCGCACTCGCCGACATCGTGTATCAGGACCGTTGGGGCCAACCCTATCCTGGGCTCTAGCGGCCGAGCCGACCGTACTTTCATTGCATGCCGGACGCCTCAGGCGAGGGCGCCGCGCACCCGTCTCGGGGTGAACGGCGCGCGGCGCAGGCGCACGCCGGTCGCATCGAAGATTGCGTTCGCGATGGCTGCCGCAACCGGTCGCGAGCTGGCCTCGCCCGCGCCCGCCGGCGGCTGGTCCAGCCGATTGACTGCGACGACATCGATGCGCTCCGGCGCCTGGCCGATCTCAAGGATTGGATATGTGGCCCAATCGACGCTGGTCACCTTCTGCGGGTCGAAGGCGACCTCCTCCAGGAGCGCGCGACTGGAGGCGTGGAGGATATTTCCCTCGATCGTGCGTTGCAGCCCCGCCGGATTGATGACCAGCCCGCAATCATGCGCCACCACCCAATGTTTGGGATGTACCATGCCGGTGCGGCGGTCGATCTCGACCTCCACGATCACCGCGACAAAGGTGTGCGCGCGTTCCGCATGAGCGACGCCGCGGCCGGTGACGACTTCGCCCGTGTCGCGGGCCGTCGCGGCAGGGCGCGGCTGCCACCCGTATTTCTCCGCCGCCGCCTGGATCACGCCGGTGCCGCGCGGGTTCTGTAGGTAACGCAGGCGGAACTCAATGGGGTCGGAACCAGCGGCGGCGGCCAGCTCATCGATGAAGCTCTCGCTGGCAAAGTTGATCTGCGGCCCGACCGGATCGCGCAGATGCGTCGTGCGCAGCGGCGAGGCGTTCGGCAGCAGCGGCGCGATGGTTTCCCAGGCCAGCAGCATCGCCGGGAAGCGGTAGGTCTCGCCCGGATAGCCGAAGGCCTGTGCCGGGCGCTGGCCCATGCCGAGAAGCTGTCCGGGCAGCGTATCGCGCGGATCGCTCTCGGCGCTGTTGACATCGAGCCGGGAAAACCCCTTGCTCTCGAAACTATAAGCGGTCACCTCGCCCTGCGCATCGAGCCCGGCGTGACAGCGATGCACCGAAGCTGGTCCTT
Source organism: uncultured Pseudomonadota bacterium (assembly GCA_963772445.1). Taxonomy (GTDB): domain Bacteria; phylum Pseudomonadota; class Alphaproteobacteria; order Acetobacterales; family Acetobacteraceae; genus CAVYXK01. Next base: position 888,983 of record CAVYXK010000013.1, read on the forward strand.
TCGGATCCCAGGCGATGCCCTGATCGCGCATATATTGCAGGCGGACTGGCCGGCCGGTGGCACGCGACAGCAGCGCCGCTTCCATTGCGACATCACCGGCATCGTTGCGGCCGTAACAGCCGGGACCACGCGTCCAGATCACGCGCACGGCCTCCGGCGGCAGATCGAGCAGCCGAGCCAGCCCATCGCGCTGGAAATGCGGCTTCTGCGTGCCGCTATAGACCGTCGCCGAGCCAGGCCGCACATCCGCGACCGCGCAGCCACCCGCCATGCTGGCGTGCGATTGGAACGGCCATTCGTACTCGGCGGAGACGATGCGCGCAGCGCCCCCAAGCGCCGCGGCGACATCGCCGCGTTTGACGGGCTCTTGGCGCGCTACCACCGGCGCGGCGCGAATATGTTCATAAAGCTGACCCTGCGCCGGAAACGCAGGCTCCGGCTGCGACCAGCTTACTTTCACGGCATTCATGGTGCGGATCGCATTCCATTCGCGCTCGGCCACCACGGCGACGATCGTACCACCGCCCGGCCCCTCGAGCCGTACCAGCCGCGCTGCCGGAATGGCGGCGATCCCCGTGTCATCCACCGACAACGGCACCGCGCCAGCAACCGACGGTCGCAGCACGCGGGCGTGCAGCATGTCGGGTAGACGGACGTCCGTCACATAGTGCTGCTGGGCAAAGACATTGGCACGGATGTCGCTGCGCGGTATGGATTTACCGACGATCTTGTAATCGGACGGGTTCTTCGGCTGCGCGCGGCCGCGCGAGACCAGCTCGTTGCCGATCTTGCCGTTCCACTGCAGCTTCGTGTCAAACGCCCCGCTCGCGGTCAGGTCACCATACCAGATGCGGCGCGACGGATCGGCAAGAACGAACACCGCGCCATCTTCAGTGCCAAGCTCGCTCGCCGGTACCCCGAGATGAGCGGAGGCACGCTCGATCAGCACGCGCCGAGCCTCGGCTGCCGCATAGCGCAACGAGATCCCGCCCCGCTCGATGCCGGTGCTGCCGGATGCACCGCCCTGGTTGACCGTACGGAACGTATCGCCCATAACGACCTGCACATGCTCGTACGGCACGTCCAACTCGTCGGCGACGATCTGACCGATAGGCACATCGACACCCTGGCCCGGATCGACCTTGCCGAAGAAGGCGATCACCAAACCGTCCTTCTGCACGGCAATGAAGCTGTCGAGCTCGTCCGGCGGGGGCGGCGGCAATGCCGGCGATCCCGCAGCCTGCGCCGTCCCGATCCACGGACGTTCGGTCGAGAATCCGATCAGCAGAGCGCCGGAGGCGGCAAGCAATGCGCGGCGGGACAGAACGGTTTCATTCATAGCCGTTCTCCCAATCACGCGGCAGTGACGCGCGCAATGGCGCGGATGATCGACAGATGCGCGCCGCAGCGGCATTTCACCTCGGCGAGTCCCTTGCGGATCTCCGCCTCGCTCGCGTGCGGCCGCTCGCGGATCAGCGCGGCTGCCGTCATGATCCAACCGTTCAGGCAGTACCCGCACAACGTCGCCTGCTCATCGGCAAAGGCGGTCTGCAGCGGATGCGGATGCTCGGGCGTCCCCAACCCGGCCAGCGTCGTCACTTCACCGTGTACGGCGGAGAGCGGCACCACGCAGGAACGCACCGGGCGGCCATCGATCAGCACGGTGCAGGCGCCGCACTGCGCCAGGCCACAGCCGAAATGCGGATTGTTCAGCCCAAGCTCGTCTCTGAGCGCGTAGAGCAGGGGCGTATCCGGATCATCAACCTGCAGGGTATAGGACGCGCCGTCCACGCGCAGAGGAACTGTGTGCGGCATCCCGTGGCTCCTCGATTGTCTTGCGGACTATACCGCGAGGTAACCTCCCGGTAAAACCCAAGCCGCTCGCGCGCGCAATGTTACGTTCCGTTGCAAGTGTGCCGAGCGCTCGATATCGGCGAGCCGTGGTCCGGCGACTACCTCGTCTGCGCTATGTGCAGGGCGGTGCGGATTGACAACCCATTCGTCATCTGTTGGCTTGCCCGCAAGAAAGTTACGACAATACGCCAATCCCTCCGGCAGAGGGCGATAGCCCAAAAGGCAACAACGATAGTGCCATCATCAGCAAGCATTCCCCTGACGCAGGGTGGAGCTGTCACCGATATCGAGCGCCAGACCATGAAAAAGGTCATGTGGCGCCTCATCCCGATCTTAATTCTGTGTTACTTCGCCGCCTTCGTGGATCGCACGAATGTCAGCTTCGCCTCGCTGACGATGAACAAGACGCTGGGCTTCTCCAGCGCCGTGTACGGGCTGGGCGCTGGCATCTTCTTCTGGGGCTATTGCCTGTTCCTCGAGAGTGCCGAGTTCTGGGTTACTTCCTGGCGGCCTGTGACTTTCGCTCGTAGTCGTCAAGCCACTGCTCAGTGAGCCGGTCGAGCTCCTCGAGCTGGCGTTCGGAGTAGGATTCCGGCGCAAAGCCCTCGAGCCACCCGAGCACGTGAGTTTCGATCAAGTCGCGCGGCACGTCCGGATGCTCGGCATGGATGCGTTCTGCCGACTGCTCGATCGACAGCCGTTTCCCGTCGTCCCAGACGATCTTGCGCCGTTTGGGGTCAACGTCGGCATTATCCAGTGCGGCGAAGACCAGATCGAGCGCGTAGACCGAGCGTTCCCCCTCGGACGAGCCCATCCATTCGAGGAAGGCGTCAGTGAACGGGTTGTTCTCGAAGGGGTGTTTTGCGCGTCGCTTGCCCATCGGATGAGGATAGCACCGCGGGTCATTGCCGTCGCAAGGCTCGCTTCATCATCAAGCGGCTCTGCTCGATGCTCAAGGCGATCCACTGGGCGGTGAGCGCCTTGAAGCGCTTATAGTTGCGGATCTCACGCCGCACCTCGGGCAGATAGTCGCGCGGAACATATTCGGTCCGGCTCCTCATCTGCCGCGTGTAGCTGAGCTGGTAGTAGGGTCCCCTCCGGTTCTCTGGATCCTTGTACTGGCGGGTGAGCGATCCGGGCCGCATGTCTTCAATGCCGGCCAGCTGCGCCTTGATGCTTCCAATGCGCTTTCTGATCACTGCCAGGCGTTTGTTTGTCATAGGTTTAGCATACCAGTGCTATACTATGCTGGCAACAGAATCGAGAGGGCCCGATGCCGCTGTGGATGCCCTGGTGGAATGCGATTTGGCTGCTGCGTCCGGCGTTCTCGCGTCTGCGCACCTTCCTGTGGTTCGCCACCGCCGTGGCAGGCTTCACGGTGCGGACGGAACTGCTGGGCGTAACCAGCCTCGTGCGGGCGCTGAAGCTCGAGGCTCGCTTCTACAACAAGCTCGTCGATCACTTTCACAGCCCCGCCGTGAAGCTCGATCGGCTCGCGGCGCTGTGGACCCAGGTGGTGCTGCGGCTATTCCCGCAGCCGCTGCGCATCAACGGAAGGTGTATCGTGGTCGGCGACGGCATCAAGATCCCAAAGCGCGGGCGCAAGATGCCGGCGGTCAAACTCCTGCATCAGCAGTCCAAGTCGAACACCAAGCCCGAATTCATCATGGGACATTCCCTCCAGGCTGTGAGCGTGCTCGTTCAGGCCGCAGCCAGCGTCTTCGCCGTGCCGCTCGCCATGCAAATCCACGAAGGGTTGGTGTGGTCCAATCGCGATCGCCGCACCCTGCTCGACAAGATGCTTGCGCTCCTCGGGATCGTCGCCATCGCAGAACCCTTCTACTTCGTCGCCGACGCCTACTATGCCGCGCGCAAGATCGTCACCGGCCTGCTCGAGGAGAACAACCACCTGGTCACGCGGGTGAAGTCCAACGCCGTCGCCTACACCGCCCACCAGCAGCGTGGCCCGCGGAAGAGAGGCCGGCCCAAGAGTCTATGGCAGCAAGGTCAAGCTCAGATCCCTGCTGGAAGACCCCAAGGGCTTCCAACAGGCCGAAAGTCCCGTCTACGGCGAGCACCAGGTGACCATCCAGTATCGGGTCCGCGACCTGCTGTGGCGCCCGGCCGGTCAACTCGTGCGCTTCGTGGCGGTGATTCATCCAGTAAGAGGCTCGTGCCTCCTGATGTGCACCGACACCTCTTTGGAGGCTATCGAGATCATTCGCCTGTACGGTCTGCGCTTCAAGATCGAGCACACGTTCAAGCAGGCGGTGCGGCTGATCGGTTCGTTTACCTACCATTTCTGGATGTCCGACATGAAGCCGCTGCGCCGCCGCAGTGGCAATCAACATCTCCATCGTGAGTCGCTGGAATACCGCAACGCCGTCAAACGCAAGCTCCACGCCTACCACGTCTTCATCCAGGCGGGTGTCGTCTGCCAGGGACTGCTTCAGTATCTGGCCGTCGCCTTCCCTCAGGCCGTCTGGAATTCCTTCGGCTCCTGGCTGCGAACCATTCGGCCCGGCATCCCGCCCTCGGAGCTGGTCGTGGCCAATGCCCTGCGCCAGAGCCTGCCGGAATTTCTCTTGAATGCCACCCCGAGCAACACCTTCGCGAAATTCGTCATCGAACGACAGGACACCAATAAAATGGAGGCCTTCCGCCTAGCCTCCTGAGCCGAAATTCCTCCGGAACTCTGGACTCGCGAGCTGTTCGAGATCCCCAGCAATCTCATCCTGGCCAAAGTCGGGGCGCGGCTCTGGATCGCGCGCATCCTGATCACCTGGGGCATCATCTCCGGCCTGACCGCCGTCTGGAGCCCGACATCCTTTTACTCGATGCGCTTTCTGCTCGGCGTCGCAGAGTCGGGCTTCTATCCCGGCATCATCCTCTATCTGACCTGGTGGTTCCCGAAGCGTTATCGCGCATGGGCGATCGGACTGTTCATGACGGCGATCGCCGGATCTTCGATCGCGGGATCGATCATGTCTGGCGCGTTGCTGCAACTCGACGGCCTGCTTGGCCTGCACGGCTGGCAATGGCTGTTCCTGATCGAATCGCTTCCGGCAATCACTCTGGGCTTCGTCGTCTATTTCGCGCTGACCAACACGCCGGCAGAAGCGCATTGGCTCAGCGCCGAGGAACAAAGCTGGCTGATCCGCCGGCTTGCCGTAGAGCGACAGCAGCAGGACTCGATTCGACAGTTCAAGCTGGGCGAAGCGCTGCGCAATCCGCGCGTGTGGGTGTTCACTCTCATTTATTTCGGCCAGAACTTCACTGGCTATGGTCTTGGCCTGTTCATGCCGCAGATCATCACACGTCTTGGGGTCGGGCTGAAGCTGATCGGCTGGGTGACAGCGATCCCGTCCGCGTTCGGGTTGGTAGCCATGCTGCTGTCCGCTCGCTATGCCGATCGCAGCGGCAACCGTGTGCTGACGCTCGGCACCGCCTGCCTGATCTCGTTCTCGGGCTTCGCCTTGTCCGCGCTGACCGGAGACCCGCTGGTGATGATGGGATTGATCATCTTCGCGGCGATGGGCCAGGGCTCGATCGGCAACAATTTCTGGCCGTTGCCCACAGCGATGCTGTCTGGTGCCGCCGCGGCTGGCGCGATCGGGCTGATCAACTCGCTCGGCAATCTCGGCGGGTTCTTCGGCCCCTACGTGATGGGGCTGATCCGCAACGCCACCGGCAATTTCAGCCTGGGCATGCTGGTCCTGGCTTGCGGCACCCTCATGTCCGCCATTCTGGTCTTCGCGCTCGGCCACGACCGTCGGTTGGAACATGTGCCGGCGGAGCTGGCCAGCCACGCGGACTAGCGCGTCGAAGGGGCCCGTAGCCCGCCTTCAGCGGCCGGTGAAATTGGGCCGCCGCTTCTGCGCGAAGGCCCACACTGCTCCCTGATGGTCCTTGGAGAGATTCGACTGGGTCTCGAGGCTGAGGCTCAGGTCCATCATTGAGTGGGCGAGTTGACGAAGCGGGACATTGATCGCCTGCTTGGTCCGGCGGATCGACTTCATCGCACCCCCCGCCAATCGCCGAGCGAGGCCATAGACCTTCTCATCAAGCTGGTCGGCCGGTACGACATGATTGATCAGCCCGATACGCTCGGCCTCGGCCGCGGTCATCAGGTCACCGGTGAGCAGATATTCTTTGGCACGTGCAAAGCCGACGAGCTGTGGCCAGATCAGTGCCCCGCCATCGCCGGCCACGAGCCCAGCATTGACATGCGGATCGCCGATCTTGGCGTGATCGGCGGCGATGATGATGTCGCACAGCAGCGCCACGGTCGCGCCAAGCCCGACGGCGTGGCCATTGAGCCTCGCTATGATCGGTTTGTCGCATTCCAGCATGCGAAAGACGATCCGCCTGGCCTTGGGCATGCCGGCATCCCACAGGGCGGGGTCGTCGATCTTCGTCTGCATGGTGATCACGTTCCCGCCCGCCGAGAACGCGCGACCCGCACCGGTAAGGACGACGACATGCACATCAGGATCGTCGGTGACATCGTCCCAGATGCGCGACATTGAGTTGTGCATCGGCCCGGTGAAGGCGTTGAGGTTTTCGGGTGAATTCAAGGTTATCGTCAGCACTTTGTCCTGTCGCTCGACCAACAGGCCGCCGTATTGTGAATAATCGAAGGTTCTCGACATCATGTCCTCCCCATCCTTCAACAACTCGTTGCCACCGCTGCGCGTAGCCCGCTTGGGCGGTAGTCTATCAGACCATTCTAGAAACTCAGCTCCGTCAAGATCGATGTCTCAATCCCGAACGCTTGCCAGGTTCGTACTTGATGACTAGGTCCGAAGCGCTCCCGCGTCAGCACTTCTGCAGCCATCCGTCGGCAACATCGCGAAAGAAAGTTTTAAACGCAGATGTAAGGAGATGCAATCAGCGTGGTGCCGACATTCGCCCCAAGCATGGCGGCCAGCGCCGGCACCGGATCGACCACCCCGGCCGAGCAGAACCCGGCGATCATCAGCCCGGTCGCGGTGCTGCTCTCTGGATGATGGCGGTGACACCAAGCCCGGAGGCGAAGGCGCTCAGTCGGCGTCGCAACGCCGTGCCCAGCAGGCGCCACAGGTCCGGCCCGAAGGCGCGCTGCACGTCCGTCTGCACCATGTGCACGCCCCACAGCAGGAGCGCCACCGCGCCGGCGAGGCCGAGCAGGGTCAGCGGGAAGTCCATTAGCACCCTCCTCCTTGCTGGCTGCTATCACCGTCGGGTCTGCCGCACCACCGACCACAAACGTGCTGTTGCGCACGCCGGATCTCAAACCGCCGGGAACGGACGGTCTGGCTGGACAGCCGCCCGGCGGCGGGCCAGCTTGCGACCCATCAGGCCAGGGAACTCCGATGCTGTTCGACTTCGCCACGATCGGTGCAGAGAACGCGTATAAGCTGTTGATCTCGACCGTGGTGCCCCGGCCCATCGCCTGGGTCACCACACAGGATACGGACGGCACGCTGAACGCGGCACCGTTCTCGTTCTTCAACGCGGTGTCGGGCAATCCACCGGTGGTGGTGATAGGTATCGGCGGACGGGCCCCGGGTGATGTTAAGGATACCGGGGGCAATATCCGCCGCACGGGTCAGTTCGTGGTCAATCTGGTCAGCGATGCGCTCGGCGAGCAGATGAACATTACCGCGATCGACTTCCCGAAATCGGTGAACGAGTTGGCACAAGCCGGGCTGCGCACGGCGCCGTCGGCCAAGGTGAAGCCGCCGCGCATCGCGGACAGTCCGGTCTCGCTGGAGTGCGAGCGGCTGGTGATCGTGGAGGTGGGCGTCGATCGCGCGGTGGTGCTGGGCAAGGTGCTGGCGATCCATGTGGGCGACGAGTTCGTGCTCGATCCGGTACGCTGCTATGTGGATACGCCAAAGCTGGGGCTTATCGGGCGAATGCATGGGCGCGGCTGGTACGCCCGCACCACCGACCGGTTCGATATGCCGCGGATCAACGTCGCGGATTGGCCGTTGCGAGGCGGCGCGGAGTAGGGTGGGGTGGCGAGTTGCTTGCCGAGCGAAACGGCGTCGCGTATGGTGCGAGCGATGACGGTTACGAACCCAAAGCGCACGTTCACGAAGAAGACCCGCAATGGCGGGGCCTTCCGGGTGCGCGCGAGGTGATCGTACCGATCTAGCACCCAAGGCCCAGCCGGCGGCGGCGAGGGCCTTCTCCCATTCGGGGCCTGCGCCGCTCCAGTCCAACGGAGATGGTTCCATGTGTCCCGATGATCTTTCCTCTGCCTTATCCGAGCGCGGTGCCCGGTCCGCATTGCCAACTGTCGCGATCGTCGGCGCCACGGGCGCGGTCGGCGCGGAGCTGTGTGCCTGCCTGGAGCAGCGGGGTTTCTCGCTCGCATTGCTGCGCTTGCTGGCGTCATCCCGATCCGCTGGGCGGGAGGTGGCATTTGCCGGGCGCATGCTGCCGGTCGAGGTACTGGACGAGCGCAGCTTCGCGGGCGTGGACCTGGCTTTATTCTCGGCCGGCGCATCGGTCTCGCGTCGGTACGCGCCGCTGGCGGTCGAGGCAGGCGCGGTGGTGGTGGACAACTCCTCGGCGTTTCGCATGAACCCCGACGTGCCGCTGGTGGTGCCGGAGGTGAACGCGGCCGAGATCGCCCGGCATCGCGGGATCATCGCCAATCCGAACTGCGTCGCGATCATCGCGGTGGTCGCGCTGTGGCCGCTGCAACAGGCACACGCGATCCGCCGCGTGCAGGCCTGCACCTACCAGGCGGCCTCGGGTGCTGGGGCGGCGGCGATGCAGGAGTTGATTGCGTCAACCGCTGCTTATCTTTCCGGCGAAACCTATGCGCCGCGGGTGATGAGGCATCCCTATGCGTTCAATCTGTTCAGCCATGACGCCGCGGTCAATCCCGAAACGGGATATAACAGCGAGGAGGAGAAGGTCATTGCCGAGAGCCGCAAGATCATGGGCCTGCCGGAGCTGCTGATCGGCGTCACCTGTATCCGCGTTCCCGTGCTGCGGGCCCATGCCACCGCGCTGACGGTGGAGTTCGAGGAGCCGGTATCGCCGGAGGAGGTGCGGGGGGTGCTGGCTGCGGCGCCGGGCGTGCGTGTGGTGGACGACCGGGCAGATAATCACTTCCCGATGCCGAACGAGGCGTCTGGCCAGGGCGAGGTACTGGTGGGCCGCATTCGGATGGATGTCAGCGATCCCTCTGGGCGGTCGGTCTGTCTTTTTGTGGCGGGCGATCAGCTATTGAAAGGCGCCGCGCTGAATGCGGTGCAGATCGCAGAGCGGCTCTATTCGTGCTAATGAGCGTCGCGATGGTGCGCCGTTCCCCCGATCTCCAAAGTTTCCTGACCGCCGCCGAGGTCGCGATCCGCCATGCGTCCGATGCCACCGGACCGGTGGCCGCGGTTGCCGAGCGGATCTTTGCAGCCCTGCGGGTGCCGTCCACCCTGGCCGCCCAACCCGGATCGGGCCGATTGCCGGTCTGTCGCCATTTGGAGGCGGCGCTGGATCAAGTGCGCTTGCGACCAAGCGTGATCGGCGCTCTGGCGGGTGCCTTTGCCGAAATCGAGCCGCGACTTAGTTGGAAGATGCGAGCCGGCGCCGAGGCGGAGGGGGAGCAATTCCTGAACGGCCACGCAAACGCGACGATTGTGGGCTCGGAAGGGCTCGAGATACGGCAAGATGTCTGGATCGGTGTGAGTCTTCTGGCGCCGCATACGCGGTATCCTGACCACCGCCATCCTCCCGAGGAGGTGTATGTGGTGCTTTCAGGAGGCGAGTGGCGCCAGGGAAGCGGCGAATGGCACGAGCCCGGCATCGGTGGGCTGGTGCACAATCCTCCGAATATCGTGCACGCGATGCGGTCAGCGGAACAGCCGCTTCTTGCGCTCTGGTTCCTTTGGATAGAAGCCTCGCGCGGCTGACATCCAGTGCTTCCATTGCTCCCGAGTTCCAGCCGTGCGAATTCGCCCGCTGACGCGAGAGGATTTCGCCACGATCCTCACTTGGTTCCCCGACGAGGCGGCACTCGTGCAATGGGGCGGCCCGGACGTGCGCTTTCCACTGGATGCGGCACAACTTGAACAGCCGCTGGAGGAAAGCACGCGCCAGCCACCGGCTCGCCTGATCTGGGTAGGAGAGCTCGAGACGAACTTGATTGCGCATGCCTCGGTCGCTCTGGACTGGCGGCATGGCGTCGCACGACTCGGACGCGTCTGCGTTGACCCGGCTTATCGCGGGCGGGGGCTGGCGGTGCCATTTCTATCCCAGATCAGGGACATCGTTTTCGGGATGCCGGAGTTCGAAAGGCTGGAACTGAACGTTTACGCCTTCAATCATGCCGCCATCCGCGCTTACCTGCGCCTCGGTTTCGTCGAGGAAGGCGTCCGTCGATCATCGGTCAGGGTGGGCCAGACCCGATGGGATACTACGATATTTGGCCTGCTTCGCAGCGAATGGCAGAGACGAGCACTGGGATCATGAAGTCAAGCATGGACGCGAAGGCGATCGTCTCAGCGTGACCTAAGTTTGGCGTCGATCGAGTATCGGCCAGCGCCGGTCACGTACAAAAGGAGAAATCCGCCGATGATGCTGATATTCTTGTAGAAATTGATCATATTCGCGGCCGCGGCGGCCCCCGTCATCGTCCAGTAGTTATGACCGATCAGCGCAGTGGCGAACGCGTAGAGCGCAAATAAGATGGCGAGCGGGCGGGTGAAGACACCAAGGATGATCGCGATCGAACCGAAAAACTCCATCACAATCGCCACTACGGCGGCCAACGGCGGGACTGGGGCGCCAACCTGGGATATGTAAGCGACTGTCCCAGAGTAATCCACCAATTTGCTCCAACCGAATTTGAGAAACAGCACAGCGAGCAGAATGCGCGCAAGAAGTAGTACTTCGTCCGTGATCTTCTCGGAACCGAATCCATCCATGGCTACCTCCTTCGGACGTCCGCCGGGAGAATCGCGAGCACGTACAGCCACTGCGACCTGAGTTCGACGTACGATAATTACTCACCCCCGTTGGAGTTTGTCCATGGCGGTTGAGGTGGTGCCCAGCGCTTGGCTCAGGTCGCCGAGCACAGAACGTCCATTGCCCGGGCGCCGCTGAAAGCCAGTGAAAAGGCGGCTTAGGTGTCGGCACCCCATTCCGAGCGAAACCGGTTCGGCTCCTTGCGGAAAGCCCGTCCTCGGGCTTGACCTCAGAATCACGCTCGGACGCACCGCACCTTTGGGGATATTGTTCGTGGCTGGCACGTCGCAATCGATCGCGAACTCGAACAGGCGCGCACGATCACGGGGGCACATGGCGATCCGAGAGGACGGTGCGAACTCAGGACGTTCGCTCGCTGGATAGGACACGGGGAGGCGCCGGCAGCTTCCGCCGCAATCGGACCAGCTCGGCCAGGAAGCGCTCGGCCGCCAACGAAGGCTGCCACGGCTCCCATGGTGCCGTGCCATCCGGCCTCGGGGTCGGGTCGCGCTGCAGCGGCCTGACGGCGATACCGAGGCTGCCGCGCGTCTCGGCCGCTGACCAACCTACCACGTGCACCGCCTCGCTGGCGGCGGCCAGCCGGTCGGCGCGCTTGTGTGCCGTGTGATCTTCGGGCGTCCAGGCGGGCAGCCCGTACCGCCGCCAGATCGCCTGTTGCAGCCGCATCGCCAGCGCCGCGAAGCCGTCGCCCAGGAACGGCTTGAGCGGCGAGATCGCGTCGAAGCCGAGCAGGCCCTCGTCGGCGTCGTGCAACAGTTCGCGCAGCTCGCGTGCCGGGTCGAGCCGCTCGCGCCCCTGCCGGCGAATCGCCAGCACGAGTAGGCTGTGCTGCGCCACCGAGAGCGGCAGCGGCCAAGCCGAATGTCCGCCCCAGCGATAAGTGCGGGCAAGGCCGAGTCCCAGATCCGCGTCGTCCCAGTCGAACGGCGTGGGGTCCAGAAGGTCGAGCCGCTTGCCGGAGGGGAGCAGAACCCAGGCGCGGGGTGACAAGAGACGTGCCTCCGTGCAAAAGCTGCGGTCGGCCGGAGTGGGGGCTCGTCTAAAGGTAGGACAGCGGACTTTGACTCCGCTAATCGTGGTTCGATTCCACGGCCCCCAGCCAAGCCATAAGGGAAGCGGCTTCTGCCAAGGCGACTATCTGGGGAATACCGGTTTGCCCAGCTCTCCAACCGATGCGGAGCCGCGCGTCCGCTCCCTCCGCGCACGCCACCGTCGCCGCAGGCCCGGCGCGCCGCCTCCCATAATACGCCTCGGCGCGCCGCATTGGAGCTGGCGCGATCTGTATTATGGCTTTCTCGTGCAGCCGTGGAGCGTGTTCATCGCCCTCTTGGTCGGCTTCTACCTGCTGCTCAATCTGGGCTTCGCCGTGCTGTTTGCGCTGCGCCCCGGAGCGGTTCACAACGCTGCGCCGGGATCGTTGCTCGACGCACTGTTCTTCAGTCTCGAGACGATGTCGACCGTCGGTTACGGCGAGATGTACCCCGAGACGATGTACGCCCATTCCGTCGTCTCGCTGGAAATTGTGGTGGGTTTTCTGATGGTGCCGCTCGCGACCGGGCTGATAATCGCCAAGTTCACGCTGCCGATGGCGCGGGTGATGTTCAGCCGCAACGTTCTCGTGCACCGTTTCGACGGCGTGCCTACGCTGATGTTTCGCGTTGTCAATCTCCGCAACAGCCAGATCATTGAGGCGCGCATGAAACTGACGGTGCTACGCGACGACGAAAGCACGGAAGGCTATCGGTACAGGCGCATGGTGGAATTGCCGCTGGTGCGCGACAGCAGCCCGTTCTTCGCGCTTTCCTGGACGGTCATGCACCGGATCGACAAATCCAGTCCGTTCTACGGCATGGGAGCCGAGGACTGTCTGCAAGAGGGCACCCAGCTCGTCGCAGTGCTGACGGGGATCGACGGCACCACATCCTCGAACGTGTATGCGAGGCACGGCTATTCGCCGACCGACATCCTGTTCGGCCGCGCCTTCGAGGACGTTGTGCAAGTGAACGACGACGGCACGGTCAGGATCGACTTCCGCCGCTTTCACGCGACCCGCCCGGCACCGTTGGAGGCGGTCGAAGTTGCGGGAACAGAGCCGTGAGCACTCCGAAACGGGATGCGCATCTCTCGCTGGCAGCCGCACCGCGCCTCAAGGTGATGCTGGCGCAGGCTCCGCACTGAAAAAGCAAGTATGCCGGCGCGATCCCATGGCGGCTGGCCCGGCATGGCCGCCGGCAAACCAGGAGAACGTCAGGAGAAAGGGCGGCCGCATCGGGCCGGGTGCGCAAGGGGCAGAGGATCGCGTTACGCGAGCTCGTGGAAAAGGGCTCAGACGCCGGCTTCCTGCGTGAGATAATCGCTCGCGCACAGCACCAGCGCGCTGCGCCAGCGTTCGTACCCTGCCACGTCGCGGCCGGCCTGCAACTCCTCGGCGTGCTCGCGCTCTGCCGCCTCGACTTGGTTGCCGTGGCGCTTCATAAGGCCGCGGGCGATATCCTCCGGATCGTCCATGAATCGGCCTCCCTGCTGGTCGGGACGCTCCGCCCGGCCCGGCCAGCGGTTGCCGACGCAGTCAGCCGGCCGGCGCCTTGTCGAGCCGCTCCAATTTGGCGCTCCAGCCCCCATCCTGCGGCTTCAACGTGCGCAACGTCGCCGTCATCCGCCCGGCGCAGGCGGCCAGCGCCGCCAGCAACGCCTTGCCATCGTAGCGGCGCTCCTCGCCGTTGTCGTCGCTCACCATGATCGCGTCGGCCGCCCGCTCGAAGCGCAGCACGCCGGGGCCGCTGTAGCGGTCGAGGAATGCCACATCCTTGGCCGCCAGCACGCGCAGCACCGCGTACAGCGCCGATGTTAGCGGCAGCAACTCGTCCGAGACCGCCAGGTCCGGCTGCCCGCCGCCCTGCAGGATCAGGCGGCCGCTCGGCGCCTTGATAGCCTCCACCACCTTCCGGATGGCCCGCAGATCCTTGCCGAAATCCGCCTCCGCCACGTATTGCAGCGCGCCGACCTGCACATCGAAGCCGGCCGCAACCGCGGCGTCTTGCTCACTTTTGCTCATTTGCCAAGCGCCTTCAGCACTTCGGTCATGCTCACCTGCGACACCGGCGTCAGTTGCAGCGGATTCGCCGTCCAGTTGACGGAATTCTGCGCCTGCTGGAATGCGGCGAGCTGGCCTTTCTGGCGGGCGACCTGTTCAGCCTTCGCCTCCGTCAGCGGGAAGAACTGGTCCACGTCGCCAGTCGCGTCGTTATAGCCGACCTGTACCCAGATACCCCGATTGTACAGCGGAACCAGGCATTTCTGGAAATCCTGGTCGCGCTCAGTATGGAAGCCGTCAGAAGCGTTGCCCTTGCGCATCTTCGCCGCCTCCGCCATCGCCTCCGACATATAGGTCGCGATGTCCTCAGCCGTGACACTGGGGTCGAACTGCGTCTGCCCCACGGCATCCAGGTTGGTGCCTTCCAGCAAAAAATACTTCGGCGAATGCCGCTCGAGCACATGCTGCATGTCGCCGGACTTGAATCCATGCTTCGCCGGCAATTCCGGTGGGCTCTTGGCGCTCAGCCCGCGGAACTCCACGGCGTAGTCCATCAGGTCGTGATCCGCGCCGAGCGTGTCGTAGAACGGGTCCTTCAGCTTCTCGAAATCCCCTTTGAAATGCGTGTCGGCAACCCGCGCCATCTTCCGGCCAGCTTCGACATCATCGCCGCCGGGGCCGCCGCCCAGCCCGGTCACCATGTCGGCCAAGTCAGCACGATTGACGAACGCATCGCTCAGCTGTTTGGCGTGCTTGGCGCCGCCGCCGCCGCCGCCGGTCACCGCGCGCATCTGCTTCAGGTCGCCGCCGAAGCCGTTGGCCGCCAGCGAGGTCAGGTCGCCCAGATTGCCGCTGAACTCGCTCTGTAGCCCGGTCGGGTACGTCGCCAAGCCCTCTGGCGAACACAGCGCGCCGACCTTCCCGACACCACCCAGCGCCGCACCCAGCGAGCGGATCTTGGCGACGCCCATACTGTTCTGCAGTTCACGCACAGCGCGCGCCACGGTGCCGCCCACCTGCGGCGAGTCCTTGTCGCCGACCTGCTTGAGAATCGCCGCAAGGTCGTCGCCACCCAGATCCTTGTACAGCGTGTTGAACGCCGCCAGCGTGTCCTCGTCGGCGAACATGCCGGACAGCTTGGCAACCTCGCCCGGCAGCTTCGCGCCAATCTCCGATTTCAGCTTGTCGCGCCGCCCCGTCTTCGCCGCCAGCAGGTCCTTGTGCAGGCTCTCCAGCTCCTTCACGGCCGCGGCTACGCGCTCCGGTGTCCCCTCCAGCGTCTCCGCCGCCAGCAGCCGTGAAGCGAACTCCGCGTCCTGCTCCACCACACTCTTGTCCTGGGCCACCGCCAGCGACTTGAGGCCGTCGATCAGCCCCTGGATCGGCGCATAGGCCACCTTGTACTTCTCGGCATGCGGCAGGATGTCGCGCAGCGCCGTCAGGATCTTCATCGCCCCGTCATAGTCCTCCGCCTTGACCAACCCCTGCACCGGCCTCGGCACGTCATTGAGGAGCGTCAGCAGTGCCTTCGGCCCGCCCTTCCGCGCCGTCGTCGCCTCCTGCAAAATCGCGTCGGATTGGCTGGTGTACTCCACCATCGCCGGCATCTGCTTCGCCAGGTCCTTCAGCGTCGCGATCGCAGCCGTGCTCTTGGCCGCCTGCGCATCCTTCTCGGCGGACTCGGCCTTCTTCTTGACGAACGTGTTGATGGTCCTGTCCTTGGCGCTGCTTAGCGTCGAAATCTGCTGCGCCAGCGGCGCCAGTTCCTGGCGATAAGCCTTGTAGCCGGCGGCGAGATCCTGCGCCTCCGTCGCCAGCTTTAGCGCATCCTTCAGATTTGTGAACTTCTGCAGCGAGGTGAGCGCCCGCTGGCCCAGGCTACTGATCTGCGACTGCAGAACCTTATAATCGCTGTTTTCTGCCAGGATCCCTTGCGCCGCGCCCACCGCCGAGACCGCCGGGCCGAAGTCCGGCATCAGCGCCTCCAGCTCGGCCAGCGCCTTCTCACCGGCCGCCTGCGTCTTGCCGCGGCTGTTCTCGACGGTGATCAGCTTGCTGTCGACAAGCTGCGCGGGGCTGGTTGTCATGCCCCTGGGCGACGGCAGCGCGGCGCCCTGCCTCTTGACCTCCTTGAAGCGCGCATCGAACGCGGCAAGCTCCTCGCTCGCCTTTTTGAACGCGACCTCCAGCACCGACAGCTGCTCGCCCAGCGTGCCGATCGCGGCGGTATCGGCGTCGACCGTCTTCACCAGCGCCGGAATGCCCTTCAGGGTCGCCGCGCTGTCCGCGCTCAGCTTGCGTTTCAGCCCCTGCTCGAACGCCACCGGTTGCGTCGCCAACTCCTTGGCGCGTTTACGCAGATCGGTCATCGCCTTCGTCAGCGCATCGGTCTTCTCGATATCCGGGCCGATGCCCTCCAGGCCCGCCACCGCCGTCGTGCCGGCGGTCAGCGCGACAACCGCCGCCTCCATCCGGCCTTTCCAGCCCTCGCGCAACGTTTTGGCCGGCGTCGCATCGGCCGCCCCGGCGGCGCGTTCCACCTCGACACCCAGCCGCGCTGCCGCCGCGCCGGCCTCGCCGATCGGCGTCGCCCGCTTCTCCTCCGCGGTCGCGCTCTTCTCGATCGCACCCAGCGCCTCCGTCGTCGCGCCCAACAGTTTCGCCCGGTCGCCGGCAAGGCCCGAGACCAGCGTGTCGAACAGGCTCTGGAACGGCGCCACCGTCGCGCTGGCTGCGTTTGCCGCTTTGTCCGCCTTATCCAGCGCCTCGCGCGCCTTCTTCATCGCCGCGGCCCGCTCGCGCTCGGGCTTCAGCTCGGCCTCGGCCTTCGTAACGAACGTCTCCAGCGCCGCCTTCGCCTTGTCGTACGGGTCGTTGAAGCTGCCCGCATCGGTCGGCTTGGCGAAGGCCGGCACCACGAACTTCTCGCGCGCGTCGTCGGTCAGCGTGCGGATCTCCAGGTCCACCTTGCCCGGGCTCAGCTCCTTGTGGATGCCGCTCAGGTCGGCGCCGACCTTCGCCAGCGCCTCGTCGAACTTCTTCTGCAGCGCGTCGCGCAGCCCCTTCGCCGCCTCCACCTGCTCGGCCTCAATGCCCTGCGCAGTGCCCGCGGTCAGCAACTCCTGCGACAGCGCGCCCAGCGCCTCCAGCGTCGCCCGCGCATTCGCCGCGGCGACATCGAAGGCCGCCCGCGGCCCGGTCACCGCGGTGAAGTCACCCGCCGAAAAGGCGTTGTCCATCGCCGTCATGCGCCGCTCGAACTGGGTGCTCAGCGTGTCGGCGCCATGGCTGCCCGATTTCAGCGCCGCGATGCGATCCGACAACGTGTTGCTGAGATTCTTCGCATGTTCGAGCAACTCGGCGCGCAGGCTGCGCCGCCGCAGTTCCTCCGGATCGACATTGAGCGTGTCCACACACCACGCCCTCTTCGTATCGCCCAAACTGCTCTCCTGCGTCGCTCGAAAGCGTGATCGGAGGACCCGGGCGGGATCGTCGTCGGGGCGGCCCCTGCCGCCGCGGGCCGGCAAAGGTTAGACGTTAAACTCCGGATCGGTGCAACTCCCCGCGCCTAACCGCGATTGACCAGCGCCACGCCCAGCGCGCTGCTGTAAGGCGGACGCTCGAAGGCGAGCTGCCGAGGAAAGGCGCCATTCTCGCGGCATTGCGGCGTTCGCCGCTGGTCGGCGTGGATCTGGGGATCGCACGCCCAGTCACGCACGGTCGCAAGATCGACCTGTGACCCGCTACGTCCTTGATACAAACATCATTTGCAATGTCACCAAGCCGGTTCCTTCCGGGGCACTCACCGTCTGGATGGCTGAGCAGGCCGATGAGGATTTGTTCATCACGTCTTTGACCCTCGCCGAGATCAGGCGCGGTTTGCTGGGGAAACCAGCCGGGAAGAAGCGCCGGGAGCTGGAGCGGTGGTTCACCGGTACCGAGGGACCGCGGGCCCTCTTCGCCGGCCGCATCCTCCCCTTCGATGAGATTGCCGGGCTCATCTGGGCGCGGCTGATGGCAGAGGGGACAGCGATGGGACGACCGCGGAGCGCGTTAGACATGATCATTGCGGCAGTCGCCGAGGCAAACAATTGCAGCGTGGTCACCGACAACGAAAAGGACTTTGGCGGGGTGAAGATCGTCAATCCCCTGCGGATCGCGACCTGAGTGACAGAAGGAGATGTGGCAGCAGCGCTGGAGCCAGTCAGCGCCGGCCGCAAGCTGCTCCAGTCTCCTCGGATACAGAGACAGGCGCCCGAACTCGACGATTGGCGACGGAACATATTGAAAACTTTCGGACCACCGACCTGCGGCCGCCAAGCAGCTTACGCCCGCCGCGCACACCCGTTTGCGCGGCAACCCAGCGGCGGCGACATTTCTTCATCGAGAGCCAGGACATGGCGAAGTGCGGCGGATTCTGGCTCCGCGTTCGGTACAAGCATTCACTTGCGTGAGTGAAGCTGCTATGCCGCACTGCGCAACGGATATGCCAAGACCCGATCCTGGTTGGCAGCGGGGCTGGCAGGCCGGAGCGAGGATGGCTCGTCACTCGAATAAGGAGCACCCGATGTCTCGCTACAAGCTCATGGTTGGTTTGTCCGCGCTCGCATTCACCGCGGGTCCCGCGCTCGCACAGACCAGCCCCGCCCCCGCCCAGGGCACTGTTCAGCCGCGCCACGTGACGCACCCAGCGCCGGCCCATAAGATGCCCAAAATGACCGCCAAGAGTGCGGACATGAGCGCGGATGACCTCAATGCGAAGGAGCTGGCCTCGATCCAGCATGGCTCGCCAGCCGCGGCACCCGCCCCGATGGCGCCCATGCCGAGCAAGACTCCATGACGGGTTGAACTGGGGGTGCTTGGATGCGGGCGGGTCGGTCCGCCCGTCGTGGCTTCGCGGCTGAACGAGAGTTTTTGGCTGTTCTTCCGGCTCGCTTGCAAAGTGGCCGGAAGGCCGGGGCACTTCGTCGTGTCACGCCAGCGCCGCTCAGCGCCGCCCGCCCACCTCGTCGATATGCGCCAGCAGGTCGGCCGGATCCTCATAGACGCGGATCGCGCCGGACTGCTGCAGCTCATCCAAACCGTAGCCGCCGCTCAGCAGGCCGACGCCGAGCGCCCGGCAACGCGTGGCGGCGAGCATGTCCCAGATGCTGTCGCCGACCACCACGGCGGTTTCGATCGGCGCGTTCAGCCGCGCTGCCGCGGCCAGGAACAGGTCGGGGTCTGGCTTGGCGTATTTGACCTGATCGCGGGTCACGACGGGAGTGCGTTCCGGGTCCACGCCGAGGCTGGCGAGATTGACGGCGGCGGTCTCCATGCGGCCGCTGGTGGCGATGGCCCAGCGAATGCCGGCATCCGTCAAGAATGACAGCAACTCGCGGGCGCCCGGGAGCGGGCGGACACGGCAGGGCTGCCGGCGATAGGCCTCGGCATGGCTCTGGCGCAGCCGGTCGATGCGTTCCTGGCTGATATCAGGCCCGGTTTCACGCAGAAGCTGATTGGTGAACAGGCCACCACTCATGCCGATCTTGCGATGGATGCGCCAGATCGAGAGCTCGATGCCCTCGGCGTCGAGCGCCTCCTTCCAGGCGAGGACGTGCTGATACACGCTGTCCACCAGCGTGCCGTCGAGGTCGAACAAAAAGACGGGCTCGATGCGCATCGTGTCTTTCTCCTTTGTCAGGCGTCAGCAGTAGGGTGGGACGATCCGTGCCCGATCGGTCGCCCGCAGCTTAGAAGAGGCGCCGGGCGCAGGCGATAAGCGGCGTCAGCGACTGGACTGCGGCGGGACGCAACGTGAGAATAGCGCTGCCACGATGTCATTTGCCCTTGATCTGCCGCCCGACGACGAGGTCCATCTCTGGACCTTTCGGCTTGAGCCCGGGTTGGATGATGGCGCACTGCTGGCGCCCTGCGAAAGGGTGCGAGCCGATCGGTTTCATTTTCGCCGAGATCGCGACCGTTTCATCGCCGGCCGGGCACAGCTACGTCGCATTCTTGCCGCTTATCTGCGCCAGCCGCCCGAGTGGGTACACTTCCGCTATGGGGTGTCAGGCAAGCCGGCAGTTTCCGAACCTCTGGCGTTCAACCTCAGCCACTCGGGCGGTTTCGCTGCGCTTGCAGTGGCGCGCTTCGAGCTTGGCGTCGATATCGAGTGCATCCGTCCGATCGAAGAAGAGGTGGCCGAGCGCTTCTTCGCCGCCGACGAGGTAACGCGGCTGCGCAGTCTGCCCCAGGAACAGCAGATCGAAGCGTTCTTCACCTGCTGGACCCGCAAGGAGGCGTATGTGAAGGCGCTTGGCGACGGACTGCTTTTGGCGCTTGATAGCTTCTCTGTCAGCCTCGAACCGGAAGCGCCGGCTCGGCTCCTGCGCACCGGAGACGATCCGGTGGAACCGTCGCGCTGGCAACTCCATCATTTCGTACCAGCACCGGCAATGGTGGGCGCTATTGCTGCGAGACGATGCCTTTGGCGGGTTCGTCGATTGTCGCAGGAGAGTTAACCCGCGGGCGGGACGCTGGTCTACACCGTCACATGTCGCGGGCGATAGATCGCGATATGTGAGATGTGCGCCACCGGCCGTCCACTCGCCAGCACCAGCGCATCGACTTCGACAAAACGATGCCCCTTACGCTCATAATTGGCACGGACCCGTGCCCGCACGGTCAGCTCATCGCCAACGCCTGCGAGCGCGATGTTCTGCACCGTGCTGCCAACATGAATCCACGGGCCGAGCACCACGTTATGGCTCAACGCCCAATTGCAGGTGCGCAGAACCACGCCCGGATGCGCGATCCCCTCGTGTGCATAGACCAGGTCGGTCTCGCGCACGTCAGCAAGATATTGCGCCGCGTATTCCAACGTCAGCACCGTCGGCCGCATACCGAGCAGCGTCCCGACGGCGAGCGAGTGCTCATCCGCCGCCGGCCGGTTCGCCGGCGGATGGGGCGGCACGGCGAATCCCAGTGGCGAAGCGATGGCGGAAACCAATGCCGCACAGCCTGTGGCACAGGTCTCATCGTGGCTCCGCACGATCAGCGCCAGACCATCGCCTTCCGTCGCTGACTCTACCACCGCTTCGTCGCCGTCATAGACCGGCTTGAGGAAGCGGCACTCCGCCCGTCCGCGCTCCAGCCAGGCGCGACCCCACCGTGCGACCGGCGCGTGCACCATGTAGGCGTACACATCGACTCCCGGCACCAGCCCACCGGTGAATCCGTATCGGCGAGCGACGGTGTCGTCGTGCATCTTGTTCTCGGAATCCCGAGCGGTGTTGTACGCCTGCACCTTATAGGGAGCGGTCACGCTCATCGCGATCCTCCATCGTCTGCTGGTGCCGCCACGCTCACCGCCCCGTGCTGCCGAACCCGCCGGCGTCACGTGCGGTCGTGTCCAGCGCCTCCACCTCGTGCCAGCGCGCACGTGTCACCGGGACAAGCACCGCCTGCGCGATCCGCGCCCCGCGCTCGACGGTGAACGGCGCATCTCCGGCATTCAGCAGGATCACCTGCAGCTCGCCGCGGTAGTCTTCATCGATCGTGCCTGGGCTGTTCGGCAGCACGATGCCGTGCCGCAGCGCCAGACCCGAGCGGGGCCGGATCTGCAGCTCGTATCCGGCCGGCAGCGCGATGGTGAGGCCGGTCGGAATCAGCGCGCGAGCACCCGGCGCGAGCGTCACCGGCGCATCCACCGCGGCGAGCAGATCCATTCCCGCAGCACCGGCCGTGGCATAGGCAGGCAGTGGGAGCCCCTCGCTATGCGGCAGGCGGCGGACGGCGATCGGAATGGTCACGCCAATACCTCGGCGATCCGTTCGGCAAGGCGCCGGGCGACGTCCTGTTTGGGCAGGCGAGGCCAGTCCTCGATACGGGCGGCGGTGATAAGGTGCACGGCGTTCTCCTCGCCTCCCATGATGCCGCTCGACGCCGAAACATCATTGGCGACGATCCAGTCGCACCGCTTGCGCGCGCGTTTGGCGCCGGCGTTGGCCAGCAGATCGTCGGTCTCGGCGGCAAAGCCGACCACCAGTCGCGGACGCCGCGGACCCGGCGCGGACAGCGTGGCCAGGATGTCGGGATTCGGCACCAATTCCAGCGCTGGCGGCGCCGCGCCCGGCACTTTCTTGATCTTGCTGCTCCCTTCGCGTGCCGCGCGCCAATCAGCGACGGCCGCCGCACAGACCGCGACATCCGCCGGCAGCGCGGCAAGGCAGGCATCCAGCATCTCCTGCGCCGTCTCGATGCGGCGGACGCTGACGCCGGCAGGATCGGCAATCCCGACCGGGCCGGTCACCAGCGTCACGCGGGCGCCGAGCCCAGCCAGCGCGGCGGCAATCGCATGACCCTGCCGCCCGCTCGAGCGATTGGCGATGTAACGGACCGGATCGATCGGCTCGTGCGTGGGGCCGCTCGTCACCAGCGCGTGCCGTCCGGCAAGCGGGCGAGGCGCCAGCAACGGCGGCGGTGCCAGCAGCGTCTCGATCGCCGCCAGGATAGTCGGTGGCTCGGCCAACCGCCCTGGCCCGTACTCGTTGCAGGCCATAGCACCCTCCTCCGGCCCGACCACGTGCACGCCGCGCTTCGACAGCAGGGCCATGTTGGCCTGCGTTGCCGGATGCAGCCAGATGCGCACGTTCATTGCCGGCGCCACCAGCACCGGCTTGTCGGTTGCCAGCAGCAGCGTCGAGGCCAGATCATCGGCAAGCCCCGCCGCCATCTTCGCCAGCAAGTCTGCCGAAGCGGGCGCCACCACGACGAGGTCCGCGCTGCGCGAAAGCTGGATATGCCCCATTTCGCTCTCATCGGTCAGCGAGAACAGGTCAGTGTACACTTTCGACTCGCTCAGCGCCTGCAGCGACAGCGGCGTGACGAACTCCCGCCCCGCCGCCGTCAGCACGCAGACAACCCCGCATCCCCGCGCCCGCAGCAGCCGGATCAGCTCCAGCGCCTTGTACGCCGCGATCCCCCCGCAACGATCAGCAACACCCGCTGTCCCGACAAACTCATCAGCT
Organism: uncultured Pseudomonadota bacterium; assembly: GCA_963772445.1. Taxonomy (GTDB): domain Bacteria; phylum Pseudomonadota; class Alphaproteobacteria; order Acetobacterales; family Acetobacteraceae; genus CAVYXK01. Next base: position 911,864 of record CAVYXK010000013.1, read on the forward strand.
TTCTTCTGACCACTGACCACTGACCACTGACCACTGATTCACAGCCGCCATCCGTCATGGATCGCGGCGATGCCGCCCGAAAGGTTGCGTACCGACACGCGGGCGAAGCCGGCGTCGCGCAGCATCGCGGCCATAGTCTCCTGATCGGGAAAGGTACGGATGCTCTCGGCAAGATAGCGATAGCTGTCCGCATCGCCGGCAACGATGCCGCCAAGCAGCGGCAGCACGCGGAACGACCAGGCATCGTAAGCCGGTGTCAACGCGGCCACTTGCAAACGACTGAACTCCAGGCAGAAGAACCGTCCGCCGGGGCGCAGCACGCGGCGCGCCTCGGTCAGCACCGCCACCTTGTCGGTGCAGTTTCGCAGGCCGAAGGCAATCGCGATGCGGTCGAACGAGCGGTCCGGCAGCGGCAGGCATTCGGCGTTCGCCGCCAGCAGGTCCATGCGCGCGATCACGCCGCGCTGCAGCGCGCGGTCGCGGGCAATCGATAGCATGGCAGGATTGATATCCGCCAGCAGCACGGGTCCGCCGCCGCCACTGAGCCAGCCGAAGGCTGATATCGCCAGTACCCCCGGCCAAATCGAGCAGACAGCGATCGCGGTCGGGGATCCAGAGCGGTGAGCAGAATTCGCTTCCAGACGCGATGGACGCCGAGCGACATCAGGTCGTTCATCACGTCATAGCGGGGTGCGACACGGTCGAACACGGCGCGGACCATGCCCTGCTTGGCCGCGCGCCGGAACGCGGCGGAAGCCGAAATCGGCGGTCGGCCCGCTGGCAGGGGTGTCGCTCATCCGGTCCAATCTATAGCCTGCCGCACTGGGATGCCGGAACTCCCCGAAGTCGAGACAGTGATGCGCGGCCTGCGGGCGCGCCTCGAAGGCCGGGTGATCGCGCGCGCGGTCGCCAATCGGGCAGATCTGCGCTGGGCGTTGCCGGAAGGGCTGGCTCGCCGGCTAACCGGGGCGCGCGTCAGCGGCTTTCGACGCCGCGGCAAATACATCCTGATGCGCCTGGATGGCGGCTGCTCGGTGCTGCTGCATCTCGGCATGTCCGGGCGCATCGCGGTCGGCAGGCTGCGACCGAACCAGCCCACATTGCATGAGCACCTGGTTCTGGAGACCGAGGACGGCGCGCGTGTGGGCTTCATCGATCCGCGCCGCTTCGGCTCGATCGACCTGGTGCCGACCGAGGCGGAGGACAAGCACCGGCTGTTGGCCGCTCTTGGACCGGAGCCGCTATCCGACGCGTTCACCCCAGCGGTGTTGTCGATGGCACTGGCCGGCAAGCGTACGCCAATCAAGGCCGCGCTGCTCGACCAGGGCATCGTCGCCGGTCTCGGCAACATCTACGTCTGCGAGGCACTGTTCCGAGCCGCGATCAGCCCGAGGCGCTCGGCTCATACCGTGCCAGGCGCGCGTGCCGTGCGATTGGTGCCGGCAATCAAAGCGACGTTGACCGAGGCGATCGCCGCCGGCGGGTCGAGCTTGCGCGATTACGTGCAGCCGGATGGTGAGCTGGGCTATTTTCAGCACGCCTGGAAAGTGTATGGCCACGAAGGTGAGCCGTGCGAGCGCTGCCCCGGCGCACCCTGCCGCGGCATCGCACGGATCACGCAGTCCGGTCGCAGCACGTTCTATTGCTCGCGCACCCAACGCTAGCTAGAAGCCTGCTTCCCGGCGGCATGGAGGCGATGATGGCCGAGGCCTATAACACCATCCTGGTGGAGACGCATGGGCCGGTGGGGCTGATCCGGCTCAACCGGCCGCAGGTGCTGAACGCGTTGTGCGATCAGCTCATGACAGAGCTGGGGCGCCAATTGCTGGCCTTCGACGCGGATCCGGCGATCGGCGCTATCGTATTGACTGGCAACGAGAAAGCCTTTGCCGCCGGTGCCGACATCAAGGAGATGCGCGAGCGCACCCACCCGTCCGCGTTGATGGAGGATTTCATCGGCGCGCGCTGGGAGACGGTACTGCAGCGTTAAAAAACCGGTAATTGCAGCGGTGGCCGGTTTCGCACTTGGCGGCGGCTGCGAGCTGGCGATGATGTGCGATATCGTTGTCGCCGCCGATACCGCGAAATTCGGCCAGCCGGAGATCAATCTCGGCGTGATCCCCGGTTCCGGCGGCACGCAGCGGTTGACCAGGGCTGTCGGCAAGGCAAAGGCGATGGATATGATCCTCACCGCGCGCATGATGGATGCGGCGGAGGCCGAGCGAGCCAGCTTGGTCTCGCGCGTGTTTCCCGCTGATCAGCTCATGGCCGAGGCAATCAAAATCGCCGAACGCATCGCGGCGCTGTCGCCGGTCGCCGTGGCTCTGGCCAAGCAGGCGGTGAATCGCGCCTTCGAGACCACGCTGGCCGAGGGCGTTCGCTACGAACGTGCGCTCTTTTTGTCGCTGTTCGGCACGCCGGACCAGCAGGAGGGAATGGCGGCATTCGTCGAGAAGCGGAAGCCGGCCTTCCGTCGTAGCTGAGAAACGGCGGCTGGGGGCTGCTTGACTCGTCCCCCTGGGCTCCCTAGAACCCCGCTCTTCGATGCGGCCCGGCCGCATGTCGCAGCACCAGCACTTGAACGACGCACGCATGGCAAACACAGCTTCGGCGCGTAAGCGCATTCGTCAGACGATCCGGCGTACCGCGCGCAACCACGCGAGGAAATCGCGCATGCGCACGTTCATCAGAAAGGTGGAGGCGGCGGTCGCCGGCGGCGACAAGGAAGCCGCGGATGCGGCGTTGCGTGCAGCGCAGCCCGAGATGCAGCGGGCCGCCAGCAAGGGCGTCGTGCATCGCAACACGGTAGCGCGGAAATTGTCGCGGCTATCGGCGCGCATCAAGATGCTTGCCGGAACCTGACCGGCGGCCCTGCACCCGCTCCGACCGCAGCGTGTGCAGGGCCGAAGTAAAGGCGGAACAAAGAGCGGCGCTAATGCCGTTGCACAACCGGCCGGGGCCATCAAGGGCTTAGCGGCGGGTTTTTGTCACAAGCGCAAATATTTTCGATAGCCCGAAATCTTCTTGCGTTTTGCTGATCTTCCCCCCCGACAAGTAAATTATTGTTGCCGACTGACGCCGCCATGGCGTAACCATTACTGCCTGTCTAACGCGTAACGGAATCGTCTTAGTTTTGCCTGGCACTGTCCCGCGGGGTGCCCCCGCGGGCGAGGGTGGTTTCATGTCGAGCGACCGCAGAGAGCCGTCAGATGAAGGTGCAATTCAGTGACACCAAACAGCAACGTCATCGAGCTCGACAGATCCGTCGCCAACGAGGAGGAGGGGAGTACGCAAACCGAGCTCTCGGCCCAGTGGGCCCGCATTAACGCGCGACTGCAGAATGCGGTCGGCGACGTGAACTACCGCGCCTGGATGCGTCACATGAGCCTGGGCGGCGTAGATGGCGACGAGGTGACTGTGCACTTGCCGACCGCATTCTTGCGCGATTGGGTGCGCGATCACTACGGTGCCACGTTGAAAGCGGCGTGGCAGGCCGAGAACCCGACAATCCGCCACGTGGACGTTCGGATCGGTCACTCGGCCGATGCCGCTCAAGAATGTCCAGCGGCCGCGCCCGGGCCTGCTGCGCCGGACCCGGCGATGCGCCACGACGATCGGGCGGAGGCGCGGCCCGATCCCATTGCCGCTCTCGATGCTCGCTACACCTTTGGAAGCTTCGTGGTCGGCAAACCCAACGAATTCGCCTATGCTTGCGCGCATCGCGTCGCGGAGCAGCCGGCGTGTTCCGGATTCAACCCTCTATTCCTGTATGGCGGCGTCGGGCTCGGCAAAACCCATCTCATGCTCGCCATTGCCTGGGAGCTGAATTGCCGCAATGGTGGCGCGCGTCCCGTTTCGGTCACCTATATGTCGGCCGAGAGGTTCATGTACCGCTTCATTGCGGCGCTGCGCAGCCAATCGACCATGGACTTCAAGGACGAACTCCGCAGCGTCGATGTACTGATGGTCGATGACCTCCAGTTTCTGATCGGAAAGGACAGCACGCAGGAGGAATTCTTCCACACTTTCAACGCACTCGTGGAAGCCGGCAAGCAGATCGTCGTTTCTGCCGACAAATCCCCGGCGGATCTGTCCGGCCTCGAGGATCGGCTTCGTACGCGGCTCGGCTGCGGTATGGTGGCCGATTTGCACGCCACCACCTTCGAGTTGCGCATGTCCATTCTTGGAGCAAAAGCGGCGGATGCTCGGGTGGAGGTGCCTGACCGGGTCATGGAGTTCCTGGCGCATAAGATCACCGGCAACGTGCGCGAGCTGGAAGGTGCGCTGAACCGTCTGATCGGGCACGCGGAACTGTTCGGCAAGCCGATCACGATGGAAAGCACCCAGGATGTGCTGCAGGACGTTCTCAGGGCACACGAGCGGCGGGTCACGATCGATGAGATTCAGCGCCGGGTTTGCGAGCACTATAAGATTCGTGTCACCGACATGGCCTCGCCGCGGCGCGCGCGCAATGTCGCGCGGCCACGGCAGGTGGCAATGTACCTTGCAAAGGTGCTTACCAGTCGCAGCCTGCCGGAGATCGGCCGTAAATTCGGAAACCGTGACCACACCACCGTCATGCACGCTGTCGCGCGTATCACCGAGCTGACGGAGCGTGATCCGGTGTTTGCCGAAGAGGTCGATCTGTTGCGGCAGATGCTGGAGGCGTGAGCCCGCGGGCGGGCGGAAGTCACGCGGCACAAAAGGGGTTCACACGGAGCACCACAGGAGGATCGCAGTAGAGTTGAGGAGGGGCGCGGTGCCACATCAAGCGGTCCGTCTCCCCTCCCCGCTCATCAAACCGGACGTGCGGATTTCCCGCATCCGGCTTACCGACTGGTTTCACGGCAGGCTCACGAGGTGGCGTCTGGGTTCCGGCACATGCGCAGACGCGGCAGGCCAAGCGTGCCGAACACCGCTTCCTTGGTGATGTGCCGCGTGCCGCGCGTCGGCAGTTTGCAGCGCCTGGCGAGAAAGTTGCGTACGCGGTCATACAGATGAGCCTCGACGACCCGGTCCGTGACGTAGTGAGAGCCTGGGTTGAAGTAGTTGCACCATCCCCGCGGCAAGCGGTTCAGCGTGTCGCGCACTTCTGCCCAGGTCCCCTTGTTGCCCGGTACCAGGACCGCCCCCACTTTGTCCTTCAGACGCTGCACGCTCTTCTTCGACGGGCTGGCGCCGATGAACCTTCGGCCGGTCTGCCGGAAGCAGTGCGGACCAAAGCTGTAGCCCAGGAAGGCGAACCGCTCCTGCCGTGCGTCGCGCAGGCAGGTCTTGTCGTGGTTCAGGCTCAGCCCCAGGCGTGTCATCACGCGGTCCGTCCACGCCAGTGCCTCGGCCGCGTAGCCACGGCTGAGGATGACAAAGTCGTCCGCATAGTTGATGACATGCGCTCGCCAGGCCTCGCCCCGGCCGCTCGGTCGCCAGTGCTTCAGAAAACGGTTCATGTACAGGTTGTCCACCAACGGGCTGATCACACCCCCTTGGGGCGTGCCGTGCCGGCTGGCCTTGCCGCCTTCCATGCGCCGCCTGCCATCCGCATCGGTCGTTTCGACCGGTGCCTTGAGCCACTGCTTGATCAGCCGCAGCATGTCGCGATCGGTCCCCGGACTTGATCCGGGGATGCGGCGGGCAATCGAAAGCATCAGCTCGTGGTGCGGAATGGTATCGAAGTACTTACTCAGATCGGCATCGACCACGTCGGTGTAGCCCTGCCGCAGCAGGCCCAGCACCGCCTGGATCGCCCCGGTCGCGCTGCGTTTCGGCCGATAGCCGAACGCCGCCGGGTCCATGTCCGCCTCAAAGATCGGCTCCAGCACCAGTTTCGCCGCGGTCTGCACCACCCGGTCCCGGATCGTCGGAATACCGAGCGGCCGCTCGCCGCCACCGGGCTTCGGGATCATCACCCGTCGCACCGGCTGGCACCGATACGTCCTCCGGGTCAAGCCCGGGGGCATGCATGCTTCGTGTGCAGTTCCTCGCCGAGCCGGGCCAGCCAGTCCTCCCGCCCCGCCGCCTCGATCTGCTCGAACGTCACCCCATCCACCCCCGGCGCACCTTGGTTGGCGTGCGCCAGGTCATAGGCGTGGTGCAGGATGTCCGTCCGCCAGACCTTGTCGTAGAGCAGGTAGAACCGGAAGTCCGGCTCACTCTTCGCCTTGCCATAGAGTTTCCTCTGCAAAGTCCGGATCGCATCCGGTGTTTGCGGGCTCATCGCCAATCACCTCACCTCGTCCGCTTCGAAAACGCACCAGAAGTCAGGGTCCTTTCCTCCACCAGCGTTACCCGGCTTCAGCGGTACTACGACCCTGTCCGACACCCGCACCGACCGGCGCCTTGCCGCGCCGTTGAGGCCGCTACCCTCGTCCAGCACGGGTCTCCCGCTTGCACGCTCTCCTGTCTCGACGTGCCGTTCCCATTACCCCGGTGGACCGGTCCGGGTGCATCTGTCGGCTGCTTCCCCAAACCGTGCTGCCTTCCCCGTGCTCTGGGCGGGTCGGCGTCCACAACTTCCCCTTCGAGGCCTGCTCAGGCTTGCCTCGCATTACCGCCCGTCGATTCGCTCGACCGCCCAAGGGGCCTTTGTCGCAGGGCTTCGACCCAGCCGGTTGCCCGACAGTGTCGCCTGCCAGCTACCGGGCCAACCGACCATTGCCCGGGCGGGACTTCCACCCGCAAGGTGAACGCGCCCTTCGGGGACGCACCGGAGCACCACCAGCCCATCCCCCTCGTGGGGAAATGGCTGGGGCAGGTCGTCAGAGGCTTCTTCAACTACCGCGCGGTGCCGACCAACAGTGCCGGATCGCGGAGTTCTGGTACCATGTCGTCCGGCTCTGGCAGCGCGCCATGCAACGGCGCGGAATTATCGCCGCGAAGAAGGAAGCCATTTCCTGTTACCGCTCGGAGAGCTGGTCGACGAGGTTGGCGGGGTTTGGTGCGTGTGGCGATCCGCAGAGCTCCGTCCTACCTGGACCGACACAGAACCGTCACTTCCCTGAGGGGGAGAATTCATTTATTCTAGAAAGATGGAATTGATAAATGCTGTCCAGGTTCTAGCCGCGCTTGCCCAGGAAAGCCGCCTGTCGGCCATGCGATTGCTGATCGTAGCCGGTCCCAGTGGGCTCTCAGCGGGCGAACTCGCCGATCGGCTCAGAATGCCGGCATCGACCACTTCGTTCCATCTGAGCGCGCTGGAGCGTGCCGGCCTTGTGCAGTCAACGCGCCATGCGCGGCAGATCATTTACGCCGTCCAGTTCGTCGCGCTGCGCGAGTTGATCAGCTTCCTGACCGAAGAGTGCTGCGGCGGGCGCCCGGAGATGTGTGGGGATCTGGCGGCTCTGTTGCCAGCTATACCGGAGGATGACACCGTGATGACTCCTGCATTCAACGTGCTGTTCCTCTGCACCAGGAACTCGGCGCGCTCCATCATGGCGGAGGCGATCCTTCAGCAGGTCGGTCGCGGACGCTTCAACGCGTACTCCGCCGGCTCGGAACCTGCCGCGGAGCCAATGCCGGCGGTGATGCAGAAACTGCGGTCGCTCGGGCACGATGTCTCACGCCTGCACTGCAAGTCGTGGCACGAGTTTACCGGTGCGGAAGCGCCTCGGATGGATTTCGTCATTGCGCTTTGCGACACACTGGATAACCAGACCTGCCCCGATTTCGGCGACAAGGCCGTGACGGGGGCGTGGCCCTTGCCTGATCCCGCCAAGTTCACCGGCAATGATGCCGAGCAGGCCACTATGCTGAACGAGGTCTATGCCGGCCTGCGCCGGCGGATTGAGATCTTCACCAGCCTGCCGTTTGCGACTCTAGACCGCATCGCGATCAAGGCGCGTCTGGACGAGATCGGCGCCGGCCCGATCGCCGCTCTCTCGCGGGCAAAAGGGCGCTGACAGATGCGGGTCGGCATCAATGGGATGGGCCGGATCGGCCGCCTTGCATTGCGTGCCGCGATGGGGGCGATGGCGAGACCCCCCGAGGATCCGCGGGCTGGAAATCGGCTGTACGTCGTGCATGTGAACGAGCTGCGCGGGGGTGCCGCGACGGCCGCGCATCTGCTGGAGTTCGACAGCATCCACGGCCGGTGGCGCGAGAATTTCGCAGTCGAGGATGATCGCGCCATACTTGTCGGAAATCGGCGGATCGGATTCACGGCAGAAGCGAGCCCCGCGGAAGTAAACTGGGGTGATCTCGGCTGCGGCATGGTCCTGGAGTGCACCGGCAGGTTCCTGAAACTGGACCAGCTCGAAGGCTATTTCGCGCGCGGCGTTCAGCGTGTGATCGTGGCTGCTCCGGTCAAAGACCCGGCCGCCCTGAACGTTGTCGTCGGGGTCAACGATAATTTGTATAAGCCGGATAGGCATCGGCTGCTGACTGCGGCGTCCTGTACCACAAACTGCCTCGCGCCGGTGGTGAAGGTGGTGCACGAAGCGATCGGCATCCGCCACGGGCAGATCACGACGATCCACGATCCCACCAACACCAATGTCGTGGTCGATGCGCCGCACAAAGACTTGCGCCGCGCCCGCTCCGCTATGCTGTCGCTGCAGCCCACCACGACGGGAAGCGCCACGGCGATCGGGCTGATCTATCCTGAGCTGAAAGGTCGCCTGAACGGCCATGCGGTCCGCGTCCCGGTGCTGAACGCCTCACTGACCGACTGCGTGTTCGAGCTGGAGCGGGAGATCGACGAGACGGAGGTCAACAACCTGTTCCAAGCCGCGGCATCGGGACCGCTTGCGGGCATCCTCGGGTTCGAAGCGCGACCGCTGGTCTCGGCCGACTACGTGAACGACAGCCGTAGCGCCATCGTCGATGGTCCCAGCACGATGGTAACCGACGGGACGCTGCTCAAGGTCTATGCCTGGTACGATAACGAGGCGGGTTACGCCTGCCGCATGGTCGATTTTGCCAACATCGTCATGGAGCGGAGCGCCTGATGTCCGCAGTCCGGAACTACGCCATCGTCACGGCGAGCTATTTCAGCTTCACGCTTACCGACGGCGCGCTGCGCATGCTGGTGCTGCTGCATTTCTACAGCCTCGGCTACACGCCGTTCATGCTGGCCTTCCTGTTCCTGCTCTATGAGGCGGCAGGGATTTTCGCCAATCTGGGCGGCGGTTGGCTGGCGTCGCGGTTCGGCATCCCGCGCATGCTGGCCGTCGGGCTGGTTCTGCAAATTAGCGGGCTGCTGATGCTTTCGGCACTGGCTCCCGGATGGGGCGCCGCGCTGTCGGTTGCCTGGGTCGTCGCCGCGCAGGGCGTCGCCGGCGTCGCCAAGGACATTACCAAGACCGCATCGAAATCCGCGATCAAGGCAACGTCCGACGGAGGTGCCGGACAATTGTTCCGCTGGGTCGCCTGGTTCACCGGTTCGAAGAACGCGATGAAAGGCTTCGGCTTCTTCGTCGGCGGATTGCTGTTGCAGGTCGTCGGGTTCCGGCCCGCGCTCTGGCTCATGGCGGCCATGCTAGCGGTGGTGCTGGCCAATGTGCTGCTGAGCCTGCCTCGCGCATTGGGCAAGGCAAAATCGTCAAAATCCTTCCGCGAGCTGTTCGCGAAGACTCGGGCGATCAATCTGCTGGCTGCGGCCCGTATCTTCATGTTCGGCTCGCGCGACGTGTGGTTCGTCGTCGGGCTGCCGGTGTTCCTCTACGGCTACGGCTGGAAATACATGGAGGTCGCCGGGTTCGTTGCTGCTTGGACCATCGCCTACGGGGCGATCCAGGCCCTGGCGCCCTCAATGGTGACGCGCAGCGCCGACGGCCTGTCGCGCGAGGTTCCAGCCGCGCGGCTCTGGGGTGGTATCCTGACCGCTATCCCCGCGGCGCTGGCGCTGATCGTCGCGGCGCCGGGGGTAGCGCGCCTCGACCTCGTAGTGGTTACCGGGCTGCTGATCTTCGGTGTTGCCTTCGCCGTGATCTCTTCGCTGCACTCCTACCTGATCCTGGCCTATGCTGGATCGGAGAAGGCGGCCGAGGATGTCGGCTTCTACTACGCGGCCAACGCCGCCGGGCGGCTGCTGGGCATCCTGCTGTCGGGTGCACTGACACAGTACGGCGGAATTGCGGCGTGTCTTTGGGGGTCGGCCGTGATGCTCGCGATCTGCTTCGGCGTCACTTGGCTGCTGCCCGTGGGGGCTGCTGCACGGCGGGTTGCGGTATGAAACGAGTCACTGGGTGAAAAACAGGTGCCCAGGTTGCCTCTGGTCCGTCGGCAATCTTCCCGATATTCCCTCAGGTCTGCTTGTAGTTCTGAATTATCAGCTCGTTCACTGACGGCATTGGGAGAGGACCCATGCGCCCAATTTTATGGCTGATCGCGCTCGCAATCGGATGCATGATCGCTCTACCAGCTAGAGCTCAGCAGCTCATAGGTTCTGGTTCAACGTTCGTCTATCCGGTCATGTCGAAGTGGGCAGTGGCCTATGAGAAGATCAGCGGCGTTCACATCGATTACAAGCCTATAGGCTCGAGCGGCGGCATCGAGGAAATCAGGTCCGGGGCGGTGGATTTCGGGGCTTCAGATGCTCCGTTGTCGCCTCAGCAACTCTCTCACGACGGCCTGGCCCAATTTCCTGTCGTAATTGGTGCGATAGTACCCGTCGTGAACCTTGACGACGTTGTGCCTGGTCAGCTCCGTTTCAGCGGCCAGCTTCTTGCGGACATCTATCTCGGCACGGTGAAGAACTGGAACGATCCGGCCATCGCTGCCCTGAACCCCGGCGTCAAACTGCCAAACCGGTCGATTACCGTCGTTTATCGGTCCGATGGGTCCGGCACTACGTTCAACTGGGTTGACTACCTTTCGAAGGTCAGCAGCGAATGGAAAGCGTGGGTCGGCGAAGGCACGGAGGTGGCGTGGCCGACCGGATGGGGCGGCAAGGGGAACAGCGGCGTCGCCGACTATGTGATGCGCATCAAGGGGGCTATCGGCTATGTTGAATTCGCCTACGTATTGCAGCGGAAATTAGTGTATGGGCTGGTGCGGAATCGTGCCGGCAACTTCGTTCAGCCGAATATTTCAAGTTTTCAGGCAGCGACCCTAGGGGTCGATTGGGAGAAGACGCAGGACTTCTACGTGTTGCTGAACGATGCTCCCGGCGCGGAAGCGTACCCGATCGTAGCGACTTCCTTTGTGCTGATACACAGGCAATCAAGGAACGTAGAGCGCACTCGAGCAACCCTAGGTTTCTTTCGATGGGCGCTTGCAAGCGGACAAGAACTGGCTGGCTCGCTTGATTACGTGCCGCTGCCAGAACCACTCGTCCGACAGGTCGAGGCCTATTGGCAAGCCCAGATCCAATGACCCGAAGAAATATCCTCATGCCGGCTGGGCCGCCAGTTGGCGTCGCGCGATACCCAACGTGATCGTTGGCGGCAGCGACACGCGCGTCGGCGCAAGGGCGGCTTATATCGTCGCGCCACCGGGGCGCGCGTTGGTCCTTGCCTCTTTTCGCGATGGCGGAGTGATCCCGCGCGATGGCGATCGGGATCTATCTCGCCGGCCTCGCGCTGGGTATTGCGCCTAGCGAGGTAATGGTCCCGCCCGCCAATCGCCCACTCGCCACGGCGGGGGCTTGACTCCGTCCCGAAGGTTCCATATATCCAAAACTATGGAGAAATCAGACGCTCTGGCCGCTCTTGCGGCGCTATCGCAGGAGTCCCGCCTCGATGTGTTCCGCCTGCTGGTGCAGGCCGGGCCCGACGGGCTGCCCGCCGGTCAAATTGGCGAACGGCTCGGGTTGCCCTCGGCGACCTTGTCGTTCCACCTCAACCAGCTCAGGCACGCCGGCCTTGTTACGTTCCGGCGGGAAGGGCGGTCGTTGATCTATGCGGCCGAATACGCCGCCATGAACGGCCTGCTGACCTACCTGACGGAGAACTGCTGTCAGGGCGACGCCTCGGGCCGCGGTGTCGGCGTCTGCAACTCTTCTACCCTCGTCAGCGTCAGGGAAGGAACCCGCCAATGAAGCGCCTGCATGTTCATGTGTCCCTCGCGGACGTTGCCCAGTCCGTCAGGTTCTACAGCACGCTCTTTGTGGCTGAACCGACCGTGATCAAGTCCGACTATGCGAAGTGGATGCTGGACGATCCGCGGGTGAATTTCGCGATTTCGACGCGCAGCAGGCAGGTGGGCTTCGACCATTTCGGCATTCAGGTTGAGACGCCCGGCGAGTTGAAAGAGGTCTATGGACGCCTGCAACAGGCTGACCGGCCTGTACTGGAAGAAGGTGCCACAACCTGCTGCTACGCCAAGTCCGAAAAATCGTGGGTTGCAGACCCGCAAGGACTGGCGTGGGAAGCCTTCCTCACCTCGGGTGAGAGTACGGTCTATGGCGATGACATCGACCTCAGCTCAATCCGCACGGCGTCTGAGTCCTGCTGCACGCCGGAAACGCCACAGAGCGCGTGCTGTGCCCCGAAACCGGAGCTGGCGGCTGAGACTCCTTGCTGCGGGTCGAAGTGAACAACAGCGGCGCGATGCAGACCCTGACCGCACGTCCGGGCGATCCTTCGGAACTCACGGGCATTTCCGATCGGGCTGTGCTCCCGTCGGGCGGTCTCGCTCTGCCCGGTTGGACATTCTTCCGCCATGAGTGATGCCGTCGCCGCTGCACCGGGCAAAGCCCCCTCGATGGGAACTTTCGAGCGATACCTGACGCTATGGGTCGCACTCTGCATTGTCGTCGGCATTGCTCTCGGGCAGGTCGTGCCGGGCGTGTTCCATGCGCTCGGCGCGGCGACGGTGGCGCATGTCAACCTGCCCGTCGCGCTGCTGGTCTGGCTGATGATCGTTCCCATGCTGTTGAAGATCGACCTGACTGCACTCGGACAGGTGCGAAGCCATTGGCGTGGAATCGCCGCGACGGTGGGGATCAACTGGCTGGTCAAACCCTTTTCGATGGCGCTGCTCGGTTGGCTGTTCATCGACCATCTATTCCGCCCGCTGCTGCCCGCCGGTCAGATCGATGGCTATGTCGCCGGGCTGATCCTGCTTGCAGCGGCTCCGTGCACGGCCATGGTGTTCGTTTGGTCGAATCTCGTGGACGGCGAGCTGCATTTCACGCTGTCGCAGGTCGCGCTCAACGACACGATCATGGTGTTCGCCTTCGCGCCAATTGTAGCGCTGCTGCTCGGGCTGTCCTCGATTACGGTGCCATGGGAGACGCTAATTCTCTCGGTCGTCCTCTACATCGTCGTGCCGGTGATCGTGGCGCAGCTCTGGCGGCATGCTCTGCTGGAGAAGGGCGGTCAGGCGGCGCTTGGCCGGACGCTGCGCAGCCTGGTACCGTTGTCCCTGTCGGCGCTGCTGCTGACACTCGTGCTGCTGTTCGGCCTGCAGGGCGAGCAGATCATGCGCCAGCCGGTCGTGATTGCGCTGCTGGCGGCGCCGATCCTGATCCAGGTCTATTTCAACGCGGGGCTGGCGTACTGCGTCAACCGCCGCCTTGGCGTTGCATGGTGCGTGGCCGGTCCCTCGGCACTGATCGGGGCGAGCAACTTCTTCGAGCTGGCTGTGGCAACCGCCATTGCCTTGTTCGGTTTCCAGTCGGGCGCGGCGCTCGCAACCGTCGTCGGGGTGCTTGTGGAGGTGCCGGTCATGCTGTCGGTCGTCCACATTCTCCGCCGCACCCGCCCTTGGTATGAGGCGGGAGTGGCGCCCGGCCGTCACGTATTCAGTGATCGCTCTCGGTGAATGCGCCCGGCTTTGGCTTGATCATTACGGCGCTCGGCGTCGCGCAAATCTTCGCCTGGGGATCGTCCTACTATCTTCTGGCAGTCCTCGCGAAACCGATTGCGGACAACACCGGATGGCCGCTGGCGTTGGTGGTCGGCGGCCTCTCTCTCGGCCTGCTGACGGCGGGTCTGGTCTCTCCCTGGGTCGGGCGAACCATTGGGCGGCGCGGCGGCCGCCCAATGCTTGCGGCCAGCACGATTCTACTTGCGGCCGGACTTGGTGTTTTGGCGATCGCAGAGACCATTCCCATCTATCTTGCCGCCTGGGTGGTCATCGGGATCGGCATGGGTGCCGGGCTCTACGATCCGGCCTTCGCCACGCTCGGCCGTCTCTATGGCGAAGCGGCACGCCCGGCGATCACCACGCTGACACTGTTCGGCGGGTTCGCCAGCACCGTGTGCTGGCCGTTATCGGCATTCCTTGTGACGCATCTCGGATGGCGCGGCACTTGTCTGACCTATGCCGCCTTCCATCTCGCCGTGTTGCTGCCCGTCTATCTTTGCGCGCTGCCAGGCGAAACCGGACGCCAGGCGCGCCACGCCGTCAGCGCCGGAGCATCGAAAAACACGGCCGCGCCAGGCATCGTGCAGACGCGGTTCATCGTCGTCCTGCTGGCGACCGCGATCACGCTGAGCTCGATGATTTCGACGCTTCTCTCCGTTCATCTGCTCACGATCCTGCAATCGCGCGGCATCGAGCTCGCCGCTGCGGTCGCGCTCGGGGCGCTCGTCGGACCGTCCCAAGTCGGCGCCCGCACAATCGAGTTTTTCATTGCCCGCTACCATCATCCAATCTGGACCAAGCTTGTCTCGACCACGCTGGTGGCGATTGGCGTTTCGGCCTTATGGGCGTCGCTGCCCGTTCTTGCCGTGCCGCTCATCTTCTACGGGGCCGGCATCGGACTGGAGTCAATTGCGCGAGGCACGTTGCCGCTCGTCCTGTTCGCGGGGCCGCGATATGCCATGATAATGGGGCGGCTGGCGATGCCGAGTCTCGTGGCGCAGGCGGCCGCTCCTTCGATTGGTGCGGCGCTCCTTAGCGCCTACGGCGCCGAGGGCACGCTTGCAACGCTAATGGCTGTGGCCTGCGTCAACTTCGTACTGGTCGCGACCATGTTCGTGAGCCTGAAGCAATCTGGCAAGTTGGCCTGACGCGCGCCGTGCCGGATGAGTGAAACGCACCTTCGCCGAAAGTCACATACCGCCACCTCACAGGCCAGGAAAGGACACCTCCATGGACACCGCCGAAGTCAAGCAAATGGTCCGCGCCCGCTATGGTGGCATCGCCGCCGGCACGGTTTCGGATTGCTGCGCGCCGTCTTGCTGCACCGGCACGGCGGCACCCGTCGCCGACAGCAAGTCGTTGCAGATGGGTTATTCAGCCGAGGAACTGGCCGCCGTCCCCGAGGGCGCGAATCTCGGCCTTGGCTGTGGCAATCCGCAGGCAATAGCCGCGAAGAGGCCAGGCGAGACTGTCGTCGATCTCGGCAGTGGCGCCGGCTTCGACTGCCTGCTTGCGGCGAAGCAGGTGGGCCCGGCAGGTCGCGTCATCGGTGTCGATATGACGCGCGAGATGCTGGCGAAGGCGCGCGAGAATGCGGCGAAGGTCGGAGCCAGCAATGTGGAATTTCGTCTCGGTGAGATCGAGCATCTTCCGGTCGCCGACAATACGGCCGACGTGATCCTGTCGAACTGCGTCATCAATCTGGTGCCGGACAAGGCGCAGGTGTTTCGCGAGGCGTTCCGCGTGCTTAAGCCGGGCGGCCGCCTGGCGATTTCCGATGTGGTGAACATTGCGCCGCTGTCGCCCGATCTCGCCGCCGACCGCGCGCTTATCTGTGGGTGCGTGGTAGGCGCAGCGCCAGCACATCAGATCGAAGCCTGGCTTGCCGATGCCGGCTTCACCGGCATTCGCGTGACAATCAAGCCAGAGAGCCGGGACATGATCGCAACCTGGGCACCGGGCCGCGGTGTCGAGAATTACGTCGCCTCCGCCATCATCGAAGGATCCAAGCCCGGGCCGTGAGTGTCACCGCGCGTGCCGCCCGGATCAGCGATGCGGCAGCAATTGCCGCCATCTACAACGAGGGCATAGCCGACCGCATCGCTACCTTCGAAACCGAGCCGCGAACAGCCGAGCACATCGCCGGCTGGTTCGACGGCTGTCATCCAATTGTGGTGGTCGAGAATGACGACATCCCGTCGGCGCGCCGGCCTGCCTTCACGCAATTCAACGTGTTCCTGCGCGACGCCTTCGTGTGCCAGTACTGCGGGGAGCGCTGTCCGGCGACTGACCTGACCTTCGATCACCTGGTGCCGCGCAGCCGCGGCGGCCGCACGACGTGGGAGAACGTCGTCACCGCCTGCGGCGAGTGCAATCTGCGCAAGGGCTCCCGGCTACCGCGCGAATGCGCGATGTTCCCGCGCTCCTGCCGAGCGACGTAGACTGAGAACTCAGCGATGCCGGCATAGCAATCTCGATCGCGGTACGATGAGCTGGAGGCGAAGGCGATCGCCTTGCAGTCCTTCAGCGCGATCACGCTCGGCAGCCGCATGGTGACAGACGGCGAGTGCACCCGCTTCTCGTATTCGGAAAGCACCGAGACGCGATCGAGGAACACCGCCTTGATGGCGTCCTGCCAAGCCCAGACCGACAGCGGGAAATACGACAGCGGACGGAAATCCGCGTTCAGGACCAGCGCGGGGAAGTGTTGACCACCGTCAGGCAAGCGCCGCTCTCCATCGCCCGAAGCGCGCAGCAATGGCGCAGTCATCGCGCCCATCCGCTCTATCTTGTGCGCCGCCGAAGACTCGCCGCGCTGTATTGCAAAGCCGGGCGCGCGCCGCAAGCCGCGCTCCTGCTGTTGTCATCGCAATGTCAGGCACTTGCGAAGGCTCGTTGCAGGAACAACGCACCCATGGAGACCCCGGTCTCGTCGATGCCGTGGCCAAGCCCGGGGACGAAAGTGGACTCCACCGGCACGCCGACAGCAGTCAGGGCCGCCTCGACCTCGTGGGATCGGACTGCCGGCACCACGTCATCGACCTCGCCATGCACCAGCAGAACCGGCGCGCGGTTGGCAAGCTCGGCCGGGAGAGAGGCGGGGGCGACTCGCGCTGGTGCTGGAAGGCCATTCGCGTGAGGCGGCGGCGGTCGGCATGGACCGGCAAAGCTGTGCGATTGGGTCCACCGCTACAACGCGTGCGGCGTTGCCGGCCTAAGCTCGCGCACCGGTTCGGGTCGTCCGCCGACCTTGAATGAGGCGCAGATGCAAGAGTTGAAGTCGCTGGTTCTGGAGGGGCCTGACCCGGAACGGCACCAGGTGGTGCGGTGGCGCTGCATTGACCTGCGCGATGAGATTGCCACCCGCTGGGCGGTGGCGCTGCATGAGCGCACGGTCGGTAAGTTGCTGCACCGACTGGAGATGACCAGGCTGCAGCCGCGTCCCCATCATCCGCGGAAAGACGCCGCGGCGCAGGAGGACTTCAAGAAAAACTTCGCTGCCCTGGTGAAGGAGACGGTGCCAGCGGCCGCTGCCGCCAAGCCGATCGAGGTCTGGTTCCAGATGCTATGAGGAAGGACACTGCCGGGCGAATTGTGCAGACTGGCGGGCGTCCGAATCAACACCAAAGGAGCCTGCCATCATGCAAAGCGAGGACACGATCTACGTCGCCATCGAACTCAGCTTCTCATCGTGGCTCGTCGCCGTACGCTGGCCTGGAGCCGAGAAATCGCGACTGCACCGCGTGGCGGGTGGCGACACAGCCGCACTACTGGCACTGATCGCAGAGCAGCGCTCGCATCTCAGCGATAAGCTGGGCAGGATTGCGCACGTGATCTGCTGTTTCGAGGCGGGCCGGGATGGGTTCTGGCTCCAGCGGCTGCTCTCCGCCAGCGGCGTCGCCGTCCACGTGCTCGAGCCGACCAGCATCCTGGTGAACCGCCGCGCGCGCCGGGCTAAAACCGACCGGCTCGACGCCGAGGGTATGCTGCGCCTGCTCTCCGCCTGGCTGGGAGGAGATCGCCAACTATGCAGCATGGTGCGTGTACCGACACCGGATGAGGAGGATGCCAAACGGCCGCACCGCGAGCGCCAGCACCTGGTGCAAGAGAAATTGCGAATCGAGAACAGGATCGAGGCGCTGCTGTTCACGCAGGGCATCCGGGGAAGGCCATCGCTGCGCTCATGGGACCGCGACCTTGCGGAGCTGCACACCGGCGACGGGCGCGCGCTGCCGCCTCTGCTGCGAGCCGAGCTGGACCGCTTGCGGCGCCGGCTCGTCTTGGTGCTGGAGCTGATCCGCGAGGTCGAGGCCGAGCGCGCTGATACGCTTGCCGAGACCGCCGAAGACGTAATGACCCAGAAGATCGTGGCGCTGCAGCGCATCTATGGTATCGGTATGAACTTCGCGGCCGTGCTGGTACGTGAGATATTCTACCGCTCCTTCGACAACCGTCGTCAACTCGCCAGCTATGTCGGTATCGCGCCGATGCCCTACCAGAGTGGCGGCATGGATCGCGACCGAAGCATCAGCCGTGCGGGCAATCCGCGGGCGCGCACGACACTCGTCCAGATCGCGTGGCTGTGGCTTCGCTATCAGCCAGGCAGCGCGCTCGCCACGTGGTTTCGCGAGCGCGTCGGCTCCCTGCAAGGGCGCACGCGGCGGATCGCCATTGTGGCGATGGCGAGAAAGCTGCTCATCGCGCTCTGGCGCTATGTCGAGACCGGCGCGTTGCCGAATGGCGTCGTGCTCAGGGCGAATGCAGACGCTGCCGTGTAAAGATGTCCGGGATTGCCGCCAGCGCCGTCTTCGCCGGCGGCGATACGGGGAGCGCGACCGTCTTCCTCTTTGGGGGCCTCGCAGCCGCCCGCGTTTCAGGTGGGTCGCGTCTCACCGGTGCGACGCCTCGTGCATGAGGCATTATGGTGCCGGGCAATATCGCCCCGGACCGCATGTAAGGTGACGCAGTTGCTTTTGCTGCGAGCTAAGGTGCACCGGACCCGTAGGATCAGTCACACTCGGCCAATCTCAATCGCCAAGAACGGAGGCTTGCATTGCAGAAACGCTGTTGACAGTCGAAGCCTCATGTAAGGATGAGGCCAGGGTCGGACAGAAGGGAACGTTGGAATACGTCTGGGCGCCGGTGGGTTTGCGTCCCGCCGCGGTGCGCGGTAACCGTCATGACTCCGCTTATCTGTCTGGAGCGGTCTGCCCGGCCCGTGCGATCGGGGCGGCAGTCATCATGCCGACGGTCAACACCGAGGCGATGAACGAGCATCTGGCGGAGACCAGCAGCCAGGTCAGCCTCGGCGCACACGCGGTTCTGATGTGCGACGGCGCCGACTGGCATCAGCCGGGCCAACGCCTGCGCGTACCGGACAACATCACGCTTCTACCGTTGCCTGCTTACTCGCCGGAACTCAACCCGATGGAGAACATCTGGGACTACCTACGTGGCAACAAACTCAGCACGCGCGTGTGGAACAGCCACGAGGCGATCGTAACTGCATGCCGGGATGCATGGCACCTTCTCATCGGCCATCCCGACCGAATCAGATCGATAGCGCATCGGGATTGGGCATGCGTCAATCTTTAGGGCGGTTGGCATTAAACCGCCCTGGCTCGGTTGGCTGCTCGCATCGTGCCAACTGGTCGCGCAATCGTTCACGCGTCGTGGAATCCTCACCCGCCCGCCCGTTGCCGCCCACATTGCAGCCCTGCGGCGGCGGCTTGGTCAAGAATGTAAATATCGATCTGGTCTAGCGAACAGTTCCCGCGCAGATAACACAATTAACCGTTGCGACGAACCCTCCCTGTGCATCCAGTTGCCGTACCGCCTTCCACCATGCATCACCAACGTCCCGCGCGATTTGTCGGTCGGCCATGGCGGTCTCCAGGGTGCTTCGGATGTGCAGCACAAAATCCGCGATGTCGAGTTCGCGAAACAGCAATCCTTCGGCGTCCACCGTCACGTCGGTACAATTCGCTTCCAGCAGTAACTGAACCAACCGCCGACCAATGTCTCCTTGACTGGTTGACACGCGCGCGTAATATTCAATGACCTTCTGTGCCACCATAACGTCGCCGCCAGCGATGGTGAACGTGTACCAGTCTGGCTCCAAGAGGCCCACCCGGCCACCGAGTTGGGTGACCCGTACCATTTCCGCTACGGCCCGCGCCGGGTCTTGAAGATGTTGCAGTACGCGGTCAGCGCGGCATGCGTCGAACGTGCCGTCGGGAAATTCCAGGGCCAGAGCATCGCCTACACGAAATTCCGGTCGAGGCGTCATTGCCCGCGTCCGTTCGATAGCCTTCGCAATCAGCTCCTTTGCTGCATCCACCCCAACCACCCGTCCTGCCGAGCCGACCTTATCCAAGATCATCTCGGCGTCGCGCCCAAGACCGCATCCCACGTCAAGCGCTGACGCACCAGGCCACAACCTAAGCATGTCAATGCTCTTGCGCTTCATCACATCGAGCAATGGCGTCAAGATCTCCAGATAGCGAGCAAATTCTTCGGAGTGATCGTCCATTTCTCGCCAGTCGGAACTCTCGCTCATTACTGGCTCCTGGAGTTCCCCCATTAAGACGATTAGGGAGCTGGTTGCGACCTCGGCCGTATGAATCCACTCGATGAGTGCACCTGCAAGGGCAACTATGGACCGACCGTGTCGCTGCGGTCGCACGAAACAGAAGAGGCAGGCACCGTTCCAGCCCCGCCCGATCAGCTCTCCAGCTCGCTGTCCCAATAGAGGAAGTCGCGCCAGCTCTGATGCAGATAATTGGGAGGAAAAGCCCGGCCGTTGTCTTGCAGCTCCCAGGTCGTAGGCTGCCGCGGGTGGATGCGCGGGAACATCGCGCACTCACGTGGCACCCGCGAGCCCTTGCGCAGGTTACACTCGCCGCAGGCGGTGACGACGTTCTCCCACGTCGTGCGGCCGCCGCGGCTGCGCGGGACCAGGTGGTCGAAGGTCAGGTCAGTCGCCGGACAGCGCTCCCCGCAGTACTGGCACACGAAGGCGTCGCGCAGGAACACGTTGAATCGCGTGAAGGCAGGCCGGCGCGCCGACGGGATGTAGTCCTTCAGCGCGATCACGCTCGGCAGCCGCATGGTGACAGACGGCGAGTGCACCTGCTTCTCGTATTCGGAGAGCACCGAGACGCGATCGAGGAACACTGCCTTGATGGCGTCCTGCCAGGCCCAGACCGAGAGCGGGAAATACGACAGCGGGCGGAAATCCGCGTTCAGGACCAGTGCGGGAAAATGTTGACCGCCGTCAGGCAAGCGCCGCTCTCCTTCGCCCGGAGCGCGCAGCGGTAGGGCAATCGTTGCGTCCATCCGCCATAGTTTGTGCGCCGCCGAAGATTTGCGGCGGTATATTGCAGAGCCGGGCCCGCGCCGCAAGCCACGCCACTGCGGTTGTCATCGCAATGTCAGGCACTTGCGAACCATCGTTGCAGGAACAGCGCACCCATGGAGACGCCGGTCTCATCGATGCCGTGGCCGAGGCCGGGGATGAAGACGGATTTCACGGGCACGCCGGCGGCGGTTAGCGCTGCCTCGGCATCGTGCGATCGGGCCGCCGGCACCACATCGTCGGCCTCGCCGTGCACCAGCAGGACAGGCGCGCGGTTGGCGAGCTCGGGGACCAGGGAGGCGGGGGCGACCAGCGCGCCGGAATAGGCCAGGATGGCGCGTGGGGGGATCGGCCGGCGCAGCCCGGCGAACAGCACCATCATTGCGCCCTGGCTGAATCCCGCCAGCGCATAGGCGCCGGGCGGCAGCGCGAGGCGGGCCAGTTCGTCGTCGATGAACCGGTGCAGAAAGGGGGCGGAGCGGCGTGCGCCCGCCTCCATCACTGGCGGGCTCCGATCAGCAACGCTCCACCATTGGCGGCCGAACCCCGAGTCATGCACAAAGGGCGCGTCCGGAGCGGCGAAAACGGCATCCGGCAGCGCCTGCCGCCAGGATGGGGCGAGGCTGATCAGGTCGTGCCCATCCGCGCCAATCCCATGGCAGATCACCACAAGCTGCTGCGGTGTGCCGCCAGAGGCGGGACCCCAGCGGGGCCCATTCAGTCGCGGTGCATCGGGCCCGGGCATGAACCGGCTCCCCTTGTCCGCGCGTGGCGTAGCCGCTTCCCTTGCCGCATGTCCATCGTCACCCGGTTCGCCCCGAGCCCGACCGGCTACCTCCATCTGGGGCACGCTTATGCCGCGCTGGTCGCCTGGCGGCGCGCGCGGGAGGCGGGCGGACGCTTCCTGCTGCGGCTGGAGGACATCGACGCGACCCGCTGCAGGCCGGCTTTCGCCGAGGCGATCCAGGAGGATCTGGCCTGGCTTGGGCTCGATTGGGACGGGCCGGTGCGCGTGCAGTCCGAGTACCTGGCCGAGTATCGTGCCGTGCTGGACGCGCTGACGGCGCGCGGGTTGGTCTATCCGTGCTTCTGTACCCGCGCGGAGGTGGAGCGGGAGGCGGCGAGATCGGCCTCTGCCCCTCATGCGCCCGACGGAAGCCGGCGCTATCCGGGGACCTGCCGGAGGCTGGCGGCGACTGAGCGGGCGCGACGGATCGCGGCAGGGGAGCGCTACGCGCTGAGGCTGGACATAGCCCGTGCCATGGCAACGGCCGGTACGGCTTTGACCTTCGAGGAAGAAGGCGAGGGGGCGATAGGCTGCCACCTAGAGCGGTTCGGCGATGTCGTGCTGGCGCGAAAGGACGCCCCGGCAAGCTACCATCTCTGCGTCACTCATGACGATGCGGTGCAGGGTGTGACGTTGGTCACTCGGGGGATCGACCTGAAACCGGCGACCGACCTGCACCGGCTGATTCAGTCGTTGATGGGCTGGCCGACACCCCGCTACGCCCACCATAAGCTGCTGACGGATGCCGATGGGCGGCGGTTGGCGAAGCGGGACAGAGCAGCGACGTTACGCGACCTGCGCGCCCAGGGCTATTCGGCGGCGGAGGTGCGAACGATGGGCGCAGAGAGAGGATAGCTGCGCGGGAACGGCTTGTTCAGCGCAATGCGATCGCGGCGAGACCGGCGCCATAGGACGCGACCATCGCGGCCACCAGCACGCCGAGCACGCCCCAAAGATACGCTTTGCTCGGCTTATCCGCCAGGCTGGCGCGAAGTTCGGCAATCATCGCGTCAGCTCCGACAGGTTTCTACCGAAGACGCGGTCAGCGCAGCATAGCGATCGCGGCAAGTCCCGCACCGTACGACGCGACGACCGCGGCGATCAGCACGCCGATGACAGCCCAGAGGTACGCCTTCCCGGGCTTGTCGGCCAGTTCCGCACGCAGTTCCGCACGCAGTTCGGACAGCTCTGCCTTGGTTGCCAAGTGCGGCAGCGTGCCGATGAGCGTGGCGTCGATGCGGGTAAGTATCGGCATGATCTGCCCCAGCACCGATTTCATCTCCCGCATATCATCCTCCAGCCGCGCGACGCGCAACTCGAGCCGAGGATCGTAGGGGCTGCCGCTGGTCGGTTCAACGGCCGTATCGGGCATCGGCGCCTCCCAGAGGCCGTAACCGAGCCTATTCCGGAATCGCAAATGCCGCGTTTGTGCAAACCCGCGCCAAATGTCGCAGCAGGGCGCGGCGGGCGCGCGCAGCATCGCGGGCCAGCGCGAGTATCGCGCCAAGCTGTCCCGGCTGGCGTGCCAGCGACGCCAGCACATGGCCCAGCGCCACAGCGCCGCCCGCACCAACCGCCACCAGAGCGGCCGGTGGAAGGGCACGGTTTGCGGGATCGCAGATAGCCCGTAGGACGGCGAAGGGCAGGTTCTTGTCGGTTGCAACTTCCGCTACTGCGGCGCTTTCGAGATCCACGGCCGCGCATCCTGTTGCTTGCCAAAGCGCCTGTTTCTCGGTCGGATCGGCAACAATCCGCTGCGCGCCGAGCATCACATGGGCTGTGCCGCCGCCGAGCAGGCGGCGTAGCGTCGGATCTGTCGGAAGACGCCGTTCACGTGTCAGCACGGTGTGGGGCACCAACACGTCGCCTGGACGCAGGGCGGGATCGAGGCCGCCTGCAAGGCCGAAGCTCAGCAAGGCGGTGGCGCCAGACTCTGCCAGGCGCAGAGCCACGCGCTGCGCACAGTCCGACGTACCGCCGCCAACCAACACCGAGCCGCCGAGCCGGCGTGCGATCCGGGCCTCGGCCGTCAAGCCGACAACAATGCCGAGCGACAGGCCCGAGGCGAGATTGCTCAGCGCCTCACCAGCTCCCCGTGGCGCTCTTCAGCCGGCAGGCACAGGGCAGCCAGCGCCGGAGCAACGTCTGCCGGTTTCGCCAGCCGGTCGGGTAGCTCGCCGGGAAATGCATCGCGGCGGAGGCGGGTGGCGACCGGACCAGGGTCGAACAGATTCACCCGTAACTTCGTCCCGGCGACCTCGTCGGCCCAGGTGAGCACAAGGTGCTCCATCGCCGCCTTGGTCGCCCCGTATGAGCCCCAATACGCCTTAGGGGCGCGGGCGCGAATGGTGGTGACGAACACCGCTCGCCCAGCAGCAGCAGCGCGCAGCAATGGATCACAGGTGCGGATCAGGCGCATGGCGGCGTCCAGGTTCACGGTGACCGCGTCAGCCCATTCGTGCGGCAGCAGATGCGCGACCGGCGCCAAGCGTCCCAACGTGGCGGCACAGTGGACCAGCATGTCCAGCCGCTGAAAACGCTGATAGAGGCTGGGGCCGATACGATCGACCGAGTCGCCCTCATGCAGGTCGTGTGGCAGGAGCGTTGCCGTGCCACCGGCTGCACGGACGGCGTCGTCGGTTTCTTCCAGCCCGCCCTGCGTGCGCGCCGTGATCACCACATGCGCGCCGAGACGCGCCAATTCGACCGCGGCGGCAGCCCCGATGCCGCGGCTCGCGCCGGTGACCAGCGCCACGCTTCCCTCCAGCGGCTTTGCGGTCAATGGCTGTCCAGCAGGCTGAGCTGGCGCTCCGCGTTGTCCCCCTGGTCGGGCAGCGGCACCGGATAGTCGCCGGTGAAACAAGCGTCGCAGAAATGCGGGTGTGCCGGGTCACGCGGCTCGGCTTGCCGAGCGCACGATAGAGCCCGTCGATCGAGACGAAGGCCAGGCTGTCGACGCCGATCAGCGCCGCCATCTCATCGACCGAGTTGCGCGCCGCCAGCAGCTTGCTGCGCTCCGGCGTGTCGATGCCATAGAAGCAGGAATAGGTCGTCGGCGGCGAGGAGACGCGCATATGCACCTCGCGTCGCGCCGGCCTGGCGGACCATCTCGACGATCTTGCGGCTGGTGGTGCCGCGCACGATCGAGTCGTCCACCAGGATGACGCGTCGCCCCTCCAGGATCGCGCGGTTGGCCGAGTGCTTCAGCTTGACGCCGAGATTGCGGATATGGTCGGTCGGCTCGATGAACGTGCGGCCGACATAGTGGTTGCGGATGATCCCGAGCTCGAACGGGATGCCGCTTTCCGCCGCATAGCCCATCGCCGCTGGCACGCCGGAATCGGGCACCGGCACGATCACGTCGGCGGGCACGCCCGCTTCGCGCGCCAGCTCGGCGCCGATACGCTTGCGCGCGTCATAGACCGGAGTGCCCTCCATCACCGAATCCGGGCGGGCGAAGTAGATGTATTCGAACACGCAGAACCGCTCGCGCGAGCGGCCGAACGGCGGATGCTGCGCACGCCCTGGTCGTCGATCAGTACGATCTCGCCGGGCTCGACGTCGCGGACGAACTCGGCGCCGACGATGTCGAGCGCGCAGGTTTCGGAGGCGAGCACCCAGCCGCCGGTGCCCGTCGAATGCCGATGCGGCCCAAGATCAGCGGCCGCACGCCGAGCGGATCGCGCACGCCAATCAGCAAGTCGTTCGACAGCGCCACCAGCGAATAGGCGCCGACCACCTGCTTCAGCGCATCGATCAGCCGGTCGGCAACGGTGGAATAGAGGCTGATCGCAATCAGTTGGATGAACACCTCGGAATCGGTGGTCGATTGGAACAGGCAGCCGCGCCGCACCAGGGAGCGGCGCAGCACGTGCGCATTGGTCAGGTTGCCGTTATGCGCCACCGCGAAACCGCCGAACTCGAAATCGGCGTAGAGCGGCTGGACGTTGCGCAGGATCGTCTCGCCGGTGGTGGCATAGCGGTTGTGGCCGATCGCGACTGGTGCCGGGCAATGAGGCGATCACCCGCGCGTCGCCGAAATTATCGCCGACCAGGCCCAGGCCCTTGTGGGAGTGGAAGCGCGCGCCGTCGAAGGTGACGATGCCCGTCGACTCCTGCCCGCGATGCTGCAACGCGTGCAGACCGAGCGCCGTGACCGCCGCCGCATCGGGCATGTTCCAGACGCCGAAAACGCCGCATTCCTCGTGCGGCTTGTCGTCATCGACCAGGTGCGGGGCGACGGCAACGTCCATGCCGGGCTCTCCTACTCGCGAGCGGGGGGCTTGCCGAGCGCCCGTCCCTGTGGCGTGGCGCGCAGCAAAGCTTCTTCCGTGGCCGGCCGCCCACCCGGCGGCGGATAGAGGCGGGGGCGATACCCCGCCGGCAACCAATGCGCCGCCCACACCGCTCCCTGATAGGCAAGCGGCATGGCTCGGGCCTGGACCACCGGCTGCGGCCACTGATCCACCGGCACGGCCATCCCGACGATGATATAGGCCAGCACCACCAGCGCCGCACCCCGCGCCAAGCCGAATAGCAGACCCAGGCTGCGGTCAAGCCCCCCGAAGGCCGAGCGCCGCACGGCCCTGCCGATGGCGTGGCAGATGATCAGCAGCACGATCAGGGTGAGCAGGAAGACCACGCCGAAGGCGACCGGCTGGGCTAGGCCGGGCTGATCGTGCAGCCAACGCTCGAAGGTCGGCAGGATGCGGGGGTTGGCCCAAACCGCCAGCACGGCGGCGCCGATCCAGGCGCCGAGGCCCAGCACCTCGTGGACAAAGCCGCGCATGAACGCGAGCAGGCCGGAGATCGCGAGGACCCCCAGAATCACCACATCAACCCAGGTCATCGACTCGCCGCGTCCACGACGGAGGGGTTTATCGGAGGGACGGCCGGGGGCCAATCCCTATTGGGGCTGGTGCCTCCCGTCGTGGCTAGCCGAAGGCGAAACAATCTCCGGAGAGGCGATGCCGCCGCCTCGCCTCCTGTCGCTCCGCTTCATGTCGGGGCAGCGGAATGGCCCTCGACATCGCCGCCTGTAGGGTGACCGCCAAAGCCTGCACCGACGAGGCGCTTTGGTGCATGAATAGCCCGGCGGCGGCATCTGTCCGCCGGGTTGAGGATCAGCGGATACGAGCGGAGGCCGGCATGCCGAAACTCGTCATCCGATGCCGGGTCGGCCGGAGGGATTTCACCTCCAGCCGCCCACAGAACCGTGCGTAAACCTCTCGATTTACACGGCTCGTCCCAGCCATTTTCTGCCACCTCGCGGTGACAGCCGACGCGGAAGACGAGTGCTCCTCCCGATCTCTCGGTTGACATCCACCTTCCTTGAACTGGGTCATCCTCTTCGCTCCGCACCCATTACAGGCACTCCATCACTACTACCGGATGATCCGCCCCCTCCATGCACATCGGTAGTTTCCCCCTTCGTGTTTCGCACTTATAGGGTTTTCCCTTGGCATTGCATGAAGAGTTCTCAAGTTCCGTACCCAAGCCCGGACCAAAGTCACGCCACCTATACACCGGACACCACATGGCCAATAAGTAGGCACCCGTCATGCTGATCCTGGGAAATGCTCACGTCCCCAGTTTCGATGTCACCTGAATGCATTTCGATGCGTCATCAGTGGTTCACTTCCATTCGTCTCTTTGATCCACACATGACGTGTTTGTCTCACGCCTTTTGACCGTAACGTTCACTACCACAGCCGTTTGAACTGCAGCAGCTTACGGCTGTTTGAAGCCTGCTCCTACAAGCCGGCTCCGAAGGGCCTACCTTCATCTCGGGCACAGCATCGTGTTCCTTCGACACGTTCTTGACACAATGAGCACGTTGCATCCAATCTTTGCCTCGGTCCGCTGTGTAGGCAGAGTCCGGACCTCAAGTCGCCGGCCAATGATGGTCTTGCACTGATACACCGCAGTCTCGACCAGGCTCCGGCGGTTGTAGCCGGAACGGCGCTGCCAGCCCATGCGTCCATGTTTTTCGATCGTTGTAATATGCCGATCGCGCAGCGTCACTGTAGTCTCATTCGGAACCGACGTCGCCCGCGGCGGAACGATGATCTCGGCGTCAGGATGCCGGTTGGCCACAGCATCGTAGACGACCTCGCCATCATACGCGCCGTCCGCTGTGAGTGAAGCGATCTCGGCATCGATCTGGTTAAGCAGACCAGGCAATTCGGACACGTCACCGATATCGTCTGGGGTCAATTCCGCGGCGACAATCTCGTGCGTGTCGGCGTCAACCCCGAGATGCAGTTTACGCCAGCGCCGAGGCGTGCGGATACCGCGTTTCTGGTCCAGCCATTCGCCCTCGCCGTAGATCTTCAGGCCGGTGCTATCGACAAGCAGATGCAGTGGCTCTTCACGACCAACCGTCTTTGGCAGGATGGTCAAACCGCCACCGCGGCGGCTCAGCGTCGTGTGATCAGGGATAGCGATATCGAGCTCGAGCACATTGGCGATCGATCGCAGCAGGCCTTCGGTTTGACGCAGCGGCTGGTGGAACATCAGGCGAAGCGCGAGAGCGGTCTCGATGGCTGGCCGAATAGATTGGCTGGCCGCCGCGCTCGCCGGTGGCCGGCGCACGCCATGCCGCCACGGCCTCTTCCGTGAACCAGAGTGTCAGGCTTCCCCGCCGCACCAGAGCAGCATCGTCACTCTGGCCAATTGGTCACCCGATATCTCGCCTTGGGAAACTTGCGGCGACGGCTTTCGTGGAACTTGTACGGCATGGGCTTCCAGAACAACGACAAAGGAATGACTGGGCCACCTTACCGGCCGGGCACCATCACACCATCCGTCCAGGAATTCTCCATCCCCGTCGGACGCGCCAGCTGCCAGGCCAAGGTGGTGGGACGTCTCTCAACCGCCTGGCTATCCGTGTTGGGGTGGACGGCCCCACGGCATCGCGTGCCAGAATTGGGCTGTGAACAACCAAGACCGGAGCCGTCCGTGACTCAGTATAAACGCATAGCCATCGACATGTCCAAAGCGGTCTTCACCCTCCATGGCATCGATCAGCAGGATCGGCCGGTGTTGCGGACCAATCTCCGCCGAGCACAGATGATCCCCTTCTTCGCGAAGCTTGCCACCACCGAGATTGCCATGGAGGCCTGTGGCGGCGCTCACTATTGGGCGCGCGAACTGATCACGCTCGGTCACAAGGTGCGCCTGATCCCGCCCCAATACGTCAAGCCCTATGTCAAACGTGGCAAGAATGACCGCAATGACGCCGAGGCGATCTGCGAGGCGGCCGGGCGACCGGGGATGCAGTTCGTGCCGGTGAAGTCGGTTACGCAACAGGCTCAAGGCATGGTTTTGAAGGTGCGCGAAAGTCTGGTTGCTCAGCGGACCCTGCTGGTCAACACGCTACGCGGCCACGCCGCCGAATTTGGTGTGATCGCCGGGAAGGGGATCAGCAAGATTGGTCCATTGCTGTTCGCCATTGAACAGGAGACCGCCATCCCGCCCGAGGCCAAAGACATGGCCGTCCTGCTGGGCCAGCAGATTGCGGATCTCGACACCAAAATCAAGGGAATCGAAGTGAAACTGGCCGCCGCGCACAAGGCCAACGCGGTCAGCCAGCGCCTGGCCACAATCCCCGGCGTGGGCCCAGTCACCGCGCTGACGCTGGCGATCGAGATCGATCCGGCGGCGTTTGAATCGGGCCGTCACCTCGCCGCCTGGGCCGGTCTGACACCAAAGGAACATTCGACCGGCGGGAAACAGCGGATGGGCAGGATCAGTCGAGCTGGCAACGAACGGTTGCGCGTCTTGCTCGTCACCGGCGCGACCTCGGTGATCAAGGCCGCCATGAAGCCGGGCAGCAAGCAGATGACAGACTGGTTGCGGGCTATGCTCTTGCGCAAGCCGCGCAAAGTCGTGGCTGTGGCACTTGCCAACAAGATGGCCCGGGTGGCATGGGCGCTGATGACGCGCGGGGAGGTGTACCGGCGCTCGGTCACCACCATTGGGGCGGTTGTGGCATGACCGGCGTTTCGTCACGTAACGCCAGAGTGGGCCGACGCCCCGCCCATCTGTCGCTGAAACGATCGCACGGCTTCGGCCGCACGAGATGCCCCCAACCCCCAACTGGTGCGGGGCCACGATGACGCGCGTCACAGCCGACCGGCAACAGCCGGTGCACGCCTGAACCGCGCGTTGATGCCGGGGTGAAAGAGCAAAATGAGATGACGATCGGTCGAACCGACGATCCAGTGAACCCTCTTGGTGCAACGGCTTACGAAGCCGCATCCGTGTTTGGGTCTGGATCGCGGATCCCATCTGGGCCAGCGGTCATGGCGCCGCGTCGACAAGGCCGGACACATGATCGCAATCGACCCGCCCGTCAGATTTCTCATTTTTTCTCTTGCATCCGAGGGGCCGTCCACACATGCACCAACGCGGGGCATCCGCGGCTTTTCTTGCCGGCACGAAGAAAAAAGACGTGGATGGCCGGCCGGAGCTTGTCCTCGGGCCGGCCATGACGACATAAGGCCCGCCACCGGCGAGAATCAATCTTTCGGCCGCCAGGATGAGTCGGTGAACGGCAGCGCCACCGCAACCCTGGGGCGATCCGGCGCTCACGCTGGCGTCATTTGACGAGACACTGTCCATCAGGCGGAGATCGAACCGTCATCACCCGGTTGCGTCGTCTCATTTTCCGGGACAATGGCCGGCGATGGGCGGAGCAGTGCATGTCGAGCGTAGCAGAGCTCGTGGGATCGGATCGGCGTTTCCAACTCCTCGTCGATGCCGTTGCCGACTATGCCATTTACCTGCTCGACCCCGAAGGCCGGATCAATAGCTGGAACTCCGGCGCGGCTCGCATCAAAGGCTACGCGGGGGCGGAGGTGATCGGCACCAATTTCGCCCGTTTCTACACGCCGGAGGATCGGGCCGCCGTTCGACCGGCGCAGGCGCTGCGCATCGCTCGCGAGCGGGGCCGCTTCGAGGATGAGGGCTGGCGTATTCGCAAGGACGGCACCCAATTCTGGGCGACAACCGTGGTCGAGCCAATTCGCGATGAGGCCGGCACGCTGATCGGATTCGCCAAGACCACGCGCGACATCACCGAAAAAAGGGAGACCCAGCAGGCGCTGGAGGCGGCACACGAGCAGCTTTTTCAGTTGCAGAAGCTGGATGCGCTGGGCCAGCTCACCGGCGGAGTGGCGCACGATTTCAACAACCTGCTGATGGTGATCCTGGGCAATCTCGAGCTGGCGCGTCCGCATGCCGTGGACCGCCCGTCGCTTGTCCGGGCGCTCCGCTCCATTCAGACCGCAGCGGAACGGGCGACGGAGCTGACGCACCAACTGCTCACCTTCTCTCGCCGGCAGCCGTTGAAGATGGAGACGCTCCGTCTGACGGAGCGGATGCCGCAGACACTCGACCTCATTCGCCGTTCGCTGCGCGGCGACATCGCCCTGGAGACCGAGATCGATCCGCAGTTGTGGCCAATCAAGGTCGATCCGACGCAGCTCGATCTGGCGCTACTCAATGTCGCGTTGAACGCGCGCGACGCCATGCCTGAAGGCGGCTTGCTGCGCATCACCGCCGCCAATGTCGGGCGGGGCGAGCCCGGCCAGCGCCGGCTGGGCCGGCACGTTATGATCCGGATCCGCGATACCGGCACCGGCATCCCCGAGGAGCTCCTGGCCAAAGTGCTGGAACCGTTCTTCACCACCAAGGAGATCGGCAAGGGGAGCGGGTTGGGGCTGAGCCAGGCGCATGGCTTCGCCACCCAGTCGGGCGGTGTGATGGCTATCGAAAGCCGCGTCGGCACCGGCACCACGGTCACGTTCCGGTTACCCGCCGAGCACGACAAATCCACCACCGAGGCCGGCGACGCGGGTGTCGAGATGCCCGGCTCGGGGGCAAGCATTCTGGTGGTGGAGGACAACGAAGAGGTCGCCAATCTTGCTGCCGAGCTGCTGTCTGACGCCGGTTACAAGGTGACGCGGGCGGACCGGGCCGAGACGGCGCTCGACATTCTGGAGCGCGGTGAGCCGATCGATCTGGTGTTTTCCGATGTTGTCATGCCGGGAGCGATGAGCGGGGTCGAGATGGCCCGGGTCATCCGCCAGCGCCACAAACGGCTGCCGGTGCTGCTGGCGACAGGTTACAGCGACGTGGCAGCACAGGATTTCCCCCTGCTCGGCAAGCCTTATGACGTGCGCCGGCTGCTCTCTGAAATCAGCAGCCTGCTGGCCGCCTCGCACAACCAAGCCGGTCGGACCGCGGCGCCCACCTGAAGACCCCTTTTCGCTTGCGGGCACCACCCGACTCGATCGCACACGTTATCATCCGGCCGGGAAGTTGAAGCCGGAGGCCCCGACAATGCTGCTGCGAACCGTCGTTGTCTGCTACCTCGGCGCCACGCTGGCAGTCGCTGGTACTGCCGTGAGCGCTTACAAGCTGTTGCAGGCGCGGCACGCTTCCATGGACGTATCGGCCCTGTCCTCGCCGCTGGCCAACCCGCTGGCAGCGCTGTCCGCACCACCGACAGAGGCCGCGCCGACGCAGGCTGAACCGCCTCTGTTCACGTTGCCCGAACTCCGGCCGCCGACCTTGCCACGTGCGGTCGCTGCCAAGCCAAGACTCCCGCGTTTGAGAGCACCACTCGGTCTGGCGTCACACGAGCCACCTCGTCGGTCCACCAAGCCTGTCGCTGCCGCCGCGGCGCAATATCGACCCCACCCGCGCCCGGTTCGTTACAGACTCTATTACCGGCTTTACTATCCTTATGGCTACTATGCCTATTACCCGGCATATCCATACTACTAGGATGATAGTCGCGGGCGGCAGCTTGGGTTCTTCAATTGCTTCGGGTACTGGCGGTTATGCCGGTCCCGGGTGGGCTGGGTCTGCCGCAGTAAACTTTTTGAGATAGCGAAGCTCGCGCGCCAGGCCGGCCACAATGCGACCACAAGCTTGTCGCATGTGCCATTGTGTTCACAGAAGGGCGCCAGCCGTGGTCCAGAGAGTGATCCGTAGCCTTATCAGCCGCCGATCTCTGACGGCACTTGTCTGCATGGCGGTGATGGCGTTTGCCGTCTCTCCCGTGTGCGCACGCGACTGGCATGGAGGCTGGGGTGGGCGTGGCCCCGGCGGCCATGGCGGCTACGCGCACGCGTTCTCGGGCGGCGGATATTCGGACGGCGGTTTCCGGGCGGGTCGGCGCCCGGGATTCGCGGTGGGATGGGACCATGGCTTCGCGCCTCGCCCTGGTCCAGGGGCTTGGCACGGTGGCTGGGGCTGGGGTGGCGGTTGGGGCTGGGGTGGCGGTTGGGGCTGGGGTGGGGGCTTCGTGGTTGGCGGTGTGGGGGGCCTCTTCCTCTTCCCGCCCCTGCTCGTGCCGGCGCCGGTCGTCTTCTATCCGCCGCCGATCGTTTATCCGCCGCCGCTAGCGGGCGGCATCGCCGCCGCCGTCCCGCCGCCCGTCGTCGCGGCGCCCGCGCCGGTTGTGGCCTCGCCCCCGGCGGTCGCGGCAGTCGCGCCTCCTGCCCCGGCCCTGTTGCCGTTACCTCTCGTGGTCGCCGCCCTTCCACCGCCGATCGTCGTGTTTCCGCCGCCCGCCATCGTGCTGGCCGCCGTGGTACTACCACCAGTGGTGATCTTCCCGCCGGTGTTCGTCACGCCGGCGGCTTTTGTTGTCGCGATTGGCTGGCCCGCATTTGTGTTCCATGCCGAGCACTTTGGTGTGGCCGTGGGGGCAGGCGTGCACGGCGGAGGGTTCGCAGTAGCCGGTACGTCGCATCGCGTCTTGGATCCCAGGGGCGAGAGCCATGCAGCCTGGGACGGCGGCCACACGGGCTGGAGTGGCAGCCGTGCAGCCTGGAACGGTGGCCACGCGGGCTGGGGTGGCAGCCGTGCAGCCTGGGGCGGCAACCGCGTTGCTTGGGGCGGCATGGGACGATCGGTTGATGGCGGCGCAGTCGCGGGAGGTTCGCACGGTCGCGGAGGCGGGAGCGGTGGCCGAGGCTGGGCGCGCTGATCCTTCGGCCGGTCGGCGGTTCTCGTTTTGCGGTTCTCGGATGCTCGTGAAATATTCAGCATCGGCGCATCAAGCCGCTAGCATCGGCGCAGCCTTGGTGTTGCTCGCATCGATCCCGGCTGCCGCGCAGCCGGCGCCACCTCCGCCGCCACTGCCGAAGGTGACGCCAAGCCCACCGCAGAGCAGCACCACGCCGTCGCCGCAGGAGGACAGTGTCGATCAGCATATCCATGCGCTGCAGAACCAGCTCGGGATTACGGCGGCGCAGATGCCGCAATGGAACGCGTTCGCACAGGCGATGCGCGACAATGCGACCAGTACTAACCAGTTGTTTCAACAGCGCGCCGGCGCGGTGGCGTCGATGAACGCGCTCGACAACATGAAATCCTATGCACGTGTCGTGCGCGCCTATGCCGATAATACCGATCGGCTGCAGGCAGCGTTCGAGACGCTCTACGGCGTGTTGTCGGATCAGCAGAAGCAGACGCTCGACGCGTTGTTCCGCCGCGAAGCCGCGCAGAGCGCGGCGCCGTTGCCGGCGTTGCACCCGTAGCGCGGGAAGCGAAGCGCATTTCGCGGCCACGATGGGCCAGCGACAACGCTGGCCGCGTGCCTGTAACGAATGCATCGGCTCCGGGCGGCGCACGGGGGTCGATGCTCGTGCCGGCGTTGATGGACTGGGTTCAGGGTGTGAAGGGAAATGTCACGGTGACGCGTAGGCCCGGGTGGGCGTCGCCGAGGGATAGTTCAGCGCCGTGCAACGCGACGACCGCGCGAACGAGGCTGAGACCGAGTCCGGTGCCGGGGGTGGTACGGCTTCGGTCCAGGCGATAGAATCGCCGCAGCACTTGTTCGCGCTCGGCTTCGGGAATGCCGGGCCCGCTGTCTTCAACAACGAGCACCGGCCGCGCGTCACGGCTGCTGACCTGCAGCTTGACGCACGTGTGGGGCGGCGTATGGCGCAGAGCGTTTTCGACGAGGTTGACCAGCATCTGGGTCAGAAGGTCCTTGTCACCAAAGACGGTGGTCCGGGGAGCAATCTCGGTCAAGAGAGAGTGTCTTTCGACTTCCGCGGAAGGCATGAAAGCTTCAGCGACTGTCTCGGCGATAGCGCTCAGATCCATGGTGCGAAAGGCCGCGCGCTGGGCGCCGGCCTCGACTTCCGCAATGCGGAGCATGGAGGCGAAAGTCTCCAGCAGCGCTTCAACCTCCTCATTGGCGGCTTCCAACTCCTGCTCGTACTCAGCAACCGAGCCGAGGTGCGCACGCGCCTCCTGAAGGCGTTGGCCGAGGCGGGATAGCGGCGTGCGGAGGTCGTGGGCGATATTGTTGGAAGCTTCGCGAACGCTCTCCATGAGTGCACTGATCTGGTCGAGCATGCGATTGAGGGTTGCGGCGAGGCGGTCGATATCGTCCCCTGTTCTGCGCACAGGAATACGTTTCGTAAGATCCCCACCGATGATCGCCTCTGCGGTGCGTGAGATCGCGTCCACACGGCGCAAAAATAGCTGGCTGAGCCAAAGTCCCCCGCCGGCACCAAGCAAGAGCGTTGCTGCAATGGCCCAGGCGAAGGCGCTGAGCACGGCCTCCTCGGCATCGTCGACATGGCGAAGATCGTCACCCACCGCGATGACGACGGCGCCGGGTAGTTCCTTCGCGAAGGCGCGCACTCGCTTCGGGCCATTGTCGTATCGCTCTTCGTTTACATCGAGCTGCAGCCAGCCGCAGCGATTAGCCACGTCCGGCAACTCACCGGCAAGTCGCGTGCCGTCTGGTGCCTGGACGAGATAATCGAGCGCTCCCAGTCCCCGGCCACGGACTTCTGCCGCGTCAATCAAGCGCGGGAGTCCGCCATTTTCATAAACGTCCGTCAGGTGGGTGATTTCGCGCTGGACCTGGATTGTGAGTTGCCGTTCCAGGGCTGCACTGGTCGTCCAGAACACGAAAACGCCAAAAGTAACAGCCGACGCCGTGAAGAGGAGGAGGTAGAGCGCCGTAAGCCGGAAGCTTATCGTGCGAAAAACTCTAGGCATTTTCGTTCGGGTTCGGTGCACGTATCACATACCCGGCGCCGCGGATGGTGTTGATAAGATCGGGCGCGTCTGGCCGGGTAAGCTTGGAACGCAGGCGGCTGATATGCGTCTCGACGATGTTTGTCTTTGGATCGAAATGGAACTCCCATACCAATTCAGCATAGTGCGGGTGACAACACGCCCGGCGTTGCGCATCAAGTATTCCAGAAGGCTGAATTCGCGGGGCTGCAGATCGATCTGCTTTCCGGCGCGCGTCACGGAACGCTTCAGCAGGTCCATCTCGAGGTCGCCGACGCACAGGACGGTTTGCGTTTCCGCGAGAGGTGGACGGCGGGCGAGGGCGTTTACCCGGGCGAGCAGCTCGGCGAAGGCGAACGGCTTCACCAGATAGTCATCGCCGCCGGCATCGAGCCCGCGCACCCGGTCGCCGACACCGCCCAGGGCAGTGAGGAAGAGCACGGGCGTCCGAACACCGGTTTCGCGCAAGGTGCGCACGAGCGCCAAGCCGTCTATGCCCGGAAGCATTCGATCGACAATCAGGATGTCGTGCTCCCCCGAGGCGGCGAGAATCAGGCCGTCACGCCCGTTCGCGGCGCGATCGACCACGTGGCCGTGCTGGCGCAGGCCGCGTGCGACATAGTCCGCAGTGCTCTCGTCGTCTTCGATCACCAATATTTTGACCATGGCCGCCCATCCTGGAGGGGCTGGTTCTCTCTTGGCGATGGCCCGGCGGCAAGGAGGAACAGAACTATACGAAATGGTATAGTTCCTGGGACTGGCCGCCAATGTTGGCATGCTATGCTGCAATGCAGCAGACGCGAGTAGATCGCAGCATGAGGTGGCCAATGAATTCGATAGAACATGTCTCCGGTGGGACCGCGCCCTATGAGGGTGCCGACAGGCGGTCGAAGGCAGTTTCGATCGCAGATGATGGAAGGGCGCGTTCCCGGTATGACAGTCCGCAGATGGTGCTGCATTGGGCCACTGCGGTCCTGGTCGTGGTGCTGTATTCGCTTGCCCAGGTCTGGGGATTTTTTGGAAAGCCAACGCGGAATGAGTTGGTGGAGGTCCATATATCGCTGGGCGTTCTTCTCGCCGGGGTGGTGTTGGCGAGGATTTTGTGGCGCTCGAGCTTCGCCAGGCGGTTGCCGGCGACGGAGACCGGCCTGATGCGATTGGCCGCGAAGCTTGGGCATGCGGTGCTGTATCTGCTGCTGGTTGCCGTAGTGGGATTAGGCTTTTGCATGCACTGGGCCGCGGCTGGGCAGGTGAGCTTCTTCGATCTGTTCGCGATCCCCTCGCCGTACCCGGTCAACAATGGTCTTGCCCACCAATTGCTGCCTTTCCATTTTTGGCTCGTCAGCGGAAACTGTGGGTGCTTCGGGGGTATACCGAGGGCTAGTTTTATCACTCAGCCGGCCGGCTGGTGGATTTGTGGACAACACAAGCGCGTTGCCCACAACCCCACAGCCGCCACATCGGCAGAAGCGGAGATATCATCCGCCACCACGGCAGGCATCTTTACGCCTCATCGCGGCTGATCTCAGGGTCTGTCAGGAAGCGGAACAACTTGCGGCAGGTCGTGTCGAAGGAGCGCTGCGCGGTGTCGGACTGACCATGGGAGAGCAGCGGCCCGCCATCGTCGCCGATGAGGGTGAGGACGACCTGCTTGATTGGCCGCCTCCGGAGGTCGCTGTCCATCTGCAATCGGCTGATGACCTCACCGCCGAGAGCCCAGACGTTGTCGCGGTGTCGGCGCAAGGTTTGGCGTGATAGCTGCAAGGCCAGCAGGTCGCGCAGGAACGGCTTGAAGCATTCCACCATCCGCCGGCCAGGCGGAATATCGCGCGCCTCATACGCCCAGCTGCGAGGCCACTGATCGAGGTCCGGACAACAGGTCTGCAAGGGATCGGCAGCAGCCCGTTGCGCCGGTACGCTGTCACGTCTGCCGGCAACTCCTTTGGGTCCCGCTGCCATGCGGCTGATCTCCCTGCTGAACCACTACCAGCACTTTCCTGGGTTCGTTTACGAGAAGGCGCGACATTGCGCCGAAAGCCGAACCATCGAGATCAGCGTGCGGCCCCGCCGCGGCTCGAGACCGGTGTGCTCGGGCTGTCGCAAGCCGGCGCCGGCCTATGATCACCTGAGCCTGCGCCGGTTCGAATTCGTGCCCCTCTGGGGCTGCATGGTGGTGTTCCTCTATTGCATGCGACGGGTCGATTGCCGGGCCTGCGGCGTGCGGGTCGAAGCGGTCCCCTGGGGTGTCGGCAAGCACCAGCTGACCAAGGCCTACATGCTGTTCCTGGCGCACTGGGCGAGGAAGCTGTCCTGGCAGGAGACCGCCGGGTCGTTTCGCAGCACCTGGGACAAGGTCTGCCAGTCGGTCGAGTATGTCGTGCAGTGGGGGATCGAGCACCGGCAACTGGGGCCGATCGTGGCGATCGGCGTCGATGAGATCCAGTATGCCAGGGGACACAAATACCTGACGCTGGTCTATCAGATCGAGCAGCAGTGCACGCGCCTGCTATGGATCGGTCGCGAACGGACGGTGGAGAGCTTCGAGCAGTTCTTCACCCTGATCGGCGAACCATTGGCTGGGCAGATCGAGTTTGTGTGCTCGGACATGTGGCAGCCTTATCTGAAGGTGATTCGTGAGCGGTGCAGCCAGGCCATCCACATCCTCGATCGCTTCCATATTGTCGCCAAGATGAATGCCGCGCTGGACCAGGTGCGTGCCGCCGAGGCTCGCCGGCTGGCCCGGGACGGCTATGAGCCCGTCTTGAAGAAGACCCGCTGGTGTGTGCTCAAGCGCAAGGCCAACCTGACCGAGCATCAACGCTTCCGCCTGCGCGATCTGCTGCGCTACAACCTGCGGACCGTACGGGCCTATCTGCTGAAGGAGGACTTCCAGCAGTTCTGGGACTATGCTTCGCCGAGTTGGGCCGGCAAGTTCCTGGATGAATGGTGCGGTCAGGTCATGCGCTCCCGCATCGAGCCGATGAAGAAGATCGCCAGGACGCTACGCTCGCACCGCGCGCTGATCCTGAACTACTTCCGCGCCAGGAAGCAGCTCTCCAGCGGTGTGGTCGAGGGTCTGAACAACAAGGCCAAACTGACCATGCGAAAATCCTACGGGTTCCGTACCTTCCACGTCACCGAAATCGCCTTGTATCATGCACTTGGTAAGCTGCCGGAACCCAACGTCGCCCACAAATTCTTCTGACGAGGCCCATTTTTGGGTTGCGACTGCCCTGATTATTGTTGCCGCCGGGCACACTTGTATGGGGCTGTTTCACCATTACCTGCTGCGAGATGGCGTGCTGCAGCGTATGTTGCCGCTTCGTTACGATCGTCGAGGGAGCAGCACATCGCGATGATGCAGCTTCAGCTGTACTTCAATTCTGCGGATTGTAGGTGTTTGGGGCTTGGCCCTGTGGACAAATCTATAGTTAGCCGCACCCGCTTCTGTCGGCGATGTGCTGCTCGGGAGCACTATCCGGCATATGGACCTTTTTGTGCAGCTCCGTCCCGCTTGCCGCTCATCCGCAGGCAGGTCAGAACCTGCGCACCATGAAGGGGTGTGACATGCTCCACTGCCTTGATTTCGACGATCAGTTTGTTCCCCACGACCAGATCGATCTTATGGCGGCAGTCGATAGGATTCCCTTGTAAACCAGCGGCAGCAGGACCTGGCGGGTGTACGGGGCGGCAGCAGAAGTCGAAGCGATGGCTCACAGCCTGTGAGTGGCACTTTCACCCGGCGATCCACCCTTATCCGGCGCATCGCACGGTCGAGGAAGGCAAGACGCTTCGCGGCGCGATGAGCGGAACCTTCACCAAGAACTTGCTTCTCAAGGACAAGAGGAGACGGCTATACCTTGTGGTCGTGCACGAAGACCGTTCGGTCGACCTGCGGACGCTGCACACCAAAATCGGTGCAAGCGGGCGGGTTGGGCTCGCCGCGGGCGACCAGATGAGGCCCGTACTGGGTGTAGAACCTGGCGCCCTGACACCGCTCGCGGCGCTCAACGATGACGCAGCAATAGTTACGATCATGCTCGACACTAGCTTGTGCCATTCTTTGCCGTCCAGCACCGGCGTCGTGCCGGTCTTCCCACATGTTTCGGGCCGCGCACGGCCGATGCCGGATTCATCGGCACGATCTGGCCGGTGATCAACCAGTCGAACAGCTTGCGCACCGCGGCGAGCTGCTGCTTCACGCTCGGTGCGGCATGCGTCTGCTGCAGCTGCTCGACCCACGCAGCCACGTCGAATGGCCGGATAGCGGTGAGCGTCAGTCTACGTACTCGAGATAACGCCGCGTATCAGCCACCGACAGGCCAGGCACGCCTTCGGCCAGGATGTCCTCGGCGAACTCGGTCTCCGCCTCCACCGCGTGGGCCATCATAACCGTGACCTGATCGGCGAAGCTGGCGTCGAAGAGGTCGGGCTCCTCGGCCCGCACCGCGTCGATGACGTCGAAAGCGAAGGCCATGTGGGCACTCTCGTCCCGGAACACCCAGTTGGTGCCGGAGGCGAGACCGTTGAGCAGACCTTTGGACCGCAGGAAGTACACATAGGCAAAGGCGGCGAAAAGAAGAGCCCCTCGATGCACGCGGCGAAGCAGATGAGGTTCAAGAGGAACGCCCGGCGGTCGTCCTCCGTCTCGAGGCGGTCGAGGTTCGCCAGCGAGTCGATCCACTTGAAGCAGAACTGCGCCTTGGCCCGGATGGAGGGGATGTGCTCGATCGCGGCGAAGGCCTCGGCCCGCTCGTCTCGTCGGTGACGTAAGTGTCGAGCAGGGTCAGGTAGAACTGAACGTGCACCGCCTCTTCGAAGAGTTGCCGGGAGAGAAAGAGCCGGGCTTCGGGCGCGTTGATGTGCTTGTAGAGGTTCAGCACGAGGTTGTTGGCCACAATCGAGTCGCCGGTGGCGAAAAAAGCAACCAGGCGCTGGACCAATCGTTGCTCGGCCGGCAAGAGCCGGCGGCGAGGTCGACCAGGTCGTCGGAAAGGTCGACCTCTTCGACGGTCCAGGTATTGCGGATGCCGCCCTGTAGCGCTCGTAGAACTCGGGTACCGCATCGGCCGCAGCGTGAGGTCGAGGCCGGGGTCGAGAAGGGCACGCGCGCAGGCTCGACGTCGCGGGCCGTCCTCGCCCGCCCGGCGGGCGGCACCGCCACCGGGGCGACGCGAGGTCACGCCGATCAGGGCCATCATCGCAGGCCTCGCAAGGTCTCGGGGTTTTCGAGCGAGCAGGCAACGGCGACGTGTCGGTCGGTCGGGGCCCGCCGTGCATGGACACCACGGCGCCCGTCGGCGACCGGGACGGTGGCTGCGCGATCCGGGTCGCCGGACGGGAGCGCAGGTAGTACGTGGTCTTCAGCCCTCGTTTCCACGCGTAGAGGTACATCGAGGAGAGCTTGCCGATGGTCGGTGACTCGACGAACAGGTTGAGCGACTGGCTCTGGTCGATGAAGGCGCCCCGCTCGGCGGCCATGTCGATCAGTGAACGCATGGGGATCTCCCACGCGGTGCGGAAGACGGCCTTCACATCGGGAGGATGTGGTCGATGTCCTGGACCGACCCGTCCGCCGCCTTGATCTTGGACCGGACCGCTTCGTCCCACAGCCCAAGGCGCTGCAGGTCGCGTACCAGATAGGTGTTGATCTGGAGGAACTCGCCCGAGAGCGTCTCGCGCTTGAACAGGTTGGAGACCTGGGGCTCGATGCATTCGTAGCAGCCAGCGATGGAGGCGATGGTGGAGGTCGGGGCGATGGCGATCAGCAGGGAGTTGCGCAGGCCGAAGCGGGCGATGCGTTCGCGTAGACGTCCCAGCGCTCGGGCTCGGAAGGTTCCACACCCCAGAGGTCGAACTGCAGTCTCCCCTGAGCGGCGTGCGTTTCCGCAAAGGCTCGTGCGGGCCGCACATCTCGGCGAGTTCGCTCGAGGCCCACAGAGCGTGGAAGTACGATCTCCTCAGCGATGCGCGAGAGCTGGCGGGCCTCGTCGCAGTCAAAGGCCAGTCCGAGCTGGAAGAAGACGTCCTGAAGGCCCATCATCCCGAGGCCCACCGGCCGCCACCGGGCGTTGGACGCTGCGGCTGCGGGCGTCGGGTAGTAGTTGATGTCGATGACCCGGTCGAGGAACGGCACGGCGACGCGGACGATCTGGCCCAGGCGGGCGAAGTCGAAAGCGCCGCCGTCGGACAAGCCGGGCCAGGTTGATCGATCCGAGGTTGCAGACGGCGGTCTCGGCGTCGGTGCTCACCTCGATGATCTCGGTGCAGAGGTTGGACAGGTGGACGACCCCGCCCGG
The DNA here is from genome assembly GCA_963772445.1 of uncultured Pseudomonadota bacterium. Taxonomy (GTDB): domain Bacteria; phylum Pseudomonadota; class Alphaproteobacteria; order Acetobacterales; family Acetobacteraceae; genus CAVYXK01. The sequence goes on from CAVYXK010000013.1 coordinate 954,108, forward strand.
GACTGCGCGGTCTGGTTGCACTTCCCGTTGGCGGCGTCCTTGAAGGTCATCCAGCCGTTGCCGGTCTGGGCCAGCGTGCGCATCATCCGGGCGTAGAGCTGGCGCGGCCGGGACCTGGCGCTCGAAGCGGCCCGCTTCTTCGGCCTCGAGGTAGGCCCGCTCGAACGCCTCGCCGTAGAGGTCGCACAGTTGGGGCACCTTCTTCGGGTCGAACAGCGACCACACCCAGTCGTGCTCGACGCGCTTCATGAACAGGTCCGGGACCCAGTTGGCCAGGTTGATGTGCCGCGCCCGCCGCCCCTCGTCGCCGGTGTTGTCGCGCAACTCGAGGAACTCCTCGATGTCGGCGTGCCAGCTCTCCAGGTAGACGCAGGCGGCGCCCTTGCGCCGGCCGCCCTGGTTGACCGCGGCCACCGAGGCGTCGAGGGTCTTTAGCCACGGCACGATCCCGTTGGAGAGCCCGTTGGTCCCCCGGATGAGCGAGCCCCGGGAGCGCACGCGGTGGAAGGCCACGCCGATGCCGCCGGCGTGCTTGGACAGCCGGGCTACGTCGGCGTAGCGCTCGTAGATCGAGTCGAGCTGGTCGCCCGGCGAGTCCATCAGGTAGCAGGAGGACATCTGCGGGTGGGTGGTGCCCGAGTTGAACAGGGTGGGGCTGGATGGGAGGTATTCGAGCGCAGACATCAACCCGTAGAGGTCGACCGCTTCCTCGGCGGATGTGGCCAGGCCGCACGCAACCCGCAGGAAGAAGTACTGCGGGGTTTCGAGCACCTGACGCGTTCGGGGTGGCGCAGGAGGTAGCGGTCGTAGACGGTGCGCAGGCCGAAGAACTCGAAGCCGTCGTCGGTCGGTGACGATGGCGTCGTTGAGTTTGCGGCGTAGCGGGCGACGAAGCCTGCGGTGTCGTCGGCGATGACCCCGAGGAGGTGAGCAGCCGCAATGGACTGGGAAAACGAGTGGACGTCCTGGTTGGCGACCTCCTTTTCGATCACCGTGGACAACAGCCGGGCGGCCAGGCGGGAGTAGTTGGGTTCTTCGCTGTGAACGCCGCGGCGGTCCGGACCGAGAACGTGTCGAGCTCCTCGGTGGTGGCGCCGTCGCAAGCCCGCAGATCGTGCGGGTGGCGACCCGCATGGGGTCGACGCCCTCAAGCCCGGCGCAGCGCGCAACCGCCCGGACGATCTTGTTGACATCGACCGGTTCGAGCGACCGTTGCGTTTTCGGACCCGCATCGGGCTGGGGACAAGCTCCTCGGCGTCGGCTGGGGCCTGGTTTCTGTGAGCGTCATGACGTTCCTCCCTGGGACAATGCGAGCAGGTCACCATGCAACTGGACCACAACATGTGCCGTAGGTGAGCCGGAAGCAACACAAGATATGCCACTGATTACACCTCCGTAACTACGTCGATGTCAATGAGCGGCATTGGGTGTAAAGGCCCCGGATGGGCCTCGGCCGCAGACCTTCCGGACTATCGTCGGAGTCGTGGGTGCCGTGTCCACTGGCGACTCTCAACCTCAAGCAGGTGGCCGCGTCGCTCGGTGTCCACGATGTGACCGCCTACCGCTATGTCGGCCGCTCGGCTTCCCGCTCGGCGGGTCGGGACCGGATGGGTCGTCGAACCCGAGTGACTCGGCCGCGTCCGCGGCCTGGCCCCGGCATGTTCGGCTCGTCCGTCAAGACGAGGTCGGCGCCACCGAGACCGGCCCCAGCGAGCCGGCGGGCTCGGTTACGGCGAACGCTGGGCGGTCGGTGACGAGACCGCCGCGTGGCGGGTGCTCGAACAGGCACTTGCTGCCGGGCATACCCTCGGCCGAGTGCTACCTCGACCTCCTTGGTAGGAGCGATCGACGACATCAGCGGGCGCTCGTCGCTACCTGACGCCCCTGTCGCCGAGGAGTACCTCGCCGTGGCCACTGCCACCCGGCTCGTGGCCCGGCTGGGGGCCAGGTTCCGACTGCTCAGGTCGAAGCCGCGGCGCAGTTGTGTTCGGCGCGCCTCGTGGTGAGCACCATACGTTCGCCATTTCCGTGGTCGCCGACTGGTATGCCGGAAAGGCTTCAGCTGCCTCGAGCTCGGTGCGGACGTCCACCCGAAGCCTTCGCAAGCGCCGCCGCCGCCCACCGCCTTATCGCCGTCGGTATCGGCGTCACAACGGCGAGTAGCTTCGACGCCGTCAGTCGCACTGTCCAGGCGGTTCATGGCGTCGATGAAGCGATCCCAGTCATAGT
>CAVYXK010000014.1:0-1080179 GCA_963772445.1 uncultured Pseudomonadota bacterium
TGCGCCGCGGCCTCAAGGTCGATGTGGTCGTAGCCCACGCCATTCCAGGCGATCACCTTGAGGTTCGGCGACGCCTGGATCACGCGCGCGCTAAAGATTCGGTGCGGTTCGGCGAAGGTGTCGACATACGCGTCGGGGTTGAGGGTCGTGGCAATGTCGATCATCTCGTCTTCGGTCAACGGGCAATTCCGGTCGTTCTGGTAGACATTGCCGGCCTGGTGGAGGATCTCGAGCGCTTCAGGTAAGATTGGCTGTGTTACGAAGATGACCCGAGGGACGATTGCTCGGCACGAACGTGTCTCCTCTTCGATCACCAAGATCGCTGGCCTGAATACGCGCCACATTCAGCCGCCGGCGGGATACCGCGGCGTCCGCCCTCTCCACAACATTTTCCGACATCTCCAGCTGACCAAGCCTCTTGAAAGTATCACACACCGCCGCGCGATACTGCCCAGGCTTGCTTAGCTTTGGGAAATCGTTTAATGGCCTAGCCGTTATGCCCGGGCGGTATAACAGGAAGGCGTTAATGCCCCGCCCGAGGGAGGCACCATGGACTTTCGATGGCTGCGATCATTCCAAATGATTGTCGAGCTTGGCAGCTTTAATCGTGCCGCAGCGCGCCTGCACGTGGCACAACCCGCGCTAAGCCGCCAGATTGCAAGCCTCGAGCGCGAAGTCGGCATTCCAGTGGGTCTGTCCCGCGTCGGCCATTAAAGGGCCGGGACACCACACGCATAGGCCTTGGGTCGACGGAAGTGGTGGCGACTGGGCATTCCTCCATCGCTCGCCGTGATGTTCCCGATGACGTTCGTTCCGGATATGCAAATAGCATTCCCGAAAATTGTGCTGCTTGTGCGCGAGGCATGGACTGGCTACTTGGTCGACTGGATTGTCGAAAAAACAATTGACTATGCCGTGATATCGCGTTGCCAGCTGCGACCTAGTATGTCAGCGCTCGATCTGATTAGCGAAAGTCTTTGCTTAGTAAGTCATCATAGGCGATGCGCCAAGACAGTAACCTGGGAGTGCTGACGAAGACACCACTAGTGTTACCGAAAAAACACGGCACGCGCCTGATGGTAGATGCTGGCCAGCCCCACGGTCACACTGGAAACCGAGGTTTTAAAGGTGATAGGGCGGTGCTAAGTAGCACGGCGTGGGACGCCGAAAATCAGCTCAAACAGGGCGCGTCGCCCCCATCACGCGACCCGAATTACGCACTGGCATGGCACGATAATGCGGAACCACATCAGCCCGAAGCGTTTGCCTGTTGCCTCGCTCAACATCTGCGCCGGCTGCTAACGGAACCAGGGAAAGAAACCGGTGAATAAGCGGTGGTCCCGGGTGTTTGGACAGGTTTCCGGGGCGAATACACGCGCGCGAGGAGCTTGCTGTTGTCGCCTTGAGAACAGGCCCGCGTGAGAGTGGGTCAGGCTCACGGGACAAAAGGCCCAATGCGCGCCATTTTCGGCCAAGCCCACAACGGCGCGGACAGAACGAAGGCATCCGGGCTACACGCTGATCCGTGCCAGTACGTTACAGACCATGGTAGCGGTCCACTGGCCGCCACGTGCTGTCGAAATGTCACGCGCGGTCAGCTCGGCCGCGATCTGCGCCAGGCTGAGCCCGCGTGCCCGCATCTCCGCGATCGTCGGGCCGACGCGCCGAGCGAAGGGCATCTCGACCTTGCGGGATCGGGTCTGCATGACAGCAGCGATGCTGGTGCTGGAACCGATCTTCGAAGCCGATCTTCCATCAGAACAATATGCCTATCGTCCTGGGCGCCGAGCGCAACAGGCGGTGGTGGGAGGTGGAAGAACTGGTGTTCCGTGGCCATCCGGATGTCGTCGACGCCGACCTCGCGGACTACTTGGATACCGCTTCATACTACCCCCACGGTCATGAGGTTGGGTTGAACAGCTGGGGTTGGTGGTCTATCACCTTGATCCGGAGTCCCTTTTGTTTGCCTCGCACGATATGCACTGCCTTGAGCTCGCCGCGCTTGACACGCTGCAACACGGTCTGGCGGGAGACCCTGAGCGCGCGCATTGCTTCCCGCATTGGCAGGAAGTCGTCGCCCGCTTCGCCCTTGAACCGAGCGACGAGGGCATCGGTTAAACGGATACGCCATGGCGCGCCAGGCGTCGGTTGCTCACCGGCAATGATCCCGTCATTGAGTAAGCGGTGAAGGGTCGACGGGGCAATGCCGAGCGCCGCGGCAGCCTTCCTGATGGTCAGCAATTCGCCGCCGGGCTCTTCAGTTCCGTGCTCGAAGCACGGAATATTCCAATGGTTGCGCAGGCTACCGACGTGGCTCGTCTCGAATCGATGACCATAGGCCGTGCTACGCCCCTGCCGATTAAGGATGCCTGCAATGACGCTGTCGGGGTAATAGCGGGCCAACCGGCGAATGAGCGCGATCGTGTCCTCGTCGGTGCGGATGGTCGCCGGCCGTGAACGTGGCAGTGTTGAGTTTATTTCATCGAGTGCGCCACCCTTCCAGCGAATCACAAGATGCGCAGCGGCTTTGTCGCGCTCAACTTTGATGGTGATCTCTTCAACCAGCGCTCGTAGCAGTTCTTTCCGATCGCGTGATGTGGTGCTTGCGGCGTGCCAAACTCTGGCGAGATCGGGCCCGATCGAAAGCAAATGATCGCGCTCCGCCTGAGTGATACACGCGGGCGCTCTTGCTCGCGACGCGCAAGTTCAGCCTTTGCGGCTTCAAGAGCGCTTAGCTTTTCCTCCCACTCGCGCTCCAGTCCACGAGCTACAAGGCGATTGTCCGGGTCAACAGCACGATATCGTCGCTCGGCACGGCTTGCTTCATAACTTGCTCGCTCGACACCAAGGCGCCACTGCTTGAGCACAGCCTCGCGATCTGCTTCAAGCCGTTCCGCGGCCCCGATACTGGCAGCCAGCTTCGCTGGCTCGAGGATCGCAAGAAATCTCTGTGCACGGCGTCATCGATCTGAACGCCACCAACATTGAGGCAATAGACCCCGCGGCCTTCGACAATGATCTTGCCGGGGCAGTGGTAGCCAGGCGACGACAGCCGACCATGGTAGTGTGTTCGAAGCCGACGCCCGCAATGACCGCAACGGGCGAGACCCTGCAGCAGGGCACTGCCTTCTCTCACAGCGCCATCCTCCTTGTGGGGTCCTGGTCGGGTATTCCGCGCGATGCGCGCCTGATTGGCCTCGTAGGTCTGCCATTCTATGAACCCAGGATGATGGTCCGGGATGAGCACCTGCCAGTCGGAACGGGGAAGATGCCGGATGCGCTTATGCCGCCTGCCTCCAGCATCCAACACCGTCTCGGTGCGGGTCTTTCCGTAGGCGTAGGCACCGGCATAGACGGGATTGGTCAGCACATGGTGAATGGCCGTGTAGCTCGCGTCGACCCAGCGGATGTCGTGGCCCTGGTGCATCTGCAGCGGAAACGGCAGACCTTCAGAACGGAACCAGAGCCAGACGCGGCGGGCCGAACCGGTCTCGGCAAATTTGGCGAAGACGCTGCGAATGGCCGTCACGACAGCTTCGTCTGGGTGGAAACGGACTTCGCCGTCGGCGTCGCCCCAAACAAAGCCGACCGGCAAGCCGCGCCGGAGTTCGCCGCGTGCGGCCTTGTTGCGAATACCGCCATTCAAACGTGCGCGCAGCACGTAGAATTCAGCCTCGCTCATTGTCCCCTTCAAACCGAGCAAGAGTCTATCGTTGAAAAGCCCCGGATGGTAGATGCCATCCGCGTCGCCGATCAACGTATCGCTAATGCCGGCAAGATCGATGAGGCGATACCAGTCGGCGTTGTTGCGCGCGAGGCGAGATACTTCAAGACCGAGCACGATGCCGACATGGCCGAGCGCCACCTCAGCGGTCAGGCGAGCAAACCCTGAGCGGACAACCGCGCCCGAACCAGAAAGACCAAGATCCTCGTCGATGACAACGATCCGGTCATCGGACCAGCCAAGTTCGCGGGCCTTGATTGTCAAGGCATACTGTCGGTCCGTTGATTCACGATTGTGCTCGACCTGACTTGGGCTGGACTGGCGCAGATAGACGATCGCCTGACGGGCGAGGTGACTTGCGGCGATCTTGGCGTGCTCAGTCATTGCTCGCCTCCTTCTCCTGCTCGGCGGCCAGCATCTCGGCGATGAGGCGCGCGAGAACCGCCAGCGCTGTCAGGCGCGAGGTCTCGTCGATGTCGTCCCAAGCGGTTGATGGGCGATCTGGCGTTGAGATCTCCGGCGGCTGATTGGGAGGATTGAAAAGCCCAAGTCTCAGTTGCATCGTGGCGCTCCATTGGCAAAACCAGTTGGTCGAGTCGGCTTTGCAGAGCGTCGAGGACCTTGCGCAGGTGGAGCAAATCGTGGAGCCGAGCGAGGTAATCCGCCGCCAAGTCGTGGTCAGAGGACAAGGGATCCGCGCAGCCATCCCCGTCCCAATCAGTCCATCTTGCCGGAATGAGCGAGCGGCTGCCGTCAGGTAAGCTTACCAGCACGAACAAAATGCCACGGCGAAAAAGACTGCTAATCGCCGCTAAGCTCTGACCGTCGAAAGCGTGACCCTTCCGGATGATTGTCACCCTCGGCGGGATTTGGTGGTGATGGGTAATCTGTGGCCGCTTCTTTCGGCAGCATTCCCCATACCGAACTCATGATGTCGGTAGCGCGCAGGATCGTTGATCGGCGCGTACTGCATCTGATCAAGATGTGGCTGGAATGCCCCGTGGAAGAAACCGACCAACGAGGCCGGAAGACACGGACGACGGAGGCGCGGGACAATCGACGCGGCATCCCGCAAGGCTCACCCATCTCACCGCTGCTGGCGAACCTTTACATGCGCCGGTTCGTGTTGGGGTGGAAGAAGCTCGGGCTGGAGCGCAGCCTCGGCTCGCGCATCGTGACCTATGCGGACGATCTCGTGATCCTGTGCAGGAAGGGTAAAGCCGAAGAGGCCTTGCAGCATCTGCGCGGGATCGTGGGCAAGCTGAAGCTAACGGTCAACGAGGAGAAGACACGCATCTGCAAGGTGCCGGAAGGCAAGTTCGATTTCTTGGGCTACACGTTCGGTCGGATGTATTCGGCGAGAACCGGCCAGGCACGCCGGGCACCGGCCATCGAAGAAGAGCATCACGCGTGCGGTTGAGAAAATCCACACGCTGACCAACCGAGCGGGATCATGGCAAGAGACCACAGAGCTGGTAGACAAGCTGAATAGCACGCTGCGCGGTTGGGCGAACTACTTTAACGTAGGCACAGTCAACAAGGCGTATCGGGCGCTCGACAACTACACGGCTGTGCGGTTGCGTCGGTGGTTGCGCTTCAAGCATAAGGTCAGACGGAGCAGGGGCGGAGCCTATCCACTCTCGCACCTCTACGGGTATTTGGGGCTGGTACGCCTGACCCGGCTTGGGCACGACGTGTCGTGGACGAAAGCGTGAGGTCTTGTCCGAGAGCGTGGTGCGGGAAATTCGCACGCCACGTTCGATGAGAGGGGTGTGGAAACGGAGCTACGGTCGAGCCATTAAGGCACCGCCAGACGAAAGGGGCGGCAACGGATATGCCCGACCTAACGCCACCGCGCCACATCCCTACTCTACCCAATCCGGCCATCACACAGCGCGGTCTGAGAAAGCCAGGTGTCGGACACGTCGCAAAGTGTCACGCCCCTGCGCGGAGCGCGACCACCTTCGCCGCCCCCGCCTCGATCCCGTCCAGCGTGTCCGCCAGTCGTTGGAGCGCTGCCGCCACCTGCGGCCGGTAACGGCTCCGGTTGTACGTGGCAGCCAACGGCGAGCGGATGCTGACGTGGTTCAATGCTGCTTCGATGATGTCCGGTAGCTCGCCCATTTCGCCGAGCATGGTCGCGCCGGTTCGGCGTAGATCGTGACGCGTTGGAATTGACGAGCCGTCGTTCATGACGACAGCGCCACTTTTCGGCTCTTTCCTGCCGAGCCCGCTCGCAAGGATGAGGCGCTTCGTCTCGCGATCCCAGTTGCCGAGAGGTCCGCCAGCGCGCGTGCGGAAGACTAGCGCATTGAGGTCCAGCTTGGCCGGTCGGCGGTTCCGAAGCAGATCGAGCGCCTGACGGGGCAGCGGAACGACGTGCGGCTGGTCGTTCTTCGTCTTGGAGATTGTCCATGTGCCGACGTGGCAGTCCACGTCGCGCCAGCGCGCTGAGCATGCTTCCTCGCGCCGACACAATGTCAGCAGCATGAACAGCATCGCCACGCCGTATGGGCGCTCGGAAGCCCGTAGGGCAGGCAGCAGCTTCGTGAGCTCGTCCTGGCTCAGGATACGCTTGCGGCGCTCTACAGCGCCTTCTGCGGGCGGGCAAAGTTGCGTTAGCTCGGTTGCCGCATAAAGCCGGCCAGGTGCCGCGGCCCATTTGAGCGCCGGCCGAACCGAGCGCACGACAAAGGCGGCGCTCTTAGCTGAGGGGTAGCTGTCCACGACGGCCTGCATCTGACCGACCGTCAGTTCTGCAACTGGACGCGGCAGCAAAGGCCGGAGCACCAACTCTATGCGCTTGCGAACTCTCTGACCACGCCTTCTGCTTGGCGCCGACCTTCTGCCCGTATAGATCGAGCAACGCTCCGAGAGTGCCTACACCGGTCTTCGCCTCGGCTCCCCTTGCGCGCTCAATACGACGCTCCGCAATAGGGTCGATGCCGTCCTGCCTAACCCTGGTGTGCAGCGCACGGGCGGCGCTCCTGGCTTCACTGACGCCGACCGCAGGGTACCTGCCGATCGGGAAGCGCCGCATCCGCCCATGACGGTCCCGGCACGCCAGCGCCCAGGTTGCTGTCCCGGCGGGCGTGACGCGGAGCCGGAGGCCAGGGCAGCCAGCATCCGATAGGTCTTTCCGGCCTGCCCCCGATGCCTCTCGTAGAGCTTTGGTGATCGCCGTTTCCGTCAACCGCACCGGCATGTCGTTGCGATCCTGTTCGTTCGGGGCTTCAATGGGGCTTCAGCGGGGCTTCAACACCTGGGGATGATCCGGGATGCAGCCGGACGCATCCTGCCGGGGCTTCACTCGAAAAGCAACGGTTTTCTGGGGGATACGCGGACATTCTGGGACAAGCCGGAACGGTCGTGGACACTCGGCAGGATGCCTAGCCTCAGAATTCCTAATCCTGGGGCCGTGGGTTCGAATCCCGCCGGGGACGCCATTTCGGAACAGAACTCCGAGCGGCACGATAGCGTGTCAGTTCACTTTGAAGTTGTCGATAGGCGCTAATTGAAAACTCTATGTAAGCTTTCAGGAGATCGACTCCTCGAAGGGGCTGGCCGCGGAATGGACAAGCTGTCGCCTGTGATGTGGGAGAGACCGGTTGTAATCCACTCCGCTCACCGAGCAGTATTCAGAACTCCGTCTCCGCACCAAAGCACGGTCAGAAATGGGCACCCCTCAACGCGTCCGACGCCCAGTGAAGGGCGCCGCACGGCGTTACACGTCGGTCTTGGGTGGCTCGTACCGTGCAAGCTGGATGACGTGCTTGTCCAGCTCGTCGAGGGTTTTGACGGTGTCGTTCCAGCCCTCTATCGCCTCGTCCAGTCCCCCGGTAAGCAGGTCCACAGCCTTCTTGATCTTGCCCTGGTCCTCCTTGTCCTCGGAGTTGAGGCCGAAATCCTCCTTTTCAATCTTCGCCTTGAACTGCTCCAACGCGTTGCTAAGGGCGGATGAATGGTTTTGTAGGTCCAGAATGCTCGCCTCGATCTCGTCCTGCGCGTTCTTGAATGTCGCGTGAGCCTTGTCGAAGTCGGACCGCGCCTTCAGAACCGTCTTCGGCAAGTCCGGGACTTTCGCGTCCTTGCCCAAGATTTTGAGCGCATCGGCCTTGGGATAGCTCTCCATACGGCCGCCTCCGTCCTCGTTGCGGCCCGATGCGGTCCGCTATCTTTCGAGGATGGATGATTGCGGGGGGCGCTGTCTAGGGGTTCTCGTCCCCAACATTCAGGAAGGCTATGATAGCGTTCCGGCGCGCTGGCGGCACGGACTCCGATGTTGTCATGGAGACACCAGGCTGTCCGGCTGGCAATCACCGCATCGTTAACGATGATGACCGCGCGGTGGTCTCTAGCCACTGCTCGTCCGAGGTGCGCGTGCCGTAGATGAAACCGACGTTGGGATTGCATCGCGATCCGGTTCCGCGTCGGAGCCGCAGACCTGGGCCGGATCCCACAGCCATTCGCACGCGCGGCAGTCGCGGCCCTCGGCATCGCACTGATGCACAGCCGATATTGGGGCTGCGCAGCCCGACAGGCCCTCGGTTAGAACGAATGGGCCAAACTCCTTCATCAGGACGGCACTCGCGCGGGCGCTCACGGGGATGACCGCTTGCCGCGCAAGAGCGATCAGCGTCGTTATGGCGGGCCGCCTGACTGTCGGATCGTCGCTTTTGATGGCCTGAGACGACAGGAAGTGAGCAGAAGCTTGTTCCTCTACAGACATGAATTTTTCCTTCGTCGAACAACCGCACTCGCTGCGGCGCTCCCGCTCAGTCTTCGGGAAGAGGTGGGGAGCCTGGTCATCATAGGACCTGCCGATTGCCGATTGGTGAAGCCGAGGCTCGGGACAGGCTGAAGGACTTGCTACGCGACTTCGGATCATTCCGATGCCAGTCACCGACGCAAGCGTCGTGTCATCCCGCGTCGAGCACGTCGCCAGCCCGTCTTCACACGAGCATCGTGCAGGTGGAGCTATCCGTCATGACCCTCTATCGCCGCCGCCCGGCCGCCGAGATACGCCGCGCGGATGCGCTCGTCCGAAAGCACGGCTGCAGCAGAACCGCGAAACGCCACGCGTCCGGTCACCAGCACATAGGCGAGTGACGCGACCGAAAGCGATCGCCTGGCATCCTGCTCGATGACAACCAACGACACTCCCAGCGCAGCGATGCGTCGTATATGTTCGAATACCTCGTCGGCCCGCAGCGGCGACAGCCCAGCCGACGGCTCGTCCAAACACAGCAGGCGCGGCGAGACCATCATCGCTCGCGCCATCGCCAACAACTGGCGCTCGCCGCCGGAAAGCGTGCCGGCATGCTGCGATCGCCGCTCCCCGAGGACCGGGAACAGGTCGCATATCTGATCCAACCTCACGGCGAGCTCCCGACGCGGCAGCGAATATCCGCCCATCTCCAGGTTTTCGCGCACCGTCAGCGGCCGGAACACGTTAGTAAGCTGCGGCACATAACCGATCCCCAGGCGAGCGCGCGAGGTCGGCGACATTCCGGTGATGTCATCGCCATCAAAAACCACGCGGCCACGCCGCGCGCGCACATACCCAAGCAGCGTGCGGACAAACGTGCTCTTGCCGCAGCCGTTCGGACCCAGGATGGTCACGATCTGCCCGGCATCGACGCTGAAATCGATCCCGTGGATCACCTCATTGGCGCCGTAGCCTGAATGAACATCGGTGACCGTCAGCAGGTTCATCGCATCGAACCGGCGCCCCACCGTACCCGTCGAGCGGCGTCCGGCATCAATCGATCTCGATCCGCGTGCGGCCGAGATAGCTGTCGAGCACCCGCGCATCGGCCCTGACCTGCTCGGGGGTTCCCTCGCAGATCATGCGCCCCGCATCCAGCACATAGACATAATCGCAGAATTCCTGGATCACCCGCATGTTGTGTTCGACGATCAGCAGCGTGATCCCCTCGTCACGGTTCATGCGCCGCAGCGCGTCGACGATCACGTCGATCAGCCGGGGATTTACTCCAGCGGTCGGTTCATCCAATAACGAAAGCCGAGGCCGTGCCATGAAGATCCGACCAAGGTCCAAAAGTTTTCTCTGCCCGCCGGACAGGTTCCCCACATATTCGTCAGCAACGTCCTTCAGCCCAAGTATCCCGATCACTTCCCGCGCCCGCGCCCGGATCTCGCGTCCGCGGCCGAGCGCTGCCGGCAGGTTCAGCAGCGTACGCACCGGCCGATGCTCCTCCTGACCGGGCACCGCCGCGAGCAAATTTTCGGTCGTCGTCATCCGCTGTCCGCCCTCCGACATCTGGAACGTGCGGATCAGACCACGCAGCGCAATCCGATCGGGCGATAGCTGTTCGATGCGCTCGCCGCGATAAGACACAGCCCCGGCGTCGCAGCGCTGAAACCCCGTGACGATATCGAACAAAGTACTCTTGCCGGAACCGTTCGGACCAATCAGCCCCACCACCCGACCCTCCGGCACGGTCAGGCTAATGCCCTGCAGCGCCTGCAGCCCCCCGAACGCCTTTCGCACATCCCCGACTTGCAGAAGACCCTCCCCCTCCCCTTGCGGGAGGGGGCCGGGGGGAGGGGGCCGCGGCGCAGTGGACTCCGCCAACGCCCCAGCACCCCCTTGCGGAGTGGAAAAGGGCCGTGGCGAAGAGCCCCACCGACTCCGCCTAAGCGTAACCATCCAACTTCCCCGGGATGTAAATCCGACCGAACCCCATCACCCCTCCGCATACGGGTTCTTCGTCCCCCGCAACTGCAACCGGATCGGAACCCCCGGCAGGCCAAACGTCTCCCGCAGCCCGTTCACGAGATACCGCTGATATTCCTCTGGCAAGCACTCCGCCCGCGTGCCGAACACGATGAAGGTCGGCGGTCGTGCCTTCGCCTGGGTGACATATCGCAGCTTCAGTCGCCGCCGGCCCACCAGCGGTGGAGGATGCCGCGCCAGCGCCCCCTCGAACCACCGGTTCAGCTCCGCCGTCCCTACCCGTGTGTTCCACACCTCATACGCGCGCCAGACCGCCGGCAGCAGCCGTTCCACTCCCTCCCCCGTCAGCCCCGCAAGAGACACGACCGGCACGCCCCGCATCTGTGCCAGGCTCGCCTCCAGCCGCTCGGCCACCAGGCGCCGGGCCGCCGCCCGGTCGGCCACCGCATCCCACTTGCTCAGCACCACCACGCAGGCCCGCCCTTCGCGCTCGATCAACTGAGCGATCTGCAGGTCCTGGTCGTGCAGCCCCAACACGGCATCCACCGTCAACACGACCACTTCCGCCAGCCGCAATGCCCCGATCGCGGCGCCCACCGACATCTGCTCCAGTCCCGCCTCGACCCGGGCGCGCCGCCGCAGGCCAGCGGTATCCACCAGCTCGATGCGTCGCCCGCGCTCGTCCGTCAGCAAGACCGAGACCGCGTCGCGCGTCAGCCCCGGCTCCGGACCGGTGACCATCCGCTCCTCGCCGACCAGCCGATTCAGCAGCGTGGATTTCCCCGCATTCGGGCGTCCGACGATCGCCAGCTTCAAAGGCCGCTCGCCAACCGTCTGTTCGTCGGCATCCTCCGGCAGTCGATCGACTATCTCCGACATCAAGTCGGCCAAGCCTTCGCCATGCTCGGCCGAGACCGCTACCGGGTCGCCGAGCCCAAGCTCATACGCATCGAGCACGGCCGAGTCCGCCAGCCGGCCCTCCGCCTTGTTGGCGACCAGCAGCACGGGCCGGCCCTGCCGGTGCAGCCAGCGGGCGAAATGCCGGTCGGCTGGGGTCAACCCCGCGCGCGCATCGACCACGAACAGCACAAGGTCGGCGCCCGCCACCGCGGTCTCCGAAGATGCGTGCGTCCGCCCGGCCAAGCTCTCCGGCGCCGCTTCTTCCAGTCCAGCGGTATCGACCAGCCGCACCCGCCGCCCGCGCAGCAGGGCATCGGCCTCCTTGCGGTCACGCGTGACGCCGGGGATGTCGGACACGATCGCGGCCCGCCATCCCGCCAGCCGGTTGAACAGCGTCGATTTGCCGACGTTCGGCCGGCCCGCGATGACCACCACCGGCAACATAAGAAGCTGAATCCCCGCCCTTCGAGAGACCCGCGGACGACCGCGCCAGCCTTACCTCAGCGCCGTCAGCATGCCGTCATCCGCAATCAGCAGCACGGTTGCCGTCGGCAATCACCGGCTGCAACGGGCAGGCCACGCCCGGCAGCTTCTGCATGCCCAGAATGTCGCCGGTATAGGGGCTGACAGCCAGCGCCGCCTTGCTGGTACCAGCGACCACCAGCCGGTCGCCCGCCAGCAGCGGGCCGTACCAGGTGATCGGGTCCCGCTGCTTCTTCGGATTCCCCCAGCGCGGCAGTTGCCGCACCCAGGCGACGCTGCCGTCATCGGCATTGATCGCCGCGAGGGTCTGATCGACCGTGAGCACGAACACCCAGTCGCCGGCGATCCAGGGGCTGTCCAGGCCGGCGACGTTGTGCTCCCACAGCCGCCGTCCGGAGTGCAGGTCATTGGCGACCGCCATCCCGCCCATGCTGATCGCGAACACCCGACTGCCGCTGATCGCCGGTACGCCCCGGATCGAGTAAATGTCCAACAAGCCGACGCCGGCCGAGATCAGGTTGTCGGTCCACACCACCGCGCCGGTGTCCGCCCGCAAGGCGGTCAGCTCCCCGGAGGCGAAGCCGGCGACCACTAGCCCGTCGGAGTAGGCCGGCGCGGGCTCGCCCAGCATGGCGGTGACCGCATTGAAAGCCCGGTAGTCCCAAAGCCGGCGGCCAGACGCCGTATCGAGCGCCACCACCCGGTCATCGATCGTGGCGACGAAGATGCGTCCGGCAACAATCGTGGGCCCCGATCGGCCGGGCGCGCCCAGGTTGATCCGCCATTTCTGCTTGCCGCTGGCGGCGTCCAGCGCCACCACATCGCCCAGCCCGTTCACCGCGTATAGGATGCCATCCGCCACGCCGAGGCCGCCGCCCACGTTGTTGCTGCGAGAATCCTCGGACTTCGGTATCGACCCGCCAGCGGCGCTGCCCATTGGACAGGTCGAAGGCCGACACCCGCGCGGCCGAGTCCATGGTGTAAACCAGCCCATCCGCGACCACCGGCTGTGCCAGTATCTTTTGCCGATACCCGCCGCCGTCGCCGATCGGTGCGCGCCACGCCTGCGAAATGACCGGCTGCGCCTGCAAATGGCCCATCAGATGCGCCGGATTGCCGCACGGCTGGGGCCAGGCAACATTGCGTACCGGCGGCGGCAGAACGACCTTCGGCGCGTTCGATGCGACGGTCAGCGAATTGGCCGCGGCGAGCACCGGCTCCCGCTTGCCTGGGATCGGGGTCTTCTCTTCCCCGAACCAGTTGTCCCACAGGCCGCAACCGCCCAATGCGAGAGGCAACGCCAGGGCAGCGCGCCGCGACAGGGCGGCGGCGCGCGGTGTTCCCCGGAGTGCCGGCCGCATGCCGCTCATCCGGAAAGCTGGGCCAGCACCGCCGTGGCGCGCTGCCGCACGCCCTCGG
Source organism: uncultured Pseudomonadota bacterium (assembly GCA_963772445.1). Taxonomy (GTDB): domain Bacteria; phylum Pseudomonadota; class Alphaproteobacteria; order Acetobacterales; family Acetobacteraceae; genus CAVYXK01. The sequence goes on from CAVYXK010000014.1 coordinate 13,227, forward strand.
GTGCCGTGACGTCGTTGGTCAGTGCGGTCAGCATTTGTTTTGCCTCGCCGGTTTTGCCCTGGCGCAGCGCCAGCAGGGCAAGCTGCTCCGTGGCCATGGCGTGCCAGGGATCGTCAGGTTCCGCCAGCGGCTTCAGCCGTGCCTCCAATATGCCGGGGTCGCCGGAGTCGATCTGATGCTGCGCCCAGAGCAGTCCGGCGAGGTTGCGCAACAGCGGATCCGCCGACGAATCGGCCGCAACCTCGTTCCAGAGTGCCAGCGCCTGCGGCAGATGTCCCGCGGATGCTTCGAGTCCGGCGGCACGAAGCCGGCTGAGGGTGCGATAGCCGGCCGGTCCGTGCTGCGCCAGCCGGTCAAATGTCGCGAGCGACGCCGCGCGGGCGGCATTTGCGTTCGGGCCGGTATCGGCCGCCTCGAGCATCGCCTGGAGATACACCGCGGCGGCGGCCTGATCCTGGCGCGCCTGGTACCATCGCCAGCCTTGCCATCCGGCCACCAGGGCGATCACGACCACCACCACCGCGGCGATCGCGCCCGCATAGCGGGTGAGGAATTGCTGCGTCCGTTCGGCACGGAGTTCTTCCTCAACCTCGTCGAAGATATCGGGCACGGTCGCCTCCCTTCGGGCGCCAGATACATAGCCGGTGCGAGCAAAGCAAATCACGGAGCAAGTCTGGTTTGGCACGAGTTGCCAGGGGGCGGGTCCGGTTTAATTCAAGGCACGGTACGGCCATCCTTTCCCGCCATGGCCGGGCTTGGCTCGAGCTGCGGGCAACGCCCCCGATCGCGGGCGGCGTGCTTGCCGCCGCTCAGCATCTTGTTGAGCTGATCGCGTTCCTCCTGGTTCAGCTCCACCCGATACCGTACATTCCATCGCTGTTCGCCCGATGCCGCGGGCGCAGACGAATCCGATGCTGAACAATTCGCCACACCAGTACACGCCGCGACAGGGGCAGTACCTCGCCTTCATCCATGCCTATACGCTGGTGATCGGGGCGCCCGCCGGCCGAGGCCGACATGCAGCGCTTCTTCCGGGTCAGCGGCCCGGCGGTTCATCAGATGGTGGTCGGGCTCGAGAAGGCTGGCCTGATCCGCCGCCAACCCGGCGTGCCGCGCAGCATCCGCTGCTTATCGACCGCGAGGCTCTCCCAGTGCTGCGGTCAAACCACGAACAATCGGTCAAACCTCTGTGCAGAGGTACTCTGATGTTCGTTATCAACCCTCTTGAGCATGACAATGCATTCTCCATCATAGTTGCGAAGTGATACGATATATGGCTGTTGCGCAGCGCAGGGGGCAGAGTCGCTGAGACGACGGTTTGCAAACTTTGATGCGCGGGTTGGATACCGCATTTCCGTGTGTTCGTCCGGGGCTTTCTCGATCTAGTTGCGGGCGCCGACGATGTCGGCCACATAGTACCTCGCGAGAATTCCCCACCGGGACCCTGCCCCCGGCGATGCGCAACAGGGATGTCGGTCGGACGTGCTCGTGTTCCTTTGTTGTGAAAATGCGCTGTCAGAGCCTGGTATTGATACCTCGATCAGTCCGCCAAACGCGGCTTGACCTGCTGCCCGATCGCCCAAAGAAAGGCTGACATCTCGCGGGCGATTGCCGCCACGACGACGGTCCGACGCTTGCCGTTCGCCATGAGCTTGCGATAGCGACCGCACAGCCGGACCGGCGCTTTCCAGGCAATCTCCCGCACGCCCTTCGGCAGGCCGTTCAGCCGCTGCTCGAGAGTGGGACTGATGCGTGCGGGGAAGCGATACGTCCACCCTCCCTCGATCAGCGCGCGACGCGCTCGCCGGTTGCCGGATTTAATGATACCGCCGCGCCGGACGCGCTCGCCGGTCGAATTCTCCGACGGCACCAGGCCCAGATAGGCCATCAGCTGACGAGGATTATCGAAGCGGCTGACATCGCCGATTTCAGCTGCGAAGGTGACCGCGGTGATGAACGCCACACCCCGCACCGCCTGATACGCCGCGATCACCGGTGCCATTGACCACGTGGCCACGATCTCTGTGACTTGCTGGGTCAATCGCTCGAGCCGGGATTCGGCGTCCTCGATTGCCTGCCGATACTCCGTCAGCACAAGATGTTGGGCCGGATGATCGAACCTCTGCTCGCACAACCAGCGTGTATGCGCTTTGCTCCAGGCTGTACGGCCGGTGTAGATCCGGCCGTGACGAAGGAGAAAGGACTGCAGGTGCTGACGCGCACGACGCAGTCCTTCCACCGCCGTCTCTCGCGCCCGCACCAGCTCACGCACCGCCTCATGAGCTGGATCTGGCACCCAAACCGGCGTCAGCTCGCCAGCGCGGTGCAATTTGGCAAGGCTCACCGCATCCCGCCGGTTGGTCTTGACGCGTTCGCCTGGCCGCGTCGGGATGAGCGACGGGGCCACTACCACGCACTCGTGGCCAAGCGCCGTGATCTGCCTGTGCAGCCCGTACCCGGTCGGCCCTGCTTCATAGCAAAACCTGAGCTTCTGGTGGCGTTTCCCCAGCTTGTTTACCATGTGCTCAACCATTGCCGGTGCACTGTCGATGTCACCGAAGAAACGCACCTCGCCAGTACGCCCCGTGTCGGCAACGGCGACAGAAATCTTCTGCTTCGATGTATCCAGACCGACGAAAGCTTCGCTATTCTCCTGCACGGCTCGTCCTCGCTATGTGTTGAGGCCCTACGCTGGCCTGCCCAGCGCAACCCTCGCTCGTCACATACCGCAGGGACGAGCCACCCGTCTGGCCACGAACATACGGTCTAGTAGTTCGTGGGACGACCGCGCCGCAAAACGTCACTTCTCCCCGGCCATCACCAGCACGCTAAGCCCGCCGAGCACCCGCTCGCCCAGACTCTGAGTAACGTGGATCAGCGCGTTGCCTTCCGGAAGGCTGCCGGCGAGCGTCATTGCCCGGCCGCTCCGCGGGGGGATCTTGATGGAATGCACAACCGCGGGTCCAGCGTGCAGCTCGGCCGCATCGGGCTTGGCCGAGGCGACGACGCCCAGGCGCTCGACCTTGCCCGGATGCTGGAGCACATGTCGCCCTCCCGGTAAGCCAGGGAGAAATCCCGCAATCTCCGAAAGGGGGCCCTGCCAAGCCCTGAGGACGAACCCTCGCTCCTCATCGCCCTCGTTATAGACGCGGAAGGGGTATTGGAAGTGTGGTCGGATCTGCGTCATCGGCAGCACACTGAGATTGTGCTGCGCGAGCGTGTAAGTCTGTGTCCAGGGTGCGTTGTAGTTCACACTGGAAATCGGTGGTCCTCCGGTCTCTTGTTCGTTATATACCAACGCGATCAGGCACTCGTGGCCGCCGTTTTCGAATGCTGGCGTCCAGGTTGTGGCGGCTTGCAAGTTAACGACAGCCGGGGACGAGATAGTCCCAGCGGGAATGGGGACCGTGATCGGTGAGCCCTGCGGCCCGGCGCTGGAGATAAAGCCGTTGAGTATCTGCCCGGCCGGGATGCTGGCGATCGGGATGGGCGCGGACGTCGGAATCAGCCAACAGACGAACAAGGCCCAGCCGCTGTCATCCGCCTCGGGGTAGAAGTTCTCGACCTGCACCCAAACGGTATACTCGCTGCCAGCGATGGGATTGGTCACCTTGGTGGTGGGGTCGCTGACAGTTGTGACGTAGATACCGGGGCTGAGCCACCAATTCGGGCTGCCTGGTTGGATGTAAAGGGGAACGCTCATTTTGCCGCCTCCGCCGGGTTCAAGACAAACCGAGAGACATGCCGTGCCGGGGTGCCGGCCGACACCGCCTCTTCGCGCGACGAACGGACGTTCTTGTTCATCACACGCGCCACTCTACGCACGCGCGTCCTGTTTTTACCAATGATTAAGCCTCGCGCGAGCGAGAAATAATCCAGTGACCCGATAGTGGCAGAATCCCTGGGGCATTCGGCGGTGCTACCGCGCCCCGAATGAGGGACTCTGTGGCGTGCCTCGTGACGCTCCGGGCAGTTCTGCTCCTTGCCAACCACCCCACCCCCATGTCCCGCCGGAAGCCTGACCGAGCATTGTCGTTTCGCATTCCTGTCAGATAATCCTCGATCCGCTCGGCATTCTCGATGATGTCGATCGGGCTTTCAGCAGGGTCGTGCTTAGAGGGCATGCCGACGATCCCGGTTTATATTGGCCCGCAGGCGCGGTTTCTCGATCGGCTCCGGCAACAGATCCACCGGTCGGCCGATCAGTTCGGCCAGACGCCGCTCCAACGCTCCCAGAGCAAACAGTCCGACGCGCGCTTCCGGGTCCAGCTCAACCAGAAGATCAACGTCGCTATCGATCTCGGCGTCGCCACGGGCGACGGAACCAAACAGCGACACGTGACGGATGCCGGCGCGGCGCAGCGGCGGGCTCCGGCGAGCCAGGCCGCGGGCGAAGGCAATGCCTTGACCGCGGCCGGCGCCGCTCTATATGCATGCATCAATTGATCAATGCATTGAGGGCTTTTCGATGGAACGCCGCATCGATGCTCATGTCGCCAGAACCCAGTTCGGGCAGATCATGGATCTGGCCGTGAAAAACAACGAACGCTTCGTGGTTGACCAGCGCGGGGAGCCGGCGGTCGTCATCATGAGCGTGCAGGATTTCGTCCGCACGGCAGCGCCGCCGCCTGACTGGTTGCAAAAGGCATGGGCCGGCGCCAAACGGCGTGGGCTGGAAACACTGACGCTCGACGACATCAATGCCGAAATCGCCGCGCACCGGCGCGAAAAGAAGGCTGGGGCTGGTCGCAGCGCAAAGTGATCCGGGCGGTCGTCGATACCAACGTGTTTGCCTCCGGTTTGCTCTCGCCCTCGGGCAACGAAGCTCTGATTATTCTCGCCATCCATCAAGGGCTGATACGACCCTGTTTGTCGGAGGAGATTGTCGAGAAATACTCTCAGGTGCTTGCCCGTCCCAGGTTTGCTTTTCCGCCCGACGAAATCGAAGCATTGATCGCGATGCTCCGGCATAAAGGCGAACTGTTTCAGCCGGATGATTCTCCATCGGCGTCCCCTGATCCGGGAGACACGAAGTTCTTGCATTGTGCAAGCGCTGCCCAAGCTGACTTCCTCATCACCGGCAACAGGAAACATTTCCCCGAGTCGCGTTACGGCCCCACTCGCGTCGTGAGTGCCGGCGAGCCGCTCGACCGGATCACGCTTGACATCTGACCGCAGAAAGCGGTCACCCGCATTCCCTGAGGTGACTGCTGCGACCTCCACAGCTGAAGGGCACTCGCCTTGACAGGCCGGGTCGAAGCCGATATGCATGTTCCGTTGGTGATGGAGTCCGCCATTAACCGCCCTCAGGGCTGATGACTCCTCCTGGACGTCTTTGGGGACCACAGGAGGGGTCGCATGGTTAATGTGGCGGAGCCGGCCAACACGCCATTAGCGCGCCCGGGATCACACCCTCTCTGGTGGCACTGTAGCGTCCGAGCGGCCGCATGAGTGCGCGCGACATCGTCCTCCAGATTGCCCAGGTGCTGACGGTCCTATTACTAGCGCCTCTCATTCAAGGGATCATTCTCCAGTTCGAGGAGCGGGTCCAGCGTGCTCAGGGGCCGGGCATCTTTCAGCCCTATCGCGACCTGTGGAAGCTCTTTCATAAGCAGCTGGTCGTGCCGGAAACCGCATCATGGCTCTACTGGGTGACACCCGTTGTGGCCTTCACCGCCATGCTGACGGTGCCAATTCTTATCCCGGTCCTGACCAACTATCCGCTGCCGCTCTCCGACATGGGTGATATTTTGGGCGGTGGTCTGATCCTCACGCTAGGCTCCTTCATGATTACGCTCGCCGGACTGGACACCACGAGCGCCTATGGTGGCATCGGCTCCAGCCGCGCCGTCATGGTCGCTATCCTTGCGGAGCCGACGCTGATTCTGGTGTTCGTCGGCATCACGCTGGTGGCCAAGGGAATGCTGCCATTCGTGGTCAACCATCTGCTGGTCGCCCAGCCGGCAGTGTACTGGAGCCCGGCGCACCTCTTCCTTGTCGCCGCCTTCTTCGTGCTGCTCCTAGTGGAGACAGACCGCCTGCCGATCCATTCGCCCACGCATATCGAAGTCTACATGATCGATGAGGGCAGGATCCTGGAATATTCGGGACCACTGCTGGCGCTGTTGCGCTGGGCTTCGATGATGAAGCAGTTCATCCTCTATACGATCTTCTGCAACGTGCTGCTGCTGCCCTGGGGCCTCTCCTACCTTGGCACCGCTCTTGGTGTGCTCGGCAGCACGCTGGCGCTGCTGGGTAAGTTCGTCCTGGTCGCCTGCGCCGTGGTCGTGGTCGATACCACCCAGTCGCGGCTCCGGTTCTATCGGTATCAGGAACCGCTGGCGGCCTCGTTCCTGCTTGCCGTCCTCGCTATTATCGGCACCCAGTTGGACTGACCCATGCTGAGCGCGCATCTGAACCCTCTCGCTGCCTCCCTGTTCAGCCTGATCGCAATCGCAAGTCTGCTACTGGCGTTCGTGATGCTCGGCTCGCGTTGGTTGCGCCACTACCTCTACGCATTCGCGGCGGAATCATGGCTGATCGGCATCCTGTCGGCGGCGGTCGGCTTCTATGGCAATTATCCCGAGCTGTACCTGGTTGCGATCCTCACCTTCGTGTTTCGCGGCGGGCTGTTGCCGTATCTGATCCTTCGGATCATACGGCGGTTGCGTGTATCGCGCGAAGTTCACGAAATCCTGCAGCCGAGCTCCGGTCTGGTGATCGGCGCATTGGCCGTCATATTCGCGCTGGCGGTTTCGTCCCGGATCGGCTCACAGCTCGGCATGGGCGGGACCGTTGTGGTGCTGGCGCTGACCGTCATGCTCTCGATGAAACTCCTGGGCTTCCTCATGCTGGCGGTCCGGCACGAGGCTCTGAGTCACATCCTCGGTCTTCTGGTGCTGGAGAACGGTATCTTCCTGGGGGCGCAAATTCTGGTCCCTGGCATGCCGTTGCTGATCGAGATCGTCATTCTGTTCGACTTGCTGATCGCCGTCGCCTGTTTCGGCCTGCTGGTCCAATACCTGGTCACGCATGTCGGGACGACGAGCAGTCTCGAGCTTCGAAGGTTGGTGGGCTAGATGGCCGGGGCGTTGCTGCTGGCGATCGTACTGGCGCCCGCCGCGGCGATCGTGCTGATCGTGCTGGTTCGGCGACCCGCGGTGTCCGCATGGCTCAACCTGATCGCCAGCGCGATAGCCTTCGCCGCCGCGGCCGCGCTTCCCTGGCTGACTCAGTATCAGGCGCATGTGTACTGGTCGGGCTATATCATCATCGACGCGCTCGGCGCTTGGGTCATTCTGTGCGCCGCGATCGTCTATCTGCTCGCCTCGATCTATGCGGTCGGATACATGCGGCTGCTCGATCAGGAGGAGCGCCTTCCAGTCTTCTACGGACTATTCGCCGGATTTGCCCTGACGACTTTGCTCGGGCCGATGATGAACAATGCCGGCCTCTATTGGATCGCCATCGAGCTGACGACCCTGGTGAGCACCTTCCTGGTTGCATTCGAGCGGGCGCCCGAGAGTATCGAGGCAGCGTGGAAATATATCATCGTCGTTTCCGGCGGCATCAGCCTGGCACTGCTCGGCACCGTGCTGTTCTACTGGGGCGGCAGCCTGGTGATCGGGCCGAGTTACCAGATGACCTGGGCCGCGTTGCGCGGCGCCGCGCCGCACATGAATACCACGCTGGTGACGCTCGCATTCCTGCTGGTTCTGATCGGCTACGGGACCAAGGCGGGGCTCGCGCCGATGCATACCTGGCTGCCCGACGCGCATAGCGAGGGTCCGACTCCGGTCTCGGCGTTGCTGTCCGGCGCACTGCTCAATACGGCGATGATCGGGATCATTCGCTACCTTGCCGTCGTGGATGCTGCTGGCGCCGGCTCGCTGCCTCGTATCACGCTGGTTGCGCTCGGCATTGTCTCTCTTATCGTCGCCACGCTCTTCATCGTCCGGCAGGAAGGCATCAAGCGCCTGATGGCCTATTCGAGCGTGGAGCATATGGGCGTGATCGCACTCGGCGTCGGATTCGGCGGCGTGCTCGGCATTGCCGGCGCACTTTATCACATGATCAATCACTCACTGAACAAGTCGCTTATGTTCTTCGGCGCCGGCAGCATGATGCGCAACTACGGGACCAAGGAGATAGGCAGCATCCATCTGGTGGGTCGGCGCTTTCCCGTCGTCGGTGCGCTGTGGCTGGCGGGCGCGGTCGCCATCACTGGCGCGCCGCCGTTCGGCTTGTTTGCCAGCGAGCTGACGATTCTGCGCGCTGGTCTGGAAACCAGTGCCGGCTGGGCGTCGTTTGTCATGGCCGTCCTTCTGATCGTGATCTTCATCGCTTTCCTGAATCACTTCCGGGTCATGTATTATGAGACGCCGGAACACGATAACGCGGCGCAAGCCAATATCAGTGCATGGTGCGCAGTGCCGATGTGGTTCGCGCTGCTGCCGCTGCTTGGGCTCGGTCTGTGGTGGCCAGAGGCGATCTGGAGATATTTCGGCACGATCGCGCACGTGCTCGGCAACGGCGCTCTGGTCGGGGCAAGCGTGCCGTGAAGGGGACCGATACCAGGCAGCTTCGCCTCGAAGAGTTACCAGCGGCGGCACGGCATCTGCTTGAGACCGGCGCGCGCATGCGAATGGCATACGCCGTGGTTGCAGATGGCGGTCATCTGGAATTGCGTTATCTCGTCACCCCGGCCGAGCCGGGGCCGTTCATTCTGTGGCGATGCGAAGTCACCGGCGATCCGCCGAGCCTTGCCGAGATCTGGCCGTTGCTGGGCTGGTACGAGCGCGAGATCATGGATCTGTATGGGATCCGGTTCCGCGGGCATCCGGAGCCGAACCGACTCGTTCTGCACGAGGATATCGCGCCGCCACTTGCGCCGATTGGGCCCGGGGTTGCGCAGCCAGCGCCCCTGCCCGCCGCCAACGGCCCCAGATTCCTGCCGGAGATAATGGCACCCGATGTGCAGACCCTGCCGTTCGGGCCGGTCAGGGCCGATGTGCTGGAATCCGCCGAGTTCACCTTCCTCTATATCGGTGAACAGATCCTGCACTACCAGCCACATCTCTTCTACAAGCACCGCGGCATGGAGCAGCGCTTCGAAGGGCTCGACCCCACGCGCGGGGTGGTGCTGGCGGAGCGGGTCTCCGGCGTCGGCAGCGTCGCCCACGCGCTAGCCTTCTGTCAGGCGGTCGAGGTTGCCTGCGACTGTGTCGTGCCGAGACGCGCCCTATGGCTGCGCGTGCTGCTTGCCGAATTGGAGCGGCTCTACAATCATCTGCATTATCTCGGTCATCTCTGCAACACGACCACGCTGAAAGTCGGGGAGGCGCAAGGCAAGCTTCTCGAAGAAACGGCCAAGCAGATCAACGCACGGCTGACTGGAAGTCGTTTCCTGCGGAGCCTCCATATCCCCGGCGGGCTGCGCCGGGACCTGCAGCCGGATGGCTGGCTTCGCGATGCGCTGGAATCGCTGCGAGCGGAGATCGTGCGCTACGTGCAGCATCTCGAAGCGTCGGAAAGCCATCTCGACCGCCTGATCACGACCGGTGTGCTGACCAGCCGGGTGGCGTTCGACCAAGGCGCGACCGGCCCGATACAGCGGGCGTCCAACACCGACCGCGATCTGCGGCGCGACCACCCCTATGCTGCCTATGTGGAATTGCCGCTCACTGTGCCGGTGCGGCCGGAGGGCGACGCCTATGCCCGCGCGCGCGTTCGTATCGATGAGATCGACGCCAGCATCGCGCTTATGCAGCGCGTTCTGCTGCTGTTGCAGGAAGGCGAGATCCGCGCACCGTGTCCGCCCGTGCCAAGCGCCGAGGGCCTGGGTTGGGCCGAGTCACCGCGCGGCTCCCTGTACTATGCAGTGCATTTCGACCGTGCCGGACGCCTGGCTCGGGTCAAGATCAAGTCGCCGTCCTTCTCGAACTGGCGGGTCTTTCCTTTCACTGTGCACGAAACCAACATGATGGATTACGCTATCAACGAGGCGAGCTTCGGCCTCACGATCGCCGGCTGTGCTCGTTAGGAGCTGGCGATGGCATTCTGGACCCTGATCGGGCTGGCCAAGGGCAAGGCGACCACGGGCTGGCCGGAACACGGCGACGATGGCCAAAAGGGCCTGTTGGGCATGCCGCGCTACAACCCAGATTTATGCGCCGAGGGTTGCGACGCGTGTGCCGCCACCTGTCCGACGAAGGCGCTGACGGCGCGCCCCGGCGGCGGCCTCGACGTCGATTACGGACGCTGTGTCGTTTGCCAACTCTGTACGGAAGTCTGCCCGACCGGCGCCATGAGCCCATCGTCCGACTGGGCATTCGGAGCGCGCCGTCGTGAAGACCTGCGCTGGGCCGACGCCGCGGTGGCCGCCGCACCTACGAGCGCGCCGGAGCTCGCCGGCTTTCGCCGCAGCCTGCACATCCGGCATGTCGATGCGGGCTCCTGCAACGGCTGCGAATCCGAACTGCAGGCGTTGAACAATCCTTTCTACAACCTGCATCGGCTTGGGATCTTTTTCACGCCGTCGCCGCGTTTTGCCGACCTGTTGCTGGTCACCGGCCCGATCACGCGAGCGATGGAAGCACCGCTGCGCACCACCTACGAAGCTATGCCGCAGCCCCGCTGGGTCATGGCGGTCGGTACCTGTGCGGTCTCGGGCGGCATTGCCGAAGGCGGCTACGCTTGCGGCCACGGTCTCGAGGGAATCCTTCCAGTCGATGTGTACCTGCCTGGATGCCCCCCCAATCCGGCGGCCATCATCGAGGCTCTGCTGATGTTCCTGGACCGTACGCCGCAGCGTGTGAAAGGGGGACGCATTGGCGAATGACCTGCTGGCCACGGCCGCCCTGCTGTGGATCGTCGGCGGCATAATCGCGCTCGTCGGCCGGCCGCTCGGGCTGGTGCGTGTCCTGCTCGGTCTGGGCGGGCTGGCGGCGATCGTTGCTGCCGTCACTACCCTGCCGGGTGGCACCGCTTTCGTCTACCTTCCGCTGCGCATGGCGGGCGAGACCGCGCGCTTTCGCATGGCGCCCGAGGCCCTCTGGCTGATGGGGTTCGGTTTGGTTCCCGCGGTTCTCGCCTGCTTGCTGGCGACACCGTCGGACGAGTGCCGCGCCGGTTGGTTGTTCGGGGCTGCGTGCAGCCTGCTCGGCGCGCTCGGCGTCTTCGGTCTCCAACACGCCGGTTTCTTCCTGCTTGCCTGGGAGCTTATGAGCCTCGGCGGAGCGGTCATGCTGCTGAGCGAGCGGCTCGCCCGCGCGCCCGGCCTGCCTGTCTTGTTCATGCTGGGCATGCTGGAAGTCGGCACGGTGGCGCTTCTGGTTGCGTTCATCCTGCTGGCGCTGCCGGCGCAGAGCCTGTCGTTCGAGGATTTCGATCTGGTCGGGGCGGCGCTGTCGATTCCGGTGCAGATTGTCATCGGCGTGCTGCTGGTGATTGGCTTTGGCGCAAAGCTGGGATTGCTGCCATTCTATGAGTGGTTTCCGAGCGCCTATGGATCGGGCAGCGGGGCAACCGGCGCCCTGCTGTCCGGCGTCATCTTGAACGCCGCCTTCTTCGGCCTCAGTCGGGGTCTGCTAAGCTGGCTCCCGCGTGCAGGGCCGGGCGGCGCATACGGGCTTGGCATTTTCGTCGTCGTAATCGGCGTCCTCAGCGCTATTCTTGCCGTGCTGTACGCGTTTCAGCAGGAGGACTGGCGTTGCCTGCTGAGCTTCTCCTCGGCCGAGAACGCGGCCATTGCGGTGACCACCCTGGGCGCGGCGATCCTGTTTCGCGAGAAGTCATCTCGCCGACCTTGCCGGGCTCGCCTGGACGGTCGCCCTGTTGCACCTCGCGGGCCATGCTCTGGCGAAGGGCTGCCTGTTCCTCACTGCCGACGGCGTTTTCGAAGCGACCGGCAGCTATCTCATTCGACACTCTCTCCTTGTCAGGCGCACCACATGGGTGTTCGGAGTGGGTGCCCTGTTCGGCGCAATGAGCCTCGCCGCGATGCCGCCACAGGCCGGCTTCGTCAGCGAGTGGTATGTGTTCCAGACTGTCTTCCAGGGCTTCCATCTGCCGGATCTGGCCGGCCGGCTGGTGCTGGCGCTGGCCGGTGCCGGCCTCGCGCTGACCGCTGCGGTGGCACTTGCAACCTTCATCAAGGTCTTTGGCATTGGCCTGCTCGGTGGGGGAAGTCGCGACGCCGGTCGGGTGCCGCCGGGAACGATCGGCGCGGTCGGGTTGCTCGGCGCCATGGTGCTGGGGCTCGCGGTTGGCATGCCGGCGTGGCTCTCAGCGCTGGTGGGCGCGACAGTGACGCAATTCGGCGCCGACAGCCCCAGCCTGATGCACGACGGCCTGCTGCTGGTGCCGCTGACGGCGAGGTTCGCCTTCATCTCGCCCAGCCTTCTGGTCATCGTGATGCCGCTACTCGCCCTCCTGCCGATCCTCCTTGTTCTCTGCAGCCGCAGATTTGCCGTGCGTCGCGTACCAGTTTGGTACGGTGGCATGCAGCACGACATCGGGCGCACAGCCACGACTGCGCTGACATTCTCCAATGCGCTACGCACCTTCTACAGTTTCATTTATCGCCCGACGATCGAGACCACGCGGGAGTCCGCGGTGCGCGAGTACTTCGTGACCCGCCTGGCGTTCAACCACGAAGTGGCTCCTGTGTTTGGACCCTATCTGTTCGCCCCGGCGGTCCGTCTGGTGCGTGCCGCGGCTGACCGGCTACGCGTTCTGCAGTCCGGGCATCTCAACGTGTATCTTGGTCTGATCGGCGTCCTCCTGGTAATCATTCTCGGTCTGGTCCTGTTGTAAGCCATGTTCGGAAGGTGGCATCAGCGCGTGTTGACTTATTGCGCTATTGCCGTCGGCGGCACTCTTGGCTGCTGGGCGCGCTACGCGATGACCAATCTGGTGCAGGCCGTCTATGGCCGCGACTTCCCCTACGCCACGCTCAGCATCAATCTGCTGGGCGCGTTTCTCATGGGCTTTCTGTTCATCGAGACGCTGGAGCGTCTGACCATCTCGCCGATCCTGCGCACCGGCATCCTGACGGGCACGCTGGGCGGCTACACGACGTTCTCGACATTCGAGATGGAAACGCTGCTGCTGGTCGAGCAGGGGGAAGCGTGGAAGGCGGTTCTTTATATCGTGCTATCGGTAGGGCTGGGATTCCCGTGTGCGTTCGGAGGTGCCTACATCGCACGTAATCTGTAGGGAGGAGGTCCATGGATAACGAGGTGATGGTGGTTCGCATCTACCTCCGAGAAACCGAGCATGGGCGCCGCAAGAACCTCATGCAGGAGGTCCTCAACATCCTCCACGATCAACAGCGCGTGCAGGGGGTGGTCGTTTTCCGCGGCATCGCCGGCCTTGGTGAAGGTGGCGAAGTGCACGCTGCGGACCTACTGCGGTTGAATGTCGATCTGCCGCTCGTCATCGAGTTCTATGACAAACCGAGCGTTGCCGAGGCAGCGCTGAGGCTGTTGGACGGGCTCGTTCCGGCGCGCCATATCCTGCTCTGGCGGGCGCTGCAGCACCAAGGGCCTGCCTCCTCAACGCGCGTCGCGTCTCAAGCCTCGAATTCCTGACGACGCACAAGCCATCCGGCCAAAGAGCCGAAATGCCTATGCACACATGCCCATTGCGGGCGGGAATTCACAGATGAGGGAACTGAATTTCCCCACCAAAGACGGAGGGAGGCCGGCGCCGTAGGAAGATCTCTCTGGCTTGCCAAAGAGTTGGTCGATCGTCTCCACGACTTGACTTGGTACCACTCGTGCCATGGCTACCTTCTACGTCGCCTGACTCTCGGCGGCGTGCAGGACAACTGAGTCGGCGACGTGAGTATAACGGGCCGTCATGCCGCTGCGCTTGTGGCCGATCAACTCCGCAATCACGGCATCACCGTACCCTAGGTCCGCCGCAGGCGACACGAAGGAATGGCGGAGCACGCGCAGCGTTCGAGCAGCGTGCCGACAGTCGTGCTGGCGCCGACGCGCTCGACCAGCCGCGCCGTCCGGTATCGGCCGCCCGGACGATCAGCAAAGCGTCAGCGAGGCGCGGCAGGAAGCCGAATACAGGCCGGACGGTGGCCAATCCTGGGTTGTTCCTTCGCCGCCGGTTGGCTAATCCGTTGCAGATGGGCTCGGTCGTGCCGTCCTCGCCGGCGTTGTGCCGGCATGTCGTCAGTCAGATCCGCCGTGCCGATAATGAAGCCGTCCTGGAGCTGGGTGCCGGCACGGGCGTGATCTCGCAGGCCCTGCTGGCGGGGGGCGTGCCCCCTGAGCGGCTCATCGTGGTGGAGATCGTGCCGGAGCTTGTCGCCCATCTACGCCGCACGCTCGCGGGGGTGCATGTGATCGAAGGCGACGCCCGGCGCCTGCCGCTGCTGGTCCCACCGCACTGGCACGGCCGGATTGCACCGTGGTGTGCGGCATCCCGCTCGTGCTGCTGCCTCTGGCCGAGCAGCGTCGCTTCATTGATGCGATCGGGGCGGTGGCGCCGGGGCGCGGCTTCCTGCACTACAGCTATTGCGTCAGCTCGCCGCTGCCCTGGCGCAAGCACGGCCTCGCGCCGCGGCGCGAGGCCTGGACCCCGCTCAACTTCCCGTCTGCCAGCGTCTGGCGCTACACGCCGGCACTCTGAGCCCGTATCGGCTCGTTTGCCCATCGGAAGTCATTGCCATGCTGGTCCGGCTGGCGCCGTTCGGATTCGTTCTGCTGTGGAGCTCCTCGTTCGTTGCGGCGAAGACCGGGCTGCGGCATCTCACGCCGCTGCTGTTCGTGGCCATCCGCCTGGCCGGCTGCGCCGCCGTCCTGGTGATCCTGATGCTCGTGCTCCGCCAGTCCTGGCGGCTGCTCGCCGGATGGCGCGGGCTGCATTGCGCGATTGCCGGCGCGCTGGTGAATGCGGTGGGGCTGATGGCCCCGCATGTCGGCCTGACCATGGTCGGCGCCGCCCCGCTCGCGCTGGTGCAGTCGCTTACGCCGCTGCTGACCGCTGCCCTCGGCGTAGTCGTGCTGAGCGAGCGGCTCGGCGCGCTGCAGTGGTTCGGCTTGGTGTTGGGTGTCGTCGGCGTGGCTCTGGTGGTGGGGCTGGAGGCCGCCGAAAGCACGGCACGGCTCGACGGCCTGTTGCTCGGTGGGATCGGAGTGCTGGGCCTTGTCGTCGGGACGCTGTGGTTCGGGCGCTTTTGCCGCGGCGTCCCGCTGCTGGCCGGGGCGACGGCGCAGTTCCTCGCCGCTGCCCTGGTCAGCACCGTCGGGATGGCGCTGTTCGAAACTCCGCACGCCGATTGGACGGCAGCGACGATTGCGGCAGTGGCGTGGAACACGGGCGCGGTGTCGCTTGGCGGTATGGGGCTCTATTTCTTTCTGCTGGCGCGCGGCACCGCAGCGGCAACCACGGCGAATTTCTACCTGATCCCCGGAACCGTAGCTGTGCTCGGGTGGGCACTGCTGGGCGAGCGTCTGACCCCGCCGGCGATATTGGGGTTCGTCGTGGCGGCGACCGGCTGCTGGTTGGTGAGACGGCGTCCGGCTGCCGCCCACCTCTCCCGCGCCTGCGGGAGAGGTCGCCGCGGGGCAGCGCGGCGGGTGAGGGGTGCCGGGACGAGGGACTCCCCACGTCGTTAGCACTGGGTCCGATGGTATGTTGCGCATCCGCGCGCGCACCATCCTCAGCCGAGCACACCCCAGTTCCGCCCGAGCCGCTCCAGCGTGCCGTCCGCGCGCATCGAAGCGAGCGCGCTGTTTACCGCCATCTCGAGTGCCGGTTCATTCGTTGGGAAGCCGATGCCGAGCGGCTGCGGATCGTTCGGCACCTGGGCAATGATCCTCAGGTTTGGCGCGAAATGAGACGATGATGAGCCTCAAGGAGGATCAAACAGGTGGATGGATTGCGAATGCCAAAACCGGACCGGACTGCACGCTTCGCTGGAGCCGTGCGGCAACACGGCGATCTCAGTGGTGCTCAGTGTGAACCGCTCCCATCGCCACCCCGCAATCGTTCCGCGGATGTGCAACCGCTATCTCGGCATGATCCAGCGTCTCGCACACAGCGAAATGAGACGCCGATGAGAATCGTGTCGATACCGCATCGCATGTGCTGTGGCCGCAGGCGACCGCCTCACTGCCCGCCTGAAAGAAACGCTTGCGCACTCGTCGGATCTATCAACGGCAACGCGTCGAATCGCGCCGGCACAATCTCCGCCCACTCATTGAGCAACCTGTGCAGCGTTTCGTGACTATCCACCTCCAGCACCACCAACGCACCCCGACCCGCCCGCGCATAAATATGCCGCACTGTACCGGAGGCTTGCAGCGGTGCCAGCCAGTCCCAGTAACGCCGCCGGTTCGCCACCGCCTCCGAAGGCCAGCCCGGCAGCGGCTCGCTGATCACCGCGAACAGCATCACGCAAGCGGCGGACGCCGGTCCGCCCAGGGTTGCACCCGCTCGAACGCGGCCGCCGCCTGCAGCACGCCCAGATCATCGAACCGGCGCCCGACGATCTGCAGCCCGACCGGCAAACCCTCGGCCGTAAAGCCGCAAGGCACGCTCGCCGCCGGGTTCCAGGACATGTTGAACGGATACGAGAAATGCGCCCACTCG
Organism: uncultured Pseudomonadota bacterium; assembly: GCA_963772445.1. Classification (GTDB taxonomy): domain Bacteria; phylum Pseudomonadota; class Alphaproteobacteria; order Acetobacterales; family Acetobacteraceae; genus CAVYXK01. The sequence goes on from CAVYXK010000014.1 coordinate 29,841, forward strand.
ATCCAATTCCACGGATGCTGCGGCCAATGCTCGGGCATCAGGCGTTCGGCCGCGAATGCAGCCACTGATACGGCAGGCGTCAGCAGGAAATCCCAATCCTCGAACCAGCGGTGGATGGCCGCGATATAGGCCATCTTGCGCTCCTTCAGCGCGAGATACTCCACCGCCGACATCGGCGCGCCATCCTTGATGCAGGCGACAAGGCCGGGGTCCATCTGCGCCTCCCATCCCGGTAGATGCACGGCCAGCCGCGCCATGTGCGCGGCCCAGAACGGGCCGATCAGTTCCGCACCGGTCGGGCCCCATGGTGTCAATGCGTCCTCGACCACGGCGCCCAGCTGGGTGAACCGCGCAGCGGCCGATTTCACCAGCGCCGCTACCTCGGGATCGACCCGTGCATGACCCAGATCGGGACTGAACGCGATGCGCTTGCCGCGCACGTCCTCATGCAGCCGGCCGAGATAGTCGGCGGGCCCCGCTTCGCACGTGGTGTGATCGAGCGGATGCGGCCCGGCCATCGCGCCGAGGAACAGCGCGCCATCCGCCACCGTGCGCGTCATCGGTCCCATGTGCGAGGTGTAGTCGCCCACGCTGACGGGGGTATAGGGCACCCTGCCGAAGGTCGGCTTCAGTCCGAACACGCCGCAGAAATGCGACGGCATCCGGATCGAACCTGCACCGTCGCTGCCCTGGTGCAGCGGCCCGAACCCCGCGGCGGCCGCTGCTCCGGCACCAGCCGACGATGCGCCGGCGTTGTAGCCGTGCTTCCACGGATTGTGCGTGATCCCGGTCAGCGGCGAATAGCTCACGCCGGTCCAGCCGAATTCCGAGGTCGTGGTCTTGCCGAAGATGATGGCGCCCTGCTCCTTCAGCCGCGGCACCACCGTCGTGTCCACTTTCGGCTGGTTACCCTTGAAGATCAGACTGCCCATCTGCGTAGGCATATCCTTGGTGTTTGCGAGGTCCTTGATCGTCACCGGCACACCATGCAGCAGACCGATGCGCTCGCTCTTCATCAGCGCCGTCTCGGCGTGGCGGGCCGCTTCCATCGCCTGATCGGTGGCGAGATACGCGAAGGCGTTCACCCGTGGGTTGAGCGCCCCGATGCGGACGAGCAGGTCACGCATGACCTCAACCGGCGAGATCTTCTTCTGGCGGATCATTCCGGCCAGCATCACCGCCGGCATGAAGGCGAGCTCGGTGTCGTCCATCGCGTCCCCCTTGTCCGTCCGAACGATGGTCCGCGCGATCGTTCGCAGCAAGGCCGCAAACGCGCTACGCTGGCGGCCGCGGGAGGACGGACATGAGTCGCTATATCGGCGCCATCGACCAGGGTACGACCAGCACACGCTTCATCGTCTTCGACCGTACCGGCGAGGCGATCACCAGCGCCCAGCGCGAGCACCGGCAGATCTTCCCGGAGCCTGGCTGGGTCGAGCACGATCCGTTGGAAATTTGGGACAACACACGGGCGGTCATCGCCGAGGCGCTGGCGATCCGCGGGATCGCGGCCGGCGATCTTGCCGCCATCGGCATCACCAACCAGCGCGAGACGACGTTGTTATGGGACCGCGCCTCCGGAGTTCCAGCGTACAACGCGCTGGTCTGGCAGGACACCCGAGTCGATCCGCTGGTGGCGGAATTCTCGCGCGCCGGAGGGCAGGACCGGTTCCGCGCCCTGACCGGCCTACCGCTCGCCAGCTATTTCAGCGCCCTCAAGTTGCGCTGGCTGATGGACAACGTGCCCGAGATGCGGCGCCGCGCCGAAGCTGGGGAGCTGCTGTTCGGCACGATCGATACGTGGCTGATGTGGAACCTGACCGGCCAGCACGTCACCGATGTGACCAATGCCAGCCGCACGATGCTGATGAACCTGGCGACGCTCGAGTGGGACGAAGCATTGCTGGCGGCGTTCGATATTCCGCGTGCGGTGCTGCCGCGTATCGTGCCGTCCTCGGCGGTGTACGACACGGCGCGCGGCGTGCTGGCGGGCGTGCCGATCGCCGGAATATTGGGTGACCAGCAGGCAGCGCTGGTCGGGCAGACATGCTTCCATCCTGGCGAGGCGAAGAACACCTACGGTACCGGCAGCTTTCTGCTGATGAACACCGGCCTGGCGCCGGTGCCGTCGAACAGCGGCCTGTTGACGACAGTTGCGTACAAGTTCGGCGACCGACCGGCGGCCTACGCGCTGGAGGGCTCGATCGCGGTCACCGGCGCGACGGTCCAGTGGCTCCGCGACAACCTGCGCCTGATCGCATCGAGTGAGGAGATCGAAGCATTGGCTGCGTCGGTGCCCGATAATGGAGATGTCTATTTCGTGCCAGCCTTCTCCGGGCTCTATGCGCCGTGGTGGCGTGGCGACGCGCGAGGCGTGATCGCCGGGCTGACGCGATTCGCGACGGCGGGCCATATCGCGCGCGCGGCACTGGAGGCGAGCGCGTATCAGGTGCTGGACGTGATCGAGGCGATGCAGCGCGATTGCGGCTTTCCGATCCGCTCGCTGCGCGTCGATGGAGGGATGGTGCGGAACGAGCTGCTGATGCAGTTCCAGTCGGACGTGCTGGGCGTGCAGGTTATGCGCCCGCGCACGATCGAAACGACAGCACTGGGGGCAGCGTACGCGGCCGGGCTGGCGGTGGGAGTGTGGCAGAGCACGGAGGATCTGGTGCGCAACTGGGGCGTGACTCGCATCTGGTCGCCGGCGATGGAGGAGCAGCGGCGTGCGGCGCTGGCGGCGTCGTGGCGCAAGGCAGTAGAGCGATCGTTCGGGTGGGCTTAGAAATTATACCTCTCCCGCACTTGCGGGGGGTATAGAGATAAGCCAATTCGATAACGCCAGGAGCGCACGGACGGTTTCGACCATTGCCTGAGCTTCTCCTTAGCCTTTGCCAACCCATCCAGCGCTGCTTGCAAATTGGCATGTATCACTGCGTATCGAGAATTGATTTCTAATGCTTCTCGGTATTTTATTATGGCTTCGTCGTAACGCCCTCGGTTCGCAAGTGCGATACCCCAATTATTATACACCCACACAAGAGATGGATTGCCTTCCGCAGCTTGCTGGTAACGTGCCTCACCCTGCGTCTCGTCGCCACTAGTGAAAAGAGCGTCACCCCACTGAGTGAGAGCTTGAGGCCAATTTGATCTGAGCGCCAGGGCCTGCTTGAATTTGGCACCAGCACCTGGGATGTCTCCACCGGCTGCCAACACGCTACCCCAGCCGACGTAAGCATCGACCGAGGCCGGATCGATCTCCACCGCCATGGCATACTGCCTGGCTGCCGCCTGCCGGTCGAGCCGCACCGCGAGAGCGTCACCCCAACTCACATACGCCGGAGCATAATGTGGGTCGATGTTCAGCGCCTGCTGATACTGCTTGATAGCATCATCGTAGCGGCCCCGCGCTGCCAACGACAAACCCCAGTTGTTGTGGATCCAGGCAAGGAATGGGCTGCCCTCCGCAGCTTGCTGGTAACGTGCCTCTCCCTGCGTCTCGTCGCCACTAGTGAAAAGGGCACCACCCCACTGAGTGAGTGCTTGAGGCCAATTTGGTCTGAGCGCCAGCGCCTGCTTGAATTTGGCACCAGCACCTGGGATGTCTCCACCGGCTGCCAACACGCTACCCCAGCCGACGTAAGCATCGACCGAGGCCGGATCGATCTCCACCGCCATGGCATACTGCCTGGCTGCCGCCTGCCGGTCGAGCCGCGCCGCGAGAGCGTCACCCCAACTCACATACGCCGGAGCATAATGTGGGTCGATGTTCAGCGCCTGCTGATACTGCTTGATAGCATCATCGTAGCGGCCCCGCGCTGCCAACGACAAACCCCAGTTGTTGTGGATCCAGGCAAGGAATGGGCTGCCCTCCGCAGCTTGCTGGTAACGTGCCTCTCCCTGCTTCTCGTCGCCGACGGTGAAAAACACATCACCCCAGCGGGTGAGTGCTTGAGGCCAATTTGGTCTGAGCGCCAGCGCCTGCTTGAATTTGGCACCAGCACCTGGGATGTCTCCACCGGCTGCCAACACGCTACCCCAGCCGACGTAAGCATCGACCGAGGCCGGATCGATCTCCACCGCCATGGCATACTGCCTGGCTGCCGCCTGCCGGTCGAGCCGCGCCGCGAGAGCGTCACCCCAACTCACATACGCCGGAGCATAATGTGGGTCGATGTTCAGCGCCTGCTGATACTGCTTGATAGCATCATCGTAGCGGCCCCGCGCCGCCAACGACAAACCCCAGTTGTTGTGGATCCAGGCAAGGAATGGGCTGCCTTCCGCAGCTTGCTGGTAACGTGCCTCTCCCTGCTTCTCGTCGCCGATGGTGAAAAACACATCACCCCACGGTGTGAGTGCTTGAGGCCAATTTGGTCTGAGCGCCAGCGCCTTATCGAATTTGGCGCCAGCACCTTGGCTGTCGCCATCGGCTGCCAACACGTTGCCCCAGCTGACGTAAGCATCGACATAAGTCGGGTCGATGTCCACCGCCGTGGCATATTTCTCGGCTGCTGCTTTCCGATCCAGCCGGGCAGCGAGGGCATCACCCCAGCTCAAATATGCTGGGGCAAAACGTGAATCGATGTGCACTGCCTGTTGATAATGCTCGATGGCATCATCGTAGCGACCTCGCCCGGCCAGCTGCAAACCCCAGTTGTTGTGGATCCAAGGAAGCAACGGATTGGCCTCCGCCGCTCGCTGATAAAGCGCCTCTCCCTGCTTTTCGTCGCCGATGGTGAAAAAAACATTCCCCCATTGCGTAAGTGCTTGAGGCCCCGCTGGTCCGAGCGCCAGCGCCTTATCGAATTTGGCACCAGCGCCTTGGCTGTCTCCATCGGCTGCCAACACGTTGCCCCAGCTGACGTAAGCATCGACATAAGCCGGGTCGATGTCCACCGCCGTGGCATATTTCTCGGCTGCTGCTTTCCGATCCAGCCGGGCAGCGAGGGCATCACCCCAGCTCAAATATGCTGGGGCAAAATGTGAATCGATGTGTACTGCCTGTTGATAGTGCTCGATGGCATCATCGTAGCGACCTCGCCCAGCCAGCTGCAAACCCCAGTTGTTGTGGATCCAAGGGAGCAACGGATTGGTCTCCGCCGCTCGCCGATAAAGCGCCTCTCCCTGCTTTTCGTTGCCGATGGTGAAAAAAATATTCCCCCATTGCGTAAGTGCTTGAGGCCCGGCTGGTCTGAGCGTCAGCGCCTTATCGAATTTGGCGCCAGCACCTTGGCGGTCTCCATCGGCCGCCAACACGTTGCCCCAGCTGACGTAAGCATCGACATAAGCCGGGTCGATGTCCACCGCCGTGGCATATTTCTCGGCTGCTGCTTTCCGATCCAGCCGGGCAGCGAGGGCATCACCCCAATTTACATATGCCTGAACATAGTTGTGGTCAATCTGAAGTGCTTGTGCGTACTTCGCAGAAGCCTCCATATACCTACCAGCGCCGGCTAATTCAGACCCCCAAAAATTATATGTCCACGGCAAATTCGTGTTGTTGTTCTGGATATCGCTGTCAATCGCGCGGGAAAACATCCTCTCGCCGCGCTTTACATCGCCACGCTTGAACGCAATACTCCCCTTCGCTGCAAATACGCTCGAGTCCGAGTTTGTTATTCGTCTTGTTTTTTCGATTTTAACCTCCGCTTCATGAAGGCGCCACAGATATATATAGTTCAAGGCAAGGCCTATGCGAGCGTCCACAAGGTTCCCATTTGTCTCGATTGCTTTCAGGTACATCTTGTTGGCGGCGGAACATCATCGTCTTTGGACAAGACGTTACCAAGATTCGTAGCCACTTGAGGACTGTGCGGGTTGATCTGAAGTGACTTCAAATAGGCGTTCCGCGCGGGACCATATTCATCTAGGTTCTCAATAGGCAACTCCAAGATTATTAAGCGCATCCGAAGAGTTAGGAAACAAGACCAACAGCTTGTTAATATATTTCTCCGATTCCTTGTACAAATGCTGGTATTGGAGGGCGGAAACCACTGCGCTATAATTGTCTGCATCCTCCGCACTCTGCCAGTCCTCACTAGCTCCAATCTCATTTCGAAATGTTCTATTCGTCCCCTCATCGAGGGCCATCTTGAAGAATTTTGCTGACTCCTTTGAATTCCCTTCTCGTGCGTATAACTGCCCCATGTAACCAAGTATCCAGACGCTATGCGGCAATACCCGCAGTGCCGCTTCGCACTCGTTTAGAGCCTCCGCTAAGCGATTCTGGATGAGCAGCACGTCCATAATCCCAGTGTAAGCCGATTCATCGTCTGAGTCCAAGAGCAGCGCACGTCTATACTCATTGAATGCATCGCCGTACTTACCAACGGTGACCAGTGCGTCGCCAAGGTTGGAATGAACCTCTGATGAACGAGAATAGAGCGAAATTGATCGCCGATACTTTGCGATCGCCTCGTCGTAGGAACCGTGCAAGCTAAGAACATTCCCCCATAGATTGAAGGCTCTCGCCTGAGACTCCTCATCCTCAGAACTAATAGCCTGCGATATTTCCTTTCTCGAGAGTGCCGAGTTCTGGGTTACTTCCTGGCGGCCTGTGACTTTCGCTCGTAGTCGTCAAGCCACTGCTCAGTGAGCCGGTCGAGCTCCTCGAGCTGGCGTTCGGAGTAGGATTCCGGCGCAAAGCCCTCGAGCCACCCGAGCACGTGAGTTTCGATCAAGTCGCGCGGCACGTCCGGATGCTCGGCATGGATGCGTTCTGCCGACTGCTCGATCGACAGCCGTTTCCCGTCGTCCCAGACGATCTTGCGCCGTTTGGGGTCGACGTCGGCATTATCCAGTGCGGCGAAGACCAGATCGAGCGCGTAGACCGAGCGTTCCCCCTCGGACGAGCCCATCCATTCGAGGAAGGCGTCAGTGAACGGGTTGTTCTCGAAGGGGTGTTTTGCGCGTCGCTTGCCCATCGGATGAGGATAGCACCGCGGGTCATTGCCGTCGCAAGGCTCGCTTCATCATCAAGCGGCTCTGCTCGATGCTCAAGGCGATCCACTGGGCGGTGAGCGCCTTGAAGCGCTTATAGTTGCGGATCTCACGCCGCACCTCGGGCAGATAGTCGCGCGGAACATATTCGGTCCGGCTCCTCATCTGCCGCGTGTAGCTGAGCTGGTAGTAGGGTCCCCTCCGGTTCTCTGGATCCTTGTACTGGCGGGTGAGCGATCCGGGCCGCATGTCTTCAATGCCGGCCAGCTGCGCCTTGATGCTTCCAATGCGCTTTCTGATCACTGCCAGGCGTTTGTTTGTCATAGGTTTAGCATACCAGTGCTATACTATGCTGGCAACAGAATTGAGAGGGCCCGATGCCGCTGTGGATGCCCTGGTGGAATGCGATTTGGCTGCTGCGTCCGGCGTTCTCGCGTCTGCGCACCTTCCTGTGGTTCGCCACCGCCGTGCAGGCTTCACGGTGCGGACGGAACTGCTGGGCGTAACCAGCCTCGTGCGGGCGCTGAAGCTCGAGGCTCGCTTCTACAACAAGCTCGTCGATCACTTTCACAGCCCCGCCGTGAAGCTCGATCGGCTCGCGGCGCTGTGGACCCAGGTGGTGCTCCGGCTATTCCCGCAGCCGCTGCGCATCAACGGAAGGTGTATCGTGGTCGGCGACGGCATCAAGATCCCAAAGCGCGGGCGCAAGATGCCGGCGGTCAAACTCCTGCATCAGCAGTCCGAGTCGAACACCAAGCCCGAATTCATCATGGGACATTCCCTCCAGGCTGTGAGCGTGCTCGTTCAGGCCGCAGCCAGCGTCTTCGCCGTGCCGCTCGCCATGCGAATCCACGAAGGGTTGGTGTGGTCCAATCGCGATCGCCGCACCCTGCTCGACAAGATGCTTGCGCTCCTCGGGATCGTCGCCATCGCAGAACCCTTCTACTTCGTCGCCGACGCCTACTATGCCGCGCGCAAGATCGTCACCGGCCTGCTCGAGGAGAACAACCACCTGGTCACGCGGGTGAAGTCCAACGCCGTCGCCTACACCGCCCACCAGCAGCGTGGCCCGCGGAAGAGAGGCCGGCCCAGAGTCTATGGCAGCAAGGTCAAGCTCAGATCCCTGCTGGAAGACCCCAAGGGCTTCCAACAGGCCGAAAGTCCCGTCTACGGCGAGCACCAGGTGACCATCCAGTATCGGGTCCGCGACCTGCTGTGGCGCCCGGCCGGTGGAGGCTATCGAGATCATTCGCCTGTACGGTCTGCGCTTCAAGATCGAGCACACGTTCAAGCAGGCGGTGCGGCTGATCGGTTCGTTTACCTACCATTTCTGGATGTCCGACATGAAGCCGCTGCGCCGCCGCAGTGGCAATCAACATCTCCATCGTGAGTCGCTGGAATACCGCAACGCCGTCAAACGCAAGCTCCACGCCTACCACGTCTTCATCCAGGCGGGTGTCGTCTGCCAGGGACTGCTTCAGGTATCTGGCCGTCGCCTTCCCTCAGGCCGTCTGGAATTCCTTCGGCTCCTGGCTGCGAACCATTCGGCCCGGCATCCCGCCCTCGGAGCTGGTCGTGGCCAATGCCCTGCGCCAGAGCCTGCCGGAATTTCTCTTGAATGCCACCCCGAGCAACACCTTCGCGAAATTCGTCATCGAACGACAGGACACCAATAAAATGGAGGCCTTCCGCCTAGCCTCCTGAGTCGAAATTCCTCCGGAACTCTGGACTCGCGAGTTCCTTTAACGTCTTGCTAAAATCATTGCTCTTCAACTCCTCGCTGAACAAGAAAGAAGCGACCATTGCGGGATCCACTAGTCGAACAAGTCCAATCGCGCCCTCACGAATCAAGGCGTCGTAGTCTCCGTAACCATACTCGCTCGTTGCGAATGATTGCCGCGAGATTGTGTCTCTGAGAGTAAGACGCATTTTCCCATTTTCAGTGATGGTAATTTCGCCTCGTATGTGTGTGTCAATGGGCCCGAGCTGTGCCTTTAGCAAGTTATACCAGCCGCCCTGTTCGATGACTGGTTTGACCCAGGGGCGCCTGGCGAGGGAGACGATGCGGTCGGGAAGTTCTGCGAGTTTGTTTCGGGCGTCATGACATGCCCCTGAGGATGACCTCATCGGTGTCTCAGACACGGCCCCCTGATTTCGTGACGGAGGTAAGAAAAAGCTTAACCACAGCGGCACAGAGACACCGAGAAGGGTCAGGCTCCGTGCCTCGGTGTCTCTGTGGTTAGGCTTTCTTCCTTACTATGCGATGGCCGGTTTGGCCCAAGAGCGCCTGGTGAGGGAGGCAATTTGTTCGGGCATTGCCATCAGTTTGTTCCAGGCATTACGACATGCCTTGAGGATAGCTTCATAGCTGTCCCAGACACAGTGGCTGAGAAAGTTGCCGCGCAGGAACTCCCAGACGTTCTCGACCGGGTTCAGCTCCGGCGAGTAAGCTGGCAGCGGCAACAGGCTGATGTTGTCAGGCACCGGCAGGCGGCGCCCCGGCTGATGCCAACCAGCGCCATCGACCAGCAACACAGCATGAGCCCCCGGGGCAACCTGGAGGCTGATCTCCTTCAGATGTTCGGCCATCGCCTCGCTGTTGGCGGCCGACATGATGATGGCAGCGCCGATGCTGCGCTCGGGGCAAACGGCGCCGAAGATATAGGCGGAGTCATGGCGGTTATCGCGAACCGCCGCCGGGCGCGAGCCACGTCGCGCCCAGACGTAGGTCAGCGTGCCCTTCTGACCGACACGGGCTTCGTCGCCGAACCAGATCTCCAGCGGCTTGCCGGCGGCAGCGGCTGGCACAACCTCGGCCACCTGGCTGGCGAACTCCTTCTTGAATGCCTCTTGCGCGGCGGCATCCTTCTTCGGATGATAGGGACGCGGCTGCAGCCGGGTGAACTTCAGCCGGCGCAGCAGCTTGCCGACACTGCGCTCGTGCAGCTCGACGCCAAACTCATCCTTGATCCGCTGCCGCAGGTCGATGCAGCGCCAACGTACCACGCCGTCCCGCTCAAGGTCGGGCCCCTGTTGCACCCATTCCACCACCTTGGCCTGTTGCTCGGGCGATAAGCGGGGCGGCGGACCGCGGCGGCACGGTCGGTCGGACAGGCCATCCAGCCCGGACTCGTTGTAGCGATGTACCCAGTCACGCAACGTCTGGCGGTCCATCGCACACGCCTCCGCCGCGGCTTCCCGCGACCAGCCTTCCAGCAGCAACGCCATCGCCAGCATCCGACGTGCCGCTTTGGCGTCTCGAGTGGCCGCCGCCGCCTCTCGCAGATCAGCCGCCGATCGCTCCAAACGGGTGATCGCTACGGTCATCGCTGTCCCCTCCGTCCAACGGGGACGCCGAATCGTACCGCTCCGAGCCGCACCAAATCACGTTCGAGTCAACGAGCCGGGCGGCTGGTATTACTAACCTTTCTAAGAGAAAGGTTGCCGCCCGGGATTTGAATATCGGGTTGGTCCCAGGCAGGTTCCAGCAGTTTACGCCGTGAGGATCCGCCTGATGCACGCGTTTGAATCTTCTGGACCTCATCAACCAACCGCTCAGATATCATGTTGCCTGTCAGCCCATGCTCTTCGGCGGACTTTGGAAGGCCAATCTCATCAAGTATGATGGAGTGTGCCATCATGCTATGCACCAGTACGCCCAAAGCCGCCCCAAGCACTGCAATGATCAGGCAGTCGATTATACCCACTCTGACTGAGTGGACCTTTCCGAAAATTCCCTTTCCGTCGCCCTCGTCCTTCTCCTTCTGGTTCTTATCCTCTTCTGTATCGGGAAGCCGTTCTGGAGCCATGTGGGATTCGGTTGACTTTGGATCTAATGGCAGAGGATTTTCGGTATCCTCCAAATCGTTGTCAGCAGATATGCTCACAGTATTGCCTTCCCCCTCGTCCATCGACCTTGGGCAGGAAAGTAGCATGCAAAGCGCCCGTTTGTTGATCGGACCAGTTCAAATCCACCGCGGCGCGATGACGCCAGGAAGATATTCTACACAGCGGATGCTTGCCCCAGCATCGCGACTTGTACTTGCTTGCCTTAGGACTGACAAACTCATCGACAACTTTGTCCACCGTGCACTCCTCCCAACTCGGGGCAGCCCTATTACGCTCAGGGAGTCCCGTTCCAGGCAAGCAATTCTCTCGTTCCCCGATTTTCTTCAACCTGTGGTAGCAGATAGTGGGCCCGCACTCTCCGAATGGTTGATTACAGGCTGTCGCTGATAGCGCCGATTGGCCTTCTGCCGCCGCTAATGGACCCCGGGGTGATTCGCTCAGCCAACTGCGGGACCGTAGCCCTCATTCGCGACCTTCGGGGAGCGGTTACCAATTCCGGCTATCTCTATACCCCCCGCACTTGCGGGAGAGGTCCGTTCGCGAAGCGAACCGGGTGAGGGCCTCGCCCGCCGCCTACGTCATGATGGAGAACCCCCCATCGACCGGGATCGCCGCACCGGTCACGAAATCCGACGCCTCGCTCGCCAGGAACACCGCGACGCCAGCCATGTCAGCCGGCAAGCCCCAGCGCCCGGCCGGGGTGCGTGTCTCAACCCGCTCGTGCAGCCCCTCCACCTGCCGACGCGCGGTGCGCGTCAGGTCGGTATCGATCCACCCTGGCAGCACGGCGTTGACCTGGATGCCGTCCCTCGCCCAGGCGGTAGCGAGCGCGCGCGTCATCTGCACGATGCCGCCTTTGCTCGCCGCGTACGGCGTCGCATAGGGCGCGCCGAACAGCGACATCATCGATCCGATGTTGATCATCTTGCCGCGCCCCGCCTGCTTCATCGCCGGATACGCCGCCTGGGAGCACAGGAACGCGCTGGTCAAGTTGGTATCCAGCACGTGGTGCCACTCCTGCTCGGTATAGTCCTGCGGCATTTTGCGCACCGACGTGCCGGCGTTGTTGACCAGAATATCGAGCCGGCCGAACCGCCGCACGGTCTCGGCAACAAGGTCGAGGCAGGCTTGCTTGTGCGTCACGTCGGCGGCGACGAACGCCGTCCGCGTGCCATGCGCCGCCAATGACGCAAGCGCCGATTCGGCCTTCGCCGCATTGCGCCCGGCCAGCACCACATCGGCGCCGCATGAAGCCAGGCCCTGCGCCATGCCGAGCCCGATGCCGCCATTGCCGCCGGTGACGATCGCCACCCGGCCCTTCAGGTCGAACAGTTTCATGCGTTCCCTCCGCCCCGGCTATTTCGTAATGAAGCCACCGTCGATCGTCAGCTCGGCGCCGGTGACGAAGCTCGCTTCATCAGAGGCTAGGAACAGCACGCCATAGGCCACCTCGATCGGCTCGCCCAGACGGCGCAACGGCGTCTGTTCGATCTTGGCGGCGCGCCCGCCAGCATTGGTCGCATTCAGCATCGGCGGCATATAGCCGGGATGCACCGAATTCACACGCACGTTCTGTGGCCCGTAGCGGACCGCCGCAGCCTTGGTATAGTTGCGCACCGCCGCCTTCGAGGCACAGTAGCCCGGATGGCTCTCGTCGCCGCCGACGATCCCCATGATCGAGGAGATGTTGACGATCGAGCCGCCGCCGGTCTTCGCCATCTCCGCCGCGGCAAGCTTGGTGCCCAGGAACACGCTGGTCGCGTTCACCTCTATCAGGCGGTGCCAGCCGTCCAGCCCGTCCGGATCGCCCACGGAGCTACCACTGATGCCGGCATTGTTCACCAGGATGTCCAGCCGTCCGTAGCCGGCGATCGTTTCGGTAATCAGGCGCTGCCAGTCGCGTTCCAATGTAACGTCGGTGCGGATGAAGAGTGCCTGGTGCTGGGTGTCACGCAATTCGCCAGCCACGGCCTCGCCTTCCCGCTCGAGCACGTCGGCGATCACGACCTTCGCTCCCTCGCGGGCGAACAGTCGGGCCTCCGCCTCGCCCATGCCGTGCGCACCGCCGGTGACGATCGCCACCTTGTCTTTGAGCCGCATGCGCTCCATCTCCCCTTGCCTTGAGCCGATCATCGGACGGCGAGGGAAACGCCGCAACCTGCCACTCACCGGTACGCTCGCGCCGGCGTGTGTTCGTTGTTCACGGCGGGAGTGCTAGGACGGCAACTACCTCACCAGCATCAAGGAGCCCGTATTCATGGCCACGATACCCGACGCCTTCCGCGATATCCTGGAGCAGAAGAAGGCGTTCGCGAACCTTGCGACGATAATGCCCGACGGTTCGCCCCAGGTCACGCCCGTCTGGTTCGACTACGCGGACGGGCACATCCGGGTGAACACCGCGAAAGGACGCGTCAAGGCCCGCAACATGAAGCAGGGCTCGCACGTCGCGCTGGCAATCATGGACCCAGACAACGCCTATCGCTACATCCAGGTGCGCGGGACAGTGGCGCGTGCGACCGAGGATGGCGCGGACGCGCATATCGACTCGCTGGCCAAGAAGTATCTCGGCAAGGACAAATATCCGTTCCGCCAGCCCGGAGAGCAGCGCATCATGTATGAGATCGTGCCCGAATCGGTGCACACCATGGCGTGATCCAGCGGTCTGCTCAACGCCGGTCGGGCATCCATTCCCCCAGCACTTGTTCCTCGGAATACGCTGCCCCGGCGATATCGATCAACGGCTGCTCATCGTAATCCGCCAGCGAGGCCAGAACGAGGGATCGCGCCGCGATGGTTTCATCATCGATCATTCGCCCGACTTCGCGCCGCAGGCTCGGGCTGGCGTCAAGCAACCGCTCAATGTCGCGGCGTGCCCGCCGGATGCTGTCACGCCAGCCCCGTGCTGGTGCGGTGGCGGGGGATGCTCGCAGCTTCAGCAGGTGCTCGATGACCGTCCCGATATGGCTGGCAAGCGCCCGGCGTTCGGCAGCACCCAAGCTTTCGATCTCCTCGGCCACGTGGTCCCAGTCGATCGGCGCGTTCGATCCCTCGCGGGCCGCCGCGCGCAAGGCGCGTGCCTGCTCTTCGCTCCACAGCAGGAGATCCGTATCGTACCGACTGTCCATACCACCCAGCATAGCAGCTGATGCAGAGCTTGAGCAGCCTGTCCGCATTCTGTGTGGTAATATGATACCACATGTCCAAGGCCTTGACCAGCCGTGGCCTTCCCGCCATAAGCCGCGGCTGGTTTCAAGGAACGCCAGATGAAGACCACCCTCTCGCTGAAGCCTGCGGAGGTCACCAAGGACTGGGTGCTGATCGACGCCGACGGCCTGGTGCTGGGTCGGCTTGCCTCGATCATCGCCGCCCGGCTGCGCGGCAAGCACAAGCCGCAGTTCACGCCCCATGTCGATTGCGGCGACAATATCGTGGTGGTGAACGCCGCCAAGGTGCGTATCACCGGCAACAAGGCCGACCAGTCGATCTTCTATTACCACACGGGCTATCCGGGCGGCATCAAAGGCCGCTCCATCCGCCAGCGGCTGGAGAGCAAGCACCCCGAGCTCGTGCTGGAAAAAGCGGTCGAGCGAATGATCACGCGCGGGCCGCTGCAGCGAAAGCAGATGAAGCACCTGCACGTCTATGCCGGGCCCGAGCACCCGCATGCGGGCCAGCAACCGAAGCCGCTCGATATCGCGGCGATGAATCCAAAGAACAAGAGGGACTGAGCCGAATGTCCGGAACCCAGCCAACTGGTACCGGCACGCTCGCCGACCTGAAGGACCTCGCGGTCGCCACTGGCGCGGTGCAGCCGGAGCGCCCGAAAATCGAGCCGAAGCGCGACGCACTCGGCCGCTCCTACGCCACTGGCCGGCGCAAGGACGCGGTGGCGCGGGTATGGGTCAAGCCGGGCAAGGGCGGAATCACGGTGAACGGCAAACCGGCGGCGCAGTATTTCGCCCGCCCGGTGCTGCGGATGCTGATCACCCAGCCGTTCCTGGTGGCGGACCGCTACAACCAGTTCGACGTGGTCTGCACCGTCGCTGGCGGCGGCCTGTCCGGTCAGGCGGGCGCAGTGCGGCATGGCATCAGCCGGGCGCTCACCAACTACGAGCCGGACCTGCGGGCGATCCTGAAGGTGGCCGGGTTCCTGACACGCAATTCGCGCGTCGTCGAGCGCAAGAAATACGGCCGCATGAAGGCCCGCCGCAGCTTCCAGTTCAGCAAGCGGTAATCACAGGTATCCGGCGATCTCCCAGTCACCTGGTATCAGAGGTCGAGGTCGCTCAGAACCACGGGGAGGTCGCGAGCCTGATGCACGAAACGCGCAACGACAGGTGGAGTCCGATCGACATCGAACACGAGCAGTTGGGGGTATCCCCGCAGTGACCAGAACCGGAAGCGCGCCGCGGCCAAATCCAGACGGACACGCGCAAGACCCGGGTTCGCAGCAATCATCTCCGCTGCCCGGACCGCTGCCCGAAGCAGCGCCTCCGCGGCGTCGGGATTATCCTCGGCAATCCAAATAGCGGCTTCGCGCAACTCTCGCCGTGCCCGCGGCGCAAACAGTCCGCGCCTCATCCCTTTCGCGAGCGCACCGCGTCGATCGCCGCTTGGACCTCAGCCTCGACCTGCTCGATCGTGAGAAAGCCGTCCCGTTCACCTTCCCGTACCGCGGCTTCGAGCGAGGCTACGAACACATCCCGCCGCGTCTCCGCATCCTGCAACATGCGCAATCCGGAGCGCACAACCTCGCTGACGTTGTTGAACCGACCGCTCTCGACGCAACTCTGCGCGAATCTCGCCAGCTCGGGGGTCAGGTGGACATTGGTTCCCATAGGGCCTCCTATATCAATGTTTGATATATGGGTAAGCCTCCACTTGCAAGCCCCAGTCGTCCCGTGTTCCGGAGCTACCCGGCCACGGTAGCGAGAGACAGACTGCCCCCGATTGTCAGAACCGCCTTAACCGGAAATATTGAATGGAGCAGCGGATTGGGGCCCCGATGGCAGACAGGCCAATCGTTTTCATCGACGGCGAGGCCGGCACCACCGGGCTCGGCATCCGCGACCGGCTACTGGCCCTTCGCAGTATCGAGCTACGCAGCCTGCCTGCCGAGCGTCGTAAGGACCCGGCCGCGCGTCGCGACATCATGGCCGAGGCCGATCTGGTCGTGCTGTGCCTGCCGGACGACGCCGCGCGCGAGTCCGTTGCCCTCGCCGACCGGCTTGGGAATGCGGCGCCCAAGCTGTTGGACGCCAGTACCGCGCATCGAGTGCATCCCGACTGGACCTATGGGTTTCCGGAGATGGAGCCGGGCCAGCCGGAACGCATCGCGGCGGCACGCAAGGTGGCCAATCCCGGCTGCTACCCCACCGGCGCGATCGCTCTGATCCGGCCGCTGGTCGATGCGGGTCTGGTGCCGCCCGGCTATCCGGTGACCATCAATGCCGTCAGCGGCTATTCCGGTGGCGGGCGCACCATGATCGAGGCGCACGAGCACGAAGGCGGCCCGGCCCTCGAACTCTATGCCCTCGGCCTCGAGCACAAGCACATCCCCGAGACTGAGCGCTATGCCGGGCTGAGCCGCCGGCCGATCTTCGTGCCTTCGGTGGGGCATTTCCGGCAGGGGATGCTGGTCTCCGTGCCGTTGCATCTCGACACGTTGCCTGGTCGGCCGAGCGGGACCGACCTCCACACGGCCTTGGAGTCCCGCTATGCCGGCAGCAGGCTCGTGCGCGTGGTCCCCCCCGATCCATCCGGCAAGCTTGAGCCGCAGGCGCTGAACGGCACCAACCTGCTGGAACTCACTGTTTGCGCCAACGAGAAGCAGCGGCAGGCGGTGCTGGTGGCGCGGCTCGACAATCTAGGCAAAGGGGCATCCGGTGCCGCGGTGCAGAACCTCTCTCTGATGCTGTGCCTGCCGGATGCCTGACATCAGGCCTGGGCGCGTCGAGCCGCTGCCGCGCGGGCTCGGTCCGCTCTACGCGTTGGATGGCATCATGCCGCGCGTCGATTCCACTGCCTTTGTTGCACCGACCGCAGCGGTTATCGGTGACGTGGAGATCGGTCCCGAGTCCGGCATCTGGTTTGCCTGCGTGGTGCGCGGCGATACCAATTTCATCCGCATCGGCGCCCGCACCAATATCCAGGACGGCACCATCGTTCATGTAGACGCGGTGACGTTTCCAACCATCATCGGTGATGATGTTACGGTGGGCCATGGCGCCATCATCCACGCCTGCACGCTGCGCGACCGCGCCTTCGTCGGCATGGGCTCGACGGTGCTGGACGGTGCAGTGATTGAGGAGGGCGGCATACTGGGCGCCGGCGGCCTGCTGACACCGGGCAAGGTCATCGGCCGCAACGAGCTGTGGACCGGCGCGCCGGCCAGGCTGAAGCGGGTGATGGACGACGATGAGCGACGCAAGTTCGACCGCAACGCCGCCGAGTACCGAATGCTGGCAGCGCGCTACCGCGCGGTGTTCGAAGTCGGCCGCTAGCGAACGCCGCTACCGCCGCCATATAAGGGACAGTTGCCTCCGATAAGGAGCAGAGCGATGCTGCGGCGTGGTATGATCCTGGCCGGTCTGCTGATCATGATCGGTTGCACGCCGCCGGTCGACACGGCAGTGATGCCGCCTGTCTCCGGGCTCACGGATCCGGAGAATGCCATCCAGGTACTCGAGCTGGGCCTTTGCCTCGCCCGCCAGGATCCGCAACGACCCCGCCAGCGCCGCTCGGGCGGTCGCGGCGCTCGATTATGCGGCCGGAGCGATCAACACCAACCCCAGGTTGCAGTTTATGAGCCCGGTTATCAACAACGAAATGCTCGATGCGCGCCAGGCAGTCCGGCGCGTCCTGGGCATCCCGCCGACCGCACCTTCCCAGGCCGTGGTCAACAGCATGGTCGGCGTCTCGCTGGCGCTGGGGAGCGGCGACCGGACGCAAGCTCTTGCCGCGCTGAACACGCCGATCTTCACTCTGGGCCCGGAGCGCACACTCGCACTGCTGACCAACATGCCCCGGGTTCGCGAAGCGAACATCGCGACCAGCCAGGCGGAGGGCGCGATTAACGGTACGTTCTGCGCGCTTGGCTGCCTTTCAATGTAGGCGCCGCGGCCGCCGCCGGACCTCGGCGCGGACGTGCCGGAAATTGAGCGTCGCCGGATCCGCCACGACCGGGCCGGGGGCAATGGCGACGATGATCCGCTCGGCGACCGGTGCGAAATCGGCGCGGAAATGCACTGACGATTTCAGCGCCAGGATTGGACATTCCGCCGGCTCGATCCCGACATGGCGGATGATCGCCTGATCCAGCGCCTGCATCTTGCGGCTCACCACGATCGCCCGCACGCCGTCGATATCAACCAATGCAGTCGGGCCGAGATTGGCCGGGTTCCCGGCGCCCATCGGGCCGGTCAGCGCGAATCGCCCGTCGGTCAGCCGCAGCACCCGCACGGTGCAGGCGAACGGCATGCCGTCCGACTTGCCGCCGAGCGACAATGACCCTAAATCCGGCAGTTAAGTGATTGCGCGCCGCGGCGGCAGATTTGGCCGGCATGAGCACAGAACAGAGAGGTCTGGCGGTTCACCCTGCGGGTGAGCAACCGGAAGTTGCGCAGCATTCGGCGATTGCCGATACCTTTGCCGGGCGCGTGCACGTGGAGTGGGACGCCGCCGCACCGGTGACGCCGTTCGGCCAACTGCCATTCTTCATCGACTACCTGAAGCAGGCCGGGCTGTTCGACAACTGGATTGCCGACTGTCCGCTGCGGTTCACTAGCCCGAATGCCCCGCGTAAACGCGATCTGCTTGGCACCGTGCTGCTGTCTGTTCTGGCGGGTCACCGGCGCTATGCCCATGTGACCGCATTGCGTTGCGATCCGGTGAACCCGCCATTGCTCGGCATGCGCAAGGTGGTCAGCGAGGACTTGGTTCGCCGCGGATTGGAGAAGATCGACGAAGCGGCAGGTCTGGCCTGGCTGCAAAACCACCTGGACTATTGCACCGCTCCGCTGCTCGGCGAGCCGTGGGTGCTCGACATCGATACCACCATCAAACCTTTGTACGGGCACCAGGAAGGCGCCGAGCTGGGCTATAATCCGCACAAGCCGGGTCGGCCGTCGCACTGCTATCACAGCTACATGCTGTCGAACCTGCGACTGGTGCTGCGGGTCGATGTGCTGGCTGGCGATCAGCACAACGTCAGACACGCGACGGGCGGCTTGTGGGAGTTGCTGGATCATCTTGGGCCGGGGCAGCGGCCGTGGCTGCTGCGCGGAGACAAGTCGTGGGGCATCGAGCCGGTGATGGCGCGGGCCGAGCGGGAGGAGCTGTCGTATCTGTTCCGTCTGCGTATGACGAAAAACGTCATGCGGGCACTGCAACGGGCGATGCAGGCATCGGACTGGAAGGATGCCGGCCAGGGCTGGCAGGGCAAGGAGACGAGCCTGCGGCTGGAGGGCTGGAGCCGGCAGCGGAGAGTCATCCTGCTGCGCCGCAGGACGGCGCCTGCGCCGGTCGATCATGGCGATCCGGCTCAGCGGCGACTTGGCTTCGTCGAGGTGGGCCCGGATCAGCAGGCGTGGGACTATGCCGCGCTGGTTACCTCAAGGGACGATGAAATCCTGACGCTGGGGCAGTTGTATCGCGATCGGGCGGATTGCGAGAACGCTTTTGACGAGCTGAAGAACCAGTGGGGTTGGGGCGGCTTCACCACGCAGGACCTCACGCGCTGTCGGCTGCTGGCCGGTATCGTTGCGCTGATATACAATTGGTGGAGCCTGTTCGTCCGGCTGGCTGATCCGAAGCACCATCGCGAGGCGATTACCAGCCGGCCGTTGCTGCTGTCGGCGATCGCGCAGCGCACCCACCATGCCGGCCAGGTGACACTGACGATCAGCAGCGCGCATGGCGCGCGGGACAAGGCACGGCAAGCTTACCTGCGCATCGCCGGCTTTCTCGACCGGCTGCGAAAAAGTGCGGAGCAGTTGGACCCGCTGCAACGCTGGTATCGCATCCTCAGTGAAGCGCTCCGCCACTTCCTGCATGGGCGGCAACTGCAGCCACCGCTCCGGCTCAATCCGGCCTGAACTGATACCCCAGGTTGTATACCACCGCGGCAAATCGGTTATCCGCGGCTCCAACTGCCGGATTTAGGATGACAGCTCCGCGCCTTCCCCACCGGCATGGCAGGCAGCGGCGCTTTCCCCGTCGTTGATTAGGCACACCACCGCACCGGTTGCGCGCTGACGCACCAGCTCGGCCAGCAATCCGGTGGTGTCGCCATGGCCGCCGCCGCCCGGATTGTCCTGGGTGTCCGCCAGCACCACCGGCCCGGGAGCACTAGCGGTGATCTTGCGCGCCTCTGCAACCGCTTCGGCGGCGGGCAGCGTGTCCTGCACGAAGTCGGTCTCGCGCGCCGCCACCAGAGCGGCGAAATCGTGCGTGGCGGCGTCCGCCGCTTCCTGCGTCTCGGCGAAGGCGGCCAGGGCTGGTCCGCAATCGGGGAAATCGGCGTACGGAAACCCGAAGCACCAGGCGAGTTCGGCGACACCCGGCCGTTTGGCGAGCCGCGCCCGCTCGGCCATGACGTCCTGCATCGGCGCCATCAGCGTGCACTGGCTGCCGATCGGGATCCAGAAATCAAGCTGCCGGAAGGCTCGCGCCCATGGGCGGCCGCGTTCGATCCGCTCCAGCAGGAGCCGCATGGCCTGCGCACCGGCGGCCTTCATATCGATATGTGGGTAGGTCCGGAACGGCACGACCGCGTCCGCCAGCGTCACCATCGCGCGGGTGAGATTGGCGTGCGGGTCCAGACTGATGGTGAGCGGCATCGCGGTCCCGATGATCGCCCGCACGCGGCGCAGCAGCTCGCCTTCGGCATCAGGAAAACTGTCGGCCAGCGCTGCACCGTGCAGGTCGAGATAGACGCCGTCGAGCGGCGCAGCCTCGAGCGCATCGGACAGGCGGGCGCAGATCAGCGCGGCGACACGTTCGAAAGCTTCATCCTGGATCGGGCCGGCGGGCGCGGCAATCGTCCAGGCGAGGGGCGCCAGGGTGACACCGGCTGCCTCTCCCGCGGCAATCGGCACCGAGGTGCCGCGCACTGCTTCGAGCAACCCTGGTCCGTGCTGGAGCGCCGGGAACCCGCCCGGCTGCATAAAGTCGGGCCACGTGGTGGGGCGTGGAGCAAAGGAGTGGGTCTCGTGCAGAAAACCGCCGACGGCGATCCGAAGGGGCATGCGATTCCTCGAAGCTGGTGTGTGGACCTCGGCCGAACCCCGCCTGGTTGGCTACTCTCCCCCATCCTGGGCGATCCGAAACGGCGCCGCCGAATAGACGCCAAGCACGCGCACCTCTGACGAGAAAAACGACAGCTCCTCCAGTGCCCTTCGCAGCGCGGGCTGCTCGGGATGGCCATCAACGTCGCAAAGGAACTGGGTGGCGGCAAACTGGCCGGCCAGCATGTAGCTCTCGAGCTTCGTCATATTGACGCCGTTGGTTGCAAACCCGCCAAGGGCCTTGTAGAGCGCGGCCGGCACGTTGCGAACCCGAAATACGAACGTCGTCATCAGGTGTGGCAGGGCGGGATCGGGCGTACGCGGCTGCCGGGCCATCACGTAGAACCGTGTCGTGTTGTGGGGCGCGTCTTCGACATTCGTCCGCAGCACCTCGAGCCCATAAATCTTGGCCGCCAATGACGAGGCGATCGCCGCGTCCTCCAGACTGTTCCATTCGGAGACCAGCCGCGCGGCGCCGGCGGTATCCGCCGCAACGACCGGCAGGATCCCGAGATCGCGCAGGAAGCGCCGGACTTGGCCAAGTGCAACGCTATGCGAGTGCGCGCGCTTCAACCCCTCGACCGTCGCCCCTTTGGGTGCGAGCAGGCAATGTTCCACGCGAAGGAATGCCTCGCCGACGACGAACAAGCCGGACTCCGGTAATAGGTGGTGGATGTCCGGCACGCGCCCGGCCAGAGTGTTCTCGCACGGCAGCATGGCGAGCTCGGCGCGACCTTCGCGCACGGCTTCGATCGCTGCCTCGAAGCTTTCGCATGGCAGCGTGCGCATTCCCGGATAAGCGGTGCGGCAAGCCAGGTCGGAATAGGCGCCCGGTAAACCCTGGAAGGCGATCACCTTTTCGCTCATGCGGCCATCCGTTCGCCGGCATAGTGGCAGGCGACTTGATGGGCCGGTGCCTTCGCCTCGATCGGTGGAGCGGATCGCCGGCATAAGTCGGTTGCGAATGCGCAGCGGCCGGCGAAGGCGCAACCGACGATCGGATCGCGCAGGCTGGGCACCAGACCGGGGATCTCGGTCAGTCGTCCGCGCCCATGTCCCGCCAGCGACGAACCGAGCTTGGGCACCGCGCCGAGAAGTCCCCGTGTATAGGGATGCATGGGGCGGGCGAAGATCTCGCGCACCGGCGCCTCCTCGACTTTGCGACCGGCGTACATCACTACGACGCGTTCCGCCATTTCCGCCACCACGCCCAGATCGTGGGTGATCAGCATGATCGCCGACCCCAACCGGCGCTTCAGATCGCGCATCAGGTCGAGGATCTGCGCCTGGATCGTCACGTCCAGCGCGGTGGTCGGCTCGTCGGCAATCAGCAGCTTTGGGTTGCAGGCCAGCGCCATCGCGATCATCACCCGCTGGCGCATGCCGCCCGACATCTGGTGCGGATACTCGCGCACGCGCCGCGCCGGCTCCGGAATGCCGACCAGGGTCAGAGCTTCGATCGCTTTGGCCTCGGCCTGCCGCCCAGACAGACCCTGGTGCAGTCGCAACGTCTCGCCGATCTGTCGGCCGACAGTCAGCACCGGGTTCAAACTGGTCATCGGCTCTTGGAAGATCATCGAGATCTCGTTGCCGCGGATAGCCCGCATCTCGGCTTCCGACAGCGCCAGAAGATCACGGTCCTGGAAGCGGATGGTACCGGCGATCTTGCCTGGCGGCTCAGGGATCAGCCGCAGGATCGACATCGCGGTGACGGATTTGCCGCAGCCGGATTCGCCTACGATGCCGATAGTTTCGGCCGCATCTACGGTGAATGTCATACCTTCGACGGCACGCACGATGCCGTCCGGCGTGGCGAAATGGGTTTGCAGGTTGCGAACCTCAATCAGCGGCATCACAAGCGCTTTGCCAGCCTCGGATCGAGTGCATCGCGCAGCCCATCGCCTACCAGGTTCACCGACAGCACCGTGACAGACAGGAAGATCGCCGGGAAGAACACGATGAACGGCTTGATCTGCCAGAGCGCGCGGCCCTCGGCCATGATATTGCCCCAGCTTGGGATGGTCGGCGGCGTGCCTGCGCCGATGAAGGACAGGATCGCCTCGTTTATCATCGCCGATGCGCCGGTGAACGTCGCTTGCACCAGCAGCACGGCGAAGGCATTGGGCAGAATGTGGCGCAGGATGATGCGCGGCAGCCGGGTGCCGGCGGCGATGGCTCCTTCGACGAAGGGTTGCTCGCGCAACGACAGCACGATGCCACGGATCAGCCGGGCAACACGGGGAAACTCCGGCACCGCCAGGGCGATGATCACGTTCTGCACCGACGCGCGCGTGAGCGCCATCAGGGCGATCGCCAGCAGAATTGGCGGGATCGACATTAGCCCGTCCATCACCCGCATAATGATCGCATCCAGCGACCGGCTGAACCCGGCGATTGCCCCGATCGCGGTGCCGACCACCGAGGCGATCAGCGCCACCACGAAGCCGACGCCGAGCGAGATGCGTGCCCCGTAAAGCACTCGCGAATAGATGTCGCGCCCGAGCATGTCGGTGCCGAACCAGTACAGCGCCGAGGGGTCTCGGATGCGCTTGGCCGGTGCGATAGCGGTCGGGTCGGTGGTGCCGAGCCAGGGCGCAAAGATGGCGATGAACACCATTATTCCCAGGAGCGCCCCGCCGATCGCGATGGTCGGATGGCGGCGGATGAAGGTGCGGACGCGGCCGCGCCGGCGGATCGGCGGCAGTACCTCGGGCAGGGGCGCCGCGACGGGGGGAAAGGTCGTGCTCAATAGCGGATCCTCGGGTCGAAGAGCGTATACAGCAGATCGACGATCAGATTGACGATCACGTAGGCGAAGCTGAACATCAGCACGACGCCCTGGATCACCGGGTAGTCGCGCTGCAGGATCGCATCGGTGGTCAGGCGCCCTAGGCCAGGGATTGCGAACACCGTCTCGGTCACCACCGCGCCGCCGATCAGCAGCGCGACCCCGAGCCCGACCACTGTGACGATCGGCACCGCGGCGTTCTTAAGCGCGTGCACAAACAGGATGCCGCTCTGGCCAACGCCCTTGGCGCGCGCCGTGCGCACATAGTCCTGGCTGAGCACTTCGAGCATAGTGGCCCGCGTGATGCGGGCGATCAGCGCGATATAGATCAGCCCGAGCGCCACTGCCGGCAGCAGTAGCGTGCGCAGGAACGGCCAAAACCCCTGGCTAATCGGCGTGAATCCTTGCACCGGAAGCCAGCCCAGCTTGAGCGCGAAGACATAGGCGAGCAGGTAGCCCACGACGAAGACCGGGGTGGAAAAGCCGAACACCGCGAGCACCATGACCAGCCGGTCGATCCAGGAGCCCTGTTTCCACGCCGCCAGCACGCCCATCGGGATCGCCACGATCAGCGACAGCACCACGGTCAGCACCATCAGAGACAGCGTCGGCTCCAGCCGCTGGGCGATCATGTGGGTGACCGGCAGGTTGGTGAAGATCGAGGTGCCGAGGTCACCGTGCAGGATGTGCCACAACCAGTCGCCGAACCTCACCAGGAACGGTCGGTCGAGCCCGAGCGACGCTCGGATCCGGTCGATATCGGCCGGCGTCGCCTGATCCCCGGCAATGATGGCGGCCGGATCGCCGGGCGCGAGATAGAGCAGGCTGAACACGAAGAAGGCGACGATCAGCATCACCGGGATGGTGGCGAGGATGCGTCGGACGGCGTAGGCCAGCATGCGTCCCTCGGTCTCAGTTCCTGCTCATGTCTTGCTCATGCCGCCGGCCACCAGGAACGGCGCCTTCATCACTGCTGCATCGCCGGAGTTAAACGGCCGGGGCCGCCCGACGCAACTTCCGGGCAAAGGGAACAACTCGCCGTCTTCGTCGGCTCGGCGTTTTACCATTCGGTGGTCGTGGCATCGATCTTCGCCCAGTCGGTGCCGATGTACCGTCACGACGGACGGCCATCAAACAGGGCGTAAGCCATGCGGACGAGTTCGATACCGCGGTCGCATGGCGAGTCAGTGCAGCGGGTCGCTGGCGGGGCTGGACTGAGCGCGGGTTAGCTCACCACCCCGTCGCTCGCCTCGATCATCGCCCGCGCCGACTGGATGCGGTCCAGTAGCTCGTCCTCCACCGCCGGATCGCTGGTATCCGCCGCCTGATACGCCGCCTCGGCTTCCGCCAACCGCCGCTCGCCCTCGGCGCGCGACAACTCCGCGACCGGCACCGCCTCGTTGGCCAGCACGGTACACCGCTCCGGCGTCACCTCGGCGAACCCACCGCCAACGAACAGCCGGTCGGTCACCTGCTCGTCCTCGTAGAGCGCGATGATCCCGCCGCGCAGCATGACGATCATCGGCGTGTGGCCTTCCAGCACGCCCATGTCGCCCTCGGAAGCGGGGATCACCACCATGCCCACTGGCCGCGACAGCAGCAGCTTCTCCGGGCTGACGATCTCCAGCGCGACCGGCATCAGGCGGTGGCCTTCAGGCTCTCGCCCTTCTTCACCGCATCCTCGATCGTGCCCACCATGTAGAACGCCTGCTCCGGCAGGTGGTCGTACTCGCCGGCACAGATCGCCTTGAAGCTGCGGATCGTATCGGCAACCTGGACGAACACGCCGGGGAAGCCGGTGAAGACCTCGGCGACATGGAACGGTTGCGACAGGAACCGTTGGATCTTGCGCGCCCGCGCCACCACCAGCTTGTCCTCCTCCGACAGCTCGTCCATGCCCAGGATCGCAATGATGTCCTGCAGACTCTTATAGGTCTGCAGGATCCGCTGAGTCTCCCGCGCGACCTGATAGTGCTCTTCGCCGACGATCCGCGGATCGAGCGAGCGCGACGTGGAATCCAACGGATCCACGGCCGGATAGATGCCCAGCTCGGCAATCTGCCGCGACAGCACTGTGGTGGCATCGAGATGGGCGAAGGTCGTGGCCGGCGCCGGGTCGGTCAGGTCGTCGGCCGGCACGTAAATCGCCTGCACTGAGGTAATCGACCCTTTGTTCGTTGAGGTGATCCGTTCCTCCAGCGCGCCGAGGTCGGTCGCCAGCGTCGGCTGATAGCCCACTGCCGAAGGGATGCGGCCGAGCAGCGCCGACACCTCGGCGCCCGCCTGGGTAAAACGGAAGATGTTATCGACGAAGAACAGCACGTCTTGGCCTTCCTCGTCGCGGAAATACTCGGCGACCGACAGGGCTGATAGCCCGACGCGCGCGCGAGCGCCCGGCGGCTCGTTCATCTGCCCATAAACCAGCGCCACCTTAGAGCCTTCGGTGCTGCCGTGCTCGCCCAGCTTGATCACGCCGGCCTCGATCATCTCGTGATAGAGGTCGTTGCCCTCGCGGGTGCGCTCGCCGACCCCGGCGAACACCGACACGCCGCCATGCGCCTTGGCGATGTTGTTGATCAGCTCCTGGATTATCACCGTCTTGCCGACGCCGGCGCCGCCGAACAGACCGGTTTTGCCGCCTTTCAGGTATGGGGCGAGCAGGTCTACGACCTTGATGCCGGTGACCAGGATTTCGGCGGTGGCCGCCTGCTCTTCAAAGGACGGCGCATCGCGGTGGATCGGGTATCGCTTCGCGGTGTGGATCGGCCCGCGATCATCCACCGGATCCCCGATAACATTCAGGATGCGCCCCAACGTCTCCGGACCGACCGGCATCGTGATCGGCCCGCCGGTGTCCTCTACCTCCTGTCCGCGCACCAAGCCATCGGTGCTATCCATGGCGATCGTGCGGACGGTGCGCTCGCCTATCTCCTGCGCGACCTCCAGCACCAGCAAGCGGTCCTGAATTTTCGTGTGTAGCGCGTTCTCGATGAACGGCAGATCGCCGTCGAACTGCACATCGACCACGGCGCCCATCACCTGGGTTACGCGTCCGACGATATTGCTTGCCATAGGCTTGGTCCTTTGTTCGCTGCGTGCGCGACCGTCGCTCAGACGGCTTCCGCGCCCGAGATGATCTCGATCAGTTCCTTGGTGATGTTGGCCTGACGCGCGCGATTGTAATTGAGCGTCAGCCGCTTGATCATGTCGCCCGCGTTGCGGGTGGCGCTGTCCATCGCCGTCATCTGTGAGGCATAGAAGCCAGCGCTGCTCTCAAGCAGCGCGCGATAGACCTGAATCGCCAGGTTCTGCGGCAGCAGGCGGGACAGGATGGTCTCTTCGTCGGGCTCGAAGATCGTACGTTGCACCGCCCAGTGCGTCAGCGTCCGCCGCGCCCTCTGGGATCGGTGCTGGGACAAGCTGCTGCTCGGTGACGATCTGCGACATTACCGAGCGGAACCGGTTGTAGATGATGGTGACGACATCGACCTCGCCAGCGCCGATCATGGCGGCGATGCGCTGGCCGATCTCCCCGGCATCGGCAAATTCGGGCCGCCGCTTGCCGGCATAGCTGATGTCGCCGATGATCCGGCTTGCGAGTTCCCGTCGCAGGTAGTCGCGGCCCTTGCGCCCGACCGCCAGGATCTTGACGGTCTTGCCCTCGGCCTCCAGCCGGCGTGCCAAGGTGCGCGCGGCGCGGCCGACATTGGCGTTGAACGCGCCAGCCAAGCCACGGTCGGCGGTGATCGGCAACAGCAGATGTGTCTGCTCCTTGCTGGTGCCTACCAGCAGCGGCGGCGCCGTCGGGCTGCCGGCGACCGAGGCGGCCAGCGCGCCAAGCATGCGCTCCATGCGCTCGGCGTAGGGTCGCGCCGCCTCGGCTTGCGCCTGTGCACGCCGCAGCTTGGATGCCGCCACCATCTTCATCGCCGAGGTGATCTTCTGCGTCGATTTGACGCTGTTGATGCGCGTGCGGAGTGCTTTCAGGCTGGGCATGGAACGTTGCTCACTGGGCTACAGTGCTACGCGAACGACTTTGCGAAACTGTCCAGGAACGCGGTCAGCTTCTTGTCCACCTCCGGCTTGATCTCCTGGTCGGTGCGGATCGCGTCCAGTATCCCCGCCTCGCGCGACTTCAGGTCTGTCAGGAACTGAGCCTCGAAGGCGCCGACCTTCCCCACATCGATCTTGTCCAGATAACCGCGCACCCCGGCGAAGATCGCCACGACCTGCTCCTCGACTGGCACCGGATGGTATTGCGGCTGCTTCAACATCTCGGTCAGCCGCGCCCCGCGCGCCAGCAGCGCCTGCGTCGTTGCGTCGAGGTCCGAAGCGAACTGCGCGAACGCTGCCATCTCGCGGTACTGCGCCAGCTCCAGCTTGATACGGCCGGCCACCTGCTTCATCGCCTTGATCTGCGCGTTCGACCCCACGCGCGAGACCGAGATGCCGACATTCACCGCCGGGCGGATGCCGCGGAAAAACAGCTCCGTTTCAAGAAAGATCTGCCCATCAGTGATCGAGATCACGTTGGTCGGGATATAGGCGGAGACGTCGCCCGCCTGCGTTTCGATCACCGGCAGCGCGGTGAGGCTTCCGGCGCCATATTCGTCGCTCATCTTCGCGGCCCGCTCCAGCAGGCGCGAATGCAGATAGAACACGTCGCCTGGATACGCCTCGCGTCCGGGCGGACGGCGCAGCAGTAGAGACATCTGGCGGTAGGCGACGGCCTGCTTCGACAGGTCGTCGTAGAAGATCACGGCATGCCGCCCGTTGTCGCGGAAATGCTCGCCCATGGTGCAGCCGGAATAGGGCGCGAGGAACTGCATCGGCGCCGGATCGGACGCCGTGGCGGCAACCACAGTCGAATAACCCATTGCGCCGTTCTCTTCCAGCGTACGCACGAGCTGCGCTACTGTGGAGCGTTTCTGCCCGATGGCCACATAGATACAGTAGAGCTTCTTTTTCTCGTCGGTGCCGGCATTTATCTTTTTCTGGTTGATGATCGTGTCGATGATCACCGCGGTCTTGCCGGTCTGGCGGTCGCCGATGATCAGCTCGCGCTGGCCGCGGCCGATCGGGATCAGCGCGTCGATCGCCTTGAGCCCGGTCTGCACCGGCTCGTGCACCGATTTGCGGGGGATGATCCCCGGTGCCTTCACCTCAACGCGCCGTCGTTCGCCCGTGTCGATCGGGCCCTTGTCGTCGATCGGATTTCCAAGTGCATCGACCACCCGGCCGAGCAGAGCATCGCCCACCGGCACTTCCACGATGGCGTCGGTGCGGGCGACCGTATCGCCTTCGCGGATCTGACGGTCGTCGCCGAAGATCACCACGCCGACGTTGTCGGTCTCGAGATTCAGCGCCATGCCGCGCACGCCGGCGCCGGGAAATTCCACCATCTCGCCGGCCATGACGTTCTGCAGCCCGAACACGCGAGCGATACCGTCGCCGACCGAGAGCACTTGACCGGTTTCGGCAACATTGGTCTCGGTATCGAAGGCGGCGATCTGTTTCTTCAGTATCTCCGAGATCTCGGCAGGGCGGATCTCCATTTCAGGCGGCTCCCTTCATTGCGTACTGCAGGCGCTGCAGGCGGGATTTCAACGAGGTGTCGTAAAGCCGCGCGCCCACGCGCACGACCAGGCCGCCGAGTAGGTCGGGCTCGACCTGTTCGACGATGTTCACGTTGCCGTAGCCGGCTTCGATCAGCCGCGCTCGAAGCTGCTGGCGCTGCACATCGTTCAACGGGTGCGCCGAGGCGACGGTGGCAGTAATCACACCACGCTTCTCCGCCACAAGGGCGGCGAAGGCGCCAACGATCTGGCGCAGATTGCGCAATCGGCGGTTGCTGGCAACCACGCCGACGAAGTCACGCACCGGCTTGCCGAAGCCTTCCTGCTCCAAAACGGCGAGCGCCGCCTTGCGCGAGTCTGTGGATATCGATCAGCGGCGATTCGAGCAGGCGGCGGAAGTCCGCGCTCGCATCGATCAACCGCCCGAGCTGCTCCATTTCGGTAACAACCGAATCGAGCGTGCGGCCATCTTCGGCAAAGGCATACAGGGCGGCAGCGTAACGGTCAGCCAGCCTGCCGCCGGTTGCGATTGTCGTTCCGCCTGCCACCAGAGTCGTCCTGAATGCATTGAGCGCGCGCCCACCGGCGCGTTGCCCCGGCGCCACACCGGCGAGCGGGCGTCTAGCATGGGGGGTGTGCGGGTGCAACACGGGCGACGGCGGGACCGTTGCTGCCGGCAGATCGTTCGGTACCGGCGATCAGACCTGTCGCCTGTACACAATTGACACAGAGATCAGCGCGGTACTGAGATCAGCATTCGGCTGCCGCAATGGGGGTGCAGCCTGCTCAGGCCGACACTACCTGTGTATCTTCTCAGTGATCTTGGTGACCTCGGCGATCTCTGTGTTTAATCCGGGGCCCCACGCGGTACAGCCCCCTGTGCAACGGAAGAAGTATCCCGTTACGATCTTGGACTGGCTGCCCATGTCTCAAGACGCCAATGCGCCGCCCCAGCTCCACCAGCCGGGCCTCCGCAGTTGCCCGGCAGCCTCGCGCGCCGCTTCGGGCGTCGGGAACAGTCCGAAGCAGGTTGCGCCGGAGCCGCTCATGCGCGCCAGCAGACAGTCAGGCCGTCCCCGCAGCGCCGACAGCACGACCGCGATTGCCGGGCAAAGTTCGATCGCGGCCGCCTGCAGGTCATCGCGAAGGGCCGCCAGGTCCGCCGCCATCGTGGCGATCTCGTGCCATTGGCCCGGCAGATCGACGGTGGTGGAGAATGCGCCGTGCCGGGCGGCGAAGACCTCGGCGGTTGCCACTGGCTGGCCGGGGTTGACCAGAGCGATGCCGCCGGACGGCAGAGCCGGTCCGGCCTCGATCCGCTCCCCGGCGCCGCGCATGCGGGCGTGTTGACTGCGCAGGCAGACGGGCACGTCCGCACCGAGCGAAAGTGCCAGCGCAGCCAGATCGACCGCGGGCGGTCTCAGCCTCCACATCCGGGCGAGCAGCCGCAGCGTCGCCGCCGCATCGGCTGACCCGCCACCGATGCCGGAGGCGATCGGTAGGTTTTTCGTCAGGAGGAGCCCCGCGCCGACCCCGATGGCAGCCCGTTCCGCCAAGGCACGGGCGGCCCGCAGCACCAAGTTGTCGGCACCTCCGCCGATAGCTGCCCCAAATGGGCCATCAACCGATAGCGTCAGAGCCGGCGCGGGCCAAGCACGCAACTCGTCGCCCACCGGCGGAAACACCACCAGACTGTCGAGCAGGTGGTACCCGTCGGCTCTTCGGCCCGTTACGTGCAGAAAAAGATTGACCTTTGCCGGGGCAAACTCGGTCTGTGGATACGTCCTCCCATCGGTCAGGGGATATACTGCTCCCGTAAACTCTAGGTTTTCTGCGGCTTTGCGCGTCATTGTGCTGACTGTGGTATCGCTGTGGTATCTGGTTGCGAGCCTTTCAAGTACGCAATACCCGTTGGCCGCGACGGCTTCCAACCCCGAACTGCCCGTTGCAGCCTTGCCGCTCCCCACAACCGGCAGGAACTCCGCGTCATGGCGCGTCCGGGTTCGACGGTCATCCGCAGCTTCAGCGCCGCAGCCGCCAGACCATCAGTACCAAGCGCGCCCGTCCCGCCAATTCTCACTACCCGCCAGCCCACCGCCGAACTCCACCGTCACCACGTCGTCAGCGCCCCACAGGTCGATGCCCAGGCGTTTCGCCAGGGCTAGCTAGTCCGTCGGGGATCCTGCATCCCCCCGCGCCTACATGCCCGCGTCGAGCCGGTATTGGCTGGCCGTCGAGGTCCGGCAGCACCGCGAGCCGGCCGATTTTCGGACTGCTACAGCCGCTCGCCGCGCACGAGCGCAGAAAAATCGCCCTACCTGCTCGGCGTCCAGCCCCAAACGGGGCTAGCAACTCCGCGATCAATCTGGGCAGCCTCGACGACGCCGCGCGCCCGCGTCCGTCTCAAGGTCCTCCGATGCCCCAGCGTGCACCGGTCGCTCGCTCGATCATGCAGGGCGCGCAACGCGTGCATGCGTCGCCATCTTCACTTCAGCCGGGCCGCGCCACCGCCGTCGTCTCGAGCCGGCCCTCGGCCGAGTTCCGCCAGCATCACGAAATCATCGCCCCGCAGGTGGACGCCGCGGCGTTCCGTCAAGGCTGGCGTGTCTCCACCAGAACTCGATCAGCTCCTCGTCAACGGCGAGATCACGTACGAAGCTTGGCAGGTCGCGCACGAGTTTCGCAATCGCTGGGATCGCGCCTTCGGCGTCGGTACCGGCGTGCGCGATTACGACCAGCGCTGCCGGGTGGTGGTGGAGGATCGCCTCTCCATCGGCCGGCTCGACGCGGCGAGCTGGCTGCGAAGGGTGACCGAGGCGCTCGGCAAGAATGCGACCTGGTTGATCGAGCAGTGCGTCGTACGTGACGCTTCCTGGCGAGAGCTGGGGCGCAAGCTTCGGATCAGTGACAAGACGGCGCAGTCCTGGACGGCGACAGTGCTGCAGTCGCTCGCGGATCACCTGGCGGGCCGGCCTGTCGTGGATCTGCCACGCGAGAGGTACCGGAATGAGCCCGGCAGAATGTGATCGGTTGGAGAATGAGGCGGCTGCATTGCGTCAGGCGATCGCCGGGCTGCTACCGTTCTGCTCCAGCGTCGTTTTGCGCCGCGCGCTCTCGGCTCTGGTAAATTTCGCCGAGGATGCCACGGCGATCGCCGCACGGCGCGCTCAAGTGATCCGATGCACCTCAACGTCGCCGGCGACTGCCGCCATGGCGGAATGGGACGAGTTGCGGACGCGGGTGGCGATCAAGCTCGAGGAGCTTCGTATCTCGCGCCAAGAGCTGGCTGCGACGACCGGGATCAATTTCGGGACGCTGCGGACGTATCTCGCGAAAGGCGGGCCGCCTGCAGGTGCAGGCATCGCGCAAAAGCTTAAGGCGTGGCTCGAGGACACGGTCCCGGAATGCGAGATGATCGAAGATGAGGCGGAGGCCCCGGAGGTGGTCTCGGCCGTCCCCTTTCAGCGCAACGGAGCCGGGGGGGCTGCCGCCTGATCGTCTGGCCCGCATCTGCCAGTGGATCGGCGATGACGGTCGGTTTTGTGGTCAGCCAAGCGTGCGCGGGCGATCCTGGTGCTCAACGCACGCGGCGATGGTCACGCTCCGTCTCGATTAGAAGACAATTCGGTTCGGTTCATCCCCGCGCGTGCGGGGAACACAACGGCGGGTTGCGGGTTGCCCGAGGGCCAGCCGGTTCATCCCCGCGCGTGCGGGGAACACGCGCTGAGCAACATGCCGGCCATGACTGCCGGCGGTTCATCCCCGCGCGTGCGGGGAACACAACCAGACCAACGCCATGATCCTCGCCTCGGCCGGTTCATCCCCGCGCGTGCGGGGAACACTGCCGAATGCCCTTCATCACCTGGTAGACCACCGGTTCATCCCCGCGCGTGCGGGGAACACCCGTGCGTTCCCAGCGTCGGGGACTACACGATCGGTTCATCCCCGCGCGTGCGGGGAACACCACTTGGTCTGCTGATGCTCAGCCTCGTCCTTCGGTTCATCCCCGCGCGTGCGGGGAACACTTGAGGATTACCGTCTTGCCTGGCGTAAACGTCAATTCATCCCCGCGCGTGCGGGGAACACCGGGATTTATGGGCCAGGGTGGCGAACGCGGCCGGTTCATCCCCGCGCGTGCGGGGAACACATCTCGAAGCCGTGCAGGTTTTCACCGCGCACCGGTTCATCCCCGCGCGTGCGGGGAACACGCCGGACGCCCGACCGCGGCCTCAACCGTCGACGGTTCATCCCCGCGCGTGCGGGGAACACTTGGCATTGCGCAGCGTGTTGAGTGCCTGGTTCGGTTCATCCCCGCGCGTGCGGGGAACACGTGGTGATCGGCGCGTTGTTTGCGGGATTTGTCGGTTCATCCCCGCGCGTGCGGGGAACACAGCAATGCGCTGATCGGCTCGCCTCCCGGTCCCGGTTCATCCCCGCGCGTGCGGGGAACACTGAGCCATAAACGGTTGCGCCGTCTACAAACTCGGTTCATCCCCGCGCGTGCGGGGAACACGAGATGGAGCAGGATCGCGATCTGACGCTCTCCAGGTTCATCCCCGCGCGTGCGGGGAACACTCGCAGGCGCCCCGCTTCACCTGCTGTATTTCCGGTTCATCCCCGCGCGTGCGGGGAACACGTATGCGGCGCCAAAAACTTCAGCGGGACGCCCGGTTCATCCCCGCGCGTGCGGGGAACACAGCGCCGCAATCTGGCGTGCAAAGTCGATCGCCGGTTCATCCCCGCGCGTGCGGGGAACACGGGCCGATTACCGCTTGCTGCGCCGCCAGCGCCGGTTCATCCCCGCGCGTGCGGGGAACACGCGGTCGAGAAGTGGTATGCAAACATTTGGAACGGTTCATCCCCGCGCGTGCGGGGAACACAACAACAACCGCGTCATGTATGCGCCCGCGACCGGTTCATCCCCGCGCGTGCGGGAACACTCTTCCTGCAACCAATTGAATTGGCTGGCCTTTTCGATTGTCAAAGAACTCACCGGTTGAAAACAGTTGGTTCTCGGCCGGTTTTAGCGACCTCTAGTTCGATTGGCTGACGCAGCAGGACCAGCAGTCAGAGGCAACGCTGGCATTACCCTGCTGCTCATGACACACGACGAATGAGCATCAACCCGCAGCCGAAGGCTTTCCCCTTCCCGAAACCCTGCGCGAGCTTCGCCAGGAAACGCTCCGGATCGGTGACCTCGAGGACGCCGGATATGTCGAGCACCCCGAACACCGCCTGTTTGCCGTTTTGCCGGGGTATTGTGATCCGGTCGTAGCCGTCCACGACGATGTCGCCACACAGCGCGAACCCATGCGCCTCGCCCTGACGGGCCAACCAGTCGCGTCCGGCGGTCAGCATCACCTCGTGTCGTGCATCTGCCCGCGGCCCTGGGGTCCGGTGCAGCTGGTCCATGACCACGTCATGGCGCACGCCGCGTTGACCACGAGATGTCGGACGCGAGACGGTTGCATTGGCGCGCAGGTTGAACGCCAGCCGCTGGCCAGGGCGCAGCGAAGGTGCAAACGGCTTATGCTCCAGCTCGAACAGGCCGTGCTGATCAACCGGCGCACGATGCCCCAGCACCAGAAATTCACCAGGTCGCGTCTCGCGCCAGAGGAAGTCCCTCTGTCGATCCAGGCCATCGGCGTACAGCGACCACAGCAATTGGTGCGTGGTGCCGACGCGTTGGTTGCCATTCGCTGGCACCAGCACCTGCGCGAGTGCTACGGCCGGTACGTCACGGCGAAACCGCGCACGAGCGAAAAACAGGTCGGTCACAACACAGCCTCTTCGCGCAGGTCGAATTGCCAACGTTGGCGGTGGCGCAGAGCGTCGCGGCGACGCTCGACACGCAGGTGCGGCAGGCCCCAACGCTGAGCATCAACGGCGTCGAGCGTGACCACGGGATCGGCAGCGGCGCGCAGCGCGAGCAACCGCACGCTAGCATCACGTGCAGCGCGCGCGGCGAGTGCGGTGATCGGATCGGTCGCCTGCTCGATCTCCGGTGCGAGCGGCAACATCAGCGGACAGCACCGGCGCCCGAAATACGGAAACCAGTGCGGCTCGCGCATCGCGTCGGCAATCTGCTCGAGCGTCCAGCGCGCTCCCTCGCGTTCCCACAACGCCACGAACACCACGGCGTCGGCGTGATAGTCGCGACGTGAGAGGATGGTCTTGAGTTCGTGCCTAGGCGTGGCGAGTTCCTCGCGACGCGTGCGGCAGATCCGCCCCTGGGCCTGCGGCGGTACCTGCGCCGTGTGGTAGTCAGCCAGCACTGGGCCCATCCGTTCGACCTGAAGCGCCACCCCGTAGCCGCTCTCCAACGCCTGATGCGCGTCCTCGTCCTGGCGATCGACGCCCAGGCAGGCTGCGACCAGCCCGAGCACGGCCGAGCGTCCCGGTCGATCCCACGTGCCACGACGTTCCCCGACCGCAAGGCTGCCCATGGCCGCGAACGGAGCGGCGAGCACGCAGGTCAGAAATGGGGTACTCACGCGAGCCTCCCGCAGAACTCGCGCAGCTCATCGAGCCTTCCCAAGCCAGCAGCCACATCGAACTCGTATGTATCGGAAGCGGCTGGGCCATACGCGGCGTCGAGCTTGCCGCGCCAACTGCGCAGCGCGTCGATCGAGCTGGCAATGAGATCCTCGCCGGTCACAGGCCGGTAGAATGCACCTGCCAGCGTGCACGGCTGCGCGCTCCCCCGCTCGGCAAGCACATAGTGCGCGCGGGAGAATGCGGCGAATGATGCTTGCTTGCCGCTGGGCGAGACGGCGGTCATAGCCTCGATCAGCGCCTCGCAGGCGCGCCCTGCCAGCTCTGCGTTGTTGTCGAGGTTCTTGTGTAGCTGGACGAGATTGACGCAGGCGTAGAGGTAAAACACGCCAGAGCCAAAGCCCTGCTCGCCCATGAACCCGGCGCCGACATCTTCCTCTTTCGGCTTCAGGTCGTCGAGTGCGACATAGAAGTCGTCCTCGATTGTGACGCGGTGCGTCGTGAAGGCGTGGCTGACCGCGACGGCGGCGTCGCGATTGTAGGCTGCATTGTCCGCCAGCATCCGACCGAACATGGCGATGTCGGCTGCGGTGTCGGCCTGCAACAACAGCGCGTCGGCCGCGATAGCGCCGGCCTTCTTCTTGGCCTTAGGACGCCGACCGTTGTCACTGCTGTCGCCGTTGTCGTCATCGTCATCGGCCGTGGGCGTGAACTTTCCGCTCTTGATGTCTTTGGCGATCTGCTCTGCCGCGGCAAACGCGCGCGTCTGCTCGTCCGGCGAGATAAATGCCAACTGCCTGGTCCGCGCGGGATTGGGATCCTTTGGTGGGTTGAGTTTGCCGAAATGCTGGGCGACCTCTCGCGCAGCGGCCAGGGCAATGTCAGGCGAGACCTTACGCTCAGTGAGATGGCTTACGATCGTCGCGCCGAACCGCGCCGTGCGGGTGCCGATATATCCGGCGAGTGTGGTGCTGAACACATCGGAGGTACGCCAAGCGCGCTTCAGCGCCTGGCTGCTGATGCGCAGCCTGGGCACGCCGCAGACCATTGCCGTCTTGGGACGGCCCTGATCGTCCCTGTTCAGGTTGGACGGCGGATAGGGCGTCAGCACGTGGATCTGCAGCCATCGCCGCTTGGGCTTCTGCGTCTGTGCTACAGCGTCGGTAAATCCGGTCATGAGGAAACTCCTGTTGCGTTCGTTTGGGTGGTTGCGTCGTAGTAATCGAAGGCCCAGCGGGTGCGCCGGGTGTCCGACCAGTCGAAGCAAGCGGCGGCGAGGTCGAAGACGTTGACCTTGGCGTCGGCCAACAGCACAGCGCGGCGCAGCGCGTTCAGCCGTTCCTCAGGCGTCTCTGCCGCAAGCAGCGTGCGGAACCGCAAGGTGCTCATCAGGGGATGCCCGCCGCGTGACGCACCGAGCTGCCTCGCGAAAGCGAGGCCGTCGCGATGTTCACGCACCGTGGCCAGCACACAGGCGCACAGTGCGGCCTCGACCAAACGACGCGGATCGCGATGCCCCAGCTGGCGGTGTAGATCGAATACTGCCGGTTCGATCATCGCTGCGCGCAGATCAGAGCGGCGAAGGCGGGCGAGTGCTCCGCGATCAGCGAGCGGATTGGGGGTACCGTCGCTGTCGTAGGGTTGCATGCGGTGCCACCACTTCATGGCGACGGCCGCCGGGCTTTGTGCTGTCGTGCTCATGCGCTTTTTCGTGCCTTGGATTTCTTGCTGGTCGGTGCTGACAACAGCAGTGTCGAGAACAACTTCTTCCCATCAGCGCCGTAGCCGTTTGTGGTGAGGGACAAGCCTCGCCTCGCACTCACGATGCGTGCGGGATCACCTGAGGACAGATCGAGCGGCGCAGCCTCGGCGAATAGTCTCAACGCAATTCCGCTCAGGCGCTGTTGCCACTCTTGGGCAACACCCTTCAGCGCATGCTCCACGGGCGCTCCGGCCGGCTGCACGACGTCGCGTAGGGTCTGAAAAAACGCCCCCTGCGTCGCCGCCCACAGCGCCTCGTAGGCTGTTGTGGCCGAGGCTACGTCCCCTCCTTTGCGTACTGTCTTGCGCACCGCAGAGCGCAGCTTCTGGGCAACGATCTCCGCAGCGGCGATGAGATGTTGTGCGAGAAATGCCGTGGCGCCCGCAGTCGCGGCGTCCGCGGTGCCGGGCAGCGGCATCTCGCTTTCGACAAAGCCGCGCGCCTTCATGTTGTCGGTGTCGTACCCGGCGGCGAACAGGCGTGCGTCGCGGACGTCATCCGATAGATCGAGCTGGCGGGTCTGCCAGGCCACGATGATCGGCGCGGGCCGGCGATTTCCGGACATGTCGCCCGCGACCAGGGCCGCCCAGTGTCGATAGCCAATCCCGTCCGCCTGCGGATGCACCGGTAACCAACCGCCGCCCTTTGTATCTTTGTAGGCGGGCGCGAGCGGGTGATCCCAGGCGACGTATTTGATGCCGTTCGGTCGTTGCCCCCACCCGGTCACGTGCACCGCATCGATCGTTCCGATCAGATCGCACGGGCGCTTGGCCTCATTGGTCGTGAATGCGAGGCGGATGCGGCGTGGCATTCCCCAAAACGCCTGCAACGGATGCGCCTGGGCAGGCGATGTTGCTGGATAGCGATCGGCGGTCCTGGTCGGCGCGAGCCATGGGAAGGCGCGTGGCAGGTCGCGTGCTGCCGGACGTTTGCCCTGCGGCACATTCGCCCACAGCGTGTTCCAGAGCGAAGGAACTCCGCCTGGCAGCGCGAGCGTGGTCAGCGGGCCGCCGCCGCGCAGCGAGGTCAGGTTGCCGCTACCGCCTGACGGCGCGTAGGTTTGCAAGGTGTAGAGCGCGATCGCTGCGGTTGCACGCGAGAGCTGTTCGATGCGGTTCGCTTTGACGAACAGCGTTTTGTTGTCATCGATTGTCTGCTCGCCGGGTGCCTCGATCAGCAGCTGCTCGATCGTGTTGCCCGTGTCGGACACGGCGACCGCATCCAGATCCTGCATGAAGCGCGGGCCCGAGCCGTCAAGATCGAACGCGGACGCGAGCGGCGCGAAAGCGGCGGCGAGTTCATCGGGCGCAAGCGGATTGTTCCAGCGCTCGAGCCACTCCTCCTCGTCGGCCGGAGGACATGCCGTCGCCAGCAGTCCGATCAGAAACTCGTAGGTGGCGACACGTAAGTCCGGGCGCGGCCAATCGACATCGACAACGGGGTTGCGCTGTAGATCGTCAGTGATCTGCGCCGGGGCAATCCATTCGCGCCGTCCGTCTCGCCGCTGCACCGGCAGCCAAGGTTCGTGAAGAAGATTGAAGGGTGTATTCATCCGAAACTTAATTCCAAATCAGGCCGGATGTCCGGCTGTAGGTCACGACGCGCACTGCGCCGCTCGCATCGATGACGCGGCCCTGCCAGACCGCTCCGTGTGCCGGCCGCAGCACCAGCACGGGCACCTCCCGGTCCCAG
Organism: uncultured Pseudomonadota bacterium; assembly: GCA_963772445.1. Classification (GTDB taxonomy): domain Bacteria; phylum Pseudomonadota; class Alphaproteobacteria; order Acetobacterales; family Acetobacteraceae; genus CAVYXK01. The sequence continues at coordinate 69,228 of CAVYXK010000014.1, forward strand.
CTTGACCAGCGCGCTCGTACCGAGGCGACGGCCGGAGCGGTCTCCGGATCATCGGCAACCCCGGAGACGCGCGATGCGCGGACCGAAAGTTCCGACAGGCACCAGGCGCGATAGGCGTCGGGATCGTCGCACATCGACGTCAGCCGGCCGTTCGCATACCGCGCCAGCCGCAGCGTGATCCGCGGCTCGCCGAGCCGCGTCGGCGTGTGATCGTCCGGCTCCCACAATCCTGCGGCGCGATCGTATGGCTGCTCGAACGTGAGCACGTTCTGTCCGGCTACGCCGCGCGCTGCCCCTTCCTTGCCTTCCGCGCGGAACGTCGCCGGCTCGAGGTGAGGCGGTGTGTTCGTTTCGTCGTAGGCCGCCTCGACCAACGCTCGGATGTTGTCCGGCGTGACGATGCTACCGGCTGACAGCAACGCCTGTGCACTGCGCCAGAGCACGGCCGGGTTGGCGTAGACGAACCGCGTTTTGGCATCACCAATCCAGTTGGCTGGTGGATCCGCAACCGGTTCCGGTGACAGCAACAACAGGCGCGGGCCGGGAACCGGACGTGTGTCGTTTCGCCATGGATGCCGCCACAGCCGGCCGGTTCGCTGCACGATCAGATCAGCAGGCGCGATGTCGCTCACCAGTAGATCGAAATCGACATCGAGGCTCTGCTCCACGACCTGCGTAGCGACCAGCACGCGGCCGGTACGTTCAGCGGGTGTTGATGTAGGCCCGAACAGCCGCAGCACTTCCTGCTCAACGGCCAACCTGTCTCCCATCGCGAACCGTGCGTGGAACAGCAGCGGATCGAGACCGTGTGCCCGCAGCAGCTCCGTCGCCTCGATCGCGTCGTCAACGGTGTTGCGGATCCAGGCGACTGCTCCGCCGGCGAAGGCAGCGGCTATCACAGCGTCAGCTGCAGCGTCTGTGCTGGCGACGCGCTCGACCGCAACGCTGCGAGCGAGACCCGTTGCCAGCTCTACCGCCTGTGTTTCGCTACTTGTAGCGGAGACCGTAGTTGCCGCCGGATAGGGTGCTGTCTCGGCGGGCTCGCGGTCGTCGTCACAGCCGAGGCCGGCGCGAAACGCCCGACAGAGATCAGCGCGCTGCTGTGCGGTCAATGTTGCCGACAGCACGATGGCACTGCTGCCCATCGCGGCGTGGAACTCGAGCAGCCGCGCGAGCTCGGCACTTACGTAGGCGTCGTAGGCGTGGGCTTCGTCGACGACCAGCACGCGCTGCGACAGGCCGAGCAGCCGCAGCGGCGAATGCCGTGATGGCAGCACCGCGAGCAGCGCCTGATCGATCGTGCCGACGCCAATCTGGGCGAGGAACGTCTTGCGCCGGTTGTCGGCGATCCACGCAGCGCACTGCGCAGCCACCGGCTGGTCTGGGTCGTCAGCAATGAGTGCGCCTGCGTCAGCCGTCGCACCGTCGAGGATGCTGTCGGTGAACGCGTCGTTGAGTGCACGGCGCCCGTGCGCTAGCACCAGCGAGGCACGCGAGGAGCTGAGGAACAGGCGGGCGTATGCCTCGCTCAGCCGGCCATACATCGCGTTTGCGGTCGCCATGGTCGGCAGCGCGACGAACAGACCGTCAGCGCGGCCGGCGCACATCAGCCGATGCGACAGCACGAGCGCGGCTTCTGTTTTGCCGCTCCCCGTCGCATCCTCGATCACGAACAAGCACGGCTCCTCCGGCAGCGTCACAAACTCGGCCCACCGTTGCAGCGGCCGGGGATCCCGGTCGGGGAAGAGGGCCTGCATGCCGGTCGCTGCCGCGACGGGGGCCGGTACCAGCCCTGCCTCACGCACGGCACGCTCGGCCTGCGCACAGGTCTGCTGCCAGTAGGCGGCGAGATCGGTGTTGCTGGACGCCTCCACTGTCGGGAACCACTGCCTGGCGGATCCGATCCAGTCGGCCACGACGGTGAACCCAGCGAACCACCAGGTCAGGGCGTTTCGGTCGCGGGCACGGAGCTGAGGCAGCCGCGGAGGGTCCAACAAGGTGAACACCGACTGGACGAACGCGCTGGCCGCCTCGAGGCACGCCTCGCACGCGACGCTACGGGGCAGCGCACCAGCTCCAGGCGTCACGACGGGCGGAGACGACCGTGGTGGCCGGCGACGGCGCCCAGCAGCGGCTGGCGGGCCGCAGCGGGTCCGTCACCGAACAGCGGGGCGATCAGGTCAGCCAAGGCCCCCCTCAACAGCGCGTAGCCGACCTGATCGTGGGGATAACCGGCGGGCGGGGCCTCAAACCGGCCAAGGCTGGCCGGCCACAGCTCCGGCACCTTCGCCTGGAAGGTGCGGCTGAACTTGCCGACGTCGTGCAACGCGATCAGCGCAATGACGGACACCGCGGGCACCTCGACCGGCGGTGGAAAGACGGGCAGCAGCGCCTGGGCGGCAGCAGCCACATCGAGGCAATGATGTGGCACGCTGTGCGCGGCTACGACGCCGTCGGTCGGGTCCGATTTTCCCCAGAATTCAACCATCATCGATCAGCTCGAGTTTGCGGTCGGGTCGGCACACGACGCGGCCGGATGGCTCATTTACGGTTGACGAAATGCCAAATCAACCATAAATCTTTAGAGGTTGCTGGTTACCGCGTTTTCACGATATATGCGAATTACGGAGAGCAACATGGCGAAGCGAACCGCCTCAGCCCAGCCGTCCCCCGCGCCAGCGGTCGGGCCGCTCAAGCACGGTCCCGGCCGTCCACGCCGGACCGAGCCGACGACCGCAAGCACGCTCAGGCTGCCGCCGGAATACTGGCGGCGCTGTCGGATTGCCGCCGCCATCCACGAGACCAGCGTGGTTGGGATAGTGCAACGGGCGCTCGATGAGTGGTTCCAGCACCACCCATTGGCACAGGAGATTGAGAGGATATGAGCAGAGGTCGCGCTGCTCGCAGCTTCGCGCATTTGAAGTTGGCTGGATAGTCAGCCTTTCCGTCGCCTCACCATCGCGTTGCACAGCCGACAGTTTCACGCGCAAATCACCATGCGCCGCAACGCATGCCTCTTCTGCCCCGGGCACGACGTTTCTGTTGTATAATGGCTTCTGTCGAAACTAGTTCTCACCACAGGAGCCCATCACCATGACACCTGACCAGATCAAGGCGGTCCGCATGATCGCCGACGCGATCATCGACGCCGTCAAGGCGGCTGGCCCGCTCGGCGCGCCGGGCGGCATCATCTACGCCGCGCTGATGGCGCACGGCTGCACGCTCGACCAGTTCAACACGCTGATGAGCGTCCTGACCCAGGCGGGCAAGCTGCGCCGCTCTGGCGATCTCTGGCATGCGGCCTAGGCCATGCCGCGCAATCTCTCCCGCTTCCTGCAACCTCCCCCACAGCGCGAGCTTGATCTGCTTGCCAAGGTCCACGGTGCACAGCCGATCGCGATCAAAACGGGGTGCTGGTTCACCCCGCTGCCCGACGATCACGTGAAGATCGGGATCAGCCGCGGCGTGCCGCGCCGGTTCCCACGGGGTTGCGGGATAAAAAGGGCGGGGTGAAAGCGAACCCGGTATGGAAGGCAGCCATGGCCGCGGATGCGCGGTATTTGGCCTGGACGGTGCAGTTTGGCCTGACGCCGAACACGGGCAAGAACCTGCCCAGGCTGCCGGTGCCGGGCGGGAGCAAGCTCAGGGCGGTGGGGTAGGCCATGCCGACGCTGTTGCAGCTGATCCAGCAACTGAACACGGCTCCGCCTGGGCTGGAGGCGGACGAGGACGCCGAGGTCGATGACTGGACACGGCTCAGGCCTGACTGGCCGCCGTTCGAGTCGCCCAGGGCGTTGCCGAAGCACGGGCCGACGCTGGAATGGCTGTGGAAAGTGCTGTGGCCGGGCGACGGCTTGTATGAGCCCGACGCCGGCGAGCTCGCCCATGCGGCGCAGGTATCGGACGAACGCCATCCGCAGTCACATGAGACGCGCGCGCGCCAGGCCAATCCGAATTGGCTTGCGGAGACGCTGGCATTCGCGCGCGAGCAGGCATCGCTCATACGTTGGCAGCGGATCGAGATGCTGCTGGATGCCGACCCCGCCAACGATGACGGCTGGTCGGAGACGGATCAGCGCCGCATCGCGTGGCTGCGCAAGCACGCAGCGCTGGTCCGGCCGGTGGTGGAAGCGGCACGGGGCGAGCATCTCCGCTGCTATGGCACGGATCGGCTGATGGGCTGAACGCCGTCCTGCGGCCGCCTTGCGTGGATGTTCGATGCGATGCCTGTGCGGCTGACGGGTACCCCACAGCGAGGCATTCGCTATAGCGTTCAGCGCATTCTGACTAATGCCGCTGCGTCTAGGGCGCGGAGTTCGTTGGCCTCGCTATCGAGGCAGGTTCTTAAGACACGATAGATAGTCCAAATATGCATCCTCGAATCCGACCAAGCTCAAACTGAACGACTGACCCGCGAAAGAAACCCCGAGCGTCTGGGCATGGGTGAGTTGCTGAAACATGTCCTGTACGGCATCGTTCATTGGCAATTGGCCCACCATGTCGTTGAGCTGGGCCAGCATCGGAAGTGTCCAACCGCCCGGCACCGCGTCAACGGTAAGAGTGACATTTACCGGCCCTTCAGAAAGGCGTTTGTAGCTGCCAGTCAATGTGACCGTGGTATGACTCCGCGTTGAGTGGAAGCCTAGGTAGGGCGGATGACCTTGCATTAGCCCCAGGTCGTTGATTAGCGCGCAGGTCGGCTGACCGAGCTCCGTCTGCAACTTGACGGACCACTCCCTATCGTAGCTCGCATAGGGCACCTCCGTGGTAAGCGGAACAGGGCTGGCGGCTTGCGGGGCGCCGGAAGGTGTCACCGATGGTCGCGAGCTGGCGGTCGAATTCGGCGACGCTACAACAGGTGATGCTGGGGCGACGTTAGGACCCGGCGGCGTATAACTGTTGAATCCAGCCCTGTAACCGGGTTCGCTCTTTCGCCTCACATCCATCGGAGCTAGAAGCTTTTGCGTCGCAATACAGCCGGCTGTGTAATTCCCCACATCTTGGCCAATTGAGCCGTAACATGTGCCAGGATTGGGCAAGCTTCTCTGTCCAGCCCAAAATTCGGCTCCTAGTTTGTAATCGCCAGTCAAGCTTCCGAACCAATTCTCCCATCGCTCGCGGTCTGCGAGACCCTGTTGAAAAACAGGACCCCGAGCGGGGTCAGCCCTTTCTGTATTTGGGATAAGCGATCCTCCCAGCGCCAGGACGATTATCGCCGCTCTAGCACACGTCGTCATCATTACTCGTTACCCCGACAGTACCGGCGCGACGGCGACGAACATCGACAACTCATCCTGTACCAACTCTGTGAAACGAGTGATGTCGAGAGTGCGAATATCCGGCAGCTTGTTATCGGCCAACGTGCTTTGTTCCCCATGAAATGAGCCGAGGCCACATGGGGATAGCCTCGGCCCACATTGCGTGTTTGGCGACCCGTCGATCGCTAGGACGAAGCTTGTCGCTTCCTTGCACAGACCGCAAGCGGACCCAAAGGGAATTGCCTGTCCTGGTGGGCGGATCGCCCCTACCGGTCCGCTGCCATGGCGCCGTCCTGGCGCGGCTGCGGGGCAGCCACCAGGCCCTGCGGCGTCGCCCCCATGGTCCCGCGGGGCGGACCACCGGCGAGCCGGCAGGCCGAGGCGCTTGGCTTTATTGGCAATCGTCTGGCCGCTTCGACCGAGCTCGGCTGCAAGCAGGGTTAGCGAAACGCCAGCCGCCCAGCGGGTCCTGAGCTGCGCGATCTGTTCCTCCGGCCAGGCGTTGCAGTATCTCCGCGCACCAAGCCCGAGGCGCGTCCTGGCCGCCAGCCCAAGGCGCTTGGCTTTCCTCACGACTGCGTCCCTGCTGGGGCCGAACTCCGCGGCAAGGGTGGCGAGGGATGCGCCCTCGCCCCAGGCCCCTGGTTCAACTCGTGCGCCACGCCGGCGGAATACGTCGCACGCTACCGCGCCGAGGTTCTCGGCCACCTCGACCCCGCCCAGGTGCGCGACGAGCTCCTCCCGGCCGCCAAACCGGACCCGCCTGCCCACGGATCCCACCCGGCCGCCCCACGGACCCGGCCCGGCCGCCGGCCGGGCCGCCCCACGGACCCCGCCCACCCATGCGCCGCCAACGGACGCGCCATGCGCCGCATTCCATTGACACAGCGGCGGAATGTTCCTATATATCAACGTGTTACGGCGGGAACGGTTCCCGCCGTCCCTACCACGGAACCAAAAATCGTCATTCCTGGAGCCTGCGAGCTCATCCACACGTCCAAAGCGCATTGCTCGATGGTCGCAAACCGGCTCGAAGTCATCTCGCACGAGGACATTGATACCGCGGCCGCGCCGCATATCGTTCCCTTCGTCAGAGCCGCAGCCGAACAGGCGCGCGCCTGGTACACTTCGGAAAATCCAGGCAAGTCCCGGATGGCGATCGGCAATGCCATCCGCATGATGTCGCGCGCGCCCAAAAGCCGCGAGGGCGACCATTTCCAGGCCGCAATCGGGCTGCGCTCGCTGCTCACCGATTATCGCCCGACCGTCCCGGACTGGGCCAATGATAGCCACACCCAGGCCGGCGCGAGAATGGGACGCGGGCTCGACTTCTTCCGCTCCGTGTCCACCCAACTAAATCCGCCACCGGCTGGAAAAGACCGCTACGAGGACGAAGCCTACACCATGTGGGCACTCAGAGATCGCCGATGAAACGTCGCGCGCGCTGGTAGGCGCGGCGCCGCTGCTCGTCCGTCGCTGCCTCCACCAGCTCGCTCGCGTCCCCCCCCGCCACGGACCCGCCGGGCCGCCCCACAGGCCCCGCCAGGCCGCCCCCACAGGCCCGCGCGCCATGAAGGAGCCAGAGGAACATCCGATCCCAGCCACTAAGCGTTCCCGTATTGTCATTACGCGCTATGATCCTACATGTAGTCGATGGCTAACGCGACCAGCAAGCGGAATAGTGTCACGCGCCGCCGCGACAAACTGCGGGCGATGGGGCTCAGGCCAGTACAGATCTGGGTGCCGGATACTCGGGCCCCGGGTTTTGCCGCGGAGGCGCGCCGACAGAGCGAGCTGGTCGGGCGCAGCCCGGAGAGCCAGGAAGCGCAGGCGTGGATCGAGGCCAACAGCATCCTGGCCGACGACGCCGACGAATGATCGGCACTGCACGGGGCGACATCGTGGTGCTGGCCGACCGGACCGGCCGCTATACCGGCAAGCCACGTCCGGGGCTGGTGGTCCAGTCCGACGCGTTTCCGGGCACGGATTCGGTCCTGGTCTGCCTGATCACCTCGACTGCGCGCGACGCCCCGTTGCTGCGCGTCGCGTTACCGGCCGGCGAGCAGACCGGATTGCAGCAACGGTCCTGGGTGCAGCTCGAGAAGCTCACTGCGGTCAGCAGGAACCAGATCGGCCAGCGAATTGGAGCTGCGGACGCGGTCTACATGTTGGACGTGACACGCAAGCTCGCCGTGCTGCTCGGCATCGGCTAATCTCTTCCGTCGGCGGCGTCGTTTCCCTGGTCGTGGCGCAACTCGTCCTCGGGAGGCTCCAGTGAGCTTGCAAACCTACTGGCTGGTGGCGCCCCTGGTGCTCGCGATGTTCAGTGCCGTCCTGGCTGTGGTCGGTATCAAGCTGATCGACCTGGCAGATCACCGGAATAGAGGCGCCGATCGAGCTGACGCAGCGATCGCCTGGATCAGTTGAGTCGGTCGCGGTCGCCCTGGTTGGCACGTAAGGCGCCCCAATCGTTCGCGCTCTCGTCCTCATCCTCCGGCTGCGCGATCAACCGCGCCCGGCCCGATGGCGTGAACCCCAACTCGTGCGCGAGCCGCAGCAGCTTGTCGCTCGCTCGGTTGATGATGCCGATGTACGGCGAGACATAAACGCCGTTCGGCCCGCGCAGCAGGAACGGCTGGGCCGAATTCGCGTCGATCTTATGCTGTGCGACCACCGCTCGCCGGTGCCGGACCACCTGCTCGATGAAGGTCGCATACATCTGCCAATCGATCCGCTTCAACACGCCAGGCGGCACGTCTGGCAGCACCCGCGCCCACTCGGCTTTCTGCTCCTCGTCCATCCAACTCGGCGGTAGCATCTCCGCCAGGTCGCCAAGCGGCGCCAGGTCCCTGCGCTTGGCATGCCGCACGGGCCGAAATGTCCCTTGCAGCTTAAGGATTTTCGTTGGTTTCGGCGGTCGGCCGCGCATCTCCTCCTCCCTTTCGCGGTAACTTGCCCCGAAATTCCCGCGTCATGCTATCCGCAAATTCCGGACCAAGTACCGACAGGTCGCGGGTTCGTGCCAGCCGACCGAGCAGGGTCACCATCAGCACGTCGGCCGCCTCGTGGGAGGCGGCGATTTGAAGGATGCTGCTAGCGATAGCGCCTCGACCATTCTCTCGCGACATTCCCGAACGACGGGATAGGTCAGCAAGATCGCTGAAGCTCCCGCAATCCGCTTGATGACACTATCACAGCAGCTCTCGAAAGTTGCAAGTTGGCGCTCGTCAAATGTCGATCCGCGCGCCCTAATGAAATCCGCGTACAGTCGCGCGACCCTATACGGATAATATCCTTGCGCAGTAGCTTCCATCTGCTTCGCCAACAAGCGATTTGCCTTGGCAAAAGCAACGAAATAATCGTCGTATCCATGCGACCTCGTGCGGCTCTCTAGCAGGAACCGTGCATAATGATTGTCTAGTCGGTAAGTGTCATAACCGGCCCTGCCCGCCGCAAAGATAATTTCAGTGCACACTGTCTTCCCGTTTCCGATGTTGGCGTGTAATAGGACATCGGACCCCTCCTCTAAAATGGCGAGCGCTCTCCGCGCGCCTTCTCGATAGACCAGATAGTTATCAACTTCATCATCAGCCAACGCATTCGCCAGCCTGCCTTTACTTAAGTGGCCTTTAACTAGAAGGGCAAATACGTCGTCATCGCTAGGCCTTTCATTAGTATCATCAAGCGTATAAACCTGAAAACTGGTGAAAAATGGGGCGGGCTCCAGAGGTATAGCTGGTTTCGACTTGATGATCGTCATCGCTAGCTCGGAAATACCCAGATCGTGGATTTGTCCGAATGGTTCAATAGTCGCTTGAGTGACGCGGTCTGGATTGGGTCCATTAAAAAAATGCGTCTTATCGTGGACGGTCGGGTCCTCGCGCAAAATCCGAGTTATATCGAGGTCGTATACAGAATATCCCACGAAAAAAACAGAACCCGCATTACTCAAGCTACGTCTCAGCCTTGTGGCCCACGGCGATGCATTGAGCGATACAGCCGCGTAACTGGCTGTTGTAAGCCGGATGTCGCCTATACTCCGAATGCGGCTGACGTATCCATTTAAATGGATACAGCGAGGTTGCCGGTTGGCTCTTGGCAAAGGATCAGAGAACGTTACAGGTATTACGGACTGATTAAGTTGAGCGGATGCCTTCTCCACAACATCGTCGTAATTCGTAGTATAAATCTCTCGCCACGGAACCGACAAAATATCAATTTGGTTCTTACTTACGTGCTTCGCGGTAAATGTGTTGATCACGGTTTCGATTAATTTATTCTCTGAGAAATCTTTGGAAAAAAGCTGCGCAACGCGGTCAAGTCCCGTCGTCTCGGGCACATGTACCGCTCTGGCCAAGTTGGCGCAAAAGGTAGCACCCGTGGGCATCTGTTTGTCCAGGACGGATGTCGCTTCGGTTGCGAAGCCCGATCCGACAAAGAGAACCGCGCGGCCTGCGTGGGCATTTGTAAGAGCGAATTGCAAAGATTGCATGGAAGCACATCCCCGGAATCGCGGTTCACAGACATCATCTTGCGCCTCATCGGGGTGCCATCGCAACGGCCATCGTGAGTAGCCAAATCGCCAGGTCGCGGGGCTTGCAGGGCTCGTTCCGGACCACGTCTCGCCGATCTCGTCCAGGATGGCGGCCGGAGCTGTTCTCCGGGCAAAGTAGGCCAGCGGGAGAACGGAGCAGGAACTTAACCTGGTGGAGCGACGATTTCCCGGGGACGCCTTCGTGCCATGTTCAAGCATGCGCGGTGTCCGCTGCCTGACCTGCCGGAGAGGGTGACCATCTGGCGCGGCACCTTAGGCTGCCTTGTTAGCGCACTCTCCCAGGCGCGCCGATGCCAGAGGCAGCCCGCTGTTGCCGTCGCCTATTCGCGACCGGCTGCTGGGAAGACGCGCGTCTGGCTAGAAGCGTCAACGAGGATCAGTTGATTGTGCGAAATCCACAGGGGGGGCTATCAGAAAATTCCATGCGCGTGCCGGGGACCGGTGCGCAAAAACCGGCCTCCACGGCCGGCCCTGCATCGCCCCCCTATTGCGAAATTTTGACTGCGCGCAAACTCACCTTCGCGATCCGGTTCCCAGGCGCGCGCCGGAATCTTGCGAGGCCCCCCCTTGAACCTCCAGCGCGGGAGGCATCCCACTTGGAACCCCACTTACCGAAGCCACCGTCGAACCTATTGCTTTTGAGGACACGGCCAGCATAGGGCTGCACGTTGGACGGGTCGAGACGACGGTCGGGAGCGACGCGGATCGGCTCGATGTGATCGACCATCACCGCCCGCTTTTCGATGCCATTGCGCGCGCATACCCGACAGTTCGGCTCGCCGGCGAGCACAGCGTCGCGTAGCTCACGCCAATCATGGTCGTAGCGACGGCGGGCGGTTGACGGCCGAGGGCGCGATCTCTCATAGGCCCTCCGCCAGGCCTCTTGATCCCCACTCCCCACCACTCCACCCCCACCCTTACCGGCGTGATCGTTTGCCCCGACGAAAGCAGCGCCAAGATCGAGCAATCTCGGCCTGCAGGTCGTCTCAATCGCGGTAGGGACGCGCATTACTGCGCGCCCCCCGCACAGAACCGTACGTGCGGCATTCCCGCATACGGCTCCCACCTCGGGTGTCTGACGGCAAGCAGCCTGCCGTATGCGGTCCAGTGCTTGTGACACGTTTTCCCGGTCCTGTGCCCGGCACGTGCTTTACTGTCCCGCATTCCCCTCGGCCCCCGCCCTTCGCTCCACCCGCTCCGCAGCTGGTGACCCAACCTTGTTCGCAGGCTTCGTCGCTACTATGGGGGAGTCTGACTTCTCCCTCCCGTGCATCGCCAGCTTCGGTTCCTCACCTTCCTGGCGCGGACCAGCCGCTTACGCCGCTGGCCGGGCGGGAGATCTCCCGGTTCCCGGGCAAGGAGCATCCGTACATGCTGGGGTCTCTGACCGCGCCGGGTCGGCTCGCTGCTCGCGATAACGCAACGGTCCGTGTTGCCTTCCGACATGGTAACGCCGTCGGCACCCGGGATAAAGGCCTTACGCGGCTCAATGGCCAGCCTGCACGCTCCCCTGCCGACGCTTCGCCATGCCCCTCGCGGGACACAACGCACGGCTCGGGGTCGATGTGACCCGCTATGTCTTCATCGTAGAGGACTTCCACCTCCTACTCCTTGCCGGTCTCCCGGCGCACTACCGACCGCCCTATCCGGTGACCGCTTGGGGTGGTTTTGCGACGGTCCGGTTTCGGGCCGGGCCGCCTGGATACCGGACATCCGCTTCAAGGTAGGGGCTGGCCGGAAGCAACCTATCCACTTCGGGGCGTGCAACGCGGTCTGCACCGCCGCGCGATCAATCGATACCCGTGAGCCCGCCAAGCCAGTCGGCGACACGCGCGATCGTCTGCCTTTCTTGTGGCGCTTGCATAGAGAAGCCTTCGATCACCCGTGCCTGCGGCGCACGCGTACGAAGCACCGACATGCTGCTTCCAAGCCCGTAGCCGCCATGTGTGATGAACGGGATCACGGTTTTTCCCGAAAGATCATGCGCGGAAAGGAACGAGCGAATGACCGGAGGTGCGGTCTCGCCCCAGATGGGGAACCCCAGGAACAGCGTGCTGTAATTCGCGCCGCCGAGAACCAGCGCCTTCAATGGCGGCTCATAGAAGCTGTCCCGCTCCTCACGGGCTTGCTCGACGGTGTCGAAGTAATCTTCGGGATACGCCTGGGCAGGCGCGATCTCGAACTGGTCGGCGCCGCGCGCACGGCGAATCTGCCCGGCGATTACCCGCGTGTTGCCGCTGCGAGAAAAATACGCGACCAGGGTCCTGCCGACGGGGCGTTGAGGCGCCTCCGCCGTATCGGCGGACGCCCTTGCACCAGCAGCCACGGGCAGCACCATTGAATTCACCAGCATCGCCCTTCGGGTCGGCTCGGCAGGGAACCCCATCGATGCTCATTCCGGCCGATTATCGACCAGTCATCCTGAGCGCCGCTTCCGGCAGGCGCTCGCCCATGATCTCAATTCCTGAAAGCCCTTTCGCGATCTCGTCCAGATCGCCGGCTGTCAGCACGAGATCGGCAGCGCCGATATTCTCTTCCAGCCGATGCAGCTTTGTCGTGCCCGGAATGGGCACAATCCAGGGCTTTCGTGCCAGGAGCCAGGCGAGCGCGATGCGGGCGGGCGTGGTGCCTTTGCGCAGCCCGACGGCCTTGACGAGATCGACCAATGCGGCGTTCGCCTTCCGCGCCTCCGGCGAAAAGCGCGGAACATTGTTGCGGAAATCCGTCGGGTCGAACCTGGTGCTCTCGTCGATCTTGCCGGTAAGAAAGCCCGCACCCAGCGGGCTGAATGGCACGAAGCCGATGCCAAGCTCCTGCAGAGCCGGCAGGAGCTCCTTTTCCGGCCCCCGCCAGAACAGCGAATATTCGCTTTGGACCGCCGTCACGGGCTGCACGGCATGGGCGCGGCGGATGGTTTGCACGCCGGCCTCCGACAAGCCGAAATGCTTCACTTTCCCCTCGGCGATCAGATCCCCGACGGCGCGGGCGACATCCTCGATCGGCACGTTCGGATCGACACGGTGCTGGTAGAAGAGATCGATCCTGTCCGTCCTGAGACGTTTCAGGCAGGCGTTGGCCACGGCCTTGATGTGCTCGGGACGGCTGTTGGTGCCGCCCCGGCGCTCGCCGGTCGCCAGATCGATATCGAAGCCGAATTTGGTCGCTATCACCACGCGGTCGCGGATCGGCGCGAGCGCCTCCCCGACAAGCTCCTCGTTGACGAAGGGACCATATGATTCCGCCGTATCGAACAGGGTGACACCGCGCTCGTGAGCGGTGCGGATGAGCCTGATCATCTCCTGCCTGTCGGCCGGCGGCCCATAGACCGCGCTCATGCCCATGCAGCCGAGGCCGACAGCGGAGACTTCAAGAGTTCCAAGCTTACGTGTCTGCATATTCGATCTCCTGTGCGCTCGGCGGGCTCAACGTCCGACGCGGGCCTGCAAATGCGCCGGATAGCGCTCGCCATGAACCTGTACTGTCGCCAGCGCCTGTTCGATCTTCTCCAGATCCCCGCGGGTCAGCACGACGGACGCGGCGCCAAGATTTTCCTCCAGCCGATGCAGCTTGGTGGTTCCCGGGATCGGCACGATCCACGGCTTCTGCGCCAGAAGCCAGGCGAGCGAGATCTGCGCGAGGGTCACACCCTTGCCCGCCGCGATCTCGCCAAGCAGGTCGACAAGCGCCTGATTGGCTTTCAACGCCTCCGAGGAGAAGCGCGGAACGATATGGCGAAAGTCCTTGTCGCCGAAGGTGGCGTTTCGATCGATCTTCCCGGTGAGGAAGCCCTTGCCGAGCGGACTGAAGGGAACGAAACCGATACCCAGTTCCTCAAGCGTCGGCAGGATTTCCTTTTCCGGTTCGCGCCACCACAGCGAGTATTCGCTCTGGAGGGCCGTAACCGGCAAGACCGTGTGGGCCGCACGGATCGACGCGACGCCTGCCTCCGACAGGCCGAAGTGTCGAACCTTTCCAGCCTCGATCAGGCCCTTCACCGTCCCCGCCACATCCTCCATCGGTACTTTCGGATCGACACGGTGCTGGTAGAAGAGATCGATCACATCGGTACGAAGACGTGTCAATGCCTCGTCGGCGACTTGCCTGATTCGTTCTGGCCGACTGTCGGTTGGCTTTGTCGAATCGCCGTCCTGGAAACCAAATTTCGTGGCAATCACGACCTTGTCCCGGATCGGCTCCAACGCCTCTCCGACGACTTCCTCGTTGATGAAGGGACCATAGGCTTCTGCGGTGTCGAAGAAGGTGACCCCACGCTCATACGCAGCGCGGATGAGCTTGATGGCTTCGCCCCGGTCGGTCGCCGGGCCATAGCCGTAGCTCAAACCCATGCAACCAAGCCCGATAGCTGAGACTTCAAGGCCGGAGTTTCCCAGTTTGCGCTTTTGCATGGCCCTCTCCTTCGGACTTGAACGGACGCAAGAAACATCGAACCAACGGCTCCGGAATGATTGCGGCGGCGGCCGTGTCGTCCTTCGGCAGTGGACGCGGCTTCCTTTCGGATGAGCGAAATCTAGCGCTTGGGGCGGCTTGCGATTAGATGGTATAATCCGCATGGTCTTTTTAGGTCAGCTAAAGAATGCTCCAGGGGAACTTCAACGACCTCGCTGCTTTCGCCATGGTGGCGAAGGAGCGGAGCTTCACCCGGGCCGCCGCCAAGCTCGGGGTTTCTCCGTCGGCCCTGAGCCAGACGATCCGGAACCTTGAGGAACGGCTGGGATTGCGGCTGCTCGCCCGCACCACGCGCAGCGTGGCGTCAACGGAAGCGGGCGATCGCCTTCTGCGCACCGTTGCTCCTCGGTTCGACGAGATCGAGGCGGAACTCGCCGCATTGAGCGAATTGCGCGACAAGCCCGCCGGCACGATCCGCATCACTGCGGGAGAGCATCCGGCAATTGCGGTCCTGCAGCCCGCCCTGAGACGGCTCTTGCCGGATTATCCGGACATCAAGGTCGAGATCATCGTGGACTACGGCCTGGCCGATATCGTCACCGAAGGCTATGACGCCGGCGTCCGTCTCGGCGAACAGATCGCGAAGGACATGATCGCCGTGCGCATTGGGCCCGACATCCGCATGGCCGTGGTGGGATCTCCGAGCTATTTCGAAAAGCGCCCGAGGCCGGAGACTCCCCAACATCTCACATCGCACAACTGCATCAACATGCGGCTTCCGACCTATGGCGGCCTCTTCGCGTGGGAGTTCGAAAAGGACGGGCACGAAGTGAACGTGCGCGTCGACGGGCAGACAATTGTCAATAATATTGGGCTCAGACTCAGCTCGGCGCTCGATGGTCTCGGGCTGGCCTATATGCCGGAGGACCAGGTGATCGCGCATATCGCGGATGGAGAGCTGATTCGGGTGCTCGACGACTGGTGTTCGTTCTTTTCAGGCTACCATCTCTACTACCCGAGCCGACGCCTCACGTCTCCGGCGTTCGACCTGCTGGTAAACTTTCTTCGGTACCGCTCCACCTAGTGCTGGCGGCCGACATGGCAAACATGACGAAGCCCAGCGTCATCATAACATCCTCGAATGGCGCGCAAGCGAATGTCCGGTTCCTGGGCCGCCTCGCAGGCCGACCTATGTCGGACCTGGGTCGGGACTCGCCGTTCAGCGGTCGGGGACCCGAATGACCGGATGGGGTGGGAAGCGGACATTCACCGCACATGGCGGCGATGCCCGTCCCGCGCCGAGAGCAGTCGTTCGCTCGACCACGGGCCGTCGCCTGGACTGTCCCGATGGCTGGGGCTAGGATAGCGATCAGTCGTTCGCCGAGGAGGAGTCATGAAGCTCGCCGGCAAAAAGGCTCTCATTACCGGTGGCAACAGTGGCATCGGCCTGGCCACAGCCCACCTTTTCATCTCTGAAGGCGCGGAAGTCGCAATTTCGGGTCGCGATCAACAGACACTGGATGAAGCGGTCGCCGAGCTGGGATCGAAAGCGCGCGGTTATCGCGCTGACGTTACGGTTGCGGATGATCGCAAGAGGCTGTTCGCTGAAGTCGCCAAAGACTTTGGCAAACTTGACATCGTCTTCGCCAATGCGGGCATTTCTGGCAGGACGCCGACTGGCACGACCGACGAAGCCATCTTTGAAAAGATAGTCCGCACCAACCTCAACGGCGCTTTCTTCACCGTCAATTCAGCCGCTCCGCTCATGAACGATAATGGCAGCATCATCTTCAACGGATCGGTGCAGAATTATCTCGGTCAACCAGGATTGGCTGCCTACGCTGCCACGAAAGGCGGACTCGTCTCGATGGCGCGATCCATCGCCGCAGACCTTGCACCGCGTAACATTCGCGTGAACGTGGTGGCCCCGGGAGCGACAAAGACGCCCATCTGGAAGCGCGGGGTGCGCGCCAATGCCACGGCAGAGGAATCCGCAAAACTTTCTGACTTCTTCTCTTCCACGGTTCCCCTTGCCCGTTGGGGCGAGCCGGAAGATCTGGCCAAGGCTGTGCTTTTTCTTGCCTCGGACGATTCGTCGTACATCAACGCGGTCGAGCTGATTGTGGATGGCGGACTAACGGGCGCTCCCTTCGGAGCCGCCATTCTTCGCGGCTGACGGTAGAGAAGGAGATCCTGCATGTCACATCATTTCGATATCAAACTGGCGAGGGAAGATGCGAGCCTCAACCTGTGCGACTTTTATTTGTTTGACGGCCCCTCTGGCAAGACGGTGATGGCGATGACCGTGAATCCGGATGTGGGACTATCGGCCCCGGATACGCTTCATCCAGAAGGGCTCTACGCATTCCGGTTCGACCTGAACGGAGATGCGAGGGAAGAGGTTACGTTCAAGTTCAGGTTTGGTGAACCACGACACGGAGATGGCAGTAAGCATACGCACATTCAGCCGTTTGTGGTGCGGAGGGCGACGGGTGACGATGCTCTTCGTGGCGACGCCGGAGAGAGTTCTGGTTGAGGGTGAGACCGGATCGGTAGCGACTGCTTCGGATCTTCGTGCGTATGTCGGGACTGCTCCAGACCTATTTGCGGCAAATACCGGATTCCGCACATTCATGACTGCTTTCTATAAGGACCGGCGATTCGACGGGGACGCCTTTCTGCATCAGCAGAATCCCTTTGCGAAGCGGAATGTTACGGCGATTGTGCTGGAAGTGCCGAGCGAACTGATTGGGAAGGGAAAAATCAATGCATGGGCGACGATCTCCCTCTTCGGCCATGCGCCTGAGGTACAGGTTTCGCGTTGGGGCCTGCCTATGGTTTCGCACCTCTTCCTGGACGACCCGAGCGATCAAGAGGAGAAGAAAGAACAATTCAATGCGTCGTTTCCGTCTGAAGACCTAGGGCGCTTCGCGAAGTCGATCGCGGATTTTGCGGAGAAGATGACAACCTATGCCGGTTCGGCGGCGGACCCCGGTGAATACGGGAAGCTGATCGCTGCACGGCTTTGTCCCAACACATTGCCCTACGAGCTTGGAACACCCGCTGCATTGGAGGTGTCCAGCTTCAATGGACGCGCGCTCGGCGACGATGCGCTGGATGTGATGTTGACGCTGGCGGCCAATACGCCACTTGTCGATGGACTTGCTCCCGACCGCGAGCGCGTTCGCAAGGATTTCCCGTATTATGGAGCGCCATATACGGCGGAAGAGCAGGTCGGGGTGAGGCCGATGCCGCGCCCGGCTAAGAAATAGTCGGGAAGCGACGCTTGAGAATGATGTTGGGAATACGTACTTGGATCTGCAACTCAAGAAACACGGCGTTCGGCAGCTCATCATCTATGGGGCTCGGGATGCCGACAGCCACCGAGCTTCAGTCGAGCAACGACCTGTTCTTTCCAACCCTGGCCTGACCCAGTGCGCGGGCGCGCCGCGCGAAGATCCGCGGCATCGGTTACGGGGTTCCGAGCGACTTCGAATAGAACTTCGGCCGGTACCTCCCTGCGCTCGGGCAGGCGGACGACGATGGCACGGATACGAAAACTGGCGCTTCTAGCCTCGGGGCGTAGGCGTCTGCGGCGCGCAAGTGCCCCAATGGAAACCATCGACCAGAGGAGAAAGCCATGAATACGACTGAGAACCTCGAAGCAGTTGACCAGGATAGCCGATTGGTCGGCGCGACGGCCAGCGACGCCGTTCATCCATTTCGTGTGAATTTCCCGGACGCCGAGCTGGACGAAATGCGCAGGCGCATAAGCGCGACCCGGTGGCCCGAACGGGAAACGGTCACGGATCAATCGCAAGGCCCCCAGCTCGCGACACTGCAAAAACTCGCGCGCTATTGGGTGACGGAGTACGACTGGCGCAAAGTTGAGGCGAGGCTGAACGCCCTGCCGAATTTCGTGACCGAGATCGATGGGCTAGCCATCCACTTCATTCACGTTCGGTCGAAACACACGAACGCGTTGCCGCTCATCGTCACGCACGGCTGGCCAGGGTCGATCATCGAGCAGCTGAAGATTGTCGATCCGCTGACCAATCCGACGGCACATGGCGCGAGCGCGGCGGACGCCTTCGATCTGGTGATTCCCTCGATGCCGGGCTACGGGTTCTCGGGCAAACCGATCATGACGGGCTGGGATCCGACCCACATTGCGCGGGCCTGGGTCGTGCTGATGAAGCGGCTTGGATACCGAAAGTTCGTGGCACAAGGCGGCGATTGGGGCGCGATCATCACGGACCTGATGGCCGCCCAGGGGCATCCGGAGCTGCTCGGCATTCACGTCAACATGCCCGGCGTGTTTTCAGCCGACATTGAGAAGGCTGCCCTTGCGGGCGTTCCGGCGCCGTCCGGTCTTTCCGCCGACGAGAAACTCGCGTACGAGCGCCTAGCCTTCGTATACGCGAAGGGCGTCGGCTACGGTTACCAGATGGGGTTGCGCCCGCAGGCGCTTTACGGGATTGCAGATTCTCCCGTCGGGATAGCCGGTTACCTTCTCGATCACGACGCGCGTAGCTTGGCAATGATCTCAAACGCCTTTGACGGGCAGCCCGAAGGGCTGACGCGGGATGATGTCCTCGACAACGTCACGCTTACCTGGTTGACGAACACGTTTGTTTCCGGGGCGCGCCTCTATTGGGAGTGCTTGGAGAACAAGGTTTCATTCTTCGGTGTTAAAGGCGTCTCCATCCCAGTTGCCGTGAGCGTGTTTCCTGACGAGCTGTATCCGGCCCCTCGGAGCTGGACCGAGCGGGCGTATCCAAAACTCATCTATTACAACAAGCTCGACAAGGGCGGACACTTTGCGGCCTGGGAACAGCCGCAGCTCTTTGCAGACGAGGTTCGCGCGGGCTTCAGGTCACTTCGCGACTGAGCGGTCTGAGAGGAAGCGGCGCACGCCCCAAGCGATCGCTGATCCAACGTCGCACGGGGCGAGCCACCTGAATCGGCGGCCGCGCATGGCTTTCGGCGCCCCGATCCGGGCGAGTCCACAGCGCAGACGAGACGGCGGGGCTTGGCTGCTAGCCTGTCAGCACCGGATATCCGTGAGCTCAGAACACATCAGGGACGTTCCAAAGCAACCACGGGCCGTCGACAGCGCGGTCGAACTGCCATTTGACCCGGCGAACGAGAACGTCCGCTCCGGCGTGCAAATGCCCCGAAGCCGTCAGTCGGCTATCGGCCAGCACCTACCCTTCAGTGGCTCGGGGTGAATGTCCGCTTTGGGTCGAAAGCGGTCATCCAATTAGGCCGTCGGTATCACTGAGTATTCCACTGCGGGCCTATTGCTTTGTAGCATGCAGCAAAGCAATAAATCCCAGGGAGGCGGCGCTCCGTCCGCCAGACTCCGGGAACAAGAGCGCCGCACCGTCGTCTTTAGCTATTCTTCGGTGACAGGCTCCTCGGTGACCATGAGCCGGCCGGAGGCAGGATCACCTGAAACCACGACATCATTGCCAGCATCGGGGGAGATCGTCACGGATCCGTCAGGGTTGTTCGTGACCGCGAGCCGCTGCCGCAACCCGGCGGGGCGTGCCATCTGCCGCGGCGAGGCGATGCTGCGCCCGGCGGTGACCGCCGCCGGCCTTTCGACTTCGATTTCGACCACGGGCTCAGTCTCTTCTGTCTCTGCGACGTTGGCCGGTTCGGTCGACACGACGACATTGCCGTCGTCATCTTGGCCGACCGTCAACCGCTCGTCGGGAGCCAGCGTGAACTGCGGCCGTCCGTCCTCGGAAACACCGAGCTCGGCGCGCTGGCGGGCGTGAGCGCCGAGGTCGCGGGTGGCGTACGCTGGCACTGAACGGGTGGGAAGACGAGGTACGGTGAGACCGCTGGGCGGCATGTGCTGGACGAAGCCAGCACCCATGCGGTGGAAGTTCAGCGCGCCGCGGGTGGAAACAAAACCGCCGCGGGTAGCATTCTGCAGAGGACCCGGAGCCATCGGCTGGGTTCCTTTCCGAGAGAGGATACGCGCGGCGAGTGGCAGTGTGGCGCCAGGCATCTGACAAGTCTACGGTTTCACCGGTCGCGCGGTTCCGGGCCGGGGTTCGTCTCCTCGCGCGGTGGCGAGCTCCGGCTGCCGGTCCTGCGGGAGCACGGAGGCCGATGCCGCACCACGCGATTGATCCCGGAGCCCATGCCGGCAAGGTGGTCGATAACGGACATTGCGTGCGGTTCTGCCAGGTCGTCGCGAAGACCTTGCCGCACACCTCGCACTGGCGTCAGGGCGGACGCGTGCGCGGCGGCAGGGTGCCGCCGCTCGCGATCATCGCGACGTTTGACGCAGCGGGTCGCTATGCGAACGCGGTGGACGGCTCATCGCACGCCGCCGTGTTCCTGCACGAAACCGCTGCGGGACTGGAGGTCTGGGACCAGTGGCAGGGACAGCCCGTGCACCGCCGGTTGATCCGCTTCCGTGATGGGCAGGGTTCAGCCGTCAATGACGGCGATCGATTTCTTTGTCGTGGAAGCGCCGCCGCTGCAACCGACACGACAACCGGAGCGCGCAGCAACTGCCGCCTGAGGAGAAATCGCGACCATGCCGCAAGCGATCACGCTGCCGCCCGAGCTGAGGGACGCCGGTATCGCACTGGCGAGCGAGCCGCACCTGGCGCGCCAATTCCACTTGAGCCTAGAGGCGGGTGACCAATTCGATTTCGCGTTGCCGATTGCGTTGGTGCGGATCGCGCACACGCTTGGGGCCGATCTCGAACCGGTGGAAACGGGCCTCGTAGCGCTAACGGGTTTTCGGGGATGGCGGCGTCCGGGGCGGGTGGCACATGCGCTGACGCTGATCGGGCGAAGCGCGATCAAGCAACGTGGCAGTCAGCTCGGCCGGCTCGTCGCGGCGCCAATGCGGCTTTATCGGCAGCGGCGCGCGGAGCGGGAGTACCGGCGGACGCACATCTACGTTGATCACGATCTCCAGGTGTTCTCTACCGATGAGCCGCGCCCGACGATCGATCCATGGGACATCGGGCGCCGTCCATTCGGAGTGCACGGTCCGAACCCGATTTTGCCGTTAAGTAATCTCCCACCGGGAACCGTGCTACCCACGAATTCGCCGCCAGCGGCAGAACCGGCTCCAGAAGCGCCGCCACCGGCTCGGCCTGCAGCACCGCCGGCCAGGCCGAGACCCACGCTCGTCACGCGCGCCTGAGGCCCGCCAGCGGTCAGGAAAAGCCGCCGTGAGGATAGGAGCAGAGCGGCATCGGGCCGCCGTGCACTTTCTGGAAGAACCCGCCATCAGTGACTTCGACCAGGCGCGACCAGCAACGCAGGCAAACCATGTGACCGCGCTGCGTCGGTTCTATGTAGAAACGCCAGACAACATCCGGGAGATCGAACATCCGCGGGTCTTTCACACCGCACATGCCACACCGGTTCAGGCGCCTTAGCGGACCGGGCAACGATCGCCAACGGACTGTAGGCCGGCGTGGCTCGCCTGGAATGTCTCCGTAGGCCGCTTCGGCGAGCAGCTCCCCGGATAGTAGCGCTAGGAACGCACGATGGCCAGTCGAGAGATTCCGGCGCTCACCGTTGGCCGACCAGATGTGCGCGATGATGTCAGCTTCGGTGAACGTGCTTGGCAGTGTCGTGTAGTGCGGCTCGACGCCCGCCTCATCACACGCGCGATAACGGTTGCGGCCATCGGCCATCGTCTCGCCGTCAGCGCAAAGCTCGATCGGCTTCTTCAGCCCGTTCTTTTTGATATTCTCGACGAGCGAGACAAATCCCTCGCCTTCCATGAGCGGGAATTCGTCCGCGAAGGGATGGACTTTGAACCTACCAAAATTGCTCATGCCGCATCCTCCTTTTGGTTCATGGCAGACTGAGCACGAATTGCCGCTCACACTTCGCCGGCGGACGCGGGAAGTGATTTCGGGACCGGCGCGCTAAGCACGGGCGCAACGAGACGATGCGCACGCGTTTGGCCGAATCGGCGAGAAAACCGGCATCGGTCTGGGCGCGGTTACGAGCTGCCCGATATGTCGTGACCAACTGTTCGACCAGCTCGGCCTCGCGCATGTCGCCATTCGGCTCGAGCAGCGCGTCGAGGATACCACCGAGCCAGTCCGGCAACACTAACGTCGGCTCCATCAATGCTCCCGGACCAGCTGTAAGTTGCAACCAAGCCGCGTCAGGAAAGCGGTGAGTTCCCTGGCGAAGTCTTCGGCGCGCCCCGGCTCGGCGACCAGCCACTCGCGGATAGTGAGCGACAAGATCTCCATGGCAGCGAACGCAGATGCCGGCGCTGTGCTGATGACCGATGATTTGCCGGCCGCCACGTCCTGCCAGTAGTCCGGCGCGGTTGTGATGCTCTTCAGCACCTGTGCATGACGCCGCGATTCCTCGACGCGGGCCTGCAGCAGTTCGCCATTGCCCTCGGTCATGGTGATTGTCCTCCGCGCAGTGCATCATGTCCGTCGATGGCATGCTCCAGCACGCCGAGATGCAGCCGGGTGAACTCATCAATGGTCATCGCTTATTCCACTCCGCGCTGCACTTCCTCGGTTTCGCGGATGGTGGCCGCCTTGAGCGTGGCATCGTCAGCCACGGAAGCGTCGACCTCGGCAGGCTGTGTCGCGATCCAAGCCAAAACATCGGAACGGGTCATGCGCCAGCCTTTCTCCATGGGCAGTGTTCCAATGCGCTGCAGCGTGAAGGCCTGATGCAATTGCCTCGCACGGCGCACATCGCCCAAAGCGTCGCACAAGAGGGCAAGGGCCGTCTGATGCGGACCCCTACCGGCATATCCCCAGGAAAACCCCGTCGGCGAATGACGAACGACATCGAGGTGCAAGGGCAAAGGGCGTTCACCCGCGAAGTCCTTGACCGTTATGCTCCAACGCGGACCTGGGACATCGGGAGGAACGACACCACCTCGATACTCGATCTCGGTGTCATCCGTGCTGCCATCGGTGTATTCGCGCGCACCGTCGAGATACCGATATTCGTCAAAACCGAACGGCCGGCCACTCTCCACCAGTTCGTCGAATTCTTGGCCGGTCAGCCGGTACACCTCGGCATCGAGCAACGCGTGTGCCGCTACAGTCTCCGCCAGCTTGGCCTCGTCGCGTGCCGCGATAATGGCAGCGCGCTCCGCCTCGGGCCGCCGCTGCCAGGCGTCGAGTGGTTCACGGTCCCACCGTCGCTCGATATGCTGCAACTCACGCCAGCGGGTCGCGGCCGGCTCGGGCAGGTTGAGGATGTCCCCGCTATATGCCCCCAGCATCATATGTGTGACGGCAATGCCGATGGTGGGGAAGGTGATGCTGTCGCCGGTTTCGCAGAAGCCGGCCGAAGACAGGTAGAATGTTGCTTGCGCGGCCAGATGACACTCTCGGCAGCCGTAGCTGTCGGGGTAGTGGCCGAGGAGGCTTACCTCAACCGTAGGGGCCCGCTCGAACACGGCCAGGAAGTCATCGTCCGTCGCCAGCCTCGCCGTCTCCTCCGGGGTGAGCGGCGGCCGATTCAGGTCCGTCAAGCAGGCCTGCAGGCCGGTGATCTGCACCTCGATCCATTGACTGGTGCCGCCGATCGGGAAGGGCAGACGGCAGCGTGTTGTTTCACTCATGTATCCCTCCATTGTGGTGTAGTCAGACGGTCAAGTCAGCGACAGTGTTCATGCCGCCGCGATTCCCTGCTGCGCGGCGATAGGCGGGAACGGCAACGTCATCTGATCGTAATTTGCGGGTGGCTTCGGATAGCGATGGCGACGCGGGGGACGATGCAAGTGCGCACGCAGCACCATCACGCGGGTCTGGACGATCAAACGCGGTGACGGTGCGACCGCCCGTGTTGGCGGTGTTGGTCGAGACATCGGCGGCCAGGTCTGGCCGTCAGCGAGCCCGGCCAGGCGGCGTAGCCGATCGGTGATCTCCGATTTCGCCTCGTGGAATAGTTCGGGCCGCTGCCACGACGGCGTGAGCCGGCGCACCGCCTCGACGATCGCGACAAGCTCGACGGCGGGATCGAGAACGGGGCAGGTGGTCGCGTTCATGCAGGCCACTCACGGACCATGAGGTCATCGGGTATCGGCGACCTGCGGGTCATCTGTTTCATGAAGAATGACGCGCCGGCATCCCTACAAAGCCGCTGCAACGTACGCGCCCAGTCGGGTACCATGAACCGCGCACCGGGACCGCTCTCACCACCGCAGATCACCCAGTCGATCCCCGATAGATCGGGAGCGATCTCTTCCAGCAGCGGTTCGCAGCAAAGAAAATGAATACGCGCTGGGATCGAACGGAGATGGGCAATGCGGCGCTGTTCCCCGCGATTCTCGACGGTCGTACCAAGCCAGACATTTGGCCATCCCCCGCCCCAAGTCGCGGGCAGCATCCGTTCGATATTCTGCGGTCGCTTAGTGAGCAGCAACCAGTCTAAGTGCGGAGTGCCGGCAATGAGCGCCCACAGCGCGGCACGCCATTCGTCCGGCACCTGGTTGTCGAATACATCAGCCAGACTGGCGCAAAAAACCTTGTACCGCACCCCGGCGGCCGCGGCCTCCTCATTCCACCCGATCGGCTCCCGCCACTTGCTCTTGGTGGTGCGCCGGCGTTCACCTGTCCACAGATGTTGCTGACCAGTGCGTTTCGCCCAGCCCTCGGCATAGCAGTGATCGCAAGGCGGGACTGATCTTCGTGCACCCCAGCCAAGGGTTAAACGTGGCATCGGCCCACTCGATTTTTGTGGGTTTTCCCATGTGCTGTCCCTCACGATGGCAATGCCGCAGCCGCGCTCTTGATCCGCAAGAGACGCTCAGCATGCGCCTGATTTTCCTCGCGCCTTCGCGCGGCAACGCGGTCACACGAGACTTCATTGCCCCACGCCGTCCAGCCTGGCCGTTCCCGGCAGGCGAACAATTCGATCCGGCGCACCGCGCCATACAGGCGCTCGAGACGTTCCGCCGCTTCGTCCGGCTTGCGGCTGTGCTCGCGGCGCAAGGCCTCAATCACCTGCGGCGGATCAACGTTATTGTCGGTGTCGATCCGTTGGCGCACACCGCAATCCTGCCGCAGCAAACCGTTGCCGCGCTTGAACAACAAGCATTGCTCGGTGGACTTGCGCGTCGTGTGGCCAAGGCCGAAGGCCGGCTTCCCCAGCTTTGTCGTCTTGCACCAGGTGAACGCGACTCCCGCGTCTTGCGGGAACCCCCAGGCTTCGGCGAGCGCAAAGGCCTCGCGCAATCGCGGATCATAGGCCCACATCGCCAGATAGGCGTCCCGTGCGGCCAGCTCGGCAATCGGCAGCCGGGCCAGTTCAACGACGTCCATCGTGAAGTAGTGCTGCGATGGACTCCGCCCCTGGCCGGCCGGTGTGCGGCTGATCCAGCGCCAGGGCGGGTCGGCATACAGCAGGTCGAATTGGCCCGGCGGCAGTGGTGGGGTAATGGCGCGGAGGAACCGGGAGCGGTGCTGCCGGCAGGCAGTCGAGCATGTCAGTGCGTCACTCCTGCCGGCAGAGAGCGGGGCATCGCAGACGATGCACGTGCGGCGCATGCTGTCACACTTAGCGCGCAGATGTGACGTACTCGCCTTCACTGCGCGGCTCGGTTGCGAAAGTTATCGAGAGCTTGCTGGGCCAGTGGCTTGCGCGCGTCGCCCTGCTCCAGCAGGTGGCGCAGACCGAGCTGCTGGCAGATGAAGGCACCGATAGCGAGCGAGACGAACGGCGCCGCGCTGGACGCTCGATAATCGAACAGCTGCCCGATATCGCACTGCCGCTTGCCGGCAAGCCAGAGCTCACAAGCCAGAGCACGACCGGCGTCGGTTTCGAGATCAGCTCGCTGGTACCGTGCTCGCTCGGACAGTCCGACTGAATCGGTCGCTGGCCGCGGCCTCTCGTCTCCCACAATCGCTGCGGCAGCAACCTCAGTAGTGCCGACCGGCCCGGCCGTACGGCGGAAGACGGCCAAGGCTTCGCTGACCAGCGGCTTACGCCGCGGGCCAGAAGCCGAAGCCGGGATCCGAGCCAGCCCGAGCTGCTCGCAGACGAACGTAGCAATGGCCGCTGATACGCTAGCCTCACCGCTGTACCAAAGCCCGAAGGCCTTGCCGATTTCGCGCTGGGTCTGTCCGGCCAGCCACATCTCACAGACGCGCGCGCGGCCGGCATCGCTCATCAGCTCGCCCGGCGGATAGCGCGATGCGCGAGTTGGACTGTCCGCAACAGCAAGCACGGCTGGCTCCGCGGATACCGCCGCACCGTTGCCCGGCGCAGACACCGGCGCAGGCACGGCAGCAACCGTTGCCGAGAGGGTGGCGGTGGCCGGCGGGAAGCGCTGGCCGGCACCCGTAAACGCCTCCCCGAGCCGCGTGATCTGCTGCTCCAGGGAATGCATCGCCGCGACCAGTTCCCGGACACCGTCCGATGGGGATGATCGAGCCTCCTCCGGCTGGTTGGTCAGCGCGGTGGCAAGTAGTTCCGCAAACCAGGTTTGGGATGTCGCCAGAACCGGCTGGTCTGGCCGGGTCGGCGGCACCGGCTCGGTCGGCACCGTCAGTAGCGGCTGCGTCGTGGAGGGCAGCGTGCGGCCCGGCAGTGTCGCGCCAGTTGCGGCGAGATCATCGGCGAGCCGGCGCAGTCCGTCGAACAGCTCTGATTTTTGTAGGTGAAACTTTTCCGGGTCCTGCCAGTTCGGGGACAAACTGCGGAGCCGGCCCGCCAGCTCCAGCAGCCGGGTGGCAAAGCCGGGCTGCTGCGAGCTGCTCAGTGGTGATGTGTGGGAGGTTGGCAGGACAGCAGTCATGTGGCGACCATCACCAGGTTGCACCGGTTGCAACGCACGTCAGTCGAGGACACGCCGTGCACGTTCTGCTTGCAGCAGGGACAAACAAATTTCAGCCGTTTGGGCTTCGGCTCTTCGTTATCATCGGCAGTCGGCATATCCGCCCACCTGAGCGTCCCTCCAGCAGCCTCGAAGCGCGCGAAACTCTCGTCGAACTGGCCACCGGCAACGATGTAGTGGCCCATGTGGTAGCCGGTTTGTTTGCCGCCCGGCTCACTACTACTCGACGGCTGCAGCCCGACTTGGCGCATCCAGACAGCCCACTGTTCGTCGTGGTATCCCCGGCGTGGCGGCTTACCAAAATAGTGCTGCGCCAAATGCACCATTTCGTGCACCAGGGTGCCGCACACCTCTCGCACCGGCTCGCGGAAGTGCCGTGGATTAAGTGCGATCTCGTCGGTTCGCATTGCTGTGTCCCGCGCCACGAATTTACTGCTTTCGAAGTAGCCGTAGGTTTGCTTGCCGCTGCGCTGAAGCGTGATCAGACAGTATGGTAGCCGGCCACCGAACAGCTCTCGGTTGAAGTGATCGAAGGCCGCTTGCAATGGACCATAAGTTTCTTCGGTCGGGTTCGCGTTGCCCGAAGCCTGCGGTGTCGCCTGTGCTTCGATGACGGTAGAGAGGGCTTCGACGGTCCGCTTGCACCCGGTCCGCGGACGCTCAGGCGGGATGATCTCGGGTTCGGCCATGATCACACCTCTCCCTCAGTGCACGTGCGGCAGACGCATGATCTAATAGCGCACCGGCGGCTCATCCAGCGTCTCGTTGACCAGCTCGATCAGCCCATCAGCCGCGCCGGCGGCGATCTCCCGCTCGAGTGCGTCGCAGAACAGACCTGCCAGACGGCCAGCAATGAAGGCCTCGGCGGCGTCCGGCGACAACCCGGTGATTTCTTCCCGCAGCTCGGCCACGGCGGTTTCCGCCATCTCCAGCACGTTGTCAGCCTCGGCTTCGTCCAGCGTGAACCGCTCGGGTGGCGATTGTGGCGTTGTCACGCTATGGTTCCTTTCGTTGCTTTGTGTTCGAAAACTTGCGGGCGCCTGATCCGATCTCCCAATCGAAAACCCTACACGATCAGGCACCCGCATCTTCTTCGTCGACTTCTCCGTCTGCATCTGGCAGATCATCGATCAACCAGTCAGCGTCGGTTTGCAGATCGCCGGCCAGGTATTCGAGGTCGATCAGGATCGCCTCGACCTCGCGGCGAGCACCGGTCGGGCCGTGTTCAAGGCTGTCGCGCAGATCGTCCAGTAGGTGATCGAGCTTTTCCAGGCGATTGCGCAGCAGCCCGCCAACTGTGCTGAGCAGCGTCACGGTCCGTCGTCGAGCTGCTGCTGCTTGGGTCATGACGGATTCTCCTCCTCCTTCAGGACGCGCCGAGGCTCTTGCTCAGCCCGGCGCGTCCCCTTTCGGTTGTCAGCATCAGAAGGGAATCTCATCGTCGAGGTCCGCTGCCGACGCGGGGGTCGTCGCCTGCGGCACCAGCGCGAACGGGCGGGTTGTAGCAGCCGGAAGCACTGACCCGTTGCCCGCCAGAGACTGGGCCCCGGGCACTGCCCCCGCCGCGGCTGGCGGGGTCTGCGGCGGGCGGAGAGTCGTCGTGGGGACCGGTGAGCTCACGGCCTGGGGTGACGCCATCGGGGCAAATTTGAAGCCGGGCACCAGCTTGGTCCCGTAGCGGACCGTCGCCGTCCAGACCTCGATCGACTGCCCGATCCAAGCACGGAGGTACTTCCCGAAAGTAGGGGCCAAGTCCGCCAGCGCGGTTTTGTTCAGGATGATCGGCTTCGGCCAAGGATCTCCTTGGAGGCTGTGCAGCACCAGGACGGCCTTTACCTTGTTGTCCTGGCCGACCTCCTCCTTGGTTGCTTTGACGATAGTCGCCTGGAAGCGTTGGCCGAGCGGCAGATCAACCGCGGCCATGAAGTTGCCGCCCATCAGGCCAGAGATGTCGTCGTCAGGTAGAGGCATGGTGTTGCTCCTCGTGGGGATGCCGGCGAGCCCGGCCGGCGCGGGTCGTTGCTGAACCGAGCGTGACGCAGTGACGCACGTGACGCGGTTCTGTACTTGAGGCTGAACAACACCTGTCGTTCAGAGCTCTCCCGAGCTGAGAGCGTCACTTGCGTCACTGCGTCACTAGGGGAAGTAGTTAAGTAATTGAATTCATTCATGGCCGGGGCACCCACCAGCGCGCACCGTTGGCGCGCTGCCCTCTTGTCCAGCCCAAATTTTGCAGGATTTCACGAACTCGGGCCTGAGCCCTCCCATCGAACTTTTCGGGCGGGAGCTCCTTCTGAGAAGGGTTGTATGGATCGGCCAGCGCGCTGCGGAACACCTCGATCAAGGTGACCTGAGTCCGTCCCCTCACGTAATCCGCGACCAGCGGCGTCCACCCGTCTTCGTCATAGCGGGCTTCCTGTTCGGGCCGGATCACGCGCGTCTCAAAGTCCGGATCTGGCCACCAGTGCTCGTTGGCTCGGTAGAGGGCGACGACCTCGGCCCAGAGCTGGTCGCGGTCGCGCATCAGCTTGCGTACGTTGATGGCGCTCGTCCGGTGCGGCCAGAAGCGCCGCCCGCCGGTCGCGTCGTGTAGGTAGGTCTCCTGGTTGGTGGTGCCGAGGAACCCGCACATGCGCGGTTCTTCGACCCCGTTGTAGCCGTAGCGCGGGATGTAACGCTCCGTGGGTCGCGTGACGAACGCCTTCAGGATCTCGACATCGTTTTGGCGAAAGGATGCCAACTCGGCGATCTCCACCAGCCAGCAGTTCCGCAGGAGCTGCGATGCCCCGCGGCGATCGTGCCGGATGTCGAGTGACTGATCAGAAACCCACGGCCCGCACAGAGCGACGCAGACCTGGCTTTTCAGGGTGCCTTGCAGGCCCTCGAGGATCAGCATGTAGTCAAATTTGCATCCAGGCCGAAAGATCCGAGCCACCATGCCGATCAGCCACCAGCGGCCGGTCTTTGCGACATAATCGGACGCAGGCACTCCAAGGTAGGTTGTCAGCCAGGTATCGACCCGCGGGGTGCCATCCCACGCAAGACCGTCGAGATAGTCCCGCACCGGATGAAACAAGACGTTGCGGGCGACCAGGTCGGCCCCTTGCTGCACCGTCTCCTTACCGACGCGTGCCATATTCACGGTGGTTTGCAGGTAGTCTTGCAGCTTGCCCGTGTCCGCGTCGTCCCATAGCCGCGGCGCTGTGAACTTGTCGTCACCGGGCAGCGCGCGACGCAAGCTGATGCTGCGAGCCATCAGGTCGTAAGCGACACAGCCGATGAGCTCAGGGTCTTCGACCAGGGCGGTAATGACGTTCGCCAGATTGCCGGCGTACTTAGGGTTTTTGTTGCGCATCAGTCGCTTTCCGCTCCCGCCTGTCGGACCAGGTTGTGGTGGCGGTGTGCCCGGGACCGACCCCGCACCTAGCGGAGGAGGTGGTGGCGGTGGTGTCGAACCGGTGCCGCTCCCCGGTGGTGGCAGCGACAGCGGCGGGCTCCCGACAACTCCCGTCGCGGCCTCTCGCTCGTATGCCCAATCGAGAGTGCGACCGATCTCGGCCCGACGCGCTATCCATCGCTCGTCTCGTTGGTCCGCGGGGCGACTATCGAAAGCGACCTGCAGTACCGCGGCGGCAATCCTCCTGCTCATGCCTTCGGCGGCAAACCGACCACATAGGGCGACCAGGTTCGTATGGATGCCCTCTGCGGTGTCACCAAGCGCACACAGCGCCGCGTAGACATCGAGCGGGAGATCCGCACTGAGGAGCTCGCTCTGCTCCTCGACATCCGCGCCGTTGCCCTTACGAGCACGTGGCTTGCGCGGAGTCGTCTTCTTGACGGGAGGCGGTTTCGGCACCGCGGTTGCGTCCAGGTCGTCTCGCAGGTCGACGAAGCCGCCCTCGACCGCGATCACTCGATGCTGTGTCGCGCCCTCGATGTGGCCAATGTAGAAGCTCTAACTCGCGGTCCAGCTCTCGGGCGCGACCTGGTCGGGGAGAACCCCGGCAACTCGGCTGACGAGCTGTGCACGCTCGGCGGGCTTCCGCGGAGTCGAGAGGGGCAGGAACAACCGCGCTCGCGGCGCATCGTCCGTGTGTGACGGCGAGGTGGCGACGATGCCGGCGAGGTCATGCTGGCGGAGCGCATCGGCGAGTTGTTCAGGAGTTGCTCGCTGACCATCATAGTCGAGTTCGAGGCCCCAGATCTCCCGAAGGTTGCGATCGTGCCGGAGACTGTTCTTAGCGGTTCGATGGCTGCCGAGGCTGGCCAGCTTAATTAGCGGCAGCTGCGCCTTCTCTGGCGCCTGCGTGTGTTGCAGTCGCGGGATCAACGCGCGTAGGGAGACGAGCTCTGGGGTCTTATAGACCGCGGCCACGTCATCGAAGAAGGTGACCCATAATTCTCGGTCGAGCGCGGAAGGGGTCGCTGTTTCCAGCGCGGCGTTCTCGTCTGCGGCGCTCACGGCAGCGACACTCCGCACTTGTTGCTGAGGCGTTCGAAGATGGCGCGCTGCTTGGGGGTCGGATTGCTCCAGCCGCGATCGATCCAGTCCTGGAGGAAGTTTCGCTCCCACGAAGTGCACCAGGCCGCATGGTCTCTCAGGCACAGGTGGGCGAATACCTGCCAGGATGGCCCGCACGGCACGTCTTCGACCGCGGCCATGCCGTCGTCAGCTGTTGATGCAGCCCGACCGGCCTCATATCCGCGCCGGTAGGCGTCCTCTTCCAGTGCCGTGAGCCGCCGGAGGTCGATGGCGTTTGACGCGGTCGTCTGCAGCGCTTCGATCAGCGTGGCGCCGTGCCCTTTGACCAGCTGGTGCGCCTTGCGGACCGCAGCCAGTACTTCCCCGTCATGATCGGAACCGGTCATGCCGAGCAGTTGCAACAACAGACGCTGAGCTTGTTCAGGCAGCGCCACGGCGCTTACCTGG
The DNA here is from genome assembly GCA_963772445.1 of uncultured Pseudomonadota bacterium. Taxonomy (GTDB): domain Bacteria; phylum Pseudomonadota; class Alphaproteobacteria; order Acetobacterales; family Acetobacteraceae; genus CAVYXK01. Next base: position 101,192 of record CAVYXK010000014.1, read on the forward strand.
CCGTCCCAAGGAGGGCGCTATGAAGGGTGGCGGTGAGCTGGTGCGGCTTGCGCAGATCGCTGACCACGGCCTGGCCGAGACCGTCCGAAGAACACCACGCCAGGGCCCTCAGGAACGCAATGGCGGCATGGTTGCGCTCGTCGCCCACAAAGATAGTGGTGATGTGTGTGGACAGTGTACGTGCGGCGGCAAGCGCAGCTTCCGCGTTGAAGGGTTCGCCGTCGCTGATGACGATGAGCGGCTCGGGACGCACCGCCGCGATCTGCTCAAGGGCCCGATCCAGCACGGTGCCGCCGGACGGCTCAGGGAGCGCGCTCGGGCCGTCAAGCTCGCGGGTGTAGTTGTCGAACGCAAAGACCCGGGCGGGCGCCTCCCGCAGGACGTTCTCGAGTACGTCGCGCACGATATCGATGCGGCGCCGCGCGCCGGACAACTCGATCATCGAACCCGATGTGTCGACCAGGCCGCTCACAGGCCGGAAAACCGAGTTTACCACTGCGTCAAAACCGCCCCACACATCCGTGGCACCGGGAGCGTTCACGACCAGCGCCGACAAGCCGCCAAGGGCCGAACGCAAGCCCCGGCTCCCGCGGTGGCAGCGTCCGCACCCGAAGCGGCCCGAGATGGCCCGGCCCGATACCGCCTTGCCCTGTAACCCGCGCGACCGCCGCCAGCTCCGGCTCGAGCTCGGCGACCTGCCGCAGGCGCGAAGGCACACGCCATGACCCCGAACCGGCAAGTCCCCGTCGTACTGCTCTTCCGCTCCGCAGGTGTCGGCGGCGGTACGCTCAAAGGCTTTTGCGACATCCAGCATCCCAGTGGCCTGGTGATGCGCAATATCGCCGTGCATCGCGCCGGATCGCGCGAGTGGTGTTCGCCGCCCTCGGTAGACATCGATTTTGCGAACCACGGAGTTCAACGCAGGTGGTCCGAGACGGTCCTGGCCGAGCTGCGCCGCACGAACCCCGAAATCTTCACGACGAAGTCGAACGTCATGAGGCGCGCCGTCCTGGCGCGACGCTGTGGGCGGTGGGCGGTGGCGACGGGTCATGGCTGTTACTGCTCCGACTGATCGAGCTGGGCTTCGGTGGTGGCGGCCTGCTCGCGCAGGTGCTGGGCGCGGCGGGCGACTGTGCTGGGTGCCAGCCCGGAGCGGCGAGCTCGTGCCAGGTCGTGAACGTGTCGAAGCAAGCGCTGGCAGCGTTCGCGCAGAGCCGTGATCTCGGGGTCTGGTCCGATGCGGTTGGGATCTGCCATGGGCGCTTCCTCCGGTGGTTTGCCGGTGGTGCCTGCGGCGGAGAACTGGGCTATATCGAGGGTGGAGCCTTCGCGATCGCCTGGTCCGTACACCTAGGGCACTACTCGGGTGGCGGATCAGGCGGCGACGGGTGCTTCGGTCTCGGTCGGGTTCTGCGGATCAGGGACTTTCTTGACCGAGGGTCGCAAGACGGCGCGGGGCAACGAGCGCAGGTGCTCCAGGCCGTGCTGGAGATCGATCTTCAGACGGCCGCCGTCGCGTACCGCGCGCAGCCTGCCATCGCGGATTTTTTCATAGCTGGTTGAGCGGCCGTCGCCGCTGATCCGCATCCATTCGTCGAGCACGACGAACACGGTCGGCTGATCGGCGGCAACATTGGGGGATGACCGGTCCGGCCTGGTTGCTGGCGAGACGGCTGCGGATCGAGCCGTTGTGTTCGCTGGGGTGCGCACCCCACCGTCGAGCAGGATGCTAAGGCTGTTGGTGAGCGTCTCGGCCAGCCGCTCGGCTAGCCGGTCGGCAATGACCTGTTCGTTGAGGGTGACGATTGTGGGTTTGCTGGGCTGCTGGGGCACCTGGGGTCGCTCGCGTAGGAGTGTGTATCCGCGAGCAAACTGGTCGGGTTGGCGCGGACCGCACCAGGGACAAATAGCGCTGCTATCTGTCCGGCTTCTTACGGCTGCGTTCCAGATCGGCTGCCGCGCGTTCGATGGTTTTGCGCGTGGCCTCGCGGCGCGCCTCGGTCTCGGCTTCCGTCAGATTAGGCTGATCGTCGAATAGCGCGCTGTGCATGGCCCGGTTGATTGTGTCCTCGGGGACTTGTTCTTCGCGCAGGGCGTAAATCAGCCTCCGGCTGCGCCGGCGCTTGAGCTCCGGTCCCCTGTGCTTGCTGTTGGGTGTGTTGCTGAGTGCCTCGCGCACGTCGCCCAGCTCGCCCGTAAGTTCGGTGTTTTCGGCCAACAATTCCTGTACCCGCCGTTGTAGCGCATTGAGCTGTTCTGCGGCCTGGTGCTGTTCGGCGGCCTCGGCGCGCTCTCGGAACGCGTAGTGCTGCTTCGCTATGAGCTCTTCGAATTGCATTCCGTCGCTCACGATTGGCCGGGATCCAAACGGCTCGCGGCCGTGGCCGTGCTGCCGAGCATACTGGAGGTCCTCGAGGGTAAGGACCTGCATGTTCGGTGGAAACCAGACCACGGCCGTTTCGCTCGCATCGCGTACGTCCTTCCACAGCGCGGTGTCCGGTGCGGCATCGCGTTCAGCCCGACCAAACTCGACGGGCGTGATGCTCGCCCGGTGCGCCTCCCTTGCCCGCTGTGCCGCTTCGGCGGCAGCGACACGTTGTTCGTCGGTGACCCGCTTCGGCGCCCCGGGCGCCGAGCTCGACGTTGCTGTCGGTGTCGCCGCTGATGCAGTAGAATCGTCTTCGGGTTTCGCTGTCACGGGTGAACTCCGTGTCGCGGGATCAAGGATCCGGCCGGGCTCGGAGCGCCCGGCCGGATCCGCGGCTTACTTAATGACGCAGCAGCACGCCGAGGATGGCGATAGTTGCCGCTGCATTTATTCCGATCGCCCACAGCAACACGTCAAAGCGGCCCCGTAAGTAAGCGATGTCGCTGCCCAGTGCCTCAACCATGCCGTTGACCTGGGTCTGAAACTCCGCCAGCTCCGCGGCTGCCGCTGCGGCCTGTTCCTCCGGCACGTCAGGCGCTCCGTGCCAAGGGCACGATCTCGGCGCCAGTGCCGGTTTCAATTCCGTCCAGCGCGTCGGCGAGACGCTGAAGGGCCAGCGCCACTTGCGGGCGATACCTGCTGCGGTTGTACGTGGCGGCCACTACGGAGCGGATACTGGTGTGGTTCAGTGCCGCCTCGATGATGTCCGGCAGTTCCCCCATCTCACCGAGCATGGTCGCACCTGTCCGGCGAAGGTCGTGCCGATGCCATCCCGTGGTGCCGCTAGCTGCTTGCAGTGCCTTGGTCTCGAAGTCCCAGTGACGGAGCGCGGTGCCCTTGGATGTGGCGAAGAGCAGCCCGGCCGGATCATCCGGCGTCGTGGGCAATCGGGCACGTAGCAACTCGATCGCCTGGCGCGGCAGCGGCACGACGTGTGGCTGGCGGTTTTTGGTGCGTTCGGCCGGAATGCTCCAGGTGCCCCCTGCCAGGTCGATTTCCCGCCAGGTTGCACCGGCGGCTTCCTCGCGTCGGCACAAGGTCAACAGCATGAACCGCATGGCGGCGGCCCCTGGACGGGGAGAAGCGCGCAGTGCCGGCAGCAGCCCTGCCAGCTCCTCACAACTCAGTACGCGCTGGCGCCGCACTGCCGACCCTGGCCTCTCCAGGTCAAGCAGGACACTGGGCACCAGTCTTCGCCTGGCCGCCCATTTCAGTGCCGGCTTGAGGGTGCTCACCGCAAGGCGAGCGGACGGTCGCGCTGGGTAACTGTCCGCGGCTACCTGCAGCTCGGTGGGCGCGATCTCCCGCACCGAACGTGCCAGGAACGGCCGGAACACTCGGTTGATCCGCAGGCGGGAGTGCGCCCAGCTCTTGAGGTGGCGACCTTGCTGGACCTCGTAGATGTCGAGCACGGCGGCGAGCGTGTCGATGGGCGGTGCCGGCTCCTCCGCGGGAACGGCCATGCGCTGCCGCGCGGCTTTCCGTTCGGCGATCGGGTTGGCGCCGTCGCGGACCGCGATCAGCATCCGATCGGCCGCTCGCCGGGCTTCTGCTAGGCCCATTCCGGGATGCTGCCCCAGGGAAAACCAGTTAGGCTTGCCGGCATAGGCGCTGCCCCTGGCACGCAGCGCCCAGGTCTTCGTTCCGGTTTTGCCAATTCTGAGCCACAGCCCGCGATGACCGGGATCGGCCAAGCTCCGGCCGGTCGTCGGAGTTGCAGGCTCTCCTGCGGTCTTCGCCTCGCGGGCTGCCTGCGCTGCCGATATTACCTCACGAACAGTCTTGGCGATCACCGCCTCGGTCAGATGCTCCGCCATTTGTTCCACCTTTGTGCTGCCTGCGGCGCTCTCGCACGGTCAGGGGATAGTCATGTCCCCTGACCGAAGCGGCGACTGCTGTGGTATCGCTGTGGTATCACAGTTCGCCGGACGGTTGCAAGCAGCCGCGAACGCGCGTGGACTGACCCGAGGTTTCAGCGCCGGCGCTTTCGCTGTATCAGCCTAGAGATAGCTGGGTTTTTTCGCACGCTGGCGGATGGTTGTGGACGCCTACGGACGGGCAACCGCAGGTGGTTCTGCGGGGATATGCTGCTCCTGCGCCGCTGCCTGCGTCGTCATTTCGTGCAGCTTGGCCTGGAGTTTCGCGGCGTCGGCCGGCAGGGGGTTGAGGGTGAGCGCCCGGCGCCACTGGTAAGTCGCCTCGATCTTGCGGCCGGCCGCCCAGTACGCGTCCCCAAGATGACCGTTGACGGTCGGGTCCTCCGGCATCAGCTCGCTGGCACGTTCGAGAGTCCGCACGGCATCGTCGATGTGGCCCTGACGCAGCATCACCCAGCCCAGGCTATCGACCATAGCCCCATCGTCGGGACGCTGGTGCACGGCTTCCTCGATCATTTTCCGTGCCTCGTCCAGGTGCTGGTCGCGGTCTGCCCAGCTATAGCCCAGATAGTTCAGGACGATCGGCTGTTTGGGCGCGACCTGCAGCGCGCGCTGAAAATCCGCTTCGGCCAACGGCCAGTGGTTCGACTGGTCGTAAGCCACCCCGCGGTCGTAGAATAGCGGCCAGTCGCGTTCCGATGGCGTGCCGATGCGGGCGATCGCCCGCCCATAGGCGGTCGCGGCACCGGCGTAGTCGCCCTTGACGCGCAGGATGTCGCCGGCCTCGGCGTCCGGCAGCGTGCTGTCAGGATACGACTTGGCCAGCACTTGAAGCTGGCCCAGCGCTTCGTCCGCGTGCCCGGAGCTGGCTTCCAGCTCGGCCCGCCGCATCTCTACCACTGCCGCGAGCGGATCATCGGCGCCAACGGCCGCGAGCGTATCGAGCGCACGGTCCGGGTGGTGCTCGCTGTCCAGAATGTCAGCGAGCAGCAGTCGGGCCGCGGCGAAGTCCGGGCGCAGCCCAAGGGATAGCCGCAGCAGGACGGTGGCCAACTGGTCCTCGTTGTCCTGGCGCAACGCGGCCGCTAAGCCGAGATACGCTTCTGCCATGCCGTCCAGCGCATTCGGCACCAGGCGTTGATGCAGGCTGGCGGCTATTGCCGGCAGTGCGATGGCCAGAACCGGCGTATCCTGGGCGGTGGCGTTGAGGGTTTGCAGTGCCTCCGCCTCGTGTCCCTGCCGCGCTTCGAAACTGCCGAGGATTTGCGCAAGGCGAATGGTGGGCGTGCCGTAGTCGCTCCCCGCGATGCGGTAGTATTGGGCGGCCTCGGCGGTGCGGCCGGCCAGGTCAGCGATAAGCGCCGCATGCAGTGCGTAGACGCCGCGGAACCGAGGCTCGTTCAGCATCGGCTCGAGCCCGGCCAACGCGGTGTCGGTCCGGCCGGCGCCCTGCTCGGCCCAGGCAAGCAGGAAGGGCCGCAGCAACCGTGTGATGCCATCCTGCGGGAGCGCACGGAAGCGCTGCGCCGCTCCTTCCCAGTCGCCGGTACGCGCCGCTTCGTCCCCAAGCAGCATCTGAGCGATCGGGTTGTCCGGGAGCTGCCGCGCCAGTCCCACCGCCTCCGGTAGGCCGCCCATGGTGGCGGCCAGCAAGGCCTGCTGCAGCAACTCAGGGCTGGCCGGTGCCACCGCCAACCCGCGCAGGAAGTCCTGTGCCGCGACAGGGGGGTCGGCCTGATCTGCGGCAAACTGGCCGGCGAGGAAGTCTGAGAAGACGCCGGTCGGGGCAGTAGGGGTGGTCGGGGGGATCGGATCGCTCTCCCGCGTTGTAGCCGCGTGGGCGGCGAAGGCGGGAAGCAGGGCAAGAGTGAGCAGCAGGGCTCGGTAGCCAGCGCGTGATTCGTCCATGCCGCACTCTAACGGTCCCGTGAGGACCGAGTCATCGGATTTTGCAGCCGCACCCGACATTTTTTGACGGCTGTCGTTGCGTCCGGCGGTCGTTCCACGTGCTGGACAGCGCGACTACATCCCGCCGGGATAGCTCGGCCCCCCACCCCCTTCGGGCGTGACCCAGTCGATGTTCTGGATGGGGTCCTTGATGTCGCAGGTCTTGCAGTGCACGCAGTTCTGCGCGTTGATCACCAGCCGCGGCCGGCCCTCGTCGGCGCCGACGATCTCATACACGGCGGCCGGACAGTAGCGGATCTCCGGGCTGCGATAGCGCTGCCAGTTCACCTCGATCGCCTTGGCCGGATCGCGCAGCCGCAGATGCGGCGGCTGGTTCTCCTCGTGATTGGTGTTGCTGATGAACACCGACGAGAGCCGGTCGAAGGTGAGCTGGCCGTCCGGTTTCGGATAGTCGATCGGCGGCGCCTGGTCGGCCGTCAGCAGCGTCTCGTTGTCGCGATGCGGGTGATGCATGGTCCACGGCGCCCTACCGCGGAGTACATATGTATCGATCGCCGCGTAACAGAGGCCGCCGAACAGACCGTATTTCGCGAAGGCGGGGCGGATATTGCGGACTGCCGACAACTCTTGCCACACCCAACTCGCCCGCAGTTTCTCGGGGTACGCGGTCAGCTCGGCCGGCTTTTCCTCGGCCAGCGCCTCGGCCGCCGCCTCGGCGGCCAGCATGCCGGACTTCATCGAGGTGTGCGTGCCCTTGATCTTCGGCACGTTGAGGAAGCCTGCGGCGTCGCCGATCAGCGCGCCGCCCGGGAACACGAGGGCCGGGATGGACTGAAACCCGCCTTCGTTGAGCGCCCGCGCGCCGTAGCTCACCCGACGGCCGTCGGCAAAATGCCTGCGCATCGCCGGATGTGTCTTGAGGCGCTGCATCTCGTCGAACGGCGACAACCACGGATTGCGATAGTCCAGGCCGATGACGAAGCCATAGGAGACGAGATTGTTGCCGAAATGATAGAGGAACGATCCGCCGTACGTTCCGCTGTCGAGCGGCCAGCCGATCGTGTGCTCAACGAGGCCCGGTTGGTGGCCTGCGGCGGGAACCTCCCACAACTCCTTGACGCCGATCGCGTAAGTCTGATGGTCATGGCCGTTGCGCAACCCGAACCGCTGGATCAGTCGTTTGGTCAGCGAGCCGCGGCAGCCCTCGGCGAACAATGTATAGGCCGCGCGAAGCTCCATACCGCGCTGGAAGCTGTCGGTCGGCTCGCCGTCCTTGCCGATCCCCATATCGCCGGTGGCGATGCCGACCACTCGTCCGTCCTCTTCCAGGATCTCTGCCGCAGCGAACCCCGGATAGACCTCCACTCCAAGCTCTTCGGCCTGCCGGCCGAGCCAACGCACCACGTCGCCCAGGGAGACGATGTAATTGCCGTGGTTCTTCGTCTGCGGCGGCGTCGGCAGGCGGCGCGCCGCGGTCGCGGTGAGGAACAGGAACCGATCGGTCCGCGCCGGCGTGGTGAGCGGTGCACCCTTATCCCGCCAGTCGGGGATCAGCTCGTTGAGCGCCCGCGGCTCGAGTACCGCGCCCGAGAGGATGTGGGCGCCGACTTCGCCGCCCTTCTCGACGATGCAAACCGAGGCATCGGGAATGAGCTGCTTCAGCCGGATCGCCGCCGCCAGTCCAGACGGGCCGGCGCCGACGATCACCACGTCGAACGCCATCGATTCGCGGGGCCCCAGCCCGTCCGCCATCCTGGCTCTCCCTGGTTCGGGCGGAACCTAGGCGAGGCGGGCGATTGCGCAAAGCCTCCCGGCAATGGCACGAGGGTGGCATGGACATGCTGGTGGCGTTGCGTCTGCAGATCGAATGGGGCGCCGACGAGGCGCTGGAAGACGCGCCAGTCGACCATTTGCGCCATGCCTCATTGGCGGTGAAACCCGGCCCGGCGAAGCCCGTTTCGCCGCCAGGTGTCGCCGCGCCGGTCCTGGGCAGCGGCGCGGGGTCGGCCGAGCGCGCCCGACTGGCCGCCGAAAGCGTCGCGACGCTGGACGAGCTCGGCGCGGCGATCACCGGTTTCGATGGTTGTCGGCTACGCGATACCGCCGCCCACACCGTCCTGCCCGCAGGCGATCCGGCAGGCGGCCTTCTGCTCATCGGCGAGGCACCTAGCGCCGATGATGATCGGAACGGGCAGCCATTTTCTGGGGCGGCCGGCGCGCATCTCGACAAAATGCTGGTAAGTGTCGGTCTCGATCGGCGCTCGGCCCTGCTTGCCCCCCTGATTCCCTGGCGCCCGCCCGGCGATCGGCCGCCCAGTTCGCTCGAGCTCGCGACCTGCCTGCCGTTCCTGATGCGGCTGATCGTGTTGAGCCAGCCGCGGTTGCTGCTGTTGTGCGGATCACTGGTGGCCCGTGCCTTGCTCGGGACCGGCGGTTCCAGGCGCATCCAACGCGGCAAGTGGGCTGAGCTGCATTTGCCGGGCGCTCTCGCCTCGGTTCGCACATTGCCGACCCACAGCCCCGAGCTGGTGCGTCGCGATTCCTCGCGACGCCGGGAGGCGTGGGCGGATCTCCGCGCCCTGCGGCGTGCGCTGGATGACCCGGTCACGGCGAAGTGAGCACAAAACGGCGCCTAAGTATCTGATTCGTGAGTCCGGCGTCTAAAAATCGAAGAACATTTCAGGTTTGGAGGTTGCTCGCGCCCGTATGCGGCGGTTAGGCCCGCCGCCATGCGAGGGCTAGGTCAGACACTCTCTCGTCTTCCCTGTGCCCGCGGCCTCGTCGCAGGGGCGGCGCTGCTCGCGAGTGCGGCGGTTTCCGCAGCGCATGCGCAGGGTGGGGGAGCGGGCGAACAGACGGCGATGGCCATTCCCCGCATCGAGACTCCCGGCAACGCATCCGAGCTGGCGCTTCCGCAACCACTTGCCCCAAGTGATGTCGCCCATATCCGCCGGATCTTCGCCGACCAGGCGCATGGCCGGATCGCCGAAGCTGAGCGAGAGACCAATGAGCTCGCCAGCGATTTGCTGACCGGAACGATCCTCGCCGACCGGTATCTCGGGCAGTTCCACCACGCGACGGTGCCGGAGCTCACTTCCTGGCTGTTGCACTATCCCGACCAGCCGGATGTATCGGCGATCAAAGCCTTGCTGCGCCGCCGATTGCCGCCAAAGGCGAGCATCCCGCATGCGGCACCGCCGGCCTGTCTCGCACCCGCCGCCCTCGCCGTCCCGGTTCCTGACAAGCCGTCGGCCGTGAGCCCGCCGATCGCCCGCAGTCCGGTCCTCGAGCGCGAGATCGGCGCGCGTGTTCAGGCCGGCAAGTTCGCCACAGCGCTCCACCTGATCGCGCGCACGAGAGGCCTGTCGCGCTCTTACGGGGCGCTTCTGCGCAGCGAGGTCGCGCGAGGACTGTTCGCCGCAAACCGGGATGAGGAAGCACTGGACCTGGCTACTGGAGCTTGGCGTGCCCCACCGCATGCCGATCGGCTCGGCCAAGCGGCGTTCATCGCCGGACTCGCCGCCTGGCGACTCGGCGAAACGAAGCAGGCTCGCAGCTTCTTCGAGGGGGCGGCTGACTCACCCGTGGGTTCGCCCGACATCCGGGCCGCCGCTTCTTACTGGGCGGGGCGTGCCGTCTTGCGTGCGGGCGATCCGGACGGTGCGAGCGCATGGTTGCGGCGTGCCGCGGCGGAGAAATTCACCTTCTATGGCCTGATAGCGCGGCGACGGCTCGGTTGGAGCGTTGGCTTGATCCCGACACGGAGCACGCTGGCCCAAGCCGATCTCGACGCGCTGGCAGCCGCCCCGAGCGGACTGCGCGCGTTTGCACTGCTGCAGGTTGGCCAGACCGCGCGCGCCGAGCAGGAGTTTCGTTGCCTCTGGCCGACAGTGAAGGACAATCCGGCGCTGCGGCGCGCGTTGCAACTCGTGGCAGTCCGCGCGGGCCTGGCGAATCTCGCGGCGCAGGTGACGGAATTGATCGATGCGGCGGACGGCATTCCGCCCGACGACCGGAGTTTCCCGGTCCCGGATCTCCGGCCGGCGGGCGGGTTTCGGTTCGATCCGGCGCTGGTGTATGGCATGACGCGCGCCGAATCGAATTTCGACGCGAGCGCTGTGTCGGCAGCCGGTGCACGCGGATTGATGCAGATCATGCCGGTCACTGCGCGCGCGGTTACCGGCGATCCGCGACTGACGGAAGCTCGGTTGGGCGATCCCGGCTTCAACCTGGAGCTAGGCCAACGCGTCATGTTGTCACTAGCTGGCGAATCCGAGATCGGCGGCAGCCTGCTTCGCCTGCTTGCCAGCTACAACGCGGGGCTAGGCAGTTTCGCCGACTGGGCAGGCCAGATCCGCGCGCACGGCGACCCACTGCTGTTCATCGAATCAATACCGATCCCGGAAACTCGGAACTTCGTCCAACGCGCGCTGACTTATACTTGGATCTACGCGGCCCGGCTCGGTCTTCCGGCAGCGAGCCTGGAGTCGCTCGCGGCGGGCAAGTTTCCCTACTTCACCTCGGCCGCGGACGGCGGCACAGTGCTGCTCAGCTTGCATTGACGGGATAAGTGGAGGCACCGGCATGGCACGGATCGACGAAAGCCGGCCGTTCATCCAGGTCAACATCGCGGTGCTGACGGTCTCCGACACCCGCAACACCACGAACGACACCTCGGGCGACGCGCTGGTCGAGCGGATTGGCAAGGCCGGCCATCGGCTGGCGGCGCGGGCGATCGAGCGCGACGACGCGGCGGCGATCGAACGGCGGCTGCGCGCCTGGATCGCCGATCCCGAGATCGACGTGGTCATCACCACCGGCGGCACCGGCATCACCGGCCGGGACGTGACGCCGGAGGCGTTCGAGCGGGTGATGGAGAAGCGGATCGAGGGCTTCGGCGAACTGTTCCGTATGCTGAGCTACCAGAAGATCGGCACCTCGACGATGCAGTCGCGCGCGATCGGCGGAGTTGCTGGTGGGACCTATCTGTTCGCCCTGCCGGGCAGCACCGGGGCGGTGAAGGATGGGTGGGACGACATCCTGCTGTTCCAGCTTGATAACCGGCACCGGCCCTGCAACCTGGTGGAGCTGATGCCGCGGCTGCAGGAACATCTGAAACCGGCGGCGGCGTAACGAGCTAACGCTGGACGAATATACCCGTGTTGGTGCGCGGATAGCCAGGCGGTTGAGAGACGTCCCACCACCTTGGCCTGGCAGCTGGCGCGTCCGACGGGGATGGAGAATTCCTGGACGGATGGTCGTGATGGTGCCCGGCTGGTAGGGTGGCCCAGTCATTCCCTCGCCATAGTTCTGGAAGCCCATGCCGTACAAGTTCAACGAAAGCCGTCGCCGCAAGTTTCCCAAGGCGAGATATCGGGTGACCAATTGGCCAGAGTACGATGCTGCTCTGGTGCGGCGCCTGACACTCTGGTTCACGGAGGAGGCCGTGGCGGCATGGCGTGCGCCGGCCACCGGCGAGCGCGGCGGCCAGCCAGCGACAGCCATCGAGACCGCTCTCGCGCTTCGCCTGGTGTTCCACCAGCCGCTGCGTCAAACCGAAGGCCTGCTGCGATCGATCGCCAATGTGCTCGAGCTCGATATCGCTATCCCTGATCACACGACGCTGAGCCGCCGCGGTGGCGGTTTGACCATCCTGCCAAAGACGGTTGGTCGTGAAGAGCCACTGCATCTGCTTGTCGATAGCACCGGCCTGAAGATCTACGGCGAGGGCGAATGGCTGGACCAGAAACGCGGTATCCGCACGCCTCGGCGCTGGCGTAAACTGCATCTCGGGGTTGACGCCGACACGCACGAGATTGTCGCCGCGGAATTGACCCCAGACGATGTCGGTGACGTGTCCGAATTGCCTGGTCTGCTTAACCAGATCGATGCCGAGATCGCTTCACTCACAGCGGACGGCGCGCATGATGGCGAGGTCGTCTACGATGCTGTGGCCAACCGGCATCCTGACGCCGAGATCATCGTTCTGCCGCGGGCGACGTCGGTTCCGAATGAGACTACGGTGACGCTGCGCGATCGGCATATTACAACGATCGAAAAACATGGACGCATGGGCTGGCAGCGCCGTTCCGGCTACAACCGCCGGAGCCTGATCGAGACTGCGGTGTATCGGTGCAAGACCATCATTGGCCGGCGACTTGAGGTCCGGACTCTGCCTACACAGCGGACCGAGGCAAAGATTGGATGCAACGTGCTCATTGTGTCAAGAACGTGTCGAAGGAACACGATGCTGTGCCCGAGATGAAGGTAGGCCCTTCGGAGCCGGCTTGTAGGAGCAGGCTTCAAACAGCCGTAAGCTGCTGCAGTTCAAACGGCTGTGGTAGTGAACGTTACGGTCAAAAGGCGTGAGACAAACACGTCATGTGTGGATCAAAGAGACGAATGGAAGTGAACCACTGATGACGCATCGAAATGCATTCAGGTGACATCGAAACTGGGGACGTGAGCATTTCCCAGGATCAGCATGACGGGTGCCTACTTATTGGCCATGTGGTGTCCGGTGTATAGGTGGCGTGACTTTGGTCCGGGCTTGGGTACGGAACTTGAGAACTCTTCATGCAATGCCAAGGGAAAACCCTATAAGTGCGAAACACGAAGGGGGAAACTACCGATGTGCATGGAGGGGGCGGATCATCCGGTAGTAGTGATGGAGTGCCTGTAATGGGTGCGGAGCGAAGAGGATGACCCAGTTCAAGGAAGGTGGATGTCAACCGAGAGATCGGGAGGAGCACTCGTCTTCCGCGTCGGCTGTCACCGCGAGGTGGCAGAAAATGGCTGGGACGAGCCGTGTAAATCGAGAGGTTTACGCACGGTTCTGTGGGCGGCTGGAGGTGAAATCCCTCCGGCCGACCCGGCATCGGATGACGAGTTTCGGCATGCCGGCCTCCGCTCGTATCCGCTGATCCTCAACCCGGCGGACAGATGCCGCCGCCGGGCTATTCAAGCACCAAAGCGACGCTGAGGCGTACATCATGCCTGATTTAACAACGGCTCCACCATCATGTCACCGGTCTTAAAACGACGTGGTCCGAGCTGGGCAAGGATCGGGTCGTTCGTATCGTCGTCTAGGACAAGGTCAGCCATCATGCGGCCGACGGCGGGTGAGGTCATCAGGCCGCGGAAGGATGAGACTGCGACGTAGAGCCCCTCGACCTCCGTTTCCCCCAGGATTGGCTGCATGTCTGGCGTCACGCTGGAAACGCCGCCCCAGGTGCGCAGAACCGCAACCCCGGCCATAGGGGGAAGAAGATCCACGATCTTCGGCGATGCATAGGCAAGGAAGTCCGGTGTTGATTCGATGGTTGTGCCTTCGCGCGGCCGGGCGACGACGAACACGATCGAGCCGCGGCCAACCTGGTTTACCGATATCAGGTGCTCCAGTGAAACCAGAATTGGCTTCACCATTTGGGTGCAGGGCACCGTCACGACGGCCTCTTTGGGGAGGCTCTTTACTGGAACCTCGATGCCAAGTGGCGCCAAAAGCTCCGGGACTGCCCAGTCCGTGCACAGCAGCACGCGCTTCGCCTCGACCACGCCGGAATTCAGAATGACGCGAAATGCGCCATTTGGCTTGTCGATCCGCTGCACCAGCGTACCGTAGCGCACCTGCACATTCGGATCGCGGCGGCACGCCTTAAGCAGCGCGTCCAGTAGTCGGAACGGTGAAATGCTGCCGTCTTTGGGGCAGAACGAGCCTCCTACCAGACGATTGCGCCCGAGCGATGGAACCATCCGGACGCAGGCATCGGCATCGAGTAGTTCACTCGGCACGCCCAGCCGGTGCTGTACCGGCAGCACGGATCCCAGCGTAGCAAAGGCCTTTTCGCTATGCGCGAGGACAAGATAGCCGTCCTGCTTGAGTTCAATGCCCAGCGGATACTCGAGTTGCTCAACCGCCGTTTCGAAGAAGTGCAAGCTCTCCTGGCAGAGGCGTATGTTGAGTTCCAGCCCCCATTGCATGCGGAACCCGGCGCCATTGCGCCCGGATGCACCGCTGGCGAATTCGCCCTCATCGACCACGAGGATGCGCGCGCCGGATTGGCGCTTCGCCATCCACCAGGCGGATGAGAGCCCGTACGCTCCTGCGCCGACGATCAGGACGTTGACGGTTTGCACGCTCATGTGCCGGCTACCTTGTTCTGGGCGGCCAACGCACCGAATGTGACCGGGCGTGCCATGGGCCGCGGCGTCATCATGGCGGACGGCGAGACGCCGGCATACAGCTCGGCTAGGGCCGCGACCGCCCGCAAGCAGTTTCTACCGCCGCACCATCCCATGCCGCTGCGGACATTGCGCTTCACCGCATTCAGCGACGAATGGCCAGCAGCGAACGCCGAACGTAGGTCATGCAGTACAACATTCTCGCAACGACATACAACGGTATCTTCGGTCACCACACGCCAGATTGCCGGTGGCAGGCGTAGCGTCGAGCGCACCGCGGATTGAAACGCCTGGTGCCGGCGCCGTCGATCGAGCGCGTCGCGGAGTGCGCTACGCATGCCTGTGCTGCCGACCTCCTCCGGTTTTGATGCCGCTGCTGCTCCCACGATCTGCCCCTCAGCTTCGGCGACAAGCGCCCCGCGAACTCCTGCGCCGTCGCCGGCGATCAACACGCCGGGAACGGAGGTGCGGCCGAATTCGTCGGAAACGGGGAGCCAGCCGCCGCCACCCGCTTCGAAACGCACTTGTGCACCCGCCATCGCGGCAAGCTCGCTGTTGGCGGCAAAACCGTAATTGATCGCGAGCACGTCGCACGGCAGTTCGCGCTCCGTGCCAGCGACAGTCCGCCCGTCGTCACTGGTCCGTGCAAGCACCACCGCCTCGAGCTGCTCCGTGCCAATGGCACGAACCGGTACATAGGCCGGAAGTTCTTCCACTCGCGCCCGGCGGATTGTGCGAAGATAGCGGAGCCCCTCGTAAACGATAGCTCGCCCGTGCCATAGCGCCAGCGGATAACGCAGCATCTCACGCAAGGGTCGCAGACTCGCCAGCGCCTGCACCGTGCCGCCGGCGCGCACAAGCTGCGCTGCGACCACAACGGGCAAGGGACCACAGCCCGCGACGACGGCCTGCTTCCCCGGTAGAACTCCCTGCGACTTCAGCAGCGCCTGCGCGCCGCCAGCGAACATGACGCCTGGAGTCGTCCAACCGGGAAAAGGAATCGCCATCTCGCGCACGCCGGTCGCTAGGACCGATGGCGTCCGGGCGCAACACCTCGCTAAGATCGCCCTGCGCGTAATGCAGCTCGCCATTCGAAAACAACGCGTAGACATCAACATTTGGCCGGTAGTCGATCCCGGACGCTGCCTCCCAAAACCGCGCGAGAAGGTCGTGCTTGCGCGCACGCTCACCGGGTTCGGCGTACTCCCCATCACCGATCGCCGGATGTGCCTGACGATAAATCTGTCCGCCCGGTCGTGCTGCTTCATCCAGCAGGATCACCCGTGCGCCGCGGCGGGCTGCCTCCATAGCCGCGGCCAGTCCCGCAGGGCCAGCGCCGACGACAGCTACCGTCCGCCGCACGGGTCGAGCCCCTGTTGGCGTACCACCTTCATGTCAGGGCGCACCTCGGTCATACAGGCACGCACATCCGCCTTGCCATCAATGCTGCACCGGCATTCCCAGCACACACCTATGGCGCAGACCACGCCTTTCGGCCGGCCTGCTTCGTCCATGCGCAGGTATCGTTCGCCGGCGGCAATCAAGGCGGCAGCGACGCTTTGGCCTTTACGGGCAGAGACTGGCCGGCCCTCGAAAAAGAACTGAAACGCGGTCACCGCTCTCCCTTTCGCACGTGGTCAGGCGGCGCAAACCTGTTCCTGAGAGGATAATAGCTTCTTGACAGGAATTTCGCTGCGTGCAACCGTCTTGTCAATCGAGCATTCGCCCGCTCGCTAAGTGATGTCTGCGCAGCGGGATCCAAAACGTATGCTGGCGGAATGTAGCTGGTGGGAGGCTATCTTGCGTCTGAGCCGTCTGCTGGCGGTGATCGCGATTTTGGCACTCGTCACCGGTGCCGCCGAACCAGGTTCGACCTGGGATCACATCATGAGCAGCAAGAAGCTGGTCGCCTGCGTCGTGCCTGCATACCAACCTTACTCCTGGAAGGACAATAATGGCAATTGGCAAGGGTTTGCCGTGACCATGGCAAAGGACGTGGCAAAGGACCTGCGCGTCACCCCGGAATTCGTAGAGACCAGCTTTGCGACGGTAGTGCTTGATCTGCAAAGCGCCAAGTGCGACGTCTTCTTCGGATTCAATGCTACACCGGAGCGCGCGCTGGCCATCGATTTCGCCGGGCCGCTCTATACCTTGGGCTTCGGCGCTCTCGATCGCAAAGGCTGGAAGGCCGCTGGGGATCATTGGGCGGATCTAAACGACCCTTCGGTTCGCGTATGCTACTCGATCGGCAACAGTTCGGAGCAGCAGATCAAGCGTTTTGCTCCGAAATCGACCCAGATCGCTCTCGCGAACTCCACCGACTGCGTGTTGGCGCTGCTGTCGGGACGCGCCGACCGTTACATCGATGGCATCATGGGCAGCCTGGGTGCACTGGAGAAGAATCCCCAGCTCGGCCCAGTGCATATCATGACGCCATCCTATGCATTGCCGTCTTACGCCGGTATGCGGCTGGACAGCGATGGACGGTTTCAGAAATTCGTCCAGAGGTGGAGCGAGTACAATCGGGCGAACGGTAATATCACCCAGTGGCTGACAGACTCGATGGGAAGCATCGGCATCAGTCCCAGTCAACTCCCGCCAAACATGCAGTTCTAGGAGCTCAGCCTCCCATTCCGCCAAGGAAACAGAGGACGGAGAGATATTTCACTGGCGTGC
Source organism: uncultured Pseudomonadota bacterium (assembly GCA_963772445.1). Classification (GTDB taxonomy): domain Bacteria; phylum Pseudomonadota; class Alphaproteobacteria; order Acetobacterales; family Acetobacteraceae; genus CAVYXK01. Next base: position 118,262 of record CAVYXK010000014.1, read on the forward strand.
TGAGCAATTGCTCAGGACCATGTGGCACGTCCGCCTGAAACAGAAGAGAGTCCCCTTCCATCAGGAAGGTCTTGTTGCCATGCCGGTAGCTGAGTTTGCCTTCGAGCACGTAGATGAATTGCGTGCCGGCGCGATGCAGGAAGGGCAAGACCTGGGAACCTTCGTCATACGTCATCAGGTATGGCTCGACCGCGATACCCTTGGCGGTGGTCTGGCCCAGCACGCGATATTCGTGTGCGATGCTAAGCCCGTCGCGATGGACCACCGTTCCCTGGCCTGCCCGGACGAAGGTCGCGTCGGTAATCTCATCGAATTCGCGAAACAACGACGTGACCGGGACCTTCAACGCACGCGCAAGGGCCCGGATGCTGCCAAGCGACGGCGAGATTGCTCCGTTCTCGATCTTTAAGACCATACCTGACGACAGTCCGGCACGGGCGGCGAGCTCCGAAATGCCGAAGCCTGCGCGGTTACGAAATTCACGAACCACCTGTCCCAATGCCGATTCAAGCCGGTTGTCGGTGCGCGCGACCGGCGCAGCACCGCGCTTGGGCCTGCCTGTGCGAGGGCTGGTGGCCGCCTTCTTCGCTTTTTTCACCGATGTCCTCGTGACTGAATCGCCTGATGGCCGCCCCTTAACATGTCTGCAAGTCTGGCAGACATTCTTTCTTCCCGGGATAATTTTTTCTTGACAGAGAACCTCGCGAGTCCAGAGTTCCGGAGGAATTTCGGCTCAGGAGGCTAGGCGGAAGGCCTCCATTTTATTGGTGTCCTGTCGTTCGATGACGAATTTCGCGAAGGTGTTGCTCGGGGTGGCATTCAAGAGAAATTCCGGCAGGCTCTGGCGCAGGGCATTGGCCACGACCAGCTCCGAGGGCGGGATGCCGGGCCGAATGGTTCGCAGCCAGGAGCCGAAGGAATTCCAGACGAGCTGAGGGAAGGCGACGGCCAGATACTGAAGTAGTCCCTGGCAGACGACACCCGCCTGGATGAAGACGTGGTAGGCGTGGAGCTTGCGTTTGACGGCGTTGCGGTATTCCGGCGACTCACGATGGAGATGTTGATTGCCACTGCGGCGGCGGAGCGGCTTCATGTCGGACATCCAGAAATGGTAGGTAAACGAACCGATCAGCCGCACCGCCTGCTTGAACGTGTGCTCGATCTTGAAGCGCAGACCGTACAGGCGAATGATCTCGATAGCCTCCAAAGAGGTGTCGGTGCACATCAGGAGGCACGAGCCTCTTACTGGATGAATTACCGCCACGAAGCGCACGAGTTGACCGGCCGGGCGCCATAGCAGGTCGCGGACCCGATACTGGATGATCACCTGGTGCTCGCCGTAGACGGGACTTTCGGCCTGTTGGAAGCCCTTGGGGTCCTCCAGCAGGGATTTGAGCTTGACCTTCCTGCCATAGACCCTGGGCCGACCTCTCTTCCGCGGGCCGCACTGCTGGTGAGCAGTGTAGGCGACGGCGTTGGACTTCACCCGCGTGACCAGGTGGTTGTTCTCCTCGAGCAGGCCGGTGACGATCTTGCGCGCGGCATAGTAGGCGTCGGCGACGAAGTAGAAGGGTTCTGGGATGGCGACGATCCCGAGGAGCGCAAGCATCTTGTCGAGCAGGGTGCGGCGATCGCGATTGGACCACACCAACCCTTCGTGGATTCGTATGGCGAGCGGCACGGCGAAGACGCTGGCTGCGGCCTGAACGAGCACGCTCACAGCCTGGAGGGAATGTCCCATGATGAATTCGGGCTTGGTGTTCGACTTCGGACTGCTGATGCAGGAGTTTGACCGCCGGCATCTTGCGCCCGCGCTTGGGGATCTTGATGCCGTCGCCGACCACGACACACCTTCCCTTGATGCGCAGCGGCTGCGGGAATAGCCGGAGCACCACCTGGGTCCACAGCGCCGCGAGCCGATCGAGCTTCACGGCGGGGCTGTGAAAGTGATCGACGAGCTTGTTGTAGAAGCGAGCCTCGAGCTTCAGCGCCCGCACGAGGCTGGTTACGCCCAGCAGTTCCGTCCGCACCGTGAAGCCTGCCACGGCGGTGGCGAACCACAGGAAGGTGCGCAGACGCGAGAACGCCGGACGCAGCAGCCAAATCGCGTTCCACCAGGGCATCCACAGCGGCATCGGACCCTCTCGATTTTGTTGCCAGCATAGTATAGCACTGGTATGCTAAACCTATGACAAACAAACGCCTGGCAGTGATCAGAAAGCGCGTTGGAAGCATCAAGGCGCAGCTGGCCGGCATTGAAGACATGCGGCCCGGATCGCTCACCCGCCAGTACAAGGATCCAGAGAACCGGAGGGGACCCTACTACCAGCTCAGCTACACGCGGCAGATGAGGAGCCGGACCGAATATGTTCCGCGCGACTATCTGCCCGAGGTGCGGCGTGAGATCCGCAACTATAAGCGCTTCAAGGCGCTCACCGCCCAGTGGATCGCCTTGAGCATCGAGCAGAGCCGCTTGATGATGAAGCGAGCCTTGCGACGGCAATGACCCGCGGTGCTATCCTCATCCGATGGGCAAGCGACGCGCAAAACACCCCTTCGAGAACAACCCGTTCACTGACGCCTTCCTCGAATGGATGGGCTCGTCCGAGGGGGAACGCTCGGTCTACGCGCTCGATCTGGTCTTCGCCGCACTGGATAATGCCGACGTCGACCCCAAACGGCGCAAGATCGTCTGGGACGACGGGAAACGGCTGTCGATCGAGCAGTCGGCAGAATGCATCCATGCCGAGCATCCGGACGTGCCGCGCGACTTGATCGAAACTCACGTGCTCGGGTGGCTCGAGGGCTTTGCGCCGGAATCCTACTCCGAACGCCAGCTCGAGGAGCTCGACCGGCTCACTGAGCAGTGGCTTGACGACTACGAGCGCAAGTCACAGGCCGCCAGGAAGTAACCCAGAACTCGGCACTCTCGAGAGAGAACGATGTGCGCCTGAATTTCGGCTGGCCAGGACCAATCGAAACCGGAACCATACCGACGCAGGAGGGTTCGACGGCTGATCGGCTGGTGCATCGAAGTCACTGATCCCGGGAGGCGGACGGGATCACGGGAGTTACCCGCCGATGGGATACCACTGGGATTTCGGTGCGGTCACCCTGCATCCGGATTTGTGGCTGTGGGGCTTTGTCGTTACGACGGGCTATTCCTTCATAACCATTGTCCTGGGACTGCTTATTGGCGTGGTATGCGGCATACTGATGCTGAGCCGCCGACGGGTTCTGGTGTCACCCATCAATGGGTTCGTTCAGGCATTTCGCTGCACGCCGCTGCTGATCCAGATCATCTGGTTCTACTACGCGCTTCCCGTTGCGGTGAACGTGACTATTCCCGCCTGGCTTGCCGCCGGGCTGGGCCTGACTTTCTACATGGGTGCCTTCTCGGCCGAGATTTTCCGCGGTGGCCTGCAGTCGATCGACCGCGGGCAATGGCAGGCGGCGCGAGCGATCGGCATGCTGCCGTGGCAGGTGATGAGGCGCGTAATACTGCCGCAGGCGGCCCGGCGCATGCTGCCACCTTTTGTCAACCAGTCGGTACTGCAGATCAAGAACACCTCGCTCCTGTCGGTGGTCGCGGTACCTGACCTGATGTATCAGGCGCAGCTTCTGGTATCCGAGACATTCCGTCCGCTGGAAGTCTACAGCAGTCTGGGCGTCGCCTATTTTGCCATGCTCTATCCGCTGCAGAAGCTGGCAAAGCGGTTGGAGCATCGCGATGACATCTGATCCGATGCAGCCGGACACAGCGCGTCCTCTGCCAATGATCGACATCGAAAATCTCCATAAATGCTACGGTGAACATGAGGCGGTTAAGGCGGCGTCGCTTCAGGTAGGACGCGGTGAGGCGCAGTTCATCATTGGTCCGAGCGGCTGCGGTAAGTCGACGTTCCTGCGCTGCATCAACCTGCTGGAAGTCCCTACGCGCGGGAGTATGCGGGTGGGCGAGACCAACATGACCTTCGGGCCCAGGGCGAAATCGCTCTCGACGCGGGAACAGGCCGCATTTCGTGCCCGCGTCGGGTTGGTGTTCCAGCAGTTTCATCTCTTCCCCCACATGACAGCGCGAGAGAACGTCATGGAAGGTCCGCGGACCGTGAAGCGGCTGCCGTTGGCCGAAGCGCGCGACATTGCCGACGACCTGCTCGCCAAAGTGGGCCTTGCTGCGAAGCGCGATACCTATCCGCGGCATCTATCCGGCGGGCAGGCGCAGCGCGTCGCCATAGCGCGTGCGCTCGCTATGTCGCCCGAGGTGGTGCTGTTCGACGAGGTCACCTCGGCGCTCGACCCTGAGCTGGTCGGCGAAGTTCTCGCGGTGATCCGCAAGCTTACCGAAGAGGGTATGACGATGATTGTGGTGACGCATGAGATGGCGTTCGCCCGTGAGATTGCCAGCGCCGTCACTTTTATGGATGGCGGCATCATGGTTGAGCATGGCACTGCCGAGCAAATTCTGGAGCATGCATCCAATCCGCGCCTCGTCTCGTTTCTCCGGCGGTTCCGGCGGTGACCGGCCCCGTCATGCAGCTGCTGAACGGTCCGCCAACCGTACGTCTGGCGCCGTAATGTCCAGGGCGTGCTTAGGACCAACACCTCGTGTTCTGGAACATCGAAAAAACGTGACATGACCGACCGACGGATCGAGCGTGCGGTGGCGGTGACAGACCTTCGAGCCCTTGTTCTTGGTGCCGACTCGAGAGAAGGTCATAGTCTCGCCGAGACAGAATGCCCAGTGTCTCGGTTGTTCACCTCGGTGAGCCTCGACCTCCCTTGCCGGGGAGTAGTAGCGGCCGGCATCCCGGATTGGCGCGGATAGCCTTCTAACTACCCCTGCTTTCCCGCTCGGCGATCGTGTTCGCAGTTGCACAAACGCCCGGGGGCCGGCTTGACGAACAGATATGAGGGCGTAAGGTTCATCCTCCGGCGGCCGGAAAAGGGCGAGAGAACCGACCGGCCAGCCGAGCAACACGGCGCGACTCGGATTTCCAGGGCGGGTGTGCTCCGGCCTGCAGGTGACCCGACCGCCTTGGGAGGACGCTGGGTATGCCCGATGGAATTTCACGCCGCGCGTTCCTGGGCGGAACGGGAGCGGCGCTCGCGGTCACCTCGCTAGGGGCGTTAGGGTTCAGTGCGGTTGAGGCCGCGCAGGCGGCGGCGATCCGTCCGTTCAAGCTCGCCGGAACAGTCGAGACGCGCAACACCTGCCCGTATTGTGCAGTGGCCTGCGGCATCATCATGTACGCGAAGCCGGCCGCGGAAACCGGCGGCAAGCGCGTAATCATGCATATCGAAGGCGATTCGGACCATCCGACAAATCGCGGGACACTCTGTCCGAAGGGTGCCGCTCTACTCGATTTCGTGCGCGCGCCAACGCGACTGACCACGCCGCGCTACCGGGCGCCGGGGGCGACGGAGTTCCGGGAAGTCTCGTGGGATTGGGCGCTCGACCGTGTGGCGCGACAGTTCAAGGATGATCGTGACAAGAATCTTGTCACCACGAACGCCAATGGCGTGACCGTCAACCGATGGACGACAACCGGGTTCCTTGCCGCCTCGGCCAGTACCAATGAGACGGGATGGATTACTTACAAGGTGATGCGCGGGGCAGGCGCTGTCGTCTTCGACAACCAGGCGAGAGTCTGACACGGCCCCACGGTGGCGAGTTTCGCCCCAACCTTCGGCCGCGGCGCAATGACCAACCTGTGGACCGACATTCGCAGCGCGGATCTCGTCATCGTCATGGGGGGCAATGCCGCGGAAGCGCACCCGTGCGGATTCAAGTGGGTGACACGGGCCAAGGCGGAACGCGGCGCCCGGTTGATCGTGGTCGATCCGCGCTTCACCCGAACGGCGGCGGTCGCCGACGTGTATGCACCGATCCGTCCCGGCACCGACATCACCTTCCTGCTTGGCCTCATCAAGTACTGCATCGATAACAACAAGGTGCAGTGGGACTACGTGAAGCCTTTCACGAACGCGACGTTAATCGTTAAGGAGGGATACAGCTTCAAGGATGGACTTTTCACCGGCTATGATCCGGCGAAACGGAGCTATGATCGCTCGAGCTGGGATTACGAGATCGGCCCGGATGGGTACGCCGTGGTGGACGAGACGCTGGCGCATCCGCGCTCGGTGTGGAACCTTCTGAAGCAACACGTCGCGGCCTACACTCCCGAAACGGTCGAACGGATCTGCGGCACGCCCAAGGAGAAATTCCTCAAGATCGCCGCCATGATCGGCGAGACGTCGGCGCCGAACAAGACGCTGACCTCCATGTATGCACTCGGCTGGACGCAGCACTCCTCCGGGTCACAGAACATTCGCACCATGGCAATGCTGCAACTCATCCTTGGTAACGTCGGACTGCGCGGTGGCGGCATGAACGCGTTGCGCGGCCATTCGAACATCCAGGGGCTCACCGATATCGGGCTGATGTCGGAGCTGATCCCGGGCTATCTGGCGATGCCGCACGAGAACGAGCCCGATTTGGCGAGCTATCTGAAGACGCGCGCTTTCAAGCCGCTGCGACCGAACCAGACCAGCTATTGGCAGAATTACCAGAAGTTCTTCGTGAGCTTCCTCAAGGCGATGTGGGGGGAGGCTACAACTGCCGAGAACGGGTACCGGTACGACTGGATCCCGAAGCTCGACAAGCCGATGTACGACATATTGCAGGCGTTCGAGCTCATGGCCAACGGGCAGATCAATGGATACGTCTGCCAGGGCTTCAACCCCCTGCTCTCGTTCCCCAACCGCGCGAAAGTAACGACCGCGCTTTCCAAGCTGAAATTCCTGGTCGTAATGGATCCACTCGATACCGAAACCGCGCACTTCTGGGAGAACCATGGCGTTTATAATGATGTCGATCCGACCAAGATCGCGACGGAAGTGATCCAGCTACCGACCACCTGCTTTGCCGAGGATGAAGGGTCGCTGACCAATTCCAGCCGCTGGCTGCAGTGGCACTGGGCAGGCGGGGATCCACCCGGCGAGGCAAAGCGGGATGTCTGGATCATGGCGCAGATCCATCTGCGCATGAAGGCGCTCTACCAGAAGGAAGGCGGCAAGCTGCCCGAGCCGATTCTCAATCTCGACTGGCAATATAAGAATCCCGGCGACCCCACTCCTGACGAGCTTGCCCGCGAAATCAACGGCAGCGCGCTGTCGACGCTGACCGATCCGACAGACCCAACCAAGGTGTTGGTGGAGAAAGGCAAACAACTTCCGTCGTTCGCGTTCCTCCGGGACGACGGCTCCACCGCCTCGGGCTGTTGGATCTATTCCGGCTGCTATACCGAAGCAGGCAACATGATGGCCCGCCGCGACAGCACGGATGTCGGCGATGCCGGACTTTTCCCGAAATGGGCATTCTCCTGGCCGGTGAACCGCCGGATCCTGTACAATCGTGCGTCCTGCGACCTGTCCGGCAAGCCCTGGGACCCGAGCCGGAAGATCATCGAATGGAACGGCAAGATGTGGACCGGCTACGACGTGCCGGACATCGCGCCGGCGGCCAAGCCGGACACGGTGATGCCGTTCATCATGGTGCAGGAAGGCGTGGGCCGGCTCTGGGTGCGCGGGCTGATGGTGGATGGCCCGTTCCCGGCTCACTACGAGCCGTTCGAAGCCCCGATAGCCAACCTCCTTGCACCCAAGGTGCGCGGCAACCCGGCTGCACGCGTGTTCGCCGATGACCTCGAGGATTTCGGCGAGGCAAAAGAATTCCCGATCGTCGGCACGTCCTACCGGCTGACCGAGCACTTCCACTTCTGGACCAAGCACAATCGGGTCAATGCGGCCCTGCAGCCGGAGTTCTTCGTCGAGCTTTCCGAAGAACTGGCGAAGGAAAAGAACATTGCCAACAGCAGTTGGGTCCGCGTGTGGTCCAAGCGGGGCTCGGTCAAAGCCGTGGCCTGTGTGACGAAGCGGATCAAACCCCTGACCATCAATGGCAAGACCGTGCATGTAGTGGGCGTGCCGCTGCACTGGGGGTTCATGGGCGTCGCGCGCAAGGGCTTCGGACCGAACTCGCTCACACCCTTCGTCGGCGATGCGAACTCACAGACGCCCGAGTTCAAGGCATACCTGCTCGACATCGAGCCCACCACGCCACCCACCGCACCGCCGACGGCCTGAGGGAGGACGGCGATGGTCGCAGCCCGTGAAATGACTGTGGTGCGGACCTCGGCGACAGCGACAGCGAACGCCGAGGTCACGTTCCGCGATGAAGTCGTGAAGCTGATCGACGTTTCGAAGTGCATCGGCTGCAAGGCGTGTCAGGCAGCCTGCCTCGAATGGAACGACCAGGTGCAGGAGATCGGTTTTTTCACCGGGTCCTATCAGGTCCCGGAAGATCTCACGCCCAACATGTTCACCTTGATGCGGTTCAATGAATGGGAGAACCCGAAGACCGGCGAGTTGGAATGGCTGATCCGCAAGGACGGCTGCATGCATTGTGCGGATCCGGGATGCCTCGCGGCCTGCCCCGCACCCGGCGCAATCGTGCAGTACGCCAACGGCATCGTCGATTTTGTCGCCGAGAACTGCATCGGCTGCGGCTATTGCGTGAAGGGTTGTCCGTTTAACATCCCGCGCATCTCTGCCGCTCCGGCCAAGGCACACAAATGCACGCTTTGCTCCGACCGCGTGGCAGTGGGAGACGGACCAGCCTGCGCCAAGGCCTGTCCGACCGAGGCGATCGTGTTCGGCACCAAGCAAGCGATGCTGCAGCACGCCGCTGAGCGGATCACCGACATCAAGTCACGCGGGTTCGAGAATGCGGGCCTCTACAACCCGCAAGGGGTCGGCGGAACCCATGTGATGTACGTGCTGCCACATGCGGACCAGCCGGAACTCTATTCCGGCCTGCCAAGCAACCCGGGGATCAGTCCCTGGGTGAAGGTCTGGAAAGGCGCAGCAAAGAAATATGTGAGCCTCGCGGCGATGGCCGCCGTGTTCGTCGGCGCTGTCGCCCACCACTTCGGTACCGGGGTGAGCCGCGTTTCCGAGGAAGATGAAAGGAAGGCGAAAGAACTGATCGAAGGAGACAAATGATGGCCCCGTCTCCCATAGCCGCCGCTGAAACGACGGTACGGCGCCACGCAATCGATGTGCGGATCGTGCACTGGATCGTCGCGCTGGCCTTCATCCTGCTTGCGCTTTCCGGCCTCGGGCTATTTTACCCCGGGTTCTTCTTCCTCACCGGCCTGTTTGGTGGCGGCGAGACGGCACGTTTGCTGCACCCGTGGATCGGTCTCGTGCTCGCTGTCGGCTATCTCTACCTCTTCGTTCGCATGGTCGGCAGTTGCCTCTGGTCGGCGCCCGAGGACAATCTCTGGATGAAGCGCCTCGGCGATGTGATGGCGCGCCGGGAGGAGAACCTGCCGGAGGTCGGCAAGTTCAATCCGGGCCAGAAGCTCTACTTCTGGGGGATGGCGCTGCTGGTAATCGTCATGTTGGTCACCGGCATCATCATCTGGCAGGCCTATTTCGGCCGCGTGACGGCGATCTCGACCCAGCGCGTCGCTGTGCTTATCCACTCGATCGCCGCGATCCTCGCGATCCTCGCCTTCATCGTCCATGTGCATATGGGCACGTGGGAAACCGGGACGCTGCGCGCGATGATCTGGGGGACGGTCACCGGCGGTTGGGCGTGGAAGCATCACCGCAAGTGGCTCCGCCAGGTGGCGTCGGCTCAGCGCAGCAAGCCGGACATCAGCGTACCGGCCGAATAACCGGCCCATCGGACACGACGGCACCTTCCCCGATCAACAAGCCTCCCGAGACTTGGGGGCGGATCTTGCTTTCGGCGGCTTCGACGCGCATCAGTGCCGCACATGGCCCGTGGCAAAGCGCCCAGAGGGAGCTTGATCGGGGGATCGGTTGGGACGCCAGCTCCGCTCGGCGAATTCGCCGAGGCGAGCTTTGTGCGTCTGCCGCAACCGGTCGCTCTGTTCGCCGCTCGCGCCGAGCGGTTGAGGGCGGTCGCCGAGGGGCATACGCTAGCCCCCTATCTCGCCTTCCTCGCCGAGGTCGTGACGATTTAAGAGCGACTGGCGGCGACCCTGCCCCCGCCTCCGCTGCCGCCGATCGCGGCGCAGAATGAGATCGCCGACACCGCATTGCCACCGCTCGACCGGACCCGTTTCGTGGTCGGTGAGCCGGTTCTGGCCGCCGTCGATGCGCTGTTCGCGGCTCTCGAGGAGGTCGAGATGCCTGCGCCGGCCGAGGAGTCGGTGGCACGCTTTCAGTCCATGGATGCCGCGCGAAGACAGGCAGTCTTACGGCGCGTGCTAGCGGAGCCGGCGCCCACGACCGAAGCGCTTGCCGAGTACGGCCTGCTAAGCGCGGCGCTGCAGGTGGTATTCAGCCAGATGGTCGCCCGTCTGGATGCGCAGCACCTGCATCCGGTCGGCGACGGTGCCTGCCCGGCCTGCGGCAGCCCGCCGCTCGCCTCGCTGTTGGTCGGCTGGCCGGGTGCGCGCAACACGCGCTATTGCGCCTGCGGGCTTTGCGGCACGCTGTGGAATTATGTCCGCATCAAGTGCACGCTGTGTGGATCGACCAAGGGGATCGCCTATCAAGAGATCGAAGGAGATGCGGGCACGATCAAGGCCGAAACCTGCGAGTCCTGCCGCCGCTACGTCAAGATTCTGCATCAGCACAAGGACCCGGCGCTGGAGCCGATGGCGGACGATGTCGCCTCGCTCGGTCTCGATTTGCTTCTGCGTGAAACCGGTTTTGTGCGCGGCGGGGTCAACCCGTTCCTGCTTGGCTACTGAGCCCGGAGAGCCAAGATGAACGCGCCCGTGGCAGGGCGTCGACTGCCGGCGGTAGACGCGGTGCTGCGCAGCGCTGCGATGGTACCAGTGATTGCCGAATTCGGCCGGCCTGCGGTGGCCGCTGCGGTACGCGAGGCGCTGGCACGGCTGCGCGTAGCGGCTGATGCAAGCGCCGACATCGATGCCGTGGCCGCCCTCGCGTGCCGCCACCTCGCCGAAGCTGCCGCACCGACGCTGAGGCCGGTTCACAATCTGACGGGAACCGTACTGCATACCAATTTCGGCCGCGCCCCGATCGCCGAGTCGGCGGTGGAAGCAGCTGTTATCGCAATGCGTGCGCCGGTCACGCTCGAATTCGATCCCGCCTCCGGGGCACGTGGCGAGCGGGACGCTCATTTGCGCGGACTCCTCGCTTCGCTTGCCGGTGCGGAGAATGCCACTGCCGTCAACAACAATGCGGCCGCCGTGCTGGTGGTGCTCAACACCTTCGCTCTCGGGCGCGAGGTGATCGTGTCGCGCGGCGAGCTGATCGAGATCGGCGGTTCGTTCCGCTTGCCTGACATCATGGCGCGAGCAGGAGCCCGGCTTGTTGAGGTCGGCACCACCAACCGCACCCATCTCGCTGACTACGCGGGCGCAATCAGCCCGGCAACGGCGCTGATTCTCAAGGTGCATCCGTCGAACTACCGCATCGAAGGCTTCAGCGCCGCGGTGTCCGGCTCCGACCTGGCGACGCTGGCGCGCGAGCACGGCGTGCTTCTGCTGCACGATCTCGGCTCGGGCGTACTGGTGGACCTCGCGCACTATGGGCTGCCGCGCGAGCCGACGGTCGCCGAGGCGGTCGCGAACGGCGCGGATCTCGTCACCTTCTCCGGGGACAAGCTGCTCGGCGGACCGCAAGCCGGGTTGATCGTCGGGCGGCATGATCTGATCGCCGCGATCAACCGCAACCCGCTCAAGCGCGCCTTGCGGCTCGACAAGATCCGCGTTGCCGCGCTTGCCGCGACGCTCGCCCTGTATCGCGACCCGGACCGGCTCGCCCAGCGACTGCCGACGCTCTGGCTGCTTGCCCGCCCCGTGGCCGAGATCAGGGCGGCGGCGGAGCGGCTCGCGCCGACGCTGGCTGCAGCGGTTGGCGCCGCCTTCGCGGTGGAGGTTGTCATGTGTCGCAGCGAGATCGGCTCAGGCGCCTTACCTGTCGAAACCATCCCAAGTGCGGGGCTCGCGGTGCGGAGCACACGCCAAAAGCACGGTGGCGCCGCCTTGACCGCGCTCGCTGGGGCGCTGCGCTCATTGCCGGCACCGGTGATCGGACGTATCTCGCACCAGCGTCTGGTGCTTGATTGCCGTTGCCTGACCGACGAAGCGGGGTTCGTCGCCAACCTCTCGGCGCTGCCATCGGGCATCGGGGATTCGCCGTGATCATCGGCACCGCCGGCCATATCGATCACGGCAAGACCGCGTTGGTCCGCGCACTGTCGGGGGTCGATACCGATCGGCTGAAAGAAGAGAAAGCGCGAGGAATCTCGATCGATCTCGGCTTCGCCTACATGCCATGTCCGGACGGAACGGTTATGGGCTTCGTCGATGTGCCGGGTCACGAGCGCTTCATCCACAACATGCTGGCTGGTGCCACGGGGATTGATTTTGTCCTGTTGGTGGTTGCGGCGGATGATGGGATCATGCCGCAGACGCGCGAGCATCTTGCGATCGTCGATTTGTTGGGCGTGAGGCGCGGTCTGATCGTGCTCACCAAATGCGATCTTGTGTCACCTGATCGCATCGCGGAGGTCGAGGCGGCGGTGACCTCGTTGCTTGCGGACACCGCGCTCGCGGGAGTGCAATCCGTCGCCGTCTCCAGCACCACCGGTGAGGGAATCGCTGCGTTGCGCGACCGGCTGTTCGCTGCTGTCGCGGCGGTTCCTGCGCGCGACGATCATGGCGGCTTCCGCCTTGCCATCGATCGTTGCTTCTCGCTCGCCGGGGCGGGCACGATCGTGACCGGCACCGTGCTTTCCGGCAGGACCGCTCCGGGTGCGCGTGTCGTGGTAAGCCCACTGGGCTTAGAGGCGCGGGTGCGGGCCATCCATGCCCAAAACCGTCCGGCAAACAACGGCAATGCCGGCGAGCGCTGCGCGCTCAATCTCGTGGGGGAGGACATCAGCAAGGATACGGTCCGCCGCGGCCAGGTGGTGCTCGATCCCGCCCTGCACGCGCCGGCACAGCGTATCGACGCAATGCTTCGCGTGCTACCGGGCGAGGCGAAGCCGGTCGGTCAATGGATGCCGGTGCGGCTGCATCATGCCGCAACCGAGGTCGGTGCCCGCATCGTGTTGCTGGGTGACGATCCGGTGCTGCCCGGCGGCAGCGGCCTTGTGCAACTTGTGCTGGAGCGCCCGATCGCGGTGGCGGTGTCGGATCGGTTCGTCCTGCGCGACACCACCGCCAGCCGCACGTTGGGCGGCGGGCATCTCGTCGATCTGCGCGCTCCCTCGCGGCGGCGCCGCACGCCTGAACGACTGAAAGAGCTCGCCGCGCGCGCGGAGAGCGATCCGGCCCAGGCGCTCAGCCGGCTGTTGGACGGGCCGCCATTCTATGTCGATTTGCCCGCCTTCGCCCGCGACCGCGCACTGACGGCGGCGGAGGGCGCTGCCCTGGCCGCTCGCCTCGGCCTCGTTACGCTGACCGGGGAGGGCGCGCAGTTTGCGCTGACCGCGCGGACCTGGATCGGGTTGCGCCGCGGTGCCGCAGAAGTGCTCGGTGCCTATCATGCAGCAAACCCCGACCTGCAGGGCATGCCCCGCGATCGGCTGCGGCTCGCGTTGTCGCCACGCCTGCCGCCCCCCGTGTTTGCGGCCGTGGTGCGCAAGCTCGCCGAGTTCGGGGAGGTCGCGACCAGCGGCGCCTGGATTCGCTTGCCGGCGCACGAGGCGCGATTTTCGCCGGGACAGGAAGGTCTGTGGCGCCGTGTACTGCCGTTGCTTTCTGGGTCTGAACGGTTCCGGCCGCCGCGGGTGCGCGATATCGCCGGCTTGCTGCATGTGCCGGAGGTCGAGGTTCGGCGTCTGCTCAAGCTTGCTGCGCGCATCGGAAGGGTGGACGAGGTCGCGCAGGACCACTTTTTTCTGCGTCCGACGGTGGCGGAGATCGTCGCGGTCGCAGAGCAACTGGCGGCAGTCGCGCCAAATTCAGGCTTCGCCGCGGCCGATCTACGTGACCGGCTTGGCAGCGGCAGGAAGGTCGCGATCCAAATCCTTGAGTTCCTCGACCGGCACGGCGTAACTTTGCGTCGTGGCGATCTGCGGCGCATCAACCCGCGTCGTCGCGATCTTTTCGGCGAAAGCGCGGTGTGGAAGGGATACGTCCCCGGTGGGGCGTCCGGACTTCAAATCCGGGAGGGGCCGTAGGCCGGTCCTTGGTGGGTTCGACACCCATTCCCTTCCGCCGGCGCAGGCTCGATCGTCTTCCGTTGATAGCTCGTCACCGGCGGGGCGCGCGCTCTGCGTGCCAGTACGAGCAAACCCGCTTGACAGGAGTGCCTAACGTGGCAGGTCCCATTCGGCTCACTGAATTTGCGCATGGCAGCGGCTGTGGCTGCAAGCTTGCGCCTTCGGTGCTTGCACAACTTCTTGCCACCGTGCCGCAGGCTGTCGGCTTTCCTCAATTGCTGGTCGGCGCGGACACGGCGGACGATGCCGCCGTCTATCAGGTGAGCAATCGGCTCGCCATCGTCGCCACGACGGATTTCTTCATGCCGATCGTCGATGACCCATTCGATTTCGGCCGCATCGCCGCGACCAATGCACTAGCGGACATCTATGCAATGGGCGGCACGCCGATCTTTGCCCTTGCCGTGGTCGGCATGCCGATCGACCGGCTGCCCGTCGAGGTGATCCAGCGCATCCTGGAAGGCGGGGCGTCGGTCTGCGCCGCGGCCGGCATTCCGGTCGCCGGCGGTCATTCGATCGACGCGCCCGAGCCGATCTATGGGCTGGTGGCCATCGGCACCCTCGATCCGGCGCGCCTGTTGCGCAACAGCACCGCCCGCATGGGGGATCGTCTGATCCTTACGAAGCGTCTGGGCATTGGGATCTTCAGCGCGGCGCTCAAGCGCCGGGAGCTAGACGGCCAGTCCTACGCGGAGATGCTCGCTTCGACGACGCAACTCAACGACGTGGGCGCGCGGCTGCCGGATATTCGGGGCGTGCACGCCGTCACTGACGTGACAGGCTTCGGGCTGCTCGGCCACACGCTGGAGATGTGCCGGGGGTCTTCGCTCGGCGCCGTGCTCACGTGGGAGGCGCTGCCGATATTTCCAGCCGCGCGCCAGATGGCCCAGGCCGGGGTGGGCACCGGTGCCGCACAGCGGAACTGGGCCAGCTACGGCGCCGCAGTGGACCTCAGCCCCACGCTGGCCGGCTGGGCGCGCGACATTCTGTGCGATCCGCAGACCAGCGGAGGCTTGCTGATCGCCTGCGCGCCGGCGGCGGAAGAGGAGGTGCTCACCCTCGCGCGCCGACACGGCTTCACCTACGCGTCCACGATTGGCGAATTCGTTGCCGGTCCCGCGCGCGTGCGCGTATAGGTTCAGCCGCCACCGATGCGGCGGCGGGGCTCCGATATCAGCCGCTACAAGTGAGTGAGGGGTGATACATTGTGGTCGCGCACGGACACGTGCTCGGCGACAACAGTGCCCGTCGCCATCGGTCTCTTGGACTGCATGCTGGCACAATCTATCCGGATAACTCCCTAGCCTCAATGCGTCCGAGGCTCGGTCCATGCAGCAGGGTCGCACTGCTGCTGGTGGTCGGCGCTGCTGTCGTCGGCAACGTCTGCTCGATCCACCCGTTCAGACCAGTTCCTTTTCCCGCTCGCGTGGCGAGGTGACGAGATCGCCTGCCGGCGGCGGCGTATGTGGGGGCGCCTGAGGCCCCGGGGGTGGCCAATCCTGCTGCCCGGGCGCCACATAACCGACGCCCGCAAGAGCCAGACTATAAGTCGCCAGAGCGCTCTCGCCGGTTGGTTGCGACCACGTCACTGGCCGCTTCGACACGAAAGGTGCCCGAGACATCGAGACCAAATCAGTAATGTGACAGCCGAAAATAACGGTGTTGTCGTCGATCTCTCGCGGGTCAGCTTTCTCGCTTGCATAGGGTTGCGGATCCTTCTGCATGCGACGAAAATCGTGCAGCAGCAGGGGGGAGGCTGGTGCTCTTAAATCCGGGTCAGAGCGTCAGGAAGGTCTTGGATGTGACCGGCGTCAGTGTGCCGCAGAAAGCGGCGTGAGCGATGGGGGACGGCCCCCCGCAACCGGCTTGCAGGAGCAGGTTGCAAACCACCGTAAGCGGCGTGGGTCAAAAGCCCGGGTCGTGAGCGTTACGGAAAAGGCGCCGCGAGGCGTCAGGTGGGAGACAGGAAGGCGAACACCAGTGAACTGCCGCTCAAGTGTCGAAAGTACTCAGATGACGTCGAAACCGGCGGGTGATGTTACGCCGGGATCAGTCTGGACGATACCTGCTTACGGGCCAGACGGCGTCCGGCATAGAGGCAGCGCGATCCTGTTTCAGGCTCTCACGTTGAACTGCGGGAACCTTCGGTGGCGATGGCAAGCGAAAGGCACAAGCCCGCAAGGCGAGGCCGACAGTAGCGATGCGCCGCCAAGGGGCGGAACCGCTCGTAGTAGCGTTGAGACCGCTGTAATGGCGGAGGAGCGAAGGGGCGGTGCCATCCGGCAGGCATGGGGGATCAACCGGGCAACCGGGAGGAATCCCGCATGACCTGCAAGCCGTACCTGTCCATAGGCTGGATGGTGGGAGCCGGATGAGCCGAGAGGTTCACGTCCGGTTCTGCGAGAGGCCGGAGGTGAAACTCCTCCGGCCTACTCACCCCGATTTGCTGCCCGTCCATACTGACCACGCGAAGGCACTCGCGGCGGTCTCCCATGTCGCGACATTAGGGTCCGGCAGCGGGTCCAGGCGCTACGAGCGACCTTGGATCCGGCGCAGCTGCTGAGCCAGATGCGCGCCGCCCAGCAGCGTCTGGTCGTGTTCCTTACCAATCAGACAGCCTTGCCAGCATTGACGATCTGCGACTTGTATAAAAGCCGCTGGCAGGTGGAGCTTTTCTTCAAATGGATCGAGCAGCACCTGCGGATCAATGGGACCTCGGAGAATGCGATGAAGACCCAGATCTGGATCGCCGTATCGGTCTACGTGCTGGTTGCCATCGTCCGGAAGCGGCTGAAGCTGGACGTATCACTCTACACATTGATGCAGGTGTTTTCGGTGACAGTGTTTGAAAAAGCTTCGATAGAATGTGTAATCCTTCAAACATCCGACGGTTCTGAATGCATCATGGACGATAACCAATTGAATTTATTCAGCTATTAACCGGACTCGCGAGTCCAGAGTTCCGGAGGAATTTCGGCTCAGGAGGCTAGGCGGAAGGCCTCCATTTTATTGGTGTCCTGTCGTTCGATGACGAATTTCGCGAAGGTGTTGCTCGGGGTGGCATTCAAGAGAAATTCCGGCAGGCTCTGGCGCAGGGCATTGGCCACGACCAGCTCCGAGGGCGGGATGCCGGGCCGAATGGTTCGCAGCCAGGAGCCGAAGGAATTCCAGACGGCCTGAGGGAAGGCGACGGCCAGATACTGAAGCAGTCCCTGGCAGACGACACCCGCCTGGATGAAGACGTGGTAGGCGTGGAGCTTGCGTTTGACGGCGTTGCGGTATTCCAGCGACTCACGATGGAGATGTTGATTGCCACTGCGGCGGCGCAGCGGCTTCATGTCGGACATCCAGAAATGGTAGGTAAACGAACCGATCAGCCGCACCGCCTGCTTGAACGTGTGCTCGATCTTGAAGCGCAGACCGTACAGGCGAATGATCTCGATAGCCTCCAAAGAGGTGTCGGTGCACATCAGGAGGCACGAGCCTCTTACTGGATGAATCACCGCCACGAAGCGCACGAGTTGACCGGCCGGGCGCCACAGCAGGTCGCGGACCCGATACTGGATGGTCACCTGGTGCTCGCCGTAGACGGGACTTTCGGCCTGTTGGAAGCCCTTGGGGTCTTCCAGCAGGGATCTGAGCTTGACCTTGCTGCCATAGACTCTGGGCCGACCTCTCTTCCGCGGGCCACGCTGCTGGTGGGCGGTGTAGGCGACGGCGTTGGACTTCACCCGCGTGACCAGGTGGTTGTTCTCCTCGAGCAGGCCGGTGACGATCTTGCGCGCGGCATAGTAGGCGTCGGCGACGAAGTAGAAGGGTTCTGCGATGGCGACGATCCCGAGGAGCGCAAGCATCTTGTCGAGCAGGGTGCGGCGATCGCGATTGGACCACACCAACCCTTCGTGGATTCGCATGGCGAGCGGCACGGCGAAGACGCTGGCTGCGGCCTGAACGAGCACGCTCACAGCCTGGAGGGAATGTCCCATGATGTATTCGGGCTTGGTGTTCGACTCGGACTGCTGGTGCAGGAGTTTGACCGCCGGCATCTTGCGCCCGCGCTTTGGGATCTTGATGCCGTCGCCGACCACGACACACCTTCCCTTGATGCGCAGTGGCTGCGGGAATAGCCGCAGCACCACCTGGGTCCACAGCGCCGCGAGCCGATCGAGCTTCACGGCGGGGCTGTGAAAGTGATCGACGAGCTTGTTGTAGAAGCGAGCCTCGAGCTTCAGCGCCCGCACGAGGCTGGTTACGCCCAGCAGTTCCGTCCGCACCGTGAAGCCTGCCACGGCCGTGGCGAACCACAGGAAGGTGCGCAGACGCGAGAACGCCGGACGCAGCAGCCAAATCGCATTCCACCAGGGCATCCACAGCGGCATCGGGCCCTCTCGATTCTGTTGCCAGCATAGTATAGCACTGATATGCTAAACCTATGACAAACAAACGCCTGGCAGTGATCAGAAAGCGCATTGGAAGCATCAAGGCGCAGCTGGCCGGCATTGAAGACATGCGGCCCGGATCGCTCACCCGCCAGTACAAGGATCCAGAGAACCGGAGGGGACCCTACTACCAGCTCAGCTACACGCGGCAGATGAGGAGCCGGACCGAATATGTTCCGCGCGACTATCTGCCCGAGGTGCGGCGTGAGATCCGCAACTATAAGCGCTTCAAGGCGCTCACCGCCCAGTGGATCGCCTTGAGCATCGAGCAGAGCCGCTTGATGATGAAGCGAGCCTTGCGACGGCAATGACCCGCGGTGCTATCCTCATCCGATGGGCAAGCGACGCGCAAAACACCCCTTCGAGAACAACCCGTTCACTGACGCCTTCCTCGAATGGATGGGCTCGTCCGAGGGGGAACGCTCGGTCTACGCGCTCGATCTGGTCTTCGCCGCACTGGATAATGCCGACGTCGACCCCAAACGGCGCAAGATCGTCTGGGACGACGGGAAACGGCTGTCGATCGAGCAGTCGGCAGAACGCATCCATGCCGAGCATCCGGACGTGCCGCGCGACTTGATCGAAACTCACGTGCTCGGGTGGCTCGAGGGCTTTGCGCCGGAATCCTACTCCGAACGCCAGCTCGAGGAGCTCGACCGGCTCACTGAGCAGTGGCTTGACGACTACGAGCGAAAGTCACAGGCCGCCAGGAAGTAACCCAGAACTCGGCACTCTCGAGAACCGGACAGTAGTGACTTTGCGGATATGGATTCGGGCGGGCGTCGCCGCCCGATTGACTTGTTGCGCTCCCGGGTTAGGGTTCGCCCGGGTTGGGCTGAATGCTGTCGAGTTCGAGCGAAATACGCGTTGCGCGCCTGCATCTATCTGGCCGAGCGGCAGGACGACGAGGTCTGGACCTTGACCTCGGACATTGCCGAGGCGGAGGACATCCCCCGAAAGTTCCTGGAGGCCATCCTGGTGGAGCTACGCGATCACGGGATCGTGGAGAGCCGCCGGGGCCGCTATGGCGGCCACAGGCTGGCACGGGCACCGGCGCGAATCGCAGCGAGCGACGTGATCCGCATCGTCGATGGTCCGCTGGCGCTGGCGCCTTGCGCCAGTAAGGACTCGCGGCGAAACAAACGAATTGAGGAGCCGCAAACAAAGCACGAATAGAATCTGAGAATTTGCTAGGTGCGACGCGAGATGCGTCGGCTAGCGTCGCGGTGTGATCGACATCGCCGACATCCGTGCGCGTTGGCGGAAAGCAGCAGCCTTCCTCGATGAACGTGCCCGGCGACTGTTCGCCGCCAACGAAGCGCTGGCGCAGGGCCCTGGCGGCGTCACCGCGACCGCGAGCGCAACCGGGCTGGCGCGCAGCACCATCCAGCGAGGCATTGCGGAACTGCGGTGCGGTCGCAATGAACTGGGCGCCCGGCTGCGCCGGCCCGGCGCTGGCCGCAAGAGCGCGGTGACCCGGCAACCCGGGTTGCCGGCGGCGCTGGAGAAACTGATCGAGGACGCCATTCGCGGCGATCCCGGCTCGCCGCTGCGCTGGGTCAGCCGCAGTCAGCGTCACCTCGTCAAGGAGCTGACCGCGCTTGGCTTCAAGGTCAGCCAGCGCGTGCTCGGCAAGCTGCTGCGGCAACTGAACTACAGTTGCCAGGCCAACCGCAAGACGCGGGAGGGGAGCAACCATCCGGATCGCAACGCCCAGTTCGAGCACGTCAATGCGACGGTGCAAGCGGCGATCGCCGCGGGCGAGCCGGCGATCTCAGTGGACACCAAGAAGAAGGAGCTGGTTGGGGATTTCAAGAACAACGGCCGTGAGCTGCGTCGCAAGGGGGATCCCGAACCGGTGCGGGTGCACGACTTCAAGATCCCGGAACTTGGCAAGGTCGCTCCCTATGGCGTGTACGACATTGCTGCCAACCACGGCTGGATCAGCGTCGGCATCAGCGCTGATACCGGCGCCTTTGCGGTCGAGAGCATCCGGCATTGGTGGCATAGGCTCGGCAAGCAGCGTTATCCCAATGCGACGTGCCTGACGATCACCGCCGACTGCGGCGGCAGCAACGGGCCGCAGGTGAAGCTATGGAAACGCGAACTCCAGCGTCTTGCCAACGAGACCGGCCTGAAGATCACGGTTACCCACCTGCCACCCGGCACCAGCAAATGGAACCGCATCGAACACCGGCTGTTCGCCTTCATCACCATGAACTGGCGCGGCAAGCCACTGGTGAGCCATCAGGTGATCGTGCAACTGATCAGCTCTACAACCACCGAGACTGGTCTCAGGGTCTGCTGCGAGCTCGACGGCAACCTCTATCCCAAGGGGGTGAAGGTGTCCGATGACGAGATGCAGGCGATCAACATCACGCGCCACGCATTCCATGGCGAGTGGAACTACACCATTGAGCCAAATCAACAACCGCCTTGAAGCACTTATTCCGCCGCGGGCCCTAAGACGCAGTTCGGCCCGTGCGCGGATTGCCCTGACCTCGATCTGTGTGCACTGCGCCCGATGCTGCGCAAGGCGCGCGACGCGATCGCCGCGGTGCTGGACGGTTATTCGCTGGCAGAGCTCGTCTTCGATCGCCGGAGGCGGTCGGCGCGTGTTCAGAGCGGGATCGCCAGCAGCGTGTCGAAGCGGGGGCTGTCGCAGATCACCAGGCGTTCGGCGAAACGCAGCGCGCCGTCGGTGTCTGTGCGGACGCGATCGAGATAGATGCCGGCGGCGAACAGGTCCATGCGTCCGTCTCGCATGGTGCGCACCACCAGGAACGGTGTCTCGGCGCCGAGGTCGCCGGTGGTGTTGTGCAGCAGCGGCAGGCCGATGATGTGGCGGTAGGTCTGCCGCTCGTAGATGTTGGCGTTGCGCAGCGCGGCTACGCGGTCGGTCAGCATCGCCCTGGTATCGGCGTAGACGATACCTGCCGCGTAGCCGCGCCGGTGGTTCTCCGCCGTGGTGATCTTATAGAGACAGCGCTCGAGGAAGAAGCCCGGCCATTCCTCCAGCCGGTCGGCGTCGATCGCCGCGGCATAGGCGCTGTTCAGCGCCGCCAGCCGGAACAACGTCTCCGGCGACTCCATCACGCCTAAATCCCCATCGTGGCGCGCCACTGCTTCCAGAAGCCGCGCACGGCGGCCTCGGTGGCGCGCGTGTCCTGCGAGGAAGCGACGTCGCCGCCCATTTCCACTACCGAGCCCGCCTCGGCGGCGGCCGCGATGCCGCGCTGCACGAAGCCGCCGACGCAGCCATCCTCCATCGACACGTAACCAGCCGGGCCGACCAGGTTGCATTGTTTCAATCGCAATGTCCGGAGTTCTGGCGAGTCGTCGGCGAAGCCGAGGAAGATCCAATCGAGATCGGTCGAGTCCAGTCGACGCGGAGTCACCTGACGCAGCGCGATGCAGTTGCGGATCTGCTGCAGCACGAAGCAGGGGAACAGGGCCAGGATCTGCAACTGGATGTCATCGCCGAATTCCGGATGGGTCTCCAGCATGCTCGGGTCGGCGAGGCGGAAGCCGTCATCGACCGAACGCATCCCCTGATAGGTGGTATCGACCGAATCGGTCGGCACGCGGGTGGCGCTGGCGTGATGCCCGCCGGACTCGCTGATGGTCACACCGCCGCCGAGCGACAGGCGGTTGATACGGAAGGTGGCGAAGAACAGGTGCAGCAGGCTGGCGTGATAAGTGTCCTTGACGTTCTCAGCGTAGACTTTCCAGTTGTTCGGCAACGGCTGGGTGAACCGACCGATGATCTCCGGCCGGCGGCCGCCGAGCACACGCTTGATCTTCGCGACGATGGGGGCGCCGATCCATTCTTCCAGCGGTGGTGTGGCGGCTGACAGCGTGCCGAACACCAAGCCGCAGAGCGCGGCGGTGCGCAGCTTGCGTGGACCGTGTGCTTCCAGCCGGAAATCGGGCGGCATGCCGCCTTTGCCGTTGACGCCGTGACGGAATGCGACGGAGGCGAGGTTGCCGCACAGGTCGTAGCGCCAGGCGTGATAGACGCACTGGAAGTCCTTGGCTCCGTTGCCGCCATTGTCGAGGCAGATCAGCGCGCCGCGATGGGCGCAGCGGTTTTCGAACGCGGCGATGGCGCCGTCGGCGGTGCGTGCGACGACCACCGGCATGCTGCCGATGAAGGTGGCGCGCCAGTCCCCGGGATTGGCGATTTCGGTTTCCAGGCAGAGGTAGTTCCAGACCGGCCCCTCGAAGATGCGCTTCTGTTCCAGCGCCGGCAGATCGGAGTCCTGGTATACCCAGTAGGGTACGCGGGTCAGGCCGGCCTGCCAGTGCCTACCGGCTACCGTCATCTGATCCATGGATGACCTCCCGTTTGTACCGCGAGCTTTGCAGACGTGGTACGGGATTGACAAGGCATTTGTGCGGGGCGCCCTTTACGGGCGAAACGACCACGGGAGGAATGGCGATGCGCTTTGCCGGCAAAGTGGCGATCATTACCGCGGCGGCCAGCGGCATCGGACGCGCCACCGCGAACATCATGGCGAGCGAGGACGCGGTGGTGGTGCTGGTCGATACTGACGCGACCAGGCTCGATGCGGCGGTGGAGGCTATCCATCGTGCCGGCGGTCAGGCGCATGGGCGGCGCGTCGATGCGCTTGATCCGGCGCAGGTCGAGGCGCTGGTGCCTGAGGTCGCGGCCGAGCTCGGCACCATCGACATTCTGGTGAACGCGGTGGGCGGCAGTACGGTGATCCCGCGCCCGGCCGCCGGCGTCGAGGAGCTGGAGCTGGTCGAGTGGCAGAAGCTGGTCGCCTTCAACCTGGACGGCACGTTCCTGTTCTGCCACGCCGTCGTGCCGGTGATGAAGCGCCAGCGGCGGGGGAAGATTGTCAATCTGGCCTCGATCGCCGGACGCGGGCTGAGCGCCAGTTCCAGCAGTGCTTACGCGGCGGCCAAGGGCGGAATCATCGCGTTTACGCGCAAGCTGGCGCACGAGCTGGGGCCGTTCGGTATCAACGTGAATGCGATCGCGCCAAGCCTGACGTTGACCGAGCGCATTCGCCCGCGCTGGAACCAGCGCCCGCCGGAGGAACAGGCCGCCGAGATCGAGCGCATCCCGCTGCGGCGGGTGGCGGAGGCGGTGGATCAGGCGCGGGTGATCTGCTTTTTGGCTTCGGCCGATGCTGATTTTGTTACTGGTGTTACGATCGATGTGACTGGGGGGTTGTGAGGGGAAGGAAGGTAAGGAAGGAAGATTCACGGCAGTCAGCCAGCGCGCCGGCACGCACCACGGTTGAATGAAAATGCTGGCGCTGCACGTTTGCGTCATAGCCGGGCTTGACCCGGCCATCCACGTCTTTTCTTGGCATCCGCTCCAAAGTCGTGGATCGCCGGCCGTCGCCGGCCATGACGACGGGTCTCATCGGGCGCCGAATATCGCGGAGCCGATGCGTACCCAGGTTGCGCCGCAGGCAATCGCAGTCTCGAAATCGGCGGACATGCCCATCGACAGCGTGGTCAGCCCGTGCTTGGCGGCGCGGTCGGCGAGCCACTCGAAATGCGGCCGCGGGTCCTGATCGAGCGGGGGGACGCACATCAGGCCTATAAGCTGGTCGCCGAACCGGGCCTTGCAGTCGCCGATGAAACCATCCGCTTCGTTGTGGGTGATGCCGGATTTCTGTGGCTCGTCGCCGGTGTTGATTTCGATCAGCAGGGCGGGGTGTCGGTTTTCTTTTTCCATTGCGGCAGCGAGCGCGTTGGCGAGGCGGGGGCGGTCGAGGGTCTCGATCACGTCGGCCAGGCGCACCGCGTCGCAGGCCTTGTTGGTCTGCAGCCCGCCGATGATGTGCAGCTTCAATGCCGGATGCGCGGTGCGTAGGGGGGGGAATTTGGTCGCCGCTTCCTGAACGCGGTTCTCGCCGAACACGGTCTGGCCGGCGGCCAGGGCTTCTTGCACGGCCTCGGCTGGCTTGGTCTTGGAAACCGCGACGAGCGTGACATCCTCCGGGTGCCGGCCGCAGCGGATCGCCGCGTTGGCGATGCGATCGTGGATCCGGCGCAGGTTGGCCGCGACGCCCTGGGGAGCAAGCTCCGACATGGACCGAAGGCTCATCGCCTGGGCACGCGCCGTCAAGGCACGCTCTTTCCCCCAGGTCCCTTCCGGGGTGCGGTTCCGTTGGCTGACGCCCGTGGCTCCCTCCCCTCGGCCGCCTCCCGCCAGCGCCAGGGGAGGGGGGGTTACGGTGTGGCTGTTCACTGATGGACGGCGGCTTGCGGATCCGCGCGGTGCGGTGGGGCGACTGCCGCGCGGGCTGGCGGGGGTGGTGCTGCGGCATGACAGCGAACCGGGGCGGGCGGCGCTGGGGCGGGCGCTGGCACGGATCTGCCGGGCGCGGCGGCTGGCGCTGGTGGTGGCGGGGGATGCGCGGCTGGCGGCGGCGCTCGGTGCCGGCGTGCATCTGCGCGGCGGCCGGTGGCCGGGGATGGTGCGGCCGCGCCGCGGGCTGGTGACCAGCTCGGCGCATTCGCTGCCGGAGCTGCGGCGGGCGGCGCGGGCCGGCGCGGGGCTCGCGTTTCTTTCGCCGGCGTTCGCCACCGCGAGCCATCCCGACGTGGCGGCGATGGGGCCGGTGCGTTGGGCGGCGCTGGCGCGGCGGGCGCGGCTGCCTGTGCTGGCTTTGGGCGGCATCACCGGCAACTCGGCGCGGCGCCTGCCGCGGCGGCTGTGCCACGGGGCGGGGGCGATCGGCGCTTTGGGGTGGTGAGCTCATAGAGCGGGAGGGGCGTATGTGGGCTCGGCTTTCCGGTCATCACGGCTGCGGTCTGTTCTCGTCGATGTCTCACTTCATTACGTGTGGGATGCTGGATCATGCGGTGAGATAGCTTCGGGGGAAACCACGGTGCACGGTAAGGCGATGGGAAGGGTTCACAGTAGAGTTGAGGAGGGGCGCGGTGCCGTAGTCGCCGCTCACGAGGTGGCGTCCCGGTTCCGGCACATACGCAGACGCGGCAGGCCAAGCTTGCCGAACACCGCGTCCTTGGTGATGTGCCGTGTGCCGCGCGTCGGCAGCTTGCAGCGCCGGGCGAGAAAGTTGCGCACACGGTCATACAAATGAGCCTCGACGGCCCGATCCGTGGGTAATGTCCGTTCGTTTGTGTAAGCACCGCTGTGCGGCCGCGGCCGCTGGCTAACTCCGTGTGAACCCTATCTCCATCGTGACCCCATCAAGGCCCGCCACATGCCCTCGCCATTATCTCACCACATGATCCAACTGTCTCACACACAGTGAAATGAGACGGCAATGAGAATAGACCGCACCCGTGATAACCGGGAAAGCCGAGCCCGAGAGACACAAACGAGTGGCGGAATGCGCTTCGCTCTTCCACCCTACGGAGCTACGGTGCTGTAGGGCGGAAAAGCGAGGCGCATTCCGCCGCTGCTGCCCGCCATCACACCACCGGCTTACCCACAGTTTCGATCGCCGCCTCAAACCCAATCTCCTGAGCCAGCCGGTCCAACCGGCGCAGCACGCTCTCGCCGGCGAACACGCCAAGCTGCTCATCCAGCCTCAGCACCAGCCGGCTGCCTTCGACGGAAAGAGCAGTCCCCGCCAGCAGATCGGGCGTGCCCGCCGACAGCGTGTAGGCCAAGCGCAGCGCAGTCCCCAGAACCACTGCACGGTGCGCGCCGGCGACATCCAGCAGCAGCCGGGCAGGACGCAGAAATTCAGTATCCGCCTCCACCTCGTAGCGCAGTGCAATCGCCAGAGCGAGAAATGCGCGGGCGTGGTGGTCGAAGCCGAGGCCGGGCTGTCGCAGCACCCGCAGGAACGCTTGCTCGGCGCGAAACTCCGGATGATCACGGCTGCCGAGGTCCGACATCCAGCACGCCGCCTCGCGCAGCCGCCGCATCTGCGGCGCCTCCTGCGGGAACAGCGTGTCGGTCCAGGCGATCAGCGCCGGCGGCAGAGCCGGGTCGCGCCCGAGCCGGTACGCATAGCGGCGGGCGGCTGCGAGCAATGAGTCCTGCGTGCGTATCTCGGCCGGCATCCGTTGCATGAACCACCCCTCGCGTAGGCCGGTGGCGCTGAACACGACGCGGCGCGCCCCGGTGGCACGCAGCGCACGACGCAGCACCACCGCGGCATAGGGAAGATCGTCGATCCGCCGGCGCGGCACGCCCGGCAGCTGCTCGAGCGCACGCCTGGTCGCGGTGGCGATCATCGTGGCCAACTCGCGCGCCTCCTCCCGGCCAATCGTGTACTGGTGCACCATGTGCAGCGGATAGCCGACCTGCAGCATGTGCAGACGCGCCAGCGCCCGCCATGCACCGCCCACCAGATAGAGATCGCGTCCCTCGCCCTCGGACAGCCATCGCACCTGGTCGAAATCCGCTGCGGCGACCGCCCGCGCTCGTTCGGGATCATAGCCGGACCGCTCTGCCAGACGGATGAGGCCGAGCAGCAGAGTCTCGACCTCCTCGCTCCGGCCATTCGCGATCCGCACCAGCTCGAGCGAGCCGCCGCCGATCCCCGCCAGGATGCCGTTCGCTTCCGGAATCCCGCACAAAAGCCCCAACGCGGAGTATTCCGCCTCTTCGGTACCAGACAGCACGCGGATCGACGCATCAGGCAAGCGCGACCGCAGCAGCGCCACGAAGTCCGGACCGTTCTTCGCATCGCGGACCGCCGCCGTCGCCAATATGTCGAGTTGGTCGGCGCGCATCGCCCGTGCCACGACTTGGTATCGGTGCAGCACGGTTAGCGCCTGATCCACGCCATCTTCGTTCAGAAGCCCGCTCGCCTGCAGTCCGCGGCCAAGCCGCAGCACGGCTTTCTCATTGAAAATCGCCAGCGGATTACGGGTATGGCCCTCGTACACGACAAGGCGGACGGAATTCGATCCGAGATCAACCACCGCGCATCTCGGCGCACTCAGCGACGAATGCATGACCATGGTTCAGTCCTGGTTCACGCGGTCCGGCCGCCGGTGCGTCGGCGCGGAGGGGCTGACTGGTCCATGCAACGCCGATCCCCGGCCGGAGAGGGACGGATTGGTCATGAAGTAATGGTGAGCGGAAACCGGCTTCTTGCCGGGCGCGACGCGTCGCCAGCTTCCATCGGGCCGCAGCTCCCAGGATTGCATCGTGTCCTTCAGGTTCACCACCATGATCTGGTCCAGCACCTGGGCGTGCACAGTCGGATTGTGGATCGGCACCAGCGTCTCGACACGCCAGTCCATGTTACGCACCATCCAGTCGGCCGAGCTGATATAGACGCGTGCGTGCCGGCTCGGCAGCGGGTGGCCGTTGCCGAACACGCAAATCCGGCTGTGCTCCAGGAACCGCCCGACGATCGATTTGATGCGGATCGTCTCCGACAGGCCTGGTATGCCGGGCCGCAGACAGCAGATACCGCGCACCACGCCCATCACCTTCACTCCGGCCCGCGATGCGCGATACAGCGCGTCGATCAGCTCTTCATCCACCAGGCTGTTCAGCTTCAGCCAGATGCCGCCGGGCCGGCCGGCGCGGACAAAGGCAATCTCCTTGTCGATCAGCTCCAGCAGCGCCTTGCGCAATGTCAGCGGGCTAAAGGCAATCGCATCCATCTTTTCCGGCTGCGCGTAGCCGGTGAGATAGTTGAACAGGCGTGCCGCGTCGCGAGTGAGTTCGGGATCGGTCGTGAAGAACGAGAGGTCGGTATAGATGCGCGCGGTGATCGGGTGATAGTTGCCGGTGCCGAAATGCGCATAGGAGCGCACGGAACCGGCCTCACGGCGCACCACCAGCGACAGCTTGGCGTGGGTCTTAAGGGCAGCAAAGCCGAACACAACCTGCACGCCGACCGCTTCCAACGAGCGGGCGAGGTTGATGTTCGCCTCCTCATCGAACCGCGCCCGCAATTCCACCACCGCGGTTACGAATTTGCCGGCCTCGGCCGCCTCGATCAGCGCCTTGACGATCGGGCTGTCGCGGCTGGTGCGATACAGCGTCTGCTTCACCGCGATCACGTTCGGATCGCGCGCCGCCTGACGCAGGAACTGCACCACCACGTCGAAGCTCTCGAACGGGTGGTGCACGATGATGTCCTTGGCGCGAATCGCGGCGAAGCAGTCGCCGCCGAAATCACGGATGCGCTCGGGGAAACGCGGCGTGTACGGCGGGAACAGCAGGTCGGGCCGGTCATCGACGATGAGCTGACGCAGATCGGCCACGCCCAGGATGCCGTCCTGCACGAAGATCTCGTCCGGCGTTGCGTCGAGCTCGTCGGCGACCAGCTCGCGCAGGTCGTCGGGCATGTCGGCGCTCAGGCTCAGATGGATCACCACTCCGCGCCGGCGGCGCTTAAGCGCGGTCTCGTAGGAGCGGACCAGGTCCTCGGCTTCCTCCTCGAACTCCACATCGGTGTCGCGGATCAGCCGGAACATGCCCTGGGCGGTGATGCGAAAACCAGGGAACAGCTTGTCGAGGAACCGGCGGACCACATGCTCCAGCATCACGAAGCGGATTGCCTTGCCGGACGACGGCAGCCGGATGAAGCGCCCCACCTGGGCCGGCAGTGGGATCAGCGCGCGCATGCTGTTGCCGTCCTCGGTGCGCAGCAGCCGCAGCGCGATCACCAGCCCCATATTGGGAATGAACGGGAACGGATGCGCCGGATCGATGGCAAGCGGCGTCAGGACCGGAAACACCCGCTCCATGAACCAGCCTTCCAGCCACGCAACATCGTCCTCGCGCAAGCTGTCGGTCTCGCAGACCTCCATCGAGGCGGCGCGCAGCAACTGCCTGAGCTCGCGCGAGACACGCTGCTGATCAGCCAGCAGCGACTCGGCGCGCAACTTGATCTCGGCAAGCTGCTGCGCCGGCGTCCGGCCGTCCGGCGACAGCGCGGGCAGCCCCGCCTTCTCCTGCCCGATCAGCCCGGCGACACGAACCGAATAGAACTCGTCCAGGTTGGATGCGCTGATCGAGATGAAGCGCACCCGCTCCAGCACGGGGTGGCGCGCGTTCTCAGCCTCTTCAACGACGCGGTGGTTGAAGTCCAGCCAGGAGAGCTCGCGGTTGATGAACCGCTCGGCGCTATCCAACCCGTCAGGAACAGGCGAAGGAACCGCCGGCGCCGGCGGCGGGAGGGTCAGCGTGTCCGCGGCAGGGTCGCGGGCCAGCATCTCGGGCGCGGTTGGCTTGTCCATACGGGCAGCTTACCGGATGGCGCGGCCGGACCGCGAGAGGCGGACCGCGACTCCCTCATGACATCAGCCGGGCGATGTCGGCGCCCATCTGCTTCGGCGCGGCTTCCTCCAGCGGGGCGATGAAGCGGCCATCCGGCCCCATGACGTAGATCACCGAGCTGTGATCCATCCCATAATCGTCTGGGCCGGGTCCGGTCACGTGTTTCGCTGCGTAGACGTGGTACTCTTTCTCCACCTGCGCGATCTCCGCCGGCGTCCCGGTCAGCCCGATCAGCCGCGGCGAGAAGGCGCCGACGTAGCGCTGCATCACCGCCGGCGTGTCGCGCGCCGGATCCACCGTGATGAAAATCGGCACCACGTCATTGGCCTTCGCCCCCAGCGCGTCGAGTGCGCCGGCCAGTGACTGCAGCGTCGTCGGGCAAACATCCGGGCAATAGGTGTAACCGAAGTAGACCAGCATATACTTCCCTCGGAAGCTGCGGTCGGTGACTTGCTGACTGGCGCCGTTCAGCAACGTGAACGGACCGCCGATGGAGGCGCGGGCACTGGTGCCGAACCAGAGGAAGCCTGCGGTACCGAACATCAGCAGCGCGAGGAGTACGCCAGCGACCGCGTACGGCAGCACCGGCGATGCGCGACGCGTCGGAGTGGGGCTGCTGCGATCAGTATCTGATGTCATGATTTTCCCCCATGATGGAGCGAGAAGGTTGCACGGGGCGAACGCAAGTCGGCGCGCCGCGCGTTGCCCTGTCGGGTCGTTGTCGTCGGAAAGACGAAAGGATTCAGGCCAGAGCGGGAGGTGCGCGCGGCTGCGCGGCGACGGCGGTTCTCGTCGGCGGCGTGATGGCGGCCGCAGGAATGACAGCCGGGGTGGTCGCCGCCACGCGGGGCCGCGGCAGCAGCGGCGGCTTCGCCAGAGCGGGCGCTGGCATGGCGATGGCGGCGCACAGCGGACATAGTGCGCAGTCCGGTGCGCGATGCGCCGGGCCGGTCGGCGCACTGCCTGCATCGCCCGTGTGGCAGATGACACCGAGACCTAGCTTCGCCAGCGCCGGATCGGGCACCGTTGCGCCCCAGGCGAGTTGTCCCGCCAGTGCCAACAGCGCCGCGAAAAGGCCGACACGAAGGAAGCCGAGCCGAGTCATCACCGCTCGATGTCTAGCATGGCTCGCCGACCTCCAGCCATCGCCCGGGTCGATCCGGCTAGCAAAGCGTCCGGCGCCCGCCCCGGATTCGCCTTGAGGACGGACCGAGGGCAGGCCACACTCGCGCTCATTCACAATCGAACGGAGAGGCTCGGCGATGCGACGCAGGGACGTTCTGAAGGGGGCCGCCGCCTCGGTCACCGCGCTATCCGCCGCCGGATTGGCGCGCCCGGCAATCGCCCAGGGCAACGCCAAGGTACTGCGTTTCGTGCCGCAGGCCGACCTCGCCAACCCGGACCCGATCTGGACCACCGCGACGGTCGCCATCAACAACGGCTACATGATCTTCGACACGCTGTACGGGATCGACAACTCTCTGACATCGCGCCCGCAGATGTGCGCCGGCCATGAGGTCTCTTCCGATGAGTTGACCTGGACCTTTACGTTGCGCGATGGGCTCTTATTCCACGACAACGAACCGGTGCGGGCGATCGACTGCACCACCTCGATCACCCGCTGGTGGGTGAAGGACCCGTTTGGACAGTATCTGGCGTCGCTGACCAATGAGGTGAAGCCGCTCGACGATAAGCGGTTCCAGATCCTGTTGAAAAAGCCGTTCCGCCAGATGCTCTACGCGCTGGGCGCGGAGAATGCCTTCGTGATGCCCGAGCGGATGGCGAAAACGCCGGCCGCGGAGCAGATCAAAGAGTACGTCGGCTCCGGCCCGTTCCGTTTCCTGCGCGACGAATGGGTGTCCGGCGCACATGCCGCCTGGGCGAAGAACGAAAAATACCTGCCGCGGCAGGAACCGCCGCAGTACTACTCGGGCGGCAAGGTGGTGCATTTCGACCGGGTGGAGTGGATCGTGCAGAAGGACCCGGCCACCGCGGCGGCGGCGCTGCAGACCGGCGAGGTCGATTGGGTCGAGAACCCGCTCGCCGATCTGGTGCCGATGCTTCGTCGCTCGCCCGGGGTGGAGACCGCGGTGTGCGACCCGCTCGGCTCGCTTGGCGTCCTGGCGTTCAATCACCTGTATCCGCCATTCGACAATCCGGCGCTGTTGCGGGCGTTGCTGCCGGCCATCGATCAGCGGGAGTATGTCGAGGCGGCGGTGGGCGAGCAGAAGGAGCTTGGCAAGTATCCGGCGGGGTTCTTCACCATCGGCTCGCCGATGGCGAACACCGCCGGCCTGGAGGTGCTGACCGGGCCGCGCGATGTCGCGAAGGCCCGGCAGCTTGTTAAGGAGTCCGGCTACAAGGGCGAGAAGATCAAGCTGATGTCGCCGACCGACCAGCCGTTGCTGGCGCAGCTCGCGCAGGTCACCAACAGCATGTTCAAGGAACTTGGCCTGAACGTGGAGTTTCAGTCGATGGACTGGGGCACCCTGGTCAGCACGAGGGCGAAGATGGTCCCACCCGATCAGGGCGGCTGGAACAGCTTCTGCACAACCTGGGGCGGGCTAGCCGTGTCCAACCCCGGCAGCTCCTACCCTCTGCGCGGCAATGGGAAGAAAGGCTGGTTCGGCTGGCCCACCGATGACAAGCTGGAGGCATTGCGCGTCGATTGGTTCAATGCCCCGGATGTCGCGTCGCAGAAGAAGATCTGCGAGCAGATGCAGCTCGAAGCGTTCCAGAACATTCCCTTCATGCCGACGGGACAGGTGTTCTACCCGACCGCGTTCCGCAGCAACCTGAGCGGCTTCGTCAAGTGTGCCCAGATCCTGTTCTGGGGCGTGCAGAAGAGCTGAGCCGGCGTCCACCGCTCCCGCTCTGAGGCTGTGAATTTTTCATCCTCCCGCCCGGATCTCTGACGATCGGGGTTGCGCGACAGGAACTCGTTGCGATTCGCTGCGATCTCGCACGATTCGGAGATCGGCAATGTCGGCGACTGAGGGTCTGTTCGAGGACGTGGCGGAGCCGAGCAAGGCATCTGCGCCGGCGAGCGAGGCACCGGTTCGGTTGCGGCTGGCCCAGCGTGACCAGCCCGAGTTCCAAGTGGTTGACCTGGACAGCCTGTTGCCGACGGAGCATCCGGCACGAGCGGTCTGGACCTTCGTCGAGACGCTGGAGCTGAGCGATCTGCTGGCGGGCCGTCTGCCGGCGGACCCGAAGATCCTGATGGCGCTGTGGCTTTACGCCACGATCGAGGGGGTCGGCAGCGCCCGCGAGCTGGCGCGCCTATGCGAGGCCCATGTTGCCTATCGCTGGATCTGCGGCGGGGTGTCGATGAACTACCATACGCTGGCGGATTTCCGGGTCAGCCAGGTGGCGCTGCTCGACCGCCTGCTGGCGCAGGGCGTGACGGCGCTGGTTTCGGAAGGACTGGTGAAACTGCAACGGCTGGCGCAGGGCGGGGTCCGCATCCGTGCCTCGGCGGGATCGAGCTCATATCGGCGGCGTTCCCGGTTGGAAGAGCTGCTGGCGGAGGCCGAGAAGCGGGTGGAGCAGTTAAAGACGGAACTGGAGGCGGACCCGGCGGCGAGCACGGCGCGACAGCGCGCGGCGCGCGAACGGGCGGCGCGGGAACAGGTCGAGCGGACCAAGGCAGCGCTGGAACGGATGCAACAACTGGAAGCGGAACGGGCGCGCCGCGAGAAGACCCATCGGAAACACACCGCGAAGCAGAAGCCGCCACGGGCCTCGACCACCGATGCCGAGGCGAGAGTCATGAAAATGGCCGATGGCGGCTATCGGCCGGCCTATAATGGGCAGTTCGTCAGCGACCCGCAGACCCAGGTGATCGTCGCGGTCGATCTCGACACCACCGGCTCGGACGGCGGGCTGATGGCGCCGATGCAGCAGCGCATCGTCGAGACCTATGGGCAGACACCGCAGCAGTATCTGGTGGATGGCGGCTTCAGCAAGCTGGACGATATCGAACGCGCCCATGCCGCCGGCATCGAAGTGTTCGCCCCGCCGCCGGACAACAAGCACAAGACCGATCCCACGGCGCCGCGCAAGAGCGACGGTCCGGGGACGGCGAAATGGCGCGAGCGGATGGCGAGCGAGGCGGGCAAGACGGTATACCGCGAGCGCGCCAAGCACGAGTGCATCAATGCCCATCTGCGCAATTGTGGGGTCGGGCGTTTGCTGGTGCGTGGCTGCCAGAAGGTCCGAGCCGTCTTGTTGTGGTTCGCTGTCGCGCACAATCTGCTGCGCGCCTTGGTGCTGCGCGACGCCGCGGCGCAGCCGATCGCGGCGCCCGCGGGGTGAAATGCGTCCGCAGCACGGCGAAGTACAACCTGGGCGGGCGGCCGGCGCGGGAGGTACTCGGCAGACGGGTGGAGCGGCCCTTCTGGCCGCGTTTCAACCGCTGTCCCGGCCCACCTCCGCCCTGCGCCCGCTGTGTCGACCCGCGCTTCGGTCACCGGCAAGTAGATTGCTTCACAGCCTCTCTGCGGGAGAGGTGGACTAATCCTGCGACTCGCTAGACACGAAACGCCTCGGTTCGCAAGCGATTATTCGCGTTGACCACCGGCACGCGGGCGCAGTACGCGAACAAGGTGTCAGCTTCCGAGTCCCGTCCCGCCATCCGAGTCCGTGGCCGCTCGTTCATGGCGCTTGTGCTTGCGCCCGAGCCGCCGTTGGCGGACTGGCTGGCAGCGCTCGATGCGCAGATCGCCCGCGCCCCATCGTTCTTCGATTCCCGCCCCGTGTTGCTCGATCTCGCCGCTCTGCCGCGCGAACAGCCGAATGTCGCCGGCCTGATTGAGCTGCTGGCCGGCCGCGGCATCCGCATTATCGGTACCGAGGGCGCGCACCCATCTTGGCAGGGCGTCGAGAAATGGGGCGGCCCGATCGGCACTGCGGCGAAGGGCGCCGGCCGCCCTGTCGAGTTGCCCGATGAACGTCCCCCGGCGGCACCGCCGGCCCCCGCAGAGTCGACCGCCCTGGTGGTCGATCACCCGATTCGCTCCGGCCAGTCGATAGTCCACGAGTCCGGCGACGTAACGATCATCGGCTCCGTCGCCTGGGGGGCAGAGATTATGGCCAGCGGCTCGATCCACGTGTACGGCGCGCTGCGCGGTCGGGCGATTGCCGGATTCACCGGCAACAAGGCCACGCGCATCTTCTGCCGCAAGCTGGAGGCCGAGCTGCTGGCGATCGACGGCGTGTACAAGACCGCGGACGACATGGACCGCGCGCCTGCACGGCCGCGCCGTGCAGGCTTGGCTGGAAGGCGAATCGATGATGATGGCAGCATTGGACTGACCTTAAAGGGGGAAGATGATGGCGCAGGTCGTGGTCGTGACATCCGGCAAGGGCGGCGTCGGCAAGACCACCTCGACCGCCGCGCTGGGCGCCGCGTTGGCGCAAGGCGGCGAAAGCGTCGTGGTGGTGGATTTCGATGTCGGGCTGCGCAACCTCGATCTTGTCATGGGCGCCGAACGCCGGGTGGTGTTCGACCTGATCAATGTCGTGCAGGGCGACGCCAAGCTGCCGCAGGCGCTGATCCGCGACAAGCGACTGGAGAAGCTGTCCCTGCTGCCAGCCTCGCAGACCCGCGACAAGGAAGCGCTGACGCCCGAGGGCGTCGAGCGGGTCATCAACGAGCTGCGCGAGAAATTCGACTGGATCATCTGCGACAGCCCGGCAGGGATCGAGCGCGGTGCCACCATGGCGATGCGCCACGCCGACGCCGCCGTGGTGGTGACCAATGCCGAGGTTTCCTCGGTGCGCGATTCGGACCGCATCATCGGCCTGCTCGATTCCAAGACCGCGAAGGCCGAGCACGGGCGACAAGATGCCGAAGCACTTGCTGTTGACGCGCTATGATGCCGCCCGCGCCGCGCGCGGCGAGATGCTGAAGACCGAGGATGTGCTGGAGATCCTGTCGATCCCGCTGCTCGGCATCATTCCCGGAGAGCCAGGAGGTCTTGCGCGCCTCGAATCTCGGTGCGCCGGTCACGCTGAGCAACCCGGCTTCGGCGCCGGCGCGTGCCTATGCGGAAGCGGCGAAGCGGCTGAAGGGGGAGCAGATCAAGATCAGCATCCCGGCCGCGCAGCGAACAAGTTTCATCGGCAAACTGTTCGGCCGGAGGGCGATCGCGTGAGTCTGCTGATGCTGTTTCGCCGGCGCGATTCGGCGCCGGTGGCGCGCGAGCGGCTGCAGGTACTGCTGGCGCATGAGCGCTCGATAGCGGGCGGCTCCGACCTGATCTCTGTCCTGCAGGAGGAGATCCTGGCGGTGATCGGCAAGCACGTCACGCTGGATCGCGACAAGGTGCAGATCAAGCTCGATCGCGGCGATCCGATCTCCACGCTGGAAATCGACGTCGAGGTGCCAAGCCTGTTGCGCGCGGCGGCATTCGGACGCGGATAATGCCTCCCCCTCCCCTTGCGGGCTACCGGAGTCCCACAAGTGCGGAACGATTAGCCAGCATCCAGCCCTGCACCATGGCATCGAGGCGCTTGAGACCGCGGGCCATGGTCTTGGGACCGGGCGGCCGATATCCCTTGGAGGTGTAGCCGGACCAGCCTCCGAGGCGTGCGGCGATCCAGGCGTAATAAGCCAGCAAGGCAGGATCGAACGGGTTCTTCAACTTGTCGGTCGGCCCTTCGAGGGAGGCGCTGATCGCCCGTAGCGCCGGCAGTTCGGCGGGGTCGGCAACGTCCTCTATGGACTGCCCCGGTACTGCCGTCGCGACCGATCACCAGTTGCATGACCCGCACGGCGGCAATCAGCGCCACCGTCACCAGCTTCGCCAGGCTGAGCGGCGTCGTGATCTGCGAGGTCTCCACATCGACACCGTCCGTCTTCATAGTACGGAACAGCTGTTCGATGATCCAACGCAGCCGGTACCAGGCGACAATCTGCAGCGCCTCCGCCGCACTGCCCACCGCATGCGTGGTCAGCAGACACCAGTGTAAGGGTTGCTGCGCCGACGGTGGGGCGATCTCGCGCACATCCACCACCCGCAGGGTCAAGGTCGGCGCCAGGCCTGGCTCGGCGCGCAGTGGCCGCTTGATCGTGACCTCGCCGGAGCGCACCGCCACGACGGCGGTCCGCTCGGCCCGCGCCGGCTTGCCGTGCCGGGCCGGCACCTGGATGGTGTGCTGTGTTACTGCTGACCAGGCGGCGCATCGCGCGAACAGTTTCTCATCGCCCTCGAGCGAGCGGTTCTGCGCGGCCCGCACCAACAGATGCACGTTGTCCGGCCGACGCGCGAACTGGTCATAGATGTCGCCCTCGCGGTCCTCGACCACAGTGATCATCGCCGCCTCCGCCAGCACCTCGCCGGCGGTCTCGGCGGCCGCCAGCCAGCGGCGAGACTCCTTCTCGTCGGCCGGGCGTGTCTTATGGTCCGTCACCGGGCCGTCGGTGCGGTTGATCACCGTGGCACCGACCAGCCCGATCAGCCCGCCCTGCTCGGCATCCACCGCAATCACCGGGTGCAGCAGCACACCAATATCGCTGCCGTTGCCGACCGTGCCAAAGCCGCGCTTGGCGCCGCTATGGGGAGCGTAATTCAGCTCCGTGGTATCGGTGATCGCCAGGACGTGCCGCCCGACGGCGCGCCGGGCGGTCTGCTGGGCGGCATGCACCAGCATCTCGTGCATGCTGACCGCCTCGTTGTCGAGGAAACGCTGAAACTGGCGGGCTTGGCCGCGGCTGTCGGCCAATGCCGAGAGGCACATGGTGCGCTGCTTCTGCATCGCCCCCAGCAGGCTGTCGCCGACCGCGGCCAGGCGGCGATTGCCAAAGTGACCAAGCTGCGGCTGGTCGTTCATGCGAATCGGCTCCGGTGGGTTGTTGGTCGGGAGCAAATTTGATTCGCAGGGGGCTGCAAAGGGCCTGCCGGAGGGGCGGCGCCAACCGGCTGCCGCCGCCCGTTCGGCTGGAGCCTCGAAAGATCGCTGATGCAGACTCGACCCGCCTCAAATCCGCTGCTCAGCACTCAGGAAAGTCAATTCGGGGTTGTGGGACAACGGTAGCCCTTGCGGGAGGGGGCCGGGGGGAGGGGGCCAGGGCGCCGAGCGATCGCGCGCCGCATGGCATAATGGGGTGGAAGGCCCAACCGTGCGAAAGCGCACGGCGAACCGCCCAGCGTCAATTCCCAAGGTAGCCGAGCGAAACGAAGTCTATGGGCAACGAAGTCTATGGACAGTGTCGATAGCTAATTATGTTGTCCGGTTTATGTAGCACATCAGTTGTCCGCTTGTTTCCGGTCTGTTCGCAAGAGCAGGGACAGAACGGCTGGCGACGGGGCACGGTACGCCCCCACTGTCTTCTTCAAACCATGAATCAATTTCCTTCTTTTGCTGATGCGCCTGTGGAGTTGTGGGCAACGCTCTTCCGTTGTCCACAAATCCACAGGCGAGCCGGACCCAAGCGAGATCATGCCGCCGCGTCCAACGCCGCCATCCGCAGCGCCCCCTGCGCGTCATAGCGTCCCAGGCAGCGCGGGCCGTGGAACACCGCGTGGCTCCCGTCGTGATATTGCCGCACCTTCACCCGTGCCTTCACGAAATGAGCACGCAGCGGCGAGGGTGGAATTTGCAGCTTCATCCGTCGCCACGAAACCGTGTTGTCGCGGTCCACCTGGCGCTCCTCCTGGATACACAGAATTTCCCGCAGATCGACACCAGCAACTGCGACGAAAGCCGATCCCTCCTGCTCCGCCTTCACCGCAAACTGGGCGTGATGCGCCGGCAGGTAGCAATCCCGAATGAACCGGTTGGCCTCCGCAACCGTCGTGATCCCAGCCAGCGCCAGCTCCTTGATCAGGCGGTCCTGTAACGTCTGAAACAGCCGCTCCGAACGACCACGGGCCTGCGGTGAGTAGGCCGCAATGTGCTCCACGCCCAAATGCGCCAGCGCCCGCCCAACCTGCGTCAGCCGCTTCCGGTCAACCGGGCCGCCAGCCTCGGGCGTCACGAAGTAGTGGCTGCCCCGATCCGTATACAGGCTCAGTGCCAGGCCATGCGCGCCAAACACCTCCAGCAGAGCCTGGAACGTCGATTCCGTGCCTTCCTCCGCTACCAAAAACGCCGAGTAGATCACGTTCGTCGCGTCGTCCATCGTCACGATCAGGTCCAGCGCCTCCCGCCCCGCCAGCCATTCATGGCGCGACCCGTCCTGATGAAGCATCATCCCAGGCAACGGCCGTCGCGGCCGCTTGCGCCGGTGTGCGCCGCGCCGCGGGGCGCGCTCCAGAAGCCCCTTCGATTGCAGGTACGCCTTCGTCCACGTGTAGCCCCAGCGGAAACCGTGGCGGCGCACCAGGTGCTCGTGAAAGTGCTTCGCCGTGAACCCGCTGTAACGCGTACGATACAGCCGCTCGACCTCCTCCTCCCGATCGACCGGAACCCGCTTCCCGGACGCCCGGCCAAGCCGCCGGTCCAGCAGACCGGCCTCGCCGGCCTCTTCGTAGCGCTGTTGCCAACGACGGAATGTCCGCTCGCTGATCCCAAGCAGCTCCGCCGCTTCGCACTGGTTGAGTTCGCTCAATTCATACCCGTCCAGCACGCTCCGGAACTTGATCACTCGCACACCCTGAAGGGCTTCCGACCGGCGCATTCAGGGCTCCTCCAAAGGAGCCCATCATCACCGGACAGATCGTGTGCTACCTAAACCGGACATATCGTGTGCTACCGACACGAAGTCTATGGACAGTTGACAAAACTACTGCTAAGCAGTATCCTATGCAGGATGAGCCGTTTGAATGGGATGATGGAAAAGCTGCACTCAACTGGCGCAATCACTCGTCGGCTTCGAGATGGCGCGCGAGGTGTTCAAGGACATCTTCGCCATCGAATGGACTGACGATCGCCACGGCGCTGCTGAGGAACGCTTCGTGACGGTCGGCATGGTGGAAGGCCGGCTGTTGTTGGTCGCTTACACCCTGCGAGGGGGGCGCATTCGCATCATCTCGGCGCGCGAGGCAGGACCCCGCGAACGACGGAGATACCACAATGAAAACGAAACATGATTGGAGCCGCCTTGAGGCGATGACCGAAGAGCAGCGCCACGCCGCCGCGCTTGCCGATCCGGACGCGCAGCCGCTTACGGATGCCGACATGGATCGCATGAAGCCGACGCCGCGCCTCAAAATCATCCGCCGCGCGCTCGGCCTGACACAGGAAGAATTCGCGGCGCGATATCAGATCCCGCTCGGCACGCTGCGAGATTGGGAACAGGGCGCCAAGAAACCCGACCAGGCCGCACGCGCCTACCTGCGGGCGATCGCCGGCGATCCCACCGGCGTGCAACGGGCGCTGCATGCTCCCGTGCGGCAGCTTGGTTGAGCATCGGTAGCGCGCGGCGGACGCGCCGGCCGCAGCCTATCTGCAGGGCCATGGCGCGCCGCTCTCGGCCCGCGGCCGCTTTACGCCTTTGACCGGATTGTGGGGTGGAAGGCCCGACCGTGCGAAAGCGCACGGTAAGAAACGAGAACCCGGACCGGATTCCGGCGATTTCGACCCGGAGAGAGTTTAGCACGTTCCGGCGCCGGCACAAGGTGGCCGTTTATTGCGTGCAATCTCCGCGCATTGGCCGAAATGGCCAGGCATGTGGCCTCCCCGCCCGGCGCATTGCACGCAGCAAACCGGGGGGCGGTCTCCGCCGGCATCCCGCTGAACCTGGTGCAGAAATGGCTCGGCCACGCCGAGCTCGCCACCACCGCCATCTATGCGGATGCCGTCGGCGCCGAGGAATAGGACATCGCTCGCAGAATGTGGGGATGACGGTCGCACAGCATGGTGCCTCATGCGCGCGCCACGCTATATATCGCGCCTGAGGAGGCCAGAATGGATACCACGGTCGAAGTGACCCTCCCGGTTGACGCCGAGGCCGCCAAGGCGCTCAACAGCCCTGCACGGCGGGAGGCGGCGGGTCGCTATCTCAGCAGCTTGCTGACGGGTGGGCGCGTCCGCGACGTGCTCGCAGAGGCGATCGCCGACGCCAAGCGCGAGGCCCGCGCGAGCGGATTGACGGACGAAGACATCGACGCCGAGCTTGAGGCTTGGCGGGCAGAGCGCAAAGCTTGATCGTCGTCTTCGACGCCTCGACGTTCGTTTCCGCCGCCATCAAAGCGAACAGCCTTCCTGAACTGGCCTTGCTGCGTGCCGTGAGAGCGCCCAACCGGTTGCTGCTTTCGCAAGAGGTCGAGGATGAATATCGCGAGGTCATCTTCCGTCCCAAGTTCGACCGCTTCGTTGCTGTCGAACGCCGGCAGAAATCCTCGACATCGTGGTTTTCGCAGCGGAGCGGGTCGAACCGACCGAGGCCATCCGAGAGTGTCGCGATCCGAAAGATAACAAATACCTGGCGTTGGCTTTCGCTGGCGGAGCGGATGTCATCGTAAGCAGCGATATGCGCCATTTGCTTTCGATGCACCCCTGGCGCCGAATCCCAATTCTGTCTCCGGCGAACTTTCTTGTTCTCCCCGGACCGGACATCCCACCAAGCAGTGCTTGAGCGTCCCGGGCTCGGCCCACATGTTCAATCAACTAGGGGTGGAAGGCCCAACCATGCGAAAGCGCACGGTAAGAAACGAGAACACGGACCGGATTCCGGCGATTTCGACCCGGAGAGAGTCTAGCACGTTCCCGCGGCGGCACAAGATGGCCGTTTATTGCGTGCGATCTCT
Organism: uncultured Pseudomonadota bacterium; assembly: GCA_963772445.1. Lineage (GTDB taxonomy): Bacteria > Pseudomonadota > Alphaproteobacteria > Acetobacterales > Acetobacteraceae > CAVYXK01. The sequence goes on from CAVYXK010000014.1 coordinate 159,848, forward strand.
GCGTAATGGCCGGAATGGCCAGGCATGTCGCCGCCCCGCCCGGCGTATTGCACGCAGCAAACCGGGGGCCAACGCGGGGGATGACATTGCGTCCAATACAGGCGGCCGAGCCAATCTCGCGCGGCTTGCTACCGCCGAATCGTCCCGCTCTCCGCCAAGGCCACCTCAGACCATCACGTTGCGTGCAAGCGCTACCGTACGTTTTCGCACGGTTGGGCCTTCCACCCCATGGTCATCGTGCGGCGCTGTATCCGATGATCGCGACATCGCCCCCGCCGCTCTTCGCAGCTCGCGGAGCTTGCGGAAGCCGCGACGGCGGCGCGGACACAACAACCGGCTCCTCGGCCGTCCGGCTGTCTTTCCATTCGGCCGAGCTGGCCGGTTTATCGAGATCGATCACTACCGCAGCTTGCCCCGCTTCCTGCGCGGCCACAGCAAGGTGGACCGAAATGGTTTGTTTTCCCGGTGCCACCCTTCTGGCTCAGGATCGCAATCGTCCGCATGGCCCGCCATTGATAACCGTCACCTGACGGGCTACATCCTGCGATGATTCATCGGTTCCGACCAAGGGCCTGGAGCGGCTGTTTGCGAGCGGTGACGCAAGCGGCGTTAACCCGCAGCTCGATCGGCGCGGCCAGTGGTCGGCAACAGTGTCGGGGAATTGGCGGCTCGTGTTCGAATTCGAGGGCGAGCACGCCACGAACGTTGACTTGGTCGATTATCATTGAAGGAGGGCAGGGACATGGAGATGCACAACCCACCTCACCCCGGCGAAATCATCCGGGAAGACTGTTTGAAGCCGCTCGGCCTCACGGTCACGACAGCAGCCAAGTGGCTCGGGGTGTCACGCCAGTCGCTCTCGGAGCTGCTTAATGGCCGTAATGGTGTATCGGCTGACATGGCGATCCGGCTGGAAAAAGCTGGGTGGAGCAATGCCGAAACCTGGCTCGGGGTGCAGACGGCCTACGATCTCTGGCATGCAAAACAGCATTCCGATGCGATCAAGGTGAAACGTTATCCCACGCCGGATGCTCCGGCCCGGACCTGAAAAGTCTCGCTTCCTGTTGGGCAAAGTTGGGCCTTCCCCCCTCCATGAGGGACGCCGATGCCACAACGAAAACCACTAAGTTTGGCTGGAGCTGTGCCGACGCCATGATGAATGAGGAAGTCCATGCGGCGGCGATGAAGGATCCGGACGCGCGTCCGATGACGGACGCAGAATGGGATCCGGCTCCCAAGGTGCCGCGTACAAAGACGCTGCGCCGGGCGCTCGGCCTGACGCAGGAAGAATCCCAAAGCAACCTTGCCAAGCACCTGGTCAGCTTTGAAGCCGCGCGCCGTGTGTTCGATCACGCCTTCGCCCTCGATCGCCTCGATATTGGCAGCAGGGGCGGCGAGGTCAGGTATGTCATCACCGGCATGGTGAACGGCGTTCTTTTGACGGTCGTCTACATGGAGCGGGGCGTGCGCACGTGCATCATCTCGGCGAGAAAAGCGACGAAACATGAGCAAAGGGAATACGATCGTAACCAAACGGCAGAGTGACGGGACGCTCGTTCAGGTGCTCTCCGACAGCGCAACCCTAGCCCGCAACCGGAGGGGGTGCGTTGAGTTGCGGCCGCGCCGCCCTGGCCAGCTCATCGGTCGTCGTGCGCCAGATCCCGGAGCGGCCGAGCGAGCGTGCCAGCGCCTCGCGCAGCCACCGGATCCGGTGCGCCTGGCCGGCGACGAACGGATGCAGTGTCAGATTGAACACGGCACCCCCTTCGGCGTGCAGGAACGCCATACCTTCAGCGATACAGTCCGCCCACACCGGCGGCGTCACGCGTCGCAGCCACATGCACTCCAGGTCGTTCCACTCCGGCTGCGGCGGCAACGCGAGCAGCGTCCGCCCGTCATAGGGACCGAGCAGGTAGGGCCGATCGTCGTTCGCCCAATCTGTCGTGTAGTCGAACCCCGCCTCGGCCAGGAATGCCGGCGTTCGGGCGGACTCGTTAAAGTCCTGGCCGCACCAGCCGCTCGGTGCCATTCCCGTCGCTGCCGCCACTGCGTCGCGGCTCTCAGCGATCAGCGCCTGCTCCTCCGCAGCATCCATCCGGCTGCTGATACGACGTGTCGCGAACGTTCCGTGTGCCATGAAACAGGCTCTCCGGCGAAGCAGCTCATCGACCAGCTCGGGATACCGCGTCGCTGCCGCCGCACCCAATGCGACGCTCGGCACAAGCCCAAACGAATCGAGCACTTCCAGCACTCGGAAGATGCCGACCCGCGCGCCGTATTCGCGTTGGCTCCAGGTCAGCCAGTCGGGGAAAAAGGCCCCGAGCGGCGAGACCATGCGCGGGTCGCGGCTGGCGCCGTCGGGTGGATTCACTTCCCACACGTCCAGCATCAACGTCACCGTGAAGGCCACGCGTGCCCCACCAGGCCAGGCGAAGCGCGGCGCATCGGGCAACGGCCGGTACGCGTAGTGCGCATGGTCCATACCCGGCATGCGGTCAGCCATTGGCCGCCTCGCGCGCTGCCAGATGCGCCTCGATGGCAGGCAGGTGTTCAGCGGTGAACCAGTCGGTGATCGCACCCGCCGTAGTCAACCAGACACCAGGATGCGACAGGATGTATTCCATCGCCCTCTGGAACGCCCGCACCCGATGTGGCTGGCCGACCCAGTAGGGATGCAGCGCGATGCACATCACCCTTCCCTGCTCTGCCCCCTCGGCGTACACAGTGTCGAAGTAATCACGTATTTGCCGTGCGAACTCGGGTGCTTCCTCGCCGCGCCGGTGCAGGATCACGTCGTTCAGATCGACGGAATAGGGCATCGAGATCAACCGTCCGGTCCGAGTGCGCAGCGGGAACGGCTGGTCGTCGTGGTAGAGGTCGGCCACATAGTCGTAACCGCATGCCGCCGCCAGCTCGAACGTCTCCAGCGTGTTGCTGATGGCCGGGCTGAACCAACCGCGCAACCGCCGCCCGGTCAGACGCTGATGAATCTCGAGGCTTTCCTCCATTGCCGCCCGCTCCTCGGCCGATGAGACGCTCCAGTGGTAGCGTGTGTTGTAGATGCCGTGCGACATGTATTCCCAGCCGCGCGTTTCCATGGCCTCGAGGATGGCGGGGTAATGCTCGATTACCGCCATATTGAGGCTGACGGTGCATTGTATCCCGAGCGCGTCGGTGACCGCGAACAGCCGCCATAGCCCGACCCGGTTGCCGTAGTCCCGCTGCGCGTAGCCGAGCACGTCCGGATGCGGCGAGCGGGGCCATGGATCTCGCACGCGGACTGTCGGCGGCAGGTATTCGTAATGTTCGATATTAGGTACCACCCAGAGCGCGATCCGTGCTCCACCGGGCCATCGCAGTCGAGGGCGATGCAGGATCGGCGAATAGGCAACCGGATCGTGGTCCATCTGCTCCTCACCTTCTCGCTCACGGGTCCGTTTCGCACGCTGACGTGATGCTTCGCGACGCCAACTGATCGTTTAGCGCCACATTAAGTCTCCAATCCCGTGACTTGATCCATCCGCAATAGAAATGAATGTGACTGCGATGAACCGGACCATGAAACTTGTCCTGGCAGTCGGCGGGTTGGCGTTGCTCGCCGGCTGCGGCCACAGTGAGCCGAACCGTGCCGCCGGGGGCGCCGGGGTCGGAGCTGGCACCGGTGCCGCTGTCGGCGCCATCGGCCGGCCCGCCGGGGGCGGCCGTAGGCGCCCTGGTCGGGGCGGGCGTCGGCGCGGCAGGCGGCGCCGCCACCACCCCGAGCCAAGTCAATCTTGGCAAGCCAGTATGGGAGCAGCCGATGAACGTCGGCGGCGCCCACTACACCCGCCGCCGCAATAGCCCCCCGGCGACCGCAAGCAGGGTCAGGCAGAGCCTGCGACGTAAGTCTTCAGGCTCTCGACCTCGTGCTCCTGCTGCATAATGCGGGCTTTCACCACGTCGCCGATGCTGATCACGCCGACCAGAGCACCTCGGTCGAGTACGGGCATGTGACGGAACCGGCCGACCGTCATCTCGTGCATCGCCTGCGCCACAGTGGTGTGCGGGGTGGCGGTCTTGAGCGCCCGGGTCATGAGCTGCCCGGCGGTCATATCTAGTGTGCGCGCGCCGTTGGCAGCGAGGCTGCGGACGATGTCCCGCTCGCTCACGATGCCGAGAAGCTGATCCGCGCTGTCCTGCACAAGGGCGGCGCCGATCCGCTTTTCCGCCAGGATCTGCGAGACCTCTGCGATGGTCGAGGTCGGCGTGACAGTGACGACTTGACGGCCTTTGTGTTTCAGGATTGCCGCGACGGTCATAACCTCGTTCCCCTTTGGCTGTCTTTCTGGGCTGAGCATGCGCCCTGGATACGCGGCAGAGCAAAAAACAGCCGTGCAGTGCAGCAATTTCTGCCGCCAGAGCCGATTTTGCCCAGGTATTCAGGCTCCGGCCGCGGCAGCGGCTTCCGAACGATGGCCGGTCTGGTGGAAGTAGTTGGCCCGGTAGAACGCCAGGATCAGGTCCCGGTACACAGCCGGCGGATAGCGCGGCGGATTGTCGGGGCCGATACAGGACGGCAGGGGTTCGATCACGGCATCGGGGTTCGGGCTGTGGAAATAGCTGATGGCCGCAGGTATCGCACTGCTCGACATGGCCACCGAGCGCCGCCGTCCGGCAAATCTCGATCGCCGTCATCACACGGCGCTGTGCCGTGGACAAAGATCCACCGTACCGCTCACGATAGGTGTCGCCGTAGCGGCGGAACACATCCGCCACTTCCGGTCCCGACCGATCCATTTTGTCCGACCGCTCAGGCGGGCGATGGCTCGGTCCGCTTGGCGCCGAGGGGAGTCGGGCACGGCAGCAGATCCAACGGACTGGTCGTCGCACACACTTTGCTGGTGGCGATCCGCAGGTATCTCGCCGTCGTGTTGAGGCTGCTGTGCCCCATCAGCAATTGAATGGTTCGAAGGTCCGTCCCGGATTCCAGCAAATGCACTGCGAAGGCGTGTCGGAGCGAATGCGGCGTCACTGGTTTGGAAAGCCCTGAACGGGCGTGCGCTGCCTGACAAGCCAATTCGACTGCGCCACGGGTGATCGGTTGACCAGGGATGTCCCCCGGAAAAAGACAGCCTCTCGGCCGTACCGCATGCCAGTAGTCGATCAGCACCTGCAACAGCTTGGGCGAAAGCATCACATAGCGGTCCTTCCGCCCCTTGCCCTGATCGATACGGATGACCATGCGCAGTCTGTCGATGGCACTCGGCATCAGGTGAACGGCCTCGCTGATGCGCAGGCCGGCTGCGTAGCAGGTGGTCAGGATGGTCCGCTGCTTGATGTTCGCCACGCAGCCGAGAAAATGCACCACCTCTTCAGGACTGAGAATGATCGGCAAGGTCCGAGGCTTCTTGGGGCTCGGCACGACCTCGTCGAAATCCCACTGCCGTTGGAGGGTAACCCGGTACAGAAATCGAATTGCCGAGACAGCAACCTTAATCGAGCTGGCATCCAGCTTCTTCTGATTGGTCAGATAAAGCTGGTAGTCCCGGATGTCTTCGGGCCCCAGGACCGCTGGCGATCTGTCGAAATGCCGGGCGAACATGGAAACTTGTTGAAGGTAAGAACTCTGCGTCAGAGGTGAGAGGTTCCGTACCTGCATGTCTTCGGTCATGCGTTGGCGAAGGTTCGTCATCATTGGGGACTCCCGTGTCAGATGGAACGTGCTGCGAGCAGCCATTCCATACTGATCCCCTCGGACGCGATTATCTGCTGGAAATCGCCCTATCCACATGGCGCACGTCATCAACGGTCACAACGTTCGTGCTGGATCTCGTATCAAAAACAAATGGTTTCCAAAGGCCTTCGGCCTTTGGCGGGTCCAGGGCGGAGCCCTGGCCTTGCTTTCTCGGAATGGTCACCGAAGCGGGTAGTGTATACTCGGTAATGAATCCGCTCCGGCCGAGGACGATAGCACCAAATACTGCCGCGATAGCGGCTTAGTCCTACCGGCACTATGTAGCGTCCCGGATTTATGTAGCGTACTGATCGTTGACCCCCGGTTTGTCTGCTTAAGGCGCGAGGCGGAAGCGACATAGTTTTGGCTCCCCCTTAACCGATGGAGGAGCCCGCCATGAGCTATGTCATCAGCGATCAAGTGGTTCTGTCGGAAGAACCGGAGGGTCCTCTTGCTGCAGTTGGGTCACGAAAATGTCGAGACGACCCAAGTCTATCTCGAAGCCACGCTAGCGATGAAAGAAAAGGCGCTCGCCAGAACGACACCTCTGTGCGGACGCCCCGGACGCTTCCGACCAGGTGATGGGCCTTCCTCAACAGCCTCTAGTACCCCACGTCCTTGATTTTGTGGGGAAGCTCTGAATTGATGACTTCGTAACGACGGAGATGCATCGTGACCGCGAAACAAATTGCCGTAAAGAAGTACGTGGTAAGGCTCAGCGATGACGAACGTGGGCAGCTGCATACGATGATCCGTGCCGGCAAGCACCCGGCATGGCGGTTGACCAGGGCGCGTATCTTGTTGAAGGCAGATGCCGCCGAAGGCGGCGACGGGTGGAGTGACAGCCAGATCGCCACGGCTCTGGATATCAGCGCTGCGACGGTCGCCCGGACCCGCCAGCAGCTGGTGGAGGAAGGGTTCGAGGCAGTGCTAAAGCGCAAGCACTCGCCGGCCTCGGCCAGGCCTCGCATCTTCGATGGAGCCTCGGAGGCCAAGCTGATTGCCTTGGCCTGTTCCGAACCACCGAAGGGCCGCAAACGCTGGACGCTCAAACTGCTGGAGGGGGCGGTGGTGGAGCTCAACATCGTCGACCGTGCGAGCGATAACACCATCGGGCGTACGCTAAAAAAAACATCCTCAAGCCCCATCTGCAAAAGCAATGGGTCATCCCGCCGGATGCCAACGCCGCCTTCGTAGCCGGCATGGAGGATGTGCTGGAGGTTTACCATCGGCCGCATGACCCGACATGCCCGGTGGTGTGCCTCGACGAGTCCTCGAAGCAACTGGTCGCCGAGACACGCCAACCGATCCCCGCAAAGCCAGGAAGCCCCGCACGGCACGACTATGAGTATGAGCGCAACGGGACGGCCAACTTATTCATGATGTTCGCTCCCCTGGAAGGCTGGCGGGAGGTCAAGGTGACCGATCAGCATACTGCCGTGGATTATGCCCAGGTGCTCAAGGAGCTATCAGACACGCACTTTCCTGAGGCCAAGAAGATCGTGCTCGTGCAGGACAATCTCAACACCCATAAGCCTGCGTCACTCTACGAGGCCTTCCCCGCTCCCGAGGCACGCCGCCTGGTCGAAAGATTTGAGTGGCATTACACCCCCAAACACGGCAGCTGGCTGAATCTGGCAGAATTTGAACTCAGTGTGGTGTCAACTCAGTGCCTCGACGAGCGCATCCCCGACAAGCAAACCCTGGTTGACGAAATCGCCGCTTGGCAGACGAGCCGTAACGAGGCTCACGTCAAAGCGAATTGGCGGTTCACCACAAACGAGGCACGCATTAGACTCCACCGGCTCTACCCTGCAGTATGACTGACTCTGGGGTAGCGGTCGGTGCCTGACTCGTTGAGCACCCCATGAGGTGTGGAGAGAAAGCGGTCATTCGACCAGCGGCGCATGATATTGCCGAGATTGATCAGGAAGGTTCCCGGGATCACCGGCGGAGGGAACCATTCGCCGGACGGCAGGCGCACGGCAAGGCCGGGCACGTCGGTGCGCGCCAACGCGGTCATGAAGCTGTTGTCGGTGTGCGGCGCCTGGCCGAACAGGTTTTCCTCGTCCAGGTCCTGCGGCGGGTAGTGCAGGAACCGCAGGTTGGCGTGCGCCTCGTTGGCGAAGAACGGGGCGAAGAAATCCGCCGGCATGCCCAGCGCGACTGCGAAGGGCGGCAGCATGCGGTCGCACATGGAACCGAGCGCGTGGAAATACGCCATCATGTCCTCGCGTAATCCCGGCATGCCATCCGGCCATTGGTTGCGCCCGCGCAGCGCACGACCTGCCAGCACGTCTGGATGGTCCGGACCGCGGTCATGGCTGATGAAGAAACTCTCGTTCTGATTGGGGCGCGTCGCCTTGTGCACCGTCGATGCGCCCTGCACCGAGGCGTTCATCGGCAGATAACCGATGTTGTTCTGGTTCAGCCGCAGCGCGAGCTTGGTCTCCAGCGGCAGGGCATGGAAGCGGCGGGAGGCGGAGAAGGCGCGGTCGATCACTGCCTGATCGACGCCATGATTGAGGGCGTAGAAGAACCCGACATGTTCGCAGGCATGCCTGATCTGCGCGGCAAGCGCGGCGATCGCACCCGGTTTGCCGGCGAAATAGGGCTGTAGTCGATCACCGGGATCGCCCTTGCGGCCTCGGCGAAATCCGTCACGGCATTCTGTTTGAACAGATGCATCCGCCACCTCCTCCCCCGCCGAAAGCCGATTGGACCACAGCTGAGACGCCGTTGCCAATTCTGGATTGCCAGGGGACACCAACGGCAGGAAACTCCGCCCCGTCGAATTCCACGAACGAGGTTCCGTCCGATGACCCGGTTCGCGTTGCTCCTGGTGGCGCTCTCTTTATCGGCCGTCGCTTGGCCGACGATTTCGGAGGCGCAGATCAATCCGTTCCAAAGCTCGCGCACCGGTCTGCGCGGCGACGACTTGACGTTGATGAGTGCTGCTGCCTCGCAGCTTTATCAGCAAGACACGGTCACCAATGGTGCAGCAGGCCATTGGTCCAATCCGAAGACCGGCAACAGCGGCACCGTGACGGTGCTGCAGAGCTTTGAGAAGGCCGGGATGGCATGCCGGAAGGTCCGATACGTCATCCGGCTGCATGCCGTCACAGGACAACGGATCTACACCGTGAATTGGTGCAAAACGGCTTCCGGCGAGTGGAAGATAGCGTGAACCAAGCGGCAGCGTCGCCGGCCAGATCCAGCGATACGCCGCAAAGAGCCACGAAGTCGCGGCAGGTTCATCAAGGTTGGCGGCAAGCTACCCGGTCGATATGCTGATCGGCGCGCATACAGTCCGTTGCGGCCGCAGTACGGTGCCAACTGGCAGCTTCGGGTTTAATTTGCGGTCTTTTTCTAAACGCTGGATGACATTGCGCTTACGGCTGAGGGCACGAGCCAGCAAATGTGCTCGACATGGTGGCGCCCGAAGTTTATCCACGATGCGCTCGTGTTCGGATCGGGCGTTGTAAGGGAGACAATGCCTATGAGACGGCGCGACTTGTTCGTATCGAGCGCAAAGGCAGCACTGGCGACCGCCTTCGGCAGTTCTTGGCTGGGCAGCAGCGCTCAGGCGCAGACTTCGCAGCCGACCAGCGGGACGACGCCCCTAGACCGCACCATTCTGCCAATACCCGAGCCAAAGCCGCCGGTGATCGACGTTCTGGATGCACGGAACGTCATCCCGCCCGGACGGTTCGAGGTCAAAGCCCCACCCAACGCCCCCAACGTGCTGATTGTGCTGCTCGATGATATGGGCTTCGGCCAGTCGAGCGCTTTCGGCGGCCCAGTCAACATGCCTGCCCTGGAGCGACTGGCCAACGAAGGGCTTCGCTATAATCAATTCCACACCACTGCCCTGTGTTCGCCCACGCGAACTGCGCTCCTGACGGGCCGCAACCACCATATGAACAATATGGGCGGTATCGCCGAGGTCGCGACAGCGTTTCCCGGCAACACAGGCGTCAGACCAAACGCAATCGCGCCACTGGCTGAAATTCTTCGTCTAAACGGGTACGGAACGGCGGCGTTCGGCAAGTATCACGAGACTCCCCCATGGGAGGTCAGTCCCGTCGGACCGTTCGATCGCTGGCCCACACGCTCGGGCTTTGACAAATTCTACGGCTTCGTCACCGGCGAAACCAATCAATGGGCGCCGTCGATCTATGATGGAACGGTCAAGGTCGAGCCGCCGCGCGATCCCGGCTATCATTTTATGGCCGACATGGCCGACCAGGCCATCAACTGGATGCGGTCGGTCAAGGCGCTCGCGCCCGACAAGCCGTTCTTCATATATTTCGCGCCGGGCGCTACGCACGCGCCACTCCACGTTCCCAAGGAATGGATTGCCAAATACAAGGGGAGGTTCGACGCTGGCTGGGACAAGCTGCGCGAGGAGACGCTTGCGAAGCAGATCGCTCTCGGCGTGGTGCCACAGGGAACCAAGCTTGCGCCGAAGCCTGAGTACATCAAAGATTGGGACAGCTTGTCCGCTGACGAGAAGCGGCTGTTCGCACGTCAGATGGAAGTGTTCGCCGGGTTCGGCGAATATACCGACCACGAGATTGGCCGCCTTATTCAGGCCATCGCGGACCAAGGCCAGCTCGACAACACGCTCGTTCTCTATGTCGTCGGCGACAACGGTGCGAGCGCCGAGGGCGGCGCCAATGGTCTGTTCAATGAGTTCTCCTATTTCAACGGTTTTGACGAGCCGTTGCAGATCCAGCTCGACCGTATCGACCTGCTCGGTGGACCCATGGCCTTCAACCACTATGCCGCGGGCTGGGCGATGGCCGGCGACGCACCATTCACCTGGACGAAACAGATTGCCAGCAGCTATGGCGGCACACGCAACCCCCTGGTGGTGCATTGGCCGAACCGGATCAAGGCGAAGAACGAAGTCCGCTCGCAATGGCACCATGTGGTGGATATCGCACAGACCATTCTGGAGGCGGCGGGCTTGCCGGAGCCGAAATCTGTCAACGGCACCGAGCAAATGCCCATGCAAGGGGTCAGCATGGTCTATTCGTTCGACGACCCCCATGCGCCTGATCGGCATTTGACACAGTATTTCGAAATCATCGGAAACCGAGCCATCTACCATGATGGCTGGCTGGCCGGGACGGTCCACAAAGCGCCCTGGGAGCCGCAGCCGCGCACCAGCCTCGTCAATGACAAATGGGAGCTTTACGATACGCGGGCGGATTTCAGTCTGGTCAATGATCTTGCCGCAACCAATCCCGCCAAATTGAAGGAGATGCAGGATCTGTTCACGAAAGTCGCTATCGAGAATCACGTTCTACCGATCGACGACCGGTCGATAGAACGACTGAATGCCGCGGTCGCGGGCCGCCCGGATCTGATGAGCGGCCGCACTTCTCTGACGGTGTATCCCGGCATGCCTGGACTGATGGAGAACGCCTTCATCAACATAAAGAACCGCTCTTTCTCGATCACGGCCGAGGTGCAGATACCCGCTTCCGGCGCATCGGGCGTGATCCTGGCACAAGGAGGACGCTTCGGCGGGTGGAGCCTTTGGCTTCAGGACGGTCGGCCAAGATTTACCTACAACTGGCTCGGCATCGAGCGTTACGAAGTCGCCGCCGGCAATCCGATGCCGCCGGGTGAACAGGTTCTTCGCTTCGATTTCGCCTACGATGGCGGAAGGCCGGGCGCGGGCGGGGTTGGACGGATTTCCTTGGGCGGCTCCAAACTTGCCGAGGGCCGGATCGCTCGAACCCAGCCCTTCGTGTTCTCTGCGGATGAGGGCGCGGATGTCGGCGAGGATCTCGCGACACCGGTGACCGAGGAATACCAGGTGCCGGCACAATTCACTGGCACGATCCACAAGATCGCCATCGAAGTGCAGCCGATCTTGGCGGCCGACCGGACAGCCGTGGATCTGACCGCCATCGAGGGGCTGCAGCGCCAGGCCGCGTTCGAGTGACGAGATTTCCGTCATAGCCGGATGCAAGGGATGCAGTGGATTGCAGGCGGCACCTTCCGGATGGGGGCTGACCAGTCTTATCCGGAGGAGGCCCCGGTGCACGCGGTGACCGTGAGCGGTTTCTGGATGGACGCCCACACTGTCACCAATGCTGAATTCGCCGTCTTCGCCCAAGCAACCGGCTATCGCACCGTGGCCGAGCGCCCGCTTGACCCCGCACTGTATCCGGGAGCGCGGCGTGACATGCTCAAACCTGGATCGGCGGTGTTCTTTATGCCCACCGGCCGTGTGGACATGCGCGACGTGCACAGCCGATGGGCCCATGTGCCCGGCGCGAACTGGCGGCATCCCGACGGCCCAGCGAGCACCTTCGAAGGACGCGAGCAGGAACCGGTGGTGCATGTGGCATTCGAAGACGCTACTGCCTACGCCGCCTGGGCGGGGAAGGAGCTGCCGACTGAAGCCGAGTGGGAATTTGCCGCACGCGGCGGACTGGACGGCGCGGCGTTCTGCTGGGGTGATGAGTTCACTCCAGGCGGCCGGTACATGGCAAACACCTGGCAGGGCCAGTTTCCATTTCAGAACCTGGGAACGGACGGATTTGTCGGCCGCGCCCCGGTCGGATCGTTTCCTCCAAACGGTTACGGCCTCTACGATATGGCCGGCAATGTTTGGGAATGGACGACCGACTGGTATTCCGCCAAGCATCCGGCAGACACTAAATCGCCCTGCTGCGTGCCACGCAATCCGTCTGGCGGCGCCAAGGCGCTGAGCTACGATCCAGAGCAGCCCGAAATTCGCATCCCGCGCAAGGTGATCAAAGGCGGATCGTATCTCTGTGCCCCCAACTACTGTCGTCGCTACCGGCCGGCTGCCCGGCATCCGCAGATGATCGACACGGCCACCTGTCACATCGGCTTCCGATGCATCATCCGTGCTGGCTGCGGCGAACGAAGATCCATTCGCAGGTAAACCGTTATGACCCGCCACTTGGCTCTAGGCCGCCGATCGTTTCTTGCGGTCAATGCAGCGGCGTTCAGTGCTTTGGTCGGTTGTTCGGCACTGCCACGCGGGCCCGCCGTTCCGCCCCAGGATGAATTGCAGGTAACTGTGCTTGGGCTTAGCGACATCCGGTATTGGGGCGACGAGGACTCGCCAGAACTTATCGCAGAAGGGAAAGCTGCCTACGATCGAGAGCTGGCGGCCTACCGCCGGGCGGGGAATGCCGGTCCGCTGCCGCCGGCAGCGTATCTGGCGATTTCCGGTGGTGGGGAGGACGGAGCTTTCGGCGCGGGACTGCTGGTGGGCTGGACGGAAACGGGTTCCCGGCTGGAGTTCAAGTTGGTTACGGGTATAAGCACTGGCGCGCTGACGGCTCCGTTCGCGTTTCTTGGGCCGCGTTATGATCCCCAGCTTCGGGAGGTTTACACGCGGATCTCGGCGAAAGATGTGCTGCGTGAGCGATGGTTGCTCGCTGCGGTGACTGAGGACGCCTTGAGTTCCAATGAGCCGTTGCGGCAGACGATGAGCCGATTTGTTACCCCGGTGCTGCTCGATGATATCGCCACTGCGTACGAGCAGGGGCGGCTGCTGCTGATGGGCACGACGAACCTGGACGAGGGGCGTCCGGTCATCTGGAATGTCAGCAAGCTGGCTGCCAGCAAGCACCCTGGCGCGCTGCATCTTGTGCAGCAGATCCTGATTGCTTCGGCCGCCATACCGGGCGCTTTTCCCCCAGAGATGATCGATGTCGAGGTTGATGGCCGCCCCTACCAGGAAATGCACGTAGATGGCGGGGCGAGCGCGCAAGTCTTTGTTTATCCGCCGTCGCTGCAGCTAGCCCGCATTTCTCACCGAATCAGGTGCATCGGGGCTCCGAATTCAGCGAAAATCATCGTGCCAACAAAGTTTTTCGTGGAACGGAGGATTTCCCCGATGCAGACAGAGTGTAGCGCAGAGCTGTTCGCCTTTGCACCTGTAGAAGGCCGCGCAGTGGTGGCCGGCTTCGACGGCGGAACGCTGACCTCGGATGCCGGGGCGCTGCTGCTCGGCGCGACCGACCAGGTGATTGGCCTGACCCGGCGGTTTGCCGCGTGTTTCCAGGACGCCCGCAACCCAGCCTTCGTCGAGCACGATGTGGCGACCCTGGTCAGCCAGCGGATCATCGGCATCGCGCTCGGCTACGAAGACCTGATCGACCACGACCAGCTCCGCCACGATCCGGTGCTGGCGGTGCTGGCCGGCAAGCTGGAGGCGCGCCGGTCGGACTGCGCGCCGCTGGCCGGCAAATCGACGCTGAACCGGCTGGAGCTGGGCCAGCCGGAGCCCTCCCGCTATGCCAAGATCAGCGCCGATACGGCGTCGATCGAGCGGCTGTTCGTCGATATGTTCCTAGACGCGCATGCCGAACCGCCGAAGCAGATCATCCTCGATCTCGACGCCACCGATGATCCGCTGCACGGACATCAGGAAGGTCGGTTCTTCCACGGCTATTACGACTGCTACTGCTATCTGCCGCTTTACGTGTTCTGCGGCCGACACCTGCTGGCGGCGAAGCTGCGGCAGTCCGACATCGACGGCTCGGCCGGGGCGGTTGAGGAGGTATCACGGATCGTTGCCCAGATCCGGGCGCGCTGGCCGAAGACACGAATCCTGCTGCGGGCGGACTTTGGTTTCGCCCGCGAAGAACTGATGGCGTGGTGCGAGGCCAATCGGGCGGACTACCTGTTCGGCCTGGCGCGCAACGAGCGGCTGGTGGCGCAGATCAAAGCCGAGTTGACGGCGGCGCAGGCCGAGGCCAAGCAGACCGGCAAACCGGCGCGTCGCTTCAAGGATTTCCGCTGGTCCACGCTGAAGAGCTGGAGCCGCCGGCGGCGAGTGGTGGCGAAGGCCGAATGGACCCAGGACGAGGCCAATCCCCGCTTCGTGGTGACCTCGCTTAAGCGCGGCGAGGCGGCGGCGCGGTATCTCTACGAGACGATCTATTGTGCGCGCGGTGAGATGGAGAACCGGATCAAGGAGTGCCAGCTCGACCTGTTCGCCGATCGCACGTCCACGGCGACCATGCGAGCCAATCAGTTGCGCCTGTGGTTCGCCTCGCTGGCCTATGTACTGCTGTGCGCGCTGCGCCGGATCGGGCTGGCGGACACACAGTTTGCTGCTGCCACCTGCGGGACGATACGACTTAAACTGCTCAAATTGGGGGCGTTGGTGCGGATCAGCGTGCGGCGGGTCAAGGTAGCGATGGCTTCGGCCTGTCCCTACCAGGGCGAGTTCGCTGCCGCTCACGCCGCGCTTACCGCGGCGGCTGCTGCCGCCTGATACGAAGCAGACAGCGCATAGTCCGATACGCTCTCCCGTGCAACGCTGCCTGGTGCGGCGCGACGCGGCGCGCGCGCAAAATCAGTCGCTACGCGGCTACACGATCGGCAGCGGGCAAATTGGCCGGGAGCACGATTACGTTACGGCACCAGTTCGATTTTGCCTGGAGTTTGTGAGAAATGCGGGCTAGAAGCGCTGGCCAGGGGTCAAGGGATTGCCCGGCAACGAAGTCTGTACGTGATACGCAATGCGAGGCTCGATCCGCATTGGCAGGAAATCAAGCGCAGCACGCTGAGCATCGCAGGGCGCGCGATTTCGTCGCTGATCCAGACGCAAGGGGTTGGAGATTTGTACCGGATTTACATTGCGGCGGTAAGGGACAAGATCGATTTCAACCTCGCCAGCATTCCGGAGTCGTTCAACACAAAACTGGAGCGGCCATTCGACCAGCAATACATGCAGGCGCTCTTCGACTTGGGCTACGAGCTTGGCAGAAAAGGATATCAGTGGGCCAAGTTTCCGCCCGGATATCGGGAACTCGGAGCGGGCCCCCGCATCGCCTCTTGATCGTCACCGTCGCCGAAGTACGGCCGGTTGTTCGTCGCGCAGCGACGGGTGGTGAACCAGCAGCGGCAACGTCGCCGGCCAGATCCAGCGCTCCGGGTCAAACAGCGTGCGCATGTGCGGGATCGGGCAGTCGAAGGGCGGCCCGCCCTCGGTGCCGGTCTGCACGAACAGCACGAACAGCGCGCCGCCGGAGCGCAACCACCGCGCCAGGAGCCGCTCGTAGTCCGGCACACGATCTGGCGGCAACGCACAGAGGCAGGTTTGGTCGTACACCGCATCGAACGGCTTGTCCGGGTCCCACGCGAACAGGTCCGCTTCAACCACGCAGCCGCTCGAGCCCAGTTGCGTCCGCTGCGCCTCGACGGCTGTGGGTGCCACGTCCAGCACCGTGATGTCGAACCCGGCCGCGGCGAGCGCCGCCGGTTCGGCGCTTCGGCCGGCGCCCGGGATCAGGATCCTGCAGGGCGCAAGCTCGCCCGACTTGCGCCAGGCAACGAAGGCCGGATTGAGGGTCGGGCGTTCCCAGCGAGTGGTCCCAGCCTGGAACCGGCTCTCCCAGTCGATGACCTGGGTCTCGCTCATCCGACCTGCTCCGGCAGGCGCATCCAGTCGGGAATGTGTGGAATCAGCGTTGCTTCACCGCAGACGAGCCGCTCGCGTAATGCGTCCAGCCGCAGCACGGCGAGCCCGCGCCCGTCGCGGCCGGAGCGCATGGCGCCGACTTCCGCGCCGTCGCGCATCACTGGCGTTCCAGGGGCAGGAAGCGGACCCTCGACCTCGACCGGAACCAGCCGCCGCTTCACCAGGCCGCGGTACTTCGTCCGCGCCGTCAGCTCCTGGCCCATGTAGCAGCCCTTGGTCCACGAGACGCCCGACAGCTCGTCGAAGCCGGCCTCCAGCAACACGGTCTTCTCCGCCTCCAGGTCGCTCGACCCGTTGGGTAGGCCTAGCGCCAAACGATGCCGATCCCAGTCATCCGCGCCGGCGGTGGCCTGCAGCTTTTCGGCCGCCAGCACCCGCCAGCCCGCTTCCGGCAGACGCGGATCGGGCGCGGCGATCCCGCCGCAGGTCCACGCGCCGTCCCAGGCGGCGTACACCAACAACTCGTCGCGAGCGGCAATGGCGACCTTGGAGCGCAGCCGAAAGCGCGAAAGGCGCTGCACCAAAGCCGGAAGCTGCGCCCGCTCGACATCGAGCAGCAGCCGATCCGGCTCGGCCAAGATGAAGAAATCCGCGAGCCACTTGCCTTGCGGGGTCAGCAGCGCTGTCCAAACCGAACGGCTTGGCTGGGCCTCGGCCACGTCGTTGGACACGAGCCCCTGCAGGAATGCAACGCGGTCATCCCCGCCGATCTCTATCACGCCCCGTTCGGGCAGAAGTGCCAATTGTGTCATGGGTGCAAGTTGGTCGCGGGCGAAGCGCCTCTCAAGCTGTGGCATCCGCATGCCGCGCCCCACGCCGCCGGCCGCGCCACTCGGTGCCGAGCGCCATGACCACGGTGATCAGCATGAACACCACCGAGGCGTAGAACACCCAGCGCGGTGCCCCTCGGTCCATGATCCAGCCGCCCAGCATAGGTCCGATCGTGCCGCCGATATTGAGCCCAGTGGTGACGATACCGAAGGCGCGGCCGGCCGCGCCGGGCGGTGCGGCGGCGCGCACCATCATGTCGCGGGAGGGCGCGATCATGCCGGAGAGGAAGCCGGCCGATCCCATCGCGGCGATCAGCGCCACGGCGTTGAGCGGCACGGTGCCGATCAGGAAGACGATCGTCGCGGTCGCCGCGAACGCCGCAGCCGCCACCTCGCCGTGCCGGCAAGTCATGTCGGCAATCACGCCGCCCGCCAACACGCCTATTGCTGTCGCAGTCAGAAACGCCGACAGGGCGCCATTCGCCACCACCAGCGGCACCGCATACAGCGCCTTCAACGCGACCACGGAAAAGTTGGTCAGCGCGCCGGTCGAGAGGCTGAGCAACGCGAAGAACGCCGTCAGGCTGATAATGGCGGGGCTCAGCAGCCGCGCGGCCGGAAGCCGCGCTGCCGGGGCGGAGCCACCGGTGACTGGACGCGGCAGCGCGGTCACAGCGTCCAGCCAGCCAGAGAATGCGAGCAGCACGGCGACGGCGGGGCCGATCGATGCGGCGACGAAGAGCGCAGCGCTGAGCCCGCCATGGGTGCTGACCAGCAGCATCACCGGCGGTGCGATCGCTCCGCCGAGGTATCCGGCAAAAGTATGGAACGAGAATGCCCGCCCGACGCGCGCCGGTTCGACGGCGGCACCCAGGATGGCGTAGTCCGATGGGTGATAGACCGCGTTGGCCATGCCAAACACGACCGCCGCCACCAACAGCACGGCGTAGTGCGGATAGAGACCGAAGCAGCCGAAGGCCGCGCCGGACAGGCAGAGGCCACCGATCAGCATACGCCGTGAGCCGATACGGTCCACCAACCAGCCGACTGGCACCTGAACCAAGGCCGAGGCAACGTTGGCGAGCGTGATCGCCAGCCCGAGCCGCACGAAATCCACTCCGAGCCGCTGATGCAACAGCGGAAACAGCGGCACCAGGACGAGGCCGTGGAAATGGCTGACCAGATGGGCGGCGCAGACGAGCCCGAGGGTCTTCACCTCGGGGGCTCGTCCGGATACGGCTGAAGTCATGCCGGCTGGCAGCGGAAGCCGTCCCCCCAGCTTGTGAACCGGACGGCGGACGGCGACGGGAAATGCGCGGTGCAGCACAACGTGCCGATTTCGCAGGCGCGCGTCAGGAAGCTCCGCCGGGTGAGCGCGGCCTGCTTTGGGTCGGTGTCGGCGCGCATGGAAAGCTCCGGATACCGCGCCTGGATCGGCGAGTGGATCAGATCGCCGGTCACGATCGCATCCTGGCCGCCGCGGCCGAGCAGTACAGCGAAATGATCCGGAGTGTGGCCGGGCGTGGGCAGCAGGCGCACATGGTCGTCCAGCACATGCTCGCTGGTAACGAAATCCGCCCGTTTCGCTTCGACGATCGGGATCACGCTGTCGGCGATGCAGGCGATCGGTGTCTTGGCGTGCTGATCGGCCCAGTAGGCGTATTCGCGTTCCGAGAACAGGTAGCGCGCATTGGGGAAGGTCGGCACCCAGCGCCCATTATCGAGCCGCGTGTTCCAGCCGACGTGATCCACGTGCAGGTGGGTGCACATGACGTAATCGATGTCGCCCACCGTCAGCCCGGCGGCCGCAAGGCCGCGCATCCAGGTATCGTCCGATTTCATGTGCCAGAACGGGCGAGCGGCGCGGTCCTTGTCGTTTCCGATGCAGCTATCGACCAGGATGGTGTGGTGCGGCGTGCGCACGACATAGGACTGGAAGCATAGCACTAGCTTGCCGGTGGCCGGGTCGAGCGCCGCCGGCTCCATCCACTCGCGGTTTTCCTCGAGCACCTCGCGGGTCAGGCTCGGAATAAACTCGAACGGGTCGGTGAACGGGATTTCCTGCTCGACGATGCGGTGGATGGTCAGCTCGCCGACGGTGATCGTCGCGCTCATGGCAGGCTCCGTAGGGCGTTTCCTGGCCCGGATGTTAGAGCGAATTGATGGCGGCTGGAAACGCCCCAGCCCCTACACCTCTCCCGCGCTGCGGAGAGGTGGGCTCTCAGTACCCGGCCGGATCTCCAGCTCGGTCAATCCGTCAGCCAGCACTTCACGTAGATCATCGGCGGCGAGCGCGACGCAGCCGGCCGTCGGCGCATAATCGGGACGCGCAACATGGAGAAAGATGGCCGAGCCCCGCCCGCGCACGACCTGCGCATCGTTCCAGCCAAGCACGCCCAACACATCATAGAGCCCGTCCGCCCGCCACAAGTCCTCGCAACGCCCCTCGTGCGGCAGCCGGACCATGTGGTTGTAATCGGCATGGATTGGGTCGTCGCACCAGCCGTCGTCCGGGGCGATCGGCTCGATCGGCACGACGCAGTGCGGCGGCGGCACGCGGTCGGCGCGATAAAGCACACGCCGCAGAGCCAGCACGCCGGCCGGCGTTGCGCCATCGCCCTCCTGCTTGTCGCCACGCACCCCGCCCCGCCCGAGGGCAACGCGGAATGTCCGCCCGCCCACGATCAGCCGGCCATCCGGCAGGACGACCGCTCGCATCGCATCAGTCCAGGAGATGTCCGAACCGCCGCGCCTTGGTCGCCAGATACTGGTCGTTCACGCCATTTGGCGGGAAGGCATGCGGCTCGCGGGCGATCACCTCGATGCCGCACGCCTCCAGCGCGGCGACCTTGTCGGGGTTGTTGGTCAGCAGCCGGATGCGCCGGATGCCGAGTTGCTGCAGCATCGTCGCGGCGACCAGGAAATTGCGCTCGTCCGCCCCCCAGCCGAGGGCCCGGTTGGCGTCCAGAGTGTCGAACCCACGGTCCTGCAGGGCGTAGGCGCGCAGCTTGTTCACCAGCCCGATGCTGCGCCCCTCCTGCGCGAGATAGAGCAGCACCCCCGCCCCTTCCTCGGCCATGCGCCGGATCGCGCCTTTGAGCTGGGCGCCGCAGTCGCAGCGAAGACTGCCAAGCAGATCGCCGGTAAAGCATTCGGAATGCAGCCGTACCAGAGGAGCCTCCTGCGCCTCCGGCGCGCCCACGATAATGGCGAGGTGTTCGAACCCGCCATCCTCGGTCCGGAAAGCGACGATCCGCGTGTCGGCCGCCGAGTTCGAGCGGCGCCGCGGCCTCGGCAACCTTGCGAAGCCCGGCCGCCGCGGACGGCCGATAGGCCAGCACATCGGCCGCCTCCACGGCGAGAATCCCCTGCCGTGCCGCCTCCTCGGCCGCGGATGGCCCAGCCGGAGCGCACAGCACCGCCGGCAGCAGCCGGGCCAGCTTCATCAGCTCCAGCGCCGCGGCAGCGAACGCAGGCACCGTCGTCGTCTCCGGAAGCAACGGAAGCGACTGGTCTTCGGTGGGGTCGGCGATGCTGTGCAGGGCCTCGGGCGCCAGCAGCGCCTCCGGAAGGCGGAGCGCGACCGCCGGGCCGACCTGCTCGACCGGGCGGTGCAGCACCGAAGCTGCCCGCACCGGAGCCAGCAGCAACACAGAGGGTTCCGGCGTCAACGCAGCCAGCTCATCGAGCCCCCTCGGCCCAGCCGTTTCGGCTGCCAGCAGAACAAGCGGCGCGGCGCCGGCCAGCAGCACAGGCGATCCCCGGCGCAACTCCGCACCGGCACGATGGACCGTGCGCAGCCGCGCCACAGGCAGCCCGCTCTGTGGAGGCGAGCCGGGCGAGGCGGTCAAGGGGTCCAGGGCAGCCGATGTCCGTTTCACGGTTCGATCACGATAAAGCGAAATGAAGCTGGCCTATTTTCGTCACTATTCACCCCGACGCTACTCGCGGGTCACCTGCGCGAGGCCAGCATGCCACGAGCCGCATACCATCGGCCGAGGGAGTATATGGCAGACCAACTCGACTGTCGCGGACGGGTTCACGGCGATGTGAGCAGCATTCGGGGCGCTGCGCCAGCGCTGGTGGTTCTACAAGCGTGATGGCATCCAATGTACCCCCGGCGAGTACCCGCGAGTCGTCCCGCCCTGCCGTGCCGGATCACCCAGTCGCTGGGGCGTGCTCCTGGCGCGCCCGGCACTTGCGAAGGATAAGAAGCAATGTCGAGTGAACGACCAATCCTGATCGTGGACGATGACCATGACCTGCGCCTGACCTTGGCCGAGCAACTGGCCGTCGATGGCGAGTTCACCTCTGTCGAGGCGGCCACGCTCAGCGAGGCCGAACAACAGCTTGCCAGCAAGGACGCCCGGTTCGATGCGATTATCCTGGACGTCACCCTGCCGGACGGCGACGGGCGGGACTTCTGCATGAAGCTGCGCCGCCAGGGCCACAAGATGCCGGTGGTCATGCTCACCGGTTCCGATGCCGAAACCGACGTCGTGAGAGGACTCGAATTCAGGCGCCAACGATTACATCGCCAAGCCATTCCGTCTGAACGAGCTGCTCGCCCGCCTGCGTGCCCAGCTTCGCATCTTCGAGAACAGCGAGGATGCGGTGTTCACCATCGGACCATACACATTCCGCCCGTCGGCGAAGCTGCTGCAGGAGCCGATGAAGAACCGCCGCATCCGGCTGACGGAGAAAGAGGCAGCCATCCTCAAGTTCCTCTACCGGGCCGGCGATCGGGCGGTGGCCCGCCAAGTGCTCCTGAACGAGGTCTGGGGCTACAACGCCGCGGTCACCACCCACACTCTGGAGACGCATATCTATCGGTTGCGCCAGAAGATCGAACCCGATCCGGCAAATGCCCGCCTGCTGGTGACCGAAGGCGGCGGCTATCGCCTCGTCCCCGAGGGCGTGCCGGCAGCCTCGGTGCCAGCCTGAGAGAGGGCGTGGAGAACGAGCTCTACTGGCAGGACATCCTGCTCTGGTCGGAGCGCCAGGGCGAGCTGTTGCGCCGCGTCGCCCAGGGAGAGCGGGTGGAGGGTGTGGACTGGGACCACGTCATCGAGGAGGTCGAGGACGTGGGCCGATCGGAATGGCGCTCCGTCGAGATCCTGCTGGTGCACGCCACGGTTCATTTGCTCAAGGTGGCGGCTTGGCCGAACGCGCAACCGCGCGAGCACTCGCGTTCCGAGGTCGTCGGATTCCTGGCCATTGGGAAGAGGCGCTTCGCTCCGTCCATGCGGCAGCGGATCACCGTTGAAGAGGTGTATGAAGATGCCCTCAAGCAGGTACGCGCGACCACCATAGATGGTCAGCCGCCAGGTCCATTGCCGGACCATTGCCCGTTCACGCTCGATGCCCTGCTCGCGGGTGACAGGGATGCGCTGGAAGCACAGCTCGACAATGCGCTACAGGCTCAGTTCCACGCAGACCGGCACGTGGTCTGATCCCTGCGGCCAGTCCCGCGCACCTTTCAGCACGATCTGCCGACGCAGCGCGCCGGTCAGGTCAGGCGTGACCCAGATGTGGTCGAGCCGCCGGCCTCGGTCGGAGGCCCGCCAATCCCAGTTGCGGTACGACCACCACGTGTAAAGCTTCTGTTCGGCCGGCACGAAATGCCTGACGGCATCAACGAAGCCGGCGTACAGCCATTCGGTCAGGCCCTCGGTCTCCGGCGGCGTATGGCTGACGATCTTCAGAAGCTGCTTGTGACTCGAGACATCATGTTCGAGCGGTGCGATGTTGAGGTCACCCACCAGCACGGTGCGGGCGAGCCCGGTTCGCGCGGCAAACCACATGCGTGTTTCGGCGACGAAGTCGAGCTTGTGCGCGAATTTCGGGTTTTGCGCGCGATCCGGCACGTCGCCGCCCGCCGGCACATAGAAATTGTGCAGCTCCAGCACGCCGCCTGGCGCGTCGAGCAGGACCGAGAGATGCCGGCAGTCACCCTTGGCGCACCAATCCGGGGCGAGCGACACCACCTCGACAGGACGGCGTGAGAAAATGGCCACGCCATTATAGCCCTTCATGCCGCGGAACGCGACGAACGGGTAGCCAAGCTGGCCTGGTGCATCCGCCGGAAACAGCTCATCGGGCACCTTGGTCTCCTGAAGGCAGATCACATCGGGTGCCAGCGCCTTGGTCAGCTCGCGCAGCAGTGGAAGACGCAGCCGGAGCGAGTTGATGTTCCAGGTGACAATTCGCAAACTATGATCCACCTACGATTCCGAGGGGCGAACGTTACCCGCGCACAGGGGTGCTGAACAGCGCGACCGTGAACCGAACCGGTCGCCACACGTTGGCGTCTCGATGGCAGCCTGCCATTCGCGCGACTGACCGAGTGAGAGGCGGAGAGGCTGCGCGGATGGGCAGCTCACCCCGACGCCGCGGATTGTGAGGTTCGCTCCGGCGAATCTCCGCACATGTTGCGTGGGCCGCGATTACAGGAGTTGGCGGGGGACATGGCGCCCAAGATCTACCACATACATCCGCTGGTTGCCGGCCCCCTTGCCGAGTGGCCGCGCCATCTCGCCAGATGCCGTGCCATGGGCTTCGATTGCGTCGGTTCGGCGCCGATGTTCGCCCCCGGCCGTGACGGCGACATTTTCCTCTCCGCCAACCACGAGGCGTTGCATCCGGCGCTGGGGTGGGACGGTCCGGCCGACGCGGGTATTGCCCGCCTGGCGGAGGATTGCGGCCGCCACGAGCTGCGGCTGCTCCTCGATCTGGTTCCCGATCGAGTGGCGATCGATGCCGTCATCCGGGCACGGCAGCCTGATTGGTTCGAGGCGGAAGCCGTCAGCACCGAACCGCCCGATCCGCGCCACAAGCCGCGCTCGCGCGATGCCGCGGAGATACGTTATGACGATGGCGCGGCAGCCAGCCAGCTCGGCGCCTGGTGGGCGGAGCGGCTGACCAGGCTTGCGCGCGCCGGCGCCGCCGGCTTTCGGTGCCTCAACCCCCACCATGTCCCGCCGCCAATCTGGCGCCAGATTATCAGCGAGGTCCGCGGCGCCGCGTCGGGAACGCTCTTCATCGCCTGGACGCCGGGGCTCGAGCGCGCCGCTGTCGCGCGCCTGGCTGGCGTGGGGTTCGACTTCGTTGTTTCCTCGCTCGCCTGGTGGGACGCGCGGGCAAGCTGGTTGTTCGAGGAAGCAGAGACGCTCAGACAGGTCGCGCCCAGCATCGCCTCGTCCGAGCCTTCGTTTACCGATCGGCTGGCACCGCACCTTGATCCCGAGGCCGATGTCGCGGCTGCCTATTGCCGGGTGCTGCGCCTTGCGGCTGCCACCGCCAGCGGTCTGTTCGTCCCCATGGGATTCGAATACGCCACCCGCCGCGCGTTTGATCCCGTGCGCGCGGCACCGCAGGATTTTGAGCAGGCACGGCAGGAGGCGCGCCGCGACCTCAGCGACGAGATCCGGGCGGCCAATCGACTCTGCGACCAGATCGCCGCACTCGGCGTGGATGGCGAAATGCGGCCGCTCACCGGACCGGAATCGGACGTGACCGCGCTGCTGCGCGCCGATGCATCCGATGTGCGGCTGGCGAACCATGCGCTGGTGGTGGTGGCCAATCCGGCATTGACCCTGACGGCGCGACTCGACTTTCCGTTGCTGCATCTGCCGGCGACCGCGGGGGCGGCGTTCGGACCGCCCGCTCGCGCCGACGGCGAGCTCGACCTGCGCTCGCCGCTCGCTCCCGGCGAAGTGCGCGTCTTTCGGTATGACCGCGCCCCGCCAGTCACCGTGCCGTGGAGTGGCGGCACCGCGGCCGCGATGGAAGCCGCCGCTGCGCCCCGCATCGTCATCGACGCGGTCGCACCCGCTGTAGATGGCGGACGCTTCGCGGTGAAGCGACTGGCTGGAGATTCCATCACGGTTGCGGCGGATATTTTCGCCGACGGGCACGACGTGCTGAGCGCCGCTCTACTGTGGCGCGCCGCCGATGAAAACGACTGGCACCGCGAGCTCATGCGGCCCACGGTCAACGATCGCTGGGAGGCGAGCTTCACCCCAATCCGCGTTGGTCGTCACTGGTTCACCATCGAGGCTTGGTGGGATGAGTGGCAGACGTTGCGCCGCGACCTCGTTCGCAAGCGCGAGGCGGGACAGGATGTTGCGGCGGAGATCTCGGAGGCCGTCCACCTCCTGCACGTCATTGCCGCGAACGCCGCCACCGGCGCCGGGAGCGCGCTGCAGGCAATGCTGGAGCGGCTGGATCGCGTGGCCGACGCGGACCGGATCGACGTGCTGCTGGCCGAGGAAACTCTGGCCGCGGTCGAAGCCGCGGGCCACCGTCCGTTCGCTGTTCGCGATGCCGAGCTGCCGCTGGATGCAGACCGCGCGCAGGCCGGGTTCGCTAGTTGGTACGAGATGTTCCCACGCTCCGCGACCCGCGATCCTGCCAGGCACGGCACGTTCGACGACGTGATCGCGGCACTGCCACGCATCCGCGACTTGGGCTTCGATGTGTTGTATTTCCCGCCAATCCATCCGATCGGCCACACCAACCGCAAGGGCCGCAACAACAGCCTGCGGGCCGAGCCGGGCGACCTGGGAAGCCCCTATGCGATCGGCGACGAGAGCGGCGGGCACGACGCGATTCTTCCGGCGCTCGGGACCATGGATGACTTCCGCCGGCTGGTCGCCGCGGCGTGGGCACATCGGTTGGAGATCGCGCTCGATTTCGCCATCCAATGCTCGCTTGACCATCCGTGGGTCAGCCAGCACAAACGGTGGTTCCGCTGGCGCCCGGACGGGTCGGTGCGCTACGCCGAGAATCCGCCGAAGAAATACGAGGATATCGTCAATGTCGATTTCTATGCACCCGAGGCGATTCCCGACCTGTGGCTGGCGCTGCGCGACGTGGTGCTGTTCTGGGCGGAACAGGGCGTGCGCATCTTCCGGGTAGACAATCCGCACACCAAGCCGCTGCCGTTCTGGGAATGGATGATCGCTGACATCCGCGCCAGGGATCCCGGCATCATTTTCCTCTCCGAAGCTTTTACCCGACCGAAGCTGATGTATCACCTGGCGAAGATCGGTTTCACCCAGTCCTATACGTATTTCACCTGGCGCAACTCCAAGCAGGAGATCATGGAGTACGTGACCGAACTCAATTCGCTCCCGGTAAGCGAATTCTTCCGCCCGAATTTCTTCGTCAACACGCCCGATATCAATCCGTACTTCCTGCAGACCTCGGGCCGCGCTGGCTTCCTGATTCGGGCGGTGCTGGCGACCACGTTGTCCAGCCTGTGGGGGATGTATTCCGGCTTCGAGTTGTGCGAAGCGGCGCCGTTGCCCGGCCGAGAGGAGTACCTCGATTCCGAGAAATACCAGATCCGGGTGCGCGACTGGCAGGCACCTGGCAACATTGCCGCCGAGATCGCCGCGCTCAATCGTATCCGCCGCGCCAACCCGGCTCTGCAATCCCATCTGGGCGTGAGATTCTACAACGCCTTCAACGATCAGGTGCTGCTCTATGGCAAGATGGCGCCTGACGGCCGCGCGATGGTGCTGGTGGCAGTGAGCCTCGATCCTCATCACGTGCAAGAGGCAGGGATCGAGGTGCCGCTGTGGGAATGGGGGCTGCCTGACAGCGGATCGCTTGCTGCCGAGGACCTTGTGCGCAACCATCGGTTCACCTGGTTCGGCAAGAACCAGACCGTGCGGCTGGATCCCGCCGAAATGCCGTTCTGCATCTGGCGCATCGGGCCGGTAGGGGGGGCGGCATGAACGTTCCACTGTCCACGCCGCTGCCCCTTGCCGCTGTCCAGTCGGCCGAGGACGACCGCCTGTGGTACAAGGACGCGGCCATCTATCAGATCCATGTCAAGTCTTTCTTCGATGGCGATAACGACGGCGTTGGCGATTTTCCCGGTCTGCTGTCGAAGCTCGACTACATCGCCTCGCTCGGGGTCACCGCGATCTGGTTGCTGCCGTTCTATCCCTCGCCCCGCGTGGATGACGGCTACGACATTAGCGATTACCGCGGCGTTCATCCCGACTATGGTACGCTGCCGGATGTAAAACGCTTCATCGCGGCGGCGCATGCCCGCGGCATCCGGGTGATTACCGAGCTGGTTATCAACCACACCTCGGACCAACACCCGTGGTTTCAGCGCGCGCGGCTGGCGAAGCCCCGCACGTCGAACCGCGACTTCTACGTGTGGTCCGACACGGATCACAAATATGCCGGCACACGCGTCATTTTCCTGGACACTGAGCGATCAAACTGGACCTGGGACGAGACTGCCGGCGCATATTATTGGCATCGCTTCTATTCGCATCAACCTGACCTCAATTTTGACAATCCGCGCGTGCTCAAGGAAGTGCTCGCGGTAATGCGCTATTGGCTGGCGATGGGCGTCGACGGGCTGCGGTTGGATGCGGTGCCCTACCTGGTCGAACGCGAAGGCACCAGCAACGAGAATCTGCCGGAGACGCATGCCGTGCTGCGGAAAATCCGCGCCGAGGTCGATGCGTCGTTCCCCGATCGCATGCTGCTGGCCGAGGCCAATCAATGGCCGGAGGACACCAAAGAGTATTTCGGTACCGGCGACGAATGCCACATGGCGTTCCATTTCCCGCTAATGCCGCGTATGTACATGGCGATCGCGCGCGAGGACCGGTTTCCGATCACCGACATCCTGCGCCAGACGCCCGATATTCCCCCGACGTGCCAGTGGGCGATCTTCCTGCGCAATCACGACGAGCTGACCCTGGAGATGGTCACCAATTCCGAGCGTGACTATCTTTGGGAGACTTATGCGGCCGACCGGCGAGCCCGGCTCAATCTCGGCATTCGCCGCCGGCTCGCGCCGTTGCTGGAGCACGACCGACGGCGCATCGAGCTGATGAACTATCTGTTGCTGTCGATGCCCGGGACGCCAGTCATCTATTACGGCGACGAGATCGGCATGGGTGACAACATCCATCTCGGCGACCGCAACGGAGTGCGCACGCCGATGCAGTGGTCGCCTGACCGCAACGGCGGTTTCTCCCGCGCCGATCCGGCTTCACTGGTGCTGCCGCCGATCATGGATCCGCTCTACGGCTACGAAGCGGTCAACGTGGAGGCGCAGACCCGCGATCCGCACTCGCTGCTGAACTGGACGCGTCGCGTGCTCGCGGTGCGGCGCCAGCACCGCGCGTTCGGTCGTGGCGACTTCCGGCTGTTGTATCCGAAAAACAGGAAAATCCTCGCGTATCTGCGCACATATGGCGACGAAACGTTGCTGTGCGTTGCCAATCTTGCCCGCACGCCGCAAGCGGTGGAGCTTGATCTAACGGAATTCGCCGGACGTTATCCAATCGAACTGGACGGCGCGTCGGTGTTTCCGCCGATCGGCCAGCTCACTTATCTGCTGACCTTGCCACCTTATGGTTTCTACTGGTTCCTTCTTGCCAGGGAGGTGGATTGGCCGTCCTGGCACACGCCGGCACCGGAGCCCATGCCCGAATATCAGACGATCGTCATGCGCCACTCGCTGTCCGATGCGCTTGCCACGGCCCGCGCGACGATGGAGCGCGACATTCTGCCTACCTACCTGGCCAAGCGGCGGTGGTTCTCGGCCAAGGACCAAACGCTGGGCGTGGTGCGCCTGGCAATGCTCTCTGCGTTGGATGCCGAGCGCGAGCTGCTGCTGGCGGAGGTCCAGACCGAGCTGCCAAGCGGAACGGCGCGCTGGCTGCTGCCGCTCTCGGTCTATTGGGAGGATGAACCGACCGCGGCGCTGCCCGCGCAGCTCGCGCTGGCGCGGGTGCGTCACCGCAGCCGGGTCGGCCTGTTGACCGATGCATTCGCTGTCCCGGCTTTCGTCCGCGCCATGATGACGGGATTTGCCGAGAGAAGGCGGATCGCCACGGAAGACGGTGAGCTGCAGTTCGAACCAACCTATCGCATGCGCGAAGCCAGCATCGCCCCTGATGCCGGCATCAACTGGCTGTCCGCCGAACAATCCAACAGCTCGTTGATTGTCGGTGATCTGGCGATGTTGAAGATCTTCCGCCGGATCGTGGGCGGCCCGCATCCCGAGGCCGAGATGGGGCGCTACCTGACCGACCAGGGCTTCGCCGGGATTCCGCCGCTGCTGGGAGAACTGGTGCGCATCGGTGTCGATGGGACTCGGCACACGCTGGCAGTCGCACAGGGTTTCATTCGGAACCAGGGCGATGGGTGGAACTGGACGCTGGAGTGGTTGATGCGCGGCCTGTCGGATCTCGACGCCGAGGGCGATCTTGGTGCGTCCCCGCACGAGCATTTCGAGGATTACGAGGCGATTGCCACTTTGCTGGGGCGCCGACTCGGCGAAATGCACGTGGTACTTGCACAACCTTCGGACGACCCGGCGTTTGCACCCATGGAGGCCGACGCGGACACGGTGCACCGTTGGATCGAGCAGGTAACCAGTCAACTCGACGCCGCCTATCGGGCGATCGACGCGCAACACGAGTTGGAGGAGGCGACGGTGGCGGAGGCAACATATCTGCGCTCCATGCGGGAACCGTTGCTCTCCGCGGTGCGAGATGCGGCACGGCACGGCCTGGGCACGAAGCTGACCCGCGTACATGGCGATCTGCATCTCGGCCAGACGCTGGTGGCCAGCGGTGAGATCTATATCATCGATTTTGAGGGCGAACCGGCGCGCACGCTGGCGGAGCGGCGCGCCAAGGCAAGCCCGCTAAAGGACGTGGCGGGCGTGCTGCGATCCTTCGATTACGCCGCCGCCGTGGTGCAGCGGAAGAGTCGCGAGAGCCATGCGCATCTTCCCGACCCGCGACGCGACGGCTTCCTCACCGCCTTCATCGAACGCGCGGTCGCTGCCTTCCTTGCCGGATATCGCGCGGTCGCCGACACGGCGGCCGATGCCGCGCTGCTCGACCTGTTCCTGATCGAGAAAGCCGCCTACGAGGTGGTGTACGAATCGGCCAACCGACCGGGATGGATTGACGTGCCGTTGCGCGGTCTGACGCGCCTTGCCGATCGGCTGGTCGGGACAGCAAAGCAGGCAGCCGATGACTGATCAGCTCCTTCAGGAAGCGCCACCGCTCGATGCCGGCGTAGCGGATGCGCTCGCCAATAGTCGGCTCCACGATCCGTTCGCGGTGCTTGGGCCGCACGATCTGCCGCAGGGTTGGATCGTGCGTGCATTCCTCCCCGGTGCAGAGCGGGTCAAAGTGGTTGCACGTGAGGATGGCCGCCCGCTCGGGACGCTTCTGCCCGCCGAACCGGCCGGTCTGTTTGCCGGACGGGTCGAGTCCGCCGAGCCGTATCTGCTGCGCATCACCTGGCCGCTCGCTGTACAGGAGACCGAGGACCCGTATTCCTTCGGTCTGCTGCTGGGGGAGCTCGACCTTTATCTGTTCAATGAAGGTCGCCATTTCGAACTGCCGCTTGCGCTGGGCGCACGGCCGATGATGATCGACGGTGTTCCCGGCGTGCGGTTCGGCGTGTGGGCACCAAATGCGCGCGCGGTGTCGATCGTTGGCGACTTCAATTCCTGGGATCGGCGGCGGCATCCGATGCGTGTGCGTCACGGTTCCGGCGTGTGGGAGTTGTTCGTGCCGCGCCTCGGGCCGGGCGCGCGGTACAAATTCGCGATCGTCGGCCCCGATGGTGCGGCGCTGCCACTGAAGGCCGATCCGCTGGCGCGCGCGACCGAGCCGGCGCCGTCTACTGCTTCGGTCGTTGCCGACTGCCTGCCGTTCACGTGGCACGACGAAGACTGGATCGCCGCACGCGGCGAGAAGCACCGCGTCGATGCACCGATCGCAATTTACGAAGTGCATGCAGGCTCCTGGCTGCGCCCTGATGCGGGCGATCCGAGCCGTTTCCCTACCTGGGACGATCTTGCCGCGCGGCTGGTGCCGTACGTGCAGGACATGGGCTTCACCCATGTCGAGCTGATGCCGATTGCCGAGCATCCGTTCACCGGCTCCTGGGGCTATCAGCCGTTGGGACTGTTCGCCCCGTCCGGCCGCTATGGCCCGCCTGAGGGATTTGCCCGCTTCGTCGATGCCTGCCATCGTGCCGGGATTGGCATCATTATCGACTGGGTGCCGGCACATTTCCCGACCGACGAATGGGGGTTGGCGCGGTTCGACGGCACCGCGCTTTATGAGCATCTCGATCCCCGCGAAGGCTATCACGGGGATTGGAACACGTTCATCTACAATCTCGGGCGGCGCGAGGTCTCGGGCTTCCTGCTCGCCAGCGCGATCTATTGGCTGGAGCATTTCCATGTCGATGGGCTGCGGGTCGATGCCGTGGCATCGATGCTATATCGCGACTACAGTCGCCCCGAGGGACAGTGGATCCCCAACATCTATGGCGGGAGGGAAAACATTGAGGCGATCGGTTTCCTGCGTCATCTCAATTCGGTGGTGCCGGAGCGTTGCCCCGGGACCATGACCATTGCCGAAGAGTCCACCGCCTGGCCGGGCGTGACGCGTGCGGTTGCCGAGGGCGGCCTGGGCTTCGATTACAAGTGGAACATGGGGTGGATGCACGACACCCTGCACTACATGCAGGAGAACCCGGTCCACCGCAAATGGCACCACAACGAGTTCACCTTCAGCCTGATCTATGCTTACTCCGAACGCTTCATCCTGCCGCTGAGCCACGACGAGGTGGTGCACGGCAAGGGATCGCTGATCGGCAAGATGCCCGGTGACCGCTGGCAA
The DNA here is from genome assembly GCA_963772445.1 of uncultured Pseudomonadota bacterium. Lineage (GTDB taxonomy): Bacteria > Pseudomonadota > Alphaproteobacteria > Acetobacterales > Acetobacteraceae > CAVYXK01. Next base: position 191,513 of record CAVYXK010000014.1, read on the forward strand.
AAATTTGCCAATTTGCGCGCCTATTTTGGTTTCATGTGGACGCATCCGGGCAAGAAGCTGCTGTTCATGGGCAGCGAGATTGCGCAGGACCGGGAATGGAGCCATGATCGCGAGATCGATTGGGCGCTGCTGGACGACCCTGCCCATCGCGGCATCGAGCGACTGGTGCGTGACCTCAACCGGGTCTACGTGACGGAACGGGCGCTGCATGAGTACGACGCACACCCCGCCGGCTTCCGCTGGGTAATTGGCAACGACTTCGAGAATTCGGTGTTTGCCTATCTGCGCTTCGGTGCCGGCGAGGTGCCGCCGATCCTGGCCGTGTGCAACATGACCCCCGTGCCGCGGCCCGGCTATCGCATCGGCGTGCCGCACCCGGGGTGGTGGCATGAGCGGTTGAACACAAATTCCGCCTGGTATGGCGGCTCCGACATGGGCAATGGCGGGGGGGCGTCCGCCACGCCGATCCCCGCTCACGGGGAAGAGCAGTCACTCGAGCTGACGTTGCCACCCCTGGCGACGGTGCTGTTCCGGGCCGGCGGCTGACTGGCGTGCACGGATTGTCCGCCACGCTGCTGGCGGGCAAGCCATACCCGCTCGGCGCCACCTGGGACGGGCTCGGTGTCAATTTCGCCCTGTTTTCGGCACATGCCGAGCGTATCGAGCTGTGCCTGTTCGACCACTCCGGCCGACACGAGACCGCGCGACTGATCGTGCCCGAGTTCACCGATCAGGTGTGGCACGGTTACCTTCCGGGCGCTCAACCGGGCACGGTGTATGGCTATCGGGCACACGGCCCCTATGATCCGCGGCATGGCCACCGGTTCAACCCTTACAAGCTTCTGCTCGACCCGTATGCGCGCGGCCTGATCGGGGAGCTGCAATGGTCGGACGCGCTGTACGGCTACCGCACCAGCTCGCCGCGCGGGGATCTGTCGTATGACAGGCGCGACAGCGCCCCGTTCATGGTCAAGGCAGTTGTCGTGAACGAGTCATTCGCCTGGGGCGACGATCGCCCGCCGGACGTGCCGTGGTCCGATACCGTGATCTACGAAGCGCATGTGAAGGGCCTCACTGCGCGGCGTGACGATATCGCTGCCGACGCGCGCGGCACCTTTGCCGGGCTGAGCGCGCCACCGATGACCGACCACCTGCGACGGCTCGGCATCACTGCAATCGAACTCATGCCGGTGCACGCGTTTGTGCAGGATCGCTCGTTGCTGCGCCGGGGTCTCCGGAATTACTGGGGCTACAACACGCTTGCCTTCTTCAGCCCGGAACCCGCCTATCTGGCCAGCGGCTCGGCCGACGAGCTGCGCGTCGCGGTGCGCCGGCTGCACGCCGCCGGAATCGAAGTGATCCTCAACGTCGTATATAACCACACTGCGGAAGGCGGCGCGGATGGGCCGACGCTGTCGTTCCGCGGCCTGGATAATGCGAGTTATTACCGATTAGTACATAACGACGCGCGGCACTACGTCAATGATACGGGCTGCGGCAACACGGTGGACATGACCCGGCCTCGCGTCCTGCAAATGGTCATGGACTCGCTCCGTCATTGGGTCACTTCGTTCCACGTGGATGGGTTCCGTTTCGACCTCTCGGCATCGCACGGCCGTGAGGCACACGGATTCGACCCCGGTGCCGGCTTCTTCGATGCGATGCGACAGGACCCCGTGCTGTCGCGCGTGAAGCTGATCGCTGAACCATGGGACCTCGGTCCCGGCGGGTATCAGCTCGGACGCCATCCACCTGGCTGGGCCGAATGGAACGACCGGTTCCGCAACGGCGTCCGCCGGTTTTGGCGCGGCGATGCAGGTCAGCGGCCCGATTTCGCGGCACGGCTGGCCGGATCGGCTGATCTGCTCGGTCACGGCGGGCGGCGGCCCTGGGCGTCGGTGAACTTCGCCGCCTGCCACGACGGCTTCACGCTTCTCGACGTGGTCAGTTACAGTCACAAGCACAACGAGGCAAATGGAGAAGCCAACAACGACGGCCCGGACGAGAACTACTCCGCCAATTGGGGCATGGAAGGTCCCAGCGACGACCTCGCGATCGTTGCCGTGCGCGAGCGACTCCGCCGGGCGATGCTGGCCACGGTGTTCTTCGCCGAGGGCACGCCCATGCTGCTGGCTGGCGACGAATTCGGCCGCACGCAGCACGGCAACAACAATCCCTATTGCCAGGACAACGTGACCTCCTGGCTCGACTGGGAGCTGGCGGCTTCCCCCCACGGCCGTGCCTTCACGGCGTTCGTCGGGCGACTAGCGGCGTTGCGGCGCGCCCACCCGGCGCTGCGCAATCCACGCTTCCTCTTTGGACGGCACAAGCTGGCGCCCGGTGTGCTGGACATCGAATGGTTCGACGAGCATGGCACGTCGATCTCGGTTGAAGCGTGGAACAATCCGGCAGAGCGCACGATCGTGTTGCGTCGCGCCACGCGGCTGCCGGATGGAAGCACGAAGGTGCTCACCTTGATGCTGAACCCGACCGACGAGGACCGGGTGTTCACCCTGCCGCGGCCGCCCCTGCCGACCAGCATCCTGATCGACACCGCGGCACCAGACGAACCGGAACGCGAGATGGAGCGTTCGGAATTGATGGTTTCGGCCCGCAGCGCCGTGCTGCTGCTGGGAACTGCCGGAGAGGACGTTGCATGAGCCAGGCGGCCGCCCATTCGCTGCCATTCGGCGCGACTGTGCTGGATCGCGGGCAAGTCCGCTTTCGGCTGTGGGCACCCGCAGAGCAGGAACTCTCCGTTGCACTCGAAACCGGCGGAAGCGTGCCCATGCAGCGTCACGGCGACTGGTTCGAAGTGGTCGCCCCCGGCGGTGACGGCACCCGCTATCGCTATCAGCTTGGCGACGGCACGCTGGTGCCCGACCCTGCCTCCCGCTTTCAGCCGGCCGATGTGCACGGACCAAGCGAAGTGGTGGACCCGCGCACCTACACCTGGCGGAACGACGGCTGGCGCGGACGGCCCTGGCACGAGACGGTGCTGTACGAGCTGCATGCTGGTACCTTCGGCGGGTTCGCCGGCGTCATGCGGGAGCTACCGAGGCTGGCACAGCTTGGTGTCACCGCAGTGGAGCTGATGCCGATCGGCGATTTTCCTGGCCGTCGCAACTGGGGCTATGACGGCGTGCTGCCGTTCGCGCCTGATTCCGCTTATGGCCGGCCTGAGGAGCTGAAGGCGCTGGTCGATGCCGCCCACGGCCTCGGGCTGATGATGTTCCTCGACGTTGTCTATAATCATTTCGGACCGGACGGGAACTATCTTGGCCTCTATGCGCCGCAGATGTTTCGCCAGGATGTCCACACGCCGTGGGGTGGTGCGATCGACTTCCGCCGCCCGGAGGTGCGCCACTTCTTCACCGAGAACGCGATCTATTGGCTGACCGAATACCGCTTCGACGGGCTGCGGCTCGATGCGGTGCACGAGATCAGCGAACCCGACTGGCTGGACGAGATGGCCGAAGAGGTGCGTCGCAGGCTGGAGCCCGGCCGTCACGTCCATCTGGTGCTGGAGAACGAGCGCAACGAAGCCAGCCATCTCATGCGCGACATCGACGCGCAGTGGAACGACGATGGGCACCACGCCTTCCACGTACTGCTGACCGGAGAGGACCGCGGCTATTACCGCGACTATGCGAAGGCGGGCGCTGCTTGCCTCGCGCGCGTGATGGCCGAGGGATTCTTCTTCAGGGCCAAGTGTCTTCCCACCGCCGCCGACCGCGCGGCACGCCGAGCAAAGACCTGCCGCCGACAGCCTTCGTGCTGTTCCTGCAAAATCACGACCAAATCGGCAATCGCGCCTTCGGCGAGCGTCTGACCCAACTCACCGATCCGGCGGCAGTGGAGGCAGCGATCGCCGCGCAGATCCTCTGCCCCCAAATCCCGATGTTGTTTATGGGTGAGGAAATCGCCTCTCCTTCGCCGTTCCTCTTCTTCACCGACCATTCGCCCGCGCTCGCGGAAGCAGTGCGCGAGGGGCGGCGCAAGGAGTTCGCACACCTGCCCGAATTCTCGGATCCCGAAAAACGTGAGTTGATCCCCGACCCCAATGCGCCGGAGACGTTCGACGCGTCGATCCCGCAACCCGACCCGATGCTCGCCGAGTCACGACGTGCGCTGTATGAACAACTGATCGCGATCCGGATGCGGGACATAGTGCCCGAGCTGGAGCACACTCGCAGCATCGACGCCGCGCCGCTGGGCGCCCAGGCAGTGTGCGCGCGGTGGCGACTTGGCCCGGCCGGCGAGCTGACGCTTGCCGTCAATCTGGGCGGGGCATCGGTGCCGATTTCGCCACCCGCGGGCGAGGTGTTGTTTGCGATACCGAACGCCACCGCCGGACGCGTGCGCGCCGGAGAGCTGCCGGAACACGCAACTGTCGCGTTCCTGGACGCAGCCCGGTGAGTGACGATGCGCTGCGCGCGCTGGCGCGCGAGGCCGGGGTGGCGGTCGAATGGGAAAACTATGCCGGCAAGCCGCGCGTCGTCGCGCCGGAGGTCCTGCGCAAAGTGCTGGAAGCGCTCGGCTATCCCTGCGGCAACATCGACGAGATCAGGGAAAGCCGCCATCGGTTTGTTGCTCCGGATGGGCTCGACGCGCTGCCCCCGTTGGTCACCGCGATCGCCGGCCGCCCGGCGCGACTGGCATTAAGCGCGGATGCGCCGCGGCGCGTGCGTCTGCTGCCGGAATCGGGCACACCTCGAGACCTGACGCCACGCGAAACCCATAACGGGTTCGAACTTCCAGCAATCGCCGAGCTGGGATACCACCGGCTACTGATCGGCGAGCGCGAGATCGTCCTGGCAGTCGCGCCCGATCGTGCCATCCGCATTTCGCAGATCGCGCCGAGCGGACGCATCTGGGGCCTCGCCGCGCAGATCTATGGACTGCGCCGCGAAGGGGATGGTGGCATTGGCGACGCCCTGGGTGTCTCGGTACTGGCCGAGTCCGCCGCGGCTCGCGGAGCGGATGCACTCGCGCTCAGCCCAATCAATGCGTTGTTTCCAGCGCAACCGGAGCGGTATGGTCCCTACTCGCCGTCCAGCCGGTTGTTCCTGAACCCGCTGCACACCGCACCTGAACTTCTGTTCGATGAAGCAGTCATCCGCCAGGCAATCGACCAGGCCGGCGTGGCCGGCGAGATGCAGCGCCTGGAAGCACTTTCCCTGATCGATTGGCCCGCAGCCTCTGCGGCTAAGTTGCGATTGTTGCTTACCTTATTCACAGGCTTCACCAATGGCTCGATAGCCGATCAGGCGCTGCACGCGGACTTTGCGCAGTTTCAGTTGGAAGGTGGCGCGCTGCTCGCCAGCCATGCCTGCTTCGAGGCTCTCCACGCCGAGCAGCTTGCCGCGACCCCGCACTGCGAAGACTGGCGCGCCTGGCCATCCGACCTGCGCGATCCCGACAGCGCGACGGTGGCCGCCTTCGTCCAGGCCCATCAGCGCGACATCTCGTTTCATGTGTTCCTGCAATGGGTAGCCGACCGCTCGTTCGCCGCGGCACAACGCCGTGCCCGCACCGCCGGCATGCGTATCGGACTGGTCAGCGACCTTGCCGTGGGAATGGATCCCGCCGGCAGCCACGCCTGGAGCCGGCAGCAGGACGTTCTTGACGGACTGACGATCGGCGCGCCGCCCGACCTGTTCAACCCGAATGGCCAGCAATGGGGGATCACGACCTTTTCCCCTCGCGCGCTTGGCGCGACCGGTTTTGCGCCGTTCCTGGCGACGCTGCGCGCTGCGTTGCGCAACGCGGGCGGCGTGCGGATCGACCATGCGATGGGGTTGCACCGGCTTTGGCTGGTGCCACAGGGCGAATCCCCGGCAGACGGAGCGTACCTGGCTTATCCCCTGATCGACATGCTGCGGTTGCTGGCGCTGGAATCACAGCGGTATGGCGCCGTCGTGGTTGGCGAGGATCTTGGAACCGTTCCAGAGGGTTTCCGAGAAAAGATGGATGCCCACGGTATCTACGGCATGCGCGTGCTGTGGTTCGAGCGAAGCGAAGATGGCTTTACGGCACCGGAGCAGTGGGATCGCAGCGCAATCGCGATGACCTCCACGCACGATCTACCCACTGTGGCGTCCTGGTGGCTCGGCGCCGATATTGCGCTGCGCGCCAAGCATGGAGTGCTCGGCGCGCACCAAAAACAGGAGGTGCTGGACGCCGAACGCGAGCAGGACCGCGCCGCATTGTGGTCGGCGTTCCGCAAGGCTGACGCGGCACGGGGAACGGCGCCTCCGCACGAAACGCCGGAACCCTTCGTCGATGCCGCGATCCGCTTCGTCTCCCGTACCGCTTCGCCGCTCGCGCTGCTGCCCTTGGAAGACGTGCTCGGCTCGCCCGATCAGCCCAATCTGCCTGGCACCACCGATCAGCACCCGAACTGGCGGCGACGCAGCCCCCATCCGGTGGATAAGCTGCTGGACGAGCGGGCAGCAGCGCGGCGGCTGGCCGATGTCGCCGCTGAACGGCCACGCCGGTGACAGCCGCTCGCCCGATCATACGTGCGACGATGCGCCTGCAGCTCCACAAGGGGTTCACGTTTGCCGACGCCGCACGGCTTGCGCCGTATATGGCACGTCTGGGCATCAGCCATCTCTATTCCTCGCCGATCCTGACCGCTCGGACCGGCTCGATGCACGGCTACGACGTGACCGACCCGACCCGCATCAACCCAGAGCTGGGCGGCGAGGATGGTTTCCGTCGCCTGGTCGCCGCGCTGCGGGCCGAAGGGCTTGGACTGATCGTCGATATCGTTCCTAACCACATGTTGGTGGACTCCGCCAACGCATGGTGGCAGGACGTGCTGCGCCGCGGTCAGGCAAGCCCATATGCCAAGACATTCGATATCGACTGGCACCCTGACAATCCCTTGCTTGATAGCAAGCTGCTGGTCCCCGTGCTCGGGCGCCAATACGGCGACGCGCTGGCCGCGGGCGAGATCACGCTGAACTCGCGGCCCCACGGAATGGCAGGCCCGCTATTTCCACCATGTGTTTCCCATTGCGCCATGCGATCAGTCGGAGATCGATATGCTGTCGCCTACCGCCTATGACCCGGCGACAGAGGACGGACGCGCGCGCCTGCTTCGGTTGCTGGAGCGGCAGCACTATCGCCTCGCCTGGTGGCGCACCGCCGCCGATGAAATCAATTGGCGCCGCTTCTTCGATATCAACGGGCTGGTCGGCGTGCGGGTGGAAGATCCCGACGTGTTCGAGGCCACTCACGCACTGCTGTTCGGCCTGTACGCCGAGGGCCTAATCGATGGCCTGCGCATCGATCACGTCGATGGCCTTGCCGATCCGCGCGGTTACTGCCGTCGCCTGCGCACCCGTTTGCACGAGCTGGCGCCGGAGCGGACACCGTATATCGTGGTTGAAAAGATACTCGGCGCGCAGGAGAAATTGGCCGACACCTGGGGCGTGGACGGCACCACCGGCTATGACTTCATGGATGAAGTCAACGCGGTGCAACACGACCCGGAAGCGCGACCAGCGCTCGAAACTCTCTGGGCCATGTTGTCGGGTCGGCCCGCGGCGTTCGAGCAGGAAGACGTGGCGGCACGTCGCGAACTGCTGGAGCGCAGCTTCGTCGCGCCACTCGATAGCGCTGTTGCGGCACTGCATCGCGTGGCGCTGCAGCGGCCCGAGACTCGCGATACCTCTCGGCCCGCGCTCCGACGCGCTGTGGTGGAACTGCTCGCGCATTTCCCGGTCTATCGAAGCTACGCCGTTGGTGATGATCGCCCGGAGTCGGACGGACCTGTCCTTGCGCAGGCACTCGACGGCGTCTGTAATGCAAGGAGCCTTGCCGATTCGTCTGTGCCTGCATTCGTTGTCAATTGCCTGCGCGCGCCCGACCGGCCAGCCCAGCGCGTCGCCGCAACGCGCTTGCAGCAGCTCAGCGCGCCCATTGCCGCCAAGGCGGTCGAGGACACCGCATTTTATCGCTACGGCCGCCTTTTGTCCCGCAACGACGTCGGGTTCAATGCCGCACGCCTGGGCATTGAGGCAGCCGAGTTCCACCATCGCTGCATTGCCCGGCGCGCGAGCTTCCCCGATGCGATGCTCGCTACCGCGACGCACGATCACAAGCGCGGCGAGGACGTGCGTGCGCGTCTTGCCGTGATCAGCGAGATGGCGGACGAATGGGAAGCCACCCTGCGGCACTGGATGGCGATGAATGCAGTGCACCGTACCACCGTTGATGGCACCCCCGCGCCCTCGCTTGGTGATGAGGTCATGCTGTATCAGACGATCATAGGTACTTGGCCGACGATGCTGGACCCCACCGATGCCGGCCGACGCGGCCGATTCGTGGCGCGGATCGCCGGCTGGCAGGAGAAGGCCCTGCGCGAGGCGAAGCTCGCCACAAGCTGGACATCGCCGAACCAGCGATACGAAACGGCAGCACGGCAATTCCTCAATCGGATCATGGGGGCAGAGAGCGCGTTCCCCACCGAGGTGGCGCGCGTTGCCAATCGCATTGCCCCGGCAGGCGCGGTCAACGGGCTGGCACAGGTGTTACTGAAGCTGACTGCGCCTGGCGTGCCGGACTTTTTCCAGGGGACGGAGTCCTGGGATCAGAGCCTCGTCGACCCCGATAACCGCCGCCCTGTCGATTTCGCCGAGCGCGAGAGGACACTCGAAGCAGCCCGCTCGCCGATCGAACTGGCAACGTGCTGGAGTGATGGCCGGGTGAAACAGGCCTTGATCGCGCGGGTACTGGCGGCGCGCCGGGAACGGCCGACGCTATTCGCGCGCGGCGACTACACGCCGCTGGAGGTCGAAGGACCACGCGCGGCCCACGTTATTGCTTTCGCGCGCCGGGAGGGCGGCGCATTGATGATCACGATCGTCCCACGCCTGCCGCTCCCCCTGCTTCCGCCCGGCGACGGACTCCTGATCCCACCCGCGGCATGGCGTGGCACCCTGGTCCACCTGCCGGCGGGTGTTTCCGGCCGATTTCGACGATGTAGTCCGTGGCACGCCAAGAGAATTTGCTACGAATCGGTTGCCGCTGGGCGATGCGCTGGCGACCTTTCCGGCTGCGCTATTTATTTCTCCTGCGTCATAACCGAAAGATGGACTTGCGCCGGCCAGCGAATCGGGTCACAATCAACGTCACTCGTCAACAACTGAAAGGAGGTGATCCAGTGTTTCATTGCTCTCAGTCGGCGCCTGTCGCCGCGGCCTGGATCTCCGTTATCGCGGAGTTTTCGGCTAGGTGACACAAGATCCGCGCAAGCGGATCTTCGGCAGCCATGACTGAAGACAATGCGGAAGGCTCCGGAGGTCGCCTCCGGAGCCTTCTTCCTGAGCACGTTCAGGTTGATGTCACTCCCCCGCAGCCACCGCCCTGACGTGCGGCTTGTCCGCGTGTACGTATAGCGCAGCGCGCTCCGGCTTCTCCTGCACCGGCGGCGGCACTGGCAGCTCATAGGCAACCGGGCGAGCGTGGTCCGCCAGCAGTGCGTCCGGATCATAAACGCTGTTGAAGTGGAACATATTGCGCAGAAAATTCGTCTGCCCACGGAGCGCGAGTCCGGCAAAGACCCCGCTCGCCCGCCACAGCGTCCTCCAGCCGAGGTGCTTGCGGTTCAGCACCTGCTGGGTGGTGGTCAGCTCGCGGTAGAACTCCTCCAGCGACAGCTTGGTCGGCAGCACGCTATGCTGAATGTCGAATAGTCGATAGTCGCGGGTGGCCAGCTTGCGCGCCTCCGTCACCCAGGTCTCGGTGCCGGGATAGGGCGTATTGACGCTGATATTTACGACATCCGGTATTTCCATGCACCATTCGCGCACGGTGGCAAAGCGCGCGTGGTCCCAGTCCGGATCGGCGATGAGGTTGATCGCCACATTGATACCGAGTGACCGCGCATACTCCAGAGCCTCGAAATTGCTCGACAGGTTCACGCGCTTACGGAACTTCTTCAGCCCTTCCTCGTCGATCGCCTCCAGGCCCAGGAACATCATCTTCAGCCCCAGCCGCCGCCATTCGCGAAACACCTCGCGATGCCGCAGCAGCACGTCGCCGCGGGTCTCCAGGTAATACTGCTTGCGGATGCCGCGCCGCGCGATCCCCTCGGCTATAGCCATGCCGTGCTCGGCGCGGACGAAAGCCACGTCATCGACGATGAACACGCCAGGCTCCGGGATCGCTTCCAGGTCATCGACGATCCGCTCGGGCGATTTCAGGCGATAGCTGCGGCCGTAGAACGTCCAAGCGCTGCAGAACGAGCAATCCCACGGGCAGCCGCGCGAAAACTCGATGGACGCGGCGGGATCGAGCGTGCCGATAAAGTACTTGCGGCGGTGGCGCAACTTCCGGCGCGCCGGCTGCAACGCGTCCAGGTCGTCTACGAAGATCGGCCGCGGCCCCTCTCCCGCTTCGGTCACCGCGCCCGGCACCGTCAGCATCGAACGCCCACCTTGCAAGGCCGCCAGCAGCGCCGGGAAAACCGCCTCGCCCTCGCCCTTCAGCACGCAATCAATGGAACCGTCGGCATGCTCCAGCATCGCCCGCGCGGTGAACGACACACTATGCCCGCCGACCACGATCCGACAGCCCGGCAACCGGAGCCTGGTCTCCTTCGCCAGATCGACGATCTCCGGGACATTCGCCAGATAGTTGCACGAGAAGGCAACAACGTCCGGACGCCAGGCATGAATCGTACGAAAATAGTCGCGATGCGTCTCCACTTGCAGGTCGAGCAGCCGCACATCATGACCGTCCCGCTCCGCTGCGGCTGCAACCAGCTCCAGCCCGAGCGGTTCCAGGCGCAGGAAGACCCGCGTGTACATGAGCGGACCGGGATGGACGGCGAGCACCTTCATCGAACAGCCTTCCCTGTGTGGATCACCTGGAAGATACCCGGCAAACCCTCGGCGAACAGGCGGCGCGCCGCATTTTGTGACAGGTAGCGTGCGACGCCCGCCAGACTCAGAAATTCAGCGTCAATCCCGGCTCCAACCACTCGACCGCACCAAGCCGCCCGGTCTCCGACAGCGTGATATAGGCCGTGCGACGATCCGGCCCGCCGAAGCAGATATTGGTCGGATGCGTATCCGGCATCGGCACCTGCCGCACTACCTGGCCGCTCGGCGCGATCACCGTGATGCACCCGCTCACCAGCGTAGCGACACAGATATCCCCGTTCGCCTGCAGCGCCAAGCTGTCGAACCGCTGGAAGCCGGGCAGGCCGGCGATCAACCGCCCGCCATGCGGCGAGGGGAAGGGCTGCTTGCGCACCACCCCAGGCCCTGCCACATCAAATGCCCAGAGCCGGGCCGGCTCAGTATCCGCCACGTACACCACCTTCCCGTCCGGCGACAGCCCGACTCCGTTGGCACTCAGGATCGGGTAAGCAGCCTCGACGATGCGTGAGCCATCCGGCGGCGCGTAATACAGTCCGCCGTGATCTCGCGTACGCTCATAGCGCTTGCCGAGATCGGTGAACCAGAACCCGCCCGCCGTATCGAACACCAGGTCGTTCGGCGCCGACAGCCGATGGCCGTTGCACTCCGTGTAGAGCGTCCGCACCTCGCCGCTGCGCGGATCTATCCGTTGGATGGAACCGCCAGCATAGTCGGGCGCTGGTCCAACCGACATGAAACTGTCGGCGCGATACAGCCCCCCGCCGTTGTTGCAACAATAAATCGCGCCATCCGGCCCAAGCGCCAACCCATTCGGCCCGCCGCCGGTCTGCGCCAGCACGGTCTTCGCCCCGTCCGGCGTCACCCGCCACACGCAGCTCTGCTTGATGTCGGTCAACACCACCGATCCGTCCGGCATCACCGCCGGGCCTTCGGCGAAGCCGAACCCGCTTGCCACGATCCGAACGTCGCTCATCACGCTCTCCTCCCCTGCCCGGCCCAGCCGGGCTATGGTCGCCGGCGAAGCGACAGCGTCAAGATGCGGGAGACAGCATATGGACCAGATCCAATTGGGCGACGTATCGATCGCCAGCATCATCGAGCGCGATGGCCCGTGGCGGCGGCCGGAAGACATGTTCCCCGATTTCGATCGTGACATCGGCGGCCAGCATCTCGCAGAGCTCGGTCCGCTCGTTTATGACGCCGCCTCGAACCGGCTGGTGATCACCTACCAGACCTTTGTCGTGCGCACCCCGCGCCACACGATCCTGGTCGATACGTGTACGGGCGAAGACAAAGGCTATCCCGCGCCGATGGATTTCCCAAAGCAGCCATGGCTCGACGGATTCGCCGCGCTCGGCCTGCGGTTCGAGGACATCGACTACGTCTTCTGCACCCACCTGCACATCGACCATTGCGGTTGGAACACACGTCTGGTGGACGGACGCTGGGTGCCGACCTTCCCGCGGGCGAAATACATCTTCCACAAGCGGGAATACGTGGCGTGGGAAGCAGCCGACGCGCGCGGCGAATCCCCGCCGGGCACCGTCTGGCGCACCAACTGCCGCCCGGTCGTAGAGGCCGGCCAAGCCCTGCTTGTGGACGACGATTTCACGCTCGACGATACGGCGTGGCTCACGCCGACGCCGGGTCACTCCCCGTGCCATTGCTGCGTCAACATCCGCTCGGGCGGCCTGCGCGCCGTCGTGACCGGCGATATGATGCACCACGCCCTGCAATGCCGAGAGCCCGACTGGTCCACCGTGTTCGACTGGGACAACGCGATGGCTGCCCGCTCGCGCCGGCAGTTCCTGGGCGAGGTCGCTGACACCAACACGCTGGTGCTGCCGGTGCATTTCCCGGCTCCGACCGCCGGCCGGGTGGAAGCAGACGGCAGGCGGTTCCGCTATCGATTCAGGACTGGCTGACCGCCGCGATCGCCCGAGTAATCGCGGCCTCGGCGTCCGCCTTGTTGCCCCAGCCCAGCAGCTTCACCCATTTCTCGTCCTCTAGCTCCTTGTAGCGCTGGAAGAAATGCTCGATCGCGGCGCGGGTGATGCGCGGCAGGTCGTCGATGGTCTCGATGTCGCAGTACTGCGGATGCACCCGGTCATGCGGGACGCAGATGATCTTTTCGTCCGGCCCCTTCTCGTCCTCCATCAGCAGCACGCCGATCGGCCGCGCGCGGATCACCGCGCCCGGCACGACCGCGGCCGGGGTCAGCACCAGCGCGTCGGCAGGATCACCATCCTCGGCAAGAGTGCCAGGAATGAAGCCGTAGGCCGCCGGATAGACCGTGGGGGTGAACAGGAAGCGATCGACGAAGACGGCACCCGATGCCTTATCGACCTCGTATTTCACCGCCGATCCCTCCGGGATCTCGACAACGACGTTGATGTCGCCCGGCGGTGCCCGTCCGGTGGGGATCTTGCTCACGTCCATGGGGATTGATCCTGACAGCCGGACCTATTGCGCCAACCATCCGGCAAGAATCGCAAGCCACAACAATGCGACGATGTTGGTGATCTTGATCATTGGGTTCACCGCCGGCCCAGCCGTGTCCTTGTACGGGTCGCCTACCGTATCGCCGGTCACCGCCGCCTTGTGCGCCTCCGAGCCTTTGCCGCCATAGTTGCCCTCCTCGATGTATTTCTTCGCATTGTCCCATGCGCCGCCGCCCGAGGTCATGGAGATCGCGACGAACAGCCCTGTCACAATGGTGCCCAGCAGCATCGCACCCAGCGCGCTGAATGCCGCCACCCGGCCGCCGATGCCCCAGATCACCAGCCACAACACCACAGGCGCCAGCACCGGCAAAAGCGAAGGCGCTATCATCTCCTTGATCGCCGCGCGAGTCAGCAGATCAACCGCGCGACCGTATTGCGGCTTGCCCGTTCCCTCCATGATGCCCGGGATTTCGCGGAATTGTCGGCGCACTTCCACGACGACCGAGCCAGCGGCGCGACCGACCGCGGTCATGCCCAGCGCACCGAACAGGTACGGCATCAACCCGCCGATGAAGAGCCCAATGACGACATACGGGTCTTGGAGCTGGAATGGCACGGTCAGCTTCGGGAAATAGTGCTTCAGGTCCTGCGTATAGGCCGCAAACAGCACCAGCGAGGCGAGCCCGGCGGAGCCGATGGCATATCCCTTGGTCACCGCCTTGGTGGTGTTCCCGACAGCATCCAACGCGTCGGTGGTTACCCGCACCTCGCGTGGCAGGTCCGCCATCTCGGCGATGCCGCCGGCGTTGTCGGTGACCGGGCCATAGGCGTCCAGCGCGATGATCATGCCCGCCAGCGCCAGCATCGTGGTGGCGGCAATCGCGATACCGAAAAGCCCGGCCGCCAGATAGGACAGGATAATGGCGATGACGATCGCGATCACCGGCAGCGCGGTCGCCTCCATCGACACGGCCAGGCCTTGGATGACATTCGTTCCATGGCCGGTGGTGGAGGCGAGCGCGATGCTGCGCACCGGCCGATACGCGGTCGAGGTATAGTATTCGGTGATGTAGACTATCGCGCCGGTCAGTACCAGCCCGATGATCGCACACACGAACAGGTTGAAGCCGGTCAGCGTCTGGCCGCCCGCCAACGGCAGGGGCGTGGCGAACCCGACGAACCAGGCGATGATGATGGCGATCCCGATGACCGACAGCGCACCGGTCACCAGCAGCCCCTTGTAGAGTGCCTTCATGATGCCGTTGTCCGGCCCGAGCCGCACGAAATAGGTGCCAACGATCGAAGCAAGTATGCAGATCGCCCCGATGCCAAGCGGCAGCACCAGGATGGCGTTGCGCACCGCGCCGGTGAAGAAGATCGCACCCAGCAACATAGTGGCGACGATCGTCACCACGTACGTCTCGAACAGGTCGGCCGCCATGCCGGCGCAGTCGCCGACATTGTCACCCACGTTGTCGGCGATCACGGCGGGGTTGCGCGGGTCATCCTCGGGGATGCCGGCCTCCACCTTGCCCACAAGGTCGGCGCCGACATCCGCCCCCTTGGTGAAGATGCCGCCGCCGAGCCGGGCAAAGATCGAGATCAACGAGCCGCCGAAGCCCAGCGCCACCATCGCTTCCAGCACGCGCCGCAGCTCCTCGTCGCTGATCGTGGCGCCATAACTGCTGCGCAGAATCAAATAGTAGATCGAGACGCCGAGCAGGCCGAGCCCGACCACCAGCAGTCCGGTAACCGCGCCCGCCTTGAAGGCGATGCCAAGGCCGGCGGCAAGGCCTGTCCGCGCAGCCTGTGCCGTGCGCGCGTTGGAGCGAACCGAAACGTTCATCCCGATATAACCGGCGCAGCCCGACAGCACGGCGCCGATCAGAAAACCGATTGCGACCCGGTAGCCCAGGGTAAAGCCGAGAAATATGGCGACCACCACGCCGACTATGGCAATGGTGCTGTACTGGCGATTAAGATAGGCGCTCGCGCCTTCCCGCACCGCGGCCGAGATTTCCTGCATCCGCGCTGTGCCGGCGTCCGCGGCGAGCACTTCCCGGCTGGTCACCAGGCCATAGGCCAGTGCCAACACGCCACAAAGAATGATGATAACGAAAGCGAATGCCATCGGCAGCGTTTCCTCGGCCGGGTACAGCCAAATCCCGGCCCGAATCGAGCCCGGAAGCAGCACGGGTGATGAAGGTCGGCGCGGTATGCCAGAATGCGGTCTGGCAGGCAAATCCCGCGTCGGCCCAGGCACTTAGCCTAAGGGCTTGCACCGACGGCGGGGCTGGGGCCACATCGCTCGCGCGTGCGCCTGTAGCTCAATTGGCCAGAGCGGGCCGCTCATAACGGCTTGGTTGCAGGTTCGAGTCCTGCCGGGCGCACCGCGCGATGCCCATTGCGGCTACCTCGCCGTGAACTGAGTCTTGCCGAACAGATTCTCCCGCTCCGTATCGCTGATCTGCCCGCGGCGCTGCTTCTCGGCCAGCACCGCGACCCCACGCTGCACCGCCGGGCGGGCGGCGACCGCATCATGCCAGCGCTTAACGGCGGGATAGTCATTCAGCTCGACGCCGCGGCGATCCGGGTTGCGAATCCAAGGGAACGTGCAGATATCCGCCATGCTGTATTCCTGCCTGGCCAGATACGGCGCCTCGGACAGTCGCTTCTCCAGCACCCGGTGCGGCCGTTTCACCTCGTTGGTGTATCGCTCTACAGCGTACGGAAGCTTCTCGACCGCGTAGCTGGCAAAGTGGTTGTATTGCCCGAACATCGGGCCCACGCCGCCCATTTGGAACATCATCCATTGCAGGCAAGTATAACGCGCTACCGGGTCCGAGGGGATCAGCCTGCCGCCGGTCTTCTCGGACAGATAGATCAAGATCGCGCCCGACTCGAACAGCTTCAGCGGCTTGCCACCCGGACCGTCCGGATCGACGATCGCCGGGATCCGATGGTTGGGCGTAATCGCCAGGAATTCCGGGGAGAACTGCTCGCCCGCGCCGATATTGATCGGCACCACCTTGTAGGGAATTCCAAGCTCCTCCAGCGCGATATGCACCTTGTGTCCGTTCGGCGTGGGCCAGGTCCAAACCTCGATCATCCGCATCTCCCCATGCTGGCGAATGTCGCGCATGTGGGGTGGCAGGGTGCTCGGCGCCAGATGAACAAGGGCGTATCATGAAACGGCACACCACAAGGAGACGGCGATGGCCGAACCATGGAACCGCTATAATCGGACTGCGGCGCGCCAGCATGGCCGGCCCGGACGCGAAATCAGGCCGCGCGGCATCACCGTCGATATGCACGCGCACATGCTGGTGCCGGAAGCCGAGACTTTCGCCCGGCCGCATCTGCCACCCGACCCACGCACCCGCTTCTATACAGAAGAGACCCGCTTTCTAACCCGCAAGCAGGACGCGGATCGGTGGCAGAATCTCGTTGATCTCGATCTGCGGCTCGCCGACATGGATTCGATGGGCATCGACATCCAGGTGGTCTCGCCGGCGCCGGGACAATGCACCTACACGGTATCGCCCGAGATCGGTATCAAGGCGGCTCGTTTGGTCAATAACGGCGTCGCCGCGTCTGTCGCTCGCCGGCCCGACCGGCTGGCCGCCATTGGCACTGTGCCGTTGCAGGCCGGCGGCGGCGCGGCAGCCGAAGAGCTGCGCCGCTGCATGAGTGAGCTCGGCTTCAAGGGTGTGCAGATCCTGACGCATGTCGGCGAGATGGAAATTTCCGATCCAACCCTGGCCGACTTCTGGGCCGAGGCAGAGACGCTCGGTGCGGTGGTGATGATCCATCCGGCCGGCTTCACCGAGGCACGCCGGTTCGGCCGTTACTATTTCAACAACGTCATCGGTAACCCGTTCGACACCACGATGGCGCTGCATTACTTGATCTTCGATGGCGTGCTGGAGCGCCATCCCGCGCTGAAGGTGATCGCGGTGCATGGCGGCGGTTATCTGCCCGGCTATTCCGGCCGAATCGACCACGCTTGGGGCGCACGCAGCGACAGCCACGGCGATCTGCCGCATCCGCCGACCACCTATCTCAAGCGCATCTACGTCGACACCATCGTCTTCACGCCGCACCAGCTTGAAGGACTGGTCAAGCTGTTCGGCGCCGGCCGCGTGCTGCTGGGCACCGACTATCCCTACGACATGGGCGAGTACGACCCGCTCGGACATCTGGCGGCGACACAATCGCTGGATGCGGTCACGACCGCCATGATCGTCGGCGGCAACGCAAAGCTGCTGTTCGGGCTGTAACTAATCCCCCTCCCCTTGCGGGAGGGGGTGGGGGGAGGGAGCCTGCGACACTGGCAAACCAACGACCCCACGCGCAACAAGATCCGCAATCTCGCTCTCTGCGAAACAATGCTCGCGCAGGATCTCGGCGCTGTGCTGACCCAAGCTGGGAGCAACTGCGCGCGCACCGCTGGAAGCGAACGACGGAATCCCGATCAGGTTGGGCAGCGGCATCGTCTGCGGCACGGCGGGATGATCCACCCAGGCGATCGCACCGCTGGCGGCAGTATGCGGATGGACAAGGAAGTCCGCATACGTGTTGAGGCGCTCGTGCATCACCTTGCGCGCGGCGAATCGCTCCGACCACTGCGCCACGGACGCCCCAGCAAAGACCGGACGCAGCAACGCACGCATTGCATCGGCATTCTCGACCCGTCCCTCGGCAGATGCAAAGCGTGGATCGTCCGCAAGCTGCGCCAGCCCCATGGCATCGCAGAATGCCACCCATTCATGCTGGCGGGGAACCGTGACCGAGATCCAACCATCCGAGGCCTGATATACGCCGCTGGGTCCGGCCGGCGGACGCAGCGCCCCAGCTTCGAGATGGTGCTGCATCATCCGCACCACCTGCAGCCCGGCGGCGGCTTGCATCAGGCTGGCCTCGATCAGCCGCCCATGGGTTGCATCGCGCCTCGCATACAGCGCCGCGGCAAGCGCCGAGAAGGCATAGAGCGCGGTGGTCATGTCGATGGCAATGATCGGGATCCGATGCGGCACGCCATCCTCGCCCACATTCTCCGCGATCAGCCCGGTGAACGCCTGCAACACCGGGTCCATCGCCGGACGTTCGGCCAGCGGCCCCGTGGGCCCGAATCCGGACACCGAGACATAGATCAGGCGCGGCTCGCGCTCGGCGACGCGCGCATAACCGAAGCCCAGTCGCTCGATCACGCCGGGACGAAAGCCCTGCAGGAACACGTCGGCTCCGGCAATCAGGCGCCACAGCACGGTGCGCCCATCGTCGGATTTGAGATCGAGCGCAATGCTGCGCTTGCCAAGATTGACCGGAATCGAATACGCGGTCTGATCGCCGTATTTGACGCCCAGGCCGCGACTCCAATCGCCCCCGTCGGGCGGTTCCACCTTGATCACATCCGCCCCGTACTGTGCCAGCAGCATGGCGCAGTAGGGACCCGCCACTCCTTGGCTCAGGTCGATGACCTTAAGGCCCGCATAGGGTCGTTCGTAACTCATTCGGTTGCTTCTGTGGCTGCGGGGACGGAGAGCACGCGAAAAACAGGCGAATCGCCGGTGGGATCGACCTCGACCAGCGCGCCATCGGGTACGGCCGCGGTGATATCCTGTTCGAAGCCCGAGATCATCGTGAAGTCCGCCAGCGCCGCGCCCTGCACCATGATCGGATTGACTCGGTTCAGCACCAGGGCCGCCGGCGCCATCCTGCGGGCGGCCATCTCATGCAGCATCCAGGCGGTGGCCACGCCGCCTTTCGCCCCATCCAGCACCAGCACGCGGCCGACATAGCTGCGTCCCGCCAGCTTGTGCTCCGGCCGGGAAAACACCCCGCGCGTGCGATCCAGGTCATAGCGGGCAGAGAATCCGTCCTTTGCAACCAGCGCACAGCCGCGCACGCAAACACCCATGCCTGCCTTTGCCGGATAAACCGTCACGACGCGATCCGCCCCCCGGCGCAGGCTGCATCGACGCAATGCTCCATCGACAGCAGCACTGGGCGGTAACCATACCCACCAAGGATATTGACCAGCTTGGCCGAATTGGTAGCCAGCCGCCGCCAGCCATTCGCCTCCGCCATCTCGCGTGCGTAGCTTTGGTAGAAGCACATGCCGGCCAGAACCATTCCGCCGGCCGCCTCGATGCGCGCGGTCAGCCCGAGCCGGTCGGCATCCGGCTTCACCTGCGGACTGGTCACGACCAGCAACGGCACCACCGCGCGGCGCCCGTCAAGCAGCCAGGCAACAGTCTGCATCTCGATCAGGCTGAGCTGCGGCGCGGCAAACACCACCACATCGACCGCGTCGATGTCGCCTATCTGGCTTTGCTGGAACGCACGCAGGTCCGCCTGTACGATCCTGGCGAGGACCGGCATCGTTGCCGGCACAACATCTCCGCGATGAACCGCCTCTGGCGTGATCCCGACCATGTGGAACAACGCGACCGAGCCATAGCTCGCCAGCGCCGCACCGAAATGCTTCAGCTCATCGGAACCCGGCACATGGCCGATGCCAACGAGTGCCGGCACCTGCCAGTAATCGCCGGCAAGCCGCCCGACGATCGCACCGAGCGCGCCCCATTCGTGCAGCGCGCGCGGCGTTTGCGCAACTTCGACCACCAGCGTGGCGCGACGGTGCTCGTCGAGATGATAGCCGTAACGCGGCGTGCGGCCGGTCAGCCCGGCGGCCAGCGCCGACGGCCCACCTTCGAAATTCGATCGCGCCCCAAGCACGCTGTTGCAATAGATCGCCACGCCGGTATCGCCGAACGCCATGTGCTCGCCCCGCACCGCGGGCATGATGGTCTGGTAGTTGATACAGGTATCGGTCATCAACACGCCGAACAACTCGAAGGCGGCGATCGCCCGCCGTTCCAGCTCCAGCATCCAGGGCTGCTGCTTCAGCCGGGCCGCGGCGGCAAAATCGGTACCGCGTGGGTCGGTGATCGTGGGAATGCGGACACGCCGCTCCGCCTCCGGCAAAGCGGCCAGACGTTCCAGCCACTCGACACCGGCCGGTCCGAGCGATTCCGTATCCGCCATGATATGGGCCTGCGACACCGGCACCAGATCGGCCGCGCCGAGATAGGTCCCGACGCGCATCTGGTGCTCGATCGCCCATTGCCGCGCCTTGCCGCCTGTACCGGCGAGCCAGGCACGCTCCTCCTGCTCAAGGCGCATGTCGGGAATGATGGCGAACAGGGCGCCCCGATGTCAAACCGGCCGCCGGTGTCGCCGCGGCATCAACGCCCGTCATAATTCATTCACACGAGCATCGAGCGGTTTGCCATAACTGCAGACCCTGTGTAATCGAGCCCCAACGCCCGGTGCTTTAACCCCCTCAGGGATTGCCATGACCCGACGCGAAATCCTGCTCTCCACTGCCCTCGGCGCAGCCGTCCTGGCTGCTTCCGCTTGGCAGCCCCATTCCGCCGCGGCCGCGACCGCCGGAGCGATCGCCCCGGCCAGCCCGAGCAGCCCAGGCCCGCAGGATGCGGCGCCGACAGCCACACCCATCAAGCACTTGGTGATCATCTTCAACGAAAACGTCTCATTCGATCACTACTTCGCCACCTACCCCTCCGCCACCAACCCGCCCGGTGAGCCCGCCTTCAGCGCCGCCCCCGGGACGTCCCAGGTCGACAATCTCGTCACTGCCAATCTGCTGACCAACAACCCCAACTTCACCAACCCTGCCAACGGCGCCGATGCGGCGGAACCGTTTCGCCTCGATCGCACCCAGGCCAACACCGCCGATCAGAACCACGCCTACACCGCGGAACAGCAGGCGTACAACGGCGGCAAGGCCGATCTGTTCCCGAAATACACCGGCAAGGGCACGCCGGGCGGCGTCGGCGCCTTCGGCACCAAGGGTCAGGTGATGGGCTATTTCGACGGCAATACCGTCGGCGCCATGTGGCAGTACTCGCAGCACTTCGCGATGAGCGACAATGCTTACACGGACACCTATGGTCCGTCCACGCCGGGCGCGCTCAATTTGATCGCCGGCCAGACCAACGGTATGCAGATCGTCGCGACGACCAAGAAGCCGTCCACCGTCACTAATGTCTCATACTACATCAGTGACGGCCAAGAGGGGTGGACGATGATCAACGACGTCGATCCCGGTTACGACGCCTGCTCCGTCCCGAAAGACCAGGCGATGATGCAGGGCAAGAACATCGGCGACCTTCTCAACGCCGCCGGCATCACCTGGGGCGGCTTCATGGGCGGCTTCAACCTGGGGATCACGAACGCGAACGGCACCACCGGCTGCAGCCGGAGCACGTATTCACAGGTGGTCGGCGCGAAGATCGTCGATTACATCCCACACCACAACTGGTTCCAATATTATCAATCGACTGCCAACCCGACCCATGCCCGCCCGAGCTCACTGCAAGCCATCGGCTACAGCTTCGAGTCGGACGGCAAAACGTCCGATCCGGCCAACCACCAGTACGGCTTGCAGGATTTCTACAATGCCGTGAAAGCGGGCAATTTTCCGGCAGTGTCCTATATCAAAATGCCCGCCTTCCAAGACGGCCACGCCGGCTATTCCGATCCGCTGGACGAGCAAACCGGCACCACCGTACTGATCAATTTCCTCGAACAGCAGCCGGACTGGAATGGCACTGCCGTGATCATCACCTGGGACGACTCGGACGGTTGGTATGACCATCGCTTCGCCGCGACCACCAGCCCATCCTTCGACGCACAAGCCGATCAGCTCGACGGTCCCGGCAATTGCGGCAACGGCACACCACCGGCGGGTGTGAACAGCAAGCCGGTCAACGGCCGCTGCGGTCCCGGCACGCGCCTGCCGTTCTTGGTGATCTCCCCCTGGGCCAAGGTGAATGCAGTCAGCCACGATCGGATCTCGCTCGCCTCGGTAGTGCACTTCATCGAAGATAACTGGCTGCACGGCCAGCGCCTGGGCGACGGCTCCTTCGACGCAACCTCCGGATCGATCATGAGCTTGTTCGACTTCACGTCGGGCGGTCGCAATCCGCCGCTCTATCTCGATCCGACCACTGGCACCCAGGTCGCGAGTCCACCTGCATCGAACTGACAAGTCATCAGGACGCGCAATGCATGCGCTTGGCTGGAGCCGTGCTGATCGTTGCGATCGCCAGCAGCCGGCTTGCCGCCGCTGCGAACAGCCCGGGCCTGTCGCCTGATCAGCCGTCGCAACCGCCAGCGGACGTCGTGCTCGCAGAGGGGCTGAACCCCCACCCCGTGCACCTCGTCCGCCCGCCCGTCGAACCGCTCTCGGCAATGGCGGAACTGGGACGGCGCGTGTTCTTTGACCGAAGCCTGTCGTCTTCCGGCCGCATGTCCTGCGCATCGTGCCACAGCCCGGCGTACCACTACGGCCCGCCCAACGACTTTCCGGCAATGTTGGGCGGCCCCACCTTATCGAGCCAGGGTGTCCGTGCCGTGCCGTCGCTGATGTATCTCGAGCGCCAACCCAATTTCAGCGTCGGCCCCGACAATGAGGAGAACGAGACCATCACTCTGGCTCAGATGGCGGCGCTCGGCCAGGATGCGGCGCGGACGCAAAAGACCGCGCTGGACACGTCGCAGACGGC
The DNA here is from genome assembly GCA_963772445.1 of uncultured Pseudomonadota bacterium. Taxonomy (GTDB): domain Bacteria; phylum Pseudomonadota; class Alphaproteobacteria; order Acetobacterales; family Acetobacteraceae; genus CAVYXK01. The sequence goes on from CAVYXK010000014.1 coordinate 214,451, forward strand.
TGCCAATCCCGTGCCGCAGGGCGGCCTGTTCTGGGACGGCCGAGTCGATACGCTGCAGGACCAGGCAATGTTTCCGCTGCTCTCTCCGTTCGAGATGGACGGCGGCAGCGTGGAGCGCGTCGCGTCCAAGCTGCGCCAAGCGCCCTACGCGTCCCTGTTCGCCCAGTTGTTCGGCCCATCGATCTTCGACAGCCCGCGCATGGCCGTCGCAGAAGCAATGTTCGCCGTGGCCCGCTACCAGATCGAAAGCCCGAGCTTCCATCCTTACACGAGCAAGTATGACTTCTGGCTGGAGGGCAAGGCGCGGCTGACCCCGACCGAGCTGCGCGGTTACGAGCTGTTCAACGATCCGAAGAAAGCGGATTGCGGCGGCTGCCACCTCGATCAGCCCACCGCCGACGGCCTGCCGCCCTTGTTCACCGATCATCAGTTCGAGGCGTTGGGCGTACCTCGCAACACGGCGCTTACCGTTAATCGTGATCCCGGGTATTTCGATCTAGGCATCTGCGGTCCGTTCCGCACCGACATGCAGACCCAGACGCAGTACCTGTGGCCTGTTCGGCACGCCCACGCTGCGCAATGTGGCGACGCGCAACGTGTTCTTCCACAACGGAGTGTACCACTCGCTGCAGCAGGTGATGGACTTCTACAATTTCCGCGATACCGATCCGGGGAAGATCTATCCGCGCGACGCGGACGGGAAGGTTGTGAAGGCCAACGATATTCCAGCGCAGTATCGCGCCAACCTGGACATCACCGATCCGCCGTTCGACCGCAAACCGGGCGAGACGCCGGCCATGAGCGCACAGGACGAGCGGGACATCATCGCCTTCTTGAAAACCCTCACCGACGGCTTCGACCAAGGTGGAAAATATTGACACACCCCGCCATGGCCGCCCCACACCCGCCGTCCTCACCGGGCTTGACCCGGCCCTTCACGCGGCTCGCGTGAAGCGAGGCGGCACGAAATGGGAGCGATCACGAAGATCGAATGGTGTCATCACACCTTTAATCCATGGTGGGGCTGCACCCAGATCAGTCCACTGTGCGACCACTGCTACGCGATGATGATGGATACCCGATGGTTCAAGCGGGAACATTGGGGACCCCGCGCGACACGACGTTATTTTGGCGATGACTATTGGGCCGAACCCCTGAAATGGGATCACCTGGCGGGCGCCCAAGGACGGCGTCGCCACGTGTTCTGTGCGTCGATGGCTGATGTATTCGACAACGCGGTCGATCAGGCGGTGCGAGAGCGGCTGTGGCAACTGATCCATCAGACACACAACCTCGATTGGCTCCTGCTGACCAAGCGTATCGGCAACGCGCCAGAGATGCTGCCGGCGGATTGGGGTGCCGGATACCCGAATGTGTGGCTGATCATATCAGCCGACCAGGAGGCGCTGGAGCGCGAGGTTCCCAAACTGCTGGCCGTTCCTGCCACGGTGCATGGAGTCAGCATCCAGCCGCAGTTGGCGCCTGTGCGCCTCGGTAAATTCGCTCCCCTGCTGCAATGGGTCATCAATGGCGGTGAGTCCGGCGCGGGTTCACGACCCTTTCACCTGGAATGGGCTCGGACGCTCATCGCCGAGTGCAAGAGCGCAGCCACCCCGATTTTCGTTCAGCGGCTAGGCAGCAAGCCATACGAGAAGGGTTCCCGACTTCGTTTCAATGATCATGCCGGTGGTGATTGGACCGAATGGCCCGCTGACCTTCGGATACGACAATTTCCCGTGTGCACTCCCCGCAGTCATGGTCGGCCTCGTGCCACGGCTGTTCCGTTTCATTTCGCTTAATGAAGCGCACGGCGCGCGATCGCGTCTGCGCCTCGGCGAAATAGCGTCCGACGTCGCCGGAGCGAGCGCGCGCAATGACGTGCTCGATCCAACCGCCGGTCGAGACATACGCACCCGCACGATGCACCACGTCATTGAAGTCGCGCACCAGGCGGTGCGGCATCAGGGCGAAAGCCCTGCCCGCAAACTTCACGCCATCGACATACTCGCCGAGCATCTCGAGAAGATCGGCGATATAGCTCTTGCCGACCACCGAATAGTGGGTGCTGCGGATTTCGGTCAGTCCGCGGTGCCTGGGTTTGGGATTGCCTGCATTGACGAGGATAAAGGAAAAGGCCCGCCCCTCAGAGCTGCTGCGTCAGGTCGGGCCTTGCAACGGCAAGGAACCGCTCCACCACGGCTATAAACGCGCTCGGCTTGTCCGCATGCAGCCAGTGGCCAGCGCCGCGAAGAGTGACGAAGTGCGCGCCCGGGAACAAGGCGCGGATCGTCGCCCGATGCTCGGGACGGATGTAATCGGAAGCCTCGCCCGCCAGAAACAAAGTCGGACCGCGATAATCCTGCCCAGGCCGCATATCCCAATCCCCGATCGCCGGCAGCGTCGCTGCGATCTCGGCCAGCCCGATCCGCCAGGGTACCGCCGCGCCCGGCCGCAGGTTCTGCAACAGGAAGCCGCGGATCGTCGGCTCCGGCACAACGGAAGCGAGCCGCGCATCGGCCTCGGCCCGAGTTCGATCCGCTCGGCACTGCCAGCATGGCCTCGGCGTAGTCGCGGAAATGCGGTGGATACGGCACTGGAGCGATGTCCGCGACGATCAGCGCCGACACCGCATCCGGCCGGTCCAGCGCCGTCCGCATGGCCACCTTGCCGCCCATCGAATGGCCCAGCATCGCCGCCGGCAGCGCCGCTTCCCGCGCCAGCGTCTCGATCACGTCCTCGGCCATGACCGCGTAATCCATCGCCGCGGCATGCGGACTCGCGCCGTGGTTCCTCAGGTCGAGCGCAACCACCCGGTAGCGCGCCGCCAGCGCCCGCTGCACCGCCCCGAAATTGCGTGCCGAACCGAACAGCCCGTGCAACAGAACAAGCGGTGGCCCCTCCCCCACCGTCACGCCGTGCAAGATCATCGGCGCCGAGCCGCAGGCCAGGCGGCCAGCCCCACCCCGGCCAGGATCAGCGCCGTGCCGGCCAGCAGATCGGGCGTGATCGTCTCGCCGAGGATCCAACTCGACAGCAGAATCCCCACCGCCGGCGTCGCCAAGAATCCAACCGAGGACACCACGGCCGGCAGGATCACCGCAGCTTCCATCACGCCCCACGTACCAAGCGGCCCGGCAACCAGCCCGATATAAGCCAGCGAGCCCCACGCACCCGGACGCGATCCGAAGCTGCCATGCGGCGCCTCCCATGCCACCAGCGGCGCCAGCACCAGCGAGCCCACCAGGAAGCACCAGGGCAGCAGCTCGAACATGCTGGATCGCGGCGGCGTGCGGCGGACGGTGATGATCGCCAGCGCCCATGACAATGCCGCGCCCAGCAGGAAAGCGTTGCCAATCAGCATCCGGCCCGACGCCCAATCGATCGCCCACGGCCCCATCAGCACGACGATCCCGCCGATGCCCAGGCCGGTCGCCAACCAACGCCGTGCGGGGATCGGTTCGTGCAGCACCAGCAGCGACAGCGGCACGATGAAGATCGTCGTGGTGTTCGCCAGCACCGCGGTCCGCCCCGCCGGAACCCAGGCCACCGCAAGATGCGCAAAGGCGAAGAAAGCAGCAAGCTGGAACACGCCGATCATGATCACCGCCGGCATGTCGGCGCGACAGGGCGTGCGCAGACGGCCACGAGCAGCCAGCAATGCCGCGGCGACGAGCCCCGACAACACTGCCCGCCCTTCGGCAAACCAGAGCGGGGTACTGCCGAGCTCGATCGCCAGCTTGGTCAGCGGCCAACCGCTGCTCAGCAGCAGCACCGATGTGAAAAGCTGGACGAGACCGCGAACCGGCAATGCGGTAGTTTCGACATCTGCACCGGTGGATTGCAGAGCGTAAATCCTTCGTGACATAGGTGCCGGAATGACCTTCTCGATTATTGCGCGTTGTCCTCGTACCGGGCAGATCGGCGCTGCTGTGGCCACCTCCTCGATCGCCGTAGGGGCGCGCGTGGCGTATTGCGCGGCGGGAGTCGGCGCCGTGCTGACTCAGCATCGCACCGATCCGCGGCTTGGACCACGCGGGTTGGCGCTGCTTCGATCCGGCTGTGCCGCGCAGGAGGCGCTTGCGGCGCTGACCGCCTCCACTGCCCTGGCGCATTGGCGCCAGCTCGCCGTGCTGGATGCAGCGGGGAATACCGCGACGTTCAGCGGCGCTCGCACCAAGCCGGAACACGCCGAGGCCGCGGCCGGCGACGCCTGCGCAATCGGCAACATCCTGGCGAACCGGAATGTGCCGGCGGCCATGCTGCGCGGCTTGCAGGCGGTGTCGCACCTGCCGCTAGCGGAACGGTTACTGCACGCCTTGGACGAAGGGCTCGCCGCGGGCGGCGAATATCAGCCCGTGCGCAGCGCGCATCTGTTGGTGGTCGAGGCCGATACCTTCCCGTTGATCGACCTGCGCGTCGATTGGCACGATCAGCCGATCGCGGAGCTGCGCGCGCTGTGGGACCGCTACAAGCCGCTGGCCGATGACTTTCGGCTGCGCGCCCTCGACCCGGACAACCCGTCGATCGAGTCGTAGCAGGCAGCCATGAGATCAACTCTCGGGTATGTGGTGTCATCGAGGAAGTGCGGAGATGGCCGGCTCAAGGCCCCTGCAAGCCCGGGCGCAAAGGTTGCGTAGACTCACCAAATATGTGCTGGCGGGTACGCGAAGGCCACGCGGGATCGACCGAGTGGGGGCGATCGGAACGTCGCTTCATTCCTTGCTGGCTATGGCTACAGAGAACAGGCTTTGCATGCGATGTGATACCTCTTCGTCCGCGACAGCGGGGCGATTCTCCCGGCGGTGCGGTCAATCTTCCCAGGCGCCGAAGTCATTCAGTAATATAGGCTACAGACGGTGCTCTGAAGAACGATCTGACGAGCCCGGCGGCCGGTCTACCGAAGGGTTCGCGACTGCTGATCTCAAAGCGGTAAAAGCGTTGCTCGACGATTTATCATAATTCGAAGGATCTATGACCTGAACCCTTGCGGAGCTGACTCCACTTCGCAAGGCGTTACCAGATGAAACGTGGGACGGTTGCCACGGGCGAGAGGCCGGCGTCCTGCGTCTCGGCCTCGGCCTTCGCGGTATCGAAGCTGCCGTCGGGACGAACCAGGCTGGCGGCGTGCAGTCCGCCGAGCACCCAGCACGCATCCAGATCAACACCAGCGGCTCCCGCTATGTCGGTGCGCAGCCCATCGCCGACGGCCAGCACGCGGGCAGGAGGGAGATCGAGCCGCTCCAGTGCCGGCTGGTAAATCGCCGGGTCTGGCTTGCCGAGGGAGCGAACGTCGCCACCGAGCGTCTGATATCGCAGCGCGAGGGCGCCGGCGCAGAGCACGCGCACCCCACCCCGGATCACTTCCAGATCCGGATTGGCGCAGATCATCGGCAGACGGTGGCGTGCGCAATCCTGCAAGACCGCCTCGAACTCGCCGATATCAGTCGGATCGCGATGATCGTCCGGACCCGTGTTGAGCACGAAATCGGCTTGCGACGGCGTCTCGACACGGTCCAGCGCCAGGCCATCGAGAATCGGGAGGTCCCGTTCCGGCCCGAGATGGAAGACGCGACGTCCCAGCTCGGCCCACCACAGATCCGGCGGATCGGCCAGGGCGTTGCGAACGGCCTCTCCACTGGTCAGCAGATAGGTGTAGAGGTCATCGGAAATTCCCATCCGGCGCATCATCGCCTGCACCGGGCCATTCGGGCGCGGGACATTGGAGAGCAGCAGCGTCCGTTTGCCGGCGGCGCGTAGGCACCGCAGGCATTCCACTGCATGCGGGAAGGCGTTGATCCCGTCATGGATCACGCCCCAGAGATCGAGGACGAAGCCGTCGTAGCGCGCAGCGAGTGGCTCGAAGCCGGGAAGATGATCCATCAGACGGCACCTGCCAGCCGTTCGGCATCGGTGCCGATCGCATCCTGGATGCGGGCAAACCCGGCGGCGCGCAATGCGGCGGAGAGCTCGTTCTTGAGCCGGGGGATCAGCGCCGGGCCAGCGTAGGCTAGGCTGGTGTAGAGTTGAACCAGGGACGCGCCGGCCTGAATTTTCTCCAGCGCGTCCTGTCCGGAGAATACGCCGCCGACGCCGATCAGGCAGAGCCGCCCGCGGGCAAGCAGATGTGCACGGGCAAGCACGGCGGTGGCCAGCGGACGCAGCGGCGCGCCCGACAGTCCGCCTGCCTCGCCGGCGAGACGGGAGGTGAGCCCGGGCGGGCGGGAGACGGTTGTGTTAGAGACGACAAGCCCCTGGACACCCGCCTGGATGCACGTCCCGACGAGGGCTTCGAGGCCGCCCGGCGGCAGGTCGGGGGCGATCTTCAGGAGCAATGGGGGCCGGCCGGGCACACGATCGGCGATAGCGGCCAGGATGTCGCGCAACCGCGTCTCCTGCTGCAATTCGCGAAGGCCGGGCGTGTTGGGCGAGGAGACGTTGACCACGACGTACTGCACATAGGGTGCGACCGCGGCGATCAGCGCCGGGTAGTCGCGCTCGGGGTCGGCGCCCGTCTTGTTGATGCCCAGATTGGCGCCGATCGGTATTGCGGCGTCTGCGGCGGCGCGCAGGTGGGAACGGTACGTTTCGATCCCACCATTGTTGAAGCCGAGCCGGTTGATGATCCCCTGGTCCGTATCGAGCCGAAACAGGCGCGGGCTGGGGTTGCCGGGTTGCGGTCTGGGCGTGACAGTGCCGGTCTCGATGAAACCAAAGCCGAGCCGCGTCAGTCCCCTGATCGCAACCGCATCCTTGTCGAAGCCGGCGGCGAGGCCGATCGGATTGGTGAAGCGGAGGCCGAGCGCCTCAATGGCGAGCGCCGGATCGTCATCGCCCCGGTCGTGGCCGGTAAGGCCGAGGCGCAACGCCAGGAGGGCCATGCGATGGGCGCGTTCCGGACTCATCCGGTGAAGGACGGGCATCAGCGTGGAGGCAAGCTGGGGGCGCATCGGGACGGCGTTATGCCGGGGGCAGTGCTTTGGCGATAGTCGAGGGAACTCAACCAAGCAAAGGCCGGCACCTAGAAATCCGGGTTGTCAGCCCTCTGCCAGAGCAGGTCGTGTTCAGACACGGCAAATCTGCGAGAATGTGTGACACAATCTTGGTGATCTGTTCCACGTTGTCGAAAGAGCTTGGCAAATATATCGCAGCCGTATCATCCGGATGTCCGTTGTAGTGACGTACCGCAAAGAATAAACCATTCATGTCGAAAGCTACGCCCTCGTACCAGTCCAGGTCGTCAAATCCCCGCTCCAGCGGGACGTGCATTTCTGACGCGAAGTAGCCGACAGGCTTCTTCAGGATTGCCTGAGGTACGAAGTTCGATCTGCGCCACTTTGCTCGGTGGAACGACTGCAAGACTCATTTCCGAAATCACACCTTCGCAATATCGCGCGCCTATGTCCACGGTCAACATGGCTGTCAGCCTCGTTTTTTCCAACTCAGTAGGCCGTGTGACGCCCGGTTGCCCGAAGCGCGAGGCTTGCCGCACCGTCCCGCCGGCCCGACACTCGGTTCGATGTGGGACGAGCCTTACCTGGAGACCTGCTGCCGCTCGGCGCTGCACCGGCTGGTGCTGTGCGGCGCGACCGGGCGGCCGGCAGAGCAGAAGGATGGTCCGTGCCTTCGCCGGCTGGCCGGAATGGGCTTGGCGCGGGAGCGGCCGGACCATCGCTTCGAGATCACCGATGCCGGTCGGGCACGGCACGCACGGGAGGTCCTGAAGACCTGAGCCGTTACGATATTGTCCACGTCGTGACGGCGCCAGCGTTACCGGGGGCGATGCTGAGGATGCGGGCGCCGTCCGCGGCCGAGACCATCAATATGTCGCCGCCCGCCAGTAGATCCTCGGCGTCGCTGAAGAAGCCTTCTGTGCCGACGTTGTTCAAACGGTCGGTGCCAGCCTTGTAGTGCCAGAGCGTGAACCCGTTGGCATAGGCAAGAACGGACAGATTGCGGATGGTGAAGGCCATTTTGGGCATCCCTTCGTACATGAGAAAAGGGCCGCTGTCGGAGACAGCGGCCCTAGTTGGAGGAGGAGAAGATCACCGGGCGCGTGTGGCCCGCTGATGGCTCTCTCTTATGGGCATGCGGCCCAATAAGTCAAGGATTATTTTCCTTTAATCGGCCGGTCACGCCACAATGCCCTTTACCCGGAGCGGCCATTCCAGGCGGTCCAGCGCCTCCCGCCACAGTTTCCAGTCGCAACGCTCGGCGGCGAAGGCGGGGTTCGGGGCGGTTTGCCGCTCACCCCAGATGCGCAGGATACGGGCATGGACCAACTCGATCCGACGCCTGCGATAGAGCGTGTCCAGACATTTCACCACGTCGTCGGGCTCGCAGGGGCGGGCGATCTTGCCGGCTTTCGGGACGCAGCGCGCGCCCTCGTGACGGGCGGTCAGCGCGGCCATCGTCCAGAACCAGGCCTCCTCGGCGCTGCGGAACGGTTCGGCGCGGAATTTGACGGAAGGCAGGTCTCGCGACGGGGCGAACCGGTAGCTCTGGGCAAGGACGGCCATGTGATCTCTCCTGCTTTTGCGCACGCGTTGGCTGAACGAAGCGCCGGTAACGTAACCCCAGGTTGCACACCATGGCAAGCGCTTTCTGCCTATTTTCCTATTCCATTCTGCACAAAATCCTAGGACACTTATCCCCGACCCGATTCGCGGGTCGCCTAGCCCAGGGGAAGGCTCAATTCGATGAAGCACGACGACATTTGGCGCGCGCTCGACACGCTGGCCGCGGAAAATGGGCTATCGGCCTCCGGGCTGGCTAAACGGGCCGGGCTGGACCCTACCACGTTCAATCCCTCAAAGCGGCGCATGCAGGACGGGCGCGCCCGTTGGCCGAGCACCGAGAGCGTGGCCAAGGTGCTGCAGGCGACCGGCGCCAGTCTGGAGGCGTTCACCGCCTTGGTGACCGGCGCGCGCGCGCTGTCCGGTGGCGGGCTCGCCCGCGGCCCGATGCGCCGCATCCCGCTGATCGGCTTGGCCCAGGCCGGGTCGGCCGGGTATTTCGACGACGGTGGTTTCCCCGTAGGCGGCGGCTGGGACGAGGTGAGCCTGCCCGAGATCGCCGATCCCAATGCCTATGCGCTGGAGATCAGCGGCGATTCCATGGAACCGGTGTTCCGCGACGGCGACATGGTCATCGTCTCACCTGCCGCGCCCGTCCGGCGAGGCGATCGGGTCGTGGTGCGCACAACCGAGGGTGAGGTGATGGCCAAGCAGTTGACCCGTCGGTCGGCGCGCCGCATCGAACTTCGCAGCCTCAACCCGGCCCACCCCAACTACAGCTTCGACCTTGGCGAGGTGGCGTGGCTGCACCGGATCGTGTGGGCCAGCCAATAGGCCGCCGTGATTTCCTTTGACTGTGCCCCCCTGCCTGCCCCCATCATATAAATAGAGGGCGCCTGCGCGGGCTGCGTCCCGCCAGCGGGGCGCCGGTTACGCCTCATTGGGTTCCTACACCGGCCGTCCAGGGGCCGAGCAGACCGAGGACAGCATGGGCCTGCTGATTGATGGGGTTTGGCAAGATCGCGAGGACGATCGCTCGAAGAGCGGTGGTCGCTACGAACGGCCGGAGGCCGCCTTTCGTAACTGGGTCACGCCGGACGGGCGGCCGGGTCCCACCGGCCATGACGGTTTCGCCGCGGCGCGCGGGCGCTATCACCTTTACGTGTCGCTGGCGTGCCCCTGGGCGCATCGAACGCTGATCATGCGGGTCCTGAAGGGGCTCGAGCAGATCGTGTCGGTGTCTGTCACTCATTGGCTGATGGCCGAGCAAGGCTGGACCTTCACCCCCGGCGAGGGGGTTATCCCCGACCCGCTGTTCAACAGCCGCTACCTGCACGAGATCTACGCCCGCGCCGATCCGCAGTACACCGGGCGGGCCAGCGTACCGGTGCTTTGGGACCGGCACACGCAAGCCATAGTGAACAACGAATTGGCGGAAATCATCCGCATGTTCAACAGCGCGTTCGATGGCATCGGCGCGACGCCGGGAGATTATTATCCGGCGAATTTGGCGAAAGAGATCGATGCGCTCAACGCGCGCATTTACGAAACACTCAACAATGGCGTTTACAGGGCGGGATTCGCCACCACTCAAACGGCCTATGAGGAAGCGGTATTGCCTTTGTTTGAAACGCTCGACTGGCTGGAGGATCGGCTCTCTCATTCACGGTTCCTGTGCGGCGATGCCCTGACCGAGGCTGACATCCGCCTGTTCACCACCCTGGTGCGTTTCGACTCGGTCTATGTCGGCCATTTCAAGTGCAATTTACGGCGGCTGGTGGACTACAGGCACTTATGGGCTTACACTCGCGATTTGTACCAATGGCCGGGAATCGCATCGACCGTTAATATGACACATATCAAACGACACTACTATATGAGCCACAAATCCATCAATCCGACTGGTATCGTCCCGGTTGGTCCGGCCATCGACTTTGACGCTCCGGCGGAACGTGGGAAGGATATCGCCCGCCTGCTGACTTTCTGACACGACGTGCGAACGAAGGTGTTATACCAGCGGCTCTGTCGCCGCGCCCTCCCCCGTCCCCTCGCGCAAGGGGAGGGGGGCCTTAGTCGCCTTTCGATGGTTCCATGAGTGGATCGAGCCCTGCCGCAACGGCGGCAAAAGAGACACCCGACCAGGCATTGACCCGGGCGCAGGCCGCCGCCCAGGCCAAACGATGGGGCGAGGCGGGCGGCATCTGCAACGACGTGCTGGCCACGTCCCCCGACCAGCCGGCCGCGCTCGCGCTGCTCGGGGTCGTATCGGCGCATACCGGTCAGCAGGAGCGCGCGATCGAACTGCTCGAACGTGCCGTGAAGCGCCATGCCGGCGTCGCTGCCTGGCACGCCAATCTGTGCTCGCTCTACCGGATCATGAACCGGATGGAGGAAGCGCTGGCGGCCGGTCAGGAAGCGGTTCGGCTAGGGCCCGAGAGCCCCGACAACCTGGTCAATTTGTCGCTCGTTTTAACCGATCTCGACGACCACAATCGGGCGGTCGCCTGCCTGCTGCGGGCACTCGGGCTCAATCCGTCGCATGCCGATGCACGGCTCGCGCTCGCCCAGAACCTGCTCGCTCGCGGCGAGCTGGAACCGGGCTGGATCGAATACGAGTGGCGCAACGAAACCGAGGCCGGGCGCGGCCAGTTGCCACGGATCACCTCCGCCCCCTGGAACGGGATGCGGATTCCGGGCGGCAAGATTCTGCTGATCGGCGATCAGGGCTACGGCGATACCATCCAGTTCGCCCGCTACATTCCGACGGTGGCGGAGCGGTGCGAGCAGGTCATTCTGGGCTGCAGCGCCGAGATGGCACCGCTGCTCGCTCGCATCCCCGGGGTCGGCGTCTGCTGCCATCGCTGGAACGAGATTCCCGGGCATGCGGCGCATACGCGGTTGTCGAGCCTGGCGGGACTGTTCCACGCACGGCTCGACGCGATTCCAAGTAAGGTGCCGTATCTGACCCCCGACCCGGCTCGTGTGGCAACCTGGGCGGAGCGGTTAGACCAGCAGCTTCCGCGCGAGCGGCCACGCATCGGCATTGCCTGGAGCGGGCGGCCGACACACCCCAACGACCGGCGCCGGTCGATCCGGCTGGAACGACTCGCCCCGCTGGCCCAGGCGGGACCTGCCGCCTTTGTCTCATTGCAGAAGCCGCTGCCGGTGGCGGACGCAGCAGCGCTGTCGTCGTTTCCGGGCCTGACCGATCTTTCCGATGCACTGTCCGACTTCGAGGAGACCGCCGCCCTGATCGCCAGTCTGGACATGGTGATCACCGTCGATACGGCGATGGGCCATCTGGCCGGCGCGTTGGCGAAACCGGTGTGGATCATGCTGCCCAAGGCGAGCGACTGGCGCTGGCTGCTCGACCGGTCCGACAGTCCCTGGTACCCGACGGCTCGGCTGTTCCGTCAACGCTCGCCGGGCGCGTGGGAGGCGCTGATTCATGAGGTGGCGACGGCGCTGGCGGTGCTCCTCAAGGAAAAGGCAGCAACGCTGGCCGCGCAATGAATCCGGCGGCTGCGATGGCGGAGCTTGCGCGCTCCGGTTTATTCGACCCTAAGGGCCCGCGGCGGAATAAGTGCTTCAAGGCGGTTGTTGATTTGGCTCAATGGTGTAGTTCCACTCGCCATGGAATGCGTGGCGCGTGATGTTGATCGCCTGCATCTCGTCATCGGACACCTTCACCCCCTTGGGATAGAGGTTGCCGTCGAGCTCGCAGCAGACCCTGAGACCAGTCTCGGTGGTTGTAGAGCTGATCAGTTGCACGATCACCTGATGGCTCACCAGTGGCTTGCCGCGCCAGTTCATGGTGATGAAGGCGAACAGCCGGTGTTCGATGCGGTTCCATTTGCTGGTGCCGGGTGGCAGGTGGGTAACCGTGATCTTCAGGCCGGTCTCGTTGGCAAGACGCTGGAGTTCGCGTTTCCATAGCTTCACCTGCGGCCCGTTGCTGCCGCCGCAGTCGGCGGTGATCGTCAGGCACGTCGCATTGGGATAACGCTGCTTGCCGAGCCTATGCCACCAATGCCGGATGCTCTCGACCGCAAAGGCGCCGGTATCAGCGCTGATGCCGACGCTGATCCAGCCGTGGTTGGCAGCAATGTCGTACACGCCATAGGGAGCGACCTTGCCAAGTTCCGGGATCTTGAAGTCGTGCACCCGCACCGGTTCGGGATCCCCCTTGCGACGCAGCTCACGGCCGTTGTTCTTGAAATCCCCAACCAGCTCCTTCTTCTTGGTGTCCACTGAGATCGCCGGCTCGCCCGCGGCGATCGCCGCTTGCACCGTCGCATTGACGTGCTCGAACTGGGCGTTGCGATCCGGATGGTTGCTCCCCTCCCGCGTCTTGCGGTTGGCCTGGCAACTGTAGTTCAGTTGCCGCAGCAGCTTGCCGAGCACGCGCTGGCTGACCTTGAAGCCAAGCGCGGTCAGCTCCTTGACGAGGTGACGCTGACTGCGGCTGACCCAGCGCAGCGGCGAGCCGGGATCGCCGCGAATGGCGTCCTCGATCAGTTTCTCCAGCGCCGCCGGCAACCCGGGTTGCCGGGTCACCGCGCTCTTGCGGCCAGCGCCGGGCCGGCGCAGCCGGGCGCCCAGTTCATTGCGACCGCACCGCAGTTCCGCAATGCCTCGCTGGATGGTGCTGCGCGCCAGCCCGGTTGCGCTCGCGGTCGCGGTGACGCCGCCAGGGCCCTGCGCCAGCGCTTCGTTGGCGGCGAACAGTCGCCGGGCACGTTCATCGAGGAAGGCTGCTGCTTTCCGCCAACGCGCACGGATGTCGGCGATGTCGATCACACCGCGACGCTAGCCGACGCATCTCGCGTCGCACCTAGCAAATTCTCAGATTTTATTCGTGCTTTGTTTGCGGCTCCTCGATTCGTTTATTTCGCCGCGAGTCCTAAGTGGTATCTTGGGGTTTATCCCGATGTCGGAGGGGCCGCGCTCGATCCGCTGGAGCATTGGTGGCGGTTCGGATGGCAGGAGGGGCGCCATCCCAATCCCTATTTCGATACCGGGTGGTATCTGAGCCGCAATCCGGATGTTGCCGATGCCGGGCTGAATCCGTTGCTTCATTATGTGCGGCACGGCGATCGCGAGGGCCGCCGCCCGATGCCGTATTTCGAGCCGGCTTGGTATCGGACCACGTATGGCATTCCCGACGAGGACGGCGCTCTGCGTCACTTTCTCGAGTTCGCGCACGACCGGGCAGTTTGCGCCCGCGCCTGAGCTTTATGCCGTGCCGTTGCTGCCCGCGTATCGCGCGGTGGTGGAGGCGAACGAAGACCCGTTCGTCCGTGCTCTCGAGGACGCGCGGCGGGAGGGCCGGGAAGCGTCGCCCGACGCGTCGGTGGTCGCCGGCTCGGGGTTGCTCGATCCCAACTACTACCTGATCAACGGCAGCGACGTGCACGAGGCGGCGGCTGACCCGGTCCAGCATTTCTGCCGGTTCGGCTGGCGGGAAGGGCGGAAGCCCAATCTCTATTTCGACACCAACTGGTATCTGCGCACCAATCCGCGTGTCGCACAGATGCGGATCAACCCGCTGGTTCACTACATCCTGGAGGGCGAGAAAGCCAGCCGGCGACCAGTCATCTATTTCGATCCTACCTGGTACAGGGAGCGCAACGGCATCGGGGCGGAGGAGAATGCGCTGGCGCACTATCTCGCCAATCGCCGGACGCAGGCATATAGCCCTAATTCGCTGTTCGATGCGGCCTGGTATGTGCGGCGGGTGGGATCGGCGCTCGGACCCAACCGCGATCCGTTCGCGCATTATCTTCAGGTCGGCATGCAGGAGGACATTGATCCGTCGCCTCAGTTCAACGCCGCGGAGTACCGGCGGCGGCATCTCGGCCGCCCCAGCCGCGTGTTCCGCCACCTCATGCAGCCCGACAGGCACAATCCGCTGGTGCATTATCTGGAAACTCGGTACCGGTAGGGGACTTTCGCTCTGACCTGCCTTCGATTAACCTCCGCTGGTCAGGGAGGAATCATGATGCTGACACGCCGCACGCTTATGGCCGCGGGCGCGGCCGCCGCTACTGCTTCAGTCGCTGCCCGTCGCTCCCACGCTGCCACGCCTGCCAATATGATCGTCATGGGCAAGGGCATCGACGACATCGTCGCGCTCGATCCACAGCAGGCCTACGAGTTCACGTCCATCGAAGTCGGGGTGAACATCTACCGCAAGATCGTCTCGCCTGACCTCAACAATCTCAGCAAAATCGGCCCCGATCTCGCCGAACACTGGGAGGTCTCGTCGGACGGCAAGACATTCACCTTCCATCTGACCAAGGACGCGCGTTTTGCCTCGGGCAAGCTGATGACCTCCGCGGACCCTGAATTCTCGCTGCATCGCGCTATCACGATGAACCTGACGCCGGGCTTCATTCTGACCCAGTTCGGCTTCACCAAGGACAATGTCGCGCAACTGATCCGCGCCACTGACCCGCACACGCTGGTGATGGAGCTGCCAAAGCCCGCAGCGACGAGCTTCGTGCTCTACTGCCTGTCGGCCGAAGTAGGCGGCATCGTCGAGAAGGAGACGGCACTGGCGCATCAGGTCAAAAACGATCTAGGCAACCAGTGGCTGAACAGCCATTCCGCCGGCAACGGGCCTTACCAGCTCACGTCTTTTCAGGCCGAGGACCATATCATCCTCGACGCCAATCCCTACTCGAGCACTCCCATCGCCACCAAGCGCATCTTCATTCGCCACGTGAAAGAACCGGCGGAGCAACTGCTGCTGCTCCAGCATGGCGATATCGACATGGCACGAGACCTGTCCAGCGATCAGCTGAAGGCCAGCGCCGGCGATCCCAACCTGCACCGGTTCACTTCACCGACAACCAATCAGATGTATCTCGCCGCCAATGAGGCTTACGCGCCGTTCGCCAAGCCGGAGGTGCGTCAAGCACTCAAGTGGGCGATCGACTACGACGGGATTCAGAAGAACATCGTCCCCGACACGTACATCGTAAGTCAGGGGTTCGAACCCTCCATGATCCTGGGCGCGGTGACCACCAATCCGTTCAAGCACGATCCGGACAAGGCCAAGGCGTTGCTTGCCCAGGCCGGCTATGCTCAGGGCTTTACCGCGACCCTCGATCATTTTTCGGAAGAGCCCTATGCCAATATCGCGGCGGCGATCCAGGCGGATCTCGCACAGGTCGGCATCAAGGTCTCCCTGATAGCCGGCGTCCACAAGCAGGTCTTCACGAAGATGCGGGCGCGCCAGCATCAGTTGGTCATCAACGGATGGTTCCCTGATTATTTCGATCCAAATTCGAATGCGCAAGCTTTCAACGCCAACCCTGACGATTCCGACAACAGCCCGATGAAGATCATCGCCTGGCGCTGCCATTTCCACGACCCGGAGCTCACGGCCGAGGTCACGCAAGCGGCGGCGGAACTGGATACCGAGAAGCGCGTCGAGCTCTATCACAAAATGCAGCAGCAAGCCTGGGACCGGTCGTCAATTATCTTCATGTTCCAGCAGAACAACGTCGCGCTGGCGCGCAAGAACGTGGTCGGGTTCCACCTTGGCCCGCAATCGGACTTCATCCGCTATGACAAAACGCGAAAGACCTGACCGGGCGGTTTGATCGCCACGTCAGCTCGACGAGATCGGGGACACAGGCGCAGCATATTGGGCCGCGCCTGACCTGGAGTTCTGAATAGCCATGCCCTGGCCTGACGTTTGCTTCGAGGCCACATCATGATGTAGTGTGTGAAGACCGCGTTGCTCCTCCACGAGGCAACCAGAAAGGCACACATGTCGCTCGCAAATGCACCAGACCCAGCAGTACGCCAGGGCATCGTAAAGCAGGACCTGGGCAATGTCCTGCACCCGATTATCCAGCACAAGGTGCTGGAAAACAAGCAGATGGTGGTCTCCCACGCGCAGGGCTCCACTGTGTTTGACGCGGATGGGACGAGCTACCTCGATGCCATGGCCGGGCTATGGTGCGTCAACATCGGCTATGGGCGCGCCGAGCTCGCCGATGTCGCGGCCGAGCAGCTCCGGCAATTGGCGTACTTCCCGCACACCGCGATGAACGCGCCCGCCGCGGCGCTGGCGGAAAAGATCAACGGGCTGATGGGCGGCGGCTATCACACCTATTTCGTCAACTCGGGCTCGGAAGCGAACGAGGCTGGCTTCAAGATGGCCCGCCAGTACATGAAGCACGAATATCCCGGGCACTATCGATACAAGACGATCACCCGGTACTTCGCCTATCACGGCACCACGCTTGCCACTCTGGATGCTGGCGGGATGGGCGAGCGCAAATCGAAGTTCGAGCCATACTCCGGCGATTTCGTGCACGTCGCCCCCCCATATTGCTACCGCTGCCCGTTCGGCCTGAGCTACCCAAGCTGCGGCTTGGCCTGTGTGAAGAACATGGAAACCGCGATCCTTGGCGAAGGACCGGCCTCAATCGCCGAGGTGCTGATCGAGCCGATCATGAGCGGCATCGGGGTGGCCGTGCCGCCTGATGAATACCTGCCCGAGGTCGAGGGCTTGTGCCGCAAGTACGACATTCTTCTGCACGTCGATGAGGTGATCAACGGCTTCGGCCGTACCGGCAAAATGTTCTGCCACCAGCACTACGGCATTTCGCCAGACATCATGTCCATCGCGAAGGGGATCTCCAGCGCCTATATACCGATTGCCGCGACGGTGGTGAAGAACAGTGTCTTCCAAAGCTTCTATGGCGAGGCGTCGGAAGACCGTCAGGTCGCGCAGGTGAATACCTATGGCGGTCATCCAGTCGCGGCCGCGGTCGCGCTACGCAACATCGAAATCCTGGAAGCGGAGCGCTTGGCTGACCGCTCGGCTGAAATGGGCGCTTATCTGCTCGACGGGTTGCGCACCTTGATGCGGCACGAGGTGGTCGGCGATGTGCGTGGTAAAGGTCTGTTGCTGGGCGTCGAGCTCGTGAAGGATCGCACAAGCAAGGAGCCCGTCAGTCCTGAGCAGATGACCGTGATAGCGGATTTCTGCCGCGAGAACGGCCTGATTATCGGACGCTCCGCCGGTGGTCGCCGATACGGCAACACGATCACGCTGTCGCCGCCTTTGGTGATCACTCGCGCCGAGTGCGATCAAATTGTCGACACACTGGATCGCGCGTTGGCGACCCTTAACCTCGGCTAGAGCGAAAAATCGATTGCATCCTTAGCGACGGCCGGCGTCAGTCGCCGGCCGTCGCAACTGACTGGTCCGGTGGCGGAACGCCGAGGGATGGGGCAGCAGAGCTCTCGTTTGACATCTGTGTTCTGCCTTCGTAAAGGTTGTAGCAAGTGATCGGACCCTCGCTTAACGAAGGTAATAGCTACGTCACCTCGTGCTTTACCTCACGTTCCGGAGAGCATATGCCGGAGATGTCGAAGCGGCTTTTGCGATAGCGTGGCTCCAGGCACGGGAGGGCGTTGCGGCACGCGGATTCTACGAATGGCGGCCGTGGATAGGGTAGTGAAGGTCAGACAAGGAGCGGGCGGATGACGCTGCCGTCTTTGCGTGACTGGACGTTCTCCGCAAAGACGTTTGCCGGCGCGATGCTGGCAGTGTGGATCGCGCTGCGCATGGGTCTCGACCGGCCGTATTGGGCGATGGCGACGGCCTATATCGTTGCGCAACCTCTCACCGGTGCGATGCGTTCCAAAGCAGCCTACCGCTTCTACGGGACCGTGCTCGGGGCCGTTGCCGCCCTTGTATTCATCCCTAACTTGGTCAATGCGCCAGTGCTGTTGATCGCTGCCCTGTCGGTCTGGATCGGTGGCTGCATCTATTTCGCCGTACTCGACCGGACGCCGCGCAGCTACGTCTTCCTCCTCGCTGGCTACGGCGTGGCGCTGATCGGCTTTCCGATCGTCGACGCGCCGGGCACGGTCTGGGACGTAGTGCTGGCGCGAGTTGAGGAGATTACGCTTGGAATTGTCTGCACTACCGTCATCGGCGTCGTCGTCTTTCCGACCCCGCTCGGCCCCGCCCTAACTGCTCGCCTGGATGGTTGGCTTCGAAACGCCGCCGACTGGACGACGGGCGTGCTGTCTGGCGGTCCGGAAGACGCGACAACCGCCGCGGCACGACGTGGAGTCGCCGGTAACGCTGTCGAGATCGCGATGCTGGCGACGCATCTCGCCTACGATACCTCCAATTTACAGACCGCCACCATACCGGTCGCAATACTGCAACAGCGGGTGCTCCTGCTGCTGCCGGTCGTCACCGGTGCCGCCGAGCGCATCCGCTTGCTGCGGGAGATCGGCGGCATCACGCCAGGCCTTCGCGCGGTGCTCGACCGCATGATCGCATGGATTCAAGCAGGGCGTACCGCAGAATTGTCCGAAGCCGCCGATGTGCACGCCGACATCGATGCGCTGGAGCCGGAGATCGACGCGACCGCCGACTGGAAGATCGTCGTCCTCGCTGGCCTCCTGGTGCGGTTGCGCCAGCTGACTGACCTTGTTCATGACATCATAGCGCTCAGACGGCAGATCGCCGCTGGCCAGCAGAGACTGGCGGAGCTGACCTTTGCCAAGGCCGAGACAGTTCGCACGTTGCACCATCGTGATCACGTCATGGCGCTCCATTCCGCCCTGGCGGCAATCCTCGCCATGGGGATGATCTCAGCGTTCTGGATCGGCTCCGCCTGGCCGGAAGGCGCCGGCGCCGCGTTTCTGGCAGCGGTCGCCTGCGCGTTCTTCGCCGCGCAAGACGATCCGGCGCCCAGCATCATTGGGTTCCTCGTTGCTGCGGTGATCGCGCTCATCATCGATGCGATCTACCTGTTCGCCGTCCTGCCGCAGGCGCATGATTTCGAGATGCTCGTCCTGGCGTTCGCTCCGGTGTTCCTGGTCCTCGGGGCGCTGACCAGCATGCCCGCCACGGCCAAGCTGTGTGGTCCAATCAGCTTCATCGCCGCCACCCAGCTTGCCCTCTCGGGCAGCTACAGCGCCGATTTCACGACTTATGCGAACGGTGCGGCGGCCTCCATCATCGGTGTCGGCGCGACCGCGATCATCATCCGCATCGTCCGCTCCGTCAGTGCCGAGTGGACGGCGTGGCGACTGTTGCGGCGCAATCGCATCGACATCGCAAATATCGCCGCGAACAGAAGTCCGGCCAATCTAACGGCGTTTCTGGCACTCATGCTGGATCGACTTAGCCTGGTCGTCTCGCGCCTCGCTGTCAGTGCTGAAGGCGCCGACGGTGCCGCGGTATCAGCCCTGGCCGACCTGCGGGTCGGCGTGAACATCATCAATCTGCAGCGGGACGCGACGATGCTGCCGGAGCAAGCGCGCAGAGCCGTCCGAACGATGCTGGGCGCAATCGCCAATCATTATCGCCGGCGCAGCCTCGATGAGGCAGACGCGGCTCTGCTCGGAATTATTGATCGGGCCATTGCCGCGGTGACCCGAGACCCTGCCACCGCAACGCGGGAGCTCTTATTGCAGCTTGGCGGCATCAGACGCGGCCTGTTTCCCAACGGCCCGCCCTATGCGCCCGAGGCCGTACCTGAGTTCATCCAGCAACCGCTCGCAAGGCCCACATGATCGGTGAAATCGACCTTTACGGTGTCTTCGTTCCCTCCCTGCTGCTCTGGGTCGGAGCGGCGCTGCCGCTGACCGCCGGACTACGGCGGTTATTGCGATGGTTCGGGTTTTATCGCTTCGTCTGGCACAGGCCGCTGTTTGACCTGGCGTTGCTGGTCATCGTGTTGGGCGCTGTGGTCGCTCTCACCACGCCCTGGGTGACGTCATGAGAACGCTCGCCAGCGTGCGTGAGCGCGGTTCGCTGACTTCCGTCGCGGGCAGGATCGTCCGGGGCACGGGCCGCGCGACGGTCACACTGATCGCGGTCGGCATTGCGGCAGTCATCGGCTGGCAGCTCTGGATCTATTACCTCGAGGCGCCCTGGACACGTGACGGGCGAGTGCGGGCCGACGTCGTCCAGGTCGCCGCGGATGTATCCGGCCTGGTCAGTGAGGTTCTGGTTCACGACAATCAGGCGGTGAAAAAGGGCCAGGTGCTATTCCGCATCGACCCGGTCCGTTTCCAGATCGCGCTCCGAGACTCCCAGGCCAATGTTGATCAGAAGCTGGCAGCCGCGCAGGAGGCCGGACGCGAGACCGCTCGCTATAATCAGCTCAATGCCCTGTCAGTCTCGCAGGAGCAGCAACAACAGCGCGGCGCCACCGCTGCGGAGGCGGAGGCGGCTTACCAGCAGGCACTCGCGAGCCGCGATCTTGCAGCGCTCAACCTGGCGCGTTCCGAGGTGCGGGCGTCGGTTAATGGATTCGTAACCAATTTCGATATGCGATCTGGTGATTACGTCGACGCCGGCAGACCGCTGTTCGCCTTGATCGACAGTGACAGCTTCTATGTGGACGGGTATTTCGAGGAAACCAAGCTGCCGCGCATCAAGATCGGTGATCCCGCGCGCGTCTATCTGATTGGTGAGAGTGCAGCGATCGAGGGCCATGTCGAGAGCATTGCGGGGGGCATTGCAGACCGGGAGCGACAGGGTAGCGCGGACCTGCTCGCGAACGTGAACCCAACTTTCAGTTGGGTGAGGTTGGCCCAACGTGTGCCCGTTCGAATCGCACTTGATCACGTGCCCGCCGATGTACGCCTGGTCACAGGCCGAACCGCGACTGTCCTTGTCATGCCAGCCGGTCAAACAGCAAATCAAGGGGTCGGTGCTGTCGGCAGGCCGGCGCGTGACTCTGGCGACTAGCTTAGTACCCTGCAGGGATTATAACCGCACTTATCCAGTCACTCTCGCCAAGCGCCGAGCGGACGTAAGCAAGCAGATCGGCTTTGTGGAATGGGTTGGGGCAGATAGCCAATTGCTCCAGCGCTCAGTACGGAAGACCGGACGGCATCGTCCGGGTAGGATGTAATCAGAATGGTCGGAATAATGATACTCGAGGAAACCAAACGCCGATGTCCGCAAGGCGACTGACGCCGGGTGCGTCTCGGACACTGGCGCGGCGAATAGATGTCATGCGTTCCTCCGGCTGGCGCGGTCGCGGTCTTTATGCCACCCACGACACCTGCACCATTCGCGTCACGAGCAGTCAGACTGCTTAGCCTCTTCCGGCCGAGCGCGATCCGCCCTAGGTAGCCGGTGACCAGCAACCCGATCGAGACGAAGCATAGAGGACCCCCATGGCGGTCGAGCGCACCCTGTCGATCATCAAGCCGGACGCCACGCGGCGGAACCTGACCGGCCGCATCAATGCCTGCCTGGAGGAAGCCGGGCTACGCATCGTCGCGCAAAAGCGGCTGCGGCTGACTCAGGATCAGGCGCAGAAATTCTATCGGGTGCACAAGGAGCGGCCGTTCTTCAACGGCCTCGTCGCCTTCATGACGTCGGGCCCGGTGGTCGTGCAGGTGCTGGAGGGCGAGGATGCAGTCGCCCGGAACCGCGAGGTGATGGGCGCGACCGACCCCAAGCAGGCTGCGCCCGGCACGATCCGCGCGGAATTCGCCGAGGATATCGAGGCGAACTCGGTGCACGGCTCCGACAGCGCGGAGAACGCGAAGACCGAGATCGCCTTCTTCTTCACCGAGCAAGAGATCGCCGGCTGAAAGTCGGCCCGCCGCATGCCGGGCCGGTGTCCTGGAATTGTCCGAATAACGCCGGCGCAGCGTTGCTCTTTTTCACGATCCGACACCGTGTCGGCCGCTGGTGTGCTGCAGAATGGGCGACGTTGCGTTGTGGTGGGTTGATGTTCAGGTTGCAGCCGTGCGGCGCCCTTGTCGTGCATAGAGGTCTGCCCTGGCGGCGCATCGCGTTCGGGCTGGTGGCGAACCTTCTCGTGCCGTGCGCGTCGCATGCGCAGATGGGCGGCCATGGCCGGCACGGCCGTCAGCAGTCGGCGACGCAGACAACCCAGGCTCCACCGCCTCTCCCGCCGGAGCCCGTGGTGTGGCCTCGGCTTGATCCCGGCTCCATCCTGTGCCGAACCCGCGAAGCACTGACGGATGAGCAGAACCGGTTGCGTGACGCCAATCCAGGCGGCCTGGCGTCCGGCTGCCGGATGATCCAGGACCCGACTGCGATCAGGATTCTCGACCGGGACGGCCCGGGGCAGACGCAAGTCGCGGTGACCGATCAAGGCGGCGAAACCGGCTGGACCAACGCTTTTCTACCAGCGGAGCCGCCCCCCGGCGCTACGATCAATGCCGGGCGCTGATCGGGGCTAATTCCTTGCACCCTCACCCGCCGCGCTTTGCGCGGCGACCTCTCCCGCAGGCGCGGGAGAGGTGGACAGTCCGTCTTATACCAGCCGCCCTGTTCGATGACTGGTTTGACCCAGGGGCGCCTGGCGAGGGAGACGATGCGGTCGGGAAGTTCTGCGAGTTTGTTTCGGGCGTCATGACATGCCCCTGAGGATGACCTCATCGGTGTCTCAGACACGGCCCCCTGATTTCGTGACGGAGGTAAGAAAAAGCTTAACCACAGCGGCACAGAGACACCGAGAAGGGTCAGGCTCCGTGCCTCGGTGTCTCTGTGGTTAGGCTTTCTTCCTTACTATGCGATGGCCGGTTTGGCCCAAGAGCGCCTGGTGAGGGAGGCAATTTGTTCGGGCATTGCCATCAGTTTGTTCCAGGCATTACGACATGCCTTGAGGATAGCTTCATAGCTGTCCCAGACACAGTGGCTGAGAAAGTTGCCGCGCAGGAACTCCCAGACGTTCTCGACCGGGTTCAGCTCCGGCGAGTAAGCTGGCAGCGGCAACAGGCTGATGTTGTCAGGCACCGGCAGGCGGCGCCCCGGCTGATGCCAACCAGCGCCATCGACCAGCAACACAGCATGAGCCCCCGGGGCAACCTGGAGGCTGATCTCCTTCAGATGTTCGGCCATCGCCTCGCTGTTGGCGGCCGACATGATGATGGCAGCGCCGATGCTGCGCTCGGGGCAAACGGCGCCGAAGATATAGGCGGAGTCATGGCGGTTATCGCGAACCGCCGCCGGGCGCGAGCCACGTCGCGCCCAGACGTAGGTCAGCGTGCCCTTCTGACCGACACGGGCTTCGTCGCCGAACCAGATCTCCAGCGGCTTGCCGGCGGCAGCGGCTGGCACAACCTCGGCCACCTGGCTGGCGAACTCCTTCTTGAATGCCTCTTGCGCGGCGGCATCCTTCTTCGGATGATAGGGACGCGGCTGCAGCCGGGTGAACTTCAGCCGGCGCAGCAGCTTGCCGACACTGCGCTCGTGCAGCTCGACGCCAAACTCATCCTTGATCCGCTGCCGCAGGTCGATGCAGCGCCAACGTACCACGCCGTCCCGCTCAAGGTCGGGCCCCTGTTGCACCCATTCCACCACCTTGGCCTGTTGCTCGGGCGATAAGCGGGGCGGCGGACCGCGGCGGCACGGTCGGTCGGACAGGCCATCCAGCCCGGACTCGTTGTAGCGATGTACCCAGTCACGCAACGTCTGGCGGTCCATCGCACACGCCTCCGCCGCGGCTTCCCGCGACCAGCCTTCCAGCAGCAACGCCATCGCCAGCATCCGACGTGCCGCTTTGGCGTCTCGAGTGGCCGCCGCCGCCTCTCGCAGATCAGCCGCCGATCGCTCCAAACGGGTGATCGCTACGGTCATCGCTGTCCCCTCCGTCCAACGGGGACGCCGAATCGTACCGCTCCGAGCCGCACCAAATCACGTTCGAGTCAACGAGCCGGGCGGCTGGTATTACACCAGGAAGATGGTCATCAGGATCAACACGATGACGATGAACACCACGACCCAGAAGGTGAAGCTGGTGAAGCCCAGCCAGAAGCGCTGACGGTCGGCCAGGAATGCCTCTTCCGTCTCCGGGCCGGTTGCACTCACGGGAAGTCGCGCCATCCGATCCTCTGCCATCTCGATCGCGTTTCGGTCGCTTACGCAGGCTTCTAAGCCAGCGCCCCGGCCACGGGCAAGGGGTTGCGCAGGGCCGCCCAGGTCGGTGCCGGGCGTGGCGCGGCGCCGGTGGCCAGCAACTGCAGCGCCAGCGGATAGATGACGTGCTCCTGCGCCAGCACGCGTGCGGCCAACGTCTCCGGCGTGT
The DNA here is from genome assembly GCA_963772445.1 of uncultured Pseudomonadota bacterium. Lineage (GTDB taxonomy): Bacteria > Pseudomonadota > Alphaproteobacteria > Acetobacterales > Acetobacteraceae > CAVYXK01. The sequence goes on from CAVYXK010000014.1 coordinate 239,031, forward strand.
CGTCCGGCAACACCGGTACCGCGGCCTGGGCGAGGAGCGGCCCCTCATCGGTGGCGGTGGTGACCAGGTGCACGGTGCAGCCATGCACCTTCACTCCTGCTGCCAATGCGCGCGCATGGGTGTTCAGGCCGGGGAAAGCCGGCAGCAGGCTCGGATGAATGTTCAGCATTCGCCCGGCCCACCGCTCCACCAGGAACGGGGTCAGCAGACGCATGTAGCCGGCCAGACAAACGATCTCGATTGCCGCGTCGCGCAGTGCCGCATCGATCGCTGCCTCATGCGCGCCACGATCACCCCCATACGGGCGATGGTCGATCACCAGCGACGGCACGCCGGCCGCCGCGGCATGGTCCAAGCCAGCGGCCTTCGGCTGGTTGGACATCACGAGCGCGACCTCGGCCGGATAGGTCGGGTCGCGCGCCGCCGCCAACAGGGCAGCGAGGTTGGAGCCTCGGCCGCTGATCAGAATCGCGACGCGTCGCTTCATGGTGGCCAGCAGACGGGCAGATCGATGCGGATGCCGGATGGCCCTGATGCCGCTTCGATCGAGCCGAGAAGGAACACGGTCTCGCCAGCACGTTCCAGCAGTGCGGTCGCCGGTACGACATCCGTTTCGGCCACCACCAGCGCCATGCCGACGCCGCAGTTGAACACGCGCAGCATCTCGGACGCGGCAATGCCCCCGGTGCGGGCCAGCCAACCAAACACCGGCGGCACCGGCCAGTCCGGGCGCAGCACCGCGACGGTGCCCGCCGGCAGCACGCGCGGCAGATTGCCGGGTAAGCCGCCGCCGGTGATATGCGCCGCCGCTTTCAGCACCCCTGCACGGTGCAAGGCCAGCACTGCGCCGACATAGATCCGGGTCGGCGTCATCATCGTATGCGCGAGCGGCTCGCCGGTACCAAACGGCGCCAGATCGTCCCAGCCGAGGCCGCTCGCTGCGACCACCCGGCGCAGCAGGGAGAAGCCGTTCGAATGCACACCGGCGCTCGCCAGCCCCAGCACCACATCGCCAGGCCGCACCTCGCCCGGCAGCAGCGCGCCGCGTTCCGCAGCCCCCACCGCAAAGCCGGCGAGATCATAGTCTCCCGCTGTGTACACGCCCGGCATCTCGGCGGTTTCGCCGCCAACCAATGCGCATCCGGCCTCCCGGCAGCCGCTGGCGATGCCGGCAATCACCGTCCGCGCAGCCTCGACGTCGAGGCGGCCAGCAGCGAAATAATCCAGGAAGAACAGCGGCTCGGCCCCCTGAACAATCAGGTCGTTGACGCACATCGCCACAAGGTCGATGCCGACGGTGTCGTGCAGTCCGGTTTCGGCGGCAACCTTCAGCTTGGTGCCGACCCCATCGGTGGTGGCGACCAGCACCGGATCGACAAATCCCGCCGCCTTCAGGTCGAACAGCGCGCCGAACCCGCCCAGCCCGCCGAGTACTCCGGGCCGGGTGGTGGCGCGCGTCAGCGGTTTGATCGCCTCCACCAGCGCATCACCTGCGGCGATGTCCACGCCGGCCAAGGCATAGCTCAGTCCATTCGGCCGGGTTGCATCATCGCCACTGGTCATGCAGCCCCCCGATACGCTAGGCCTTCGATAAGCAGTGTCCCGCGGTGAGGCCGGGCGCGCAAGGCGGGTGGAAGGTGGCGGGAACAACCATGGGCCCGACCGGGGCGCAACGGCGATGCGTCCTTCCCTGGAGGTCTAGCGGTGCCTGACGGCAGCAGCATCGAGCGCGCGCCGTCGGCCACACTGCTGACGCTTCCCAACGTCATCAGCTTTGCGCGGCTCTGCGCGGTGCCGCTCGCGTGCTGGCTGGTGATCGGCGGCTGGTTCGCCTTGGCCTTCGGCCTGTTCGTCTGCGCCGGCGCGTCCGACGCGGTGGATGGCTGGCTCGCCCGGCGGAATGGCGGTGGCAACAGCGTCGGGGCAGTGCTCGACGCGGTGGCGGACAAGGCGCTGCTCGTCACCATGTATGTGACGCTTGCGGCGGCGAGCGAGATCCCGGACTGGCTGGCAATTCTGGTGGTGTTCCGAGACCTGATCATTGTCGGTGGCGTGGTCGTGATGGGCCTGCTGGGCCTGCCGGTGACGATCCGACCGCTGTTCGTGTCGAAAGTGAACACCGTGCTGCAGATCGTGCTGGTGGCGCTGACACTTTTCGTCGCCGGGTTCGCGGTGTCGGCGCCGGCTGCGGAGGCGGCACGGCTGGCGCTGACCTGGGCAGTCGCAGCCAGCACGCTGGCCTCGGGCGCCGCCTATGTCTGGAAAGCTGTGTGGGTGCGATGAGATGGCCGCGCCGCACGGTTGACGCGCCGCTGCCGGAACTCGCGGCCGACATCCCGATCCTGCCGGACGAGCCGGCGGTCGCGGCAGAACCCGTCCTGCTCGAGGCACCGCCACCACGGCCGGTGCAGGCCACGCGCGGCCAGCGACTGGCGCTCGGCATCGGGCTTGCGGTCGTTGCCTGGCTAGTGCTGGAGCTCTTTGCCGGCGTGCTGGCCCCGTTCGTTGCCGCCGGCGTGCTGGCTTATGTGCTCGACCCACCGACCAGCCAGTTGCACCGGTTCGGGGTGCCGCGCGGCGCTGCGGCGCTGCTGATGGTCCTGGCGACGATCGCCGCGGTGCTGCTGTTCGCGCTGCTGCTCTACCCGCTGATCCTGTCGCAGATCGGCCTGTTCCTAGGGCGCATCCCGCAATACGTGCATTTGTTGCAGCAATGGGCGAGCCGCATCGTCGCAGAACTGCAGCAGAATTTCGGCACCGACGCGGTGAACGGAAAGCTGCAGGATCTGGTCAGCAGCCAGGCCGGCAACATGCTGACCTTCCTGGCCTCGGCGCTGACCGGGTTGATCACCGGCGGATTCGCGCTGTTCAACGTGCTGACCCTGGCGGTGGTTACGCCGGTGGTGGCGTTCTACCTGTTGCGTGACTGGCAGCGCATGCTGCACATGATCGACGGCTGGTTGCCGCGCCGCTATGCGGGCGTCATTCGTGCCCAGGCGCGCGAGGTGGATCGCATCCTGTCGGCCTGGGTGCGCGGCCAGGCGCTGTGCTGCGTGCTACTGGCGCTGTACTATGCCACGGCTCTGAGCCTTGCCGGCCTGGACCTTGGGCTGATCGTAGGACTGGCGGCGGGACTGCTGTCGTTCATCCCCTATGTCGGCTCAATCACCGGCGGGGTGACGGCACTAGCCCTGGCCACGGCGCAGTTCCCGAGCTGGCGGGGCGTGATCGGCATTGCCGCTGTGCTGGTGGTCGGACAGGTGCTGGAGGGTTATGTGATCTATCCCCGCTTCCTGGGCGACCGGGTGGAGCTGCCCGCCGTCTGGGTGATTTTCGCGTTGTTTGCCGGCGGTGCCGCATTTGGTTTCTTGGGGGTAATGCTGGCGGTGCCGGTGGCGGCGACGATCGGCGTGCTGTGTCGGTTCTGGCTGCGCCGATATCTGCGCAGCCCGCTTTATCTGGATCCACCGTCGGCTCAGAGATGAGAGAGACTGTTCATGTCGGGAAGCTTGTCGTCACGGGCCGGTGCGCAGGCTGTTGTATTAAGTCTGCTTCGCTTCGTCGCGGGACTTGCGTTCATGGAGCACGGCTTGTACAAGCTGTTCGGGTTCCCGCAAGCGGCGCCCGCACACCTTTCGACATTGGCGCTGATCGCCGGGGTGATCGAAGCACTGGGTGGATTGCTGGTCTGCATCGGGCTGCTGTCGCGCCCTGCCGCCTTCATCATGTCGGGCGAGATGGCGATCGGCTATTTCATGGCGCATCTGCCGAAATCGTTCTTTCCGATTATCAACGGCGGCGACGCGGCAATTCTTTATTGTTTCATTTTTCTCTATATCGCCGTGGCCGGCGGTGGCGCATGGAGCCTGGACCGGCTGATCGCTGGCCCGCGTTCCTGGTTGGCGGGTCCCCAGGCCGCGTGAGTACCCTCACCCCGTCCATCCCCGGCACGTGCGCGAAAGGGGGCTTGCGCGCCTGACGTGGAGCGGTCGGACCAGTTTGCATTGCCGTTCGTTCATCGGCTGGGCTTCGCCGCGGTCGATTTCCTGGAGGCGCCATCCAACGCAGCGGCGCTGAGTTGGCTTGCGCGTACAGGCGACTGGCCGACGGGACGGCTCGCGTTATGGGGTGCGGCAGGGTGCGGCAAGACGCATCTTCTGCATCTCTGGAGCGCCCGCAATGGTGCGCAGCTCGTGGCGGGACCGACCCTGACAGAGCTACCGCCGGCGACCTCCCTGGCGATCGACGATGCCGACGCCGTCAGCGACGAGGCGGTGCTGCTGCACACGCTCAACGCCGCGGCCGAGGCCCGACGCCCGGTGCTAATCGCGGCGCGACTACCGCCGGCGCGCTGGAAGACGCGGCTGCCCGACCTAGGGAGCCGGCTGCGCGCGGTCACAGCGGTCGAAATCAGGCCCGCCGAGGACTCGCTGCTGCGCGCGTTGCTCGCGCGACTGCTGGCCGAGCGGCAAATGACGGTGGCGCCCGCCGTTCAGGATTGGCTGCTGCTACACCTGCCGCGCTTGCCGGCGGCGTTGCACGAAGCAGTCGCCCGGCTCGATCGGGCGTCTCTCTCGGCCGGTTCCGGGGTGACGCGATCGCTGGCGCGCCGTGTGCTGGACGATCTGTTTAGTGCGGAGGAGACGCCGCGCTCCTAGCGATGCCAGCCGCCGCCCCGACCACCACCCCAACCGCCCCAGCCCCCACGCCAGCCCCAGCCCCCACCCCAGCCCCAGCCCCAGCCGCAGCAGCCCCAGCCGCCGAAGCCGACGACGACGCTCGGCGCGACATATCCGGGGCCCCAGCCCCAGCCGCCCCAGCCGGGCCCGTAGCCAGCATAGACAGGTGGCGGCGACTGCACGGAGTTGCCGTGGGCATACATGCACTGCGTGTAGGCGATGTCGTACGTCTGCTGCAGACCGACCTGGGTCACCCCGGCGGCGTTGCTGGCCCCCATGGCGGTGCCGGCGAGCAGGCCGGCCCCCGCACCGATTGCAGCACCCGTCGCTGCGGTTCCGGTGGCCGCCCCGATGGCCGCGCCCAATCCGGCGCCGAGCGCGGTTCCGACGACAGCGCTGCCGACCGCGGCATTGGTCGCCGCCTGCGTCGCTACCGGGCTGCCGGTCTGCTGCTGGGCGAAAGCGCGGCAGACGTAATCGTCCCTTTGGAACGTGTCGAACGTCTTGCCTTGTCCGGGCAGCGCCATAACGGTTGGTCCGGAGGGAGGAACGACAGCGCAGGCGACCAGGGCCATCGCGCCGGTGACAGTCGCAATCACTCCTATGTAACGGCGCATAACTCGCTTCCTTAATCGTCCAACGGTTCTAAACGAAGCCGCAGCGACGAGCAACGCCCGTGTTCGGAAGCGAGGCAGTGGCGGCAACTCAGCGGTCTCGCGCCAGAAGCCGGCGTGCTTCCTCTGCATCGGCGGCGATCTGCGCCTTCAATGCGTCGAGCCCGGCGAATTTCTGCTCGGGCCGCAGATAGGAGTGCAATGCAACAGTCAACTCGGCACCGTAGAGATCGCCGGCGAAGTCGAAGATGTTGACTTCCAGCCGGCTCTCGGTTCCGGCGTTCACGGTCGGCCGGCGGCCGATATTGGCCACACCCCGAACTGTCGAGCTATCCGGCATGCGCACCGTGACCGCATAGACGCCGCGGGCCGGCTCGAGATGGCGGCCGAGCGCGATGTTGGCGGTCGGAAAGCCGATCGTCCGGCCGCGGTGGTCGCCATGCATCACTTCGCCCCGGATCGCCCAAGGCCGTCCCAGCTCCGCCGCCGCCCATTCCGGGTAGCCGTCGCGCAAAGCGCGGCGGATGCGGCTGGACGAGAGCGGCCCCTCGGCGTCTGCGACCGGCGGCACCAGCGTGAGCCCGATCCCCAGCGCCTCCGCCCGCGCGGAAAGGAAGACGGTGTCGCCGCCTTTGCGGTGGCCGAATGCGAAATCCGGTCCGCAGACGAGGTGCTTGGCCGCTAGGCCTGTGTGCAGCACGTCAGTCACGAAAGCCTCGGCCGGCATCAGGCTGAAGCGATGGTCGAACGGCAGTTCGTAGAGCAGCACCACGCCGAGCGCGGCCAGGGCGTCCGCCCGCTCCGCCGAGAGCGTCAGGCGAAACGGCGGGTCGTCCGGGCGGAACAGCTCGCGCGGATGCGGCTCGAAGGTCAGGACTGCCAGTGTGGCGTCCGGTCGCGCCGCGTGGGCGGCGCGCAGCACCGCGGCATGGCCGCGATGTACGCCGTCGAAATTGCCGAGTGCGACGGTGGCGCCGCGCGCATCGTCCGGCAGATCACGCCAGTCGCGGTAGATGCGCATCAGCCGCGCGACGGGACCTGCACCTGCGCCTCGCCCTCGATCACCGTCTTGCCCTCGACGGTGCAGATGGTTTTGAGCGTGGCCCGTTTTTTGGCCGGATCGAGCGCGATGACTTCAACCGTCGCGGTAACGGTGGCGCCGATCTTCACCGGGGTGCGAAAGCGCAGGGTCTGGCTGAGATAAATCGTGCCGGGACCCGGCAGTCGGGTGCCGAGCACTCCGCTAATTAGGCCAGCGGAGAGCATGCCGTGCGCGACACGCTCGCCGAACACCAACTCCTTGGCGGCTTCGGCGTTGATGTGCACGGGGTTGGTGTCGGCGCTGACCGCGGCGTAGAGCAGGATGTCGGCCTCGGTGATGGTCTTGCCAAGGCTGGCTGTCTGGCCGAGCTGAAGGTCTTCGAAGCTCATGGGGTGGTCCCGTGCTGATGCTGCGGCTTCTGCGGGAACCGCCGGGGCGGGTCAAGCCGGAGCGACGCTCGGTGGCAGCAGTGGCAGGCTGCGCGCGATCGCCGCGACCGGATTGGCGAACGAGGTGGACGACGTGACAGCTGGTGTGATCCTGTCAGCGGCGCACTCCACGACCTCCATCGGGAAACGAGCCAAGGGGATGTTGTAATATGGTAACCGGAGCTCGGACCCCGCTGACCGTGGACCTGTCGGGTCAACGGGTGGCCATCAGTGCGGGTGCCAATGGCATTGGCAAAGTGATGGCTGACAGCTTCGTCGCGTGTGGCGCGCGCGTGTTCGTGTCCGATGTCGATGCGGCCGCGCTTGCTGTCTGCGGCCACCCCGGCATTCGTGCTGACGCCGGCGTGGCCGCGGACAATGAGGCCTTCATTGATACAGCAGTAAAGCAGCTCGGCGGGCTGGACGTGCTGGTGAACAACGCAGGTATCGCCGGGCCCACAGCGCTTGTGGAAAACGTCGCAGCCGAGGAGCTGGATGCCACGCTGCGCGTCGATCTTGCCAGTATGTTCCACTGTGCACGCCGTGCCATCCCGGCGCTGCGCGCCGCCGGAGGCGGGGCGATCATCAACCTGTCATCGGCCGCCGGGCGCTTCGGCTTTCCGCTACGTGCGCCCTATTCGGCGGCCAAATGGGGCGTCATCGGCTTCACCAAGTCGCTGTCGATCGAACTGGGGCCCGACGGCATCCGTGTCAACGCCATCCTGCCCGGCCCGGTCGACGGGCCACGCATCCGAGCGGTGATCAAGGCAAAGGCCGCGGTTGCGGGGATATCCGAGAACGAAATGACTGAACGCACCGTTGCCACCACCAGCTTACGCTGCTTCGTCACGCAGCAGGACATCGCCAATATGGCGCTTTATCTTGCGAGCCCGTTCGGTGCGACCATCAGCGGCCAGGCGATCAGCGTCGATGCCGACATGCAAACTACGATGTGATAAGTGATAGCTCGCTCTTTTCCCTTCACGGCTGCAATTTATCGAGCGTGATCGGCAGGTCGCGCACGCGCTTACCGGTCGCGTGATAGACCGCGTTGGCAATCGCCGCCGCGACGCCGACGATGCCAATCTCGCCCAATCCCTTGATGCCGAGTGGCTCGTGCAGTGCCATTCCGATACCGCATACCACGCCGCCCATGATCTGGCTGCTCGCCGTCTTGGTGTTCACGATTGCGTCATATCAGGAAGTCGGGTGGTGCGACGCATGGCGATGCATAATGTTAAGAACGTGCACGCGGGACTCGAACGCGCTCATCATGCGCGTCGCCGCCTCGTGGAACATCCCATTGGCAACATGGTCAAGCAGATGGCTTTTGAACTGAAAGTCAATTATGAAATCCACGTGTGTCCCGCCGCTGACGGGCGTGAATGTCCATGAGTTCATCAGGTGCTCCAGCGGCCCGCCCTCGAGGGCGCGCACCAGCACTTGTCGCGGTCGATCCAGTGTGACTTTGCTGGCGAAACTTTCTTGGAAAGGGCCAAATCCGATGTCCAGATCGGCGACGATCTCTCGCTGGTCCTCGTGCCGGATGCGCGCGCCGCTGCACCAGGGGATGAATGAGGGGTAGTCCTTTACGTCCGCCACAACTGTGAAAAGCTCATCTGCGCTATAGGTGAGCGTCGCTTGTTCCTCGTGGCGCGGCATGTCACACTCCCCATTTTGTATCCAAAGCTAGCAACACAATTCACTGCTACGTAATTCCCAGGTACACATTGAGCGCTTGGTGTCAAGCTCACATGGACGCTGCGCCTCGCAGCGAGCTTGGTGCAAATGTCCGACCCAGGGGCGCGCGACGACGCCGACAGACTTTGTGGAGAAAAGTATGCGCAACGCCGCCGCCGGTACAAGGATCCACGGGATCAACCCTCCGGGAGAATCCCAGCTTCGGAGCAACTCCGCACGTTTGGCTCAAGATATTCCGCACGTTTGGCTCAAGATAGAAAGTGTCGGGGGAACCACCGCTCAATCGCAGCGCGAAAGAGTGTCTGTCGAGTGGTGGATATTCCCTGCCGCTTCGACACGATCGGCCTTTGACCCTTGAACACGAAGTCGCTCAGCGTCTGGTTGAGACCGCGCACCAGCAGCTTTGGCATTTCGGGCCGTGGAGCCAATTACGTGCAGGAGATTCGCCGACGCCACGATCGCCGCCAGTTCAATCGATCGCCGCGTGCACCAGGTTGCTTACCCGGTCCAGCCGTGCGGAATGCCACGGATCGGGCTGCACGTAGTTGGTCGAGTAACTGAAGGACACGCCGCTGCTCGGGTCGGCCCAGGAATAGCTCGATCCTACCCCGCCATGGCCGAACGTCGCCGGCGCGCCGATGGTGCCCAGGCCGCGGATGCGGTCGCTCTCCCCACGCACATGCGGCCCCAGCCCGCGATGCATCGGGATCCCGCCCATCTGTGCATCCGGTGTCTCCCCGGTATGGTTCCGCGAGACATAAGAGACCAGCCGCGGCGACAGCAATCGCACGGTCCCCAGGCGCCCGCCCTGCAACAGCATCTGATAGAACGCCGCCATGCCGCGCGCTGTCGCGAACCCTCCGCCGCTCGGCAGTCCAGCGGCGCGGAACTCGACGGAGTTGTCGCGCTCCTCGGGCGCATAGGTATCGGCGCAGCGTGACTGCTGCGCTGCCGGCACCCCCACCATGATCTCTCCGCCCAGGCCCAGCGGCTCGATCACTTTCTGACGGATCACGTCGCGATAGTCCTGACCGCTAACCGCCTCGATCACCATAGCCTGCACCAGATGCGCAGCGCGGCCGTGATACTGAAGACGTGACCCCGGCGTCCATTCCAGCGAGAAATCGCAAACCTCGGCGCGCATCCGCGCATGGTCGGTCCAGGTCTCGCGCGAGATATTGGCGTTCGGGAACCCGCCCTGATGCGTCATCACCTGGTGCAGTGTGATCTCCCCTTTGCCGCGTGCAGCGAATTCCGGCAGGTGGTCGGCGACGCGGTCCATGAACGACAGCTTGCCTTCTTCCACTAGCGTCCAGACCGCCGCGCTGGTCAGCACTTTAGTTTGCGAGAACAGCAGAAACAGCGTGTCGTTGGTCGCCGGTACGCGCGTCCCCTCCGTCCGTGCATCGCCATAGGTCCGAAACAGCGCTAGCTTGCCGTGCCGGGCGACGGCGATCTGTGCGCCGGGATACCGGCCTTCCTCGATATGTGCCCGGATCAGCCGGTCAAGCGCTTCCAGCGGCTTGATCGCCAGGCCCAGAGCCTCGGGGTTGCTTTCGCTCAGCGGGAATTCGCTCGGCATCGCCAGTCTCCTGATCGGTTGGCGGCATGGTAAGGCCGCAACAAGCTTGCCGCCAACCGGTGGATCGGGTCTGATCAGCGCATCGAACAGAAGGGGAGGGATGGCGATGGCGGAGATCCGAACGGCGCATCTGTTCACCTTGAAGCTGACGGTGGCCGGGATGCAGCCAATTGGACAGACGCCGACGGGTAATCGGCGGGTCGGGCTGGTTGCCAGCGGTACCTTCGAAGGCGAGCGGCTGCGTGGCGCCGTGTTACCGGGTGGCGCCGATTGGCTGATCGCACGCCCGGACGGCGCCACCACGCTCGACGTGCGGCTGGTGCTGCAGACCGACGATGGCGCAACGATCGGCCTGACCTATCGCGGCATGCGCCACGGCCCGCCGGACGTGATTGATCGGCTCAACCGGGGAGAGAGGGTCGATCCGGCATCATACTATTTCCGCACCGCCCTGGCCTTCGAGACGGCAGCGCCGAAATACGACTGGCTCAACCGGGTGATTGCGGTCGGCACCGGGGATCGGCTGCCTGACGGGCCGGTGTACGACGTGTTCGAGGTCCTGTAGCCGTGGCGACGATCGGCTTCATCGGCCTCGGCAACATGGGTGCGCCGATGGCCGCCAACCTGGTGCGTGCCGGCCATCGCGTGGTGGGGTACGACATCAGCCAGGATGCGGTGCGAACGCTGGTCTTTGCCGGCGGCCACGCGGCGCCCAACGCCGGCGACACGATGCGCGGGGCAGAGTTCGTCATCACCATGCTACCGGCCGGCGAGCACGTGCGCGAGGTCTGGCTGCACCAAGGCGGCCTCATCGAGGCGATCCGTGCTGCCGGAACAAGCCCGTTGTTGATCGACTGCTCGACCATCGATGTCGAAAGCGCCCGCGCGGTGGAGCAAGCTGCGCGGGATGCCGGCTTCGAGATGCTGGATGCGCCGGTTTCGGGCGGAACCACAGGCGCCGCGGCGGGGACGCTGACGTTCATGGTTGGTGGCTCGGAGGCGGGATTCGCCCGCGGCGAGCCGATCCTGAAGGCGATGGGCCGTAACATCGTGCATGCCGGCGGGCCGGGCGCCGGCCAGGCGGCGAAGATCTGTAACAACATGATGCTTGCCATCAACATGATCGGCGTGTGTGAGGGATTCCTGCTGGCCCAAAGGCTCGGGCTGGACTGGGACCGGCTGCACCAGATCGCCGCTGCCTCGTCCGGCCAGTCCTGGGCTTTGACAAGCTACTGCCCGGCGCCCGGGCCGGTACCGGCGGCGCCATCGAACAAGGACTATACGCCGGGCTTCATGGCGGCGTTGATGCTGAAAGATGTGAAACTATCACAGGCCGCAGCCGAAGCGACGGGTGCGCCGACGCCGCTCGGCGCGCATGCCGCCGCGCTGTACGGGAAGCTGGTCGCCACCGGCCAGGGATCGAGCGACTTCTCGGCGATCTTCCGCTGGTTGGCTGCGCAGGACCGATCGTCGGTCGTGACCTGACAAGGGAGGGGGGAATGTCAGCTGAACGCTTCAAGGCGGCGCGCGATATTCTGTTCGCACATCGCGCCGACCACGACGCCGCCTGTCGGGAGTTCTGCTGGCCTGACCTACATCGTTTCAACTGGGCGCTCGATTGGTTCGACGCCGAGTTGGCGAAGGGTCCGCTCGCCGACCGGCCGGCATTGAAGATCGTCGGCGATGGCGCGGCGGAACTGAGCTTCGCCGAGCTGTCCGCACGCTCGAACCGCGTCGCGAACGGCCTGCGCGCGCTGGGCGTCGCCCGGGGTGATCGCATCCTGCTGATGCTCGGCAACGTCGTCCCGCTGTGGGAAGTGATGCTGGCGGCGATGAAGCTTGGCGCGGTCGTCATCCCGGCCACCACGCTGCTCACCCGGGCCGACCTGCTCGACCGGTTCGAGCGTGGGCGTGTCCGCCATGTCGTCGCCGGGCCTGGGGAAACGGCGAAATTCGAGGGAATCGGCAAGGGCCTGACGCTGATCTCGCTGGGCGAGGCGCCGTCCGGCTGGCATCGCTATGACTCGCTGTTGGAGGCTTCGGCTGCCTTCACGCCGGATGGGCCGACATCGGCCAGCGATCCGCTGCTGCTCTACTTCACGTCCGGCACGACGGCGAAACCCAAGCTGGTGCAGCACAGCCACGAAAGCTACCCGGTCGGGCATTTGACCACGATGTATGTGCTTGGGCTGCAACCGGGCGACATGCATCTGAATATCTCCTCGCCCGGTTGGGCGAAGCACGCCTATAGCTGCTTCTTCGCGCCCTGGAACGCGGGGGCGACGGTGTTCATCGCCAACCAGCCGCGCTTCGCAGCGCGCGGAATGTTGGACGCCATTGCCACGGGCGGCGTCACCACGCTTTGTGCGCCGCCCACCGTCTGGCGGATGTTCGTGCAAGAGGACCTGCGATCCTGGAAGACGCAGTTGCGCGAGGTCTGCTCGGCCGGCGAGCCGCTTAACCCGGAGGTCATCGAAGCGGTGCGTGCCGCCTGGGGCCTGACCGTGCGCGATTTCTATGGCCAGACCGAAACCACGACCCAGATCGGCAACCCGCCGGGCCTGCCGGTGAAGCCCGGTTCGATGGGCAAGCCGATGCCGGGCTATCGTATCCGCTTGCTCGATGTCGATGGAAACGATGCGGATGAAGGCGAGGTGTGCATCGCGCTCGAACTCGAAGCCGACCGGATTGATGTCGGGCTATCAGCGCGACGATGGCACGCTGCCGCCGATGCAGGAAGACGTGTACCGTACCGGCGATGTAGCCGTGCGCGACGCCGACGGGTATTACACCTATGTGGGCCGTGCCGACGACATCTTCAAAGCCTCCGACTACCGGATCAGCCCGTTCGAGCTGGAAAGCCTGCTGATCGAGCACGCAGCAGTGGCCGAAGCTGCGGTGGTGCCTGCCCCCGATCCCGTGCGCACCGCGATCCCGAAAGCCTATGTCGTGCTGGCCGCGGGCTGGGCGCCGGACCGGGCCACGGCGTTGGCCATCTTCCGCCATATCCGCGAGCGCGCCGCGCCGTACAAACGGGTGAGGCGCATCGAGTTCGCCGAGTTGCCGAAGACGATCTCCGGCAAGATCCGCCGCGTCGAGTTGCGCCTGGCAGAGACGCAGCGCGCCAGGGATGGTACGCGCGGGGCCGAGTTCCGCCAGGAGGACTTGCCCGAGCTACGCGGCGGGTAAATTTCCACCTCTCCCGCTCTGCGGGAGAGGTCGCCGCGTGCAGCGCGGCGGGTGAGGGTGCCGGGGCGGTGGAGTCATCAGAGTGGGCGACCAATCCAACGAAAGGCAGGCCAGCAAGCTGCGCCGCCACCGAAAGTACGCCGCTGACTCCACAATACAGAGCCGGCTGCCCACCGCCGACATGCCCCATTCTCGGCGCTACGCAGGGATGGCAGACGTTGTGCCGGCCTCGGGTATCGTGACAGTCCCAGCATCGGGGTTGACCCTCGAGGCCGTGTGCGACCGCATAGTTTGCGGAGACGCAGTATCCGTCCTGCGGCAGCTTCCGGCGGAATGGTGCGCGTGCGCCGTCACCTCCCCGCCTTATTGGCACACGGTCGATTACGGGATTCCTGATCAGGTCGGCCTGGGGTCTTACGAGCAATATCTTGACGAACTCGACGCCGTTTGGTCGGAGATAGCGCGCGTCCTGCTGCCGAACGGCAAATTCTGCCTGAATGTCCCGCTATTGCCGCTGTCGAAGGCGATCTCCGAGGCAGCTTTCGGTACGACCCACACGAGAATCCTCATCGATCTCTATTCCGACATAAAACGCCGAATCGAGACACACACCTGCCTGCAGCTCTTCAGCCTCTATGTCTGGGAGAAGCAGACTACCGAGAAGATGTTCGGGTCGTATCCCTATCCACCGAACCTGTACGAACGGAACTACATCGAATTCATCGCTGTCTTCGTTAAGCCCGGCGCGCCTCGCGTCCTGCCTGCCGCCGTCAAGGGCGCGTCACGCGTCTCTCAGCAAGAATGGATGGACCTGACCCAGCAGATTTGGTGGATGTATCCGGACAACATCCCCCGCCAGGACGGTCATCCGGCTCCATTCCCCGAAGCTCTGCCCAACCGGTTGGTCGCGATGTACACCTTCCGCGGCGTTCCGGAGCTTGGCTTTTCCGGCGATATCGTCCTGGACCCATTCGCCGGTTCCGGGACAACCTGCGTTGCTGCAAGGCGGCTGGGACGTCGTTACATCGGAATCGAGCTGAACCCGGATTTCTGCCGCCTCGCCCAGCATCGCATCGTGTCCACTCCGGTCCGGCCAGTGATCATGAGTGGCCATCGCCCTAATGATCGGCCAGAGTCGCAGCTATCCCTCCTCCGCAAGTAGACCGGCACACCCTGCGGCGCCCTGGCATCCATCTCAGCCCCGACCAAGCAGCGCCAGCAGGCCCTGTAAAAGCTGCGTCGGGCTCGGTGGACATCCGCGGATGACAAGATCGACCGGCACCACCTTCGCAACGGCGCCCGACGCAAACAGCGCTATCGGCAAAAACCCCCACGCCCTGCCGCGCAATCGCCGACCGCGACCACCCATTTCGGGGCAGGTCTCGCTCCGCCGAGGCGCCGACGCGCCGCTGCGTCGAGCTGCGCCGGGAGTGCCGACAGCTTCGAGGGCAGGACCAGGCTCGGTTGCTGGCGGACGCAGGCCTCGCAGCAGGTTCTGAGCATCACCAGCACCCTGCGTTATTCCTGCACAGGCAGGAATCCACTGCTCTGCGCTGGGAGCACTTGGAACCACCTCCGGATACCTGCCTTCGCAGGCGTGACGCTACCGGTTCGTCCGTATTACAGATCATGGTCGGAATAGGAGTTGCGAGCACCCCAAATCTATGGTTAAGCTTTAGCGTGATCGTTGATCGATCGGCTTCGCCGATAAGCGGACAGTCCGAGCGGAAATTGCGAATCCGTGCGGGAGATCGCCGTTAGAAGATCTTGTAAAAAGGCGCTGAAGACACGACCAAACTCAGCCTTATGCGATCTCGCCAGTTGGACAGTTGGGCGCCCAGTTTGCCCGCGTCTCAGATTACTGTAAGCACTACGAAGTGAGCGTTGCCTTGCTTGCAAGTTCGTGCCGATGGCAGGAATTCAAGATTCAACGCAGCGACGCCTGCTATTCGGCGTCTGTGCGCTTCTGTGCTGGACCTTTCACTTGTCGATATCGGCCAAACCATGTCAACAAACCTGAATCAGATACGAATGTATCCGATAAAGCTGCACTTGAGTTTCGCTTCTCTTATTGCCGCGGTTGTCTCGCTCGAATGCAGCTCGACAACGAGCGGCACAGCCGCGGTCGCGGGCCGCTCAGGCGGCCTTGCCACGGGCGCAGAAGCAGGACACCGACACCGGCAGGTCGGCGCGGGCGGCGGCGAAGTCCACGCGTTGGCGGATAAGAGCCGCCTCCGCGGTCTCGCCGCGCCGTTCGAGGCAGTCGAGCAGCCCGCGCAGCGCCCAAAGGTTGTCCGGGTGGATCTGCGCCCTGGGTAGCGCGCCGCCGAGGCCGAGATCCTCGCGATAGACCACCCCCGCCTCCGCCGCGCGGCCCTGCTCCAGCAGCAGCGCACCGAGCGCGTGGCGGACCGGCTGCATCCAGCCCCACGGCTCGTCGTAGGGCAGGTCGTCCTCCAGTGCGATGGCGGTGCGAAGACGGGCGAAGGCCGTGTCGTGGTCGCCGCGGCGATAGGCGATCTCACCCTCCAGCATCTGCTCGGCGATGGCCAATAGCTGCACGCACGGCACGTTGTGGATTTGCCGCGACTTCGGCACAAGTTTCGCGGCCTCCCGGAACAGTGCCTGTTCGACTTCCGCTGCCGGCACGTCGCCCAGCGCTGCGTGCGCGACGCCCTTGGCGTAGTGCATCATCGCCACGGTGTTGCAGTAGAGTTCGCGGTCCGCCGGCAGATCCAGCGCGATGATCTCGCGCCATTTGCCGAAGCGGATCAGGACGTGCTGCCTGATGGAAACGTAGCTCTCGAAGAAATCGGCCATGGGCGGCGAGGGAATGCGCAGCATCTCCTCGGGCATGGTCTCGATCAGCTCGTCGGCGGCGGCGATAGCGGGCGCGTACTGGCCGAGGAACATGGCGCCGTAGGCAGTGAAGTGGTAATTGTGAATCCGGTAGCCCGAATAGAAATTCATCGGCCCGGCGCGGTCGTAGAACTTGCGGTCCGCGATGATCGCCTTCTGATTCCAGTGCATCGCGTCGCGGTAGTGGCCGCATTGTATGTCGATGTGGGTGGGCATGTGCACCAGGTGGCCCATGTCGGGGGTCAGCTCGCGCAGCCGGTCTCCGGTGACCAACGCCACCTCCGGATGCGGCGACATCTCCATCAGGTGGACGTGCAGGTGCAGAAGACCGGGGTGGTTCATTGCCCCGGGCAGATCGCGGAAGGCGGACTCGAGCACCTCGCGCGCCTCGAAGGTGCCGGCGCCGGGAGCGGCCTCGCCGGTACGCAGATCCCACATGCGCCAGGGCGTCCGGTTGAGGATCGCTTCGACGAAGATGCAGCGTAGATCGAGGTCATCGGGATGCGCCCGGTGCGCGCGGCGCATGGCGTCGGCAAAGGCATCGTTCCAGGGGCGCTGGTCGTCGATCGGGTCGCGCTGTGGATAGCGGGCGGGCAGCGCCTCGATCAGCGCGCGTTCCGGCGCGCTGACGCCGTCAGCCAGTGCCAGGGCAGCGCGGGTGGAGTCATAAGCGCGGGCGAGCGCCGCGGCCTTACCGGCGGGATCCATCAGTTCCCAGGGGAAATTGTAGTTCGGCCCGGCCGCGTAGCCGATGCCCCAATGGGCCATGGCACAGTTCGGGTCGGCCTCCAGCGCCTTCTCGAAGCAGGCGACGGCCTCCTCGTGGTGGAAGCCGAAGCACCAGTTGAGGCCACGGTCGAACCAGCGCTGGGCGTCCGCCGAGCTGGTGGTCACCGTCCGGGAGTACCGGCCGAGATCATAGGGATAATCCACGTCGTCTCCTCCGCCATCTTTGGTTGCAGTCGGCAAGCCGACCGACGCTCCTCGCACCCGTCACGCGCACCCGCGGTTGGCCGCACGCGGAGGTCCCGTTCACCGACATTGCCCACAGGGGCGACGGTTTCGCGCCCCCACTGAACAATATCCATCGCCCGTGCCGTTCGCCAACGATTTTATCGTGCCGAGCGCGGCAGAGGTTACTGCCGCGTGTGATGAATGCCGTGACAGCTCGGCTTTCGATCCAAAGCCCATCCTTCGACGCGCGTCTCCAGGAACTGGTGGCGTTGGACGCAGCGCGGAAATGGGACCAGGATCTGCTGAAACAGGCCGTGTGGCGCTATGACATCGAGCATTTGGAATGGATCGGGCGTCCACACCGAACGATCCCGGCACGGACGCAAGGTATCGTCCGTCGGCTTACTGGCCCCGTTATCGCGGGCGGTGTCGCACCCACCTGAACAGAGTCGATCGACCGGGTCCGCAAAGGCGGCTATGAGGCCTTCGTTCGGCGGGTTTTCGAGGAGGTTTCCCGATGAAGATCACGGACATCAAGTGCGCCGTCATCGCCAGCAGTCCGGTGATCCGGATCACGACGGACCAGGGCATCATCGGCTGGAGCCAGATCGAGACGCCCAAGCCCTACCTGCAGCCGATCGTGCTGCAACTGAAATCGTGGCTGGTCGGACAGGATCCGGTCAACGTCGAGCGCGTGATGCGCCGCATCCGCGCGCGCGGCGGCTTCAAACCCTGGGGCGCCGCGGTCAGCGCCATCGAGATGGCGCTCTGGGATATTGCCGGCAAGGCGGCCGGCGTGCCAGTCTATCGACTGCTCGGCGGCAAGGTGCGCGACCAGGTGCGAACCTATCGCACGCTCTATCACGAGCCCGGCATAAAGCACACGATCGAGGATTATGTCCGGTGGGCCGAGATCGGCAAGGCGCTGCCGGAGAAATTCGGGATGTTCAAGCTGCCGACCTCCTTTCACTCCTCGATGGTCAGAGAGGTGCCGGAGTTCTTCTACGGCGCGCTGCAGAGCGACGCCCCGTTCCCCTATCCCAACCGCGGCGCGTTGACCGAATATGGGTTCAGGCATCTCGTCGAATGCGTCGCCGCCGCCAAGCAGACGCTCGGGGAGGCATACGGCCTCGCGGTCGACGCCGGTCCGGGCTACCTCGCCCATGATGCGCTGCGCTTTGCGAAGGCGCTGGAGCACCTTCACCTGCTTTGGGTCGAAGACATGATCACGGGCGATTATGTTCCGTTCGTTAACCCGGATGTCTACCGCGAGGTGACCGCGCACACGACCACGCCGATCCACACGGGCGAGCAGATCTACCTGCGGCAGAATTACAAGGCGCTGATCGAAGGCCACTCGGTGAACGTGGTCGGCCCCGATCCGTGTGACGTTGGCGGTATTGCGGAGCTGAAGTGGATTGCCGAATACGCCGACCTGCATGGCATCGCCATGGCTCCCCATGGCACGGCAAACGGGATCTTCGGCCTTGCCGCGCTGATCCAGGTCTGCGCCACGCTGCCTGACAACTTCATCGCCTTCGAATACCCGGCCCGGTTCGAGCCCTTCTGGTATGAGATCACCGAGGGCTTCGATGGTGTCCCGGTGCGTAACGGCATGATCGACGTCCCTGATCGCCCGGGGGTGGGTGTGAACCTGATTCCCGACGCGGCGCGTGCTTACCTCTCGGAGGGGGATACCGACTTCTTCGATTAGGAGAGACCGCCGCGGCGTCCAGTTCGGACAATCGGTCGGATGCTTTCTCAGTTCATACGGGAAACTGACTGCCAAACATCGGCAGCCCGCTCTTTGATTCGGCCCGGGTTGCCTCCTCCTGGAGAACATCCCAATGCTCGGCCAGCTTGCCATCCTCGATGCGGACAATATCGGCCGCGATGAACGCCGCAGGACGTCCGTTCCCCGAAAAGCGCCCGTGAACGATCACGTAATCACCCTCGGCCATGATCAGGCCGTGCTCATAGCGAAGCGTGTCCGGCAAGCTTCGTACGAGATTGAACAGCCCATCGCGACCGGGTTCGATGTGGGCGCTATGCTGGATGTATCGCTCCGACCAGAAACGCGCCGCCGCCGAATAGTCGCGCTTGTTGAACAACGTGTCGAACGCTTCGAGCACGAGAGCCTTGTACTGCTCTGGCGTGGTCTTGGTCATGCCGTCCTCCTACGCGGCGGCACTCGGCCTTGCGGCCACGCCGTCGTGCCAGCGCTGCAAGGCGACGTTATCGGGTGGAACGGACATGTCAAGCGCACGAGTTGCAAAATCGATCGTCACCAAGGTCGTGATATCCGCAGCCGAGAAGCTCCCGCCTGCCACGAAGGGCATCTCCGCCAGCCTTGCCTCCATGTCGCTGTAGAAGTCGGCGACCCGAAGCCTGCTGCGCTCGACGAGCGCCGGAATTTGCGCGTAGTCATGTGGCCCGGCGATTGCGCGGCCGGCCAGCTTGGGTACGGCGTTGCGCACGGCCTCCATCACGGCGGCGAATCCTTCCAGCTCGGCACGCCGCTCCCACATCGTTACCAGGGCCTTGTCCTTCGCCGTGGTACCAAGCAAGGGCGTAGCGGGATAAGCCTCTTCGAGGTAGCGCCAGATGGCCAGGACCTCGCCGATCGCCGTGCCGTCCTCCAGCACGAGGGTCGGCACGACACGGCGCGGATTGATCGCGCGATAGGCTTGGCCATGTTGCTCGTCCGCGGCGAGGTCGATTGAAACGAGGGGCACGGAAATGCCCTTCTCGGCAAGGAACATACGCACGCGCCTCGAGTTGGGGGACGCGGGGGCGTGATAGAGCGTGAGCATCTCGGGCATGGTGGACCACATCCTCCTCGCAGTGACGGGTTACAGTTTCGAACCGCCATCGACATGGATCGTGTCGCCGGTGATCCACCGAGCCTCCTCAGAGGCAAGGAAGGCGACCACACCGCCGATATCGTCCGGCCGGGCAAGGCGCTTCAGAGCCTGCATACCAAGCGCCAAATCCCGGCCCGCGTCGGTCTTGGTGAAGCTCGACATGTCGGTCTCGACCACGCCAGGTGCTACGGCGTTGACACGAACGCCGCGCGCGCCGAGCACGAAGGCGAAGTGCTTCACCAGCGTATCGACAGCGCCCTTCGTCGCCGAATAGGCCGACAGTGTACCGACGGCGGCACGGGCGCCCAGCGAGGACAGCAACACGACACTGCTTCCTTCGTGCAGGATCGGCAAAAGCTGCTGCACGAGGAAGAACGGCGCGCGGACATTGACAGCGAACAGCTCGTCGAAATCTTCGACCGTGGTGTCCTCGATCGTCGCGGCTTTCGAGATGCCGGCATTGGCGACGAAGATGTCAAGGCGATCGCCCACGATCGTGCGCACCTGCCTCGAAAGCTTGTGCGGTCCGTCCGGTGCGGCGAGGTCTGCGGAGATGGCGTCGGCGCGGCCGCCAGACTTGCGGATCTCGGCAACGACGGCTTCCGCCTCCTTCGCGCCTCGGCCGTAATGGACGAGTACCTGCGCGCCGCCGTTGGCGAGCGCCAATGCACTGGCCCGCCCGATGCCGCGTGAGGCGCCGGTGACGAGGGCGGTTTTCCCTGAAAGGGTGGTCATGATGGTTCCCCTCAGGCGTTGGTGCCGCCGTCAACAGTCAGGTTCGCGCCGGTGATATAATCTGCCTCCGGGCCGGCAACGAACGCCACCAGCGCGGCGACATCTTCAACATGGCCGTAGCGCTTGAGGGCAGTATTGGCGATCTGGGGCGTCGCCCAGTCTCCGTCGGCGGGGTTGAGGTCCGTATCGATGGGACCCGGCTCGATATTGTTTACCGTGATGCGGCGGGCCCCGACCTCCCGCGACAGGCCTTGCGCGAACATTTTCACGGCGCCTTTGGTGGCCGCGTAAGAAACCAGGCCCGGCGTCATCATCCGCTCGCCCACGCAAGAGCCGATCATGATGACGCGGCCACCATTTTGCATGTGTATGAGCGCAGCCTGAGTTGCGATAAACGTGCCCCGGAGATTGATGTCTATCACCCGATCCAGTTCTTCCAGTGTGGTCTCCTCGAACGGTTTGGGGATGGCCGTGCCGGCATTGTTCACCAGCACATCAAGCCTCCCAAAGGTCGCCACAGTCTTTTCGACCGCGGTCATAACGGCTTTCGTATCGACGGCGTCGGCGTGGATCGCTATCGCCTTTCCACCGCCCCGCTCGATGTCTTTCACCACCTGGGCGGCTGCTTCCGCGCCTTTGGTAAAGGTGATCGCCACGCTAGCGCCTTCGGCTGCCAGCCGCTTGGCAATCGCCGCGCCTATGCCGCGGGAAGCGCCGGTGACGAGGGCTGTCTTGTTGGTCAAGCTTGCCATGGGAAGTTTCCTTTCAATCCGGCTGGATGACTTCGGGGTACTGCTCAGTTAGAGGGGGGAGCGAGGGGAAGGGCAGGCTTTCGGGCGCGCCTTCCGGCTGCTGAAGCCCCGCGTCCAGGAATTCAGAGGCCTGGGACACGAACAGCGTCGGATACTGATAGAACGAGCCATGATTTGCGTCCGGGTAGAGAACCAACTGTGCGTTCGGCAGGTTTTGCTGCAGGACGTAAGAGTTCACCGTCGCTATGATGACATCGTTACTTCCCTGCACGATCAGTGTCGGCTGGTGGATGTCTTGCAGATAATCGAGAAGACCTTCACTGCGCGCGATATATTTGCCGATGGCTTCCCGTTGTGCGCTCGCCGCTTCGTCGCTCACTTCGGGATCGCGGTCCTCGCGCAGCAGCTTGCGTTTCAGAAAGGCGAGGCCTGCCGCCTGGCTCGACGGGGAAGGCGAGAAGTGAACCGCTAGCCAGAGATGCTCTGGCGGATCGTAGGTGCCGGCAAAAATCTCTGCAGATTTGCTGGTAGACATATCTGCGCCGCGCGGCCCGGTGCCGACGAGAATGACGCGGCGAACCAGATCGGGAGCCTGGACGGCGATTTCCTGCGCGACCATGCCACCGATGGAAAAGCCGAGCACATCGACCTGGGTCAATCCGAGAGCCTTGGTGAAGGCGATGGCATTTGCGGCCATCTCCTGAACGCTCGTCGGCACCTGACCCGAACTGCTCGAAACACCTGCGTTATTGAATAGGATCACTTCGCGGTTCTTCGCCAGGCCATCCGTTACGGCCGGATCCCAATAGTCCATCGTGCCGCGAAAATGCTGGTTGAAGATCAGCGGCACACCGCCGGTCTTGCCGAAACGGCGATAGGCAAAGCGGATACCGTTGGCCTCGACGAACCGCGTCAGCGCGGTCCGATGCGTATAGGTTGTCATGTGGTGGTGCCCTTGGTATTCGCCGCGGTGGTGAGCCGCCGCATTGGCTCGCGATCAACCGGCAGTCTTGCGCCGTCGACCGTGACGATCTGGCCGGTCAGGAAGGACGCGGCGTCGGAAGCGACGAAGAGGATTGTGCGGGCGATTTCCTCGGGCTGACCGACCCGGCCGAGCGGCACACCGGACGCAAGCACAGCCTTGCGTTCGGCAGTGCCAGTGAAGCGATTGAGCATGCCGGTCTCGGTCGGGCCAGGCGCCACGGCATTGACCCGCACGCCCGAGCCCGCAGCCTCCAGCGCTGCCGACTTGGTTATGCCTTCGACCGCGTGCTTGCTGCCGGCGTAAACGGACGCGCCCTTGGCGCCCTCATGGCCGTAGGTCGAGGAGATGTTGACGATGCTGCCGGAGCCCTGGGCGGTCATCACGCGCAGTTCATGTTTCATGCTCAACAGCGTGCCGAGCACGTTGGTGTCGAAGGTGGCGGCATAGCTCTCGGCGGTCTGTTCAACCACCGGGCCGGGCCTGCCTTCGGTGCCGGCGCTGTTGACCGCGATGTCGAGACGTCCGAAGCGCTCGACTGTCTGGTCCACGAGATGGCGGACGTCGTCTTCCTTACGTACGTCGGTGTGAGCGAATTCGGCCTCCGCGCCGAGCGAGCGAAGCTAGTCGAGCAATGCCTCGCCGGCATCCTGCCGGCGGCCCGAGATGACCACCCGATGGCCCGATTTTGCGAAGGCAATCGCTGCGGCTCGGCCGATTCCAGTCAGCGCGCCAGTGATCAACACGACCTGCATCGCCATGGTACTTCTCCCCGGATCAAACTGCATTCAGCGCGTGTAGCCACTCCGTCGGCGGCGTTTTGCCGGATCGCTTCGAGGGGCTCCCATCGCTCTCGCGAGCGGGCAAATGGGTGCACATTGCGCGGCGCGGTAAGACTTTATAGGATTGGCCCCATACCTTGCAGGCATGGAATTGAAACATGGAGCTGCGCCATCTCCGCTATTTCGTCGCCGTGGCGGAGGAGGGCAGCCTGACTGTTGCCGCTGAGCGTCGCTTGCACACGGCGCAGCCTTCGCTCAGTCGGCAAATGCGGGATCTGGAAAATGAAGTCGGCGTCCTACTGCTTGCGCGCAGCGTCCGCGGTATCGAGCTGACACCCGCAGGACGCGCCTTTCTCGACCACGCACGCCTTGCGCTGGCGCAGGTTGAAGCCGCCGTCGCCGCGGCGCGGCACGCCGCTCGCCCGGAGCAACGGACTCTCGCGTTGGGATTTCTGAGCGGGTGTGAGCCGCAATGGCTGCCCGCGGTGATGCACGCTCTTCGGGATGATCTGCCGCGGATCGAGGTTGGCATTTCCAGCCGACACTCGCCGCAGCTCGCTGAAGCACTTGCTGCTGGCAAGTTGGATGCGGCCTTCATGAGACCCGAGGAAGGATATCCTGATCTCGTCTATAAGGTTTTGATATCGGAGCCACTCATCGTCGTGCTGCCGAGTGACCATCGTCTTGCATCGAAGGAAATGATCAGCCCGCGCGATCTTGTCGGTGAGACATTCATCGGCATGGCCGACCAGGCCCCGGTTCTGCGCAAGCTCACAGAAGATTACCTCCGGCGTTCACAAATCGAACTGACCCCGACGCATACAGTTGAGTATCTCTCGATGGCGATGTCCGTTGTCGCCTCCACGCGCGGGATCATGTTGTTGCCCGAGTTTGCCCGCAATTTTCTCACCTGGTCGGTCATCGGCCGGCCGCTTGCCGGCGAAGCGCCCTCGATCGACCTGGTTCTCGGCTATCACAGGGCAAATAAATCACGCGTACTAGAACTATTCCTATCACGGACTGAAGAGATGCTTGAGACAGTGTTGCGCAAGTCCGACTAGTTGTAGAATTAACAAATTGCTGTTCTTAAGCCTGAGATGAACATCGAGGACAAGCGGTCGATTGCACATGTGGTTAAAACCGTTGACGGTATTTCGCGCTGCTCTGCCAGAGCTCTCGAAAAATGGCCGCTGATTGTCGGTTATCCCGCCCCGATCGCCGAAAGCGGACTAACTGAAATCGGCAAAGATCTGAGGGGCTTTCGCCGCCAGGTGTCACGACCGAGCCGTGCGCACGAAGCTTTGCACGAACTGGCGCTGGAACAGCAGGAATGCGACCACCAGCGGCGCGGTGGACAGCAGGGTCGCGGCGGTGATGATCGCCCAGTTGGTGCCCTGATCGGTGGTGGAGAACATCGCCAGTCCGACCGTGATCGGCCGCACATTGATCGAGTTGGTGATCACCAGCGGCCAGAGGAAATTGTTCCAGTGGAAGCTCACCAGCACCAGCCCGTAAGCAATGTAGGTGGGCCGGGCCAGCGGCACATAGACACGCCACAGGCGCCCCAGCAGTCCCATACCCGCGAGCTTGGCTGCGTCGTCCAGATCCTGCGGCACGGTGCGGAAGGTCTGGCGCAGCAGAAAGATGCCGAAGGCCGAGCCAAGATATGGCAGCGCGATTCCCAGCAGCGAATCAACCAGGCCGATCTCGCCGACTGTCCGGTAGTTCTCCACCATCAGCACGTCCGGCGTGATCATGAGCTGCAGCAGCACCGCCGCGAACAGCACGTCGCGACCGGGGAAGCGCAGCCTGGCGAAGGCGAACGCCGCTGGCGTGCACAGCACGAATTGCGCCGCCAGCACCATGCTGACCAGCAGCACGGTGTTGACCATGTAGTGTCCGAACGGCGCCATGTCCCAGGCGGCGGCGAAATTGCGCAGCGTCAGCGGCGCGGTCAGGTCGAAACCTGCGGCGGACGAAGCGGGATGAATCGCGCTCCAGGCGGCCCAGAGCAGCGGGAGGATCCACAGAAGCCCGAGCAGCCAGGCGCCCAGCAATTCCAGTCGCAGCGCAGGAATCCGGAACCTTTCGGCCGGCGCGGCAAGCGTGCCGGCGCTCATCGGTAGTGCACCCGGCGCGCCAGCAGGCCGAACTGCAACGCCGCCACAGCAGAGAGCAGCAGCAACAGCACCACGGTCAGCGCGGCGGCGTAATTCGTGTCCCAGTACTGGAACCCGACCTGATAAATGTAATAGAGCAGGATAGCGGTCGCGTTGTCCGGTCCGCCTCTGGTCAGCACCACGATCTGATCCACGAGCCGGAATGCATCGATCACCGCGTTGACGAAGACGAAGAGCGTAGTCGGCATCAGCAGCGGCCAGACGATGCGGCGGAAGAACGTCCAGCGTGATGCACCTTCCAGGTCAGATGCCTCGCCAAGCTCGGGGGGCAGCGACTGCAGGGCAGCGAGGTAGAAGATCATGTAGAACCCGGCCATCTTCCAAATGGCGATGATTATCATCGCCGGCAGTGCGGTCGAGGCCGAGCCGAGCCAGTTCCAGTCACCGAAGCCGAACGGTGAGAGGGCGCGGTCAATCAGGCCATAGCCGGGGGTGAAGAAGAACAGCCAGATATTCGCCACCGCAATCATCGGCAGGATGGTGGGGGTGAAATAGGCAAGCCGCAGGAGCGCTCGCCCGGGGAAGCGTCGGTTCACCGCCAACGCCATCATCAGCGACAGCGCCATCGTGGCCGGTATGGTGCACGCGGCGTACACCGCGTTGTTGCGCAGCGCCTGCCAGAACACCGGATCCTGCGCCATGGCGGCAAAATTCACCGCTGGGTCGAAACGCGAGGGATGGTGCGGCACCGGCGTGGAATGCAGGCTGGCCCATACCGTTTCCAGTGCAGGCCAGTGGGTGAACAGCGCCACCAGGGCGACGGCCGGCAATACGAGTAGCCAGCCCTGCAGCGATTCTCCTCCCCTCGCGGGAGGGGTTAGGGGAGGGGGTGCTGCGACCTTGCCTTGTTTGTGTTGCGACCCCTCCCGCAAGGGGAGGGGAGAAGAATGTCGCTTCATGTGCGCCGGAACGGGCGAAGCAGACGCTCGGCGTTGGCTTGTGCCTCGGCCAGTGCGGCCTTCGGCGTCTTTGTGCCGGCAAGCGCGGCTTGCAGGACGCTGTTCAGCGGCAAGGTCACCTGCTGGTTGTCGTGCGTCGAAAGCTCCGGCACCGCATAGGGAAGCTGGTCGCGCGCCACCGCGGCCGGTGGGAAGCCGGCGACGTACTGCTTCATCTTCGGCGTCTCCCACGCATCCGGCCGCGTCGCGACATAACCCGTGTCCATGCCCCATTGTGCCGCGCGCTCCGGCGACGTCACCCACTTGATGAACAGCAGCGAGGCCTGACGTTCGGCTTGTGTCGCGGTGCTGAAGATGTGGAAATTGGCGCCGCCGGTCGCCGTGCCACGCTGCTTGTCCGCCGGCAGCATGGCAACGCCGAACGGGAACTTGGCGTTGTTGCGGACGAAGGTCAGGTTGCCGGTGGTGGTCCACATCATCGCGGTGCGGCCAGCAACGAAATCGTTCGGCGTCGTGCCCCAGTCGAGCACGCCCGGCGCCTGCACGCCTTCCTTGCCGAGGGCCACCCAGTATTCCAGCGCCTCGAGCGCGCCGGGCGAATCGAAATAGGTCTGGTTGCCGGCCTTGTTCATCAGTTGCTGGCCGGCTTCCGCGGCGAGCGCCTGGTACAACCAGTAAACGCCCCCGGTGGCCGGGATCTGCACTCCCCAGCGGCTGACGGTATCGCCGGACTTGGTCACCAGCTTGCGGCCCATGTCGGTCTGCTCGGTCCAGTTTGCCGGCGGCGTTTCGGGGTCGAGCCCGGCTTCCTTGAACGCATTCTTGTTCCAGTAGAGCACTGAGGTGGAGCGCTGGAATGGCACGCTCCAGACATGCCCATCGACAGTGCCGTTGGCCATGAAGGCCGGCCAGAAATCCGCCAAGCCAGCCCTTGTCCTCCGCCGAATTCGCAAGCTGGTCGATCGGCACGATGGCGTCGAGGTCGATCAGGCTGAACACCTGGATCGCGCCGATCATCGCCAGCGGCGGGGCGTGGCCGCCCTTGAACGCGGTGATCGCCTTGGCAATCGTATCGTCGTAGCTACCGGCATAGACGGGCTTGATGCGGATATCGGGATGCAGCGCTTCGAATTCCCGCGCGTAGCCGTCGATGATCTTAGTGATCGGTCCGGCCACGGCGATCGGGAAGAAGAACTGGATCTCCAGCGGTGCGTTCTGCGCCCGAACGATAGCCGGCACGGCGAGCATGCCGGCGCCAGCCAGGGTGGCGCGGCGAGTGATTGTCGGCATTCGGTTCCTCCGTGATAGCGAATGTCAGGCGAGCGCCGGTTCGCGGGCGAGCCGCGTGCCCGTTGTGGCATCGAACAGATGCACCGCGGTTGCCGGGAAGGCCAGCCGGATGATCTCGCCGGGGATGGCCTCGTGGCGACCGGGGAGCCGCGCCTGCAGACGGTGCGCGGTCGGAACAACACGGCCGGTGAGCACCGTATCGGCACCGAGATATTCGCTGTGCTCCACCGCGAGCATTAGCATCGGGTCGAACGTGCCGGTTCTGGCGACAACCAGCGCTTCCGGACGCAAGCCGGCGATCAGCTCCGCGCGGCCGGCCGGAGCGATCACGGGGTCCTCGGTACCCGCGATCACCATGCCGCGGCTGCTGCGGGCGAGCGGCAGCAGGTTCATCGGCGGCGAGCCGATGAACCCGGCAACATACGTGGTGGCCGGCCGGTCATAGACATCAGCCGGCGGCGCCGCCTGTTCCAGCCGGCCGGCGCGCAACAGCACAACCTGGTCGGCCATGCTCATCGCCTCGATCTGGTCGTGCGTGACATAGATCATGGTCAGGCCGAGACGGCGCTGCAGGGCGACGATCTCCCGCCGCATCTCGGCTCGGAGCTGGGCATCGAGGTTCGACAGCGGCTCGTCCATCAGGCAGACCGGCGCCTGCGCCACGATGGCGCGGCCAAGGGCGACGCGCTGTTGCTGGCCGCCGGAAATTTGGCCCGGCTTGCGCGACAAGAGCGGACGGATGCCGAGCAGATCGACCGCATGCGCGAGCCGGCGGTCGCGCTCGGCGCGTGGCACGCCGCGGGCCTTGAGGCCGAACAGGATGTTTTCGGCGACGTTCAGATGTGGGAACAGCGCGTAGGACTGAAACACCATGGCCACGCCGCGGGCAGATGGCGGTAGCGCCGTCACGTCCCGCTCTCCGATGCGGATGCATCCGGCGGAGGGCTGTTCGAGCCCGGCGATCAATCGCAGGCAGGTGGTCTTGCCGCAGCCCGACCCGCCGAGCAGTACAGTAAAGCGTCCGCCGGGCACGGTGATGCTGAGGTCGTCCAGCACGGCCGTCTGCCCGAACGACTTGGTCAGACGCTCGATGCCGAGCGCCGGGCCAGAGGGGGCGGGACGGCGGGTATCCAACATGGCGGGGAGAAACCTCAGGGCCGCGCGGCGTGGTGTGAAAGTGGCGTGAACACTACGCCGTCGTGCCGAACGGCGCGAGCGGCTTGACCGCCCTCGGGGCGGCGTTTAACAGACCCGGTCCCGGATGGGTGCGTAGCTCAGCGGGAGAGCACCGTCTTCACACGGCGGGGGTCACAGGTTCAATCCCTGTCGCACCCACCAGGAATTTCCAAGCAAACTCAGTGACTTGCAGCATCGGTTCGTTCGATGGCCGCGACCACGATAGTGGTCAATCCTGCCCTGTAGCGCAGATGTAGCGCAAAATCGCCCTAACCGGGCACTTCGGCCGAGCGCTGGCGCCGTCGGCTGACCAGACCGTACAAACCCAGGCTGTAACGCGCCTCGGAGACCGCCGCACGACCTGTGCCCTTGCTTCCGAGAACTGCGTCACGATCGACGGCCGGCAGTCGCTCACTGCCCGATTCGCGACGAAGGCTGGTTCCGACAATGGCGCGCGGTGGACCTGGATTTAAGCCGGTCATGGGGGTGGCGGGGGTGGCCAACTGACCATGGCCGGGGTGGTCGGGCGGGCACGTTAGCTATGCCGCGAAGACGAGCAGCATGTCCGGGGAACCGTTCCACTGTCGCCCGTCGCCGAAGCGCGCAGCCACCACCTGCCACCCCGGCTTGTCGGATACGGTCGTGCCAGAAATTGTCTAGCGGTGCCCTGCATAATGATTATCGATATCGTGCATATCCGGAATAGTTATGTACCAGGCTCGTCCCAGCTATGTGCGACGCGCATCACGTTTTCGCTAGCAGCCGCCCCACGTCGCCACACATAAGTCGGCGCCGCGGCGAACTCGGCTCGCGGACTATCCGATAAACGTTGCGCCCGCGCTCGGCAGCAAAGCTGCCGCGGAAATTCTTTGATTACCAATGCCTGCTTCGGCGTCGGAGCGACCGGCGTCAAGGGGGAGGACCCGGCTCTTGAACCTCAAAACACTGGTACTGATGGCTGGCGTTTCGCTTGCCGCCGTATCCGCCGCACGGGCACAGACGACTGTCCAGCAATACCCGATAGGGCGGATACAATTTATTGAAACCAGGTCCCCCGCTGGGAATCAGGATTGCTCCATCGTCCTGCGTGCGAGCGACGGTAGTTCTTTTAGACTGGGAGGAGATGATGGCGGCCGGAAGCTGATAGAGTTCAAACGACCAGGTCGGAAATGGCCGCCCGCCGTCAATCTATCGGTTTCGATCGACATATCGGACTCCCCTTACTGGGGTCTCGGGCGGTTTTCCTACACCTTCCCGATGACCTCGCGTTACAGCGGCGGCGAGGCACTCCTGGCTGTGGAGCGGCCCGCGCCGAGCACTTCCGCCATGGATGATTTCGAGTCCAAACTGCACGACGGTGACACGCTGACCGTCACCGACGGTTACGCGACTTCGACGTTCTCATTATCGCCGTTGAGCGACATTGCCGTTGCACTTTCGGGCTTGGGGCGCTGTGTTGACCGGATTGTGGGCGAAAGGCTCGCCAAGTCCGGCGGGCTGGTGCCGGCTGGCGATGGGGATGCGGCACAACCGAATTATCGGCAGCCGGCTACCACCGAAGTACCGCTGCGGCGGGACCGCTACGGCACATTCACTCTTCTGGCAACACTTAACGGCACAACGATTCTCCCTCTCACCCTCGACACCGGCGCCAGCAACGTGACGATCCCTGAGAACATCGCCACCGAGCTGATGCGCAACGGCTCGCTTACACCAGCAGATTATGTGGGCGACGCTGTCAGCACCCTGGCAGACGGAAGCAAGAGCCGTGACACCCTCTATACGCTGCGTTCCATCACCGTCGGCGGTCGAACGGTGACCGATGTCACGTGTTCGGTCGGAGACGAGGGAAGCTCACTCCTGCTCGGCCAGTCCTTCCTGCAAAAATTCGCATCCTGGTCGATCGACAATGTCCGGGGCGTTCTCGTACTCAAATGACTGCCGAAGAATTCAACGCCACCCTGGCCGCGATCGGCTGGTCGCAGAACGTGCTGGCTTCGAGGCTTGGCCTGAGCAGTGATCGGGCAGTGCGCCGCTGGGCGTCGGGACAGAACCCGATCCCGCCGCGCATCGCCGCGTGGCTCACCAAGGTGGTCCGCACGCTGGAGGATGTGCCGCCGCCCGCGGACTGGCAGTCGGGCGGTGGGCAAAGAGGGACAAGCCCCGGTCAACAAGCCGAGTAGCTGACCGCTACATCATCCACGAGGTTACCGACCATGCTGAAGCACGTCGAAGGGTGCCGGCCCACAATGCAGCGTAACTGCATGATGGTGCTTGGTCTGTCGGCACTTATCGCAGGTTGCGCCACCTCTACCGGAATTCTGCCGGCAGGCCCGGACACCTACACCATCTCCGAGCACTATGCGCCGGTACGCGGGGGCGCAGAGAGCGCGGAACGGGCAGCTTTGATCGAGTCCAACCAGTTTTGTGAACAACGCGGCAGAAAATTCCTGCCGATCAACATGGGCCAGGCACCCGGCGTGCCGATCGAGACGAACCTTTATGGGCCAACCGGTTACGCGGTCGTATTCCGGTGCCTCCTGCCGGACGATCCTGAGCTGCAACGTCCTCGCTTCGAGCAAGCGCCTAACCTAGTAATAGAGCAACGCAACGAGTGAAGCTGCTGACTGGTGCCGCAACGACAAGGAACCCAGACTTATGAAAAAACTACTATTGGCCGGCGCCATTGCGCTGGTCTCTACCGTCTCTCCGCCGTCGCCTGGACATGCACAGAGTTGTCCCGGTTATGGTTATCCCGGCTACCCGGGGACGCAAACTCCGCCGCCGGGTACACCTTGCCCTTACCAACAGAAGCAAAACGCGATCATCGAAGCGTATCAGCAAGAATGCGACGCGATCCTAGACCTCTACCGTCGCGGACAGATCTCCGAGGTGGAGATGGACCAACGTCTGGATGAGGCCTACGACCGCGAAAACCGTCGCAGCGACCTGCTTGAGCGTATGAACGGCATAGGCGGCGCACCGCCGCCGGGCATGGCCTGCATCACCAACACCTGGGGCGACACGATCACTACCGATTGCTTTTAATTCCGTCGTCAAGGAGAAACAAATTTATGAACCTCACCAAGCCATGCAGGCGATGCGCGCATCCATACGGCGGAACGCTTCGATCTGTGCCGACGGGACGATACCGGACTAATGTAATGTTTCATGCGTCGAAGGTCGCGAATGATCCGGAGTAAGAGGGCTTTTCTGGCTAGCATGCATGCACGCCGTCGATATTGATAATGCAAAAACGTGACTAACCACAGGGCCAGCCTTTCGCGTAGCTACAAGGCATCCGAGGCAACCAAGCCCGGTGACCAAGAGGCAAAACCCGATGGGCGAAGTTGTTCTCTTTGATGCTGGGTCCAGACGGCCGCTACCCGAGCATCAGCAAACACAGCAGATACCCTACGAGACCTATGTCGCCTACCAGCAGGCAGAGGCAGCGTTCAGGGCGCTCTATTTCGGCAGCCCGCTCGATGTGGAGAGCGTTGCGAACCGTGCTTCCGCCCAGATTGTGCAACAGCACTGGCCGACGGTGGAGCAACTGGCAGAGACGTTGCTTCGCGAGAAGTCGCTGAGCCGCGGGCAGGTGCTTAGGCTGATGCTGCACGCCAGTCTTTGATGTAGCAGTGGGTGCCGAAGGGTGATTTGCGACGCAGGCAAACGCAGTGGCGCTGCGCGCCACGCGTCCCGGATCGTGGCGCCATGAGCCCCACCCGCTTTCGCGAATGCCTCGACTTCCTCGGCCTGTCGCAGCGGGGGCTTGCGCCTATCCTAGGGTGCTCCGACCGGTTACCGCGATCATGGGCGACGGGCCGCGAGGCGATCCCGCCCGAGGTCGCAGATTGGCTCGAAGCCTGGGTCGCGATCCGGCTGGCGCATCCCGATCCGCCGCCGCCTGAGAACTGGCGCCGAAGGCGGCCAGATCACCCTAAGTCCATCAACTCGGACTAATCTGTCCTAGCCTGGATTTCCACGGAGCCGAGCCCGCCTAACGGTGGGCAAGTCAAGCAATTCTAAAGACTCGCTTTTTTGCGTGATTTGTTATGCATGATGGTGCGCTGATAGCCCATTTGTAAGTTGTCTTCTCCTTGCCAAAGGAAGACTGCCAGGATTCCGCCTCGCCATCGGTTGATGCAAAAATGCAGCACTATAGCCCTTCTCTGGCAGGCGCAGGGGTTGTCACGTCTTTCTCGCTTGACACTATATATGGGGTTAGACACCGTGCACAAGTGGCTATCAGAGCACCATATGACCTAACAAAGTGCCGCCGCTTCTTCGTCCGGCCGGCGACCCCACGGCAGCGCCAATACGAGGCATTGCGCGCCTATTTCTTCGAAGGCATTGGCTCTGACGCGGCGGCGCGACGGTTCGGCTACTCACCGGGCGCATTCCGGGTGCTCTGCCACGCCTTTCGTCGCGGCGAACTGCCAGACTTCTTCGCCGTCGTCCGACCGGGTCGGCGTGAGCAGCCCAGAAAGGGCCGTGCCCATGACCAGATCGTGGCGCTGCGCAAACGCAATTACTCAGTCTACGAGATCAGTCAGGCGCTTTCCGAACGGGGAATGCCACTCAGTGCGACTGCGGTACGCGAGGTCCTCGCCGCGGAAGGGTTCGCACCGCTGCCGCGGCGGCTCGACGAGGAGCGTCCGGCCGTAGCCGGGCCCAGCACCGAGGCAGTCGCCAACATCCGCAGCTTCACGCTCACGCCGCGCGAGTTCACGACACGGGTCGGGGGGCTGTTCCTGTTCATCGCCGAACTGGTGCGTTTGAACACCGACACCCTGGCGCTCGGCGCCAAACTCCCCGGCTCGCGCATGATCCCGGCCGCGCATGCTTTGCGCGCCTCGCTGGCTCTGAAGCTATGGGCCATTGAGCGGAAGAGCCATATCATGGCGCTGGTTGCCGACGAAGGCCTGGCGCTGTTCTGCGGGCTCAACGTCATGCCGAAGAGGAGCTTCCTGTCGGAGTATTCCTCACGGATCACCCCGCAGAACGTCTCGCGGTTGCTCGCTCTGTGGCACGAACGGTTGGCCGGAGAGGCGCTCTTCAGCGGGGAGTCGATCAACCTCGATTTCCACTCCGTGCCCTATTTCGGCGAACACCCGGTGGTCGAAACCCACTATCTGCCGAGGCGCAGTCGCCGTCAGCCCAGCATCCTCACGTTCCTCGCCCAGGACGCCGACAGTCAGGTGTTCTGCTACTCGAACGCCGACATTCGCAAGGGTGAGGAGGCCGAGGAAATCTTCCGTTTCATCGAGTTCTGGAAGCGTCAGCATGGCAAAGTGCCGCAGCACCTCGTATTCGATTCCAAACTCACGACTTACGAAGGGCTCGACCGGCTGGATGCCGCCGGGATCACCTTTATGACGCTGCGCCGGCGCTCCAAAGGCCTGCTGGCCGAAGTCTATGAGCTGGCAGCATCGGCGTGGCGCACCATCACGCTCAACCTGCCCAGTCGCAAATATCGCACACCCCAAGTCTTCGAGCAGAAGGTCTGCCTTCGCGAACGCACCTACCGACAACTGTTCATCAAGGATCTCGGCCACGATGAACCCACTATCCTTGTCACCAACGACAGGCATGCCAGCGCCCGCAACCTCATCACTCGCTATGCCAAGCGCATGCTGATCGAAAATGCGCTCGCCGATGCCGTACGCTTCTTCCACATCGACGCGCTCTCCTCTTCAGTCGGCTTCAAGGTTGATTTCGACATGGCGCTCCTCGTCCTCGCCAGCGCCCTCTACCGGTTGATGGCCCGACGCATGCGAGGCTACGATGATGCCCAAGCCCGCCGTATCTTCCGCGATTTGATCGACATGCCGGCAAACGTCGCCATCGCCACTGACGAGGTCACAGTGCGCTTCCACCGTCGCGCCCATCTTCCAATCGTACTCGCCTCCGGACTCATCGACCAACCCGTCCTGGTGCCATGGTGGCAAGGCCGTTCGCTCCGCCTGATCCACTAGCATGTGAAACCTGTCGTGTTAGGCGATTTCCGGTCCGTGGAAATCCAGGCTAGCGCCGCCCGTTGACGGAATCGACACCAACCTGCCCAATCTTGGGAAATGGCTACAACCTCCATGGCGAGCAAGGAAATGCAAACTCGATTTGTCCGAACCGGCCAACCCGATTGGCCATATCCCGTTTGCCGACGCTCAGTCGGGCTCGATGCAGGGTCCTCGCAACACAAGTTTCCAAAAGCTCATGACGCCAAGGAAGCTTACAGACTTGTTCGGGAGTGCCGGATGACCACAATGATCTTCGCGCTGATCCTGAACTACTTCCGCGCCAGGAAGCAGCTCTCCAGCGGTGTGGTCGAGGGTCTGAACAACAAGGCCAAACTGACCATGCGAAAATCCTACGGGTTCCGTACCTTCCACGTCACCGAAATCGCCTTGTATCATGCACTTGGTAAGCTGCCGGAACCCAACGTCGCCCACAGATTCTTCTGACGAGGCCCATTTTATTGGTGTCCTGTCGTTCGATGACGAATTTCGCGAAGGTGTTGCTCGGGGTGGCATTCAAGAGAAATTCCGGCAGGCTCTGGCGCAGGGCATTGGCCACGACCAGCTCCGAGGGCGGGATGCCGGGCCGAATGGTTCGCAGCCAGGAGCCGAAGGAATTCCAGACGGCCTGAGGGAAGGCGACGGCCAGATACTGAAGCAGTCCCTGGCAGACGACACCCGCCTGGATGAAGACGTGGTAGGCGTGGAGCTTGCGTTTGACGGCGTTGCGGTATTCCAGCGACTCACGATGGAGATGTTGATTGCCACTGCGGCGGCGCAGCGGCTTCATGTCGGACATCCAGAAATGGTAGGTAAACGAACCGATCAGCCGCACCGCCTGCTTGAACGTGTGCTCGATCTTGAAGCGCAGACCGTACAGGCGAATGATCTCGATAGCCTCCAAAGAGGTGTCGGTGCACATCAGGAGGCACGAGCCTCTTACTGGATGAATCACCGCCACGAAGCGCACGAGTTGACCGGCCGGGCGCCACAGCAGGTCGCGGACCCGATACTGGATGGTCACCTGGTGCTCGCCGTAGACGGGACTTTCGGCCTGTTGGAAGCCCTTGGGGTCTTCCAGCAGGGATCTGAGCTTGACCTTGCTGCCATAGACTCTGGGCCGGCCTCTCTTCCGCGGGCCACGCTGCTGGTGGGCGGTGTAGGCGACGGCGTTGGACTTCACCCGCGTGACCAGGTGGTTGTTCTCCTCGAGCAGGCCGGTGACGATCTTGCGCGCGGCATAGTAGGCGTCGGCGACGAAGTAGAAGGGTTCTGCGATGGCGACGATCCCGAGGAGCGCAAGCATCTTGTCGAGCAGGGTGCGGCGATCGCGATTGGACCACACCAACCCTTCGTGGATTCGCATGGCGAGCGGCACGGCGAAGACGCTGGCTGCGGCCTGAACGAGCACGCTCACAGCCTGGAGGGAATGTCCCATGATGAATTCGGGCTTGGTGTTCGACTCGGACTGCTGATGCAGGAGTTTGACCGCCGGCATCTTGCGCCCGCGCTTTGGGATCTTGATGCCGTCGCCGACCACGATACACCTTCCGTTGATGCGCAGCGGCTGCGGGAATAGCCGCAGCACCACCTGGGTCCACAGCGCCGCGAGCCGATCGAGCTTCACGGCGGGGCTGTGAAAGTGATCGACGAGCTTGTTGTAGAAGCGAGCCTCGAGCTTCAGCGCCCGCACGAGGCTGGTTACGCCCAGCAGTTCCGTCCGCACCGTGAAGCCTGCCACGGCGGTGGCGAACCACAGGAAGGTGCGCAGACGCGAGAACGCCGGACGCAGCAGCCAAATCGCATTCCACCAGGGCATCCACAGCGGCATCGGGCCCTCTCGATTTCTGTTGCCAGCATAGTATAGCACTGGTATGCTAAACCTATGACAAACAAACGCCTGGCAGTGATCAGAAAGCGCATTGGAAGCATCAAGGCGCAGCTGGCCGGCATTGAAGACATGCGGCCCGGATCGCTCACCCGCCAGTACAAGGATCCAGAGAACCGGAGGGGACCCTACTACCAGCTCAGCTACACGCGGCAGATGAGGAGCCGGACCGAATATGTTCCGCGCGACTATCTGCCCGAGGTGCGGCGTGAGATCCGCAACTATAAGCGCTTCAAGGCGCTCACCGCCCAGTGGATCGCCTTGAGCATCGAGCAGAGCCGCTTGATGATGAAGCGAGCCTTGCGACGGCAATGACCCGCGGTGCTATCCTCATCCGATGGGCAAGCGACGCGCAAAACACCCCTTCGAGAACAACCCGTTCACTGACGCCTTCCTCGAATGGATGGGCTCGTCCGAGGGGGAACGCTCGGTCTACGCGCTCGATCTGGTCTTCGCCGCACTGGATAATGCCGACGTTGACCCCAAACGGCGCAAGATCGTCTGGGACGACGGGAAACGGCTGTCGATCGAGCAGTCGGCAGAACGCATCCATGCCGAGCATCCGGACGTGCCGCGCGACTTGATCGAAACTCACGTGCTCGGGTGGCTCGAGGGCTTTGCGCCGGAATCCTACTCCGAACGCCAGCTCGAGGAGCTCGACCGGCTCACTGAGCAGTGGCTTGACGACTACGAGCGAAAGTCACAGGCCGCCAGGAAGTAACCCAGAACTCGGCACTCTCGAGAAGTCAAGAGAAGTTCGGCTTTGCGATGTTGCAGAGCTCTCGGGTGGCTATGCGTTTCGGAGTGAGCAATATCGGCCGGCTGGCCATTTCGTGCTTCGGACGGTCAACATTAGAAATGATTGCTCAATCACTCGAGACGGCTCGGTCTTTATTTCGAAGCAAGAGGCTCATGAATACCGGCGATTTGCACTTCAGGCGGACGACACGTTATTCGTAATGGTTGGGGCGACTCTCGGCAAAATCGGATGTGTCCGAACGATTGACTTGCCTGCACTTCTGAACCAAAATATGTGGGTTATCAGAGCGCTTCCCGGAAGGGTTGACCCTGTCTACCTTCACTACTGCTTTCGTGAGCTCTCCAAAGTCCCGCTTGCTTGGGTTGGCGGAAGCGCGCGCGGCTTTTTGCGCAGAGATGATGTCCGCAACCTTAAATTCCGACTTCCAGAGATTACCGAGCAACGCGCGCTCGGGAAAATACTTCGTGGTCTCGATGACAAGGTGAACCAGAACCGCCAGATGAACGAATCGCTCGAAGCAATGGCGCGTGCGATCTTCAAAGACTGGTTTGTCGATTTCGGCCCCACGCGGGCAAAAATGGAAGGACGTGCGCCGTATCTTTCGCGCGAGATTTGGTCGCTGTTCCCCGAGCGACTTGACGATGAGAATAAGCCGGAAGGCTGGAAGTCGCTTCCTCTCGACGAGATAGCCGATTTTCTGAACGGGCTTGCGCTTCAAAAATTCCCTGGAGACGGCAACGACGACTTGCCTGTCATTAAAATAGCGGAGTTGCGCTCGGGAGTTACATCCACCAGCGGCCGGGCATCGAGGACAATCCCCAAACAGTATGTGGTGGAGGACGGAGACGTTCTGTTTTCCTGGTCTGGAAGCCTAACACAGAGAATCTGGACGGGGGGTCCAGGAGCATTAAACCAGCATCTCTTCAAGGTCACCTCGACAAGATTCCCGAAGTGGCTCCACTATTTCTGGGTTGAGCACCATCTACCCACGTTCCAAGGTATCGCTGCTTCCAAGGCGACTACGATGGGACATATCCAGCGTCATCACCTGACCGAGGCGCAGATCGTGATAGGAGACAAGAAAGTGATGAAAGCTGCGGATGGTGTCATCGCGCCGTTATTCGCCAGGCTTATCGCAAACGACCTGGAAAGTCGCACCCTCGCCGAAACCCGGGACCTGCTGCTTCCTAAGCTCATGTCCGGTGAAATCCGGCTCAAAGACGCTGAAAAGGTCGTAGCGGAGGTAGCATGAGTGTCGGCATAGCCGAAAGCCATGTGGAAGAGGCTGCGCTCGCGTGGTTGTCTGCGCTCGGATATGAGACGGCGAACGGGGTGGACACTGGCCCGGATGGCACTACACCGGAACGGGACGCTTACGGCGATGTGGTGCTCGGAGAGCGCCTGCGCGCCGCGGTAGCAAAGCTCAACCCCACGCTAAGTCCTGAACGATGCGAGGAAGTGTTTCGCAAGATCATCCAGGCAGAATTTCCAACGCTGGTGGAAGAGAACCGTCGCCTGCACCGCTACCTGGTCGAAGGCGTGCCGATCGAAGTTACGCGCGACGATGGCTCGATCACCGGCGAGTTGGTGCGGCTAATCGATTTCGGCGACATGGCGGCGAATGACTGGCTGGCGATAAATCAGTTCACCGTCATCGAGCACAAGGCCAACCGCCGGCCGGATGTGGTGCTGTTCGTCAACGGTCTGCCGCTCGGAGTCATCGAGCTCAAGAACCCCGGTGACGAGAACGCGACGCTCGGCGGGGCTTTCAACCAACTCCAGACTTACAAGGCGCAGATCACCTCACTGTTCCGCACCAACGCGGCGCTCGTTATCTCGGACGGTCTTTGGGCGCGCGTCGGGTCGCTGACGGCCGATTTCGAGCGCTTCATGCCCTGGCGCACTGTAGAAGGCAACGATGTTGCGCCGAAGGGAACGCCGGAACTGGAAACCCTCATCAAGGGTGTGTTCGAGAAGCGGCGGTTCCTCTCCCTCGTGCGCGATTTCACCGTGTTCGGCGACACTGGGGAGGGAATCGTCAAGATCCTCGCCGGCTACCACCAGTTCCATGCCGTCGGCCACGCCGTGCAGCGGACGCTGGCGGCCAGCCAACCAGAGGGCAACCGCAAGGTCGGTGTGATCTGGCATACACAAGGCTCAGGTAAGAGTCTGCTGATGGCGTTCTACGCCGGTCAGGTTATCAAGCATCCCGACATGTCGAACCCGACACTCGTCGTGCTGACAGACCGCAACGATCTCGACGATCAGCTCTTCGGCACCTTCGCCATGTGCAAGGACCTGCTGCGCCAGACGCCGCAACAGGCCGGCGACCGAGGGGAGCTGCGCAAGCTGCTCGATCGGCCCGCAGGAGGCGTAATCTTCACGACGATTCAGAAATTCGCGCCCGAAGAGGGCAGGGCGGATTACCCCCTGCTCACCGGCCGGCGCAACGTTATCGTGATCGCAGACGAAGCGCACCGAAGCCAATACGGATTCGGCGCAAGGCTGGAGCGCAAGACGGGCGAGGTCGCTTATGGCTTCGCAAAATATCTCCGCGACGGGCTGCCAAATGCCTCATTCATCGGCTTCACCGGGACGCCGATCGAAAAAACCGACGTGAACACGCCGGCCGTGTTCGGCGAGTATATCGATGTCTATGACATTAGCCGCGCGGTCGAGGATGGCGCCACAGTGCCAATCTATTACGAAAGCCGGCTCGCGCGAATTGAACTCGATGAAAGCGAGAAACCGAAGATCGATGCGGAAGTCGCGGAGCTGACCGAGGACCAGGCAGCAAGCGAACAGGAACGGCTCAAGCGGAAATGGGCCAGCGTCGAGGCACTAGTCGGGGCAGAGAAGCGCCTCGCACTCGTCGCGGAAGACCTTGTGCGGCATTTCGAGGCGCGCACGGCCGCGCTCGAAGGCAAAGGGATTATCGTTTGCGTGAGCCGGCGCATCTGCGTCGCGCTCTACAATGCGATCGTGAAACTCCGGCCCGACTGGCACAGCGACGAGGACGATGCCGGCGCGATCAAGGTAGTGATGACTGGGGCGGCTTCCGACCCTCCAGAGTGGCAGACGCACATCGGCAAAAGGCCGAAGGCGCGGCGCGAGCTGCTGGCCAAGCGGGCCAAACAGCCGGACGATCCGCTGCGCCTCGTGGTCGTGCGTGACATGTGGCTCACCGGTTTCGACGCACCCTGCATGCATACAATGTATGTGGACAAGCCCATGCAGGGGCACGGGCTGATGCAGGCAATTGCACGGGTAAACCGCGTGTTTCGCAATAAGCCGGGCGGTCTCATCGTGGACTATATCGGCATCGCCCAAAACTTGAAGAGCGCGCTCGGCCAATACTCGAAGCCGGACCAGGCACAAACAGGCATCGACGAGGCGGAGGCGGTCGCCGTGGTGGTCGAGAAATATGAGATCACACGTGACATCTTCCGGCCGGACACAGCCGGTGGTTTCGATTACCGGCAATCTCTGGCTTCGGATGCAACGCCGCAGCAGCGTCTCGCGGTGATGGCTGGTGCGATCGATTGGGTCCTTACGGTTCAACACGAAGACGCCGCCAAAGAAACCAGCGAAGAGGGTAAGAAGCGGGCGCACCGGCGCTACGCCGATGCTGTCGTGGCGCTCTCTCGGGCTTTCGCGTTGGCGGCGGCGAGCGACGAGGCGCGGGAAATCCGCGACGAAGTTGGCTTTTTCCAGGCTATCCGCGCCGCCCTAGCGAAAAGCACAGCGACGGGCCAGAAGAGCGCTGTGGAACGCGAGCTCGCCATTCAGCAGATCGTCAGCCGAGCCGTTGTCTCGACTGACATCATTGACATCATGAAAGCGGCCGGCATCGAAAGCACGGACGTCTCGGTCCTTTCGGACGACTTCCTGGCCGAGGTGCGCGATATGGATAAGAAGAACCTGGCGATCGAGGCTCTCAAGAAGCTCATCAATGGCGAGGTGCGATCACAGGCGCAGCGCAACGTGACGCAATCCCGTGGATTTACCGAGCGCCTCGAAGCTGCGATTGCGCGCTATCACTCAAATGCGGTCACAACTGTCCAGGTCCTGGAGGAGCTAATCCAGCTTGCCAAGGACATCCGGGCAGCACGCGCACGCGGCGAGGAAACGGGCCTGAGCGATGAAGAGGTCGCCTTCTATGACGCGCTTGCTCAGAACAACAGCGCCCGCGACGTGATGGGTGAACCCGCGCTACGCGTCATCGCGCACGAGCTGGTCAAAAGCCTCCGTAATAGCGTCAGCGTCGATTGGATGCACCGCGAGGCCGCGCGGGCGCGCATGCGGGTCCTGGTGAAACGTATCCTCCGCAAATACGGGTATCCGCCCGATCTACAGGACACGGCCGTCCAGACCGTGTTGCAACAGGCCGAGGCGTTATCGGAGGAATGGGCGAAGGCGGCGTGAGGCACGGGTCGAGGCTATACCTCGCTATGAGTGATCACAATGCCCCCCGTAGCTTCCACTGAGCTGTTCCGCCGTGCGATCGTAGAGCTTGGTCGTGCATGGACTCTCGGGAGCGGCCATCTCTTGCGCGCGC
Source organism: uncultured Pseudomonadota bacterium (assembly GCA_963772445.1). Taxonomy (GTDB): domain Bacteria; phylum Pseudomonadota; class Alphaproteobacteria; order Acetobacterales; family Acetobacteraceae; genus CAVYXK01. The sequence continues at coordinate 280,962 of CAVYXK010000014.1, forward strand.
GTCGACTAGCAGTCCAGGCGTTACCGATGGCATTGCCTCGACCCGGCGCACACAGCCGGGAGCGTGTTCAGGCTCTTGTGCGGGCTGACCTCGGAGAGTTTCCAGATCGATCCGTGCCAGTGGAACGGTTCCGCGCTAGGGTTACGTTCCAAGCGTTCCAAGAGGATCGGACATGCCACGTCGCTGCTTGCTCTGCGACTTTCCGGACCAAACGGCGGTCAGGACGGCGTTCGCCTCCGATGCCTCGGACAGGGAGCTCGCTAAGAGGTTCGGTTGCTCGCACATGGCCGTCGGCCGCCATCGCCGCCGGCATATCGTTGCACCTTTGCAGTCCGCCGTCGCGCCCTCGATAAGGGCCGAACGGAACGGATGAGACGAACGCAGCAGCTCGCCGCGATCGAGCAGGGGGATCCCGTCGCGGTCGCGGCCGCGCTCGGTTTGGCGGCGCAGGCGGCGAAACTTGAGCGCATCGAACAGCGCCTCGAAAGAGTGGCGGTTGTCGCTGAGACAGCCGGATCGCCGGCCGGGGTCGCCACCATTGCCGCCCAGCAGCTGCGCGGGGTCGAGGTCGGAAGCCGCCTCGGCGGAATTCCCGGCTTCGTCCCGGCGGCCGTTCAAGCGATCGGCCCTCCCGGTATGGAACCGAGATTTTCCGTACTGATTATTTTCCAGGGCGCGCAGAAAACTGAGACGATCGTGGTCGAAAACAGTCGCGACGGCGACGGGCAACAGGAAATCGACATGGTCGATGCTGGCAAATCGGCGACATGAAGGCTGACCTCGAAAATCCGGACGCCTGACGGCCTGCGGCGCGCGGTCGTCGCCCGCGTTAACTGGTCAACAAGCCGAGACCGCTGGCGTGCCTTCCCTGCTTCCCTGGCCCGATGCCTCGGGTCACATGGCCTGGCTTTGCGACTAATGCGGCAGGTTCAGGCTCGCGGGCAGCAGCGTCCGCCTGACGAAATCCAGCAGCATACCCTCGATGATCATCGCGGCTTGTGCATCGCTGTCGAGCTTGCAGGCGAAACCTCTCGCCGCGGTCTCCATCACACATATGTTCTCCGCGACGGATGAGCCCCGTTGCCATGCCGCGATGAAGGCCGCGCATTCGCAGTCGTACTCCGTCTGCAGCAGTCTTACCCGCGTCTCGACATCGATCGCATCGCCGCGGCAGATCATGTCGAGGTACGCGGCGCACATACCCACCGTTGCGCATGCCAGCGCGGCACGCACCGCTATGACCGTGAGCTCGCACTGCTGTCGTTCGGCGAGATCAAAGCTGGCGGCAGCCCGTTCCCGGCTCAGTATGGCGCCGTCCGGCATCGCCGATCCTCCTCCTCGCAGTGACGTTTGGCATCGTCCAGAATGGGGAACAAGCCTACGCACTCCGGCTCTCTGCCGCCGGTCGGCTGGCGCCACAGCGTATGTGTGCCGCCATCGCACTGAATGAGCCACTGACACCCCGCGCCGGTTCTGGTGATCTCGGCGGGTCCGGGCCGGCGCGGATCGGGAGGCAACCCCACCCAATCCAGCGCGTCCTCAAGCGCAGGGCGCCACTCCCAGCCGTACGCCGCCTTGCCGCCAGCCATCACGAGCGGGCGCAGTGCCTGCTCTGCCGCATCCCGCGTGGAAAACCGGACCGGATGACCGGTCTCAGCGTCGCACAGTGCATGCTCCATGGTGCGCGCGCCGCTCTCGCCCAGGGTGGCGGAGAGGTAGCTCGCCTTCCATCCCTCGCCAGCCCCGGCAGCCCCAAGCGAGGCGTACGGCTGAATTAACAGATAGCCGCGCCCAAGCGCGCGGACACGCCCGACAATGCTGTCAGCCCGCCACGGGGTACGCGGGTCGGGAATGCCGAGCGGGATGTCGCACCATTGCTCGGCCGCCGACGCCGCGGCGTAGGAGAATAGGAAATCGGGTTCGTGCGGGAGCGGGGGCAGCACGTCAACTGCTGCCATACCGGGCCGCGGGCCGAACTGCGCGGCCCACTCAAAGGCCAGCTCATGTTCAACTCGATCGACGAATTCGTAATTCTCGAGCGTCGGGGGGCGAGGCTGCCAGATGACGGGGCGCCGATTATTTCTATGAGTGCGAATGTCAGTCACAGCCATCATTCCCCTACGGTTGTTGCCGACGAAATTCTCTCCCCGCGTCCGCACCCCGGGAGAGAGGAGTAGTCCCTGTCCACAGCCCAAAATGATCGGTAGGTCGGTATGGAAGCCCGGAAACCCGCGCAAAACCTGGGTTTTTTCGCATACCGACCGCCGCGAACGAGGCATCTCCGAGACGCGGGGTCGGTAGCGAAAAAGGCCAGCAATTCGTAAGCTTTGCGGGCCACATACCGACCTACCGACCGCACTTGGCAGTTAGGGGGGGGTATGGGTTCTCTATTCCCCTCATCCTGCCCCTCGTTATCTGTGTGATCGTCGGAATCAGTTCGGCGCCCGACGCCATAGCTGCGCCAGACATGTTTAAATTGCGCGAGCTCGTAGCCGCGAAGTGGCAGTTTCCCGCGCCATCGCTGGCCGGGCTTGATCCCGAACGGGCGGAGCATCGTCGCTACCATCAGTTTTGCAGCGCGCACGTCCCTCGTGGCTGCGACTGGGCTATCATCCCTGTCCCGCAGCCACTCGGCCAAGCGGTCCGACGCGATGAAATCGCAGCGCACAGGCCTGCCAGGAGGGCGTGCTCCCCGCCTCGGGGGTGGAGGCGACCGCAGGGAGATGAACGGCTTGCGCCCCGTCTTGCGCCATTTCAAGAACTCTATCGCCGCTGCCAGCCGCTGCTCCCGCGCGAACTCGAAGATATCCGCGAGCAGCCGCTCCCCCTCCGACTGCTCGGCGGCCGCCTCCGCACCTTCGCAGAGTGCCCGCATCGCCGCCTGCGCCCGTCCCGGCCAGGGGGCGCCCGCCAACCCGGCGACCGCAATCAGCGGTTCCCAGTTGTCGGCGTCGCGATCGTTGAGCCATTCCGGGAAATCATCATCATTGCACCTCGCCGCCATCGCAGCCGCCATGGCATTGCCGCGCGCCCGGAGCGAACCGCCGATGAACGTGCGGAGCTGTCCGAGCTCACGGAGACGAATACGCTTGCTGCGGCGCCGTGGCGCCGGCTGCCGTTTCAGGGTCACGCGGATGCCGCGGTCTTCGATCGTGTCCAACAAACGGCCGATGCCGGCAATCGCCATGGCGGCGAACGTCGAGAAGCGGCGCGCCTCGAACGTCCTCTGCGGCCGCCCGCCATCGTCACGGCCAACGACCTCTACCGTCCGCGCGACGCTGCCGTTCCGCCTGTAACCACTGTTAACCACCCCCTGCAGCTCGTCGTTTTTCCGCAGGAACCTGTCCGCCTCATCGATGACCCAAGTCGGATGTAACACCTCGGTCAGGCGGAAGACGACGGCCGGCGTGGCGTTTTCCGCCGAGAAGGGCGTCGCGGAGAGAAATAACACGACTTCCAGCAGCAGCGTCTTGCCGCAACGTTTTGTTGCGGAACGGATGACGAGCCGCGGGAACAGATCCGGGCCGTCCAACTCGTCCGGCCCGCGCACCCCCCACGTCGCGGCAATCCAAAGCGAAACCGCCCAGGCGGCCTCGGTCGCGCAGGAGACGCGATGCTCGACTACTTGCACGACTCGATCAAGCGTCACGGCCAACGACATAGGCACGGATGCAGTCGGCGGGTCCGGCAGACTCGCGAGCTGGTGAGCGTCGTCGGATTCGCCATTGGCAAACCCCTGGCGGGCCCGGCGGCCCGCCTGCAGTTGCTCGGCGATCTTCTTTTTGTCGAGCTTTGCGCCGTTGCCGATGATCGATGCCATGACCTCGAAGGCGGCCGGAGTGAGTTCCGACGCCGCGATATCAGCGGCCAAGGCATCGGCACCGAAGACATCGCCTTCGGTCAACGCTGCGGCGCGTTTCTTGAACTCGGCATAGAGTTGATTCTGGTCGCCCTGCGACGCCTGCTTGTCGCCCCAGGCGACACCGCTAAACGCGTCCATCATGCAGGCCCCCCGGTCGTGGCGAACGCCCCGCCAGGCCATGGCGCACTGGGCGTTGCGGCGAATTTGGCTGCTTCTCGCGCGCGCATCCAAGTTATTATTTTATCGAGATGATCGCCCCAGTGGCCGTCCCCCCATCGCTCGTGAACGACCGGCAGCACAAGCCCCCGAATGTCCTTGTCGCTCCACCCGCGCGGCACTAGCCTGGATTTCCACGGAGCCGAGCCCGCCTAACGGTGGGCGAGTTAAGCGATTCTAAAGACTCGCTTTTTTGCGTGATTTGTTATGCATGATGGTGCGCTGATAGCCCATTTGTACGTTGTCTTCTCCTTGCCAAAGGAAGACTGCCAGGATTCCGCCTCGCCATCGGTTGATGCAAAAATGCAGCACCATAGCCCTTCTCTGGCAGGCGCAGGGGTTGTCACGTCTTTCTCGCTTGACACTATATATGGGGTTAGACACCGTGCGCAAGTGGCTATCAGAGCACCATATGACCTAACAAAGTGCCGCCGCTTCTTCGTCCGGCCGGCGACCCCACGGCAGCGCCAATACGAGGCATTGCGCGCCTATTTCTTCGAAGGCATTGGCTCTGACGCGGCGGCGCGACGGTTCGGCTACTCACCGGGCGCATTCCGGGTGCTCTGCCACGCCTTTCGTCGCGGCGAACTGCCAGACTTCTTCGCCGTCGTCCGACCGGGTCGGCGTGAGCAGCCCAGAAAGGGCCGTGCCCATGACCAGATCGTGGCGCTGCGCAAACGCAATTACTCAGTCTACGAGATCAGTCAGGCGCTTTCCGAACGGGGAATGCCACTCAGTGCGACTGCGGTACGCGAGGTCCTCGCCGCGGAAGGGTTCGCACCGCTGCCGCGGCGGCTCGACGAGGAGCGTCCGGCCGTAGCCGGGCCCAGCACCGAGGCAGTCGCCAACATCCGCAGCTTCACGCTCACGCCGCGCGAGTTCACGACACGGGTCGGGGGGCTGTTCCTGTTCATCGCCGAACTGGTGCGTTTGAACACCGACACCCTGGCGCTCGGCGCCAAACTCCCCGGCTCGCGCATGATCCCGGCCGCGCATGCTTTGCGCGCCTCGCTGGCTCTGAAGCTATGGGCCATTGAGCGGAAGAGCCATATCATGGCGCTGGTTGCCGACGAAGGCCTGGCGCTGTTCTGCGGGCTCAACGTCATGCCGAAGAGGAGCTTCCTGTCGGAGTATTCCTCACGGATCACCCCGCAGAACGTCTCGCGGTTGCTCGCTCTGTGGCACGAACGGTTGGCCGGAGAGGCGCTCTTCAGCGGGGAGTCGATCAACCTCGATTTCCACTCCGTGCCCTATTTCGGCGAACACCCGGTGGTCGAAACCCACTATCTGCCGAGGCGCAGTCGCCGTCAGCCCAGCATCCTCACGTTCCTCGCCCAGGACGCCGACAGTCAGGTGTTCTGCTACTCGAACGCCGACATTCGCAAGGGTGAGGAGGCCGAGGAAATCTTCCGTTTCATCGAGTTCTGGAAGCGTCAGCATGGCAAAGTGCCGCAGCACCTCGTATTCGATTCCAAACTCACGACTTACGAAGGGCTCGACCGGCTGGATGCCGCCGGGATCACCTTTATGACGCTGCGCCGGCGCTCCAAAGGCCTGCTGGCCGAAGTCTATGAGCTGGCAGCATCGGCGTGGCGCACCATCACGCTCAACCTGCCCAGTCGCAAATATCGCACACCCCAAGTCTTCGAGCAGAAGGTCTGCCTTCGCGAACGCACCTACCGACAACTGTTCATCAAGGATCTCGGCCACGATGAACCCACTATCCTTGTCACCAACGACAGGCATGCCAGCGCCCGCAACCTCATCACTCGCTATGCCAAGCGCATGCTGATCGAAAATGCGCTCGCCGATGCCGTACGCTTCTTCCACATCGACGCGCTCTCCTCTTCAGTCGGCTTCAAGGTTGATTTCGACATGGCGCTCCTCGTCCTCGCCAGCGCCCTCTACCGGTTGATGGCCCGACGCATGCGAGGCTACGATGATGCTCAAGCCCGCCGTATCTTCCGCGATTTGATCGACATGCCGGCAAACGTCGCCATCGCCACTGACGAGGTCACAGTGCGCTTCCACCGTCGCGCCCATCTTCCAATCGTACTCGCCTCCGGACTCATCGACCAACCCGTCCTGGTGCCATGGTGGCAAGGCCGTTCGCTCCGCCTGATCCACTAGCATGTGAAACCTGTCGTGTTAGGCGATTTCCGGTCCGTGGAAATCCAGGCTAGGCGCGCGACGATGGATTTCAGCGTTTCGTGACGATTGCCTGGCAGCCCGTCGCCCGTCGGGGCTTCGGCTTCAGCGACGAGTTGTCGAACCGCGGGCGTAATGATGCCGCCGGTCTGGGTCAGCAGCGCCCGAAACCGGGCTGTGCGGTCGCTCGTGTGCGGTTGTCTGTCCGATGTGCGGCAGTTGGTAGTGCGTGCCCCTCGTGCTGGTGATGGAGCAGAGATCTGCGGCTGCGCCCAGACGCGCGCCTCGAAGCCACTACTGTAATAAATATTGTCGCTGGTCGATACGATACGTGTAAGCCGCGGGTCACGCTTCAAGTGCCAAAACCCAGGCAGCCTCAGTACGCGCGCGGGTCCCTCACCGTCCCGTCGGTGCCGATGCGCGATAACAATAGTGCCTGTAATCTCGGAAATGCGGCGACCGCGCAGTCTGCTAGGAGCCAATAGGACTGGCGCTTCTCGGCACCGCTGGCGGTCAAGCCGCCGGATGCCACGACGATCGACGGCGCCAGCCCCGAGCCGTCGACGAAGCGCTCCAACCTCGCGAGCTGCTCGTCGCTGTCGGCGTCGGCGATCAACGCGCGGATGCGATCGACGTTCCGTGCGGCAGCCCCGCCACCGTCGAGGTGCTGCACGGTCGCGAACACGCCGGCACCGAGGTGCTGCATGAAGCAGAGCAGGCCGACGGTCGAGCAGACTTGCCCGCGCTTGCGCCCGGTGAGACGGACGGACCGGTCGAGGTCGCCAAAGAGCCGCAGTGCTAGACGCGGGTCCCCGCCGCGATCGTCGAACGTGGCGAAACCGAACTGGGCCCCCGGCTCTGGGTCGAGCGTAGCGAGGAAGCGGCGGGCTTCGGTGAGATCAGGCGTTAGGCATTGCACACTCATGGCATTTTGTCCTTGAGCGCGCCCAGCCGAACCACTGGAAAACGGCCGTCACGAGTGCTAGTTTCGTCGAGCTCACTTTCTCGACTTGCCCTCGCGGGCCGCCCGGCGTCGAGCCAGGCGGTTGCGTTCTCCGGGTCCCCGCCGTTGGTTAGGGGACCCGGATTCTTGTGTAATTTTACTCCTTCACTGCGGTTTCTATTGGAACAACATACGGCTTCAGCGAGGCTGCGAATTTCTGAAGGCCTTTGAGCGGGTATCTTACAAGTTTGGCGTCGCCGAGCCGCACCCAAGCCGGCCCGCGCCCCTCGCGGCGCCAGACCTTCAGCGTCTCTGGACTAACGCCGAGCACAATGCTGGCCTCGTAATCATCATAGAGAATTTTGTGGATCGTTGCGGCGCGAATGCCGGCGGCGACCCGGCTGAGGATGTCAGTCGGTTGCTCCAATGCGGCGAGGCGGGTCAGATTTCGCCGACTGTGGCCGTTCACGCCCCGCTCGGACGGGGCTGGGGTCGGCAGATCGACGGTCGGCTGGACAATGTCGTCGCCGGCCGCCCGGCTCGCGATTTGGCGGCTCGTGCCGAGTAGGGCAGTGCGGGTCATGGGCGTCACCTCGGTCGAAGACTGTGACCAACCCATCTATGGCAGGCGAGCGGCACTTTCTACGCTCAAAAATAGCCAGTTTATTTTCTACGACTGTTGTAAATAGTTATGGTGATCGTCGACGCGCTCGGGCGATGCCGCCCCACTCTACGATCTCGTCCCACCACACCTCGTTCCTGCTGCGGTTGGGAATTTCGAGGGTGTCCAGGCCCGCGTGGGCATTGGCGTTCAGATTCCACTGTTTCCCCCGTGCGATAAGCTCCGGACGCGGCCCAAGCGACGGCGGGGGGCGAAGTTTTCGCCAGCTCATTCTGGCGTCGCCGCGTCGGCGCCGAACCGTCGACACGCTCACGCGCAGCTCCTCTGCGATCTGCTTCTCTGCCTCCGCATAGGAACTGCCGGCCTGGCGCAATCGATCGAAAGCGTAGTACGCATCGAGGAGTTGCCGCAGGTTCCAAAGGGTTTTCGCGCGGGGTCTCCCTCGCCTCCCCTGTGGCGGACAGGGACGGGTCCTCGTGCTGCGCACCCGGGTTTATCCCGCGGCGCTGCTCACCAGTCGCTGTGGTCGAGGCTGATCGAGGACGGCTACGGCGTCGGCCAGGTGATCGGGCGCGAGATGCGCATAGCGTTGCGTCATCGTCGGGCTGGCGTGTCCGAGCAGCCGCTGCACCCGGTAGAGATCGACACCGCGCTGCACCAGCCGGCTCGCATAGGAGTGCCTGAGGTCGTGGATGCGGAAATTCTCCATGTCGGCACGTCGCAACAGGGCTGCCCAGGCCGTTTTTATGTCGACCAGCGGCCGGCCGCTTTTGCCTGGGAATACCAGATCCCGCGGCTTGACATTCCTCCCCATCCGCCAGCGCGACAGGATGGAGACGACTTCGGTCGGCATTGGTACGTGCCGCGTGATGCCGGTCTTCGCGTCGTCGCCGTCCACGTTCAGCATGCGCGAGCGGAAATCGACCGCGGCCCAGCACAGATGCGTGAGCTCGCCGAAGCGCAGCCCGGTTCCGAGCAGGGTAAGCACGATCGGCTCGAGGTGATCGGCGAAGTGTTGTGGGCAATCAGGGAGCGCGGGTCGGCTGCGCGCGGCAAGCCAGTCGTTCATTCGCCCACGCTCCGCGCGGATGCTGGCATCGCGTTCCCTGAGTGCGAGGCGCAGCCGCGGTTCCTCCTCCTCCTCGTCGAGGAAGCGCACTTTATTCGTCTTGGCGGCAGCCCGAACCAGCGGCTTGAGCTCCCTGAGCGGGTTCACGGCTAGCAATTTCGACACCTGCACCGCATGCGTGAGCACGGTGCTGAGCATGCCCACCTCGCGGTCGATGGTGGTCTCCGCGATGCCGGCTTTCAGGCGTTCGCCGCGCCAATCCTTCACCAGCTTCACGGTGATTTCGCTGATGTCGAGGTCGAGGAAGCCTGCGAACACCGCCTTGATCCGCGCCACCGTCTCGGCGCCGCGCTTCTGCTCGGCCTCCGCATGCGTTGCATATGGCCCGGTCAGATACGTCCCGAACCGCCGCAGCTTCGCCCGTTCGCGCCCGGCTTCCGCCTCCATGTCGGCCTGCTTCGCCGCCGCTCGCGTCTGCCGCCGCCGCGACGCGGGGTCGCCTCCCGCCGCGACCTCAGCGGCGAGCTGCAGGGTTATTTTGCGCGCCGCTGCCAGTCCGATCTCCACCTGCCCGATCAGGACCGTCCCCTGGCTGAAGTCGGCGACCCGGCGGTATCGATAATAGAAAACCTTCCGGCCGGACGGCTGGGTCCGTACGACCAGCCCGGAGACCTCGGCATCACGCATGTCGTGGGGTTTCGACCCGGGGCGCAGCGCTTCGATCCTGGCCATAGTCAGATTTATTGCGGGCATGGAATTCTCCGTAGCGCACAGAATTCTCCGTAGCGCACATGTAGCGCACAAGCGCTACCGTGAGGCACCTATCATGTACCGGGGCCTGCCGGAAAATTCAAGGAAAACCGCCGATTTTGGCGGCCGGCGCGAATCACCGGCCGACGGAGGGCCGTGCTTACCCGCCTTCACACGGCGGGGGTCACAGGTTCAATCCCTGTCGCACCCACCATGTTTTCAATGGGTTACGTGGCAGCCGCGTAAGAGGGGCAAAACCGGGGGCAGCGGCAGCTACGCGGGCTGACCACGGCAGCGGATGAGGTCCGGCAGAGGTGGCACGACTGACGAGCCTGCAATGCCGAGCCTGCTTCCGAGATAATCCCAAAGGCGACGCCCAACTTGGCGCAGGTCTTGGCCAGCCCAAGGAACGGAATGGCGCGCCGCGCCCGAGAAGCCGAGTTATCGGAAGCAATGGCGCCTTTGAGCCACACCTCGGATGCAGCATCAGTGCACCGGCAGGTCGTCGCCAGGCTGCACCGCGTCGCCAGAAATGCGCGCGAATCGCGCCGCCACAAAGCCCGTCCGGTGCCCCGGCATTCCGGGGGGTGGGGGGCTGCCGCTTTCGCCTTGACCAAGACGGTCCCGTCTCTTCCAAACAGCGACCGAGCTATCCCGCATCATCACGCCAAGCATATAATTACGTTGGAAACGTGTGAATTATATCTACAATCGAATGTATTATACTAGCAAGCGCAATACTAAGGCAACCAATAATCCACTGTTCCAGACTGCGTCTTCCCAAATGAGGATCGGATACTAGCACTGGTAATCTCACGCGGCATGCCGCGGGTGGTAAATATACGGCTTAAGCTCATCCGGAGGTGACGCGAGCACCGGCCGAAGCACACGCTGGAACTCAACAACAGGCGAACCCGGCTTCGGCAACGCGATATCCGGACCACCAGCCCGCAAAATCTCCAGCCGATACCGATAGACCGTCGCCCGAGACACAACCTGATTCACGTCCATACCGGACGCCCAGATCGCATACAGACGACCAGCACCCCGCGACAAGTGCACCAACTCAACCGTTGACATGACCGGAAACCGCAACCTCTCGACGAACGACGACCAGCACGACCACAGGCAGCCGACACTATCGGCCCGCCACGAGATTAACCGCCGCAAGCCAAGCTCTTCAAGCCTTTCCGAACGGTTCACGACCTCAAACCGCACGAGACGATCCGCCAACGCCAGCAACCAGTCGGGACAAAACGCCCCAGGGTGCGCCCTCAACTCCGGCCCCTTGTGATAAACCGACAACGACGACCGCCGGCCGGGAAACAACAGGCTCGTCTCAAACCCGGACGCCCGCCGATGCGAAACCGAAGCGTGACGCGACAACTCGCGCACGAACGAAGCCGCATCGGCCACACGACCGAGATCGAAGTTGAGACAAGCATCGACCCGATTGAGATACGCCCGCGATACCAGCGGCCGACCTGGCAGGCCTGCCCGCTTCATGAGATCAGGCACGAAATCACACGCCAGATCATAAACCGCGGGCGAGCCCATGACATTATGAGGCTGGAACCACTTCTGCGGGTTCCCATCGACGCGAAGATAGGTCAGCCCCATCCCCTTCCGCTCGCAGGCCCGCGCAAGCTCGCCATCGAAGATCGGACAGGCATGGACCTCGACCGAGGAGACACCAGACCAGGACCCCTCGACCCGCGCCCGCCGATGCGCCTGACGCTCGATCTCACCGTCCGCCGTCAGCCAATACGTCATCCCCAGCCTTGGCCGGTCAGTATTGCCCGGATGCGACACCGGAACGACAATCGTTAGCCGATCGCATAGGAAACACCCCGAATTAATTCCTGTTGGCACGGAATTTTCCGTGCCCCCGTCAAACCCGAAAAACTGGCGGAAGTCCGCCGAATAGTCGTTACGATCCCGGTCGCTTCTCTCAAATTGAGACATTCCGGGGGGTGTTACAGCACCCCCCGGAAAAGCAGGACCACCGGGCGGGAGCGGGTCCCCCCCGCCAACGGCGGGTCCCGTCCCGCCCCCACCCGCAAGAGGACCAGGGAAGGCGACCACCGACCCGGAGGACCGATCTGACACGAGCGACGCGATCGCCAGCTACACGGGCCGGAAAACCGGGCTAGCGCGGGCGACGAGGGCGCTTGGGGCCCGCCTTCGCCGCTTTCCGGAGCTCACCGAACGTCCCGCGAAGCGTCTTGCCGACCCGGCCCTCAACACGCTCGAGCAGCTCAACCAGGTCGGCCTGGCGCGGATCCTCCTTGGCCAACGCAAGCAACGAGCGCAGCGCCGGGCGGGCCTCAGAGAGCATCTGATTGATCACCGCAGATGCCGAAACGCCTCGGAGCTCAGCCAACGCCTTCAGCGTCAGATAATTCTGTTCGCTCAGCGTTACGACAAAACGAGGTTTCTTCGTCGCCATGAGGTCCAACTCGGAGTGACATCACTACGACGCCACCCTGCCGGAGTCCGTGTCAAGAACAATTCTAAGCAATCGAGTCGCCGATCGGCGGCAAACTCGAGCGGTTTCCTCAGCCTGCGCTAGCCGGCAGGGGGTAGTGGCCTAATTTGAACTCTTGGATGGCTGGTAGGTACCGCCGCCGCGGTAATAGGCCACCAACTCGCAGAAGGGGTAATAGGCCACCAACTCGCAGAAGGTAGGATCGACCAACAAGGATTCGACCATAGCTTCAGTGGCGCCAGTGGCTTCGGCTATATCGCTTGCCGACTTATACCAGCCGCCCTGTTCGATGACTGGTTTGACCCAGGGGCGCCTGGCGAGGGAGACGATGCGGTCGGGAAGTTCTGCGAGTTCGTTTCAGGCGTCATGACATGCCCCTGAGGATGACCTCATCGGTGTCTCAGACACGGCCCCCTGATTTCGTGACGGAGGTAGGAAAAAGCTTAACCACAGCGGCACAGAGACACCGAGAAGGGTCAGGCTCCGTGCCTCGGTGTCTCTGTGGTTAGGCTTTCTTCCTTACTATGCGATGGCCGGTTTGGCCCAAGAGCGCCTGGTGAGGGAGGCGATTTGTTCGGGCATTGCCATCAGTTTGTTCCAGGCATTACGACATGCCTTGAGGATAGCTTCATAGCTGTCCCAGACACAGTGGCTGAGAAAGTTGCCGCGCAGGAACTCCCAGACGTTCTCGACCGGGTTCAGCTCCGGCGAGTAAGCTGGCAGCGGCAACAGGCTGATGTTGTCAGGCACCGGCAGGCGGCGCCCCGGCTGATGCCAACCAGCGCCATCGACCAGCAACACAGCATGAGCCCCCGGGGCAACCTGGAGGCTGATCTCCTTCAGATGTTCGGCCATCGCCTCGCTGTTGGCGGCCGACATGATGATGGCAGCGCCGATGCTGCGCTCGGGGCAAACGGCGCCGAAGATATAGGCGGAGTCATGGCGGTTATCGCGAACCGCCGCCGGGCGCGAGCCACGTCGCGCCCAGACGTAGGTCAGCGTGCCCTTCTGACCGACACGGCTTCGTCGCCGAACCAGATCTCCAGCGGCTTGCCGGCGGCAGCGGCTGGCACAACCTCGGCCACCTGGCTGGCGAACTCCTTCTTGAATGCCTCTTGCGCGGCGGCATCCTTCTTCGGATGATAGGGACGCGGCTGCAGCGGGTGAACTTCAGCCGGCGCAGCAGCTTGCCGACACTGCGCTCGTGCAGCTCGACGCCAAACTCATCCTTGATCCGCTGCCGCAGGTCGATGCAGCGCCAACGTACCACGCCGTCCCGCTCAAGGTCGGGCCCCTGTTGCACCCATTCCACCACCTTGGCCTGTTGCTCGGGCGATAAGCGGGGCGGCGGACCGCGGCGGCACGGTCGGTCGGACAGGCCATCCAGCCCGGACTCGTTGTAGCGATGTACCCAGTCACGCAACGTCTGGCGGTCCATCGCACACGCCTCCGCCGCGGCTTCCCGCGACCAGCCTTCCAGCAGCAACGCCATCGCCAGCATCCGACGTGCCGCTTTGGCGTCTCGAGTGGCCGCCGCCGCCTCTCGCAGATCAGCCGCCGATCGCTCCAAACGGGTGATCGCTACGGTCATCGCTGTCCCCTCCGTCCAACGGGGACGCCGAATCGTACCGCTCCGAGCCGCACCAAATCACGTTCGAGTCAACGAGCCGGGCGGCTGGTATTACCCTCGGCCGCTAATTGAGCGCAACGGTGGTGTCTGGCGCGCACCTCTTCGATCGTCATTTTCACTCGCTCCTGTGTTCTGCCACGATAACCGCCGCGCCCGGCGACACAGCACGGCCGCCAGCCGTGGCTTCGCGCTGCCTTCGACCGGCCCCAACGCAATGCCAGTTGCGGCGCTGCGCGTGGCTCCTTTTTTCGCCTGACCCTCGCTCCGCTCCGATCGAGGCTGGTGGTAATTCTCACGCAACGACCCCAAATTTTATGGCCGTCGTTAAGCTCGAAGGGAGGAACTCTCGCCATGAAGAAGCTCGCACTTGCCACCGCTATCCTCGTCGCAACAGCCGCGCCGGCTCTTGCCCAATACGGCAATCCATTCACTCAGAGCCCCAGCAATCCGTTTTATAACGGGTGCTGCGCAACCCAAAGCCCTGGCTGGTCAACTGGGTCAGGTGCAGCTCCAAGCGCAAGCTGGCCACAAACAAGGCCACAGCAATACGAAGGCACAGGCCAGCCCCCTGGCTGGTCTCCAGGCTACGGCTGGCACGGCTTCGGAAACCACACGACTACTGAAGATGACGACCAAGAGTGACAGGAAACATCCAAATCCGTGACCCAGAGCGAAAGCGCGGGATTGGAGGTCGAGACCGCACAACCATTAGGAGAAGGTCATGCAAACGATCTTTTTTGACTTGGACTTTGCCGACCCAGATGCGCTCAGCCTGGCCGGGAGGTGCCTGGGTAACCCTGCGAAAGTGTACGCAGGACGAACACGCGGGAGCAAGACATCATGAATGAGTACGACGACCCCGAGGCGTCCTACAGACGGGGCTATCAGCAAGGCGCCTGCGCCGCAGCTTCGGCCGCCGAAACACTGGCAATGGTGCCAGGCGGACTGGAAAGACTGCGGCAATGGTGGGCACATGAGTTATTCCGGTGGCGGTATCTAGACCGACCGAACACCCGGAAGCTGCAACCGCCGCCGCCGCCAAGTTAGGACACTACCCATAAGACACTAACCCCCATAGGCGACCAAAACCCAGCCTTGCACCGACAAAAGAAAGAAAGTTGCTTGGGATCGAGGGCGCACGCGCCCTCGGGGGCCGATTGTCTGCCGCTCCGCGAGGGTCAAGCGAAAAGCCTTGCCAATCCTCGCAATGCTCGCGCCCCGAGATACCGCGTATCACAACGCAATGCAGTGCGGCGCTGCGCGTTGCTCCGGTTGGCCGCGTTTTTCGCTTGACCCTCGCTCCGCTCCGACCGAGAGAACATTCCTAGCCAGACCCGGCCAGGCCGCGCTCGCCGCCGCCCGCCAGGCCGATTCCTCATCGAGGCCACAGAGGCGTAAGTTGCCTTCGATAAGAGTTTGTTCCCGGCGCTGATCGAAAAATTGGCTCACGGCTCGGCTGCGGGCCAGTGAGCCGGGCGCGGTAGATCGACCGGGAACTGTGTACTGGCGTCTCCGAACGCTTCGAGCAGAAGTATTTCCAAGACCCCCTCGGCCTCGATGAGGTCGGCCCCTCCGAGGTTGGCCTTGCTGAGCTCGGCCCCGTTGAGGTTGGCCTGGCGGAGCTTGGCCTTGCGGAGGTCGGCCTCGCGGAGGTCGGCCGTGCTGAGGTCGGCCTTGAAGAGGCTGGCCCCGTAGAGGTGGGCCCACCTGAGGTTGGCCCCGAAGAGGTCGGCCCCGCTGAGGTCGGCGTAAAAGAGGCGAGCCCGGATGAGGTCGGCCCCGAAGAGGTTGGCCCCGCTGAGGTCGGCCCCGTTGAGGTCGGCCCCGTTGAGGTTGGCCTGGCGGAGCTTGGCCTTGCGGAGGTCGGCCCCGCTAAAATCGAGCCTCCAGCCGTTATCGCTCTCGCGTTGCTGGCTCTTCTGATCGCGCCGGCGGATTACCGCCAGCACAGCCGCAATATCGGTCGGTGGACCTGTTTCTCCCTTTTGGAAATAGCGATCTACAGTTTCCGATGACGCTACTGCGGGCAGCAGCGGGGCTGCCGGATCTGCTGGCGACGATTTCCGAGGCGCCCGCTCGCGGACGAACGCACACAGCGTCTCCATCACTGTCCAATAGTCATTGGGGCTTTCACGTGAGATACGTTCCAGGGTGTAGATACCGCCGAGGCGTACTTCGATTTTGTCATGAGCAAGCTGTTCTACAGCCTTGCTGAAGCTCTCGGTGATTCGACGCTGGCGGTCGGCGTCGGTCTGCGCGAAATGGCGAACCAGGGCGACTCCCGCCACAGCTAGTCCTGCTGCGAGCGTCAAAAAAGGTGCAACAGCGTCGTGGTGCCGCTCGTACACGAGGCGCCACCCTCCATCGCAAAGCCGGTGAGCAGGCCGATGGCAATGATGGTGCCCGCCACCCAGGACACCATGCGCCGCCTGAGCACCAGCCATTGCTTGCCGCGCTCGAATTGATGCACCGCCGCCTTCCTGGTCGGCGAGATGCGTTTCCTCATCCTTGTCAGCAGTTGCCGCATCGCTTCCGACACCTACAGGAACGCCGCCCCCGCATGATCCTTGAAGCCCTCGGCCCGGCGCACATAGCCGCGCAGTGTGTCCACGCTCTTGTGCCGACTAACGTCCATCATGCGGAAGATCGACGCCCCTGCCTCAGCCGCGCTGGTCAGGAAGCCGGCTCGGAGGCTGTGCCCGGAGAACGCAGCCGGATCGAGCCCGGCGCGGATGATGATCTTCTTGATGATCGTCGCAACCGCGTGGTCGGAAAGGGCGACGTCACCGATTCGCCCGCCCCTGGCGACCTGGCGGAACACCGGCCCCGACGTGATACCGGCGGCGGCGAGCCATTCCTGCACCGCTGCGACCGGGCAGAGCTTCACACCCCGGAGGATGGCGACCTCCTGGCCGGCGCCCTCCTGGTCGGTCTTGCTGCGCCGGATGGTGACGACGAGCCCATCGGTCGCCTCGGCAAGGTCCTCGACCTGGAGCGCGACCAGCTCAGACCTGCGGAAGGCACCGGCGAAGCCGAGCACCAGGAGCGCGCGGTCGCGCTTGCCGATCGGCGTGTCCGGGCAGTGCGCCAGCAGCTCCCGCATCACCTGGGCGGTCGCGGGGGCCTTCTGCAGTTTGGCGGTGCCGATGGTCCGGCGGATGCCGCGCAGCACCGCCTTGACCTCCTCGCTTCCCGTGGGCGGCTCGATTCCCGCGAGCCGGTGGGCATAGCGGATCGCGGCGGATCTGCGGCCGATGGTCGATGCCTTCATCCCGGCTTTCGCCTGGGCAGCCAGGAAGGCGGCGACCAGAGCTGGCGCGGCTGGGATCGGCGTGGCGCCGCGAGCCTGGCACCAGGTCGAGAAGACGCGGAAGTCGGAGCGGTAGGCCCGGCGGCTGGCGGCTGACTTCTCGGCCTCGGCGAAGCTGCGGACATCCTCGGCCTCGGCCTGGGTGAGCTGGAGGGCATGGTGGGGCACCGGGACGGGCCTCTCATCGAACTCGTTCGATGGGGACCCGATGACGGCGGGGAGCTGGTCCATGTGGCAGGGGATCCTAGTCGGCGGGAAGGGGTGTTATCGCAGGCGCCCTGGCCGGGCACAGTCAGCCCGCGGGCGCGATGCGTCCTGGCACGCCCGCCGCACCTGGAGCAGCTTGCGCGCCTGATCGTCAGCCATCCGGCCGCGCCTGGGCAGGCGCGACAACACCATGCAACTGCGCCCGCAGCACCGCCCTCAGCGGAGAAAAACCATGTCCCAAACTGCATCGAACTTGTTGCTTCGCAATCTCCACGACGTGTTCGGTGAGATCGACCCCGTGCGTCGACGCGCAGCGATCGATGAGATCTTCCACGAAGACGCTGTGTTCTACGAACCTAACGGTGCTTACCGCGGCCGTGACGAGATCGACCGCATCGCAGGCGTGATCAAGGCTACTCATCCTGACTTCCAATATCAGCCGCTCTCCCCGCCTGAGGAGATAGGCGATGGCTGTCGGGTCCGGTGGGTGTCGGGCAGCCCTGGCAAGCCGCCAGCTTACGCCGGAACCGATTTCATAATCGTCCGGGACGGCAAGATTGCCGCCGTCTATCTTTTCTTTGACGAGCTTCCTTGAGCTCAGGCGGGCATTCTCGGCCTGCAACCGCTTCAACTCGATCTCCAGGCGCTGACGCTCCTTCGCCGCCAACCGGACGGCGCGACGGGCTCTGGCGAGGTTGGGCAGTTCGTCATCCATGGCCATCTCCTCCTGCCAACCACCGCCCCGCGTCGGGGCAAGCAAAAAATCAACCCCTGCCCGGAATTTTGTCCCTCTTACGCAGCCGCCAGCAGACACAAATTCCTAGCAACCGCATAGCCACCAGCCAACGGGCTCGTTCTCCGTCCATTCTTCCGCTTCATTGCGGCCATGCCGGACGTTCCGCCCAGGCGCCACACTCTGCACACGCTCGCCTTCGCCCTGAAGGGTATGCCGCGCGCGACGGGCCGTGCCCCGGTTTCCCGGAGTCGAGCCTCAAAATCTGCCTCCCCCTTAGCCTCAGCGGCGGCCCGTTCTTCGCGCCATGCTTGTGCGTTGGCCTCCGCCTCGGCCCCCCGTTCGTTCCATCCCGTCTCCGCGATGAGGGCCTGCCAGATGCGGACGCAAGTCTGGACAGTCTCCTACGGATGGGTGGAAGCCGCTACAAAGACTCAGCTATCCGGCCCCGGGCTGAAACAGAGAAAGCCGTTGGTGTGACGCGACCAGTTCGCCCAACATGCGACTGAAAAAGGCAATCCATTCCGCTTCTCGGGCGGTACGACCACTTCGGGTGGGACTTCAAGATACCGACCGGGCCCTCCTGGGAAGCCATCGCCCGTTTCTGGACTATACGGCGAGATCAACGCCTCATAGCGGCCATTGTTGCCGATCCGGACGTCAACCATGCGACAATCGGACAGATCGCAGCAGTTGCGGCCGCTGCCCGGCTGTGTAAGACCCCTGATCGCGTCCTTGTATGGGCTGAGTTTCCGCGCTGCTGTGGAATAGGGTGGCGGCGGGTTTGCCAAGGACGGCCACGCGGCAACCGTCAGCATGGCCATCACAGCGATTGATAATATACTCTGTCGTCGGCTCCTCATGACTGTCGTCATACCCCCAACCGGCTCCGGAACACCGAGCGTGCGTGTGAGGCGCCCCCAGGGCAACATCATACCGGCTTTATGTCGGAATTTCCCGATCTCAACGAGCGCCGCAATCTGGACCGAGCATGCGGCACATATTCGAAAGTGCCGCTGGGCCTCACCCTGACGCCGTGACCGCGGGTGCCACTGCGCGCACCGCCGCTCAACCTGCGGTTGCGCGTGGGATTCTGCGCGAGCCGGCAGGTTTGGCGCCCTTCATTGCATCGGCTCCGGCCGCACCACCGGATGGACGCCCCCCGCGGGAACGCGCAAATGCGCCCGCCATGGCCGATCAGGCAGACGGATCGTGCTGCCCCCGGCATTGCACCCGATCCCCCGCCAGGCATCGGGACGCAGCGCGGCAGGAGCGTCGGCGACCCGACCCTGTGCTGCCCCGGGAAAATCGAGTGGCGTCTTGCCTGACAGCCGCTCCCGCGCGGTCTCTCTCAGGCAACGCGGCATGCCGCGGC
This sequence comes from uncultured Pseudomonadota bacterium, assembly GCA_963772445.1. Taxonomy (GTDB): domain Bacteria; phylum Pseudomonadota; class Alphaproteobacteria; order Acetobacterales; family Acetobacteraceae; genus CAVYXK01. The sequence continues at coordinate 300,315 of CAVYXK010000014.1, forward strand.
ATCCGTGATGCCAAGATACGCAGCCACCGGTCCCGTCAGCTTGATCCCACGCAGTGCATCTCGCGATACCAATCGCGCACCGATGATCTCCCGGTTGTCGAGACGCAGCGTGGGCAGTCCCCCCGACAGTCTCATCTCGAAGACATGCACGCGGTCACGCTGGCCTTCCCAGGTCCCGCATACGACCCGGGCGGCTACCAACTCCCCTGCCGCGATGCCGGTTTCCTCCGCCAGCTCTCGCCGCGCAGCCGCTTCGGGCGTCTCGCCCAGCCGCACGCTGCCGCCGGGAAAGTTCCAGGCGCTCCGATAGGAAGAGCGCACCAGCAACAGTGCCGAGCCCACATACACCGCCACCAGCGCGCCCTCATGCCGCGCGCATCTCAACCGCCACCAGCAACAGGCCACTGGAAACGCCAAGCGAAACACAATTCGCCACGCCAGGTCGCGAACAGGGGAGGTTGGTGGTGCAATGGGCGGAAGGATCGAACTCGACAGACATAATGGCTGGGCACCGATAGTGATCGTGGCATCGAACTCCGGCATTGCGTCGATCCTGCCGGGTCGGTCTTGACAGTAGGTAAGCGGCCCTCCCATTTCTTGCGTGTGCTGACCCGCCGCCCTGATACCGTGATCGCGCTGCCGCCGAAGCGGAGCCGGCGCAAAAAGGCCCGCGTCGAGCATCCGAACATGCCGTGGACCCCTCGAACGCAAATGCTCGGGTGTCCACCAAACCGGGTCAACTCCACACGGCACGGCACGCCGGTATTAAGAAGCGGATAGTCGGCGTCAGGTGAGGAATAGTCGCCCTTTAGCGGACGTAGGTGTAGGGGAGTAGCGAGGGATCGTACCATGCGTGCCCTTTGGTTCTCGGCCCTGTTGTTCGGAATGCTGGCGATGTCGTCGCAAGTCGATGCCCGGGGTTTTGGTGGCGGAGGCTTCAGCGGCGGTTTTGCTGGTGGCTTCCAGGGCTTTTCCGGCGGCTTTATACATGTGGCGCCGTCAGGCCGCGTCGTGAACGGATTCCACCGGCAGTCGATAGTGCGTCGACCGATCTTTGCCGCCCACCATTTCCATGCCCACGGTTTTGGGGGGCGACAGCCTTTCGGGCAAACTTTCTTTGGTGGCGACTTTGGGTGGCCTGACTGGTGGTCCGGCGGTAGCCAGGTGGTGCAGTATTCACCGCCTCCGGAATCGCCAGCGCAGCCGCAGGTCATCGTCATCCATGGCGACAACATAGGGCCCACTATGGCGGAGGCAGCGCCAGATTATGGATATCTTTCCGGCTGCCGCGCCATCCCCAACGGATATCATTGTGATACGGTGGGTGCTGTGCACTAGGCTGTGTGAGCCACAGCCGCCATGGCGAAGGCGCTCATCTGCTCGGGCAGCAGGGTCTGGCGCGGGGTCAGGACAGCAGCCATGTTCGTTCGCGTCAAGAAGATCAGCCCCGACGAGTATCTCTACCTGGTCGAGAACGCCCGCGAGGGCGGGCGCCATGTGCAGCGCGTCAACAAGGCGCTCGGCCGGGCGCGACGAGATCGAGAATTCCGATCTGCTCGATGGCCTGATCGCCTCCGCCGCCCGCCACTCCCTCCGCCATCAATGACGGTTCCTCATGTCTCGCAACGCCATTAGGGGCGGCTACCCATAACGGCACCCATACCGCTGCCATTCTTACCCATCAGAGCGTAAGCGCCTATCTTCTCGGCCATGCTCACCAAGCGTCCCGATATCGTCATTGCCTTGCCACCCCGCCGGACCAAGCGCCGCAAGCGGAAGCCCGTGGCGCTGGCCTCGACCCGCGCCTATTGATCCATGTCACAGACTGCAACCGAGGGTCGGGTAGGGGCGTTTCCAGCCGTAAGGCAAAAGGCACAAACGCGATGGGTCACCCTGAAGACCTGCGGCGTCGGGCGAGCCACCTTCGTCAGCTCGCGAACCGGATTACCGACGATCGAGCGATTGCAGCGGCGCTCCATCTGGCGTGCGAATACGAACAACAAGCGGATGCCATCGCTCGCGGCGAAGCCTTGGACGACGGGGATCCCATCCCTGCGGCCGTTCCGCTCACGTTGACCTGAGATGCCTCCCGGTTTCATATTCCTGATGACCAACGCGCATGTGTTGGCAGGGATGGCAGAAATGGAGGGGGACGTGAAAACACGCCTGAGTATCAATTGCCGGATCTGGCCGGTGGTGTTGGCCGCCTTGACGCTGATGCTGGCGGCGCCGTTTGCCCGTGCGGCGACGGTTGGGCCGGTGACCGATCCGCTCGGGGTAATCCGGATCCCGAAGGGAGCACCGATCGTGATCGGCGCCTATTGGGTGTTGTCCGGCCCTGATACAGCGCTGGGTGTGGACGAAAAGCGCGGCGTCGAGATCGGGATCAAGGATATCGGCGGCAAGCTGCTGGGCCATCCGGTCGTGCTCGACGCCGAAGACGACACATGCAACGCCGAGGGGGGACAGACCGCGGCGACCAAGCTCGCTTCGGTGCCGAACATGGTGATCGTGCTCGGTCCCGGCTGTTCCTCGGCGGCGACGCCGGGCGCGCCGATCCTGTGGCAAGCGGGTATCGTCAATATCTGCACCGCATGCAGCGCACCGTCGCTGACCGCGCCGGACCGCAAGCCGGCGTATGACGGGTTCGCCCGCACCATCTTCAGCGACAATGACCAGGGGGCTTCGGACTCAACTTACGTGTTCAAGGTTGCCGGGTACAAGACCGCGGTCACGGTGCACGACGGCAGTCCGTACGCGCAGCAGCTTGCCACCGTGTTCGGCAACGATTTCGAGAAGCTCGGCGGCAAGGTGTTGTCGCGGGAGGCAGTCGCGCCCACGGATGTGGACATGCACCCGGTGCTGACGCGCATCGCCAGCGAGAAGCCGGATGTGATCTACTTCCCGATCTTCACCGCGGCAGCGGCGCAGATCGTCCGTCAGGCAAAGGAGGTGCCGGGTCTCGAACACACGGCGCTGATTGGTGGCGGATCGCTTTTATCGGCTGATTTCATCGAGGCCGCGGGACCGGCGGTGGTGGGCTTCCGGATCGGCTATCCCGACCTGTCGCCGGAGGCGATGGGGAAGGGCTATCCGAAGTTCGTCGAGGACTACAAGAAGGACTATGGCGAGGGACCGATCTCGGGCTTCCACGCCAACGCGTATGACGCGTTTACGCTGGCATCGAAGGCGATCATGACGGTGGCGAAGACGGACGAGGCGGGCAATCTCTACATCGGCAAGAAGGCGCTGCGCGACGCGGTGTTCAGCACCAAGTTCGACGGCATCAGCGGGCCGATCGCCTGTGATCCGTATGGCGAGTGTGCGCAGTTCCACGGCTCGGTGCTGCAGTTCACCTCCGGCGATCCGAAGACCTTCGGGCTCGGCAAGAACCCGATCAAGGTCTGGCCGAAGTGAGCGATTGACGAAATCCGTCATTGCAAGGCGAAGGCGAAGCAATCTCCTAATCGGTGCGTAGCCGACGCCGGAGATTGCTTGGCCGCGTCAAAGCCCGATCACCGCTTTAGCCCCTCGCAATGACTGGGCCGCCGTTACGGCGTGCCGCCTTCGCCGAGGTCCCACCACAGCCCGGCCAGGGGCGCACCGGGACGGTCGATCTCAAGGGCCGCTGGTATCACACCTTTCCCGCGAAAAGCAGCGGAGGTCGGTGCGGGGGTGCAGATGCAAGGCCCTCATCCGCCACGCTCCGCGGGCGACCCTTGGGGCGGAGCCCCAGGGCAGCCTCTCTCCCGCGGCGGGGAGAGGTGGACTTTAGGTTAGGATCCGCCGCGGAATAACTGCGTCGATCGGGCCTCGGCCGCGCCATCCCCGTCATGGCCGGGCTTGGCCCGGCTTGGCCCGGCCATCCACGACTTTCTGCGGTGCCCCGAGGCACAAGGCCGGCCATTGCCGCGCCCGGACTGGGCTTGCCCCGAGAGTCAATCTTTCAGTCGGCTGGTATTACATAGCGCAAAGCGGATGAAATCTTTTGTCTCATCCTTGCCGGTCATGCTGTCGCCGTACCGCCAAGCGAGCGAGGTCGCCTCGTCCAATGACCGCTTCGGCTGGGGAGCGGACCTAGAGCCTAGGCCTCATGCTTGAACTGGCTTGCTCATGTGGACGACAAACCCGCCCTTGAACTCCTCCTCCCGATCAACCCCATAGCCCAGTTTCTGGTAGAACTGCACATTCTTGGCAAAGAGCTTATTGGTGTAGAGCTTGATTTCAGGGTGCCCCAGCGACACGGCTACCTGCTCGGCATGAGCCATTAACTTTCGTCCCAAGCCTTTACCCTGAAAAGCTGGAGATACCGCGACATTCTCGATGAGAAGATGGTCGGCCTCCAAAATCATCTCGATGAGGGCCGCTAGCTTGCCATCTAGATACAGTAGGTCGATGCGGTGATTCTTCACGGCTTCCGCATAGTCGGCTGTCATCGGCTTGGGCTCACGTCCGATAACTGGCACCCATTTGGAATATGCTTCCCGTGTCAGAGAACGGATGGCGTCAGCATCCTCAGCGGTCGCCGTCAGAATTGACAAGGCTTCGCTCACCGTTTGACCTCCTGGATTACTCACGTTTGCAGCATAAGCATAACGTGGAAAGGCAGCGACGGCGAGAGTCCGAGATGGGTCGGGAGCTGCTATGGGTCTTCGCTGAGTGTGTTCTCGCTATGCGTCGCTGGTCCGGAGAGGGGAGCCGACGCTCCTGGTGAAGCCGCCCTGAAGCTACGCCAACGACCGCCCCGGCGACACGCGCCGGCTGGCCGGGGCGGATAGCCGCCGGGGTAACGTCCGGCCTGCGGATCAGCGCCGCCGGGTCGACTCCGGCTGTTGGGGAGGACAGCCCGGCTACCGCCGCTCGGGGTGGAGAGCAGACATCTGACCCCGTCCAACACTAGCCTGGATTTCCACGGACCGGAAATCGCCTAACACGACAGGTTTCACATGCTAGTGGATCAGGCGGAGCGAACGGCCTTGCCACCATGGCACCAGGACGGGTTGGTCGATGAGTTCGGAGGCGAGTACCGATTGGAAGATGGGCGCGACGGTGGAAGCGCACTGTGACCTCGTCAGTGGCGATGGCGACGTTTGCCGGCATGTCGATCAAATCGCGGAAGATACGGCGGGCTTGGGCATCATCGTAGCCTCGCATGCGTCGGGCCATCAACCGGTAGAGGGCGCTGGCGAGGACGAGGAGCGCCATGTCGAAATCAACCTTGAAGCCGACTGAAGAGGAGAGCGCGTCGATGTGGAAGAAGCGTACGGCATCGGCGAGCGCATTTTCGATCAGCATGCGCTTGGCATAGCGAGTGATGAGGTTGCGGGCGCTGGCATGCCTGTCGTTGGTGACAAGGATAGTGGGTTCATCGTGGCCGAGATCCTTGATGAACAGTTGTCGGTAGGTGCGTTCGCGAAGGCAGACCTTCTGCTCGAAGACTTGGGGTGTGCGATATTTGCGACTGGGCAGGTTGAGCGTGATGGTGCGCCACGCCGATGCTGCCAGCTCATAGACTTCGGCCAGCAGGCCTTTGGAGCGCCGGCGCAGCGTCATAAAGGTGATCCCGGCGGCATCCAGCCGGTCGAGCCCTTCGTAAGTCGTGAGTTTGGAATCGAATACGAGGTGCTGCGGCACTTTGCCATGCTGACGCTTCCAGAACTCGATGAAACGGAAGATTTCCTCGGCCTCCTCACCCTTGCGAATGTCGGCGTTCGAGTAGCAGAACACCTGACTGTCGGCGTCCTGGGCGAGGAACGTGAGGATGCTGGGCTGACGGCGACTGCGCCTCGGCAGATAGTGGGTTTCGACCACCGGGTGTTCGCCGAAATAGGGCACGGAGTGGAAATCGAGGTTGATCGACTCCCCGCTGAAGAGCGCCTCTCCGGCCAACCGTTCGTGCCACAGAGCGAGCAACCGCGAGACGTTCTGCGGGGTGATCCGTGAGGAATACTCCGACAGGAAGCTCCTCTTCGGCATGACGTTGAGCCCGCAGAACAGCGCCAGGCCTTCGTCGGCAACCAGCGCCATGATATGGCTCTTCCGCTCAATGGCCCATAGCTTCAGAGCCAGCGAGGCGCGCAAAGCATGCGCGGCCGGGATCATGCGCGAGCCGGGGAGTTTGGCGCCGAGCGCCAGGGTGTCGGTGTTCAAACGCACCAGTTCGGCGATGAACAGGAACAGCCCCCCGACCCGTGTCGTGAACTCGCGCGGCGTGAGCGTGAAGCTGCGGATGTTGGCGACTGCCTCGGTGCTGGGCCCGGCTACGGCCGGACGCTCCTCGTCGAGCCGCCGCGGCAGCGGTGCGAACCCTTCCGCGGCGAGGACCTCGCGTACCGCAGTCGCACTGAGTGGCATTCCCCGTTCGGAAAGCGCCTGACTGATCTCGTAGACTGAGTAATTGCGTTTGCGCAGCGCCACGATCTGGTCATGGGCACGGCCCTTTCTGGGCTGCTCACGCCGACCCGGTCGGACGACGGCGAAGAAGTCTGGCAGTTCGCCGCGACGAAAGGCGTGGCAGAGCACCCGGAATGCGCCCGGTGAGTAGCCGAACCGTCGCGCCGCCGCGTCAGAGCCAATGCCTTCGAAGAAATAGGCGCGCAATGCCTCGTATTGGCGCTGCCGTGGGGTCGCCGGCCGGACGAAGAAGCGGCGGCACTTTGTTAGGTCATATGGTGCTCTGATAGCCACTTGTGCACGGTGTCTAACCCCATATATAGTGTCAAGCGAGAAAGACGTGACAACCCCTGCGCCTGCCAGAGAAGGGCTATGGTGCTGCATTTTTGCATCAACCGATGGCGAGGCGGAATCCTGGCAGTCTTCCTTTGGCAAGGAGAAGACAACGTACAAATGGGCTATCAGCGCACCATCATGCATAACAAATCACGCAAAAAAGCGAGTCTTTAGAATCGCTTGACTCGCCCACCGTTAGGCGGGCTCGGCTCCGTGGAAATCCAGGCTAGTCAGATAGCTGTCCGACCCTCCCCCTGTTGGATGGGAGAGTTCTCCTTGGCGCGACCAATCGCCGTCAGCTAGCATCATGGTCTCGCCTTGCCTGGAGGACTCACATGGCATCGACGGATCGCCCATCCTGCATTGCGCATTGGACCGAGATCGAGGAGCCGGACAACCATCGCTACAAGGGCGACGATGAGTTGATGAGAATCGGTGCACCATTCGGAAGTCATTTCGGGCTCGACAGGTTGGGTATTCATCACCATCGATTGCCGCCCGGGCGGCGCACCTCCTTCCCTCATGCCGAAAGCGCGGAGGAGGAGTTCGTCTATGTGATCGATGGCACTCCCGATGTCTGGCTCGATGGCCGGCTGTACCGGTTGCAGCCGGGCGACGGCGTCGGCTTTCCGGCCGGCACCGGCATCTCGCATAGCTTCCTCAACAACACCGAGGCGGAGGTCCGGTTGTTGGTGGTCGGCGAAACCCACAAGCCCGAGAACCGGATCTGTTATCCGCGCAATCCGGAGCGAAAGGCACTGCGCCACGACTGGTGGGACGATCCACCAAAGCGCGAACTGGGCGACCATGACGGGTTGACCGACAAGGTCCGTGCCTGGAAGGCGAAAAAGAGCGCCACACCAGACTAGGGCTGTCGTCAATTCCGTTCCGGCGGCTTCCCGATTCGCGGCAGGTTGTTGAGTCCGAATTGCACATCCAGCGGTAATCAGCACGCGGGGGTAAAATACCCGATTCCGGCGCGGCGTGTTCTTCAATTCGTAGGCGGTCAGCTTTTGAGGAGCTGACCGATGCGCCGCTACGGGCTTCGTGACGACGAGTGGGACCGGATCAAGCACCTTCTACCCGGCCGGGAGGGCTCGGTTGGGGTGACGGCGGCGGATAACCGCCTGTTCGTGGAAGCAGTGCTCTATCGCTACCGGGCCGGCACTCCGTGGCGCGACCTGCCGGAACGCTTCGGCGACTGGAAGAACATCCACCGGCGCTTCAGCCGATGGGCCAAATCCGGGGTCTGGAAGCGGGTGTTTCAGCATCTGGCCGCCGACGCCGACAACGAATACGCGATGATCGACAGCACCATTGTGCGGGCCCATCAGCACAGTGCCGGCGCTAAAAAAAGACGGCGAGGACCAGGCGATCGGCCGCTCGCGCGGTGGATTGAGCACCAAGATCCATACTTTGGTTGATGCACTCGGCAATCCGGTGAGCTTCTTCCTGACCGGCGGCGAGGCTCACGATCTGGTCGGTGCCGACCACCTCTTGCCGGACATGCAGGCCGAGGTGTTGATCGCCGATAAAGCGTTCGATGCCGACGAGCGGGTCATCCAGCCGTTGGCTGCCGCCGGCAAAACCGCCGTGATCCCGCCGAAGGCCAACCGGCGGTCACCGCGGAAGTTCGATCGGCACCTCTATAAGGCGCGCCATCTGATCGAGAACTTCTTCGCCAAACTCAAGCAATTCCGCGCCATCGCCACCCGTTATGACAAGACTGCCCGCAACTTTCTCGCCGCCGTCTATCTCACCGCAAGCGCGATTCTACTCAATTGACGACACGCCCTAGTAATGTCACACCGGCGCGCCGGTGCGTAAGTTAAGCAGACCGTGTGAAAACCCCGTGCCGTAACGACAACGAGCAATCCTGCTGCGTCGCGCAGGGCCATGTTGAGTTTTTCGTGTCCGCAGAGGATCATTCGCGATGGAATATTGCACGGCTGCTGTTGACGACCTCGTTTTCACACGATCTGCAAGAGTTTTGGAAACTCCGTTGGCATCAATCCGATCAATGGGTTGCGCTTTCCGAAACCTATGACCGAAATCGACCATGAGTTCCTGGAGGCCCTGAGCGCGTCCGTGTCAGCGCCCACGGGAATGCCTTGTCTGCGGGACGACCGCTTCGGGTCGACGGCGGCCGTTGCGGCCGCTCTGCCAACCTACCCCTGTTCGGGGTGCCCGCCGTGCTTTCAGAGTTGAATCCTCTTTCGCCGCAGCGTTAACGCGATAGGTGGACTATGATGCCGCTGGCATGCTTCTCCTTCCGGTTTGGCTGCTGCGGAAGCGAACTGCAGGGACGATCACATGAGCCTGAAACTCGTAGCGTCCAACGAAGAGCGCGCGCTCGCGATCCGCGACCACCTTCTTCCGCTGGTTCGCCAAGGCGGCAGGCTCGAAGTCCAGCGTGACCTCGTGAGACTGGTCACCTTGGAGCAGGCTCCCTGGCTCATCCATCACTGGACGCCCTTCAATGACCTGCAACCCGGGGAAGCATCCTCGCCGGGCTACCGGCACGCCGTGGAACGGCAGCATGCAACGGCGGATTTACCCTACGGCCTTGAGGTATGGCACAGCGCGAAGGTGCTTAGCATCCTGTGGGCGGCCGATGGACGCTTCGAGGTCGCAAGCTTCATCCGTGGTCCATGGGAGGACCTGGCACTTGCGCTTTGAAAGGGCGGAAGACGATTACTGTAAAGGACCGCTATGGGTCGACTCCGGCGGTTCGGGTGGGGCAGTCCGGCTACCGCCGCTCGGGGTGGTGAGCGGACGTTCAGACCCGGTCGAATTATCGCGATTACCTGCCAGGGGGCATGCTACGATGCTGCGCTGAAGCCCGCTGTGTCGAAGGCGGGACTGGCTGATCGGTCAACACTGTGCGGAAGTGCGTGACGGGCCTACGATAAGCCTAACAATCAGGAGGGCGAGATGGGAGAATATTTGCTGATCGAATCGAGGGATCCCTTCGAATCGAACGACGTAGGGTACTACTGCGAGCTGGCACGCGGGCTGGCGGAAGCGGGCAACCAAGTGACGCTTTTTCTGGTGCAAAATGCGGTGCTTGCGGCGCGGCCGTCAGCGCAGGCCCCGCAGCTTCGGGCGCTGGCGGGCTCCGGCGTCAAGATACTCGCCGACGACTTCGCGCTCAAGGAGCGGGGCATGACCAGGCTGCTCGACGGTGTCCAGATCGCGCCCATCGATATCGTGGTCGATCATCTGGAAGCCGGGCACAAGACTCTTTGGCATTAGGAGACGGACATGTCGCAAAAGACCTTCACCATGGCACTGATGGATCCGCCGTATGAGTCGGAAAATCTGACAACCGCCTTCCGCATCCTCGGCGTCATGGCGCAACGCGGACACAACATCAACGTGTTCGCCTACGAAGGCGCTTCCGGCCTGGCTTTCACCAGGCAGGCGCCGCATCCGAACCCGGTGCATGGCAAGAACGTCGCCGAAGAAAATCACCCCACGACCAAGGACCAGGTCACGGCCCTGCTGGCGCTTGCCGCGCAGAACGGTGGCAAGGTCGACTGGGTGAACTGCGGCCTGTGTGTCGACGAACGCGGCGTGGGCGAGTTCGCCGCCGGCAGGCGGGGCTCTCCAGCCGATTTCCATGCGTTCTGCGAAGCGTCCGACAACGTGCTCGCCATACCGACGAAGTGAGGGATCCCATGGCCAAGAAAACGCTGAACATCGTCGAGACGGCCTACCGGGCCGTCATGGAAGAGCAGGACGACACGATCCTCTGGCTGCTTGCCGCGATGCAGGGCGCGGGAGCCGAGCACACTGTCGTGCTGCGTGGAAACGCCGTGAACTACGCGGTCGTGGGGCAGGGCGCGCCAGGGATCAACATCGGTGGGTGGCAGCAGACGCAGGCGCCACGCATGGACAATGACATCGTCGATCTCATCGAGAAGCGAAAGATCCCGGTGTTGGTCATCGAGGAGGACTTGGCCGCACGAGGCATCGAGCGCGGCGAGCTCGTCCCAGGGGTCGAGCTGCTCAGCTCAAAGATGCTGCCGCAGTGTATGGCCGAGTACCATATGGTCTCGCATTGGTAAGCAGACAAACCACGCCATGCGGGTGCACTGCGGACCTGGGTGAAGCTACACACAGCCTCCACTGTGGGTGGAGCGCGGCGTTCCCCGATCCGATCGAATGACGGCTTTGGGTCGAGACCGGTCATTGGACAGGTCCGCTGGTATCAAATCTGCGTTTTAAAATCTCTCTTTTGCAATGCTGCCGACAGACGATGACGGACCCGTTGGCCGGCCGGCGACACAAAGCCAACCCCGCGAATGCGCGTAAATCCTATGCCTATCTCTCGACCGACGGCGGCCGCTCTGGCGAGCGAGGAAAATCAAGGGGTACGCCTCGTCCAGTGAAAAATTTAACCGGACAGCCGTGGTCCAGTGCGTCCGCCTCACGCATCGCGGTCCACCGCACGTCGGCGCGCCCCTGAAAATATTCCTTGACATCGCCCGCGTTTTATGTTCTTGTTTCGTTCGTGTTCGACACCGCCACCGCCCCGGCCGCCGCCGTCCAACCCGATCCTCATCGGGCCGTGCCGCCGCGCATCGGCCAGGTCCTCAGCCTCGTCCGCACGCTCATCGCCTACGGCCAGAACCTCGCCGACACGCTGCGCCGGCACACCGCCGACCCGCACGTCCTCCCCTGCTTCGCCTTCGTCGCCACCATCTTCTGCTACCGGCGATTTCGCACCGATCCTCGCCCGCATCGCCCGCGGCCTGCTCCGCGCCGCCGCGCTCGCAGCCAGGCTCAGCCGGCGCGCCGCCCGCGGCCAGGACCTGAAGCCCACGGCCATCCGCCTGCCGTCCCCACGCAAGCCGCACGCCGCCAAGCCGGCCAGCCCCGGCCGAGGCTCCGAGCCTCGCCCGCCTGCCCACGCCCGAGGAAATCCTCGCCAAGGACCGCCGCCGCCCGATCGGCGCCGTCCTCGTCGAGATCTGCCTCGATCTTGGCATCGTGCCTGGGCAGATGGATCGTGCGACATGGGACGAACTGTGCCTCGCTCTCATCGACTACGGCGGCAATCTCACCACTCTCGCGCTCCCGAACCAACGCAAGCGGCGTTCTGCCGATCCCGCTGCCAGCCCCAGCCCCAGCGGCAGCCCCACCTTCAGTCCCATTCCCATCGCCGGCCAGCCCATCGTCACGTTTCCCGCATGGCCGGCGCCATCCCCAGCTCCCGCCTGCACCGGCCCACCCTAGCGGGTGCGAGTGCCCCTCCCCTTGCGGGAGGGGGCCGTGCCAGTGAGGCACCATGGACCCACACAACCACACACGGGGCCGGCCCATGGCCAACCCCGCCGTCCCGATTCGGCGCTCGACGGAAGAAGCACCCAGCCTGACCCGCCATGGACCGCGGTCCATCTCCGTCACGGCCAGCTTCGTCAGGCGCCACCATCCCGCACCAACTCCGGCTGCACCGGAACACCCGCAGCGATCTTCTGAAGATTACCGACGATGATCCGATCGCCCTCCTTTACGCCCTTATCAATAACAACAAGCCCGCCATAACTCGCGCCAGGCGACACGAACCGCTGTTCCACCCTGCCGTCCGGCCCGACCACATAAACGAACTTGCCGAGTTGGCTCGACCCCAACGCCACCTGCGGCACAAGAAGCGCATTCGGCTGGTCGGCGACATGCACCCGCACATGCACGAACTCGCCCGGCAGCAGACTGTGGTCTGGGTTGTCGATGGTCGCCCGCGCGGTGATGGTCCCGGTGCTTCGATCGACCACGTTGTCAAGAAACGACAACGTACCCCTGAACGATCGCTGCGCATCGTCGGACGACCGCACCTCGACCGGAACCTCCCCCTTCGACCGCGACTTCTCGATCGCAGCCAGGTCCGTCTCACTCGGGTTGAACGTCGCATAGATCGGATCGAGCTGGACCAGCGTGTTGAGCGACGTGCCGGCAGCGCTGATCAACGCTCCTTCATGCACCTGGCTCCTGCCCAGTCGCCCGGCAAATGGGGCGCAGATCTCGGTGTAGCCGAGGTTGAGCTCCGCTGTCTGGATCGCCGCCGCATCCGCCGAGAGTGTCGCTTCGGCCTGATGCAACGTGCTGGTCGTCTGGTCGAAGGTGTCCTGGGTCACCCAACCGTCCTGGCTCAGCGCCGCGTTGCGGCGTTGCGATGCGCGCGAATAGTCGAACGCCGCCGCGTCGTGCTTCGCCTGCGCTTTCACCTGATCGAGCGCTGCCTGGTAGTCGCGCGGATCGATCCGGTAGAGCAGTTGGCCTTGCTTCACATCGGCGCCGTCCTTGGCAGCTTGCTCCGCAAGATACCCGGTCACCTTTGCTTGCAGCGTGACGTTGCGGATCGCCTCCGTGGTGCCGACGTAGTCGAGATAAACGGGGACCGTCCGCTTAATGACGGACACCACAGGCACCGGCATACCGCCGCCCCGTGCCGCCTGCGGCGCGACTGCGACGCGTTGCGCACCGTGACCGGCATCGGCCAGAAGCACGAAGCCGATCGCCGCCACGGCAACGGCACTCACTGCGAAGCCCGCGGTGGTTGCTGAGAAACGCATGACTTGCTTGCTCCGACTGCTACTCGCCTGGGGCTGCCCCATGCCCATGATGACTGGCTGGCTCCGCGGTGTTCCGCGATGCAGCGCTACCCTCGCGCAGGCGTTCGATGACCGCGTAGAACACCGGCACGAACGCCAGCCCGAGGATGGTGGCGGCCAGCATGCCGCCGAACACGGTGGTGCCGATCGACTGCCGACTGGCCGCGCCGGCGCCGGAGGCGAGCATCAGCGGAACCACGCCCAGGATGAAAGCAAACGCCGTCATCAGGATCGGGCGCAGCCGCAGGCGCCCTGCTTCCATCGCAGCCGCTACGATATCCAGACCTTGCTCCCGTCGCTGCCGCGCGAACTCGACGATCAGGATGGCGTTCTTCGCCGACAGGCCGATCAGCATGACCAGACCGATCTCTGAAAACACGTCGAACTGCATGCCGCGCGTCCATAGCGCCATCACTGCCCCCAACAGCGCGAGCGGCACCCCCAGGATGACCATGAAGGGCATTGACCAGCTCTGGTACTGAGCGGCCAGGAATAGGAACACGAACACCATGGCAAGGCCGAACACGATCGCCGCCACCGACCCTGCCTTGAGCTGCTGATAGGTGATGCCGGTCCACTCGTAACCGAAATCCGCCGGCAAGGCCTGTGCCGCCGCCCGCTGCATCGCGGCAATCGCCTGCCCCGAGCTGTACCCCGGCGCCGGCACGCCGTTGATTAGGGCCGAGCCATAGATGTTGTAGTGCGATACGAACTCCGGCCCGACCGTCGGCCGCAGCGTCCCGAGCGTGTTCAGCGGTATCATCCCTCCGCTCGCGTTGCGCACATAGAGGCGCGACAGATCGGCGGTATTCGATCGCGCCCGGGTCTCAGCCTGCATCGTCACGTGGAAGGTCCGGCCGAACAGGTTGAAGTCGTTCACATAGAGCGAGCCGAGCTCGATCTGTAGCGTGTTGAACACGTCAGGGAGCTGCAAACCGAGAAGCTCGGCTTTGGTCCGGTCGAGATCGTAGGTATATTCCGGCGTGGAAGTGCTGAACGTGGTGAACAGTTGCTGTGCATTGAGCTCCGGCTGCTGCCGCGCCGCGGCAAGCAGCGCCTGCGTCGCATCATTCAGCGCCTGTGCGCCGCGGCCGGTCAGGTCTTCGACCTCGAATTCGAAGCCGCCGGTGGTCGCGATGCCCGGAATCGAGGGCGGATCGAAGCTCAGCGCGATGGCGTCCGGAATCGCCAGCAGCTTCGGGCGGACCTCGACGACGATACGCGATGCGGTCAGTGCCCTGCCGCGTTCGCTCCACGGCTTAAGCAGCGCGAACTCGACCGCGGAATTCGACTGATTAGCACCGGTCAGGAAGTTCGTGCCGGTAACCGGTATTACCTCTTTGACTCCGTCCTGCGCCGCCAGGATGTGGCGAACCTTCTCGGCCACTTGCTCCGTCCGCTGCAACGACGCACCGTCCGGAAGCTGAATCACCGCGAAGAAATAACCCTGGTCCTCGACCGGCAGGAACCCGACCGGAATGCGCGAATAGATCCCGTACGTCAGCATCAGCCCGCCAGCAAACAAAGCGAGCGCGCCCCAACGCGCCCCGATGATGTGTCGGACCGCCGCCGCATACCCGCTTGCGGCGCGCGCGAACGCCGCGTTGAAGCCGCGAAAAAGGAAGAAGCGTGACGGCTCCCGCTGGCGAAGCAGCACGGCGCACAACGCCGGGCTCAGGGTCAGCGAGTTGAATGCCGAGATGGCAACCGAGATCGCGATGGTGAGGGCAAACTGGTTGTAGAGACGGCCGGTGACACCGGGCAGGAAAGCGACCGGCACGAAAACCGCCAGCAGCACCGCAGTGGTGGCAATGATGGGACCGGTGACCTCGCGCATCGCCGCGACCGCGGCGGCAACCGGAGACAGCCCCAGCTCGAGCTGACGCTCCACATTCTCGACCACCACGATGGCGTCATCGACAACTAGGCCGATCGCCAGCACCATGCCGAGCATGCTCACCGTGTTGAGCGAGAAGCCCAGCGCCAGCATCACCGCCAGCGTTGCAATCAACGAGACCGGGATGGCGATGGCGGGAATAACCGTGGTGCGCCAGCTCTGCAGGAACAGGAACACGACGGCAATCACCAGTGCCAGCGCCTCGGCCAAGGTGATCACCACGTCATGCATAGAGGCGGACACGAACGTCGTCGTGTCGTATTCGATCCCCCAGGCGAGACCCTTTGGGAAGCGCCTGGCCAGCTCCGCCATTCTCGCTCGTATCTCCTTATCGACTGCCAGCGCATTGGACCCGGGCGTCTGATAGACAGCGATGAAAACTGTCGGCGTGTCGTTCAACTTGGCGCTTGAGGTGTATTGCAACGCCCCAAGCTCGATGCGGGCGACGTCGTGCAGCCGCACCACGGCTTCGCTGCCCGTGCCGGCCCGAATGACGATGTTGCCGAACTGCTGCGGATCGCTGAGCCGACCGAGCGTGTTGACCTGGTATTCGAACATCGTGCCGGGCGGCGCCGGTGCCTGTCCCAGCTTGCCGGCGGCAACCTGGATGTTCTGCTCGGCGATGGCGTTCTGCACATCGACCGCGGTGATGCCAAGCTTGGCGAGCTTGTCCGGGTCGAGCCAGACGCGCATGGAATAGCGCCGCTCGCCGAATATCGCGACATCGCCGACACCCGGCAGCCGCTTCAGCGGATCGACGATCTGCAGATAGGCATAGTTGCTGATGGTCGCAAGATCGATCGAGCCGTCTGAAGAATAAAGATTTACCCCCAGCATGATGTCGGGGTTCTTCTTGGTGATGACGATGCCGGCCTGATTGACGATCGCCGGGAGTTGCGCCGCTGCCTGTGAGACGCGATTCTGCACATCGACCGCGGCGATGTCGATCGGATAGCCCACATCGAACGTGATGGTGATGGTCGAGCTGCCGTCGTTGGCGCTGACCGACGACATGTAGGCCATGCCCGGCACGCCGTTGATCTGCTGCTCGAGTGGGGTGGTCACGGTATCCGCTACCACCTGCGAGCTGGCACCCGGATAGGTTGCGGTAACCACC
The DNA here is from genome assembly GCA_963772445.1 of uncultured Pseudomonadota bacterium. Classification (GTDB taxonomy): domain Bacteria; phylum Pseudomonadota; class Alphaproteobacteria; order Acetobacterales; family Acetobacteraceae; genus CAVYXK01. Next base: position 316,672 of record CAVYXK010000014.1, read on the forward strand.
ACCTGCGGCGGCGTGATGTCCGGAAACTGCGCGACTGGCAGCAGCCTGTAAGCGATCAGACCGGTCAACAGCATGATGATGGCGATGACCGATGCGAACACCGGCCGATGGATGAAAAAATTCACCATGGTTGATCGGCTCGCGCGGTGCGGATTTGTGCTCGATCAGCCGACCAGAGGCGCTGGGCCAACGCCCGTAGCTCGGCCGCCAACGCGGCGGGATCGACACGATCGGCCGCCATCATGGCGAGGACCATGGGATCGGCCAGAAGGTCGGCCAGCGTCAGCTCGCGATCGCACATGGCGGGTCCTTCGTAGAAAGGGGTGGAAATCGGCTCGGGCGTGCTATAAATGAGCGGTACTGAGCGGTAACACCCGCTAGATACTGACCGGTCTGTAACATGTCAAGGGAAGAATTGGCCATGAACCCGTCAGCCGCAAGAGCCGAGGCCGAGCGGCAACGCGGTGGCGAGCCGCCGCGCCAGCGAATCCTCGCTGTTGCTCGCGAATTATTTTACCGTCGCGGCATCCATACGGTGGGCGTCGATGCGATCGCCGAGGCGGCGGGCACCAATAAGATGACGCTCTATCGTCACTTCGGCTCGAAAGACCAGTTGGTGGCCGAGTGTCTGCGCGAGCTCACGCGGGAATTTGACACTGTTTGGGACGAATGCGCTGCCACCCATGCCGGCGACCCGAAAGGGCAGCTCCTGGCTTGGCTGCGCTACGTCGGTCAGTTCAAGGTGAACGAGGCGGACCGCGGATGCGCGCTTGCCAACGCTGCGGTCGAACTGCCCGACAAGGATCACCCCGCGCGGCGTGTGATCCGCGAGCACAAGACCATGGTGCGCGAACGCCTCGTTCGCCTCTGTCAGGACGCCGAGCTGGCCGATCCGGAGCGTCTCGCCGACGAGGTGTTCCTGCTATGCGAAGGCGCCCGCGTTGCCGCGCAGAGCGTCGGCCCCGAAGGGCTCTCCGCGCGACTGACCGGCATGTTGGAAGCGCTGGTCGCCGACCATGCCCGGGCTAAACGAACGGGTTCCAAGGGCGTGCCCTTGGCGGGGGTCCAGGGGGCGGAGCCCCCTGGCCTTACCGACTGATCAATCCGCCGCCTGCGCGTAAGCCTCCAGCGGCGCGCACGTGCACACCAAGTGCCGGTCCCCGTACACGTTGTCCACCCGCTTGACCGGCGGCCAGTATTTCGCCTCGCGCACGAAAGCGGCTGGGAACGCCGCCTGCTCGCGCGAATAGCCGTGCGTCCATTCCCCGGCCATCACTTCAGCGGCGGTGTGCGGAGCGTTCTTCAGTGGATTGTCCGCCCGGTCCAGCCGTCCAGCGGCGATTGCCGCGATCTCCCCGCGGATCGAGATCATCGCCTCGCAGAACCGGTCGATCTCGGCTTTCGATTCGCTCTCGGTGGGCTCGACCATCAGCGTGCCCGCCACCGGCCATGACATGGTCGGCGCGTGGAAGCCGAAATCGGCCAGCCGTTTGGCGATATCCTCGACCATCACTCCCGCTTCGGCCTGGAAGCCGCGGCAGTCGATGATGCATTCATGCGCAACCATCCCGCCCGGTCCCGTATAAAGCACCGGGAAATGCGGCCGAAGCCGGGCCGCGACGTAATTGGCATTCAGGATGGCCACTTCGGTTGCCCGCGTCAGCCCTGCCGCGCCCATCATCCGGACATAGGCGTAGGAGATCGGCAGGATCAGGGCGCTGCCGAACGGTGCGGCGGCGACCGGTCCGATCCCGCTCGCCGGGCCCGCATCGGGGCGCAACGGATGGTTCGGCAGATAGGGCGCGAGATGCGCCGCCACCCCGATCGGACCGACACCTGGCCCGCCGCCGCCATGCGGGATGCAGAACGTCTTGTGCAGATTAAGATGGCACACATCCGCGCCAATCGAGGCCGGGCTGGTCAGCCCTACCTGCGCGTTCATATTGGCGCCGTCCATATACACCTGCCCGCCAGCCGCGTGCACAACCGAGCAGATGTCGCGGATCTCTGTCTCGAACACGCCGTGCGTGCTTGGGTACGTGATCATCAGCGCCGCCAACCGCGCGGCATGCGCCTCGACTTTGCTGCGCAGGTCGGCAAGATCGACATTGCCGTCGCGGTCGCAGCCGACCACGACAACGCGCAGCCCCGCCATCGCGGCGCTGGCCGGATTGGTCCCGTGCGCTGAGGCCGGGATCAGGCACACATCCCGTCCGCTCTCCCCACGTGCGGCGTGGTACGCGCGAATCGCCAGCAGCCCGGCATACTCGCCCTGGGAGCCGGCATTCGGCTGCAATGACACTGCGGCGAAACCGGTGATCTCCTTCAGCCACGTCGCCAGACGGAAGATCACCTCGGCATAGCCCGCCGTCTGCTCGGCCGGTGCGAAGGGATGCATGTCGGCAAACCCCGGCAGAGTGATCGGGATCATCTCCGCCGACGCATTCAGCTTCATCGTGCAGGAACCCAGCGGGATCATGCTGCGGTTCAGCGCAACGTCCTTGTCCTCCAACCGCTTGAGGTAGCGCAGCATCGCATGCTCGGCGTGATGCTCACTGAACACGGCCTGCGGCAGGAATAGCGTGTTGCGCAGCAATGCCGCGGGGATGCTGGGGGCGGCGGAACCCAACTCGCCGCCCAGGACCGTCGCCAGGCGCGTCAGCTCCGCGCGGGTCACCGTCTCGTCGAGCGCAATGCCCACGCCGGAATCATCGATCCGCCGCAGATTAAACCCCGCCTCCAGCGCGCGGGCGATCAGCGCATTGGCATTGGGGCATTCGATTGCGATCGTGTCGAAGAAATCGTCGTGGCGCAGCGCCAGCCCTGCCCGTCGTGCCACATCGGCCAGCAGCCGCGCTTGCAGGTTCACGCGGCGGGCGATGCGGCGCAGCCCCTCCGGCCCGTGCCAGACTGCGTAGAATGCGGCGATCACCGCCAGCAGCACCTGCGCGGTGCAGATGTTGGAGGTCGCCTTCTCGCGCCGGATATGCTGCTCGCGCGTCTGCAGCGCGAGCCGCAGGGCCGGCGTGCCCGTTGCATCGATCGAGACGCCGACCAGTCGGCCCGGCATTGCCCGACGATAAGTGTCTCGCGTCGCGAAGAACCCGGCATGCGGCCCGCCGAAGCCCATCGGCACCCCGAAGCGCTGCGCCGAGCCAACCACCACGTCGGCGCCCATCTCGCCGGGCGTCGTCAGCAGCGCCAGTGACAGCGGATCGGCGGCGACGATCGCCAGCGCGCCGGCGGCATGCGCCGCGTCGATCTCGGCCGACAGCTCGCGAACCGCGCCCGTGGTGCCGGGGTATTGCAGCACCAGCGCGAACGGCTCTGCGGCACCGATCGCCGCCAAGTCCCCCGGCGCCACATCTACCAGCCGCATGCCGAGCGGCTGCGCACGCGTCGCCAGCACCGCCCTCGTCTGCGGATGCACATCGGTGGCGACCACCAGCACATCGGATTTCGCGCGACTGACAGCATGCGCCAACGCCACTCCCTCGGCCGCCGCGGTCGCCTCGTCCAGCAACGAGGCGTTGGCGATCTGCATCCCGGTCAGCTCGCAGATCATGGTCTGGAAGTTGAGCAAGGCTTCCAGCCGGCCCTGCGCGATCTCTGCCTGGTACGGCGTGTAGGCGGTGTACCAGCCGGGATTCTCCAGCACGTTGCGCAGGATCACCGGCGGCGTGACGGTGCCGTGATAGCCCATGCCGATCAGCGACTTCTTCAGCTCGTTGCGAGACGCGAGCTCGCGCAGCTCGGCCAGCACCCCCGCCTCGTCGATCGGCGGCGGCAGGTCGAGCGCGCGGTTGCTGCGGATGGCAGCAGGTACCGCCTTGGCCGCCAGGTCAGACAGGCTCGCCGCGCCCAGCGTGCCCAGCATCGCCGCGATCTCGACCTCCGACGGGCCGATATGCCGCGCGACGAAGCTGTCGGATGCTTCGAGCGTCCCCAACTCGGCGAGCTGGTCCATCACAGTGTCTCCAGGAATTCGCGATAGCCGGCCTCGTCCAGCAGGTCGTCGAAGGTCTCCGGCTCGGACAGCTCCAGCTTGAACATCCAGCCGTCGCTCTCCGGCTCGGCGTTCACCACCGAGGGGTCATCGACCACCGCCTGGTTGATCTCGACCACTTTGCCGGCAAGCGGTGCAAACACGTCGGCGGCGGCCTTCACGCTTTCGACCACCGCACAGGCATCGCCCGGCTCGACCTCGCGGCCGACCTCGGGCAGTTCGACGAACACAAGGTCACCGAGCTGCTCCTGCGCGTGTTCGGTGATGCCGATGATAGCGATATCGCCGTCCAGACGGACCCATTCGTGATCCTTGGTGAAGCGGGTCTCGAGATTGGTGCGGTTTGGATCGGGTTTGAGGGACATGGCTCGTTCCTCTACGGCTGGGACGTTATCAGTTCACCTCTCCCGCTCTGCGGGAGAGGTCGCCGCGCGTCAGCGCGGCGGGTGAGCGCATAGGCGGGCCAGACCCTCACCCGGTTCGCTACGCGAACCGACCTCTCCCGCAGAGCGGGAGAGGCGAATAAAGAGCGCGCATTCGCGGTCATCACGGCGTCGCCTATCGCACATAGCGATGCGGGACGAACGGCAGCGGGGCAACAGCGGCGGGCAGCGGCTTGCCGCGCACCATCAGATGCACCCGGGTGCCGTCGGCGGCGAGGTCGCGTCGCACATAACCCATGGCGATGGGTGCGTTCAGTGTCGGCGAGAAGCCGCCGGAGGTGACCGTGCCTGCCGCCGTCCCGTCATCGGCGACGATGTCGGTCAACGCGCGGGCCAGCGCGCGACCCTCCGGCCGGATACCCACTCGCAGGCGTGGGGCGCCGGTCTGCAACTGGTCGCGGACGACCTCGCCACCGGGGAAGTCCCAGGTCGCGCGGCGGCGCTTGCCGATGACCCAGAGCAGCCCGGCCTCCACCGGCGTGGTCAGCTCGTCGATGTCGTTGCCGTAGAGGCAGAGCCCGGCTTCCAGCCGCAGCGAGTCGCGGGCGCCAAGACCGGCGGGCGCGACTTCCGGCTGCTCGACCAGTGCCCGCGCCAGTGCCTCGGCGTGGTCGGCAGGGACGGAGATCTCGAACCCGTCTTCGCCGGTATAGCCGGAGCGAGTGACCAGGCAGGGATGCCCGGCCACCAGCGTCTCGCTCACGCCCATGAAGGGCAGCGAGGGGGCCGCTGGACAAAGACGCAGCAGGACCTGCGCCGCAGGCGGCCCCTGCAAGGCGAGCAGCGCTCGGTCATCGAGCTCCACTAAGCGAACCGAAGGCGGCAATGACGCCGCGATATGTGGCAGATCGACCGCCTTGCGCGCGGCATTGACCACCAGGAACAGCCGGTCGTTGCCGAGATTGGCAACCATCAGGTCGTCGATGATGCCGCCCGCCTCGTTGGTCAGCAGCGTGTAGCGCTGCCGGCCGGGCTTGAGGCCGATGATATCTCCCGGGACCAGCCGTTCCAGCGCGGCCGCCGCGGCACCGGTCAGCGCAGCCTGGCCCATGTGCGACACGTCGAACAGCGCGGCGCGGGTGCGGCAGTGCTGATGCTCGGCGATCACGCCGCGGTATTGCACCGGCATCGAATAGCCGGCGAACGGCACCATCCGCGCACCCTGCGCGCGGTGCCAAGCATCAAGCGGGGTCGTCCGCAGGGTCGTCGGGGTCGGGTCGTCGGGTAATGCGTTCTCGACCAAGCGTCTGCTCCGCGGCCAGGGCCTTCCCACCGGCACGGCGCCGATGAGACCGACCCCCCTCTGTCGCGGATACCTGAAAGATTCGGGCCGGGGATCGTCGATCCCTGCCCTTACTTCTTCGGTGCGACCCGGCGCGCGCGTGCCAGATCGGCTTTCCAGAGGTCCCCGATTCCGGCGCGGTCCCTGGTGCCTGAGCGTTTCCGGGGGCCGGTTGCGCCTTCGGCGGCGGCCCGGCGTAACGGGTGGGCCGCACTCTCCCGCGCCGGATGCCCGGGACGGTGACACAATGGCGTACCGATCGCGCCAAGACAATGCGCGCGTTGTGGGTTTCGGGTTAGAGGTTCCTTCACCCGCCAGTGCTCACGTCGGGCTTCGGATGCGAGACCCGACCATAACACCGCCCGACCTCCAGTTCCTGCCGACCAAGTGCAAGCTCGCGCACCGGCTGTTCGCGGCCTTCAAAGATCCGCTGTTTCGCGCCGCCGAGTTAGACGGGACGCCGGTGATGGTGGTGCAGCTCGGCGATAAGGAAGCAGCGCTGCCGCTGATATCGTTGCAGCGGGAATTCGGCATTCCCGACGACTCGCCCGATGGACGCATGGTGGCGCTGATCGCCCAGTCGCTCGACTTTGTCGCCGGCCTTCGGCTTGACGATCCGCTGCCGAACGAGGTGCTTACCGGCGAGGCGAGCTGGAAACCCGATCCGGTCCACCTGCAGATAGCCACCACGCGGTTGAAGCTGCAGCTCATCGAATGGCTGAACGCCGGAAGCGGCACCGAGAAACCCGACCTCGACGCCGACGCGTTGCTGCAAGTGGCCGACGATCCGCATCTGCGCGAGCAGGTGCAGGACGCAATGGCACGCGCAGCGAGGGCGCTTGGCGCGGATTCATCGGCCGAGGTGGTCGGTCTGCTGGAGAACCTCGGCCAGGAGCTTGCCTACATCGAGGCGTTGCGTGACCGACTGCTGCGGCGATTGCAAAACATGACGACGAAGCTCGACCGGCTGCCTCGCGGCGGGCATCGAGACGTGATGCACACCGACCGGCTCATTCAGGTGCGTCGGTTGAGCGCGACGGCTCTACGGCGGATCAGCACACGCTTCGACGACCTGGATGCACAGACCGGCGAGGTTATGTCGGCACTGCGCAACATTGAGGGCCAGAGGGCGTTCATCCGATCCAGCCGCGACTGGCTGTACCCGTACTCAGCGTGCCTGGGAACCCATCTTGGCTGAATGGGATGCCGCCGGTACGGAGATCGACGAGAAGACCCTCGCGTTGCTCACTCGGACGTATCAGTTCCTTGCCCCGCGCTTCATGGCGGCGACCGAATGGTTCTCCGCGACTCGTCCACGCGGCACCGTCGATCCGGATCGCCTGCCGGGGATGGTCTGGTGAGTTTCTCGTCGGTTACTCGTCGACTGCTGCACTCGCTCGATCGTAAAACAGCACCTGCAGCCCAGGAATGTGCTGCGCCAGTCGCGTGGCTGCCGACGCGACCGTCGGGACGATTGCCGGGCCTCTGCCGCCCGGCGTAGCATCGCCACGGCAGATACTTGAGGAAACGCGGATGTCACAGGCAGAGGCGACGGCAGACAGGCGCAACGAGGCGGCGGCGCTCTACGACCGGCTGGAGGATCGCATCCTGGCACGCGACCAGGTCGGGGCGAGCGAGACTTATTACGAGTTGGTGCGCGCCGGCCGACCGCTGGCGGAGATCATGGCTGAGGGAGTGCGCATCCACGCCCCTTATACACACGTGCCATATCACGAGCGGATCGACGACGGCTATCCGAACTTCGTCAACAACGACCACTGCCTGCTGTCGGCGCGTGCGACGCTGAACCTCGCCCGGATGCTGCCGGACGGGTTGGCGGCACTGCCGATGGCACAGACGATCTGGTACATCCCGACCGGTATCGATATCTGGAACCAGAAGATCGGCAAGGCGCCGGGTCATTACACGCGTGGCTTCAAGGGCGGCTCGATCGCCGATCCTCCTACCCCCGTCGTCTATTGGCCCGACCAGCAGCCCATGCGTCTCGATGGGCCCCTGCGCGAACGACTGAGGCACTGGCTAACCTTGGTGCATCGCGGCCAGGTGCTCGACGCTTATCGCGTGTTCCTCGGGCTGATGGAGGAGCCAGGCAACCGTAAGGAGGTGCTGGCCGAGCTAGTATTTGCCGGGCTGATCGACGTGCAGGACCGGATGCTCTACAATCGTTCTTATACAACCGGCCACAAGGCCTATCGCGCCCGCTCGACCGTGGAGATCGGCAATTTCATCGGCTGGGAGAACGCGCACCACGTCCTGTACGCCGGCGCGCTCGACATCGCGGTGGGGCCACGCTGGTACTCCACCTATGAGATGGCGTGCAACGCCGTGAAGATGTTCATCGATGGCGACACGCTGCACGCGGTTCCCTATGGCGGCGCCAGCGAGCGCGAGATCGCGCTGCTGGCCAACACTGAACCGCTCGATCAGCAGGAAGCGGCCGAGCTCACGCGGGCGATCATCCGCGAGCCGGAACCGGCTTACATCGAGGTTCTGGGCAAGCTGCTGCAGGCCGGCAAAAGCCCGCGGCGGATCCTCGATGTGATCCAGGTCGCGGCGGCGCAGGTTGTGATCGAGACGCAGAACGAGAACAATTTCTCGATGCCGCACCACTGTTACGAATACTGCAACACGCTTGGCTGGTATTACGATAATTTCGATCATAAGCTGCGGCTGAAGCTACTGTTCGTGGCCGCCTCGTTCCTCAATCGCGTGGCCGCGCACCAGCGCGACACGGGCGATTCAAACAAGGTATCGATCCGCCCGCCGGCCGGCGCCGATCGCATGAGCGCGGGCCAACTGCTCGAGCGGGTCGAAGGCGCAATCTTGTCGTTGAGCGGGCCAGATAGCCTGGCCTGGACGCAGGCCTATCTCGACAACGTCGCCGACCGCGCACCACTGGTCGAGCGCGTGGCGCTAAGCGCCTGCCGGATGGGCAACGATCCGCACAACCAGGAGATCGCCCAATGCATGCTGCAGGATTTCGGCAAGAGCCAAAGCCCTGAGAAGGACAGGCTGGTGCTGGCGGCAGCTTATCACACCGCGATGCATCGCAAGTACGGTGACGTGCAGGAGCCGAGCCGGCGCTTCGGCGCGGCATTGGGGGTCGCCGGCCTGTCATGAGGCGGCGGTCCGGCGTGGGGGCCGGATTAAACACAGAGATCACCGAGAAAATATACATGCGGTACCGGCCCGAAGTAGGCTGCATCCCAACGCAGCAGTCGAATGCCGATTTCAGTGCTCTCGATGCCCTCGGTGATCTCTGTGTCAATTTCGTAACGCGCAATCAGGCACGTCGTCACCGGGGGGCGTGATCCTCAAGTCAGACACGCTCGGTCATGCCACGGGCCAGGATTCGGCTGCCAACGCACGCGTCATCGGCTGAGCATTTACTGTGCTAACCGCCCTAAATCATCTGCGTGTTCGGGGTTCATCTACCTTCATCTGCGTTAGAACTTTCTTGCCTCGCAGCGCCGCAAATCTCGCAAAGCCGACTGGACCACTGCGAGGCATTCGCGACAGTCGACTCGGATCTCGCCAGGGCTGCGAAGAAAGCGAGCGCGCGACGTGTGCGTACCCCGGAATGTGCTCGATCGCGGGCAGCATTAAAGCCCTCGTGGGTCCAGCGCGTCCCGCAGTCCGTCGCCCACCAGGTTGAACGACAGCACGCAGACGAAGATCGCCAACCCTGGAAAGATCGCCAACCACGGCGCTTGCGAAAGAAACTGCTGCGCCGCGTTCAGCATGGAGCCCCAGGATGGCAGCGGCGGCTGCTGACCCAGACCGAGGAACGACAGGCTCGCCTCGGCGATGATCGCCTGCGCGAGCGATAGCGTCGCCTGCACCAGCACCGGCGGCACAATGTTCGGCGCCACATGCCGCAGCGCCACCCGCCAGGCCGGGTTGCCGATCGCCCAGGCTGCCTCGACGTAGTCGTGGCTTGCAGCATCCATGGTCGCCGCGCGGGCCACGCGCATGAAGCGCGGCGCGGTGCTGACCCCGATCGCGATCATCGCATTGGTCAGGTCGGGCCCCAGGAACGCCGCGAGCGCGATCGCCAGGATCAGGAATGGGCAGGCCAGCATCGCATCGACCAGGCGAGACAGCACCGCATCGATCGCGCCGTCGGCAAACCCCGCCAGCAGTCCCGCCGGCACGCCGATGCCGCCGGCGATCAGCACTGACACCACGCCCGCCAGCAGCGACGCGCGCGCCCCGAAGATCACGCGCGACAGTTCGTCGCGTCCGAGCTCGTCGGTTCCCATCCAGTGCGCCCAGGTCGGTGGCTGGCGGATCGCCAGCCAGCTCGTTGCGATCGGGTCGTATGGCGCGATCATCGGCGCGAATATGGCGATCGCGACGAATGCAACGATCACCACCAGCCCCGCGACCGCGGCGGGCCGGCCCACGAAGCCCAGCACCGCCAGGCGCGCCGGGCTCTGCACCGGCATCACGCCGGCTGTCGTGACGCTCATGGGTGCGGGCGTCGGGAGAGGCCAGAGGGGCTCTGCCCCCCTGGACCCCCCGCCAGGGGACAAGTCCCCTGGACCCCTCGGACTGGTTTGGTGTGAAGGGGGCCGGGCGAGATTGAGCGGTTGGTGAGAGCTCGCCCGGCCCCCTTCACACCAAACCAAAACGGAAGGGTTCCAAGGGCTTGCCCTTGGCGGGGGTCCCAAGGGAACAATGGGGGGCAGAGCCCCCTGGCCTTTGCCGACGCCACGCCCATCAAGCGCCGCGCAAGCGGGGGTTGATGACGACGTAGAGCACGTCGGCGATCAGGTTGAGCGCGACGTACAAAAACGCGGTGACCAGCACGACGCCTTGCACGACCGGATAGTCCCGGTTGAACACCGCATCCACGATCAGCTTGCCGAACCCCGGAATGCTGAACACCTGCTCGGTCAGCACCGCCCCGGACAGCAGCGTCCCCAGTTCCAGCGCGCCCAGCGTCACCACCGGGATCAGCGCGTTGCGCAGCGCGTGCCGGGTGATCACGACCAGCTCGGCGAGCCCTTTGGCGCGCGCTGTGCGCACATAATCCTGCCCGAGCGCCGTCAGCATGGCGCTGCGGGTGTGCCGCATCAGGATCGCCGCGATCGCGTTGCCCAGCACGAAAGCGGGCATGATGGTGGTGGCGAGCGAGCGCACCCAGTTCTGCGTCAGCGGCACATAGCCCGACGGCGGCAGCCACCCAAGCTGTACCGACACCAGCAGGATCAGCATGATGCCGAGCCAGAACGTCGGTGTGGAGAGCCCGGCAAGACCCACGGCATTGGCCACATAGTCCCAGGCGGTGTTGCGTTTCACCGCCGCGACCACGCCAGCCGGCACGCCAATCAGTACGGCGATGACGAATGCCATGGCGCTGAGCTGCAGCGTGACCGGCAGCTTCTGCTCCACGAGTTGCGTCACCGGTTCCCGGTTGCGCCAGGAATAGCCGAGGTCGCCGTGCAGCAGCTTGCCGAGCCAGTGCACGTATTGCACCGGCAGCGGCCGATCGAGCCACAGCTCGGCACGGATCTGCGCGATCGCCTGCGGGTCCTGCTCCTCCCCGGCGATGACGCGGGCGGGATCGCCGGGCATGAGCTGTTGCAACAGGAACACCAGGACGCTGACCAGCAGAAGCGTCGGGATGATCTGGGCGATCCTGAGACCGAGAAGGCCACGCACGGGCCTATTGCTCCATTTGCAGGCCCTGCAGCCGGATCATGCCATCGGGTACCGGCCGGAACCCGGTCAGCTTGGCGGTCATGCCAACGGTATTCTTCCCTGTCCACAGATAGATGATCGGCAGATCCTGCCGCTCCTGCTCCCACATCTTGGCGTACAGCTCCAGGCGCTGCTCGATGTCGGTGACGGTGCGCGCCTGATCCAACGTCTGATCGACGATCGGGTTGGAGTAGTTGCCAACGTTGTCGCGTTGGCCACTATGCAGGAAGGCATAAGTGTTGCCGTCTATATCGATGCGGCCCGACCAACCGATCAGATAGCTCACGAAGTTACCATCATAGGATTGCTGCAACGAGGTCGCGAACTCGGTCGATTGGATCTTCACGTCGAATCCGGCTTCCGACGCCATCGACTGGATCACCTGGGCGGCCTGGAGGGTGTCCGGGCTGTTCGGCACCATCATGGCAACGTGCACCGGCGGCTTCACGCCCGCCTGCGCCAGGAGCGCCTTTGCCTTCGCGATGTCGCGTGCAGGCGGTTGAATCGACGGCACATAAAACGGCGAACTCGGCGGAACCGCCTGGGCGGTCGGTGTATAAAGCCCGTTGTAGACAACCTGGATCAGCGCCTTCCGGTCGATCGTTCGCTCGAACGCCTGGCGCACCAGCTTGTCCTGCCCAAACGGGTTCTTGGCAAGCGGGCCGTGATCGACATTGGCGGTGATCCCCACATAGCCGAGCCCATCAGAGATCACCATGCGCAGCTTCGGGTCGGCCTCCGCCGCGGCGATATCCGTCGGCACGATGTATTCCACCAGATCGACCGCGCCGGCCTTCAAGTTGGCAAGCCGCACGGACGGATCCACCATCACGCGATAGACCACGCGGTCGAAATGGATCGCCCCGGCGTTCCAGGTACCTGTGGAAAGCGCTCCAACGTGATGTGGTCCTGCGGCACGCGTTCGGCGAACTTGAAGGGTCCGGTGCAAACCGGATGCAGGCCGAAATCCTTACCTTCCTGCTCGACCACCTTCGGGGCGAGGATCATGCCGGCGCGGTCCGTAAGCTGTGCCAGGAATGGCGAGGAGGGATGCTTCAGCACCAGCCGGACAGTCAGGGGATCGACGATTTCGACATGGTCGATGCTGTTGATCTCGCTCTTGCGCAGGCTCGCCGGCATCGTCAGGTCGCGCTCGAACGTGGCCTTTACCGCGGCGGCATCCAGCTTCTCCCCGTCCTGGAACAGAACGTTCGGACGCAGATGGATGAGCAGCGTTGTTGGATCGGCCCATTCGTAGCCGGTGGCGAGTTGCGGGACGATCTGCAGCTTCTCATTGATGTCGAACAACTTATCGCACAGGCCGGCGAAGACGATGCGCCCGACATAGGTGCCGGCCAGGGTCGGGTCGAGGATGTCGGCATCCTGGCGTAGTGCGATCCGCAGCGTTCCTTGGTCCGCCGCTTGGGCGGCAGCCGGACGCGGCAGGATGATCAGGGCCGCGACGGCGGCGAACAGCAGATAGCGCATCTTCCGGAGCCTCGCTTATGGTTCACCCTCACCTCTCCCGCGAAGCGGGAGAGGTGGAGGTGGCATAGTCGTCCCGGCTATGGCCCACTGCAAGCGCGCCTCCGGGGCTTGGCCGGGGCGTATCGCTCGGCATAGGACTGCGCGGAATCCAATGACAAGCTCCAGGGAGGTTTCGAGCATGAAACACGCGGTCCCGACATCGTTGATGTTGTCCGCCGTCCTGCTGGCCGGCAGCGCGGCAAAGGCTCAGACGCAGCAGCCCGGCAACCCGCTCGACGTGATCGCCGACAAGATGCCGTGGGCCACGCCCTATGGGCCGCCGATCTCGTTGCAACAGGCCCAGTCGATCATCCAGGCGGCAGTGAACGAGGCCACTAAACGCGGCTGGCCGGAGAACTTTGCAGTGGTCGATTTGGGCGGCAATCTTGTCGCCTTCGTTCGCATGGATGGCGCGCAGCTCGCCTCCATCACGATTGCCGAACACAAGGCCCGCACTGCCGTCCGCTACCGGCGCCCGACCGACGCCTTCGAGGACGCGGTGCAGCGGTCGGGCTACAACTATGTCCTCTCGCTCGACGACGTGGTCGCCTCGCGCGGCGGCATTTCGCTCATCGAGGATGGCAAGATCATCGGCGGCATCGGCTGCTCCGGTGGCACCGGCTCGCAGGACGAGGTGATCTGCTCGGCTGCCGTCTCGACGATCAAGTAGCTAACCCAGCGCTGCGCGATTGGGGGTGCGGATCCAGCCGACCACGCCGGCGCTGACTGATCTCGTGTTGCTCGGGGCGGGGCACGCGCATGTGGAGGTGCTGCGGCGCTTCGCTCTGCGACCCGAGCGCGGCGTGAGGCTGACGCTGATCACCCGCGAACCGCACACGCCCTATTCCGGGATGCTGCCGGGCCTGATCCGCCGCGAATACAGCTTCGACCAGGCGCATATCGATCTGGGACCGCTCGCGGCAGCCGCCGGTGCCCGGTTGATCGTGGCCGAGGCCATCGCGATCGATCTTGCCTGCCGCACGGTCGCCGTCTCCGCGCGGCCGGATATTGGCTTCGATCTGCTTTCGATCGATGTCGGCGGCGTGCCTGCCATGCCCGACGGCGGCGGCACTTCAGTGAAGCCGATCGGCCAATTCCTGGACCGTCTGGCATCGCTTGAGGAAACGCTGTCGTCTGGGGCGCGGCTCGCTGTGGTTGGCGGCGGCCCTGGCGGGACGGAGCTGGCCCTGGCTTTGGCGCGACGGCTGGGCACGCGCATACGCTTGGTCCTGGTGACGGCCACCGCCGAACCGGTCGCCGAAGCGCCCCGGCGCGCCCGCGCAGTGGCGAGGGCAGCGCTGGTCGAAGCCGGCGTGGAAATCGTCTGCGGCGTAACCGCTGGAGCGCTGACGAACGGCAGGCTTGCGTTATCAGACGGAAGCTTCCTCGAAGTCTCTGCCGCGCTCTGGGCGACCAATGTGGTCGGGCCGGATTTTCTTGCCGAGTCCCGCCTGGCATGCGACGCGGCGGGGTGCGCGCGGGTGGCGCCGAGCTTGCGCAGCCTGAGCCATGCCGCGGTGTTCGCCGCCGGCGATTGCGCTGCCATGGAGGCGGCACCGCGGCCAAAGGCCGGCGTCTGGGCAGTGCGGGCAGGCGTCGTGTTGGCCGAAAACCTGCGCCGCTCGGTGCGCGGCCAACCCCTGAAAGCCTGGCGGCCGCAACGCGAGGGGCTGGTCATCATGGGACTGGGCGAGGGCAGGGGGCTCGCCTGGCGCAACGGCGTTGCGCTATGGGGCCGGCCGATCTGGCGCTGGAAGGACTGGATCGACCGAAACTGGATGCGTCGGTTTTCGCTGCCCACCACCCCGGCGCCCGGCGAGCAGTTCCGTTGCGGCGGCGCCGGCGCGACGCTCGACGCGGAAACAAATGCGCTGGCCGGGCTCGATGTGCCGGATGATGCCGCGGCGATGCGCCCACCCCCCGGCATGCTGGTGGTGCAGAGCGTCGATCATTTCCGCGCCTGCCTCGACGATCCCTTCGTGTTCGGCGAGATCGCCGCGGCGCATGCACTCAGCGGCCTGCACGCGATGGGGGCGAAGCCCTGGACGGCGCTCGCCGTCGCGGCCGTCCCGTATATGCCGGACGAGAAGATGCGCGCCGACCTCGCCGCGATGATGATGGGGGCGCAACGCGCGCTGCGGGCCGATGGCTGCACATTGTCCGGCGGACATTGCACCGAAGCACTGGAAACGTCGCTCGGCTTCGCTGTTACCGGACTGGTGGAGCCGCGCCTGCTGTGGCGCAAATCCAACCTGCGCGACGGCGATGCACTGGTGCTGACCAAGCCGCTCGGCACCGGAGTGGTGCTGGCCGGGCACATGCGCGGGCTGACCAAAGCGCGCTGGTTGGTCGCCGCGATCGAGAGCATGCGTCGCAGCAACGCCGAGGCGGCGCGCGTGCTGCGCTCCCACGGCGTGACGGCGTGCACGGCGGTGGGCAGCTACGGCCTGGCCGGCCATTTATCGGACATGCTGCGCGCCTCCGGCGTCAGTGCAACCATCCGGCCGGCTGCCGTGCCGCTGCTGCCGGGCGCGGCGGAGCTAGCCGAGCAGGGGGTGCAAAGCACACTCGCGCCGCAGAATCGCTCCCCACTGCCGGCGAATGCGCGCGGCCCCGCCGTCGATCTGCTCGCGGACCCGCAGACTTCGGGCGGGCTACTGGCGGGGCTGCCGCCTGGACGCGCCGAAGCGTGCGTGGCTGCCCTGCGCGCAGCAGGACTTCAGGCCGCAATTATCGGGTTTGCAGAGGCGGCCGAGCCGGAGTCATCCCCTCTTCGCCTGCTCCTTCGACCCCGATCCCGCCGGCGACAGGCACTCCGGCCCACGGCTCGGATGAATCCCCAATGACCAATTTGTCCCCCGCCAGTGGCGTTGGGTCCCGATCCGCCGGCACGCGCACACATCCGTTCGAAGCAGGACCGCCGTCGGCGTTCCCGAGCACACCTCTCCCGCCCTGCGGGTGAGGCCTGCCCTCGGGCTCCGACCCGAGGGTCGCCGCGCGGCAGCGCGGCGGGTGAGGGTGCCGGGCCGAGGCTGCGACTCGTTGCCGCTTCCGGTCGCCCTGAACGTGCTCTATTTCCCAACTGCCGCGGCATCGCCGGTCGCGGTCGTTCCGTCCGTGTCCAGCTTGCAATCCTTCATCGCCTTACCCATCGCAGCGGCAGAACCTGTGGAACTGAACGTTTCGCTCTGGTTATCGCCGAAAATATCCATGCCGACGCTGATCGCCTTGGCGCTGGCGCCGATCTCGCGCACGATACCCACCAGTTCAGGCGTGCGCCCCCCGGCGATGGCGGCTAAATACTTGTTGTTCCACCGCCTGAGCTCGGCATCGAACCTGGTCTGTGAACCATCGCCGATCTTTACCAGCAGCGTGACCGGCATTTCCGCGCCCGATTTGGACATCTCGGTGAGCTCTGTCGGCGTCCCGGGCATGAGATACGCCAGGGCCAGCAAATTCTTCTGATCGCAGAGCACAAGCAGCGCATCCCCGGAACGAGCACCACTCACCGCGACAAACGTCGGTTCGCCATATGCGTCCGCGCCTTCGACGTGAGCCACCCACTGCGCCCAGGCCCGGGTATTGGTTCCTGCCGTAACAAACAGAATGACAGCTACCCACCAAATGACGCGCACCGCCCGGGACATCTGTCCTCGGCATATCGTAAGGCGAGTGCTCATGGCGATGATCGCTCCAGCGGGCCTCCGCGGGCTGCGATCGTCACCATCAGGAATTACAGAATTGATAACAGCCCCGGGCGGCCGCAGAGACGCAAGCCGGGTGGCAGGGACCGCCCGCCACCCGCAAGCTCGGTCCGGATCAGGAGGTTGCCGGCATCGCGTCGGTGAAACCGGTGACGGCCTGCAGCCGTCCATCCTTCGCCAGGATCGCGAAATCGGTGCCGCCGAAATAGAGCGGCGCCGAGTTCGTTCCGCCGGCGATCCAACTGAACCGCACCCGGTCATGATGCGCCTCGATCCCGCTCGACAAGCGGAACCGATAGCCGGGGAAGCGCTCCTGCACCGCGGCGATCATCGCATCGATCGCTGCGTGCCCGGTGCTGTCGCGACGCGCATCGAGGTAACGTGCGTCCTCGGCCCAGGTCTCGGCGATCAGGTCGCGTCGCCGCCCGGCGTCGGTCTCGTTCCATGCGGCGATGTAGCCCATGACGGTCTCGTTCACTGTGCTCATGATAGCGGCTCCTTGTGTCACCGGTACCGCCTGAGCGGCGGCGCCGTGCCAGCGCTATCCCTCGATCGGCGCATCGGGTCGATGACGCGGCAGGTCAAATAAATTTGCCGGCTGGTCCTGCCGTCGCACCGGGGGGATACTGGCGCCGCAAGCCAGGAGGCCCGTTATGCGCACGCATCGCATCGCCGCCATTCCCGCCGACGGCATTGGCCCCGAGGTGATCGCCGCCGGCCTGGAAGTGCTGGACGCAGTCGCCGCGCGCGACGGCGGTTTTACGCTCACGGTCGATCACTACGGCTGGGGCTCGGACTGGTACCGCAAGCACGGCGAGATGATGCCGCCCGACGGCCTGGCCTGGCTGCGCACCGCCGACGCGATCTATTTCGGCGCCGTCGGCGATCCCGGCATTCCCGACCATGTGACGCTGTGGGGCCTGAGGCTGCAGATCTGCCAGGGCTTCGACCAGTGGGCGAACGTGCGCCCGACCCGCATCCTGGCCGGCATCGTCTCGCCGCTGCGCGATGTCGGGCCCGACGATCTCGATTGGGTGATCGTGCGCGAGAACAGCGAGGGCGAATACGCCGGCCACGGCGGGCGCGCCCATCGCGGCCTGCCCGAGGAAGTTGCAACCGAGACCGCCATCTTCACCCGCCGCGGCGTCGAGCGGATCATGCGCTACGCGTTCGAGCTGGCGCGAAGCCGGCCGCGCAAGCATCTGACCGTGGTGACCAAGTCCAACGCCCAGCGGCACGGCATGGTGTTTTGGGACGAGATCGCGGCGCTGGTCTCCCACGACTATCGCGACGTCACCTGGGACAAGGAACTGGTGGATGCGATGACGATGCGCATGGTGCGCCGGCCGCGGACGATCGATACCGTGGTGGCGACCAACCTGCACGCCGATATTCTGTCGGATCTCGCCGCCGCGCTGGCCGGCTCGCTCGGCATCGCGCCGACCGGGAATATCGACCCGGAGCGGCGCAGCCCATCGATGTTCGAGCCGATCCATGGCTCGGCCTTCGACATTGCCGGGAAGGGGATCGCGAATCCGGTGGGCAGCTTCTGGACCGCGGCAATGATGCTGGAACATCTGGGCGAGGCGCCGGCCGCCGCGTTGCTGATGCGCGCGGTGGAGCAGGTCTGCGCGGCGGGGGTGATGACGCCGGATCTGGGTGGGAAGGCGAGCACGGTGGAGGTGACGCGCGCGGTGTGCGAGGCGGTGCGGGGGGTGAATTGGTAGCGCCTGGCGTTCCCTGTCATTGCGAGCGCAGCGAAGCAATCTGCATGAAGGGGGCGCGCGATTGGAGGCTCCGCTTCGGCGCGACGGAAGGTGCGGGCGACCCAAGGTTGATCAAGGCAAGCAGGACAGGCCGAAGCACACATCGTCCCGTCGAGGCCAAACACCGGGCACGGAGAGTAGGATGTCCACCCACACTCGCCTTGGATCGTTCCTGAAGACCAAGGGGCTCGGGGAATACATCAGTGCGTGTGCCCAACGGGCGCTGCGGGGGAATGCCCCCGCTGCGCTTCGCGAGTACTCCGTCGCCTTCGATAAGAGGGCGAAGCGTATCCTGCTGAAGGCGGAGGTCGAGCGAGAGCTTTCCCAGGATGAACGTGACGCTTGATGGTCGCGGAAACCGAGGTGTGTGCGGATTTCGCGGACGACACTCTGGTCGAGACGGTGATCAAAGTCGTTCCCCCCGGATCTCCGCTCAATCCCCTACCAGGAGGCGTGGTCTTCCGGCGGGAGGAGGATGGTGGCGGCTGAACGCGAAGAGACAGGCCGCTCGTCACTCTTGGGGCGCCGCGGTCCAACTCAACGGCGGAGGCTCATTTGGCGCCAGGCCGGCACATGTAATACCAGCCGCCCTGTTCGATGACTGGTTTGACCCAGGGGCGCCTGGCGAGGGAGACGATGCGGTCGGGAAGTTCTGCGAGTTTGTTTCAGGCGTCATGACATGCCCCTGAGGATGACCTCATCGGTGTCTCAGACACGGCCCCCTGATTTCGTGACGGAGGTAAGAAAAAGCTTAACCACAGCGGCACAGAGACACCGAGAAGGGTCAGGCTCCGTGCCTCGGTGTCTCTGTGGTTAGGCTTTCTTCCTTACTATGCGATGGCCGGTTTGGCCCAAGAGCGCCTGGTGAGGGAGGCGATTTGTTCGGGCATTGCCATCAGTTTGTTCCAGGCATTACGACATGCCTTGAGGATAGCTTCATAGCTGTCCCAGACACAGTGGCTGAGAAAGTTGCCGCGCAGGAACTCCCAGACGTTCTCGACCGGGTTCAGCTCCGGCGAGTAAGCTGGCAGCGGCAACAGGCTGATGTTGTCAGGCACCGGCAGGCGGCGCCCCGGCTGATGCCAACCAGCGCCATCGACCAGCAACACAGCATGAGCCCCCGGGGCAACCTGGAGGCTGATCTCCTTCAGATGTTCGGCCATCGCCTCGCTGTTGGCGGCCGACATGATGATGGCAGCGCCGATGCTGCGCTCGGGGCAAACGGCGCCGAAGATATAGGCGGAGTCATGGCGGTTATCGCGAACCGCCGCCGGGCGCGAGCCACGTCGCGCCCAGACGTAGGTCAGCGTGCCCTTCTGACCGACACGGGCTTCGTCGCCGAACCAGATCTCCAGCGGCTTGCCGGCGGCAGCGGCTGGCACAACCTCGGCCACCTGGCTGGCGAACTCCTTCTTGAATGCCTCTTGCGCGGCGGCATCCTTCTTCGGATGATAGGGACGCGGCTGCAGCCGGGTGAACTTCAGCCGGCGCAGCAGCTTGCCGACACTGCGCTCGTGCAGCTCGACGCCAAACTCATCCTTGATCCGCTGCCGCAGGTCGATGCAGCGCCAACGTACCACGCCGTCCCGCTCAAGGTCGGGCCCCTGTTGCACCCATTCCACCACCTTGGCCTGTTGCTCGGGCGATAAGCGGGGCGGCGGACCGCGGCGGCACGGTCGGTCGGACAGGCCATCCAGCCCGGACTCGTTGTAGCGATGTACCCAGTCACGCAACGTCTGGCGGTCCATCGCACACGCCTCCGCCGCGGCTTCCCGCGACCAGCCTTCCAGCAGCAACGCCATCGCCAGCATCCGACGTGCCGCTTTGGCGTCTCGAGTGGCCGCCGCCGCCTCTCGCAGATCAGCCGCCGATCGCTCCAAACGGGTGATCGCTACGGTCATCGCTGTCCCCTCCGTCCAACGGGGACGCCGAATTGTACCGCTCCGAGCCGCACCAAATCACGTTCGAGTCAACGAGCCGGGCGGCTGGTATAAGGTCATCAATGCTTTAAAGAGCCTGCCGTGGTTCGGTACACGCAGATGTACCAATTCATGCGCGATTACAAAATCCACGAACTGCGGATCCTGTTCCAAAAGGTCCGCCGCGAGCGTGATCACGCCGGACGTTCGAGCAGGAGCCCCATTTTCTTGTCATGCGCTGGACCCGAACAATACGAGGCTGCACCCGGAGCTTTGAAGCCCAGTCGCTCACCTTCTGCAGTGTGATCGCTCGTGCTTCGTCAGGTGCTTTCATCGGACCCTGCATGCAGTAGTATTGCAACGATGACGTCCACGATATGCGCCCGTTCGTCCTTGCTCAAGCCAAGGAGCGGCCGATAGAGGCCAGAGCGAAGTCGCCGTTGTTCGTCGGGATTGACGGCTGCGTTGGGGAATCGTGCGAGCAGCGCTTCGGCTTCTCTGGCCAACTCCATCGCGGAAATGCCGCCGGCGCTCAGTGCCGCTTCATCCTTCAACTGCCAGAATACGCCGAAGGCACGGGGGGATAGACCGCTGTCCTCTGCCGTCTTGACTGCCGCCTGCTTCTCGCGTGCGAGAGCGGCGATCAAGTCCATGGCGGCAAGGCCGGTTGTGTTTCGGTTCTCAAGGTCCTTGAGAATCCGATCAGCACGATCCTTCAATGGCTGCAGGACAGGCGCGGCATTGGGGTTCTCATCGATCTCCTGCTGTAGTCCCCGCACGAGGTTGAATACTTTGCCCTCATCCGATCCTGGTTCGCTGCGCAATGCCTCGAGTGTCCTCACGTCGAAGGTCAGCGCCTTGGTAAGGCGCCCAAGGCCATCTTGCGTTGCGTTTTCTTCCACCAGGCGGCGTGTCTTGTAGGCCAGGTCGGCGACAAAGCCGGCACGCTCGGCATAGGCGTTTCGCACGGCGGCATAGAGCTCGGCGAGGCGCCTGAAGGCGGGGATATGATCGCGGAGCTCAGGAGACGGTGAAACGATTTCCCAGAGCGCTTCGATCTCTTTATAGGCGTCGAAGAACGCTTTTCGCGGCTCGGGTTCGAGAAAGCGCCCATAGATCAGCCTCTCAAGGCGTTCGTCAGCGCTGCCGGTTTCGTCAGCGCCGAGGTACTCGGTCTTCGCCTTCGCGAGCTTGCTCAGAAGGTCTTGCAGGAGAAGGTCGAGGTCCTCGATCACGCCGACGACATCGGAGGCATCGAAGGCGAGCGCCTTCTTCAGTTCTCGCAATACGCCAACGAAATCGACGACCAGGCCCACTCGCTTTTGAATCCCATTGGCATCCACGTAAGGGCGGTTGACCCGAGCAATCGCTTGCAGAAGCACATGGTCGCGCATCGGCTTATCAAGATACATGCAATACAGCACGGGCGCATCATAGCCGGTCAGCAGCTTGTCGGTGACGATGAGTATCTTCGGGTCCTTGTCCACCTTCTTGAATACCACGCGGGCATCGGCCTCCTGGTCCGGCGAGAGCTGGAGAGCGGCAACCTCTGGACGCTCGATCACGTCGGCCACATTCTCGGTGTAGATCGGCACCGACCATTCAGAGGGGAGCAGCTTGTCGAGTGCGCGTTTGTATTTGGCACAGGCTTCACGGTTTACACCGACAAGAAACACCTTGTAGCCAAGCGGCAGCACGCTTTCCTGAAAGTGCCGGGCGACGAAGGCTGCTACCTTGTCAATGCGGTCATCGGCAGTGAGAAAGGTGCGCAGACCCACAGCCCGGTCCAGCACCCTGTTCAGTTCTTCGACCTCGGACACACCCTCGGTCTCGGCCAGTGCGAAGAATTCCTTATCGAGCCGCTCTGCTGGCACTGTCATATGGCTGGGTGCCATCATGTGGCGGATTGGCAGCGTTGTTTCGTCTTCGATCAACTCCGCGATGCGGTAGCGGTCGAGATACCCTTGGGCGTCGTCAGTGCCGAAGATCTTGAACGTGCCCTCGCCATGGGCCGTCCTGTCGATGGACGTGCCGGTGAAGCCGATAATGGTGGCGTTCGGCACCGCCGCCATCAGATAGGTGCCAAGGTCCTTGCCGACCGACCGGTGTGCTTCATCGATGAAGATGTAAATATTGTCTCGCGGGTTTGCTGCCTTCTCGATCTCCTCGAATTTGCGGATCATGGAAAGGATCAGGCCACGCTTGTCGCTTCTGAGGAGATCGGCGATTTCGACTTTGGAACTGGCCCGCCAGATCGGAATATCCTGCTGCTGCATTTCGCCAAGGAGTTTTTCGACCCAGCCCTTCAACTGGCCTTCGAGCTCCGTGCGATCCACCACCAGGATCACAGTGGCATTGCGGAAGTGTTCCTTCTGTTCGAGAATAAGGCGTGCGGCGGTCAGCAGCGTGAAGGTCTTGCCCGAACCCTGGGTGTGCCACACTAGACCACGTCGCTTGCCGGGGTCTTCGCAGCGGGCGATGATCTTGTCGATGGCGATGCGCTGGTGCTGACGCAGCACCGATTTCTTCGTCTCGCTGTCCTCGACGTAGAACAGAATCCAGTGCTGGAGTGTACGCAGGAAGTCGGTCGGCTCGAAGAAGGACTGCACTGCGAATTTGTAGGTCTCCTCGCGATCCTGCTTCCAGCGGGCGAGGTACCGGCGATTGGCATTCCAGGTGACGCCGTACCAGTATTCGATCAGGTGGGTGACGTTGAAAAGCTGCGGCATGCCGATCAGCTCGGGGGTTTCCTTCTCGTAGCGGCGAAGCTGCATGACAGCGCGTTCCAGCGCGCTGCCGTCCTTCGGGTTCTTGTGCTCGACAATCGTAACCGGCACGCCATTGACGACGAACATCACGTCTGCCCGGTTGCCCTTGCGCGCCGGCGGCTTCAGCCGCCATTCCCAGGTGACGTGGAACGCATTGTCGGCGGGCCTCTCGAAATCGATAATCTGGACGCGGCGATGGCGCTTCTCCGCCTCGTCGTACCAGCTCTGCTCGCCGCGCAACCAGGCGAGCATTCTGCGATTGCCCTCGATGGTCGGGGGCAGGGCTTCCAGCGTCTCGATGACCGAGCGGACGGCATCGTCGGTCATCCAGGGATTGAAGGCGCGCAGCCTTTCGGTGAGTTCGTCGCCGAACAGCATGCCGGCCTCGCCGCCCCGCTTCTGCTTCGCCACCTCGGGCGGGATCGGGGTCCAGCCGATCTCAGTCGCATGGCAGACCATGGGGAACTGGACGCTGCCGGCCTCATTGATCCGGAAGTCAGCCATATCAATGCCTTATGCGGTACGTCGTGTGTCTCATGGATTAGCGGCAAACCCCCTTGTGTCTCATCAACGGCAGAATATGAGACGCAACTGGCGTTGCTGCAAACGCATGGGACTCAAAACACCTCTCGTCCCTCCGCGATGTTCAGCAAGGCCGGGAACGCGTAGATCGCCGGCCGCCGGCCGGCCCCTTCCTGAATCGCCCGCAGGACGCCCTCATCGCGCAGCAGCCCGAGAAAGCGCAGCGCGGTGGGGCGAGGGATCTCCGAGCCTTCGACGAAGTGCGTGCTGGCGAACACCGGGCGGCCGAAGAAGAAGTCGACCGCCAAGCCAGCATAGTGCGAATGGGTCAACGCGCTGACCCGGCGCAGCATGTGCTGGTGCAGCTCCAGAATCGCCCGCGCCTTCGCTTGGTTTTCGGACGCCTGCTCGATCAATCCCTCGAGGAAGAATACGCACCAGTCGGTCCACGCCTCATCGCCGGAGATCGCGCGCAGCTTCTCTACATATTGTTCGTGCCGGGCTTCCAGATAGCCGCTCATGTAGAAGTTCGGGCCGCTGAGTATCTTCCGCTCGAACAGGAACAGCGGGATGATCATGCGGCCGAGGCGGCCGTTGCCATCCTTGAAGGGGTGCAATGCCTCGAACTCGGCGTGAATGATCGCGAGCTGCACCAGCGGATCAAGCTCGTTGCGGCTACTCACATAGGCTGCCCAGACGTTGAGGCCGGCCGCGAGATGCTCTTGTGGGATCGGCACGAAGTTCGCCTGCTCGATCGTACAACCTGCCGGGCCAATCCAATTCTGTTCGGTGCGGAACCCTCCCGGGTCCTTGTCCTGACCGCGCACACCGTCCATCAGCACGGCGTGCGCGGCGCGGAGCAAATGCGGGGTGAGCGGACGGTCCTTCAGTGCCGTGGCGGCGGTTTGCAGCGCCACGCGGTAATTCCTGATTTCTTCCGCATCCTCGCGCTTCGGCTGGGAAATGCTCGGGGCATCAGCGCCGGCCTCGATCTCCAGCACCTCGCTCATGGTGACGTTGGTGCCCTCGATCTTCGAGGACAGCACCGCTTCCTGGGTGGTCAGCGGCGAGAGCAGCACCGCGGCATTCGGGATCGCGGCGAGGAGGCCATCATAGCGGGCGAGAGCAGCGTTCGCGGTCCCGATCAGTGACACCAGCCGGGGCCAGTCGATATTGCTGGGCGGAAAGTTGCCGAGATGATAGCGAACGGGCTCGGTCACGCTGCTGCTTCCGTCGCCTGGGTACGATCGAAGGCCGAGAGGTCCAGATCGGCAACGCGGACTTCACCGGTCATCAGTTTGTGCAGGAGGGTTCTGAAGAGATCGTCGAGCACGGCGCGTTTGCGGCGGTGCAGGTCGATCTTGCGGTCGATGGCTTCGAGGATGGCGACGATCTCTTCTGCTTCTGTCGCTTGAGGAGGAGGACAAGGAATCTGGAAGGTTTCAACATCATTCAAGTTCAATGTCATTGTCCCGTGCGCGGAAGGGACAATCTGGCTCAGAAGGCGATCCTTACTCACATAGATCGCCGATCGTATGAAATTACCAGAGTACTCACCCCGAGGCACAAGTGCCTTTACGTCCTGATTGAAAGCCATTGATCGATTTACGACCGCAACCGGTAAGTCCTTCGCGAGACCCATGCCGCGCACCAGCAGGAGTACCGCCCCTCTCGGAGCCAACCGACTACCTGCCTCGACACCTTCCAGAGTAATGTGATCAATGGCGTCATCGAGCGACGAAGACTTCAAGTCCTTGCCGGACACCCAAGGAATCGCGCCATCCCAATATCGCTGCACCGACTTAGTAGGTGTTCCGCCGCTCCAAATCTCGCATAGCTCCAGGATGGTCTTCGGCTGCCAACTCTCAGGCATCGAGCCAATGTGCGTCTCTTTCTGCGCCTCGCCTCGAAGCCCTCGTGTGAACAGCGTGCGCATCGCCGCGCGTTCGAGATCGGCGAGCACCTTAAGCTGTTCGTCCTGCAAGACGGCTGCTTGCTCCAAGGAGCGCAGACTCCCCGCAATGCCGTGCTGCTCATCGCGAGGGGGAACCGGTATTTCTCGCTCCTGGAGGAGTCTGAAGTGTCGGTTGTACCCCCTATTCGGTAGGTCTATGGCTTTGCAGGCGTAATAAAAGAAGAGGGGATCAATATCGGGTATCGGCCTCAGGACGTGCGTTCCATCCGCCCCCCTAACGAACGGGAAATCGACATATTTGAACGCGCGCGTATGATCACCAAATACGACGACGGGAAGACAGGACGAGATCAGACCTTGGCCATCATCAGTCCACGCCGCGACCAGAGCCTGTCCTTGATCGATAATGGGATAGTGGCCCGACGGTTTGTATTCGTTAGTTTGCAGTTTGGGCAGTCCAGAGAGTGGGATGTGCTGCAAGCAGTTGCTGACCGCCTTTAGGGACCACTTAGACATCGGCCCGCTCTCGGGCGATCGGTTGAAGCATGCCGAGCATGTTCGCCGTCATGTCGATATCCTGCCGGTGCAGACGGCGAAGCTTCTCCACAAGTGCATCAATGGTTCCCACCTCGGTCTCCGACTGCGTGCTGGCCCACCGACTGGGACTGAGATTGTAATCCGCCCCCTCGGCCTGCTGCCGCGTGATGACCGCGACCTCACCCTCGATCGGCTCGCCTTTCAGAAAAGCCGCGGCAAGCGGGCGAATCTCCTCCTCCGGGATATAGTTCTTGGGCCGCCCCTTCTTCACCCGACGGCTGGCATTCACCAGCACGATCCGGTTCCTGCGCGCCGCCGGCTTGTGCCGGTTCAACACCACGATCACACCGGCGGCCGTCGTGTTGTAGAAAAGATTGTCGGGCAGCAGAATCACACCGTCGATCAGGTCACGATCAACGAACCATTTGCGGATAGCCCGTTCCTTGTCCTCGTTCTTCGAGCCGGAGCCGCGCGTCACCGCGTCCGTATCCAGAACCACCGCGGCCCGCCCATGCTCGTTCAGGCAGGCGAGCGTATGCTGCAACCACGCCCAATCGCCCTTGCCCGTCGTGGCGCCGCCCTGGGTGCGAAAACGATCGAACGGATCATCCTTGAAGATGTCCGGATTGAACGGCTGGTTCCACATCGGGTTCGCCACCACGATGTCGTGCGTCTTGATCTTCCCGTCATTCGTCTTGAACTTCGGATTGATCATCGTGTCGCCGCGCGCGATCTCGATCGCCATGTCGTGGATGATCGCGTTCATCTGCGCAACGGCATAGCTCTCCGCCTGCAGCTCCTGGCCGGTCAGTTTCAATGGCACCTTGCTGGTCGGATCGAGCTCGCGAGCGACGAGCTGCAGCTTGACCAGCAAGCCTGCAGAGCCGCAGGCGTAGTCGTGGCAATCCTCGCCGGGCTTGGGGCGCATGATATGCGCCATCAGCAAGCCAACCTCGGTCGGGGTGAAGAATTCGCCGGCGCTCTGGCCCGAGCCTTCGGCGAATTTCCGCAGCAGATACTCGTAGGCGCGGCCGAGAAAGTCCGGCTGCACGTCGGCCAGCCCGAGCCGATAGCGTGGATCGGAGAAGGTCTCGACCACGGCGGCGAGCTTGGCGGGGTTGATGTCCCGCTCGCCGTTGCGCTCGGCGGCGAAGTCGACGATGTCAATGACGCCGGAAAGCGTCGGGTTCTGCCGTACCACCGCGCGCACCGCCCTGGTCAGGTGCTCGCCGATGTCCCTGGGCCGCGTCGAGCGGCTTTGCTCATCGGGCGGCCATTCAAAAGCCTCTCGTCCGGCGATCACCGCCCAGCGCGCTTCCCGTGGCAGGTAAAACCGCAGCAGCCCGTGGTCGGTTTCGGCGATCTCCAGCGCCGTTGCGCGGTCGCCGTATTCTTCGGCCAGCCGTTCGATCTCGTCATCGAATACGTCCGACAGGCGCTTCAGAAACAGTACCGGCAGCAGGTAGTCCTTGAACTTCGGCGCGTCCTTCTCGCCCCGGATGGAGCAGGCGGCGTCCCACAGCATCTGCTCCATGGGTTTGGTGGAGGGTGCGGCCGCGGCCCGGCCCTCGCGTCGCCGGCGCGTCACTTTCGCTGCCGAATCGGCTGCGGCAGTGCTAGGCTCGGTCACGTCAATTCCCGCCTCTGCGGCGAGCGCCGCGATCACGTCCCGCGCCGCCTTTTGCGGCATATTCGCCCCGCCTTCCCAGCGATTGACGGTGGCGAAAGAGACTCCGAACCGCTCGGCGAGCTGCTCCTGCGTGAGGTTCAGGTTGGCGCGGATGGTGCGAAGGGTGGCGGCGACGGCCTGAGCGTTCATATTTGCTCTATATGCTATATAACATCGTGGTGTCAAGGACCACGTGATCTAGAGGCCCACTGCCTCGTCCACCGGCGTGTTGGGCCGTGATGACTGACACGCGCATCCCGAGGCCGGTGGCGCCCCTGGCGCCCACCCGCCCTCCGCCCCACAGTCCACCCAAGAGCACCCCACCCAACCGAGGACCACCATGGACTGGACCACCCAGATCGCCATCGTCACCGGCGGCTCCCGCGGCATCGGCGCGGCCATCTCGCGGCGGCTGGTGCAGCTCGGGGCCGCGGTCTGCATCAACTACGCCGCACGCGGCACCGAGGCCGACACGCTCGTCGCCGAAATCACCGCCACCGGCGGCCGCGCGATCGCCGTACAGGCCGATGTCGGCAACCCCGACGCGGTCGCCCATCTCGCGACCCGCGCCACTAAAGAACTCGGCCCCGTCACGATCCTGGTGAACAACGCCGGCATCGCCATCCCCACCACGCTCGACACGTACGACCCGGCGGCGATGGCCCGCATGCGCCAGGTCAACGTCGATGGCGTGATCCACACCATCCGCGCGCTGGCGCCCGGCATGCGCGAGCGCGGCTACGGCCGCATCATCATCATCGCCTCCAACGCCGCGATCGGCACCGCCTTGCCCGGCACCACCTTCTACGCCGCGACCAAGGCCGAGGTGCTGATCCTGACGCGCCGCTTCGCGATGGAGCTGGGCCGCTTCGGCATCACCGTGAACGCGATCGCGCCGGGCTGGATCATCACCGAGATGGCCCGCGCCAACCGGAGCGATGAAGAATGGGCCGAGCGGGTGAAGATGGTGAGCGAGCGCGCGATGGTCGGCCGCGTCGGCCAGCCGCAGGACATCGCCGCCGCCGTGGCATACTTTGCCGCGCCCGACGCGGGCTTCGTCACAGCGCAGGTTCTCACCGTCGATGGCGGCCGGATGGACTACATCGGGCACGGGTAGATTTATCTCAGCCGCCTTTTGAGACTGCCCCAGCGGCTCCCCAATCGTCAGCCGCGGGTGCGGGGTGAGGGGGCTCCGCCACAGCGCGCCCCTTCACCCGGTTCGCTGTTTGGGTTCCACTGTAATTTGTCACACTAACTCTTGACCAGCAAGACAACTAACGCTATAATTGCCCCATGTCCGACAGCACCGCACCCAACCCCACCGACCAGCTCCCGGCCCAGGTCTACTACCAGCTCATCCACACGCTGTGCCTCTCGCTGCCACCACCTCTCACCGACTCCCCCGAAGACCTCGCTCGGCGAAACCACGCCGCCATCGCCCGGATCGCCGCGCTCGCTCCGGCCAACGCCGCCGAGGCGGAAGTTGCCGCCCTCTACGTCGCCGCCTCCGAGCAGTGGAAAGAATGCCTCCGTCTCGCCCAACTGCCCGAAAGATCGCTGCTGGGGGCAATGAAATGCCGCGCCCAGGCCAATAGCATGATGCGCCAGGCGAACAGCGCACTCAGGCTGCTGCTGCGCATGCAGGCAGCGCGTCAGAAGCTGGAGAAGGACACTGAAGCCCGCGACTGCGCCGCCTGGGCCGAGCATTGCGCCATCGGCCTGATGACAGAGGCGCTGTCAGAGCAGCCAGCGCCAGAGCCGGCGATCGCCAAACCACCCGCACCACCCCAGGCGTCAAAACCCCTACTGCAACCCAAGCCCGCCGAGCAACCCCGCCGCCCCCTCCTCCCCTCTGAAAGGGCCGCGCTGATCCGCCTAAGGAAATTAGCCGACCCGCCCGGCGACGACTACGTCCAGTCGCTGATCACCGCCCTAACCTAGTCCCTCCTCCCCTTACGGGAGGGGGTTAGGGGAAGGGGGCCGCCCCAGCAAGCCACCAACCCGCCGAGCGCGATGACCTCGCACGCGACGTTTGGCGGAGGGAAGCCGCCCCATACGACCCCCGCATCCACCTCCCCCGCTTGCGGCAGAGGGCCTACCCTCGGGCCTCGACCCGACGGGGTCGCCGCGGGGTGCAGAACCCGCCCCAACCACGCGCCACCCGTGTGCGACAGCGTGCATCCGCCGTTCCCGAAGCCATCTCACCGCATGATCCAACATCCCACATACCACGAAATGAGACAGCGATGAGACCACCTACAATAATGGCTCACCGCTCTCGCGGGACGGTGAAATGGCCCCCTCGCCAACTCGTGTCGCTCTAGCAATCCACCCCAACAACCCCGGCCATCGCCGGCACGCCGCGACCGCCCAGGGCTGAGCCGTCTGACCTCGCAGCACCCCATGCACCAACCCGGCCAGCTGGATCGGACGGCGCACCTCCCGGCGCAGGAGACAATGATACACCCCGGCCCCTCGGCCCCCTCCCACCAGCCACGCCTCGGCCGCCATCCGGCCACTCCGCAACGCGATCGCCACGCCATCCCCGGCGAGCGACGGTATCACCCCCGCCTGGTCGCCCAGTCGGAACAGCCGGTCATCGCCACCGCCGCGATGTACGAACCCATACGGAATGCCGGCCACCGCCACCGGTCGCTCCAGCAATGACCCCGCACCTCCAAGTCGCCGCGCCAAATGCGGACACGCCGCAACCACCCACTCGAACGCCGCCGGCCAAGCGCCCAGCCGGCGCAGCAGCGTACGCGGCATCAGCCAGCACAGTACGGCACGACCCGACTCCACCGGCATCAGTCCGGCATATCCATCGGGGAACAGCACCAGCTCGACCGTCCCCGCCAACGCCTGCGCCTGCTCAGGAAGCAGCGCCAGATACGTCTTCAGCCCGACGAGCTCCGCCCCAAACCGAGGCCGCGTCGCCCCCCGCAGATCGTGCTTGCCGGTGCCCAGGAACACCGTCCCGGCCGCGAACTCGCCATTCCCCCCAGCATCCACCGCGAACCCGTCACCACAGCTCCGAAGCCGCCGCGCCGAAACACCGCGCAGCACCTGCGCGCCGACGTCGTTCGCCCGCGCCAGCAGCGCCTCGTCCAACGCCATGCGCGACAGCCCGACAGCCGGAAACGGCAACACGGCCAACGCCTCCCGAGCGCCATGCACCAGCCGCACCCGCGCGATCGGCGCCGGCGCCAGCGATGCCAGATCCACCCCAAGCGCGTCGATCATCCGCACCGCATCGGCGCTCAAGAAATCGCCGCACACCTTGTGGTGCGCACCAGCGCTGCGCTCGATCAGAGTCACCGCCCGGCCCGCCCGCGCCAGCGAGATCGCCACCGCGGCGCCCGCCGGCCCGCCGCCAATGATCAGCGGCGCCCGCATCGGCGCGCCACGCACAAACGGAACGGCACGTGCCAGGCGGTTTCCACGTCCCCCACCGCCAGCCCCGCCTCGGCGACCAACGCGTGCAACTCCGACATCGTGAAAGCCCGGGCGATCGAGATCTGCCCATCAATGCGCACAAACCGATGCCATCGTGCGGCGCGAGCCAGCAGCGGAAAGCCGTAATACGCAAACCAATGCCGGTGCAGATCAGCAATGAACCAGCCACGCGCCGCGTGCTCTTCCTGCCAGCAGATAAACGCCGCCACGCCCTCATTGGTCAGGTGATGCGTGAACTGCGAGCTGACGATGAAATCCGGTGGCGGCTCTGGTCGATATGCGAACGCGTCGCCGGTCACATAGTCGATCCGTGCCGCCGCGGGCGTAGCGGCGCGCGCCGCCCGCGTTGCCCAAGGATTGAGGTCGATCCCGACCAGCCGAGCCTCGATCCCGCGCCGGTCAGCCCAACGGCGGATCCGCCGCAGCAGGTCGCCATGCCCGCAGGCGACATCCAGCAGCGAGAACGAAGCCAGCCCCGCCGTCTCCCGCGCCAGCCAAGCCAACGCCGGCCGGTGCGTCAACGTGACAAGATTGACCCGCGTCAGATCAGACAGACAGCGCGCATAGTCTTCGAAATCAGCGCAGTCGGTGTCCATATGCTCCGCCGCGTCGCTGCGGTGGCGCAGCCCTCGCTTCGGCTCAGGCGCGACGGAAGCCAAAGCTTTCCACCGTCAGACCAGGGCCGAAGGCCATCGCAATCCCATCGCCTGAGTCACCGCCGTCGCGCAGGAAGCGGTCAAGCACGAACATCAGCGTGGCCGACGACATGTTGCCGAAGTCGCGCAGCACCGCGCGCGAATGCCGCAGCGCCTGCGGGCCGAGCGCCAGCCCCTCCTGCACCGCGTCAAGCACGGATCGTCCACCCGCATGCACCGCCCAATGAGCGATTTCCGCCGCTGCACGGTTGCCGAGCAGCTCCACACCATGGTCTCGCAGGAACCGGCGGATGCGCCCGGGCACCTGACCCGACAGGTGCATATGAAAGCCGCTGTCCCCGACATGCCAGGTGATCAGCTCTTCGCTGTCGGGAAGCACTGTCGCGCTGAACCGCCCCAGCGCCAGCCCAGTCGGCGCGGCCGAGACCAGCGCGGCGCTGGCGCCGTCGGCGAACAGCAGGAAGCTCAGCATCTTCTCGAGCTCCCACTGCTCCTGCAGATGCAGACTGCACAGCTCCAGGTTGACGACCAACACCACCGCGCCCGGCTCGGAGCGGACGATATGGCGGGCCAGCTTGAGCGCATTCACCGCCGCGAAACAGCCCATGAAGCCGACCACGGTGCGCTCGACCGAGGCGCGCAGGCCGGCGTCGCGCATGATGTGAAAATCGAGGCCGGGCGCCGCGAAGCCGGTGCAGCTTGCAACGACCAGGTGGGTAACGACCTCGCGTTCAGAGCCGAGGTCGAGCGCCGAGATCGCAGCCGCGCCCAGCGTCCGGGCCTCCGTCGTGAAGCGCGCCATGCGCTGTGCAGTCGAGGGGAAGGCACCGCGGCGATAGAAGCCTTCGCGATCGAACACGCCGTTCTCCGGCGACGCACCGGGGGCGAAGATCGCGTACCGGTGCCGGATATCCGCCATCCCCGCCATGCGCGCGAACAGCGCCTGGCTGCGCTCGTCTGCCAGCAACCCACGTCCGAACTCGACACAGGCAGCATGCACGTCATGCGGCGGAGTCGCCGTGCCGATCCTGTTCAGCCAGGCCTGGATCACGGCGCCCTCATC
Source organism: uncultured Pseudomonadota bacterium (assembly GCA_963772445.1). Lineage (GTDB taxonomy): Bacteria > Pseudomonadota > Alphaproteobacteria > Acetobacterales > Acetobacteraceae > CAVYXK01. The sequence goes on from CAVYXK010000014.1 coordinate 349,632, forward strand.
GGACGGCATATGGGCCGGGGCGGCGCCATGTCAGGCCCTTTCACGTGCAGGCGTTTCTGGCGCTCGCCTCGTCGAAGACGCGATTGGGCGGCGGTCTATTCCGCGGCCCGCGGATCAGGGCAGGACCTTTCCGGGGTTCATGATTCCGGCCGGATCGAGCGCCGCCTTGATCCGGCGCATAAGATCGAGTTCCGCCCCGCCCCGCCAGTCCGGCATCATGTATGGCTTCAGCCGGCCGATGCCGTGCTCGGCCGAGAAGCTGCCATCGAATTCACGCACCACGGCGTTCACGGTGTTCATAATCTCATGGTCTTGGGCCAGGAACCAGGCGGCGTCGGGGCCCTCCGGCTGCTCCAGGTTGAAGTGGATATTGCCGTCGCCGATGTGGCCGAACGGAACCGCGCGAATCCCGGGCATCAGTGCCTCGCATGCCGCGGTGGCGCGGCGGATGAAGTCCGGCACGTGCGACACCGGCACCGAGAACGTCGTTCTTCACCGAGGCGCCTTCACGTTTCTGCGCTTCGGAGTGCTCTTCGCGCAGGCGCCAGATCGCAGCGCGCTGCGCCTCGCTTTCAGCGATCGCGGCGTCTGCCACGATACCGTCGCCGAGCGCACCTTCCAGCACCTGCTCCAGCGCGGCACGCAAGCCGGCATCGGCGCGCGGGCTCGCCAATTCGACCAGCACGTAATGCGGCGCAGGCTGCGCCAGCGGCAGCACTGCGCCCGGGATGTGTCGCAGCACGAAATCCATCCCCAACCTGGACATGTATTCGAATGCCTGCACCGCGCCCGGGTCGTGCCCCTGGAACTGGCCGAACAGCTTCAGCGCCGCTTCAGGCGAGGTCACCGCACAGAGAGCCACCGCGGCGTCACGCGGGTGAGGCACCAGCTTCAGGACCGCGGCGGTGATCACGCCGAGCGTGCCCTCGGAGCCGACGAAGAGCTGGCGCAAACAGTAGCCGGTGTTGTCCTTGCGCAGGCGCCGCAGCCCGTTCCACACCTGCCCGTCGGCCAGCACGACCTCGAGCCCCAGCACCAAGTCGCGTGCATTGCCGTAGCGGACGGTGTTGTTGCCTCCGGCATTGGTCGCTAGCACGCCGCCGATCTGTGCCGAGCCCTCCGAGGAAATCGACAACGGCAGCAGGCATCCGGCCTCGGCGGCGGCGTTCTGGGCGGCTTTCAGCGTGGCGCCTGCCTCGATGGTCATCGTCAGGTCGATCGGATCGAGCGCGCGCACACGGGCCATCCGTGCCAGGCTCAGCACGATCGAGCGGCCCGTCTCGTCCGGCGTAGCACCACCGACCATGGAGGTGTTGCCGCCTTGCGGCACCACCGGCACACCGGCCTGCGCGCACAAGCGGACGACGCGCGCGACCTCGTCGGTATTAGCCGGCCGCACCACAGCCTGTGTGCGCCCATGGTAGAGGAGCCGCCAGTCCTCGATATAAGGGGCGACATCGGTTGGATCAGTGAGCACGCCGCGATCGCCCACGACGGAGCGGATCGTGGAAATCAGCATCGCTTCAGAAAGCGGCGCCGGACTGTCGGGCATGGCGGATCTCCACCGGGAAGGGTATCGGCGGGTACCGGGCGGGTGAAGTCCGCAACTCGCCGGGCGGCGCACCGTTGGCTAAGATCGGCGGAGCAGGCGGAGACCACGGTTGATCACGGTGGACCAGAGCTATGCCGGACAGACCATCGATCTGCGGGTCGGCCAGGTGATGGAACTCAGGCTGTCGGAGAACCCCACCACCGGGTTCCGCTGGGTCTTCACCACCACAGGAGGACCTGCCTGTGCCGTATCCGGCGATTCATTCCAGCCGCCGACGAGTGGGGCACTGGGCGCCGGCGGGGAGCACCGCTGGGACATTCGCGCCCTGCGGCCGGGCCTATGCGACCTGAGCCTGGCCTATCGTCGCAGCTTCGAATCGGGGCCGCCGGCGCGCTCCTTCACCATCCATGTGCGGGTGACGGGATAGCGGGCGCGCCGCCTAAAAGCGCCGCACCCGCTCCGGTCCGCCTGTCACTGGACCAGCCGGATGGTCCAGAAGTCGCTGGCGAGGTGGCTGTCGAGCAGATACGCATAGGGGATCGTGAAATACCCCTGCATGCCCCACGTCTCGCCCCACGAATTACGCACGATGAACCGCTGCTGGGAGTCGTCGTAGCCCACCGCCGCCACCGCGTGGCCGCCCACGACGGTCTCGCCGCTGGCCGGCATCGGCACCACGCCGGTCTGGGCAACAGTCTGGCTCTCGAAGCTTTCATAGACGGTGAAACCGAATACGAACGGATAGCCGGATGCGAGGCACCCCTTCATCTGACCGAGGTTCTGCACAAGCCGCTGATATTGCACCGCTCGATCCTGGAGTGCGTCCGTATAGGCGGCCGGCGGCGGCTTTTGCGCGAACTTCGCGATGTCGTATGGCCAGTCGGTCTCCGGTGGCACGCCCTCGGTGGCGACAACCTTGATGCCGTCCCGGATCTGGGCGCCGCTGTCGCTATCGACCGTACCCTCGATCACCCGCTCGTTGTAGTAGATGAACAGGCGCGAGGGGATGAAGTTGGGCGTCAGCTTCTGCTTCATGCGCTCAAACTGGACGGCGCCGGCGATCGAGTTGCCGGTGCAGCTTCCGAGTTGGCCCTGGTCGTACACGGCGGGACATTGCGGCCGGAGATCCGCCTTCGGCGGCAGCGCGGCCATAGTGGCAGATGGCGCCGCAAACATGAGGTCCCTCGCGTCCGGCAGATCGGGAACCCAGCCGTAACGCTTGATCTTATGGATCGTCAGAGCCTTTTTGGCCGGTGCTTTTTTTTGCCATCAACGTCCTCCTTTCGGTGCGGAAGGGTCCGCACTCTCGTTTAACGTCCCAATGCTAGGCACAACCTACAATTGTCATCAATCAAATTCTGCACCGCTGACGGCCGACCTGGCCAAATGGTAGTCTGCGGCATGGACGTCATCGAGCGGCTCTATCTGGACGACCTGCGCATCGGCCAGCGGTTCACCAGCGCGTCCTACACGCTGCAGGCGGACGACATCACTCGGTTCGCTGCCTCCTATGACCCGCAGCCGTTCCATCTGGATCCGGAGGCTGCACGCAACTCGCTGTTCGGCGGCTTGGTCGCCAGCGGCTGGCACACCGCCGGCATCTCCATGCGGCTGCTGGTCGAAGGCGGGCTGCCGATCGCAGGAGGGATCGTAGGAACTGGCGGCGAGCTGTTGTGGCTCAAGCCGGTGCGGCCCGGCGACACCCTGCACGTGGAGACCGAAGTGCTGGAGATCGTCCCGTCCCGCTCCAAACCCGACCGTGGGATGGTCCGCGTGTGCGCCCTGACTATCAACCAGGACGGCGAAACGGTGCAGAGCTTCACGCCGCGGCTGGTCGTGCCGCGCCGGCCGGCCTAAGAACTGTGCGCATCGGTGCGCTCGCTTGCTTTCCACCTAACCTCGTGCTGCAAGCCCCGGGTCCCAGTTCCGTGCTGGCGAGCATGCCCGAGTCCTGCACCACACCGGCGATCGCAATCGAGGCCGAACGCGTCCTGATCCTGGATTTCGGCAGCCAGGTCACGCAGCTTATCGCCCGGCGAATCCGCGAATCCGGCGTCTATTGCGAGATCTGGCCGTTCAACGTCGATCCCGAGCGCATCCAAGCCTGGGCGCCGCGCGCGATTATCCTCTCCGGCGGGCCTGCGTCGGTGCATGAGCCGGGGGCCCCGCTCGCCCCTGACGTGGTGTTCGGTATGGGCGTGCCGGTGCTCGGCATCTGCTATGGCGAGCAGCTTCTCTGCGCCCAACTCGGCGGCGAGGTCGCCGCCTCGGATCACCGCGAATTCGGCCGCGCCTTCGTCGATGTGACGGCCCCCTGTGCGCTGTTCGACGGCGTATGGCCGGTCGGCGCACGCGAACAGGTGTGGATGAGCCATGGCGACCGGATCACGCGCCTGCCGCCTGGGTTCCGTGCCGTAGCCACGACCGAGGCGGCACCCTTCGCGGCGATCGCCGATGACCGGCGGCGCCTGTTTGGGCTGCAATTCCACCCGGAGGTGGCGCACACCCCGCACGGCGCGCTGCTGCTACGCAATTTCACGCACAATGTCGCCGGGCTGTCCGGCGCTTGGACGATGGCTGGGTTCCGCGATGCGGAGATCGTCCGGCTGCGTGCGCAGATCGGTGGTGGCCGGGTGATCTGCGGGTTGTCGGGGGGTGTCGATTCCTCGGTCGCCGCGGTGCTGATCCATGCGGCGATCGGCGAGCAGTTGAGTTGCATCTTTGTCGATCACGGTCTGCTGCGTGCGGATGAGGCGGAGCAGGTGATGAGCACGTTCCGCGACCGGTTCAACATCCGCCTGATCCATCGCGATGCGTCTGAACTGTTCCTCGCGGCGCTCGACAGCATCACCGATCCGGAAACGAAACGCAAGACGATCGGGCGGCTGTTCATCGAGGTGTTCGAGCAGGAGGCGGAGAAACTCGGTGGCGCCGATTTCCTGGCGCAAGGCACGCTGTATCCGGATGTGATCGAGTCGGTGAGTTCCACGGGCGGGCCGAGCGTTACGATCAAGTCGCACCATAATGTGGGCGGGCTGCCGGAGCGGATGCGCCTCCGCTTGGTCGAGCCGCTGCGGGAGCTGTTCAAAGACGAGGTGCGAACGCTCGGCCGCACGCTCGGCTTGCCCGAGGCGATCGTCGGGCGGCATCCATTCCCCGGGCCTGGGCTGGCGATCCGCATTCCGGGCGCGGTCACGGCCGAGAAATTGGCGCTGCTGCGCCGAGCCGATGCGATTTTCCTGGAGGAGATCCGCGCTGCCGGGCTGTACGACGCGATCTGGCAGGCATTCGCGGTGCTGCTGCCGGTGCGCACGGTGGGGGTGATGGGCGACGGGCGCAGCTATGACCAGGCTTGCGCGCTGCGCGCGGTGACCAGCACTGATGGGATGACGGCGGATGTCTATCCGTTCGATATTGGGTTCCTCACGCGGGTTGCCAATCGGATCGTGAACGAGGTGCGCGGGATCAACCGGGTTACGTATGATATCACCAGCAAGCCACCTGGCACGATCGAGTGGGAGTGAGGGAAGAGCAGCGCGGGATAGAGTAGGTTAGTGTGGCGTATGAGATGCGATGTTGTCTCTGCAATAGCAGTCGATAGGTCTCGCATCGTGGTTCGACGCACATAGTGACTTCAATCTATTCCGGTCCACGCTTCCCACGTCAGCGCATTTTCATCCCGCGTGTTCGCTTGTCATCAATGTGACTTCGGGTTTTGTTGGTAGCGCCCAGGCGGCTCTTCACGTGATCGATGAAGGCTCGCAGCTTCGGCATCATTTGCCGGTCGCCGGGATAGTAGAGAAACACACCCGGCGCCATGGGCGCGAAGGGTTCCAGCACGCGCACGAGCTTCCCCGCTTTCACCGCGCCGGCTGCGATCGGCTCGGGCACCTGCGCAAGGCCCAGTCCTTCGACGGCCGCGCCAAGCATTGTGGGCATGTCGTTGGCGATAAAAGGTCCTGAAACGATGACTTCGACTGCCTCGTTGCCGTTGACAAAGGACCAGGGCGTGATCGACCCGTTTGAGCGGCGCATGCGCAGGCAGGCGTGCCGGCGCAGATCGTCGATGAGTTCCGGCCGCTGCCGCCGGCGCAGATAGTCGGGGCTGCCGACCACAGTCAGCGGGCGCGACGGCGTCAGACGCACCGCGATCATATCGGCCTCGATGAACTGGCCGAGCCGGATGCCGGCGTCAAATCCTTCGGCAGCGATATCGACCAGATCCGCGCTTGCGGCGATCTCCACCACGACCTCGGGATAGGCTTGGCAGAACGACGCGATCAGCGGCTCCAGCAGGATCGGCACCACCGCCCGCGGCACCGTGAGGCGCAACAGTCCGGCAGGCCGCTGCCCAAGGTCACGCGCAACCTCGCTTGCGGCGACAAGCTCCTCGAAAGCGGGCTTTGCACGAGCGCGAAATCGCTCGCCGGCTTCGGTCAGGCCGACACTGCGCGTCGTGCGGATGAAAAGTGCCGCGCCGACGCGCGCCTCAAGTGCGCGTACCGCCTGGCTGATCGCCGATGGTGTTACCCCGAGCTCCGCGGCCGCTTTGCGAAAACTGCGGTGATGGGCAACGCTCAGGAACGCCTCTACGCCGTCGAGCGCGCCCTGCCTGACCGTGAAGTTCTGCTTCATAGCCTATCAATATTATAGCGGATAGTCGCTCGCGGAAAGCGGCTTTACATCTGGCTTGCAAAACAGGAGCGCCGCTGATGTCGAGGCCGGACGTTCGCGACATCGAGGCTATCTCGAAGAACAAAGGTGATCATCATGATCGGAGCAACCAGACCATTGAAAGCAATCCGTAACATCGCCTTGGCACTCACCCTGACTCTGGTAGTCGCTACTTCCATCGCCAATCCATCCCTCGCCCAAGAGCAAGCGTCATCGCCCGCAACCACTGGGGTGATGGTCATTGTTACCGTGAAAGCTGGCGTCACACGCGAACAGGTCATGGCCACCATGCCTGCTGAAATCCAGCAGACCGTGCAGCTCTATCTGAATGGGAAGATTCGTGAATGGTATTCGCGTAGCGACGGCCGCGGAGTCGTCCTCTTGCTGGATACCAAGGATGTTGCCGAGGCGCATGCGATCATGGACGGCCTTCCATTGGGCAAGCAAAATATTGTGGACCACGAGTTCATTGCTGTCGGCCCACTCATGCCCCTCCGCATGCTCACGGCCAAGCCCTAGCGTATGAAAAGCGCGGCGCCGACGCGCGCCTCAAGTGCGCGTACCGCCTGGCTGATCGCCGATGAAGTCACCCCGAGCTCCGCGGCCGCTTTGCGAAAATTGCGCTGCCGGGCGACGCTCAGGAACGCTTCCACACCGTCGAGCGCGCCATGCCTGATTGTGAAGCTCTGCTTCATGGCCTGTCCATATTATCGCGGATAGTCGCTCTCCGGAAGCGGTCGTACATCTAGCTCGCAAATCCGGAGTCACGGTGATGTCGAGGCCCCGGATGTCCGACAATCAAGGGGCAACGTAATGCAAGGCACGACATTTTCTCGACGCCACATACTCTCGGCGGTCAGCGCGGTCGCCGTCAGCGCCGTTTTCGCGGAGCCGCTCAAGGCTGCTACCCCCGAGCCAAGCGGGGCTGGCCCTGAGCCGACATCTTGGGTGGATCATGTGATGCCCGAGGTCACGCATCGCATGATCGAGACGAACGGCATCCGCTTACACGTGGCCGAGCAGGGTGAAGGTCCGCTCATCATCCTCTGCCACGGCTTTCCCGAATGCTGGTATTCCTGGCGCCATCAACTCCCGGCGCTGGCGAAGGTGGGGTTCCGTGCCGTGGCCCCCGACTTGCGCGGCTATGGGCACAGCGACCGTCCGGAGGAGGTGGAGAAGTATACGATTCTCGATGACATCGGCGACGTCGTGGGTCTCGTCGATGCTCTGGGTGCTAAGCAAGCGGTGATCGCCGGCCACGACATCGGCGCCGCGACAGCATGGCAAACGGCGCTTCTGCGCCCCGACCGCTTCCGCGCTGTTATCGCGCTCAGCCCGCCGTTCCGCCCGCGGGGGTTTGGCGACTCGGGGCCACCGACGACGCTCATGCCGCGGACCGAGAATGCGGTGTTCTACCAGCTCTTCCTCCAAACTCCCGAGGCGGAGGCGGGGCTAGGGCGCGACCTGCGTCTCACCTTCCGTTACCAATTCTACACGTTTTCGGGCGACAGGCCGCCGTCCGCGGGCGTTGGAGGGCTTCCGCCCGGGATGATGCCTCGGAAGGGCGGCTTCTTGACCGATCCGCCGTCCTTGCCAGCTTGGGTCACGGAGTCAGATATCGACGTTTACGTCAAGGAATACGCGCGGAGCGGATTCCATGGTCCCCTCGCCTGGTGGCGCAACATCGATCGCGGCTGGGAGTTGATGGCTCCCTTCGCCGGAGCGGCGGTGACCGTTCCCGCGCTGTACATGGCGGGCGAGCGCGATTTTGTCGCCGCCGTTTTCTCCCAGTACATCGCGAAGCAGTCGGCACTGGTCCCCAAGCTCCGGCCCCCGATAATGCTGCCGGGCTGTGGTCATTGGACCCAGCAGGAACGTGCGCCAGAGGTCAGCACCGCGATGATCGACTTCCTTCGGAGCTTGTAGGCGAGGAGCCGCAAGCGCCGCTGCCGGGGCCCGAGATCCGCGACAACAGCCTGAAGGCTAAGAGGGCCTTGCAATGACCGATGCACTTAAATCCGCAGCCGTTGGAGGTTGTCATCGCCGAAACTGACGGTATTTTTCCCGCGAAACGTGACCCCTGCGCACTAGATGAATTCAAGAAGATCGACCGATCGATGCCGATAGTCGCTGAAACCGAGCAAATTTTGAAATCGGCAAAATTCTCCTTTGAATTCAAGATTGGAAATTTCTGACGGATCGGAGAGACGGTTCTTCGTCGTGGGCAGAAAAAATTTTGGCTCGTCAGCGGAAACTGTGGGTGCTTCGGGGGTATACCGAGGGCTAGTTTTATCACTCAGCCGGCCGGCTGGTGGATTTGTGGACAACACAAGCGCGTTGCCCACAACCCCACAGCCGCCACATCGGCAGAAGCGGAGATATCATCCGCCACCACGGCAGGCATCTTTACGCCTCATCGCGGCTGATCTCAGGGTCTGTCAGGAAGCGGAACAACTTGCGGCAGGTCGTGTCGAAGGAGCGCTGCGCGGTGTCGGACTGACCATGGGAGAGCAGCGGCCCGCCATCGTCGCCGATGAGGGTGAGGACGACCTGCTTGATTGGCCGCCTCCGGAGGTCGCTGTCCATCTGCAATCGGCTGATGACCTCACCGCCGAGAGCCCAGACGTTGTCGCGGTGTCGGCGCAAGGTTTGGCGTGATAGCTGCAAGGCCAGCAGGTCGCGCAGGAACGGCTTGAAGCATTCCACCATCCGCCGGCCAGGCGGAATATCGCGCGCCTCATACGCCCAGCTGCGAGGCCACTGATCGAGGTCCGGACAACAGGTCTGCAAGGGATCGGCAGCAGCCCGTTGCGCCGGTACGCTGTCACGTCTGCCGGCAACTCCTTTGGGTCCCGCTGCCATGCGGCTGATCTCCCTGCTGAACCACTACCAGCACTTTCCTGGGTTCGTTTACGAGAAGGCGCGACATTGCGCCGAAAGCCGAACCATCGAGATCAGCGTGCGGCCCCGCCGCGGCTCGAGACCGGTGTGCTCGGGCTGTCGCAAGCCGGCGCCGGCCTATGATCACCTGAGCCTGCGCCGGTTCGAATTCGTGCCCCTCTGGGGCTGCATGGTGGTGTTCCTCTATTGCATGCGACGGGTCGATTGCCGGGCCTGCGGCGTGCGGGTCGAAGCGGTCCCCTGGGGTGTCGGCAAGCACCAGCTGACCAAGGCCTACATGCTGTTCCTGGCGCACTGGGCGAGGAAGCTGTCCTGGCAGGAGACCGCCGGGTCGTTTCGCAGCACCTGGGACAAGGTCTGCCAGTCGGTCGAGTATGTCGTGCAGTGGGGGATCGAGCACCGGCAACTGGGGCCGATCGTGGCGATCGGCGTCGATGAGATCCAGTATGCCAGGGGACACAAATACCTGACGCTGGTCTATCAGATCGAGCAGCAGTGCACGCGCCTGCTATGGATCGGTCGCGAACGGACGGTGGAGAGCTTCGAGCAGTTCTTCACCCTGATCGGCGAACCATTGGCTGGGCAGATCGAGTTTGTGTGCTCGGACATGTGGCAGCCTTATCTGAAGGTGATTCGTGAGCGGTGCAGCCAGGCCATCCACATCCTCGATCGCTTCCATATTGTCGCCAAGATGAATGCCGCGCTGGACCAGGTGCGTGCCGCCGAGGCTCGCCGGCTGGCCCGGGACGGCTATGAGCCAGTCTTGAAGAAGACCCGCTGGTGTGTGCTCAAGCGCAAGGCCAACCTGACCGAGCATCAACGCTTCCGCCTGCGCGATCTGCTGCGCTACAACCTGCGGACCGTACGGGCCTATCTGCTGAAGGAGGACTTCCAGCAGTTCTGGGACTATGCTTCGCCGAGTTGGGCCGGCAAGTTCCTGGATGAATGGTGCGGTCAGGTCATGCGCTCCCGCATCGAGCCGATGAAGAAGATCGCCAGGACGCTACGCTCGCACCGCGCGCTGATCCTGAACTACTTCCGCGCCAGGAAGCAGCTCTCCAGCGGTGTGGTCGAGGGTCTGAACAACAAGGCCAAACTGACCATGCGAAAATCCTACGGGTTCCGTACCTTCCACGTCACCGAAATCGCCTTGTATCATGCACTTGGTAAGCTGCCGGAACCCAACGTCGCCCACAGATTCTTCTGACGAGGCAAAATTTTCGCTTGGAATTCAATGCGTTATGATCACTCAGAATAATCGAGTGGGAGTAGGGGGTGGAACGGCTCCCCTGAGACTGTTTTGTTTTCTCATTCATCTGCTGCCCGCGCGGTACGAACCAGCACAGCGACGAGGGAAGGGCCGATGGGCATTCTCACAGATGACATGCAGCGCATGATTGACGAGCGGCGATTGGGCTTTGTCGCGACTGTCTGTCCAGACGGGACACCCGATCTTTCTCCAAAAGGCACGACTGCCGCCTTAGATAACGAGCACTTGGTCTTTGCGGACATCTGTTCGCCGCCCACTATCGCAAATCTCCGTCAGAACCCGGCAGTCGAAATTAATGTCGTCGATACCCTTTCCCGCAAAGGTTATCGCTTCAAAGGGACCGCGACGATCCTTGGAGAGGGTGAACAGTTCGAAGCGCTGCTCGAGTTCTACAGGAAGCGCGGCTCGATCACCCCCAAGCATCACGTCGTGCTGGTGAAGGTTGAGCGTGCCGTCCCGCTGATTTCTCCCGTGTACGATACGGGCCAGAACGAGGTGCAGGTAACTGCGCAATGGCGCCGTTATTGGGAAGATCTCTGGGGATGGCGGGCGGATAGGGATCGGTAATAGACGCCTAGGTCGTCAGCGTTGCGGTCACTAACATCAGGTATCTTACATTCTTGTTGAGGGCGCCTCGGATTGCTTTACGAACCCAACTGAGTTATACCAGCCGCCCTGTTCGATGACTGGTTTGACCCAGGGGCGCCTGGCGAGGGAGACGATGCGGTCGGGAAGTTCTGCGAGTTCGTTTCAGGCGTCATGACATGCCCCTGAGGATGACCTCATCGGTGTCTCAGACACGGCCCCCTGATTTCGTGACGGAGGTAAGAAAAAGCTTAACCACAGCGGCACAGAGACACCGAGAAGGGTCAGGCTCCGTGCCTCGGTGTCTCTGTGGTTAGGCTTTCTTCCTTACTATGCGATGGCCGGTTTGGCCCAAGAGCGCCTGGTGAGGGAGGCGATTTGTTCGGGCATTGCCATCAGTTTGTTCCAGGCATTACGACATGCCTTGAGGATAGCTTCATAGCTGTCCCAGACACAGTGGCTGAGAAAGTTGCCGCGCAGGAACTCCCAGACGTTCTCGACCGGGTTCAGCTCCGGCGAGTAAGCTGGCAGCGGCAACAGGCTGATGTTGTCAGGCACCGGCAGGCGGCGCCCCGGCTGATGCCAACCAGCGCCATCGACCAGCAACACAGCATGAGCCCCCGGGGCAACCTGGAGGCTGATCTCCTTCAGATGTTCGGCCATCGCCTCGCTGTTGGCGGCCGACATGATGATGGCAGCGCCGATGCTGCGCTCGGGGCAAACGGCGCCGAAGATATAGGCGGAGTCATGGCGGTTATCGCGAACCGCCGCCGGGCGCGAGCCACGTCGCGCCCAGACGTAGGTCAGCGTGCCCTTCTGACCGACACGGGCTTCGTCGCCGAACCAGATCTCCAGCGGCTTGCCGGCGGCAGCGGCTGGCACAACCTCGGCCACCTGGCTGGCGAACTCCTTCTTGAATGCCTCTTGCGCGGCGGCATCCTTCTTCGGATGATAGGGACGCGGCTGCAGCCGGGTGAACTTCAGCCGGCGCAGCAGCTTGCCGACACTGCGCTCGTGCAGCTCGACGCCAAACTCATCCTTGATCCGCTGCCGCAGGTCGATGCAGCGCCAACGTACCACGCCGTCCCGCTCAAGGTCGGGCCCCTGTTGCACCCATTCCACCACCTTGGCCTGTTGCTCGGGCGATAAGCGGGGCGGCGGACCGCGGCGGCACGGTCGGTCGGACAGGCCATCCAGCCCGGACTCGTTGTAGCGATGTACCCAGTCACGCAACGTCTGGCGGTCCATCGCACACGCCTCCGCCGCGGCTTCCCGCGACCAGCCTTCCAGCAGCAACGCCATCGCCAGCATCCGACGTGCCGCTTTGGCGTCTCGAGTGGCCGCCGCCGCCTCTCGCAGATCAGCCGCCGATCGCTCCAAACGGGTGATCGCTACGGTCATCGCTGTCCCCTCCGTCCAACGGGGACGCCGAATCGTACCGCTCCGAGCCGCACCAAATCACGTTCGAGTTCAACGAGCCGGGCGGCTGGTATTAGTTGGAATCCTCCCTCGGTATGCACGACCTCTGGCGAGGTAAGTCGCTACACGAACACTGTACGTTCACGATCCCTTTCGACCTACACTTCCGCCGCTCGGACTCACGTACGCCCAGACCGTTGGGTCGCCAGCCACGAACCCGCCAGGATCACGAGCAACTCGATGCGAGAGCTCAAAGGGAACGGCTCACCGAGCACAACAGCGCCGAGAACTGCCGCGACAGCAGGATTGAGGTACTTGACGACGGAAGCCCGGGCCGCCCCCACCTCCTGAAATCAGGAAAAAGTACAGAAGCGGACCCATAGCCGTACATAAAACGCCGAGTGTAACGAGACAGGCGATTGTGGCGACCGACGGGACTCTCGACGGCACGGACCAGAGTGCTGCAGGAAAGAGCACGAGAGAAGCAATCGCCAGGCTCACCGCAGACGGCCCGATGCCTGGAATTCCTTGGAGGTCACGTTGGATGATCAACGGCTCGGCCGCATACGCGAGTGCCGCTGACAGCGTGCAAATGATGCCCGCCCCACCCGTAACGTCCGTTCGGCACATCCCATCCGAGAAGCACCACGATCCCCGCGAAGCCCACCAGATGAAGCGGCGTTCGGTGCCGGTCAGGCCGTCGTTTGATTTGATCGGCATTTCCCGAATATACTGAATCCTCGGAACATGTCTACCGACAAAGTGACAGTATCGTGCCCACTACGCGAGAATCGCAAACCCGGACCCGTGCGTTCGCACGCGTCATAGGGCCTTATCTGGCCATCACACCCGGCATCATCGTGCTGCGCGCGTCGGGAATGGGCGCGCTCGCATCCGAGTTCTTCAAGAGCGATCTGTCAGTGTGGTTAACGGGCGCGGCCCTACGGTTCGGGGGTCTGCTAATCATCGCTTTTCACCAGGACCTGGTCAAGCGTGGCGGCGGTAATGATTTCACTGTTCGGCTGGATCCGTTCGCTTCGAGGCTTGACGCTCATGGCGGCTCCCGAACTGTACGAACGCGCCGCAACGGCTACGGACGCGGTACCCCTTATTCGGCTCATCTTCAGTGTCCTCGCCGCGATTGGGCTTTACCTCACCTATGTGGGTTGGCGCGCCAAGCCCACCTGAGCCCAGGACAGAACGTGCGGGCGCCGCCGGAAAGGAGGCACATGAGCGAGTTGAGGAAACAGGAGCAAGCCGCGATCGAGGCTGTCGCCGAGCATTTCTCTGCAACGTGGGAACAGAGCGACGATACGTCCAACGCCTACATCTCGATCGCCGGAAAGCGGATTGCTGTCGAGGTCGCGACTGTCAAGCAACGGATTGCCGACCGGACCGCTCTCACTAAGCCTCGCTTGCGGTTCGACAGGGTCGTGCGCGGGCTTATTGCACGTTTGCAAGATACTCTGCGCGAAGTCCGTGCCGGACGGCACGACGGTGATATTCACATGCACGGCGCCCATACGGCTACCATCGAAGACGGCTGAGGCACTGGAAGACAATATCAGGGCCTGTCTCGCGCGCCGATCCACGCAGGCGCAGTGCAAGGACACCATCCATGGAAATCAGATCCGGATTCGCCTTGTAAAGAGCAGCTCGATGCAAGTTTCGAAGGTGATCGGACTGGTGCACGATCCCGACTCAGATCCAGATTTGCTCTTGCACATGACGCAATCATTGCTCCAGCATATTGGAGCAGCAGCGGACAGGCGCGCGCCGGCGAAATCAGCGAGAGAGCGATGGCTCGTTGTAATCAATGAGAGCGAATTTTCGCATATCGAGACGTATCGGCAGGTATATGCCCAGCTATCCATCCCAACCGATTTCACGAAGATTCTGATGGTGTTCGCTGGAGATCGGGTCAAGACTCTGACGGGGTGAAGCCGGTCGCCGGTTATGGAGCTGATCCTTAGCGTCCGTTCGCGCCACGGACGATGAACGGCTTGGTGACCGTCCGCTTGTCGGCGAAGGTCAGCGTCACCGGAACGGTGCGGCCAGGCGCGACATTGGCTGAGGGCAACATGCACATCAGGTGATAACCGCCCGGCGCGAACTTCACCGAGCCATGCGCCGGGACGGTCACGCTGGATACCATGTCCATCTGCTCGGTGCCGCTCACGTTGCGGCTCTGGTGCAGCATCAGCGAGCTGCAGTCCGGCGACGACGCACCGGTGATCACCACGGGATGCGCGCCGGCATTGGTCACAGTGAAATACCCGGCCGCTGGCGTGGTGGGGGTGATGAAGCGGATCCAGGGGTTCTCGATGTTGATCATCACCAATTGAGCATAAGCCGCCGTCGCCGCGGCCAGCACTCCAATCGCCAATGCAAGCGCTTTAGGTTGCACGTTGTAACTCCTTTCTTCAGTCCAGGCGGACCGGTCGGTTCTCGGCCGCCGACCGGTCGATTGCATCGGCCAGAAGCAACAGCTCGCGCCCATCTTCACCGCGTAGCACCGGCTGGCCATCGCCGTGCTTCAGCAACTCGAGGAACGCAAGCGTTGAGCGGCGGAAGCTCTCGCCCCAGTCAGCTTCGATGTCGTGGAACGCCCGTATCTCGCCATCGCGATAGAGCGTCAGCGCGGGCTCGTCCAGCAGCCGGCCGGTGCAGCGGTTCACGGTCAGGATGCCACGCTCGCCGATAACCTCGAACTTGTCGTCATTGGCATAGTAATCGGTGTGGATGCGCATGGCAGGCACATGCGCGCAATCCCAGATCACGTGCACCGGAGGATCGACGTGGCGCCAGGTGATGCTCGCCGGAGAATTGACCAGCCCGCCGGACTCCTCGGTCCAGTCGATGCGAGCGAACACCTCGCGCACTGGGCCGAACAGCCATCGGGCCGTGGCGATTTTGTGATGTCCGTCATCGAATGTCAGAGAGCCGTGGCGTCTCTCCCGCGTCAATGCGGCACGCCAGGTTCGGGTCTCCGGCTCGATCGGCCAGGCGCCGCGCGGATCGCCGTGCAAGGTGCGCATGTGCAGATGCAGCGGCCGACCGATCGCGCCGTCTGCAATCAGCGCCTTCAGTTTCTCGAGGGGTGGGTAGGTCAGGTAATTCTCGAACAGCTTGAGCTGCCGGCCCGCAGCCTTCGCAGCCGCGATCATCCGGTCGCATTCCTCGACGCTCATCGCCATCGGCTTCTGCACGCTCACATGCAGTCCTTGGGAGAACGCCGCCTCGGCCATCTCGGCATGCACGGGATGCGGCGTCAGCAGCTCGATCATGTTCATGTCGTGCCGCAGGAACGCCGGGTAGTCCGTATAGGTCGCGGCATCGGGGAAGATCGTCAGGCGGCGGGCGAGGCGCGCGGGGCTGCTGTCGCAGATCGCCACCACGGCGGCATCAGGGTTGTTCCTGTAGCCGCGGAAATGCAGGTCTGCGATCCGCCCCAGGCCGGCGATGCCAACCTTGATCATGACGTTCCCCTTCTTCCGTGCACAGGCCATCGGGCAGTAAGCCTTCAGCTACCCGACAGGCACGCTATACTGCCGCCTGATCGGGCAGCGCAGGAGGAGAGTATGCCGGAAGTTTTCATTCACGCCATCGAGGGACGCTCGATCGAGCAGAAGCGCAAGCTGGTGGCCGAGATCACCGAAGCAGTCGTGCGCAATTTCAACGTCAGCGCCGATGCGGTGATGGTGGAGATCATCAAATCCTCGCGCGAGAACAAGGCCAAGGGCGGCAAGCTGTTCAGCGAGCGCTGAGCGGCGGCCAGCAACACAGTCATCCGCCCCAGCCGAACGCCCGCAGCAGCGCGTAAAGAGCGCCTCCGACCAGGAAGCCGACCAACGTCCCGTTCACTCGCACGAACTGCAGATCCTTGCCGACGCGCAGCTCCAGCTTGTCGGTGATGGTCGCGGTATCCCAGCCGCCCACCACCTGGGCGATGAAATCGGCCAGCTTTTCCTGAGCGGCGGGCAGCAAGGCCCGCACGACGCCCTCTGCGGCGATCTGCACCCGCGCGCGGGCCGCCGGATCGGTCTCCAGCATCGCGCCGAGATTATCGAGCGCGCCCTCGATCATGCTGACGGTGCGTCCGTTGGGCCGTGCCGCGTCCGTCTCCAGCGCGCGCCGCATTCGCGTCCACACCTCCCAGAGCCAGGTCAGCACCGTCTCGTGCGCCACCACGCGACGGATCGCGGCTCCAATCTCGGCGGTGCGCGAAGGGTCGAGCTCGATCCGCTCGATCTCCCGACGCACCCATTCGTCGAACGCGGCGCGCAGTTCGGAGCCGTCGGGACTCATCTTGTCGAGTTCCGCATTCACGGCAGCCAGCACGCGGCGCGCGATCGAGGCACCCAACGCCCAACCGACCAGCCGGCCGCCCTGTTCGCGCACCCGCTCTTCGATCGCGGCGCGCAACGCCTCCTCCTTGCTCGCCAATAGCTCCTTGAACTGGCCCAACACGAAGCCGAACACCTCCTGATGGCGCCCACCTTCGACCAGGCCACGCAGTGCGCGCGCCACCACTTGACCAGTGGCGGGGCCGCCCAGGACGCGCGGCGCCAGCCGCGCGGCAAGGCGCCGGGCGCGGCCGTCCTCCAGCGAGTTCAGAAGCCGCGGCAGCATGCCGGCAATCGCTTGCGCCGCCGGTCGGGCGGCAACCGGGTCGGCAAGGAAGCGGTGCAGGATCCCCGGCAGATCAAGCCGACCCAGCACCGCGGCCACCTCCGCTCCGGTGAACACGTGGCCCGCGACGAAGCGCCCAAGCGCTCGGCCCAGTCGTTCCTTGTGCATAGGGATGATCGCCGTGTGCGGGATCGGAATGCCCAGCGGATGGCGGAAGAGCGCAGTCACCGCGAACCAGTCGGCGATCCCGCCCACAAATCCTGCTTTGGACGCCGAGGACAGCAAATCGGCGGCCCAGCCCGCCGGCAAGGTGGCGCTGACGACGATCAGCGCACCCATGATGACCAGCAGAGATGTCGCAAACGCCTTGTGGTGCAGGAGGGCTCGACGGAGATCGGCATCGGGGTCGGACTGGTTCATGCGTCCCCACATACGCACGCACTACCCCGACCGCATGTCCCCTGCGCTACGGATCGGTGCGCCGTTGTTCTGGTCGTTATGGCGGTGAGACCTGCTCCTGCGCAGGTACACCGAGGCGGCGGCACCCTCACCCGGTTCGCTTCGCGAACCGACCTCTCCCGCAAGCGCCGGAGAGGTGGATGGGCTTTTCGGCAATTCGGTTGCCATGGGGTGGCAAACGGCGCCATGCTTATCCGCAGCGGCGCAGCGGGCGGGGCCTGCGGCGGAGCGTGTGAGGTTGGACAGGTGGGCCACTATGGGTTCCTCCTCTCGCCGACCACGATCCGGTATCGAGAACTCCCAGGTCAGCCGCGGACTGGGGGAGATGGCCAGGGCCGCCCCCACGCGCGGTGCCGCGGCTTTCCGCATGGTTGCTCGCGGTGATTGTGGTCACCCTGCTCGCGGTCGGTATGCACGCGCTTTATCGCTGAGCACGATTCTGCTGGCATTGCTCGCGATTTCGTGCACAAGACAGAGTGATGAGAAGGGCACTGCCACTCTTAGCGATGCTTCTTTCCATGACGCCGGCAGCCGCCCGCTTACCAACCCCTGATCCTCAAGCTGCCTGCGAGGCGGCGATTTCGGCCGCGCAAGGGATGGCGCGACTTCCACCCGGCTTGCTGAACGCGATTGCACTTGTTGAAAGCGGCCGACCCGATCCACGCACTGGCGCAGTGCGGCCGTGGCCATGGACGATCGATGTCGCAGGGCTGGGCTTCTTCTTCCCGACCAAGGCGGCAGCGGTGGCTGCCGTGCGCTCGCTGCTGGAGCTGGGGATCCAGTCGATCGATGTCGGCTGCCTTCAGGTCAATCTGATGTATCACCCGGCTGCCTTCGCGAACCTGGAGCAGGCGTTCGATCCGCCTACCAACGCCCGCTACGCTGCCCGCTTCCTGGATGCGCTATACGACCGCACCAAGGACTGGGCGCAGGCCGCCGGCGACTATCACAGCCAGACACCGGCGGTCGGCGCCCCCTATCGGGCGCAAGTGCTTGCGCGCTGGCACCCGCCTGCTTCAGCAGAGCTGAGGGTCTATGCCGATTTTGCACCCAGCGAGGCGGTCTATGGCGACTTCCGGCAGGGCACGGCTTACGGGGCTTTCCTCCTGCCGGCCACTCATCGCACCAACAAGCGCTGAAGCGGGATCGCAGGATCTGCCAACTGCACGGGATCGACCGGCCGGCGCGCCTTGATCAGTGCTGTGCCGGCACGGATGTCGCGAGGGCTGCCCGCGGCGGTGACGCCCACAACCGTATCGTCGGCCGCGAGATGCACCGCGACGAATGCCGGCGGTTGATTCACGCGCACAACGGTTTGCGCCGCCTCGGCCGGCATCCCGGTTATCTGAATGTTTACCCCGTGCTGGTCGGTCCAGAACCACGGAATATCGTCGTATGGCACGGGGTCGCCGGACAGGGCCCGGCCGACGGAAATGCCGTGGTTCTGCGCGTGCCGCCAGGACTCGAGCCGCAGCCGCCGGAGGTAGTGCGCGTGAAGGAACGCCGCAACGTCGCCGGCGGCATAGATATTCGGCACGCTGGTTTGGCCGAATTCGTCCACCATGATCCCGCCCTCGATGGCGAGGCCGGCGGCTTGTGCCAGCTCGAGATTCCGCTCCATGCCGATCCCGGCGATCACGCAATCGGCGATGAACCGATCGCCGCCCTGGCAGAGCACCAGCTCGGCTCCGTCGGGCTGGCGCTCGATGGCCTCGATCGTTACGCTTAGCCGAAGCTCGACGCCGGCCGCGCGATGCAGCGTTTGGACGAAGCCGGCGCCCTCAGGCGACACGCAGCGGCCCATGACGACGGGAGTGGCTTCCAGCACTGTCACGGCGCAGCCACGCGCACGCGCCGAGGAAGCGATCTCCAGCCCGATGACCCCGGCGCCTATGCAAATCACGTTCCGCGCGACCGCCAGCCGAGCCCGGATCGCCCGCCCATCCTCCAGCGTGCGCAGCAGGAGCGCGCGCTCGCCGCCTGGAATAGCCAGCCTGCGTGCTCGCCCGCCGGTGGTCAGCAGCAACCGGTCGTACGAGAGTATGCAGCCATCCCGCAGCCTGACCCGATGCGCTTTTGCGTCCACCTCCTCCGCAGCGGTCCCGAGCAGCAGCTCAATCCCCTGGTCGGCGTATTTGCTCTTGTCGTGGAAGAACAGCACCGGCGGTTCAGGGTCCGCCGTGAGCATGGCCTTGGAAAGCGGCGGACGCTCATAAGGGCGCCAGGGCTCCTCGCCCAGCAGCAGGATGCGGCCGGTGAAGCCGGCTTGGCGCATGGCGACCGCGGCCCAGCCGCCGGCCTGGCCGGCGCCGACGATTAGATGGATGGTGCCGGTCGTTGGCATGGCAACCGGATGCTCGCTTGCATCCCCCGGCAAGTCCAGCAGGGCGCGGAAAGGCGGAGCGGCCGATGCTTCCCGGAGGGCTAGAAGAGCGAAAGCTGCTCCTCGGCCATCCCGGCAGGTTCCGGAACCGCGAACCGGCTACAGTCGAGGCCTTCCCGAGACTCGTTCAGCCCCCACTGCCTTGCGGCGCGGGTGAAGCGGCTTAGCAGCAGCTCCGCGTACACCCCCTGTCCGGACATGCGATGATGGAACCGAGGATCCGACAAGGCACCCGAGCGAGTCTCCCGGATCAGGCTGAGGACATGGCGCGCGCGGTCGGCGAAATGCGTTTGCAGCCAGTCTTCGAACATCTGACGCAGTTCGTGCGGCAGCCGCAGCAGCACATAGGCGGCGTTCCGAGCCCCTGCGCGGGCCGTGGCCTCCATGATGCGCTCCATTTCAGCATCATTCAGGCCCGGGATCATTGGCGCCACCATGACCCCGGTCGGCACCCCGGCTCGCGTCAGCTCGGAGATTGCGTGAAGGCGCCGCGCCGGCGTGGCGGCCCGCGGCTCCATCCGGCGCGCCAGTGCGGCATCGAGAGTGGTCACCGACACGAAGACACGCGCTAGGCGCCGTGTCGCCATCTGCGAGAGGATATCAAGATCGCGCAACACGCCGGCCGATTTGGTGACGATGCTGACCGGGTGGTTGAACCGGTCGAGCACCTGCAGCACGGCGCGTGTCAGCTTCAGCGTCCGCTCGACCGGCTGGTAGGGATCGGTATTGGAGCCGAGCGCCAGGGAACGAGGCACGTAGCCAGGCTTGCTCAGCTCTTTCTCCAGCAGTTCTGCGACCTCTGGCTTGAACAGGAGCTTGGTCTCGAAGTCGAGGCCGGGCGAATAGCCGAGATAGGCGTGGCTCGGCCTGGCATAGCAGTAGATGCAGCCGTGCTCGCAGCCGCGATATGGGTTCACGGCACGGTCGAAGCCGAGGTCGGGCGAGCTGTTCCAGGCGATTGCGGAGCGCGAGGCGTCCCTGATCAACGTTGTGGGCAGCGGCGGCAGATCACAGAAGTCGGCGCTCAGCGTATCCCAACCGTCGTCAAACGGGCTCGCCGCCTGAGCGTCGAAGCGGACCGGAGGGTTGGTCGTGGCGCCGCGGCCTCTGCGCCCCAGGCTGGGCATCGCCACGGTTGCGGCGATGTCCATATCCCCCGAAAGCGCCTCCGATACCGTCTCTGTCCACATGCCGTGTTCCCCGTTCGTTCAAGAACACCCTGGCGCCGCAGGGACGCCATGTCAAGAACATTCAGGGAACGGGGCTGTCCGGCTTTTCTGACACTTCCAGTTGGGCGTTCAGCTCAGCGCCCAGCAGCACTGCGTAGATGGTGAGCCAAAACCACAGCATGACGCCGACCACGGCGGCGAGCGGCCCATAGGTGGCGCCGAAGCTGGACAGGTTCGCCACATAAAAGGTCAGCAGGACCGAGATGACCAGCCAGATCAGGGTCGCCACGGTGGTGCCCGGGGCGATCCGCCGCGCCTGCTCTTGTGTGCGGGAGGGGCCGACCCGGTAGAGAACGGCAATGGAGGCCGCGACGAATGCCAGCAGCGTGAGAGTGCCGACGGTATGGATCAGTGCCGCCGCATGCGCCTCCAGCCCGACGAAGTTGATCACCACGGGGACGAAGACAAGCATGGTGATCCCAAGCACCGCGACCAGCATTGCGGCGAAAGTCATGCCCAGCGTTACCGCCTGAAAGCGGAGAAAGCTACGCTGCTCCTCCACGTTGTAAGCGACATTCAGCGCTGACAGCACGGATTTAGTGCCGGTCGCGGCGCTCCAGAACGTGACCAGCGAGCTGATCACAAGACGGAAGCCGAGCTGGCTCGGCGGCTGGGTCACCAGGTCGTGCACCCGATTGGCGATCAGGATGTAGGCCGGCATTGGCAGCAATCCACGCAGGAAGCCGAGCTGCTGCTCCACATTGGCCGGGCTGAGTACGAGCCCGTAAATTGACACCAGCGTGCTGATCGCCGGGAACAGCGCGAGGGTCGCGTAGAAGGCGCAGCCCGCGGCGGCCATAGAACAACGGTCGGAGACCAGCGCCTCCAGCGTTGCAGTCAGGATTCGCCACCAACGCCGCCAAGTTCGGCGGCGACGTCTCCCTCGGGGCACGGTTGTTCGCGATACCGGCGGCTGTTCGGACCCGACGTCCACGAGATTTCGTTCCCTCCGCTGGGCCCCGGGGCAGCCGGCAGGCCCGTCCTATCATTGGTGCAGGACAGCCCGGAAAGGGAAGGTCCCGGTAATTAATCCGGGCGGAGCGTCCGCGGCGGTTTTTTTGCGCCCGGGGGTGATTTTTTCTTGCGTCCAGGGGGTGGGACCCCTATGTGCGCCCCCTACGCAGCAACGCACGTGCCTCTGGCCCTCAGTGGTTACGCAACGACGTCAAGCGTTCTGGCAACTCGCTTTGGTCGCTGGTTCGTTCGACCGTTTCGTCAACTGCGCCCGTCGTCTTTACCAGGCGGGCGTCCTGGAGAGGGAGGCCCGGTGCGATGACCCCGAAGATCGCCGGATTTCTGGCCGACGCCCACCCGGCAACCCCATGCCTTGTGGTGGACGTTGATCGCGTCGAGGAGAATTTCCGCGCGCTGCGCCGCGCGCTGCCGCTTGCGCGCATTTATTACGCGGTCAAGGCAAATCCCGCCGCCCCGGTGCTGGAACGGCTGGTGCGGCTCGACAGCTCCTTCGATGCCGCCGGCATCGAAGAGGTCGAGGCGTGCCTGGCGGCCGGCGCAGCTCCCGCCGCGATCAGCTTCGGCAACACGATCAAGAAGGTCTCCGCCATTCGGCGCGCGCATGAGGCGGGCGTGTCGCTGTTCGCCTTCGATTCGGACGAAGAATTGGAGAAGCTCGCACGCAATGCGCCGGGCGCGCGCGTCTATTGCCGCATCCGCGTCGAGAACGCCGGGGCCGACTGGCCGCTGTCGCGCAAGTTCGGCACCACTGTCGAGCACGCAAAGGAGCTGATGCTGCGCGCCGGCGACATGGGGCTCGATCCATACGGGTTGTCGTTCCATGTCGGCAGCCAGCAAACCACGACTGCGGCCTACGAAGTAGCGATCAGCCGCGTCGCGATGCTGTTCACCGACCTGACCGAGGCCGGTGTGAATCTGCGCATGATGAACCTTGGCGGCGGTTTCCCCACCCGCTATCGCGGCGAGGTGCCGGAGATCGACACGTTCGCGCAGGCGATCATGGGCGCGATGACGCGGCATTTCGGCAATGCGCTGCCCGAGATGGTGATCGAGCCCGGCCGCTTCATCGTCGGCGATGCCGGCGTGGTAAGCGCCGAGGTCGTGCTGGTGAGCCGCCGCGGCGACGATCCGGTGCGCTGGGTGTATCTGGACATCGGTCGTTTCGGCGGCTTGGCGGAGACCGAGGGCGAGTCGATCAAGTATCGGATCACCACGCCGCATGACGGCACGCCGATGGGCCCAGTGGCCATCGCCGGTCCGACCTGCGACGGGGCGGATATTATGTACGAGAAGGCGAACTACCGGCTGCCGATGGCACTGGGTTGCGGGGACCGGGTAGAGCTGCTGTCCACTGGGGCGTATGTGGCGACGTATGCGAGCCAGCGGTTCAATGGGTTCGCGCCACTGGCCGAGCATTATATCTGAGTGAGTGGGGCGGGCGGGCCGGAGCAAACGGCGCCCCGCCCGCGATTTCCGATCAAACCTGCAGCCAGCGTTGTTCTCGCGCGGAGCGGTACGCCAGTTCAACGAGTTTCTGAATCTCGTAGCCCTCGCGGAAGTCTGGCCCTTTCCGATCTCCGCCCCCCACCGCCTCGAGAAAGTCCCGTACTTCGATCGCCTTCAGGTCGTTGAACCCGAGCTGGTGACCAGGTGCCACACAGAACACCCCGTAAGGCTCATGCTCGGGACCGGCGAATATGGTGCGGAATCCGCGGCGTCCGACCTGGTCTTTGGTGTAATAGACCTTCAGCTCGTTGAAACGCTCCTGCGTGAACAGTATTGCGCCTTTGCTGCCATAAATCTCAAAGTCATGCTGCATTTTGCGGCCCGTCGCAGTCCAGTTTGCCTCCAAGCTGCCGCTTGCGCCGTTCACAAACTTTACAAAGATCCTGGTTACATCATCGACCTCGACAGTGCGCAGCTCCGCCGCGCCCGCGCGGGCGGGACGCGTGCGGATCAGCGTTTCAACGTCGGCCATAAGCAACCAAATGGGGCCAACCAGATAGCGTGCGGTCGCAAGGATATGGCTGCCGATATCAGCCAACGCGCCGCCGCCTCCGGCAGGGTCCAGACGCCAGGTCCAGGGAGCTTGTGAGTCGGCCATATAGTCTTCGGCGTGGACGCCCCGAAACGTCCGGATCTCACCGATCTCGCCATTGGCGATGATCTCCTTGGCCAGGGCGAACATCGGATTCTTGAGGTAGTTGAAACCGACTTGGCTTGCTAACCCGGCGGCCTCTGCCGCATCAGCCATTTCCTTCGCCTCCGCGCCCGTTGGCGCAAGCGGTTTCTCGCAATAAACGTGCTTGCCTGCCGCGATGGTCGCAAGCGCCATCTCGTGGTGCAGCGTGTTCGGCGTCGTGATGTCGATGATATCGATCTCGGGGTCGGTGAGCAGATCGCGCCAGTTGCCGGTTGAGCGACGGAAGCCCAGCGTTCCGGCAGCACGATCCGCGAGTGTTGCGTTTACGTCCGCCAGGACGGCTAAATCTATAGAGAACGGCAGGTCGAACACGCGCGTTGCCGTCGAAAAGCCGAGCGCGTGAGATTTTCCCATAAAGCCGGAACCGATCAAGCCAACACCGATTTTGGGCTTTTGCGTCATGATTCCGTCCTACGGCGGTGCAAAGCAACCACGCATGGGTCGCCTTCGGCGGCACGGAGGCGACCCACCGCGGCTTGACCGTAGGGAAGATTACCGAATGCTTTGGGCAGACAGTGAGATCACCTGTGCCGCTTTGTCCTTTGTGATCAGGTTCGGCCCGGAGGCAACACTGCTTGCCGGAATCAGCCCATCGCGCGCGTCCAGCGCCAGGAATACGATCGGCAGATATCCCTGCAAATAGGGCTGCTGATCAATCGCAAACGCCGCGTCACCCGCCGCGACATCCTTCAGAAAGCCGGGTGACAGGTCGAAGGAGGCGATCAGCGGCATCTTCTTGAGCCCCATCGCCTTGACCGCGGTCACTGTCGGCTCGCCCACCGTCGCGGCCCCCAAAGCCAGAATGGTGTCGATCGACGGATCCGACTGCAGCGTGGCACGGACTTTCGACTGCGTCTCGGACGGATCCATTGTCGTGGGCAGCACCTTGATCGGCTTGCCGAACCCGTCGGCGAAGCCTTTGCAGCGCTGGTCAAGCCCCACGTTTCCAACTTCCTGATTAATGCAGATCCCCTTGGTCCCTCCCAACGCCGCAAGCTTCTCGCCCGCGGCCTTGCCGGCTGTGTACTCATCCTGCCCGACGTGGAGCAGGGCGCCGAGCTTCTTGGAGGCCTCGGCACCCGAGTTGATCGAGATCACCGGGATGCCGGTCGCGACTGCGCCCTTGATGGCTTGGCCGAGCGCATCGGCATCAGGGATCGACACGACGATCCCGTCCGGAGCCTGGTTCGCGGCGGCAGTAATGAGCTGAGCCATCGCCACCATGTCGAATGTCTCGGGCGCTCGATACGACACGTTGACGTGCATCTCCCGCCCAGCATCCTCGGCGCCCTTTTTCACGATGGCCCAGAATGGATCGGATGCCTGGCCATGGGTGACGACGATGATATTGATGTCCTTGGCTTCCGCGCGGATGCTGGCGACTGCCAGAGCGGCGACGGCGAACAGGCCGAACGCCAGCTTTCTCCAAATTCTCATCTCGGTTCCTCCTCCTGCGTTCGAGACCGTCTGTAGCGGTCTCGCTTTTCGGCCGGCGGACCGTCCGCAGGCCAGCCTTGGTGGGGCGGCTAGATCGTCCCCTCGAGCTCCCCGGAAAGCTCCTGCAATTCCTTGCCTCCCGCCATCAGACTCTGCAACTCGTCGAGAGTGATCTCCGATTTGGTGAACGTGCCGAGCGTCTTTCCGCGATTGAGCACGGTGAATCGCTGTCCGACGGCGGAAGCGTGGCGGACATTGTGGGTGATGAAGATCACTCCAAGTCCCTTGGCACGCACCTGATTGATGTATTTCAGCACCATTGAAGTCTGCGCTACGCCCAGGGCGGAGGTCGGCTCGTCCAGGATCAGCACCTTGGCCCCGAAATAGACTGCGCGGGCGATCGCGACACATTGCCGCTCTCCGCCGGAGAGCGTTCCGACCGCCTGGTGAGGGTCGCGCACATCGATGCCGATACGGTGCATTTCTTCCCGCGTTACCCGGTCGCAATACGCCATGTTGAGCCTACGGAAGGGCCAGACACCAGAAGTAGGCTCGCGCCCCATGAAGAAGTTGCGTGTGATCGACATCAGCGGGATCATCGCCAGATCTTGATAGACTGTCGCGATGCCCGCATCCAGCGCATCGCGCGGGCTGTCGAAGGAGACGTGCCGGCCCTCGACCAGGAACTCGCCGGAGGTGGGCCGATGCACGCCGGAGAGTGTCTTGATCAGCGTCGATTTGCCGGCGCCGTTGTCACCGAGCAGACAAAGTACCTCACCGGCGTACACGTTGAGCGACACGCCGGCTAGCGCGATGACATGGCCGAAATGCTTGACGACGTTGCGGACCTCGATCAGCGGCGTCCTGGTATCGGTCGCCGCCATCTGAGTGAAGTTTGTTGAGAACTTGGTGTCACTCATCGTTCAACGCTCCCCCGTCACCTGGCGTCGGACGTAATTGTTGAACAGCACCGCAATCAGCAGCATGGCGCCCAGGAAGACCTGGAACCAGTCGCTGTCGAAATTGGTGTAGGTCAGCCCGATCGAGACTGTGCCGAAGATGATGGCGCCAAAGAATGCGCCGATCGCGGAGCCGTAGCCGCCGGTCAACAGGCAGCCGCCGATGACCGCGGCGATGATCGCTTGGAACTCCTTCTGGAAGCCACGCAGCGCATCGGTCGATCCGGCATCGAGCACGGTGAGCACCGCGACGAGTGCCGCCGAGCAGGAGGTGAGCATGAACAGGCCGGTCTTCACGACGCTGACCGGCACGCCGGAATTGCGCGCCGCGTTGGGATCACCGCCGCTGGCGAAGATCCAGTTGCCGGTTTGCGTGCGCAGCAGCACCCAGGTCGCGACCAGGGCGAAGGCGATGAACCACAGGACGCTGATTGGCACCCCGGGCGCAGCCGGAGCGCCGTTTGGTAGCGAACGGATCAGCCCCTGATGCGCAAGTGCCGTGAAGGCGCCGTGGAAAGCATTCCCGGAGAAGACCCCGAGCAATGGACTATCCGCCACGGCGTCGCGGATCCCGCGCATCTGCGTTGTACCGGTCGCCATCTTCAGCCCAACCAGCGAGAGGCCGCGCAAAATGAACAGGAACGCGAGCGTGACGATGAAAGAGGGCAGTCGGGTCCGGATCACGAGCTGCCCGTTGATCGCGCCTAACAGCGCCGCGACCGCCAGCGTCGCGATGATCGCGAGGAGTAACGGCAGCCCTACGTCGATGATCGCCAGGCCCAGGATCAGCCCGGCAAAGGCAACCATGGAGCCGATCGAGAGATCGAACTCGCCGCTAATCATGAGCAGCGCCGCTGCGACCGCGAGGATGCCGAGCTGGGCCGAGGGCGAAAGGATGGTCATCATCCCTTCCAGCGTGAACATGGTCGGGCTGGCGGTGAACGCAAAGAATATGATGACCAGGACCAAGCCGGCGATCGCGCCAAGCTCCGGCCGACGCATCAGCCGCGTCAGGAACGGCGTGCGCATCAGCCGCTCGTCGTGCCGGCCGGGGCCTAACGCTGGAGCCTGTGAGATGTCACTCATCCCGGCGTTCTCCCTCACTATTCTAGGGAGGAGACCGCTGGAAGCCGGCACTTCGACGCGAGCCGGGCGGCGGCCGCCTCTCCCTATTGCGGCGATCGGTGAGCCTGGCGCGCCAGCCCGACATGATCGCTTCTCGGCAGAATACGCCTTAACCGCGGCTTTCATAGCCCCTGTCCGACCCGTCGTTCACCGTTCTTCGAGGTTGCATGACGGGTCGCGAGGTCGGCGCGACCGGGGCCTGCCGTGACGCCTGCCTTGGGTCGTAGTATTGCGAGCGGTGCCGGCGCTTGCAGAATGCTGTCGCAGTGGTGCTGTGCCGGGCTTGGCCGATAATGGCGACCCATGGAGTAGAGTCCCGTGAAGCCTCTTAACGAAGAGCATTTTGCCGTCTTGCGTCGGCATATGGTCGAGGTGGTCGCGATCCAGGTGGATCTGATGAGCGAAGAGCTCGAAAGAGTAGCGCTCGACGATCGGGTGTTGGCGGCAATGCTGCGTGTGCCGCGGCACCTGTTCGTGCCCGAGCAACTGGCTTCTCTTGCCTACCAGGACACGCCGCTGCCGATTGGTTTCGACAAGACGATATCGCAGCCATTCATCAACGCCATCATGACTGATCTGCTCGAGCTTGCGCCGCAAGACGTGGTGCTGGAGATCGGTACCGGACTGGGCTACCAGGCGGCAATCCTGGCCGAGCTCGTGAACCAGGTCTGGAGCGTCGAAATCGTGGAAGAATTTGCGAGCCAGGCCGAGCCGCGGCTGCACCAGCTCGGCTATACCAGGGTCGGTATTCGGGTCGGAGATGGGTCTCGCGGTTGGCCGGAGCATGCGCCGTTCGACAAAATTATAGTGACGGCAGCCGCCGAGCGGCCACCGCAAGCGCTGCTGGACCAGCTCAACCCTGGCGGAAGAATCGTTCTGCCAATGGGTGGCGCCGAGGCGCAGCAGCTCACGGTCATTGACAAGGATGCAGAAGGACGTACTCGCAGTCGGGAGCTGCTCCCTGTTCGGTTTACCCGGCTGGAGACGGTCATATGAGATGAGCGGGTTGCAACCGCTGGCAAGCTGGACTCAAAGTGCTTGAATGGTGCTGCTGGTCAGGATTGAACTGACGACCTCCCCCTTACCAAGGGGGTGCTCTACCACTGAGCTACAGCAGCGCCGATCCGGAGACGCTCGAATCTCCTATGCTCCTGTGGCCCGATTGGCAAGCCGCTGTGCTGCTGATGGGCGCTCGTAGCGCCCCGGCGGGGGGAGCACTATCTTTCCCGGTACGGCGGCCAGACCCGGCGGCTGGAGGTCTGCATGAGCGATTATGATGATGACATCCTGCTCTGGTCGGAGCGGCAGGGCGCATTGCTGCGCCGGCTCGCTGCTGGCGAGCGCATCAACAGTGCCGAACTTGACTGGCCGAATATCGCCGAGGAAGTCGAGAGCGTGGGACGAAGCCAGCTTGCGGCGGTGCGTTCCCTGCTCACGCAGTCCCTGGCCCACACGATGAAAGCCGAGGCGTGGCCGGACTCGGTGTACGCCGTGCGCTGGCGCCTGGATGCCGAGCAGTATCGGCTGCAAGCGGCGGACAGCTCCTCGCCATCTATGCGCCAGCATATCGACCTCGAGAAGCTCTATCGCCGCGCATTGCGTTGGCTGCCGCCGCTGGTCGACGGCCAGCCGCCATTGCCACCGCCGGCGAACTGCCCGGTCACGCTGGATGAGCTGTTGAGAGAAGATTAGTTAGCGGCCACTACTCTGCCGGTCCGAGCGGTTCCCAATACACGCATCTGACGCCGTCAGGCATGCACCAATGGGCAGCCGAACAGGTCGGGCGGCGGGAAAGCCTCCGATCCTGGCATCAACCCGACGGGCTTGTAGAAATCCCACTTCCCCTTCAACTCGGCCGGCGACTTCACCTGCCAGATATGCATCGTGTGCCGGACGCAACCGTCCGGGTCTATCTGCACGTTGGTGTTATAGAAATCGTTTACCGGCATCGCGCGAATCTTCGCCGCGACCGTATCGGAATCGAGCGTGCCGGCGGCCTTCACCGCCTTCAGGTAGTGCAGCACGGCAGCATAGGCGCCCGTCTGCTGCATGGTCGGCGGATGCGATATCTGCTTTGCAAACCGCTCGGTCCAGGCGCGCGTCTCCGGCGTCAGGTCCCAGTAGAACGAATTGGTCAGGACAAGTCCCTGCGCAACCGACAGGCCAAGCGAATTGACATCGGTGATCGCCATCAGCAACGTCGCCAGCCGCTGTCCACCCTCGAATATGCCGAACTCTGCTGCCTGCTTCAGGCAGTTCTGTAGATCCGTGCCGGCATTGGCCAGCCCGATAACCTTGGCACCTGATGTCTTGGCCTGCAGCAGATAGCTCGAGAAATCGGCGGTTCCCAGCGGGGCGCGCACGCTACCCAGCACCTTGCCGCCGGCCTGCTTCACGAACGTCTCTGTGTTCTGCTCCAGCGAGTAGCCGAATTCGTAATCCGCGGTGATAAAGAACCAACTGTCACCGCCGGCCTTGGTGAGCCCGAGTCCGGTCCCCTTGGCCAAGGCATAGGTATCATACACGAACTGGAATCCATAAGGCGAACACTGCTTGCCGATGAAATCGGTTGCCGCCGGGTCGGTGATCAGGTAGACGCGCTTCTTCTCGTGCGAGATCTGCTGAACCGCAAGCCCCGAGGAAGTTGCCGCCCCGTCGGCCAGCGCATCGACGCCATCGTCGTCGATCCATTGCCGGGCTATCGCTCCGGCGACATTGGGCTTGTTCTGGCCATCCGCTTGCAGGATCTGAACTGGCCGCCCGAGCACCGATCCGCCAAAGTCCGCCACCGCCATATCTGCCGCGACCTTGGCACCCGGACCGCCATTGTCGCGGTAGGGCCCGCTCATGTCGGAGACAAATCCGATCTTCACCGGCTGGGACGAACTTTGCGCGCGGATGATCCCGGGCCTGGCGAGTGAAGCCGCCGCGAGCGCTCCAATCGCGGCGCGGCGCGTGATCCTTGTCATTCCGCTGCCTCCTGTCGGCTCCCCGTGGGGGAGGTGTCACCGTCCTCGTGAACCCAGTCTGTTCAGCCCTTCAGCCCCGTCAATGCCATGTTCTCGATGATCCGCCGGCGCAGCAGCAGGAACACAATCAGCATCGGCAACGTGCTCAGGGTCGAACCGGCCATCAGCTTGCCGTAATCGGTGCTGAACCGGAACTGGAAGGCGGTCAACCCGACCTCCAGGTTGAACAGAAGCTGATTGTTCGCGACCAGCAGCGGCCAAATGAACGCCGCCCAGGCCTGGATGAACGCGAAGATGGCCACGGCGCTCATTGCATTGCCCGACAGCGGCACCAGCACGCGGCGGAACGTCCACCATTCGCTCGCGCCATCGACGCGGGCGGCCTCCAGCAGCTCGTCAGGGATCGCAGAGGCGACGTGCTGGCGCAGCAGGAAGATGCCGAAGCTCATCACCACCGTCGGCAGGATGATCGCCTGGTAGGTGTTGATCCAATGGAGGCGCACCAGCTCGATATAGAGCGGGATCATATACGCCTCGAACGGCACGATGGCGGTCGCCAGCACCAGCATGAACAGAACCGACCTGCCCGGGAAGCGGTACTTGGCGAATATCGCGCCGGCAATCATCGAGGTGATCACCACGCTTGCGGTCGATACCAACGAGATGAACACGCTGTTGCCGAAAAAGCGCGGAAACGGCACCGCCTGAAACAGGCCCCGGTAATTCGCCAGCGTCGGGGCGCGCGGCAGCAAGTGCGGGGGCCATACCGCGATCTCGGGCGGCGGCTTGAACGAGGTCGCCAGCATCCACAGCATCGGCAGCAGCATGAACACGGCGCCCAGCGTCAGGATCGCATGGATCACCAGCGCGCCCAGGCGCCGCCGCAGCCGCCGGCGCTGCGACCCGGGCCTCATCCGACCTCCCGCTCACGGAAAGCGCGGAACTGGATCAGCGTGAGGCCCAGCACGATGAACGTCAGCGTGACCGCCTCGGCCGAGGCGTAGCCCATGCGGAAATACTGGAACGCATTCTGATAGATGTCATAGACGAGCACGCGCACCGCCTGTCCCGGCGCCTCCTGCGAGCCGAGCGTCATGACATAGACCTGAGTGAACACGTTGTACGCATTGATTGTCGCGGTCACCAGGACGAACAGCAGGATCGGCCGCAGCAGCGGCATGGTTACATGCCAGAATTTCTGCAGCTCGCTCGCGCCATCGAGACTTGCTGCCTCCAGATAGCTTGCCGGGATGTTGCGGATGCCAACCAGGAAGATGACCAGGTTGTAGCCCAGCACCTTCCACACCCCCATGATGATGAGTGCCCAGAGCGCGACATGCGCGTCGGTCAGCCAGGCGATCGGGGGAATGCCGACCAGCGAGAGGACGTAATTCATGATGCCGTAGTTGTAGTCGTAGATCCATTTCCAGGCGATCGACATCGGCACCAGCGGTGTGATGACCGGTAGAAAGTAAATCGTCTGGTACACGGCCGACATCCTGCCGCGCCGCGCCAGCAGTACCGCCAACGGGAGCGCGATCACCGTGCTGATCAGCACAGTGCTGACCGAATAGACGGTGGTGTTCCAGATCGCGATGTGGAAATTCCCGTCGCCGAGCATTCGCTCGTAATTCGCCAGGCCGACGAACGGGCGCACGCGTGCGATCAGGCGCCAGTCGTAAAAGCTGAGTATTACACTGCGAGTGATCGGCCAGATACGCACGTAGGCGTAAATCACCAACACCGGCAGCAGCATGGCATAGCACCAGAGCCACAGCTTGGCGTGCCGGGCCATTCGTCTCCCCTCCCCTCGTGGGAGGGGCCGGGGGAGGGGGCGGTCCAGCGTCGAGATATTCATTCGTTCGTCGCTCGTCGTGATTCGACCCCTCCCCCTGCCCCTCCCGTCAAGGGGAGGGGGATGATATGGCTAGGTTGTACCGTAAAGATTCGCGTCTTTGAGAATCTGGTCCGTCTGCTGCGCCATGCTGTGGATCGCCGCGGCGATATTCTGCGGATTCCCCTTCAGCGACGGATCGACATAGGCCGCGGTCAACCGGTCGGCGAGCCTCGTCTCGATCTCGTCCCACGCGGTCATCACCGGTTCGACATAATACTTGATGTCGGCCGGGGGCGAGACGAAGGTCTCGAACTGCGGTATCTTCGCCAGCAGCGGCTTCCAGTCGATGTCCTGGCGCGGCGACAGCCAGCCGGTCATTTCGGTCAGGCGCAGCCCGTTCTCTGGATTAGTGAGGAATTTCACGAAATCCCACGCCACCGTTTTGTTGCTGCTCTGGCCGCTCACATACACGCCCTCGGGCTGCAGCATCATCATGCGCGGCATGCCGGCTTTCCAGGCCGGGATCGGCGCCACCCCATAATCCAGGTTCGGATTCTTCGACTGAATCTCGCCGATCACCCAAGAATTCGCGGAACAGCATCGCCGTGGCGCCGGTCGCGAAGGCATCAGCGTCGTGCGGCACCTTGGGATCGTCGATGTGCCATGTCTGCACCGCATCGACATAGAAGGTCAGCGCGTCGCGCCCGGCCTGGTTGTCATAGCCGTTGTGCCACTTGCCGCTTGGCGTGCGCTCGATCACAGAGCCGCCGGCGGCTTGCAATATATAGCGGAACTTCTCGCCGATCCCGCTACCCTGGCCGGACAGGCGCAGGCTGATCCCGCTGCGGATCATGCGTCCCTGGCTGTCGAACTTGACCAGTTTCTTGGCGGCTTCGATCAGCTCGGGGAAGGTCGCCGGCGGCCCGTCGATTCCGGCCTCCTTGAAATACGTCTTGTTCCAGTACATGGACGCGCGGCTGCCTTCCGAGAACGGCAGCCCATAGGTCTTGCCGTCCACCGTGAAGAAATCGACCGTGAACTTGTTCCACGCCCCCGATTTCATGTACGCGTCGATATCCGGCGGGTTGGGGTCGAGCAGCGAGTTGTCGATGAAGTTGACGCTGATATTGGTGCCGATGTCATAGACGTCGGGGCCAGTGCCGGTGGGCACCGCGGCGGTCAACTTCTGCTCGAACTCGCGCAGTGTGGTACTGAAGAAATCGAAGCTCACGCCGGGATGGGTCTTGGCGTATTCCGCGGCGACCGCCTGATACACCGGCTGGATCTCGGGAAAGCCGGTCCAGACGGTCAGCTTGGTGTCGGCGCGCGCGGCCGGGATCGCGGCGATCGCGGCGGCCGCCCCGCCCAGCGCAAGAGCGTCGCGGCGTCTCATCGCACGACCGTTAAGTGCTGATCTGCTTGTCATGTATCCCCCTCCCGCGCTTTTTTGCGCTCGTCGCTCGTCCTGTAGAGGTTTGCAGAAGCGCGTCGGACTGTCCAGCGTTACAGATCCGCATCGGCTGGGATGGCGCCGGGCTGGACTCCCATGTCCAGCAGCGACGATCGGATCCACGCACCGATTTGCCGCGTGCCGGCATTGTAATGGGCCCAACTGTCCAGGAAGTCGCGCCAACGACGGTCCGGCTCCTCCTGCACGCCCATCGCACTCGGCAAGGCAACGAACGGCTGACGGAGCAGCGTGACCTGTACCAGCTCGGGCGCACGAGCGGTAACGCTGAGTGCCTGGATCAGACCGTAGATGATGCAATCGGCGCGCCCCGCCTGCATCATCAGCGATCCGGCGTCGCCCCACGCACCACCGCGTATTGCATTGGAAAGCGCCAGGTCGGGGCATAGCCAATATCGCCGGGGAGACGCTGGAATCCGGTATCCAGCACCATGATACCGATCGTGATGCCATGCACCGGCAGGCGTCGCTGCGTGCGGCCTACGTCCATCAAGCTTCTCCCCGTTCCGATCGGCCGATGCTGAAACTGCAGGGCGGCGTGGGTCAACCGGTCGGCCTACTGGTGATAGCCTGCACGGCCGGCCACACTTTCCGCATGAACAACGTGAGACTCTGCGCCGCGACCTCGTACGGCATCGGCCCGAGCCGGAACTGCAGGATGAGCCCGCCGATCCCGATCGCGGAAAGCCGCGACAGCGCCTCGGCGACGGTGGCGGGCGAGCCGTGGATCAACGCGTGCTCGACCACGGTGCGCGCTGCCGGTGCCAGCGGTCCGGGCGTGGTGGTCTGCAGCCGCCGGCCGGTCTCGCGATAGATGCGTTCGCGCATCGCCGCGCGCTGCGCCTGCATCGCCTCGAACGCCGGGATGCCGACTCGCGCTGCCTCGGCGTCGGTTTCCGCTACCACCACATTGCGCCACACCCAGCAATTGTCGATGCAGCGGGCGATGGCGTCCTGGTCGAAGCCTTGCTCGCGCATGGTGCGGCGATACAGCTCCATGCGGTGACGAGTCACCGCGTGGGATTGCACGTTCATCAGAAACGGTCGGCCTTGCCGCGCTAATTCCACCATCGAGGCCTCGCCGGAGGCGGCGCGGATCACCTGCGGATGTGGGCGAGTGAAGGGGCGTGGGCGCAGGGCGGGCAGCTTCAGGTTCCAGAACCGGCCGCGATGCTCGAGCTTCGTGCCGGACCAGGCCTTGAACAGGATTTCCTCGGCTTCCTCCAGCCGAGGCTGCGCTTCGTCCGGATCGATGCCGTAACCCTGGTAGTCGTAGATGTTATAAGCCGTGCCGCGGCCCAGGCCAACGATCAGTCTTCCCTTGCTGATATTGTCGATCAGCGAAAGCTGCTCGGCCAGGCGGATCGGATGATGCAGCGACATCTGCGCCACCGCGAAGCCGATGCGGATGCGCTTCGTCGCGGTCGCCAGCGCTGCCGCGAAGCTGATTGGATCGACATAGGCGCAGATGCCGTCGAAATGATGCTCGGCAAGCCAGATCGCGTCGAAGCCCAGCTCTTCGGTCAGCCGCGCCTCGGCCAGCGTCTCGTCGATCACCGCGCCGTCATGCGCCGGATCGCGGCTTTCGGGGAACAGGAAGTTGCTGACCTTCACGCGGAATGCTCCTGCAAAGACATGATCAAGTTGCCGAACGCATCCACCGCCGCCCGTGCCGCCGGACCGATCACTGCGGTCGATTCCGTCTCCTCGATCAGCGCTGGACCCGCGATGCGCATCCCCGGTGTCAGCGCGGCGCGGGCATAGACGGGCGTGGCGACGAAACCGCCGGTTTCGGCGAAATACGCCGGCCGGTGCTCGATCAGCGCGTCTCTCCCGGCGGGCAGCTCGGCAAAACGCAGCTCTGTCACTGATGGCGGCGCAACCGCACGCACTCGCCAGGATACCAGCTCGACTGGAATTCCGGCCATGCTGCGGCCGAAGCGCTCGCGATACTGCACATCGAAGGTACGATGCAGCGCGGCAGTATCACGCGCTATGAGGGAGGCCGGTGCCAGCGGCACCGTTACCTCGAACCCCTGTCCCGCGTACCGCATATCGGCGGAGATCTCGAGCGTGATCTCACCGTCTGTCACTCCACCCTGATGCAGCACGGCGCGGCCGCGCGCCTCCAGTTCGGCCATCGCAGCACTTGCCAGGTCCCAGTCCAGGCGCTCCAGGCGGGCAACAAGGCTGCGGGTGAATTCGACGCTGCGGGGCGCCACCAGCATCCCGATCGCCGAGGCTACGCCGGCGCCGCGCGGGAAAATGACCTGCCGGATGTCGAGCAGCCCGGCCAGCTCGTACGCGTGCACCGGGCCGGCGCCGCCAAACGCAACCATGCGGTAGCGCCGCGGGTCGGTGCCCGCTTCGGCGATGTGCACGCGCGCGGCGGTCGCCATGTTGTTGTCGACGACACGAGCGATGCCTGCGGCCGTTTGCAACGGATCGAGCTCAAGCGTGCGGCCGAGTTGCGTCAACGCGAATTCGGCGCGCGCCTTGTCGAGCCGCATGCGCCCCCCGAGGAAACGCTGCGGCGACAGGTAACCGCGCAGCAGGTCCGCATCCGTGACAGTGGGATGCTCGCCGCCGGCACCGTAGCAGGCGGGCCCCGGCACCGCGCCGGCACTGAGTGGCCCAACCGCCAGCAAGCCGAGCGCATCCCGCGCGGCGATGCTGCCGCCGCCGGCACCGATCTCGATCAGCTCGATGGCCGGAAGCCGCAGCGGCAGGCCGCTGCCCTTCTTGAAGCGCGCCAACCGCGCCGCCTCCAGCTCGTGCGTGCGGTGCGGCTGGCCGCCGTGGATCAGGCTGAGCTTGGCAGTGGTGCCTCCCATGTCGAAGGCGATCACGTCGTCCCAGCCGGCCTGGCGGGCGAGGAACGCAGCGCCCATCGCGCCGGCCGCCGGTCCCGATTCGACCAGCGCGATCGGCTGCGCGGTGGCAGCTTGCGCAGTAGTAATGCCACCGTCGGACAGCATGACGAACAACGGCGCCGCCAGCGACCGCTCCAGTTCCAGAAGATACCGGTTGGCGATCGGCGCGATATAGGCGTTGGCGACGCAGGTGGAGAACCGCTCGAACTCGCGGATCTCGGGGGCTACCCCGCTCGAGGTGCAGACGGGGATGCCGGGTGCTTCGGCTTCGACAATGCGCTTCGCCTGCTCTTCATGGGCGGGGTTGCGATAGGCGTTGAAGAAAGCGATAGCGATCAACTCCACGCCGGCATCACGCAGAGTGCGCGTGACGGCACGCAGCTCCGCCTCGTCCAGCGCCACGATTTCCTCACCTTCGGCGCCGAGCCGTTCGAGTACCGGCAGGCGAAACCGGCGCTCGACCAACGGCTCCGGCCGTTCGATCTGCAGATCGAAGGAGTCGTACCGCAGCTCGGAGCCGATCTCGAGCACGTCGCGATAGCCATGCGTGGTGATCAGGCCGGTCTTCACGCCGCGCCGCTCGATCAGCGCATTGGCGACCAGCGTGGTGCCGTGCACCACGACGTCCGCGCGCGAAACCATCGCGCGCAACCCTTGGATGACGGCGCGTTGCGGGTCATCCGGCGTGGTCAGCAGCTTGTGCACGCTGAGTGTGCGGTGTTCCGTGTCATACAGCACGATATCGGTGAAGGTGCCACCAACATCAGCCCCGGCGATGTACCGACTCACAGACCGTAATCCCGCCGCGCTGTCGCTTCAGTAATACGACCCGCTTCCAGGTCGGCTCGCACCGAGGCGCGGTCGCGCGTGCGCGGGTCGCCAAAACCGCCGCCGCCGGGATACCGCACGACAAGCCGATCGCCGCCAGCCATGCGGCTGCGACCCTTCAGCGGAAACCCCGTCTCGCGTCCGTTCCACACCATGCGCGATGGTGCACCGGGCAGGCCGCCCAACAAGCCGAGCGCCGGGTGCTGCACACGCTCAACGAACAGTGACAAGGTGGCGGGTTCGGTGGTGGCGAGTTCGATCTCCACGTCCTGGCCCAGCCCGCCGCGGAACCGGCCCGGGCCGCCGGAATCCGCCGCCAGCTCCCTGCGCCAGATACACAGAGGCGCTTGCGTCTCGATGATCTCCATCGAGCCGCAGATCACGCTGGACGGGAAGCATGTCGCCGATAGCCCGTCGCGAGCGGCGCACGCGCCCATGCCGCCGTTGATGAACAGGATCGCGCCGTAGCGTCGCCGGTCCTCGCGACGACCGGTGATGACCACGCGCAGCGTCGGCGCACTGCCGGATTCCGCGATCACCCGCTCCCCCAACACTGGAGCGAGCGCCTTGTAAATCACCGCCGACAAGCAATGACCAACAAGCTGGCGCGCGTTCACCGGTGCCGGAAAACGCGGGTTCAGTATGCTCCCTTCGGGTGCCTCCACATGTATTGGGCGATACGATCCCTCGTTACGCGGTGTCTCCGGGTCGAGCGCGCATTTCAGCGGATAGCAGGAATAGGCGATGGTGTAGTTGGTGACGACGTTCAGCGCCCGGCTGACTTCTGGAGAGGTGCCGGTGTAGTCCAGGAACAGCTCATCACCGCGTTTGGTTATCGCAAGCTCGATGTGGATATCCTCCTCGCCGGTACCGTCGAGGTCGATCGCGCCGCGATAGACCCCATCGGCGATTTCGGCGATGGCGCGCCGCATTGCGCGCTCGGAGCGGTCGCATACGGCACGGGCGATCGGCGCCAGGTCGTCGATCCCCTCGCGGTGCAACAGGTCGCGCAATCCGCGCGCGGCGGCGTCGCCGGCGGCCACTTGCGCGGCGATGTCGCCCATCACCTGGTCGGGCAGGCGCGAATTGGCACGGATGAACTGCTCCACTTCTGGCACGTTGGCGCCGTCCCGCATGAACAGCAGCGGCGGGATGCGAATCCCCTCCTCGAACACGTCGCGCGCATCGGCGGCCCAGCCGATGCCGCCGAGATCGGCCTGGTGCGCGACGCTGCCGGTCCAGCCGACCAGCCGGTCAGCAACGAAAACTGGTGCGACGATCGTGATGTCCGGCAGGTGACCGGACGTCAGCCATGGATCGTTGCAGATGCCAACATCGCCGTCGCGCCATTGCTCCGTCGGGCGGATCTGCAGGAAATGCGCCAGCGTGCGCGACAGGGTCATGTTGAATGACGGAATGCCGATCGTGTTCTCGGCCATCGCGTTGCCGGCGGCGTCGAAAATGACACACGCGAAGTCGTTGGACTCGCGCACGGTGGGCGAGAACGAGGTGCGGCGCAGGGTCGCCGCCGCCTCGTCGGCGATCGCAATCAGCCGGCGCCAGACGACTTGCAGCGCCACGGGGTCTTCGGCGATCGCGTCGGCGTGTCGCGTCATGGCGTTGGGGGAGGGCAGGAGAGACGTACAGCCGTCATGCCTGCGAAAGCAGGCATCCATTGGCCTGAACGGGTCGCCGGGGATGGATGCCTGCCTTCGCAGGCATGACGAGGGAAAGCCGGCACTGGTGCATCTCTATTGCGGCGAACGACCGATTGGTGCCGCCGCGCCGGCTTGTGTCAAGCACCGTGGAAGCTCACTCTACCGCCAAAGATGAACACCAGGGAGGGCGGAATGTCCAAGCTGACCCGCCGTACCGCGGCACGCCTCGGCGCTG
Organism: uncultured Pseudomonadota bacterium; assembly: GCA_963772445.1. Taxonomy (GTDB): domain Bacteria; phylum Pseudomonadota; class Alphaproteobacteria; order Acetobacterales; family Acetobacteraceae; genus CAVYXK01. The sequence goes on from CAVYXK010000014.1 coordinate 389,303, forward strand.
TGGTGCTGGCCGGCGCGGCGATCGCGCGAGCGTGGGCCGAAGAGAAAGTGCTGACCATCGGCATGAGCGTGCCGCTGACCGGCGCGCTCGCACAGCAGGCGGCCATCGTGCGCAACGCGGCGCAGTTCGCGGTGAACGAAGCGAACGAGAAAGGCGGCGTCGCCGGGTATCAAGTGAAGCTGATGGTGCTGGACGATGGATCGCCAACGACAGGCCAATACGACCCGGCGCTGTCGGCCACCAACGCGCGGCGGATGCTCAACGATCCGAGCGTGGTTGCCGCCGTCGGTCCGCTCAACAGCGGCTCGGCCAAGGCGATGTGCCCGGTGTTCAGCGAGGGCCAGATGGCGTTCATCAGCGGCAGCGCCACCAACCCGGACCTGAACGATCCCAAATTCTTCCCGGTCTATCACCCCAGCGGCAAACCGAATTTTTTCCGCACCGTCACCACGGACGCGTATCAAGGACCGGGCATGGCCAACTATTTCGCCGAAGTGCTGAACATTAAGTCCGTGGTGGTGCTGGATGATACCGGTGCCTATGGCGTCGGCATGGCCAATGCCTTCGCGGCTCAGGCAGCGAAGAAGGGGATGAAGGTGCTGATCCGTGATCGGCTGGATCCCCTCAACGCAGACTATTCGGCCGTGCTGACGCGCGCCAAGAGCTTGAGCACCGACGCCCTGTATTATGGCGGCGATCCACTGGCCGGCATCAAGGTCGTCAAGCAGTCGTATGATATTATCCCGAACGTGATGAAAGGCGGCGGCGACGGCGTGCACACGCCGGACATGCTGACCGGCGGCGGTGTGCCGGCCATCCAGGGCTGGTACGCCAGTTCCGCGGCAACGCACGTGCTGGACGATCCCGAGATGCAGCCCTGGGTCGAGCGATACAAGGCGGCGACGAAGCAGGACCCGGCGGACTACACGGTGACCTACTATGACGCCGTACAGGTGATCCTGAACTCGATCCGGCGCGTCGCCGCGTCCGGGCAAGCGGTGACACGCGACGCAGTGCGAGCGGCGATGCTGACAACTCACTTGAAGCTGCTGCAGGGAGAGGTATCGTTCGACACCAACGGCGATCTGGCGTCGAAGGTGGTGTCGATCTTCCAGGTGAAAATTAATCCGAAGTACTCTCTGGCCGACGTGATCCATCAGTTCCGTTTCGTCGGCCCTGCGCCGGCCTGACCCGCGATGGCGACCGAGATAAATGGCAACGCCGCCGCCTGGTTCGTGTGCCGACATTCGCGCGAAGGGCGTGGCGAGCGATTGGCGTTCGCCGATCCGTGGCGCACCCTGAGCTATAGCGAACTGGATACGGCTTCCACGCGATTTGCCAATGCGCTGCGGGCAGCCGGTGTTCAACGGGAACAGCGCATCGCACTGTTGATGCTCGATACGGTCGATTTTCCCGTCGTCTTCTGGGGCGCATTGCGCGCTGGCGTCGTGCCGGTGCTGGTCAACACGCTGCTGCCGGCCGATCAAGTTGGCTACATCCTCGCCGATAGCCGTGCCGCTGCATTGGTTATCTCCGCGCCGCTGCTCCCTGGTCTGCGCCCGGAGCTGCATAAGCTGCAAGAGCTACGCCGCATCGTCGTCTCAGCGCCCGATGGTAGCCCGCCGACAGGTACAAGACCCGCATGAGATGGTGTTCCCACGCCTGCTGGCCAATGCACCCGCCGATAGCATCACAGCCGAGTGTTCGCCCGACGAAGTTGCGTTCTGGCTCTATTCGTCTGGATCAACCGGCGCGCCGAAGGGCGTCCGCCACGTGCACGCGAGCCTTCGCGCCACTGCCGAGACGTACGGGGCGCAGGTCCTGCAGATCCGCCCGGATGATGTGATATTCTCGGCGGCGAAGCTGTTTTTCGCGTATGGGCTCGGCAATTCCATGAGCTTTCCGATGTCGGTCGGCGCGAGTGCGGTGCTGTTGCCTGACAGGCCGACCCCCGCCGCGGTGCTGAGTGTCCTGCGACGCTTCTGCCCGACGATATTCGGCGGGGTGCCGACACTGTACGCAGCACTGCTGGCGCAGCCGGCGATCGGAGCGGGTGCCGGGTCCGACCGTTTACGCCGCTGCATCTCGGCGGGCGAGCCGCTGCCGGAACAGGTCGGCCGGCGCTGGCGGCAGGTTGTCGGGGTGGATATTCTCGACGGGATTGGCTCGACCGAGATGCTGCACATCTTTCTGTCAAACCGGCCGGACGATATCCGCTACGGCACCACCGGCAAGCCGGTGCCTGGCTACGAGCTGCGCATACTCGATGCCGAGGGCAATGAGGTGGCGGAGGAAACGACCGGCGAGTTGGTCGTGCGCGGCCCGAGCGCCGCCGATGGGTACTGGAACCAGCGTGAGAAATCCCGCCGCACGTTTCGCGGCGAATGGACCCACACGGGCGACACCTATCTTCGCGACCAGGCCGGCTATTACCGCTACTGCGGACGCAGCGACGACATGCTGAAAGTGGGCGGCATCTGGGTCTCGCCGTTCGAGGTGGAGGATGCGCTGGTCGCCCATCCAGCGGTGCTGGAAGCGGCGATCGTGGGCCACGCGGACGAAGATGGGCTGATCAAGCCCAAAGCCTTCGTCGTGCTGCAGGAGCACGCCGGCGGCCAGGATCGGGATGCACTCGCCGAAGAATTGAAGGCGCATGTGAAGGAGCGCATCGGGGTGTGGAAATATCCGCGCTGGGTGGAATTCGTGCCTGACCTCCCGAAGACCGCGACGGGAAAGATCCAGCGCTACAAGCTTCGCAACGGCGTAGGGCGGAAAAGCGAAGTGCATTCCGCCACAACCGTATAGCCCGTCGTGCCATGACGCGCATCGATTTCCAGACCGATCCCAGCCGCTACCGCCACTGGCGGCTTGCCTTCGATGGTCCGGTCGCCACGCTGACGATGGACGTCGATCCGTCGGCCGGCCTGTTCGAGGGCACCGAGCTGAAGCTGAATTCCTACGATCTCGGCGTGGATATCGAGCTGGCCGATGCTGTGCAGCGGCTTCGCTTCGAGCATCCGGAAGTAGGCGCGGTCGTGCTGCGCTCCGGCAAGGACGGCGTGTTCTGCGCCGGGGCCAATATCGGCATGCTCAGCAAAGCGTCGCACGGCCACAAAGTGAATTTCTGCAAGTTCACCAACGAGACGCGACTGGCGATCGAGGATGCGAGCGAGAATTCCGGCCAGCGCTACCTTGCGGCGGTTAGCGGCACGGCTGCCGGCGGCGGTTACGAATTGGCAGCGAGTTGCGCGTGGATCATGCTGATCGACGACCGCCGCTCGGCGGTCTCATTGCCGGAATTGCCGCTGCTCGCCGTGCTGCCCGCCACCGGCGGGCTGACGCGATTGACCGACAAGCGGAAGGTGCGGCGCGACCTTGCCGACGTGTTCTGCACGACCGAGGAAGGTGTGCGTGGCCGCCGCGCGCTCGACTGGCGGCTGGTGGATGAGCTGGCGCCGCCCTCGGCCTGGCAGGCGCGCGTGGATGAGCGCGCACGGGCGCTGGCGGCACTGTCGGACCGGCCGCGTACCGCGTGCGGGATCGTGCTGACAGGGCTCGAGCGCCGCATCGAGAATGACGCCGTAATCTACCCGCGTGTCCGCGTCGCGCTGGACCGCGACCGGCGCCGCGCCGTCGTGACGGTGCATGGACCGGACAGGCTGCCCGCGAACCTCGCCGGGATCCATGCGGCCGGCGCGGAGTTCTGGCCGATGGCGATGGCGCGTGAGCTAGACGACGCTATACTGCATCTGCGCCTGAACGAACCCACTCTAGGCGTGGCCGTACTGCGCTCTGAAGGAGATTCGGCGCGCGTGCTCGCTTCCGACGCGTTGCTGGATGCGCACAAGCAGGACTGGCTGGTGCGCGAAATTCGGTTGCTGCTCCGGCGCGTGCTGAAACGACTGGATATGACAGCGCGCAGCCTCGTCGCGCTGATCGAGCCCGGAAGCTGCTTTGCCGGGACACTCGCCGAATTGGCGTTCGCCGCCGATCGTTCGATCATGTTTGCCGGCAGTGGGCGTGGTGGGCCGCACATCGCTCTGTCGGCGCTGAATTTCGGCGCCTATGAAATGGGCAACGGCCTCACGCGTTTGGCGACGCGTTTCCTGGGGGAGCCGGACAGCCTCAATCGCACGCGCGACCAGATCGGTGCGAGCCTGGATGCGACAACGGCGGAGAGGCTGGGACTGGTCACTTTCGCCTATGACGAAACCGACTGGGACGACGAGGTGCGACTAATGCTGGAAGAGCGCGCCAGCTTCTCGCCCGATGCGCTGACCGGCATGGAAGCCAATCTGCGCTTTGCCGGACCCAAGACCATGGAGACCCGTATCTTCGGCCGCCTGACTGCCTGGCAGAACTGGATCTTCCAGCGGCCCAACGCTACGGGCGAAGAGGGCGCGCTGAAACGATATGGCAGCGGCGCCCGGCCGAACTTCGATCCCGAGCGGGTGTGACAGGAGACGCGACGATGCCAGACGGCACGACGGTCGATTATAGCGGGCTGATCCCGAACAATGTCGATCTGAACGGCGACGCCCGCGTGCGCAAAGCACTGGAGACCTGGCACCCGGGCTATATCGACTGGTGGAAGGAGATGGGACCCAAAGGGTTCCAGTCGAACCCCGTCTATCTGCGCACCGCGATCGGCGTCGATCCGGACGGCTGGGCGAAGTTCGGGTACGTGCGGATGCCGGAGTACAAGTGGGGCATCCTGCTCGCGCCTCCGGTCGAGGGCCGCACCATCCCGTTCGGCGCCCATAAAGGCGAGCCCGCCTGGCAGGAGGTACCCGGCGAGTGCCGTGCCATGCTGCGGCGCCTGCTGGTGATCCAGGGCGACACCGAACCGGCCTCGGTCGAGCAGCAGCGCCATCTCGGCCGAACCGCGCCCTCGCTTTATGACATGCGCAACCTGTTTCAGGTGAATGTCGAAGAGGGCCGGCACCTCTGGGCAATGGTCTATCTGCTGCAGAAATATTTCGGCCGCGACGGACGTGAGGAAGCCGAGGAACTGCTGCGCCGCCGCTCGGGCGACACCGACAGCCCGCGCATGCTGGGCGCGTTCAACGAAGCGACGCCCGACTGGCTGAGCTTCTTCATGTTCACCACCTTCACCGACCGCGACGGCAAGATGCAGCTCGAGGCGCTGGCACAGTCCGGGTTCGACCCGCTGAGCCGCACCTGCCGCTTTATGCTGACCGAGGAGGCGCACCACATGTTCGTGGGCGTGACCGGTGTCGGCCGGATCGTTGAGGCGACCTGTCAGGCGATGCGGGCCGCCGGGATCGACGATCCGACGGATATCGAGCGAGTGCGCGCGCTCAGCGTGATCGACCTGCCGACGATTCAGAAGAAGGCCAACCTGCATTTCTCGTTGACGCTCGACCTGTTCGGCAACGAGATCAGCACGAACGCTGCCAACGCATTCAACGCCAGCCTGAAGGGGCGTTTCCGAGAAGACAAGCTGGCCGACGATCACGTGCTGACCGGCGCGACCTACCTGGTCTTGCGACTGCAGGACGGTACGATCGTCAAGCAGGACGTGCCGGCGCTGAACGCGCTCAATATGCGTCTACGCGACGATTTCATCGCCGACGCGGCGGGCGGTGTGCAGCGATGGAACCGGATCATTGACACAGCCGGCGTGCCGTTCCGCCTTCGTCTGCCGCACCTGGCGTTCCACCGCCATATCGGGGAGTTCGCTTCGGTGCATGCAGACCCCGACGGCACGTTGCTGGACTCGCACACCTGGCAGAAGCGCCGTGACGAATTCCTGCCGTCGGCCGCGGACGGGGCGTTTATCGAGAGCCTGATGCAGCCAGTGCACGAGCCCGGCGCCTTCGCCCCGTGGATCGCGCCGCCGAAGACCGGTATCGACGGCAAGCCCGGCGATTTCGAATACGTAAAGCTGCACGACTGAGAAACTTCACCTCTCCCGCAGGGAGGCTGTGAAGCAATCGACTTGCCGGTGACCGAAGCGCGGGTCGACACGGCGGGCGCAGGGCGGAGGTGAGCCGGCACAGCGGTTGAAACGCGGCCAGAAGGACCGCTCCACCCGTCTGCCGAGTACCTCCCGCGCCGGCCGCCCGCCCAGGTTGTACTTCGCCGTGCCGCGGACGCATTTCACCCCGCGGGCGCCGCGATCGGCTGCGCCGCGGCGTCGCGCAGCACCAAGGCGCGCAGCAGATTGTGCGCGACAGCGAACCACAACAAGACGGCTCGGACCTTCTGGCAGCCACGCACCAGCAAACGCCCGACCCCACAATTGCGCAGATGGGCATTGATGCACTCGTGCTTGGCGCGCTCGCGGTATACCGTCTTGCCCGCCTCGCTCGCCATCCGCTCGCGCCATTTCGCCGTCCCCGGACCGTCGCTCTTGCGCGGCGCCGTGGGATCGGTCTTGTGCTTGTTGTCCGACGGCGGGGCGAACACTTCGATGCCGGCGGCATGGGCGCGTTCGATATCGTCCAGCTTGCTGAAGCCGCCATCCACCAGATACTGCTGCGGCGTCTGCCCATAGGTCTCGACGATGCGCTGCTGCATCGGCGCCATCAGCCCGCCGTCCGAGCCGGTGGTGTCGAGATCGACCGCGACGATCAGCTGGGTCTGCGGGTCGCTGACGAACTGCCCATTATAGGCCGGCCGATAGCCGCCATCGGCCATTTTCATGACTCTCGCCTCGGCATCGGTGGTCGAGGCCCGTGGCGGCTTCTGCTTCGCGGTGTCTTTCCGATGGGTCTTCTCGCGGCGCGCCCGTTCCGCTTCCAGTTGTTGCATCCGTTCCAGCGCTGCCTTGGTCCGCTCGACCTGTTCCCGCGCCGCCCGTTCGCGCGCCGCGCGCTGTCGCGCCGTGCTCGCCGCCGGGTCCGCCTCCAGTTCCGTCTTCAATTGCTCCACCCGCTTCTCGGCCTCCGCCAGCAGCTCTTCCAACCGGGAACGCCGCCGATATGAGCTCGATCCCGCCGAGGCACGGATGCGGACTCCGTCCTGCGCCAGCCGTTGCAGGTTCACCAGTCCTTCCGAAACCAGCGCCGTCACGCCCTGCGCCAGCAAGCGGTCGAGCAGCGCCACCTGGCTGACCCGGAAATCCGCCAGCGTATGGTAGTTCATCGACACCCCGCCGCAGATCCAGCGATAGGCAACATGGGCCTCGCATAGGCGCGCCAGCTCGCGGGCGCTGCCGACCCCCTCGATCGTGGCGTAAAGCCACAGCGCCATCAGGATCTTCGGGTCCGCCGGCGGACGGCCTGGCTCGCCGATCCGGGCCTTGATGCCCGCCAGCAGATCGCTCAGCTCCAGCGTCTCGACGAAGGCCCAGACCGCTCGTGCCGGATGCTCCGTCGGCAACAGGCTGTCCAGGTCAACCACTTGGAACTTGGGCTGGTCACGCTGGGCCAGCCGCAACCGAACCGGTGCCTCGCTCGCCGGCGCAGATGCCTTGCTCGGCTCCGCCACGTCCTCGAACAGACCCTCAGTCGCCGACATTGCCGATCTCCGAATCGTGCGAGATCGCAGCGAATCGCAACGAGTCCCTGTCGCGCAACCCCCGATCGTCAGAGATCCGGGCGGGAGGATGAAAAATTCACAGCCTCAGAGCGGGAGAGGTCGCCGCGCGTAGCGCGGCGGGTGAGGGTGCCGCGGTTGCCCACAACCATTCCCGCCACCAAAATGCCCCCACACACAAAGGGAATCAGTCGATGCCCAAGGTGATCGTGATCGGGGCCGGGGTAATGGGTGCGTCGGCGGCCTTCCGCCTGGCCCAGGCGGGGGCCAAGGTGACAGTGTTGGAGGCCAGCCGCGTCGGCGGTGGCACCTCCGGCATCAGTTTCGCTTGGACCAATGCGCACAGCAAGCCACCTCGGCCCTATCATGACCTGAACGTCGCCGGAATGAGGGCGCATGCGGGGTTGCGCGAGGAATTCGGCGGCACTCCTTGGTGGCACGGCGGCGGCAGCCTGGAATGGGAGCTGGAAGAAGGCCGCGCAGCGCAGGCGGCGAATGTCGAACGTCTGCGATCCTGGGGATATGCGGCAGAATGGATCACGCCGCGCGAGCTGGCGGAGCTGGAGCCCGACATCGATCCGACCACCGTTGGCGATGCGCCGATTGCATATTTCCCCGAAGAAGGTTGGCTCGATCCCGTTCCCTATGCGCATGCAATGTTGTCGGCGGCGCGCCGGCACGGTGCGCGACTGCTGTGCGGTGCGCGTGTCTCAGACCTGATGCTCGCCGGCGATCGCGTGACCGGCGTGCGCACCACGGATGGCACGCAGCACGAGGCCGATGTGGTGGTGAATTGCGCCGGCCGCTGGGCGAACGATCCGGTGCGCGATGCCGGCCTGCATCTGCCTCTGGCGCCAACCGCCGGGTTCCTGGTGTTCACGCCCCCGGTCGCGACGAGCCTGTCGCGGGTCGTGCGCGCGCCGATGGTCCATGCGCGGCCGGACGGCGCCGGGCGGCTGATGCTGATTTCGAACGTGGCCAATTCGATGCTGTCGATCGATACCAAGCCCACTCCCGACATGCCCGAAGCACGCGATCTGGTGGCACGCGCGCGACGACTGCTGCCCTCGACCGGCGACGTTGCCCCGGAGGCAGCGCGCATCGCCATCCGGCCGATCCCCGCCGACCATCTTTCCGCAATCGGGCCGATGCCGCGGGTACGCGGCTATTACCTGGCGATCACCCATAGCGGGGTGACGCTGTCGCCGTTCCTGGGTGCTGTGATCGCCGACGAGGTGGTGCGCGGGCGCGAGCGCGCCGAGCTGGCGAAGTTTCGGCCGGCACGGTTTTTCAACTGACTGGCGCGAAGCCGCCCCCGACCGACGGTAACTGGGTAGTCAGTGGTCTGAGCCGCGACGCACTCATCTCGCTTGATTCATAAACTACTTGCACGGATTTACCCAGCGAAGACCGGTAAATCGGGCGAAATCGGTATCCGTCGAATACAGGACGTACCCACGCTCCATCGCAAGCACAGCCAGATGGGCGTCTGTCGTGAGATTGCCGGCGGTGCCGAGACGCTCGAGTTCCGTGCGAAACCTTGCGAAATGACCATCCGACGGTTGCGCGATGTGAACATGCGGCAACGCCAGCCAGGCTTGGAGTTGCCTCATGACGTCCTGAATTGGAAGCGGGCGGGCCACCACATTGCGGTTTGTGGTGATACGCACAAAACCGAGCATGGCCGCCCAGGCCAGCCCGACGCCTTCGGCACCGGCCAGACACGCGTCCCACCAGCGCCGGGCGCGTTCGTGGACTGACGAATTGGTGTTATGTGCGTGAACGAGGACGTTGACGTTCGGTAGAATCATGCAGCTTGTCCGCGAAAGTCTCCGCCTCCAGCTCGTCGGCGAGCTGCCCGAGCTTGTCGAGATCGATTCCTGGCCTGAATCCGAAGGAATGCGGAATCGTCTTCGGCGCCGGATGGCGCCGGGCCCCGGCGGCTTCGCCCAAGCCGGCGCGGATCGTTCGATTGACGGCTTCCTTGAAAGGGATGCCGAGCTCCCGCGCGCGCTGCTTCAGCAGGCCGGCTAGATCGTCCTCGAGCGTCAGGGTCGTCCGCATACTTGGCACCGTAGATGCGTGATTTTTTGATGTCAAGGCATCAGCCATCGGACATCAAGATTTACCTCCGCATTCCCGGATCGGCTGGCGATCCCCTCCCGCCCCCCGGTTGGCGCCGCCACTCCGCCGGCGCTAAACGGAACCGACGCTCCCGGAGGAAACGCGACCTATGATCAACAAGATCGTCCGCTCGATGGCCGAGGCGATGGACGGCATCAAGGACGGTTCAACCGTGCTGATCGGCGGCTTCGGCGCGGTCGGCCAGCCGAACGCACTGATCGACGGGCTCATCGAGCAAGGCGCGAAAGACCTGACGGTGGCTTGCAACAATGCCGGCGTCGGGCGCATTGGCTTGGCCCGGATCATGGACCTCGGCCGGGTGCGCAAGATCATCTGCTCCTTCCCGCGCAGCTCCGACCCAGTGGTGTTCGAGACCCTCTATCGCGCCGGCAAGATCGAACTTGAAATAGTGCCCCAGGGCACGCTGGCCGAACGCATGCACGCCGCCGGAGCCGGCGTTCCGGCCTTTTTCACCGCGACCGGGGTGGGGACGAAGATGGCGATGGGCAAGGAGACACGCGAAATCGACGGCCGCACCTACGTGCTCGAAAAGGCGCTGCCCGGCGACGTGGCGCTGGTCGAAGCATGGGAAGCCGATCGCTGGGGCAACCTGACCTTCCGCAAGTCCGGCCGCAACTTCAACCCGGTGATGGCGATGGCGGCCCGGCTGACTATCGTGCAGTCCCAGCATATAAGGGAACTGGGCGAGATCGACCCGGACCACGTCCACACGCCCGGCATCTTCGTCAACCGGGTGCTGCACGTGCCCTATGGCGACCCGTCCGGCTTCTGAAAGGAACGATCACCATGCCCGACACCCTACTTGCCGAGCCGAAGCCGCTGAGCCGCACCGAAATGGCCGCTCGCGTGGCACGTGATATTCCGGAAGGCTGGTACGTCAACCTCGGGATTGGCATGCCGACGGCGGTCGCCGACCACGTGCCGATGGATCGGGAGGTGATCTTCCATTCCGAGAATGGCGTGCTCGGCATGGGGCCGGCGCCGCCCAAGGACCAGATCGACCCCTGGCTGATCAATGCCGGCAAGCAGTACGTGACGCTGCGCACCGGCGGCAGCTTCTGCCACCACGCCGACAGCTTCGCGATGATCCGCGGCGGCCATCTCGATCTCTGCGTGCTCGGCGCGTTCCAGGTGGCCGAGAACGGCGACATCGCCAACTGGGCGACCAGCGAGAACGACACCGCGCCGGCAGTCGGCGGAGCGATGGACCTGGCGGCCGGCGCGAAGCGGCTCTGGGTGATCATGGACCACACGACCCGCGACGGCACGCCCAAGCTGGTTCGTCGCTGCTCCTATCCGCTGACCGCGCTCGGGGCAGTGAAGCGGGTGTACACGAACCTTGCCGTGCTGGACGTAACCGAGCGCGGCTTCGTGGTGATCGAGATGGCGCCAGGAATGACGCTCGACGCATTGCAGGCGCGGACGGAGGCAAAGCTCCATTTGCCCGCCTGACGGGCCAGGCCACCCCGACCCTTATGATCCGCGATCTGCGGAAGCTTCTGGCACCGCGCAGTATCGCCTTTATCGGCGCCAGCAACCGGCCCGACACGCCAGGCAACGCCATGTTGCGGCTGATCCGTGCCGGCGGCTTTACCGGCGTCGTGCACGCGGTGAACCCGAACCATCGCCTGATCGAGGATTACCCTTGCGTCCCCTCGATACTCGATCTCCCGGCGCCACCCGACCTCGCGGTCGTTGCGGTACGCAACGAACGTCTCGAGGAAACGATGCGGCAGGTCGTCGCGATCGGCGCCGGTGCCGCCGTAATTTTCGCATCCGCCACCCTGCCCAACGACACGACCCCGCCGCTCACCTCGCGCCTCAAGGCCATCGCCGGCGATATGCCGGTTTGCGGCCCGAATGGCATGGGCTTCTACAATGATCTCGATCACGTCTGGGTCGGTGCATTCGCCAGCAAGCGCCGGCCGGTGCCGGGCGCGATCGCGCTGATCGCGCACTCCGGTAGCGTGTTCGGCGCGCTCGCGCACAACGACCCACGCCTGCGCTTTGCGCTCGCCGTTTCTCCGGGACAGGAGCTGACCGCAACTGTCGCCGACTACGTGCAATACGCTGTCCGGCGACCTGAAGTGCGGGTCATCGGCCTGTTCCTGGAAACCGCCCGCGATCCGGCCGCCCTGCGTCAGGCCCTCGAGGAGGCGGCCATACGCGACATTCCCGTGGTGGCGCTCAAGGTCGGGCGGACCCCCGCTGCCGCGGCCGCCGCCATGACCCATACCGGCGCGATGGCCGGCAACGCGGCCGCCTGGGCGGCGTTGTTCGACCGCACCGACACGATCAGCGTCGAGACGCTGGATGAGCTGGCCGCGACGATGCTGCTCTGCGCCACCGGCCGCCGGCCGGGCGCTGGCGGTCTCGTCGCAATCCACGATTCTGGCGGCGAGCGGGAACTCGCGATCGATCTCGCCGACCGGGTTGGAGTGCCGTTCGCGCCCGTCAACCAGACCACCCTCGCGGCAATCCAGGCACGCCTCGATCCCGGCCTGGAAGCAACCAATCCGCTGGACGCCTGGGGCACCGGCAAGGACTACGTGCAGTTGTTCACCGACTGCTTTGCCGATTTGCTGGCCGACCCGGCGGCAGCACTCGGTTTCTTCTGTACCGACCTGCGCGACGGCTACTACCTGCACGAAGGCTATGCCAAGGTGATGCTTTCGGTGGCCGCCGATACCGACAAGCCGGTTGCCTGCGTAACCACCTACACGCAGGTACGCCACGACCGGATTGCGCTGACGCTCACCGAGGCTGGTGTCCCGGTCCTGGACGGAACCGCAAACGCACTCGCGGCTGCGCGCGGCCTGCTCGGCTGGCGCGATGCACGGCAACGCGCGCCCGACCCGCCGGCAGACCTCCCCAAGTACACCGCGGCTGACCGCGCTGCCTGGCTGGCGCGCCTTGCAGATGGTATTGCGCTCGACGAGGCAGCCGCGCTTGACCTGCTGGCCCTCTGGGGTGTGCCGGTCGTCGCACACGCCGTGGCAGAAAGCGAAAACCAGACGCTCGCCGCGGCGGCGGCGCTCGGTTACCCGCTCGTGGTGAAGACCGCGACACCGGGCGTCGCGCACAAATCCGATGTCGGCGGCGTGGTGATGCACATCTGCGACGAAACCGCGCTGCGCGCCGCCTGGCGTGACCTTGCCGCGCGGCTCGGCCCGCGCGTGCTGTTGGCGGCGATGCTGCCGCCGGCGCCGGAGCTTGCGCTTGGCATGGTGCGTGACGCTCAATTCGGCCCGCTCGTCATGATCGGCGCCGGTGGCGCGCTGATCGAGTTGCTGCAAGACCGCGTCACGGCGCTGGCGCCGTTCGGGCCGGCGACGGCCCGCCGCCTGCTCGAGCGGCTGGCACTTTATCGGCTGTTGTTGGGGTATCGCGGTTCGCCGCTCACCGATGTCGCAGCGCTGGCGCTGGCGATCAGCCGATTCTCCGTGCTGGCGGAGGAGCTATCCGGAACGGTCGCCGCCATCGATGTCAATCCGGTCATCTGCGGGCGATCCCCGATGGCCGTGGATGCGCTGATCGTCCGCTCCACCCCAAAGGCAACGACATGGACCTGACCCTGCCCCCGGCCGACAGCGCTTGGCAGCACCGCGCGCGTCAGTTTGCCGAGACAGTGCTGTTTCCGCAGGAACTCCCGCTGGAGGATGTCGGCACGCTATCAGCCGAAACCAAGCAGGCGATGCGCGAGGCGGTGATCGCGCATGGATTGAACGCAGTGAACCACGCCCGCGACGTCGGCGGTCAGGGTTGCACTACGCTCCAGCAGGTGCTGGTCAACGAAGAGCTCGGCAAGGCCACGGGCGCGCTGTGGGCCGTGGTGTGGCATCCGCCTGTGCCGCTTAAGCACGGGTCGGCGGAGCAGATCGAGACATTCCTGCGCCCGAGCTGCGCCGGGGTGCGACGCGCCTGCGTCGCCGTCACCGAGCCGGACGCCGGCTCCGACACCTCCATGATCGCGACCCGCGCCGACCGGCACGAAACGCATTATCGGATCAACGGTGAGAAATGGTTCGTCACCAGCGGCGATGTCGCCGACTACGTGCTGGTGCAGGCGAATGTCGATGGGGATGCGGCGCGGCCGACACTGTTTCTGGTGGACAAGGTGCAGCCGGGCGTGCGCGTGAAGCGATCGCCGAAGTTCATGCATACCTACGTTTTCGAGCACCTGGAGTTGGTGTTCGAGGACGTCAAGGTGCCGCCCGAACGCGTGCTTGGCGGCGTCGGCAAGGGGCTGGACCTCACGAAGGACTGGTTCGTCGAGGCGCGACTGCAAATCGCCGCCAACTGCCTCGGCGCCGCGATCCGCGCCTTCGAGATCGCCGAGGCGTGGGCCGGCCAGCGCCGGCAGTTCGGCCGTCCGATCCGCGAGTTTCAGGGGGTCGAGTTCATGCTGGCCGACATGGCAGTGGCGATTATGGCCGCGAAGAGCCTGATCTATCGGGTCGCCTGGGAGATCGACCAGGGGCTCGATCGCAAGCTCGCCCACGCGCGCGCCAGCGTGGTGAAGCTGCATGCCTCGGAGATGGCCGGGCGGGTGGTAGATAGTGCGCTGCAGATCCTCGGTGGGCGCGGCTACATGCGCGAGAATCCTGTAGAGCGTCTGTATCGCGACGTTCGCGTGGACCGGATCTGGGAGGGCACGTCCGAGATTCAGCGCGTCATCATTGGCCGCCAGCTCGCCAAGCGCGGAACCTCGGCGTTCACCGGCTGGCCGGGACATGGGGCATCCTGATCAGCCGGCAAGCGAACAGCGTGCCGGTTGCCGGCGGTGCTGACGGTTTCCATCGCGCGGCCGAGAATGTCGGCGAACCGCGCGATCTGCGATTCGGTGGTGGTTGCAGGACGGACGAAACGCAGCACGCTGCCGTCGCGGCGGAGGCTGAAGATGACGCAGTTTTCGAAGCAGATGCGGCCGATCTCGCGGCCTTCTGTGGCGGCCGGCTGGCGGATGGCGCGGTCGCGCACCAGCTCGATGCCCATCGGTTGGTCACGGCCGCGCACATAGCCGATCATCTCGCAGCGCGGGGCTTCGGCGCCGATTCCTCGGGCGCAGCGGCACCACAACCCAGGTCGAAAGATGGGACAGAACATCAACCTGGACGTGCACGACGTAGCCCTCGCCCTTGCCGGGCATCCGGTGTACGTCGCGACGTGCCATCAGAATTACCGGTGAGCCGCTAGTGGGATTCCGTGCTCGGCGACATAGTCATTCCATGCCTCCATCGCCTGTCGGTTCTCCTCAAGCCAACGTTGACGACGCGCTTCCGCGACCGCGGCAACGAGGCCGCGTTCGCAGGCCTGAGACAGATTGATTTCCATTTCCCTGACCTCCCGAAGCAGCGTCTCCGGCAGGCTCACATTCGGGGCGCGCCGGAACGATTGGGGCCGGTCGCGGGCTGCATGCGACATGGCGGCACGAACCGATGTCCACAGAATATGCGGCTGTATCCAATGCGCATGACAAGGCGCATAGTGTGGTGATTGCCGGGGAACTCGGGGCCCACTCAACTCGAAGCGTCCTGCGTCCACCCGAAAGACAAAATCAGGTCAGCGCTTGTCGTCGACCTCAGGCGTAGTCGCGCTGGGGCGGCTGCTGCTGCCGCGACTGCCCGGCGGCGTCGCCTACGTTGACGTTCGTGCTACGGCTTCATGCCGCCGGTTCCAGTTCGAACGCCGCCGTCATCAGGTCGCGCGTGTATTTCTCACGCGGCTGAGCGAACACCGCGGCCGCATCACCCTGCTCCACGATGCGGCCACGGCGCAGCACCACGATCCGATGCGCCAGCGCGCGCACCACCTTCAAATCGTGGCTGATGAACAGGTACGCCAGATTGTGGTCGCGCTGCAGTCGGCGCAACAGATCCACGATCTGCGCTTGCACTGTCATATCCAACGCGCTGGTCGGTTCGTCCAGCACGACGAAGCGCGGCTTCAACACCATCGCGCGGGCAATCGCGATGCGTTGGCGCTGGCCGCCGCTGAACTCGTGCGGGTAACGCTCCATGCAGGAGGCAGCGAGCCCCACTTCCTCCAGCTCGGCCGCAACACGAGCAGCGCGCGCCGACGGGTCAAGCTGCGGCTCGTGCACACGCAAGCCCTCGGCGACGATGTCGCCCACTGTCAGCCGCGGCGAGAGGCTGCCGAACGGGTCCTGGAACACCACCTGCATGCGCGCGCGCAGCCGGCGCAACGATCGCTTGTCGAGCTTGTTCAGAACATGCCCCGCAAAGCTGATTTGCCCCTCAGCGTGCACCAGCCCCAGCATGGCGAAACCCATTGTGGTCTTGCCGGAGCCCGATTCGCCCACCAGCCCGACAGTCTCGCCCTCGCGTACCTCGACCGACACACCATCCACGCCGCGCACTTCGCCCACTCGGCGACGCAGCACGCCGCGCCGGATCGCAAAGTGAACCTGGACGTCCTTTGCTTCCGCCAGCACGGGAGCGTTCGTCGCCAGCCGCGCCGGCACACCTTTCGGGACCGTGGTCAGCAGCATGCGCGTATAAGGGTGGCGCGGGGAGGCAAATATCTCGGACACCAGCCCGGACTCGACCACCCGTCCTTCCTTCATAACGCAGACGTGGTCGGCGTAGCGGCGCACGATCTGCAGGTCGTGCGTGATCAACAGCAGCGCCAGGCTGCGCGCTGCTTTCAGCGAGGCCAGCAGCTCGAGAATCTGCGCCTGGATGGTCACATCTAGCGCGGTGGTCGGCTCGTCGGCAATCAGCAGCGCCGGATCGTTCGCCAGCGCCATGGCGATCATCGCCCGTTGCCGCTGCCCACCGGATAGTTGATGGGGAAACGCTTCCAGCCGATGCTCGGCATCGGCGAACCCCGCCTGACACAGTGAATCGATAACGCGCGCCCGCAGCGCCTCGCGGCTGAGCGGACGGTGCAGTGCGATCGCCTCGGCCACCTGCCGGCCGATCCGGTGAAGCGGATTAAGGCTCGTCATCGGCTCCTGGAAGACCATGCCGGCCAGTACGCCGCGGGCACGGTGCAGCACGGCCGGCGGGGCGCCGATCATGCTTTCGCCGTTGAGCACGATGCGTCCGGTGGGATTGGAGCCGCCGTGGGGCAGAAGCTGCAGTAGCGACAGAGCGGTCAGGGATTTGCCGGACCCGCTCTCGCCGACCAGCGCGAGCGTCTCACCACGATCGAGGGTGAACGACACGCCATCGACGACGCGGGTCTGCCCGAATGCGACCGACAGATTCTCGACCTCGACTAGAGGTGTCATCACTTCACCAGTCGCCGCGGATCGAACGAATCGCGTACCGCTTCGCCGACGAAGATGAGCAAGGTCAGCAGCCCACCCAGTACGAAGAAGGCGGTGAAGCCGAGCCAGGGCGCCTGCAGGTTGTTCTTGCCCTCGGTCACCAGTTCGCCAAGCGAGGGCGATCCGGGCGGCAGGCCGAACCCCAGAAAATCCAGGCTCGCCAGGATAGTCACCGAGCCCGACAGGATGAACGGCAGATAGGTCAGTGTAGCCACCAGCGCGTTGGGCAGGATGTGCCGCCACATAACGCCGAGATCGGAGACGCCGAGCGCCTTGGCGGCGCGCACGTAATCGAGATTGCGTCCACGCAGGAATTCCGCCCGCACCACTCCGGTGAGATTCATCCAACTGAAAAGGAGCATGAACGCCAGCAGCACCCAGAATCCGGGCGTGATGATGCTGGCCAGAATGATCAGCAGATAAAGTTGCGGCATGCCGTTCCAGATCTCGATGAAGCGCTGGAACAGGAGGTCCGTGAGGCCACCGTAATAGCCCTGGACGGCGCCGGCGGCGACGCCGACCACCGAGGAAAGCCCCGTCAGGACAAGGCCGAACACCACCGAGATACGGAACCCGTAGATCACGCGCGCGAGCACGTCGCGGCCGAGGTCGTCGGTGCCGAGCCAATTCTGCCACGTGGGCGGCGATGGCGCTGGTTGGGGCAGGTTCTTCGTGATCGTATCGTAGTGATACGGGATCAGCGGCCAGATCATCCAGCCATGCGCACGGATGGCGCTTTGCACGCCGGGATCGGTGTAATCGGTCTCGGTTGGGAGGAAATCCGGTCCGAACGTGTCCTCGGAATAGTTCTCCAGCACTGGGAAGTACCAGCGGCCGTCGAAGCGCATCAGCAGCGGACGGTCATTGGCGATGAATTCGGCGAACAGGCTGAGCACAAACAGGACCAGGAAGATCCAGAAGCAGACGTAGCCGCGCCGATGTTGCTTGAATATTGCAAGCCGACGCCTGGTGACCGGGGAGAGCCTCACGCGATGCGGCCTGACCGCCGCGGCGGTCGTGCGGGGTATGCCGCCGCGCGGGGCGCGGCCGGCGGGTGCCGGCTTCTGCATCACTTGCCCCAATCGCCGCCTGCCACGCAAGCGAGCATGCCGCCGTTCGCGCGGGCGTCAAGCACGGCAGCGGTCTGATACCCGGGACCGACGCTCGGGCGACGCCAATGATTGCAGGGCGGCGCCAAATCCGAGGCAGCCGAGTTCGGGCAGCCGGCACGACTAATCGGCTGTCGCCCCCATCTTCGCCGCCAGCGCCGGAATGCGGGCCCGCTGCGGAGCGAGCCAGTGCTGCAGCCGGTCGAGGTAAAGATAGATCACCGGCGTGGTGTAGAGTGTCAGCACCTGCGACAGCGCAAGTCCGCCCACCATTGCGTAGCCCAAGGGCCGGCGCAGCTCCGAGCCGGCCCCGGTGCCCAGCATGATCGGCAAGCCGGACAGCATCGCCGCCATCGTCGTCATCAGTATCGGACGGAAGCGCAGCAGACATGCCTGGCGGATCGCATCCAGGGGCTCCAGCCCGTCGCGTCGTTCGGCGGTGATGGCGAAATCAACCATCATGATGCCGTTCTTCTTGACGATCCCGATCAGCAGGATGATGCCGATCAGTGCGATGACCGACAGCTCGGTGCGCGCAAGCAACAATGTCAGCAGTGCGCCCACTCCCGCCGACGGCAGAGTGGACAGAATAGTGAGGGGCAGGATGTAGCTTTCATACAGGATGCCGAGAATGATGTACACGCTGATCAGCGCCGCCGCGATCAGGTAGGGTTGGCCGGCGAGCGAGGCCCGGAATGCCTGGGCAGTGCCCTGGAAACTGCCCTGCACGGTATCGGGCAGCCCCATCGTCGCCACCGCCTTGCTCACCGCCGTCACCGCCTGGCCAAGTGCCACGCCGGGCGCGAGGTTGAACGAGATGGTCACCGCCGGGAACTGGCTCTGATGCGCGATGGAGAGCGGTTCCACGGGGGCGGTGGTCCAGCGCACGAAAGTCGAAAGCGGCACGACGGCGCCATCGGCGGCGCGCACGTATAATTTCGACAGCGTTGCCGGATCGCCCTGCTGCGCCGGCATCACCTCCAGGATCACGTGGTAGGAGCCGATCTGGGTGAAGTACTGCGTCACCTGCCGCTGGCCGAAGGCGTCATACAGGACGTCGTCGATCTGCTGCGGCTGGATGCCGAAGCGTGCCGCCATGTCGCGATTGATCGCCAGGGTCGCGGTGGTTCCCGCCATCTGCTGGTCGGTCGTGACGTCTCTCAAGCTCAGGCAGGCGTCGCAACCCGTCCAGTACCTTGGGCGCCCAGTGGAAGAGCTCGTTCAGGTCGGGATCCTGCAACGTGTATTCGTACTCGGTCTTCGACAGCCGACCGCCGACGCGGATGTCCTGCGCCGCCTGCAAGAACAGCTTGCCGCCGACCACGTTTTGGAGCTTCGGCCGCAGCCGATTGATGTAGTCCTGCGCCGAGCCGCCGACGCGCTGGTCCCATGGTTTCAGGCTGATGAAAATGCGGCCGTTGTTCCCGGCCTGCCCGGCAATTCCTCCACCGATCGAGGACGAGTAGCCGCTGGTATCCGGATCGGCGGCGACGATCGAATTGATCTGTTGCTGGATGCGCGACATCTCCTGGTAGGAGACATCCTGGCCGGCCTCGCTGATACCGATCACCGCTCCGGTGTCCTGCGGTGGGAAGAAGCCCTTCGGAATATAGGCGTACAAAACGATAGTAGTGG
Organism: uncultured Pseudomonadota bacterium; assembly: GCA_963772445.1. GTDB lineage: Bacteria > Pseudomonadota > Alphaproteobacteria > Acetobacterales > Acetobacteraceae > CAVYXK01. Next base: position 408,989 of record CAVYXK010000014.1, read on the forward strand.
CGACGGTGCCCAGGAATACCAGCAGCGTTATGAATTGGTGGCGCAGCGCCAACTCCAGAGTACGGCGATAGAATGCCGCCAATCCCAGGAAAAAGCGCTCCATCATGCGGTACAGCAGCCCATGCTTGCCCGCGTCGTGATGCAGGAAACGGGAGCCCATCATCGGCGTAAGGGTCAGGGAGACAAAGGCGGAGACCGCCACTGCCGACGTGACAGTGATGGCAAACTCACGAAACAGTCGCCCCACGATGCCGCTCATCAACAGCAGGGGGATGAACACGGCGATCAGCGAGAAGCTAATAGAGATGATGGTGAAGCCGATCTCTCCGGCACCTTTCAGCGCCGCCTCCATCGGCTTCATGCCTTCTTCGACGTGGCGGTAGATGTTCTCGAGCATCACGATGGCATCGTCGATCACGAAGCCGATCGAGATTGTCAGCGCCATCAGCGACAGATTATCGAGGCTGAAGCCCAGCAGGTACATCACGCCGAACGTGCAGATCAGCGCCACCGGCACCGTTATTGCCGGGATGATGGTGGCCCATACGTTTCGCAGGAACAGGAAGATCACCATCACGACCAGGCAAGCCGCGATCAGCAGCGTCTTCTCCACGTCGCTGACCGAGGCGCGAATCGTGAGCGTCCGGTCCATGATGGTGGTGACGTGCACCGAGGGCGGCAGCGACGCCTCAAGCCGTGGCAGCAACGCCTTGATGTGCTCGACCGTCGTGATGACGTTGGCGCCGGGCTGCTTGAAGACCAGCAGCACGAGGCCGCGTACGCCGTTCTGCCAGGCCGCCATCTCCTGGTTTTCCGGTCCGTTCAAAGCCTGGCCGATATCGCGTACCCGGACCGGCGCGCCGTTGCGGTAGGCCAGGACGACGTCGTTCAGGGGGCCGGCGGTGATGATCTGGTCGTTGGCATAGACGGTGTAGGACCGCTTCGGTCCGTCAATGCTGCCCTTCGGTAAATCGACGGTGGCGTTCACCAGCATGTTGCGCATGTCTTCCAGCGTCAGCCCCATGGAGGCGAGCTTCGCCGGATCCACATCGACGCGAATGGCGGGCTTTTGCTGGCCGCCGACTAGCACCTGCGATACGCCAGTGACCTGCGATATCTGTTGCGATAGCACGCTTTCGGCGTACTCGTCCACTTTGTAGAGCGGCAGCGCCTTGGAGTTTACTGCAAGAATCAAAATCGGCGCGTCCGACGGATTGGCCTTCCAGTATGTCGGCGGACTCGGCAGGTTCTTCGGCAAATTACCGGACGCGGCATTGATCGCCGCCTGAACGTCGCTGGCGGCGGCATCGATGTTGCGGTCGAGATCGAACTGTACAACGATCTGGGTAACGCCGAGCACGCTCACCGAGGTAAGCTGAGAGACGCCCGGAATCTCCGCGATCTGCGTCTCCAGCGGCTGGGCGACCGTGCTCGCCATGGTCTCCGGGCTGCCGCCCGGAAACTTGCCTTGCACGACGATGGTGGGGAAATCAACGCGCGGCAGCGGTGCGACTGGTAGGAAGGGAAAGGCGGCCAGACCGGCCAGCACCAGCGCTGCCATCAGTAGCGAGGTGGCGATCGGCCGGCGAATGAAGGGTGTGGAGATCATGCCTGCGGCGGCTCCACCGCGACTTGGGTTCCATTGTCAAGTCGAGACTGGCCGCTCACCACCACCTGCTGCCCGACCTGCAGCCCCTTGCTGATTATCGCCACCTCGCCCCGCGTCTCGCTCTCCACCGCCTGGCGCTCGACCGTGGAGTCGGGCTTGATGATGTACACGTAAAGCCCGTCCGGTCCATGCTGCACCGCGTCGGCGGGGACGGTAACGACGTGATGCGCCGTGCCGATCATCAATCGCGCATCGACGAATTGTCCGGGCCACAGCGTATCGTGCGGGTTGGGGAAGCTCGCTTTCAGTTTGATGGTGCCGGTGGTGACATCGATCGTGTTATCCGGCGTGAGCAGAACGCCGCGGTCGAGCTCGATCTTGTCATCGCCCGAGAGTGCTATGACCTCCAGCTTGTGGTCCGCCATCGCCTGGACGATGGAGGGAAGGTCCTGCTGCGGCAACGTGAAGATAACGGCGATCGGATGATCCTGGGTGATTGAAACAATCCCATTCGCGTCGGTGGCGTGGACGATGTTGCCGGGGTCCACCTGACGCAGCCCGACCCGGCCGGGGATCGGCGAGGTAATATAACAATACGCGAGATTGAGCTGCGCCGCCTCGATCATCGCCTGGTCCCCGGCGATCTGGGCAGTAACCTGCTGCACCTGGCTTTGTTGGGTGTCGTATTGCTGCCGGGATGCATAGTCCTGCTTTATTAGTGAGGCGTAGCGGTCCAGATCGCGCTTGGCGTTGGCGAGCTGCGCCTCGTCCTGCTGCCGCTTCGCCATCGCCTGATCCAGCACCGCTTGGTAGGGTCGCGGGTCGATCACCGCGATCAGGTCGCCAGGTTTAACGACTTGGCCCTCGGCGACCGGAATCTGCATCAAGGTGCCATCGACATGGGTGCGGAACAGTACGGAATTGAACGCCTGCACCGTACCGATGCCGCTCTCGGTGATCGGAACATCCTGAATTGCAGCGCGGGCGGCGGTCACCGGGATGGCGTTTGGCGGCGGTGCAGCCGTTTGCGCTTGCGGCCGCGTGGTAGCGAGAAGCACCGCGGTCGCGGCAACTGCCCCGAACGCCGTCAGACATAAGACTGCCCGTGCCGTCGCCCTGCCCAGCACCTTCCTCAACTCGCCCAAGCCTTCCTTGACGTGCGGCCACCCGCCAGCCCGGCATCTTCCAGCAATTGGACCACGGACGCCAGCCCGAAATGGGACGCATCCGCGGGGAGGCGTCGTTACATTCCGAAACAGTCCGGCCTCACAATTCGGCGACCCCAAGCGCCCGACGGAACCGGTCGGCGAGATGCGCCCCGTCGCGCGGTGGCAGGACACGCGCGGGTTCCGCGGGCGAAATGCGTATCACGGCGAACAGCGGCTCGTTGCGCAGCCGTGGGCGCAGCGCCTCGACCTCAGCCATGGTTGCGGCGGTTGCGGTCATAGGCCAGCCGCAGCCGGCCGCCACGGAGGCCAGATCGGTGCCCTGCCCCGTGTGGCTGAGCTGCGCCCCGGTTTCCCCGTAGCGGCCGTTGTCCAGCACTGCGATTGCAAGATTAGGTGCGCCGGTTACCGCGATGGTTGCCAGCGAACCGATGCCCATCAGCATCTCGCCGTCGCCGGTCAGCACCAGAACGCGCCGGCTGGGCTGGGCCAGGGCGAGGCCGAGGCCGACCATCGCGGCGCCGCCCATCGCCCCCCAGAGATAGAAATTGAGCGGCCGGTCGCCCGCCGCGCCGGCGTCGTAGCTGGCCGCGCCGAGCCCGGCGACCACGAGCAGATCGCCCGGTTCCCGCAGCAAAGCAGCGACGACGGCGCGGCGGTCGAGAGCGCCCGGCGCGTTCACTGAACGAACACCTTCGCCCCGATCAACCGTTGACCGAGCAGTACTGCCACCGGCACCGCACTATCGAAGGCCAGGGAAGCGGCTGCTGCCACCATCTCGGCCGCGTCGTCGGGATGGTCGGCGCGATGCACGTGCACCCCGGCGGCGGCCAGCACCGAGGGCGTAGCCCAGCCCATAGGGACCTGCCACGGGTTGAACTCGCCCCATTCGCCCCGCATGGTAACCAGCGTCAGCAACGGCATGCGGCAGCTCACCGGCAGCGAGAACATGTTGACGCAGTTGCCGACGCCGGAGGACTGCATCAGCAGCACCGCACGTTGGCCGCCGAGCCACGCGCCGGCGGCGAGTGCGATCCCTTCCTCTTCGGTGGTCAGCACGACTGCGCGCATGTCCGGGTCCGCGATGGCGGCCTCGATCAGATGCGCGTGGCCGGCGTCAGGGACGTAGCCGACCTGGCTGATCCGCGCGGCTTTCAGCGCGGCATAGACCGCTTCCTGCCAGGATCGCTGCTGCATGGTCGGGTCAGGCCGCGGCGAACTCTCCGCGGCCGAACATCCGGTCGAGATTGGCGGGGCTTGCCTTGTCGAACTGGGTGGTTTCGGCGCGTACCTTGTCCACCGCGGCGAGGGCGCGCTGCACCGCCGGGCGGGCGCCGATCGTCGCCGCCCAGCGCTGCACGTTGGCGAAGCGCGACGCGGCGTCGCCGATCAGCATCGTCCCGTTGCGCAGCCACGGGAAGGCAGCGATGTCGGCGATCCCGTACTCGCTGCCGCCAACCCAGGACTTCGCTGCCAGCCGCTGGTCATAGACCTGGAACAGGCGGTGCACCTGGGTGCTGTAGCGGCTGATCGCATAGTCGTTGCCGGCGGGGGCGAAGCGCTTGAAATGCACGAGCTGCCCGCACATCGGCCCGATATTGGTCATCTGCACCATCATCCACTGGATCGCCTCACAGCGCTGCACCGGATCGGCGGGCAGCAGCTTTCCCGACTTCTCAGCGAGATAGAGCAGAATGGCGCCGGATTCGAAGACATTGATGGACTTGCCGCTTGGTCCGTCGGGGTCGGTGATGACCGGCACCTTGGCGAGAGGATTCAGTCGCAGGAAATCTGCGTCGAACTGCGCCCCGGCAAACACATCGACCGGACGCACGGTGTAAGGGAGGTCAAGCTCTTCCAGCGCGATGTAAATCTTCACCACGTTGGGGCTGCCCATGCCGAAAAGTGTGATCATGCGGTTCACCTTGCCTGCCGTTTGGAAATCCGGGTTCCAAACTCCTACGCGGCGGTAAGGCAATGTCAATGTGTGCCGGGCAACCCAACTGGGCAGGCTAGCCCTTCAGGGCACCAAATGTCAGGCCTGCCACCATGTAACGGCGCAATGCGAAGTAGATGGCGATCGGCGGCAGCGAATAGATGATGGCGATCGCCATCATGTAGTTCCACGGCGCTTCATCGCTGTCGAAGAACTGGTCGATTGTCACCGCCACGGTCATGTTGCGGGTGGATGACAGCAGGAGGAACTGATAGATGTATTCGTTCCATGCCAGCATCAACGCATAGACGCCGACCGCGACCAGCGCGGGCGCCATCAGCGGCACATAGATGCGCAGATACACCTGAAGCGGCGACGCACCATCAATCTTCGCAAACTCGTCAAGCTCCATCGGAATGAGCTTGCCGTATTGGTTCAGAATCAGAATCGCGTATGGGGTTGCAAACGTCACCTCGGCGGCAATGACGGCCCAGAGGCTGTCCGACAGACCATAGAGGTGCATGATGTGGACGAACGGGATGACCAGGAACGCCGTCGGCAGCACGTAGGTAAGCAATGCGAAATCGCTGACGATCCAGCCCTTGCGCAACTGCAAGCGGCCCAACGAGAAGGCGGCGAGCGAGCCGATCAGCACGGTCAGCACCATCGTCGCCACGCTCATGTAGATGCTGTTGCCGAAATGATGCCAGAAACGGTCCAGCAGCCAGTAATCCTCGGTCCAGACCGAGCGGAAGCTGGAGAAGTCGGGGTCTGGCGGCCAGATGCTGCCGGTGAACTCGTCGGCATCGGAATCGAGCGCCATCAGCGTCATGTTCCAGACGGGCAGCAGTGTCCAGATCAGCACGACGACGCCGAGCACGATGGCGGCCGATTTGGCCAACAACCGCTGGCGGCGGTGGCGCGGCCAGAATGGCCGATGGCCCGAGGTGAGTGTGATGCTCATAGCTGCACCCCCGTCGCCCTCACCCGCCGCATCAGAATGATCACGACTGGGATGAGTATCGGCAGGGCGGACATCATCGCGGCCACACCGAGGTTGACGTAGCCGAAATCGAAGGCCTCGTGGAACCCGTACGTCGCCAATACATTGGTTGTCATTCCCGGCGCGCCGGTGGTGACGAAATACACGGTGGGGAAGTCACCGAGCGTCCAGACGGTGGAGAGCAACGTGGAGATGAGATAGACGTTCGCGAGCAGCGGGAAGGTGACGTAAATCAGTCCCTTCGTACCCGTGGCACCGTCGATCGCGGCGGCCTCATAGATGTCCTGCGGGATCGCCAACCTGGCCGCGATAAAAACCAACGTCCAGAACGGCATCCATTTCCAAATGTAGGAGACGATGTTAGCGCCCATCGCGACCCATTGGTGGGTCAGAAAAAGCGGTCCGTCGTGGCCGGTTATCGTCCGGATCAAGCTGTCGAGCAGACCCCATTGCGTGACCAGCATAAAGTGGATGGAGGTGAAGACGACCATCGCCGGCAACGCCCAGGGAATCAGGAAGATGGCCAGCAGCGACCTGACCCACCAGCTTCGGATGATGAAGAAACCAGACAGCAGAAAGGCCAGGAACATCTTCACGTTCACACCGATGCCGACGAACAGCAGCGTGTTGATAGCCGTGATGACATATTTCGGATCGGAGAAGAGCAGCGCGTAGAGCGACGGGCGGCTGCCCATCCATAGGCCGAAGACCACAGGATAGACGACGAAAGCAGCGAACACGGCGACGTAAGGGACGATGAAGGCGATCGCCCAGGTGCGGTCGGAGCCCTGCAGGCGGAAGCGCCAGGGTGGGCGGTGCGACTGGCTCGCCTCTAACGGTCGACCAATAGTTAAAGCCTGCTGCGTCGTGCCCATAGCCACACTCCAGGCGTTTGCCGCGGGCTGCCTATCCTTTCACGCCGCCCATCGTCAGACCCGCCGCCATGTACCGCCGGAAGCCGTAATACAGAATCATCGGCGGCAGCGCGTATATGATAGCGGTCGCCATCATATAGTTCCAAGGTGCCTCGTCGCTGTTTAGGAACTGCGCCAGCGCGACAGCTACCGTCATGCTCTGTGGGGTGGAGAGCAGCAGGAACTGATACAAATACTCGTTCCAGGCCAGCAGCAACGCATATGTGCCGACGGCAACCAGTGCCGGCGCCATCAGCGGCAAGTAGATGCGGTAGTAGATCTGCAGTGGGGTAGCGCCGTCGATCCGCGCCGATTCGTCGAGCTCCATCGGGATCGACTTGCCGTACTGCGAGAAGATGAATATCGAATAGGGGGTGGCGAACGTCACCATCGCTGCAATAACGGACCAAAGATTGTTCCCCAGCCCATAGATCTGCATGATCCGGTAGAATGGGATAGCCAGGAAGGACGCCGGGATCACATAGGTCATCAGCGCCGCGTTGCTCAGCAGCCAGCCTTGGCGTAGATGCATCCGCCCGATAGTGAAGCTGGCGAGCGAGCCGATAAGCAGGGTCAGGAACATCGTTGCCAGCCCGACGTAGAAGCTGTTGCCGAACTGGTGCCAGAAATGGTCAAGGTACCAGAAGCCCTGAGTGAAGACGATACCAAAGCTGTGTAGCGACGGATGTTCTGGCCAGACAGTGCCGCTGAACACGTCGTCGTGGCTGGAGAGAGCCACCATTATTATGTTGTAGATTGGCAGCAGCGACCATACGAGGAGCACGAACCCGAAGACCAGGCATGCCGCCTCTGCGAGGTAGCGGCGGATGCGGTAGTGGTGCGGAGATGAGCAGGCGGCCGGCGGTCGTGGCGCTCATAGCTGCCTCTCCGTCATGCGAAGCTTATGCATCAGGAGGAAGACAAGCGGCAGCATCAGCGGCAGGGCGGTCATCACTTCCGCCACGCCGAGGCGCGGCAACCCAAGGGTAAAGGCATAGCGAATGCCCAGCGTTGCGAGAACTTCGGTGGACATGTTCGGTCCGCCGCCGGAGACGAAATACACTGCGTTGAAATCACCGAGCGTGAATATGGTCGAAAGCAGCGTGCAGACGAGATATAAATTCGCCATCAACGGCACAGTCACATTCGCGAACCTGCGGAAGCCGGTTGCGCCATCCACATCGGCGGCTTCATATAGTTCGTGCGGGATCGACATCCGGCCAGCGAGGAAAATGATCGTCCAGAACGGCATATTCTTCCAGACGTAGGCGGCAATGTTACATCCCATTCCAAGCCAGCGGTAATTGAGATACACCGGGCCGTCAATGCCGAAGAGCCAGTAGAGCAGATTGTTCAGCAATCCATACTGGCCGTCGAAAAACCAGTGGATCGAAATGAAGGCAGGCAAGGCCGGTGTCGCCCAAGGCAGGATGAAGGCGACCAGCAACGGCTTAACCCACCAGCCTTTGCGCATGAAGAAGCCCGACAGCAGGAAGGCCAGCAGGATGTGCAGGTTCACGCCGATCCCGACATACACCAATGTGTTGACGAGGGCGGTGCCGTAGCGGGGATCAGCAAACAACTGGCCGTACAGTGCCGGCTCGCTGCCCAGCCACAGCCCGTATACGATCGGATAGACCACGAATGAGAGAAAAATGGCTACGTAGGGTATAGCGAAGGCAAGCGCCCACGCGTAATCGGAACCTATCAGACCGCCGTGCCAGGTCAGGTGTCGCAGTCGGGTTGCCCCGACGGCCCGGCCGATCGGGATAGCCCGCTGTGTTGTGCTCATGCTGGCCCTCGCCAATCCTAGTCGTAGGAGAACTGCGAGAAAATCTCGTCCCATTCGCTTGAACGCCTTATCGACCGCCTGCGTCGGGGTCATGCCGTTCTTGACGACATCGGCAACGCTTCCCTGCTGGAGTTGCTCGGCGGCGACCTGGCCCCACGCGGGTGTGAAACCCTCGAACGGTGGCAAGGTCTGGCTCAGTATACATTCCTGCACGTAGGGCGCCAGGCAAGGCTCCCCACTGTTGAGCCACCACGGGTCGTCCTTCACGACTTGTGGCATGGCCGGCACCCATCGACCCAGACCAGCCTTCAGATTCGCATTCATCACCTGCGGCTGCATCCAGTACTTCATGAGGTCCTTGGCGACCTCGGCACCCTTGGCTCCCTTGGGGATGAAGCCGCCGCCAACGCCGACCTGGTTCGGGATCAGCGTGCCATCCTTGTATTTGGGCATGCCGAGCGTAACCATGTCATGATAAAAGGCTTGCTTGTCACTGATCATCGCCAGTTCGGTGGAAAGCGTGCCGTCGAAGTCCATGATGAAGAGCTTCTCATGGAAGCCGTTGTTATCGTCGGCATCGTTCCAGCTTAGCGCCTCTGGCGGGACAACTCCTTCCTTATAGAGGTTAGCCATGAAAGTGGTTGCCTTGATGGCAGCCTCATGGACCTGCGGATCGTCGGTGTGCAGCTTACCGTCCGGGGTGACCATCCCCCTGCCGCCATTGGCTATCAGCATATGCTGGTACAGGTTGTTGCCGTCGTTGGGCCCAACGGTGGTTACCTGAAGGCCGAGAGCGTAGACGTGCCGCATTCCCTTGCCGCGCAGGATTTTCTGCATCGGCGTGAAAAATTCCCAGCGCGCGTCCCAGGTGTCCGGTATGTCGGAAATCTTAAAACCGGCCTTTTCGACCAGGTCTCCCCAGATGTGGAAGGGCGTGCCGCCTTGCTTGATCGGGCAGAGGTAATAGCTGCGCTTCTTGGCCGCCTTGTTATAGAAGGTGGCGCCTAGCTTCGCCGTGTCGCTGAGCTGGCTTTCGTAAGGGGTGACAACGTCGGTTACGTCTATGAACTTATCGTTCCAGGCATTCTGCGCGATGATCGTCGCGGGGGCATCCATGAAGATCAGGTCAGGAACATCGCCGCTGGTAAGGGCGGAGATCGTCTTCTGGTTCTGCGCCATGAACGGCATGATGCTGTAATCAAGCTTGTTGCCGCTCTCCTTCATGTAGTCGTCGGCCAACTTCTTGAACGCATCGTCTTCTTGGGGAATGAAGCCCTGATTCACCCAGACGGTCGCCGTTTTTGCCTGTGCGTTGGCAATATAAGGCCGCGCCAGGCTTGCCGCGGTCAGCCCCAAAGACCCAGTTAATACTGAACGCCGGCTCATGCGCGTCATGGCCGTTTCTCCTTCCCTGTTCGCCGGGCAACTGCGCTCCGGACCATTTAATTCGACATCGTTAGATTCCACGCTACCACGCCAATTTGCCTGCCGCAAGCCCCGACTGCGGCCCCTCTGGCCTTTCCTCAACCGGGGGAATACTCCCACCCGCGGAGGCACAAGATGGACGAGACAACCGCTGCCGGCGCCCATGCCGAAGTCCGCGAGGAGGTGCGCAAGCTCTGCGCCCGTTTCCCCGGGGAGTACTGGCGCCGGCTCGATGCCGCGCGCGTCTACCCGACCGAATTCGTCCAGGCGCTGACCGAAGCCGGCTATCTCGCCGCCTTGATCCCGGAGGAGTATGGCGGCGCCGGCCTGCCGCTGTCCGCCGCCGCGGCAATCCTGGAGACGATCCACGCCTCCGGTTGTAATGGCGCCGCCTGCCACGCGCAGATGTATATTATGGGCACCATCCTGCGGCACGGTTCGGCGGAGCAGAAGCGGGCCTACCTGCCGAAGATCGCCACCGGCGAGTTGCGCCTGCAGGCTTTCGGTGTGACCGAGCCCACCAGCGGCACCGATACCACTGCGCTTCGCACCTTCGCCCGCCGCGAGGGCGATCGCTATATCGTCAACGGCCAGAAAGTGTGGACCAGCCGGGCCGAGCACTCCGATTTGATGCTGCTGCTTGCCCGCACCACGCCGCGTGAGGAAGTGAAATCCCGCACCCAGGGGCTTTCGACCTTTATCGTCGATATGCGCGAGACAGCCGGCCACAGCATGACCATCCGGCCGATCCGCACGATGATGAACCACAACTCGACAGAGATATTCTTCGACAACATGGCGGTGCCGGCCGAGAACCTGATCGGCGAGGAAGGCAAGGGGTTCCGCTATATCCTGGATGGCATGAATGCCGAGCGGCTGCTGATCGCCGCCGAGTGCATCGGCGACGCCAAATGGTTCACCACGAAGTCGGTCGCGTACGCCAACGAACGGCGGGTGTTCAACCGGCCGATCGGGCAGAACCAGGGGGTCCAGTTTCCGATCGCCCGCGCCTACGCACAATACCGCGCGGCCGAGCTCCTGGTGGCCGAGGGTTGCCGCAAGTTCGATGCCGGTCAGGCCTGTGGCGAGGAGGCCAACATGGCCAAGATGCTCGCCGCCGACGCATCCTGGGCGGCCGCCGAGGCGTGCATCCAAACTCATGGCGGCTTCGGCTTCGCCGAGGAATACGACGTCGAGCGCAAATACCGCGAGGCGCGGCTCTATCAGGTGGCGCCAATCAGCACCAACCTTGTGCTGTCCTACATCGCCGAGCACGTGCTGGGACTGCCACGAAGTTATTGAGTTGGTGTGAATTTCCGACCATGAAGACGAGCGACGGACAGCCTTTATGTCGAGGCACGGCCGTTGCCGTCCTGCCGTACCGTTGAAATCAGGGAGAACGTCTTGGTCGATCTCGGCGTGGACGGCGGGCCGGTCGGATACGATATCCAACACGCCTCGACCAAGCACAAGTTCATCGCCCGCCCCTCCGGAGAACTCTATAAAAGGCGCGGCGGGCACCTCGATGGCCAGCCCTCGACTTTGCCATATAGACGTTTCTCTGTGATCTCGGTGTCCTCGGTGACCTCTGTGTTGAATCCCACTCCCAGCCGCACGCCTTCAACTCGTCGAGACAACTAACTAACTGGCAGAAGCAGAAACTGGCGCGGCCTATTACCGCCGCGCCTCGAAATCAATCCGCGGATCGACCACGGTGTAGAGCATATCGCCGACGATCTGCATCAACAGCCCGAGCAGGGTGAAGATATAGAGCGTCCCGAACATCACCGGGTAATCACGCTGGATCGCCGCCTGGAAGCCGAGCTGACCGAGCCCTTCCAGCGAAAACACGATCTCCACCAGTAACGCGCTGGTGAAAAGAATGCCGATGAACGCCTGGGGGAAGCCGGCGACGATCAGCAGCATCGCATTACGGAACACGTGGCCGTACAGCACGCGGCGTTCGCTGGCGCCCTTGGCGCGAGCGGTGAGGGTGTATTGCTTGCGGATCTCCTCAAGGAAGCAGTTTTTTGTCAGCATGGTCAGGCTGGCGAAACCGCCCGCCACCACCGCGATGATCGGCAGCGTCATGTGCCAGGCATAGTCGGCGACGCGGGCCGGCCAGCTCCAGCTCTCCGACCCCTCGCTGGTCAGTCCGCGCAGCGGGAACCAGTGGAAATAGCTGCCGCCGGCGAACAGTACCACCAGCATGATAGCGAACAGGAAGCTCGGCACCGCGTAGCCCACCAGCACCACCGCGCTGGTAGCGATATCGAAGCGACCGCCGTCGTGCACCGCCTTGCGAATGCCGAGCGGAATGGAGATCGTGTAGATCAGCAGCGTTGACCACAGCCCGAGCGAGATCGAGACCGGCAGTCGCTCGGCAATCAGCGATAGCACGCTCTGTCCGCGGAAGAAGCTGCGGCCGAAGTCGAAGCGAAGATAGCCGCCGACCATATCGAGAAAACGAGTCAGCGGCGGCTTGTCGAAGCCGAACAACTTGCGGATGTCGGCGAGGATATGCGGATCGAGCCCGCTCGATCCGCGGTACGAGCCCTGTGTGCCCGTCTCCGAGATCGCACCGGATATCACCGACATGCTGCCATGGCCGCGCAGCTCTGCCACGATCTGCTCCACCGGACCGCCCGGAGCGAACTGCACCACCACGAAATTGATGGCGATGATGCCGAACAGCGTCGGGATCACCAGCAGCAGCCGGCGCAGCAGATAGGCGGCCACGGCCCGCCTCTATCCACCTGCCTTGCGTGCGGCGTCGGTGGTCGCTGCTTTCGCCGCGTCCACCCACCAGGTATCGAAGTCGAAGCCCTCGCGGATCGGCTTTCCCGGCTGGCCAAAGCGGTTCCAGTAGGCGATGTGGAAGCTCGTGCTGCCCCAGCCGGGCACCAGGTACCAGCGCCATAGCAGCACCCGGTCGAGCGCCCGCGCTGCCGTTTGCAGATGCGGCCGGTCGGGCGCCGTGATCACGTCGCCGAGCAGCGCATCGACCGCCGGATCGCAGATGCCCGGCATGTTCATGCTGCCCTGCGCCTTGGCCGCGGGGCAGGAAAAGTAGTCACGCAGCTCGTTGCCCGGCACGTCGCTTTGCGGATACACCATCAGTGTCATATCGTAGTCAAAATCGTCGGTCAGGTGCTGATACTGCGCCGGATCGACCGTGCGCACGGAGACGTCTATGCCGAGATGCTTGAGCGTCTCCGTGTAGGGAATCGCCACCCGCTCATAGGACGGGTCGGGCAGCAGAATGGCAAAGCGCATCTGTTCCCCGGCCGGATTCTCCAGCTTCATGTCCTTCACCCGCCAGCCCGCCTGCTCCAGGAGCTTCAGCGCCGTGATCAACTCCGGGCGGTCATTGCCGGAGCCGTCGGTGACCGGCAGGGTGAATGGCTTGGTGAACAGGTCGGGCGGCAGTTCCTCGCGAAACGGGTCCAGCAGCTTGAGCTCATCAGCCGAGGGAAGGTCGGACGAGGCTAGGTCGCTGTTGCTGAAATAACTCATCGCGCGTGTATAGGAATTATAAAACAGGTTCTTGTTGGCCCATTGAAAGTCGTACGCCCAGGCCAGCGCCTGGCGGACTAGCGGGTTACTGAACATCGGACGCCGGGTGTTCATCGCCCAGCCTTCCATGCCGGTCGGCAGGTGGTGGCGGATGTCCGCCAGGGTCACCAGCCCCTCGTGCACAGCCGGGAAATCGTAGGCGGTCGCCCAGCGCTTGGCGATGTTCTCGGCGCGCAGATCTATCGAGCCCGCCTTAAATGCCTCCATCGCAATGGCGCTCTCGCGGTAGTACTCGATGCGGGCGGTATCAAAATTGTTAGTTCCGACCGAGGTCGGCAGGTTACGCGCCCACCAGTTCGGATCACGCTGATAGGTGACGCTGCGGTCCATCGAGAAATCGGCGATCCGGTACGGGCCGGAGCCGATCGGGGGGTCGCGCAGCGGCTCGCTGAAGTCGCGACCCTTGAACCAGTGCTCGGGTAGCACCGCCAGCTCGCCCAGCACCAGCGGCAGGATCCGGTTGTCGTTGGACTTGAAATGATAGACTACCCGCTCGGGGCTTTCCACCGTGACATCCTTCACGTCCGCCATCTGGATGCGAAAGCTGGGGCGGCCGTCGGCCAGCAGGGTGTGAAAGGTCCAGGCGACATCTTCTGCGCTGATCGGCTGCCCATCCGAGAAGCGGGCCTCCGGGCGAAGATTGAATGCGAGCCACATGTGGTCGGCGGGCATCTCAACCGTCTGGCAGATGTGGCAATAGGCGGTGGCGATCTCGTTGGCCGACGGCGTCATTAGGCTTTCCCAGACATGCCCGATCGTCGATCCGGGCTCGGACCCGCCTGGCATCGCAACCCACGGGTCGACCATGCCCTCGACCGCAGTGCCGCGGAGGATGAACGGATTGAAGCTGTCGAAGCTGCCGACCGCGCCCAGCGTAACCTGACCGCCCTTCGGCGCGTTCGGATTGACGAAGGGAAAATACGGGAAGTCGGGCGGCAGCGCCGGCGTGCTCAGCACGGCGATGGCGTTGCTTGTCGTGACTCCCTGTTCGGCACCGGCCGCGACACTGCTCACGCCGGTTATAAGCGACAGCACCGCCAGGGTGCGCGCGATGGACGTCCTCATCCGCAAACTCATGCCCGCGCCGCAGCGCCGCGCATACTGAATTCGCATTCAGGCTTCCTCCCTGAGCAGTGCCACCGCCTGCGCCAGCAGCGCCGGATCTCCGACCGCGAGCACGCGCCCGTCGCCGTCGGGTCGCAACCGGGCGCCGCTCCAGTCGGTGATGCGCCCGCCCGCGCCCTCGATCACCGGGACCAGCGCCGACCAGTCCCACGGCTTCATGGTGGCCTCCGCGATCACGTCGAGGTGGCCAAGTGCCAATAAGCCGTAGGCGTAGCAATCGCCACCCCAGGACACGCGCCGCACCGCGTCTGCCAGTCGCTGCCAACGGGCCATGTCGGGACCGAGCAGAAACGGGCCGGTGCAAGAGAGCTCGGCCTCGCTCAGGGCAGGGCAGCGCCGGCACCCAGCGGTGCCCCCGAACGGGCCACGAAACTGGGTCGGCCGGCCGGCTGCGCCGATCCAGCGCTCGCCGGTCACCGGCTGGTCGATGATGCCGAGGATCGGCCGGCCGGCATCGGTCAGCGCTACCAGCGTGCCGAACACGGGCCGGCCGGTGATGAAGGCCCTGGTGCCATCGATCGGATCGAGCACCCAGCGCAGCCGCGCGGCCGGCCGGTCGATGCCGAACTCTTCGCCCTGGATTCCGTGGTCGGGGAAGCGCTCCGCGAGGACCGCGCGCATCGCCTGCTCGGCGCTGCGGTCGGCGATGGTGACCGGTGTGCGGTCGGTTTTCAGATCCGTCCGAAGCCCGGAGCGGAACAACGGCCGAATCACGGCGCCGGCGACGTCAACCGCCGCCGTCGCCGCAGCTACCAACTCGTCCACGTGCGTGCCTACGGGGCCTTGGCGGGCGCCGTCGGTTGAGCCACCGGCGGCGCTGTATTGTTGGCGGCGGGAGGCACGCCCGGTTTCGTCGCCACCGAGGCGCCATTGTTCGGGGCCCCGGTTGGAGCCGCTCCGCCCGGTGCCGGTGCGGCCGCAGCCGCCTTGGTCGCCGTCTCGGGTGTCGGCAACGGCTCCGGATGGTCGGACAGCGTGCGCAGATAGTCGATCACGTCGGCCCGCAACTGCGCTTGTGGAATCCCGGCGAAGGTCATTCGGGTGCCAGGCGCATACTGGCTGGGGTTGTCGAGCCAGTGATTCAATGCGTCATAAGTCCAGGGCTGGCTCTTGAACTTCTCGAGCGCCGGAGAATAGTCGAACCCTGCCTCATGGTCGTGCGGCGCCCCGACGACGCCGTACAGGTTCGGTCCGATGATCGGCTTGCCACCCTTGTTGAAGCTATGGCACGCGGCGCAAACGGTGCTGGCGAATTGCTGGCCCTTCTGGATATCGGCCGACGCCAGCAGGGGCGCGATCGGCGGCAATTCCGCGGGCTTCGGGGCGCCGCCGGTGGTGGCCGCCGGCTGCACGCCCTGAATGCTAATCGGCGGCTTGGCCGGCTCGGTTTGGTAAATAAGGTTATCGCCGATCAGGCCGGTCAGGAAAAACGCGATGCCGGCGACCAGGACGGCGGCGACCGCCTTGTTGACCTCCATGCTATCCATGCGACGCGACTTTCTCCGCCGAAATGCTCGTTCCGGGCGCACACGCCACCGGCCGCGTGTCGTTGCGCCCGGCTGCGCGGCTGCCTTAAGGTGCCGCGCACCATAAGGAAGCCCCACGGCCCCTGCAATCCGTCCGCCCTGCGCACCGACTAGTGACCCCGATCATCGTCATCCCTTCCCGCATGGCCTCGTCGCGGCTGCCCGGCAAGCCATTGGCGGACATTCACGGCCGCCCGATGATCGTGCATGTGCTCGCACGTGCATGGGAGGCGGATCTCGGCCCGGCGGCCGTCGCGTGTGGCGATCCCGAGATTGCAGCAGCGGTCCGCGCCGCCGGCGGGCGCGCGGTGCTGACGCCGCCCGAACTGCCGACTGGCTCGGACCGCATGCACGCTGCGCTGGCCGAGCTGGATCCTGACGGACACCACGACGTGGTCGTGAATCTGCAAGGCGACACGCCCACCGTCTCGCCCGAGCAGATCCGCGCCGCGATCGCCCCGCTCCGGGACGCGGCGTTCGATATCGGCACGGTTGTCACGCCGATCACCTCGCAGCATGAAGCCGACACGCCATCCTTCGTGAAGGCCGCCTGCGCGTTCGAGCCGGGGCAGACCATAGCTGCCGCACTCTATTTCTCGCGTGCAGCGATCCCGTGGGGGGACGGGCCGCGCTGGCACCATGTCGGCATCTACGCGTTTCGCCGAGCAGCCCTCTCCCGCTTCGTCGCTCTGCCGCGAAGCCCGCTGGAGCAGCGCGAGAACCTGGAGCAGCTTCGGGCGCTGGAGGCGGGGATGCGGATCGGCTGTTCCGCCGTGCCGCACGGGCTGTTCGGCGTCGATACGCCGGCCGATCTCGAGCGCGCGCGCCTACTGCTTGCGCCGGGCGGGGCCGCCGCATGACCCCGCTGTTGGAAGTCGAGGGGCTGAAGAAGCATTTCCCGATCCATGGCGGCCTGTTCGGCGGCGTCACCGCCAAGGTGCTGGCGGTCGATGGCGTCAGTTTCACGATCGCCCGCGGCGAGACGCTGTCGCTGGTGGGCGAATCGGGCTGCGGCAAATCGACGGTCGGCCGGACGATCCTGCGGCTGATCACGCCGACCGAGGGCGAGGTGCGACTGGACGGGCAACGCATCGACAATCTGCCCGCCGCGCAGTTACGGCCGTTGCGCCGGCGCGTGCAGGTGGTGTTCCAGGACCCGTTCAGCAGCCTCAATCCGCGAATGACGGTGCGTGACCTGCTGGCCGAGCCGATCACTAATTTCGGTCTGGCGCGTGGCGCTGAGCTGGAAGCGCGGATCGGCGAGCTGATGGACAAGGTCCGGCTGCCGCGCGAGGCCGTCACGCGCTACCCGCACGAGTTCTCCGGCGGGCAACGCCAGCGCATCGGCATCGCCCGCGCGCTGGCGCCCGGCCCCGACCTGATCATCTGCGACGAGGCGGTGTCCGCGCTCGACGTGTCGGTGAAGGCGCAGATCGTCAACCTGCTGGCCGGGTTGCAGGACGAGCTGGGCCTGGCCCTGCTGTTCATCAGCCACGACCTGGCGATCGTCGAGCATCTGACGCACCGCGTCGCGGTCATGTATCTCGGCAAGATCGTCGAGTTGGCAGACCGGGCGACTTTGTTTGCTTCGCCGCACCACCCCTATACGCGGGCGCTGCTGTCGGCAGTGCCGGTGCCGGACCCGGACGCCAAGCGGACCCGCATCATCCTGACCGGCGACGTGCCGAGCCCGATCAACCCGCCGAGAGGCTGCCGCTTCCACACCCGGTGTCCCTACGTGTTCGACCGCTGCCTGACGGAGGAGCCAAAGCTGCGGAACGTGGGAGCGGGCCACGTATCGGCGTGCCATCTGCAGACTGCGCCGGATGAGCAGGTGCTGCCGGGCGCCGTGCCGGTGGCTGTCAACTGACCATCGGACCTTGCTGGCAACTGGACCGAAGCACCGTTCGGCGGGTTGTGGACGGGGACGATGCTCGAAATGCGAGTATTACAGATGCCCGCTCCTGCCAGGACCGCAGGTATTAGCCACGCTTCCCGGTCTGTAACTGTACCCTCTGGCCGTGTGATCCATGTCTCAGCTAGGCTCCTGTCGCGGTGATATGCGGCCGGGCGCACACCTGCAGGCAGGGGAGCGACCAGTTCGCACTGGTCGGAAGGGGGCACCGTGGACCAATGGCTGAGGGCGATCGGCCTCGAACACAGGGTCGACGTGTTCCGCGGTCACGGCATCACTAAGGACGACCTTCCCGGTCTGACCGAGATGGATCTGCGCGAGCTCGGCCTGACGATCGGCGAGCGCAACCGCTTCCGCCGAGCAGTCGCCGCCCTGCACCCGCAACACCCGCCCGAAACGCCACCGCAACCCGTATCGCCGGATCCGGAAGCCACTCGCGCCGAACGCCGGCCAATGACCATGGTATTTGTGGACCTCGTGAACTCCTCCGCCATTGCCGAGCAGCTTGAGCCGGAGGACCTCCTTGAGCTGATTCGCCGCTACAGGGAGTTCTGCGGCCCCGCGATCGTGCGCTATGGCGGCCACATTGCCCGTCTGGTGGGCGACGGGATCCTCGCTTATTTCTGCTATCCCGTTGCACATGAGAATGACCCGGAGCGCTCTGTACGTGCCGCGCTCGACATTGTTCGCGGCATCGGGAAAATCGCCACGCCGACAGGAGATGCGCTTGCTGTACACATCGGCATCGCTACTGGCCGGGTGATCGTCAGCGACCTGTTCGCCGGCGGTGAGGACCGGCGATCAATCATCGGTTCGACGCCCAACTTGGCCGCACGGCTGCAGGGTCTTGCACCAGCGGACGGCATCGTCATCGCCGAAGAGACACATGCCCGGGTGACCTCGCAGTTCACCTTCGAGGACCTCGGCGTCCGTACCCTGCCCGGCTTCACCGCGCCGCGCCAGATCTGGCGCGTGATCGGCGAAGCCCTGCCGCAAACGCAGATGCACCCAGGCCGGAGAGGGGACCGAATGACCCCTTTCCATGGACGCCAAGCCGAGCTTGCCATCCTTGCCGAGCGCTGGCGGCAGGCGAGCCAGCGGGCCGGCAACACGGTACTCATAAGTGGCGAGGCCGGCATCGGCAAATCGCGGCTCATCGAGCACTTCGTTTCAATCCACATGGACGACACCACCCGTGTCGTGCGCCTCGCCGCCTCGGCGCTCGATCAGGACAGCCCGCTCTATCCAGTCATCGCGTTTATACGTGCCGCATCCGGCCTGGTTGCGGATGACGCGCCGGCCGCGCAGCTTGAAAAGCTACGGTCCGTGCTGGCCGGCGACCCTGCCGGTCGATCCGCCGCCCCGCCGCTTCTGGCCGAGCTGCTCGGCATCGCGACTAATGATGCTGCAGCGCAAGTCCTGCCGCCGGCAGTACTGCGCGAGCACATCTTGCAGGTATTGGTCCATCAGGTCCTGTTGCCGCCAGACGACGAGCCGCAGTGCATTGTATTCGAAGACCTGCATTGGCTCGATCCAACGTCATCCGAGCTGTTGGAGCGAATCGTCGAGAGCATGGCCGACCGGCCGATCCTTTTGCTGCTGACTGCCCGAGACGGCACTGACCCACCCCGGACGGCGCGCGCTCCCGTCACGATGCTGCGGCTGGCGCCATTGGACGCCGACCACGTTGCCGCGATGCTGGAGAGCTTGTTCATAGACCGCGCGGTTCCGCCGGAGCTGGTCGAGATTATCGCCGAGAAGACCGATGGCGTCCCGCTATTCGTCGAGGAAGTCGCGCGGTCGCTGCTGCAAATATCGGCGGTGACGGGGGTAGACGAGTTTGAGCCGCTGCGGACAATCCCGACCTCGCTGGATGAGACCCTGATGGCGCGGCTGGACCGTTCCGGGACATCGAAACGGATCGCGCAGATCGCCGCCGTGCTCGGCCGGTCGTTCCGGCACGACGTGCTGCGGGAACTGGCCGCCAGCGAATTGATTGATCTCGACCAACTAGTGGCCGATCTGCTGGAATCCGGTTTGCTGGCTCGCGAGAAGGCCGCCAACGACGAGATATACAGTTTCCGCCATGCGCTGCTGCGGGATGCCGCATACGAAAGTCTATTACGGGCTGATCGGCAGCGACTGCACCTTCGCGTCGCCCGAGTCCTGCAGGAGATTGACCCTGAAACCATCGAGCAACAGCCGGAATTACTAGCGCTGCACCTGACCGAAGGGGGGCAGCCGCAGGCAGCGGTCCCATATCAGATCAAGGCGGCGCGACGCAGCCTGGCCCGATGGGCATTGACCGAGGCGACGCGCATGTTGCGACGAGGGCTCGCCGCGCTCGACCGATCGCCGGCGACTGATGAAAACTCCGAACTTCGGCTGCAGATCGCGGCCCTGCTGGGCCCAGCGCTGATTTCCTTGCAGGGCCTCGGTTCGCGCGAGGCGCAGATGCTTTACAATGACGCCTACGCGCTCTGCAAGGCCGCGCCGCAGCGCCGGTCCAGTTTTCCAATCTACTGGGGATGGTGGCGAGTTTCACGGGATTTCAACGACAGCTTAGTGCGCGCGAGACTGCTGCTGTCCCGAGCGGATGATCGAGGGGATGACGAGGCGCTAATGCAGGCCCATCACTGCAATTGGGCGGCCGCCTACTTCGTGGGCGACCTCCGCAGCTCTCGTATGCATGCCGAAGAGGGGTTGCGGATCTATGCTTCGCACGACTGCACCGATCACGCTTCGATCTACGGCAACCACGACCCGAAGGTGTGCGCTCATGGAGAGTTGGCGCAGATACTCTGGATGCGGGGGGAGACACTCGCGGCGCTAGAGCAGGAGCGGCTCTCGATGGAATGGGCGGAGAGGCTCGCCCACCTCGGAAGCCTTGTTCATGCGCGCGACATGCGGCTTTTGCATCGCATTTATCGCCGGGAATTTGGCATCGTGTTCCGCGACGCGAGCGAGTTTATCGAGTTCACCACCAAACACGGACTCGCGGATCACCGCGCGAAGGGCCTGATCTTCCGCGGCTGGGCGGTGGCGATGATGGGGGACGTGGCGGCAGGTCTGACCATGCTGGAGGAGGGTCTTAAGGAGGAGCGGGAGATCGCCGGGCTCGAGGATTTTCCAGTGTACACGGCTCTCTGGGCGGAGACCCTGATACAGTCAGGGAATCACGATCTCGCGATCGAGGCGCTCGCCAAGGCTCGAGGCGAATTCGAACAGATTGGGCTACGTTTCTGGATGCCAGAGCTCATTCGCCTGGAGGGTGAGGCGATGATCCCGATGGCCTCCTCCGCCTTGACGCTGTTCGAAAAAGCCATGGATCTCGCGCAAACTCAGGAGGCATGGATGCTTCGTCTGCGCGCCGCGGTGAGCGCCGCCCGCGCCCACGAGGCCCGCGGATGCGGCAAAATCGGCGCCGAGTTGGTGCGCAACGCGCTCGCCATGGTCAGTTTGGAGAGCGACGACCAGGAACTAACAGACGCGAACGCAATTTTGTCCCCCTTGCGCAATTAGGTGACGCCGGATACCCTACGTTTGCTTCGTTGGTGGCATTCGATTGGCCACCTTGCGAGAGGAGCTCGGCCGTGTCACAACCTCCAATCATCCCTCCATTTCTTGACGAGACTCTCCTGGCACATGCGACGGTTCGACTCTTTGGCCGTATTTTTAATGGCCTGACGATCGTAACGGCCGGGATAATCCCGACCGGTGGCAGCGGGACGCCGGACAACCCGGCGCCAGATAACCCGTTGACGGCGCAGTTGGGTCCCCAGAGGGATCCGCGGCTCGCCCGCATCTACGGGTTCAGCTATCAGGGAAACTACTTCAAGATGGCGGCTCCCGCCGTTTTCCTTGTGCAGGGTCCGGGCGTTCCCGTGCCGCCAAGCGTTGATCCGGTCGATCTCCGCCTCGCAGGAGTGGAGTTCAAGGACGAGACCTTTGCAGACCAAGTGCGTGTGTGGGGTATGCAGGACATCGACTTCTCAATTCGCATCGACATTAGTTCGGGTTGGCTCGCCGACATCTTGCTGGCCCCGGAAATGAGCAACGCTAACAACATCACGGGCGGGGTGCTCGCAGACGGCTCCGACGGGAGCGCCGGATTGGTCGGCCGATCCGGCCTTGTTGGCCGCTCGGGCCTTGTGGGGCGTTCCGGCTTCGTCGGACGGCCACCGCGATCCTGAGATGACAGCGCGGGAGGCGGCCGGAGGGAGTCCACGGATCGATACGTGCCTCGTCCACTGAACAGCGTGTCTGGCTTGGGCGATCTTTCTTGCGAAGAGACCTGCGACAAGCGTTATTTGCACGGCACGCATCGCACGACCGACCCGGCGACAACCTTAGCGCGAGTTGGTCCGCTCGCTCGTCGGATGGGGATTACACGCGTCGGCGTACTCACCGGCCTTGACGTCGTCGGCATTCCCGTCGCCGCCGCATACCGACCGAATTCGCGGACGATTGCCGTGCATCAGGGTAAGGGATCGACGCTTACGGGTGCACGCGTATCCGCGATCATGGAGGCGGCAGAGTGTTGGCACGCCGAGAACCCCAATCTGTTGCTACGCTTGGCGAGCCAATCCGAGCTCGCAACTCATGATCGTGTGGCCGATCCCAAACGCCTGCCGCGCAGTGTGCCGAGCGACTTAGGAGAGCCGGAAGCACGGTTTCTCTGGACCACGGCAGAGGATCTCCTCTCAGGTGGCCCGATCTGGGTGCCCTACGAGCTTGTCTCGGCCGACTACACGGCACCCGAACCTCCTGGGTTCGGCCTATTCCAGGCGACGACCAACGGGCTTGGTGCAGGCAACACAATGGCGGAGGCGGCCCTGCACGGCCTCTGCGAGGTGATCGAGCGCGACGCTGTAGCGCTCTGGCACGCCGCTCCCGAGCAAAAGCGCGCTGCTCGCGCGATCGACCCAGCGACCGTCGACGGACCGGCGAGCACGCAGCTACTGGCACGCTTCCGTGCGGCGGGGATCGCAGTATGCCTCTGGGACGTGACCTCGGAAATTAGCGTGCCCGCCTTCCTTGCATTAGTGACCGGGCGGAACGACCAAGAAGGTATTGAGCCGGAACTGGGATCAGGTTGCCACCCCGATCCGGATATCGCGCTCGCACGCGCGCTTGTTGAGTGCGCGCAAGCCAAACTCACGCGGATCTCCGGTGCGCGCGACGATTTTGTGCCGGAAAGCTATGACAGGCCGGCTCGGCTCTACCGGCACAGGCTTGCCACCCGATGGCTCGAGATGAAGTCGTTCGGCGACTTCCGCCAGATACGGGGGTGCGCCGGCCCGACGGTGCAGGGCGACATCGCAGCGGTCCTGCAGTGCTTGGAGCAGGCCGGCTTCGACCAGGTGGCGTTCGTCGATCTCAGCCGGCCCGACATCGGCCTGCCCATCGCGCGTCTGGTCGTGCCGGGTCTTGAAGGACCCTGGGAGCCGGACGGTCCGCATGTTCCGGGTCCGCGCGCTCGTGCGGCAACATGATATCCGTGGTCTTCAGCGGCCCGACCCTGCCAGCCGTCGAAGTCGCCAAGCACATCGACGCCATCTGCCTGCCGCCCGCTCGCCAGGGTGACGCATGGCGGGCTTTGCGCGAGCTACGACCAGCTGCGATCGGGTTGATCGACGGCCGCTTCCTCGACGTCCCGGCTGTTTGGCATCGCGAAATCCTCGCCGCTCTGGCCGAAGGAGTTCATGTCTTCGGCGCCGCCAGCATGGGGGCGCTCCGCGCCGCCGAGCTCGACAGTTTCGGGATGCGCGGCATCGGCAAGATCTATGCTGCTTATCGGGACGGCGTCTGGCCAGACCTCGAAGACGCCTTCGCGGACGACGACGAAGTTGCTGTCATCCATACTCCGGTTGAGTCCGGCGCGATGCCGCTTTCCGACGCGATGGTCGATTTACGCGCCACGCTAGCTGTTGCCGTCGACGCCGGCGTGATCGAACGTGAGGCGAACCGGGCGCTCGTTTCAGTCTTGAAGAACCTCCATTTCTCTGAGCGTAGTTTCCGACGGATGGCAGAACTTGCGCCGTCGGTGATCGGAGCCGCCGACGCTGCCCGGCTCGCTTCCTGGCTGCCGTCCGGGCGTGTGTCGCAAAAGCGGTGCGATGCGATCGAGATGCTAGATATCATGGCGGACTTCTTGGCCTCGCAGCCACTACCCTTCGTGCCCGAATTCACCTTCACTCGGGCACTCGTGTGGGAGCGCTTCGTGGCCAGCGAAGCGGCAAGGCTCAGCGCAGACGAAGCCCTCGTCCTCGAGGAACTTCGGCTTGATCCGACGGCATGGCGGAACGCGGCACACGCCGGGCTGGGACGGCTCCATTCCCTGCGCACGGCGTCTGCACCCGCAGGCGGAGACGTGCGCGCGGAGATGGATCGCTTCCGCCACGAACGTGGCCTTGGAAGATGGCAGGACATCGAGGCCTGGATGAACGCCAACGCGATCGACAAGGCCGGCCTCACCCGTCTCCTCAGCGAGGAAGCGGCGCTCGAAGCGTTGAGCGCCACCTACTCGCAGAACTGGGAGCCAAGGGCGCTCGATCACCTTCGCCTCTCCGGTCGTTTCGCGCCCCTCCTCGCGCGTGCGCGGGCGAAAGCGCGGATGTTCGCCAGCAACCTGCGGCCACCGTCGCCACTTGAGCTGAAGGTGGCCCTTAATTGGTATGCTGAGGATCGCCTCGGGCAAAAACTCCCCGATCGCAATGAGGGCCGCGTTCCGAATACGGGATTCGCGGGAGAAGCCGATTTTGCTGCCGCTGTATGGCGCGAATACGTCTTTGTCCGCGCCGAGGAGCGGTGAGATGGACTTCCACTGGGCAGGCACCCGCCATGGCACACGATTTCTGCTGTTCCCTGCATATTTCGAGAACATCCCGCCCGAGATCATCACAGTCGAGATGCCTGCCGGCAGCATCGGCCCCGGTCCCTCCGACCCGACGCTGTATGTTGCCGACGCTGTCGACAAGAAGGCACCCTACGATCCGCCGATCTACGTTCCGCCGTATACGGGCGCGACCCGCCCGCCCGCCTTTCCCGATGCCGATGGAAATTTCGACCACATTCCGCCCGAAGCGCCTCAGTTCCTTGCGGCCCATCTTTACGGGACCGTGCGCCATTCGCTCGATGTGTGGCACCGCTACCTGAAGCGGCACATCGTCTGGTGGCATGTGAATGAACATCCACAGATCGAACTGATCCCGGTCGTGCCCTGGCAGAATGCGCAGAGTGGACCAGGGTTTCTAGAAACGGGTCTCTGGCCCGACGACACGGGCGAGCTGCAGCCTTTCGCGCTGAATTTCGACGTGATCGCGCACGAGACTGGCCACACTATGCTCTTTTCCCTGCTTGGTGTGCCGTCGCCGGACATGATCGGCGTGCCTTTCCTCGCATTTCACGAATTGTTTTCGGACCTTGTCGCGCTTATCGGGGTGTTACATTTTGAATCTGTTATAGAACGACTTCTACAGGAGACGGCCGGCAATCTCTATGTGCTGAACGTCGCCAACCGCCTCGGCGAAACCTCCGTGCATAGCCAGCTTCGGCTCGCCTCAAACGAAGCGACGATGGCAGACGTTGTGGACATTACGCTCACGCTTGATGGCCGCTGGCTGGATGCCAAAGGTCTGGGGCGGAACCAGCATGCGATCGCCGAGCCGCTTACCGGCGCCATCTTTGATGTGCTGGTCGAGTTATTCCAGGATCGCCTCGCGTCTGATGGCGTGATCCCGGCTGAACTCGATGCGCGCGGCTGGACCCGCGAGGATGTGGAAAAATCCTTCGAACGGCTGCAGCGGGAAATGGGGCAGGTGCGCCGCATCTTTCATGCTGACTTCGTATCTGCAATCAAAGACAGTCTCGATCTTGTCGGCCACGCCATGGCGCACGTGATGCTGACGATGCACCCGGATTCGCTGACCTTTGGCAAGGTGGCCGCGCGCTTCATTGAGGCTCTTCTGTTGCGGGGGCAGGGAGCGCTGCTACCGGCGCTGCTCTCCCACTTCCTCTATCGCGGTATTGATCCGAGGCCGTTCTTCGAGGTTAGGGCCGTTGTGGCTGCGCCACGGCGGTGGACCCCAGCGCGCCGCGCGGCGAATTGGTTGCGCGCACGTCGGCCTGGTGCCGGCGACCGATGCTGCGATCCGAGTAGCTTTATCTTTGCACGCAGCCTGATGCGGCACCTGCATCGCGAGGCACCACCTGAGGCGCAGAGCTGGCCGAATGTGGCCGCTGGCGACGGGTTGGAACGCTGAACACCCAGCGTTGCGGCTCGCGCGTCACGCGACACGTCGGCGGACACGCGGCGTCGATAGCGCGCTCGCCAGCATCACCGTGAGCGCCTTCGCGGCGACAACGCGTCATGAAACACCTGATCCAAGACCGTGCCCGCCCGCCGGTGGCTCATGCTGGGTGGAGCGATCTTGCTCGCCGCTAAACTACCGCCCAATGACGGGGGCACTAGGTCCCGCCGAGGTGATATGCAACAGCGTGCATACCCCAAGGCAGGTGAACAACCAAGTCCCACGGATCGTCGGAGGATTCCCGATCCAAGCCGCGACCGATTTCGGTCCGCGACGATCAGCCGCCCGGGCGAAGCAGCTTGCGTATATCCGCTGCTCGGTTAACAGAGGCCGCGCTGGGCTTGTCGTGATAAGTCCGTTCGACGTGCTGGCCACCACGCTGCCTGGCGCGATCATGCGCCGCACTCAGGTGGCGGTCGATCGTGGCCCGGATATTGCCCTTCACGATAGCCGGAATCGGCACCTCCGCGTCGGTTGGGTGGTCTCCGTCGAACCAGGCCCGATGCCACCACTTCCGTGACGCCGGATCGTGCCACGTCAGATAGCCACCCTTGAGTACCTGGCGCGGCTCAGTGATCGAGCCTTTGTAACTGTAGCGCACGCTAGACGTCGCTACGGGATCGAAGAACCGGGGCGTATAAAAGTCGGATACCGCAATTCCATTGACTTTGTAGCTCTCGTTCGAACACGGATCGGAGACCTCGACGAGGAACTTTACCCTCTCGTCGGGACGACGCGGCGACTGGCCGGCGACGAGGTGTCTTCCCCAGGGATCGGCCAGCATCTCGAGCATTTCGTGGCTTGCGGTCACACTCCAGTCGTCGGTCAGCCGGACAAGTGCGCAAGGCTGGCCCAACTCGTCCTCGTGATAACCGGCGGCTTCGGGCCGATCCAGGTTATCGCTGATGACGATGGGCCAGTAGTCGAGAGGAACGTCTTCCAGGCGGGCATAAGCTGCTATACTAGCCTGAACGCCCCATATCGGTCCGAAGTCGCGGGTCACCTGTTTCTGGAGCGCCGCAGCCACGGCTACGAGTTCGGCAGCGTGTACCTTGTGCGTCTCGGTTACCAGCGCGACGTAGCGGGTGAGCATGCTTACTCTCCTGTTGGGGACAGTATCAAAGCGGACCAACCGCTTCCGGGCTGAGCTCCCGGAGAAGCTCTCGGGACGCACGGAAATCGGGCATGGTGAGACCCTCGGTGACCCGCGAGAGGACCGGCGCCAATGTGTGATAAGCGGCCTCGTGTCTGCCCTGGCTTTTCAACAGTTTCGCGAGGTCGGTCGCGGCCCGCACCTCCCATAGCAGGCCGCCCTGCTCGCGGGCCAGGCAGACGCTTGTTTCGAGCAAACGGGCTGCGGCGGCCGGATCGCTTGTCAGATGAGCGCGCAACCTGGGGATCTCGGCTTCACACCAACGCTCGTTTGTTGTCTCCACCACCGCCGCCGCCCGGCACAGCAAGGCGGTGGCACCCTCCGGATCACCCTGGGCCTCCATCAGTTCGGCGGAAGCAAGCATAAAGAAGGGCAGCAGGTTCAGGAACCTCGCATTTTCGAATTGATCGAGTGTCGTGCGCAGCCGCTAATGAAGCATCGGGTCAGGGTTCATCCGCAGATGTGCCCAGGTTGAGAAGAACAAGCCTTCGCGGCTGCCTCTGAAGGTCTCGTAGTCATTCTGATTGGTGAGCAGCCGATCCGACAGTTTCAGCACCTGTTGCACGTCGCGCCGCATCATCGCCTGCACACAGGCACGTCGGAGGCCAAGGTTGACACTGATCGGGTGTGCGAGCGCTTCTGCGTGGCGGATTGCCGCGAGACTCATGGCGGCACCAGATTCGGGCAGGCCGAGAGCTGTCAGGCAAATGCCCAGAGCGCCGCACACCGACACCTTGGGGTCGCGCGTGATCGCCATTCCCCCTTCGTATTTCTCCATTGCCTGTTCGAGGTCGTGGCGTGCCTCGCGAAAGCGGCCATGCAACAGTCTGGCATAACCTCTCGATCGGTGTGCCAGGATTATCGCATGATGATCGCCGGTACGGTGGCCGAGTTCCAGAGCCTGTTCGCCATATTCGGCCACTTTATCGAGCTCGGAATGGGCGAAATGATAGTTCACCAGACCATCATGGACGTGCAGCAGAAACTTTGTGCCACCGAGCACCAGGCAGAGCTCGTGGGCACGCTCGAAGGTGGCGCGGACCTCTTCGTCGCCGGCGCCGCGGAGTTCCATGAGCGCCAGCCCGCGAGCAACCTGCAGTTCGAGCTCGCGATGCTGCGTCGTGAGCGTGGCCCGCAGATTGGTGAGTTGGGAAAGCCCTTTTTGCAGATATCCTACAATCTCCGTGAGCGCGAAGCGGCCGGTGGCGCGTGCGGCAGCCTTCATGTAGTAATCAATGGACTTCTCCGCCGCACCCGCCTCGGCGAATTGCGCGGCCAGCAGTTCCGGAGCGGTACTGGCGGGGCCCACCAGGTCTTTTTCCAGCGCCTCGGCATATCGCAGATGGAAGCCGCGACGTCGGTCACGCAACATCGAAGTGTAGGCTGCATCCTGAATAAGCACGTGACGAAAAACGTAGCTGGCGTTGGGTGGACGCCCGTCCGCCACGATCAGCCCAGCCTGCGCGAGTTCGTCGAGTGCCTGCTCAAGCCGTTCGGTCGGCAGGCTGGAAACGGCTTGCAGCATATCGAAGCCAAATTCCCGACCTATAACCGAGCTGGCCTGGGCGACCTCCTTGCCGGGGCCAAGCTCATCGAGCCTGGCCATGAGCAGAGCCTTCAACGACGTCGGGGACCGAGTTCACCTGAAGGTGGCACGACGGCTGAAAGGTGGTCGCCAGCTTGTTCCGGCGGCCACAAATTCAGTACGCTTCGGGTGAGCTCTTCGATAAACAGCGGCACGCCTTCGGCGCGATCGACGATGCGGGCAACCACTTCTTCGGCAAACTGTTGCTCACCGGCGACATGTCGGACAAGGTCGGCTGCTTGGGTACGATCCAGTCCGTTGAGTAGCTGAGTGGTGACCTGCGGATGGAGCGACCACAGCAATCCCTTCTCTGGCCGGGTAGAAATAATGAGCAGGGCCGAGAGGCGTTCCACTTGGTTTACAAGCTCATCGAGGAGCCCGGTGGTGGTAGGATCGGCCCAGTGAAAGTCCTCGACAATGACGAGCAAGGGCACCGTCGCGGCGAGCGCCTGGAAGTGGCGGAACATCGCTTTGAAGGTGAGCTCTTTCGTGAACTGCGCGGTCTGGTGAGCCGGCAGCTTATTGGGCGCCGGAATGGAGAGAAGATCGGCCAGTGAGGCCACCTCTGCTTCTCCGAGCCCAGCCGTGCTGCAGAGCAGCTTTTGCAGCTTGGCGAGTTTCTGGGCTGGTGTGTCAGTGCGATGGAAGCCGGCAGCGCTTTCGAAGTACCTGATGAACGGATAGAGTGGAGTATCCTGGTAGTGCGGTGAGCAGGCCAAGCGTATCACTGACCGTTTGGCGCTGCCGAGCTGCTCCTCGAAAGCGGCAATGAGGCGTGACTTACCCAGGCCGGGTTCTCCGACGAGTACAACGACCTGGCCGACCCCGCTTCGCGCCTTTGCCCAGCGGCGCTGCATCAAATCGGCCTCCTCCTCGCGGCCGACCAAAGGGACCGGGCTGGTGCGCAAGGCCTCGAACCGGCTCTCGACGGCACTTTCCCGCAGGACCACCCAGGGCTGGACCGGGTCGGGTATTCCTTTGAGCTCGACGGGACCAAGGGCGGCGTACTCGAACATTCCGCCGATGAGGTGGCGGGTCACATGGTCGATGAGCAACATGTTCGGTTTTGCGAGCGTCTGGAGGCGAGACGCGAGATTCGGCGTCTCCCCCACAACCGACCATTCAAGGGAGGAACCGGCGCCGATCAGATCACCTACGATCACGAGGCCGGTTGCGAGACCGACACGCGTGGCGAGTGTACCGGGCGGGCCTGCAACCGTTTCGAGTCGCCCAGCCGCCTCAATAATCGCGAGACCGGCGCGCACGGCGCGTTCCGCGTCCGCTTCATGGGCGCGTGGATAGCCGAAAAATGCCAGGATGCCGTCGCCCATATGTCGCGTGACCAATCCTCCGTATCGGGCGATAAGCCCTGTCACGCGGTTCCGCCACGCGCCTATGACGTCGCGGAGGTCTTCCGGGTCCAGCCGTGCGCCGAGCTCCGTCGAACCGACCAGATCAGCGAATACGACCGTGAGATTGCGTCTCTCGGGCTCTCCGGAGGCTGGCGCGGCGCCGGAGACGGTCGCAGCATTCGGCGCGCCGCACTCCCCACAGAAACGGCTTCGCGGTGCGTTCTCGCCACCGCAGACATGACAAAACCAGGGGAGCGGGGTGCCGCAGTCGGCGCAGAACTTCTTGCCGGTCGCGACCCTCGCCCGACAGCCCGGGCAATACAAGATTTCCTCCCCGCAGGAGAGTTGGGCCCTATGAAGGAGACCCATTAAGCGAGCGCAAGAAAGCTGAGCAGTTAATCTCTGGTTGCCCGCATCACGAAATCGTGAGGGGTCTCGTGGGACGCGCTACAACCACCGGGCGAGTCGAGAATTCTTGTTGCCTCCCGGACAAACTGCTTTCTTACTGGGCGGGAGCCTCCAGCTCCGCGCGAGAGTTGCGTTCATTCACACCGTGCAGGTCAACAAGGAGCAGATCGACGCGATCGCCAAACAACTGAACATCTCCGACAAAGACAAGAGTCGCATTCACCCCGGCGACAAGGTTCACATCGTTCGCGAAGCGCAGGAAAAGGAGCTGAACCGGAACAAGTAAAATAGCGCTGCCGGGCGGGCAACGCGATGGACGACGGAACATTACCCAACAGCTACAAGCGCCTGTCCACGATCCGACGGGTCGGCGAACTTGGCCGCGCACGTTGGATTGCTGTGCCAGGCAATGAAGGCTGTGTCGGTGTGTTCCAGTTCCCCCGTGAAGCCACGCCGCTCATCGTCGAAGCTATGTCTGGACGGAGTATGGCGATCGTGCCCGGTGATATATTTCTCGCGACGCCGGGATATCGGGAGTCGGTCCGCTGGACTGTCGGGGGTGTGCCTGAAGGCGGCTTGGTGCCGGGCGAAGATTACTGGCTCCTCGCCGAAAGCGGCGTCATCGGTGAGTTGGTCGAAGCATCGCCAGTGGCGAAAGGCTATCTCGGAAGAGCGAAGTATCTTGGCGCAATCGTAGACGCAGAAGGCCAACCGTTGCGCTTACGGGACTTCACGGCACGCGCCCCCCCGGATGCGACCGACGCCGGAGCGCCCGTCTACCTTTTGCTAGGTACCAATCCGCGCTGACGCACCGCAGATCTTTGGGCAGGCGCTCGACATGTGCCTGTCGCTGCGCGCTGATGCAGTGCTGATCGAGTGCGGCGGCAATTTTCTGGGAACCAGCGTACCCGAGTTCCTCCGGTGCCTGATACCACGCCGGTCTGATCTGACCACAATCTTGGCGGCGTCAGACACGTTCGGTGCCCTGGGGGCGAAGCGCGTGCTGGAAGAGATGGGCTTGAGGCTGGATTTGATCACCGGCCCCTGCGCGGACACGCTCACCTCGCGACAGCGCACCGAGGCAATGTGCGGGGTACCAGCCCGAAGTATGAGAATGTCGACTGCCGGGCCTGTCGTTGATTGAGCCAAGTCGCGCTGGCGGCGTTCCGGTCGTTGCCGTGCAGAGTCCTATGCCACAGGATAGCCGGTCAAATAGCGGCTGGCGACATCCCTGCTGGGTCCAGGCCTACAACCACCGCCGCACCCGCCGGCAGTAATCGACATACGTCTCGCCGAAGGCTTCGCGCAACATCCGCTCCTCAGACGGAATGATAATCCGGTGCAAGAAGATCAACGGTCCAGGCAGAAGCACGAGCGGCCACGCACGCGCGATCACAATGGCACCGCCGCAATAGACGACAGTCAGTGCGACATACATCGGATTGCGCGAGATCGAGTACGGCCCGCCGGCAACCAGTTGCGTCGGCCTTCGATGCGGGATCACCGTCGTCCCCCGCCACCTGAAGCAGCCGATACTGGCAAAGCCCCAAATGGCCCCCGACGCCATGAGAAACCATCCGATCCAGCGTGCCGGCTTGCTCTCAAGCCAGCCGGGAGACCAGGGGAGCGCCCGATCCAGCAAAACGCCGACAGCGAAGAAAGCCGCATAAAGAACTGGCGGCGGAACAAAGAACCAAAGCGATCGCCATCGGCTCGTCATGGTATGGGTCCGGATGTCAACCAACCGCTTTTTACACCTGGGAGCCTCGATGCGTCGGTCAACGTGCGACCAGCAGGGCTATTCCCGAGCCCAGCAGCACCCAAAGGATCAGACGGCGAAACGCCTCGTCGTCGAGCCGCCGGTAAAGCCGTCCGCCCGCAAGTGTCGGCAGGATGGCCACCGGCACCATCAGCGCCAGGATCGGCGTCATCGCAACGGTCAGTGTTCCACTGACAGTGTAGGTCGCCAGCGTCAGGCTGTGCATCGCCAGGTTGAACACGCCGAACACGCCGCGCTGAGTATCCTTGTTCCAGCCCCGCAGCGTGCACCAGAGCGTTGGCGCGGGGCCGGTGAGCCCGCCCAATCCGCCCATAACGCCACCGATCCAGCCGGCCGCACCGTCCGCCGGCCGACCGCCCCGCGTCACCAACGGAAGATGCTTCGCCGCCAGCATGACCGAGCAATAGACGATCAGAAGCACGCCAACTCCGCCGCGGAACAAATGCACATCGATATGCGGAAGCAACCACGCACCGAGCGGCACACCCAGCGCGCCACCGAACACGAACGGCACTGCTCGGCGCCAGTCGATCCGCCGTCGTACCACGATGAGCGATAGTGCCTGACCGACCCAGGAACCCCAGACCACCATAGGTGCGGCAAGTTGTGGCTCTATGCACCACACCCAGATGCTCATGGCGACCAGGCCGAAGGCAAATCCCGACAGGCCTTGGACAAATCCGCCAAGACAGGTGCCGAGTACAACGACAGCCACTGTCGCTGTCGTCACGCGGGGCCGATCGCGTTGCAGAGGCTTTCGGGCAACTCCTCAGCCCACCGCTTCGTCGAGATCGGCGCCCCACATCTTCTCCAGCGCATACATCGCTCGCGCCTCGGGTTTGAACAGGTGCACGACGATGTCGCCGGCATCGATCAGGACCCAGTCGGAGCCACCGGCACCTTCGACCTGAACACGCTTGAGACCGGCCTCGTGCAGTTTCTCCAGCAGGTGCTCGGCCATCGCAGTGATCTGACGGTCGGCCAGGCCAGTCGCCACCACCATGCGGTCGCAGAACGTCGCCTTGCCCTCCAGGTCGAGCATGACGACGTCCTCGGCCTTATCATCTTCCAAACTACCGACTATCAGGCGCTGCAGCCGTTCCAGCTCGGAAGGGTGGCGGATATGTGCGGCGGCAACCTTTCTTGGTCCGGCCACCACCGCTTTCTTGCGCGCCGTGCCAGGCGTCTTGTCGGCCGCCGGCAGCGGCCTCGGGGCTTTGCGTTTCGCCGGCTTCTTGCGCGGTCCGGGGACGGTCGGAGCGGTCGGACGCTTGGCTATGGCACGACTCCTTTCCCGGCGCGGATGGCGCTGGCCGATGCGTGGTGCTGGGGAGACGGCAGAAAGATCCAGGCGCGCGGGCGGATGCGGGCCAGCACCGGGGCGGCTGTAGCGGGCAGGCGCGCACCCCTGAGATAGTGCGCGGCCAGGCCGGCGAGAGCGCGGTGGGTGTATGTCGGCCGCGGCAGCACCAAGAGCGGCACACGGCGGACGAACTCATGCCAGCGGCCCCAGCGCGGCAATTGTTCCAGAATATCGGCACCCATCACCCAAACGAACTCCACGCGAGGGAAGATGCGCTGCAAGCGGCGCAGCGTGTCGATGCTGTACCTGGTACCGAGCGCCGCCTCGATCGCCGTGGCGACGATGCGGCGTCCATCGGCAAGAACGCGCGCAGAGGCCAATCGATCTCGGAAATCGCCCATGCCTTCACTCGGCTTCAGCACGTTGCCCGGGGAGACGAGCAGCCATACCTGGTCAAGCCGCAGGCGGCGACGAGCCAGTTCAGCCACGTGGCGGTGTCCCGCGTGCGCCGGGTTGAATGACCCGCCGAGAATGCCGACGCGCATGCGCCGCCGATCGCCGAAGCGGGGAAGCGCGTCGTAGAGCCGATCCGTGGCCGTCAGGGCCGCACCTGACCCGTGCCGAGCACGAGGTAGCGGTAGCTGGTGAGCTGCGCGAGCCCCACCGGCCCGCGGGCGTGGATACGCCCGGTGGCAATGCCGATCTCGGCACCGAAGCCAAATTCCCCACCGTCGCAGAACTGCGTCGAGGCGTTCCACAACGCAACCGCGCTCTCGACCCCACGCAAGAAGCGTTCAGCGGCTTGCTTGTCCTCGGTGATGATCGCGTCGGTGTGCTCGCTCCCATGGCGCGCGATATGCGCCAACGCGGCATCGACGCCATCCACCACGCCGATCGAGAGTACCGCATCCAGCCATTCGGTATCGAAATCGGCCTCGGTTGCCGGCGACAACTCGGGGAGGATAGCACGCGCGGCGGCATCGGCGCGGAATTGACAGCCGAGCGCTTTCAGATCGGCAACGATCAGGGGTAGCAGGTGCGGCGCGATGGCGGCGTCGATCAGCAGCGTCTCGGTGGCGCCGCAGACACCGGTGCGACGCATCTTGGCGTTGGCAACGACCCGACGGGCCATCGCCGGATCTGCGGCGGCATGGGCGTATGTGTGGCAAAGACCCTCGGCATGCGCCAACACGGGGATGCGGGCCTCGCGCTGAACTCGCGCGACCAGTGACTTCCCGCCGCGTGGAATGATCAGGTCAATCAGGCCGGCCGCCGCCAGCATTGCCGCCACATAAGCGCGATCGGCGGTGGGCGCGATCTGCACGGCGGCCTCGGGCAGGCCGACCTCGCGCAGTCCGGCGACGAGTGCGGCGTTGATGGCGGCAGCACTCTGCTGGCTTTCGGAGCCGCCGCGCATGATCACGGCATTGCCCGATTTCAGGCAGAGCCCGGCCGCGTCGGCGCCGACATTAGGGCGGCTTTCATAGATCATGCCGATGACGCCGATTGGCGTGGCGATACGCTGGATGCGCAAGCCGTTGGGACGCGTCCACTCGGCAAGGATGCCGCCGATCGGATCGGGCAAGGCCGCGATGTCTTCGAGCCCCGCCGCCATCGCTTCGATGCGCTGCTCGGTCAACAACAGCCGATCGCGGAACGCGGCGGTACCCTGCGAACGCGCGAGGTCACCCGCATTGGCTGCGAGAATTGCCGGCGTCTCAGCGCGCAGGGCCTTCGCCATTGCCCGCAAGGCGGCGTCGCGCTGTGCCAGTGAGCTCTGCGCCAGCACGTGGGCGGCGGCGCGTGCTGCCCCGGCGGCACGCTGGAGGTGTTGGGTGGCTTCGGTCTCGATGTACATCTGTGGCGGTTCCCCTTCCCCACTCTGCCGTTACACGGCGGCTCTCGCCAGTCCGAATTTCGTACCACCTCTCCCGCTCTGCGGGAGAGGTCGCCGCGCGCAAGCGCGGCGGGTGAGGGTGCAA
Source organism: uncultured Pseudomonadota bacterium (assembly GCA_963772445.1). Lineage (GTDB taxonomy): Bacteria > Pseudomonadota > Alphaproteobacteria > Acetobacterales > Acetobacteraceae > CAVYXK01. The sequence continues at coordinate 444,851 of CAVYXK010000014.1, forward strand.
CGGGTGGAACCCTCACCCTTCGCGAACCGCTCTCTCCCGCAGAGGGTAGAGGTAGAGTCGTGCGCCGACTTCATCGCTCCGACTGCGTGCCGATTGACGGAAAGTCATGCCGTCACTTAGCCTCTAACAGGAGTCGAACACCGGGAGGAGGGCGATAAGGTGCAGGCAGTACGGCCATTGCTGTCGATGCTTGGCGGCATTGCGATCCTTGCTGGTTTCGGCGCCGCGGTGCCAGTCGCGGCCAAGGATCTGACCTTCCTCTCCACTCAACTGCGCCCCATGGAGGAGGCGCAGCGCACACGCACCGAGATCCTCAAGGGCTCGCCCGTGCCGGTGGATTTCGTCCCGGAAGAGCCGCCGCAGCTCGTCATTCATGTGCAGGCGGATATGAGGTCCGGCTCGCCGTCGATCAGTTTGATCGGCGCGCTGCACGGCGAGCTGGCCCCACTTGTCCCGCTCGGCGCCCTGTCTCCGCTCGATAGCATGGACGACATGTTGAAGCAGGACGGTGTTCCCGCCGGAATGGTGACGGTCGCCCATCTCGGCACCGACCATCTGCAATACGTGCCGTGGATGCAGGCGACCTACATCATGGCCGCAAGCAAGCAGGCGCTGCAGTACCTGCCGTCGGGCGCGAAGCTGGACAGCCTGACCTATGACCAGCTCGGTCAATGGGCGGCGAATGCCGAGAAAGCGACCGGGCGCCGGGTACTAGGGTTCCCGGCCGGGCCGACCGGCCTCATGAACCGCTTTTTCGAAGGCTACCTGCTGCCGTCGTTCACCGGCGGGGTGGTGACAACGTTCGCGTCGCCGGACGCAGAGAAGATGTGGGCCGACTTCAAGTCGATCTGGCAGCACGTCAATCCGAACTCCACCAACTATAACTTTATGCAGGAACCGCTGCTGGCGGGCGACGTGATGATCGCCTGGGACCACGTGGCGCGGTTGCAGGACGCGTTCCGCAAGCACCCGGATGATTTCGTTGCTTTCCCTTCCCCCGCCGGGCCCAAAGGGCGCAGCTTCATGCCGGTGGTGGCGGGCCTCGCCATCCCGAAATCCGCACCCGATGCGGCCGGCGCAAAACAGGTGATCGAGTTCCTGCTGAAGCCGGCGACGCAGATCACCACGCTGCGAGTGAGCAGTTTCTACCCAGTGGTGAAGACAACCGTCCCTGGCGATCTCGATCCGGGCCTGAAGGTAGAGATGGCGGCGGTGCAGGCGCAGCAGAACGCGCCCGATTCGCACCCGGCGCTGCTCCCCGTCGGGCTCGGCTCGCATAGCGGCGAGTTCGACCGCATCTTCACCGACACGTTCCAGCGCATCGTGTTGCGCCGGCAGGACATTCACCAGGTGCTGGAACTCGAGGGCAAACAGATGCAGCACGTGCTCGACGCGGCCCAGGCCCCGTGCTGGTCGCCCGATCCGCCAAGCCAGGGCACGTGCCAGGTGAAATAACGCGATGGGGCGACGCCGCCTCGCACCTTATTTGCTGATCGCGCCGTCGCTGCTGTTTCTGCTGCTGCTGTTCTTCGTCCCGCTGATCCAGACCATCGCGCTTGCTTTCCAGACGAGCACCGGGTTCGGTCTCGGCAAATTCGACCAGATGGTCGGCGACCTCGATTTCATCGACGCCATCAAGGACACGTTCGGGTTGGTGATCGTGGTCGTGCCACTGCAGCTCGCACTGGCGCTGGGGATGGCGATGATGCTGCGGAAACTCCGGTCCGGTCGCGATCTGGTGTTATGGATCTGGACCATCCCGCTCGGCATCTCCGATCTCGCCGCTGGGCTGGTGTGGCTGTCGATCCTGACGGAGCGAGGCTATCTCAACACGATTCTGTTCCATCTCCGGCTGATTCCCCGGCCGGAGAGCTGGTTGACCTACGAGACCCCGGCAGCACTGTTCTTCGCCATCGTGATCGCCGAGTTGTGGCGGGCGACAGCCATCGTATTCGTCATCCTGGTAGCCGGCGTGCAACTCGTGCCGGCCGAGTATGAGGAGGCGGCGAGCGTGTTCGGCGCCACCGCGTGGCAGCGCTTCCGCCGCGTCACCCTGCCGTTGTTGCGCCCGTCGATTCAGACAGCGCTGATTCTGCGCACGGTGCTGGCGTTCGAGACTTTCGCCGTGGTGCTGGCGATCGGCGGCACCAACTTCCCAGTGCTGATCAGCCAGGCCTTCATTTGGGAGAACCAGAACCAGGACTACGGGGTCGCCGCCGCCTATGCTGTGCTGATCATGGCGATCACGCTCGCCGCGACGCTGGCCTATCTGTTAGCGCTGCGACCGCGTGCGGGTGAGCCGGCATGAAGTCGATCAAGCGTGCCTTGTTCATTGCGGGCGTGGTGTTGCTGTGCGCCTGGACGATCGTGCCGATCTATCTGGTGGCGCTGGGCGGACTCGGCGGCGAGCAGGTCGTGTACGCTTGGCCGAAACCGTTCTGGCCGCTGTCGTGGTCGGCGCACAATTTTGCTGCCTTCCTCGCGATCCAAGGCATCTGGCCCGCCATGCTGCGCAGCGTCGAGGTGGCAGCGCTCTGCATGGGTTTCTCCATCCTATTGGGTGCGCCCGCTGGCTATGCGTTGGCGCGCTACGCGTTTGCCGGGGCCAATGCGTACCGGCTGACGATCCTGCTGACGCGTGCGTTCCCCGTCGGCATTCTCGCGTTGCCCCTGGCGGTCAGCTACGTGCGACTTGGTCTGTATGACACTGCGCTCGGCGTAGCGCTGATCCACACCGCGCTCGCACTGCCCTTTGCGGTGCTGGTGACGTCTAGCCTGTTCCTTGGCATCCCACGCGAGCTCGAGGAGGCGGCCTGGGTGTTCGGCTGCTCCGGCTTCGGGGCGTTCCGCCGCATTGTGCTGCCGCTCGCCTTGCCGGGTGTGGCAGCGACAGCGATCTTCGCTTTCGTCATCTCCTGGAACGAGGTGTTCGCCGCCGCGGTGCTGACCGTGCGGCACAAGACGCTGACCGCGTTCCTGCTGTCGGTGCTGTCGGAATCGCCGTTGCAGGCACAGTTTGCCGGTGGGTTCCTGCTGATCGTGCCTTCGGTGATCTTCATTTTCGTGGTTCGCCGCTACCTGTTCGCGATGTGGGGGATCGCCAGCCGATGAGAATGAGCTGATGGCGGAGATCCGGATCGAGCACGTGGTGAAGAGCTTTGGCACCGTCACCGTCCTGCACGACGTGTCGTTGACCGTGGCGGATGGCAAGTTTGTTGCTCTGCTGGGGCCTTCCGGCTGCGGCAAGACTACGCTCTTGCGGATTATCGCCGGACTGGAGACGCAAAGCGGCGGACGGGTGCTGATCGGTGGGCGTGATGTCTCGGGTCTGCCGTCGCGGGCGCGGGGGCTGGCCATGGTGTTCCAGAACTACGCCGTGTTCCCGCACATGACGGTGCGCGAGAATGTCGGGTTTGGCTTGACCATGGCTCGCGCGGATGCCGATCGCGTGGCGCGCCAGACCGAACAGGCGGCGCGGCTGATGCATATCGAGATGCTGCTCGATCGCTATCCAGCGCAACTATCGGGCGGCCAGCGTCAGCGCGTTGCCGTCGCCCGCGCCCTGGCTGTCGAGCCCGCGGTGCTGCTGATGGACGAGCCGCTGTCGAACCTGGATGCGCTGCTGCGGCTGGAGATGCGGGCGGAGTTGAAGTCGGTGCTGACCGAGGCGGGCACCACCACGATCTATGTCACGCATGATCAAACCGAGGCGATGGGGCTGGCCGACCGCATCGCCGTGATGCACCAGGGGCGCATCGTGCAGGAAGCGGCACCGACCGAGGTGTATCGCCGGCCGCGCAGCATGTTCGTCGGCGGGTTTGTTGGAAGTCCGCCGATGAATTTTCTTCGTCTGCCGGTGCAGCAAGGGGTGGCGCGCCTGGGTTCGTTGGAACTGCGTCCGCCCGCCGGTGCCGCCGGTGTAGTGGTGCTCGGCGTCCGGCCGGAGGATTTGGCTCCGGCGGAGAAAGGATTTGGGTTTCAGGTGCAGGTGGTCGAGCCACTCGGATCCCACCTGCTGCTGACTGGCGCGGCGGACGGCCAGTCGTTGCGCGTCGTCGTGCCGCCCGACACCGCCGCACGCGCAGGCGAGACCATGACGCTGCGACCGAACGTGGCGCATATCGCCTGGATGCATCCGGAGACTGGGGAGGCACTGGAGCCATCATGAGCGAGGAGAGCGCCCGCGCCGTCCTGCTGGCCAATGATCGCGGTGGCTACACGGTGCCAACCGATCGTTTGTATCCGTTCCAATGGAACTGGGATTCCGGCTTCGTCGCGATGGGCTGGGCGACGTTTGATGAGGCGCGCGGTTTCCGCGAGATCGAGCGCCTGATGGAGGGCCAATGGGAGGACGGACTGGTCCCCCAGATCGTTTTCCATTCGCCGTCCGACGATTATTTCCCAGGCCCCGAGGTGTGGGGGATCCGGCGGACGCCCCCGACCTCCGGCATCACCCAGCCGCCGATCCTGGCGACTGCTGTGCGCCGGATGTGGGAGGGTGCGCGCGATCGGGCGGCGGCGGAGGCGCGTGTGGCGGCCCTGTATCCGCGGCTGCTGGCATCGCATCGGTGGTGGAAGCGGGCAAGGGATCCCTCCGGCACGGGATTGGTGGCGACGCTGCATCCCTGGGAAACGGGGATGGACAACAGCCCGGCCTGGGACACGGTGCTGGCTCGGGTGCCATTAGAGACCACGATGCCGATCCGGCGGCGCGACACGGCGCATGTCGATGCTTCAATGCGGCCGCGCGGCGAGGAGTATCTGCGGTTCATCCATCTGGTGGATCGGTTTCGCGATGTCAGGTGGGAGCCGGGGCGGATGTTGGCGGTCTCGCCGTTCCGCGTGGCGGATGTCGGCACCAACGCGATCTTGTTGCGGGCCGAGCGAGATCTGCTTGCTCTTGCCGGCTGGTTTGGGACCGCCGCCGAGGCGTCGGAGATTGGGGGGCGCATCGCGCGAATGGAGGGCGCGATCGATCGGCTCTGGAGCGATGCGGGGGGAATGTATGCATCCTTCGACCTGATCGGAGATGCGCCCATCGCGGCGGCAACCTCGGCAGGATTGTTGCCGTTGTTTGGGGGTGGCGTGCCGGCTGCGCGCGTTTCTGCCATGGCGGCCACGCTGCGGCGGTGGGGGCGGGCGGTGCGGCACCTTGTGCCCTCGACCGATCCCGCCGATCCGCGTTTCGAGTCGCGCCGCTACTGGCGTGGGCCGGTCTGGGCGGTAGTCAACTGGATGCTAGCGGAAGGGCTGGCGGAGGCTGGCGAGTTGGCGCTGGCGGGGGAAGTGCGGTCCGCGACTGAGGCGTTGATCCGCGGCGCGGGGTTCAGCGAGTATTTCGATCCGTTGACCGGCGAGGGGATTGGGGGAGGAACGTTTTCGTGGACGGCTGCGATTGCGCTGCTTCTGGGTACGCCTCGCGCACACACGTGACACCATACTGGGCAAGGAGAGACGGCCATGCCGTTCTACAAAAAAGGTAACGTCCGTATCTACTACGAAGAGGCAGGCTCCGGCTTCCCCTTGTTGATCATGCCCGGCGGAGGCTTGAACGCGACAATCTCCTATGTGACTGGGAGCGCGCCGTTCAACGCGATAGACGAGTTCAAGGGCGAGTACCGCTGCATTACGATGGACCTGCGCAACGCCCATGGCGGCCAGTCCTCCGGCCCGCTCGAAATCGACCGACCCTGGGACGCGTACACCGATGACCACCTCGGCCTGATGGATCACCTGGGCATCAAGGCGTTCATGGTGCTGGGCTACTGCATCGGCGGCCCGTTCATCTGGAATTCGTTGCGGCGCGCGCCCGAGCGTGGCGTCGCTGCCGTACTGGCGCAGCCCAGCGGCTTTCGTCCGGAGCTACCGGACCTGTTCTATCAGAACAACATGAAGGGCTGGGGTCCGACGTTGTGCGATCGCCATCCCGACATCACGATGGCGATGGTCGATGCGTTCTTGAAAAAGATGTACGGCTCCAATCCCGACTTCGTCTTCACCGTGACGCGCGATTTCGTGCGCGAATGCCAGACGCCGATCCTGGTGCTGCCGGACGACGTCCCGGCGCATCCGTACGCGGTAGCCATGGAGACCGTGCGCCTCGCGCCGAATGCGCAGGTGAGCCTGTATCCGTGGAAGGAACCCAAAGAGCTGGTTCCTCTAGCGGTGCGGCATGTGCGGACCTTCTTGCGGGCGCATCGACCGGTAACTGCCAACCGCTAATACTCGGATGTCGAGATAACCGAGCGGCGGGGCCTATCCAAAGACGTGCTCGGTCAGAAACCGATTGCGGAATTTGCCCGCCGGGTCGTACTCGTTCGCAAGCGTCCGGAAGTCCGGTAAGCAGGGGTAAAGTGGCGCGATCTCTCCAGCCCGGGCGTGCATCAGCTTCCCCCAATGCGGGCGGGCACCTAGCGGCAGGAGCAACGCCTCGATCTCGGACGTAATCGCATCGCTTGCAGCAGGGCCGGGCAACCAGGTGAAATGGATCGCCACCGTATCGTGGCCATACGAAGGGCTGAGCCAGAGATCATCGGCCGCCACTGTGCGGATCTCGCTGATGATCAGGTGCCGATCGATGCGCTCGCTGATTGCTCTGAGTCGCGTCAGCGCTGCTATGGCCTGGCTGCGCGGCACCATGTATTCGCTCTGGATCTGCCCGGTCGGGCCCGGTTCGCGGTCGGGCCGGAAATGACACACACGCTCGGACCACGGGCCCGGGACCCCGAAGGGAGTGAGACTGTCGTCCACATCGATGGCACCGGGGCTCGCCCGAGCAGCCGCCGTGGCGCCGAGCTGCGTGGGCGCAACCTGCGGCGGCTTTTCATCGCCTAGGCGCGTCTTTAACCACAGGCGATCCACCGCGGGCCCCGACCACATCGTCATTACGCTGACGCTATACGCCGCCGCCATGATGGCATCGAAATTCGCGAGCAGTTTCGCCCAGGGCAGGTCGGCGAACGCGTCCTGACGCATCTCGAAGCTCGGCTGGATGTCGAGCGCGACCCGCGTGACGATGCCAAAAGCGCCAAGCCCGACTACCATCCCGTTGAAGCCGTGCTCGCCGCGCTTTATCTCGACGAGGTCCCCGCTTGCCGTGACGATCTCGAGTTCGGCCACCGCAGTTGCCAGATTGCCGTTCCTGTCACCCGATCCGTGCGTGCCCGTCGCCGTCGCCCCGGCGACCGATGTCTGCGGGAGCGAGGCCATGTTATGCAGCGCAAACCCCTGCGCCTGCAGAAACGCCGCCAGCTCTCCGTAGCGCGTGCTGGCACCGACCGTGACGGTCAGTCGCGCCCGATCGATCGCGAACTCGGAGCGAATATCGCTGAGGTCGATCAACTCGCCGGTCGTATCGGCGACGCCATTGAACGAGTGACGCGCACCCAGCGCATGAACCTTCGCCGCTCCCGCAACAATCCGCCGCAGTTCGTCGATCAAGGTTGGGCGATGCAGACGCGCCGCCTGGTACGCGTAGTTATTCGACCAGTTATGCTCCTTCACCATCCCCTCCCCTTGCGTGAGGGAGTGGGGTCGGCGAAGTTCAGCTCGGCAATCCTACAGATTCGCCTGGAAATCGACGTAGTTGCGCACCTTACGATAGATCTGCAGGCGATTACGCTGGCTATCGGCTACGATGATCTCCTCCGTATGCGGATTGAACTCTACCGCCGTCGGGAAGCAGAAGCGCCACAGCGGTTCCAGGTTCCGTACCCGTCGATACGCCTTCATCATGTCGGGGTTGGCATCAACGCTCTGCTGCCCCCACTTCGACATCACCTGCGCGTCGCCCACCAGATTTGTCAGCGGTGTCCCATCGGTTTCGAAGATGCTGACCCGATGGTTGGCCCAATCGGTGACATAAATGTCGCCATCCGGATCGACCGCGACATCGGTCGGGTGATTGAGCAACCCCGCCTTGGGGTAGCCCGAGACCGGCAGGCTCGACACGAACGGCCCCAGATAGGTCACCGCATACGAATCCGGCGCCGCCGGGACCGTTCCATATTCGCCGATCTTCATAAGGAACTTGCCGTCTGGCGACAGCTTCTGGATGCGGTGGTTCTTCCAGTCCGCAACGTAGATGTTGCCGTCCTTATCGGTCGTGATCCCCAGGGCTGGTTGAACTCGCCGTCCCCGCTCCCCGCCTTACCGTATTTGGCGACGAACTTGCCCTCGGGTGTGAAGACCTGCAGCCGGTTGTTGCCGCTATCCACGACGATGATATTCCCGTTCGCGGTCGCACACCAAGCCCGCCGGACGCAGCAACTCGCCGTCGCCGCTGCCGGTCTTGCCCCACTTGCGCAGGAACTTGCCGTCGGCATCAAACACCGAGATGGTGTTGGTCCATTCGTCCGAGGCATAGACGCGGTTCTGCCGGTCCACTGCGACGCCGAACGGCCAAGTGGCACTTGCCCGTCGCCTTCGCCGAACTTGAAGAATTCGGCGAGCAGCTCCTCGTCGCCGGCGCCGCCGAGCCGGACGCGGTTCACCCGCATTCCGAAATTGTTCTCGTTGCCCCGATTGGCGACGTAGATGTCGCTGTCATTGCCGAGGCACATCGTCTGAGGATAGTTGAACCCGGTGCCCGAGGCAGACCCCCGCCCTATGGCATGGCTCCAGTCATAGGCCCTTCCCCGGACCACCGTCGTCAGCGCCATCGATCCCTCCCGTCACATACCTGTTCGCAGGCGGGCGTGAGCCCCCTGACCTCACTGCAAGAAAGCTGGCTGTTCGTAGGTGCCGTTGACGATCGGCGCCGGATTGAGGCCCAGCCACTTGTCGAGAATGGTCGAGTAGATGCCGCGGAAGTCCATGCTCGGGTTCAGGTCGCCCTGCACCAGGTCGCCGGCCTTCAGCGACGGGTATTCGCCGTAATGGCCGCCCTTGACCTTGTCGCCCAGCACGAACGTCGCACCCGCGGCGCCGTGATCCGTGCCGGAGCCGTTGTCGCGAACGCGGCGGCCGAATTCCGAGAACATCAGCACGATGACGTTATCCGCCGCGTCGTGCTGTCGCGCAGATCGGTCATGAACGCGTCCAGGCCCTCCGTCGCGGCACTCCACAGATTGCCATGCAGCGGGTTCTGCCCCGCATGTGAATCGAAGCTGCCGTGGTCGCAGTAGAAGATCCGCGTGCCCAGGCCGGCCAGGTGCACCTGCGCGATGCCCCGCAGTTTGCTGGGCGATCGGCGTGTCCGGATATTGCACCGTCGGACTTGTACCGCGACGGCGCCACCTTCAGGATGTCGGCGCCCTTCAGCGAATCGAGGCCGGTGGTGCCGAGGTATTCCATCACGCCGCTGCCCGGGATCGGCGTGATACATGTGCGAGAACCGCTCCAGCACCTGCAGGCGCTGCGACTGCTCGCGGATGGTCGGCAGGAAGCCGTAGTGTCTCCAGCGCACCGGCCACGCAGGCGACCGGAACGCCTGGGCACCGACAGCGCGCGGAACAGGCAGGGGCCGAAGCTGACCGCGGTGACCACGTTCTCTTTCTTCGGGTCGAACTCGCGCACCACACGGCCAAGCCAGCCTTCGGTGCCGACCTTATCCGGCCTCGCAGGTGTGCCAGATGTCCATCGAGCGGAAATGCGACCGCGGGGAATCGAGGTAGCCGACGCCATGCATGATCGCGAGCTTGCCTTCGTCCCAGAACTTCTTCAGCGGCGCCATGATACGACGGGATGCCGTAGGCATTGTCGAGAGGCAGGATGTCCGCTTCGGCGATCCCGACCGCCTTGCCGATTATCGCGGTACAGCGGGTTGTTATACGGGATCACCGTGTTCAGATAGTCGTTGCCGCCCGTGAGCTGCAATACGACCAGCACAGGCTCCTTCTGAGTTGCCGACATTGGATACTTCCTCCTAGCCGATTGGCGTCATGGTTCAGCCGAACTGATATTCGCGCGTCGCTGCGATCAGTTGCAGCATTTCCGTCGCGTGCTTGGCCGACGCTGCCGCGGCCTGTCGCCGTCCCAGCGAATCTCGCCCCACTGCTTGGCCTGGTCGGTCAGCTCGCGCCTGCGTCTCCGGTCCGACTTCCACCGGGCCGAGCAGATCGAGGCAGTTATCGACCAGTTGCTCCGGAGCGAGCGTGCCCTTGGCCTTCAGCCGGTCGATGATGGCGCGCACACCCGGCAGGTCCGGATTGCCGACCTGCTCGGCGACGAAGTTGATGCGCGACATCAGGGAGCCGCTGTTGATCCACTCCTTGCCGGTGTGCCAGCCCTCGACCGATGGCGGGTTGAGCAGATCCTGCCCCATGTAGGACGGATGCATCGACAGCTCGCCATATCCCGGCTTCGGCAGCTCGTAGCCGCCGACCAGGCGCAGCGTGCCGACCACCACCTCGGCCGGCGATTTCAGATGCTGATAGCGCGCGTTCTTGAAGAAGTCCGACGTGAACAGCACGCGCAGCACCGGCGTCATTTCGCATTTCGACTCGCGGAATGCCTTCGTCAGCGCCTCGATCGCCTGCCGGATCGCGCGGCGGCTCCAGCGACCAGGCCGGCACCTGCGGTTCGTCGGCGACGAAGAAATTGTAGAGGTGACGGCAGATAAACTGGGCGCAGGCCGGCTGCTGCACGACGATGTCGATGATGTCCTCGCCGTTGAAGTTGCCGCTGGTGGCCGAGGAATGTCTTCTCGCCGTCATCGTGGTCTTCCGGCCGGTACTCGAACTTCCACGGGAAGCGTCCGTAGGGCAGCCGCGGCAGCTTGGTCTCGAAGGTCCAGCCGGTGAAGGCGCGCGACGCCTCGCGAACATCCTTCTCGGTGTAGTTGCCGGCGCCCAGGCTGAACAGTTCGAGCAGCTCGCGGCCCCAGTTCTCGTTCACGGCCGTGCCGTGGTTCTGGTTGTTGTCCAGCCAGAAGATCATCGTCGGGTTCTTCGCGATCTTCAGCCAGCAGCTCGCGGTAGTTGCCCATGCCGTGGTGGCGGAACAGATCGATCTGCTCCAGCATCTGGTCGTAATTGTCGACCTTCGAGTTGCCGGTGGCGAACACGTGGTGCCAGAACAGCGCCATCTTCTCTTCCAGCGGGCGCTTCGTGTTCACCAGGTAATACATGTAGTTGACGTTGCCCATCGGCGGCTGTCCGCCGGGCAGCAACGCAGCCGGCTGATGGCGCAGCAGGATATAGGGATCGACCGGCGGCTGGCTCTCCGGGTGGAGCAGCTCCTCCGACCGTCGCATCGTAGCCCTTGGCCACGCGCGTCTCAAGTTCGTCGCGGCTTGCGCCGAACCCCGCACGCCGCATCAGGTGGGCCATCAGAGCGATATCGTCTTGGTGTGACATGCCAGATTTCCTCCCGCGCTCCCCAGGTAGCCTAGACCGGGCGGCCAGATCGCAAAGCGTGTCGCGAGACGGGGGGGCCGTCAAGAAGTACGAGAGCGGGTCTTGGCAGCGGTGCCGGGCCGGCGAGGCTCTGGAGGTGGGAGGAAGAAGTCTAGCCGCAGAGGCGCAGAGCGCGCAGGGTCTAACGATTAAGAGGCAATCGCGCGGTGGCCTGCCGTCACTGCATGTCGCGGAACCGGCCGACTGCTCGCTGGTCCGATCCACCATCACCGGATTGACGAGCGAACTGATTTCGATATCAACCAAACAACACTGATATCTTCGCTAGCGAAATATCGGTTAGCGAGCAGCAGGGTCAGCAGCGCTGGATGACAATCGTGAACCGCTCGGTCAGCAGGTATTCGTCCCGAGGGAGCCGTTCGCAGCCGCGCCCGCGGCTATCATGATGAAAGCCGCAGGCGGCCACAGCACTGCGACACCATTTGACACCACCCGGCCGGCCGCTATAACCGCCCGCTCCCGGCCGCGCGCCCCGCCAGCCGGCGTGATCCGTTGGCAGGAAAAGATCAATGTTCGCAGTGATCCGCACTGGCGGAAAGCAGTACCGGGTGACGCCGAATGCGGTGCTGAAAGTGGAGAAGCTCCCAGCGGAGCCAGGCGCGACGATCACTTTCACCGACGTACTTGCGGTGGGTGATGCCGCCGGCATTACCTTGGGGGCGCCCGTCGTCGCCGGCGCCTCGGTCACCGCCACGGTGCTGGCGCAGGACCGGTTGGACAAGATCATCGTCTTCAAGAAGCGCCGCCGGAAGAACAGCCGACGCAAGAACGGGCACCGACAGCACGTAACCGTGCTGCGGATCGCGGACATCAGCGGTACCGGCCTACTGGCGCCCACTCTGGCGGACGAGTCCGGCGCCGGCCCGGCGAGCGAGATCGGTGCTGAACCGACGCCAGCCCCGGCGAGCGAAGCCGTCGCAGAGCCGGCGCCAGCCCCGGCGGGCGAGACCGCCGACGAGTCCGGCGCCGCCCCGGCAAGCGAGCTGGCTGCTGAACCGACGCCAGCCCCGGCGAGCGAAGCCGTCGCAGAGCCGGCGCCAGCCCCGGCGGGCGAGACCGCCGACGAGTCCGGCGCCGCCCCGGCAAGCGAGCTCGCTGCCGAACCGACGCCCGCCCCGGCGAGCGAAGCCGCTGCAGAGCCAGCGCCAACCCCGGCGGGCGAGACCGCCGACGAATCCAGCAGCGCTCCGAGCGAAGGAGAAGTCTGACATGGCACACAAGAAAGCCGGCGGCTCGTCCCGCAACGGGCGCGACACCGAAGGCCGCCGGCTCGGTATCAAGAAATTCGGCGGCGAAGCTGTGCTGGCTGGCAACATCATCCTCCGCCAGCGCGGCACCAAGTGGAAGCCGGGGCAGAACGTAGGCCTCGGCCGAGATCACACAATCTTCGCGCTGATCGATGGGCGCGTGGAATATGCACGGAAGGCCGAGGGCCGGGTGCACGTCTCGGTCCGACCGTTTCCGGCCCCTGCCGCATAGCGCACCGGGCCTTACCCGAGATGGTCCAGACGGGGGTCGGTGCAAACCGGCCCCCGTTTGCATTACGAAACGCCAGGATCGCCCAGACAACCGATGAAATTCCTTGACCAGGCCAAGATCTATCTCCGGTCCGGCGACGGCGGCGATGGCGTCGTGGCGTTCCGGCGCGAGAAATTCCTCGAGTTCGGCGGCCCGGACGGTGGCGATGGCGGCAAGGGCGGCGACATCGTCTTCGAAGCCGTGCCAAACCTGAACACCTTGATCGACTTCCGCTACACTCAGCATTTCCGCGCCAGGAAGGGCGGCAACGGCGCCGGGTCGGATCGCACCGGTGCCGGCGCGCCCGACGTGGTGATCCGGGTCCCCGTCGGCACCCAGGTCTTCGACGAGGACCGCACCAGCCTGCTGGCCGACCTCGATCGCCCCCGCCAGCGCGTGACCCTGCTCCGGGGCGGCGACGGCGGCTTCAGCAACGCGCACTACAAATCCTCCACCAACCGCGCGCCGCGGCGGGCGGACAAGGGCTGGCCGGGGCAGGAGCGCTGGGTCTGGCTGCGCCTCAAGCTGATTGCCGATGCCGGGCTCGTCGGTCTGCCCAATGCGGGGAAATCCACCTTTCTCGCTGCGGTCTCGGCTGCCCGGCCGAAAATTGCCGACTACCCATTCACGACGCTGTATCCACAGCTCGGTGTTGTGCGCCTGTCGGCGACCGAGGAATTCGTGCTGGCCGACATCCCCGGGCTGATCGAGGGCGCGCACGAAGGCGCCGGGCTCGGCGACCGGTTCCTGGGCCATGTCGAGCGCTGTGTCGTGGTGCTGCACCTGATCGACGGCGCCGCCGGCGACGTGGTGCGGGCTTGGCGAACCGTGCGGGCCGAGCTGGCCGAATACGGCGCCGGGCTTGCCGACAAGCCCGAGCTGATCGGGCTGAACAAGATCGACGCCATGACACCGCGCCAAATATCTGCGCGCCGGGCGGCGCTGGAGCGAGCCTCTGGCCAGCGTCCGCTAATATTGTCGGGCGCCACCGGCCAGGGCGTGCCCGAGGTGCTGCGAGCCTTGCAGAACATGATCGCCACGACGCGCCGGGAGAAGGCAGCGTGACCGCGCTGCCTCGTCTCGCCGCGGCGCAGCGTTTGGTGGTGAAGATCGGCAGCGCGCTGGCGGTCGATCCGGACGAGGCTGCGCCGCGCGACCCCTGGCTCGCCGGCGTCGCCGCCGACATCGCTGCATTCCGCGCCCGTGGTGTCGATGTGATCGTGGTGTCGTCCGGTGCCATCGCGCTCGCCCGCCATGCTCTGGGGCTCAGCCGGAAGAGATTGCGGCTGGAAGAGCAGCAGGCCGCGGCCGCGGTCGGGCAGATCAGGCTGGCGCAGGCCTGGAGTGAGGCGCTGTCCGCGCAAGGCCTGACCGCCGCGCAGCTTCTGCTGACCCTGGACGATACCGAGGATCGGCGCCGCTACCTCAACGCGCGTGCCACGCTGAACACGCTGTTGGGCCTGGGCTGTATCCCGGTGATCAACGAGAACGATACCGTGGCCACGGTCGAGATCCGGTTCGGCGACAACGACCGGCTGGCAGCGCGCGTAGCCGAGATGCTCGAGGCGGACCAGCTTGTGCTGCTGTCGGATATCGATGGGCTCTACACCGCCGATCCGAGACGCGACCCGTCCGCCACGCATATCCCGGTGGTACCGGCGATGACGCCGGAGATTGAAGCGATGGGTGGCGAACCGCCGCCCGGGTATTCGTCAGGAGGGATGCGCACCAAGCTGGCGGCCGCACGGATCGCGACGCAGGCCGGCTGCGCCATGGCCATCGCATATGGTCACGCGTCCCGTCCGCTTAGCGCGGTGGAGCAGGGCGCACGCTGCACCTGGTTTCTGCCGGCGCCGGAGGGTCGATCGGCGCGCAAGCGCTGGATTGCAGGGGCCCTGGTTCCGCTCGGCGCGTTCGTGGTCGATGCCGGCGCCGCACGCGCGCTGGCGTCCGGCCGGTCGCTGCTGCCGGCCGGCGTGCGGGCCGTGGAGGGCACGTTCCAGCGCGGCGACCCGGTCGTTGTACGCGGACTGGACGGGACGGCGCTGGCGCGTGGGCTGTCGGCCTATGCCAGCGAGGACGCCGCGCGTATCGCCGGCCACCGGTCAGACGAGATCGAGGCAATCCTGGGCTGGCGCCGGCGCGACGAGCTGATCCACCGCGATGATTTGGTACTGCTGTAACTACGCCGCCAAGCCCTGGCGCGCGTCGAGGCGCCAAGTCTCCTCGATATGCGCGGCCAACGCATCCGTGACCGGCTGGCGAGCCAGACGGCCTTTCACCAGGATGATCCCGTATTCGGGCAGCTTCGGCAGGCCCTCTTCAGGACGCACGGCGCGCAGCCCGTCCGGCAGCCAAGCCTGGGCCGAGACCGTTACTGCCAGCCCGGCGAGTACGGGAGCATGCGTCCCGACCTGGGACCCCGAGGTATAGGCGATGCGGTAGCGTCGCCCGACCCGCTCCAGCGCCTGGACGGCCGCGCAGCCCCAGTCGCAACCTCGGCGCTCCGACAGGGGGTCCGGACTGGCCACTGCCAGCGGCAGCGGGTCCATCCGGTGCGGCGCGTAGCGCGTCGAGGTGACCCAGACGAGCGGCCCCCGCCACAGTGCCACCGCCGGCAGGCTGCGGGGCTCCGTGCCTTCCGACAGCAGCGTCAGGTCAAGTTCGCCGCGATGCAGTCGTTCAAGCAGCTCGCCCGACGGTTCGCACAGCACATCGACCTGCACCGCCGGATGGGCGTCGGCGAACCGCTTCAGCACCGGCGGCAGATAGCCAAAGGCGTAGTCGTCCGGGGTACCAAGCCGCACGGTACCGGCGATCTGCGGCGTGCGGAAGGTCGCCATCACCTCATCGTTCAGCGCCAGGATCTGGCGTGCCCGGCCGAGCAGGTACTGGCCATGTGGCGTCAGCTCCACCGCCTCGCCCTTGCCTCGGCTGAGCACCGGCTGGCCGAGCACCTCCTCCAGCCGCTTGATCTGCATGGAGACGGCGGCCTGGGTGCGCCCGACCAAAGCCGCAGCCTGGGTGAAGCTGCGGCCCTCGGCAATCAGCACGAAGGCGCGCAGCAGGTCGGGATCGAGGGAGAGGGGCAGGGTCATGTGCATCAATATTGGTTATTCCAGCCATAAAGGCAATTCGTTTCCTTGATGCTTGTCGTCGCACCATTTCGGTGATGCCCGGATGCGGGCGTCGTAGGAGGTTCTGATGTCGAGCCAATCGCTGACCACCCGTTTTCTCGCTGATCCAAGTGCCCCGACCCGAAATGGCGGCCGGATGCGCTCTACGCTCGTCGAGCGCCGAGAGAGGCCGAACGGAGCAGGGCTGTGGGCGATGATCGTCGCGGCGTATCGACGCCACCAGTCTCGTGCGGCTCTGGCCCGACTGGAAGGGTATATGCTCAAGGACATCGGCGTGTCGTTCGCCGAGGCTGAGCGCGAAGCGAACAAGCCGTTCTGGCGGGCGTAGACTTGGCTGAGAGGGCTTTTGCTTTCCCTCCCCCTCCCCTTGCGGGCTACCGTTGTCCCACAACCCCAAATCGACTTTCCTGAGTGCTGAGCAGCGGATTTGAGGCGGGTCGAGTTTGCATCAGCGATCTTTCGAGGCTCCCGCCGAACGGGCGGCGGCAGCCGGCTAGCGCCGCCCCTCCGGCAGGCCCCTTTGCAGCGCCCTGCGAAATCAAATTCGCTCCCGACCAACAACCCACCGGAGCCGATTCGCATGAACGACCAGCCGCAGCTTGGTCACTTTGGCAATCGCCGCCTGGCCGCGGTCGGCGACAGCCTGCTGGGGGCGATGCAGAAGCAGCGCACCATGTGCCTCTCGGCATTGGCCGACAGCCGCGGCCAAGCCCGCCAGTTTCAGCGTTTCCTCGACAACGAGGCGGTCAGCATGCACGAGATGCTGGTGCATGCCGCCCGGCAGACCGCCCGGCGCGCCGTCGGGCGGCACGTCCTGGCGATCACCGATACCACGGAGCTGAATTACGCTCCCCACAGCGGCGCCAAGCGCGGCTTTGGCACGGTCGGCAACGGGACCGACATCGGCGTGCTGCTGCACCCGGTGATTGCGGTGGATGCCGAGCAGGGCGGGCTGATCGGGCTGGTCGGTGCCACGGTGATCAACCGCACCGACGGCCCGGTGACGGACCATAAGACACGCCCGGCCGACGAGAAGGAGTCTCGCCGCTGGCTGGCGGCCGCCGAGACCGCCGGCGAGGTGCTGGCGGAGGCGGCGATGATCACTGTGGTCGAGGACCGCGAGGGCGACATCTATGACCAGTTCGCGCGTCGGCCGGACAACGTGCATCTGTTGGTGCGGGCCGCGCAGAACCGCTCGCTCGAGGGCGATGAGAAACTGTTCGCGCGATGCGCCGCCTGGTCAGCAGTAACACAGCACACCATCCAGGTGCCGGCCCGGCATGGCAAGCCGGCGCGGGCCGAGCGGACCGCCGTCGTGGCGGTGCGCTCCGGCGAGGTCACGATCAAGCGGCCACTGCGCGCCGAGCCAGGCCTGGCGCCGACCTTGACCCTGCGGGTGGTGGATGTGCGCGAGATCGCCCCACCGTCGGCGCAGCAACCCTTACACTGGTGTCTGCTGACCACGCATGCGGTGGGCGGTGCGGCGGAGGCGCTGCAGATTGTCGCCTGGTACCGGCTGCGTTGGATCATCGAACAGCTGTTCCGTACCATGAAGACGGACGGTGTCGATGTGGAGACCTCGCAGATCACGACGCCGCTCAGCTTGGCGAAGCTGGTGACGGTGGCGCTGATTGCCGCCGTGCGGGTCATGCAACTGGCGATCGGTCGCGACGGCAGTACGGGGCAGTCCATAGAGGACGTTGCCGACCCCGCCGAACTGCCGGCGCTACGGGCGATCAGCGCCTCCCTCGAAGGGCCGACCGACAAGCTGAAGAACCCGTTCGATCCTGCCTTGCTGGCTTATTACGCCTGGATCGCCGCACGCCTCGGAGGCTGGTCCGGCTACACCTCCAAGGGATATCGGCCGCCCGGTCCCAAGACCATGGCCCGCGGTCTCAAGCGCCTCGATGCCATGGTGCAGGGCTGGATGCTGGCTAATCGTTCCGCACTTGTGGGACTCCGGTAGCCCGCAAGGGGAGGGGGAGACTCGCCCTGTCGCCTCGCGAGGCCATGGTCGGTGCTGAACCCGGCTGCCTTCTGCCGCCCTGGGGAACCCCTTACGAGAAAAATGTCCGACTCGCTTACTGCCGTGCCATGGCGATGCGGATAGCTTCCTCCGGCGAGACGAGGTGATCCAGGCTCTCGGCCGCCTCGGCGATGGCGAGCTGCACCCCTTTGACCCTTCCGTTGAATGCATTGCCTCGCGAGCCGTAGTCCGGCGAGACCGGGGCGCCGCTGTCCTCCCCAACGTCGCAGCCGTCGTCGGCCGAGAAGACCATCGCCTGCGTCATGGGCACGGTCCCCTCGCCGACCTTCTTGCCATCAACATAGAGCGTTACCTGCCCACCTTTGCCAAGACCGCCGCCGGCATAGGCAAACTCCATGCGAACCTGGTGCTGACCCGCGGGTAGCGCCTCGGTCGCTTCGACGAAGAAGTGGTGCACCCCCGCCACGTTATAGCAGTATTTGAGCCTGCCGTTCTTCGCATAAAGGCTCCAGCCGCCGATGTTCGCGCCCTGGGCGATGATCACGCCCTCGGCGCCTGACCCTGGGACCTCGATCTCGGCAGTGACGGAGTGCGACTTGTTCTTGATGTTCAGGACGCAGTTCTCCGACAGGCGCCCCATGCCGGCGAACAGCACCTGGGTCTTTCCCTTGATCAGGATCGGTCGGCCGGCCGTATCCGGATTCATCTTCTCGACAACCCGGTCGTCGATAGGCAACACATTGTAGCGCGTCGCTTCGATCAGCCACAGTCGCTGCAGCTCGTGCAGCTTCTCCGGCATATCCTTGGCAAGGTCGTTGGCCTGGCTCCAGTCCTTGCTGGTGTCGTAGAGTTCCCAGACATCTTCGTCGAGCGGCACCGTCTTCCGGCCGACAAGCACCCAAGGTGTGCCGTGCTTCGTCACCGCGGTCCAGCCCTTGTGGTAAATGCCGCGATTGCCGAACATTTCAAAGTACTGCGTCTCGTGCCGCTCCTCGGCGTTGGCGTCGTTGAACGAGTACAGCATGCTGACGCCCTCGATCGGCCGCTGCTGTACGCCGTTGACCGAGACCGGCTCGGGCAACCCCGCCGCCTCGAGGATCGTGGGTGCCACGTCGATGACATGGTGGAACTGCGAGCGGATTTCGCCTTTTGCCTTGATGAAGTTGGGCCAGTGCACGATGGCACCAGTGCGAGTCCCGCCCCAGTGGGAAGCGACCTGCTTGGTCCACTGGTAAGGGGCGTTCATTGCATGCGCCCAACCCACGGCATAGTGGTTGTACAACTCCGGTCCGCCAAGCTTTTCGTATCGTTCCATGAGAAACTCTGGAGTTTCCAAGGCGGCCAGGCCGTTGAAATTGGCCATCTCATTGTACGCACCGTTCAACGTGCCCTCAGCCGAGGCGCCGTTGTCGCCGATCATGTAGTAAACAAGGGTGTCGTCCAGGATATTGAGCTTCTTCAATGTATCGAGCAGGCGTCCAATGTGGTGGTCGGTGTATTCCAGGAATCCCGCGTAAACCTCCATCTGGCGCCGCAGGATGGGCTTCAGCGCCTCCGGCATGTTCTCCCACGCCGGGATCTCGGCGTGGCGCGCGGTGAGTTGGCAATCCTCTGGAACGACGCCCAGCTTTTTCTGCCGGGCGAGGGTCTCCTCACGCAGCTTGTCCCAGCCCTGGTCGAACTTGCCCTTGTATTTGTCGGCCCACTCCTTGGGCACGTGGTGAGGGGCGTGCGTCGCGCCGGGCGCGAAGTAGGCGAAGAAAGGCTTGTCGGGTGCCAGCGCCTTTTGCTGCGCGATCCAGGCCATGGCCTTGTCAGTCATGTCCTCCATGAAATGGTAGCCCTCTTCGGGCGTCTTCTTCGGCTCGACCGGCGTGGTGCCCTCGTAAAGAGTGGGATACCACTGGTTCGCCTCGCCGCCGATGAAGCCGTAGAAATACTCGAACCCGCCGCCGCCCGTGGGCCAAGCGTCAAACGGTCCGACCGGGCTTGTCTCCCACACCGGCACTTCGTGACATTTGCCGAATTGCGCGGTCGAGTAGCCGTTGAGCTTCAGGGTCCGCGCGATCGGCGAGATGGTGTTGGGCAACACCGAGCTGTAGCCGGGCGCGCCGGTGGCAATCTCGGTGATGCCGCCCATGCCCGCGGAGTGGTGGTTGCGCCCGGTCAACAACGCCGCCCGCGTCGGGGAACAGAGGGCGGTATTGTGGAAGCGGTTGTACTTCAGCCCACCCGCTGCCAGCTTTTCAGCGTTCGGCGTCTGGCAGGGGCCGCCGAAGGCGCTGGGTGAGCCGAATCCGGCGTCGTCGATGAGGATGAGCAGCACATTGGGTGCGCCCTTCGGCGGGCGCAACTGTTCGATCGGCGGGAATTTGGTGTCCGGATCCTTCGCGTCATACGTGATCAGCCCGGTTCGCTCGGGAGTGGCAATCGGGAGATGCGAACGATATTTCCTGTCTTCAATGCTCATGACCTTGCCCTCTTTGGCGTTCCGTTATCCTAGCCTTCCATGCGCTGGGGCGCTCATCAAGGGCAGCTTCGGGTCGACTTCGGCGGTTCCGGTGGGCAGCCCGGCTACCGCCGCTCTGGGTGGAAAGCGGCCGTTGCCGATCTCGGGGGACTGTCTCCCGCGTCACGGCCACCGTAACAACCGCCGCTCGATCCAACCAGTGATGGCGAGCAGCAGCAGCACAAAGACTATGATAAGCAGCACCAGCGCCAATGTCAGTGCCGTATTGAAGCTCGACTGTGCAAAGTTCAGGAGATACCCGAGGCCACGGCTGGAGGGGACAAATTCGCCAACGATCGCGCCCGTGAAGGCGAGTCCCACGGCCACCTTGAGGCTGGAGAGAATCACCATTGTGATCGAGGGTATAGACACTTCGGTCAGCGTCGCCCGACCGCTGATCAAAACGTCTGTTGCTCGTCTATCGTTCACCTCTCGCGCAGAAATCGTCCGCTTACGAGGCGTCCCAATCAACCGTGGGGCGGAACAGCAAGCCAGCGCCCAGCGCGAATGCGACCGTAATGGGTAGGCCCAGGACCACCATCACGATTGCCCGTTGGTCGACCTCTGCCAACGAGAATAGTGGAGCAAGAGCCAGGCCGAGATTGCGTGTCGCCATGCCGCAGCTCAGGACAATTTTCTGGTCGTGCGGCAGGCCACAGCCAATCCAGTAGGGCAACGCCGTAATCGCGGCGAAGTAGATGAGTTGCGCGGCTACCGCGAGGCTCCCTGCCAAGCCGATCAGGCCCCGGCCGAACACGACAACGCAGGCCACCAGAACGGCGACGGTTGCAAGAACTCGAGGTCCGCTTCACCAGGGGCTGCAGCCGCATCGCCAAGACGGTGCTGACATGGCGAAGCACCATGCCGATCGCGAGCGGTAGCAGCGCAACCAGGACCAGAGGTTCGGCGATGGTCCACGCGCCGACGGTCAAGCCCTCGATCATCAGCGGAACCGCGAGAGGCATGACGACAATGGTCGCAATTGAGGTCAGCAGCATGAACGCGGCAGTGTAGCCAACGTCGCCCTTCGCCCGTTCCACGATCATCGGCAGGAATGGCGCGCATGGCGTTATGCCCATCAGAAGTAACCCCATCGCGTAGGGTGGGGCGAGTGGTAGGAACCGCGTGATCGCAAAGGCTAGCGCCGGTGAGGCAACGAAGCCCCAAAACAACGTCAGCCCGACGAAACGAACGTTCCGCAGTCCTCGGGCGGCGTCCGGGGGATCGAGCCGTAGGCCCATGTCCAGTAGGCTGCTCGCAATGAAGACCACGAGCGTGATCTTCAGGACGACGGTAAGGTGGTCAGTCACCTCGGACGTTCGCGCGGCGGGAACTGCTGCAGCTCATATAGTGTTGAGGATCCACCCAGCCCCTGCCGGTCGGGATACCGGGCGAGCGTCAGGTCCTCCGGCAGGAGATGCAGCCGCTCGAGTGTATCGTTCAGTACGTGAAGTTGCCGGTGCAGTGCGGCTTGCCTCGTCTCCGGAAGGACGTTCATCAGGTCTTCGATGATCGCGTAAAGCCGCCGGGTCACCTGGAAGTTCGATGCGCCGTACAGGCGGATTTCGCTGAATGCCAAGTCGACGAAGTCATCCCAGTTGGGCGTCGGAAGGATCAGCCGGAGCGCCCCCTGGTCGTCGTACAGGGCGTTGTCGTGCAAGTGGCGGCGACCGACAACGCGCAGAAGTCGATGGATCTGATCGAGTGCGAGAACCGCCGTGGTCGGATCGTTGATGGCTCGCGACAGTGCCTTGACAGCGACGTCGACGATCACCGGAAGGCAAACGTCGCATCCTGCTCCATGGTGCGTTCCGGGCCGAAGGCGACCTGGGCTCGCAGCGTGCTATCGCTGAGCGTCGCGGCGCCGCCGGACAGGCGGAACAGTGGTTCCGCCGATGCCACGAAATCGCCGACCCGCGGCACGAACTCGATCACGCCGTCTGCATCCCGGGCCAACCGGATGAGCGCCTTCAGGTTGAGCGCCAGTACCACGGCGGACCGGCCCTCATGGACGACAGTCCTAGCCGGTTGGGATGGGGTCTGTTGTCGCTGCCGCGGTGCGTACGGGTGCTCGATGGCGTCGGGATAGACTGCCTCGATCACCGCCATCCCGCGCTCTGCCACGCGCGGGCAGATCGCCGTCGGCCGCAACAGCCTAGCGGTGTAGTCGATCAGGAACAGGAACGCAGCGATCGATCCGATGCCGGCAAAGATGGCGATCGTCACCATCGCCAGCGGCAGCGGATCATGCAGCCGCGCCTTGGTGCCGACGGCGAGCAGCAGGGTAAAGACGAACAGGCCGACGGTGAACCGGATCGTGTTGTCTCGCAGGAGCGTTGTCGCAATGATCCGCGGCGTCAGCTGGGCGCTCGCGATCTGAAGTGCCACCAGCATCGAGCCGAACGTGAACACGAGAAACGCAATCGTTAATGATTCAATGGTCGCCATCGCGTCGCCGGCTTCAGCGGCGGTGATCGCCAGCGCGGGCACCCACTGGAGGGATTGGTCGATGAACGTTAGGAAACGGACGCCGATTTGCTCCACGACCAGGGCGAACAGCGGCACCATCCAGAGCGAGGAACGCAGATAGCTGACGATGGCGTACCGACGGTTCCAGCCCATGTCACTCACGTCCGTGCCGTTACGATGCCTGCATCCGTGGCCTATTCGACCCAGTTCGTGCTGGGACCTTAAGACATTCCTCAGGAGTAAGGTAGGTGCGCCGAGCAACAGCCGACGCCGGCGGATGTCGAGGGACATTTGTCGCCTGCCACCTATCCGAAAACGCGCGTGGATCGTGACGGCGACGGGTACCACTGACCTTTGGGGTGTTTGGGCACCCAACGACGATCATCGGCCCGCGCGGGACACACATGGCCACTTGGATCACGAACGTCCCGCACGGATCATGAAAGAGAAATCAGGCCCGATACTGGCCCCGCTGTCGCGGCTGATCCGGCTACGTCGACTGAGTTCAGGAAACGGCAGGCTCTGGTCAAGCCGACCACGGTCATACGCATAGGAATCCGTCTAGCCGCTCAACAAGAGCTTCCAGATATAGCGGAGACCGCCGCCGCTCCCCAACATGGTGGCAATGCGGCTGGGCCACATCGCTCGTGCAGTTGTCGGTCAGCGTATTGTAGAACTGTGGCGTCTTCGCCAGCAGCCTAGATGCGGTAATGGGGCCGCCCAGCGAACGGGCTAGCGGGAGCGGTGGCTGTCCCTCACAGTGATGGTTGTGTAACGGGGTCCGAATGGCTCGGGCCCAAGCATCGAGAGAGGGACAGCCGTGGAATACTATGCCGCAATCAACGTCTCGCTGGAACTCAGCAGTGTGTGCGTGGTGGACGGGACCGGGAAGATCATCCGCGAGGCGAAGGTGGTGAGCGAGCCGGAGGCGCTCGTTGCGTTCTTTCGCGATATCGGCCTGACGTTCACGCGGGTTGGCCTGGAAGCGGGTCCGTTATCGCAGTGGCTGCATGCGGGGCTGACGGAAGCAGGGCTTCCGGCGATCCTGATCGAGACCCGGCACGTCAAGGCGGCATTGAAGGCGATGACGGTGAAGACGGATCGCAACGACGCACGCGGCATGGCGCAGTTGATGCGCCTGGGCTGGTTTCGACCGGTGCACGTGAAGACGCTGCCGGCGCAAGAGATCCGGGTGCTGCTGGTCGGGCGGAAGCTGCTGCTGGGCAAGCTGCACGATGTCGAGCTCGGCATTCGCGGCCTGCTGCGCGGCTTCGGCCTGAAAGTCGGCAAGGTGAGCAAGAACGGCTATGAGGCTCGCATCCGGGCGCTGGTGACAGGGCATCCGATGCTGGAGCCGGTTGCGGACGCGATGCTGAAGGCGCGGGCGAGCCTGCGAGACGAATGCGGGAAACTGCATCGGATGTTGTTGCGTATCGTCCGTCACGATACTATATGCCAACGTCTGATGAGCGTGCCTGGTGTCGGGCCAGTTGTTGCGATAACCTACAAGACGGCGATCGACGATCCGACGAGATTTCGCAAATCCAGGGATGTCGGGCCCTATTTTGGCCTGACACCGAAGAAGTACCAATCTGGCGAGGTGGATTGGACGGGGCGAATCAGCAAGGTTGGCGATGCGATGGTACGAACCACGCTGTTTGAAGCGGCAAACGTTATGCTCACTCGCACCACGCGGTTCTCCGCGTTGAAGGCGTGGGCCCTGCGGATCGCGAAGCTGCGCGGGTTGAAGCGGGCGAAGGTGGCGCTGGCACGCAAACTGGCGGTGGTGCTGCATCGCATGTGGGTTGATGGCAGCGAGTTCCGCTGGAGCAGGACGTCAGCCGACGCTGCCACTTGATAAGTTCAACCGGAAAAGGAGGAGGGACAACGGAGGGCGCAACAGCTCTTCGATAACGAGGTCCCGTCGCAGGGACGCGGATCGAGTGAAGCCGCAAACATGGGCGTCGGCCGGAGCAACCACCGGACCACGCGCACCCTAGATTGGCTCGCTCGGTCTGTCTGATCGCATGAAGTGGCGGCTCCAACGCCGACCACGAACAGAAGCCCGAGCCCTGCGGCGTGATGCGTTAACGAGGGTCTTGACACCAGCGGCCCCATTACAGAAGCCCATGTTTCCCTTGCGCGCTCATAAGTCGTTGATTTTGCTTGGCCTGGCGAGACGGTTTGGCACTACATCACGGTTTGGGCCGATTTTGGCGGGACTGGCGGATCAAGCTCGGTGATGCCGAGGGCGCTGAGCACCGCGGCGGCGCGCTGTGTGCCCCGTGTGACCGACCGTTTTGTGGTGCCGTTGCCGAGATCGATATCGACCACTCGGACAGATTTAAGAGCCGTCAATGCCTCGGTTGCGGAGAGGTCGAGATGTGCAGCCTTGAGCTTCTTTTCGATGGCCCGGTGCAGCAAGTGAGCTAATGCGGCGACGAAGATGTGGGCCTGCACACGGGCGTCAGTCTGATGATAGATCGGCCGCATGTCAATGACGTCTTTGAGATTGGCAAAAGAGCGTTCAACGTCGGCGAGTTCTTTGTAGAGGCGCACCGCCTCGACCGCGGACAGATTGGGTTCTTCGGTCTGGATGACGTATTTGCCTTCGTACGCCTTCTCCCTGGCGAAGTGGAGGGGATGCTCGAAGAAGCGAAAAACCCCGTCCTCATAGCGCCAGTCGTAGTAGCGGTGACCGTGATGGCGGGTCAGGATGGCGGCGGCAGCGGCGCCGACCTTCTCGGGGGCTTTCAGCTTTCCGCTGGCAACGCGACGCGCCAGCTTGTCGAGCTTGCTCCGCACGCGATCCATGGCCTTGACGCGTTGCGCCTGCTCGAACGCCAGGCGCTCCTCGGAATGAACGACAAACACGCGGACACCGGGTCTGTTCGAGGTGACTTCCTGAACCAGTGTCTTTGGAGGTGTCGGCTTCTCGCCGGCAGTGATGCCGCACGGGCATTCGATCCACGCTCCGGTGGCGCTTTGGATATAGTCGAAGATCTCGCCGCTGCGACGGCGATTGCGACCGACGATATAGCCATGACCGCCGCTGCGCAGCTCATCGAGGTTCTGGCTGGTAACCATGCCGCGGTCGCCCACCAACACGATGCGCTTGATGCCGAAGCGTTGCTCCAGATCATGCACCACATCGGAGACGGTCATGGCATCGCGCCGATTGCCGGCGAACACGTGGTGCGCGATCGGCCAGCCGTCGACCAAGACCAGGCCGACCAACACCTGCGGGTTGCGCGGCTTGCCATCGCGGCTGTGGCCATGCGCGCCGAGCTCCGCTGGTCCCTTGCCTTCGAAATAGGTCGAAGGTGAGGTCGTAGAACACCACGTCGATCTGCAGCGAGAACAGATCACGCAGCCTGAGATAGAGCGCATGCTCGATCGCCGCCTTGCGTTTGAGCAATTGGTCAAGCGTTCGGTACCACTGTTTGAGCTGGCGCAGCTCGACCTGCACCCGCGGCGTCCGGCTGGCTTTGCGCCTGGTCTCGTCGCGCCATTGCGCCAGCCAACGCCGACCGTCGCGATCGCAGACGAAGTCGGTCTCCAGCCAACGCGCCAGCCCATGCTCGCTGCCGGGTGCGGTGAGGCGATTGACCACCAGCAGCAAAGCACGGTCGCTCAGCGTGCTGACATCGCGATGGCCGGGCCTGCTCAGCCGGTCGAGTGTCGCCTCGAGCCCGAGCTCGCGCCACAAGTGGCGCGCCACCAGCGTCGGTCCCCAATCCCAGGCCGCGACCGCCTCGCCGTGCAACAGGCGCGTCAGCTTGCCGAGGTCGAGATGCGCCGCCAGCACGTCGCGGCGACCGAGATTGAGAATGGTGCGATGCCGTGTCTTGCCCTTCTCGCGAAAGGCTTCGACGACGCGCACATACTCGTGCGTCACCCCGGCGCCGCCGGCGGCGCGAACCACGCGCAGGAACATCGCTTCCCCAATATCTGGCCCTGCGGATAGCAATAAGAGTCCGAGTGCTGCAAGCAGGAAAATTCGCCAATTTTAGCGAACCTCTGTCACTACGTTTTCGCGAAAAACCGGGAAAACGACCTCCGGATCAAGCAAAATCAATGGGACCGGCTCAGCCTGCCGGACCCGAAGGGGAAACATGGGCTTCTGTAATGGGGCCGCTGGTGTCAAGACCCTCGTTAACGCATCACGCCGCAGGGCTCGGGCTTCTGTTCGTGGTCGGCGTTGGAGCCGCCACTTCATGCGATCAGACAGACCGAGCGAGCCAATCTAGGGTGCGCGTGGTCCGGTGGTTGCTCCGGCCGACGCCCATGTTTGCGGCTTCACTCGATCCGCGTCCCTGCGACGGGACCTCGTTATCGAAGAGCTGTTGCGCCCTCCGTTGTCCCTCCTCCTTTTCCGGTTGAACTTATCAAGTGGCAGCGTCGGCTGACGTCCTGCTCCAGCGGAACTCGCTGCCATCAACCCACATGCGATGCAGCACCACCGCCAGTTTGCGTGCCAGCGCCACCTTCGCCCGCTTCAACCCGCGCAGCTTCGCGATCCGCAGGGCCCACGCCTTCAACGCGGAGAACCGCGTGGTGCGAGTGAGCATAACGTTTGCCGCTTCAAACAGCGTGGTTCGTACCATCGCATCGCCAACCTTGCTGATTCGCCCCGTCCAATCCACCTCGCCAGATTGGTACTTCTTCGGTGTCAGGCCAAAATAGGGCCCGACATCCCTGGATTTGCGAAATCTCGTCGGATCGTCGATCGCCGTCTTGTAGGTTATCGCAACAACTGGCCCGACACCAGGCACGCTCATCAGACGTCGGCATATAGTATCGTGACGGACGATACGCAACAACATCCGATGCAGCTTCCCGCATTCGTCTCGCAGGCTCGCCCGCGCCTTCAGCATCGCGTCCGCAACCGGCTCCAGCATCGGATGCCCTGTCACCAGCGCCCGGATGCGAGCCTCATAGCCGTTCTTGCTCACCTTGCCGACTTTCAGGCCGAAGCCGCGCAGCAGGCCGCGAATGCCGAGCTCGACATCGTGCAGCTTGCCCAGCAGCAGCTTCCGCCCGACCAGCAGCACCCGGATCTCTTGCGCCGGCAGCGTCTTCACGTGCACCGGTCGAAACCAGCCCAGGCGCATCAACTGCGCCATGCCGCGTGCGTCGTTGCGATCCGTCTTCACCGTCATCGCCTTCAATGCCGCCTTGACGTGCCGGGTCTCGATCAGGATCGCCGGAAGCCCTGCTTCCGTCAGCCCCGCATGCAGCCACTGCGATAACGGACCCGCTTCCAGGCCAACCCGCGTGAACGTCAGGCCGATATCGCGAAAGAACGCAACGAGCGCCTCCGGCTCGCTCACCACCTTCGCCTCGCGGATGATCTTCCCGGTCCCGTCCACCACGCACACACTGCTGAGTTCCAGCGAGACGTCGATTGCGGCATAGTATTCCACGGCTGTCCCTCTCTCGATGCTTGGGCCCGAGCCATTCGGACCCCGTTACACAACCATCACTGTGAGGGACAGCCACCGCTCCCGCTAGCCCGTTCGCTGGGCGGCCCCATTACCGCATCTAGGAGTCCCGGGCGCGGTCTGGAGGGGGTAGATGTATACACGCTCCCACCGCATATCGGTGCGCACGCCGATGAGGTCTCTTTCGTTAGCGATGACGTAGATCAGTTCGTAGTTCCGAAAGAAGCCGCCCAGAGTTGAGGAGTTCCTGTCCAGCAGCGCGGAGTGTCTCACAGAGACCGCCAGATGGCATCCGTCATCGAACGTCAAACTGACGAAGACATGGGCGATTTCGTCGCCGGCCCAGTAGGACATCACAAGATCGACGCCCTTCACCTCGTTCAAGTTAAAGCTGCGCCGTAGTAGCGGGGGATCGCGGTCGTCTCGGAGGTCCAGGCACAGTCGCGGATATTGGAGACGCACATGGTGTCGCCATCTTGCGCGGAGCTTGCAAGGACGGCGTATTCCAGTCGCCAGGGGCGGTCATCCGTCGGGCGTAGCTGCAAGAAGGCCGCAAGCACTTACCGGCATCTTCCGCTCTGGGTCGACTCCGGCGGCTCGGGTGGGGAGCCTGGCTACCGCCGCTCCAGCTGGGATGGTGTGGGGACGCTGACTGCCATGATCCTCTCCTGTTTTGTTGGCGGACGGCGAAATCCGCAGAATAACTGCCCGTACGTTACGCCTCCGACGGGTAGCGTTCAATGACCGTCTCGTTGCATTCCGGGCGGACGGATACCAGTGCCCCCCAGAAATGCGCGTGTCCGGGAATACGGCCTTCGGGGTGACCAGGGTATCTCGGGCCGACTCCGGCTGTCGGTGCCGTGGTCACCCTAGCGCCGCTTTGGGTCGGGAGCGGCTGTTTCGCTATCATTCAGAGACAGGCTATGAGAGCGCGGATGGCCTCGCGAGCGTGTTCCAGAAGCGCGCCGGCTTTGTCGCTTTCCAGGTCCGACGGTCGCTCCCCCTTCTTCGGCCAGAGGTTTTGCAGAAGCTGTTTGGTGTACTGGCGCAGGATGTCGCGCGCGCCGGACGCGCTTCTGCCATAGTCACGCAGTGTCTCGTTGAGCAGCGCAATCTCGGCTGCGTAGGCACGGATCGATTGGTCGGTCGTATCGAAGGAATTCTTCGCCGTCGCGATCAAGAGGCCGAGCACCAGCGAGGCCAGCACCGACACCATGCCGGTGCCGAGTCGGATAACGTCTTGCGTTTCCTTTGTCAGATGCGTTCGGGGCAGCACACGATGAAGGTTCAGTCCGACAATACCACCGGCAAAGACGCAGGCGGCGACGAGCAGGCTGACTTCGATGCTGTTCAACGGCCGCGGCCCATGCGATAGCGTCGCGGGATCAGCAGGTTCGCGACCCCGGTCAGCGCCAGCGTCGTCGCCATCAGGATAAAGGCCAGCGCCGCGGCGAACGGCCAGTTGTTATTGTTGGTGAACTCCCAGTAGATCAGCGGTGCCATCATGTGGAAACGCGGCCCGCCGAGCAGCACCGGCGTGGCGAAGGCGTTCATGCACAGGATGAAGCAGAGCACCGCGGCGATCAGCACGCCGGGCAGAGCGAGCGGAAGCACCACGCGGCGGAACGCACGGGCCGGCGCCGCGCCCATGCTGGCGGCGGCTTCCTCCAGTCGCGGGTCAATGCCTTCGAACACGGATTGCAACGCGAGCACGGTGAACGGCAGGTTGATCGAGACGATGCCGGCGATCACCGCATTCTCTGTGAACATCAGATCGACCGGGCGGGCGTGGAACAGCCGGGTCAGCACGATGTCCAGCATGCCGCCGCGGGCGAACAGGATCATCCAGCCGGAGGTGCGCGTCACCGCACCGATGAACAGCGGCAGGATGATCAGCGTCAGCCAGACCGACTTGAACCGACTGGTGCTCTGGGCCAGACGCCACGCCATCGGCAGGCCGAACACCAGGCAGGTGACGGTGACGATGGCCGAGACGCGCACGGTGGTGACCAGCACGTCCCGGTAAAACGGGTCGGTGAAGAACCGCGCGTAATTTGCCGGGGTGACGGCAGCGATCATGATCTGGGTTGGGTCGAACCGGTTCAGGCTGAATCGCGCCAGCAGTGCCAGCGGGCCAAGCAGCATGATCAGAACCAGGAGCGTGGCCGGGCCGAGCAGCGGCAGCGCGGCCCGCGACTCGCTCCGCGCCGGATCAGGCATGCTGCACGTTCTTGTCCCACCAGTCCTGCATCTCGGCCTGCACCTTCGTGGTATAGGCGTAGTCCGGCTGCACCAGCTTCGGCTTGGGGTTCGGGAAGGCGAGTTGCTCCGCAATCGTGCCGACCAGCTTCGCGTCAGTGACTGTCGGCAGATAGCCCATATGCGCGGCAAACCCCTGCTGTGCGGAGGGTTCCAGCATGGCATCGACGTATTTCCAGATGGTGTCTTTATCCGGCGCGTTCTTCGGGATGACCATGCCGGAGACATACAGGATCGAGCCCTCATTGGGATAACGGCCCTGCACCGGGAAGCCGGCGTTCTGCCACATCACCGTGCGGGCGAACCAGATCATACCGACCTCGATCTCGCCGGACTTGAAGGCGGGCGCGAGGTTATCGGTTTCCGGATAGAGGTGCAGGCCGTTATCGTTCAGCTTCAGGATCAGCGGCTTGGCCTTGTCGAAATCGTCGGGGTTGCCGGTGGCGTAGAGCGCGGCCGCCATCATCAGCCAGAACCCGGCGGTGGCGACGACGCCGACCTTGCCCTTCCATTTCGGGTCGAGCAGATCGCCGAAGCTCTTCGGCGGGTCGGAGACGGTCTGCGGGTTATAGGCGATCACCTGGGTGCTGTAGATGTGCGGCACGAAATAATCGTTCCACAGGAAATCGGAGACGTTCTTGAGGTTCGGCGCCTTGGCGGGATCGAGCTTCTCCAGCAGCCCGGCCTGGCCGCCGCGGAACCCATTCGGTGCGCCGAAGCAGGCGATGTCCATGCTGCCGCGCGGCAGCATCTTCTGCGCAACAAGCTTGGCGTAGCGCGGCGCCTCGTCGCTGACATCCTGCACCACCTCGACGCCCTGCGGCTTGAGGATCGGATCGTCGATATTCTCACGCAGCAGGCGTGCATAGTCGCCGCCCCAGGTGCCGACCACGCAGCGCTCGGCGGCGCGGGCGGGACGGATGATAGCGGGTGCGGCAAGCAATGCAGCGCTGCCCAGCAGCGTGCGTCGTGGAACCGTCAATTGGTGCATGCCTTCTCTCCTTGCATGGTTTCGCTTGGCACGATGGCGGCGAGCGGCGCGCCGGCGGCGTCGAACAGGCGCTCCTCACCCGCGGTCCAATGCAGGCCGACGGGCGTGCCTGGATCGTGCCGTGGAGTTGCGCCGGGGCCAAGACCGGGGCCACGCACAACGATGCTGCTTCCGGCGTCGAGACGAACCACGTGCTCGATTATGGCGCCAAGATACGTACACAGCTCGACCTCACCGTGGATGCGCACAGGTGCGCCCGGCAATGCGAGGCGGATACTCTCCGGTCGGATCGCGAGGCTGGCTACGCCTGCTGCGCCGTAATGCGCGGCCAATGCGATCGCGGTGCCGCCGGCCAGTACTAGCCGTCCGGCATCAAGCCGCCCGGAGAGGATGTTGCTGCCGCCAATAAAACCAGCGACGAAGGGATTGGCGGGACGCTCGTACAGCTCCTCCTGTCGGCCGCTCTGCTGCACCCGGCCATCGCGCATCACCACCAGTCGGTCGGCCAGCGCCATTGCCTCGGACTGATCGTGCGTGACCATCACCGTGGTAATGCCGCGGTCGCGTTGCAGCAGCCGGATCTCGCGCGCCATTTCGGTGCGCAGCGCCGCATCCAGGTTGGATAACGGCTCATCGAGCAGCAGCAGCCTGGGATGGATCGCGAGAGCCCGGGCCAGCGCCACCCGCTGCTGTTGACCCCCGGAAAGCTGGCGCGGCAACCGCGCGGCGAGGTCCTGCAACTTCACCAGCCGCAGCATCTCGGCGGTCTGCGCTGCAATGTCTGGCTTCGCCATGCGGCGCATCTCCAGACCAAAGGCGACGTTGCGCGCGACGGAGAGATGCGGGAACAGGGCGTAGCTCTGAAACACGATGCCCATCTGTCGCCGGTACGGCGGCAGCGGCAGAATGCTGTGCCCGTCCAGGCGAATATCGCCCTCGGTCGGATGCAGGAACCCGGCGATCATGCGCAAGGTGGTGGTCTTGCCGCAGCCGGAGGGGCCAAGCAGCACGACCAACTCACCCGGTGGGATCGTCAGCGACATCTCGGCAACCGCGGCATGATCGCCAAAGCGGCGGGAGACGCGATCCAGGACGAGCGACGCGGCTTCGCTCATCGGACCACCTGGGCGATGCGGACGAAGCGGTCGAGCACCAGCAACGCAGCACCGATGACCAACATCTGCGCCACCGCGACCGCGGCGACCAGCGGGTCGATGTGGTATTCGAGATATTGCAGGATCGCCACCGGCAGGGTGGTGACACCCGGGGCGGCGAGGAACAGCGCCATCGCCAGGTTGTCGAACGAGACGATGAAGGCGAACAGCGCTGCCGCGACGATCCCCGCGCGCATCGCCGGCAGGGTGACGCGGCGGATCACGGTGATCGGGCGGGCGCCGAGGCTGGCTGCGGCTTCCTCGGCCGCGCTGTCGTGGTTGGCGAGGCTCGCGAGACAGAGCCGCACGACCCAGGGTGTGGTGATCAGGACATGCGCCATCACCAAGCCGGTGAAGCCGACGAATTCCAACGTAGTGAGCTGCTCGATCAGCACGAGGAAGACGTAAATCGCCAGGCTGAGCGCAATGTCCGGGAAGGTAATCGGCGCCAGCAGCAGGACCGCGATCGCGCCGGTCAGGCGCGAGCGGTGGCGGAACAAACCGATTGCGGCCGGCACGCCGAGTAGGAGACTGGCGATTACGGCGAGGCCCGCTAGTTCGGCGCTGACCAGGAGCGGGCCGCCGAAATTCGGAATGATCGCCGGATACCAGGCGAGGGTGTAGCCGCGCGGGGGGTAGGTGATCAGTTTCTCGTCGAACAGGCTGAGATAGACGGTCAGCAACAGCGGCAGGCCAATGAGTATGGCCCCGATGGCGACAAGCACGTTGACGGCCAGTACCCTCAACACCTCTCCCGCTCTGCGGGAGAGGTCGCCCCGCGCAGCGGGGCGGGTGAGGGTGCCGGGCGGCATTCGGTCAGAGCGTGTTCTTGACGAAGCGGCCATTGGCCATGATCGCGGCGAGACGGCTGCCGTCGTTGCGGAATACGCCGAGGTCGCGATATGGGTCGCCGTCGAGCACCAACAGGTCGGCATGCGCGCCGGGGACGATCTCGCCCAGCTTGCCCTCGGAGCGCACGATCTCGGCATTGACCAGCGTGGCGGAGCGGATCACCTCTTGCGGGCGCATCGCCTCGGCACGGATGGTGAACTCGTTGCAGTGATCGGTCTGGAGCTGGCCCAGCAGGTCGCTGCCGAAACCGATCTTCACCCCAGCGGCCCAGCACATTTCCAACGAATGCAACCCGGCCGCTAACACCTTCTCGTTCTTCGCCAGGCTGTACTCGGACAAGCCAAACTGCGGCCCGCGCTTCTTGAGCGAGTCATAGGCGACCAGTGTCGGCACGAGGTAAGCACCGCGCGCAGCCATCAGCGCCGCGGTCGGCGGATCGATCAGGTTGCCGTGCTCGATCGTGCGCACGCCGCCGGTGACCGCGCGTTCGATCGCCTTGGCGCTGTACGCGTGGGCTGCGACATAGCTGCCCCAACGGGCAGCCTCTTCGACCGCCGCCTCGATCTCGTCCATGCGGTATTGCACGCTCTCCAGCGGATCAGCCTGCGAGGCGACGCCGCCGGAGAGCATCAGCTTGATGTGGTCCGCGCCCTTGCGCAGCTTGTCGCGCACCGCCTTGATTACGTCGGGAACGCCATCGGCGACGCGAGAAGTCCAGTTCAATCCGTTGCAGCAGGCACAAACGAAGCTAGTTTGGGTGCGCCGGCGATGATCCGCATGGCCGCCGGTCTGACTCAGCGGCTGGCCGGCGATGTAAAGACGCGGACCTTCAAACAGGCCTTGCTCGACCGCGGCTTTCATCCCCCAATCCGCGCCGCCGGCATCGCGCAGGGTGGTGAAGCCGCGCATCAGCATCGCCCGCATGGCGACCGAGCCCTTGGCGGCGAGCAGCGTCAGCGGTACGTCGTCGAGCAGGCGCAGGTTCACCTCGGTCAGCACGACGTGGATGTGCGCGTCGATCAGCCCCGGCATCAGCGTGCGGTTGCCGATCGGGATGCGGGTGGCGCCGGCGCTGTGGATGGGGCGGTCGGACACCTCCTTGATGGTGCCGTTCTCGACCAGGACCTCGATCCCTTCTGCGAGTTCGTCGCGGCGCGGATCGAGGAACCGCCCGGCGGTGAAAAGAAACGCGGTCATTCCGTCCCCCGGATTGCATCCCTGCAACGGCGGACGCTATGGGCCGCCAATCCGGCGAGTCAAGAAACGCGCGGTCGGGGTCCGGGTCAGTGTTCTCTCGGCCGAAACGCGGACAGCGTTGTCCGGTCGAAGGCAGGCAGGCGGGTCACGCCAGGCGGCCAGCCGATCGTCTCCGGCATGGCAATCGCTTCAGAAACCGCGCGGGCGGCGGCGCGCGCAGGCTGACGGCGGCCCACCGCATCACGGATTTCCTCGTCAGTGGCGGAGAGAAGTTCCGCCTCCAACGCGTCGAGCAGGCATTCCAGCTCGGCCACCGGCTGCCAGTCCTTCATGGCTTGCCTCCTACAAGGCCCTGCCGCAGCAGGGTTCGCCGGATCCGCTTGCGGATGGTGTCGTACTCGGTTTCCGACAAGCCATGGATGTCGCGGATCTCCTGCGCCGTGCGCCCATCCGCCAGCGCCGCGATGACGACGAGCGCCGAGGCGTCGCGGGCGAACAGCTTGTGAATCGCGGCCAGCGCCTGCGCGGCGGCAACGATGCGTTCCGGGTCGATGTCGTCTGTTTCGCTGCGGCAGAACGCCGCCGCGTCGGCCAGCGCCAGCCGGCGTTCCAACGCGTTGCGACGAAACTGCTCGCTGCAGATGCTGCGCATGACCTGTGCGAGGAAAGCGAGCAGCGGCACCCCCGGCGGCCACAGGCGCGAGCCGTCGAGGGCACGCCGGATCGCCTCGTTCAGCAGGTCCGACCAGGTGATGCCGCCCGGCAACCCGCGGGCCCGCAGGCGGGCCAGCGCCTCCAGCCGTAGCAGGTCGGCATCGGTGAGGCGCCGGAGAGCGCGCGCGACCTGCTCGGTCGTTCGCGCGATGCTGGCGGGCTCAATCGCGGTGCGTTCGGCCGATCGTTGCATGACGACAGAGTATGCACATAACGGACGGCGGTGCGGACAAGAGGAAAAAAGATTTCCGCGCGGTCCGCGTGGCCGGCGCGCGGGCGCATATCCGGCTGCGTCAACCTGGAGGTCTTGCATGTCCCACCCGGCCGAGCGGATCGAAGCCGCGCGCCGTTTCTATGCGGAAGAACTGCGGTTTGTCGCGCATGTGGGCGCCGACGCTGTCATTCGTGCCTTTGCCTCGGTGCCGCGGGAGAAATTCCTGGGGCCGGGACCGTGGCTGGTGATGGGAGACGACCGCACGTATTGGCGCACGCCTGACGACGATCCGGCGCATGTCTACCACAACGTGCTGCTGGCGATCGATCCGGTGCGCGAGCTGAATAACGGGCATCCGCAGTTCTGGGCCGATCTGTTGAACAAGCTGGGCCTGCGACGCGGCGACACCGTGTGTCATGTCGGCGCGGGGACCGGGTATTACACCGCCATCCAGGCCGAGATCGTCGGCCCGGCAGGGCGGGTGGTCGGGATCGAGATCGACCCCGATTTGGCCAAGCAGGCGCGCGCCAATCTGGCTGACCGGGCGAATGTTAAGATCGTAACGGCGGATGGCAGCCAATACGATCCTGGTCCGGTCGATGCTCTGATTGTCAATGCGGGGGCGACGCATCCGATGCCAGGTTGGCTCTCGGCCTTGAAGCCGGGCGGACGCATGCTGCTGCCCCTGACGACGGAGCGGAACGACGGGATCGTGCTGCGCATCGAGAGGATGGGCGAGGAGGCGATGTACGCCGCGGCTGTCATTTCCGGCGTGATGATCTATCCGTGCGCCGGAGCGCGGGAGCGGAGTGCAGAGCGTGCGTTGGTCCGAGCCTTGGCAGGTGGTGGGCGGCGCTTTATCCAGTCGTTGCGAGTGGATCCGCACACCGCGGATGGGACCTGCTGGTTGCATGGCGATGGCTACTGTTTGTCGATCAATCCGCCCTCGGTCGGTGATCGTGCTCAGCTCGCTGCGGGGCGGGTGCCGGGTCCAACGACGCCGACCACGCTTTCGGGCCACAGCCGGGGAGTATTTCGAGAGCGCGGGTGTGTTGTCGAGCGGGGCGTGACGCCGTCACTGGTCACGTCAGTTGGCGTTCGATCCCGTGCGTGAAGCGCCACAAACAGCGCCAACTCATTCGGTGTGCTTCAGGACGGATGTTGCCGTGAGTCTCATAATGACGTGCCCCTGCTGGGCGCGCGACGGACGCCTGTTGACCGGTACCACTGCCGACCCGGCACGTGATCGACTGCCGCCTGGGCAGAGGCTTGTGCGCGACTGGCCGGTGCTCGATCTTGGCGTGCGGCCGGACGTGACGGCGCAGAAGTTCCGTCTCGATATCGACGGCGCTGTGGCGCACCCGCTCCGCCTGCGCCTGGATGAGTTCATGGTGCTGCCGCAAGAGGACAGTGTATCCGATATTCACTGCGTCACCCAGTGGTCGCGCTATGACAATCGCTGCACCGGCGTGGCGGCGCGCACGTTGTTGGGCAATGGTGCAGCCAAAAGAGGAGGCGCGGCACGTCGTCTTCCACTCATACGACGGTTACACCACCAACGTCCTGCCTGTACAATATCCGAATGAAAGCGTTTTGCGGATGCAGCGGTGCTGCGGGCCGCGGGTTCCGGATAGTCTGTCATGCCAAAGGGCCTGCAAGCTCCTGCCGGACCAAGGCGACCATCAGACCATTATCCGCGGTCTGTCGCATGTCCACCTCATCTCGTAGGTCGCGTACCGCGAAGCGGCGATCAATCTCACCCGCTGACCCCAGTCCAGTTAGAGAATAGCTTGCAATCATCCTGAGCGCCGATTAAACTGTCCGCTTGCCCGACCGACAAAACGATGGTCCTGCGAGGGGAGGATTCTCGAATGCTCACCAGAAGAACGATGCTGGCAACCGGGGCGGCGCTCGCTCCGGCGGTGCTGCGCTCCGCACTCGGCGCTGACAAAACAGTGAAGATCGGCAATACGATGCCGTATTCCGGTCCGGCCTCGGCCTACAGCTCGATCGGAAAGGCCGATGCGGGCTTCTTCGAATGGGTGAACGACCTCAAGACTCCCCTCATTTATCAAACCGGTCCGAAAACGTCTGCGAAGAGAGGTTGCTCGTGCAGCATTTGGGAGAAGCGCTGCATCAATGGGCGCAGCCAGTCGTCACGCATGGTCGGGATGAGGTCATAGAGCAGGCAGCCCTGGCGGAACAACGAATGGGCACGGCGTTTGGCGGTGTTGGTCTTGAGCATCCGATCATAACCCAAGGCTTCGCCGGCGGCCCCCAGCAAGGTCAGCAGGACGACGGCGAATGCGTTGATCAGCCATAGCCGGTCACGCCGCTCGGGGGATTTGACACGGATGGTGCCCAGACCCATGCCGAAGCGCAGGTCCTTGCTGTCGCGTAAGCTGCATTCGATATCCCATCCATGATACCGCTGATAGTTTAACCAACTCGCCGGGACCGCCCATACTCGGCCGCGAGGCGCTTCGAGCGCTGGTTCGCTGGCTGGGATCACGCGATGAACGAGGCCGGTCGACCGGTATGGCAGATGTTGCCCGACGACCGGCGACGCACGGTGCTGCGTGCACTGACGCTGATGACACTTCGCCAGAGCCGCGCGGTGGTTGTGGCCGGGGAGTCCAATCATGGTGAGCGAGGTTTGGTGTCCGGCGCCCCACGGCATGGTGTCGGACAAGATCCACCGTCGGCATCGGGAGCGGATGGCGATAGTCTACATTCGCCAGTCCACGCTTCAGCAGGTTGAGCGACACCAAGAATTGACGCGGCTGCAATATGCTCTGGTGGATCGGGCGCTGCAGCTTGGCTGGGACCGCGCATCGATCGTGGTGATCGACGATGATTTGGGGCGGTCTGGTGCCTCGATCGAGGGCCGTCCCGGCTTCCAGCGTCTGGTGGCAGAGGTCGGTCTCGGCCATGTCGGCATTGTGCTGGGGGTGGAGATGTCGCGGCTCGCCCGATCATGCCGGGATTGGCATCAGCTGCTGGAGATCTGCGCGTTGTTCGACACGTTGATTGCGGATTCCGAAGGCGTGTACGATGCGGGTAATTTTAACGATCGCCTGCTGCTGGGCTTAAAGGGTACCATGTCTGAGGCCGAACTTCACATCATCAAGGCGCGGATGTTAGAGGGGCGGCGAGCGAAGGCCCGTCGCGGCGAACTCGGCAAGACGGTACCGATGGGATATCTGCGGCGTCCGTCGGGGGAAGTCGTCCTGGAGCCCGACGAACAGGCGCAGGCGACGATCCGGCTGGTATTCGATCTGTTCGATCGGTTTCGCACCATTGGCAAGGTGCTGCGCTACTTGGTCGATCATGACATCGGGATGCCGGTGCGCACGCAGGGCGGCACCAACAAGGGCGAGTTGGAATGGCATCGCCCCAACCGGGTTTCGCTGAATGATCTGTTGCACAATCCGACCTATGCGGGTGTCTACCTATATGGCCGGCGAGCGTCTGATCCACGCCGGCGCAAACCAGGGCGACCGGGTACTGGACGGCGCTCCAGCCCTCCGGAGGAAGCCGAGGTGTTTCTGCCGGACCGTCTTCCAGCTTACATCAGTTGGGAACAGTATCAGCGCAATCAAACGCAGCTTCGGTCGAACAAGGCGACGGTCTCTGGAGTGCCACGCGCCGGCCAGGCCTTGCTGTCTGGGCTGCTGATCTGCCGTCGGTGCGGTCTACGAATGACCGCCCAGTACAACCAAAACGGCACCGCTCCGCGCTACGTATGTATCCACTTGGCCAGCGACTACGCTGGACCGGTCTGCCAGACGCTCAAGGCGGCGCCGCTTGATGCTCTGATAAGCCGGCTTGTGGTGGAGGCGCTCGAGCCGGCTGCGCTGGAGGTAAGCTTGCTGGCGGCCGGCGAGCTGGAACGCGAGCGCGCGGCGCTGGACGCTCAGTGGCGCCATCGGCTCGAACGAGCAGGCTACCAGGCGCAACGAGCCCGCCGGCAATTCGATGCCATAGAACCGGAGAACCGACTGGTGGGCCGTACTCTCGAACGCCAATGGGAGCAGGCGCTGGCCGAGCAGGCACGCCTGGCAGGGGACTATGAACGTTTCCAGCGTGACCAGCCGCGGAGCTTGACCGCAGCCGAAGTTGCAGGAATTCGCCAACTGGCACACGACTTACCCGGCGTCTGGGCAGCCGCCACTCAGGAAGAGCGACAAGCCCTGGTTCGCCTGCTGCTCGAACGGGTGTTGGTTGAAGTCATCGACGGCACGGAGCAAGTCCGCGTGAGCTGTCATTGGCACGGTGGCCACCAAACCTCGCACCAGCTGGTTCGACCGGTTGCTCGTCTCGACCAACTCAGCACTTACCACCAACTGACCGCCCGTGCAGCCGAGCTGCGGCGTGCTGGGAAGCGCCATGCAGCGATCGCGGAAATCCTCAACCAGGAAGGTTGGCGACCACCTAAGCGACGTGACACATTCACCGCGTTGATGGTTAAGCGTCTCCTCAGCAAAGTCGAAATCGTTGGGCACAAACGGCGACCTGTGGTCATTGAACGTCAGCCCGAGGAGTGGACGATTACCGAATTGGCTCGGCATCTCGCTATGCCAAAATCGACCCTCTACAGCTGGGTCCAGGAGGGACGTCTGCGCAGTCGAGCGGTTCGCCACCAGGGCACGACGTTCAAATTGGTGCACGCCGATGATGCCATGATTGCCGCCCTTAAGCTGGCTCGCGCAACTCCCCCGCCATGGCGTCGTCGGCCGCCGCCAATCGTCGTGGCGGGCTCTCCTGACCCTGTAAAGTCTTGAGAGTCGCCATGCCTGGTCGATCTCAATTCCCCAGCGACGGCCGTACAGGCCGGTCAGTTGCTTGGCCGTGGCATCGGTGCTGCTGGCGGCCAGGCACCAGGCTTGCTTCATATCCGGATCCTGGACACAGACCACGCTTCCCACCCGGTAGCGATCGGCGGTGACCTCGGCGCCGCGCAGCACCCGGGCGCGTCCGCCGGCCTGCACCCAGTCGGCCGCGGTGCGCGTCTCACCGGTGGCGCTGGTCACGGTGATGTTGCCACGGAAGCGGATGACGTAGTCGAAATACAGCTCTTCGGTCAGCATCTTGTACAGTTTCTGATCGCCGAAGCCGCGGTCGGCCACGATGCACACCTTGACCCCCGCCGGCAGCAGCTCGGCCAGCCGGACCAGCACGCGATGCTCGTAGAAGCCGCGGCGCTCCTTGAGCGTGCTCTTGTCGACGGTCAGCCATACCAGGGGTGTCGAGCGACCGTGGTCGCTGATCAGGGCCAGCATGATGGTGGCCTGGTTGTCGGCGTCGAAGTCGGTCCAATCCATGGCCACCACGATGGAGCTGCGTGCGCCGATGACGAAGGGCACCCAGCGCACCAGAATATCGTCGACGCTGATGGCAGTATTGGAGAGCAATCGGTCGACCTGCTTGATCGCGTGCTTGGACTTCAAACTACGCGCCGCGGCGAGGCCTTGGCCGATGGCACAGATAGCCAGGGAGCCGCTGTGCAACACGCCAAGCGTGGCGTCGCATAGAGAATTGACACGCTTGGCGTGAAGGTCCTGCTCCAGCAAGCCGCCAAGCAGGTCGCGAATTCCCTTGTACGAAACGCGCTCCCGGATGACCATGGGTAGCTCCCGAATCGGTGTCGGGAGGCAAACTCGCCGGTCTG
Organism: uncultured Pseudomonadota bacterium; assembly: GCA_963772445.1. GTDB lineage: Bacteria > Pseudomonadota > Alphaproteobacteria > Acetobacterales > Acetobacteraceae > CAVYXK01. The sequence continues at coordinate 486,324 of CAVYXK010000014.1, forward strand.
CGGGGAGCGCGGAACTACTTTCGCGACTTCGCAAGGATCCATCATCTGCGGCGGCTTCACGATTCTTTTTGGAATCGCCTCTACGGTCGCCCGATTCTTTTATGTCATACGGAAAATGAGGGGATGTTTGAGGTGAACGACCAGGGCGGGGTGAACGGGACCAAGGTCGAGTTCATTTCGCTGGATGACAGCTACAGCCCGCCGAGGACGGTCGAGGACGTCCGCCGGCTGGTGGAGCAGGAAAACGTCGATTTCCTGTTCAACACCCTGGGGACACCCTCCAACACGGCGATCGCACCCTATTGTAACAGTCACAAAGTGCCACAGTTGTTCATCCTATCAGGTGCGGCCAAATGGGGCGACTACAAGAAGTCCCCGTGGACGGTCCCGTATACGCCCAGCTATCGCACTGAGGCCCAGATCTACACCAAGTATATGTTGCGGGAGAACCCGAAGGCCAGGCTGGCATTGCTCTATCAAAACGACGATTTTGGCAAGGACTATGCGATCGGCGTGCGTGAAGTGCTGGGCAACAACTGGGACAAGGTCGTGGTCAGGACGGCGAGTTATGAGGTGACCGATCCCACGATCGACAGTCAGATCGCCGAACTGCAGAACTCGGGCGCCGACGCCTTGCTGGTGGCGGCAACGCCCAAAGCCGCGGCTCAGGCCATCCGCAAGGTGCATGACCTCGACTGGAAGCCGATGTTCTTTATGACCAACGTCGCGATCTCGGTCGGGGCGGTGATGCGGCCTGCCGGTGTGGCGAACGGCATCGGCATGATCAGCTCGCGTTACTATAAAGACCCGACCGACCCGGCCTGGGTTGCCGATGCCGGGATGCAGGCTTTCAAGCAGTTCATGGCGAAATACGTCCCGCGCGGCGACATCACCGATAGCGCGTACGTCCAGGGTTACGGCGCTAGCTACGCGATGTGGAAGGTCCTGGAGGCGTGCGCCGGCGACTACTCACGACCCAACGTGCTGAAGCAGGCGCTCAGCCTGCACGACCTGCAAGACCCTGTTCTTCTTCCTGGAATCAAGCTGAACACCAGCCCGACGAACTACCACCCGATTCGGGCCATGCAGCTTGTGAAGTGGGATGGCGAGACCTGGGTGCGCTTCGGCGAGATGATCGAAGGCGGCGCAACCTGATGATGCCGCGAACCGAGGGCGGCGACTTTTCCTTGCGCGGTGATACCGGCCGACCCTTCGGCTGACCGGTAGTGAGTCTTGTTTCGCGCGCAGCCGCCACACCAACCTGCGCGCGATACAACTTCGCATGATTCAAGCCTCATGCTCCGCTGTATTATGTAACTCATACGGTGTTCTTCAGGACGGACATTGCCGTGACAGAGTCTGATGAGCACGTCCCCCTGAGCGGCCGGATGGCGCAAAAGCTTATTGCCGCTAAGCAGGCCTGGGCGCGCGACGGACGCCTGCTGACCGGCACCACTGCCGATCCGGCACGTGATCGACTGCCGCCTGGGCTGAGGCTTGTGCGCGACTGGCCGGTGCTCGATCTTGGCGTGCAGCCGGACGTGACGGCGCAGAAGTTCCGCCTCGACATCGACGGCGCTGTGGCCCACCCGCTCAGCCTGCACCTGGATGAATTCATGGCGCTGCCGCAAGAGGACCGCGTATCCGATATTCACTGCGTCACACAGTGGTCGCGCTACGACAATCGCTGGACCGGCGTGGCCGCGCGTATGTTGTTGGCAATGGTGCAGCCAAAGGACGAAGCGCGGCACGTCATCTTCCATTCATACGACGGCTACACCACCAATGTCCGGCTCGATCAGTTCGACCGGCCGGATGTGTTCCTGGTGCACACATGGAACGGCACCCCGCTCTCGCGCGAGCATGGCGGCCCGGTGCGGGTGCTGATCCCGCATCTCTATTTCTGGAAATCGGCGAAATGGGTACGACGCGTCGAAATCAGCATCGCCGGCCGGACGGGCTTCTGGGAGCAGCGCGGCTATCACGACAACGGCGATCCCGGGGCGGAAGAGCGTTATCGCTGAAACCGTTGTCCGTCACCACTCGGGCATGAATCCCAAGATCCGTCCGAACCGTTGGCGATAGAGCGGCCAAACCTCGGGATTGACCAGCCGCGGCGGGCGCTTGCCGTCCAGGATGTCGAGCAACTGCTCGGCCGCAAACCGGCCCATATTGTGCCGCGACTCATGCGTCACCCCGGCCGTGTGCGGGCTGGCCAGCACGTTGTCGAACCGCAGCAGCTCATGATCGGGGTCGGGCGGTTCCTTCTCCCACACATCCAAACCCGCGCCGGCGATCCGCCCGCTTGCCAGGGCGTCGGCCAATGCCGCCTCGTCATGGACGCCGCCCCGCGCAGTGGTGATAAAATACGCGTCCGGCCGCATCAGCGCGTACTCGCCGGCGCTGATCATCCCGCGCGTCTCCGCCGTCAGCGGACAATTCACCGACACATAGTCCGAATCGCGCAGCAGATCATTCAGCTCGACCTTCTCTGCTGCGCGTGCGGCAATCTCCTCGGCCGTGAGATAAGGATCGTAGGCCAGCACTCGCATGCGGAACAGCCCGCGGCACAGTTCGGCCACGCGGCTGCCGATATTGCCGATCCCGATGATGCCGATCGTGCGGCCGGCCACGTCGTGGCCCTTATATGCGATCCGCTGGACATCCTTCTGGCGCCGCATGGCCCGGTCTCCCTCGCCGATGCGCTTCGACAGCGCCAGCATCATCGCCAGCACGTGCTCGGCGACACCTTCCTTGTTGCCGCCGGTCTGGTTGACCACCGCAACCCCGGCCGCCGTGCAGGCCGACACATCGACCGTGTCGTACCCGGCGCCGTTGGAGGAGATCGCCAGCAGATTCGGCGTGCGTGCCAGCAACGCCGCCGTGCCATGATATTTCGCTGCCAGCTCGTCCCGCGTGGCACCGATCTGATAAGCGTGCGCCCGCGCCAGGATCGGCTCGGCCACGTCGTCTGGACTGTCGTTGAACAGGCGGTCGAGTTTCACGTCGGGGCGGCGGGCGATGATCTCGGCGAAGACCGGTGCCGGCAGATCATTCACGTGGAACACGCGTCTGGTGTTCGGAGCCATGCGTTGGACCTCTTGCTACGGTACCGGCGGGGTTCAGGATTCGCCCTGGACCACCGCCGGCTGTCGGGCTCCGATGAACGTCAGCCGCGCGTTGAAGTCCAGGCCGCGATGCGGATCGTTGGAGTCATAGCAGAACGTCGTTGATCTGAATGACGGGCTGGACGTTCGAAAAGTTGGGAATGTCGCCGATGATCTCCGCCCCGTGCCGATCGAGTGCCTGCTGAAACGCAGCCGCCGAGTCGAAGGTCAGAAGCGCCATGATCGAGTAGGTCGGCGCTCCGCCGCCGGGCGCGCTACTGCCGCGAAGCACCTTCGCCTCGCGCAGCCCGCAGTCCTTCCAACGCGCGCCGACCATCGGAACATGCGTCTTGAGGTAGTAGTCCACGTCGAAGCTGGCGCCTTCGCTGGCGGGGTACATGACGCTGACCATGATCATCGGCTTGCCTCCGTTTCTTCCTGCTGCTGCGCCGTCAGCTTCCGACACCGGCAGCCGATTGGGAAGCTCCGCGACCGACGCCCTGGCTGCCGGGCGGCGTTAGGCAGATGCCGCGCTGGTGGGTTAGGTTGGGGTCCACTCGCGGCGTTTGCCGTTGTTGCGTGGACACGACGATGAACTGGATCACTCTCGCCTGGCTGCCGCTTGTCGCTGTCGTCACGGTCGCCGCGGCGCCGTCCGAAAACCCGAGCGCGCTCGACGACTATCCGACGGCGGCCCGCGCCGACTACGTATTGGGTTGCATGGCGGTCAATGGGGGCACCCAGGATGCGCTGCAGCGCTGCTCCTGCTCGGTCGATGTGATCGCCTCTATCGTGCCGTATAGGGACTATCAGGAGGCGGAGACGGTATTGCGTATGCGTCAGGGCGTCGGAGGCTATCTGGCCGACGAGTTCCAGGCGCCGCCGACTGCCGAGCTTGTGCGCGAACTGCGCGAGGCGCAGGCGGAGGCCGAGGTCCGCTGCTTCTGATGGGGGCGTCCGGTCACGTGCCGCAAGGGGGTTGTGCGCTTGCTCCGCGGCCCCCTCCCCCCGGCCCCCCTCCCGCAAGAGCGGGAGAGGTGGAGTTCCAGGCGGTGGGCGAGCCAGCGGGAGGCGGGGCCGGGCGGGTGGTCGGTGCGATGCACGAGGCCGAGTTCGAAGCGGTGCTCCGCGGCGTCTTCCAGCTTCAGGCGCACCAGCCGGCCGGCCGCCAGGTCGTCGGCCACCATGTGCGCGGGCATGTTGCCCCAGCCGAGCCCGGCCAGCAGCATGGCGTGCTTCGCCCCGAGATCACCGAGACGCCAGGTGCGCAAGGCGTGGACGGCGAAATCCTGCCCCTCGGTGAGGCGGGTGCGGTCGGTCAGCACGAGTTGAAGCTGATCGCGCACCGCGGCCCGGGGGATCGGCCCGGGGATCGATGCCAGCAGGTGCGCAGGTGGGGCGACGGTGACCAGGATCACCTCGCCGATGCGGCGCCATTCGAGCTCGGGGCAGGCCACGGCGACACGCCCGCTCACGCCAAGGCCGGCGGCGCCGTCGAGAATAAGCTGGGTGACGCCGCCCAGTGCCTCGATGCAGAGACGGAGCGTGACGGTGGGGAAGGCGGCGGCGAAGTCCCGCAGCACCTCGACCAGCGCGCAGGTGGGGAACAATACATCAACGGCGAGCGCGATCTCGGCCTCCAGCCCGCGCTGCAGGCCGGCGGCGCGGGCACGCATCTCGTCCACCAGCAGCCCGACCCGGCGAGCGTCGGCCAGCAGGGCGCGGCCGGCCTCGGTCAATACCGGGAGGCGGCCGTCGCGCTCGAACAGCGTCACGCCGAGCAGCGATTCCAGGTTGGCGATAGTGTAGCTGACCACGGATTGGGCGCGGTTCAGCCGCCGCGCGGCCGCCGAGAAGCTGCCGGTATCGGCGACGGCGGTGAACACGCGAAGCTGGTCGAGCGTCGGCAGGCTGGGATCCGGCATATCCAATCTATCGCTGCGTTCTATCGATATTATGCCGATTGGATAGATGGCGAGACGACCCATTTGGCTGAGCGACCAACCACCCGAAGGATCGCCCGATGGCTGCCAATGTCCTGATTGCGTTCTATTCCCGCTCCGGCGTCACCGAGGCGCTGGCGCTCGCCGTGGCCGAAGGCACCCGCGAGGCCGGCGCGGAACCGCGCCTGCGTCGCGCTCGTGAACTGGTCGGCCCCGAGATCATGGCGAAAGCTCCAGGCTGGGCGGAGAACGCCGAGCGAATGAACGCAGCCTATGCTGCACCGACCGAGGCCGATGCCGAGTGGGCGGACGCCATCATCTTCGGCACCCCCACCCGGTTCGGCAGCGTGTCGTCGGAGCTGAAGGCGTATATCGACAGTCTCGGCGGGCTGTGGTTCCGCGGCCGGCTGAACGGCAAGACGGGCGCGGTATTCGCGTCCACCTCGACCTTACATGGCGGCAACGAGAGCACGCTGCTGTCGCTGTATAACCCGATGGCGCATCTCGGCCTCATCATCGTACCGCTGGGGTACGCCGATGCGGTGATGTACAAGGCAGGCACGCCGTATGGGGCGACCGCGGTGTCGGGCACCCAGGCCGCGCCCCCGAGAGCAGAAGACCTGGAGGTCGCGCGGTTTCAGGGCCGTCGGGTGGCCCAGGTCGCCGCGGCTCTGAAGGCCGCGGGGATCACTGCAACCAGGGAATGAGGCAGCCGATGATCACGATCCGTCGTTCCGACGAACGCGGCCATAGCCGGCACGGCTGGCTCGACAGCCGCCACACTTTCTCGTTCGCCGAGTACCGCGACCCGAAATTCGTCGGGTTCGGGCCGCTGCTGGTGATCAACGAGGACCGCGTCGCCCCCGGCGCCGGGTTCCCGACCCATCCGCATCGCGACATGGAGATTCTGTCCTGGGTGCTGGAGGGTGCGCTGGAGCACAAGGACAGTGCCGGCAATGCCGCGATCATCCGCCCCGGCGAGCTGCAACGGATGAGCGCGGGGACGGGGATTCGGCATTCCGAGTTCAACCACTCGAAGACGGAGCCGGTGCATTTCTTGCAAATTTGGATTGCGCCCGAACACGACGGTCTGCCGCCGGGCTATGCGCAGAAATCGTTTGCCGGCGAGATTGAGGGAGGGTTGCGGCTGATCGGATCGCGGGACGGGCGCGATGGCTCGGTCGTGGTGCATCAGGACGTCAATGTCTGGTCCGCGCAGTTGGCGCGAGACCAGGAAAGCGAGCTGCCAGTGGCATCGGGCCGCGGGCAGTGGGTGCAGGTGACGCGCGGTGAGATTCGGCTGAACGGCGAGCGGCTTGTGGCCGGCGACGGCGCGGCAGTGTCGGGCGAGAGCTCGCTGCGGCTGCGGGGGGTCGAGCCGGCGGAACTGCTGGTGTTCGATATGGGTGGCTGATACCTGTTCCGGATCGCTGTCCGAAGCATCGATGAACGATAGAGATGGCGTGCGGATCGAGGCCGCGCCGATCGCGACAGAAGAGGTGCGCGCATTGGTCGGTGAGCTCGAGGCCGTTCTCTCGGCGGAGTATGCGCCGGAACAGCGGCATGGATTGGCGCTCGACGCGATCTTTCAGCCGCGTATCCGGTTCTTTCTCGCGAGACTGCACGGTGTCGCGGTGGGCTGCGGCGGCGTGGCTCTGTTCTCCGATTTTGCCGAGGTCAAGCGGATGTACGTGCGTGAGGGCGTGCGGGGACAGGGGGTGGCAGAGGCGATCCTGGCGCGCATCGAGCAAGAGGCGCGCGGCGCCGGACTGTCTTTGTTGCGGCTGGAGACGGGAGAGCGCCAGCTTGCGGCGATGCGGCTTTACGTGCGTGCCGGCTTCGTGCGCTGTCCGGCATTCGGCGACTATGCGCTGATGGCTCCGCAATCAATTGCAACGAGCGTGTTCTTCGAGAAGCGGATTGCCTTGCCCGCCGCGTGAGGGCGCAGAGGCGCGCATCACACAATTCGGGCGAGCGGCAGCTTGGTGCCGGCGGCAGCGCGCTCGGCCAGCACCTCGCGGCGGAAGCGGAACAACTTGGCCGGACGGCCGCCGGTCTCGCGCGCCTCGTGCTCCGTCTCTTCCACCAGTGCCTGCTGCTCCATCAATCGCCGGAAATTCTGCTTATGCAACAATCGCCCAGCCAGCGCCTCGACGGTCCGTTGCAATTGTAATAATGTGAACTCCGGCGGCATCAGCTCGAAGACCACTGGGCGGTACTTGATCTTGGCACGCAACCTGGCGATCCCGGTGGCCAGAATGCGCCGGTGGTCATGCATCATCGGCGTGCCCGGCAAAGCCGATGCGCCGGCCCCCGCCTCTGGCACCAGCCCCGCCTCCCACAGCAGCTCGTACCGCTGCAACACCAGCTCGTCGTTCCAGCCCTCGCCATCCAGCCCGAAATCGACTGATGCCCGCAACCGCCGCTCGCGACGGACCGTTGCGCTGCCGCCACGCGCCCAGGCGGCGAGCAAAGGTGCGATTTCCTGCCGCACCAGCGCCGGCCCGTCGGCGCGCCAGTCTTCCCACGGGAAGAACCGGTACCAGCTCTGCCAGCCCACGCTGGGCGTCCCGCCCTGGCCGGCTTCGCGCGTCAGCGCGAGATAGCTGATCGAGACATGCCGCGAGCCCTGCGCCGTGCGGTCGCGGTCGGCGAAGGTGTAGAGCTGCTCGACATAGCCCAGCGGATGCCGGGTCTGCTGCTCCACCCAGGAGCGCAGCCCTGCTTGCAGCGAGCGGTGACCAGGCTCGAGCGGGCCGGCGGGCAGAGCGTGGCCGTGTTCGATTGTCAGGACGCGGGGCTCGCCATGCGTCACGGCGACGAGCACCGCGATCAACTCGGCTGCGAGGCTCTCTGCCATCCCTGGTGGTTCTCGGCCTGTTTCAGAGAGGTCCACGCGCCTGTCCTCTTATCAGGCGGCATTTATCGCGCGCCCGAATATTCCCCCAATATACGGAAATGGTCCGCTCCTAGGGGGCGGTCAGGCCCCTTTTGGGAGGGCGATTGCGTTTGGCGCCTCGTCATTGCGGGGCCCCATTGGGCCGGCAATGAAAAGAGGACAACGAGTTGGAGAAGGGCGCCGTTCTGGGCTCCTACCGCAAGGAATGAAAAGGGCCGCCCCGTTGGAGCGGCCCGAGGTCCAGGGATCGTTGGGGCAAAACGTGGCAGCCGCTGCCCGGTTCTCGGAGGTCCGAGGCGACTGGTGGCAGATACGCCGTCAGAAGGAGGACTTACGATGTCCCGTTCGGGGCTGAATCCTATCCTGATCGGCGTCAGCATCGCCGTCTGTGTCAGTGTTGGCGCGGCGGCTCGCGAAATGCCGATGCCGGCCGCGCCACAGGGCCAATGGACTACGGCGAACGGCGGCGGGGTGATCGAGATTGGCTGGTGCGGGGCGACTCTGTGTGGCCGGATTGTCGGGATCAAGAGGGCGCCAGGTGAGCCAATACCCATGGACTACCAAGGCCGCTCGCAATGCGACCTGACCATCATCACGGACGAGAGGCCGACTCAGGATGGCGTCTGGCTAGGCCACGTCACCGATCCACGCAACGGCAAGGAGTATCAGGCGGAGATCTGGGTGGACGACGCCGGCCAGCTCAATCTGCGGGGCTTCGTCGGTGTACCGCTCCTCGGCCGCACGGAGAAATGGCATCGCTTTGCCGGTCATTTGGGCCCTGAGTGCATGGTGACCTGACGGCGACGGCGCCAAGCGACGCGGCGACGCGCAAGCAGAAACGAGAAGCGCCGGTAACACGCACGTGATCTCGCGGCCACGGGGGGCCGGCACTGGCCAGCGCCAGTGGATTTCGACATGGAATCAGGACGCTACGCATGGCACGTTGAGAGCAAGGTTTAATTGCGGCCAATAGTCCCTCGGCCTATCGGCTCCCTTACGTTGGAGCGAGAACTCGGATTTAGTTTCGTCGACTGACCGGCAAAGCGTGTGGAGACGCGAACCATGGCACAGCGTCCGATCTGGCGGGGTCACCTTCGACTCGCCCTCGTGTCCTGCCCCGTCGCGCTTTTTGCGGCGAAGCACGAACGGAACGCGATCCGATTCAACATGATCAACCCGGAGACGGGCAACCGGATCCGAATGATCACGGCCGATGCAGAGACCGGCAAAGAGCTGGCGCGCCGCGACTTGGTGAAGGGATACGAATTCGCAAAGAACCGATATCTGCTGTTGACAGACGCGGACTTTGATTCGGTGAAGGTCGAGAGCTCATCGATCATGACCATCGAGAAGTTCGTCGATGCGGACTCGATCGACCCGGTTTACTATGACGAAAGCTATTACCTGGCACCCGACGGCGATGCCGGGGCAGACGTTTATGCGGTCCTGCGCGATGCCATCGCACAGACGGGGCGCGTTGCGCTGGCTCGGGTTGTCATCGCGCAGCGCGAGCGGACCATCGGCATCCGGGCCACCGACCAGGGCCTCGTCGCCCAGACCCTTTCAGAGCAGCGCGATATGAACAACGCCTCGGACCTCTTCAGCGCCAAGTCTGGTGAGAAGAGCGATCCGGAGATGGTGAAACTGGCCGTCCAACTGATTGACCGACAGACCGGCCGCTACGACGCGTCGGACGTTGAGGATCGATATGAAACCCGGCTACGAGCTATGATCGACGCCAAGCTGAAGGGCGAGGGGGTCGATCGCGAGCAGCCTGCTCCGGAAGACCGGGGCAATGTCGTCGACCTCATGGCGGCGCTTAAGAAGAGCCTCGGGCAGTCATCCGAGAAGTCCCCAGCCAAAGAGAAACCCGCCGCCAAGGCGCCGGAAAAGACCCCGGCGCCTCAGGCCGCCAAATCCTCTCGCAAGCGGGCATGACCGTCGGGCTCCTCTTCGAGCCAGCGCGCGAGACGGACATTCATCCCCCGCTCTTCTGAGCAGACGAGGCAGTACTCCTCATCGTCGGTGCCCAGCCAACCAAGCTCGACGTGTCCGAACCCGCACTCCGGACACTGGAACGCCCAAACACGAGATTTCGACATTGCACCCCCGATCCGCTACGGATTGGCTCGCTGCCACATGTGCCCGAGTTGGAAGAAGGGCTGGCTGCGTCGCGCATAGGAATGCACTGCGCAACCGGAGGTTGTCAATAATCCTGTTCAGCATCCCATCCGGAGAACTTAGCAGTTGTCGCTCGCGCGTTGGGAGATCCCCTCGCGGAGACGCAGGATATGGTAGTCCAGCGGGTCCGGGAGACGCGGTCTGGTTTGGGCTGGGCAAGCGACGCAGAGGGCACAAGGCCATGAGCGCAATCTCCGCCACCGAGGTCGCCGCGGCCGTTGCAGACCAGCGTGACAGGGCTGCCGCGCTGTTCGAGGCGCTACGTCGGGACGGGCTCGACGAACCCGGGGTCACCCGCGATCCCTATGGCCCCGGCGAGCAACGCGCCCACGCCACCGTGGCAGAGGCGGCCACGCGGGTCGGACTGGAGATCACCCGCGATGCGGCGGCGAATCTCTATATGACACTCCCCGGGAGGGACCGTGCCGCGCCTTCCGTGGTGCTCGGCTCGCATCTCGATTCGGTGCCGCATGGCGGCAATTTCGACGGCGCAGCCGGCGTGCTGGCGGGCCTTCTGTCTCGTCGCGCTGCAGCGTCTCGGCCTGACGCCGGCCTGCGATGTAACCGTGATGGCCATCCGCGCCGAGGAGAGCATCTGGTTTCAAGTCTCCTACATTGGCAGCCGCGCGGCGCTTGGCGCGCTGCCGGACGGCGCATTGGAGGCGCGCCGGATCGACACCGGGCGCACGCTTGCGGAGCACATTGCGGAATGCGGCGGCGATCCGGCGCCGCTGCGGGCGGGGGAGCGGTTCCTCGAGCCCGCGCGACTGCGCGCTTATCTCGAACTGCATATCGAGCAGGCGCCGAGCCTGATCGAGGCCGGCAGGCCGGTCGCCATCTGCACGGGAATCCCCGGCAATTTCCGGTATCCGGATGCTCGCATCGAAGGTAGCCATGACCATGTCGGCCTGCCGCGTCGTTTTCGCCACGACGCGGCTTTGGCAGGCGCCGAGTTCGCCGTGGCGCTCGACCGATTATGGGAGGAACGCGAAGCGAACGGCGTGCCAATGGCCTGCACGATCGGTCGTTTCCATACGGATCCAGCGCTGCACGGGATGACGATCGTGCCCGGATCGTTCCATTTCAGCTTGGATGTGCGGGCCTATGACGAGGCGGTGCTGTTGGAGTTGGATTATCGGGTCGATGCGATCATCGCCGGGATCGAGCAGCGGCGCGGTGTGCGCTTCCATCGCGGCCCCAAGGCTCGCGCGGCAGTCGGCCACGTCGATCCCGCGATCCGCGCCGCGCTGCTGGCGGGAGCGGCCGAACTTGCTGCGCCGGCGCTGGAGCTTGGCAGCCCCGCATCGCACGACGCGGCAGCGTTCGCGGCGGCTGGTGTGCCGATGGGCATGGTGTTCGTGCGCAACGCCAACGGCAGCCATAACCCGTACGAGGCGATGACGATCGACGATTTCCTGGCTGGCACGTCGGTCATGGCGTGGTGGCTGGCGACGACGCTGTGTGGCTGACGCTTCTGGCTACCGCGTGCGAGCTAGTTAGATCCTCTACTCCCCCGGCCGAGGCACCGGCTCGCGCAGCTCGAGCGGCAACTTCGCCGCCGACCAACCGTCAGTCCCGTCCGGATACCAGCTAACCCGACTATACCCCATGGCAAGCGCGCGTTTCGCCGCGTTCCACGACATCCAACAATCCTTGAGGCAATAGAACACGAGCATGGGGCCGTAATCGCCATTGCTCGCAGCCCGCAGTCCATCGCGGAAATAGCTCTCCATCACCGGTGGTAGCACGCCATAGCCGGTGTCCGGCAACCAGACGCTGCCGGGAATGTCGAATCTCTGCTTGGGCCGCCAAATCGTGCCGGCCGGCAATCCGGTCGGGCGCGGCGGCTGCGGCAGCACATCGATGAAAGCGGCGGCTTTCGTCTGCCAGAGCATATGAGCCGTTTCGGTCGAAAGCACGAGCGCGCCGTGCAGCGTGCGTGGCACCGGCGCGCGGTACTCCTCCGTGCGATAACCAGCCGGCTCGGGTGGCGCGGCGACCTGAGCCACCGCCACACTGGCCGCCAGCGAGCCAAACAGCAGCAATGCGTCCACGCACCTCGCCCGAAGCGAGGCGGCGCGTGTCATGGCTGGATGGGATGTCCCTGCTCGTCCAGCAGCGGCACGCCGAACTCCGTCAGAAGCTTGTCGATCGTGTCCTGGTTGTCGGCGATCAACCGGTTCAGCTTCCGCTTCCAGTCCTGGTCGCTGTGGCGCACGCCCATCGAGATGCGGAAATCCATCGGCACGCCCTGCTCCTTCAGAAGCGGCACGACAGTGAGCGGTGGATCCGCATGTTTGGCGTAATACCCGGCGATTGGCCCCCACAGCACGGCGGCGTCGATATTGCCGGCAATCAGATCGTTGATCATCGTCTTGGTCGGCGACTCATAGCGGGTATCGACTGTCAGCGGATACGGCTTCGCCTTCGCCATCAGCCCGTCCATGGCCATGATAGAGGCCGGTGGAGTGCCGGCAACGACGCCGATGCGCTTGCCCTTCAGCCGTTCGTCGCCGAGCAACTCAATGCCGTCCAGCCCATCATGCGGCTTGAACACCAGAGCATAGGCGGTGTGGTAATAGGGATTCGTCGTCTGCACCAAGTCGTAACCTTGCGCAACGCCCATGACCACGTCGCAGCGGTAGGTATTCAAAGTGTTGCGGACGAAACCGATCACTTGGGGGAAATAGGTGTAGGATATTGGTTCGCCGAGCTTGCTCGCAATCAGCGCCGCAAGCTTGTTCTCGAATCCGTCGCCCTGCTGGTCCGAGAAGGGCATATTGTTCGGATCGGCGCACACGCGGAACACGTGCGGATCGACCAGTTCCACCTGGGCACCAAGCCCCGGCGCCTGTGCCTGAGCGCGCGCCAGAAGCGCAAGCGCCACCGCGCAGATATACAACCCTGAGCGTAGCAGTCTCCCCACAGAGCGCCGCGCCCGAGCCCTGACGATCAACCCATACATTGGTCTTCTGCCTTGCTGAATGCCTCGGGCTTCGGTTCGCTGTTGGCGGGACGCCCGCGCCCAAGCGCACCATCCGCACGCGCCCGCAGATACACGTAGATCGGATCGATATAACACATCACGTTCTTGTTCGTGCCGAATGCCGGCATCACGAGATCCTGCGACGCCGATACGTCCTTCTTGCCGCCGGCTACGATCGCGTAGAAATCGGTGTAGCTGAGGATCTTCAGCGCATCAACAAGCGATGGCGCGTAACTCGATCCCAGACCGTCCGGGCCGTGACATGCGAGGCAGTTCGCACCGTAACGAAGAAACCCTGAATTGGTGTACCAGTCGACCTTTCCGTTTTCGATGTGGAAGGTCGGGTTGCCGTCCTTGTCGAAATATTCTCCGTCCCGCGAACTGACGGCTTTAGGGTCGCCCGATCCGACGGCATAGGCAACCCCCACGATCAGGAAAACGGCCGTGGCAAGCGCCCAGGTGGTCCGTACCGGAAATCTCACCGGCATATTCCTCTTGCGCAAGAAAAAGGAAGGCCGGCGCTCCGGATAAAACCACCGGGGTGCCGGCCGCTTTCTGACGCCTGATCAGCTCATTGTGGAAGAGCGAAGACCGTGAGCGTCCCACCCAGCGTGGTGTAGTTGCTCAATGCGGCGTAGCCACCGACTGCACCGAGCCCGGCATGCGGGTCGGTCAGCCCGGCCGCCAAGCCGATACCCGCCCAGCCGCCTACACCGGACAGCACAGCAACGTACTGCCTGCCGTCATGCATGTAGGTCATCACGTTGCCGATGATCCCGGACGGCGTCTTGAACTTGTAGAGCTCCTTGCCAGTTTTGGCATCGACCGCCTTCAGGTAGCCCTCCAACGTCCCATAGAACACGACGCCCCCGGCAGTGGACAGCGTACCGGACCAGACCGAGAACTGCTCCGGATCCGACCAGACGATCTTGCCGGTGGTCCCATCCCAGGCGATGAAGTTGCCCATGTTGGTCTGACCGGGCGGCGGATACATCGACAAGGTCGCCCCGACATAGGGCTGCCCAGCGGTGTACGAGACCCGGAACGGCTCGTAATCCATGCAGACGTGGTTGGTCGGCACGTAAAACAGCTTGGTATCCGGATCGTAGCTCGCCGGCTGCTCGTCCTTGGTGCCGAGCGCCGCCGGGCAGATGCCGGTGTGGTTCACATCCGCCGTCGAGGTCGAGTACTTCTTATCGAGGATCGGCCGGCCGTAGTTCGGGCTGCTCGTGTCCATGTCGATGCCGGTGGCCCAGTTCACCACCGGATCGTACTTGGCCGCGACCAGCAGCGCCCCGGTGTCGCGGTTCAGCGTGTAGCCGAAGCCGTTGCGATCGAAATGCACCAGCGTCGGGACGGTCTGACCGTTGATCTGCTGATCGGCCAGGATCATCTCGTTGACGCCGTCATAGTCCCACTCGTCGTGCGGCGTCATCTGATAGACCCATTTCGCCACGCCGGTATCGAGGTCGCGGGCCCAAATGGTCATCGACCACTTGTTATCGCCGGGCCGCTGGCTCGGGTTCCAGGTCGAAGGATTGCCGGAGCCGTAGTAGAGCAGGTTGAGCGTTGGGTCGTACGAGAACCAGCCCCAGGTGTCTCCGCCACCGATCTTCCACTGGTCGCCCTGCCAGGTCTTCAGGCTGGAATCGGCGCCGATCGGCTTGCCGAGCGCGGTTGTCTTGTCGGGATCGACCTTTAGGTCGCTGTCGGGTCCTTCGGAATAGGTGCGCCAAACCAGCTTGCCGTCGCTGAGATTATACGTGGAAACCCAGCCTCGCACGCCGAACTCGCCGCCAGAGACGCCGATAACGACCTTGTCCTTCATCACGAACGGCGCATCGGTTCCAGTCTCGCCCTTGCTCGGGTCGCCATCCTTCACCGACCAGGCGACTTTACCGGTCTTCGCGTCCAAGGCGACCAGAGTGGTATCGGCCTGGTGGAGGAAGATCTTGCCGTCTCCGTAGGCAAGCCCGCGATTGACCGTGTCGCAGCACATCACCGGGATGACGTTCGGATCCTGGGTCGGCTCGTATTTCCACAGGATCTTGCCGTCATTGCTGAGATCGAGCGCGTACACGATGTTGGGGAACGGGGTGTGCACGTACATGACATCGCCGATCACCAGAGGCGCCCCCTCATGGCCGCGCAGCACGCCGGTCGAGAAGGTCCAGGCGACCTGCAGCTTGCCGACATTGGAAGCATTGATCTGGTCCAGCGGAGAGTACCGCTGGCCGTCATAGGTACGGGCCGGCATCACCCAGTCATTCGGGTTTGCCGACATCTTGGTGAGTTCGTCGTCGGCGCGAGCCGATCCGACGGCAATTGCCGAGGACAGGACGACGCCGGCGAGTAGCAGGAATTTCCTCGAAGCGTTTTGCACGTGTTTCCCTCCGCCGCATGTGTCGGTGCGGTCGGTCGGTATGGCACGTTACGCCGCCCACCGACCCGGCCGCGACCAAGTCCGGATGGGAAGAGTTCCTCCGGCAGCGTGTCACGACGATCACGGGGGGACGGCGTTCAACCCGGTCAGGCCCGTTCCCTAGAGCCCCGCGTCATCTACGAAGGTTCATCCGCCCTCCCTACCAGCGGAGACCCTTGAAGCCGGAAGCCGCAGTAAGCCTAGGCAGCACCCGAACGGTCCGCAACTGTTTTTTGTGCCGGATGGCCCTCCGACAACCGGGTGTCACAGGCCTCGCATCGGCCGGTTCCGCTTCTATCCGACCCGGCTGGCCGGTATCCAGAGCGCCCGGATGACAAACCACGCGATGCGGTTGCTCGGATACCTGCTTGCCGGAGTGCTGGCCGCCAGTCTCGGCGCGCGCCCGGTCGTGGCGGCGTCGCCCACGCAGCCATTCGGTGTCGAGTCCGTTGCACCTGGGGACTACGTCCATTTCGGGCAGATCGCGATGACGGCGCCCGAAAACGCCGGCGACATCGCCAACCTTGGCATCATCATCGGAAGAGACGCGGTCGCGGTGGTGGATACCGGTGGCAGCGTCGAAGTGGGTCAGGAATTGTTCGCCGCGGTCCGCCGACTTACCGATAAGCCGGTCCGTTACGTCATCAACACCCATGAGCACCCCGATCACATCTTCGGGAACGCCGCCTTCACCCAGGCCGGCGTCGTCTTCGTGGGGCATCACAACCTGCCTCGCGAACTGGCCGAGCGGGGCGCATACTATCTTCGCTCGTACCGCACCGCTTTGGGTGACAGCGCGATCGCGAAGGTCCGGATCATCGCGCCCAGCCTTCTGGTCAACGATGAAATGACGCTTGATCTCGGCGATCGTCGCCTGACGCTGGCTGCGTGGAGCCCAGCGGCGCATACCGATTGCGACCTCACCGTGCTCGATAGCTCGACCGGCACGCTATATGCCGGCGACCTCGTGTTCCTCGAACATGTCCCGGTAATCGACGGCAGCATCAAGGGCTGGCTGGATGTCATCCCCCGTCTGGCGCGACTTCCGGCATTGCACGTTGTCCCGGGCCACGGGCAACGCGTGGCACCCTGGCCGCAAGCACTGACAGACGAGCGCCGCTATCTGCGAACGGTCGCCGCCGACGCACGCCGGCTTATCCTTGCCGGCGTGCCCCTTGCCGAGGCGGTGCCGCAGATCGGCACGTCAGAGCGCGATCTTTGGCGGCTGTTCGACGACTACAACCCGCGCAACGCGACCGTCGCCTTCACCGAACTGGAGTGGGAATGACCAGTTCCGAACCAACAGGGGCGGTCACGCGCAGACGATAAAATCAGAGTTCGGCCGGAAGATATGCGTTGATTTCCATGCCGATGCAGATTTCGCGGATCTTTGGACGCTTCCAGGCCATGATCGATCCTCCTATTGATGTCCTCTCGGCGCCGGCTAGCTTAGCTAGCGCCGGGTCAGCGTATCCGGACGGGCAAGTAGTTGTCCAGGTGCCACCGACGCGGCGGCTGGCTCTCGCCCCGCGCCGCGGGTATCATGCAACAATCGTATCGGAACCACACGAGAGCGCGAGCGGCCCTCGGGAACCGGCTCGCGGAGGATTTCCCATGCTGCGCAAAAGGAGCGGCTTCGTCCAGGTGATGGTGGCCTTTGCCGCAGCGCTTTGTCTTGGTTGCGTCGGGGCGGTCGCGCAGACGACCGGATCGGCGGCCAACAGCACCCAATCAGCGGCGGACCCGTGGCCGTCGCTCGCCAGCCAGATCTTCAATGACCGCCCGCTGCAGGACGGCACCGCGGTGCTGGCGATCGACGCCCCGTACCGCGCCGAGGATGCCGCGGTGGTCCCGCTGACCATCAAGGTGCTTCCACCGGCCGATCCACGTCGCATCCGAAAGATCACACTGGTCATCGACCAGAATCCATCCCCCCTCGCAGCAGTGTTCGAGCTCGCGCCCGACAGCGGCATCGACCGGATCTCGACCCGGGTGCGGGTCAACTCCTACACAAACCTGCACGCGGTCGCCGAGATGAGCGACGGGTCGCTGTTCGTCGCCCAGCGGTTCATCAAGGCGGCCGGCGGATGTTCGGCCCCCGCCCTCAAACAGATGGCCGGCGACGTCCCCATCGGCACGATGCGCTTCCGTCAGTTCCCTGCTCATCCGGGTGCCACGCCGGAGGCAGAGCTCATGATCCGACATCCCAACTACTCCGGAATGCAGATGGACCAACTCACCCACTACTACATCCCGGCGCATTTCGTCCGGTCGGTCACGGTCTGGCAGGGCGATCGAAGGCTATTGACCGTCAAGGGAGGCATCTCCCTCTCGGAGAACCCAACCTTCCGCTTCGACTATCATCCGAACGCCAACAAGAGCTTCCGCGCCGAGATGATCGACAGCAAGGGTCAGACCTTCTCCGGCCAGTGGGGCGCCTGAAGAACCTCCCCCTCCCCTTTGCAGGAGAGGTCGCCGTGCGGAGCACGACGGGTGAGAGTGCCGGGACCAAGTTGACCCACACCGCCGTTCCGACGTAACCGCGCCCGCCAGAGAGAGGCTACCGCCATGACCCGGCAGGCATGGATCGACGTTCGGAATCGGACCTGCGGCGCTCACCGCGGACCCGCACCCGACCCGCTGGCCGCCGCGCTGAGGCAAAAAGCAGCGACCGGTGCGCGCGGCACCCTCAACGAGACCTGGCTCGCTTCCGGCGACGGCTGGCGGGTCGCCGATATCGTGTGCACATCCGGCCCGCACGACCATCCGTTCGAAGAGCGCGCCGGCGCCGTCTCCGTCTCATTGGTGCAAGCCGGCACCTTCGTGTTTCGCAGCGACCGCGGATCGTCGTTGCTGTCCCCCGGATCGCTGCTATTGCTGAATGCCGGCCAGACCTTCGAGTGCTCGCATCGCCACGGCGAGGGCGACCGGTGCCTGTCTTTCCAGCTCGATCCTGAGCTGTTCGAGCAGGTTGCAACCGAAACCGGAGCCCCCTCCACCCGCTTCGGTCGCGATCGCCTGCCGCCCTTGCGCACATTCGCCGGACTGGCGGCAAGGGCGAAAGGAGCGTTGGAAGGACACGGCAGCTTCGAGGAGCTTGCCCTGGAACTGGCGTCTGCGGCGGTCCGCGCCGCACGCGGCGGCGACCACGATGCGCAGGCGCCGTCGGCCCAGGACCATGCACGGATCGCGCGCGTGCTGCGCCACCTGGGGCGCGACACCGCGGCCCCAGCGTCGCTTGCCGACCTGGCGCGCGTCGCCGGCCTCAGCCGGTATCATTTCCTACGCACGTTCAAGCGCGTGACCGGGGTCACGCCGCACCAATGGCTGCTGCGTGCGCGTCTGGTGGACGCCGCGCACCGCCTAGGCACCAGCCGCGAGCCGGTCACCGGGATCGCGCTCGATACCGGCTTCGAGGACCTGTCGCACTTCATCCGCAGCTTCCGCGCCGAGTTCGGTGTCTCGCCACGGCGCTATCGCCAGTCGGCGTGACAGCGGGCGGGCCGCGTTCGGGCCGCGACTCGTTACCGGTTCCACTCATCCTGAACGTGCTCCAGGTACGAGCCGCAATTTTCGCCAAGTTTCATTAGCCGCAGACCGGGCAGTCTGACGCGATCCGAGCTTGAGCCAGCCGGATCGGTTCAACCTTCAAACGGGAAACACCTCAATGATCGACCACGTCTCGATCGGCGTTCGCGATATCGCCAGGACGAAGCGCTTCTACGACGCGGCGCTGCAGCCGCTCGGCTACACTTGCCTGAGCGAGGGCGATGGCTCGTTGGGCTATGGCCGCGACGCCGTGGCGTTCTGGATCAGCCGCACGGAACGGCCGGTTCCGCCCGACGACACCTCGGGGCTGCATTTCTGCTTCACCGCACCCACACGCAAGAGCGTCGATGCCTTCCACACCGCGGCGCTGGGCGCCGGCGGGCGCGACAACGGCCAGCTTGGCCTGCGCCCTGATTATGGCGCCAAGTACTACGCGGCCTTCGTTGTCGATCCCGACGGCTATCGTCTCGAAGCATATTGCGGCTGATTCCTCCTCCCCCTGCGGACAATTCTCGGGTCACGCCCGAGGACATGGGTGACGGCTGTCCGGGTTAATTCCCCTGACCGCGGGCGCACCCATTGATTTTACGCGTGTCGAATTAGGACGACGGGGCTGACCGTTGGCCGGCCCCGTGGTGCTTGTGTGGGTCCGTGATGCCTCACTGGGGCGGCCCCCTCACCCAACCCCCTCCCGCAAGGGGCGGGGGCACTCGCGCTAGGGTGGGCCGGTGCAGGCGGGAGCTGGGGATTGCGGGAATGGCACCGGCCAGGCGGGAAACGCGATGGTTGGGCCGGTGATGGGAATGGGACCGATGTCGGGGCTGGCGGCGGGGTTGGCGGAGAGCTGGCGGCGCGCGCGGCTGAAGAGAAGAGTGACGAGGCTGCCGCCGTACTCGATGACAGCGTCGCGCAATTCGTCCCAGGTCGCACGGTCCATCTGCCCAGGTGCGATGCCGAGATCGAGGCAGATGTCGACGAGGACGGCGCCGATCGGGCGGCGGCGGTCCTTGGCGACGATTTCCTCGGGCGTGGGCAGGCGGGCGAGGGAGGGATCCTCGGCCGGCGGGATGGCTGGTTTGGGGGTGCGCGGCTTGCGCGGGGACGGCAGGCGGATGGGCGTCGGCGTCAGGTCTTGGCCACGGGCGGCACGCCGGTGGAGCCTGTCTTCGAGCGCGGCGGCGCGGAGCCGGCCGCGGCCGATGCTGGCGAGTATCGGCGCGAGATCGGTGGTGCCGAAGATGTTCGCGACGAAGGCGAAGCAGGGGAGGACATGGGGGTCGGCCGCGTGCTGGCGCAGCGTGTCGGCGAGACTCTGGCCGTAGGCGATGAGCGTGCGGACGAGGCCGAGGACCTGGCCGATGCGAGGCGGCACGGCCCGAGGGGGGTCGGGTTGGACGGCTGCGACCGGAGCGGTGGCGGTGTCAAACACGAACATAATAAGAACACAAAATGCGAGCGAGGTCAAGGAAAACTTTCAGGGTTAGGAATTTCTTCTGGCCGCGCCGGGGTGGACTGCCGCGTATGAGGAACGGCTGTCCGGTTTAATTATCACTGGGCCAGGCCATTGCTGGGGCTGTGGCACTCGCGGCACTCTCAGAGACCGCGCAAACGGTTCCTATCTTGCCGTTCGTTCGCCACTAGGTTGACCTGGATATTGTGTCACCCTGCGGCAAGTAGAAAATTCCATCATCAAGTATTCGCGGCGCCCGGCGCGCCCCCGAAAGACCTGTGCAACCATGCTTAGCTCCTAGTATTACTTATCGGCGCCGTTGAGGACTTTGCGAACACCGCGAAAAAGTTTACATAATGGGGCTTATGCGGCTTTGACGGAGCCGCATGGACGGGCGACAACCACGACATGTAGAAAACGGGGCCAAAGGCCCGCTGAGGCCGCCTGGCCGTGCACGCAGGGCGGGACAATTTCACGGTTGACAGCTTGGCGACTGCGATTCCCTGCTCCGGTGCGAGCAGGAGCCGGGGGGCACACCATGAGCGATCAATCCCTTGGGATTTTGATTTGGCTTCCCGCGTTGACGGGAGGACTGGCAGGAGCGCTGGTCAATGTTGCCTACCAGTACTTCCACAAAGTCCGGTCTAGACCTGTTCTTAAAATTGATTCTACGAAGGCACAAAGAAGAATGCCTCGTCAGAAGAATCTGTGGGCGACGTCGGGTTCCGGCAGCTTACCAAGTGCATGATACAAGGCGATTTCGGTGACGTGGAAGGTACGGAACCCGTAGGATTTTCGCATGGTCAGTTTGGCCTTGTTGTTCAGACCCTCGACCACACCGCTGGAGAGCTGCTTCCTGGCGCGGAAGTAGTTCAGGATCAGCGCGCGGTGCGAGCGTAGCGTCCTGGCGATCTTCTTCATCGGCTCGATGCGGGAGCGCATGACCTGACCGCACCATTCATCCAGGAACTTGCCGGCCCAACTCGGCGAAGCATAGTCCCAGAACTGCTGGAAGTCCTCCTTCAGCAGATAGGCCCGTACGGTCCGCAGGTTGTAGCGCAGCAGATCGCGCAGGCGGAAGCGTTGATGCTCGGTCAGGTTGGCCTTGCGCTTGAGCACACACCAGCGGGTCTTCTTCAAGACTGGCTCATAGCCGTCCCGGGCCAGCCGGCGAGCCTCGGCGGCACGCACCTGGTCCAGCGCGGCATTCATCTTGGCGACAATATGGAAGCGATCGAGGATGTGGATGGCCTGGCTGCACCGCTCACGAATTACCTTCAGATAAGGCTGCCACATGTCCGAGCACACAAACTCGATCTGCCCAGCCAATGGTTCGCCGATCAGGGTGAAGAACTGCTCGAAGCTCTCCACCGTCCGTTCGCGACCGATCCATAGCAGGCGCGTGCACTGCTGCTCGATCTGATAGACCAGCGTCAGGTATTTGTGTCCCCTGGCATACTGGATCTCATCGACGCCGATCGCCACGATCGGCCCCAGTTGCCGGTGCTCGATCCCCCACTGCACGACATACTCGACCGACTGGCAGACCTTGTCCCAGGTGCTGCGAAACGACCCGGCGGTCTCCTGCCAGGACAGCTTCCTCGCCCAGTGCGCCAGGAACAGCATGTAGGCCTTGGTCAGCTGGTGCTTGCCGACACCCCAGGGGACCGCTTCGACCCGCACGCCGCAGGCCCGGCAATCGACCCGTCGCATGCAATAGAGGAACACCACCATGCAGCCCCAGAGGGGCACGAATTCGAACCGGCGCAGGCTCAGGTGATCATAGGCCGGCGCCGGCTTGCGACAGCCCGAGCACACCGGTCTCGAGCCGCGGCGGGGCCGCACGCTGATCTCGATGGTTCGGCTTTCGGCGCAATGTCGCGCCTTCTCGTAAACGAACCCAGGAAAGTGCTGGTAGTGGTTCAGCAGGGAGATCAGCCGCATGGCAGCGGGACCCAAAGGAGTTGCCGGCAGACGTGACAGCGTACCGGCGCAACGGGCTGCTGCCGATCCCTTGCAGACCTGTTGTCCGGACCTCGATCAGTGGCCTCGCAGCTGGGCGTATGAGGCGCGCGATATTCCGCCTGGCCGGCGGATGGTGGAATGCTTCAAGCCGTTCCTGCGCGACCTGCTGGCCTTGCAGCTATCACGCCAAACCTTGCGCCGACACCGCGACAACGTCTGGGCTCTCGGCGGTGAGGTCATCAGCCGATTGCAGATGGACAGCGACCTCCGGAGGCGGCCAATCAAGCAGGTCGTCCTCACCCTCATCGGCGACGATGGCGGGCCGCTGCTCTCCCATGGTCAGTCCGACACCGCGCAGCGCTCCTTCGACACGACCTGCCACAAGTTGTTCCGCTTCCTGACAGACCCTGAGATCAGCCGCGATGAGGCGTAAAGATGCCTGCCGTGGTGGCGGATGATATCTCCGCTTCTGCCGATGTGGCGGCTGTGGGGTTGTGGGCAACGCGCTTGTGTTGTCCACAAATCCACCAGCCGGCCGGCTGAGTGATAAAACTAGCCCTCGGTATACCCCCGAAGCACCCACAGTTTCCGCTGACGAGCCAGAAGAATAGGAGGAGCCGACAGACCCGACCAGAAGGAGGTTTACATGAAGTTTCGCGTTCAAAACACCCGCCACCGAACTGTAGCCCGCAACTGTCGTGCTTATCTCGTAGGTATTCACGAAGTCAGAGGCACCCAGGTAATGCTGGAAGATTTGAGCCCTGATAGCCTTCAGCTTCCTTGGGAGGGGGTAGTTTTGATCCGAGAGATATCCCTTCCGGGCATCCGCAATACGGCACCCATTCGCAATACGGCGATATAGTTCACTTTTCCAAGCGCGAAGGGGAAGCAGGTTGGTGGTTTCAAACCAGGCCCAACTTCGACCATTCCGCGCTGCCGCCGGTTTCCAAACTCTGTAAAGAATATCGAGGGAAATGGCAGTTTACAATACTTGTCTCGGGTGATGACGTGACTCCAGCAATAGGACTTATAGAGATCGATTACAGGGGTGACTGGAATGGCGTAGGACCCGTTGATGTCAGCCCCGTTACAACCTTACGGCGGCGATTTTTCAGATGGCCGGTTGCGCGCCGGCGATGATGCAGGAAGAAAACTAAAGGCGAAACGGCTATGTATTACCAGAACCTCATCCACGATTTTGCGGAGCGCACACGCGCGAACCTCGATACGCTAAGACGGCTCCAATCGGAGGGACCGACTTATGAGGTAACGCAACTTATAAATTCGCTGTTGGGTCTCCTGGTTTTTCCGGAGGAAAAGTTTTTTAAGGATATACCCGAAACGCCTTTATCCGAACTTGAGGCAGAGGATTGGCCTATTCCAAAAGTATCTGGTAATTTTGAGCAAGCGCGGCACCTGCGTGAACTCGCTAGGTATCTTCGCAATGCCGTGGCTCACTGCAACGTTAAGTTTACATCCGACGAGCGAGATGAGATTTCTGGGATAATGGTGTGGAATGAGAAAAAAGAGCGGAAAACTTGGGAGGCAGACTTAACAATCACTGAGCTTGAGAAGCTAGTAATTCGCTTCATCGAACTCGTGCTCTCCACCCATCCCAAAAAGTGACCCAGACTGCAAAGCCAGACGGGCGGTGCGGCTGCCGACTACAGACTTTCCATAAATGAGCGTTATGCGGCAATCGCCGTGCGGTGCGTTCCATTAATCAAGAATTTTGCAGCACGTGCCGACTAGAGCCGCAACCACCAACCGCGCTAGGCTGGACGGCATGACCAAGATCAGCCGTGCAGAATGACCGACAAACCACAAGCCACTGAATGCCCCATCCTTCATGAGATGCGCGAGGTCGCCTTGTGGAAACTGCGCAAGCGCGACCGCGCCGCCATTCAACAGATCAATCTCGAAGGCACGAAGACTGACGAAGCAACCGAGTTACGCCGTGCACAGGTATGCCTTGAAGCTATCTTTCCGGATGCCAAGGTAGCGCCTCACCCTCTTGGTGCGCTGTGGGCATTTAAGGTCACCGCTGTCCCCTTCATCGGCCAGCCAGATTCCGTGCCCAAGACCTCGGCAGCACGCCGGAAATTCTTCATCGCGGTCATTGAGAGGGCCATGTGGCAAGGTGGTGCATAATTTAAGACTTTCGGAAACCCTTGCTTGCCCCTGCCCCGTCAATGGGTTACGCCTTCCGTAAGATATGACCGAAAAGAACCCGCAAAATCGCCGCGGCGGCTATGCCCGTGTCAGCACCTACGGCCAGACCCTTGGCGCGCAGCTTGACCAGCTTACGCGCGGCGGGCGAGAAGGCCACGGGCGCACGGGCCGACTGGCACGAATTGCTGAAGCTCCTTCGCGCCATCGGCCCCGGCGACGTGGTGACGGTGACGCGGATCGGCCGGCTGGCCCGCGAGGCCCTGAGCCAAATCATCGTACCTACCACGACTGGCTCGATTAAATTTCGATTTCGGCCATCCGGAGCAGGGCATCTTTAACCAGCTCGTCAGAGTGCCAGGCGAGCAGGTCAATTCCCTGCGGTCGGTCAGCCTCGCCGCGGCGGCGGGCCAGCCACACGCGCAGGCGGTGAGGAAGCCATGAAGGAATACCGTACAGATCGGCGGCCGATTTGCGCGGCAGCGTGACTGGAAGAAAGTCTTGTGCCTCGCAGATAACACGCGCAGTGCCGCGTCCCTTCACATAGACCGCATGGACCTCAGTCTGCTCAGACCCTGGAGGCTCATTGCGGTCGATGTGGTCGCCAACATATAAGACGTGCGTCAGGTTCGGATGCGCTGTCAGCAAGGCGTCTGCCTGTTGATCCAAATTGACAAGGAATGCCTTCGCGTTTGACACTACAATGACTGCACGCGCCCTTCCTAGAGGAGGGATCTGGTCCATAGCATCTGCAATTACAAAGCTGCCCTTCGTGAAGACCTTTGCGACATTCTCCTTGCGACTTCTCTCCCGTGCCTCCTGGCGCCGCGCCATAAGCGTCGCTGTGGCACCAGTTAGCCGTGCCGCTGCCGTTTCCAGGTCAGCGGTTCTGTACGAGATCAGATAGAGATAATCGGCAGCATTCCTCTTCACGGTACCGCTTTTAGGTACGCGCAGCTTGCGTACGGAGCGCGCGAACACCAATCGAGAAAGTTCTCCCTCGACGCGGTTCATTAACCAAAACAATGGATCATTGAACGGAGGTCGGCGTAGTTGGCGGTCCTGAATTTGCTCCCGAAGGCTCCGGAACGCCACGCGCAGAAGTCCGGACGCGCGAAGCCTTCGCCTCCGCTCGTCTTCGGTTACGCCCTCGTCGATACTGCCTTCCGAAATGAGGGTGAGAAGAATGGCCTCCATATCAGCTTCCGCCGCGATCGCACGTCGCAATAGATCGACTTGCCATTTCTCCCATTCATCGGGTGTCTGATGCGGCCGTGGGCCGAGGGCTGCAATTCCCGCCGCGTCCACTTGGTTTAATGCCGCACGCTGGGCATCCCATTCTTGAGGTCCGATATTCGGCCGCTCACCCAACGCCCCTGCTTCGCGGGCTATGGCCTTGAATGACGCGACGACCCTGTAGAAGTCGCGTGCAAGCTTCCCACTGCGCCGAAAGTTTAAGCGTGACAAACCAAGCACCCACCAAGGCAATAATGGCGCCAACGATGGGGGGGCCGAATGCCTTCCACTCAGAGGTATCCTGCGTTCCAGCGCCTTGTAACGCGGCTTGCCGACCGACGATGGCCGGTGCCGATGAAACTTCGCGCGTGACCAAGGGAGCAGGTCCTAGCACTAAGACCGAGAGCAGTGCGGCTGTGGTTAGGATTTTGTGTCTCGCCAATAGCCTCTTCCCCTTCCCGCACGGGTGCTCAGCCACGGACTAGCAGCGAGACAGCAAGGCCGGGCTCGCACCCCTGTGCGTGTATAGCAGATGTCGAGGCTTAGGCTTCCACGAGTTTTGGCGCCGCTTCCCATCGGAGCTGGAACGGCCTCTTGATCAGGACCTCCGTCGGGACGCCTCCGCTGCCGGCGTGGTCGTGCTCGGAACGCCGCCGCTGGGAACTGTCACGGCTCCTGGGCAGGCACGGCGTCGGGACCACGGCTTCTGGAGATCGGTGAAGCGGCATGGGGAGAAGTGGTCTGACGCGAAGCCGCGGTGCGCTCGCTCGCCAGCTAGGCAAAGAACCAGCTAGGCAAAGAATAAGTCGAGCGATGGTCTCCGCCACCGCCCGCGATCTCGGGTTGCGTGGTGCAGCTCTATCGGCTGATCCGGCTGTAGCGTGCGAACGCTGTTACCCAGTCGCTCGTCGTGAACAAACCAGGCCCGCATTTGCCGAGGCGATTGAGGTCGTCTTTCAGTGCGGCGAACATTGTGCCGCTCACCGGACTGAGTACAGAATAACCAACCTGTTAGGAGCAGCCTATGCCGCGGTGGTACAACCCTCCCCTGCGTGCTTATCACGGCACCGACACCGGGGCGCTCGGCCTGCCTCCCACCGCCCTCACGGCAGGCGTTCTGACATTTTTTGCCCCCAACCTGGCCAGGTGCCGGCCGTTTACCGACTTCGGCCAGGGATTTTACCTAACCACGCGCCTGCATCAGGCCCGCCAGTGGGCGAACGCAAAAGTCCTGCGCACGCCGGCGGCGAAACTCACCCCGCAGCAGCAGAGAGAAGCACGGCGGCGGCGGGCGCAGGGCGAAACGCTCAAGGAACTGGCGAAGAGGTACAACGTCGGCAAATCGACGATTTCGAGGCTTTCCGCATAGCCGCCCTAGCCAATCACGAGCCTTGCGATGATGAACTGGATGTCCCTGCGATTGAGATGTAATTTGTTGCGCTTTCTGTCGCCGCTCCAATAATGATTACGCTGTTGTGAGAGGGCGGCGGTGAGCGGCATCGGGTCGCTCTTACAGGTTCTCCTGCGCAAGGTCCCTGGCAACCTCATCCGGGGTCCGGTGCATCACCAAGGAGCGTTCCAATGGGTCGACGTTGAGCGAGAAATACCGATCGACCAGAACGTCTGCCGTGCGCCGATCTTTACGATGCCGCTCGATCAGGATCGTCTTCACCAACTCGAAATATTGTCTCATATCGGGCGAGTGATCCAGGTCTTTCGCATCAATCTGCGGCATGAGGACCTCCTAGAAGAATCGGTTCGGGGCTGATGGGCGGATTGTTCGGGCCGGTAGCGAGAAATCTTGCCCCAGCCTCTGCGGATCACGGAGCTTGGTCGGGTCAGTAAAGAGTATCTGGTCACAGTTAGCAAGCACGATACGCTGCGGCCAAAGGCGGACCGGTCCATATACCACGTCATAGGGCGTGGATCTGGGGGGCGGGCCATGATTGGTCTGGCCGGGACGGCAATATTCCACAAATTCGTGGTAGTCTGTGGTGTCCATGATGAATGTCAGGTGGCTGAGACTCTCGATCACGTCACGGAGCAAATGGTATTCCAGGACCTCAGGGTTCAGATGAGTGGTCGGACGGCACCGTTGATTCGCCCACTGTTGGGCTTGGTGCAGAGATGTCGTGACGTAGAATCCTGCGCCGAAGTCCGTTTGTGAATTGAAACGGTTTGGATCGAGTCCGCTTTGACGGATGGCGTTCGCGGAAAGGTTATCGGTCCCATGATACACGGTGATGGTTCCATTGGTCCAAGGCATCAGCCTCTCCCCGCGTCGCGCAAGCCGCCCCCGTTGCGAGCGAGATTAGATTAGGGCAATGCGCGCCTCCCAGCAAGACGGTGCGGCAGAGAAAGTTTGCTTCCTGATGAGGCCGGGCGATGCATTCTGCGGGCCACGGGCCGTGGCGTGGCCAACCTATATATGATAATGAATAGCGTTTTTCGCTTGGCGGCGCGGCGCACGAAGCTCGGGTGCAGCCGCCGGAGCCGGAGGCCGCGCCGGTGAGCGAAAAACGTGTTGGACTAAACCGCTCCCCCCGACGGCGCTATGGGCGTTGAATGCCGTCGGTCAGCCTGACCGCGCAGGGAGCGGGTCGCGTGAGCCAGGGAACCTTGCATGCGGTCCTGCCTGCCGTGGAGTAGCAGGGCGGAGTTTGGCTGCAATCCGGGTGTCGGCGGTTGCGCAGATATCGCCGGCACCTCCGAAATAAGGATCAAGGCCGCAGAGCCGCGTCGCCGTGCAGGCGAGTTTCGCAGCGTCATGGGTCTGGCGCGGCTGCTGTCCATCGTCAGGTGTCCGGCACCGATTGACAGACCCTGGGCCGCTCGATGCAGCCGGTCACCACCATGGTGCCGGTGAGGCAGTTCGGGCATTGGCGCAGCGACAGCCCCGTCAGGGCTTCGTACCGGTCGCGATAGTCGGCGGGCGGCTTGGCTGGTGCGGCCGGCGCCATGCGGAGCAGTCCCCGGCATAGCGCCAGCTTCCGCGCCCGGTGGGCGTTGCCGAGGAAGCCGAAGTAGCGAATGCGGTGGAACCCATCCGGCAGCACGTGGATCAGGAACCGGCGGATAAACTCGTCACCACTCAGACTCATGATCTTCTGCCGGCTGCCATCCCGATAGTCCTTCCAGCGGAAGCACACCTTGTCCCCGTCGATGGACACCAGCCGGTTGTTGGAGATGGCGACCCTGTGGGTGTATCGCCCGACATAGTCGAGGACCTGAGCCGGACCGGCGAACGGTCTCTTGGCATAGACCACCCACTCGGTCTCGCGGGTTGGTGCCAGATAGCGCCGGAACGCCGCGGGTTCATGCAAGTGACGATGTTCGGAGAAGAAGCACAATTCGCCGGCGGCGAACGCCTTCTCGAGATAGTGCAGGAATAGGCCCCGGAACATTCGCGACAGCACCGTGACCGGCAGGAAGAACCCGGAGCGGCAGGAGATCCAGCTCTGACCATCCGGTGCGATCCCGCCACCCGGCACCAGGCATGCAGGTGCGGGTGATGCGTCATCGCGGACCCCCAGGTATGCAGCACAGCGAGGAAGCCGATCTCCGCGCCCAGATGCTCGGGGTCGGCGGCGATGCGGCGCAGCGTCTCCGAGGCGGCTCGGAACAGGATGTCGTAAACTGCAGTCTGGTTCTGGAACGCGATGACGGCGATCGGCTCCGGCACTGTGAACACCACGTGGAAGTAGGGCACCTCGAGCAGTTCTGCCTGGCGGTCCGCCAGCCACTGGGCGCGGGCAAGGCCCTGACACTTAGGGCAGCTTCTATTGCGGCAGCTGTTGTACGACATGCGCTGATAGCCACAGTCGCTGCAGCGCTCGACATGGCCACCGAGGGCGGCGGTGCGGCAGCGTTCGATCGCCAGCATGGCGCGCCGCCGCGCAGGCGACAGCGACGCGCCGTGCTGGTCACGAAAAGCTTGGCCGAAGTGGCGGAACACGTCCGCCACTTCCAGCCCATTGTGGGTCACTGAACCCGCGCGTCAGGCGGGCACGAGATCCGGGGCGGTTGGCGGGACAGCTGGCAGTGATTCGAACGGACTGGTGGTGGCGCATACTTTGCTGGTGGCGATCAGCAGGTACCGTGCCGTGGTGCTGAGGTTGCGATGCCCGAGCAACAGCTGAATCGTGCGCAGATCGGTGCCGGCCTCCAGCAGATGGACGGCGAACGCGTGGCGCAAAGTATGTGGCGCCACTGGCTTTGTGATGCCACACTTCGCCCGTACCTGTCGGCATATGTGGTTGACGGCGAGCGGACCGATTGGCTGATCAGGCCGATCACCGGGAAACAGCCAGGCACCGGGACGGGTTCGTCTCCAATACTCCCGGAGCAGATCGAGCAGCCTGGGCGGTAGCATCACGTAGCGGTCCTTGCGGCCCTTCCCCTGGGCAGGATCACCATGCGCTTGCTGTCGATGGCATCGGGGGTGAGCCGGACGGCCTCGGAGACGCGCAGGCCGGTGGCGTAACAGATCGTCAGGATGACGCGGTGCTTCATATTGTCGACGGCCGTTAGGAAGTGTGCCACCTCCTCCCGGCTCATTACGACAGGCAGCTTTCTGGCTTGTTTGCCAGCCGGGATGACGTCCTCGACCACCCAGGGACGCTTGAGTGTGACGGTGTAGAGGAACCGCAGGGCCGACACCGCGACGATGATGGAACTGGCGGCAAGGCGCTTGTCATTGACGAGGTGCAGCAGATACATCCGGATCTCGGCTGGCCCGAGAAGCTCGGGTGATTTGCCGAAGTAGCGGGCGAAGCGCGCCACCTGCTCGACATAGACGCGCTGTGTGTTCGGGGTCAGATTGCGGATTTGCATCTCTTCGATCATGTGACGACGCAGCGGATTCATTGGCAGCTCCTGTGTGAGGAAACAGCGCCACATGGCGCCGGCTACATCGTCACGCAGTTGCGTCGTCACACCAGGAATGTCTGGCACGATTACCGTGCCGGTCTCGTATTAGAATGTTGCTAGACTAGAATCCGTAGATCATGCCTAGGAAACTACCGCGAAGCGGTTTAGTCCAATGTCCTTTATGTAGACGAACGACCCGACTGCCAGCACCACAAGGGTCAGGCTTGCCGCAACCAGCTCAGCCAAGCTCATCGACGCGGCGTTTCGCCCTGGCGATGGCACCCTTGATGCTTTTGTAGTCATCGATGACCACGCAACCACCGAGCTTGCCCAGTAAGTGCGGATTGTTCGACGCCAGATTAACCGTCCACTTGCCTGAGATGCGGGCTGCCGACATTAGGCATCAGACAGGCCTGAATGGCCGGATTCCTGCTTCCGCAGGAACAAGCTTCGCCGGCCCTGATGGTTGCGGGCGCCCCGCCTCGAGTTACCTCGGCGGCGGCAGGCTCTGCTGCTGGATCGGCGCCGAGGGCTGCAGATTGATCGGTGCCCCGCCCGTGGGCGTCGCCGGAGGTGCCGATGCCGCAGCCGGGGGGTAGGCCGGCGGGGGATACGCCGGCGGCGCAGTGACGGGCGGGGGTGCAGCGTAGACGGGCCCCGCGCCATACGCGGCCGTCGCCACCGGCGCCGGTGTGCCGTAGCGGGTCAGCAGCTCACGCAACGGATCGGCGCCGGGATTGCGCCCCTGCATGTCCATGACGATCTGCCGCGCATCGACCGGCTGCCCATAATAGATCTGATCCCAGCCGGTGAGTGAATCCAGCCCCGAACCCTCCAGCGAGACGCCGGCAAACGCACCGCGGGCGATCGAGAACGCCACGATGTCGGCGCCGACTGCTGCTGTCGTGTCACCCTGCACGCCGCCGCCGATCACCGCAATCGCCACCGATCCGCCGACGCCGATCTTGAAGCTGGCGTTCAGCAGCGCGTTCAGCCCGCGATTGGTCATCACCATCATGATGATCTCGCTGTCCTGCACGCCGATCTGCAGACCGAAGCTGAAACTCCCGATCGTGTAGAACGCCGGATAGGACCACGTGCCGTTGCCGGCGCGCGCGACCATCACGCAGTCGCCACCGGCCCCGCCGAAGAAGAAGCCCGCCTTGAATATCTGCGGGCAGACCACCACGGCGCGCGCGTGGGTCAACGACGTCCGAGGCTGCCCTGACGTATTCAGCAGCATTGCATCCTGCAACGCGAGGGTGGAGCGATCGACCAGCGCCTGCTGGTCGGCCTGAGTCTGGGCCCGAGCCAGCACAGGGACAAGCGCAAGCGCGGCAGCCAGCAAGATAGGTTTCATGTCGGTAGGCCTCCGATCGTCGCGTTAGCACGCGGGCTCGGAGTCGGCCGAATTACGGCGAGTCAATAACCGGGAAGCTCGTTGACACAGACCACCCGCCAGCCGTCGGGGTGGCGCTCCAGCCGGGTCAGCGACAGGTTCTGCACAGCCAAGTGCAGCGCGCTGTCCGGCCCGATCTGCAGAGCATGCGCCACGGCCGCGCGGATCGCCCCGCCATGGCTGACAACCACCACCTGCTCCCCTGCATGGGCTCCTGCGAGCCGCTCGATTGCGGCGCCGGCACGCTGGATCACGTCGGCGATACTCTCCCCGCCTGGCGGACGCTCCCAGCCGCCGAGCGGCCAGAACGCGTGTTTCGGCAGGGTCAGCCGGGCCGGCAGCTCGGCATGGGCAAGCCCCTGCCATTCGCCGAGATGCTGCTCGGCCAGACCGGGCTCGATCTGCAGTTCAGTCGGCGGGTAACCGGCGGCGAAGATCGCCTCGGCGGTGCGGCGGGTGCGCGAGAGCGGCGTCACCACCCAAACGGCCGGGCGCGGCAGCCGGCGCGCCAACGCGGCGTACATCGGTTGCTGCTCCAGGAGCGTGGTCGGGCACAGCTCCACATCCAGCGTGCCATACAGGATCAGGCGCGCGTTCTCATCGACCAGGGCGTGACGGATCAGCCAGAAGCTGGTGAGGCTCATTCACCGATGCTCAGCAGGGCGCCGTGCAGCCGGGCCTGGCGGAACTGACGTGCGAACAGCAGCCCGGCGAGTACCACCCAAATCGCGTTCAACGCGAACGCGGCAGCCAGATGGTCCCAACGCACCACTTGCTGCGTCAGCACCGCGCGCATGCCTTCGAACACGTGCGAGGCCGGCACGACCCAGGCGACCGCTCGCATCGCCGGCGGCAGCACGGCGACGGGATAGAACACGGCGGCGAACGGGGTGATTGCGAACAGCACCGACCACGCCAGTGCCTCGGCGCCGGCGCCGTGGCGCAGTATCAGGCTGACCACGCCCAGTGCCATCCACCAGCCCATGATCATGAGATTGATAACGAACAGCACCAGCACTGGGCCGAGCGCGAAGAGGTTAAAGGCGTACAGCAGATAGGCGATCCCGATCGCTGGTACGACCCCGATGATCATGCGCACAAGGGACATGCCGATCAGCGCGGCGACCAGCTCCCACGGCCGCAACGGCGAGACAAACAGATGGCCGAGATTGCGGGACCACATCTCCTCCATAAAGCTGATCGCCACGCCCATCTGGCTGCGCAGCGCCACTTCCCACAGCAGCACGCCGCCCAGTAAAGCCTCGCCGGCCAGCGCCGCCCGGCTGGTGCCCACCCGTGCAGCGATGAAGCTCGCCGTGAAGCCCCAGATCAGCATCTGCAGCACGGGCCAGTAGGCCAGCTCCAGCAGCCGCGGCCAGGAACCGCGATACAGCGCGAGATGGCGATACATCATCGCCCACACCCGCCGGGCCGGTGATCCGGTCATGCCGGCGCTTCCGCGGCAGCGCGCCGGTTGCGGGCGATGTCGAGGAACACTTCCTCCATGTCCTCGCGGCCGTAGCGATCGAGCAGCTCGGCCGGGCTGCCGCGATCGACGATGCGGCCGCGCTTCAGCATCAGCACCTGCGAGCAGAGCCGCTCGACCTCCGCCATGTTGTGCGAGGCCAGCAGGATGGTGCAGCCGCTCTCTGCTCGGTAGCGCTGCAGCCAGGTGCGCACCCAGTCACCGGTATCCGGGTCGAGGCTGGCGGTGGGTTCGTCCAGCAATAGCACGGCAGGGCGGTTTATCAGCGCCTTGGCCAGTGCCACCCGTGTCTTCTGCCCGGCCGAGAGCTTGCCGGTGGCGCGGTGCAGGAATTCGGTCAACTCGAGCTCCTCGGCCAGCTCGGCGATTCGCTGCTCGAGCCTGCGGATGCCGTAGAGGTGCCCATAAACGCGCAGGTTCTGCGCCACTGTCAGCCGGTTCGGCAGGGACACGAAGGGCGAGGAGAAATTCATCCGGGCCAGCGCGGCGAACCGGTCGCGCGCCATGTCGTGGCCGAGTACCGAGGATACTGCCCGCAGTCGGGATCAGGAGACCGAGCAGCATGGCGAGGGTCGTGGTTTTGCCCGCTCCGTTGCCGCCGAGCAGCCCGACCGTCGCGCCGGCCGGCACGACGAAGTCGATCGCGTCCACGGCGAGCACGTCGCCGTAGCGTTTGGTCAGCCGCTCGACTCGAATTGCGTCCATGGGAGCCGGATATGCGGCCCGACGCGCGGACGGCCAAGGGGTCGGGCACGCGGATCAGCCCGTTTCACCGGCCGAGTGGCATCCGGCCAGTGCAATCATCTCGTGCGAATTCCCATGCTCACCGGCAGGTCGAGAATCCTTCCAGCCTTCACAAGCGACTTTTCGCGGCTGTAGATCGCCTCGGCGCGATGATTGTTGGCGATGGCCAGACGGAGAGCGTCTCCGGCGCGCAGTCCCGTTTCGTACTGGCTGAGATACCGCTTGGCCAACGTGAAGTCCTCGGCATCGGGAAGCAGGATAGCGAAGGACTCGTCCACCATCGCTTCGAACCGGGCGTCGGCCCGCTGAGCCGCTGTGGCATCCGGTCCGCCCATGCGGACTTCTCGGGCAAGCAGCGACGAAAATTCGACACCGGTCAGCGGGCAGACGCCGCAATAGCATTCAGCCGGACAAAGAAACTGGCTTTTGGTAGCAGGACGCGGCGCGCCGATCGCCGCCAAGGGTGACGTTTCTACTTTGCACGCCGAGTGACATTTCTACCTTGCGCTGACACCCACACCACGTGACATGGCCGCATCCCGTGCGTGGAAGGGCCATCAGGGCGACGCGAGCGGGGAAACCGAGCCTTGCGCATGGACGCTCAACGCATGGACGCTCAACGCATGGGCGTCCATGATCAATGCATGGATGTCGCATACGTCTCGGCGTTCTCGGCGCTTGGCGGGTCGGTGGTCGGCGGGCTGATATCGGGCGTCGCCACATGGCTGAGCCAACGCGAGCAGGCGGTGGCCGGGAAGCGCGCCCACGATCAGGCGCGGCTGGAGGAACTCTTCACGGAGTTCATTCTCGCGGCTTCGAAAGCAACTGGCGAAGCTCTCACGAGCAACGATCCGAAGATTCAGGACATAGTCGCCCTTTACGCCATGATTAGCAGGATGCGCGTCCGGTGCTCGCCGCAAATTGTCGCATGCGCTGATAACGTCCTGAGCGTAACGCTCGACACCTACTTCGCGCCGAACAAGACGATCAGTGAGCTGCATGACATGATGAAGAAAGGGGGCGTCGAAAGGCTCGATGTGCTAAGGGAGTTCAGCGAGCTCGCGCGCGAGGAGCTCCGGACGTTCTGACCCATTCCTGGGGAGCCAGAGTTATGCGGAGCGGAAACCGCACTGGGACGGCGCAATGCGGTTGCTCCATCCTTAGGCTGCCTGGGCGCGGGTCCTTCCGTTCCGCCGAGCATAAATCGAGAATTTTGGTGCGCCGGTCAAGACCGGCAAGGAGTAGGAGGTGCAAGTCCCCCACGATGAAGGCGTAGCGATCCGCATCGGCCCCGAGCCGTGCGCTGAGGGTGTCGGCGAAGCGTCGGCAGGGGAGCGTGCAGGCTGGCCATTGAGCGTGTGCTGCAGCGGCACGCGGAAGGAGAGTTCGAAATGAACAACTGACCGCGTGGACAAGCTGCGCGAAAGATGAGGGTGGGCCCCTTGGGATCGGCTTTCAGGAGCAGGTTCCAAACCAGTCCAAGCGGCAGCGTTCAAAAGACGTTGTCGTGAGCGTTGGATCAAAAGTCCGAAGTAGGATTTGGGCAGGTGAGCATCCGAGAGACGAACGAGAGTGAACCCTCGATCACGCGTCGAAATTGGTAGACGTTGCTAAAACCAGGGGCGGCTCAATCCTCTGGGACAAGTCCGTCGGCGACCTGATTACTGGACGGGCAGCAACCGGCGTAGAGGGGGCGTGAAGCGGATGCAGGCTTTCGCGCGGAACTGCAGGAACCAGACCTTGGATGCCAAGGGAGACGCTGAAGCGGCCAAAACCGTGAGGTCAGAGTACCGATGCCAAGGTCTGGGACGGACCGGCCTGTATGAGCGCTGAAGGCCCTGTAATCGGGCTGGAGCAAAGGGGTCGGATCAGGTGTGTCGGATTGACGGAACAACTGGAAACAGGATGACGACGACGGTCACGACAAACAAGCCGTTTCATATCGAAAAGAAGCGTGTGTATGAAGCGTATAAAGCGGTCAGGTCCAATCGCGGTGCAGCCGGCGTGGATGGTCAGACGCTTGAGCAGTTCGACGAAGATCTGGGGGTAACCTCTACAAGATCTGGAATCGGATGAGTTCAGGCAGCTACTTTCCACCGCCGGTGCGCGCAGTCTCCATTCCGAAAAAGAATGGAAGCGGCGAAAGGATCTTGGGTGTGCCCACTGTCGGCGATCGCATCGCGCAGATGGTTGTCAAACAACTGATAGAGGCGGAGCTCGATCCTATCTTCCTGCCGGACTCCTATGGTTACAGACCGGGAAAATCGGCTCTGGACGCCGTGGGGATCACGCGTCAGCGATGCTGGAAGTATGACTGGGTTCTAGAGTTCGACATCAGAGGACTGTTTGATAATCTTCCGCACGATCTTTTGCTAAAGGCAGTTCGAAAGCATGTGAAGTGCGAGTGGGCGCTGCTCTACATCGAAAGATGGTTGACAGCCCCGATGGTGAAAGATGGAATGACGATTGAGCGAACTCGCGGTACCCCACAGGGTGGTGTGATTAGCCCAATTCTTTCCAATCTTTTCTTGCACTATGCATTCGATCTTTGGATGGGGAGGATGCACCCTGACATCCCGTGGTGTCGCTATGCAGACGACGGCCTGGTGCACTGCCGGACCGAGCAAGAGGCCCAGGTCTTAATGGCCGATCTTCAGGCTCGTTTGGCGGCGTGCGGGCTGGAGATGCATCCGACCAAAACCAAGATCGTCTACTGCAAGGACAGCAACCGAAAGGGCAACTATCCGAACGTCAGTTTTGACTTCCTCGGATACTGCTTTCGGCCCCGTCGGGCAGAAAACGCGCGGACCAAACAAGTGTTCTGCAACTTTCTCCCGGCGATCAGCCAGTCGGCACTGGAGTCCATGCGGGCGACGGTCCGGGACTTGGACATTCGACGACAGACCCAAGTGTCTATGGCCGACATCGCCC
The DNA here is from genome assembly GCA_963772445.1 of uncultured Pseudomonadota bacterium. GTDB lineage: Bacteria > Pseudomonadota > Alphaproteobacteria > Acetobacterales > Acetobacteraceae > CAVYXK01. Next base: position 523,660 of record CAVYXK010000014.1, read on the forward strand.
GGCAGATCAATCCGCTCCTTCGGGGTTGGATCAGGTACTACGGACGGTATATGCCCTCGGCATTGGGACCCTTCCTGCAATATGTCAATCAGACGCTGCAGGCTTGGGTTATGCGGAAGTTCAAGAGCTTGAAGGGTCACAAGACCAGGGCCAGGCTTTTTCTCATGCGGCTGGCGGGGGAGTGCCCGGGCTTCTTCGCACACTGGAAACTCGGTAGGACCGGCTCGTTCGCCTGATGGGAGCCCAGTGAGGTGAGAGCTTCACGCTGGGTTCTCGGAGAGGCTGGCGGTGAAATTCCGCCGGCCTACTCGCCCGCGAAAACTTGAGCAACCCGGTGCCGACGTGTTCGTAATCACGGAAGGCAACATGGACGGACGCGATAACGCGAGTGTCTGCCCGACCCGGCGTGGTCGGAGACCCTGGCATGTGTGGAAGCTCTTTGTTCGGGAACCGGGAGGTCTCGGGTTTGGCCTGCGGATGGACACCGCAGGTCCGCATCGGAAAGGCGAGAAGCCGTAACCGATGATGCACGCGCCCGAGAAGTCTGACCCTGTCGTAGTAGCCGTGAAGCCGACGAACAAAGCGGAGCGATCCGCCGCGGAGCCGGTGGAGCCAAGGACGGGGACCAAGGGGAACGCGGGCCAGCAAAGCACGCGCCGGGCGCAGGACCGGGAAAGTGTGTCACAGGCGCTGGAACGCGTACGGCTAGCCGCAAGGCAAGGGAAGAAGGAGAGGTTCACTGCGCTCCTGCACCACATCGATCCCGAGATGCTGAGAACGGCGTTCTACGCGATGAAGCGTGACGCAGCGCCCGGCGTCGACGGCATGACATGGGAGACCTACGAACAGGGCCTCGATCGCAACGGATCGAGGACCTGCACGCACGGGTCCAAACAGGAGCGTACCGGGCGCTGCCGTCCCGCCGGAGCTACATTCCGAAGGAAGACGGCAGCAAGCGCCCGCTCGCGGTCGCGGCGCTCGAAGACAAGATCGTCCAGAGGGCGGTGGCGGCGGTGCTGAACGCGATCTACGAGGAAGACTTCCTCGGGTTCTCGTATGGGTTCCGACCGGGGCGCAGCCAGCACGACGCGCTGGATGCGCTGATCGTCGGGATCAGCAGCAGGAAGGTGAACTTCATACTGGACGCTGACATCCGATCGTTTTTCACGGAAGTTTCCCAGGAATGGGTTGTCCGCTTCCTGGAACATCGGATCGGCGATAGGCGCATCCTCCGGCTCGTCCAGAAATGGTTGCGGGCCGGGGTCCTCGAAGACGGGGTCGGTAACGATAGAGGAGAAGGGGACGGGACAGGGTTCGGTGATCTCACCGCTGCTCGCGAACGTCTATCTCCACTACGTCTTCGACCTCTGGGCCGAACGCTGGCGACGGCGCGAGGCCACGGGCGACATGATCATGGTCCGGTACGCCGACGACATCGTCGTAGGCTTCCAGCATGAGAGCGACGCCCGGCGCTTCTGGGACGCGATGCGTGATAGGCTGCGGGAGTTCGCGCTGTCGCTGCACCCGGACAAGACCCGGCTGATCGAGTTCGGCCGCTTTGCGGCGCAGAACCGCGAGAAGCGCGGGCTTGGCAAACCGGAAACCTTCAAGTTCCTGGGCTTTGTGCTCATCTGCGGCAAGTCCCGGCGAGGCGACTTCCAGATCAGGAGGAAGTCGCGCCGGGATCGCATGGGCGCGAAGTTGCGGGAGATCAAGGAGGCGCTGCGGGAGCGGAGGCACCTGCCAATCCCGGAAGTCGGTAGATGGCTCGCGCAGGTCGTCGCTGGATACTTCGCCTACCACGCCGTGCCAACTAATACCAGCCGCCCGGCTCGTTGAACTCGAACGTGATTTGGTGCGGCTCGGAGCGGTACAATTCGGCGTCCCCGTTGGACGGAGGGGACAGCGATGACCGTAGCGATCACCCGTTTGGAGCGATCGGCGGCTGATCTGCGAGAGGCGGCGGCGGCCACTCGAGACGCCAAAGCGGCACGTCGGATGCTGGCGATGGCGTTGCTGCTGGAAGGCTGGTCGCGGGAAGCCGCGGCGGAGGCGTGTGCGATGGACCGCCAGACGTTGCGTGACTGGGTACATCGCTACAACGAGTCCGGGCTGGATGGCCTGTCCGACCGACCGTGCCGCCGCGGTCCGCCGCCCCGCTTATCGCCCGAGCAACAGGCCAAGGTGGTGGAATGGGTGCAACAGGGGCCCGACCTTGAGCGGGACGGCGTGGTACGTTGGCGCTGCATCGACCTGCGGCAGCGGATCAAGGATGAGTTTGGCGTCGAGCTGCACGAGCGCAGTGTCGGCAAGCTGCTGCGCCGGCTGAAGTTCACCCGGCTGCAGCCGCGTCCCTATCATCCGAAGAAGGATGCCGCCGCGCAAGAGGCATTCAAGAAGGAGTTCGCCAGCCAGGTGGCCGAGGTTGTGCCAGCCGCTGCCGCCGGCAAGCCGCTGGAGATCTGGTTCGGCGACGAAGCCCGTGTCGGTCAGAAGGGCACGCTGACCTACGTCTGGGCGCGACGTGGCTCGCGCCCGGCGGCGGTTCGCGATAACCGCCATGACTCCGCCTATATCTTCGGCGCCGTTTGCCCCGAGCGCAGCATCGGCGCTGCCATCATCATGTCGGCCGCCAACAGCGAGGCGATGGCCGAACATCTGAAGGAGATCAGCCTCCAGGTTGCCCCGGGGGCTCATGCTGTGTTGCTGGTCGATGGCGCTGGTTGGCATCAGCCGGGGCGCCGCCTGCCGGTGCCTGACAACATCAGCCTGTTGCCGCTGCCAGCTTACTCGCCGGAGCTGAACCCGGTCGAGAACGTCTGGGAGTTCCTGCGCGGCAACTTTCTCAGCCACTGTGTCTGGGACAGCTATGAAGCTATCCTCAAGGCATGTCGTAATGCCTGGAACAAACTGATGGCAATGCCCGAACAAATCGCCTCCCTCACCAGGCGCTCTTGGGCCAAACCGGCCATCGCATAGTAAGGAAGAAAGCCTAACCACAGAGACACCGAGGCACGGAGCCTGACCCTTCTCGGTGTCTCTGTGCCGCTGTGGTTAAGCTTTTTCTTACCTCCGTCACGAAATCAGGGGGCCGTGTCTGAGACACCGATGAGGTCATCCTCAGGGGCATGTCATGACGCCTGAAACAAACTCGCAGAACTTCCCGACCGCATCGTCTCCCTCGCCAGGCGCCCCTGGGTCAAACCAGTCATCGAACAGGGCGGCTGGTATAACAGCCCGGCGTTGGCTGCGTTCCGCTACCATGTCGTGATCCTATGGCACCGGCAGCTTTGCCGGCGCAGCCAGCGGGCATACGTGGCGTGGCAGCGGATGGCGAAACTGGCCGACGAGTTTCTCCCCAAGCCCCGTGTCCTGCATCCCTGGCCGAGCGTGCGGTTTGCCGTCAGGCACCCGAGGTAGGAGCCGTGGGCGGGAATTCCGCTCGCACGGATCTGTGCGGGGGGCGCTCAGCAATGGGCGTCCGTACCGCGAACAGCATGCCTTCCGCTGATGAGCTGGTCAAAGGACATTTGAGGTTACAGTACAACCTCAATAAACCGAACATCGAACCCGGTGAGGGCCTCAGCGTGGCAGGCACCCTCACCCTGCCGTGCTCCGGGCAGCGCGTTGGGGTCGAAGCCCCGGCAGGCCCTCGGGTCAGAGCCCGAAGACAGGCCTTGGCTTGCTTTGCAGCCCGAGCCGCAAACCGGAGAGATGCAGTTGGCCTGCGTTTCCAGTCTGGATGAGCGCGCCCTGATGGTTAAGAAAGGTTTGGCGCTCCCCTAGCTGGTTCAGGGCGTCATAATCCCCAAGCACGTAGTAGAAGGCATCGAGCTGCCGCGGAGCGCTGGGGGGCCGCAGACTGCCGCTGGCGGGATTGGAGACGACGGAGAAACGACAGGCCGTCGGGCGGATGAGCGCAGCGTAATCCGCCGACTTGGCCCGGCGCGAAGCGTGGTGGAATGCGCGCTAGCGCGCTGTTCCACCCAATCTCACACTCTATTCTGGGATATCGCTGGGCTTACCGACAACCACTGCGAATAGGTCGCCAAGCGCCGCAAGGCTTGCGGCTTGCATAGTAGATGCAGGCACCACGGAACCATCCAACCCAGGCAGATCGCGGGTCGCCGTCGCGCTTGCAACCACCGTCGGACGAAATCCGAGACTGAACGCGCCACGCGCCGTCGAGTTCACACACATGTGGGTCATGAAGCCCGCCAGAAGCAGATTTTGCTTGCCGCAATTGCGCAACAGCGTTTCCAGCTCCGTCCCCACGAAGGCGCTTGGATAGTGTTTGACGATGACAGGCTCACCAGCACCAGGGGAGACTTCATCGCTGATCTGCCCTATCGGCGCCTGAATGTCATATGGCGAGCCTGGTCCGGCATCGTGCATGACATGAAAGATCGGAATGCCGGCAGAACGTGCCCGCGTTAGCAGGCGCCGCGCTTCGTCGAGAGCCGGCTCGATGCCCACTAGCTGCATCACTCCTTCCCGGTAAGTATTCTGGCAGTCGATCATCACAAGACCGGACTCGTGCAGGGTGCTCGGCTCGGCGCCAAGTGCTGCTACCTCCCGCAACGTCTTGAGCTGGGACATCGGTAACTCCTCCCCACAGCTTTGTTTTGAGGCGACAGACGCGGACAGCGGCTTCGGCGGCGCCACTGTCCGAACTCGCATCCACAGCAGCAAATGCCGCCGCGACCGGAAACGCTACACCCGCGGACCACAGGGCGCCAGCTTCCACCGCCGAGGGGTTGTTGCGCGGCTGCCGGCCGCGCGATCGCGCGCTGATCGACGCCAACGCCGCCCCTCGTGGACGGCCCGACGAAATGCGTGGTGGGCGGGGATGTGCTGTGCCTGTCGATTGCAGTGGCATCCTTCGCGGCGAAGGCGACGCTCACCGGCTCGATCCAGCGCCCGCTGACGCACCCTTGGAATCAATGACTTAGACTGTACATAACTCGAGAGTGCCGAGTTCTGGGTTACTTCCTGGCGGCCTGTGACTTGCGCTCGTAGTCGTCAAGCCACTGCTCAGTGAGCCGGTCGAGCTCCTCGAGCTGGCGTTCGGAGTAGGATTCCGGCGCAAAGCCCTCGAGCCACCCGACCACGTGAGTTTCGATCAAGTCGCGCGGCACGTCCGGATGCTCGGCATGGATGCATTCTGCCGACTGCTCGATCGACAGCCGTTTCCCGTCGTCCCAGACGATCTTGCGCCGTTTGGGGTCAACGTTGGCATTATCCAGTGCGGCGAAGACCAGATCGAGCGCGTAGACCGAGCGTTCCCCCTCGGACGAGCCCATCCATTCGAGGAAGGCGTCAGTGAACGGGTTGTTCTCGAAGGGGTGTTTTGCGCGTCGCTTGCCCATCGGATGAGGATAGCACCGCGGGTCATTGCCGTCGCAAGGCTCGCTTCATCATCAAGCGGCTCTGCTCGATGCTCAAGGCGATCCACTGGGCGGTGAGCGCCTTGAAGCGCTTATAGTTGCGGATCTCACGCCGCACCTCGGGCAGATAGTCGCGCGGAACATATTCGGTCCGGCTCCTCATCTGCCGCGTGTAGCTGAGCTGGTAGTAGGGTCCCCTCCGGTTCTCTGGATCCTTGTACTGGCGGGTGAGCGATCCGGGCCGCATGTCTTCAATGCCGGCCAGCTGCGCCTTGATGCTTCCAACGCGCTTTCTGATCACTGCCAGGCGTTTGTTTGTCATAGGTTTAGCATACCAGTGCTATACTATGCTGGCAACAGAATCGAGAGGGTCCGATGCCGCTGTGGATGCCCTGGTGGAACGCGATTTGGCTGCTGCGTCCGGCGTTCTCGCGTCTGCGCACCTTCCTGTGGTTCGCCACCGCCGTGGCAGGCTTCACGGTGCGGACGGAACTGCTGGGCGTAACCAGCCTCGTGCGGGCGCTGAAGCTCGAGGCTCGCTTCTACAACAAGCTCGTCGATCACTTTCACAGCCCCGCCGTGAAGCTCGATCGGCTCGCGGCGCTGTGGACCCAGGTGGTGCTCCGGCTATTCCCGCAGCCGCTGCGCATCAAGGGAAGGTGTGTCGTGGTCGGCGACGGCATCAAGATCCCCAAGCGCGGGCGCAAGATGCCGGCGGTCAAACTCCTGCATCAGCAGTCCGAGTCGAACACCAAGCCCGAATTCATCATGGGACATTCCCTCCAGGCTGTGAGCGTGCTCGTTCAGGCCGCAGCCAGCGTCTTCGCCGTGCCGCTCGCCATACGAATCCACGAAGGGTTGGTGTGGTCCAATCGCGATCGCCGCACCCTGCTCGACAAGATGCTTGCGCTCCTCGGGATCGTCGCCATCCCAGAACCCTTCTACTTCGTCGCCGACGCCTACTATGCCGCGCGCAAGATCGTCACCGGCCTGCTCGAGGAGAACAACCACCTGGTCACGCGGGTGAAGTCCAACGCCGTCGCCTACACTGCTCACCAGCAGTGCGGCCCGCGGAAGAGAGGTCGGCCCAGGGTCTATGGCAGGAAGGTCAAGCTCAAATCCCTGCTGGAGGACCCCAAGGGCTTCCAACAGGCCGAAAGTCCCGTCTACGGCGAGCACCAGGTGATCATCCAGTATCGGGTCCGCGACCTGCTATGGCGCCCGGCCGGTCAACTCGTGCGCTTCGTGGCGGTGATTCATCCAGTAAGAGGCTCGTGCCTCCTGATGTGCACCGACACCTCTTTGGAGGCTATCGAGATCATTCGCCTGTACGGTCTGCGCTTCAAGATCGAGCACACGTTCAAGCAGGCGGTGCGGCTGATCGGTTCGTTTACCTACCATTTCTGGATGTCCGACATGAAGCCGCTCCGCCGCCGCAGTGGCAATCAACATCTCCATCGTGAGTCGCCGGAATACCGCAACGCCGTCAAACGCAAGCTCCACGCCTACCACGTCTTCATCCAGGCGGGTGTCGTCTGCCAGGGACTACTTCAGTATCTGGCCGTCGCCTTCCCTCAGCTCGTCTGGAATTCCTTCGGCTCCTGGCTGCGAACCATTCGGCCCGGCATCCCGCCCTCGGAGCTGGTCGTGGCCAATGCCCTGCGCCAGAGCCTGCCGGAATTTCTCTTGAATGCCACCCCGAGCAACACCTTCGCGAAATTCGTCATCGAACGACAGGACACCAATAAAATGGAGGCCTTCCGCCTAGCCTCCTGAGCCGAAATTCCTCCGGAACTCTGGACTCGCGAGTACATAAGTCTGGTGCGGAAATCCGGTCGACGCGGTCACGACAAGGCACATTCGGCGGAGTCCGCTTTGGGTCGACTCCGGCGGTTCGGGTGGCAGACCCGGTTACCGCCGCTCGGGATGGAGAGCGGACATCCTCATTGTGCTAGCGCTCCTAGCCGCGACCCCATTGAACCTAGCGAACCTAGATTGGCTCGTTCGATCAACGCTCTTCAAATTCATGCCGTTGCGGGATAGGGAGCGAGTTCTTGAGTACGCGTGACGGGAACAACCGGAGAGGCGTCTTCTCAAAGAACCTAAGGCGAAACGTAGAGCCGTAATTCCAGCGGACACGTACCCAGGGGTCCGCAAGTTCTTCAGGAGAGAAGTAATCCATCAGCACGGCCGATATGGACGATGCGCCAAGAGGTTGCGGGTTCCGATCGACGTGAAAATCCAACGATCTGATCTCATCCAGTTTATAACCATTAGCGAAGACTTGAATTGCTACGATTTTCTCAGCAAGCGAGGCATTCAACATTGCCATCCAGAACGCCCCGTCGAGGTCCTTAAAACACAATCGCGGTCTAAAGCAAATCAATGAATTCTCGTGCAAGTAGCTTGCTGTTATGAACACGACGTCGTTGCGCCCGATGGAGCTAGACTGTCCTGTTAGAACATAGTCTTTCACTTCGTGGTCTTGACTGCTTGCGACCTCAGCATCTCGGTCGATGTGCTCCCGTGTGGCCCGCCCGCGGTCGGCGGAATTAAACCGGACAGCCGTGGCACAAGGCCGGCCATGACGATGCGGGATTGGGTTCGCCCAAGAGACAATCTTTCCGCCGGCTGGTATTACTAGAGTCCTTCGTCGCGCATTTCGCGCAGCAATTCGGCGCTCGGCCGCCGAAGCCGCGGCATATCGGCGCGAAATGCCGCCAGATCATCCAGCCTCAGCGGATGTCTCGGGCGCGATACAGAATGGAGATGGCCCACGGGGCGGCCATGGCGGGTGATGAGATGAGCCTTCGCGTGAGCCAAGCTGACAGTGAGCATGATAACCTACGATATGACCAGAAAACAGGTCATAACTAGCTGCTTCCCGGATCAACGGCGACCGGTCGCGTGTCCATCGGGAGCGCCAGGCGTTGCTCAGGCCAGCATGAACCAGAGGCAAAACACCAACGTCTCTGGCCAGGTCTGCCGGCGCAGACCGGGCATCCGCAATGCCCGCATCCTGTCCAGCATCCCGCCCCGCAGCGCGCGCGCCAGGATCGTCACCTGCTCGCGCGCCGACGGTGCGAGGAGATGCGGCTGGTCGGCCAGCGCTGCCACGTGTTGGCGCAGAACGCTCGTGAATGCTGCTGGACCGCGCCGCCATGCCGCCAGGGCTCGCCAGAAAAAGCTGGCAGGCGCACCGATCGTATTGCCGGCGTGCTGCCGATACAGCACGGTCGGCGTCGGATCGTTCAGCAGCCGCCCGCCGGCGGCGGCAATCAGCAGGTAGCACCACCAGTCGTGATTGGCCGCAGCCGGCGCCGCGCTGGCCGCAACCAGTTCGCCCGCTGCCCGGTTCAGCATCAGCGTACAGCCGGTTGCCAGATTTTGAGTCAGCGCCGCCGGAAAGCCGAGAGGACCACGGACTGGTGGCGACCATCCGAGCGGCCGCAGCTCGGTATCGACGAGACGCTGGCGGGCGAAATAGAGCGCCGGGACAGTGGCGGGGACGGCCCCGAGTGCGGCGATGCCGCGGGCCAGCTTGTCGGAGAGCCAGAACGTCGTCCTGGTCGGCGAAGGCCAACGTCTCGTATCCGTCGCGAACCGCGGCACGCAGCAGCCGGAGAAAACTCTCGGTCGCGCCGTAACGCCCCGGATCGGTCAACGGCATCACCCGACCGGGCGGCAGCCGAGCCAGGAAGTCGTGCAATATCGCCGGCGAGGTATCGCTCGAACCGTCGTCGCGCCAGTAGAGCACCCAGTCCTCATGGGTCTGCGCCCGCAGGCTGTCCAGTTGCCCGGACAGGAAGCGCTGGCCGTTGTAGGTCGAGAGCAGGATGGCAGTGCGACCCATCAGCGGGCTGTCACGCCGCGGCAAAAATGGCATCGATGGTGCGAGCCAGGCCGTCGCGCCAGGGCGGCAGACTGAGGCCGAACGTGGCAGCGAGGCGGCCGCAATCGAGCCGGGAGTCCAGCGGTCGCCGGGCTGGCGTTGGCCAGTCGGCGGTGGCGATCGCCGATACCTCGGGCACGGCCAGGCCATGCCGCATGGCCTCTTCGAATGCAACACACGCGAGGCCATGCCACGTCGTCCACCCAGTGCCAGCGGCGTGGAACACGCCGTGGAAGCGCCGTTGCCAACCTTCAGCCTGTATGACTGCAACGATTTCCAGGATTGCTGCCGCCAAGTCCGCGGCGGCGGTGGGACAACCCTTCTGATCCGCGACCACCCGTAGCCTGTTCGTCTTGCGTGCGGCATCCAGCATGGTCCGGACGAAATTCTTTCCCCTCGCGGCATAGACCCAGGACGTCCGCAGGACGAGGGCACCGTCGCAGGTCGTCAGCACCGCCTCCTCGCCGGCTAGCTTGCTGGCCCCGTAGACGCCCTGTGGCGCCGTCGGGTCGGTCTCGACGTAGGGAGCGCCCTTGAGGCCGTCGAACACATAGTCGGTGGACACATGGATCAGCGGCACCGCGGCCTGCTGACAGAGCCTTGCGAGCAGCGCCGGGCCATCGCGATTGGCGCGATACGCGGCGGCCTCGTTGGTTTCGGCGGCATCAACGGCCGTATAGGCCGCGGCGTTCACCACCAGCGCCGGAGCTGTTTGGCGGAACACGAGCTCGGCGCTTTCGGGTCGCTCGAAGTCGAAATCCGGGCGGCCGACGTGGCGGATGCGGTTGCCGCCGGCCCCGGCCAGCTCAGTCGAGAGCTGTCCCGAGCCGCCGGTCACCAGGATCGGGCCTGTCCGCGCTTCCACTGTCGACATGGACAACAACTGGCTCATATCGGACAACGAAATCAATGCCCCGTGTGAGTTACCCACGGCCTGGGGCAACAAGACCCTGTGCAGGTGCGGATAGCGGCGCGCCGAGGTCGCGAAGCCGCGGGATCATTTGAGGCCGCCCATGACGGTGCAGGGGTTTGCCGACGCAGAAAAGTCATTTTCGGGCTAGCTGGCACTGTCCCGACAGTGCCCGCCAGCAGACACAGCCCACCGTGTGGCCCGGTCCACACGGCTCCAGTGGCGGCTCCGTCATGTCGCACAGCGTGCGAACAACGCGGGTGGAACGGACAGCCGGGAGGGAGGTTGCTCGGGTTCGGAACCTCGCCGGGAATGGCGGAGAGCCGCATCTCCCGGTCGTCCAGCACCAGGCGGGGCACGGAGGCGAGCAACCCCGCGGTGTACGGCATGCGCGGGGTGGCGAAGATCGCTTCGGCGGCCTTCTTCGACCACCGGCGATTTCTGCCGCCACCCCAAGATTGTGGGTGATGAACAGCACCGCCACGCCGAACTCGGCCTGCGGCGCCTTGATCAGCTCCAGAAGCTGCGCCTGCACCGTCACGTCCAGCGCGGTGGTAGGCTCGTCGGCGATCAGCAGCGCCGGGCGGCACGACAGCGCCATCGCGATCATCACCCGCTGCGCCATGCCGCCCGAAATCTGGTGCGGATAGGCGGCAAGGCGGGCGCGCGGATCGGGGATGCCGAGCCGGGCCAACATGTCCTCGGCCAGTTTCAGCGCATCGGCGCGGTGCCGGCCCTGGTGCAGCATCACCGCGTCGGCGATCTGGTCGCCGATCGTGTACAGGTCGCGCACGACTCCATCCTTGCCGCGGAACTTGATCCGGCCGCCGATCGAGACGCTGGGTCCGCGTGGGATCAGCCCCATCACTGCGAGCCCGGTCGCGGATTTGCCGGCCCCGGATTCGCCGATCAGGGCCACCGTCTCGCTGCGGCGGATGCAGAGCGAGACGCCGTCAACGGCGCGACTGACCCCCTGATCAGTCAGGAACTGAACGTGCAGATCGCTCAGGTCCAGCAGGTGATCCGCCTGCATACGGCCGTCACGGCATCTCGGCCGTGCCGTCCAGCACCGTCCAGGTACGCAGCGCCTGCACGGTCCCGGCAACGTCATGGACGCGCAGGATCGATGCCCCCTGCGCTACCGCGAACAATCCGGCCGCGAGCGAGCCGGGGAAGCGATCCTTCGGCTCGTCGCCCCCCGGCAACGAGCGGACAAACAGCTTCCGCGACACACCGACCAGGATCGGAAAGCCGAGCTCGACCAGGCGTGGAATGCCGCGCAGCAGCGTCGTGTTCTGCTCCCAGCGCTTGGCGAAGCTGATGCCTGGATCGAGCGCGATGCTCTCGCGCCGGATGCCGGCCCGCTCGGCTGCGTCGACATGCGCGGCGAGTTCGCGCCGCACCTCAGCGACCACATCGTCATAAACAGCGAGACCCTCCATCGTGTCGGGCCCGCCGCGCATGTGCATCAGCACCACCGGGCAGCCGCGCTCGGCAACCACGGCACGCGCCCGCGGATCATGGGTCAGAGCAGAGATGTCGTTGACGATCGCCGCACCGGCGTCGAGCGCTGCAACCATCGTCGATGCATTGCGCGTATCGATGGATAGGCGCAGCCCGCGCTCCGCCAAAGCGCAAATCACCGGCAGGATGCGCGCCTGCTCCAGCTCGGCGGGAACCGCGGACGCCCCCGGACGCGTCGACTCACCGCCCACATCGATGATGTCGGCGCCCTCTTCTGCCAGGCGCAGCCCGACGGCAATCGCCTGTGCGGGATCGAGATGCTCACCGCCGTCACTGAAACTATCGGGCGTGACGTTCAACACGCCCATAACGCGTGGACGATCGAGCGTCAGGCTGCCCCAGTGACGGCCTTTGGTGGGCTGGGCTTGGGTCGTGCTACTGCGCCTTCTTCTGCCCGTCCGGCCCGAACTGGCTGAGATAGGCGATGACATCCTGCACCTGTTGCGGATTGTGCAACCCGGGGAAGATCATCTTGGTGCCGGGCACAACGGCCTGAGGATTGGCGAGGTACTTCGTCAGCTCCTCCTTGGTCCAGGTGATGCCAGAATTCTTGTTGGCCGTGGAGTAGTCGAAACCCGGATACGTCCCGGCTTTGCGATCCACAATGCCGTTGAGCGGCGGCCCGACCAGGATCTTGGCGTTCGGCCCGATCTCGTGGCAGGCGCGGCAGATCACGAAGTCCTTCTCACCCGCGGCTGCATCCTGCGCCATTGCCCTAGCGCTGACGGTCACCAGCAGCGCCGCCGCCATCAATACAATTCGTGCCACGCAATTCCCCCCTTCCGGTTTCATCACTTCGACCGCTCCCCATCTCCTCCCGCAGGGGGAGGGGGGCTCGCTCTACGTTTTCTCTCCCTCGTGCTCCGGCCAGTCGCAGCGATAGCTGGCAATGCGAAGGCCGGGATGCTCGCCGACCCACTGCGCCAGATAAGGTTGCGCCTGCATCATGCAGGCGGTGAGCGATCCATGCGATTCGAACAACAGGTGGCGTTCCTGGCAGGCGCTCGGCGAAGCGAGCGAACAGGCGACGATGATCAAGTCCACGAGGTTCATTGACTAGGTTCCTATCGCGATGGCTCGGCACCCTCCCACTGCCGACGGTGACGGACGGTTTCTGCAACGCTACACGTAAGCCCGAGTTCTACGGAAGGGCCGAGTACGGGAGCCGGGCACCAGAATCTCTCCTTTGCCCAAGCTCGCCATGTCGCCCATGAATCTGTCCTGCGCCCGCGCGATCAGCCGCGCCGCCCGAGGACTGAGCGGGGTCAGCACCGCAGCCAGCAACCGTTGGAAGGCGATGCTGCCCTCCCCGACCGGCACGAAGGTGGGCAGCAAGGCCTTCGCGGCCCCACAGACCAGCGTGCCGCGGCGCATGAGATAGCCGGGCGAGGCACCGGCTGCGCCACAGATGATCAGGGTGCCGGCCAGCATACGGCTGCCGGGATAGGGCCCGGCCCGACCCTCGATCACGATCAGCCCGCGCCGCAGGCAATCCCCAGCGCGCTCGGCCGCGTTGCCGCGCACCACCACCGTGCCTCCCGCCATTCCAGCTCGTTCGCCGGCCAACGGGCCGCCGAGGAACGGTCCCGCGTCGCCGTCAATCTCCAGGTGTCCGTCGCGCAGGCCGGAGGCGGCCCAGCCGCCAACTCGACCCCTGATCTGCAAGCGCCCGCCAGCCATTCGCCGGCCGGCGTAGAGCCCGGCCTCGCCGTCAAGCACCAGTTCGCCACTGCGCATGCCGGAGCCGACCCAGTCAAAACGCGGCGAGCCGCCTTCGATGGCAACGCATTCGGAATCAGCCATATGCAGCCGGAACACATCGCCGACGCGGCGGCTCATGCGCGTGGTGCCGAGCTCGATCCGTTCGATGGCGGCCTGATCGAGCCCGGCCAGTCGGTCCGGAACCAGCGGCGAGAGATCGAGCCGCATGTCCGGCGGGGCGCGCAGCTCTAATCGCATGGCGCTCACGGCAGCAGATCGACCAGTCGGAAATGGTGGCGGCCAAGCTTGCCGCCGTAATTACCGGCGCTGATGCGGGCGGCACCGCGGTCCGGCCCGAGCGCCACGGCAGCCGCCAGCCCTACTCGTGTCGCCGACGCGACCGCTTCGGCGGTCAGCCCGTCGATGACGATCTCGAGCACCGAGACGATGTCGGGATCAAGCTCGGACTGCACTGCGCCACGCAGTGTCGGGCAGTAGAAATGATTGGTCGATGCAACCAAGGCTTTGTATTTCGAACCCACTTTGGAGCCGGATCGCGCGATGCCGCCGGGAAACGGGGCGATGGCGCCGCTGACCGCGGCAATCGCCGCAACGACGGCCTCGGCGGCGCGCAGCGTCGCGGCTGCGGAGCGGCCCATCAGGATCAGGTTGCCGCCGCCCACCGCCTCGCGCGTCAGTCCCGTGGTGCCCTCGCAGACGAATTCGCCGTCCATCACCGGGATGCGCCAGTAGTGACGGCCGCCGAACCGCTTCGATATCTGCCAGCCATCGCCGAAATAGCGGAGTGCATCGCCCATCCGCAGCGTCTCAGCGGCGCTCAGGCCGGCATAACAGGCAGTGTCGTGGCAAGTCAGCACACATTGCCCGACTCGCGCCTGCACCTGTTTCTGCAACTCGGCCGTCGAGCCGGCGAACATCAGCACGCGCACGCCTGGCCGTCCGTCGGGCGTGGCTGACGGCGGCACCTCGGCGTCGATACCCGCCTCGCAGCCGCAGGCGATGATCGAGGTCGCGAAGCCGGTCATCGTCACCGCCGCCTGGCGCGCCCACCGAGCAGCCCCGGCGGTGATCAGCAGCGCGGTACCGCGCATATCGAATGCCTCGGCGAAGGTGTCGTCGATACGTACGCCGCCGCGGATCACTGCCGGCATGCGACGGTCTCGAAGCGATCGGCTGTCCCGAGAACCTGCGGCTGCACGTCGAAGGCGGCGGGAGACGTGCCGAAGATACTCTCGTGCCAAGCGGACAGGCGGGTCTCGATGGCCGCATCGAAGCCGGGGCGCACGGACAGGGTGCGTCCGAACAGCGTCTCGACCGGCGCGCCATGTCGCACCGCCAAGCGTCCGTCTTTGAAGACCAGCTCGGCGTGACGGAACATCGCCGCCAGGTTGGTGCCGGGACGATACACGGCGATATCGGCGCGCGCGCCGGGGCCGAGATGACCGCGATCAGCCAAGCCGAGCAGCCGCGCTGGCGCTGCGCGTGTCATGGTGGCGATCTCTGGCCAGGTGTATTCGCGGGCGATGGACGGCAGCGTGGTCACCGCCATCGCTTCGGCGGGCACCGTGCCGATCCATTGCGCGCGCAGGTCGCGGCTGAGCAGCAGCGCCAGCAGATCCGGATAGCTGGTGAACGGGGCGCCGTTGGGATGGTCGGTGGTGAAGAACACGCGCCAGGGATCATCGAGCAGCAGGAACAACTCGAGCCCGGCCGCCCACTGCACGGCGTTGAAGAAATTCGTCCGCTGGTAGCGATACGGCACGATGCCGCCGCCGTTGCCGTCGCCGTCCATGATGACCGACTTGCGCGGATGCGCTTGGCCGCGCGCGTTGAACTGACGCAGCACGTCAGAGGAGATTGTGACCGTTTGGCCGAACATCACCTGCCCGATATCGACCGTGACCCGCTGATTGGCATTCACCGCTTCCACGAGGCGCGGCGCGGCCGAGGAAAAGCCGCGCGGCCCCTCCTTGCCATAGGCATAGAACTGCAGATGTGCGAGGTGCAGCGGCAGGTCGCCCAGTGCATCGATTGTTGCCAGCGCAGTCTCCACATTGCCGGGAATGCCGAGATTGTTGCAATGGATGTGCAGCGGGTGCGGTATCCCCAACTCGATTACCGCCTGCTGCAATGCCCGCGTGATGGCGCGCGATGACAGGTCGTAGCGCGGCACCACGTCGTCCAGGCCGAAGCTGCGCACATTCTCTTTGAACGCAGCGGCGCCTCCGGGATTAATTACTTTGACGCCGAGCCCATGGCTGCCGGCCAGCATACGTCCCGCATAATCGGCGATCGCTGTCTTGCTTTCGCCGCTGCGCAGCAGGTCGAGCAGGAAATCCTCGTTGCCGAGAACCGTCAGGATCGCGGTGTCGATGAAGGGGATCGACGCCAGCTCGAGATGTGCCTGGACCGCGACATGTGGCGAGATCGCCGGTTCCACCACGGTCGTGAAGCCCATCTGGATGTAGAGCCGGCCGATCTCCTCGGTCGCGGGTACGGCAGTGAAATCGGGATCAGACTGAAGGTCCGGCAGCAGCAGCCGCGCCGTGTTTACGTTCGCGCCGGCAATGTGCGAATGGATATCGATGCCGCCCGCCAGAACGATGGCACCGGTCACGTCATACGTGACATCGGGCTGACGATCGGGTTGCGGCGGGGCGATGATGAAGCCATCCTCGAACCACACATCCCCCGGGCCGTCGCGATCGTTCGCTGGATCTATTACCCGGCCGCCGGTCAGACGCGTCAACATGGTCGTGGCGGCGCATCGCGCAGCGCGCCGTCGATCCGCCGCAGGATTTCGGCGACGTACGGAGCCGGCGTCTCCGTACGTTGCTTAGTCGGGACAGGCTTGCAGGCCAGCGCTCCGAGAGTGCAGTCGAAAACGACGGAAGCGTGATCGACGCCGGGGCGACCAACGCCGATCTCAACGTCCGGCGCCGAACGAAACTTGGTGCCGGATGCAACGAGGGCCACCGTGGGGACAATCCGCCGCCAGGGCGGCGGCTCCGATGCGAAGGCGGAAATCCACACCGCCATGTCTGCCTCGCCGCTGTCGATCATGCGGGCGGCGTCGAAACGCCACGGGTCGTGCTCGGGATGGTTTCGGGCGAAAGTGATGCGCAGCGGGAATCCTGTTATCCACCCACCAAGCTGGGCCAGACCCATCGCGTTGTCGGCGGGTGGGATCGGCAGGCCGGCAAAGCGAGTCTTTGCATTAAGGTCATCGATCAGCCCGCACAGCATCTCGATGCTGAGTGCATCGAGCCACGCGGCCGACCACACGACCACGCCGAAGTGGGCCGATGACAGCAGCGACCCGCAGTCGCGCAATGGTTGAAGCAGAGCTGCATCGGAGCGCACTGGACGCCCGGCCAGCACGGCACGCAGCACGCCGAGCGCGATGTGCAGCTCTGCGGGGTCTTCGCCGATCGTCAGCATCAATTCGCCGACAGCGTCAGTTGTGGCGGCGACGCGGCCTGGACATAGTCGCACCACGCGTCTCGGATTATCGGGAAAGAGCGGAGGGGCGCGCTCGAGCTGCAGATCATGCCAGTGCTGCGGCCAGGCCTGATCCAGGCCAGGTCCCGCCAGTAGCACCACGTCGGCGCGCGCCCGCGCCTGTGCCGGCGTCGTCACCACCCAGCCCGCGCGCCGCATCACATCGAGATCGCGCAGCATCGCATCGGCATGCATGTGATCAACCACGCCGCCGATTTGTCGCGCAAGCTTAATCGCCGCAACACCGCCAGCGACATCTGTCGCCAATCCGGCGAAAACAGTGCTGCGACTGCCGGCAATCAGTCGCGCTGCTTCGACGATCGCATCATCCAGCGGCACCGCCCGGCCGCGAATGAACGCCCCAGCTTTCACGGACAAGGTGCGCGGTCGCGATCAGTCGTCGTACTTGATATAAGCGAACCGCTGGTCGCCTTGCGGAGTGCCTTCCAGCGCACCGCCTTCTTTGGCGGGCCGCCACTGGATCACCTCCTCGATCTTCTTGGCCAGTTGCAGATCCTTGTCGGTGATGCCCTTCGCGGTGTGCGTGCTGAGCCGCACCTCGACCCACGCGTACGAAGCGGTGATATCGGGATGATGCCACGCGGCCTCGGCCAGATGACCGACCGCGTTGATCACCATCAACGTACCTTTCCAACCGTTAGTCCGATAGGTGCGCCGGATCCACCCGCGCTCCAGCCGCCAGTGCGGCAGCTCCCGCTTGAGATGCGCCTCAACTTCCGATTCGGAATAAACATGTTCTGCGACGCGTTCGGCCATGCCCAACTCCTCCCGTCTGCGTTCGAGACAATATTGCCCCAAAGCAAGCCGGTGTTTACCATAAGCCGTGGACGCGACAACGTGAACGGCGTCATGAGCCAGGGTGATCGCATTTGGTCGCGACGCTTGTTCCGTCATGGCCGGGCTTGTCCTGGCCATCCACGTCTTTCCTGCGGACGCCAAGAAAAGTCGCGGACGGCCGGCCTTCGCCGGCCATGACGAGGGAATCCGTTCACGTCGCCTCCGGCGCGCGCCTGCACATGGGGTTTCTCGATCTCAGCTTTACGCTTGGCCGTCGCTTCGGCAGCATCGGCATGGCATTGGACCGGCCGGAGACGCGGCTTACTCTCCGCCGCTCTGCCGAGACACGCGTCCACGGACCCGAATGCGAACGCGCAGCCCGCTATCTCGCAACCCTCACGCGGCGGCTGAACCTTCCCTCCGGTCACAGCTTGACGATCGCCGCAGCCATGCCGGCTCATGCTGGTCTCGGCTCCGGGACGCAACTCGCGCTCGCCATCGCTGCGGGGTTGCGGCAACTGCACGGATTGCCGGACGATCTTGCCGGCGACGCACGCACACTCGGCAGAGGCGGGCGGTCCGGCATCGGCATCGCTCTGTTTCAACACGGCGGGTTCGTTCTGGACGGCGGGATCGGTGATGCCGGCGCGCCGCCGCCGATGCTCAGTCGTGTCGCCGTACCCGAGACGTGGCGGGTCCTGCTCATTCGAAACACGACGCAAGCCGGGTTGTCCGGCGGCGACGAACTCACCGCCTTCAGCGCTCTTCCGCCACTTGACGAGGCATACAGCGCGGAGATCTGCCGGCACGTGCTGATGCAGGTGTTGCCGGCGCTGATAGAAGACGACGTAACCCGGTTCGGCGCCGGGATCACGCGCATCCAGGCGATCATGGGCGACTATTTCGCCCCGGTGCAGGGCGGCCGGTTCACCAGCCCCCGGCTTCACGCAGTGTTGTCGCTGCTGGCCGAAGCCGGTGCCGCCGGCGGCGGGCAGAGTTCCTGGGGCCCGTCCGGCTTTGCCTTCGTGCGCGGCGCCGAGACGGCGGAACGGCTGGCCGAACTGCTGCGTGGGTCCACGCAAGGTGAAGGCCTCGACATGACAATTTGCAGACCGCGCAATTACGGTGCAACCATAACCGGTCCGACCTGAGCGCCGCGCCCGGGATCGGGCAGAGCCTCGATGCGCAGTCAACCGAACGGGACACAGCGCCATGGCTGACAAATACATTCTCCATATGCTGAGCCCGCTGCCGCTGGTCAGCCCGTTCGACGCCAACATGGCGCTGGACGCCGGGTTCGACGCGGTGCTGCCGTATGGCGGGATCGCGCTCAAGGACGTCACTGGCCTCGTGCAGGACGCGATCTTCTCGCGCCCGCCCAAGGACGGGGCCAAAACCGGGGTGTTCATCGGCGGCAAGGACGCCATCCTGGCGCTGGACATGCTGGAGGCGGCCAAGCAGGCGATGGTGCCGCCGTTCGTCATCTCGCTGTTCGCCGACCCCGCCGGCTCCTTCACCACCGCGGCCGCGATGGTGGCGCGGGTCGAGGCGGTGCTGCGGGCGCAACGGCAGCGCGGGCTCGACGGGCTGAAGGTCGTCGTGTACGGCGCCACCGGGGTGGTGGGCTTCGCCTCAGCCGTCATCGCCGCGCTGCAAGGGGGGAAGGTGCTGCTGGCTGGCCATGACGGCCCCACCCGTGTCCAGCGATCCGCCGCCGAGATCGCCCGCCGCTTCGGCGTCACTATGGAGGCGGCAGACGCCACCACGGAGGCGCTGAAGGGCGAGCTTCTGCGCAAAGCCGACGTCGCCTTCTGCGCCGGGCGGGCAGGGGTGCAGATCCTCAGCGCCGGGTTGCTGCGCGCCGCACCCGACCTTCTGGTGGTCGCCGACGTGAATGCGGTGCCACCGGCCGGGGTCGAGGGGCTCGACGCACAGACCGACGGCGCGCCGCTGTCCGGTTCCAGGACGCTCGGCATCGGCGCGCTGGCGATCGGCCAGGTCAAGTACCGCACCGAGTTCGGCTTGTTCCGCCGCATGATCGAGAGCGGTAAGCCGGTCAGCCTCGACTTTCGCGACGCATTCGCGTTGGCCCGTGAGCTGCTCGCGTGAACCGCCCGCAGTGCTGATTGCAGCGGTCTCGGGCCGGGCCCTCGCCTCCGCTGCCCGACGGGCCGGGTTCGCGCCACTGGTCGCCGACCTGTTCCGCGACCTCGACACCCAGGAGATTGCGGCCAACTCCATCCGCGTGGCGGGCTCGCTCGCGCGGGGGTTCGGACAGAAATCGCTGTTCGACGCGCTGGGCCGGCTAGCCGATGGGCGGAGCCCGGAAGGCGTCGTCTATGGCAGCGGGTTCGAGGACCGGCCAGCGCTGCTCGCCGCGATCGCCCGGCGGCATCGGTTGATCGGCACGCCGCCCGAAATCGTCGCCCGCGTGAAGGACCCGTTCGCCTTCGCCGCGCTGTGCCGGCGGGCGGGTGTTCCGCATCCGGAGACGCGACAGGCCAGCGGGGCGCGCGGCGACTGGCTTCAGAAACGCGTCGGCGCCGCCGGCGGGACGCATGTGCGTCCCGTGCTACGTCGGCGGTCCGGACAGCGAACGTCCTATTTTCAACGCCGCATCGACGGACGGGCGGTTTCGGCGCTGTTCCTGGCGGACGGGAAACGTGCACGGGTTATTGGTTTCAGTGAGCAATGGGCTGATCCCGCCGCCGGGCATCCCTTTCGCTACGGCGGCGCTGCGCAACCCGCATCAGTGCCGAACGAGCAGACGCAGCAAATGACGAGTGCGGTCGAACGGCTGGCCGCGAGTAGCGGTGTCGTCGGCCTGTGCAGTGCGGACTTCCTGCTTCGGCCGGACGGGTTCGACCTGCTTGAGATCAATCCGCGCCCCGGCGCGACGCTCGATATCTTTCGAGACGCCGAGGGCTGTCTGTTCCGCCTGCACCTCGATGCCTGCCGCGGCCGGCTGCCTGAGAGGGTGCCGAGCTTTGGCGGCGCGGCTGCTGCGGCCGTCGTCTATGCCGGCACTGCCGTCCGACTGCCCGCCGATTTCGTCTGGCCCGTCTGGACCGCCGATCGACAGCCATCCGAAGAGGACGTGCCAGCAGGAGCACCCCTCTGCACCGTCATCGCCGAATCTGAGACGGCGTGCCTCACGCGCCGCCTGGTCGGCGAGCGTGCTGCCGAGCTTCTGGCGATGACTAGAGCGCCGACATGATCAGCGTCAATCGCCGTGCGGAGATCCTGATTGAGAGGCTGCGCGCGGATGCTGAGGCGCTTCGCATCGGCATCACCAACGGGGAGCGGGGCGAAACTCTGATCGATGCCGGCGCTGGCCGGCCGGGCGGCATCGCCGTGGGTCTGCGCATCGCGGAAATCTGCATGGGCGGCCTCGGGACGGTACAGCTTCTCCCCGATGCCGCGATCCCGCGCTGGCCCTGGTCGGTCTCGGTCACGTCGTCCTGTCCTGTGATCGCGTGTCTTGCCAGCCAGTATGCCGGATGGAGCCTTTCGCACGGGGAGAAGCCGAACGCGTTCTTCGCGCTCGGTTCCGGTCCCGCCCGCGCGCTCGCGCGCAAGGAGAAGCTGTTCGACGAACTGGACTACGCCGACGCGGCGGATGGTGCGGTGCTGGTGCTTGAGAGCGCGCGCCCCCCACCCGCACCGCTCGTCGAACAGATCGCACAGGATTGTGGTGTGACGCCGACGCGGCTGGCAATCGTCTATGCGCCGACGCAGAGCCTGGCCGGCGGTGTGCAAGTAGTCGCCCGTGTCCTGGAGGTGGCGCTGCACAAGGCGCACGCGCTTGGCTTTCCGCTGGGGCGGATCGTCGATGGCATGGGGATCGCGCCGCTGCCGCCGCCGAATCCGGATTTCGTCGCCGCGATGGGCCGCACCAACGATGCGGTCATCCTGGCCGGCCGTGTGCACCTGTTCGTCAATGGCCCGGCGGTCGAGGCACGTGCGCTGGCAGACGGGCTCCCTGCCTCCGGCTCGCGAGACTATGGCCGGCCGTTCGCCGAGACGTTTCGCGCATTCAAGGGCGATTTCTACGCGGTCGACCCGATGCTGTTCAGCCCGGCTGAAGCCATCGTGACCTGTCTGGAGACGGGAGAGTCCTTCCGAGCGGGCCGGATCGACCATACGCTGCTCGACGCGTCATTCGGGTAGGGTCGCCCAGCGAAGACTGTGCGAAAACACTTGGTCATCACCTTGCGTTCTCCTCAGCTCGGCCACAGTGTTGTCCGCGCGCAGCGTCTTAGGGATGGACCACAGGAAATGGGCAAAACCGACCGACCGCGCTTCGGCCGCCGGGATTGTCTGTCCATCCCGCTTGCCGGGATGCTTTGCATGGCCGCTGGGCGAGCGGCTGCGCAGGGATCCTCTGTCCGGCTGGGCATCCTGCAGTTCGGCACAGTGCAGTGGATCGCCGACGTCATTCGCCGCCACCACCTTGACGCGGCGCACGGCCTGACGATGACGACCACCGTGCTAGCCAACACGGATGCCGGGCGCGTCGCGCTGATGGCCGGGGCTGACGACGTGATCGTCTCCGACTGGATGTTCGCCGCGGCACAGCGAGCGGCCGGCACGAAACTCTGCTTCGCGCCGTTCTCCAATGCGCTTGGTGGCATCATGGTGCGCGCCGATGCGCCGATCCACTCGCTTGCTGACCTGAAAGGCCGTGCGCTTGGTGTGGCCGGCGGTCCCGTCGATAAATCGTGGCTGGTGGTGCAAGCGGCGGCGCGCCGGACGAGCGGGATTGATCTCGCCACCGCGACCCGCATCGCCTACGGCGCGCCACCGTTGCTCGACGCCAAGCTGCGGCAAGGCGAGCTCGACGCCGTGCTGACATTCTGGAATTTCGCCGCCCGGCTTGAAGCTGCTGGGTGCCGGGAAGTGATCTCGGTCACCGATTGCGCGGAGAAACTCGGGTTGCCCCCGCAACTCAGCCTCGTCGGCTTCGTATTTCACCAGGACTGGGCTGAGAAGAATTGTCCGGCGATCGACGGATTCCTGGCTGCGGTCAATCAGGCCGAGCACCTGCTCGCCACCTCGGAAGCGGAATGGCAGCAGATCCGACCGTTGATGGATGCCCCCAACGACGCTTTGTTCGCCAGCCTGCGGCGCCGCTTTATTGCCGGTATTGCTGAACTGTCAGCCGATTCCCAGCAGGCAACGGCCGAGCGCGTCTTCGCCATCCTGCACAGCACCGGGGGCGCTCAGGCAACCGCCGGCCTGTCCTCGCTGCCGGACGGAATTTTTTGGCGCCGGGCGGATGCTGGGGGTTAGGCAGGCCAGCGGTCATCAGCTCGCCCGCCTGATATCGCTCGCCGGATTTATCCTTCTTTGGTGGGCTGCGGCGCGGCTGGCAGCCAGTCCACAGCTTTTACCGGCGCCGGAAGTCGTCGCCCGCTTCGCCTGGGAGCAGGTGCTCAGCGGCGCGATGCCGGTCAATCTTGCCATCACCATGCTGCGCGTCGCGGCCGCCTTCCTGCTCTCGATGGGGATCGGTGTCGTTGCCGGCTACATCGCCGGGCGCTCGCCACGCGCCGACGCGGTGATGGACCCGTGGCTGGTCATCGCGCTCAACCTCCCGGTGCTGGTCGTCATCATCCTCGTCTATATCTGGGTCGGCCTCAATGACCTGGCCGCCGTGCTCGCTGTCGCCATTACCAAGACGCCCACCGTCATGGTGACCGTGCGCGAGGGAGCGCGCGCGCTGGACCCAGGGTTGGACGATTTGGCGCAAGTGTTTCGCATCGGCCGTCTGAGGAGGCTGCGCCGGGTTATCCTGCCGCAGCTCTCGCCCTATCTTGCCGCCGCCGCGCGCAGCGGGCTGTCGATAACCTGGAAGATTGTGCTGATCGTCGAGCTGCTGGGCCGGCCGAATGGCGTGGGGTTCGTGCTCAACCTCTTCTTTCAGGATTTCAACGTCGCCGGGATCCTGGCCTATGGGTTTGTATTTGCCGCCGTCATGCTGCTGATCGAGACCGTGCTGCTGCAGCGGTGGGAACGTAGAGTGAATGACTGGCGCCGCCCTTGAGGTCCGCATCGAGGCGAAGCGTGTCCGCGAGCCTGGCGGCGAGCTGCGCCCGATACTCCGTGACGTGTGCTTCGCGGCGGAACCGGGCGAGTTCCTGGCGCTGTTCGGCCCGTCGGGTACCGGCAAGACCACGACGCTTCGAATAGCGCTTGGGCTCGACCCCGACTTCCGAGGGCTGGTGCGGCGCCGCGACACGCGGGTGGGCGTCGTGTTCCAGGAGCCGCGGCTGCTGCCGTGGATGACGGTTGCCGACAACCTGCGCCTGGTCGTGAGCGATGGCTCACCGCTACCCGACATCTCCGGCCTGTTGCGGCAGGTCGAGCTGCCAGGGATCGAGCAGCGGCGACCGCGCGAGCTCTCGCTCGGGATGGCGCGCAGAGTAGCACTGGCCCGGGCACTCGCCGTGGATCCTCAGCTCTTGGTGTTGGACGAACCATTCGCCTCGCTCGATCCGGCCCTTGCGGCGCGGCTTGCCGGTACCGTCTCGCGTTGGGCGCAGCAACGGGGCGCGACCGTGCTGCTGGCGACGCACGATGTCGATCAGACGCTCGACATTGCCGGCCGAGTGCTCGTGCTGGACGGCAGGCCGGCGACGTTGGCAGCCAGTTTCAGCGTGCCGCGGCGCTCGGATCCGGTAGGCATCGCAAAGTTGCGCACGCAGTTGGTTGAGCGCTTTCCGTTCCTGCTCCGTGCCGATGCCGCGAGCTGATGTAAATAATCGAGCTGCCTATCACTTCACGATTTGGTGAGGTGGATCGAACGGTGGAGGATGCTGCTACTGCGTGCCGGTGACATTGGCGATCAGAGGCACCGAGATCATCCACATGCTCTCGCTATTTTCGATATAGCCGACCCGGAACACGCCGTTGATCGGGTGCTTTCCCGGTTTCGTCGGCGTGACGCCGACCCTAAACACCAGAGTGTTGTTCTGCACGGCCCCGGGCACCGTGTCGTCGTCGAACGCAACGCCGTTATCGAGCGATGAAAAGCGGCTCACATGGTTCGTGTAGTGTTCCAGTACTCTGTAACCCTCGTGCGGCGTGAGCGTGATTTGCATGACCACATGCTGGCCCACCTTGGCCGAGACGTTGCCGACCTCGACTTGGTACGCATCCGGCGGTTCGGCGGCCCAGGCCACGGCTGGCGCAAGAAATGCGCCCAGAAGGGCAGCGGCACCCAGGCAGGTGGCCACGGAAACTAATCGGGTCCGCGTCATTCTTTTATCCCGTGAGGTCCGTAGAAGAAGACTGGGCCAACCGCCGCTCCCGGCGGCTGGCCCGAACGAAGTCAAGGACAGTGCAGATGCACCGACCTCTTATTTACTGACTGCGAACACCCAGACGACGCCGCCCTGCGGAACGTCCGGGTTCCATCCCACCAGATCGGCCATCAGCTTCTGCTGGAATGCGGGATCGACGCCGTAGCCGGACTCCACCGCCACGTACTGCACACCGCCAACCTCGAACGTAGAGGGCGGAGCCATGACGCCGGAGTTCGTCTTGAAGTGCCATAGCTCCTCGCCCGTGTTGGCATCATAGGCGCGGAACTCCCGGTCGTTGGTGCCGCCGCCGAACACCAGGTTGCCGGCCGTAGTCAGCAGCGAACCCCACATCATCGACTTGGAGTACAGTTGCCGCCATGTGCGCTTGCCGGAATTGGCATCGTACGCCTGGATCTCGCCGTAGAAGCCCGCCTTCGTGTCAACGGAGAAGTGGAAGTCAGGAATGGCGACGCCGGTCCACCACTGCCCCGGAACGCGCTGCTCGACCTTGCCCTCCAGATCGTTGCAGTGGTTTTCGTTGGAGGGAATGTACACCATACCGGTCTTCGGGTTGTATGCCTCGTACGGCCAGTCCTTGCCGCCCCACAGGCCAGGGCAGAATTGCGCGGCCTTGCCGGTTCCCGGCTTGTGGTCGAGATCGACGACAGGCCGACCGGTCTTCGGGTCGATGCTCTTGAAGACGTCCTGCGGCACGTAGGCTTCCGAGTTGATGTACGAGATGCTCCCGTCGTCATCGCGTCCCAGCCAATACAAGTAGCCGTTGCGCTGCGGTGTCAGCAGGCCCTTGGTGGTGCTCCCGTCCCTCTGGAAGTCCACCAGCATCGGCGCATTCATCGCGTCCCAGTCCCATGATTTGTTCTGCTGGTACTGGAAATGCCCCTTGATCTTACCGGTATCACCGTCGAGCGCGATCGTCGAAGCCGTGTAGAGATTATCGCCGGGCCGCTGATCCCCGAACCAGGGCGAACCGTTGCCAACGCCCCAATAGACCGTGTTGGTGTCGGAATCATAGTTGCCGGTCATCCATGCGGCGCCGCCGCCGGTCTTCCAGGTATCGGGCTTGAGCCAGGTTTCGCTGCCGGGTTCACCGGGCGCCGGTATGGTATAGGACTTCCATACCAGTTTGCCGGTCTCGGCATCGAACGCCGCGACGAAGCCGCGTATGCCGAACTCACCGCCGGAGACGCCGACCAGCACCTTCCCGTGCTCGACCAGGGGGGCCATGGTCATGTAGTAGCCGTCCTTCCAGTCAGCGACCGGA
Source organism: uncultured Pseudomonadota bacterium (assembly GCA_963772445.1). Classification (GTDB taxonomy): domain Bacteria; phylum Pseudomonadota; class Alphaproteobacteria; order Acetobacterales; family Acetobacteraceae; genus CAVYXK01. The sequence continues at coordinate 549,983 of CAVYXK010000014.1, forward strand.
GTTCGCCAGACGACCTTGCCGGTCTCCGCGTCGAGCGCCACCAGCACGGCGTCGAGCCCTGCCGAGTACACTTTGTCGCCGTACAGCGCCACGCCGCGGCTGGTGTTGTGCAGCGCGCTGAAACCCTCTGGCAATGTCGGCTTATAGCGCCACAGCAGATCGCCGGTCGCGGCGTTCAACGCCATTACCTGGCTGTAGGGCGTGCTGACAAACATCATGCCGTTGTTGACGATGGGCGGCGATTCGTGGCCCGAATCAACGCCAGTTGACATGGTCCAGACCGGGACCAGATTTTTGACGTTGCTCGTATTGATCTGGTCGAGCGGGCTATAGCTCCAGCCCTTGTAGTTGCCGCGGGTCATGAGCCAGTTTTCGGGTTCCGGATTGGCGAGCCGCGCATCGGTGACCGGCGAATAATCCGCGGCCTGAACGGCACTCGCGCCACCGGTCAGCAGCAATGTGGTCAAGCTTGTGTACAGGAACAGGTTTCGCATCCTTGGTCTCCCCCTAAAGCGCTTACGTGTTGTGTAGCAAGTTGTAGCCGTAGGCACGCGACCGATCGCGGGTCGCATCAAGTTTGTTCGGGCCCCACGCGGGAAGAGAATCCTGCGGCGACCATCGGCGTGTCGTTCTCGAGTTTCAGACCCAGCGACGGCAGCGGCCTCGGTGCCGGCCCCCATATTACCGCGGCCCCGTCCCTCGGGTTATAGGTTGAGCCGTGGCAGGAACACACGAAAGCTTTCTTCTCGTCGGACCACATGTTCACCGGGCAGCCTTGGTGGGTGCAGATCGCCGAATACGCGACCACACCGTCGGCAGCGCGCGCCAGCGTGTCGGCGGACAAGGTAGCCGGATCGAAGCGCGCCAGCAGCACGATGTTCCAGGGCGAGCCGTTCCGCACCACCCCGGTGCTTGGATCGGCGGGATAGGTCTGCACCTGCGGACCCCCGAGCACCAGATCGTCCCGTTTGACGACCTGTCCCTGCTTGGATCCGGTCAGGAATACAAAGCGATCCCCCACCTGCGGTCGCATCGTGTCGGCGTCAGTGGCCCTCGCGGCCCCAGCCAACCACGGCGTCAAGCCGAGGCTCGCCGCGAGCACGGCACGCCGCTGACTTATGAGACCACTCTGCCTCATCGACACTTTTGCTCCCTGAAACCGACGATAGGCATGCTGATCCGCAATGTCCATGGGGCAATCGCCGCGTTTGAGCGAGGTGGGCGGTGAGGAACATTTTCGTTTTCTGCTACAGGCTTTTGTTTCCCCCTGTAAGACTTTGGTACCGTAGATGCGCTGCGGTCGTCCAAAATGCGAGAACTCGCGGCGCCTCTGTCCCGCTGCAACGCGCTCGCCGGATCACGGCGATGCCGCCCCGGGCAGTTTGCTCCCTTGACATCAATCCCAGCCGAAACCTAGCCTGTCAATAAATGCGTTGACCAAAGAGCCAGCGAAGGCATTGACTAGGGCGGAGAACGGTCCCAAGCATCTCGGGGTGCGATCATCGCTCGTGAGGGAAGGGCCGCCACGCTATCCTGGTGCGCCATGTGCGCGTGCGCGGTTATGGCGAGCAATGCCTCGGCAGTCGGGATACGGCGTGGATGCAAAGCGGATCCAGCAGGCGTATAGACGGCCCACTGAAGCCCGATCTCGGTGCCGTACGACAGGGCGGCGTAATCTGGGTGTTCGCTCTCAGGCGAAGATCATGACGAAGCAAGTCTAGCAAATCAGCAGACGCGCAAGGGGCGGCGCAAAGCCACTCCCATCTGCGCAGGGAGGTGAAATATGGTCACGCTACAAGTCAACGGACAGCAATATGACTACGACGGCGATCCCTCCGTCCCGCTGCTCTGGGTGCTGCGCGACGAGATCGGCCTCACCGGAGCGAAGTACGGCTGCGGCATAGGCGCGTGCGGCGCATGCACCGTGCTCCTGGGCGGCGCGGCGGTCCGCTCCTGCATGCTCCAGGTTAGCAACGCTGCCGGCCAGCCCGTGGTGACGATCGAAGGCCTCGATCCCCACGGCGACCACCCGGTTCAGCGCGCTTGGCGAGAAACCAGCGCGCCGCAGTGCGGCTTCTGTCACGCCGGGCAGATCATGCAGGCGGTTGCCCTGCTAGCCGCCAACCCGAAGCCGACCGACGACGACATCCTGACCACTATGTCGGGCAATATCTGCCGTTGCGGCTGCTACCAGCGCATTGCCGAAGCAATTCGGCTGGCCTCGACGGGAGTGTAAGCCATGACACACATGTTCGAGCCGAACACGATCCGGCCCGCCGCGATCGTCAATGTCAGCCGTCGCTTCATCCTGAAGGGCGTGGTCGCATCAGGCGCGCTGGTGCTCGGCACCAGTCTGCTGCCCAGCCGTGCGCGCGCAGACTGGGCCACTGGCGGCGGCGCCATGCCGGGCGGCACGGTGAACGACCCGCATGTCTATGTCGCCATCGACCCATCCGGGTTGGTCACCATCATCACCAACCGCTCCGAGATGGGCCCCGGCCCGCGCACCAGCCTGCCGATGGTGGTCGCCGACGAGATGGAGGCCGACTGGGGGCAGGTGCAGGTGCAGCAGGCGCCTGGCGACGAGAAGAAATACGGTAACCAGGACACCGACGGATCGCGCAGCATCCGCCACTGGGTGCAGCCGATGCGTCAGTGCGGTGCGGCTATGCGCATGATGTTGGAGCAGGCCGCCGCCAAACGTTGGGGCGTCGATGTCTCCGAAGTGCGCGCCGAGAACCACAAGGTGGTGCATCTCGATTCCGGCAACATGCTCGGCTACGGCGAGCTCGCCAAGGCCGCGAGCGCACTGCCCACGCCGCCGGTGGAGTCGCTCAAGCTCAAGGACCCGCGCGACTTCCGCTACATCGGCACCGGCTCGATCCCAATCGTCGATCTCTACGACATCACCGTGGGACACGCGACCTACGGGATCGACGCGAAGATCCCGGGGATGAAATTCGCCGTCGTCGCCCGCCCACCGGTGGTCGGTGGCAAGCTGGTTTCCTTTGACGCGACCGAGGCGATGCAAGTGCCTGGCGTCGAGAAAGTGGTCGAGGTCCAGGGCTGGCCGTGGCCATCGAAATTCAAGCCGGTCGGCGGGGTTGCCGTGGTGGCGCGCAACACCGGCTCGGCGATCAAGGGCCGTGAGAAGCTCAAGATCGTCTGGGATGACGGGCCGAACGCGAGCTATGACTTTGTTGTCTTCCGACAGCAGATGGAGTCGACTGCCGCGCAACCTTGCACCGTCGTGCGCGATGACGGCGACGCCGAGAAGGCGCTAGGCTCCGCCGCCAAGGTCATCACCGCGCAATACTACATTCCCCATATCGCTCACGCGACCATGGAGCCACCTTCGGCTACCGTGGATGCAACCGGCGGCAAATGCGTGGCGTACGCCGCAACCCAGAGCCCCGGCGGCTGCCGCGGCGACCTTGCCGATATGCTCGGCATACCGGTCGAGAACGTGACGGTGAACGTGCCGCTGCTGGGCGGCGGTTTCGGACGCAAGTCGAAATGGGACTATGTGCTGGAAGCGGCGTTGGTGTCCAAGGCGATCGGGGCACCGGTCAAGCTCACCTGGACGCGTGAAGACGACATCCAGCACGACTTCTACCACACCGTCTCGGTCGAGCGGATCGACGCTGGCATCGACTCGAACGGCAAGGTGACGGCTTGGCGGCATCGCAGCGTGGCGCCCACTATCGCGTCAACGTTCCAGGCGGGCGCTGATCACGAGGCACCGTTCGAGCTCGGCATGGGACTGGTCGATAACCCCTTCGATATCCCCAACCTGCGGTGCGAGAACGGCGCGTGCTCGGCCCACACGCGCATCGGCTGGTTCCGCTCTGTCTCCAACATCCCGCACGCGTTCGCTGTGCAATCCATGGTGGCCGAGCTCGCCGCCGCACTCGGGCGCGATCCCAAGGACATGCTGCTCGAGCTGATCGGTCCGGATCGCACCATCGACCCGACCACGTTCCACGGGGTGAAGGATTTCTGGAACTACGGCGACCCGGTGGCGACCTACCCGATCCAGACCGGACGGTTGCGTCGCGTCGCCGAGATCGCCGCCGACGCCGCCGGATGGGGCAAGCCGCTGCCGAAGGGCCAGGGGCTCGGCATCGCCGCGCACCGCAGCTTCCTGACTTACGTGGCGACGGTGGTGCATGCGTCGGTGGATGACAAGGGGAACCTGAACGTGCCGCGCGTCGATACCGCGATCGACTGCGGCTTCCATGTGAACCCGGAGCGTATCCGTTCGCAGGTCGAGGGCGCGGCGGTCATGGGTCTCGCCCTGACCAAGCTCAGCGAGATCACGTTCAAGAATGGGCGCCCGCAGCAGAGCAATTTCGACGGGTACACCGTGACACGCATCCAGGAGGCGCCGCTCGACGTGCGCGTGCACATCGTGCCAGCCGACTGGGACGTGCCGTCGAGCGGCGTCGGCGAACCGCCACTACCGCCTTTCGCTCCAGCGCTGTGCAACGCGATCTTCGCCGCTACCGGCAAGCGCATCCGCAGCCTGCCAATCGGCAACCAACTCACGACCTGACCGCCACCGCGAGGGGGAGCGCAAAACTCCCCCTCCCCTTGCGGGAGGGTGCCGGGGGAGGGGGCGCCGCGTAACTACGCCCCAGAACTACCCCCTCCCACCCGATTCCCCCAGCTCCGGCAACACCCAGAACGGCAGTTCCCCACGCGCGACGCGCAACACATTATCGAACGCGTTGCGCAACTGCTTCACCCGCGTCTCGCGGCTGCTGCCGGCGAGATGCGCCGTCAGCACCACATTATCCAGCGACAGCACCGGCTCGGACGGCGAGGGCGGCTCCTGCGGCAACACGTCCAAGCCCGCTCCGGCAATTCGCCCGGCCGACAATGCCTCATGCAGCGCCTCGAAATCGACCACTCCGCCACGACTGCAATTGACCAGCACCGAATGCGGCTGCATCAGCCGCAGCTCCGCCGCACTGATCATCCGCCGCGTCGGCTTCGTCAGCGGTACGTGCAACGTCACGATATCCGACGTCTGCAACAACTCCGACAGCAGCCGATACCGCACGTCCATCGCATCTTCCGTATCCTCGGCGAGCCGCACGATATCGTTGTATTGCACGCGCATATCGAACCCGCCCTGGGCGATGCGCGCCACCCGCTTGCCGATCGTGCCTAGGCCGATGATGCCCAGCGTCTTGCCATCCAGCTCGAACATCGGCGGCGGTGGCCGATTGCCGCGCCAACGACCGGCTGACACATCGGCGTGCTGCGGCACCAGCTTGCGATACACTGCCAGCATCAGCAGGATCGTGTGCTCCGCTACCGCCCGCGAATTGGCACCGCCGTTATTGGCGATCGGCACACCAGCCTGCCGCGCCGCATCCAGATCAACCCGGTCGTAACCAGCACTGAAAAGCTGCACCAAGCGAAGCTTCGAGGCGCTGCGATAGAACGCATCGTCCATACCCTCGACATTGCCGAGCAGGAACTCGGCCTCGGGCAACGCCTCCCGATAAGCCGCACTACCTGCCGCGGCGGCGATCAGCTCGAAACCCGGCGGCGTCATCTCGCGGGCGAGCGCGACCGTCTCCGTTGCAGTCTGGACGAGCAGAACCTTCGGCATCCTCTGTTCCTTCCGTGGCGATCGGGGCAACACTACCGGCTGAGCGCGATCGGGAAAGGGGAGCAGGCAAATGCAGACCGACTACCAGGCATTCTGGGAACGCTATCTGCGCGCGCACGCCGATCCGGCGACGCGCGCTCTACATTACGCCGGCACCACGCTAGCGCTGGGCGCGCTGGCACTCGCTGCCACAAAACGTGACTGGCGCTGGCTGCTCGCCGCGCCGGCTATCGGCTACGGCTTTGCCTGGACCGCGCACGCCGCAATCGAGGGCAACAAGCCTGAGACATTTGGCCATCCGCTGTGGTCGCTGCTGTCCGATTTCCGGATGCTCGCGCTGGCCGCCAGCGGACACCTCGATCCGCATCTGGTGCGCGCCCGCGCGAGCGGTCACGGCTGACGACTGCCAATGCTCTTAGCCCGGAGTAAATAAGCTTGCGGCCATGCATTCGTCATAGGCAACGCTTGCTACGAAACAGTCGCAAAAAGGTGATTGCGACAGTCGCGAAAAGGTGAGATGATAATCATCAAGGATCCGGCAATCCCGAAAATGCCGGATTAACCCAAGTCGAGGAGGGACAACCAATGAACGGCCTACAACCTCTAATTCAGGGTTTCATGATCCCAGTCAACGAGCTCGATTATCAGACTGTCGTTAATTCCCCCAGCCGCAACATCTGCGATGCCTCGTCCGAATCGATGATCGGGGCCCCGTGGTGGACCTGTGAAAACATCCAACTCACCGGCACCGTCTCTGCGGTCACGGCACGCGTTGGCGACACTGTGACAATTCAAGTCGGAATTCAGGCCTTGCCCGCCGAATTCGCCTTTGAGCAATTAATCTTCAGCGTGCAGGCTTGGGTCTGCTATCCCAATACCGTTCCCAGCGGCGCCGGGATGACGGACTTTAACCTGGTCGTCCCCTCGATGAAGAACAACGGGTTTGCGTCCTTTTCTGACCCGTCTACTACTAGTGCGCCCGCCGTGTACAACGGCATGCTGGGCTCAGGCGCGAGCTATCAACAGGCCTCGGGTCCAATGCCCTCATTCCAATGGATTTCGCTGACGCCCTGGACGCCGACGCCAGAAGATTTTATGGAGCAAGGCGACCACGGAGGCCACTGCTGCATGATCGCGAATGTATCGGGAGCCTTCGATTTCAATTCAGAAAGTGGATTTTTTGCATCACCTGTAGGGCAACAAATTGTCGACAACAGCGAGCTTGCGACATATATCGACGTTTGTACTGACCTGTATCAGGGACAACGTAACATCGTAATCGTCGGGAGCCCGTCAGGCCATGGTCGTAGGATACTCCCGGGATTTGGCTTCCTCTCCGGTGCGCCCAGGCAGAAAATGTCATCGAGGACTACCATAGCGGTCACCGCCATAAAGCAGGGCGACCAGGTTGATCCGTTGCTGCTCGAGGTGCTTAACAGCGGGCCATATCGCGGGCTTCCGCTCAAACCAGCGATCTTGCCGCCTAAGTCGCTGCGCCTCGCTCGGCATGAGTGTGGGTGGAATGGCTGGCTCTCCAAGATCATCCATGAAGCAGAGGAAATCATCGAAGAACTGCTCGGGCTGGAGACGCACCCGTTCGGTGGTGGCCACCAGCTCCATTTGAGCCTGCCGCCGCAGGGGCTTCAGCCGCTTCGCGTAGAAGTTGAGCTTGACCCGACCGAACCGCCGGGCACCGTGCATTCGATCGAGATCACGCAAACGGACGCGAATGGTGCGCGTGGTGGGATCAGAGCAGGAATAGTCGTGACCTAAGCTCGTTGCGCCCACTGCGCTTCGCTGCGATGCGCCGGGGCACCCTGGTGGGCTCGCTGCGGACCTGATGCGGTCCAGCAGGATGTTTCCGGTCTGACGGGAAACGTTCTAGCATCGCGCATCGGGTAACCAGGGGAGATCGACATGTGGGAACCAAGCCGGCGCTATCCCGACCCTGCCGTGAATGTTCTGCATCCGGACTTCAACAGGTACCGCCTGCCGATGGCCTCGGTCGAGCAGCTCGCCACCGGCTGTCGCTGGTCCGAGGGCCCCGTCTGGTTCGGCGACGGCCGCTTCCTGCTGTGGAGCGACATCCCCAATGACCGCATCCTGAAATGGGAGGAAGAGACTGGCACCGCCAGCATCTTCCGCAAGACCTCGTGGAACGCCAACGGCAACACGCGTGATCACCAGGGACGGCTTGTCACCTGTGAGCATCGCGGCCGGCGAGTCACCCGCACGGAATACGACGGCGGCATCACGGTCCTCGCCGACAGTTACAATGGCAAGAAGCTGAACTCCCCGAACGACGTGGTGGTCAAGTCGGACGGCTCTATCTGGTTCACCGATCCGATATTCGGCATCCTCGGCTGGTACGAAGGCGAGAAGCACGAACCCGAACTCACCCCCGCCGTCTATCGTCTCGACGCCCGCTCCGGCGCGCTCACCGTAGTCTGCGACGACATTCCCGGCCCCAACGGCCTCGCCTTCTCGCCCGATGAATCCAAGCTTTATGTGGTGGAATCCCGCGCCGAACCAAACCGCCGCCTGCGCGTGTTCGACGTAGTTGCCGACGGCACCAAGCTAGCCAACGGCCGCACCTTCCTGGATGCCGGCGCCGGCGGCACGCCGGACGGATTCCGCGTCGATATCCACGGCAATCTCTGGTGCGGCTGGGGCATGAGCGACGAACTCGACGGCGTGCGCGTCTTCAATCCCCAGGGCGAGCCGATCGGCCACATCCACCTGCCGGAACGCTGCGCCAATGTCTGCTTCGGCGGCCGCTTTTGCAACCGCCTGTTCATGGCGGCGAGCCATGGGTTGTACGCACTCTATGTGAACACGCAGGGCGCGCCCGGCGGCTGATTGCATGTTCAACCTTCGCGACAACGGCACGTCGGTCCGCACCGAGCTGCTGGCCGGCCTAACCACCTGGCTGACCATGGCCTATATCATCGTGGTCAACCCCGGCATTCTCGCCGCCGCCGGGATCGACCACGGCGCCGCCTTTGTCGCCACTTGCGTTGCGGCTGCGATCGGCTCGGCGGCGATGGGACTGCTGGCGAACCTGCCGCTGGCACTGGCGCCGGGCATGGGGCTCAACGCCTATTCACCTTCACCGTCGCGAAGGGCATGGGCGTGCCCTGGCAGACCGCGCTCGGCGCTGTGTTCCTCTCCGGCGTGCTGTTTCTGCTGATCAGCGTCTTCCGCATCCGGGAATGGCTGATCAACGCGATCCCATTATCGCTGAAACTTGGCATCGGTGCCGGCATTGGCCTGTTCCTGGGTCTGATCGGTCTGCACGACATGGGGTTGGTCGCCGGCAACACCGAAACGCTGGTCACGCTCGGCAACCTACACGCCACCGCGCCGCTGTTGTCCTGCATCGGTTTCCTGCTGATCGCCGGACTGGCGGCGCGTCGCGTACCAGGCGCGATCCTGATCGGTATTCTGCTGACCGCCGCATTCGGCGTCCCCTTCGGCCTGACAACATTTCACGGCATTATCGCTGCGCCACCTTCGCTGGCGCCGAGCTTTCTCAAGCTCGACATCGCCGGAGCGTTGTCGCTCGGCATTCCCGCGGTGGTGCTGACCTTCTTCCTGGTCGATGTGCTGGACAATTCCGGCACGCTGATTGCCACCACACATCGCGCCGGGCTGATGCGCCCGGACGGCACTGTACCGCGGCTGCGTGAGGCGCTGCTCGCCGACAGCGGCGGCGCCATCATGGGCGCGCTGCTGGGCACCAGCACCACCACGAGCTACATCGAAAGCGCCGCCGGCATCTAGGCCGGCGGCCGCACCGGCCTCACCGCCCTGACCGTCGCCGCCCTATTCGTGCTGGCGTTGTTCTTCGCCCCACTGGTGACCGCCATCCCCGGCTTCGCGACTGCACCGGCGCTGGTGTTCGTCGCCTGCCTGATGACTCGTGCCCTCGCCGAGATCGATTGGAACGACGCCACGGAATACGTGCCGGCAGTGGTGCTGGCGATCGGAACGGTGTTCAGCTTCTCGATCGCGACGGGGATCGGGCTAGGCTTCGTAGTTCATGTGGTGGTAAAGCTGATCGCCGGACGCGGACGCGAGATTGCCGGCGCGGTATGGCTGATTGCGGCGGTATCAATGCTGCGGTTCGCGGTCACCTAGCGCCGACCGAACGGCCACTCTCCTCCTTATTCCCCCCGCCCCCGCGCACCTGCTACCTCCCCGCCATGTCCGTCCTCGAGATCTCCGAAGCCGTCATCCGGATCGGCGGCCGCACCTTGCTGGACCGCGCCAGCCTGACCATAGCCGCCGGCCAACGGGTCGGCCTGGTGGGCCGCAACGGCGCCGGCAAATCGACGCTGCTGCGCGCCATCGCCGGCGAAGCACCGCTCGACGCCGGTGAGATCCGGCTGGCGAATGGCACACGCGTCGCACAGGTGCGCCAGGAAGCCCCGGAGGGCGACGCAAGCCTGCTCGACGTCGTGCTGCAAGGCGACCCGGAACGGCTCTCCCTGCTCGCCGAAATCGAAACAGCGCCGCCCGACCGGCTGGCGGAAATCCACGAACGCCTGCGCATCATCGGCGCGGACTCCGCACCGGCGCGTGCCGCTTCGATCCTGGCCGGCCTCGGCTTCAACGAAGCCGCCCAGAGTCGTCCTGTCGCGTCCTTCTCCGGCGGCTGGCGCATGCGGGTGGCGCTCGCCACTGCCTTGTTTGCCGCACCGGATCTGCTGCTGCTCGACGAGCCGACCAATCATCTCGACCTGGAAGCGACGCTCTGGCTGGAAGGCTGGCTGGCGCGCTTCCCCGGCGCCGCGCTGATTGTCTCGCACGACCGCTTCCTGCTCGATCGCGCTGTGGAGGCGATCGCCCACCTCGATCGTGGCCGGATCAGCCTCACACCAGGCGGGTTCGAGGAATTCGTGCGCATCCGCACCGAGCATGCCTTGCAGCAGGCCCGTGCCGCCGAGCGCATCGCCGCCGAGCGGGCGCACATCCAAAGCTTTATCGACCGGTTCCGCTACAAGGCAACCAAGGCGCGGCAGGCTCAGTCGCGAATCAAGGCATTGGCACGCCTGCCGGTCATCGAGGCTGTCATCGAAGACGCGCCACCCCGCTTCGCCTTCCCCGAACCGACTCGCATCGCACCACCGATCATTGCGCTCGATCGCGTCTCGGTCGGTTACGACGGATCGGCCGTGCTGCGTCGCGTATCGGTCGCGATCGACATGGACGACCGCATCGCCCTGTTGGGTGCCAACGGCAACGGCAAGTCAACGCTGGCGCGGCTGCTTGCCGGCCGGCTGGATCCCATGGCCGGCGAGGTGCGCCGTGGACCTCGGCTGCGCACCGGGTATTTCGCCCAGCACCAAGCCGACGAACTGGTTGCGGATGAAACCCCACTGGCACACATGCGCCATGCCCTGCCGCGCGCGACCGAGACCCAGGCGCGGGCACAGCTCGCCCGCTTCGGCCTCGACGCCGACCGCGCCGAGACGCCGATCGGTTCCCTCTCGGGCGGCGAGAAAGCACGCCTGCTGCTGGCGCTGGCGACGCGCGACGCGCCGCAGTTGCTGATCCTGGACGAGCCGACCAACCATCTCGACATCGACGCCCGCGAGGCGCTGGTGAAGGCGCTGGCCGATTTTGCCGGCGCGGTGCTGCTGATCACGCATGATCCGCACCTGATCGAGCTGGTTGCGGACCGGCTCTGGCTGGTTGCGGATGGAACCGTACGGCCGTTCGACGGCGATCTCGACGACTATCGGGCGTTGCTGGCCGAGCCGGCCCGACCGGCAGCACTCGCCGAGACGCAGCGCCAGCGGACCGACCGGCGCGAGCGGGCGGATGCCCGTGCGGCCGTGGCACCGCTGCGCCGACGGGCGCGCGAGGCCGAGGACTGCCTGGCCCGCCTCGCCGCCGAACGCTCCGCCATCGAGGCGCGGCTCGCCGACCCGGCGATTTACGCACCCGGCCGCGCCGCCGATATCGCTGCCGCAAACGCGCGCTTGTCCGCTATTGCGAAAGATGCGGCGCGCGCCGAGGCTGACTGGTTCGCGGCGGAACAAGAGTTGCAAGCAACCGGCTGATCACGCCTCCGCCTGCTTCTCCCACCCGCGCGGGGTTTGCCGCCAATAAGTGATCGGGAACCCAGCTTCCCGTGCTGCCTTCCAGCGTACGCGCGCCGCCGCCAGCGCCGCCTCATCGTTGCCCTCGAACAGATCGAACACTCGCTCGAACTCGCCGACCCGCGCGCTCTCCGCCCCATCGACCAGGAACAGGAAACGTGCCCCATTCGGCGCCGCGTCGTCGATTGCGATCCAGATCGGCTGCAGATCAGCGTCGCCGTCGGCGGCAGTGCCGTGCGGTAGCCAGTCGGGCTCGGCGCACTCCCACAGCGCCGCATCCACGGCGGCGACCCGTTCGGCCGTGCGGCACAGCACCAGCGCCCGTCGTCCGGCCGCAAGCGTGCGGCCAAGAAGCTGCGGCAGGGCCGCTTCAACCTGGGTGCGGGTCAGATGGTAAAAGCCGACCTCCGTCACTTGGTTTCATAATGATCGGCAACCAGCCGGTCCAGCAGTCGCACCCCAAACGCGGTGGCGCCCTTGGGCGTGCAAGGTGCGTCCTTCGTCGCCCACGCCATCCCGGCGATGTCGAGATGCGCCCAGGGCTTGTCGTTGACGAAGCGCTGGATGAACTGCGCCGCGGTGATCGAGCCGCCCGGCCGTCCGCCGACATTCTTCATATCGGCGATCTCCGACTTGATCTGCTCGTCGTACTCCTTGCCCAGCGGCATGCGCCACACCTTCTCCCCAGTCGCTTGGCCCGCCGCTTCCAACCGTTGCGCCAACTCGTCATTATTGCTGAACAAACCAGCATGCTCATGGCCGAGCGAGGTGATGATCGCGCCGGTCAGGGTGGCGAGATCGACCATGAACGCCGGATCGAACGTCGCCTGGCAGTACCAGAGCACATCGGCGAGCACGAGCCGCCCCTCCGCGTCGGTGTTGATCACCTCGATCGTCTGTCCCGAATGGCTCTTCACCACGTCGCCCGGACGCTGCGCGGTGCCGGACGGCATGTTCTCCACCAGCCCGACCAGCCCGACTGCATCGACCCGCGCCTTGCGTCCCGCCAGTGCCGCCATCAGCCCGACCACCGTGCCGGCGCCGGCCATGTCCCACTTCATATCCTCCATGCCGCCGGCCGGCTTGATGCTGATGCCGCCGGTGTCAAACGTCACCCCCTTGCCGATAAACGCGACCGGCTTGCCGCCGCCATTGCCGCTGCCGTTCCAGCGCATCACCACCATCCTGGGCTCGTTGGCACTGCCCTGCGCCACACCCAGCAGTGCGCCGAAGCCGAGCTTCTGCATCTCTTCCGGTCCGGACACCTTCACATCGACGCCGAGCTCGGCAAGCTTGCGGCAGCGCTGGGCAAGCGCGGCGGGGTTCAGCACGTTCGGCGGCTCGCTGACCAGGTCGCGCGAGAAAAAGACGCCCTCGGCAAGGGCTTTCATCGGCTGCCACGCCGCCTCGGCCTGGGCAGGCTCGGCGGTCAGCAGCGCCAGTCGCGCGAGCCTCGCCTTGTCCTCCGGCTTCTCCTTTGTCCGATAACGATCGAAACGATACGACCGAAGCATGGCACCGAGCGCTGCTGCCGCGCCCTGTTCCGCGCTCAGCCCGTCAGCCGCAATGGCCACGTCCGATTCTCGCGCCAGCGCCGCCGCGGCATGACCGCCGGCCTGTTCCAAAACCAGCCGGCTGAGTTCGGCCGGCTTGCCCAACCCAACGGCGACAACGCGCGAAAGTCCGGCGCCGGGTGCCAGGATGGTGCAGGTCTTGCCCTTGCTGCCCTTGAACTCGGCCGCGGCCAGTCCGCGCGTGATTGCGCCGCCGGTGGCCTCGTCCGCCTGTTGCCACAACCCCGTTGGTGTCGCCTCCTCAGCCACCAACAGTACGAGCGCGCCGGATCTCGGCAGTGCGGGCTTGGCGAAGGTGACTTCGAGCATGACGGGCAAACTCCTGGCCGGTGTGCTGGGCTGTGATCGAACCAAGTGTATCAGCCGCCGCCGGTTTTGCCATGCTCGCGCGGCTTCGCTATCTGGCGCAGCATGACCGAGCTTCTGGCCGCCGACGCCCCCGGCATCGCCCGCGCCGCAGCCCTGCTTCGTACCGGCGAATTGGTCGCGTTCGGAACCGAGACAGTCTATGGGCTCGGGGCAGATGCGACAAATGCGCGGGCCGTGGCTGCGCTGTTCGCGGCAAAGGAACGCCCGCGCTTCAACCCGCTGATCTGCCATTATCCGGATCGGGACTCTGCCTTCGTCGATGTGGTGCCGAACGAGATCGCGCGTCGGCTGGCTGCATCCTTTTGGCCGGGACCTTTGACATTGGTGCTGCCGCGCCGGCAGCAAAGCCGTGTCGCCTTGCTGACCGCGGCCGGTCTCGACAGCCTCGCCGTGCGCGTGCCGTCACATCCTGTCGCATCTGCGCTGTTGCGCGCCGTAGCAAGACCGGTGGCCGCACCATCTGCAAATCGCTCCGGTGCGGTCAGCCCGACCACCGCGCAACACGTGCTGGACGGTCTGGCCGATCGCATCGCCGCTGTGCTGGACAGCGGCCCTTGCCCGGTCGGCGTCGAATCCACCGGTACTCGACCTGACCGGTCACGACCCTGTGTTGCTACGTCCGGGCGGGACAACGATGGAAGCGATCGAGGCAGTAATAGGGCCGATCTTGCAGCGTGCTTCGTCAAACGGCGTGCTGCGCTCACCCGGCATGATGGTGTCGCACTACGCACCATCGCTGCCGCTTCGGCTCGAAGCTGTATCGGTCTTGCCGAACGAGGTATTGCTTGCGTTCGGCACGCCGCTTCCAGGTGCTGTCGCAACCTTCAACCTGAGCCCGAGTGCCGATCTGACCGAAGCTGCGGCCCGGCTGTTCGTCGGGCTGCGCATGCTGGACGCGGCCGGAGCTGCGCGCGGCTGCAAGCGGATCGCCGTGATGCTGGTGCCGTCCGCTGGACTCGGTCACGCCATCAACGATCGTCTCCGGCGCGCTGCCGCTCCCAGGTAGGGCGAAGAAAAGTCGCTTTTTGACATTGACGAATCGACGCGAAGTGCGGTTTGTCACCGGCATGGATCTGCCGTGCTCCGAAACGTTGTCGTTGCCGCGCGGACCGGCGCATATCGAATGGCGGCGCAGCGCGCGTGCCCGGCGCGTCAGTTTGCGCATCGATGCGCGCGGTGGCGCGGTGGTGGTGACGCTGCCGCCCCGCACTGGGCGTGGCGCCGGCGTGGCGCTGCTGATGACACACGCCGATTGGGTCGCCGAGCGTCTGGCAGCGCTGCCGGACGCGGTGCCGTTCGCCGACGGTGCCATGGTGCCGATCAGCGGACACCCGTATCGCATCAGACACATGCCGAATGCACGCGGTGGCGCCTGGTTGCAGGACGACGAGATCTGCGTGTCGGGAGCAGCAGAGTTTCTGCGCCGTCGCGTGCTCGATTTCCTGAGTGCCGAGGCCCGACGGCGACTGGCCGCGTTGGTGGTTGCAAAATCCGGCCAACTAGGCATTACGCCGCGGCGCATTACGGTGAAGGACACGCATAGCCGCTGGGGAAGCTGCGCCTCGGACGGCTCGCTGGCTTTCTCCTGGCGGCTGGTCATGGCGCCTGAGCTGGTGCAGGACTATGTCGTCGCGCACGAGGTCGCGCATCTGCGCCACATGAACCACGGCAAGCGCTTCTGGGCGCTGGTCGATAAGCTCACACCTCACGCCGCCGAGGCGATTCCCTGGTTGCGCGCGGAAGGATCACGCCTGCAGCGCATCGGCTGAGCGGATCGCCTGCCAGACGCACTCCGGGGTTGCCGGCATATCGATATGGCGGACGCCGAGCGGCGCCAACGCATCAAGGATCGCATTTATCACCGTCTGAGGCGCTGCCATGGCGCCGGCCTGGCCGGAGCCTTTCACCCCGAGTTTGTTGGCGCCGGTCGGCTGTTCCACCAGCGTGATCGCGAAGCCGGGCAGGTCGTCGGCGCGCGGCAGCGCGTAATCCATCAGGCTGCCGCTGAGAAGTTGCCCGAACTCCTGATCGTACACCGTGTGCTCGAGCAGCGCTTGGCCGATGCCCTGAGTTCACGCCGCCCTGAACCTGACCTGCAGTGAGCAGCGGATTGATCAGCCGTCCGAAATCATCGACGCTAGTATAGCGCTCGAGCGTCACCGCACCGGTCTCGGGATCAACCTCGACCTCGGCAACATGACAGCCGCTCGGGAACGTGAACACGTCGCAGATATTCTCCGCCCTCGTATCGAGGCTTTCGCCGGCGTCTCGCGCAATCGCCAGAAGATCGATGCTGCGGCCGTCCTTGGCAGTGAAGCGGCCGGCTTCGAAACTCAGGTCGTCGGGAGATGCCTGCAGCAGCCGCGCCGCAAGCAAGCGGGCACGAACCAGCATCTGCTCGACGGCCAGCACCATCGCCGTGCCGCCCATATGCATGGAGCGCGCGCCGCCATGCCCGCCGCCGGTCTGCACCAGCGCGGTGTCGCCTTGCACATAACGGAACGTCTCGATTGGCAGTCCCAGCAGCTCGGCGGCGATCTGCCGATAACTTGTTTCGTGGCCCTGGCCGTTCGACTGCGTGCCGACGACCAGCGCGATCGTGCCATCCGCGCCAAAACGCAGCTCCGCTGCCTCGTTCGGCTGCCCACGCGCGGTCTCCAGGAAGCAGGCAACACCGAGTCCGCGCAGCCGTCCGCGTTGCCGCGACGCTTCTCGCCGGTGGGCGAAGCCGGTGCGATCCGCCGCTTGCTCGGCGACATCGAGATTGGCGACGAAGCGGCCGCTGTCGATCGATATGCTCAGCGCACTCCGATACGGAAAAGCCGCGATCAGGTTGCGACGGCGAATCTCGAACGGGTCCATCCCCAGCGCTCGCGCGGCGCGTTCCACCAGGCGTTCGGTCAGATAATTGGCCTCCGGCTTGCCGGCGCCGCGATAGGCGTCGATCGGCAACGTGTTCGTCAGCACGCCGTGCACGTCCATGAACACGGCCGGGATGGCATAGGGACCGCCCATCGCGGTGGATGGCGCGTTGGTCGATGTCCCCGGCCCGAATCCTGCGACATACGCCCCGAGATTGGCGACCGTGGCGACATCCAACGCCAGGAACCGCCCGTCCACATCCAACGCCAGCCGCGCCTTCGTATGATTATCCCGGCCTTGGGAACAGGAAACGAAATCCTCGGTGCGTTCGGCGATCCATTTGATCGGACGACCGAGCCGGCGCGCCGCCCAAAGCAGCATCACGTATTCCGGATAGACCGCGTTCTTGATGCCGAACCCGCCACCCACATCCGGTGCGCTGACCCGAAGCTCGGTGCGCGGCAGGTGGAACACGTCGGCCAGTATATCGCGCATGCCGTGCACACCGGCACCGCTGACGATCAGGTGCAGGACCCCATCCTCTACCATCGCGATCGCGCCGCGGGTCTCGATCGGAGCAACGGTCAGTCGGTTATTGATCAGTTCCACCTCGACCACGTGCGCCGCTTGCGCAAACGCAGCATCCACCGTGGCGCGATCGCCCTTCTGGAAGCGGTACGCAACGTTTCCGGGCGCAATGTCCCACAGCAGCGGCGCACCGGACTCCATGGCGGCCTGCGCATCGACAACGGCAGGCAACGGACGATAGCTCACCTCGACCCGCTCAGCCGCCGCGCGCGCCGAGTCCGCCGTCTCGGCCACGACCAATGCAACCGCTTCGCCGACATGACGCACGCGTTCACTGGCCAGCGCCAAACGTGGCGGCACGATCATGGGTGCCACGGTGGCAACCTGGGCGGTGCAGGGGAGCGGCCCGAGTTTGTCCGCCGCAAGGTCGGCGGCTGTGAAGATCGCCGCGACACCGGGCGTTGTGCGTGCGGCAACAACATCGATGCCCTCAATCACGGCGTGCGCATGTGGCGACCGCACCACGCAGGCGTGCAGCAGATCAGGGAGGACGATATCATCGATATACCGTCCGGCGCCGGTGAGGAAACGCAGATCCTCCAGGCGGCGCAGGCTCTGTCCGATCTGCGGCATTATCGTCCCTTCACCCGGAGAGTTCAGTCAACAACTCGACCGAGAGCAGCGTTTCCGGCAATTCAGGGGTCGCCTCGAACAATTTCCGCCACTCTGCATTGGCATTCTCGAATGCCGTGCGTGCGCCATACGCAGCCATGTCCTCATACTCGATCATCATGATGACCGGCCCTGTATCCGGCCCCGGTACTGTGCTGCGAAACAGCCGGAACGATGTGGGCATCACCGCGCTGTTGAACCGAGGATGAGCGGCCTGCTGCAGCTTGGCCATGAAGTCAGGCATCCGGCCCGGCTTGACCTGGTATTTGAATATCGCAATCACCGCCATCGGCTGCTCCTTCAGAGCCCCAGCCGCTCGGCGCAACCATATTCGACCGCGAGCTTGCGCAGCACCTCCCAGGTCGCGTCCTCGATGGGGATGCCGTTCGCTCGCCGCTCTTGCTCGCGCTCCCACTCGACCTCGCCGGGGTAATAGACGCGGTCGAACCCGGCCGCAGGCGGCGTTGCTTTCAGGGTACTGCGCGAACTCTGTCACTTCCTTTCGGAACGTTGCCAGGTCGCGGAACGCGCTCACCTTGAACACGGCAATGAAGCAGCCGTCATTGTGCCGCCCAGTCGGCTCGATGCCGAAGCCAAGCCCGGTCAGCAGGCCTGAGAAAATCTCCACGATCGCCGCCAGGCCGTATCCCTTGTAACCTTCGGCACCACCGAGCGGCAGCAGCGCACCGCCCTGGCGCAGCTTGCGTGGGTCGGTGGTGGGCCGACCCTCGGCATCGATAATCCAGCCCGGCGGCACCTCCTTACCGCGTGCCACGGCCAGCGCGATCTTGCCGGCCGCCGCCGCCGAGGTCGCCATATCAAAGAACAGAGGGCCCGGCAGATCGGACGGAATCGCGAAGCAGATCGGATTGGTGCCGAGCCGCGCCTTGGCGCCGCCAAACGGCGCGACATGCTTCGGGCTGCGTCCGGAATCGGCGGTAATCATCGCGATCATCCCCTCGGCTGCGGCCATCAGCGGATAGGCCGCCAGCCGCCCGATATGACCTTGCCGGAATACCGTCGCCGCCGCAACATTCTGCGTCCGGGCCTTTGCGATGGTATGCTGCATCGCCCGCTCGGTCACCACGTAGCCGAAGCCCCAATTGCCGTCGATCACCGTGGTGGTCGGCGTCTCCTGCTTGATCTCCCACGAAGCGCCGGGGACAATGTGGCCGACCTTAATGCGTTCGATGTAAGTCGGAATCATGATAATCCCGTGGCTGTCATGCCCGGCCAGATTGGCCGTGATCGACAGCCGCGCCACCGTTGCTGCTTCGCTCTGCGGTGCGCCGGCACCAATCAGCAGCGCGGTGGCAATCTCGGTCAGACGCTCGGCTGAGACATTCGGCATGACAATTCCTCCGGTGGCTGGCACCCGCCAGTATTCCCAATCCCCGCGCCGCGGCCTAGCCTCGCCGCCCGAGAGACTGACAAGGGAGGACGACAATGGCCGGTTCTACCCATATCTACGCCGGCGCCGCGGCGACCAAGGACGACGGTGTCGGCGGCGTGTTCCGCCGCGCGGCCGAAGGCGGCGACTGGCAGCATGTTTTCGATAAGGCGGACGTGCACGCGATCACCGTGCATCCGAAAAACGCCGACGTTGTCTTCATCGGCACGAAGGACGGCCCGTATCGCAGCACTGATCACGGGACGCATTGGGAGCGGCTCGGTTTTCCAGACCGTGACATGCAGGTCTGGTCGATCCTGGTCGATCGCAACGACCCGAACACGGTCTATGCCGGCGGCTCGCCGGTCGCGGTGTACCGCAGCGACGATGGCGGCGAGCATTTCCGGCGAATGCCGGAGCCCGGGCTGCCGAACCGCGTCGCCATGTCGTTTCCCTGCAGGGTGATGCGGTTCGCCGCACATCCGCGCAAGCCGGGCGACGTCTATGCGACCTTGGAAGTGAACGGCGCGATGCACAGTCGCGACGGCGGCGAGAGCTGGGAGGACTGCACCCAGGACCTGCTGCGCCTGGCCACCGAGCCACGACTGAAGAGCCGCATCCTGAGCGACACCGACGCCGAGGGAATGCTCGACGGCCACGCCATCGCGATCAGCGATGCGGATCCCGACGGGGTGATCCTGGCCGTACGCATGGGCCTGTTCCATAGCGCCGATGCCGGCAAGAGCTGGCAGGACATGCAGGTGTCGCGCTTCTCGCCCTATACCTATGGGCGCGATATCCGGGTCTCCCCGCACGACCCGAAGACGCTCTTCGCATGCCTCTCGGTCGCCGCGAACAGCCAGGCGGGCGCGCTGTTCCGCAGCACCGACACCGGCCGGACGTGGCAGCGTTTCGACACCGTCGCGCCAAAGAGCACGGTCATGGCAGTGGCAGCGCATGACCGCGATTCCGACCAGGTGCATTTCGTGGCGCGCCGCGGCCAGTGCTTCGGCACGACCGATGGCGGGCGGAGTTGGCAGGAGTCGAAGATGCCTGCCGCCTGCAAGGACCTCTACGCGCTGGCCTGTGGCTGACGGAGACAGCGATGCCGAAGGGCTATCTGTTCGCTGAACTGGAGATCACCGATCCGGCGCTGTTTGAAGAGTATCGGGCAAAGGTCCCCGCCACCATTGCGAAATATGGCGGGCGCTATCTGGTGCGCGGCGGGGACCCGCAGACCCTCGAGGGCGATCGGACCTTGCGCCGCAGCGTTATTCTGGAGTTCGACAGCCCGGCGCGCTTGGCGGAATGGTATCACTCGCCGGACTACGCGCCGCTGAAGGAGCTGCGGCAGAAGGCAGCCAAGACCCACGCCTTCCTGCTGAACGGGACGGAGGCGCAATAGCATGGAACGAAATTAGACGCATCCCAAAGAATGAACGGCCCGGCCGCATCAATGGCTGGGCCGCGGCCCTCGGAGCTAGGCCCGATCGATCCGACCAGAGTAGCAACCCCGCTTGGCATTGTGGACGTGGATATAGTTCACATTACGATTGGCAAACAGCCGCGCGATAAGCGCCTCGATGTCTGCTCCCTCAGTAACGTCCGCATCAAGCATCATGCCTTCCGCATCATAAGCGCGTAGCGAAAGTAGCCGTACGCGCATGACCTCCGGCACCTGGTTCACCTGGTCGAAGGTTTTCGTGGCGCCCTCGCACACAAAGATGGCGTGCGAGGCGCGATACGGCGTGTCCGCTGGTTGGCACGTGTGGTTGAGCAGAAGCAGCATCTCGCCCGGCTCGGCATCACGCATCTCGACCCGACAGGGGAAGCCCGGCTTCTCGTCGGCAACGTAGCGCTTCACCTTTTGCTTGGCGAGCTCTGCATCGGATAATCCGTACAGGTGCTGAAACGGTTCGGGCGATAGCCCGATGATACGAAAGTTCAAAGGTCCCTCCTGTATGTCGGTGGCGCACCTGACCAAGCCCGCGTCTCGCCCGCCATCCGTTTATTGCCGTCAAATTCGGCCGAGTTGCACAAAAGCACGCCTGGGACCGCTATCGGTACTCTTGCTCTCAGCCCTCCTCCTCTGGACGTTCGGCGCGATGCTGCTTGACGCGGGCGCGGTGCGCTTTCTCCTGCAACCGGCGCCGGCGCGCAGCGGCGCTCGGCCGCGTCCGCACCCGCTTGACCGGCGGCGCCGCGGCGCGGCGGATCAGGCCGATCAGCGTCGCCAGTGCGGCGGCGCGGTTGCGCTCCTGCGTGCGGTAGCGCTGTGCCGCCACCACCAATTCACCGGCCTGGCTCACTCGCTTGCCGGCCAACCGGACGAGCCGCACGCGGACCTCGTCCGGCAGCCCCGCGGACGCCAAATCGAGACGAAGCTGCACCGCGCTCGCCACCTTGTTCACGTTCTGCCCGCCAGGCCCGGAGGCGCGAATGAACCGCTCGGTCAAAGCGTGCTCGTCGATAGCCAGAGTATCGCTGACGTGGATCATGCCGCCGGCACCGTAATGCGCTTGGGGTCAGCCGAGCTCGTAGAATGCTGCCGCCGTGCCGCCAAGCACGGCGTCCCGTTCCCCCGCCGAAAGCCCTCGCAACAGCTCGACCGATGCAGTCCGCCATCGCGCATAGCCACCGGCAAGATTCACAACAGGCCAGTCGCTGCCCCACATCAAGCGGCCCGAACCAAATATCTCAAGCAGATGGTCCACATAGCGCCGCAGATCATCGAGCCGCCAATCCGGCGCCGCTTCGGTAACCAGGCCCGACACCTTGCAGCACGCATCCGTCTCTCGTGCCACGGTCGCGATTTCTGACGCCCATGGCTCGAACACGCCACCGGCGATGTCGGGCTTCGCGCCGTGATCGATGACGATCGCCAGATCAGGATAGCGTTCGCACAAGCGCAGGATCGTCGACAGATGACGCGGCTTGATCAGCGCATCGAACCGCAGGCTGGCGCCAACCATCGCGCGCAGCGCAGGTGCGACTTCCGGACGCAAAATCCACTCCGTCTCGGCAGTGTCCTGCAACATCGGCCGCAAGCCCTTGAGCGGCGGCGCACCAGCCGCCAGCGCCGCGATCCGTTCCGGTGCATCGGGAGCGGCGAAGTCGGTCCAGCCCACCACACCGCGGACCACTCCCGCCGATGCGGCCGCCGTCTCTAGCAAGAACTGCGTTTCCGCGTCGGTGGGTGCCGCCTGCACCAGCACGGTGGCATTGATGTCGCCGAGCAGCGGACGCAGATCCTCGAGCCCATAATCGCGATAGATTGGCAAATCCGGCGTCAGCCATCCGTAATCGCCGCGCGCCAGTCGCCAGACATGGTGATGCGCATCGACGATCACGGGCGGATCACGCCCTTGGTCAGCAGCACGTTGCCATACAGGCGCCGCTCCCCGGTCTGCACGATCACGAACGCCTCAGCAGCGGCGCGATAGAAATCATGGCGAGCCAAACGCGCTGGGGCGGCCAGACCGTGGCGTTGCAGTATGGAAGTGAACTCGCGCACGGCCTCGGGCGTCGCCGAGGGATCGCCGACCACTTGCATCACCGCGACCGGATCCGGTTCAAAATCGTCGATCGGGAGCACCGACAGCACTGCCTCCAGCATCGTGGTCGCCGCAATGCCCGGGGTGCGCACCAGACGGCGAGCGGTTGCGGCGGCTGGAAAATTCGCATCGACAATGACCACGCGGTCGCCGTGCCCGGCGCTGGCCAGCGCGTGCAGCAGGTCAGGCGTCAGAAGCGGGTCGAGACCACGCAGCATGTTCGGCGACGCTCATCGGCCATAGCGTCGCTCCCGCGACTGGAAGGTTCGTATCGCTCGCAACAGATCGATTCGCCGGAAGGCCGGCCAGTTCACGTCGGTGAAGTGGAACTCGCTGTACACGCTCTGCCATAGCAGGAAACCCGACAGCCGCAACTCCCCGCTGGTGCGGATGATCAGGTCAGGGTCGGGCAGGCTCGGCAGGTACAAATGCCGTGCGATCGCCTGCGGGGTGACCTCGGCGGCGGACTGTGCTGGCGACAAACCACGCTCGGCAAACTCGCTCATCAGCGAGCGCATGGCATCGGCGATCTCTTCCCGCCCGCCATAGTTGGCGGCGATCGTCAGCGTCATTTGCCGGTTGCCTGCGGTCGCCTGCCGTGCCGCCTCCAGCGCCGCAACCAGCGGTTTCGGCAGCAGCTCTAGACGGCCGATCGCCTGTACCCGCACGCCCAGCCGGTGAATGCGCGGATCGGCGACCAGGCTGCGCATCTTGTGCTCGATCGCGGCCATGATGCCGGAGACTTCCTCGGCCGGGCGGGCCAGATTGTCAGTCGAGCAGACCCACAGTGTCACAGCCCGCACGCCAAGCTCGGCGCACCAGTCCAGCACCTCGTCGAGCTTGCCCGCGCCCATGGCGTAGATGCGGCGGAAGTCACGGAGCCCCGCCTCCCTCGCATGGCGGCGGTTGCCGTCCAGGATGATGCCGACGTGCCGCGGCATGCGCCCACCGCGCACCTGGCGAAAAAGCTGGGCTTCGTAGCCGGCATACAGGACTAGTCGGGCCAACGCTGCCAGGCGGCGTAGCAATTGGCGAAGCCGCCACCCGATTGCATCGACAGCCGGAGGGGGCGCGCCGATGCCGGGGGAGAAGACGGATCGGGTAGGGAGAAGGGGATCGAGTGGGCCGGACACGGCAGGACCCTATAGCACGGGATGGATCGACTTTTGAACTATTACCTACTTAGCAAAACGTGAATCTCGCATGAACTACTACTTAGCAAAACGTAAATCTCGCAGGGGACCTCAGCACGGACCGTCCGCCTACCCCTCTCCCGCAGAGCGGGAGGGGTGGACTTACGCCCCTCACCGCCTCTCAATCAATCCGTCAGAAGGTGCTACACTGCCTGCCGAGCTCAGAAAACGGAGGGGGCACGCCATGCTCGCACTCGTCGTCAACGGCCAGCGCCACGAGCTGGATATCGAATCGGAGACACCCCTCCTCTGGGTCCTGCGCGACGAGCTGGGGCTGACCGGCACCAAATTCGGTTGCGGCATTGCCATCTGCGGCGCGTGCACAGTGCATCTCAACGGCGCCCCGGTGCGCTCCTGCATGGTGCCGGCCGGCTCGGTCGCCGGAGCGGCAATCACCACCATCGAAGGTTTGTCACCCGACGGCAGCCACCCCGTGCAACGTGCCTGGATTGAGGGCGACGTGCTGCAATGCGGCTACTGCCAGTCCGGGCAGGTGATGGCGGCTGCTGGTCTGCTGCGCCAGTCGCCCGATCCGACCGATGAGGAGATCGACAGCGCGATCAGCAATATCTGCCGTGGCACCTATCCGCGCATCCGTGCGGCGATCCACCGCGCCGCCGCACTGGCCAAAGGATGAGGGAGGCAATGATGGGACACGCTATCAGTCCACCTGTAGTATTGTCACGGAGAGGATTCATTCTCGCCTCCGTCTCGGCTGCCGGCGGTCTTGCGATCGGCATCCGCCCCTCGCTCGCCGCCAACCCGGCGACCGAGGTCGGACCCTGGGTCGTGATCGATCCGGACGAGTCCGTGACGATCCGCGTCGCCCGCTCGGAGATGGGCCAGGGCATCTGGACCGCCCTCCCGATGATCGTCGCGGAAGAACTCGAATGCGATTGGAGCCGGGTACGCGCCGAATACGCCTCGGCCAACCGCAACCTCGCCGAGCATGTCTATGGGCCGATGAGCACCGGGGGTAGCCAGTCGGTGCGCAGCACGCACGAGCTGCTGCAGCAGGCCGGCGCCAGCGCGCGGGTGCGCCTGATCGGCGCGGCAGCGCGGCAATGGGGTGTGCCCGAGGCAGAGTGCGCCGCGGCAAACGGTGCCGTGATCCATGCCGCCACCGGCCGGCGCCTGACTTACGGTGCTCTGGCGCGCGAAGCGGCCGATATCCACCCGGCGCGGGAGCCGGCGATTAAGCCCCCCGAACAGTTCCGGCTGTGCGGCACGTCGGTCCCGCGACTTGATTCAGCCGCGAAATCCACCGGCACGGCGCAATTCGGCATCGATGTGCGGCTTCCCGGCATGCTCTACGCCGCTGTTGTGCTGTGCCCGGTGCCGGGCGGCACGGTGAAATCCTTCGACGCCGCCAAGATCGTGCACCGCCGCGGCGTGCAGGCGGTCGTGCCCATACCGGGCGGCGTCGCCGTGGTCGCCGACCGCTACTGGCGCGCAAAGCAAGCCGCCGCTTCCCTGCCGATCGAATGGGATTTCGGCGCCGGCGCCGGCACCTCGACCGAGCAGTTCCGTGCCGAATATCGCGCCGCACTCGACGGCCCCATGGTCGTCGCCCGCAGCGACGGCGACGCACGCGCGGCCCTCGCCGGCGCCAAGGTCATCGAGGCAGTCTATGACGTGCCGCATCTCGCGCACGCGACGATGGAGCCGCTCAACTGCACTGCCAACGTGCAGCCGGACCGCGTCGATGTCTGGCTCGGCACGCAGGCGCCCGAGACCGCATTGCAGCTCGCCGCACATGCCGCCGGCGTCGCGCCGGAGAAAATCTTCGTCCACAACTGCTTCCTGGGCGGCGGCTTCGGCCGACGCAGCATGAACGACGAGCTGGTTCAGGCAGTCATCGTTGCCAAGGCAGTCGGCAAGCCGGTCAAGCTGATCTGGAGTTGCGAGACCGACATGCGGCACAACCGCTATCGCCCGATGGCGGCGCTGCGCTGCCGCGGCGCGCTGGGCCCTGACGGATCGGTGACGGCGCTGCACGTGCAGACCGCCGTCGGCTCGATCTGGCGCTCGCTCGGCCGGCTTTCTGCCTCCGCCGACATGGAGCCGCAGGCGGTGTCCGGGCTGACCGACCAGGCCTATGCAGTGAAGAATCTGCTGGTCGAAGGCGTGCTGAAGAACACGCATATCCCGGTGATGTTCTGGCGCAGCGTCGGCTACTCGCAGAACACCTTCGTGCTTGAAAGCTTCATCGACGAGCTGGCACATGCCGCCGGCAAGGATCCCTACCAATTCCGCCGTGCTCTGCTGGCGGATCAGCCGGACTGGCTGCGCGTGCTCGACACCGCCGCCGAGAAGGCTGGCTGGGGGACGCCGCTGCCGAAGGGCAAGGGACGCGGCATCGCCATTCACATCTCGCACGACACGATCGTGGCGGAAGTTGCCGACGTCGCCGTAAGCCCGGCCGGCGAGGTGCGCGTGGAGCGTGTGGTCGCCGCCGCCGACCCGGGCTGGGTGATCAATCCGCGGCTGATCGAGAACCAGATCGAGGGCGGCATCATCTTCGGCCTGACTGCCGCGCTGTATGGCGCCATCACCATCAAGGACGGTGCGGTGGAGCAGGCCAATTTCGATACGTATCGAATGATGCTGATGGCGGATGCGCCGCGTATCGAAACATATCTGGTGCCAAGCCATGGGAAGCGCTGGGGCGGGATCGGCGAACCGGGCACGCCCCCGGCCGCACCGGCCGTCGCCAACGCGATTTTCGCCGCGACCGGGGTGCGCGTGCGCAGTCTGCCGATCGCTACGGCGGACCTGACCAGCCGCACCTGATCTGCAGCACCCGAAGAGGAGCCCATCATGCCGGCCGTATCGTTGAACCACTACACGATCCTGGTGCAGGACCTGGAGCGGACGAAAGAGTTCTACGAAGACGTCGTCGGCCTGACCAACGGCGACCGCCCGCCGCTGGCCTTCCCCGGCTATTGGCTCTACTGCGGCGGAGTCCCCACGGTGCACCTGGTGGGCCACCGGCCGGAGAACCCGCCGATCGAGGGCGCACCGGAGACCGGCCGCCTCGACCACATCGCCTTCGCCGCCGACAACCTTGCGCTGATGCGCGAGCGGCTGCAGGCACGCGGGATCCCCTATGACGAACGCGTGCTGCCGCGGCTGAATATGACGCAGCTCTTCTTCAAGGACCCGGACGGGATCAGTATCGAGTTCAACTTCCCCGCGGCAGAGACTGTCTGATACCAACGGCCCTTAAGATTGACCGTCCCGGAGCGCCACTGCGTCATGCTTGGCGGAGGCTGGGCATCCGCGGCTTTTCCTGCCGGCACGAAGAAAAAAGGGGGTCTTCAGGAAATCGAGTGGGCGGTTTTGGGGGATCATAGCGGCGGAAGCATGATGGAGAGGACTTTGAGGCGGAGATATTCCTCGTCCTTCAATCCGTAGGCTCGTCGCTGGCAGACCCGGACCTTGTTGTTGAGGCCTTCGACGAAGCCGAGTGAGACTTTGTTCTGCGGCTGGCAGTAGGCGGTGATGCCGTGCCAGTGGCGATCGATCATGTCGGCGAAACGCTCGTATGGCTTGAGCCGCTGCCATTTGAGGCTGGCCCGCCAGTTGTCGAAGAAGCGCCGCGCCCAGCCCTCCCGCCGGTAGTCCCAGAGCTGGCCGAACGCTTCCTTCAGCAGATAGGCGGTGTTGAGGCGCTTATTGGCGGCCAACAGTAACGCGAGCGAGCGTTTGCCGCCGAGCGTGAGATTGTCGCGGTGTGACAGCAGGGTGTACTTCTGCCCCTTGATGAAGCGCCGGTCGCTGCCTCGCAGGCGGGCATATTCGGCCTTGCGTACCCCGTCGAGCGCCTCGCCGAGGTGGCGCATGATATGGAACTTGTCGAATAGGATCGCCGCCTGCGGCGCCGTCTCCCGTGCCACGGTGCCGAACGGCTTCCACATGTCCATCACGATGAGCCTGATCTTGCTGGTCTTCTTGGGTCCTAGCCAGGCGTAGAACTGAGCCATGCTGGCCTCTGAGCGGTCGTCTCCGCCGAACCAGATCGGCCGCTTGCGAACCAAGTCGCTGACCACGATGCGATAGGTATGGCCCTTGCGGATCGAGATCTCATCAATGCCTATCACCTCGGGTGTCGGTGCGCCGGCACGCTCGATCTGGGCGCGCATGTACTGCATCTCTAGCGTCTTGACCGTGTCCCAGTCGAGCTTCAGCTCCTTGGCCACGTCGCGGATCGAAGCCTGCCTGCAGCGACGGCCGACGTAGAACGCAAAGCGCTTGGTGAAGTGCGGGTTGTCTGACAGGAAATCCAGCCGTTCTAGCTTCACGCTGTCGCAAATACCGCACGCCACACGCCGCATCTCGAGCTCCAGAACGATGCGAAAGCCGGCGCTCGGAAGATCCCGGACCCACCGCTTCCGCCGGTCGTACCAGCCCGACTGGACCCGCCCGCAGCAACCGCAAACGGTTTTTTTGAGCGCCGATCGAGCCTGACGATCCGTACATCCCGATCACCGAATACACCGCGTACCGTCGCTTGCGCACGAAACCCCGCGAACGAATACCCATCCGACAGCCGCCGCCGTCGCTTGTCCGATCGTGCCATGCCTCATCATGCCGGAATCCGAGGCAGCACCAAACTCCAAAAAGCCAGTCTCCATCATGCTTCCGCCGCTATGATCCCTCAAAACCACCCACTCGATTTCCTGAAGACCCAAAAAAGGTAATTGCTCACCCTGGCTGACGGGCTACTGCCCGCCGCTGCGCTGAGCGGCTTCGAATAAAGCTTGACACGGTTACGGGCGACTCGACTCTAAACGCGGGGTGACCCCCCACCCGCGGCTGGGCCGAAGGCCCGGCCGTACTCGGCCGCGACCGCTGGCGAGATCCGGACGAACCGCTTATATTATGAGCGCGAACCGCCAGTGGTGGCGAATTGTGCGGGCGTTCGCGACGACCGCTTCGCACGGGTGCCTTCTGCCGCGCCCCGCGTGACCGACACGCAAAGGCGCCAGGGATCATCCTCGTAAAAGGGTTGACAAGTGACAATTGTCACACTACTATCGCCGAATGACCCGGCGATTTCGCCATCGGGGTCTCAGACGCCTTTATGAAGACGACGACCGCCGCGAGGTAAACCCGCAGCACGCCGACAAGATCGCGCGGATGCTGGCGCGGCTCGATCAAGCGACAGAGCCGCGCCATCTCGACCTGCTGGGCTGGCGCTTGCACCCGCTGAAAGGCGACCTCGCCGGCTACTGGAGTATCACCGTCAGCGCCAACTGGCGGATCGTTTTCCGCTTCGAGCAGGGCGACGCCACCGATGTTGATTTGCTCGACTATCACTAGCTGACAGGAGGCACCGCTATGACCATGAAGAACCCGCCGCATCCCGGCCTGTCCGTCCGCCATGATTGCATCGAGCCGCTTGGCCTGACGGTCACCGAGACGGCCGATATTTTGGGTGTCACACGCCAGACGCTCAATAATCTGGTCAACGGCAAGAGCGGCGTTTCCGCCGATATGGCGATCCGGTTGGATAAGGCTTTTGGCGGCGGCGCGGAAACCTGGCTGCGGCTGCAAATGGCCTATGACCTCGCGCAGGCTCGCCAGCACGAAGGCGACATCAACGTGAAGCCGGTGCGACGGCGCAAATTGGAGGGACCCCGCCCATAGGCTTCGGCGGGTTAGCTACGATAACGAAGCAACCGTAAGAAGCCTTGGGGAAACCTACGGCGACCGGCTTGAGCGCGCTGTTCGGCTCCCGTGCGCGGGGCGACGCACGCCCGGATTCCGACTACGACGTGGCGGTGTTCTTGCGCGACATGTGTGACCGGTTAGCGGAAATGGACCACCTGGCCGATCTCAGCGCCGCCATTCTCGAAGAAACCGGCGAGTTCATTCACGCCATGCCGTATCGCGGCTGTTTCTACAACGACGAGCGCACGCCGTTAATGCACCAGATCCGCGCCGAGGGCATCGACCCGTGAAGCCGCAGACTGGCGCCTCCTCGACAAGTCGCGAGAGCTTCTCGCTCCGGCCCGCCGTGACCCGCCATGGTCTCGATCGCCGGAGCGCCCCCGCGGCGGCGTTTTGGCTTCCTTCGTTAAGGAATCATTCCTATGAGGAAGCCAGCCACCCTATCCTCCAAGCGACGGAATGCGACTTCCAGCCGTCCTTTTTCGCGCGTTGCGCGCCAGGAAACTTCTGATGTTCCAGGTTGCTGCCAAGGCTTCATCGTCTGTGAGCGAACGCGGCGGCCACGAAAAACTGTAGCCGAGGGGGGGCCAGATCTGGCGCAGGTCGCCACCAGCGTCGGGGTTGCGCCACATCCTTACGAAGAGATCGCCCGGGCTGCGCAAGAGCAAAATGAACAGCTTGCCGATTACGTACGACGCAACTTGACTATTGTAGTGGGCGACGGTGTTGGTCTTTCTCTTTGCTGCCACCCTCCCAGGGAGAAGCTGAAAAGGATACGACACCCAAAGCGCGCGTGAAGTGCTGCCTTCGTAGTTACCGATCCACATGCGCCAAGCACTCTCTGGGAGAACGCCGTGCTTCCAGAAGCGATGTCGCTGCATATGATGTGTAAGACGACTGCCTTCGGGAGCGTATTCTTGGACTATTGCTTTGACAGCAAGCCAAGTCGCAATAGTCAATTGGTCTTTTTCTGTTAGCCTAATTGGTTCATCGGGTGTTGCCTTCAGCATTCTGATGAATAAAGGACGGAACTTGTCTTCCTGTTTTCTCATCCATCCGTTGTTACATTTCTCATCAACACACTTTACCTGCAAGTCGTGCGGGTCACCCGCGTATTTTCTTATTTCAAATTCAGATCTGTCCATGTGTTCGGTCGCATGAAGTGATTCCCATTTGGTCAACTGCTTTGGTATGAAGCGATGCGACCAACGAGGCCACACATGCTCCCAATTTGTTGGCGCTCCCTTGCAGAAAATGCAGTTTGTCGTAATTGGCTGTTTGGCTGGGCGCCGAATAGTGCTAGGCCCCACAGGCTGTAGGTCTCCGACAAAATTTTCTCTAGCCATGGGTCGCTCACATGAACTCACATGATCCTAGTCGCGACGATGACTTCACACCACAAGAATCGCAACAGCGCTTCGAGGCTACGCTGCGAGGCGCGTTGAAGGCGCCTCCCCAGCACAAGGCGGCGCCCAAGAAGCCTGTTGCTCCGAAGAAGAGGGGGGCTTACGGGCGCCGCGCTTCTTCCGCCAGCGCAGGAAGCGACCGGCCTGGTACTTAAAGACTGGCGCTATCAGCTTGTCGGTAGGTGAGCCGCTTGCCTTCAGCGCCCTTCACCGCAGCTAAAGTGCGGCCCATGTCATCAACTCCAAGCCTGACGCGATGATTGTAGCGGAAATCGTACTCTGCGAGATATCTGTGTAGGATTGCCGCTCTGCGAGATCGGGAGGGACTTCCGCCACAAACAAACCCGCAGCGTCCAAACTCTCAGTGACCTGCTGCTGCGAGAGGACTCCTTTTTTCAATAGCAGTTTGATCACCACGACATTGATGGCGAGGGCAGCAACGCCAGCGCCGGAGAGGTTGGACAACGATTCCATAATTCTCGCTCCTGGTGAGTGTGGCAACCCCAGGATAGCGAGCGGGCGGCTCGGGCGTCAGCCCGGGTCGCCCAACCGCAGGACGGCCACTCCCATCCCTACCAGCAAGCCCACTTCGACGGCGCGTCCATTAGTCACAGAGATGGCGCTAACGGCCAATCCTGCTGCCACTCCCAGCAACGCGCTTCCCAGCAACGTCGTATAGAGCGCCCGCACTGGCCGATTTAATCGCGGGCGCGAGGCTTAGCTAACGCTTTTCGAGGCTAACTCGACTTTTCTCGCTTTGGAGACAGGCCTTTGGGCTTGGGCGGAGTCGCCAACATCCTGCGCAATGTGGCCTGTGCTCGCCGTTCCACTTCCTCTTTGGTCAGTTCCGGTTCGTCCATCCCACCTAGCCCTAGGATATCGCGGCGCTATCAGTCATGGAGAAAGACGCGGTTTTCCCAACTCGCCTCCGCCGGCAGAACGCCGATACGCATCGTCGCCCGGACATGCTGGGCCGATTTTCCGGAGGCGGCTAGGTCGCGCTCTATCTGCACATTAAAGCCTACGATCAGCGCGTCATCTTCCAAAAGACAATAGCATGGATCGTCGGCAGGACGCTGGTTGCCGAATTCGTGATGCCCTTGTGGACAGCGCGGGCCGTCTAGAAGAGTCTTGAGACGGTTATCCAGGTCACCCGTTCTAGTGACGACTGAAGCCGGACCATGGTTCGCGAGGATGCGCAGATCCAACTCACATTTCAGCTTTAGTTTGGGCCTGATCAGCGCCAGAAAACGATCGCCTTCCAAGACGATCTCTTCGCGAGCCATTTTTGCCGCTTGGTAGGATTCCGGTATCTGCCCAGTCAAAAGGGAATGCGTTTCATATAGACGCCTCAACTGAGGTGAGACCTGATCACGGATGGCCCAAATAGCCGCCAGCTTCGGCTCGCTAGGCGGACGCTTTGCGTTGCCGAGCGATGGCAGATCGCCGTCATAGGTAAGGGTGAACCTCAATTCGTCGAATGGTCCTAGGAGGAAAGGAGTGGGAAAGGTCCCGTGCCCACCATAGCGCATTCTACCACCTGTTTCGTCAAAGGGATAGTTAGGAAAGACTTCCCAGTTATATACTTGACATAGCCTTGCCGGAGTGATACGAAGGCGGCCTAAGGGGAAGCCGCCATGACCGTCGATCTTACCGACCCCATCTTCCACGACGAAGAAGCCGCCCGGAAGCACATGGAGGCTATTCGCTGGTCGAATGGTCCCTTCTGCCCGCACTGCGGCACAGTCGAAGGCATCACGCGCTTGCAGGGCAAGTCGCACCGCCCCGGCCTGCATCAGTGCAATGCCTGCCGGGGCCATTTCACGGTCACCAACGGCTCGGTGATGGAGTCCAGCCATGTCCCCCTAGCCAAGTGGGTTCTGGGTTTCCACCTCATGGCCGCGAGCAAGAAGGGCATGTCGGCGCATCAACTCCATCGGATGCTCAAGGTCACCTATAAAACCGCATGGTTCATGGGTCACCGCATTCGGGAGGCTATGGCCGATCCGATGCCGCCGCCGCTTGGCGGTCAGGGCAAGGTCATCGAGGTTGACGAGGCGTATCATGGCAAGCGCGAGACCCCGCGCGTCCGCAACAAGTATTCGCTTCCCCCGACGAAGCGCGGCAAGGGTGGTGGTGCGGAGAAACGCCCGATCGTCGCGCTAGTCGAGCGGGGCGGTGAGGCTCGCGCGAAGCACATGCAGCAGAGGCTTATCCCGTTGACTCAGGTAGCTGCTACACATAGTGTGCGAGTGATCCAGCCGGCTATGTTGGAATCGCGGGGATGAACGGTCGATGGCGAGGGGGCGTTCGCTTTCCGAGTTTCAAGAAGCGTTTTCCGACGAGACGCGGTGCGCGGCATTCCTGTTCAAGCGGCGCTGGCCTGGGGGTTTCGTTTGCCCCGCTTGCAGCAAGCCTCGCGGTGTCGCGCTGCATAGCCGCCCGCGCTTATTCGAATGTCTCGACTGTGGTCGGCAAACCTCGATCACGGCGGGTACGGCGATGCACCGCTTCAAGCTGCCCCTGACGACGTGGTTCTGGGCCGCGCATTTGATGGCGACCCATTCGAACGGCATGTCGGCGCGGCAGTTGGCAGATCAGCTTGGCGTCACATACAAGACGGCCTGGCTGCTGACCCAAAAGCTTCGGCGATCAATGGTCGATCCGAACCGCGATCCCCTCGAAGGGGTTGTCGAGGTCGATCAGGCGGAGAATCGGCGATACGTTCTTCGAGCCAGGCAACGCCGGGAAAATCCTCATCGCCGGCGCCGTTGAGGTGATTGATCGGGACGCCAACACAACCAGGCCCAGACGGAAAGGAGCAAAGTACCTTGGCACGCGCTCCGGCCGTCTCCGCCTCGCCATGATCGCCGACAATACGACCGCGTCGATCGAGGCCTTCGTGAGGGCCAACGTGAAGCCGGGAGCCACGCTGATCACCGATGGCCACGCGTCCTATCCCGGATTGTCCAGCCATTACCGGCACGATCCTCGCGTCGTCGGAAAGATGGCGGCGCACATCGTCTTGCCGTGGAGTCATCGCGCTTTCTCGCTGCTCAAGCGATGGGCCCTCGGGACGTATCATGGCCTGCGCCGCAAGCACGTCGACACTTATCTCGATGAGTTCGTCTTCCGCTACAACCGCCGATTTTACCGGCATGTCTCGTTCGAGACCATGCTGGGCCTCGTCGCGCGCCACCAGCCGGCGAGCTATTGGGACATCATCGAGCGGGACAATCCCCGCAAGGGTCATCAAACGCTCGAACCCACGCGGCGGCCGCCAAACCAATGCCATGCCGCCAATCCAGCCCAAACACTACATATAGACCAACCTGAGTGAACGGGATAAGCCTTCATGCAGCACGTGACCGGCGCCAATGTCCGCGACTTCGTGGTGCGCCACGCCAGCCGCAAAAGCCGCCTGCATACGGATGAAAGCAACCTCTATCCCGCGCTCGGCGAGGAATTCGCCTCCCACGAGACCGTCCGCCATTCCGCTGGCGAATACGCGCGCGGCGACGTGACCATCAACACAGTCGAAGGCTTTTTCGGCATCTTCAAGCGCGGCATGGTCGGCGTGTATCAGCACTGTGGCGAACAGCATTTCCAGCGCTATCTGGACGAATTCACGTTTCGCTACAACAACCGCATAAAGCTGGGCATCGCAGACACGGAACGAGCCACCCTTGCGATTAAGGGTGCCGAAGGTAAACGCTTGACCTATGGGGGGCCTTCGCCGGGCTAAGACCCCTCGGCAGCTTGCCCGTGCTTTTTTGGCTTGGAAGCGGCGGAACGGCTTGGCTTAGGCGATTTCTTCGCTTTGGATCTGTGTTGCGGCGGCGTGCTCAGGGCGCGCCGCAGCGCTTCGTCGCGACGGGTGGTGATTTCCCCATCCGTCATCGGTGAGGCTGATGCCTGCTTCTCCATCGGCCGCATCCCGGTCAAAGCCAAACAATAGGGTATCAAAGGCGAAGAATCCACCACCACAGTTACACCCATGGGATCAGAGGCCGATACCGCGTTACGGCGATGGTAGCAGGTCCACGACGTATGCGGCGGTCGGCCGAGCGCTATCTGCTTGGACGGAATTCGAGGTTGAGCTAGCTAGCCTTTTTTCGACGCTGGTGCTGTCCAGCCACACGATACTAATCGCTCCGGTAATGGTCTTCGGCTCCGTCAGAACCTTCGAAGGGAGATCGGATATGCTAAAGAGTGCTGGACAGGGCTTCTTCGCCATACATTCGAATGGTCCGTCGCTTACATACGGCGAGAAGTGGATGCCCGCCATGAAAAAGGAATTCGAGACCCTCATGAAGGACGGGGGGAACTTCGTAGCTCGCAGAAACGAGATAGCGCACGGCGTAGTTCTGCCCCTAAAAAGGGCTCGCTCGAAACGCAAGATTTACGCCCTACAGCCGGCGCCAATGGAAGGCAAGAAGCACTTCTACCTGCTCATGTTTCCTCTGTTCGCCTACTCGTCTAAGGAGCTAGACTATTATACTGAGCAGTTTGGTAAGCTCAGGCATGCGGCCGGGATACTGAATTCGCGATTGAGGGCTTATCTGAGAGAGCATCAACAAGCATCTCTCTGACAAACAGATAAAGGTCGCCAGTAGCGGGCGCATCAAACCTATCCGCAATGATCCTAACGCAGATATCCACCATCTCTGCTGTCACCTCGATTTCCTCAGCCGGCCTGTCACGCCCCCCCTCATAGCCGACCGGCCCGGCTATGCCAAGTATATAATTGGGAAGAATTTCCTTGACACCGCGAGACGATTGTGTTCTTGTTCTGTTCATGACCGCCCCGCCAACCGGCCCCGCTCCGGCCACCCACCCCGACCCCCAGCGCCAGCAAACGCCGGGGCAAGGTGGCAGCCGCATCGGGCGCCTCCTCGGCGTGGTGGCCTGGCTCATCACCTATGGCAAGGACCTGGCGGAGAAGCTCCGCCAGCACGCCGGCACCCCCGCCTTCACCCCCCTCGCCAGACCCTTCGGCACCACCAATCTCGCCGCCATCCTCGCCCGCATCACCCGCGGCCTCAGGCTCGCCGCCGCACTCCACGAACGGCTAACCCAGCGCGCCGCCCGTGGCCGCGATATCACCCCGCCGCCCCCGCGGTTGCCCGCGCCCCGCAAGCCAGGCAAGCCCCGCCCGCGCGCTCAGCCAGCCCGCCCGCAAGCGGCCGCGGATGTTGTGGCACTGCCCACGCCCGAGGAAATTGCCGCGATGCTGCGCCGCCGCCCGCTCGGCGCCGTGATCGCCGAGATCTGCTGCGATCTCGGCATCGCGCCGGGCGACCTGGAGCCCAGGCTGTGGCGCGAGCTGTTCGCTGCCATCGTCGAATACGGCGGCAGCCTGGGCAAATACCTTGCCGGCACGTTGGGCCGGCTATTTGCCGGCGCGCCCGGACGGCGCGCCGCCACACACCCGCCAACATTCCAATCATCCCCGCCCGCACTCGCCACCGGCCCGCCCTGAACCCGTACCGGCTGGCCGGGCCATCAGGCGTGATCCGCGGGGCTGGCGCACGGCCGGCCCCGCCATTGGGATTCGGCCATCACGCCTCTTCGCCGAACATCGAGCCTGAACAGCGCCACGCGGACAGCATCCGCCTCTCCCGCTTGCGGGCCGCTCCGCGGAGCGCGGCGAGTGGCGTCTCACGGTATGATCCCAAATCTCATATAAAACGAAATGAGACGACGGCGAGACAGACCCTCCAGCCCTCACCAACTACCCGGGCGGCCGCGCCCCCTCCCCAAACTTCGCCACCAAATCCGCTAGGTGCCCCACCTCCACCAACCGCAGCCCCTCCGGCGCCGCCAGCACCCGCCCCCCACGAGCCAGCCGCCGCGGCAGACACGCCGTATCGAACCCCAGCTTCGCCGCCTCCTTCAGCCGCGCCTCGGCCTGCGCCACCTGCCGTATCTCGCCGGACAGCCCCACCTCGCCGAAATAGACCGTCCCCGCACTGGTCGGCCGATCCCCCGCCGCCGAGGCAATGGCCGCCGCCACCGCCAAATCCGCCGCCGGCTCGGTCACCCGCAGCCCCCCGGCCACATTCAGGTACACGTCCATCGCCCCCAACCGCAGGCCGCAGCGCGTCTCCAGCACCGCCAGCAACATCGAAAGCCGCCCGCCGTCCCAGCCGATCACCTGCCGCCGAGGCGCTCCGCCCGCATTGGCCGACAGCAACGCCTGCACCTCCATCAGCACCGGCCGAGTCCCCTCCAGTCCGGCGAACACCGCGCTGCCGGCGATGTTGCCGCGCCGCTCGGCCAGGAACAGCGCCGAGGGATTGGCCACCTCAGCCAACCCACGATCGGTCATCTCGAACACGCCAATCTCGTCGGTGGCCCCGAAGCGGTTCTTCACCGCGCGCAGGATGCGGAACTGATGGCCGCGCTCGCCTTCGAAATACAGCACCGCATCGACCATGTGCTCCAGCACCCGCGGTCCGGCGATGGCCCCATCCTTCGTCACGTGCCCGACCAGCACCAGCGCGAAGCCGCGCTGTTTCGCCAGCCGGATCAGCTCGAACGCCGCCGCGCGCACCTGCGCC
Organism: uncultured Pseudomonadota bacterium; assembly: GCA_963772445.1. Classification (GTDB taxonomy): domain Bacteria; phylum Pseudomonadota; class Alphaproteobacteria; order Acetobacterales; family Acetobacteraceae; genus CAVYXK01. The sequence continues at coordinate 587,500 of CAVYXK010000014.1, forward strand.
ACAGTCCCCGGTGCGCTGTCGATCTGATCGAGCCACATGGTCTGGATCGAGTCGATCACCACCAGCGCCGGCTGATACTCGGGGCGCGTCCCATCCAGGCTGGCCGCAATGTCCCGCAAGTTGATCGCGGCGGCCAATTCGATCGGCGCATCGGTCACGCCCAGCCGGCGGGCGCGCAGCCGCACCTGCTCGATCAATTCCTCGCCGGAAACGTAGAACACCGGCCGCCCACCTCGCGCCAACGCGGCCGCCGCCTGAAGCAGCAGGGTCGATTTGCCAATGCCCGGATCGCCGCCCACCAGCACCGCCGAGGCCGGCACCAGCCCGCCCCCCAGCACGCGGTCCAACTCGGCGATGCCGATCGCAGCCCGAGGCGGCGGCTCCGCGCTGCCGGCCAGGTGCACGAACTCGATCGCCCGCCCGGCCGCACCCTTAGCGGAGGGACCAGGACGCGGCGTCTCCTCGATGATCGTGTTCCACTCGCCGCATGCCTCGCAGCGGCCGGCCCATTTCGGGCCGGCGGCCCCACAGGCCTGGCAGACATAGCGGATGGCGGGCTTGGCCAAAGCTCAGGGATTGGTCGTCAGCAACGCGGCCCCGCCGGCGGGATTCTTCGCCGTGCTGATCAGCATGTGCCACGCACCGTCCTGCCCCGGCACCGTATATTCCCGGTTGTTCAGGTCTGCCGTGTGAGGGTCCGGCGGGTCGTCGGCCGCCGTGAACGTGATATTCGCCGCGTGCAGGCTGCGATCCAACTCCTGCACCAGGCCCGGGCCGCTGGCGTGGTCGGCGACCACCGAGCAGGAGCCGCTGTCCTGCGAGACAATCACCAACGACAGCGTGCCGCCTGACGCGTCGTAAGCGGCGCCGGGCAGGCCGTTGAGGAACTCGTCGGCGTGATCCGCGGGGACTTCGGGATACCCGGCCTGCTTGATCCAGGCTTGCAGCGCCACCCGGTCGCTCGGGAACCGGACACAGCTCCGCATGAACAGGCTGACCGCCTGGCCTGCGGCATCCTGGACCTGTAGAGGCTGCGCCGCAGCGGCACTCGCCGACACCAGGATCGCGACGGCCGGAAGAATCGAAACAAGCCAATTCATCGTCGTTACACTACGCAAGGGCACCGGCCGAAGGGAAGCCGGGGAATTAAAACACCTCTCCCGCCCTGCGGGAGAGGTCGGTTTGCGAAGCAAACCGGGTGAGGGTGCCAGGTGCGAGCACTGGATCTACCTTCGCAGCTCCATCTGGATTGGCCCCTCGCGGCGGCCGTGGGTGAACTGGTCCACCTCCGGGTTGCCGCTGTCCATCAGCGCCACCGGCGGGCCGCTCCAGATGATTCGGCCGTGATGCAGCATCGCGATCAGGTCGCCGATCCGCCGCGCGCTCGCCATGTCGTGGGTAATCGCTACCGCGGTGCTGCCGAGCCGTTTCACGCAATCCACGATCAGTCCGTCGATCACCGCGCCCATGATCGGATCGAGCCCGGTGGTCGGCTCGTCGAAGAACATGATGTCCGGCTGCGCCGCAATCGCGCGGGCCAGGGCGACGCGCTTCTGCATGCCGCCCGACAGCTCCGAGGGATAAAGCTCGCCCACGCTCGGTGCGAGCCCAAGCTGGCCCAGGATCTCGGCCGCGCGCTGCCGCCCATCCCGGCGACGCAGCCTGTGCTGCGCCAGCAGACCGAAGACGACATTCTCCCACACCGGAAGGCTGTCGAACAGCGCGCCGTTCTGGAACAGCATGCCGATATGCGAGCGCACCTGCTCGCGTTCGGTGCGGCTCATATGCAGGATGTCGCGCCCGTCGATCTCGATCGTGCCGGCATCCGGCTCGAGCAGCCCCAGCACGCATTTCAACAACACCGACTTGCCGGACCCCGAGCCGCCGATGACGACAGTCGACGTCTGCGGCATCACGTCAAGATCGACGCCATCCAGAACGAGCTTGTCGCCAAACGACTTGCGCAGGCCGCGAATGCGAATCTTAGCCAACGAAAGCCCCCTCCCCTCGCGGGCTACCGGAGTCCCCAAGTGCGGAACGATTAGCCAGCATCCAGCCCTGCACCATGGCATCGAGGCGCTTGAGACCGCGGGCCATGGTCTTGGGACCGGGCGGCCGATATCCCTTGGAGGTGTAGCCGGACCAGCCTCCGAGGCGTGCGGCGATCCAGGCGTAATAAGCCAGCAAGGCAGGATCGAACGGGTTCTTCAACTTGTCGGTCGGCCCTTCGAGGGAGGCGCTGATCGCCCGTAGCGCCGGCAGTTCGGCGGGGTCGGCAACGTCCTCTATGGACTGCCCCGTACTGCCGTCGCGACCGATCACCAGTTGCATGACCCGCACGGCGGCAATCAGCGCCACCGTCACCAGCTTCGCCAGGCTGAGCGGCGTCGTGATCTGCGAGGTCTCCACATCGACACCGTCCGTCTTCATCGTACGGAACAGCTGTTCGATGATCCAACGCAGCCGGTACCAGGCGACAATCTGCAGCGCCTCCGCCGCACCGCCCACCGCATGCGTGGTCAGCAGACACCAGTGTAAGGGTTGCTGCGCCGACGGTGGGGCGATCTCGCGCACATCCACCACCCGCAGGGTCAAGGTCGGCGCCAGGCCTGGCTCGGCGCGCAGTGGCCGCTTGATCGTGACCTCGCCGGAGCGCACCGCCACGACGGCGGTCCGCTCGGCCCGCGCCGGCTTGCCATGCCGGGCCGGCACCTGGATGGTGTGCTGTGTTACTGCTGACCAGGCGGCGCATCGCGCGAACAGTTTCTCATCGCCCTCGAGCGAGCGGTTCTGCGCGGCCCGCACCAACAGATGCACGTTGTCCGGCCGACGCGCGAACTGGTCATAGATGTCGCCCTCGCGGTCCTCGACCACAGTGATCATCGCCGCCTCCGCCAGCACCTCGCCGGCGGTCTCGGCGGCCGCCAGCCAGCGGCGAACTCCTTCTCGTCGGCCGGGCGTGTCTTATGGTCCGTCACCGGGCCGTCGGTGCGGTTGATCACCGTGGCACCGACCAGCCCGATCAGCCCGCCCTGCTCGGCATCCACCGCAATCACCGGGTGCAGCAGCACGCCGATGTCGGTCCCGTTGCCGACCGTGCCAAAGCCGCGCTTGGAGCCGCTGTGGGGAGCGTAATTCAGCTCCGTGGTATCGGTGATCGCCAGGACGTGCCGCCCGACGGCGCGCCGGGCGGTCTGCCGGGCGGCATGCACCAGCATCTCGTGCATGCTGACCGCCTCGTTGTCGAGGAAACGCTGAAACTGGCGGGCTTGGCCGCGGCTGTCGGCCAATGCCGAGAGGCACATGGTGCGCTGCTTCTGCATCGCCCCCAGCAGGCTGTCGCCGACCGCGGCCAGGCGGCGATTGCCAAAGTGACCAAGCTGCGGCTGGTCGTTCATGCGAATCGGCTCCGGTGGGTTGTTGGTCGGGAGCGAATTTGATTCGCAGGGGGCTGCAAAGGGGCCTGCCGGAGGGGCGGCGCCAGCCGGCTGCCGCCGCCCGTTCGGCGGGAGCCTCGAAAGATCGCTGATGCAAACTCGACCCGCCTCAAATCCGCTGCTCAGCACTCAGGAAAGTCGATTCGGGGTTGTGGGACAACGGTAGCCCCTCGCGGGAGGGGGTTGGGGGAGGGGGCGCTGGGCCGATCGATGCGGCCATGCCGCTCTCCACTCCTTGTGGGAGGGGGCCGGGGGGAGGGGACGCTTCCCGGTTCATCGGGCAAAGAACAGTTCGGTCAGCACGTAGTCGAACGCCAGGATCAGGATCGATGCTGCCACTACCGCGGCGGTTGTCGCCGATCCCACACCCTCGGCGCCGCCTCGGCTGCGGTAGCCCTGATAGCAGCCGAGCAGCGCGATCAGAAAGCCAAACACCGCCGCTTTCACCAATCCGGACACGACATCCATCGTCTGCAGGAAGTCGAGCGTGCTCGACAGATAAGCCTGCACCCCGAAGCCCAGCTTCAGATTGGCGACGATGAAGCCACCCATCACGCCCAGGATATCGGCCACCACCACCAGGGCCGGCAGCGCGATGATCCCGGCAAGCAGCCGCGGCGCCACGAGATATTTCATCGGGTTGGTCGAAAGCGTGGTCAGCGCGTCGATCTGGTCGGTCACCCGCATGGTGCCGATCTCGGCCGCCGTGGCGGCGCCGATGCGCCCGGCCACCATCAGCCCGGCCAGCACTGGGCCCAATTCGCGGGTGATCGAGATCACCACCACGTTGGCGATCGCGCTTTCGGCGTTGAAGCGGGAAAATCCGGTGTAGCTCTGCAGCGCCAGCACCATGCCGGTGAAGATCGCGGTCAGCGCTACCACCGGCAGGCTGAAATAGGCCATCTCGACCAAGGCGCGGAAAAACATCCGCCAGTAGAACGGCGGCCGCAGCAGGTGCGACACGCCCGACGCCGCAAACAGCACCAGCGAGCCGGCCACGCGGCACGCCCCGATCGCGCCGCGCCCGAGAACGGCAAGGCTGTCGAGGACCGCGTTCACGCCGGGCGGTAGATCCGGTGGAACCGCCGTCCGAGCGAGGTCAGTACTTCGTAGCCATTGGTCCCCGCTGCCGCCGCGACCTCGTCCGGCGTCCGCCCCGGGCCGATCAGCTCCAGCCAGGAGCCGGGCACGATGGCCGGGTGATTCGTGACGTCAAAGGTCGTGAGGTCCATGGACACACGCCCTACCAGCGGGACCAGCCGGCCGTCAAAGACCGCTGCCCCGCGATTTGATTGAGCACGATGCCAGCCATCCGCATAGCCGATCGCCGCCGTGGCGATCCGGCTCGGCCCGGGGGCGGACCAAGTCGCGTTATAGCCGACGGTGTCGCCCGGCGAGACCTCGCGGACTGCGAGCACCCTCGCGCGCAGACGGACCGGCACATGCATCGGGTTGGCCGCATCCGGGGTGGGATTGACGCCATAGAGCGCCGCCCCTGGACGCGCGAGGTCGGAGCCCCAGCCGGGTCCGAGGAAGATGCCGGACGAGTTCGCGAGGCTCCGTGGTGCTGGCGGCAGAACGGCGCAAGCAGCCAAGAAGCGACGAAGCTGCGTCTCGTTCTGCGGATCGTCGCGGACCTCGGAAGACACCAGGTGGGTCATGACGAAACGGAGCTCGATGCCGCTCAGGCGGGCATGGTCCTGACGGAGGATCGCCAGCTCCGCGGCCGACAGTCCGAGCCGGGACATCCCAGTATCGATATGCAGGATTGCCGGCAGGGCCCGCCCAGCCCGCCGTGCACTCGCGCTCCAAACGTCGATCTCGGCGAGCGAGCCAAGCACCGGCACAAAGTCATGCGCGATGTACTCGGGCTCGGTGCCGGGGAACAGGCCGCCCAGCACCGCGAGCATGGCGCCGGGGAGTAGCGAACGCATCGCCAGCGCTTCGTCCAGCAGGGCAACGAAGAAGTGCCGGCAGCCGGCTTGGTGCAGCGCCGGTACGACCTGCAGTGCGCCGAGTCCATAGGCGTCTGCCTTCACCACACCCGCGACTGCACCGGCCTGGTGGCGGGCGCGAAGGATGTTCCAGTTGGCGACAACAGCGCCGAGATCGACCTCCAACACCGCGCCGGCGCGGTCTTCAGCCGTATCCGCCATGCTGCTGGTCGAGGTCGTGGAAGCGCGTGAACTCGGCCTCGAAGAAGAGGTCGATCTTGCCAGTCGGGCCGTGCCGCTGCTTGGCTATAATCAGCTCCGCCTTGTTGTGCACCGCTTCCATATCGCGCTGCCACTTGTCGAGATGCGCCTGGAATTTCTCTTCAGAATCATAGGCCATCTGTTTCGGCGCGCGCTGCGCCAAATAATACTCGTCGCGGTAGATGAATATCACCGAGTCAGCGTCCTGCTCAATCGTGCCGGATTCGCGCAGATCGGCAAGCTGCGGACGCTTGTCCTCGCGGCCTTCCACGGCGCGGGAGAGCTGTGAGAGCGCCAGCACGGGCACCGCCAATTCCTTGGCGATGGCCTTCAATCCCTGGGTAAGCTGGCTGATTTCTAGCACCCGGTTCTCCGGCCGGGTGCCGGCGGCCGGACGCATGAGCTGAAGATAGTCGATCACCAGGAGGCTCAGGCCCTTGGTGCGCTTCAGGCGGCGGCAGCGGGTGCGCAACGCCGAGAGGGTGATTGCCGGGGTGTCGTCGATCTGGATCGGCAGGGCGGCAATGTCGCGGCTGACGGCGACAAACTTGTCGAAATCCTTCTGACCGATATCGCCGCGGCGGATGCGGTCGCCGGAAATGCGTGCCTCCTCGGACAAGAGCCGGGTGGCGAGCTGTTCGGCGCTCATTTCCAGCGAGAACATGGCGACGCAGGATTTCGCCATGGCATTGGGATCCTGCGCGCGGGCCTCGGCCAGCAGTGCCCTGGCGGCGCCTGATGCGATTTTGGTGGCGAGCGAGGTCTTCCCCATGCCCGGTCGACCAGCCAGGACCACCAGATCGGAGGGGTGCAGCCCGCCGGTCTTGGCGTCCAGGTCGCGCAAGCCGGTGGTCAGACCGGAGACGTGACCCGAGCGATTGAAGGCACGCTCGGCGCCCCGGATCGCCTCGGTCAGTGCCTTCTCGAACGGGATAAACCCGCCACCCCCCGTGCCGTCGGTGGCGAGCTGGAAAAGGCTGTGCTCGGCCGCCTCGATCTGCCCCTGGCCGTCAAGTTCGGGCTCGGCGCCGAAGGCGTTGTTGACCACCGTCTCGCCGATATCGATGAGCTGGCGGCGGAGCCAAGCGTCATGGATGGCCCGGCCGTACTCGCCGGCGTTGATGATCCCCACCATGGCGGAGAGGAGCTGGGCCAGATAGGCGGTGCCCCCTACCTCCTCCAGCACGCCGGAATGCTCGAATTCGGCCTTCAGCGTGACGGCGTCGGCCAGGAGCTGGGCTTCGATGCGGCGGGCGATCGCCTGGTAGATGCGGCCGTGGATCGGGTCGGCGAAATGCTCCGGGGCGAGGAACTCGGCGACCCGCTCATAGGCCTTGTTGTTGGCCAGCAGCGCGCCGAGCAGGGCCTGCTCGGCCTCGAGGTTGGAGGGCGGCAGGCGCTGCGACAGGCCAAGCAGGGGGGATTCGAGGGTGTTCACGACCCCGTCATCGGTCCTGTCATCACGCTGCCCCGGACAGGTCCCGATTGCTGTGGAGAGTGTGGATAGCGGGGGCAATCGGCGTGCGAATTTACCCGCCCGTCCCGAGTTGGTGGCGAGGGACGGCTTCCCGGCTCAAGGTCCGGGGTTGGGAGCTAGGCCGCCGCTCGCCGATAGGACCGGCGGCTTTGCCCTCATACCGGCCACAAAACGCCGAAGCGATCGTTCCCGGTAGGGGACGTTCATTCTCCGGTGGTAGTCCGTCTTCCGTGCGGGGCGAAGCTCGAGCCGCATTTCCGCGAGCGTTTCGTAAAGAGCCGGCGAGACAGGTGCAAATGACGGCTCCTTTCGCTGCGTAACGCGAACCTTTATGTATGGCCGTGTTGCCAAACTAGCCCGATCCGCGGAATCGGGCCAGGCACGGTAAATTCGACGTTCCCAGTCGGCGCGCAAACCGGCCGTGCCGGCCCCGAAGGGTACGCGTGATGCGCGGTCGCTTCGATGCCGAGCACTGGCACGAGCGAGCGAAAGAAGCTCGCGCCATAGCCGAGCAGTTGGACGATCCAGTTGCGCGAAGCACGATGCTGCGGATCGCCTCCGATTACGAGTTTCTGGCAGACCGAGCATCACGCCCGCCAGAACGGCTTCTCCGCCTCCGCCCGTGCTTCGGTACACAAGATGCTGGTGTCGTGAAGGAAACCGGGCGACGACGTACTCAGCATAAGCGCGAGCTGCCGGCGCTCGTGGGCCCGACGCTGCCAGAGTGCGACCGTCGCGACCACCCGCGCCATCCCGCGATAAGCCAGAGCGAAAGGCGTTATAGCTGTCGGTAGATTGGTACCTAGCGTGCGTGATTCTACATTCATCGGACCCCTCCATCTGAACAGACATCGGAAACTGCCGGCGATATGGACCGGATCTCGAAACCATTCTCGAACGCACCGTCGTTAGGACCGCCCCCGCTGCGCTCAATGTTCGACTCTCGTCTTCGGTTCTTCAGTGCCCAGTGGCGGAGCCACAAATCCGCTTCTGTGCACACGAGACCAGTGTCGTGAAGGAAGCCGGGGAATGATGTACTCAGCACCGCGAGCTGTCGGCGGTCGTGGGCCCGGCGATACCAGACTGCGACCGTCGCGACCGCTCGCGCCGTCGCGCGATAAGCCAGAGCAAAGAACCTGGTAGCTGCCGACAGATTGGTGCCTGCCGTCCGTGTAGCGACACTCATCGGGCTCTCCTCTTGGCTGGAATTGCCACTATTCAATTCGGTAGATGTGCAGCGGCACTACGTCGGGTTTGCGCGCGCATTCGCTGCGTGCCTGACCGCTGCTCGCAACGACCCGATAAGCCGAGCCGATCGACGGGGGTGGCTCAGTGCTGGCCTGATGTTTGCCGGAAATCGGTGCAGGAGACGCCTGCACTGTCGCCGATGGCAGCATCGGCCAGGCCACGATGAGTGTCATCGCAAGCATCGCCACGCCGGCAAGAGCATCGAAGCCACGGCGCACGGAACGCCGCACGAATAACGACGCCAGGCCCCGTGCGGCGAAGCTCAGCAGCGAGAATTTGGCCAACGACCCGCACGCGGCGCCCAGGCCGAACCAGGGCAACATGGGCAGGCTCAGGGTGGACGCCAGGGCGCTGAGCACCAGGACCGTCTCGACCCATACCAACGGATTGAGCACGCTGACGCAGAAAGCTTGCAGGAAGGTCGCCAGACGCGTGCTGCGAGCACAGCCCAGCGCCGGCGGAGCGCTGCCATCACACGCGCTGCGCAGCATGCGGGTTGCCCCGATCAGCAGATATCCGGCTCCGGCCCCGGTCAGCAGGTGTGTTGCGGTTGGATTGGCGGCGATCACTTCGCCGAAGCCCAATATCGCGGCGACGATGATCGCGAAATCGGAACCCAGGCACACTCCGACCACGATCGATACGCGGTCCCTGGCCAGGCCGTGACGCAGCACGAATGTGTTCTGCGGCCCGAGGGACAGCGTGGCCATCAACACGGGGAACAGGCCAAGCTGGAATGCATTGAGGGCGGCGGTCATCGCGGCGCCCTCCATGCTGCGCCGACCGCGGTGTCCGGCGGCTGTGCAGGCGACCCGGCGACACGGCCGATGAAGCGAAAGCTTTGCATGACACGTCCATCGGAAACTGCCGGGCGATCATCCGCGCCCGGTGTCGCCGTCGGACCACCAACGGGTAACAGGCTGGTAACAGCCCCCTCGATTAGGCGACATTCGCCGCGCGCTGGCTGGTTCCCAGGTGGCTTTCGTGCGCGACCGGATAATGATCGTCGGCCGGGACGTTGAGCTGCGCGTGCGGCGAGCGGCACGCCAGTCCTACGATTGCCTCAGCTCTGGAGTCGTTGGTTCAAGCAGACCTATCCACCAGATGCTGCAGTCGGTAGATCAAGACGTTGCAACTCAGGCAGAGTTTCAACCAACTCTTTGAAATCCTCCTCCTGAAACTCGCCCTCCGGTGTCACTCCATCTCGCCTCGCAGCTTCCGCGCGGCGTAGCTCGACACGACGGATCTTGCCAGAGATAGTCTTCGGCAACTCCGAGAAGGTGATCCGGCGCACCCGTTTGTACGGCGCCAGCCGTGAGCGGATATGGCGAAAGATCGAAAGCGCCGTCTCGCGATTTGGTTCGTATTTCGCAGCAAGTGCGATAAATGCCTTGGGCACTGCGAGTCGCAGATGATCGGGGCTTGGCACCACTGCAGCCTCGACGACCGCCGGGTGCTCGATCAGAACGCTCTCCAATTCGAACGGGCTTATGCGATAGTCAGAGGATTTGAAGACGTCATCAACTCGGCCGACGTAGGTGAACACCCCCTCCGGGCTGCGGCGGACATAATCGCCCGTTCGATAGTATTTGCCCTCGATCGGTCGCAGCGAGCCATCCTCCTGCAAATAGCCCAGCATCAGGCCGGGCGGTCGCGGGGTCATGGGCAGGGCGAGTTCGCCTTCCCCTGCCTCTCGGTCGTGATCGTCCAAAACAGTCACGCTACAGCCCGGCAGGGAACGCCCGATGGCACCGTCTATCACCTCTTGGCCAGGCGAGTTGCAAATCTGGAAAGTCAATTCAGTCTGGCCCCAGCCATCGCGTACCGTGAGGCCCCAGGCGCGGCGAACCTGCTCTATCACTTCAGGGTTCAGCGGTTCGCCGGCGGCGACCGCTTCGCGTAGCACCACCGGCCAGGCACGGAGGTCCTCCTGCAACAGCATCCGCCACACGGTAGGCGGCGCAAAGAAACTCGTCACCTTGCGCTCAACCAGTGTGTCCAGGACGGTGTGGGCATCGAATCGCTGCTGGTTCAGCATCATGATCGTGGCGCCGGCATTCCATGGCGCGAAGAATGCGACAAACGTGTGACCTGCCCAGCCGGGCGCACCAATCGACAGATGTATATCGCCGGGCTTCGCGCCAATCCAATACATTGTCATGAGATGGCCGACCGGATAGCTACGGTGGCTGTGCAACACCATTTTCGGTTTCGATGTTGTCCCCGAGGTAAAGTACAGCAGCACCGGATCATCCGCATGCGTTTCACCCGTTGGTGTGAATGTTGTGGGTGCGTCGCGTAAGGCATCGAACGAGGTCCAGCCTACGGGCGGATCACCTGTGCAAATGCGCCGTATATCTCCGTCTTGGCGTCTCGCTTGCTGGAACGATCAACGTGCCGATGCGGGCGCGCGCAACGCGCTCTGTCAGTCGGCGAAGCTCACGTCCTCCGTCTGCTCGCCGAGAATCTGCAAGGCAGAGTGGTGACGCAGTGGACCCGCAGCCAGTTCCGCATCAAACCAGTCGAGCGCCCAATTGAAGCGATCAAGCTCCGGCCACCGAAATTGCTCAGCCGCCCTTGCTGGATCTGTCAGATGCTCCTGCAGGAAATTTTGCGCGGCTTTGTAAGCGATCGATGACATGAGCCCTCCCCTGTTTTCTGGCATTCCCTGCGCCCCTCGGCGCCAGTGACGACAAGCGGCACTCCTTGCCGACTGCGGCGGTAGACACGCCGGCGAGGCTGTTGGCGCCACTCTAGCATGGACGCTCCCTCGGAAGCTGCCGGGCGATGATCCCCGTGCGGTGTCGCGGCCGGACCACAGGCGAGTAACAGGCTGGTAACAGCCCCCTCGATTGGGCTACGGTTGCTCCGCGCTGACTGGTTCCCAGGTGGTTTTCGTGCGCGACCGGATAATGATCGTCGGCCGGGACGTAGAGCTGCGCGCGCAACTCGCGCGACTGCTGAAAGGTGGCGGTTACCGCGTCGAGATCGCCGAGAGCGCTTCGCACGCCTGCCGCATCGGCTTTTCCGGGATCGCCCTGGCGATCGTCGCCCCAGATGGACGCGGCCCCGAGGAACGCGGCTTGCTACAAGAACTGCGGACCACAGTCGGCAATTTCCTGCTCGTCGCGGCGCCGGGCAGCAAGCACGATCCCAACTCCGATCTGCTCGATGTAACAGATGAGACTGGATTGCTCGCCCGAGTGGCGGAGGTGCTAGCGCCGGCCTCCGAGCCCGATACCGCAGAGCCAACCTTGCAGTTTGCTGGCTACCGGCTTGATCTCGGCGGCCACAGCCTTCTCGACCCGGCCGGGACGGAAGTTCCACTCACACACCGCGAGTTCAGCTTGCTCCGTGTGTTGGTGCAAAAAGCGGGACGCGCGCTGTCACGCGAGCAGCTATTACAAATTTTGGCCGGTCGCGAATCCGAGGCTTACGACCGCAGCATCGACATGCAAATCGTCCGGCTACGCCGGAAGATCGAGCCTGATCCCAAACATCCAACCTTGATCGTGACCGTGCCCAACGCCGGTTACAAGTTCGCGGCCAAAGTGCACCAGGCGGAAGCTCCGGCGCCGGAGCTGCAACAAACGGCTGTCGTTCCGCCGGTGGCCGCACCAACTCACCCCGAGCGGCGCTACATAACCGCTCTCGCCGCCGAGTTGGTCCCGGCAGCAGGAGGCAGCTTGCTGGGCGATCCGGAAGAGTTGCTCGCCGTCATAAATGCTTATCGCCGTTACGCCACCACCATCGTCGCCCGTCACGGCGGCACGATCGCAGAGAGCCGGGGACGTGAGGTGCTCGCCTATTTCGGCTTCCCCGTCGCGCGGGAACACGCCGCCGAGCGGGCAATCCACACTGCCCTTGCACTTGCCGATCATCTCGCCGAAGGCGAGGAGTCGCTTCCGGCCGGGCTCGCCGTACGCGTCGGCGTGGCGAGCGGCGGCGTGTTGGCTGGCCCCGCCAACGAGGTAATGGGTGAACCGCCGGGTGAGGCAGTCCGACTGCTCAATGCCGCGGAGTCGGGAGCGGTTGTCGTGGACGAAGCGACAAGGCGCCTCACCGGGGCATTGTTCGAGTGGACTGATCTTGGCGAAGTTCCCCTGAGGGGAGCGCCCCACTCTGTGCACGCTTGGCGCGCGCTCGGGCAAAGCGCTGTCGAGAGCCGCTTCGAAGCATTGCGGGCGCCGCAGCTCAGCCCGCTGGTCGGCCGCGAAGAAGAGTTGGACCTTTTGCTGCGCCGATGGCGAAGCGCCGTCGCTGGCGAAGGCCAGGCGGTATTGATTTGCGGCGAACCGGGCATCGGCAAGTCACGGCTGATGGCGGAGCTGGTCCAGAGAATCGGAAATGAGCCGCATGAGGTGCTGCGCTATTTCTGCTCGCCGTACCAGAAGGACACGCCCTTATATCCGGTAACGGTCCGATGGGAACATGAGGCCGGCTTCGTCCGCGGAGATTCAGGGAATGAACGGCTCCAGAAGTTGCAGGCGATAATGGGGCCAAACACACCACCTGAGGACTTCTCGTTGATCGCCGACGTTTTGAACCTGCCGATCGAAGGTCGCCAGAAACTTGAATTGAGCCCGCAACGGCGACGGGAGCGCACATTCGGACTGTTGTTGAAGTTGCTGCGCCAACGTGCCGAGCGTCAGCCTGTGTTGATGCTGTTGGAAGACGTTCATTGGTCGGATGCCAGCACCATGGAGCTGTTCGACCTACTGATTGGCGAACTGCCAAACCTGCGCGTGCTGTTGGTCATGTCATTCCGGCCGGAATACACCTCGCCGTGGATCGGGCAGGCAGGCGTTACGCTGATAACGCTGAGCCGGCTTACGCAAACACAGTCGACGACACTGGCGGCGCAGGTGATGCAGGACAAGCCGCTGCCCACGACGATACTGGATCGGGTAGTTGCACTGACCGACGGCGTTCCGCTCTTCATTGAGGAACTAACACGCACGTTGCTCGAACAGGCGGCGTCAGGTAATGCTGCACTGACCGTGCCGGCGACGCTGCAGGCATCGCTGATGGCGCGACTCGATCGAATGCCCGCCACGAAGCAGGTGGCGCAAATCGCGGCGGTGATCGGCCTGGAAGCGCCTCATGCGCTGCTGGCAGAGGTTTCAGGTTTGCCGGAGCCGGTGCTGTCCGAAGGGCTGGATGCACTGGTTGCCTCGGGACTCGCGTTTCGCCGCGGCACCCCGCCCGATGCGACCTACATCTTTAAGCATGCACTGGTGCAAGAGGCCGCCTATGAGAGCCTGCTGCGCAGCCGCCGCATCGAAATTCACGGAAGCATTGCCACGGTATTGGCGCGCAATCCCGAGACAAGCGCGGATGCCGCCGCGACAATCGGTCGCCATTTCGCGGAGGCGGACCAGATCGAGCACGCCGCCCACTGGTACCGCCGCGCCGGCGAGCGCTCGGCCGAGCGGTCGGCAATTGCGGAGACAAAAGCGCAGTTGCAGCGTGGATTAGAACTCGCAGCGATGCTGCCCGAGAGCCCGGCACGTCATCGGCTGGAGGCAGAACTGCAACTCGCGCTGGGCCGGACACTGGTGACCACTAACGGCTTCGCTGACGCGGAGGCGGGCGCGGCCTTCGAGCGCGCCACCACTCTATGCCGTACTCTCAATGACCTTGAGATGCTGACCCGGGCTCGCGGGGGTGAACTAATAATAGCAATCCAGCGCGGCCGTGTAAAGGACTGTCGACAGATCTGCGAAGAATTGCTCACTCTGGCCGAGAATAATGTAAGTGCTGAATTGGCGGCCCGTGCGGTGCTTGGCTGCTTGGAGGTCGCGGCCGGATTTTTTGCTGAATCACAAAAGCACTTGCGACCTGCGCTGGAGAAATTAGATCAGTTTCCAGAGCATCGCGTCGAGTTTCCTGGAGTTGGCAGTGTCGACGGTACTGCGGCCGCTTACCTGGCGGCCGCGCTTGCCATTCAGGGTTTCGTGACAGAAGCGCATACATGGGTAGCTGAGGCTCTGCGACGTGTTGAGTTCAGCTGATCGTGCTTCCTACGCGGCAGTCGCGTGTTTTGCGTGCTACGCTGCCTATTGGCTGGGCGATTTCCGGGTCGTGGCCGACCTGGCGCGATCTGTCTTGGACGTATCCGAGCAGAGAGGTTTTCCCCAATGGGCAGCCCACGCGAAGAGTTATATTGGGAGGCTCGCACTAGATTCTGGAGACGTGACGCGGGGGCTGTCGGAGATAGATGATGCACTCGCAATCACGTACCAACGTGGGCTGGTATTTGCTCGATCGCGTGTCCTCAGCGTGAAGGCCGAGTGCTTATTATTGGCGGGGTACCATCAGAAAGCGCTCGTGACCTCGGATGAGATGATCCAGCTCAGCGCATCCACCGGCCTCGACTGGCTCCTCGCCGAATCGCACCGATTGAAAGGTGAGGCACTGCTATCCATTGATCCCGACGTCGCGGAAGACCAACTCCGCGCCGCGCTCGCCATAGCCCGCCGCCAGCACGCCCGACTGTGGGAACTACGCGCAGCGCTCAGCCTTGCGCGCCTTATGAATGCCACCGATCGCGTCACCGAAGCACGCGAGGTTCTGGCCCCAATCTGCAGCTGGTTCGACGCTGCCGTTTCATTACCAACCCTATCCGAAGCCCGCGAGCTCCTCGCGCAAATCTCCCGACGCAATGCCGGCACAGGCGGGCCGTTGTGCGCGACCGGATAATGATCGTTAGCCGGGACGTGGAGCTGCGCGCGCGACTTGCGCGACTGCTGAAAGCTGGTGGCTACCGTGTCGAGATCGCCGAAAGCGTTTCGCACGCCCGCCGCGTTGGCTTCGCCGGAATTGCGCTAGCGATTGTCGCAGCTGATGGGCGCGGCCCTCACGAAAGAGGCGCGCTACAGGAACTTCGGGCCGCAGTGGGAAGCGTGCTGCTCGTCGCGGTCCCCGGCAGCAAGCGCGATCTCCACTCTGATCTGCTTGATATAACGGATGAGGCCGGATTGCTCGCCCGAGTGGCGGAGGCGCTAGCGCCGGCCCCCGAGTTCGACACCGCGGAGCCGACGCTGCAGTTCGCCGGATACAGACTGGATCTCGGCGGCCACAACCTTCTGGACTCGACGGGGAAGGGAGTTTCACTCACCCACAGCGAGTTTGGATTGCTGCGCGCGTTGGTCCAGAGAGCGGGACGAGTATTGTCGCGCGAGCAGCTATTACAAATTCTGGCTGGTCGCGAAGCCGAGGCTTACGACCGCAGCATCGACATGCAGATCGTCCGGCTGCGCCGCAAGATCGAGCCGGATCCCAAGCAGCCAACCCTGATCGTCACTGTCCCCGGCAGTGGTTACAAATTCGCGGCACAGGTTCGCCAGGCCGAGGCTCTGGCGCCGGAACCTGCAACCGTTGCTGCTCCACCCGCCCCTCCGCCGGCTCTCCCCGAACGGCGCTACGTGACTGCTCTCGCGGCCGAGCTGTTGCCAGCAGAGGGGAGCAGCCTGCCGCGCGATCCGGAAGAGTTGCGCGCCAGCATCGATACCTATCGCCGTTACACCGCCGCCGTCGTGGCCCACCACGGCGGAATGATCGCGGAGACCCGAGGACGCGAGGTACTCGCTTATTTCGGCTATCCCGTGGCGCAAGAACACGCCGCCGAGCAGGCGATCCATGCCGCTCTTGCGCTTGCCGATCATCTCGCCGAAGGCGAGGCGTCGCTTCCCGCGGGGCTAGCCATACGCGTCGGCGTGGCCAGCGGTCTCGTCGTCGCCGATCCCACGGGCGAAGTGCTTGGCGAGACGCCTGATGAGGCAGTCCGGCTACTTACCCCCGCAGAGCTGGGAACGGTCGTCGTTGACGAAGCGACAAGGCGCCTCACCGGAGCGTTGTTCGAATGGGTGGATCTCGGCGAAATCTCGCTTAATGGGGCTCCGCATCCCGAGCATGCCTGGCGCGTGCTCGGGCACAGCCCCGTCGAGAGCCGCTTCGAGGCATTGCGGGCGCCGCAACTCAGCCCAATGGTCGGCCGCGAAGAGGAGCTGGAGCTGCTGCTCCGCCGCTGGGCGCAGGCGCGCAATGGGCAGGGGCGTATGGCTCTCGTCACGGGCGAGGCAGGCATTGGCAAGTCGCGGCTAGTCGCGGAGCTAGGGCGACGATTGGAAGCCCAGCCACTCATTCCTCTGCGTTACTTCTGTTCTCCCCATCATCAGGATACACCGCTGTACCCTGTAATTCGCCAGTTGCAGTTCGCTGCCGGCTTTGCCCGTGACGACACGTCAACGGATCGACTGGGCAAGTTGCGAGCGCTACTCGCATCCGCTGGTTCGTCTGCTGAAGATATCGCTCTGATCGCCGCTCTGCTGCAGTTGCCTTCAGACGGATTACCAGTGCTCAACTTGAGCCCACAGCGCCGAAAGGAGCGAACCTTCGAGGCTCTCTTTCGCCAATTAGAACGGCTCAGCCAGCAGCGCCCGGTGTTAATGCTGTTTGAGGACCTCCATTGGGCCGATCCCACGACACGCGAATTAATCGATAGTCTCGCTCAGCGCTTGCCGGAGCTTGCGGTTCTTGCGGTCCTGACATTTCGGCCGGAGTTCCGAGCTCCCTGGATTGGGCTAGCCCGCATTTCTCACAGACTCCAGGCAAAATCGAACTGGTGCCGTAACGTAATCGTGCTCCCGGCCAATTTGCCCGCTGCCGATCGTGTAGCCGCGTAGCGACTGATTTTGCGCGCGCGCCGCGTCGCGCCGCACCAGGCAGCGTTGCACGGGAGAGCGTATCGGACTATGCGCTGTCTGCTTCGTATCAGGCGGCAGCAGCCGCCGCGGTAAGCGCGGCGTGAGCGGCAGCGAACTCGCCCTGGTAGGGACAGGCCGAAGCCATCGCTACCTTGACCCGCCGCACGCTGATCCGCACCAACGCCCCCAATTTGAGCAGTTTAAGTCGTATCGTCCCGCAGGTGGCAGCAGCAAACTGTGTGTCCGCCAGCCCGATCCGGCGCAGCGCGCACAGCAGTACATAGGCCAGCGAGGCGAACCACAGGCGCAACTGATTGGCTCGCATGGTCGCCGTGGACGTGCGATCGGCGAACAGGTCGAGCTGGCACTCCTTGATCCGGTTCTCCATCTCACCGCGCGCACAATAGATCGTCTCGTAGAGATACCGCGCCGCCGCCTCGCCGCGCTTAAGCGAGGTCACCACGAAGCGGGGATTGGCCTCGTCCTGGGTCCATTCGGCCTTCGCCACCACTCGCCGCCGGCGGCTCCAGCTCTTCAGCGTGGACCAGCGGAAATCCTTGAAGCGACGCGCCGGTTTGCCGGTCTGCTTGGCCTCGGCCTGCGCCGCCGTCAACTCGGCTTTGATCTGCGCCACCAGCCGCTCGTTGCGCGCCAGGCCGAACAGGTAGTCCGCCCGATTGGCCTCGCACCACGCCATCAGTTCTTCGCGGGCGAAACCAGAGTCCGCCCGCAGCAGGATTCGTGTCTTCGGCCAGCGCGCCCGGATCTGGGCAACGATCCGTGATACCTCCTCAACCGCCCCGGCCGAGCCGTCGATGTCGGACTGCCGCAGCTTCGCCGCCAGCAGGTGTCGGCCGCAGAACACGTAAAGCGGCAGATAGCAGTAGCAGTCGTAATAGCCGTGGAAGAACCGACCTTCCTGATGTCCGTGCAGCGGATCATCGGTGGCGTCGAGATCGAGGATGATCTGCTTCGGCGGTTCGGCATGCGCGTCTAGGAACATATCGACGAACAGCCGCTCGATCGACGCCGTATCGGCGCTGATCTTGGCATAGCGGGAGGGCTCCGGCTGGCCCAGCTCCAGCCGGTTCAGCGTCGATTTGCCGGCCAGCGGCGCGCAGTCCGACCGGCGCGCCTCCAGCTTGCCGGCCAGCACCGCCAGCACCGGATCGTGGCGGAGCTGGTCGTGGTCGATCAGGTCTTCGTAGCCGAGCGCGATGCCGATGATCCGCTGGCTGACCAGGGTCGCCACATCGTGCTCGACGAAGGCTGGGTTGCGGGCGTCCTGGAAACACGCGGCAAACCGCCGGGTCAGGCCAATCACCTGGTCGGTCGCGCCGAGCAGCAGCGCCCCGGCATCCGAGGTCAGCGTTCCGCCGTCGAAGCCGGCCACCACTGCGCGGCCTTCTACAGGTGCAAAGGCGAACAGCTCTGCGCTACACTCTGTCTGCATCGGGGAAATCCTCCGTTCCACGAAAAACTTTGTTGGCACGATGATTTTCGCTGATTCGGAGCCCCGATGCACCTGATTCGGTGAGAAATGCGGGCTAGCCGGGGTCACTCTGATCACTCTGAGCAGGCTCGACCGTCGCGAGGCGACAGCTCTCGCCGAGCAACTGACGATCGAGGCAACGATGTCTCCAGCTCTGATCGAACGCGTAGTCGTACAATCCGATGGGGTGCCTCTGTTTATCGAAGAGCTGACCAAAGCAATTGTAGAGAGGGCTGGGCAGACGGCATCCGAACCGTCGATCGTGGCACTTCCAGCGACCTTGCAAGCATCGCTGCTGGCGCGACTTGATAGGAGTGCGGCAGCTAAACAGGTTGCCCAGGTAGGCGCTGTGTTTGGGCGGGATTTCTCACGCGCGGGTATCAGCAAGGTGGCCAATCTGCCGGAAACAGTGCTGAATGAAGGCCTCGATCAGCTTATCGCCGCAGGTCTCGTTTTCTGCCGCGGCGAGGGCATAAATGCGAATTACACATTCAAGCACGCGCTTATTCAGGATGCCGCCTACGACAGCTTGCTAAAAGCGAGACGCGCGGCACTGCACCGCTCAATTGCTGAGGTGCTGGAGAAGGACACCGAAATCGTCACAATGCGCCCGGAACTGCTCGGTCATCACTTTGCGCAGGCAGGCGTGATCGAAAAAGCTGTGGCTTACTTCCTGCGGGCGGGCGAACAAGCAGCCGATAGCTCAGCCATGCTCGAGGCGCAGGCGCACCTGATGCACGGACTGGAGCTGGCTTCTGCAATCCCGGATCCGCCAGGGCGAAACCTACGCCGAGCGGAATTACTGCTTGCGCTGGGCAATGTGCAGACGGCAGTGCGAGGCTACGGATCGGCCGAGCACAGAGACGCCTTCGCTCAGGCGCTTGCGGCTCAACGCGAGCTCAGACCTGAACAGCCTGATTTCGTAAGGGTGTCGGCCGGGATCCTGAGCGGCGTCTGGGATTACACGACCCACTCTGGAAAAGTGGCAGCAGGCCGCGACGTCGCTGCCGAGCTTCTGGACCTTTCATTGCGGCAAAATGACCACTCCGTACGCGTCGATGCTGCGTTGAACTACGGACTTAGCTGTCTTCTCCTCGGGCACATGAACGACGCTCTCAAAGCGTTCGATGACGCGAAAGCTGATTGCGAGAGCGATGACTATGAGGCAGTGGCAAGTTCATTCGGTGTTGATGCACGAAGCCTTTTTCGGGGTCAATGGTCGCGGGTACTGGCCTGCGCTGGATTTCCGGCAAAGGCAAAAGAACAGGCGCGTCTTAGCGTTCAGAATGCCCGCCGCCGAGAACACCTTCCGTCGATCGCCATCACGCTGGCTTCGACGAGTCTCACCGCTATGGTCTTACGGGATCTGCCTTCGTTGCAGCAGCGAGCATCCGAGCTTTGCCAGCTTTGCCGGGAGCAGGGGTTCAGTTTCTGGCTTGCCCGTGGCCAAACGTACGCAGGGTGGCTTGCTGGCACGGCCGGCGAATTGGATCGCGGTCTGGCCCTGCTGACCGAAACCATAGCTTACCTTGATCGGGTCGGCATCCTTCTATATCGGCCCGAAGCATTGGGCTTGCTTGCGGATCTCCAGTTCCGGTCAGGAGCGTCTGATGCAGCGCTCGAACTCGGTGGATTCGGCCCTCAAGATAGCGGGTGAAACTGGAGAAGCATGGTTCGTTCCTTGCCTGCACTTGCAAAGGCCCGGATCTCGGCAACAGACTCCGCAATCGCCGAGAATCATTTGAAGGACGCTTTCACGTCTGCGCGCCAACAACAATCAAAGTGGTTCGAGCTTCAGGCCGCCGTCGAACTCGCTCGTTTGTGGCGCAACCACGATCGGCGGGATAACGCTTACGCCCTGCTCGCTCCGATCTACGCTTGGTTCACTGAAGGCTTCGACACCCCCGACCTAATCGAGGCGCAATCGCTCCTCAACGACCTCTCTGCTACAGAAGCATGATTACATTAAGGGGAGTTTGCCACCGACTGCAAGATGGCTCGTTGTATTCTTGAGTGCCGAGATCATGCCGAGGTGCTCCGTGTCCAAGGGGCTCCCGAGACTGGATACCGAGCGGCAATCTGCGTGCAGCCTTCAACATGCCCTAACCAAGGCGCGCCTGTAGGAGTTGCGCGCGCCGCCACCCCATCCTCGCCCTGCCCTGGGGGGCCGGCGTGCCGTCCTGGAAACTGACATTCGGCCGCAGCTTCAGCGTGCAGGAGCGCAGATCGGGCCCCATCTGAAAACTCGCCGCAAGTTGCGGCACGATCCGCATCGATGAATCGAAGGTCAGCAAGCCGTCATAGAGGCACAGCGCCGCCTCATAGCCGCCCGGATAGAGCGTGAACGAACCATGCACCGGATCGAGCGTCAGCACCGCCGTGCTCTGACCATAGGTGAGGCTGCTGCCCGACTCCGACTGCGCCCGGGCACGGAATGCCATAGCGGCGGTGGGCCCTGCCGCCACCGCCATGATCTGCCGTCGCCGCATTGTGTTTCCCCCCTCTCCCAGTCGGCGCCTCAGGTCCAGAGGGTGTTCCAACTGAAAATTGCCGGGGTGCCGCCGGTGTGCACGAAGACCAGCACGTCGTCCTTGCGGTACCGTCCCGCTCGGATGTGAGCGATCATGCCGGCCGCAGCCTTGCCGGTGTAGATCGGATCGAGCACGACGCCCTCGGTACGGGCGAACAGCCGGGTGGCCTCCACGGCCGCCTCGGTCGGGATCCCGTAGCCTTTCCCGACGAATCCCATGTCGTTTTCGATCTCCTGATCCGAAACGACCAGATCGAGCCCCAGCATCTGTGCCGTTTCATTGGCGATCGCCGCGGTCCGGCTGGGCACATGGTACTCATCGGTGGCGGTCACGCCGTGAATCTCGATGCCGGCATTGGTCAGCCGCTGGCCCAGCACCAATCCGGCCTGCCCCTTGCCGCTGGAGGACATGTAGAAACCAGTCGCCCGCACGCCGGCCCGCTGCATCTGCTCAAGAGTTTCCAGCGTCGTCTCGAGGTAAGCGACGGCCGACGCCACATCGAACATCGGATTGTCGTTCAGGATGTGCGGGCGGCCGCCGGCGTCCCGGCAGCGTTGTGCAGCAAGGTCAAGCTGCTGGCGCTGCGCCTCGCGGGTCGGCGCGAAGATCACCTCGGCGCCCAACAGGTAATCCACCAGCAGATTGCCCTGCACCACGTCCGGCCGCCGCCCTTCGAGCACCAGGACCGTCTTCAGTCCAAGCTTGTTGCAGGCGCCAACAGTTTGTCGTGCCGAGTTGGACTGCAGGTCGAGCCCGACGATCACCGTATCCGGCTTCTCCGCCATCGTGCGGGCGAGGCGGAATTCCAGGTTGCGCAGCTTGTTGCCGCCGAAAGCGACGCCGGTGAGGTCATCGCGCTTGATGAAGACGCGCGGGCCGCCGAGCGCGATGGTGAGGTTGGGCGCTTCCTGCAAGGGGGTCGGGGTCAGCGCAATCTTGACACGCGGAACTTTCGCGATGCGCTCGCGGATCCAGTCGTACTGCTGGGATGCACCGGCATCGACCAATGTGCTTTCGTTCATGCCATGTTCCTGTACTTTGTCGTCCTGCACCATTAGCGTTCCGGCGGCAGTCGCCTGTTCGCGAGAAGGGTTCACACGGAGGACCGCGGAGGTAGTCGTGTGGCTGGAGCTTGTAATACCTCCGTGCCGTGCGAACCCTTTTTCACAAGGCCCCGTTCGCGACGAAATGTCGGATCGCATTCACCGCGATCGCCGCAGTTCCGGCGACACCCCGCTCTGCCGACCAATCGTCGCGGACTCCGTCACCGCGATATAGTCGCGCGTCAGCGGCACGGCTGTCTGCTCATGCGCAAGCTGAACCTGAAAGACCATCATGTTCTCATGACGGAACGATAATTCGGCCCCGGCCAGGTAGAACTCGAACATGCGGCAGAACCGCTCGTCGTAAAGCGAGAGGATCGCATCGCGATTGGCAGCGAAACGCCGGCGCCAGTGGCGCAGCGTTTCGGCATAGTGCAGCCGCAGGATCTCGATATCCGTCACCAGCAGCCGCGAGCGTTCGATCGCCGGCAGCACCTCGGAGAGGGCCGGACAATAGCCACCGGGGAAGATGTATTTGGCGAGCCACGGGTTGGTGCTGCCCGGCGATTCGTTGCGGCCGATCGCATGCAGCAGGGCGACGCCGTCTCGGTTCAGACAACGCGCCACAGTATCGCAGAACGCACGGTAGTAGCCGACCCCGACATGCTCGAACATGCCGACCGAGACGATGCGGTCGAATTTCTGCTGCACCGCTCGATAATCGAGCAACTCGAACGAGACTTGGTCGGCCAGCCCCTCGGCCGCGGCACGGGCGCGGGACTCGGCGAGCTGCTCAGCCGAGAGCGTTATTCCCATTACGCGTGCCCCGTGATCGCGGGCAAGCGTCAACGCCAGCCCGCCCCATCCGGAGCCGATGTCGAGCACGGTAAGTCCCGGACGGTTCAAGCACAGCTTGGCGGCAATGTGGCGCTTCTTGGCGATCTGCGCCTCTTCCAGAGTTTCGTCGCCGCGTGGGAAATAGGCACACGAGTATTGCCGGTCACGGTCGAGGAACAGGCTATAGAGCCGCCCATTGAGGTCGTAGTGATGGGCCGCGTTGCGGCGCGCGCGGTGTGCCGGGTTGTGCTGATCGAGCCGGCGCTTCAGCCGGCCGAGAGCGGCATGCAGCCGAGCCGCCGGGTGCGCAGCCCAGTTGGCCGTGAAATTGCTGACCAGCACGTCCAGCACGTCGTAGATGCCGCCGGCACGGGCCTGCAGGCCACCGTCCATGTAGGCCTCGCCGACCGCGAGCAACGGGTGGAGCAGCAGGCGGCGGATCGTGGCGTGGTCGCGGAGCGCCATCGACCCGGCAGGCCCCGAGCCGGGCGGACCGGCATAAACCGTGGCGGTTCCGTCCGGCCAATGGACTGTCAGCTGCCCGAGCGTGACGATCCGCCGCAGCATGCCATCCAGTACAGCCTGCATCGCTCCGACTCCCCGACCGTCGTCCCCGCGATGACACAAGAATGACGCAAGCCGGCGAGTTGCGTCAAAGGCGGGGCGGCGGTAGCGGCCGCGCGGGTTCGTGTACGGTCTGGTGTTCTGATAGAACCGGCTAACCGATGGCTCTCATTCAGAACCACGCCAAGCGGAAGCTGGATGCCGGAGGCGTGGTGATCAGCTTCGGCGTGCATCATCTGCGCAGCGTCGCGGCACCGCTGATCGCCGCATCGACCGGCCACGACATCATGTTCATCGATATGGAACATGGCGCCTTCACGATGCAGGAGGCGACGCAGCTCTGCATGGCCGCGCTGCCCGCCGGCGTGACGGCGGTCGTGCGAGTTTGCGCCGGCGCTCTCGATGAGGCGACTCGGCTGCTCGACAACGGCGCTCTTGGGATCACGGTGCCGCATGTCGATACGGCCGAGCAGGCGCGCGCCGCCGCGGCGGCTTTCCACTATCCGCCGCAGGGGAAGCGCAGTTGGGGTGGTCCGCCTCCGGTCTATCGCTTCCGCCCGCCGCACGTGGCCGAGGCGCAGGCGGCGATCAATCGGGAGGTGCTGACGATCGTGATGCTGGAAACCCCAAGGGCGATCGAAAACGCGGACGCGATCGCGGCGGTCGAGGGGGTGGATGTGCTGCTGATCGGTGCGTTCGACCTGACAGCGGAGATGGGTATCTCCGGCCAGTTGGATCATCCGCGCCTGATGGCGGTGTACGAGAAGGTGGGCGCGGCGTGCCGCGCCCACGGCAAGACGATGGGCATGGGCGCGGTCAACACCCATGAGGACATGGCGCGCTATCTGGCGATGGGGGCGCGGTATCTCGGGTCGGGGACTGACCAGAGCTACATCATGGCAGGTGCGGAGGCACGGATGGCGTTCCTGCGGGATCTGCTGGCGCGGAGTGGGGTGCAGGTCTGATACAGCACGCGAACAAGGGCACGGCAGAGACGCAGTATGCATATCACCTGACGTGGAGGTGCTGGCAGTATCGGTGTGGTTGACGGGACACGCTCAGAAACCGGCTTCTTTTGCGTGCCTGACCCGCAGGATCAATATCACTTGGCCGTCCTGGCGGTAGCGACCCGATAGGGTTGGGATATGATCACGTCTCGTTCGTCACCGGCAGCCGCTGCGCCAGCTCGTCAACCAGCACTCGCTTGTTTTCTGAATAGTCGATCGGGACGATTACGAGATGGACGCCGCCGCCGGCGAACGCCTTCTCCAGGGCCGGCGCCAGCTCGCCGGCGGCGCTCACGCGCGTCGCCTTCGCGCCATAAGCCCCGGCGTAGCGCACGAAGTCGGGGTTGCCGAAGGTCATGCCGAAGTCGGTGAACCCATCGACCGCCTGCTTCCACCGGATCATGCCGAAGGCGTGGTCCTCGATGATGAGGTACGACGAGGTTGAGCTTGAGCCTGACGGCCGTCTCCAGTTCCTGGCTGTTCATCATGAAGCCGCCGTCGCCGCACACGGCCATGACGCGCCGCTTCGGGTAGAGCAGGGCCGCCATCATTGCGGATGGAAGCCCGGCGCCCATCGTCGCCAGCGCATTGTCCAGCAACAGCGTGTTCGCGACCCGGGTGCGGTAGTTTCGCGCGAACCAGATCTTGTACATGCCGTTGTCTAGCGCAAGGATCCCGTCGGGCGGCATGACGCCGCGGACATCGTGCACCAGGCGCTGCGGCGTCGGTCGGTCCTCGGTGGCGCGGGCGGCAATCCGGCTCAGGATGCCGTCGCGGAGCGGCAGCAGCGCCTGCGCGTGCGCGATCTTGCCTTCGACGCGATCAGCCAGCAGCCGCAGAGAGGGACCAAGATCACCGACGATCTCGGCCTGCGGGAAGTAGATCTGTTCGACATGTGCCGGCTGATAGCCGACATGGATGACGTTCGGCCCGTTCCTGCCCATGATGAAAGGCGGCTTCTCGACCGTGTCGTGGCCGATCGTGATGATGAGGTCGGCGCGCTCGATGGCCTCGTGAACGTAGTCGCGCTCGGAGAGCGCAGCAGTGCCCATGTAGAGATCGGTGCCGCCGGACACGGTGCCCTTGCCCATCTGCGTCGTGAAATATGGAATACGCGTCCGCAGCACGAACTGTGCGAGGTCCGATGTCGAGCGCGGTCGCGATGCCGCGGCGCCCAGCATCAGTAACGGACGCTCTGCCTGCAGGATCATCTCGGCCGCCCGATCGAGCGCCCCCGCGCTCGCCAGGGGCAGCTCGACGGGATGCGGCGGGACCATCGGCACCGAGTCGCACGTTTCGTGGGCAATATCTTCCGGAAGTTCCAGATGGACCGGACCGGGCCGCTCCTCCTCTGCGACGCGGAACGAGTCACGCACCAGCGTCGGGATCATCGCCGGCGAGACGATCTGGCGCGACAGCTTGGTCAGCGGCCTCATCGTCGCCACGACGTCGACGACCTGGAACCGCGCCTGCCGCGATGACAGGATGCCCTTCTGGCCGGTGATCATGATCATCGGCATTGCGCCGAGCAGCGCGTAGGCCGCGCCGGTCGAGAAATTCAGCGCGCCCGGCCCGAGCGTTGCGATGCAGACGCCTGGCTTGGCCGTGAGCCGGCCGTAGGTCGCCGCCATGAAGGCCGCGGCCTGCTCATGCCGCGTGATGACGAGCCGGATCGACGATTTGCGGATGGATTCGACGACGTCGAGGTTTTCCTCGCCGGGAATTCCGAAGATTCGATCAACACCCTCGTTCTCAAGGGCGGCGACGAGAAGATCAGAACCTTTGACCATGCACAATCTCCCAAGCCGGCGCGCCGTACGCATGCCGCCTGGAGGTCTCCGCACACGGGAGTTGCGACGTAGAGCGCTAGGAACCAGCCAGAACGGCGAGCGCGCCATTGCCGGCGCGGCCACCGCGAAGGAGTACCGCAGCATCATCGGACTGTGCAACATCGTCCGTAATCCGCCGTGGCAGCTTCCACTCGCTCATTGAGCTGCAGGCAGCATCAAACGCTACCTTGCTGAACACAATGCCAAGACCAAGCTCTTCGTCCTTGGAGATAGGAAGCCGTGCAGCAGAGAATGAGAATGCTCGCCGGTACTGGCGGCTGCTAGGTTTCACGCCCGATGGGCAAGCACGGAGGCGCTCCACTGGCTCTTCTAACACGAAGGACAGAAAGTTCACGAAGAAAGTTACCATCATTCCGCCGGCAGAAACGGAGTAGCTCAGCCGACAGCCGTTTCGGGTGGAAACCGGACCCGTCGCGCCGCCGAGCCGATGGTCGGCTGATCCTATCCCAACATTGAGGACGGCCTTCTTGCGCCGTATAAATCTCCGGCGCGCCTACGATTGTGCATCCAAACGGGACAGAGGCGCCGCATGGATATCGCGGCTTGGCTGCGTGGCCTGGGGTTGGAGCAATACGAGCCGGCCTTTCGCGACAACGCGATCGACGGAGCCGTGCTGCCGCGGCTGACGAGCGATGATCTGAAGGATATCGGCGTCACTCAGGTCGGCCACCGCCGCAAGCTTCTCGACGCCATCGCCGCGCTCGGGATGCCCGCATCGGCGCCAGCCCCGTCGGCGGTCGAGGCAACAGGCTCTCCGGCGAATGCCAGTCCCGCCGTTGCGGCGGCACCCTCGGGGGGCGAGCGTCGCCAGGTCACCGTCATGTTCTGCGATCTCGTCGGCTCGACCCCTCTTTCGGCTCGTCTCGACCCCGAGGATATGCGTGAGATCGTCGGTGCATACTGCGACTGCTGTGCCGATCTCATCACGAAGACCGGCGGGTTCGTCGCCAAATACATGGGCGATGGGGTGCTGGCCTATTTCGGCTATCCCCAGGCCCACGAGCACGACGCCGAGCGCGCTGTGCGGGCCGGGCTTGCCGTCGTCGAGGCGGTGCCGAAGCTCACGACCACGGCCGGCGCTCCCTTGCAGGTGCGTGTCGGGATCGCGACCGGCCTCGTTGTGGTCGGCGACCTCATCGGCTCGGGTGAAGCCCAGGAACGCGGCATCGTCGGCGAGACGCCGAACCTCGCGGCGCGCCTGCAAGCTCTCGCCGAGCCGAACGCCGTCGTGATCGCCGACAGCACGCGACGGCTGCTCGGCAATCTCTTTGAGCTGAAGGACCTCGAACCCAGGGACCTCAAGGGCATCGCCGAGCCGACGCCGGTCTGGGCTGCGCTGCGGGCGCGTTCCATGGAGAGCCGCTTTGACGCTCTGCGCACGACCAGCCTGACCACCCTCGTCGGGCGGGAAGAAGAATTCGAATTGCTGCTTCGGCGCTGGTCCACGGCGAAGACGGGTGAAGGCCAGGTCGTGCTGCTCTCCGGCGAGGCGGGTATCGGGAAATCTCGGCTCACGGCCGCGCTGCTGGAACGCCTCACCGCCGAACTGCACACGCGCCTGCGCTATTTCTGCTCGCCGCACCGCGCCGACAGCGCGCTTCACCCGATTATCGGCCAGATGGAACGCGCCGCCGGACTGGCCTACGACGACAAACCGCAAGTGCAGCTCGACAAGCTCGATGCGTTGCTCGCGCGGACCTCGACCTCGCCTGAGGATGCCGCGCTCCTCGCCGAGATGCTGTCGCTCCCGAATGACGGACGTTATCCCGCGCTCGCGTTGATCCCGGAACAGCGCAGGCAACGAACGCTCGAAGCGCTGATGTCGCAACTCGCTGGATTGGCACGCCAGCAACCAGTCCTGGAGATCCTGGAGGATGCGCACTGGGCTGATCCAACAAGCTTGGAAGCGTTTGGTCGGACGATCGACCGAATAAAGACTCTCCCGGTGCTGTTCGTCGTCACCTTCCGCCCGGAGTTCAACGCGCCGTGGGTGGGGCAGTCGCATGTGACGAGCTTGACGCTCAACCGGCTTGGGGAGCGTGAAGCGGTCGCCATCATCGCGCACCTGGTCGGGAAGAGGGAGCTGCCGGCGGATGTGATGGCGGAGATCGTCGAGCGCACCGACGGCATTCCCCTGTTCGTGGAGGAGATGACGAAGGCGGTGCTGGAGGCGGACGGAGAGGGCGTCGCCCGACGCACGGTTGCGGCGGTTCCGTCGTCGGCCCTGGCGGTCCCTGCAAGCCTGCACGCGTCCCTCATGGCGCGGCTCGACCGGCTCGGCCCCGCCAAGGAGATGGCGCAGATCGCGTCGGCGATCGGGCGGGAGTTCTCGCATGCGCTGCTGGCGTCGGTGGCGCGCAAGCCGGAGGCGGAGCTGGGATCGGCGCTCGACCGTCTCGTTCAGGCTGGCTTGCTGTTCCGGCATGGCGTGCCGCCGCACGCGAGCTACCTGTTCAAGCATGCCCTGGTGCAGGACGCCGCCTATGGCACGCTGCTGCGCGAGCCGAGACGCGCGCTGCATGCCCGTATCGCCGAAACCCTTGAAAGCCAATTCGCCGAGACCGCCGAGAGCCGGCCGGAGATCCTGGCGCATCACTGCACCGAAGCCGGGTTGATCGAGAAGGCCGCCTGTCTATGGCGCAAGGCGGGACAGCAGTCGTTGATGCGCTCGGCCCTGGCCGAAGCCGCAGCCCAGTTCAGCCGGGCCCTCAGTCAGATTTCGACCTTGCCCGGCACGCCGGCGCAGCGTCGCGAGCAGATCGAGCTACAGGTCGCGCTCATAACACCGCTCATCCATACCAAAGGCCATGCCGCGGCGGAAACCAAGGCCGCAGCGGAACGAGCTCGTTTACTGATCGAGCACGCTGAAGCGCTCGGAGAGCCTCCCGAAGACCCGCTGCTATTGTTTTCCGTCCTCTACGGCTTCTGGGCTGCGAACTATGTAGCATTCAATGGCGACGCTATGCGCGACCTCGCGGCGCAGTTCCTGGCGCTCGCAGAGAAACAAAGGGCGACCGCCCCGCTCATGATTGGGCATCGCCTCATTGGAACTTCCCTAGGTACTTACAGGGGACATCGCGCAAGGTCGGTGGTACTTGGATCAAGCGGTCGCGCGTTATGATCCTGCCGAGCATCGTCCACTGGCGACGCGGTTCGGCCAAGACGTTGGGGTGGCAAACTTATCCTATCGGTCGTTGGCACTGTGGTTACTTGGCTATCCCGAGGCCGCGCTCAGAGACAACGACGACGCGCTCAAGAATGCACGAGAGATAGATCAAGCCGCCACGTTGCTGTACGCTCTGTACTGTGCCACGGTAACCACGTACCCTCTGCGGGAATCTCGCAGCGGCATCCGCGCAAGCCCAAGAGCTCGTTGCCCTGTCGGAAGAAAAAGGTTTCTCGTTTTGGCAGGCAGACGCAATGATCAACCAAGGCATCGTACTGGCCGCGGCCGGCAGAGCGCCAAACGCCATCAAAATTTTGATCGCCGGGATGACTGCACGGCGGACAACCGGAGCAACATTTTGGATGCCACTCTATTTGCCGTACCTGGCACGTGCCCACGCGGAGCTGGGGCAATTCGAGGAAGCTTGGCGCTGCATCGGCGAAGCGACGACAGCGGCGGAAACAACCAAGGAAACGTGGTGTGAGGCCGAGATTTACCGAACGGCGGGCGAGATCACACTCCTGTCGCCCGAGCCCGACGCGGCGAAAGCGCAGGCGCATTTCGCGCGTGCCCTCGCCGTTGCCCGCAAGCAGCAGGCAAAGTCGTGGGAGCTGCGCGCGGCGACGAGCATGGCTCGGCTGTGGCGCCGTCAGGGCAAACGGCAGCAGGCCCGCGATCTTCTCGCGCCGATCTACGGCTGCTTCACCGAAGGTTTCGACACGCTCGACTTGAAGCAGGCCAAGGCGTTGCTCGACGAGCTGGCGCTATGAGGGCGCCTGTGGTCGACACGTCTGTAGGTTCAGCCGCGGTCCATCGGAGAAGGCCCATCTACCTCGTGTGATCGCGAGGGAGCCTAACCACACATGGAAGGGCCCGTGGCCCAACATGACAAAGGTCGGCTTTGGGTCGACTGCGGCGGTTCGGGTGAGCAGCCCGGCTACCGCCGCCCGGGGTGGAAGCGGTCCCTGCTCCCCCAGAGCAGCCTGTTATTCGGCGGCTGCGACCTCGTGAGTTGGCACAGGAGCCATCGCGTCGAATACGCCGTCGCGTCGGACGAGCGCATGGAAGAGCGCCGCCGCGACATGCAACAGGATCAGGGCAAAGAACACGAAAGCGAGGTAGAAGTGCGCATCCCAGAGCAGTGCATGCAGGCTGTCGCTCTGCGGTAGGATCGCTGGCAGGCGCATGCCTCTGAACAGCACCACCGGGTAGGCGGCGGCCGACAGCATCGCCCAGCCGATCAGCGGCATGCCGATCATGAGAGCGTAGAGCGCGTAATGCGACAAGTGTGCCGCGAGCTTCATCGGTTCGGGCAGGTCGGCCGGCAGCGACGGCGCACCATAGCGCAGGCGCACCGCCAGGCGGACGAGCACGAGCAGCAGAATTGCGATCCCGAGCGGCTTGTGAATGGAAACGAGCGTCAGATATTTCGGCTCGATGGTGGACACCATACCCACACCGATGAATAGCATCGCCAGGATGCAGACCGCCATGAGCCAGTGCAGCAGGCGCTGGAGCGGAGTGAAATGTTGGCGGCCCCTGATCATGGCTTGGCGTCCGTTGCAGTTCGGGGATAGTCCTTGGCCTCCGCCGTACGACGGTCGTAGGACTTCGCGTATACGGCCGACCGTGCCGCCGGGAACGGGTCGTCCGACGTCCGGATGCCGGAAGGCAGGACGGTCGGATCGAAGTTGATGTCGCGGCAAGGGCCGTCCCGCTCGGGCTGGATCTGCTGCACGGTGAGCGTGCCGACCTCGATGGTGCGGCGATCGTCCGGCCAGGCCTTGCTTGGGTCCGCGGTGGGATCCCCCGGATTGGCGACGGTCACCGCCATGGTCCAGCGCAGCGGCCCGACGCGGACCCGCCCAGCGATCTCCTGTTCCAGGAAGTTGGGACCGCGTTTCGCGAGATCATCGGGGGACATCGGGATGGCCTGTGCCGCCGGCAGCAGCGACCATCGCACGGCGTGCTCCGCGCCGGAGTTATCGATAAAGATGAAGCTGTTGAGACTGTTGTACCGCTCTTCCGCGTAACTGCCCGTCCAGGGGGCGTTCTCGGCCCAGGCACCGAACGCCGCGATCTCCGGATGCGCGCCAGCGAATGTCTTCATCGCATTCGGGTCCTTGCTCGCCGAGGCGAGCAGCAGCTCATAAAATACCTGAGGCGTTGATACCGCAAAGAATGGGGGATCGATCATGGCGGTGCGCCACTCCTGCCCGTCCGGAGTTGAGATCCGCAGTCCCATGCCCCGCACCCGGACCGTTGCATCGGGCGCGTTCGGATCGGCGGTCGCGAGATTGAAGCGCCCAAGCGCTGGATACTGGCCGCGGGTGAAAACCTGAGCCTGCGAGAGCGCCGACCCGGCCCCGTTCGCTTCGAATATACCGGTGAAGCAGATGCCCTTGGCATGGTTCCGGCGATGGCCGAGCGGCACGCCAGTAGGTGGCGTGAACGCATCCACCATCTTGTCCGGTGTGAGACGCTGGGGTGAGAACCATCCCGCCGTATAGGCGAAGGCAGCAGCAGCGCCACCAATGACAACGGCGATCGGCAGTAGCGATCCAAGCACGGAACGCGGGGTCGATCGACGCGGCTGGACCATTGAGACCTCACGGTTACGCTCGACGGGCCTTTGAGCGAGCTTACCATTCCTGTGCGTCACGACCAGTCTGCGGAAGCTTCTATCAGGCGGCCCACTATCTTTGACCGCAAGGGGCTGATCCGAAGATCATTGGAATGTTTTGGTTGGAGATTGGAGTTCGCGGCCCGACCGAATGACGGCTTTGGGTCGATAGCGACCGTTTCGATACCGTTCAGAGATAGGCTCTGAGAAGGCTCTGGAATCCCTGCTAAACCGTCCGGACGGACTCTGAGTAATTTGGATCGGAACATCATTCCTGCGAATCCACGTGTTATCCCTGGCTGGAATTGCCAAAGCGGCGTTCATAGGCGCGGATATAGGCCTGTGGTGATGGCTTCAGGTGCTGCCGCGTGAGCTCAATCAAGTCATCACGGCGTGAGGCGCGCAACGCCTTGATCATGGCGACGTGGTCGCGGCGCGCGCGATCGAGCGTCTCCGGAAAAGCGTTGGCATAAAATCGAATTCCGTAGACCTTCTGCTCGAGCTGCTTTATCGTCTCGATCAAGCATGCATTCTCGCAAAGCGCGAACAGAGTTTGGTGGAAATGCAGGTTGGTGTAGAACACTGTGAGCATGTCATCGTTGTCGATCGCGCTGTTGTGCTTCTCCTGGATTTTTTCGAGCTTGGAGAGATCACTTGCAGCAACTGGAAAGGGAAGAATGCGCGCAGCCATGACCTCCAGTTCCTCGCGCACTGCGTAGATCTCCGTCACTTCCTTTGGCGTGAGATCGCGCACGATCGCACCGCGATTTGGAATGCGCTGAACGATTCCCTTCTTTTCGAGCTCGAACAGAGCGAGCCGAACGTCACCTCGATGCGTGGCGAAACGGTCGCAGAGGTCCTGTTCGACCAAACGCTCGCGCGGGTGGCGCCGGCCCAGGACGATGTCCTCCTCCAAGCTTGCCGCGATGATATCGGCCATTGCGTGCTCCCGAACGCGTGGCTTCGAGGGCAATGCACTCTCCTGCCGATGCGCCCTGGCGGACGCGTCTGGTGTGGCACGCTTTTGTCGGGTTGTCCTACTGACCGTCATGGGAAGTCATAGAATCCTTCGACATTCGGAAATACATGACGGGATGGGCCTTACCAATCTGGGATACTCTCGTCAGCCGCGCATTGCATCTCGCTGGGCCCCCGGCGCCATGGTCCTGGGCGCGCCGAGTTGCGACCACGCCGGAGATGACGCTGGTCATTTGACCGTCGCTGAAAGGCCGCGGAACGCGCATGGGCACGCAGCGAACCCGATTGCCGCGTGCCTGTGACAGGCCGGCCGAATATCGTCGTGCGTCCAATGGCTTGCAGCTTCTCATGTCCCTGCCAGGCCCGAGCAGGCGGCCTCAATAACGCAAAAAATAATTGTTGACAATCCGGTAGACCGGACTGTACACGATCGGGGCGGCGATGTTTCCGCCCGTTGCTGCGGGGTGCTGGTGACGCTTGTGGCCGCCCCTGCCCTACGAGGGGGCGTGCCACCGCACGGATGACGCCGCAAACACAATCGGCAAGAACAACAACCGTCGGGGAGATGAAGATGGAAACGTCCCGGAGTGAGACATCTACAAGCCGGCACGGCCGCAGAGATTTCCTCACCCGGTCCGCGGGCACCGTGTTGGCCGCCGGCACCCTCGCCGCACTCGGCATCCCGCGTAAGTCCAGAGCGGCAGAACCCGTGAACATCGCCGGGCTCTACCCGGTCACCGGCAGCTTCGCCCAAATCGGACAGGGCTGCGTCAATGCCGCCAAGCTCGCGGTCCAGATGGTCAACGATGCCGGCGGCATCAAGGCTTTGGGCGGCGCCAGGCTGAACCTGATCATCTCCGACGTGCAGAGCGATCCGACCGTCACGCGGACGGAGACGGACCGTTTGATCAACGGCTACAAGCTGTCGGCGATCCACGGTTGCTTTGCCAGTGCCCTGACGCTGATTGCGAGCGAGGTGGCCGAACGCGCAAAGATTCCGCTGTTGACCGGCTCGAGCAGCGACCAGCTCAATCAGGGTCGCCACTATACCTTCACGCCTTTCGCGCGCGCTTCGCAGTTCGCCCAGGCACAACTCCGTATGGCCAAACTGGTGAGCGACAAGCCGAAGGTGGCGGTGGTATTCGAGAACACCGCATTCGGCACCTCGACCTCCAAGGGTCTGCGCGAACAGGCACCCGCCGCGGGGGTGGAGATCGTCTTGTTCGAGCCGTACTCGGCCGGCGTGACCGATGCCAGCCCCTTGATCAACAAGGTCAAGGCCTCGGGTGCGAACATGTTGTTCCCGGTTTCCTACCTGAACGACCTGATTTTGATCGTCCGCGCGATCAAACAGGCCGGCCTCCAGATTGCGATCAATGGCGGCTCCGGCGGATTCGTCATTCCCGACTTCTACAAGAACGTGGGCGATCTCGCGGAAGGTCTGCTGGGCGTGGCGCACTGGAACCACGATATCGACGCCGATGCCCAGAAGGTGAATGCGGTGTACGAAAAGCAGAATGGCGAGTTTCTCTTCGAGTACGCCGGCGGTCTCGTTGCACAAACGTTCATGATCGCCGATGCGCTCGAGCGAGCTGCCTCAACCGATCCGCAAAAAGTGCGCGATGCGCTCGCCTCGCTTGACGTCTCGCACAGGGTTATGCCGCGATGTGTCCCGGCGGGAGAGTGAAGTTCGGCCCCGATGGCAAGAACATCTACGCCTATCCGGTAGGCGTCCAGTGGCAGCACGGTGATCTGGCGACCGTGTTTCCCAAGGAAGACGCCCGCGCACCATTGCTGAAAGCTTAGACAAGTCAGGCGGCCGATGCTGACCACAGTGGCGCAGGCCGTCGTGAACGGCCTGCTCATCGGCGGCATCTATGCGCTGGTGAGCATCGGCGTAACGCTGATCTTCGGCGTGGTGAAGATCGTCAACTTCGCCCAGGGCGAGTTCGTGATGATCGGCATGTACATCAGCTTCTTCCTCGCGACCCGATTTCGGGATCGATCCCCTGGCGTCGCTTGTCGTCTCGATGCCGATCCTGTTCGTCATCGGCGTGCTGTTGCAGCAGTTCCTGATCCGCCGGGTCCTGGCACTCGGCGACATGCCGCAGATCTTCCTCACCTTCGCGCTTTCTTTGGTCTTGATGAACGTCGCGCTGCTGTTGTTCACGGCCGATTACCGGACGGTGCAAACCCCGTACACGGAGACGGCGATCCATCTCGGCGGCGCTCTATGTCGCGGTGGCAAAACTCATCGCCTTCGTCGTCGCAATGGTGCTCAGCGCGGCCCTCTGGGTCTTCCTGCACGCAACCGATCTCGGCAAGGCAATGCGCGCCGCGGCACAGAACCGCGACGTGGCGATGCTTATGGGCATCAATCCCGATCGCGTGTTCTGCGTGGCCGTCGGCGTGTCGCTGGCACTGGCGGGCGCCGCCGGTTCGTTGCTCATGCCGTTCTATCCAGCCTATCCGATGGTCGGTCAGGTGTTCGTCCTGATGGCGTTCGTTGCCGTCATCCTGGGGACGCTCGGCAACGTCACCGGCGCGCTGATCGCCAGCCTGATGATGGGCGTCGCGGAGTTGCTGGGGATCCAGTTCGTCGGCGCCGACTCGGGGTTGATCGTGGTGTTCCTGATGCTTCTCGTCACGCTCGCCGTCCGGCCGAACGGCTTGTTCGGAGGGTGGACACGATAATGCAGAGGCTGCGCAGCTCGGGCGCCGTTTGGCTCGGCGTGCTCGCGCTCATCATGCTCGTGCTTCCTCTCGTGGTGCCAAGTCCATTTGCGATCGACATCTTCATCAGGGTACTGCTGTTCGCTTTCATCGGCGATCGCCTGGAACCTGATAGGCGGCTACGCCAAGCAGCTCTCTTTAGGTCATGCCGCCTATTTCGGACTCGGCGCCTACACCTCGACGATCCTGCTGATTCGCTTCGGCGTCTCGCCCTGGATCGGGATCCTGGCCGGCGGGGTTGTAGCGATGCTGGCGAGCCTGCCGATCGGCGCGGTGTGCTTCCGGCTGCGCGGACCGTATTTTGCCATCGCCACGATCGCGACGGCGCAGGTCCTGATGCTGCTGTTTCTCAAGTTTCGCGATTTCGCGTGGGGTGCCGAGGGCACGACCCTGCCCAACCTCGGCAACGCGCCGCTGATGATGCAGTTCGATGCGAAGTCTGCGTACTATTACATCGCGCTCGGCTTGTTGGCGATCGGGCTGGCGATCACCTACCGGATCGAGCGGTCGTGGATGGGATACTACCTTGTCGCCGTCGGCGAGGATGAGGACGCTGCCGAAGCGATCGGCGTGAACGCGATGCGGATCAAGCGACACATCTATATGCTCAGCGCATTTCTCACCGCTTTGGCGGGAACGCTTTATGTGCAGTACATCTACTTCATCGATCCGAACACTGCGTTCAGCTTCAACATCTCGGTGGAGGCGGCCTTGGTGTCGATCGTCGGCGGGATCGGCACGTTGTGGGGCCCCGTTGTCGGCACCGTCTTGCTGGAAGCGACCTCTGCTCTGCTGCAAAGCTGGCTTGGCGGCGGCCATGGCGGCGTGCAGTTGACGGTCTACGGCCTGATCCTGATCGCGCGTGATCCTGTGGCGACCAGCCGGGCTGCTCGGCGTGCTGACGGATGCGTACGAACGCGTCGTCCACGCCAGCCCGGCGCGCGCGCGAGAGGCTTCCCTCGATGGCTGAGGCGCTCGTCGTTCGTGACCTCAGCAAGCGGTTCGGTGGACTGCGCGCCGTGCAGGATCTCAGCTTTTCGGTCAACGAAAACGAGACTTTCGCGCTGATCGGGCCAAACGGCGCCGGCAAGACGACGAGCTTCAATCTGATCACCGGTTACCACCGGCCCGACGCCGGCTCGGTGGTCGCGTTCGGTCGCGAGCTCGTCGGCTTGCGGCCGCACGACATCTGCGCGCACGGCCTGGCACGCACATTTCAGGTCGCCAGGCCGTTCGGCAGGATGACGGTGCTGGCGAACGTGATGACCGGTGCATTCCTGCGCGACAAGAAGCCGGAGGTCGCGCGCGCCCGCGCCCGCGAAACGATAGACTTTGTCGGGCTCTCGGCCAAGGAGCACACGCCGGCGCGCGACCTGACCACGATCGACCAGCGCCGCCTCGAGATGGCGCGCGCGCTGGCGACGCAGCCCCGGCTGCTGCTGCTGGACGAGGTCATGGCCGGGCTAAACCCGGCGGAGATCGATCAGGCCGTCGCGCTGGTCGGCAAGCTGGCGAACCGCGGACTGACCATCGTCATCGTCGAGCACGTGATGCGCGCCATCATGGCCGTGGCGCGTCATATCGTGGTGCTCGACCATGGCCAGAAGATCGCCGAGGGCAATCCCAAGCAGGTCGTCGCGAACGAAGACGTCATCCGCGCGTATCTGGGAACCGGCTACGTGCATCGCACGGCACCAGGAGACGGCCGGTGCTAGCGCTGTCCGGGGTGAGCGCCGGTTATGGGTCTGTTCCGGCGGTGAGCGATGTCAGCATCACAGTCGGCGAGGGCGAGGCGGTCGGCCTGTTGGGAGCAAACGGGGCCGGCAAAAGCACCACCCTGCGAGCGATCTCGGGGCTCGTGCGGCTGACAGCGGGCTCAATCACCTTCCTGGGGACCAACATTGCTTCGTTGCCGCCGTACAAGATCACCGAACTGGGAATCGCCCATGTCCCGGAGGGCCGCCAGGTATTCCCTGAACTGACCGTGAAGGAGAATCTCGAGATCGGGGCCTATATCCCGCGTGCCAAGGCTGAACGCAGCCGCACGCTCGACCTCGTCTTCAACATCTTCCCCGTGCTGGCCGAGCGTCGGAAGCAAATCGCCGGCACGATGAGCGGCGGCGAACAGCAGATGCTCGCCGTGGGCCGCGGTCTGATGCTGAAGCCGCGTTTGCTGATGCTCGACGAGCCGTCGTTGGGGCTTGCACCGGTCGTGACCGATGCCACCTTTGAGAAGATCCAGGAGATCCACTGCGATGGGCACGGCAATTCTGTTGGTCGAACAGAACGTGAGCCGCGCGCTGACGCTGGTGCAGCGAGCTTACGTGCTGGAGAGCGGCAAGGTGATCATGCACGGTACCAGTGCCGAATTGGCGAACAACAAGCAAGTGCAAGCGGCCTATCTCGGACTATAGCAACGAGAAGCCAATTCTCACTTATACAAAATGTTCGAGACATCTGGCGTCGAGCGCCACGTTGGCGAAGGACGTGGGAGGGCTTGACGTGGTTTGTGGCAAATCGCGTCGCGGCTCCCGCGAAGGGCGGGGCGTTCTCAGCCGGCGAACCGCACCAGCCGGCTCTGGGGTGCACCGAGCACTTCGTCCTCGCGCATGACGGTGCGTCCCCGGACGATCGTGGCGACCGGCCAGCCGGTGACGTCCGTGCCGGCGAACGGGGTCCAACCGCAGGGCGAGACGATCCAGGATTCCTCGATCCGCCGCCGGCGCTTGAGATCGACCAGCGTGAAATCCGCGTCGTACCCTGCCGCTAGCCGCCCCTTGCCGACCACACCATAGACCCGCGCCGGCCCGGCGCACATCAGATCGACCAGCCGCGACAACGACAGCCGCCCGCCGGCGACATGGTTCAGCATCACCGGAACGATCGTCTGCACCCCCGTCAGGCCGGCCGGGCAATCGGGCCAGGGGAGCAGCTTCTGCTCCCGGCTATGCGGCGCATGGTCGGAGCCGACCGTATCGACCGTACCGTCGTTGATCGCCTTCCACGCCGCGTCGTAATGCCGTCGATCGCGGATCGGCGGGTTCATCACGCCGAAGCCTTTCAGCGTGTCGTATACTTCAGGCGCCACCTGCGTCAGGTGATTGACCAGCACCTCGCAGGTGGCGACGTCGCGGAAATCCTTCAGGTACTCGAGCTCTTCCGCTGTCGAGACGTGCAGGATGTGCGCCGGACGACCGGTGGCACGCGCCAACGCCATCAGTCGCCGCGTGCCAAGAAAAGCAGTCTCCTCGTCGCGCCATTCCATATGGCGCCGGTGCGGGTCGCCGCGATGGAACACCGCCCGACGCGCCTGCAGCCGGTACTCGTCCTCGCTGTGATAGGCGATGCGCCGGCGCCCGGCACGCATGATGCGCTCCAGGTGCTCATCATCCTCCACCAGCAGATCGCCCGTCGAAGATCCGGCGAACACCTTGATGGCGCAGACGCCGCGCCCGGTCTCCAGCGCCGCAAGCTCCGCGATATTGGTCTTGGTGCCGCCGACATAGAGGCCGATGTCGCACAACGCGTTGCGCTCGGCGTAGTTCTGCTTCCAGGCCAGCCGCGAGGCATCCGTAATCGACGGGCTGGTGTTGGGCATATCGAACACCGCAGCCAGCCCGCCCAGCACCGCGGCTTTAGTGCCGGTCGGAATGGTTTCAACCGCGGCGTCGCCCGGGTCGCGCAAATGCACGTGGCTGTCGATCAAACCTGGGAGGACGTGCAGGCCGGCAGCGTCAATTGTCTCGTCTGCTGTGGCGTCGTGCGGCACGCCGAGCGCCACGATCCTGCCCTGGCGCACGCCGACATCGGTCTGCTCCATGCCCCAGGGCAGCACGCAGACGCCGTCGCGAATGATCATATCGTAATGGGCGGGCATAGGCGTCCCCACTCCCTAATGCGTCGCCAGCGTATCGAACACGTCTCCCGCCGGCTTCAGCCCGACGATATGCCGCCGATGCCACAGCGCATAGAACAGCAGCACCCAGGCGGCGAACCCGTCGCGCCACTCGCCATTGACTGTGGCGCCGTTGCGGAACAGCGCCTCGACCTTCTCTGGCTCGGCGATTTCCGCCACGCCCGGCTGGGCGGCCACCAGCGGCCCAAGTCGCTCACCCCGGCCCTTGATCCACTCGCCGACCGGCACCGTGAAGCCGCGTTTCGGCGAGAACGGCGCCGCGATCGGCAGATGCTTCTCCAGCCAGCGCCGTAACAGGTATTTGCCCATGCGGCGGCGCAGCTTGAGCTCATCGGGCAGGCGGAACGCGGCTGCGGCGACCGCCGGGTCGAGGAACGGCGTGCGGCCTTCCACCGCGTGCGCCATCAGGCAGCGATCCAGCTTCAGCAACAGGTCGTGCGGCAGCCAGTCGGCGACATCGGCGGCCTGCGCGGCGGCCAGCCGGCTCCGCCCGCCATCGGCGGCAAGCTGTTCGCTGGCCGCGAACCCGTCACGCCAACCGGCCGGGCGGCGACGCAGCACGTCCACCCGGTCGAAATGCCCCCGCGCCCGCATCACGCGCCCGCCCAGCCACCAGGGCCGCATCGCCTTGCGGTAACGCCCATAGCCGGCAAACAACTCGTCGCCGCCTTCCCCGCACAGCACAACCTTCACGTCCTCCCGCGCACGTCGGGCAAGGAACCAGCTTGGGATAATGGCGTAGTCAGCCGCGGGATCGTCCATGCAGGCGACAATCTCCGGCAGGTGCTGCCAGACCATCGCTTCGGAGATCTCGACCGGCTCGTGCACGGCGCCGGCAGCCTGCGCCACCGCGGCGGCATGCGCCCGCTCGTCTGCCATGCCGGGCGTGTCGCGGGGAAGGTCCCAGCCGGCGGTGAAGGCGAGCACTGGCTGATTATTCAGCCGCGCCATCAGGGTCAATAGGACGGAGCTATCGATCCCGCCCGAGAGGAACATTCCATACGGCACGTCGCTGCGCTGGTGGAGAAGCACGCTCTCCTCCAGTGCCCGGTCGAGCCGTTCCAGCGCCGCGTCCTCATCGATCTGCTCCGGACCGCCTTCCGGCAGCGCAGGGATGCGGCGGCGATCGAGCACGTTGCCGTCGGCGCAAATCAGCGTCTCGCCGGGCAGGACGCGGCTGATACCCTCGAAGATCGTCTCGACACCGGTGGTGAACTGAAGCTGCAGAAGCTCATCCCGGGCGGCCGGGCGCAGCCGGCGCGGCACCAGCCCGGACTCCAGCAGTGCCTGCGGCTCGGAGGCGAAGGCGAGGCCATGCGTGGTCGGCGCGGTGTAGAGCGGCTTGATGCCGAACGGGTCGCGGGTCAGGGTCACGCTGCGGGCCACCCGTTCGTGGATGGCGATGGCGAACATGCCACGCAGACGCGCTGCGTAGTTCGGCCCGTCGCGGCGCCACAGATGCAGGGCGGGCTCGCAGTCGCTGTGGGTGGCGAAGGCGACCTCCGGGAGCTCCGACCGCAGCTCCCGGTAGTTATAGATCTCGCCGTTGGCGACCAACGTCGCCGGCCCGGCGAACAGCGGCTGATCACCGGTCTCGAGGTCGATGATGGCGAGGCGGTTGTGGACCAGTGCCACCCGGCCGATGACGCTGTGCCCGCTGCCATCAGGCCCGCGATGCGCAAGGGCGCGGAGCATACGCGACAGTCACGGCGGGATCGGGCGGCGGTGCCGTGGACGACAGGATCAGGCCGGCGATGCCGCACATTCAGGGCTTCTCCACGCTCGCCAGGAATTGTCGCCAGAGCGCGACGACCGGCGCCTCCGCGAAGCAGGCTTCGTAGCGGGCGCGTCCTGCTTCGGCCAGAGCGGCAGCCTGGGATTTGTCCTCGAGCACGGTCGCCAGGGCATCGGCCAGGCGGACGGGATCGTCGGGAGGGACCAGGAGCCCAGTCTTGCCGGGGGCAATCAGTTCGCTCGGACCCTCGGCCGAGGCGGCGATGACGGGCCGACGGGCCGACCAGGCCTCGAGCACCACGTTGCCCAGCGGCTCGGTTCGGGACGGGCAGACCAGTACATCGGCGGCAGCCAGGAGGGCACCCGTATCATTCCGCCAACCCGTGAGATGCAGGCGGTCGGCGACCCGTTGTCTCCGCGCAAGCAGGGTCAGGCGCCCCTTTTCCGGGCCTTCGCCGGCGACCACGGCGTGCGCACGGGGGAGCCGGGACAGGGCGCGGATCAGCACGTCGAAGGCCTTGGTGGGGTGCAGGCGCCCGAGCGCCAGGATCATCGGGGCGGTGTCCGGAACACCGAGAGCGGCACGGGCCGCCGGGGTCGTGCCGGCAAGGTCAGGGACAAAGTTGGGGAGATAGTGGACGCGCCCGGCGGGCCAGCCTTGGGCGGTTATCCATTCCACGATGCCATGCGTGTTGCCGGCAAGGTGATCGCAACGCCGAAAATAGCCGAGGTCGTAGAAGCCCCCGAGCCGTCCGACCAGAACCCAGGGGCCGCGCGGGGCGAAGCGCGCGGCGCGGCTCATCCAGGCCACCGCGACCTGCGGGCCGAATTGGCGCAGTGCTGTGGCGAGGCGCGCGGCAGTGAAGAGGTCGAGGGGACCGCCGAAGCCGAACTGCACTGGGGCGGCACCGGCGGCTCGGAGCCTTGCGGCGCGCGCGGAATCGCGGCGGATCACCGGCAGCACAGTTTCCCCGGCCTGGAGCAGGGCGCCGGTCAGCCGCTCGAAGAACAGCTCCGCACCGCCGGCGGGGGCACCGGCCATGATCTGGGCCACTCGCATAGCGTCGAGCGGATCGGACCGGGTGCGGCGAGTCCGGTCAAGAGTGCGCGTTCACGTTCAGGGAACTGGATGGCATGCTCTCCCGCGGCCACGGCCCGGTCGGCGACGCGCGGGAAATGCCAGGATCCTCATGGCGGTTCGCAGCGTGCGGGTGGTAGGATACCTCAATGAGCGAGCAAAGCGGTGAGGCTGTGACGTTGGCCGTTCTGGCGCAGCAACAGCCAAGGATCATCAACGAACGCGCGCGGACATGGCAGTGCTGCTAGCGTTGGTGCAACGCATGGACGGCACCATGCACGGTCTGCTCGGCGAGGTCCGCGCCTTGCACGGGCAGATCGGCCGGTTCGGCCATTGCCTGCAGGCGTTGGAAGCGAAGCAAGAACCGTGACTCCGCTACGGGCGAGGCCCGGCTGGGCGTAGGGCGGCCAGCCGGAGGCACGCAAGTGTTAGCAAGTCGCGGTCGTGGCGGCCCCATTCTGTTCGTGCGGGGGCGCAGTGGACGCGCCGCATGGGAGACTGGCCATGGTGCGCAAGTGGTTTCCGTTTCTGGGTCTCAGCTTTGCCGTCGCCGGCGCCGACAAGTTGCTGGGTTTGGGCGTGTATGAGCGGCTGTTCGCGAAATGGGGCTGGTCGGACGGGGCCCGTCGGCTTGTCGGGGCGGGCGAGTTTGCCGGTGGGGTGCTGGTGGCCTCCGAGAGGTATCGGCATGTGGGCGGGTGGCTGCTGACGACGGTCTCGGCCGCGATGCTGAGCGCGGAGATCGACCACGACGAGCGCGACCTGGCGCTGCCGAGGTTCGTGCTGATGTTGGCCGCGGCGACAGCGCTGTTGCCGTGGCGGCCGCGGGGTAAGCCACCGGTGAAGCCGCGAAGCTAGAGCATGTCGCAGTTGATACATTCCTCCCCCTACCAGGGGAGACCGGAGCTGGTGCTTGCGTACGACAACATCGTTCTCACGCTTTATCGTGGATGACCGACAGTGCATCAAGTTTCGCCATGCTATCTGAATTTGCTTCAGGCCGAGCATGTTCGGCAGTTAGTCGCGTTACGGTGCCGACATCACTTGGTGTATTTCAGAACGAAATCGCAGAGAGATTTCCAGGGAAAGGTGCGTGGGCGCCCACCGGAACCCGAGGATCAGCCTCAAGGCGCTGGTGAGCCGCCTTCATCACGACCAGCAGGCAGCCAAACCGCGGTGAGGCCCAGCTCGGCGGCAACGCTGACGAACGCGACCGCGGCCAGGGCGGAGAACCCATAAAGCGCGAAAATCACCCCCGCCAACGCCGATCCCACGCCGGCCTCGCCACCGACCAGCGGTTGGGCTCGCGGCTTGTCATGCGGTGCGCGCTGCTGGCCCGGCGGGGCAGAGGTCCAAGCGAGCATTGCGCCGATGCCCAGCGCCGCGGCAGCGCAGAGGAAGCCAACCGTCGAATGCCTGCCCGCCAACGCGCCGGCGGCAATCAGCCCAATCACCTGTCCCGCGCTGATGAAGCGCTGCAGCCGCGCCACGCGGTCGTCCCACTCCGCCTCCGGCCGGTCCTGGACCGCCAGCACGTTCCCTGCCGTGGTTGCCGCCATCGTGCCGAGCCCCGCACCGGCGCCCAGCACCAGCCGCAGCATGGCGTTGTCGGCAACCGTG
This sequence comes from uncultured Pseudomonadota bacterium, assembly GCA_963772445.1. GTDB lineage: Bacteria > Pseudomonadota > Alphaproteobacteria > Acetobacterales > Acetobacteraceae > CAVYXK01. The sequence continues at coordinate 631,737 of CAVYXK010000014.1, forward strand.
AACAGCAGCAGGCAAAGCGCGGCGCTGGCGCTGCCGCAGACCGCTAGGTCGCGATGTCGTCCGAGCCGGTCGGCCCAACCGCCCAGCACCGGCGCGAACAGGCCCGAGAGGGCGAAAGCTGCATAGCCCAGTCCAGCGGATGCGCCGCGCTCGGCTGCGAGCGGCAGCAGGATCGGCACCAGTCCGTTCTGGGTCTGGCCGAGCAGGCCGTACGATAGGAACCACGCCTCGCCACTCATGCCGGCCACGCCCGCCATCCTCGTAAAGGCCCGCCGCCAAAACGTCAGCTTGGCCAAACGAAGCATGCCTCCGTTGCAGTGCATTCGACGGTTGTCTAGCTTCCGAATGCAGCGGTCCACGCCACGCCAACTTCACAAGCCGGCGGGCCGTCCCCTGTTCGTCGGGGGCCGCGCCGTGGATTGCATGGCGCAAGGACAGGAACTCGCATGCCGCAGATCGGACAGCTCAGTGCGCTTGCAATCAAACACGGCAGCGACAAATGGGGCCCGCACAGCTACTCCCGGCACTACGAATACCAGTTCGCGCGGTTCCGGGATCGCGACATCACCATGCTTGAAATCGGCGTCGGCGGCTATGACGATCCGGCGAGCGGCGGGGCGTCCCTGCGTATGTGGGCTGAATATTTCCCCAGGGCACGGCTGTTTGCGCTCGATATTCACGACAAATCAGTCCATGCGACGGACTGCATTCGGATCTATCAGGGCAGCCAGGATGACGCCGAGCTGCTGCGCCGCATGAACCGGGACGCTGGTGGATTTCGACATCATCGTTGATGATGGCAGCCACATCAATAAACACGTCATCACGACGTTCAACATCCTGTTTCCGCTTCTGAACCACGGTGGCCTGTACGTCATCGAGGATACTCAGACTCTGTACTGGCCAGCGCTCGGTGGGTCGTCGGAGTGCCCGGATGCACCCGATACCACTATGGGATTTTTTAAGGGTCTGATCCACGGCCTGAACCATGCCGAATTCATTGCCGATTCCTACTGTCCGACTTACCTCGACAGAAATATCGTTTCAATCCAGTTCTATCATAACCTGATCTTTGTCGAGAAAAACGACAACTCCGAGCCCAGCAATATTCCGCCGGATCACCCGCTGCGCCAGAGGTGTCAACCATCGCCATCAGCATTGCCGCAACATGGCGCGATGGCAGCGGTCTCGTTTTGAGGCGGATGGACCAGTGCGGCTTCCGCATCTCCCCGGATGCGCTAGTGTGCGTCCAGTCGGAGAGAGGCCGCCTGCAGTAGCAGACGGATCATTCGCGCCTTTCGCGAAATCCAGCCTGGCCTCCGCCAGCCCCCAGCCGAGCAACAGAAAGAACCAGCCGCCCATCGGCATGTTCACGAAATCGCTGGTCGAGGCGATTGGCCAGAGCTGGATCAGCACGGAGGCGAACAAAGCTACCCGCAGCGGCGGCGCGGCACGCCACAAGCCGCGTGCCAGCGGCACCAGCCAGGCACATGCCGTGAGGCAGAACAGCACCAGCCCGGGAAACCCGCCGTCGGTCAGGGCTTGGAAATAAAAATTGTGCGGGTGGGCGGCGCAGATCGCCGCTCCGCCGCCGTCTGCCTGACGCCCGTCGAAGGTCGGGCCGAAATAGCGCGGCAGCGGACAGCCGGTGCGGAAGCCGTCGAAGCCGCGCCCGACCAGCGGGCGCGCCAGCGCGATATGCCACGCCCGAGCGTAGAGCTGCCCGTATGAGCTGGTCGGGAAAGCCTCGATCTGCGCGGAGAATTGCACCACCAGGCGGTGATACGCGGGCGGTGACACCACCACAGTTGCGGCCACCATCACCAGCCCGCCCACGCCCGCTGCCAACACCACCGGGCGGAGCCGCGGCAGCAGCAGCCCGGCGGCGACGAGCCCCAGTCCGGTCAGCATCAACGGCATGCGCTGGCCGATCAGCACCATGACCAGCACACTGCCCACCAGCAACGCATAGGCACCCAGCGTCGCCGCAACGCGACGCCGCTCCAGCAGCGCCGCCGTGGCCGGCACCAGCGCCGGGAACAGGATGCGTGACAGGGCCGGCCCGGCGCGTGGCTTGCCAAACGGCCCGGTCAGCTCGCCTGAGACACCGCGTGGGTGGCCGAACAGGTTGTATCCGGTGGTGAATTGCAGCAGCACCTGCGCGGCGATCCAGGTGGCCGATGCGACGATGATGCCGAACAACCACTGGCGCGCATGCGGATTGCGCAAGGTCCAGTGCTCCAGGGCGGCGGCGAACAACAGGAATCGGACCACCGCGATGCCCTGACCAAGCGAAGCCATGCCACCTGGCCCGAGGCCCAGTGCAGGGATCGGCAGGGAGCAAACGACAACCCACGCCCACCAGATAAACGCCAGCCGCACCCAGCCGGTCGCAAGCCAGTGCCAGTCGCGGGTCATCGCTGAATGCGCGAGGAAGCAGAGATCGGTGATGGCGATCGTCGCCTCGGCGATGCTTGGCGCGTGTAAGAGTGCGATGGGGGTCGCCAGAAGGAAGAGCACGGCGGCCCGTTGCAGCACGAGACTCCGACCGGCTGTGCTCAGAGTGCGGCTCGGATAAGGGCGAAGGCGCGGGCGACCGTGATCTCGCGGATTGCCGTGCGGTCGCCGGGAAAGACGTGGCGCTCGGCGGCGGTCGGGTGGCCGCGCCTGGCGAGGCCCAACCATACCAGCCCCACGGGCTTCGTCGCCGTCCCGCCGCCGGGGCCGGCAACGCCGGTCACCGACACGGCGATATCGGCGCGCGAATGGGCGATCGCGCCCTCTGCCATGGCGCGGGCAACCGGCTCGCTGACCGCGCCATGCTCTGCGATCAGTGCGGCCGGCACGCCGACCAGCTCGGTCTTCGCTGCATTCGAGTAAGTGACGAAGCCGCGCTCCACCACATCTGACGAGCCGGGGATTGCCGTCAGTGCTGCGGCGATCAGGCCGCCGGTGCAGCTTTCTGCGGTAGCCAGCATCAAACGTCGGGTGCGGCAGGCTTCGAGCAACGCGGCGGCTTCGTCCAACAGTGCGGGAGCAAGTAGGGCCATGGCGGGAGTATGCGGCGGCCGCCGATCGGCCGCCACCCGCCGGCGTCGATCAACGTTCGCCGGCTGACCGGGAAGTGCTCCGGGTCGATTTGCCGGTCGCCGTGCGCCGCCCGCGCTTTTGCTGGCGAGGCTGCGGGGTCTGCTGACGATTGCCCTGATCCATGAAACGGTCGGGGAACTCGCCATAATTGGCTTGGATCTCCGCCTCCTTCGACCCCCTCCGGCTGACCGGCCGCCATGGTTGGGTACGCCACCGGGTTGGGCAGCGGGCCGGTGCCTGCGAACAGTTCTCGGGCACGCTCCCAGAACTCGACATCGCGACCATATGGCCGGCCGTCTTGCTCCCATAGGTGGTAGGCGAGCTCGCGGACGCGCTGCTCGGGATCAGGACGGTCGGTCACTCGCGTATCGGCCATCAGGCAACTCCTTGCGGCTGATATGCTGGATGGCGCGGCAACCTCTCGCGCGGCTGCTCGTCCACCCCCACATCACGACTTGCTGCAATGCAGCAAAATCAGTCAGGCTACCCAATATCCCGTTCTTCCCGATTCCCCCGCAAGGAGCATTTTCGTGAAACATCAGCGGCTTGACGGGCATTCCTGGATTTCTCTCGGACTCCAGGGTGGCGGATCATTTGGAGCCTTCACCTGGGGCGTTCTGGACCGCCTGTTGGAGGCGGAGGGGCTCGACTTTGATATGATCAGCGGGGCTAGCGCGGGGGCAGTGAACGCGGTGGTACTCGCCGACGGCTTGGCGGCCGGGGGCCGCGCCGAGGCAAGGGCCAGGTTAACACGGCTTTGGGAGCGGGTCGGGCACGCTGCGCCCGCCAGCGGCACGGTCGCGGCAGCGGCCGTCGAGTGGGCGCGGTTTGCTTCGCCCTATCAGCTCAATCCACTGGGCTTCAATCCGCTGCGCGACCTACTGGCGGAGGTGGTGGATTTCGAGCGGTTGCGCACCCAGTCGCCGGTACGGCTGCTGATCGCCGCGACCCGGGTGCGCGACGGGCACCCCCGGCTGTTTCGGGAGCACGAGATCACGCTCGAGGCGGTGCTGGCCTCGGCCTGCCTGCCGTTTCTGCATCGCGCCGTGGAGATCGACGGCGAGGCGTACTGGGATGGCGGCTACAGCGCCAACCCGCCGTTGCGGCAGTTGGTGGTCGATACCAAGGCGTCCGACATCCTGCTGGTCCGGCTGGTGCCGGAGATGCACGAGGCAGTACCTCAGCTATCCCACGAGATCGCCCGGCGGATCCGGGAGATCGGGTTCAATGCCTCGCTGTTGCGGGAGCAGGAAGCGGTGGCGGAATTGCGCCGGGCCTGCGAAGGGCAGCGGCTTTTCCGCTCCGAACTGTGCCGCAAGCTGGACGGGCTGAGGTTCCATCAGATCGCCGCGCCCGAGGTGATCGATGGCTTGGCGCACGAAAGCGCGCTCGATACCTCCTGGTCGTTCCTGCAACGTCTGCATCGGGGAGGGCGGGCGGCCACGGAACGGTGGCTGGAGGAGTGGGGAAGGGGAGATTGAGCCGCGCTCGCGGCACCGCTACGCGTGGCGACCTCCCCGCAGTGCGGGAGAGGTGATTTCGATGCTCGCCTCAGCCCACCGCGGGCTTCACGGCGATCACATCGATCTCCACCAACCATTCGGGGCGCGCCAAGGCTACCACGACGAGACCGGTGAATACCGGATGCACGCCCTTCAGCCATTGCCCGACGACGCGATAGACCGGCTCCCGGTGGCGAATGTCGGTTAGGTACACCGTCGCCTTGACGATGTGATCGAGGCTGGAGCCGCATTCGCGTAGCAGCGTGTCGATGTTGCGCATCACCTGCTCGGCCTGCGCCGCGGGATCGCCGATGCCGACGCTGGCGCTGGTGTCGAGGTCCTGCGCCACCTGGCCTCGCAGATAGATCGTGTCGCCTGCAATCACCGCCTGACAAAGGTCGTTGTCCAGCTTCTGCTCGGGATAGCTGTCGCGTGTGTTGAACTTGCGGATGCGCGTGTGTGCCATCGTTATGACCCCCGTCCGATGAGGCGCTCCGACAAGCCGGCGGCGTTGCGCACCATCTCCAGCGTCGAGTTCCAGTCGAAATTGCGCCACACCGCCGCGAGGTGTGCGTAGGGCGGCGACTGCGCGAACAACTGGAAGGTCAGCCGGTGGCCGGCGTAGTCCGAGTTCAGCAGGTCGCGGGCGAAGGCCAGCAGCTTGCGGCGGTCCTCGGCGACCCAGGCATCGTTCACGGTGTAGAATTTCTCCAGCCAGGGCCCCGCTTCGGCATTGCGGAACGTGGCGGCGTCGGGCGTGACGCAGATCTGTCCGCCGCACAATTCGCGGGCGATGCGCATCATCTGATGCAACTGTGGGCAAGCCAGCACCCGTCCGGTGTAGAGCAGCGACTGGTTCGGCATCAGCAGTCCGGCCTGGCTCTTCTGCGCCATTGCGACGGCGGCGGTCAGATGGGCGTTGATCCCCTCGCGGTAGCAGGCGAGCGTCGCCAGCTTCTCCTGCACCGCCCGCTGCTTCTCGAGCCCGGTCTGACGCGCATTGAACAAAGCGGCGCCGATCATAAGATCAGCGGTGCGCAGGATGCGCAGCACGAAGGCAAAGGCACTGTAGCGGTGCAAGGTGGCGCGGATGAAGGTCGCCGCCTTGGTATGGCGGTAGAATAACACATTCTCCCACGGGATCAGCACGTCGTTGAACACCACCAGCGCATCGACTTCGTCGAAGCGGTTGGCGAGCGGATAGTCCTTCGACCGGTGCGCGGCCGGCAAAGCCGGCGCGGCAGATGAATTTCAGGTTGGGCGAGCCGAGGTCGCAGATGAATCCAACCGCGTAGTCCGATAGTTCCGAATCGCCCCAGTTGGCGATGGTGGGCTTGGTTAAGGCTTGGTTCGCATAGGCGGCGGCGGTCTCGTACTTGGCGCCGCGCACGATGATGCCGGCATCGGTCTCTTTCACCACGTGCAGCAGCATGTCCGGGTCCTGCTCCTGCGGGCGCTTCGACCGGTCGCCCTTCGGATCGGTGTTGGCCGAGACGTGGAACGGATCGCGCTCGATCTCTCGCCGGACATGCGTGTGGATATTCTCGGCGAAGCGCGGATTGACCTCGTTCAGCATATCCTGGCCATCGTACAGTGACCAGACCTCGCCCACCGTCTCATCGCCCACACGAGTGACGACGCCGGCGATCTCGTCCAGCACCGTTTCGACGGCGCGGCGCTTATCGTGCCAGTCCTGCTGCGAGGTGGGTAGCTTGTTGGCGACGGCATTCATGTGGCCGTGCTCGTCACTATAGGTCATGATGGGGCGGAATTGCACCTCGTGCGTCATGTCGTAGATGCACGCGCGGATATCGACGCGCGGCTTGAACATCGGATGGCGGGTGACGTTCGGTACCCGTTCGCCGTCGATCCAGATGCGCCTGCCGTCGCGGATCGAATCGCGGTACTGCTCGCCGGTCCTGATCACTGGGCCTTCGGTGACGTTGGGTTGCGGAGGCGAGATTAGGCGCTGCGGTACTCGCGCGCTAGCGCATCTCCTGCCCAAAGACGATACAGTGGCCGTCCACGGTCGTAACGACGATCTCCCACATTCCGTACGGCTGTTCAACTGGCCAAGTGCATGCTGCCCCGCGCGCCGTCTTGTCGGTTGTCTCCTCAGTCGGGAGTGCCGTTGTTCTTGCAGCTTTGCTCCGTCGTTTTGCTGCCATAGGTCTTGAACCGCTCGCGTGCCGCCTGGAGCTCGACCGCCGTCAGCAGGCGCGGCGACCCGGCCGCGCGGGCCAGCAGATATTGCCGGCACAGGCTCTCCAGCACCATCGCGTCGGTAAGCGCACGGTCCAGGCTGGGCGCATACACGACCATGCCATGATTGGCGAGCAGGCAAGCGCTGCGACCCTCCAGCGCCGCCACGGCGAGACGGGCAAGCTCGGGCGTGCCGAACGTCACGTAGGGGGCACAGCGCACGTCTTCACCGCCAAACGCCACGACCATATAGTGGAAGGCGGGCAGCGGCTGGTTCAGGCTGGCGAGCGCGGTGCACGCTTCCGCGTGGGTGTGCACGATCGCCTTCGCGTGCTCATAGGCGCGGTAGATAGCGGCGTGCATCGGCCATTCGCTGGACGGCGTGCCGGCGCTGGTCGTCTTGCCGTCCAAGGTCAGAGCCACGATGGTGTCATCGGTGACCGCTTCGGCGGAACAGCCGGACGGGGTGATCAGCATGCCGTTCGCAGTGCGCACGCTGACATTGCCGGCGCTGCCGGGCACAAATCCGCGGCGGCCGAGGTCACGATAGGCGGCGGCGATAGTCTGCTTTAACTGCGCGGTCACGGGCGCACGCTCATACGGCCCATTCATCCTCGTGCCAGTCATCTCCGGGGACCAGCAGAATTATCGGAATGGGCTGACGCGTGTCCATTTCTTCTAACCGGCGCGACGGAACGGACCTGCAGCAATGTGGTGGAGCGACGCTTCCAGGCTGAGCCACGTCCTGATCAGGCGCGGTGGAGATGGTTCAGAAGTCGCTGGGCGCGATCGCGCAACTCCGGAAAGGTCATGCTTGGAACCGGCCACGGCAGGCTGACGCGGACTGCGCCGGACCGCCACGGTGAGTGCCCCAGCCGCCGGATCGCTCCTCCCGGATCGAGCAGGAACTCGCGAAGTGGCACGGGACGAACGGCCGGCAGGGTGTGTGCGCTATCGAATTCCACCTATGAAGCGGATAGCGCCGATCTCCTTCACCTGCTGAGCAGTCGGTCGGGTCAACAGTGGTTCAAGGTCAAATAGGGAAGAGGCCGGGTCGATCCGGTCGGGCCAAGCCCCGCCCAGCATGCCATCGAGCGCCTCGACCTCTGCCAGACACCTGGCCTCGATCGCCGTCATGGTTTGGCTGCGGATGGTCCCGCTCGGCTCCGGTTCGACCGCGAGGATGGGCACAACCCGATCGCCATCCAACGCATACCGGGTGGTGGCGCTCTCCGGGGCGGACAGGAAGAACTCACAGAGGCCATATCCCTCAAGCACCTTGTCCATAACGGGCTTCGGGTGTCCGAACGAGAACAGATACCCCGCGCTAGTGCTGAGATCGAAGCCGGGGGCCAAGGCGTCCGGCAGCAGGCCCAGATAGCAGCCGATCACATCCTTTGCCGGCAGGCCGGTGAGCTTCACAAGCGCCTTCTGGGTCGAGCCGCGCCACCCGCCGTCCACGACCAGACGAGGGCCGGGCGCCAGAAAGCCTGATTGCTCGAGATAGGCGAGAGCGGCGGCCCGTTGATTCTGCGCCTGCTGCCGGAGCATCTCGGCGTTCGCGTGGAGCAGCCGCCGGAGCGCATCCCGGGTGGTCGCGTCCGTCACCGGCCGATCGGGATCGAGCCCGAAATCGTGCAGGATCCGAGGCGTGATCGCCTGTCCGATGCCGAGGATGTCCAATGCGGCGCGCAGAAGGCTGTCGAGCAGCGAGTTGTGAATCAATTCGGCAAGTCTGTCTGGGTCGCCCTCCAGAGTCGGGAGCACGATCGACTGGCGGGAGACGTGCAGATAACCGAACTCGACCGGCTGACCGGTCGAGGCAACAACGCGCCGGGCGATCGCCAGTGGGATGTGCCTGTCGCGGGCGAGAAAAAAGATGCGACGAATGCCATGGCGACGCGCCTCGGCCAGCACAAAAAAGTGTGTAGCCGATCAGCAGTAATGAGCAGTATCGGAAGAGTTCCGCTGACGCTGGCTCGGACCTGGCGGCGCGCGCCGCCGGCGATCGGCGGTGGCTATGGACGAGGCGAGCCAGATGATGCAATCCCGCCACGTCGTCCGGCTCGGGCGGGACGGGCGGCCGCGGCAGATAAAGCGTGGCAATCCCGTTCTCCTGCGCCCGAGCAATATCAGAGACCGGGTCGTCGCCAATATGCACCATATCGGCCGCCAAGCAGCCGAGCGCTTCGATCACCTGACGAAACAGGCGGCCCGAATATTTGTTGCATCCCAGGTCGGCCGAGGTGAAGACCGTAAACGCCTCGCCGTAGCCGCAATCAGACAGAAGCTGGCTGATCCACGCTGCTGGTAGCAAAGTGTCCGAGATGAAGATCAGGCGCTGCCCCGGCTGACGGGTTGCAAGTGCTTGACGGACTGGCTCGACCGGCTGCGCGACGGCACGTTCAACGGCAAACTCGAGCGATGCAGCGGCGACCGCATCGCCGACGATGTCACAGGCGCGGAGCCGCTCGTACACCTCGGCGATGCGAACTTCCCCGTCGTTCGCGTGGGCCAGCGCCTGGCGGATAGCGCGCTCTGCCTCTAGCCGGTACTCTCGGAATGCCTCAGGCGTACACGCGATGAGGCCCCGCGCCAGGGCGCGAGCGCCGGTTGCCAGGTGCAGGTCCGCCGGGCGTCCGAGGCGGCGCCCGATTGCCGTATCGAACACGTCGCAGCTCACAACGGGGAAGCGAGCGATCAGGCCGGCGAGTGACTCGGGCCGCACAGGACGGGGGCGCGCATACTTGGCCCGCCGCCCGATGTTTCCGATTCCCGGTCGGCGCCTGCGCGGAGCCATCATGCGGAGCGCTCCGGTTTCATGACGCCCCAGAGCGAGTTACCCAGGAGGGGACGGTTCGCGGGCAATCACCCGGGGAGGAGCCAGCCGACGAAGTACCCCGATCAGCCTCGCAGGCGCCGGCAGCACCTCCAGCACCTCCCGGAATGGAACGAGGTATGCGGCGAGCAGCGTGGGGTGCGGCTGTCCCTTACCGGCACCCAGTCCGAAGCTGATCTGCTCATGCCCATCCGGCACGTAGATCGTGCCGAACATCCAATCCCAGAGCGCGAAGCTGCCAGCCAGATTCTTGTTCCAATGGCGCTCGGCCGTGCTGTGGTGGATCTGGTGCATCGCCGGGCTGATGAGGATGTGGTTGAGCGTGCGACCCCACGAGAGCCAGATGTGCGAGTGATGGAGCTGAGCGCCGATCGCGCCGACGAAGGCGGCGCCCAGGGTCATCCCGAAGATGGTGACAAGCTCGACCTTGCCGGTGCCGAGGTAGAGGGCAGGTCCCAACACGAGAGACACGCCGATGGCACGGGCGGGTCCATCGAACAGCAGCTCGACCGGATGCACCCGCACATTGGCGAACACGGTGAGCACTTCGGCGGAGTGGTGGACCTTGTGAAACGCCCACATCCACGGAACCCGATGCATCGCGAAATGAAAGACGTAGTAGCCGAAGTCGCTGGCCATCGCGATCAGGAAGGTGAACAGCGCCGGGCTCGCGATGCTCCAGTGAGCGCCGGAGTGCAGGAGATGTGGTGACGGCCCGAACCCCCAGGTGAGCGCCTTGACCAGCCAGGCGGCGAACAGTGCCTCGTTGAAGCGCCACAGCACGTTCATCATCGGATAGACGATGCTGTTGACGAAGATGAGCTGGCAGTCCACCCAGGTGGAGCGGTGGAAGAAGATGCGCTTCGGGAAGCAATAGCGCAGGAAGTCCCGGATCCCCTGGCCCGGGCGACGATCCCGTAGCACGAAGACCGCTGCGGCGATCAGCACCGCGGCGACGAGTTCGGGCCAGTAGGCACGGGTGCGCAGGCCGGTGAGAGGGCCGGTCAGAAAGTTGAGCAGCCAGTCGACGCACCGCTCGAGCAAGGGGAACCGCCCCAGCCAGCCGGCGTGCAGAAACGCTTTCAGGTGCTCCAAGTATGTGGCGGCCATCGCCCCGGAACAGTAGCAAGAGGCAACGCATTGTTCAACTGTTAGATTAGACCCAAACTTCCGCACCGGTCGAGAAAATAACGGGGCATATCAACAAGCTACCGGCGCTCGCCGCGCCGGGAACCGCGACGGTCTCCCGCCAGGTATCGGCGTGGCGGTCGGAGCCGGACACCATCGGCAAATGCAGCACGGTCCCGCTTGGCCGCAGGCGTGCGGCGTTCGATTTCCGCCTCGATCTCGCACCAAATACGGCATCGCGCCTGTTCGAAAGAATTATTTAACCATTCGCCGCGCTGGCATGCTGCGCGGTGTCGGCGACGTGCACGCCGGTGATCAGTCCCAGCACATCGTTCATCGCCGCCTGGCTCGTGACCAGATCGCCGACGCGCCGGCCGTGACGCATGACGAAGATGCGGTCGGTCACCTCGAACACGTGCGGGACGTTGTGGCTGATCAGTACCACGCTGATCCCGCGCTGTTTCACCCGCCGGATCAGCTCCAGCACGCCGCGCGCCTCGCGCACGCCGAGCGCGGCGGTGGGCTCGTCCATGATCACCACCTTCCGCCCCCAGGAGATCGCTCGTGCGACCGCGACGCTCTGTCGTTGGCCGCCGGACAGCAATCCGACCGCCTGGCGCACCGAAGTCAGGCCGACCTGCAGCGAAGCGATATGCGCTGCCGCCTCGCGGCGCATCGTCGCTTTGTCCAGACGCCACCGGTTCCACCATTTTGTCCCGGTGACTTCGCGGCCGAGGAACAGGTTCGCCTCCACGTCCATGTGCGGGATCACGGCGAGGTCCTGATAGACGGTCTCGATCCCCAGCGCGCGAGCTTGCAGCGGCGAAGGGATGGTCACCTCGGTGCCTTCGAAGCGGATGATGCCGGCGTCGGGCTGGACCGCGCCGGACATCACCTTCACCAGCGTTGATTTGCCGGCGCCATTGTCGCCGACCAAACCGACGATCTCGCCTTGCCGCAGTTGGAACGACACGCCATCCAGCGCGTGCACCGGCCCGTAGTGCTTGACGATGCGCTCGAGCTCCAGGACGGGGCGCGGGGGATCCGCCATCACATGCAGCCGAGCGGTGGCTCCTTGAACGCCTCGGCCGCGCCAGTCGGGGTCTCGGCCTGTTTCCATTTAGCGATCCACTCGTCGACGTTCTCGGCGGTGACGATCGGCATCGACTGCGGCACCAGCTCAGGGTAGTTGCAGTTGCTCTCGGTCAGCAGGTTGTGCAGGATGCTGACGGTCTGATAGCCCCAGCCCCAGTAGTCCTGCCCGACCAGCGCCTGCACGTAGCCTTCCTTTACGAAGGGCAGCTCGGGCGCGAGCGTATCGGTGGTGATAATCTTCACCTTGCCCTTGTTCTTTATCACTTCGGGCAAGGCGCTCATCTTGCCGAAGAAAGGAACACCAGCAACCATCAGGATGGCGCCGGCATCGGGGTGCGAGACTAGCAGGTTGTTGGTGAGATTCTGCGCCTTCACCAGATCATCGTCATGGAAGAACGGGCCGATCGTCTTGATACCGGGATAGGCTTTCAACGCGTCGGTCGCGCCCTTCAGCCGCGCGTTCAGGTTTGTAGCGCCTGGGCCACCGCTGACCAGGATGACGGTGCCGCTGGCGCCCATGAACTTGACCGTCTGCTCCGCCAGCGCCTTGCCCATGGCGACGCTGTCCACGCCGTAGAAAAGGCGGCGTTTGCTGTCGGGCACGTCGGAGTCCCACGTGATCACCTGCATACCCTGGCCGACAGCCTGTGCGATCGGCGCGATCAGCGGCTGCGGCGCGTTGGCATCAACCGCCATCCCATCGACGTGCCGAGCTATAAGGCCGGCGAGGACCTGCGCCTCCTGGTTGGCATCCGAGGTGGAGGAGGCGGTCCACACCACATCGACGTCGCCGAGCTCCTTGGCGCGCTGACCGGCGCCGTAATGGGCATAGTAGAAGACAGGGTTGTCCAGCGCCTTGGGGATCACGGCGATGGACTTGCGGGCGGCGCCGCGTGCCACGAGCGGGCGGGCCAGCACGCCCCCAAGCGCGGCGGCGCCGGCAAGAACCGTACGGCGGCTGGCGGTCAAGGTGGGTTTGCTCATTTCGTCGTTCCCTCCTGTTGTCGGTTCACGTGCTTCGCATCGCCTCGAGCCGCTGCCGTGCCACGTCGAGCGTGGCGGCGGCGGCGATCACGAGACCGGTGATCAGCTCCTGCCAATACCCCGCCAAGCCCACCAGCACGATCCCGTTGCTGATCACGCCGAGCAGAGCGGCGCCGACCAGCACGCCGGGGATCGTGCCTCGGCCGCCATACAGGCTGGTGCCGCCGATGATAACGGCGGCGATCACTTCCAGCTCGTAGCCTGTGGCTGCGTCGGGCAGCGCCGTGCCGGCCTTGGCCGCCAACAGCACGCCGCCCAGCCCTGCCAGTAGCCCGGAGAAGAAGGTACATCGTCAGCTTGATCCGTTCGACCTTAAGGCCGAGCAGCCGGGCGGCGGCCTCGTTGCCGCCGACCGCATAGACATGCCGGCCGAACGCGGTTTGGTTCATCAGCACCGCGAGCACGATCCCGACCACCAGCATGATCAGCACGGGAATGGGGACCAGCCAGATCGTGGCGTTGCCGAGCGCTGAGAACGCACGGCCTGCGGCATTGTCGGGCGGCGTGACGGCGGCGCCGGAAACGATGCCGTACGTCAAGCCGCGGACGATGCTGAGCGAGCCCAGGGTGGCAATGAAGGGGTTGAGCCGGATGCGGGTGATGGCGAGTGCGTTGAGCAGGCCGACCGCGGCGCCGGAGGCCAACCCGGCGGCCACGGCCGGGGCGACGCCGGCGCCAGCCACCAGCACGAGTGCAGCGATCATGCCGGCAAGGCCCATGGTCGAGCCCACCGCTAGATCGAGACCACCGCCGATCATCACGATCGCCTCGCCAAAGCCGGCGATGCAGATCCAGGAGAAATAGACCGCGACGTTCCCCAGGATGTTCGACGCTGTGAGGAAATACGGGGAAATCAGGCTGATCGCCACGCAGACAAGCACAAGAGCAAGGAGCACGCCCGCCCAGGGGATGAGTACGAGCTGTGCGGGGATCGCCGGCCGGGGCGCGACGATGTCAGCTTCGATTCTGGCCGTCTGCTGGCGCGCCACGGACGTCTCCCACGTTTGGCGATGCTCCGGCGCGGGGGTTTGCCAAGTCAAGCGCCGGAGTTCGTGAGGCGTGCGGCGGCCGGGTCCTCGGTTCGATGACGCTGTCAGCTCTCAAGGTAGGCTCGATACCCCGAAATCCCGTGGACGAAGGTTGCGGCCATTGGCGACGAGCTTCGCCATGGATACGAGGAGGTCTCCGCTCCCATCCTGCGGAAGCTCGTCCGTGAGGACCTGAAGCGGGCTCGAGTGGCGGCCGATGACGAGCAAGATGATTCCTGTTGGGAAGTGGGTTTGGGAGAGAGCCAAGAGAGGAGCGAGGATTCCCAGAGAGGGACGCCCGGCGACGGCAGGGAGAGCGGGTGGGCTAGGCCAGTTATCCGCTCATTTTGATGGGCGCTGCTTGACACCCCCCAAGCCGGCCACTAGGTTCCGCGCCCTTGGCCGACCCGCCGGTTCCGCGGGCGGCCGTCGTATCGCAGGCACGCGCGTGTGCGGCGCCGCCGTCGGCAACAAGACCGAAGGCTCAGGTCGCATGCCAGCCCTGAACCCGCAACCGTGGGCCCAGTGGGGCGCCATGTGCGCGGGTTTCGCCCGTTTACGGCGGTTCAGCGCGGAACCCAGGTGAGCGACAGGGTACAGTATAGAGATAGAGACGACGTAGAGGGTGCATGCCGACGATCAACCAGCTCATCGCCAAGGGGCGCGAGCCGCAGAAGACCCGGAACACGGTTCCGGCGCTGCAGGGCTGCCCGCAGAAGCGCGGGGTCTGCACGCGCGTCTATACGACCACGCCGAAGAAGCCCAACTCGGCGCTGCGCAAGGTCGCCAAGGTGCGCCTGACCAATGGCTACGAGGTGGTCAGCTACATCCCTGGCGAGGGCCATAACTTGCAGGAGCACTCGGTGGTGCTCATCCGGGGCGGGCGCGTGAAGGACCTGCCCGGCGTGCGCTACCACATCCTGCGCGGCGTGCTGGACACCCAGGGCATCGCCAAGCGCCGGCAGCGGCGGTCGCTGTACGGCGCCAAGCGACCTAAATAGGAGGCAGCGCGCATGTCACGCCGCCGCCGCGCGGTGAAACGCGATATCCTGCCGGACGCGAAGTTCGGCGACATCGTGATCACCCGTTTTATGAACGCGCTGATGTACGACGGCAAAAAATCGGTTGCCGAGGGCATCGTCTATTCGGCGCTGGAGGTGATGCGCCGGCGCGGCGGCCCGCAGGCCGACGCGGTACGGATGTTCCATGAGGCACTGGACAACGTGAAGCCGGCGGTCGAGGTGCGATCTCGCCGAGTGGGCGGCGCCACCTATCAGGTGCCCGTCGAAGTGCGCACGGAGCGGCGGCAAGCGCTGGCAATCCGATGGCTGATCGACGCCGCTCGTAAGCGGGGCGAGCACACGATGGAGGACCGGCTATCCAACGAGCTGCTGGACGCGGTGAACAACCGCGGGGCAGCCGTGAAGAAGCGGGAAGACACTCACCGGATGGCGGAGGCTAACAAGGCCTTCAGCCATTACCGGTGGTAACGACAAGGCAAACTGGACGGACCGAGGGTTCACGGAGACAAGACGATGGCAAAGGCCAAATTCGCGCGCACCAAGCCGCACTGCAATGTCGGGACGATCGGCCACGTGGACCACGGCAAGACCACGCTGACCGCGGCGATCACGCGCATCCTGGCGAAAACCGGCGGCGCCACCTTCACCGCCTATGACCAGATCGACAAGGCGCCGGAAGAGAAGGCGCGCGGTATCACGATCGCCACAGCGCATGTCGAGTACGAGACATCGAAGCGCCACTACGCGCATGTCGATTGCCCCGGCCACGCCGACTACGTGAAGAACATGATCACCGGCGCGGCGCAGATGGACGGCGCAATCCTGGTGGTCTCCGCCGCCGACGGCCCGATGCCGCAGACGCGCGAGCACATCCTGCTCGCCCGCCAGGTGGGCGTACCGGCGCTGGTCGTCTATCTCAACAAGGTCGATATGGTCGATGACCCCGAGCTTCTGGAGCTGGTGGAGCTCGAGATGCGCGATCTGCTGTCCTCCTACCAGTTCCCCGGCGATGACATCCCGATCATCCGCGGCTCCGCGCTGTTCGCGTTGGAGGACCGCAACCCTGAGCTCGGCGAGCAGTCGGTGCTGAAGCTGATGGATGCGGTGGATTCGCTATATCCCGCAGCCGGTGCGGGCGTTGGATCGGCCGTTCCTGATGCCGATCGAGGACGTGTTCTCGATCTCCGGCCGCGGCACCGTGGTGACCGGGCGCGTGGAGCGCGGCGCGGTGACGGTCGGCGACGAGGTGGAGATCGTCGGTATCCGCAACACGCAGAAGACCGTGGTCACCGGCGTGGAGATGTTCCGCAAGCTGCTCGATCGCGGCGAGGCCGGGGACAATATCGGCGCGCTGCTGCGCGGCACCAAACGCGAGGAGGTGGAGCGTGGCCAGGTGCTGGCGAAGCCGGGCTCGATCACGCCGCACACCAAGTTCAAGGCCGAGGCCTATATCCTGACCAAGGAGGAAGGTGGCCGGCACACGCCGTTCTTCACCAATTACCGCCCGCAATTCTATTTTCGCACCACCGACGTGACCGGCGTGGTCAATCTGCCGGAGGGGACGGAGATGGTGATGCCGGGCGACAACGTGTCGATGGACGTGGAGCTGATCGCGCCGATCGCCATGGACGAGGGGTTGCGGTTCGCCATCCGTGAAGGCGGGCGAACCGTGGGCGCTGGCGTGGTCGCGTCGATCACGGCCTAGGGACTGCAACGCATGCCGGCGCTCCGCAGAGGTGCGGGGCGCCGGCATCGTTTTCGTCGAACGGAACGAAGCGAGCGATGGACAACCAGAATATCCGCATCCGCCTGAAGGCGTACGATCACCGCGTGCTGGACAACAGCACGAAGGAGATCGTCAACACGGCGAAGCGCACGGGTGCCCGCGTTCGCGGTCCGATCCCGCTGCCGACGCATATCGAACGGTTCACGGTCAACCGCTCGCCGCATGTCGATAAAAAAAGCCGCGAGCAGTTCGAGATCCGCACGCATCGGCGGCTACTGGATATCGTCGAGCCGACACCGCAGACGGTGGACGCGCTGATGAAGCTCGACCTCGCGGCGGGTGTGGATGTTGAGATCAAGATCTAGGCAACTTCACCTCTCCCGCTCTGCGGGAGAGGTCGCTGTCCAACCGACGACATGGGTAACAGAATAGACCGACGACATGGGTAACACTTTCCATCCATCATCGTATCAAATCAGGCGCTTGTCGCTGTTGGCTCTGTGGAGTTGTGGGCAACCCGCTTGGGTTGTCCACAACTCCACAGAGCGCCCTCCGCCGCCGGCGTCGCTGTCGCAACCGGCACCGCTCGTCCAACACGCCAAGCTCGATCGGCCCATACATCACACGCCATTCGCCATCCGCGATCGGGCTCAGCCCGACAGGTTCACCAACCAGCGGCTCACCCAGAAATACCCGTTCCCCACGCCACTTAATCTCGCCGTTCGAGCACACCTGGCGCACCGTCGCCGCCTCCGGGTATCCGGCGAACACAGTCTGCCGCTGTAGCCGCGCGCACTCGCCCGATAGTGCCGCTCCGGCGGCTGCTGGCCCAACGCTTCATGCGGCCGCTCCTCGTTGTAGCAGCGACGGAACGCCGCAAAACGCCGCGCCTGCGCCCGCAGGTCCGCCGCCGGCGGGTTCGCCGTCTCTTGCCCGAGCGTCAGATGCATCCGCTCGTGGCGGCCGTTCTGCTCCGGCGAGCCCGGATCAATCCGCTCCGGCCGCACCGAAAGCTTGATCAGCCACACCGAAAGCCGGCTCAGGCCACCCGCGCCGCGGCCCGCAAACGGCGCTCCGTTGTCACTGCGAAAAACCTCCGGCAGCCCGTATTCGCGAAACGCCGCCTCCAGGATCGCGCGCACCGTCGCCGTGTCGGCCCGACGCACAGCCTGGCAACGCAGCAGATAGCGGCTCCAGCCGTCCAACAACGTGAACGGCTCGCAGCGCGCGCCATCGCCGGTACGGAACCAGCCCTTGAAATCAGCCGTCCAAACCGCATTCGGCCCGTCACAGTCGGCAAACGGCGCCGTCCGCGGCGGCACTCGCTCGCGCCGACGCCGCGGCACCGTCAGCCCGGCTTCGTCGAACAGCGTGCCCAGCGTGCTCGCCGCCGGCCAGGCCAACCCAGGATCATGCGCCATCAGCCACGCCCGCACTTTGCGCGGGCCCCAGCTCGGATGGCTGCGCCGCACTCCAAGTGCCGCCTCGGCGAGCGCCGGCGCGACCTGATGCGGATGCCGCAGCGGCGCCCGGCTGCGCTCCTGCAAGCCGGCCAGCCCGGCCGCCTCGTAACGATCCACCCATTTGTAGCCGGTCTTCCGGCTCACCCCATAGCGGCGGCACAATTCCGCCATCGAAACTCCATCCTCCCGCCAGCTCACAATGAACGACAGCCGCTCGTCCATGGGTTCGGTCCTCTGCCACGGCATGGTGCACCTCCATGCCGCCAGTTAGCCTGTTACCCATCTCGTCGGGCTGAACTGTTACCTATGTCCCCGGGTTGGACCGTCGCCGCGCGCAGTGCGGCGGGTGAGGGTGCCGCGTACGAGGCGCTCACCCGGTTCGCTCCGCGAACCGACCTCTCCCGCAAGCGGGCGACGTGCTCAATGGGATGCTCGTGATGCGGACGGGATTACTGGCGAAAAAGCTGGGGATGACGCGGATCTTCCGCGATGACGGTACGCATGTGCCGGTCACCGTGCTGCATCTCGATAACGTGCAGGTGGTGGCGGCGCGGACCGTAGAGCGCGACGGTTATGCCGCAGTTCAGCTCGGCTGGGGCAAGGCCAAAGTGAAGAATGTGACCAAGCCCAATCGCGGCCATTTCGCCAAAGCCAAAGTCGAACCGAAAGCCAAGCTGGCCGAGTTCCGTGTGGCCGAGGATGCACTGCTGGAACTCGGCGCGGCGCTGTCCGCGGCACATTTCGTCGTCGGCCAGCGGGTCGATGTGGCCGGCACCAGCAAGGGCAAGGGCTTTGCCGGCTCGATGAAGCGGTGGAATTTCAGCGGGCTGGAGGCAAGCCACGGCGTTTCCATCAGCCATCGCAGCCACGGCTCAACCGGCAACCGCCAGGACCCCGGCAAAGTGTTCAAGAACAAAAAGATGGCCGGGCATCTGGGGCAGGAGCGGGTGACAACGCTCAACCTGGAGGTCGCCGCGGTCGATGCCGAGAAGGGCCTGATCATGCTGAAGGGAGCCGTCCCCGGCGCGAGGAACAGCTTCGTGCTGGTGCGCGACGCGGTGAAACGCGCGCGGCCGGCCGATGCGCCCTATCCGGCGGCGCTCGCCGATGCGCCGGCTCCGGCCGAAGGATAACGTCGATGCAAGTCGCGATCCGAACGCTGGACAATGTCGAGGCCGGCACTACCGAGTTGCCGGATGAGATTTTCGGCGCCGCGCCGCGCACCGACGTCATGGCGCGCGTGGTGCAGTGGCAGCTCGCCAAGCGACGCGCCGGCACGCACAAGACGAAGGGCCTCTCGGAGGTGCAGGGCACCACTAGGAAGCCATATCGCCAGAAGGGCACCGGCAATGCACGGCAGGGCAGTCTGCGGGCGCCGCAATTCCGCAAGGGCGGCGTGGTGCACGGGCCGGTGGTGCGCAGCCACGAATTCAGCCTGAACAAGAAGGTACGCCGGCTCGGTTTGATCTCGGCGCTGTCGCAGAAGCAGGCCGAAGGCAAGCTGGTGGTACTGGACGTCGCAACCGACGGGGGCATCGCTAAGACGAAGGAGCTCGCACGCAAGCTGAAGGCGCTCGGCTGGAGCTCGGTGCTGATCGTCGATCACTCGGTGGATGACGGGTTCCTGCGTGTTAGCCGTAACATTCGTGGGATCGACGTGCTGCCGACTATTGGTGCCAACGTGTACGATATTCTGCGCCACGACATGCTGGCGATCACTGCCGCTGGCGTCGAGGGGCTGAAGCAGCGGCTCGGCAACGGCAAGGCGCCGGCCGAGGGAGGCGAGGGATGAGCGCGACGCAGCCGAAGCGACGCAAGACGCTGTCGCGCGAGGCGATGTACCGGATCATCCGCAACCCGGTGATCACCGAGAAAGCAACCCGCCTGTCGGAGCACGGACAATACGAGTTCCGCGTCGCTCTCGAGGCGAGCAAGCCGGAGATCAAGGCAGCGGTTGAGGGCCTGTTCGGCGTGCAGGTGCTGGCGGTGAACACGCTGGTGCAGAAGGGCAAGGCCAAGCGGTTCAAGGGCCGGCCGGGGCAGCGCTCCGACATCAAGAAGGCGTTCGTGAAACTGGCGGCCGGCCAGCAGATCGACTTCACCACGGGTTTGACGTGAGACGCATAAGATGCCGTTGAGAACCTATAACCCGGTCACCGCGAGCCTGCGCGGCACGGTGCTGATCGATCGCGGCGAGCTGTGGAAGGGCAAGCCGGTCAAGGCGCTGACCGAAGGCAAGATCGGCACGGGGGGCCGCAACAATTACGGACGGATCACCTCGCGCTTCCGCGGCGGCGGGCACAAGCAGGCCTATCGCTATGTCGATTTCAAGCGGCGCAAATTCGACGTACCAGCCAGCGTCGAGCGGTTGGAATACGACCCGAACCGCACCGCCTTCATCGCTCTGCTGAAGTACCAGGACGGCGAGCTTGCTTATATCATCGCGCCGCAGCGGCTGCGTGTGGGCGATACGGTGGTGGCTGGGCGGCGGGTCGATATCAAGCCAGGCAATGCGATGCCGCTCGCCGCAATTCCGGTTGGTACGATCGTCCACAACGTGGAGATGAAGGCAGGGGCGGGCGGCAAGATCGCGCGCTCGGCGGGGACATATGCGCAGCTCGTCGGCAAGGATGCCGGCTATGCGCAGATCAAGCTGATGTCGGGCGAGCTACGGATGGTGCGAGCCGAGTGCATGGCCTCGATCGGCGCGGTGTCCAACCCGGACAACATGAATCAGAAGATCGGCAAGGCGGGCCGCACGCGCTGGATGGGCAAGCGGCCGCATAACCGCGGCGTGACGATGAACCCGGTGGATCACCCGCTCGGCGGGGGTGAGGGAGAGTCGTCCGGCGGGCGCCACCCGGTGACGCCGTGGGGCAAGCCGACCAAGGGCTACAAGACGCGGGCCAACAAGCGGACGGACGGCATGATCATCCGCCGCCGCGGCAAGGGGAAGTAGGCGATGGCACGTTCCGTCTGGAAGGGTCCGTTCGTCGATGGGTATCTGCTGGCCAAGGCAGAGGCGGCTCGCAGCTCGGGGCGTAACGAGATCATCCGCATCTGGTCGCGTCGCTCGACGATCCTGCCGCAGTTCGTCGGCCTGACCTTCGGCGTCTATAACGGCCACAAGTTCCTTCCGGTGCAGGTGAACGAGAACATGGTCGGCCACAAATTCGGTGAGTTCTCGCCGACGCGCACCTTCACCGGACACTCCGGCGACAAGCGAGCGAGGCGGGCCTGAGATGAGCAAGCCAGGCTATCCGCGCGCTCTTGCCGACACCGAAGCGCAGGCGATCGTCCGCAACCTGCGGGTCTCGCCGCGCAAGCTCAATCTTGTCGCCGGGATGATCCGCAACCTGCCGGCGGCCCAGGCGGTGGCGATGCTGACGTTCAGCAAGCGACGCATCGCTGGGGCGGTGAAGAAGGCGCTGGAGAGCGCGATCGCCAATGCCGAGAACAACCATCACCTGGATGTGGACCGGCTGGTCGTCTCGCGCGCCGAAGTAGGCCGCGCCATCGTTATGCGCCGCTTCCACGCGCGCGGGCGCGGGCGCGCGTCGCGGGTGGAGAAATGGTTCAGCCATCTGAAGATGGTCGTCACGGAGCGTCCGGAAGAGTCGGAAGCGACGAAGCAGGAGACCTCGTAAATGGGTCATAAGGTCAATCCGATCGGTCTTCGGCTCGGCATCAACCGCACCTGGGATTCGCGCTGGTACGCCGGCTCCGACTATGCGCTGCTGCTGCACGAGGACCTGAAGCTGCGCGGGCATCTGCGCGAGAAGCTGCGCGGTGCCGGCGTCTCGCGCGTGGTGATCGAACGGCCGGCGAAGAAGCCGCGCGTCACCATCTATGCGGCCCGGCCCGGCGTGGTTATCGGCAAGAAAGGCCAGGACATCGAGGGGCTGAAGAAGAGCCTCAGCAAGATGGCCAATGCCGAGGTGGCGCTGAACATCGTCGAGATCCGCAAGCCGGAGATCGACGCGACGCTGGTGGCCGAGAATATCGCCCAGCAACTCGAGCGGCGAGTGGCGTTCCGGCGGGCCATGAAGCGCGCCGTGCAGTCGGCGATGCGGCTCGGCGCGCAGGGCATCCGGATCAATTGCGGCGGCCGGCTGGGCGGCGCCGAGATCGCCCGTGTGGAGTGGTATCGCGAGGGTCGGGTGCCGCTGCACACGCTGCGCGCCGATATCGATTTTGGTCAGGCCACGGCGAAGACGACCTATGGCACCTGCGGCGTGAAGGTGTGGGTGTTCAAGGGCGAGATCATGGCGCACGACCCGATGGCGCAGGACCGACGCGCCGCCGAACAGGCACCGCAGCGTTAAAAGGAGCGGCAGGACGCGATGCTGCAACCCAAGCGCACCAAGTTCCGCAAGGCGCACAAGGGCCGTATTCACGGCAACGCCAAGG
This sequence comes from uncultured Pseudomonadota bacterium, assembly GCA_963772445.1. GTDB lineage: Bacteria > Pseudomonadota > Alphaproteobacteria > Acetobacterales > Acetobacteraceae > CAVYXK01. The sequence continues at coordinate 654,286 of CAVYXK010000014.1, forward strand.
CGGGCACCAGGCTCAATTTCGGCACCTACGGGCTGAAGGCGCTGGAGCCGGATCGCATCACCGCACGGCAGATCGAGGCGGCGCGGCGCGCCATCACGCGCGCCATGAAGCGCACCGGACGCGTCTGGATCCGCATCTTCCCGGACGTGCCGGTCTCGATCAAGCCGGCCGAGGTGCGCATGGGCTCCGGCAAAGGCAGTCCCGAATACTGGGTGGTCCGCGTCGCCCCCGGACGGATCATGTTCGAGCTTGATGGCGTGACGCCCGACGTCGCGCACGACGCGTTGACGCTGGGCGCAGCCAAGCTGCCGATCAAAACCAGGATCGTGCAGCGGATCGGAGACGCCTGATGGCCAAATCGCCGCAGAACAAAGCGTCCGACATTCGTGCCAAGACACCGGACGAGCTCACTACGTTGCTGCTCGATCTGCGTCGCGAGCAGTTCAACCTGCGTTTCCAGCGTGCCACCGGGCAGGCCGAAGGCACCGCGCGCATCCGCGCCGTGCGTCGCGAGATCGCGCGGGTGAAGACGATCATGGGCGAGCGCCAGCGCGCCGCCGCCCAGGCACCATCCGGCGCCCCGAGCTGAGAGGTTCTTGAAGCGATGCCGAAACGCGTGCTCACCGGCCGGGTGACCAGCGACAAGATGGACAAGACCGTCACCGTGCTTGTCGATCGCCGTGTCATGCACCCGATCTACAAAAAGTTCATCCGCCGCTCGAAGAAATACGCCGCGCATGACGAGGCCAACCAGTGCCATGTCGGCGACCTTGTGCGTATCGAGGAAAGCCCCCGGTTCAGCAAGCGCAAGGCGTGGCTGGTGATCGAGCGGAACGGCGAACCGTTGTGGGGCAGCAAGCAGGGCGCACCGGCAACGACGCCGACCGAAGCAGCACAGGTTGAAGGAGCGCCGTCATGATCCATCCTGAGACCAATCTCGACGTGGCCGACAATTCCGGTGCGCGCCGCGTGCAGTGCATCAAGGTACTGGGCGGCTCGAAGCGCAAGACCGCTTCGGTTGGCGATGTGATCGTCGTCTCCGTCAAGGAGGCGATCCCGCGCGGCAAGGTGAAGAAGGGCGACGTCCACCAGGCGGTGATCGTGCGCACTGCGTTCCCGGTACGCCGTCAGGACGGCAGCGCGATCCGCTTCGATCGCAACGCCGCGGTGCTGATCACCAAGCAGCAGGAGCCCATCGGCACCCGCATCTTCGGCCCGGTGGTGCGCGAGCTGCGCGGGCGGAAGTTCATGAAGATCATCTCATTGGCGCCGGAAGTGATCTGATGGCGGCGCGCATCCGCAAGGGCGACACGGTAGTGGTGATCACCGGCGCCAGCAAAGGGCGGCGAGGCGAGGTGTTGCGCGTGTTCCCCCGCGCCGATCGCGCCCTCGTGCAGGGCGTGAACATCGTCACCAAGCATACCAAGCCGCGCGGGTTCGGCCAGCCCGGCGGCATCGTGCAGGAAGAGGCGAGCATCCACCTGTCCAATCTGAAGCTGATCGATCCCAAGAGCGACCAGCCGACCAAGGTCGGGTTCCGGGTGCTGGAGGACGGACGGAAGGTGCGCATCGCCAAGGCGACCGGCCAGGTGATCGAGGGCTGACGGAGATGAGCGGAAGCAAAACGGCACAGAAGAAGGGCGGCGGAAAAGGCCAGGGTCCTGGCGCTGGAAAGGGCGGTGGGCCCGGCCAGCAGGGTCGCGGCGCGCCGCCGCCACGCAAGGAGGCGGCCCGCGAACGGCCGCCGGCACCGGCGGCGGACGCCCCCGCGCCCGCGGCTTCGCCGCCCGAGATGCCGCGGCTGCAGAAGCGCTACCTGCAGGAGGTGCGCGAGAAGCTGCGTGCCGAGTTCAACTACAAGAACCCGATGCAGGTGCCCAGGCTCGAGAAGATCGTCGTCAACATGGGCGTGGGCGAAGCAACTGCGGATCAGAAGACACTGGATTCCGCGGTGGCCGAGCTGACCGCCATCAGCGGGCAGAAGCCGGTGAAGACGCTGGCCAAGAAGGCGATCGCCGGGTTCAAGATCCGCAAGGGGCTGCCGATCGGCTGCAAAGTGACGCTGCGCAAGGCGCGCATGTACGAGTTCATGGACCGGCTGATCACCATCGCCCTGCCGCGCGTCCGCGACTTCCGCGGCATCCAGGGCAAGGGATTCGATGGGCGTGGCAATTTCGCTATGGGGCTCAGGGAACAGATCGTGTTCCCCGAGATCAATTACGACCGCGTCGATGCGGTGCGCGGTATGGACATCGTGTTCGTCACAACGGCCAGAACGGATGCCGAGGCGAAGGCGCTTTTGCGCGCATTCGACCTGCCGTTCGCCAATTGAAGGTTGAGGTAGAGAGAGACAGCATGGCCAAGACCTCACAGGTCAATCGCAACGGCAAGCGCGAGCGCATGGCGAAGCGCGACCGTGCCAAGCGTGCCGCGCTGAAGGCGATCCTGATGGATCGCAGCCTGCCGGTGGAAGACCGGTTCAACGCCTCGCTCAAGCTCGCACAGTTGCCCCGCAACGGCGCTGCCGTGCGGGTGCGGCTGCGTTGCACGCTGACCGGCCGCGCTCGCGGCAACTATCGCAAGTTCAAGCTGTGCCGCATCGCGCTGCGCGACCTGGCCTCGGCCGGGCAGATCCCCGGCATGGTCAAGGCGAGCTGGTAAGGGGACGGTCGATGTCGTTATCGGATCCGCTAGGCGACATGCTCACCCGCATCCGCAACGCGCAGCGCGCGCGGCACACGTCCTGCGTGGCGCCGGCATCGAAGCTGCGCGCCAATGTGCTGGATGTGCTGAAGCGCGAAGGCTATATCCGCGGCTTCGCGGCCGAGGAGCTGCGGCCGGGCGTCGCGCAGCTTCGCATCGAGCTGAAATATGCCGAAGGCGAACCGGTGATCAAAGAGATCCACCGCGTCTCCACACCCGGCCGGCGCGTCTATTCCAAGATCAAGGAGCTGCCGCGCGTCTATGCGGGACTGGGCGTTTCCATCCTGTCCACGCCGCGCGGCGTGATGAGCGATGCCGAGGCCCGCGCCGCCAATGTCGGCGGCGAGGTCCTGTGCCGCGTGTTCTGACGGAGAAGTCGCGATGTCGCGCGTCGGCAAATATCCGGTCGAGATTCCGTCGGGCGTGCAGGTGGCCATTGCCGGCAACCTGCTCACCGCGAAGGGCAAGCTCGGCGAACTGAACCTGAAGCTGTCGGATCAGGTCGAGGCGAAGGTGGATGCCGGGAAAGTAACGGTTTCCCCGCGCAACAACGAGCGTCAGGCACGCATGATGTGGGGCACCACGCGGGCGCACGTCGCCAACATGGTCAAAGGCGTGTCCGCCGGGTTCTCTCGCTCGATGGAGATCACCGGCACTGGTTTCCGCGCCGCCGTGCAGGGCAAGAACCTGGTGATGAACCTCGGCTACTCGCACGACGTGGTGTTTCCGATCCCCGAGGGCATCCGGATTGTCTGCGAACGCCCGACGGCGGTGCGGGTGGAAGGCGTGGACAGGCGCCTTGTCGGACAGGTAGCCGCCGAGATCCGCGGGTTCCGCCCGCCTGAGCCGTATAAGGGCAAGGGCGTGCGCTATAGCGACGAGATCATCCGGCGCAAGGAAGGGAAGAAGAAATGAGGGTGTTGCACGACATCCCCCTCCCCTTGCCGGAGGGGGCAGGGGGAGGGGGTCGCCACGAGAGAGGCCGCATCGCCCAGCTAATCTACCGCCGCCCCCTCCCCCTGGCCCCCTCCCGCAAGGGGAGGGGGGACCGATGAGTTTCATCCAAGACCTTCGCGATCGTCGTCGGCGGCGGGTGCGCTTCTCGCTGCGGCAGAAGGGGGCCGGGCGGCCGCGCTTGTCCGTCTTCCGCTCGAGCAAGCACATCTACGCCCAGGTCATCGACGACACTGCCGGGCGGACCATCGCGGCGGCGTCTTCGATCGACCGCACGCTGCGGGCCAGCTTGCGGACTGGTGCCGACAAAGCAGCCGCGGCGGCAGTCGGCAAGTTGCTAGCCGAGCGAGCGGTGGCGGCCGGAGTGAAGGAGGTCGTGTTCGACCGCGGCGCGTATCTTTTCCACGGCCGCGTCAAGGCGCTGGCCGACGCTGCCCGCGAAGGCGGGCTGGCATTCTGAGGAAGCACAAGCATGGCACGTGAACCCCGCGAAGGCGGCCGGCGCCGCGACCGGTCCCAGGCCGGAGCCGATCGCGAGAGCGACGACGGCATCATCGATAAGCTGGTCACCATCAACCGGGTGGCCAAAGTGGTGAAGGGCGGCCGCCGCTTCGCCTTTGCCGCCCTGGTGGTGGTGGGCGACCAGAAGGGCCGAGTCGGTTATGGCGCCGGCAAGGCGCGCGAGGTGCCGGAGGCGATCCGCAAGGCGACCGAGCGGGCCAAGCGCAGCATGATCCGGGTGCCGATGAAAGAGGGCCGCACACTGCACTACGACGTCGAGGGGCGCTACGGCGCCGGGGCGGTGGTGCTGCGGGCGGCCTCGGCCGGCACGGGCATCATTGCCGGCGGTCCGTTGCGTGCGGTGTTCGAGATCGCTGGGGATCGGCGACGTGGTGGCGAAGTCGCTCGGCAGCCGCAACCCGCACAACATGGTCAAGGCGACGTTCGCGGCGCTTGGCAAGTGCGCCTCGCCACGGTCGATCGCCAGCCGGCGCGGCAAGCGGGTGCAGGACATTCTCGGGCCGCGGCGTGAGGCCGCGCCGGAGCCGGAGGCTCAGGCGAATGTCTGAGACGGGCAAGCGGATCCGGGTGACGCAGATCGGCTCGGCGGCAGGTCGCAAGCCCGGCCAGGCCGAGACGCTGCGCGGGCTGGGGCTGAACAAGATGCACCGCACGCGGGAGCTGGAAGACACGCCGGCGGTGCGAGGCATGATCCGCAAGGTGGCCCACCTGGTGAAGGTGGAAGGCGAATGAGATGAAGCTGAACGAAATTCGCGATAACCCTGGTGCTCATCGGAAGTCGAAGCGGCTTGGGCGCGGGATCGGCTCGGGTAAAGGCAAGACCTCGGGCAAGGGCGTGAAGGGCCAGAAGGCCCGCGCCGGCGTGGCGCTGAACGGGTTCGAAGGCGGGCAGATGCCGATCTACCGCCGGCTGCCGAAGCGCGGCTTCTTCAACCCATTCCGCAAGATGTATGCGCCGGTCAATCTCGGGACGCTGGAGGCGGCGATTGCCGCTGGGCGGATCGATGCTGGGCAGCCGATTACGGAGGACAGCCTGCGCGCGGCAGGACTGGTGCGCGGCCGGCAAATCGCTGGGGTGCGGTTGCTGGCCAAGGGCGAGATCACGCGCGCGGTGACAATCACTGTCGCCGGCGCGTCGGCCGCGGCCGTAGAGGCGGTGCAGAAGGTAGGCGGATCGGTGACCACGACGGTTCCTCCGCGCCAGGCAGGGAAGGCGAGCGCGGCGTGAGTCCACTGAGTCCACCTCTCCCGCAAGAGCGGGAGAGGTGATATCGCCGCCGGCGACCTTGCCTGACCGGCAGGGGGCGGCCTAAATACTTTGTGCGTTGGCGGCGCCTCCGGTGGGACCGGTCGGCGCCGTCCCTCTCTTCGATGGATCGATGCCCATGGCCTCAGCGGCCGAACAGCTTGCTGCCAGCCTCAATCTCGGCGTGCTGTCGAAGGCCACCGAGCTCAAGAAGCGCATCTGGTTCACCCTCGGCGCGCTGATCATCTACCGGCTGGGGACCTACATCCCGGTCCCCGGGGTCGATGCCTCGGTGATGGCGCAACTCATGGCCCAGCACGGCAATGGCATCCTGGGCATGTTCGACATGTTCACCGGCGGCGCGCTGCGGCGCATGACGGTGTTCGCGCTGAATATCATGCCGTACATCAGCGCCAGCATCATCATCCAGCTCATGACCGCCGCGGTGCCCACGCTCGAGGCGCTGAAGAAGGAGGGCGAGCAGGGGCGGATCAAGCTCAATCAGTACACGCGCTACCTGACGGTGGCGATCGCGATGGTGCAGTCCTACGGCATTGCGCTGGGGCTGGAGAGCATGCGCGGTGAGGCCGGTGCCGCGGTGGTGCATCCGGGCTTCGCGTTCATCTTCACCGCGGTGGTGACGCTGGTCGGCGGGACGATGTTCCTGATGTGGGTGGGCGAGCAGATCACCGCGCGGGGGGTGGGCAACGGCACCAGCCTGATCATCATGTCGGGGATCGTCGCCAATCTGCCGAACGCGCTGGCCTCGCTGCTGGAGCTGGGACGGACCGGTGCACTCTCGACCGTGTTCATCATCGGCTTCTTCGTGCTCGCCGTGGCGGTGGTGGCGTTCATTGTGTTCATGGAGCGAGCGTATCGGCGGGTGCCGGTGCAATACCCGAAACGGCAGGTCGGCAACCGGATGTTCGGCGGCGATTCCACGCACATGCCGCTGAAGATCAACACCTCCGGTGTGATCCCGCCAATCTTCGCCAGCTCGATCCTGCTGATCCCGGCGACCGTAGCCGGATTCTCGGGCGGGGGGACAGGCTGGCTGCAGTTCATTTCCTCGCAGCTCGGCCACGGCACGCCGCTCTACATGGCGCTCTACGCCGGGATGATCATCTTCTTCTCGTTCTTCTATACGGCCGTTGTGTTCAACCCGCAGGAAACGGCGGACAACCTGAAGAAATACGGCGGCTTTGTGCCGGGGATCAGGCCCGGCAGCGCAACGGCCGAGTATTTCGACTACGTGTTGACGCGGCTGACGGCGGTGGGCGGGCTCTATCTGGCGGCGGTGTGCCTGCTGCCGGAACTGCTTATCAGCAATTATGGGCTGCCGTTTTATTTCGGCGGCACTTCGATCCTGATCGTGGTGTCGGTGACGATGGACACGGTGACGCAGATCCAGTCGCACCTGCTGGCGCATCAGTACGAGGGGTTGATCCGAAAAGCGCGGGTCAGGACGCGACGGTGAGGCGCCACCCACACCTCTCCCGCTCTGCGGGAGAGGTCGCTGTCCAACCGACGACATGGGTAACAGAATAGACCGACGACATGGGTAACACTTTCCATCCATCATCGTATCAAATCAGGCGCTTGTCGCTGTTGGCTCTGTGGAGTTGTGGGCAACCCGCTTGGGTTGTCCACAACTCCACAGAGCGCCCTCCGCCGCCGGCGTCGCTGTCGCAACCGGCACCGCTCGTCCAACACGCCAAGCTCGATCGGCCCATACATCACACGCCATTCGCCATCCGCGATCGGGCTCAGCCCGACAGGTTCACCAACCAGCGGCTCACCCAGAAATACCCGTTCCCCACGCCACTTAATCTCGCCGTTCGAGCGCACCTGGCGCACCGTCGCCGCCTCCGGGTACTCCGGCGAACACAGTCTGCCGCTGTAGCCGCGCGCACTCGCCCGATAGTGCCGCTCCGGCGGCTGCTGGCCCAACGCTTCATGCGGCCGCTCCTCGTTGTAGCAGCGACGGAACGCCGCAAAACGCCGCGCCTGCGCCCGCAGGTCCGCCGCCGGCGGGTTCGCCGTCTCTTGCCCGAGCGTCAGATGCATCCGCTCGTGGCGGCCGTTCTGCTCCGGCGAGCCCGGATCAATCCGCTCCGGCCGCACCGAAAGCTTGATCAGCCACACCGAAAGCCGGCTCAGGCCACCCGCGCCGCGGCCCGCAAACGGCGCTCCGTTGTCACTGCGAAAAACCTCCGGCAGCCCGTATTCGCGAAACGCCGCCTCCAGGATCGCGCGCACCGTCGCCGTGTCGGCCCGACGCACAGCCTGGCAACGCAGCAGATAGCGGCTCCAGCCGTCCAACAACGTGAACGGCTCGCAGCGCGCGCCATCGCCGGTACGGAACCAGCCCTTGAAATCAGCCGTCCAAACCGCATTCGGCCCGTCACAGTCGGCAAACGGCGCCGTCCGCGGCGGCACTCGCTCGCGCCGACGCCGCGGCACCGTCAGCCCGGCTTCGTCGAACAGCGTGCCCAGCGTGCTCGCCGCCGGCCAGGCCAACCCAGGATCATGCGCCATCAGCCACGCCCGCACTTTGCGCGGGCCCCAGCTCGGATGGCTGCGCCGCGCTCCAAGTGCCGCCTCGGCGAGCGCCGGCGCGACCTGATGCGGATGCCGCAGCGGCGCCCGGCTGCGCTCCTGCAAGCCGGCCAGCCCGGCCGCCTCGTAACGATCCACCCATTTGTAGCCGGTCTTCCGGCTCACCCCATAGCGGCGGCACAATTCCGCCATCGAAACTCCATTCTCCCGCCAGCTCACAATGAACGACAGCCGCTCGTCCATGGGTTCGGTCCTCTGCCACGGCATGGTGCACCTCCATGCCGCCAGTTAGCCTGTTACCCATCTCGTCGGGCTGAACTGTTACCTATGTCCCCGGGTTGGACCGTCGCCACGCGGAGCGTGGCGGGTGAGGGTGCCGCCCGTGAGGCCCGCGCGTGTCGCGGCTTGCGCCGCGCCGACCTCTCCCGCAAGCGGGAGAGACGTTCAAGGCGATGATCCTAATCCTGCTCGGTCCGCCCGGGGCGGGGAAGGGGACACAGGCGAAGCGGCTGGAGGAGCGGTACGGCATCGCTCAGATCAGCACGGGGGATATGTTGCGCGCCGAAGTTGCCGCCGGCTCGGTGGTGGGGCTGGAGGCGAAAGCGGTGATGGAGGCGGGGCAGCTCGTCTCGGACGACATCATTATCCGCATGCTGGGTGCGCACATTGATCGGCCGGACTGCGCCAGGGGATTCATCCTAGACGGGTTTCCCCGCACCGTCCCCCAGGCCGAAGCGCTCGACCGGCTGCTGGCCGAGACGGGGCGGCGGCTCGATGCGGTGATGGAGCTCCGCGTCGATGACGCCGCACTGGTGGAGCGGATTGCAGGACGGTTCACCTGCGCGACATGCGGGACGGGGTATCACGAGCGGTTCAAGCCGACGCGCGTCCGGGGTGTGTGCGACGTGTGCGGCAGCACAGAGTTCGTGCATCGGGCTGACGACAACCGGGACACGGTAATGGCGCGACTGGTGGCCTATCATCGTGAGACGGCGCCGATCCTACCGCATTACCAAGCGCAGGGCCGGCTCTTTTCGGTCGATGGGATGGCCGAGATCGACGAGGTCACGCGGCAGATCGAAACGGTGCTGGCGGGAATGCCGAGGGCTTGAATGAAAACGGCGCCCAAGGGGGCGCCGTTTCGGGAGAATGGTCGCCCCGTCACACCTTCCGGCGTCTTGCTATGCCGAGCGCAACAAGCCCGAAGCCGAGCATTGCAAGCGATGCAGGCTCCGGGACGGCGAGGAAGTCGCCATTACCCCCGCCGGTGTGGATCTCACTGCTGTCCGGTCAGAAAGTGAATAATTCCAATTGGTTGCTGACTTCGGCGTCGCCGAACTGGTCGGGTGTGGCCAAAATCGCAGATCGGATCGGCATTTTCTCAAATACTGTGACCGAAAGGACCTGTAGCAATGTGTAGAGCGACACGTCCAGACCGAGCCGCTTCCTGACGATGGCGACCAGCACGTAGACTGACACCGCGATCCAGATTTGGGTCTTCACCGCGTTCTCCGAAATGCCGTAGAATTGCTTGATGCGCAGATGCTGCTTGATCCACTTGAAGAAGAGTTCCACCTGCCAGCGGCTCTTGTAGAGGGCGCAAATCGTCAAAGCCGGCAACGTCACCTGATTGGTAAGGAAGATCAGCGTTTTGCCGGTCTCTGGGTCCTTGAAGCGGATGCGCCGCAGGTGTGCAGGATAATGTCGCCGTGTGAGGTAGCCATCCATCGCGATGGTCTGATCGCAAATCACGCCTGCCTTTCGATCTGCCGGCGCCGAATACACCCGGTGGGCATCCAAATTCGACTTCGCCCGGGTCACGAAGAAGGCACCGGCCTCGTGCAGTACATGCAAACGGGCGAAATCCACGTAGCCCCGATCCATGACGTAGATGGCTCCAGCTTCGGGAAGCAGCGTATCAAGCGCATGAACATCGTGCAGCTTACCGTCTGATATGTGGATGAAGCTTGGAATGTTGCCGCGCAGATCAAGCAGCGTATGCATCTTCACCGCTGCCTTGATAGAACGAAAATGCGCCCACGGAAACACCGACAAACACAGATCGATGGTCGTCGAGTTCGAGAGCATACACGGTGCTGGGCAGATCCACGTCGGGATCGTCGTCGGCATACAGCCGCCTGGCCTGCGCGATTAGCCGCCGGGCAAACTCGGCATAGATCCGCCAATCGCGGCTTTCGTTGGCGTCGGCCAGCGTGGAACGGCAAATCGGCCCTCGGAGACCCATGTGATAGAGCTTGGTCGATTGCGCCGACAGACACGCCTCGATGTCACGCAGGCTCTCCCGATAGGTAATCTGGGCAAATGCCATCACCTGATACTGTGCGGCGCAGGGCAGCGTCCGTACCGCGCGGTTGCCGTGATAGCGCGCAACAATCCGGTCGAACGTGCTCCACGGCAGAAAATCCATCAGCTGCGCGAAAAGCGTCTTGCCGGTGTTCATGGCCTGGCCCTCCGCCCGTATCGTCGGGGAGGGCCGTCACGGGATCAAATCCGCCCCAGCAACGAACCGCCAAAATCCCTGATGTCGCCGCGACTTTTGGGAAATCCGGGCTCAGCGAACCGGACAGCAGTGTGTGGATCTGATAAATGCAATTGGTCCCGGTTGTGCTGCATCCAGGACCAGATTTCGTGATCACGCCCGTCGTGTTGGTGAACGCCTGCTCAAGATCGAGAGGACCGAAGGGCGGTTTGACAAAAAAACCCCCACTGAAGACGTTAGTCCACAACGTATCGACGCTTGCCGAAGGTACGCCGCTGCTGATCTCGGCCTCGTTCGGTGAGACTATGGACGACAACGGTCCGCTCTCAGTGGCGAGCAGCACCGGGTTCGCCCCGGCCGGCAGATCAATGGTCGGGTTGGAAAAGTAACTCGCGAACGAGTAGCTCGCCAGCCCGTGCACCGTCGAATAGAGATAGACGCTGGCGGTGACCGTGTCGAATGCGCCGCACAGACCCGTCGTGCATGAAGTCAGGTGAGATGTGGCGGTATACGCCTCATAGATCCCATATCCCCCGGTACCTGTTGTGTGGACCGTGCTCACAGCCGTGCCATTGAGGGTAAAGCCATTGATTTCGAGGAACCCGCCTTCGCTGATGGAACCGGCCGGTGCTGGGTTGGTCGGCACGCTGATCGTCGCGAAATCTTCAACGGTGAATGCGTCGGCCGTGAAGGTTCCCGCGGTCGTATTCGCGGTTGCCGACGGGTTCCAGGTGAAGTTGATCGTACCAGCCGACGCCGTGCCATATGCCCCGACGCTCAGCGCGAGGCCGAGGGCGGCAGTCTTGAGGAAGCGGAGCCTAGTCGTCGCACGCATCTCAGATCTCCCTTGCCGTCCCCGGGCAGCGCTGTTCGCCGCCCGAGCGATACCAAACCAGCGAGAGTCTGCCAGATGACGGGAAGCATTGCAAGAGATTAACGCGGTGCGTTAGCGATTTTTTGACTCTCGCCTGACCCCCTGCATTCCGGGCCAGTCACGACACACGCGGCGTCCCCGCGGCTAGAATCCGGCCAGAATCTCAGGGATCTCCGTAGGGGACGGCAGCTACTGCCGGGTGTCTTGGGGGCGAAGTCTGCGGCAAAACGTCGTCGCGGCCATCCGGAATCGCGGTAAGCAAAGATGAACGAAGCGTTAAACTTCCCATACGACCTCGCCTTTGACCGCAACCTGGGATGGATCACGGACTGGGAACAACTCGCCCTGCGCGCGAAAACCGTGGCAATCGCCGGGATGGGCGGGGTCGGCGGGGTGCATCTGCTGACCTTGGCCCGACTGGGTATCGGCGGTTTCGTCATCGCCGACTTCGACACGTTCGAGTTTGCAAATTTCAACCGCCAGGTCGGTGCGATGCTGGCGACGGTCGGTCGGCCCAAGGCCGTGGTGCTGGAGGAGATGGCGCGCGCCATCAACCCCGAGCTGCGGATCCGCCGCTTCGATGCCGGGGTGGCGGCGGACACGGTCGATGCGTTCCTCGACGGCGCCGATCTCTTTGTCGATGGCCTGGATTTCTTCGAAATCGACATCCGCCGGCAGCTCTTCGCCCGCTGCCACGAGCGCGGCATTCCCGCGGTGACGGCTGCGCCGATCGGCATGGGGGTGGGCTACCTCGTCTTCACCCCCGACGGGATGAGCTTCGAGCGGATACTTCCGCTTCGAGGGGCAGACGCCGGAGGAGCAGTTCCTGCGGTTCCTGATGGGGTTGGTGCCGCGCGGGTTGCACCGGCGCTATCTGGTTGATCCGGGGCGGATCAACCTGGCGGCGCGCAAGGGCCCATCGACGGCGGCGGCGGTGCATCTCTGCGCCGGCGTGACAGCAGCGGCCTCGGTCAAGCTGCTGCTCGGCCGGGGTGGGGTGAAGCCGGCGCCGTGGCACTATCAGTTCGATGCCTATCTGGACCGGCTGGCGGTCACGCGGCTGCCCTTCGGGCTTGGCGGGCCAGTGCAGCGGATGAAGCTTGCCCTCGCGCGTCGCACGCTGGGGCGTGCCGCCGGGCCCCGACCCGTCGCGCCGGACCCGCCAGACCGCGGGCGCAGCCCGATCGAGGAGATCCTGAACCTCGCGCGTTGGGCGCCGAGCGGGGACAATGCACAGCCCTGGCGGTTTCGCATCCTGGATTCCGAGTCAGTGGCCGTGCGCCTCCGTCTTGAGCCTACCAGCGTTTATGAATACCGGGACGGCGAGCCGACGCTGCTTGCCGGCGGGATGCTGATAGAGGCCCGCGACATCGCCGCAAGCGCCTACGGGCGTGCGATGCAGTGGGAGGCAGAAGGCGGCGGCACCGACCGCCATCTGCGGGTGAGGTTCTCGCCGACACCGGAACGGACAGTCGATCCGCTGGTCTCTGTGCTGACGTTGCGCTCGGTCGATCGGCATCGCTATCGCTGGCGGGGCTTGCACCCGCGCGAGAAGGCGGCGCTGGAAGCCTCGCTCGCCGTTATTCCCCCTCCCCTTGCGGGCTACCGTTGTCCCACAACCCCAAATCGACTTTCCTGAGTGCTGAGCAGCGGATTTGAGGCGGGTCGAGTCTGCATCAGCGATCTTTCGAGGCTCCCGCCGAACGGGCGGCGGCAGCCGGCTGGCGCCGCCCCTCCGGCAGGCCCCTTTGCAGCCCCCTGCAAATCAAATTCGCTCCCGACCAACAACCCACCGGAGCCGATTCGCATGAACGACCAGCCGCAGCTTGGTCACTTTGGCAATCGCCGCCTGGCCGCGGTCGGCGACAGCCTGCTGGGGGCGATGCAGAAGCAGCGCACCATGTGCCTCTCGGCATTGGCCGACAGCCGCGGCCAAGCCCGCCAGTTTCAGCGTTTCCTCGACAACGAGGCGGTCAGCATGCACGAGATGCTGGTGCATGCCGCCCGGCAGACCGCCCGGCGCGCCGTCGGGCGGCACGTCCTGGCGATCACCGATACCACGGAGCTGAATTACGCTCCCCACAGCGGCGCCAAGCGCGGCTTTGGCACGGTCGGCAACGGGACCGACATCGGCGTGCTGCTGCACCCGGTGATTGCGGTGGATGCCGAGCAGGGCGGGCTGATCGGGCTGGTCGGTGCCACGGTGATCAACCGCACCGACGGCCCGGTGACGGACCATAAGACACGCCCGGCCGACGAGAAGGAGTCTCGCCGCTGGCTGGCGGCCGCCGAGACCGCCGGCGAGGTGCTGGCGGAGGCGGCGATGATCACTGTGGTCGAGGACCGCGAGGGCGACATCTATGACCAGTTCGCGCGTCGGCCGGACAACGTGCATCTGTTGGTGCGGGCCGCGCAGAACCGCTCGCTCGAGGGCGATGAGAAACTGTTCGCGCGATGCGCCGCCTGGTCAGCAGTAACACAGCACACCATCCAGGTGCCGGCCCGGCATGGCAAGCCGGCGCGGGCCGAGCGGACCGCCGTCGTGGCGGTGCGCTCCGGCGAGGTCACGATCAAGCGGCCACTGCGCGCCGAGCCAGGCCTGGCGCCGACCTTGACCCTGCGGGTGGTGGATGTGCGCGAGATCGCCCCACCGTCGGCGCAGCAACCCTTACACTGGTGTCTGCTGACCACGCATGCGGTGGGCGGTGCGGCGGAGGCGCTGCAGATTGTCGCCTGGTACCGGCTGCGTTGGATCATCGAACAGCTGTTCCGTACGATGAAGACGGACGGTGTCGATGTGGAGACCTCGCAGATCACGACGCCGCTCAGCCTGGCGAAGCTGGTGACGGTGGCGCTGATTGCCGCCGTGCGGGTCATGCAACTGGTGATCGGTCGCGACGGCAGTACGGGGCAGTCCATAGAGGACGTTGCCGACCCCGCCGAACTGCCGGCGCTACGGGCGATCAGCGCCTCCCTCGAAGGGCCGACCGACAAGTTGAAGAACCCGTTCGATCCTGCCTTGCTGGCTTATTACGCCTGGATCGCCGCACGCCTCGGAGGCTGGTCCGGCTACACCTCCAAGGGATATCGGCCGCCCGGTCCCAAGACCATGGCCCGCGGTCTCAAGCGCCTCGATGCCATGGTGCAGGGCTGGATGCTGGCTAATCGTTCCGCACTTGTGGGACTCCGGTAGCCTTGCGGGAGGGGGCAAGGGGGAGGGGGCCGCGGCGGGAGGCGAAGGCGCCCACCTCCAGGTTGACTGGCACGAGAGCATGGCGGCGCGCTGGCGCTGTGCCCGACTGAACGGAATGGCCACCGATATCAGGCTGCGTTGCCCCGAGGCGTTCCCGATCCACCAGCGCGTCATCGATTGGCAGCGTGCGCTCAGCCCCGAGGGAATTCCGGCGCGTGCGGTGGGTCTTCCCGGGCCAATGCTGCCGATGCTGCGCTGGGCGCTCTCTGATTGGTCGCGAATGCAGCGCCTTAATCGGCTGGCTGGCACCGGGGGGACAGCGGTGCAGCTCGATTACCTGCCGGGGCTCGCTGCGGGGGCTTTCATGGTGTTCCGCCGCACCGCACCGCAGGCGGGGGCCGATCCGGGCCGCGGCATTATAGAGGCGGGCCGAGCGATCCTGCGGTTCTGGCTGACCACGACCCGCCTCGGCCTGGCGATGCAGCCGACGGTGGCTATGCTGGCCTTCGCGGAATACGGCCAGAGCGGCACCAGTTTTACTGCCGAGGCGGCGTTGCGGAGCAAGGCCGCAGCGCTGGCGGGGCATTTCCAGAACTGGCTGGGGGTGACGCCGGCCGAGGTAGTGTTTGTCGCCCGCATTGGCGAGCCCGCCCGGCGTCTGCCCTCTGTGCGATCGAGCCGGCTGCCGCTGGACCGGCTGATCGAGAAGGGGGGACCCTGATATGAGTTCGGCGGAGCAGAACCGCTAGTACGAACCGGCTGCGGCTTGGTTATCGCATCCTGTCAGGCGCTCAAGGTCGGATCTTCATAACGGCGCCGAACACGATATTTTCAACAAAACGAGCGTAATGCAACAGCGCGGC
Source organism: uncultured Pseudomonadota bacterium (assembly GCA_963772445.1). GTDB lineage: Bacteria > Pseudomonadota > Alphaproteobacteria > Acetobacterales > Acetobacteraceae > CAVYXK01. The sequence continues at coordinate 669,700 of CAVYXK010000014.1, forward strand.
CGGATATATCTCGTGGCATTGTTCCTGGGAGTGGAGAGCCAGACCTCGCCCGGATCAGGCGGCGATAGAAATGCCTCCCGGCTGCCGCAGCTCGCCGGAATCCGTAATGAAGTCCCATACGACGGGTTTTTCCTGTCGGACGCGGTCGAGCATCTCGGCAAGTCCGACACACGAGGGCTGGCGTAGCCCGTGGTGCTCAACCATGCCACTGATCTGGTGGAAGTAGATGGCGGAGGTTTGCAACAGCCGCAGCAGCTTGGGCTCCATCAGCGCGCACCCGTGGGTGAGGTTCAGTTCGCCGCTGAGCTGGACGATACCGCGGATCAGGTAGAGCCGGAGCAGGGCGCCGAGCGTGCCGCTGGCGGCCCGCTGGCATTTCGACAGCGCGAAACGGGACACTTCGCCAAGCTGCCGGCGGGGAAACTGGCGTAGACGAGGCAGGTTTGCCACTCGCTCCATTGGAAGCTCCAACCCAGAGTTGCAGAGTGCGGGAACTACCATCCGGACCGTTCCGATCGCCTGGCCTGTGTGCAGGTCACGCAGTAATACATGGCCGGACAGCGGATCGAACTCGTCACATTCCAATCCATCTTTCCCTGGTTCAAAGTTACGCTCCAAACAATAAACTTGATGTCGTAAGCGAAACGCCTCTTTCTGTTGTTGCGGAGTAGTTGCGAATTCTATGGCAAAATCTTGACGCACTGCGGCAATCGCCGCGCTATAGCAGCCCGGTTCCATTTTCGTCTCGACCTCTTCCCCCAACGAAAGTATTCGACACCGGAGAGAAGTCTCGCCGCAACAGCTTTCTGAGACGTAAACGCAGAATTCAGGAACGTCACCTTGATTCTTGCGGTGATGATCTTCTTACGGCTCGATACCGACTCAGGTTTGGCCCAAGGAATCCCAGGAGAAGGGACGCGTCCCATTCCTGATTAGAATCGAATAACCCGGGTGTTTTCGTGGCGTTAGGCTGGCAGGTGTTCACGAAAAGTTGATAGTCCGGCGTTGACACCCCGGAGGCAGCCTCTATATCTCGTGCTAGCGAACTGCGGGTCGGTTGGCAGCGGGTTCGTGCCTGCGGCAGTGATGCCGGCGGGCCGCTTGTGCGTGGCAACGGGCCGGGTGGGCTCGCAGCAGAGAAAGGGCGAAACGTGGCGCGTATTGCCGGCGTCAATATTCCCACCAACAAGCGCGTGACGATCGGGTTACGTTATATCTACGGCATCGGGCCCACCAAGGCCGCCGAGATATGCTCGCGTCTCAGCATTCCCGACGAGCGGCGGGTGAACCAGCTTTCCGATGACGAAGTGCTGCGGATCCGGGAGCTGATCGACCGCGACTACCGCGTTGAAGGCGATCTCCGGCGGGAGGTCGCGATGAGCATCAAACGCCTGATGGACCTTGGTTGCTATCGCGGCCTCCGCCACCGGCGCGGCTTGCCGGTCAGGGGGCAACGGACGCACACCAATGCGCGAACCCGGAAGGGCAAGGCCGTCGCGATCGCCGGCAAGAAGAAGGTGACGAAATAGGGGAAGGCCCCCTTACCCCGGCCCTCTCCCGCAAGGGGAGAGGGGGACGTTGGCCCATAGAAGGAATCCCCACAGAATGGCGAAGCCCGCCACCGCCGCGCGCCCACGTCGCAAGGAGCGCAAGAACATCATTGCCGGGGTCGCGCATGTCGCGGCCACCTTCAACAACACCGTGGTGACCATCACCGACGCGCAGGGCAACGCCATTGCGTGGTCTTCGGCCGGCAGCCAAGGATTCAAGGGCAGCCGCAAATCCACCCCGTATGCGGCGCAGGTCGCCGCCGAGGATGCCGGGCGCAAGGCGCGCGAGCACGGGATGGAAACCCTGGAAATCGAGGTGAGCGGCCCCGGCTCGGGCCGGGAAAGCGCGCTGCGCGCACTGCATGCGGTCGGTTTCGCGATTACGGCGATCCGCGACACCACGCCAATTCCGCACAACGGTTGCCGGCCGCGCAAGCGCCGGCGCGTCTGACGCAGGCAGGCCGGAGCCTATCCCGGCGAAGCCCGGCGCGGCCGTCTCAAGGCCCGCGACGGCGACGAGGATATTGAGTAAATGAGACAGAGCGCCGTCATCCAAAGGAACTGGCAGTCCCTGATCAAGCCGGAAAAGCTCGACGTCGAGCCGGGGGCGGATCCGGCGCGCGTCGCCACCATCGCGGCCGAGCCGCTGGAGCGCGGCTTCGGCATGACCCTCGGCAACGCGATCCGGCGAATCCTGCTGTCGTCGCTGCAAGGCGCCGCCGTCACCGCGGTGCAGATCGACGGGGTGCTGCACGAGTTCAGCTCGATCCCCGGCGTACGCGAGGACGTCACCGACATCGTGCTGAACGTCAAGCAGCTCGCGCTGCGCCTGCACGGCGAGGGGCCGAAGCGGATGACGCTGACCGCAAGCGGGCCCGGCGAGGTGCGCGCCGCCCAGATCCAGGCCGGTCATGACATCGACATCATGAACCCCGAGCTCGTGCTGTGCACGCTGGACGACGGCGTGAAGCTCGGCATGGAGTTCACCGTCAACCTGGGGCGTGGCTATGTCCCGGCCTCGGCCAACCGGCCGGAGGACGCGCCGATCGGGCTGATCCCGGTGGATTCGATCTACTCGCCCGTGCGCCGCGTCTCGTACAAGGTCGAGCCGACCCGTGTGGGCCAGGTCACCGACTACGACAAGCTGCTGCTGACCATTGAGACCAACGGCGCGGTGACGCCGGAGGACGCGGTGGCACTGGCGGCGCGCATCCTGCAGGACCAGCTCTCGCTGTTCATCAATTTCGAGGAGCCGCAGCAGATCCGGGCGGAGGAGCCGCAGGACGACCTGCCGTTCAACCGCAACCTGCTGCGCAAGGTCGATGAGCTGGAGCTGTCGGTGCGCAGCGCCAACTGCCTGAAGAACGACAACATCGTGTATATTGGCGACCTGGTGCAGAAATCCGAGCAGGAGATGCTGCGCACGCCGAATTTCGGGCGGAAGTCGCTGAACGAGATCAAGGAGGTCCTGTCCTCGATGGGGCTGTCGCTCGGCATGACGGTGCCGGGCTGGCCGCCGGAGAACATCGAGGATCTGGCGAAGCGGCTGGAAGAGCCGTTCTGAGCGAGGAAGTCGACACATGCGTCACGGGGTAGCGGGCCGGAAGCTCGGGGTTACATCCGCGCATCGCCAGGCCATGTTCCGCAACATGGCGGTGGCGCTGTTCAAGCACGAGCAGATCACCACGACACTGCCGAAGGCCAAGGAGCTGCGGCCGGTGGCGGAGAAGCTGATCACGCTGGGAAAGCGCGGCGGGTTGCCGGCGCGGCGGCGCGCCTATGCGCAGCTTCGCGACGATGCGATCGTCGGGAAGTTGTTCGGGGTGCTGGCCGAGCGGTACCGCTCGCGCGACGGTGGCTACACGCGGGTGCTGCGGGCGGGCGTGCGGTACGGCGACGCCGCCGACATGGCGGTGATCGAGCTGGTAGATCGCGATCCGGGTGCCAAGGGACTTGATAGTGGCCCGAAGCAGACGGTTGAGGCGGAGGAAGGCGCGGCGGCATAGCGGCCAAGCCTGGCCCGGGTCATGTGCTGCCGGATGCGAGCGCTCGGACTTCGTTGCGCCAATCGTGCTGCTCCTTAAAAGCCCAGCACCTGCTTTGCTTTGCGGTTGGATAGCGGGGGCTCCGTAGCCTGTCAGCTTCCGTGTCATCGGGATGCCGGGACACCATTTTGCCAGGAACTCCGCGGTCGGCATTTCGGCTGTGATCGTGTCATTGACGGCGTTGAAGACCTGAAATCCGAGGCCGTCCTTTTGCAGGCAGAGGTGCACGATCTGTGCAAGATCGCGCGCGTCGATATAGCTCCATGCATTGCGCTTGCGTGAAGGAGGGTCGGCGGCGAAGCCAGGGAAACGTCCGTACTCGTGGGGCTCGGCGATGCGCAGGGCGTAGATGTCAGCCTTGAATTGGGCGGCGAAGGCTCGGGCGGTCTTCTCATTATCCATTGGATCGGGGTCTGTTGATTTCCCCTGCTGGCAGCCGCTGCACTCTTGACATATCGCCGGCCGGACTAGGGGACGCGATCGCTGCAGGGCTCACGAGCCAGGGATTTAGAAGCCACGCTCGAAAGGGGCCCTCACTACTCATATCGTTAGGTTCACCCGCGCTCTCGCAAGAGCTTGGCACCCAGGCATCATTCTCCGGCAGACGCCAAAAACTTGCCCGCCTGATGCGGACGGTGCAGCGTTGCTTCTCTATTGGAGGAAAGTGGTGTCAAATGACCCAAACCTCTGCGAACCTTGCCAAGGATCCAGCAATACGTCAAACAGCCGTTTTCCGCATCGCGGCGCTTTACGGATTATCGCGCGAATCCGTGCAAGTTCCGATTGGGGAGGATACACACATAGAATCAGGGCAAGTTTGTCTGACATTGGATCCCGACACAACTTTAGTCGGCAACGTCGGACAAATTGACTTCGTGAACCTTTCTCTGACAGTCAAATACGATGCCCAGCTTGTGTTCCCGGGACTCTACAACCTAGTCCGCACTGGGAACTATGATCCCACATTGCTTAACCCTGTGCGCGTCACAGCGACTGACGAATGTAAGGTGTTCCCTGATCTATCAGGGTGGCATGCAATCGGCTGCCTCGAGTTTCTCCCCGGATCCCTCTGGTCCGCCGCAAAGGGCGGCTGAGACGGTCGTATTGTCTCCGGTCTGGAGCACACCCTCCAACGTCTGCGCGACGGCCTGCCAACCCAGTCTCTATATGAGACGCGGTTCTCCGTTGAGTGGCCATCATTTCTGGGCGGCGGTCGCGTCGAAATCGACTTTTACGGAAGCATGGTACTCCTATGCTCCTGCCCAAGTGACCCACAGCGCAAAAGGGATTCGGGGCGACGCTCCTCCCGCTCTTTGGTAACCTTCGTTCTTTCCCGCAGCAATGTTTCTCTCGCGCGAACCAAACTGATTATCTTTTCGAATCCTGCCATCGTTCAGGATGTGTCGAGCCATCGGCAAGACGAGTTTGGGAGCCGTGGAGCGGTTCAGAATGTCCGCTTTTTGCTTGGCCAGTCCTCACAGATCAGTTCTATCAGTTCTGATGAAGCAGGCACACGCATCAACGCTCGCCGGCGGGCTGAGCACTTGCTCGAGGAGACCGAGCAGTGGCTCGTTCCCTGGGATCTGGGAGCCGGGGCTTAGCCGAACGGGGGCAGTCGTGTATTTGATCCGTAGTACGCCGTGGTTCGCATTTTTGGTGCGATCTAGGCTGCGACCAAGTCATGTTCGCCTGTTTAGCGGAGACCTACCTTCTCGCACGCTCAGGAATGCGTGGGCATCGCATTGCTAACCGAACGTCCCACTCGCCGACCAATTGGACGCGATTGCGCCACACTTTCGGGGTCGAGCCACGTTCCATATACATTCACGATTCGCCGGGTGGAGCAAATCTCGACGCTCGCTGACCTGACGGCGACAACAGATAGGTCATCAGTATGATGATGAAACTCCCGAAAAAGATGTTAGTCCATCCCCACGCCATGCCACCGAACGCAAGCATCACGGTGTTCGTCGCTGACAAAATGATCCCCAATGCAACCCGCGGTCGACCGCCACCGTTCTTGCGGTCCGAGAGCGACCCAGCAATGAGGCCCAGAATCAAGCTCACAAAGTAGCCGACGTTGGCCGTTGCGAGCAACGCCGTCGGAAGCGATGACAGATCACCCGGCGTCAACAGAGCAAAGATGACTAGCAGTACCGCGTTAGCTACGAAGTCGAAGAGCAATGCGCGCGACGGCCGCCCAAAGCGGTTTTGCTGCGAAAGGTTGAGACGACAATACCCGTTCCTACTCATCTGCCCGAGCAGCCGCGACGAAGCGAGAGTCGTCATATTGACGGCCAAGAGCATTGAAAGTACCAACGCGATGAGCACTGAAGCCCTAGCAATTCCCGGGTCGGTCGCGCCTAACCAGCCTACTAATGCGATGTTTGGATCACTTGCCGCTATCTTGATATCGAGAGTGGCGATGAATAGTAGTGGAAATAACGAATATACACCGCCTGTGATCCAGGTAGCCGCGACAAGAGTGCGGCGTGCCGCAATATAACCGTCACGATAATCAGTGATGTATGTTAGCGCGATTTCTGCTCCGTATGTACTCCAGCCCGCGAGAAAAAAGCCGTCAGCAACCGACGAGATACCCGCTCTGGAATTCCAGCCTCCTGGCGGTGTGGGCGAAAGGAGATAAGATATATTGATGTCTTGGTTCCGAAAGGCGGACAAGACCAAAAACAACAATGCTACGATCGTCAAGGCAGCCACTGTGCACTGGACCCTGGCACTAATGATGACAGGAAACACGTTTAGCGCGAATATAATTATCACCACGCCAAATGCCGCAGCAATGGCGAAGAAGGGACTTAGCGTCGGGAACAGGACATTATGGACGTATCCCCCAATCATTGCTCCGTAGATCGCAGGGCTTGGTGCCCATCCGAGCCAGTATGACCACTGAGCAACCGCAGGCAAGATACCAATTCGTTGCTCAAAGACCCGCGCGGTCGCAACCGCAATTCCGCCATTCTCGGCTGCGTTCCGCGAGACGACGTTTGCGAATAGAAAGGCCATGATGCTTCCGATCAATGCCGAAAGAGGCCAGATGATTGCGGCGGCCGAACCCAACTCGGCGACGACGGGTCCGATTGAGAGGAGGACCATCCCGGGGACACCAGCGGCGATTGCGACGCCATGGGGATACAACAACCGTCTGATGATCATGGAGGATGGGTCGCCAACATGTTAGCCCATGTTATTTAGAGCAGGTTTAGAGCAGGTCACGGATTTGCTGGCGGATTTAGCGTAGGCGTCTGATTTGGCTCAGAGATTGGGTGTCGAAGCCAACCTCTTGCCGGATCGGAAGCTGCCACGCCATGACCGAGGATACCCTGGTGCCGTTTTCGATACCATCGGTGCAGCGCGAGAAAGTCACCGGCGCCTTTGATGGCGGGCGGATCACCTCCGACCGCGGCGTCATGCTGCCTGCGGAGCGGCAGATGGGGATCGCGGAGACATTCGCTCCGTTGATCACTGGGGCGGAACCGGCAGACCACGCATGAGCACCACGCCGATGCCGCGGCTCGACGTCTCCGGGTTCGATTTCAGCCCAGCGCTGTCGCCCGGCGAGCGCGAGGCGCTGGCGTCGTTTAGGCTGGGACCTCCGCCAGCGCCGCAGCCACGATCCGACGTTGCCGGAGTGGGGCGCTATCAGTCGCCTGCTGGCGCCGTTCGACGCTGCGCGGCTCGGCTTGCTTCGGCGTGATACCGCCCTCCACCACCCCTCGGCGCTGCATGCGGCCGGACTCGTCCTGGTCCAGTGCGCGGAGGAGGATGCCGCGGGCGGCTGCGCGAATCCGCCAGATTTACACGGATCCCTACAATCATCGACGAGCACGGTGCCCTAGGATAGACTTTTTGAGTGTGGCCAAATTCGCGCCAGAGAAGGGAGGCTGCTGTGCCTGATATCGAGGTCACCGTCGCTCGCAGCACGAAGGGCGCATCGGCTCGGATTTCCGGAGCACCGCCGTCGCTGAGCGCGGACCGCATCCAGGCCGCGATCGAGCATCAGCTTGCCTGCATTCTTGCGAACCGCTGCCGCGCGGAGGATCAGACAGTCATCGAACGGGTCAAGTGCGTCGAGGTTCGGGCGAAGCGGCGGTGCGAGGGTGTCGTCCTTCGACTCCCGACTCAGTCGGGCCTGAAGATCGTCGTGCGGGAAGCGGGTGGGGGATTTGAGGTCGGCTTGACCGGAAAGGGCGCCACCCAGCTCGCCAACGGCTACACCGACGCCGAACTCACCGAGCGGCTACAGTCTGCCATCGCCTGCGCGCGGACAAAGCATTGCGATGCAGGCAGCCAGATCCCGAAAGACCAGTTAAACTGCGTGCGCGTCGGCGCCAAGCGCAGGCTGGCTCTCAGCTAGTGATGAAGATCCTGCAGACAAGTTCGGGTTAAATTGCGGAAATTCGGACGGCGCGGGCGGGACCTAGGGGCTCTCTAATTCTATCCGCTTGGAGCGCCCCGCGTAAGTGACCGCTTTCCGAAGAAGCAGGACTTAGATGCCCGCACCGCCTCCAGCCTAGGTGCCCCACTTAGCAACTTGAGAAAGGGCCGGCCCACGCACATGGTCTATGAGACTTGCCTCTGCGTCGACTGGCCGGAGTTCCTCGGCGGAAAAGCGGAGGTGACGTTCTACGGGGCCATGAGACTGCTCCCCGTGATGAGAGCGGATGGATGACGTCTCCAAAGATCTCTACCTCGATCCCTCCCGGGCCTCGGAGGCTGCCCATCGTCGGGCATAGCCTGCGCTACCGGCGCGACCGCCTCCGTTTCCTCGAAGACATGCACGCTTGCTATGGGCCCAGCGTCACTGTTTATTTTGGCTCGGTTCCTGTGTTCCTGTTCAGCCGCTTGGAGACTGTGAGGGCGATATTCGGCGGAAGGCTCCCCCTAGTGAGCCGCGACGCCGTGCGCAACGTCCGCTTCCTCCTGGGGGATACTCTGCGCCCGTCCGACCTTTTCTCGTCGATCATCAAGGCGTGCTGCGGTTGCATGCACGAGCGGGCCATGCTGGCGAGCGATGGTCCAGAGCACTGGGAGCAGAGACGTGGAGCCAACCCCAACCCTACTCGTCCGGAGATGGACGCCTTCGTCTCCTCGATGAAGAAGGTGACGCAGAATGCGATGAAACAGTGGCTGGACGGCCAGCCGTTCGACGTCCATGAGGCGATGCGGGAGATCAGCCTCCGCATCGTGGCCAGCACGCTTTTCGACGTGGAAGACCGCATCGACATCCTGATGCCGGCGTTTAAGACAATCCTGAACCACAACACACGCCTGGGCCCGTTGGCCCTCACGGGCAACCGGGAGTATCGCGAGGCTTGGACGGCCATCGAGGCCGCCATTGACCAGATCATCGCCAGCCACGGGAAGGGCGGGAAGCAGCCTCCCGTGGGACTCCATGCCTTGTTCACAGAAGACGTTAACTCGGGAGCGTTTCCGCGGGACCGCGTCAAGCACTACATCTTTCAGATGCTCGGGATGGGCCACGCCACCACGGCGAGCGCGCTCACATTTGCGCTCCTGCTCCTCGCCCGCCATTCCGAAGTGGCCGCCGAGGCTAGCCGCGAGGTGGCGGCCGCGGTGGGAGCCGAGGGGATCACTCGCCAGTCCCTCGCCGAACTTAAGCTTGTGGAGATGATTGCCCTCGAGACCCTCCGGATGTTCCCGGTAATCTGGGGACAGGCCCGTGTGGCGACTGAGGATCTGCTGCTTGAGGGCTACCGAATCCAGCGGGGCAGCTTCCTGATTGTCAGCCCGTGGATCATTCACAGGTCCCCGGACAACTTTGCCCGGCCACTCGAGTTTGATCCCTGGCGCTTCGCCGCCCATCTCGACGGTGACTTGCCTCCGGCAGCCTTCCGGCCTTTCGGCTCGGGGCCTCACAGGTGCATCGGCGACCGGTTTGCGCTCCTTGAGATGAAGACTGTGTTGGCCACGGTGATGAGAGAGGTGAAGCTTGTGGATTCGGATCAGCAGCCCATTCGGGCGCGAGCGCGGACCTTGATACTCGAGCCAGAAAGCCGGCATCACCTGCTGGCCCGACGGTGGACTAACCACGCCTGGGTGGGAGTCCAGGCGGTCTCCGCGTCAGATGGGGCCGCGCCGCTGTGAGCGGGCAGGAATCCCGCCCCGGGCGAAGGACCGCCTTCATTGTGTCCTGTGGCCGATCCGGCACGACGCTCCTTAGGGTGATGCTGGCTGGCCATTCCCGCCTCTTTGCCCCTCCCGAGCTGAACCTCCTCGCCTTCGAAGACGCGGGTGAGTTGCTACAGGTGCTCGGTCCCTGCCCCACGCAGGCATGCGCCGCCTTGGGATGTGACATGGTCGATGGCCTACGACGAGCAGTGATGGAGGCCCTTCAGCTCGACGGAGACCCCGCTTCGCGCCTGGTACGCCAATGGGCGGATGAGAGGCGGTCGACCCGCGATATCTACTCGACACTGTCGGAAGCCATCCGGCCGAAGATGCTGGTAGACAAGTCACCTCTCTACACCCTGCGCGGCAGGATTTCTGCGCAGGCCGAAAGGTGGTTCGAAGAGCCGCTCTATCTGTACCTGATCCGGCACCCTAAACCGTCTATCCTGAACCGGGCACGCGACAATGCGGCAGGGCTGCTGCTAAGGTGGGCCACGGACGGAAGAGCCCCCGAGAACGCTGCGCCGCTCCAGGAATCCGAGCTCCTCTGGAACATTATGACGCGCAACGCGCTCGACTTACTGCGGCAGATCCCTTCGGACCGCAAGATCACCGTCCGCTCCGAGGAGCTCGTCACCTCGCCCAGGACAGTGCTCGAGGGGATATGCGCGTTCCTGGGAGTTCCCTACGAGGATTCCGTCCTGCATCCTTACGAGGGAAACCGGATGCGTGATGGAGTCCGAGAGGGAACGATCGCGGCGGGAAGTCGCGAGATCCATCGCTTCCGCGCCATCGATCCGGAGCAAGCGCGCGCTTGGGAGAGTGAGGGCGTGGAGTTGCGCCTCGAGGAAAGCACGAGGCGGCTGGCCGACACCATTGGGTATGAGCTTTAGCCCATCTTATATTACTTGCCTTCGATCAGCGTCGGTGGGCGGTGACTTCGATTTCGATCTTCATGCGGGGGTCGGCGAGGCCGGCGGCGAGCATAGTAGCGGCTGGGCGGATGTCGCCGAAGGTGCGGTTCAAGACGGGCCAGCAGCGTTCGAAATCCGCCGCGTTCGGCAGGATGTAACGCACCCGCACGACATCAGCGAACGAGCACCCTGCTTGTTGGAGCGCCTGCCCGATATTGCGCAGCGTCTGCTCGGCCTGGGCGACGACGTCATCCGCGATCGTCATGGTGGTATAGTCGTATCCGGTGGTGCCGGAGACGAATACCCACTCGCCGTCCACAACAGCGCGGGAATAGCCGATCGCGGTTTCAAAGGTCGATCCGGATGAAATCAGCCGGCGGCTGATGCCGCGACTATCCGGATGCGGGCCAGGCTCATCAGTTTGCATTTGCGACACCTGCGAATGATGAAGACCGGGACAACACCCAATCAGCTTGGCTTGACCCTGATCGGAGCGCGAGAGGCGGTTGATTTGGCAACGCCCGTCCGAAGAAACAACCACCCGGATGCGATGCTAATCGCGGCGTAGACGAGCCAGGTATCCCGATGTCCTCCCAGGTGTTCACTGGCCAGCGCGACGAGCCACGGTCCGATCAGCAAGCCAAGCGCCCACGCCGTCATCATACGGCCGACCGACCGACCGAGATTCGAGGACCCGAAGATTTCGGCCACGCTCGGTGTGGTGAGTGCTGACATGCCGCCGTACCCAGCACCGAATGCGAATGCAGGGCCGGCGAATGCCAAAGGTAGCCGGGTGATCGACATCAAGGTTAGCGCCACACCCAGGACGAGCGCGCATGCTCCGGTGACACGGCATGCGCCGAACCGGTCGGCGATGCCGCCGAGAAGAAGGCGCCCGGTCGCGCTGCCCACACCTACGATGCCGATCATCGCAATGGCGGTGCCGGGCCGCCATCCAACTTCACGGCCGAGATCCACCAAGCCGGAGAAGGGCACGAAGGCCACCGTTGCGGCCAGCGCGTAAGCGCCATAGAGGCGCACTGGGCTGGCCTTGGCTGCTGTCGTCACGGATGGCTGCGGGAGTCGGTGGCGCGGCGCTGCCGTCTCTAGGATGCTGCTGGCGTTAGCCGTGGGCGCAATGAGTACGACTGCTGCCGACGCAGCAGCGAGGGCAGTCGCGGCCGCCAGGACGAGGCCCATCCGCCACCCAAACCGGTCGCTCAGCAGCCCGCGGAATGAGGCGCCGAACAGGGCGCCGAGGCCGACCCCGGCTCCCGCTATGCCCGCAGCGAGCGGTGCACGGCGAGGCGCCCGGTGTTGCACGGCTACGAGTGTCGGCACGTACGTGAGCCCCACCCCACCGCCGATGGCCGTTACGTATCCAATGGCAAACACCAGCTCGGATCGCGCGACGGCCGCAAGGCTCAGGCCCACCAGCAGCACACCCTGACCGGCGGCGATGATCGGTGCGGCGCCACGGCGATCGGCGATCGGTCCGGACAGCAGACCAAGACACAGGTAGATCGAGGCGCTCGCCGAGAAGACGAATGTGAGATGCCATGCCGGTACTTGCAGGCTTGCTTGCACCGCGGGGAAGAACACGACGGTTCCGAACGCCATGCCGAAATCGATCATCAGGATGCTGCAAGCGGCGAGCAATACCGGCCACGGCAGCTCTCCAGCGACGCGGTCCCACAGGGATGGCCTGTGCTGCCGCAGTGCGACCACGGCGCACTCGGACGCCGAATCCGTGTGCGCGTGCCCCCAGCGCATCTTTAGCAACATAGCTGGGCAGGCAGCGAGACGGTTTTGCGGAGGCGGTTGTCGCTATCCTCCGGCGTGAGTTGATAATAGGTCCGACGCAACATGCGTGCTCCGCACGAGTTGTACATTTGGCGGGCAGCCGTGTTGTGTGCATCGGTCGTCCAATCGAGTGCGGAGAATCCCTCGGCGAAAGCCAGCCGGGCAGCGGCCTGTACGAGAGCGCTTCCGATGCCGCGCCGACGGAGAGACTTTTTCACATAAAGATCCCGTATGTAGAGAGATTTGGTGAGCTCCTGGGCCGGAAAAGTGACATTCAGAACGATAGAGCCGACCACAATACGATCCATTTCTGCGATCAGTACTCTGGGGTCGAATGCTTCTGAGGGGGGCTTGCAGGCCAGCCGGGCTGCCTCGAGAGCCTGCTTGTCGGAAATCGGCGCGTCGTAGTGGCGCTGCATTTCTGAAAACAATGCAGCGAGCGCGGCGACGTTGGACATGGTCGGTTTACGAATTGAGATTTTCCCGGCTCCGATCACTTTCACGTGTCGCCTTTCCACGGCACTCTCGAACGCGTGGTTATTGGTGGTGTTATTGGCTGCAATCATTGTTCCGCTCCCATTCATGGTTCTTCGGCACTTCAGTGCAGCGCCAAAATTATGCGCGCCAGAACGGCTTTCTCGCCTCCTCCAGTGCTTCGGTGCACAGGATGCCAGTGTCGTGAAGGAAACCGGGGGACGATGTACTCAGCATTAGCGCGAGCTGTCGCCGGTCGTGGGCCCGGCGGTGCCAGAGTGCAATCGTCGCAACCACCCGCGTCATCCCGCGATGAAGCAGGGCGAAAGGGCGAGTAACTGCCGGCAGATCGGCGCCTAACGTCCGTGACGCGACATTCATCGGTCTCTCCTTCAGGTTGAGGGCTGTGACTACTCGATCATCCGAAATTGCCGGATGATCATCCCCGTGCGGTGTCGCGGCCGGACCACAGGCGAGTAACGGGCTGGTAACAGCCCCTCGATTGGGCTACGATCGCCGCGCGCTGGCTGGTTCCCAGGTGGCTTTCGTGCGCGACCGGATAATGATCGTCGGCCGGGACGTGGAGCTGCGCGCGCGACTCTGCGCGACTGCTGAAAACCGGCGGCTACCGCGTCGAGATCGCCGAAAGCGCCTCACACGCCCGCCGCATCGGCTTTGCCGGCATCGCCCTGGCAATTGTCGCGGATGATGGGCGCGGCCCTGGCGAAAGAGGCGCGCTACAGGAACTCCGAGCCGCAATCGGCAATGTCCTGCTTGTCGCGACGCCCGGCAGCAAGTGCGACCCACACTCTAATCTGCTCGATGTAACAGATGAGACTGGATTGCTCGCCCAGGTGGCGGAGGCGCTGGCGCCGGCCCCCGAATACGACACCGCGGAGCCGACGCTACAGTTTGCCGGATATCGGCTTGATCTTGGCGGCCACAGCCTCCTGGACCCCACCGGCAAGGAAGTCTCACTCACACACCGCGAGTTCAGTCTGCTCCGCGTCTTGGTGCAAAAAGCGGGACGCGTGCTGTCGCGCGAGCAACTATTACAAATTCTGGCCGGGCGTGAAGCCGAGGCCTACGACCGTAGCATCGACATGCAGATCGTGCGGCTGCGCCGCAAGATCGAGCCGGATCCCAAGCACCCAAGCTTGATCGTGACCGTACCCAACGCCGGTTACAAGTTCGCAGCCAAAGTGCAGCAAGCGGAAACCTCGGCGCCAGAACCGCAACAAACCGTTGCTGCGCAGCCGTCAGCCGCACCGGCTCACCCTGAGAGACGCTACATAACCGCACTCGCCGCCGAGTTGGTCCCGGCAGCAGGAGCCAGTTTGCTGGGCGATCCGGAAGAGTTGCTCGCTGTCATAAACGCTTATCGGCGCTATGCCGCCGCCGTCGTCGGTCGCCACGGGGGAACGATCGCCGAGAGCCGCGGACGCGAGGTGCTAGCCTATTTTGGCTACCCCGTCGCGCGCGAACATGCGGCCGAGCAAGCAATCCATGCCGCCCTTGCACTTGCCGATCATCTCGCCGAACGCGAGGCGTCGCTTCCCATCGGGCTAGCCGTACGCGTCGGCGTGGCCAGCGGCAGCGTGCTGGTTGGCGCCGCCTGTGAGGTGATTGGTGAGACGCCGGGTGAGGCAAGCCGGCTACTCAGTGCCGCGGAGTCTGGCGCGGTTGTCGTGGACGAAGCGACAAGGCGCCTCACCGGGGCGTTGTTCGAATGGGCAGATCTGGGTGAACTTCCGCTGAAGGGAACGCGCCAACCTGCGCACGCCTGGCGCGCCCTCGGGCAGAGCTCTGTGGAGAGCCGCTTCGAAGCATTGCGCGCGCCGCAGCGCAGTCCAATGGTCGGCCGCGAAGAGGAGTTGGAGCTGTTGCTGCGCCGCTGGCAAACCGCCGTCGCCGGCGAGGGCCAGGCGGTGTTGATTTGCGGCGAACCGGGCATCGGCAAGTCGCGGCTGATGGCAGAGTTGTCACAGCGAATCGGAAGTGAGCCGCATGAGGGGCTGCGCTATTTCTGCTCCCCGTATCAGAAGGACACACCCTTATATCCGGTAACGGCACGATGGGAACGCGAGGCCGGCTTTATCCGCGGAGATTCGGGAAGTGAACGGCTCGAGAAGTTGCAGGCGATTATGGGGCCGGAGACGCCACCTGAAGACTTCTCATTGATCGCCGACGTATTGAACCTGCCGACCGAAGGTCGCCTAAAACTCGAATTGAGCCCGCAACGGCGGCGGGAGCGCACATTCGGACTGTTATTGAAGTTGCTGCGCAAACGAGCCGAATGTCAGCCGGTGCTGATGCTGTTGGAAGATGTCCATTGGTCGGACGCCAGCACTATGAAGTTGCTCGACCTGCTGATCGGCGAACTGCCAAACCTGCGCGTGCTCCTGGTCGTGTCGTTCCGGCCGGAATACACCTCGCCGTGGATTGGGCAGGCAGGCGTTGCGCTGATAACGCTGAGCCGGCTCACACAGAGACAGTCGGCGGCATTGGCGACGCAGGTGATGCAGGATCATCCTCTGCCCACGACGATAGTGGATCGAGTAGTTGCGCTGACCGATGGCGTTCCGCTGTTCATCGAGGAACTGACACGGGCGTTGCTGGAACGGGGCGGATCGGACAATGCTGCGCCGACCGTACCGGCGACCTTGCAGGCATCCCTGATGGCGCGGCTCGACCGGGTGCCCGCTGCGAAGCAAGTGGCGCAGATCGCGGCGGCGATAGGGCGCGAAGCGCCGCATACGCTGCTGGCAGAGGTTTCAGGTTTGCCGGAGCCGGTGCTGGCCGAAGGCCTGGATGCGCTGGTTGGCTCGGGACTCGCATTCCGCCGAGGGCTTCCGCCAGATGCGACTTACATCTTTAAGCACGCACTGGTGCAGGAGGCCGCCTATGAAAGCCTGCCGCGCAGCCGCCGTGTGGAAATTCACGGCGTGATCGCCACGGCACTGACGCGCAATCCCGAAACCAGTGCAGATGCCGCCGCGACGATTGGCCGCCATTTCGCCGAGGCGGACCAGATTGAGCGCGCCGCCGACTGGTACCGACGCGCCGGCGAGCGTTCGGCCGAGCGGTCGGCGATCGCGGAGACCAAAGCGCAGTTGCAGCGTGGATTGCAACTCGTGGCGACGCTGCCCGAAAACCCAACACGTCACCGACTGGAAGCAGAACTGCAGCTTGCATTGGGCCGAACTCTGATAGCCACCAACGGCTTCAGCGATGCGGAAGCAAGCGCGGCTTTCGAGCGCGCCAGCACTCTATGTCGTACTCTTAACGACATTGAGTTACTGACCCGAGCTCGGTGGGGCGAGGCCTATAGGAGAGCACGGGCTTGAAGGACTTCAGCTAATTGGCGAGGAACTGCTCACTCTGGCACAGAATAACCTGGGCACTGAACTGGCAGCCCACACGATACTGGGTGGTCTGACGGTCTACGCGGGACGTTTCGCTGAATCAGAAAAACACTTCCGACTTGTGCTGGAGAGATCCGATCAGTTCCCAGAAAATCGCCTCGATTTTGCCGGATTTGGCAGGCTTGATATTCTTGCGGCCGTTTACCTAGCCAACGTTTTTGCCATTCAGGGCTTCGTGAACGAGGCGCGTACTCAGGTAGCCGATGCTTTGCGGCGTGTCGAGTTAGCGGATCGTGCCTCTTACGCGCCGGTGCGTAACCTGGCATGCCACGTTACCTATTTGCTGGGCGATTTCCAGTCGCTAGCCGATCTGGCGCGATCCGTATCGGAGGTATCCGAGAAAATGGGGTTTCTCCAGTGGGGAGCCCACGCGAAGGCTTATATGGGGAGAATCGCGCTAAATTCTGGAGATGTGGCGCAGGGGCTGTCGCAGATAGATGATGCAGTCGCGGTCATGGACCAACTTGGTCTGGTTCGGAGTCGAGAGCGCTTCCTCATCATGAGAGCGGAGTGTTTCCTATTGGCAGGATACCATCACAAAGCGCTCGAAGCCTCGGACGAGATGATCGCAACCAGCGCATCCACCGGCGTCGAGTGGAATCTCGCTGAATATCATCGAATAAAAGGCGAAGCGCTTCTGTCCATTGATCCCCTCGCCGCGGAAGACCAGCTCCGCACCGCACTCGCCATAGCCCGCCGCCAGGGAGCGCGTCTGTGGGAATTACACGCGGCGCTCAGCCTGGCACGCCTGATGAGTGCCACCAACCGCGCCCGAGAAGCACGCAACCTCCTCGCCCCAATCTGCGACTGGTTCGGCGCGGACGTTTCATTGCGCACCCCATCCGAAGCTCGTGAACTCCTCGCGCAACTACCCCAATGAAACGCTGCGCGGCCGACTTACTTACATCACGCTTGGTTTGATCCGCTGGCAGCCCTCTCCGGACCGGGCGTGAGCTCGCGTCGCAAACGCCAAGCCGGCCGCGGCTTGCGAGGTCTTAAGGCCGAAGCAGTATTCGCGGGGATTGCTTCGGCCCTTCTGGCCTCGCAATGACACGGCTCGCGCTCCAGCGATAGCGGGTACTACGCCCGTCTCGTTACAAACGGCACCGACCCCTCCGGCCTGGTGGCGGTCGAGCTGTCATCGAACTGCCGGATCGGATGGCGCACGAACGGGTGCTGCCGACAGGCTTCCTCGTTCAATTCCAGGCCCAGGCCAGGCTGGTTGGGAATCCTGATCTCGCTGTTGCTGAACTCGAGCGACTCCCGGACGATCTCGCGCCGCCAGGGCACATCGACGGCGATCGTCTCCAGGATGCAGAAATTCGGGATGGTCGCCGCAAGTTGTAACGTCATCGCGTTCATCACCGGACCCGTCGGATTGTGCGGCGCCACCGGCAGGAAGCGCGCATGCGCCATTGCAGCGATCTTCTGCGCCTCCAACATGCCACCAACATGACCGACATCGGGCTGCAGGATATCGACCGCGCGTTTCTGGATCAGCTCCATGAACCGCTCGGGTTCGAAATAGCGCTCGCCGGTCGCGATCGCGATTGGGCTGTTGGCGCGGACATCGGCAAGCGCGTCGATGCTTTCGGGTGGCACCGGCTCTTCGAACCAGCGCGGCTCGAACTTCGCCAGCGCCCGCGCCATTGCAATCGCCGTGGGAACGTTGAGCCGACCATGCACCTCGATCATCAGATCGATATCGGGTCCGACCGCCGCCCGAACGGCTTCGACGATCTCGATCGTGCGGTTGCGCGCCGCGCGGTCCATCTCGAGATAGGCAGCGCCGAACGGATCCCATTTCAGGCCGCGGAACCCCATCCGGACCGCCTCTGCCGCCTTCCGGGCAAAATCCTCGGCGGTCTTCGCGCCGGAGAACCAGCCATTGCCGTAGCACGGCACGACGTCGCGATGCTTTCCGCCGAGCAGCTCATACACCGGGACACCGAGCGCCTTGCCTTTGATATCCAGCAGCGCCGCCTCCATGCCGCTCAGCGCGCTGCGCAAGATGACGCCGGTGCGCCAGTAGGAGTTTCGGTGCATCGTTGAGACGAGATAATCGGTGGCGAACGGGTCCTTGCCGATCAGGAACTCGCCGAGTTCTTCGATTGCCGCGACGACGGCCTTTTCGTTCCACTCGACCGTAGCCTCGCCGAGGCCCTCATGACCCGCATCGGTCATGAGCTTGACGAAAATGAAGTTCGTGCGGTGCGCATCCACCAGGAAGCTCTTGTAGCCGGTGATTTTCACGGTCGTCTCCTTCTCTACGAAAATGCAGGCCGCCGCACCGCGTCATTCCTGCGCAAGCAGGAATCCATCGCGGCACCTCGAGATGTTCACGATAGAAAGCGTAACCGCAGAGGCGCAGAGACACAGAGAAGGCGCTAGGCAGTAACATAATCTCTGCGCCCTCTGCGCCTCTGCGGTTACACTTCCTTCCTTCACCCATGAAGGCCGCGGGGATCTTCGGGTGGTATCTTGGGCAGCACCAGCTCAATTCAGGAATATCTTCCCCGGGTTCAGTATCCCCCGCGGATCGAGCGCCTGTTTGACCGAGCGCATCACGGCCAGCGTCTCCGGCCCGTGCTCGAGCTCCAGGAATTCGCGCTTCCCGATCCCCACGCCATGCTCGCCGCTGCACGAACCCCCGAGCGCCAGCGCCCGCGCAACGATCTTCTTGTCGAGCGCCCAGGCCCGCGTCAGCCCGTCGGGTTCCGGCGGTACCAGGATCACAGTGTGGAAATTGCCGTCGCCGACATGGCCGACGATCGGCGCCGACAGGCCGGAGGCGGCGATGTCTTCCTTTGCCCCGAGGATCGCCTCGTCCAGCCGCGAGATCGGCACGATGGCATCGGTCGCCAGCCCCTGATGCCCCGGCTTGCTCGCCAGCGCCGCCCACAGCGCATCATGGCGTGCCTGCCACAGCTTGCTGCGTTCGGTTGCGTCGATGGCCCAGCGAAACCCGCTGGCGCCGTAGCCCTGGGCGATGTCCTCGGCCTGCTGCGCCTGCTCGGCAACCGAGGTCGGGGTGCCATGGAATTCGAAGAACAACGTGGGTAGCGCCTCCAGCCCGTCGAGCTTCGAATAGGCGATGCAGGCGGCCACCTGCACTTCATCGAGAAGCTCCATCCGCGCCACGGGGATGCCGCACTGCAAGACCGCGATCACCGTCTCCACTGCCGCCCTCAGAGTGGGGAACTGGCAGGTGGCGGCGGATGCGGCTTCCGGGATGCCGTGCAGCCGGAGCTGGATCTCGGTGATCACGCCCAGCGTGCCTTCCGAGCCGATGAAGAGATGCGTCAGGTCATAGCCGGTCGCCGATTTGCGCACCCGCCCGCCGGTGCGGATCAGGCGGCCGTCGGCCAGGGCGACGGTCAGGCCCAGCACGTTCTCGCGGATCGTGCCGTAGCGCACGGCGTTGGTGCCGGATGCGCGGGTCGCGCACATGCCCCCCAGCGTGCAATCGGCGGTGCCGGGATCGACCGGGAAGAACAGGCCCTGGTCGCGCAGATATTCGTTCAGCAACGGGCGCGTGACCCCGGCTTCCACGCGGCATTCCATGTCCGCCTGGCTGACCGAGAGGATGCGGGTCATACGCGAAAGGTCGAGCGTGATACCCCCGCGCACCGGCGTGACGTGCCCCTCCAGCGAGGTGCCGGCACCCCAGGCGACCACCGGCACGTTGTGCGCGTGACAGAGCCCCAGGACGCGGGCCGCCTCCTCCGAGGTCTCGACGAAGGCCACGGCATCAGGCAGCACCGGCGGCTGGGTGTCCTGGCCGTGCGAATGGTGCTCGCGCAGGGCGGTATTGGTAGTGATGCGGTCGCCGAGACTGTCTCGGGCAGCCGCAATCACCGCATCGACGGGACGTGGCATAATGTCTGCGCGCTCCGCTGTTCGGCGGCTGCTTGTAATCCCGCGGGGCCGGCTGGCAAAAGCCATGCCGGTTCCCGCTCCTGTCGGAGAGGCTCAGGTGAGCGAGGCCTCCCCGGACGTGCCGACGCTGTTGACCGCGCGGCTGCGGCTGCGCCGGTTGGCGCCGGACGCCACCGCTCGCTTCGGTTGGACGTTCGGGCTTCGTGCGCGAAGCGGTGCTGCGCGACAGAATATTCGTAGCCGGCGAGCCGCGCTGTGCGCGCTGTTCCGTCCAGACTGACGGGCGCTTGCATGCGAATAATGAATATACTATGTGTATTCTAGCACAAGGGTGTTCCGCCATGCCGGTCGTTCTGCAGAAATGGGGCCACAGCGTCGGGGTCAGGATCCCGAAGCCGATGCTGGAGCAGGTGGGCCTTCGTGAAGGGGCAAAGGTCAACGTCATCGTGGAAGGCGATCACTTGGTGATCCGCCCGACCCGACGCATAACGCTGGCGGAGCTGCTCGCCCAGTGCAAGCCGGAGAACCGGCCGGAGCCGGTCGATTGGGGCCCGGATGTCGGGCGCGAAATCATCGATGACTGAGGCTTATGTGCCGGCGCGTGGCGACTTCGCGCGCATGGTGCTCGATCCGTACACAGGCCGCGAGCAAGGCGGCGAACGGCCAGTCTTGGTGCTCAGTTCCCGCAGCTTCAGCATGGCAACGAGATATGCGCTGGTTGCTCCGATCACTCGTCAGGTCCGAGGCTGGCCGTTCGAGGTGCGCATCGAGCCGGATGAGCGGGTCTCTGGTGTCGTTCTCGCTGACCAGACCCGTAGCGTGGACTACATCGCGCGCCATGCGACCTATCTCGGTGCTGCCTCTTGGGCGCTGGTCGAGGCGGTGCGCCAGCGTGTGGCCGCGATATTGACGGACGACGCATGACTGCTCCCGCTATCGACGCCGACCGGCTGTGGGCCGCGCACATGGAAATGGCGCGGATCGGCGCCACCAAGGAGGGCAGCAGCAACCGCCAGGCCCTGTCCGCCGAAGACCGCGATGCCCGCGCGCTGCTGCTGTCCTGGTGTGCTCCCCTTGGTCTCCGCTTCGAGCGGGACGCGATCGGCAACATGTTCCTCCGCCGGGAGGGCACTGAGCCGGCGGCGGGCGCAGTCGCGTTCGGCAGCCATCTCGACACGGTCCCGACGGGTGGACGCTTCGACGGCGTATTTGGGGTGCTTGCCGGGCTTGAGGTGATGCGCGCACTCGATGCGGCTGGTCACCAGACGCGCGCGGCTCTGGAGCTGGTGAACTGGACCAACGAGGAAGGCAGCCGGTTCCGCCCGGCCATGATGGGCAGCCGCGTGCATGCCGGCGACATGATGCTGGAGGCGGCGCTCGCTGTCCTTGACCGTGACGGCGTCAGCGTCGGACAGGCGCTGCGCACCAGCGGCCAGGCCGGTCCCCTCACACCGTCTCCGCGCGGCTGGTCCTGCTGGCTGGAGGCGCATATCGAGCAGGGACCAGTGCTGGAGGCGGAAGCCGCGGACATTGGTATCGTCACCGGCACAATGCATGCGCGCTACCTGCAACTCGTCATCACCGGCGAGCCGAGCCATGTCGGACCCACCACCATGGACCGTCGGCGCGACAGCTTGGCTGCGGCGGCCGAGATCATCCTGGCGGTGGAGCGACTGGCACTGGCTGCCGAGCCGCACGGCCGCGCTTCAGCGACATGGATCGAGAACGTGCCGAATGCGCGCGGCGCAGTCTCGGCGGTCACCCATCTGCATTGCGATGTGCGACACGAACAGGCGGAACGAGCGGTCGCAATGGAGAACGAGCTACGCGCAGCGATCGCAACGATCGCCAGCCGCCGTGGTGTAGCGATTGAGCTCGATCCCTACGCCACGTTTGGGCCAGCCGGCTTCGACCCGCGGCTTGGTGCAATGCTGCGCGAGAAGGCGGCGCATCGGCAGCTCGCCACGCGCGATATCATCGCCGCGGCCGGGCACGACTCAGTGCTGATCGCGAGGCTCTGCCCGAGTGCGATGCTGTTCGTGCCCAGCCGCGGCGGGATCACGCACAACCCACGAGAGTACACCGCGCCCGAGCATCTGGCGCAGGGCGCGCAGGTACTGCTGGACGCGGTGCTGGACTTGGCCCAATAAGGGCGGCGCCGGCCCTACGAATTGCCACCGGCAATCAGCCACGGATGTTCGGTATTGAGCGTCGGCCGGGGAGTGAGCGTCATCGAACCCGAAACAGTGGCTGATCCCAGTACCTCCTTCGCCGGATTCACGTTCCAGAACGAGTTGTCGCTGACGGTGACGGACACAGGGGTTGCGCTGTCGTTCCAAACTGCGGGGATGCTGGATGCGATATCATTGACGAAAGTATTATCCCTGACGAGCAGACTAGAATTAGCCCAATGTCCCTGGGCGCTGCTGACCGTCGGCACTCCTGAGCCGGGGGCCTGCATGAATGCTATCATTGTGGTATGATTCTGGCTGTGCAGGCCCTTCTCTATGATGTTGCCTGAGACGATGTCGTCGCCGCCGTTGGGCAGACTGATCGAATAGCTCGCGGTGCTGTTGTTGTCGAAGATCCGATTGTCCTCGATCGTGTTGTTCTCGGCACGGCTCTGAATTTCCATCCCAACGTCGGCATCATGAATATAGCTGTTGGTGATGGTCAGCGAGTTGATCACGCCGACATATATATTATGGGTCTGGCCGGTACCGGTGCCGTTGAAGCCGAACTCGCTCTGGTTGATCGTAATGCTGCCTGTGCCTGCTACGAACGGTGTGCCGAGCAGGCCGTCCTGATCGTTGTGGAACCAGTCGTCGTTCAGCGTGAGGTTGCCGCTCTGATAGAGGATGCCGGCGCCGTTCCCGCCATCCTTGGCGGGAATCGTCACGCCTGAGATTTCGAAGCCGGTTATTGTCACATTGGGGGAGGATGTCGAGGTGCCGACCGTCAGCATGCCCTTCAGGTTCGTTGGCGGCTTGGTTTCCACCATATTCACCATGCCACCGACCGCTTCGAGCGTGATGCTGGTGCTGATGATCGCGAAGTTGTTGGTGTAGGTGCCCGCTTCCACCTGGATCACGTCGCCGTTGTGGGAGGCGGCGACTGCGGCCTGAATTGTCGAGTACTCCTGATCGGGACCGACAGTCAGTGTTGCCATGCGCTGCATTTCCTTCTGCAAAATGCCGGAACAATCCGGCGGGAGACAAAATCCGGTAACCCAATTAGGTATTCCTGAGTTCGTGTCAAGAGATAATTGTTCTTATCGCGACTTTAGCGAACTATTAACATTTGGTATCTAAAATGACCGGTTTGCTGCGAGTATTTAGACGCTCATCACGACTGGCGGGGGGATAATCCACTCAATGGTGCGGTGACTTTTCAGCGCCGACGGAACCGGCGCTAATAATGACGCCGGGAGACCCCTGGATGATGCGCGCGCTGCTGCTCGACGCTCCACGCAAGCCCTTGCGACTCGCGGCAATTGACGTGCCGACGCCCGGGTCGGGTCAGGTGCTGATCAAGATCTGTGCCTGTGCCGTGTGCCGGACCGATTTGCACGTAGTCGATGGCGAGCTGACCGAACCGGTCCTGCCACTGGTGCCAGGTCACGAGATAGTCGGCATCGTGCAGGCGCGCGGCCCAGGGGCCGAGAGGTTCCACGAAGGCGAACGGGTCGGCGTGCCCTGGCTCGGCTGGACCTGCGGGACTTGCGACTATTGCCGCTCGTGTCGCGAGAATCTCTGCCCTTACGCGCGGTTCACCGGTTATCAGATCAATGGTGGCTACGGTGAGTTCACCGTGGCCGACGAGCGCTTCTGCTTCGCGCTGCCGGCCGGCTACAGCGACGCCGAGGCGGCGCCGCTGCTCTGTGCCGGGCTGATCGGCTACCGCGCGCTCCGCGCGGCCGGCGAGGCATCCCGCCTCGGCATTTACGGCTTCGGAGCCGCCGCCCACATCATTGCCCAAGTCGCGCGCTGGCAGGGCCGCACCATCTTCGCGTTCACCCGCCCCGGCGATACGGCCGCGCAGGACTTTGCCACCGAACTGGGGGCCGACTGGGTCGGCGGATCGGATCAGCCGCCCCCCGAGCCGCTGGATGCAGCCATCATCTTCGCGCCGGTCGGAGCGCTAGTGCCGGCTGCATTGCGGGCAACGGCACCCGGCGGGACGGTCGTCTGCGCCGGCATCCACATGAGTCCAATCCCCAGCTTTCCGTACGACATTTTGTGGGGCGAGCGAATCGTGCGTTCGGTCGCCAACCTCACCCGCCGCGACGGCGAGGAGTTTATGGCGCTGGCGCCGAAAGTCCCGGTGAAGACGCGTCCGGTGACCTATCCGCTGGAGCACGCGAACCAGGCGCTGGACGACCTGCGCACCGGCCGGCTGCAGGGTGCGGCTGTGCTGATTCCCGGGTAACCGTCGACTGCCGTTGAAGGGGCCCACCCTGTTCACTACGATCCCCGTATAGAAGCCCGGGTAGCCCGGCTGGAAGATGATATGTGCGAGGTCAAGGCGGTCCTCGCGCAGATGCTGCCGATGATCGTCCGGATCGACGCGACGCTTCCCCACCTCGCAACCAAGGAAGAGCTCACAGACAAGCCGGGCAAGACATACCCTTGGGCTGTGCTGGCTGCTCCGCTTGCGGCTTATGCGGCGGGTCTGACGGCGATAGCGGTCATCCACTGAGCGCGCTCCGTTGACGGGGTGAACCCCGCCGCCTAGCGTCCTGCCATCTTGCACGAGAGGGGACGCCCGATGGCGAACAGGATCAAGCTGCGACTGAAAGAAGGCAAAGCCGTTGTCAACGGATGGCTCGCCATCCCGTCCGGCTTCTCGGCGGAAGTGATGGCGCAGTGCGGCTGGGATAGCGTTACCGTCGATATGCAGCACGGCGTCCAGGACTATCTGTCCATGGTGCAGTGCTTCCAGGCGATGGCCGCGCATCCGGTCACGCCGCTGGTGCGCGTGCCATGGAACGAGCCGGGCATCATCGGCAAGGCGCTGGACGGCGGCGCCTGGGGCATCATCTGTCCGATGGTCAGCACCAAGGACGAGGCGCAGCGACTGGCGGACGCCTGCCTGTATCCGCCCGCCGGCAAGCGCAGCAACGGTCCGATCCGCGCCGCCATGTACGGCGAGGCGAGCAACTACCAGAAGATCGCCAACGACGAAGTGCTGGTGATCCCGATGATCGAGACGCAGGAGGCGATCGACAATATCGAGGTGATTCTCGACGTGCCGGGGATCAGCGGCATCTATGTGGGACCGAGCGATCTTGGGTTCTCGCTTGGCATGACGCCGTCGCTGGATCGGGAGGAACCGAAGATCCTCGGAATTTATGAGATGCTGGTGCGCGAGACTCAACGGCGTGGCCAATTCGCCGGGCTGCATAATGGCACGCCGGCGTACGCAGCCAGGATGATCGACATGGGGTTCCGCTTCGTTACCATAGCAAATGACAGCGGGCTGATGGCCCGTGCGGCGCGCGAGGCGGTCGCAACGGTACCGCAAGGCGGCGGGGCCGGTGGCGGGGTGACGAGCAAAAGCCAAGGGGGCACTGCCCCCTTGGCAGCCCCTGCCAAGGGCATTGCCCTTGGAACCCTTTAGTTGGAGGCCTGCGTCATGGCACAGCCGCCCGTTATCCGGCTGCATCCTGATGACAACGTGCTGATCGCGCGTGCAACGTTGTTGCCGGGCGCGCCGGTGGATAGGGGTGTGAGCGCCACCGAACGCATCCCAGCCGGGCATAAGGTCGCGGTGCGGCCGATCGCCGCCGGCGAGCCGGTGCGGCGCTACGGCCAGATCATCGGGTTCGCCACCATTCCGATCGAGCCCGGACGGCACGTGCACGTGCACAACATGCGGGATGGGCGACTTCGCCAAGGACTACGCCTATGGCGTCGATGCGCGGCCCACGGATTACGCAAACGATCCCGCAACGTTCGAAGGCATCCGCCGAGCCGACGGACGAGTCGCGACCCGCAACTATATCGGCATTCTCACCAGCGTGAACTGCAGCGCCCATGTGGCAGGGCTGATCGCCGATGTGTTCCGGCGTAACCCGTTCACCGGCGAAGACCCGCTGGCGGAATTTCCCAATGTCGATGGCGTGGTTGCGCTGACGCACAAGACCGGCTGCGGCATGACCGAGGGCGAGCCGTTGCGCTTGCTGCGCCGCACGCTGGCCGGCTATGCGCGCCACCCGAATTTCTCGCACGTCGTGGCCCTCGGCCTGGGCTGCGAGGTGAACCAGATCGGCGGCTTGATGGAAGAGCAGCGACTCGCCGGCCGGCTGCAAGTCGATGGACATCCAGGGCATGGGCGGTACCCGCAAGACCGTCGAGGCGGGCGTCGCCTTCGTGAAGGAGGTGCTGGCCGAAGTCGAACCAGGTTGCACGCGAAACCGGTGCCGGCAAGCGAGCTGACCGTGGCGCTGCAATGCGGCGGCTCAGACGGATACTCGGGCGTCTCCGCCAATCCCGCGCTAGGCGCCGCGAGCGATCTCGTGGTGCGGCACGGCGGCACCGTGATCCTGTCCGAAACACCGGAGACCTATGGCGCGGAGCATCTGCTGACCCGCCGCGCGGTCTCACGCGAGGTCGGCGAGAAGCTGGTCGCGCTGATGCGCTGGTGGGAAGAATACACCGAGCGCGAGAACGCAGAGATGAACGCCAACCCGTCACCCGGCAATAAGGCGGGCGGGCTGACCACGATCCTGGAGAAATCGCTCGGCGCCATGGCCAAAGCGGGCAGCACCAACCTTGTCGATGTGGTAAAATACGCCGAGCCGGTGACCGCCAAGGGCTTCGTGTTCATGGACACACCGGGCTACGACCCGGTGGCGGCGACGGGCCAGGTGGCGGGCGGGGCCAATCTGGTGTGCTTCACCACCGGGCGCGGCAGCGTGTTCGGCTGCAAGCCGGCGCCGTCGATCAAGCTGGCCACCAATTCGCCGATGTACCGGCGAATGGAAGACGATATGGACGTGAACTGCGGCACCATCCTGGACGGTGATGAGACCGTGCAGGAATGCGGCCAGCGCATCTTCGATCTGATGCTGCGCGTCGCCTCCGGAGAGCGGACCAAGAGCGAACAGTTCGATTTCGGTGCCGCGGAGTTCGCGCCGTGGGTGATCGGCGCCACGATGTAGCCGTAACTGCAACACCTCTCCCGCTTGCGGGAGAGGTCGCCGCGCGAAGCGCGGCGGGTGAGGGTGCGGTTCGCGTTGCACCCGACTGCGCCGGAACGGATTTCTACGCGGCCGACCGCGGCCTGCGCGACCTACTGGCAATCTACCTGCCCGCCGCCACCCATGCGGCGCTCGACCCGCACCTTGCCCGGCTCGGCAGGCTGGCCGGCGGTCGGCTGGATGAGTTGGCTCGCATCGCCGACCGACACCCGCCGGTGCTGCATCCCCGCGACCGGTTCGGCCATGACGAGGACTGGATCGAGTACCACCCGGCCTATCGCGAGATGGAGGCGATCGCATTCGGCGATTTCCAGTTCCATGCGATGGGCCATCGTGGCGGCGTGCTCGGCATGAACGCGCCGCTGCCGCCGGTTGCCAAATATGCCCTCCAGTATCTTTTCGTGCAGGCCGAGTTCGGGCTGATGTGCCCGATCAGCGTCACCGACACATCAATTCACCTGATACGAAAATTCGCCAACGACGAGCTGAAGGCGTATCTGCTGCCGCGCATGCTCTCGGGCGATCGCACCACCTTGTGGAAGGGCACGCAGTTCATCACCGAGAAGTCCGGTGGCTCCGACGTTGGTGCAATCGAGACGGTGGCGCAACAGGACGGCGGCACGTGGCGCCTGTTCGGCGAGAAGTGGTTCTGCTCGCACGCCGACGCCGACGTGGCGCTGATGCTGGCGCGACCCGAAGGAGCTCCGTCCAGCACGCGCGGTCTCGCGCTGTTCGCGCTGCCGCGGCGACTGCGCGATGGCAAGCGCAACGCGTATCGGATCGTGCGATTGAAGGACAAGCTCGGCACCCGCTCGATGGCGAGCGGCGAAATCTTGCTGAATGGCGCAGAGGCATATCCCGTTGGGCGCCTCGATGCCGGGTTTCGCCAGATGATGGAGCAAGTCAATCTCTCGCGCCTGTCGCATGGTGTGCGCGCCGCGGCGATGATGCGCCGCTGCGTCAATGAAGCGCTTGCCGCCGCACGCGGGCGCTTGGCTTTCGGACGAGCGGTCATCGAGTTCCCGCTGATGCGCCGGCAACTTATGAAACTGATCGTGCCGGCGGAGCAGGCGCTGTCGATGGCGTTCGTCACCGCCGATGCGATAGAGCGTGGGGCGGTGGCGGAGCTGCGCATCCTGACCGGGCTGCTCAAGCTGCGCGCCTGCCGCGATAACGTCAGCGTCGCGACCGGCGCGATGGAGGCACGCGGTGGCAACGGCTATATCGAGGATTGGGTCAACCCGCGACTGATCCGCGACGCTCAGGTCGGGCTGTTGTGGGAAGGGACGAGCAACATCAACGCGCTCGACGTGATCGGCAGGGCAGTGGCGAAGAATGGCGCGCATCGCGCCCTTGCGGCATTGCTGCGGGCACGCCTCGATCAGGCTTCGAATTTGCCGGCACCGTTTCGCGCGCGGCTGGGCGAGACCGTGGACCGCGCCATCGCCACGGCGGAGCGGGCGACAGCGAATGAAGCTCTGGCTCGCAGCGCGGCGACGGCGCTGTACAATGTTGCCAGTGCCGTGCTGCTCGCATGGGAGGGGTCGCGGCCAGGTGCCGACGCGCGGCGCACGCTGTTGGCCCGCTGCGTGCTGGAGCACCGCCTGATGCCGTGCGATCCACTGGCGCCGGACGAGGCGGCCTGGGAGGCGCCAGTCGCTTCCGCGCTTCTGCATGATCGGCCCATGACTCTTGCCGAGGCCGTCCCGCTGCTTGTTTGAAGGGGACGATTGTCGCCGGGAGCTGTCCTGGGGACTATCGCGCGACCCATCCGGTCGAGACCGTCCCGGCGCTTGCCCGAAGGGCGATGTTCAGCTATATATGGCCACGATATCAGATATAGGATGCATGCCGGCAATGCGGACTCTCGTCGATATCCCCGAATCGGATCTGCGGGAGCTGAGCGAGCTTGGCCGCCGTCAGGGGCAGTCGCGTGCCGCGCTGATTAGAGAGGCGGTTGGCACTTATCTGGTGATCCGGCGGCAGACCCGGACAACGGACGCCTTCGGCTTGTGGGGGCGAAAGGGTCCGGACGGGCTCGCCCACCAGCGCCAGCTCCGCGGGGAGTGGTGAACGCGCTCCTCGATACCAATATCCTGATTGACTACCTGCGCGGCATTCGCGCGGCCCGAGCGGAGTTGGGGCGTTACGACCATACGGCGATCAGTGTTATCACCTGGATCGAGGTGATGGTTGGCGCACCGGCCGACGCCGAGCAAGCGACAAGGGACTTTCTTGCCGGATTTTTGCTGATCGTGCTCGATGACGATGTTGCGGCGCTAGCGGCGAGGCTACGACGGGCACACCGGATCAAGCTGCCGGATGCGATCGTCTGGGCTTGTGCGCGGGCGCGCGGCCTGCTGCTGGTGACGCGTGACAGTAAGGGGTTTCCGACGGACGATCCCGGCGTTCGGATCCCATACACGGTGCCGGGTTCGGTGTAACACGAATGCGCCAACCGTCCGTCCCATGGCGATTTCCAAGGGCGATCAGTCCGGGTGCGGCGGGACGTGCAGGCTCCGGCCAAGGAAAACTGATAGCGATTGCAACGGAACGCCATTGTCGTTGATTGAGGATGGGGGTAGCACCTTGAGCGCGGAGAACCACGGCGACAGCTCGCGCCGCGCCCGCTCGGGATTGTCAAGCGCGAGCACGAGCAGATCCCGCCCCGAAAAGCCGCTGGCTGGCGCGACGAAACCGAACTGCCGGGAGTCCCCGTTCAGCACGGTGACCGTTGCCTCCGGCCCGAGCGCGTAGGCGATCTTCCCGGCATCGCGCCAATTCGGCACGCCGATGATCACGCCCGGCTTCAGCAGGTCACGCGAAGCCAGGTCGTTACGCAAGCAACTCCAGTCGATTGCTTCCAGGTCCGGGTCCTGTTTCGCGACGGCGGCGATCAGCGGTTGCATCCACTCGAGTCGGACCTGCGTGGAGGCTACGGCGACCGCAGCCAAGACCAGGGCGGCCGTGCCGGTCAGCATGCGGCGGACCCATGGCGCGTCGATCCGCTCCGCGATCTCTTGGCCGAGCAGCGGGAACATCATCAGATAACCCGGCGCCGCCCAGTGGAACATCACCCGCTGGCTCGACCATGCGGAGATCAGCGCGAACAGCACGATCGGCGGCCCGCCGAGGCAGCACAGCAGCCAGCTCCGCCAATCAGCGGGGCCGCGGCGCAAAGCGGCGACGAACACCCCCATCAGCGGCACCCAGATCCAAGGCAGCACGAACAGCGCCTCGCCGGCGAGTACCACGATCGGCTCCCACGGACGGAACCGCCATCCCGTCGCGCGGTCGCCCTGGAACGCGAAGGACGCCCAGCCGTGAGTCGCGTTCCAGATGATTACCGGCGAGAACATCGCAATCGCCAGCAGGCCAGCGACGTAAGGCTCCGGACGCGCAAGCCAGCGACGATGAGCGGGGCTGGTCAACAAGAACAGCACAGCCCCGGCGATTGTCAGGAGAGCGGTATATTTCGACAGCAGCGCTACCCCGGCACAGAGCCCCGCGCCGGACCAGGCCCACCACACCTCTCCCGCGCTGCGGGAAAGGGCCTGCCCCCGGGCTCCGACCCAGGGGTCGCCGCGCGTAGCGCGGCGGGTGAGGGTGCCGCGGCGAGCGAGACCCTCACCCGGTTCGCTTCGCGACCCGACCTCTCCCGCCAGCGGGAGAGGTGAGGGTGCCGACAAGGCGCGCACAAGACACAGCGCAGCGCCGAGCAGCGCGCAATCCAGCGGCCCGTCCGGCAGCACCCAAGTCCCCGCGGTTACCCCAAAGACCGGTGACAAATTCAGCGCCACCGCAGCCCACAGTCCGGCGCGCTGACCCGCCACCGCCGTGCCCAGCCTGTACATCAGCCAAGTGGACAGCGCGAACGTCAGGATGAACGGCGTGCGCACCGCGAGCGGCGCATCGGTGCCGAACAGATGCGCCGCCGCCCACTGCATCCACCACGACACCGGCGGGTGGTCGAAATAGCCGAGCCGCAGTCTCTGCCCGGTCGCCACCATGTAGCTTTCATCGACGCCAAGCCCGAGCGCCCAACCGAAGCCCAGACGCAGCAGCGTAGTCCCGACGATCAGCCAGAATACCCAGACAGTTTCGGCGCCGAGCCCTTCAATCGACCATCGTGCGCGACCCAGCGCGGGCGGTGCGTCAGCCCTCGACAACGCGCTGCGTCTGCACGCCGAGGCCCTCCACCGACAGTCGCATCGTCTGGCCGACTTCAAGGAAGATCGGCGTGGGCTTCTTGCCGGACCCGACACCGGGCGGCGTGCCCGTCGAGATGATGTCGCCGGGATGCAAGGTGATGAAATGGCTCGTGTAGCTCACCAGCTTGCGGCAATCGAAGATCATTCTCTTCGTGGTGCCGTCCTGCATGCGCTTGCCATCGACCTCGCACCACAGGCGCAAATTCTGTGGATCCGGGACTTCGTCCTTGGTAACCATCCAGGGCCCAGTCGGGCCGAACGTGTCGCAGCCTTTGCCCTTGTCCCAGGTGCCGCCACGTTCCAACTGGAACTCACGCTCGCTCACATCGTTGCAAACACAATATCCGGCCACGTGGTCCATCGCCTCGTGTTCGGGGACATAGCGGGCAGTCTTGCCGATGACGATGCCGAGCTCCACCTCCCAGTCCAGCTTCTTTGCGCCGCGCGGCTTCTTCACGTTGTCGTTCGGGCCGCAGAAGGCGCCGAGAGACTTCAGGAAGAAGATCGGCTCCTTCGGGATGGGCATGCCGGCTTCCTCGGCATGGTCGGCGTAATTGAGGCCGATGCAGACATAGTTCATCGGCCGGGCGACGCAGGGACCAATGCGCACGCCGGCATCGACCTTGGGCAGCGTCTTCGGGTCGATCGCGCGGATCATCGCCAGCGCCGCATCCGACAGCGCGAACCCGTCGATGTCGCGCACCACGGATGCGAGGCACCGGATGTTGCCGTCGGTGTCGAGCAGCCCGGGCTTCTCGGCTCCCGGCGGACCGTAGCGCAGTAGTTTCATGTGACTCTCCCCGTGCTAAAGCGTCATCCCGCCGTCGATCACGATCGCCTGGCCGGTGAGGAACTGTGCCTCGTCGCCGGCAAGATAGACGGCAAGCGCGGCGATCTCCTCCGGCGTGCCGAGCCGGCCCATCGGCTGACGGGCCAGAAAAACGGCACGCACCGCTTCCTCGGAGCCGGCCTTGGCGGCATTGGCGGCGATCCGTGCGTCCAAACTCGGCGTGTGCACAGTGCCCGGACAGATGCAGTTACAACGGATGCCGCGGGTGATGAAATCCGCCGCCACCGACTTGGTCAGGCCGATCACCGCCGCCTTGGTCGCCGAATAGATGCAGCGGTTGACGACGCCTTTGACGCTGCTTGCCACCGAGGCCATGTTGATGATCGAGCCATGACTGCGCTCCAGCATGCCGGGCAGGAAAGCTTGCATGGTGCGAAACATCGATCGTGCATTCAGGTCGAAGGCTAGCTCCCACTGATCCTCGGTGGCGTTGAGCACGGTGCCGTCGTGCACGATGCCGGCACAGTTGAACAGGATATCGACCGGGCCAGCGTCCAGCGCCGCCTGCGCGATATCAGCCGCGTGCAGCACGTCCAGCTTGGCGGTGCGGATCGAACCGGAAGCGATCTCGTGCACCAGGGGTTCGTTCACGTCGGTGGCGATGACGTGTGCGCCCTCGGCCGCGAAGGCGAGCGCCGTGGCGCGACCGATCCCCTGAGCGGCAGCGGTGACGAAGGCGGTCTTGTTGGCAAGGCGTCCTGGCATGGGCGACCCCTCTCCCGGCCCCTCCCGCAAGGGGAGGGGAGAAGGAAATCAGTGGTTGTTCCGCAATTCGCCGCGTGTCTCGATCACGTTCAGGTATAGCGTGGCCGGTTCCAGGCAAGCGCCGGTGCCGAGCTGGCCGACCATGCTGCGATAGATCTCCTCCCATGGCGTCTTGTGGTCGAGCTTGGGCGGCTTCCACGCAGCACGACGTGCTTCCAGCTCGCCCGGCGGCAGCAGCACGTCGACCTTGCGGGTGTTGAGATCGATGCGGATCTTATCGCCCGTCTTCAATAGCGCAAGGCCGCCGCCCACCGCCGCCTCCGGCGTGACATTCAGGATCGACGGACTGCCCGAGGTGCCAGACTGGCGCCCGTCGCCCATCGTCGGCAGCGCCTCGATGCCGCGCTTCAGCAGGCGAGCGGGCGGCTGCATGTTCACCACCTCGGCGCTGCCCGGATAACCGACGGGCCCGCAGTTGCGAATGATCAGCACCGACTGCTCGTCGCAGCCCAGATCGGGATCCTCGATGCGTTCGTGATAGTCCTCTGGTCCTTCGAACACCACCGCCTTGCCTTCGAAGACGTTCGGATGTGCCGGATCGGACAGGAAGCGGCGGCGGAACTCCGGATCGATGACGCTGGTCTTCATCACCGCGCTGTCGAACAGGTTGCCGGACATCACGACGTAGCCGGCGGCCGCCTTCAGCGGCTTGTCGTAGGCGCGGATTACTTCGCGGTCGGGTTCCGGCACCGCTTCCAGGTTCTGCGCCAGTGTTTGGCCGGTGACGGTCATTACGTCGCCATGCAGTTTGCCCGCCTGCAGCAGTTCCTTCATCACCGCCGGGACACCGCCGGCTCGGTGGAATTTTTCCCCAAGGAAGCGGCCGGCCGGTTGCAGATCGACAAGCAGCGGGATCTCGGGACCAAGCCGCTGCCAATCTTCGATCGTGTGATCGACCCCCATGTGCCGGGCGATCGCCACCATGTGGATCGGGCAGTTGGAGGACGCGCCGAGCGCAGCGGCGGCAACGACGCAATTCTCGAATGCCTTTCTTGTCATGATATCGGAGGGGCGCAGGCTTTCGTGCACCATGGCGACGATGCGCCGGCCGGTTTCGTACGCCATCTGTCCGCGTTCGCGATAGGGCCCCGGGATTGCAGCGCAGCCGGGCAACGACATGCCGAGCGCCTCGGCCAGGCTGTTCATCGAGGTGGCAGTGCCCATCGTGTTGCAGTGGCCTACGGAAGGTGCCGAGGAGGCCACCATCTTCATGAACTCCTCATAGTCGATCTTGCCTTCGGCATAGAGCTTGCGGCCTTCCCAGACGATCGTGCCGGACCCCGAGAGGCGGCCCTGCCACCAGCCGTCGAGCATCGGCCCGCCGGACAGCACGATCGCCGGGATGTTGACCGTGGCGGCGCCCATCAGGCAGGCGGGCGTGGTCTTGTCGCAGCCGGTGGTCAGCACGACGCCATCTATCGGGTAGCCGTGCAGCACTTCGACCAGCCCCAGATACGCAAGGTTGCGGTCCAGCGCCGCGGTCGGGCGCTTGCCGGTCTCCTGGATCGGGTGCAGCGGGAATTCGAGCGGGATGCCGCCGGCATCACGGATGCCGTCGCGCACGCGTGTTGCGAGCTGGAGGTGATGGCGATTGCAGGGTGCCAGGTCCGAACCGGTCTGCGCGATGCCGATGATCGGCTTGCCGCCTTGTAGTTCTTCGCGGGTGATGCCGTAGTTGAGGTAGCGCTCGACATAGAGCGCGGTCATCGCCGGATCTGCTGGGTTGTCGAACCACCGCCGGCTCCGCAGGCGCTTCTCGCCGCCATTGTCTTTCGCCATGGGTTCCCCCCTTCGAAGTCGCGGGAAGGTGTGCACCAGGGCGAGGACCTGTCAACGCGTCCGGCTGCCGGTGGCGATTGGGCCAATCGCTAATCAAGCGGACACAGAGTTGCGCAGCGCGGCCGTTGGCAGCAACCAAATGCGAGCGCTGCATCGCTAACCGTACAAATCATCGCAACCCTCGACGAAATTCATACAAGCGTTCGATAAGCTATTGATTTGCCTGATAGTTTCTCCCCAAAACTCATGTAGAGAGAACACCGCCGCGACGATGATCCGGCAACGCGCGACGCCGTCCCGAACAGCCGATGCGTGCCAGCGAAGCGATCCCGCAATCACTACGGCTTCATGGCGAAGCAAGAAAGGGGAAACGCAGATGCACGCGGATCAGACGGGAGGCACGCAAATTGCTGAACCGACAGTGGCTCGTCCAAACCCAACGGTCGCGCGTGCGCTCCGCGTCATCTGCGTGCATCCCGTCTGATCCGCGTGCATCTGCGTTTCCCCTTCCTTCCTGTTGCCCAAGCCAGCGCCAGACCGACGCAGAGGCACCATCGTGATCCGGCCACGGAGCGAGCCGGATCGCGGGCAGAGTATCGGACTGAAGAAATCACCAACCTCGGTTACGGCCTGAAGCTGTTCGCAACCGATGATCGGGGTCTCGGTCTGCGGCGTGCTGGGCGAGTTGCCACACACCGGAGACCTGATATTCCCGCCGACCCGTAGTGAGGGTCGCATGAGCGGCTTCCGCAAGCTCTGGGAGGATCGGCAAGCTGGGTGCGTTGCCGGCTGATGTGACGCCGCATGTGCTGAGGCATTCATTTGCCAAGGGGCAGTCGATCACGTCGCGCTATGTTCACTCCCCCGATACGGTGCTGCTAGCGGCAGCGGATGCGGTGGCGCGGCGGACGGTGGAGTTGATGGGTGAGAGGTGCCCGCAGGGGCCGAGATGGTGCCGTTGCGGCAGGCAGGTTGAAGGGACGTGCAAGCGACGCCCGCACCGGAACGGCTCACGGCAGGCGAGAAACGCAACCCGCTCCCGAATATCGACCCCACCTGGAATCTGGCGCGCCGCATCTTTGACGACTAAGGTGCGGGATGGAAGCACGCTGGAGCCGCTCCCGATGCCGTTGCCGTGGATGCATTGAAAATGAACGAATTCGCAGAAATCGTCTGGCGACGGGCCTTAGAGGCCAAGGGCAAGGATTGGGTAATGGCAGAGTTGCAAAGGCGCGCCGGCCACCCCAGTGATGCCGTCTATGACATAGTCTTTGAAGAGCCCTACCCGACCAGGGAGTTTTGCCAGCAGTGGTGCGCTGAAGAAGAAAATAAACTGTTCCATGTGTCTTGGCATACCTATGCGGTTCTTGCTGCGTTCATCGTCACTGTGTGTTGCTGCGTCGCGGCAGTGAAGGGCTTAAATTCGCAGCAAGCTCAAACCTCACCGGTCGCTGTATCAGGAGGAGCAACAGCGACACCAATGAGGTCTGGACCACCAACGAACGCCGAACCAAACTCGATTACAGCACATTTCGCGGGCGAGTCAGCGCGCCGCCTACCCGATATTTGTGCCTACCAAACCTATCAGACTGATGAGTGCAAACCTCAGCAATAATGGTTTGTCCGGAGCGACCCCGCATCGCTGTTGCACCAGCGCCGGACGGGACGCTGCGCGCTTGGCCAGCGGATCGGCGGGTAACTCTCTAAGTCACAAAAAAAGAGATTGGCGGACCCGACACAACTCGAACGTGCGACCTTCGCCTTCGGAGGGCGACGCTCTATCCAACTGAGCTACGGGTCCGTCATCCCTCCCATACCGCCAATCGCCTCCCGGCAAAAGCCCAGCCTCAGTCCTGCCGTGCCAGCCAGGCCGGCGCCGCCCGATCCGCCCCGGAAGGCAATGGCGCGGACGGGTGGAAAATCCACGAGATCACGTCCCCGATCGGCACCTCCCGGCCGATATCCCGCAGCATCAGGTGATAGTCGTCGGGATAGTAAGCGATCCGCTCCCCCGCTGGCAGCTCCCGCCAAGCCGCCGCCATCGCCCGTTTCGGGATCAGTTCGTCCTTGCCGCCATACAGGAACAGCGCCGGCTCGTCGATGTGCGGCGCCGCGGCCAGCCCCGCATCCATCAGGTTCACCAGCCCGGCTACCGCGTCGAATCGCGTGTGGTGTATGGTCAATGGGTCACTCGACAGCCGCTTGATCGCGGCGCGGTTGTCGCTGGCCTCCACATGCGCGATCGCACCCGTGGAGGTGAAGCCGGGAAGCGCCGTGGCCGCCGCCCACAGCCCCACCCGCTCGAATACGTTCATCTCCGCCCGCCCCCACACGGCGGGGGAAACAAGCACGTAGCCATCCACCGGCGGCGGATTGGGCGAAGCCGCAAGGCACATCAGCACCGCCCCCCCCATGCTTTCGCCCATCAGGATCAGTCGTGTGTGGGGATGAGCGGCGCGAACCAGTAGCGCCATCTGGCGGGCATCGCTCACCAGCGTGGCGGTACCGGCCCAGTAGCCCCGCTGCCTCGTCGCCCCAAACCCGCGCTGGTCCGGCGAGATGATCTCGATCCCCGCCGCGGTGAAGGCATCGGCCGGAAATTCCCAGGCATCGCGGCTATCGTTCATCCCGTGCAGCGCCAGCACGACCGCCTTGGGCTTGCCCGCCGGCTCCCACACCCGGTATCGCAGCACGGTGCCGTCCGGCATCACGAAGGTATGCGGCGTCTCGGTAGACGCCTCGACCACCGGACCTTCGGGCACCAGATGGGCGACACAGCCGCCAAGAACCAGGATCAGGGACAAAGGCACGGCCCGCAGCAGCGGCAGGGCCGTCAGCAGAACTCTCAGGCGGCGGAGCATAGGGAACGACGCAGAGTTGAAAGCACGGCCAGCCACGCTATCATCACGGCGAATTCATCACCAGAGAGAATGCGGGATTTCATGCCGGCCAGTGCCCCCTCGCCGACGCCCACCGAAACGATCCACGTCGATGACCTTGTCGTTGCCTGCGATGGCGGCGAAGGAGCGCTCGGCCATCCGCGCGTCTTCCTGCACATCGAAGATCATCAGGTGATGTGCCCCTATTGCTCGCGTCTATACGTCCTGAACGAGGGAGCTCAACCTGCCGGCAGACACTGACATCGCGCTGCTCGAAGGCTCGGAACGTCCGCCGGAGGGCCGCCCGCTCCACCTGATCCTGATCGACGGCTCGGGCTTCATCTTCCGCGCCTTTCACGCACTGCCACCGATGACGCGGCCGGACGGGGTGCCCGTCAATGCCGTGTTCGGCTTCACCAACATGCTGGCCAAGCTGCTGCGCGAGCATGTGGGCACCCATATCGCCGTGATCTTCGACGCCGGCCGTATCACGTTCCGCAACCGGCTTTACGAAGACTACAAGGCGCACCGCCCACCACCGCCTGATGAGCTGATCCCGCAGTTCGCGCTGGTGCGCGAAGCCACCGACGCATTCGGCGTCCCGGCAATCGAGCTCGCCGACTGGGAGGCCGACGACCTGATCGCCGCCTACGCCCGAGCCGCCGAGCAGGCCGGCGGCCAGGTAACGATCGTTTCATCCGATAAGGACCTGATGCAGCTCATCCGGCCCGGCGTCGAGATGCTCGACCCGATCAAGCAGAAGCCGATCGGGCCGGCCGAGGTGATGGAGAAGTTCGGCGTACCACCGGACAAGATGATCGACGTGCAGGCGCTGATCGGCGACACCACCGACAATGTCCCGGGTGTGCCGGGGATCGGGCCCAAGCGTGCCGCCGAGCTGATCAACGAATATGGCGACCTCGATGGCGTGCTGGCCGCCGCTTCGGCGATGAAGCCAGGGAAGCGGCGCGACATGCTGATCGAGCACGCCGGATCGGCGCGAATTTCGCGCGAGCTGGTCACCTTGCGCGCCGACGCGCCGATGCCGGTGCCGCTCGAGCAACTCGGCGCCTGCGAGATCGATCGGCCGAAGCTGGCCACCTGGCTGAACGTGCAAGGCTTCCGCAGCGTTCTGGTGCGCATGGGTCTGGACGGCACGGTGCCAGTCGCCGAAGCGCCGGCGCAGGTCCCGGTCCAGCCAAGGCCGCGGGCGCAAGGGGAGCTGGGCCTGCCGGCGCAACCCCCGCCGGCAGCCGAGGCTGCGGCAACATCAGGTTTCGGACCATATGAAACCGTTGCCGAAACCGGCGCCCTGACCCGCTGGGTCAACGAGGCGCAGGATGGTGGCATCGTCGCGCTTCACGCCGAAACCGATAGTCTCGACGCGATGCGTGCCACCCTGGTCGGATTCTCGCTGGCGACCGCGACCGGGCGCGCCTGTTATGTGCCGCTGCGCCATCAGGGCCTTCCCGCTGAGGTGCCGCTCGCCGAGGCGACCGCGCTGCTCGGCCCGGTGCTGACCGATCCATCGATCCTGAAGGTCTATCAGAACGCCAAGTTCGACATGTTGGTCATGGCGCGCGCCGGCTTCCCGTTGGCCGCGCCGTTCGACGACAGCACGCTGATTTCCTATGCGCAGGAAGCCGGGCTGCATGGCCACGAGCTGGATGAGCTGGCACAGCTCCATCTCGGCCACACGCCGATCAGCCATGACGAGGTCACCGGCACGGGGCGCAACCGGCTGCCCTTCACGCAGGTGCCGATCGACCGCGCCACCGCCTGCGCCGCCGAGAGCGCCGATATAGCGTTCCGCCTGTGGTGCGCGCTCAAGCCGCGATTGCGTTTCAGCCGTGCGCTCGCCTTGTACGAGCAGCTCGAGCGGCGGCTGCTGCCGATCCTGCTGGAGATGGAGCGGGCCGGCATCAAAGTCGATTCCGACGAGCTGCGCCGCATCTCGATCGATTTCGAGTCGCGCATGGCAGCGATGGAACGCGATATCCATCGGCTTGCCGGGCGACCTTTCAATCTGGGCAGCGCCAAGCAGCTCGGCGAAATGCTGTTCGACGAGATGAAGCTCGGCGGCAGCAAGCGCATGAAGACCGGCGCGTGGGGCACCGATGCGTCGGTGCTGCAGTCGCTTGCCGAGCAGGGCCATGAGCTGCCGGCCCGCATCCTGGAATGGCGCCAGCTTCAGAAGCTGAAATCAACCTATGCCGATGCGCTGGTGGAGCAGATCAACCCGGAAACCGGCCGCGTGCACACCTGTTTCGCAATGGCGGTCGCCAGCACCGGCCGGCTTTCTTCCACTGATCCCAACCTGCAGAACATTCCGATGCGGACAGAAGAAGGTACGCGCATCCGGCGCGCCTTTATCGCCGAACCAGGACACGTGCTGGTCAGCGCCGACTACTCGCAGATCGAGCTGCGGTTGCTTGCCCACGTCGCCGAAATCCCCGCCCTGCGTGAGAGCTTCATCCGCGGCGAGGACATCCACGCCCGCACCGCGAGCGAGGTGTTCGGCATCCCGATGGCCGGGATGGACCCGATGACTCGCCGGCGCGCCAAGGCGATCAATTTCGGCATCATCTATGGCATCAGCGCCTTTGGCCTGGCTCGGCAGCTCGGCATCACGCCTGGCGAGGCGCGCGGCTACATCGACGCGTATTTCGCCCGCTATCCAGGCATCCGCACCTACATGGAACGCACCAAGGAGGCGGCGCGGATCGACGGCTATGTCGTGACGCCGTTCGGCCGCCGCTGCTGGGTCCCAGGAATTGCCGACAAGAACCCGGCCCGTCGCGGCTACGCCGAGCGGCAGGCGATCAACGCGCCCCTGCAGGGCGGAGCCGCCGACGTGATCAAGCGCGCCATGGTGCGCCTGCCGAAGGCGCTGGCGGAG
The DNA here is from genome assembly GCA_963772445.1 of uncultured Pseudomonadota bacterium. Lineage (GTDB taxonomy): Bacteria > Pseudomonadota > Alphaproteobacteria > Acetobacterales > Acetobacteraceae > CAVYXK01. Next base: position 710,527 of record CAVYXK010000014.1, read on the forward strand.
GCAGGCCTGCGGTCACGCCTGCTGTTGCAGGTCCATGACGAGCTGCTGTTTGAGGCACCGGAAAGCGAGGCCGACGCTTTGGCCGAAGTCGCCCGCAGCGTAATGGCCGCGGCGGCTGACTTGGCGGTGCCTCTGGTGGTCGAGACTGGTCGCGGAGCAAGCTGGGCCGAGGCGCACTGAAGGCCGGTGGGCGCTGTCCATAAGCGCTCGGATGCCGCCCTTTCCTCGTCATGTCTGCGGAAAGCAGGCATCCGTTGCGGACCATCCGGCACTGTACTCGGCATCGTCGGCGGCGGCTGACGGACTGAAGCGAGTTGCGTCACGACAAGGAGGCTGCGGCGGCAGCGCTTCAGTGAAAGCTGGGCGGAAGCATCGATCCATCGAATATGCAGTGCCGGGATTGCTGGCAGGCCTCGGCGGATCACGTTATGCACGCAATAGTTGAGCTGGCGCCGCCTTGGAGTGCAACTAACCAACGGAACACAATCGGGCGTTGAGCAATATTTTTGTTGTGCAATCGGTTCGGATTGTGTATTTGTAACCCCAAGGACTGGGCTGAATCCATCCGAAGGGAAGGGGAAGCAGAAAAATGGACGGCACGAAGTTTACGAGAGGGGCACTGACCGCCACCGGCGCCGCCGCGATGCTGCTGCTGTCTCAGGCAGCATACGCAGGCAAGACTGTGGTCGCGACAATCATCGGCGCCTATGACGCGGAGTGCAACAGTGGTTGCGCCGGGATCATGCCGCCCGGCGTCTCACATTACGCCACCAACGGCGGCAGTTCTTATGATACCCCGAGTTTGTTCATTTTGAACCCGACCGGTCATTCCATGACGGGTGTGTCATTGACGCTGACCGGCTATCAGGACGCGGCCGATGGTGGCTCGGGCGTCAGTGTGCCGCAGAAAGCGGCGTGAGCGATGGGGGACGGCCCCCCGCAACCGGCTTGCAGGAGCAGGTTGCAAACCACCGTAAGCGGCGTGGGTCAAAAGCCCGGGTCGTGAGCGTTACGGAAAAGGCGCCGCGAGGCGTCAGGTGGGAGACAGGAAGGCGAACACCAGTGAACTGCCGCTCAAGTGTCGAAAGTACTCGGATGACGTCGAAACCGGCGGGTGATGTTACGCCGGGATCAGTCTGGACGATACCTGCTTACGGGCCAGACGGCGTCCGGCATAGAGGCAGCGCGATCCTGTTTCAGGCTCTCACGTTGAACTGCGGGAACCTTCGGTGGCGATGGCAAGCGAAAGGCACAAGCCCGCAAGGCGAGGCCGACAGTAGCGATGCGCCGCCAAGGGGCGGAACCGCTCGTAGTAGCGTTGAGACCGCTGTAATGGCGGAGGAGCGAAGGGGCGGTGCCATCCGGCAGGCATGGGGATCAACCGGGCAACCGGGAGGAATCCCGCATGACCTGCAAGCCGTACCTGTCCATAGGCTGGATGGTGGGAGCCGGATGAGCCGAGAGGTTCACGTCCGGTTGTGTGTCCAGAAAAGGCTGGCATGTTCAGCAGGAGACAGACCTGCCGGGGTAGAAGTCAGAGCCCCGTAGTTTGGATAGCGGAGGGGAGGGAAACCGAACCTTCGAAGCCTATCGACAAGATCTCCCATGGGGAGGTCACGAGTCACCGGGCCGTAACAAAAGTGAACGCATTGTGGCCTCGAAAGTGAATAGCCCCGAGGGCCGAGCCCGCAACCGTAGGGCGAAGGCAGCATGACCAGCCGAATACTGACCGACACGACTGGTCACCTCGGCGGGGTGGAAGCGACAGCACGGTGACAAGGGCGTGCCAAGCAACTGGAGAAACCCTCCTCGTCCCAGCGAGAAATCGCCGGAGCAAGGTAGGTCGTATAACCGGCGAAACCGGGAAATCGGCCGAAGACGAGAGGGTGGCGGCTGGGTCCGTAGTAGCGATGAAACGGAGTAATGTCCGTGGAGCAAAGGGGCCCTGCCATTTGCAAAGTCTCCGACGTAAGGAAGGCAAGGACGAGATGATAAAGGCGTCCATCGATGTGCAGGACCTGAGGCGGAGAATATACGTCAAGGTGAAGGCTGAACCGTCCTGGCGTTTCGGGAGAAGGCGCCATCTGGCGCATGCTCAGAAACGAAAGGGCTTCGGTTGGGAGCGGCGGAGTAGGCTCACTCGGGGCTGGTTAACGGCTATCGGGTGAAACACGGCAGGCCGAAAGTCGCCCCAGCAGGATAGGTCCCATAAGCCTTGGCATGAAGCAAATGGGGGCGCGCAGTGCGGGAAATCTGCACGCTGCGTGCGACGTGGAGGGGGCTGGAGACGTGGCACGGTCGAAATACGTGGGCCAAACCGGCGCGCCAGTCCTCGACCCTACCTGCGAGAGGCCGGAGGTGAAACTCCTCCGGCCTACTCACCCCGAGCAGAACCCCGGGCCCGGGCCTGCGGCTGTGCAGACCATCGGCCTGCCGAACATCGCGCCGCACACCGTGTACCAGTTGATCTGGGCCAATTCCGGCGGCAGTACCGGTGTCAGCCCGGGTACTTCGACGGGCATCAATTTGTTCAACTACGACTACGACGATGAGTTGGGCAACCTTGCCGGCAGCGGCCACAAAGACAGCCTGGGACACACCTGCGGCAGCGGCAGCGGCACGGTAGCCGGCCTATGCAGCTTCGTCGGGAACTTCGATACGAAGTTCTCCGCGACGTTGAACGGTGGTCCGATCGCGGCCATGTTCAGCCCCTCCAATATTCAGGACGGCGGCAACGTCGCCGGGAAGTTCGTCGGCTGGGAAGGGCTCGACCAACTCGGCATGTCCGAGACCGTTTTCGACGCACACACCCTGACCTTCCCAGGCACGCTCGCGCTGATTATCACCGGGACAACGGGGATCGTGAAAGTCCCCGAGCCGGGGACGCTTGCCCTGCTCGGCGCTGGCCTCGGCGCGCTTGGCCTCGTGCGGCGCCGGCGCAAGACGAGCTGATACTGGCCAGAATATAGCCTCTGTCTTGACGGACGGCGGCTCCCCTTACGGGAGCCGCCGTTTCTGTCATCTGGCCGCCGTTCGGTCCACCGCTCCCGCCCGCAGCCGGCCAAACTCGCCGAGCCAATTCTCATATCGACGCCAGCGCGCCACCGCATCGCGATAAACCGGCTGACGTGCTTGCCACAGGCTGGGCGTCATGATGATATGTTCGTTGCGCTCATGATGAAGGCAGGCCTCGTCCCAGCCTAGGCCGCAAAATTCGATCATTTTGCGCGTCACTTGCCCGGGATCGGCGACGAGCGCCTCGTACTCGACATCCAGCAGCCGATCCGCCGGGATCACCCGGCGCCAATGCGCCATCAGCCGAGCGTATTGTTCATAGTAAAATACAATGTTGCCCCGATCATGCACGAAGTTAATCGGATTGCCGAATGGCGTGCAGTAGATCGACAGGCATGTGTCGATCGGATCGCGGCAGCAATGGATGATGCGGGCGTTCGGAAATGCGAGATGGATCAGGCCAAGAACCAGGAAATTGCCCGGCATCTTGTCAGTAACGCGACGCGCCGCAGGAGCGGCAGAGCGCAGCAATGCCGCGTAATCCGCGGCATGGCGGCGGATTTGCTCCGGGGCCAAGGTCCCGGCCAACGCCGGGCTTATCAGCCCATGGCGATCGATCCAAAAGCTCAGTTCGCCGGCAGCTCCGATCTCACGATGGCTCGACACAATCTGCTCGACCAAGGTGGTGCCGGAACGTGGCATCCCAACGATCAGTATGGGCACATCGCTATCGGAACCGTCCCCCGCATGCCGCGCGAAAAAATCGGCTGTGAAGCCGCTGATGATCTGATCGACACCGGCTTTATGGTTCCGGCGATCGAAGGAGCGTCCGGCGTGGCGCATCTGCTCTGCCGCGATCTCGTTCGCCTGGTCGAAATGCCGCATCGCGCTCTGGTACTCACCCAGATCATCGAACGCCTTGCCGAGAGCATAATGAACGCTGCAGCGACTCGACGGGGCGAGGCTGCCATCATCCACATCTACCAGTGCCTGCATGCCCTGGACCAGCACGGCGTCAGTTCGGCCGATCTTTTTTCCGAGAGCCAAGCTCACATAAGCTGAAACCCGCTTCGGCTGGAGTTCGATCGCGCGCTTGAGACTTTCGATCGCTTCATCGAAACGACCGCGCCGCTGCAGCAGAACACCCAGCACCTGATAGGCCAGATCCGAGCCTGGGTCAGCGGCAATCGCCTGGCGTATGCAGTCTTCAGCCTCGGCCGCTCGACCCTGCTGAAGCAGCGCCTCGGCCCGGTGGATCGCTGCGAGCGTAGCGTCGTTCTGCAACACGGCAGCGCGTTCGTAGCACTTCGCCGCCTCATCTGGCTGTCCGTGCTGGAACAGCAGTCGGCCAAGGTGCGCCAGAGTCTCGGCATTCGTCGGATCCAGGCTGAGCGCCTGACGAAAGGCGCCGATCGCCTCTGCATCGCGGGACTGCTGTGAGAGAGCGAGCCCAAGATTGTGATGAAAGACCGCGGTTTCCGGTTTGAGGCCGATTGCCTTTTTTGAAATGAGTCATCGCCAGCGGCACTCGGCCCGCCAGAAGATAGCACACGCCGAGATTGTTATGGTTGCCGGGGTCGTCGGGCTCCAGCCGAACCGCATGCTTTGCCTCAACGATGGCCTCGTCGTGTCTGCCTTCCGCCCGTAGCAGGCTGGCAAGCTCGTTTCGGGCATAGGCCGACCGCCGATCGAGGGCGATGGCTTCACGCAATCTCTCGATGCCTTCATCGGGTCGGTTGGTTCTGGCAGCAATCATGCCGAGCAGGAGCACGACCGGAAAAAAGCCGGGCACCGCCTCTAGCAGCCGAGACGCCTCAACTTCTGCTTCATCGTACTTGCCGGCGCGGAAAGCGAGAACTGCTTCATAAAGGCGCTGATCACGCGCTTCGGCAGACGGAACCGGGCCTGCCTCCGCAAAACCCGGGGAACTCCTCTCAAGGTTTGGCCGCGTCGTTCGGCTCTCCTGCATCGATCTCAGACTTGCGCCACCCCAACGAAAACCAACTCAAAGTAGCACAGGTGTCCCCCCGGTGAAAGGCGAATGGCGCCGGGGCGGGAGCGTCGGACAGGTCGGGATGCTTGCTTTGGCCCCCTGCCGCGTGAGAAACTATGCACCGAATTCACCCGTGCGTTGCGATGGTAGGACGCTTTTCCCAGCAGAACCGTACGAGCCAGCAGGCCGGCCTCGTCAATCTGTTTCGTGAAGCCGCGGCGCTGCATCAGCAGGCCCGATTTGACGAAGCGGCGCGGTTCTACGACGCGATCCTGCTGGCAGAGCCACGGCATTTCGACGCGCTGCATATGCTGGGCGTATTGCGCGCGCAGCAAGGCAAGTTTGCAGAGGCTGTGTCCCTTCTTCGTCACGCCATTGAGTGCAATCCCGCTTCGGGACCCGCGCACAACAATCTCGGCATGACGCTCAATCTATTGGAGCGCCATGAGGAGGCGATTCCGCCACTCAAGCAAGCAACCATCCTCAATCCTCGGGATCCGCTCGCGCATAATAATCTCGGCAACGCGCTGCAGGCGCTCGGCCAGCACCAGGCGGCGGTGGGTTGCTTCCAACGTGCCATCTCCCTCAAGCCCGACTACGTCGAAGCCCTCAGCAACCTTGGCGCCGCATTGCACTTGCTCAAGCGTGACGAGGAAGCGATCCCGCTCTTCGAGAAGGCCCTCGAACTGAACCCCGACTTCGCGCCCGCGCACCTGAACCTGGGGATTGCCCTGCAGGCTCTCGAGCACCGGGACGAGGCCATGGCGTGCTTCGAACGGGTGCTCGTTGCCGATCCTCGCAGCGTTCTTGGCTGGCGGCATCTCGGCGGATTGCATCTCGAGACCGGCCGTTTTGCCGAAGCTCGCCGTTGCTATGAGCGGGCGCTCGAGCTGGCGCCGGAAAGCGCCGGCATTCTCTACGACATCGGTCCTATCTGGACGCGTTGCAGCCGGCGACCCGCCCCTCGCCGCCCTCGAACTGCTGGCCGAAAAGGCCGAGACACTTTCCGAGCATCAACGGATCCGCGTGCATTTCGCTCTCGGCAAGGCGTACGGTGACCTGCAGCAGAACGAGCGGTCCTTTCGCCATATCCGGGACGGCAACGCCCTGGCACGCCGCCGGATCGCTTATAATGAGGCAGCCGATCTTGGCTTGTTCGACCATATCCGAGCGGTCTTTTCCGCAGACCTGATGCGCACCCGGGCGGCACTCGGAAACCCCTCGGAGCGGCCGATTTTCATCGTCGGGATGATGCGTTCGGGTTCGTCGCTGGTCGAGCAGGTGCTGGCCAGCCATCCGGACGTTTTTGCCGCCGGCGAGCGGCCCGACTTCAACGAAGCCTATAAAACGGTGCGCCAGGGCATCGAGTCGTCAGCAACCTACCCCGATACCGTGCCTCCTCTTACCGGCGAACAGCTTCGGCGCGTGGGTGACGAGTATCTGCGTCGCATCGATGCACTCGCAGCCGGTCGGCTAGCCGAGCGCATCACTGACAAAATGCCCGGCAATTTCAGTTCGATCGGGCTGATCCGCCTGGTCCTGCCCAATGCGCGCATCATCCATACGGTCCGCGATCCGATCGACACCTGCCTGTCCTGCTTTTCGAAACTGTTCACGGAGGGTCATCCGTTCACTTACGATCTGGGCGAACTGGGCCGCTATTACCGGGCCTATGCGCAGCTCATGAAGCATTGGCGCCAGGTATTGCCCGAAGGCGCGTTCCTGGACGTGCGCTATGAGGCGCTGGTCGCCGATTTCGAGAATCAGGTCCGTCGGATCCTTGATTATTGCTGCCTGGAATGGAACGAAGCCTGCCTGAACTTCTACGAAACCGATCGACCGGTCACGACCGCGAGCCAGGTGCAGGTCCGCCAGCCGCTCTACAGCACCGCGGCTCGCCGCTGGCGGCCCGAAGAAGCGGAGCTGCAGCCTTTGTTGGAAGGCCTGGGCACCGCAATCAATGCAGCGGGGCGAGGTGGGGATGCCGGAACTGGAACGCGCTAAGCTTACCAATCTGTTCTCAACGCCGTTCATGTTGCACATCTGGAGCGATGCAGCAGACCTCAATGAGGCGCTGCGCACTCGAATACTCGCGCACGAACAAGCCAGTGCTGGAGAGAACAAAACCAATGTCGGCGGATGGCATTCCGATACCGGACAACTCGAATTCTGCGGCGACGCCGGACGGCGATTGATCCGCCATATGTATGCGATGGCCGACGAAGCGACCCGGCGCGTGTTGACCGAATACGGCCATCCTCCCCGGACCATGCGATGGACCTTGTATGCCTGGGCAAACGTCAATCACCCCGGTGATTTCAACCGCGTCCATACCCATCCCGGATCGACCTGGTCTGGCACCTATTATGTTGATACCGGCGATCTCGAGGATCCCGAGGCCGGCACCCCGATACAATTTGTCGATCCATGCCAGGGCCGTGCCAATCTGTTCTTACCGCCGCTCGTTCCATCCGGCTTCATACAACGGCCGGAACCTGGGATGATGATACTGTTTCCCAGCTATCTCCCGCATATGGTCTTTGCCCATCGTGGCAATCGCCCGCGAATTTCGATCGCGTTCAATCTGCGCAAAGAACCGTTCCCGTGAGTGCGTTGGCCGGCCCGAGTCTCGAGCAGAGCTTCGCCGAAGCGCTATCGCTGCACGAGCAAGGACGGCTCGGTGAGGCCGAGCAGCTTTATGTTTCCATCCTCTCTTTGGAAGCGGGGCATGTTGCGTCGCTGCTTCATCTCGGCGCCCTCCGCCTTCAGCAGGGGCGCCATGAGGATGGCATCCGCCTGACCCGCGAGGCACTTCAACACGACCCTGATTGTGCGGAAGCTCACTCGAATCTTGCCACCGCTTTCCACCTTCTCGGCCGCAACGAGGAGGCCATCGCCTGTTATGAAGCGGCGCTCGCGCTCGACCCGGATCGCGCGGAAGCGCATTACGAACTCGGCCTGACCTTGCATGCCCTGCGCCGCTTCGACGAAGCGACCGCTTGCTACGAGCGGGCTCTGGCGATCGACGCCGACTATGCTGAAGCAAGCTGTGCGCGCTCGCCGTGCTGAAGCAGCCCCAGCGGGCGATCGACTGCTATCGGCGGGCGCTCGAGGTCGATCCGGATTATGTGGATGCAATCTGCGGGCTCGCGGAGGTGCTCGACGCCGAAAAGCGCCATGACGACGCGGTTGCCTTGTACCGCAAGGCGGTTGAGTTGCGCCCGGGACACCCGCAGACCCTGACCGCCCTTGGCACTACTCTGGTCGGTGCCGGGAAGCACCCCGAGGCAATCGAGCTGTTCCGCCAGGCTGTGACCCTCGCGCCCGCTGACGCTGCCGCGCATCTCTGCCTAGGGACGGCCCTCGAGGAAATCGGACGGATCGCAGAGGCGGAGAGCGCGTTCGAGCAGGCCATCGCGATCGATCCCGGAAACCCGCACGCCGCCTACGCCCTCGTGAACGTGCGACGTGTGGTTGAAGATGATTCCGGCCTCGCGGCCCTGAAGGCACTCGAGAACCGGATCGACACGCTCGGCAGGGACGCGGGCATCCTGGTCCATTTCGCACTCGGCAAGGCGCTATCGGATATCGGGCAGAACGAAGAGGCGTTTCGTCATCTCCTCACGGCGAACGCGTTGAAGCGAGAGTCTCTGTATTACAACGAAGCAGCAACGTTAAGCGCGCTGGAGCGACTAAAGAAGGTATTCACGTCTGATTTTATTGCTTACCATCGTGGAGCAGGGCACTCGTCGCCGCTGCCGATCTTTATTATCGGGATGCCCCGGTCAGGTTCGACTTTGGTCGAGCACATCCTTGCGAGCCATCGGAGCGTATTCGGTGGCGGCGAGCGTGCCGATTTTACTGCGGCCATGCGTAATGCCGGGGTCGATGTCGCCGCGCCTGATTTTCCGGAATCCTGCGCCAGTCTCAGCAGCGGGCGGCTGACGGCCATCGGGTCTGATTATCTGGCACGCCTCGCCGCCGCAGCCAATGCGGCGTCCATCACCGGCATAGAGCGTGTCACCGACAAGATGCTGGCGAACTATTGCTTCGTCGGCCTGATTCATCTCGCAGTGCCTAATGCCCGCATCATTCATTGCCGCCGTGATCCGATCGACACCTGCATGTCATGTTTTTCAAAGCTGTTTGCCACGGACATACCCTACGCCTACGACCTCGCTGAATTCGGCCGCTATTTTCGCGCCTACGACAGCCTCATGGCACATTGGCACCGCGTGCTGCCGCCGCCGAGCGTGATCCTTGATGTGCACTACGAGGCGCTGGTATCTGATTTCGAGCCACAGGCGCGCCGTCTCGTCGCGCATTGTGGTCTCGACTGGGATCCCGCTTGCCTGTCCTTCCATGAAACCGAGCGACCGGTGCGAACCGCGAGCGTCGTACAGGTGCGACAGCCGATTTACAGCAGTTCGGTTAGACGCTGGCGGCCGGGCGATGAACTGCTGCGTCCCTTGCTCGATGGGCTCAGCGGCGACGGATAGCCACGTCCTTGGACGGAGAGGTTGACCGGTTGATTGGGGTGGGCCGTCGGCGTCATGCTTCCACAGGGTTCAGTCGCTCCTCGCCGCGACCTAGCTTGGACATTATTTTGTTGTGCAACCGGCCTAGAGCCGGGTCAAGCCCGGCCATGATAGTGAGGGCGGCGGGGTCAAGCCCGGCCATGACGCAGGGGGCCACCGCGCGTCGGGTGCGTCAGTCGTTTTGCCGCCCGAGAACTATCGGCCCAGCAGGCGTGCCTTGATCAAGCGCCAGAGCACCGCCAGCAATCCCAATGGTCGTCCGGCAGGAGCTGGCATGCCGCCGGCTGCCATTGCGTCCAGGTTGCGCGCGAACTCCGCTGCCAGCCGCCGCACCAGATCCTGCACAAGCCCGGTCCGGCCGAACTGGGCCAACGCACCCGTCAGTCGCCATGTGACCCTCACCGCAAGCTCGCTGCCGTGATCGGACGCAGGCAGCACCTGCCAGCTCACCTCGCCTTCCGTTGCGGAGCCGGTCCCTGAGTCGCGACCGCGGCCGCTGATCCGGCCCTCGCGCCGCGATGCATCCAGGTAGACGGTGCCGGTGCCGGAGAAGCTCGCCTTCACCGGGCCCAGAGCTATGCGCATGCGGCCGGTGATCTGGTCCCCCTGCAAGGATTTCTAGCTCGGCCCCCGGCAGGCATGCAGCGACACGCTGCAAGTCGGACAGCGCCGCCCAGACTGCGTCGGGTGCTCTGGCCAGTTTCAGTCGCTCCTCGACGACAGGGCCGCCGGCAGAAACTCTGCGCGGCAGGACGGTATCGGGTGTTACCGGGGCGGCTGCGGGGGGCGGCTCTTCGTGGCGGACCGCGATCGGACGCTGCACCGGCGTCATCTGCGGCGTGCGTCCTGCCGCTGCGGCGGATACCGCCGCAACAATGCCGACATAGCCCGTGCAGCGGCACAAATTGCCGGACAATTCTTCCCGGATGCGCCGCGTAGACACCTCGCCCAGGCGCAGCACGATATCGCGGGCGGTGATCAACATACCCGGCGTGCAGAAGCCACATTGCAACGCGTGATGCTCGGAGAACGCCTGGCGCAGCGTGGTCATCGTGGCGTCGTTATCGAAGCCCTCGATCGTCGTAATCTCGGAACCGTCGCAGTCCACGGCATAGGCGATGCAGGATCGCTGCGGCTTGCCGTCCAGCAGCACGGTGCAGGCGCCGCAGACGCCCTGCTCGCACCCAAGATGCGTGCCGGTCAGGTTCAACCGCTCGCGCAAAGCGTCCGCCAGATGCGTCCTGGGTTCCACCGCCAGCGCGACGGCGCGGCCGTTTACGATGAGGGAAACAGTCGTCAGTCCCGGCGCGGTGCTGTCGCCATCCATCGGCTCAGCTCTCCCGCGTGGTGTCGAGCTGCACGAGGGCGCGACGGACCGCCGTGGCCCGCAACGCGCGTTCGGCGGCGGGGAGGTGCGGCAGCAACGCATTGGTTTCGTTAGCAACGGACTGGATGGCGGCCTGCGGCCCGGCGTCGCGCAGCCGCTCGGCGCAGAGCGGCAGGAGTAGCGGCGTGCCTTCCACCGCTCCGGCCAGCACGCGCGCGATGTCACGATCGGGATCGAGCACGGCGATGCCGATCGCCTTGGCGAATTCGCCGGCCTTGCGACACAGCTTGTAGTAACCGAAGCGCGCTCGCCGGGAGAACCGCGGCACTTCGATCGCAGCCAGCACTTCGTCCTCGGCGAGCGATGTGGTGAAGGCGCCGCGGAGGAACGCATCAGCCGCCAGGCGCCGACGCCGGTCGCCCGCCCCATGCGCGACGATCACGGCGCCCAGCGCCGCCATGGCAGAGACCCATTCTGCCGCCGGATCGGCATGCGCCAGGCTGCCGCCGAGCGTTCCTCGGTTGCGGATGGCACGATAGGCGATACCGCCGGCGATGCGACGCAGCAGGCCGCCAGTGGGGTCTTCCACCGCGCCATCCTCGATCTCGGCATGAGTGAATCCGGCGCCGATGGAAAACACGGTGTCGTCGGCTGCGAGATCGCGCAACCCTTCGGCGCGCTTAATGTCCACCAGCCGCCGCGGTCGTGCCAGGCGCAGGTTCAGCATCGGGCCCAGCGACTGTCCGCCGGCAAGCAGCCGCGTGTTGCCGCCGCCTTCCCTCAGCAAGATTGCGGCTTCCTCCACGCTGCGGGCGCGCCGGTAGTCGAACGGCGCCGGTTTCATGGCGTGCGGTCGGCATTCGCTATGGCAGCGAGGATCCGCTCCGGCGAGGCAGGAATGTCGTTCACTCGCGCACCGAGCGGAGCGAGCGCGTCGTTGATGGCGTTGACGATCGCCGCGGCGGGTGCGATCGCTCCGCCTTCTCCCACGCCCTTGATGCCGTGCGCAGAGTGCGGCGAAAGCGTTTCCGTGTGCTTGATCCGAAACCGTGGGATTTCTGTTGCGCCCGGCAACAGATAGTCGATGAGCGTGGATGCCAGCGGCTGCCCGTTCTCGTCATAGGGACTTTCCTCGAACAGTGCCGTGCCCACGCCCTGTGCCGCCCCGCCATAGGTCTGGCCTTCGACGATCATCGGGTTCACCATGCGGCCGCAATCCTCGACGATGCAGTAATCGAGGATCTCGACTTGGCCGGTTTCCGTATCCACTGCGACCTTTGCTGCGTGGGTCGCGTATGAGAAGACGCCGTTGTCGGTGGCGGGCTTGTAGCCCTCTGTCGTCTCCAGGCCGCCCGTCGCCACGCCGTCGGGCAACTGGTCGGGGCGCAGATACCAGGCACGTCCGATGTCGGCGAAATCGAGGCTGGCGGCGCCCGCATGGATGCGACCGTCGCGCATGGTCACATCGGCCGGCTCGGCCTGCAGCAGATGCGCGGCGATCGCCTTGATGCGCGCCGCCACGGTTGCTGATGCGCGAGAAACGGCGCCGCCGGCCATGACGATCCCGCGCGAGGCATAGGCACCGGTGGAGAACGGCGTCGTCGCGGTGTCGCCCAGCGTCACGCGGATGTCGTTGAAGGGCACGCCGGTCATCTCGTGGGCGATCTGCGCCAGGGTGGTCTCCAGCCCCTGGCCGATCGTGGGAATGCCAGCTTTCACTTCGAGAGCGCCGTCGGGGGTGAGCTTGACGTGCGCCTGGTCATAGCCGGGCACGAGCGGAATGCCCCAGGCGGCGAAAACCGCCGTGCCGTGCGCCGACTGCTCGGTATAGGTGGCGAAACCGATGCCGAGATAGCGGCCGTGCTCATCCTGCCGTGGTCCGGCGCGAAATTCGTCGAGACCGATCATCTTCCGAGCCTCGGCCAGCGAGGCGGGATAATCGCCGCTGTCATAGTGCTTGTTGGTGACGTTGACGTACGGCATGTCGTTGGCCGGCACGAGGTTCTCGGCCCGCACATCTGCGGGCTCGCGACCGACGGCGCGCGCGATCGCATCGATGGTCAGCTCGATGGCGAAGCACACGCCGGGACGTGCTACGCCGCGATAGGGTGCGAATGGAGGTTTATTGGTTGCGACCGAGAGGACCTTCGCCCGATAGGCGCGGAAGTCGTACGGGCCTGGCAGGTTGCCGCCGGCCTGCGCGGCTTCCAGGCAGGCGGTGAAGGGCCAGACTGAATAGGCGCCGGTGTCGACGGCGATCTCGGCGTCCAGACCGAGTAGCCGGCCACGCTGATCGGCGTAGGCGGTCAGCTTGTAGTGGTGCTGGCGGGCGTTGGCGCCGGCGACCAGATGCTCGCGCCGGTCCTCGATCCAGCGAAATGCCGATCGGCGTGTCAGTGCCAGCCAGGCGACCGCTACGTCTTCTGGTTGCAACAGGCACTTGTAGCCGAAACCGCCACCGATATCGGGCGGCGCGACGCGCACGATGGCCTGGGGGATGCCGAGTATTTCTGCCAGCCCGACGCGGATCAGGTGCGGCACCTGGGTGGAACTGTGCACCACAAGCTGGCCGCCGCGATGATCCCACCAGGCAACGACACCCTTGCCTTCCATCGGATGCATGGTCTGGCGGGCACAGGAGAGCTCCAGCTCTACTTTCACCGGTGCGGTTTTTGCCACCGGTTCGATGCCGGAATCGAAGCTGGTTTGCAGGAACAGGTTGTCGCCCCAGTGCTCGTGCAGCAGCGGTGCATCTGGGGCGCGGCCGGCGGCGCAGGAGACGACAGGCGGCAATTCGGAGAATTCTACAGTTATCTGCTCGGCCAAGTCTTCGGCCTGGGCGCGGGTCTCGGCGACGCACATGGCGATGAGCTCGCCCACATAGCGAACGCGGCCCGCTGCGAGAACCGGCCATTCCGAGGTTTTGTAGCCGGGGATCGAGGATTTCGTGACGATCTGGCTCACGCCGGCTAGGTCGGGGAGGAAGAAAACGTCGGCTTCCTTCCCGAGCGGCTTTCGGCGCTGGGTGATGCGTGCGTGCGCAACTGGGCTGCGCAGGAAGGCGACGTCGCGCATCCCGGCGATGCGGATATCGCCGACGAACTGGCCATGGCCGGCGAGGTGCCGCGCGTCTTCCTTGCGCCGCACGCGTGCGCCGATTCCCTCGCCGGTCACTGTGCCGTCCATCGTGTTTCTCCCGCAGGATCCCCGCCCCCGGCACCCTCACCCGCCGCGCTCCGCGCGGCGACCTCTCCCGCAGAGCGGGAGAGGTGGGATGTACGTCGCTTCGCTCTTTGCCGTGACACCCAGGGCGAATCCTAGACGGGAATGCAAAGCGCTGTGGGCACCAGCAGATTGTCGTAGATGCAGCGCCGTTCCTGCAACTTCAGGTCTCCATCTACGCCGCGGAAGATATCGCGATACTCGCCGACCTGGTGCAGCCGAGCTTCCGGACGGTCGGTCAGGACCTCGAACACCACGTAGTTGGCGCGGGCGTGAATCGTGCCGTCCGGTCCCGCCGGCGTCACGATCAGGTTGGAGACCATGTGCCGCAGGTAACGCGGGCCGAACATGGCAGTCTTCAACAAGGCGAAGGCGCGATCGTGGATCATGCCACGGCCTTCGCAATAGATCAGCCCGACGGGCAGGTCGCGATCGAAATTTTCCCGCGAAATTACGGTGTAGAACGCGTCCTCGGTGAAGCACTCCACCCACGCCATCAGGTCCTGCCGATCCAGCAAGGCGCAATAGTGGGCGTTGAAGGTCTCGACCTCGGCGCGCAACAGCAAAGCCTCGATCCGCGGGTCATGCATCGGCGGCACTTTTCCCTACAGCCCCATCACGGTGCGCCAGTGACGATACATGGCGCGGATCGCCGATTCCGAGATCAGCGTCTCCGAGGTGCCTGCCGGCGTGCCGGGGTCCAGCGCGACCAGGTGACCGTCGCCTGGCACATCCCGCATGCCGTCCTGGACGAATTTGATCGCCTCGTTGTCCTCCAGGCCGAGGAAGCCCGCCGGCCCCATCAGATTGCCCTGGCGGAGGCGATGGCGCGTCATCTCCTCGCTGTCGCCCTCGAAGCCGAACATGGTCCATTTCATGATGAGCTCGTGCGGCCCGGTCGGCACGATTTGGCGGATACCCAACGTGTTCATCTCCCGCTGCACGATCAGGTTGGGCCAGATCGTCGCCATGGTGACGGACCACGGGCTGTCGAATTCGTCGGTGAAATCCATGATGCGCGGATCGGCGAGCCGCATGCCTTCCCGATAGGCTCGCATCTCCTTCCGGTCCTCGGTCGACACCTTACTGGCGTCGCTCTTGGCCGAGCACATCACGCCGTGACGGCCGGTGGCATCCACCAGCATCAGCGACTTGTTGCCGGCAACCAGCAGGCCAAAGGTCACCAGGAAGGTGTGCAGCAGCGTCGCATGATAGGGGTCCTTCAGGTTCTCATGATACAGCTTCCAATTGCCGGGCAAGGCGTGCCGGTAATGGCCGAGAATTTTGAGTGCGCGGCCGTCGAAAGTTGCCTCGAATTCGCGCAGCACCTCGGGGCCGAGATAGTCGGCAAGGCTTTCCATGTCTTCGGCGTAGCTGGCGAAGACGACGCCGCGATGCGTGGTGACCGTGAGACGTTCGGGGCCATGGTCGGCGAGCCGAAAATCCCCCGGCATGCCGCCCTTGCCGGCCACGCCGCGGCGGAATGGCACGGCGCGCAGCTTGCCGTCCAGGTCATAGGTCCATTGGTGATACGGGCAGATGAATTCGCGCACGTTGCCGGCGAGATCACGGCAGAATTCTGCCGCTCGATGAGCACAGCGATTCTCGAAGACCGCGATCGTGCCTTCGTTGGTCCGGCTGACCACCACAGGCGTCGGCCCGACATGGGAACGAATGAAATCGCCGGGATTGGGGAGCTCGGCTTCGAGTGCGACGTAGTTCCAGGTACGCCCGTGGAAGATGAGCTCCACCTCGCGTTCGTAAATCGCTTGGTCGGTATAGACCCAGTCCGGAATGCGGGTTTCGCCCTCGGCCGGCCAGGCGTAACGATGCGTGGTCGCGAAGGCGTCGCCGTGCGTATCCATGCCCATTTCCCTCCGCCGCGGCGGGACCGGTGCGCACCATACTCAGCGTCCGTTGGCCGGCGCAACGCCGCGGACCGCGGTTCGGGGTTGCCCGGCTGCCTCGGCCCGATCTAGCGTTGAAGCTGCGTGAGAAAATGAGGGCGAACGATGGCGCAAGAGCCGCTAGCCCGGTCGGGCAACTACCTCCACATCTATGACTTCCGGGTCATCCCCGGGCGAGAAGAGGAGTTCATCCGTCTGTTCGAGGAGTTCGACTACTCCGACGGCAACCCGATGCACAAATCCTCGGCCCAGGTGAAGGACGGGGTGTTGTGCCGCGATACCGAGGACCCGAGCCGCTTCTTCCTGATCGCCGAATGGTCGGACATCGAGGAACACGCGCGCATTCGCCGGATCCTGGCCAACGAGATCAAGCCGGAGTTCATCAAGCTGATCGAAGGCGGCAGGTTCGTTCCGAAATACGTGCAGGTGGTTTCTGCGACGCCGCAGGAGATACTGCAACGCAGTGCCAGGTAAGCCCTGATCGCTCCGGAATGCGCTTTACGGCTGTGTCCCAGGAAACGTAAGAACCGTTCAGGATTCCTTTACGAAACCCGTTAACTCTAGGGCGGATGGGCCGCTTCCGTCCACTAGGGGGACTAGCAGCCCGCCTTTTGCCTAAGCGTCGGAGCGGGTTGCGGATCCTTGCTGTGAGTGGCGCATGATCCTGGGTGCGTTTCTCGCGGGAGGGGCCGCTGCCGTCCTCATGGCCGCCGGCACGGCGTTTCGGATTCGGGACCTGTCGGTCCGATTGGCAGCCAGCAAGCAAGAATTGCAAGCCATCCGGCTGAGCCATGCCAGGGACCAGACGCTCTATCAGATCATCACCGAAAACGCCTCGGACGTGATCGTGCGACTGAACCGGGATCGCAAGCGCCTCTACGTTTCACCATCCTGCCGCGAGGTGATTGGCTACACGCAGGAAGAATTGCTGAACGGGTGCGCGTTCGAACTGGTGCACCCGGACGACCTGCCCGGCGTGCTGGAGCTGTTCGCCTCCTTCGGGCCGGGGAACGCAGTACGGGATGCCACCTGGCGCATGCGCCGCCGGGACGACAGCTATATCTGGATCGAGGCGCGTTACCGGTATCTCGACAGCGATGGCGGGCTGGTCGTGATCCTGCGCGACATTGACCGGCGCAAACGCGCGGAGGAGCACTTGGCGGCGACGAAAGACCGGCTCGAGCACCTGGCGATGCATGATGCGCTCACCGGGTTGCCGAACCGCCGCTGCTTCCTGGAGCTGCTCGATCAGTCGCTGCGCGTTCAGCCCGCTCTGGCGGTGCTGTTCATCGACCTGGACCGGTTCAAGCCCATCAATGATGTGCACGGGCACCACGTCGGGGACGCGATCCTGATCGAAATCGCTGCGCGAATCCGAAATGTGCTGGGGCAATGCGCAACGGTCGCACGCCTGGGGGGCGACGAATTCGCTGCCTTGCTGCCGGCCCCGGAGGGAGAAGCGGCGGTCGCGGACTCGGCGCGGGCGATTGTTGACGCAGTCTCTGCTCCGCTTCGCATCGGCGGAATGACGATCGATGTTGGTGCCGCAGTGGGCATCTCCGTGTCGCCGCAGAATGGCACCGACACCGAATCACTGCTGCGTACCGCGGACATCGCGATGTATCACGCGAAACGGGCTGGAGGTGGAAGCCACCGCTTCTTCGAGGCCCGCATGGCGGCCGAGCTCGAGGAAGTGGCCGATCTCAAGCACGAGCTGCATCATGCCATCGTTGCCGGGGAGATCGTGCCCTATTTCCAGCCGCTCGTCAGCATGAGCGACGCGACGATCGTCGGCTTCGAGGCGCTCGCTCGATGGGAGCACCCGACGAAAGGCACGCTGACACCGGCGCGGTTCCTGCCGATCGTAAGAGCGTGCGGGCTCTCTGGCGTGTTGTTCGAGACAGTGTTGCGTCAGGCTTGCCTGGCGGCCACGGCGTGGCCCCGGCATCTCCGGCTGGCGGTGAATATCGCCCCGGCCGAGTTGCAGGACGAGGAGTTACCGCAGCGAGTAGCGAGCGTGCTGGACGCAACCGGGTTTATGGCTGATCGGCTGGAGATAGAGATCACCGAAACCGCGCTGATTTACGATTTGATGATTCCGCGATCGGTGCTGGGCAGGCTGCGCGAGCTCGGGTGCCGGATCGCTCTGGACGATTTTGGCCACGGGTACTGCAACTTGTCACCTGCGAGAGCTGCGATTCGACAGGATCAATATCGACAGGGCCTTCACGCTTGATCTCGAGTTGGGCTGCGCGGTCGGAGATTATGCCGCGGCGATCGTCCACCTGGGGCAGGCGTCGTCCACCGTGACAAGATGGCCTGCTCTCGCTGTGTAGGCGATCGCCGTCCCCTTGATGGTCACCCTATGGTGCGTGACCGCGGCGTTCTCGGTGGTGTCGGTGACGGAATCATCTTTCCCGGAGCCGTAGGGAGTCGTGTCCAGCAATGGCTGATCCGGCGGGAGTTGCTGCGAGGTAGGTTTCTTATCCATCGCCCATCTCCGTTCCTGCGAGCCTGGCAGAGTGACACACGGGCGGCGCCGACTTTAGGGCACGTTCAGGTGACTGGAAGCGGCAACGAGTTGCAGCCCCGCCCGGCACCCTTACCCGCCGCGCTTCGCGGGACCCTCAGGTCGGAGCCCGAGGGGGCCTCTGCCGCGAAGCGGGAGAGTGTATGGGCGTGCAGAATGAGCCGGTCAGGCGGCGGTGCTTTCGCGTGCCGTTCCGAGCGCCTGCGCGCGTGCGGATCGAGGAACCGCTTGCGCAGTCCGTACCGCGCCGGGCGTCACCTTGACCAGCCCGCAAACCCGGCGATGCAGATAAAAACTGCCGAGGATGTCGCTGCGTTTCTACGGCCTGGCGCTTGCCTTCAAGGGCGAGATGGCTGATATCACGAATAGCTGGCGCGGCCTTCGCGACAGCGTTCTGTGGGGTAAATGCGCAGGGAGTAGCGACCGGTGTCGGTTCGATCCCGCGCATGGGTTGAGTGAGGCGCAGCAGGTCTTCGGGATGCAAATCAAAATAGATTATATTCGCAGCGTCGTGTGCCTCCTGATGGTCTTTGTGTGCTTCAATGAGGTCTTCGATGCGGCAAGCGCCGTGGCGCAGCCGGCTGTACAGCAATCTGATCGTGAGCTTGTCGTCGGCACTCGGCAGGCGCCTCCTTTTTCCATGAAGGGCCAGGACGGCGCTTGGGAGGGTATCAGCATCGATTTATGGAGACATATCGCGGAACGGCTTCATCTGCACTATCGCATCGAGGACCGGGGAAGCGTGCAGGACCTGGTCGATGCTGTCGCCTCGGGGCAGGTGGATGTTGCTGTGGCGGCCCTGACCGTGACGGCAGATCGGCGAAAGGTGATGGACTTCACCCAGCCATTCTTCGAGACTGGTCTCGGAGTTGCCGTCCCGCGCAGCGGTATCATCGCGTGGCTTCCGGTGCTCCGCACCTTTCTATCCTTACGCTTCTTCCAGGCAGTGTTGGCCCTGCTGTCGATTGCGCTGCTGGTCGGCATGCTAATCTGGATTTTCGAGCGGCGCGAGAACGAGCATTACAGCGGCGGGGCGCTGCGTGGCTTCGTCGCGGGCGCGTGGTGGTCTGCTATCGCGATGACCCAGGGGGGCGCGGCACAGCACGGACCGCGTTCGACGCCCGGGCGCGTGCTCGCTGTCGTATGGATGGTCGTTTCAGTTGTCGCCATCTGGGTGTTTATCGCCGGAATCACGGCAGCGCTGACGGCACAGCGGCTACAGGGGCTTATTCGCAATACCAACGACCTTCGTGCAGTACGAATCGGCGCAGTCACCGGTTCATCCACGGTGGACTTCCTGACCGAGCAGCGGATCGCGTTCCGTTCCTACCCGACGGCCGCGGCTGCCTTGCAGGCTGTTCAGTTCGGGCGGATTGAAGCCTTCGTCTATGACCGGCCGTTGCTCGCATGGATGCTGCAGCAGGATTTTCCACGCCTTGAGCTGACGCCGATAACGCTCGATAACCAGAGCTATGCAATCGCCCTACGTCTCAACAGTCAGCTCCGTAGTGAGCTCGACATCGAAGTGCTCGACACGCTGAGGAGCGAGTGGTGGGAGCAGACGCAGTTCCGCTATCTCGGCCGTAGCGCCGCCAATTGAGCGATTGCATTGCCGTCGCGCTTCGTAGCCTGAAGCGTCAGGCGGCTGCGCTCTCCGCGCGCCGTTCGGAGCGCTTGCGCGCGTGCGGATTGAGGAAGCGCTTGCGCAGCCGGATTGCGCTGGGCGTCACCTCCACCAGCTCGTCGTCCTCGACGTAGGCGATCGCCTGCTCCAGGCTCATTCGTCGGGGCGGGGTCAGCAGCATCGCATCGTCCTTGCCGGCTGCGCGGATATTGGTGAGCTTCTTCTCCTTGATTGGATTCACGTCGAGATCCGAGCCGCGATTATGCTCGCCCAGGATCATGCCGACATAGACCTTGTCGCCAGGGCTGACGAACAGTGCACCGCGTTCCTGCAAGTAGAACAGCGCGTAATGCACCGCCTCGCCATCTGCGCTGGAGATCATCGAGCCCGATCGGCGTCCCTCGATCGGTCCCTTCCACGGCCCGTACCCGGCGAACAGTCGGTTCATCACGCCGGTGCCGCGCGTGTCGGTCAGGAATTCGCCGTGGTAGCCGATCAGGCCGCGGCTCGGGATCAGGAAGGTCAGCCGCACTTTGCCGCCGCCGGAGGGACGCATGTCGCGCAGCTCCCCCTTGCGGCGGGTCAGCTTGTCGACCACTACGCCGGTATAGGGCTCGTCGGCATCGACCAGCACCTCTTCCATAGGCTCTTCGCGCTCGCCGGTACTTTCGTTGCGGCGGGTGAGCACGCGCGGACGGCCGATGGTCAGCTCGAAGCCCTCGCGGCGCATGGTCTCGATCAGCACGCCGAGCTGCAGTTCGCCGCGTCCGGCGACCTCGAATGCCTCGGTCTCGCTGCTTTCGCTGACCTTGATCGCGACATTGCCCTCGGCTTCACGGAACAGCCGCTCGCGGATCTGCCGCGAGGTCACCTTGCTGCCTTCCCGCCCGCCCAGCGGGCCGTCATTGATGCGGAACGTCATTGCCAAAGTGGGCGGATCGACTGGTATCGCCGGCAATGGCGCCGCTAGCTCCGGTGCGCCGATCGTGTCGGGCACCGTCGCTTCGGCCAGGCCGGCGACGGCGATGATGTCGCCGGCCTCGGCTTCCTCCACCGGTACCCGATCGAGGCCGCGGAATGATAGCAGCTTGGTCATCCGACCGGTCTCCACCACGGTGCCGTCGGCGTGCAGCACCTTGACCGGCATGTTGAGCCGCGCGCGGCCCTGCTCGACCCGGCCGGTCAGCACCCGGCCGAGGTAGTTGTCGTAGTCGAGGATCGAAGCGACCATGGCGAACGGCGCGTCCGGCGCGACGGTGGGCGGCGGCACGTGGCGCAGGATCAGCTCGAATAGCGGCGCCAGGTCCCGGCGCGGCCCGTCCAGCGTCGCGTCCGCCCAGCCCTGCCGGCCGGAGGCATACAGCATCGGGAAGTCGAGCTGCGCATCGGTGGCGCCGAGTGCCGCAAACAGGTCGAATATCTCGGTGTGGACCTCGTCAGGACGAGCGTCGGCGCGATCAACCTTGTTGACCACGACGATCGGGTGCAGCCCGCGGGCGAGGGCCTTGCTGACCACGAATTTGGTCTGCGGCAACACGCCCTCGGCGGCATCGACCAGCACCAGCGCGCCATCGACCATGTTGAGGATGCGCTCGACCTCGCCGCCGAAATCCGCGTGGCCGGGGGTATCCACGATGTTGATGCGCGTCGCGTTCCAAAGCACTGAGGTGCATTTGGCGAGGATGGTGATGCCCCGCTCCCGCTCCAGCTCGTTGCGGTCGAGCGCGCGCTCGGCGACCATCTGGTGCTCGCGGAAGGCACCCGACTGCCGCAGGAGCTGATCGACCAGCGTGGTCTTGCCGTGATCGACGTGCGCGATGATGGCGATGTTGCGGATTTCCATTCGGGCAAGGTGCGCGGCTTGTTGCGCCGCACACATAGGGTGTCAGGCCCGTCGGGGCCAGAGATAAAGCCGCAAGCCAGAGATGAGCCGGCCCCTTGGGAGGGCCGGTTCAATGCGGTTCCGCTACGACGCGGTCCGCCGGCGTAGCAGAGCCAGGCCCGACAGGGGAATGCCAAGTAACGCCAGGGTCCCCGGCTCCGGGGCCGGGACGAAATTCGCCGGAAGCGGACCTACGTCCTCTTCCAGTGGCCCAAATTGAACGATCGTTTGTCCCCGAGGAAAGAACGGTCCCCTTGCCCGGCTTCTTCCCGGTGCCGCGGCAACCGGGACCGCTCTACGCGGTTCCGATGACAAGCACGTTCGTGTCCTGCATCGCGACCGTGGCTCTCGGTATTGCCCGAGCGGCGATCGAGGCGCTCGGGGAGATCGCCGCAACGAAGACGCCGACCGGATCACAGACGGTGTTGCGCGAGAAGCCGGTTGCCCAGGCTAACATGGCGCGGGCCGAAGCACTCGTCCGCGCCGGGCGCGCCTATCTGTTCGACGAGCTTGGGCTTGTATGGCGGGACGCGCTGGCCGGACGGCCGGTTTCCTTGCAGCAGCGTGCTCATGTGCCTCGCCGCCTGCCATTCGACGCAATGTGCGATCGAGGCGGTCGATCTCGTCTATGCCCTCGCCGGGGGATCGTCGCTCTACGAGGGCAACCGGCTCGAGCGCTGCTTCCGAGATATCCATGCGGCGGGGCAGCACGTCGCGGTGGCACCCATGGCCAATCAAGAGCCCGTCGGGCGGGTGCTTTTCGGGCTCGATCCCGGCATGGCACGGTTCTAGCCCACTTCCCCCTCCCTTGCGGGCTACCGTTGTCCCACAACCCCAAATCGACTTTCCTGAGTGCTGAGCAGCGGATTTGAGGCGGGTCGAGTCTGCATCAGCGATCTTTCGAGGCTCCCGCCGAACGGGCGGCGGCAGCCGGCTGGCGCCGCCCCTCCGGCAGGCCCCTTTGCAGCCCCCTGCAAATCAAATTCGCTCCCGACCAACAACCCACCGGAGCCGATTCGCATGAACGACCAGCCGCAGCTTGGTCACTTTGGCAATCGCCGCCTGGCCGCGGTCGGCGACAGCCTGCTGGGGGCGATGCAGAAGCAGCGCACCATGTGCCTCTCGGCGTTGGCCGACAGCCGCGGCCAAGCCCGCCAGTTTCAGCGTTTCCTCGACAACGAGGCGGTCAGCATGCACGAGATGCTGGTGCATGCCGCCCGGCAGACCGCCCGGCGCGCCGTCGGGCGGCACGTCCTGGCGATCACCGATACCACGGAGCTGAATTACGCTCCCCACAGCGGCGCCAAGCGCGGCTTTGGCACGGTCGGCAACGGGACCGACATCGGCGTGCTGCTGCACCCGGTGATTGCGGTGGATGCCGAGCAGGGCGGGCTGATCGGGCTGGTCGGTGCCACGGTGATCAACCGCACCGACGGCCCGGTGACGGACCATAAGACACGCCCGGCCGACGAGAAGGAGTCTCGCCGCTGGCTGGCGGCCGCCGAGACCGCCGGCGAGGTGCTGGCGGAGGCGGCGATGATCACTGTGGTCGAGGACCGCGAGGGCGACATCTATGACCAGTTCGCGCGTCGGCCGGACAACGTGCATCTGTTGGTGCGGGCCGCGCAGAACCGCTCGCTCGAGGGCGATGAGAAACTGTTCGCGCGATGCGCCGCCTGGTCAGCAGTAACACAGCACACCATCCAGGTGCCGGCCCGGCATGGCAAGCCGGCGCGGGCCGAGCGGACCGCCGTCGTGGCGGTGCGCTCCGGCGAGGTCACGATCAAGCGGCCACTGCGCGCCGAGCCAGCCCTGGCGCCGACCTTGACCCTGCGGGTGGTGGATGTGCGCGAGATCGCCCCACCGTCGGCGCAGCAACCCTTACACTGGTGTCTGCTGACCACGCATGCGGTGGGCGGTGCGGCGGAGGCGCTGCAGATTGTCGCCTGGTACCGGCTGCGTTGGATCATCGAACAGCTGTTCCGTACGATGAAGACGGACGGTGTCGATGTGGAGACCTCGCAGATCACGACGCCGCTCAGCCTGGCGAAGCTGGTGACGGTGGCGCTGATTGCCGCCGTGCGGGTCATGCAACTGGTGATCGGTCGCGACGGCAGTACGGGGCAGTCCATAGAGGACGTTGCCGACCCCGCCGAACTGCCGGCGCTACGGGCGATCAGCGCCTCCCTCGAAGGGCCGACCGACAAGTTGAAGAACCCGTTCGATCCTGCCTTGCTGGCTTATTACGCCTGGATCGCCGCACGCCTCGGAGGCTGGTCCGGCTACACCTCCAAGGGATATCGGCCGCCCGGTCCCAAGACCATGGCCCGCGGTCTCAAGCGCCTCGATGCCATGGTGCAGGGCTGGATGCTGGCTAATCGTTCCGCACTTGTGGGACTCCGGTAGCCTTGCGGGAGGGGGCTAGGGGGAGGGGGCCGCGCCAGGGAGGCACCACGCCGCCAACCGCGACGACCTTGCGGAAGGGGGCCCCACGCGAACCGGTTGACCCTCGCGCAATAAATCGCGCCCGAATATCACCACCAGCTCAGTCATGCTCGAAGCCATAAACCTCGGGGAGGATGAAGAGCGCAGCGAGCAGTCCGATCAGCGGAAAGCGGCCGGAACTGCTCCGAGGCCGAGTGTGACTCGCCAGATCACATCATGCGGAAGATCGATGATGAAGACAGCTATGATCGCGAAGTTAAGAACCTCACCCAAGCGCGAACATGAACTGCCAGCGATTGCCCATGACCTCACGCTCGCCACGCGGCATAGAACTCCATGATGTAGGTGTATCCGCTGGAAATATCGCTGCCGAGCGGGATGCCGAGAATGATGCGGACCACCACGAGCCATCCCATACTCGGCACAAAGGCTTGTATCAGAGCGAAGATGACGAACATCCCCATCGTGGACAGGAACACGATTCGACGGTCGCGCTTGTCGGCCAGCCATCCACCGAACAGCGCGCCGATGACAGCGCCGCCCTGCGTGCCCGCTGTGAC
This sequence comes from uncultured Pseudomonadota bacterium, assembly GCA_963772445.1. Taxonomy (GTDB): domain Bacteria; phylum Pseudomonadota; class Alphaproteobacteria; order Acetobacterales; family Acetobacteraceae; genus CAVYXK01. The sequence goes on from CAVYXK010000014.1 coordinate 735,570, forward strand.
CAGTCCCAACACCGCCGGCGATGGATGGAAGATCTCGCGTATAAAATCAGCACGAACGCGATCGAGTAGAGGTCCCACGCCTCAGCCAGCCGATCCGATTCCCTTTCGGATTGTATTTGGCGATCAGATGGGCAACGGCGCGGTCCATGGCCGCCTGATGTACGTGTGCCGACAAAACGTCCCCTCCTTTGTTTCCGACCTGATCGCCGCCGAGCAGGCGGATAGGCCGGTTAAATGCCGGCTAGGCTTTGGTCATCTGCCGCTCGCAGTCGGCTGCTGCCAGGCGTTCGGGCTGCAGCTTTGTTCCGAGTCCTGGTCCGGCCATCGGATAAACGAAACCGTCGCGGATATCTGGCAACTCCGTCAGCACCTCGCGATACCAGCCGGTGTTGAAGGCGCGGACAGTCTCCTGCACCAGCGTGTTCGGGCAGTTGAGCGACAGATGCACGGAGGCGGTCAGTACCACCGGCCCAGTGCAGTCGTGCGGCGCCACCGGACGGCCCCAGGCCTCGGCGAGCGTCGCGATCTTCTTTGCCTCGCCCACACCGCCACACCACGACAGGTCCAGCATCACCACGTCCACCGCGTCCGCTTCCAGGAACTCGCGGAAGGCGCGGCGGGTCGCGATGGTTTCGCTTGCGCAGATCGGCACGCTCGTGCGGGCGCGCAGACCCGCGAGCAGGTCCGCATTGATCATCTTGATCGGATCCTCTGCCCAGAATAGCTGGAACGGCGCGAGCGCCCGCAGCACCACTTCGGCCGCCGGCGGAGTCCAAAGCGAATGCAGCTCCGCCATGATGTCCATCTTTCCGCCGACTGCATCACGAATCTTGCGAAACGGCACGAGCGCGTGATCGAGATCCGCAGCGGAAATGGAGCGACCTTCTGTCGCCTCGGCAGCGAAATCGAACGGCCATATCTTCATCGCCGTGATGCCCTGCTCGAGCAGCGAATGCGCGAGCTCATCGGCCCGGTGCAGGAACGCATCCAGGTCCTCATACGGCCCCCCGACGGTCGCCGGATCTATCCCCCAATTATCCGTCTTCTGCCCGAGTGCGGCGCGAACATAACGGTAGCCCGCGCAGGTGTTGTAGATGCGCACCCTCTCGTGCGAGAGCCCGCCCAGACATTGATACAGCGGCTGTCCGACCGCCTGACCGAACAGGTCCCAGAGAGCGATGTCCACAGCCGAGGCGGCGCGCATCTCCACCCCGGTGCCGGAGAAGCCGAGATACTGGTTCTGCAACGTCCGCGCATGCCGGTCGATCTGCAACGCGGATTTCCCGAGCAGGAGCGGTGCCACGCTTTCGTGAATCTGCGCCTCGACCGCGCGGGGGCCGAAGAAGGTCTCGCCCAGCCCGATCAGCCCCTCGTCCGTATGGATATGGAGCCAGAGCAGATTGGGGAACTCGCCGAGCCGGATCGTCTCGAAGCCTGTGATCTTCATGGCGCTTTCTCCCGATGTGCTGTGCGATCCAGTGTAACCGTCTGCGGGATTCAGTCCATCGCGCTGCGACACCCCCATAGGATGCCCTACTCCCTGCCTGAACACCACTTTCTGTTGCTAGTGATCAACACGTATATAATGGTCGCGTAACGACCAAAATGGAGAGAGGACAATGCTCGGAATGTCTGAAGCCGCTATCAGCCGATTGGCGCATGGCGGACGTTCTCGTTGGCTGGCTGAGCTAGCCGGCGAGTTGGACGCTGATGCTGGTTGGGCTTGGCGCTATTGTGTGGCCGCGACCGAGGCGCTGCTCGGCTTAGGGCGGAATCATTCCTCCGCCCTCTGTCCACAGCTTTCTACCGATACGATCCCCGCGCCGTATCCAGGACATGGCGCGCCTGCTCCAGCGCATGCATCAGCCGATTGCGCGCACGTCGTGCGGCCACTGCGGCGAACCGGGCCTCATCCGAGCCAGGCTCGGTCGCGGCGAAATCACGCAGTGCGGCCAGCATGGGCCAGGGCGGCTGCGGCAGAGCCGGATCGTGCGCAAACCGGCCGCCGGACCCGGTGTGCAGCGGCACAAGAATGCGCGAGACCTGCATCAGCGCCGCATTCGCCAGTGCCGGAGTCAGCGTTCGCACCGCCTCCGTCCCGTCCCCCACCGCACGGACCGCATCGATCACCGGGCCAAGTGCCAGCCGATCGCCGAGCTGCCGCGCAAGCCCCCGCAGTTCGTCCGACAGTCGTCCGGCCCAGGCGGTATACTCCAGCGGCAGTACCGGGTCGCTCAGCAGCCGCCACAACACATGCGCGAACACCCGGGTGTCGCGCACCAGATTGGCCTCGTCGATCTTGTCCAGCGTGTCTTCCGGCGTGTGCCACCACCAGCCCAGCTTGTTGCGCAGCTTCACCGGTCCCGGCGGCTGCTCGCTTAGGCTGCCGAGCATCGACGGCAGCCCGATACCCCAGAACGACTGATCGGACGACCGATCCATCGGCCGGCCGACGTAATCGGCACCCGCCTCTGTGCGCACCGCTTCCGCCGCCAGTGCCGCCAGCTCCGCCATCGCGGCAGCGTTGCTCAGCACGGTCGCGCCGATCGCACCGGTGGAATCGATGTTGACATGGGCGACGCAACGCCGCTCCAGTTCCGCCCAATGCTCGTCGGCATACCAGGCGGAGCCCGAATAGCGGCCGTGCGAATGCCCCGACCAGAAGCAGAGCCGCAGCCCGCGCCGCCAGTGCTCGCGATGCAGCGCACAGAGTCGCGCCACCTCCAGCATGGTCGCATTCGCCCCGCCATTGTCCATCACACCGAAATACCAGGTGTCGTGATGGCCGGAGAACAGCACGAACGGCCCATCGCCTTCATCGCCCGGCGCATCCAACTCCGCCGTCAGGATCGGCGTCTGCCGCCAGCCGGTATCGACCTCGGCGTGCATGGTCACACGCGGCCGCTCGCCGCGCGTCAGCTTTTCGCGCAAAGCCGCGCCGTCCGCCTGCGCGATCGTCACCACCACGGTCCGCGGCAGTGCGGGCAGGGTTTCCGGAGACGGGCTGCCCCAGACGGGCGAGACGCACATTTCGTGGATGTGCTCATGCGGGCTGATATGAAGTTGCCCGACAGCGCCGGCGCGCGAGGCACGGTGCGCTACTGCCGGACTGGCGATGCCTTCCACCAGCACGATGCATCCCCGCACGTCCTGGCCGGCAAAATCGGTCTCGGCGCCATCGTTGACGTAGGCCAGTTCTGCGGTCAGCCCGTCCGGCGGCGACGGCAGTGAGAAGCTGTGCGTGATGCATCGCGGTGTCGTCCCGTCGATCTCCACCCGCGCGCGGCCCGGGAGGCTGATATACGCGTCGTGCAATAGCATCGTCGTGCGATAGCCGTAACGGTCAAGCTCGCTCTGCACGGTGCGCAGACTCTGCATTTCGTCTGGCGTGCCGGACAGCTTGGTCCAGCGCGCAAACTCGCGCATATGATGCATCAGCTTGGCGCCATCCACGGCGTCGCACAGACTGCGGAGCGAAACGTCGGTCATCTGCCTGCCTCCCGCAAACACGAGCGGCAGCTTATCAGGCAACTTCACCTCCGTCTTGCCCCGGACCCTTGAGCCTCCGGCGAGGGCACGATAACAGTCGAATATGCAAGCGAAACGCACTGGTGCCGTCTTCGATCTCGGGGGCGTGCTGATCGATTGGAACCCTCGCCATCTCTACCGCAAGCTGATCCCGGACGGAGCGGAGAGGGAGCGCTTCCTGACCGAGATCTGCTCGCCGCAATGGAACCTGGAGCAGGATCGCGGGCGGAGCTGGGCCGAGGCCTGCGCCCTGCTCCGCGCGCAGCATCCCGGGCACACCGAGCTGATCGATGCATTCCAACTGCGGTGGCGCGAGATGCTGGGCGGACCGATCGAAGGCTCCGTGCAGATCCTGCGTGAGCTGAAGGCGCGCGGCGTCCGGCTGTTCGGTCTGACCAACTGGTCGCACGAAACGTTCCCGATCGCGCTCGAGCAGTACGATTTCCTCGGCTGGTTCGAGGCGATCGTGGTATCGGGGCAGGAGCGCCTGGTGAAGCCCGATCCGCGGCTTTATCACCTGCTGTTCGAGCGCCATGCGTTGGTGCCGTCCGCGCTTGTCTATATCGACGACAATCCCCGGAATGCCGCTGTCGCCGGCGAGCTCGGCATGCATGGGATCCATTTCACCACCCCGGCGGCGCTGCACGACGAGTTGACGGCGCTCGGGCTTCTGGAGGGCTGAGGCGATGGGACCGCGTGTCGATCCTGTGGTATCCGATGCAACCGTACCCGCGCGCGCCGGGGTCGTGATTGCCGGCGGCGGGATCGTCGGCGTCAGCGCCGCCTGGGCACTGGCCGGCAAGGGCGTGTCGGTCGTTCTTTGCGAGAAAGGCGAAATCGCCGGGGAGCAGTCGAGCCGAAACTGGGGCTGGTGTCGCAAGATGGGGCGGGACCCGCGCGAACTGCCGCTGATCATCGAAAGTCTGCGGATCTGGCAGGGAATGAACAAGGCAATCGGTGCCGAAACCGGTTTCCGCACCGCCGGCATCATGTATCTCTGCGAGACCGATGCCAACGTCGCCAGGCGCGAAGCGTGGCTCGAGCATGCGCGGCCGTATCAGCTCGACACGCGCATGATCGGGCCGGCCGAAATCAAGCGGTTGATGCCGGGAGCTGCACACGACTTCCGCGCCGCGCTTTACACGGAAAGCGACGGCCGCGCCGAGCCGCAGAAAGCTGCCCCCGCCATTGCCGAAGCGGCGCGCCGTCTGGGTGCGACGATTCTCACCGGCTGTGCGGTGCGCGGCCTGGAGACAAGTGGTGGGCGGGTGGTTGCCGCTGTGACCGAAAAAGGCCGCATCGCCTGCGATGCCGTGTTGCTGGCGGGTGGCGCCTGGTCGCGGCTGTTCTGCGGCAATCACGGTCTCGATCTCAAGCAGCTCAAGGTGCGTTCCTCCGTGATGCGGACCGAGAAGCTGGACGGCGCGCCGGAGATCTCGGCGAGTGGGTCTGGGTTCGGGTTCCGCAAGCGTCTGGATGGCGGCTACACGGTGGCCAATCTGAACGCCAGCGTCTCCGAAATCGTGCCCGATAGTTTCCGCCTGGCATGGGATTTTCTGTCGCTCTGGCGATCGGGCCAGGCCACGGTGCGAGTGCGGCTGAGCAGCCGTTTCATGGAGGAAGCGCGGCTGAAGCGCCGCTGGTCGCTCGACGAGCAGTCGCCCTTCGAATCGGTGCGGGTGCTCGACCCCTATCCGATCGAGCGGCTGAACACCGATGCGCTGGCGTCGTTGCAGCGCAGCTTCCCGGTGTTCGAACAGGCCCGCATCGCACAGCACTGGGCGGGGATGATCGACGTAACGCCGGATGCGGTGCCGGTGATCTCGCCGGTGGCTGCTATGCCGGGGTTCTTTGTGGCCACCGGTTTCTCCGGTCATGGCTTTGGCATCGGCCCGGCGGCGGGAAGACTGGCCGCAGACCTGATCACCGGCGATTCGCCGATCGTCGATCCGACGCCGTTCCGCTTCGAGCGCTTCACCGGCCCGATGCGATCGCAGCCGACGAAGGGGTTGTAGATGCAACCACCTCTGCTCGGCGCCAACGTCCGGCATGAATGGACGCTGGACCCGGACTTCCTGACTGTGAACCATGGCTCGTTCGGCGCCACTCCACGCGTAGTGCTAGCGGTGCAAGACGAGTGGCGGCGCCGGATGGAGGCGCAGCCCACCCGGTTCATGCATTCCGTGCTGCCGCAAGCACTGCGCGCCGCCGCCGCGAGGCTGGCGGGCTTCATGGGCGCCGAGGGCAAGGACCTCGCCTTCCTGGAAAACGCCACGGTGGGATGCAACGCCGTGCTGCGCTCCCGCCGGCTTCAGCCTGGCGACGAGGTGCTGGTCCTGACGCACGGCTATGGCGCCGTGCGCAACACCGTGCGTTATGTCACGGAATTGGCTGGCGCGCGCATGACCGAGGCGGCGGTGCCGTTTCCGAATCCGGACGCGGATGGCGTGATCGCCAAGCTGGAGGCAGCAATCACGCCACGCACGCGCCTAGCGGTGCTCGACCACATTACCTCGCCGAGCGCGCTGGTGTTGCCGCTCGATCGGATGGTCGCGTCCTGCCGTGTGCGCGGGGTGCCGGTGCTCGTTGATGGCGCGCACGGGCCGGGGCAAGTCGGGGTCGATTTGCCGGCTATCGGTGCTGATTGGTACGTTGGTAATTGCCACAAATGGCTGTGCGCCCCGAAAGGCAGCGCGTTTATCTGGGCCGCGCCCGATCGCCAGGAGGGGCTGCATCCGGTGACCATCTCGCACGGCTACGAAAAGGGCTTCTTGGAAGAGTTCGACTGGACCGGCACCCGCGACTTCAGCGCCTTTCTCGCCGTGCCGGCGGCGCTCGATTTCCATGTGCGGCTTGGTGGTCCGGCGCTGCGGGCCCGCAACGCCGCGCTGGCGGCCGAGGCGACGGCGCTGCTCGCACGCCGGCTGAACACGGAAATCGGCGCGACCGGTTCACTTGCCGGTGCCATGGGCGTGGTGCGGTTGCCAGTTGCCGGCGAAGTCACTGCCGAACGCGCCAGGAGTTTGAGGGCAGGATTGCTTGATGCGAAGACCGACGCCCCACTGCACGCCATGGCCGGAGGCATTTGGTTACGCCTCTCGGCGCACGCCTACAACGAACTGGCAGACTACGCGCGCCTGGCGGAGATTGCCGCGCGCGTGCTGCGCGACGCGAGCCGATAGAAGATATTCGCAGGAAACTACCGGAAACCTCCGTGCCCACGTGTGCAGCGGAGAGTGGTTACCATCCTATTGCCGGCGCTACTCCACGTAGATCATCTTCCGCGTCATTCCGCCATCTACGACAAACTCCGCGCCGGTGACGAAACCACTCTCCGGGCCCAGCAGCCACGCGGCGAGCGCGGCTACGTCTTCAACGGTGCCGACGCGACCTGCCGGATGCTGTGCGTGATCCGCCGGGCTCGGCGCCGGTCCCTTGGTCAGGATCCAACCAGGGCTGATGCAGTTCACCCGCACCTCGGGTCCCAGACTGATCGCCAGCGCGTGCGTCAGCGCCACCAACCCACCTTTCGAGGCCGCATAAGCTTCGGTGTTCGGTTCCGACATATGCGCCCGCGTCGAAGCGATCGTCACCACTGCACCATGCGCCGCACGCAATGCCGCTTCCGCTGCCCGCACCAGCAGGAATGTGCTGGTGAGATTGGTGGTAATCACCGCCGACCACTCTGCCAGGCTCAGTGCGCCGATCGGCTTACGAATATTGATCCCGGCATTACAGACCAGCGCATCGAGCTGTCCCTCCAGCTTGATGACGCTGTCGATCAGTGCTGCCACATCTGCCTCGACGCTGACATCGGTACGCACCAGACGGCCGGCCGTGGGCGATGCACCCTCTGTACGATCTGCCCCCACCACGCGATATCCGTCGCGTGCAAGCCGAGCGGCTATCCCCGCCCCTATCCCGCGCGCCGCACCGGTGACCAGCGCCACTTTCGCATTCATGACCTTGCCCTCTGCCTCGATAGCATTGTGCCTCGATCTTCACAGATCTCGTCGATTGCCATAGGCTGCACGACAAGGAGATGCCAGATGAAAATCACTGATCTCAAGGTTCGCGTATTCCGCTACACTTCGACCCAGGTGCGCGACAGCGACGGCCATACGCACCCAGGCGATCCGCATGGGGCACGTCAGGCACTGCTCACCATCATCGGCGACGACGGCAGCGAAGGTCACTGCCTCAGTCCCGTCGAGGTGGTCCGGTCGCATCTGGTCAACGGTTTTCTCCGTCACGTCCTGATTGGTCAGCACCCGTTCGACCGCGAGCGCATCTGGCAGGATCTCGCGCATTGGCAACGAGGCAGCACTGGCCAGCTCAGCGACCGCACGCTGGCAATCGTCGAGATGGCGTTGTGGGACCTTGCCGGGCGCAAGCTGGGGGTGCCGGTGTACAAGCTGATCGGCGCGGCGCGCGACAAGGTGCCGGCCTATGGCAGCACGATGTGCGGCGACGAGATGAAGGGCGGGCTTGCCACGCCGGAGGACTACGCACGCTATGCCGAATGGCTGCTCGGCCGCGGCTACAAGGCGATCAAGCTGCACACCTGGATGAAGCCGGTGTCGTTCGCCCCCGATCCGAAGATGGACGTGCGCGCCTGCGCCGCGGTGCGCGAAGCGGTCGGGCCCGACATCCCGCTGATGCTCGACGCCTATCACGGCTACAGCCGCAGCGATGCGCTCTGGCTCGGTCGTGAGCTGCAGAAGCTCGGTTTCTATTGGTACGAAGAGCCGATGAACGAAGCCTCGATGAGCTCGTATTGCTGGCTGGCCGCCAATCTCGACATCCCGGTCATCGGGCCGGAGAGCATGGATGGCAAATTCCACACCCGCGCGGAATGGATCAAGGCCGGCGCCTGCGACATCAGCCGCACTGGCGTGCACGATGTGGGCGGCATCGGGCCCAGCCTGAAGATCATCCACTTGGCAGAAGCCTTCGGCATGGACTGCGAAGTGCACGGCGGCGGTGCCGGTAACCTGACACTATGCGCCGTCCAGAAGAACGGCCGCTGGTACGAGCGGGGCCTGTTGCATCCGTTCCTGGACTACGACGCGGTTCCCGAATACCTGAACACGCGCACCGATCCGATGGACCAGGACGGGTTCGTGCATCTGTCGCAGCGCCCGGGGCTCGGCGATGATCTCAATTTCGACTATATCGACGCGAATCTGGTATGAGCAGCCGTCGCGCCTACGTCTCCTGTGCCGGCGACCGCACGATCCATGTGCTTGCGCTGGAAACCGACGGCGCGCTGCGGCAGCTTTCGGTCGTGCTGATCCCCGGCCCCGACGGTCCATCTACCAGCTCGCCGATCGCGCTCTCGCCCGACCGCCGGTTCCTGTACGCGGCGTTACGTGCCCCGCCATTCCCGGTGATCAGCTTTGCAATTGACGTCACCACAGGCAGTCTGACCCCGATCGCGGAAGGCAGCCTGCCCGACAGTGTGGCTTATATTGCCACCGACCGGACCGGACGTTGGCTACTGAGCGCATCTTATCCGGGCGCTCTGGTCGCCGTGCATACAATTGACGCGGACGGCGGGATACGGGGCGCGGCAGCTCAGGTAATCGCGACGCCGCCCAAAGCGCACTGCATCCAGCAGGCGCCGTCAAGCGGATACGTCTATGCAACGAGCCTCGGCGGCGACGCCATATTTCGCTGGCGCCTGGGAGCTGCGGGCCTGGACGAAGGCCCCCTGCGCACGACCCGGTTGCGCACGGGATCAGGCCCTCGGCATCTCGCCTTCGCCCCTGATGGCACGATTTATTGCCTCAACGAGCTGGATGCGACGCTCGACGTGCTATCTGAGGATGCAAGTTCCGACACGCTCGTGGTCCGGCAAACGCTGCGGCTGCTGCAAGGCGAGGGCAAGCGGGCGGCGGCCGACTTACATCTGACGCCTGACGGACGCCTGCTGTTCGCCAGCGAGCGGACCAGCAACGCCCTCTACGGCTTCCGCGTTGCGCCCCACGGCGCTGCGCTGACCCCACTCGGCGCCACGCCGTGCGAGACGACGCCGCGCGGCTTCGCCATCGACCCGGATGGACGCTTTTTGCTGTGCGCCGGCCAGACGGCGGATGCGGTCGGTGTCTATGCGATCGACGCCCGGAGCGGTGGGCTGACCCGATTAGCCCGCTACCCGACCGGACGAAACCCGAACTGGATCGAGATTATCGACCTCTGAGGACGGCGGCCAGTCGCTCGATCTCCGCCGTGACCTCGGCTGTCGTCCGTTGCCGGCAATAGCCGCGATTGTTGCGCAGCGACCAGTCGTGCCGCTCCTGGCTCTGCGTGGCGCAGGCATCGGTCACAGCGGTAACCAGATAGCCGAGATCGCAGGCATCGCGAATCGCCGAAATCGACGCACTGATCCGTCAGCCCGCCGGCAATCATCAGCGACCGCACCCCGAGATTGCGCAGCACGTAATCGATATTGGTGGAGATGAATACCGACGAGGAGGTCTTTGGGATGACGATCTCGTCCGGCCCAGGTGCAATCTCGTCCGGCACCTGTGCGTCCCATGACCCGCGAGGCACATGCAGACCGCTGATCTTGTAGTCCAGGCTGCGGTCGCGCCCGTCGCGGGTCAGGCTCTCGATCACCGTGAAGATCACCTCGATCCCAGCACGGCGACAGGCAAGCTGCAGCCGCCTGATGTTCGGCATCACCGTCTCGTGCAGGGTACGGAAGAAGAAGCCGTAGCGGGCCTGAAGCTCGGCCTCGGAGAGACCGGCATACTCGCTGCCATCCGCCCGCGCCGTGTAGTTCTGCACGTCGATGACCAGCAGCGCCGCGTGCAGCGGGTCGATCTCGACTTCACGGCTCAGCACCGCGCCGCTCATGCGCCGGCCTCCCGCAGCCGAGCGTCCGCCGCCGGCAACAGCCTGGCGAAGCGCGCCGCCCAACTCGCTTGGCCGGCGGCATCGGCGATCAGGTCCTGGCGGATCTCGATTTCGACATGCGGCAGACCGCGTCGTTCCGCGTGGACCGGGACAGTGTAGTCGGTCTGGTCGCTGACGCTGTACGGGGCATTGTCGCCGATGACGATATCGCCCTCTGCCCGCAGCAGGTCCAACAGGACATGCGCCAGCCGCTTGTCGCGGTTGTACAGCACGCCGATCTGCATCGCCCGCGACTCACCCTTGAAGACCGGGGTAAAGCTGTGCATGGTGACCAGCACCGTGCGCCGCTTCGCCGCGAGCCGCGCATCGAGCAAGGCGCGGATGCGCGCATGATAGGGTGTGAAAATCTCCTGCCGCCGCGCCAGCCGCTCAGCTTCGGAGATGCCGCGATTACCGGGGATTTCCGTCGCCTCGCTGATTGCCGGGATGGAACTCTCCATCTCAGGCGATCGATTGCAGTCGATCACTAACCGCGAGTATGTCTGGAACACGGCAGTCCCGTCCAATGACGTCGACAAGCGCTCGGTCACCCCGGCAATCCCGATATCCCAGGCAATGTGGCGATCGAGCTCAGCCTGCGGCAGGCCGAGCGCTGCAAGCTGGCGTGGGATCAGCCGCCCGGCATGATCGGCCGTCAGCAGGAAATCAGAACGTCCATCGGGCTGCAGCACACGCACTGGCGCCGGCTCGTCGGGACCAAGCAGCAGCCGGGCACCGGCGGTCAGCTGCAAGCCGGGTGGGTTCTGAGCCATCACCGTTCTCCATCGTGATGTGACATCGGCGCGATATCCCGGCACCATCCAGGACTTCGCGAATGTAGGGGAGCCGACCATGCCAGTGAACGTTCTTTACCGAACCACCGCAACCGCCACCGGCGGTCGCGACGGCCATGCCGCCACCAAAGACGGCAGCTTCGACGTCGCACTCGCGACACCGAAGGAACTTGGCGGCGCGGGCGGAACCGGCAACAATCCGGAGCAGTTGTTCGCCGCTGGCTACGCGGCATGCTTCCTGGGGGCGATGAAATTCGTTGCCGCGCAGGGTGGCCCGAAAGTTCCGTCCGATACGACCGTTACGGCGACGGTAGGCATCGGACCACGCTCGGAGGGCGGGTTCGGCCGCGACATCGCGCTTGACATCGCCCTGCCCGGCGTGCCCCGCACCGAGGCTCAGGCGCTGGTGGAGAAGGCGCACCAAGTGTGCCCCTACTCGAACGCCACTCGCGACAATGTGCCGGTACGTCTCACCGTCGTGTAGCCCAGAGATACCCGCTGCCCTTGCGGGAGGCGGCAGGGGGAGGGGGTCTTCGGACCACTGGCAGAAGGCGGTCTCGTTTCACTCGGCGCTACCCAGCTCGGTGCGCAGATCCGCCAACACCCGCTCTCGCGTCCTGGTCTGCCAGCGCGAGCGCCGGCCGATCGGCGTCGGCATCGCTCTCCACGAGGCAGTACGCTCAGCTTGAAGGCATTCAGGAACCGCTCAAGCCGACGGCGATCAGCGCGATCGTTCATCGCGCTGGTCTCCGTGGGCCTAAGCCGGCAGGAGCCCCACCAAGCGCTCTGCCTCCGCCACGATTGGATCGGCGATCGCCGCTGCCCGCGCGGCGCCGGCGCGCAGCAGCGCGTCGATCTCGGCCGGATCGGAGAGCAGCCGGTTGGTTTCCCGCGCAATCGGCGCCACCGTCTCCACCAGTAGTGCGGCCAACGCGTCCTTGAACACACCGAATCCCTTGCCGCCATATTCGTGCAGCACCGCGGCTGGCTCGGTACCGGCGAGCGCCGCGTAAATACCCACAAGGTTGCGTGCTTCCGGCCGCCCCACCAGCCCGGCGGGGTCAGAAGGTAGCGGCGCCGGATCGGTCTTCGCTCGGCGAATTTTCAGCGCAATCGTGTCGGCATCGTCGCTCAGGTTGATGCGGCTCTGGTCGGACGGATCCGTCTTGGACATCTTCTTGGTGCCGTCGCGCAGGCTCATCACCCGTGCAGCGGGTCCCAGGATCAGCGCATGAATCGCCGGGAAGAACTCGACCCCATAATCGTGGTTGAATTTCTGCACGATGTCGTTGGCCAGCTCCAGGTGCTGGCGCTGATCGTCGCCTACTGGCACATGCGTCGCGTGATAGGCCAGGACGTCGGCGGTCATCAGCACCGGATACGCATATAGCCCGACGGACGCGTTCTCCCGGTCCTTACCCGCCTTCTCCTTGAACTGCGTCATCCGACTCAGCCAACCGACCCGCGCAACGCAATTCAGGATCCACGCCAACTGCGCGTGCGCCCGCACATGCGACTGCGCAAACAGGATGTGCCGTGCCGGATCGATCCCGCAGGCGATCAGCACCGCCGCCATCTCTCGCGTCTGGGCGGCCAGCGCTGCCGGCTCCTGCCACTGGGTGATCGCGTGCAGATCGACCACGCACCACAGGCAGTCGAACTCCGATTGCAGCGCCACCCAGTTGCGGAAGGCACCGAGATAGTTACCGAGTGTGGCGCCGCCGCTCGGCTGAACGCCGGAGAAGATGCGAGGCATGGAGCGTGTCGTCAGGTCCGAGGTGTGCCGGGACTGATGGCCGATCCGTCCGCCGCACGCAAGGCCGGGCGCCGCAGCATCCGGCGCGCATCGCGGATGTCATAGGCACCCAAAACCTGCAACGCGACGGCATACGCCCCTAGCCCGACCGCCACCAATCCGGCGAGCGCCAACACCTTCGTGGCACCAGCCATCGTCGGGTGGGCGAACAGTGCGTGGTCGAACGCCGCCAGCGCCGCCGCCATCACCAGCGCGGCGGCCAGCATCCGAGGCGCGCGTTGCAGCACCAGCCGATCGAATTGCAGCAGGCCGCGCCGGGCCAGCACCGCACCCAGGATGGCCACGTTGAAGATCGCCGCCAGGCTGGTCGCCAGCGCCGGTCCCATCGACTGCAACGACCGCATGAAAGCGATGTTGAGCGCCAAATTCAGCGCCACGGCAGCGAGTCCGATCTTGACCGGCGTCGCCGTGTCGCCCCGAGCAAAAAACCCCGGCGCAAGCACTTTCACCAATACGAAGGCTGGCAGCCCGACCGCATAGGCGGCGAGCGCCGCCGCCGAAAGCCGCGTGTCCTGCGCACTAAAGGCGCCGTGGCCGAACAGTACCCAGATGATCGGCCAGGCCGCGACCATCAGCGCGAGTGCCGCCGGCAAAGTCAGGAACAGCGCGTACTCGATCGCTCGGTTCAGCGTGCCGAGCGCATCGGCCGCCTCCCCGGCGCGCACCTGGCGGGACAGCAGCGGCAGCAGCGCGGTGCCCACCGCCGTCCCGATCACCCCCAGAGGAAGCTGTTGCACGCGATCGGCGTAGTACAGCACCGAGACCGTGCCGGGAGGCAAAAGGCTGGCGATGATCACATCCACCGCCAGGTTGAGCTGCGTCACCCCGGCGCCGACAAGGCCCGGCGCCATGCGCCGGAGCAGCACTCGCATTTGCGGCGTCAGCCGAGGCCAGGGCAAGGACAGGCCCATGCCGGCCCGCCGGACTGCAATCAGCAGCAGTCCAAGCTGGGCGACTCCCGAGGCCGACACGCCCCAGGCAAGCGCGTGCCCTACCGTCGGCACGTACGGCGCCAGCCCCAGCATGAAGGCAATGGAGACGACGTTGAACAGCACATACGACGCCGAGGCCGCCGTGAAACGATCCAGCCCGTTCAGCACGCCCGAGACCAGCGCAGCCAGGCAGATCAGGATCAGATAGGGGAAGGTGATCCGCGACAGCGTCACCGCCAGTGCGAACTTCGCCGGTATGGCGGAGAAGCCTGGCGCCAGCACCAGCATCATCTGCGGCATGAACACTTCGCCGGCGATGGTCAGCAGGCCGAGCCAGAACGTCATGACGGCGAACGCTTCCTCGGCGAAGCGGCGCGCGGCGCCAGGGCCCTCGGCGGCGAGCAGGCCGCAGAAGGCGGGCACGAAGGCGGCATTGAACGCGCCCTCGCCGAACAGCCGGCGGAACAGGTTTGGCAGCTTCAGCGCGACGAAGAACGCGTCGGCGACCGGCCCCGCACCCAGCAATGCTGCGATCAGCATGTCGCGAGCGAAGCCAAGCACGCGGCTCGCCATGGTCCAGCCACCGACGGTCAGGATGCCGCGAATCATGCTGCGATCAGCGTGTCTGCTTACCGGCGGTTCAGCAAGACCGGGGGTATCCCACTGAACACGCTTGGCCAATTTCCCCGTCGCCGGAGCCGCACAGCGTCATTCCTGCGCGTCTGACCCGCCGGATCGCTCGTTCACAATCAGATTCGAGTCGGACTCTCAGCCCTCTGCCTCCAGCTTCGCCCGCGCGGCGTCTAGCGCGGCGCGCTGCTCGTCGCTCACTTTCGGGTATTCGAGGTTCAGTTCGCGTAGCGCATGGCTCATCGCCGCGACCACAACGAGGCGCGAATACCACTTGTTGTCGGCCGGAACGACATACCACGGCGCGTGCGGCGTCGCGGTCGCCTGGATCGCCTCCTCGTAGGCGAGCTGGTAATCGTCCCAATAGGCCCGCTCCGCGAGATCGTTGGTGCTGAACTTCCAGTTCTTCTCGGTCTCGTCGAGGCGGCTCAGGAAGCGGCGCTTCTGCTCGTCTTTCGACAGATGCAGGAAGAATTTGACGATGACCGTTCCCTGCCGGGTCAGGAAGCGTTCGTAGGCGGCAATCGCCTCTAGCCGCTCCTGCCAGATGTGCTTGGTCACCAGATATTTTGGCAGGCGCTGCTTGTCCAGGAATTCGGGATGGATGCGTACCACCAGCACTTCCTCGTAGTAGCTGCGGTTGAAGATGCCGATGCGCCCGCGTTCCGGCAGGGCGCGGTTGGACCGCCACAGGAAGTCGTGCTCCAACGCCTCGGGGCCCGGCGCCTTGAACGACGTCACCTCCACGCCCTGCGGGTTCACGCCCGACATGACGTGCTTGATCGTGCCGTCCTTGCCGGCCGCGTCCATCGCCTGAAGGACGCAGAGCAGCGCCAACTGATCCTGCGCGTAGAGCTTCTCCTGATGTTCCGACAGCGCCTCGACGCCGCCGACCAGCAGGGCATGCGCCTCGTCCTTGCCGATCTTCTGACCTCCCGTGTCGCCGGGGTCGTGATCCCTCAGGCGGAAGGCCCGCCCGTCTTCGACACGGTGCCGCGCCAACAGCTTCGCCACCCGCTTCGGCGAGATGTCGTATTTGGCCACTGCGGTCTCCGGTTCATGCTTCATCCGCTTTTCCCTCCCGGCCCTGTCTTACGGCAGCGCAACGCGCCTGCCGCGGTCGCATTACCGCGCTGCGGTCGAATTACGCATATTCGTAGTGCCTTGGCCACAGTGACCTGCCCCTGGGATTTCGGCCATCGATAATGTGAGAGAGTGCCCGGCCCGTCGGGACGCGACAAAATGGAGGCAGACATGTTGGCGACCTTGTTGGTCGCGGCATGGGCGCTGCTGCTGATGATACTGGCTTGTGTGCTAGAGCAGCATCAGATCAGTTGGAGTCGCTCCGCGGTGCCAATTGATCTCATAAAGCTGTTCTATCTTGAAACAAGCAGGAGCACGATCTCCTCGATCATGCTCCGGGCGGAGACGTCAAGCGGCCTCGCGCCAAGTTTGGGGAAGCCACCATGCCCGTCGCGGCTCGCCCTGCGTCCATCGCACAGCGGCTGCTGCCGATCCTTGGCTGGCTTCCTGGCTACCGGCGCGACTGGTTGTTGCCGGACGTCATGGCTGGCCTCGCGGTCTGGGCCGTGATGGTGCCCGAGGGCATGGCCTATGCCGGCATCGTCGGCGTGCCGCCGATCATGGGGCTCTACACACTCGTCCTGCCGTTGGTCGCTTATACCCTGCTGGGTACCTCCCGCCTGTTGGTGGTTGGCCCAGACACCGCGACCGGCCTGATCTCCGCGCTGACCGTGGGCGCCGTCGCGGTTCAGGGGACCGCGGACTTCAACACATTGACCTCCACCCTCGCAGTCCTGATCGGCACATTCTTCCTCCTTTTCGGCATTCTGCGCATGGGCTGGGTAGCCGCGTTCATCCCCACGCCGGTCATGCGCGGGTTCATCGAAGGCCTCGTGCTCGTCACGATCATTGGCCAGGCGCCGCACCTGCTGGGCATCGAAGGCGCATCCGGCAGCTTCTTCACCAAGCTCTGGTTCCTGCTGCGGCATGTGTCGGACGCCACGTTCGCGCCGGTGCTGACCGGCATCCTCAGCCTCATCGCGATGCAGTTGCTGCGCCACCTGGCACCTCGTTTGCCCGCCGCCCTGGTCGTCGCGGCAGCGGCCACCCTTCTTGTCGGCGCGTTCAACGGCGAAGCTGCCGGAATACGCGTTGTCGGCGACCTTCCGTCCGGCCTGCCTCACCTCGTGCTGCCCGACCTCGACTTTGCGAAGCTGCGGGACCTGGTGCCGGGCGCGCTGGCCATCGTTCTAGTCGGCTATGCCGAAGCGCTTGGCGGGGCAAAGGCAGCAGCAATGCAGGACGGCGGCGACATCGACCCAAATCGGGAACTTGTCGCACACGGGCCCGCCAACGTCCTGAGTGGCCTTTTCGGCGGGTTCCTCGTCGTCGGCAGCCTGTCCAAGACGTCCGTTGCCATGGCCGCCGGTGCCCGCACTCAGATTGCCAACCTTGTCGCGGCCGTTTTCTGCTTCCTGACACTGGTGCTGTTGACGCCGCTGTTCCGGGGAATGCCGCACCCGGCGCTTGCCGCGATCGTGATCGCGGCCATGGTCCACCTGTCGAAGCCAGCCTATCTGCGCGATCTGTTCGCCCGCGACCGCGGCGAGTTCGCAATAGCGGTGATCGTTGTTGCCGGCGAACTGACGTTGGGCGTGCTGCCAGGCATCGCCGTCGGCGTGGCGCTGTCACTGCTGGTGTTAATCTATCAGAGCAGTCACCCGGAGGGCGTCGCGCTCGGCCAACTGCCGGGCACCGAGGCCTATCGCGATGTCCGACGCCACCCCGAGGCGCTCACCTTCCCGGGGCTGCTGATCTGGCGGGCCGGCGGCGACCTGTTCTTCGCGAGCATCGGCCATTTCGACGAAGCGCTGAAGGCTGCCCTGGCCGCAACCCGACCGCCGGCCAGGCACGTGCTTCTAGACGCGGGATCGGTGAATTTCATGGACACCAGCGCGGGCGATGCGATGCTGAACGCCATCAAGCGGCTGCAGGGACAGGGCATCACCTTCGCCTTCGCCCGCGTGCGCGACGAGGTGCGCGAGCGGATGCGGCTCGGCGGGATCGAGGCTGCCGTTGGCCCGACCAGCTTCTACGAACGCGTGACCGACGGAGTGCGCGCCTGGCAACAGCAGACAGGCCGCGACGCTGCGTCCGTAGAGACAGGCTTCTGAAGGCTGGGTCAGGATTCGGCAGATGATCGACGGACTCCAACCAGGGATGACGGCGGCGTGCTGGTCCACGGCATCGTGCAAGCCATGACAGACGGCCATCCGTTGTTCGCTCTTGCATTCCGCGGTGGGCGAGGGCGGGCGCTGTGCGATCTTGAAGAGTTCGACGTCGCTACGAGCGACGTGGATTTCATATGGGTGCATCTCGACCTTGGTAATGTCGCGGCACAGGCCTGGCTGCGCGGGCGCCCCTGGCCGCCCGACGTTATCGAAACGGTGGCCGCTCCGATCCAGCGCGGCCGGCTGTTCATCACGCCGGACATGATCTACGGCCATCTGCGCGACTTCCGCGACGAACCCGGTGCCGCCACCCTGCAAGCTGGCTCGCTCTGTGTCGTCGCCTCTCAGAGGTTGATCGTTACCGGTCGCCGTCTCCCGTTGCTTTCGATGGCGGAGGTGCGACGCCGGGTAGACGCGGGGATTGCCCTGCCCGCGAGTCCGTTCGGGCTGATCACGGAATTTTTCAAGGCTCTGAATGATATCGGTGAGGACCTGTTACAAGAGGCTAGCGAACGCCTCAGCGCAATTGGATCAAAGGTGTTGAAACGGGAAGGCGTCCAGCACCGCGATGACATTCTGGAGATACGACGCAACTCGATCCAGGTCGCCCGCGACATGGCCTACAAGCGCACCGCCATGCTCGAATTTGCGCGCGAGCGTCCGGCGCCATTCCCCGCCGACGAATTCGACCGCTTCAACCGCCAGATCCACCGGTACGCGGCACTGGTCGAGGATGCCCAGGACTATGCGGAGCATTGTCAGTTCCTGCTCGAAGAGCTCCGTGCACAGGTCGATGAGCAGACCAACCGGAACCTCTACATACTCACGATGTTCTCGGCGGTATTCCTGCCGGCAACGCTGATTACAGGTATTTGGGGCATGAACGTCGGTGGTATTCCGTTCAGCGGCAGCCCAAGCGGTTTCTGGGTAGTCGGCGGGCTGATAGTGGCGTTCTTCGCCTTGTTCGCGATCGCTCTTTTGCGGTTCGTACTTAAGCTCTTCTGAAATCTGATCTATCGGGGTGTCGAACGTCGGCTGGCGAGTGGTTCGGTCGAGCGAGAACACAGGGTCGGCCGACCGCGGCATTTGGTCATCTATCGCGTCGCGCCCGATGGCGTCGTTGAGCTACTGAGCCTTGTCCACGACCGCATGTTACTTGCCAGGGCAGCGCGTTGGGCGCAGCGGGAGGCGAGTGGCTGACCTTCATTCATCCCGCCGCGGCCGCGCCAGCAACTCCGCGATGGCGCGCTCCAGCGTAGTATGCCCTTGCAGCCAGTCAGCCACCGCGCTGCAGATCGGCATGTCCACCTCGCCGGCTCGGGCCACCAGCGCGGGCGCGGTGGCAACGCCTTCGGCGACTGTGGTGCGGGTCGCCAGGATGTCGGCCAACGCCTTTCCTCGGCCAAGCGCCACGCCGAGGCTGTAGTTCCGGCTGGTTGGGCTGGTGCAGGTCAGCAACAGATCGCCAAGCCCGGACAGGCCCATAACCGTCTCGGCCCGGCCGCCGAGCGCGGTCGCCAGCCGGCCCAGTTCCGCGAGGCCGCGGCTGATCAGCCCTGCCCGTGCGTTCTCTCCAAGGCCAGCACCTATTACCGCGCCGGCGGCAATGGCGATGACGTTCTTCGCGGCTCCGCCCACCTGGGCACCAATTGGGTCGTCGTTGCCATAGACGCGGAATGCCTGGGTAGCGAGCAGACCGGCGATCCGCGTGCGCAAGGCCGGATCGGCGGCGGCCACCACCGAGGCGGCGGGCAGCCCGGTGGCGATCTCGCCGGCGAAATTGGGACCGGTCAGCACGGCGGCAGGCGCATCCGGGTGCAACTCGGCCAGAATCTCCAAAGGCAGGCGCAGCGTGCCGGCCTCGACCCCCTTTGCGCAGCAGACCATCGGTGCACCGGCCGGCAGGCGCGCTGCCACGGCGCGCATGTGCTGCACGGGAACGGCGATCAGGAAAGCATCCGCTGCGCTCGGCAAGTCCGCTGTGATGCCGACCCCTTCGGGCAGCCGGGCCCCTGGCAGGCGGGGGTTCTCACGGGTCGCTGCAATCGCCGCAGCGCGGGCCGGATCGCGAGCCCAGAGCGTGACAGTCGCCCCCGCCCGCGCCGCCTGGATGGCGAGCGCGGTGCCCCACGCGCCGGCCCCGATCACCGCGACGCTACTCATCGGCAAGCCGGATCAGTGCCATGCCTGCGCCGGGCTCGCCGGTACCGAGCCGAGCGAGAAGCGCAGCCAGGATCGGCGGGACCTCGTCCTCGAAGCGGTAGGGTGGGTTGATGACAAGCATGCCGCATCCATTGAGCCGGGTCGGATCGAGCGGTTCGCGCAACCAGAGCTCGGCGGCGAGGATGTCACGAATGCCGCTCTCCTGCATGGCGGCGAAGAAAGCGCGCACCGGTGCCCGATGCTTGATCGGGTACCAGGCGGCGAATACTCCGGTCGCGAACTTCGCGGTGCCGGCGCGCAGTCCGGCGGCCAAGCGCGCGAATTCGTCCGGATCCTCATAGGGCGGATCGATCAGGATCAGCCCGCGCCGCTCGGCCGGCGGCAGCAGCGCGCCCAGCGCCTCCCGGCCGTCGCGGCGATGCACCGCGACGGCCGGATCGCGCGCATACCGGCGGCGGAGCGCAACGTATTCCTCGGGATGCAGCTCGCAACATGCGAGCCGGTCGCCGGGACGGAGCAGCGCGCGGGCGAGGGCAGGGGAGCCGGGATACAGCCCAAGCTGTCGCACCAGCCCGACATAATCGGCCAGCGGCGCCGGCGGCGCGTCGAGCAGGCGGGCGATGCCGGCGCGCCACTCGCCGGTACGTTCGGCCGGACCGGCGGTCAGCTCGTATCGGCCGGCGCCGGCGTGAGTGTCGAGGACGAACAGAGGCGCCGGCTTGCGCATCAGCGCCCGGAGCAGCCGCACCAGCAGGGCGTGCTTGACGCAATCCCCGAAATTCCCGGCGTGGAAGGCGTGGCGGTAGTTCACGTCACGATGTGAGAGATGGCAGCAGCCGCATCGACGATGGAGATGCCGGCATGGGCGCCTCGGCTGTCCGGTTTAATTCGAGGCATCGCATGGCGGCCTTCCATTGTCATGGCTGGCGAAGCTTGTTCCTGCGAAACTGTCCCTGCGGAAGCAGGGAGCAGCGAGCAGGAGGTCGGCCATCCGGCTCTGTCTGTTGCTCAATTTCGGTAGGCCACGTCTCGAAATCCGGCGGATTGCCATTCAGCTTGTCGCTCTCTGCGTGCATCAGCGTGCATCTTCTTGTACGAGCCGGCCTATCCAATGACCGGTCTCGACCCAGAGCTGCCGCTCAGTCGAGCGGTGCTGCTCCTCCAAAGCGGACATTCCATCCGCCGACCTCTTGGGCCGGCAATGGGTCAAAGCCGTGCGAAAATGCGAGAGGCCGCTTGGACTAGCACATAATTGTCCGTTCCTTGACGAACGCTCCAAGCCGGCTCGGACCGCGCCCGCTGGCCGACCCGGTCGCGCGAAGCGGCCAGGCGGGGAGAGTTGGGCATCTAAGAAGCACGAAGCATGATGCTCGTCCCATGCTGCTGTCTCCTGCCGTCATCGCCGTGGTGTTGCTGGCTGCGCTCCTGCATGCCGGCTGGAACGTAGTAGTTCGCGCAGGCACCGACCGGCGGCGGGAGACTGCCCTGCTGGTGTCTGGCGCCACGGTTCTGGCCGCCCTGATCCTACCCTTCCTGCCGCTGCCGCCGACCGCGGCGTGGCGCTACTTGCTCACTTCGGCTGTCCTGAACACGCTGTATTTCATCCTGATTGCAGAAGCATATGCGCGCGGCGGCGTGGCGCTAGCTTATCCGCTGATGCGTGGCACGGCACCGATGCTGACTGCGCTTGCCGCCTGGGTCCTGGTAGGCGAAGTGCTGCCGCCGCTCGCCTGGTTAGGGATCGCCGCCATTTGCACCGGCGTGGCTCTGGTGGCGCAGCCGCGCGGCGCCCCGGGCGAGCGGACCACGGTACGGCTGGCGCTGGCTAACGCAGTGGTGATCGCCGCCTACACGCTGAACGACGGGCTCGGCGCGCGGATCTCGGCTATGCCGCTCGCCTACACGCTGTGGCTGTTTCCACTCTCCGCAGTGCCGACGCTGCTATGGCTGCATCGGCGTGGGCTGCCGCATCCGCCTAGCTGGCGGGAAGCACGACGCGGTCTGGCCGGGGCGGGGTGTGTGATCGGGGCCTACGCGCTGGTGCTATGGGCGATGACCCGCGCACCGATCGCGCCGGTCGCGGCGCTGCGCGAGACCGCGATCCTGTTCGGCGTGGTGCTGGCGCGGTTTCTGCTCGGCGAGCGGCCGGGGCATTGGGGTTGGGGAGGCGCGCTGACGATCGCGACCGGTGCTGTGCTGCTGCGATTGGCCTAACTGAAGATAAAGAATCAGGGTCGGGGAGCAGTATGGGCACTGGTCACTCGCCGCAGAAGTTCGGCCAACCCGCCTTCATCAACAAGCCTGGAAGCGACAGATGGTTCGAACCATCGGGTTTCACGCTGCGCCTTTTCCGGCCAGTCTTCTAACTGCTGCTCCACCCAGAACAAAAACACCAACACTTCGCATAAAGTTTCACGATGCAGCGGGAGCTGCTTGGCATAGTGGTAGCTGCCGATCGGGCGCTTACCAACGATCTTGCCAATCAGGCCAGCTTCTTCATACGCTTCCTGGGCCGCAACGTCGGGTGGCTTTCGGCGACGCATGGGCCAGCCCTTCGGGATCACCCATCGCATGGTTTCCCGGGATGTCAGTAGCATGACCTGCAACTGACCTTCTTCGGTGTAACGGAACGGAAGAACAGCGAACTGGCGGTGGTCACCGGCCTTGGCCTTAGGCTTGCCCATATTCGGGGGTCATTCGTTCTCGCGCAGCCGTGTCGGCAACAGTTCTCCCCTATCCTTGAGAACTGGATACGCCGCCGCCGCGACCAGGTGATCGTTGATGCGCTTGAGATCGCGCAGTAAGTCAAGCCGCCACGCGCTCCGCTCCGCGGCCTGGGCCTGACCAGCCCGAATTTGTGCGAAATGAGCCTCGGTCTCGGCCGCTTCCAGCTTGCGGAATTCCTCCTTTTCGGCCGCCAGCACGCGCGCGGCTCGCACATCCTCGGTCATGAACACAGATGCTGCGGCACGCAAGTTCGTCACCAGTCGAGAAATAGTGGCGGTCAGTTCCTCTCTCTGCTCTTGCGCGAGGATGATGTTCCGCTTCAGGCGCTTGGCGGCGTGATCCAGCAGGTTTTTGTCAACCACGTCGCCGGCATATTCGAGATTCATGGCGAACGCGAGGATCTGCTCAATGCGACGCTGATCCGCGCCCGAAGTCGATTCAGCATCGAGGCCGGTGAGGTAAGTTTTGATCGCGTGGTTCAGTCGATCCAGCACATCATCCATGCGCCTGACTTCGCCCACGCGTTTGCGTTCGTCTGTGGCGAATGCGTCATGCGCCGCGAGTAGCATCGCTTCCAGCAGATCGGCCATTCTCAGCGCTTCTCGCGCGGCAGCGCCAATCGCGACCACGGGAGTCTCGCGCGCTGCCTCGTCCAGGTAGACCGGCCGCGATGGGTCCGGCGCATCCACGCGTGCCGGAAGAAGACGGCGAAGCAGCTTGGCGTAGTACGGCAGCACCGGGAAAAACAGTGCGGCCAGCACGAGATTGAAGCCGAGATGCAGGTCAGCGACGGCGCGGGCGGGATCAGGCACGACCGCAACCAGCCAATCCCCGAGCTTCGGCAGCACGGCCAGCCCGAGAGCCACACCGACCGCTCTCGTGCCCAGGTTTCCGACGGGCACGCGCCGAGCGGCGGCGTCTTTACCCTCGGAGGTCTCCAGCAGTGGGTTAATGGCCGTTCCGAGATTGGCCCCCAGCACCAGGGCAAAGGCAGCGTCTGGTGGCACCACGCCCTTGGCCGCCAGTGACATCACCAAAAGCACCATCGCGACTGAGGAATGCGCGGCCCAAGTCAGTCCGGTCGCAACGATCACATCGAGCCAGGGTTGCGTCGCGATCGCGCCCAGCATCAGGCGCAAGCTGGGTGTGTCCTCGAATGGCGTGACGAGTTCAAGCAACTGCTGAAGAGCCAGCAGCATCAGGCCGAGCCCGATCGCGACCCTCCCAAGGTCGTGTGTGCGGCTCGCCTGGCCGCGACGGAACATCAGCACACCGAGCAGGATTAGCGCTGGCGTGACCGGCGACAGATCGAACGAGAGGAGCTGGACGATCAGTGTCGTGCCAACATTTGCGCCGAGCATCACAGCGAGCGCCGGCACAAGGTCCACCAGGCCGCCGGCAGCGAAGCCCGAGACCATCAGGCCCGTCGCAGTGCTGCTCTGCAATATGGTGGTAACGCCGAGGCCGGTGAGAAACGCCTTTGACGGTGTGCTAAGGGCGGTGCCGAGGGCCGAGCGCAAGCGTGCGCCGAACGCACGCTGCACGCCAGTCTGCACCATGCGCACGCCCCACAGTAGCAGGGCGATGGTGCCCGCCAGATCAAGCAGTGTTACCGGAAACTCCGATCCGGACATCTGTCATGGTACCTCGTCGCGAATTGGGCGTGCAGATCGCGAAGACAATCGCACCGCTGATAGCCGCCAGCAACCTGTTTGCTCCGGCACGATATTGGGATGCCCGGGTCGCCACCGCCCGCAGCAGCGCCCACGCCGCCTCGTCCGCCGCAATGTCGTGGTAGGCGCCGCGGGGCACACTGGTCAGATACCGTCGGTGCGCGCCTCGATCGTGGCGAGCTTTAAAGTCGCGCCCTCGGCCACGATCAGCCGCTGCGGGGGTGGTGCGGTCCCAACCTCGGTGATCTGCGGGATTGGGTATTGCTATGATGCAGGGCAGTTGCGTCCAGTTTCGTGCTGACCCGCTTGTAAGTAGACGTTCCGCTCCCGTGAAGGGTTCCGGACGCCGGCGGCGAGGAGTTAGCCACTGGCACGGGCCGGCGTCTGGAAGCCTCCGAAGAACGAACCCGCGGGGGCCTGAGGGGGCGGGTTTAGCGTACGCGCTATGGGGATTTGGCAGCAGCAGCGTGTGCTGGCGGGTGAGCACGACCGCCGTTGATGCCTTTGATTGGGCGACTGGGAGGAGGTAGCGGGTGGGACTGACGATCGAGGTGGAGGTCGAGCACGGCCATAATATGTGTGTTTGGGTGGCAGTCGTGCCCAGCTAGACAAGTGTTGTCGTGGCCGGTCGGGGACCAGCGGCAGGCGAGTTTGGCGCAACAGCGTAGCAAGGCAGCTATGATGGTCATGAGGTGTCGATCCTGGCAGCGACCGGCGGCGCCGACGGGCGGTAGTTCGGTTGGCCACCTCGCTCGAAGGTTTCGATGATAATCATACGTCCACCACAGCAGGGGCATGGGTGCGCGAGCACGTTTGATTCTCCAGAGTCGGCAGGAGCTTGCTTATCGGTCGCGGCGTTGGGTGCGGCGACGGCCAGCAGTTCGCGAGCGCGCGCCAGGGTCTCGGCACGGCAACCGTTGGCGAAGAGACCATAATGGCGGATGCGATGAAAGCCGGTGGGCAGGACGTGGATGAGGAAGCGGCGGATGAACTCGGCGACATCGAGCGTCATGGTGGTATACCGGCCGGGCCCGGTGATCCGATAATCCTTGACCTTGAAGGTGACGCTCTTCTGGTCGGCGGCGATCAGCCGGCTGTTTGAGATAGCGACCCTGTGGGTGTAGCGCGAGAGATAGGCGAGCACGGCCTCGGGGCCGGCGAACGGGCGCTTGCTGTAGACGAACCACTTGGTTTTCCGCAGCGGTGCCAGGGCTGCGGCGAAGGCGTCGCGCTGGGCGAGACGGGCCTGATCGCCGAAGGACCGTAGTTGGCCGGCCGCGTGCGCAGCGATCAGTTTCTCCAGCATCAGGCGTCGGAACAACTTCGAGAGGACGAGGACGGGCAGAAAGAATCTGGGGCGGCACGCGATCCAGCGTTGGCCATCGGACGAGATGCCGCCGCCGCGCACGATCATGTGCACGTGCGGGTGATGCGTCATGGCCGAGCCCCAGGTGTGCAGCACCGCGGTGATGCCGATATTGGCGCCCAGATGCTTGGGATCGGCGGCGATCGCCTGCATGGTCTCGGCCGAGGCTTTGAATAGCAGGTCATAGACCACTGCCTTGTTGTGATAGGCGATGTCAGCGATCGGGCCTGGCAGCGTGAAGACCAGGTGGAAGTAAGGCACCGGCAGCAGCTCCGCCTCGCGCGCTTGCAGCCACTCCTTGGCTGCCGCTGCCTGGCATTTTGGACAGTGCCGATTCCGGCAGCTATTGTAAGCGACTGTGGTGTAAGCACAGTCCTCACAGCGTGCGACGTGCCCGCCGAGAGCCGCGGTGCGGCAGTTTTCGATTGCACTCATCACCTTCAGTTGACCGAGACTCGCATGGCCGGCGTTGGCACGACGCCAGGCGGCTCCGTGGTCGCGGAAGATATCCGCGACCTCGAGAGCAGGGCGGGTCACGAGCGCCGCGCGTTACGCCGGCGGCTGATCCCTCTTGGGACGCAGTGGTGCGAGCCGATCGAGCGGGCTGATGACGGCTCGGATGGTGGTGCTGGCGACGCGGGTGTAAAGCGCGGTGGTATCGAGCTTGGCGTGACCCAGGAGCGTTTGGATCACGCGGATGTCGACATTCTGCTCGAGCAGATGCGTGGCGAAGCTGTGCCTGAGCGTATGCGGCGTCACTCGCTTCTTGATCTCGGCCGTGTGGGCGGCCGCATGCACGATGCGGTTGAACTGCCGCGCTGTGAGATGATTGGTCGGGTCCTGGCCAGGGAAGAGCCAGATCCGTGGCCGCGCGATGCGATACCAATCGCGCAGCAGATCGAGCAGCTGCGGGGAAAGCATGGCAAACCGATCCTTGCGCCCCTTGCCCTGCTCGATCTTCAGCAGCATGCGTTTGGAGTTGACGTCCAAGACCTTCAAGGCCACCACCTCGGAGACCCGCAGACCAGCGCCATAGGCGGCACTCAGCGCCGCTTTGTACTTCGGCCCCGGCGCCGCCTCGAGCAGGCGCACGACTTCATCGGGGCTCAGAATGGCCGGGATCCTGCGCGGTTCGCGCACGACCGTGAGGTGCCGTGCCATGTCGGGCCGGTCGAGGGTTACGGTGAAGAAGAAGCGCAGGGCTGCTACTGCGGCATTGATGCTCGGCGGGCGTACGCCGGTTTGCGTCTGATGCAGTTGGAAGCGGCGCAGGTCCTCCGCCGTTGCGGTGTCCGGCGAGCGATGAAGGAAGGCCGTGAAGGACCAGACCTGACGGATATAGTCGTTGCGCGTCTTCTCGATGAAGTTGCGCACCGTCATGTCCTCGATCATGCGCTGGCGCAGCGGGCTGATGGGCTTCTTGCTCATTGGGGTGCTCCTCATCATGAGGTTGACAACACCCCGATCGTCGGCTCACGCCGCTTCCGTCACACTCCCTTCTTGGTCGTCATTCCGGCTCCGGCGCTACGCACAGCACCCTCCCGCGCAAGCGGGTTCGTTCTTCGACCCGAAGCGGTCACCGGACGAGGCGACCTCGCTCGCTTGGCGGTACGGCGACAGCATGACCCGCAAGGATGAGACAAAAGAGGGTCTTCAGGAAATCGAGTGGGTGGTTTTGAGGGATCATAGCGGCGGAAGCATGATGGAGACTGGCTTTTTGGAGTTTGGTGCTGCCTCGGATTCCGGCATGATGAGGCATGGCACGATCGGACAAGCGACGGCGGCGGCTGTCGGATGGGTATTCGATCGCCACTGGCACGGCATCACCGCCTACTGCCAGCCGCAGAACAAAGTCTCACTCGGCTTCGTCGAAGGCCTCAACAACAAGGTCCGGGTCTGCCAGCGACGAGCCTACGGATTGAAGGACGAGGAATATCTCCGCCTCAAAGTCCTCTCCATCATGCTTCCGCCGCTATGATCCCCCAAAACCGCCCACTCGATTTCCTGAAGACCCACAAAAGATTTCATCCGCTTCGCGCTATGTAATATAATACTAACACTCTCCCTCCCCTTGCGGCCCCTTGCAGGAGGGGGCAGGGGGGCCGGGCCGCAAGCGCAGCCCCTCCGCCCACCTCACCCCTTCGGGTGGTTGCACTTCGATGCCGCCGAGAGGAGCGGAGGGGGCGCAGGCTCCAGCAACGTGAGGCCAAGCTTGGCGGCCAGGAGCTTGTTCCACTCCTCGACTAGTAGCCTAAGGCCCGCTGCGGTTGGCCAGCCATCCGCGCCCAGGATACCCGGTGGCTGCACCGGCGCGGGATAGAGCCGCACGCCTGGCAGAGCACGGCCGATTTCCGTCAGCGCCCGCGGCATGTGATAGGCCGCAGTGACGACGATGAGCGAATGCAGGCCAGCCTGCTGCGCCCAGCTCGCGGTCTCCGCAGCGTTGCCGTGGGTTGTTGCCGCGCCACGCCCGAGGGTCACGCGTCCGGCCAAGGGGCCGGGGTCGATGCCGGCGCTACGCGCCAGATCGTTCAGATTGGCACCGCCGCCGGTTCCACTGACCAACAGCCGGTCGCCGTCGCCGTTCGACAGCAATCGCAGGGCGGCCTCGATCCGGTCCGCACCGCCGGTCAGTACCACGATACCGTCGGCGTGCGGCGGCGGGCCGGCGATTCGCGACGCATTCCGGATGAACCAGACGAAGCCTGCCCCCCACGCCAGCAGCACCATGAGCAGGATCGCGCCGGCGATGCGCACTGCGCGCTCTCCCCGACCGCCGGGACGAAGCCGCCTCATGGCAGCCGGCGGAGCCAGCGGCGGACCGTGCCCTGTGCGGTGCAGAAGCCGATGACCGCCGCCGCCAGCGGCAGGCCCGGCAGCAACAGCCACAGCGCCACCGGCAGCGCATCGAGACCCGCGGCCACGGGCGCGGCATCCGTTCCGAAGGGCGCAGCAAGATGTGCCAGTGTCAGCAGCACGGGCAGGGCCAGCGCGCCGCCGACCACCCCGCCGGATGCTGCCAGCACTGTGGCGCGGGCCGCGAAGCGCGATGCGATGTAGCCGTTCGTGGCACCCAGGCCGTGCACGATCTCGATCGCCTCCCGTCTTGCCATCAGCCCGCCCCGTGTCGCCACGGCGATGACCGCGGCAGCAACCGCCGCGACCACCAACAGTGCCGCAGCAGCGCAAGCCTGCAAGCTGCGCCCCAGCGTCGCCAGTCGGCTGGCCCAGATCGCTTCGTCCTCCACCAGCGAGCCGGGCGCAACCTCTTGCACCTGCGCCGCGACCGGGTCGAGCGGCAGCGCCGGGTCAGCCAGCCGCACCGCGATCACGCCGGGCAGCGGCAAGGCAGACGAATCAGCGGCGGTACCGAGCCAGGGTTGCAGCAGTTTTGTCAGCTCGGCACCGGAGAGCGCGCGCGCCGAGGCGATCCCGGGCATCCCGCGCAGCCGCAGAAGCACGCGATCGAGCCGCGTGCCGCCTGCCGCGGCAGCGTCGGTCGGATGCGGCACCTGCACCGTCAGCGATGCGCCCGCCCCGGCTTGCCAACCCTGTGCCAAGGACGCCGCCGCCACCCAGCCTGCCAAAGCGAGAGCGGCAAGGAAGGCCATCGCCGCGACCATGAACGGCAACATCCGGTCAGCAAGGGCACGCCGCAGGCCGAGCTCGTCGAAACCGGCCGGGCGGAGGGGCTGGCGGCGTGCCATTGCCGGATGCGCTCCTACGCTGCCAAGACCAGCCGCCCGGCAACAAGGCGCAGGGCCGGGGCGGGATGGCGGGAAACCAGGGCATCGTTGTGTGTCGCCACAATCACCGTGGTGCCCAGCCGATTCATCTCCTTGAAAAGCTGCATCAATCGTTCGGCCTGCACCTCGTCGAGATTGCCGGTCGGCTCGTCGGCGAGTAGCAGGCTCGGGCGCACCACCACCGCACGGGCGATGGCCACGCGCTGCTGCTCGCCGCCCGAAAGCTCGGCCGGTCGTGCCTCGGTCTTCTTGGCCAACCCGACCCAGCGCAGCATCTCGCCCACATCGGCGCATACCTGCCCCTCCGGCCGGCCGGCAAGGCGTAGCGGCAGGGCCACGTTGTCGAACACCGAGAGGTGCGCGAGCAGGCGGAAATCCTGGAACACGACGCCGATTCGCCGGCGCAGGCGGGGCAGCTGGCGCCGCGGCATCGTCGCCACGTCAACACCGAGAATGCTGAGTTGCCCACGCGTCGGTCGGACCGCCAGATACATCAGGCGGAGCAAGCTGGTCTTGCCCGCACCAGATGGCCCGAGCAGCCACCGGAAGACCCCGTCGGACAAAGTGAAGTTGAGATCGTGCAGAACCTCCGGGCCGAAGCCGGCGCCCGGACTGGCGTAGCTCAGCCCGATCTCCTCGAATCGCACCATGCCGAATCTCTTTGCGGCTTCTTGCCATTCCTGGGCAAGCGGTTACCAGCGGGTTCGCAGCCAGCTTTGCGCTCACACCACCGCTCTCGCGCGATGTTACGTTCCACTGGTATATGCGCCCCGAAGGAGGGCGCCCGTCGGTTTCGCATGCGAGTCCAGTGTCCTGACTGCACCATCGCTTATGATGTGCCCGATCACCTGCTGGTGGGCCGGAAAGCGCTGCGCTGTGCGCGTTGCGGGGCCGAATGGACACCGGGTGAGTCGGCGTCGAAACCCGTCGAGGCCATCCCGGCCCGCCCGCCGCCGCCGCTCCCGGCCACACCGCCGCCCAAGCCCACCTCATTCGCGGAGTCGGCGCCGGTTGCGCCTCCCCCGCATGAGGAGCAGATCGAACGCGAGCCGTTCTCTGCCATGGAACGGCTCGCCCGGCCGGTCGAGCCGCCGCCGCGTTCGCATTGGGTTGGGTTCGCCTGGGTCGGGAGTTTGGTGGTGCTTACGGCTCTCGCCTGGGGCGCGGTTGCCTGGCGCGCCGACGTCATGCATGCCTGGCCGCCGAGTACACGCGCTTATGCCGCACTGGGACTGGCGCCGACATCCCCGTAACGGAACGGAGCAGAACTTTGTATTTGCCCACTGCCTTCCGCGAGGACCGGATCGACGCGGTGCACGCCGCGATTGCCGGGAGCGGGATCGCCACTTTGGTGACGCTGACGGCGGAGGGGCTGATCGCCAGCCACGTCCCGATGCTGCTGGATCCGGAGCCCGGCCCATACGGCACGCTGCTTGGCCATCTCGCGCGCGCCAACCCGCAGGCACGCGGCGCACTGGCGGGCGCGGATGCCCTGGCGATCTTCCAGGGGCTGGATGCCTACATCACCCCGTCCTGGTATGAGACCAAGCGGCGTACGGGAAAGGTGGTGCCGACCTGGAATTACCAGGCAGTGCATGCCTACGGGCCGATCTCGTTCTTCAACGACCCGGAGCGGCTGCGGGCGATCGTCACCCGGTTGACAACCCGGCAGGAGGCAGCGCGGGCGCAACCCTGGGCCGTGACGGACGCGCCAGAGGATTTCGTCCAGGTCATGCTGAAGGCGATCATCGGCTTTGCGATTCCGATTACCCGCCTCGAGGGCAAGCGAAAGATGAGCCAAAACCGGCCGGCCGAGGATGTTGCTGGAGTGATTACCGGGCTTGACGCAGAGGGGCGGCCCGACGCGGCACGCGAGGTTGCCCTGGCTAATCCAGGGGTTGCGACGCCCGTGACCGGGCGCTCCTAAGCAGTCTCAGGGATGGACACAATCTTCCGGGGCGATCTCGCCACCTGGCGGGGCCGGGCGCTGGCTTGGCTCGACGCGCTGGTCGTCGATCACGCGATGTTCCGCTTGGCCTGGAGCAATTTCGCCACCGTGGCCCCCGGCCGACTCTATCGCTGCAATCACCCGACGCCGAGCCGGCTGGCGTCGCTGACCCGCCGCTATGGGATACAGACTCTGATCAACCTGCGCGGGCGGACCAATAACGGCTCCGACGCACTCACCCGCGACATGGCGGCGCGGCTTGGGCTGGATTTCATCGACATTGCCGTGGAGAGCCGGGGCGCCCCGCACCGCGAGCGCATCCTGCGGCTGCACGACATTTATCGCTCGATGCGCGAGCCGGCGCTGATCCACTGCAAGTCGGGTGCTGACCGTGCCGGGCTGGCAGCCGGCCTGTTCGTGCTGTTCGAGGGCGGCACCGCGGCGATGGCGATGCGGCAGCTCTCGCTTCGTTTCGGCCATCTGCGCCGCTCGCGCACCGGCATACTCGACGCCTTCTTCCTGCATTTTGCGTGCGAGGGGGAGGGCCGCAAGCCCTTTCTGGACTGGGTGCGCGAGGACTACGATGAAGTCGCATTGCGTCGCGACTTCCACGCCAACGGCCTGGCCAGCTTCATCAACGACTGGGTGCTGGTGCACGAATAGGGCGAGGACGAATGGACGCCACCAAAGTCCTGGAGGAATTACCGATCCGCGACTGGCACGGTCCATTCGCTCCGGAGCTCTGCCGGCGAGCGGTGCGGGCGCTGGAAGAGGGCCGGGTGCTGGTCCTGCCGCAGCTTCCGTTCCGTACCGAACCCGAGGAAGCGGTATTCCTGAGCGCCGATGCGGCCGGTGGCGAGAGGAAGAACATCAGCCTGGATCCGGCGACCGGACGGCTCGGCAACACGTCGTTGCCGCCCGATGCGGCGGCGCGGCTTGCGCATATGATCGACCGGTTCGGCCATTCGGCCGAGCAGTTGCTGCACGAGCTGCTGCCCGGCTACGCGCCGGCGCTGGAACGCGCCCGCACCAGCTTCCGCCCGGTCGAGATCGAAGGACGCCCGACCTCGCCGCGGCATGACGACCGGTTGCTGCATGTCGATGCGTTCCCGGCGCGCCCGATGCTGGGGCGGCGGATTCTGCGGGTGTTCAGCAACATCGCCCTGGACGGTGCGGTGAGGGCGTGGCGCGTCGGCGAGCCGTTCCCCGGTTACGCCCGCCGCTTCCTGCCGCGGGCCGGGAGGCCGTTGCCCGGTAGCGCGTGGCTGCTGGAGAAGCTGGGCATCACCAAGGGCCGACGCAGCGCCTATGACCATATCATGCTGCGGCTGCACGACGCCGGGAAGCTGGATGCGGCGTACCAGGCTGCCGCTTCCAAAGCCGACGTGACATTTCCGCCTGGCACGACCTGGCTCTGTTTCACCGATCAGGTGCTGCACGCCGCGCTGTCCGGGCACTGCGCGTTGGAGCAAACCTTCCACCTGCCGGTCGCGGCGATGGCCAATCCGGCGCGCGCTCCGCTATCTGTGCTGGAGGAGCTTGCCGGGCGGAGGCTGGCGTGAGCCGGGCCCAGAGGTTGCTCATACCACTATCAGCCACAAGCCGGCGGCCCGCCGCCCGGTCTCGCAAGGTCTCACAGGGCTTCGACCTAACCGCTAAGGGCGCGCCGAGCAATAAACGAATCGGGCTGCCCGCAAGAACGCAGGAATAGAATTGCAATTTCGCTAGGCACGACGCGGCGCCCCGAGACAATCCTGAGCGAGTGATCGACGTTGACGACATCCGGCAACGCTGGCGGCAGGCGGCGAAATTTCTCGACGAACGTCGCCGACGGCTGTTCGCCGCCAACGAGGCCATGGCGCAAGGCTACGGCGGGGTCACGGCAACGGCGGCGGCGACTGGCTTGGCGCGCAGCACGATCAATCGCGGCATCCGCGAGCTGCAATCGGCAAGCAACGATATCGGCAACCGGGTGCGCCGTCCTGGCGGCGGTCGCAAGAGCGCGGTGGCGCATCAGCCAGGCTTGCCGACGGCGCTGGAGGCGTTGATCGAAGACGCCATCCGGGGGGACCCCTCTTCGCCGCTGCGCTGGGTCAGCCGGAGCCTGCGTCACCTCGTCAAGGCGTTGGCCGAGCAAGGGTTCGAGGCCAGTCAGCGGGTGGTGGCGAACCTGCTACGTGAGTTGAAATATAGCTGTCAGGCCAACCGCAAGACCCGCGAGGGGGCCAGCCATGCGGACCGCGACGCGCAGTTCGCGCACATCAATGCGACGGTGACGGCAGCGCTCGCGGCCGGTGAGCCGGCGATCTCCGTCGATACGAAGAAGAAGGAACTGGTCGGCGATTTCAAGAACGCCGGCCGGGAGTTGCGTCGCCAGGGGGAACCCGAGACGGTTCGCGTGCACGACTTCGAACTGCCGGAACTCGGCAAGGTCGCCCCCTATGGCGTCTACGATATCGCCGCCAACCATGGTTGGGTCAGCGTCGGCATCGACGCCGATACCGGGGCCTTCGCTGTCGAGAGCATCCGGCGCTGGTGGCAGAAGCTGGGTCAGGCGCGCTATCCCAACGCCAGCCGTCTGGTGATCACGGCGGACTGCGGTGGCAGCAACGGCTCGCGGGTGAAGCTCTGGAAACGCGAGCTGCAACGCTTCGCCAACGAGACCGGCCTGAGAATAACAGTGACCCACCTGCCGCCCGGCACCAGCAAGTGGAACAAGATCGAGCACCGTCTGTTCGCCTTCATCACCCAGAACTGGCGCGGCAAGCCACTGGTCAGCCACCTGGTGATTGTGCAGCTCATCGGAGCCACGACGACCGAGACCGGCCTTCAGGTGTGCTGCGAGATCGACGCCAATCTCTACCCCCGCGGCATCAAGGTCAGCGAGCAGGAGATGCTGGCGATCAACATCTCCCGCGACGATTTTCACGGTGAATGGAACTATTCCATATCACCTAATCAACAACCTCCTTGACGCGGTTATTTCTCGGCAGGCCCTAAATCTTATTCTTGCGATCAGCTGCCGGCCAGTTCCGGCGCGAGACCTTTTCAGGCTTTTATCTGCTGCAGGGCGGGGCGAGAGACGCCAGTCGGCTTCATAGTGCTCGCCGAGAGGTGAGCGCCATCACCCGTGACCGGCAACGTCTCGGCGCGCCGCACCAGAAGCATCGTGAACAGCGCCGCCGCGGCAACCGCGGCCGCCAGCAGCGCCGCCGCAGCGAACCCATAGGCGAAGGCCACATTGCCGATGTGCCAGATGCTCGCTCGCAGTGCTTCCGGGACCGTACCGACGATGCCTGCGACGTCACCCGACGTCACGTGCTTGGAGAGTTCCGCAACCTTCTCGGCATCGAGCCCGGCCGCGACACCGCTAGCGATCAAGCTGCGCGAAGCGACGTGCGCCAGTACGGCACCGAGCGCGGCGACCCCAAGCAGCAGGCCGATAAACCGCGTCGTAGCGGTGAGTCCCGAAGCCATGCCGGCGCGCTGCGCCGGGACCGCGCCCTGCATGACCCTCGTCGTTTCACTGTTGAGCAGCCCGGCGCCGGCACCGGCGACCAGCATGCCGAGAAGGAAGACGGAATAGGGCAAGGAGAAGCGTGCGAGCGCCCACAGCCGCAGGTTTCCGATCACGGTCGTCATTAATCCGGCGGTCAGCAGGGTGCGCCCGGAATAGTGACGCGCCAGCCCGGCGCCAAGTCGCGGCGTGAGGAACATCGGCAAAGCGAAAGGCAACATCGCCAACCCCGCCATCGCTGGCGAGAGACCGAACGCGTTCTGCAGAAACAGCGGCAGGTAGAAGATCATGACCTGCGCTCCGCCGGCATAGCCCAGCATGGCGAATGCCGATCCGAGGAAGGTGGACTGAGCGAACAGCGTGAAATCGACCATAGGCCGCTTCTGGGCCAGTTCGACGAAGAGGAACGCAACGAGAAGCACAGCCGCACCGACGAAGCGCTCAACCATCGGCCGCGCCGTCCAGCCGAGCGCGTTGCCATCGATCAGCGCCCAGATCAGCAGGAAGAGCCCAGTGCTGAACGTCAGAATTCCGGCATAGTCGAGACGCTTGGCTTCGTGATCGCGCGATTCATCCACGAAGGCCGCAAGCGCGATGAACAAAGGGATGCAGATCGGCGGGTTGATGAGGAAGGCCCAACGCCAACCGAAGAGATCCGTGACGACGACGCCGACGATCGGGCCACCGGTCATCGCGATGCCAAGGCACGTGCCCCAGAAGGCATAGGCTTTTGGCCGCTCCTGCTGGGCAAACGCATGATTGATGATCGCGAGCGTTGCGGTCACCAGCAGGCTCGCACCAACGCCCTGTAGCGCCCGCGCAAGGTCCAGTATCAGGGCGGATTGCGCCAAGCCGCAGAGGCCGGACGCCACCGCAAAGACCGCGAGGCCGATCAGTATCGCGCGCTTGCGCCCATACCGGTCGGCATAGGAGCCGGCAGCGAGCAGCAGCGCCGCGAAACTCAGCACGTAAGCGCTGATCACCCATTCGATGTCGGCTAAGCCGGCGCCGAGTTCCCGCGCGATCGACGGCAGCGACACGGCGACGATGTTCAAATCGAGCATGATCACCAACGTCGCAAGCGACGTCGCAACGAGAATGCGGCGCTTGGCTCGCGCGGCCTGATCGGCAGGGACAGGAGAGCTGCCCATGAACGGTTTCCTCAGATGAGAATGGAGATGCCTACGAGCCGATGTCCTCGGCCGAGAGGCGCTCGTCGCCTGCGACCGCGAGCAGCGTCTTCATGCTGATCCGCGAGGATCGTCCGGACGAAGAACAAATTACATTGCCGCCCTTTTCGCAGGCTCGTACCTCCGGCGCAAAGGCGCCGAGCGTAGAGATCGGCATGTGCTCCGTCCCCGCGCTTCACCGGTTGTTGAAGATCATTTCCGGAGGCTGGACGCCGCGATTTATGGCCTCTGCCCTACTCAAGAAGCCGCGCGTGCAATCCTCGGTATTGAAGAGATCCGTGACAACTTCGAGCATCACGGCGTCGGCCGCCGGGACACCGCCAGACGACCAGGCCTTGAGCAGTGTGCGGGTCGCCGCGTAGGACTTTGTAGGCCCGATCGCCAGTTTCTGTGCCATCACTTCGACTGTCTGGGCAAATTCGGCCTCCGGGACCACCTGTGTCGCGATCCCAAGTTGGCCAGCCACTGGAGCGGAAATGGGTTCTCCGAGCATCGCGAAGCGCGACGCGCGTCCCCGACCAACCCGCTCAGCCAGACGCTGCAGCGCCCCTGCGGCCGGCACCATTCCCGCAGTCGCCTCTACGCAGCGAAAGACGGCGTTCTCCGCCGCAACGATGAAATCGCAGGCGAGGGCAAGCTCGAAGCCGCCGCCAAACGCCACGCCCTGGACGGCCGCGATGGTCGGTACCTTCAAAGCTTCGATCGCGCGATAGGACAGATTGACTTCCGCGATAAAGGTGCGGAACCAATTCACGTCCTTATCGGTCCACTCCCGCAGGTCGGAGCCGAAGCTGAAGTGGGGTCCTTCCGTCTGGACCACCAGAACACGGATGTCACTTTCGCTCGCGTCATGAACCGCCTGCCGAAGACATTCCGAAAATTGGCGATCAAGGAGGTTGCGGGGCGGATTGGCGAGGACGATGCGTCCAATTGCGCCCTGGCGTTCGAAGCGAACGGTTTTCATAGTTTGCGATTCCTTGGGTTGGTGATTATCGGGAGCAGGAGATACGAGAGGCGCGTCTCTAAAGAAGCGGCTGGCGGTCACGCCGCCTCGGCTAAGGCCTCGATCGTCCCGGCGATCGCCGCACGGGCGCGCGCGATGCCCTTTTCGGCCGTCTCCGGGCTCACCTTGAGACCTTCGATATGGATGAAGCTGATATCTGTTAGGCCGAGGAAGCCCAGGACGCCGCGCAGATACGGCTCCTGGAAATCGAGCGACCGCGCCGGGCTGTCGCCGGTATAGAAGCCACCGCGCCCGGTGATCGCGACGACCTTTTTGCCCTTGAGCAGGCCCTCGGGACCGGAAGCGGTGTAGCGGAAGGTGCGACCGGCGTGCGCCACATGATCGATCCACGCCTTGAGCGTCGACGGGATCGAGAAGTTGTACATCGGCACTGCGAGCACGATGGTGTCGGCCGCCTCGAGCTCCTCGATGAGGCGATCGGCGAAGGCGACGCTTTTGGCCTGCTCGGTCGTCCGCTGCTCCGGCGGCGTTATCAGCGCGCCGAGCGCGTCGCTGGAGAGATGCGGCATCGAGGCAGGGGTGAGCACGCGCTCCGTCACCACCGCGCCGGGATGCGCCCGGCGCCACGCCGCGACGAACTCCTCGGCGATCTGCGCCGATTTCGACTGGTCGCCAAAGAGGCTCGAGCGGATCAGCAAAACATGGCTCATAGGATGACTCCGTGAGAGAAGCGGGACCCTTCGCGGAGTCAGATGGCCCCTTCCATGCTCAGGATAATCGCGCAAAATGTGCGATCAGCTCACACCAGGAGTATGAGATCAATGGATCGGCTTGCCAGCATGCAGGCCTTCGTCGCCACCGCCGACGCCCGCAGCTTCACTGGGGCCGCCCGCCGGCTCGGGATGTCGCCCAGCATGGTCACCAAACACGTTGAAGCGCTCGAACGACGGTTGGGCGTGCCACTGCTGCATCGCTCCACACGCCGCCTGGTGCTGACCGAGGCCGGCGTCAATTACCGTGATAGCTGCCGGTCCCTTCTGGCCGAGGTGGACGAGGTCGAAGCTAGCATATCGGCCGATCGGCTGGAGCCGCGCGGCCTGTTGCGGGTCAATGTGCCGGTGATCCTCGGCGTACGACATATCGCGCCACTGCTGCCCGACTACGCCCGGCGCTATCCGGCCGTCACCGTCGAACTTGGGTTGACAAACCGGTTCGTCGATTTGGTCGAGGAGGGCTGGGACATCGCCGTCCGCTCCGGGCCTTTGGCGAACTCCGAGCTGCTCGCGCGCCCGCTCGGCACTTCACGCATGGTGGTCTGCGCCTCACCGGAATACCTTGCCGCAAATAGCAGGCCCCGCACGGTGTTCGATCTGGCGGAGCACAATTGCTTGCGTTTCACTCCCGCCGGCAACGGCGCAGATACACACTGGCTGTTTCAGGGTCCCCATGGACTGGTCGCGCTCGAGGTCGGCGGCAACCTGCTCGCCAGTGACGCGAGCGTGCTGCACGCGGCGGCATTGGCCGGCCAGGGCATCCTGTTTGAACCAACCTTCCTAGTCGGCGAGGATCTTGCCCAGGGTCGGCTAGTCGAGATCGTCCTGGATCAGATACCGCGCAACATACCGATCTATGCGGTCTGGAGTCCCGCACGCCGCCTCTCGTCCAAGGTGCGCAGTTTTGTGGATCTCTTAGCTGAGCACATGCGACCGGTACCACCCTGGGACCGGGGGCTGCCACGGTTGGACGGCCACGATGACGTACCGCCCTGAACGGAGCCGCGCCGGCGATTGCGTTTTGAGCTAGGCGCGGATCCGGTTCAGAAACTTCTCAGGCGGTCGCTCGTTCGCATCCTATCGGGCGGCGCTTGCCGGTCAGGTCCGGACGCCTGAAGCCGTCGCGTGGAGGTTCCGTTTCGGCACCGACCTGACCTCGGGTTTGCTTTACCCCGGCGGCGGCTTACTACCAGATAGCGGGCATCGGCCAAGCGCCGATCGACTGGTCCGATGTCTGTCTCGCGACGGACTCTCCTGATAGGTGGCCTCGTGACGGTCTTTTTTGAGAAGCGCGGGTACCGCTTGATCGGCGGCCAGCAGAGGAAAATCGACCAATTGATGCCGATAGTCGCTGAAACCGAGCAAATCGCGGATCGCCGAAATTCCCTTTTGAAATCAAGAGCGCGAATTTTTGACGGATCGTGGAGTCGGTCTTTCGCTGTACACAGAAAGTAGGGTCTTCCGTGATTTGTGTGGGCGATCGACGGAGGTCAGAACACCGGAAGCATGCATGAATGCTGACTTTCCTGGTCCTGGAGCCGGGCAAGCGGGCATGATGCGGCATGGCACAATCGGTCAAACGGCAGCGCCGGCTGTCGGGTGGGTATTCGTTCCCTGGTTTCCAGGCGCAAGCCAGGGTCAGCGGGGTGTTTGGCGACCGAGGTGTGCGGGTCGTCACGCCGGTCCGGCGCTCAAAAAAACCGCCTGCAGCGGCTGCGGCAGGGTGCAAACTGGCTGGTACGATCGCACGCGGCGACAAGTTCGCGACCTGCCCAGCGCAGAGTATCGCATCCTGTTGGACGTCAAGGTGCGGCGTATCGCCTGCCCCGCGTGCGGTGCCGTGAAACGCGAGCGGCTGGAATTCCTGGCCGACAACCCGCACTTCACCAAGCGCTTCGCCTTTTATGTCGGCCGCCGCTGCCGGCAGGCCTCGATCCGCGACGTTGCCCAAGAGCTGAAACTCACCTGGGACACGGTCAAGGCGCTGGAGATGCAGTACATGCGCGCCCAGATCGCCCGCGCCGGCGCGCCCGGCCCCCGAGCGATCGGTGTTGACGAGATCGCGGTCGCCAAGAGCCACACGTACCGCATCGTGGTCAGCGACCTGGACCGCAAACGGGCGATCTGGTTCGGCGGGGATGACCGCTCCGAGGCCAGCATGGCCCAGTTCTACGATTGGCTGGGTCCGGAGAAGAGCGGCAAGCTCCGGCTGATTGTGATGGACATGTGGAAGCCGTTCCGCAACGTGGCACAGCAGAAAGCACCGCAGGCGGCGATCCTGTTCGACAAGTTCCACATTATGCGGCACCTGGGCGAGGCGCTCGATAAGGTGCGCAAGGCGGAATACGCCCGCCTGCGCGGCCAGGACCGGCGCTTTATCAAGGGACAGAAGTACACGCTGCTGTCGCACCGCGACAATCTGACGCTGGACGGCAAGCGGTCGCTGGCGCTGCTGCTGGCTGCCAACAAACGATTGAATACCGCGTACCTGTTGAAGGAGTCATTCGGCCAGCTCTGGCACTACCGGCGCGAGGGCTGGGGCACGGCGGTTCTTCGAGAACTGGCGCGCCAGCCTCAAGTGGCAGCGGCTCAAGCCGTATGAGCGGTTCGCTGAGATGATCGACCGCCACTGGAACGGCATCGCGGCCTATTGCAGGCCGGAGAACAAGGTCTCGCTCGGCTTCGTCGAGGGGCTGAACAACAAGATCCGGGTGTTCCAGCGGCGTGCCTATGGGCTGAAGGACGAGGAATATCTTCGGCTCAAGGTGCTCTCATGCATGCTTCCGGTGCTATGACCCCCTCAAAATCACCCACTCGATCTCCTGAAGACCCTAAATTATATTACGCCTCACGCAAACGAGCTGTACCGGATTATGAAGTTTCCAGATGATAAAATACGCATGTCTGTTCCATGCTGAGAACATGACCACGACGTTATTGCAATGCGAGCAACAGCGAACCGACAGCCGTTGAACCGGCCCCGAGAGTCATCGCTCATGATGGCGGCACGCCCGACCACCATCGGCGCCACAGGGGGGATCTTTCGACGGTGCCGCTGGACCCGATTTTGGGCGTAGGCTCAGTGCATAGCGACTAGGCCGCCACACGCCGCTCCACATGCGGACCGTGGCCAGCGGTAGTGTGCCCCGCCTCGGTCGCCGCGGCGCGGAAGTACTGCAGCAGGAAGACCCGCACCGCGCTGGTGCGGCCGCCTTCGTCGCGCAGCGCATCGACCCGGCGGATCAGACCATGCAGGTCCTGGCCCTCGCGTTGACAGATTTCCAGCAACGCGTCCCACAGCTCAGGCTCCAGGCGCATACTGGTGCGGCCGCTGCCGGCGACCACGTTGCGGTTGACAAGGCGACTGGCGGACACGGGATTGCTCCATTGGCAAGACCGGCCCAGGGGACCACAGCACCGTTAAAGGACCGCAAAGGCGAACGAAAGAAACAGCGACTTAGCGGCCAATTCGTCGCAGGAAATCGAGCTGCCAGCGCATCTCCTCGACCGCTAGCGGAAAACCCCCGTTCGGTCCCGGTCCCAGCATCGCCGAGGGGCACAGGTGCGCCAGCGATGCCTGCACCGGTCCGGCCAGCTTCATGGAGAACCCGGCCTTCCAGATCAGGCTGACCAACCCCTTCGCGCTGCGCAGCAACACCGCGCGGTCCACCACTGCGACCGGCACGTCCGCCGCCACGGCGAGCAGCGCTGCCACCAGTCGAACATTGCCGCGCTGGATCGCGTCCTGCACGGCTTCCTCGGAGAG
This sequence comes from uncultured Pseudomonadota bacterium, assembly GCA_963772445.1. Lineage (GTDB taxonomy): Bacteria > Pseudomonadota > Alphaproteobacteria > Acetobacterales > Acetobacteraceae > CAVYXK01. The sequence goes on from CAVYXK010000014.1 coordinate 777,257, forward strand.
CTTGCGGCGCATCAGCAGCCGATGCGCCTCGGCAAGCGCCTGCTCCATCGTCGTGTCGAAGTCCGCGGCTGGTTTCGTCCCGGCGTCCGCCAGCCGTTGCTCGAGTCGCTGTCGCAACTCGGCGAGCAGGCCAGGTTCCAGATCAGCGCGGCTTGCCAGCACATCCAGCAGGTGGGTCGCCACGATCGACGACAGCGCGCGGGCGCTGCGCGGCGGCAGCGCCGGGCGGCGTACCAGGGGTTCGTGCCAGTCCTCGTGGTCGGCGGCGCGGGCGATCAACATGTCGAGGGCGGTCTCCCGGATCTGTGCCGACGGGTTTTCCAGCATCGCCCGGATGGCAGCATTGTCTTCCCCGGCCGCAATCACGTCGGCGACGGTGGAATTGAGGTGCGGGCGGCGCGCCACGGCGATCGTAGTCGCCGCCGAGGACGGGGCGTTGAGCAACGCAATCAGGTCCTCGGGCGTGAGCAGAGGCGAGAACCGGATGACCGGTTCGCTGACCGGCACCGCGCTGTCGCGGGCCAAGCGCAGCACCAGGCCACGCGGCGTGTCCGGCATCTGCTTGATCACGTCGGCGATCGCGGAGCGTACCCGGACCGCCTCGTCCTCCACGAGTGCGATCAGTGTATCGTCGGCCCGCCGCTGCAAGTGATCCTGCTCGCCGGTCGAAAGCTCCGGTGCCAGACTGGCGAGTTTGCGAGCCAGCAACGCGCGGATTCGCTCATCCGCATCGCGTGCCAGCACTTGGTTGACCCGCGGTGGAGTCGCCGGATTCATGGCGAGCGCGGCACGCACCATGACCGCCGGATCGCCGGCGAGACGCTCCATAACGGCGGGCGGCGTGGCAGGGCTCGCACCTAGTCGAACCCGGGCAGCCTCATCCGGGTCAGGCGCCGCCCGAACAGGTCGTGCGGTTTGCGCCGGCATTCGCATCATTCGTGGGCCACGCGCCAGTTGCCACGGCCATCCCGCTTCACTTGGTACATCGCCAGGTCCGCACGTCGCATCACGCTCTCCACCTCCTCGCCGGCATGCCGCGTGGCGATACCAATGGAAAAGCCGAGCGCCGGCGTCTCATCGCCGATCACCTCGGCCAGAGCACGCGGGCCCTGCACCCGCAACGTTTCGGCACGCTCCGCTGCGGTCAGATGATCGGCCCCGTTCATCCAGACGGCGAATTCATCTCCGCCCAGGCGCGCCACCAGGTCTGTCGGGCGAACCGTCGCGCGCAGCATCTCGGCAACTCGGCACAGCACCAGATCGCCCATCTCGTGGCCCAGCTCGTCGTTCACTGCCTTGAAATTGTCGAGGTCGGCGAACACCAGCGTACCCGGAAGCTGCTCGCGCTCCAGGCGGTCGATATGACGCGGCAGCTCCTCGAGGAAGGCGCGCCGGTTGATCAGGCCGGTCAGTGGATCGGTACGCGCCCGCCGCGCCATTTCCCGCTGGATCGAGTGATGCTCCAGCACCACGCGGATAATACTGCTCGCCGATCCTGCCACCATGCGGTCGTCCGCGTCCCAGCCGCGTGGCCCCGGCGGTCGCCACAGCACGAGCACCACCGTTTCTCCAAATCAGGTCTGGCACGGAGACACCAGGATGGGCCGCCCGTCCGCCTGGTCGGTCAGGATCGAGCCAGCTTCGTCGGCGCGTTGCAGCAGCGCCGCGACGGTATTCAGCACAAAGCCGGCACCCGCTCCGCTTTGGTGCAGGACCACCGGGCCCTCTGCCACCACCGCCGCGCCCTCGGCCCCGACCGCGTTGGCCAACTCTTCCAGCACGGCGCGCATCATTCGGGGGGCGAGCACTTCTTGGCGCATGCGCGCGAGGATGCCGTCGATGACCGCTGCCCGACGGAGCGCGGCCGCGGCGAAACCCTCCTGCCCGTCCAGATCGGTGACATCCATGCCGAGGCCGCGGGCCCCGACGATCCGACCGGCGGCATCCAGCAGCGGTGCCGAGGCGAACACGAGACAAGCGACCGACCCGTCCCCCCGCCGGATCCAGGCGCGCCGGCCGCGGAGCGGTGTGGCTGGACGGAATGGGTTGAGGCCGACCAACCCCTCGCCGCCGGCAAGGAGCGACTCGCTGGGTTTCCCAAGCAGTTCTGAGGCCGACCAACCGAGTGCGGGGTCCGGCATCACGAAAGCGATCCGGTGCGCCGCATCCGTCTCGAACACGAGGTCGGCGGCGATACTGACCAGGTCGCGCCAGCGCTGCCGGCTTTCTGCCAGGGCGCCGCGCAAGGGATTGCCGTTTTGGCCGGCGCGAGCTGCAACGGAATCGGCGGCGATATCAGTCATGGGCACCAGCGGTTCCGGAGAGTGCCCATTTCATGCAGATAACGACTAAGGAAAGGTTTCCGCCGGCCGCATTGACACTACACGAAGCGCAGGGGCAAGTCGCGCGATGTCTCGCTGGATCTATGTCGCCGCGGCATTCATCGGAGTCGGCGCGACTCTGCTTCTGGTGCCGTCAGGCGCCTTGCTGGGCGATGGCGGACTGTGGACCTCACCGCACGGCGATACCGCTCAGACACTGACGGGGCATCTGGCCTTTCAGGCCGACGCCTGGCGCTGGCCTGTTCTCCGTGCCGCCAACCTGATGTGGCCGCACGGGTTGAGCATCGCCATGACGGACAGCAACCCGCTGGTCTCGCTCCTCGCAAAGGTTTTGGCAGGTCTGCGCGGAGAGCCGACGAATCTGCTCGGCCTCTGGCTCGGCGCGTGCATTGTCCTGCAGCCGGTCGCAGCAGTGTATGCTCTCCGCGGGACCGGATGTCGGTCGTGGGAGGCCGGGCTGGCAGCAGCCGTTCTTGCGATCTGCTTTCCGGCATTGCTGCAGCGGCTCGAGCTTGGGCATGTCAATCTGTGCGGACATTTCGTGTTGCTGTTCGCACTCGGAATGGCATTGCGGAAAGCCGCCGCCGGGCGCGGGGCAGTCTGGCGCGACTGGATCGAGCCGTGCGCGCTGCTGACCATCGCTGTGCTGTTGCATCCCTATCTGTTCGTCTTTGCCGGCGCTCTGCTCGCAGTACCGGCGATCGAACCCCTGCTCGCACGCCGGCCTGGCTGGGCGCGATTCATGCTTTGGTATGCGGCGACACTAACGCTGCCTGTACCTCATATTTCTGACACTCAGTGGAACGCTGGGCGGTGGAGAAAAGGGCTTCGGCTTTTATTCCATAAATCTGCTGTCGCCAGTGTGGCCGCAGATGTCTGGCCTGTTCGGGCCCCGCCTCCCCGTCCTCGACGCCACTGGCGGCCAGGTCCGAAGGCTACAACTATCTCGGTGCCGGGCTGTTGCTGCTGGCGGGACTGTCATCGATCATCCTGATTCGCACGGCCATCGCAGGGCGGTCCTCCCGCCGCCGCTCGGAATCGGAAACGTGGCCGGCAGGGAATAACGCCGCGCGGACTCCCAAGTCGCTCATTGTCGTGCTCGTTGGCCTCACCGTGCTGGCGTTGAGCACCAGAGTATTTGCCGGAAAGATCTTGTTGATCTCGCTTGGAACGCGGCCGTGGGATCAGATTTTCGGTGTCGTGCAATCGTCCGGGCGAGCTTTCTGGGCAGTCGGGTATGCTTTGATGATCGGTGCCGTCGCTGTGCTGGCCCGACATCTGTCGCGGCCCGTGCTCGTGGGCATACTGGCAATCGCGGTCGGTCTCCAAGTCGCCGACACGGCGCCCCTGAGGGCAGGTGTACGCACCGCTTTCAGCGAACGCGGCGAGCCCATGTCCCCTTTCCAGTTACCGCCCGGCGCCACTTTGCTGACCACGCTTCCGGTTTGCCCCGGCAGTCCGGCATCGGCTGATATAGCGACGAGCCTTCGACTGGCCGGCGTGCGGGCCGGACTTCGGCTCCGCGACATCACGTTCGCCCGCTCGCCGAAATGGTTCAACTGCGAGACCGCCTTGTCGGATGGGCTGGAGCTGCCTCTGCTCCCCAAGGAAGTCCGGGTGTTCCTGGAAACCGCTGTTACAGCTCGGCTGCGGATGGTCGCGCTCGGCCGAGGAACCGACTGCCGCGAAGTAGCGGGCCTCGTGGCTTGCACCAGGGATCTGCCCGCGATCCCGGGGATACCGGCCCCACCGGGCCCCGCGCTGCCGGCAGTGACACCCCCAATCCTGCTTTCCCGCGAAGCACTTGCCCCACTTCTGTCATTCGGCTGGCGTTCAGACAATGACGGCGTCGCCTGGTCGGAGGGGCCGCGGGCAACGCTGTTATTCCGCCTCGCCGAACCCGGCGCCAGGAACGGCGCGATCATCCATCTTCAGCTCGAAGGCGTGGCCTCCAATCCGGGCGGGCAATGCCCGATTAGCGTCCGCCTCGGTACGACGCGCATCGTCAACTTTGTACTGCCAGACCTCCAGCCGTCGGGCGTCGATATCCCGGCACCTGGGAACTTCGACTCTAACGGGATCGTTCGGCTCAGCCTCGATATCAACCACTACGTCGATCCCACGCGACGCGGATTGCGGGCGCCGGTCAACCGGGCCGGCGTGCGCCTGCTGTCGGTGCGGGTCAGTCGCGCTGATCTGCTTCAATAATGGCTGATCTGCTTCAATAATGATGGAGACCCGCCCGCGTTGACACCGTGCGGACCGCTGCGCATGGTCCGCCCGCTTGCGCCAACCGTGCCCCATCAAGGACCCGATCATGCCCGCGCATGAGTTGCAACAACCCATCGAAGAGCTGTGGGAGCAGCGGGACCGGCTGTCGCCCTCAACGGGCGGCGAGGCACGCCGCGTTGTCGAGGCGGCACTCGATGCGCTCGACGCCGGCGCCGTGCGCGTCGCGGAACCCCTCGACGGCGGATGGCGGGTCAATCAGTGGCTCAAGAAGGCGGTGCTGCTGTCGTTCCGGCTGACCGATTCGGCGCCCATGAGCGGGCCGGGCGGAGCACCGGCGTTCGACAAGGTGCCGATGAAATTTGCCGGCTGGGGCGAGAACCGGTTCCGCGAGGCCGGCTTCCGCGCCGTGCCGGGAGCCGTGGTGCGCCGTTCCGCTTATATCGCCCCGGGCGTCGTGCTGATGCCGAGCTTCGTCAATGCCGGCGCCTATGTCGATCGCAATACCATGGTCGATACCTGGGCCACGGTCGGAAGCTGCGCGCAGATCGGGAAGAACTGCCATTTGTCGGGCGGCGTCGGCATCGGCGGCGTGCTGGAGCCGTTGCAGGCGAACCCGGTCGTGATCGAGGACGACTGCTTCATCGGCGCCCGATCGGAAGTCGCGGAAGGCGTGGTCGTTGAACGCGGCAGCGTGCTGTCGATGGGCGTGTTCATCGGCGCATCGACCAAGGTGATCGATCGTGCCACAGGCGAGGTCCATATCGGGCGCGTTCCGCCGTTCTCAGTCGTGGTGCCGGGTTCGCTGCCCGGCCGAGCGCTGCCGGACGGCTCGCCTGGGCCGAGCCTTTATTGTGCGGTGATCGTCAAGCGGGTCGATGCGCAGACCCGTGCCAAGACTTCCATCAACGAGTTGCTGCGCGAGTGAGCGACACGGTTGCGTCGCTTGCCGATCCGCTGGCCCTTGCGCAAGCGCTGATCCGCTGTCCCTCGGTGACGCCGGCCGACGCCGGGGCGCAAACGGTGCTGGCCGATGCGCTGGAACGGCTAGGCTTCACAGTGACGCGGCTCCGCTTCGGCGAAATCGAGAACCTGTTTGCTCGCCGCGGCTCCGACGGCCCGCATGTCTGCTTCGCCGGCCATACCGATGTCGTGCCGGCTGGTGCCGCAGCCTGGACCGGCGATCCGTTCGGCGCCGAGGTACGCAACTGCGTGCTGTACGGCCGCGGCGCCTGCGACATGAAGGGCGCGATCGCGGCCTTCGTCGCCGCCGTGGCTCAGCACCTCGCCGCCGGTCCGCTGCGCGGCTCGATCAGCCTGCTGATCACCGGCGACGAGGAGGGCCCGGCCGTCGATGGCACGGTGCGCGTACTCGACTGGATGCAGGCGCACGGCCAGATCCCGGATTTCTGCATTGTCGGGGAGCCGACCTGCCCCACACGTCTGGGGGAGATAATCAAGATCGGCCGGCGCGGCAGCTTGAACGCAGGGATCACGGTGCACGGAACGCAGGGGCACGTCGCTTACCCGCATCGCGCTGACAACCCGGTGCACCGCCTGGTCCGTGCGTTGGCCGCGCTGACGGCCGCGCCGCTCGACGCCAGTAGCGAGTGGTTCGAGCCGTCCAGCCTTCAGATCAGCAGTGTCGATGTGGGCAATCCGGCAACCAACGTGATCCCGGCCGCCGCCCGGGCAATGCTGAACATCCGGTTCAACGACCTTCATAGCAGCGCAGCGCTGTCCGCATGGTTGCGCGCTACAATCGCCCAGCATGCGGAGCGGTTCGATCTCGACGTGTCGGTCAGCGGAGAATCGTTCCTGACCCAGCCCGGCGACATGGTGAATCGCCTCCGCGCTGCGATCGCGCGGCAGACGGGGATCGAGCCCAAACTCGACACCGGGGGCGGCACCTCGGATGCGCGGTTCATCGCCAGTTTTTGTCCAGTGGCGGAATTCGGTCTTGTCGGCACCAGCATGCACCAGGCGGACGAGCATGTTCCCGTGGCCGAGCTGCAGGAGCTGGCGGGCATCTATCGTGCGATGCTCGGAGCGTTGCTCACATGAGCGGCCGGCTGCGCCGGCAGCCCCCTGTTGGGGCGAGCATCCTTCGCGGCATTCTGTTGCTCGCCCGCGGCCGTGCCGACGGGTTGCGTCAGTTCGGCGACACGCCACCGGCGTTCCTGGCCAGCCTCGCTCCGCTGATCGCCTTCCCCTTGGTTGGCGCCGGACTGATGCTGGCGGATGGTGACGGCGCGCAGGCTCTGGCCGAACTGCTCGTGACGCTCTGCGCTGTGCTGGCGCCGCCTGTACTGTCGTATGAGCCGGCGCGGCTGTGGCATCGCGAGGGGCAGTGGCTGCACTTCGCCATTGCGTTCAACTGGTGCCAGTGGGCCATCCCGGTGCTGGCAGCGCTACTGCTGACGCTGGTGTATCCTGCCCTCCTTGGGGCGACGAGCCCAGAGACCGCCGGGATCGTCGTGATCGCCGCAGTGGCCGCCTATGCTCTTTGGCTACACTGGTTCCTGGCCCGGCACGCTCTGATGATCTCCGGACTGCGGGCAGCACTGCTGGTTTTGGTGGTCAATCTCGGCACAGTGGTGCTGATACTCGGCCCGCGGCTGTTGGTCGCCGGTGGCTGGTCGAGGTTGTAGGGGCTGGGATGAGCTCGACGGCTTCGGTGTTCTCGGGTCTTCAGGGTGCGCTGCTGTTGGCACGAGGCCGGGCCGAGGGCGTCGGCTACGTCTCCGACGACATGCGCAACGCGGCGCGCAGCTTCTGGGCGGCGGTTATTTGTGCCCCCCTCTTTGTGGTGGTGCTGGGACTGAGCTGGATCGAGAGCGGATATCCCGCCGATCCGCCACATGCCGCGGCGCTGGAATTCCTGTCCTACGTGATCGGCTGGGCCGGTTATGCGGTGATTTCCCGCCCGATTGTCGCGGCGGTGCGGCGCGCGCAGCATTGGCCGCGCTTCATCGCGGTGTGGAACTGGTGCAACGTCGTGCAATACGCGATGCTGCTGGTGGGGATGCTGCCGGGGGTGCTCGGTGCACCCTATTGGTTGAGTGAAACGACTCAGCTCGTCGGGCAAGGTTGGGCGCTATGGCTCGAATGGTTCGCGATCCGCTTGGCGCTGGGCGTGACAGGCGTGCAGGCCGAAGTCGTGATGGCGCCAGACGTGTTGCTGGGGCTGTTTCTGGCTGCGATCGTTGGCGGTGGGTAGCTCCGCTTTCCCGCCGAGCCGGCACGGCCCGGCCGGGCCTCCAGCAGGCGGCGGGCGGCGCATGGGAAGATGTCATCGCGTCTTTCCCCGTGCCGCCACGCGCCAGGTGTCAACCACTTGGCCGTCGCGGCTGATCACGACCTCGTCGTGCAGGTTGCTCACCACGCACACATGATTCGGGACGATCCTGAGAATCTCGCCGATTTCGGGTTTTCGACGACAACCAGAAAGATCAATCATGCCGTGTTCCTCATTCAACCGTTCGATCACCGCATCCGGATATTCCAGGATCAGCCCGTAGCCCGGCCCCATCGATGGCGCCACCATGTCGCTCGTGAGGCTCTTCGTCCCCGCGTCCATTACCGCCCGGTCCGCAGTCGGCCGGCTGACGACGGTCGCATGCACGTGCAACGCGCATTCCTCGAGGCTCGCGGCTCCCGCCGCCACCGTCGCACGGTCGTGGTAGATGTAGGTGCCGACGCGCACCTCGGTCAGGCCGGGAATTTCATGCGCATGCCACGCATTTGGCGTGCCGCCGCCGGAAACCACCGCAATCTTGATACCGCCTTCGGCAAAGCGGCGTTTCGCTGCGGCGACGAACTCCGCGGTCGCTGCAGTGCTCGGGTAGGTCATCAGGCCATCGAACCGCAGGCCCTCCGCCTCACTTATAGACCGCGCGAGCGCCAACGCCTGATCGATCGTTGTGACCCCGGTGCGCCTGGCGCCGCTGTCGAATTCCACCAACACGCCGATCAGCTTGCCGGCCGCACGCGCAGCACGCGCCGCCGTTTCGATTGCAAGCGGATTGTCGACTGCAACGCTCATCTTCGCCCGTCGCGCCAGCGCCGCAAGGTGCAGCGCCTTGGCTGGGCCGATCAGTGGATATGAGATCAAAATATTGTCAAGTCCGGCATCCACCATTACCTCGGCCTCGCCGAGCTTCTGGCAGGTGATCCCCAAGGCACCAAGCTCCACCTGCCTTCGCGCAAGGCATGGTATCTTGTGCGTCTTGATATGCGGCCGGAGCCCGAGATTGTGCCGCCGGCAATAAGCCTGCATCTTCTGGAGATTGTGCTCCACGCGGCTGAGTTCGATCACCGGCACCGGCGTTTCAAGGTCCTCGATCTGGATCATCGGCAGCTCCTCAGGCAGGAAGCTCGGCTATGCAATCGATCGCGACCTGGATGCAGACCACAGGCAGCCAGTTGTGCGCGTGCCGGCGCATCCGTGGCAAAAATCCTTGTAGTCGGCGAACTGGGCCGTTTCGCTCAGATATGCATTCACCTTCACGACATCCTTCTCGGCGCCTTCCAGGGATGGTCCTCAGATTGCGCAGCGTCTTGCACATGATCCTTCGCGCTCAGTGGCCGAGCACTCGGCCGGGGTGCCGGCCGGTAGGGTGTCCTGCGGCGACTATGGCCTCACCCGCAACCCAGACATGGCGAACGCCCGTGGCAAGCTCGGTCGGAGAGTCGAATGTCGCGCGGTCCTGGATGCTTTCGTCGAACAGCACGAGGTCCGCGGCCATCCCCGACCGCACCAAACCCCGGTCGCCGAGCGAAAAACGCTGCGCCGCCACTGAGGTCATCCGTCGCACCGCATCCTCGAGCCGGAACCACCCGCGCTCGCGTGTGAGCGGCCCCGCTACCCGTGGAAATGTTCCAAATGCGCGCGGATGCGGCTTGGTGCCGGGTCGCGGCAAACCGTCGGATCCCACCATGTGCAGCCGGTGTGTGCAGGCGGCACAGAGATCGCCCTCGTCAAGCTGGAACATCACGATCGCTGTCTGCCCGGCATCCTCCTCGATGCAGCGCACCATGAGATCGAACGGTGTGATGCCTTCTTCCGCCGCCGCATCTTCCATTGACTTCCCTTCGAACCGTTTGAGGTCTGGATTGCCGGTCCCGGAAATGCGTACATTGTTCCACCCGATCAGCACGATCTTGGATTGTGCCGCCGAGGGGTCGGGGCCGCCTTCCTCTACGGCACGGCGCAGCGCTTCCCGTCCTTGCGGATCGCGCAATTGTGCCCGCAGCGCGTCCAGCCCGCCCTCCTGCGCCTCTGGGGGCAACAGCTGCAGAATGTAACTGCTGCCTGCCGGGTAGGGATACATGTCGAAACTCACGTCGATGCCGTTACGACGCGCAGCCTCTAGTCGGTCCAGTATTTTCGGGACATTGCCCCAGTTCGGCCGGCCCGCCGACTGCAGGTGCGAGAGCAGCCCCGGCGCCCTCGATGCCGCCAGCAGTCCGAGAAACTCCTCCACGGATGCCGCCAGCCCGCCCTCGTAGCTGCGGATATGCGCGGCCAGGATCTTGCCACGCGTCGCCACGGTTTCTGCTAGCGCCAGCAGTTCGGCGCGGTCAGCAAACGCGCTCGGTGGATAGACGAGGCCGAGTGACAGCCCTGCCGCGCCATCGGAAAGCTGGCGGGCGAGCATCGTCTGCATCGTCTCCCGTTCCGCCGCCGTAGCGGGACGGCGCTCATACCCCATCACCGCCAGCCGCAGCGCCGCATGTCCCACCAGCGATACCACGTTGAGTGCCGTGCCGCGCCGGTGCAATTCCTCCCGATAGGCATTGAGGCTGTCGAACACCTCGTTCGCTGCGGTTTCGCCGAGCAGCCCCGAGAAATGCTGCCGCAACAGCTCCGCCGATCGCGGCGCAGTCGGATAGAGGGAGAAACTGCAATTGCCGACAACCAGCGTCGTCACACCCTGCACCGCCTTCTCCACGCGATCCGGCTCACGCAGGCAGATCAAGTCGTCGTGGCAATGCGCATCGATGAAGCCGGGTGCCAGATAGCACCCTTCCGCATCGAGCACGTCTGCGCCTTCGGCCTCGAGCGACGGACCGATAGCCGTGATGCGACCGCCGCCGATCCGGACGTCGCCGACGAACCACGGCGCGCCCGTGCCATCGATGATCCGCGCCTCACGGATCAGGAGATCGCTCGCCATGTCTCCGTACCCTCCGGTCTCTTACGCGGGTTGCGTGAACGAGGGGATGGACGCGGGCGCCGGCTCGGGAATCGGTTCGATGCGCCCGAGCACCACGACGTACGAGAAAATGCCAATCAGCAGAACCATGCCCGCGACCAGAAATGCTCCCGCGAAGGAGTGTGTTAGCCCGACGATGAATCCGGTGATGACGGGCGCCGCAATTCCCATCAGGTTGTTGCAGAAGTTGACTATGCCGCCGATGGTGCCGGTACCGCCCCGGGGTGCGATCAGCGACACGATCGAGGAGCCGACCGGGGCCGCGGCCGCGAGGCCGGTCAGCGCTATCGTAATCCAGGTGATCGCCCAGACGGGTTCGGTGGTAAAGGTGGCGCCAAACACGGCTAGGCCCATCAGCATGCCCACGATGAGCACGCTTTTGCGCACCTTTGTCTCGTCAAAGCCCTTGCCGATGAGATAATCAACGAAGAAGCCACCGATCAGCAGATCGGAGAGCGAGGCGAAAATCCACGGAATGGTCGCGTATCCCGCCGACTTCAGGATGCTCATGTGCAGAGTCTGCACGAGATAGGTGGGCAGCCAGGTGAGGAACAGGTAGAAGGAGTATCCGTAGGCGGAGAAGCCGATCGTGAGGCCCCAGACCTTCCGGTTGCGCAGCAGGTAGCCGAGCATCGCGACTTGCCCGCCGGTCGCCACGCCTTCTTTGGTCGCACCGCCGGCGATAATGTAGTCGTGCTCAGCTGTGCTTAACCGTGCGTCGCGGCTCGGGTCCCGATAGATCAGCCAATAGGCGACGAAATAGGCGAAGCTCAGAATCGCCGTGATTCCGAAGCCCCAGCGCCAGCCGTACCGGACGATAACGAACGCGACCAGTGGCACGCCGATGACATTGGAGAACTTCGCCGCCGAGTCGAAGATTGCGGTCGAGCGTGCGCGCTCCTGGCGCGGGAACCAGTAACCAGTCGCTTTCTGGCTAGCCGGGAAGGCGGGGGCTTCGGCGACACCAAGCAGCACGCGGGCGGCAAAGACTCCGCCGAAACCGCTGGCGACCGCAGTAACGGCGGAGGCGACCGACCACAGGAACGCGCCCCACCGTCCGACAAAAGTGACCCCAAAACGGTCGAGCACCATGCCGCCGGGAACCTGCAGCAGCGAGTAGGACCAGAAGAATGCGCTGAAAAGAAGTCCGAGTTCCTCGGGCGAAAGATGGAAGTCATGCTGCAACTGCGGCGCCGCAACCGAGACATTGATTCGGTCGATGTAGTTGATGAGGATCCCGACCCCGAGCAGTACCCCGATCGTCCAGCGCCGTCCGGGTACGCGCTCCGACATGCCCGCCATCTTGGACTCTCCCCTGCGTCATAGCTCGCCGGTGCGTGGCTGGTCCCAACTGCACCGGGATCTCCTTATGGAGGGTGTCGAGCCTACTCCGTTGTCACTGAAATAGGAAAGCCGACTGCGATCGCGCCACGCGACCTTGCGGACGCCAAGAGGTACAGGTCGTCGACATAACCTCTGTGCCTCTGTATTGCTAATCGTACAAATCATCGCAACCCGCGACGAAATTCATACAAGCGCTCGATAAACTACTGATTTGCCTGATAGTTTCTCCCCAAGAACTCATGTCCCAAGAACTCATGTAGAGAGAACACCGCCGGGACGATGATCCGGCGACGCGCGGAGCCGTCCCGACCAGCCGATGCGTGCCAGCGGAGCGATCCCGCAATCACCACGGCTTCATGGCGAAGAAAGAAAGGGAGAACGCAGATGCACGCGGATCAGAAGGGATGCACGCAAATGGCTGAACCGACAGTGGCTCGTCAAAACCCGACGGTCGCGCGGGCGCTCCGCGCCATCTGCGTGCATCCCTTCTGATCCGCGTGCATCTGCGTTTCCCCTTCCTTCCTGTTGCCCAAGCAAGCGCCAGACCGACGCAGAGGCACCATCGTGATCCGGCGACGAAGCGAGCCGGATCACGGGCAGAGTATCGGACTGAAGAAATCACCAACCTCGGTGAGGGCCTGATGCTGTTCGCTACCGGTGATCGGAGCCTCGGTCTTGTTTGGTTGCGGCCAATGGGCTGCGCTATGCCTCTGTGGTTATGCTTTCTTTCCGAAGGGATTGTTTCGCTTCGCTCGCAGACAGATGCCAGCCCTCGCCGGACGTGATGTTTCCGCGCGGGATCAGCGAGATCAAGTCCAAGGACGGCCATGACGGGGTGGCGCGGCCGAGAGCCGGCTGGCGCGGTTATTACGCGGCAGATCCTTTACTTCAGCACCGCCTCCGTCTTGCGCTCGATCAGCGCGAAATCGATCTCCGCGCCCAGCCCTGGTCTCGTCGGCGCATGCAACAGCCCGTCGCGGTCGATCTCCAGCTCCTTCGCCATGCCGTATTTGTGCGCCCCGTGCGGCAGCAGCACCTCGAACATCGTGGTGTTCCGCAAGCTCATGCATAGATGCAGGTTGGCGAGGTTGTTCAGCGAGTTCCCACTGTGGTGAATCTCGTACTTGACCCCAAACGCCTCCGCCAGATGTGCGGTCTTCAGCATCGCGGTCAGCCCGCCTTTGTTGGGGATATCGCCGCGCAGATAATCGGTGGCGCGCTCGGTCAGCCAGATCGGATAGGTGTCCAGTCCGCCGGCAGGGAACTCGGTTGCCATAATCGGGATGTCGAGCTTGTCCCGCAGCTTCACATAGTTGTAGATATCCTCATCGGCCATCGGGTCCTCGTACCAGTAGAACCCCATCGCCTCGATCGCACGACCCACACGCAGCGCGTCGGTGTAATTGTAGCTCCAGGTGGAATCCAGCATCAGCCGGTACCCGTCGCCGACCGCTTTGCGCACTGCCTCGCAGACTTTGATGTCCTGGTCGGGATCGCGCGGCGGATGGATCTTGTAGCCAAGCCAGCCCTCCGCCTTGAAGCTCTGCGCCTGATCGACGTAAGCCGCAACGTCCGGCAGCATCTGAGAGCTTGCATAGGCAACGATCGAGCTACGATACGTCCCAATCAGCGCGTGCACCGGCAGCCCGGCAATCTTGCCGGCCAGGTCCCACAACGCGGTATCGACCGCGCCCACCGTGCGATAGCTGACAGTGCGGGTCAGCAGGCGCATCGATTGATGTATGCGCTCGCGCTCCAATGGGTTCTGGCCAAGGAGCAGCGGCTTCAGTGTGCGGATAAGCTGCGGACCGTCCATCGAGGCCAGGTTGCTCGCCGAACCAAGGAAGGCGTGTCCCTCTACCCCCTGATCCGTGTGGATGCGTAGCAGGCCGAGATTCGACGTGCTCGAGGCAAGCGCACCCTGATGGTACACCGTCGCCGGGATGCCGTCCCAGGTGAAGATCGTCAGCGTGACGTCGTCGATCTTCATGTCCGTCACACCGTCTCGTGGGTGCCGTCGCAGCACGGCTTGTCGCCGGTACGCTTGCAGCCACAGAAATAGACGTCGCTTGCAGCCTCGGACTTGTACTCGACAGGGCTGAAGCCGCTGCCCTTGTGCGAGCCATCGCAGAACGGCTGGCTCTTGCTCTGCCCGCACGCGCACCACCAATAGGACTTTCCAGCCTCGACCGCGATCATGTAGGGCCCTCTCTGGGCGATCAGCGGCAGTGCTTCGGACATCAGGTTCTCTCCCCTCGATAATCGCGCCGGGCGGCGGTGGGCGTAACGTATCCTTCCGCGAGGTCTTCGGAAAGCCGGTCCGGCTCGCGCGCGGCCGGCGAGCCGTAGCCACCGGAGCCGGGCGCCTGCATCACAACGCGCGAGCCGGCCGGCGCTATGAATGCACCCTTGCTGGTCAGACGGCGCGCATTGCCGTGCGGCGGCACCAGCTCGACGCGCGCCGGCGCGCCCGGCAGTCCGCCGGCCAAGCCGAAGGGCGGCGTCACCGTGCGTTCGCAGCAGACCGCGGCATGCGCGTCGTGACCGAGCACGAGCCAAGTGCGACGCACGCCCAGACCGCCACGATACTGTCCCGCACCGCCGCTGTCGGGGACGAGCGCGTATTCCTCGACCTGGAGTGGAAAGCTCATCTCCAGGATCTCGATCGGCGTGTTCATCATGTTGCTGACGGTTGCGGCGACTGCGTTGATGCCATCCTTCACCGGTCGCGCCCCGAAGCCGCCCTTGATCGAACTCATAGCTGACATAGCGCTCGCCGGTACGCGGATCGACGCCGCCGAAGGTGACCACCGCCGATGTCCCCTGCGATCCCGCCATGACGGTCCCCGGCGTGATCTGAAACATTGCCGCCATTACCATGTCGGCGATGCGGTGGGACACCTCGTGATTGGCGTACACCACCGGGGAGGGGTGCTGCGCATTCACCACCGAGCCCGGCGGCGCCGTCACCGTGACCGGACGCCAGCAGCCGGAATTGGGCGGGATCAGGCTGCGCGGGTCGGCAATCATCTTCAGGGCGCAGAACACGCCCGACGCGGTGACGGTCAGCGGGGCGTTCATCGGTCCCGCCACTGCGGGGTCAGAGCCGGCAAAGTCCGCGGTGATTGTCTCGCCCCGTTTGTTGATGCGCAGGCGAACGGTGAAGGTCGCGTCCTCGGTCTCGCCGGGCGCCAGCACGCCGTCGCCGTCGAACACATCCTCGAAAACGGCTTCCCCGTCGGGCAACGCACGCAGCGCCGCCCGCATCATCGTCTCGGAGTAATCCAGTACTTCCTGCATGATCGCCAGCAGCGCATCAGCCCCATACTTGTCCGCCATTGCCCACAGTCGTGCCGCCGCACGCCAGCATGCCGCCACCTGCGCACGCAGGTCGCCGAGCCGTTCAGTGGGGGTGCGGACATTGGCGAAGATCAACGTCTCGATATCCGGGATCGGCCGGAAGTCGCGATAGAGCCGCACCGGTGGCAGGCGGAGGCCCTCGCCATAGATTTCGGTGACCGCGCCATAGCTGCCCGGCGTGGCGCTGCCGATATCCGGCCAGTGGGCGCGCACGCAGCCATAGCCGAGCAGGCGATTGGCGTGGAAAGCGGGCGCCACCACGTTCACGTCCGGCAGATGCGAGCCGCCGTGATACGGATCGTTGTGAATGAACACATCACCGGGTGCCGGATCGGGGAAGGCTCGCACAACCGCGCGCACCGCGTCCGGCATCGACCCGAGGTGGATCGGCAGGTCCGGCCCCTGCGCGACCATGTCGCCGCGACTGTCGAAGATGCCGCAGGAATAGTCGCCCGCCACTTTGAGCAGCGGCGAGTAGGCCGCTTTGGCGAGCACGATCTTCATCTCCTCGGCGGCGGCGATCAGCGCATTCTTCACCACCTCGAAGCGAGCAGGATCGGTCTTCAACCGCGCCATCGTGCGCTCCATCAGGCTAATTGCTCATCCTGCCCTGGGCCTAGGCCCGACCCAAGTAATCCCTGTATCTTGTTGTGCGTGTTAAACAGCATTGACAACAATATGCAGATGTTCGCCCACAACCATCCCTCTAGCAGAAGGACTGGTATAGTTAGTATTCCGCCAGTAAATTCCTCGCGAGTCCAGAGTTCCGGAGGAATTTCGGCTCAGGAGGCTAGGCGGAAGGCCTCCATTTTATTGGTGTCCTGTCGTTCGATGACGAATTTCGCGAAGGTGTTGCTCGGGGTGGCATTCAAGAGAAATTCCGGCAGGCTCTGGCGCAGGGCATTGGCCACGACCAGCTCCGAGGGCGGGATGCCGGGCCGAATGGTTCGCAGCCAGGAGCCGAAGGAATTCCAGACGAGCTGAGGGAAGGCGACGGCCAGATACTGAAGTAGTCCCTGGCAGACGACACCCGCCTGGATGAAGACGTGGTAGGCGTGGAGCTTGCGTTTGACGGCGTTGCGGTATTCCGGCAACTCACGATGGAGATGTTGATTGCCACTGCGGCGGCGGAGCGGCTTCATGTCGGACATCCAGAAATGGTAGGTAAACGAACCGATCAGCCGCACCGCCTGCTTGAACGTGTGCTCGATCTTGAAGCGCAGACCGTACAGGCGAATGATCTCGATAGCCTCCAAAGAGGTGTCGGTGCACATCAGGAGGCACGAGCCTCTTACTGGATAAATCACCGCCACGAAGCGCACGAGTCGACCGGCCGGGCGCCATAGCAGGTCGCGGACCCGATACTGGATGATCACCTGGTGCTCGCCGTAGACGGGACTTTCGGCCTGTTGGAAGCCCTTGGGGTCCTCCAGCAGGGATTTGAGCTTGACCTTCCTGCCATAGACCCTGGGCCGACCTCTCTTCCGCGGGCCGCACTGCTGGTGAGCAGTGTAGGCGACGGCGTTGGACTTCACCCGCGTGACCAGGTGGTTGTTCTCCTCGAGCAGGCCGGTGACGATCTTGCGCGCGGCATAGTAGGCGTCGGCGACGAAGTAGAAGGGTTCTGGGATGGCGACGATCCCGAGGAGCGCAAGCATCTTGTCGAGCAGGGTGCGGCGATCGCGATTGGACCACACCAACCCTTCGTGAATTCGTATGGCGAGCGGCACGGCGAAGACGCTGGCTGCGGCCTGAACGAGCACGCTCACAGCCTGGAGGGAATGTCCCATGATGAATTCGGGCTTGGTGTTCGAACTCGGACTGCTGATGCAGGAGTTTGACCGCCGGCATCTTGCGCCCGCGCTTGGGGATCTTGATGCCGTCGCCGACCACGACACACCTTCCCTTGATGCGCAGCGGCTGCGGGAATAGCCGGAGCACCACCTGGGTCCACAGCGCCGCGAGCCGATCGAGCTTCACGGCGGGGCTGTGAAAGTGATCGACGAGCTTGTTGTAGAAGCGAGCCTCGAGCTTCAGCGCCCGCACGAGGCTGGTTACGCCCAGCAGTTCCGTCCGCACCGTGAAGCCTGCCACGGCGGTGGCGAACCACAGGAAGGTGCGCAGACGCGAGAACGCCGGACGCAGCAGCCAAATCGCGTTCCACCAGGGCATCCACAGCGGCATCGGACCCTCTCAATTCTGTTGCCAGCATAGTATAGCACTGGTATGCTAAACCTATGACAAACAAACGCCTGGCAGTGATCAGAAAGCGCGTTGGAAGCATCAAGGCGCAGCTGGCCGGCATTGAAGACATGCGGCCCGGATCGCTCACCCGCCAGTACAAGGATCCAGAGAACCGGAGGGGACCCTACTACCAGCTCAGCTACACGCGGCAGATGAGGAGCCGGACCGAATATGTTCCGCGCGACTATCTGCCCGAGGTGCGGCGTGAGATCCGCAACTATAAGCGCTTCAAGGCGCTCACCGCCCAGTGGATCGCCTTGAGCATCGAGCAGAGCCGCTTGATGATGAAGCGAGCCTTGCGACGGCAATGACCCGCGGTGCTATCCTCATCCGATGGGCAAGCGACGCGCAAAACACCCCTTCGAGAACAACCCGTTCACTGACGCCTTCCTCGAATGGATGGGCTCGTCCGAGGGGGAACGCTCGGTCTACGCGCTCGATCTGGTCTTCGCCGCACTGGATAATGCCGACGTCGACCCCAAACGGCGCAAGATCGTCTGGGACGACGGGAAACGGCTGTCGATCGAGCAGTCGGCAGAATGCATCCATGCCGAGCATCCGGACGTGCCGCGCGACTTGATCGAAACTCACGTGGTCGGGTGGCTCGAGGGCTTTGCGCCGGAATCCTACTCCGAACGCCAGCTCGAGGAGCTCGACCGGCTCACTGAGCAGTGGCTTGACGACTACGAGCGCAAGTCACAGGCCGCCAGGAAGTAACCCAGAACTCGGCACTCTCGAGTAAATTCTGGCTCGTGGCGAAACTCAGAGTCCGCTACCATCACGGCGAAGTAAAACCAGTCATACAACAGTAAGCAAGAAACAAGAATTGGAAGCATGAATACCAAGCACAGCACCACAAACTTTGCGCTGGACGTTAGCCCAGATCTCCCGTTGAGGTCGATCCTTTGAGGAGATGAGCTGATTACCTGAGTTACCGATAGCAGCACCAATTTGACGGGCTGACCTACGCTGTTGTCATAAAGTGTTGTTAGAAGAAATCTAACGTTGGCAAGGGACGCTCTGATAAGAAAATAGAACAGCGGCCCCAGCGTAATGTTGACGATCCAGAGCCACGCGCGATCACTAGTGACGCCAAGCAGCGGGACATTGAATTGAGATACTTCCGAGGATCGATCACGTTGATACTGCAGTTCATGCTGCATATAGTCACTATCTATCTTCGAAAGGTCGAACTGATTAGTCCTTGGGGGGATCCCGACCGTATCAAGCCTGACGCGGTAGTCCAGGCTTGAATCCTTGAGCCTATCGGCACACCTCTCATCAAGGTTAACCTTGCTCTCTAGCGAGGCCAGGCATCTGATGATGTCGGCGTCCTTCTGCATAATCAGACCGAGGCGTTGCTGTTCGGAGGGATATACTATCGCATTAAGGGCCCAAAGCAGTAACGCCCCGTAAATCAAGACAAATGCGTAGATAACAGTGCGGCTACTCTCTCCAAGCCTCTGCAGGACATCATAGCACTGCTTGAAGTCTTCATCGTTCATCAGTACAGGCGCCTTATGGTCACTCATCTTCTTGCCTCCCCAAGTCGATGTTTGCACCTACGACAGGCGTTTTCCAACTATCGTCAGAAGCCGTCAGGGCAAGCAAGGCTGCAACAAGGCTGACGGAGGCGATGTGGTCAACCCCGCCGTCGGGATGCTAGGCAGGCAGGGACGTGCCGTATTTCCTGGGGAGCGAGGGCCATGGATGCGCGATATGCGCAATATGCGCGTTTGCTGGTCGAGCGACCGCACCTGCGCGTGCTCCGCGTCCGCATGAACCGACCAGAGAAATACAACGCAGCCGACGCCGAGATGCATGCCAACATGGCGGAGATCTGGCGCGACATCGACACCGATGCGAGCGTGAACGCGGTTGTGGTGACCGGCGCGGGAAACGCCTTCTCCGCCGGTGGCGACCTGGCGATGATCGAGGAAATGCACCGCGATTTCGACGCGCGCGCACGAGCATGGCGCGAAGCCAGGGACATGGTATACAACGTCATCAACTGCCGCAAACCGATTGTGTCCGCCATCAACGGCGTTGCCGTTGGCGCTGGCCTGGTGCTGGCGGTCCTGGCGGACTTCTCGGTCGCGGCGAAGTCGGCCGTATCATCGACGGCCATACCAAGCTCGGCGTCGCCGCCGGTGATCACGCCGCGATCATCTGGCCGCTCCTGCGCGGCATGGCCAAGGCCAAGTACCATCCGCTCTTGTGCGAACCGCTCTCTGGCGAAGAAGCCGAGCGCATCGGCCTGGTCTCGCTCGCAGTGCCGGACGAAGAGCTGCAGGATCGTGCCCTGGAGATCGCCGTCCGCCTTGCCGAGGGCGCCCGGGCCGCCATCAGATGGACGAAATACGCCCTCAACAACTGGTTGCGTGCCGCGGGTCCGATTTTCCACACGTCACTGGCCCTGGAGTTCCTCGGCTTTACCGGCCCCGAGCTGCCGGAGGGTGTCGCAGCGCCGCGCGAAAAGTGCCCGCCGATATTCCCGCGCGACAGCGCTGTGTGATATAATACTAGAGCCTGCGGCTTGGTGGTCAGCTTCCCGATCTACTGCAACTCTAACCCAACTTCCGCACCGGTTGAGAAAATAAAGCGCTAGATCAATACTTTACCGGCCGCGGCCGGATTTAGGCACCACACCGTCAGTGAGCGTGTGACTGGGTTTCGCTCGATGGCATCTCCTGGAACACCGGCGGCAAGGCCAGCCCAAGTGCACGACAGATCGGGTCGATGCTGGCGCGCGGGGCGGTCCCAGTGAGCAAGAGAGATCAAAGCTGACACGGCCTCTCGACGGGAAAGAGCCCGACCTACCCACTAAGAAATCACGTCGCCAGTCGGGGCCGCGCTGTCCAGTGCCAGACCACGAGCCCGGTGGCGATCAGCACCGCCGGCAATACGGAAAGATTGAGCGTGCCCCACCCGGCGGTCACCTCGATCGCGCCGGAGGCGAACGACGTCGCCGCCACTGTACCGAACACGATGAAATCATTGGTAGCCTGCACCCGCACCCGTTCCGCGGCCGAGTGTGCCGTCGTCAGCAGCGCTGTGCCGCCGACGAACATAAAGTTCCACCCAATCCCCAGCAGCATCAGCGCTACGACGAACGTAGCGAAGAACGGGGCAAACCCGAGATTGACCACCACACAGAACGAGGTCAGCAGGGCCCCCGCCAGAATCACCCGGTGCGCTCCGAAACGCTGGATCAGCCGGCCGGTCACGAAGCCGGGCAGAAACATCGCGATCGAATGCGCTCGGATCACCTCCGCCGCCGAATCGACGCCAAAGCCGCAGATCGTCATCTGCAGCGGCGTCGAGGACATCACAAGGTTCATCGAGCCGTAGCCGGCCATGGCAGCGACCACCGCGGTCAGAAAACTTGGCCGGCCGATGATGTCGCGCAACGGCACGGGCGCCTCGCTGCGCGCCGGCGCCGGCGGCAGTCGGGTGAATCCCAACAGGGCAGCCGCCAGCATCGGCAGCACCAGCAGCGCGAGGTACGTGCCCAGGAAGCGGAAGCCGGGGATCGTGTCGTTGGTGCGGATGACGATCTCCGGCCCCAGCACCGCGGCGACCAAACCGCCGGTCAGCACCAGCGAGATCGCCCGCGACCGCGCCTCCGGGGCTGCGACTTCGGCGGCAGCGAAGCGCAGATGCTGGGAGATGCCGAACCCCATGCCCGCCGGCACCGCCGCCAGGCAGTAGATCGGGAAGCTGCCGCGCCATACCCCCAGCGCGAAACCCAGGCTGCCGCAGAGCGCCATCACGACGCCGAGCCAGAAGCCGGGGCGCCGCCCGAGTCGCGCGAACACGATCCCCGCCGGAATCGACCCCGCCATCACTCCGGCCATCTGGATCGCCATCGGCAACGTGGTCATCGCCGGCGCCACAGCGAGCGAGCGGCCGATGATCGAGGCCATCACCACCTGCCCCGACATCACCGCGTTCAGCAGCGCCTGACAGCAGAACAGCAGCCAGACGTTACGGTTCATCGCTCAGAAATGACTCCACCCGCCGGTGCCGATCGGCATTACCGTCCCATCTTCCGCCTGCACCGTGACGCCGGGCGCGCCTGCAAGGAAGCGGCCGATCCGGGTAACAGCCATGCCGGCGTTCTGGGCGGCCTGCTGCAAGTCCGACTCGCGGGCGGGCGGTACAGCCAGCAGCAGCTCGTAATCATCGCCACCGGTCAGGCAGGTGGTCAGCCATTCCGGCCCGCCCGCGCGCGCGGCTTCGGACAGCGGCACGCGGGCGGCCTCGATCTCGGCGGCTAGCCCGCCGGCGCGACAAAGGTGGCGGAGATCCTGTACCAGCCCGTCCGACACATCCATTCCCGCCGAAACAATCCCGCTGATCGCCAGCCCAAGCCGCGGCTGCGGTAATCTGTAACGGGACAGAAGATAGCCGGTCGGATCAGTCAGCCGCCCGCGCGCCACCGCCAGCCCGAGCGCGCCGTCGCCGATCGTGCCGGTGACCCATATCCCGTCGCCCGGCTGCGCCCCCGCCCGCCGCACCACCGCGCCGGGCGCCACATGCCCGATGATGGTGAGCGAAAGCGAAACAGGGCCCGGCGTCGAGGTCGTATCCCCGCCCAGCAAGGTTACGCCGAACTCCGCCTGATCCTGCGCCAGACCGGCGACGAAGGCGCCGAACCATGCATCCGGCGTGGCACGAGGCGCCGAAACGGTCAGCAAATAGTAGAGCGGCTCGGCCCCTTTCGCCGCCAGATCGGACAGGTTCACCCGCAGCAGCTTGCGCGCGACCAGATCCGGCGGATCGTCGGGCAGGAAATGCACGCCGCCCACCATCGCATCGACGCTCAGCACCAACTCGCGGCCTGGCGGCGGTGCGATCACCGCCGCGTCATCTGCAAGCCCCAGCGCGCCCGGCCCCGCCAGCGGGCGAAAATGCCGCGCGATCAGCCCGAATTCGGGCGGCAGCTCGGAGTGCGACATCGCGCCCGAGCTTCGCGCTTCACACCTCGCCTCGCAAGCCGAGGGCTTGAGGCCGCTGCGCCTCTCGGGCGACAGTGCCCCACGCCGCATCGCCGGCGATCACGGAGAGAACATCATGCAAGATCAGTCTCGTCGATCATCGGCGAAGCGTCGCCACGTGCTACAGGCGTCCGCCGCCCCGGCTGTCACCGCCGCGTTGCTCGCTAGCTTCGGCATCGACAAGGCGCGGGCGCAGGCGGCACTGGAGGCCGCCGGCCGCTCCGGCAAACCGCTCTCAATGCGGCGTTCAGCAATGCCGGGCTGCAGGCCACCTGGTGCGCCCAGGGGAAGGCCGCCGAGTACTGGGGCAAACTGTTCAACGTCAACGTCACCTGGTTCGACGGCGAGCTGTCCACCACCAAGCAGCGCGCCGCAATCGACGACATCGCGTCACGCAAATGGGATTTCGTCGCCATCCAGGCTTTCGGCATCGGCACGCTGACCGCGCCGGTCAACAAGATGATCGATGCCGGCATCCAGGTAATCGACATGGACACGCTGATCGCGCCGCTGGAGAGGATGAACGTGCGCAGCTTCATCGCGCCGGATAACGATTTCATGGGCGCATTGGTGACCGGGCGCTGGTCGGATGCTTGCGTAAGCATCCGCCGGCAGCGGGGAGGCCGGCTGGAGGCGTCGGTGAGACCCTTCGAACAAGGCTACCTGCGTGGCACCAGGATTGCCGGACGCCCCCGGTCGCCGGAGCAGAATCCAACTCAGCGTACCCGCTCGATCGTGACTCCTATGTCAGCACCGACCGCCTCTCAGGCTCGATCAGCGGTCAGCGCGACCTGCCCGGTCCGCTGCGCCAGCGCCGGGCACAGCCGGTCTCCCAGAGACAGCCCGGCGCTCTTCGTCGCCCGGGCCATCAGCGCGGCACGTATCGCCAGGTCCTCATCGATCGGAACCAACGTAACCGCCAGGCCGTTGCGCATCGCCGACAGGTCATCCACCGAGGCGCCCCGAAGCACATAACGCGTCGCGACCTCGGCGAAATTCGCCGTGGTCATCTCGGCGCCGTCCAGGATCGCATCGAGGACACGCTGCTGTCCCGGTTCCTCGAAAATCAGAGCCAGGACCGCAGACGCATCAAGAACGATCACTCAGCTTCGCCCTCACGCCGGCCTTCGGTCGGGCGGTCGGTGATGAACCGCTCTACGCTGTCCGCCCCCCGAACAGCTTGCGCGCCTGTTGCTGGACTCGAAGGATCGAGTCTCGCACAGTCCGGACGCGGATTTCCCCATCCTCGACCCGAACCAGAACCGGACCGCCCTGTTCCAGCCCCACCTGCCGGTGCATCTGGGCTGGTAAGCTCAGTTTCCCTGATTCGGACACTCTGGTCACCGTGTCCATTCTCGTCCTCTGCCTGGCTGGGACCCATCCTACAAGCGGGGAATATAGCGGCATTAGGTCCGAACTGCGAAGTTGGGGACTGAACGGCGAAATTCCCTACGCACCCCACCGAACCCAGCACTGACCACTACCCCCCAAACTCCCCCGGCCGCAGAAGGCGCGCCAGCCGGTCCAGCACCCCATTGGCCATCCGCGGCTCATCGCCGATGAAAAACCCGTGGGCAACGTCCAGGTATTCGTTGATCACCACCTTGGCCGGTGGCCCGTCTGCCATCCCAAGCTCCGCCCCGCCCGCGCGCATCAGAGCGCGAAGCACCGGGTCGATGCGGGCCAGCGGCCATTCGGCCGGCAGTGCCGCGGCCAGCATGCGGTCGATCGTATCCTGCTGCGCCACCGCCGCACGCACGATGCGTGCGAACAGCGGCACCTCCGCCTCCGGCACCCGCCCCTCCTCGAAACCTCCGGTCCCCGGCCTTTCCCCCAGCCGGTGGCGGACGAACTCGTCGATCACAGTCTCCGGGTTCTCCTGCGCCTGCTCGCTCTGGAACAGCGCCTGTACGGCGGCGACCCGGGAAGCAGTGCGGGCGCGGGATTTGGGGCGTGGTTTGGCCACCTACCGCACTGCCCCCCCTCCCCTTGCGGGAGGGGGAGGGGGGGAGGGCGCCGTGCCTCCATCCCTCATAGCGTCGCTCACACCGCCCCCAACCGACGCGCGACGGCAATCTGCTGCAACGCCGCGGCCGCCGCCTCGCCACCCTTGTTATGACCATCCCGCCCAGAGCGCGCCAGCGCCTGGTCCAGCCGGTGCACCGTCAGCACGCCCTGTCCCATCGCCACCCCGAATTGCAGCGCCACCGTCATCAGCCCGCCGATCGTCTCGCGACAGATATGGTCGTAGTGGTCCGTCTCCCCCCGCACCACGCAACCAAGCGCCACGTACCCGTCGAACCGCCGGCTGCCGCGCAGCGCCATCCGCAGGGCTTGCGGCAACTCGAACGCGCCAGCCACGTCCAGCGTCTCGAAGGTGGCCCCCGCCTGGCGCAGGATGCGCTCGGCGCCCCGCGTCAGCCCCTCGACCACGTCGCGGTAATAGGGCGCGCGCAACACCAAGAGGTGTGGCGGTGGCCCCTCGACCCGCGGCGCCGACGGCAGGGCGGCATCCTCGGTGCTCACCGCTGCGGCGCCTCGCCGACGATCGGCCGCGTCTCCACCACGTTCAGCCCATATCCATCCAGCCCAATGATCGTTCGCCGCCGATTGGACAGCAGCACCATTTCCTTCACCCCGAGATCGAGCAGGATCTGCGCACCGATCCCGTAATCCCGAAGCTCCTGCTGCGGCCGTGGCGACATCGCAAGCTGTCGCACCCGGTCCGAAAGCGCGGTCTTGCGATGATCGCGGATCAGCACGACCGCGCCGCGCCCCTCGCGGCTGATCATGTTCATCGCGCTGTGGACCGAGATCCAGTGCGACCCGCCGGTCATGTCATCCAGCAGATCGACTGCGTGCATGCGCACCAGCACCGGCTCGGGACCCGACAGGTCGCCCTTCACTAGTGCCACGTGCTCCTGGTACTCTACGGTGTTGGCATAGACGATCAGCCGCCACTGCCCGCCGGCCACGTGATCGAACGTGCCTTCCTGCACCCGTCTAACCAGCCGTTCGGTGCGCCGCCGATGCGCGATCAGATCGGCGATGCTGCCGAGCTTCAGATTGTGCCGCTGGGCGAAGGCAACGAGGTCCGGCAACCGGGCCATGGTGCCGTCGTCGTTCATGATCTCGCAGATCGACCGCCGCCGGAGAGAGCCCCGCCATGCGGGCGATATCAACCGACGCTTCGGTATGCCCGGCGCGCACCAGCGTGCCGCCCTCACGCGCGACCAGCGGGAAGATGTGCCCGGGCGTTACGATATCATCGCGCCCGCATTCCGGATTGATCGCGACCGCGATGGTGCGTGCCCGGTCATGCGCCGAGATCCCCGTAGTGACGCCATCACGCGCCTCGATCGAGACGGTGAACGCCGTCTGATGGCGGGTGCCGTTGTGCGCGCTCATCAGCCCCAGGCCGAGCTGCTCGACGCGGTGGCGGGTCATCGCCAGGCAGATCAGCCCTCGTGCGTGGCGGGCCATGAAATTCACCGCTTCCGGCGTGGCGAACTGCGCCGGGATAACAAGGTCGCCCTCGTTCTCCCGGTCCTCGTCATCGACCAGGATGAACATCCGCCCGTTGCGCGCCTCCTCAACCAGCTCGTCGGCACTGGTGAGATACTGCGACAGGGCGACGCTCTTGATGCCGTCCATCATCGGAACTCCGCCAACCGCGCGACATAGCGCGCCAGCATGTCGATTTCGATGTTCACCGGATCGTTGGACGTCAGCAAGCCGAAGCAGGTCACCGAAGCGGTGTGCGGGATGATGTTGACCGAGAACCCCGCTTCGTCCACCTCGTTCACCGTCAGCGACACGCCATCGACCGCCATGCTGCCCTTCACCGCAATGAACCGCATCAGCCGGCGAGGCGCCGCGAACCGCCATCGTGTCGAGCCGTTCTCGGCCTCGGACGAGACCGCAACTCCGACGCCATCCACGTGGCCGGACACGAAATGCCCGCCCAACTCGTCGCCCACGCGCAGCGATCGTTCTAGATTAACCCGTGTGCCGACCAGCCAGCGCCCCAACGTGGTCTTCGACAGAGTCTCGGCCGAAGCGTCGGCGGCGAACCAGTTCGGCCCTACCTCCACCGCCGTCAGGCAGCAACCGGAGCAGGCGATCGACGCACCGATCGGAATTGACGCCGTATCATCCCAGGGGGCGGTGATGACGAGCCGCATGTCCTTGCCGCCGCCGATCGGTTCGATTGCGCGGACGGTGCCGAGTGCCGTGACGATGCCGGTGAACACCTAATCGATCCTTTCGAACTCACTCAGCATGTCATCACCGAATGGGGTTGAGGAGCGGCGCCGGAAGCGGGGCATGCCCTGCAACCGCTCCACGCCGAAGCCCTGAACCGCCGGCCAGCCATCGCCGCCCATTATTGCCGGCGCGTGGAACCAGGCGAGCCGATCGACCAGCTCCTCGCGCAGCAACGAGGCGGCGATCTGCGCGCCTCCCTCCACCAGTAGGCTGGTGATGCCGAGGCTGCCAAGATGCCTGAGCGCCTGGCCGAGATCGATGCCCATAGCAACCGGCGGCACGTCGATCAGCATCACGCCTGCATCGGCAAAGCCGCGACGCCGGTCCTGATCGGCGTCTTCGCGTGTCAGCATCCAAGTCGGCGTCTCGGCCGCGGTGGCCACCAGCCGGGCGGTCGGCGCAGTGCGCAGATGACTGTCCGCCACGATCCGGACCAAGGCGTTCGGGCGGAAGCAGGGCAACCGGCAGGTCAGGTCCGGATTGTCGGCGGCCACCGTGCCGACCCCAACCAGCACCGCATCGTGCCGGCCACGCAGCGCATGCGCCGCGCGTCGTGCCGCCGCCCCGCTGATCCAGCGGCTTTCGCCGCTGCCCGTGGCGATTCGCCCGTCCAGCGTCGAAGCAAGCTTCAGCGTGACGAGGGGTCGTCCCAGGCGCAACCGGAGCATGAATCCGGCCACCGTCTCGCGTGCGTCCGGCTCTAACACGCCGTCGACCACCTCGATGCCGGCGGCGCGCAGGCGAGCCATGCCCCCGCCATCGACGCGCGGATCAGGATCATGCGCGCTGATCATCACGCGGGCGATGCCGGCGGCGATCAGTGCATCGGTGCAGGGCGGTGTGCGGCCCCAGTGGCAGCACGGCTCTAGCGTGACATAGGCGGTGGCGCCTCGCGCCGCGTCACCCGCCCGCTCTAGCGCGAGCGTCTCGGCATGCGGCCGCCCGCCTGGTGCCGTTACGGCCCGACCGACCACTCGCCCGTCCTTCACCACGACGCAACCGACCGCCGGATTGGGCCAGGTATTACCGATTCCCCGGCGCGCCAGCGCCAGCGCGGCCCGCATATGTGCGAGGTCGTCGGGCGAAGGCGCGGCCATTGCCACTACCCGGCCTCACCGCCCGACGCAGGTTCGGCGAGCGCGCCGACGAACTCCTCGAAATCCTTCGCCTCGCGGAAGTTGCGATAGACGCTGGCGAACCGGACATATGCCACCGGATCAAGTTCCTTGAGCGTGTCCATCACCAGCTCTCCGATCTGCTTGCTGGGGATATCGCTTTCGCCGGAGGCTTCGAGCTGGCGCACCACGCCGTTGACGATGCGCTCGATCCGCTCTTCCTGGATCGGGCGCTTGCGCAAGGCGATGCGAATCGAGCGGGCGAGCTTGTCCCGGTCGAACGGCACTCGCCTGCCGTCGGATTTTATGACCGTCAGCTCGCGAAGCTGCACGCGCTCGATGGTGGTGAAGCGCTGGCCGCAGTTGCCGCAGAATCGGCGCCGGCGGATCGCAGAAGCATCCTCCGTAGGACGGCTGTCCTTCACCTGGGTGTCGTCATGACCGCAGAACGGGCACCGCATTATTCCCCCTCCTCTTGCGGGCTACGGCGGTCGCACATGCGCGAAACGATCGCCAGACCTTGATGAGGTCAAGGGTTCACACAGAGAGCCACAGAAGGACCCACGGAGCGCCACGAAGGCGGTCATGTTGCTGGAGGGTATAACCCCTCCGTGGCCCTCCGTGCGGTCCTCGGCGGTCCTCCGTGTGAACCCCTTTTCACGAGACCCCATTCGTTCCGCGGATATGTGAAATCCTTAGCCCTTGCGGGAGGGGGTTAGGGGGAGGGGGCGCCGGCAGTGAGCCACCGCCACACGGACCGCCCCCGCCCCCTCCCGCAAGGTGAGGGCGCGCCGGGAGTGAGCCATCTCTGAACGGACGGCCCCCTCCCCCCAGCCCCCTCCCGCAAGGGGAGGGGGAGTTATCTTCCCTATCTCCTCGCATAGATCGGAAACCGCGCGCACAGCGCACGCACCCGCGCGGCGACCGCAAATTCCGCGCTATCATTCGACCCGTCGTTCGAACCAGCCAACCCCTCGATCACCTCATCGATCATCAGGCCGACCTCGCGGAACTCAGCCGCGCCGAACCCGCGCGTCGTAGCCGCCGGCGCCCCGAGCCGAATCCCCGAGGTCACCGCCGGCTTTTCCGGATCGAACGGCACCGCGTTTTTGTTCGCGGTAATCAGCGCCCGCTCCAAGCTCGCTTCCGCCGCCTTTCCGGTGACGCGTTTCGGCCGCAGATCGACCAGCAGCAGATGGCAGTCGGTGCCGCCGGTCACGATAGCCAGCCCCCGCTCCGCCAAGGTCTCTGCCAACGCCCGCGCGTTACTGACGACCGCCGCCTGATACGCCTGGAACTCCGGCCGCAGCGCCTCGCCGAACGCCGCCGCCTTCCCGGCAATCACGTGCATCAGCGGGCCCCCCTGCAGACCAGGGAACACCGCACTGTTGATCTTCCGCCCGAGTTCCGCGGCGTTGCTCAGCACCATGCCGCCCCGCGGGCCGCGCAACGTCTTGTGGGTGGTCGTGGTTACCACATGCGCGTGTGGCAGCGGGCTCGGGAACAGCCCGGCAGCGACCAAGCCGGCAAAATGCGCCATATCCACCATGAAAAAGGCGCCCACCTCGTCGGCGACTCGCCGGATCCGGGCGAAGTCGATGACGCGCGGATAGGCCGAGCCGCCAGCAATGATCAGCTTCGGCTTCTCGGTCCGCGCCAGCCGCTCCAGTTCCTCATAGTCCAGCAGCCCATCCTCGCGGCGGACGCCGTACTGCACCGCGCGAAACCACTTGCCGGACAAATTGGGCGCCGCCCCATGCGTCAGGTGTCCGCCGGCGGCGAGGCTCATCCCCAGGATCGTGTCGCCCGGCTGCAGCAGCGCGAGCAGCACCGCCTGGTTCGCCTGCGCCCCGGAATGCGGCTGGACATTCGCGAACGCGCAACCGAAAAGCCGTTTAGCCCGGTCGATGGCGAGCTGCTCGGCGACATCCACATATTCGCAGCCGCCGTAATAGCGCCGGCCAGGATACCCTTCGGCGTATTTGTTCGTCAGCACGCTTCCTTGCGCCTCGAGCACCGCGGCCGAGACGATGTTCTCGCTGGCAATCAGCTCGATGCCGTCCTGCTGGCGGCGCAGCTCGGCGCCGATCGCCTCGGCGAGCTCCGGATCGGTCTCCGCCAATGGAGCGGAGAAGAACCGGCTTCCGCTGGAGGTTGTCAGGTACTCGTTCATGATACCCTAGCCGTGGATCCGTGTTGCGCCGGCCGGTCTAGCATGCGGCCCCCAGCCAACAAATGCCGCTGGCGATTCGTCCTAGCTGGGATCCGCGGCGGCGATGAAGGCGGACACGCGACGCAACGCGTCCAGGCGGGCGGCATCGTTGGTCCCGGCATGCGCCACGCCGGTGCCGCTCGGTGGCGTCGCCAGCCCGTGCAGTGCCCGCACGGGGCGGTCCGGACGATCGAAATCATGCCAGGCGCCAGGATAGACAATCAAGGTGATCGCATCGGGAAACTTCCCGGCAAGGGCTTGGCACGGCGCCGCCGGGGTCCAGTCGTCATTGGCCCCGACCAGGATCATCAACGGCCCCGACGGTTTCCAGTTCGCGCTCTGTGACCCGGTCCGGCAGCCGGGATAAAACGCAACGAAGCGGGAAAACAGCCCTGACGGCAGGTCGGGTGCCCGGGCCGCGGTGAACAGCACCGTGCCCCCGCCGTTCGACCAGCCCAGCAGCACGATCCCACCCGGCGGCGTCCCAGATTGGTCGGCGAGCCAGCGGGCCGCCGCGATCGCGTCCTGCCGTCGCGCGTCCGACGGCCGCACCGATCGCTGCTGGACTCGACATTGCGAGCCGAGGCCGCGTGACCCGAAGCTGTCCGGCAGCAAGACGATGTGACCCTGGGCCGCAAGCGTCTCAGCCCACTGCGCGTCACGGGCCGGCACCGGACCGCCGCAGCCATGCAGCGCGACCACCGCCGGCGCACGCACCGGGCCGGCCGGGCGGACCAGCGCGGCATCGAGTACCACTCCGCCCGGCTCGGCAATTCGCGCATGCTGCACCGGCAGGGCAGCATGCTGCAGCAATGCAAGCAGCGCGAGAAACGGCTTCAACCACCTCTCCCGCCCTTGCGGGAGAGGTCGCCGCGCAAAGCGCGGCGGGTGAGGGTGCCCTGTGCGAGGCGCTCACCCGGTTCGCTTCGCGAACCGACCTCTCCCGCAACCGCGGGAGAGGTGGAGACACCGCCCCTAAGCACCCCGCAGCACCGCCAGATCGCATCCCTCATCCGCCTGCAGCACCTGCTCGGCGACGATCCGGTCCCAACCGCGTGCTGGCCGCGAGGATGGGTGCCAGCGACCGCGGCGACGCACCAGTTCGATCTCCGCGACCAGCAGATCGATCCGCCGGTCGCGCACCGAGAGCCGAATGCGGTCACCCGTCTCGACCAACGCAAGCGGCCCGCCGGCCGCCGCTTCCGGGGTAACATGCAGCACGATCGTACCGAACGCAGTGCCCGACATACGGCAGTCGCTGATGCGAATCATGTCCTTCACACCGCGGCGGGCGAGTTTTGCCGGAATCGGCAGGTACCCGGCTTCCGGCATCCCGGCAGGTGTCAGCGGACCGGCGTTCTTCAGCACCAGGGCGTCGCGCTCGGACACGTCCAGGTCCGGATCGTCGATACGGGCCGCCAAGTCCTCGAGCCCATCGAATACTACGGCGCGGGCCTCGGTCTCGAACAACGCAGGGGTTGCGGCGCTGCGCTTCAGGATGGCGCCACGCGGCGCGAGTGAGCCGAACAACGCCACCAGCCCACCCACCGGCGATACCGGCTCGGCACGCGCCCGGATATAGCGGCGATCGACGAAGCCGGGTTCCGCCAGGCGTTCGCCAAGCATCGTCCCGGTGACATCGCGCGTGTCGTGATGCAGCACGTCGCGCAATTCCCACAGCAGCGCCGGCATGCCGCCGGCAGCGTGGAAATCCTCCATGTAGCCCTCGCCGGTCGGCTTCAGGTCGACCAGCACAGGCGTGCTATCGGACAGATCGTTCAGCCGGGCCAATCCGATCCGGATACCGCGCCGGCCGGCAATGGCCGTTAGGTGAATCAGCGCATTGGTCGAGCCGCCGAGCGCCAACAGCACGCGCAGCGCGTTCTCCACCGCAAGCTCGGTGATGATCTCGGATGGCCGGATGGGCGCCGCGATCAGTTGCATTGCCAGCGCCCCCGCTTCCTCGGCCGCACGCAGCCGGTCGGCGTGCACGGCGGGGATGCTGGCAGTGCCTGGCGGCATCATACCCAACGCCTCAGTGATGCAGGCCATGGTGCTGGCGGTGCCCATCACCCCGCAGGTGCCGGCGGTGGTGGCGAGTCGGCCCTCGATCTCGTTGATGCGTTCGCGGGAGACCCGGCCGGCACGATACTGCGCCCAATAGCGACGGCAATCGGTGCACGCGGACAGACGCTCGCCTTGGAAGGAGGTGGCCAGCATCGGCCCGGTGACAAGCTGTACGCAGGGGATATCGGCGGAGGCCGCGGCCATGAGCTGGGCCGGCACGGTCTTGTCGCAGCCGCCCACCAGCACGGCGGCGTCCATCGGCTGCGCCGTCAGCATTGCTTCCGTGTCGAGCGCGGCGAGGTTGCGATAGTGCATGGAGGTCGGAAACAGCGACGGCTCACAGAGCGACACAGTGGGGAAGGAGAGCGGCAGGCCGCCGGCGGCGAGCACGCCGCGCTTTACCGCCTGGATCAGCTCGGGGACCGTGCGGTGGCAGTTGTTGTAACTCGAGCTGGTATCGACGATGCCGACCACGGGACGGTCGAGCATCGCCTGGGAGTAGCCCATGGATTTGGCGAAGGACCGCCGCAGATAGAGCGCGAAGTCGCGGTCGCCGTAATTGGCGGTGTTGCGCGCGAGTCCTCGCATACCAGAAGTCCCGGTCATGGACGGAATGCTAGCCTGGTGCGCTGCGGAGAACAATTCGAGGCCATGAATTCGTGTGCCCAACTCGGCATCCAGGGGTGGCACAATGATGATGCCGATGTATGCCTCGCAAGTCGTGCCGCGGACTGCGTGGCTTTCGCGAGCAATTCGTTCAAGCAGCCCTTCATAAGTCATCAAAGCAAGTTTATAGAACTTCCTTTCGGGGCGGACTATAATTGTCGCCAGTCACGAGGACCTCAGAATGGAATTCAAATGAACTGTTCTTTTGGGTCAATAACTCGCACCTGTGATATTGGGATATGAACCAAGGTGATTTATGGTCGAACAAAACCTTCTCCTGAATACATGCGATTCAGAAGCTCACAATAAATTTTCTTGTGCGAAGGAGATTTTATCTATTTACATGACGACGCTTCCTGTGGCATGGCATTGCTCGTTGATCGCACTATGGAGGTCCAAAACATGTTTCCATCTGACGAAACCACCCAGGCGGATTCCCCCACCCCTGCTACAAACCGCACCGACACTATCGTTGCAACAACTTTGGTCGTGTCCGCTGCGCGGGAAAGCACGAGGGACGCCGGTCGCGTGCATATTGGCGGAGGGATGATGCGTTTCGACACGAAGGATGCCGGCCGCGTGCATGTCGGCGGCGGGATGATGCGCTTCTAGACGATGCGGGTGCCGGGCATCCTGCGCATGGCGTGGGGTGCCGCCTCCCGTTTCTAGCGCAAAGAACATGCACGAAAATCGCACTGTGGAGTTCTTCCGTCTAATTCAAGAGGCAAGACTTCCCAAAACGAGCAGAACGCTCGGCGGCAGGGTATTTGCCGAGCCGCGCTATGCGCTATTGCGACGCCCTGACATCTGCTACGGGGTACGGTTACTGGATATTCCCTCCCATGGATATCCGCCTGTTATGGGACGGGGAGCAGGTTTTCTGGTCGTATGGGGAGGATGAGAGCTGGCTGCCCTTATCAGGAACGGATAGCGGCGCGGTTCAGTTCCCGGGCTACGCCACGGCTTTCGATGCAGTGGTCCCGGACGTCTTGCGCGGATATTCGCCCCCCTTCCTCACGGCGCTGCCTGAGATCGGCGGAGTGCAGATCTGGACGGGTCTGCTGGCGAGAACTCGTCCAGGCTGGAGTCTGTCGGTGCGTGCGCCCGTCAATCTCCCGCCTATCCCGGGGCTGGCCGCCTGGGAGGGAATCGTCGAGACGGACATCTGGTTTGGCCCGCTGTTCAATAATTTCCGACTTACCCGAACCGGCATACCGGTGCACATCAGGGCTCATGCTCCGTTCCTCCAGGTTCAGCCCGTTCCGCAACTGGCGTATCGCGACGAGGTTCTTGCCTCCTTCGCATGCCTGGAAGCGACCGAGCTGACCAGTGCCGACTGGGATCGTCTCGGGCAAGTGCTGCTTCCCAACCCTGACAAGGAAGCCCGTCAAGGCCTCTACGCCGTGATGGTGCGCAAGCGTCGGATGTGCCCGGTCGATCATTCAGCGCTGGCAGACAAAGCGGCCGATTGATGGCACCCGATAATACCGCTGCTCCGGGTCCGGACGAGCCCCGATGAGCTTGTTGGTAGTGGGTCATGGCCCACTACCAGCTTGTTCCGAGAGTCGGGGATGTTCAGGATGCGTTGCAACGGGTGGGCGAACGGCTGAAGGCGATCGGCTGTTCTGGTGAGCGGCCGACCACGTATACGCGGATCTGCTATTTTCAGAGCGATCCTGCTGTCGCGACGCGGTGTCGCCGCCGGACCCGCCGCCATTATCGCCGACCTGGACAATCTCGGACGGGTTTACATCACCGTAGGCCGCAGTCCCGACGCACCGTCCGTATTGACAGAAGCGGGGAGTTTGACCGAGGCATGCGCGGGTGATGGGTTGCAATTGAAACAGAAATCCACCAGTTTTCGTATTCGGACTATGTCGTAACGCCTGATACCAACGGCCCGAGAGACCGACTCTTGCGCATCGCGGCGCTACGCCGTCATGGCCGGCGAAGTGCCGGTCATCCACGTCTTCTGTCTTCGTGCCGCAAGAAAATCGTGGATGCCCGGCCTTCGCCGGGCATGACGCAGCGGCGCATCGGGACGGTCAGTCTCAAGGGCTGCTGGTATGACTTCAACAACGGCCGCTCTCGCCGGGGACCGATTACGAACGACTTATAATTATCTCACCACTCTGCTCCAACTGTCTTGCGCCGAGCGAAATGAGGCGGCGATGAGAAACAGACTGCTTTCACGATGACC
Source organism: uncultured Pseudomonadota bacterium (assembly GCA_963772445.1). Taxonomy (GTDB): domain Bacteria; phylum Pseudomonadota; class Alphaproteobacteria; order Acetobacterales; family Acetobacteraceae; genus CAVYXK01. The sequence continues at coordinate 812,520 of CAVYXK010000014.1, forward strand.
CACTTGCCGGGGAGGTTGCCGCACCGATGTACCCGTCAGTGAAAGCGCTGCCCGGCAACATGACGCCCTCGGTGGCGCTCCGCGGCCCCTCCGCGGTTCTCCGAGGGAACCCTTTCACCCTGGCAGGCCGACTGCGGCAGCGATGGACGAGGCCGCGGCAGGCGGCCGTCTCCGATCTGGGTGAACGCGCCCCAGCCCTACTCCGCCGCCATCCGCTCCTGCTCGGCCATCTCCGCCGCCGCGGCCAGATCGACCGACAGCAGCCGGGACACCCCGCGCTCCTGCATCGTCACGCCGTAAAGCTGGTCCATCCGCGCCATGGTCAGCGGATGGTGGGTCACCACCAGAAACCGTGTCTCGGTCTCCCGCACCATATCGTCCAGCAGGGTGCAGAACCGCTCCACGTTCGCATCGTCCAGCGGCGCATCGACCTCGTCCAGCACCGAAACGGGTGCCGGGTTGCAGCGGAACACCGCGAAGATCAGCGACAGCGCGACCAGCGCCTGCTCGCCGCCTGACAGCAGCGACAGCGTCGCCAGCTTCTTCCCCGGCGGTTGGGCATAGATCTCCAACCCCGCTTCCAGCGGGTCGTCGGAGCCCACCAGTGCCAGGTTCGCCCGTCCACCGCCGAACATACGGGTGAACAGCGCCTGGAAATTGCGGTCCACCTGCTCGAACACCGCCGTCAGCCGTTCGCGTCCCTCGCGGTTCAGATGCCCGATCGAGCCGCGCAGCTTCGCGATCGCCCCCCCGATCTCCTGCCGCTCGCGATCCAGCGCTGCGAGCTGCCCTTCGACCTCCCCGGCCTCGGTCTCGGCGCGGAGGTTCACCGGCCCCATCTCGTCGCGCTCGCGCAACAGGCGCTCGAGGCGGCGGCGCGCCTTGTCCTCCGGCTCGGCACCCGCGTCCGCCAGCGGCTCGGGCAGCGCCGCCCCAGCCCCCAGCCGCTCGGCGATCCGCTCGCAAACCCCCGCCCAGGCTTGGTCGGCCTGCGCTGCCATCCCCTCCGCCCGCACGGCATCCTCGCGGGCCTCGGCGGCGCGTTCACCAGCGGTGCGGGAAACTCGGTCTGCTTCTCCGGCCCGGGTGACGGCCTGCGACAGGACCTCAGCCGCTGTCCGATGCGTCGTATGCGCGACCTCGAGCGCCGCCAGCGCCGCCTGCCGCCGGGCCGCGGCCTGCGCCGGAGCGGCCGCGAGTACCGACATGCTCCGCCTCTGCCTCGCGTTGGCGATCGGCCATTTCGGCCAACCGCCGGCCGGCGTCCTCGGCGCGATCCCGCCATCCCCTGCGCTCCACGGCGATCGCTTCGCGCCGCGTGCTGCACACCTGCTGTTCCTGCGCGAGCGCCTCGCGCTCCGCCCGTGCCCCCGCCTCGCGCGAGCGGGCAGCGGCGAGCGCCGTCCGCGCCTGCTCAACCGCCTCGCGCAAGGCGCCAAGGTCCGGCAGCCCGACCTGCACGGCCCGCGCCGCCGCAACCGCGGCATCTGCCTCGGCGCGGTCCGGTTCGATTCGCGCAAGTTGCTGCTCGACCGCCGTCAGTCGAGAAGCCGCCGCCTCTGCCTGCGCCCGGAGCTGCACGGCTGCGGCGCGGGCAGCCTCGCAGCGTCGCTCCGCCCCGGCTCGGGCTACCCGCAGGTCGCGTTCGGCGGCAACCGCATCGCGTTCAGCGGCCTCCACCGCGCTTAGCGAGCGCCTGGCCTCCGCCGCCCCGGCTTCTGCATCCGCCAGTGAGGCGCGCAGCACGGTCAGCCGATTGCGCTGTTGCAGCCGCACCGCGGCGGCAGTCGGCGTGCCGGCCCGGATCGTGTAGCCGTCCCACCGCCACACCGCGCCGGCCGGCGACACCACCATCTGCCCCGGCACCAGCAGCTTTTGGGCCGCATCGCCCGCCGCCTCGTCTTCCACAAGTCCGATCTGCGACAGCGCTCGGCCGAGCGCCGACGGTGCCTGCACCAGCCCCGCCAGACACGCGACCCCAGCAGGCAGCGCCGGCGGTGGATCGAGCGACGGCAGCTCGCGCCAGTGCCGCGCTGCCGCCGGATCAGCCGCCGAGCTCAGCTCCTCGCCCAGCGCCGCGCCAAGCGCCGGCTCCAGGCCGGCTGGCACGTCCAGAGCATCGACCATCGGCGGCCATTGCTCGCCGTCCTTCACCGCCAGGATTTCGGACAGCGCCCGCATCTCGGCATCCAGCTTGGCCCGCAGCGCCTCCGCTTCCGTGTGCCGGATGCGAGCCTCCGCCAGCGCAGCCTCAGCCTCGGCGCGCACTTGCTCGGCGCGTTCCAAGGCACAACGCGCATTGGCCAGCGCGGTCTCGGCAAGCGCCTGCTCGGCCGCTGCTTCGTCGAGCCGCACCGGATCGACCACCTGCAACCGCATTCGATCACGTTCATCGCAGACGCGGGCATGTTGCTCGGCGAGGCGCCGCGCCCGCGCCTCCGCAGCCGCCAGCTCCTGCGCCGCCGCTTGGGCACGGGCGGCTGCCTCCGCCGCCGTTTCCGTCGCTCGATTGGCTTCCGCCTCGGCCAGCCGCGCCGCATCCGCGGTTTCCGCGACAGCCTGCTCATTCGCCTCGATTTTTGCGGGGAATGTGGCGGAAGTCCTGGAAAGATTGTCCTCCTCCGCACCCAGCCGAGCTTCCGCGGCCAGTGCATCGCGGCTCAGCTCCCGCGCATGCGCGAGGTCTGCCGCGAGCTGCGCCAGCCGTCGCTCGGCATCGGCGAGCGCAATGCGGGCGCGTTCCTCCTCGGCAGCGATCTGTTCCTGGGTGACCCGGTGCCGCTCCAACGCGGTCCGAGCCGCCGCTTCGGCCTCGCGCAGCGGCGGCAGAGCCGCTTCCGCCTCGGCAGCTTGCGCCGATGCCGCACCGGCCGCTTCCGTGGCAGCGGTTACCGCCTGCCGCGCCGCTTCCAACCCTGCCTGGGCCTCGCCGCGCGCCGCCTCGGCGCGGGCGCGCTGAATTGCCAGTAGCTCCGCCTCCGCCTGCCGGATCGCCCCGGAGATGTTGCGGTAGCGGCTGGCCTGCCGCGCCTGCCGCTTAAGCCCGATAAGCTGCGTCTCGAGCTGGCCGCGCCGGTCTTCCGCGCGCGCCAGGTTCGCCTCCGCGGCGCGCAGCTTCAGCTCCGCCTCGTGGCGCCGAGCGTGCAGGCCAGTGATTCCCGCCGCCTCCTCCAGCAGCCGGCGCCGTTCTTCCGGCCGGCTATCGACCAGCGCACCGACCCGCCCCTGGCTCACCATCCCCGACGTGCGCGCACCGGAGGCGAGGTCCGCGAACAGCGTCTGCACGTCGCGCGCCCGCAGCTCCCGCCCGTTCACCCGGAAGCCGCTGCCGGCGCCACGCTCGATGCGGCGGACTATCTCCAGCTCCGGCTGGTCGTGGAACGGCGGCGGCGCGGTGCCGGTCGCCTCTTCCAGCGTTAGCGCCACTTCTGCAACGTTGCGCGAGGGGCGCCCGGCGGTACCGGCGAAGATCACGTCCTCCATCTCGCCGCCGCGCAGGCTGCGGGCGCTCGCTTCGCCCATCGCCCAGCGCAGCGCCTCGACGACGTTGGATTTGCCGCAGCCGTTCGGACCGACGATCCCGGTCAGGCCGGAGCGAATTTCCACTGTGGCCGGCTCGGCAAAGCTCTTGAACCCGGCGATGCGAAGGCGGGCGAAGCGGACCGGCAATCGAGAACTCCCTCTCAGGACACGTCCGGCAGCAGCTTCACGAAACTATCGTAGGCCATCTCGCCGGAGTACTTCTTGCCGTTGATCACGAAGCTCGGAGTCGCGTCGATCTGGTATTTCTTCTGGGCGGCGGCCTGCTGGGCCAGGATCCAGTCCTGTAGCGCGGTGTCGTTGACCGCGGCGTCGAAGGTGGCGCGGGTCATTCCGGCCACCGCGGCCGTGTCCCACAGCTCCTTGGTGTAGTCCACGCCGGGGGCGAAGGCCCAACGGTCCTGGCTGGCAAACAACGCAAGGATAAAGTTTTCGTAGCGGTCCGGCGGCAGGGCGCGGGAGACCATCGCCGCCTGCAGAGCCACGCGATCGAGCGGGAAATCGCGGAACACCCAACGGACCTTGCCGGTCTTGATCAGGTCGTTGCTGACCTGCGGGAAGGTCTCCTGCGCAAAACGGGCGCAATGGCTGCAAGTAAGCGAGAACCACTCGTCCACGGTGACCTTCGCGGTCGGGCTGCCGACCGCGCGTTCGGATTCCCAGGCCGCGGTCTGCGCGGCGGTGGCGGCGGGTTGGGTGCTGCTCTGGGCTTGGACGACGCCCGGCGCGGCCAGTCCAGCGGCGACAAGCGGCAGCAGGTGACGGCGGGTGATCGGCATGAAGGACCTCGAGGGAATTGAGGGGTTGGAGTCCTGAGTGTGGCCCAAGCCTCACCTCTCCCGCTTGCGGGAGAGGTCGGTTCGGGAAGCGAACCGGGTGAGGGTGCCGGGCGCGAGGCCCTCGCCCGCCGCGCTGACGCGCGGCGACCTCTCCCGCAGCGCGGGAGAGGTGTCAACATTCAGTACGGCGCGTCCCAGCGCGGCCAGAGCATCGCGCAGCTCCCCACTCGGCAGTCCCGCGACGGCCGCTTCGGCAGCCTCTGCCGCTCCGGCGACAACCCGGGGGGCACGCGGCGGCAAAGCAGGGGCGGGCGCGGTCTGCACGAAGCGCAGGGCTTGCACCGTTGGCGCGCCAAGATGGGCGTTGATGCGGGCAATCAACTCCGTGGCGAGGTGCTGCAACTCCATCGCGATCGGCCCGGAGCAAGCCAACGTCAGGGTGCCGGCAAGGAGGCGGCGCGGTGTCGTCACCGCAGCGAGCGCCGGACCGACGATCGACGGCCAGTCGGCCAGCACTTGCGCGGCGGCGGGCGACCGGCGGCGGAACGCGGCCCGGGTGACGACCGGCAGCAGTGCACTGACCGGTCGCGGCCCGTAGACGTGCCGCGGGGCCATTGTCATACCGCCTGTCGTGTCTCTTCCCGTCATTGCTCCCGCCGCGTCCTTGCTCGCTTGGTACGACCGGCACCGGCGGCGCCTGCCTTGGCGCGCGGCGCCGGGCGAAACGCCGGACCCTTATCGTATCTGGCTGAGCGAGGTCATGCTGCAACAGACCACCGTCGCCGCTGCCATACCTTATTTCGAGCGCTTCGTCAGTCGGTTCCCGACGGTCGAGGCCCTGGCCACCGCGCCAGTCGAGCACGTACTCGCCGCCTGGGCCGGGCTCGGATACTACGCCCGCGCGCGCAACCTGCACGTCTGTGCCCGCGCCGTAGCCGCTGCCGGGGGCTTCCCACGCGAGCCGGAGGCGCTGCGTGGCCTTCCCGGCATTGGCCCCTACACGGCGACCGCGATCGCCGCCATCGCCTTCGGCCAGCCCGGGGTGCCGGTGGACGGCAATGTCGAGCGGGTCCTCGCCCGCCTGCTGGCGATCGATGCGCCGATGCCAAGCGCCAAGGTGGCAATCCGTGCAGCGGCTGCGGCGCTAGGCTCCGATCCCGCCGCCATCGCCAGACCATCCGATTTTGCCCAAGCGCTGTTCGACCTTGGCGCGACGATCTGCACCCCTGCCTCCCCGGCTTGTGGCCTGTGCCCTTGGATGGCGGGGTGCGCTGGCCGGCGAGCGGGGATCGAGGCCGAGCTGCCACGACGGGCCGAGAAGCGGCTGCGGCCGGTACGGCACGGTGTGCATTTCTGGCTGACCGATGCCAAGGGAAGCGTGCTGCTGCGCCGCCGGCCGGCTTCCGGCCTGTTGGGAGGCATGACCGAGCTGCCGGGCACCGAGTGGCGGGCAAAACGCTGGGGAGCCGAGGCGCTGGCTTTCGCCCCGATGCCGGCCGAGTGGCGGCCGGCCGGCCAGGTCCGCCACGGCTTCACGCATTTCGCGCTGATCATCGAACTGTATGCGGCATCGGTACGACGTATCAGCGCGCCCGGACTGGTCCGGCCGGTCGAGGCGCTAGGGCAGGAGGCGCTACCCTCGGTGATGCGGAAGTGCGTGTGGATGTGCCTCGCGGCGAGGCCGACGGATTGACGGCGGGCAGACGCTCGCCGACCCGCGCTCTTCAATGCGTTGAACTCACCGCTTGAAGCGACAGCCTCAGCCCGCCGGAGACGCTGCCACAGCAAATGTCCACCGCCTTCGCGCCGCAGCCACCGCGAGCATATGACAGAAGAATATGAGCGAAGAGGCGCGCATGAGCCAAGAGCACTGGACCGCGGTGGACCACTACATCGCCGGGCGGCTCCTTACGCCCCGATTGCGACGCCTGGCCTCGGCTTCTCGCAGGTAGATGCGAACCACCATCACCTCGTCATCCATGGCCGCCCTCCCTAAAGATTATGTGCAATGTAAGCGCCTCCGAACGCGCACAGGAATCCGAGCCCCACCGACAGCAAAATATAGAGAATCGCCTTCCACGCTTCCCCCTGCTCCACCAGCAGCAGTGTTTCCATCTCGAACGTCGAGAACGTCGTGTAGCCGCCCAGCACGCCCGTCAGGATGCCGGTGCGCAGGGCGGGCGAGATGGTCAGACACTCCAGCGTCTCGATGAACAGAAAGCCCATGAGAAACGAGTGATCCCTTGCACGAGGGGCGCCAGCAGCAGGACCGCCAGCACCTGAGCAATCTGCAGCACGATGTCGCGCATGTTCATGCGGTCACCGACGCGCAGTAATGCCAGCCGAAACGGGGACGGACCGCGCTCCAGGCGTATCGGCAGGACCGGGCAGCTCAACCATAAACTCCTCCTGTCGTCCTCAAGACTCCCCTCATTTATCAAACCGGTCCGAAAACGTCTGCGAAGAGAGGTTGCTCGTGCAGCATTTGGGAGAAGCGCTGCATCAATGGGCGCAGCCAGTCGTCACGCATGGTCGGGATGAGGTCATAGAGCAGGCAGCCCTGGCGGAACAACGAATGGGCACGGCGTTTGGCGGTGTTGGTCTTGAGCATCCGATCATAACCCAAGGCTTCGCCGGCGGCCCCCAGCAAGGTCAGCAGGACGACGGCGAATGCGTTGATCAGCCATAGCCGGTCACGCCGCTCGGGGGATTTGACACGGATGGTGCCCAGACCCATGCCGAAGCGCAGGTCCTTGCTGTCGCGTAAGCTGCATTCGATATCCCATCCATGATACCGCTGATAGTTTAACCGACTCGCCGGGACCGCCCATACTCGGCCGCGAGGCGCTTCGAGCGCTGGTTCGCTGGCTGGGATCACGCGATGAACGAGGCCGGTCGACCGGTATGGCAGATGTTGCCCGACGACCGGCGACGCACGGTGCTGCGTGCACTGACGCTGATGACACTTCGCCAGAGCCGCGCGGTGGTTGTGGCCGGGGAGTCCAATCATGGTGAGCGAGGTTTGGTGTCCGGCGCCCCACGGCATGGTGTCGGACAAGATCCACCGTCGGCATCGGGAGCGGATGGCGATAGTCTACATTCGCCAGTCCACGCTTCAGCAGGTTGAGCGACACCAAGAATCGACGCGGCTGCAATATGCTCTGGTGGATCGGGCGCTGCAGCTTGGCTGGGACCGCGCATCGATCGTGGTGATCGACGATGATTTGGGGCGGTCTGGTGCCTCGATCGAGGGCCGTCCCGGCTTCCAGCGTCTGGTGGCAGAGGTCGGTCTCGGCCATGTCGGCATTGTGCTGGGGGTGGAGATGTCGCGGCTCGCCCGATCATGCCGGGATTGGCATCAGCTGCTGGAGATCTGCGCGTTGTTCGACACGTTGATTGCGGATTCCGAAGGCGTGTACGATGCGGGTAATTTTAACGATCGCCTGCTGCTGGGCTTAAAGGGTACCATGTCTGAGGCCGAACTTCACATCATCAAGGCGCGGATGTTAGAGGGGCGGCGAGCGAAGGCCCGTCGCGGCGAACTCGGCAAGACGGTACCGATGGGATATCTGCGGCGTCCGTCGGGGGAAGTCGTCCTGGAGCCCGACGAACAGGCGCAGGCGACGATCCGGCTGGTATTCGACCTGTTCGATCGGTTTCGCACCATTGGCAAGGTGCTGCGCTACTTGGTCGATCATGACATCGGGATGCCGGTGCGCACGCAGGGCGGCACCAACAAGGGCGAGTTGGAATGGCATCGCCCCAACCGGGTTTCGCTGAATGATCTGTTGCACAATCCGACCTATGCGGGTGTCTACCTATATGGCCGGCGAGCGTCTGATCCACGCCGGCGCAAACCAGGGCGACCGGGTACTGGACGGCGCTCCAGCCCTCCGGAGGAAGCCGAGGTGTTTCTGCCGGACCGTCTTCCAGCTTACATCAGTTGGGAACAGTATCAGCGCAATCAAACGCAGCTTCGGTCGAACAAGGCGACGGTCTCTGGAGTGCCACGCGCCGGCCAGGCCTTGCTGTCTGGGCTGCTGATCTGCCGTCGGTGCGGTCTACGAATGACCGCCCAGTACAACCAAAACGGCACCGCTCCGCGCTACGTATGTATCCACTTGGCCAGCGACTACGCTGGACCGGTCTGCCAGACGCTCAAGGCGGCGCCGCTTGATGCTCTGATAAGCCGGCTTGTGGTGGAGGCGCTCGAGCCGGCTGCGCTGGAGGTAAGCTTGCTGGCGGCCGGCGAGCTGGAACGCGAGCGCGCGGCGCTGGACGCTCAGTGGCGCCATCGGCTCGAACGAGCAGGCTACCAGGCGCAACGAGCCCGCCGGCAATTCGATGCCATAGAACCGGAGAACCGACTGGTGGGCCGTACTCTCGAACGCCAATGGGAGCAGGCGCTGGCCGAGCAGGCACGCCTGGCAGGGGACTATGAACGTTTCCAGCGTGACCAGCCGCGGAGCTTGACCGCAGCCGAAGTTGCAGGAATTCGCCAACTGGCACACGACTTACCCGGCGTCTGGGCAGCCGCCACTCAGGAAGAGCGACAAGCCCTGGTTCGCCTGCTGCTCGAACGGGTGTTGGTTGAAGTCATCGACGGCACGGAGCAAGTCCGCGTGAGCTGTCATTGGCACGGTGGCCACCAAACCTCGCACCAGCTGGTTCGACCGGTTGCTCGTCTCGACCAACTCAGCACTTACCACCAACTGACCGCCCGTGCAGCCGAGCTGCGGCGTGCTGGGAAGCGCCATGCAGCGATCGCGGAAATCCTCAACCAGGAAGGTTGGCGACCACCTAAGCGACGTGACACATTCACCGCGTTGATGGTTAAGCGTCTCCTCAGCAAAGTCGGAATCGTTGGGCACAAACGGCGACCTGTGGTCATTGAACGTCAGCCCGAGGAGTGGACGATTACCGAATTGGCTCGGCATCTCGCTATGCCAGAATCGACCCTCTACAGCTGGGTCCAGGAGGGACGTCTGCGCAGTCGAGCGGTTCGCCACCAGGGCACGACGTTCAAATTGGTGCACGCCGATGATGCCATGATTGCCGCCCTTAAGCTGGCTCGCGCGACTCCCCCGCCATGGCGTCGTCGGCCGCCGCCAATCGTCGTGGCGGGCTCTCCTGACCCTGTAGAGTCTTGAGAGTCGCCATGCCTGGTCGATCTCAATTCCCCAGCGACGGCCGTACAGGCCGGTCAGTTGCTTGGCCGTGGCATCGGTGCTGCTGGCGGCCAGGCACCAGGCTTGCTTCATATCCGGATCCTGGACACAGACCACGCTTCCCACCCGGTAGCGATCGGCGGTGACCTCGGCGCCGCGCAGCACCCGGGCGCGTCCGCCGGCCTGCACCCAGTCGGCCGCGGTGCGCGTCTCACCGGTGGCGCTGGTCACGGTGATGTTGCCACGGAAGCGGATGACGTAGTCGAAATACAGCTCTTCGGTCAGCATCTTGTACAGTTTCTGATCGCCGAAGCCGCGGTCGGCCACGATGCACACCTTGACCCCCGCCGGCAGCAGCTCGGCCAGCCGGACCAGCACGCGATGCTCGTAGAAGCCGCGGCGCTCCTTGAGCGTGCTCTTGTCGACGGTCAGCCATACCAGGGGTGTCGAGCGACCGTGGTCGCTGATCAGGGCCAGCATGATGGTGGCCTGGTTGTCGGCGTCGAAGTCGGTCCAATCCATGGCCACCACGATGGAGCTGCGTGCGCCGATGACGAAGGGCACCCAGCGCACCAGAATATCGTCGACGCTGATGGCAGTATTGGAGAGCAATCGGTCGACCTGCTTGATCGCGTGCTTGGACTTCAAACTACGCGCCGCGGCGAGGCCTTGGCCGATGGCACAGATAGCCAGGGAGCCGCTGTGCAACACGCCAAGCGTGGCGTCGCATAGAGAATTGACACGCTTGGCGTGAAGGTCCTGCTCCAGCAAGCCGCCAAGCAGGTCGCGAATTCCCTTGTACGAAACGCGCTCCCGGATGACCATGGGTAGCTCCCGAATCGGTGTCGGGAGGCAAACTCGCCGGTCTGCGGGGAGCGCGGAACTACTTTCGCGACTTCGCAAGGATCCATCATCTGCGGCGGCTTCACGATTCTTTTTGGAATCGCCTCTACGGTCGCCCGATTCTTTTATGTCATACGGAAAATGAGGGGATGTTTGAGCCTGTCGTCCCCTAAGGACTCGCGGCGAAATAAACAAATTGAGGAGCCGCAAACAAAGCACGAATAAAATCTGAGAATTTGCTAGGTGCGACGCGAGATGCGTCGGCTAGCGTCGCGGTGTGATCGACATCGCCGACATCCGTGCGCGTTGGCGGAAAGCAGCAGCCTTCCTCGATGAACGTGCCCGGCGACTGTTCGCCGCCAACGAAGCGCTGGCGCAGGGCCCTGGCGGCGTCACCGCGACCGCGAGCGCAACCGGGCTGGCGCGCAGCACCATCCAGCGAGGCATTGCGGAACTGCGGTGCGGTCGCAATGAACTGGGCGCCCGGCTGCGCCGGCCCGGCGCTGGCCGCAAGAGCGCGGTGACCCGGCAACCCGGGTTGCCGGCGGCGCTGGAGAAACTGATCGAGGACGCCATTCGCGGCGATCCCGGCTCGCCGCTGCGCTGGGTCAGCCGCAGTCAGCGTCACCTCGTCAAGGAGCTGACCGCGCTTGGCTTCAAGGTCAGCCAGCGCGTGCTCGGCAAGCTGCTGCGGCAACTGAACTACAGTTGCCAGGCCAACCGCAAGACGCGGGAGGGGAGCAACCATCCGGATCGCAACGCCCAGTTCGAGCACGTCAATGCGACGGTGCAAGCGGCGATCGCCGCGGGCGAGCCGGCGATCTCAGTGGACACCAAGAAGAAGGAGCTGGTTGGGGATTTCAAGAACAACGGCCGTGAGCTGCGTCGCAAGGGGGATCCCGAACCGGTGCGGGTGCACGACTTCAAGATCCCGGAACTTGGCAAGGTCGCTCCCTATGGGGTGTACGACATTGCTGCCAACCACGGCTGGATCAGCGTCGGCATCAGCGCTGATACCGGCGCCTTTGCGGTCGAGAGCATCCGGCATTGGTGGCATAGGCTCGGCAAGCAGCGTTATCCCAATGCGACGTGCCTGACGATCACCGCCGACTGCGGCGGCAGCAACGGGCCGCAGGTGAAGCTATGGAAACGCGAACTCCAGCGTCTTGCCAACGAGACCGGCCTGAAGATCACGGTTACCCACCTGCCACCCGGCACCAGCAAATGGAACCGCATCGAACACCGGCTGTTCGCCTTCATCACCATGAACTGGCGCGGCAAGCCACTGGTGAGCCATCAGGTGATCGTGCAACTGATCAGCTCTACAACCACCGAGACTGGTCTCAGGGTCTGCTGCGAGCTCGACGGCAACCTCTATCCCAAGGGGGTGAAGGTGTCCGATGACGAGATGCAGGCGATCAACATCACGCGCCACGCATTCCATGGCGAGTGGAACTACACCATTGAGCCAAATCAACAACCGCCTTGAAGCACTTATTCCGCCGCGGGCCCTAAGAGGTCCAGGAGGAGTCATTAGCCCTGAGGGCGGTTAATGGCGCGCTCCATCGCCAGCGCTGTACGCGTATGGGGGCTTGGCCCGGACTGTCAACGGGGGGCCATGGCGCGCGAGGACGATAGCGCATAGCTTGTCGCGGTGAATTCGCCGCCTGCACGAGCAAGAGATGGGGGAAGCCAGCACCGTCATCCGTGACGCCGAAGCTTCGGCTCAGCCGCATCGGCCCGGCGCCGGGCTCGGGTGGCGCTGGCTCGATCGGCAGTTCGCGCGCATCGCCGTCCTGCCGACCGCACTCACGATGCTGGCGATCTTCGGTATCCCGCTGGCCTTCTCGCTCTATCTCAGCACCGAGGGGTGGAGCGCGGACGAGACGCTGTTCGGCGGGCGGTTCGCCGGGATCGCCAATTATGCGGGTACTGCTGACCGATCCCGATTTCATTGCCAGCTTGGTGCTCACGCTCGGCTACACGGCGGCGACGGTGGCGGCCGAGCTGGCGCTGGGGCTCGGTGTCGCATTGCTGCTTGATCTCGACCTGCGGCTGATTGGCTTCTTCCGCACCACGCTGATCGTGCCGATGATGATGACGCCGATCGTGGCCGCGCTGTGCTGGAAGCTGCTGCTCGATCCGGATCACGGCATCATCGACTATTTCCTGGGACGGCCGATCATCTGGCTGGGGCAACCATGGTTGGCGCTGATCTCGGTCGGCATCGCCAGCGTGTGGCAGAACGCGCCGTTCGTGACCATCCTGTCGCTCGCCGGACTGCGTTCGCTGCCGCACGAGCCGTTGGAGGCCGCCGCGATCGACGGCGCCAGCCGGCTGCAGAGCTTCTGGCACGTCACCCTGCCGCTGCTGCGCCCCTATCTGCTGGTCGCGCTACTGCTGCGCACGATCTTCGAGTTCCGCGCCTTCGACAACGTCTATGTCATGACCGGCGGCGGCCCGGCGAACGCAACCCTGCTGCTGTCCGTTTATACATATCAGGCGTCGTTCGTGCAGTTCGATCTCAGCCTGGGCGCGGCGGCGTCGTGGATGATGCTGTTGATCGCGCTGGTCGTCTGTCTGACGTTCGTCGCCGTGATCCGCCGAGGGGGAACGCAGTAATGTCCGTGCGACGTGTCGGCAGCCGGCGGAGCCGGATCGCTTTTGCCGCCGGCGTTTATACGGCGCTGGTCGCGCTGCTGATTCTGTTCATTTTCCCGCTGCTGTGGATCCTGGGTCTTTCGTTCAAGACGCGGGTGCAGACCTTTGCGTCGCCGCCTTTGTTCATCTGGACGCCGACGCTCCAGAACTACGTCAAGGTGCTCGGTACTGGCGACTTCCAGCACGCCTTCATCAACAGCATGCTGATCTCGGCCGAGGCGGTGCTGCTGTCGATCTGCGTCGGCGTGCCGGCCGCCTATTCCTTCGCCCGCTTCCGCTTTGCCGGCCGCAATTGGCTGTTCTTCACTCTACTGGTGATGCGCATGCTGCCGCCGATCGCGGTGTTGGTGCCGATGTACGTGCTGTTCAGCAAGCTCGGCCTGACCGAGACGCGGATCAGCGTTGTGCTCGCCTACACTACCTTCAGCCTGCCGCTGGTGGTGTGGATCATGCGCGGCTTCTTCGAGGAGCTGCCGCGCGAGTTGGAGGAAAGCGCCTGGGTGGATGGTGCCAGTCGTTTTGCCGCGTTCCGCGCGGTGGTGTTGCCGCTGGTGCGACCGGGCCTCGTCGCCGCGACCATCTTGTGTCTGCTGTTGGCGTGGAACGACTTCATCTTCGCCGCCGTGTTGACCAACGACGCGACGCGCACTCTGCCAGTGCTGATGGCGAGCTATTCCGGCGATGTTGGGGTGGACTGGGGCGCGATGACAGCCTCCGGCGTGCTGGTGGTTCTGCCGGTGATCCTGTTCTCGTTCGTGGCGCAGCGGCATCTCGTCGCGGGGCTGTCGTCTGGCGCGGTCAAAGGCTGAAGCAAAGGGAGGCAACGCATGATCACAGGACCGAGCGGCCTGGGCCGGCGCACGATGGTCAAGGCGACCGCGGCGGCTGGCGCGGCTGTCGGGCTGGGTATCCGCGCCCGCCCAGCCCGCGCCCAGGCCAAGCCCGATAAGCTTGTTTACGTTGGCGACAACGGTCCGTGGCACTGGTGCCTGGTCAACGAGGTAGCACCGGAGTTTGAGAAAGCGACCGGCATCCGGATCGACTTTACGCTGCTGCCGATCGACGCGTTGGTGGCGCGGCTGAAAGCCGAGCTGAGCTCCGGCTCGGGCGCGATCGATATCGTGCAGTGGGAAGCCAGCATGGCAGGATGGGTGTCGCGGCACATGCAGGACCACAAGAAGCTGATGGACGCGGCGGCCGGCAAGCATCCCGATTTCGATTGGGCGGACTTCCTACCCGCCGTGCAGAACATGGCGACGTATGATGGCAAGCTCTCAGGCATTCCCTATCGCGTCACCACCGGCGTTCTGCATTACCAGAAGAAACTCCTGGAGCAGGCCGGTTTTACCAAGCCCCCGGCGACTTTCGCCGAACTGCTCGCGGTGGCGCAAGCGACCACCAAGCAGGGGCTGCCGCATCGTTATGGGTTCGGCGTGATGGGTCGCCAGGGTCCGGCCATGCTCGGCAGCTTCACGCCATTCATGCGCTCTGCCGGCGGGCGGTATTACGACCCTCAGACCGGCGAGATTTTCGTCAACCAGCCGGCGGGGGTGTATGCGTTGCAATTCTACGGCGATCTGCTGACGAAATACCACGTGATGAATCCGGATTCGCTCACCTGGGAGTTCGACGGCATCATCGCCGGCGGGCAGAACGATCAGTTCGCGATGACCGTCACGCTAGCGCCGTATGGTGAGCTGATGAACGACCCCAGGCAATCGAAGACCGGTGGCGACTGGGCCTGGTCGCTGATGCCGGGCAAGGACTCGATCAGCCAGTCGAAGACCTACCTCGGCGGCTGGATGCTCGGCGTGCCGGAGGGAACCAAGCACACGGACTGGGCATTCGAGTTCGTGCAGACGGCTACGTCCAAGCAATGGATGCGGCGATCGATCGATCTGAGCAACGCGCCGCCCCGAGTCTCGGTGCTGGAGGATCCCGGCGTGCTGGCCAAGCATCCCTGGGCGCCGGTGGAAGGCGAGGCGCTGAAGACTGCCGTGCTGGATCACCGCGATCCGCTGTGGAGCACGGCGCAATTGCCGCTGCGGACGGCGATTTCGCAAGTGCTGCTGGGGCAGAAGACGGCGCAGCAGGCGCTGGACGATGTCGCGAACCAATGGCATCGGAGTTTCAAGCTGGCCGGGCTGAAAGGGTAGGTGCACGATGATCGCAAGGTGTCGTCGTGTGAGTCGGCGCGGCCTTCTTGCCGGCTCGCTAGCCGCGGTGATCGGTGCGCGTGGGCGCCCGGTACGCGCCCAGACGAAGCCCGACAGACTTGTCTATGTCGGCGACAACGGTCCCTGGCACTGGTGCCTGGTGCAGGAAGTCGCCCCGGCGTTTGAAAAAGCCACCGGCATCAAGATCGATTTCACCCTGCTGCCGGGCGATGCCGAGACGGTGCGCCTCAAATCCGAGCTCAGCTCGGGCTCGGGCGCGATCGACATCGTGCAGTGGAATCCGAACATGGCCGGCTGGATAGCGCGGCACATGCAGGATCACCAGAAACTGCTGGACGCTGCGGCGTCGCGGCACCCGGATTTCGATTGGGCGGATTTCCTGCCAGCCGTGCAGGCGATGGCCACCTATGACGGCAAGCTGGCCGGCATCCCGTACCGCGTGGTGACCGACATCCTGCACTATCAGAAGCCGGTTCTCGAGCGGGCTGGAATTGCCAAGGCGCCGGAAACGTTCGCCGAGTTCCTGGCCGCGGCGCAAGCCACAACGAAGCAGGGACTCCCACACCGCTTCGGTGTGGGGTTTATCGCTCGCCAGGGAACCGCGATACTCGATCCGTTCACGCCGTTCCTGCGCTCCGCCGCCGGCGACTTCTACGATCACAAGACGGGCGAGATCTTCATCAACCGGCCCCCGGCCATCGAGGCGCTGGAGTTCTACGGCGACCTGATGACGAAGTACCACGTGATGAATCCGGACTCGGTCACCTGGGAGTTCGACGGCATCATTGCCGGCGGTCAGAACGACCAGTTTGCCATGACCATTACGCTGGCGCCGTACGGCGAGCTGATGAACGACCCCAAGCAGTCGAAGACCGGCGGCAACTGGGCCTGGGCAATGGTGCCCGGAAAGGACTCGATCGCGCAAAGCCGCACGCATCTCGGCGGATGGGTGCTCGGGGTACCGGAGGGTTCGAAGCACACCGAATGGGCATTCGAGTTCATCCAGTTGGCGACGTCGAAGCAGTGGTTGCGGCGATCGATCGACCTCGCCAATTCGCCGCCGCGGCTGTCCGTGCTGCAGGACCCGGCGGTGTTGGCGAAGCACCCGTGGGCGCCGGTCCAGGGCGAGTCGCTGAAGACCGCGACACTCGACCCGCAGGACCCTTTGTGGAGCACGGCGCAGCTTCCGCTGCGCGTGGCGGTATCCCAGGTGTTGCTTGGTCAGAAGACGGCGCAGCAGGCGCTGGACGAGGTCGCGCGGCAGTGGGAACGCAGCTTCCGGCTGGCTGGGCTTAAGGGATAGCGTCTGCTGGGATTCGATCTGATCCGACCTCCAACTAGGCACTCACGCAATACGGCTTCACGGGGCGTCGGCGCGCCGGACGAGCTTCCGAGCCGCGCGGGACAGCACCATTCGGTCGTGAACCAAGCCGAGAATTTCTACAACACCATCCGCAGCCACCCGATAAATGATGAGATGCCGGGGAGCCCCGACGCGGCGCGCCGGCTCGATCCTCATCCGACTCAAACGGAGCGGGTATGCGCCGATACCCCGCAGCCGTGGAACTTCAATAGACCCGAGCATCTCTGGGCGGCCGCCCAGGGACGCCATCGCGGTTACGAGCAGCAGACCGTAACGACCAGCAGCCTCTATGCCGTGCGTTCATGCACTCTCGAGCAGGATGGAATCAATCTGGTCCTCTGCCGGCTTGGCGAGACGATAGGCCAACTACTCTTCCGCGACCAAACGCGCTCGCAGCCGGGCCATCAAACGCTCGTGCAGGAGCCGCTCGTCATCCGGGTTGGCCACGGTCGTGTATCGGCCCGCTTCTATATCGGCGATGCCTGCCTGCACTGCCGCGAAAACCTCTTCCTCTTCGGAACGGGCATCGTCAACCAAGCGCATGACGGCTTCCTCGACGAATGCCGCGGGGCTCGCGGCCCGGCCTTCGGCGACCTGCTGCTCGATCACGCGCTGAAGCTGTCGGGGAGCTGAACCACACCCATGGCGACCTCCGGGACAATTATAGCACCCGACGACCTGGGATGCTCTGTCAAATGTTCCGGACGGGTCGAGACCCAACGAGGCCCTCTTCAAGAGACCCCTGGTTTGACCCTGGCTGCCACCAATTCTACGATGTTCGGAACGGAGACGACCTGATGGACGATCTTGCTGGCACGGTGATCGACTGCGATATCCATCCCTCGGTGCCAAGCGTGAAGGCACTGCTGCCGTATATGAGCGAGTTCTGGCAGGAATCCTTCGTCGCCCGCGGCATCGATGGGCTCGACCTGCAAAGCTACCCGCCGGGTGCGCCGATCTCCTGCCGGCCGGACTGGCGCCCTGACAAGGGCAAGCCCGGCACCAGCCTGGATGCTATGCGCGCGCAGGCGCTCGATGCGTTCGGGCTAGGCGTTGCCATCTGTAACACGCTGTACGGCGGCCAAGTCGCGGTCAGCGAGACGATGGGTGCGGCGATCTGCTCGGCGGTGAACGACTGGATTGCGGCCGAGTGGCTGGACAAAGAACCCCGCCTGCGAGCCTCGATCGTAGTGCCTGCACAGGCCCCGCTACTCGCCGCCGAGGAGATTGAACGCAAGGCCCCTGACCGGCGTTTCGTGCAGGTGCTGATGCCGGTCGCGTGCGAGATGATGCTGGGCCGCAGCTATTACTGGCCGATCTATGAAGCCGCGGTGCGGCATGATCTGCCGATCGGGCTACATGCCGGCAGCATGTATCGCTACACGCCGACTTCGACCGGCTGGCCGTCTCATTTCCTGCACGACTACGTGGCACACCAGCAGACCTTCGAGGATCAGCTTCTCAGCCTGGTCTCGAACGGCATCTTCGTGAAATTCCCCACGCTCCGCATCGTGTTCATCGAATCCGGCGTGACCTGGCTGCCGGGCTTTATCTGGCGTGCGATCAAGACCTGGCGCGGCGTGCGTGCCGAGGTGCCGTGGGTGAAGCAGTCGCCGGCCGAGATCATCCGTGACCGGATCCGGCTGACTGCGCAGCCGCTGGATGCGCCGCCTGACGCGCAATCGCTCGATCGCATCATTGACCAGATCGGCTCGGACGAGATGCTGCTGTTCGCCACCGATTATCCGCATTGGCAGTTCGACGGCGACGAGCCGCTGCCACCCGGGCTCAACCCGGGCCTGATCCGCAAGATGCGGCACGATAACCCGCTTGCCACCTATCCTCGTCTCAAGGAGACGCTGCAATGAGCATGACCGCGAAGGTCCTGGATCGCCGACCCGAAGCCGAGGCGCGGCTCGGCATTATCGACACCGACATCCATCCCTACATGAAGACGCCGCGGGACCTTGATCCCTATCTGTCGGCGCGCTGGCGCAAGTATCTGCTCGAGTACGACAAGTTCGTCTGCGGCCCGTATGCCGCGCGCGGCACCTATCCGCGCTTTCAGCCGAACACCTGCCGGCGCGATGCGTGGCCGCCGGGCGGCGGGCTTCCCGGCTCGGACGTCGATTTCATGCGCGAACAGCACCTGGATGCCAACAACATCGCCTTCGGCGTTCTGGAGCCGCTGCTGAACGCCAATATCGCCCGCAACCATGATGCCGCTGGGGCCTTCTGCACGGCGATGAACGAGTGGCAGAAGCAGACCTTTTACGTGCCGGAGCCGCGGCTGCGCGCTTCGGTGCTGGTGCCGCAGGACGACCCTGCAGCAGCGGTCAAGGAGATCGAAAGCCGGGCCGGCGATCCCGCGTTCGCGCAGATCCAGCTCGGCTCGAAGACCAGCGAACCGCTCGGGCGCCGGCGCTACTGGCCGATCTTCGCCGCCGCCCAGGCCAACGGCTTCTCCATCGGGCTGCACATCGGCGGCACCCAGAACAGCGCGCCGTCGGCCGGCGGCTGGCCACAATTCTACATCGAGGACCACCACATGCTGGTCCACTCGATGCAGAACCAGACCGCAAGCCTGATCCTGGAAGGCGTGTTCGAGGCGTTTCCCAAGCTGAAGGTCGTGCTGATCGAGGGCGGGTTCGCGTGGGGACCGACGCTCGCCTGGCGGCTCGATACGCACTGGAAGAAGATGCGCGACGAAGTGCCGCAGGTCAAAAGACCGCCGTCGGAATACATGCGAAGCTATATCTGGTTCGCCACCCAGCCGGTGGAAGAGCCGGAGAATCCGGAAGACCTGCGCCAGACCTTCGAATGGATCGGCTGGGACCGGATCGTGTATTCCAGCGACTATCCGCACTGGGATTATGACGATCCGCGCCAGGCGTGGCGGATCAAGCTGTCGGAGGCCGAGGAGCGGATGATCCTGCGCGACAACGCGCTGCAGGTCTATGATTTCGGCTGAAAGCGGATCAGGGGCGCCCGGACGATGAACGTTGAAGTGCGCGAGCTTCGGACCGCGCGCCCCGCAGCCGCCAGCCGGATGGGGATCGCGGATTGCGACCTGCATCTCGGGCCGCGCTCGATCGCCGATCTTTATCCATTCATGCCGGCGCGCTGGCGGCGCCATATCGAGACCTATGGCATGGCGCACCGCACCGGCTATGCCGACGGCGCTCCTGCCTTCCCCAAATCCGCACCGATGGCTGCACGGCGTGATGCGTGGCCGCCTGACGGTGCTCCGCCGGGCAGCAATCTCGAATTGACCCGCGAGCAGCACCTCGATCCGTTCAATGTCCAGGTCGGCCTGATCAACCCGCCGCAGCCGAGCCAGAACTTCATGAACGGCGATCTCGGCAACGCGGTCAGCCGGGCGATGAACGACTGGCAGATCGAGAATCTGGTGCGTCCGGAGCCGCGACTCCGTGCCTCGATCGTGGTGAACTACGAGGACCCGCAGGAAGCCACCGCCGAAATCGAGCGCTGCGCGGCGATCGAGGGCTTCGGCCACGTGCTGCTGATGAGCCGCACCGCCGAGCCGCTCGGCGCGCGCCGGTATCGCCCGATTTTCGAGGCCGCCGCCGCGGCCAATATCCCGGTGGCCATGCACGCCTTCGGCTTCGCCGGCCATCCCGCCACCGGCAGCGGCTGGCCGAGCTTTTACCTGGAAGACATGCTCGCCCATGCGCAGGCCTTTCAGGCGCATCTCGCCAGCATGATATTCGAAGGTGTATTCGAACGTCTGCCACGACTGAAATTCGTGATGATAGAAGGCGGCTTCGGCTGGCTGCCGTCGCTGTGCTGGCGCCTCGACAGGTTGTGGCAGCGGATGCGCGACGAGACACCGCATCTGAAGCGGCTGCCGTCCGAGTATATCCGCAGCCAGGTCTGGCTCACCACGCAGCCGATGGAAGAGCCGGAGCCGCGCGAGCGCGTGCTGGAACTGATCGGGTGGATCGGCTGGGATCGGCTGCTGTTCGCCTCGGACTATCCGCACTGGGATTTCGACAATCCCGATCATGCCTTGCCGTTCCGGCTTGGCGAGGCCGAGCGGCAGAGCTTCTTCCGCGAGAATGCACGGGCCGTTTATTGCCGCTAGAGTCACTCGAAGGCGAAGGGTAGGGAACTCGCAATAACAGCAGGAACAGTTAACCCTCAATCCCGCAGCGTGATCAACGCGTCCGCGATCGTCATCCCCGATCCGTCGGCGTGCAGGATCACCGGGTTGAACTCCATCTCGGCGATCTGGTCGCGGTGCGCCACTGCCATGGCCGAAAGCCGCGTAATCAGCTCCGCGACGGGCCCAACATCGACCGGCGGCGCCCCGCGGAATCCCTCCAACATCCGGGCCGAGCGCAGGCTTCCGATCATCGCGCGCGCCTCATCGGCGTCCACCGGAGCAAGGCGATGCGCGACATCCCCCATCAGCTCCACGGTCGTGCCGCCCCATCCCGCCATCATGACCGGCCCAAAGGTGGGATCGTTGACCATCCCCACCACCAGCTCATGTCCACGCGGCGCCATCTTCTGCACCAGCACGCCTTCGATCCGCGCCTCCGGGCAGTGGCGTCGGGCCGCCGCAACAATTGTCGCATACGCGTCCGCCACCGCGTCCCCATCGGCAAGACCCAGACGGACCCCACCCACTTCCGTCTTGTGCGGAAGATCCGGAGACTGCACCTTCAACGCGACGGGAAACCCGATCGCACATGCCGCCGCTTCCGCTTCTGCCGCTGACGTTGCCAACCGCTCCTCCGACATCGGCAATCCGAGCGGCGCCAGCAGCGCTTTCACCCGATGCTCGGTTAGCACGCGCGGCAAGTCAGCCGGCAGGTGCAACAGTGCGGATGTCGCCGCCAACGAGGGCAGGGGCCGCGACAACGCCTCCGCGTACTGGGCAAGCCGACCCATCGCCAGCCCGCAGCCACGCAAGCCCACATGCAGGAAAAGCCCACTCTCCGCCACCCGAGTCCGGCCCAGCGCGGAGGGCGGTGTATAGGTCCAGATCGTGGCCGGCTTGCCGTGATTCTTCACCACGGCGCGGAGGCGTGCCGCATCCAGCGAGACGCGCTGCTCGTTGGCGAGTGAGGTGATCAGCACCAGCATGTCGATCTCGTCGGATGCTGCCAGGCACTCGGCCGCGCTCATCATTGCCGGACCCGTCTGCGCACCCTGGGCGGTGACATCGACCGGGTTTTGGGGCGCTCCATAGGATGGCATCAGGGGACGCAACAATGCTTGCAGTTGCGGCGACAACAGCGGCAACGACAAACCGTGTGCGGTCAACGTGTCCGCCATCCACGCGCCGCCGCCACCCGACACCGTCACCACGCCGACCCGCCGTCCCTTCGGCAACGGACAGGTGGTCAGCATTCCGGCAATTGTCACGGCGTCATCTGGATCGTCGGCTTCGATCACCCCATAGCGCGCAAACACCGCGCGATACGCAGTCTGCCATCCACTCAGCGAGGCGGTGTGCGACGCGCTTGCGCGACGCCCAGCCTCCGAGCCGCCGACCTTGATGGCAACGATCGGCTTGCCGCGCCGGCGCGCCGTTTCCAACGCGGCAACGAAGCGTGCGCCATCGCGGACAGTTTCGCAGAATATCATCACTACGTCGGTGCGCGAATCCTGCACAAGATATTCGATAAAACCGGCGGCCGTCAGATCGGCCTCGTTGCCGGTCGATACGACATGGCTGAACGCCAGCCCAGCGGCCCGGCCGCGGGCGAACAGCGCGAACCCGATGCCACCGCTTTGCGCAACCACGCCGACGCGCCGATTCGATGCCATCGGCGGCGCGGATCCGGAGATGTGCGGCTCCGCCGTCGGACTGAACGTCGCGGCGAGGCCTCCGATCGTATTGAAAAAGCCTTCGCAATTCGGTCCGGCGATGCGCATCCCTGTGCGTCGTGCGAGATCCACAAGCTGCTGCTGCAGCGCGCTTGCCGCGCCACCTTCCTCTGCAAAGCCCGAGCTGATCACCACCAGGTGCCGTACGCCGGCGACCGCACATTCCTCAGCAGCCGCGGCGACACGCGCGGCCGGGACCGCCATCAGCACCAGGTCCACCGGTTCGCCCACGGCGGCCAGCGTGGGGTAGCAGGGGTGACCGTGAATCTCTGTGTAGCTGGGATTGATCGGCACGATGCGGCCGGAAAAGTCGTTGCCGCGAAGATTGTCGAATAGCCGCCCGCGGACGCGCTGCGGATCGGGCGAGGCGCCCAACACCGCCACTGAGCGCGGCCAGAAGAAGCTTTCGAGCTGATGCGTCATATTGGTCCGCCTGTCGCAGTAATCCGCTCGCGAATTTTCGGATAGGCTTGTCATGAAGGCAATGGACGTGGTGCCAAGGTGGATGCTCGGTGACGGTACAGGTGCGGTTGCACCCTCGGATTTCGCTTGCGGCACCGGGCGGGACGGTTCAGTGTTGGACACAAGAAACCGGCGTATCCTCGAGAAACAGACAGCGTGAAAAGGACGCTTATATGGCGAAAAAGCTGGCGATGGACACAACCGAAGAAAAAAAGCTTCTCATAATGGCAAAAAGGAGGTTCGTGTATTGTGCGGTAGCCTCCGGCTATGGGGATACGCGGGGGTTCGCGCTGTTTCTTCTGGATCGTACGGTGAAGCCTAGACAACTTGCAACAGAACTTTCTGAAGAATTTGAGGAAGCGAGAAATATAAGATTTGGGATCGTCTCAACTGACCGCAAGACGGTCAAATTGGAACTAAACAAACCTGCGCTTGGCCTTGAGAAAAAGATCGTCCGTTCTCTGAAAGGCACCGGGTTTACCAAAGCCGAAATTTCGTACTCGAGTTCGGCTGCTCGAGGGAAGAGTGAAGTTGAAGTAGAAAGTGCCGAAGAGAAAACGCAAGATCAGGAGGGGTCGGATGAAAGCGATGCCTTCGAGAAGCTTCTGAAGAAATTCGGGCTGGACGACGATGCTACGCTCAAAAAGCAGATAAGGTTTCTTAAAGACCTGATGCAGTCGCGGCCAGTTGACCCGAAGAAAGTTAAGAAAGAAAACGACAGACAGGACCGCTCGAACATAGAAAAAGTGCGAAAAACGCTGGAAACAGTTCAGCAATTTGGCTGGGAAGCGCTTAAATTGAAAGAGACCCACGCCAACGAGCTGACGGGATCGATCCGTGACGTCGTTCGGCTGCCTGCGAACATCAACAACACAATTCCCGAGGATCGTATGCTCGCTATCCTAGGCGGTCTGGCGGCGTTCTTGAACGCCGTGCAGGAGGTCCAGGAATAGCCGCGTCGCTGTTGTAGCGCGGAGCCTAACTCCGCCGACCGCTCGGCACATCACGGAACGGCACATCCTTATCCACCCGCACGTCGGGCGGCAGTCCCAGCACGCGTTCGGCGATGATGTTGCGCAAGATCTCATCGGTGCCGCCGGCGATGCGCAGCGCCGGAGAATAAAGCAGCGCTTCCTCGAACAGGCCCTGCAACGGCATTTCCGCTCCCATCGCCGCTCCCGCCATGCCGATCAGGTCAAGTCCGTACGAGGCGATCTCCTGCGTCTTACCGGCCGCCACCAGCTTGATGATCGACAACTCCGGCCCAGGCGTCTGGCCGCGCGACAACAACGTCATGGTGCGGAACTTGGTGAAGCGCAGTCCGTGTGTCCGCACGTACCATTCCGCCAGCTTCTCCTGCACACCGGCGTTGTCCAGCGCTGGACCGTCTTCAAGCTCTATGCTCCGCGCCAACTCGAACAGTTCGTCGAAATCCGGCCCGGGTGCCTCGCGCATCCCATGACGTTCGTTCATCAGCGTGGTCATCGCCACCCGCCAGCCATTGCCGACCGCGCCGACACGCATCTTGTCGGGGATGCGAACATCAGTGAAGAAGACCTCATTGAAGTGCGACGAGCCGGACATCTGCCGGATCGGCCGGATCTCCACCCCCGGCGATTCCATGTCGAGAATGAAGAATGTCAGCCCGGCATGCTTCGGCACGTTCGGATCCGATCGAGCGACCAGGATGCCGAACTGCGAATAATGCGCCCCCGAGGTCCAGATCTTCTGGCCGTTGATGATCCAGTGATCGCCGTCGCATTCGGCGCGCGTCCGCAGCGCGGCCAAATCCGAACCGCCGGCCGGCTCGGAAAAAAGCTGGCACCAAATTTCCTCGCCGCGCAGCGCCGGCTCGGCAAAGCGATCGCGCTGCTCCTGTGTGCCGCAGGTGCAGACGGTCGGGATCGCGATCTGCAATCCGATACCGAAGACGCCGCTCAGCACATCGAACTTTGCTTCCTCCTGCTGGTAAATGATCTGCTGCATCTGGGTGCCGCCACGACCTCCCCATTCCTTCGGCCAGGCGATGCCGGCAAAGCCCGCCGCCGCCTTCTTTGCCTGGAACGCTTTGGCGCGCTCCAGCGCCCCGGGCGCGTCCTGGCCGCGGCGATAACCTTCGACCGAACCCGGCTTCCGCCGCTCGGCGTTGGCTTCCAGGAAGGCGCGCGCCTTCGCGCGGAAGGCGGCTTCTTCGGGCGTGTCGCTGAAATCCATCCTTGCCTCCCGCCTTACGCCGCCAGTTGCCAGGTAGTATTGCGCGCACGCAGCTCGCCGATCAGGCGGTGCTTCCACTCCCGCGCCGATCCCAGCACCAGCCCGAGCAGTTTCGCGCGCCTGTAATAAAGTTGGCAATCGAACTGCCAAGTGAAGCCCATGCCGCCATGGGTCTGGATGTTCTCCTTAGTGGCGAGCCAGCCTGCTTCGCACGCGGCGATACGGGCCACTGCAGCCGCGATCGGCAGCTCGGCGGAATCGGTCGAAAGCGCCCAGGCACCGTAATAGGCGTTCGAGCGCGCCAGCTCGACTGCGACATAGATGTCCGCCAGCTTGTGCTTGATCGCCTGGAACGAGCCGATCGGTCGGCCGAAGGCATAGCGCTCCCGCGCGTAGTCACGTGCCATCTCCAGCGCGGCCTGCGCCAGCCCGACCTGCTCGAAGGCCATCATGACGGCAGCGCGGTCGATCAGGTGACGGACCTGCTGCGCGCCTTGCCCGCCGGGAAGCGGCTCCGCCGGCGCTCCCTGGAACACAATCCGGGCATGTGAACGGCTCGGATCGAACGTCGCCACCGGCGTGCGCGTCACACCGCTGCCACCCAGCTCCACAACGTGCAGCCACGGCGCACGCTCATCGCCCCACGCGGCGACAATCGCGAAATCGGCCACGTCGCCATCCGGGACCGCCAGTTTCGTGCCGTATAACCTGCCGTCTGAGACATGTGCTTCCAGCTTCCGCGGATCGGTCGCCCCGGCGCGCTCGGCAAAAGCGAAGGTGCCGATCGCATCGCCGGTCGCGAGACGCGGCAGCAGGCGCTGCTTCTGTTCGTCGCTGCCGAAGGCAAGGATCGCGTCGGTGGCCAGATACACCGAGGACGAGAATGGAACGGGCGCCAATGCGCGGCCAAGCTCCTCCGCGAGTACGCAGACGCCGAGTGCTCCCAACCCGGCGCCGCCATACGCTTCCGGGATCGCGGCGCCGGTCCAGCCCATGCCGGCGATCTCGTGCCATAGTTTCGTATCGTACGGCTCTGCGCCTTCCAGGATGCGCCGCGGCACGGACGTGGGGCAGCGGTCGCGAAGGAACCGGCGGGTCTCGTCCCGCAATTGGCGGAGGTCGTCGGGAAAGTCGAAATTCATCGCGGCACCCTCACCCGCCGCGCTACGCGCGGCGACCTCTCCCGTAGAGCGGGAGAGGTGTACTTCACGCCACTACAACGCGGCTTCGATCAACTCCCCGACGATCTGCACGATGCGATCGATCGTTGCCTCCGGTGTCATCAGCGGCGGCGCCAGCACCAGCGAATCCCCCGCAGTGATCGGACCCATCGTGCCCGCGCCACGCTGGCGCAGCAGCAGTCCGCGTTCCATCGCCTGGGCAACGACGCGTGCGCCAAGTCCAGCCGCCGGCTTGCGGGTGCCTTTGTCCTCTACCAGCTCGATTCCGCACATCATGCCGAGACCGCGCACATCGCCCACCGGCGGTAGAGTGCGCAGCGTCTCCAGCCCTGCCAGCAACCGCTTGCCCATCACGGCGGAGCGCTCCACCAGCCCCTCGCGCTCGATCAGGTCGATGTTCGCCAGCCCCACGGCGCAGCACGTCGGATGCCCCGAATAGGTGGCGGCGTGCATGTAGCGCTCATCCGCCGGTGCGTCGGCGACCGCGCGGTGCACGCGCTCCGACAGGATGATGCCCCCGAGCGGCAGGTACCCGCTGGTGACGCCCTTGGCGAAGGAGACGATATCCGGCTGCACGCCCCAGTGACCGAGGGCGAACCAGCGGCCGGTTCGCCCGTAGCCGGTGATCACCTCGTCGGCGATCAGCAGCACGTCGTGCTTGTCGCAGATCTGGCGCAGACGCGGGAAGTAGGTGGGCGGGGGGACGATCACGCCGCCGGCGCCTTGCACCGGCTCAGCGATCACCGCGGCGATCGTGTCGGCGCCATGGTCGAGGATCGCTTTTTCAACTGCATCGGCCGCCTCGATCCCGGCGTCGCCGTTGCCGGGCCAGCGATAGGCGTAGGGCGGCGGCACCTGGATGAATTCCGGCACTAGCGGGCCGAACATCTTCTGATAGCCGGGAAGCTGGGTGGCGCTCATCGCCGCAAGCGTCACGCCGTGATAGCCGAACAGGCGAGAGATGATCTTGACCTTGCCCGGCTTACCCATGCGTTTCCAGAAATAGCGCGCGGTCTTGAAGGCGCTTTCGTTGGACTCCGCTCCGCCGGTGGTGAAATAGACCGCCGCCGAATTGGCATAAGCGAGACCCACAATGCGGTCGGCAAGGCGAATCGCCGGCTCGTTGGAGAAGCCCGCGTAGGCGGACGCATAAGCGAGCGTCTCCATCTGCTTCGCGGCTGCCTGCGCCAACTCCTTCCGCCCGTGGCCGGCATTGACGTTCCACAGCGCCGACAACCCGTCGATGTATTCCTTGCCGTCTGCGGTGCGCAGCATCGCCCCGCGTCCCTCGACGAACAGGCGCGCCGCCGCGTGTTCGGTCGGATTGTGGAGCGGATGCACCAGTCGGCGGCGGTCAAGGTCGAGCAGGGCCTCGGTGGTCGAGGCGACATCGTTCATTGGGCGCACTCCCGGGTTGGACGGCAGGCCAGGGTAATGACAAGCTCATCCGGCCTCAAGCCGAGGCGCCCAACGAGAGGGGGAGACCGCCATGCAGGCAGCCGTGTTGGTCGAGACGAACGCACCGCTCACCATCGAGGAAGTGGAGATCGAGAAGCCCAAGCGACGGGAGGTGTTGCTGCGCACGGCTTTTGCCGGGCTGTGCCATTCGGATCTGCATTTCATCGAGGCGCTCTACCCGATTCCGCTGCCCTGCGTGCTGGGACACGAAGCTGCTGCAGTGGTGGAGGCGGTCGGTGAGGACGTTACGTATGTGAAGCCGGGCGATCATGTCATCACGTGCCTCTCGGTGTTCTGCGGCGAATGCCCGCAATGCATGACCGGGCATCCGAACCTGTGCGAGAATACCGAGGTGAAGCTGCTGCCCGGAGCCGCCCGCCGGCTGCGTTGGAAAGGCGATGTGCTCAACCAAGCGTTCAATCTATCCGCGTTTGCCGAGCATATGCTGGTGCACGAGCACGCGGTGGTGAAGATCCGCGACGACATTCCGTTAGACCGCGCGGCCCTGGTCGGCTGTGGCGTGATGACAGGCGTGGGCGCGGTTTTTCACGCAGCCAAGGTTGAGCCGGGCAGCACGGCGGTGGTGATTGGCTGCGGCGGCATCGGGTTGTCGGCGGTGAATGGCGCGGCGCTGGCCGGCGCGTCGCGCATCATCGCGATCGACACCGTGGCGTCGAAACTGGAGACGGCGAAGGCGATGGGAGCGACCGACACGATCAACGCGTCCAATGTCGATCCGGTGGAAGCCGTGAAGGAGATGACCGGCGGCGGCACGCCCTATTCCTTCGAGGCGATTGGCACCAAGCGCACCGCTGAGCAGGCTTTCGAGATGCTGCGCCCGGGTGGAGTCGCAACAATCATCGGGATGATCCCGTTCGGCACCAAGATCGAGCTGCACGGCGCGGATTTTCTGCGCGACCGGCGGATCCAGGGCACCTCGATGGGCGGCAATCGGTTCCGCGTCGATATGCCGCGGTTGCTCGATCTGTGGGAGCAGGGACGGCTGAAGCTCGATCACCTGATCTCGGGACGCATCAAGCTGAACGCGATCAACGACGGCTTCGCCGCACTGAAATCCGCCGCGCCTGTGCGTCAGCTCATCGACTTCGGTGTGGCCTGACTTTATTAAGCGGATAGTCCGATCCTCCACCGCGATGCCGGCAACCCCACCTCTCCCGCTTGCGGGAGAGGTCGCCGCGCGACAGCGCGGCGGGTGAGGGTCCCTCGAGTTCAGAAACCACAATGCACTCCGCCACAAACCGGCTGGAGCGCGTCATGTTGTTTGGGTCGCGGGCTCGAGGCGATCATCGCCCCGATTCCGATTATGATATCGCCGTGTTTCTCCCGCGATATGCCCGAGCGAGCCAAGGAGATCAGCCGGCTCGCAGAAGTGGAAACCAATATTCTCTATGAAATAGGCGCGGTGATTAACGCGCTGCCTTTTCCGGCAGCGCCTTACCAGCAGCGAACCGGATTCATGAGTGAGCTGCGGAAGGACGCACTCGATCTGTGAAACCCGAGACCGCTGACTACCTGGCCAAGGCGCGTGAATGTCTCGATGGCGCAAAGGCAATCAATGCGTTCCCCTTGCCACAAGTGGCGGCAAGGGAAGCCTACCTCGCCGCGTATCATGCTGCGCGCGCGTTCGTGTTCGAGAGTACAGGTCGAACCGTGAAGAGCCATGGCGGCATGCGTGCCATGTTCGCCCGCATCGCCAAGGAGCACCCGCGCATCGATCGTACGTTGGCCTCCCTTTTGGGCAGGGCGTACAAATTCAAGGAGATCGTCGATTACGGCGTCGGCTCGCAAGCTGTCGTAACGGTGGAAGAAGCATAAGACGTGATCGACATAGCACAGCGCTTTGTCGATACGATTGCTCAAACGCTCCCGCCCGACCTCACGCCCAGATGAAGTGTTGTGGCCTCTGGTGACGCCGGGCGTTACTCCGCGAACAAGTCCTGCAACCGCTCCAACGTCGCTCGGAGAGTATGGGGCTCCACCGCGCCCAAACGCCTGACGAGCCGTTGCTTGTCGAGCGCCCGCATCTGATCAAGCAGTATCAGGCCACGCCTTTGGTCGAAGAGGACCGGGATATGGAATGGCGCTGGCCGACTGCCAGTCGTCATTGGCGCAGCAAGCACGGTCCGCAGGTGATCGTGCATTTCCGGCGGCGAGATGACGACGCACGGCCGCGTCTTCCGGATCTCACTGCCGAGCGTGGGATCAAGGGCCACCAACCAGACATCGCCTCGCGCCACCGACATCAAGGACTCGCCCGGTACGCTCGATCCCGGGCGCTTCACCATTCCAGATGATCGTCACCGAGATTACCGAACTCTGGCCAAATCAGGCCGTCGTCGCCGACGGCGGCGAGATGCTTGGCGGCCTCAGCCCATCCGGCCCGCGGATGGGGCTTCGCCGGTACCAGAATGATCCAATTCTTCTCCAGGGAGAGAGACAAATCGTCGCCCACCCCCACGCCTAGCTCTTCCAACACCGGCTTCGGCAAAATGATCCCGGCCGAATTCCCCATTCGCCGTATTGAGGTACGCATGGCAAGCCCCGCGCAGTAATGACTTTGTTATAACTCGGAGTCGGAGAAATTCAAGCACCGTCACCACGCAGAGTGGGCGCAGCCGCCGCAATCGGCTATCCTGCCGCCCCGGAACGCAGCCAAGGAAGCACCCCGATGGCCACCATCACGATCCAGGCCGGCGACGGCGCCGGCAGCTTCTCGGCCTACATGCTGGAGCCCAAAGCGCCGCCGGCCGGCAAGACCACCGGCGCCGTGGTGCTCATCCAGGAGATCTTCGGCGTCAACCAGTCCATGCGCGACACCGCGGCCTGGGTGGCGGACATGGGGTTATTCGCCGTCTGCCCCGACCTCTTCTGGCGCATCGAGCCCAATGTCGATATCACCGACAAAACCGACGCCGAGTGGAAGAAAGCCTTCGAGTTGTTCAACAAGTTCGACCAGCAAAAGGGGATCGAGGACCTGCGGGCGACTCTGGCTGCCGCGCGCAAGCTCCCCGGCTGCAACGGTCGCGTCGGCACCGTGGGCTACTGCCTCGGCGGCCGCCTCGCTTTCATGATGGCCGAACAATCCGATGCCGACGTGAACATCTCCTACTACGGTGTCGCCCTAGACAACCTCCTGACCGACATCGGCAAGATCACCAAGCCGCTCGTGCTGCACGTCGCCGACCAGGATGAGTTCTTCCCGCCCGAAGGCCGCGCCAAGCTGATTGAGGGCGTGAAAGGCCACCGCCAGATCGCCTGCCATATCTATCCGGATGCAAACCACGCCTTCGCCCGCGTCGGCGGCATTCATTGGAACGGCCGCGCGGCGACGATCGCCAACGGACGCAGCGCCGAAGCGCTGGTCGCGGCGCTAGGCTGACGCGATGCCGCAAGTCAGTCTCGACGCGCTCGCCGCGATGGTTCCGGATGGTGCGCTCGTAGCGCTTCCTCCGGACAACTCCACCCCACCCCACGCGCTGGTGCATGCGCTAATTCGCGCCGGCAAGCGCGGCCTGCGGCTGCTCGGCGTGCCGGTCTCCGGTTACGCGACCGACCTTCTTATCGGCGCCGGCTGCGTTGCGGCTCTGGAAAGCTCCGGCGTCACGCTAGGCGAGGCCGGCGGCGCGTCGCGCTTCCTGGCGGCGCTGGCGGCCGGCCACCTCGCCATGACCGATGCCACCTGCCCGGCCATCCACACCATGCTGCAAGCCGCCGAGAAAGGCGTGCCCTTCATGCCGCTGCGCGGCATCATCGGCAGCGACATCCTGACGCACCGGCCGGACTGGCGGGTGATCGACAATCCCTTCGCCGCGTCCGCCGACCCGATCGTGCTGCTGCCCGCCCTCTCGCCCGACATCGCCGCGTTCCACGCCGTGATGGCGGACCCGGAGGGCAACGTCTATGTCGGCCGCCGGCGTGAACTCGCCACCATGGCGCACGCCGCCCGGCGATCGCTCGTCACCGTGGAACGGACTATCGAGACGAACCTACTGGATGACGAACGCCACGCCGCCGGCACCATCTCCGCCGCCTATATCGAAGCGGTGGCAATCGCCGAACGCGGCGCCTGGCCCAGCGCGCTACTCGACGAATATCCCGCCGACACGGCCCACCTTACCGATTACGCGCGGCTGGCCCGCACCGAGGACGGCTTCCGTGCCTATCTCGATCGTCACGTATTTCACCGCCACGCCGAGGCGGCCGAATGATCCGCCGCGAAGAGATCATGGCGGTAGCGCTGGCGCGGCTGATCTTGGATCCCGCGGCACCTCCGGCGCGCCACATCGCCGTCGGGGCCGCCAGCCCGATCCCCGCCGCCGCCTGCTGGCTGGTGCGCACTCTCGGCTACAACGTCCGCCTGTCGCTGCTGCACAAACACCGCGGCAACCCCTTCACCGAGGGCACGCGCGAGCTGTTCGACCTCGCCGGCCAGGGTCGCATCGACCTGTTCTTCCTGGGCGGCGGTCAGATCGACGGCAACGCCAACATCAACCTGATCGGTACCGGCGACTGGCCCGGCACGGCTGCCCGCTTCCCCGGCAGCTTCGGCTCAGCCTTCATGTATCTGATGACCCCCCGCACCATCCTGTTCCGCGAGGAGCACTCGCCCCGCGTGCTGGTCCCCCGCGTCGACATCATCTCAGCCCCAGGAACCTCCCCGCCCAGCGTATTCCGCCGAGGCACCGCCCAAGCCCTGGTCACCGGCCGCTGCATCTTCCGCTTCACTCGGGAGGGAGCCGCTACCCCCCCTCCCCTTGCGGGAGGGGGCTGGGGGGAAGGGGCGCCGCGGTTTACACTCGAATCAATCCATCCCGGCGAAACCCTCGAAACCATCCGCGCCGCCACCGGCTTCGCCTACGACTCGCCCGCAACCGTCCCCGTAACCGCAACCCCCACCGCCGAACAGCTCGCAGCCCTCCGCGGCCCGGTGTGCAAGCAAATGCTGGAGACCTACCCCGCATTCTGCCGCCGGGTCTGGCCCAACCCAGCCACGGAACAGGCCGCATGACGGACGGACCCGACACCCCGCACGGCAACGGCCTCGCCGCCAGCCCCGGCGCGCTTGCCGGGCTGAAAGTGATCGACCTCACGCGCGTGCTAGGTGGCCCCTACTGCACGATGATCCTCTCCGACCACGGCGCCGAGGTGCTCAAGATCGAGCCGCCGCAAGGCGACGAAGTACGCGACTGGGGCCCACCCTTCCACGACAATGATGCTAGCTATTTCATCGGGATCAACCGCAACAAACGCTCGATCGGCCTCGACATCGGCAAGCCGGAGGGCAAAGCAGTGCTGCTCCGCCTCCTGGATGGCGCCGACGTGCTGGTGGAGAACTTCAAGCCCGGCTCAATGGAGAAATGGGGACTCGGCTATGACGACCTCCTGTCGCAACGCTTCCCCAGCCTGATCCATTGCCGCATCTCCGGCTTCGGCGCCGACGGACCGCTCGGCGGCCTGCCTGGCTACGACGCGATCCTGCAGGCGATGACCGGACTGATGAGCGTCAACGGCGATCCCACCACCGGGCCGATGCGGCTCGGCACCGCGATCGTCGATATGGGCACTGGCCTCTATTCAGCGATCGGCATTCTGATGGCGCTGGCCGAGCGCAGCCGCTCCGGCCGCGGCCAGTTCCTCGACATGACGCTCTATGACTGCGGCATGGCGCTGCTGCATCCGCAGGCAGCCAATTATTTCCTGAACGGGCGGCGCCCGATGCCGACCGGCAACCCGCACCCAAATCTGGTCCCGTACGACAAGTACAAGACGAAAACAGTCGAGATCTTCATCGCCTCCGGCAATCAGGGGCAGTTCCGCAAATTGTGCGAGATCGTCGGCCGGCCCCAGATGGCGGACGACCCTCGCTTCGCCAACAACGCAGCACGAATCGAGCACCGCGCGGCCCTGACCGCCGAGCTATCCGCCGCCTTCGCCGAACACGACGGCAACGAGATCGCCTTGCGGCTGATCCGCGCCGGAGTACCCGCTGGGCCGGTGCTGCCCGTCGATGCGGCGACGGCAGCCCCACACACCACGCATCGGGAAATGGTCACCGAGCTCGGCTGGTATCGCGGCCTCGGCACGCCAATCAAGCTGTCGCGCACCCCCGGCGGCACCCGCGCCGCACCGCCCCGCTTCGGCGAGCACGGCCCCACCATCCTTGCGCAGCACGGCTACTCGGCGACAGAGATCGAGGCGCTGGAGAATAGCGGCGTGTTGTGGACGAAACGCCGGAGCTGAAGCGATTTCATGGTAAGTGGGGAGCGTCGCCGCCATCCACACCTCTCCCGCGCTGCGGGAGAGGTCGCCGCGCGCAGCGCGGCGGGTGAGGGTGCCGGGCGCGAGGCCCACACCCGGTTCGTTGCGCGAACCGGCCGCTCCTGCGGAGCGGGGGCGTGTAGATTGGCGACCACCAATCATGGATTCCAATCAGCCTAAAAGCGCTCTAGTGGCACCGACCAGCAGCGACATCGGCCCGACCGATGCGCACTGGCTATTCGAAGATGCGCTGTACCGCGAGCGTTATGCCGACCTGACCGAGAAATCGCTGAAGGCAACGGGCGTCGGTAGCTTGTACGAGCACTACCTCTGGATTGGCGACCTCGAGGGGCGTTCGGGCAGCCTGTTCTTCGACCCTGCCTTCT
Organism: uncultured Pseudomonadota bacterium; assembly: GCA_963772445.1. GTDB lineage: Bacteria > Pseudomonadota > Alphaproteobacteria > Acetobacterales > Acetobacteraceae > CAVYXK01. The sequence goes on from CAVYXK010000014.1 coordinate 846,890, forward strand.
ATCAGGCGGAACTTTCCCGGGATGACGCAAGGCAATCCGCCGCGGAAGGAACCTGTGCGCATTTCCTGCGTCACGCCGCCGTCGGCAAAAGAACAGCGAGAACCTCGCTCTATTTCGATCCAACGACGTATCTCGCCTCCTATCCGGCAGCGGCCGCGGCGATCACCGCCGGTAAATGGGTGTGCGCTCTCCACCACTATCTGGCTAACGATACGCCTACGGAATTTGATCCGCTGCCGTATTTCTCGGAACGCTTCTATCTCGCGCGTTATCCCGATATCGCCGCGGCAATAAGGGCTGGCGCCTATCGCAATGGCTATGAACATTTCCTCCGCCACGGCGTGTCCGAGCTGCGTGAGGCGAACGAGCAGATCGACCTCGCTTGGTACGTCGGAACCCACAACTCCATAGCCGAAGACGTTGCGCGTGGCCGCGCGCGAGACGCATTCGCGCATTACCTGGGGTTCTCCCTGCCAGCGAGACTGCCTGTGCGCCCACCGTCCGTACCTCTGCGCGCGCAGGCGATGCTGCCCGTATTCGCCCGCCGTAAGCTCGACTTCACATGTAGCGGCCCGGCCGCGTTGTCAGTGGCAATGGTAACGCGGGACAACTTCGCGACGGCAATGCTGTCGCTTGGTGCTTTGCGCACAACCTATCGCGGCGCGATCGAGTTGTTGTTGGTCGATGCCGGCTCGCGCGACGAGACGCAATTCATCGAACGTTTCGTTATCGGGGCCAAGCTGTTGCGCTTGGCCAGCGATCCTGGCCGGCTCCAGGCGCGCAACGCCGTCCTGACCTGGGCCAGCGCGCCGGCAATCCTGCTGCTGGACGATCACGTCGAGCCGGCGGCAGGCGCTGTAGAAGCAGCACTCGAGCGCCTGGACGGCGATCCGACCGTCGGCGCCGTGGGCGGGCGGATGATCGACGCTTTCGAAGCCGACGGTGGCGTGCTGCACCGCGACCCCAGCGCGGATGCCGCATCTCCCCTTGCCCCGGAAGCAAATTTCGTTCGCGACGTCAATTCCTGCTCGGAGCGGTTCCTGCTTTTGCGCACGACGCTATTCAACGACCTGAACGGCTTCGATGAAACCGCGGCGGAGGGCAGTGACACCATCGATCTCTGCCGTCGCATTGCCGAGGCCGGCTATCGCATCATGTACGACCCCACCATCGTTGCGTTCGGCTACGACTACAACTCCCCCTCCCCTTGCGGGAGGGGGCAGGAGGAGGGGGCCGCGGGCCGTACGCACCACCCCACGAGCCCGACGGACCTCCCGGAAGGGCGCAGGGGCGAGGGGGTCTTGCCAACGTACCCACACCGCACACTGCCCAAGCGCAACACCCGCGGATCCTGTTCATCGACGACACCGTGCCGCTGCGGATGACCGGATCCGGCTTCGTCCGCTCCAACGACCTGATCAGAGTGATGGCATCGCTCTGTTTCGCGGTAACAGTGTTCCCGCTCGATCCGCCGCCGTTCGGTCCCGCTGCCATCGCCGCCGACATCCCCGACGTGGTCAAGGTGATGTACGACAGCACCTTCGACGCATTGGAAGCGTTCCTGCGCGAGCGGGCAGGCTCGTTTCACGCGATCTGGATTGCCCGCACGCACAATCTCGACCGCACGCACGCAGCGCTTGAAGCAGCCCTGGCCGGCCACGAACCGCAGCCGATGCTGGTGCTCGACACCGAGGCGGTCGTCGCACTACGTTTGGCCGGCGAGGCCGCCCTGCATGGCCAGGACTTCGACCTGGAACCGGCGCTGGCCGCGGAGTTCCGCAACGCGCATCTATGCCGCCGCCTGATCGCGGTCAGCGACGCCGAGGCGGCAATTCTGCGCGGCCTCGGCTTCGATGCGGTCAGCGTAATCGGCCATCTCTGCGAGGCACGGCCCACCCCGCGCCCATTCTCCGAGCGTGCCGGCCTGCTGTTTCTCGGCGCAATCCACACCGAGGGCAGCCCCAATCACGATGGCCTTTGCTGGTTCATCGACGCGGTGCTGCCGCTGATCGAGCAGGAGTTAGGCTGGGAGACGCGGCTGACTGTCGCCGGCTTTCTGGCACCAAGCGTGAACTTTGACCGCTATCGCGATCATCCACGCGTCACCCTGCGTGGTGCGGTGGCCGAGACGGGCGCGCTGTACAACTCCCATCGCGTGTTCGTGGCGCCGACCCGCTACGCCGCCGGACTTCCCTACAAAGTGCACGAAGCCGCATCGCTCGGGCTGCCGGTGGTGGCGACCGAGGTTCTGCGGGCACAGCTTGGCTGGACGGATGGGCAGGAGCTATTGGCCGTCGATCCGGCCGACGCAGCGGGATTCGCCCGATGCATCGTGCGGCTGTACCGCGACAATGCGCTGTGGCAGCGGCTGCGCGACGGCGCGCTGGCGCGGATCCGGGCAGAGCACGGGCGAGAACGATACGTGCAGGCCGTACTCGACGTATTGGGTGCATAATACCACGCGTCAGCAAACTACCTCATCGCATTGCGGACGCTGACGCTGCGCGCGATGTTACAGCAGCCCCGGGTCGTTTGCGAGACGACGTCTTCGTACGTTACATCAGAGATCCCGGATAGGTCAGTAAGGAGGCAAGCGTGCCAGCCACCATACCACAACCCGTCATCGCGACACTCACGCGCGCCGCTATTTTTCTTGTCGTGACGGTGAACTCCGGACCGGAACACGATGCCGCCGTGCGGACTCTATGTGGTGACCTGGCCGCGCTTCTGCGCGCGGTGGGCTTCCGAGCCCTTGAGGGTCGGCTGTCATGTGTCATGGCGTTTGGCTCCAAGGCATGGGACCGGCTCTTCGGAGAGCCAAAGCCGAAAGATTTGCATCCTTTCCGCGAAATTCACGGCCGGCATCATGCCGTCGCAACGCCGGGTGACATCCTCTTTCATATACGCGCTGCGCGCATGGATCTGTGCTTCGAGCTGGCGACACAGATCATGTCGCGGCTCGGCAGCGCAGTCTCCACGGCGGACGAAGTGCACGGCTTCAACTACTTCGATGATCGCGACCTGATCGGCTTTGTCGACGGCACGGAAAATCCCGTGGAACAGGCCGCTATCGACGCCACCATCATCGGCGAGGAGGACGCCGTGTTTGCCGGCGGGAGCTACGTGATCGTGCAGAAGTACCTTCATGACCTGGATAGGTGGAACACGCTGTCGATCGAGGAACAAGAAAGAATTATCGGTAGAACCAAACTGTCAGACATCGAACTGGACGATGCGGTGAAACCAACCTCGGCACACAACGTCCTGACGACGATCGTGGAAGACGGAAAGCAACTGGAGATCGTGCGCGACAATATGCCGTTCGGCGACGTGGGTAAGGGAGAGTTCGGCACCTATTTCATTGGCTATGCCCGGTCGCCGCACAGGATCGAGCAGATGCTGGTGAACATGTTTGTCGGTCAGCCACCCGGCAACTACGACCGATTGTTAGACTACAGCCGCGCTGTCACCGGAGCGCTGTTTTTTGTGCCATCAGCGACATTTTTGGAGAACGTGACGCCGGAGATAGCGGCTCCGTCGATTGCCGGCCCTGCCTGAGTACCGGTCGCGCTGAGATCCGCTCTGCGCCCAAGGTGGCCACAGATTGTCTTCAGGGCTCGCCCGGAAAGCGGCCGTTCCGGTTCTTCGGCCGCAGTCTGTAGGAGGCAATGCCGGTTGGCATTGCATCGTCGGGCGTCGTCGAACAAAGCGGTGCAGTGCAGTCTGCACTGCACCCTACTCCGGCGCCGTAGCGCTGACCGTCGCTTGCTCGTTGGTTAGGGGCGAATACGAGCTCCGGCACGCCTACCTCCCAACTGTCATTAAATCGTGGTAGTCTTCCGCGCCTTCCGTGCGGCACCGGTCGGCTCCAACGTGGCAGGACGGACCACATGACCGCAGAAGAAGCAGGCCTCAACCTCGAACTGAGTCGTCGGAAGCTCCTCGCCGCGGCAGGCATTGGATCAGGGGCACTAGTAGCGGCTTCCTTCAACGTAATCGGGGACGCACAGGCCGCCGCCCTTCCAGGCCAATCGCCAGATCCATCGGGAACGCCTGCGGTGGCAGGGCTGCATCTGCAGTTCGGGGCGGAAGCATCGTCTGAGGTCACCGTGTCCTGGCACACGCTGCAACCTGTTCGCAATCCGCGGGTCGTGCTCGGCCGTCCCGATGGCAAGTTCGAGCGAACGGTGGACGCCAAACCCACCAGTTATACCGATGGGAAATCGAAACAGGTAGTCTACGCTTACCATGCGAAGATTGCCCAACTTCAGGCCGACTCCGTATACATGTATGGTGCCGTTCACGACGGCGCGGCACCGGAGTTTGGTACGTTCCGGACGTCGCCGCGTGGCCGTGCGTCGTTCACATTCACTAGCTTCGGCGATCAGGGCACACCGACCACTGGCAAGAAGTATGTCCCGCCACCGGGGATCACGCTGCCTGTCCCATTGTTCGTCAATGACAATCTCGGCTCGCCGGCCGCAGGAGACATGACACTCGGCGTTGAGCAACTGCGGCTACTGTTCCACTTGTTCAACGGCGATCTCTGTTACGCCAACCTGGCCGAAGACCGGGTGCGGACCTGGTGGGACTTCTGGGCGAACAACACCCGCAGTGCGCGCAATCGCCCGTGGATGCCCTCGCCCGGCAACCACGAGAACGAGTTGGGCAACGGACCAATCGGCTATCAAGCCTACCAGACCTACTTCTCGGTGCCGGACGCGGCGGGCCAAACAGATGTGACACGCGGACTTTGGTATGCCTTTACCGCCGGTTCGGTGCGGGTGATCAGTATCGCAAACGACGACCTCACCTATCAGGACGGTGGCAACTCCTATGTGAAGGGTTATTCGTCTGGAGCGCAGAAAGCCTGGCTGGAAAAGGAATTGGCAGCCAGTCGAGAGAATCACGATATCGACTGGATCGTGGTGTGCATGCACCAGGTCGCCATCTCGACGGCTGACAAATTCAATGGCGCAGACCTGGGAATCCGCGAGGAATGGGTGCCGCTGTTCGACAAATACAACGTCGACCTCGTGGTGTGCGGGCACGAGCACCACTACGAACGCTCTCACCCGATCCGCGGTCAGGAGGCGAACCAGACATTGACGCCGAAGCCCGCGTCGGTCGCCACCGACGTGATCGATACGACCAAGGGAACGGTGCACATGGTGATCGGCGGCGGCGGAACGTCTGTTCCGTCGAACGAGCTATTTTTCAATCCGCCACAGTGCCGGGTGATTGTCTCCGTCGGGTCGCCCGATCCGGCCACGGGGAAGCGGCCGCCCGTCTACGTCAAGGAGGATGCGCTTTGGTCGGCGGTACGGAACGCGGCGCACGCCTACGGCTTCGCGGCCTTCACCGTTGATCCGGGATCGGAGCGCGGGGGGGTCACCACCATGAAGGTCGTTTACTACGACGTTGTGGGGCCAGACGGTCAGCTGGCGGCGTTCGAAACGTTCACGCTACGGCGTCCTCGCCGCGACTAGGGTACGCGGAAAATGCGTGCGCTGGGGATTCCCGCGACGCCGCGCGGTGTGATTAGCTGCAAAGCGTGTCACGGGCCGAGCCTTTCGCACACTAGGTCCATGGCGTCCATTTCTCGAGCCGCCGCTTGAGACTGTGCGAGGATCGCCTTCATGCGCACCTGAATAGCCATGACCGGCAGCCAGCAGGTAGAGCGCGTACGTTACGACCAGCCGCCGATCGGACCAGTCGAAGCCGCCCGTCCACACCAGCCAGGCACCACTCAGCGGTTGAGCACATTGGCCTGACCGGCGACTACGTTTGGACCGAGGCAAATCCAGCCGCGCCGTTTAGGCCGCTACGCGAGGTTCGTCCTATGCTCCAGCCTCTGGCCGCTTAGCGTGCATGTTTTGAACAAATCGTGTGTTGACCCCAATGTGGCCGGCCTCCTGCCGACGGGGCCATTCGTCCGCGTAAGGCGCGCGCCGGCGACGGGCGGCGAACAAGCCGATCAGTCCGGCGCCCAGGATGCTAATCGTCGCAGGCTCCGGCACGTTCGGGATGAAGTCGATGCCCGCCGGGCTGGTCAGGTTTCCGCCCGGAATGTTCGTCGCGTCAATGAACGGCGTTGCGACGCCGGTCGCGAGATCCACCAGGCCGAGCTCGTCGAAGCTGTCCAGCGAAACGATCGGCGTATTAGGGTCGAGGCCGCTAAGCACGGCTTCATAGACGTCGTTGTTGACTTTGTCGGTGAAAAACAGCTCCCCGGACCTGGCACTCGGGAACAGCACGTCGTCCATCCCCTCGACATTGTTGCCCATGCCGTCGGTGACATAGACGTTCTGCACGCTCTGATTCGACGCGCCGGGGTTGCGGACCAGCGTGATCACGCCGTTGCTGAGCGGCGACGAGGTCGGGCCGTCGCCCTCGGACGTCAGCACGAGATCGCCATTCGGTGCCGTCTTCAGACTGTCGGTGTCGGAGTTAGTGCCGGTTTGCTCGTTCAGAAGGATGTTCGTTGTTGTCAGCAGGCCAGTCGGGTTGTGGCCCTGGTTCAGCTCTTGAATGACAGGGTCGGTCGGGCTCGCTGGGTTGGTATAGCTCAGGAAAACCTGGCTGCCGCGGAACGCGACGTTGTCGTACCCTCGGCCGCTATCGGCGCCGTAGACGTAGGGCGGTGCGTAGAACAGCGGCGCGCTCACGGTGTGGGTTGCGGGATTGATCAGCGACAGCGTGGAGTTGCCGTCCTGATTTTGCAGTGCCCAAACCAGCCCGGTCGTCGGGTCGATCTTAAGACCGTCGACTTGGCCGGCAATGGAATATTGGCTTTGGATCGCGCCCGTACTCGCGTTGTACTGGACGATAGTGCTGCTGCCGAACAGGCCAGTCGAGTCCGCGCCGTTGCCGTACTCAATCCAGACCGATCCATTGCCGGCCGTCACGGAGTTGGGCTGGGTGCCGCCGACCGCGGTCCCGCTGGCGAACACGGTCACGCTGTCCACCATAGGCGCAGCGTGGACGGTGCCCGCGCGAGCGGCAAACAGCAATGCCGTGCTCGCGCCAGCCCGTATAAGCGTGAGCCGTGAAAAGTGCAGAGCCATGAGCATGTCCCGCCATTCATGAAAGGGACTTGTCGTATGCCGCAACCGGCTCGTCCCTTGTGTGACGATTTGCCGACACAGGTTCACAATCAGCTGTGAACTCACGTGCACCGCCCGCGCCAATCGGCTCGAACCTGTCGCAGGTTGATATGCGCGGTTGCTTGTCTTCGACCATTTCGCGAACGAACGTCTGCTTGTTGCCGTCGGCCACTCCGAAGCCGCCGTTCCGGTTTCGGCCAACGGGAGACACGCCAACATTCATCCAATCCCCCATTTTGCGCGAGAGGGCTGTGTCGAGGATCGCAGATCAGCACTTGCCTTCGCCGTCGCTGGCCGCGAGATGCTGACTGCCCGACCGCGTCATTGGAGCCCCGACATGTTCGATTCCTTCGCCCTGTTCCGCCTGACGGGCCGCACCGCCTTGGTGACCGGCGCCCGCCGCGAAATCGGTCGTGCGATCGCCCTGGGTCTTGCCGGCGCGGGGGCACGCCTGGCCATTCATCACGCCGGCACGACCGAGGAACTCAGCGATGCCGCCGCCGTCGTCTGGGAAATCCAGGCCATGGGTGGTGAGGCCGCCGCGTTCGGCCAGGATTTCGCGCAGGACGATGCCGGCCGACATCTGGCCGCGGCCGTCACCGCATGGGCGCCGATCGACATCCTGGTGCTGAACGCCTCCATCGAATTGCCGGAGGATTTCCGCGCCATCACCCGCGAACGCTTCGACCGCCAGATTGCCGTCAACTTGCGCACCACAATGGAATTGCTGCAAAACCTGGTGCCCCCGATGGCCGAACGCGGTTGGGGCCGGGTCGTGACCATCGGTAGCGTGCAGCAAGTGCGGCCACACCCGGCGATGTTTGTCTACGCCGGCAGCAAGGCCGCGCAACTCAACTGGGTCCTGAGCCTGGCACGCCAGTTCGGCGGCCAGGGCGTGACGGTGAACAACCTCGCCCCTGGCGCAATCCTGACAGCGCGCAACCGAGACCAAATGGCCGTCGAGGGTGAGACCCTGGCACAACGCATCCCCGCCGGGCGCCTTGGCCAGCCTGACGATTTGATGGGCGCTGCGATGCTGCTGTGCTCCGACGCTGGCCGTTACATCAATGGGGTCAATCTATTCGTGGATGGTGGACGCGCAGCGGTGTGATGATTGGGCCGCCGCCCCGAGCGATCCGCAGCGACACCCAGCTACCCTTGCGACCGCCGCGTCTCCTCCCTAGGCTTGTGCAAATCCCTCAACCAGGAGCGCCCCGAGATGCCACAATCGCAGGGAACCAGATTTACCGCCCATCCCCTCACCTTCATCGTCAGACACCAACTATGGGATGCCAATGTCGAGGATCATTCGGACCAGGGTGTATCCATCGACGTGGCCGCGGATGTTGGCGGCAAGCAGACCGCGCTGCTGCGCTTCAACTGCTTCGACATCGAGAGAAGCTATATCTACGGCCCAGAAAATCCCGCACTGACGACCCCTGGCCGTGTCGGCGGCGGCATGGGCGTGCATTGCCGAATGGACCCGATCACCGACGGTAATCCCATCGGCTGGACCATCCGAACCCTGGGCCAAAAGCTCCCGAAGATGCTGGAGCGGGCCGGATACAAGGAAATCGCGGAGGCAACCGACCTCGCCACGGTGCGGGGCGTCCTGCCCGAGGTGGAGGCCTGCGCCAGAGAAACATTCATATCCAAGCGGAACACAGTCAAACACAACCGTGGAACGGACATCTTCGAGGCCGGCAACATCCGGTTCGGCCTTGAGATGCGGCGGCAGCGGAACGGTGACGGTGGCCTCGCGGTCCACGTCCTTGGCGACGTTGGCGGGTCGAAAGGGAAGTCGTACGTGGAAGAAACGGAACTTCTGGCGTTCGACTGTTTCTGGAACAGCGCGCATTACCATTATGGTCCTCGCAACAAGAATCACCGGATCAATTGGGACATGACGATCATCGACGATCCACTGGAGTGGACCTTCGAGCAGATCGAGAACAGAAAGATCGGCGCGATGATCGAGCGCGCGGGTTACCCGGGAATCGCGGCCGACCTGGACCTGGACAAAATCGCCTCGGTCCTTCCGGCACTGAAGAAACGGGCCTTCGAGATGTACGAGGAAGGCGAGAGATTGACCGGTCACAAGGGATTGCCGCTCGAGTTCACCCCGAACCTCGCCGCCGAATAGCTCGCCGCGAAGATGGTGGAGGGCTCGGAAACCCTCCACCGGAAAGCCCGAGCCTGCGGCACCTCTCCCGCTTGCCGATTTGATGTGTGAAGCAGACCAGGGCCTGCCGCGGACTTGATCCGGGGGTCGCCGCGCGGCACCCGGTTCGACGTTGGGGCCGCCTAGTCAAATAACGCTTGACGGTCAAGAATAATAACGCTATAATCACCCCCATGTCCGACAGCACCGCCGCCAACCTCGCCGGCCAGCTCATGCCCGACGTGTACCACGACCTCATCCACAAGCTGCGCGCGGCGCTGCCGTCGCCGCCCACCGACAGCCCCGAAGACCGCGCACGCCGAGACCGTGCCGCCATCGCCAAGATCGCCGCGCTCTGTCCGGCCAACGCCGCCGAGGCCGACATTGCCGCGCTCTACGTCGCCGCCTCCGAGCAGTGGAAAGAATGCCTGCGGCTCGCCCAGCAGCCCGAAAGGTCGTTCCACGGGGCACTGAAATATCGCGCCCGGGCCGATAGCATGATGCGCCAGGCGCAGAGCGCCCTCAGGCTGCTGCTGCGCATGCAGGCAGCGCGACAGAAGCTGGAAGCGGACAGTGAAGCCCGCGACCGCGCCGCCTGGACCGAGCATTGTGCCATCGCCCTGATGACAGAGGCACTGTCGCCGCCGCCCGCGCCCGTGGCGGCCGAGCCGCCGACGGCAGAACCACAGCCCGCCGCCGCTCCCCCTCTCCTTGCGGGAGGGGGCAGGGGGGAGGGGGCCGCCCCAGGGAGGCACCATGCTGCCGAGCACGATGCAGCCCTCCATCCGCACAGCGCTGCGCTGATCCGCCGGATGGGACAGGCAGACGAGCCGCCCGACGAGAATTTGCGTCAAGCAGCATAGTCCCCCTCCCCTTGCGGAAGGGGGCAGGGGGAGGGGGCCGCCCCAGGGAGCCTCCATGTCGCCAAACGCGACGACCCTGTGGGACGGGGCTGGGTCTCAAGCAACATCGGAATCTGGTCCATCGGCGACGTAGAAAACCGGCCTCCCTTGTCGCAACGGACACCGGTTGCAGCGGCACCGGGTTGATCACCCCGCGCGCCCTTCTCCCGCAACCGATAACTGTCGCCACGGACGGTGACCACGTGGCCGTGGTGCAGCAGACGATCCAGGATCGCGGTTGCCACCGCCGGATGGCCAGAGACAGTCAACAAATCAGACTGAAGCCCCGCCGTAGGACGCATAATCACAACTCCGCGGCCCCCGTGTCTCCCTCCGTGTTGAATCATTAATGAACGGACCGGGCAAGACGCCGCCCGACGCGCAATGAGCATCGCTCGCATTTGGTTGTGGCAGACGGCCGCACTGACCGTCAACGCGCATATGTGGTTTCCTTTGAAGCCATCTCACCACATGATCCGAAATCCCACACATAGCGAAATGAGACGACAATGAGAATAGACTGCATTCGACGATGACGGGAAAGCCGGCCCCCCAAACGCCTCTCCAGGCTCGCGGCCGGCGGCCGTTACCCAGTCAGGCCGACCGTGCTCTAATCAGGAAAAGCAATGGAAATCCGCATCGACAGCCTGCTGGAAGGCGCCGAACGCGCGACCGGATCGGTCGCCATCATCGACGTGTTCCGGGCATTCACGACCGCGGCCGTCGCGCTGGCGAACGGTGCGGTTGGGATCGCAATGGTCGCCACCGTTGATGAGGCCCTGTCGCTGCGCGAACGCGGCGTCGGACAGGTCTGCATGGGCGAGGTTCGTGGTCGCGCGCCGCCCGGATTCGATTTCGGCAACTCGCCCTTCGAGGTGTCCCAGGCGGACCTTCGGGGCAAGACGATCATCCAGCGGACCGGTGCCGGCACGCAGGGCATCGTGGCTGCGCGTAACGCCGAGCGACTCTATGCCGCGTCGCTGGTCACCGCCGCCGCCACGACCCGCGCGCTGCTCTCCGGATCGCCCAAACGGATCACCCTGATCGCAATGGGCAACAATGCGGTCGAGCGCACCGACGAGGACGAATTATGCGCCATCCATCTGCGCAACCTCCTGGAAGGAAGGCCTGGAAACGCCGAGGCCGTTCGCCAGGTCATCCGCGCCGGCGGCGAGATCGCGCATTTCAGCGATCCCCAACGCCCGTATCATCCGCGCGATCTGGAAATCGCGTTGGATATCGATCGCTACGACTTCGCGATCCGGGTGGTGAAGCAGGACGGCCGCCCGGTCGCCCGCGTCGAATATCCGGCCGGTCAGATCCCCTCGCGGATCACCTGACGGGCGAAATAGGACAGAATAAGATCAGCACCCGCCCGCTTGAACGCGCCCAGCGTTTCACGCACCACCAGTCCCTCATCGATCGCGCCCGCCGCCGCCGCGAAGCGGATCATCGCGTATTCCCCGCTCACTTGATAAACCGCGAGCGGCAGCAACGTGCGCTCCCGCAGGCGGGCCAGCACATCGAGATACGGCAGGCCCGGCTTCACCATCAGGATATCGGCGCCTTCCTCTGCATCTAGCAGCGACTCTCGCAGCGCCTCGCGACCGTTCATCGGGTCCGACTGATAGGTCTTGCGGTCGCCCTTCAGTTCGCACCCGGCCGCAGCGCGGAATGGTCCATAGAAAGCGGAGGCGAATTTCGACGAATACGCCATGATCGGCGTGTCCTGATGCCCCGCGCCATCGAGGGTGCGGCGGATCGCCGTAACCTGTCCGTCCATCATGCCGGAGGGCGCCACCATGTCGGCGCCAGCCTCCACCGCGGTCACCGCCTGGCGCCCCAGATTCTCGAGCGTCACGTCGTTCAGCACATAGCCGCCTTCGATGACGCCGCAGTGGCCATGGTCGGTGTATTCGCAAAAGCAGAGGTCGGGGATCACCACCAGTCCGGGCGCGGCGCGCTTGGCATGACGGACCATGCGGGCGACCAGCCCGTCAGGGCGCCAGGAATCACTACCGGCCGAGTCTTTATGATGCGAGACCCCGAACAGCATGACCGATTTCACACCGTCGCGCGCCAGCCCCTCGATCTCCCGCTCCAGCCGGCGTTCGGGGATGCGGTCTACGCCCGGCATGCTGGCAACAGGCAACGGCTCGTCGATGCCTTCCTCGACGAAGATCGGCTGGATCAGGTCGTTCGACGTCAGGACGGTTTCGCGTACCAGGTCGCGCAGTGCGGGGGATCGCCGGAGCCGGCGCAGACGGGTGGTGGGGAAGCGGCCGAGTTCCATCTCGGGTACTCCATCAGAACGGCGTTCAGTACCCCCGACACAAGCTGAATCCAAGTCTGGGCCTCTCATATGAGCCCTAGGGTGAATTTCTCCCTCATCCACATCATCGGTGCATCCGGCCGCTCGGGCGCCGCCCTGTGTCGCAGCCTCAGCGCCGATTATATTGGCTTCGTGCCCGTGATACGCGACGTGGCGAAATGGTCATCGCTCGGACTCGGAATACCGCCGGTCGTGGCCGACATCACCAACGGTCCGGCGCTGCACGCCGCACTGCAGGACGCACGCCGCATCGTCTGCTGTGCCCATGCAAGCCACGCCGGCGCCGTCCTGGCTGCCTCGCCGCCCGAGGCGCGGTTCGTCTTCCTCGGGAGCACCCGCAAGTTCACCCGCTGGCCGGATGCGCATGGCCGTGGCGTGATAGCCGGGGAAACCACATTCCTGGCATCCGGCCGTTCAGGCGTGATGTTGCACCCCTCGATGATCTACGGCGCGGCCGGCGAGGACAACGTGCAGCGGCTCGCCGCCTTGCTGCGCCACCTGCCCGTCGTGCCGTTGCCCGCCGGCGGCCGGTCGTTGGTGCAGCCGATCCATCAGGACGACGTCACCCGAGCGATCCGCGCGGCATTGGACTACGACTGGATCGGACCGAGCTCGATGGTGATCGCCGGCCCTGAGGCGGTGTCGTACGCCGAGTTTGTCGGTGCAGTCGCAGCGGCGGCGGGGCTGTCGCGGCCACCTATCGTGTCAGTCCCTGCGCGGCTGCTGATGGCGCTGGCGTCATTGACCCGGTGGCTCCCTGGTGTCCCGTATATTCGCCCCGACGAGGTGCGCCGGTTGCTGGAAGGCAAGGCATTCGACGTCACCGAGATGCGGCGGGCGCTGGGGATCGATCCAATTCCGCTGGCCGAGGGGTTGGCTCGTACTTTCTCTCTTTCTTTTCGGTAATATAAGGCGTCTGACACCTGCAACTCGATCGCCGCCGCGGTTGTCGTTGGCAATCAGCGTAGAGCGATCTCCTCGATCCACCCCAAAGCGGCTTCGATCCGCGGCAATCCCCTGAGTTCAGATTGCCTGAGCAGCCGCAATTCCCGGCTCACGGCTGGCGAGCGGGGTTTGGGGTCGAGCCCGCCTCAGCGAGTGCAGAGCCATCGCTGCGCAAGCGAGCCTGGTCGCATCGGCCAGCACGGCGCAATTCGCGCTGACCGGGGCCGGGATCACCTCCTCGGGAACCATCTCCTACGTGCCGGATACGATCCCGGGCGACCCCGTCGGAGCGAACAACATCGTGGCGGTCAGCGGCTCGTTCTCCGATACAAATGTCGGGGTATCGAACGTGGCGATTATCGGGCTTATCCCCACCTCGCCCAACCCGGCGAATGCGCCTTTCGCCACCAGTCTGAGCTACTTCCCGGTGCTTGATCCCCTCGGGTTGTTGCCGTCCGTCGACGCGGGCGTGCTGTCATACAGCAATCTCTTTTATCCGCTGGGGGCGCCAGACACCTGCTTTGACGGCATCACCGGCGGCTATCTCGATGTCTTCGGGATGATGCTTACGCTGAGCAACGGCGACGTAGTGGGTGTGTGGAGTAATGGCGGCGGGCCCAAACGACTCGGACATCTACGGCGCCGCGGTGGCCTCGGACGGGCCCTATACGGCGATCGACTACATCGCGGGTGGCGTGACGATGACCGCGCACGTGCCGGAGCCCGGCACTATGGCGCTGCTGGGCGCGGGGCTCGTGCTCACCGGAGTTGCCCGCCGGAGGCGACGCGCGTAACACCCACCTTAGGGCCCGCGGCGGAATAAGTGCTTCAAGGCGGTTGTTGATTTGGCTCAATGGTGTAGTTCCACTCGCCATGGAATGCGTGGCGCGTGATGTTGATCGCCTGCATCTCGTCATCGGACACCTTCACCCCCTTGGGATAGAGGTTGCCGTCGAGCTCGCAGCAGACCCTGAGACCAGTCTCGGTGGTTGTAGAGCTGATCAGTTGCACGATCACCTGATGGCTCACCAGTGGCTTGCCGCGCCAGTTCATGGTGATGAAGGCGAACAGCCGGTGTTCGATGCGGTTCCATTTGCTGGTGCCGGGTGGCAGGTGGGTAACCGTGATCTTCAGGCCGGTCTCGTTGGCAAGACGCTGGAGTTCGCGTTTCCATAGCTTCACCTGCGGCCCGTTGCTGCCACCGCAGTCGGCGGTGATCGTCAGGCACGTCGCATTGGGATAACGCTGCTTGCCGAGCCTATGCCACCAATGCCGGATGCTCTCGACCGCAAAGGCGCCGGTATCAGCGCTGATGCCGACGCTGATCCAGCCGTGGTTGGCAGCAATGTCGTACACGCCATAGGGAGCGACCTTGCCAAGTTCCGGGATCTTGAAGTCGTGCACCCGCACCGGTTCGGGATCCCCCTTGCGACGCAGCTCACGGCCGTTGTTCTTGAAATCCCCAACCAGCTCCTTCTTCTTGGTGTCCACTGAGATCGCCGGCTCGCCCGCGGCGATCGCCGCTTGCACCGTCGCATTGACGTGCTCGAACTGGGCGTTGCGATCCGGATGGTTGCTCCCCTCCCGCGTCTTGCGGTTGGCCTGGCAACTGTAGTTCAGTTGCCGCAGCAGCTTGCCGAGCACGCGCTGGCTGACCTTGAAGCCAAGCGCGGTCAGCTCCTTGACGAGGTGACGCTGACTGCGGCTGACCCAGCGCAGCGGCGAGCCGGGATCGCCGCGAATGGCGTCCTCGATCAGTTTCTCCAGCGCCGCCGGCAACCCGGGTTGCCGGGTCACCGCGCTCTTGCGGCCAGCGCCGGGCCGGCGCAGCCGGGCGCCCAGTTCATTGCGACCGCACCGCAGTTCCGCAATGCCTCGCTGGATGGTGCTGCGCGCCAGCCCGGTTGCGCTCGCGGTCGCGGTGACGCCGCCAGGGCCCTGCGCCAGCGCTTCGTTGGCGGCGAACAGTCGCCGGGCACGTTCATCGAGGAAGGCTGCTGCTTTCCGCCAACGCGCACGGATGTCGGCGATGTCGATCACACCGCGACGCTAGCCGACGCATCTCGCGTCGCACCTAGCAAATTCTCAGATTCTATTCGTGCTTTGTTTGCGGCTCCTCGATTCGTTTATTTCGCCGCGAGTCCTTAGTTTAATAACACCCGGCCTGGCGCGCCCGTTCGCGCACCAGCGCCAGCACCGCCCGGCAGGTAGGCATCGGCTGCCCGACCGCTTCACCCAACTCCACGACTGCGCCGAGGAGCGCGTCGATCTCCATTGGCCGACCGCGCTCCAGGTCCTGCAGCATAGAGGTCTTGTGCTCGCCGACTTCCGCCGCGCCGTCGATGCGCTTGTCCACGTCAATGGCGAAGCGCGTTCCCAGCGCCTCGGCCACGGGCTTCGCTTCCAGCATCATCGTGCGGCACAGCGCGCGCAGTTCCGGCTCGCCGGTGACGCGATCGAGCGTGGCGACGGTGAGTGCCGAGATCGGATTGAACGCGAGATTGCCCCACAGTTTCACCCATATCTCGTCGCGGATACGCGGTCGGATCGGCGCCTTCAGCCCGGCGCCGATCAGCAGCTTCGACAGTGCTTCGATACGAGGGCTGCGCGAGCCGTCAGGCTCTCCCAGGCTGAAACGATCGCCGTAGGTATGTTCGACCACACCGGGTTGGATGACTTCCGCCGCCGGATAGATGACACAGCCAATTGCCTGCGACGGCGGCAATATGTCCCACAGCGTCCCGCTAGGATCGACGCTCTGCACGCGACGGTCGCGGAACGGCGAATCGAGGCCGTGGAAATACCAATACGGCACGCCGTTGATACCGGTGACCAGCGTGCTGGCCGGCCCCATCATCCGTGCGATCTGCGGCGCGGCCGCCGGCAACGAGTGCGCCTTCAGCGTGACGATCACGTAGTCCTGCACGCCAGCCTCGGCCGCATCAGCGATGCAGCGCGGATGCGTGGTGGTCGTCTCACCGCCGCTGATCAACCGCAGCCCCTTCGCCTGCATCGCCGCCAAGTGTGGTCCGCGGGCGATCACTGTGACATCGACGCCGGCGGCCGCAAGCCTGGCCGCGAGCAGACCGCCGATCGCGCCGGCGCCGAAGACCGCGACCTTCATACGGTGATGCCGAGCTTCTCGGCCAAGCCGATGCGTTGCAGCTTGCCGGTGGGACCCTTCGGGATCTCTTCGACGAAGACGATCTTCCGCGGTACCTTGAACGGGGCCAGACGCGCGCCGACGAAATCCCGCAACTCATATTCCGTACAGGTTGCGCCGTCGCATAGCACGATCGCGGCGGCCACTTCCTCGCCGAGGCTCGCATGCGGCATGGCGAAGGTCAGGCACTGAGCCACCGCCGGATGGTCCATCAGCACGACATCGACTTCGATCGGGCTTATCTTCTCGCCGCCGCGGTTGATCAGCTCCTTGAGGCGCCCGGTCAGCCGCAGATAGCCTTCCTCATCGAGGAATCCCTGATCGCCAGGTACGGAACCAGCCGTTGGTGAATGCCGCGGCGTTGGCTTCGGGATTGTTCTCGTAGCCGGCGGTTACGTCGCGGCCACGAATCACGACCTCACCGAGCTCGCCGGGCGGGAGAAGGTTGCCGTCGGCGTCCATGATGGCGATCTCCGGGCCGGCGGCGATGCCTACGGAACCAGGGTAGCGTTTGCGCGGCGGCAACGGATTCGACGCCATCTGGTGGGCGGCTTCAGTCATTCCGTACGATTCGATCACCGGCACACCGAAAGTCTGCTCCAGCATCTCCATCACCTGCGGCGGCAGCGAGGAGGAGGAGGAGCGGATGAAGCGCAGCCGGCTCGCCTTGATTGTTGCTTCGTTGCGTTTAGCCAGGTTGAGAATCGCCTGATGCATGGTCGGCACAGCGGTGTACCAAGTGGGCCGCGCCTCGGCGAACCACGAGAAGAAGCGGAACGCGTTGAAGCCCAGGGTGCAGCAGACCGCGCCCCCGGCGGCCAGGCTGGACAGCGTCGCCGCAATCAGGCCGTGGATGTGGAACAGCGGCATGATATTCAGGCACACATCGTCCGGCGACAGCGCCAGCGTCTCGCCGATGTGGTAGGCCGAGGCAGTGATGTTGATGTGGCGCAGCGGCACGATCTTTGGCCGTGAGGTGGTGCCGGAGGTGTGCAGCACGAGTGCCACGTCCTGTGCTGCCGCTGCGCCACCTTGCCTCGGGTCGCCGGAGAGCGACGGCGGCGGTTGCAGGACGAAGCTGCCGGCCGGCCCGTCCGGGATGGGGATCAGCTCGACAATGGGGATCTCGCGGGCGCGGGCGACGGCGCGCGCGGGGCCTTCCATCCCCTGCTGGATCACCAGCGCGCTTGCCTTGAGGTCGGACAAGTAGAACTCGAGCTCTTCCGTCTTGTACGCGGGGTTGAGCGGCGCGGTGGAGGCCCCGGCGGCGATGGCGACAAAGGCGGTCGCCATCTCCGGCCCGTTGGGCAGCACAATCGCGACCCGATCGTTGCGACCGATCCCCATGTGGTTGAGGTCGGCTATGGTGCGCCGCACCTGGTCGCGCAGCGCTGCGTGCGTGAGCCAACGCCGACCTGGGGCGCCGATGGCCGGATTGCCGTCCGCGCCTCGGGTCAGCAGATCGACCACCGTATCAGCCAGATAGTGCGTCATAGCGCGCTCTCCCGTCGGAGTCCGTCGGGTACGGCCAAAGCATGAAGCCTGACGGGTGGCAAGGTGGTGGCGAGGCCGCCTGCCAGGGGCTGGACATGGGCCAGCGCCGTGTGCAGAAGGCGTTTGTTTCCCTGTGTGGGAGCCCGTAGCTCAGGCGGTAGAGCACGAGACTTTTAATCTTGGGGTCGAGGGTTCGAGTCCCTCCGGGCTCACCAACAAAAACAAGCACTTAAGCGAAATCAGATCCTGGTATCATACTGCAGGGAAACATGGCGGGTAACAAGCAGAGCGGCGCCGGGCACCAGGGGGGCATGCGGTTGCGATCCGCACTGCCCCGGTCTGGCGCGGCCGAAAAAGCATCTGCCACGCCAGAGGAAAGGACAGGGCTGGCAGTAAAGGACGGCCGCCCGCTTGGGCGAGCCCCGCGGCGCCAGCATCCCCGTCCAACACGTCACCAAAGTCCTTTGGGCAAGGGATCAGCCGACGCGGCGCGACGCCACACGAACGCCTGGGTGGAGCAGCTCGGATAGCTCGTCAGGCTCATAACCTGAAGGTCCCAGGTTCAAATCCTGGCCCCGCAACCAGTTTCCAGCCTCGGGGGACCACGGGGGGACCCAAAACCGGGGTCAGCCCGCCCCGGTAGCGGCAATGGACTCGGCCGGTCCCCCTGCCTCTCCGATCGGGCTGGATTTCCGGGTTTCCGAGGCGGCTGGGGCCTCGAAGGGCTTTCCCTGTCCCCCCTACCTACTGCCCAGCGGTCTCAGCCCCGACCCCTGCCTCCTCGAGCTGCCAAGGAATCGGAGCCTGCTCTCGTGGCGCGACTGACCGACTCTCCACCGGTTGAAGCAATCCTGGTACCACGGCTTGTCAGGCAAGTTCCTCGCACCGACGGTAATGGCGATCACCGACAACACCTTGCTTCCATACCCACTGCCTCCGGGCAAAATCCACTGCGGCGGCTGCCGGCTCGACCTCCAGACCAACATCGGCCACGGCACGATCCCGGCCGGCGTTCCGGCGGCTGAGAGCGAGGGCGTGTCACTTTTTGCCACCTCATCCGAGGTGGCAGAAGTGGACGCGCGCTCAGGCGGCGGTGGTGGTCCGGGTTCCGGGCCCCAGGTGGCGAACAGGTTCGACAGCAAGCATGCCGAGGTGCGCGCTTGAGCAGGGGGATCTTGGTCGTGCTCTCGGCGCGGCCGATCGCCGCGGCTAGGTCGGCGAATCCGACTGTTCAGCCTCGGTCAGCCGCGGTCGCACCTGCTGGCGGAGCTCCTGCCAGGCCCGGTGCGCGTGCCGCCCGGAGAACCTTCTGTGTCGAACCATTCGACTTCGAACGCTTGGCCGAGGTAGCGTGCGGCCGTGCCCGGCGCATGGGGCGCTGGTCCTCTGATGAGCGGCGCTGTCGGACGTAGAAGCCGGTGGCGCTGTTTTCATTGGCTGAGCGAGATGCAACCTTGCCAAGGTTGGGGTCGAGGGTTCGAATCCCTTCGCCCGCTCCAGATTTTCTTAAGGAAATCAGCGGCTTAGATCGGCCCTTCGGGGCCGTTTTTTGCTTCCCCGCCCTCGGCACGAAAGCCGGGGAAGCAGGGGGGAAGCAGCGGAAAGCAGGAAGTAGCAGGCTTTCGGCTACCTTCGGCATGTATGCAGTTCCCAAAGCCCGGTTTTCCGCCCGCGCAGGAGGCTGTGATGAGAACGGTCGCGCACCAGGGCGAAGGCTCGCGCTGGGCGTCACCGTGCTTCCCCGAAGGCCGAAGTAAGGGCGATTTTGCTTCCCCGGGCGCTTCCCCGGCGCCGGCTGCGAGGTGGATACGAAGCTCATCGCTCAGCGCTCCCGCCTGCTAGCCGCATCGGCAGCACGAGCCGCAGCAAGTCCGGCAACCGCACGAATCCATGCGCCGCATAGAAACCGGCTGTTGCCTCGTCCAGTGCATCGACGATCACCATCGAAGCCCCCACCGTGCTGGCGCTCTCGAAGGCCCGCTGGAGCGCGTCGGCCAAAAGGACCGCGCCCAGACGCTGTCCCTGCCTGTCCTTTGCGACCGCCAGCCGGCCGATCAAGGTGGCGCTCACCAGCGGGTAGCGCGGAACGTGCTTGCGAGCCGTCTCCGGCACATCGCCTTGGGAGATCGCCATGGCGCAAAGGGTATAGTAGCCGAGGACGCGGGTCGGCTCGCCGATCTCGCTCAAGATGAACACGGCATTCGCCTTCCGGCGCACATCCTGGCCAGCCTGGGTCTTGAGATAGCGATCCAGGCTTTCCACACCACAGGTAAAGCTGCCCCGGTCGTGCTCCTCCCCGAGCAGCACGATGCGAAGATCCTCGGATGGCCGTTTCGCCATTCACGGCACGACCCGGCGCTTATGCTCCGCAAACGCCCGCTGGAGCCGCTCGCTCGGCGCTGGTGGATTGACCAACGCATCGAAAAAGACAGCCCGATCCCGGTCGGACAGAACGAGCGTCTGATGCTCCGCGATCGTCCGCCGGGCTGCGTCTGTGAGCGCCGTCATGCAGAAATCCGTCAGCTTGCGTCGTTCAAGCTGCGCCGCCCGCTCAATAAGGGCTTTGGTGGGCTCATCGACGCGAAACCCAAGTCGCTCTTCCCGGAGCCGCCGGTCGCGCTTTGCTGTCGTAGCCATGGGGTACCTCCAGTCCCGAATGTACGTCAAACGGACCAACCTTTCAAGGTCACACTCGCCACCGCATGCGCACTTCCAGCTCAACCGGCCGCATTCCCCGGGCGCGATTCACTCGGCGACCGCCCGGTCGATGTTCAAGCTTCAGTCCGCCCGGATTGGACCGCGCATAGCGGCGACCATGGCTTCGGCAAGCTCCGGATCAACGAACGGCACCTGGGCGAAACAAAGATCCCTCTCTCCCTCCAACTTTGCCAACAAATGCCCGCGACCCAGCAAGCGCTCCGCTCCCTTTTCTCCCAGTGCAATCTCCGATGTACCCTCAGAATCGACCCTCAGGATGAGCCGATTACCCAAGTTCGCGCGCAGCTGCATTGGCATGACGTACGCATCCGGACGCTGGGCGGCGAAGACTAGCCTGGATTTCCACGGACCGGAAATCGCCTAACACGACAGGTTTCACATGCTAGTGGATCAGGCGGAGCGAACGGCCTTGCCACCATGGCACCAGGACGGGTTGGTCGATGAGTCCGGAGGCGAGTACCGATTGGAAGATGGGCGCGACGGTGGAAGCGCACGGTGACCTCGTCAGTGGCGATGGCGACGTTTGCCGGCATGTCGATCAAATCGCGGAAGATACGGCGGGCTTGGGCATCATCGTAGCCTCGCATGCGTCGGGCCATCAACCGGTAGAGGGCGCTGGCGAGGACGAGGAGCGCCATGTCGAAATCAACCTTGAAGCCGACTGAAGAGGAGAGCGCGTCGATGTGGAAGAAGCGTACGGCATCGGCGAGCGCATTTTCGATCAGCATGCGCTTGGCATAGCGAGTGATGAGGTTGCGGGCGCTGGCATGCCTGTCGTTGGTGACAAGGATAGTGGGTTCATCGTGGCCGAGATCCTTGATGAACAGTTGTCGGTAGGTGCGTTCGCGAAGGCAGACCTTCTGCTCGAAGACTTGGGGTGTGCGATATTTGCGACTGGGCAGGTTGAGCGTGATGGTGCGCCACGCCGATGCTGCCAGCTCATAGACTTCGGCCAGCAGGCCTTTGGAGCGCCGGCGCAGCGTCATAAAGGTGATCCCGGCGGCATCCAGCCGGTCGAGCCCTTCGTAAGTCGTGAGTTTGGAATCGAATACGAGGTGCTGCGGCACTTTGCCATGCTGACGCTTCCAGAACTCGATGAAACGGAAGATTTCCTCGGCCTCCTCACCCTTGCGAATGTCGGCGTTCGAGTAGCAGAACACCTGACTGTCGGCGTCCTGGGCGAGGAACGTGAGGATGCTGGGCTGACGGCGACTGCGCCTCGGCAGATAGTGGGTTTCGACCACCGGGTGTTCGCCGAAATAGGGCACGGAGTGGAAATCGAGGTTGATCGACTCCCCGCTGAAGAGCGCCTCTCCGGCCAACCGTTCGTGCCACAGAGCGAGCAACCGCGAGACGTTCTGCGGGGTGATCCGTGAGGAATACTCCGACAGGAAGCTCCTCTTCGGCATGACGTTGAGCCCGCAGAACAGCGCCAGGCCTTCGTCGGCAACCAGCGCCATGATATGGCTCTTCCGCTCAATGGCCCATAGCTTCAGAGCCAGCGAGGCGCGCAAAGCATGCGCGGCCGGGATCATGCGCGAGCCGGGGAGTTTGGCGCCGAGCGCCAGGGTGTCGGTGTTCAAACGCACCAGTTCGGCGATGAACAGGAACAGCCCCCCGACCCGTGTCGTGAACTCGCGCGGCGTGAGCGTGAAGCTGCGGATGTTGGCGACTGCCTCGGTGCTGGGCCCGGCTACGGCCGGACGCTCCTCGTCGAGCCGCCGCGGCAGCGGTGCGAACCCTTCCGCGGCGAGGACCTCGCGTACCGCAGTCGCACTGAGTGGCATTCCCCGTTCGGAAAGCGCCTGACTGATCTCGTAGACTGAGTAATTGCGTTTGCGCAGCGCCACGATCTGGTCATGGGCACGGCCCTTTCTGGGCTGCTCACGCCGACCCGGTCGGACGACGGCGAAGAAGTCTGGCAGTTCGCCGCGACGAAAGGCGTGGCAGAGCACCCGGAATGCGCCCGGTGAGTAGCCGAACCGTCGCGCCGCCGCGTCAGAGCCAATGCCTTCGAAGAAATAGGCGCGCAATGCCTCGTATTGGCGCTGCCGTGGGGTCGCCGGCCGGACGAAGAAGCGGCGGCACTTTGTTAGGTCATATGGTGCTCTGATAGCCACTCGTGCACGGTGTCTAACCCCATATATAGTGTCAAGCGAGAAAGACGTGACAACCCCTGCGCCTGCCAGAGAAGGGCTATGGTGCTGCATTTTTGCATCAACCGATGGCGAGGCGGAATCCTGGCAGTCTTCTTTTGGCAAGGAGAAGACAACGTACAAATGGGCTATCAGCGCACCATCATGCATAACAAATCACGCAAAAAAGCGAGTCTTTAGAATCGCTTGACTCGCCCACCGTTAGGCGGGCTCGGCTCCGTGGAAATCCAGGCTAGCCTGGATTTCCACGGACCGGAAATCGCCTAACACGACAGGTTTCACATGCTAGTGGATCAGGCGGAGCGAACGGCCTTGCCACCATGGCACCAGGACGGGTTGGTCGATGAGTCCGGAGGCGAGGACCATTGGAAGATGGGCGCGACGGTGGAAGCGCACTGTGACCTCGTCAGTGGCGATGGCGACGTTTGCCGGCATGTCGATCAAATCGCGGAAGATACGGCGGGCTTGGGCATCATCGTAGCCTCGCATGCGTCGGGCCATCAACCGGTAGAGGGCGCTGGCGAGGACGAGGAGCGCCATGTCGAAATCAACCTTGAAGCCGACTGAAGAGGAGAGCGCGTCGATGTGGAAGAAGCGTACGGCATCGGCGAGCGCATTTTCGATCAGCATGCGCTTGGCATAGCGAGTGATGAGGTTGCGGGCGCTGGCATGCCTGTCGTTGGTGACAAGGATAGTGGGTTCATCGTGGCCGAGATCCTTGATGAACAGTTGTCGGTAGGTGCGTTCGCGAAGGCAGACCTTCTGCTCGAAGACTTGGGGTGTGCGATATTTGCGACTGGGCAGGTTGAGCGTGATGGTGCGCCACGCCGATGCTGCCAGCTCATAGACTTCGGCCAGCAGGCCTTTGGAGCGCCGGCGCAGCGTCATAAAGGTGATCCCGGCGGCATCCAGCCGGTCGAGCCCTTCGTAAGTCGTGAGTTTGGAATCGAATACGAGGTGCTGCGGCACTTTGCCATGCTGACGCTTCCAGAACTCGATGAAACGGAAGATTTCCTCGGCCTCCTCACCCTTGCGAATGTCGGCGTTCGAGTAGCAGAACACCTGACTGTCGGCGTCCTGGGCGAGGAACGTGAGGATGCTGGGCTGACGGCGACTGCGCCTCGGCAGATAGTGGGTTTCGACCACCGGGTGTTCGCCGAAATAGGGCACGGAGTGGAAATCGAGGTTGATCGACTCCCCGCTGAAGAGCGCCTCTCCGGCCAACCGTTCGTGCCACAGAGCGAGCAACCGCGAGACGTTCTGCGGGGTGATCCGTGAGGAATACTCCGACAGGAAGCTCCTCTTCGGCATGACGTTGAGCCCGCAGAACAGCGCCAGGCCTTCGTCGGCAACCAGCGCCATGATATGGCTCTTCCGCTCAATGGCCCATAGCTTCAGAGCCAGCGAGGCGCGCAAAGCATGCGCGGCCGGGATCATGCGCGAGCCGGGGAGTTTGGCGCCGAGCGCCAGGGTGTCGGTGTTCAAACGCACCAGTTCGGCGATGAACAGGAACAGCCCCCCGACCCGTGTCGTGAACTCGCGCGGCGTGAGCGTGAAGCTGCGGATGTTGGCGACTGCCTCGGTGCTGGGCCCGGCTACGGCCGGACGCTCCTCGTCGAGCCGCCGCGGCAGCGGTGCGAACCCTTCCGCGGCGAGGACCTCGCGTACCGCAGTCGCACTGAGTGGCATTCCCCGTTCGGAAAGCGCCTGACTGATCTCGTAGACTGAGTAATTGCGTTTGCGCAGCGCCACGATCTGGTCATGGGCACGGCCCTTTCTGGGCTGCTCACGCCGACCCGGTCGGACGACGGCGAAGAAGTCTGGCAGTTCGCCGCGACGAAAGGCGTGGCAGAGCACCCGGAATGCGCCCGGTGAGTAGCCGAACCGTCGCGCCGCCGCGTCAGAGCCAATGCCTTCGAAGAAATAGGCGCGCAATGCCTCGTATTGGCGCTGCCGTGGGGTCGCCGGCCGGACGAAGAAGCGGCGGCACTTTGTTAGGTCATATGGTGCTCTGATAGCCACTTGTGCACGGTGTCTAACCCCATATATAGTGTCAAGCGAGAAAGACGTGACAACCCCTGCGCCTGCCAGAGAAGGGCTATGGTGCTGCATTTTTGCATCAACCGATGGCGAGGCGGAATCCTGGCAGTCTTCCTTTGGCAAGGAGAAGACAACGTACAAATGGGCTATCAGCGCACCATCATGCATAACAAATCACGCAAAAAAGCGAGTCTTTAGAATCGCTTGACTCGCCCACCGTTAGGCGGGCTCGGCTCCGTGGAAATCCAGGCTAGATAGATGCCGGCGGCTCGTGCCTTAACGCCCAGGCGCTGCACGACGGATGAAACAGCCTCTTTATAGTCGTCCGTCAGCATCCACTCTGCGAACTCATCGTGGATGAGCCAGATCGTCGGCAGACGTTCTACGGTAGGAACTTTGGCATTGAACGAGGTGAGGTTAGAGACACGTGCCACTTTGAAACGTGCGTACCGGCGATCCATCTCGGCGACCAATTCGGTCAGCCGCTGCGTGGCGATCTCCTGATTATCGATCACTCCGCCATCCAGGTGGGGCAGATCTTCGAAAACAAAGTAGTCTACGCCCTGTTTCGGATCTATCAGAACGATTCGCGCCTGCTCAGGTGTGTTAGTGGCCGAGATTCCAAGAATTATATTTTGCATAAGCACAGACTTGCCACTTCCCGTGCTGCCGGCGATCAACGTATGCGGCGCGTGCGCTCGTCCTGGAGACAGGATGAGATTAGATCCGTCTTTCTCGCGCACGCCGATTAACAAATCCTGGTTACCCCAGCCGGAGGCCTGAGGCCGCCATCCCGACCATAGCTCTTCGATGCCTACGATCTTACGGGTAGGACGCTCGACCGCCAGCACGACGGCCCCCGGCTCCGGTCGGATCGATATGACATTAAGGCCGAAGGTAGTAAGTAGCTCTGACCGCTTCTTGGTGACCTGCTCGACCGTCAGGTTGGTGCTTCCTGCGAATCTTAAGAGAGCGCTGTTAGGCGTCAGCATCGAGTTCCAGCAACTTCGCCTGCAGCTGCAGTTGCTGCAGCGCGCTCTTGGTTGCGACCGAAACTCGAGACAGCCACTCACGATCGGCCCCATCGTCCGCGACCGAAGTGCGAGAGGGCCTCACCAAGGATGACATCTCCGGATACGCCCAACCCGAGGCAACCGGGTCACCTTCAACGGGGGCAGCCAAAACAGGCGCCTCTCCAGCGAACTCGGAATCGGGGACTGGGTTCTGAGCCTCCTTCTCGGGCGCTGCTTTCCGGCCTGGCCGTTTAGCCATCAGAGCAGAGCCGAGAGTTTTCGTGTCAACAACTCCTGAGCCCGGACGCCGCCACTTCGGTGTCCGATCCACATGATCCGCTCCCAGGGATCTCCGGAGATCCAGCGTACTTTCCCCTCGCCAGTAGGCCTGAAGCAGACGCTTCAGGGACGACCGACCATAGATTTCCTGAAAAGCATTCGGTGCCCGGGCACTTCGGAAACGTCAGTCGGCTCGGCCCCGTCAGTGGCGGTTGGGACGAACACATGAGAATAGCCCTCAAGGTCAATCTCGCATCGCCCCTCGCGCATCGCCCGACGCCAGTCGCTCAAATCGACGCCGCTAGCGGCCGGAACGCGGATTCCATCCAGCATGAGATCGGCCAATCGGGCGAGCCACAACTCCCGATCCAATCGCTGGGGATCACCGAACACCGCCTCCTCGATGCGGCGGAGCGTATCTCGGAGCTGCTTCTGGGACTCTTTCTTCTTCGTTGCGACGCTCGCCAGGTCCACGTATTTCGCTTCGCTCACGGCCAGCGCGATGCGCAGGAGGCCGTCGGGCGTGACGTGAGGGCTTATAGCGAGAAGATCGGCAAGCTGCTCCTCCCGCTGGCCCATCCAAGCTGCATAGTCGTCCAGAAAGTACCAGCCTACGAGGGAGTCCGCGCCCAACCGATCCCGGACGATCCGACAACTCAAAACGACCCCGATCAATTCGCTAGCGCTCTGACCCCGCTTCGCCGCTCTAAGCACAATATCGCCCGACACGTCGTTTGCGTCCTCGATTAGACGGTCCGCAAGCGCCCGCAGGTCCCCGTCGCTGAGGTCCAACCCGAGTGACGCTACCCGGTGCAGGATCATAGATCGTAGAAGACCCAAGGGCGCGCGCGATGAAATGATCAGATTGCGGCCCTGTGTGGCAGACTGCTTATATCGGATCACACGCACGTCTTGATTGAGCAGTTGCCGACGATCCAACAGCTCGTCGAAGTTCACAACCCAATTACCGAGATCGTGCGTCTCTTGAAAGATGCGCGAGGTCCGTCCGTCGCGAAAATCGAGTTGCCGGGCGGGAAGCAGCCGGCTCCCGGCGAGTTCATCGCGGTCTCCTCGAAAACACGTCGACATCGCCGTGAGATACGCCCATCCTTCCGCACTCTGAACCGGGCAGCAGAGGTAAACGGCGGACTTCAGATCGTCAGCCGCCGCCGGACATCGCCGGGACCATCGAGATGGAAGTAGGGTTCGGAAGTCGGCGGGCTCCGCCCGTGCAGCGATCAGCAGAGCGAAGAGCGGCCGGTAAAGGGCTCTCATCGCCTGCATACTGGGACGAATACGTTGATGTTACATTAGCCTGCCCTATCGGCTCTAGCGCGTCCGTCACTCACTGCCCCGTTTCCGAGTGGGCGGATCGCCTTCCTTCTGGGCTTCGTGCTCACACGTTGGTTGGTGAGCGAGAGCGGCATTGGGGTGGCGGAGCCACCGCGCCGCAAATTGCGGGGAACGCTCGTTAGCTCCCGATTAATCCTTTGACACGCAACTATCTCTGCTTCCAGGAGATGACGGAATGCCTCATTCATCCGAGAGGTCTTATATTACGCTAACGCGCGGATCGCGACGGACCCTCAACCGATCGCGCCGCACCCTGATCCCCGGGTCGAAGTGACGACCGACGGCGAGGCTGCTGATCAGATGGAGTCTGCCGCAACATTCGACCTTAACGAGGCCGACAGGCGGGGCTTGGTCAGAGGCATCAGGTCGGTCCTACTGATCATGGTTCCGCTCTCGGTCGCAATCGGCGTTGTCGCTTGGTTTGTCCTTTAGCCGTACGGCGACGCGATCATTGGCTGTTTCGAGTCGGCCGGCCGCCTAGCCTGGATTTCCACGGAGCCGAGCCCGCCTAACGGTGGGCAAGTCAAGCGATTCTAAAGACTCGCTTTTTTGCGTGATTTGTTATGCATGATGGTGCGCTGATAGCCCATTTGTACGTTGTCTTCTCCTTGCCAAAGGAAGACTGCCAGGATTCCGCCTCGCCATCGGTTGATGCAAAAATGCAGCACCATAGCCCTTCTCTGGCAGGCGCAGGGGTTGTCACGTCTTTCTCGCTTGACACTATATATGGGGTTAGACACCGTGCACAAGTGGCTATCAGAGCACCATATGACCTAACAAAGTGCCGCCGCTTCTTCGTCCGGCCGGCGACCCCACGGCAGCGCCAATACGAGGCATTGCGCGCCTATTTCTTCGAAGGCATTGGCTCTGACGCGGCGGCGCGACGGTTCGGCTACTCACCGGGCGCATTCCGGGTGCTCTGCCACGCCTTTCGTCGCGGCGAACTGCCAGACTTCTTCGCCGTCGTCCGACCGGGTCGGCGTGAGCAGCCCAGAAAGGGCCGTGCCCATGACCAGATCGTGGCGCTGCGCAAACGCAATTACTCAGTCTACGAGATCAGTCAGGCGCTTTCCGAACGGGGAATGCCACTCAGTGCGACTGCGGTACGCGAGGTCCTCGCCGCGGAAGGGTTCGCACCGCTGCCGCGGCGGCTCGACGAGGAGCGTCCGGCCGTAGCCGGGCCCAGCACCGAGGCAGTCGCCAACATCCGCAGCTTCACGCTCACGCCGCGCGAGTTCACGACACGGGTCGGGGGGCTGTTCCTGTTCATCGCCGAACTGGTGCGTTTGAACACCGACACCCTGGCGCTCGGCGCCAAACTCCCCGGCTCGCGCATGATCCCGGCCGCGCATGCTTTGCGCGCCTCGCTGGCTCTGAAGCTATGGGCCATTGAGCGGAAGAGCCATATCATGGCGCTGGTTGCCGACGAAGGCCTGGCGCTGTTCTGCGGGCTCAACGTCATGCCGAAGAGGAGCTTCCTGTCGGAGTATTCCTCACGGATCACCCCGCAGAACGTCTCGCGGTTGCTCGCTCTGTGGCACGAACGGTTGGCCGGAGAGGCGCTCTTCAGCGGGGAGTCGATCAACCTCGATTTCCACTCCGTGCCCTATTTCGGCGAACACCCGGTGGTCGAAACACACTATCTGCCGAGGCGCAGTCGCCGTCAGCCCAGCATCCTCACGTTCCTCGCCCAGGACGCCGACAGTCAGGTGTTCTGCTACTCGAACGCCGACATTCGCAAGGGTGAGGAGGCCGAGGAAATCTTCCGTTTCATCGAGTTCTGGAAGCGTCAGCATGGCAAAGTGCCGCAGCACCTCGTATTCGATTCCAAACTCACGACTTACGAAGGGCTCGACCGGCTGGATGCCGCCGGGATCACCTTTATGACGCTGCGCCGGCGCTCCAAAGGCCTGCTGGCCGAAGTCTATGAGCTGGCAGCATCGGCGTGGCGCACCATCACGCTCAACCTGCCCAGTCGCAAATATCGCACACCCCAAGTCTTCGAGCAGAAGGTCTGCCTTCGCGAACGCACCTACAGACAACTGTTCATCAAGGATCTCGGCCACGATGAACCCACTATCCTTGTCACCAACGACAGGCATGCCAGCGCCCGCAACCTCATCACTCGCTATGCCAAGCGCATGCTGATCGAAAATGCGCTCGCCGATGCCGTACGCTTCTTCCACATCGACGCGCTCTCCTCTTCAGTCGGCTTCAAGGTTGATTTCGACATGGCGCTCCTCGTCCTCGCCAGCGCCCTCTACCGGTTGATGGCCCGACGCATGCGAGGCTACGATGATGCCCAAGCCCGCCGTATCTTCCGCGATTTGATCGACATGCCGGCAAACGTCGCCATCGCCACTGACGAGGTCACAGTGCGCTTCCACCGTCGCGCCCATCTTCCAATGGTACTCGCCTCCGGAACTCATCGACCAACCCGTCCTGGTGCCATGGTGGCAAGGCCGTTCGCTCCGCCTGATCCACTAGCATGTGAAACCTGTCGTGTTAGGCGATTTCCGGTCCGTGGAAATCCAGGCTAGAGGGAAGCTGAGCCCCGTCGGCAGGTTCATTTGCGAGCGTGATGCGTTGCGCGAAGGAGACCGGCCGACACGAAATGGTCAGCGAAGCCATGACTACCGCTCCTGCGGTCCCGTGGCGAACGTGATCCCGGCGAGGTTGCTGCCGCTGTTTCGCGCGGCTGCTAGGCCGATTGCCGCCTGGGCGACGCGGCCGGATGCTGTCGATGCGTGACTTGAAATCCCGCGCTGGTGCACGCTGCTGGAAGCCGGTCGTCCCGACGATCCCAACACCGCTGGGATTGCCCCTGGGGCCGGCAGCCGCCTTCACGCGCGCGTTCGCATATCGGTGCCTCGTTACCTCCGGGCCCGCCCGTTCAGCACTCCGACCACGGCACCCTCGATCCACTCGGCATCCACCGCAGCCTCGGGCGGAAGCACGACCAGCTTCGTCAAGGCCGCAATGCAGCGTTCGGAGACCGCCACCCGGTTGACGCGTGCACCGCCGGGGCGCCGGGCGCGGAGCCGGCGCATGCGGATGGCTCCGGGCGAGGGTGTTCGACCGTCCTCGACAGCGGTATCGTGGCCAAAACACATTGGAGGTACGCATGTCTGTCGTTTCGAGGCCCACACCAGTGCCTGCCAGCACGCCGTTCCTCTACAATGCAGGCATCAACTATGAAACCTGGACGCTCGGCCGGAATAGCCGGATCATCAGCGCTGATCTGGATCAGATCACCAAATACTACGGCCTGATCAAGACGTTCCACGACGCCGCGGTCGGCACGTCAGATCCGTCGACGCCGATCATCGAGCCCACCCAGCAGAGCGCGATCGATTACGTCGTGGCGCGGCCAAAGCTGGCAGCTTGTGATGGGCACCAACAACAGCGCGCTGGCCCAGGGCGGTTTCGGCACGCCGTGGAGCCCTGGCCTTATGAACAGCAAGGCCTATACGGACAAATGGGTCAGCATGCTGATCGCCGCGTTCGAAGCCGGATTTAGCGTTTCCAACGCTCTTCTACCAAGGGCAATTCCATGGGAAGAGACTTCCCACTCCCTTGCCCTTGACGGCGTCGCAGTTCCTCGCGGAGCATTCCGAGCGACAGATAGATCAAGCCGGCGCGCGCAAGCTTGAGTACGTGTGTCGTCTTGGCTTCAAAGTCCTCCCGCTGAGGCTTATCCCGTTGACTCAGGTATCTGCTACATATAGTGTGCGAGCGATCCAGCCGGCTATGTTGGAATCGCGGGGATGAACGGTCGATGGCGAGGGGGCGTTCGCTTTCCGAGTTTCAAGAAGCGTTTTCCGACGAGACGCGGTGCGCGGCATTCCTGTTCAAGCGGCGCTGGCCTGGGGGTTTCGTTTGCCCCGCTTGCAGCAAGCCTCGCGGTGTCGCGCTGCATAGCCGCCCGCGCTTATTCGAATGTCTCGACTGTGGTCGGCAAACCTCGATCACGGCGGGTACGGCGATGCACCGCTCCAAGCTGCCCCTGACGACGTGGTTCTGGGCCGCGCATTTGATGGCGACCCATTCGAACGGCATGTCAGCGCGGCAGTTGGCAGATCAGCTTGGCGTCACATACAAGACGGCCTGGCTGCTGACCCAAAAGCTTCGGCGATCAATGGTCGATCCGAACCGCGATCCCCTCGAAGGGGTTGTCGAGGTCGATCAGGCGGAGATTCCATTCCGCGTCGGCGATACGTTCTTCGAGCCAGGCAACGCCGGGAAATCCTCATCGCCGGCGCCGTTGAGGTGATTGATCGGGACGCCAACACGACCAGGCCCAGACGGAAAGGAGCAAAGTACCTTGGCACGCGCTCCGGCCGTCTCCGCCTCGCCATGATCGCCGACAATACGACCGCGTCGGTCGAGGCCTTCGTGAGGGCCAACGTGAAGCCGGGAACCACGCTGATCACCGATGGCCACGCGTCCTATCCCGGATTGTCCAGCCATTACCGACACGATCCTCGCGTCGTCGGAAAGATGGCGGCGCACATCGTCTTGCCGTGGAGTCATCGCGCTTTCTCGCTGCTCAAGCGATGGGCCCTCGGGACGTATCATGGCCTGCGCCGCAAGCACGTCGACACTTATCTCGATGAGTTCGTCTTCCGCTTGCAGAGTCTGGGGTTTGCCCAGAATTTCGGCTCAGGCGGCGAGGCGGAAGGCCTGCATTTTGTGCGGGTCCTGTCGCTCGGTGAGGAATTTCGCGAAGATGTTGCTTTGGGCGGTATTCACGAGAAATTCTGGCCGGCTGTGGCGTAGCGCGGTGGCGACGACGAGCTCGGAGGGCGGGATGCCGGGTCGAATGGTTCGCAGCCAGGACCCGAAGGAGTTCCAGACGAGCTGGGGATAGGCGACGGAGAGGTACTGAAGCAGTCCCTGGCAGACGAGACCTGCCTGGATGAAGACGTGATAGGCATGGAGCTTGCGTTTGACGTCGTCGCGGTATTTGGGCGATGCCCGGTGGAGATGCTGGTTGCCGTTGTTGCGACGCAACGGTTTCATGTCGGACATCCAGAAGTGATAGGTGAACGTGCCGATGAGGCGCACTGCCTGCTTGAAGGTGTGCTCGATCTTGAAGCGCAGGCCGTAGAGACGAATGATCTCGATGGCCTGCAGAGAGGTGTCTGTGCACATGAGCAGGCAAGAGCCTCTTGTTGGATGAACCACCGCGACGAAACGCACCATCCGGCCGGCTGGGCGCCACAGCAGGTCGCGGACCCGATACTGGATGATCACCTTGTTCTCGCCGTAGACGGGGCTTTTGGCCTGCTGGAAGGCCTTGGGGTCTTGCAGCAGGGACCTGAGCTTGACTTTCCTGCCATAGAGCCTGGGCCGGCCTCGCTTGCGCGGGCCGCGCTGTTGGTAGGCGGTGTAGGCGACGGCATTGGACTTGACGCGTGTGAGGAGATGGTTGTCCTGCGTGATCAGGCCGGAGACGATCTTGCGCGCGGCATAGTAGGCGTCGGCGACGAAGTAGAAGGGTTGTTCGACGGCGGCGATGCCGAGGAGGGTGAGCATCTTGTCGAGCAGGGTGCGGCGGTCGCGATTGGACCACACCACGCCCTCGTGGATGCGCGCGGCGAGCGGCACGGCGAAGACGCTAGAGGCGGCCTGAACCAACGGGCTCACGGCTTGCAGCGAGTGTCCCATGATGAAGTCGGGCTTGGTGTTCGAGTTCGGACTGCTGATGCAGGAGCTTGACCGCCGGCATCTTGCGGCCGCACTTGGGGATCTTGATGCCGTCGCCGACCAGGACGCACCTGCCGTTGACGCGCAGCTTCTGGGGGAACAGGCGCAGCACCAGCTGGGTCCACAGCGCTGTGAGCCGGTCGAGCTTGACGGCGGAGCTGTGGAAGTAATCGACGAGCGTATTGTAGCAGCGCGGATCGAGGTTCAGCGCACGCACGATGGAGGTGACGCCGAGCAGCTCCGTCCGCACCGTGAAGCCTGCCACCGCGGTGGCGAACCACAGGAAGGTTCGCAGGCGGGAGAACGCCGGGCGCAGCAGCCAGATCGCGTTCCACCAGAGCATCCACAGCGACATCGGGCCGACTCGTTGTTGTTTCTGATGAACGCTGTCGTTACCCTGGAAGTCGTTGTAACAATGTTGAATCTCCCGTGATCGACGATGAATCGATCGTGAGCCTGGCGACAGGAGTGAGCAGCGGTGCTATCCTGATCCGATGGGCCAGCGGCGTGCAGAACCCTCCCGCAAGGACAGACACCCCTTCGAGGACAACCCCTTCATTGAGGGCTTTCTCGAATGGATGGACTCGCCCGAGGGACAACACTCGATCGAGGCGCTCGATCTGGTCTTCGGCGCGCTGGACCATGCCGACGTCGACGCCAGGCGGCGCAAGATCGTCTGGACCGACGGGAAACGGCTTTCGATCGAGGAGTTGGCGGAACGCCTCCATGCCGAGCATCCGGACATGCCCCGCGACCTGATCGAAATTCACGTGTTCGGTTGGCTGGAAAACTGCGCGCCCGAATCCTACTCCGAACGACAGCTCGAGGAATTCGACCGGCTCATGGAGCCGTGGCTCGAAGACTACGAGCGCAAGCGATGGGCCGTCGGAAAGTAGCCGAGAACTCGGCACTCTCGAGGTCTTCCGCTACAACCGTCGATTTTACCGGCATGTCTCGTTCGAGACCATGCTGGGCCTCGTCGCGCGCCACCAGCCGGCGAGCTATTGGGACATCATCGAGCGGGACAATCCCCGCAAGGGTCACCAAACACTCGAACCCACGCGCCGCCAAACCAATGCCATGCCGCCAATCCAGCCCAAGCACTACATATAGACCAACCTGAGTGAACGGGATAAGCCTTCTCCCGCTGGATTGAATAGGCCAGACGGTCTGCCCAGGCGTCACCGTCGCTTGTTTTCTGAGCCCGCGGCAGCATTATCTCGTGGACCTTGAGATAGCTGTGCTCAAGATGATTTCTGATGGCGTATGATGCTTTGGCTTCAGGCTCCATCACATCGCGCAACGACGGATCGAAAAGGTCCTTGGCAAGCCAAAACAGGCCGCGCAGGGGCAGATTTCGCGACCGATTGAATGCGTCGCGGATTCCGCTCTTGGGATCGGGGTTTTCATACCAAAGGGTTCGGAAATAGACCTGATGCGGCACGATTTCGAGTTTGGCATAATCGTTGAGGAAGAACGCGATCTTGTCGAACAGCGAATAGGCCATCCGGTACGCGGCCTTGACCTTCTCGATCGCCAATGCATAGCTCGGATAGTCTAGCGTGTTGAACAGCAACACGTCGCGATCTGAGAAGTGTATACCCTTGGCGTGCAGGCCTTCATACAGAATCCAGCGCGCGGACACGAACTCCTGTTTCATCTGATTGAAGAAGCCGATTAGGGCCGGAGGCTCGCGCAACGGCGTTGTGTAGCTCGGCAAGGACAACACGTCGTGAGCGGCGACAGCGTATGGGCCGAGGTCGTTTAGCGGGTTGAGGAATAAACCCTCTCTGAGCACCCAATGCCGGTAGGCTTTTTCGGCAGGGCTCTTACCGAGGGAATGTCCATCGAGCTTGAGATTACGCTTAACGCGACCGACGTCGATCCGCCGCTCCACCTGGACCCGCTGTGCCGCGAAATAATCCCTTGCACCTTGTTGACCTTCGCCGTGATAGCGCGCTCGAGGCCCCAGCGCCGCCGTGAGATCGTCATAGGCGAAGGAGAGGAGGACGGCAGCTTGGTTCTGATCGTAGTGCGAACGCGCGTATTGCGACAAGCCCGAACCTCGGTTGCCGAGCGCGATGCCGAAGTGTGGATCAACTGCCAACGCCCGGGTCCAAGTCGCGCGCGCCTCGATGAACCGGCCTACCGCGTTTAGCTGATTGCCAAGGTTCGTCAGAATCTGGCATCGGCGAGTTGGCGGAAGCTTGTCGAATCCTGGCGACCGTGCCGCCGCTCGGAGGTGATAAACTTGGCGCAGCAGCTCAGGCTGTTCCCAATCCCACGCAGCATCGATGTGGCGATGGCGCTCACGCTGGCGGTTGTGCCAGGCGTTTGCCACAAAATACTCAAGTAGCGTTCGATGCCGAGCGTTCAGCTTGCGTGCCCCGAGTTGTTGGCCCCACTCCAGGGCAAGCGTCGTTCCGTCTTGTCGGGCGAGATCACTGGCGAGATCGACCAGAAGCCCGATCCTCTTCAACGCGGCGGCGGCGTCGACATCCTGCAAAGGTCCCAGCGTGGTCAACTGATCATAGAGACGCGCCGCATTTTGCATTGCGGTCTGCTGATCGGGACGTTTAGATTTGCCCACGGGACACGCTCATTCAGGTCGCCGGCATCAACCGCGCCGCCGATTGATAAACTCCAACCGCATCGATGGGGACATGTTCATAAGTCTGTATCGGCCCCGCTGTGTTGAGCGATTGACCGACCAGGAAAGCGAGGCCAGCCGGCGCCGCGAGGAAGA
Organism: uncultured Pseudomonadota bacterium; assembly: GCA_963772445.1. Classification (GTDB taxonomy): domain Bacteria; phylum Pseudomonadota; class Alphaproteobacteria; order Acetobacterales; family Acetobacteraceae; genus CAVYXK01. The sequence goes on from CAVYXK010000014.1 coordinate 883,007, forward strand.
GATGAACCGTGCCGCGTGCCTGATATTGATCACGGGCCAGGCGCAAGCCCTCGACCACACGCGCAGCGACGTCGCACGCCTCCTCCGGCGTTGCGATGTCGTGGGGGAACGGGGCGTCACGTTTGATATGAAGAATCGCGCGAAACTGCGGCAGCGCATTTCGCGACGCGGCAAATGCCGGTTCGACGTTTGAGGCAATGGATAGCAACACCGCAATATCGTCCGCTGCAGGATTGGCCGACCGAAGATCAAGCTCATATCCGCTCGCCGCCCATGCCGCCGAGAGACTCCACAATTGTGGACCCCGCCTGGGCGACACCTGTTCCCAGGCACTTGCGATACCCCGTGTCGCCAGGAGACTCCAGCCGAGCGCGATCGCTGCTGGCAGCGCACAAAATCCTGCGAGCGCCAGTGGTCGGCCTGGCGCGTATCGGTTACAGGCTGAGACGGCGGTCTCGCACGCGGGAATGAGAATGTCGCGCCACGTGTCCGCCGACGCCTGCCGGCCGGCAAAACGATGCGTCCAATCGAGGGTTAGGGCGACGCCTGGCCGGACCGCCGGCGCGCTGCGCGTATGTAGCTCAAAGCGCAGTGGCTCAGCAGCCGGTAACGCACGATGAAGGATGCCAAGGCGATCTCTAAGCACGCGCTGGGCGATTTTGACGGCATCGTCGTGGGTCAGAGGATTCGATAATACCTTCGCGATGTTCCATTGGCTCAGATCATGAGTTCCCAGATAGGTGCCAACGGTCGCCGTCACATCCCGATAATCGAGGCCACGTGCCGCCACGGGAACCAGAAAAAACCCATCGTTGCGATCGGCGCGCGCGACAATCCCGGGAAGCTCGGTCCTGGTGATCACAGCCGAGCCCACCACGTCGTGGGTCAGATAGGCAATCGCATTCGCAATCCTGTCCTCATTGAGGACGGCCCGAAGTTGATGGTCTGTATGGCCTTCTCCAAGGTTGTTGAGGTCCTGCCACGTCGGTATGCCGACGTCATGCTGCGCCATGATGAGCATGCGCGCATCGTCGACGCAGCTACGACGATAGCTTAGGAAAGACACGCCTGTCGGGTCTGTTGTCACGGCACCCTACGACAGCGGGAAAAACGGGCCGAAGATTTCTCGCCACGTCCGCAAAGCTTCGCCTTGATTGTTGGTTTGTTCATGGCGGAACGCCAAGGCGGCAAGGCGCTCCGCCTCCCGCAAGGCCGCGCGCGCCTTGTCGACGAGTTCCTTGGTCATCTGGTCTGAGACCAACGGTCCCAAGATAGCCGGATCTGGCCAGTCGTCGCCAATGCGGGCAGACGCCGCCGCAAAGAAATTGCGGGCCTCGCTGGCGTACGTTGAGAAGGGTGCATCGACCAAGTATTCAGCCATTACTTCGACCAGGAAGGACGGTTGGACCGGTTTGCCTGAGGCACGGTTCCACCCGCGAAGCATTTTCACGAGGGGAATCCATTTGCCCTCGAGTGCCTTGTTCTTCACGGTCGCTCGTGCGGCATGGGTGTCCGGATTGGTCTTGATCCAAGTCCCTGTTGCCTTGTCCGGGATCTCGTAGCCGACTTCGCATTCCAATGCCGGCACGGCATCGATGCTCAGAATCTTTCCCGGATGGTCGTCGCTATAGTTCGGCTTCTCGAACTCCACGGAGACCGAACGGCGGCCAATGCTCACCTGGTGCGGATCGGTATAAGTTTTCTCCAAGCAAGCTCCAAATGCGCGCAGCGTGTCGATCGGCGCTTTGTCGCGCCGCCAACGCTCCTGTTCGCGCATAACAAAGAGGATATCAACGTCCGCGAGCGGTTTCGTCTTCGTATGACGCGCATAGGAGCCTGAGAGAAAATCGCGAAGAATGTCGAACTCCGCCCGGATGCACCCCCGGACATCCTGGTGGCGGCGCTGCGCGTCCTTGGCCTCGGTGTCGCTCAGTTCCAGCTTTTGCTGGAATTTCTCGAAGGCTTGCGCAGTCGTCAGCATAGTTATCCCCAATAGGTGGCCGACGCCGTCAAATGGCCCGTTGCCACGATGATACCCGCCGATCGCGCCGAGAGCCGGCCCGTCGACAGAAAGGGGAACGACGAGAGGCTGGTCCCCGGCACATCCGGCGGATTCGGCTGGTGTGTGAGAAGGATACGATAAACGCAATCCGACGTCGGTTTGGCGGCCTTCGCGATCAGCTGGCGGAGATAGGCCTTATCAAGCCACATGTCGTCGTCGATGCCGGAGCCGGTGTAGTTGATCGGAAAATCCCAACGGGCAAGTGCCGCCGAAGTCCCGGGCTTGTAGAATTCTATTACGATCGTGCGTAGATGGCCGCTGCTCGCCCATGTCTTGATCGTCTTCTGCACCCACTGGTCCCACTGGCCCATCAGATATTGCGGACTGAGCCCGTTTTCGCGGATCACGTCGCGGAGGGCATTGCGCATGTTGTCAGCAAGAAAAATAACGCTGCTTGTGCGGTTATAGGCATATGTAAACGCTGCGCTCATGCGACTAAGGGCCCGCGGCGGAATAAGTGCTTCATGGCGGTTGTTGATTTGGCTCAATGGTGTAGTTCCACTCGCCATGGAATGCGTGGCGCGTGATGTTGATCGCCTGCATCTCGTCATCGGACACCTTCACCCCCTTGGGATAGAGGTTGCCGTCGAGCTCGCAGCAGACCCTGAGACCAGTCTCGGTGGTTGTAGAGCTGATCAGTTGCACGATCACCTGATGGCTCACCAGTGGCTTGCCGCGCCAGTTCATGGTGATGAAGGCGAACAGCCGGTGTTCGATGCGGTTCCATTTGCTGGTGCCGGGTGGCAGGTGGGTAACCGTGATCTTCAGGCCGGTCTCGTTGGCAAGACGCTGGAGTTCGCGTTTCCATAGCTTCACCTGCGGCCCGTTGCTGCCGCCGCAGTCGGCGGTGATCGTCAGGCACGTCGCATTGGGATAACGCTGCTTGCCGAGCCTATGCCACCAATGCCGGATGCTCTCGACCGCAAAGGCGCCGGTATCAGCGCTGATGCCGACGCTGATCCAGCCGTGGTTGGCAGCAATGTCGTACACGCCATAGGGAGCGACCTTGCCAAGTTCCGGGATCTTGAAGTCGTGCACCCGCACCGGTTCGGGATCCCCCTTGCGACGCAGCTCACGGCCGTTGTTCTTGAAATCCCCAACCAGCTCCTTCTTCTTGGTGTCCACTGAGATCGCCGGCTCGCCCGCGGCGATCGCCGCTTGCACCGTCGCATTGACGTGCTCGAACTGGGCGTTGCGATCCGGATGGTTGCTCCCCTCCCGCGTCTTGCGGTTGGCCTGGCAACTGTAGTTCAGTTGCCGCAGCAGCTTGCCGAGCACGCGCTGGCTGACCTTGAAGCCAAGCGCGGTCAGCTCCTTGACGAGGTGACGCTGACTGCGGCTGACCCAGCGCAGCGGCGAGCCGGGATCGCCGCGAATGGCGTCCTCGATCAGTTTCTCCAGCGCCGCCGGCAACCCGGGTTGCCGGGTCACCGCGCTCTTGCGGCCAGCGCCGGGCCGGCGCAGCCGGGCGCCCAGTTCATTGCGACCGCACCGCAGTTCCGCAATGCCTCGCTGGATGGTGCTGCGCGCCAGCCCGGTTGCGCTCGCGGTCGCGGTGACGCCGCCAGGGCCCTGCGCCAGCGCTTCGTTGGCGGCGAACAGTCGCCGGGCACGTTCATCGAGGAAGGCTGCTGCTTTCCGCCAACGCGCACGGATGTCGGCGATGTCGATCACACCGCGACGCTAGCCGACGCATCTCGCGTCGCACCTAGCAAATTCTCAGATTCTATTCGTGCTTTGTTTGCGGCTCCTCGATTCGTTTATTTCGCCGCGAGTCCTAAACTTCCGGATTCCAGTCCACCACGATTTCGTTCCCTGAATGTTTTGATGCCAGCGCCTCGCCGGCATCCTCTTCGAACCTGTCCCCTTCCGCGATATCGAACGCCTTGATGCGCGGCGCCGAAGCCTTGAGGGCGCTCTGAACCCAGGCAAGGTTCTCCGCGTCACACGGCACATGCAGCGTCCAGTCGCCGGCGGTCGGATTCCAGGTCAGGGAATCGATTGCGTCGTCCGCTTCCAGTGCCTTGAAGGCAAAGCGACAGTAGATGCGCAGCTGCGGTCCACACCCTTCCAGAATGAAGGGGCGCTCCGCCGGAAGTTCGTCAGTGATCATGGAACCGATGGTGCTGCCGGCTTTGCGAAGCTGGTCGACATCGACAGAGCCGCTACCCGTGATCAGGGCAACGATCTTGTCCCATGTGTCGGAGGCAGAACGGACCGGAATCGAGTTGATATCGCGGCGCACTCTCATTTTGCCATCGCTTTCTGGACGTTGAGTGCGTTGCGGATTGCGACCTCAATCTGGCTACAACTGAGTTTGTTGAGATCTTGCGCCGTCGCGGCGTCCGAACCAGCCGCCGCAAAGATCGCCTTGCGCAACGCACGGCCGTCGAGGCCTTCCGAGAGTTTGGCAAACCGTCCAGCATCGGTTTCCAGAGTTTTAGCCTTGCTCCAGACCTCGCCGATGCCTGCGAGTGTGTCGAGGATGATGTCTCGACGCGCTTCTTCGTTTGGCAGGCCGATGTCCTCGATAAGATCGGCGCGGGATGTAATGGCGCGATCGAGCGCCTGGGGAAAGTTGCTGGTCCCGAGGACAAGGACGTTCTTGTGTTGACGAGTAAGGTTGTCCAGTCCGGTGAGGACGGCGTCAGTAGCGCGATGGACGTCAACGGGATTGGCATTCAGACTTAGTTGCTGACGATCGGCGGCCAAGGTCTCAAGTTCGTCGAGCAACACCACCGCGGCGCCGTCAAGCGCAGCCTCGGGCAACGTTTGTTCGAACAGTTTGGTGACCGCCTTTTGGCTGGATCCCAAAGCGGCACTGGCGAGCGCATGCGGGTCGACCTGGACAAAGGTTGTAGCGGTTTTCGGAAGATGGCGCGCGATCTGGTATGCGAGGCCCCGTGCGAGCGTGGTTTTACCGGTGCCAGGTCGACCGACCAGGAGAATAAGCCCGTGCAAGGGCGCACGTTCGAACGGGAGCTTTTGGCGCACAGTGAGGATCAGCAGGGATTGCGCCACCAAGCGCTCACGTACGCCGACTGGAACCTTAATCGCGTCCCAAGCGTCGGCGAACGTATCGCCGGTGAGCTTGCACCGAATTGCAATCCCGTCCCCGCTCAAATTCCCCTGCCCTCGGCTAATGGTCAATCTCGACGGCGCGTGGGCTCCAGAGAAGCATCCAGGGCGGCGTCATTTACCACATATATGGGTCTCGCGCCGGCCACCTACAAGATGTCGAGGCACCGAACACTGGGCCCAGCGCAGCTTTTTCGATTGATCTGGTTGTATTTTTATCCCCGCCTGGGCCTAAGCGATTGATTTAATTGGTCAGAGCGGCCGGATTTGAACCCGCCATTCCCAGTCCCTCCGCCCGCGGCTCTCGCTGGTTATTTCCGCTCCGGATCATGACCCGATTTCCGGGTCAACGGCGTCGCTGGTCCGCGATTGGGCGGCCGGCGAAAGCTCTCGGGTTGGATTGATGGTCGAGATGGGGGTTGAGCGCGGTTGTGATAGGCGTGCTCGGCCGGCAGTACCGCCCAGCTAGCCAAGCGTTGCCGCAGCCAGCGGCAGGCGAGTTCAGCGCGACATCGCGGCCAGGCAGCGATCATGATCATGAGGTGTCGATCCTGATAATGAGTAATGAGCGCCGGCGCTGACGGGCGGTAGTGCGGGTGGCCGCCTGGCTCGAAGGTCTCGATGATAATCATCCGGCCGCCACAGCAGGGGCATGGGTGCGCGAGTACGTCTGATTCCCCAGGGTCGCCAGAAGCTTGCTCGTCGGTCTCGGTGCTGGGCGCGGCGACGGCCAGAAGCTGGCGAGCGCGGGCGAGGGTCTCGGCACGGCAACCGTTGGCGAAGAGCCCATAATGGCGGATGCGGTGAAAACCCTTGGACAGGACGTGGATGAGAAAGCGGCGGATGAACTCGGCGACATCGAGCGTCATGGTGGTATATCGGTCGGGTCCGGTGATCCGATAATTCTTGACCTTGAATGTCACGCCGGTGTCGTCGGCGGCGATCAGCCGGCTGTTGGAGATGGCGACCCGGTGCGTGTAGCGCGAGAGGTAGGCGAGCACGGCCTCGGGTCCGGCGAACGGGCGCTTGCTATAGACGAACCACTTGGTTTTCCGCAGCGGTGCGAGAACTGCGGTGAATGCCTCTCGCTGAGCGAGATGAGCGTGCTTGCCGAAGAACTGCAGTCTACCCGCCGCATGCGCGGCAATCAGCTTCTCCAACATCAAGCGCCGGAACAGCTTGGAGAGCACGAGGACGGGCAGAAAGAATCCGGGCCGGCAGGCGATCCAGCGCTGGCCATCGCACGAGATGCCGCCGCCGGGCACGATCATATGCAGGTGCGGATGGTGCGTCATCGCCGAGCCCCAGGTGTGCAGGACTGCGGTGATGCCGATAGTGGCGCCCAGATGCTTGGGATCAGCCGCGATCGTCAGCATGGTCTCGGCCGCGGCTTTGAACAGCAGGTCATAGACCACCGCCTTGTTGTGATAGGCGATATCGGCGATCGGGCCTGGCAGCGTGAAGACCAGGTGGAAGTAAGGCACCGGCAACAGCTCCGCCTCGCGCGCTTGCAGCCACTCCTTGGCCGCCGCTGCCTGGCACTTGGGGCAGTGTCGATTACGGCAGCTGTTGTAGGCGACTGCGGTGTAAGCGAGGCGGAGGCGATATGGGTCCACATGCAAGTTCATACCGGCGGCAAAGGATGACGCGGCACAGTCTCATGAAAGGGAACGCTGCGCCACCGCGCGCTCTTCACAAGTGCGGTGTTCGCACGCGGGAACCGTGTTGGCTTTGGATCGACTGCGGCGGCAGCCCGGCTACGGCCGCTCAGGGTGGATTCGGATCGGTCCGCTTCTGGGGAATTGATCCGAAAATCGGCCATTCGTCTGGTGGCTTGGTGTGGCCGAAAAGGGAAGGTCCGCTTTGGGCAATTGGCCGGCTGGAGCGGCCATTCGCCGCGCCACACTTGGTCGTGGCAGCGGTCCCAAGGCTCTGGGATTCGGTAGCTGAGATGGACCCACAGGCAATCTCGTCTCGTTAGGGTCTAGACTGCGCTACCGTGGCATCTCGTTCAGAGGAAATCGACCCTGACGAGACGCGAATTCCGTCTTATTATTACCTCCTTTGGCGGCACAGATGAGCTACCGCGTCCATCATTCAATGACCTATGGTGATTAGTCAGAGCGCGCTATTTGGAACGCGCTTCTTTCACCTTCAGCATGATGTGCGGAGATGTCGGCAGCTTGGGAGAACGCTCCCATGCAAAGCATATCTTCTCTGACGCTCCTACTTGTCCTCGGTGCTTGTACTCTGTTCGAGCCGGCCAATCGCAAATACGTGGTGTTCTTCCAGGAGGGGTCAGCACAGCTCGATTCGCCGGCACGCGAGGTTGTCAATCAAGTCGCCCAACGCGCGAACGACCATCCAGGATCAATAGTTGAGGTTCTCGGCTTCACGGATAGTGCGGGCAGCTCATCAGCAGATATGGTGCTGTCTCAGCGGCGGGCGCGTACCATAGCGGATGCGCTCATAAGGAGCGGCGTCGCCGCAAACCGGCTGGTCCTCATCGGTAGAGGTCAAACCGGCGAAAACCCCGGTCTCGAGAGCCGGCGGGCCGAGATTATTATAGCCAGCCGCTGAAGGTTGGCCGCGAACGGCTCGACTGCTATGCCGTCGGGAATCCGGCCTGGCCTGGCAAACGTGTTGAGCGTCACGGGAGGCGTTGCAACGGGTCTCACGCTCAAGTTAGAGGCGGGTGCCATCGGCGGCATCGAACAGGCAGAGCCGATGTCCGGGCAATCGAATGCCCAGGCGATCGCCCGGCCCGAGTTTTGTCTCCGCCGGAAATCGGATCGAGAGCGGTCGGTCGCCGAGGCGCGTCCAGGCCAAGAGATCGCTGCCCATCGGTTCGGTCATTTCCACTGATACCTCATGGGCGCCGGCCGGGTCCGTCGCAAGGACGACGTGTTCCGGTCGGATGCCCAGTTCGGCGAGCGTCGCATCGACCGGCTTGCGGGCGAACGGGTAGTCCGCAAGTGACAGATTGAGCGCCGGTGAGCGGAACATTGGCCCGTCGGGATCGAGCACGATCCGTCCCGGCAGGAAATTCATTGCCGGAGATCCGACGAAGGCCGCGACGAAGCGATTGGCCGGGCGCAGATAGATGTCCTGCGGCGAGCCGACCTGCTGAAATTGACGGTCCTTCATCACCGCGATGCGATCGGCCAGGGTGAGAGCCTCGATCTGGTCGTGAGTGACATAGATCATCGTCGCACCAAGGCTTTGATGCAGGCGCTTGATCTCGACCCGCAGCTCCGCTCGCAGTTGCGCATCAAGATTCGAGAGCGGCTCATCGAACAGGAACACCTCCGCGTCGCGCACCAGGGCGCGGCCGATCGCCACACGCTGGCGCTGGCCGCCGGAGAGTTCCGCGGGCCGACGGTCCAGCAGCTCGGCAATTTGCAGCATCTCGGCCGCTATATTCACGCGCCGGTCGATTTCGGCACGCGGCAAACGGGCAACTTTGAGGCCGAACGAGAGATTGCCGCGCACGCTCATGCGCGGATAGAGCGCATAGGACTGAAACACCATGGCGATGCCTCGGTCCTTCGGTTCTTCCCAGGTGACGTTGCGCTCGCCGATCCAGATCTCGCCGTCGTCGATCTCGGCAAGACCGGCGACGGCGTTGAGCAGGGTGGATTTGCCGCAGCCGGAAGGTCCGAGCAGGACAAGGAATTCCGATCGCGCGACGTCGAGGTCCAGCCGATCGAGCACGCGCATCGCACCGTAGGCCACGCTCACGCCGTGCAGAGAGACATGGCCGCGCTCGTTCATCCATCTAGCCTTTGATCGCGCCGGCGGCGATGCCGCGCACGAACCATCGGCCGGAGACGGCATAGACAAGCAGCGGCACAATCGCGGTGAGCAGGGTCGCCGCCATATCGACGTTGTATTCGCGCACCCCCTCGGTGGTGTTGACGATGTTGTTGAGCTGCACGGTCATCGGCAGGTTGCTGCGGCCGGCGAATACCAAGCCGAAGATGAAGTCGTTCCAAATGCCAGTAACCTGCAGGATCACGGCCACCACCAGGATTGGCAGCGCCATCGGCAGCATAATGATGCCGAAGATGCGCCAGAAACCGGCGCCATCGACCCGGGCGGCCTTGAACAGCTCCTCCGGCAGGGCAGCGAAATGGTTGCGGAAGATCAGGGTCATGGTCGGCAGGCCAAAGATCGTGTGCACCACCACGATGCCGGGGATCGAGTTGTTGAGCCCGAGATGGAAGAAGATCCGCACCAGCGGATAGATGAACACCTGATAGGGGATGAAGGCGACGGCGATCAGCAAGCCGAACAGAAGAAACGCCCCGCGCGGGCGCCAGAACGACAGCGCGTAGCCGGTGACGGCGCCCACGCTGATCGACACAATCACGCTCGGGATCATGATGCGCAACGAGTTGACGAAGCCCACGCGTATGCCCCGGCAGGTGAGGCCGGTGCAGGCGGAGAACCAGGCTTTGCTCCAGGCCGCAAGCGTGGGCGCGACCGGCAACGCCAGGATGTTGCCCTGGCGGATTTCCGGCATGCTCTTGAGCGACGTGACCACCATCACGTAGAGCGGCGCGAGAACAAATAGCGCGCAGATGACAAGGAAGGCATAGAGTCCGATGCGCCCTGGCGTCAGGTGCCGAGGGCGACGGCCACGCGGAACCGCCCGGCGGGGCCCGATCATGCTGGGCGTGCCGTGCCGGATCGGCTGCGCTGCCAGGTACAGCAGCGGTGCGATAATCGCGGCGACAGTGATCAGCATCGAGGTGGCGGCGGCCGTTGCCAGGCCGACGTTGCCGCGGTCGAACAGGTAATCCATGACGAACTTTGCCGGCACCTCGGAGGCAATGCCGGGTCCGCCGCTGGTCATCGCTACCACGAGGTCATAAAGCCGCGCCACACTGGTTGCGAGCAGTATGGTCGCGGTCGCGAAGCTGCCGCGCAGCAACGGCGCGACGACGAAGATATAGACGCGCCAGGGGGGAATCCCATCGACGCGCGTGGCCTTCCAGATATCCGGATCGACGCCGCGCAGTCCTGCCAGCATGATGGCCATGACCAGGCCCGAGGCGTGCCAGACAGCAGCCAGCACCAGCGTGTAGATCACCCGCTCGGGCCGCATTAGCCAATCGAAGCGAAACCCGGCGAAGCCGAGATGATGCGCTACCTGCTCGATCCCCAATGTCGGATCGAGCAGCCAGCGCCAAGCCAGTCCGGTGACGATGAATGACATGGAGAATGGATAGAGAAAGATTGAGCGCAGCAGGGTCTCGGCTCGAACTCGTTGGTCGATCAGGACGGCCAGCAAGAATCCCAGCGCCAGCGTCACGACGATGAACAGGCAGCCGAAGACGGCGATGTTGCCGGCGGAGACCTGCCAGCGGACATTGGTGAACAGGCTCTGATACTGCCTGAACCCGACGAAGACGGAGCTCGGCAGCATGCGCGAGTTGGTGAACGAGATCCAGATCGTCCATCCCATGCCGCCGCAATAGGCGACCAGCGCGATCACGAAGGCCGGTGCCAGCGCCAGATGCGGAGCGAGACGCGTGCGGCGGCGCATGCAGGCGTGGACGTCAGAATTGCTGGCTCAGCGTATCCGCTACCCTGGCGATGAACGTGTCCGGCGTCATCGCCGGATTGTTCCAGTATTCGGAGATGATGTCCTCGATGGCGCCGGTGAGTGCGGGCGGGGACAGCATCTCGTTTGCTGGTACCTGCGCCTTTGGGTCGGTGATCCAGTGCGCGGCCTTCTGCGCGCAGGCATCGAGCGAGCTGGTGTCCACATCGCGCCGGGCGGGGATTGAGCCCTTCTTCTGCGCAAACGCGATCTGCGTCGCCGGATTCAGCATGACGCGAGCGAGCAGTTGCTGCGCCTTGGTCAGCCCGTCGCTGCCAATGCGTGGAAAGGCGAAGACATCGCCGCCCATGACGTAAGCGATCCCATTGTCGCTCAGCACGGTGCATCCATACTCTTTGCCGGGGGTCAGGCCGGCGGCGGTGAACTCGCCCTTGGCCCAGTCGCCCATGAACTGCATGCCGGCCATCCCCTGGATCACCAGCGCGGTGGCGTCGTTCCAGTTGCGGCCGGGGCTACCGGGATCGACGTAGTCCCGCAGATGCTTGAAGGTCACAGCCACCGTGCGGAATTCCGGGCTTTTCACTGCGGCGGCGTCGCGCTTGCCCCAGAAGTCGACGAACAGCGCGGGGCCGCCGTCTCCTACCAGCACGTTGTTGAACAGGTTCCTCTCCCAGTTCTTCTGGCCGCTGAAGGCGAGCGGGATCAGTCCGGCGGACTTGAGCTTGTCGAGCACGGGGAACAGGTCCTGCCAGTTGGTGGGCGGCTGGGCGCCGGCCTTGGCGAGCGCGGCGGTGGAATAAAAGAGCCAATTCTGGCCGTGGATGTTCACCGGTACTGCATAGACGTGTCCCTGGCGGGTAACGGCCTGCAGGAACGACGGCGGGAGGATAGCTTGCCAATCCTCGGCTTTTGCCTGGGCGTCCAGGTTGGCCAAGAGGCCGTTGGCAACGAGATCATCGAATTGCTTCCCGGTGTTGAACTGCGTGGCGGTGGGCGGGTCGCCGCCGACGATGCGGTTGATGGCGGCGGCGCGGGCATTGGCGCCGCCGGCAATGGCGGAATCCACCCAGGTGCCGCCGGCGGCGGCGTATGCGTCGGCGAAAACCTTCACTGCTTTCGACTCTCCTGTGGATGTCCACCAATGGATGACCTCGGCGCGGAGTTCCTGCGCGCTGGCGGAGGTGGAAAGGAAACCGACGGTGGCCAGGGCAAGACCGAGCGCATGGCGGCGACGCATGATAATCCTCCCGTTCGTTATAGTTGTGTTTCGCTCATATTGGCTGGTGTGTCAAGGGAATTTCTCTGCGCCTCTGCGGTGAGGTTTTTTTAGGATTCACCGCAGAGGGACAGAGGGTGCAGAGATAATATTACATCAAATGATACCGTCCTGCTTTAGCGCATCCAGATCGGTGGCCGAGAGGCCCAGCCATTCGCCGAAGACCTGCGCGTTGTGCTGGCCGAGCGCCACGCTGGGGACCGCTGCAACCCGCTCCGCGCCGTGCAGGCGCAGCGGCGAGTTAGGCAGGGTGATCTCGCCGAAATCGGGGTGGTGCAGGCGTTCAAGATAGCCGCGTTCGTGCATGTGCGAATCGCGCATCACCTCATCGACGCTGCGTACCGGGGCGCAGGGGATGCGGTAGCGGCTGGCGATGGCGAACACCTCGGCCTTGCCGAGCCGGCGTGTCCATTCCGTTACTAGGGCCTCGGCTTCCTCCATGTGCTCGGCGCGGGCGGCATGGGTTGCGAAGCGCGGATCGTCCGCAAGTTCCTCGCGGCCCATGGCGCGCAACAGGTTCTGCCAGTGTCCATCGGTGACGACATGCACGGCGACCCAGCCATCCCTTGTGGGAAATGCGTTGTACGGCGCGCTGGAGAGAGAAGCCTGACGGTTGCCGGCGCGCGGCGGTACCTTCCCGGTGCGGACATGGTATTCCATGCTGGTCGCCATGGTGGGGTACACGGCTTCCTGCATTGCCACTTCAACGAGCTGGCCGGTGCCGGTGATTGTGCGATGATAGAGTGCCGTCATTACCGCGGCATAGAGGTTGATGCCGCCCATGAAATCCACCAGCGTTGGACCGGCTTTCATCGGCGGTCCGTCGGGCGCGCCGGTGACGCTCATGATCCCGCTGACTGCCTGGATTGTGAAATCCATCGCCAGGTTATCGCGGTCGGGGCCGCTAATGCCGAAGCCGGTGCCGGTCGCGTAGATCAGCCGCGGATTGATTGCCGATAGCACGGCATAGCCGACGCCGAGCTCGTCCATCGTGCCGGGCGAGAAATTCTCGACCAGGATGTCAGCGCGCTTCGTCAGCTCGCACAGCAGGGCGCGGCCGCGCTCGGTCTTCAGGTTCAGCGTGATCGCGCGCTTGTTGGCGTTCAGCAGCGCCATCGCGAAAGTGCCGGTCTTGCCGGGCGGCGCGCGGCGGCGCAGCGGCTCTCCCCCGGGGGGCTCGATCTTGATCACATCCGCGCCGGCCTTGGCCAGCAGCAGCGTGCAATAGGGGCCTTGATAGATCTGGCCGAGATCGAGCACGACGATCCCGGCTAGCGGTGGTGGGGCCACCGACGCATCTGTCATGACGCCACGGGGGCCGGGCGAGGCGTGCGCATGAACCGGCGCGCTAAACGGACCAGGCGGGGCACTGTGGTTGGGCGCAGCAGTCGCGGATCGTAGCCGGCGAGCCGCCGATCATTCTCGGCGAGACAAATGTCCATCAGCTCGGCGGTCTTGATGTCCACTCCGGATACCGCGCTGGCTCCCTGTACAGTGAAATTGGCGTCTTCCTTTTCGCCGGAGCTGACGTCTTTGGCGATGCCGATGCGTTCGCGGATCAGGAAGGTCCAGACCGCCAGCGTCTTCAGGAGGAACCACGGGCGGCGCCAGAGGGGCATCGTGCGTTTGTGCCAGGCAACCCAGTTAACGAAGAACAGGATGTGCCGACCTTCCTCCTGGATCACCGGCTCGAAGGTTTCCACCAGTGCCTCGGGGAAGAAGCCAGAGCGGCGCGCGAGCTCGAAGAGGCCGAAGGCGAAGAAGCTGTCGATACATTCGGAGTAACCGGTGACCATGAAACCCCATTCAGGGTCTTTCGGCTCGACGTATTCGGGCTCGGGGTCGAGCTCGATACCATAGGCGCGGACAAGGTGAGAGAGCACCTCCTTGTGGCGGCCCTCCTCGAAGCCCATCAGCTCGAACGCCTCGCGCAGCAGCTTGTCTTCGATCGTGCGCGCGTAGCTGAGGATACGGAGCCGGGCGCGACCCTCTGTCTGCACTGCGATGTCCCAGATCGGCAGGCTGATGAGACGCTGACGCGCTTCGGGATCGAGCTTCGGCCAATCAATCACGGCTGGTTTATATGGGTTGAACGTGTCGAGCAGCATGCGGGCGAACATGATGCGATGCTCGTCGTCGCCACTGCGGATCGGTCGCGGCGAGGCGTAGCGCCAATTGCGCGCCGCGCGGTCGGCGGCCGCGATGATCTGGCTGGTGGTCATGCCCGCGTTGCTCTCCATCTGCTGGCGTGGGGCGTAGCATGTGGCGGCGGGGTGGTGCGGCGCAAGACGGCGGCGCTGGTGGGAGACGGTCTCTCCGCTGGCGGCACCCCCACCCGCCGCGCTGACGCGCGGCGACCCTTGGGCCGACGCCCGGGAGAGGTGACTTTCGTCACACCTTTCGGGTGGCGAAAATCATAGTTCCTGTGTGACGCAGTTCGCTGAAATCGCCTGCTTTTTTTCGCATGATCGTCGCGTCGGGAAGAAAACGGCCCGAACATCGGTCTGTGGAGGCGATTATGGCGAAGATCCTGTTGGCAATGATCGGGGTGCTGGGAATGGGGTTCGCGGTCATGACGCTTCCGGCGTCGACACATGTTGTCGGGAAGGCTTCGAGCGCGGGTGCCACCGGGATCGATGCGGCCGCCGCGTATAGCCATGCGGATGTTCTTGAACCCGGATCGCGCGGCAGCGTGGTCGAAATCTAACAGCCACACAGCAGAGGGAGATGTTCCCATGATCGCAGTCTTGCTGATCGGCGGGTTGGCACTGTTCGTCGCGGTCGGCTTCGGGGCCTTGCTGGCGCCCTCAGCCGACGCGTTCACGGCAAATCCGCATGACGGCCAATGGCCCTGCCCGGCCGACTGACTGCCACGCAATTCTACGAGGCGGTTCATCGAGCCGGACCCCACCGCGAACGAATCTCAGGGCACCCAGCAGTTCTGCAACAGTCCCGTTCGTTACGCCTCGCTGGCGCGGCCCCCTCCCTTGACCCCCTCCCGCAAGGGGCCTCCCCACAAGGGGGGTGCGCTGGTGCACGCGTCGGCGCAGCTCGTCCTTGATCTCCAGGAGCTTGTCTGCATGCGGTCGCGGCGCGACTTCCGCTTGATCAGGAAGCCACCCCGCCGCGACTTGCCGCAGATGAAGGTGACGCCCAGGAAATTGAACGTCTCCGGCTTGCCAAGGCCGCGCCTCTTGCGGTTCGCCGCCGCATGGCGGCCGAACTCGATGATGCGGGTCTTGTCCGGACGCAGCGACAACGCGTTCGCCGCGAGCCGCGCGCGCATCTCTTCGAGGAAACGCCGGGCATCGGCCTCGTGCTCGAAGCCGGCGACCAGATCATCGGCATAACGCACGATGATCATCCCGCCGGTCGCTTCGTGCCGTCGCCAGTGCGCCGCCCACAGGTCGATGACGTAGTGCATGTAAACCCCTCCGTGGTCCTTGCGATCCTCCGTGGCGCTCCGTGTGAAACCCTTTTCACGAGACCCCATTCGTTCCGCGGATATGTGAAATCCTTAGCCTGCAAGGGGAGGGGGAAATTATGGGGCGAATTTGCGCACGAAGGGGTTATAGCCTAATAGCCCGCCGCCATCTTATTTCTCGCAGAATCCGGCCGCTTGCCGGCAATCGCGCACGGGCAGAGGGATCGACGGCCAGAACCATGATCGGCGTCTCCGTCGCCCAACTGCTCGACTTGGCACTGCGTCATCCGGCGCTGCAGGCGGGTGCCATCATTCTGGCGACCTTCATTCTGGAGGACGCGGCCACGGTGCTGGCCGCCACGCAAGCGGCTGCAGGTCTCGTCTCGATCCCGCTTGCGCTCGGTTCTCTCTATGTCGGGATCGTGCTGGGTGATGCCGGACTGTACGGTCTGGGCTGGCTGGCCACGCTGGTGCCTTGGATCCACCGCGCCCTGCCGCCCCAGCGTACTGCGGTGGTGCGCGCCTGGCTGGGTGGCCGGGTCTTCAAGGTGGTGCTGATCAGCCGCTTCCTGCCTGGGGTGCGGCTGCCGGCCTACACCACCTGTGGCTATCTTGGCGCCAGTTTCCGCAAATTCATCCTCGCCAGCATGACGGCCACGATGTTTTGGACCTCCGGCCTGTTCGCCCTGTCGATGAAGATCGGCGATGTGCTGATGGCGCATTTCGGGGTCTGGCGCTGGGCGGGGGTCGGCGGGATGATCGTATTCGTGATCGTGGCAGGTCAATTCGCCACCTGGCTTTGGAAGGATGCGCACCAGGAATGAAGCTCGACGCCGCGCTTCGGTTGGTTCAGCCGGCCCGCCCCGCCGATCCGCCTGTTTCGTTCTTCGAGTTCTGGCCGAGCTGGCTGTTCTATGGCCCGGTGATTGCTCACTGCATCGCGATGGCTGTGCGCTTCCGTTCTCCTTTGGCACTGGCCGCGGCCAATCCGACGATCACGGCCGGCGGCCTGTGCGGCGAGTCGAAGCTGGACATTCTGGACCAAGTCGGCCCCGAGGCGCACCCGCTGCTCGCCCGCTACACCAGCCTCACCACCCACGAGTGGAATGCACATATCGATCTTGCCGCCGCCGAGGACCGCCTGACCGGGGCGCGGCTGGGCTATCCGATCGTCGCCAAGCCGGATATTGGCTGCAACGGCACCGGCGTCCGGCTGATCCGCGGGCCGGCGGACCTCTTCCGTTACCTCGCAGCCTTCCCGCGCAAGGAGCGGCTGCTGCTGCAAGAATATGTCCCTGATAGGGGGGAAGCCGGCATCTTTTACGTGCGTCACCCCGATGAGGCGGTCGGGCGCATCACCTCGATCACGCTGAAATACCCGCCCTCGGTCGTCGGCGACGGCCGTTCCACCCTGCGCGAGTTGATCCTGGCCGATCCGCGTGCCGGGCGAGTGCCGCATCTTTATCTGCCGCGGCTCGCCCACCGCCTGCACGAGGTGCCGGCCCAAGGCGAGACGGTGCGGCTGGTGTTCGTTGGCAACCACTGTAAGGGCTCGATCTTCCGCGATGGCACCCGGCACGCCAGCGCCGCCCTGACCGCCTGCTTCGAGAGCATCGCTCGGGCCATCCCGGAGTTCCATTTCGGCCGAATAGATGTGCGATTCTCCTCGCTCGCCGCGCTGACGCGGGGCGAAGGCTTCCGCATCATCGAGATCAACGGCGCCGGCTCCGAGGCGACGCATGTATGGGACCCGACCACCAGCCTGACCGAGGCCTGGCGGGCGCAATTCTTCCACTATGGGCAGGCTTGGCGCATCGGCGCCGCCAACCGTGCGCACGGTCACCAGCCGGCGTCGGTCGCCAAGGTGTTCCGGTTGTGGCGCCGGCAGAAGCGGCTGATGGCGTCGTATCCGATAAACGATTGAACGGTTGCAATAGGTCTCGGTTTCGGCGACGAACCGGATATGAGTACAATCCAGTCGATCGTCATGGCCCTGCTTCAGGGCGCTACCGAGCTGTTCCCGGTCAGCAGCCTGGGTCATGCTGTCGTGCTGCCGGCGTTGCTGCGCTGGCCGATCGACCAGCACGCACCCTCGTTCCTGCCGTTCCTGGTCATGCTGCATCTCGGCACGGCGACAGCGTTGCTGCTGTATTTCCGGCGCGACTGGTGGACGCTCGCCACCGGGGTGCTCGGCCTGGATAGCCGCGATCAGGTCCGGAAGAGCCGGCGGGTGTTCGGGCTGATCGTCGTCGCCACGCTGCCGGCCGTGGTCCTCGGCTTCCTGCTGGAGCATTTCTTCCGTGGGCTGTTCGGCGCTCCGGCGGTGGCGGCGGTCTTCCTGATCATCAACGGCGTGCTGCTGCTGGGCGGCGAGCGGCTGCGCGCCAGAGGGCAGCGGCCGCTGTCCAGCCTGTCGATCCCCGATGCGTTTGCGATAGGCTGTTGGCAATGCACCGCGCTGGTTCCTGGCATCTCACGCTCCGGCGCGACGATCGTCGGCGGTCTGCTGCGTGGGATCAACCATGAAGACGCAGCGCATTTCTCGTTTCTGATCGCCACTCCGATCATCCTCGGCGCCACCGTTCTGGAGGCGCCGAAGCTGCTGCATGCGGGGGTGCCGCATGGTGTAGCAGCCAACGCTCTCCTGGCGGCGATCGTGGCGGGGGCGACCGCCTTCGCCAGCACGGCATTCCTGATGCGGTATTTCCGCAACCACGACGCCTGGGCGCTCAATCCGTTTGCCTACTACTGCTTCCTGGTGGGTGCCGGCGGCCTGGCGCTGTTGCTGCTCTGAACCTCGCGCGGCACCGGGCGGGAACCGGCTGGCGCGACGAACAGTTCGTGTCCCGCGGCAGCGCGATGGAGGCGAACGTGATCCTGCCAGCCGAGGGATATCCAGTTTCCGCGGAGGCGACTCGCGAGTGGTTCCGTCGGACCTATGGGCGCGAGGCAAGCGAGGTCGAATTGGGCGAGATACTTGACGCGCTCGCCCAGCGGGAGTCGCAGCGGGTAGAGGCCGGCGACGGGGAGAGACGCGAATAATATAATAGCGGTTTCCGTGAATCGTGTGGGTGGCGCGCGTCAATCAGGATGGAGTCTGCGACCGCGCTTAGGGAGTATGATTGGCGCGGCAGATTGACACTGGCAAGGGCTTTTGGTCGCGTGAGGATTTTTGACTGTCACGCTTTGATTGTCGCTAGCAGCGTCCAAGAAAACCTTGTTCCAGTCTGCAAAGGGCTGATTGGCCGTGATCAGCATGGGACGTCGTTCGTAGCGTGCGCCGATCAACTCGAACAAGACAGATGTCTCCGCGTGATCCTTGTGGACATAGGACAGATCATCGAGAATTAGCGGATGGCATTTGTCGAGCTTGACGATGGTTACTTGAGGTTGGTGCGGCGCAGATTGCCCGAGAACTCAGGGTGCCGGCGTTGCATCTCGCCCAGCACGGTGACCGGCCGCAGCCTCAATGTGGCCTGCAGCAACGGCACAATCTCGCTGTCCCAGGTACGGTTCAAGAGGGTCGGGGCGTTGCCGGCCACGCGGCTGGCGCTTGCGCGAGGGCAGCCGGGGATCGGTATCGCTCCCCGACCCCACTCAGACCGGCCGGCTTGCAAGGAAGGGCTTGACTTGTCGGCGGCCTATATTTAACTAGTCGGTTGTGTAACCCATCGGTTTAGCGCGGTATGCCGCCTGATCGTCTCAGCACTACGTTCGCTGCCCTCGCCGACCCGACCCGGCGGGCGATCCTGGCCCGCCTTCTCGCCGGCGAGGCTTCGGTGACCGAACTGGGCGAGCCGTTCGACATGAGCCTTCCAGCCATTTCCAAACACCTGAAGGTGCTGGAGCGCGCCGGGCTGATCAGGCGTGGCCGACAGGCGCAATGGCGACCCTGCAAGCTTGAGGCAGCGCCGCTCGAGGACGCTGCCCAGTGGCTGGAGCGTTACCGACGCTTCTGGGAGGAGAGCCTGGACCGCCTGGAGGACCATCTGCGCGGGCTGCAACAAAAGGGGAAGAGACGTGGCCGCAAAAACTGACACCGCCGCCACATCGATAGAGCGCGAGCTGGTCGTCACGCGCATCCTGGATGCGCCGCGCCCTCTGGTGTTCAAGGCATGGACCGAGCCAGAGCAGGTCGCGCGTTGGTGGGGGCCGCAGGGCTTCGTGACCACCGAGTGCGAGATGGATATCCGGCCAGGTGGTGCCTATCGCGTCGGCATGCGCTCGCCCGAGGGCACCCATCATGTGAAACGCGGCATCTATCGCGAGATCGTCGAGCCGGAGCGGATCGTGTTCACCTATGCCTGGGAGGACGCCGAGGGCAAACCCGGCCACGAGACATTGGTGACGGTGACCTTCTCCGAGCACGGGGCGAAGACGAAACTCACTTTGCACCAGGCGATATTCGAGACGGTGACGGCGCGCGATTCGCACCAGGCGGGCTGGACGAGCTGCCTGGAGCGCTTTGCGGAGTATCTCGAGCGTTCATGAGATCAATGCTGCAACAGAAGGGGACCCCAATCATGCTGAACAACCGGATGGTGTCGCAGGACGAGTGGATTGCTGCGCGCACGGAGCTTCTGATCAAGGAAAAGGAACTCACTCGGCTGCGCGATCAACTAAGGGTCCGCCGAGAAACAAACGAATCGGGATGGCCACAAAAACGCAGGAATAGAATCGCAAATTCGCTAGTCGCGACGCGACGTCAGGAGGCAATCCTGACCGCGTGATCGACCTCGACGACATCCGGCGGCGCTACCGGCACGCGAAGGGATTTCTCGACGAACGCGGCCGGCGGCTGTTCGCCGTCAACGAGGCGATGGCACAAGGCTACGGCGGGGTCACGGCAACGGCGGCGGCAACTGGGCTAGCGCGCAGCACGATCAATCGCGGCATCCGCGAGCTGCAATCGGGAAGCAATGACATCGGCAGTCGGGTGCGCCGTCCTGGCGGCGGTCGCAAGAGCGCGGTGGCGCATCAGCCGGGCTTACCGGCGGCGCTGGAGGGATTGATTGAGGACGCCATTCGCGGAGATCCCTCTTCGCCGCTGCGCTGGGTCAGTCGGAGCCTCCGTCACCTCGTCAAGGCGTTGGCCGCGCAAGGGTTCGAGGCCAGCCAGCGGGTGGTGGCGAACCTGCTGCGTGAGTTGAAATATAGCTGTCAGGCCAACCGCAAGACCCGCGAGGGGGCCAGCCACCCGGATCGCGATGCGCAGTTTGCCCACATCAATGCGACGGTAAAGGCAGCGGTCGCCGCCGGTGAGCCGGCGATCTCGGTCGATACGAAGAAGAAGGAACTGGTCGGCGACCCTCGGGTCAAGCCCGAGGGCATGCTTCAAGAACGCCGGCCGGGAGCTACGCCGGCAGGGCGACCCTGAGCCGGTTCGCGTGCACGACTTCGAGCTGCCGGAACTCGGCAAGGTCGCCCCCTACGGCGTTTACGATATCGCCGCCAATCATGGTTGGGTCAGCGTCGGCATCGACGCCGATACCGGCGCCTTCGCGGTCGAGAGCATCCGGCGCTGGTGGCAGAAGCTGGGTCAGGCACGCTATCCCAACGCCAGCCGTCTGGTGATCACGGCGGACTGCGGTGGCAGCAACGGCTCGCGGGTGAAGCTATGGAAACGCGAGCTGCAACGCTTCGCCAACGAGACTGGCCTGCAAATAACCGTGACCCACCTGCCGCCCGGCACCAGCAAGTGGAACAAGATCGAGCACCGGCTGTTCGCCTTCATCACCCAGAACTGGCGCGGCAAGCCGCTGGTCAGCCACCTGGTGATTGTGCAGCTCATCGGAGCCACGACCACCGAGACCGGCCTTCAGGTGTGCTGCGAGATTGACGGCATCTCTACCCCCGCGGTGTGAAGGTCACCCAGCAGGAGATGCTGGCGATCAACATCACACGCGATGACTTTCACGGTGAGTGGAACTACACCATATCGCCCAATCAACAACCACCTTGACGCGATTATTTCTCGGCAGACCCTAAGCCGCCACGTGGCCGGGCTGGTGATCGCAGACGTGATGACGCAGCTTCCCGGCTGGCGGTGCTAACGTGATGCCACCAGGGCATTGCCGGTAACGAGCCGCCGTAGGAACCTCAGATGCGTGCGGAGCATCTCCGCAGCATCCGTGCTGGGAGGGTTCATCCAGATGTGGCGAGAATTTTTCATTGTCGCACTGTTGTCGGCCGTCGCCAATGGGCCGGTTACAGCAGAAGCGCAGCCGCTCTGTCCTCCGGGCAATTATGCTCCCATTTGCGCGCGCGATCCGCACGAGGGCGGCAGCGAGAGGCCTCCCTTCGAGAGCGATGTCGATCCCCAGAGCCGTTCAGGGCACGCTGAAATCACCGGGCACAGCGAATCATCGCGCGTGGCTGGCGCCCACGCTGCAGGGGCAGGAAGCCACGGGGGACGGGTGGGCAGCGGCGGCGGCAATGGCGGTGGAGGCGGGGGCGGTTCAGGCGGAGATCATGGCGGGCACTAGCTAGCCGCCGTCCGCCGCTCACTCGAACCCACTTTCCTCGAAATTGAGAGTGTGCGCCTTGGCCGTAACGGACGACACCACCTCGCCCGGGAATCCGTTCGCGCGTTCGGCCGCGATACCAAGCTTCACTGTCAGGGTCACATCGCCCGCTCGCGCCAGCTCCGCCAGAATTGCCTGAGCGATCTCTGCCGCAAGCGGCCCAAGTCGCGTCGGATCCACCGAAATAGTCCCGAAGAAGCGCTGCTTCGGCCACAGCGGCGGCGGCGGTGGTTCGCCAAATCCTGCCCGCCCCGGCGCGTCCGGTTCGGGAAAAGTCGAAGCTGCATCAGCGGCAGCCTGCTGCTCGGCTACGTCGCGGCGAACCAGCACGCCTGTGCCGCGCACGTCGGGAAACAGGACCCGCCCAATCCTCAAGCCGCGGTACCGGCCGGAAGCGGCGTCGAACTTGTCAGCCCAGGCATAGGTCGCGCCGGCCGCACCGATGAGTTCCTCGATCGCGCCAGCCAGCAGGCTGTCGGTGTGCAGGCGCTTCATATGGACGTAGCGCGCGCTCCACTCGACAAGATCGCGCACCGCGACATGCGGCTGATCGCCGATCACCCGGTCGAGCAGCCGGGCCAGGATCGGGGCACCGAGCTTCTCCACCACCACCGCGCCGTCGCGGGCTGCTTTTTCGAATGCGGCGGCGGCGATGCTCTTCTCGCCGCCGCTATTGCGGATCGGGGCGGCGTGCAGCGCGTAACCACGTGGGGGGCCGCCCGAGGCATCGTCCGGCCAATAGGGCACGATCAAATGCGACCAGGCGGCGCGGATCGCCCGACGCGCTGCATTGAAGGCATCTTCCCGGCGCGATCGTGCCTCCGACTGCTGCCGTGGTGGCAGTTGCAGCTCAGCTCCGGCGTTGCCCACGATCAACGACCAAGCCAGAAGCCGGCGCACGGCGGCGCGCGCATCATCCAATCGCTGTTCGTCCGGTGCGGCGAAGAGCAGCGCGTTACGGTATTGACGCTGGCTCGATCCACGCCGCTCCAGCACCTCGGCCGCGGCTACCATCGCCGGGGTGTCGTCGGCCACTCGCCCGGCGTGGGGATACCGTGCATCCAGGATCACCAGGGCGAGCGCGCGGGCATCCTCCACCTGCGCCGGGTCGCCACCGGTGGCCACGTGCACGCGGGGGAACTTGCTGCCGCCGGTTTCGCCTGCCAGCAGCTCGTTCAACCTCGAATCGACATCGCGATCGTTCAGGTCCTTGGCGAGATCGGCGGCGAGCCGGTTCAGCGTGGGCACTGTGCTGAACCAGGAACGCTCGCCGTCGCGATGCAAGTACGCAGCGGTCTCGGCCAGTTCGCGCAGCGCATCGCCGAACATGTTGATCTGATCGCCCGGCTGCGCGCAGGCGAGGCGCAATTGCGGGCCGGTTACTCCAGCAACCGGGCCGACGGAAAGCGGCGCAGTCGCCAGGAACACCGCTCGGGCGGCGCGTGTCGTAGCCTGGACTGCGCCATAGGTCCGGCGTTCGGTGTCAATAAGCTGCGGGCGGGCACTGCTGCCCTCCACGTCGGTCTCCAGGACCGACGCGAAATGTGGATCGAGCGGTGCCAGCACCTCTCCGCGTACGCGCGCATCGGCAAGCGGTAGCGAGCCGGGCAGGATCAGCGGGTTGGGGTCGCCGGCTCGCCAGAGCGCGGAGATCGCGGTCGCCATCAGCCCCAGCACGCCCCGGGTCTGCTGGAATTTCTCGTTCGCTCCCGACACCCAGGCTTCGGCGAACAGGCGAAACAGCTCCGGATGGATCGGGTAGGCGCGCGTCATCCTGTCGCGGTAAGCGGCTTCGCCCGTTTCGGATGGAAACCTCTCGCGATTGGAACGATAGAGATCGGCGAAGGCCTGCACGGTAGCGTCGCGATCGCAATGCCGCGGTCCGTCCAGTTCCTGGAACAGCCGGCGGCAGACGATATCGTATTGTTCGTGACCAAGCGCCGGGAACCAGGGCGACTGCACGCGTCCGAAGATCCGTTCGAGCCGGCGCCGCGCCTCCATGCCGCGTTCACCGCCCGCTTCCGTATCGGATTCGATCAGCGATCCCACCATCAGCGCGCGGGGGACCATCTTCACGGCTTCGGTCAGCGACTGGACGAAATTCAGAAACGCTTCGAAACCATCCGCATCGAGGACGCGTGCATAGGCCACCAGCTCGTCGAGCAGGATCAAACAGGGGCTTGCGGTTTCCAGGAGAGCCACGAGCCGCTCTGAACCAGGCGCGGACTGGGTGCTCTCCGCCTCCTCCATCAGGTCCAGTCCGGGCTGGCCGGCCAGCCGCCAAGCCATCAGGCCCCAAGGGGTGTAGAGCGGCGGTTCGCTCTTGCGCGACAGGCGCTGGCGGGCGCCAAGGCCAGTGCCGGCAAGGGTGAAGCACCGCGCTTGGCGCCAGGCACGTGCGCCCCCTTCGGGCAGGATATCGGATAGCCCGGCCAGCCGTGCCGGCATGGGCGCAGTGGCGAGATGGCGCAGAGCCAGCATCGTATGGGTCTTGCCGCCGCCGAACGCAGTCTGCAGCCCGATCACCGGCTCGCCGCCGACGCCGGCCAGCCGCTGTGCCGCGAGGCTCAGCACCTTCCGCATCCCTTCGGTGAGGTAGGTGATTTCGAAGAACGCAGCAGGATCCTGATATTCGGGCGCCGCGCGGCCCAGTTCGACCGCGGTGAGATCGGCGGCGAATTCCGCCTGCCCGAAACGGCCCTCCAGCACGTCCGGGCGAGGGATGGCGACTTCCCGCCATGGTTTCAGATGCCGCTGATTTTGTGCTGCGACCGCTGACGTCATGCCTGCACCTCGAACAGGTCGCGTGTGGTGCGGGGTGTGGCTGCCTCGGCTCGTTCGGCGATGTGCCGCCAGTCTTCGGCAAGTCGGTTCCAGACCAGCGCTTCTGCCGCCCAACCTTTGCGCTCGCAGATTCCGTACAGGCGATAAGCCAACGCGCGGACGCTTTCGCGATCGGGAAGCCGTGTCATGACGGCGGCGGCTGTCTCCTGCCCGCCATCTTGCGCGATAAGCGCGCGGGCGAGACGTTGCGCAGCCTGCCAGATGGTGGGCGAGCGGCCGGCGCCGGCATCGCGTCCCGGCATCTCGTCGCGACGGGTCAACCGGGTCTTGCCGGACTGTGTGGTGATCAGGCCGGTGCGGACCAGCTTGTCGAGCCCGAGATTGCGGGCATTCGCCGCGAGAATCGCGTCTCCGCTGTCGCGCGCGTCCCAGCCGGCATCTTCGAACCAGTCGAGGGCGAAGCGAGTTGCAAGGTCGTAGGCGGCATCGTCGTCCTGGTCCAGCTCGTCGCGGATCCGGTTGATCAGCGCCAGCGCGGTGCGGACCGTCATCTTCTGTCCGGAATCCTCCAGGACCGCGGCGTAACGGGTGAAGACGCCCATACCCGGGCCGATTGCCGACTGCGCCATATCGACGGGGCCGATTCCGGCGGCGCGAATTTGCACAAGCGCCAACGGAAGCTCGCGCCGCAGGGCGCGGACGAAGGTTTCGCGTTCGACGATTTCGGCATTCGCCGGGCGTTTGCGGCAGACCAGAACGATCGAGGAGGCGAGTGCATTGGCTCCCATTCCGGTCATCCGGTTGCTAAGTTCCGTCCGCAGCGGCCAGGTTCTGCCCACCGCGAGGCCGCTATCGACGACCGCTTGCAGGAACGAGGCCCATCCGGGCGAGGCGATGCCTTCTTTCCCAGCTTCGGATTGCTTGAAAGCATAATAGATCGCCAGGGGCACATCGTCGTCGGCTGCCTGGTGCATCGCCCGCAAGGCTCGTGCCATCCCCGCGATGAAGAAGGATTCGGCCGCCTCTCTACCGCCGCGCCGATAAGGCGTCGCAACAAGCTCGTCGTCCTTGGGCGTCAGGGGAGCCCGAAGAAGCTCCGGCCAGACTGACGCACGATCCTCGCGCTCACCCAACGAGCGCCGGAGCCAGACGTAAAAGAAATCCGACAGGTCGGCGTAGCCGATGTTGTCGTAATACGGAGGGTCGGTGCTGATGACGGTCGGTTGAACAGGATAATCGCCTTGCGTTGCATTTTTGGCCGTCACGAGGCCTGGGTGTGCCTGACACGGAGTTCCCTCCAGGCTTTCGGCTGTCCAGGCGACTGCGCCCTCGAACGTGCCTGTTCCGGCCAACAGTGGATTGAGTTCGGCAAAGTCCCACGTCATTGGTATCGCTTGTCGGGCAAACGTCGGCCGTGTTGAATCTCGCTGGGTGAACCAGGTGCAAATCGACGATCCGCGGTCAGCCAGCTTTGAAAGCGCAAATGCCAGATAGGTGACGACGGCATCGGCGTAAGCGATGGCTCCCGACCCACCCGCGTGCAATGGCGCGCCCTCCGCGGAGAGATCAGCGGCATATGCATGCCTCTCGATCTCTTTGCGCACCTCGCCCACCAGGTCTGAGAATGTCGTGAGCGCTACGAGCTGACGCGCGGTGAAAAGATCCTTGTGGTCGGGAAAGCCGTAGTCCGGCGGGGAGAACCACCTTGGATTCTGTGTTATCGCCTGATCGAGTTCCGTTGTGGTGAGATCATGAAATTCTGCTGCCGATTCCTGGAGGTCAGACGGTGGAAGGTAGAGCCGCTCCCGGGTCCCCTCAACAACCATCGCAAGCAACCGGCAGCGCATTCGACCCGCTCTGCCTTCCTCCTTGATCCATGCTGCCGGAATTGGGGCGCCGGTGAGCAAGCACCGAAAACTGGCGCCACGCGACACCTTGGTTCCGCTGGCTGCGGAGGTCTTTTCTTCCTCTGTTGGCACGCCCGTCCGCACTTTGAATCGGTAGGTTCGTGCCGCGCGATGCACAATCGGCTCAATCCAGGACTGCTTCCCCCGTTTCGTGGAAAGCATGAACGTGGATACAAGCGGCACATGCGCGCCCCTCGCCGCCGGATCGGGCGATCGCACGGTCCGCGCCCAGAGCCACGCAACCACCGTTGCCTCCCGCCCGTCTGGCATTCGCGCCTTGGAATAAAGATGCCCAATGCGTCGCTGCGCTTCCTCTCGCATCCATCTGCCATAGTACCGCACGTCTTCGGCCAGTCCGCGTGCGCCCGTCCATCCGCCGTACACCAAGTCACCCTGCGCGCGTGCCTGTGGGTTCACCGGCGGCCGGCCAGCAAACTTTGGCGGGATCTCCACGAGTGCTTTAGAAATCAGCACCGCGACCGGATTGAGGTCCGACCCGAACGCCCGCAATCCAAGCCGCTGTGCCTCCAGCGGGATCGAGCCGCCGCCGCAGAATGGGTCATAGACCGGTGGCGCATGCGCAAGCAGACAGGCCCGCACGGCCAGTGGGTCAGACGCCGGCGGCGGCTCCTCGCCGCGTCGCCAGGCCACGGACCGCGCGATCTCCCACCGCGCCTCGTCCAGGATTGCCGCGTCGTTCGACGCCTCCCACGGCACCAGTCGCTTGATCACGCCATGCAGTCGGTCGCGCTCCGCCGCCTGCGCTTCAGGAGTCGGAAATCGCTCCGGCCAGCATGACGGGTCATCCACAAGCTGCGCGAACAGCACCGCGCGGCAGGCCGCCAGCGGGCGCCGGGCCCACCACAGATGCAATGTCGAAGGATGCCCGTGCCGGATCGATTTCTCCCGCGCGGCGGCGGTATTGATCGCCTCCAGCGGGACCGAGACCTCGATCAGTTTTTTGCACGGTCGTTGGACGACCATGCGTTGGTGTTGCCCTCCTGGCTGCGATCGCGCGTCTTGCGCGACGCAGTTTCACCAGGGGAGGCGCTAAGGTCCGGTTAACGCAGCCGCTTGTTCGCGAATGTCGGCGCCGACCGCTCGCCAATTCTGCGTCGGTTGACAGGCAACTGGTCGGGTGTACGCTCCTTCCCCAAAGAGGGACAGATGAAATCCTTCCTGAAATCCTTTAATACCCTGACCGCGTACGTGATCGGCGTTCTTGTCGTGTGGGCAGTGATCTTCGTGGCTGGCTACTTCCTCAAGGGCAGCACCGCCGGCCATCCGCTTCTTCATGTTTTTGGAGGTTTTCTATTAGGCATGCCCTCCATGTACATTGCGACGCGTGTCTATCCCTCCTCGCGGCAGGACCCTAACGCTTGATGCCCACGTTTGACGGCGGCGTCTTAGGAATCAAATATCGGATTCTACTCACTAGCTATGCCTTCCCGGAGTCCACCGGCCACGGTGCCGTCCGTCACCACGCCGACAGGAGCCAGCAATGACCGCATCGCTTATACGTGGGTATCATGTCATCACCCGCGCCCTGGACCGTTTCCGGTGGGAGCAGATCGACGATGGCGCAATTCTGCAGGAAGACGGGGTCATTACCGCCATCGGGCGGTTCGCAGATCTGGCCGCGCAACACCCCGCAGCACAGGTGATCGGCACCGGGCAGGACGTAATCCTGCCCGGGTTCGTCAACGGCCACCATCACATCGGCCTGACGCCGGTGCAGCTCGGCTCACTGGACATGCCGCTCGAACTATGGTTCGCCACGCGGCTGGTGGTCCGTGACGTCGATCCCTATCTCGACACGCTCTACTCGGCCTTCGAGATGATCGCCTCCGGCGTCACGACGGTCCAGCACATCCACGGCTGGACGCCGGGCGGACCCAAGGAAATCGAGGCGCGCGCCGACCGCATCATCCGCGCCTACGAGGATATCGGAATGCGGGTCTCTTACTGCTACGCGCTGCGCGATCAGAACTACCTGGTCTATGAGCCGAACGATTCGTTCCTGGCCCGTGTGCCGGAAAACATCCGCCCAGCCCTGGCGCGGCATTTCGCCCGCTTCCCCCTGACCGCGGAAGAACTCGGTGGCGCTGTTCGAGGCACTGCATGCCAAGCATCACGCCAAGCAGCGGGTTAAGATTCAGCTCGCGCCAGCCAATCTCCACTGGTGCTCGGATCGCGCGCTGGAACTGCTCGCCGCCACGTCGGAGCGGTTCGATGCACCGTTGCACATGCACCTTCTCGAAACACCCTACCAGAAGGAGTACGCCGCCCGGCGGGGCGGCGGCACGGCGGTTGATTACATTGCCCGCTTCGGCCTGCTGGGGCCGCGCATGACGCTCGGCCACGGCGTCTGGCTGACCGAACGCGACATCGACCGGATCGCCGAGACGGGCACTCACATCTGCCACAACTGCAGCTCCAATTTCCGCCTCCGCTCGGGCATCGCGCCGCTGAACGGGTTTGAGGCGAAAGGCATCAACGTCGCGATCGGCCTCGACGAGGCGGGACTCAACGACGACCGCGATATGTTGACGGAGCTGCGCATGGTGCTGCGCGCGCATCGCGAGCCGGGCATGGACGACCGCGTGCCGACAATGGCGCAGGTGCTGCGCATGGCGACCGAGGGCGGGGCGCGCACCACGCCGTTCGGGGCCATGCTCGGCACGCTGGAGGTCGGGCGCGCGGCGGACATGGTGCTGATCGACTGGCGGTCGGTCAGCTTCCCCTATCTCGACGTCGAGACTCCGGTGCTTGATGCGGTGATCCAGCGCGCCAAGACGTCGGCCGTGCGCACCGTCCTGGTCGGCGGCGAGGTGATCTATGACAACGGCCGCTTCACACGCATCGATCGCGACGCCGCCCTCCAGCAGCTCTCGGATCTATTGCAACGCGACCTGACCGATGCGGAGGAGGAGCGGCGGCAATTGGCGAAACAGGTGCTGCCGCACGTGAAGGCGTTCTACGACGGCTACTTCGATCCCGCCGCGCACCAGCCGCACTACCGGCAGAGTTCGCGCGTATGACATCAGGCTGCCGAGCGCATGATCCACACTCATCATGCCTGCTCAAGCAGGCAAATGCGGGGCCATCCTGAATTTCGTGCAGTGGTATGGATTCCTGCTTGCGCAGGAATGACCTCGAAGCGTTCACGCGTTCGAACGTCTGGTCTAACTCAATAGACGGTGCGCCTCTGCCCGGGCCCGCTCTGCAGCCTGGTGGGCCAGCTCCGGGCACAGCCCAACATACGCCGCCGGATCCAGCAGCGCTGCAATGCGCTCCGGCGAGAGGTGCGCTGTCACCCGCGCGTCCGCAGCCAGCAGGCTGGCGAACGACTGGCCATGGGTCGCCGCCGCCTGTGCCGCCTCATAGACGACGTCGTGCGCATGCTGCCGCCCGATCGCCTCGGCTAGTTTCAGCATCACGGCTTCGGCCATGATCAGTCCGCCGCTCAGCTCGAGGTTGCGCCGCATCCGCGCAGGATCGAGTTTCAAGCCGCTCAGCACGTTCACCAGCCGGGCGAGCACGTCGCCAGTCAGGATGGCGGCGCGCGACAGTGCCTCGTGCATCATCAGCGTGGTCGTGCGATCCGCCTCGTGCTCCACCTGCGCCGCCTCCATCGCCAGTGGCACCAGCGAGCGCAACTCCGCCGCCGCGGCGATGATGTCTTGACAGAGCTGCGGATTGCGCTTCTGCGGCATGGTGGAGCTACCGACGGTACCGGGCGGCAGCGGCTCCTCCACCTCGCCGAACTCGGTCTTCATCAGCGTGTGGATCTCGCGGCCGATCTTGCCGCACGTTGCGCCGAGCAGGCCCAGCAGCGCGACATATTCGGCCAGATGATCCAGGATGGTACGCGCCGGCACAGCCATCGGCTGCATGCCGAGATGCGCCGCCATGCGCGCCTGAATCTCCGGCCCCGGATTGCTCCCATCGGCACCGACCGACGCAAACGTGCCGGCACCGCCGCCGAACATGGCGACGAACACGCGCGGCTCGACCTGTTGCAGCCGCTCGACATGTCGCAGGGTCTCGTCAATCCAGACCGCGACCTTGTAGCCGAAGGTCAGCGGCAGCGCATGCTGGCCATGCGTACGGCCGGGCATCCGCATGTCCGCACCATGCTCGGCAATTTTCGCCATCGACTCTCAGTGCACGGCCGATCAGGCGAAGGAAAATCCGATGCGCATGGCGCAGCACGATCAGGTCGCCAGTCTGAGTGATGTTCTGCGTCGTCGCACCCCAATGCACCCAGCGCCCCGCCTCCCCGGCGACGCGCGACAGCTCCCACACCAGCGGCACAATGGTGTGGCTGGTGCGTCGAGCGGCCTCGTCGATCCGATCGCGATCGAGCAAATCGAGCTTAGCGGTTCGCGCGATCGCCGCGGCAGCATCCTGTGGGATGATTCCGAGCTCGGCCTGTGCTTTCGCCAACGCGGCTTCAACGTCAAGCCACGCCTGCCAGCGGACGTCACGGCGGAACAGCGCGCGGACGCCGGGATCCGCCACACGTGCGGTGGTGGAACGTTCATCGCTCATCGAGTCTCGCCCTCCAGTCATCGGACGGCTGGTCATGCTTGGTGCGGTACTCTACACGAGAGCATAAGCAATCATCCGCGGCATCCGGAGGGCATGGCGAGCATGGCACAGCAACCGCGAGCGGAGACGATATTGCGGCGCCGCACTGCCCTGCGCGTGGCGCTCGGCGCCGGCGCGGCAGCGGCGGCCGGCCTGCGATCCGCGGCAGCGCAGCAGCCCGCTCCGTCCAATGTCCCGTCCGGCCAGGTGACGATGGAGCAGACCGAGGTCAGCCTGCTCGTCAATGCCGGCTGGGGGCACGGCACTCTGACCTACCAGGGGCACACTTACCAATTCCGCCTGCACAACCTCGGCGTCGGGGGCATCGGCTACAGCAAGTTTTCGGCGCACGGCAACGTCTTCGCCCTGACCAAGGTCGAGGATTTTGCCGGTCTCTACGGCTTCGCTCAGGCCGGTGCCGTGGCCGCCACCGACGAGCTTCACGGCGGGGTCTGGCTGCAAAATCCGGCGGGTGTACGGATGCACCTGGTGCCGAGCCGGAGCGGACTCGCGCTTAATCTCGGCGCCGACGGGCTGGTGATCCAGTTCGAGAAATAGCGCCGATCAGGCCAGATCGACGGCGTAGCGCTTGAGATCCTCGAGCGCACAGAACTCCAGTGCGCCGTGCTCGGTTGCCCGCAGCACCACGCGCGGCGCGCTGTTTGTCTCCAGCGCCTCCTGCCAGCGCGGCGCGCACAGGCACCAGCGGTCGCCAGGTTGGAGCCCAGGGAAGCCATATTCGGGCCGCGGCGTGGAAAGGTCGTTGCCGCGGCTCTTGCTGAACGCCAGGAACTCGGCGGTCATCACCGCGCAGACGGTGTGGCTGCCGACATCCTCGGGTCCGCTGTCGCAACAGCCGTTGCGATAGAATCCGGTCATCGGCTGGATCGAGCACATCTCCAGAAGGCCGCCCAGCACGTTGCGCGACGGTCTGCGTCCTGGGCGTCTGCCGGCTTCATCGAATGGCATCGGCGGCTCCGCTGCTTGGGTCCGTCCGGGAGTACTAGCGCAATTCGCCCCGGGTGCGCCATCCCGGCACCATCCCAGCGCTTGCCTATTGCCGGATGCAAAGATGCCCGGCCACACTGCACCCTTCTTCATACAGTATGCGAGATCCGGAATGGAATACCGCCGCGTCGGCCGATCTGGCCTCAAAGTCTCGGAAATCTGCCTTGGCACGATGACCCTCGGCAATGGTGCCGACAAGACGGAAGCCGGCCGCATCCTGTCGCTCGCCTTCGATGCCGGGGTGAATTTCATCGACACCGCAGACAGCTACAATGCCGGCGCTGCCGAGGGAATGTTGGGCGAGTTGTTGGGAAGCCGCCGGCAGGATACCGTGGTCGCGACGAAAGTGTTCAACCCGACCGGGCCCTGCCAGACCAGGATCGTTCGAGCTCGCCATAGGCAGGGGCGAAGACGTGCTTATAGGAGCCGACATTGCCGAATGCCGTGCTATCGAATGCCAGTGCCGTGTGCGCATCGAGACACGTGATGCACGCCTGCGCGTGCGTCCAGCCAGCAACGTCACGACCAGCGCCGCAATGACCGACCGCCTGATCGACATCAGCGACGTTCCACTTTCACGTTGGGTTCTGCCGGCTCGGCGCGGCAGCCTGAACTGGCCGCGCTGCCTGCTTGAGCGAGTCGGCGCGATCGGGCTCGCAACACTCGACTGGCTCGATTAGATCAACGGCATGGACATCATCGACATTCCCGGCTCCCGTATTATTGAGGTCAGCCGCGTCGCCTTCGGCCTGCCCGACGTGGACTTCCTCTGCTTCGGCGAGTCCGACCAGCCGAGCCCGCGCTCGGCGCATGACGCGGCGGTGGCGGCGCTCGCCGCCGGCCAGACCCGTTATCCGGACGTTCGCGGCCTGCCCGCGCTACGCGAGGCATTGGCAGACTACCTCACATCCCTGCATGCCAAGCCGGTGACGGAGGACCGCATCCAGGTGGTGGCCTCCGGCATGACGGCCGTGTCGGTGGCGCTCGCCGCCACGGTCCGTCCGGGCCAGCGCGTGCTGATGCACATGCCGGCCTGGCCGAATGTCGGCAACGCCGCCCGTCTGCGCGGCGCGGAATTGGTCGAGATGCCGCTCGAGTCGCTGCCCGAAGGCGGGTTCCGCATGGACATTGATCGGCTGGAGTCGCTGCTCCCCAGTGCCCGCGCGTTTATCCTGAACTCGCCGAACAACCCCACCGGCTGGACCGCGACGAAGGACGAGCTCGCGGCGATTCTTGCGCTCTGCCGCCGGCACGGCGTCTGGCTGATCTCCGACGAGGTCTATTCGCGGCTCGTTTATGACGGCGCGCCCGCAGCTCCGTCGCTGCTGGACGTGGCCGAGCCGGACGATCGGGTGCTCGTCTGCAACAGCTTCTCCAAGACCTGGGTGATGACCGGCTGGCGACTCGGCTGGCTGGTGGTGCCGGCGGGCGTGCGCGACCGGATCTCCGAATTGGTCGAGGTGACCCATTCCGGCGTGGCGCCCTTCATCCAGCACGCCGGCCTGGCCGCGGTGGCCGATACCGACGCGGTAGCCGAGTTCCGCGCCCATTGCGAGCGCGGCCGGGCGCTGGCCGGCGAGGCGCTCGGCGGGCTGAACGGCGTGCGCTATGCCGCGCCCGATGGGGCGTTCTATGCGTTCCTCGGCGTGGAGGGGCTGACCGACAGCCTGACGCTGGCGAAGAAGCTTGTGGTGAACCATCGCGTCGCCGTCGCACCCGGCGTGGCGTTCGGCGACGTGGGCGAAGGCCACCTGCGCATCTGCTTCGCCCATTCCGAGCCGGTCATGCGGCGCGCCATGGACCGCCTGCGCGACGGTCTGCGCGCCGAGATCGCGACATAACCTACCGCGCTCCCCGTTGCGGGAGGGGGAGGGCCTCGTGGCTACATGGTGACGGTAGCGGAGCTGCCGGTGCAGTGGCAGCCCGCCAGTCTACCCGATCCCATGGGCCCTCAACCGCTCGAGTAGCAATTCCGAGACCTCCTTACCGATTTCACTACGCCGCTCGTCTGGGACGCGCCTCTCCAGGGTATGTGCCACACCCTCAACCAGAACACCCAGGATCAGGTACGGGTCCGCGTCAGTCTTTACTGTCAACCGTATGACATGGGCAAGAACACTCGTCGGGTCAGGGGTTGTTGCCGCGACCTGCTCGGCCTGCTCGATCAGCCGGACGATCTCGCCGAAAATCCTGTCAGTCATGCCGTCTTCTCCGCGCCCGGGCACGCCCGCATGGCACCGCCAGCGCCTCCACCCGGGACAACACGCAGTCCACACCGACAGACTACTCCGACTGAAGCCCCGATGCCGACCCGCGCCATGCCGGGTGCAGTTTGACTCGAAGCAGCGCGCGCTCGCGGTCTGATCGAACCAGACCGGCGGACGTGTCCCACGGCGCGACCGCGCAGCGGAGTCGATGCCCCCGCCCTTGCCGGCTTCGAATCATGTTGCAGGTTCGATTGAGACGCATTTGAAGAAGAACATCGTCGAGATCAGATAGAAGTCAGGTTACCAACGACATGATACACAGGATACTGATTGAACACCGATCCCCGGTTCCGGCTGAATTCGCTGTCACGGTTCTGCCTCCCGTCGCAGAGAGGCAATGCGATCTGTCTCCGCAAAGCTGACGCGGCTTTCGCAGAAAGCGGAAGACAAGCCGCGACCGCGGCGAGGACGCGCTTTTTCGGCCTGTGCGCCAGCCCGTTCCAATGCTTGCCGCGGGAAGTCGGAGGGTCTAGAAGCCCGCACCCTCCGTTACCCGAGACGAGCGAGAATGAAGCAACAGGCGAACCTGATCCGCGCCGGACAGGTGATCGAGCACGAAGGCCGCCGCTGGACCGTGCTGAAGCAGCAGATCATCACCCCGGGCAAAGGCGGCGCCTTCATCCAGGTGGAGATGCGCGACCTGAAGTCCGGCAACAAGACCAACGAACGCTGGCGCACCGCCGATACCGTCGAGCGGCTGATGACCGAGGAGAAGGACTATACCTACTCCTACACCGAGGATCCCAACATGGTGCTGATGGACCCGGAGAGCTTCGAGCAGACGCACATCCCACTGGAGCTGCTAGGCGATGCTGCGGCCTTCCTGCAGGATAACATGCCGGTCACCGTCGATCTGGTGGAAGGTGAGCCAGTCGGGGTGCACCTGCCGCCGACGGTGGTGCTGGAGGTGGTCGAGGCCGATCCCGTGGTGAGAGGCCAGACCGCCGCTTCGTCCTACAAGCCGGCCCGGCTGTCCAATGGCGTGAAGACCTCGGTGCCGCCCTTCATTGAGACCGGCGAAAAGATCGTGGTCAGGACCGAGGACGGCAGCTATGTCGAGCGGGCCAAGGGCTGAGCCGCGTTTGGCCTTCCGCCTCTCCCCGCATCTCACGGTCATGGTCAACGCGGCGCAGAAAGCGTCGAAGCGGCTGTTGCGTGACTTCAACGAGGTCGAGCAGCTTCAAGTCAGCGTGAAAGGACCGTCCGACTTCGTCTCCCAGGCCGACCTGCGCGCCGAGGAAACACTGCGTGAGGAACTGAACAAGGCGCGGCCAGGCTATGCCTTCCTGATGGAGGAATCCGGTGCCTCCGGCTCGGAAAACTGGGCCTGGCGCTGGGTGGTCGATCCGCTGGACGGCACGACGAACTTCCTGCATGGCATCCCACACTGGGCGATCAGCATCGGACTGGAGCGACGCATGCCGGATGGCGGGGCGGAGCTCGCCGCCGGACTGATCTACGCGCCGGCCGTCGATGAGATGTTCTGGGCCGAGAAGGGCGGCGGCGCGTTCGTCAACGAGAAACGCCTGCGTGTCTCCGCACGGCGCGAGTTCAAGGATGGAGTGTTCGCCACCGGCATTCCGTTCGCAGCGGTCTCACGGACACGCCAGACGGCGTTCTTGCGCACTCTCGCCCGGCTGATGCCACAGGTCGCCGGGATCCGGCGGTTCGGGGCAGCGGCGCTCGACCTCGCCTGGGTGGCGGCCGGCCGCTACGATGGATACTGGGAGCTGGGCATCAGTCGCTGGGACATGGCGGCGGGGCTGATCATTGTGCGCGAGGCGGGGGGATTCGCCACCGATCCCGATGGAGGCGACCCAAGCGAGACGGGCAACGTCGTCGCCGCCAACCCGCATCTCTATGCCAAGCTGTGCGAAGTGGTGTCTGAGGAACGGAGGTAACGGGTTAGTAGTTGCAGATCTGGCTTACCCTTTAGGTGTCCGCCTGCTCCGGTGCCGGCGGCGGCCCACCCAGTCCTGGTACCTGTCGCTCGCGGTCAGCGATAGTCGTGACACATCACCCGCGATATTCTGCTGCCCCGCGAAGCGATCTGGAGGGCGCCGTAACGACGAGGACATCGACTTACCCCCTGCACCTACCCGTCTCGATCAAGGCCGAGGCGGAAAGGCTGGCGGCCTCCGAAGGCACAAGTCTGAACCAGTTCGTCGCCACCGCCGTGGCGGAAGAGATCGCCGCGTTGCGCACCGCCAGCTATTTCGTGGAACGCCGAGGCCTGCTAATTGGGTGGCGTTCAATCGGTTGATGGCGCGCGATGGTGGCGTGCCGCCGCGCGCGGGGGATGAGTTGCCAGAAGAAGGGGATTGATCGAGCGGCCGAGACGGCCCCGCGGCGGCACAGTCGCCACACGGGCCAAACCAAGCTAAAGTCGCCTCGACCCGAAGTCCGCGCATAATCGGCCCAGCGCACCAAGGAGGAGTCCGTCAATGCTGTCACGTGAGGAGAACGAGCTCGTCACCCGTATCGGACCGGGAACCCCGATGGGCAACACGCTCCGGCGCTACTGGCTGCCGGCCCTGCTTGCACGCGAAATACCCGAGCACGACTGCCCGCCAGCGCGCGTCCGCCTTCTCGGCGAGGACCTCGTCGCCTTCCGCGACAGCGAAGGCCGCATCGGACTGCTCGAGGAATTCTGCCCGCATCGGCGCGCCTCGCTCTATTTCGCCCGCAACGAGGAATGCGGATTACGATGCGTCTATCACGGCTGGAAGTTCGACATCTCCGGCGCCTGCGTGGACATGATGAATGAGCCGGAGGAATACGATTTCAAGCACAAGGTGCGCACCACTGCTTATCCCACCTGCGAGCTGGGCGGCGTCGTTTGGGCTTATCTGGGGCCGGCCCAGCACATTCCGCCGGTGCCAAAATTCGCCTGGACGCAGGTGCCGGAACCTCAGCGGCACGTCACCAAGGTAATCGAGGAATGCAACTGGCTGCAGGGGCTGGAAGGCGGCATCGATACCTCCCACGCGCCGATCATGCACCGGTTGCTGAGCGAGATCTCCACCCGCGGAGGCTTCAAGCCGTCCGATCCTTTCGTGCGCGGCCGGCCGCCGAAGCTGGTGGTCGATATCACTGATTACGGCTTCCACTATGCCGGCATCCGCCCGTTGGGCGAGCACGAGATGCACATTCGCACCTATCAGTTCATCCTGCCGTTCCACCAGATCAGGCCGGGCAAGGAAACCGGACGAGAGACCAATGCCGGCCATGCCTGGGTGCCGATCGATGACGAGACTACCATGGTTTACAATTGGACCTACTGCCCCACCGGCCCGCTGTCCGCAGAGCACCGGCTGGAACGCACCCTGGGCAACGGTCCGCTGCACGTCGATCCGGTTACGTTCCGGTCAAAAGCCAACCGTGCGAACGACTACATGCTGGACCGGCAAGTGCAGCGGAGCGAAAGCTATACGGGCATCGACGGCATCAACGTGCAGGATCGTGCGATCCAGGAAAGCATGGGGCGCATCGTCGATCGCTCCAAGGAGCATCTGGGTCCCGCGGACAAGGCGATCATCCAGGCGCGCAAGCTGCTGCGCCAGGCGGTGAAGACGGTGGAAGCCGGCGGCGCGCCGGGCGGTCTTGGCACCAGCTATTACACCCTGCGGGCACACGAGGCGGTGCTGCCGCGCGAAGCCAACTGGCGGCGGGAGATGACCCCCGAGATGCGGCCGGAGGCGATTTTGCAGACCGTGTGAGGGCGGCGCCGGTTATCGGCGACACTGCTCTTGACGATCAGCGCGAGCCGAGGATGATAGTAGCGGCTGTGCCGTGACACTGTGCATAATGCCCTGCCGAGAGTTTGGACTATGGCATCTGGTGAAACTGGCCTTCTGACCCGCAATCCATGGGTCACCCGGCGCCCCTTAACCGTGGCCGAATATCACCGCATGGGCGAGGTCGGTATCCTGACAGAGGACGATCGCGTCGAGCTGATCGAGGGGGAGCTCGTGGCCATGTCGCCCATCGGCAGCAACCACTCCGGCACCGTGAACGCGCTCGCCCACCGACTGTTCCAGGTTGTGGGTGAGCGGGGCGTCGTGGCGGTGCAAAATCCGGTTCAGCTGGATGATGTCTCCGAACCTCAGCCGGATTTCGCCGTGCTCAAGCCGAGATCTGATTTTTATCGGCAAGCAACGCCGCGTCCGGATGACGTGCTGCTGATCATCGAAGTCGCCGATACCAGCTTGGCTTATGATCGCGCGGTCAAGCGATCGCTCTATGCTCTCCATAACATCCCGGAATTCTGGATCGTGAGCCTCACGGCCGGCGACGTTGAGGTGTGCCGGAAACCGACGGGCGACCACTACGCGTCGGTTTCGCGTGTCGGACGTGACGGCGTCCTGGAGCCCGAGCTTCTGCCCGGCGCGGCCATTCCGGTTGCAGCGCTTCTCGGCTAGAGCGAAATCCCCCGACTTGCCTGCGCAAAGGAAGGCGACGCAATTTCATTCGACTATGCTGACCGGCACGGCCGAAGTCCGGCGCAAGCGCGACCTCCTTCGCCTGTCGCTTGCGCGCAAGTCCCGAGGGTGCAGAAGATAGCCCTCGCAAAAGGGGGCCGACGCTGTCGGGCTTCGCGGGTCGAGTCATGAAAGTATCGTACTTCGAAACAGGTCGCTACGATGTGCCGCCGGACCTGTCGCGTGAATGGCCGGTGCCATCCGCCGCTTACGATCCGGCGACCGGCGCCGACGCCTTTCGCGGCATGGTCGAACGGGTGAAATTCGTTGAAGCGCTCGGCTTCGATTGGGTCAGCGTATCCGAGCACCACTATTCGCCGCGCATCCTGACGCCGTCGCCGGTCGTATCGGCGACCTGGCTCGCGGCGCGGGTCGAGAAGATCAAAATCGCCCTGCTCGGACCGATCGTACCGAGCAGCAATCCAATCCGCGTCGCCGAAGAGCTCGCGATGCTCGACACGATGGCGCCGGGGCGCATCGTGGTCGGGCTGCTGCGCGGCACGCCGAATGAACATCTAAGTTACGACCTGAACCCGCAGGAGGCGCGCGAACGAACCGACGAGGGGATGGAGCTGATCCTGCGCGCCTGGACCGAGCCGCAGCCCTTTCGGCTGGCAGGGCCGGTATTTTCAGTATCGGACGGTATCGATCTGGCCGCGCCCACAGCAGGGCTCGCATCCGCCGACATATGCGCTCGGCACCAGCGCCGAGGCCGCCGACTTTGCCGCGCGCAATCGGATCGGCCTCGGCGTGTCCTACGGCACTTTTGATCTCGTTGCGAAATCGACCCGCTATTACCGCGACCAATGCGCCAGTTATGGTTGGGAGCCAGGCCCGGACGACATCATCTATCGCGCCAACATGATCCTCGCCGAAACCGACGAGGCGGCGGAAGCTGCGCTGAACCGACGCGACCCGCAGGCTGCGTTCCCGCTGCGGGCCGGATTGCGCGACGCGCTGCTGCGGGCCGACGTGCGCAATATTGCCGGCGAGAAGCGTGCGGCCCATGTTGGCGCTGCTCTGCCGATCAGCTTCTGCGGTGGGCCTGACCGCATCGTTGACCAGATCCGCCGATGCCGTGAGGTCGTCGGCGCCGGCGTGATCGACCTGTCGCTGCAGGACCCCGGCAGCGGAACTGTCGATACAATGCTGCGTGCGCTCGAACTGTTCGGAGAAAAGGTGCTGCCGCGCATCCGCGATATCTGAGCAGGAAGGGTCCGAACGTGCGCGAAACCGGAGATGGATCGAACATCGAGGCCGCC
This sequence comes from uncultured Pseudomonadota bacterium, assembly GCA_963772445.1. Lineage (GTDB taxonomy): Bacteria > Pseudomonadota > Alphaproteobacteria > Acetobacterales > Acetobacteraceae > CAVYXK01. Next base: position 923,242 of record CAVYXK010000014.1, read on the forward strand.
CGCACTGCGTTCCGCGAAGGCATAGTCGAGGCCGACGGCTTCTGCATTCACTTCATGGAAGCAGGGCAGGGGGTGCCGCTGTTGCATCTTCACGGTGCCGGCGGACTGCACCTGACACGGGCGCACGACCTGCTGAGCCAGTACCGCCGGGTGATCGCTTTCGAGATGCCGGGGTTCGGTCGATCACCCGAAAACATTCGTACCAGGTCGATGGAGGAGCTGGCCGCAACGATGGCGACGGCCGCCACGCAACTCGACATCGACACGTTCGACCTGATGGGAACCTCGTTCGGCGGAAAGGTCGCATTATGGCTGGCAGTGCAGCAACAGGAACGGTTGCGGGCCCTTGTTTTGGAAGCGCCGGCCGCGGTCCGTCCTCCCGGGACTGACCCGCCGTCGGGCTCTCCGGAGGAATTGGCAAGCCGCCTTTATGCCCGCCCTGAACGGCTCGGCCGCTTGCCGGTCGTCGATCCGGTGGTCCAGGCAAAAAACCGGGCGCTTGCTGTCCGTCTGCGCGGGGCGGACCACGATCCGGCGCTCGAGTTGCGAATGCGCGGTCTGATTACGCCGACCCTGGTGCTGTTCGGCACGCTCGACCGTGTCATCCCGCCGGAAATGGGCCGCCACTACAGAGAACTAATCCCGAACTGCCATCTCGTGTTCGTTTACGATGCGGGGCACGGGATCAGGTACAGACCGGCCCGAGGCCTTTGCTGAGGTTACCGCGGATTTCCTGGAACGGCGCGAGGCATTCGTCGTCAGCCGCACGGACACCATGATCCATCCGTAGATCCCTGCACCCTGCACCCTGCGCATCCTGACGGAAGCTCGCCACGGGCAGCGCCGGCGTCCAAAATCCCCGATTTGAGCGACGCGTTATGCTCCGCTAGGTTGCCGGCGCTGATGCGCACCTGGTTCCCCTTTTTCGTGATCGTGCTGATCGCTAGTGCGCCGGTTCGCGCCCAGGTGACGGTTAACCTGAACGCGCTGGACGCGCTGCCTCAGCCGCGCGCTGCCTCGGCGCCGCCACGGCGGCACGCAGTCCCGCTTCTTCGGCGCCCGCGCCACGTTGCCGTCGCAGTGGAGCAGGACTTGCCTGTGCCCCCGGTGCCACCGGGTCCTCCGGCGGCAGAAGTGGCCGCTTCCGCACCCGCTGCGCCGGCGAAACCCGCTCCGCCGGCTGCGCACGTCGCAGCCCCATCACCGCCGGCCGCGACCATTCCCTCAGCGCCTCCCGCTGAGGTAGCGCTGGCCCCGCTCGCGCCGGCAACGCCGCCGGCCGCCCCACCTGCGCCGCCACCAGTCGCGGCCAAGGCCGAGAGCGCAGCAACGTCGACCGCGACCGGTCTGACCGTCACCTTCGGGCCTGATGCGTCAGACCTGAGCGCAGCCAGCGACTCGGCGATCCAGAAACTGGCGCGCTCGGAGCCGAACAGCGACACAACGACGTTCAACGTGCTCGCCTTCGCGCATGGCGACCCTCAGGACCCATCGACGGCCCGTCGGCTGTCGCTGTCGCGAGCGCTGGCGATCCGCAGCGCGCTGATGGCCGCCGGCGTGCCTTCGACCCGGGTTTATGTCCGAGCGCTCGGCGGCGACGCCGGCAAAGGACCACCCGACCGGGCTGACATCACGGTGATGGGCCTCAATGCACCGGCATCCGCGGCGACGGCAGCGGCGACCCCGCGCGCACCGGCAGGGGGTAAAGAAGAATGACGCGCCCCACCGTCTATCTGATCCGAATGCTGCTGTTCCTGGTGGCGGTGGCGGCCGTCGCCGCGCTGCTCGGACCGGTGCTGCTGCACATTTTCCAGAACAATGTCGGGCTGAACAGCCTGATCGTGTTCATCCTGCTGGTCGGCATCGGCTGGAATCTGCGTCAGGTGTTGCGGCTTTCCCCCGAGGTGACCTGGGTCGAGACCTACCAGAGCGGCCGGGCGCGGCTGGCGGCGCTGCCTCTGCCCAAGCTTCTGGCGCCCATGGCGAGCATGCTCTCCTCGCGCGAGACGGCCGGCCGACCTGGTCAGAGCCATAGCCGCTTCACCTTGTCGTCTAGCGCAACCCGCAGTCTGCTCGACAGCATCGCCTCGCGCCTGGACGAGAGCCGCGAGCTGTCCCGGTACATGACTGGGCTGCTGATCTTCCTCGGCTTGCTTGGCACGTTCTGGGGGCTGCTGAAGACGGTGGGTTCGGTCTCCGACGTGATCCAGGGCATGTCGATCGGGGCCACCAGCGATCTCAATCAGATGTTCGAGCAACTCAAATCAGGCTTGGCGGGGCCGCTCGCCGGTATGGGGACGGCGTTCTCAGCCAGCCTGTTCGGCCTATCGGGCGCGCTGGTGCTGGGCTTTCTCGATTTAACGGCCGGGCAGGCGCAGAACCGGTTCTTCAACGAGCTGGAGGAGTGGCTGGCCGGGCTCACCCGGCTGTCGTCGGGGCTGGTCACCGAGGGCGAAGCCTCGATCCCGGTCTATGTGCAGGCGTTGCTAGAACAGACCGCGGAGAACATGGAAAGCCTGCAGAGCATCCTTGCCCGCGGCGAGGAAAGCCGGTCGCATGCCAACCAGGCGGTGCTGGCGCTGACGGAGAAGATGGGCGCCTTCTCCGATACGATGCGTGCCAACCAGCAGCTCATGCTGCGTATCGCCGAGACCCAGACGGCGCTTGGTCCTGCCTTGCAACGTTTGGCCGAGCGCCGTGCCGAGAGCAGCTTCGACGAGGGGGCGCGCGCGCATCTGCGCAATATCGAAATCTACTTGCAGCGGCTGCTGACCGAGACCGAGCAGGGGCGGCTGCAGAGCACCGCCGAGCTGCGCAACGACCTGCGGGTGCTGACCCGCACCATTGCCGCGATCGCCGAGGAGCAGAGATAGCGCCATGGCCATGATCACCCGCCGTCGCGGCGCTGCAACCGCTGGCCTGGAAGCCTGGCCTGGCTATGTCGATGCGCTGTCCACCCTGTTGCTGGTCATCATCTTCGTGCTGCTGGTGTTCGTGCTGGCGCAGTTCTTCCTGTCCGCCGCACTGAGCGGGCGCAGCAAGGCGCTTGATAAGGTGACGCAGCAGCTCGCCGAGGTGGGGCACATGCTGTCGCTGGAGCAAGGCCATTCGGCAAGTCTGCAACAGACGGTCGCGCAGCTCAGCGCGCAGCTCGCCAGTACGCGGGCGGATCGGGCTTCGCTGTCGGCCGAGCTCGGACAGCTCGAGGACCGGATGAAGCAGACGCTGGCCGAGCGCAACACGTTGCAGACGCAACTTACCAACGCCAGCCAGCTCGCGCAGGCCAACGGGTCCCGTGCCCAGCAACTGCAATCCCAGGTGGGTGATCTGCAGCAGCAGCTCTCGGACCTCAAAGCGCAGGCGGCAGAGCTCGACAAGACGGTGACGGCGGACAAGGCAACGATCCAGGCGCGGCTCTCTGATCTGGCGCGACTCGCGGAGCAAACGCGCGCGCTTCAGGCACTGCGCGACCAGTTGGAGCAGCAGGCGGAGAACGCCGCCGCACAGGCGATGACGGAGAAAGAGCGGCGCCAGGCGGTGGAAGCGCAGTTGGCGAAAGAGAAAGACCTGGGCGACAGCGCGGCGGCACAGATTGCGTTGCTCAATCGCCAGGTCGACAATCTGAAGTCGCAGCTCACCGCGATCGCGCAGGCGCTCGATCTGGCGCAGCAGGCTGGGCGCGACAAGGACGTGCAGATCGCCAATCTCGGCCAGCAGCTCAACGCGGCGCTGGCGGCCAAGGTGCAGGAGCTGCAGTCCTATCGCAGCGAGTTCTTCGGCGAGCTGCGGCAGATCCTGGCTGATAAGCCGGGCATCCGCGTGGTCGGCGACCGCTTCGTGATCCAGAGCGACGTGCTGTTTCCGGTCGGCAGCGCCGATCTCAGTCCGGACGGGGTGCAGCAGATCAGCAAGCTCGCCGATACGATCAAGCAGATCTCGCAGCAGATCCCACCAAAGATTCCGTGGGTGCTGGATGTGGACGGGTATGCCGACAAGCAGCCGATCAATGGCGGACAGTTCCCCTCCAACTGGGAGCTGTCGGCGGCGCGAGCAATCAGCGTGGTGAAGCTTCTGATCGGGGAAGGTGTGCCGCCTGATCACGTCGCGGCGACCGCTTACAGCGATAATCATGCACTCGATCTGGGCGACACACAGGATGCGTTTGCGAAGAACCGGCGGATCGAGCTCAGGCTGACTGACTACGGCAGCGACAGGCAGAGCTGAGCTTCCAGCCGGCATCATGGGTGCGGTCTATTCTCATCGCCGTCTCATTTCGCTGTACGCGAGACAGTTGGATCACGTCGTGAGATACTTCAACGAAACCCCAGATTTACGCTGGGAGCTTATGCAAAAGGGCTCACACGGAGCACGACGGAGGATCGCACGGAGCACCACGGAGCGGTTACACCGTCCAGCAATATAACGATCTCTCCGGTTCTCGGTGTGATATGATATGAACCCTTCCGAACCGTGACCCCATCAAGGTCCACCAGTGGGCGTTTGCCGGCTGGACGCATCCGGGGCTGCCGCGGGCACCGGCGCTCCCGGACGGCAATTCCGGCCGGCGATCGTTTCGCGCATACGCGACTGCCGTAGCCCGCAAGGGGAGGGGCACTATACCGTGGGGGCTTCGGCGAACTGGCGGTCGGGCGTGGCGAAAACAGGGGTAAGGGCAGTGGCGGTGAGGAGCGCTTGAATCAGGTCGTCGCCGGGCGGGGCGGGGGAAACATCTTCAGGCACCCGTCCCATCGGACGGATCAGCGCGGGCTTGTGCGGATAGCTGGGTACGTATTGCTACCGGGTCGGGCTGTGGTTTCTCCACTTGCTCGGGTTCCGGTTGCGGCTCTGATGCTGGCGGCAGTGGCTCGCCGATCGCCGCCGGCTCTGGCTGCGGTGACAGCGCCTGTGCCATCAGGGCCGATGGCGCATTGCTCGGTCCAGGCAGCGCGGTCGCGGGCTTCACTATTCACCTCGAGCTTCTGTCGCGCTGCTTGCATTCGCAGGAGCAGCCTGAGCGCACTCTGCGCCTGGCGCATCATGCTATTGGCCTGGGCGCGGCATTTCTGTGCCCAGTATGACGATGTTTCGGACTGCTGGGCGAGACGCAGGCAATCCTTCCACCGCTCAGAGGCAGCGACGTAGAGCGCGACGACGTCGGCCTCGGCGGCGTTGGCCGGGCGGAAGGCGGCGATCCGGGCGATGACGGCATGGTCTCGCCGGGCCGAGGTCTTCCGGGCTGTCGGTGAGCGGCGGTGGCAGCGCGAGGCGCAGCGTGTGGATGAGTTGGTAGTAGACGGCGGCCGGGAGTTGGTCGACGAAGTTGGCGTGGTTTGGCGCTGGGCTGGGGTGCATAGGAACATTGTAGCGTTATCGGCCATGCTGTTAAAGTTATCTTTGTTAATAAACTCACTGTCGGGCGGCGCCGCTGTCCTGGGTTGGCGTGGGCGGACGCCTCGATCCAGATACGGCGGCTGTGCGTGGAGGCGCGCACGTCTATCTCGACGACGTGGGCCAGCGGGCTTGCGTGAAATGAGCGGCGACGCCGCGTGCTGCGGCGCTTAGAAGGGGCGTGTCCAGGACGACGGGACGGCGGAATGGCGCACGGTGACTTACGGGCGATCTACACTGCGGCCGGCGCGAACCTGGCGATCGCGGTCGCTAAGTTCGGCGGCAGCTTCGTCAGCGGTAGCGCCGCAATGTTCGCCGAGGGCGCTCATTCTCTGGTTGATACGGTCAACCAAATCCTCCTCCTGGTCGGCATCCGGCGGGCGGCGCGAGCGGCCGACGAGAGGCATCCGTTCGGCTACGGACGCGAGGTCTACTTCTTCGCGTTCGTCGTCGCGCTGTTCATCTTCCTCGGCGGCGGTGTCTTCGCGATCTACGAAGGCTGGCACAAGATCAACCACCCCGAGGCGGAGGGGTCTGCGACGATTGCGGGATACGTCATTCCGGGGTTTTGGCTCAATATCGCAGTCCTGTCGTTCGCCATCGTGACAGAAGGCTACTCCGGGCTCGTCGCCTTGCGGGCCTTCCGAGCCGAGGTGGGCGGGTCGCCCATCCTGCGTTCGATCCGGCAGAGCAAGGATGCGTCGCTCTTCACGGTGCTGTTGGAGGATGCCGCGGCGCTCGCTGGCCTCTGCATTGCGATGTCCGGCGTGGTCCTCGCGCGCGTCTTCGAGATGCCGGCCCTTGACGGGTTCGCTTCCGTCGGGATCGGCCTGCTGCTGGTGGCGGTCGCAGTCCTGCTGTTGATCGAGACGCACGGTCTGCTGATCGGGGAGGCGGCCGACCCCGCCCTGGTTGCCGCGGTTCGCGCCGCCGTCGCGGAAAACGCCGGCGTGCAAGCGGTGCATGAGGTGCTAACCCAGCACGTGGGGCCGCACGACGTACTGCTGGCCGTCAGCGCCGACATGGACGACGCGATGACCGCCGGTCAGATCGAGGCCTGGGTGTCGGCGCTGGAACACCGCATTCGCACCGATTTCCCGCGCGTGACTCGTGTGTTCATTGAGATTCAAGCTCAGCCGGTTCCAAACTGATCCGGCCGTCGAGGGCCGCCTCGCCCCTTCCGTCCAGGCAGAGATGCGGTTTTCGTGCCCGAGGCGGCGTGTCGGGGAAACCGCGTTGGTTTGCAATACTCTGTAAACCGTAGAGCCCTCCTCGCAGGACCCCACCGACCGTAGCCGGCGCCGGTTCCAGCCCGGCCGTACGCGCACGGGCGAAGGACGTTGATTGGTATTGGGTCGGCTTTTCATCTGTGGACGCCCCCTTCGTGGCAAGAGAAAACTTCGGGATTGTGGTGGCGCGTAGTCGGATGCTGCCATCTGTCCGGCCTGTGATGCAGCGATGGTTTGCTGCTGGCCTGTATGGGAGTTCGCGGGCCGGGTCCAAATCACCCAAAGCGTGCTCGAAGCACTGTGGAAAGCCCTGGTTTTCCCGACCCCGTCTCGCCGACTGTTGCGCCATACTCTCCTTCCGCTCGCCCTACGCCCTCGCGGTCGCGACCGGCTTATACCAGCCGCCCTGTTCGATGACTGGTTTGACCCAGGGGCGCCTGGCGAGGGAGACGATGCGGTCGGGAAGTTCTGCGAGTTTGTTTCAGGCGTCATGACATGCCCCTGAGGATGACCTCATCGGTGTCTCAGACACGGCCCCCTGATTTCGTGACGGAGGTAAGAAAAAGCTTAACCACAGCGGCACAGAGACACCGAGAAGGGTCAGGCTCCGTGCCTCGGTGTCTCTGTGGTTAGGCTTTCTTCCTTACTATGCGATGGCCGGTTTGGCCCAAGAGCGCCTGGTGAGGGAGGCGATTTGTTCGGGCATTGCCATCAGTTTGTTCCAGGCATTACGACATGCCTTGAGGATAGCTTCATAGCTGTCCCAGACACAGTGGCTGAGAAAGTTGCCGCGCAGGAACTCCCAGACGTTCTCGACCGGGTTCAGCTCCGGCGAGTAAGCTGGCAGCGGCAACAGGCTGATGTTGTCAGGCACCGGCAGGCGGCGCCCCGGCTGATGCCAACCAGCGCCATCGACCAGCAACACAGCATGAGCCCCCGGGGCAACCTGGAGGCTGATCTCCTTCAGATGTTCGGCCATCGCCTCGCTGTTGGCGGCCGACATGATGATGGCAGCGCCGATGCTGCGCTCGGGGCAAACGGCGCCGAAGATATAGGCGGAGTCATGGCGGTTATCGCGAACCGCCGCCGGGCGCGAGCCACGTCGCGCCCAGACGTAGGTCAGCGTGCCCTTCTGACCGACACGGGCTTCGTCGCCGAACCAGATCTCCAGCGGCTTGCCGGCGGCAGCGGCTGGCACAACCTCGGCCACCTGGCTGGCGAACTCCTTCTTGAATGCCTCTTGCGCGGCGGCATCCTTCTTCGGATGATAGGGACGCGGCTGCAGCCGGGTGAACTTCAGCCGGCGCAGCAGCTTGCCGACACTGCGCTCGTGCAGCTCGACGCCAAACTCATCCTTGATCCGCTGCCGCAGGTCGATGCAGCGCCAACGTACCACGCCGTCCCGCTCAAGGTCGGGCCCCTGTTGCACCCATTCCACCACCTTGGCCTGTTGCTCGGGCGATAAGCGGGGCGGCGGACCGCGGCGGCACGGTCGGTCGGACAGGCCATCCAGCCCGGACTCGTTGTAGCGATGTACCCAGTCACGCAACGTCTGGCGGTCCATCGCACACGCCTCCGCCGCGGCTTCCCGCGACCAGCCTTCCAGCAGCAACGCCATCGCCAGCATCCGACGTGCCGCTTTGGCGTCTCGAGTGGCCGCCGCCGCCTCTCGCAGATCAGCCGCCGATCGCTCCAAACGGGTGATCGCTACGGTCATCGCTGTCCCCTCCGTCCAACGGGGACGCCGAATCGTACCGCTCCGAGCCGCACCAAATCACGTTCGAGTCAACGAGCCGGGCGGCTGGTATTACGCCGCCACGGCCGGAGCCTTGTAAACGCCACCTTTGACCAAGAGAGCCCAGACCACGCGGGCCATCTTGTTGGCCAGCGCCACAGTGACCAGCATCTTCGGCTTGCGTGGCAGCATCTGTGCCAGCCATGACCCGGCTGGTGCGCCACGGAGACAGGCCTGTCGGATCACCGCGCTGGCCCCGAGGATGAGCAGGCGGCGGATGGTTCGCTCTCCGCGCTTCGACACGGCACCGAGCTTCTGCTTGCCACCGGTTGATTTCTGTAGCGGTGTCAGCCCGAGCCAGGCCGCGAAGTCGCGCCCGGCGCGGAAGCCCTCCGCGGCCGGCACAAGCGCGGTGATCGCCGTGGCGGTGATTGGTCCGACGCCCGGGATTGTCATCAGCCGTCGCGCGACCGCGTCTTCCTTCGAGCGCCGATTAATTTCGCCATCCAGCTCCTTGATCTGCAACTCCAGCGCGGTGAAGGTGCCGATCAGTATTTTCAGAATAGTCGGCGCAGTGTCGGGTAAAGTGGAGTTCTGATCCTCGACGTGAGCGATCAGGATTGCAGCGTGCGTGATGCCCTGGGGAAAGACGTAGCCGTATTCGGAAAGGTGCCCACGCAACGCGTTGACGCACTGCGTGCGCTGATGCACCAGAAGGTCCCGGGCCCGGAACACGACGCCGTTGGCCTGCTGCTCCTCGTCCTTGATCGGAACAAAGCGCATGCTTGGCCGCTGTGCCGCCTCACAGATGGCCTCGGCATCCGCCGCGTCGTTCTTCTGTCGTTTCACGAACGGCTTGACGTAGGCGGGCGGGATCAGACGCACCGTGTGCCCCAGCTTGCTGATCTCACGCGCCCAGTAGTGCGAACCGGCGCAGGCTTCCATCGCGACGACACAGGGCGTTTGCGTCGCGAGGAACCCAAGTAGTTTCGCTCGTGTCAGACGCTTGCGGAACACCATTCGGCCGGCGGCGTCGGCGCCATGCGCCTGGAAGACGTGCTTCGCGATGTCCAGTCCGATCGTGGTAGCCTGCTCCACGGACGCCTCCTTCAGTTGACAGTTCGACACCGTCACCTTGGCACACCGATGCCGGCGGGGGGCGTCCACACCATCACCCAAGCACGCATCGGCCTTCGACCGCAGTCGACCCTACACGGCCGTCAGCCCACCCATCGGGCGATCCTAGAAGCAGACATTAAGCATAGGGTTCTCCGACGGCCTTAATGCTACAGATCCGGGTGTTCCGTTACTTTTGGTCAACAAGGCATTGCGGCCCAACGCGGTGATCGTCGTTGTGTGGCGCGGAAGCAGTCGGCATTGCCCAACCGGCTCTGGATCGCGAGGCCCATGCGTCCCCAGGTGACATCGGCACCAAACTCCAGCAGCCGGCCCACGAAACAGCCGCCGATCGCGCCGGCGCCTACGACCAGAACTCGCAATGTCATGTCGCAGCCTCAGGCCTGGGACCCGTAGCGCGCGGCTGCGTGCTCCTGCCGGAAGTTGGGCAGCATCGCCTGGCGAGTGGCGACAAAGCTTTCCCATCGGTCGATGCCTGGCAATGGTGGGATCGTGATAGTCTCGCGGCCGTCGAAGCCCACCAGCGCCGCATCGACCAGTTCGCCGACCTCCATCACGCCCTGGATGTCGTCCACGTTTCGTCCGGAGCGCTCCCAGATTTCCGTGCGCTTGCGGCGGGCAGCACTGCCTGCACGTAAAGGCCACGCGGCCCGAGTTCCGCCTGCAGCGCCTGCGAGAAGGTTAGAACGAAGCTCTTGGTCGCCGCATAGATGCCCGGAAATATCTCCGGCGCGAGGGCAACCACCGAGGCGATGTTAACGATCGCGCCGCTGCCTTCGGCCAGGAAACGCGGCACCACGGCCCCGGCCAGCCGCGTCACCGCGGTCACGTTGAGCCGGATCAGCCGGTCCTGCGCGTCGAGATCGGGATTCGCGAAACCGCCAGCCAGTGTCGCGCCGGCGTTGTTGATGAGCAGGCCGATACGCCCGTCCTCGCGCGGCCGCGCTTCAATGCGAGTCAGTTCGCGCAATTCGGTAAGATCGGCCGACAGCACGTCGATGGCGACACCGGTCTTGGCGCGCAGGTCGCGCGCCAGCCTTTCCATCCGGTCGCGATCCCGCGCCACCAGAACCAGATCGTGGCCCGCCGGGCAAGGCGGTCGGCATAGGTGGCGCCGATACCGGAGGATGCGCCGGTGATCAGTGCGGTTCGGAGAGGGGTGTCGGCCTTATTCAGCTCCTCGACATTCGGGGTGTGGGGCCAATGATGACGATCGTCATCTAGGGTTGCCTATTGATGGCAATCGTCATATATCCTGTCAGGGGATGCGCCGCGACAAAGGAGGAGTGATGCGTGTCACGCGAGAGAAGGCGGCAGAGAACCGGGAAAAGATTGTCGCGGCCGCCGCGCGGCTATTCCGTGAAAACGGCTTCGACGGCGTCGGGCTCGATGCGATCATGGAGAGCGCAGGCCTGACCCACGGCGGCTTCTATCGCCACTTCCGCTCAAAGAACGATCTGGCCGCCGAGGCGGTGGCGCATGGCCTTGCCACCAGTGCCGGCCGGCAAGCAGCGCTGCCGTCCCTGGAGGCGCTGGTCTCCGGCTATCTGTCGCCGGAACATCGGGCCAACCGGGGAAATGGCTGCGTGATCGCGGCGCTGGGCAGCGACATGGCGCGGCAGGGGAAGGAAGTCCGTCGCGCGCTGACTGCCGACGTGCGGGCGCAGATAAACCGGCTGGCGGGCTGGGCCGATGGACCCAATGCTGTGGCACGGCGCCGACGGGCTATTGCCACCCTGGCTGGGATGGTAGGGGCGCTAATACTGGCGCGCGCGGTGGAAGATGCCGCTCTGTCGGATGAGATTCTCGCTGCTGGACGCACAGTCTGCAGCACCGCGCAGCGTCGGAGGACAGCCGGAAAGTCCAAGCGCGACTGACGCAGGCCAACCTGCCGCTCGCGATGTCACGTAGCCTAAACGCAAATCGTCCAGTGACCACCTACCCTCATTTCCCCAACCCCGTATGGGAGCACGACACATGACAGAACCCGGCAAGCGCGACATGCAGCCTTCCAAAGAGGACGTTGCACTGATCATTGGGGGTGGCCCCGGCATCAGCTCTAGTTGTGCGAGACTGTTTGCGAAGAACGGCATGTCTGTCGGCGTCGCAGCTAGAAATCCAGACAAATCGGTCCTGCAGAGCCTGGAGAAGACGCACGGAGTGCGTCGATACGCGTGCGATGCAAGCGAGCCAGCGGCCGTGGAGCTGCTGTTTGAGAATGTTGTCCGAGACCTCGGGATTCCTACGCTTGTCGTGCATAACATCGACGGCCGGGTTCCCGGCATCTTTCGAAAGGGAATTGCCGAAGCCGACCCAAGAATGGCGTTCGACACACTTCGAAACTCGGCGTTCAGCGCGTTCTTGGTGGGTCAGCAGGCGGCCAGGCTCATGCGCGAGAACAAACCGAACGCGAACAGCACCAAAGGAACGATCATCTTCACGAACGCAAGCGCAGCGCTGAAAGGCTTCCCATCGAGCGGTGCCTTTGCAATGGCATGCCATGCCAAGTCCGGACTTGCGCAAAGCATGGCGAGGGAACTGATGCCGCAAGGCATTCACGTAGCAAGTGTGCCGATTGACGCCGCAATTGGCTGGACGCAGGAAGACGGCACCCGCGCGCACCGGCTGGTCGGAACGACCGTCGACGACAACATGGCCGACCCGGACCACATCGCGGAAACCTATCTGCAGCTGCACCATCAGCATCGGTCGACTTGGGCGTTTGAAGTCGTGCTACGACCGTGGGTCGAGAAGTGGTGATTGGCGCTCCTAACGAAAGATATCTTCGTTCCCCCGCACATGGGGCATAATTCGCTGTGACCTCTCAGCGATGCGCGACGATGTACCCCGTTCCTTGCGATGCAGACCGAGCAGATTTTTTCAACACCATCGGTGAGCGGGGGCGGGGCGTGGGCTAGAGCACTTTCGGTTCAAGCTGAACCGAAAGTGCTCTAGCCTGGATTTCCACGGACCGGAAATCGCCTAACACGACAGGTTTCACATGCTAGTGGATCAGGCGGAGCGAACGGCCTTGCCACCATGGCACCAGGACGGGTTGGTCGATGAGTTCGGAGGCGAGTACGATTGGAAGATGGGCGCGACGGTGGAAGCGCACTGTGACCTCGTCAGTGGCGATGGCGACGTTTGCCGGCATGTCGATCAAATCGCGGAAGATACGGCGGGCTTGGGCATCATCGTAGCCTCGTATGCGTCGGGCCATCAACCGGTAGAGGGCGCTGGCGAGGACGAGGAGCGCCATGTCGAAATCAACCTTGAAGCCGACTGAAGAGGAGAGCGCGTCGATGTGGAAGAAGCGTACGGCATCGGCGAGCGCATTTTCGATCAGCATGCGCTTGGCATAGCGAGTGATGAGGTTGCGGGCGCTGGCATGCCTGTCGTTGGTGACAAGGATAGTGGGTTCATCGTGGCCGAGATCCTTGATGAACAGTTGTCGGTAGGTGCGTTCGCGAAGGCAGACCTTCTGCTCGAAGACTTGGGGTGTGCGATATTTGCGACTGGGCAGGTTGAGCGTGATGGTGCGCCACGCCGATGCTGCCAGCTCATAGACTTCGGCCAGCAGGCCTTTGGAGCGCCGGCGCAGCGTCATAAAGGTGATCCCGGCGGCATCCAGCCGGTCGAGCCCTTCGTAAGTCGTGAGTTTGGAATCGAATACGAGGTGCTGCGGCACTTTGCCATGCTGACGCTTCCAGAACTCGATGAAACGGAAGATTTCCTCGGCCTCCTCACCCTTGCGAATGTCGGCGTTCGAGTAGCAGAACACCTGACTGTCGGCGTCCTGGGCGAGGAACGTGAGGATGCTGGGCTGATGGCGACTGCGCCTCGGCAGATAGTGGGTTTCGACCACCGGGTGTTCGCCGAAATAGGGCACGGAGTGGAAATCGAGGTTGATCGACTCCCCGCTGAAGAGCGCCTCTCCGGCCAACCGTTCGTGCCACAGAGCGAGCAACCGCGAGACGTTCTGCGGGGTGATCCGTGAGGAATACTCCGACAGGAAGCTCCTCTTCGGCATGACGTTGAGCCCGCAGAACAGCGCCAGGCCTTCGTCGGCAACCAGCGCCATGATATGGCTCTTCCGCTCAATGGCCCATAGCTTCAGAGCCAGCGAGGCGCGCAAAGCATGCGCGGCCGGGATCATGCGCGAGCCGGGGAGTTTGGCGCCGAGCGCCAGGGTGTCGGTGTTCAAACGCACCAGTTCGGCGATGAACAGGAACAGCCCCCCGACCCGTGTCGTGAACTCGCGCGGCGTGAGCGTGAAGCTGCGGATGTTGGCGACTGCCTCGGTGCTGGGCCCGGCTACGGCCGGACGCTCCTCGTCGAGCCGCCGCGGCAGCGGTGCGAACCCTTCCGCGGCGAGGACCTCGCGTACCGCAGTCGCACTGAGTGGCATTCCCCGTTCGGAAAGCGCCTGACTGATCTCGTAGACTGAGTAATTGCGTTTGCGCAGCGCCACGATCTGGTCATGGGCACGGCCCTTTCTGGGCTGCTCACGCCGACCCGGTCGGACGACGGCGAAGAAGTCTGGCAGTTCGCCGCGACGAAAGGCGTGGCGGAGCACCCGGAATGCGCCCGGTGAGTAGCCGAACCGTCGCGCCGCCGCGTCAGAGCCAATGCCTTCGAAGAAATAGGCGCGCAATGCCTCGTATTGGCGCTGCCGTGGGGTCGCCGGCCGGACGAAGAAGCGGCGGCACTTTGTTAGGTCATATGGTGCTCTGATAGCCACTTGTGCACGGTGTCTAACCCCATATATAGTGTCAAGCGAGAAAGACGTGACAACCCCTGCGCCTGCCAGAGAAGGGCTATGGTGCTGCATTTTTGCATCAACCGATGGCGAGGCGGAATCCTGGCAGTCTTCCTTTGGCAAGGAGAAGACAACGTACAAATGGGCTATCAGCGCACCAGCATGCATAACAAATCACGCAAAAAAGCGAGTCTTTAGAATCGCTTGACTCGCCCACCGTTAGGCGGGCTCGGCTCCGTGGAAATCCAGGCTAGCTCTTTGTTTGAGAGCGTGATTCACGCTTCATTGGCGATTCCGCCTGAAGCGATCACGCTCTAAGCCGCACGATCCGGCGTTACAGGCTGCGGCGGATTTCGCGCACGCCGCGGCCGAGTCGGCGACGCAGCAGCGCGCGCAGAGTCACACCGTCGGCATAGCCGACTTCGGCAGCGATCTGGTCGACACTGGATTGGCTGGTCTTGAGGAGGTGCACCGTGCGCTCTATCCGCAGGTCCTGGAAGAAGGCGAGCGGCGATTTGCCCAGCACGCTTTGCATCCGGCGCGCCAGGGTGCGCTTGCTGGTGGCCAGCGCCTCCGCAGCTTGGTCGAGCGAGAAGCCATCAGCCAGGCGTTCGCGCGCCCAGCGCTCAAACCGTTCCACCAGCGGATCGGCGTGGGCCAAGTGGTCGGGGATCGTGTACGGCGCCTGCGAGGTGCGCTCGTCCACCAGTAGGTACTTGGCGGTGAGGTTGGCCAACTCCGGGCTGGCTCGCCGGATCAGGGTCAGCGCCAGGTCCAGATGGCCAAGCGAAGGTGACGACGGTGGCGGCCAGTCATGCCGTCTACATTTCGCACCCGGAAATAGTCGCTCGTGTCATCGAAGAGGCGGCTAAGAGTACAACGGCTCACGGAGGAGAAAAGGTCAACGGGTAGCTGCGATTTGCCCTCCTCTTCGATTGGGAGTGTTAAATCCTGCTTCCAAGTCTACCAGCAGAGGCGAGGACGGGCCGAGTGGCATTGCCGCGGGTCCCGTCCCCGCTCATCGAACCAGTGCGAGGTTCCTGCCGGCCCAGCCGCGCCACGAGATCGCCCATGCACTGGTCGAAATGACCTGCCCGCGGGCTGGCCGTGCGCACGGGGCAGCCTTTGGACCCTTCCTGATGTCGGCCTCTGGCCATCCCCGCCGTGAGGCGAATGTCCGGTTACGAACATTTCTGCTGAAAGGGGACTGTCGCAAAACCACCCAAAGCGGCTGTCGGCTGAGCTACTCCGTTCCGGCTTCGTTCAGCTGAGCCTTCGACTCCCTGTGGGCGTCGCGAAAAGACGTGGATGGCCGTGTCAAGCCCTGCCATGACGGCGGGGCAATCGTGCGTCGGGTACGTTAGTGGTTTTGCCGTCTGGTATGATACCAGGTGCGGAAAGAGTGACCCTCGACCGTCCTCACTGTCATCGCCGGCCTCGAGCCGGCCACCTACGCACCTTCCCTGCGGGCGTCGCGAAAAGACGTAGATGGCCGGGTCAAGCCAAGGTCAAGGCCGGCCATGACAGTGAGGGCCGTCTTGGCCATCTGCTTATTGTGGCGAAACGGACGGCGCCTGGATGGTCGCTTTCTGCCGCGTGGGATATGTCTCGCTGCGCTGCCCTGTGGTCACAGCAGCCCTTCGCGCCGGAAGCTCAGCCAACGCCCGTTGCCCACGATGATGTGGTCGTGCAGGGCGATCGATAGTAACGCGGCCGCCGCCTTCACCTCGCGCGTCATTTCTATATCCACCTGTGACGGGGTCGGATCACCGCTTGGGTGGTTGTGCACCAGGATCAGTGCGGTCGCGTGCAGTTCGAGAGCGCGCTTGACCACTTCACGCGGATAGACCGGCGTGTGGTTGACGGTGCCGCGCGCCTGCGGCTCGTCCGCCAGCAGGCGGTTGCGCGTGTCGAGATAGAGCACGTGGAACTGCTCCACCCGCTCCCGGGCGAGGGCGGCGTTCAGGTATTCCATCAGCCGGTCCCAGTTCGAGAGCAGCGGCTTTTCCACCACCTCGGCCCGCGCGAGCCGCAGTGCCGCGGCCTGGACCACCTTGAGCGCCGCGGCGCCTGCATCGCCCAGGCCCTCGATCCCGCGCAGGTCGCTGAGTGGTGCGGCGATCGCGCCGCCGAAGCTGCCGAATTGGGCCAGCAGGGCCCGGGCAATCGGCTTGGTGTCCCGCCGTGGCAGGGCGAGGAACAGCACCATCTCGAGCATCTCGTGATCGGCCAGCGCGGCCGGCCCGGCGGTCAGCAGTCGGGTTCGCATGCGCGCCCGATGGCCTTCCAGCCCGGCTGCCGGGTCCGGTGGCGCCAAACCTTCTAGCAGGCTGACCTGCTCGGCCAGCCCCGCGCCCGCCCGCCGCCTGCGCATCTGCCGCACCGTCATTGATCGAGGACCCGGCCAGGAGCCGGGACGGATCAGCCGACCCTATAGGGTGGCTTGGTGTAGCCTGCCGGGGAGAGCGTAAATATTTCGACACCGTCGGCGGTCACGCCGATCATATGCTCGAACTGTGCCGACAGGCTGCGGTCGCGGGTAACCGCGGTCCACCCGTCGTCGAGCACCTTCACCTCCGGCCGGCCGGCATTCACCATCGGCTCGACGGTGAAGAACATCCCCGGGCGCAGCACCGGACCTTCGCCGGAGATGCCGTAATGCAGCACGTTGGGCGGCTCGTGGAAGTTCCGCCCGATGCCGTGGCCGCAGAAGTCGCGAACCACGCTGAAGCGGTGGCTCTCCACATAGGACTGGATGACATGGCCGATATTGCCCAGCGTCGCGCCCGGGTGGATCGCTCTCACCCCGCGCATCATCGCCTCGTAGGTCACGTCCATCAGGTTGCGTGCCCGGGTCGATGGCGTCCCGGCAACGTACATGCGCGACGAATCACCATGCCAGCCGTTCAGGATCACGGTGATGTCGATATTGAGGATGTCGCCGTTGTCCAGCCGGCGGTCGCCCGGAATCCCATGGCACACCACGTGATTGATCGAGGTGCAGATCGACTTGGGAAAGCCCCGGTAGTGCAGCGGCGCCGGCACGGCCCCACGCGCGATGATGAAATCGTGGCAGAGCTGGTCCAGCGTGCCGGTCGTCACGCCCGGCCTCACGTGGGCTGTCACCATGTCGAGAGTCTCGGGACGCGAGCCGCCCGGCTTCTCGCATTCCGACGAAGTCTTCCGGCGGATGGATGGTGATCCTTCTCGCGTCGGCCGGGCCGTCCATCCGTTCGCTCCGCCCCGTCCTCTGTCCCGTGGAACTCACGTCACCTATAGTCAACCTCAAGATGCGTGGCCGGATGCCGCCGCGCAAGTCGGATCAGCTATGAGCGCCAATGGCCGAAGGACTAACCTTTCGTTAGGAGACGGCGAAGGATGACGACCGACATGCAGCCGGCGCGCGCGGACACGTTCCGCGCGCTTCGCCGATGACCGACCCGCGCGCCGAGCAGAAGCGCGCCGCGGCCGAGGCCGCGGTGGCGCTGGTGACTGATGGGATGGCGGTCGGCCTCGGCACCGGCTCCACGGCGTGGTTCGCCATCGAAGCGCTGGCGGCGCGGGTGCGGGCGGGGCTCTCGATCGTCGCCATTCCCACCTCTGAGCGCAGCGGCGCCCAGGCAAGCGCCGGGGGCATCCGCCTGACCAGCTTCGCCGAGCGGCGGCGGCTCGACCTGACCATCGACGGCGCCGACGAGATCAGCCGCGGCTCGTTGGCATTGATCAAGGGGCTCGGCGGGGCGCTGTTGCGCGAGAAGATCGTCGCCGCCGCCTCTGATCGGCTGGTGATTGTGGCCGACGACCGTAAGCTGGTGGATCGGCTGGGCGCGACGCCGCTACCGATCGAGGTGGTGCCGTTCGGGTGGGAGACCACGGCGGGACGGATCGAGCGGCTGGGCGGACGGCCCAGCCTGCGCTCCGGTGCCGAAGGGGCGCCGTTCCGCACGGATGGGGGCAACTTGATTCTCGATTGCGCGTTCAGCGCCATCGCCGATCCGGCAGCCCTGGACCGCGAGCTCGCCCAGGTGGTCGGCGTGATCGAGACCGGGCTGTTCGTCGGGATGGCGGACCTTGCGCTGGTGGCGGGGGAGGGGGGTGTGCAGCGGCTGGACCGCGGAGCGGGGCTGCCCGTGCGCTGACGGTATAGGGGCCGGAATTTTTCCGGCGGCCGGCCTGCTAGTCGAGCGACCCGAGACGAAGCGTCCGAGGCGCGACCTGGATCAGCCGCAGGAGGCCATTGCGCGCCCAAGGGTCGCCGGACAGCCGAGCCTCGATCGTTGCCACATCATCCGCCCGAACGATCAGAAGGGTGTCCGGCGTTCCCTTGAGCGGCCCATCCAGCAACACGAAGCCCTCGGCCCAAAGAGCGTTCATGAACGCGGCATGGGCCTGCCATTCTTCCTGCTGTTCCATCGGCAGCGAAGTGTTCCACGCTGAGCCTCGCGACCTCGTCACTGTAAAAAGTCGTGCCATGAACTCATCCTCCCCACTACGCTGGAATTATTCTAGGGGCCCAAGTGGATGATGCTTCCGCCCTTCCGGTCCGACCGCCTGTTCTTCCGCCCCTTTGCTCCGAGCGACGCCGAAGCCGCTTTCGCGATTTTTGGCGATGCCGAAGTCATGCGCTTCAGCGTCTCGGGTCGGGATCAGGACTTGGCGGCAACCGCTGCGCGGGTGGAGCGATATGCCAGACAACATGTCGAATCCGGCTTTGCCCCTTGGGCTGTCGTCGAGACGGCGTCCGAATGCGTCATTGGTTTTTGTGGACTGATGCGCCTCAAAGGCGGCAACAACGTCGAGATCGCTTATCGTCTGACACGCGGCCGCTGGGGCAAAGGATTCGCGACGGAGGCTGCGACGGCTTGGCTCGACTGCGGGTTCTCACTGTTGCATCTGCCGCGGATTCTCGCTTTCGTCGATCCGGCCAATACTGCTTCGTTGCGAGTCGTGGTCAAGATCGACATGCAGTTCGTCGAGGACTGCCACTACGAGGGGATTCCGGTTCGCAAATACGAGATTACTAATGCCAAGGCGTCCATGCCGTCTGCTCGCTGAGGTCGCGGGCGCCGCGGTTGTCGCCTTGGGTGCCAGTGATCTGTTTCTCTACGTTTGCCACGGGACCTGAGATCGCCGCGGCGGAAGCTGGAAAACGCCGTGATCGCCTTCAGCATGCGATGCAAGGCCTAACCCATGTTTCCCTTGCGCGCTCATAAGTCGTTGATTTTGCTTGGCCTGGCGAGACGGTTTGGCACTACATCACGGTTTGGGCCGATTTTGGCGGGACTGGCGGATCAAGCTCGGTGATGCCGAGGGCGCTGAGCACCGCGGCGGCGCGCTGTGTGCCCCGTGTGACCGACCGTTTTGTGGTGCCGTTGCCGAGATCGATATCGACCACTCGGACAGATTTGAGAGCCGTCAATGCCTCGGTTGCGGAGAGGTCGAGATGTGCAGCCTTGAGCTTCTTTTCGATGGCCCGGTGCAGCAAGTGAGCTAATGCGGCGACGAAGATGTGGGCCTGCACACGGGCGTCAGTCTGATGATAGATCGGCCGCATGTCAATGACGTCTTTGAGATTGGCAAAAGAGCGTTCAACGTCGGCGAGTTCTTTGTAGAGGCGCACCGCCTCGACCGCGGACAGATTGGGTTCTTCGGTCTGGATGACGTATTTGCCTTCGTACGCCTTCTCCCTGGCGAAGTGGAGGGGATGCTCGAAGAAGCGAAAAACCCCGTCCTCATAGCGCCAGTCGTAGTAGCGGTGACCGTGATGGCGGGTCAGGATGGCGGCGGCAGCGGCGCCGACCTTCTCGGGGGCTTTCAGCTTTCCGCTGGCAACGCGACGCGCCAGCTTGTCGAGCTTGCTCCGCACGCGATCCATGGCCTTGACGCGTTGCGCCTGCTCGAACGCCAGGCGCTCCTCGGAATGAACGACAAACACGCGGACACCGGGTCTGTTCGAGGTGACTTCCTGAACCAGTGTCTTTGGAGGTGTCGGCTTCTCGCCGGCAGTGATGCCGCACGGGCATTCGATCCACGCTCCGGTGGCGCTTTGGATATAGTCGAAGATCTCGCCGCTGCGACGGCGATTGCGACCGACGATATAGCCATGACCGCCGCTGCGCAGCTCATCGAGGTTCTGGCTGGTAACCATGCCGCGGTCGCCCACCAACACGATGCGCTTGATGCCGAAGCGTTGCTCCAGATCATGCACCACATCGGAGACGGTCATGGCATCGCGCCGATTGCCGGCGAACACGTGGTGCGCGATCGGCCAGCCGTCGACCAAGACCAGGCCGACCAACACCTGCGGGTTGCGCGGCTTGCCATCGCGGCTGTGGCCATGCGCGCCGAGCTCCGCTGGTCCCTTGCCTTCGAAATAGGTCGAGGTGAGGTCGTAGAACACCACGTCGATCTGCAGCGAGAACAGATCACGCAGCCTGAGATAGAGCGCATGCTCGATCGCCGCCTTGCGTTTGAGCAATTGGTCAAGCGTTCGGTACCACTGTTTGAGCTGGCGCAGCTCGACCTGCACCCGCGGCGTCCGGCTGGCTTTGCGCCTGGTCTCGTCGCGCCATTGCGCCAGCCAACGCCGACCGTCGCGATCGCAGACGAAGTCGGTCTCCAGCCAACGCGCCAGCCCATGCTCGCTGCCGGGTGCGGTGAGGCGATTGACCACCAGCAGCAAAGCACGGTCGCTCAGCGTGCTGACATCGCGATGGCCGGGCCTGCTCAGCCGGTCGAGTGTCGCCTCGAGCCCGAGCTCGCGCCACAAGTGGCGCGCCACCAGCGTCGGTCCCCAATCCCAGGCCGCGACCGCCTGCACCTGATCGGGCCGGAGGTCGCTGGCGGGGGCGGCAGCGACCGCCTCGCCGTGCAACAGGCGCGTCAGCTTGCCGAGGTCGAGATGCGCCGCCAGCACGTCGCGGCGACCGAGATTGAGAATGGTGCGATGCCGTGTCTTGCCCTTCTCGCGAAAGGCTTCGACGACGCGCACATACTCGTGCGTCACCCCGGCGCCGCCGGCGGCGCGAACCACGCGCAGGAACATCGCTTCCCCAATATCTGGCCCTGCGGATAGCAATAAGAATCCGAGTGCTGCAAGCAGGAAAATTCGCCAATTTCAGCGAATCTCTGTCACTACGTTTTCGCGAAAAACCGGGAAAACGACCTCCGGATCAAGCAAAATCAATGGGACCGGCTCAGCCTGCCGGACCCGAAGGGGAAACATGGGCTAATCGGCATTGCCACCGGCGATCCCGCCCGCCGCACCTCGGCCGCTCAATATTAACCTCGCCTTAGTCCGTCTGTGCGTCGATCGCCGGATGCAAAATGCCGTCTCGGCTCTGCCACCGCCGGCGAGCTGAATAGCCGATGCGCCCCATCCTTGTCGTCGGCGCGGGCTTTGGAGGCGCCGTGCACGCACGCGAACTGGCCGAAACCGGGCATCGCGTCGATCTTATTGACCGGCGGCCGCATATCGGCGGCAACGCCTATGACGAGCCCTCGCCCGAGGGCATGCGTGTGCACCGTTATGGCCCGCACCTGCTTCATACCAGTATCGCCGAGGTGGTCGCCTGGCTGGGCCGCTTTACCGAGTTCATCTCCTACCAGCATCGCGTTCAGGTCAAGCTGCCGGGCAGCGCGCTCGTCCCGCTGCCGATCAACCGCCAGACCATCAACCAAGTCTTCGGCACCGCGTTCGCAGACGCGGGCGAGGTCGAAGCCTTCCTCGCCCGCATCGCCGTTCCGATCGCCGTTCCCGCAAACGCCGCCGAGCATCTCATGGCGTGGATCGGCCGCGAGCTTACGGACCTATTTTTCCGCCCGTACACGACGAAGATGTGGGCACTCGAGCTTGAGGACCTCGACGCCACGGTGGTCAAGCGCATCCCGATCCGCTTCGATGACGAGGATCGGTACTTCCCCGACGACCGTTACCAGCTCTTGCCGCGGGAAGGTTACGCGGCGGCATTCCACAGCATCCTCGATCATCCGAACATCAGCGTGTCGCTTTCGATGCCGTTCGACCGCGTTATGCTGGCTGAGTACCGAGTCTGCTTCAACAGCATGCCGATCGACGAGTTCTTCGATTTCGCACACGGTGCACTGCCCTATCGTTCGATCCGCTTTCATCATCGGCGGGAGCCGGCGGGTTATGGTGGTGCACGCGCGGCGGTAGTGAACTTCACTGATGCCGGGCGATTCACCCGCGAAACCGACTGGAGCCGGCTGCCCGGCCATCGCCTGTGCGCCACAGAATGCACGACGGTCACCCTGGAGGAGCCTTGCGACTATGCGGAGAACAATTACGAGCGGTACTATCCAGTGAAGACGGCAGACCGCCGATTTCAGCAGGCGTACGACCGTTATAAGGCACTAGCGGAGGCCTCCGGGTGCTGCATCTTCATCGGTCGTTGCGGCAACTATCAGTATCTCGACATGCACCAAGTCATCAACCAGTCGCTCGCCTCCGTGCGCCGCTGGTTGGCTCGCAACGATTGAGTACGGCGTCACGCCGCCTCGGTCCGCTCCGTCCGCAGTTTTGACACAGAGGCACTGAGGATACTGAGGACACCAGAGAAGGATTGATAATATCGGAGCCACTCGTGATGTCACATACCCACGCGCAGCACAAAAGAGCCTTCGTGACCTTAGTGCCCTCGGTGACCTCTGTGTTATAATGCAGCGACTACCCACCAGCGAGAAACCTTCACCTCAGGATCCGATCTGCATGGAGCCCCCATGAGCCGTCCCGAGATCGTGCTCTATGACTGGGACAACACCCTGGTCGATGCCTGGGCCGGCGTAACCGCGGCGCTCAACGCCACGTTCGACGCGTTCGGCCTGCCCCGCTGGACCGTCGCCGACACGATCATGCGCGTCCGCAGTTCATTGCGCGACAGCTTCCCCGTCCTGTTCGGCCGTTCCTGGACCCGGGCTCGGGACATTTTCTACGCGACGCTCGAAACCCAGCATCTCCGCTACCTCGCGCCAATGCCCGGCATCGAGCGGGTGCTCGCCACCGGCGTCGCAGCGACGCAAGCCGTCGTGTCCAACAAGACCGGTCGCTTCCTTCGCGCCGAGGTCGTCCATCTCGGCTGGGCGCATCATTTCGGCGCGGTGGTGGGCGCGGGGGATGCCAGCGCCGACAAGCCGGACCCGGCGCCGCTCCGCCTGGCGCTGGCCCGGCTCGGCGCCGAACCCGGGCCCGACGTCTGGTACATCGGCGACACCGCGCTCGACATGCAGGCTGCGCGCGCCGCCGGGCTGACCGCGGTGCTGCTCGGCGCTGCCGCACACGACGGCGGCATTGACCGAGCCGCGCCGGACCTCCATTTTGCAGATGCACATGCCTTGGCCGATGCCCTGGGACGCACGGGTTCGTGCGCTTGCCTGGGGGAAGGCCGCTGATAGAGTACCGCGCCGGCGGGCGATCGCCGGTACGGGAAGCCACCAGTCCCAACAAGAAGGATTCCGCCGTGGCCAACGAAAAATCGCAGAATGTTCAGGACGTCTTCCTGAACCACGTGCGAAAGAACAAGACACCGGTGACCGTCTTCCTGGTCAACGGTGTCAAGCTCCAGGGGATCATCACCTGGTTCGACAATTTCTCGGTCCTGCTGCGCCGGGACGGACACACCCAGCTCGTCTATAAGCACGCCATCAGCACGGTGATGCCGGGTGCGCCGATCCAGCTCTTCGACGCCGCCAAGGCCGAGCCGGGGGCTGCGGTTATGCCGCAACGGGAGCTGACGCCTGCCGCCGGCGACTGACGCAGCGACGAGCGAGGTCAGGCAGAACGGTGATGGCCGGCCGACCCGCGCGGCAGTCATCCTGCCGTGGGAAAAGCCGTCGCCGGTCGGGCAGCCGCGCGAGCAGCCTCGTTCCGCGGAGGCTCGGCTGGCGGAAGCGGTTGGCCTCGCTGCCGCGATCGGCCTCGTTGTCGTGCACACCGCGATCTTGCCGTTGCGTCTGCGCCGCCCTTCCACCTTGCTCGGCGACGGCCAAGTGGCGGCCCAACGCGAGGCGCTTGCCGCCGCCGGCGTTGCCGTCGCGATCATCGATGCCGCGCTGTCGCCCGTGCAGCAACGCAACCTGGAGCGTGCCTGGTCCTGCAAGGTGATCGACCGAACCGGCCTGATCCTCGACATTTTCGGCGAACGCGCCGTCACCGCAGAAGGCGCGTTGCAGGTTGAGCTGGCGCATCTCGACTACCAGCGCTCACGCCTGGTCCGTTCCTGGACGCACCTCGAACGTCAGCGTGGCGGCTTCGGTTTCTTGGGCGGCCCTGGCGAGACGCAGATCGAGGCCGACCGCCGGCTGATCGGCGAACGCATGGTCAAGCTCCGACGCGAACTCGAACAAGTGCGACGCACCCGCGGCCTGCACCGCACGGCGCGGCGCCGGGTGCCGTTCCCGGTGATCGCCCTCGTGGGCTATACGAATGCTGGAAAATCAACGCTGTTCAATGCGTTGACCGGCGCCGCCGTCGGTGCCCGAGACCAGCTCTTCGCCACGCTCGATCCCACCATGCGGGGGCTCCGCCTGCCCTCCGGCCGGCGGGCGATCCTGTCCGACACCGTGGGCTTCATCAGCGAGCTGCCGACCGAGCTGGTGGCCGCCTTCCGCGCCACACTTGAAGAGGTGGCTCAGGCCGACGTGATCCTGCACGTCCGCGACGTCGCCCATCCCGATAGCGCCGCACAAAAGGCCGACGTAATGGCGGTGCTGGACGGCATGGCTCGCGACGGCACGCTCGATGCCGACTGGCGCGACCGCACCGTCGCTGTGCTGAACAAAGCCGACCTGCTCGGCGGCATCGCTCATGTCCCGCCGAAGCCCGGCGCCATCGCCGTCTCCGCCATCACCGGCGAGGGACTGCCGGCGTTGCTCTCCGCCATCGATGCCAGGATTGCCGCCGGTATGGAGGTCGCCCGCTACGACATCCCGCCGGAAGACGGGGCGCGGCTCGCTTGGCTCTATCAGCATGGCGAAGTGATGGAGCGGCAGGACGCCGACCAGGCGATCCATGTGACGGTGCGGCTGCTGCCTTCCGATCGCGCCCGGTTCGAACATCACGAATGACGTTTTCCGTCCGCGACGCCGTTGATCTTGCGGCAATCCTCCGCGAGGCCGCCGTCGCCGAGCTGTGGCCCCGCTTCCGCCGGCTCGACAGCGGAGAGGTGCGCGCCAAGTGTGGCCCGCTAGACCTCGTAACCGCCGCCGACGAGGCCGCCGAGCGCCGCATCGCCGCGTCCCTGGTCGCCGCTTGGCCGGGCTCGGTGATCGTCGGAGAGGAAGCGGCGGCGGCCGACAAGCGTCTGCTCGACCGCCTCGGCGAGGCAAAGGTCGCATTCGTGGTCGATCCTCTGGACGGCACGTTCAACTATGCCGCCGGCGTGCCGCTGTTTGCCGTGATGGCTGCGGCGCTGGTGCAGGGCGAGGTGGCGATGGCCGCGATCCACGACCCGATCGGCGACAACACCGCGCTCGCTGTGCGGGGCGAGGGGGCTTGGATCGAGGAATCGTCCGGTCGCCGCACCGACCTGTGCGTTGCCGCACCAGTGCCGCTGGCGCAGATGACCGCCATCCTATCGTGGCAGTTCCTGCCGGAGCCGCGGCGGGGCCGTGTGTGCGCGGCGCTGCCCCGGCTCGCAGCGAGCTGGAATTATCGTTGCGCCGGGCACGAATATCGGCTGGCGGCTGCCGGGCATTGCCATGCGCTGCTGTATCACCGGCTGCTTCCGTGGGACCACGCGCCTGGCTGGCTGCTGCATCAGGAGGCGGGCGGGTATTCGGCGCGATTTGACGGCAGTGCGTACACGCCGTTGGAGGTTGCCGGCGGCCTGATCTGCGCGCCGGACCGGGCGAGCTGGACCGTGCTGCGCGACGCTTTGCTGGGCGATGATTAAGCAGCGCGGTCAATCGGAAGATTGCCGTTCCTGAGACCCCGGATGCATTGTGGGCGAAATACAATTCAGCAGGCCACCGGCCTCGCCGGCTTGTCCGCGGGCGCGGCGCTTATGGTCGCGCTGTTGTTGGGTGCGATGAACACGCCCAGTCCGGAGCCAAACGCCGCTAGCGCGCTCATCACGCCGGGAAGGCTGCGCGGCGCCCCGGTCATCACCACGACCAGCGCGATCGTCGCGGCAACGCGGACCGCCATCCCGGCAATCGGGACAAGCCGCGGACGTAGTTCGTAGAGAGCACCGCTGAACGGCGCGACGTTGCCGAGCGCGATCGGAATGATGGTCAGACGAAGTCCCGCCGCGGAGCGGCAGATCGTGGTAGCCGCGCACAAGCGCGAACGACATCGCGAAGAACATGCCGTACGACGGGATCACGGCAAGGCAGCCGCCGGAGAAGGCAGGAGACTGGAACAGACGGAGGTCGATCAGCGGCGCCCGCACCGCATGCTCCTCCCGGACGAAGGCTGCCAGCAGCACTACGGCTGCAACGACGCAGAGGCCGAACAGGGCGAAGCCGAGCAGATACATCCGCTTGCGCCCGGAGATTTCGGCAATCCGCGCAAACACCGGCAGAACGGACGCGAAGGCGAGAACATAGCCGACCGCGACCCAGCTTACTTTGTCGAGCTGAGCATCGAATGCACGCCCAAGCGTCGGCAAGGCGAGCTGAACGATGCTGGCATCGACCTGTCCGATGAAGGCGGCGATGCAGGTGGTGCCGACGACAAGCCAAGGATAATAGGGTCGTCGCAGGAGCAACCGGGCGGGCGCCGGTTCGCGCTCGTTCAACACGGCGTCGCGTAGGCGGCGTGCGGGGGAAAGGAACCAACCGCGATCGCTCATTGGAGAATCGATTGCAGGATCCCTATGGAGCCGAGGACGGCTTGCCCGGGCAAGCACGTAACGGATTCGTCGTGACTTCACTCGAGGACCCATGGTTGATTATGGCAGGGAGATAATCACTCGAAATGGTCCGCTGCGCCAACATCGAAGTTAGCCGAACGGTCACGCAGGAGCCCCAGGAGCGTGCTCAATGACCCAATCGGCGCCCAAGGCCTTCATCTCCTGGAGCTCGGGCAAGGACAGCGCGTTCGCTCTTCTGGAAGCGCGCCGGCTGGGCCTTGCCGAGATCGTCTGTGTTTTAACGACAGTCAACGAAGTACACGACCGTGTCTCGATGCATGGCGTGCGCAATGCACTGCTGGACCGGCAGGTCGCGGCACTCGGCTTGCCGTGTCTCAAGGTCTTCTTGCCGAGCCCATGCTCGAATGACATCTATGAGGCGCGCATGGGCGCGGCGGTCGAACGGATCAAGGCCGAGGGCGTGCGTCACATGGTGTTCGGCGACCTGTTCCTTGAAGATGTGCGCGCCTATCGCGAAGAACGGCTCGCGGCCGCCGGCATGGCTGGCATCTTTCCGCTGTGGGGTCGCGATACGCGCGCTCTGGCCGAGAAAATGATCGCCGGCGGCTTCATCGCGCATCTTGTCACGATCGATCCGCGGAAGCTTGATCGCGGCTTTGCGGGGCGGCGCTTCGATCGCAATCTGCTGTCGGCGCTCCCCGGCAGCGTCGATCCTTGTGGCGAAAACGGGGAGTTTCACACCTTCGTTTCGTCCGGCCCGATGTTTTCCGCGCCGATTGCCATGCGCATGGGGGAGATCGTCGAACGCGAGGGTTTCGTCTTCGCGGACGTGGTGCCCGCGGATACCGGCTGGAGCCGGGCCGCACCGCCTGTCGCCAGCGGCCACACGTAGCGATCGAACGTGAGACCGATCACTTCCATTTGGCCGGCGGCTCGCACGCCGAACCGCTACGGCGCTTGGTCCAGGAGGGCATTGACAGCGGGCCAGGCCTGGATTCCGGCGAGGTGTTCGCTCGTCTGCGCGCGAGGTTTTGCCCCCAGTGGCTGGGTGAACGCGCCCCGCCGGCTCCTCCTCTCGCCGCGCGGCGTCTTCGGCCGATAATCTACAGACTATGACATTCTTTCCCGATCCTCACGCCGTATGCTTGCCGCGATCAAGGCGGCGGGTGAACGCATCGCCGGTCGGGTTCGTCGTACGCAGATCGCCAGCTCCGCCGCGCTCTCCCAACGCACTGGCCAGCCGATATTCCTCAAATGCGAGCACCGACAGTTCACCGGCAGCTTCAAGCCGCGCGGCGCGACCAACGCGCTGCTGAGTCTGCCGGCGGAGGCGCGCGGTCGTGGCGTCGTGACCGTCTCCACCGGCAACCACGGCCGCGCGCTGGCCCGTGCCGCGGCGGCCGAGGGCGTGCGCTGCATCGTCTGCCTCTCCACCCTCGTTCCGGCAAACAAGATCGCGGCGATTCGTGGCGCCGGCGCGGAGCCGCATATCGGCGGCGCATCGCAGGACGCCGCTCAGCAGGCAGCCGAGAAGCTCGTCGCGGAACAGCAACTTGTCCTGATCCCGCCCTTCGACGACCCGAACGTGATCGCCGGCCAGGGGACGCTTGGGTTGGAAATCGTCGAGGACGTGCCGGATCTCGAGCTGGTCGTCGTACCGCTTTCGGGCGGCGGTCTTGCGGCCGGCTTGGCCGCGGCTGTAAAGGCGCTGCGTCCTAACGTGCGCGTGGTCGGTGTCAGCATGGAACGCGGCGCGGCGATGCACGCAAGTCTGCGCGCCGACCATCCGGTGCAGGTGAATGAGGTGCCGACGCTTGCCGATGCGCTGGGCGGCGGCATCGGGCTCGACAACCGCTACAGCTTCGCGATGGTGCGCGCCTTGGTGGATGACGTCGTGCTGCTGACCGAGGCCGAGATCGCCGCCGCGATTCGCCACGCCCTTGTGGTTGAAGGCGAGACGCTGGAAGGAGCCGGCGCGGTCGCGCTCGGCGCGTTGCTAACCGGCAAGCTGGCGCCGCGCGGCCCGACTGTCGCGATCCTGTCCGGCGGCAACATCGATCCCGCCCTGCATCGCCGCATCCTTGCCGGGGCCGACACGGGGGAGGAGCGCCCATGACCACACCAACGCTGCATTTCACCCGCGCCGAATATGAGGAGCGGCTGGCGAAGACCCGCAGCGCCATGGCCCGTGCCGGTATCGAGCTGCTGATCGTCAGCGATCCCTCCAACATGGCGTGGTTGACCGGCTATGACGGCTGGTCCTTCTACGTCCATCAATGCGTGCTGATCCCGCCCGACGGCGAGCCGGTGTGGTTCGGCCGCCGCCAGGATGCCAACGGCGCTAAGCGAACAGCGTGGCTCGCGGACGATAACATCATCAGCTACGCCGATCATTACGTGCAGTCGCCCGAACGGCACCCGATGGAGGTGCTTGCGCGGCTGATCGCCGAACGCGGCTGGGATCGCCTGTCGATCGGCGTAGAGATGGACAATTACTGGTTCTCCGCCGCGGCCTATGCGACCTTGCAGCGGCACCTCCCGAACGCCCGCTTCGCCGACGCGACCGCGCTGGTCAATTGGCAGCGCGCCGTGAAAAGCCCGCGGGAGCTCGAGTACATGCGCCGGGCGGCACGCATCGTCGAGGCGATGCACCAGCGCATCCTGGAAAAAATCGAGCCCGGCATGCGCAAATGCGATCTGGTTGCAGAGATCTACGATGCCGCCATTCGCGGCGTGGACGGGTTCGGCGGCGACTATCCCGCGGTGGTGCCGCTGCTTCCTTCGGGCGAGGAAGCTTCGGTGCCGCACCCAACTTGGGACGACCGGCCGCTCCGCGAAGGTGAAGGCACGTTCTTTGAGATCGCGGGCTGTTACCGGCGTTACCACTGCCCGCTATCGCGCACCGTGTTCCTTGGCAAGCCGACGCAGGCTTTCCTGGACGCCGAGGCGGCGGTGTTGGACGGCATGGATGCCGGCCTTGCTGCGGCTCGGCCCGGCAACACCTGCGAGGATATTGCCAACGCCTTCTTCGCCGTGCTGAAGCGCCACGGCATCGTCAAGGACAACCGCACCGGTTATTCGATCGGATTGAGCTATCCCCCCGATTGGGGCGAACGCACCATGAGCCTGCGGCCCGGCGACCGCACGGTGCTGCAGCCCGGCATGACTTTCCATTTCATGACCGGCCTCTGGCTCGAGACGATGGGGCTGGAGATCACCGAAAGCATCCTGATCACCGAGCGCGGCGTCGAGTGCCTGGCTCATGTGCCGCGTCGCCTGTTCATCAAGGACTAGCCTGGATTTCCACGGAGCCGAGCCCGCCTAACGGTGGGCGAGTCTAAGCGATTTTAAAGACTCGCTTTTTTGCGTGATTTGTTATGCATGATGGTGCGCTGATAGCCCATTTGTACGTTGTCTTCTCCTTGCCAAAGGAAGACTGCCAGGATTCCGCCTCGCCATCGGTTGATGCAAAAATGCAGCACCATAGCCCTTCTCTGGCAGGCGCAGGGGTTGTCACGTCTTTCTCGCTTGACACTATATATGGGGTTAGACACCGTGCACAAGTGGCTATCAGAGCACCATATGACCTAACAAAGTGCCGCCGCTTCTTCGTCCGGCCGGCGACCCCACGGCAGCGCCAATACGAGGCATTGCGCGCCTATTTCTTCGAAGGCATTGGCTCTGACGCGGCGGCGCGACGGTTCGGCTACTCACCGGGCGCATTCCGGGTGCTCTGCCACGCCTTTCGTCGCGGCGAACTGCCAGACTTCTTCGCCGTCGTCCGACCGGGTCGGCGTGAGCAGCCCAGAAAGGGCCGTGCCCATGACCAGATCGTGGCGCTGCGCAAACGCAATTACTCAGTCTACGAGATCAGTCAGGCGCTTTCCGAACGGGGAATGCCACTCAGTGCGACTGCGGTACGCGAGGTCCTCGCCGCGGAAGGGTTCGCACCGCTGCCGCGGCGGCTCGACGAGGAGCGTCCGGCCGTAGCCGGGCCCAGCACCGAGGCAGTCGCCAACATCCGCAGCTTCACGCTCACGCCGCGCGAGTTCACGACACGGGTCGGGGGGCTGTTCCTGTTCATCGCCGAACTGGTGCGTTTGAACACCGACACCCTGGCGCTCGGCGCCAAACTCCCCGGCTCGCGCATGATCCCGGCCGCGCATGCTTTGCGCGCCTCGCTGGCTCTGAAGCTATGGGCCATTGAGCGGAAGAGCCATATCATGGCGCTGGTTGCCGACGAAGGCCTGGCGCTGTTCTGCGGGCTCAACGTCATGCCGAAGAGGAGCTTCCTGTCGGAGTATTCCTCACGGATCACCCCGCAGAACGTCTCGCGGTTGCTCGCTCTGTGGCACGAACGGTTGGCCGGAGAGGCGCTCTTCAGCGGGGAGTTCGATCAACCTCGATTTCCACTCCGTGCCCTATTTCGGCGAACACCCGGTGGTCGAAACCCACTATCTGCCGAGGCGCAGTCGCCGTCAGCCCAGCATCCTCACGTTCCTCGCCCAGGACGCCGACAGTCAGGTGTTCTGCTACTCGAACGCCGACATTCGCAAGGGTGAGGAGGCCGAGGAAATCTTCCGTTTCATCGAGTTCTGGAAGCGTCAGCATGGCAAAGTGCCGCAGCATCTCGTATTCGATTCCAAACTCACGACTTACGAAGGGCTCGACCGGCTGGATGCCGCCGGGATCACCTTTATGACGCTGCGCCGGCGCTCCAAAGGCCTGCTGGCCGAAGTCTATGAGCTGGCAGCATCGGCGTGGCGCACCATCACGCTCAACCTGCCCAGTCGCAAATATCGCACACCCCAAGTCTTCGAGCAGAAGGTCTGCCTTCGCGAACGCACCTACCGACAACTGTTCATCAAGGATCTCGGCCACGATGAACCCACTATCCTTGTCACCAACGACAGGCATGCCAGCGCCCGCAACCTCATCACTCGCTATGCCAAGCGCATGCTGATCGAAAATGCGCTCGCCGATGCCGTACGCTTCTTCCACATCGACGCGCTCTCCTCTTCAGTCGGCTTCAAGGTTGATTTCGACATGGCGCTCCTCGTCCTCGCCAGCGCCCTCTACCGGTTGATGGCCCGACGCATGCGAGGCTACGATGATGCCCAAGCCCGCCGTATCTTCCGCGATTTGATCGACATGCCGGCAAACGTCGCCATCGCCACTGACGAGGTCACAGTGCGCTTCCACCGTCGCGCCCATCTTCCAATCGTACTCGCCTCCGGACTTATCGACCAACCCGTCCTGGTGCCATGGTGGCAAGGCCGTTCGCTCCGCCTGATCCACTAGCATGTGAAACCTGTCGTGTTAGGCGATTTCCGGTCCGTGGAAATCCAGGCTAGCACACAATCAAGCCCGCCGACCTCGCTCGGGATGCTAGTGGCGTCACATTACTAATAATAAGAACTCGGCGTCCTCTGCGTCTCTGCGGTAAATCGTTTGGCTCGCCGGCTTGAAGATTTACCGCAGAGGCGCAGAGCTTTCTCTCAAAATGCCAGGCGCCCGAGAGGACGCAGAACCGCTGCTAACCTGGATTTCCACGGACCGGAAATCGCCTAACACGACAGGTTTCACATGCTAGTGGATCAGGCGGAGCGAACGGCCTTGCCACCATGGCACCAGGACGGGTTGGTCGATGAGTTCGGAGGCGAGGACCATTGGAAGATGGGCGCGACGGTGGAAGCGCACGGTGACCTCGTCAGTGGCGATGGCGACGTTTGCCGGCATGTCGATCAAATCGCGGAAGATACGGCGGGCTTGGGCATCATCGTAGCCTCGCATGCGTCGGGCCATCAACCGGTAGAGGGCGCTGGCGAGGACGAGGAGCGCCATGTCGAAATCAACCTTGAAGCCGACTGAAGAGGAGAGCGCGTCGATGTGGAAGAAGCGTACGGCATCGGCGAGCGCATTTTCGATCAGCATGCGCTTGGCATAGCGAGTGATGAGGTTGCGGGCGCTGGCATGCCTGTCGTTGGTGACAAGGATAGTGGGTTCATCGTGGCCGAGATCCTTGATGAACAGTTGTCGGTAGGTGCGTTCGCGAAGGCAGACCTTCTGCTCGAAGACTTGGGGTGTGCGATATTTGCGACTGGGCAGGTTGAGCGTGATGGTGCGCCACGCCGATGCTGCCAGCTCATAGACTTCGGCCAGCAGGCCTTTGGAGCGCCGGCGCAGCGTCATAAAGGTGATCCCGGCGGCATCCAGCCGGTCGAGCCCTTCGTAAGTCGTGAGTTTGGAATCGAATACGAGGTGCTGCGGCACTTTGCCATGCTGACGCTTCCAGAACTCGATGAAACGGAAGATTTCCTCGGCCTCCTCACCCTTGCGAATGTCGGCGTTCGAGTAGCAGAACACCTGACTGTCGGCGTCCTGGGCGAGGAACGTGAGGATGCTGGGCTGACGGCGACTGCGCCTCGGCAGATAGTGGGTTTCGACCACCGGGTGTTCGCCGAAATAGGGCACGGAGTGGAAATCGAGGTTGATCGACTCCCCGCTGAAGAGCGCCTCTCCGGCCAACCGTTCGTGCCACAGAGCGAGCAACCGCGAGACGTTCTGCGGGGTGATCCGTGAGGAATACTCCGACAGGAAGCTCCTCTTCGGCATGACGTTGAGCCCGCAGAACAGCGCCAGGCCTTCGTCGGCAACCAGCGCCATGATATGGCTCTTCCGCTCAATGGCCCATAGCTTCAGAGCCAGCGAGGCGCGCAAAGCATGCGCGGCCGGGATCATGCGCGAGCCGGGGAGTTTGGCGCCGAGCGCCAGGGTGTCGGTGTTCAAACGCACCAGTTCGGCGATGAACAGGAACAGCCCCCCGACCCGTGTCGTGAACTCGCGCGGCGTGAGCGTGAAGCTGCGGATGTTGGCGACTGCCTCGGTGCTGGGCCCGGCTACGGCCGGACGCTCCTCGTCGAGCCGCCGCGGCAGCGGTGCGAACCCTTCCGCGGCGAGGACCTCGCGTACCGCAGTCGCACTGAGTGGCATTCCCCGTTCGGAAAGCGCCTGACTGATCTCGTAGACTGAGTAATTGCGTTTGCGCAGCGCCACGATCTGGTCATGGGCACGGCCCTTTCTGGGCTGCTCACGCCGACCCGGTCGGACGACGGCGAAGAAGTCTGGCAGTTCGCCGCGACGAAAGGCGTGGCAGAGCACCCGGAATGCGCCCGGTGAGTAGCCGAACCGTCGCGCCGCCGCGTCAGAGCCAATGCCTTCGAAGAAATAGGCGCGCAATGCCTCGTATTGGCGCTGCCGTGGGGTCGCCGGCCGGACGAAGAAGCGGCGGCACTTTGTTAGGTCATATGGTGCTCTGATAGCCACTTGTGCACGGTGTCTAACCCCATATATAGTGTCAAGCGAGAAAGACGTGACAACCCCTGCGCCTGCCAGAGAAGGGCTATGGTGCTGCATTTTTGCATCAACCGATGGCGAGGCGGAATCCTGGCAGTCTTCCTTTGGCAAGGAGAAGACAACGTACAAATGGGCTATCAGCGCACCATCATGCATAACAAATCACGCAAAAAAGCGAGTCTTTAGAATCGCTTGACTCGCCCACCGTTAGGCGGGCTCGGCTCCGTGGAAATCCAGGCTAATGTGGTAGTATAGCCGCTATGGCCGCTGGCTTCAGACCCCGCCTCGATATCTTGCCGGAGCGGCAGCGCCGGCTGTGGGATGAGCTTGCTGCCGTGCCCGCGGAATTCGTTCTCTATGGCTGGACGGTCATCGCATTGCATCTCGGGCATCGCCAATCCGAGGATTTCGATTTCTTTGGCAGCCGGCCGTTCGATCCGGCAGAACTTGCAAGATCCATCCCGTTCCTGGCCTCGGCGACGGTCGCGCGGGGTGCGCCAAACACATTCAGCGGCATTGTCGACCGCAGCGGCGGGCCGGTGAGAATTTCGTTCTTCGGCGTGCCTGCCATTGCGCGGCTTGCGCCGCTACATATTGCGTCCGATACCGGACTGCGCATTGCCTCCCTTCTCGATCTCGCCGGTACGAACGCTTCCGTCATGCAGCAGCGCGCGGAGGCTAAGGATTATATCGACATTGATGCGATCATGCGCGCCGGCGGCATTGACCTGCCGACGGCGCTGGCAGCCGCGCGCGCCATCTATGGCACGCAATTCAATCCTCAGATCACGCTCAAGGCACTCTCTTACTTCAAGGACGGCACCGTACGCGACCTGCCGCAAGCGACCAAGGATCGGCTG
The DNA here is from genome assembly GCA_963772445.1 of uncultured Pseudomonadota bacterium. Lineage (GTDB taxonomy): Bacteria > Pseudomonadota > Alphaproteobacteria > Acetobacterales > Acetobacteraceae > CAVYXK01. The sequence continues at coordinate 958,536 of CAVYXK010000014.1, forward strand.
GCGAAGGCCGCGCGCGAGGTCGATCTCGATCGGTTGCCTTTGCTTGCGCGCGGCGATGGCGCGCCATCCCTGTGAAACCGATCCCGCTAAATCCCGAAACGGAAGCCATCGCCCGCCGGATCATCTGGTTCGAGACACCTGCCCAAGCGCTGTCCGATCCGATCCGCTTCATGGCGTACGCCATGGCCTCGGCCACGCATGAGGACATGCAGGCGCTCCGCGGCTACGTCTCGGAGGCCGACTTCCTCGAGGCGCTGGACAAAGCGCCGCCGGGGATCATCGACCCGCGCTCATGGGCCTACTGGAATTCGAAGATGGGGCGTTACCCGCCGCCGCCTCTTCCCAAACGCACGTTCGGCTAACGCGCCTCAGCCGTTCACCTTGCGCAACAGCGCCGCCCAGCCGTCGATCACCGGCAAGACTGTGTCCGCCTTCTCCGACTCCACGCTGAACACCACCCGCGAGACGCCCAGATCCTCATAGCGCCGCATCAGGTCAGCCTCCTGCTTCGGCCCCCATACCGTGATCTGGATCGAGTCCGGGTCGCGCCCAGCCTCCGACGCCATCTTCCGGAATTGCGGGATCATCTCGGCGATCTCGGCATAGGTGCCGCGCGAGGCGTGCGGGATCCACCCCTCGCCGTAGCGCACCGCCCTGCGAGCCGAATAGGGGAACGCACCGCCCACGATCACCGGCGGATGCGGCTTCTGCACCGGCTTCGGCCACGCCATCATCGGGCCGAAATTGACGAACTCGCCGTGATACTCGGGCTTCGTCTGCGTCCAGATCGCCTTCATCGCCTCGACCCGTTCGCGCGCCAGCTTGTGGCGGGATTCGAAGACGGTGCCATGGTCCTCCATCTCGTCCTGGTTCCAGCCGTTGCCGATCCCGAACAGGAACCGCCCGCCCGACACCTGGTCGATCGAGGCTACCAGCTTCGCCGTCTGGATCGGATCGCGCTGCGCCACCAGGCAGACGCCGGTGCCGACCTTCAGCGTCTTGGTCGCCATCGCCGCCGCGGTCAGCGTCACGAACGGGTCCATCGCGTCGTAGTACTTCTTCGGCATCTCCCCGCCGCCGGGAAACGGCGTCTTGCGGCTCAGCGGGATATGCGAGTGCTCCGGCGCCCAGACCGATTCGAAGCCGCGCTCTTCCAGCGCCTGCCCGAGCTCCGCCGGGGTCATGGAATAGTCGGTGAAGAACATCGCCGCGCCGAAATCGAGCATGCCTGCCTCCCTTGCTGACCGGATTCGCAAGCAGGCTGCCATGATTCGCGTCCGGCCGGAAATGTCTCCGGCCCACCCGTCGCCATAGCTTGAGCAGGCACGGTGATCACGGCCGGCGGAGCGGTCGCGCCGACCAGGGGGTGGACACGGGGAGCGGGGCTAACCCGCATTTCTCACAAACTCCAGGCAAAACCGAACTGGTACCGTAACGTAATCGTGCTCCCGGCCAATTTGCCCGCTGCCGATCGTGTAGCCGCGTAGCGACTGATTTTGCGCGCGCGCCGCGTCGCGCCGCACCAGGCAGCGTTGCACGGGAGAGCGTATCGGACTATGCGCTGTCTGCTTCGTATCAGGCGGCAGCCGCCGCCGCGGTAAGCGCGGCGTGAGCGGCAGCGAACTCGCCCTGGTAGGGACAGGCCGAAGCCATCGCCACCTTGACCCGCCGCACGCTGATCCGCACCAACGCCCCCAATTTGAGCAGTTTAAGTCGTATCGTCCCGCAGGTGGCAGCAGCAAACTGTGTGTCCGCCAGCCCGATCCGGCGCAGCGCGCACAGCAGTACATAGGCCAGCGAGGCGAACCACAGGCGCAACTGATTGGCTCGCATGGTCGCCGTGGACGTGCGATCGGCGAACAGGTCGAGCTGGCACTCCTTGATCCGGTTCTCCATCTCACCGCGCGCACAATAGATCGTCTCGTAGAGATACCGCGCCGCCGCCTCGCCGCGCTTAAGCGAGGTCACCACGAAGCGGGGATTGGCCTCGTCCTGGGTCCATTCGGCCTTCGCCACCACTCGCCGCCGGCGGCTCCAGCTCTTCAGCGTGGACCAGCGGAAATCCTTGAAGCGACGCGCCGGTTTGCCGGTCTGCTTGGCCTCGGCCTGCGCCGCCGTCAACTCGGCTTTGATCTGCGCCACCAGCCGCTCGTTGCGCGCCAGGCCGAACAGGTAGTCCGCCCGATTGGCCTCGCACCACGCCATCAGTTCTTCGCGGGCGAAACCAGAGTCCGCCCGCAGCAGGATTCGTGTCTTCGGCCAGCGCACCCGGATCTGGGCAACGATCCGTGATACCTCCTCAACCGCCCCGGCCGAGCCGTCGATGTCGGACTGCCGCAGCTTCGCCGCCAGCAGGTGTCGGCCGCAGAACACGTAAAGCGGCAGATAGCAGTAGCAGTCGTAATAGCCGTGGAAGAACCGACCTTCCTGATGTCCGTGCAGCGGATCATCGGTGGCGTCGAGATCGAGGATGATCTGCTTCGGCGGTTCGGCATGCGCGTCCAGGAACATATCGACGAACAGCCGCTCGATCGACGCCGTATCGGCGCTGATCTTGGCATAGCGGGAGGGCTCCGGCTGGCCCAGCTCCAGCCGGTTCAGCGTCGATTTGCCGGCCAGCGGCGCGCAGTCCGACCGGCGCGCCTCCAGCTTGCCGACCAGCACCGCCAGCACCGGATCGTGGCGGAGCTGGTCGTGGTCGATCAGGTCTTCGTAGCCGAGCGCGATGCCGATGATCCGCTGGCTGACCAGGGTCGCCACATCGTGCTCGACGAAGGCTGGGTTGCGGGCGTCCTGGAAACACGCGGCAAACCGCCGGGTCAGGCCAATCACCTGGTCGGTCGCGCCGAGCAGCAGCGCCCCGGCATCCGAGGTCAGCGTTCCGCCGTCGAAGCCGGCCACCACTGCGCGGCCTTCTACAGGTGCAAAGGCGAACAGCTCTGCGCTACACTCTGTTTGCATCGGGGAAATCCTCCGTTCCACGAAAAACTTTGTTGGCACAATGATTTTCGCTGATTCGGAGCCCCGATGCACCTGATTCGGTGAGAAATGCGGGCTAAACGCCGATGCCTGAGCAGGGGTCTTCACTGGGAGCGATGTGCGTGGCCGTGGCCTGGAGGACGCGGCAGAGCCTACCTGAGCCAACCGTTCGTTGCACAGATGTGGTTACGAGCCGGCGGATGCTGTTGCGATAATCCCACCCCTCGGTTGTAGGACCTTGCTTGGTCTCCGGCGCCAAAGGAGGCCGAGCAAGCCCGCCAACAGCAGTGTAATGCCCGGCGGCTCTGGGACCCCGACACCCGAGAACCCATTTTGTGTGAAGCTGATTGTAATGTCGATCGGCTCGTTGGCCGGCAGGTTGAACGACTGGTCGAGCACGAAATTTGTCAGCGTTTTGCCAATGTCATTGCCCGACATGAAGTCTCCGAATTGTCCGGGAGAAATATCGCCCGTGGATACAAAAGATGCCCCGCCAGGACCATAGAGCATCGCATCTGTGGTGGCGAACAATGTCCCGATCTGAGGACTCGTTACATCCAGTGAAAACTCCGCCTGCGCCTCAGTGTAAGTCACTGCCGCAATTCTCAATAGAAGATCGGGGATATCCAGGTTCAGACTGAGCTTTCCCGGTTTGCCAGACACCTGCGGTGCCAACTCGAAACCGGTCACGAAGTTACCAGAGAAGTTTGCGAGTTCGTGCGAATTGTTGGTCATGGCAAGAACGTCGGCGAACGAAGTGAATGATGTGGTGAGGCTGGCCGATGTCTGCCCGGTCGTATCGAAGGAGTAGTTCTCCGAAACCATCGCCAAGCCATCAGTCGTGGAGACAGAGTTGTTGAAACTGGTCTTAGTTCCAGGAGTCTGCTTCAGCTTAAGGTCATTTTCGAGTTCTATGCCCTTTTTTGAATCTTTATCTTATTCTTTTTCTCAACTCGCGAGTCCAGAGTTCCGGAGGAATTTCGGCTCAGGAGGCTAGGCGGAAGGCCTCCATTTTATTGGTGTCCTGTCGTTCGATGACGAATTTCGCGAAGGTGTTGCTCGGGGTGGCATTCAAGAGAAATTCCGGCAGGCTCTGGCGCAGGGCATTGGCCACGACCAGCTCCGAGGGCGGGATGCCGGGCCGAATGGTTCGCAGCCAGGAGCCGAAGGAATTCCAGACGGCCTGAGGGAAGGCGACGGCCAGATACTGAAGCAGTCCCTGGCAGACGACACCCGCCTGGATGAAGACGTGGTAGGCGTGGAGCTTGCGTTTGACGGCGTTGCGGTATTCCAGCGACTCACGATGGAGATGTTGATTGCCACTGCGGCGGCGCAGCGGCTTCATGTCGGACATCCAGAAATGGTAGGTAAACGAACCGATCAGCCGCACCGCCTGCTTGAACGTGTGCTCGATCTTGAAGCGCAGACCGTACAGGCGAATGATCTCGATAGCCTCCAAAGAGGTGTCGGTGCACATCAGGAGGCACGAGCCTCTTACTGGATGAATCACCGCCACGAAGCGCACGAGTCGACCGGCCGGGCGCCACAGCAGGTCGCGGACCCGATACTGGATGGTCACCTGGTGCTCGCCGTAGACGGGACTTTCGGCCTGTTGGAAGCCCTTGGGGTCTTCCAGCAGGGATCTGAGCTTGACCTTGCTGCCATAAACTCTGGGCCGGCCTCTCTTCCGCGGGCCACGCTGCTGGTGGGCGGTGTAGGCGACGGCGTTGGACTTCACCCGCGTGACCAGGTGGTTGTTCTCCTCGAGCAGGCCGGTGACGATCTTGCGCGCGGCATAGTAGGCGTCGGCGACGAAGTAGAAGGGTTCTGCGATGGCGACGATCCCGAGGAGCGCAAGCATCTTGTCGAGCAGGGTGCGGCGATCGCGATTGGACCACACCAACCCTTCGTGGATTCGCATGGCGAGCGGCACGGCGAAGACGCTGGCTGCGGCCTGAACGAGCACGCTCACAGCCTGGAGGGAATGTCCCATGATGAATTCGGGCTTGGTGTTCGAACTCGGACTGCTGATGCAGGAGTTTGACCGCCGGCATCTTGCGCCCGCGCTTTGGGATCTTGATGCCGTCGCCGACCACGACACACCTTCCCTTGATGCGCAGCGGCTGCGGGAATAGCCGGAGCACCACTTGGGTCCACAGCGCCGCGAGCCGATCGAGCTTCACGGCGGGGCTGTGAAAGTGATCGACGAGCTTGTTGTAGAAGCGAGCCTCGAGCTTCAGCGCCCGCACGAGGCTGGTTACGCCCAGCAGTTCCGTCCGCACCGTGAAGCCTGCCACGGCGGTGGCGAACCACAGGAAGGTGCGCAGACGCGAGAACGCCGGACGCAGCAGCCAAATCGCATTCCACCAGGGCATCCACAGCGGCATCGGGCCCTCTCGATTCTGTTGCCAGCATAGTATAGCACTGGTATGCTAAACCTATGACAAACAAACGCCTGGCAGTGATCAGAAAGCGCATTGGAAGCATCAAGGCGCAGCTGGCCGGCATTGAAGACATGCGGCCCGGATCGCTCACCCGCCAGTACAAGGATCCAGAGAACCGGAGGGGACCCTACTACCAGCTCAGCTACACGCGGCAGATGAGGAGCCGGACCGAATATGTTCCGCGCGACTATCTGCCCGAGGTGCGGCGTGAGATCCGCAACTATAAGCGCTTCAAGGCGCTCACCGCCCAGTGGATCGCCTTGAGCATCGAGCAGAGCCGCTTGATGATGAAGCGAGCCTTGCGACGGCAATGACCCGCGGTGCTATCCTCATCCGATGGGCAAGCGACGCGCAAAACACCCCTTCGAGAACAACCCGTTCACTGACGCCTTCCTCGAATGGATGGGCTCGTCCGAGGGGGAACGCTCGGTCTACGCGCTCGATCTGGTCTTCGCCGCACTGGATAATGCCGACGTTGACCCCAAACGGCGCAAGATCGTCTGGGACGACGGGAAACGGCTGTCGATCGAGCAGTCGGCAGAACGCATCCATGCCGAGCATCCGGACGTGCCGCGCGACTTGATCGAAACTCACGTGCTCGGGTGGCTCGAGGGCTTTGCGCCGGAATCCTACTCCGAACGCCAGCTCGAGGAGCTCGACCGGCTCACTGAGCAGTGGCTTGACGACTACGAGCGAAAGTCACAGGCCGCCAGGAAGTAACCCAGAACTCGGCACTCTCGAGTTCTCGACATCATCTGACTTAATGATCTTGTATGCAATCGCTCCACCGATTGCCACAATACCCAAGGCGATCGCTCCCACGATTAGCCCAAAGTCCTGCTTAAGTTGCGGGTTGGGGAGGATAACCGTTGCTTGAGCCGGTCGAGCCGAGGTAACGAGGAGGGCAGTTGCACAGCAGGCGGAGATGAGGAGATGGCGCCTCGCCCGACCACCCCCAATACGGTTGGCGCTTGTATAGCGAGTGGTCCAGGGGAGTGTTCGGTTTGACATCTATACCTCCTGCGTTCGACGCGGCGTGGCCACGGCCGGGTAGTTTTGCTAGATCAGGCGCGCCTTCGCGACAGCCAGCCAAGTCCCAGTGTCGCGATTAGCCCACCGAGCAGCACGACCGAAGACGCTGGCTCGGGTACGACGGAGACTGTGAACGTCCCGCTCCCGCTCGAATCCACGGTTCCGCCGGCGTCCAAACCAAAGCCGACGAAGCCTGGCGCCGTCGATGCTTGCTGAGTGGTGGCCCAGAGCCGGTCTTCCGCAGGGTTCTTTGGCAGCACTATGCGATCAAAGTCGGCCGAAACTGCGACCGGGATAAAGAAAATCGTATATACATTCGCTCCGAAGCTGCGGATGAGCCTGCCCTGACGGGAAAAGAACTTGATCGCGGCGTAGTCCCAAATTACAGGATCAAACGTCGCGTCAAAGTCGACATCTTCGCCACCCGGATGGCTCACGTCCGGCGCAAAGCTCCCGCTCCCAGTCCATGTTGTGGTGCCGAGCGTTGCCATTGATGTCCAACTGCCGACGTCAGACATCGGGTTGAAGCTCCCCGTCGCCGCGAGTGAAAGCGGAAGGAAGGCATATGTTGCTCCGGGCAAGGTCTGATAGCTAAAAGCTCCGCCGCTGGGATTAAGACTGCTGCTGAAATCCACTGGTGTGTGGCTAATCTGCAACCGCGGGAGGATCTCGGTATCCGCCTCCTGCCCAAGCATCACCGCTTCCAGCTCGGCATCGAATGGGTCCAACGGGAGTGCGGCCGCCAGGTTCGTGCCCGCTAAAGTCATCGCAAGCGTCATGCCAACCCGCCACAAGACATGGCGTTTCGCCACCGCGCCCATTGCCGCGGCGGCGAGTGACGCGCAGTGAACAACACTGGACATAACGTGCACCTCCGTAGCTTGAGATTGACACGTCGCCACACGGTCAGCATCGCGGTGTGCTAACCCTACGGGCGGATTTTGATTCCGCCTTTCGTTCCTCACAAACTATTAACCGAACGTCCGGGACAAGTCAAATGAAAAAACAGGCCAATGATACCCTTCCGATGAAGAAACACGCTTCGCTCGCCCGCGCAGGTTGCCCAGATGCGGAAGCCATCCACGATGCCGCCATCGCAAGGCTCAAACGCAAAGTGTTGCAGAATTCGTGATTCTTCGCCATGCATGGGATGTTTTTCATCGACGGCATATCGATTCTTCCATTGGAGAAACTCGAACGACAGAGTCGTCTCGGCAGGACACGCACATTATCCCATTGTGATCGGCGTCCACAATATTTGGCTGCTGGCCATAGTAGCGATATGATCCTCCCCCTCTGCGACGGCAGCCTCCCGGGGAGACGTGGTACCTGTCAGCCCGGGCTGCTCGGACTGGCCCACAATCCTTCGGACGACCTGCGGTATAAGCTCGGCATGCGCATCCTCACGGTCTTCGGCACGCGTCCCGAGGCGATCAAGATGGCCCCGGTCATCCGTCGCCTTGCCGGGATGCCCGGCATAATCCCGCTGGTCTGTGTCACCGCCCAGCACCGGCAGATGCTCGACCAAGTCCTGGCGCTGTTCGCCATCACCCCAGACCTCGACCTCGACGTGATGCGTACGGGCCAGGGACTGACCTACATAACCACCGCGGTGCTGGAACGGCTGGGCGAAGCGTACCGGCAGCTTCGGCCGGACCGCGTGCTGGTGCAGGGCGACACGACCACCACCTTCGCCGCCGCGCTTGCCGCGTTCTATGCCAAAATCCCGGTCGGCCATGTCGAGGCGGGACTGCGCACCGGCAATATCCACTCCCCTTGGCCGGAGGAGATGAACCGCCGGCTCACCACCCACATCGCCGATCTGCATTTCCCGCCCACCGAGCAGGCGAAGCGCAACCTGCTGCGCGAGGGCATCGACCCCGCCCGCGTTGTGGTCACCGGCAACACCGTGATCGACGCTTTGCTGGATGCGCTCGCCATCCTGGACGCCGATCCGGCCCGCCTCGCCGCCATTGACCGCGAGCTGCCGCGCACCGACCCAACCAAGCGCCTGATCCTGGTTACCGGCCACCGGCGGGAGAATTTCGACGGCGGGCTCGAGCGGGTCGCCCGCGGGTTGCTGCGCCTGGCCGCTCGCGGCGATGTGGAGATCGTCTATCCCGTGCATCTCAATCCCAACGTCCAGCAGGTCGCCGAAACGGTGCTCGGCGCGCACCCCGCCATCCGGCTGATCCCGCCGCTTGATTATCTCCCATTCGTCCACCTGATGCGCCGTGCCGAGTTGATCGTGACCGATTCAGGGGGCGTCCAGGAAGAAGCACCGTCGCTCGGCAAGCCGGTGCTGGTCACCCGCGATACCACCGAACGGCCGGAAGCGGTGGAAGCAGGCACGGTCGAGCTGGTCGGCACCGACACGGAGCGGCTGGTGGCGTCCGCGAGCCGTCTGCTGGATGACCGGCCAGCCTATGAAAAAATGAGCTTCGCACACAATCCTTATGGCGACGGGCGGGCCGCCGCCCGCATCGCGGAGGCCCTCCGGAATGGATAGTTTCAATCGCATCGCCGTCATCGGGCTCGGCTATATCGGACTGCCCACCGCCGCCGTGTTCGCCGAGAACGGCGTCGAGGTGATCGGCGTCGACGTAGCTTCCCGCGTGGTCGAGACGATCAATGCCGGCCGCCCGCATTTCGGCGAGCCTAATCTGGACGCTCTGGTCCGCCGCGTGGTCGAAGCGGGCAAGCTTCGCGCCACGCTCGAGATCGAGCCGGCGGACGCCTTTATCCTCGCCGTGCCGACGCCGTTGCGTGGCCATGGCGAGCGCGCTGTCCCCGATATTTCATATATCGAAGACGCCGCGCGCACGCTCGCCCCGGTGCTGCAGCCGGGCAATCTGGTGATCCTGGAATCCACATCCCCGGTCGGCACGACTGAGCGGATGGCGGCGATTCTGGCCGAGCTGCGGCCGGACCTGACCTTCCCGCAGCAGAAGGGGGAACTGGCCGACATCCAGGTGGCGCACTGCCCGGAACGCGTGCTACCTGGCCGCATCCTGGAAGAAGTGGTGAACAATCCGCGCGTCATCGGCGGCATGAGCCGCAAATGCGCCCAGCGCGCCTTGAGCCTCTATAAGATCGTCGTGCGCGGCGAATGCCGGGTGACCAGCGCGCGCACCGCGGAATTGGCGAAGCTGACCGAGAACGCCTATCGAGATGTCAACATCGCCTTTGCCAACGAGCTGCTCGTTCATCTGCGACAAGCTGCGGATCAATGTCTGGGACTTGATCGCGATGGCGAACCTGCACCCGAGGGTCAACATCCTGAGCCCGGGGCCGGGCGTCGGGGGGCACTGCATCGCGGTCGATCCCATGGTTCATCGTCGCCACCAACCCTGATGAGGCGAAGCTGATCCGCGCTGCGCGGCTGATCAACGACAGCAAGCCTGATTTCGTCGTCGCGAAGGTGCGTGAGCGGGCGGCGGCGTTGAAGCGTCCGGTGATCGCGTGTCTCGGTCTTGCCTACAAGAAAGACGTGGATGATCTGCGTGAGAGCCCGGCTGTGGAGATCGTCCGCAAGCTGGCGCAGGAGCGCGTGGGCGAGCTTCTGGTGGTCGAGCCCTATATCAGCCGTCTGCCGCCCGAACTGGCTGAGCTCGGCCTTGCTTTGCACGATTTCGATGATGCGCTGGATCGCGCCAACCTCGTGCTGCTGCTGGTCGATCACATGAGCTTCCTGCAAGTCGATCGCGACCTGCTGAAGGACAAGTTCGTGATCGACACCCGCGGCGCATGGTGACCGGAGCGCCCATTTGCCCCTCTCCCGTTTGCTGGAGAGGGAAGGGGTGAGGGTGTGCGGCGCCATGCGCATCCTGCACGTCTTCGACCACTCGCTGCCGCTGCAAAGCGGCTACGTGTTCCGTTCGCTCGGCATCCTGGCGGCCCAGCGGGGCTTCGGCTGGGAGACGATCCATCTCACCGGGCCGCGCCACAACGAATTTCGCGCCTCGATCGAGACGGTGGACGGCTGGACCTTCCATCGCACGCCGAAGCCAAACGGCACGCTGGCCGCTGTGCCGATCGCGCGGGAGTTAGTGGAAATGCGCGTCCTCACGGCGCGCCTGACCGAAGTGATCCGCGCCGAACGACCGGACATCGTGCATGCGCATTCCCCCGTGCTGGTCGGCTGGCCGGCTCTCCGGGCCGCCCGCAAGGCCGACGTGCCGATCGTCTATGAGGTCCGCGGACTGTGGGAAGACGCGGCCGTCGATCTCGGTCATTCGCGTACCGGTGATCTGCGCTACCGCTCGACGCGCGCCTTCGAGACGCGGCTTCTTCGCCGGGCCGATGCCGTGGTCACGCTGTGCCAGGGGATGCGGCGTGAACTCGCGAGCCGCGGCATCCCCGAGGACATGATCACCGTTGTCCCGAACGCGGTCGAGCCGGCGCTGTTCCGTGCGCCGCAGCCCAAGGACCCGGCGCTGGTCGCCGAGCTTGGGTTCGATGGCCGGATCGTGCTTGGTTTCATCGGGTCTTTTTATAGTTACGAGGGCCTTGATCTGCTGATCGAGGCGCTTCCCGCCATCCGCAGCCGGCATCCTTCAGCGATGTTGTTGCTGGTCGGCGGCGGCCCGATGGCAGCATCGCTGCGCGAGCTCGTGACGGCCCGCGGGCTGGGTGATTTCGTCCGCTTCACCGGCCGGGTGCCGCACGAGCAGGTGCATCGATACTACGACCTCGTGGATTTCCTGGTGTTCCCGCGCCGGCGCATGCGGCTGACCGAGCTGGTCACGCCGCTCAAGCCGGTGGAGGCGATGGCCGAGGGCCGTCTTGTCATTGCCTCCGATGTCGGTGGTCACCGCGAGCTGATCGAGGACGGCGTGACCGGCTTTCTGTTCGCCGCCGACGACGTGCCGGCGCTGGCCCGCCGAGTAAGCGAGGCGATCGCCGCCGAACCGGCGCATCCGCGGATGCGCGAGGCGGGCCGCCGCTTCGTCGCCGCCGAGCGAGTCTGGCCGATGAGCGCCGCGCAGTATAAGGCGGTCTATGCCCGGCTGATTGCTGCCGCCGGACGTTGCTTATGACAATCGTAGGTAATCAAGTGGACACGGAGTGAGACGAAGCCGCGACGGAGTTTCACGGAATTAGCCTGCGGCCCGGAGCGTGCATCACTTGCGCACAGCGCGTAAATTCCTTCTCCGCGAAACTCGATTGCGGCTTGGTGTCACTCCGTGCCCGCTTGATTCCTTGGCGTGCTTGCGACCACAGCGATCCGGCGCATGATGCCCCCCAAGCATTCACAGGAGCATGACCGAATGAGCGACAGACCAGCCAAGCCGGTGCTGCTGACCGGCGCCTCCGGCAATCTCGGCCGCGCGCTCACCCGCGCCCTCAGCGCGCAGGGCTGGGCTCTGCGTCTTACCGACATCGCCCCGTTCCCCGACCAGCTCCCGTCCGGCGTCGCCTTCACCCGCGCCGATCTCAACGACGGCGTGACCACGCTGCGACTCGCCGAAGGCTGCGGCGCCATCCTGCATTTCGGCGGTGTCTCCACCGAGAAGCCGTTCGAGGAGGTACTCGGCCCCAACATCCGCGGCCTGTATCACATCTACGAAGCCGCCAGGCGCGAACGGGCGCGCGTCGTCTTCGCCTCTTCCAACCACGCGATCGGCTTTCACGAGCGCACCGAGACGATCGACGCAGACACGGAATTCCTCCCCGATACCTATTACGGCCTGTCGAAAGCCTATGGCGAGTTGATGGGCCGGCTCTACTGGTACAAGCACGGCGTCGAGAGCATCTCGATCCGCATCGGCTCCAGCTTCCCTGAGCCGACCAACGCGCGGATGCTGGCGACCTGGCTGTCGTACGGCGACCTCGCCCGACTGGTAGCGCGCTGCGTGCTTGCCGAAACGGTCGGCTGCCGGGTGATCTGGGGCGCCTCGAAGAATGCGCGGATGACCTGGTGGCGCAACGATGCGCGCGAGGCGATCGGCTGGTCGCCGCAGGACAGCGCCGATCCCTTTGCCGGCCAGCTTGCCGGAAAGGTCAGCGGCGATCCTATCGAAGAACGCTACATGGGCGGCGCGTATTGCTCGTTCGACTACTCGCGAGACATCCCGGCGCCGCGCGAGACGCAACTATCCTGATCGGCGCCCGCACGCATCAGGCATAAAGCAGCGCCGGTGGATGCCCCGGCGGATAGTCGTGATCGAACACCACCCAGGCGTGGTGATGTTGCGCGTGGTTGGTGTGCTCGCCCATATCGAACCAGCGGATACGCTGCGTCAGCACCACCACGGCAGCGAACGGAGCGGCGGACATCGTCTCGGCCACCCGCTGTCCGGCGATCCATTGCAACCGCACCAGCAGCGCGAGCTGGCCCTGTACCAAAGCGGTAAGCCGCAGCGCGTGCCGCAGAAAGCCCAGCATCGCCGAGGACGATCGCGACTGTCCGGAATGCGAACCGCTGTCGCCATAGGGCGGATTTGTCACGATGCTGCGGCAACCCCCAGGCACGCTGCGGCACGCCAGAAAGTCCACGCCCGGAATGCCGAAGCCGCGCTCGCAGATATCGGTGGAGACCACATCATAGTCATGGGCCGCCAGCACGGTGGACATCGCCCCGTCGCCGCAGCACGGCTCCCAGACTGGGCCGCGCAACTGCACGTGGTGCAGCAATGCCTCCGTCACCCAAGACGGAGTCGCGTAGAAGTCCCGTCCCCGACGGTCGTAACCCGACACATGGATGGCGCGGCGCTTGGTCCGGTGAGCCGGCGTCACACGGGGTGGGGGTGCCGGCGGTGGATCGAGCACGGCAAGCGGCAGGCCCAGTTGCGACAAACTCAAGCGTGCGACGCCTTCTTAGTAACACGCCGGGTGATGTCAGTGATCATGGGGCAGCTCCGGATGGGGGCACGCATCGTCGCTGCGACCGGCCTGCGCGGACTGTCCCAGCCCGACTCGGGCAGGCGAGTTGCGCAGGGATTATACTTCAGAATGCCGAAGGTCCTACCCGCCTCGTCTCAGCAGGGCATCGGGATTTTGCCCGCCCTGACCTCTCGTGGCGTGATGCCAAAGCGGCAGCGGAACAACCGGGCGAAGTGCACCGGGTCATCAAAGCCGCACCGGAACGCGATATCGCCAATCCGCTCATCTCTATCGCTGCTACCCGCAAGAAGAGCATGCGCGCGTCGTAACCGAGCTTCGCGCACGTAATCTGCCACAGTCACGCTATGCGCGGCAAATACGCGGTAGAGGTGGGCACGAGAGCATCCGAGCTGCCTGGCAATCAGCTCTGGATTCAGGAGGCTCGAACATAAGTGCCGGTCGATGAAGGCCTGAGCCGCGGCGAACAGACCAGGACCGTTTTCTTCATCCTCGAGCCGGGAACCGAACTCCACACGAAGTACGGTGGTCGCGAGCGCGACTGTCGCGTCCAACGCTGCCGCACGAGCCGCGGCGCTCAACTGGGGCATGATCTCCGCCAGGACTTGCATTTGCGCCTTCAGCATCGGGGAAAGACCGACGGGAGAAAGGACCGTGCCGTGGAGGTGCCAGCTCTTGCCGCCGATGGCTGCGTCAACTGTGGGGCGAGACAAATGGAGGTTCAGGCCGCGGTGGATGCATGTTGGCCACCAGGCTGCGGCCGTCTCGGTGAAATCCTTGACCAGGATCTGACCGGGTTGGACCACCGTTGACGGTCCATTGGTGCCGAACTGATGCTCGATACCGTGGTCCAGGATCAGAGTCAGGCCGACCATATCCATCCCGTCGCGATGGCAATGGGTTTTCGTCCGGCTTAGTTTCATTGGTGTCGCCGTGAGATCGGCAAAGCGTGCGGAGGGTCCGCTGAGGCGACGGAGTTGGATGCGGAATTGCCGGCGCCCGTCTTCATCGGTTGGGTCTGCCTGCATCGGCAGCCGCCCAGGCTCTTGCCATAGGGCGACGCGCTGCGGCGACGGCAACGCATCGGTGTCGATCTCTTCGTAGGAATATGGCGAGCGCGCCGGCGCGGCCATGTAAGTCCCTTGAAGAAGGTTGTGACACATATTACGGAAAATTCGTGGATAGGCGAACCCTTGAGGGCGAGGTGTTCTACCGGCTCACGCAAACGTGAGACTTGCTTTCCGAGCTCCAGCGGACAAGCGCCCGATGCAAGCGGGTCAGAGCGCTGCTGGTCGCTCCGCTGAGACGCAAATGCACACTATGCAGAGACGGAATTGCTAACTGCGCACCTGTCCGTACCCCTACGATCCGGTCACATTGGGGCGGAGAGGCAGAATGACTTACAACTCCTGGTTGGCGTGGACTACCGCGCTAGTTGCAGTGGCCGGAGTGGGCAGCACCGCCCATGCGGAGTTCCAAAAAATCATCGATCCGGCGAACACGACCTTTACCCAGGCGTTGGGGATCAACGGGTCCGACACCATCGTCGGCTACGGGGAAACCGGCGCCACGCCCAACTTCGATGGTTTCGTGCTCACGCTGCCAAGCACCTTCACTCGGGAGAATTTTCCAAACCCTCCGCCGCCCGGAGCGACATTCTTTACCCAGGTGGTCGGCATTGACGCCGCTGGCGACACTGTAGGGTTCTACGTCACTAATCCCACGGTTGGAACCACCAGCGGCTTCTACAAGCCAGCCGGCGGCTCGTTCACCACCGTCAATCAGCCCGGCTCAGTGTTCAACCAGTTACTCGGTATCAACCAAAATGGTAACGAAATCGCCGGCTACTCGTCGTTCACCGATCCCAGCGGGATGATGGGCCAGGAGGCATTCTCGCTGATCAGGAGCACCAGCACCTACACCAATATCAACACCTTGCTAGTCTCCCAGATTGGCCCGAACTTCAACAGCCAGGCGACCGGCGTAAACAATGCTGGCGACGTGGTTGGCTTCTATCAGCCGACCAGCACCACCTCCGACGGCTTCGAGGACATCGGCGGCATAATACACTTCATCACCGCCCCCTTCGCCGGAGTGGTTTCCACGATGGCGCTCGGAATCAACGACCTTGGTGAGATAGTCGGCGACTACACACTTGCGGACGGCAACACGTTCGGATTCCTCGACAACGGTGGCGTGTTCACCACATTGGATCCGTTTGGCTCAGCGGCGGTCACCGCCAACGGGATCAACGACAATGGCAAGATCGTCGGCTTCTACACCAACGCCGTCACCGGCAACACGATCGGCTTCCTGTACCCGGCCCCCGAACCGGCATCTCTGGTGCTTCTCGGCTCCGGGCTGATCGGTCTTGCGGTGACTCGCCGACGTTGGCGCGGTTCTACCTGAATCAAGTTCGACGGAGGCGTGTCGGAGCGTGAACGAGGATGTTGCGGCTAGTGCCCGGTGTCGCTCAAGTGCGGCGTATCACCTGTAGAGCCAACTGACACCAGTCATCCTTGATCCACTGCTCGAGTGGCAGTCACTCAGGCCTGGGGTCATGGCTGGGGCCGCCGTTCCACAGGGGGGTGCGCGCCACTAGCTGGAGCAGGGCCGAATTAGGACGGCGGGACTGGCGTGAGCCGGTCCCGTGGTGCTGTGTGGATCCGTGGTGCCGCAACTGGCACGGCCCCCTTCCCCATCGATCCGCTTCGCGGCTCGATCCTCCCGCAAGGGGAGGGGGCACGCGCTATGGGCCAGGGGGGAAAGATGGGCGGGCCGGTTAGGGGAATGGGACCGAAGTCGGCTCTGGCGGCGGGATCGCCGGAGAGCTGGCCTAGCTTGCGGCTGAACATGAGAGTGACGAGACTGCCGCCGTACTCGATGACAGCGCCGGACAGTTCGTCCCACGTCGCACGATCCATCTGCCCAGGGGCGATGCCGAGATCGAGGCAGATATCGACGAGGACGGCGCCGATCGGGCGGCGGCGGTCCTCGGCGGCGATTTGCTCGAGCGTGGGCGGGCTGGCGAGGCACGGATCGCCGGCCGGGTCGTGCTGCCTTTTGGCCGGGGTGGCGGCGCGCGGCTTGCGCGCGGACGGCGGGCGGCTGCGCGCAGGCTGCTGCAGGTCCTGGCCGCGGGCGGCGCGCTGGCGGAGCCTGTCTTCGAGCGCGGCGGCGCGGAGCAGGCCACGCGTGATGCGGGCGAGGATCAGCGCGAGATCGGTGGTGGCGAAGGTCCTGGCGACGAAGGCGAAGCAGGGGAGGAGATGCGGGGCGGCGCTGTGCTGGCGCAGCGTGTCGGCGAGGTTCCTGCCGTAGGTGACGAGGGTGCGGAGGAGGCCAAGGACCTGGCCGATGCGAGGGGGCACGGCCCGATCGGGATCGGGTTGGAGGGCTTCGGCCGGTGCGGTGGCGGCGTCGAACACGAACATAACAAGAACACAAAACGCGAGCGATGTCAAGGAAAGATTTCCTAGGAGGCAATTTTCAGGGGCGTGCCGGCGTGGGGTGGATCGCAGCACTTGAGGTGGCAGCGGCGGAGCCGGACCTCGGCGGCATCGGTGTGGGGACCGACACACAGGCCAGCGAGCGCGACGGAGAGAGATTTGTACCCCGCAGTATGAACGACTCAGGGCACGATAGACCGATTCCGTGAAACCAGCCAGTTGCGAGGGGATTCCCTCCGCACCCCAATATGTGGTAGCGCCGGAGCGGTTTTTTGCGCAAGGGGTGTCATGGCGGCGCAACGAAAGGTCGTGGAGATTACGATCGGCGAAGCGGATGCGGCGAGGCTTCAATCGATTGCCCGCTCGCGGACAGAGCCGGCGAGCCGCGTGGAGCGGGCGCGGATCCTGCTGCACTACCGGGACGACCCGTCGCACTATGCGGTCGGCCGAGCGGTCGGCGTGACGCACCAGACCGTCCAGCGTTGCCTGGCACGCGCAACCCGCTTCGGGGTCATGGCGGCGCTCGATGACAGTCCTCGGCCCGGCAAGGAGCCTGAGATCACGGCGCCGGCGCGGGCGTGGCTGGTGTCCCTGGCCTGCCAAAAGGCCAAGGACGTGGGATACCCGCACGAACTCTGGACCACGCGGTTGCTGGCCCGCCATGCCCGCGAGCATGGTCCGGCAGCGGGGCACCTCTGTCTGGCGCGAATCGCGCAGGGCACGGTTTGCAAGATCCTCGCCGACCAGGAGGTGAAGGCGCACAAGGTGCGGTACTACCTTGAGCGGCGGGATCCGGAGTTCGACGCCAAGATGGCCGAAGTCCTGTGTGTTTATCAGGAGGTTGCCATCTTGCGAGCGGCGGAAGCCGATGCCGCCAAAGAAGCCGACGCTAAAGTTGGTCCCGAACCTGAACCGGCGGCGGAGAAGTCCACACCCAACGTCGCGTTCGTCTCTTATGACGGGAAGCCGGGCATCCAGGCGATCTCCAACACGGCGCCGGACCTGCCGCCGGTCGTGGGCAAGCACGCCTGCGTCGCGCGCGACCACGAATACAAGCGCCACGGGACATTGAGCCTGCTGGCAGGGATCGACCTGCTCACCGGACAGGTCCATGCCTGCGTCGAAGACCGCCACCGCTCGCGCGAATTCATCGGCTTTCTCAAGAAGCTCGATGCGGCCTACCTTGCGATACGGCGATCAAGGTCATGCTGGACAATCATTCCGCGCACGTGTCCAAGGAAACCAACAAGTGGCTTGCCGCTCAGCCTGAGGGCCGCTTCAGCTTCGTCTTCACGCCAAAGCACGGCTCCTGGCTCAACCTGGTCGAGGGCTTCTTCTCGAAGATGGCGCGCTCGGTCCTGCGCCACATCCGGGTGGCTTCGAAATCCGAACTCAAGCAAAGGATCATGGCCTACCTGGACGACCTCAACCGCGAGCCGGTTGTCCACACTTTGTCCTATAAGATCACGGTGCCGGCGTGATAGGAGTTGTTCCAGGGAATCGCTGGAACCAGGTACAGCGATTTTACTATCCTCGTGCTTCCACCATGAGTTGCTGAGCGTGAGTGGCGTGGCACCCCATATGAGTTCGTTCCACGAAAACGCCGTACTAGCCGTAGTCGCCAGTCAGGGGCGATGTGTTCCCAACCAAGTGGCGCGACGTGCGCCACGCAGGGTTGTCCGGATCATCCGCCGAGGTTTCGCGGATGGTCGTGATCTTCACGCGCCGCCCCAGGTCAGCGTTGCGGACTTGATCTGATAGCCGCGCCGCACCAGCTCCGGCCAGTACTGGCATTTCTCATGACAAATCACCGCGCAGGCAAGCTGTTGCGAGCCGAACGACCCGTTGCCCCACGTTTCTCCTTCGGTGCGCTTTGTAGGCTCGTAATTACGGCCCTCGCCGCCTCGCCGCCTATGACTTCGAGTCACATCGCGATCATGTCAGCGACGGCAGCGGCTTCAGACCTGCCAGGACGGCAAGATCGAGCGCCCGTACGCGAAACTGCCAAGCCGAATCGTGAGGCCTCTCGACCGGGATCAGCGAGTAGTCGAAAGACGGTTCCGGCAGATCCATTGTAGTGCGCGCCGGTGGATCGCGACAGGGAGACACGAACAGGGACAGTCTCTGGTCAAGAACGAATGAGGAAATGCCGTGATAAGACCCAGGCTCTATTCCTAGCCCTCCCCCTGTGACTTGAGTCACACCGCCCGCCCAGTCCTGCGCTTACAACGGGAAACGCGACCAGAGATAGGGCTCTGATCAAGAACGGATGGAGGAAATGCCGTGATAAGTTTTCTAGTTCCTACGTTGGTGATGTTTCCGCTGCTGGGCGGGGTTCCAACGGAAGCGGCGACCGCCGCAACGAACAATCCACTTGGCATTCTTGAGAGCCACGCGTCCGCGATCGCCGACGGTGGGCGCGAGCCTCAGTATGCCGAAGGCAACGGTGGGCGCGAGCCTCAGTATGCCGAAGGCAACGGTGGGCGCGAGCCTCAGTATGCCGAAGGCAACGGCGGGCGCGAGCCTCAGTATGCCGAAGGCAACGGCGGGCGCGAGCCTCAGTATGCCGAAGGCAACGGCGGGCGCGAGCCTCAGTATGCCGAAGGCAACGGCGGGCGCGAGCCTCAGTATGCCGAAGGCAACGGCGGGCGCGAGCCTCAGTATGCCGAAGGCAACGGCGGGCGCGAGCCTCAGTATGCCGAAGGCAACGGTGGGCGCGAGCCTCAGTATGCCGAAGGCAACGGTGGGCGCGAGCCTCAGTATGCCGAAGGCAACGGTGGGCGCGAGCCCGGCACCGCGTGAAGAGGCCGCGGCGCCACGGTGCCGAGTGCTCTCGCGGCTCTGTTGCAAACTCTCGGCTGTGCTCCTGCGTGAGGTCGTGCTCGCGCTCACGCGGCCTCGAGCCGCTCACCGACCAGCTGGACGGCTTCGGTCAGCGAGCATGCGCCGAGGCCGAAGGCGCGCTCGACCAAGCGCGCCTCGCCAAGGATGTCGCGCGTGAGGTTGAAGATCGCCGCCTGACCCTTGCGGAGCGTACGCATCACCTCAAAGCCCTTGACGGGGTAGGAGGCCCAAGCGTGCGAAATCGTACGGTAGCGTGTTGCACGCAATTTCATGGTCGGAGTGGCGTCAGACGATTTCAGTGGCCGCAAGCCGCCGCGATCCACTCGGCCGCTCATGCGCGGCCGGGCTCGCAATCATCGCCGATTTCGGCTCACGCTCGGTGAGACTATCCGGGCGCCGGGCTCAGGCTCGGTGATCCTGCCGTATCCGGCCATGGTGCGCTGGAAGTGCGGACACCAAATCACGACCGGCCATGTCGCGGCGAGCGGTGCATCGCTGATGTTGTCCACTTGTGGTAGATGTAGCGCCTTGCACTTATATGCGCTCGGGCGCGCAATCATCGGGCGATTCCGGCTCACGCTAGCTGAGACTATCCGAGGCATCGGGCTCACGCTCTGTGATCCCGGGCTCACGCTCGGTGAGACGGACTTGCAATCATCGGCGACGGCTCACGCTGTGTGAGACGGACGCCAGTGGGGGCGCCGGCAGGAAGCCTGCCGGCACCGGCTCGCGGGACGCCATTTCCCTGTTTCTAGTACGGCGTTTTCGTGGAACGACTCATATGGGGCGCCACGCCACCCACGCTCAGCGACTCATGGTGGAAGCACGAGGATAGTAGTGGTTTCATGGAATCGCTGTACCTAGTTACCCTCGCCACGCTCAGTCTGGTTGGTATCGCGCCTCGGGGTGGTGCCGAATGAGTACGGTTGCCCGATTGGGGCTGGGTTGATGAGTCTGGATTGTGCCATGGCGCCGGACGGCACGTTGCGGGATGCCGAGGGACGAAGCCAAGGATGGCGACCTGCATTCACCGTCCGAGAAGGAAACGAACTGAGCCGGTCCGGCCGATCCCCGAGGACGCGCGCATCGCCATGGTGCAGCGGATCACGCGGGAGGCGGCGCACGCGCTTAAGGCGATCTAGATCGCTCCTACAGTGACGAAGACGCTTGACGCCGTCGCTGCCTAGCCGGATGCGGCGCGGCTGATCGTCGCCACCCAACACGCCGGCGCCTTCGCCTAATCGGCACGCGGTGGGGCTACCGCCCGGGCGACTCCACAACTCAACAGCGATCACCGGTAACCGGCACTTCCTGCCGCGCCATACAACGATCCTTAAGGCGTTTGACCTTCAATCGCCGGCATGGGCGCCAAAACGCGTCGGCTGGGTTGGAGCCTGCTGGTCGCAGGCGCGGCGCTCGGATGGGCGGCAGTGGCGCACAGTCAGGATCTTTCGGGCTATTTCCCGCGAGGCGTGCCGGGCTACGACGCCGCGCCAGGCGTCACCGTCCAATCGCGCGCCCGTCCGCAGTACGACCCGATCGGGGTGCGTGCCGGCACGTTCCTGATCTACCCGCGTGTCGATCTCGGCCTCGGCTACGACAGCAACCTGTTCGGCACCGCGCCCATCTCGGGGACTCAACTGGGAAGCTGGCTGTTCGATACGCGCGCATCGGTGCAGGCCAGCTCTGACTGGGGCCGCGACCGGCTGGGCGGATATTTCGGCGTCGATCACGCAGACGAACTGAACCTGCCAAGCCAGAGCCGTACCGACTGGACCGGCTCGGTCGGCGGCACGCTCGATATCGGCAAGGACCAACTGACGTTGGCGGCGGCGCACCTGTCGCTGCACCAGGCTCCCACCGCGATTGACGCGCTGCCGACCGACCAGCCGGTGCCGTACCAGGTGAACGACCTGCGCGCATCATATGCGCACGACTTCGATCGTCTGTCGCTCACCCCGGACCTCAACTTCACCACGTATCAGTTCGGCAACACGACGATACAGGGCGTTCCGGCGCCTCAGGCCTATCGCGACCGCGACGTGCTGCAGGCGGGGATTACCGCGCGCTACCAGGCGGCGCCGCTGCATACATTGCTGTTCGTGCTGCGTGGGACCGACACGCGCTACACGATGCCGCAACCGGGCACGCCCTCGCGCGACTCCACCGGCGGCCTGGCGCTGATCGGGATTGATCGGGGCGACGGGGTCTGGGACCTGCGGCTGCTGGCCGGCTGGGAGCAGCGCGATTTCGTTGCGCCGCAATACCACGCACACGGCGCGCCGGCTGCCGAGGCAGACGTGACGTGGTCGCCCTCCGGCCTTACCACCGTCACCGGCACGCTGTCCCGCACGATCGAGGATGCCGCGCAGGAAGATGTGGCCGGTTACACCAACACCACCGCCCGGCTCGTCATCGACCACGAATACCTGCGCAACGTGCTGCTGAACGGCTTCGGCTCCGTCCAGCACGCGGCGTTTCTGCAAGGCGGCGGCTCGCAAACCCTCTACAGCCTGGGCGGCGGCATCACCTGGCTGATGAACCGCCGCATGCGCCTGTCGGGAACCGAGACGTTCTTCGACATGCGGACTGTCCAGGGCACGTCGGGGTCGATCGGCGGCAGCTATGTCCGCAGCCTCACGCTGCTGACGCTGGGCCTCGGCCTGTGATGCGGGTGGTGCGGCTGCTCGGGCTCGACTTCGCCGATCTCGGGGCGGCAGAGGCCATGCGTTGGGTCCTCGACCGTTCACCCGGCGATCCATTCGATTTCGTGGTCACCCCGAATGCCGATCATCTGGTTCGTGTTGTGCGCGATCCCGCGCTGACGGCGATTTACCGCGACGCCGCGCTGCGTCTGCTGGACAGCCGGGTGGTCGCGCGGGCAGCGCGGACAATCGGGCTGTCCACCCCACGGGTGGTGACCGGCAGCGACTTGGCCGCGATGCTGCTCCAGCGCCTTCCGCCCGGTGAGCGCGTGACCATCGTCGGGTTGCGTCGAGCCTGGCTGTCGCCACTGATCGCCCACACCGGCATCGCGCCGCCCGCCCATCTCGATCCGCCCTTCGGGTTCGACAGTGATCCCGAGGCCATGCAAGCCGCCATCCGCTTCATCCTCGAGCATCCGGCGCGGCTTGTGTTCCTCGCCGTTGGCTCGCCGCGTCAGGAGCGGCTCGCCGCGGCGGTGAAGGCAACCGGGCGAGCGAGTGGCCTGGGCCTGTGCATTGGCTCCGCCCTTGAATTCGCGGCCGGCGTCGCTCCACGCGCGCCGCGCTGGATGCAGGCGGTCGGATTCGAGTGGCTGCACCGCCTGGGCCGCGAGCCGAGCCGGCTGGCCCGGCGTTACCTGATCCAGGATCCGGCGATTTTCCCCCTGCTCATCCGCGAACGATGGCGATGGCGACTCCCCCTCCCCTTGCGGGCTACCGTTGTCCCACAACCCCGAATCGACTTTCCTGAGTGCTGAGCAGCGGATTTGAGGCGGGTCGAGTTTGCATCAGCGATCTTTCGAGGCTCCCGCCGAACGGGCGGCGGCAGCCGGCTGGCGCCGCCCCTCCGGCAGGCCCCTTTGCAGCCCCCTGCGAATCAGATTTGCTCCCGACCAACAACCCACCGGAGCCGATTTGCATGAACGACCGGCCGCAGCTTGGTCACTTTGGCAATCGCCGCCTGGCCGCGGTCGGCGACAGCCTGCTGGGGGCGATGCAGAAGCAGCGCACCATGTGCCTCTCGGCATTGGCCGACAGCCGCGGCCAAGCCCGCCAGTTTCAGCGTTTCCTCGACAACGAGGCGGTCAGCATGCACGAGATGCTGGTGCATGCCGCCCAGCAGACCGCCCGGCGCGCCGTCGGGCGGCACGTCCTGGCGATCACCGATACCACGGAGCTGAATTACGCTCCCCACAGCGGCGCCAAGCGCGGCTTTGGCACGGTCGGCAACGGGACCGACATCGGCGTGCTGCTGCACCCGGTGATTGCGGTGGATGCCGAGCAGGGCGGGCTGATCGGGCTGGTCGGTGCCACGGTGATCAACCGCACCGACGGCCCGGTGACGGACCATAAGACACGCCCGGCCGACGAGAAGGAGTCTCGCCGCTGGCTGGCGGCCGCCGAGACCGCCGGCGAGGTGCTGGCGGAGGCGGCGATGATCACTGTGGTCGAGGACCGCGAGGGCGACATCTATGACCAGTTCGCGCGTCGGCCGGACAACGTGCATCTGTTGGTGCGGGCCGCGCAGAACCGCTCGCTCGAGGGCGATGAGAAACTGTTCGCGCGATGCGCCGCCTGGTCAGCAGTAACACAGCACACCATCCAGGTGCCGGCCCGGCATGGCAAGCCGGCGCGGGCCGAGCGGACCGCCGTCGTGGCGGTGCGCTCCGGCGAGGTCACGATCAAGCGGCCACTGCGCGCCGAGCCAGGCCTGGCGCCGACCTTGACCCTGCGGGTGGTGGATGTGCGCGAGATCGCCCCACCGTCGGCGCAGCAACCCTTACACTGGTGTCTGCTGACCACGCATGCGGTGGGCGGTGCGGCGGAGGCGCTGCAGATTGTCGCCTGGTACCGGCTGCGTTGGATCATCGAACAGCTGTTCCGTACGATGAAGACGGACGGTGTCGATGTGGAGACCTCGCAGATCACGACGCCGCTCAGCCTGGCGAAGCTGGTGACGGTGGCGCTGATTGCCGCCGTGCGGGTCATGCAACTGGTGATCGGTCGCGACGGCAGGACCGGGGCAGTCCATAGAGGACGTTGCCGACCCCGCCGAACTGCCGGCGCTACGGGCGATCAGCGCCTCCCTCGAAGGGCCGACCGACAAGTTGAAGAACCCGTTCGATCCTGCCTTGCTGGCTTATTACGCCTGGATCGCCGCACGCCTCGGAGGCTGGTCCGGCTACACCTCCAAGGGATATCGGCCGCCCGGTCCCAAGACCATGGCCCGCGGTCTCAAGCGCCTCGATGCCATGGTGCAGGGCTGGATGCTGGCTAATCGTTCCGCACTTGTGGGACTCCGGTAGCCCCTTGCGGGAGGGGGACGGGGGAAGGGGACCGTGGGAGGACGGGACTCCATTCCGGTAACAACCAAGATGGACAACTCCGCGTTCCGTCCCCGCCAGGGTTGCCAACCTCGCCGCCGCATCCGAGCATGCCGCCGCACACGACGCACGGAGCCCGCCCGATGCACTTCACCCCATCGCCCCACGTCACCCAGCACTGGCAGCTCGCCAAACCCGCCGCCACCGGGCGGCGCGGCATCGTCGTCTCGCAGGCGAAGAGTGCTGCGGAGGCGGGCGTTGCAGCGCTGGATGCCGGCGGCAACGCGATCGATGCGGCGGTGGCGACGGCACTCGCCCTGGCGACGGTGGAGCCCTGGAACTCCGGCCTGGGCGGTATCGGCTTCGCCCTGGTGCACCGAGCGGGCCAACCGCGCGCCGAGGTGGTGGATTTCGGCCCCGTGGCGCCACGGGGCCTGGACCCGTCGCGATTCAAGCTGACCGGGCGGATGAAGCAGGACCTGTTCGCCTGGCCGGAAGTTGAAGGCGATACCAACATCCATGGCCCGCTCTCCTTTGCGATCCCGTCCTCCACCGCTGGCTATGCGTTCATGCACGAGCGCTGGGGCAAGCTGCCGCTTACCGAAGTGATCCAGCCGGCGATCGCGCTCGCCCGGCGGGGACTCCCGGCGGACTGGTACACGACGATAAAGGTTGCCTCCTCGGCGTCGGTGCTGCGTCTCTATCCCGAGAGCGCGCGCATCTACCTGCCGGATGGGCTGCCGCCGATCGCGCCTTATCAGGGAACCCCCGGCTTCTTCCGCCTCGGCAACCTGCCCGAGACGCTGGAACGGCTCGGCCGCGCCGGGCTGCGCGACTTGTACGAGGGCGAGGTCGCCGCCAGCATCGCCGCCGACGTGAAAGCGATGGGGGGCGTGCTGTCGCTAGAGGACCTGCGCGGCTGTCACGCCACCATCCGGCCCGCGACCCAGGTCCCCTGGCGCGGGCGCACGCTGCAGCTTACCGGCGGGCTCACCGCTGCCCCGACGCTGATGCGCGTGCTCGAGCGCCATGGCCGAGGCGCCCTATGGCGCCGCGCCGACGCCCGAGTGGTACGTTGCCCTCGCGCGGGCGATGAAGGCGGCTTATGCCGAGCGGCTGGCCGGCCTTGGCGACGTGGAGGCCGACGCGGCACGCTGCACCACGCACCTGACCGCCTGCGACGCCGAGGGCACGATGGTTGCGGTGACAACCACATTGCTGTCGTCGATGGGCAGCCGCGTGGTGCTGCCAACATCGGGCGTGCTGCTGAACAACGGCGTGATGTGGTTCGATCCGCGTCCGGGCCAGCCGAACTCGATCGCGCCCGGCAAGCGACCGCTGACCAACATGCTGCCGTTGATCCTGATGCAGGACGGACGGCCATGGATCGCCGCCGGCGCGTCAGGCGGGCGGCGCATTCTGGCCGCGGTGCTGCAGACGCTCACCTATGCCGCGGATTTCGGCATGACGCTCGCGGATGCGCAGCACCATCCCCGGATCGACGTCTCGAGCCCGGATGCGGTCAGCGTCGATCGCCGCATGCCTGCTGCGGTGATCAAGGCGCTGCAAGCGGAGGGTCCGACGGAGGTGGTGGAGCACGGCGTGATGCCGATCAACTTCGCCTGTCCCAACCTGATCCAGCTTCACGCCGACGGCACGCGCACCGGCATCAGCGACTGGGCCTCGCCCTGGTCGGCGGCGGTGGCGCAGGCATGAGAAGTTTTCTGACCTGCCCTCGATCCACTGCTCGTGCCGCTTATAGCAACAGTAAGTAATCAGGCGGACACGGAGCTACGCGCTGGTCACATGGAGTTTCGCCGCGGAGCGAGAGCGCGTCCCCAACTATCGCTTCCGCCTGTTGAATGGGATCGAGGTGCATCATGGCCGCCGGCGGTTCGGTTGGTTGGCCTGCGCCATCGAGGCGGCACCGCTCTATTTCGGCGGCGCCGAGTTATACCAGCCGCCCTGTTCGATGACTGGTTTGACCCAGGGGCGCCTGGCGAGGGAGACGATGCGGTCGGGAAGTTTCTGCGAGTTTGTTTCAGGCGTCATGACATGCCCCTGAGGATGACCTCATCGGTGTCTCAGACACGGCCCCCTGATTTCGTGACGGAGGTAAGAAAAAGCTTAACCACAGCGGCACAGAGACACCGAGAAGGGTCAGGCTCCGTGCCTCGGTGTCTCTGTGGTTAGGCTTTCTTCCTTACTATGCGATGGCCGGTTTGGCCCAAGAGCGCCTGGTGAGGGAGGCGATTTGTTCGGGCATTGCCATCAGTTTGTTCCAGGCATTACGACATGCCTTGAGGATAGCTTCATAGCTGTCCCAGACACAGTGGCTGAGAAAGTTGCCGCGCAGGAACTCCCAGACGTTCTCGACCGGGTTCAGCTCCGGCGAGTAAGCTGGCAGCGGCAACAGGCTGATGTTGTCAGGCACCGGCAGGCGGCGCCCCGGCTGATGCCAACCAGCGCCATCGACCAGCAACACAGCATGAGCCCCCGGGGCAACCTGGAGGCTGATCTCCTTCAGATGTTCGGCCATCGCCTCGCTGTTGGCGGCCGACATGATGATGGCAGCGCCGATGCTGCGCTCGGGGCAAACGGCGCCGAAGATATAGGCGGAGTCATGGCGGTTATCGCGAACCGCCGCCGGGCGCGAGCCACGTCGCGCCCAGACGTAGGTCAGCGTGCCCTTCTGACCGACACGGGCTTCGTCGCCGAACCAGATCTCCAGCGGCTTGCCGGCGGCAGCGGCTGGCACAACCTCGGCCACCTGGCTGGCGAACTCCTTCTTGAATGCCTCTTGCGCGGCGGCATCCTTCTTCGGATGATAGGGACGCGGCTGCAGCCGGGTGAACTTCAGCCGGCGCAGCAGCTTGCCGACACTGCGCTCGTGCAGCTCGACGCCAAACTCATCCTTGATCCGCTGCCGCAGGTCGATGCAGCGCCAACGTACCACGCCGTCCCGCTCAAGGTCGGGCCCCTGTTGCACCCATTCCACCACCTTGGCCTGTTGCTCGGGCGATAAGCGGGGCGGCGGACCGCGGCGGCACGGTCGGTCGGACAGGCCATCCAGCCCGGACTCGTTGTAGCGATGTACCCAGTCACGCAACGTCTGGCGGTCCATCGCACACGCCTCCGCCGCGGCTTCCCGCGACCAGCCTTCCAGCAGCAACGCCATCGCCAGCATCCGACGTGCCGCTTTGGCGTCTCGAGTGGCCGCCGCCGCCTCTCGCAGATCAGCCGCCGATCGCTCCAAACGGGTGATCGCTACGGTCATCGCTGTCCCCTCCGTCCAACGGGGACGCCGAATTGTACCGCTCCGAGCCGCACCAAATCACGTTCGAGTCAACGAGCCGGGCGGCTGGTATTAGTTAGCGGTGCTCGCTGACGACCAGCAGTTGCGCGCTCTCACGGACGTCACGGATGCGACGCCTGCTGGGGGCTGCTAGCTAGCTAAGCTACGCCTCACGGCAGCAGCTCGCGTAGCTCACCGAGCCAGGGCTCGTAGCGTCGCCACGTTCGGTCGAGGTGCGGTAGATCGGCTGACGGGCCTGCCAGAGGCTGGCCGTGGTGACAGTGCGGCGGTTCAAATGTGGAGTGAGACAGGCGTTTTAGCCGCAGTCCGTTAATGGCTTCGCGCCGCGCGAGTTGTGGGCGCGGCTGAATTGTACGTTCGGGTAGCGGGGCTATCGTGGTGGCGGTGAGATGGGTCGGCATGGTCTCGCCGGCCGACACCTGGGGGGCGCGGAGAGGATCAAGCAACAGCCCACGCTGGAAGGACGAAAACATCCCGGCGATGCGGCCGGCCTCGGTTAAACCCTCGGGCAGCGTGTGGGCAGGGCGGCTGCGACCAGGTTACGTTGCGGGCGAGGTTGTCTTACGACAGTGTCATCTTGCGTGAAGGAGTTTTCCATTTCAAGAGGATTTAAAGACTTGGTTGGTGGGCGGTTTTGCATGCAAAAAACACAAATATGGATAACACTTAATCTAACTGCGAGATGATGGGCTCCCATTACCTTGCATTATGTCAATATTTCCGCCATCTTTACCAAAAGATAGGTGCTCAGGGGAGGCGTCGGATGCTCAGAAAGGTGTTACTCGTCGGTGTCGCGGCGCTTGCGATGGGCGGCGCTGCCGGTCAAGCGCGGGCCGGTGCCATTGTTGCCAACCAGTGGTACACGTTTGGGTTCAATTCCACAGTCGGATCCTCGATCTTTGGCAATTGCGTTAGCTGCGAGTTGGGGACGAACCCGGCTAGCGTGCTGGCGCCCTCGACGCCGTGGACATACACGGGCGGCGGGCAGTTCCTTATCACCGACGGGTTCGCGTCGGGCGATCAGTTCGAGATCTTTGACAACTTGGCCGTCCTTGGCACCACCTCCGTACCGACGCTCGGAGCCGATTGCGAAGCGAACATCACCGCATGCCTGGCCAACCCGGACCTCAGCCATGGCGATTTCGCGCTTGCTCCCGGCCCCCATAGCTTCACAGGAACGGTCGTTGCGACGGAAGGGTCCCCGGGGGCAGCGTTCTTCGAGATCAAGACGGTTCCTGAGCCGGCTACGGTGGCGGTGCTTGGGGTCGGGTGACTCGGCCTCGGCTTGGTGCGCCGGCGCAGGACGGAGTGATGACGCGGGGCCCTCGCGGGAGGCGGCTGGCAAGAGCAAGTTTAAGTTCGTAGAATCTGGCCGCCATATCCCGTAGTGCCAGTTGCTACCGCGCGTCGGCGAGGTTCTTGTGGGCGGGCGGCGGTTGCTTGCGCATGAGGGCCTCTGCACGGCGGTCCGAGGGATCTCTTTTTCAAAATCCCTTTAGAAATCTCTCCAAAGGCAATGGCGATCTGTACGGCCAGTCTGCGCGCAGTTTTGAACAAAACCTCGAATAATACCAGCCGCCCTGTTCGATGACTGGTTTGACCCAGGGGCGCCTGGCGAGGGAGACGATGCGGTCGGGAAGTTCTGCGAGTTCGTTTCAGGCGTCATGACATGCCCCTGAGGATGACCTCATCGGTGTCTCAGACACGGCCCCCTGATTTCGTGACGGAGGTAAGAAAAAGCTTAACCACAGCGGCACAGAGACACCGAGAAGGGTCAGGCTCCGTGCCTCGGTGTCTCTGTGGTTAGGCTTTCTTCCTTACTATGCGATGGCCGGTTTGGCCCAAGAGCGCCTGGTGAGGGAGGCGATTTGTTCGGGCATTGCCATCAGTTTGTTCCAGGCATTACGACATGCCTTGAGGATAGCTTCATAGCTGTCCCAGACACAGTGGCTGAGAAAGTTGCCGCGCAGGAACTCCCAGACGTTCTCGACCGGGTTCAGCTCCGGCGAGTAAGCTGGCAGCGGCAACAGGCTGATGTTGTCAGGCACCGGCAGGCGGCGCCCCGGCTGATGCCAACCAGCGCCATCGACCAGCGACACAGCATGAGCCCCCGGGGCAACCTGGAGGCTGATCTCCTTCAGATGTTCGGCCATCGCCTCGCTGTTGGCGGCCGACATGATGATGGCAGCGCCGATGCTGCGCTCGGGGCAAACGGCGCCGAAGATATAGGCGGAGTCATGGCGGTTATCGCGAACCGCCGCCGGGCGCGAGCCACGTCGCGCCCAGACGTAGGTCAGCGTGCCCTTCTGACCGACACGGGCTTCGTCGCCGAACCAGATCTCCAGCGGCTTGCCGGCGGCAGCGGCTGGCACAACCTCGGCCACCTGGCTGGCGAACTCCTTCTTGAATGCCTCTTGCGCGGCGGCATCCTTCTTCGGATGATAGGGACGCGGCTGCAGCCGGGTGAACTTCAGCCGGCGCAGCAGCTTGCCGACACTGCGCTCGTGCAGCTCGACGCCAAACTCATCCTTGATCCGCTGCCGCAGGTCGATGCAGCGCCAACGTACCACGCCGTCCCGCTCAAGGTCGGGCCCCTGTTGCACCCATTCCACCACCTTGGCCTGTTGCTCGGGCGATAAGCGGGGCGGCGGACCGCGGCGGCACGGTCGGTCGGACAGGCCATCCAGCCCGGACTCGTTGTAGCGATGTACCCAGTCACGCAACGTCTGGCGGTCCATCGCACACGCCTCCGCCGCGGCTTCCCGCGACCAGCCTTCCAGCAGCAACGCCATCGCCAGCATCCGACGTGCCGCTTTGGCGTCTCGAGTGGCCGCCGCCGCCTCTCGCAGATCAGCCGCCGATCGCTCCAAACGGGTGATCGCTACGGTCATCGCTGTCCCCTCCGTCCAACGGGGACGCCGAATCGTACCGCTCCGAGCCGCACCAAATCACGTTCGAGTCAACGAGCCGGGCGGCTGGTATAACCCAATAACCCGACCTTCGCTCTGACACCTACTCCCACGTCTCCTTTACCCCGCGCCGGCGTCCTGTGAACACCTTGGGCGACGGCAACTTCCCGGGACGGCCGAACAGCCAGCCCTGGCCATACCTCACCCCGAGAGCGCTCATGATCGTCGCCACCGCCTCGTTTCCCACCTGCTCGGCGATCGCCTGGGCGCCGACCTTGAGCGAAAGATCGACCATCGCCGCGACGAAGCTTCGGTCGTGCTCGCTCTCCACGGCGTGGCGAACGTAGGTCCCGTCGATCTTCACGTAATCGACCTGGAAGCTGTGCAGATAGCGAAACGCAGCCGCCCCGGCGCCGAAATCGTCGATGCACACCGGCACGCCGCGTTCGCGCAACGCCGCGATCGTCACCGCCGCCTGCGCCTCGTCTTCAATCTCGGCGGTTTCCGTAAGCTCCGCCAACAGGGATGACGGACTGGCCGGCATCGCCCGAGCCAGCGCGGCGAGCAGCCGCTTGCGAAACCCTGGGCTCTGCGCCGACAGGCCCGAGATATTGAAGGCCACCGTGACGCCGCCACGGGCTGCCGCCTCGCGCGCCGCCCCGTCGAGGTCTTCAGCCAGCCCCAGCATCTCGGCCATGATCACGAGATCGTTCGGATGCCCTGCCGGACACCGGGTACGCGGAACGGGCGGAGCAGAGCTTCGTAGTGATGCACCCCCGAGTCTCAAGCTGGACGATCGGCTGGAAGGCAAGGCTGAACCGCCGATCGGCGAAGATGCGCCGCAGCGCTGCGGCGCACGCCTCGGTGGTCGCGACGAAGCTCCCCAAGCCCCGGTCCAGGCCGGCCGCGGTCAGCGCCCTGACACCGCCTCGGGCGAAGGACGACAGCGCATAACGCAGCGCACGAACCGCCTGTGCTGTTGTCAGGTCGTCGGCATCGGGTCCCGAAAGGCGACCCGCTGCGCGCCGGCCACTTTGGCGTCGATGCCACTCGAGCGCAGGCCGGCCTGCAGCTCCGAGATCACCTGCGCCAGATGCGGCTCGGCCGTGCCGGATGTCCGCAGCAATCCGTACCGTCGCGGCGCAAGTGCGCTGACCACCGTGCCGACGCTTGCCTGTTGCAGCAGTGTGCTGGCGATCTCGGCATCGGCCGGGTCTGAGCCCTCGCCCTCCATCTCCAGCAGGTCGAGTACCGGCGAACCGGCTGCGCCATCGCCGCGCGCGGTGCGCAGCCGGGCCTCCGCCTCGCGTCCCAAGACCTCGGCCGAGCAGGCGGTCCGCGCCATCTTTGGCTGCGGACCAAGCGGAGTGCCCAAGCTCAGACACAGTAGCGCCATCCCGTCCGGTCCGGGGCGCGTCAGGCCCGACAACACCAGCGTGTGCGCTCCGCATCGGCCAGGCGCACTGTTGTCGGAGCGAGTCGGCCACGCTCGGCAAGCAGGGCAAGGCAGGTGGCGAAGGCAGACCCATCCTCAGCGGTGACCACTGCCGCCGCCGGCCGGCCGAACAGGGCGACCGGATCCAGCCCGAACTGGCTGCGAAACGCTCCCGCTGCGAATACGACCCGTCCGCTTGTCGTCGCCTCGATTAGCAGCTCTGCCGACGAGAACGCGAAAGCAACGAACCGCTCACGGTCCTCGAGCAGTCGCTGATAGCGGCCGTGGCCGTCGAGGCGGGCAGGCATAGGGCCCGTAACCCTAGGCAGGTGCGGTTGAGAGAGTTCTAAAGGCTGCCCGCAATGTCGCTGCCATTGGTCAGCTTGACCATCTTTGGCTGTCCTCCTATCCAGCCGGCCTGCTATGGGAGCGAGGCCCGTGGCCCGGTTCGTCAGCCTCTATGAAGCGAAAACCAAGCTCTCCGCCCTGGTCGATCGCGCTGCCGCCGGCGAGGAAATCATCATCGCCAAGCGCGGCATTCCGCACGCGCGGCTGGTCCCGGTCGCTTCGCGCGGGCGCGTACGCGCTCCCGCCGGTGCGATGAAGATCGGTTGGATCGCCCGGATTTCGACGCGCCGCATCCGGCAATCGAGCAGTTGTTCGAAGGGCAGGATGAGTGAACCTGCTACTCGATACGCATATCTTCCTTTGGTGGAACAAGCAGGATCCTGCGTTGGACAAAAACGCCCGGGCGGCGATTACGAACGCCAAAAACCAGGTGTTTGTGAGTGCGGCATCAATCCGGGAGATCGCCATCAAGAAGCGGGTTGGCAAGCTACAGTTTCAGGGGTCGGGAACTGGGGCGATCGGCGCCAACGGCTTCCATGAGCTTGCTATACTTCCGATGGACGCCGAAAACGCTGGAAGCTTGGAATGGTCCCATAACGATCCGTTTGATCGAATGCTCGTTGTTCAGGCGCGGCGCGTGTCGCTTACTCTGGTAACCGCCGACAAAACTATTCGCGCATTCGGTGGCTTGGCCCAACTCTGGGCCGGGTAACGCATCGCGCCCTCTTCCGATAGCGCGCAGCCGGCTATAGGGGGCCGCATGTGTGGGATTGCCGGGGTGATGACACGCGACGGATCGGCACCCGAGCCGTCGGCCTTGCGCGCGCTCCAGGCGGCGCTCGCGCATCGTGGGCCGGACGGGCAGGCGATGCTGGTCCGCAACGATGTCGGGCTCGTGCATCTGCGGCTCGCCATCGTCGATCTGACGACCGGGGCGCAGCCGCTGTTGGCGCCCGGTGGCACGGCGCTGATCGCCTGTGGCGAAATCTACAACGATCCCGACCTCCGCCGGGCCATGGCGGGCGCAGCCTTCCGCACCCGCTCGGACTGCGAGCCGGCCGCCTTTCTTGCCGAGCAGCAGAGCACGGCGTTCGCCGGGCAGTTGCGTGGGATGTACGCGATCGCCGCACACGATCCTCGCACCGGGCAACTGCTGCTGGCGCGCGATCCGTTCGGCATCAAGCCCCTCTATTATGCGCGGTGCGCCGCGGGCTTCGCCTTCGCCTCGGAGCCGCAGGCGCTGCTAGCTGCCGGGTTCGGCAGCCGCGAGACGGGGCGGCGGGAGATGGCGGAGCTGCTGCAACTCAAATTCGTCACCGGCAGGGAGACGATTTTTCCCGGCATCTCTCGCGTGCTGCCCGGCGAGACGCTGCGGATCGAACGCGGAGCCATCGTCGAGCGATGCCGCCGCGCCGCGCTTCCCGCTGGGGGGCCCATCAGTATCAGCCTACAGGCAGCTCTGCGACAGCTCGAAGGCGTGTTGTTGGACAGCGTGGCGGCGCATCTGCGCTCCGATGTCCCCTACGGCCTGTTCCTCTCGGGCGGCATCGACTCCTCGGCGTTGCTTGCGCTGATGCGCCGGGTCGCATCGACCCGCATCCAGACCCTGACCATCGGCTGGGAAGGCGCCGGCGAACCGGACGAGAGCCGCGAAGCCGAGCGGCTGGCGCGGTTGATCGGGGCCGATTGCGAGCGGCTTGTCATGACAGCACAGGATTTTTGGTCGCTTGCGCCGCGAATGGTGGCCGCCATCGATGATCCCACCGCTGATGCCGCGGTACTGCCGACATGGATGCTGGGCCGAGCGGCGCGTGCCGCCGGGCTCAAGGTCACGCTGTGCGGCGAGGGGGCGGACGAGCTGTTCGGCGGCTACACTCGCTATCGCAAGCGCCGACTCCCGTGGCGGTGGCTCAGTCGCCCGCCGCGCACCCGAGGCACCCTCGGTCATTTGCCCACGCTCGACGGTTGGCGGGAGGGGCTGGCCGAGGTCGAACGCGCCTCCAACGCTGGTCGCTCGCCGCTTCAGCAGGCTCAGGCGGTCGATTGCGCCGAGTGGCTGCCCAACGACCTGCTGGTCAAGCTCGACCGCAGCCTCATGGCGCATGGCGTCGAGGGTCGCACGCCATTTCTCGATCCGGTGGTAGCGGATTTTGTCTTCCGCCTTCCGGATGCTCAGAAGGCGGGGTTCAGGTTCGGCAAGCGGTTGCTGCGTGCCTGGCTGGCGCGTACCTTCCCCGAGGCCCAGGCCTGGACGCCGAAGAAAGGCTTCAACCCACCAGTCGGCGCCTGGATGGAACAGCGGGGGGAAGCACTGGGCCGGCTGGTTTCCGCACATCCGGCGCTTGCCGGCCTGCTGCGGCCCGATAGGGTCCGCGCTGCCTTCGTTAATGCTCGGGCTGTGCCGCAGCCGGCTTGGTCGCTGCTGTTCACTGCTCTCTGGCACGGTCACCATGTCCTCGGCGTTCCGACGGATGGGAACGTGCTGGAGGTGCTGGAGGCCGCGCCGCGCCTGGCCTGAAAACACCCGCGGAAGAGAGCTGCCCCCGGGCTCCGACGCGGGGTGCCACGCGCCGGCGTAACGGATGGGGCAGCGTGTCCTTGCCCGCGCTTGCCGCGGCTGGCAGGAACCCGCCGATGCCGCCCCTAGACCTTGCCGGACGAGCCGGGTGATGCCGCTCATGCTTCTGCACGCGCCCAGCCTCGCAGAGGGAAGCATCGCCATCACCGATCTCTGCTTCCTGGCGCACTTGGTACTCGAGGGCGACTGGCGCTGGCTGGGGACGCGATGGCTGCACGTCGCCTCGCTCTGGTGGGGCTGGATCGTGATCTGCTCTTTGCCCATCCCGCCGCTCGGCCGGGTGGTGCGCATTCCTTCGCGGAAGCCGTCCTGGTCGTCCGGTTTCTGATCTTCGCGGCCGCGTTGGAGCATTGGGTATTGGCCGACCGCGCGACCCGCCGCTGGCTGTCCGGGATCATCGCCGCGGCCGCCGCCTGGATTGCCGGGCAGTGTCTGCTGCAGGTCGCGACCGGCTATAATCTGTTCGGTGCTCCGCGCGGTGCAGGCGGCGCCGTGCTCACCGGTCCGTTCCGCAAGGAACGCGCCGGCCCGCCTCTGTCACGCATCATCTTTCCCGTCATTGTGCCGGCGGCTGCGGCGCTGCTGCGACGCCGACGGTTGGCAGGCACATTGTCCGCCTAGCTTCTGCTGCTTGGCGCGGTCGGGATGATGGTGCTGATCGGCCAGCGCATGCCACTGACGCTGACCGGCTTCGGCCTGCTCGCGGTCGGCGTGCTGCTGCCGAGGCTGCGTCCGGTCGTGGTTGCCGCTGCGCTGGCGGGTGTCGGCCTGCTGGCGGGCATGGCGGTGCTGTCTCCGCCGACCTATGCGCCGGTGGTGGTGCAGTTCTCCGCGCTGCTGCAGCACTTTCCCACCAGCCCGTATGGCGAGATCTATGCCCGGGCCTGGCACATCGCGGCGGCCCGGCCGTGGTTCGGCGGCGGGTTCGACGGGTTCCGCACCTTCTGTCCGCAGCCGCAATATTTCGGACCCACCTTTGACGGTCGCCTGCCGGATGGCGGCGGCGCGGCGATCTGCACGACGCATCCGCACAATTTCTATGTGCAGGCGCTGACCGAGGGCGGGTTTCCCGGCCTGCTGCTGTTTGTCGCGACCGTGCCCGGCTCGCGCCGCTGGCCCGAGGATTGTGGCAGAAGCCGGCGCCGCTGCGCGTCGCCCTGTTCGCCTCGGTGCTGATTCAGCTCTGGCCGATCGCCTCCACCAACGACTTCGTGGATACGACGATGGGCGGATGGTTCTTCCTGCTGCTCGGCTGGGCTCTTGCCGAGTCGCGCTGGGGCAGTGCGGGGCCCGGACAATTGGCAGACGAAGAGCTTGATCGCGCCAATTGGCGGCACTACTATAATCAGCTCACGCTCGCGGAGCCTTTGATAATGACGGCCAGCGCTCTGATATCCGCACCGATACCACGCCGTGCGCCGGCGGGGACACATGGACCCGTAACCGATCAGGAAGCGCGGGCGATGCTCCGCGCCGTGCTGAACCTGCTCGACAAATGGGACCTTCGAAAGGAAGAAAAGCTCGTGCTCCTGGGCGGGCCGAGCGATCGCACCTTCCAACGGTGGCGCGCCGGACAGATCGGACCTCTGCCGAACGACACGGTGTTTCGGCTCGGCGACCTGCTCGGCATCCATAAGGCGCTTCGCTACATGTTCGTTGATGTGGAACGCGCCTACGCGTGGGTGAAACGGCCGAACGAAGCATTTGGCGGTAAGTCCGCGCTCGATATCATGCTGCAGGGCGCGCCGTCCGATATCAGCCGGGTTCGCGCTTATCTGGATGCCGAGCGGAGCGCTTGGTAAGTCGAAGGGTGCATTGGACACCCGGCTTCCGCATCATCCGGACCATCTATCCGCCCGTCGATCTGTTCGAGGACATCGCCGATCCGGTGGACTGGGAGCTGCTGGTTTCGGCCGAAGCCAAGATGAATCCGCGGATCCGGGATGAGGTCGGCAATCTCGCACTGGTGCCCGTGGATCGCCGCATCCACGGCGCCACCGCGTCGATTGCGATGGGGGCGTTCACCCATGTATCGATCGATCGCCCGAGTCGCTTCTCGGACGGGACATATGGCGTCTGGTATTGCGGCGATCGTGTTGAGGTCGCCCTCGCGGAGACCGCTCACCGGTTCCAACGCTTCATGCAAGCAACAAGCGAACCGCCAGCGGATGCTGATTTCCGCCTGTTGACCTGTACGGTAAGTGGCGAGACGGAGGCGGCGACCGCAGAGTGCCTCGTCGCTGACGACTGGAGGCCTGGGCAGGTCCTTGGGCGGCAGGTGCGGGCGAAAGGACTGGACGGTATCCTCTATCAGAGCGTCCGCCACCCGGCCGGGCAGGCGGCGGCCGTCTTCTGGCCGAACTGCCTGGTGCTGCCGATCGTCCAGAACCAGCAGTTCCGATATCGCTGGGACGGCAGCCGGATGACGCACTATCTGGCGCACGGGGCGACAGCGTGGACGCCCTGGCCGATCGCCGGCGTGGCGTGAGAGGGATTGGTTGGCGGCGAGATGTTTTACTTCACCGACCAGCAGGTTCCACGACTGCGAATCCGGTGAAAACGATGCTCATCCTGCGGAACGCTGGCCAATGGATGGGTTGGTATCAACAGCGATCAACCGCCGCGATCCTCATACACGAGATTGCGCAGCTCGTGCGACGATACCTCATGGCGCGCAGCCGTCTACCTTGAAGCTGGCCCAACGCAGCTTGAATGGCGCCCCGATCTTCGTCTCGGATAGAGAACGCCGAGCGCGAAGCCAAGCGGCAGGAGGAGCTTCCCAATCTCGCAGTCATCGTCGGATGACGTGCCGCAGCAGCAGGGCGTGCATGCGTGCAAGTGCGACCGGAGTGAGGCGTGCAAACATTGCGATCGCCCGCCTTTCAGGCTGTCTATCGAGCATCAGGGTAAAGCGCCTCTTCGGGCAGCTCGCACAGCTCCAGCCCGAGCGCCTCGGCGACGCCGGCGCCGTAGCGCGGATCGGCGCGCCGACTTCCCACCCCCGTTGGGTGCACGAGATTTCGTCCGAGAGCCGGCCGCAATCAACCGCCGCCGGTACCAGACAGACCTCCTCATGGATCATAGTAAACACCTGGGCGTGGAACTCGGGATTCGCCCGGATCCCATAGAACTGCGGAAGGGACTTCGCGGCACGCCGCAGCGTCCGGACTGGAGTTTGCTTCGAGATGACAGCGCGTGTCCGCGACCCGCTGAGAGCCAGGTCCGGAACAGGCCGAAACGCCAACCGTAATTGCAAGTAGCACGGCCTTGGATATGTTGGCTGCAGTGAGACTCCGGCGGAACATCGACACTTCCTGTGGCAGAACAGATCGGAGAACAGTGTGTTCCATAGTAATAACCCCTTGCTTGAGTTGCTGGCGGTCGCCAGGAGGACTCATGGCACCTCCGATCATCTCCACGCCGGTTCGCGATACTGGTTCGCGGGCTCCGTCTCGTTCATGATCGGGCGGTAGTCTTCTTGCCCTCGCCCAAGAAATTGTTCAGGACGCGCACGCCCGGTAGCCGTCGATCGCTTTGATCGCTTCTACGAAAAGCGTTGAACTTCGATGTCCGGAGTCCTACCGCAGCAGGATGGCTGTCCGCATTACGGTTGCATTGCGTGTCGACATCCACAGGATGATCTCGGCCAGTGGCTGTCTCAAGTTGTCAAGGCCGTTGCCGCTTATGCGTCCGCCAAGCTCGGAGAGTGTGTTACGAAGGTAGCATCGTGACGGCTTTCGCCTCGGGTCGACACCGACGAAAGCATTGCTAAATGGATGCGCGCGCGACGCCACGCTGACTTTTCGGTAGTCTTCCGTGGAAGGAGCTGCAAGACATGGATCTCGTTACCGCCCTTCGCATCTTTGATAGGGCCGCCGCCACCGGTTCATTTTCCCAAGTCGCACGCGAAATGGGGATGAGCCAACCGGCCGCGTCCCGTCATATCAACCTGCTTGAGCAGCGCTTTGGCGTCGCCTTGATGCACCGCTCGACGCGCGGAATCGCTCTAACCGAGGCGGGCCGGAACCTGATCGAACACGCGCGATCGGTGATTGAGGCTGTCGGCCAGGCAGAGGCCGCGCTCGAAGATGGGCGCGGCGTTTCCGGCCGTGTCCGCGTTGGCGTGACTGTCTCATTCGGCCACTTCCTCCTGGAACAACTCGATAAGCTGCTCCAAGCCCATCCTGGTCTTGTGGTCGAGTTGGTCATGCGCGATGGCTTCGGTTCGATGATCGAGGAGAACATCGATGTTGCTGTCCGCACCGGAGAGGTCACCGATGCATCGCTCATCATGCGGCTAGCGGCCTATAATGGCCGCTTTGTCGTCGCCGCGCCGTCCTATGTCGAGGCTCATGGTGCGCCAGAGAACCCACACGATTTATCGCTCCACAACTGCATCGCCTATACGGGCGACACCGATGAATATGAGTGGCGCTTCGAGGTATCGGGCGAGAAGATCGCGGTGCCGATCCGAGGACGATTGCGTCTGAACAACCGCTATGCGATCCGGCAGGCGGCGCTTGGAGGGCTCGGCATCGGCCTGCTGCAGCAATACATGGTCGCCGAAGACATCGCTTCCGGCCGGCTAATCCAGCTTTTGCCGGATCATACGCCTCGCCCTTTGCCCATCCACATCGTCTATCCCTCCCGCGCCGTGCTGACGCGCCGCGCGCGCATTGTCATCGACTGGCTACTTGCCGTGCTGAAAGTGACGGTTGGCAGCGCGGGATAAGGCCATGCGAAGCGCCGCGGCCTACACCTGGGGCCGCGGACGGACGCAGACCGCGCTCGGTGCTGCCGATACGTTCGGGGCATCGGCGCGGCGCTGTCGCAAACGCTAGATGCGGTAATGGGGCCGCCCAGCGAACGGGCTAGCGGGAGCGGTGGCTGTCCCTCACAGTGATGGTTGTGTAACGGGGTCCGAATGGCTCGGGCCCAAGCATCGAGAGAGGGACAGCCGTGGAATACTATGCCGCAATCAACGTCTCGCTGGAACTCAGCAGTGTGTGCGTGGTGGACGGGACCGGGAAGATCATCCGCGAGGCGAAGGTGGTGAGCGAGCCGGAGGCGCTCGTTGCGTTCTTTCGCGATATCGGCCTGACGTTCACGCGGGTTGGCCTGGAAGCGGGTCCGTTATCGCAGTGGCTGCATGCGGGGCTGACGGAAGCAGGGCTTCCGGCGATCCTGATCGAGACCCGGCACGTCAAGGCGGCATTGAAGGCGATGACGGTGAAGACGGATCGCAACGACGCACGCGGCATGGCGCAGTTGATGCGCCTGGGCTGGTTTCGACCGGTGCACGTGAAGACGCTGCCGGCGCAAGAGATCCGGGTGCTGCTGGTCGGGCGGAAGCTGCTGCTGGGCAAGCTGCACGATGTCGAGCTCGGCATTCGCGGCCTGCTGCGCGGCTTCGGCCTGAAAGTCGGCAAGGTGAGCAAGAACGGCTATGAGGCTCGCATCCGGGCGCTGGTGACAGGGCATCCGATGCTGGAGCCGGTTGCGGACGCGATGCTGAAGGCGCGGGCGAGCCTGCGAGACGAATGCGGGAAACTGCATCGGATGTTGTTGCGTATCGTCCGTCACGATACTATATGCCAACGTCTGATGAGCGTGCCTGGTGTCGGGCCAGTTGTTGCGATAACCTACAAGACGGCGATCGACGATCCGACGAGATTTCGCAAATCCAGGGATGTCGGGCCCTATTTTGGCCTGACACCGAAGAAGTACCAATCTGGCGAGGTGGATTGGACGGGGCGAATCAGCAAGGTTGGCGATGCGATGGTACGAACCACGCTGTTTGAAGCGGCAAACGTTATGCTCACTCGCACCACGCGGTTCTCCGCGTTGAAGGCGTGGGCCCTGCGGATCGCGAAGCTGCGCGGGTTGAAGCGGGCGAAGGTGGCGCTGGCACGCAAACTGGCGGTGGTGCTGCATCGCATGTGGGTTGATGGCAGCGAGTTCCGCTGGAGCAGGACGTCAGCCGACGCTGCCACTTGATAAGTTCAACCGGAAAAGGAGGAGGGACAACGGAGGGCGCAACAGCTCTTCGATAACGAGGTCCCGTCGCAGGGACGCGGATCGAGTGAAGCCGCAAACATGGGCGTCGGCCGGAGCAACCACCGGACCACGCGCACCCTAGATTGGCTCGCTCGGTCTGTCTGATCGCATGAAGTGGCGGCTCCAACGCCGACCACGAACAGAAGCCCGAGCCCTGCGGCGTGATGCGTTAACGAGGGTCTTGACACCAGCGGCCCCATTACAGAAGCCCATGTTTCCCTTGCGCGCTCATAAGTCGTTGATTTTGCTTGGCCTGGCGAGACGGTTTGGCACTACATCACGGTTTGGGCCGATTTTGGCGGGACTGGCGGATCAAGCTCGGTGATGCCGAGGGCGCTGAGCACCGCGGCGGCGCGCTGTGTGCCCCGTGTGACCGACCGTTTTGTGGTGCCGTTGCCGAGATCGATATCGACCACTCGGACAGATTTGAGAGCCGTCAATGCCTCGGTTGCGGAGAGGTCGAGATGTGCAGCCTTGAGCTTCTTTTCGATGGCCCGGTGCAGCAAGTGAGCTAATGCGGCGACGAAGATGTGGGCCTGCACACGGGCGTCAGTCTGATGATAGATCGGCCGCATGTCGATGACGTCTTTGAGATTGGCAAAAGAGCGTTCAACGTCGGCGAGTTCTTTGTAGAGGCGCACCGCCTCGACCGCGGACAGATTGGGTTCTTCGGTCTGGATGACGTATTTGCCTTCGTACGCCTTCTCCCTGGCGAAGTGGAGGGGATGCTCGAAGAAGCGAAAAACCCCGTCCTCATAGCGCCAGTCGTAGTAGCGGTGACCGTGATGGCGGGTCAGGATGGCGGCGGCAGCGGCGCCGACCTTCTCGGGGGCTTTCAGCTTTCCGCTGGCAACGCGACGCGCCAGCTTGTCGAGCTTGCTCCGCACGCGATCCATGGCCTTGACGCGTTGCGCCTGCTCGAACGCCAGGCGCTCCTCGGAATGAACGACAAACACGCGGACACCGGGTCTGTTCGAGGTGACTTCCTGAACCAGTGTCTTTGGAGGTGTCGGCTTCTCGCCGGCAGTGATGCCGCACGGGCATTCGATCCACGCTCCGGTGGCGCTTTGGATATAGTCGAAGATCTCGCCGCTGCGACGGCGATTGCGACCGACGATATAGCCATGACCGCTGCTGCGCAGCTCATCGAGGTTCTGGCTGGTAACCATGCCGCGGTCGCCCACCAACACGATGCGCTTGATGCCGAAGCGTTGCTCCAGATCATGCACCACATCGGAGACGGTCATGGCATCGCGCCGATTGCCGGCGAACACGTGGTGCGCGATCGGCCAGCCGTCGACCAAGACCAGGCCGACCAACACCTGCGGGTTGCGCGGCTTGCCATCGCGGCTGTGGCCATGCGCGCCGAGCTCCGCTGGTCCCTTGCCTTCGAAATAGGTCGAGGTGAGGTCGTAGAACACCACGTCGATCTGCAGCGAGAACAGATCACGCAGCCTGAGATAGAGCGCATGCTCGATCGCCGCCTTGCGTTTGAGCAATTGGTCAAGCGTTCGGTACCACTGTTTGAGCTGGCGCAGCTCGACCTGCACCCGCGGCGTCCGGCTGGCTTTGCGCCTGGTCTCGTCGCGCCATTGCGCCAGCCAACGCCGACCGTCGCGATCGCAGACGAAGTCGGTCTCCAGCCAACGCGCCAGCCCATGCTCGCTGCCGGGTGCGGTGAGGCGATTGACCACCAGCAGCAAAGCACGGTCGCTCAGCGTGCTGACATCGCGATGGCCGGGCCTGCTCAGCCGGTCGAGTGTCGCCTCGAGCCCGAGCTCGCGCCACAAGTGGCGCGCCACCAGCGTCGGTCCCCAATCCCAGGCCGCGACCGCCTGCACCTGATCGGGCCGGAGGTCGCTGGCGGGGGCGGCAGCGACCGCCTCGCCGTGCAACAGGCGCGTCAGCTTGCCGAGGTCGAGATGCGCCGCCAGCACGTCGCGGCGACCGAGATTGAGAATGGTGCGATGCCGTGTCTTGCCCTTCTCGCGAAAGGCTTCGACGACGCGCACATACTCGTGCGTCACCCCGGCGCCGCCGGCGGCGCGAACCACGCGCAGGAACATCGCTTCCCCAATATCTGGCCCTGCGGATAGCAATAAGAATCCGAGTGCTGCAAGCAGGAAAATTCGCCAATTTCAGCGAACCTCTGTCACTACGTTTTCGCGAAAAACCGGGAAAAACGACCTCCGGATCAAGCAAAATCAATGGGACCGGCTCAGCCTGCCGGACCCGAAGGGGAAACATGGGCTTCTGTAATGGGGCCGCTGGTGTCAAGACCCTCGTTAACGCATCACGCCGCAGGGCTCGGGCTTCTGTTCGTGGTCGGCGTTGGAGCCGCCACTTCATGCGATCAGACAGACCGAGCGAGCCAATCTAGTGTGCGCGTGGTCCGGTGGTTGCTCCGGCCGACGCCCATGTTTGCGGCTTCACTCGATCCGCGTCCCTGCGACGGGACCTCGTTATCGAAGAGCTGTTGCGCCCTCCGTTGTCCCTCCTCCTTTTC
Source organism: uncultured Pseudomonadota bacterium (assembly GCA_963772445.1). Taxonomy (GTDB): domain Bacteria; phylum Pseudomonadota; class Alphaproteobacteria; order Acetobacterales; family Acetobacteraceae; genus CAVYXK01. Next base: position 1,002,305 of record CAVYXK010000014.1, read on the forward strand.
CGGTTGAACTTATCAAGTGGCAGCGTCGGCTAACGTCCTGCTCCAGCGGAACTCGCTGCCATCAACCCACATGCGATGCAGCACCACCGCCAGTTTGCGTGCCAGCGCCACCTTCGCCCGCTTCAACCCGCGCAGCTTCGCGATCCGCAGGGCCCACGCCTTCAACGCGGAGAACCGCGTGGTGCGAGTGAGCATAACGTTTGCCGCTTCAAACAGCGTGGTTCGTACCATCGCATCGCCAACCTTGCTGATTCGCCCCGTCCAATCCACCTCGCCAGATTGGTACTTCTTCGGTGTCAGGCCAAAATAGGGCCCGACATCCCTGGATTTGCGAAATCTCGTCGGATCGTCGATCGCCGTCTTGTAGGTTATCGCAACAACTGGCCCGACACCAGGCACGCTCATCAGATGTCGGCATATAGTATCGTGACGGACGATACGCAACAACATCCGATGCAGCTTCCCGCATTCGTCTCGCAGGCTCGCCCGCGCCTTCAGCATCGCGTCCGCAACCGGCTCCAGCATCGGATGCCCTGTCACCAGCGCCCGGATGCGAGCCTCATAGCCGTTCTTGCTCACCTTGCCGACTTTCAGGCCGAAGCCGCGCAGCAGGCCGCGAATGCCGAGCTCGACATCGTGCAGCTTGCCCAGCAGCAGCTTCCGCCCGACCAGCAGCACCCGGATCTCTTGCGCCGGCAGCGTCTTCACGTGCACCGGTCGAAACCAGCCCAGGCGCATCAACTGCGCCATGCCGCGTGCGTCGTTGCGATCCGTCTTCACCGTCATCGCCTTCAATGCCGCCTTGACGTGCCGGGTCTCGATCAGGATCGCCGGAAGCCCTGCTTCCGTCAGCCCCGCATGCAGCCACTGCGATAACGGACCCGCTTCCAGGCCAACCCGCGTGAACGTCAGGCCGATATCGCGAAAGAACGCAACGAGCGCCTCCGGCTCGCTCACCACCTTCGCCTCGCGGATGATCTTCCCGGTCCCGTCCACCACGCACACACTGCTGAGTTCCAGCGAGACGTTGATTGCGGCATAGTATTCCACGGCTGTCCCTCTCTCGATGCTTGGGCCCGAGCCATTCGGACCCCGTTACACACCATCACTGTGAGGGACAGCCACCGCTCCTGCTAGCCCGTTCGCTGGGCGGCCCCATTACCGCATCTAGGCGGTCTCCTGGTGGTCCGGCTCGGCTGGAGCTGGGCCTTTCTTGGGCTATCCGCCCCGGCGCTGATCGCACTGGCGAGCGCGCTGCGGCTTCATGCCGCCGGTTCCAGCATCGCGCGCACTCCATCGACAATATTGGGCGCGTCCGATGTCGCTCATCACAGCGATTACGTCGGTTGGTTCCGGATGCACATCTTATACCGAGCGCCAAAAAGAGTGACCCTCGAGGATCCTCAGGTCATGGCCGCCCTCGAGCGGCTACCTGCACACTTCCCTGCTGGTGTCGCAAAAGACGTGGATGGCCGGGTCAAGCCCGGCCATGACGCTGAGGACCATCGCGCGTCGGTTGTGTCCGGGACCGGCGATGAGCGCCAAACGGATCCGGTCTCGCCCCGCCAGTCAGCGGAGCAGAATTGATGCTATCGTTCTGCGCTCTTGGCTTTCCCGATTGGGTCGTTCACGCCATCCACGCTGGTACCGGCAAACCCTTCGACCGCAGGAACTCCACGTTGAACAGCTTCGACTGATACCGCGAGCCGCCATCGGCCAGGATCGTCACCACCGTGTGGCCGGGTCCCAGTGCCTTCGCTATCCGCACAGCTGCGGCGACGTTGATCCCGGAAGAGGTGCCCACCGACAGTCCCTCATGGATCAGCAGATCGAAGATCAGCTCCAGCGCCTCGGGGTCAGGGATTTTCTCCGCATCGTCGATCGGTGCCCCTGCCAGGTTCTCCGGCACTCGGGACTGCCCGATCCCTTCGGTGATCGAGCTGCCGGTCACCTTCATCTCCAACCCTTTCGCCCACTCATAGAGCGCGCTGCCCTCGGGGTCGGCGAGCACTATGCGGACCTTCGGATTCTTCTCCTTCAGCGCGAACGCGACCCCTGCCAGCGTGCCGCCGGTGCCGCAGGCGCAGGTGAAGGCATCGACCTTTCCCCCAGTCTGCTCCCAGATCTCCGGGCCGGTGTAGGCCCGGTGCCCCTCCCGGTTCGCCAGGTTATCGAACTGATTGGCCCAGATGACGTTGCCCTGGGCGGCCGTCATTTCCTCGGCCAGCCGGCGCGAAACGTGCACGTAATTGCCGGGGTCGCGGTACGGCTTGGCCGGCACAAGCCGCAGATCGGCGCCGATCATGCGCAGGAAGTCGATTTTCTCCTGGCTCTGCGTTTCCGGCATCACGATGATGCATCGGTAGCCACGGGCGTTGCCCACCAAGGTTAGCCCGATGCCGGTGTTTCCAGCGGTGCCCTCGACGATTGTGCCGCCCGGCCGCAGCGCCCCACGCTTCTCGGCGTCACTGATGATGTAGAGCCCCGTCCGGTCCTTCACCGACCCACCAGGACTCATGAATTCCGCCTTGCCCAGGATCGTGCAGCCGGTCGCCTCTGAGGCGCGGCGCAGCTTGATCAGCGGCGTCTGGCCGATCGCCTCTGCCAGCCCTGCCTGCCAGCCCGAGCCGTGATATGACTGCGTCATCGTTCCTCCGCGGACAAAACCCGGCAACCGGAGATCAAGAGAGATGGTCGAGAATGTCTCGCCCGCCCAGGCGTGGGAAGCCCTCAAGTCGGACCCGCAGGCGCAGCTTGCGGATGTGCGCACCGATCCCGAGTGGAATTTCGTCGGAGTCCCCGACCTCGCGCCGGCCGGCAAGCAGGCGGTGCTGATCCCTTGGCAGGTCTATCCCGCCATGCAGGTCAACGCCCGCTTCGTTGATCACCTGAAAGAGGCAGGGTTCACCCCGGAGCACCACATCTATTTCATGTGCCGCACGGGCGGGCGCAGCGCCGCCGCGGCTCAGGCCGCGCAACAGGCAGGATTCCCGCAGGCGTTCAATGTCGTCGACGGGTTCGAGGGGCCGCCTGACGGGGCAGGTCACCGTGGCACGCTCGCCGGATGGAAGGCGAGCGGCCTACCCTGGCGACAGAAATAGAAGCGGTGAGGCTGCCAACATCGACCTCTCCCGCTTCGCGGGAGAGGTCGCCACGTGGAGCGTGGCGGGTGAGGGTCCCGACCGCCGCGCCCTCACCCGGTTCGCTCCGCGAACCGACCTCTCCCGCAGAGCGGGAGAGGTGGGATTAGCGCCGAATGACCGCTTTCGGCCTCTTCCGCCATCTCGTTTTCGCCGCCGCCCTTGCCCTGCTCTCGGCAGTCGTGGTTCGGCTGATGATCGGCGCGCGGTTGATGGACCACCCCGACCCGCGCAAGGCGCACCCGTTGGCCACCCCGAAAGGCGGCGGAGTCGGCATCGTCACCGCGTTCCTTGTGGGCATCGTCCTGCTCTACGCATTCGCGCATTTTTCGCGATTGGCGGAGCCCTATTTCCTCGGCGTGATCGCCGCCTCGGCGCTGATTGCGGTGGTGTCGTTCCTCGACGACATCTGCGACTGGCCATTCGCCGTGAAGCTTTCGGCCCAGCTTTTGGCAGCGCTCGCTGCGGTGGCCACCGGCGTCTATGTGCGCGACTACCGGTTGCCCTATGTTGGGCCGCTCTATGTCGGTTGGATCGGCGGCCCGGCCACTCTCGCCTGGATCCTGTTCGCCACCAATGCGATGAATTTCATCGACGGGCTGGACGGGCTGGCTGGCGGGGTGGCCCTGATCGCCGCCTGCTTCCTTGCCGGGATCGCCGCCTTCCATGGCGGTTGGTTCGCCTATTTCGCCGCCCTGCTGCTCGCCGCCGGGTTGATCGGGTTTCTGCCGTTCAATTTTCCGCGCGCTCGAAATCTTCATGGGTGATGTGGGCAGCCAGTTCTGCGGCTTCGTCCTCGCCGTGCTCGGCGTGGTGGCGAGCCGGTTCGACGGGGTCGAGCTGTCGTTACTGCTGGTGCCGATGCTGCTGTCCGGCGTGATGTTCGACGTGCTGTTCACGCTGATCCGCCGGGCGCTCCGGGGCGAACGCCTGACCGCCGCGCATCGCAGTCACCTCTATCAAGTGGTGCAGCGCGCCGGTATGCCCGCCACTGCGGTTACGCTGGTCCATTGGGGTTTCGCGCTTTGGGGCGGGCTGACCTGCCTCGTTTTTGTCGCCGCGCCGTCTCCGGCCAAGCCCTTTGTTCCCATGCTCGTCCTGCTGCCACAGTCCGTTTGGTTCATGGTTGTCCTGGAACGCGCCCGCGCCGCTGGGATCAGCCGCTGGTAGCCGCGAATCGCGTAGTCGCCAGCAGCCAACCGCCGACAGCCAGCAACACAACGATCACGCCCATGCCCGCCCGCTGGCTGCCACTCGCCGCGGTCACCGCCCCGAGCGCCATCGGGCCGAGGAACCCGGTCACGCGACCGGACAGCGCATAAAGCCCGAAATAGGCGTTGCGCGAACCGGCCGGCGCGAGCCGGGCCATCAGGCTGCGGCTGGCCGCCTGGGCGGGCCCCACAAATACGCCGAGCGCCAGCGCAAGCACCCAGAACCACTGCGCCGAGCGCACCAGCAGAACGCCGGTGCCCAGTACCGGCTAGTGCCGTCACCGCGGTCAGCACCACCGGACGGGCGCCGACGCGGTCCTCGATCAAGGCAAAGCCCGCCGCACCCAGCCCCGCGGTCAGGTTCAGAGCGATGCCCAGCAACAACGTCTCGCGGGCGTCCATCCCGAACGTTCCGGCAGCGAAGATCCCACCGAAGGCGAACAGCGTGGTGAGCCCATCAGTATAGAGCATCCGCGCCAGCAGAAACCGCGCCACCCCTGCCTCCCTGAGCGCTCGCCAATAAAGCCCGCGCGGTTCTCCCCGCCGTCCTTCCTGCGACGGGCCGAGCACAACGACCGGCCAGGCGAACAGCGCGATCCAGCCGGCGGCGAACAATGCGGTGGCTCGCACCGGCTGTGCGTCACTGCCCGACAGACCGAACAGCGGCGGGTTCGGGTCGATCAGCAGCGTCAAGCAAAGCGCCAGACAAATAAGTCCGCCGGCATAGCCGAGACCCCAGCCGATGCCGGAAACACGTCCGATCCGTCCCGGCGGCGCAATATCGGGCAACATCGCGTTGTAGAAGACCGTGGCGAACTCCAGTGCGATCGTCGCCACGGCGACCAGCACAAGGGCCAGCAGCGCGGCGTCCGGATGCGGCCGAACGAACCACAGACCGGCGGTGCAGAACACTGTCGCGGTCGTAAACCCGGCCAGCATCGATCGCCGGTACCCGCCACGATCTGCGATGGTGCCGAGCGGGGCAGAGCCCACCGCGATCACCAGCCCGGCGACGGCCTGGGCGGCGGCCCAATCCGCTGTTCCCTGCACCGGGTTCGCTGCCACAGCGCGGACGAAATACGCGGCAAAGACGAAAGTGACAACGATGGTGTTGAATGCGCTGCAGGCCCAATCATAAAGCCACCAGGCCAGCATGGCGGTACGCTGCATGACGGCCCGACCTGCATTGTGGAGTGTGGAAGGTTATAGCACGCGACGAAATGAGTGGCGCTCGACCTACGGCTGGCTTTCTCCCGCAAGTTTGTTCCGGCAGAACGGAAAAGAGATGGCCGGCACAAGGCCGGCCATGATGGGGGAAATCACCAGTTCTCACACGTTTCGAACGCTTATGACGCCGAATCGTGTCGCCGTGTCATCTCTCCCGCATTGTTTGGCGGCAATGCGGCAACGGCGCTTCAGGAAGCGGGTGCGCAGCTTACGAAGATGCGGTCGCCCGCCTCGCATGCGTTTCTGCTGCCGGGACGCCGCCCTTGCGGGCGATGGTAGCCGCCTCGGTCATGATCGCGCGCATGTCGCGCAGGAACGCGGCTCCTTTGAGCGTCCGCTGCACCAGCACGCTGCGGCGATCCAGCGGATCCACCTTCCGGCGAGCGAGGTCGAGTTCACCCAGCCGGTCCAAGGCACGGGTGATCGCCGGCTTGGAAACATGCAGGTCCGCGGCCAAGCCGCGCACCGTGTGGGCGCCGTCCTGCAGATAGCAGGTGAGGAAAACCCCGAGCTGGCGCGCCGAAAGATCCGGCCCGTCGCGCCGTACCAGCGCGACGACTGTGTCTCGGAGGATGCCGACCAGATGGTCGGGGGTAGGGGTGGATGCCATGGTCAATCCTTTCCAGTGATTTCGGGTGTCCCGTTCGGGCGCAGGAGCATCCGCTTGTAACGGCACAAGTCGAGGCGCACGTCCGGCATACACTCTAAACCATCGATGGAGATTTGTTGCACCCCCCTCACGAGGATGTTACCGGGCTGTTCCGGTCCGGCTTCGAATCGGCGGAAAATTCGCTGATCGCCACGAAGATGCCGCGGATCGCCTGTGCCTCCCCACCTTCGGGACGCCCAGGCTGTGACTGATCGTTCCAGGCGTATATATCGAGGTGCGCCCAGGGCACAACGGGAGAAACAAATCGCCGCAAATACAGCGCGGCAACGATCGCCCCGGCAAACGGCTTGGATGAAACATTGTTCAGATCGGCCACCGGACTGGTTAACCAGCCGTCATAGCCGTCCCACAGCGGCAGCCGCCAAAGCGGGTCGTGGCGTGCGCTAGCTGCCCGCAACAAACTTCCCGCCCAGGTTTCGTCGTTGCAGAACAGCGCCGGCAGCTCCGGGCCGAGCGCCACCCGCGCTGCCCCTGTCAGCGTGGCGAAATCGAGCAGCAGGGCGGGCGATTCTTGCGCGGCCTCGGCCAGCAGGTCGCACAGCACCAGCCGGCCCTCGGCATCGGTATTGCCGACTTCCACGGTCAGCCCGGATCGGGTGCGGATCACGTCCAGCGGCCGCATCGCAGTGCCGGAGACAGAATTTTCCACGCAGCCGATTCGTACCACTAGCCGTATCGGCAAGTCGGCAGCCATGATGAGCCGTGCCAGACCGAGCGCGGTGGCCGCCCCGCCCATGTCCTTCTTCATGCGCAACATGCCGGCAGAGGGCTTAAGGTCGTAGCCGCCGGTATCGAAGCAGACGCCCTTGCCGCACAGCGATATCAGCGGCGAGTTGGCGTGCGCAGTGCTTCCGGACCAGCGGAAGCTCGCCACTGCAGGTGCTCGGGCGGAGCCGCGGCCGACGGTCGCCACCGTGGGGTAGTCCCGCTCGAGCGTAGCGCCGGCGACGATCGATGTCTCGGCGTCGAAGCGGCGACCGAGCTGCACGGATTCCTCGGCGAGCTCCGTCGGGCCGAGCAGATTCGCCGGCGTGTTGATCAGATCGCGCACCATCCAGATCGCCGCAGCCTCGGCCAGTGGCTGGCGCATTGCCTCTTCCGTACAAACCAGGCGGGCCGGTCCGCGGGCCGGCGACTTGAGGGCGGTGAAGCGATAGGCGCCGAGGCAGAATCCAAGCGCCGCATCCGCCAGGTCGAAATCGCCCTCTGTCAGGCGCCAGTTGGTGCCCTCGGGCAGACGCAAGGCGAGATTGCCGAAGGCGAACGGCGAACGATCCTCACCGAGACCGAGTACCGCCCCGGAAAGACCGCGCTCGCCCGGCAAGTATGCCAGCTCCTGCGCCGTGGCCTGGAATCCGGTTTCACGCAGGAAGGCCGCCTGCGTCGGGGGGAGTGCGTCGAGCAAGCCCGCCAGCCCGCTCGGGCGGATGGCGTGCAGCTTGCGTGCGCCATCAGGGAGGGTCGCCAAACAGTCGAGGGGCCGATCAGGCATCGCACAGATCCTTAAAAGAACGCGGCGGCCAAAAAACGCGCCGATCTGCGGTCAGGTCAATCCGGCCTGAGGGTGTGCGCCGGGCAGCGTCCGAATTGCAAAGCCGGCCTGAGGTTTTGCCGTCGCTCGCGCAACCGGCAGGCTGTTATCCCGCTTTTGTACCGGCCGTTGCGGCCGCACAGACGAGTCGAACGAGCCGATCGACGGTGATCATGCGAAAAATTCCGGCCCTGGCCGGGCCGTTGCCGGCGCGGACAGGCACCGCGTCCGGCGCTGCCGACGCACGCCAGCGAGCCATGTTCCTGGTGCTGTGCTTCGTCTGGGGTACCACCTGGCTTGCTATGAAGGTGGGCATCGCCACCGTGCCTCCCGGCGTCTTTGCGGGTACCCGTTGGACCGCCGCCGGCCTCGCCTTGCTGGTCTGGCGCTTGGCCAGAGGCGCGCCGGTGCGGGTGCCATTTCGGCTCCGCGTCCGGTTGGTGGTGGTCGCGGTGCTGATGATCTCGCTCAATCAGGTGATCCAGCTCTATGGGCTGCGCTTCGTTCCGGCCGGCCTGGCGGCGGTGCTGAGCTCGGCGCTGACGCCGATCTCGTTGCTGGGGTTCAGTGTGATGCTGGGGCAGGAACGCTTCCACTGGCGGCAGGCCGCGGCGATGGCACTTGGCGTGGCTGGGATCCTGGCGCTGTTCGGGCCAGAGGCGCTGCAGGGCACGCTAAGCTGGCGCGAGGTGCTTGGCGCGACCGGGGTAATCGCCGGCTGTCTCTGCTATTCCTTCGGTTCGGTGTTGGCCCGGCCGCTGATGCGCACGATGCCCCCAGCGGAGGTCGCGGCGGTCACGAATCTCGTCGGTGGGGTGTTGTTGTTGGTTGCGGCGCTGGCTGTCGAGCCTGGCGCGGTCAGCGCTTTGGGTGGCCATTGGGGATGGCCGGCTTTCCTCAGTTGGCTGTGGCTGCTGCTGCCGGGCTCATTGGGTGCTACCGTGATCTATTTCCTGCTGGTGCGCGACTGGGGCGCCAGTCGTACCGGCACCTATGCGTTCGTCTCGCCTGTTGTCGCGGTGGTCATCGGGATGTGGCTGTTCAGCGAGCGGGTGACGCCGTCCGATGTTGTCGGCATTGTGCTGATGCTGTCGGCGGCCGGGATAGTGCTGCGTCGCTGAGGCTGGGAACGGCGGTCTTGGGGAATAAAGGACGACGTCGATGAGCGATTGGACATGGGTTGTCGCCGCCGGGGTGTTGATCGCCGGTCTCGGCGGCTGTTCTCCGGACCCAGCTATCCGGGCCGAGGCCATTCGCCCGCCGACGGCGGCCGAGGGTGCGATTGTGTTAGCCGGCGCGCACCTGGCTCCCTCACAGAGGTACAACGTGGGCGTCCATACATTCTGGTCTCCTGAGCTGGTTGGGGGCGTTCGATCCGATCCTGCCGGCAATGTCCCTCCAACGCGGGTCGAGTACAGTTGCGCACAGGTTATCGGTACGCCCGTGAGGGTCGGTTTCTACAGAGACGATGGCCTGGGGATCGTTCAGACCTTGGTTGATCAAAGCTGTGGAACTCCCATCCAATCGGCCCCGACGGTGGCACATCCTTGACCGCATCTGCCGGGCGGGCTTTCGCCATTCATTCCGGGTCTGTCCTCCAGGCGGTGATGGGGTCGTGCCCCGTCGGGGGAGTGGCGGTCGTCAGGGTCCGCACCTAGGCTCTGTCATATCGGGACAGACAGAGGAGGCGGCGCCATGGCGCGGACAGCGATCCTGACCGGCGCGGCGAGTGGGCTTGGGCGGGCGATGGCGCTCGGCCTGCTCGGGGCCGGCATCGACGTGGCCGCGGTGGACAAGGATGAGGTGCTGTTGCGCGAGCTGGCCGGGGTGGCGGCCGAGCGGCGGCTGACTGGCGCGTTGCAGACGATCACTGCCGATTTGTCGCAGGAGGAATCGTTCGCGGCGATTGTTGACGCGGCACTTGCGCGGTTCGGGAGCGTCGATGCGCTGGTAAACAATGCGGGCGTTGGCCAAAGCTCGGTGCGGGCGGACCAGCGGCGCAATCCGATCCGGTTCTGGGAGATCACGCCGGAGCAGTGGCGCCGGTTCATGGCGGTGAATGCCACCGCGCCGTTGCTGTTGGCGCGCGCCGTCGCGCCGCACATGATCGAGCGGGGGAGTGGGCGCATCGTTACAGTCACCACCAGCCTGGGGACGATGATCCGCGGCGGCTACATCCTGTATGGGGCGAGCAAGGCGGCGGCCGAGGCGGCGACCGCGATCATGGCCGCCGATCTGGCCGGGACCGGGGTGAGTGCCAACGTGCTGGTGCCGGGCGGGATGACCGATACGAGGATCATTCCGGAGAGCGAAGTGCCGGAGCGGCACAAGTTGCTGCGTCCGGAGATCATGGTGCCGCCGCTGCCGTGGTTATTGTCGGATGCCGCGGCGGGGGTGACGGCGCGGCGGTTCCTCGGCGTGCACTGGGATGCGTCGCTGCCGGCGGAACAAGCTGCCGAGCGATCCGGCGCGCCGATTGCATGGACCAGCATCGCGACGATGCCGATCGAGCCGGTGTAAGGGGGCATAGCCGGCACGACGCGGTCGTGCCTGTCCCCTGGCTCCCACCGGCGGCGGCTACTAGAAGCCAATGTTCTGCAAGAAGAGCTCAAGCCGTAATGAGTCCGACGCCACCGATCAGGATCAGGCTGACCGCCCAAACCAGGTCGAGGTTAAACCAGCTCAGGGAGAGGAACTTCAATCCAAGCCATACATAAACTAGCAGCGCGATCAGGCCACCCGCCGTCACCACCGCGAGCGCATGTATGATCGATACCAGCAGCGCCATCCCCAAACTCTGCTCCATCAGGATGGACGTGGCCTGATGAGCTGCATCGAGCCTCTCGACGGAGCAGAGGCCAAAATAGATCGGCAGCAGCATCAGGCCCGCACCGTGGGCCGTTGCAATTGAAAAAGACCAAAGAGCGAGTTGCGTGGGCTTGATGCGGGCGAGCGCGCGTGGGTGTCGCCGGTTGATGAGGCGAAAGATGCCGAAGGCGATGACCGTGGCACTCGCGCCGGCCCGGATTGCGTGCTGCCAGTACAGCAATGCGCTCACAAGCGCAAAGGGCAGGAGAATGGCGAGCATGGCCAGAACGTGCCCGACCGCCAACGGCACGAGCGCGGTCCCGAGATCCTTGCGGCTCCGGCCCATAAGTCCGGCCGACACCGCCAGGGGCCATCCCATCCCCGGATTGATGCCGTGATAGAGGCCACTGGCGACCACGGCCAGCCAGAGGCCGGCCATGGTCCAGTGCATGTCAATAACAGTCAGACGGATGGATAGCAGAAAGAGTCCGTCGAACAGTCGCCGCCCTCAAGCCGGATTTGGTGAGACCTGTAGCCCTTGGGAAACTCGACCCAGAACTTCCCGTCGAGGGTCAGCCCGCCGTTCGGTCCGACGTCGGCCTTGACCATCGCGCCTGGCACCGCGTCGGGATAGAACTGGTTGTCCCACGTCGAATACAGCGAGTTGGTCCAGTAGACCCGCTCACCATCTCGACTGATCTCGACCATCTGTGGCCCGCCGCCAAACGCCTTGCCGTTGGGGTGAGCCGCCCGCCGCGCGATGCCTCCGACATGCACCGATCCCGCTAGCCTGGGCTTGCGCGGGTCGCTGACGTCATATTGGCGCATCTCACCCGTCCCCCAGCAGGCAACGTAGAGGAACCGATCGTCGAGCGAAAGGTCGATATCGGTAATCAGCGGCGGCACCGCGCCAAAGCCTTGCAGGAGCGGCGGAAGCTGGTCCTTGTCAGCCGCTTCGGGTGGGATGACCGCGGTTTTCTCGCAATGGAACTTGCCGCCTTCGCGCCACCAGGTCCAGATCGAACCCTCAAGGTTTGTCGTATCCACCACGACGCCGACGAAGCCGTATTCCTTGATCGGGTCGTGAGCTGGGCGAACCTCCAGCGCCATCTGATGGTTCGCGCCCAGGTCGACGGTCTGGATGTTACGGCGCCCCCGGAGATCCCAGAAGTGAAGCCTGTGGCCATATTTGTTGCTCAGCAGGTCCTCGGGCACGATGCCGTTCTCGAACTGCGGTGGCAGCGCCCATTCACTGGAAACCATGTAGTCGCGCGGCAGGTTCCACCAGAAGTCGTAGTGCTTGTCCTGCGGCCCGCGGTCGATCTCCCATCGGCCGATAATGTCAAACGTCTCGCAGTCCATGATGAAGATGCCCGGTGGTCCGTCGGTCCCATCAGGACCGCCGCCGCCGAGGGTCGAGACATAGATGCCCTCCGGCCCGCAATGGATGGTATGAGGGCGGGAGTAGCCGGTCTTGTGGAAGACCTCTTCGGGCTCGATGATCTTGTGGATCGTCGGCTGCCTCGGGTCCGGCCTTGTGTCGATCACGTAGATGCGCGATGATCGGAGACCGGGGATGATCAGGTAGCGGCGCTCGAGGAATGCGTGACCCGATAACGGCGATAGCGCCGAGGAGCAGGCGTTCCAGCCGAAATGGTGAAATTCGTCACCCTTGTTCGGCATCATTAGCGTATGGACGAGCTTGCCATATTGGGACGATTTTGCATCTACGTCGACGACGCCGAGACCGTCGGGCTGCGAGAAATCGGGGCTCAGCATAAGCGTGTATGCGTAGGTCTCGGGCGCAGCCTCCATCGCCAGCTTCGCTGTGGCGTGGAAGGTCGGATCAAGTCGGGCGGCCATATTTCATCCCCCTATTCATTGTTTGTCTTGGGACGTTTACGAGGTGTATCGTCTGCCGTCAACCGAAGCCGCACGGTCCATGGGGCAGCCGATCGCGATGTTCGGCCATCCGCGCCACTGCGCCCCCCAAGCACTTGGCGCGTCGAATTTTGATGCCACCCACGTTGGTAGCATTGATCTAGATCAATGCGTGTGGTCTCGCGTGCGGGTGGGATAGAAGCTATCTTGGACCGGATGCAGACCCGCATCGCACGGCACGCTTGCGTGTGCACCATGAGCGCCACAGCCGAAGTCATGTCGGCGGACGCTCAAAAATAGCGGCGTAGTGATATGGTGGCAACTCTATCAGCCGGGTCGGTCGCAACCCGGCCGGAGCGACTGCCTCCCTGACATCTTCCGGCCTCATCCGCATCTCGGTCCGTGGCCCGCGCGGCTGTCCGAGGACAATCGTTTGCTCGCGTGGGCGCTGGTGCCAGTTGACTACAACCAAGCGGCCGTCGGGTCTCAGGACAGTCACCACGGCCCGCGCAAGTCGTGCCTTGTCGGGAACACCATGGAAGGTGTTTGCGATCAGCACGAAGTCCTCACTACCGGGCAACACAAGCTCGGCGAGATCGTAGGCGTTGCCCACAACGCAACCGCAGTTCGTCACCCCCGCCGCGGCTGCCCGCGCGCGGGCTTGCTCCACCATTTCCGGATCGAGGTCTATCGCGATCACATGCCGAGCCACGCGCGCCAGGGGCACGGTGAAGAGGCCGTACCCGCTGCAGAGATCGACGGCTTCGGCGTTGCGCTGGATTCCGGACTTGGCGAGAACTTCATCAGGCCGTGGCCAAAGCACCTGCCACCAATCAGGATCGGGCATCGCCGTCGCCGGGAAGAAACCCTCCAGCACGTAATACCTCCAGAATTTAGGCCACCGTGCGCATCACTGAGCGCAGAGCCCTTGATCTACCTCAGCGGCCTTCTTCAGCCTGAAAAGGTGAACGGCACGAGAACACCCCGGACCAAATCGGCACCTTTTCTCCGTGCGAATTTATTGAGTTTCGCACAGGCGCAGATGTGCGCTTCCCACCGAAGCGGTCATCAGATTGGAGGGCACGTATCACACCTCCACCACGACGTACTGTTCCTCAACCGTGACCGGAATCGTCTCGGCGACGTAGGGGCCTTGCACGACGCGCTGTCCGGGGGCGACTTCGACGGGATAGTTGCGCACGGTGATCTTCTCGGGATCGCAGTAGGATTGACCGGTCTTCACGTCGAACTCCCAGCCGTGCCAGGGGCAGCGCAGAATCTCGCCGGCGCGGGAATATTGGTAGGTGCCGGGATCGTCGGATTGTATCAGTCCGGTCAGCACGCCCTCGCACATCGGGCCGCCCTGGTGCGGACACCGGTTCAGCAGGCCGTAGAACTCGCCCTTGATGTTGAATATGGCGATCGGCCGGCCGCGGACCGTCACGAGTTTCCTGTTGCCGGGCGGGATCTCCCGCGCCATCGCCACTACGTGCTTGCTCATGCGGCGTGCTTCCACACTTTGTCGTGTCAGTCCAGATTGTAGGCGGCGCGCGCATTGTCGCGGTACAGCATGCGGCGCTGCTGCTCGGTCAGCGGGATCTTGATCGCGGTTTCCGGGTCGTCGAAATCCCAGTGCGGATAGTCGGTGGCGAACAGGAGCCGGTCCCAGCCGATCCAGTCGAGCATTTTCGACAGGTGCTCCGGTTTTTCCGGTTCATCCATCGGTTGCGTGGTGAACCACATCTGGCTCTTGATGTAGCTCGAGGGTGGGCGATCGAGATGCGGCACTTCGTCGCGCATCCGCTTCCAGTGCTGGTCAAGCCGCCAGCACAGCGGGGCCACCCAGGCGAACTCCCGCCTCGACCAGCACCACCCGCAGTGTCGGATTGCGCGCCAGCACGCCCTCGCACACGAGGCTGGTGACCAGCGCCTGCTGGCTGATCGCCACTTCGTGGTGTTCCTCGGCGTAATAGGACGACCAGCCGGTCGGGGTTACCGCGTGGCCGTTATTGCCGGAGGTGTGCAGTCCGACCGGCAGGTTGTGCGCGGCGGCGGCCTCGTAGATTGGCCAGTAGCGGTGGCGGCCCAGGGGCTCGATCGTGTGCGTTACCATCGATACTTGGGCGAAGTCCTTGTTGCCGGCCCAGTGCTCGATTTCCTTCACGGCGGCTTGGGCATCCTCGCCGGGCACGACGATCGCGGCTTTCAGGCGGGGGTCCTGCTGGGTCCATTCGGCGTATTGCCATTCGTTGACTGCACGGCACAGAGCGGCGCCGAATTCCTGGTTGCGCTGGTCCATGCCGGTGATCGACAGCAGGTGCAGCATGCCAGTTTCGATTCCGTAGCGGTCGAGCAACTGCTGCTGAAGGAATTTCAGGTTCGAGCCGGGCGGTCCGCCGTTCGGCGGCCAGGTGTCCTTGCGCGACAGCGCCGGGGCCGACTTGAAATAAGGCGAGGAGCTGATGAAGGGCATCGGCCGTCGCGACCCGTAGGTGGCGAGATGGTCGCGCCATCTCTGCGACAGGTAGGGATGAAGGTCCTCGGGCGAGCGCAGCGCGTGATGCACGTCGCAGTCGATCAGGCCGAGGCGCGCCGGTTGCGTGGCCGCGCGGTCGAGCAAGCTTTGGCTCATGCAACGGTCTCCTTGAGACGGGGGTATGTGTCGAGCGGGTTGTCCACCAGCAGCTTGCGCACCAGTGACGCGTCGAGCCCGGCGGGCAAGGCGTCGTCGCCGTCGAACTGCCAGTGCGGATAGTCGGTGGAGAACAGCAGCGCGCGGTCGGAGCCGATCATGTCGATTGTCTGTGCGAGTTGATCGAGCTCGGGCGGCGCGTCGGTGGGTTGCAGTGTGAAACGCACGTTCTCGCGGATGATGTCGGCTGGGGCGCGATCGACCCAGGGGATCTCGGCACGCATTGCTCGCCAGGTCTTTACTTGGCGCCACATGAACTGCGGCAGCCAGGTGAAGCCGGCTTCGGCCAGCACCACCGTAAGATTGGGGAATTTGGTGAAAACGCCCTCGGCGACCAGGCTGAGCAACTGGGCCTGGAAGGCGTGCGACATCACCACATAGTCTTCGAGATAATAGGAGGGCCAGCCGTTGGAGGTGGTGGCGTGGCGGAACGTGTTGCCGGCATGGATGCAGAGCGGCAGCGCGTGCTTTTCTGCCGCGGCGTAGATTGGCCAATACATGCGGCGGCCGAGCGGTGCCTCGATTGCGGCCGGCACGAGAATCTGCACGAAGCGCTTGTCGGGGGCGCGGCGTTCGATCTCCGCCACTGCGAGGTCGGGGTCCTGGATGGGCACGACGATCGATGCGCGCAGGCGGGGCTCGCGGTCGAGCCATTCGGCGGCCAGCCAGTCGTTGATCGCGCGCGCCAATGCCGCGGCAAAGTCCACGTTGAACGTTCCGGCTGCGCCATACAGGCAGTTGCAGATCGCCGCCTTCGTGCCGAACGCATCGAGTGTGTGGGTGCGCAGTGCCTCGAGGCTGCTGCCCGGCTTGGCACCGCTTACGCGCCAGTCGGGCCGGCAATTGGCCGGCGCGTTCAGCGGGAAGCTGCTGGAATCGAGACCGTCGATCCCGCGCACCGTGACTTGCTCGCGCCAGTGCTCGTCCAGGTACGGCAGCAGGGCGCGCATGCCCGGCACGGCGGGATGAATGTCGCAGTCGATCGCGCCGATGCGCGGGAAGCTCATGTTGTGGCGGCTCCTTCTCACCGGAAACGCTACAGCCGCGCCGGGCGCGTCGCAACCCGGGGGCTCGGTTTCGCAAGCGGCGGGGCTCGGCGCTGGCGATCGCTGAGGCGTACTGGGGGCGAAGGTCGAGTTGGCGGCGCTGACTCGCCGGACGAGGCGCGGAGTAAGCAAATCTTAATCAATTAGCCGTAAGACGCTTGTATGCATTGGCTCAGAGCCGTGGCTCCCACATCGACAACGGACCTGCTGGCGCGTCTGGTGACATTCGACACCACTAGTTGTAATTCCAATCTCGATTTCGTCGGCTTTGTGCGTGCGTGGCTTAATCAGTACGATGTGCCTTATCGGCTGAGCTTCGATCCGGCAGGCCAAAAGGCCAACCTGCACGCGACTATCGGCCCGGTACAGCCGGGCGGTATAGCCTTTTCCGGCCATGTCGACACGGTTTCGATTGATGGCCAGACGTGGACGGGTGACCCTTTCACGCTGCGCAGACAGGACGGCAAACTGATTGGGCGTGGTTCATGCGATATGAAAGGCTTCCTTGCTGCTCTCCTGGCGGCCGTGCCGCAGATCAGGGCTCGCAATCTCACCTGTCCGGTGCACTTGCTCTTCACTTACGACGAGGAGGTAGGTTATCATGGAGTGCGCCGGCTGATCGAGGATATCGAGAAGTCCGGATTGCGGCCAGCCGCCTGCGTGGTCGGCGAAGCAACGGGAATGGCGCCCGTCCTTGCCCAGAAAGGGCGCTTGGTGCTGCGCGTCGATGTGCATGGTCGCGCGAGCCATTCCAGTGAGGCACATAGAGGGGTCAATGCGGTCCATGCCGCCGCCGAGGCCATCGCCTGGCTGGCCGCTGAAGCACGCCGTATCGCTCGCGAGGGTCCGACCGAAGCCGGCTTCGATCCGCCGTACAGCACGCTTCAGGTCAGCAATATAACCTGTGGCGCCTTGCCGAACACGGTTCCCGACCGTGCGAGCTTCGAGGTGGAATGGCGCAACATTCCAGCCGACAATCCGAGAGAGGGGCTTCTCCGTCTCCAGACGCATGTGCTCACCACGATCGAACCCCGGATGCGCGCGCTCCATACCAGCACTGGCTTCGAGTACGCGGTGCTACTCGAACTCGCTGCCCTTTCACTACCGCCAGAGCATGAACTCGCGCGTGCGGTGTGCGAGATCTCCAGCGTGCCGTTCGGCGGCAAAGTGAGCTATTGCAGCGAGGGCTCGCTTTACCAGCCCGCCGGCATCCCCTGTGCGGTGTGCGGTCCAGGCGATGTCGCCCAGGCGCATCAACCGGACGAATGGATCTCCGAAAGTCAGCTCGCAGCGTGCGACCAATTCATTTGCCGACTGGTGGATCGCCTCGCAACGTGAGGGGAGGACCGGATCAGGAAGCCAGCAGGAGGTCTTCTCGTATCGCGATCGAACCGCCAACCGGGCCAAGCGGGCGAGCTTTCTCCCGCAGGAACTCCTCTACCCGCTCGGCCGGCATCGGCCGGCCCAGCAGATAACCCTGGACTTCCGAGCAGCCCCGGTGCTGCAGCATCAATAGCTGCTGCCGGGTCTCCACCCCTTCGCCAACCACCGCGAGGCCCAGATTATGGCACATTGCCAGGATGGCTTCGAGGATCACGCGGACGCCCTGATCGCTCGCTTGTCCCTGCACGAAGGATTTGTCGATCTTGATCTTGTCGAACGGGAAGCGCCGCAGATAGCTGAGGCTGGAATAACCAGTGCCGAAATCGTCCAGCGTGATACAGATGCCCATGGTCTTCAGAGCATGCAAAGTGTCCAGCACGCATCTGTTGTCGTCAGCCATCACGCTTTCGGTCACCTCGATCTCGAGAAGCTCCGCCGGGAGTCCTGTTCGCGCCAGAACGGCAGCGACGTCGTCTTGCAGCCCCGGCTCACGGAGTTGCATCAATGAGACGTTGACCGCGACCCGGTGCGGCCTTTGCCAGTCGGCCGCGGCGGCACAGGCTTGTTCGAGAACCCAGCAACCAAGTCGATTGATCAAGCCACACTGCTCGGCGACATGGATGAAGATCTCTGGCGAGATATAGCCTCGGACCGGATGTCGCCACCGCGCCAGCGCCTCGAACCCGGTGATCTGCAAGGAGGTGCCAGAAAATTCTGGCTGAAAATAAACCTCCAGTTCACGGTTATCCAACGCTCGACGCAGATCGCTCTCCAGCATATGATGCTCGTTCACAGCCAGGATCATCTGCTCGTCGAAGCAGCGGAACGCACCGCGTCCACTGGCTTTGGCGCTATACAGAGCGATGTCCGCATGCTTTAGCAAGGCATCACAGTCCTGCCCGTCCTTGGGATGGAACGCGATGCCAATGCTGGCACCGATGCGCACTTGGTGGCCGGCGACGTCTGCCGGCTCAGCCAACCGTTGCAGCACGTGTCGCGCGAACAAAGCGGCCTCTGCTGGTTGCTGCAACCCTGGTTGCACAATGACGAATTCGTCGCCGCCCAGCCGCGCCACGAAATCGGTCTCGCGCACCAGCTTCTGCAGTCGCCGCGCGACCAGGATCAGAAGCTGGTCCCCGACGTCGTGGCCCAACGTGTCGTTGATGCCCTTGAACCCATCCAGGTCGATCATCATGAAGGCAGTAGACACCTGCACGTCGGCAGGCCGATCGAGGAACTCCGGGATGCGTTGGCGCAATTGCACCCGGTTTGCCAGGCCGGTGAGGGTATCGTGGTGCGCCAGATACCGGACTCGGGCATCGGCAAGACGTTGTTCCGTCACGTCCGTGTAAGTGTGAACCGATCCGCCGTCTGCTAATGGATGCCTGCGCACCTCGATGATCGCGCCGTCGTCGCGGACGACCTCCAACCAACTATCTGCCTCAGGCCGGCGATCGAGACTACCCGAGCGCCGGTTGCAGCATCGCACCCCGCCAGGTCGAGAGCCCGCTGCGCTGCACGTTTGCGGGCATCCGGCGAGATCTCCTCTGGTAGTCCAAGCAGATCCAGCGCACGCGGGTTGATTACCGGAACGTTGCCGTGCGTATCCAGCATCAGAATGCCCTGGCTGATCGTCTCGAGAGTGATGGTCAATGCCCGTCGTGATGCCACGGTGCGTCGCTTCTGCTTCAGCCAGAACATCCCGATCAAGCCGATCGTAACTGTGGCAACGGCACCACCCTGAACCAGGCGCTTACGCAGCGACCAGTATCGTCGGAAGACGGTGTTCGCATCGAGGCTGACCATTACAATAAGGGGATATTCCTCGAGATGCCGGAAGCTGGCGATCTGTTCGAGGCCTCTCGACTTTTCGTGGAAACTGGCCACGCCGCTGCGCCGGCTCAGCACGCTCTGCAGCGCCGGCGTCCCCTTGATGCTGCTGCCGATCACGCCCGACAGCAGGGGGCCGCGCGCCAGCACCACTCCCTCGGCCGAGATTAGCGACACGAACCCGCTGCCGAGGTCGAGCGTCTGATAAAAGCGCGACAATTCGTCGCATCCCAGCGAGAGCAACGTGACGCCGGCAAATTCGCCGTTTCGATCCAACAGTTTCCGAGTAAACTGGATGGTGTCCTGGTTGCTGACCCGGCCATGCACCGGCCGGCTGATGAAGAGATCGTCGCGCCCGGGATTGACCTGGGCCCGGAAATGGGGGCGGTCCGCGATGCTGACGTTTGGCGGGATCGGCAGCGTATCGGCAAACACGTGCCCGGTACGGTCAGCCATTCCGATCGCGGCCGTCATCTTGTCAGGCAGGATCTGATTACGCGCCCACTCGTTGAAGTTGAACCGCTCGCCCTGCGCCGTGTAGAAGGCGCGGGCGCTCAGCAGGATCTGGTCGATCTCGCCGATCGTGCGGCGCGTGCTCTCCTCGAAGGCGCGGGCAAGGTTGCTGGCCGACTGCTTGGCGGCGGTCTCGGTCGCGGAGTATTCGTGGGTCAGCGCGATGGTGATGCTGGCCCAGAGCAGGGCGAGAAGGCAGAGAACGGCAACCAGTTCTGGCAACAGCGATTCTGTATCCGAACGGACAAGATGACCGCCGATGCGGCGTGCCAGCTTACGTAGCAGAGAGGCTAGCATGGGACAGAGTGTACACATGGGTTGCGGCCATCTCCGGCCACTTCCGTGCCCCGTTTCATGGTGCGCAAGCTGCGGTCGTGAACTTGGCTCGGCCACCCTGTTCTCAGACCCCGTACATCGCACCGCATGATCTCGGCGTACCCATGGATGCACCGGCTCGGTTGACAACTGACTTCATTTTTGACCTGTTCCCGCCTGCCGGCCCATGTCCCTCTTTTAAGGGAACATCGCTAACGCCTCCTTAACGCTGTTGGCCCACAAGCATCCACTTAACGTGAGCGGCGCTCAGGCGCTGCACCAAGCCGAGCGGATGTAGACGCGATGGACGGATATGGATTGCAAATGCTGAGTGACGCGGGTTTTGCGGACCGTCGGCGACCTGGCTCCGAGCTCGACATCGAGGAAGCCGCCCGGGCGACTCTGAGTGCGGCGGTCGGCCTGGCGCGGGTCGGAGATTGCCAGCGGGCGCGAGAATTATGCGCGGCTGTCATCTTTGAGATTCAGCCGCTCATGGCTGCCCGTAGGGATTTGCTACGCATCACTCTGTATGCGCTCTTGGTAGCTCGTGGCTTCAAGCTGCTGTCGCGCTTCGTGATGGCAATGCGCGGATCAGATATGCAGATTGCGCTGATGCCAAGCTGCGGGGGGGCCGCTGCGCCGCCGTGCCGCGTCGAGCAGCGGGGACGGACGATCTATGCGGTGGATCCAGGCTGGCTCGCCCGGCTATCGCCAGATGACGGATTCCTGGGACGCTGGAGCGACGCGCTCGGCGATGGGTGTGGCAGCTATTTGGATGAGATCGTTGCAGAAGAGCTGGAGCACCATCTCCAGCCGGCCTGAGCTGGCATGGTCCTAGCCCGGCAGCCATGACAGGCGCACCGGAGATCCGGGAATCTCATTTATCCTCTGCTTCAGTCCATCGAGCATGGCGCGGTATCTGCGATACAGATGTTGCGCCGTCTCGACGTCGACAGCTTCGAATGCTACTGCCCTCCCAGCCTTCATCTGCACGAAGCGCGGCAAATCAGCGGTGATGACTGTAGCCAGCTTCGGGTAACCGCCGATCGTCTGGCAATCCATCAGCAACACGACAGGCTGGCCAGCGCCCGGCACCTGGATGCAGCCTGGCACCAGGCCGTCCGACAATACGTTATAGCCGCGGGCGTGGGCGATCGGCGGACCCTCCAGCCAGGTACCCATCCGATCCCCGCGATGGCTGACACGGTAAGAGGAGTTGAGGAAAGCGTCGATCGTATCCGACGTGAAGTAGTCATCTTGAGGTCCGAGAACGATTCGGAGTGGTCCGGGCGCTTGACGGATGGGGGCGATGCGACGTTCCCGCCCGTACGGAGCACGGGCAGCTCGTAAGGGCAGGGCGTCGCCCTCCGACAGACGGCGTCCGCCGAGTCCGCCCATGCCGGAGCGCAGGTGGGTGGCACAGCTCCCGAGCTGCGGCGGCAAGTTGAAACCGTTGGCCACAGCGAGATAACCCCAGACCGCGTCGGGTGCTCCGCCGATAACGAGACGTTGTCCACGTCGCATCGTATGGCTCCGCCAACATACCAACGGAGAACCGTCGGCCGAGACCGAAAAATCCCCACCAGTCACCGCGATGCGGCAGGACTCCGCTGCTACTTCCCACGTGCCGCCAACATGCGCGAACTCCAAAGCAGCGGTGTCCGGAGCATTGCCAACCAACTCAAAACTCCCCTCATTTATCAAACCGGTCCGAAAACGTCTGCGAAGAGAGGTTGCTCGTGCAGCATTTGGGAGAAGCGCTGCATCAATGGGCGCAGCCAGTCGTCACGCATGGTCGGGATGAGGTCATAGAGCAGGCAGCCCTGGCGGAACAACGAATGGGCACGGCGTTTGGCGGTGTTGGTCTTGAGCATCCGATCATAACCCAAGGCTTCGCCGGCGGCCCCCAGCAAGGTCAGCAGGACGACGGCGAATGCGTTGATCAGCCATAGCCGGTCACGCCGCTCGGGGGATTTGACACGGATGGTGCCCAGACCCATGCCGAAGCGCAGGTCCTTGCTGTCGCGTAAGCTGCATTCGATATCCCATCCATGATACCGCTGATAGTTTAACCAACTCGCCGGGACCGCCCATACTCGGCCGCGAGGCGCTTCGAGCGCTGGTTCGCTGGCTGGGATCACGCGATGAACGAGGCCGGTCGACCGGTATGGCAGATGTTGCCCGACGACCGGCGACGCACGGTGCTGCGTGCACTGACGCTGATGACACTTCGCCAGAGCCGCGCGGTGGTTGTGGCCGGGGAGTCCAATCATGGTGAGCGAGGTTTGGTGTCCGGCGCCCCACGGCATGGTGTCGGACAAGATCCACCGTCGGCATCGGGAGCGGATGGCGATAGTCTACATTCGCCAGTCCACGCTTCAGCAGGTTGAGCGACACCAAGAATCGACGCGGCTGCAATATGCTCTGGTGGATCGGGCGCTGCAGCTTGGCTGGGACCGCGCATCGATCGTGGTGATCGACGATGATTTGGGGCGGTCTGGTGCCTCGATCGAGGGCCGTCCCGGCTTCCAGCGTCTGGTGGCAGAGGTCGGTCTCGGCCATGTCGGCATTGTGCTGGGGGTGGAGATGTCGCGGCTCGCCCGATCATGCCGGGATTGGCATCAGCTGCTGGAGATCTGCGCGTTGTTCGACACGTTGATTGCGGATTCCGAAGGCGTGTACGATGCGGGTAATTTTAACGATCGCCTGCTGCTGGGCTTAAAGGGTACCATGTCTGAGGCCGAACTTCACATCATCAAGGCGCGGATGTTAGAGGGGCGGCGAGCGAAGGCCCGTCGCGGCGAACTCGGCAAGACGGTACCGATGGGATATCTGCGGCGTCCGTCGGGGGAAGTCGTCCTGGAGCCCGACGAACAGGCGCAGGCGACGATCCGGCTGGTATTCGACCTGTTCGATCGGTTTCGCACCATTGGCAAGGTGCTGCGCTACTTGGTCGATCATGACATCGGGATGCCGGTGCGCACGCAGGGCGGCACCAACAAGGGCGAGTTGGAATGGCATCGCCCCAACCGGGTTTCGCTGAATGATCTGTTGCACAATCCGACCTATGCGGGTGTCTACCTATATGGCCGGCGAGCGTCTGATCCACGCCGGCGCAAACCAGGGCGACCGGGTACTGGACGGCGCTCCAGCCCTCCGGAGGAAGCCGAGGTGTTTCTGCCGGACCGTCTTCCAGCTTACATCAGTTGGGAACAGTATCAGCGCAATCAAACGCAGCTTCGGTCGAACAAGGCGACGGTCTCTGGAGTGCCACGCGCCGGCCAGGCCTTGCTGTCTGGGCTGCTGATCTGCCGTCGGTGCGGTCTACGAATGACCGCCCAGTACAACCAAAACGGCACCGCTCCGCGCTACGTATGTATCCACTTGGCCAGCGACTACGCTGGACCGGTCTGCCAGACGCTCAAGGCGGCGCCGCTTGATGCTCTGATAAGCCGGCTTGTGGTGGAGGCGCTCGAGCCGGCTGCGCTGGAGGTAAGCTTGCTGGCGGCCGGCGAGCTGGAACGCGAGCGCGCGGCGCTGGACGCTCAGTGGCGCCATCGGCTCGAACGAGCAGGCTACCAGGCGCAACGAGCCCGCCGGCAATTCGATGCCATAGAACCGGAGAACCGACTGGTGGGCCGTACTCTCGAACGCCAATGGGAGCAGGCGCTGGCCGAGCAGGCACGCCTGGCAGGGGACTATGAACGTTTCCAGCGTGACCAGCCGCGGAGCTTGACCGCAGCCGAAGTTGCAGGAATTCGCCAACTGGCACACGACTTACCCGGCGTCTGGGCAGCCGCCACTCAGGAAGAGCGACAAGCCCTGGTTCGCCTGCTGCTCGAACGGGTGTTGGTTGAAGTCATCGACGGCACGGAGCAAGTCCGCGTGAGCTGTCATTGGCACGGTGGCCACCAAACCTCGCACCAGCTGGTTCGACCGGTTGCTCGTCTCGACCAACTCAGCACTTACCACCAACTGACCGCCCGTGCAGCCGAGCTGCGGCGTGCTGGGAAGCGCCATGCAGCGATCGCGGAAATCCTCAACCAGGAAGGTTGGCGACCACCTAAGCGACGTGACACATTCACCGCGTTGATGGTTAAGCGTCTCCTCAGCAAAGTCGGAATCGTTGGGCACAAACGGCGACCTGTGGTCATTGAACGTCAGCCCGAGGAGTGGACGATTACCGAATTGGCTCGGCATCTCGCTATGCCAAAATCGACCCTCTACAGCTGGGTCCAGGAGGGACGTCTGCGCAGTCGAGCGGTTCGCCACCAGGGCACGACGTTCAAATTGGTGCACGCCGATGATGCCATGATTGCCGCCCTTAAGCTGGCTCGCGCAACTCCCCCGCCATGGCGTCGTCGGCCGCCGCCAATCGTCGTGGCGGGCTCTCCTGACCCTGTAGAGTCTTGAGAGTCGCCATGCCTGGTCGATCTCAATTCCCCAGCGACGGCCGTACAGGCCGGTCAGTTGCTTGGCCGTGGCATCGGTGCTGCTGGCGGCCAGGCACCAGGCTTGCTTCATATCCGGATCCTGGACACAGACCACGCTTCCCACCCGGTAGCGATCGGCGGTGACCTCGGCGCCGCGCAGCACCCGGGCGCGTCCGCCGGCCTGCACCCAGTCGGCCGCGGTGCGCGTCTCACCGGTGGCGCTGGTCACGGTGATGTTGCCACGGAAGCGGATGACGTAGTCGAAATACAGCTCTTCGGTCAGCATCTTGTACAGTTTCTGATCGCCGAAGCCGCGGTCGGCCACGATGCACACCTTGACCCCCGCCGGCAGCAGCTCGGCCAGCCGGACCAGCACGCGATGCTCGTAGAAGCCGCGGCGCTCCTTGAGCGTGCTCTTGTCGACGGTCAGCCATACCAGGGGTGTCGAGCGACCGTGGTCGCTGATCAGGGCCAGCATGATGGTGGCCTGGTTGTCGGCGTCGAAGTCGGTCCAATCCATGGCCACCACGATGGAGCTGCGTGCGCCGATGACGAAGGGCACCCAGCGCACCAGAATATCGTCGACGCTGATGGCAGTATTGGAGAGCAATCGGTCGACCTGCTTGATCGCGTGCTTGGGCTTCAAACTACGCGCCGCGGCGAGGCCTTGGCCGATGGCACAGATAGCCAGGGAGCCGCTGTGCAACACGCCAAGCGTGGCGTCGCATAGAGAATTGACACGCTTGGCGTGAAGGTCCTGCTCCAGCAAGCCGCCAAGCAGGTCGCGAATTCCCTTGTACGAAACGCGCTCCCGGATGACCATGGGTAGCTCCCGAATCGGTGTCGGGAGGCAAACTCGCCGGTCTGCGGGGAGCGCGGAACTACTTTCGCGACTTCGCAAGGATCCATCATCTGCGGCGGCTTCACGATTTTTTTGGAATCGCCTCTACGGTCGCCCGATTCTTTTATGTCATACGGAAAATGAGGGGATGTTTGAGGCCAACCAAGGCATTGGCCACTGACAGCGCGGGGACGTCCATCGCTCCTGCCCAGGAGATGCCGAATCGGCGCCAACCTCGCCGTCCTACATCCTGAACCGTGACGTACGGTCCCGGGGCAATCGCGCGCACTGATCTGTTCACGCCGGTAGCCGCGCGAGGGACAAGAGCACGTCGGTGGAAAGCCCGGTCAGGCGATCGAACTCGCCCAGATCGATGCGACGGAACCGCACGCGGTCGCCGGGGCGGAATAGAAATGGGTTGTGGCGCCGCGGCTCGAACAGCCGCAATGGTGTCTGCCCCAGGCTGTACCAAGCGCTGGGCATCGGGATGGGTAAGATGGCAGCCTGGATACCCCCGATCATAACAGCACCGGCCGGAACGCTGGGACGGGGCGCTTCCCGGCGCGAGATATGCAGCGCCCCGCGCAAGCCGGCGCTCGTCTATGAGAACCGCGCCGAGCTAACCGAGGATCAACGCACGCTGCTGGCAGCGATGCCGCGCGAGCTGGGCGAGCGTCTCGGAGGCAGGCTGCCAGCCGTCCACGTCGTCGCCCGGCGGGATATACTTCGGCATAGACGGGTGTGGATCCCAATTCGTCGTCCACTCGGGCGCTGGACCAGGATCGTAAATCTCGGTCGAGGCCCGCGCGGGTCCGGGTCGAAACGCACTCGGCTTTGCGCGTGCGATCTTGTCGAGCACGGCGAGGCCGTCGCGGTGATGCTGGTCATACCGCAACAAGAGCGCGTGCACTTCCTTTGCGGTCGGCCAGTAGCCGAACAGCAGCGCCTCGGGCGCGAGGCGCTGCGCAACCTCGGGCAAGTCCTGGGCGTATGGCGGGTCGTACACCACCGGCACGGTCCAGGCCGCCGAGACGTTATGCCGCGTCCAATCGCCGCGAGACAGCAAGCGCTTCAACTCGGTAACCAGCCGCCGGAAAGAAATCTCCGATGGCTCGTAGCAGACCAAAAGAGATCGGTAGCTCGGCACGGTTTCGACGATGCCATCGAGTTCGGCTGCGGCCAGCGCGATGTCTAGCGCGACGACTGCTTCATTCACGTCCGGCGTTATCGCGTCGCCGAACTCGACAGTCAGGGCGGCATCACCAACCGGCAGAAAGCGGGGATAGACTGGAGCTGACTGGGCTGCCTGGCCACTCGCCGCGCCGGTCGTTTGCTCGAGTGCGACGTGGTGACACGTCTGCGACGATCCGATGGGGAGGCTCCTTCTAGCACTGGCGGACTTGGCCGCCCGGTCCGACCCTTGCCGGGTAGGTCAACGCGAATACCAGCGACGACACGGCTAGCATTCCTGTCAGCAGATAGGCGTGATGCATCGCGGTATTGATTCGTTCGATCGAGTGTTCCAGTTCTCTGGTTGTCAGCATGCTGCGTCGATGCGGGTCCAGGAGTTGATCGAGTACGCCGGACGTCCCCGTGGTGCCGGCGCCCAGGCCGGCGTTGAGCACCGCGCCGAATACGGCAGCGCCGAGTGACTGGCCGAGAAAGCGCAGGAACATGGTCGATGACGTGGCCGCGCCGCGTTGCCGCCACCCTACCGAGGTCTGCACCGAGACCATGAAAGTGGTGTTGCACAAACCCATACCGACGCCGATCAGGACAGCTCCGACAGCGGCCCATGCCGGTCCTCGCCCCGGCGTCATGGCAACTAGTGTGGCCGCACCTGCGACGAGTGCCATCGCACCGAGGGTGGCGATACGGCGGTAAGCTGCATAGGGCAGGCAAAGCCCGGCCGTAGTGCTGCCAAGCACCCACACGACCGACATCGCGGCCAGGATAAAGGCCGAGACGTCAGCGCTGCGGCCCATTACGCCCTGGATATAGGTCGGCAGGTAGGCGGTCACACCCATCATCAGTGTGCCGGTGACCAGGCTGCCGACGCTGCTGCTGACAATCACGCCATTGCGCCAGAGTTCGAGGGGCAGCATCGGCTCGGCAACGCGCCTCTCATGCATGATGAGAGAGAAGCCTGCCAATAGGAAAACCGTAATGGCCGCAGCCCGCATGAATCGATCGAGCTCGAGACCCTGCACCAAGAGCAGCATCAGCGCGCCGATCGCTAGGATGAGCAGCAACGATCCCTGGTAGTCGATCAGGCGCGGGCACACCCGGGCGTGTTCGGGCAGGAACAGGGCGATCATGCAGACTGCCCCGGCGCCAATCGGAAGGTTAACCCAGAACACCATCGGCCAGGCACCGTGCTGCACTATGATGGCGCCGAGCGTGGGTCCGATCACCGCAGAGACACCGAATACGGCCGATAGCATGCCCTGCACGCGGGCGCGCTCGACTGGGCTGTAGATATCGCCGACGATGGTGTTAGCGATGGGCTGCACGCCGCCCGCACCCAAGCCCTGGATGGCGCGGAACAACACAAGCTGCAGCATGGTGTGCGAGAAGCCGCAGAGGAGCGAGCCGATCAGGAACAGGCCGGCCCCAGCAAAGAACACCCTGCGGCGACCATAGATGTCGGCAAGCCGACCGTAGAGCGGGATCGTTGCCGCCTGGGTCAGCATGTAGGCTGAGAACACCCAGGCGAACAGGCGGAAGCCGCCGAGCGCCTCGGCGATGCTTGGCATTGCGGTAGCGATGATGGTGGCTTCGACTGCTGCCATGAAGCTCGCGGCCATGCATGCGGCCAGGATGAGCGGCCGCCGGGCGAGCGGTATTTCAGGCGCTAGCGATGCGTTCGCTTCGGACATGGCCGGAAGGACAGTTGTCGCCGGTCATTCGTGCGTTTATCAAAAGGAGGTGCCCGACCAAACGGTCTGTCGCCCGCAAGCGAGTCGGGCTAGCGGCCGAGGGCGACCACCAGATCGTCGGTCCGTTGGTTCTGGCAATAATATCAATGAGTTAGACTCAGGTTTTGAGACTAGGGATACGTTTGGGATACTAGGGGCCAGGAGCATATGGCCCCTAAAACTAGGGCAGGAAGCCTACCCTATTCGGCCCTAGGTCCGGGTCGCGGATCGGCGGCGGAGAGGTCGGGCAGGATACCCTCGATTTCGCCTAAATCCGGGGGCAGGAAGCCGGCTTAGCGTTACTCCGGTCCCTTGCACCGGGTCGGGACTCGGAAGGCTTCTACGCGCCTAGGCTACCGGGTTTACGCTAGGGAAACGAAACCGCTGCCCTTTATTGTCCTCATTAAAACTGGTATCCTACCAGCCTTGCCATGCGAGGCTAGGATGGACAACAACTATCAACTTTTGTCGTTTCTAGCTTTATGGGCAGAGTATAACCCTGGCCATGCGGCGTGGGTTTGTGGTGGCATATTTCTCGCCATTGGAGGTCTATGTATTTTTGTTGGCCGAGTTTGCTGGAATATTGCCAAGTCTCATTCAGAAGGTTCAATCGGCGCTCTCAAAGAGCAATTGGCTTACGTGAAGGAACAGGGAGGCGCCTTGGAGACTATTACGAGCCGACTTGAGAAAGTAGAGGCTGCTGTGAAGTTATTGCCTTCCAGTCCAGCCAAGGAAACCCTTGCTACGACTACCAGCGCGGCTATCACAGCCGTGGATGCCGTAACCAAAGCAAACAATGATCTTAACCTTATTCTGGAATCAGCAATCGAAAAATTCGAAACGAAAAATACCATCTTGTTCGAGAGTTTATTTAAGAAAGAAGCGACGAAGCCTCTCACATATACCATAAACTGGCCAAAATTACCTGACGACACCAAGCAATAGAGAGCGACACAGGAACAGCCTACACCAGAAAGACTGTCCCCGTGTCCTCTAGGCGCGTGTCAAACACGCAGGTGGAGAACTGTTGGTCTAACACGCGAGCTAGCTGGTCGCAGCAAACAACAACGCAAGTGGATAATAAACTTGAACGCCACCCGACTTGGCCAAACAGTTAATAACAAATTCTAGGTTTCTGGCCTCGGGTGGCAATTGAGTAAATGGCATAACTAACTCATGCGAGATGTTATCTACACTCTGTTCATACAAGAGAGCTACATCAACTCCTGGCAAGTTCGGCAACCCAATTCCTTCGCACTCATAAACTCGCTCGACCTTGGTATCTGGATACAATGCCTTATAGTATGTCAACGGAGACGTTGGCATAATACCAGCGCTCAATTGCTTGGTCACACAGGCCGAATAGGCCACCGAAGCCAAAGCCAGGAACGTGGCAGCATGAACACCCTTATTCTGCTGCCAGAAAGCATCCTGCATCGCTATCAAGTTTTCTAAAACCTGATCGCCACTCAAAGCATTCCAAGAACCAGGATGTGGTAGCACAATTACAGGTATATTCGGATGATTAAACAACCCAAACAATCCATATTCCTCATCCCCGACTAATTTTATCTTATTAAGTTTAAGTTCAGTGGCTCGCCGAGCAGCCTCAGCCTTCTTACTATCCAAGCCAATGCCCGTGGCTCGGCTCGCTTTTATCTCGTTATAGTTATAGCCATAACTATCACCTATGGTCTTGACATTAATTGTCTTCCCCATGGCCCTGACATCAACCCTGGGAAGATCATCAGCATAATTGGCGATAATCTTAGCCATGCCGACTTGGTCATAAGACATCACGGTGATGGTTTCAGCCCACTCAGGAGTATCTGTATTATCAGGCACCAGAACCGATGCTTTCATGTCAGGAAATTTCTTACTATAAGCTTTGGATTTGACGTAATCCAGTTGACGAGCAAAGATCAGACTTGATCCCCCAAATTCTATTCCAGCATCTTCACGGAAGACACTATGGCCTTGGGCTCTGATGGCTTCTAGATCGGCCGGATCATATTCTGTATGCTCATTTGCTTCAGTCATAGCACTTCACTCCCTGTTACTCACCATTCCCATCTTCTTGACGATACGTGAGGGTGTCCCCACGACCATTGTCTGGAATATAGAGCACAGTCCTTCTCCCAGTGTCATCAACATCATTGACAGCAATTTGAACTCTGGGACGGCCATAAGCTCGATCAAACACCATGTTCGTTAATGCCATCTGCTCAATTGCTGTGAGGTTCTCCGAGTGATCGAGCATATTCTGCATAATCTCGACAACACGTGGAGCTAACTTGCGCATTTCGTGTGTGAACTCACGAAGGTTCCACACTCGTTCAGGGTCTTTGAAGTTGGATCTATCTGGCATCAGTGTGTCCTTTCGCCAGAAAACTCTCTTATATAAACCCGTCCGGTCCCGAGCGCAAGCCCCGATTAGCGGGTCGTTACGCTTAGCCGGATCGAAAAAACCTAGATAGAGACTACGGAAACGAAACTCGGAACTAAAGAGGCGAGCTAACCGGCCCGGAGCCCGGCAATCGGAGCTTAGGTCGCTCTAAATCGGCCTATCTTTTCCTGGGTTTATCAACTGGTATATAGCATGACACGTCCAGACACGTCAAGAGACGTCCATCAACTCTGTGTGATATCTCTTGAACCCAGGTTATCACGCCCAATCTAATTACTGTTCTGGCGGAGCGTCATGCCCATCTCTGTGTCTGTGAACAATGGAGATGATGATGGACCGCTCAGACAAGCTGAATGGAAGGCCAGGAGCAACGCGACTGATTCCATTGCTCCTGGCCTTCCAACAACTCCAGATAAGCCGATCAACTGGCTATAGACTTATCAAGAGTGGCAAGCTCGGTGCAATCAAAGAGATTGGCCGGAGAAGATACATCACATCCCAAGATCTGGATACGTTCATCAACTCACTGCCGACAAGGGGGCCAGGAGCATGAATGATAATCAGGGCCAACAACCAAGGATGATCCTGCTCAGTAAGATCAAAGCTTTGTTGGGTGATGATGAGACGGAGCGGCGCCTGAAAGCAGGTGAATTTGGTCCTGTCTATCCAATGGGGCGCGGCGAATATGTATGTGTGCGCATCATCATTGCTCCTGGCTTATCTCCAGCTTCGCCCACTCCATCTCCCTTGAATTGAGAGTGATGAGTGATGAATGACGAGTCCGTTCCCGCGCGGGAACGCTCTTGACGCCATCCGTGATGGAATCAATCATTCTTCATTAGGATAAAAACCTGAGCCCTTGTCGCCGAATGAGTTCTCTGAATGGTCGAAATTCTTCCCACGGGACCAGCGCTACGGACCGGAAATTTAGGGCTTTACGAGCCGCCGCGTATCGCGTATTATATCTCCGGTAACTAACTGATGTTACCTCTCTGATCTAGTGCAAGGGAAACAGATGAGCGAAACCAAGTCACAAACAAAGCAAACACCAGAGGATCTGATCGCTGAAAGCCAGCGATTGATGATAAAATTCAAAGCTGAATTCTTTACCACAAAACAGGCTGCCTTATTGCTTGAAGTAACAGAGATTGCTCTCAAAAAGATGAGAGATCAAGGGCGCGGCCCACCTTGGTATAAGAGCACCAACAGTAGGATTTACTACAAGATTTCAGAGTTGAAGGAATATATCATAAGTAGGTTGACCAGAGTTGAGGTTGATAAGGAAGGCAATGCCACAAAAATTGAATACCGCATAGACTGAAAATGACCATCAACATCCTCCTGGTGTTGATACTGGCACTAGCGTTGATGATAAGCTTCTTCAATCATGGAGTGTGAGATCAAATTGCCCTATAGATAAAGAGGCCGGTCACCCCCAGCTTCCATGCAAAGGTGACCGGCCAAGAGTTTAAGTCCTATGCCTCGCGACAACAACCGACAACCAGTAAATCACTGGAAGAGGTCGGCCACTGTCGGCGTTCTATATAGACGCTTTCCGAGATCGGCGCAAGGGGGAGGCAATCGCAATAACTTTCCATTGCAGTGGAGACTATCAGATGAAAAGCAACAAGATGCCCTTTGGCAAGTATAGCGGTGAGACCATCGAGTTTGTGGTGAAAGCTGACTTATCATATGCCAAATGGCTGTTGACACGCAAATGGTTTAATGGTTGGTTTCCCGTTCATTATGAGGAGATGAACTTCCTTGTTCCGAACGAGCATGACCATCACCAGGTCTTCCGTGAAGATGAGATAGTAGAATGATTCCACCCATCTTGCCAAACGAAATGCAAGCTCTCATTGAAGGTATTCGCATTGAGATCTTGGGCATGAGCGAGGCGGAAGCTATTGACTGGGTGGCAGATCAACTGAATCTTTGCCTGGTTAAGATCAGAGACGGAGAGCTCAGCGACACACAATACGCTGCTATGTGCATTGGTGTGGCCAACGTGTATGTGTTGAAGTCAATCAATAAGTTGATGAGAAGCGACGAAAAGGAACTGAGGAACAGGAGAAGACGATGAGTGACGAACCTCGACCATCAACTGAGCATCATAGACTGATCGAATGGGAAGCTGAGCATGAAGATATAGGCTTTGGGCCTTATGAGGGAGAGTAAAATGGCAAACCGTCTAAAGCCTATGACGTTAGAACAAATGCAATTTGTTTATACAGAAATCAATGACATTCAGTATGGAATTTGTGTATTAGCCAATATTGTTGGTCCTTGCTTTGGACACGATTGGTGTGATAAGTTTGTCAAAGTAAGTCGCAAGGTCCACGCTGAGCTTCCGGGAATTGAAGATAAGTTTTTGGCGAATGCTTCAAGCTCAGATTGGACAAATTTCCAAAATTGGTCACATTCCTTCAAACCCAAAACATTGGGAGATGTTCCTCAATCAGAGCATCGGCTGAAGCCAATGCCAAAGGAAACAATGAAGCATGTATATGATGAACTAAGATCATTTGAACATAGATTGTCGGAAATAGGCAATATTGTCGGGGCTTGCTTTGGCGCTGCGATGATCGACCAATTCATCAAATTAAATAGAAAACATATGTGGACTTTAGCAGACAGACTTGGCATTGCTTGGTTGGAGAAGCATGGTCTTCTTGGTGTTTGGAGTGAGCGCATACAGCTTGAAGAGCAACCAAACAACTGAGCAAAACAAACAACAGGCAGGAGTTTTGCGTGTTGTAGACAACCAGGGAGTAGTCCAATGCTCAAAGACTTGGAAATGAGTATTAAGTCCATCACCCAGCTGCGCCACTCCATCCGCTTAAATGGATTTATACCTCGACCACTTCCAACAGGTGGTAAGCAATGTTTTGAACCTGGTTGGCCAGAAATCACCGAAAAGGACGCCATTGATTATCAGATGGAGTTGGCGAAGCGAGGCAAGCTCAACACTGGGATATTGGGCAATGGGTTATTCATGGTGGATGTGGATGTGGATGACGCTGTTCGATCAGTAAAGCTCCATAAGCTGGCAATAGAGCGTCTAGGCCCAATGTTGATGAGGACGCGAGAAAATTCACCAAGGTTTGCGCTGATATATGGTTCTGATGATTCTGAGTTTCGTTATTTACATTTGCCAGGAGCATATCATAAGGATAACGGAAAGTTGGAAGAGATCGAGGTGTTGGGTAAAGGACACCAGTTATTGTGCTTTGGTTGGCATCATACAGGTGTGGCGATTAAATGGGAGGATGATAAGGGACCACATAATACTAAGCGTGAAGATTTGACGATACTGACCAAACAGCAGATTGTTGATTATCTCTTGGAGGCAGCGCCAATACATGGAGTGGATATAGAGCAAGCCAAAAAATTTTTGATGTTAGGCGACCATAAACGATGTGTGGAGCATGAAGTAATATCAATTAAAGATGTTGAGGAAACTTTGGATGCCATCCCAAATGATGAGCGTGTTGATCGACCATTTTGGATAAACATTGGAATGGCGATTTATGACGCGAGAGATGGTGCTGATGATGGGCTTAGAGCTTGGATTAAATGGTCAGAACAACACCCTGGCGCACTAGACGGAACGTATCCTGATGAAGAGAAGGTTTGTGAGAAGGAATGGAAGACATTTGACCGTTATATGACCAAGGGCTGGGGCTTTGGGTCTTTGGTGTTTTTAGCTCGAAAGTATAATTCTGGTTGGCAGCTATCATCAAGAATCAGTAAGAAAGATGTTGGGACCTGGAAGGATGGTGATAAGCCAGGGATAACTTGGCAAGAACACAAACTAAATGCCACCATTGATCTCTCTGAAGACATATTGATTGAGAGAGAGGTGGAGTTGTTTACGCGTGGATTACACCTCGTGACACCTAGGCGAGTGATATATAAAACTGGAACTCCAAGCATTGTGTTGTTGCCTGTGGTCAATGCTTGGATGACGACGATACTCAATAGGGAAATTTCCTGGAGAAAATTCTTGGCTAAAAAGGATGATGGTGGAAAACAGATTGTGAGAAGAATTATGGCTCCTGATGTGATTGTAGCTCCTATGTTGGTCTATAATAGGAATCATAAATATCGCCCGATCAATGGCATTGTGCACGCTCCAACTTTGAACCCAAACGGAGACCTGTTGTATAAACCAGGATACGATCCGGAGACTAAGTTATGGCTGGTGGATGATCCTGCATTCCATGGCATTGAAACCAGATTGAATATGAAGCCTGATGAGGGAGAGGTCATGGTAGCGTTGGAGCGAATTGAGAAGAACATACTGGCTGAAGTGGCATTTGCATCAATGAGTAAAGTTGATGGAGGTGGCGAAGCGGGAGATGTCTCCAAATCTGTGGCATTGTCTGGGTTCCTGACTGTGGCAGCCAGAGGTATGTTGGAGATGGTGCCATTGCATGTGTTTGGCGCTCCGATCCGTGGATCTGGTAAATCCTATGTGATAAATTTACCAGCGTATATGGCAATTGGAGGTCCATTGGCAGCAATGACAGTCAGCATAAAGCCAGATGAATTTGAGAAGAAATTAACATCACATCTCCGCCAAGGCACACCATTGTTGAACATTGATAACATCAATGGTGAATTGAATAGCTCTTTGTTAAACCAGATGCTCAGCGAACCTTTGGTGGAAGTCAGACCTTTCAATCAGAATGAGGCAAATGAGCATGTGCCTTACATGGGAACACCATTTGCTAATGGCAATCATATAACTTTGGTTGGAGACATAATACGTAGAGCCATATACGGTTATCTTGATACTAAAATGGAGCACCCAGAGACAAAGAGGTTTGTTCGGAAACCACATGAATACATTTTGGGCAACAGGTGTTTGGTGTTGATTGATTGCCTGACAATTGTGTTGGGTTATATACATGCAGGGTGTCCTGGTAAGTTAGATCCACTGCCCGGGTTTAATAAATGGAGTGATTATATAAGGTCAGCATTGGTGTATTATGGCAGAGTGGATTGTGTTAAGTCACAAGTGTGGATGCGAGCTTATGAGCCTGAAATTTCTTTGGTGAAAGAGGTGATGGGAGCTTTGGAATATGGCTTTGGAATAAACTTTATGTTCACTGTGCATGAGTTGATCGAAATGGTAGGAAATGGTGATGAGGTGATGGAGGCCGTCCAGAATGCGCTACTTTTGATGAGTAAGATCAAAGCTAAGAAGATCAGTGCTACGGATTTGGGTGATTGGCTAAGAGGTCATGAGAACACTAACTTTGGTGGAAGGAAATTTGTGAGGGTGGGCAAGAAACATAATGCTATAGTGTGGGGATATTGTGAAGCTGATAAAAACCTCAAGCCAAGTGATTGGAATATGTTGTCGGCAGCTAAAGACATCACTGAAAATAAGCGAAAACAGGCTGAAAACGTCGAGTTCGATTCGCTTCCGGACTAAGGGGGGAGGTAGGGGAGGTTAGGGAGGGTGCGTCTTTAAGGGGGGTAAATATTTTGTTTCGTTTTGCATTCGGGCATATTTCCGGAAGAAACTAAATATTTTCCCCCTTAAGATCGACCCCCTATCTAACCTCCCCAACCTCCCCGCTTGAGACGGGATCGAAACAATCAAGGCTCCGCTTGCCCAACTCCATCTAAATATCATAGACCTAAGTCATACCCCTTCGTATCCCGACATCATCACTCAACACCAAACACCCAAATTTCTTCAGCCTATATCCTGATCTTTGGTCTATGGACTAACGGATTCATACTCCTATTGCACTGGGCTTTAGATCGGCGTATAGTATCTTTCGTCCCTAGTTCTGGAGCTTAATCGATGAGTGAAACCATAGAGCCACAAGTCCAACGAGATGAACTCGGAAGGCTACTTCCAGGCAATCGTCCACCAGGAGCAGGATTCAAAAGAACAACACCTCGTTGGGATCAACACAACTCAGCCGCCTACAAACTCATCAAAGAAGCCTGTCGATCAGAAGCCTTCGAGGTCTTTGGCAAGCTCAAAGACTTAACAACTCACACTAATCCCAAAGTCCAGATCTTGGCCATGGAAGCCATCCTCAAATTTGCATATGGCAGACCTGGTGTTGCGACTTTGGTCCGAGCTGAGGTATATCGTCTGACTGGTCAGAAGCACCCATACAAGGCCATACAATCTTGGCCTGATGGTAAGCTCAAAGACTATGATACCACAGCCTCAGCCGACCTCCTTGATCGTGAGCCTGATACTACGCTACGCCCCTCCATCTCTCTTTATGATCCTCCATTGGATCCATATTCAATCGCCAAGAGAGAACTGGAAGCCAAACACAAAGAATTCACCAAAATGTATAATGAGCTGCTACAAGCTGATGCTAATCTGGAAGAGATGCGACACACCGTCAAAATGGCCAAGAAGGAGTTGGAAGCCATGCAAGCGAGGTTCAATGCTATGACCCCAACAGACCCAAGGCCACAACCTATAGGTGATCCGCCTCCCGACCCAGATGATGAAGACGAGGATGAAGACGAAGACCCAGAGCCCGAGGAGGAATGCTCCGATCTCGTATCGGAAATCCGCTAACCCCTTGCTATTAAAGCTTTACGAAACGAGAAACGTCTAGAAACGAACGTTTGCAGAGTAGGCCGGGTTTTCGTTCCTAATCAGCCGGGCTCGGGAGGTAGGAATAGGGCTTAAATCACCCTATTCCGAGCCCTAATCAGCGGCTCTAGAGCCTCCCCTATCGGACCTAGCCCGGTCTCCCGGAGCCTAGCGCGACGCTACAAGCGCTGAAATCCGATCACCTAGCTTTCCCAATGCCTCTTTTACCTGTTCCCTATATCTCGCAACATTATAGATCGAAGCTATGGCACTGTGGACGTTCGTATGGTTTAATGCTGCTTCAATGATATAAGGTTCAATTCCCATCTCTCCCATCAATGTCGCTCCAGTTCTCCTGAGATCATGTCGATGCCACCCACTCGTGCCACTTGCCTTGTTTACAATCTTTTGTGCTCTTGGCCAATTCCACAGAATTGTTCCTCTCTCGCTGGGGAAGATTAGATCAGATCCATCTCTAAAAGCCAATCTTCCTTCCAAAACGTCGATGGCCTCTTTGCTCAGAGATACGACATGCTCCCTCCCATTTTTGGTATCTTCAATCTTAACCGTCCATTTATCACTATCCAGATCCTCCCATCTTAACTCCTCAGCCTCTGATCTCCTCAACAAAGTTAATAGCATGAACCTCATGCAATCGGCGTAGGCCCATCCTCTCCTGGCCATCAAAATCTTCCAAACTTTGACTAACTCCTCTTCACTCAATACCCTTTGGCGAGGAGCCACCTTCCCTGATGATGCTACTCGCACCAACTCATCACTTATATATCCACGACCTGGAGCACTAGCCCATTTTCTCGAGAGTGCCGAGTTCTGGGTTACTTCCTGGCGGCCTGTGACTTGCGCTCGTAGTCGTCAAGCCACTGCTCAGTGAGCCGGTCGAGCTCCTCGAGCTGGCGTTCGGAGTAGGATTCCGGCGCAAAGCCCTCGAGCCACCCGACCACGTGAGTTTCGATCAAGTCGCGCGGCACGTCCGGATGCTCGGCATGGATGCATTCTGCCGACTGCTCGATCGACAGCCGTTTCCCGTCGTCCCAGACGATCTTGCGCCGTTTGGGGTCAACGTCGGCATTATCCAGTGCGGCGAAGACCAGATCGAGCGCGTAGACCGAGCGTTCCCCCTCGGACGAGCCCATCCATTCGAGGAAGGCGTCAGTGAACGGGTTGTTCTCGAAGGGGTGTTTTGCGCGTCGCTTGCCCATCGGATGAGGATAGCACCGCGGGTCATTGCCGTCGCAAGGCTCGCTTCATCATCAAGCGGCTCTGCTCGATGCTCAAGGCGATCCACTGGGCGGTGAGCGCCTTGAAGCGCTTATAGTTGCGGATCTCACGCCGCACCTCGGGCAGATAGTCGCGCGGAACATATTCGGTCCGGCTCCTCATCTGCCGCGTGTAGCTGAGCTGGTAGTAGGGTCCCCTCCGGTTCTCTGGATCCTTGTACTGGCGGGTGAGCGATCCGGGCCGCATGTCTTCAATGCCGGCCAGCTGCGCCTTGATGCTTCCAACGCGCTTTCTGATCACTGCCAGGCGTTTGTTTGTCATAGGTTTAGCATACCAGTGCTATACTATGCTGGCAACAGAATTGAGAGGGTCCGATGCCGCTGTGGATGCCCTGGTGGAACGCGATTTGGCTGCTGCGTCCGGCGTTCTCGCGTCTGCGCACCTTCCTGTGGTTCGCCACCGCCGTGGCAGGCTTCACGGTGCGGACGGAACTGCTGGGCGTAACCAGCCTCGTGCGGGCGCTGAAGCTCGAGGCTCGCTTCTACAACAAGCTCGTCGATCACTTTCACAGCCCCGCCGTGAAGCTCGATCGGCTCGCGGCGCTGTGGACCCAGGTGGTGCTCCGGCTATTCCCGCAGCCGCTGCGCATCAAGGGAAGGTGTGTCGTGGTCGGCGACGGCATCAAGATCCCCAAGCGCGGGCGCAAGATGCCGGCGGTCAAACTCCTGCATCAGCAGTCCGAGTCGAACACCAAGCCCGAATTCATCATGGGACATTCCCTCCAGGCTGTGAGCGTGCTCGTTCAGGCCGCAGCCAGCGTCTTCGCCGTGCCGCTCGCCATACGAATCCACGAAGGGTTGGTGTGGTCCAATCGCGATCGCCGCACCCTGCTCGACAAGATGCTTGCGCTCCTCGGGATCGTCGCCATCCCAGAACCCTTCTACTTCGTCGCCGACGCCTACTATGCCGCGCGCAAGATCGTCACCGGCCTGCTCGAGGAGAACAACCACCTGGTCACGCGGGTGAAGTCCAACGCCGTCGCCTACACTGCTCACCAGCAGTGCGGCCCGCGGAAGAGAGGTCGGCCCAGGGTCTATGGCAGGAAGGTCAAGCTCAAATCCCTGCTGGAGGACCCCAAGGGCTTCCAACAGGCCGAAAGTCCCGTCTACGGCGAGCACCAGGTGATCATCCAGTATCGGGTCCGCGACCTGCTATGGCGCCCGGCCGGTCAACTCGTGCGCTTCGTGGCGGTGATTCATCCAGTAAGAGGCTCGTGCCTCCTGATGTGCACCGACACCTCTTTGGAGGCTATCGAGATCATTCGCCTGTACGGTCTGCGCTTCAAGATCGAGCACACGTTCAAGCAGGCGGTGCGGCTGATCGGTTCGTTTACCTACCATTTCTGGATGTCCGACATGAAGCCGCTCCGCCGCCGCAGTGGCAATCAACATCTCCATCGTGAGTCGCCGGAATACCGCAACGCCGTCAAACGCAAGCTCCACGCCTACCACGTCTTCATCCAGGCGGGTGTCGTCTGCCAGGGACTACTTCAGTATCTGGCCGTCGCCTTCCCTCAGCTCGTCTGGAATTCCTTCGGCTCCTGGCTGCGAACCATTCGGCCCGGCATCCCGCCCTCGGAGCTGGTCGTGGCCAATGCCCTGCGCCAGAGCCTGCCGGAATTTCTCTTGAATGCCACCCCG
Organism: uncultured Pseudomonadota bacterium; assembly: GCA_963772445.1. Taxonomy (GTDB): domain Bacteria; phylum Pseudomonadota; class Alphaproteobacteria; order Acetobacterales; family Acetobacteraceae; genus CAVYXK01. The sequence goes on from CAVYXK010000014.1 coordinate 1,042,673, forward strand.
AGCAACACCTTCGCGAAATTCGTCATCGAACGACAGGACACCAATAAAATGGAGGCCTTCCGCCTAGCCTCCTGAGCCGAAATTCCTCCGGAACTCTGGACTCGCGAGTTTGCAAGTCAGCCAACGCAATCTGACCAACCTCCTTATCAATTAATTCCTTGAACATGGAGCTTAGCCTATCTCGACCCACTCTCCAAGACTTTAGTTCTGACCCCTTGCCCAGTGTCTCGTATTTATCAAACAAAGCCCTGAGCGTCAGGCCATCCCTGCGCTTCGCATCCTCCATCTCTCTCTTGATCTTCCGCTTCTCACTTATAGGATCGAACCCATCCCTAACCTGTTCACGTAATCTCTGAGCCTTGATCCGCGCATCCCGTAATCCAAGCCCTGGATAATTGCCTATCAAATAGCGCCTAGTCCGACCAGTCGCATCTTTACAAAGTAGGCTCCAGCTCACCACTCCATTAGGCGTGATCCGTAATCTCAAGCATCTTGTATCTTGATCTCCTAACTCAATCCTCTTGCCATTGGCTTTAGCCTCTCTGGCTATCTTGTTGATAACTGAGTCCTGCAATCTCATTTTAGGGTTCCTCAGGGGATACCTTTTTGCCCCGACATTGGGGCTATTCAGGCTACCTCCTGATACCCTACGCCAATCCCATGCTCACCAAAAGCCCTGATTTTGACTGCATGTTTGGCATGTCAGGACGTGTCAGGACACTTCCTGATACCAACTGAAATTAGGATCGTCGGTCATATTGTCCTCTGCGTGCAGCTCGGTGCGCGCGTCGATCACGCTAAGGTCCGCCAGGAACGTCATGCATCCACTGGTCCGGGGTCCATAGCTGCCGAAAGATATCGTCGCGGGCGAACAATCGGCGGTTCTTGGGGCTGTCGAACGGAACGTCGAAGACGATGTTCGGTGCGAATTCCAACTGTTCGAGCAACGCTTCGCGGATACTTTCGGCCGAGTCCAGATGCTCCATCACGCCGCCATGCGTAATTGCCTGGAATGTTCCCTTCGGCGCTACGGAGTCCAGATCGAACATGTCGCCGACCTGAAATACGACATTGCATTCCGGCGCGACCGCCCGTCCGTTTGCCTGCGCCTGATTGACGATCTGTGGGACGATATCGATCCCGACCACCTCGTATCCGAGCGTAGCAGCCCCCAACGCGTGCCGTCCCGGACCGCATCCCAGCTCCAGGACTTTGCTGCCGGGCGGCGCCGCTCGGCACAGCATGTCGAAAAATGCGGCATTTCGGGTGACCCAGCGCTCGACGGCATCCCGCGTCAGTTGCCAGACGCCGCGCTGCTGGAACACCGCGATCCAGTCGTCCCCGGCGGCGGGAGACACTCCGCGAGCCAGCGAGAGCATGCCTTCCATAAGGTTTATTCCTTGTGCACAGCTCACCCTGAGCGGCGACCGTTCGCAGTGGCCGAGCCCAAGCAGCCTAAGACCCTGATTTTCGGTCCTATGAGCCTAGGTACCGGGAGTTAATTCTCTGCTAATGACGTAAACGTACCTCAAAGGAGTTCCTGAGTCTCCCGAGTCGGCTGCGATCCATTCAGGCTGAAGGGAAATAGCGGACGTGTCGGCGGAGGCGCTGGCAACAGTTGTCGGGTTCTGTATCCCAGGTGGGCAGGCGGGAGCGATGCGTGGGCAACAATCTGATGCGCCTCGAGGAGTCCTCCGTCAATTTCGAGTATCTCGCCCGCAAGGCGAACGCGTGGGGAATTGGACGTTCGCCTTGCGGGGCGAGTTCAGACGTTCGCGCCCTCGATGAGGTTGCCGAAACGCTCCCAGGTCTTGCCGGTCCAGCGCATAAGCTGCATCGCCTTGATCGGGCGGTGATCGGTCGCACTGGTGTTGATCTTGATCCCGGGCAGCAGCACGGGGCAGTCGTAATCGTGCAGGTTCTCTGCCTGGCGCAAGACGTTCTCGCGCGAGAAGTCCCCGTTGCACTGCTTGAGCACCTGCAGCATGGTCAGGCTGATGCCATAGCCAAAGACGTACTGAGCGTCAGTCATGTCCGACCCTGGCATATATTTGCTCATAAATTCCTTCCATTGGTTCAGCCCAGGGTCGTTGTTCCAACTGGGATCGGTCGGGTCCTTCAGGTAGCCCGTGGTGAGCATGCCGATCGCGTTCTCGGGGCCGGCGGGGCGCAGCACGCTGCCCACCGAGATGGAGACGTTCGACATGATGAACGTCGGCTTCCAATCCAGGTCGTGGACCTTGCGGATCGATTGCGCGGCGAATTTCGGAATGGCGGCAACCAGCAGCACGTTGGCGCCAGATGCCTGCAACTCGGAGATCTGCGAATCGACCGTTGGGTCGGTTGTTTCGTAGCTGGCTACCTTGGTGACGTACTTGTCCCAGTCCTTGCCTAGCCTGGATTTCCACGGAGCCGAGCCCGCCTAACGGTGGGCGAGTCAAGCGATTCTAAAGACTCGCTTTTTTGCGTGATTTGTTATGCATGATGGTGCGCTGATAGCCCATTTGTACGTTGTCTTCTCCTTGCCAAAGGAAGACTGCCAGGATTCCGCCTCGCCATCGGTTGATGCAAAAATGCAGCACCATAGCCCTTCTCTGGCGGGCGCAGGGGTTGTCACGTCTTTCTCGCTTGACACTATATATGGGGTTAGACACCGTGCACAAGTGGCTATCAGAGCACCATATGACCTAACAAAGTGCCGCCGCTTCTTCGTCCGGCCGGCGACCCCACGGCAGCGCCAATACGAGGCATTGCGCGCCTATTTCTTCGAAGGCATTGGCTCTGACGCGGCGGCGCGACGGTTCGGCTACTCACCGGGCGCATTCCGGGTGCTCTGCCACGCCTTTCGTCGCGGCGAACTGCCAGACTTCTTCGCCGTCGTCCGACCGGGTCGGCGTGAGCAGCCCAGAAAGGGCCGTGCCCATGACCAGATCGTGGCGCTGCGCAAACGCAATTACTCAGTCTACGAGATCAGTCAGGCGCTTTCCGAACGGGGAATGCCACTCAGTGCGACTGCGGTACGCGAGGTCCTCGCCGCGGAAGGGTTCGCACCGCTGCCGCGGCGGCTCGACGAGGAGCGTCCGGCCGTAGCCGGGCCCAGCACCGAGGCAGTCGCCAACATCCGCAGCTTCACGCTCACGCCGCGCGAGTTCACGACACGGGTCGGGGGGCTGTTCCTGTTCATCGCCGAACTGGTGCGTTTGAACACCGACACCCTGGCGCTCGGCGCCAAACTCCCCGGCTCGCGCATGATCCCGGCCGCGCATGCTTTGCGCGCCTCGCTGGCTCTGAAGCTATGGGCCATTGAGCGGAAGAGCCATATCATGGCGCTGGTTGCCGACGAAGGCCTGGCGCTGTTCTGCGGGCTCAACGTCATGCCGAAGAGGAGCCTCCTGTCGGAGTATTCCTCACGGATCACCCCGCAGAACGTCTCGCGGTTGCTCGCTCTGTGGCACGAACGGTTGGCCGGAGAGGCGCTCTTCAGCGGGGAGTCGATCAACCTCGATTTCCACTCCGTGCCCTATTTCGGCGAACACCCGGTGGTCGAAACACACTATCTGCCGAGGCGCAGTCGCCGTCAGCCCAGCATCCTCACGTTCCTCGCCCAGGACGCCGACAGTCAGGTGTTCTGCTACTCGAACGCCGACATTCGCAAGGGTGAGGAGGCCGAGGAAATCTTCCGTTTCATCGAGTTCTGGAAGCGTCAGCATGGCAAAGTGCCGCAGCACCTCGTATTCGATTCCAAACTCACGACTTACGAAGGGCTCGACCGGCTGGATGCCGCCGGGATCACCTTTATGACGCTGCGCCGGCGCTCCAAAGGCCTGCTGGCCGAAGTCTATGAGCTGGCAGCATCGGCGTGGCGCACCATCACGCTCAACCTGCCCAGTCGCAAATATCGCACACCCCAAGTCTTCGAGCAGAAGGTCTGCCTTCGCGAACGCACCTACCGACAACTGTTCATCAAGGATCTCGGCCACGATGAACCCACTATCCTTGTCACTAACGACAGGCATGCCAGCGCCCGCAACCTCATCACTCGCTATGCCAAGCGCATGCTGATCGAAAATGCGCTCGCCGATGCCGTACGCTTCTTCCACATCGACGCGCTCTCCTCTTCAGTCGGCTTCAAGGTTGATTTCGACATGGCGCTCCTCGTCCTCGCCAGCGCCCTCTACCGGTTGATGGCCCGACGCATGCGAGGCTACGATGATGCCCAAGCCCGCCGTATCTTCCGCGATTTGATCGACATGCCGGCAAACGTCGCCATCGCCACTGACGAGGTCACAGTGCGCTTCCACCGTCGCGCCCATCTTCCAATCGTACTCGCCTCCGGACTCATCGACCAACCCGTCCTGGTGCCATGGTGGCAAGGCCGTTCGCTCCGCCTGATCCACTAGCATGTGAAACCTGTCGTGTTAGGCGATTTCCGGTCCGTGGAAATCCAGGCTAGGATATCGCGCACACCGGTGGGATAGTCTTTTCCGAAATCGTCGTTCTGATAGAGGATCGCGAACTTGGGGTCCTTGACGTTCTGCAGGACGTATTTGGTGTAGATTTGTGCCTCGGTGCGGTAATTCGGCTGCCAACCCATGGTCCACGGGTACTTCTTGTAGTCGCTCCACTTGCTGGCGCCAGAGCCGACGAACAGATGCGGAACCTTCTTGCGCGTCACGTATTCGACGATCGCGGAATTGCAGGGTGTGCCGAGATCCTGGAACAGGAACGCCACTTCCTCCTGTTCGATGAGCCGGCGCACGTCCTCCACGGTGCGTGGCGGGCTATAGCTGTCGTCGAGCGAGATCAGATCGATCTTGTGATTTGCCACTCCGCCCTGGTCGTTCACCATGTTGTTGAAGAACGCGACCTCAGTCTTGCCGATATTACCGTATGACGAGGCCGGGCGCTGTATGGCATTGTCTGCCCGATCTTGAGCGCTGCGGCGGTGACGCCGGGCAGGTTCGCGGCGCGCGCGAGGGATGTAGTACCGGCGATGCTGGCGGCGATGCCGGAGGCGATCGCTGCTCTGCGTGTGATCATGTTTTGCTCTCCGACTTGGAAGACCTCCCGACCGGTCCGCGGGAAGAGGGCATCTGCCGCTTCCGAGTACCGTCATGACAATGCTGCCCCGAAGTGGTTACGGAAGGCAAGTGGGTTGCGAGTTTGGGAGGTTGAGGCGAGTTCGCGGAGCAGATTCCCCGCAGAGACGCAGAGGGCGCAGAGCTAAATCAACGTGGAGGCTCAGCGGGCTCTGAGTCTTCACTTTGGTTCAGCGATCGTCAATCGGCAGGTTCGCGCGCACCGATGGATGGCGGTCGAAGTCCGCCTGCCATGCGGTCAGGCGCGGATGCTGCTCGCGCCAGGCGATCGAGGTGAAGCGGAAATCGAGATAGCCGAGCGCCACGCCGACTGCGATATGGCCGATGTCGAACGGCGATGCGGCGAGCGCATCGGCTTCCGTTTCCAGCGCATCGACGGCGGCCAGGATCTTCGCGCGCCAGAGATCGATCTGCGGCTGCGACTGGCGCTCGGGCGGGCGGAGGCGCTCGCCGAACCAGGACAGCGCCACGTCCAGCATGCCGTCGCCGAGCGCGAGCCGCTGCAGGACCGTCAGGCGCTTGGGCCAGGGTGGATAGAGTTTGGGGCCGTCGTGCAGCGTGTCGAGATATTCGCAAATGACTGGGGAGTCGTAGATGACCGTGCCGTCCTCCAGCACCAGTGTGGGGATCTTGCCGAGCGGGTTCTGGCGCATCAGCTCGCGGTGCGGCATAGTGCTGCCGACTACCGTGCGTACGGTGTGCAACCGGTCGAGCAAGCCGGTCTCGTGCGCGACGATCATTACTTTGCGCACATAGGGCGAGCGCGGCGAGAAATGTAGGGTCATCGGTGCGGACATGCGGGGCTCCTTGTGGCGGGAAGTTGCCATCCGTTGCCGTGGTAATGCTAGGCTTGGGCGACGGAGAGTGCGATGCCGATAGCGCGCGTGGCGCTGAACCGGGCGAGTCGCGCCGACCGGGCCGAGCTGGTTCGCGGCAATCAGGCGAGCCGGAGCTACCATCTTCCCTGGGCGGAACCGTTTACCGACGAGGCGGGATTCGACGCCTGGCTGACGCGCTCGCTCACCGGGCCGCACGTGCAGCTTGTCGCGCGCGAAGTGGCGAGCGGCGAGGTGATCGGCGTGGTGAACGTGAATGAGATCGTGGGCGGCTTTTTCCAGAGCGCCTATCTCGGCTATTACGGGATGGTTGAGCATGCCGGTCGTGGGTTGATGACCGAGGCGGTGGGTCGGGTGGTCGGCTTTGCCTTCGCTGAACTCGGCTTGCACCGGCTGGAGGCGAACGTGCAGCCGAACAATCATCGTTCGATCGCCTTGGTGAAACGGCTCGGGTTCCGGCGGGAGGGGTATTCGCCGCGCTATCTTCGCATCGGCGGCGTTTGGCGCGACCACGAGCAGTGGGCGGTGCTGGCCGATGAATGGGATGACAGCGGTTGGATGTCGGGGCATCCTGGTCCCGCTCAGTCATGATCCGCAGAAAGGAACGTCCATGCCCGGCATGCTGGAAGGAAAAGTCGCCGTCGTGACCGGCTCGGGGCGCGGCATCGGTCGCGCCATCGCGATCGCCATGGCGCACAACGGCGCGAAAGTGGTGGTCAACGACGTCGGCGCCGCGGTCACCGGCGAAGGCCGCGACGAAACGCCGGCGCAGGAAGTGGTGCGCGAGATCGAGGCCGCCAACGGCCAGGGCGCTGCGGTCCCCAACACCGACAGCGTTGCCGAGTGGGAGTCGGCGCAGCGCATCGTGGCCACTGCAATCGACCGCTACGGGCGGATCGACATCGTGGTGAACAACGCTGGCATCCTGCGCGACCGGATGTTCCACTACATGTCGCCGGAGGAGTGGGATGCGGTGATGAAGGTGCATCTGTATGGTGCGTTCTATGTCTCGCGGGCCGCGGTCGTGCATTTTCGGAAGCAGGAGAGTGGGGCTTTCGTACACATGACTTCGACCTCGGGCCTGATAGGTGCCGTGGGACAGGTGAATTACGGCGCGGCGAAGCTGGGCATCGCCGGACTGTCGCGGAATATAGCGATGGACATGCAACGATACAAGATTCGTTCCAACTGTATCGGTCCGCACGCCTTCAGCCGGATGATCGAGACGGTGCCAGGGCAGAGCGAGGAGCAGATGAAGGCGCGCGCCGCCAAGACGCGCCCGGACCAGGTGGCGCAGCTCGCAGTGTTCCTGGCGTCCGACGCGGCGGCGGAAATCTCGGGGCAGATTCTGGGGGCGCGCGGCAATGAGATTTATCTGTACAGCCAGCCGCGGCCGATCCGCATCATGCATCGCGGCGAGGGCTGGACGCCCGAGCGCATGGCCGAGCATCTGCTGCCGGCGATTCGCAACAGCCTGACGCCGCTGGAACGGACGAGGGACGTGTATAACTGGGATGCGATCTGACCCGATGACTAATAGCCGGCAAAACGTTCGGAAAGTTTCGCGCGACGAGGGTGATCTGATGATGCAAGTTGGCCGTCTTGGTGTCTGGTATCCGGTGGACCGTCTGAAGGCGCCGGAGCTTCGCGACTTCGTACAGCAGGTGGAACGGATTGGGTATGATGCGCTGTGGTATCCGGAAGCGCGCGGGTATGAGTCGTTCTCGGTCGCCGGGTTCATGCTGGGGGCGACGACGAAGCTGAAGGTCGGCAGCTCGATCGCCAGTATCTATGCGCGGGATGCGTTCACGGCGCAGCGCGGACTGGTGACGCTGAGCGATCTCTATGGCGGGCGTTTCATCCTGGGGCTTGGGGTGAGCCATTTGCCGATGGTGGAAGGCGTGCGCGGGCATGTGTATGCGAAGCCTGTGCCAGCCATGCGGGCCTATCTGGACGGCATCGTGAAGGGGCAGGCCGGCGCCGATGAATGGCCCATCGCGATCGCGGCGCTCGGCCCGCATATGCTGGCGCTGGCGGCGGCACGAACCCGCGGGGCCCTGCCTTATAACGTGACGCCGCAGCACACGGCGGAGGCGAAGCGCGTGCTGGGCGCGTCGAAATGGCTGGTGGTGGAGCAGAAGGTCTCGCTGGAGACCAATCCGGTGCGAGCTCGTGCGGTGGGCCGCAAGGAATTGGAACGCTACATGCGGCTGGACAATTATCGCAACAACTGGCTGCGCATCGGGTTTACCGAGCAGGACTTGGCCAATGGCGGCAGCGACCGGTTCATCGACGCGATGATGCTGTGGGGCGGGCCGGAGGCGGTGAAGCGCGGGCTGCGCGCGCATTTCGACGCGGGTGCGACGCATGTCTGCATCCAGCCGGTGCACGAGGACGGCGACGCGGCGGCGCGCGAGCGGATCCTGCGGGAGCTGGTGGATAGCTGAGGCCGATGGTATCGCATTCTCAGTGAGGCGCTGCGCTACTTCCTCGAGGGGCGACCGCCGGTGCCGCCCATCCGACTGAGCCCGGCCTGAGCATTACCCAGGGTTGTCGGCGGTTGCCGAGCAGGCCGCGGTCGCCCACCATCACCACACGCTGCAAGTGGAACCGCTGGCGGAGCTTGTCGATCTGCGCGGCGAGCGTCATCGGATCGGCGGTGTTGCCGTCGAACACCTCGACCGCCACCGGGCAGCCATCCCCGGCGCACAGCAGGCCGATCACCAGTTGCGGGCGATCGCCCCGGTGGTCACGACTGTAACCGTGCTGCGCCAGTTCACAGCAGCGTCCTTCCAGGTAGGTCGAGGTGACATCGTAGAGCAGCAGGGCGCCGTCCTTGAGGAGGCGGCGGGCCAGCGTGGTTTCGATGAACGGCTGTTCGCTCGCCAGCCAGTCGAGCGTGGCGTAGAGCTCGCGCACGCTGACCCGGCCGAGCCCCAGCATCTCGCCCAATGAGCTGGTGGCGGTGGTGGTATCCAGCATCCGTGCGGTGGCGAGCTTGGCCGCCGGATCGAGCAGGCGGGCGATGATCATGGCCAGCGCGAGGTCACGTCGCCGCTGCGGCGCGCGGCGCGGCAGCAGGCCGTCGAGGTCGATCCGCCGGGCGGTGCCCAGGGCGGCGAGCACATGGCCATGCGGCAGGGCGCGCACGATCTCAATCGCCTCGCCGGCGGGCAGCAGCCGCTCGCCGCGCAGCACGGCGCGCAACTGCTCGATGCGCTCGGCCGGCCAGGACGACAGGTTGGCCAGCGTGCGCTTCTTGGTCTTGCCATCCTCGCGGTAGCTCTCGCGCAGCAGGATGGCGGGGGGCGAGCCTCGGTTGGGCACCACATCGATATGCATGGACCCACCGGATCAGGCCGAGTTGCGTCGGGTCAAGCAGATTTTATGGCGTTACATGGCCGCTGATTTCGGCTGTTTTTCTACTTTTCAGTAGCTTAGGAGAAAAACAGGTCTAAGTCCGGTCTAGGGTGAATTCTGTCTTGCGACTCTGGCCGAAGGCTTCCAGCGCATTGCCGCCGAGGGGCGGGGCGTCGAGGAGTTCTCCCATGAGTTCTTCACTGGTTTCCGCCCACCACCCTGATCCGTCGTCTCGCGCAGCCGGAGGAAGTTGCCAACCTGGTGGTCCATCTCCGCTGCCCGGCGGCGTCCGCGACACATGGCGCCGCGCGTCGCGTCGACGGCGGGGTGGTGAAGAGCGCTTTCTGACGGATTTCGGGCCCCCGAGCCGCGCGTCTTGGTCAGTCCAAGTCCGCGGGCCTGCCTCAGGCTCGAACCGAGATCCGCTGCCCACCCGGAAGGCTCACGTTTGAGTGATAATCGATTTTTCTGCTAGCAGAAAAATCCGACGAGGCATAACTTGACCAAGTGTAGAATGCGCGCTTGCAATAACAATTAATAACTGGGTGCTTATCGCGCGCATATGATGACTTGCCCGGTCGTTCGCAGTCCGCGCCCTGCTAACATCAGAAAGCAGTGGAAAATCTGCCCGTGCCTGTAACACCGATCAGTCTTGCCGCGGGCTCTGATTTTAGCCTCGTCAGAAGAATCTGTGGGCGACGTTGGGTTCCGGCAGCTTACCAAGTGCATGATACAAGGCGATTTCGGTGACGTGGAAGGTACGGAACCCGTAGGATTTTCGCATGGTCAGTTTGGCCTTGTTGTTCAGACCCTCGACCACACCGCTGGAGAGCTGCTTCCTGGCGCGGAAGTAGTTCAGGATCAGCGCGCGGTGCGAGCGTAGCGTCCTGGCGATCTTCTTCATCGGCTCGATGCGGGAGCGCATGACCTGACCGCACCATTCATCCAGGAACTTGCCGGCCCAACTCGGCGAAGCATAGTCCCAGAACTGCTGGAAGTCCTCCTTCAGCAGATAGGCCCGTACGGTCCGCAGGTTGTAGCGCAGCAGATCGCGCAGGCGGAAGCGTTGATGCTCGGTCAGGTTGGCCTTGCGCTTGAGCACACACCAGCGGGTCTTCTTCAAGACTGGCTCATAGCCGTCCCGGGCCAGCCGGCGAGCCTCGGCGGCACGCACCTGGTCCAGCGCGGCATTCATCTTGGCGACAATATGGAAGCGATCGAGGATGTGGATGGCCTGGCTGCACCGCTCACGAATCACCTTCAGATAAGGCTGCCACATGTCCGAGCACACAAACTCGATCTGCCCAGCCAATGGTTCGCCGATCAGGGTGAAGAACTGCTCGAAGCTCTCCACCGTCCGTTCGCGACCGATCCATAGCAGGCGCGTGCACTGCTGCTCGATCTGATAGACCAGCGTCAGGTATTTGTGTCCCCTGGCATACTGGATCTCATCGACGCCGATCGCCACGATCGGCCCCAGTTGCCGGTGCTCGATCCCCCACTGCACGACATACTCGACCGACTGGCAGACCTTGTCCCAGGTGCTGCGAAACGACCCGGCGGTCTCCTGCCAGGACAGCTTCCTCGCCCAGTGCGCCAGGAACAGCATGTAGGCCTTGGTCAGCTGGTGCTTGCCGACACCCCAGGGGACCGCTTCGACCCGCACGCCGCAGGCCCGGCAATCGACCCGTCGCATGCAATAGAGGAACACCACCATGCAGCCCCAGAGGGGCACGAATTCGAACCGGCGCAGGCTCAGGTGATCATAGGCCGGCGCCGGCTTGCGACAGCCCGAGCACACCGGTCTCGAGCCGCGGCGGGGCCGCACGCTGATCTCGATGGTTCGGCTTTCGGCGCAATGTCGCGCCTTCTCGTAAACGAACCCAGGAAAGTGCTGGTAGTGGTTCAGCAGGGAGATCAGCCGCATGGCAGCGGGACCCAAAGGAGTTGCCGGCAGACGTGACAGCGTACCGGCGCAACGGGCTGCTGCCGATCCCTTGCAGACCTGTTGTCCGGACCTCGATCAGTGGCCTCGCAGCTGGGCGTATGAGGCGCGCGATATTCCGCCTGGCCGGCGGATGGTGGAATGCTTCAAGCCGTTCCTGCGCGACCTGCTGGCCTTGCAGCTATCACGCCAAACCTTGCGCCGACACCGCGACAACGTCTGGGCTCTCGGCGGTGAGGTCATCAGCCGATTGCAGATGGACAGCGACCTCCGGAGGCGGCCAATCAAGCAGGTCGTCCTCACCCTCATCGGCGACGATGGCGGGCCGCTGCTCTCCCATGGTCAGTCCGACACCGCGCAGCGCTCCTTCGACACGACCTGCCGCAAGTTGTTCCGCTTCCTGACAGACCCTGAGATCAGCCGCGATGAGGCGTAAAGATGCCTGCCGTGGTGGCGGATGATATCTCCGCTTCTGCCGATGTGGCGGCTGTGGGGTTGTGGGCAACGCGCTTGTGTTGTCCACAAATCCACCAGCCGGCCGGCTGAGTGATAAAACTAGCCCTCGGTATACCCCCGAAGCACCCACAGTTTCCGCTGACGAGCCTGATTTTAGAGTGGGCCTCAAGCATGCTACGACGGCTACCGTTCTCACATGTAATATATAACCAATCAGAACAGCGAGGGACGCGTAATATGTCCGGTCAAAACCAAAGCATCCCAATCACAGTCTCCGTCACGCTCCAGGAGTCACCGGCCGGAGAACGCCCGCCCGCGGCGGCCGCCTATGCCTTCACCGGCACCGGTCATTTCATCACCAGAGCCGATGTCAGCGAATCCGGCACCGCGACACTGCGGGTCCCAGTCGGCGAAAACCCACGCCAGGTCCGCGTCGTGGTCGGGCCAAGACTGGAGCAGGAAGGCGTCAGCCTGAGTGATCTGACGCGCAGATCCGCTCAGCAGCAGTTTCTGCAGGTGAGTTCCAAATCCGGAAACCCCACCGCGCAGTTTGAAATACCCTCCCCGATCTGGCTCTGCTGGATAAGGCTGTGCTTTGTGCAGGGCACCCTTCTGAAGCAGCTTTATAGCAGCGGGGTGCCGATTGACTATCCGGTCTGCGGTGCGACCATACAGATCTGGGAAGTTGAGCCTATATTCATCATCCTCGCGCAAATCCCGGATGTCGCCCTCGACAGGGTCAGGCAATATTTTCTGAACCCGCAGCCGCTTCCTCCCGGTGTGGCGGATACGGCGCGTTCCCTGGCGCGGCTGGGCCGCCTCGATGTTACCCGGCCGGTCTCTACAATCGAGCGCTACGCGGCTTCATCTCCGGCGCTCACCGATGTGCAAAACATCGCGCTGTCCGGAGATGTCGCATCGCTGCGGCAGGCCCTGACAAGCGTTGATGAGTTGATCATCCGCTTCCTGATCTGCCTGCTCTTCCCGGAATGGGTGCTAACGCGGCTGGTTGCGACGATTTCCACTGATCCCTGCGGCAGTTTCAGCACGTACATCTTTCTAAGTTGCTACGATAGCGTGAACCTATACTTCACTGCGTCCGTCGATTTCGGCTTCTTCTCCGTCGAGCTGTACGACCCGAAGCCGGTGGCCTGTTATACGTACTGGAACTATCAATGCGGGACGGAGGTGACGCTTTACACAGCCAGTCCCTTTGCCCCGCTTTGCGCGCCATGCGCGCCGGTCGACGCGCCGGAAAATTACGTTCTCTTCCGCGCCATCGGAAATGTGCCGTTATCGGGCATCTATGGAAGCAGCACGCTGCTTACCCTATCGGCGACCAGCGCAAATATCGGCCTGGCTGCCAATCTGTACGGTGCGGGTCTCGACTTGCCATTTGGCAACCCGCCTGGGGACGCGATTTACCCGCGAATCGAATTTGACGGCTCCCTCCGCGATTTAAACCTCGCGACGTACTATCAGCTCTCCTATCGGCAGGGAACCAGCGGTTCTTTCACGCCACTGACCGGAATAGTAAACCGGAAATACAACCACTTCGTCGGAGCCACACTGGTCACCTCCGTCTATAACCTGGGACCCCAAGTGGTGAATGGCGTTCCCAATCTCTTTGAGATTCCGCCCGACCTGCCGCCGCCTGGCGGGGATTGGGCGTTTCCTGATCCGCCCGTCGATCTCGCGAACGGAGTGTTGGACACCAGCGGATTCCCTGCGCCCGGCACCTACCAGCTCCAGCTCGAGCTGTTTGACATGAATGGTGCGGTGGTGAACATCGGCGCAGCCGGTATCGGGTACTTCGTTCCTACCACCGAGGATCCGGACGGGACGATACACACCGCCAACGCCTCCACGCTTGGGCTCGTGAGCGGTAACAGCTTCATCATGACCCTGCATGTGGATAACAGGCCGACCTCAGGTTCTCTCAGCGCCCCATTGATCAACGGCAGCCCGGCCGATGCATGCGGCGTGCTACACTACTCATCTGGCACGGGCGGGCTAGCCGGAACCGTCACCATTCAGTACACTGCAACCCAGCCAGGAAACTTCGCGACATATTCCTATCGCCTGTCGCGAGGCGTCACTCCGTTAACACCACCGACCACCTCGGGGCAGACCAGCGCGGCGACAAACCCGGCCATAGTCACCATGAGCGCGCTAAGCCTTCTCACGCAGCCGGATCAATCTGTTTGCGACGTTGCGGGCTTTGGCGAAGACCTCTACGTCGCCTCGCTCACCACCGACGGATGGAATTGCGTTTCGGACTACGACAGCGATCCGCCACCGGTGGGCTTTGTCCTCGCCCCCTGAGCTATGCGACAAAGCGCCCTCGCCGAAAGCTTTTCGGTGAGGGCGTGTCTGCCCTGACATGATGAAGTTCTATGAGTTCCTGCTCGGTGCTCTGGGGGTATGGCGGCTTACGCATTTGCTCACGGAGGAGGACGGACCGAACAGGCAGCTCGCGCGCTTACGGCTGCGCGCAGTAGGGCGATTCTGGGCCACGCTTCTGGAGTGCTTCTACTGCCTCAGCCTTTGGATCGCGATCCCCTTCGCGCTGCTTGTGGGAGATTCGTGGCGTGAACGGATTCTTCTGTGGCCTGCACTTTCAGCACTCGCGATTCTCCTGCAACGCGCGGTAGGCGCCGCCGCTCCCGGAATCGAGGTTTGGGAAGATCCACCTTCATGGGAGACGAATGATGAGCTGCTGCGGACGGCACAGAGCGATCACGGCGGCACTGCCAGGGCCCGGGTTGGCTCCGCGGATCGTCCAACCCCGCCGCGATGACGACGTTGCGTTCGAGTATGTGGGCCGAACCGGTCTGACCGTTCGCGGCCCGGCCTCCGGCATCGTCTACCGCTTCCCCCGGACTGGGTCACGGGCCTTCGTTCGCGCCAAAGACAGCGTAGCCATCGCAGCGCTCCCGCAACTCCAGCGCGTTTCCCGGTAACTGGTCTCGCTCACACATCGGTGTGATTATAAGCGCGCCTCGCAACCACATCCCGGTTTCCGCCCTTTGGCCGGTGAAACTAAACCCCGCAGTTGCCCCATTGCACTCGGGAGCCGAATCGGCGGGGATGAAGCGAGATGCAAGCCAGCTTGTCGTTCACCCTACGGGTGAACAAGCACCGGTTGATGCGTGGTCTGCCCGGCAGACACGTTCGCCGGTCGGGTGCACGTCGAATGACACGCCACCGAGCCTGTCACACCGTTTAGGCAGTTGCCGTCCCTCGGGCAAGCCCGAGGGTAGGCTCTATTGGCGGCCACCACTGTTACGCCCACATCACCTCGCTCCGCTGCGACCCGGTGAACCCGCCTCTGCTTGGGATGCGCAAGGTGGTGAGCGAGGACCAAAAATTTAGGGGTTCGTTAACCGGTCCATCGGACGGTGTCGCAGAGGTGCTCGGGAGCGCTATTTGGGCGCTGTCATCCAGGGCCACGCCGCTCGCGGCCGACATGGCCGGCGGCCGTGCCGCGCTGGTGAGGGGAAGCTGACTTGTCGGGGTCAGCGGAAGAAGCCCATCCTGACGCCAGGAGGTTAGAGCGCGCGCGGCGCAGCAGCAGGCGGACCGCTCCGGGGTTGGCGGCGTGCGGATGCGCCGCAGCGAGCACCAGCGGGGCAATGTCGGGGAGGTTCAGCCAGAGTGGGAACTCGCGGCGGATCACGCCACCAGCTTCGCCGTTGCCGCGGCCGGTGACTACTTCGACGCAGCGCAGCCGGTCGGCATGCGCCGTGCGCACAAAGGCCACCAGCGCGTGGAAAGCGCGCTGGGCCGTGTGACCGTGCAGGTCGAGCCTGCGCGCGGCAGCCAACTTGCCGGTCCGAAACCGTGACCAGGTGGAGCTGTCCACACCGGGCGGATGCACGCCCACGGCGATCGCCGGCACTCGCGGACGTGCCGGTCGAGCTGGCTTCCGGGCGAGGGCGGTGATGGCAGGCACGGCCGGCGGGTCGGCCTCGGGGGGCAGCTCGGGGCGCGCGCGGCCGGGGAGGGGACGGATCGATCCCGCAAAGCTCGCCCACACGGCGCGATCGGCATCCGTCAGCTCCGGCCGCTGGGCGGGCTTGGGCAAGGGTTGGTTTGTCATGGCACAGATGGATGTGCAGATGCGGCGGGCGGTGGCCCGTTCCAAGTCACTCCGGCGACCGGCGGCCGCAGAGCAGCAGGGCAGCCAGCGCGGCCATGGCTGCCAGCCCATCGTACGGGATCGCATATCCCCCGAGTGCGGTCACCGCCGCGCCGAACGCCGAGGGAAATACCGTCACGCCGGCAAACGCCATGGCGGTGCCGAGGCCCGTGGCCTCGGTCCCGTGCACGCCGCCGAGGCGGGCATATTCCGCGTAAACAAGGCCGGTGTAGCCGGCGGAGGTCGCCCCGCCGAGCAGCGCGAGGGTCGACACCGCGGCCCAAGGCCAGGCAGGTCCCAGGCGGGCGGCCGCCAGCGCGACGGCGGCCGTGCCAAATCCCAGCCCCGCCAGCATGCTGGTGGGCGAGAGATATCGGTCAGCAATCCAACCCCAGATCGGCCGGCTGACCGAACCGGCGATCTGATACAACGCCAGCGCGAACCCCGCCTGCACAAGGCCCAGCCGGACCACGCCGGTCAACTGCACCGTCATGAAGGCAACGAAGGAAAGCTGGGTGCCGGAGTACACGAAGCTGGCGACCGACAGCCGGCGAATCATCGGGTTCTGTCGCAGAAGTGTGAGCTGCCGCGGCAGTGCGTCGCTCCAAAGCGGCCGGTGCAGGTCCCGGTTGGCGTCCCAGCGCCGGCGAGGGATTTCAAGCAGAACCAGCAGCAGCAGGGCGGGCGCCATCTGGACCAGCATCGCGGCGCGCCAGCTCGCGGCCACGGCGATTGGTGGAACGATCAGAGCGCCCAGGACCCCGCCCAGAGGCACGCCGATCTGGCGCAGTGACATGACGAGGTTGAATACGGATTTTGGCGTGTGTGGCACGAGGAGATGCGTGCCGGATGGAGCGATCGCTCCGTACGCGAGTCCGAGCACGACGGCACCGGTCGCAAGGGCGGCGAGGCTGCCGCCGGTCGTCACCAGCAGCATCCCGAGGACCGCGAGCATCACGACCTGGCTGACGCGGACCGCGCCGTAGCGGTGAACAAAGCCGGGTGACAGCACGGCGGAGCCGATACCTACCGTATAGACGATCGAGACGAACATGCCGCTGAGGGTTCCGGGCACACCGAGGTCGCGGGCGATCTGCGGGGCGGCGGCGGGCACCGAAAATTGCGCCATGGTGGCGAGAGTTTGGACGGCGAGCGCGGCTGCCAGCGGCCAGACCGGCATGCCTCGCAGCCCGCGCGATGGTCCGATTGCAGCAGCAGCTTTCATTCTGGTCTAGGAATGTCCACGGGCGGCAGCCTATATCTTCGCATAATTGGTTGGCTGACCGATTGAGACGCGGTTGCACACGCAAGTCCACCTCTCCCGCGAGCGGGACACGTGCGGGTAATGCCGCTCTCGTGTTGCACGGGACGCGATATCAAGATCGGAGGCCAGCGCAGCGTACGGCATCGAGTACCAGGGCCGGTCTGGCCTGATCGGGCTGCTGCATCGCCTCGGCATGGAGCATCGCAAGCCAAAGACGGTGTCGCGCAAGCTCGATCCGGAGAAGCAGGCGGCGTTCATCAAGGCCTACGAAGACCTGCTGAACCAGCTTGAGGCCGACGAAGTGGTGCTGTTCGCCGACGCGGTGCATCCGACGCACGCGGTACGGCCGGTGGGCTGCTGGGCACCGAAGGACACCCCGATGCGGTGGCGCAGACCAGCGGGCGGCAGCGCCTGAACATCCATGGTGCGATCAACCTGGAGACCGGCCACACCCGGATGCTGGAGGTGGAGACGGTCGATGCCGGCAGCACAATCAAGCTGATGATCGCGCTGCTGGCGCTGTATCCGCGCAAGCGGGTGATCCACCTGTTCCTGGACAATGCCCGCTACCATCACGCGAAGCTGGTGCAGGCCTGGCTGGCGCGGCCGGGCTGCCGAATCAAGCTCCACTTCATCCCGACCTACTGCCCGCACCTGGACCCGATCGAGCGGCTTTGGGGGCTGATGCACAAGCACGTCACCCACAACAAGAGCCACGACACCTTCCGCGACTTCAGCGACGCGATCCTGACGTTCCTGCGCGAGGAGGTGCCCAGGAACTGGCGGATCTACTGCGATCAAGTGACGGACAACTTCCGTATCATCTCGCCCAAGGATTTTCGGATTCTGGCGTGAGCGGAGTATAGTTGCCCCGCTGAAGCCGAGCGACACCAAGTTCTCGGAGCTGCCCGTCGCTCAGCCGGTGCAGTCGCCGCCCGAGCCTTGCAGCGCGGCGCCGCGACATCCAATCACGCGTCGCCTTCCAGACTACTCTGATGTCGTCGAACGACATCTGGCCAGGTTGTCCGGTGATGGGATCGATGGGCCAGAACATTGCGCCTACTCCTTTGACGGGAACGGACGCTCCTCCGTGGACACAGTTCATGTTGGGAACCGACAGTTCGAAGCGCAAGGGAGAAAATGCTGCGGTGCAGCATTGCACATTGAGCATCGCGGATCGGCTCAGTCTCCTACCCGCATCTTGAGGGGGCCGGCCCAAGCGCCCCACACTGACACCCTGACTACCAATCGGGGGAAGCGCGGGCATGAAGATCGGCTTTATCGGCCTCGGGATGATGGGCACCGGCATGGCCGCCAATCTGCAGAAGGCCGGGCACCAGCTTGTTGTGCATGACCTGTCGCGTCAGGCGGCATCCCGCCATCTCGCAGACGGGGCGGTCTGGGCGGAGTCGCCACGCGCGGTGGCGGAGGCATGCGGCCTGGTGTTCACCTCGCTGCCGACCCCGGCTGACGTCGAAGCGGTGGGTACTGGCGAAAGCGGGCTGGAACAAGGATTTGCCCCCGACGCCGCGTGGTTCGATCTGTCAACTAATGCCGTGGACGTGGTGCGTGCACTGCACGCGCGCTTTGCGGAGCGCGGAGTCGATTTCCTCGATGCGCCGGTCAGCGGTGGCCCGCGCGGCGCGAACAGTGGACGGCTGGCCATCTGGGTCGGCGGCGAGCGGGCGGCGTTCGATAAGTATAAGCCGGTGCTGGATGCGATGGGCGACCAGGCCCGCTACATCGGCCCAATCGGCGCGGGTTCGATCGCCAAGTTGGTGCACAACGCGGCCGGCGCCGCGGTGAACATCGTGCTGGCCGAAGTGTTCACTATGGGCGTCAAAGCGGGTGTCGAACCGCTGGCGCTGTTCGAGGCGATCCGCCAGGGCGCCGGCGGCCGCGCGCGCTTGTTCGACCGCATGGCCGATCATTTCCTGACCGGCAGCTATGAGCCGGCGGATTTCGCATTGCGCTTGTTGCACAAGGATGTGTTGCTGGCCTGCCAGCTCGCGCGCGAGGTCGGTGTGCCGATGCGGCTGACGACGCTCGCCCATCAGGAGCTGATGGAGGCACTCGGCCGTGGCTGGGGGGCACGCGATTCCCGAGTGGGAATGCTGCTGCAGCAGGAGCGGGCAGGGATTGCGCCTCTCGCAGTGCCATCGGAGAAGCTTAAAGCGGTGTTGGCGGCTGACAAGCAATAGGAGCAGCACATGGAACTCGGTGCACTGATCCCTCTGACCGATATTGGCGCTGATCCGGCAACGGTCCGTGAATACGCGCAGACGATGGAACGGCTCGGCTATGATTTCATAGAGGCGCCGGACCACGTGTTGGGCGTCAACACGGCGAGCCGGCCGGACTGGGAGCAGGGGCGGACCACCTCGTCCGATATGTTCCATGACCCATTCGTGTTGTTCGGCTTCCTCGCCGGCTGCACGACGAAACTTGGGTTCTCGACCGGCGTGCTGATCCTGCCGCAGCGCCAGACGGTGTTGGTGGCGAAGCAGGCGGCCTCGCTCGATGTGCTGTGCGGGGGGAGGTTCCGGCTGGGCATCGGCGTCGGCTGGAACGAGGCGGAGTTCGTCAGCCTGAACGAGAATTTCCACAACCGCGGCCGGCGGTCGGAGGAGCAGGTGCAGGTGATGCAGAAGCTATGGGCCGAGCCGCACGTCACCTTCAAGGGGCGCTGGCATACGATCGAGGATGCCGGAATCAACCCGTTGCCGTTGAAACGACGAGTACCAATATGGAACGGCGGCATCATGAACTGACGCTGCCGCGTGTCGCCAAATGGGGCGATGGCTGGATAACGAACGCCTATCCGCCAAACGAGACGGCGCTCCCAACGTTCGAGAGGCTGCGCAGCCTGGTGCGGGCGGAGGGTCGCGATCCGGCCTCTGTGGGGATCGAGGTCTGGGTGTCTTGCGGGGCCGGCACTGCGACGGACTGGCGGCGCGAGGCGGCGTTCTGGAAACAGGCGGGTGCAACTCATCTCACCCTGAGCACCACGTTCAACCGACGCCATCATCGGCGGATCGAAGGGCGCAAGCTGACCGACCATCTCGCAGCGTTGCGACGGTATCGCGAAGCGGTCGCCGCTGCATTGTGACGCGCGCGAGATCGCGCCGATGCCGGGGGTCCGCGATTCCCGCGCCAGCATGTTGTTGCGGCAGGAGCGGGCGGGGATTGCGCCGCTCGCGATACCATCAGACAAGTTGAAAGCGGTGGCGGCAGACAAGCAATAGGAGTGGCACATGGAACTCGGCGCACTGATTCCGTTGACCGATATTGGCGCTGATCCGGCAACGGTCCGTGAATACGCGCAGACGATGGAACGGCTCGGCTATGATTTCATAGAGGCGCCGGACCACGTGTTGGGCGTCAACATAGCGAGCCGGCAGAACTGGGAGGAGGGGCGGACCACCTCGTCCGACATGTTCCATGACCCGTTCGTGTTGTTCGGG
The DNA here is from genome assembly GCA_963772445.1 of uncultured Pseudomonadota bacterium. Classification (GTDB taxonomy): domain Bacteria; phylum Pseudomonadota; class Alphaproteobacteria; order Acetobacterales; family Acetobacteraceae; genus CAVYXK01. The sequence goes on from CAVYXK010000014.1 coordinate 1,063,238, forward strand.
TTCCTCGCCGGGTGCACGAAGAAGCTTGGGTTCTCGACCGGCGTGCTGATCCTGCCGCAGCGCCAGACGGTGCTGGTGGCGAAGCAGGCGGCCTCGCTCGATGTGCTGTGCGGCGGGCGGTTCCGGCTGGGAATCGGCGTCGGCTGGAACGAGGCGGAGTTCGTCGCTCTGAACGAGAATTTCCACAACCGTGGCCGGCGGTCGGAGGAGCAGGTGCAGGTGATGCAAAAGCTCTGGGCCGAGCCGCACGTCACCTTCAAGGGGCGCTGGCATACGATCGAGGATGCTGGGATCAACCCGTTGCCGGTGAAGCGGCGCGTGCCGGTGTGGTATGGCGGCCATCACGAGCTGACCCTGCCGCGCATCGCCAAGTGGGGCGACGGCTGGATGCCGAACGCTTATCCGCCGGACGAGACGGCGCTGGAAATATTCGAACGGCTGCGCAGCCTGGTGCGGGCGGAGGGCCGGGATCCGGCTGCGGTTGGCATCGAGGTGTGGACGTCCTGCGGGAGCGGGACCGAGGCGGACTGGCGGCGCGAGGTGGCGTTCTGGAAACAGGCCGGCGCGTCGCATGTGACGCTGACCACGACGTTCAACCGGCGCCACCATCGGCGGATCGAGGGGCATGGGCTAGCGGACCATCTCGCCGCCCTGCGACGGTATCGCGAAGCGGTCGCCGCTGCGTTGTGACCACCGGTGAAATCGCGCCGATGCTGGGCGCCGATGGGCCGGGCATGCTGGACGGCGTGCGCGTGGTGGAGGTGGCCGACGAGCTTGGGGAGTACACCGGGCTATTGCTGGCGGGGCTTGGCGCGGAGGTGATCAAGGTCGAACCGCCGGAGGGAAGCCCGACCCGGCGGATCGGTCCGTTCTATCAGGACAAGCCTGATCCGGAGCGGTCGCTGTTCTTCTGGGTCTATAACCGCGGCAAGCGATCGGTGCGGCTCGACCTGGGCGACTAGCACGGACGCGAGCAGTTGCTGCGGCTGCTCAGTGGTGCGGATGTGCTGCTGGATACGAGTTGCGGTGATATCAATGCGCGGCTGGATCTGGATCGTGCGGCGCTGGAGGAACGCTTTCCGGCGCTGATCGTGGCCCGGGCCACGCCGTTCGGCGATGTCCGGCCGTGGCGGGATTTCAAAGCGTCCGATCTGATCCATCTCGCGCTCGGCGGCGAGATGATGAACTGCGGCTACGATCCCGATCCGACGCGGCACTATGACACGCCGCCGATCGCACCGCAGGCTTGGCACGCTTATCACATCGCCGGGGAGCAGCTTGCGGTGGGGATTATCGCTGCGTTGCTGCATCAGCAACGTACCGGCGAGGGTCAGGACGTGTCCTGCGCGGTGCACGAGGCGTGTGCGAAGAACACCGAACTCGACGTGATGCACTGGGTAATGCGGCGGGCGCCGTTATGGAGGCTGACCTGCCGGCACGCGGTGGAGGCGCCGAACGCAACGCCGAGCATTACCCATTCGAAGGACGGGCGGTGGTTCATCTCGCACGGGATGGGGGCGCGTGATCTGGTTCACCTGGTACCGTTCCTGACGAAGTACGGCATGCAGGCGGACCTGCAGCCACCGCCGCCCGATGCCGATCTGACGGCGCGGGCCATCCCGGGCTCGGCGGCGACGGATGAAGCGAAGATGCACATGCTGGACGTGATCCAGCGCTTCACCCGCGCCTGGACGTATGACTCGATGCCGTGGCTGGAGGCGCAGGAGGCGGGGCTGCTCTGGGCGCCGCTGCGCAAGCCCACGAGAATGCGCTGGACCCGCACTGGTTGAAGCGCGGCAGCTTCGCGGATATTGCACATCCGGAGCTGGAAGTGAGCTTCCGCTACCCAGTCAGCAAATGGCTCAGCACGGTGACGAGCTGGCAAATTGGGCGGCGTGCGCCGCTGCTCGGCGAGGATACCGAGGCGGTGCTGGGCGAGCCTGCGCGACGCCTCGCGGCGCCGGCGCACCCGCGGGGCGATGGGCCGGCGCGACTGTCGGCCCGCGGTAAGCCGTTTCCGTTGCAAGGAATTCGCATCCTTGATTTTGCCTGGTTTCTGGCCTCGGCGGGCGGCACCCGGTTCCTGGCGGCGCTCGGCGCGGAGAGCCTGAAAGTCGAGTGGAAGGACAATCCCGACACGCGTCTTGCCGCGATGGCGCCAGTGGGCGGCCGGGCAGCGCGGGAGGCGGCAACGTCCGTGCTGCCGGGGGTGAAGGACCCCGACATGGGCGGGCAGTTCAACAACAAGAACGCCGGCAAGCGTGGCATTTCGCTGAATATGCGCCACCCCAAGGGGTTGCAGATCGCCAAGGACCTTGTGCGCATCTCAGACGTGGTGGCGGAGGGATTCTCGCCGGGCGTTCTGGCGCGGCTGGGTCTTGGCTACGATGTGCTGAAGAGCATCCGGCCGGACATCATCTATATCCAGCAATCGGGCATGGGCAGCCACGGGCTGTACGGACGGATGCGCACGGTCGGGCCTGTGGCAGCGAGCTTTGCCGGCCAGTCGGAAATGTCCGGCCTGCCGGAGCCGGCGATGCCGGCTGGGTGGGGATATTCGTTCCTGGATTGGATGGGTGCGTATGGTTACGCGCTGGCGATCCTGGGCGCTCTGTATCACCGCGAACGCATCGGACAGGGTCAGTGGATCGATGCGTCGCAATGCGAATCGGGGCTGTTCCTTGCCGGTGTGCCGGTGCTCGACTGGGCGGCCAATGGGCGCGTCTGGCGGCGGTATGGCAATCGCTCGCCCTATAAGCCGGCAGCGCCGCACGGGGCCTATCGCTGCGAGGGCGAAGATCGCTGGATCGCCATCGCCTGTTTCACCGACGACGAATGGCGCGCGCTGGCGCGCGTGGCAGGGCAGGGGGAGTGGCTCGAGGATCGTCGTTTCGCCACGCTGGCGGAGCGGCTGGCGCATAATGACGAGCTGGATGCGGCGGTCGAAAGCTGGACGCGCGCGCAGGAACGCTATGATTGCATGTATCGCCTGCAACGTGCCGGTGTTCCCGCCGGTGTGTGCCAGACCGCCGAGGATCGCTGCGATACCGACCCGCAGCTCGCGGCGCTGGAGTGGCTGACAGAGGTCACCGGCGCGAAGATCGGCCGCTGGCCGGTCTATGAGCTGCCGATGAAACTGTCGAAGACGCCGGCTTATATCGGCGGGCCGATCGATCGCGGCGCGCCCTGCTATGGCGAGGACAATGTCTGGGTGCTGACGGAACTGCTGGGCATGTCGGCTTCGGAGCTGGAGCGACTGGCGGAGGAGGGGGTGATCTGATGGACGCATCTCTCAACGACCCAGGACCATCGCATTTGGGACGCTCTGAAGAAGTCATACCGCAGAGGCGCAGAGAGCGCAGAGGTTTGACATTCAATTTCCTCTACGTCCTCTGCGCCTCTGCGGTGAATCTTCTTTACAATACTGCCAGCCGACATCGTGCACCGTGTCCAGCGAAATTGAACCGAACAGCCGTGGGACAATCCCGGCCATGACGACAGTAGCGGTGATCGGCGTCGGGACGACGCGTTACGGCAGCTTTCCCGAACTCGACGAATACGGGCTGGCTGCCTGGGCGTTCCGTGAGGCGCTTGGCGAATGCGGCGTCGAGAAGAAGCTGATCGACGGGCTGCTGGTCTGCCGCATTCCGTATTACGCGCGCATGGGCGAAGTGCTGGGGCTGGACCCGCGCTGGACGCTGACCTTGCCGGCGCATGGCCGGATGTCGGGCATCGGTATCATCGAGGCGGCGACTGCGCTCTCTGCCGGGCACTGCACCTATGCGGCGCTGCTTTATGCGAATATCGGGCGGTCGCGGCGGGTGAATTATGGCGGCGAAGAAAATCCGGGGGTTTGGGATCCCTGGGGGTTCACGTCGCCGGGGGCGGCGCATGCGCTGATGTTTCGCCGGCATATGGAACTGTATGGGACGACGACACGGCAGCTTGCCGAGGTGTCGGTCGCCATCCGGCATCACGCGATGCTGAACCCTGGCGCGGTGATGCGGACGCCGATGACGATCGAAGATCACGAGGCGTCGCGCTTCATCGCCGAGCCGCTGCGGCTTTTGGACTATTGCCTGATCAATGACGGCGCGGTGTGTCTGATCCTGACCACCGCCGAACGGGCGCGCGATTGCGCTCAGCCGCCGGTGCTGGTGTCGGGCTTCGGGGCGCAGGAGACGTTCCGTGGCTCGTCGATCCCGAATTTCGATATCGATTTCTGGTACTCTGCCGTGCGAGCGGCGGGCGAGCAGGCTTATCGCATGACCGGCGTCGATCACGCCGACATCGACGCGCTGATGTGCTACGACAATTTCAGCCCGACCGTGCTGTTCAGCCTGGAAGGGTTGGGATTCTGCCAGCGTGGCGAGGCCGGGCGCTTCGTCGAGGGCGGCACGTTGCGGCTCGGCGGGCTGCTGCCGGTGAACACGGATGGCGGGCACCTGTCCAATTCCTACATGCAGGGCTGGGCGCTGAACGTGGAGGCGGTGCGTCAGCTTCGTGGCGGCTGCGGCGCGCGGCAGGTGGCGGACTGCCAGGTGGTGCAATACGTGCAGGCGACGCCATGCACACGCTCGATCATTTATACGCGCGGCTGACGGGAGGTTTGGGGATGGCGTACCACAAGCCGCTGCCGAAGATCGATGGGCTGAACCGTCCGTTCTGGGCGGCGGCGGGCGACGGGAAGCTGGTCGTGCAGGCCTGCAGCCGGTGCAACGATGTGCATATGCCGCCAACGCCGGTGTGTCCCGCTTGTTTATCGGACGAGCAGGAGTGGCGGCCTGCTAGCGGCCGGGGTCGGCTGGAATCGTGGATTGTCTTTCATCGCGCCTATTGGGACGGGTTCAAGGACGAGCTTCCCTACAGCGTCTGCCTGGTCCGGCTGGAGGAAGGCCCGCTGCTCGTGAGCAACCTTGTGGGGTCGGCGGAGGGGGTGAAGCTGGGCGCGCTGGTGCGGGTCGTCTTCCGGCCTGCCACGGCGGAGGTGACGCTGCCGGTTTTCGAGCTGGTTAGGTAACGCGGTGATCAGAACGCACAGACCCCCGCACGCGCAATGCGTTTAGCGGGGGTCGCTTTGCGAGGCCATGCCTCACGCTCATGCCTTTGGGCTGAGCATTGTCTTGGACTTATGGGTCAGTTGCCGACGCCAAGGGTTTCGGCAACCCCGAACGACCCGGGTGGAGTCATGCTGCTTACGCACCCCCCTCGGTAGTTGCGGATACAGTGTTGGCGGCTTTGCGTGGCTTGTCAAGGAAATGTCACCGGGGATTCGCAAAATTTGGCGCGACGGGTTCCGCCCGCTCCCCCGCCTTGTCGGGGCGAAGCCGGGCCCGAATATCCGCGTTGGATCGTGTCCCGTCGCCCAGGGTGAGCTGGGACGGCCAGAACGCCCACCGGCCAGCTTGGCAGACCTGCTGCATTAAGATGTTGTTGACCTAATTGTATAGGCTATACGACCATCTGGTTGTATAGCCTATACGACCATCTGGGATTGTCCCTGAGCAGGTGTCCACCTATGATCACACTGATAGTGCCGACGCGCAATCGGGCATACACCCTTAGGATAGTTGCAGAGAGTTTTTTACGCAGCCGTTGATTACAGAAATCATCTTCGTCATAGACGCCGGCTCGGATGGGACTGAACAACTGGTATCCGAGATCGGCAGCAGGCATCCCCATATCGCCCTGCGGCTTATCCGTAACGTCGAAAGACGGGGAACCCCATTCTGCCGGAACATCGGAATCGAGGCGGCACAAAACGAGTTCATCCTCTTCTGCGACGACGACCAGTTTCTGGAGCCAAACTATGCCGAAGTGTGCTATCGCCGATTGATCGCGGGCGCCGATATGGCTGCGGGAAGAATGGTTTATATGCAAACGGGTGAGAGGCCAGAACAGGCGATAGCGAGATTTGGCACTGGGCTAACCGGCGATCCGCCGTTCGACTGCGATACCTTGAGCACCAACGCAGAAGCCCGCCTGTCAGGGGATACATTGGTTCCAATTGCCCACAATGCCATAATGGCCAGACGATCCTTGTTTCAGAGATTTCCCTATGAGACCCGCTACTCCAAGGCTACCGGTTGGCGGGAAGAGGGCGATTTCCAGATGAATGCTTTTCTGCACGATTACAAACTACTGATGACGAACGAGACCCACGTAGTCCATCTGGATGTGGCGTCGGTTCGGGAAGGCGGAGCCAGGACCAACGAACTTTACGCCATTCTGTGCGTGCTGTTTAACTCGAACCTGTTCTACAGAAAATACGGCCGTGCGTACGCGCAGAAGACCGGCATACGATTTCGCCGGAGTGCTGCTTTGCTGCGACTGGCGCGCGACCAGATCAGGGGGAGCGTGAAGTGGTCGCGGTGGCGCTCACGGGCTATCCGGGCTGGTAGAGCCCTTCGGGCCCAAATGCAAATTTGATCGGACTTGTGCGTCGGCTGGCGCCCACCCAGCGTCGAAGCTGGTGCCGGCCTAGCGCCGGTTGACATGGACCGCCAATAACCGAATCATGTCCTATATGCGGAAGGACCCGCCTCAGCTCGCCAACCCTGCCCGATGAGCTGGAAGGGACGGTTGGCGCGGGCTGCCAATCGGCTGCTGCGCTCGCACGACATGCAAATCGTCCGCGGCACAGACCTCTGGCGCCCCACCTCGCAGCTCAGCCATCAGCCATCGGGAAGCGCAACGGCTCCAGCCACCGAGGCGGTCTTCCTGAAAATATTTCGGGGCAGTGACACCGACTTGCAGGACGGCTTCGACTTCGCTGTGGTGATGTCCACCACTCTGCGCCCCACCTCGATTTTCCGCCAGGCGTTCGATAGCCGGGCTTGACAGTGGAGTCACGGCAGGTTGTTAGCGGACGGTGGTCGCAGAAACTTTCGGAAATATACGACGCGTTCCGTCTTGGAAAATCCCCATGCCCGATGAGCAGCTTGCGATTGCCGGTTGTCAATCTGTGTGTCTGATCCCAGTTCCCGAAATCCGCGCTCAACGAGCAGTGCTTCGGTGTACGCGATCAGCGAGGCGCCAATGCCCCGTCGCCTGAATTCGGGTTTCACCCAGATACCTTCGAGGAATGCGACGCTTCCCTGCCATGCGGGTGATAGTTATTTCCTCGCCGCGCTCGACCAGATCGAGAGATGGCTGAGTTTGTTCTTTGCCTCGAAGGCACCAATCGAATTCATAGGCTGCATCCGTTCTGGCTAGCTCAAGCTAGCTTAGCCCGGCGGTACCCGTCTAGCTAGCCAAGATTTCGTAGGCGTAACATGTCAGGAAGCTTTTCTACAGATGACGCTCCATCGGTTTGTGGCTCCATCTGTCTAGTTACGTGAAGTTCACACTGAGTGGCGCTACCCAGCATAGATAAACTTCTGCCTCTATAACGCGGATCAGCCGTCGGGCGGTGCGCAACGTGAACGCGCCAGTGCGCGGAGGAAGGCGTGCCAATGGTATGGCCGCCGTAGCGAAAGTCCGGCGTTCGCATAGCTGCTGGCGACAAGTATGCGATCTGTATCTGCGCTTTCCAGCCAGAAAGCGTAAAGGCCCATCCCTGGTACGATCAGCAGCCGGATCAGATCGTCTTCGCCGATGCCAGCGAGACGATCGATGCGCTTGATAGCCGCGTCGATGGCAGCAGCGATCGGGGAGAAGGTCACACTTTTCACGCGCCAGCGTTCCCGACCGGCTTTGCTCACCTCGCGAATCAACTCAGCGAAGCCTACGGCGGCGACGGCCGCAGAGCGAATCTGATGGTGCCAGTAACGAGTATTTTCGGCATATTCGATTAGGCGCTGCCCGGCGTGCATTCCGATCAGGCCGTCGCGAACAGCGCGCATCGCGACGGCCCCCAGCGCCCATACCTGGAAGCTTTCGCAGAGTATCGGGGATGCCGCCGCGCCGTGCGTCGCCGCCCACCAGCTTTCCTTCGCTTCCGGCCCGAGCGGACGCGAAATATCGCGCCCCACCTGGCGCGACAGCGCGCTCAAACTTGGCTGAGGGATAGAGTGCGCGCGGGCCACGTTTTATCTCCTAATGCCGAAAGGAATATCCGACCCGATAGAAGGTGCGTGTCCAGTTCCCGCCGTCGATACTGAACAGCTCGTTGTATCCTTTCGTGCATCGACCAACCTTAGGGTCGTAGACGAGGAAGGAGCCGTTTTGCCGGTCGCAGCCAACCAACAGGACGACGTGCGCTACCTGGCCGCCGTTGAATTCGATATAGATCATTACTGGCCGTAGGTTGTCGAGGATCTCCTGACAGAGCAGCTCTAATTCCATGAATTTATCCAGTCGCTCGCACGTCTCGTTAATCAGCTCGAAAATGGCGCAGTCCGGCCAGCACGGCTGATCGAGTTCCATCTGCCCCTGGGGCGTGCACTTGCCCGTTGCGATGACCTCCCGAGCCACGTCTGCGAGCGTGACGGGAAGCCCAGAGCCCTGCTCCGGAAAGAAATCGTGCACGGCCTTCGTCACCATAGTGCAGCACGCGGCCCAGCAAAGATTCTGATACGGAGCTTGCGAGATGAATTCTATCGGTAGGCTCGGCATGGCAGGCGTACGCGAGGCGAGAGCGATCGGCGTTGCCGCTCCGTCCTGGACCGCGAGTGGCATAGGACCTCCTACGGCGTCGGGGCCGATGTTTGCGAAGCTGCGCAGGAAGGGAGAACGGACAATGCGGGCGACGGTTGATCCTCGAATGCAACGAGCCGACACAGGCCCGTCAGCACGCCATTCACGTACCGGAACTCATAGAGACCCGCGGAGAGGAGCTGCGGTGCTGACGGCACTGCGGTCGGCGGTCCCGGCAATGCGCCCGGCCTTGCGGCCGCCGCCGCGCCGGCTTTCGGCGCGCCGCCGCCGACGAAGGCACCGGCCAGCGACGCGATCGCACTGATGGTTTCCGCGACCTGCTGGTTGCTGTTGCCTTGCAGCGAGGTCAGCAGCCAGCCGTCCTGCAACGTGGCGCCCATCGTCACTGTACCAAAAAGTCCCGGAGATTCCGAGATCGCCATCGCGTGGCTCATGTCCGGCAAGTAGATCAGTTTCGCCACGTACTGATCGCTGACGGCCTGATAGCTCGTATCGGTCGTCGGCGATTGGCCGGTGGGCGTGCTGGGTCCGTTGCTGCCGTTCGGCGTCGTCGTCCCATTGGGTGGCGCCGGCGGCATCGCCCCGGCGGGGGGCGCCCCGATATGCGCCGGCGGCGGGTTCTGTCCGCCGAGATTGGGATTTTGGTTTCCTGTGTTGCTAGCCGGTACCCGCATCACCAGCAAGTACGGTTTGGGTGCGTAATATCGTAGTCCTTCGGGTTGCGCCGTCGCGTTCCCGTTGACATCCAGCGGATGGATGGAAACTTTAGCGCAGCCGGCAACCATCAATGCGGATAGAGCGGCACCCATCGCAAGCCTTGTCCGCCTGACCTGTTGCGGACACATCATTTGGCCCCCTGATTTGGTTGCGCCAGCGCGAAGTGTCAGTTTAACCCTATGTAGTTAATCCCAAATTCCCCGGGTGGGTGCCCTGTTCAAACCGCTGCTACGATGAGTGACCGGACCTCTGGCGATTGCCGATAGTACTGGTGTGAAGTAAGAAAATCGACCTTGTAATCCCGGTACTGCGTGCAATCCACCATCTGGTATTGTTCCGCCGGGAACAACGTCGTATCCGACCGATCGCGCGGCCCATCCTGCCCGAGCCGCTGGGCCCCGAGATTTACCACTCTACTGAGCTGGAGCACCTCATCGGCATGGCTGTAGTAAATTGACACCCTGTCGGCCAATCTTGTGAGACCGCTGAGGCGGCCAAGATTCGGTTGGCCGAAGGTGTCGTATTCGCAGTCTCCCGCGGCCAGCAGTACCACATCGAATATCTTGTCGTCGCCGTTCCCGTGAAGGAACCAGTTCTCGACCGCCGACTGTAGCGCCAGGTTCCCCATGCTATGAGCCAGCAGGACAGCACGCTGGCCGGCCCGACGGGCCACCCGAAGAATCGGACTCAGGTTTTCGAGGAAGGCCATCAGATGGAGGCCGGAGTTACGGGCCATCTGCTGGTCGAACCGGTAATCGCTGTCGAGAAACGGGAACCCGATGAGTTGCCCCTTCGATGGCCAGCTGAAGGCGACGACCGCCATGTCCGCCAGCGCAACATGCGAGGCGGCCAGCCATTCCCAGTTGAAGGCCGCGCGCGTGATGGCATCCGAGAAAGTATTGTCAAACCCGTGGACAAAGACCAGAAGGTTGCGGCCGGCCCTCGATATGTCTCCGATTGCTTCCTCCGAGAAGCGGCCCTGGACGACACCGTTTATGTCAGTCACCACGCCTTGATTGTCAGTCCCTATGTCCACATCGTTGACGAAAGCTGTTCCGTAGGTGATCTCAAACATCCCCTCATTTTCCGTATGACATAAAAGAATCGGGCGACCGTAGAGGCGATTCCAAAAAGAATCGTGAAGCCGCCGCAGATGATGGATCCTTGCGAAGTCGCGAAAGTAGTTCCGCGCTCCCCGCAGACCGGCGAGTCTGCCTCCCGACACCGATTCGGGAGCTACCCATGGTCATCCGGGAGCGCGTTTCGTACAAGGGAATTCGCGACCTGCTTGGCGGCTTGCTGGAGCAGGACCTTCACGCCAAGCGTGTCAATTCTCTATGCGACGCCACGCTTGGCGTGTTGCACAGCGGCTCCCTGGCTATCTGTGCCATCGGCCAAGGCCTCGCCGCGGCGCGTAGTTTGAAGCCCAAGCACGCGATCAAGCAGGTCGACCGATTGCTCTCCAATACTGCCATCAGCGTCGACGATATTCTGGTGCGCTGGGTGCCCTTCGTCATCGGCGCACGCAGCTCCATCGTGGTGGCCATGGATTGGACCGACTTCGACGCCGACAACCAGGCCACCATCATGCTGGCCCTGATCAGCGACCACGGTCGCTCGACACCCCTGGTATGGCTGACCGTCGACAAGAGCACGCTCAAGGAGCGCCGCGGCTTCTACGAGCATCGCGTGCTGGTCCGGCTGGCCGAGCTGCTGCCGGCGGGGGTCAAGGTGTGCATCGTGGCCGACCGCGGCTTCGGCGATCAGAAACTGTACAAGATGCTGACCGAAGAGCTGTATTATTTCGACTACGTCATCCGCTTCCGTGGCAACATCACCGTGACCAGCGCCACCGGTGAGACGCGCACCGCGGCCGACTGGGTGCAGGCCGGCGGACGCGCCCGGGTGCTGCGCGGCGCCGAGGTCACCGCCGATCGCTACCGGGTGGGAAGCGTGGTCTGTGTCCAGGATCCGGATATGAAGCAAGCCTGGTGCCTGGCCGCCAGCAGCACCGATGCCACGGCCAAGCAACTGACCGGCCTGTACGGCCGTCGCTGGGGAATTGAGATCGACCAGGCATGGCGACTCTCAAGACTTTACAGGGTCAGGAGAGCCCGCCACGACGATTGGCGGCGGCCGACGACGCCATGGCGGGGGAGTCGCGCGAGCCAGCTTAAGGGCGGCAATCATGGCATCATCGGCGTGCACCAATTTGAACGTCGTGCCCTGGTGGCGAACCGCTCGACTGCGCAGACGTCCCTCCTGGACCCAGCTGTAGAGGGTCGATTTTGGCATAGCGAGATGCCGAGCCAATTCGGTAATCGTCCACTCCTCGGGCTGACGTTCAATGACCACAGGTCGCCGTTTGTGCCCAACGATTTCGACTTTGCTGAGGAGACGCTTAACCATCAACGCGGTGAATGTGTCACGTCGCTTAGGTGGTCGCCAACCTTCCTGGTTGAGGATTTCCGCGATCGCTGCATGGCGCTTCCCAGCACGCCGCAGCTCGGCTGCACGGGCGGTCAGTTGGTGGTAAGTGCTGAGTTGGTCGAGACGAGCAACCGGTCGAACCAGCTGGTGCGAGGTTTGGTGGCCACCGTGCCAATGACAGCTCACGCGGACTTGCTCCGTGCCGTCGATGACTTCAACCAACACCCGTTCGAGCAGCAGGCGAACCAGGGCTTGTCGCTCTTCCTGAGTGGCGGCTGCCCAGACGCCGGGTAAGTCGTGTGCCAGTTGGCGAATTCCTGCAACTTCGGCTGCGGTCAAGCTCCGCGGCTGGTCACGCTGGAAACGTTCATAGTCCCCTGCCAGGCGTGCCTGCTCGGCCAGCGCCTGCTCCCATTGGCGTTCGAGAGTACGGCCCACCAGTCGGTTCTCCGGTTCTATGGCATCGAATTGCCGGCGGGCTCGTTGCGCCTGGTAGCCTGCTCGTTCGAGCCGATGGCGCCACTGAGCGTCCAGCGCCGCGCGCTCGCGTTCCAGCTCGCCGGCCGCCAGCAAGCTTACCTCCAGCGCAGCCGGCTCGAGCGCCTCCACCACAAGCCGGCTTATCAGAGCATCAAGCGGCGCCGCCTTGAGCGTCTGGCAGACCGGTCCAGCGTAGTCGCTGGCCAAGTGGATACATACGTAGCGCGGAGCGGTGCCGTTTTGGTTGTACTGGGCGGTCATTCGTAGACCGCACCGACGGCAGATCAGCAGCCCAGACAGCAAGGCCTGGCCGGCGCGTGGCACTCCAGAGACCGTCGCCTTGTTCGACCGAAGCTGCGTTTGATTGCGCTGATACTGTTCCCAACTGATGTAAGCTGGAAGACGGTCCGGCAGAAACACCTCGGCTTCCTCCGGAGGGCTGGAGCGCCGTCCAGTACCCGGTCGCCCTGGTTTGCGCCGGCGTGGATCAGACGCTCGCCGGCCATATAGGTAGACACCCGCATAGGTCGGATTGTGCAACAGATCATTCAGCGAAACCCGGTTGGGGCGATGCCATTCCAACTCGCCCTTGTTGGTGCCGCCCTGCGTGCGCACCGGCATCCCGATGTCATGATCGACCAAGTAGCGCAGCACCTTGCCAATGGTGCGAAACCGATCGAACAGGTCGAATACCAGCCGGATCGTCGCCTGCGCCTGTTCGTCGGGCTCCAGGACGACTTCCCCCGACGGACGCCGCAGATATCCCATCGGTACCGTCTTGCCGAGTTCGCCGCGACGGGCCTTCGCTCGCCGCCCCTCTAACATCCGCGCCTTGATGATGTGAAGTTCGGCCTCAGACATGGTACCCTTTAAGCCCAGCAGCAGGCGATCGTTAAAATTACCCGCATCGTACACGCCTTCGGAATCCGCAATCAACGTGTCGAACAACGCGCAGATCTCCAGCAGCTGATGCCAATCCCGGCATGATCGGGCGAGCCGCGACATCTCCACCCCCAGCACAATGCCGACATGGCCGAGACCGACCTCTGCCACCAGACGCTGGAAGCCGGGACGGCCCTCGATCGAGGCACCAGACCGCCCCAAATCATCGTCGATCACCACGATCGATGCGCGGTCCCAGCCAAGCTGCAGCGCCCGATCCACCAGAGCATATTGCAGCCGCGTCGATTCTTGGTGTCGCTCAACCTGCTGAAGCGTGGACTGGCGAATGTAGACTATCGCCATCCGCTCCCGATGCCGACGGTGGATCTTGTCCGACACCATGCCGTGGGGCGCCGGACACCAAACCTCGCTCACCATGATTGGACTCCCCGGCCACAACCACCGCGCGGCTCTGGCGAAGTGTCATCAGCGTCAGTGCACGCAGCACCGTGCGTCGCCGGTCGTCGGGCAACATCTGCCATACCGGTCGACCGGCCTCGTTCATCGCGTGATCCCAGCCAGCGAACCAGCGCTCGAAGCGCCTCGCGGCCGAGTATGGGCGGTCCCGGCAAGTCGGTTAAACTATCAGCGGTATCATGGATGGGATATCGAATGCAGCTTACGCGACAGCAAGGACCTGCGCTTCGGCATGGGTCTGGGCACCATCCGTGTCAAATCCCCCGAGCGGCGTGACCGGCTATGGCTGATCAACGCATTCGCCGTCGTCCTGCTGACCTTGCTGGGGGCCGCCGGCGAAGCCTTGGGTTATGATCGGATGCTCAAGACCAACACCGCCAAACGCCGTGCCCATTCGTTGTTCCGCCAGGGCTGCCTGCTCTATGACCTCATCCCGACCATGCGTGACGACTGGCTGCGCCCATTGATGCAGCGCTTCTCCCAAATGCTGCACGAGCAACCTCTCTTCGCAGACGTTTTCGGACCGGTTTGATAAATGAGGGGAGTCTTGAGGTAGGTGATGGCATCCGGACGCGATGGTGCCACCATCGACGCCTCATACCCGTTGATCGCGTCGTCAGCGTTCGCGGCAACCCGATTGGTGGCGAAGAACACGGTTGTCGGCATGAGCGCGGCCCTCTCGATCCGAGATCACAAAGCGGCACGGCTGGATTTAATCCGGGATTGACTTTGCCGGGCTATCTTCTGGATTGCAACTGCCTTTGGCGTGGCTATTGCTGTCCCCGGCGAGCGCCAGGGGCTAGCCCATGTTTCCCCTTCGGGTCCGGCAGGCTGAGCCGGTCCCATTGATTTTGCTTGATCCGGAGGTCGTTTTCCCGGTTTTTCGCGAAAACGTAGTGACAGAGATTCGCTGAAATTGGCGAATTTTCCTGCTTGCAGCACTCGGATTCTTATTGCTATCCGCAGGGCCAGATATTGGGGAAGCGATGTTCCTGCGCGTGGTTCGCGCCGCCGGCGGCGCCGGGGTGACGCACGAGTATGTGCGCGTCGTCGAAGCCTTTCGCGAGAAGGGCAAGACACGGCATCGCACCATTCTCAATCTCGGTCGCCGCGACGTGCTGGCGGCGCATCTCGACCTCGGCAAGCTGACGCGCCTGTTGCACGGCGAGGCGGTCGCTGCCGCCCCCGCCAGCGACCTCCGGCCCGATCAGGTGCAGGCGGTCGCGGCCTGGGATTGGGGACCGACGCTGGTGGCGCGCCACTTGTGGCGCGAGCTCGGGCTCGAGGCGACACTCGACCGGCTGAGCAGGCCCGGCCATCGCGATGTCAGCACGCTGAGCGACCGTGCTTTGCTGCTGGTGGTCAATCGCCTCACCGCACCCGGCAGCGAGCATGGGCTGGCGCGTTGGCTGGAGACCGACTTCGTCTGCGATCGCGACGGTCGGCGTTGGCTGGCGCAATGGCGCGACGAGACCAGGCGCAAAGCCAGCCGGACGCCGCGGGTGCAGGTCGAGCTGCGCCAGCTCAAACAGTGGTACCGAACGCTTGACCAATTGCTCAAACGCAAGGCGGCGATCGAGCATGCGCTCTATCTCAGGCTGCGTGATCTGTTCTCGCTGCAGATCGACGTGGTGTTCTACGACCTCACCTTCGACCTATTTCGAAGGCAAGGGACCAGCGGAGCTCGGCGCGCATGGCCACAGCCGCGATGGCAAGCCGCGCAACCCGCAGGTGTTGGTCGGCCTGGTCTTGGTCGACGGCTGGCCGATCGCGCACCACGTGTTCGCCGGCAATCGGCGCGATGCCATGACCGTCTCCGATGTGGTGCATGATCTGGAGCAACGCTTCGGCATCAAGCGCATCGTGTTGGTGGGCGACCGCGGCATGGTTACCAGCCAGAACCTCGATGAGCTGCGCAGCGGCGGTCATGGCTATATCGTCGGTCGCAATCGCCGTCGCAGCGGCGAGATCTTCGACTATATCCAAAGCGCCACCGGAGCGTGGATCGAATGCCCGTGCGGCATCACTGCCGGCGAGAAGCCGACACCTCCAAAGACACTGGTTCAGGAAGTCACCTCGAACAGACCCGGTGTCCGCGTGTTTGTCGTTCATTCCGAGGAGCGCCTGGCGTTCGAGCAGGCGCAACGCGTCAAGGCCATGGATCGCGTGCGGAGCAAGCTCGACAAGCTGGCGCGTCGCGTTGCCAGCGGAAAGCTGAAAGCCCCCGAGAAGGTCGGCGCCGCTGCCGCCGCCATCCTGACCCGCCATCACGGTCACCGCTACTACGACTGGCGCTATGAGGACGGGGTTTTTCGCTTCTTCGAGCATCCCCTCCACTTCGCCAGGGAGAAGGCGTACGAAGGCAAATACGTCATCCAGACCGAAGAACCCAATCTGTCCGCGGTTGAGGCGGTGCGCCTCTACAAAGAACTCGCCGACGTTGAACGCTCTTTTGCCAATCTCAAAGACGTCATTGACATGCGGCCGATCTATCATCAGACTGACGCCCGTGTGCAGGCCCACATCTTCGTCGCCGCATTAGCTCACTTGCTGCACCGGGCCATCGAAAAGAAGCTCAAGGCTGCACATCTCGACCTCTCCGCAACCGAGGCATTGACGGCTCTCAAATCTGTCCGAGTGGTCGATATCGATCTCGGCAACGGCACCACAAAACGGTCGGTCACACGGGGCACACAGCGCGCCGCCGCGGTGCTCAGCGCCCTCGGCATCACCGAGCTTGATCCGCCAGTCCCGCCAAAATCGGCCCAAACCGTGATGTAGTGCCAAACCGTCTCGCCAGGCCAAGCAAAATCAACGACTTATGAGCGCGCAAGGGAAACATGGGCTTCTGTAATGGGGCCGCTGGTGTCAAGACCCTCGTTAACGCATCACGCCGCAGGGCTCGGGCTTCTGTTCGTGGTCGGCGTTGGAGCCGCCACTTCATGCGATCAGACAGACCGAGCGAGCCAATCTAGGGTGCGCGTGGTCCGGTGGTTGCTCCGGCCGACGCCCATGTTTGCGGCTTCACTCGATCCGCGTCCCTGCGACGGGACCTCGTTATCGAAGAGCTGTTGCGCCCTCCGTTGTCCCTCCTCCTTTTCCGGTTGAACTTATCAAGTGGCAGCGTCGGCTGACGTCCTGCTCCAGCGGAACTCGCTGCCATCAACCCACATGCGATGCAGCACCACCGCCAGTTTGCGTGCCAGCGCCACCTTCGCCCGCTTCAACCCGCGCAGCTTCGCGATCCGCAGGGCCCACGCCTTCAACGCGGAGAACCGCGTGGTGCGAGTGAGCATAACGTTTGCCGCTTCAAACAGCGTGGTTCGTACCATCGCATCGCCAACCTTGCTGATTTGCC